>NZ_JAUSTJ010000001.1 GCF_030812785.1 Sphingomonas kyeonggiensis
GTTCCGTCAGGAGCACCGCGTCGGTGGAGTGGCTTCTATGCCCGACCTCCCCACCCGTCAACAGCCATTCGCAACTTTCTGTCTTTTTTTAGAAATAGAGCAAAAAACCCCAGCTTTTCCGCGGCTTCTGGCTTTTCGTGCAGGTAGCCAGAATGACGCTTCGATGACCATTCCGGCCCGAATCACCCCGAATCAGCCCCGAAAAGCGATTCGAATCGCCGAATCCGGGATACGATTTCCACCCGCGAAACTGCGCAAATCTGCGGCTATCGGCGGTTTACGGCGCATAAAGAGGAACGGGCGCATAGCGCGCACATGAGCGAACCCGTGCTGGCCACTCCGGACACCCAAGACACCAGCCTGCGCCAGCAGGTACGCAGCGCCGTGATCTGGCGCTCGGGCACGCAGATCTTCGGCCAGCTGCTGACCTGGGCATCGACCTTCATCGTCATCCGCCTGCTCGGCCCGTCCGCCTACGGCCTGTTCGCGATGACCCAGGTGATCCTGGTGCTGCTCAACATGCTCAACGGCTACGGCCTCGCCAGCGCCCTGATCCAGCGCGCGGATGCCGGCCGCCACGCGCAGCGCCAGCTGTTCGGCATGCTGATCCTGCTGAACCTGACCTTGGGCGCGATCCAGTTCCTCGCCGCCCCCGCCGCCGCGGCCTATTACCGTCAGCCCGAGGTCGCCGACCTGCTCCGCGTCCAGGCGCTGCTCTATATAGCGACGCCGTTCATCGCCCTGCCCCAGGCTTTGCTGTCCCGCGAGATGGACTTCCGCAAGCAGGCGCTGGTCAACTTCGTCTCCGCCCTGGCCGGGGCGGTCACCGCGCTCGCCGGTGCGCTCGGCGGCATGGGCGTATGGACCCTGGTCGCCGCCCCCATCGCGCTGTTCGCCACCCGCGCGATCGGCATGACCATCGCGGCACGCTCCTATATGTGGCCGAGCTTCGACTTCCGCGGCGCCGGCGACATCGCCCGCTATGGTGGAGTGATGGCGACCGGCCAGATCTTCTGGTTCGCGCAGAGCCAGGCGGACGTGTTCATCGCGGGCCGCCTGTTCGACCCGCACATGCTGGGCATCTATACGACCAGCCTGTTCCTCACCCAGATCTTCGTCTCGAAGTTCGTCCCGCCGCTCAACGAAGTCGCCTTCTCGGCCTATGCCCGGCTGAAGGACGACAAGACGGCGGTAGCCGCCGCCTTCACCCGATCGGCGCAGCTGGTGATGCTGGTCGCCATGCCCTTCTATCTCGGCATGGCCGCCACCGCCGATCCGCTGGTCGCGGTCGCGCTCGGCCCGAAATGGCTGGAGGCCGTGCCCGTCGTCCATTGGCTCGCCCTCGCCATGCCGATGATGACGCTGCAGGTGCTGTTCGCACCGGCGAGCGACGCCTGTGGCCGCCCGGGGATCAGCGCACAGAATTCGATGACCGGCGCGCTCTGCCTGCCGATCGCCTTCCTGGTCGGGGTGCACTGGGGCGTGATGGGGCTCGTCGCTGCCTGGTTCGTTGCCTATCCCGTCTATCTGGCGATCTCGACCTGGCGAACGCTGCCGGTGATCGGGGTCAGGCTCGGCGCGCTGATCGAGGCGATTGCCCCGCCGATACTCGCCGCCGCGGCGATGGCGCTGCTCGTCACCGGGCTCGACACCCTGCTCCCGCCGCTCCCCGCACTTCCGCGACTGGCGCTGCTGGTCGGCACCGGCGGCCTTGCCTATGGCGCGCTGCTGTTCCTGTTAGCGCGGCGGATGTTGGTCGAATCGATAGACCTGGTTCGTAATCGCAACGGATGACCGGCGTCGAGTCGCCAAGACTTCGATGTATAAGTTAACCCATCTAAGTCACCGTCTGAATTACGATAATATAGCCCGGTTGACTCCGAGCACGATACAAGGGCCTAATTTGCCCAGCACGGCATGACTTCGGCCATCTGGCCCGAGGATCCCCGTGCGGGGCCGCACCTGCACTTCCTCTCATGAACGCCATTCCCTGAATGGCGAATGGAGACGCGCATGCCCGACGATATCCTCACGCCCGCCCGCCCGAAAAAGTCCACCGCCCAGGCGGTACAGGACACCAAGCTGGCCAAGCAGCAGCTCAAGACCTTCTCGATCGCCTCTCGCGACACCGCATTGAAGCTGATCGCGCGCAAACCCGATCCGGAAGCGGCGCCGCCGATCCCCGAGCGCAAGATCTCGATCGACGCGCTGCGCCCGCAGACCAAGCGCTTCCACGGCGCCAAGCTGACTCTCGCCTATTTCCCCGGATCGCTGTGGCGCCCGCCCTGTGCCGACAAGTTCGGCTACCTCACCTCCAAGGCGATCCGCGACGCGACCAAGCTGCCCTTCGACCTGGCCACCCAGACGCTGCTCGGCAAGCTCGGTGACTTCATGGCCGATGTCGGACGCGGCCCAGGCGCCGATTCCACGATCCCCGCCGGCTACACCTATTTCGGCCAGTTCGTGGATCACGACATTACGCTCGACATCGCCTCGACGCTCGACACCCCGGTCGACGCGACGAAGATCCACAATATGCGCACGCCCTCGCTGGACCTCGATTCGGTCTATGCCCGCGGACCGGCGCTCGATTCCTTCCTATATGCCTTCCCCACTTCGGGGCCGCCCACTGCGGTGAAGATGCAGCTCGGCTCCAACCTGATCGACAGTGACGGCGGGCCCGGCGGCGCCGGCGGGATCGGCGCGATCAAGAAACAGCGCAATTTCGATGTGCCGCGGGTCGTAAATCCGCTCGATCCGTCGCTCACCACCAACACCGCGATCATCGGCGATCCCCGCAACGACGAGAATCTGATCGTCTCGCAGTTCCACCACACGATGCTGAAGTTCCACAACCAGGTGGTGGACGGGCTGGTGGCGACCGGCTTCTCCGGCGACATCTTCGTCGAGGCGAAGAAGATCGTGACGCACCATTATCAATGGGCGGTGGTCCACGACTTCCTGGCGCGGATCTGCGGTGCGGCTGCGGTGAGCAATGCGCTCGCCACCGTATCGGCGGCACCCAACAGCGCCTTCGCCATGCCGGTGGAGTTCGCAGTGGGCGCCTATCGCTTCGGCCACTCGATGATCCGCGAGCAATATTGGGTGAACTTCGTCCAGATCAACGCATCTCTGGGCCAGGTCTTCTCGTTCGTCCGCAGCCCCAATCTGCCGGTACGATCGAGCTGGGTGGTCGACTTCAACGCCTTCTTCACCACCGGCTTCAGCGTGCCGGTGAACAACAAGGCCAAGAAGATCGACAGCGTGATGGCTCCCGGGCTCGACACGCTGCCGGGCTTCAGCGGCCTGATGGCGATGCTGGCGACGCGCAACCTGCGCCGCGGGCTCGCCCTCGGCATGCCGAGCGGCCAGGGCGTGGCACAGCATTACGGCATCGCCCCGATGACCGCGGCGCAGATCAAGACCGGGCTGCCGGCGGGCGAGGCGACATTGCTCGACAGCAATGGCGGCATCCTGCTGAGCAAGACGCCGCTCTGGTATTATGTGCTGCGCGAAGCGGCGGTGCTGAATGGCGGCAACCAGTTGGGCCCGGTGGGCGCGCGGGTGGTCGCCGAGACGTTCGTCCGGATGCTGAAGCGCAATCCGGACTCGTTCCTCAATGTCAGCGGCGGTTTCACGCCCGGTCTGCCTGCGGCAACGCCGGGCGACTTCACCGTCGCCGACCTGGTCAACTTCGCGGGTGTGACGGTTCCCTGATCACTCGCCTCCCAGGGGGCCGCCGTCCGACTTCTTCCGGGCGGCGGCCTTCCTGCGTCAGACCGCCTGGATATAGGCGCGCATCGCATCGGCTTCGGATTCGATGCGCTCGATCCGGTACTTCACCAGATCGCCGATCGAGACGAGGCCGATACAGGTGCCGCCTTCGACCACCGGCAGATGGCGGATGCGCCGCCGCGTCATCAGCGCGAGCGCGCCGAGCACCGATTCGCTCGGCGGGACGGTGATCGCCGGGGCGGTCATCACCTCGCTTACCTTGCGCTGGAGCGCGGCGGGACCGTCGCGCTCGAGGCAATGGATCACGTCACGTTCGGAAAAGATGCCGGCCACTGCGCTGCCGGACATCACGGGCACGGCGCCGATGCGCCGGGCCGAGAGCAATGCGACCGCATCGGCGACGGTCGCGTCGCCCTCGATCGAGATCACCTCGCGCCCTTTTCCCCCCAGGATTGCTGCGATGGTCACCGCTCGACTCCTCATTCGGGTTGAGGCGGTTGAGTCTCCCACACAAAGACCCCAATTGCAAAAGAATGGATGCGCCCCAGGGCCTCGACGATCCCGACTATGCCGCCTTTGCCTGGGCGCGCTATCGCCGCGTCCTGGGCTGGATGGCGCTGGTCGCGCTGGCGACCGCGATCCTCTGCGTGCTGATCCTCTGGCACTGGCTGGGCTGGCTCAACTTCACCATCGCCTTCGCCACCGGACTGGGGGTGTTCTTCACCATCCTGCTCGGCGCCGCGCTGATGGGGCTGATGTTCCTGAGCTCGGGCACCGGGCACGATGCGCAGGTGGAGGACCGGGTCAGCCCCGAAATAGACATCGGCGACTGAGCTCTCGCCCAGCCGCCGATCCTGTTGCTTATTCTATAGTAGCGAAGCGCGTGCCGTTCAGGCGGTCGCTTCGGCGTCCTTGCGGGCGCGGGTGCGGCGCGGCTTCTTGGCCGGCTCTTCCGCTTCCGCGGCAGGAGCCGCGTCGCTCACGCCGATGGCAGGCGGGAGCACCGCTGCGTCGAGCGCATGGCTTTCCTCGGCCTGGGCTTCCTCGCGGCGCGGACGGCGGGCGCGGGGCGCACGCTCTTCACGCGGGGCACGCTCCTCACGGGGCGGGCGGGCTTCGCGGGGGGCACGCGCCTCGCGGGGCGCCTGCTCTTCGCTCGCGTCGGTCGCTTCGACCTCAGCCTCGGCGGCATGGCCGTTGGCATAGCCATTGGCGTGACCGTTGCGCTCCTGGCGCTCGCGGCGGGGCTGACGCTCCTGGCGGTCCTCGCGGTCGCCACGATCGCGGCCCTGGCGCTCGTCACGCTCGCGGCGCGGCTGCTGCTGGACACGCTGCTCGGGCTGGTCCTCGCCATCCTCGGCGCGGTTGCCATCGGCCTCGATGTCGAAATCCTCGTCATCGCCGTCGAAATCGTCGCGCTGGCGGCGCTGCTGGTTCTGCTCCTCGAAGCGCGAGCGGCTCTCGCTCAGCACGCGGAAATAATGGTCCGCGAACTGGAGATAATATTCGGTGTTGACCCGATCGCCCTGCATCTGGGCGTCGCGCGCCAGATTCTTGTACTTCTCGAGCAGCTGGGCGGCGTTGCCGCGGGCACGGTTGTCGATGCGATTCCCGTTACCCTGGCCGGCGTTGCCACCCTGGCGCTGCTGCTGCCCGCCACGACCACGACGGCGGCCGGCCTGACGATTGTTCATCAAGGTCTGTATGTCCTGTCTTGTTTACGCTGTCCGTCGGTCCAATTCCTGGGTCCCGGATGCAGTTTACAAATGCGCGTCAACGCCTCGGGAGGCGCAGTTCGCCTGCCATGGCCACCGGACTGCAGCGGCTATCATGACCTGAATTGGGGCTGTGCTTTTCACGGCCCAAGTTTCAACGGCTTGGTTGAAAGTGCCCTACCCCGTCGCTGTCTTAGCCGGTGCAGCACCAATGTCCAAGCAGAAATATGTGTCGCTTTCGCGTCATTTCAAGAGAGGAGCAGTGCGCGAGGCCGCCCTCCAAGGTCCTTATAGAGAGTCACTGCGAAACCTCCATTACGGGCAATCGCGGATACCGATTCTGCCTGGGTCCAGCCGATCTCCAGCACCGCCGCGCCGCCGGGCGCGAGCAGGCGGCGCAGATCGGGGATGATCCGGCGATAATCGTCGAGCCCCTCGGGGCCGGCGAAGAGCGCCGAGCCGGGTTCATAGGCACGGACCTGCTCGGGAAGCGGCTCGCCGGTGCCGATATAAGGCGGGTTGGCGAGGACCAGGTCGAAGCGGCCGTCCAGGCCGCTGGTCCAGTCGCCCAGCTTGAACCGGGCGCGGTCGTCCATCTCGAGATTCTCGGCATTGATCCCGGCATAATCGAGCGCCTTCTCCGACGCATCGATGCCCAGCCCATGCGCCTCCGGCCATTCAGCGAGCGCGGCCAGCAGCAAGGTGCCGGGGCCGGTGCCGAGATCGAGGATGCGGGCCGGCGTGCGCGCGCCGAAATATTCGATCGCCGCCTCGATCAGCGTCTCGCTGTCGGGCCGCGGGATCAGCACGCCGGGACCGACCGCCAGCTCGATCGTCCAGAAGGCGCGGCTGCCGGTGATATAGGCGACGGGTTCGTGCGCCAGGCGGCGCTGGATCAGGGCCTCCAGCGCCTCGGGCGCCGGAGCGTCGAGATGGCGCAGGATCATCGATTCGCGGGTGGTGCCCAACGCATGCGCCATCAGCAGCTCGGCATCGAGGCGAGGGGAGTCGGAGACGGGTTCGAGGCGACGGGCGGCTTCGCTGAGGGCGTCGCGGACGTTGTCGCTCACCACCGGGCCTCCCCGGGGCGCCCGGCCGAAAAATGTTGAATCTCTTGATACTCCACGCGGGTGCGGGAGAGGCGCGGAGTCAGCGGGTCGATCGGGATTTGCGCGGTGCAAGTCATGCCGGAACCGAAGCAGAAGATTTCCAACATTGCCAGAGCCGGGGGCATTGGCATCCGGTACTCCCCTCCCTGCAAGGGAGGGATTGGGGGTGGGTTGCGAGCGAAGCGAGCCCAGCAAGACGGTCAGTGGAAAACAGAAGAGGCCGGGCATCGAGCCCGGCCTCTTCTAACCCACCCCTAGCCCCTCCCTTGCAGGGAGGGGAACAGAAAGGCGTCAGCCGTCGAGCTGCGCCAGCCGGTCGGCTTCGTCCTGGGCGATCAGCGCGCCGATCAGCTCGTCGAGCTCGCCTTCCATCACTTCGGGCAGGCGGTGGAGGGTCAGGTTGATGCGATGATCGGTCACCCGGCCCTGGGGGAAGTTGTACGTCCGGATGCGCTCCGAACGGTCGCCCGAGCCGACCATCGAGGCGCGCGCGCCGGAGCGCTCGGAGGCCAGCCGGTCGCGCTCACGCTCGTAGAGGCGGGTGCGCAGCACCTTCATCGCCTTGGCCTTGTTCTTGATCTGCGAGCGCTCGTCCTGCTGGATGACGATAGTACCCGTCGGAAGGTGCGTGATGCGCACCGCCGAATCGGTGGTGTTGACGCCCTGCCCGCCCGGGCCCGAGGCCCGGAAGATATCGATGCGCAGATCCTTGTCGTCGATCTTGATGTCGGCGTCCTCGGCCTCGGGCAGCACCGCCACCGTCGCCGCCGAGGTGTGGATGCGACCGCCCGCCTCGGTCGCCGGCACGCGCTGGACGCGGTGGACGCCGCTCTCGAACTTGAGCTTGGCGAACACGCCCACGCCGGTGACGCTGAGCACGACTTCCTTGTAGCCGCCGAATTCGGAATCGGAGGCGGAGATCAGCTCGATCTTCCAGCCCATCCGATCGGCATAGCGCTGGTACATGCGCAGCAGGTCGCCGGCGAACAGCGCGGCTTCGTCGCCGCCGACGCCGGCGCGGATCTCGAGCATCGCCGGGCGGGCATCGGCCGCGTCCTTGGGCAGCAGCGAAAGCGCCAGACCACGCTCGGCAGCGGCCAGCGCCTGTTCGTTGGCGTGGAGTTCCTCCGCCGCCAGCGCACGCAGCTCGTCATCCGGCTCCTGCGCCATCAGCGCGAGCGATTCGGCCTCGGTGCGCAGCCGGCGGACTTCGCCGGCGGCCAGCGCCACCGGCTCGATCTCGGCATATTCCTTGGAGACGGCGACGAACCGGTCACCCGACAGGTCGCCGGTCGCCATCTGCGCCTGCAACTCGTCGCGCCGCGCCTCGATCGCGGCAATGCGGTCGGCGGGGATCTTCATTCGGAAGCTGCCCCGCCACGCGCCAGTCGCTCCGCCAGTGGCGGCGCGGCTTCATCCAAAGCCTCGCTGGACTCGTCTTCGAACAACAGGTCGAAAACGCCTTGAGGAATCCAGCTGAGAGACATGGGTGCCTGCTCGCCGGTCTTGAGCGATTTGATGGTCACTTCGCCCCGTGCGAGTTCGTCGTCTCCCAGGATCAGGACGTAGCGCGCGCCAGCGGCGTCGGCACGCTGCATGCGCTTCTTCATGTTGCCGCGAAAACCCATGTCCGCCGAAACGCCGGCGCGACGAAGATCGGCAACAATGCCCTGCGCGCGCAGGGCCGCGGCGTCACCCATCGGGATCACAACGGCATCGACACCATCCGACTCCGGCTCCTCGATCATCATCGCCAGCCGTTCGACGCCGGCCGCCCAGCCCACGCCCGGGGTCTCGGGGCCGCCGAGATTGCCGACCAGCCCGTCATAGCGGCCACCGGCCAGCACGGTGCCCTGGGCGCCGAGGCGGTCGGTGACGAATTCGAACGCGGTGTGGCGATAATAGTCGAGCCCGCGCACGAGGCGCGAGTTGCGCGTCCAGGCGACGCCGGCGGCATCGAGCCCGTCGGTCACTGCCTTGAAGAAGGCCGCGGCGTCCTCGGTCAGGTACGCGTCGATGTCCGGCGCGCTGTCGGCGATCGGGCGGTCCTTGGGATCCTTCGAATCGAGGATGCGCATCGGGTTCTTCTCGAGCCGGACGAGGCTGTCCTCGCTCAGCTGGTCCCGGTGCGCCTCGAAATGTGCGACCAGCGCGGTGCGCCAGGCGTCACGCGTTTCTGCGTCACCCAGGGTATTGAGCTGGAGCGTCACGCCCTCGATGCCGAGGTCGCGCAGGAGCTGGTCGGCGAGCACGAGCAACTCGACATCGGCAGCGGGCTCGGCCGCGCCGATGATCTCGGCGTCGAGCTGGTGGAACTGGCGGAAGCGGCCCTTCTGGGGACGCTCGTAGCGGAACACCGGGCCCGAGGTGACCAGCTTGATCGGCGCGTACTGCTGCCAGCCCTCGGTGATGTACGCGCGGCAGATGCCGGCGGTGAATTCGGGGCGCAGCGTGATCAGATCGCCGCCCTTGTCCTCGAAGGTGTACATCTCCTTCGAGACGACGTCCGAGGTCTCGCCCATCGAGCGGGCGAACACGCCCGTCGCCTCGAACACCGGGATGTCGACCCGCTGGAAGCAATAGAGTTTGCGGACGGAATCAAAGGTTTCGAGAACATGCGCGAACCTGCGCTGCTCTTCGCCGAAGATGTCCTGGGTGCCGCGGATGCGGTTGGGCGTTTCGATGCGTGCCATATTGGCGCGCGCCAATAGGCCTCTTCCCTCGCCGTCGCAACGCGAAAGCCCATGGCGATAGGGAACAGCGTCATAACGTGGCAATTGTTGCACCGGGCAAGCATATGGTGGAAACCTGCCCTGCACCGGGACTTAGTTTCGCGTTTCCCGGATATTTCTTGTGTTGCGCCTGTTCAGGGCGCTGCCCAAGAGCGTTTCCGCACAGAACCGCGCCCGAGTCGGCGCCTTGATCCGGGTTGAACACTTGCACCGAATCACCCCTGGCGGCTCCCGCCTTCCTGCCTTCGCACTGCTTTCCGCCACGCTGATTCTCGCTTCCTGCGGGAGCGGCAGCCAGACCGCACAGAAAAAGGGCGCGGGCGGACCGCCGCAAGTGGGCTTCGTGGTGGTGCAGCCGGGCGAGGTGCCCGTGGTCGCCGAGCTGACCGGCCGGGTGAACCCCTATCAGGTCGCCGAGATCCGCCCGCAGGTGGCCGGCATCATCCGCAAGCGCTTCTTCGCCGAGGGCTCGATCGTCCGCCAGGGCCAGACGCTCTACCAGATCGACCCGAGCCTCTATGCGGCGAGCGTCGCCGAGGCATCGGCCAGCCTGCAGAATGCCCGTGCCAATGCCGAGGCGGCGCGGATCAAGGCCGATCGCTACAAGCCGCTGGCCGAGGCCGAGGCGGTTTCGAAGCAGGACTATACCGACGCCGTCGCCGCCGCCCGCCAGGCGAACGCGCAGATCGCCCAGAGCGGCGCGCAGCTGCAGACCGCGAAGATCAACCTGAACTTCACCCGGGTGCCCGCGCCGATCACCGGCCGCATCGGCCGCTCGCTGTTCACCGAAGGCGCGCTGGTCACCAACAACCAGGCCGATCCGCTGGCGGTGATCCAGCGGCTCGACCCGATCTTCGTCGATATCCAGCAATCGAGCACCGAGCTGCTCGCGCTGCGCCGCGCGCTCGCCCAGCAAGGCGTCGTCCCGGGCAGCGCCAGCGTGCGCGTCAAGCTGGAGGACGGCAGCGAGTACGGCACGACCGGCACCGTCGAATTCTCCGAAGTGGTGGTCGATCAGAGCACCGGCACGGTGACGCTGCGCGCCCGCTTCGCCAATCCCGACGGGCTGTTGCTGCCCGGCATGTTCGTCCGCGCGGTCTTCACCCAGGCGATCGACACCCGTGCCTTCCTGGTGCCGCAGCAGGCGGTGTCGCGCGACGGCAGGGGCGACGCCCAGCTCTGGGTGGTCGGCGCCAACAACAAGGCCGAGCGCCGCAACGTGACCGCGGACCGCACCCAGGGCGCCTATTGGGTCATCACCAAGGGGCTCAACCCCGGCGACAAGGTGATCACCCAGGGCATCGCGAACCTGAAGCCCAATGCCGATATCCGCCCGGTCCCGGCCGACACGCCGCAGAAGATCGAGGCGCCCCGCAAGGGCCAGGGCACCGGCGCATCCAAGTCGAAGGGCGGCTAAGCCACTATGTCCCGCGTATTCATCGATCGCCCGATCTTCGCCTGGGTGATCGCGATCATCACCATGCTGATGGGCCTGGGCGCGGTCTTCTCGCTGCCCATCGCGCAATATCCGGACATCGCCCCGCCCCAGGTCAATATCCGCGCCACCTATCCCGGCGCGTCGGCGGAGACGGTGCAGAATTCGGTGACGCAGATCATCGAGCAGAACCTGACCGGCATCGACGGGCTGCTCTATTTCAGCTCCTCCTCGACCTCGCGCGGGCAGGTGACGATCAGCGCGACCTTCGACAAGGGCACCGATCCCGACATCGCCCAGGTCCAGGTGCAGAACCAGGTGCAGCAGGCGCTGTCCCGCCTGCCCAACCAGGTGCAGCAGCAGGGCGTGCGCGTCACCAAGTCGAACCCGGACACGCTGCTGCTCGTCGGCGTCTATGACGAGACCGACAAGCGCACCAACCGCGACGTCTCCGACTGGCTCTCGTCCAACCTGCAGGACACGCTGTCGCGCCTGCCGGGCGTGGGCGACGTCAACGTGTTCGGCTCCCCCTATGCGATGCGCATCTGGCTCAACCCGGCGAGCCTGGCGAGCTATGGCCTGATGCCGAGCGACGTGGTGACGGCGATCACCAACCAGAATACCGAGATCGCGGCGGGCGAGATCGGCGGCCAGCCCCAGCCGAACACGCAGATGCTCAACGCGACGGTGACTGCCCAGTCGCGGCTGCAGACGCCCGAGCAGTTCGCCAAGATCATCCTCAAGACCCAGACCAACGGCGCGCACGTCCTGCTGAAGGACGTTGCCCGCATCGAGCTGGGCGCGGAGAACTACAACGCCGTCAGCCGCGTCAACGGCCATCCCGGCTCGGGCATCGCGATCAGTACCTCGCCCGGTGCCGACGCGCTGAAGACCGCCGACCTGGTCAAGGCGACCGTGGCGGAAGCGGCCAAGGAATTCCCCGAAGGCCTGAACTACGCCTACGCCAACGACACCACCGAGTTCATCAAGCTCTCGATCGAGGAAGTGGTGAAGACGCTGGTCGAGGCGATCATCCTCGTCGTCATCGTGATGTTCGTGTTCCTGCAAAGCTGGCGCGCGACTCTGGTGCCGATGATCGCGGTGCCGGTGGTGCTGCTCGGCACCTTCGCGGTGTTCTATGCGCTCGGCTATTCGATCAACACGCTGACCTTGTTCGGGCTGGTGCTGGTGATCGGCCTGCTCGTCGACGACGCGATCGTCGTGGTCGAGAATGTCGAGCGGCTGATGGAGGAAGACCCCGAGCTCACCCCGCGCGAGGCGACGATCAAGTCGATGGACCAGATCCAGATCGCGCTGGTGGCGATCGCGCTGGTGCTGTCGGCGGTGTTCCTGCCGATGGCGTTCTTCGGCGGATCGACCGGCGTGATCTATCGACAATTCTCTGTGACGATCGTCTCGGCGATGATCCTGTCGGTACTGGTCGCGCTGATCCTCAGCCCGGCGCTCACCGCCACCGTGCTCAAGCGCAAGCAGGACATGGCCAAGCCCGGCAGCGGCTGGTTCGCGCGCCGCGTGCCGTTCATCGGCAACGGCTTCCGCAAGGGTACCGAGAAGTTCAACCAGGGCTTCGAGTGGACGATCGATCGCTACACGCGGACGATCTCCTATGTCGTCGATCGCAAGTGGATCTTCCTGCTGATCTACCTGCTGGTCTGCGCGGTGCTGGTGCTGATGTTCTACCGCCTGCCCACCGGCTTCCTGCCGACCGAGGACCAGGGCGCGGCCAGCGTCCAGTTCCGCCTGCCCGCCGGCGCGACCCAGGCGCGCACGCAGGAGGTGCAGCTGGCGGTCGAGAAATACCTGACCGGGCCCGAGGGCAAGAACGTCAAGACGCTGTTCACGGTGACCGGCGGCGGCGGTGGCGGCGGCGCCAGCGGCCAGAATACCGGCCAGGGCTTCGTCAACTTCGTCCCCTGGGACGACCGCCCGGGCAAGGAGAACGGTGCCGACGCGATCGTCCAGCGCGCGGCCGGCGCCTTCCGCAACTTCCGCGACGCCCAGGTCTTCGCGCTGGTGCCCCCCGCGATCCGCGGGCTCGGCCAGTCGAACGGTTTCACGCTCGAGCTGCAGAATGCCAGCGGCATGTCGCGCGACGACTTCGTCGCCGCCCGCGACAAGCTGCTCGCCGCGGCCAATGCCGATCCGGACCTGCAGGCGGTGCGCCTGTCGGACCTGCCCGACGTGTCGACGCTCAACATCCAGATCGACCAGGAGAAGCTGGCGGCGCTCGGCCTCACCCAGGCCGACGTCAACAACACGCTGTCGACCGCCTGGGGCGGTCGCTACGTCAACGACTTCATCGATCGCGGCCGCGTGAAGCGCGTCTATGTCCAGGGCGATGCGCCCTATCGCGCCGAGCCGCAGAACCTCAGCGACTGGTTCGTGCGCGGCAGCGACGGCAAGATGACCCCCTTCTCGTCCTTCGCGACGATCGGCTGGTCGACCGCGCCGACCACCGTCTCGCGCTTCCAGGGCATCTCGGCCTTCGAGTTCCAGGGCCAGCCGGCGCCGGGCAAGAGCTCGGGCGACGCGATGAGGCGGATGGAAGAGCTCGCCTCGCAGATCCCGGGCACCAGCGTCTCCTGGGCCGGCCTCTCCTATCAGGAGCGGCTCGCGGGCGGGCAGGCACCCTTGCTCTACGGCGTCTCGCTGCTGATCGTGTTCCTCTGCCTCGCCGCGCTCTATGAGAGCTGGTCGATCCCGGTCGCTGCGATGCTCGTCGTGCCGCTCGGCCTGATCGGCGCGGTGTTCGCAGTGAGCCTGCGCGGGCTGCAGAACGACGTGTACCTGCAGATCGGCCTGCTCACGACCATGGGCCTGGCGGTGAAGAACGCGATCCTGATGATCGAGTTCGCCGAGCGCGCCGAGAAGGAAGGCAAGCGGGTGATCGACGCCGCACTCGAAGCCGCGCGCATCCGCTTCCGCCCGATCGTGATGACGAGCCTCGCCTTCATCTTCGGCGTGCTGCCGCTGGCGATCTCGACCGGCGCCGGCGCCAACAGCCGCATCGCGATCGGCACTGCCGTGATCGGCGGCATGCTGACCGCGCTGATCCTCGCCATCTTCTACATCCCGCTGTTCTTCGTGCTCGTCCGCCGCGGCGTGCGCGATTCGCTCAAGGCGGTGCGCGAGCGGATGGGCCGCAACAAGCCGGAGGCGCAGGCATGAAGCGCGCAGTCCTCACCCTGATGCTGGGCAGCGCGCTGGCCGGCTGCTCGATGGATCCCAAGCTGGAGATGCCGGCGGCGCCGGTGCCGCCGAGCTGGCCGGTGGGCGACGCCTATCTGAAGGCGAACGAAGCCGCGCTGCCGACGGTGACCTATCAGGAGATCTTCCGCGATCCCCGGCTGCAAAAGCTGATCGAAACGGCGCTGGCCAATAATCGCGACCTGCGCATCGCCGCCGCCAATATCGCGGCGGCACGCGCCCAGTACCGCATCCAGCGTGCCGACCGGCTGCCCGAGCTCGACGCCGGTGCCGGCGCGACCGTGTCCCACGGCAGCAGCACCGGCGCGGCGACCGCGGGCAGCAGCGGGACGCGCACCAGCTTCTCGGGCGATCTCAGCATCCCGGCGTTCGAGCTCGACCTGTTCGGCCGCGTCGCCTCGCTCACCCGCGCCGAGCAGGACCGCTGGTTCGCCACCGAAGCGGCAGCGCGTGCCACGCGGCTCACGCTGATCGGCGACATCGCCTCGGCCTGGCTCAACCATGCCGCGGACGCGAGCCTGCTCAAGATCGCGCAGGACACCGCGGCCAATGCCGAGCGCTCGGTCAAGCTCACCGACCTGCGACTGAAAGGCGGCATCGCCCCGCGCACCGACCTGGCCCAGGCGCAGCAGACCCTGGCCAGCGCCCAGTCCGACGTCGCCTCCCAGACCACGGCAGTGGCGCAGGACGTCAATGCGCTGCGGCTGCTCGTCGGCGCCGAGATCGATCCCACCCTGCTCTCCCCGGCAATCGAGGAAGCGGCGCCGACTGTCGCCGAGCTGCCCGCCGGAGTCGATTCGGGCGTACTGCTCCGCCGGCCAGACGTGGTGCAGGCCGAGTACACGCTGCGCGCCGCCAATGCCGAGATCGGGGCGGCGCGCGCCGCGCTGTTCCCGCGCATCTCGCTGACCGGGCTGCTCGGCTTCGCCAGCGACGCGCTGACCGGGCTCTTCTCGGGCAATGGCTTCCACTGGTCTGGCGGGGCGAGCGGCAGCTATCCGATCTTCAACGCCGGCGCCGGCCGTGCGGGCGTGCAGGCAAGCGAGGCGCAGCGCGACGCGGCACTCGCCACCTATGAGAAGTCGATCCAGACCGCCTTCCGCGAAGTCGCCGACGCGCTCGCCCGGCGCGGCACGATCGACGACCAGCTCAAGGCCGACACCGCCAACCTGGCCGCGGCGCAGGACAATTATCGCCTGTCCGAGGCGCGCTATCGCGGCGGGATCGACAATTTCCTGGCGAACCTGGTGGCGCAGCGTTCCTACTACACCGCGCAGCGCGGGCTGGTGAACACGCGGCTGGTCGAGGCGACCAACCTGGTGACTTTGTACCGCACGCTGGGGGGCGATTCGCTGCTGACCGCGACGGCGAACGGGCCGCAGCCGGTGGCGCCCGCGCCCTAGTTCCTTGCTTTTCCTCTTGCTGCTCCCCGGCGAAGGCCGGGGCCCAGTTGCCATGTCGTTCGAGAGGTTTGGCCGCACTATCAAGCTGCGCCGAGACTGGGCCCCGGCCTTCGCCGGGGAGCTGTCAGGCCGATAGCCCAGCCTGTTTATCGACACGCCCCAAATCGCCGGCGATTCGGCAGAGAAACCTGGGCCCCGGCTTTCGCCGGGGAGCTGGTTGGCTGCACCCGCCGCTGCCCTAGGGTAATTCCGCCCACCCTTTTCCCCCTCTCCACACCCCGCTATCGGTTGCGAAGCGAAACGGGAGTGGAAGCATGGCCTACGAGACGATCCTGACCGAGCGCGCCGGCGATGTGCTGGTGATCACGCTCAACCGGCCCGATCGCCTCAACGCCGCGCCGCCGGCGATGTTCGACGAAATCCGCGACGCGCTTGGTAATCTGGGCGACTCCCGTGCGGTGCTGTTCCAGGGCGCCGGCCGCGCCTTCTGCTCGGGCGCCGATGTGGCGAGCGGCGCGCTTGCCTCGGCCGATCCCGGCAACGCCACCCATGCGGCACTAACCGATCATTACAACCCGACGATCCTGGCGGTGACCCGGCTGGGCGTGCCCGTGGTCAGCGCGGTGCGCGGCGCTGCCGCCGGCATCGGCTGCAGCCTCGCGCTGGCCGCCGATTTCTGCGTGGCGAGCGACACCGGCTATTTCCTCCAGGCCTTCGTCAATATCGGGCTGGTCCCCGATGGCGGCGCGACCTGGCTGCTGCCGCGCCTGGTCGGCCGCGCCCGTGCTGCCGAGATGATGATGCTCGGCGAGAAGCTGCCCGCGGTGAAGGCGCGCGACTGGGGGCTGGTCCACAGCGTCGTCTCGGACGAGCAGCTCGAGCATGAGGCGCTGGCGCTCGCCACCCGGCTTGCCGCCGGCCCTACCCAGGCGCTCGGCATGATCCGCCGCGGCATCGGCCAGGCGCTCGAGCTGTCGCTGGAAGAGGCACTGGCGATGGAAGCCAATCACCAGCGCAGCGCGCGCGGCACCGCCGATTCGATGGAGGGCGGCCTGGCCTTCCTCCAGAAGCGGAAGCCCAGCTTCACCGGCAAATAAACCCCGGGAGTGCGGCCCTCGGCCGCGATCCGCGCTTGATTGACGTTACAATGTAACATATCAGGCCCCGATAGACGAAAGAGGGTAGTTTCTGGTGTTGGGTAGCAGGCAGCGCGAAAGCGGAGGGTGGCGGTTGCGCCACCTGTCCGGTCGCGTGCGCGCCCTGTTCCTCGCGCTGCTGCTGTCCTTCTGCTGGCAGAGCCTGGTCGTCCAGACGCACCAGCATCTCGATCCGGTCCGCCTGGCCGGACTGGCGCTCACCGCATCCGAAGAGGTGCAGGCGCCTGGCAAGCAGGTTCCCGCGGACCTGCCGGCCAACTGCCCGCTCTGCCGCGAGATGGCGACCGCCGGCGCCTATCTGCTGCCGACGCCCATCGCGCTCGCGGCACCGGAAGCGACCAGCTTCCACTTCACACCGACGTCGCTCGACGCCCTGACGCTGCTGCCGCCGGCCCGCGGCTGGCAGAGCCGCGCACCCCCGCTCCGCTTCCAGGCCTGAGGACTCCACTCGCGAAGAGAGGCGCGTATCCGCGCGCCCATGCGCCGTGGAGTCCCTGATCCCCAAAAGACCAAGGTTCCTGGAGCAAGTTTTCATGCGTCATCTGTTTCTGCTGAGCGCCGCCACGATCGCGCTCGCCCTCCCCGCCGTCGCCCATGCCGCCGGCCCCGACACCGCCGCCCCCGCCGACACCGCCAAGGCAGCCCCTGCCGATGCGCCCGCCGACGGGCAGAGCACGACCGGCAACCATGGCGACGAGATCGTCGTCACCGGCCTGCTCAACCAGAGCGAGAAGGACGTGCTGGCCGGCACCTCGATCGTCTCGGGCGAAGAGCTGACCCGCGACCTGCGTCCGAGCATCGGCGAGACGCTGGCGCGTCAGCCGGGCGTCTCCGCCACCTCGTTCGGCCCGACCGCCTCGCGCCCGATCCTGCGCGGCTTCCAGGGCGAGCGCGTCCGCGTGCTGACCGACGGCATCGGATCGATCGACGTGTCGAACACCTCGGTCGACCATGCGGTGGTGATCAACCCGCTGCTCGCGGAGCGCGTCGAGGTGCTGCGCGGCCCGTCCGCCCTGCTCTACGGCTCCTCGGCGATCGGCGGCGTGGTCAATGTGATCGACACTCGCATCCCGCGCAGCGTGCCGGAGAATGGCTACCGCTTCGATGCGATCGGCAGCTATGGCTCGGCGGCGAAGGAGCGCTCGGTCGGCGGCGCCGGTGACGTCGCGGTCACCGACAAGCTCGTGCTCCATGCCGACGGCTCCTACCTCAAGAGCGACGACCTGCATGTCGGCGGCTATGTGCTGACCCCCGAGGCACGCGCCCAGGCGCTGGCCGCAGCCGCCGGCCCGACCACGCCGGACGATCCCGACTTCGCCGCGACCGCCGCGCTGAAGAACACCCTGCCCAACAGCTTCGCCAAGACCTGGACGGCGGGCGTCGGCGCGTCGATCATCACCGACACCGGCAGCCTAGGCATCTCGTACAGCCATTATGACAGCTTCTACGGCGTGCCGATCCGCTACGCGCTCGCCTCGGGCGAGGAGCAGGAGGCGCCGCGGCTGAGCCTGGTCCAGAACCGCTTCGACCTGCGCGGCGAAGTCGATACCGGCGGCGGCTTCCTCAAGCAGATCCGCCTGCGCGCCGGCTATGCCAATTACCGCCATTTCGAGCTGGAGGAAGACGGCTCGATCGGGACCGCCTTCTACAACAAGGGCATCGAGGGCCGGCTCGAGCTGGTCCAGGCCAATCGCGGCGGCTGGAGCGGCGCATCGGGCGTGCAGTTCTTCAACCGCGACTTCAACGTGGTCGGCGACGAGGCCTTCCTGCCGAAGAACTCGACTCAGCAGATCGGCCTCTTCACCCTGCAGCAGTTCGATTTCGGCGCGCTGCGGGCCGAGGGCGGCCTGCGCTACGAGATGACCACCCAGCAGGCCAACCCGATCGACGGCGACCTGCGCTTCTTCTCGGGCAAGCGCAACTTCAATGCGCTCTCCGGCTCGGCGGGCCTGTCCTATGCGCTGGCCGACGGCGTGCGGATCGGCGTGAACCTGTCGCGCACCGAGCGCGCGCCTTCGGCCGAGGAGCTGTTCGCCCGCGGCGGCCATGCCGGCACGCAGAGCTGGGAGCTGGGCAGCCCGGACTTCGGGCTGGAGAAGTCCTGGGGCCTGGAAGGCTCGCTGCACGTCCACAAGGACGGCTTCAGCCTCGACGCATCGGCCTATTACAACTGGTTCTCCAACTACATCTCCGAGAACCAGGTCGATCCGGCGATCTGCCAGGCGGCCGCGGCGCCGAGCGGGCGTGACGTCGACCTGCCCTGCTTCCAGTTCCAGCAGGCGGCGGCCCGCTATTACGGGTTCGAGGCCGATGCCTCGTTCCGCGTCGCCAAGATCGGCGGCACCGCGATCAACGTCGATGCGCTGGGCGACTATGTCCATGCCAACATCGTCGACGAGGGCCCGGTGCCGCGCATCCCGCCGATGCGCGTGCTCGGCGGGATCGAGGCGCAGTCGGACCGGGTGACCGGCCGCGTCGAGGCCGAGCATGTCTTCGAGCAGGACCGGATCGCCGCGTTCGAGACGCCGACCAGCGACTATACCCTGGTCAACGCCTCGATCGCCTTCCGGCCGATCCCGGGCAACCAGAAGATCTCGCTGCTGCTCAGCGCCAACAACATCTTCGATGTCGATGCGCGACGCCATTCGAGCTTCCTGAAGGACTTCGCCCCGCTGGCGGGTCGCGACCTGCGCGCGACGGTGCGCGTCGGCTTCTAAGGCCGGGAAGCGGGAGCGGCGGTGCCGGGGAACCGCGCCGCCGCATCCCCTCGACTGCGAGACTATTGGAGTAAAGACATGCGCTGCGGACAACCGGCGGCCGAGCCTTCCGCTATCGACTGGGTCGAGCGGATGGCGGTCGGCGCCTCGGTCCTGTGCCTCATCCATTGCGCCGGCCTGCCGCTGCTGCTGGCGGCATTGCCCGCCTTGTCGCGGCTGGTCGCGCTGCCCGAGACGCTGCATCTGTGGATCCTGGTGCTCGCGGTGCCCAGCTCGGGGCTCGCCCTGCTGGTCGGGACTTGGCGGCACCGGCTGTGGCAGCCGCTCCTTGCCGGCGGCATCGGCCTGGCCCTGCTCGCGGCGGGAGCGTTGCTCTTCGCCGAAACGCCGCAGGAAGTGCCGCTGACCATCGCGGGGAGCCTGTTCCTGGTGTTCGGCCATGTCCGCAACTGGCGGCTGCGGCACCGCCACCACCGCCATGGCTGAGCAGCGGCGCCCCGCCGGGCAGCTGAACGAGGCGATCCTTCGCCTGCTTCAGGATGCCGGGCGGCCGCTCAGGGTGGTCGAGATCCGGGCACGGCTCGACAGGGAGGGCGAGATCGCCGCGCCGAGCCTGATCTTCCGCGCCATCCGCCAGCTGGCCGCGCGCCGGGCGATCCACAAGGTCGAGATCGCCCGCGGCTATGTCGCCGGGGACGGCACGCGCAGCATCGCGCTGCTCTGCCGGAACTGCGGTGAGGTGACGCTGATCGACTGCCCCGCGGCCTTTGACGCGCTCGATGCGCTGGCCGAGCGGCACGGGCTGAGCCGGCAGAAGCACATGGCGGAAGCGGCGGGCATCTGCGCGCGATGCCGGGAGCAGGTTGACCATCGCCCCAAGGTCGTGGCAGGGGGCGAGCGCATCGTTGCTCCACGGCTTGCCGGGCAGGCCGGCAACGACGCAGGAAACTGACGAACAATCAGGCTCTTGCGGGTATAGCACAATGGTAGTGCAGCAGCCTTCCAAGCTGAATACACGGGTTCGATTCCCGTTACCCGCTCCACCTGCTCCAGGCATATGACCACCGAAACCGCTCCACTCGCACTCTATGTGCACTGGCCGTTCTGCGTGTCGAAATGCCCCTATTGCGACTTCAACAGCCATGTCCGCGAGAGCGTCGACCAGGCCGCGTGGCGCACGGCGATGCTCGCCGACCTGGCGCATGAGGCGGCCGAACTGCCGGGGCGCAGGCTGGGCTCGATCTTCTTCGGCGGCGGCACGCCTTCGCTGATGCCGCCCGAGACGGTCGCCGCGGTGATCGAGGCGGCGGAGCGGCATTGGGGCTTCGAGCCGGGTATCGAGATCACGCTGGAGGCCAACCCGTCTTCGGTGGAGGCGGCGCGCTTCGCCGATATCGCCTCGGCCGGGGTGAACCGCGTGTCGCTGGGGCTGCAGGCGCTGGACGACGATGCGCTGCGCTTCCTGGGACGGGCGCACGGCGTCGACGAGGGGCTGGCGGCGCTGGACACCGCCCAGCGGGCGTTCGACCGGGTCAGCTTCGACCTGATCTATGCCCGGCCCGACCAGAGCCTGGCCGACTGGGAGGCGGAGCTCACCCGCGCCCTCTCGTTCGGCACCGAGCATCTCTCGCTCTACCAGCTGACCATCGAGCCAGGCACGCGCTTCGCCACTTTGTTCGAGAAGGGCGAGCTCAAGGCCTATGATCCCGACGCGGCCGCCGACCTGTTCGAGGCGACGCGGGCGATTACGCGCGCTGCCGGACTGCCGGCCTATGAAGTCTCCAACCATGCCCGGCCGGGGGCGGAGAGCCGACACAACCTCACTTACTGGCGCTACAGCGACTATGCGGGCGTCGGCCCGGGCGCGCATGGCCGGCGCGGGGGCATGGCCACCGTCCGTCACAAGAAGCCCGAGAACTGGCTGAGCGCGCTGGGCCGCAACGGGCATGGCATGGAGCGCGAGGACCCGCTCGACCGGCATGACCGCGGTGTCGAGGCGCTGGTGATGGGGCTGCGGCTGGCCGAGGGCGTCGATCTGGCCCGCATCCCCGATGCGCCGCTGGACCTGAAGGCGCTGGCGCTGCTGGAGACGCAGGGGCTGGTGAGGCGGGCCGGCGCGCGACTGGTCGTGACCGATGCGGGCATGCCGGTGCTCGAGGCGATCCTGCGCGAGTTGGTGCTGGCCTGACGCTTCCTACCGCGCGCGGCGCCGCGGCCTGGCAAAGTACATGAAGTACACGCCCGAAGCGGGTTTTCGCGGCGCCTGGGTTGAGCAGGGTCCCGCTGGGGGCGCCGGATCGCGTAATGATGTTGCGCGGGGGCGATCCTATTTTTCCTACGGCCATGGGTCAGGACGCACGGCCCCTCTCCCCGACCCTCTCCCCCGAAGGGGAGAGGGAGAAGAAGTCCTAGTTCCCGAAGCCCGTGGGTGCCGGCGAGATCGTCACCGTCGTGCCTGCCTTGACTTCCTGCACCTCGAGCGCGCGCTCGGCGATGCCGTCGCGGCCGAAGCGGAAGGCGCCGTCCAGGCCGCCGAAGCCGTCCGGCGCGGTCAGGCGGCGTTCGGGGAAGATGTCGCCCGGGCGCCATTCGCGAGCGATGCGCACGGTGAGCAGCACCGCGTCATAGCCGAGCGTCGAGAGGCGGTACGGGGCCGCGCCGAAGCGGGTGCGGTACTTGGTGGCATAGGTGCGGTAGTAATTGTCGGGCACGCTGGCGAACCAGGCGCCGCTCAGCACCGCATTGGCGCCGATCGCCGAATCGGTGTTCCACAGCTCGGTGCCGAGGATGCGCGAGGTCTTGCCGCCGGCCGACTTGCGGATGATCGGCGCCGCGGTGACGCCGCTCGCACCCGAGCCGGCGATCAGGATCGCCTGATAGGGGGTGCGCGACAGCTTGGTGATCGCCGTGGTCATCGAGCCGGGGCGGCCGTCATAGCTCTCCATCGCCAGCACCTTGCCGCCCTGGTCCTCGACCGCGCGCAGGAAGCTGGTCGAGGCGCGCTCGCCATAGACGCCCGAGGTCATCAGGCCGACAAAGTTGGTGACGCCCTGGGCGCGGGCATAATCGACCACGCGCTCGATCGACTGGGCCGGCGAATAGCCGAGCAGATAGGTGCCGTTGCCGGCGACCGAGGTGTCGTTCGAGAAGCTCAGCACCGGCACGCGCGCGGCGCGGGCGATCGGCGCGACCTCGCGCGCTTCCTCGGCGAGGAGCGGGCCGAGGATCAGCTTGTTGCCGTCGGCGATCGCCTGGCGCGCGGCATTGGCGGCGCCGCCGGCGGTGTCATAGGTGGTGATGCGCAGCACGTCCGACCTGGTGTCGAGGATCGCGAGCTGAGTCGCATTGGCCAGCGACTTGCCGACGCCGGCATTCGGGCCGGTCATCGGCACGAGCAGGGCGACGCGGTGGCGCTCGACATCCTGGGGCAGGCCCGGGGTGATCGGACGCGTCGAGGGCCGCTCGCGCGGTACCTCCACGGTCGGCGCAGGACGCGATTCGGGGACGACCCGCGGCCCGCTGGCGCAGGCGGCGAGGAGCGCGGCGAGGCCCAAAGCGGCCCAGCGCAGGATGCCCCGTTGCGGATTCACGGTCGCGTCTGCCATTTACTCTCCCCGATGGACACTGTTCTCACGCCCGGCCTCTATATCGTCGCCACCCCGATCGGCAATCTCGGTGACCTGTCACCGCGCGCCAGCCAGATACTCCTGAACGCCGATCTGGTTGCGGTTGAGGACAGCCGTGTGACAGCCGGGCTGTTTCGCCACCTCGGCGCCAAGGGGAAGATGCTCCCCTATCACGACCATAATGCCGATGCGGTGCGCCCCGGACTGGTTGCGCGGATGGCGACCGAGGCGATCGCGCTGGTCTCCGACGCAGGCACGCCGCTGATCTCCGATCCCGGCTTCAAGCTGGTGCGCGACGCACGCGAGGCGGGCCATGCGGTGACGACGATCCCCGGGCCCTGCGCGGCGATCGCGGCGCTGACGCTGGCCGGGCTGCCGACCGACCGCTTCCTGTTCCTCGGCTTCCTGCCGAGCAAGCAACAGGCGCGGGCCGAATCGATCGCCGAGATCGCGAGCGTGCGGGCGACCCTGGTGCTGTACGAATCGGGGCCGCGGCTCTCGGCCTGCCTGACCGCGCTGGCCGAGGGGCTGGGCGACCGCGAGGCGGCGGTGGCGCGCGAGATCAGCAAGAAGTTCGAGGAATGCGTGACCGGCTCGCTGACCCAGCTCGCCGAGCGCTATGCCGAGGCGCCGCCCAAGGGCGAGATCGTGGTGGTGGTAGCGCCGCCGGGCGCGCCCGCCCCGGCCAGCGAGGAAGATGCCGACGCCGCGCTCGCCGAGGCGCTGACCCGGCTGCCGGCGAGCAAGGCGGCGGGCGAAGTGGCGAAGAAGCTCGGGCTCGACCGCAAGGCGCTCTATGCGCGGGCGATGGAGATGAAGGGGTAGCGATTAGGGGAAGCGCAAGCTTTCCTTCGTCACCCCGGCCTTGTGCCGGGGTCCACCGGGAGGCGAGCAATGGACAGGAGCTCGAAGTTCAGTCGGCGCGGCACAGTGGACCCCGGCACAAGGCCGGGGTGACGGCTTTGGGACACCGTATCGCTGAAGCCCTCAGGCGTATTCCTGCTCGAGCAGGCGCATCTCGTCGGCGCCGGTCAGTTCGGCCAAGCGCTTGAGATAGGTTTCGGCCAACTGGCGCCGGCGGAGCGCGGCGGCTTCCGTCATGGCGCGTTTGGCAGCTGCAAGTTCCTGAGCGGCGCGACGCCGATAATAGCGTTCGTTCGATTCCATTGGATGCAGACCCCCCGGAAGCACCGATGAACCCGGTTCGGTGCGACTCGGTCTGGCGATGGTAACCAAAGTTATCCACAGGTGCGAGTCGTGAGGGGTAAGAGACCAACGGATCGCCGCGCTGCAGAAACGCGTGGCCGCGAAGGCGAGCGCCGGGCGGCGTGGTGGCTGTGCTCAAGGGCTGGAAAATCCTCGATTCCCGGGTCCGCACGCCCGCCGGCGAAGTCGATCTGGTTGTGCGCCGCGGCAACCTGATCGCGTTCGTCGAGGTCAAGACCCGCGCCACTGCCGCCGATCTCGACCATGCGATCGACGAATATCGCCTCGCCCGCGTTGCCGCCGCGGCGGAATATCTGATGCCGCGCTATGCCGGGCCGGGCGACGATATCCGGGTGGACGTAATCCTCATTGCCCCCCGCACCCTGCCTCGCCATATCGAGAACGCCTGGATGGGGTGACTTATACGGATAAGTCACCTACAGCGTTTCCCGAAGGAGGCCGAATGTCGCTCAATGTCGCCGTGCAGATGGACCCGCTCGATGCGATCAACATCGCCGGAGACTCGACCTTCGCGCTGATGCTGTCGGCGCAGGCGCGCGGGCACCGACTGTTCCATTATGCCGCCGAGGACCTGAACTATTCGGCCGGCCGGGTATGGGCGAAGGCGCATCCGGTGACGGTGCAGCGCGTCGCCGGCGATCATTTCACGTTCGGCGATCCGGTGCAGCTGGACCTGGGCGAGGAAGCCGACGTGGTGCTGATGCGCCAGGACCCGCCCTTCGACCTTGGCTATATCACCGCGACGCATCTGCTCGAGCGGATCGCCGACCGGACCTTGGTGGTCAACGACCCCGCATCGGTGCGCAACGCGCCCGAGAAGGTCTTCGTCCTCGACTATCCGCAGTTCATGCCGCCGACGCTGGTGACGCGCAGCCTGGAGGAGGCGCGCGCCTTCCTGGCGGTGCACGGCGAGATCGTCATCAAGCCGCTGCACGGCAATGGCGGCAAGGCGATCTTCAAGGTGGGCCGCGACGGCGCCAACCTCTCCGCGCTGATCGAAGTGTTCAACACCGCCTATCGCGAGCCGCACATGGTGCAGGCCTTCCTCTCCTCGGTGGCGGCGGGCGACAAGCGGATCGTGCTGGTCGACGGCGAGGTGGCCGGCGCGATCAACCGCATCCCCGGTGAGGGCGAGATCCGTTCCAACCTGGCGGTGGGCGGAAGTGCGGCCAAGACCGAGCTCACGCCGCGCGAGCAGGAGATCTGCGACGTGCTCGGGCCGGAGCTGAAGAAGCGCGGGCTGCTGTTCGTTGGGATCGACGTGATCGGCGGCGAATGGCTGACCGAGATCAACGTCACCTCCCCCACCGGCATCGTCGCGATCGACCGGTTCAACGGCAGCGATACCGGCGCGGTGATCTGGCAGGCGATCGAGCGCCGCGTGGCGGAGCGGGGCTAGGGCAAGATCAAGCCCATGCATGTTCCCCGGCCAAGGCCGGGGTCCGGCATCGGCGAACCCGGCGAGGGGCAGGCGCCTCTCCAACGACAGTGCAACTGGGCCCCGGCCTTTGCCGGGGAACCGACAGGGGAAAGCCGCGTAAGCAAATGATCGGTGCAGCGTAGATGTGGGACGCGGTTTCCTGGGGCTATTGGGGCATTTTCTGGCTGATGGTGCTGGAGAATGTGATCCCGCCGATCCCCTCCGAGGCGATCATGAGCGTGGGCGGCATCGCCGTCGCGCGCGGACAGATGGACTTCACGCTGCTCGTGCTGGTCGGCACCGCCGGCACGGTGCTGGGCAATCTCTTCTGGTGGGAGATCGGCCGGCGACTCGGCTATCAGCGCCTCAAGCCGATGATCGACCGCTGGGGCCGCTGGCTGACGCTCGACTGGCACGAGATCGAGAAGCTCAAGGCCTATTTCGACCGATGGGGCGGGCCGACCGTGCTGATCTTCCGCTTCATGCCGGTGGGCCGCACGATCATCTCGATCCCTGCGGGCCTGATGCACATGCCGTTCTGGCGCTTCGTCGGCTATACCGCCGTGGGCAGTGCGATCTGGAACACGTTGCTCGTCGGCCTGGGCTATGCGCTGGGCGCCACGATCGCCGATATCGAGCATTGGGTCGCGCCGATGGTGTTCGCGATCATCGGGTCGGTGGTCGCGATCTATCTGTGGCGCGTGTTCACCTGGAAGCCTCGAGGCTGAGCCGGTCGAGCGCGCCGGCGATGGCCTGGGCGCGGATCTCCATCTGCGGCAGGAGCTTTGCGAGACCGAACTCGATCTTGTCGAGCATGGCAGGCGATCAGGCGCGGGGATGGGCGTTGCGGTACACGTCGAGCAGATGCGCGGCGTCGACCGCGGTATAGACCTGGGTCGAGCTGAGGCTGGCATGGCCGAGCAACTCCTGCAGCGCGCGCAGATCGGCGCCGCGGCCGAGCAGGTGGGTGGCGAAGCTGTGGCGCAGCGCATGCGGGGTGGTGCGGTCGGACAGGCCGAGCGCGGTGCGGGCGGCGCGGACCGATTTGCGGATCACGCCGGGCGGCATCGGCCCGCCCTTGGCGCCGCGGAACAGCGGGGCGTCGCGGGAGATGCCGTAGGGGCATTGCCGAGCATAGGCCTCGATCGCCTCGCGGACCTGGGGGAGCAGCGGGACGATACGGGTCTTGTCGCGCTTGCCGGTGACGCGCATCGCCTCGCCGAGCGGGAGGATGGCGCCGGTGAGCGCCACCGCCTCGCCGATGCGCAGGCCCGCGCCGTAGAGCAGGAGCAGCACCGCCCAGTCGCGCGCGGCGATCCAGGGCTCGCGAGCATCCTCGGACACGGTCTCGGCCAGCGCGACGGCTTCGTGCGGGGCGATCGGGCGGGGTATGCCCTTCTTGACGCGGGGCCCCTTGAGACGGGGCAGTTCGGCATCCTCGCCGACGGCGAACTTGAGGAAGCCGCGGACCGCGGAAAGCTCGCGCGCGGCGGAGGCGTTGGTCAGGCCCTGGTCGCGGCGAAGGGCGAGATAGGCGCGCAGGTCGGTCGCGGTCGCCTTGGCGAGGCTTTCGCGGGTGACGGGGCCGCCCCAATGGGCCTGGAGGAAGGCGACCAGCCGCTCGGCGGTGGCGCCATAGGCCCGCACCGTGTGCGCCGAGCGCCGCCGGTCGCGGGCGAGATGCTGCGCGTAGAGAAGCGGGAGCGGCGCCTCGTCAGTTGGCATCGGCCCTGACCGGGACGTCGACCTTCACCGCATGCGTCTCGACCGGAGCGAAGAGGGCTATGAGGCACGACACCAGGCAGATGATCGCGAAGCCACCGAGCGTGTAATTGCGGCCGCGCAGCTCGCGCGTCGCCACGACGATGCTCAGGAGCGCGGACAGCAGCAGCGCGGCCGCGCTCCAGAGCATTCCGTCCATCAGCCGATCTTCTGGCCGGTCTTGGCCCAGTCGGCCATGAACGCGGCGATGCCGGCGTCGGTCAGCGGATGCTTGACCAGCTGGCGGATCACCGCCGGCGGGGCGGTCATCACGTCGGCGCCGATCTTGGCGGCCTCGAGCACATGGATCGGGTTGCGCACGCTGGCGACGAGGATCTCGGTGTCGAAGGCGTAATTGTCGTAGATCGTGCGGATGTCGGCGATCAGGTCCATGCCCGGATAGCCGATATCGTCGTGGCGGCCGACGAAGGGCGAGATGAAGGTCGCGCCGGCCTTGGCGGCGAGCAGCGCCTGGTTGGCCGAGAAGCAGAGGGTGACGTTGACCATCGTGCCGTCGCTGGTCAGCGCCTTGCACGCCTTGAGGCCCTCGATCGTCAGCGGCACCTTGACCGCGACATTGTCGGCGACCTTACGGACGATCTCCGCCTCGCGCATCATGCCCTCGAAATCGAGCGCGACGACTTCGGCCGAGACGGGCAGGCCCGGCACGATCTCGCAGATCTCCTTGACCACTTCGAGGAAGTCGCGGCCGGCCTTGTGGATCAGCGAGGGGTTGGTGGTGACGCCGTCGAGCAGGCCGGTATCGGCCAGGTCGCGGATGTCGGCGGTATCGGCGGTGTCGGCGAAGAACTTCATCGGGAATCCTTGTCAGTCGTGCGTGAGCATGAGCTTTGCGCGACCGCCCTTAAGCCGATTCACCGTGACGCGATAGGTGCCGGGACGCATCCGGTAATAGAGGATCTTGCGGATCGTCGAGCAGCGCGGGCCGCGGCTTTCCGACGCCATGCGCAGCGCGCGCCGGCCGGTGGCGGGCCAGGCATCGATCCAGCCATCCTGGTCGATCGCGATGCCGACCGTGCCGGCCTTGCGAATGGCGATCCGCGTCTCGAGCTTGCCGCCGCGCGCCGGCAGCGTCACCGCATGGCCGGTATCGAGCCCGCGCCCGTCGCGCGTCCAGCCGGCGAGCGGCCGGGGCAGGCGCGTGTCGAGCGCGGTGCAGCGGCCCTGCGCCGCCATGCCGATCGCGAGTGCCGTGAGAATCATCGCCGTCCCTCCCCTTGGATGCGAAGATGTTCCATGAATGTTCTCATGCCGGCAACAAAAGCTTGCACCGAAATGAAGACGATGCGTTTAGGCGGGATGCGCGCGTTCCTTGTTCTTCCCCTGCTGCTTGCCGGTGCCCCGGCATGGGCGCAGCAGACCGACGACCAGCTCTGGCTCCAGGCCAGCGGCGTGATGCGCGTCGGCGCGCATGAGGAAGCGACGGTGGAGAGCATCGCCCGCTTCGGCGATCGCGCGCGCGGCCTGGCGCATACCGAGATCGGCGGGCTGTTCGCCTGGAAGCTCGGCAAGGTCGAGCTGGCGATCGGCTATCGCCATGTCGAGGATTTCGTCGGCGACCGCACGCTGCCCAATGAGGAGCGGATCCGCCAGCATGTGATCGTGCCGCTGGGCGCGGGCTTCGCCACCCGGGTGCGGCTGGAGCAGCGTTTCAACAGCTCGGGGCCGGAGATCGGCCACCGCGTGCGCGGGCAGCTGCGGTTCAACACGGACCTGATCCGGGGCAGACTCGGCCTGTTCGCGACGCACGAGACCTTCCTCAACCTCAACACCACCGGCTGGGGCCAGCGCAGCGGCATCGAGCGGGTGCGCGCCAATATCGGGCTGGGCGTGCCGATCGGCCGCCAATTGCGTGGCGAGATCGGCTATCTCAACCAGTATCGCTTCGGCCGAGGCGGCGCGCGCGACCAGATGGATCATGCGATGACGATCGGGCTGACGCTGCGGCCTTGAGAGTAACTGCATATCGTCACCCCGGCCTTGTGCCGGGGTCCACCGGGAGGCGAGTGCTGGCGAGGAGGCTCTATCGTCAGTCCGGGAGGCTTAGTGGACCCCGGCACAAGGCCGGGGTGACGAAGTGAGTTGAGGCGAGCCGGTTTCGCCTACTCCCCTGCGACCAGCATCGCCTTCACCTTGGCGCCGGGCAGGCCCGAGACGTAGAGCCGGTAGAGGCCCGGCTTGAGATCGAAGCGGACGATCTTGCGGATGCTCGAGCATTCGGGGCCGTGGCCGTGCTTGACCGACGTCAGCGCCGCACCGCCTTCGGCCCCCCGGCAGCACGTCGATCCAGCCGCCCTGGTCGAGCGCGATGCCATAGGTGCCGGGGGTCTCGATCTTGAAGCCGATCGTCGCCGCCTTGCCCGGTTTGCTGCCGGCCGGCAGTCCCTTGAGCGCCGCGGCGTCGATCGTGTCGAGTTCGACTGCCTTGCCGGGCGTGAATTCGTCGCCGGGCTTCACCCAGCCGAGCAGGCCGGTGGGCAGGCTGGCGTCGGTCGCCTTACAGGCCGTGGTCTGGGTGGCGGGCGCAGTCTGGACGAGCAGCAGGGCGGCGGCGAGGAACATTGTCGGTCTCCTTGGGTCCCCAGAGCGATACGGGGATTCCGTTTCCCGCGCAAAACCCCATATGAGGGCGTCTCATGTCCCGCGCCCGCGTCCTCGTCCTGCATCCCGCGCTCGGCCCCCTCGACTATCGCGTGCCCGCCGGCATGCAGGTCGCGCCGGGGTCGATCGTCGTCGTGCCGATCGGGCCGCGCCAATATGCCGGGGTGGTCTGGGAGCCCGAGCGGCTGCCGACCGAGGAGATCGGCGACAATCGCCTGCGCAACATCCTCGCTGTTGCAGACGCGCCGCCGATCCCGGCGTCGGTGCGCCGGCTCGTCGAGTGGACGGCGGATTATTATCTGAGCCCGCCCTCGGCGGTGCTGGCGATGGCGCTGCGCACCTCGGCCGCGTTCGAGAGCGCGCCGACGATCACCGAATATCGCGCGACCGGCCAGGTGCCGGATCGCCTCACCCCGCAGCGTGCCCAGGCGCTTGAAAGGATCGGCGAGCGCCAGGGGCTGGTCAAGGAGCTGGCACTGGTCGCCGATGTCTCGGACGCCGTGATCCGCGGGCTTGTCAAGGTCGGCGCGATCGAGGCGGTGGTGGTCGATACCGACACGCCCTACCCCCTGCCCGACCCCAATTTCGCCCCGCCCCAGCTCAACCCCGAACAGGCCGATGCCGCGTCGATCCTGCGCCAGGCGGTGGGGGCAGAGGCGTTCCAGCCTTTCCTGCTCGACGGGGTTACCGGATCGGGCAAGACCGAAGTCTATTTCGAGGCGGTCGCCGCGGCGCTGGCGGCGGGCAGGCAGACGCTGGTGCTGCTGCCCGAGATCGCGCTGACCGAGCCCTTCCTCACCCGCTTCGAGAAGCGCTTCGGCTGCGATCCGGTCGCCTGGCATTCGGGGCTGCGCACCTCGCAGCGCCGCCGTGCCTGGCGGGCGATCGCCAGCGGCGAGGCGATGGTGACGGTAGGCGCGCGATCGGCATTGTTCCTGCCCTATCCCAATCTCGGCCTGATCGTGGTCGACGAGGCGCACGAGACCAGCTTCAAGCAGGAGGACGGCGTCCATTACCACGCGCGCGACGTGGCGGTGATGCGCGGGCGGTTCGAGGAATGCCCGGTGCTGCTCGCCTCGGCGACGCCGGCGATCGAGACGCGCCACCAGGTCGAGCTCGGCCGCTATGAGGAGCTCAAGCTGCCCGGGCGCTACGGTGCCGCGGAGATGCCCGAGATCATTCCGGTCGACATGCTCCAGGCGCCGCCCGAGCGCGGCCGCTGGCTGGCGCCGCCGCTGGTCAAGGCGATCGAAGAGACCTTGGCGAAGGGCGAGCAGTCGCTGCTGTTCCTCAACCGGCGCGGCTATGCCCCGCTGACTTTGTGCCGGCATTGCGGCCACCGCTTCCAATGCCCGAACTGCACGGCGTGGATGGTCGAGCACCGGCTGCTCAAGCGCCTGTCCTGCCATCATTGCGGGCACACGATTCCGGCGCCGAGTCTGTGCCCCGAGTGCAAGAGCGAGGACACGCTCGTCGCCTGCGGACCGGGCGTGGAGCGCATCGCCGACGAAGTCGCGGCGCTCTGGCCCGAGGCGCGGACCGCGATTGTCACCTCGGACACGCTGTGGTCGCCGGCCAAGGCGGCCGAGTTCGTGTCACGGATGGAGCATGGCGCGATCGACATCGTCGTCGGCACCCAGCTGGTGACCAAGGGCTATCACTTCCCCAACCTCACTCTGGTCGGCGTGGTCGATGCGGACCTGGGACTGGACGGCGGCGACCTGCGCGCTTCCGAGCGGACCTTCCAGCAGATCATGCAGGTGGCCGGACGCGCCGGGCGCGGGGAGAAGCCGGGCACGGTCTATATCCAGACGCATGCGCCGGACGCGCCGGTGATGCAGGCGCTGGTCTCGGGCGATGCCGAGAGCTTCTATGCGGCGGAGACCGAGGCGCGGCGCGATGCCGATGCCCCGCCCTTTGGCCGCTATGCCGCGATCATCGTCAGCTCCGAGGACCGCGCCGCGGCGGAAGAGACTGCGCGGATGATCGGCCGCACCGCGCCCGAGATCGGCGAGGACATGCACGTCTATGGCCCCGCCCCCGCCCCGCTGGCGATGCTGCGCGGGCGGCACCGCTACCGGCTGCTCGTCCATGCGCGGCGGAGCTTCGACGTGCAGCAGGTGCTGCGCGACTGGCTGGGCGGGCTGGCCTGGAGCCAGAAGGTGCGCGTGGCGGTTGACGTGGACCCGTACAGCTTCGTCTGATCCGGTCCAAATTGCGGCTTGTGCGTAGGCCGCGCCGCGATAAGCATCTGGATGAAAACGGGGGATTTCCAGATGTTACGCAAGCTGCTCGCGGCCGCTCTCCTCGCCCTGCCCGTGGCGGCGCACGCCGACTGGTATGAAGCCAGCACCGGGCATTTCATCGTCTATTCCGAGCAGAAGCCCGAGAAGCTCAGGGACTTCGCCACCAAGCTCGAGCGGTTCGACAAGCTGATCCGCTACATCCGCAAGGTGAAGGACGAGCCGATCGGCCCCGCCAATCGGCTGACCGTCTATGTCGTCGACGACACCAGCGATGTCGCCAAGCTGGCCGGGGAGAGCTTCGTCGCCGGCTTCTATCGCCCGCGCGCCGGCGGATCGCTCGCCATCGTCCCGCGCAGCGCCGGGGACGGCGACGCCAACGATCTCGGCCCGCTGCAGATCCTGCTCCACGAATATGCCCACCACCTGATGTGGAGCCTCACCCCGAACATCGTCTTTCCATCCTGGTATATCGAGGGATCGGCGGAGTTCTTCGCCACCACCCGCTACGACAAGGACGGCAGCATGGTGGTCGGCCTGCCGCCGCAATATCGCGGCTATGGCATATTGGAGGGCAACTGGCTGCCCGCCGACAAGCTGCTGATGGCCGATACGCTGAAGCTCAACGATACCCAGCGCGAGGGGCTGTACGGGCGCGGCTGGCTGCTGAACCACTATCTGCTGTTCAACGACAAGCGACAGGGCCAGCTCCTCACCTATCTGAACGCGCTCAACGCCGGCAAATCAGCCAAGGATGCCGCCGCGACGTTCGGCGACCTGAAGCAGCTCGATCGCGAGCTGGAGAGCTACAAGCATGGCAAGCTCCAGGCCCGCCGCGTGGAGGCGGAGCAGACCAAGGTGGGCAGCGTCGAAATCCGCCCGCTCACGCCCGGCGAGGCGGCGACGATGGACGTACGCATCCGCTCCAAGAATGGCGTCGACGAGAAGACGGCGCCCGGCGTCTACGCCGCCGCGAAGAGGGCCGCCGCGCCCTATCCCAATGACCGCGGCGCCCAGCTGGTGCTTGCCGAGGCGGCCTATGACGCGGGCGATTATGCCGTATCCGAAGCCGCCGCGGACCGCGCCATCGCCGCCGATCCCAAGGCGGTGGACGGCTATGTCTACAAGGCGATGTGCCGGATGGCGCTGGCGAGCAAGGCAAAGGACTTCGGCAAGGAAAGCTGGTCCGCAATCCGCAAGATCATCGCCAGCGGCAACCGGCTCGATCCCAAGGACCCCGAACCGCTGATCCTCTATTATCGCAGCTATGTGGAGCAGGGCCTTCCGCCGCCCGCGATCGCCAAGGACGCGCTGTACGACGCCTTCAGCTATGCGCCGCAGGACAGCGGGCTGCGCCTGACCACCGCCGCGATGCTGCTGAAGGACGACGACACGGTGCGGGCACGCAGCCTGCTCGCGCCGCTCGCCTATCAGCCGCACGGCAAGGGCCTGGCGCAGTTCGCCGCCCTGCTGGTTGCCAAGATCGACGCAGGCGATGCTGCCGGGGCGAAGGCGGCGCTGGACGGTGACGCGGCGAAACGCGCGGAGGCCGAGGAGGAGTGACGCACCCCGCTTGAACCGCCGCTGCTTTTGCACGAAAGCTGCCGGCACAAATGGAGGTCGGGGTTCGATGATGCGTCGGTTGCTGATGGTGGTGGCGCTGCTCCTTGCCTGGGCGGCTCCCGCGCATGCCGACGACATCTCCGCCTCCGCGCGCGGCGTGGTGCGCATCGTCACCATCGCGGTGGTCGATGACGAGGTGGTCGGCTTCGGCCATGGCAGCGGCTTCGCGGTGGCACCCAACCGGATCGTCACCAATGCGCATGTCGTCGAGCTCGCCTCGCGCTATCCCGACAATGTCGTGATCGGCGTCGTCCCGTCCGAGGGCGACAAGTCCTACCAGGGCAAGGTGATCAAGATCGACCAGGCGCGCGACCTGGCGCTGATCGAGTTCACCGGGGTGCGCCTGCCGCCGCTCACCCTGTTCGGCGGCAAGATCTCCGACGGGGATTCGCTGATCGCGCTCGGCTATCCGGGCAATGTCGACATCGCCACGGCGCGCTCGGCGGCGGACTTCATCAAGCCGCAATCGCCGGTGCGCTCGCAGGGCGGGTTCGCCGGGCTGCGCCAGTTGAGCGGAGTCAGCGTGCTGCTCCACACCGCCAGCATCGCGCGCGGCAATTCGGGCGGCCCGCTGCTCGACCGCTGCGGCCGGGTGCTCGGCGTGAACTCGGCGATCACCCATAATGACGAGGGCGATTCGACCTTCGCCTTCGCCATTGCCGGCAGCGAGCTGGCGGCGTTCCTCGCCGAGGCGAAGCAGCCGGTCTCGACCATCGACGTGCCCTGCACCTCGGTCGAGGAACAGATGGCGCAGGAGCGTAGTGCCGACGAGAAGGCACGGCTGGCGGCCGACGAGGTCTCGCGCGCCGATGCCGCCAAGGCCGCGGCCGAGCGCGACGACGCGATCGCCCAGGCGCGCAACCGCGCCGAGACGACCCGCGAGAACTACATGGCGGGCGCCGCGGTGCTGCTGGTGCTCGGCGCGCTGGCGGTGGGTGGCGGCGGGCTGCTGCTCTCCCGCGAGCGCAAGCGCGAGGCGATCTGGGTCGCGGCGGGCGGCGGCGTGCTGATGCTCGGCGCGGTGGCGCTGTTCCTCAGCCGGCCGGGCTTCAACGAGAATTCGGTGCTGCCGGTGCCCAAGGCGGCGGCGAGCGGCGCGGCGGCGATGCTGGCGCAGGGCAAGCTGGTCTGCACGCTGGTGCCCGAGCGCAGCCGGGTGATCGTCTCGGCGACCGACAAGGTCGATCTCGACATCGGCAATGACGGCTGCATCAACGGCCGCACCCAATATGCCGAATCGGGCACCCACTGGCAGCGAATCCTGGTCCCGGACCAGGAAGCCAATGTCTCGGTGCTCGACTTCGATCCCGCAACCGGCACCTATACCAACACGCGCTACCTGCTCTCGTCCGAGCAGATGAAGCAGGCGCGGGCGCTGCGGAAGGGCGTGCCGCTGAAGGAATGCTCGACCGACCAGGCCAAGCGCGCCGAGCTGGCGACGCAGCAGCAGAACATCCGCGCGGCGCTGCCGGCGGTGTACAACGAGAAGCTGGTATATCGGTGCGCGGCGGCGGGGGCAGAACAATAGGCCGTCATCCCGGCGAAAGCCGGGATCTCGGGCGATGGCGCGGGTCGCGGAGCAAGAGCCGCATGAGATCCCGGCTTTCGCCGGGATGACGATTGTGGTGCGGGATGAGGGTTAAGCCCGATCCACCCGCGCCGCGAAGCAGCCGCGCTTCGCATTGTGGACATGCAGATACGCCACCGCCGGATCGGCGAACATCCGCGCGATCAGCGGCTCGAGGTCACGGCCCTCGATCACCTCGGCATCGGTCATCATCCCCGCAGCATCGAATGCGCGGACCGAGAGCAGGCGGATCGCCAGCGGCTCGGGCACCGCATTCTCGAAGCGCGCAGCCACTTCGGCACCTTCGCGCACGAAGATCGCATGGGCGCTGCGATAGGGCGAGGCCACCGGCAGATGCGCGTAATTGACCAGCAGCACGGTCTCGCCTGGCTCGACATCGACCAGCTCGACGCGGCACGGCGCGTCAGGCTTTTTCTCGACGGTGAAGCGCACCACCTGCTCGGCCGCCAGCGCTTCGTCCGGCAGGCCATAGAGGCGGCGGAACGGCTCGGGGTCGATGCCCTGGATGACATAGCTCATGCGTCACCGCCCTCGCGCCTGAGCAGCGCCTGCTTGCGATCGACGCCGTACGCATAACCGCCCATGCTGCCGTCCGAGCGGAGCGCGCGGTGGCAGGGGATGATCACCGGCACATGGTTGGCACCGCAGGCCGTGCCTGCCGCACGCACCGCGCCCGGGCTGCCGACCGCGGCGGCCAGCTGGGCATAGCTGCGCGTCTCGCCCGGCGGGATCGCGCGCAGCGCCTGCCACACCGCTTCCTGGAAGGCAGTGCCCTGCACGTCGAGCGGCAGGTCGGTATCGCGCCCGGGACTCTCGACCTCGGCGACCACCCGCGCGGCCAGCGCCGACAATGCCGTGCCGCCCTGGACGATCTCCGCCGCGGGGAAGCGCGTGGCCAGGCCGAGCGCAGTCTCGTCGAACGCGACCCGGCACAGCCCCTTGTCGGTCGCCGCGATCAGCAGCGGGCCGAGACTGGTCTCGGCGATGGTCCAGCGGATCGTCACACCGGCCCCGCCGCGCTTCCACACGCTGGGCGACATGCCGAGCCGGGCATTGGCGGTCTCGTAGAAGCGGCTCGGCGCCGAATAGCCGGCCTCGTAGATCGCCTCGGTGACGCTGCCTTCGTCCAGCGCCGCCGCCGCGCGCTTCGCCTTGAGGCTGCGGGCATAGGCGGCAGGCGTCACGCCGGTGGCGCGCTTGAACAGCCGGTGGAAATGATGCGGCGCATAGCCGACCGCCGAGGCGATTTCATCGAGCGAGACGCTCTCCTCCGCCGCCTCGATCAGCGCCACCGCCCGGGCCACCGCGATCCGGTCGCGGCCGACCTCGTCTGGCTTGCAGCGCAGGCACGCGCGATAGCCGGCGGCGCGGGCGGCATCGGCGTCATTGTAGAATTCGACATGCTCGCGCTTGGGCCGCCGCGCCGGGCAGGTCGGCTTGCAATAGATGCGCGTGGTGGTGACCGCGACGATCAGCCGCCCGTCGAATGCGCGGTCACGCGCTTCGAAGGCGGCCCAGGCCGCGTCTTCGGAGAGGAGGAGTTCGTGGGTCATGGGAGGGATATAGGCTTGTCGCGCCTGCCCCACATCCCGGGGATTGCGGCCAAAGTGACGGCTCCAGAAACTCCCCTCCCTGAAAGGGAGGGGTCGGGGGTGGGTAGATGCGCGCGTTACGGCCTCCCGCCTGTCCAGCCCAACAGTATCGCCAGGCCTCCACCCACCCCCAGCCCCTCCCTTCCAGGGAGGGGAGTTGATAACTCATACAATAGTCCTCTTGCCCCCTGCCCCGAAACCCGCCACTGTTAGCGCTAACGGGCGCGTCGACGCCCGGCGGGAGAGAGCAATGTCCTTCTGGCGACGCACGCGCGCCCTGCGCTGGTGGATCATCGGGATCGTGATGCTGGGCACGATCGTTAACTATCTCACGCGCTCGACCCTCGCCGTTGCCGCGCCGGTGTTCATGCCCGATCTCGGCATCGACGAGCGTCAATATGGCTGGATCACCGCCGCCTTCCAGGGGGGCGTGATGCTCCAGCCGGTGGTCGGCTATATCCTCGATACCATCGGCCTGCGCACCGGGCTCGCCATCTTCGCGAGCTGCTGGGGGCTGCTGACCATGGCGCACGGCCTCGCCTTCAACTGGCAGATGCTGTTCGGCCTGCGCGGCGCGCTGGGTTTTGCCGAGGGAACCTCGCACACCGGCGGGCTGAAGGTCGTCTCCGAATGGTTTCCCGCCAAGGAGCGCGGGCTGGCCGGCGGCATCTACAATCTCGGCGCCTCAGCCGGATCGGCGCTGGCCGCCCCACTGGTCGCCTGGTCGATCTGGATGTGGAACTGGCGCGCGGCCTTCGTGATCGCCGGCGCGCTGGCGCTGCTCTGGGTGCTGCTCTGGCTGCGCTTCTACCGCAGCCCCGCCGAGCATCCCGACATCGGCGAGGAGGAGCGCGCCCATATCCTCGCCGGGCAGGAAGCGCATACGCAAGCCACCGGCACCCGCCCCTCGATCCTCTCCATCCTCCGCCAGCGCAACTTCTGGGGCATCGCGATCCCGCGCTTCCTGGCCGATCCGACCTGGGGCACGCTGACCTTCTGGCTGCCGCTCTATCTGGTGAAGGTCCGCCATTTCGACCTGGGCGAGATCGCCATCTCGGCCTTCCTGCCCTTCGTAGCCGCCGACCTGGGCTGCCTGTTCGGACCCACATTGGTGCTGTGGCTTCAGCGCCGCGGCATCGAACTGATCGATGCGCGCCGCTGGACCTTCACCTTTGGCGCCGTGCTGATGACCGGCATGCTGTTCGTCGGCAGCGTCGAAAGCGCCTGGGCGGCGGTCGCATTGCTCTGCCTGGGCGGCTTCGCGCACCAGACGCTGTCGGTCACCTGCATCACCATGGCGAGCGACCTGTTCCGCCGCGACGAGCTCGGCACCGTCGCCGGCATGGCCGGCACGCTCGCCAATGCCTCGATCCTGATCTTCTCGCTGCTGATGGGGAGCCTCGTCGCCTCGATCGGCTACAACCCCTTCTTCATCGCCCTTGGCCTGCTCGACCTGATCGCGGCGGCCGTGCTCTGGACCCTGGTGCGCAAACCCGCATGACCCGCAATCCCATCCTGCCCGGCTTCAACCCGGATCCCTCGATCATCCGCGTCGGCGAAGATTATTACATCGCCACCTCGACCTTCGAATGGTTCCCCGGCGTGCAGATCCACCACAGCCGCGACCTGGCGAACTGGACGCTGGTCGCCCGCCCGCTGAACCGCGCGAGCCAGCTCGACATGCGCGGCGATCCGGACAGCTGCGGCGTCTGGGCGCCGTGCCTGAGCCATGACGGCGAGCGATTCCACCTGATCTACACCGATGTGAAGCGCTATGGCCGCACCACGGTCGGCGGCGCATCGGGTGCGTCCTTGCGCGACTTCCACAATTACCTGGTCACCTGCGACACCATCGACGGGGACTGGTCCGACCCGATCCATCTCAACAGCAGCGGCTTCGACCCCTCGCTCTTCCACGACGAGGACGGGCGGAAATGGCTGCTCAACATGCTGTGGGATCATCGCCCGGGCCGCAACCGCTTCTCGGGAATCGTCGCGCAGGAATATTCGCCGGCCGAGCAGCGCCTGATCGGCGAGCGGGTCAACATCTTCCCCGGCACGCCGCTGGGGCTGACCGAGGCGCCGCACCTCTACAAGCGCGATGGCTGGTATCATCTGCTCACCGCCGAGGGCGGCACCGGCTGGAACCACGCAGTGACGATGGCGCGGTCGCGCAGCCTCACCGGCCCGTACGAGCTGCACCCCGATACCTATATTCTCTCGAGCCGCACCCGGCCCGACGCACCGCTTGCACGCGCCGGCCATGCCGACCTTGTGGAAACGCCCGAAGGCGAGCCCTGGCTGGTCTATCTCTGCGGCCGGCCGCTGCCCAATCGCGGGCGCTGCGTGCTGGGACGCGAGACGGCGATCCAGCCGATGCGCTGGGGCGCGGATAGCTGGCTCTACACGACGGGCGAGCCCGGCATGCCGATGCTCGAGGTGCCGGGGCCGGAGGGTCGGGCGCCGGCCGATGCGCGCGACGATTTCGACGGCCCCGAATTGCCCATCGACTTCCAATGGCTGCGCACCCCCGAACCGGATGCGATCTTCAGCCTGACCGCCCGGCCGGGGCATCTTCGGCTATATGGCCGCGAGACGATCGGCAGCCTGTTCACCCAGGCGCTGGTCGCGCGGCGGCAACAGGCCTTCTGCTATTCGGCGAGCTGCGCGCTCGACACTGCGCCGCGCCACTTCCAGCAGGCCGCCGGGCTGGTCGCGTACTACAACGCCTCCAAATTCCATTACCTCCATGTCTCGCATGACGAGGAAGCGGGCCGCCATCTACGCGTGATGTCGGCGCTGCCCGATTCGCCCCAGGCCGACAGCTTCACCGCGCCGATCGCGATTCCCGAGGGGCCGGTCGAGCTGCGCGTCGAAGTCGATTACGAACGCCTGCGCTTCGCCTGGCGCGTGCCCGGCGGCGACTGGCAATGGCTGCCCGAGCAGTTCGACGCATCGATCCTGTCCGACGAAGCGAGCGCGCCCGGCCTGCCCAACTTCACCGGCGCGTTCATCGGCATGGCGTGCCAGGACCTGTCCGGCGCGGGGCTCCACGCGGATTTCGACTGGTTCGCCTATCGGGAACGGGACTTCAGTCCTCGCGCGTCGGACGCCTGATCAGCCGGCGGAGCGGCGGAATGGTCGGGCGGGCACCGGGCTTGCCGGTGCCGAAGCGGGCGGCGAGCGCGGCCGAGAGATCGGCGAGGATCTGCTCCTGCCCGCGGAAGGCGTGCGCGATCTCTTCCTCGGTCAGCGCCTTCATGAACGCACAGCCATAGCTGTTGCCCGATCGGCGCACGACCTTGGCGGCGCGGGAACCCGCGCCCGACAGGCCGAGCGAGACCAGCGTGCCCACCGGCAGGTCGATCTCCGAGCCGAAGCGGAAGCCGGTGCGCGAGAAATCCTCGACCTGCACGTCGATCGGCGCGCCGTCCGGGGTGCGCAGGGTCGAGGGCGAATCCGCATCGAAACGGATCGCACCGCGGCGGTCGATATCTCCGAGGATCTCAAGCTTGGCGACGAGCAATTTGGGGCTCCATGGTTGGCGCCCCGAGCCTAGCCCGCCATGCGTTAACGAGTGATTTGCGAATGGCCCGGCCGGCGCTAATTTCGTGTGTGCAACGGACGGGGATCGGCGGTTCCTTGACGGAAACCGATTTCATCGCCATATGGCCGACCATCGAGGCGTAATGCAGCGTGATCGGGCATGCGGGTTTATCCCCAAGGGCCCAGGCTCCGCCTCTTTGTTTTCCCGGCTTCCCTAGTCACGCGGGTCGTCATTTTTGACCCCGCCTTCGCACCTGGATTCCGTCCGGCGTGCGCCGGCCGTATGCACAGGACATATAATGCAATTCAACGAACTCGGTCTCTCGGAGACCGTTCTCGCCGCGCTTGCCGCCAAGGGCTATAGCGAGGCGACGCCGATCCAGGCCAAGTCGATCCCGTCGCTGCTCGAAGGGCGCGACCTGCTCGGCATCGCCCAGACCGGCACCGGCAAGACCGCCGCTTTCATGCTTCCCTCGATCGATCGTCTGGTCGCCAGTGGCAAGCGCGCCCAGCCGCGCGGCTGCCGCATGCTGATCCTCGCGCCGACCCGCGAGCTCGCCAGCCAGATCGCCGACCAGGCCCGCCATTATTCGAAGGGCACGCGCCTCTCGGTCGCCACCGTGTTCGGCGGCACCTCGATCCACAAGAACAAGACCGACCTCGCCAAGGGCGTCGACATCGTCGTCGCCACGCCGGGCCGCCTCGTTGACCTGATCGACCAATGCTATGCGATCCTGCTCGGGATCGAGATCCTCGTCCTCGACGAGGCCGACCAGATGATGGACCTGGGCTTCATCCATGCCCTGAAGCGCATCGTCCGCGAGCTGCCGTCGAAGCGCCAGACCCTGTTCTTCTCGGCAACCATGCCGAAGACGATCCGCGAACTGGCCGGCCAGTTCATCAAGGATCCGGTCGAAGTGAAGGTCACCCCCGAGGCGACGACTGCGGAGCGTGTCGACCAGAGCGTCACCTTCGTCCGCCAGGACGAGAAGCAGGCGCTGCTGACGATGCTGCTGCGCGAGACCGAGATCGATCGCGCGCTGGTGTTCACCCGCACCAAGCACGGCGCCGACCGCGTCGTCCGCCTGCTCGCGGGCAACGGCATCGCCGCCAACGCGATCCACGGCAACAAGAGCCAGCCGCAGCGTGAGCGCGCGCTCGGCGAGTTCCGCGCCGGCAAGGTGAAGATCCTGGTCGCGACCGACATCGCCGCGCGCGGCATCGACGTGTCGGGCGTCAGCCATGTCTTCAACTTCGAGCTGCCCAATGTCGCGGACCAGTATGTCCACCGCATCGGCCGCACCGCGCGCGCCGGCAAGGATGGCGAGGCGATCAGCCTGTGCGCCGATGACGAGCGGCCCTATCTGCGCGACATCGAGCGGCTCATCCGCCAGAAGCTCACCGTCGTGCCGCTGCCCGAAGGCTTCGTGGCGGCTGCCGAGAAGATCAAGTCGACCCGCGTCAACGTGGCGCCGAGCCGTGACGAGCAGAACGGCCGCAACGGCCGCGCGATGCAGCGCGACGGCCGCCGCCCGGGCGGCCAGCCGCAGCGCGGTCGCCCCGGTGGCCAGCGCGAGGATCGTCCCCGTAGCGACCAGCCACGCCGCGACGGCCATGCCCCGCGCCCCGAGGCAGCCGGTGCCGCCGCTGGCGAGCCGCGTCCGCGCCGCTTCGATGCCCCCCAGGGCGAGCAGCCCCGCAACTATGCCCGCCCCAAGCGCAAGTGGCAGCCGCGCCCGACCAATGGCGGCCAGCGCCAGGGTGGCCAGGGCGGCGGCCGCGGCCGCTAAGCATCCTCGAATTCCCCTCCCTGCAAGGGAGGGGCCAGGGGTGGGTTAGGGAAGGCCGGGCTCGATGCCCGGCCTTTTCTTTTTGCCACCAGCCGACGGGCAGGGCTCGCTGCGCTCGCAACCCACCCCCAACCCCTCCCTTGCAGAGAGGGGAGAGAGTTAACCTACCGCCGCCGGGCGCGGATCGCCGCATCCTCCTTGCCGGCGATCAGCCGCATCGCCCGGTCGGCACCGACGCCGCCTTCGGATGCACCGGCGCGCTGGGCGGCGTGATAGAGCTGCAGCGCGCGCGGATAATCGCCCGCCTGCTCGGCGCAGAGGCCCAGGTCGAAGGTGATCGACGGGTGATTCGGCACCTCCGCCGCCATCGCCCCCCAGCCGTCGCACGCCCCGCGCACGTCGCGCTTGGTGAGCTTGACCAGGTCCTTGAAGCGCTTCGCCTGCTCCTTGCTCAGCCCCTTGTCGCTCTCGCGCACGCGGATGTCGTAGGTCGAGACGGTCGGCGCGATGTCCTCGCGCACGGCATAGCCCAGGTTGCGCACCGCATCGGCGATCACGTCCTCCACCGGCCCCGGGCGATCATTCTTGCCCTCGCACCAGCTGCTTTCCTGGCTGAACGGCTTGGTCGCCGAATAGACGATGCGGCCGTCGCGGTTGCGCACGATGCGCAGATCGGCCTTCACGGTGACGGTCCGGCGGCGGCAGCGCAGCTCGACCTCTTCCTCGCGCACGCACTTCTTCTGGTCGGCGCTGTCCTTCTCGACGCAGCGCCTTTCCTTGCGCTTGAAGGGCTGCTCGTCGACGCCGGTCGTGACGCCGCCGGTGAGCGAGCCCTCGGCATTGCCCTGGCCGGTATAGCCGCCCATCAGATCGAAGTGGGTTCCCGACAGGCCCTGCTCGATCGCCCGCGCGAGCGCCGGACCGTCCTGCCCGGCGATGCGATCCACCGACAGCGAGCGCAGCAGGCTCGCCTCGCGGTTCGGCGCGGCGAACTCGCCGGTGATCTTCAGCACTTCGGCATGCGCGATGCCCGCGACGAGAGCGGCGAGCACGACGCCGCCAAGAATCCGCTTGTTCATTCCCCCAACCCTTCCCCCAAAAGGATGTTGCGGGTGCCGTTTACCATACGAAACGATTCGGTACACGCCGTGTCACGGCGAGTTTGGGAGAGTGTTCGCGGAGAGCGACTCGGACTCGGGTTGCATCCCTGTGACACCGATGCTAACCGCGCCGCGACCCATAGGGGGCCGTATGGGGTGTCCGTCAGAGTAATACTTTGATGGAGCCGGAAATCGGCCCCCAATTCATATGGGGCTGAACCCGAACCTCCGAGAGGAACCCGATCGCGTGGAGAATTCCGCCGGTATCCAGGCAAGCCTAAGCGGACGCTACGCTACCGCCCTGTTCGAGCTCGCGCGTGATTCGAAGGCGCTGAGCCAGGTCGAGGCCAGCCTCGCCACCGTGGCCAAGGCGCTTGCCGAATCGACCGACTTCAAGGCGCTGACCGCCAGCCCGCTGGTGTCGCGCAGCGACGCCACCAAGGCTGTCGCCGCCGTCGCCAAGAGCCTGAAGCTCGACGCCACCACCGCGAACTTCCTCGGCGTGCTCGCCGAGAATCGCCGGCTGGGCAAGCTTCCGGCGATCATCCGCTCCTTCCGCCAGCTCGCGGCCGCACATCGCGGCGAGACGACGGCGGAAGTGATCTCCGCACATCCGCTTTCCGCCGACCAGGTCGATGCGCTCAAGCAGCAGCTGCGCACCCGCGTCGGCCGTGAAGTGACCGTCGACCTTTCGGTCGATCCCTCGCTCCTTGGCGGGCTGGTCGTGAAGATCGGCAGCCAGATGATCGATAGCTCGATCAAGACCCGACTGAACTCCCTCGCGCACGCGATGAAAGGCTGAACATGGATATCCGCGCCGCAGAAATCTCGAAGGTCATCAAGGACCAGATCGCCAATTTCGGCACCGAGGCCGAGGTCTCGGAAACCGGCCAGGTGCTCAGCGTCGGTGACGGCATCGCGCGCATCCACGGTCTGGACAACGTCCAGGCCGGCGAGATGGTCGAGTTCGCCAATGGCACGCAGGGTATGGCGCTCAACCTCGAGGCCGACAATGTCGGCGTCGTGATCTTCGGCTCGGACGCCGAGATCAAGGAAGGTGACGTCGTCAAGCGCACCGGCACCATCGTGGACGTCCCCGTCGGCAAGGGCCTGCTCGGCCGCGTCGTGGACGGCCTCGGCAACCCGATCGACGGCAAGGGCCCGATCGTCGCCGAGAAGCGCAGCCGCGTCGAAGTGAAGGCGCCGGGCATCATCCCGCGCAAGTCGGTGCACGAGCCGGTGCAGACCGGCCTCAAGGCGATCGACGCCCTGGTGCCCGTCGGCCGTGGCCAGCGCGAGCTGATCATCGGCGACCGCCAGACCGGCAAGTCGGCTGTGGCGATCGACACCTTCATCAACCAGAAGACCGTCAACGCCGGCACCGACGAGAGCAAGAAGCTCTACTGCGTGTACGTCGCCGTCGGCCAGAAGCGCTCGACCGTCGCCCAGCTGGTGCGCACGCTCGAGGAGAATGGCGCGATGGAATATTCCATCGTCGTCGCCGCGACCGCTTCGGACCCCGCCCCGCTGCAGTTCCTCGCGCCGTACACCGGCACCGCGATGGGCGAGTATTTCCGTGACAACGGCATGCACGCGCTGATCGTGTTCGACGATCTGTCGAAGCAGGCCGTCGCCTATCGCCAGATGTCGCTGCTGCTGCGCCGCCCGCCGGGCCGCGAAGCCTATCCGGGCGACGTCTTCTATCTCCACAGCCGCCTGCTGGAGCGCGCCGCGAAGCTGAACGACGCCAACGGCAACGGCTCGCTGACCGCGCTGCCGATCATCGAGACCCAGGCGGGCGACGTTTCGGCGTACATCCCGACCAACGTGATCTCGATCACCGACGGCCAGATCTTCCTCGAGACCGACCTGTTCAACGCCGGCATCCGCCCGGCGATCAACGTCGGCCTCTCGGTGTCGCGCGTGGGTTCCTCGGCCCAGACCAAGGCGATGAAGAAGGTCTCGGGCTCGATCAAGCTCGACCTCGCCCAGTATCGCGAGATGGCCGCCTTCGCGCAGTTCGGCTCGGACCTCGACGCCTCGACCCAGCGCCTGCTGAACCGCGGCGCGCGCCTGACCGAGCTGCTCAAGCAGCCGCAGTTCAACCCGCTGCCCTTCGAGGAGCAGACGGCGTCGATCTTCGCCGGCACCCAGGGCTTCCTGGACGCCGTTTCGGTGCAGGACGTGGTGCGCTACGAGGCGGCGATGCTCGCCGACCTGCGCGCGAACCATGCCGATGTGCTGAAGGACATCCGCGAGTCGAAGGACCTGTCGGACGACGCCAAGGCGAAGCTCAAGGCCGCCCTCGAGGCGTTCGCCAAGACCTTCGCCTGATCCGCAGCCGGTGGCCGACCACTCCCTCCTCGCGTGGACGCTGCTCAGCGTCGGCCTTGTGCTGACGCCCGGGCCGGACACGATGCTCGTCGCGGGTCACGCGGCGCGCGGAGGCGTGCGGGCCGGCCTGGCGGCGGTCTCGGGCGTGGTGCTCGGGGGCCTCTGGTACATGGCGCTGTGCGGCTTCGGCTTCCTCAGCGTCCTGTCGGTCTTCCCGGCGCTGTTCACGGTGGTGAAGACCGCCGGCGCGATCTACCTCGCATGGCTCGGCTTCAAGCTGATCCGCGGGGCGATCCAGCCGGCTCCCGCCACCGCCGAGGCGCCTGCCTTGGGCAAGCCCTTCTGGCAGGGGCTGCTCACCACCGCGCTCAATCCCAAGGTCGCACTGTTCTTCCTCGCCATCCTGCCGCAGTTCGTCGGCACCGGCGCTGATGCCCCGCTCAAGGGGGCGCTGCTGATCGCAGTGCCCTATGTGCTCGGCGGCTTCTGGCTCACCGGTATCGTCTTCGTCGCCGCCCGTGCGGGCCGTGCCGCGAAGCAGAGCAGCGCGATGCGCTGGATCGAGGGCGTTCTCGGTGTCGCATTTGTTGGTCTCGCGGGCCGTCTGGCCCTTGCTCGGAATTCGTAAATGGCAAGTTTGAAGGCCCTCAAGATCCGCATCGGCTCGGTGAAGTCGACGCAGAAGATCACCAAGGCGATGAAGATGGTCGCCGCCGCCAAGCTGCGCCGCGCGCAGGAAGCGGCCGAGGCCGGGCGCCCCTATGCCCAGCGCCTCGAAGGCGTCGTCGCCAGCCTGGCCAGCAAGGTCACGGTGAGCGAGAGCTCGCCCAAGCTGCTCGCCGGCACCGGCAAGGATGACGTGCACCTGCTCATCATCGCCACCAGCGACAAGGGCCTGGCCGGCGCGTTCAACACCAACATCGCCCGCCTGGCCCGCCGCCATGCGCAGGAGCTGCTGGCGCAGGGCAAGACGGTGAAGATCTACACGATCGGCCGCAAGGGCCGCGCCGTGCTGAACCGCCAGTTCCCCAAGAACATCATCCACTCGATCGAGCCGGGCGACCTGGGCAAGCTGAGCTTCGCCGATGCGCGCGGCTATGCCGACGACCTGATCGCGCGCTTCGAGGCGGGCGAGTTCGACGTCGCCACGCTATTCTACTCGACCTTCAAGTCGGTCCTCGCCCAGGAGCCGACCGCGCAGCAGATCATCCCGGTCGCGATCCCGCAGGCCGGCGCGGAAGCTGAAACCGCGGGCATCGCCGCCGTCACCTATGAGCCGGACGAGGAATCGATCCTCGCCGACCTGCTGCCGAGCAATGTCGCGATCCAGCTGTTCCGTGCGATGCGCGAGAATGCCGCGTCGGAGCAGGGCTCGAAGATGACCGCGATGGACAATGCCACGCGCAACGCCGGCGACCTGATCAAGCGCCTCAACACGCTGTACAACCGTCAGCGCCAGGCCGCGATCACCACCGAGCTGGTCGAGATCATCTCGGGCGCCGAGGCGCTCTGATGCGTTTCGCAGTCCCCCTCCTGCTGATCGTGGCTGCGGCCCCGCTCGCGGGCTGCGGGGCTGCGCATGATCCGTCGCTCAACGAGCAGCAGGCCGCCGCCGCGCAGAACCGCGCACCGGACCGCGACAAGGTGATGGCCGATCGCTGGGGCCAGATCTTCAGCAATCCGGCCGCCGTAGTCGCCGCCGCCAACGACTTCGGGTTCAAGGTCGAAGGCTATAAGGCGGCGGGCAAGGGCTTTGCCGCCACCGGCAAGGTCACCTGGCCCGAAGAGCCCAACGGCATCGCCGTCGAGAGCGCCTTCGAGGCGACCGGCGCCAAGGCCGACACGATCGAGACGATCCGCTTCACCTTCGACGTGAAGCATGAAGAGAAGCTCGATGGCCGTGCCCGCGATTCCTACGGCTATGTCCGTCGCATCGTGCTCGGCTTCCTCGCCCGCTTCGAAGTTGGGCCGGGCGACACGATCAACGGCGCCCTCCAGCGCCGCGAATCGGCGAAGGACGTTCAGCACGGCGTCTCCATCATCGTCGACGCCAACCCGATCGGCGGCGGCAACGCCAAGGATCGCCACATCACCGTGACTTTCACCCGCGTCGGGGCTAGTGCCCCCGCCAATCAGACCCAAGGAAAGTAAGATGGCCACCGCAGCCCCGACCGCAGAGAAGCCCGCGCGCAAGCCGCGCGCCGCGAAGCCCAAGGCCGATGCCCCGGGCGCCGTGCCGGCCACGACCAACAATGGCGGCCGCATCAGCCAGGTGATCGGCGCCGTCGTCGACGTCGCCTTCGAAGGCCCGCTGCCGGCGATCCTTTCGGCGCTCGAGACCGACAACAACGGCAACAAGCTCGTCCTCGAGGTCGCCCAGCACCTCGGCGAGAACACCGTCCGCACGATCGCGATGGACTCGACCGAGGGCCTGACCCGCGGCCAGACCGTCACCGACACCGGCAGCCAGATCCGCGTTCCGGTCGGCCCGGCCACGCTCGGCCGCATCCTCAACGTCGTCGGCGAGCCGATCGACGAGCGCGGCCCGGTCGCCACCGACCTGCGCGCGCCGATCCACGCCGAGGCCCCGCTCTTCATCGACCAGTCGACCGAGAGCTCGATCCTCGTCACCGGCATCAAGGTCATCGACCTGCTCGCGCCCTATGCGAAGGGCGGCAAGATCGGCCTGTTCGGCGGCGCCGGCGTGGGCAAGACCGTGCTCATCCAGGAGCTGATCAACAACATCGCCAAGGGCCATGGCGGCACCTCGGTGTTCGCCGGCGTCGGCGAGCGCACCCGTGAGGGCAACGACCTTTACCACGAGTTCCTCGACGCGGGCGTCATCGCCAAGGACGCCGATGGCAACGCGATCTCGGACGGCTCGAAGGTCGCCCTGGTCTATGGCCAGATGAACGAGCCGCCGGGCGCCCGTGCCCGCGTCGCGCTGTCGGGCCTGACGATCGCCGAGTATTTCCGCGACGTCGAAGGCCAGGACGTGCTGTTCTTCGTCGACAACATCTTCCGCTTCACCCAGGCGGGCGCGGAAGTGTCGGCGCTGCTCGGCCGTATTCCTTCGGCCGTGGGCTATCAGCCGACCCTGTCGACCGACATGGGGGCGCTGCAGGAGCGCATCACCTCGACCAACAAGGGCTCGATCACTTCGGTGCAGGCGGTGTACGTCCCCGCGGACGACCTTACCGACCCGGCGCCGGCGACTTCGTTCGCCCACCTCGACGCGACGACCGTGCTCAACCGCGCGATCTCGGAGCTCGGCATCTATCCGGCGGTGGATCCGCTGGACTCGACCAGCCGCGTCCTCGAGCCGCGCGTCGTCGGCCAGGAGCATTACGACACGGCCCGTGCGGTCCAGTCGATCCTGCAGAAGTACAAGTCGCTGCAGGACATCATCGCCATCCTCGGCATGGACGAGCTCTCGGAAGAGGACAAGCTGACCGTCTCGCGCGCCCGCAAGATCCAGCGCTTCCTCTCGCAGCCCTTCCACGTCGCCGAAGTGTTCACCGGCATCCCGGGTGCGTTCGTGCAGATCGAGGACACCATCAAGTCGTTCAAGGCGGTGGTGAACGGTGAGTATGACCACCTGCCGGAAGCGGCCTTCTACATGGTCGGCGGCATCGACCAGGCGGTCGAGAAGGCCAAGAAGCTCGCCGGCGAGGCGTAAGAAGAACTACTCCCTCTCTCCGCTCGCGGGGAGAGGGCCGGGGAGAGGGGCATTTGCCGCTTTCCCCTCTCCCCTGCCCTCTCCCCTGAAGGGGAGAGGGAGAGAAGGCTAAGAAAATGTCCCTCCACTTCGAACTCGTCACGCCCGAAAAGCTCCTCCGTTCGGAGGAAGTGTACATGGTCGTCGTCCCCGGCTCCGAGGGCGATTTCGGCGTGCTCGAAGGCCATGCCCCGCTGATGTCGACCATCCGCGACGGCAATCTGGAGATCTACAAGGCCGGCGCCACCACGCCCGAGACGATCCGCATCGAAGGCGGGTTCGCCGAAGTGAACGAGAAGGGCCTGACGGTTCTCGCCGAAAAGGCCGGCTGACACGACGAAATGCCGACGGGTTCGCCCCGTCGGCTCCGTCTCCCGACGAAAGTCGGGATCCACCCGGGAAGCTCTCGTCCCGCTTTCGCGGCCCGGGTCCCGGCTTTCACCCCAGACGAACTACTGGCCCGCGCGCCGATAGCGCCACCGCATCGGCTTGCTGCCATCGGCCAGCGAAATCTCCGCCATCAGCAGCTCTCCCTCGCGCCAGTAGCGGACGCGCTGCGGATAGTCGTGCGCGGCGTTGACGAACGCCACGCTCTGCGGCGCGGAGGCCGCTCCCGCGAAATCGGTGGCCGTCTGGCCCGGCGGCTCGGCATGGAAGACGAGCTTGCCCGCCTCGTCGGTGATCCGCATCGGCTCGCGCCGCTCGCCCTTGGCCGACGTCGTGACCGTCTCGCCGCGCATGACATGATCCGCGCCCATCGGCTGCCAGGTCTCGCAGGTCGTCCGGCCATTGAGCGGCTCGGTGCACCATTTGCCGACCAACCAGTCGAGCGGCTCCGGCGACAGTCCCAGCCCGGCGAGCAGCATGATGTTCGCGATCATCCTCGATCCTCCCTGTTTCGCCCGACGCTATGCCCGTGCGGCGACACTGGCTTGAACGCACGCGACATGCGAGGTTCGGCGCATGGACTATGCCGAGTTGCCCCTGCCGCCCGCGCTCGACGGCCTTGTCGCCGCGGTATGGACGCTCGCGGCAAGCGAGCCGGGCTGGGTCGAGCATGAGGCGACTCCGGACGGCTGCGTCGAGCTGATCCACCGTTCCGCCGGCCGTTCCGAATGGCGGCGCGACCAGCCGGAATTCTTCGCCACCGGCCTCTCGCCCCATCCGATCCGCTTCGGCTTCAGCGGCGATGCGCGCTTCACCGCGATCAAGCTCTGGCCCTGGGCCTGGCACGCGCTCGGCGGTCCGCCCTGCCCCGGCTTCGCCGACGACTGGGTCGCGGTGGCGCCCGATTCGCCGCTCGCCGACCTGCTGCGAGGCGCCCCGGTCGCCAAGCTGACCGCAGCGCTTGCCGGCATCGAGCCGCCGCCGCTTGCCCGCGCCGTCCTCGCCTCGACCAGCGTCGCCGACATCTCGGCAGCCACCGGCCTGCCCCATCGCCGGCTGCAGCGCATCTTCGCGCGCGAGCTGGGGCTGGCGCCGCGCACCTATCTGCGCCTGCTGCGCTTCCGCGAGGCGCTGCAAGACATCCAGCAAGGCGGGGACAATCTCGCCGATACCGCCGCCGCGCGCGGCTATGCCGACCAGGCGCACATGGCGCGCGACTTCCGCGCACTCGCCGGCGTTCCGCCCAGCGGGGCGCGCATCCGTGCCAAGGGACCGTTCCTCTAGGCCGGCGCGTTTACCCGGCCTGCACCTTTGCCGGTCCATCTCCGTAACAAGCGGGGTTACCGGGTTAGGTAAATATCAAGCCTTGGCCGGTAACACCTCTCGGTCGAGGGGACATTGGGTTCTGATGAGCGCTTTCGGACGACGCAGCGGATTGGGTGGTGGACCGGCAGGCCGGCCGGCGTTCGGCGTTGCGCGCCCGATGCAGGGCGGCGGACCGCTGCCCCGCCCGGTCGATCCCGCCCCGCTGGGCGGCGACCAGTTCCCGCCGATCAATTCCGTGCCGCTTCCGGGCCAGGGCGCCATGCCCGACCCGATGGCCGAGCGCGATCCCAACGGCCCCAGCATCGCCAGCGCAGAGGCGCTCCAGCGCCTCGCCGACCGCCAGGCCGCCGCGGGTGAGCAGGGCAATTCGCGCGTCGAAGGCTTCGAGGCTTCGATCCACCGCATCAAGGAACAGGTGCTTCCGCGCCTGCTCGAGCGAGTCGATCCCGAGGCCGCCGCCACGCTCAGCAAGGACGAGCTGGCCGAGGAATTCCGCCCGATCATCGGCGAAGTGCTCGCCGAACTGAAGCTGACCCTGAACCGGCGCGAGCAGTTCGCGCTCGAGAAGGTGCTGGTCGACGAGCTGCTCGGCCTCGGGCCGCTCGAAGAGCTGCTCGCCGATCCGGCCATCTCGGACATCATGGTCAACGGCCCCGAGCAGACCTTTGTCGAGCGCAAGGGCAAGCTCGAGCTCGCGAACATCCAGTTCCGCGACGAGGAGCATCTGTTCCAGATCGCGCAGCGCATCTGCAACTCGGTCGGCCGCCGCGTCGACCAGACCACGCCGCTCGCCGACGCCCGCCTCAAGGACGGCAGCCGCGTCAACGTGATCGTGCCGCCGCTGAGCTTGCGCGGCACCGCGATCTCGATTCGTAAATTCTCGGCCAAGCCGATCACGCTCGACATGATGGCCCAGGGCGGGTCGATGTCGCAGAAGATGGCGACCGCGCTCAAGATCGCCGGCGCCAGCCGCTTCAACATCGTCATCTCGGGCGGCACCGGCTCGGGCAAGACGACGATGCTCAACGCGCTGTCGAAGATGATCGACCCGGGCGAGCGCGTGCTGACGATCGAGGACGCGGCCGAACTCCGCCTGCAGCAGCCGCACTGGCTGCCGCTCGAAACCCGTCCGCCCAACCTCGAAGGCCAGGGCGAGATCACCATCCGCGACCTGGTGAAGAACGCGCTGCGTATGCGCCCGGACCGGATCATCCTGGGCGAAATCCGCGGCAGCGAGTGTTTCGACATGCTCGCCGCCATGAACACCGGCCATGACGGCTCGATGTGTACGCTCCACTCCAACTCTCCGCGCGAGGCGCTCGCCCGTATGGAGAACATGGTGATGATGTCGGACATCAAGGTGCCGAAGGAAGCGATCAGCCGCCAGATCGCCGATTCGGTCGACCTGATCATCCAGGTGAAGCGCCTGCGCGACGGTTCGCGCCGTGTGACCAACGTCACCGAGGTGATCGGCATGGAAGGCCCGGTGATCGTCACCCAGGAGCTGTTCAAGTTCGAGTATCTCGACGAGAGCGCCGACGGCAAGATCATCGGCGAGTATCGCTCGATGGGCCTGCGCCCCTATACGCTCGACAAGGCCAAGCAGTATGGCTTCGACCAGGCGCTGCTCGAGGCGTGCCTCTGATCGCCTGACCGGCTAGGCTGGGTCGGTGCTGTCCTTTCTCTTGCCCCTCGCGGTCTTTCTCGGCCTCGCCTCCCCGCCTGCAATCGAGGAGGCGAAGGACGGCATCACCCTGGCGCCCGACAGCGAGGCGCGCTGGATCGCCTTCGACCTGACGCCCTCCAACCAGATCCGCTTCGAGGCGGTGCTCAACGGCCGGGCGGTGCGCGCGGTGCTCGACACCGGGCTGACCAACACGCTCGCCACCCAGGATTTCGCCGCTCGCGCCCGGCTCGCCATCGGCCGGCGCCAGCGCGCGCTGGCGATCGGCGGCGGGGTCGAGGTCGCCTGGGCGCCGGGCGGGACACTGGTGATGGGCGGGCTCACAAGGCGCGGCGGGCGCATCGTCATTCCCGATGCGCCGGGGCAGGACCGGTTCGGCGCCGACCTGCTGATCGGCAGCGACGTGCTGAGCTGCTGCGCGCTCGACATCGACTATGCGGTGCGCCGCTTCCGCATCCTGCCCAGCGGCCGCATGCCCTTCACGGGCCACACCGCACCGCTGTCGCTCCAGCACGGCTCCGAAGTGCCGGTCACCGAGATCCGGCTGGGCGGCGCGCGGCTGCGGCCGATGATCGTCGATACCGGCGACGGCGCCGCGGTGACGCTGAGCCGCGCCGCCTGGACCAGCGCCAATTATCGCGGCGCCACCCTCACCACTACGCTGGGCTGGGGTATCGGCGGCGCGCTGGTCAGCGAGGCCGCGGTCATCCCCGGCTTCACCCTGGGCGGCAGCACCCTGCCCGAGACCGAGGTCCGCATCGAAGGCGAAGGCGGCTATTCCACCGCCGCCGGCGCCGCCGGACGGATCGGCACCGGGCTGCTGCTGCGCTACCGCGTGCTGCTCGATCCGCGCGCGGGGCGGATGGTGCTCCAGCCCGCCGGCGCGCCCGCCACGCCGGTGCTGCGCTCGACCAGCGGGCTGCTGCTTGGCGCCGAGGATGCGCATCTGCGCGTGCTCCACGTCATGCGCGGCTCGCCCGCCGAGGCAGGCGGCTGGCGCGAGGGCGAGACGATCTGCGCCGCCGATGGCGTGGCGGTCGCGGGCCGCCCGATCGACTGGAGCGCAGGGACGCCGGGACGCGTGGTGACACTCACCCTGTGTGGCGGCCGCGAGCGCCAGTTGACGCTGCGAAAGTTCTATTAGGGCTGGCTGCGCCACCTCATTTTTCCCCGGCGAAGGCCGGGGTCCAGACTAAGCAGTGCGCGGCGAAGACGCGCCAAAGGCGCGTAACTTTCAAGTCTGGGCCCCGGCCTTCGCCGGGGAAAAGCATGGCAGGTCGGCTCCCGCTAGGCATCCGCCTCCGCCAGCGCCGCCACCCAGGCCTTGGTATCGGTGCACTTGTCCATCGCCCGCCTGTAGCCGGCGCGGCCGGTGGTGCGGGCAAGATAGGCCAGCTCGTCCTCGCGCAGCACGGCACCCTTCGTCCGCTCGGCGAACTGGAGCGCGTAGCTGATCGAGATGTCGGCGGCGGTGAAGGCCTCGCCCGCCATGTACGGCGCCTGCGTCAGCTGCCGCGCGACGATCCCGCGCCGGCTCTCGAACCAGTCGAGGCTGGCGCGGGCGCTCCAATTGTCCTTCTCGCCCTCGGGCGCGAGGATGTTGGTGGCGACGAAGACGAACACAAAGGTCGCCATGCCGGCTTCGCCCAGATGGAGGAATTGCTGGTAGAGCGGGAATGCCGGATCGGCCGGCTGCGGGGCCAGCGGCGAGGGTCCGTAGCGCCCCAGCAGATATTCGAGGATCGCGATGGATTCGACCAGGACGACCTCGCCGTCCTGCAGCGCCGGGATGAACCCGGCCGGGTTGATCGCCAGGAATTCGGGGTCGTTCTCCACCCCGGCGAGCATATCCACCGGCCGCAGCCGCCAGGGCAGGCCCAGTTCCTCGAGCAGCCATGCCACCCGGAACCCCCGGCCTTCGCCCCATAATGTGATCATCGCACAAACCTCCATTGTCCGGCCGATCCTATCGCATAACCGACACCGTGCGCAGGCCCGCCGGCACGCGGGATTGACGGGCATTCGCCCAGGTGTATCATTTCAATAACTCACAGGCGGTTGGGGCGGGCATGGGCTGGAAGGCGACACTGACGGTTTGCGGCGCGATTGCAGGGGCCATAGCCACGCCCGCAATGGCCCAATCAGCCTCGCCCGCCAGCCCTGCCGTCTGCGCACTGGCGACAACTGCGCCCGACAGCGCCGTGCTCAGCGTGCCGTTCGAGATCGTCGATGGTCGCATCTATGTTCGGGTGCAAGTCAATGGCCAGGGGCCCTTCCGCTTCGCCGTAGACACTGGCGCCAGCGGCATGGGCCGCGCGGATGCTAGCCTGGTCGCGACGCTGCGCCTGCCTGTCACCGGCGCGGCGACAACATCGGATGCGATGGCCAGCGCGCGCGTGGATACGGTCCGGCTGGCCTCTGTCGAACTGGGCGGGCTTGTTCGCCGCGACCTCGAAGTGATGACCCGCGACTATAGCGGGAGGATGGCCCCGGAAGCGGCCTTTGCCGGCATCCTCGGCCGTGCCTTCTTCGCCGACGGACTGCTGGTGCTCGACTATCCGCGGCGGCGGCTGACGTTCACGCGCGGCCCCGGCCTCAGGCGCGGCGAACCCGGCGTGCTCGGCTATACCCGCGCCTTCCGCGTGCCGGTGACCATCGACGCAGTCGCAGCCGAAGGCAATCTGGATACCGGCGCCAATGTCGCCTTCGTGCTGCCACAGCCGCTGTTCGATCGCCTCGGTGGCGGCACGATCGCCGCAGCAGGAGAGGGCACGCTCACCAACACCACGGTGAAGACCGGCAGCGCGACCTTGCACGGCCCCTTCCGGATCGGCGTAGCCACGCTCTCCGACGTGACGGTTCGAGTCTCGGACAAATATCCCGAGCTTCTGGTCGGCGCGCACGCCTTGCAACATTTCACGCTGCTCATCGACCAGCGCGCCTCCAGTGTCGCGCTATGCCCGGCAAAAGCGCCCTGACGCATCCGCCTTACCGCAAATTCAGCGCAACGCTCGCCAGGATTACCGCGCCCAGCATCGCCATCACCTGGAGGAACTGCCAGGGCACGAAACCGACATCGTCGATCCGCTTGCGCTTGCGCCGGCGATGCTCGCCCAGACCGCTGACCACCGCGATCACCGCCGCGCCCGCCGCCCCGAGCCATAATTGTAGTTGCATCGTCACAAAAATCCCCCAAATGCGCGGACGACATCTAGGGAGGGAATTCGCGTGCGCCAGACCCTGACCATCCTTGCCGTGTTCACCACCGCCGCCGCAGTGGCCAGCGTCGCCACCGGCGCTCCCCAGATGCAGCGCCAGACGATCGCCGAAGCGGTCGCCTCGCCCACCCGCTCGCCGGCCAATGTCGCGCGCGACCAGTATCGCCATCCGGTCGACACGCTCAATTTCTTCGGGGTGAAGCCCGGCAACACCGTGGTCGAGATCTGGCCGGGCGGCGGCTGGTACACCGAGATCCTCGCCCCGCTCACCCGGGCAAAGGGCAGCTATTACGCGGCAGTGGGCCCCGATTTCCCCAATGGCGGCAAGGCGGTCGAAACACTCAAGGCCAAGGACACGGCGCTCTACGGCCATGCCCAGCTCGTCGCCTTCCCTGCCCAGGCCGGCCAGCCCAAGGTGCCGGACGGCACTGCCGACGTCGTGCTGACCTTCCGCAACGTCCATAACTGGCGGATGGGCTACAAGCGCGGCAACGTGGATTACTCGCCCGAGGCGTTCGCCCAGATGTTCGCGATGCTCAAGAAGGGCGGCACGCTCGGCATCGAGGATCATCGCCTGCCCGAGAGCGCCAGCGCCGAGCGCGAGAAGACCAGCGGCTATATCAAGGTCTCGACCGTGCGCCGGTTGGCCGAGCAGGCCGGCTTCAAGTTCGTCGGCGCGTCGGAGGTCAACGCCAATCCGCGCGATACCGCGGACTGGCCCCAGGGGGTGTGGACGCTGCCGCCGAGCTACACGCTCAAGGACGTCGATCGCGCCAAGTACGCGGCGATCGGCGAGAGCGACCGGATGACGCTCAAGTTCCGGAAACCATGAGCAGATTCCACCGAAGCGGTTTCGACTCAACGCAGGATTAACCAATTCGGATTAGGCACTGGAACGTGCCGCGCCGAATTCGAACCCTTTTGTCGGTCCTCCGCGAGGAAGTGGACAGCTATGCCGCGACCAGCGAGGAGATCGCTGCGCGCACCAATCTGCTCGCGCTGAACGCCGCGATCGAGGCCGCCCGCTCGGGCGAGGCCGGGCGCGGCTTCTCGGTGGTGGCGCAGGAAGTGAAGGCGCTGGCCCAGCAGGCGCGCGGCGCATCGATCGAATTCCGCTCCGAAGTGCGCGAGCGCCTCGCCATGGGGGCGGGCATCGCCGATGAGATGGTCAGCGAGATCGAGGGCACCCGCCTGGTCGAGCTCGCCCAGGCGCTGATCCAGAATGTCAGCCGCCATCTCTATGGCCGCAGCATCGACCTGCGGGTGATGGCATCCGATTCCGAGGTGATCGCCGCGCTGGAAGATCCCTCGCCCGAGACGATCGCCGCCGCCGATGCGCGGCTGGCGATGCTGACCGGCATCTCGCCTTATTATGTCAACGCCTTCCTCGCCAACCATGAGGGCAAGGTGATCGCCGCGTCCGATCCGCATGCGCGGGTGCGCGGCGTCGACCTGGCGAACGCGCCGCAATATCTGAACGCGATGCGCAGCCACCGCCGCGACGAATGGTTCACCGACGAAGTGTGGCTCAATCCCTATTCGGACCACCGCGCGGTGCTGGTCTTCGTCAACGGCGTGCGCCCGCGCGGCCGCGACGGCCGGCCACTCGGCGCCTTCTATCTCGAATTCGACTGGGAGGGGCACATCCCCGCCATCATCTCGGACCGCTCGCTGTTCGGCGAGCGCGACTGGGGGCGGACGAGCATCTCGATCGTCGACGAGCAGGATCGGATCGTCGCGAGCTCCTCGGGCAAACGCCACGGCGAGCATGTCGCGCTGCCGCCCAATGCGGTGCGGGGTGCCGAGGTGCGCGGCGACAGCACGATCGCCTTCGCCAGTGCCACCGATTATCACGGCTTCACCGGCCTCGGACTGCGCTGCGTGATCGAGCAGAAGATGCCGACGCTGGAGGAAATCCGCGCGGCATTGGGTGGGCTGCGGGGGCGGGGTTAGTTCTAGAAAGCTCCCCTCCCTTCCAGGGAGGGGAAGCGATGATTATTTCGCCAGCTTCTCGATCTTGTCCTGCAGCCGGGCCAGCTCCGCCTTCAGCGCGGCGACGTCATCGCCCTCGCTGGCAGCCGGAGCAGCGGTCGGCGCGGCAGCCGCGCCCGGAGCACCCGGCGTCGCGCCAGGCTTGAACGCCTGGGTCGCCGCCTCGAAGATCTCCATGTTGCGCTTGGCCATCTCGGCGAAGGGCGAGTTGGCGAAGGCACCCTCGACCGCCGACTTGAACTGCTGCTGGTTGCGGCGGAAGCTCTCCATCGAGGCTTCCAGATAGCCCGGCACCATCGCCTGCATCGAATCGCCGTAGAGCGCGATCAGCTGGCGCAGGAAGTTGACCGGCAGCATGGTCTGTCCGCGCTGCTCCTCTTCCATGATGATCTGGGTGAGGACATTATGGGTGATGTCCTCCTCGGTCTTGGCATCGACGACCTTGAAATCGCGCCCCTCGCGCGTCATCGCGGCGAGATGGTCCAGCGTGATGTAGGACGAGGTTTCGGTGTTGTAGAGACGCCGGTTCGCGTACTTCTTGATGATGACCGGTCCCGTACCAGCAGCGCTTTTCTTCATCTAAGGCCCCCAGGTGAGTGAAACATATCTATCATCGTTTCATTCTGCGGCGCAACACGGACCGCGCCCCCTTCCGCTGTTCCTCTCGCTGTTGCGCAGCGAGACCGCAGCATCGCCCGAGCGGCGCGCCGCCGCGCTGGCCGGACTGAAGGCCTATCAGGAGGCGGAAAGGCCGCCCGAGCGCGCGCTCAAGCCCGCAATCGCCACGGCCGGCCGCGCGTCCCTGCGCGACTATGGCGGCGACGGGCCGCCGGTCGTCTTCGTCCCCTCGCTGATCAATCCGCCCTTCATCCTCGATCTTGCGCCGGGCAATTCGCTGCTCGAATGGCTGGCGACTCAAGGGCTTCGGCCGCTTCTTGTAGACTGGGGCACGCCTGATCCGACGGATCGCGACCAGGGCGTGGACGCGCATATCACCGCGCTGCTGCTCCCGCTGCTGGATGCGCTCGACGAACCGCCACTGCTCGCCGGCTATTGCCTGGGGGGCACGCTGGCGATGGCCGGCGCGGCGCTGCGGCCGGCGCGCGGGCTGGTGACGATCGCCGCGCCCTGGCGCTTCCGCCGCTATGGCGATCTCGCGCGCGCAGCCATTGCATCGCAATGGGAAGCCGCCCAGCCCGCCTGTGCGCAGCTCGGGCTGGTGCCGATGGAAGTGCTGCAGGCGGGCTTCTGGCAGCTCGATCCCGCCCGCACCATCGCCAAGTTCGAGCGATTCGCCCGAATCGAACCGGACAGCGACCAGGCCCGGGCGTTCATCGCATTGGAGGACTGGGCGAATGCCGGCGCGCCGCTGACCTATGCCGCGGGCGCGCAGATGTTCGAGCGCTTCTTCAAGACCGATCGCCCCGGAAGCGGCCGCTGGTGGGTGGAGGGAACGCGCGTCCTGCCCTCCCGCCTCGCCTGCCCCGCGCTCGAACTGCTCTCGACCACCGACCGGATCGTCCCCGCCGCCACCGCCGCGAACCTGCCCGAGCGGAGGAGCCTCGCACTCGGCCATGTCGGGATGATCGTCGGCGGGCAGGCGCGGGCAATGGTGTGGGAGCCCTTGCGCGACTGGCTTCTTGCCGCAGCGCACCCTAAATAGCCGCCAAACAACAGAACCACCCGCAGGAGTCCCGAGCATGGCCAACCCGAACGACGTCGTCATCATCGCCGCCAAGCGCACCCCGGTGGGCGCATTCCTCGGCGCATTTGGCAGCACCCCCGCGCACGAGCTGGGCCGTGTCGCGATCGAGGCCGCGCTCGAGCAGGCCGGCGTGAAGGGCGAGGAAGTCAGCGAGGTCATCCTCGGCCAGGTGCTCACCGCCGCCCAGGGCCAGAACCCCGCCCGCCAGGCCTCGATGGCCGCCGGCGTGCCCAAGGAAGTGCCGGCGTGGAGCGTGCAGCAGGTCTGCGGCTCGGGCCTGCGCGCCGTGGCGCTTGCCGCCCAGGCGATCCAGACCGGCGATTCGACCATCGTCGTCGCCGGCGGCCAGGAGAGCATGTCGCTCGCCAACCACGCCCAGGCGCTGCGTGCAGGTGCGAAGATGGGCGACGTCACCCTGGTCGACACGATGATCAAGGACGGCCTGACCGACGTGTTCAACGGCTATCACATGGGCATCACTGCCGAGAACCTGGCCGAGCAGTACCAGGTCACCCGCGTCGAGCAGGACGAGTTCGCCGTCGCCTCGCAGAACAAGGCCGAGAAGGCGCGCGCTGAGGGCCGGTTCAAGGACGAGATCGCCCCGGTGACGATCAAGGGTCGCAAGGGCGACACCGTCGTCTCCGACGACGAATATATCCGCGCCGGCGCCACGATCGACAGCGTTTCGGGCCTGCGCCCGGCGTTCAAGAAGGACGGCACCGTCACCGCCGCCAATGCCTCGGGCCTCAACGACGGCGCTGCAGCATTGGTCGTGATGCGCCGCGACGAAGCCGAGAAGCGCGGCGCATCGATCCTGGCGACGATTCGGAGCTGGGCGACCGCCGGCGTCGACCCTTCGATCATGGGAATCGGCCCGGTCCCGGCGTCGAAGAAAGCGCTCGAGAAGGCCGGCTGGAGCATTGCCGATCTCGACCTGATCGAAGCCAATGAGGCGTTCGCGGCGCAGGCGCTTTCGGTCGGCAAGGAGCTTGGCTGGGACGCCAGCAAGGTCAACGTCAATGGCGGCGCGATCGCCATCGGCCACCCGATCGGCGCCTCGGGCGCGCGCGTCCTGACCACGCTGATCTACGAGATGCAGAAGCGCGATGCGAAGAAGGGCCTCGCCACGCTCTGCATCGGCGGCGGTATGGGAATCGCCATGTGCGTCGAGCGCTGAGCGGCTTTCGCTGTGTATCGAAATGTTTCTGACGCAGCATGCCTTAGTGTGTTGATGCACTAGGTCACATTCTGAATGTTACATTAACCCGGCCATGCTTGAAATTTAGCGCGCCTGACAGTCTCTTTTCTGCAACAGTGACAATTGAATTACGCCGGGCAATGTTTCCCTCTCTTGCAGTGCGGAAACATGTCCGTCTCACTGTGTCCTTCGGGCATCCCGCCCGGAGGGGCATATCAATGAAACTCACCCGCCTACTTGGCGCGACCGCACTCGCGGGCTCCCTTCTTACCGTGCCGGGCATGGCCTGGGCGCAGGAAACCACAGAAGCCTGCACTCCCGGCACCGAGAACTGCCCGCCGACCGACGAAACGATTGTCGTTACCGGTTCGCGTATCCGCCAGCCCAACCTCGAAACCATCAGCCCGGTCACCACGATGACCGCTGAAGACCTCGCGGTCAGCGGCAGCGCCAGCATCGGCGACAAGCTCAACGAACTTCCGGCGCTTCGCTCGACCTACAGCCAGGCGAACTCGACCCGCTTCATCGGCACCACCGGCCTGAACCTGCTCGACCTTCGCGGCCTCGGCATCGAGCGCACCCTGGTGCTCGTCAACGGCCGTCGCCACGTCACGGCGCTTCCGGGCAGCTTCCTTGTCGACGTGCAGACCATCCCCAGCGACCTTATCGAGCGCGTGGACGTGATCACCGGCGGCAGCTCGGCCGTTTACGGTTCGGACGCGATCGCGGGCGTGGTCAACTTCGTCCTCAAGGATAACTTCGAGGGCATCAAGCTGAACGCCCAGAACGGTATCTCGAACCACGGCGACCGCAACATCTACTTCGTCTCGGGCACCGCCGGCACCAACTTTGCCGGTGGCCGTGGCAACATCGCCGCCAACTTCGAATATACCCACGCTGATGCGCTCTATAACAACCAGCGCGACGACATCACCGGTGCCTATTCGGGCCGCTGCCAGATGCAGCTGAACGATTTCACCACGGGCGAGCCGCAAAGCGGCGACGGCGTGCCGGACAGCATCTATCTGTGCGGCGTCCGCAACAACAACATCTCGACCGGCGGCACGATGCTCGCCAACCTGTCGGCCGCGAACTGCCAGAACGCAGCCTATGGCCCGAATGGCGCGAACGCCGCGATCGGCGCCGCACGCTGCCTCAATCCCGGCACGATCTACGGTCAGCCGCGCACCTTCCGCTTCAGCCCGTCGGGGCAGCTGCTGGAAGACGTGCCCTCGCTCGACTTCCGTCCCTACGGCTCGGGCAACGTCATCAGCAACCCGAACTCGGCGGTGCCGGGCACCACGCTGCGTGAAACCGGTCAGCTGGCTCCGGGCCTCGATCGCTACAACGCCAACGCGCTGTTCAAGTTCGAGTTCTCGCCGGCCCTCGAGGTCTTCGCGGAAGGCAAGTACGTCCACCTGAAATCGATCCAGGAAGGCCAGCCGAGCTTCTACCAGTCGATCGCCAACACGATCGGCCTGCCGAATCTCACCTGCGACAACGCCTTCCTGACGGCGGCCAACCTCGCCTCGCTCCAGGCGATCGGCTATTGCTCGGCCGGTGCGACCAACACCCAGTCGCTGCCGCTGGGCCGCTTCAACGTCGACTTCGGTGGCCGTAGCGAGATCGTCACCCGCGATACCTGGCGCATCGTCGCCGGCCTCCGCGGCAACTTCAACGACGACTGGCACTATGAGCTCTCGGCAACCTATGGCGAAGTCAAGATCCGCCAGGACGAGCACAACGACCTGGTGATCGCCGACACCGCCGGTAATCTCGACGGCTTCTCGCTCGCTTACGATGCGGTCCGCAATGGCGCTGGCCAGATCGTTTGCCGCGTGAACCAGGTGACCGTGACGCGTTCGGACTGCGTGCCGATCAACATGTTCGGCTATGGTGCTCCGAGTGCTGCCGCGCTCAACTTCGTCAACACCACTTCGTGGGTGAAGAGCAACGCGAGCGAACTCGACATCCTCGGTTACGTCTCGGGCGACAGCTCGCAGGTGTTCGAGCTTCCGGGTGGTCCGGTCGCGTTCGTGCTCGGCGGCGAATATCGCCGTGAGACCGCGTACCAGGTTGCCGATCCGCGCTCGGCCGCAGGCGGCACCTTCTTCAACGCGTTCTCGGAGTTCGATCCGCCCGCGTTCGAAGTGAAGGAAGTCTTTGGCGAGCTTTCGATCCCGCTCCTCAAGGACCTGCCGTTCGCGCGCGAACTGACGATCACCGGCGCGGCCCGTTACTCGGACTACAATACCAGCGCCGGCAGCACCTTCGCGTGGAACGCAGGCGGCACCTGGAGTCCGGTCCGGGACTTCCGCTTCCGCGTGAACTATTCGCGCTCGGTGCGTGTGCCGACGCTGGACGACCTTTACTCGTCGGCCTCGCAGAACTTCGCGTTCCTGCAGGATCCGTGTGATGCCCTCTACATCGGCAATGGCACCACCAACCGCGCCACCAACTGCTCGGCGCAGGGCATTCCGGTCGGGTTCATCAACGCTCCGGCGCGCGCGGCCAGCACCGGCTATCTCTCGGCAGGCAACCCGAGCCTGAGCGAAGAGCAGTCGAGCAGCTGGACGATCGGCGGCGTGTTCACTCCGTCGTTCATGCCGGGCTTCACCTTCACCGCCGACTATTACAACATCACGCTGAATAACCGTATCGAAGTCCTCGGTGCGCAGACCATCCTCAATCAGTGCTACGATCTGCCGCAGCCGAATGAGTATTGCGGCCTGCTCACTGCCCGTAACGCGGACTTCACCTTCCAGGATCCGGCCCTCACCTCGGCCGGCATCAACTTCGCGAAGGGCACCGCACGCGGCATCGACTTCGAGATGAACTACGCCAAGAAGTTCGACGACTTCTGGTCGTTCAACTTCCACGGCGTGCTCACCTATGTGATCGAGCGCGACAACTATGTCAGCCCGACCAACCCGACGATCAAGGATCAGCAGCTCCAGGAGCTGGGCGATCCGCAGTGGGCGGCCAATGCCACCTTCCTCGTCGGTGCCGGCCCGGCGACGCTCCGCTGGAACGTCAACTATATCGGCAAGCAGACGATCGGCGCGTACGAGAACTATTTCCCGCTCCAGGGCCGTCCGCCGCAGAATGCGGACGCCAACTTCCCGATCTGGTATCAGGATGTGTTCTACCATGCCGTGAAGCTGGACATTAAGGCGAACAAGCAGTTCACCTTCTACTTGGGCGTCGACAACCTGTTCGACACCAAGCCGCCGCTCGGCGAGCTCGGTGTGGCGGGCGGTTCGCCGTTCGACGCGATCGGCCGTTACTTCTATGCCGGCGTGAAGATCGGCCTCTAAGCCGATCCGCTACGACACAAAAAGGAAGGGGGCTGCTTCGGCGGCCCCCTTTTTTGTCCCGTATCCGTGCATGAAGGCGTGATGCCGCCCGGCAATAGCGAGCCCGTCGTCAGCCGGCGTCGATCGCTTCGAACATGGTAGTCACGGCACGGCGCTCACCCTCGTCCAACTCGGGACGCCAGATGTCGAAGATCAGCACCACGCGATCCTCGCCGCTGTCATTCCATGCTTCATGCTCGATCGTGTCATCGAAGATCAGGAGCTTGCCGACTTCCCATTCGCGGACTTCGTTGCCGACGCGGAAGCCGCAGCCCGGCGGCACGATGAGCGGCAGATGGCAGATCAGTCGCGTGTTGATCATCCCGTGATGCGGCTCGATCCGCGCGCCCGGCTGGAGCAGCGAGAACAGGATCGACGGCGCGCGCGTGGTGATGTGCGGCATCGGCACCTGCTCGAGTGCGGCAAAGGTCTGTGGAAACCGGTCGCGCGCGCCCGGCGTCGCTGCACCATTCTCCCACAGATAGAGCGTGCTCCAGGCAGGATTGTCGAGCAGTCCATGAAAATCATAGCTCGGCCGGTCGATGCGTGACTGGAGATACGGGCGAAAGCCGTCCTTTCCGGCCAGCGCGGCGTCAAGCTCGGTGCGGATCGCGCCCGCTGCAGCTTCCAGCGCCGCCGCCCAGGCGAACTGCTCGCGCTCGTAAAACTGGATTTGCGGCAAACCGGGGAAATAATAGGCGCTCGGCTGCTGGAGATAGATCTGCTTCTCCTCGCTCAGAATGCCCAGCGATTCCTCGAACCGGCGCGACCGGCGGGCCGCATCCAACCCGGCGGCATCGAGGCGGCTGGCCAGTCGCCGCCGAAACTCGCTCGAAATCGCACGTGCACGCTCGCCTCCGCGGCGCACCTCCGCTGCCAGATCGGCTGGAATCCCTTGCGTCGCCTCAGCCAGCCGGGTTGCCTTCAGATAGAAGCTCGATGCGCCCCGCGCGTCACCCAGCCCGTCGCGCGCGTCACCCTTGAGCACCAGCGCGCGCAGATTCGAGCCGTCGCGCGCCAGCACCGCATCGCTCGCCTGCTCTACCTCCGCCCAATCGCGGAGCTGCGCGGCAGTGTGCGCCAGCAACAGCCAGATCTGTGCATTGGCCATTCCGGTCCGCGTGACCTGCCGAAAGGCTTCACGGGCGCTCTGCAGGTTGCCGGACTGAAGCGCAGCGGCTCCCTGACGGACGATCTTCTCGGCTTCGGCTATGCTGGTCATCGCCGAGGCTTACCATGCCCGCCCGGCAGGGCAACGCCGCAGAGCGGCTCAGCGCCAGATCCGGTCGTAGCGCGGGCCGAGCCCGGTCAGCAGCTCGTATTGCGACAGCCCGCTCAGCGCCGCCGTCTCGGGCAGCGCATAGGACATCGCCACCCAGTCGCCTTCGCGGAGTCCCGGCAGCGCCGTCACGTCGATCGCGGTCAGGTCCATCGAGACGCGGCCGATCAGCGGCAGCGTGACGCCTTCCGCCCGCGCCAGCCCCTTGCCCGAGAAGCAGCGCAGATAGCCATCGGCATAGCCGAGGTTGAGGATCGCCACCTCGGTATCCGCCGGCGCGGTCCAGGTCGCATTGTACCCCACGCTCTCGCCCGCCCGCACCGTGCGGCGCTGGAGGATCTGCGCCTCGGGCGTCGCCACCTGGCGGATCGCGTCATGCCCGGGCCGCTGCCAGCCGCCATAGAGCGCGATGCCCGGCCGGGTGAGATCGAAGGCATAGTCGGCGCCGAGCGCGATGCCCGCCGAATTGGCCAGGCTCATCCGCTTCGCCTGGGTCTTCCCCTTGAGCGCGCCGAACGCCGCAAGCTGCCGTGCGTTGAGCGGCACGTCCTCGTCGGCGGAGACGAGATGGCTCAGCAGCGTCTCGATCGCCAGCCCGTCGAGCAGCCCCGCGCCGATCTCCTCGGCCGAGACGCCGAGCCGGTTCATGCCGGTATCGACCATCACGTCGCAGGGCCGCCCGGTCGGCTTCCAGCGCATCACCTGCTCCGCCGTGCTCAGCACCGGCCGGGCACAGGTCGCGTCGAGCGGATCGTCGGCGCGCAGCCCGTGCAGCACCGAGACCGTCAGCCCGAGATCGGCCAGCGCCTCGGCCTCGGCCCAGGTCGCGACGAAGAAGTCGCGGCACCCCGCCCCGGCCAGCCGCTGCGCCACCCCGCGCGAACCCAGGCCATAGCCGTTCGCCTTGATCGCGGCGCCGCACGCGGCGTTGCCGCTCAGCTTCGCCAGGTGCCGCCAGTTCGAGACGAGCGCGGCGCTGTCCAGCCGCAGGCGCAGGGGTGCAGTCATGTCCCTGCGGTTACAGGGTGCGCCCCCGGGCCGCAATGGCCCCGACCCATTCAAAGATGGTGATGGACCTTGCGCGGCGGTTTCACCGTCTCCTGCAATCCCAGCGCGGTCACCACCAGCGCCATCGCCACCACGGCGATCGTGTACCAGAGGCCCGCATAGGGATCGCCGGTCCGCGCGACGACATATTGGCTGATGAAGGGCAGGAAACCGCCGAAATAGCCGGTGCCGAGGTGATAGGGGATCGACATCGACGAATAGCGGATTCGGCTCGGGAACATCTCGCTGAGCAATGCCGCCACCGGGCCATAGGTCGCCCCCGCCAGCGCCATCAGCCCCAGCATCGCCAGCACGATCACCGCGATATTGCCCGCCGAGGGCACGATCCGCTCGAGCCGGTACCCCGCCGCCTCCAGCGTCGCGTCGAGCCCGGCCGGGCGCATGTCCGGCACCGGCACGCCGCCGATAGTGACCACCACCGCATCGGCCTTCATCGTCTTGTAGGCGATGCCCTTCTTGGAGAGATGGTCGAGGATCTGGCCGCAGGCATCGGCCTGCTTCGCGGCGAAGGGATCGTAGTTGCAGTTCGGGCCGCGCACCACGACCGGCGCCCGCTTGGCCGATTCCGCCAGCCCCGGATTGGCCGCCCCGCCGATCGTCCAGAACAAGGGGAAGAGCAGCACCAGGGTCAGCGCATAGCCGATCACGATCGGCTTCTTGCGCCCGATCCGGTCGGAGAGATGGCCGAACAGCACGAAGAAGCAGCAGCCGACCAGCGCCGCTCCGCCGCAGATCAATTGCGCAGTGGTCGGGTCCATCCGCATCGGCCCGGTGAGGAAGGACAGCACCGAGAACATCGAGGTGTACCAGATCACCGTCAGCCCCGCCGCGATGCCGAACAGGGCGACGAACAGGCGCGGCAGATTGCCCGGATAGGTGAAGCTCTCGAGGAACGGGTTGCTCGCGGTCTCGCCGGCTTCCTTCATCGCCTTGAACACCGGGCTCTCGGACAGCTTGAGGCGCATCCACAGCGACACGGCGAGCAGCAGGATCGAGAAGAGGAAGGGCAGCCGCCAGCCCCAGGCCTCCCAGGTCGCGGCCGGCATCGGCGTCTTGAACGCGAGCACCACCGCCAGGCTCAGGATGAAGCCGCCGACCACGCTCGCCTGGATGAAGCTGGTGTGGAAGCCGGCACGCCCGCCCGGCGAATGCTCGGCGACATAGATCGCCGCGCCGCCATATTCGCCGCCCAGCGCCAGCCCCTGCGCCACCCGCATGATCAGGATCAGCACCGGCGCGGCCACGCCGATCGCGGCATAGCCCGGCACCAGGCCGATCCCGGCGGTCGCCAGGCCCATCACGGTGATGGTGACGAGGAAGGTGTATTTCCGCCCCATCCGGTCGCCGAGATAGCCGAACAGCACCGCGCCCAGCGGCCGGAAGCCGAAGCCGACCGCGAAGGCGGCCCAGGCGAGCAGGCTCGCCAACACGTCGTTGCCGGCCGGGAAGAAGGTATGCTGCAGGATGCCGGTGGCGGTCAGCGTCCCCCAGATGAAGAAGTCATACCATTCGAAGATCGTGCCCAGCGACGAAGCGCCGATCACCAGCCGGATGTCCTTGCCCGTCGGCTCGCTCGCGCCGTCCGCCATTTGGGTGCCCTCTTCCCCTGAATTTGGGGCCAAGCTTAGCGGCTCAGGGCTAGGCGGCAAGACAGGTCCGGAAAGGTCCTATTGCCAGATCAGCATCGCCGCCGCCGCCGCGCCCATCACCAGCGTCGCCGCCCAGCCGAGCCAGAGCATCGGACCCTTGATCCGGAACTCGCCCATCAGGCTCTTGCGGGTGGCGATGATCATCATCACCGCCATGATCGGCACCGCCGCGAAGCCGTTGACCACCGCGCTCCAGAACAAGGCCTGGATCGGCGGGATGTCCGACCAGTCGAGCGCGATGCCGAGCAGCGTCGCCAGCGCGATCACCCCGTAGAAGCCCGGCGCCTCGCTCACCTTGTGCTCCAGCCCGCAGCGCCAGCCGCGCGCGTTGCTCACCGCGAAGCCCGCCGAGCCCGCCAACACCGGCACCGCGAGCAGGCCGGTCCCGATGATGCCGATCGCGAACAGCGCGAAGGCGAAGTCGCCGGCCACGGGCTGCAACGCCTTGGCCGCATCGGCGGCGGTGTCGATCTGGGTGACGCCCTGCTGGTGCAGCGTCGCCGCCGCCGCGATCATGATCGCCAGCGCGATCACGTTGGAGAAGGCCATGCCCACCAGCGTGTCGATCCGCATCCGCTTGATCTCGCGCGGCGCCTGGTCGGGCGCCTCGTTCAGCGGCTTCGCCTCGTCGTCGTCCTCGATCTCCTCCACCTCCTGCGCGGTCTGCCAGAAGAAGAGATAGGGGCTGATCGTCGTCCCGAAGATCGCCACCACCGTAGCGACCGCCTGCGGCCCGCTGAGCTTGGGCACCACCAGTCCGGTGGCCGCCGCCGCCCAGTCGACCTTCACCACGATCACCACCGCGGCATAGGCGAGCAGCGACAGGGTCAGCCACTTCAGCACACGCGCATAGCGGTGATAGGGCACGAACACCTGCAGCATCAGGCTGGCGAAGGCGAAGAAGATCGTGAACCAGTGGTCGCCCCATCCGGCGACCAGCTGCGCGGCATCGCCCATCGCGGCGATGTCCGCGCCGATGTTGATCGTGTTGGCGACGAACAGGATGGTGACGAGCAGGGTCAGCAGCCAGCGCGGCATCACCTCGCGCATGTTCTCGGCCAGGCCCTTGCCGGTCACCCGCCCGATATGCGCGCTCGCCAGCTGCACCGCCGACATCAGCGGATAGGTGAGCAGCATCGTCCACATCAGGCCATAGCCGAACTGGGCGCCGGCCTGGGAATAGGTGGCGATGCCGCTGGGATCGTCGTCCGCCGCCCCGGTGATCAGCCCGGGGCCAAGTTGCTTGGTTACCGAGGTTTTTTCGCTGTTCTTCTCGGTCATGCGGGCTCCGGGGATCGTGTCGATCGCACAACCTTATCGATTGCCCGACGTTCCCCGATCAACCCAGATTAAAGTGCTAGCACCCGCGCCGCACCGATCCGGACCCAATGCCGATTGCACCGTTTCGCGGAACCGGAGAGCCTCTCCACCGCAAAAGGGGGAGAGGCACATGTCCAGCGACAATCCGAGCTATCCGATCAGCACCAGCGCCGCGAGCTGGTTCGACAGCAGCCACGCGCTGCACATCCGCGTCTATTCGAGCGACGGTTACACGATCAGCGAGCGCTGCAACGACGGCCAGGGCTGGGTCGCCGGCGCCACCTTCCCGGGCTCGCAGTCCTCGGTCACGGTGTGGCAGGATTCGGCTGGCGAGCATATCCGCCTCTATGTGACCAATGAGAACGTCACGACCGAATATTGCAGCGATCCCGGCACTGCGGGCTGGACCAAGGGATCGTATACGCAGCCGTGATTCTCCCCGCCCATTCCATGTGCTCCTGCGAAAGCAGGAGCCCAGGGTGGCGAAGTACCGAACGGCCCTAGGCTCCTGCTTTCGCAGGAACACGGTGCTCCCCGATCCGATCTCAATCCAGGTTCGGCCGCAGATAGCGCGTCGCCAGCGCGACATCGATCCCGCGACGCGCCGCATAATCCTCGAGCTGGTCCTGCCCGATCCGCGCCACGCCGAAATACTCGGCCTGGGGGTGCCCGAAATAGAAGCCGGAGACCGCCGCGGTCGGCAGCATCGCGAAGCTCTCGGTCAGCGAGATGCCGGTCCTGTGATGCGCGTCGAGCATCTTGAACAGGATCGGCTTCAGGCTGTGCTCGGGGCAGGCGGGATAGCCCGGTGCCGGGCGGATGCCGCGATACTGCTCGCGGATCAGCGCCTCGTTGTCGAGCTGCTCGCCCTCGGCATAGCCCCATAGCGAGGTGCGGGTGAACTGGTGCAGGCGCTCGGCAAAGGCTTCGGCGAGACGGTCGGCCAGCGCCTTAAGCAGGATGTCCGAATAATCGTCGATCGCGTTCTTGAAGCGCGCGAGGTGCGGCTCGATGCCGTGGATCGAGACCGCGAAGCCACCGATCCAGTCGCCCTGGGTGTCGATGAAATCGGCCAGGCACATGTTCGCCCGGCCTTCCCGTTTCGCGATCTGCTGGCGCAGCATCGGCAGCGTGACATGCTCCTCGTCGCCGACATGGACGATGACGTCGTCGCCCTTGCGCCGGCACGGCCACAGCCCGGCGACGCCGCGCGCAGTCAGCCACTTCTCGGCGATAATCGTGTCGAGCATCTTCTGCGCGTCGGCGAACAACGACGAGGCGCTTTCGCCCACCACTTCGTCGGTCAGGATCGCCGGATAGTTACCCGCCAGTTCCCAGGCGCGGAAGAACGGCGTCCAGTCGATATACTGGCGCAGGTCCTTCAGGTCCCAGTCGTCGAAGCTATGCACGCCCGGCATGCGCGGCTTGCCGGGCTTGAGGCTCATGTCCGCCTCGAAGGCGTTGTCGCGCGCCTTGTCGATCGGCAGCAGCTCGCTCTGCCCGCGGCCCGCGCGCGCCTGGCGCACCTGCTCATATTCGGCCGCGACCCTGGCGACATAATCGTCGCGCTGCGTGTCCGAGACGAGCGCCGTCGCCACGCCCACCGCGCGCGACGCGTCGAGCACATGCACCACCGGCCCCTTGTACATCGGCTCGATCTTGAGCGCGGTGTGGACGCGGCTGGTGGTCGCGCCGCCGATCAGCAGCGGCATCGTCATGTTCGAGCGCTGCATCTCCTCGGCGACGGTCACCATCTCGTCGAGGCTCGGGGTGATCAGGCCGGACAGGCCGATCATGTCCGCGTCATTCTCGTTGGCGGCCTTGAGGATGTCCGACCAGGGCACCATCACGCCCATGTCGATAACTTCGAAGCCGTTGCACTGCAGCACGACGCCGACGATGTTCTTGCCGATATCGTGCACGTCGCCCTTCACGGTCGCCATGATCACGCGGCCCTTGGCCTTGGACCCTTCCGACTTCTCCGCCTCGATATAGGGCATCAAATGCGCGACGGCCTTCTTCATCACGCGCGCCGACTTCACCACCTGCGGCAGGAACATCTTGCCCGATCCGAACAGGTCGCCGACCACGTTCATGCCGTCCATCAGCGGGCCTTCGATCACCTGGATCGGGCGCCCGCCCGCGGCGAACACCGCCTGGCGGCATTCCTCGGTATCCTCGACGACATGCGCGTCGATGCCCTTGACCAGCGCATGCTCGAGCCGCTTCTCGACTGCCCAGCCGCGCCACTCCGCCGCCTGCTTCTCCGCCACCGCATCGGTGCCGCGGAACTTCTCGGCGAGCGCGACCAGCCGGTCGCCCGCCTCGGGATCCTTGTTGAGAATCACGTCCTCGCAGGCCTTGCGCAGCTCGGGCTCGATCTGGTCGTACACGTCGAGCTGGCCGGCGTTGACGATCGCCATGTCCATGCCCGCGGGGATGGCATAGTACAGGAACACCGAGTGCATCGCCTTGCGCACCGGCTCGTTGCCGCGGAACGAGAAGCTCAGGTTCGATAGGCCGCCCGAGATATGGCAATGCGGGCAGCGCGCCTTGATCTCGCGGCACGCCTCGATGAAGTCGACGCCGTAGTTGTTGTGCTCCTCGATGCCCGTCGCCACCGCGAAGACATTGGGATCGAAGATGATGTCCTCGGGCGGGAAACCGATGCCGACCAGCAGCTTGTAAGCGCGCTCGCAAATCTCGACCTTGCGCGCCTGGGTGTCGGCCTGGCCGGTCTCGTCGAACGCCATCACCACCACGGCGGCGCCGTACGCCATGCACTTGCGGGCATGCTCGAGGAACTGGTCGACGCCTTCCTTCATGCTGATCGAGTTGACGATCGGCTTGCCCGACACGCACTTGAGCCCCGCCTCGATCACGTCCCATTTCGAGCTGTCGACCATCACCGGAATCCGCGCGATGTCGGGCTCGGCCTGGATCAGCTTGAGGAAGGTGGTCATCGCCTCGTGCGCGTCGAGCAGGCCCTCGTCCATGTTGACGTCGAGCACCTGCGCGCCGGCCTCCACCTGCTGCAGCGCCACCTCGACGGCGGCGGCATAATCCCCGTTCATGATCAGCTTCTTGAAGCGCGCAGAGCCAGTGACGTTGGTGCGCTCGCCGATATTGACGAAACTGGTGGAGGAGGCGGTGGTCATTGGTCTTCTTCTTCAGCTCCCCTTCCGCTTGCGGGAGGGGTCGGGGGAGGGGCAGTAACATCTCGGGCGGAGCAGAGGAGGACAGCCCCTCCCCTAGCCCCTCCCGCAAGCGGAAGGGGGACTAGGCCGCCATCGTGAACGGCTCGAGCCCGGCCAGCTTGGTCCGCACCTCCGGCTTCGGGATCGGCCGCGCAGGCAGACCCGCAACGGCATCGGCAATCGCCTTGATATGCGCCGGGGTCGAGCCGCAGCAGCCCCCCAACACATTGACCTGCCCGGCATCGGCCCATTCCTTGACGAGGCCCGCGGTGGTCGCCGGCGCCTCGTCATAGGCGCCCAGCTCGTTGGGCAGGCCGGCATTGGGATAGACCATGATCAGCGTGTCGCAATTCTGCGACAGCGTCTTCACGTGCGGGCGCAGCTGCTCGGCGCCGAACGAGCAGTTCAGCCCGATCGTCACCGGCCGGGCGTGGCGCACCGCGTGCCAGAAGGCCTCGACGGTGTGGCCCGAAAGATTGCGCCCCGAAAGATCGGTCAGGGTCATCGACAGCATGATCGGCAGGTCGCGGCCGAGATCATTGGCCGCCTCGATCGCCGCCATGATGCCCGCCTTGGCGTTGAGCGTGTCGAACACCGTCTCGATCAGCACGAAGTCGATCCCGCCCTCGACCAGCGCGTCGATCTGCTCGCGATAGACGTCCTTGAGGTAGTCGAAGTCGATCTCGCGATAGCCCGGATCGTTGACGTCCGGGCTCAGCGACAGCGTCTTGTTGGTCGGCCCCAGCGCGCCGGCGACGAAGCGCGGACGGCCATCCCTGGCCTCGAACTCGTCGGCGATGCGGCGGGCGAGCTTAGCGCTCTCGACATTGATCTCGCGCACCAGATGCTCGGCGCCGTAATCGGCCTGGCTGATCCGGTTGGCCGAGAAGGTGTTGGTCTCGGCAATGTCGGCGCCCGCCTCGAAATAGGCGCGGTGGATGCTCTCCGGCACCTCGGGCTTGGTCAGCGCGAGGATGTCGTTGTTGCCCTTCTGGTCGTGGCTGAGCCCGAGATCGCCGGCATAGGCGGCCTCTTCGAGCTTCCAATTCTGGATCTCGGTGCCGAACGCCCCGTCGGTGATCAGGATGCGCTTGGCGGCCTCGGCCAGCAGTTTCTCGCGTGCAGTCATCATAACTTCCTTCTTCCTCCCCTTCCGCTTGCGGGAGGGGTCGGGGGAGGGCCTGTACTCTTAGGCGGGAGGGACAGCCCCTCCCCTAGCCCCTCCCGCAAGCGGGAGGGGAATAAGGAAATCTACGCCCCAACCAGCGCCGGCACCTTCGGCCGCACGCCCAGCAGATGGCAGATCGCGTAGCTCAGCTCGGCACGGTTCAGCGTGTAGAAGTGGAACTGGCGCACCCCGCCCGCATAGAGCTTGCGGCACAGTTCTGCCGCGAGCGTCGCCGCGACCAGCTGGCGCGCGGCAGGATGCGCGTCGAGCCCCTCGAACAGCCGGCCCATCCAGGCCGGCACGTCGGTGCCGCACATCGCCGACATGCGCTGGACGCTGGCGAAGTTCATCACCGGCATGATCCCCGGCACGATCTCCGCGTCGATCCCGGCCTTGGCGCAATCGTCGCGGAAGCGGAAGAAGGTCTCGGGCTCGAAGAAGAACTGGGTGATAGCGCGCGTGGCGCCCGCATCCATCTTGCGCTTGAGGTTCTCGATGTCCGCGCTTGGATTGGGCGAGTCCGGATGGCATTCCGGATAGGCCGCGACCGAGATCTCGAACGGATGCAGCTTGCGCAGTCCGGCGACGAGGTCGGCGGCATTCTCATAGCCGCCCGGATGCGTCGCATATTTCTCGCCGGCGCGGGGCGGATCGCCGCGCAGTGCCACGATGTGCCGCACGCCCGCCGCCCAATATTCCTGCGCGACCTGGTCGATCTCTTCCCTGGTCGCCTCGACGCAGGTGAGGTGCGCCGCCGCCGGGATGCCGGTCTCGCGCGCGATCCGCGCCACCGTGTTGTGGGTGCGCTCGCGGGTCGAGCCGCCGGCGCCATAGGTGACCGAGACGAAGCGCGGCCCCAGCGGGCTCAGCGTCTCGATCGACTCCCACAAAGTCTCCTCCATCTTCTCCGTCTTGGGCGGGAAGAATTCGAAGCTTACGTCGATATCGCCCGCCACGTCCGCGAAGAGCGGCGCCGCCAGCGGGTCAAGGATAGTCATGCGGCCCTCACCTTTTCATTCACCTGCCCGGTCTTGCGACCGAGCCACAATTTCACCGTCAGCTCGCCGCCCTCCAGCGTCTCGACCTGGACGGGCGCGAGTCCATGCGCCTCGAACCAGCCGAGCACCTGCTCGTCGGAGAAGCCGAGGCGGGTATGCGCGTCCTTGCTGCGCAGCTCCTCGCGCTCGTGCGGCGCGAAATCGGCGATCAGCAGCCGGCCGCCCGGCGCGAGCACCCGCGCCGCCTCGCCGATCGCCGCGCCGGGCTGCTGCGCGAAATGCAGCACATGGTGCAATATGGCGAGGTCCGCCCCGCCATCCTGCAGCGGCAGCGCATAAAGGTCGGCCTGGCGCAGCTCGGCATTGGCCAGCCCGCGCTCGGAAAGTTTGGCGCGCGCCAGCCGCAGCATCTCGCTCGACCGGTCGATGCCCAGCGCCCGCTCGGCCCGCGGCGCGAACAGTTCGAGCATGCGGCCCGTGCCGGTGCCGATATCGACCAGGCAGCCGACCGCGGCCTCGCCCAGCGCCCGCGACATCGCCGCCTCGACTTCGCTCTCGGCGACATGGAGCGAGCGGATCGCATCCCATTCGCCGGCATTGCTCTCGAACCAGTCCGCCGCCGCCGTGGCGCGATCGGCCCGGACCGCCGCCAGCCGGGCCTCGTCGGCGACCATCCAGTGATCCGCCTCGTCCCAGCGGTCGAGCGCGGCCAGCACCGGCTCGACCTTGCGCTCGGCACCGAGCCCGACGAACACCCAGCTACCTTCCTTGCGCCGCTCGAGCAGCCCGGCGTCGCACAGGATCTTCACGTGCCGGCTGACCCGCGGCTGGCTCTGCCCGAGCACCTGCGCCAGCTCGCCCACGCTCAGCTCCATCGAGCGGACGAGCGCAAGGATGCGCAGCCGCGTCGAATCGGCAAGGGCACGGAAGATGGCGAGAGCCTGCTGCATGGCGGTTATAGATATAAAGATATCTTTATATGAGGTCAACGCATCGCATGCGCCTTGCACGCGACTCCGCGCCCGATTAGCCCTGCGCGGGAGCAATTACGGCAAAAGGGACGCATCCATGCGCAAGATCTTCCTCCCGCTCGCGGCGGTCGCGCTGCTCGGCCTGTCGGCCTGCGGCAACAAGGCGAAGAACGAAGCCGCCGAGGCCAATGAATCGGTCGCCGGCGACAGCAACACGATGGGCGAAGCGGTCAGCGACGTGAACGCCGCCGAGAATGCAGCCTTTGGCGCCGCCGAGAGCAATTACGACCAGGCCGTGCCGGTCGGCAACGCCGCGGGCGAGGGTTCGGGCGACGAAGGCTCGGGCGACGAATAAGCCCATGCGCCTGGCCTCGCTCCTCCTGCTCCTCGCACTCGCGGCCTGTGGCGGCGGCGAAGGCTCCGATGACAGCCATGGCGGGTTGAGCGCCAGCCAGTCGCGCGATCTCGATGCGGCGGCGGCCGCAACCGACATCAACGCCAGCAACGGAAACCAGCAATGAGCAACCAGCGGGACCTTGGCGCGAGCGGCATCGAGACGCCGCCGCTGATCCTCGGCGGCAACGTCTTCGGCTGGACCGCCGACAAGGCGACCAGCTTCGCGGTGCTCGACCGCTTCGCCGAAGCCGGCGGCGCGCTGGTCGACACCGCCGATGTCTATTCGGCCTGGGTGGCGGGACATCAGGGCGGCGAGTCCGAGACGATCATCGGCGAATGGCTCCGGCAGTCGGGCAAGCGCGGCCAGGTGAAGATCGCCACCAAGGTCGGCATGCTCGACGGCGAAGGCGGCACCAAGCTCGCCCCGGCGCGCATCGCCGCCGCCTGCGACGCCAGCCTCAAGCGCCTCGGCGTCGAGACGATCGACCTGTATTTCGCCCATCAGGACGATGAGGACGTGCCGCAGGAGGAAGTCCTCGCCGCGTTCGACAGGCTGATCCAGGCCGGCAAGGTCCAGGCGATCGGCGCCTCGAACTTCCATGCGATGCGCCTCAAGTCCGCGCTCGACATCGCCACCCGCGACGGGCTGCCCCGCTACCGTGCGCTGCAGAACGAGTACCACCTGCTCAGCCGCCACAAGTACGAAGGCGAGCTGCAGGACCTATGCGTCGAGTATAATATCGGCTGCGTGCCCTTCTACGGCCTCGCCTCGGGCTATCTCACCGGCAAGTACCGCTCGGAAGCGGACCTCGGGAAGAGCGTGCGCGGCGGCCGGATGACTGCCTTCATGGAAGCCAAGGGCCCGGCGATGCTCGCCGCGATGGACGACATCGCCGCCGAGACCGGCGCCACCCTCGCCCAGATCGCCCTGGCCTGGCTCGCCGCCCAGCCCGGCGTCACCGCCCCGATCGCCAGCGCCACCTCGGTCGCCCAGGCCGAGGAGCTGCTCGGCTGCTGGAACGTGGCGCTGACCAGGGCACAGCTCGACCGGCTGACGGCCGTGGGGGCCTGAGCCCCCACGCCCGCCCGGCCGGCTAGGAAGCCGGCTGGAACTCGAACCGCGTCACGGTCACCGATTGCGGCCCCTGGGGCGCCGCACCGTGCATCAGCCACAGGTTGAGGTGCAGCCGCTCGCAACTGGTGTCGGTGTGATCGGGGATCAGCGTCGCAAAGGTCGAATTCTGCGCCGGCGCCCATTGCGCGATCAGGTCCGCCGCCGGCGGCGGATTCTCGAACGACCAATCACCGCTGTAGAGCGAATAGGCCGCAATGCGGTTCCCGCCCTGGTCGACATACCAGTCGTTGATGATCGTGATCATGCTCGTGCCCGACGGGATCTTGAAGAACTCCACCGGGTGGGGATCATAGGCGTCATAGGGCTGCAGCGTGAACTGCGCGTTCCCGCCGGCGTTGCGCAGCACCTCGAGAAAGTCGATCTCGCGGTGGACGTTCGGGCCGTTGCTCGGCGGCGCATCCGAATATTGGTAGAGGAACACCCCGAACACCGCATTGGGATCGAGGTCCGAGAAGGACCCGCCATCGGCGCGCGCAGTGATGAGGTATTTGCCATAGCCGAGCTTGTCCATCAGCACGACCTCGGAGGTCCGCCACGCCTTCGTCGGATCCGCATTGGGCAGGATCTGCAGCTGGATGCCGTCCGCGCCGTTCTGGATGATCGTCGGATCGAAGATCGACTGGAACGGCTCCCAGACATAGGTGCCCTGGTTCTGCGTCCAGTGATAGTTGATCCACCATTGCCTGCCGGCAAAAGTGATGAACGGATTGTCATTGGGACAATATGTCACCGCCTCCGGATTGTTGGTGTTCGCCGGCTGGAAATATGAATCGTCGTCGTAATTGGACATGATTCCCCCTCACACTGAAACGAATCCGGAAAATACCCGCCTTACATATTTTGGAAGGCCGTCCGCTGGCGATTCAATTTGCCACCGAAATGAAATCGACCCGGCGCATCCGAACCGCAAGATCGGTCGAGCGCGGCACGGGCCGTTGCGGCTAGCTGGCCACGCCACGAAGGAAGGAAAGATGACGGCGGCGCTTCGAAACTATCATAGCCGGATGCAGCGGGTGCTCGACCATATCGACCGGCATCTGGACGGCGATCTGGACCTGGAGGCGGTGAGCCGTGTCGCGGCCTTCTCCAAATTCCATTTCCACCGGCAGTTCACCGCCACCTTCGGGCTGTCGGTGCATCGCTATGTCCAGCTCGCCCGCATGAAGCGCGCATCGCACCAGCTGGCCTCCGGGGATGCCGACAGCGTCACCGAGATCGCGATGGATGCCGGCTATGACGCGCCGGACGCCTTTGCCCGCGCCTTTCGGCAACGGCTGGGGCAATCGCCCTCGTCCTTCCGCCAGTCTCCGGACTGGGTGCAGTGGCTCGCGGCCTTCGGGCCCTTCGACAATGCGAGGACCAAGCTCATGCAGACGATCTACACTCAGGACGACGTGACCATCCGCGAAGTGGCGCCCACCCCCGTGGCGATGCTCGAGCACCGCGGCGACCGGGCGACGCTCGGCGACACCATCCAGCGCTTCATCGCCTGGCGCAAGGCGGCGGGCCTGTCGCCGGAGACGAGCCCGACCTTCATGGTCTTCCGTTCCGAGCGGACGCCCGCGGACCCGGCCGACTACAGCATGGATCTGTGCGTCGCGACCGACCAGCCGATCGAGGCGAACGACCTGCAGGTGAAGGCCGGGACGATCCCCGGGGGACGCTGCGCAGTGCTGCGCGCCGCCAACGGTTCGTCCAACAATCTCGAGCCGGAAGTGCTCTACCTCTATCGCGACTGGCTACCGGCCAGCGGCGAGGAAGCCCGCGACTTCCCGGTATACAGCAAGCGCTGGCTGTCGCTCCTCCCGGAAGTGGCGATCCATGCGCCGGTCGCCGAGCTGTTCCTGCCGCTGAAATAGCCGCCGTTTCCCGGCCTAAGCAGAAAGCCCATGACATGCCTGTCGCCCTCATTTTTCAGCTGCAGATGCTCCTCGGCTATGCGGCATGGCTCGCCTGGCTGCTGAGCTATGGCCTGCCGCGCGCACGCGCGATGACGCCGGATGCGGTGCATCGCGCCATCGCCATGGTCCACGCCTTCCGCTTCTTCGGCCTGGTGTTCATCGTGCCCGGCGTGGTCGCCCCCGGCCTGCCCGGAAGCTTCGCCACCTTCGCCGCCTGGGGAGACCTGGCGACCGGACTGCTCGCCCTGCTGGCGCTCGCGACCTTCCGGGTGCGCTCCTTGTTCCGGGCCCTGGTCGTCGCCTTCAACCTGGTGGGTATCGGCGACCTGCTCGGAAACTACTACCATGCGGTCCGGCTCGGGCTTCCCGAAGTCGCCGGCCAGCTGGGCGCGGCCTATGCGATCCCCATCCTCTATGTCCCGCTGCTGATGATCACCCACATCCTCGCCTTTTGCCTGCTGCTTCGCCGTGCGCCCCGTGCCGTGCCGGTGACGCACGACGCAGGTGAGCGCTGAAGGCGCGGGGAGCGATGACGATGCCGCATCGAGACGAAACCGCGGCCCGACGCGCAGCAAGGACCGCGCGCCGACGCATCGTCCTGCTGTGCACCTGCGCGGGTCTTCTTTCCGCCGCATGCATGGCGGTCGATATCGAGGTCGCCGCCCGTCTGCTGGCGCTGGGCGCACCGGGGCCCCGCAGCGTCGCGCAGGCGTCACCCACCAGCCCGGTCGCGTATCGCAGTCAGATGATCGGCATCGGATGGGGGCAGCTGGTCATCGGCTGGTCCCGCGAGGACGGAGTCCGCCCGCCAGCGCAGGGCCCCTCGGCCTGCGCCGGCGGGGCAACCTAGTCCTTGAACCCATATTCCCAGCGATACGGCACGCCGGTCTCGCCCAACGCCGCCTTGACCAGCTTGGGGAAAGCCTTCTCGATCCGCACGTCATTGCCCAGGATCAGCACGCAGCGCTGGCCCTTCTCCAGGCAGACCAGCGTGTTCGCCGTGACTTCATTATGCCCGCCCTTCAACCAGCCCGCCCCCTGCGGCCCGGTGAAGGCAATCACGCCCAGCGCTGCCTTCGCGTCCGTCCCCTCGCCCGGGCCGGCCGGGTTGTTGAGCGTCGGGAACTGCGTCCGGCTCGGGATCTTCTGGGTGCCGCGGGCATATTCGACCCGCCACTGCTTCGGCAGGCCCTGGCCGCGCACCATCGCCGCCGCCATGATCGCCAGGTCGTGGATCGTGGTGTCCATCGATCCCGCCGCGCGCACACGGCTGCGGTCGTCATGCGGCTCGGTCTTGCCATTCTCGTCCCAGCCGTCCGCCAGGTTGGTGCCGAAGCTGTCCTGCCAGATCAGGCTGGTCCGGGTCATGCCGAGCGGCTGGAAGAAGCGGCGCTGCAGCTCAGCCTCGACGCTCAGCCCCAGCCCCTTCTCGACCCCGAACTGGAGGAGCGAGATGCCCTCGCCCGAATAGCCGTAGTTGCTGCCCGGATCGAAGTGGAAGCGCAGCTTGCCGTCGGGCTCGAGCACCGCGAAATTGGCGAAGCCGGTGGCGTGGTTGAGCACATGGCGCGGCGTGATCTTGCGCCAGCGCTCGTCGCCGGCCAGGTCGCCCCAATGGCCATAGGCGTCGAGATTGCCATAGCTGGGGATCGGCTGGGGCAGCATCGCCGCGATCGGCGCGTCGAGATCGAGCTTCTTCTCCGCCGCCAGCTGGGTGACCAGATAGCCGAACACCGCCTTGGTCAGCGATGCGCCGTACATAATGGTGTCGGCGGTCAGCGGCTCGCCCTTGGCGTTGCGCGCGCCATAGGTCTTGACCGAGACGACCTTGCCCTTGTCGATCAGCGCGACCGCCACGCCCTTCGCGCCGGTCTCGGCCATCGCCGCCTTGACCGCCGCATCCATGTCCGGTCCCTTGGCCGCGGCCGGCGCGGCGGCTCCCAATGCCAGCAGCCCCACCAGTCCGAAACGCATCGCTCGACGCATGAAACGCTCTCCCCTCTTTCAGGCGGCATCCTGCATGTTCACGGTGCTGCAGCAACAAAAACCGACGCTTGTGCGCGATTGCTTGCAACTTCGGTCGCCCGGCAAAGGGGGCCGACAAGGCGATATGCCGGTCCGAACGTTCCGGATTGTTGCCATTTGGCAACGCAACATGGCTAACCACCGCTGCGTCATCAAACTGTCGCGCCTCCGTAACGGTACCGTCCCCAACCCTGCCTAGCCGCCCGGTCGAGGGCGGCCAGCCGGTCGCCGGGATGGGAAAGATCACATGACCGAATTTTCGCGCCGCCGGCTGCGCCACGCCCACGCCTATGCGTTCCTGATGGCCTCCGCCGCGCTGGTGTCGCTCGCGCCCGCCGCGCACGCCCAGACTGCCGACAGCACCAGCGCCGTCGCCGATGCGGACAGCGGCAGCGACGCCACCATCGTCGTGGTCGGCAGCGGCCAGACCCGCTCAGTCTCGACCCTGCTGCCGTCGAACCTCGACACGCTGCCGCCGGGCACCAGCGTGCAGAAGGCGCTCAACTTCCTGCCGGGCGTGATGGCGCAGTCGATCGACGCGCTCGGCGTCAACGAGCAGTCGCTCTCGCTCCAGGTGCGCGGCTTCAACACCACCCATCTCGGCTACACGCTCGACGGCATGCCGCTGGGCGACGGCGCCTACAACAATTACAACGGCCTCACGATCAGCCGCGCGCTGATCTCGGAGAATCTCGGCCGCGCCGATCTGGCGACCGGCATCGCCGGCCTCGCCATCCCCTCGACCAGCAATCTGGGCGGCGCGCTCACCTATGTCAGCCGCGATCCGAGCAAGGACGCGGCGCTGGCGGTCAGCCAGACGGTGGGCAGCGAGAGCAGCCTGCGCACCTTCGTCCGCCTCGACACCGGCGAGCATGGCGGCTTCTCCGCCTATGTCTCGGGTCAATATGTCGAGCAGGACCTGTTCGTGAACCAGCCGGCCTACAACAAGTCGACCGGCAAACAATTCAACGCCAAGGTCCAGTACAAGGCCGACGGCATCAAGATCACCGCCTTTGCCGATGTCTCGCGCACCAACCAGGCCGACGACGCCTATCTGTCGAAGGACATGCTCAATCGGCTCGGCTGGGACTGGGGCGGCTATGCGCCCAACTGGCAGCGCTATCTCGGTGTCGCCGCCTGCACGGTGACCACGACGCCGACCAAGTGCGCCGCCGCACCCGCGCCGCAGAAGAATGCCGACGTCACCTTCACCAACGGCCAGATCCTGCGCAACGACAACCTGTTCTACCTGTCGGGCGATTTCGAGCTGGCCAAGGGCCTCAGCGTCCACACCCAGGTCTACCACCACAATGACAAGGGCGCCGGCAACAACTTCATCGCCGGCCTGTCGAACCAGGGCACCAGCTCCACCGCGGACGACGTGCCGGTCCAGATCCGCGACACCCGCTACACGATCGACCGCACCGGCGTGCTCGCCAGCCTGAACTGGCAGATCGGCTTCAACGAGCTCCAGGCCGGCCTGTGGGTCGAGGACAATACCAGCAGCGCCGCGCGCTACATCTGGACCAACGTCACCGGCCCGTTCAGCCTCGCCCAGTATCTGAAGGGCCAGCCCAACACCGCGCAATGGGTGCAGGAGACCCACTGGAAGACCCAGCAGTTCTTCGTGCAGGACACGGTGCGCCTGTTCGACGACGCGCTGAGCGTCGATTTCGGCTTCAAGAGCACCTATTCCAAGTCGGACGCCCGGGCGATCCGCGGCGTCGCCGCCTCGGCCCCGCCGGCCTCGAGCCAGTTCGCCAGCGGCGTGCTGGTCGCCAAGGACAATTTCCTCCCCGAGGTCGGCGTCCACTGGAACGTCGCGCCGGGCCATGAGCTGTTCGCCAGCTATGCCGAGAACATGGCGATGTTCCAGGGCGGCTTCAAACTCGGCCCGCAGTCGGTGTCGCAGGCGGTATGGGACGCGCAGGGCAAATATCTCAAGCCCGAGACCTCGAAGAGCGTCGAGGGCGGCTATCGCTATGTCAGCGGCCCGCTTCAGGTCGCGCTGTCGGGCTATTACGTGAAGTTCGACAACCGCCTGCTCCAGTACAACCCGTGCCCGACCAACCAGCAGCAGAATCCGGGCTGCGGCAACAGCTTCCACAATGCCGGCAGCGTCACCAGCAAGGGTGCCGAGCTCGGCGTGCTGTGGAAGGCGGCGCCCTGGCTGAGCTGGTACAATTCGGCCTCGTACAACAAGTCGACCTATGACGAGAATCTCAACTGGTGCACCACCAGCTGCGTGGTCAAGCTGACCGCCGGCAAGCAGCAGGTGGACACGCCCAAGACGATGCTCGCCAGCGTGCTGACCGTGAACAAGAGCGGCTTCTCCGCCTCGCTCCAGGGCAAGTATACCGGCCGCCGCTACTACACCTACACCAACGACCAGAGCTTCGGCCCGGTCACCACCTTCGACTTCGGCCTCAGCTACGATTACGGCTCCTTCGCCTATGTGCAGGATCTGAAACTGTCGCTGAACGTCACCAACCTCACCAACAAGCGCTACGCGTCGAACTTCGACAGCAGCGTGTTCGCGCCGGACGATGCGGCGGGCACCGTGCTGGTGTTCCACGCCTCGGCCCCGCGCCAGGCGTTCGTCACGCTCAGCGCCGGCTTCTGAAGCCGCTGCGCTGCGCAAAGCAAAGGCCGGGGTTCGCGCCCCGGCCTTTTTTCGTTTCCTCGTCATCCCCGCGAAGGCGGGGATCCAGAGCCAAAAGCAACAGACGTGCGGCTTACCTTACCCGTTCCGGAGAGCATGGGCTCGATTGCACCGGACATCCCGCACTACCCTGGATCCCCGCCTTCGCGGGGATGACGGGAAGTGGCTGGTCCGCAGCTCAAGCCTCACAAAATCCCCTTCTCCGCCGGCTCCTGCCACCAGGCATCGTGCAGCCCGTCGGCATAGTTGACCGGCGCCGCCTCCAGTTCCTCCAGCGGCACGTCGTCGAGGCACAGCACCTGCACCGACACGAACGCCCCGCCGATCGCCTCGACATAGCCGGTGCCGAACGGTGCGATGCCGCACTTGCTGCAGAAGCGATGATGCCCGCTCTTGGTGCCGAACTGATACTCGCCCAGCGCTTCCTCACCCGACAAAAGCCGGAACTGCTCGGGCTTGAGCAGCGCCCCCCAGTTGCGGCGCTTGCGGCAATAGGTGCAGTTGCACTTGCCGGTGCCCGCGGCGAGATCGATGTCCGCCTCGAAGGTCACCGCGCCGCAGTGGCAGCTGCCATGATAGGTCTTGGTCGTCATTTCCTGGCTCCCGTTTGATCTGACGGGACTCGACCTACTGCCATGCTGCTGCCAGCATGGTGTCAGCAGCATGGCAGTAGGAGTTGCGGCGCCGGGCCGCTCCCCCACCCGGCTTACCAACGCCAGTATTCTATGGGAGGCCGGGTGGGGGAGCGGGCTGATGCCGCAAAAGGAAAAGCAAAATGCGCAAGGCCGACCGCCTCTTCCAGATCGTCCAGATCCTGCGCCGGAGCACGCGCCCGATCACCGCCGACGCGATCGCCGCCGAGCTCGAGACCTCGAAGCGCTCGGTCTATCGCGACATCGCCGCGCTGATCGGCCAGCGCGTACCGATCCGCGGCGAGGCGGGGGTGGGCTATGTCCTCGAGAGCGGGTTCGACCTGCCGCCGCTGATGCTCACCGCCGACGAGATCGACGCGGTCGCGCTCGGCGCCACCTGGGTCGCCGGCCATGCAGATGAGCGCCTCGGCCGGGCCGCCACCGACCTGCTCGCCAAGATCGCCGCCGTGCTGCCCGAAGAGATGCGTCCGTTCCTCGGCAATCCCGCCGCCCGCGCCGTGCCGGCCTGGGACCGGCCGGTCGACGGCATCGACGCCGCCCAGCTGCGCGCCTGGATCCGCGCCGGCCGCAAGCTGCGCCTCGATTATGCCGATGGCGAAGGCCGCGCGACCCAGCGGGTGATCTGGCCGTTGATGATCGGCTATGCCGACACCACCCGCGTCGTCGTCGCCTGGTGCGAGCTGCGCACCGGCTTCCGCACCTTCCGCCTCGACCGCATCGCCGCCGCGGCGTTCCTAGACGACATGATCCCCGGCAGCACCGCGCAACTGCGCGCAAGGTGGCTCAAGGAAGTGCGGGAGAAGGATCAGGCGTCGCAGCGCGCACCTCATACTCCCCTCCCTGCAAGGGAGGGGTAAGGGGTGGGTTAGAAAAGGGCGGGCTCGACGCCCGGCCTTTTCTTTATCGCGAGCCGGTAGCTACGCTCGCTACGCTCGCCACCCACCCCCAGCCCCTCCCTTGCAGGGAGGGGAGCTGGTACCCCTAGAACGTCACCACCACGCTATCCGCCGAAATCTCCGCCGGCCCGTGGAACACCGCCTCGATATTATTCCCGTCCGGATCGATCAGGAACGCGCCGTAATAGCCGGGATGATAGGGCCGCTCGCCCGGCGCGCCATTGTCCACGCCACCCGCCGCCAGCCCTTCGGCATGGAAGCGCTCCACCATCGCCCGGTCCTTCGCCTGGAAGGCGATGTGATGCCTGCCGGTGAGCTTGCCCGCCGCCGCCGCGCTGTCCGCGGTCGAGATGAACAGCTCGTCCGCCCAGAAATAATCGTCGCCCTCGCCGGCGATCGGCACCCCGATCACCTCGAACACCTTGCCGTAGAAGCGCCGGCTCGCCGCCAGGTCGCGCACGACGAGCTGGATATGGTCGATCAATCGTCCGCGATGCAATTCCATGGCAAGCGCTCCTCTTTGCCAAAGGCAACCGGCAGCGCGCGCGAGAGGTTCCCTGCACTTGCATGCAGGTCCGCCCTGCGCTAACACTGAACCATATGGTTCACTATTCCACCGCCACCCGCCTCGACGCTTCCTTCGCCGCCCTGTCGGACGCCACCCGGCGCGGCGTGCTCGAGCAGCTGGCCTGGGCCGAGGCGTCGATCACCGACCTTGCCGAGCGCTTCCACATGACCCTCACCGGCATGAAGAAGCATGTCGGGGTGCTCGAGCGCGCCGGGCTGGTCGTCACCGAGAAGGTCGGCCGCGTGCGCACCTGCCGGCTCGGCGCCCAGGGCCTTGCCGAGGAAGCGGGCTGGATCGCCAATTACCACCAGCGCTGGCACGCCCGCTTCGATGCGCTGGACGATGTGATCGCCGAACTCAAAGCCATGGAGAACAAGGATGAGCCTGAACGCCACTGACCTCGGCGCCACCAAGGTGGAGCGCATCTCGGACACCGAAGTGGCGGCATCGCGCCTCTTCGACGCCCCGCCGCACCTCGTCTGGCGGGCATGGACCACGCCCGAGCTGTTCCAGCGCTGGTGGGCGCCCCGCTCGATGGGCGTGCCGATGCACGTCCGCGAGCTCGATGTCCGGGTCGGCGGCGGCTACCGCATCGAGTTCGACGGCGAGGGCGGCCAAGTCTGGGCGTTCTTCGGCAAATATCTCGAAGTCGAGCCCAACGCCCGCATCGTCTGGACCAACGAGGAAGGCGGCGACGCCGGCCCGATCTCCTCGGTCACCTTCGAGGAACAGGACGGCAAGACCCTGGTGACCTTCCAGGAACGCTACCCGTCGAAGCAAGCCCTGGACGACGGCATCGGCGCCGCCGAAGGCCTGCCCGAGCAGTTCGCCCAGCTGGCGGAACTGCTGGGGGAGATGGCGGGGTAACCTCCCAGAACACCACCACTGATCCCCGGCGAAAGCCGGGGCCCAGCTGTAATTTCATGCGTGAGGCTCCAGCGCCATCGACAATGCACCGAAACTGGGCCCCGGCCTTCGCGGCGGAAGCTTAAACTGCAACGCAGGCAGGAACCACCCGACGCTCGGGCACCAGCGGCGTACCTAAACAAACGACTGGAATTGGGCCGATTGCGGAACAGCAGCTTTCGGGCAGCAAAGAAGGAAAGCGGCCAGTCGAACGCTATGGCAGGTTCCTGTCGCGGGCCGACACAAAGTTGGCCGCGATGCGCCGGGGCGCATCGCGGGACTGGGATTACCGGGGCTTGCGAAGTGGCCGGAAGGCTTCGCGGATATCGTCGGTCAATAGGTCCGGCTGTTCCCAGGCGGCGAAGTGGCCGCCCTTGGCGTGACGCTTGTAGAAGATCAGGTTCGGAAATGCCTTGCGCGACCAGCTTTCCGGCGCGGTGTAGATCTCATCCGGGAAGGCGCTGACCGCGACCGGGATGGTCACGCCCTTCGGCGCGAAAAAGGCGAGCTTGCTTTCCCAGAACAGACGGCCGGAGGACAGGCCGGTCTTGGTCAGCCAGTAGAGCGAGATATTGTCGAGGATATCGTCGCGCGACAGGCCCTCGGAAGCCCCGTCGAAGACACGATTGATCAGCTTCTGGCTCTCGGGATCATGGTCGATCATCCACGCGGCAAGCGCGATCGGCGAGTCGTCGAGGCCATAGAGAGTCTGCGGCCGGGAACCCATCTCCAGGGCATAGCCGACGCGGTTCTTGTAGAAGAAATCGAGTTGCTTCCAGGCATATTCCTCGTCGCGGCTCAGCCCCTCTGGCTTCGGCCCGCCAGCCAATGCGGCCGAGATCGAATTGGGTAGCGTGCCCGGCATGTTTGTGTGGATGCCAAGCAGCCCGGCAGGCTTCTGGACCGCCATCTGCTCGTTCACCGCATCGCCCCAGTCCCCGCCCTGCGCGACGTATTTCTTGTAGCCGAGCCGATCCATCAGCATGGCCCATGCGCGCGCGACATGCTGTGGATCCCAGCCAGTCTGGGTCGGCTTGCCCGAAAATCCGTAGCCAGGAAGCGATGGAATGACGACGTCGAACGCGTCGGCTGCGGTGCCGCCATGGGCGGTCGGGTTCGTGAGCCGGTCGATCAGCTTCAGATTCTCGATGATCGAGCCGGGCCATCCATGCGTGATGATCACGGGCAGCGCATTCTTGTGCTTCGACTTCACATGGATGAAGTGGATGTCGACCCCGTCGATGGTGGTGACGAACTGCGGATACTGGTTGAGGTTGGCCTCGGCCCTGCGCCAGTCATACTGGTTTGCCCAATAGTCCGCGAGCTTCTGCATCGTCCCGAGGCGCACGCCCTGCGTGTCGTCCGCGACCAGTTCCTGGGTCGGCCAGCGGGTTTCCTTGATGCGGCGACGCAGATCGGAGAGCGCTTCATCCGAGACATGGACGCGGAACGGCCGGATGGCGGTGCTGTCGTTCGTCGCGGCCGTCGTCTGCTCGGTGGCCTGGGCGGCTGCGGGCTGGACCGGCGCCAGGGCCGCGATGGACGCGATAGCCGTGCTCATAGCGGCAAGGCGAACCAGACGGCGCCGGCTCTGCGAGGCGGCTGCGATAATGCTGTGGATCTTCATGTTTCTTCTCCTGGTTTGAAGTTCGGTATGGACCGGGCGCACGGGAGGCTCCGCGTGCCGCGGATCGATCGGGTCATCTCGGTAATTTGGAGGCGCGGCGCTCAGGCGCCGCAAAGGCGCTCAGGCGAGCGTCAGGGTCACGTCGATGTTGCCGCGGGTCATCTTCGAATAGGGACAGGTCTGGTGCGCCTGGTCGATGATGTGCTGCGCGGTCTCGCGATCCAGCCCGGGCAAGCTGACGATCAGGCGAGCCTGGAGCAGATAGCCCCCTTCGCTCGTGCCGAGATCGACTTCGGCATCGACCGCCGAGTCGGCAGGAAGCGTCACCTTCAGCGCGCGCGCCGCGATACCCATCGCGCCGATGAAGCATGCCGACCAGCCGGCCGCGAACAGCTGCTCGGGATTGGTGCCGGGCGCACTCGATCCCGGCGCCGAAAGCTTGACGTCCAGCCTGCCGTCGCTGCTGCATGCAGCACCTTCGCGGCCGCCAGTGGTGTGGGTGGAGGCGGTGTAGAGCACGTTCTCGATCCTGGTCATGATACGGTTCCTTTTATCGGGCGCGATTGCATCGGATGCGATCTATATGTTTCGTTCTTGAGAACGAGTCAAGCGGTTGCGAAACTATCGCATACGATTTAAATGAAGGGCCGCACGCGGATCGCGCGCACATGGAGACTGCAACGCCGTGAACGAGACCCAGGAAGCGCCGAAACTGGCCGACTATCTCTGCTTCGCCATTTACTCGGCGAACCTGGCCTTTGGCCGCGCTTACAAGCCGATCCTCGAGGATCTGGGGATCACCTACACCCAGTGGATCACCATCGTGGCGCTATGGGAGTCCGGCGAGCTCACGGTGGGGGCTTTGGGCGAGAAGCTGTTCCTCGAATCGAACACGTTGACGCCGATCCTGAAGAAACTCGAGGCCATGGGCTATCTGGAGCGCCGCCGCGCAGCCGCAGACGAACGCCAGGTCATCGTGCAACTCACCGATGCCGGGCGTGCGTTGCGGGACCGGGGTGTGCAGAGGGACCTTGTCGCCGCCACCGGCCTGGAACCAGAGGAGTTTAAGGCACTCCAGTCTGCGGTGACAAAGCTACGCGGCAACCTGATCGATCATACGCAGGGACGTCACGAACTGAAGTAGGTCGACAGGCGCGTCGCCAATGGTCCCGTGGCGACGGCAGCCTTTGAAGGGCGGCGGCCTGAACGACCGCTTTTATAAGCGCATAAGCGACCGATCTTGGGGCGCATACCGGCCATGCCCGCATTCCAATAGAAGCCCCCGCTAATCCCCCGCAAACCCGAACGGCGTGACCCCGCTCTCGCGCTCGTTCGCCAGCGCCGCGCGGCCCGCCGGCGGGGCCGAGCGCTGGGGGCAGTCCGGCCGGGTGCAGGCGCGGCAGCCCAGCCCCACCGGCACCGCCTCGCCGGCCAGGTCGACCCCGCGCGCCGCCGACAGCGCCCGCGCCTCGGCCGCCGCCAGCCCGATCCCCAGGGCGAACCGCGCCTTCACCCCCTGCGCGCCCTGCGGCGTCCGCGCCCGCGAAAGCGTGAACCAGCGCCCGCCCTCCTCGGTCTCGACCAGCTGGGCCAGCGTCTCGTCCGCCCGCCCGAACGCCTCGGTCAGGTTCCATAGCGGGCAGAGCCCCGGCCCCTCGACCAGAGGCGAACCGCTCGCCCCGGCAAAGCGCTTGGAGACCTGCCCCGCGCGATCCACGCGGATCAGGAAGAAGGGCAGCCCCCGCGCGCCCACCCGCTGCAAGGTGGTCAGCCGGTGCGCCACCTGCTCGAAGCTCGCCCCGAACCGCCGCTGGAGCAGCTCCAGATCATAGCCGCTCGCCTCGCACGCCCGCAGGAACCGGCCATAGGGCATCACCAAAGCCGCGGCGAAATAGCCGACCAGGTGCCGCGCGTAGAGCCGCTCGCCCGCCCGATCGAGCCCGGCGCCGCGCACCAGCGCGTCGATCTCGCCCCGCGCCTCCTGGGAAAGCCGCTCGGCCAGCGCGAAGGTGCGGCCCGGCATGTCGAGCAGCTCGGAAAGCTGGATCTGGCGCGCATGCAGGTCGAGCCGCTTGAGGAGACCCGGCATCACGTCCGCCGGCAGGATGCGCACCGACAATTGATGCTTCACCCGCAGCCGCTCGGCCATCGCGCCATAGGGATCGCCGGCGGTCTGGCGCAGTTCGTCGGCCAGCGCCTCGGCCACTGCGTCGAGATCGGCGAAATGGTTGCGCCACCGCTCGATCTCGCGGCGCACCTGCCGGCCGGGATCGCCCGCGCCCGCCTCCGCCACCGGGCCGCCCGCGCCGATCCGGTCATAGGCGCGCGCGAACGCCTCGGCCCCGCCCGGCGCGCCCGCCAGCCATTCCTCCATCTGCTGCCGGTCGATCTCGAGATCGGCGAACAGCGGGTCCGCCAGCCGCCGCCGCAGCGCCTCCATCCCGCCGCCGGGCTCGGCCGCGGCGAGCTTGCGCGGATCGAAGTCGTACACTTCCGACAGCCGCAGCATCAGCATCGCCGAGACCGGCCGCTGGTTGCGCTCGACCAGGTTGAGATAGGAGGCCGACACCCCCAGCGCCTCGGCCATCGCCGCCTGGGTCAGCGCCAGCTGCCGCCGGAGACGGCGGACGGCATGGCCAGCGAAGAGCTTCTGTTCGGCCATCCTAATCCGACTCCCCAACCGTCACCCCGGCCTTGTGCCGGGGTCCACTGTGCCGCGCGCTTTGCCCTCTCGCCTCCAGTCGGATGCCAAGCCGCCCGGTGGATCCCGGCACAAGGCCGGGATGACGGAATAGAGCCCTGTCCTACACGCCGCGTTCCCGATACGTTCACATCAACCGAGTCGAGCCATCTTGTAAAGAATTTACACCCTTTCAACGCGAGCGAAAGCCCATACGACACCCCAACCCTCGCAAGGCCATTCCCCGACTATCAAGATACTCAAGGAATCCGCACACAGACTGGGCAATCCAGTCAAGGAAATGACAATGTCGACCCGCTTCGAAGACCTGATCCCCGCCCCGACCGGCCGGTTCGACGGTATTGTCCGTCCCTACTCGCCGGAGGACGTCCAGCGGCTGCGCGGATCGCTTGCGGTCGAGCATACCCTGGCCCGCCGCGGCGCGCTCAAGCTGTGGGAGCTGCTGCAGACCGAGGATTACATCAACGCGCTCGGCGCCCTCTCCGGCAACCAGGCGATGCAGATGGTCCGCGCCGGGCTGAAGGCGATCTACCTGTCGGGCTGGCAGGTCGCGGCCGACGCCAACACCGCCGGCCAGATGTACCCCGACCAGTCGCTCTATCCGGCCAATGCCGGGCCCGAGCTCGCCAAGCGGATCAATGCCACGCTCCAGCGCGCCGACCAGATCGAGCACATGGAAGGCGGCGCGCAGCGCGACTGGTTCATGCCGATCGTCGCCGATGCCGAGGCCGGCTTTGGCGGGCCGCTCAACTGCTTCGAGATCATGAAGGCCTATATCGCCGCAGGCGCCGCCGGGGTGCACTATGAAGACCAGCTCGCCTCGGAAAAGAAGTGCGGGCACCTCGGCGGCAAGGTGCTGATCCCGACGCAAGCCCATATCCGCAACCTCGATGCGGCGCGGCTTGCGGCGGACGTCGCCGGCGTGCCGACGGTGATCTGCGCCCGCACCGATGCCGAGAGCGCGCGGCTGATCACGTCGGACGTCGACGAGCGCGACCGCGAGTTCCTCACCGGCGAGCGGACCCCCGAGGGGTTCTTCCGCCTCAAAGAAGGCACCGGCGTCGATCACTGCATCAAGCGCGGCCTCGCCTTTGCCGAGCATGCCGACCTGCTGTGGTGGGAAACCTCGAAGCCGAACATGGACGACGCCCGCCGCTTCGCCGAGGCGATCAAGAAGGAATACCCGAACAAGATGCTGGCGTACAATTGCTCGCCCAGCTTCAACTGGGAGAAGAATCTCGACAAGGACGACATCGCCCGCTTCCAGCGCGAGATCGGGGCGATGGGCTACAAGTTCCAGTTCGTCACCTTGGCGGGCTTCCACCAGCTCAACTACGGCATGTTCGAGCTGGCCCGGGGCTACAAGGATCGCGGCATGGCCGCCTATTCGGAGCTGCAGCAGGCCGAGTTCGCTGCGGAAGAGAATGGCTACACCGCGACCCGCCACCAGCGCGAAGTCGGCACCGGCTATTTCGATGCGATCGCCACCACGCTGGCGGGCGGATCGAGCAGCACCACCGCGCTGGCCGAGAGCACCGAGGCCGCCCAGTTCGCCACCCAAGCCGCCTGAAACCTGAGAAAGGAGTGATTGCCATGACCGAACCCCAGCGCAGCCGCGCCGTCTTCTCGACCGAGGACTTCCGCCTGATCCGCGATGCGGTCGCCACCCACCTCGAAAAGGTGAAGGACGCACCGGAGAGCGTGAAATACGCCAACCTCTATCACCGCCTGGGCCGCGTGGCCTGAGCCCTCGTCATCCCGGCGAAAGCCGGGATCTCAGGCGAAGGCGCGAGGAAAGAGCCGCACGAGATCCCGGCTTCCGCCGGGATGACGGATAAGGAGCCGCCGCCTGAAGTACGAATTTCCTGGGGAGGAAAGGATGTCCGCCGAGGGATCAGCCCTCGGCGGACATTTCCGTGCTTCGGCCAGCGAGCGCAGCCACCCGCGCCTCATGCTCGGCCTTGCCGAAGGGGAAGAAGCGGTAGAAGCCCGCCGCGGCGAAGGCGAGCACGCCGTAGAGGACGAAGAACAGCACCGTCAGCCGGTCCACCGTCGCCAGCGGCACCTGCCCCGGCCTGGCGGCGGCGGGGAAGTCGACCAGGTCGAGCAGCAGTCCGGTCGCCCAGATGCCCAGGCCGCTGCAGCATTTCTGGATGAAGAAGGCCCCGGCGAAGAACACGCCCTCGTTGCGCCGCCCGGTCTCGATCTCGGACTGCTCGACGACATCGGCCATCATCGAGGAACCGAGGATGGTCGCCGCGATGCTGCAGGTCACGTTCGCAGCATAGATGGCGAAGAGCGAAGGCAGCAGCCAGGGCGAGCCCGGCTCGGGGAATGCTCCGATGAGCCGCAGCACATAGGGCAGCGCCACCCAGAAGGCCGCCGCCGCCATCAGCCAGGTCGCGGCGCGCGGCTTGCCGATGCGGCGCGAGATCCGCGGCGCGAGCAGGAAGGCGAAGAAGGCACCGACCAGCAGCGAGAAGGCGATGATCGTGAAGTCCTGCCCCTCGAAGCGCCAGACATGCGCGTAGAGATAGCTCGACAGCGCGAAGCTGACGCCCTGGGCGGAATAATAGCAGAGCCCTGCCGCCATCAGGATCAGGAAGGCGCGGTTGCGCACCGTCTCGCCCAGCTCGGCGAAATGCTTGCCCAGCGACTGACGCTTCGTCGCCTCGGCCCGGGGCAGCCGCTTGATCTCGCCATGCGTCCCCGCGGCCGAGACGAGGATGGCGAAGACCATCAGCAGCGCGCTCGCCAGCGCGAAGCCGGGGTAGTTCTCCCGCACCAGCTGGCCGTTGGGATGGCCCGGCGTGGGGCCGAGCAGCCAAGCATAGGCGAGGATCATCATCCCCAGCCCGCCAGCCCAGCCGAACAGGAAGCGATACGCCATGATCCGCGTCCGTTCCTCGTAATCGGCGGACAGCTCCGGGGTCAGCGCCTGGCTCGGCACCTCATAGGCCGAGACCGCGGTGCGGACGAGCACCGACATGGCGAACACCCAGAGCAGCATGCCGCCATGCGACAGCGCGGGCGGGTTCCACAGCAGCAGCCAGCCGATCGCGATGGGAATGGCGGAGGCATACATCCAGGGATGGCGCCGCCCCCAACGGCTGCGGGTCCGGTCCGACAGGAAGCCGATCGCCGGATCGGCCACCGCGTCGAGCAGCAGCGCGCACATGATCGCGAAGCCGACCTCGGTCGCCGGCAGGCCGAGCACCTGGTTGAAGAAGAACAGCAGGAAGGTCGAGAAGCAGAAATCCTTCACGCCGTAAGCCACCGTGCCGAAGCCATAGGCGAGCATGATCGGGGTCCGGATTCGCCGCGTCGGAGGCACTGCCGCCTGGTTCGCTTCCATGCCGGTATGCTCCCTCTCCACCGATTTGGCGCGCAGCATAGGTGCCGGACCCCAAGGGTCAACCGGAACAGATTGGAACATCGGGTATGGCTTGCCCAACGCCCTGAGGGCGGTATAGCGTCCCGCTTCGAACCCGAGGAACGTGAAGCAATGGCGCTCGACCCCGAAGTCTTCGATGCCCTGATCGACACTATCCGCCGCTTCGTCGCCGAGCGGCTGCGCCCGCTGGAGGGCGAGGTCGAGGCCGCCGACGCCATCCCGGCGGAAGTCATCGACGAGATGAAGGCGCTCGGCCTGTTCGGCCTGTCGATCTCGGAGGACTATGGCGGCCTGGGGCTGACCATGCTCGAGGAGTGCAGGGTCGCCATCGAACTCGGCCGCACCACCCCGGCGTTCCGCTCGAGCTTCGGCACCAATGTCGGCATCGGCTCGCAGGGCCTCGTCATGGCCGGCACGCCTGAACAGAAAGCCGAGTGGCTGCCCCGCATCGCCAGCGGCGAGATCGTCACCAGCTTCGCCCTGACCGAGCCCGATGTCGGCTCGGACAGCGGCGCGGTGAAGACCCGGGCAGTGCGGGACGGCGATGTCTATCGCCTCACCGGCACCAAGCGCTTCATCACCAATGCCGACAAGGCGGAACTGTTCACCGTCATGGCCCGCACCGGCGACGAGCCCGGCGGCCGCGGCGTCTCCGCCTTCCTCGTGCCGCGCGACTTGCCGGGCGTCAGCATCGGCGAGCCCGAGAAGAAGATGGGCCAGAAGGGCGCTCGGGTGGCAGACGTCGTGTTCGACGACACCCCGGTCCCCGCCGCCAACCGGCTCGGCGCGGAAGGCGAAGGCTTCAGGATCGCCATGCAGGTGCTGGACCGCGGCCGGCTCCACATCTCGGCAGTGTGCGTCGGCGTGGCCGAGCGCCTGATCGCCGACTGCGTCGCCTATGCCAGCGAGCGCAGGCAGTTCGGCAAGCCGATCGCCGAGCATCAGCTGATCCAGGCGATGCTCGCAGACTCCAAGACCGAGGCACTGGCGGCGCGGGCATTGGTACTGGAAACCGCTGCGGCCAAGGACGCAGGCCAGAACACCACGATGGAAGCCGCCGCGGCGAAGTATTTCGCCAGCGAGATGGTCGGCCGCGTCGCCGACCGCGCCGTGCAGATCTTCGGCGGCGCCGGCTATATCGCCGATTACGGCATCGAGCGGCTATACCGCGACGTGCGCCTGTTCCGGATCTACGAAGGCACCAGCCAGATCCAGCAACTGATCATCGCCCGCGAAACGCTGAAGCGGGGCGGGTAAACAATCTCCCTCTCCCCGCCAGCGGGGAGAGGGCCGGGGAGAGGGGCATGGAAGAGCGGGCAAAGAGAGCCTCTCTCCCCTGCCCTCGCTCCTGAAGGAGAGAGGGAGTAATAATGGACACCACCAGCCTGTTCCGCCTCGACGGCCGCATCGCCCTGGTCACCGGCGGCTCGCGCGGCATCGGCAGGATGATCGCCGCCGGCTACATCGCCCAGGGCGCCAAGGTCTATGTCTCCTCCCGCAAGGCCGAAGCCTGCGAGGAGACCGCCGCCGAGCTCGGCCCGAACTGCATCCCGCTCCCCATGGACGTCTCTACCGTCGACGGCTGCAAGGCTCTCGCCGAAGCCCTTGCCGAGCGCGAGCAGCGGCTCGACATCCTGGTCAACAATGCCGGCGCCGCCTGGGGCGAGCCGTTCGAGGCCTTTCCCGAAAAGGGCTGGGACAAGGTGATGGACCTCAACGTCAAGTCGCCCTTCTTCCTCACCCAGGCGCTGTTCGACCTGCTCAAGGCCGGCGGCTCGGCGCAGCGCCCGGCCAAGGTGATCAACATCACCTCGATCGACGGCCAGCGGCTCAACCCCTGGGAGACGTACAGCTATCACGCGTCGAAATCGGCGCTGATCTACCTGACCAAGCGCATGGCCGCGCGGCTGATCCGCGACCATATCAACGTCACGTCGATCGCCCCCGGCGCCTTTGCCAGCGAGATGAACCGCGCCGCCCGCGACCATGGCGGTGAAGTGGCCAAGGCAATTCCCGCAAAGCGCATCGGCGTCGACGAGGACATGGCCGGCGCCGCCATCTACCTCGCCAGCCGCGCCGGCGACTATGTCGTAGGCGACACGATCACCGTCGACGGCGGCCTGGTCAACGCCTCGCTGGGGGTGAGCATCGACGGGTAGAAAAGCCCGCACGATATGATTAAATCATATCCGAGGAGATCGACATGGCCGCCAAGGCAGTGAGCGTGACGTTGGGCGAAATGGCCGAGCGTGCCGAGCGGCATCTCGCCTCGGGCCGCTTTTCCTCGATGAGCGAGGTGGTCCGCGCCGGGCTGCGCGCGCTCGACCGGGAAGAAGCCGCGCTCGATGCGCTGATGCGCGCCAAGGTCCAGGAAGCCCTCGAAGACGGGCGCCCCAGCGTCCCGCTCGCCGAGGCATTCGCAAGGATCCGCACGGCGACGACCGCCGGGGAATGAGCCACCAGGTCCGGCTCTCCGAGCTCGCGATATCCGATCTGGTCGCGCTCCACCGGTGGATCGCCGCGGAAGCGACCCCGGCAATCGCCGACGAATATATCGACCGGATCGAGACCCGGGTCGCTGCGCTCGCCGATTTTCCGGATCGCGGCACGCCGCGGGACGATCTCGCCCCGGGCCTGCGCACCCTCTCCTTCGAGCGGCGCCTGCTGATCGCCTACCGGGTCGATGGCGGGACGGCGCTCGTGCTGCGCGTGATCAGTGCACAGCGCGAGCTCGCCCCACTATTCGGCTAGCGCGCGATCCCGCCCGCCGCGAGCACCGCCAGCGTCACCAGCTCGCTCGCGGTCGCGGTCATCGGGGCGATCTGCACCGGCTTCTCCATGCCGATCAGCATCGGGCCGATCGTCGAGTCACCGCCCAGCTCGCGCAGCAGCTTGGCCGAGATATTGGCCGATTGCAGGCCCGGCATGATCAGCACGTTCGCCGGCCCCTTGATCCGCGCGAACGGATAATTGGCGAGCTGGCGCGCGTTGAGCGCGACGTCGGGCGACATCTCGCCCTCATATTCGAACTCGACCGCACGCCCGTCGAGCACCTTGATCGCGCCGCGGACATTGTCGAGCCACTGGCCCTCGGGATTGCCGAAGTTGGAGTAGCTGAGGAAGGCGACGCGCGGCTCATGGCCCATGCGACGTGCGACCGCGGCGGCACCCTCGGCGATGTCGGCCAGCTCCTCGGCGTTCGGACGCTCGTTCACCGTCGTGTCGGCGATGAACACGGTGTGCGACTGGCCGACCAGCACATGCATGCCGAACGGGGTCTGGCCCGGGCGGTGGTCGATCACGCGCTTCACCTGGCGCATCGATTCGGCCCAGGTCCGCGTCACGCCGGTGATCATCGCATCGGCATGGCCGAGCTGGAGCAGCAGGCCGCCGAAGATGTTGCGGTCGCGGTTGACCATCCGCTCGCAGTCGCGGCGCAGGTATCCGCGGCGCTGCAGGCGGCAATAGAGGAAGTCGACCATCTGATCGACCAGCGGCGAGTTGACGCTGTTGTGCAGCTCGAACTCGTCCGGATTGGCACCGAGCGCCTTCAAGCGGTCGTGCACGCTCTCGCGGCCGACCAGCACCGGCGTGCCGTATCCGCCATCCTTGAAGGCGATCGCCGCGCGCAGCACGACTTCCTCTTCGGCCTCGGCGAAGATCACGCGCTTCGGATTGGCCCGCGCCCCTTCATAGGCAAGGCTGAGCACCGAGGTGGTCGGGTTCAGGCGGGCGCGCAGCGACTGGCGATAGGCCGCCATGTCGGTGATCGGCTTGGTCGCCACGCCCGAATCCATCGCCGCCTGGGCGACGGCGGCGGGGACCAGCTCCATCAGCCGCGGATCGAACGGCGCCGGGATGATGTAGTCGGGACCGAAGCTGTGCTGCACGCCATACGCCGCCGCCACTTCCTCAGGCACCTGCTGGCGGGCCAGCTCGGCGAGCGCGGTCGCCGCGGCGATCTTCATCTCGTCGTTGATCGTCGTCGCCCGCACGTCGAGCGCGCCGCGGAAGATGAAGGGGAAGCCGAGGACGTTGTTGACCTGGTTCGGATAGTCCGAGCGGCCCGTCGCGATGATCGCGTCCGGGCGGGCGGCGCGCGCCTCGGGCGGGGTGATCTCCGGATCCGGGTTGGCCATCGCGAAGATGATCGGCTTCAGCGCCATGTGGTTGAGCAGCGCGGCGGGCAGCGCGCCGGCGGCCGACAGGCCCATGAACACGTCGGCGCCTTCCAGCGCATCGGCCAGGGTGCGGCGATCGGTGGCAACCGCGTGCGCCGACTGCCACTGGTTGATGCCCTCGCGGCCCTGGTACATCACGCCGGTGCGGTCGAGCATCAGCAAATTGTCATGCGGCAGGCCCATCGCCTTGATCAGCTCGGCGCAGGCGATCGCGGCCGCACCGGCGCCGTTCATCACCACCCGCGTCGTCTTGATGTCGCGCCCGGTCAGGTGGAGCGCATTGATCAGGCCGGCAGCGGCGATGATCGCGGTGCCGTGCTGGTCGTCATGGAACACCGGGATGTTCATCCGTTCCCGGAGAGTCTGCTCGATCACGAAGCATTCGGGGGACTTGATGTCCTCCAAATTGATGCCGCCGAAGCTCGGCTCCATCAGCTCGACCGCGTCGATGAAGCGGTCGACATCCTCGGTCTTCAGCTCGATGTCGATCGAGTCGACGTCGGCGAAGCGCTTAAAGAGGACGGCCTTGCCTTCCATCACCGGCTTGGAGGCGAGCGCGCCGAGATTGCCCAGGCCCAGGATCGCGGTGCCGTTGGAGATCACCGCGACCAGGTTGCCCTTGGCGGTATAGTCATAGGCCTTGGCCGGATCCTCGGCGATCGCGAGGACGGGCACCGCCACGCCGGGCGAATAGGCGAGCGCGAGGTCGCGCTGCGTCGCCATCGGCTTGGAGGCGATGACCTCGATTTTGCCCGGACGTCCCTCCGAATGGTAGAGCAGCGCCTCGCGCTCCGAAAACTGGACGTTCGCTTCCTCAGACATTCTTCTCTCCCGGGCGTCGCCCCACCCTTTAGGAGGACCATTCCGACGCCGCAATGTGCCGAATCCCGCAAATGGCACCGACTGGACCCAGTTTCTAGTCTGACTAATTATCGAACCGTGCGAAATCCCGCACATCGGGCTTTTCCCCAGAAAAGCGCACCCCGGGTGTTGATCGGCGGAGCCGTTCGGCTAGTCCGGGCCCGGCATGGCCTCCACCGCTCCCACTCCGATGATGGCGCAATATCTCGCCCTGAAGGCGGAGGCGGAGGATTGCCTGCTCTTCTACCGGATGGGCGACTTCTTCGAGCTGTTCTTCGAGGACGCCAAGATCGCCAGCGCCGTGCTCGACATCGCGCTCACCGCCCGCGGCGAGCATGACGGCGAGCGCATCCCGATGTGCGGCGTGCCGGTCCATGCGATGGAGGGCTATCTCGCCCGGCTGATCAAGGCCGGCCACCGCGTCGCCATCGCCAACCAGACCGAGACGCCCGAGGAAGCGCGCAAGCGCATGGGCTCCAAGGCTCTGGTCAACCGCGCGATCGTCCGCGTCGTCACCGCCGGCACGCTCACCGAGGAGTCGCTGCTCGACAGCCGCACCGCCAATTGGTGCGCGGCGATCGGCGAGGCCGGCGGCAGCGTCGCCATCGCCTGTGCCGACATCTCCACCGGCCGCTTCGAGATCATCGAGACCACCGCCGACCGCGCCGGCGCCGAGATCGCCCGCCTCTCCCCCGCCGAGACGGTGGTCGGCGACGGCTCGCCCTTCGACGAGCTCGCCACCGTCACGCGTCCGCGCATCGACTTCGACAGCGCCGGCGGCGAGGACCGGCTCAAGCGGCTGTTCGGCGTCGCCACGCTCGACGGCTTCGGGCAATTCTCCCGCGCCGCGCTCGCCGCAGCCGGGGGCCTTGCCGCCTATCTCGTGCATAATGCCAAGGGCGCGCTCCCCTTCCTCCGCCCGCCCCGCGTCACCCGCACCGAAGCCGCGATGGCGATCGACGCGGCGACGCGCGAGAGCCTCGAGCTCACCGTCAGCAGCGCCGGCACGCGCAAAGGCAGCCTGCTCGACAGCGTCGACCGCACCGTCACCGGCGCCGGCGCGCGCCTGCTCGGCAGCGACATCGCCGCGCCGCTGATGGACCGCCCGGGCGTCGAGGCGCGGCTCGATCTGGTCACCCATTTCCATGACGACGCCTTGCTGCGCGACATGGTCCGCGGCGCGCTGCGCGCCATGCCGGACATCGGCCGCGCGCTTGGCCGCCTAGCCGCCGGACGCGGCAGTCCCCGCGATCTCGGCCAGCTCCGCGACGGCCTCGACGGCGCCTGGCGTCTCGCCGAGCGGCTCGAAGCGACCGGCATCCCGCCGCTGCTCGGCGAGCTGCTCCCTCAGATGCGCGGCCACGGAGCGCTGATCGACCTGCTCAGCCGCGCGCTCGTCCCCGAGCCGCCGGTCGATGCCGCGAATGGCGGCTATATCGCCGAAGGCTATGACGCCGCGCTCGACGACCTGCGCGACGCCGGTGCCGGCGGCCGCCGCGCCATCGCTGCGCTGGAGGCCGAGTATCGCAGCCGCACCGGCATCGGCTCGCTCAAGATCCGCCACAACGGCGTGCTCGGCTATCATATCGAAGTGCCGGCGAAGAATGCCGATCCGCTGATGGCGCAGGACAGCGGCTTCACCCACCGCCAGACCCTAGCCGGCGTGGTCCGCTTCAACGCACCCGAGCTGCACGAAGTCGCGGTCAAGGTGACGCAGGCGGGCGCGCATGCCCTCGCCGCCGAGGCCGCGCATCTCGAGGACCTCACCACCCGCGCCCTCGCCGCCCGCGAGCCCATCGCGCGCACTGCGGATGCCCTGGCCCGGATCGACGTCTCGGCCGGCCTCGCCGAACGCGCCGCCGAGGGCGGCTGGGCCCGGCCGCATCTCGTCGAGCATGCCTGTTTCGAGATCGAGGGCGGCCGCCATCCGGTGGTCGAGGAAGCCGTCGCCAGGTCGGGCGGGCGCTTCGTCGCGAACGACTGCAACCTCTCCGAGAGCAGCCGCCTCTGGCTGGTCACCGGCCCCAATATGGGCGGCAAGTCGACCTTCCTGCGCCAGAACGCGCTGATCGCCGTGCTGGCCCAGGCCGGCAGCTACGTCCCCGCCGCCCGCGCCACGCTCGGGCTGGTCGACCGGCTGTTCAGCCGGGTCGGCGCCTCGGACAATCTCGCGCGCGGCCGCTCGACCTTCATGGTCGAGATGGTCGAGACCGCGGCGATCCTCGCCCAGGCCACCCCGCGCAGCTTCGTGATCCTGGATGAAGTGGGCCGCGGCACCTCGACCTATGACGGCCTCGCCATCGCCTGGTCGGTGGTCGAGGCGATCCATGAGGACAACCGGTGCCGCTGCCTGTTCGCCACCCACTATCACGAGCTGACCCGGCTGGCCGAGCGCTGCGACGCGCTCACCCTCCACCATGTCCGCGCGCGCGAGTGGAAGGGCGATCTCGTCCTGCTCCACGAAGTCGCCGAAGGCCCCGCCGACCGCAGCTACGGCCTTGCCGTCGCCCGCCTCGCCGGCCTGCCGCCGGTGACGATCAAGCGCGCCAAGGCCGTGCTCGACAAGCTCGAGGCCGGCCGTGCCGCGACCGGCGGGCTTGCCGCGGGCCTCGACGACCTTCCCCTCTTCGCCGCCATGGCGGTCGAGGAAGAAGCGCAGGTCGACATGCTGCGCAGCGAACTGGGCACGCTCGACATCGACAGCCTCTCCCCGCGCGAGGCGCTCGAAATGCTCTATCGGCTCAAGGGCCTGGCGGCGGAAGGCGCATGACCGCGCTCGACCTCACCGACCAGTTCCTCGCCATATTGCTGCGCGAGGTCGGCGGCACCCGCCGCCGCTGGCGCAACGTCATCGGCCCGGTGAAGCGCTACAGCGCCGCGACCCACCCGCATTGCAACTGGTCGATCACCCCCGGCGGCGAAGCGGAAGAGAACGCCGCCGTCGAGCGCATCGCCGACCGCCTGCGCGACAGATATCCGATCATCGACTGAGTCGGTCGCCGTGCCGAACCGCCGGCGCCCCGTAATCGTCGCCCGGTTCCAAACCCCGTCCCACCCCAACTCGTGAGCCCGGCCCACTCCGTCATCCCGGCAAAAGCCGGGATCTCAGGCGGAGGCGCGACGAAGGAGCCGCACGAGATCCCGGCTTTCGCCGGGATGACGGATGAGGGCTGGCACTTTTCGCTTGACATTACGAACCATATGGGTTACGAGCCTCGCCATCCCTCGTACCAGGCCAGCACGAAGGATCACGAAGGCCGGCGCTTGCACGTGGCAACGCCGGAGGACCGGTGGCGGAATCGTTCGGCAGCGTAAGTCGAAGCTTCGCCAGAGCAACCGCAGAGCCCCTCGCCTTAAAATACACCCCTGGCTTCTCTTTTGGCTGCAATACAGGGGGAGGCACGCCGCGGATAAGTTAAGTCTCGACGCGACACACACTCGAATACCAACTGCCAATCGTCGTCGAGCCCGAGCGTGATCGAGAAGTGGAACGCCCCGGTCCTTTCCTTCTGCCCATCCCCCGGGTGCCAAAGGCACGCCGGGCTGAAGCCATTTCTCCCAAACCGTCATCCCGACGAAAGTCGGGATCTCAGGCGATGGCGCGGGCACAGGGACAAGAGCCGCACGAGATACCGGCCCTTCGACTTCGCTCAGGAGAGCCTTCCGCCGGGATGACGATTGTGATCGATCTCAAGCCTTCCCCACGCTACCCTCCCGCCAAAACCAGACAGAGAGGACCGCCCGGATGAAGAAGCTCGCGCTCGCCTTGCTCGCCTGCATGACAACGTTGCCAGCATCGGCGCAGACCTTCCTGCGCGCCGATGGCCAGCGCATCGTCGACGAGAGCGGCAACCCCGTCCTGCTGCGCGGCATGGGGCTGGGCGGCTGGATGCTGCAGGAAGGCTATATGCTCCAGCTCGGCCAGCTCGGCTCGGGCCAGCAATATCGCATCCGCGCCGCGATCGCCGATCTGATCGGCGAGGAGAGGACGGCGGAGTTCTACCGCGCCTGGCTCGACAACCACACGCGCAAGGCGGACATCGACATGATGGCGCGCTGGGGGATGAACTCGGTCCGCCTGCCGATGCACTACAACCTCCTCACCCTGCCCGCGGAGAAGGAGCCGGTCGCCGGCAAGGATACCTGGCTCGAGGACGGCTTCCGCCGCATCGACGCGCTGCTCGCCTGGACCAAGGCGAATGGCATGTACCTGATCCTCGACCTGCACGCGGCGCCTGGCGGCCAGGGCACCGACCTGCCGATCGCCGACCGCGATCCCGCCAAGCCCTCGCTGTGGCAGAGCGCGGAGAACCGCCGCAAGACGATCGCGACCTGGCGCAAGCTCGCCGAGCGTTATGCCGACGAGCCCGGCATCGGCGCCTATGACCTGCTCAACGAGCCCAATTGGGACTTCTCCGCCCCCGGCGGCGAGCATGGCTGCAAGGAGACGGGCAACGCGCCGCTCAAGCAGCTCTACACCGACATCGCCGCCGCGATCCGCCAGGTCGACAAGCGCCACATGCTCATCATCGAGGGCAATTGCTGGGGCAACAACTATCAGGGCCTGCTGCCCTTCGCGGACAAGAACACCGCGCTCAGCTTCCACAAATACTGGAACTACAACGACGAGGCGGCGATCGCCCCGTTCCTCAAGCTGCGCGAGACGTACAACATGCCGCTCTGGCTCGGGGAATCGGGCGAGAACTCCAACCGCTGGTTCCGCGACGCGATCGGCCTGGTCGAGAAGCACGACATCGGCTGGGCCTTCTGGCCGCTCAAGAAGATCGGCTTCAACAATCCCTATGAGATCGCCCCCAATCCGGGCTGGCCGAAGCTCGTCGCCTGGTGGACCGGCAAGGGCCCGCGCCCGGGCGCCAATGAGGCCTATGCCACGCTGATGCAGCTCGCCCGGCACGACATCCGCCACGAGAACAATGTCTTCCACCAGGACGTGGTCGACGCGATGCTGCGCCAGCCGCACGATCCGAGCCCGCGCCCCTCGGCGCCCCTGCAGGTCACCGCGGAGGGCGGCGCGTTCGACGCGGTCGACTATGACATCGGCCCGGCCGGCGTCGCCTATCACGACAGCGACGATGCCAATTACCATGTCTCCACCGGCAAGGCCCGAAGCCAGTGGAACAATGGCCGTACCTGGCGCAACGACGGCGTCGACATCGCCCGCGCGGCCGACGAGAGCCTGTACGTCAGCGACTTCAAGCCCGGCGAATGGATGCGCTACTCGCTCTCCGCAGAGGGCGGCGGCCGCTACACGATCGAAGTCGAGGCGAAGGCCGACAAGCCCGGCACGCTGACCCTCACCCTCAACGGCGGCACGCCGTTGACGCTCGCCGTCCCCGCCGGCCCCGGCTGGCAGAAGCTGCGCGTCACCGCACCCGCCGCCCTGCTCGACGGCAACAACCTGCTGGTGCTGGGCGCGAAGAGCTTCGACGGTGGCGTGCGAGCGATACGGTTCGAGCCCGGCCGCTAGCCGCCCCGCCCGCCAGCCGGTTTTTTCCGTCCGGATCGGCGCGACCCGCTTTCGCGCCGATCGCCCATGCTAGGTTGCGCGCGCGCAATGAATTGCCGCTTTCCATGTAGCAGGGGCCGACCCGATGAGCATCAACACAGCCGACTGGATGGGCCAGGCCCTTCTACACAACAGCGGCGTCAGACAGATCCCGATGTGCCAGTTTCCCCTGCCCGGCAGCCACGATGCCGGCTCCTATGGCGGCATCAACGTCAAGAGCAAGACGCAGCATTTCTCGATCTACGAGCAGCTCGAGCACGGCGTGCGCTATTTCGATTTCCGGGTGCGCGTCGACAGGGGCGTGTTCTTCTCGCACCACGGCGCCGATGAATCGCGGGACAATCCCTACACCGCGAACTCGATCCAGACGGGAACGACCTATCTCTTCGGCGAGATCACCCGGTTTCTACGGGCGCATATCGGCGAAGTGGTGGTTCTCAATTTCAAGGACTTTACCGCGGTCACGGGCCAGGATTTCACCGCGACCGACGCCGCTGATTTCATGGCCTGCCTGCTCAGGGACTTCGGCGCCGTCCCGTCGCAGAACGACCTGCTCTATGTCCCCGGCGACATCCCCACCTATGGAAGGTGCATCGACCTGGGCCAGCGCATCATCCTGCTGATCAACGACGAGGCATGGCCGGGCGAGTGGAGCAACTGGGCGCTGCCTACCTCTACCACGCTGCGCGAGCGCTTCTCGGACTATAAATACGCGCTGCATTCCTGGAACACGCTGGTCGACGACACACTTGCCGATCAGCAGAATTATCTCGCCGATACCGGATCGGACGGTCGCGATCCCGGCCTGTTCTGGGTGAGCCAGGCGGTGCTCGGCTATACCAACATGACTACGCCCAATGGCGGGAGCCAGAACAAGGAGGGCGCCTCGCATCTCAACCCGGTCTTCGAGACGGCCTATGGCCAGTGGTGGGCCGGCAAGTCGGCGATCCCGGGTGTCACGCAGAACGTCCAGCAGCCCAATGTCCTGCTGCTCGACTATTCCGGCTTTTACGACGATTTCGCCACCATCTGCTACAATCTGATCACCTGACCAGACGAAAGCCGCGGACGCTCGCGGTCACGCATATCTTATGCGTGGCCGTGAGGATCCGGCAGGGCTAGAGCAGCGTCCATGCCACTCGACCTGCTCTGCCTCGATGCCGACGACACGCTCTGGCACAACATGCGCCACTTCGACGCCGCGGAGCGCGCCTTTGTCGCGATGATGGCGCCGTTCGCGGCCGAGGGCGTGACGCGCGAGCGGCTCGAGGCGATGGAGAGCGCCAATCTCCGGCTCTACGGCTATGGCGCCAAGAGCTTCACCCTCTCGATGATCGAGACCGCGACGGAGCTGTGCGGCGATTCGCTCACCCGCGAAACGGTCGCCGCGATGCTCGCGGCAGGGCGCGACCTGCTGTCGCATCCGGTCGAGCTGCTCGACGGGGTCGACGAGACGATCGAAGCGCTGGCGGATCGCGTGCGGCTGGTGCTGGTGACCAAGGGCGACCTGCTCCACCAGGAGGCCAAGCTCGCCGCCTCGGGCCTGGGCGAGCTGTTCCACGGCGTCGAGATCGTCAGCGACAAGACCCCCGACACCTTTGTCCGCCTGTTCACCCGCTATGGCGTCGCGCCCGACCGCGCCGGCATGGCTGGGGATTCGATCCGCTCGGACATCGCGCCGGTGCTCGCCGCAGGCGGCTGGGCCGCTTTCCTGCCGCCCGAACTGTCCTGGTCGCACGAGCGCGCCGCGGTGCCGAGCGAGCATCCGCGCTTCACCCAGCTCGATCGCTTCGCCGAACTTCCCGGCTGGCTCGACCGGATCGGCTAGCTGCGCGCCCAAAATAAAACCCCCGCTCTCGCAGGGGCCACGCGCATCGCGCTTCCTCGAAACTGAAAGAGGCCGCCGGGGCGTCTCCCGACGACCCGGCGACCTCCGACATGGTCACAGCGGCCGGTTGCTCCAGCCCGGGAGACCATGCGGACCGCTTTGCTTCGGACCGGCGCCGTTGATTGGAGGAGAATACCTCCCGTGCGCCTTACGATCGGAGGGCTTCCGATCGCGCCCAGAAGCTCAGCGGTGCGTCTCCCGAACGAACTGAACCGACCCCATTGCTGAACCATGAGACATCGGATCACCTCCTTTCGCTAGTTGAAGAAGCCCGTACCCTCGAAGGGTACGCCAACTATTTGAATCACCGCGAGTCGCAGAACAAGTCTTGTATAAAATCTTTTTCTGAGCGATTCTGGAATTCTGGGCCGGAAACCGTCGCACCGCCCTTCCCACAGCATCCGCCAGATCGTTTCGGGCCCGTCGCCGGGCCCGGCTCAATGGCGCTTGAAATACTGCACCTCGCGCTCGTGCTTCTCGGCCGCCGCGCGCGTGCCGAACGTGCCGAGATTGCGCCGCTTGTGCGTGTCGGGATCGACCTTGCGCGAATAGAGCCGGTATTCGCCCGACTTGAGCTTGCGGATCATCGCCTCTCTCCTCTCGCACGAGTCAATGCGCGAGGGCGGGCGATCTATCCGCGGCAATCCTCGGCGACGCGCAGGATCTCGGCATAGGCGGGCACGACCAGGGTCGGCAGGCCATTGCCCTGCACCAGGAAGCGCCCGCGGCTATAGCCCATCGCATCGAGGATGGAATCGCGCGGCCCCAGATCGGCGGCCAGCCACGGCGTCGCACCCGCCGGAAGCGGCTGGACGGGAAGCTGGCGCAGCGTGCTGGTGGTGCGCACCGTCAGGTTCGCCACGCCCTCGCCCCTGCGCGACAGCACCACGCGGCCGCGCCCGGCATCGCAGCGCAGGATCAGCTCGGCCTCGCCGCCCGCCACGCCATAGAGCGCAGCCGAGCCCCGCCCGTCCTGCTTGTACACCCAGTTGCCCGGCGTCAGCGGCCAGTCGCGCCAATCGGCACCTAGCGTCGGTGCGGGGGCGGGAGCAGGCCTGGGCGCCGGGGTCGGTGCGGGCGCGGGAACCGGCCGGGGCGCCGGCGGCGGCACCATGCGCGGCGTTTCCGAACAACCCGCAATGGCGAGCGCGGAGGCGAAGACGAGCAGCTTGCGATGCATGGCCGGCCTTATGGGCGAAGTGCCCGGGCGGCTCAACCGCTGCGGCGACGAAACGGCGCACCGCCACGCCGCCGCACGCTCCAGGCCCGACTTATCCGCCCGCCGGCAGATAGGCGGAGACCGCCATATAATTGTTCGGCCAGGGCAGGCCCGGGCAATGCCAAGCGGCGCGGAACTGCTGCCAGCTCAGGCGATGCACCTGCCCCTCGTCCGCCAGCAGCACCTGCGCATCGGACCAGCCGCACACCACGCCCCAGCGCAACTGGCCCTGCGCGAAGATCTGCGCGGCATCGAGCAGGCACGCCACCGGGATGCGATAGCGGGAAAGCCAGTCGCGCAGACCCGCCACCTCGGCCTCGCCATCGCCAAAGGCCGCGGAATGGGAAATGATCGTCCTCAGCCCGAAATGCTGGAACGCCCCTGCCATCTCCTCCTTGTTCGGGATCGGCGCGCCGAACAGCCCGCCGGTGGGAACCTGCTGCGCCACCGTCACGGCATATTGCGGCGGGAAATGGAGCCGGCCGTCATTGGCGTCGCCCATGCCCTGCACCGAGCGCCCGAAGCCCAGGCTCGGGCCGTTGCCCGCCCAGAAATCGACGATCGTGGCCACCGCCAGTTCGCCCGAATTGAGCCCCGGCACCTGCGCATAGCTGAAGAGCCGGCTCATGCCGTGGAAAAGCTCGAGATGCACCGGCCCCGCTGCGCGCAGGCCCGGCGCATCGGCATGTGCTTCGACGGGACGCGCGACATCAACGGTCAGGTCGAAGGCGGCACCGGGCTGTTTTTCGATCGTGTCAGACATTGGCCGATTCCCCCAATATTGGCGTGGATGCGGCCCGATGGTTCCGACGGTGTTCCAGATATCCCGCAGTCGACGAGCGACCGGAATATTTGGGACTCGCGGTTTATATTATCGCTCGACCATGCCGCAATTCTGGCATCGGCTCAATATTGCAGAGCAGGCAGGCGCGATCAGCGCCCGCCGCCCCATTTGCGCTGCGTCTTGCCATAGCGCGTCTTGCGCGTCCCCGGCTTGCCCTCGTTGCTGCGCCCCATGACCGGCGCCTTGCGCTGGTCCTCGGGCAGGCCGAGTTCCTCCGCCTCGAGCCCACGGATCTCGTCGCGCAGCCGCCCGGCTTCCTCGAATTCGAGGTTCGCCGCCGCGTCGCGCATCTTCTTCTCGAGCTCCTCGATATAGGCGCGCAAATTGTGGCCGACCATGTGCGGGCGATCGGCATCGATCTCCACCGTCACCTGGTCCTTCGAGGCGACATGGGCGATGATGTCGCCGATATTCTTCTTCACCGTCTCCGGCGTGATGCCGTGCTCGGTATTGTACTCCTGCTGCTTCTCGCGGCGGCGGCCTGTCTCGGCGAGCGCGCGCTCCATGCTGCCGGTCATGCGATCGGCATAGAGGATCACCCGGCCCTCGACGTTGCGCGCGGCGCGGCCGATCGTCTGGATCAGCGAGGTCTCGCTGCGCAGGAACCCCTCCTTGTCCGCATCGAGGATCGCGACCAGCCCGCACTCGGGGATATCGAGGCCCTCGCGCAGCAGGTTGATGCCGACTAGCACGTCGTACACGCCCATACGCAGATCGCGGATCAGCTCGATGCGCTCCAGCGTCTCGGTGTCCGAGTGCATGTAGCGGACCTTCACGCCCGCCTCGTGCATGTATTCGGTCAGGTCCTCGGCCATCCGCTTGGTGAGCGTGGTCACCAGCGTGCGATAGCCCTTTGCCGTGGTCGCCTTGCACTCCTGGATCAGGTCCTGGACCTGCTCCTCGACCGGCTTGATCTCCACCGGCGGATCGATGAGTCCGGTCGGGCGGATCACCTGCTCGACGAACACGCCGCCGGTCTGCTCCATCTCCCAGCCCCCCGGGGTGGCCGAGACATAGACGGTCTGCGGCCGCATCGCTTCCCATTCGTTGAAGCGCAGCGGCCGGTTGTCGATCGCGCTCGGCAGCCGGAAGCCGTACTCGGCCAGCGTCACCTTGCGGCGATGGTCGCCCCGCGACATGCCGTTGATCTGGCCGATCGTCTGGTGGCTCTCGTCGACGAAGAGCAGGGCGTTCTCGGGCAGATATTCGAACAAGGTGGGCGGCGGCTCGCCGGGCAGGCGGCCGGTGAGGAAGCGCGAGTAGTTCTCGATGCCCGCACAGCTGCCCGTCGCCGCAATCATCTCGAGATCGAAGTTCGTGCGCTGCTCCAGCCGCTGATGCTCGAGCAGCTTGCCCTCCGCCTCCAGCTCCTTGAGCCGCTCGGTCAGCTCATGGCGAATGCCCTCCATCGCCTGCTTCATCGTCGGCCCGGGCGTGACATAGTGCGAGTTGGCAAAGACGCGGACATAGTCGAGGCTCGCCACCTTCGATCCGGTCAGCGGGTCGAACTCGGTGATCTCCTCGATCTCGTCGCCGAAGAAGCTCACCCGCCAGGCGCTGTCCTCATAGTGCGAGGGAAAGATCTCGAGGCTGTCGCCGCGCACCCGGAAGGCGCCGCGCCCGAAGGCGGCATCGTTGCGCTTGTACTGGAGCGCGACCAGCTTGCGGATGATCTCGCGCTGATCGACCACCTGGCCCTTCTTCAGGTCGAAGATCATCGCCGAATAGGTCTCGACCGAGCCGATGCCGTAGAGGCACGACACCGACGCCACGATGATCACGTCGTCGCGCTCGAGCAGCGACCGGGTGGCGGAGTGCCGCATCCGGTCGATCGCCTCGTTCACCGAGCTTTCCTTCTCGATATAGGTGTCGGACCGGGGCACGTATGCCTCGGGCTGGTAATAGTCGTAATAGCTGACGAAATACTCGACCGCGTTCTCCGGGAAGAACGACTTCATCTCGCCATAGAGCTGCGCGGCCAGGATCTTGTTCGGCGCCAGCACCAGCGCCGGGCGCTGCAGCGTCTCGATCACCTTGGCCATGGTATAGGTCTTGCCCGAACCCGTCACACCAAGGAGCACCTGGTCGCGCTCGCCCTGGCGCGCCTGCTCGACCAGCTCGGGGATCGCGAAGCGCTGGTCGCCCGAGGGCTGATACTCGCTGACGAGCTTGAACAGCTTCCCGCCCTCGGACTTCTCCGGGCGCTGGGGACGGTGCGGGACGAAGCTCTGCCCGGTCTCGGGCTCGGCCAGGCTGGTGCGAATCTGGATTGCCATCGCGGGGAATATGGGGTGTGGCTGGCACATACGCCAACCCCAGGGGAACATCATGCGTCTGACGATTCTCGCCGCCGGAGCATTGCTCCCGCTCGCCGCCTGCAATCAGGGTCCTTCGACCGAGGAGAGCGCGCGCAGGACCGGCGAGGTCCGGCTCGAGAACGCCTCGATGGAGGAAGTCGCCAAGCAGAGCGCCGCGGCCGACAGCAAGGCGCCGAGCCAGCCCGGCATGTGGGAAGAGACGATGCAGCTGACCGGCTTCGAGCCCGGCGGCGCGCCCGAGGCGCAGGTCGCCCCGCTCAAGGCGCAGGTCGGCAAGCCGCCGCAGACGCAGCGCGGCTGCCGCACCGAGCGCGACGGCAAGCCGCTCGACGTCTCGAAATTCCCGGCAATGGCCAAGTCCTGCCGCTTCGCCAAATATGTCACCGCCGGCGGCAAGGTCGATGCGGCGATGGATTGCGACACGCCGCTCGGCAAGTCGCGCGTGTCGATCACCGGCACGCAAACCCCTGCGGCCTATGACCTGGTGATGAAGCAGAGCCAGACCGTCCCCGGCCAGACCAAGGAAACCTCGATGACCTTCCGCGTCACCGGCAAGCGCGTCGGCAAGTGCAAGGCGTGATCCCCCGCCTGGCCCCGTTCGGAGCCGCCGCCGCGCTGGTGCTGCTCACCGGCGCGGGCCAGGCCGGCGACGGCTTCAGCGTGACCGACGCGACTTCCGAGCAGGTCGCCGCGGCCTATGCCAAGGCGAAGCCCGGTGGCCCGATGCACATGGGCCAGTGGGACCGCACGATCGCGATCTCGGCGTTCGAGCTGCCCGGCATGGCGCCGGGGCCCGATCGCGACGCCAAGGTCGCGGCGGCCAAGGCGATGCACAAGACCGAGAGCGTCTGCCATATGGGCACCGATCTCGCCGCGCCAGAGCCGGCGGCAGTCTTTGAGATGCTCGGCAGCGATTGCCATTACCAGCGCCTGACGATGGGCGGCGGCAAGTTCGACGGCCAGCTCAGCTGCAAGGGCAGCGAGCCGGGCGCTAAGGTCGATGTCGCGGTCTCCGGCAGCTACGCCGCCGAGGATTTCGCGATCCGCCTCGACATCGATCAGCAGCCCGGCGACCCGGCGCAGCGGGCCAAGATGACCATGGCGCTCAGCGGCCACCGCACCGGGGAATGCGCGAAGTAATCAGGCCTCAGGACGATAGGCGATGCGCCACATTAGCGCCGCCGTACCCGCCGCGAACAGCGCGAGTATCGCGCTCGACGCGACCGCGCTGATCCAGCGGAACAGCAGCGCGCGATTGTCCATCGGCGGCATCTCGAACAGCCCGAAGCCATAGGTCTGCGCGCCGACGAAGACGGCGAGCGCGGTAAGCGCGCCAACCAGCGCGGCGTGATGCGCCCGGCGCAGCCCGGCGACATGCATCACCAGCCATAGCGGCCCGCCGACCGCCGTGATCGCGATGCCGGCGATCAGGCTGCCGATCAGCCAGCCGCTCACCAGGCTCAGCGGATCGCGCTTGCCGCCGAGCAGCAGCAGCGCGAGCACGATGAGCCCGGCAAAGGCGCTGCCGACGCCGAGCGCAAGCCCGGCCCGGTCGATGGACGTGTCATAGCGTTGCGCAGCTTTCGCGCTGTCGTTCACAGGGGACCCCTCCCGATTCCGCGCAGGATAAACCGCGCGAGTGAGTCCCGACAAGCGTCTGGGAGCGGGGCACCGGCTCGTTTCGGCGCATCAACGCAGCGCGGCGAACCGCCGGTCTCGGATGCAGGCGTCGAGCCCGGGATAGTCAGGCGGCGGCGGGGCCGCGCCAAGCGCGGGCACGGCGAAGGTCTCGCCGATCCGGTGCGCGGCGAAGCGCGCCGGATCCTCGCCGGCACAGCGCAGCATCCCACGCAGCATCGCCGGCGGCGTCGCATAGCCTTCGCGCGACAGGCGGAACGTGCCCCAGTGCACCGCCAGCGCCTCCGGTCGGCCAAGCCCGTCCCACACCCGGATCGCATCCGGCGGCCCGATATGGCTGCCGCTCGCCATCTGCCCCTCCTCGAAGCGGAAGGCGCCGATCGGGATGGCGGCGAAGCGGACCGGCCCCAGCGCCGCCGCCTCGACGGGCCATTTGCCGTCGCCCAGCCCGGTATCGCCGGCGAAGAAGAAATTGCCGTGCGGCAGGTGCACGACGAAGCTCGACCAGAGCGCCCGGCTGCGATCCGCGAACCAGCGGCTGCCCCAGTGATGGCTGCGCGTCACCGTCACGGCCACACCCGGGCGCAGCGCGATCTGCCGGCCCCAGTCGAGCGCGCGCGAGGCCACGCCGGCGCTCGCGATCACCTTGTCGTTGCCGAGCGACGTGACGACCAGCGGATGGTCGCGCTCCGAGAGCCGCTTGAGCGTCGGCAGGTCCATATGGTCGTAGTGATTGTGGCTGACCAGGACGAGGTCGATCCTGGGCAAGTCCTCGAAGCGCACGCCCGGTTCCGCCACACGCCGCGGGCCGAAGCCGAACGGGCCGACCGTGTCGCTCCACACCGGATCGGTGAGGATGTTCACCCCGTCGGCCTGCACCAGCACCGTGGCATGGCCGATCCAGGTGACCCGCATCTTCCCGCCCTCGACGCGCGCCGGCGGCTTGCCCGGCGTCACCGCCACCCGCTCGGGCCATGTCGGCCGGGTCGGATCGCCGAACACCTGCTGCCAGAGCAGCCGGTTGCGGCGCGTGGCGGAGATATCGAGCGCATCGCCATCGGGATTGAAGAAGCGCTTGCCGTCGAAATGGCCCGAGACCGGCCCGCGATAATAGACGCGATCGAGGAAGAAGGGCGCGGCCGTCGCGACCAGGCACAACACGACGACGGCCCAGAGCAAGATGGCAAGAACGATCCGGACCAGGCGCATTACCGACAATGTCGTTACGCGCCCGCACCGCTTCAAGACGCTTGATCGTCGAGCCGCCCCCAGCCTAACCCGGCGCCATGGATCCGCTCCCCCAGACTCCGGAACAGGCCGCCGCCGAGCTCGAGAAGCTCGCCGCCGAGATCGCGCACCACAACCGCCTCTATCATGCCAAGGACGCGCCCGAGATCAGCGACGCGGACTATGATGCACTCATGCGGCGCAACACCGCGATCGAGGCGGCCTTCCCGGACCTGGTCCGCGCCGATTCGCCGTCGAAGCTGGTCGGCTCCGCGCCGTCGGGCCGGCTCGCCAAGATCGCCCATGCCCGGCCGATGTTCAGCCTCGACAATGCGTTCAGCGACGAGGACGTGACCGATTTCCTCGGCCGCGTCCGCCGCTTCCTCGCGCTGGGCGATGCCGAGCCGGTCGCGCTCACCGCCGAGCCCAAGATCGACGGCCTGTCCTGCTCGCTGCGCTATGTGAACGGCAAGCTCGTCCAGGCGCTCACCCGCGGCGATGGCCAGATCGGCGAGGACGTGACCGCCAATGTCCGGACGATCAAGGACATCCCCGAGGAGATCGCCGGCGCGCCCGAGATCTTCGAGGTGCGCGGCGAGGTGTACATGGCGAAGGACGATTTCGCCGCGCTCAACGCCCGGCTGCTCGCCGAGGCGGAGGAGAGTGGCAAGGAAGCGCGCCAGTTCGCCAATCCGCGCAACGCCGCCGCCGGCTCGCTGCGCCAGAAGGATGCCGCGGTCACCGCGTCACGCCCCCTGCGCTTCTGGGCATGGGGCTGGGGCGAGGTCACTTCCCTGCCCGGCGAGACCCAGGTGGAGGTGATCCGCGCGATCCAGGCGATGGGCTTCCCGGTCTCCGACCTGTTCACCGGCCCCGTCGATCTCGACGCGGCGCTGGCGCAGTACCGGAAGATCGAGGCGGTCCGCGCCGACCTCCCCTTCGATATCGATGGGGTGGTCTACAAGGTCGACCGGCTCGACTGGCAGACGCGTCTGGGTTTTGTCGGCCGCTTCCCGCGCTGGGGCATGGCGCACAAATTCCCGGCGGAGCGCGCCCAGACCACGCTGCGCGCAATCGACATCCAGGTCGGCCGCACCGGCAAGCTCACCCCCGTCGCCCGGCTCGAGCCGGTCACCGTCGGCGGTGTCGTCGTCACCAACGCGACGCTGCACAATGCCGACGAGATCGCCCGGCTCGGCGTGCGCCCCGGCGACCGCGTCGTCCTGCAGCGCGCCGGCGACGTGATCCCGCAGATCGTCGAGAACCTCACCCGCGACGAGGCCCGCGATCCCTGGGCCTTCCCGACGCATTGCCCGATCTGCCAGTCCGAGGCGGTGGCCGAAGAGGGCGAGGTCGACATCCGCTGCACCGGCGGGCTGATCTGCCCGGCCCAGCGGCTCGAGCGGCTCAAGCATTTCGTCAGCCGCGGCGCGCTCGACATCGAGGGGTTGGGCGAGAAGACGCTGGCCGAGTTCCTCGATCTCGGCTGGATCGCCGAGCCGGCGGACATCTTCCGCCTGGCTGCGCACCGCGAGGAATTGCTCGGGCGCGAAGGCTGGCAGGAGAAATCCGTCGATGCGCTGATCGCGGCGATCAGGGCGAAGAAGGAACCCGATGCCGCGCGCCTGCTGTTCGGCCTCGGCATCCGCCATATCGGCGCGATCACCGCGCGAGACCTGCTGAAACGCTATGCAACATTGCCCGCGCTCCAGGCGCTGGCCGACGAGATCATCGCGATGCGCGATGCAACGCCGCCACAGATCGGTGAGACCGAGGCGAAACACCGCGCCCGGCTCGACAAGGCCGTCGCCGAGCATATCGGCGTCGAGAATGTCGGCGGCGCGGTCGGCCAGGCGCTCGCCGATTTCTTCCACGAGCCGCACAATCGCGCAGTGTGGGAAGACCTGCTCGGCGAAGTCGCGCCGCCGCCCTTCATCGTCGAGACGCGCGAATCGGAAGTCTCGGGAAAGACGCTGGTTTTCACCGGCACGCTGGAAGCGCTGAGTCGCGACGAGGCCAAGGCGCAGGCCGAGTCGCTTGGCGCCCGAGTCGCGGGATCGGTGTCGGCGAAGACCGATCTGGTCATTGCGGGGCCGGGCGCGGGCTCGAAGCTCAAAAAGGCCGCAGATCTCGGAATTCGCGTAATTACGGAGAGCGATTGGCTGCAAATCGTCGGAAACACTGAGTGACTTTTTTGCAACGCAACAATCCTGAATCGTGGATTAACAGCCCTGCCCATCCTGACTCGGATTGACTGTCACAGGACCGACATAAATTAATCGCATGGGCGGCGACGACGGTGAACCACACCGCGTCAGTGCAGACGACAAGCACACACCGAAAGGGAAACACCTCCAATGCGCACCAAGCTTTTTGCTGGCGTGGCTTTCGCCGCGCTGCTGATTCCGGGCGCTGCCTTCGCGCAGTCGACCGGTACGCAGGACTTCGAAGGCGAAGAGATCGTCGTCACCGGCAGCCGCGTCGAGAAGGGCGTCGGCGGCATCCAGGTCCCGGACGCCGGCAAGACCAAGGTCGTCATCAACAGCGAGCTGATCGGTCGTCAGCGCCCCGGCCAGACGGTCAACGAAATCGTCAACCTGTCGCCGGGCGTCAGCTTCCAGAACAACGACGCGACCGGCGCCGCTGGCGGCACCTTCACGATCCGCGGCTTCGACTCGACCCGCATCTCGCAGACGATCGACGGCATTCCGCTGAACGACACCGGCAACTACGCGATCTACTCGAACCAGCAGCAGGATCCGGAAACGCTCGACTCGATCAGCGTCAGCCTGGGTTCGACCGACGTCGACAGCCCGACCGCCTCGGCTTCGGGCGGCACGATCAACATCCGCACCCGCGTGCCCAGCGACGAATTCCACGTCATGCTGAGCGGCACCTATGGCGACTATCTCGCCGAGGGTTCGGGCACCCAGCCGATCTACCGCGTGTTCGGCATGGTCGACACCGGCGTGTTCACCAGCTTCGGCACCAAGGCCTTCTTCTCGGCCTCGAACATCGATGCGCGCCAGCCGTTCAACAACTATGGCAAGCTGCGCAAGCAGCAGTACAATGCCCGCATCTATCAGCCGCTGGGCTCGAACGGCGACTTCATCGCGATCGCCGGCCACTATAACGAGAACCGCAACAACTTCTTCGGCTCGGTTCCGCTCCGCACCGATCTGCGCTCGGGCCCGGCCACGACCGGCACCACCCCGCGCATCGTCGGCCCGAACACGGCGAACCGCTTCCCGCTGACCCGCGAAGAGCGTTTCTACGACATCAACTATCCGTGCACGATGGCCGTTGGCCGTCCGGGCATTGCGGACAACGTCGCGGCCTCCCCGGCAGCCCCGACCGCCGGCGCCAGCTGCGGTTCGGAATTCGACCGCCGCTACAACCCGTCGAACACTGGCAACATCCGCGGTAACCTCCGCCTGACCCTGGCCGACGGCCTGATCCTGACGGTTGACCCGAGCTACCAGTACACCAAGGCCAATGGCGGCGGTGTCGTGGCGGCACGCGAAGGCTGCACCACGCTCGGCACCTCGCCGGTCGTCGGCGCGGGCTGCGGCGCCGGCACCTACACCGGCGTGATCAACGCCGGCCCGAACACCGGCACCGGTACGGTGGGCGGCTTCGGCACATATGTCGGCCGTGACCTCAACGGCGACGGCGATCTGCTCGACACCGTCTACATCACCAACCCGAGCCAGACCCAGACCCGTCGCTACATCGTCAGCTCGTCGCTGGTCTATGACATCGCCGAGGGGCACCGCCTGCGCCTCAGCTACACCTTCGATCGCGGCCGTCACCGCCAGACCGGCGAGCATGGCACGGTCCTGGGCAATGGCGAGCCGGGCGACGTGTTCCCGGTGAACAGCCCGATCCTGCAGAACGACGGCAGCGTGCTCCAGAAGCGCGACCGCCTGTCCTATGCGACGCTGAACCTGGTTGCAGGTCAGTATCGCGGCGAGTTCGGTCCGGTCACCGTCAACCTCGGCCTGACCGGCAAGTTCTTCCAGCGCGACCTGAACCAGCACTGCTTCACCGTCGCCGCCAACGGCAACGTCGCCTGCGTGGCGCCGTCGCAGGTCGCCGGCTACACCGCCGCCAACCCCTACAACTACAACCCGACCACGGGCGTAGTGACCGGTTTCGCGGCGCCGCAGGATCGTACCTACAAGTACAGCCGCGCGCTGCCGGACGTGAACGTCACCTACGACATCGCCCAGCACCTGCAGGCCTATGCCAGCTACAACAAGGGCATCTCGGTTCCGGGTACGGACATCCTGTACAACGCCTTCTACTTCCCGACGAACGTCGAAGGCGCCAAGCCGCGTCCGGAAATCACCGACACGTTCGAAGGTGGCCTGCGCTACTCGTCGAGCAAGGTGCAGGGCGTGCTCTCGGGCTGGTACACCAGCTACAAGGATCGTATCGCCAGCGCCTATGATCCCGAGCTGGACCAGGTCATCACCCGCAACCTCGGTTCGGTGACCAAGTGGGGCTTCGACGGCAGCCTGTCGTACAAGCCGATGGACAACCTGCTGGTCTATGTCTTCGGTTCGTACCTGCACTCGAAGATCAAGGACAACCTGCTGCTCGGCCGCAACATCGACACCGATCGCAATTCCGCGACCCCGGGCGTCGACGTCTACTACCAGACCGCCGGCAAGCGTGAGAGCGGTGCGCCCGTCTACACCTTCGGTGGCCGCGTCCAGGGCACGCTCGGCCCGGTCGACCTGGGTATCCAGGCCAAGCGCACCGGTCCGCGCTACGTCAACGACGAGAACCTGCCGATCAGCCAGTGCTTCAACACGGCTGGCACCGGCAGCGGCACCCTCACCGGCGTGACCTGCTACAACGGCGCAGCCGGACCGACCGTCCCGGTCGCCAATAACAACCCGGGTCAGATGCTCCAGGTCTATGGTTCCAAGACCCCGTCGTACAACATCGTGGACATCGACATCCGCGTGAACCTCGGCAAGATCATCGACGGTGCGAATGACCGCACCTACTTCCAGCTGAACGTCGGCAACCTGTTCGACGAGTTCTACGCTGGTGGTTTCGGTGGCGGCTCGAACCGCTTCAGCGTTCCGAACGTCGTGATCGGCACGCCGCGCTCGCTGACCGGCACGCTGGTGATCGGCTTCTAAGCCGCACGCCAACCGTCGAAACGAAGCCGCCGCCCCGGGCAACCGGGGCGGCGGTTTTCGTTTGGGGGAAGATCTCCCCTTCCGCTTGCGGGAGGGGCCGGGGGAGGGCGTGGCGCCAAAAGAGAACAGCCCCCTCCCCTGACCCCTCCCGCAAGCGGAAGGGGAATCAAGCCTTGGCGTAGATGCTGTTGATCGGCCGCGCGAACACCCGGCGGACCATCGGCTCGAAGAAGTCGAGCGGCGCGCTGTCATAGGCCGGGTCGAACGCCGCCTGGTCGTACTTCTCGCAAAACTCCGCGCAGGCCTCGAAATGCGGATGCCCGCGGAACCCCTCGCGGATGTCGCGGTCCATCCCCAGGTGATGGAAGAAATAATAGCCCTGGAAGGCGCCGTGCTTGTCGGCGATCCAGTGCAGCTCCTCGCTGACGAACGGCCGAAGGATCGCCGCGGCGATCTCGGGATGATTGTAGCTCCCCAGCGTGTCGCCGATGTCGTGGAGCAGCGCCATCACCACATAATCCTCGCCCCGCCCGTCGCGGTGCGCCCGCGTCGCGGTCTGCAGCGAATGCTGGAGCCGGTCGATCGCGAAGCCGCCGAAATCGCCGTCGAGCAGCCGGAGATGGGTCAGGACCCGGTCGGGAAGCCCGGCCGCGAAGCCGCGGAACGCGCCGCCGATGATCGCCCAGTCCTCGGCCGTGCCCTCGGCCATCGCATGGAATTTCGCCCGCTCGCCGCCGGTTTCCATCTCGCTCTCCCTCTCGCTGCCGGTCTGGCGCCGGCCCTTGCGAGCCTACCCCTCTTTGCCCCCGCCTGTCAGCGGTGTTAGAGGCAGGTCGTGGCTACCCTGGACCCCAGATCCCCCTTCCTCGCGCAGCCGTCGAAGCCGCCGGCCGCGCTGTCGCGCCCGTTCTTCGAGGACAAGAACCGTGCCTTCTGGATGCTGCAGGCCGGCGGCTGGACCGGCTATCTGCTCCTGCGCACCGTCTCGGTGGTGTCGAACTCGCAGCCGATCCAGAGCGCGATCGCCGGCATCGTCGAGACGATCATCGGCTATTGCCTGACGCTGCTGCTCTCGGCGCTCTACCGCACCTATCGCAAGCTGCCGCGCGTCCCGTCGATCCTGCTGACCCTCGCCACGCTGGGCATCGCCACGACGATCTACGCGATGCTCGACGCCTTCACCTATTCCTTCGTCCGCGGCACGCCGGGGATCACCCTGTCGCTGGTCACCGGCACGGTGTTCATCAACTTCACCGTGCTCGCCGGCTGGTCGGCGCTCTATTTCGCGGTCAATTTCTACCTCGTCGTCGAGGACCAGATCGACCAGATGCAGGCGCTGGAGATGCAGGCCAGCCAGGCCCAGCTGGCGATGCTGCGCTACCAGCTCAATCCGCATTTCCTTTTCAACACGCTCAACTCGATCTCGACCCTGGTGCTGCTCAAGCAGACCGAGCGGGCGAACATCATGCTCTCCCGCCTCAGCTCGTTCCTCCGCTACACGCTGGCCAACGAGCCGACCGCGCACGTCACGCTCCAGCAGGAGGCGGAGACGCTGAAGCTCTATCTCGAGATCGAGAAGATGCGCTTCGACGAGCGGCTGCGCACCCATTTCGAGATCGACGAGCGCGTCACCAAGGCGCGGCTGCCGTCGCTGCTGCTCCAGCCGCTCGTCGAGAACGCCATCAAATATGCCGTCACGCCCCAGGAAGAGGGCGCCGATATCACCGTCTCCGCTCGGCTCGCCGGAGAACGAGTGCAGATCGCCGTATCCGATACGGGTCCGGGATTGATCGAAGTCAAGCAGCGGCCGACCCTTTCAACCGGCGTGGGGCTCGCCAATATCAAGGAGCGGTTGGCCCAGGCTTACGGGCCTGACCATCGATTTGAGACGCGTTCGGACCCAGGGAAGGGGTTCAGCGTTGAGATCGAGATACCGTTCCAGATCGAGGAACCTAATCGAGAGGCCGCATGACCATTCGGACCATCCTGGTAGACGACGAATCCCTTGCAATTCAGGGGCTCGAACTGAGGCTCCAGGAACATGAAGATGTCGAGATCATCGACAAATGCTCGAACGGACGCGAGGCGATCCGTTCGATCAAGACCCATAAACCCGACCTTGTTTTCCTCGACATCCAGATGCCCGGCTTCGACGGGTTCTCCGTCGTGCAGGGGCTGATGGAAGTCGAACCGCCGCTGTTCGTGTTCGTGACCGCATACAGCGATCATGCGATCCGCGCCTTCGAGGCGCAGGCGATGGACTATCTGATGAAGCCGGTCGAACCCGCCCGGCTCGCCGACACGCTCGACCGGGTGCGCCAGCGCCTGAGCGAGAAGCGCGGCGTCGAGGAGATCGAGAAGCTCAAGGAAGTGCTCGCCGAAGTCGCCCCCGATGCGGCCGACGAGATCGCCGCCTCGTCCGTCGACGGCGAGATGGCGTCGAGCCGCTTCGAGAAGCTGATCAACATCAAGGACCGCGGCCAGATCTTCCGCGTCGACGTCGACACGATCGAGCGGATCGACGCGGCCGGCGATTACATGTGCATCTATACCGGCGACAACACGCTGATCCTGCGCGAGACGATGAAGGACCTCGAGAAGCGCCTCGATCCGCGCCGCTTCCAGCGCGTCCACCGCTCGACCATCGTCAATCTCGACCTGGTCCGCCAGGTCAAGCCGCACACCAATGGCGAATGCTTCCTCGTGCTCGATTCGGGTGCCCAGGTGAAGGTGAGCCGCTCGTACCGGGACGTCGTCGCCCGCTTCGTGCACTAATCCCATCTCCCTCTCCCCGCTCGCGGGGAGAGGGCCGGGGAGAGGGGCAGTGCCGCGCACCACCCCTCTCCGCCACAACTTCACAAATCCCGCCGCTCCAGCCTTTCGAGCAGCTTCGCCAGCCGGTCGGCATCCGCCTGCACGGCCTCGCGATCGGGCAGGTCCGCGCGGGCTGTCGGCGGCGAGGCCATCACATCGACCAGGTTCACCGCTTCGTTGGGATCGCTGCGCAGGTCGTACATCTCCCATTGCTGCGGCACCTGGCCCGAGGGATCGAAATAGCGCGCCAGCTTGTGGTGCAGCGTCCGCACGCAGCGGACATGGCAGGGCTGGTGCACCGATCCCGGCGACAGCGTCACGCCAGGATGCCCGCGCACCCCGCGGATCACCTTGTCGACCACCGCCTTGTAGACTGCGAACTCCTCATAGCTGTGCTTTTCCTGCGCGGTCCGCTCGAAGGGCAGCGGTGCGGTGATCTCGTCATCGGTGATGAACAGCACACCCTCGCGCACCTGCCCGTCTGGCTCGATGATCGGCTCCTCTACCCGCGCGCCGTCCACCGCGTTCACGATCAGCCGGGACAGGTCGACGCCCGGCAGCGGCGGCACCGGGCGGCTGCCCGCCATCCGGTCGCCGATCGCATGGCGCTGCTCGGGCGTCACGCCTGCAAAGCCGAGCACCGTAGGCACGATGTCGATATGCGTGGTCAGCGCGTCGATCTGCGCCGGTTCGGGCGCGATGCCGCCCGGGTTCGCCGACGCCGTGCCGTCGGGATCGGGGAACTGCACCACCACCGGCACGTGCAGCGCCTCCTGATAGGCGGTGTACCATTTCTCGATCATGCCGCCATGCGCGCCGGCATATTCGCCGTGATCGGACAGGAAGATCACGACCGTGTTGCCCGCCTGGCCCGATTCCTCGAGCGCGGTGAGCACCGCGTTGATATGGACGTCGACCACCGCGTGCAGCCAGCCATAGAATTGCAGGAAGGCGCGCATCCCGCCCTCGGCATCGCCGGAGAGCTGGAAGGGAATGCAGCTGCGCAGCGAGAACTCGACCGCCGCCTCGAACGCCTCTGCCGTGCTCGGGTCATAGCCCTTGCTCTCGAAGGCGGGGACGAGGTTGGCGACCAGGTTGAACCCGCCCTTGGCCGCCAGCGCCAACCCGACCTTGTAGGCCGCCTCATGCTGCGCGGTCGGCTTGGTCGACAGGTCTTCGTCCTGGGTGAGCGACGCCTTGTCGTAGCTGCATTCCTGGGGGAAGCCGTCCGGGTTGAGCCAGGGCTGCATCGTCCCCGGCTTGGGCTGCATCGCCCGCTCGTCGGCGGTCGGCACGGTGAGCGGCCCGAAGATCGACTGGGTCCCGCGCGGCCCATCCCCCGGCAGCGCCTGGGCGATCACGCCGGGATAGGTGGCGATGTCGTGCGGATTGGTGAACGAGGCGACGGCGAACCAGGGCGGGATGTCGTTCGTGTCCGGCCCGGTCGATGCCGGGTCGCGCGCGCTCATCGCGGCATAGACACGGTCATAGTCGAGCGCGAGTCCCTTGCGCCGGATGAAGGCGCAGGCAGTGTCGGTGAAGCCGAAGTCCCGATAGACGCCCAGATTGTTGGGCTGGGCGCCGTGGGGCTCGGGATAGCTCGGCTCCCAATCGTCGAAGCCGTAGCGATCGAGGCTGTGATCGGGCGGATTGGAGACGTGCCATTTGCCGAAATAATGGGTGGTGTAGCCCGCTTGACGCATCCAGCTGCCCAGCGTCGGGATGCCGTCGGGCGCCAGCCAGGGGAAGTTCGGCGAATCGCCGTTCTTGAACAGCCCGTCGGTCTGGGTGACGCCGGTCTTGGTGCCGTATTGGCCGGTGTAGATCACCGTGCGGCTCGGCGTGCAGGCCGATGCAGCGATGGTGTGGTTGCGCAGCACCGCGGCCCGGTTGCGCAGCTTGAGCAGGCCGGGGAAATATTGCGCATAGGGGTTGGTCGCCGGATCGACCTCGCCCTGGAAGCCGAGGATCTGCTTCAGGGAGTCGAGCAGCCCGGCTTCGTCGCCATAGGAGAAGCGCGGGAACCTGTATTGGTCGCAGGTGATCAGCAGGATATTCGGCCGCGCGGCCGAACTGGAATCGCTCGCCATATGTGCCCCTCCGTTCGGATTTCGAGGATCGAGCGACCTGCAGCCAGCCGCCCTCCCCGCCGGCGCGAAGCTGCCCCAGCGCGACGAGTCCGGGCAAAGCAAGCTTGCGCCGAAACGGGGATATGTCGTCGCACGCATGCCGAATTGGCGGGATTTGGCAGCATGCTGGCAAAGCGACGCTACGGCCCCCTTGCCCCGGCGTCGTTACCTCTTTAGAACAATCCGGGAACGAGAGGGGTTCCCGTATGTCCAAGTATCAGAGCTTCGCCGCGCTGCACGTTCCCGGCGATCCGGTCATCCTGTTCAACGTCTGGGACGCGGGCAGCGCCCGCGCCGCCGAGCGCGCCGGAGCAAAGGCGATCGCCACCGGCAGCGCCTCGGTCTCCACCGCGCACGGCTTCGACGATGCCGAAGCGCTGCCGCTCGACCTCGCGCTCGCCAATGCCCGGCGCACCGTCGGCGCGGTGGCGCTGCCGGTCAGCGTCGATTTCGAGGGCGGCTATGCCGTCGATCCCGACGCGGTCGCCGCCAATGTCGAGAAGCTCGCCGCCACCGGCGCGATCGGCTGCAATTTCGAGGACCAGGTCGTCGCCAGCAACGGCACGCCCGCGCGCGTCATGCACACAATCGAGGACCAGTCCGCCCGCATCGCCGCGATCCGCTGGACGGTCGGCCCGGACTTCTTCCTCAACGCCCGCACCGACATCTTCCTGATCGCAAAGGGCGACACGCATGACGCAGCGATGGCCGACGAGGCGATCGAGCGCGGCAAGGCCTATGCCGATGCCGGCGCCAGCGGCTTCTTCGTCCCCGGCCTCGCCGACCTCGCCCTACTCGAGCGCGTGGCGAAGGCGGTGCCGCTGCCGGTAAACTTCATGGCCTTCCCCGGCGCGCCCGAGGCGAAGGCGGTGGCGCAGACCGGCGTGGCCCGCATCAGCCACGGCCCCTTCCCCCACATGGCCGCGCTCAAGGCCTTCGAGGACGCGGCACGGGCGGCGTTTTCGGCGTGAGTCCATAAAGCCCTCTCCCTTTGGGAGAGGGTTGGGTGAGGGCGGCCTGTCCGCGAACGACGCGGCCAGAGGCGTATCGACCCTCATCCTCCCACGCCCTTAGGCCGCGGGCCCCTCCTTCTCCCAGAGGGAGAAGGGGTAATCGGGCTTCCAAAATAGGATTCCGCCTGTCACCCTCGACAGGCTCTTTCTCACCGTCGAACCCCATCCCGAGCACGCGAGGCCGATGCCCCGCGCACGCGTCAGGGATTCAAGAGATTCAATGAATCGCTCAACCGACGATCCGCCGAAGATCAGCCCTCGGCGCCCTCTTCCGTCTCGCCGCCAGCCGCCGGACGCTCGAACCATGCCTCGACCGGGCCGTTTAGCTTGATCGTCAGCGGGTTGCCCTTGCGGTCGACCTTGTTGCCGAGCGCGGCGCGGATCCAGCCTTCGGAGATGCAATATTCCTCGACGTCGCGGCGTTCGACGCCCTTGAAGCGGATGCCGATGCCGCGCTCCAGCAGCTCGCGCTGGAAATAGGGGCTGTTCTGGTTGACCGACAGGCGGTCCGGAGGCGTGTCACTCATGGCCCAGCCCTTTGCCGCTATTGGCGCAGGCTTTCAAGGTAGCGGTGGATCGAGGAGACCACCACCGATCCCTCGCCCACCCCGGACGCGACCCGCTTGACCGAGCCCGAGCGGACATCGCCCACCGCGAAGATCCCGGGCTTGGACGAGCAGAAGAAGGTCTCGCCGCTGCCGGTCCGGACGAAGCCGGTCGGATCGAGTTCCAGGCAACCGTCGAGCCAGTCGGTCGAGGGCACCGCGCCGATCATCACGAACAGCGCCCCGGCCTTGCGCCGGCTGGTCTCGCCGGTCCGGCGGTCGGTCCAGCGCAGCCCCTCCAGATGCCGCTCGCCCTCCAGCTCGGTCACTTCGGTGAAGGGATGGAGCGTGATCCGGTCCGATGCCTCGATCCGCTCGATCAGGTAGCGCGACATGGTGTCGGCCAGCCCCTTGCCGCGCACCAGGATATGGACGTGCCCGGCGCTGCGGGCGAGGTAGATCGCCGCCTGCCCCGCCGAGTTGCCGCCGCCGACCACCACCACTTCCTGCCCGGCGCACAGCCCGGCCTCCATGTTGGTCGCGGCATAATAGATGCCGTTGCCCTCCAGCTCGGCATAGCGCGGCAGGTCGAGCTTGCGGTAGCGCGCACCGGTGGCGACGACCACCGCCCGCGACCGGATCTCGGTGCCGTCGTCGAGCCGGACGGTGAAGGGCACGCCCGAACAGTCGAGCCCCACCGCCCCGCGCGATACCAGCAGCCGCGCACCGAACTTCTGCGCCTGCACCTGCGCCCGCCCGGCCAGCGCCTGGCCCGAGATGCCGGTCGGGAAGCCCAGGTAATTCTCGATCTTCGAGCTGGTCCCCGCCTGCCCGCCCGGCGCGATCGATTCGATCACGATCGTGTCGAGCCCTTCCGAAGCGGCGTACACCGCCGAGGCCAGCCCCGCTGGCCCGCCGCCGACCACGGCGACGTCATGGACATGGTCGGGATCGAGATCGACGGTGAGGCCCAGTGCATCGGCGACCTGGCCGTTGCTCGGCCGGCGGAAAGTCTGGCCGCGGACCACGACGACCGGCAGGTCCTCGAGGCTGAGCCGGAAGCATTCGAGGAAGCCGCCGGCATCGGCGTCGGTCTCGGTGTCGATCTGGCGGTGCGGCAGGCCGTTGCGGCGCAGGAAGCTCTCGATCCGCGCGGTGGCGGCGGCATGGGCGGGCCCGATCAGCGCGATGCCGGCCTCGCCGTGGAGCATCATCCCCACCCGGCGCAGGATGAAGGCGCGCATCACCACTTCGCCGATGTCCGGCTCGGCCGAGATCAGCCGGCGGAACTCGAGCCGGCCCACTCTGGCAACCCGAGTGCCGGGCCTGGCCCTGGCGGAGACCAGGATCTTGCGGTCGTTGAACAGGTCGAGCTCGCCGGTGAACTGGCGGGCGCCGTGGACATGAACGACATGCTCATGCCCCTTGGCATCGACGTCGAGCACCTCGACCGCGCCTTCGAGGATGAGGAAGAAGTCGACGCTGCGGTCGCCCCGGTCGAACAGCGGACCGCCTTCGGGCAGTTCCTCGACGGTGCCGAAGGCGGTGACCCGCCCGGCCATGTCGTCGTTGAGTTCGGGAAAGGTCTGGGCCTCCCGCTTGTACGGATCGGAAGGATCGGCGGTCAGCTGCGGCTGGAAGTGCGAATCGGTGCCCATGCCCCAGCGTAACGAGGGGGACCGACCCTAGGCCAGCCCCCCGAAAGTGTTAGCGGCAGTAGCGCACCCGGACCGGGCGATCGAGATACGGATCCCAGACGCGACGGGTCTCGCAATAGCCGCGATAGGAGCGGTAGTGGTTGCGATAATAATAGCCGTCGGTCGGGTAATAGCCGTGGTCGCGGTAGTAGCCGCGATCATAGTCGTAGCGGCGGTCGTTGTTGCTGCTGGCGATCGCCGCGCCGATGGCGAGGCCGGCGATGCCCGCGACGATCGCGGTGCCGGTGTCGTCATGGCCGCGATAATGGTGGCCATAGCCGCCGCGATACCGCTGTGCCTCGGCCGACGGGGCAAAAGCGGTGAGCGCCGCGGCACCCATTGCGAAGCCGAGTACGACCCTCTGCGCGAACTTGAACATACTTTCCTCCTCAACTGCTGGCGCCTTCGGCTGCCCGAGGAGGGACGAGTCGCGGCGCTGAGGTCAGGGAGATAACGCGCGGAGCCTGAACTGGTTCGGAATCGGCTGTTAAGCGGCGGTTTAGCTGGTTAAGGACCCGGCATGCGCTACTGGCTCCTCCGCTCCGAACCCGATGTCTATGGCTGGGATGACCTGATCAAGGAGGGCGCCACCGAGTGGAACGGCGTGCGCAACTATACCGCGCGCAACTTCCTCAAGGAGATGGAGCCGGGCGACCAGGCGCTCTTCTACCATTCGAACACCGAAAAGGCCGCGGTCGGGATCATGGAGATCACCCGCGCCTGGCAGGCGGATGGCGATGACGGCAAATGGGCCAGCGTCGCGGTGAAGCCGGTGCGCAAGCTGGGCAAGCCGGTGACGCTCGCCATGCTCAAGGCCGAGCCCCGGCTGGCCAAGCTCGAAGTCCTCCGCCAGTCCCGCCTCTCGGTCACCCCCGTCCGCGACGACGAATGGGCGGTGATCCTGGAACTGGGCAGCTAGGACCCGGGTCCAACAGCGCACCGCCAGGCGACTCGCGGAAGTTCACTAAGTTCATGACCTGCGCGGCCTAGCGCGCGCCCTGAAGCGCCTCGATCGGCGGCTTTGCGCAACTTGCTTGCGGCCGCCTGATCCTATCTTTCCAACGAAATCAAAGAGCGGCCGGACAAGACCCCCGGCCGCCCGAGCCAAGCAGGCGAAATCCTACATTGCAAGACCGATCACGGCACCAGCAGCGGGCGCATCTTCGGCACCGCCACTGCCAGCTCGTCGGCCACCATCTTCGAGAAGAAATCGGCGCCCACCGGCCCCAGATGCGTATAGTCGAAGGCCAGCTTGGCATCGCCGAGCGGCTCGACCGCGGCGTTGTTCTGCGGCGCCGAGGGCGCGGCGGCTGCGGCAGCCGGGTTGGCGATCGTCGTGCCGGTCAGCGCCGCCGCGGAGACTTCGCGGGCCGGCGCGACCTGAGCGAAGCGGTTGGCCATCGACGGGCCCAGCGCTTCGACGGCATCGGCGCTGCGCTTGTTGAGATCGACCAGCGGCACGTTCATCTCCGCCGCCACCTTGCGGATCGCCGCGGCCCAGGCATCGAGATCGCGGTCGAGCTTGCCGGCCTTGAACTGGCGGCGGGTGAGCGGGGTCAGCAAGATCGGCTCGGCACCGGCGGCGCGCGTCTCCTCGACATAGCGCTTCAGATTGGCCGGGAATTCGGTGGTGAGGTCGGTCGAGCGACCCGGCTTGCCCGGCTGGTCGTTATGGCCGAACTGGATGAGGACATAGGTCTTCACGAAGCCCGGCGTCTTCATTTCGGCCAGAGCCAGGTCCCAGCTGCCCTCGGCCCGATAGCTGTACGTGCTGCGCCCGCCCCGAGCGAGGTTCACGCAGGCGGCGAAGCTGGTGACATGGGTGGCACAGAAGCTGCCGCCCCAGCCCGACAGCACCTGGGTGGTCGAATCGCCGACCAGGATGATCTTCGAGGCCTTGATCGGCACCGCCGGCGGACGCTCCTGCGGCGCGGTCTGCGCCTGCGCCATGCCGCACGACAGCGCCAGAACCCATCCGACGACAACAGCCTTGCGCATCCCATCCCTCCCGAATCTATTTGGACCGAGGCTAGATGACACCGGTGCCAATGACAATCAGGGCAGCGGGAGGCGCACCTCGAGGTCGCGCATCTGCCGCGTCTCGGGCGGCGGGAGGCCGTTCAGGTCGATGGCGACGCGGCCGGTCTTGTCGGGCTTCTTTTTGAAGGCGCGCCCGACCCCGCTGATCGCGTCGCCGACCAGCTTGACCGGGTTGGTCGACTCGCCCGGCTCCTCGCAGCAGCTGTTCGGGTCGATCACCTTGCCGACGCCGCGGATCAGGGCGGTGCCCATGCCGAGGATGTTGATGCCGGTCGTGCAACCCTCCGACCGGGTCGCGCAGGGCGCGATCGAGGCGTTTAGCGCGCCGATGCCGGTCACGTCCGGGTTGCTCGGCATCGGCCGGTCGGGCGGGCCGCGCTCGCCAGGCAGCGGCAGGCGTGGATCGGGCGGAGCGCCCTGGCCGCACACGACGATCTCGTCCCTGGTCCGCGCCGCAGCGCAGGGATCGTTGAGGATCGACCAGCTCTGCTTGCCGTCCGCCGCCTGTTTCGGCTGGTTGAGCGTGCCCGGCGCATCCTGCGCGGCAATCAGGGCCAGCATCGTCAGCAACATGAAAAAACTCCGCCCGGTCCACTGGGGACTAGACGGAGCTAATCACAGATAGCCGTCTGTAGGAAAGCCCTCCGGCCTCTACGCCCTTTCGCCACCCCGGCTCGAGGCCGGGATGACGAGGGAATTGCTTACGCAGCGTGCTTCGCGCGGCTGGCGCGCTTGCGCTCGTGCGGATCGAGGTGGCGCTTGCGCAGGCGGATCTTGGTCGGGGTGACTTCGACCATCTCGTCGTCGTCGATATACGCGATCGCCTGCTCCAGCGTCATCTTCTTCGGCGGGGTCAGGCGGACGGCGTCGTCCTTGCCGCCCGAGGCGCGGAAGTTGGTGAGCTGCTTCGCCTTCATCGGGTTGACCTCGAGGTCTTCCGTCTTGGCGTTCTCGCCGACGATCATGCCCTCGTACAGGGCCTCGCCGTGACCGACGAACAGGATGCCGCGCTCCTCGAGCGGGCCCAAGGCGTAGCTCTGCGCTTCGCCATTGCCGTTCGAGATCAGCACGCCGTTCTTGCGGCCTTCGATCTGGCCCTTGTGGGGACCATATTTCTCGAACAGGCGGTTCATGACGCCGGTACCGCGGGTGTCCGACAGGAACTCGCCATGATAGCCGATCAGGCCGCGCGACGGCGCCGAGAAGGTGATGCGGGTCTTGCCGCCGCCCGAGGGACGCATGTCGGTCATCTCGGCCTTGCGCTGGTTCATCTTGTCGACGACCGTGCCCGAGAATTCATCGTCCACGTCGATCACGACGGTTTCGTACGGCTCGGTCTTCTTGCCGTCGTCATCGGTGCCGAACAGCACGCGCGGACGGCTGATGCCGAGCTCGAAGCCCTCGCGGCGCATCGTCTCGATCAGCACGCCGAGCTGAAGCTCGCCGCGGCCGGCGACTTCGAACGAGTCCTTGTCCTCGCTCTCGGTGACCTTGATCGCGACGTTCGACTCGGCTTCGCGCTCGAGACGGTCGCGGATCATGCGGCTGGTGACCTTCGAACCTTCACGGCCCGCCATCGGCGAATCGTTGACGGCGAAGCGCATCGACAGCGTCGGCGGATCGATCGGCTGCGCCTGGATCGGGGTCGACACGGTGGTGTCGGCGATGGTGTTCGACACGGTGGCGACGGTGAGGCCGGCCAGCGAGATGATGTCGCCCGCCTTGGCTTCGTCGGTCGGCACGCGCTCCAGACCCTGGAAGGTCATGATCTTCGAGGCGCGGCCGGTCTCGATCACCTTGCCGTCGGCGTCGAGCGCGTGGATCGGCTGGTTGAGCTTGACCGTGCCCGACTGGACGCGGCCGGTGAGGATGCGGCCGAGGAAGTTGTCGCGATCGAGCAGCGTCACGAGGAAGCTGAACGGCGCGTCCTGGTCGAGCGCGGGCGGCGGCACATGCTCGACGATCTTCTCGAACAGCGGCTGCAGCGTGCCTTCGCGGGCATCGGCATCGTCCGAGGCATAGCCGTTGCGGCCCGAGGCGTAGAGCACCGGGAAGTCGAGCTGCTCGTCATTGGCTTCGAGCGTGACGAACAGATCGAACACTTCGTCGAGCACTTCCTGCACGCGCGCATCCGAACGGTCGATCTTGTTGACGACCACGATCGGGCGCAGGCCGAGCTTGAGCGCCTTGCCGGTGACGAACTTGGTCTGCGGCATCGCGCCTTCCGACGAGTCGACGAGCAGGATCACGCCGTCGACCATCGAGAGGATGCGCTCCACTTCACCGCCGAAGTCCGCGTGACCCGGGGTATCGACGATGTTGATGCGAACCGGCTCGCCTCCACCCGGAGGCGCCCACTCGACCGAGGTCGGCTTCGCCAGGATGGTGATGCCGCGCTCCTTTTCGAGGTCGTTCGAATCCATCGCGCGCTCTTCGACGCGCTGGTTGTCGCGGAAGGTGCCGGACTGACGGAAGAGCTGGTCGACGAGCGTGGTCTTGCCGTGGTCGACGTGCGCGATGATCGCCACGTTGCGGAGGTTCATGATGCTATCCTGGAAGTAAGTTGGCGGGCCCGTACAGCAATTTGTGCGTTGCGGGAAGCCCGGTGATTCGCCGCCGGTTTCGAGACGACCCGCCCCGAAAATGTTGAATCCCTTGAATCGCCATCGCGTGCGCGGCGCGGAAGTTCACAAAGTTCGCGACATCCACGCGCGTGGCGCTTATCTGTCAGATGGGCACAAGGCGCCAGGCCGGCAAGGGCCGCCGAAAGGGTAATTGGAGCAAGTGCGCGCATCGGTCATTCTGAACCACAAAAGCGCCGTGTAGGACAGCGCCGATTGCATGAAGGGAAGAACATGGCCGAGCCGCTGAAGATCCTCGTCATCATGGGATCCGTCCGCGAGGGACGGATGGCGGAGCCGGTGGCGCATTGGGTGATCGAAGGCGCCGCCGAACGTGCGGCACTCGACCTCGAACTGATCGACCTGAAGGACTGGGACCTGCCCTTCTATCCCTTCGCCAGGCCGCCGGCGGTGGGCGATTACCAGGATCCGCTGCAGTTGCGCTGGGCGGAGAAGATCGCGGGTGCCGACGGCTATATCCTGATCTGCCCCGAATATAATCACGGCATCCCGGCGGTGCTGAAGAACGCGCTCGATTTCGTCTATGCCGAATGGCACCGCAAGCCGGTGACCTTTGTCGGCTATGGCGGCAATGGCGGCGCACGCTCGATCGAGCAGCTGACCATGGTGGCGCGCGAGCTGCGGATGGCGCCGCTGGAAGCGTCGGTCCACATCATGAGCGTGTGGAGCAAGGCCGCGGGCGGCAGCTTCATCCCCGACGGCAAGGACACGCGCTGGATCGGGCATCTGTATGACGAGCTGGAATGGTGGGGCCGCACGCTGAAGGCCGGACGCGACGCCGCAGATTGAGCGGATCGGGCCGGAACCTGCTCTTTTTCGCAGGAACGATGCGACCGAAACGACCCCGCGGCGTTTAGCCGGCATGAACCCCGATCCGATCGCGATCGCCCGGCGGCTGCTGAACAGGGCGGAGAAGGAACTGGTCGAGCGGATCATCGCCGCCGGCAGCTCTGCCGCCGCGGCGGCGGCCGGCGAGATACGCGGCTATTTTCTCTCCGCGCTCCAGGAGTTCATGACCACGCTCGGCAAGCTGCCGCATGCCACGGCGAACTGGATCCTCGATCTCGACCGCGGCTGGCACGCCCGGCGGCTGACCCATGTCGAGACGCAGCTGGTGCAGGAAGCCTGGGGCAGCCGGGTCAATCCGGCCGATGTGCGGATCGTGAAGGGCGCGGGCCTTTCCGCCTGGGCGGCGATCGCCTTCCGCAAGGGCAATCCGGCGATCACCCTGGGCAACACCATCTACATCAAGTCGGACCTGAAATATCTCACGCACAGCGACCTTTCGAACTCGCTGCGCGGCATCGAGATGCTGCTGCACGAATATACGCATGTGGTGCAGTACGCGACGCTCGGCTTCGCCCGGTTCGGCACCCGCTATGCCTCCGAGCTCAAGGCGCATGGCTATGATCCCGACAAGCTCTACGACTATGGCTCGCGCAACAATGACTGGTTCCACGAGACGCTGGAAGGGCAGGCGCAGATCGTCGGCGAATTCGGCTCGGCGAAGCGCGCGCTGAACGTGCCGAAGAATCGCACGCTGGCCGACAGGCTGCGCGCGAAGCTCAAGGGCACCGGCATCTATGCGCAGTAAGCGAATGCCGATCCTCATCCTTTTGAGCTTCGTCCTCGCCGCCTGCCAGCAGGGCGCGGAGATCCGGATCGACCAGAAGGACGGGCGCGCGACCTTCTCGCTTTCGCGGATATCCAGCGACAAGCCGGCCTGCATCCGCAACCTCGAAGTCTATGAAGGCGAGCCGAAGGGAGGCCAGCCCTTGTGGCAGATCGCGGGCGGGGACGAAGGCTGCATCGCCAGCGTCGAGTTCGCCAAGGTCCCCAAGGGATTCTCGCAGGCCGACGACACCCCGGCCGGCCTCAGGCTCAAGCCCGGCCAGAGCTACGCCGTCCAGGCGTCGGGCACCGGCTGGCTGGCGTTCGGCGCATTCACTGCGCGCTAGCCGGCGCTACCCCGCCAGCGCCGCCTTGCACCTGTCCGGCTCGGCGGCGAAGCGGGCCGGGTCGAGCACGATCTGCTGGGTGCGCAGCGTCTTCCTGCCCGCCGGGCGGAAGGTGAAGCTGCGCTTCTCCGCGCCGTCCTGCACCTCCAGCACATAATCGACCGCCGAATTGCCCGGTTCGCCGGCGACGCGGCGCAGGATCTTCATGCCGTCGCGCAGCCCCGCGGCATAGGCGTTGGAGGCAGGATCGAGGCCGGTCAGCACATTGCCCGCCTTGGACACGGCATCGGGATCCCAGCCGCGCTCGAACACCGGCACATCAGCGGTGACCAGCCGGGCGCAGGTGCCGAACGCGTCCTCGGGCAGGAGGAGCGGCTCGCCACGGGTGAGGTAGCGGTCGAGGTCCGGGCGGATGTCGAGGCCGGCGCGGCCGATCTCCGCGACGAACCCGTCGGTGAGCTGGGGCGGCTCCTTTGCATTGCGGGTCCGGGCGAGCTGGGCGCGCAGCACCGTGTCGAGATCGCCCAGGCCCTTCGCCTGGAGCTGCCGGTCCCAGAGTGCCGCGAGCATCGCCCCGCGCTGATAGGGGATCTTCTCCGCATCATAGTCCCCGCTCCAGAATTTGGCGGCGGCCGCGACATTGCCGGTCGCCCGGTAGGACGAGGCGGCATAGGCGCGCAGCATCTCGTTCCAGTCGGTGACGAACTGCTCCGGCGTCCACAACCCGGCCCGCAGCATCAGCCGGCGGGCGTAGAAATCGGTGAAGCCCTCGCTCAGCCAATAGGCTTCGGGCTCGGCCTGTTGCGGGAAGCGGCCGAGCTGGCGGGCGTTCCAGCTGTGGAAATATTCATGCGCGAGCAGCCAGGCGAGCCCGGAGAGCGGCGCGTCGCGATCGATCCAGGTGGCGAAGGCATCGCTGCGGCCGGTGCCGCCATAGCTGAGCCGGCCGGGCACCGAGGCGAGCGGGATGGCGGTGATCAGGAAGGGACCGGCCTTGTCCTCGCGCCAGAAATCGCGCTCGACCGAGACGACTTGCTGGGCAAGCTTGTCGAAGGCCTGCACGTCGAAATTGAAGCTGCCGATATGAGCGACGCGGACGGGCGCGCCGTTGAGCGAGACGGTGGAGACGGACAGGTCGCGCCCGCCGATCGCGATGCTCTCGAGGATGTCGCCGACGGTGCGCGGATGGCCGCCCAGGCCGGTGGCATGCTCGGTGTCCGAAGCGAAGCCGAGGCTCTTCGGTCCCTTCCAGATGAAGCGGGCAGGCGCCTCGTCGCGATCGACCGGGCGGGCATAGAGGACCTCGCCGACCGAATAGAACCAGCCGGGCCGAACCACCGGATGCGCCTGCTCGCTGCTGCCGGCAGTGGGATCGGCATCATAGGCCGAGACGATCCGGTAGCGCATCACCAGTGCGGCACCGGGCGCCGAGCGGACGATCCGGCCGCCATTGGGGGCAGGTGCGGTCGAGCTGGCGCCTTCGACGCGGATGTCGCGCGCCCATTGGCCGAGCCTGCGCTCGCCGGCCCAGCTGTCGACCCAGTCGATCATGGTGGTGCCGGACTTGTCCGCCTTCAGCCGGATCGTGACGTCGAGCGCGGCGATCGCGTCGCCCTGCATCTCGGGGGCGAGTTCATAGGATATCGCAGGATCGGGCGCGGGCGCGGCGCCGCCAAGCACCAGCAGGACCGGCAGTGCCGCAACGCGCAACCGATGATGCAGGGAAGTCCCCCTTTTCGAACCCGGACGCGATTTATCGGGGCGGAGGCTGACCGGCGGATGAACGGAACGGCTGTTCAACGATCCTTTCGTGCCGCTATTCCTGCGGCCAGCCGCGCCAATGTTGGCGGCGAAGGAGTAAGGCGATGAAGAAGAGTCTGTTGCTGGCGCTGGTGCTGCTCGCGGGCTGCTCGGCGGCCAAGACCGAGAAGCAGAGCGTGAGCCTGGTGCTCGACGCCGATTTCACCACCGGCAAGCTGCTGCTCAACTGCCGCGATTCGAGCAGCGGCACCTGCCATGTACTGGTCGCCGGTTCGGGCGAGCCGGTGTTCCTCTCCGCCGCCAAGGGCACGACCAGCGAGGGCGACGGCGCCAAGGACGGCGCCCGCTTCTGCGCCGGTACCGCAGTGCCGCAGAATGGCTGCAGCCTGACCGTGCTGCGCAATGGCGAGCAGATCTACCGGTCGAGCCAGGTGAAAAGCGAAACCCGCTGAGGATAGCGGCCCTTGGCGCGGGCGCGTTGGTGTATTACATAAACGACACAGTTGGACTGCGGTCCGGATGTCCCTATGCTGGGCACCGGACAGCTTTGGAGACGTACGCATGGCAAGCGAGACCTTGGTGGCCGATCAGGATCTGGTGCTCACCCCGCCCGAGCCGGTGAAGGTCGTCGCGCCCGAAAAGGCGGCCGGGCTGGTGCCGGTGGACGACAAGAAGAAGACCGAGCTGGAAGCGCGGGTCGACGGCTTCATCGACGATCTCGTCGCGCAGGATGTCAACTCGCCCGAGTTCGGCAAGCGCGTCGATGCGATCGCGGCGATGGGCCAGAAGGAGATCCGCGACGCGGCCGGCCAGTCCAACCGCTTCCTCGACCGGCCGGTCAAGGCGATGGGCAATGACGGCGTCGGCGCCGATCTGCTCGCGCTGCGCAAGAAGGTGGAGGAGCTCGATCCCAGCCAGAACGGCAAGCTGATCGGCGGGGGCGGCGGCTTCCTGTCGAAGATCTTCGGCGGCGGGATGCAGCAATATTTCCGCAAGTACCAGTCGTCGCAGACGCACATCAACGGCATCCTCAAGAGCCTGGCCAACGGCAAGGACGAGCTGCTGATGGACAATGCCGCGATCGACACCGAGCGGCAGAACCTGTGGGCCTCGATGGGCCGGCTCGAGCAGATGATCTATCTGTCCAAGGCGATGGACGCGAAGATCGAGGACAAGGCCAACGAGCTGGATCACACCGATCCGGCCAAGGCCAAGGCGTTGCGCGAGACCGCGCTCTTCTACGTCCGCCAGCGCACCACCGACCTGCTCACCCAGATGGCGGTGACGGTGCAGGGCTATCTGGCACTCGACCTGGTCAAGAAGAACAATGTCGAGCTGGTGAAGGGCGTCGACCGCGCTTCGACCACCACCGTATCGGCGCTGCGCACCGCGGTGACCGTGGCGCAGGCGCTGACCAACCAGAAGCTGGTGCTCGACCAGATCACCGCGCTCAACTCGACCACGGCCGGGCTGATCGATTCGACCGGCGCGCTGCTCAAGAGCCAGTCGGCGGCGATCCACGAGCAGGCGGCGAACTCGACCATCCCGGTCGAGACGCTGCAGCGCGCGTTCCAGAACATTTACGACACGATGGACGCGATCGACACGTTCAAGCTCAAGGCGCTCGACAGCATGAAGACCACGGTCAACACGCTGTCGAACGAAGTCGAGAAGTCGAAGGGTTATATCGCCCGCGCCGAGGGGGCTTCGCAGAATCAGGTCTCGAGCGGGGCGGAGACGTTCAAGCTGGAGGCGATGTAAGCCGTGCCCACCGATGTCGATCGCGAACTGAACCGGATCGGGGATACGCTCAACCGGGTGCGCAGCCGCACCGATGTGGCGGTCTCCGGTCGCAACCGCCAGCACCGCGAGGCCGAAGTGGTCCGCCGCCTCGGGCGGATCGCGGCGGCGGACGGCGCGATCATCGCCGGGGCGATCGCCTTTGCGCTGATCGTCTCGCCGCTGGGGATCATGGGCGCGATGCTGGTCGGGCTGCTGCTGATCGCGGCGACGATGCTCTTCGCGGTGCTGCCGGCGAGCGCGCCGGTGAATGTCGAGAAGCTGGCGGAGATCCCGCTCAAGGCACTGCCGCGCTCCACGGAGCGCTGGCTGGAGACGCAGCGCCCTGCCCTGCCCTCCCCGGTGCGTGGACTGGTCGATTCGATCGGGGTGAAGCTGGAGACGCTCACCCCGCAGCTCGCCACGCTCGACGAGAACAGCCCGGCGGCGATGGAAGTGCGCAAGCTGGTCGGCGAGCAGCTGCCCGAGCTGGTCAAGGGCTATGCCCGCGTTCCCGAGCCGCTGCGCCGGGTGGAGCGCAACGGCCTGACCCCGGACCAGCAGCTCGCCCAGGGCCTGCAGCTGATCGACGACGAGATCGCCGAGATGACGTCGCAACTGGCCCAGGGCGACGTCGACGCGCTGGCGACCCGCGGGCGGTATCTGCAGATCAAGTATCAGGGCGAAGACGGGTAAGGCGCGACAGCGTCCGACACCTTTGTGGGGCGCCACTAGATCGTCTCGTTGACGATGAACTCGTGCAGATCGAGGACCTCCGGCGGCACGCTCTCGCGCACCGACGAGAATGGCAGGCGCTCGAACGCTCGGCGCCAGAAGGTCAGTGCCGCCTGATCCTTCCGGAATACGCAGATCAGCCATGGCTCTTCCGAGGCCAGCACCGTCTGACGGAGCACCTCGGATGCGATCCCTTTCCCGCGGTGTTTTGGCAGCACGTACAGATCGGCGAATTCCATGATCTCGCGGCCGCGAAAATTCTGACGACCGACCAGCAACAGGCCCGCAAGCTGACCTTCGTGACGGATCAGATATGCCCAGTCGAAGGAATCGGGGTCTCCCAGTCGCTCCAGGAAGCCGGACAGCGAGGTGAATCGCCCAGTCTCGTCGAGGTCACATTCGGACCATGACGACGACTCGAGTTCGTAGAACTGCCAGATCCGGTCCAGCAGCGGCGCATCCGCACGCGTCACGCGGGCAAGGCTGATGGAGGCAGTCATGGCATGTCCTTGTACCTGATCGGCATGAGGGGGTTGCCGATTGACCCGGTTTCGGCGTTTCGCCCTAGGATCCGCCCGGATGCGGCCAGCCGCCCGCCACGCAGCGCGCATCGAAGCTGCGGGCCAGCTCGGCGAGGCTGACCGCGCCCAACCGTGCCACCAATAAAGCCTCCGCCTCGCGCAACGCATCCTCCAGCGCTTCGTTGACTGCCGCCTCGACCGCGCAGGCCGGGTTCTCATGCTCGGCACCGATCGCGAACAGGCTCGGCCCGCCCACCGCGCGGTGGATGTCGAGTAGCGAGACCTTCTCCAGGTCGGCGGCGATCGCCCAGCCGCCGCCATGGCCCTTTTCCGAACGGACATAGCCGGCGTCGCGCAGCCCGGCCATCGTCCGGCGGACCACCACCGGATTGGTCTGGAGCATCTTCGCGATGTGCTCCGACGTCATCGGCCCGTCGTGCCGCGCCATGTGGAGCAGCACATGGAGCATCCGGGATAGGCGACTGTCCTTTCGCATCGATCCTTCCTCGGGTCCGCGCGGCCGGTTGGCAAGCGCGGCCTTTCACGATACTTATCATGTTACATGATTCGCGAAAGGCTGCCCATGACCGAGAACAAGCACGAGAACCCCGCCCACTGGGACGATGCGGCGGCCAATTACGAGCGCACCGCCCATCCCTTCACCGCGCAATTCGCCGAGGAGGCGCTGGCCCGAGTGACGCTTACGCCCGGCATGCAGGTGCTCGACGTGGCGGCGGGTACCGGTGCGCTGGCGCTCGCGGCGGCACGGAGCGGTGCCTATGTCCTCGCCACCGACTTCTCCCCGGGCATGGTCGCGCGGATCGCGGCGGCGGGGCTGCCCAATGTCGATGCGGAAGTGATGGACGGCCAGGCGCTCGACCTGCCGGACGCGAGCTTCGATGTCAGCTTCTCGGTGTTCGGCGTCATCATGTTCCCCGACTGGCGCAAGGGCCTGGCCGAGATGGCGCGGGTGACCAGGCCCGGCGGCCTCGGCGTGCTCGCCGCCTGGCAGAGCGAAGGCGCGGCGACCTTCCTGTTGCTCTCGCAGATCCGCCGGCGGCTGTTCCCCCGGCTCGACGGCAAGACTAAACTGCCCGAGGGCGCGGTGGCGCTGGGCGATCCGGAATGGTTGTCGGCAGCGATGGTCGATGCGGGGTTCCAGCCGCCGAAGATCGAAATGGTGGTGCACGACTTCCCGCTCGGCATCAGCCAGCTCGATACGCCGGACGAGCTGTTCGGGATGAGCCCGGACTGGGTGGCGCTCGACGAGGGCCAGCGGGCGGAAGTGGTTGCCGAGGTGCGGCGGATGGCGGAGGGGCGGGCGATCCTGCCAATTCCGTCGACTGCGTTGATCGCGGTGGCGGTGCGCTAGGCGGGGCGGAATTCCTCGACGGCTTCGTACATGCCGAGGGTGAAGGTGGAGACTTCCAGCGCCTGCTGGAACCACGGCAAGGGCCGCGGATCGGCGCGCATCGCTTCGTACGCGGCCTGGCTCTCCCAGCGCGCGACCATCGTCACCGACTGGCCGTCGAGGCCGCGGTGCAGGGTCGAGCCGAGGAAACCGGATGCGTGACGGACGATCTGCTCGGTCACTTCAGTGAGGAGCGCGAGCACCCGCGCCTGATGCTCGGGCGCCATGTCGAACCGGTTGATCAGGACGATCGGGCCATCGGCCATGCTCATTTCTCCAGCACTTCCCTTGCACGATCTGCCAGCCGCTCGACTGCGGCGGCGTGGATGCCCGGTGCGGACGCGAGCACGCCGAAGGCCTGGCCGCTCGGCGTGTTGAAGCCGAGCGGGCGGCCGAGCGCGTCGGTGATCGCCGCGCCCGCCTCGCGCGCGACCAGCACCGCGGCGGCGACGTCCCATTCATTGCCCCAGCGGATCGTGGCGAGCAGGTCGGCCTCGCCCGCCGCGACCATCGCGATGCGCAGCGCGATCGAATTGGGCTTGGCGACCATCACAAGATCGCTGTCGACCCTGGGCAGCTGGTCGGCGGGTACCCGGGCTCCGGCGAGCATGTCGCGCGGGGCGACGCCGAGGCGCGTACCGTTACGGAAGGCGCCCTTTCCTGCCTCGGCGATCCAGACCTCGCCCCGTGCCGGCGCGTCGAGCACGCCGATCACCGGCTGGCCGTCCTCGACCAGCGCGATCGACACCGCCCAGCCAGGGCGCCCGCGCAGATAGTCGCGGGTGCCGTCGATCGGATCGACCACCCAGATGCGCCGCGCGGCCAGCCGTTTGGCATTGTCGGCGGTCTCCTCGGACAGCCAGCCCGCGTCGGGCAGCAGCGCCGCGAGCCGGATGCGGAGCAGCGAATCGACCTCGAGATCGACGTCGCAGACCGGACTTCCCGGCACCTTCTCCCAGCGCTTGAAGTCGGTATCCCAGCGCGCCATCGCCAGCCGCCCGGCCTCCGCGGCGATCGCCGCGACTTCGGAGGCGAGACCGGCCTCAGGCACCGGCGATGGTCATCCCGTCGATGCGGAGGGTCGGCGCGTTGATCCCGTAGCGGAACTCGAGATCGTTCGCCGGCGTCATCGCCAGGAACATGTCCTTAAGGTTGCTCGCGATGGTGATCTCCGAGACCGGACGGGTGATCTCGCCCTTCTCGATCAGGAAGCCCGCCGCGCCGCGGCTATAGTCGCCGGTGACGCCGTTGACGCCCTGGCCGATCAGCTCGGTGACGAGGATGCCATATTCGATCTCGCCGACCAGCGTCTCGGCCGGGATATGGCCTGCCTCCATATAGAGGTTGGACGGCGCTACGCCCGGCGCGCCGCCGATCCCGCGCGAGGCATGGCCGGTCGGCTCCAGCCCGAGCTGGCGGGCCGAGGCGCTTTCGAGCAGCCAGGTCTCGAGCAGGCCGGCATCGACCAGCTTGACCGGCTGGACCGGCAGTCCCTCGCCATCAAAGGGGCGCGAGCGCAGGCCGCGCGGGCGATGCGGATCGTCGCAGATCGTCACACCCTTGGCGAAGACCTGCTGGCCGAGCCTGTCGAGCAGGAAGCTGGTCTTGCGGGTGATCGCCGAGCCGCTGATCGCGCCGAGGAAATGGCCGATCAGTCCGGACGAGACGCGGCGATCGAAGACGACCGGCATCGCGCCGCTGGGAATCTTCGCCGGATCGAGCCGCGCCACCGCGCGCTCGCCGGCGAGCCGGCCGATCGCCTCGGGCGCTTCGAGCATCGCGGCGTGGCGTGCGGAGTGATGCGCATAGTCGCGCTCCATGCCGCCGCCGGTACCGGCGAGCACGCTGGCCGAGATGCCATGACTGGTCTGGGCATAGCCGCCGGTGAAGCCATGGCTGGTCGCGAGCGTCATCACCGAACGCGAGGCGCCGGCGCTGGCGCCTTCGCTGTTGGTCACGCCCACGACCGCGCGCGCGGCTTCCTCGGCCAGCAGCGCACGGGCCTTGAGCGTTGGCGGATCGACATGGGCGCCGTCGTCGAGGTCGAGCATCGGCGGGCTGCCGCGGAGCAGCCGGTCCTCGGGGGCGAGGCCGGCCCATTTGTCCTCGGGCGCTTCCCTGGCCATGGCCACAACGCGCTCGACGAGCATGTCCATCGCGGCGGCGCTCAGGTCCGAGGTGGAGACGCTGGCCGAGCGGCGACCGACGAACACGCGCAGGCCGAGCTCCTCGCTCTCCGAGCGCTCGATATCCTCGAGCTCGCTCATGCGCACCGAGATCGACTGGGAGCTGTCGGCGGCGAACACGGCATCGGCGGCATCGGCGCCGGCTGCACGCGCGCGGGCGACGACATCGGCGGCGCGTTCGCAGGCTTCGGAGATGGTCAGCATCGAGGGGACTTAGGGAGCCGGAGGCGGAACGTCAAAGCGTCTGTCCGACGACAAAGCAGGCGGCGAACATCAGCAGGCCGGCATTGCGGTTCGAACGGAAGCGGGCGAGCGCGTTGGTGCCGTCCTGCGGATCGAGCGTGGCGACCTGCCAGAGCAGGTGGAGCGCCATCGGCAGCAGCGCCGCCAGCGCGAGAGGATCGGGACGCATCTGCCAGAAGGCGGCGCCCCAGCAGGCCAGCGCGATCAGGTAGAAGGCAGTGACGCCGCCCCGGACATGGCTGCCCATCGCCCGCGCCGAGGAGCGGACGCCGACCAGCGCATCGTCCTCGATGTCCTGGATCGCGTAGATCGTGTCGTAGCCGATCACCCAGGCGATGCAGCCGGCATAGAGCAGTGCGAGCGGCAGCAAAGGCTGGCCGCCGATCTCCACCCAGCCGACCAAAGCCGCCCAGGAAAAGACCAGGCCGAGCCAGGCCTGGGGCCACCAGGTGATCCGCTTCATGAAGGGATAGGCGGCAACCGGGGCGATGCTGGCCAGCGCGACGAGGCGCGCGGGCCAGTGGAGCTGGAACCAGACGACCAGCCCGATCAGGCACAGCGCGGCGAGCCAGAGCGTGGCGGCCTTCACCGACACCGCGCCGCTCGCCACCGGGCGGCTTCGGGTGCGGGCGATCTGGCGGTCGAGGTCGCGATCGACGATATCGTTGAAGACGCAGCCCGCGCCGCGCATGGCGATGCTGCCGACCAGCAGCCAGAGGATCAGATCCCAGCGCTCGACCGCACCCTTGGCCAGCGCGACCGCCCAGGCGCCGGGCCAGAACAGCAGCCACCAGCCGATCGGCCGGTCGAAGCGGGCGAGCAGCGCATAGGGCCGCCAGCCGCTGGGGAGCAGGCCCACCAGCCCGCGATGCTCGGTATCCGGAACGATCTGCTGCGCTTCTGCCATGCGTCCCGTCTCCGCGCGGCGGGAGGAAAGATCAAGCCCGCAACAATCTGGCATAATTCTGCGACAAACTGCGCAGAGGGCAGGATCGGATCCTTTCATTCCGGAAACATCCGATGCGCCTTATCCTTGCCAGCCTGACCCTTGCCGCAATCGCCAGCCCCGCCCTGGCCGACAGCACGCCCAATTTCTTCATCAGCCCGATGGGCGAGCCGTTCCGCGGGCCCGATGCGCCCAATATCTGGTTTGACAAGGCCGACACGAACCATGACGGCATCCTCACGCAGGACGAGATGGAAGCCGATGCCGCGCGCTTCTTCGCGACGCTCGACAAGAACAAGGACGGCGAGATCGATCCCGACGAGATCGAGAATTACGAAACGGTGGTCGCCCCGATGATCCGGGTCGGCGGCTATATGGGCACCGAACCCGAATCGACCGAGGGGAGCGGTGACAGCGATTCGCCCCGGCCCAAGGCGACCTATGTCGCGCAGGGCGCGGCGCGCTTCGGCTATTTCGACTATCCCGAGCCGGTGGTGGTGGCCGACACCAATTTCGATCGCGGCGTGGATGCGCGCGAGTTCCGCATCGCCGCCGACAAGCGCTTCGCGCTGCTCGACAAGAATGGCGACGGCAAGATCGAGAAGAGCGAGCTGCCCAAGCTCGAGGCATCGAGCTTCAAGCCTGGCAAGCGCGGTGGCGGCGGACGCGGCATGGGCGGCCATGGCGGCGGCCGGCGCCGCGGCGGCGGTGGCGGTGGCTTTGGCGGCGGTGGCATGGGGCCGGGCGGCGGCATGGGCGACTAGAGCTCAACCGACGCCATGATGACACCGCGCCCTACGTGGGGCGCGGCATCGACGGCTTAGCTGTAAAATTCAAGCGAGGTCAGAGGAAATACTCCTGTTTCGAGTTTATTCTTCTCAAACCATTGGCACCACGCATGCAGTGGGCCTCCAGAAGATCTTTGCCCGATATTTTCGACAGTCATCACCGGACCGCCCGACTTCAGCTGCACCGTGGAACCTATACCGATCTCTGCTTCAGCCATTCAGTGCCCCTTCCTCATCATCGTTAACCATTATCTACGCCACATTGAACCTTCAATAATGTGATGTCTATCGAGAGACGAAAGTAATTTGGGTCATTCCGGACCGTCCATTAAGCGAGCCAAGGGAGTGACGCGGGGCGCGCTCCACGGCTAGAGCAGGCAGATGCCCGCTACGCCCGCCTGGCCGCCCCAGTCCGCCCCGCGCCTGTTCGTCGAGACCACCCTCTCGCCCGGCGAGATCAGGATCGATGGGCCGCAGGCGCATTATCTGATCTCGGTGATGCGGATAAAGCTCGGCGAGGCGATCAAGCTGTTTGACGACAGGACCGGCGAATGGGCCGGGGTCGCGCGCCAGATCGGCAAGCGCGACCTGATCCTCGAAGTGACCGACCAGCTGCGCGAGCGCGAGCCGGTGCCCGACCTGTGGCTGTGCGCCGCGCCGATCAAGAAGGGGCGGATCGACTGGATCGCGGAGAAGGCCTGCGAGCTGGGGGTCGACCGGCTGGTGCCGGTGCTCACCCGCCGCGCGGTGGTCGACAAGCTCAACCTCGAGCGGCTGCGCGCGCACATGATCGAGGCGGCCGAGCAATGCGGGCGCACCGCCCTGCCCCAGCTCGAGGCGATGGTGAAGCTGCCGGCGCTGCTGCGCGACTGGCCCGGGGAGCGCGTGCTGTTCTTCGCCGACGAGACCGGCGGCGTGCCGGCGGTGGATGCGATGCGGGCCAATCCGGGCCCGGCGGCGATCCTGATCGGGCCCGAGGGCGGCTTCGACGATGCCGAGCGCGAGGCGATCAAGGCGCATCCCAGGGCGATCGGGATAGCACTGGGGCCGCGGATTCTGCGGGCGGAGACTGCGGCGGCGGCCGCGGTGGCGCTGTGGATGGGGGCTGCGGGGGACTGGTGACGGATTAGCCGCGGATCTTGCTTCCCGCCCAGGCGAAGAACCGCGGCACCGGCGCATTGCGCTGCATCCAGGCGCTATATTCCTGATAGGCGGGGTCGCTGCCGAGATGCAGTTCCTCGGTACGCGCGCGCCAGTAATAGATGCCGCTCACGCACGCCATGATCCCGGCGTTGCGCAGCCCCTCGACCCAGGTCGTGGTGGCGAGGAAGGGCAGGCCGGAGAGCCACCAGAACAGGTTCTTCGACAGATAGGCCGGGTGACGGCTCCACGCATAGGGCCCGTGGGTCAGGATGCCGCGGTGCGTGAGGTTCGAGAAGCGGATGCCGAAGGCGATCGTCGCCCAGGCATAGATGCCGGTCAGCACCACCAGCACCACGCCCAGCCCGCCGAGGATCCAGGGATGGCCGGCGAACCACCAGGTCCAGTCGGCGCTGCCGGGATGATAGTCGAGCACCCCGCCTTCGTTCATCAGCACGAAGGGCGGGTAGCAGATCAACGCCGCGGTCCAGCCCGCCGCATAGGGCGTGGCGGTGCGGATGTGCGAATCGAGCGGCCGCATCGTCAGGATGTAGCCGGCGGTGGCGAAGGCGACGTCGATCACGAACATGAAGCTGATGCAGTAGTTCGCGATCACCGCCGGGCTGTCGAACATGTGCGCGAAGTTCCAGCCGACGAAATCGCCGAAATTGGGCGGCACGATCGAGAGCATGAAGGCGAGAAAGAAGCCCTTCACCGCCCAGCTGCGCAGATGATTGTGGATCGCCGAAGTGTCGATCGGCTCCTTGAGCCCCATCAGCCAGGCGCCGAGATGCCAGGCGCCATCCTTCGGCTGGACGAGCTTGCGATCGAGCCAGAGGACATAGGGGATCGAGAGCAGGAACAGCGCCGGCGCCGCCATCTCGATGCACCAGATCGACCAGGCGAAATTGGCGTAGCGGCCGCTCCACCAGAAGCGGAAGGTGGCGTAGATCAGCGCGATGCCGCCCCAGGTGAGCCACAGGCCGGTGAGCTTGGTCACCGAGATGTCGAGCGTCTCCCGAAGCGTGCGCGGCGAGGACCAGTCGATACCGGTGCTCGGGTTGCGGTGCACCTTGTCGACGAGGACCGACCAGAGGACCATCGGCACCGCGCAGGCGACGACGTTGACCAATGCCGAATAGGGGCCGTCGAGCCGGTACAAAGTGGCGAACATCGTCCACAGCGCCATGCCCGCCAGGCCGGCCATACCCACCCCGGTGCTCACCGCCGAGCGGGGGCGCGGATCGGCCTTTGCATCGGCGGCCAGCTTGGGATCGTGATACATGGCGGAAACGAGTAGCGCGCAATGGTTAGCGTCCCGTGAAGGATTGCGCCTCCGCGCGGCCCTTTACCTGCCCGCCCGCAGGGTCCTATGACCCTGCAATCCTAAGAATGAGGTCGCTTCCCCCGATGATCCGCGCGCTCGCCGCAGCTGCCCTGCTCGCTTCCGTCTCCGCCCCGGCACTCGCCCAGAACGCGGCGGCCCAGAATTCGGCGCCGGCACAGACCGCGCCCTATCCGAACACCATCCCCGATGCGCGCGACGTGGCTTATCCGGGCACGCTGACGCTCGACATCGACGCGACCGACATCACCCGCGGCATCTTCAACGTGAAGCAGACGATCCCCGTCGCGAAGGCGGGGCACATGGTGCTGCTCTATCCGAAGTGGATTCCCGGCAAGCACGGCCCGCGCGGTGAGATCGAGAAGCTGGGCGGCCTGGTCATCAAGGCAAACGGCAAGGTGATCCCGTGGAAGCGCGATCCGGTCGACGTCTTCGCCTTCCACATCGACGTGCCGGCGGGCGCCAAGAAGCTCGATGTCAGCTTCAACTTCGTCTCGGCGACCGTGGGAGACCAGGGGCGCATCGTGATGACGCCGAACCTGATGAGCCTGCAGTTCTTCTCGCTCAGCCTCTATCCGGCCGGCTATTTCACTCGCCGCATCCCGATCCAGGCCAAGGTGACCTATCCGGCAGGCTGGACCGCCAGCTCGGCGGTGGACGCGAAGGTGGCCGGCAACGTCTACACCTATGACAAGACCAATTACGACGTGCTGATGGACTCGCCGGTACTCGCCGGCCGCTATTACCGCCAGTTGAAGCTGACCGACCGCGTCTCGGTCGAGACCTATGCCGACAGCCCCGAGGAGCTCGCCGCCAAGCCCGAGCATGTCGATGCGCTCAAGAAGCTGGTCGAGCAGGCGGTGAAGACCTTCGGGGTCGAGCATTACGACCATTACCGCTTCCTGTTCTCGATCAGCGACGAGCTGGGCGGGATCGGTGTCGAGCATCACCGCAGCTCGGAGAACGGCACGGGCCTGGGCTTCTTCACCAAATGGGACGAGAAGGCGACCAGCCGCAACTTGCTGCCGCACGAATACACCCATAGCTGGGACGGCAAGTTCCGCCGCGGCGCCGACCTGTGGACCCCCGATTTCCGCACCCCGATGCGCGGCTCGCTGCTCTGGGTCTATGAGGGCCAGACCCAGTTCTGGGGCTATGTGCTCCAGGCGCGCTCGGGCCTGGTGAGCAAGGCCGACACGCTCGACCAATATGCCGGCATCGCCGCCAGCCTCGACAACCGGAAGGGCCGCACCTGGCGCCCGATGGGCGACACCACCAACGATCCGGTGATCACCCCGCGCTCGCCCAAGGGCTGGGTGAGCTGGCAGCGCAGCGAGGACTATTACAACGAGGGCCTGCTGATCTGGCTGGATGCCGATTCGATCATCCGCGAGAAGAGCCGTGGCACCAAGTCGATCGACGATTTCGCCCATATCTTCTTCGGCGGCCGCGACGGCGATTATGGCGAGCTGACCTATACGTTCGACGACGTGGTCGCGACGCTCAACCAGGTCGTGCCCTATGACTGGCGCAAGTTCCTCGACGAGCGGGTGAACGGCACGTCGCAGAATGCCCCGCTCGGCGGGTTCGAGCGCAACGGCTATAAGCTGGTCTATAACGACACCCCCAACAAGGCGACGCCCAAGACCAGCACCGACCTGTCCTATTCGATCGGCGTGGCGATCGGGCCCAAGGGCATCTCCGGCGTGATGTGGGGCAGCCCGGCCTTCGACGCGGGAATCACCCTAGCCGACGAGATCGTCGCGGTGAACGGCACGGCCTTCACCGGCGACAAGCTGAAGGACGCGGTGAAGGCGGCCAAGGGCGGCAAGGACCCGATCAAGCTCACCGTGAAGCGCGGTTCGCGCTACCGCGACGTGGCCATCGACTATCACGATGGCCTGCGCTATCCGCACCTCGAGAAAACAACCGAAGGAGAGGCTGGCCTGGATAAACTCCTCCAGCCGAAGTGACGGCAGAGGGGCGCCAAACCGCCCAGCTAAGGAAATACTAGCGTGCGTATCGATCTTATTCCGGTGGGTGATGATCCGCCGAACAGCCTGAACGTGATCATCGAAGTGCCCGTCGGCGGCGAGCCGGTGAAGTACGAGTTCGACAAGGAAAGCGGCGCGCTGTTCGTCGACCGCATCCTGCACACGCCGATGCGCTACCCGGCCAATTACGGCTTCGTGCCGCACACCCTGTCGCCCGACGGCGATCCGCTCGACGCGCTGGTCATCGCGCGCTCGCCCTTCGTGCCGGGCTGCGTGGTGCGTGCCCGCCCGATCGGCGTGCTCAAGCTCGAGGACGAGGCCGGCGGCGACGAGAAGCTGATCTGCGTGCCGGTCGACTCGACCTTCCCCTACTATTCGGACATCGGCGAGCGGCAGGACCTGCCCTCGATCGTGCTCCAGCAGATCGAGCACTTCTTCAAGCACTACAAGGACCTCGAGTCCGAGAAGTGGGTACGCATCGGCCAGTGGGGCGATGCGGAAGAGGCCCGCAAGATCGTGCTCGAAGCGATCGAAGCCGCAAAGAAGGCCAAGGAGGCCGCGGCCGCCTGAACCGCGCGCTGGCCTGGCGACTGTGCGCAGTAGCCGGGCTGGCGACGCTGGCCGCGTCGATGGGGTTCGGGCGCATCCCGGACCTCGTCGCCTGCGGCCCGACCCATGGCGCCGGGCCGATCATCGCGCTCGAGCTGGTGCGCAGCCCCGCCGAGCTCGCCGAATTGTTCGGCGCCCCGCCCTGTTCCGAGAAGTTCCGTGTCGCCCAGCTGAGCGCCAGCTGGTGGGACGCGCTGGTCTTCATCCCCGCTTATGCGACCTTCCTGATCCTCGGCGCGCTGGCGCTGCGGCGCGACGCGCGCACGCTCGGCTGGATCGCGATGGCGGTGCTGTTCGCCGCCGCGCTGCTCGACCAGATCGAAGGCGTGATCCTGCTCCAGATCCTGCCGGTCGGCCCCGATGCGCAGAGCCTGTTCGACATGCTGTTCGTCGCGGTCCGCGCCAAGTTCGCACTGCTCGGGATCGGCGAATTGCTGCTCGCGCTGCTGGCCTGGCGCGGGGCGCTGATCGCCAGGCTCAGCGCGGTGCCGCTGGCGGCCGGCGGACTGGTCTCGCTCTGGTTCCTGCTGAGCGCGCCGCACCATCCCTGGATGATGCAGGCGCACAGCTATGGCTGGATGGCGCTGCTGGCCCTCGCCCTGGTCGGAGCGATCAACCCGCGCTGGGTACGCCGGGCATGAGCAGGCCGCACCGCAAAGGCATCGGCAACGTCGTCGCGCCTCCGCGCTTCCTGCTGTTCCTCGCCGCGACGCTGGTGGCGGGCTGGTTCCTGCTGCCTGCGCTCGGTGTGCATTTCGGGATCATGCTGGCGTTCGATGTCGGCGCGGCGGCGTTCCTGCTCTCGGCGCTGCCGCTGCTCGGCCACCGCGCCGGCGGGATGCGCGAGAGCGCCTGCCGCAACGATGCCAACCGGCCGATGCTGTTGCTGATCACGGTGATGGTGGGCGTGGCGGTGTTCACCTCGATCGCCGCCGAGCTGATGAGCGGGATCAAGTCCAATCCCTGGGCGCTGCCGGCGATCCTGGGCACGCTGGCGCTGAGCTGGACGTTCAGCAACATCATCTTCGCGCTGCACTATGCGCACATCTTCTACACCGCCGGGCGGAACGGCGCCGATGCGGGCGGGCTGGAATTCCCCGACACCAAAGAGCCCGATTACTGGGACTTCGTCTATTTCGCGGTCTGCCTGGGCATGACCTTCCAGACCAGCGACGTGACCATCTCCAGCCGCCGCCTGCGCCGCGTGGTGACCGCGCACTGCCTGGCGGCGTTTGTGTTCAACCTGGGAATCCTGGCGTTCACGATCAACGTGCTGGGGGGATGACGACTCAATTCTTCCCCCAGCTTGCTGGGGGAGGGGGACGGCCGCCGAAGGCGGTGGTGGAGGGGCGCGGCGGGCACCGCCGCGTTGCGGCGGCCCCTCCACCATTTGCTCCGCAAACGGTCCCCCTCCCCGAGACAAGCTCGGGGAGGAATTTATCAACGCTTCCTCCCCTTCTTCGGCGGGGCGCGCCTTGCCGCCTCGATCGCCAGCAGCGCCCAGCGGCGCAGTTCGTCGGCGTCATCATAGGTCTCGTCGGGCGCGCGGCGATAGTTGAGCGACTGGACCCTGCCGTCCTCGCGGGTGACCGAGAAGCGCGGGATGTCGCCCCATTCGGCGGCGCTCTCCGCATCGGCCTTGAGCCACAGCGCGTCGAAGGCGAGGATCGCGAAGGCCAGCCCGTCGAAATAGAGCGCGGCACCGCCGAACAACCGCTTGCGGGTGACCGTGCCGAGCGGTTCGAGGGCCTCGGCGACCCAGTCGGCCAGGCCCTCGTCGATCGCCATCAGCCGCGCCCGGCCAGTGCCACCAGCGCATCGCCGCTGACGCGTTGCACGGTCCATTCGTCCATCGCCTGCGCGCCCATCGCCCGGTAGAAATCGATTGCCGGTGTGTTCCAGTCAAGCACCGCCCATTCGAAGCGGCCACAGTCGCGGTCGAGCGCGATGCCGGCGAGATGGCGGAGCAGCGCCTTGCCCGCACCCGAGCCGCGCGCATCGGGAGTGACGTAGAGGTCTTCGAGATAGATGCCGGGCTTGCCGGTCCAGGTCGAGAAATTGTGGAAGAACAGCGCGAAGCCGACGGGCCTGCCGTCCAGCTCGGCGATCAGGCTCTCGGCGACGCGGCGCTCGAACAGCGCGTCGTGGAGCATCGCCTCGGTCGCCACCACGGCGTCGGGTTCACGCTCGTACAGCGCCAGCTCGCGGATCAAGTCGAGGATCAGCGCGACATCCTGCGGCGCGGCGGTGCGGATAGTGATCATGAAAGGGCGGACTCCACTTCGGGCTCGGCGATGCCGGGTTTGCTGCGCGCCGCCATCAGGCATCCGGCGACGATCAGCAAGGTGCCACCGACGGTCAGCAGCGTCAGCGGCTCGTGGAAGAACAGCCAGCCCATGATCGCCGCCCAGACGAACGCGGTATATTCGACGGTGAGCAGCACCTGCGCCTCGGCCCGGGCATAGGCCCAGGAGAGCAGCAGCAGCGAGACGATCGCCAGGCTGGCGGCGAGCAGGACCAGCCACCATTGGCCGGGCGCGGGCATGACGAGCAGCCAGGGTGCGGGCACGCAGAAGATCGCGAGGATGATCCAGTTCTGGAAGAAGGCGATCTCGATCGGCTTGGCCTGCTGCGCCTGGTGGCGGGCGATGACCAGGTTGACCGCGTAGAACACCGCCGAGGTGAGCACCGCGACCATGCCGAGCGCCGAATCGGGCCGGTGCGGCGCACCTAGCTGTCCGGCGAGGATGATCCCGACGCCGGCCAGGCCAAGCAGCGAGCCGAGGATCGAGCGGGCGCCGATCTTCTCCTTCAGGAAGATCGCGGCGAGCGCGAGCGCGATCAGCGGGGCGATGAAGGTCAGCGCGATCGCCTCGGCCAGCGGCACGCGGACGATCCCCCAGAAGAAGGCGATCGCCATCACCGCGATCACCACGCTGCGGATCGCATGGATCCGGATCACCCGCGGCTCGGGCAGGCGCGGCTTGTTGAAGGCGAAGAGCGGGGTCATGATCGCCGCACCCGCCACCAGCCGCCAGAAGATCGCGGCATAGGCGCCGATGACGAGGCCGATCCCCTTCATCACCGCATCCATGATCGAATAGAGGGCGATGCCCGCGCAGGCAGCGAGCAGGGCTGCGAGGATCGGGGTGGCGCGCGGCATGGACTAGCGGATCATGTGCGGGCGCGCGAACTGCCCCTCATGAAGCAACAACGAGCTAATGGTCATGTGGCCTGAGCAGCGTCTGCTTCGAGCGCATTTCGAGCGAGGCGGATCAGATCCGGCAGCGCGTTCTGCATCGCGCAGATCAGGTCGGCATTCTCTTGCCAAAGCTTGTCGTGCGACACGACGTAAGGCGGCGCTTGTATCAGCGTGGCCGCGATGAGGTCCGGCCCGGCGCCCCCAAAGGTGGCCATGTCCTCATGCGCACCAGTATCCGGCTGCGCAGCTATGCCAATCGCCGTCATGGAATGATCGTCGTCGAGAAAGCGGACGTACCACGGGCCAGGTGTGGCATGGGCATGCATCTCGGCCAGACGGTCGAGATCAGCCGGAGTCATTCGGCCGCCACCGCGGCGGCCTCGGTGGCTGCCTCGATCTCCGCGGCCTTGGCCTCGACCAGCTTGACGATATGGTCGAGCATGTCGGCGTCGTTCACCGTGTGATCGGTGACACCCGACAGATAGACCATGTGCTTGCCGTTGCCGCCGCCGGTGAGGCCGATATCGGTCTCGCGCGCCTCGCCCGGGCCGTTGACCACGCAGCCGAGCACCGAGAGCGACAGCGGCGTGCGGATATGCTGGAGGCGCTCCTCCAGCGCCTGAACGGTGCGGATCACGTCGAAGCCCTGGCGGGCGCAGCTGGGACAGGAGACGACGCGAACGCCGCGGTTACGGATGCCGAGTGCCTTGAGAATCTCGAAGCCGACGCGGACTTCCTCCTCGGGCTCGGCCGAAAGCGAAACACGAATGGTGTCGCCGATGCCGAACCAGAGCAGCGAGCCGATGCCGATCGCCGACTTGACCGTGCCGCCGACGAAGCCGCCCGCCTCGGTGATGCCGAGATGCAGCGGGCAATCGACCGCGTCGGCGAGCTGCTGGTATGCGGCGACGGCGAGGAACACGTCGGAGGCCTTCACCGCGACCTTGAACGCGTGGAAGTCGCGGTCCTGGAGCAGCTTGATATGGTCGAGCGCCGATTCGACCAGCGCCTCGGGGCAGGGCTCGCCGTACTTTTCGAGCAGGTCCTTCTCGAGGCTGCCGGCATTGACGCCGATGCGGATCGCGCAGCCATTGGCCTTGGCGGCGTTGACCACTTCGTTCACGCGGTCCGCGCTACCGATATTGCCCGGGTTGATGCGCAGGCAGGCGGCGCCGGCGTCCGCCGCTTCGAGGGCGCGCTTGTAGTGGAAATGGATGTCCGCGACGATCGGCACACGGGCAGCGCGGACGATCTGCTTGAGTGCCGCGGTCGATTCGACGTCCGGGCAGGAGACGCGGATGATGTCCACCCCGGCATCCTCGCAGCGGCGGATCTGGTCGATCGTCGCGCGGGCATCGGAGGTGGCGGTGTTGGTCATGGTCTGCACCGTCACCGGCGCATCGCCGCCTACGGGGACATTGCCCACCATGATCTGACGGCTGGGCCGCCGGACGATATCGCGCCAGGGACGTACGGACATGGCGGCCATATAGGCGCTTTGCCCCCGCGGGGCCAGCCGCGACGATGTCGAGATTCCATGCAGAAATGCATAGGCGCTGCTTTACGCGTTGCTAAGCAAGCTGGGCTAGGTTTGGGGGCTGTTTCCGAACTTCGAGGCCTGCGTTGCGGCACGACCCGATCCCTGCTGCCACGGCTCGCACCAGCCAGCGCCATTACGGCATGGACTGGCTGCGGATCGCCGCGTTCGGGCTGCTGATCCTCTATCACATCGCGATGGCCTTCTCGCCCTGGGACTGGGTGATCAAGACCGAATATGCCTTTGGCTGGCTGATCCCGCCGATGGCGCTGCTGACGCCGTGGCGCCTGCCCCTGCTGTTCGCGGTGTCGGGCTATGCCTCGCGCAAGCTCTACGACCGGGCGCCGGGCGACTTTGCGCGATCCCGTGCGCTCCGGCTGCTCGTGCCACTCGCCTTCGGCATGGCGGTGTTGGTGCCGCTCGAGATGTGGGTGCGGGTGATGGAGAATGGCTATCCCCACGGCTACCTGCATTTCTGGGCGCTCGATTACTGGCGCAGCGGCATCTTCTGGGGCCGCGAGTTCCCGAGCTGGGAGCATCTCTGGTTCGTCGCCTATCTCGCTGCCTATACGCTGCTGCTCGCCGGCGCGCTGGCACTGCGCGGCCCGCAGCTGATGCGAGCGATCGGGGGCGTGGCGGAATGGCTGGACAAGGGCCATCGCCTGCTCTGGGCGCCGGTGGCGCTGCTGGCGATGGCCCGGCTCGCGCTGCTGTTCGTCGCGCCCGAGCGCCAGGGGCTGCTGCGCGACTGGGGCGGGCATGCGCAATATGTGCCGATCTTCCTGTTCGGCTTCGCACTGGCCGACGCGCCGAGCCTGTGGCCGGCGATCGCGCGCAACTGGAAGCCGGGCGCGGCGCTGGCGGCGCTGGCGGGAGCGGTAGTCGTCACGGTCGAACTGAGCTGGCCGGGCGCCGGCGTGCCGCCGCATGAAGTGATGGCGCTCGACCGCGCCGCGCGCACTGCCATGGCCTGGGGCATGATCCTCGCGCTGTTCCACATCGCCGAGACGCGCTGGAACCACGACCACCCCCTGCGCAAGCCGCTCGCCGAGGCGGTGTTCCCCTTCTACATCGTCCACCATCCCGCGATCGTGCTGATCGCCTGGTATTCGCTGCCGCTGCACCTGAGCGCCCCGCTCGACTTCGCGCTGCTGCTCGGCGGCACCGCGAGCGTCTGCGCCGCGACCTATCTGGTCGGCCGGCGGATCGGCTGGCTGCGGCCGCTGATCGGACTCAACCGGCTGGCGAAGCCCGAAAGCTCTGCTAGGGAGACTGCGCCTGCCTCTGGAGTAGTCTGATGCGCCTTCTCGTGATCCTCGCGGCCCTGATCGGCTTCGCCGCGCCCGCCAATGCCTATTGGGAATATGGCCATCAGACCGTCGCCGCGATCGCCTGGCGCAACGTCACCCCGGCGACCCGCAACAAGATCACCCAGCTGCTCCGCCACACCGACCTGCTCAAGACCGAAGGCTGCCCCGCCACCAACATCGAGGAAGCGTCGGTCTGGGCCGACTGCATCAAGAAGCTGGGCGCGGACTGGCGCTACGCCTCGGTCTGGCATTACCAGGACGCCGACGTCTGCAAGCCGTTCGACGTGACCGCGGAATGCAAGGACGGCAATTGCGTCTCCGCCCAGATCGAGCGCGACGTGAAGCTGCTCAAGGACCGCAAGGCGCCGCAGGTCGAGCGGGTGAAGGCGCTGCTGTTCCTCGTCCATTTCGTCGGCGATATCGGCCAGCCGCTCCACGGCGCCGAGCACGACCATGACGCCGGCGGCAACAAGGCGATGGTGAGCTATGGCATCTACACCACCGACCGGCTGAACCTGCACTCGGTGTGGGACGGGCTGCTCGCCGAACGCGCGATCACCTCGGGCCCGAACATCGTGCGCAGCTACAGCCGTGCCGACCGGGCGAAGTTCGGCGGCGGCACCGTGCAGGACTGGGGCAAGGACAGCTGGGAGCTTTCCAAGACCATCTATGCCGACCTGAACGGCGGCGACACCTGCAAGCCGATCACCACCCGCATCGCGATCACCGAGCCGATGATCGAGAAATGGGTGCCCGAGGCGCGCAACCAGGTGATCAAGGGCGGCCTGCGCCTTGCCCGCCTGCTCGACGAGGCGCTGGGCTGAGGCGTCAGCCCTTGGCGTAGTGCTCGAGGAAGCCGCAGCGCGGGCAGCGCCAGCTCTGGATGTCGATCGGCTTGTGCGGCAGCTTCAGGCCGAGGAACAACTGCCTCTGGGGCGGGCCGGCGACCCAGCCGGTCGGGCGCCGATAGGTGTCGCGATCGGCCAGGATGAAGCCTTCTTCCATCGAGGCCTGGCATTTCGGGCAGCTGTTCGACCGGATGGGCATCACGCATCGCCTCCCCAGTTGAACACCCGCCATTCGCCATCGGTCTTGTTGGCGAGCAGCCACAGCAGCGCCGCGACCAGTGGCACCAGCAGCACGAACCATATCCGGCCGCGATGCAGGCCGGCATGGACGATCAGTCCCGCGGCCCCGCCGAACAGCATCGTCGCCGCCCAACCCTGCCAGGTGACCGGCACCGCGCCCAGGCCGAACCTCTTCGGGCGGAACCAATAGCCGGGCCGGACGCTGGCCCGCTCTCGGAAACGGGCGCCGATCATGACAGTGCCACCGCGATGCCGGCGAGCAGCGCCACCCCGGCGAGGGCCAGCAGGAGCGGGATCCGCTCGCGGCGGGCATGAACAGCAAGGAACATCGGTCTTCCTCCTTCAGTCTGCGGGGCGGGACAGCGATGCGGTCGCGCCGCATGCCGTTCAGTCCTCGCCTTCCTTCGCCTTGGGCGGGCGGCCGCGCTTCGCGCGCACCGGCTCCGCCAGCTTCACCCCGCGCTTGCCCAGTGCCTCGCGCAGCAGGCACTCGACCTGGGCGTTGACGCTCCTGAGGTCGGCCGCCGCCGAGCGCTCGATCGCCGCATAGAGGGCGGGATCGAGGCGCAACGGAAAGGCTTTCTTCTGGGGCGGCTGGTCGGACACGGGGTTCGCCTTACTGGTACAGCGAGCCCGTGTTGACCACCGGCTGGGTATCGCGCTCGCCGCACAGCACGACCATCAGGTTCGACACCATCGCGGCGCGGCGCTCGTCGTCGAGATGCACCACGTCCTTGGCGGAGAGCTGGGCCAGCGCCATCTCGACCATGCCGACCGCACCCTCGACCAGGGTCTGGCGTGCCGCCACGACCGCCTGGGCCTGCTGGCGGCGGAGCATCGCGCCGGCGATCTCCTGGGCATAGGCCAGATGGGTGAAGCCGCATTCGTCGACGGTGATCCCGGCGACGCGCAGCCGCTCGATCAGCTCGCCGCGCAGCTCGGTGCCGACCTGGTCGTGATTGCCGCGCAGCGTGACTTCCTGATGCTCGAAATCGTCATAGGGATAGCGCGAGCCGATGGTGCGCACCGCCGCTTCGATCTGGACGTTCACGAACGCCTTGTAGTCGTCGACGTCGAACAGCGCCTGCGCGGTGTCGGTCACGCGCCACACCACCTGCGCCGCCATCTCGATCGGATTGCCGCGCAGGTCGTTCACCTTGATGCGCTCCGAGATGATGTTGTTGGCGCGCACCGAGACCTTCTTCTTGATCAGCCACGGCCAGGCCCAGCGCAGCCCGGTGGTGCGATCGGTGCCCTGATAGTCGCCGAACAGCGTGATCACCGCAGCCTGGTTGGGCTGGAGCAGGTAGAAGCCGCACAGCACGAACAGCTCGACCAGGATCGACACGAGCAACCAGGAGATGACGATCCAGTCTTCCATGCGGTCGATCTGGGTGAGCGCGCCCGCCGTCGCTGCCAGGGCGATCAGCAGCACGAGCAGCATCCCATAGCCGCTCGTCGTGCTTGCAGGCTTCTCGCTGCTCTGGCGCAGTGCCGGCGCGGCGCCACGTACGTCGGTCATTCTTACCTCCCATAATTATGATATCGTATTTATATCGATTCGACGGACCCCGCAAGCGGAATCGGAGGGTGGTTCATCCTCCGCTCATCCAGACCGGGGAGAGTGCGCCGCGCCGACCGATCTGGGGGAAAGAATGCGATCCAGCCTGCCCGCCCTGTGCGCCGTCCTGCTGCTGCCCATGCCGGCCCTGGCCCAACCTTCCGCGGCCACGATAGCCCGCGACGCGGATGCGGCGATGGCGGCGGCGATCGACCCCAGGGGTTCGGGCGCGGTGGTGCTGATCGCGCGGGGCGACACCGTCCTCTATCGCAAGGCGCGTGGCATGGCCGAGGTGGAGCTGGGCGTGCCGCTGTCGCCCGACCAGGTCTTCCGCATCGCCTCGATCACCAAGAGCTTCACCGGCGCGATGCTCGTCCAGATGGCGGCACGCGGCGAAGTCTCGCTCGATGCGCCGGCAGTGCGCTATCTGCCCGAGGTGGCGCTCGATCCGCGCATCACCCTGCGCCAGCTGCTCAGCCACACCGCCGGCGTCAGCGAGCGGGACGTGGTGCCCCAGCCGCCCTTCGGCAATGACGAGGTACCGGTCGCCGAGCAGGTCCGCCGGATCGCCGCGCGGCCGCTCGCCTTCGAGCCCGGCACAGCGCAGCGTTACTCGAACGCCGGCTATATCCTGCTCGCTGCGGTGATCGAGAAGGTGACGGGCCAGAGCTGGGACGCGGCGATGCGGACCCGGCTATTCGCGCCGCTGGGACTGGCCGACACCGCCTATGACCGGGCGGATCTGGTCGTGCCGGGCCGGGTCAGCGGGTATGCCGGCGACAAGGGCGCGCTGCGCAACGCCACGCCGTTCAACCTCTCGATCCCCAAGACCGCCGGATCGCTGCACGCGACCGCGGCCGACCTGTTGCGCTGGATGCGGGCGCTGTCACAGGGCAAGGTGGTGGGCGCCGAGGGCTTTGCGGAGATGAGCAGGCCCGCGCTGGCGAGCGTCGGCGTGCAGGAGCGCTATGGGCTGGGGCTCTATCGCTGGCAGGTGCGCGGCCAGGATGCAATCGGCCATACCGGCCAGATCGACGGCTTCGCCTCCGCGCTGTTCTACCTGCCGGCAGAAGACGCCACGGTGGTAGTGCTGGCCAATAACGACGGCTTCGACGCACAGACGCTCGCCCGGCGGATGGCGGCGATCGTGATCGGCAAGCCCTACCCACTGCCTGCGGCCGGGCAGGCGCTGCCAGCCGGGGCGGCGGCGCTGGCCGGCACCTATGGCAGCGATCCGGCGACGGCACGTACGGTCGCCCTTGCCGATGGCAGGATCACCGTGGCCCGGCCGGGCCGCACGCCACTACCCGTCACCTTCGATGGCGCGGGCAACATCCATTTCGTGCCGGACGAGCTCAGCTATTTCACCCCGGTCCGCGACCGCGCGGGCAAGGTGATCCGGCTCGACTATTTCGCCCGGGGCGAAGGGCCCGCCGTGTCGCTCGAACGCCAGCCATGAAAAAGGCCGCCGGAATTGCTCCCGGCGGCCCCTTTTCTTCGCGGCGGATGCCTCAGCTGATGACGATAGTCACCGCGCGGCGGTTCTGCGCCCAGCTGGCGTCGTCCGAGCCGAGCGCGATCGGGCGTTCCTTGCCATAGCTGATCGTGGTGATGCGGGTCGGCGAGATGCCGCGCGAGGCGAGATAGTTCTTCGCAGCATTGGCGCGGCGATCGCCAAGGCCGAGATTGTACTCGCGGGTGCCGCGCTCGTCGCAGTGGCCCTCGATCGTGATCCGGGTGTTGGGGTGCGCGGTCAGCCACTGTGCCTGGCTGTCGAGGATCGCGCGCGCCTCCGGATCGATGTCATACTGGTCGAAGGCGAAGTGCACGGTGTCGCTCGACACTTCGCGGCGGAACTGCTCGTTGATCGGCGCGGCGACGGTGTCGCTGTCACCCTCGCCCGCATTGACCGGACCAGTTTCCGACGGCGCGGGCGGGATATCGGTGACATTGCGCTTCTTGGTGCAACCCGCAGTGGCGATCAGCGCGATGCCGAGCACCAGGCCAGTCGTGATCTTGGACATGGTCATTTCCTCCTAGATGTCGCATCGAGCCCGCTTGCCCGGGCCCATAGCACAGATGCGGTAACGTTTCAGGGGCGAATCGGTCCCCAGCTGGGATCCGATCCGTCGAGCGGCGTGGGGATACGCCGCGCATTGGTGCCGGTGAGGTCCACCGACCAGAGGTCCGGACGACCCGAACCCTGGGCCGAACGGAAGAACATCAGCACGCGGCCATTGGGCGACCAGCTCGGCGCCTCGTCGCCCCAGCTGTTGGTCAGCAGCTTCTCGCCTCCGCCGCTCGGGTTCATCACGCCGATCCGGAAGGCGCCGCCGCCGGTGCGGGTGAAGGCGATCAGGTCGCCGCGCGGGCTCCATACCGGCGTGGCATAGCGGCCGCCGCCGAAGCTGATCCGGTGCTGGTTCGAGCCGTCGGCGTCCATCACATAGAGCTGCTGGGTGCCGCTGCGGTCGCTCTCGAACACGATCTTCGAGCCGTCGGGCGAATAGCTGCCGCCGGTATCGATGCCGGGCGAAGTGGTCAGCCGCTGCGGCGCGCCGCCGGCGGTGGCGACGCGGTAGACATCGGTGTTGCCGGCCTGCGCCATCGAGAAGAGGATGTTGCGGCCATCGGGCGAGAAGCGCGGTGCGAAGCTGAGGCTGACGTTCGAGACGAGCAGCCGGTTCTCCCGCGTCGCCATGTCATAGACATAGATGGACGGCTTGCGCTGGGTGTAGCTCATGTAGACGATCGCGTTCTGCTTCGGCGACATGCGCGGGGTGAGCACGATCGACTGGCCGTTGGTCAGGAAGCGATGGTTGGCGCCGTCCTGGTCCATGATCGCCAGCTGCTTGCGGCGCTTGTTCTTGGGGCCGGTCTCGGCGACGTAGACCACCTGGCTGTCGAAATAGGGGCCTTCGCCGGTGAGCTTGGAATAGACCGCATCGGCGCATTTGTGCGCGGCGCGGCGCCAGTCGCCCGGCGAGACGACGAAGCCCTGGCGGACCAGCTCGCTCTGCAGCAGCACGTCGTAGAGATAGCAGCCGACGGTGAGCGAGCCATTGCCATTGGCGCGGACATAGCCCTGGATGATCGCCTGATTGCCGTTCCAGCTGCCGTAGTTCGGCGCAGCGACCTCGCTATAGGCGATGCCGCGGCTGGCCGCGGGGCCACGCGTCTTGAACAGGCCGGTGTTGCGCAGATCGTCCTCCACCACCTGGGCGAGCTTGGCGCCGAGCTGGTCGGTCGGGCCGGCGGGCGTGTCCACCGCCTGCGAGGTCGGCATCGCCGGGATCGCGATGACCAGGTCCTTGGCCGCGGTATTGCTGACATCGACGCTGAGCGGCGTGTCCTGGTCCGGGGTCGGGACCGGCGGGGGCGCCGGCACGTCCTGCGCCTGCGCGACGGTGGCCGCGGTGCTCGCCAGCAGGGCCGCGAGCGTCAGATGGGCAAATTTCATCGTCACAGGTCCTCGTACAAAACCGGGGCTATCACTTTCCACGCGCCATAGAATTGCGGCGGCAGCTTGAAGGGGGCGGCGAGCTTCACCGCGCGGATCGCGCGATCCCGGGCGAGGCTCGCCTGGGCACGGTTGCTGTCGGTGACGCCGGTCTGCGCGGTGACGCGCGGCTCGCCGGCGAGCGAGCCGTCCTCGTTGAGGCGCACGGTCACGGTGGTGCGCAGCTTGTCCGAATCCGCGCCGCTGGGCGGGGCCCAGTGCGGACGGATCTGGCGGATGATCGCGGCGCTGAGCGCGGCCTTCTGCTCGGGGCCGACGGTGGCGGCGGGCGGCGTCGTCGAGGTGCTCTTGGCCGGCTTATCGTTGATGCCGTTGAGCAGGCCATCGAGCCGGCCCGTCGGCGCAACCGGACGGGTGGAGGCGCGCGCAGGTGCCTTGGCCGGCGCAGCCTTGGGCGGCGTCTTCGGCGCGGGCTTGACCGCATCGGGTGCGGGCGCCGGCTTGGGCTGGACCGGCTGCGGCTTGGCGACGGGCTGGGGATTGGGCGCGGGCTCGGGCGGTGCGCTCTCCGGCTCGATCGGCGCTTCCACGGGGGAGAGCTTCGCCGCCGGCTCCTCGTTGGTCGGGGTCGGCGAGGTGCTTTCGAGCGCGACCTGATCGACCAGTGCGACTTCGATCGGCGTCGGCTTCAGCTTGAGCGGATTGGGGGTGGCGAGGAAGCCGACCGACAATATACCGAACAGGGCGACATGCCCGATCAGCGCAATCGTCAGCCCAGCGCCCTCGGTCCGGTTCACGGCTTGGTGCTCGCGTCGGTGATCAGCGACACGCGGTTGAGCCCGGCATGGTTGAGCTCGCCCATCACCTTCATGACCTTGCCATAGCCCAGGCCCTGATCGGCGCGCAGGAACACGGCGGCCGGCTTGCCGTCCGGACCCGGCGCGCGGCCGGCGATTTCCTCGAGCTTGGCCGGCAGCGCGGCATCCGGGGTCAGCTCGTTGTCGACGAAGACCTGGCCCTTGTCGTCGATCGAGATCTGGACGGGCTTCTGGTCCTGGTCGACCGGCTTGGCCCGGCTCTCCGGCAGGTTCACCGGGACGCCGGCGGTGAGCAGGGGTGCGGTGACCATGAAGATGATCAGCAGCACCAGCATCACGTCGACCAGCGGCGTGACGTTGATGTCGGCCATCGGCGCGCGGCGGCCGCGGGACTTGTTCGAAGGGAGATGCATCGCCACCGGCCTAGGCCTCCATCTCCAGGCGACGGCTGAGCGTCGCGTGGAAACCGTCGGCGAAGCGGTTGAGGCGGGCCTCGACGCGGTTCACGGCGTGCGAATAGCGGTTGTACGCGATCAGCGCGGGGATGGCGGCGAACAGGCCGATCGCAGTGGCGAACAGCGCCTCGGCGATGCCCGGCGCGACCACGGCGAGCGACGAGCTCTGCTCCTTGGCGATGCCGGTGAAGCTGCGCATGATGCCCCACACCGTGCCGAACAGGCCGATGAACGGCGCTGCCGAGGCAATGGTGGCGAGGAAGTTGAGGCGGTCGGCGAGCTTGTCGACTTCCTGGGCGATCGTCGCGCCCATCGCGGTGGCGAGGCGCTCGCGGGTGCCTTCGCGATCGATGGCCTTGCCCGAAGTCGAGCGGCGCCATTCGGTGACGCCGGCGGCGAAGACCCGGGCGATCGGCTGCTCGCGGCCGGCGGCGCGGCGGTGGAACTCGTCGATATCGTCGGCTTCGCGATATTCGCTTTCGAACCGGTCGATCGCCTTCTTCACCGAGCTGACCCGGAAGCCGAAGCTCAGAATGATCGTCCAGGTCCAGAGCGACGCGAGCAGCAGGCCGATCATCACGGCGCGCACCACCCAGTCCGCCTGCAGGAACAGGCCGATCGGCGACATGGTTGCGGCGTCGGTGCTGATGAATTCCATGATCGGTTCAGTTTCCCTTGAAGACCAGCGGTGCGAAACGTTCCATCCACGCTGCCGGCTGGCGGCGCGGACGGCCGGACGGGGCGACGAACACCGCCTCGATCTCCGCTTCGGCCACTATGGTAACGTCGCGCATGACTCGTTGATGAATATCCACTGCGGCGGGGCGCAGCTGGACCAGCCGGCTGACCACCACCAGTTCATCGCCCAGGCGCGCCGGCGCCCGGTAGCGAATGTTCGCCTCGCGGAGCGCATAGGCGCCCTCGCCTGCTTCATGGGCGGCGCGCTGGTCGATGCCGGCCAGGGCCAGCATATCGGAGCGGGCCCGCTCCATGAACCGCAGATAATTGGCGTGATAGACCACGCCGCTGAGGTCGGTGTCCTCGAAATAGACACGCAGGACGAAATGATGCTCGAGGCCCTCGAACCGGCCAGGGGCGAAACGGACGTCCATGCCCGGCCCCTAACGCAGCGTTTTCCATGGGGGAACCCCCAGCCTCAGTCGAACAGCCCTTCCTGCGCGGTGGACGGAGGATTGAGCCCGAGATGCTTCCACCCCGCGGCGTTCAGGCATCGGCCACGGGCGGTGCGAGCAATCATCCCGATCTGGATCAGATAGGGTTCGATCACTTCCTCGATCGTGTCGCGCGGCTCGGACAGGCCCGCCGCCAGCGTCTCCACGCCGACCGGGCCGCCCTTGTAGATATCGGCGATCATCAGGAGGTAGCGCCGGTCCATCGCGTCGAGCCCGAGCGCGTCGACCTCGAGCCGGGTCAGCGACTGGTCGGCGACCCTGGCATGCACCGTCTCCTCGCCCAGCACATTGGCGAAGTCGCGCACCCGGCGCAGCAGCCGCCCGGCGATGCGCGGGGTACCGCGCGAGCGCCTGGCGATTTCCTTGGCGCCGTCGGGGGCGACATGGAGGTCGAGCAGGCTCGCAGCACGCGTGACGACCTTCTCCAGCTCGTCGACCGTATAGAAATTGAGGCGGACCGGGATGCCGAAGCGATCGCGGAGCGGCTGGGTGAGCAGGCCCTGGCGGGTGGTGGCGCCGACCAGGGTGAAGCGCGGCAGGTCGATACGCACGCTGCGTGCCGAAGGGCCCTCGCCGATCATCAGGTCCAGCGCGCGGTCCTCCATCGCCGGATAGAGGACTTCCTCGACCGCGGGATTGAGCCGGTGGATCTCGTCGATGAACAGCACGTCGCCGTCCTCGAGATTGGTGAGCAGCGCCGCGAGATCACCCGACTTGGCGATCACCGGCCCGGAGGTGGAGCGGAAGCCGACGCCCATCTCGCGGGCGATGATCTGGGCTAGCGTGGTCTTGCCCAGGCCCGGGGGGCCGAAGAACAGGACATGGTCGAGCGCATCGCCGCGCTGCTTGGCGGCATCGATGAACACCCGCAGATTCTCGCGCGCCGCCTTCTGCCCGACGAACTCGTCGAGACTCTTGGGGCGCAGCGCGGCGTCGACGTCGTCGGCGCGGCGGGCGGAGGAGAGGAGGCGATCGGTGTCGGTCATTGGTTGAGTCGGCTCTCTTCCGCAGCCTTTTTCATGGCCGGGTCAACGATGTAGCGGTCGATTTCCGACAGGCTGCGCGGCGGTGAAAAGGGCCTGCCGCGGGTGGGGACTGCAAAGAGACGCACCTCCTTATCCCGCTGCACCATTCCCGACACCGGGACAAAGACCGCCCCCCTCGTCTCGCCCATATCCACGCAGTTGGTGCCCCAAGGATATACGGGCAGCTCGATCGTCACGACCTTCTTGCCAACGGCACGTGCAAAAGGCTTGGAAAGCCGGGCCCGGACCTTCAGCCCATCGGTGGAGAGAATCCGGACCTGGATCGCATCCAAAGCGCCCTTGGGCCGCTCACCGAAGAAATAGTACTTCATGTTGCCGCCATCGACACAGGCATGGGCATCAGCCGCAAGCGTGGCAGCTGCGAGAAGCGCAGTGGCACAGAGTGACATCATGCCCCTCATCCCAGCAACCCGCTCAGCAATGCCGGATGGAAGCCCCAGCCCAGGAACCCGCACAGCCCCATGAACAGCCCGAAGGCGCCGAACGCCCAGCCGGCCCAGAGCAGCGATGCGCTCTCGACCAGCGCGGCGACTGCGGCGATCGAGATGGCGGTGGAGACCGCGGCGTCGCTCGCGTCGAACTGGTCGTCATGGACGTTGAGCGCGTCATACTGATCGCTCAGCGCCTTCGCGTCGGCGGCGAGCCGGGGCGCCTCGGCCTTGTATTTGGCGATGTCGCGGTCGAGCCCGGCGAGTACCGGCGCGGCGCGCATGGGCTCCGCGAGCGCGGCGATCTGCACCCGGCTCGCCTCGGCGACGTGCTGCTTGGTCTTGGTCGCCTGATATTCGTTCCACTTGTCGACCGAGGCCGACTGGGCCTGCTGCATCGCCTGGACGATATTGCCGTCCTTGATCCCGCACAGCCCCATGAACACCGAAAGCACGACCACGGTGATCGCCACCTTGCGGTTGAGCGACTTGTCCTTCGCCTCGGCGCTGACTTCGATTTCCATGGTCCCGCCCTATCCTGCCCGCAGCGATGCGACTAGGTCCCGGGCATGCCCCGCCCCGACCTGCTGCTGATCACGAACGTCCCCGCCCCGCTCCGCGCGGCGCTGGCCGAGCGCTTCACCCTGCACGAGGGCGATCCGGTACCCGGCATCCGTGCCGTGGTGGGAGGCGGCATGGCGCGGATCGACGCTGCACTGCTCGACCGGCTGCCGGACCTTGAGATAGTCGCGATCCACGGCATCGGCCATGACGGCATCGACCTCGCCGCGCTGCGGGCCCGCGGCGTGCGGCTGACGCTGACTCCGGACGTGCTGACCGAGGATGTCGCCGACCTCGCCATTGCGCTGATGCTGGCGGTGCAGCGCCGGGTGGCGGCGAACGATGCGCTGGTGCGCAGCGGCGGCTGGGCTGCGCCGCTTGGGCGCCGGGCGAGCGGTCGCCGGATCGGCATCTTCGGGCTGGGCCGCATCGGCCATGCCATCGCCCTGCGCGCAGCGCCCTTTGCCGGGGAGCTGCTCTACAGCGCGCGCTCCGAGAAGCCGGTGCCGTGGCGCTTCGTCCCCGACATCGCCGCGCTGGCCGAGGCGAGCGAGGTGCTGATCCTGGCGGCGCCCGGCGGGAGCGACACGCAGAACATAGTCGATGCGGCAGTGCTCGACCGGCTCGGACCGAACGGCGTGCTGGTCAACATCGCCCGGGGCAGCCTGGTCGACGAGACGGCGCTGGTCACGGCGCTTGCCGAGGGGCGCATCGCCGGTGCCGGGCTCGACGTGTTCGCCGAGGAGCCCGAGGTACCCGAGGCGCTGAAGGCAATGCCGCAGGTGGTGCTCGCTCCCCACCAGGGCAGCGCAACCGAGGAAGGCCGTGCCGAGATGCGCGACCTGGTGCTCGCCAATCTCGACGCGCATTTCGCGGGCCGGCCGCTGGTGACACCGCTGATCTGACGCGCGAACCTCAGCCATCACCGAGCGGCCTGCTGAGATCCTCGCCGCATTGCTTGCAGCGGCGGGTGGGGAGTGCGTCGCTCCGCGTGCCGTTGGGCCTCCCGCAATTCGGGCAGGCCGATAGCAGCGAAAGCCATGCCGAGCCGGCGACTGCGACGAGCAGCGGAAAGAACACCAGAATGAGCAGCGACCACGGCAGGAGAAAGAAGCCGCAAAATGCGATCGCAAAGAAGACCGGCGGCAGCACCAGGCTCATCCAGGAGAGCTGGTACGAGCTCCACCGCTCGGTGAGATAATCTTCCAGACTCATGTGGCCGCCCTTGCGCCGCCGGCAGCGCCTCCCCGCCCGCCCGCCAACCGGGCTGGCAACCGAGGCGACAGGCGCTCAGTCATAATGCTCGACCGTGCCGGTGATGCTCAGCCAGTCGCACTGCCGCTCCTCGAACACCGAGATGCTCGGCGCCGGAAAACCGGGATCGGCGAAAAGGCCGACAGGGACCGCAATCGTGTCCGGGATGCCGCCGCCGACATACCAGACATTGCCGCCGCAAATCGGGCAGAAGTGGAAGCTGGCCGGCGCGCCGCCGCTTTCGGACACGGCAACCCATTCGGTCGACCGGCCGGAGATCGTCACCTTGTCGGAGGGGAAGCGCGCCTGCACCGCAAAGGCCGAACCGCTGCGCCGCTTGCAGTTGAGGCAATGGCAGACCGAGATGCGCACCGGCTCGCCCGCGCATTCGGCCCGGAGCTGGCCGCAGCGGCAGGAGGCGGTGCGGGTGGTCACTTCGCCGCCTTGCGCAGCGCGAGGCGCACCAGCGCGTCGAGCGTCGCGCCCGTGCCCAGTTCGTCGGCGGCGGCATTGACCGCGCCGCTGGCCTCGGCCGGCTTGAAGCCGAGATTGAGCATCGCCGACACCGCATCCTGCGCCGCGCCGCTCGCCGGGGCCGCGCCGGGGGTGCCGCCGGCCAGCGCCACGCCGCCGGCCTTGTCCTTCAATTCGTTGACGATGCGCTGGGCGAGCTTGGGTCCCACGCCATTGGCCCGGGCGATCATCGCCGCATCGGCACGGGCGACGGCGGTCTGCACTTCCTCGGGCGAGAGGATCGAGAGGATCGCCAGCGCCACCTTGGCACCGACGCCCTGCACGCTGGTGAGATGGCGGAACCAGTCGCGCTCGCTCGCCGTGGCGAAGCCCATCAGCCGGATGGAGTCCTCGCTGACCAGCATCTCGGTGTGCAGGGTCGCGAACTCGCCGACCGCGCCCAATGCCGCCAGCGTGCGGGCCGAGGCGCCAGCGAGATAGCCGACGCCGTTGACGTCGATCACCACGCTGTCGATCCCGGTCGCTTCGATGCGGCCCTTCAGATGCGCGATCATGCCGTTCGTCTCCGCCGTTCGACCGCCCGGTTGGGCAAAAATGTTGAATCCCTTGAATCGCCACGCATGCGCGGGCGAGGCAAGATCGAGGGTCGAGAGGGATGCCGGCTCACCACCGGTACATAAGCGGAACAGCCGGGCGTAGGAAAGCGAAATCACCCCGCGGGTTCTGGCGGAATGCCGAGGGGCGCCCCAATTCGCGACTGCCGATTGGGCGGCGAACGACGACGAGAAAGGAGCGGGCTTCTTGCTCGCTGCTTAACATCTCTTCCGTCATCCCGGCCCTGAGCCGGGATCCCGCTTCTTCTTTCGGAACACGATAGCGGGACCCCGGCTCAGGGCCGGGGTGACACAGAAGGATGCCCTAACGCAGCCCCAGGCGCGCGCTGGCGAGGTGATGGGCGTGGCAGATCGCCACGGCGAGCGCGTCGGCGGCATCGGGGCCGTCGATCTTCACGCCGGGCAGCAGGCGCGAGACCATGGCGTGGACCTGCTCCTTCTCGGCATTGCCGACACCCACCACCGACTTCTTGACCGTGCTCGGCTTGTACTCGCCGACATCGATGCCGGTCCGCGCGGCAGCGCACAGCACAACCCCGCGCGCCTGGCCGAGCTTGAGCGTCGACTGGGCGTTGGAATTGACGAACACCTCCTCGACCGCGGCGGCTTCCGGCGCGTGATCGGCGATCAGCGCGGCGAGCATGGCATCGAGATGGGCGAGGCGGCGCGGCAACGGCGCCTGGGCGTCGGTCTTCAGCTTGCCGTTGGCGAGGTGCGACAGGCGATTGCCCTCGGCACGGATCAGCCCCCAGCCGGTGGTGCCGAGCCCGGGATCGAGGCCTAGGATGATCATTGTTCGCAGGTTCCGGGCTTTTGGACAGGCCCCACCCCAACCCCTCCCCCGAGGGGGAGGGGCTTTGAGTGCGGCTGGCTTAGCCCCTCCCCTTCAGGGGAGGGGTTGGGGTGGGGCAAGCCGGACCAGCGATCGGACCCCTCCCGCAATGCGCTGGCGATCGTCAGGACGACACCGTCCAGATTGTCCCACACCTGATGGTTGGTGAACCGCAGCGTCGCAAACCCCTTGGCGGCGAGCCGCGTGTCGCGGCGATCGTCATATGCTGCGTCGTGCGTGTCGCCATCGACCTCGACGATCAGCCCCTTCGAGGGGCAGAAGAAGTCGCAGATGTACGGGAAGATCACATGCTGGCGGCGGAATTTGTGGCCGAGCTGCGAATTGGAGAGGTTGCGCCAGACCCGCACCTCCAGCTCGGTGGGGTTGCGGCGCATTTCATGGGCTCTGTCGAGAAGTTCGCGTTCGGTTATCACTGCCCCACCCCAACCCCTCCCCTAAAGGGGAGGGGCTTTAGAGTAGCAGCTCAGCCCAGCTTCTCCATCACCGCGTCCGAGACTTCGTAATTGCCCCACACCGTCTGGACGTCGTCATCGTCGTCGAGCGCGTCGATCAGCTTGAACAGCTTGGTCGCGTCGTCCTCGTTCACGTCGACCATGGTCTGCGGGCGCCAGGCGAGCTTGGCGCCTTCGGCTTCGCCGAGCACCGGCTCCAATGCCTTGGCGACTTCGTGGAGGTCGCCCTGGGCGGTCCAGATCTCATGGCCGTCCTCGGAGCTGGTCACGTCCTCGGCGCCGGCCTCGAGCGCTGCTTCGAACACCTTCTCGGCGTCGCCGACCTTGGCCGGATAGTTGATCAGGCCCATGCGGTCGAAGCCGTGGCTGACCGAGCCGGCGGTGCCGAGATTGCCGCCATTCTTCGAGACCGCGGTACGCACGTTGGTGGCGGTACGGTTGCGGTTGTCGGTCAGCGCCTCGATGATCAGCGAGACGCCGCCCGGGCCGAAGCCCTCGTAGCGGATCTCTTCGTAATTCTCGCCGTCGCCCTTGCTCGCCTTGTCGATCGAGCGCTGGATATTGTCCTTGGGCATCGACTGCGCCTTGGCCGCGGCGATCGCGGCGCGCAGGCGCGGGTTCATGTCGGGATCGGGCAAGCCCATCTTGGCGGCGACGGTGATTTCGCGGCTGAGCTTGGAGAACATGCTCGAGCGCTTCTTATCCTGCGCGCCCTTGCGGTGCATGATGTTCTTGAATTTGGAATGGCCTGCCATTGCGCTTCTCTTGAATTTGGTCGGGCGGCTTTAGGCCAGGCGCGGGGGGATGGGCAATGCTTGCCCCGAATATCGTCACCCCGGCCAGATACGTCATCCCGGCGAAAGCCGGAATCTCGTGCCACAGGCCGTTCGCTTGCCGCCTGAGATCCCGGCTTTCGCCGGGATGACGCCAACGTCAGATGCCCAGCGCCTGCTTGTAGGTCTCGAGCAGCATCTCCGCCTCGTCGCGGTGATGCTTCTCCATCTTCCGCAGGCGGACGATGTTGCGCATCGTCTTCACGTCGAAGCCGGTCGACTTGGCTTCGGCATAGACATCCTTGATGTCGTCGGCGATGCCCTTCTTCTCTTCCTCGAGGCGTTCGATCCGCTCGATGAAAAGGCGCAGCTGCTCGGCGGAAATCGAATCGGACAAAGGAAAGCTCCTGGAAGAATCTGTTCGGAAAGGGGCGCGATTATCGGAGCGCGGGGCGCCGCTCAACCCCCATCCGCGACGAGGCGAGGGTCCGCGTCTTCCCTCGATTGCCCCGTGCGACCGCCGCCGCTATCCGGAAGCCATGCCCCTTTTCCGCCGAATCGCGCTTCTCGCCGCCGCCACGCTTGCCCTTTTGCCCGCCACGGCGCCAGCCCAGACCCGGCCGACGCCGCCGGTCCAGCTGCCCCCGGCGATGCGGGTGCCGGCTCCGGCGACGATCCGCCCCGCACCGATCCCGATCGAGAAGCAGCCCTTCGCCGCCGAGATCGCCGCGTTCGAGGCGCGCGACAGGGTGGCGAAGCCGGTCAAGGGCGGGGTGCTGTTCCTCGGCAGCTCGAGCATCCGGATGTGGACCGACCTGGCGAAGGATTTCCCGGGCCATAACGTGATCAACCGCGGCTTCGGCGGATCGACCATCCCGGACAGCATCCGCTATGTCGACCGGATCGTGACGCCCTATGCGCCGAAGACGGTGGTCTTCTACGCCGGCGACAACGACCTGGAGGCGGGGCACACGCCCGAGGAGGTCTTCTCCGACTTCCAGGTGCTGGTCGGCAAGATCCGGCTGCGCTTGCCCCAGACGCGCATCCTGTTCGTCTCGATCAAGCCAAGCCTGTCGCGCTGGCGGCTGATCGACGGCATCCGCGCGACCAACGCGCTGGTGCGCGACCATGTCGCGACCGATCCGCTGCTCGGCTATGTCGATATCGTGCCGGGGATGACGGGCCCGGACGGCAGGCCCCGCCCCGAGCTGTTCCTCGGCGACGGGCTGCACATGACCCGCGCCGGCTATGACATCTGGCGCGCGGCGGTGGGCAAGGCGATGAAGTGGAAGCTGCCGCCGCTGCCTGCCCGCCCTCCGGCGCACGGTACCGGCAAGCCGCCGGCGAAGCCGGTCAGCGGCCCGGTTCGGTCATCGAAGGCGGGTCACTAGCCGGGAAGCTCTCGTCGAGCGCCTCGTCCAGCTCGTCATCGAGCACCTGGTTCTTCTTCAGGCTCTCTTCCATCCGCGCCAGCTGCCCGGGCGTGGCCTCGCCCTGGTGCTGCGCCTTCCACTCGGAGAAGGGCATGTCGTAGATGATGCGGCGCGCCTCGTCCTTGGCGATTCCGGGGTCCGCCTCGACGATCCAGTCGGCCAGGCAGTTGCGGCAAAAGCCCGCCAGGCCCATCAGATCGATGTTCTGCGCATCGGTGCGATGGCGGAGGTGACGGACGAGCGTGCGGAACGCTTTGGCCGCCGTAGCGTCGTCCAGTTTGTCGAGATCGTCCATTTATCACACCTCAGCGGTTGATCCTCCGCGATATGAGGCTAGAGCCAGCCGGGCACAAGCCGAGGATATGACAACGATGACAAAGGCAATCAGCCCCCGCACGCGCAAGGTCCGCATCCTCGCCACGCTCGGCCCCGCCAGCGCGACGCCCGAGATGATCGCGAAGCTGTTCGAGGCCGGCGCCGACGCGTTCCGCATCAACATGAGCCATGGCGACCAGGCATCGAAGGTGCCGCTGTTCGCGGCGATCCGAGGCCTGGAGAAGAAGTACGGCCGCCCGACCACGATCCTGGCCGACCTTCAGGGCCCGAAGCTGCGCGTCGGCAAGTTCGCCGACGGCAAGGTCCAGCTGGTCACCGGCCACGAGTTCATCCTCGACCGCGACAAGACGCCGGGCGACGCGACTCGCGTCGAGCTGCCGCACCGCGAGATCTTCGAGGCGGCGCACGAGAATGCCCGGCTGCTGCTCGACGACGGCAAGCTGGTGCTGCGCGTCCTCTCGGTCGCGCCCGACCGGCTGACCACGATCGTCGAGGTCGGCGGCGCGCTGTCGAACAACAAGGGCCTGAACGTGCCCGACATGGTGCTGCCGCTCGCCGCCCTCACCGAGAAGGACCGCAGCGACCTCGCCTTCGCGGTCGAGCAGGGCGCCGACTGGATCGCGCTCAGCTTCGTCCAGCGCCCCGAGGACCTGATGGAAGCCCGTCGCCTGATCGGCGGCAAGGCGGCCCTGCTCGCCAAGATCGAGAAGCCCTCGGCCATCGCCCGCCTCGACGAGATCGTCGAGCAGTGCGACGGCGTGATGGTCGCCCGCGGCGACCTGGGCGTCGAACTGCCGCCGCAGACCGTGCCGCCGATGCAGAAGCGCATCGTCGAGACCGCGCGCCGCATGGGCCGCCCGGTGATCGTTGCGACGCAGATGCTCGAATCGATGATCGAATCGCCGTCGCCGACGCGCGCCGAGGTCTCGGACGTCGCGACCGCGGTCTATGACGGCGCCGACGCGATCATGCTCTCGGCCGAGAGCGCCGCGGGCAAGTGGCCGGTCGAATCGGTGGCGATGATGAATTCGATCGCCGATGCGGTGGAGCGCGATCCGGCGCATGGCGACCGCGTCCACTTCACCGTGCTGCGCCCCGATCCCACCACGGCGGACGCGCTGGCCGAAGCGGCGAAGAACATCGCGCGCACCGTCTCGGCTTCGGGCATCACCTGCTTCACCACCTCGGGCTCGACCGCGCGCCGCATCGCCCGCGAGCGCCCGCCCGTGCCGATCCTGGTGCTGACCCCGCATATCGACACCGCCCGCCGGCTCGGCCTGCTCTGGGGCGTGCACGCGGTGCACACCCGCGACGTCGATTCGTTCGAGGAGATGGTCGCCAAATCGAAGCGGATGGCGCTGCGCCACCATATCGCCGCGGCGGGCGACCGCGTCGTGCTGTGCGCCGGCGTGCCGTTCAAGACGCCGGGATCGACCAACGTGCTGCACGTGGTGACCCTGGTCGGCGACGAACTGAAGAACCACCCGGGCAAGGAAGGCCCGGACGCGATCTGATTTCCACTGTGTCATCCCCGCGAAAGCGGGGCCCATCTCGAGCGCGCGCCGCGAATATGGCGGTTGTGCTTGAGGATAGTCCGGGAGATGGGTCCCCGCTTTCGCGGGGATGACGACAGGGGTTTAAAGCAGCCCCAGCGCCTGCATATCCGCGCGCAGCCTGTCGGCATCGGTGAAAAGCAGCCCGCGCAGCCCCGCGTCGTTCGCCGCGGCGACATTGTCCTCGCGATCGTCGACGAACACCGCGTCCGGCCCCTCCAGCCCGAATCGGGCGAGCGCCAGCGCGTAGATTGCGGGATCGGGCTTCACCAGCTTCTCGTCGCCCGAGACGACGATATCCTGGAAGCGATCGAACAAGGCCGATTCGCGGTTGCGGAATTGCGGCCAGAACTCGCCCGAGAAATTGGTGATCGCGAACAGCGGCACGCCCGATTCGTCGAGCTCCGCGACCAGCTCCGTCATGCCCGGCAGCGCATGCGGGATCTGTTCGTCGAATCGCGGACCCCAGAGCGCGATCATCTCGGCGAACTCGGGGTGCGCGGCGGCCAGCTCCGCCGAGGTCTCGGCAAAGGGGCGGCCAGCATCGTGCTGGAAATGCCACGCCTTGGTGGCGACGTTACCTAGAAACGCGTCGAGCGCCCGATCGTCACCGATCAGGCGCTCGTACAAGTACCGCGGATTCCAGTCGTAGAGGACGTTGCCGACGTCGAAGATGACGGCAGCCGGCGCCTCCACGCGCAGGATCAGCCCTGGCGGGCCTTGAACCGCTTCTGGGTCTTGTTGATGACGTAGATGCGCCCACGACGACGGATCACGCGGTTGTCGCGATGCCGATCCTTGAGCGACTTCAATGAATTCACGATCTTCATGACCGATTCGCTTCTCAATTATGGAATGCCGGAAAGAGGGGCTCGCCTAGTGACCGATCCCCGCCAAGTCAAGGCAGGAGTCGCCCTGTCGCGGTGCGGAACCGACTCGACCTGATCCGTGTTGGAGGGCAAACGGGAGACGTTCCGTTCGCGAAACAGGAGTACGCCCGCGTGAAGAAGCCGCTCAGCATCGCCCTGCTCGTAGCACTGGGGGCCTGCGCGCCCACCTACCGCCCCCAGCCGATCGACGTGACCCGCTACCATCTGGGCAATCCGATGGAGCGCACCACGGTGGCGGTGGAGCCGATGGCCAACACCGATTCGTTCGGGCCCGAATACCAGGCCTATTCGGACGCGGTGCGCGCCGAGCTGGAGCGGCTGGGCTATGTCCAGTCCACTAGCAGCACGCCTTCGGGCTATATCGCCGCGGTCGCCTTCCGCCGGACCAGCAAGGGCGCCTTCAAGGAGCCGCCGCCCGTGACCATCGGCGTCGGCGGGGGCAGCTTCAGCGGCGGGCGCCGCGGCGGCGTGGGCGTCGGCGGCGATGTCGGCTTCGGCATCGGCGGCAAGGTGCGCGAGCTCTACCAGACCGAACTGTGGGTGCAGCTGCGCCGCCGCAGCGACAACACCACCGTATGGGAAGGCCGCGCCCAGAGCGGCAGCGTGAGCGGCACGGATCCCGATCAGCCGTCCGTCGCCGCCGCGCGCATGGCCAAGGCGCTGTTCAAGGACTTCCCCGGCGAGTCCGGCATCACTATCACGGTGAAATGACCATCCAGATCAATTCCGGCTTCGACTCCGGCAACATCCGCCTCGTCGGCATCGAGGGCGACCGCGTCGACCTCGAGATCGTCACCGATCACCTGTCCGACTTCTACCAGTGGTTCCATTTCCGCGTGGCGGGCGCGAAGGGGCGTACGCTCACCTTCCGCCTGCTCAACGCGGGCGGGGCGGCCTATGCGTTCGGCTGGCCGGGCTACAAGGCGCGCTGGTCGACCGACCGCGAGGCGTGGCGCACCGCCGATTCGTCCTATGCCGACGGCGTCCTCACCTTCACCAAGACGATCGACACCGACCTGGTGTGGTTCGCCTATTTCGCGCCCTACTCGATGGAGCGCCACCACGACCTGGTCAGCCGCATGGCACTGATGCCCGGCGTGTCGCACCGCGAGCTCGGCAAGACGCTCGACGGCCAGCCGATGGACCTGCTGACGCTCGGCACCGGCCCCAAGACCGTGTGGATCTATGCCCGCCAGCATCCGGGCGAGAGCATGGCCGAGTGGTGGGCCGAAGGCGCCCTCGAGTTCCTCACCGATCCGACCAACCAGACCGCGCTCGCCCTGCGCGAAAAGGCCGTGTTCCACATCGTGCCGAACATGAACCCGGACGGCTCACGCCGCGGACACCTGCGCACCAACGCCGCGGGCATCAACCTCAACCGCGAATGGCATGCGCCGACGATGGAGAAGAGCCCCGAGGTGTTCCTCGTCAAGGCGGCGATGGACGAGACAGGTTGCGACTTCGCGATCGACGTGCACGGCGACGAGGCGATCCCGGCCAACTTCCTCGCCGGCTTCGAGGGCATCCCCTCCTGGACCGACGAACAGGGCGAGAAATTCTACGAATATGCCCGCCGCCTCGCCAAGGCGACGCCCGACTTCCAGCTCGACCTCGGCTACGAGAAGTCGGCGCCGGGCCAGGCCAATTTGTCCATGTCGACCAACCAGCTCGCCGAGCGTTTCGGCGCAGTGTCGATGACGCTGGAGATGCCGTTCAAGGATCACGAGGCGAACGCCGATCCGGAGTTCGCCTGGTCGCCCGCGCGCTGCAAGACGCTGGCGCATAGCTGTCTTGAGACTTTGGCAGGATTTATCGACCAAGTCTGAGGAAAGCCGCGATTTCGGGGAGGGGAATCGATGTCCGTTGCAATGATGCTGGCGCTCGCCCTTGGGCAGGCGGCGCCGGTCCGCGATCAGCCGATGATATTCTTCTACCTCGAGCCGGCGGACGGCGATCCGGCGCTGCTGCGCGGCGCGCTGCCCCAGGATATCGTCAGCTGGGCGTCGGCGGCGGACTATCCCGCCGCCGCGCTCGCCGCCGGGGAACGGGGCGAGGCGCGCGCGGTGGTGCGTGTCGATGCTTCGGGCGCGATGGTCGAGTGCGTGCCCGACTCCTCCCCCACGCCCTTTGCCGGCGTGATCTGCCCGGTGCTCAAGCGCAGCGCACGCTTCCGCTACGCGCTCGACCGCAGCGGCAGGCCGGTGGCCGACCGGATCACGATGCGCCTGCGCTTCGAGCCCAGGCAGCTGCCCCCCGCACCGCCCGCGATGGGGTGGCAGGGCGGGACCAGTTTCGAGCTGCTCGAGAACCGCCAGAGCCTGTCGCTGACGCGCGAGCCGGATTGGGCGAGCTTCGCGCCCGCGCCGGCGCGCAAGGGCGATGTCGCGGTGAGCCTGTTCGCCTATAATTTCCGCCCGGACGGCCGCCACCAGCTGGTCTGCAACGTGCTCGGCGGCCGCAAAGACACCGCACTGGAGGACGCCACCTGCCGTGCGCTCGCCTCGGCCAGCTTCAGGCCCGTCGGTGCGGAGCGGAGCGGCAGGATGACGCTGCTGGTGCGCTGGAAGGGCAAAAAGGCCGGCGTTGAGCTTCCGAAGCGGGCGCGCGGCACCCCGCTGGGCTTTGTCGTGGCGACACGCAATCGGCGGCCGGGCCTTAGCGGCACGGTCCGGGTCGATCTGCGCTTCCCTGTGGAGGGCAAGCAGCCGATCTGCCGCGTGACCGGATCGTCGGGCAGCGACGCGGCCGATATCGCCGCATGCCAGTATTTCGAAAGCCAGCCCTATCTGCCTCCGGTCGACATCTTCGGCCGCAAGGTCGAGGGCAGGCAACAGACCTCGCTGAGCTTCTATTCATGACCGAAATTCGCGAAGGCGGGCTCGACGATGCCCGGGTCCGGTCGCTGCTCGAGCAGCATTTCGCCGGGATGCTGGCCAATTCGCCCAAGGACAGCTGCCATTTCCTCGACCTGTCCGGCCTGGCCGCGCCCGACGTGACCTTCTGGAGTGTGTGGGACGGCGAGGAGCTGCTCGGCTGCGGGGCGCTGCGCCAGCTCGATCCGGAGCATGGCGAGATCAAGTCGATGCGCACCGCCTCGGAGCATCTGCGCCGCGGCACCGGCGCCAGGCTGGTCGGGCACATCCTCACCACGGCGCGGGCGCGGGGCTACAAGCGAGTGAGCCTGGAGACCGGATCGGGCGAGGCCTTCGACGCCGCCCATGCGCTCTACCGCCAATTCGGCTTCACCGATTGCGGACCGTTCGGCGACTATCGCGAGGATCCGTTCAGCCGGTTCCTGTCACGGGTGGTCTAGGGGATAACGCTATCGGGCCTTCAGTTCCCCGGCGAAAGCCGGGGCCCAGGGTCACAAGCGAGACGGCAGAGAAACCCTGGGCCCGGCTTTCGCCGGGGAACAGGAATGCCTGCAATCAATGTAGGATTTCGCGTGTCAGCCCTTCCCTTGCGGAAAGGGGATCAGTGCATCACCAGCTGGGCGACCGGCAGGGCCGGGGTGATATAGGCCATGCGCTCGGCCTCGATCGCCTCGATGTGCGACAGGCGGTTGTGGAGCGCGCTGGGATCGGGGAGCAGCGAGACCTGCTTGGCGGCAGCGATGCTGCGGCGCGGGCGGGCCGGGGGCATCGCGCGGCGGGCATCGTCGGCCATCATCTCGAAGCGCGGCGTCTCGGCGGCGATCTCGGTGAGCAGCTTGGTCGCCTGCTTGGTGATCTGGCGGATACGCTCCTTGGTCACGCCGGTGTCGTTCGAGACCTCGTCGAGCGTGGCGCTGTCGAACAGGCGGCGCTCGACGATCCGGCGATCGCGGACCAGCTTGGCCTCGAGCTGCTCGAGAGCAACCGGATCGACCGTCTTGAACGGGCCTTCGCGGCGGACCGGGGCATCGGCCTTCTTGGTGCGGGGACGGCGGCGCAGCGCCTCGACGCCGACCTTGCGGAGTTGGTCGACATAGGCGTCGATGAGCTCGGAGACGGCACCCTCGGCGAGATAGTCGGCGGCGGCGGCCTCGGTGCGGGCCAGGGCGAATTCGTCCTCGATCATCGCCTCGGGGCTGATCTCGTCGCCATCGGGCGAGGTGGCGAGGGCGGAGAGCGAGACGGTGGTCGCCTCGACCTTCTTCGCCGACGGGCGCTGGTCGGTCATCAGACGGAAGCGCAGGCTCTGCAGCTCGCCGCGGATCTGCCAGTTCACGAAAGTAGTGAACTGCGCCTTGGTGGGATCATAGCCTTCGATCGCGCGGTGGACCGCGATGGCGCAGACCTGCTCTGCATCTTCCCAGTGGGCGGTGAGGCCGTACTGGCGGACGAAGTGGCGGATGCGCGGGGCGATCAGCTTGAGAATCTGGGCGAAGGCACGATCGACGGTGACGCGCTGGCGGTTGGTCTGCGGCACATCCTTCGGCGTGTTCTCGAGGACGATGGCAACGGCGGCTTCGAGCGCGATCGTGGTCTTCGACATGTCTGCAATCCCCTGCTTCTGCAGCCGCTCGGCTGCTGTCGTGAGGGGTTTATGAACGGCGACTCGGGCGGCGAATATTCGGCGGGAACCCTTATGGTAGTCGCACCTTACGGATGAATCCGGGGCCGGGCGGGAGACATTTCGTTAACCATCCCGCGCGACTCGCGGACTCCTCTCAGGCGAAGACCTCTTCGAGGAAATGCGTCATCGCCTGCCAGCTGCGGCGATCGGCCTTGGGCTCATAGACCACGCCCGGAATGGTGGAGGTCTTGCGGTCCTGATCGGTGAAGGCGTGGCCGGCATGGCCATAGGCATGGATCTGCCAGTCGGCGCCCGACTCGGTCAGCTCCTGCGCCAGCGCCACGGTCTTTTCGGGCGGGGCGACCGGGTCTTCCCAGCCATGGCAGACCAGCAGCTTGGCCCGAATCGGATCGGTATTGGCATAGTCCGGCCGGTCATAGACGCCGTGGAACGACACCCCGCCGAGTATCGGCAACCCGCTGCGTGCCATGTCGAGCACGCATTTGCCGCCGAAGCAGAAGCCGATCGCGGCGAGCCTGGCCGAATCCACGGGCCCGAAACCGGCCAGCGCTTCGAGCGCGGCGGCCAGCCGGTCGCGCAGCAGGCCGCGATCCGCGTTGAGCGCGTCCATATATTCGCTGCGGTTGGGCGAATCGTGGGTCACCCGCTTGCCCTGGCCATAAATGTCCGCCGCCAGCGCGACATAGCCGAGCTTGGCCAGGTTCTCGGCATGGACGTTGTCCGCCTCCTTCTGGCCGAGGATATTTGGGAGGACGAGCACGCCCGGGCGGGCGGTGGTCACTTCGTCCTCATAGGCGATCACGCCCTCGAACGGGCCGCCGGGGCCCTGGTACACCAGAGTCTGTCGAACGATCGCCATCGCCTGTCTCCCTTGTCCCGCTCGCTCCTGCCGCTAAGGACGCTCGCAACCGGTTGCAAGGAGTTCGCATGCCCAAGCTCGTCCTGATCCGCCATGGCCAGTCGGCCTGGAACCTCGAGAACCGCTTCACCGGCTGGTGGGACGTCGACCTGACCGAGCAGGGCGTGCAGGAAGCGCGCGACGCCGGCACGCTGATGAAGGACAAGGGGCTCGACTTCGACCTGTGCTTCACCAGCTTCCAGAGCCGCGCGATCAAGACGCTGCACCTGGCGCTCGAATCGATGGGCCGGCTGTGGCTGCCCGAGGAGAAGAGCTGGAAGCTCAACGAGCGCCATTATGGCGGCCTGACCGGGCTCAACAAGGCCGAGACCGCGGCGCTGCACGGCGACGAGCAGGTGAAGATCTGGCGCCGCAGCTTCGACGTGCCGCCGCCGCTCCCCGAGGAAGGCTCGCCCTGGGACCTCGCCAAGGACACCCGCTATCACGGCGTGGCGATCCCGCAGACCGAATCGCTGAAGGACACGATCGCGCGCGTGCTGCCCTATTGGGAAGAGACGATCGCGCCGGAGCTAAAGGCCGGCAAGCGCGTGCTGATCGCGGCGCACGGCAATTCGCTGCGCGCGCTGGTCAAGCATCTGTCGGGCATTCCCGACGACGAGATCGTCAGCCTGGAGATCCCGACCGGCCAGCCGATCGTCTATGAGCTGGACGACCAGCTCAACGCGCTCGACCGCTACTATCTCAACGAGCGGTGAGATGCGCGGCGCGGCCCTGATCGCCGCACTCGCACTGATGGGGTGCGGGCGTGATCCCTTCGCCGATGCGCAGCGCGCGATCGACGACGGCTCCGCCCGTGCCGCCATCCAGAAACAGCTGGACGGCTATCGCCAATGCGCCGGGTTGCTGAACGGTTTCCTGCCGCTCGACATGCCTGTCGACAAGGGTGCGGCACCGCCGCCCGGCGTGGCCGCGCTGGTCGAGCTCGGGCTGATCCGCCCGGCGGGCATGGGCTACGCGCCGACCGCGCTTGCCCGGCCGCAGCTCAAGCTGCGCGACATCGGGGCGGACAAGAAGCCGGTCGAGCTCTGCTATGGCCGGCGGGTGGTCACCGGGCTGAAGATGAAGCCCCGGGACGCGGGCGATACCGTTCCGCAGCTGCTCTATCGCTTCCGCATCGTCGACGCCCCGGCCTGGGCCCGCGATCCGCGCATCACCCGCAGCTTCGCCGGCATGAACGAGGCGCTGGCCCGCGAGCATGTCGCGCGCGACTTGGTGATGTACCGCGACGGCAAATGGGCGATCGGCGAGAGCGGGATCGAATCCTACCTCCACGACATCGCGCTGGACCGGCAATATTTCGCGCCCTGCCCGCCGGTGGAGGGGAAGAAGGTACATGGCTGCCGGTAGCGGAAACGCTGAACTATCCACGGTAGTAGGCGGGAGCCCGCATTTAAACTGACGGCGGTAACCCCCATCGAATCACCCGTCCAATGGGTGTCTCTCACTTTCTGGAGAGCACTCATGGCAAACCTACCTTCTCGATCGACCGCCAAGCGCATTCGTCCGCGAGCGCTTTGGTATCACGACAACTGCATCATTCCTGTTCTCACGGAAGTGTTGCCCTCTCCCGCCCTTCCCTCTAGTCAGCCCGCTTCCAACAGCATGGGGCAAGACGTGGCACCTCTGGTCGGCATCATCATGGGCAGCACTTCCGACTGGGAGACGATGCACCACGCCGCCAAGATCCTCGAAAAGCTCGGCGTGGCGCACGAGACCAAGGTCGTCTCCGCGCACCGCACCCCGCAGCGCCTCTATGACTATGCCACCGGCGCGGCGGAGCGCGGGCTCAAGGTGATCATCGCCGGGGCCGGCGGCGCGGCGCACCTGCCGGGCATGGCCGCTTCGATGACGCATCTGCCGGTGCTCGGCGTGCCGGTCGAATCCAAGGCGCTGAAGGGCATGGACAGCCTGCTCTCGATTGCCCAGATGCCCGGCGGCATCCCCGTCGGCACGCTGGCGATCGGCAAGGCCGGCGCGATCAATGCCGGGCTTCTGGCGGCCGCGATCCTGGCGACGGCGGACGAAGCGCTGAGCGAGCGGCTCCAGGCCTGGCGCGCGGCGCAGACCGAGAGCGTGGCGACCGATCCCGAATGAGCGGCATCCTGCCCCCCGGATCGACGATCGGCATCCTCGGCGGAGGGCAGCTCGGCCGCATGCTCGCCGTCGCCGCGGCCCAGCTCGGCTACCGCACCCATGTGCTGGCGCCCGACGAGGAGAGCGTCGCCGCGCAGACCGCATCGAGCTACACCCGTGCCGATTATCACAGCCGCATCGTCCTCGACGAGCTCGCCGCCCAGTGCGACGTGGTCACCTATGAGTTCGAGAATATCGCGATCGGGCCGGTCGAGCATCTCGCGAACAAGGTGCCGGTGCGCCCCGGCGCGCAGAGTCTGTCGATCGCGCAGGACCGGGCGCGGGAGAAGGCGTTCGTAGCAGCCTTGGGAGGCCGCACCGCGCCCTGGGCGCTGGTCGAGACGCGCGAGCAGCTCGACGAGGCCATCGCCAAGATCGGCGCGCCGTCGATCCTGAAGACGCTGCGGCTCGGCTATGACGGCAAGGGCCAGGTGCGCATCCGCGACGTGGCCGAGGCAGCTTCGGCCTGGGAGGAGATCGGGGAGCGTCCCGCGATCCTCGAAGGTTTTGTGACGTTCACCCACGAATTCTCGATCATCACGGTTCGCGGCGTCGATGGCAGCCTTGCGAGCTATCCGCCGCCCTGGAACGAGCACAAGGACGGCATCCTCGACAAGTCGACCGTTCCCGCCCCCGCCGAGATCGCCCGCCACTGGACCGAGGCCGCCGCGCTCGCCGGCCGGGTGGCCGAGGCGCTCGGCCATGTCGGAGTGCTGACGCTGGAGTTCTTCGCGACCGACGAGGGTCCGGTGTTCAACGAGATGGCACCGCGCGTGCACAATAGTGGGCACTGGACGATCGAAGGCGCGGAATGCTCGCAGTTCGAGAACCATATCCGCGCGATCTGCGGACTGCCGCTCGGGTCGACGGCGCTGACCGGCACCCAGGTGGAGATGGAAAACCTGATCGGCGCGGATGCGGACCGCTGGGCCGAACTGCTCGCCGAGCCGGGAACGCACCTGCACCTCTATGGCAAGGGCGATGCCCGGCCGGGGCGCAAGATGGGGCATGTCACGCGGGTGAAGCGGGGCTGAGGCCAGCGCTCCAATCCGTCACCCCGGCCTTGTGCCGGGGTCCACTAAGCCTCTCGCGCTACGCGTTGAGCCTCTTGTCCATGACTCGCCTCCCGGTGGACCCCGGCACAAGGCCGGGGTGACGAGGTTGGAGGCAAGCTCAGTGCGCCGCCTTCCTCGGCACCAGGTGCAGCGCCCCGGCGATCACCGAACCGACGATCAGCCCGCAAATGCCCGCACCGATCGCGCCGACCAGCCACTCCACGAAACCCTGGGCGAAGGGCACGGCATGGCCCGCCACCTCAGCGAGGTGGTGGACGAAGTGCGGGATCGCACCCAAATGGAACACCTCCAGCCCGTGCAGCAGGATACCGCCGCCGACCCAGACCATCGCCGCCACGCCGATATGCGACAGCGCCTGGAGCAGCACCGGCATCGCCTTGACCAGGAACTCGCCGGTCCGCTTGGCGCTCGCCGAGGGGCGCTTGCTCAGGTGGAGGCCGATATCGTCCATCTTCACGATCAGTGCGACCACGCCGTAGACGCCGACGGTGATCGCCACCGCCACCGCGGCCAGCGCGGCGGCGCGCATGCCGAGCGTGGCGTCGGGCAGCTCGGCCAGCGCGATCGCCATGATCTCCGCCGAGAGGATGAAATCGGTGCGGACCGCGCCGGCGACCTGGCGCTTCTCCAGCTCGGCCGGGGTGTCGATCTCGGCGACTTCCTCCTCGGCATGATGGCCGGCCAGCGCTTCGAGGATCTTCTCTGCCGCCTCGAAGCAGAGGTAGGAGCCGCCCAGCATCAGCAGCGGGGTCACCGCCCAGGACGCGAAGGCGCTCAGCAGCAGCGCGACCGGCAGGATGAAGAGCAGCTTGTTGCGCAGCGAGCCGAGCGTGATCTTCCAGATGATCGGCAGCTCGCGGTCCGGCGTGAGGCCGACGACATAGCGCGGGGTGACCGCGGCATCGTCGATCACCACGCCCGCCGCCTTGGTCCCCGCCCGGCCCGCGGCACCCGCCACGTCGTCGAGCGAAGCCGCCGCCAGCTTGGCGAGTGCGGCAACGTCATCCAGCAATGCAACCAGACCGCCCGCCATGTGATCCCCTTTTGTGAATTGTGGTTCAGCCCATAGCGGAGCCGTTGCGCGGTGCAACGCTCGCGCCCACGCCATTTCTCCCCGTGGCCGGGATTGGGCCATCCCCTCCCCTGACCCCTCCCGCAAGCGGAAGGGGAATATGAGTGGATAGCCCTTGCCCCAATCGCTCCGCTTGCGGGAGGGGTCGGGGGGAGGGAATGAAACCAACCCCGAAAACAAAACGCCCGCCCCGCGCGATGCGGGACGGGCGCTTCATCTGCTCGAAAGCTATGCGCTCAGGCGCGCGTGCCGGTCAGCGGGAAGGCGCCGAACGCACCCGCGGTGACGGTACCGGTGATCGTGTCGCCGTCGACGGTCGCCTCGCCGGTCAGCGTCATCGGCATGGGGACCGAGACATCCATCGACCAGGTCAGCGTGTCGCCGTTCACCTTGCCGTCCTTGGCTTCGGCATTGCCCATCGCGCCGGCGAAGGTACCGGTGAAGGTGTCGCCGTTGCTGGTCACGGTGAACACCGCCGCCTGGTCACCGAGCGGCGACTTCACGACCGTGTTCCAGCTGCCATCCACATTCGCCATGAGAGCTCTCCTGATTAGTTGGCCGCCGGCTTGGTGCTTGCCAGCGACGCTGCGGGGACCACCTCGACGGGGAGGCCGATGCTGTCAAGCTGCGGCCGGACCTTGGACGCATCGCCCACGACCACGAAAACGAACTTGTTTGGGTCGAGAGCCGCGCGTGCCGCAGCGTCAAGCTGCGGAATGGTGAGCCCGCGATATTTTTGCGCGATGGTGCTGAAATAGTCGTCCGGACGGCGCCGGATATCGTTCTGCTGCATCGCGTTGAGCACCGCGTCCGAGGTTTCGAAGCGGCCGGGCAACTCGCGAGTCGAGCCATTGACTTCGCGGGTCAGCTCTTCGTTGGTCACGCCCTTGGTGGTGAGGAAGTCCTTCACCTGCTGCTGGATCGCCTTGATCGAATCACCCGTCTTGTCGGCCTGGACCGGGGCGCTGATCGTGTAGGGGACCGCGTGCTCCATGAAGTTGAAGCCGCCGCCCGCACCATAGGACCAGTGCTTGGCTTCGCGCAGGTCCATGTTGATGCGCGACAGGAAGCCCGAGCCGAGCGCCTGGTTGGCCGTCGCCACCGCCAGCGTATCCGCGAACGGATCGACATTGGTGAGCTGCGTCGCGATGATCTGCGACTGGGGCGAGTTCGGCCGGTCGATCAGGATGATCTTCGGCGTCATCGCCTGGGTGGCGGCGGTGAAGCTCTTGGTACCGCCGGCGCCGTCAGCCTTCCAGCTGCCGAAGCGCGACTCGAGCGCCGCCTTGATCTCGGCGAGCGGACGATCGCTGACCACGAAGATCTTCGCCTTGTCCGGGCGGATCCACGCCTTGTGCCAGGCGACCAGATCGTCGCGGCTGATCGTCTTGACCACCGCCGGATCGCCCGAGCCCGCGCCGAGCTTCGCATAGGGGCTGTTCGCCGGATAGAGCACGCGCGGCGTCATGCGGCCGGACAGGCCCTGCGGGCTGGTCAGCTCCTGCGCGATCCCGGTCAGCGTCTGGCCGCGCACGCGTTCCAGCTCGGCCGGGGCGAAGGACGGATGCTCGACGACATCGGCGAACAGATCGAGCGCGCCGGCTAGGTTCGGGCTCGGCGCATCGACGCTGAGATAGGTGCGGTCGGCCGAGCTGCCCGAGCTGATGCCCGCGCCAAGCCGCTCGCGCGCCTCGGCCAGCGCCACCGAATCGAGGCTGGTGGTGCCTTCGTCCATCATGTTGAGCGTCAGGCGCTGGGTGCCGAGCTTGTCCGACGGATCGGCGGCGATGCCGGCATCGAAGCTCATCTCGACCTGGGTGACCGGCACCGCGGTGCGGTTGGCATAGACGATCTCGATGCCGTTGGAGAGCTTGGTGCGCTCCACCTTCGGGAAGACGAGGTCGCCGATCGGCGCCACTGCGGGCAGCGCGCCGCGGGTGCCCTTGAACGGTTCGGCCTTGGCGCCTTCCGCTGCCGGCTTGGCGGCGACCGCGGTCGCTTCCTGATAGGCCTCGCGCTGGCCGGGGACGACCATCACGGTGAGTGCCGGACGGTTCAGCCACTTGTTCGCGGCGGCCTTCACTTCGGCCGGAGTGACCTTCGCGGTCGCTTCCAGCTCCTTCTTGAAGAAGAGCGGATCGGCCGAATAGAGCTCGCCCGAAGCCAGCGCCACGGCCTTGCCGCCGAAGCCGCCAACCGATTCCAGCCCGCCGATGCGGCCCGAGACCTTGGTGGTCGCGACGCGGGTCACTTCATCCGCGGTCGGGCCGTTCTTGAGGAGATCGGCGATGACCTCGTCGAGGCGCTTCGAAACCGCCGCCGGATCGCTGCCGGGCTTCACCACCGCCTGGACGGTGAAGATGCCGAGCTGCGCCATCGACTGGATGTTGGCCGAGACCTGCACCGCGGTCTTGTCCTGGCGGACCAGCGCATTGTCGAGCCGCGAGCTGGCAAGGCCACCGAGCACCGAAGCGAAGACATTGAGCGGAGTCGCGTCCTTGTCGTTCAGCCCGGGCACCGCCCAGCTGCGCACGATCAGCGTCGCGGCGACGCTGTCCTTGATCGTCACCGTCTTGGGCGCCGGCAGCGTCGGCACCGTCACCTTGGGCAGCACGCTTTTCGGGCCGGCCGGGATAGCGCCGAAATATTTCTCGACGAGTGGCTTGGCTTCCTTGGCGTCGATATCGCCGGCGAGGACGAGGATCGCGTTGTTCGGGCCGTAGTGCGAGCGGAACCAGTTCTTGACGTCGTCGAGGCTGGCGGCATCGAGATCGGCCATCGAGCCGATCACGTTATGGCCATAGGGCGTGCTGCCGAGCAGGTTCTCGAGGATCGAATAATAGACCAGGCCATAGGGCTGGTTGTCGCCCTGGCGCTTCTCGTTCTGGACGACGCCGCGCTGCTCGTCGAGCACGTCTTGGGTGATCGCGCCGAGCAGATAGCCCATGCGGTCGCTCTCGAGGAACAGCGCGCGGTCGAGCGCCGGGCGCGGCACGGTCTCGAAATAATTGGTGCGATCGAAGCTGGTGGTGCCGTTGAAATCGGTGGCGCCGACCTGCTTGAGCGGCTCGAAGAAATCGCCGGGGGCGTTTTCCGAGCCGTTGAACATCAGATGCTCGAACAGGTGGGCGAAGCCGGTCTTGCCGGTGGGCTCGTGCTTGGAGCCGACATCGTACCAGGTCGACACCGCGACGATCGGCGCCTTGCGATCGGTATGGACCAGCACGCGCAGGCCGTTCTTGAGCGTGAAGGCCTCATAGGGGATGTCGACCTTCTTCACGAGCTCCGAGACCGGAACCGGCTTGGCCTGGGCCGAGGCGGACGCAGTGGCGGGCGCCTGCTGGGCGATCGCCGGCATCGCGGCGCCGACTGCCAGCGCGCAGATCGACGCACTGCAGAACATCTTGAACGACTTCATCTGATTCCCCCGAACGGACTGGATGGCGGGAGCATAACGCGGTGTATCAGCCCCGCAAGTCAGTTGCGCGCGTTACCAATTGCTCTAGCCTGCCGGAAACTGCGCCATTTCGGGGAGAATCCATGCGCCTGACACCGTTTCTCATCACGCTCTCGCTCGGCCTGGCCCCGGCTCCGGCGCTGGCCCAGACGGCGACGGCGGAGCCGGTGTTCAGCCCCGACGAAGTGCGCGCGCATGTCGAGTTCCTCGCCGACGACCTGCTCGGCGGGCGGGACAACGGTACCGAGGGATTCGATATCGCGGCGCGCTATGTCTCCAGCCGCTTCGATGCGATGGGATTCAAGCCCGGCGGGACCCAGGGCTGGTACCAGCCGGTGAACATCGCCGACTATGTGCTCGACGCCGACAAGCCGGCCTCGATCACCGTGGGCACCAAGGCGTTCGCAGGCGACGAGGACGTGCTGTTCGGGCCGAGCCCGCTCTATGGCGACGAGACCCAGATTCTGACCGCAGACGCGGTGTTCGTCGGCCATGGCCGCGAGGAGGATTATGCCGGGCTCGACGTGACCGGCAAGTTCGTCGTCACGCTGATCGGCAACCCGCCGGGCACGCCCCCCGGCGCGCTCGACCGGCCCGCGATCGCCGGCAAGCACGGCGCGCTCGGCACGATCTACCTGATCACGCCCGACAATCTGAAGGGCGCCTTCCCCTGGGCGCAGGCGGTTGGCTATTTCCAGCAGCCGCAGAGCAACTGGCTCGATGCCAAGGGATTTCCCAAGGGCGAGAATCCGGGGCTGAAGATCGGCGCCTATGTGAAGGGCGCCGCCGCCGACGCGATGTTCAAGGGCGCCCCGATGAGCGCCGCCCAGCTCTATGCCGCGCTCGCCACGCCGGAGGCCAAGACCGGCAGCTTCGCGCTCAAGCAGCGGCTGACGCTGCAGCGGACCAGCATCGTCACGATCAAGAAGAGCAGCAACGTGATCGGCGTGCTGCCGGGATCGGACCCCAGGCTGGCCAATGAATATGTCGTTCTCTCCGCGCACCTCGATCACGAAGGCACCCAGCCCGACATCGAGGGCGAGGACAAGATCTTCAACGGCGCGATGGACAATGCCGCGGGCGTGGCGAGCATGCTCGAGGCCGCGCGCGCCTTCACCCAGACCGGCAAGCGCCCGCGGCGCTCGATCCTGTTCGTCGCGCTGACCGCCGAGGAGGACGGGCTGATCGGCTCCGAATATCTCGCCCGCTATCCGGTGACCGGCAGCGGCAAGGTGGTGGCCGACGTCAATCTCGACATGCCGATCCTGCTCTACGACTTCCAGGACGTCGTCGCCTTCGGTGCCGAGCATTCGACGCTCGGCCCGATCGTCGAGCGCGCCGCGGCGAAGATGGGCGTCACGCTGTCGCCCGATCCGATGCCCGAGGAGCAGTTGTTCCTGCGCTCCGATCACTACAGCTTCGTCAAGGCGGGCGTGCCCTCGGTGTTCCTGGTCACGGGCTTCAAGAATGGTGGCGAGAAAGCGTTCCGCGACTTCCTCAAGACCAACTACCACAAGGTCACCGACGACATCCGCCAGCCCTTCGACTGGAAGGCCGGCGCCAAGTTCGCGAAGATCAACTATCTGATCGCCCGCGAGATCGCCGATGCCGACCAGGAGCCGCGCTGGTATGCCGGCAACAGCTTCGGCGAGCGCTATGCCAAGGATGCCCCCAAGGCGCCGCGGCCCGCGGGTGCCCCCGCCACCGCCCCGGCGCGGTCGCCGGCGGTGATCACCATCCCGGTGCCCGCGAAGAACTGACGCCCCCGGACCGGGGCCATTTGCGCTTTCGCGCGGCGGCCAAAGCCGGCAATCTCGCAGCGAAGCCCTGCGAGGAACCGCCGTGTACGACCGCGCGAACCGCAAGCCGAAGGCGGACCCGCGAGCCAGTGCGGGGCCGGCTGCACGCGCGCCGGTGCAGCGAGCGGCGGCGCCGACGCCCTATCACAGCCTGCCCGGTTCGGTCGGCCTGACCCAGCCCAACCGCACCGGCCTGCCCGACGGGCTGAAGAGCGGCATCGAGGGGCTCTCCGGCCTGTCGATGGACGATGTCCGCGTGCACCGCGGATCGAGCCGGCCCGCCGCGATCCAGGCGCATGCCTATACCCAGGGCAGCGAGATCCATCTCGCCCCCGGCCAGGAGCGCCACCTGGCCCACGAGGCCTGGCACGTCGTCCAGCAAAAGCAGGGACGGGTCGCGCCCACGATGCGGCTCGGCGATACCGCGATCAACGACGATGCCGGGCTGGAGGGTGAAGCGGACCGGATGGGCGATCGGGCGCTGGCAAACCCTTCGCCTTCCGGCATCGGCACGGGCGGCGCTTCCCGCGCCCTGCCCGCATCCGGCGGCGTGGTGCAGGGCAAGCTCTACATGATGGACACGCCGATCGGTCTTACCAAGTCCGCCGTGGAGGCGCGTTGGCTGAGCAAGGCCGGCACATCGGCGCGCAGGCTGGCGGGATCGCAGGTCACCTTCGACGAAGTCATGACCCAGCTCGAGACATGGGCTGCGGACGACGTGACGGAACGGCGTTATTACCGCAAATACGAAACCCTGTTCCGGGCTGCCGTCGGCGCGATCCTCGAACGGAAGAAGGCGGAACGGGGCCCTTCGGCACCCGTCACCAACTTCGATCCGGTCGGCGACCCGTTCGACCTTGGCAGAATGCTCGAAAGCCAGGCCGTCTCCAAGGTCAAGCAGAGTGCAGAGCTGCGCCGCAGCGCCTCGCTTTCCGTCGAAGATACCGAGGGCCTGCGCACGGCCGCCACCCGCAGCTTTCGACACAAGGACGATACTGCACTGAGATATCGCGTGGAAACCTGGGGCCACAAGCTGGAGGGCGGCGCCAGCGATCACACCTATCTCGGCCTGATCAACAAGTTGAAATCACCCGAGAGAACCGAACAGCAGATCGCCGGGATTCTGGCCGACGCACTGATCGGCGGCGACTATCCGGAAGGCGCGCGAGACGTGGTGCGCAAGTTCGTCGCGATCGTGCACAGTTCGGAGCTGGCCCGTGCGGCGATCAATCCCACGGCAATGTATGCTGCACTCCGCAATTTTGCCGCAGGGCGCTCCAAGGATCCCGAAGGCCTGTTCCATTATCTCCAGAACACGGTGCTGTTCGTAATGGCGGAGGACGACAACAAGGGCCTTGGCGGCTCTAAAATGAGCCAGCACCACCGTGGCGAGGTCAAGTTCGACCGCAGCAATGCAGTATTCAGCCGCATCGCGGTCGCCGAATATGATGCGATGGCGAAATTCGGTGCCAGTCTCGGCCATGATGTCAGCACGCCTGAGGGTTTCACGGCGTTCGTGAAGAAGCTCACCGCTTTCCTGGAAGCGGCACGTTCCAAGATATTCCCGGAGGAGCATCGCAGCTTCAAGAGACTGCCGTCCTCGTCCCTGGCGGCATCTAGCGTGCCGGTGCGCGATCCAGGCACATCGAGCACTCCGGTCCATGACCCCGGACCGATGCTGCCGGGCACGCCGCCGCTCGATATCTTATCCGATCCCGGCACCCCGGTGATCGACCTGGGAGAGGAGGAAGAGGAGCCGCCCCTGTCGGCAACACCGCCGCTCAGGCGCTCGTCGTCGAGCGCGAAGCGGAGCCGCAGTGAACGGGACATGGAAGTACCGGCCAAGGGGCAACCCGTGCTCAAGGAGGCGCGTACGCCGCGAGGCGTGCGGATCTCCGATCTTCGCGATGCGGTGGAGTTCGAAGGCCATCTGTTCGCGCCCAATGTCGAAGGCGTGCGCGATCTCGGCGAGTGCCTGTGGGATACGCTGCGCCGATTGGGGGTAACCGATACGAAGCTTGGCGAGGCCGCGGTGGCGGCAGGTGTGACCGTCGACGCGCATGTCGACGTCCAGAAGCTCGCACCGCTGCTCGACGCGCTCAGGGATCGTGGGGTGACGATTCGGGTCCGGCTCGTCACCATCGATCTGGCGTTGCTCTTGGTGACCCATGCGATGACCTATGGCAACGCAGGCCCCACCGCCTATGTCGGCCTGTTCACGCAAGGCGATGAGGGGCATTTCGTCCCGGGCATCCCCAAGAGGAAATAGCCACGAAAAAGGCCGGAGCTTGCGCCCCGGCCCTTCCCCTTTCCTCCCCTGCCGTCCGTGGGGAGGTGCGGCTTAGAAGCCCGCCTTCAGCGTCACGAAGAACTGCTGCGGCGCGCCGACCATCAGCGTCATGTTGTCGCCCGAATTGCCGAAGCCGTTCGTGCCGATCGTCGAAACATACTTCTTGTCGAACAGGTTGGTCGCATTGGCCTGGATCTCCAGGTCGTGGCCGCCCAGGTCGAACTTGTAGCCGAGCGTGGCGTCGACCAGCACCCGGCCACCCACCGACTGGTCGTTGGTGTAGGTGAAGTAGCGCTTGCTCATATAGTTGGCGCCGATGCGGGCGTTGAAGCCGCCCAGGTCATAGGTCAGCTCGCCCTTGAGCAGGTGCTTGGGCGCATCGACCACGGTCTTGCCCCTGGTCGCGGCGAGCAGCGCGCCGGCGGCGTTGCGGACATCGTCGCGATAGGTCGAGTCATTGTAGCTGTACGACACGAAAGCGCCGAAGCCGCTGCCGAGACGCAGGTCACCGGTCGCCTCGAAGCCGATCGAGCGGACGTCGCCGACATTCTGCAGCGTCACCGGGTTGCCGACGATGCCGGCGCCCGTGGTCACGCCAAGCAGGCGGTTGCGGAAGTTGACATAATAGCCGGCGAGCGAGCCGGTGAACGGCCCCGAGCGCAGGCGGCCGCCGAGTTCATAGGTGTCCGACTGTTCGGGCTTGAGCCTGGTCGAGCCCGAGAGCAGCGCGTTGAAACCGGCCTGCGTCGTGGCGAACGGGCCGGTGGTGGCCGAGGCGACGAAGGCGCGCGTCACCTGGCTGAACCCACCGAAGAGCTCGGCGCCGCCGCCGATCTTGTAGTTGAAGCCCGCGGTCGGCTGGAACCAGTCGGTGACGTCGATCTCGCCCGAGGCGAGGCCGCCCGAGACGTTCGGGCTGGCCTTGTCCTTCACCTTGAAGCCCTTCCAGCCCAGGTTCAGCGTCAGGTCGCCGAAGGTCAGCTTGTCCTGGACATAATATTGGAAGGTGTCGGTGGCGTAGTCGAAATCCCACTGGGTGGCGAAGGGGTTCGACTGGAAGTCGAGGCTGTCGCGAGTCACTTCGGTGCGGCTGCTCAGCGCGTAGAAGCGGCGGGCCTGCTGGAAGTCGTTCCGCTCGTACCAGAAGCCGACGGTGACGTCGTTGTGCTCGCCGAACTGGCCGCCGGTGTGGCCGAACACCCCCTTGCGGTCCATGTCGTATTCGGTGGTGCGGATCGAGATCGGCGAGGCGCCGGCGCCCGGGCTGCCGACGTACGGCGTGTACCACAGGCCCTGGCCATGGTTGTTGTGGTAATAGCCCTTGAGCGCGAAGTTGAGCCCGCCGGTCTCACCCTCGACCCCGAAGGAGCCGATCCAGTCGCGGCGAAGGCCCGCAGCGTTGAAATAGGCATCGTCGATGGTCTGGAACGGCGCCGGGAAGACCTTGCCGGCAGCCGGGTTGCTCGGCGCCAGGCCGGTGATGTCGGAGAGGCCATCGGCACCGGGCGCGCCCGTGCTGTTGTTCACATTGTCGATATTGTTGGCGATGTCGGCAAGGCGCACCGCCAGCGCATAATCGTTCGAGATATTGTCCCACTTGTAGCCAAAGTGGTTGATCATGCCGAGCGACAGATCCTGATAGTCGTTCTCGCGGCGATCCGAATAGCTGATCGTGCCGACCAGGCGGACGCCGTCGGCCACCGGCGCGACGATCTTGCCATTGGCCTGGTTGGTGCGCTGCGAGCCCCAGCCCTTCCACTTGTCCATGTCCGAATAGACATAGGACGCATAGGCCTTCACGCCGCCGCCGATATCGCCACTCTCGATGCGGCCGAACAGGCGCACGGTGTTCTCGCTGCCATAGGTGCCCTCGGCATGCACGCCGAACTGATCCGACGGATCGCGCGAGAAGAACTCGATCGTTCCGCCGAGATTGTTGGTCGCCTGGGTGCCGATCGAACCGGCGCCCTGCGACACGCGGACCTCGCCGACATTCTCGCTGCTGACCGCGCGGCTGATGTGCAGGCCGTTGACGTTGCCATAGCTGGCATCGCCGAGCGGGATGCCGTCGAGCGTGAAGCCCAGCTGGTTCTGGTTGAAGCCGCGGATCGAGACGCGCTGCGCCCATTCATAGGCGCCGAACGGATCGGCCGACTGGAAATTGACGCTGGGCAGCTTCTCGATCGCCTTGAGCGGGCTGGTGCCCGCGGCGAGTTCGGCGATGTCGCTGGCCGAGATCTGCTGGACCTGGCGGGTCTCGCCGCGGCCGATCACGACGATCTGGTTTTCTTCCGACGAGCCTTCGTCGGCGGCAGGAGCCGGCGCGACCGTCTGCGCGTCCTGCGCGAAAGCGGCACCGGAAACCAGCATCGAGGTGCCGGCGAGCAGAATGGAAAGCGTGCGCATTGGGCGTGTTCCCCCCGGGATATTATCGGCTCGGGCACTGTGCCCGGCGGCGAGGGGCTAGGATTTGTGCGTTGCAACATCGCGTAGCGGCGATGGCAGTTGCGCGACCGTGAAGTTACAGGTTTCGGACATGCAACGAGCGCCGTAGCGGCAACCGCCATAACGAAGCTAATCGTCGTTCCACTTTGCGACGGCCTGGGTCATAGTCATGACGAGACGGCGCAGAGGAAGGTGCATGCACGCTCGCCTTCAGGCCAGGCCAAGCCGGCCATCGGAAGACCCGCAGGCACGCCAGCCCCTGGCCACCGCGCAACCGGTAGCGCAGCGTGCCGCATCGGCGCACCCGGTGCCGGGGCATGAATCGATCGCCAACTATGCCGCCTCGCATGCATCGAATATGGCCCGTGCGGCTGCAGGACCCAACCGCACCGGCCTGCCCGACGGGCTGAAGACTGGGATGGAAGCGCTGTCGGGCATCGCGCTCGACGACGTCCGCGTCCACCGCAATTCCGCCCGGCCCGCCCAGCTTCAGGCACTGGCGCATACCCAGGGCAGCGATATCCATCTCGGTCCGGGGCAGGAACGGCATCTGGCGCATGAGGCCTGGCACGTCGTCCAGCAGAAGCAGGGCCGGGTCCGCCCCACGATGACGCTTGGCGGCACCGCGATCAACGACGATGCCGGGCTGGAGCGCGAGGCCGACACGATGGGCGCGCGCGCCGCCGGCACGGTGGGCACGCCCGCCGCCGGGATGCCCCATGCTTCCCCTGCAGACACGCCGATCCGGCAGCAGATGCCCGGCGGCGGCGCACCGGTGCAACGCTTCCGCATCGTCAATGCTGGCGGCAAGAAATGGAACGTATCCGACGATGACACCGCCGCAACCGTCGACGTCGTCAACAACAAGGATTTCTACGCCACGCAGACGCGCATCGACCAGTCCAACCGCATGCTCTCCGCGCGGGATGCCAATGTGCGGCTCGATGCCGTTGCCGGCACCGAGAACTTCGGCAACAAGACGCTGCGCAAGATCAAGCCGACAATCGACGAGACAAGCCGTGACCGTAACAGCCTGGGCGCCGACGTGTCGCCCAGAGCGGACGCCAGCGCGCAATCGGTCACCGGCGTGCAACTGCCGTCTGCCTGCGAAAAGGGAGCGATCTCGATCGTCGGCGCCTATCTCAAGGACGAGGTCGAGCAGCCCCATCCCTATGCCCATGGGCGGCACGAGCACAACAACGCCCGTATCGCCAATCTCCTCGCGATCAGCCCGGCATCCGACGTGAGCAAGCAGGCGGCCTATGACAGCTGGAGCAACCTCGACGCACTGCGGGACGATGCCGCCGCGAACTACAACCAGCTGAACCGTTCGCAAAGGGTCGATGCCGCCAGGCTCGACAGGGTGCGGAACCTGGTTCGCCAGACGGACCCCGAAGTCGCCGACGATGAATTCGACGCCAATTTCGAGCTCAGGGCGGGCGTTCCGGACCTGGACCCGGACAGTCCCGACGCCCAGGATCACTACCGGAGCAGGACGACGCAACCGGCGGCGCAGAAGGTGCTGGGCGACATGATCCGGGTAATCGATGAACGCGTGAACCGCATCGAACGGAACGTGATGTCGACCGTCGACAACACCTATGCCCAATATGCACGGGACGTGACGAACGCCCAGCGGATACGCACGCAGCTGCGCGCGCTGTACGGCGCCAACGATTATCCGCAGGCCGTGGTCGACGAGGCATTCCGCATCGTCGGACGAACCGACCGCGGCTATTATTTCAAGCCGAAACAGGGGGACAACACCGCCTATCAGCATAATCTGTGGGTCGATGCGGGTGACCGGATGAAGAGCCTGGTCAACGAGATCGTCGGGCAGCTCGACGCCACGATCGTCCGGCTGGAGGCGCGCCGCGATGATCGGTTCGGCACAGTCGGCAACCGCAACCGGGCGGTCGATCCACAGATCGGCCAAGCCTATGGCATCATCGGCGGCGGCTACAGCATGGATGGCGGCCGGTGGAACTGGCACTGGGCATCCGTGGTGATGAAGACCCCCACCGACAATGTGACGATGGAGGCGCATGCCTCGCACAAGGTGGGGAACGAGACCCATAACGAGCGCTGGGACTTCAAGATGTATGGTCGCCCCCATGCGCAGACCAGCGCCGGGAAGACGTTCCATGACTTCTGGAAGGGGATGGGTTTCGGTAGCACGCCGGTTACCGTGCTGGGACAACCGAGCGTCGATTCAAGCGCGAGCGCCGCGCTCTACAACGTCGACCATCTGGATTTCGATCAGATCGGGGAGCTCAAGCAACGCATCTTCACCTTCTTCCAGATCGAGCGCTATTTCGCCGACAAGAGCCACGACAGCCAGGCGCTTGTCACCCATTACGAGACCAGGATCGACGAGATGCTCGGGCTCACCAACAAGGGGCTTCCCCGCAAGTTCGTCGAGGATCGGATGCATGCCGATCTCAACGCGCAGGTGACGGCATTGATAAAGCTGCGAGGCGCCGACGCCATGGATCCGCTGGAGGCAGCGGCAACGAAGGATGAGGTCGCGGTGTCCGCCGATCGCCTCGTCACCTCCTTGCGTGACATCTTCACCATCGTAGAGTCCCGCGAACGGGTCGTCAGGAGAACCGGTCTCTAGCGCAGCGAGAGGCCCTCTTGTGTTGCACAATGGCAACACTACTTTGGCTCTGACCGAAACAAGGGGCCAGCATGAACCTCGAGAAATTCACCGACCGCGCCAAGGGCTTCCTCCAGTCAGCGCAGACCGTCGCGATCCGGATGAACCACCAGCGGATCGCCCCCGAGCATATCCTGAAGGCGCTGCTCGAGGACGAGCAGGGCATGGCGAGCGGCCTGATCCAGGCCGCCGGCGGCGATGCGAAGCGCGCGCTCAGCGAGACCGACCTGGCGCTGGCGAAGATCCCCGCCGTCTCCGGCTCGGGCGCGCAGCAGACGCCGGGCCTCGACAATGACACGGTGCGCGTGCTCGACCAGGCCGAGCAGATCGCCCAGAAGGCCGGCGACAGCTTCGTCACCGTCGAGCGGCTGCTCGTCGCGCTCGCCCTCTCGCTCAACACCGCTGCGGGCAAGGCGCTGCAGGCCGCCGGCGCACGGCCCGAGGCGCTCAACGCCGCGATCAACCAGCTGCGCGGCGGCCGGACCGCCGACACTGCCGGCGCCGAGGACCGCTATGATGCGCTCAAGAAGTTCGCGCGCGACCTCACCCAAGCGGCGCGGGACGGCAAGCTCGATCCGGTGATCGGCCGCGACGAGGAGATCCGCCGCACCATCCAGATCCTTGCGCGCCGCACCAAGAACAATCCGGTGCTGATCGGCGAGCCGGGCGTCGGCAAGACCGCGATCGCCGAAGGCCTCGCCCTGCGCATCGCCAATGGCGACGTGCCCGACAATCTCAAGGACCGCACGCTCATGTCGCTCGACATGGGCTCGCTCATCGCCGGCGCGAAATATCGCGGCGAGTTCGAGGAGCGGCTGAAGGGCGTGCTCGACGAAGTGAAGGGCGCCGAGGGCCAGATCGTCCTGTTCATCGACGAGATGCACACGCTGATCGGCGCCGGCAAGACCGAGGGCGCGATGGACGCGGGCAACCTGCTCAAGCCCGCGCTCGCCCGCGGCGAGCTGCACTGCATCGGCGCCACCACGCTCGACGAATATCGCAAGTACGTCGAGAAGGACGCCGCGCTCCAGCGGCGCTTCCAGCCGGTGTTCGTCGGCGAGCCGACGGTCGAGGACACGATCTCGATCCTGCGCGGGATCAAGGAGAAGTACGACCTGCACCATGGCGTGCGGATCAGCGACGGCGCGATCGTTGCCGCCGCGACGCTCTCCAACCGCTACATCACCGACCGCTTCCTGCCCGACAAGGCGATCGACCTGATGGACGAGGCCGCCAGCCGGATCCGCATGGAAGTCGAGTCCAAGCCCGAGGAGATCGAGAATCTCGATCGCCGGATCATGCAGCTCGAGATCGAGCGCGAGGCGCTGCGCAAGGAGACCGATGCGGCGTCGAAGGACCGGCTCGCCACGCTCGAGAGCGAGCTCGCCAATCTCAAGCAGCAATCGGCCGAGCTGACCGCGCGCTGGCAGGCGGAGAAGGACAAGATCAACGCCGAGGCGCAGATCAAGGCCCAGCTCGACGCCGCGCGCGGCGAGCTCGACCAGGCGCAGCGGGCCGGCGATCTCGCGAAGATGGCCGAGCTGAGCTATGGCGCCATCCCCGCGCTGGAGAAGCAGCTGGCCGAGGCACAGAACACCACCAAGGGTGCGATGCTGCGCGAGGAAGTCACCGCGGACGACATCGCCGCGGTGGTCAGCCGCTGGACCGGCATCCCGATCGACAAGATGCTCGAGGGCGAGCGCGAGAAGCTCCTCGCCATGGAGGAAGTGATCGGCAAGCGGGTGATCGGCCAGGCCGATGCTGTGAAGGCCGTGTCGACCGCGGTGCGCCGCTCGCGCGCCGGCCTGCAGGATCCGAACCGGCCGCTGGGCAGCTTCCTGTTCCTCGGGCCGACGGGCGTCGGCAAGACCGAGCTGACCAAGGCGCTCGCCGAATTCCTGTTCGACGATCCCAACGCGATGGTGCGCATCGACATGAGCGAGTTCATGGAGAAGCACGCGGTCGCGCGGCTGATCGGCGCCCCTCCCGGCTATGTCGGCTATGAGGAAGGCGGCGTGCTGACCGAAGCGGTGCGGCGGCGTCCCTACCAGGTCGTGCTGTTCGACGAGGTCGAGAAGGCGCATGGCGACGTCTTCAACATCCTGCTCCAGGTGCTCGACGACGGGCGGCTGACCGATGGCCAGGGCCGCACGGTCGATTTCTCGAACACGATCGTGATCCTGACCTCGAACCTCGGCTCGCAGTTCCTCACCAATCTCGGCGAGGGCCAGCCGGTCGAGAGCGTCGAGCCGCAGGTGATGGACGTCGTCCGCGCGCATTTCCGCCCGGAATTCCTCAACCGGCTGGACGAGATCATCCTGTTCCACCGGCTGGGCGCGGAGCATATGGCGCCGATCGTCGACATCCAGGTCGGCCGCGTCGGCAAGCTGCTCAAGGATCGCAAGATCGCCATCGACCTGACCGACGCCGCCCGCGCCTGGCTGGGCCGGGTCGGCTATGACCCGGTCTATGGCGCGCGCCCGCTGAAGCGCGCGGTCCAGCGCTACCTGCAGGATCCGCTCGCCGACATGATCCTGCGCGGCGAGGTGAAGGACGGATCGACGGTGCAGATCGACGAAGGCGACGGCGCGCTGAAGCTCAGCGTCGCCTGACCCGGCGAAGGGGTGGCCGCAAGGCTGCCCCTTCGTCAGTCGTGCACGGGAATCAGCAGCCGCCCTGCTTCTGGCAGCCGCCGACCTGGGCGCGCTCGATATTCTGCCGGTCGAGCATGCGCTGCTCCGCCCATTGGGCGCGGGTCATGCAGGTCTTGTGAAACTGGAGCCGGCTGCCCAGCGTCGGCTCCTTCCGGCAAATGACCTCGTTCGGATCGGGGGCGCCGTCCTTCTTGGGCTTTTCCTGGGCGGAAATCGGCGAGAAGCCGGACAGCGCCACTGCGACCGCGCAGGCGATCAAGGCAGAACGGATCATTGCAACCACTCCCAACAAGACTGCGGCCGCGGAACTTCCGGCCGTGTATCGGTCGAATACTACAGTGAATAGCCGAAGCGTTCCACCCATGGCGCGAGAATCGGCAGCACCGGGCGAAGATGCTCGCGATAGACCTGCCAGCGCCCCGCCGAGCGGGTGTAGATCGGCTCGGTGACCTGCGAATAGCTGGCGGTGGTGATCAGCCCGCGCGATCGTGCGGTGCGCGTGTGATCGAGCGCCTCCGGCCGCCAGTCGAGCCCCAGCCAGTCGAACAGCGGCCGCACTTCCGCCTCGACATCGGCGACGAGCTGCTCATAGACGATCTGGTGCACCGGCATGTCGAAAAGCGCCTGCGCCGCCTCCCAGTGCCGGAAGCTCAGATCGTAGAGGGCCGCCGCGTCTTCGGGGCGCAGGAAGTTGGACATCGCCCGGTTCAGGCGGAAATTGCTCATCAGGCAGCTGAGCAGCACGTCGCACGGATGGCGCAGCGACAGGATGATGCGCGCCTCCGGGAACAGACGGCGGATCAGCGGCAGCTTGTAGAGATAGAGCGGCGACTTATCGACCAGCATCTGCCCCGCGGCCAGATCGACATGCCGCGCGACCTCCTCCAAATAGCGCGCGCGCGCCGCTTCGATCGCGCCGGTATCCATCGCCGCGAGCGCATCGAAGCCACCGATCTCCTGGTCCACCACCAGCAGCGTCGGCTTCTCTTCGAGCACCACCGTATCGGGGTGTCCCATCAATATCGTGTCGAGCAACGTCGTGCCCGAGCGCGGGAAGCCGAGAAGGAATACCGGCGTGGTAGCTGCCGGCGCCGCGTCCGGAGTCCAGCTCCGCGCCCATTCCGGCGTCATCCGCCCGATCTCCTCACGCACCTCGGCGCGCAGTTCGGCGGCACGGCCGAGCGGATCGGAGACATGGGCGGCATGGCGCCGGCCGGCTTCCTCGATCCAGGCAAAGGCTTCGTCGCTGCGCCCCAGGCGATCGAGCAAGGTCGCACGCAGATGCGCGGTGCGCTCCGGCTCGATATCCTCGGGCACCTGGTCCAGGCAGGCCAGCGCCTCCTCGAAGCGCCGGGTGCGGCGATGCTCCAGCGCCGACAGGAAGTTCAGCGTCCCCGCATCGAGAGCATTGGCCCGGGCCAGTTCGACGAGCGGCGCCAGTTCGTCCTCGCGATTGGCATGCTCGTAATGGATCGCCAGGCCGAGATAGGCGAGCTGCTCCTGCGGACGCCCTGCGAGCACGCGGCGATAGGCGGTCTCCGCCTTGTCCGACTCCATCACCAGGCCATATTCGATGGCGAGCTTGAGCTGGACGACCATGTCGTCGCCGTCGCGCGCGGCAGCGGCTTCGAGTGTCTCAAGCGCCTCGGCATGCCGGCCCAGTTCCTTGAGCAGCATGTAGAGCTCGTGCAGCGGACGTGCATCCGCGGGGAAGTCGCGCGCAGCGTCGCGCAGCGCGGCCTCGGCGGCTTCGGCGCGGCCGGCCGCGCGCAGGGTCAGCGCATGATTCAGCCGGGTCGGCGCAGCCTGGCGATCGAGCGCCACCGCGCGTTCGAGCGCGGCGATCGCACCATCGAAATCGCCGAGCGCCGATCGCGCATTGCCGAGGTTGTTCCAGCTCTCGAAATCGTCGGGCACCCGGGCAAGCACGAAGTCATAGGCTTCCGCCGCCTCGTCGAACCGAGCGAGCTCCTGCGCGACAAAGCCGCGGTAGCGGGCAATGCGCAGGCTGGGATCGGCCTGGGCGCGGGCCATGGTCGCCACGTCGAGCGCAGCCTCGTGGTCCTTGAGGTCGATCGCCACGGCAATGCGGTTGCAGGCGATGGTGACGTCGTCCGGGCGCAGGCGAAGCGCCGCTGCGAGGTGGGTCGCCGCATCGGCGAGCGCGCCGCGGCGGGCGCAGACCATGCCGAGAAAGGCGTGCAAGGGCGCGGGATCGTCGGCCTGGGCCAGCCCGGCCTCCACGATCGCCTGGGCGCCGGCAAAGTCACCGGCCTGGGCGCGCGGCATCGCGGCGGCAAGTATCTCCCGGCTCGTGCGAGCCGCGGTGGTAGCCTGGTTCATGGCGATGATTATGGTCCGCTAGATACGCCAGATACAAGAGAGGGCGGCCGGCAGCTGCCGACCGCCCCCTCGTCACTTCGATCCGCGAAGGATCAGAAGTTGAGCGTTGCACCCACGAACAGATAGCGGCCAAGCGCATCATAGGTCGCGGGATAGGTGTTGCCGTTGCACGGACCGGTCGGGCACTGGTTCGAGCCCGGACGGTTGGCATTGCCCGAAGTCACGAGCGGCGGCTCGAGGTCGAACAGGTTGTTGACGCCCAGCCGGAACGTATAGGCCTTGCCGACATTGAAGGTGCCGGTCAGGTCGATATAGTTGAACGGCTTGATCCGCGCACCCGGGTTGTAAACATTGGGTGCGGACAGCGTCGAGTCAGGGCTCCGCGCCTGCGACTGGATGGCGCCGACATAGCGCCACTGCGCCGAAAGGCCGATGCTCTCGTTCGCCTGCCAGCTCGCACGCAGCTTGTGCCGCCACTTGGGCAGCGGCGCGCCGGCGTCGGTGGTGCCGCCGATGCTGCAGGTCGAGCCATAATAGCCGGCGCAATCATAGGGATCGCTCAGGCCATTGTTGATTCGATAGCTGTCGAGATAGGTGCCCTGCATGTTCAGCGAGAGCTTGCCGAGCGAACCGAGGCCGATCGAGTAGCTTGCGCCCACTCCGATGCCCTTGGTCTGCAGCGTGCCGACGTTGTTCGGCAGATCGCTGACATAGCCGCCCGGGGTCAGCCACAGCGAACCCGCCGCGTCGCGGTGCACCAGCGAACAGGAGACCGGCGTGAACGTGGCGGTCGCCTTGTCGACGCAGTCCTGCAGGATCGCGTCCTGGCCGAACGAACGGATCGCGTTCTTCACCTTGATGTCGAAATAGTCGACGGTGATGGCCAGCTTCGGGATGAAGCTCGGCTGGAACACGAGGCCGAGCGTCTTGGTCGTCGCGATTTCCGGATCGAGGTTCGCATTGCCGCCGATCAGGCCGTTATACTGGCCGGCCGGGTTCGGGGTCGTGCCCTGCCCGACTGCGAGGCCCTGCGCACGGCAGCCATAGTCGGTTGCCGCCACCGGACGCGTATTCCCATTGACGTCGGTAAGACCGGCGCAGGGATCGACGGTGCCGTTCAGGCCGACCGTTGCGGTCGAGAACAGTTCCTGCAGGTTGGGCGCTCGGACCGCGCGGTTATAGGTAGCGCGGAAGCGGATGTCCGAGACCGGCGCGAAGTCGATGCCGATCTTGTAGGTATCGGTGTCGAACTTGTTGCCGCCGCTGGTCTTGTACGACGAGTGACGATAGCCCGCGTTCAGCGCCAGCATGTCGATGAAGCTGTTCTGCACGATCGGCACCTGGGCCTCGCCGAACAGTTCGAAGACGCGGAAATTGCCCGAGATCGGCAGCGTCGCGCCGCCCTGGCCGGTCAGGTCGCCGGCCTGGAAGGCGCTGTCGGTCTGGAGGTCGAGCGACGAACGGCGCCATTCCGCACCGATGTTCACGCCGATGCCGTCAGCCGCCCAGGGGAACTTCACGCCATATTCACCGAGATCGCCGGTGAACGAGACGTTCGCCACCTGCTCGGTGGTGTTGCCCTTCTGGAAGCCGGTGGCGCTCAGATAGTTGATCGCCGCCGCGCTGATCTGGCCCGGGCCCGCGAAGACATTGTAGGGCACGCAGGCGGGGTCGCTGCCGTCGAGCACAGAGCGGCAGACCGGGTTCACGCCCGCGACATTGGGATTGTCGACGACATCGAGCGCACGCGCCAGGCGAGCGGCCGAGAATTCGTTCGAATAGACCTGCGAGTAATTGACGCGGCCGTACTGATAGGACGCGTCATAGCTCCATGCGGACGACAGGTCGCCCTTCGCACCGATCACACCGCGGAAATTGGTGTGCTGCAGGTCCGCCTGACGCGGGCCGCCTTCGGTGTTGCGGCGCAGGAGCTGCATGAAAGCGCGATTGTAGGGCGTGCCGGTGATCGGATCGAAGAAGGTCAGCGGCGCCGCACCCGGGTTCGGGTTGTACGGAGCGGCCACGGCGAGCGGGAAGTTGCCGAGGCTGCCGTTGATCAGGTTGCCCGGGGCACAGATCACCGCGCGCTGGGCGGCCGACATCAGCGGGTTGTCGCAGTTCACGACCAGCGTGTTGCCGAAATCGCCCGACGGCGCGATCTGGGCGACGGTGCGGTCGTCCATGAACATGAATTCGAGATACGGCTTGAAGGAGTCGCTGACGTCGTAGTTCACGAACGCACCGCCCGTGAAGCGCTCGTCCGGCCGCTGGAAATAGTTGGTCGGCGCGAAGTTGAAGCGCGTCGTGGTGTTCTCGAAGCCACCATTCGGCATGAAGGTGTAGACGGTCGACGAGTTGGTGTTCAGCGTCGGGTCGAACAGGATCGCGGTGCCGTTGCCCGAAGTCAGCGAGCCGCCGCACTGCAGCGCGCCGGTGCCGCCGTTCTGGATGGTGCAGGCGCTGTAGTCACGACGCGACTGGGTGACGGCGTTGACCTTGCGGTAGCCGAAATAGGCCATCGCATGGCCGCGGTCGCCGAGCGAGGTACCGAACGCGATCGTCCCGTCGAAGGTGCCGCCGTCGGAGATGTTGCCCTTCGGATAGTCGAAGCCCGGCTGGCCCGAGGCGGTACGCGCGTCGAGCAGCTTCGGCGTGACCGTGTTGCGGTTGTTGTGCTGGTAGAGGCTGTACTGGCCGTCGACCCGGAAGCCTTCGAAATCGGTATCGAGGATGAAGTTGACGACGCCGGCGACGGCGTCCGCGCCGTAGGTCGACGAAGCGCCGCCGGTCAGGACTTCGACGCGCTTCACCATCGCCGCGGGGATGATGTTGATGTCAGCCGCCGAGCCGCTGGTCGGGCTCGGGTCGCCCGGCATCAGGCGGCGGCCGTTGACCAGGGTCAGCGTGCGGCTGGTGCCGAGGCCGCGAAGATCGACCGTCGCGGTGCCGTCCGCGCCGTTCGAAAGCGAGCTCGCCTGGCTGGCGGTGACCGACGGCAGCGAGTTCAGCATGTCCTCGACACGGGTCGTGCCCTGCTGCTTGATGTCCTCGGAGCTGACGACGGTGACCGGCGCGGTGGAGGTCAGGTTCGGCTGCGGAATGCGCGAGCCGGTGACGATGATTTCCTGGCCCTGCGGCTCGTCCTGGGCGGTCGCCGCCGGAACCGTGGTGCTGCTGCCGGTGTCCTGCGCCATCGCAGGCATTGCTACAAACGCGCTTGCGAGCGCCAGCGCCGTAAACGCCGTCCCGCCGCGCAGATTGATCTGCGTACTCTTCATGTTGATCCCTCTTTGTTCCGACGGTTGTACTTGCGCACTCCGCCGCGTTGTCTGCCCACTTCGCCATCCATTCGTGTGCAACTCACGTGTCGGGATGGGGAAGCTTGGCGGGATCGTGAATTGAGAGCCTGATACTGTAAACTGCGCATAGGAATGCTGCGCGCGCTTTCAAGCCGACTGTAGCGGAAATATCACAGGCACAATCCGAATATTGCGCAGCAATGCGGATATATGTTTCTTTATGTTGCAGCGCGAAACATTCGCGTCTCAATCGGTGACCGGCATCGCCCCTGCAACCAGCAACGGATCGATCCGCGCGTCACGCCATTTGAGGCTCCAGTGCAGGTGCGGCCCGGTGGCGCGCCCGGTCATCCCCACCGCGCCGATCGGCTGGCCGCGCCGGACATGCTCGCCCACCCGCACATCGATGCGCGAGAGGTGCATGAAGGCGCTGTTGAGCCCCGCGCCATGGTCGACCATCAGCAGATTGCCCTCGAGCGTGAAGGGCCTGGCCGCCGCGAAGATCACCACGCCGTCGGCGGGCGCGAGCACCACGGTGCCGGTCGGCCGGGCGATATCGATGCCCGAATGATAGGAGCCAGGCTCCCCGCGATAGATGCGCTGCGAGCCGAACAACGTGGAGATGCGGCCAACCACCGGCCAGAAGAACGGCATCTGCCGCCAGCCCTGCGCATCGGTCTGCAATTTCCGCGCAACATTGATCTGGGCCAGTTCACCGGGTCGCACGCGATCGAATTCGGGGCGCGGCACCGGATATTTGGGCAGCGTGTTGAGCCGGGAAATGTCCCATGCGCGCGGCGCGATCGCCAGCACCTGGCGTTGCTGCGTCCCGTCGCCCAGCGTCGCCACCAGAGTCGCCGAGGGCCCATGATCGCGGTCGAAGGCGATCAGGAAGCGGCGGTCGGAGGTGACCGGCACGGACTCGCCGTCGAGCGTCAGCAGGCTGGTGCCCCTGGGCGCGGTACCGAGCACCGCGCCGCCTTGGATCAGTTGCCCCTGGAAGGTGAAGGGCCCGGCGACATCGGGCGCGGCCGGGATCGGCGCGGCAACCGCTTCGGGCACCGCGACGCCCGGCACGGCGGGCAGCTGCGCGCTGCCCAGCAGGGTGAAGCCGAGGATCGCGGCAGGCAGCCGGGCAGCGAGTCCCATCAGCCGCGCCCCCCTCAACCGCGCATCGCCTGCATCGCCAGCGCGGCGGAGGCATAGGGTTCCTGCCGCTCCACGCTCCAGTAGCGCAGCAGCGCCAGCGGCACCTTCTCGCCGCTCACCGCGCAGACGACATGATCGCCCGGCACCAGCACGCGGAAGCTGTTCGCCATGAAATGGAGGCGCGCCGCGCGGGCGACGGGGTTCGACATCAGCATGACGGCATCCTCGGGACGTTCATTTTCTACAACAGGCTAGGCTGTTCCGGCTTGGGCGCATCATAGGATTTGCCGGCCGGCCGCTCAACCCGCGCATCCACCGAGCCATCGATGAAGTGGAGCGTCACGGCCCCCGCGGCGCGCGCGCCCTCGGCCGTGCCGATCACCTTCTTGGTCCCTCGCGCCTCGACCCAGGCATAGCCCTTCTCCAGCGGGCGATTGGGGTGGACCAGCTCCAGATGCCGGCCGATCCCCTCCAGCCGCTGCTTCGCCGCCGCCAGCCGGTGGTCGAGCATCGCCGGGCGCAGCGCGCCGGCCGAGCGATCGAGCACGCCCCGCGCCACCGTCACCCGCCGTTCGAGCGCACGGTCGAGCCGACCGCCGAGATCGTCCATCTTCTGCCGCTGCGGGCCGAGCAGCGCGTCGCGGCGCGGCAGCACGCGGACCAGCGCCGCCAGCCGCTCGCCGGCACGCTCGTGATAGCGGCGCGCGCAACGCTCGGTACGGTGCGCGAGCGTCGCAATGGTGTGGCGGACATCGGCCAGCACCGGCACCGCGATCTCCGCGGCAGCCGTCGGCGTCGGCGCGCGCAGGTCCGCGGCATAGTCGCACAGGCTGGTATCGGTCTCATGGCCGACCGCCGAGATCACCGGGATGCGACAGGCGGCAACCGCGCGGACCACCGCTTCCTCGTTGAACGCCCAGAGATCCTCGATCGAACCGCCGCCGCGCGCGACGATCAGCAGGTCGGGCCGCGGCACCGCGCTCCCTTCCCCCAGCGCATCGAAGCCGCGGATCGCGTTGGCGACTTCCTGCGCCGCGCCGTCGCCCTGCACTTTGACCGGCCAGACCAGCACATGGCTGGGGAAACGGTCCGCCAGCCGGTGCAGGATGTCGCGGATCACCGCGCCGGTGGGCGAAGTCACCACGCCGATCACCTTGGGCATATAGGGCAAGGGCTGCTTGCGCTCGCGGTCGAATAACCCCTCCCCCGCCAGCTTGGCCTTCAATTTCTCGAACAGCGCCATCAGCGCACCTTCGCCGGCCAGCTCCATCCGCTCGATGACGATCTGGTACTTCGAGCGCCCCGGATAGGTGGTGAGCTTGCCGGTGACGATCACTTCCAGCCCGTCCTGCGGCGCGAACGGGATCGCATTGGCGGCACCGCGCCAGATCACTCCGTCGATCACTGCGTCGGCATCCTTCAGCGCCAGATAGGCGTGACCGGAAGCCGCCCGCTTCCACCCCGAAATCTCCCCGCGCAGCCGGACATGGCCGAACTCGCCCTCGACCATCCGCTTCAGCGCAAGAGATAATTCGCTGACCGATAGCGCCGGTGCGTTGTCGCCCGCCATCGGCTCGGCTACGAGCCGCGCTGGCGTATCGAAGAAGGGGTCGCTCATGAATGTCCTGTTGCTTGGCTCGGGCGGCCGCGAACATGCTCTGGCCTGGAAGCTCGCGCAATCGCCGCTGCTCGAACGGCTCTACGCCGCCCCGGGCAATCCGGGAATAGCCGAGCATGCCGAAATCGTGGACATCGCGGTGAACGACCACCGCGCGGTGATCGATTTCTGCCTGCGCCACTCGATCGGCTTCGTCGTGATCGGCCCCGAGGCGCCGCTGGTCGCCGGGCTGGGCGACAATCTGCGCACCATGGGCATCGCCGTGTTCGGCCCCAACAAGGCGCCGGCCCAGCTCGAAGGCTCGAAGGGCTTCACCAAGGATTTGTGCGCGCGGGAGAAGATCCCCACCGCCGGCTATGTCCGCTGCGAGAGCCGCGACGGCGCGCTCGCCAGCCTCGAGGATTTCGGCCTGCCGGTGGTGATCAAGGCCGATGGCCTGGCCGCGGGCAAGGGCGTCACCGTCGCCTTCACCCATGAGGAAGCCGAGGGCGCGGTGCAGGCGATCTTCGCCGAAGCCGGTGCCAGCGTGGTGATCGAGGAGTTCCTCGAAGGCGAGGAAGCCAGCCTGTTCGTGCTGACCGATGGCGAGTCGTTCGTATCCTTCGGCTCGGCCCAGGATCACAAGCGCGTCGGCGACGGCGATACCGGCCCGAACACCGGCGGCATGGGTGCCTATAGTCCCGCCCCGGTGCTCACCCCCGCGCTGGAGGCCCAGGCGATCGACGAGATCGTCCGCCCGACGATCGAGGCGCTGGCCCGCGTCGGCACCCCCTATTCGGGCGTGCTCTATGCGGGGCTGATGCTCACCCCGACCGGTCCCAAGCTGATCGAGTACAATGCCCGCTTCGGCGACCCCGAATGCCAGGTGCTGATGCTGCGCTTCACCGGCGACCTGCTCGAACTGATGCTCGCGGTGGCGAAGGGCGAGTTGGCCAGCCACCCGGCGCCGACCTTCGCGGCCAAGACCGCGCTCACCGTGGTGATGGCGGCCAACGGCTATCCCGGCACGCCCGAGACCGGTGGCACGATCAGCGGCATAGACAAAGCCGAGGCGACCGGTGCCAAGGTCTTCCATGCCGGCACCCGGATGGAGGGCGACACGCTCGTCGCCAGTGGTGGTCGCGTGCTCAACGTGACCGCGCTGGGCGATACGGTGAAGGAAGCGCAGGAAGCGGCCTATCGCGCCGTCGACGCGATCGACTTCCCCACCGGCTTCAGCCGCCGCGACATCGGCTGGCGCGAAGTGGCGCGCGAAGGCTAGGGGCGGCCGCACCCGCTGTCGGGGTGGTTGCATGCCTCGACCACCAAGTGACGCAGCAGGAAATCCCGGGGCGCCGGATCGACCGCGACCACGCGGTCGGCGTAGAAGATCCGCGAATATTGGCCAAGATGGCCATATTCCCCCGGCATGACCGTCGCCCAGCCCTCGACGGTGAGCGTGGCGACGGCATCCTCCGCCCCCGAGTCCAGCCCCTTCAGCTTGCGGGCGAGCGCAGGATCCAGCTTGCGGGTCTCGCTGGCCTCATACCAGACGCCGCCGCGCCCGCCCCGCTCCGGCGCGCGCTCAAGGTCGGGCGAATGCAGGCTGGATTCCTCGAAGCCGATGACCAGCACGCCTCGCACCCGCTGCCTGGGGCCGAGGATGGTGCAGCCGAGCCCGTCCGCACTGATCTGAGCCGGGCGGGAGAAATTGGGCAGGCCCATCCTGCAAGCCGCAGCCAGCGCGGCTGTCCGGTCATGCCGATACCAGAGCGTGCCCGCGACCACCGCCGCCACACCCGTCACCAGAAGCGCAAGGCCCGTCCATCGCAACGGCCGCATGACTTTCCCCTTTCGGAGAAGCCTAGGCGCGGCTCGTCAATGATACAAGATATCATGCATGCGGCGTGTCGGGCAGCACGCCATGGCCTTCGATGAGCCTGCGCACCGCAGCGTCCCAGTTGGTGAAGCCCCAATGCGCCGGGTCCTCGGTGCCGACCACCCGGTCGCCGGGCCCGCGGAACAGATCCTCCAGCGGCACCGGCCGGCGCGTGATCGCGGAATGGAAGGCGCGGATCTTGCTGCGCGTCTCCTGCGTGCCATCGGGCAGGACCACGCCCAGCCGCCCGGATTGCATCCGGACCAGCCACCCGGTCGGCGCGACCCCGATGCTGCGGCAGAAGGCGAAGAGCAGTTCGGTATCGAAATGGCCCTTCCACCCATGCATCTCGGTCACCGCCCGCAGCGGCGTCCAGCGGTCCTTGTAGGCCCGGTCGGAAGTCAGCGCGTCATAGACGTCGCAGATCGCGCCCATCCGTGCGGCCAGGCTGATCGCCTCGCCCTTCAGCCCGAAGGGATAGCCGCTGCCGTCCATCTTCTCGTGATGCATCAGCGCCACGTCGAGCGCCTGCTGGTTGATGCCCTCGGCGCCGTGCAGCATCGCATGCCCGGTCTCGGGGTGCTGCTTGATCAGCGCGAACTCCTCCGCCTCCAGCCGGCCCGGCTTGTTGAGGATCTCGGCCGGCACGGTCATCTTGCCGACGTCGTGGAGCAGGCCCGCCAGCCCCATCGCCCGCACGGTCTCGTCGTCGAGCCCGATCTCGCGCGCCAGATTGACCATCAGCCCGCAGACCGAGACCGAGTGGAGATAGGTATATTGATCCTTGGTCTTCAGCCGCGCCATGTCGACGAACATCGCCGGATTGCGCGCGACGCATTCGGCGATCTCGGCGACCACCGGGATGGCGTCACGCGCGTCGATCGACAGGCCGTTCTGGGCATTGTCATAGATTTCCTGCGCCACGTCGCGGGCGTGCGCGATGGTCCGGCGGGCATGCTCGCGATCGGCGCGCAGCGTCTCGGGGGAAAGGACCCGCACGGGCTCCGCAACGGCTTCGGGCAGCGTCGCGGCGGGATCGGGCGCGACGCCGCGCGACACGTCGATGAGCACGGCGGCCACGTCGCTTGCCTTCAGCAAGGCGAGATCGGCGGGACGCTCCAGCAGGAACCGCGTACGCCAGAACGGATGCGCCATCCACGAGCCTTCGAAGCCGTGGATGAACATGCCGAGCTTTGCCTCTCCTGGCGGGATTCGTTTCAGCAATCCATTCTCGCAGTCCCCGGCACAAGCCTTAGGAACGCACCGTTTCGCCGAAGTTAAGGCCGGGTATCCGGGCCTTGGGGAATCTACCTAAGCCCGGACAGATGATACAAAGTTACATCCGTTCATCTGCCGCTCATCGCGCGGGGGCAACATTCCATCCCATGGGCGCGCAGCGACTCGCGCGCCGCACTCTGAAGGGGAGAGGTGCCATGTCGCGTTCCGCCTTGCTGCTCGGTTGTACTGCCCTGCTCACCACCTCGGCTGCGCCGCCGCCCTTGCCCAAGGCCGTGCCGCCCGCCGCCGCCGCGCAGGATCGGCACTCACCCGTCCGCTGCGTGAAGCAGGCGCCGATCTATACTTCGGGCACCGTCGTGCAGCGCGGACGTGGCCCGGTATCCGCGCCCGTGCCGATGCCCCCGCCTATGCCGACGTACGCGCCGCTGCCCTCGCCACCGCCATCCAGCGCAGGCGTGGTGATGCAGGAGTTTCGCGCCGCACCCGCGGCCAAGGTCGCCACCCCCAGCTACGGCACGCCGGGCAATACCGAGCGCTATGACGGCAGGGCCGTCGCCGCGATCCAGTCGGTCACCGACCAGCCCGTCTCCACCTTCTCCGTCGATGTCGATACCGGCGCCTATGCCAATGTCCGCCGCTTCCTCAACCAGGGGCAGGATGTGCCCGCCGAGGCGGTGCGCACCGAGGAGATGATCAACTATTTCCGCTACGACTATCCCCGCCCCGCCTCGCGGGACGTGCCGTTCAGCGTGACCACCGATGTCTCGACCACCCCGTGGAACGCCGAGACGCGGCTGCTGCGCATCGGCCTGCGCGGCTATGACGTCGATGCCAAGGGCCGTCCGCCGGCCAACCTCGTCTTCCTGGTAGATGTCTCGGGATCGATGGAGAGCCAGGACAAGCTGCCCCTGGTCAAGAAGGCGCTGACCCAGCTCGCCGACCGGCTGACTCCACGGGACCGCGTCTCGATCGTCGTCTATGCCGGCGCCGCGGGCATGGTGCTCGAACCCACCAACAAGAAGGAATATGTGAAGGCCGCGCTCGACTGCCTCTCGGCCGGCGGCTCCACCGCGGGCGGCGACGGCATCAAGCTCGCCTATTCGGTCGCCCGCGCCACCTTCGTCCAGGGCGGGATCAACCGCATCTTCCTCGCCACCGACGGCGACTTCAATGTCGGCATCAACGACAAGTCGGCGCTTGAGGCGCTGGTCAAGAAGAACCGCGACGACGGCATCACGCTGACCACGCTCGGCTTCGGCACCGGCAATTACAACGAGGCGATGATGGAGCGCATCGCGGACGTGGGTAACGGCAACTATGCCTATATCGACAGCGCGATGGAGGCGACCAAGGTGCTCGACGACGAGCTCTCCGCCACGCTGTTCACCATCGCCAAGGACGTGAAGGTCCAGGTCGAGTTCAACCCGGCCCAGGTGAAGCAATACCGGCTGATCGGATACGAGAACCGCGCGCTGGCCGAGGAGGATTTCAACAACGACACGGTCGATGCCGGCGATATCGGCGCGGGGCACCAGGTGACCGCGCTCTACGAAGTCGTCCCCGCCGGTGCCAATGGCTGGACCTCGGAGCGGCGCTACGATGCCAACCGCACCGCTGCGCCCGCCGGCAAGGGCGACGAAATGGCCTTCGTCAAATTGCGCTACAAGCTGCCCGGCAACGAGACCTCGAAGCTGATCGAGCGCCCGGTCTCCGCCAGCCTGATGCGCAGCGCCGCCGCTCCGCGCGGCGACATGGCCTTCGTCACTTCGGTCGCCGCCTTCGGCCAGCATCTGCGCGGCGACAAATATCTGAACGGCTACAGCTATATCCAGATCGGCGCGCTCGCCCCGGCCTCCCAGAACTACTGGCGCAGCGAGTTCGCACGACTGGTGAAGCTTGCCGATTCGGGACAGCCGGCGGGCAGTTCCAGCGATTAGCTTGTCGCGCTGCGCCGCACCACGTTATGCATTGGCGAGAATCGACAATAGCACGGACGGGGTTGGCGCAGATGAACAGCACGGAACCGCTCTACGAAGGCGCGCCGATTTGGTTGACGCTCCCGTTCGCGCTGATCGCGGCGGGAGTCGTCTTCGCGCTCCTCATCCTGTTCTGGGGCGCCCGCCTCGCCGGCCGCCGCAGCAGCGCACGCCGGGAGATCGAGGAATATAATGAGGAGTATCGGGAAGAGACGGCCCCGTCGCGCCCGATCACCCCGCCGGTGGCCCCGCCGCCCCCGCCGATCGCCGAGGCCCCGCTCGCGCCGCCGCCGCCAGCGCCCGAGCCTGCCGCAGAGGCTCCTGCGCCCGAACCGGTAGCCGAGGCGCCCGCCCCGGAACCCGAGCCGGTAGCGGAGACCCCAGCACCCGAGCCGGTAGCCGAGCCCGAGATCGTCCCCGCGCCCCTGCCGCCAGTGGTCGAGGAAACCCCGGTCCCCGAGCCGCTCGCGGACGAGCCGATCGCGGCCGCCGCGCCGCTCGAGGCATCGCCGGCCTCGCTCGCCTCGGATATCGCGGAGCCCGCGCCCGCGCCCGCCGCCCCGGCCGCCGATGACCTCACCCGGATGAAGGGCGTCGGCCCGCGCCTCGGCGAAAAGCTCAACAGCGTCGGCATCACCAGCTTCGCCCAGCTCGCCGCGCTCACGCCCGAGGAAGCCGACGCGCTCGACGCGAAGCTCGGCGATTTCCAGGGCCGCATCCACCGCGACCGCTGGATCGAGCAGGCAAGCTTCCTGGCCAGGGAAGACATTGCCGGCTTCGAGGGCGTGTTCGGGAAGCTCTGACGCCCGTCGAGAATTCCCCTTCAGTTCCCCGGCGAAAGCCGGGGCCCAGGGTTTCTATGCCATCCCGCCTGTGACCCTGGACCCCGGCTTTCGCCGGGGAGCAGTTCCACCCGAGGATTTCCTCCGCCTCAGCCGGCCCTTCTGTGATCTGTTGGAAAAATAGGATCACTCGGACGCAAGAAAGTTACGCGATGCGCCGCATACCCCGGAAAACAGGGGAATAGCGCGTCGCAAAACCAGCCTTTGGCGTGTACTTCGTAGACTTTGACGGGTCGCGCCCGCACGCACCGTTGGAAAGCGCAGCCCCCGCCCGTTACTTCTCCGCCCGCTCCACCAGCAGCTTGTCGATCTTGCGCCCGTCCATGTCGACGATCTCGAAGCGCCAGCCCTGCTCGACGAAGAAGTCGCCTTCATTGGGCAGCCGCTTGAGCACCGCCAGCGCCAGGCCGGCGACGGTGGCATAGTCGCGGTCCTCGTCGAGATCGAGGCCGAGCCTGTCGGCGAGCAGGTCCGCCGGCATCTGGCCCGAGACGAGCAGCGAGCCGTCCTCCCGCGTCACGACATTGGGGTTGTCGCCCGGCTCGACGTCCGACGCCAGCTCGCCGGCGATCGCCGCCAGCAGGTTCGCCGGGGTGACGATGCCCTCGAAATGGCCGTACTCGTCATGGACCAGGCCCATCGGCACCTCGGCCCGGCGCAGCGCGCCCAGCGCGTCCATCGCATCGACCGTGTCGGGCAGGATCGGCGCCTCGCGCATCAGCTTGCGCAGGTCAAGCGCCTCGCCGCGGAACAGCGCCGCAGCGATGTCGCGCGCCTGGACCACGCCGATCACCGTGTCGACTGAGCCCTCGGCAACCGGCAGGCGGGTATGCGGGGTGAGCAGCAGCGCCTCGCGGATGCCGTCGGCGTCGAGGTTGACGTCCACCCAGTCGACATCGGTGCGCGGCGTCATCACTTCGCGCACCGGCCGGTCGGCCAGGCGGACGACGCTCGAGATGATCGAGCGCTCATGCTCCTCGATCACGCCCGACTTGCTCGCCTCGGCGACGAGCAGGTGCAGTTCCTCGGCGGTGACCCGGTTCTCCGATTCGCGGTCGAGCCCGATCAGGCGGAAGATCAGCTTGGTGGTCGAATCGAGCAGCCAGACCAGCGGCGCGGTCAGGCGGCTGATCCACAGCAGCGGCACCGAGACCAGCACGGCGATCGGCTCGGGCGAGCGCAGCGCGAATTGCTTGGGCACCAGCTCGCCCGCGACCAGCGAGCCGAAGGTGGTCAGGCCGATGACGATCGCGATGCCGAGCGTGTGGGCCAGCTCGTCGTTCACGCCCAGCAGCGCGATCCGCTGCGCGGTCGGCTCGCCCAGGCTCGCGCCCGAATAGGCGCCGGCGATGATGCCGATCAGCGTGATGCCGATCTGCACGGTGGAGAGGAACTTGCCCGGATCGGCGGCGAGCTGGATCGCGGTCCGCGCCCCCGCCCCGCTGCGCCCGACGCGCGCCATCGCCTCCAGCCGCGCCGTGCGCGACGAGACGATCGCGAGTTCGGACATCGAAAAAAGGCCGTTCAGAACGATCAGCGCGAAGATGATCGCTACGTCTATCCAGGGGAAAGGCGCCAACATGATGTGTGGTCCTCATATCCGCACCGGGGGGCGGACGGCAACTGGCGTTGCGCCAACGGAACGGAAAGCGTGCTAAACGCGCCGTTCGCGAAAGAAATCGCGCAGGATCTCGCCCGCCTCGGCCTCGCCGATGCCGGGATAGATTTCCGGGCGATGATGGCAGGTCGGCTGTCCGAAGAAGCGCGGGCCATGCTCCACCGCGCCGCCCTTGGGATCGCTAGCGCCATAATAGACCCGGGCGATTCGGGCATGGGCGATCGCGCCTGCGCACATCGCGCAGGGCTCCAGCGTCACCCACAGGTCGCAATCCTCGAGGCGCTCGCGCCCGAGCGCCTCGGCAGCAGCGCGAATCACCCGCATCTCGGCATGCGCGGTGGGGTCGTGGAGCATGCGCGGCGCATTGGCCGCAGTGGCGATCACCTTGCCGTCCTGCACCAGCACCGCGCCCACCGGCACCTCGCCCGCCTCGGCGGCCGCACGAGCGGCGTCGAGCGCCAGGCGCATTGGTTCGGGGAGCGGGAACATGGGAGGGACGTAGCGCGCGATGCCTAAGCCGTCACCCTTCGCTTCTGTTTTCCCCGGCGAAGGCCGGGGCCCAGACTAAACAGTGCGCGGCGAAGACGCGCCAAAAGGCCAGTGACTTTCAAGACTGGGCCCCGGCCTTCGCCGGGGAGAAGCTATGCGGAAGCCAGCGTATCCGGCTCAGCCGGCTTTATCCCCGAATCGCCCAGCACGCTCCACAGCGCAAAGGCAACGCCGGGCAGGAACCCCAGCACCGTCAGCCCGGCGGCGATCCAGAAGTCGCGCCCCGCACCCCTGGCCAGGTACGTTCCCAGCGGCGGCAGCAGCACCGCCGCCACGATGGGTCCGGGGCGCGCTGTCATCACTTCGCGGCGGGCGTCGGCGTCGGAGTGGCGCCGGCCTGCTTCACTTCGATGGTGGGCAAGGTGACCGTGGTGTTCTTCATTTCGACCGTCGGGACTGCAACGGTCGTGTTGGTCGATCCGATCCCTACCGAACCCGTTTCGGCCTTGAATTTGGGCAGTTGGCCGCCCTTTGCGTCGAAGCTGATCGACGGCATCGTCGCACCCTGCTGCTGCTCGATGCGCAGCATGCCGACCGACATGAGCACCACGACGGCAAGCGCGACGAGACCGATCAGCACGAGAATTCCACGCATCGCTTCATCTCCCCATTTGAATCGTTTGCGTAATCAACGTCGCATCAACCATGCCGGTTGCATGGGAACAAGGCGTTTCTTGGAGCGAATCGGTTGACGCTCCGTCCCATTACGGTTATTCGCGCCGCCTTTCCGGCCGTGGTTCGCCAGGGCTCAAACCAGGATATCAAACGATGTCGCGCATTTGCGAGCTGACCGGCAAGGGCCGGCAGGTGGGTAACAACGTTTCCCACGCCAACAACAAGACCAAGCGTACGTTCCTGCCGAACCTGCAGAACGTCACGCTGATCAGCGATTCGCTGGGTCGCAGCGTCCGCCTGCGCGTCTCGACGCACGGCCTGCGCTCGGTCGAGCACAATGGCGGCCTCGACAACTGGCTGCTCAAGACCCGCGACGAGGACCTCTCGCTGCGCGCCCGTCGCCTGAAGCGCGAAGTGCGCAAGGCGTCGACCGAGAAGACCGCGGCCTAACAGCCGCGCTGCTTCGGCGGCTCAATGCGAGCCCGTTCTCCACAGCGGAGGGCGGGCTTTTCGCATGTCCGGCGTGGATCGGCTGCAGACTGCGGCTAGACGCCGCCGGTAAGCCACACGTGATGGTAGGGAAAGGCGAGGAGCGAAAGCACGCTGAACACAACGAGCGCCCAGCCCGAGCCCCTGATCCGTCGGGAAAAGCAGATGCCTATGCCCAATAGGGCGGCAAGGACGAGCACCGGGAAACCCGTTGCCACTATCTCCTCGCTGCAAAGGTACGAGCATGGCATGTCCACGAACAACAGGCGGACGGCGATAGCCAGCTCCAGCAACCATGGCAGGCTCACGACGAGCGGCAGCAGATTCCCCCAACGCATCCGTCAAAGCTAGGGACTGGTCCGTGCATTGGCCAGCATCACGCATCGAGTTGCCGCTCAGCGTTTCGCGAACTCGATCCGGAACTTGAGCAGCAGGGACCATTCCCAGAATTGCTGGTTGTCGTCCGATGCGACCCACAGGATCGTGTCATCGCCTTCGCGGGTCACCGCCAGCGCCTCGTAGTTGTCGTGGAGCAGCGGCGCCGCCAGCGTCGCGATCTCGATGCCGCGCACCACCGCGCCGGGACGAATCGCGCGCGGATCGATCAGGGTCAGCTTGGCCGAGAACAGCCCCGGCACCGAGAAGCGCCGGTTGAGCACCACCAGCCGGCCATCGGGTAACTGCACCGCGTCGCTCGGGTCATGGCGCTCGTCGGGCGGCATATAGGTGAAGCGGATCGGCGTGGCTCCCAGCGCAGTCGGGTCGCCGGGGAAGACCAGCCCCACGCGTCCGGTCCGGCTGCCCTTGGGCCGCGTCGTCTCGCCCAGCACGAGGAACCGGCCATCGTGCAGGCGCACCATCGATTCGGGCCCGCCATTCTTCGACCAGTCGCGCATCGCCGCCGGACGGGCACTGCGCTCCGCGCGGTTCAGGTCCGTATCGTAGCGCCAGATCGCATTGTAGTTCTCGAAGCCGACCCAGACCTGCCCCGTGGCCGGGTCGCTGGTCATCGATTCGGTATCGCGCTCGGACTTCAGCCAGCCATGTTCCGGGCCATCGGGCAGGTCGCCGAACCGGAGGTCGCGCGGCGTCCAATCGCTTCCCATGCGGAAGCGGATGAAGGTGCCGCCATCGCTCAGCAGGGTGAAATCATCGCCCAGGATCCGCATCGACGAGAAGCCGCCGAACGCACGGTCAGGGCTCTTCAGCCTTATCCCGCCCAGATAGGTGAGCGCCCCCACCCGGACGCGCCCCGGATCGCGCCGGTCGAGCGGCACGCGCTCCACGGTCATGCGCGGCACCTTGCCCAGCACGTCGCGCCCGTCACGCCCCGATGCGGAGAGCAGCAGGATGAAAATCAGCGAGAACAGCGCGGTTGCGGAGCGGAAAAACATCGCCCTCGCTCATAGCGGCTGGGCGGCGAAGAACCAGCGCCCGAAAGATGAACGCCGGATGACCAGCGCGTTCAGAAGAAAATAAAGGGAACCAGAGTAACTTGCGTTAGTTATCTGACTACGAGTTCCCCTCGCGTAGCGTATCGAGGGCTGAGGGCCGCTCCCGTTGGAGCGGCCCTCGTCGTATCAGTACATGTGCTGGCCGCCGTTGATCGACAGCGTCGATCCGGTGACGAACCCGGCCTCGTCCGAGCAGAGGAAGGCCACGCCGCGCGCGATCTCGTGCGCCTGGCCGAGCCGGCCGACAGGGATCTTGGCGACGATCTTCTCGAGCACTTCCGGCGGCACGGCAGCGACCATGTCGGTGTCGATATAGCCCGGCGCGATCGCGTTGACCGTCACGCCGAAGCGCGCGCCTTCCTGCGACAGTGCCTTGGTGAAGCCGTGGATGCCCGATTTGGCGGCGGCATAATTGACCTGGCCATATTGGCCGGCCTGACCGTTGATCGAGCCGATATTGACGATGCGGCCCCATTTCCGGTCACGCATGCCCGGGAACACCGCGTGCGCCATGTTGAAGCAGCCGCCCAGGTTGATGCGGATCACATCCTCCCACATGTCGCGGCTCATCTTCAGGATCGTGCCGTCGCGGGTGATGCCGGCATTGTTGACGACCACATCGACCGGGCCCAGCTCGGCCGCGACCTTGGCTACGCCTTCATGGCAGGCATCGTAGTCGCCCACGTCCCATTTGTACGACGCGATGCCGGTGCGCTCGGTGAAGGCCTTGGCCTTCTCCTCATTGCCCGCATAGTTGGCGGCGACGATCATCCCGGCATCCTTGAGGGCAAGGCTGATCGCCTCGCCGATGCCGCGGGTGCCGCCCGTCACGATCGCTACGCGTGCCATGCTGTATCTCTCCTTCGTCGGTGAGCCGAAACGCTAGGCAGGCTGCGTCCAGCCCGCAAGCGCTTCGCGCAAAATTGTCTGCAGCATTTCGGTGCCAGCGGGACTGTCGTTGAGACAGGGCAAATAGCCGAAGTGAGTGCCGCCTGCGCCAAGGAACGTCTCGCGCCCGCGGATCGCCAGTTCCTCCAGCGTTTCCAGGCAATCGGCCGAGAAGCCGGGCGCGACGATCGCGACCTTCTTCACGCCCTTGCCCGGCAGCGCGGCCAGCGTCGCGTCGGTAGCGGGCTCCAGCCATTTCGCCCGGCCGAAGCGCGACTGGAAGGTGACGATCAGCTCGCGGCCCAGCGCCTCGCTCAGCAGCCGCGCGGTCTTCCGGCAGTGGCAATGATAGGGGTCGCCCAGCTCGAGCGTCCGCTGCGGCATGCCGTGGAAGCTGGCGAGGATCGCGTCCGGCTCGAAATCGAGCCTCGACAAGCTTTCTTCTACCGAGGCCTTGAGCGCGGCGATATAGGCGGGATGGTCGTGATAGGGCGGCAGCGTGCGGATCGCCGGCTGCCACCGCATCTTCGCCAGCGCCTCGAACGCCTTGTCGTTGGCGGTCGCGGTCGTCGCTGCGCAATATTGCGGATAGAGCGGCGCGATCAGGATACGGTTCGCGCCATATTCCTTCATCGAAATCAGCCGGTCGGCGATCTTCGGATCACCATAGCGCATCGCCCAGTCGACGAAATTGCCTTCGCCGAACGCGCCCTGCAGCGCATCGCTCTGCGCCCGGGTGATCGCGGCGAGCGGCGAGCCGTCGGGGCGCCAGACCTGCTGGTAGGCATGGGCCGACTTCCTCGGTCGGGTACGCAGGATGATCCCGCGCAGGATCGGCTGCCAGACCAGCGGCGGGATCTCGACCACGCGTCGATCGGACAGGAACTCGGCCAGATAGCGTCGCACCGAAGCGGGATCGGGCGCGCTCGGGGTGCCGAGATTGACCAGCAGCACGCCGATCTTGTCGGGCGGGAAAAAGGGCGGATGCCCGTCGGGAATACTCATTCGACGTCCGAAAGCAGAGGCAATACGCGGAAGCGCACGCCGCTCGCCGATTGCAGCGCATTGGCGATGGCAGGGGCGACCGGGGGCACGGCGAGCTCGCTCGCGCCGCCGGGGTCGGCACCATTGCGGATCAGTTCGACGGTGATGTCCGGCGCGTCGGCCAAAGTCGGCAGGCCGAGCTCGGAGATGTCGCGCACGTCCGCCACATTCTCGGTGAAGCCGGTCGACCCCGCGATCGCCGCTGCCATGCCGAAGAGCAGCCCGCCCTCGATCTGCTGCGCCACCAGATCGGGATTGACCACCCGCCCGCAATCGACCGCCGCGACCAGCCGCTCGACCTTGACCTTGCGGCCCTCGAGCCGGGCCTCGGCCATCACGGCGATATAGGAGCCGCGAAAGGCGTGGCAGGCGATGCCCTGTCCGCTGCCGGGCTGCCCGCCCTGCCAGCCCCCGAGCTGCGCCGCGGTCTGCAGGCAGCGTGCCAGCCGGGTCTCGCCGCCGAGCATCGCCATGCGGAACGACACCGCATCCTGCTCGGCGACATGCGCCAGCTCGTCCATGAAGCTCTCGACGAAGAAGCAATTGTAGCTGTGTGCGCCCGAGCGCCAATAGCCGGTCGGCACGCCGATCACCGCTGGGTGATGATCGACCGCGTAATTGGGAATGGCATAGACCGGCTGCGCGCCAGCCACGGCGGAGGGATCGCCCTTGCCCGGCAGCGCGAGCGAGGCCTGGACCACCGGATCGCCGCCCAGCAGCCGCGTCGCCAGCTCGCGTCCCGTCTCCGGCGCGGCGATCTTGGCGAGCAGGCCCGAGATCTGGCCGTGCGCATTGAGCTTGCCGGTCATCCGACCGATCGCCGGCGGGCGGTAGCGGTCGTGCCGCATGTCCTCGCCGCGCGGCCAGGTGAGCTGCACCGGCCGGCCGACGCTCTGGCTGAGCAGGGCCGCCTGCGCCGCCACTTCATGCTCCAGCTTGGCGCCGAACGAGCCGCCCGCCATCGTCGCGTGCACCGTAACCGCGCTCTCGGAAATGCCGATCGCCCGCGCCGCCGCCGCGCGCGCCAGCCCCGGCGCCTGGGTCGGCAGCCAGAGCGAGAGATAGCCGTCGTGATAATTGGCCGTGCAGGTCATCGGCTCGAGCGCGGCGTGCAGCGCGACATCGACGCGATACTCGGCCGAGACCACCTTGGCTCCGCGGAAATCCGCCGCGAGATCGCCCGCCTCGTGCAGCCGCGCGCCATCTGCGTTCAGCGCATTGCCCAGCGCATCGGCGATCGAATCATTGTTGATCACGTCCTCGGGCGTCTTGAAGCGCGGGCGCATCGCGTCGATCGCCTTCTCCGCCGCCCAGCCATTATTGGCGATCGTCGCGACCCAGTCCTTCGTCGTCACGATCGAGAGCATGCCGGGGATCTTGTTCGCCGCCGCCCGGTCGAGCTTGACCAGCTCGGTCTCGCCGATCGGCCCCATCCGGATCGAGGCGAATGCCATGTTCGGCAGGCGGATGTCGGCGGCGAAGTTCAGGCTGCCATCGACCTTGGCCGGCGCGTCGAGCCGCGGCAGCGGCTGGCCGTAGAGCCGGTTGGTCTCGGCAGTGCGCAGCGGCACGTCACCGGGCACGCTCTCGTCCGCCGCCTCGGCCGCCAGCTCGCCGAAGCCAAGCTTCGAATTGCCATGGACCACCTGGCCGCCTACCGTGTCGCAGCTCTGCCATTCGGTGCCCCAGCGCCGCGCCGCCGCCTTGCACAGCAGCACCCGCGCGGTGGCGCCGGCATGGCGCAGCTGGTCCTCGAAGTTGCGGATCGAGGTCGAGCCGCCGGTCAGCATCAGCCCGGTGCGCGCCGCGTGGGTGCGGCGCAGCTGCTCGGGCAGCCCGCCCAGCGCCAGCTCGAACAATTCCTCGGCCGCCAGCGGATTGGCGTAGAGCGGGTTGAGCGGCGCCGGCTCGACGCCGACCAGCTTCCAGTTCGCGCCCAGCTCGTCGGCGATGATCTGCGGCATGGCGGTGAACACGCCCTGCCCTTCCTCGCATTGCGGGATGGCGACCGAGACATGCCCGTCGGCGCCGATCTTGATCCAGGCGCCGAACAGGCTCTCGCCCGGCGCCGCGCTGAGATTGGGGAGATAGGTGCGCGGCCATACCGCCCAGGCGACCACCAGCCCCACGCCCACGCCGCCGCCGATCAGCAGCGTGCGCCGATCCAGCTTCCGGAGCTTGCCGAAATCGACCTTCATCGGGACTGCTCTATCCTGCGGGCTGGAGGCTGTCACCCCGCCGCCCCGATCGCCACCCGCTCCTTGCGTCATCCCACGCCACTTCGTCACCCCGGCGAAAGCCGGGGCCCATCTCGGAGAGAAGTCCATGGTGTACGTCAGCTGTGGTTCCATCGGGCGAGGGCACGAGATGGGTCCCCGCTTTCGCGGGGATGACGCGGGAAGTCATAGCTCTTGGGTTTGCAACAAGCCTGTTCTATCGGGGTCGCACACCCTGGAGGGAAATACGTGCTGCTTGCCACCCTTGCCGCCGCCGCGGCAGACCATATCCATTTCGCGGATCTCGGCCTGAACAAGGTCGCGCTCAATCTCGGCTTCTTCGAGATCAAATGGTATTCGCTGGCCTATATCGCCGGCATCCTGGTCGGCTGGTGGTACCTCACCCGCCTGCTCAAGCAGCCCGGCGCCCCGATGAGCCGTGCCCATGCCGACGACCTCGTCTTCTACGCGACGCTCGGCATCATCGTCGGCGGGCGGCTCGGCTATGTGATCTTCTACGGGCTCGACCGGTTCCTCGCCCGCCCGCTCGACATCTTCAAGCTGTGGGACGGCGGCATGTCCTTCCATGGCGGCGTCATCGGCACCACGCTGGCGATCATCCTGATGTGCCGCCGCCAGGGCCTGAACTGGCTGCGCGTCCATGACTATGTCGCCTGCTGCGCGCCCTTCGGCCTGTTCTTCGGCCGCCTCGCCAATTTCGTGAACGGCGAGCTGTGGGGCAAGCCGGCGGACCTGCCCTGGGCGATCGTCTTCCCCGGCGCCGGCCCGCTCGCCCGCCATCCGAGCCAGCTCTACGAGGCGCTGCTGGAAGGCCTGCTGCTTGCCGCCATCCTCGCCTATGCCTTCTGGCGCACCAAGGCGCGCTACGAGCCGGGCAAGCTCGTCGGCATCTTCCTGCTCGGCTATGGCTGCTTCCGCTTCTTCGTCGAATATTTCCGCGAGCCCGATGCGCAGTTCGCCGGCACGATCTTCGAGCATGTCATCCATATGGGCCAGGTGCTCTGCCTGCCGATGATCGTCGGCGGCATCTATCTGATCGCCACCGCCAAGGGGCGCCGCGAGCGGGTGGAGCCGATCGCGGGCACGGAGAGCGTGGCCTGACGTGAGCGAGAACCCCCTCGACGCCGGGCAGCAGGAGCGCGCCGCCAATGCCGCCGAGCCCCTGCTCGCCGAGCGGCTCTCCCGCGCCATCACCATGGCCGGGCCGATCCCGCTCTCCCAGTTCATGGGCGCCGCCAACGCGCATTATTACGGCACCCGCGATCCGCTCGGCGCGCGCGGCGACTTCACCACCGCACCGGAAGTCAGCCAGATGTTCGGCGAACTGATCGGCCTGTGGGTCGCCGACCTGTGGCACCGCGCCGAACAGCCGCCGGTCCGCTATGTCGAGCTCGGCCCGGGCCGCGGCACGCTTGCCGCCGACGCGCTGCGCGCCATGGCCAAGGTCGGGCTCACCCCGCCGGTCGACCTGGTCGAGACCAGCCCGACGCTGCGCGCCGTCCAGGCGGAGCGCGTGCCGGGCGCCGAATTTCATCTCGACCTGGTCGGCCTGCCCGACGATGCGCCGCTGGTCTTCGTCGCCAACGAGTTCTTCGACGCGCTGCCGATCCGCCAGCTCATCGCCACCCAGGAGGGCTGGCGCGAGCGGCTCGTCGCCTGCCAGGACACGCTGTTCCTGCCGATCGCCGGCGACCGCAGCTTCGACATGATCATCCCGCGCGACTTCAAGCAGGCCGAGCCCGGGTCGATCCTCGAGACTTCGCCGGCCAGCGTCGCGGTGCTGCGCCAGCTCGCCAAGCGCCTCAACGACCAGGGCGGCGCGGCGCTGGTCATCGACTATGGCTATATGGGTCCGGCGATCGGCGACACGCTGCAGGCGGTGAAGGGCCATGCCTATGCCAACCCGTTCGACACGCCCGGCGAGGCCGACCTGACCGCGCATGTCGATTTTGCCACGCTGGCCGAGGCCGCCCGCACCGAGGGGTTGGTCGTGCACGGACCCGTGACCCAGGGCGAGTTTCTCACCCGGCTCGGCATCACCGAGCGCACCGCCAGCCTGTCGCTCGCATCACCCGAGCGCGCGGGACAACTCGCCACCGATCGCGAGCGGCTGACCCATCCCGAGCAGATGGGCGAGCTGTTCAAGGTCATCGCCTTCACCGCCCCGGGCTGGCCGGTGCCGGCGGGGTTCGGCGAATGACAGGCGCTCCGAGCCGTCACCCCGGCGAAAGCCGGGGCCCATCTCGGAGAGAAGCCGCAGATGCGGCAGCTGTGGTTCCATCTGGCGAGGGCACGAGATGGGTCCCCGCTTTCGCGGGGATGACGAAGTGAACATGAACTACCGCGACGCCACCCCGGCCGACCTCCCCGCGATCGACGCGCTGTTCCGCGTCAGTTTCACCGCGACCTTCGGCCATCTCTACACGGCGGAGAATCTCGCCGCGTTCTTCGCCGGCTTCACGCCCGAGGCCTGGGCCGCGGAGTTCGCCCAGCCGGACCTGCGCTTCCGCCTCGCCGAGGACGAGCAGGGGCTGGCCGGTTTCGCCAAGACCAGCGCGCTTACCCTGCCCGCAACGGTGACCTCGCGCCCCCATGAACTCCGCCAGCTCTATCTCGACGAGCGCGCCAAGGGCAGCGGCGCCGCGCAGGCGCTGCTCGACTGGGCAGTGGAAGAGGGCCGTTCGCGCGGCGCCGACGAGCTCTGGCTGTCGGTCTATATCGACAACCACCGGGCGAAGCGCTTCTACGAGAAGAACGGGTTCGAAGATCGTGGCCCCTATATCTTCCTGGTCGGCGACCATGAGGATGAAGACCGGCTGATGCGCCGCGCATTGTGAGTGACGAGATGACGAGCGAAGTCGAAGTCCATCAGGCGCGCGCGCTGAACGGGATCGCCCATGGCTTTCTCGGCCGCAAGGGCGGGGTCTCGACCGGCGCGATGGCCAGCCTCAATGTCGGCCTCGGCTCGACCGACGATCCCGCGCTGATCGCCGAGAATCGCCGCCGCGCGGTCGAGGCGGTGCTGCCTGGCGGCCGGCTCGTCTCGCTCTTCCAGGTCCATTCGGCCGACTGCGTCACCGTCGCCGAGCCCTGGGAGGAGCGGCTGCGCCCGCATGCCGATGCGCTGGTCACCGATCGCCCGGGCCTCGCCCTCGGCATCCTCACCGCCGATTGCGCGCCGGTGCTGTTCGCCGACCGCGAGGCCGGCGTCGTCGGCGCCGCCCATGCCGGGTGGAAGGGCGCGCTCGGCGGCGTCACCGATTCGACCCTCGCCGCGATGGAGGCGCTGGGCGCCCGCCGCGACCGGATCACCGCCGCGGTCGGCCCCTGCATCGCCCGCGCCTCCTACGAGGTCGATGTCCTGTTCCTCGCCCGCTTCGCCGATGCGGATCCGGAGAACGAGCGCTTCTTCACCGAGGGCCGGCGCGAGGATCACTGGCAGTTCGACCTCGAAGCCTATGTCGCGCACCGGCTGGCCTCGGCCGGCATCCGCACGGTCGAGATGCTCGGCCAGGATACCTATGCGCGGGAGGAGCATTTCTACAGCTTCCGCCGCGCGACGCACCGGCAGGAGCCGGATTATGGCCGCCAGATCAGCATTATCGGATTGGCTTAGCTCCATCCTTCACCCCGGCCTTGTGCCGGGGTCCACTGTGCCGCGCCTGCTGCCCTTCGAGCCTCTTTTTCCATGGCTCGCCTCGCGGTGGACCCCGGCACAAGGCCGGGGTGACGCTTCGCTGCGCCCAATGTCTGGCAATCCCCTTCCAATGTAGGATTTTCCATGTTTCCCTCGGAAGCATGCGCAGTCCGCCGACTCCATATCCCACGCGTCCGTCCCGGCGCCACGTCGTGCCGCGCCCCGGCTGAAGTGCCCGCTGGCCTCGCGCGTGGAGGTCGTGAATTTAGTGAACTTCCGCGCGTTTCGGGCTCCCCCAAGCCCGGCCGAATCGTTACAGATGATACGAAATATACCCGGAGAGACAGCATGACCGACGAGACCGAAGCCGATCTGACCGGTGGCACCCCGCGCCGCCGCCCCAAGCCTTCGGCGGACAAGGTCGGCGATCGCAAGCTCAAGCCCAGCACGATGATGATGGGCCATGGCTATGATCCGATGCTCTCCGAAGGCTCGCTCAAGCCGCCGATCTTCCTCACCTCGACCTTCGTCTTCCCCAATGCCGCGGCCGGCAAGCGCCATTTCGAAGGCGTCACCGGCAAGCGCCCGGGCGGCGCCGACGGGCTGGTCTATTCGCGCTTCAACGGCCCCAACCAGGAGATCCTCGAAGACCGGCTCGGCATCTGGGAAGGCGCCGAGGACGCGCTGGCCTTCTCCAGCGGCATGTCGGCGATCGCCACGCTGTTCCTGTCGATGGTCAAGCCGGGCGACACGATCGTCCATTCGGGCCCGCTCTATGCGGCGACCGAGACGCTGATCGCCCGCATCCTCGGCCGCTTCGGCGTCCACTGGCTCGACTTCCCCGCCGGCGCCACCCGCGAGGAGATCGACGCGGTGCTGAGCAAGGCCGCCAGCGGCAATGTCGCGCTGATCTATCTCGAATCGCCGGCCAACCCGACCAACGCGCTGGTCGATGTCGAGGCGGTCGCCGCCAGCCGCGACGCGATCTTCAAGGGCGCCAGCAAGCCGCCGATCGCGATCGACAATACCTTCCTCGGCCCGCTCTGGGCCCAGCCGCTCAAGCAGGGCGCCGATATCGTCGTCTATTCGCTGACCAAGTACGCCGGCGGCCATTCGGACCTGGTGGCGGGCGGCGTGCTCGGCTCGAAGGAGCACATCAACACGATCCGGCTGATGCGCAACACGATCGGCACGATCTGCGATCCCAACACCGCCTGGATGCTGCTCCGCTCGCTGGAGACGCTGGAGCTGCGCATGAGCCGCGCCGGCGAGAATGCCGCCAAGGTCTGCGCATTCCTGCGCACCCACCCCAAGGTCGAGCATGTCGGCTATCTCGGCTTCCTCGAGGAGGGCTCGCGCCAGGCGGACATCTACAATCGCCACTGCACCGGCGCCGGCTCGACCTTCTCGCTCTACCTCAAGGGCGGCGAGAAGGAGGCCTTCGCCTTCCTCGACAGCCTCAAGATCGCCAAGCTCGCCGTGTCGCTCGGCGGCACCGAGACGCTCGCCAGCCATCCGGCCGGCATGACCCATTTGTCGGTACCCGATGCTCGCAAGCAGGCACTCGGCATCACCGACAATCTCGTCCGCATCTCGATCGGCGTCGAGGATGCCGACGATCTGATCGCGGACTTCGAGGAGGCGCTGAAAGCGGTCTGAGGATAGCATTTCCCCGGCGAAGGCCGGGGTCCAGACTAAGCGTGCGCGTCGCAGACGCGCCAAGGCGCGTGACTTTCAAGTCTGGGCCCCGGCCTTCACCGGGGAAAAGGGTGTTGATTGAGGTTAAACCACGAAACGGGTAATCTGCTCGTCCGGGGAGACTCGGCCATGAAACTTTCGCGCTCCATCGCATTGCTCGCGGCACCGCTGCTCGCACTACCCGCCATCGCCCAGACAGCGGACCCGATGGCCGGCATGCACGCCGGTCACGCCACCTTCCCCCAGACCCTCGCCGACTGGGCGGCGGGCGCGCAGCTCTTCCCCGATCTCGGCGGCTTCCACCGCGACAGCGGCAGCAAGATCCCCCAGGCCCAGGCCTATTTCGATCAGGGCATGCGCCTGCTCTGGGCGTTCAACCATGACGAGGCGGCGCGCAGCTTCGCCAGGGCAGCCCAGGCCGATCCGGGGTGCGGCATCTGCCATTGGGGCGTCGCGCTCACCCTTGGCCCCAACTACAACATGCCGATGATGGCCGAGGCCCGCGCCCGGGTCGCCTGGGAGTCGCTGCAAAAGGCCCAGGCGCTCGCCCCCTCCGCCACCCCGGCCAACCGCGCGCTGATCCTCGCCTTGGCCAAACGCTATACCGGCCCTCAGCCGGTCGACCCGACCAACAGCGCCCCGCTGCTCGCCGCGTTCGGCGACGCGATGCGCGGGGCGGCCAGGGCCTTCCCCCAGGACGACGACATCCTCACGCTCTTCGCCGAAGCGCAGATGAACCGGAACCCGTGGAAGCTGTGGAATGCCGACGGCACCCCGGCGAAGGACACGCCCGAGATCGTGACCGCGCTGGAGACCGTGCTCGCCCGCAACCCGCACCATCCCGGCGCCAACCATTATTACATCCACGCGGTCGAGGCCTCGACCGATCCGGGCAAGGCAATCGACTCCGCGGAACGGCTCAAGACGGCAATGCCGGGCGCCGGCCATGTCGTGCACATGCCGTCGCACATCCTCCAGCGCGTCGGCCGCTATGCCGAATCGGCGGAGGCCAACCGCCTCGCCGACGCCGCCGACAAGGCCTATTATGCGAAGACCGCGGCGATCGACTATTACCCGATGTACTCGGCGCACAATCTCCAGTTCCTCGCCGCCGCCGCATCGATGGAGGGGCGCAGCGCCGAGACGATCAAGGCGCTGCGCGACGTGCGCGCCGTCTTCACCGACGAGATGGCGGCGGGCATGCCCGGCATGGATTGGGGCATCGGCTATCTCTACCAGGCGCTGGTCCGCTTCGGCCGCTGGGAGGCGATGCTCGCCGAGCCCCAGCCCGATGCCCGGCTGCTCGACCTGACCGTCAACTGGCTCTCGGCCCGCACCATCGCGCTCGCCGCCACCGGCAAGCTGCCAGAAGCCGATGCCGAGCTGGCCAGGCTCAAGGCAAAGGTCGCCGCCGCGCCCGCGGATGCGCTGGCCGGCATGAACCTCGCCACCCCGCTCTTCCGGATCGCGACGCTCCGCGCCGAGGCCCGCATCGCGCTGGCCCGCAAGGACGCCACCAGGGCGATCGCGCTGCTCCGCGAAGCCGTCACCGTCGAGGACGGCCTGTCCTACAACGAGCCCTCGGACGAGTTCTTCCCGACCCGCCACCTGCTCGGCGCTGCCCTGCTGGGCAGTGGCGCCGCTGCGGAGGCCGAGGCGGTGTTCGTCGAGGACCTGAAGCGCAACCCGCACAATGGCTGGGCGCTGCTCGGACTGGCCCAGGCGCTCAAGGCGCAGAAGAAGGACGCGCGCGCGGCGGAGAAGGACTTCGCCGCCGCCTGGACCCGCGCCGATGTGAAGCTCAACGCGCCGGCGTTCTGAGCGCTGCGGCGAGCAGGTCGGCCATGACGCGGTGGTCCTTGAGCGACGGGTGCCAGTTGCACCCCGTCATCTCCAGGGTGGGCACCTTCACCGCCTTGACCCCGGTGGCCTCGGCCACCGCGGCGACGTCTGGGTAGAAATTCTCGGCACCCATCAGCAGGATCCGCGCCCTGGGCTGCGCTGCCTGCCGGGCGCGGACAAAGGCGATATAGCGCTCCCGGTAATCGGCCCGCAGCGCCGCATCGTCCGCCCAGGCCTCGCCGGCATGGAGCTTGGTCGAGAAGTCGTTGGTGCCCAGGTTGATCACGATGATCCCCGGCCGCCAGCCATCCGCCCGGGCCGGCGCCGGCTCGCCGGGAATGGCGCGGGGATAGAGGAAGGGCAGGTTCTCGCCCGGCTTGCCGCCGGCATAGTTGCGGACCACGCCGTAGCCCGAATAGGCGATGATCCGGTAATCAGCACCCAGCCGCCGCGCCAGCACCGGCCCGAACGCCTGGCTGGTGTCGGTGGTGTCGTGCACCTTCTTCTCGTCGCAGTCGCGGGTCGGCGAGGTGTTGCCATAGCCGACGCTGTGCGAGTCCCCGATGAACTCGATACGCTGCGCCCGCACCGGCGGCGCCAGCGGCGTGCCATGGGTGAAGAAGCCCAGGAAGCGGCTGCTGCCCGACTGGCTCTCGGTCAGCTTGTCGATGCGGATGCTGTGGATGCCCGGCCTGAGCCGCGCCACCTTCACCACCGCCGGCCCCGACGTCACCAGCGTCTGGAACGGCTTGCCGTCCACGCTCACCCGCAGCCAGTCGCCCTGCGTCTCGACATGGGCGCTGACCTCGGTGCCGCGGAACCGCCCCTCGACATAGACGCCCGGCCAGCCGAAGCGGATCGCCTTGCCCTGGACGACCATCCGGCCGCCCATATGGACGTCGAGCATCTGGCCCTCCGGGGCAGGCGCGGCGGAAAGGGCGAGCGGCGCGAGCAGCGCAAGTACGGCGAGCTTCATCCGCCCAGCCTATGCGCAGCCGGGCGCGGCGTCAGCCCCAGAGATGGTCGCGATAGGCCTGGAAGCAGCGCGCGCCGCACTTGAGCCGGATCAGCGCCCCCTCGGCCATCGCCGTGGCCCGGGCGGGATCCTCCTCCACCGCTGGGCGGATCGCCTCGCGGTTCCAGTCCTCGCTATGCTTGATGTCGAGCACCGCGTGCAGCGTGAAATAGCGCGCTTCCTTCGGGCTCAGCCCGACGCGCTTCAGCCCTTCGGCGACCAGCGCCGCGCGGCCCGGCGCGGTCAGCTCGATCACACCGAGCGCCCCCACCGAATGCCAGGCATAGCGCCGATTGGTCGCCATCGCGGTCATCGCATTGGCCAGGCACAGGCTCTCCCAGACGGTGTTCTCGATCACCGGCTCGACCGCCAGCGTCTCGACCAGCGCATCGAGCATCGGGCCGTGCATGCCCTTCGCGGTACCGTGTCCCATCTCGTCCCAATAGTTGCGGGCAAGCTCCAGCTTGGGGCGCACCGGCAGCTTGACCTGGGTCATCGCGACGAGATCGTCGAACCCTGCCTCGCCCGCAGCCTCCTGCTCGAAGAACCATCGAAGCTGGTCTCGGTCGGCCGTCTCGGCCAGCCAGGGGAAGAGCGGATCGCCCTGCCCCGGCCCGGTCGCCTTCAGGTCTTCGAACCATGCGATGAAGCCTTCGACGTCGGTCGGCGCCGCGACTGCCTCTTCGACGACTTCGCTGCGCAGTTCCTCGAGGAACGCGCCTTCGAGCCGCTGCATCTTCACGTCGCGTTCGAAAGTCTTCTGCCAGTCGTTATCGGGGAAGCCAGGCTCGAGCCGCTCCCGGTTCCAATGCGCGAGCCCGCGCTGGAAACTATGCTTCAGAAATTGCGAGCCGGGGTCGTTCGCGAAATCGCGGGCGCGGGTTGCCATGTCGATTGTCTCTCCTGCTTGCCCGTCTGAACCGGCAAGCATTTGGGAGAGTTCCGGCAACTAACTTGGATCAAAGGCTTTTCGGCCCGGCTCCGGCTAATCCATCGCCTCGTCGAGATGCCGCAGGTCCTTGCCCCGCGTCTCGCGTCCGAACCAGCCCACCAGGATCAGGGCCGCGAGCATGGGCACCATGATCGCGCCCGCCACCACGCCGATCGAGGGCACCAGCTTGGCGATGAACAGCGCCTGCGCGATCACCCCGCCGGCCTTGGTGCAGGCCGCCACCCAGCCCGTCGCCCGGCCGCGGACGCGCAAGGGAAAGCTCTCGGCGGTATAGGGCAGCAGGATCGCGATGATGCCGTTGATGCCGATGATCAGCAGCGCCACCGGCAGCACCGGGCTGCCGCCGCCGAACAATTCCATCCGCAACACGCCCGCCAGCCCCAGCAGCGTCACCGCGATCGAGGCGCCCAGCGCCCATTTGGTGCTCCACAGGCTGTAGAGCAGTGCACCGACGAAGATCGTCGGGAAGGCGATCAGCGCGCTCTCGGCAAGCAGCCGGCTCGCCACTTCCATCGAATAGCCTTCATTGACGAAATGGTTGGGCAGCCACAGCAGCAGGCCGAAATTGATCAGGCCCCAGGTGATGCCGGTCAGCGAAAGTGCGGTGAGCTTGCCATAGAGGTGCATGCCCTTCAGCGCGCCATGCCCGGGCTGGGCCGCGGCGGTGGCGGACGGCGCGTCTACCTTGCGGACCACTGCGCCGAACTTGCGCATCACCGCCTGCGCTTCCACCACGCGGCCGCGCGCCAGCAGGAACTTGGCGCTTTCGGGGATCAGCGCGCCGAGCAGCACCAGCGTCAGCCCGGTCGGCAGGTTGAGCAGCCAGAGGATGCGCCAGCTATATTCGGGCACCAGCAGCGTCGATGCCCCGCTCGCGGCGAAATAGCCGCCGCCCGCGCCCAGCCCGCCGACCAGCACCAGGCTCCAGCCGCGGTGCCGGTTGGGCATCATCTCGGCGAGCAGCGCATAGGTGACCGGCAGCATGCCCCCTGCGGCCGCGCCCATCATGAAGCACATGCCGATATTCCAGGCGAGGCTCGGCATCGCCCCGCAGATCGACGTGCCGACGAACATCACTGCGGAAAGTAGGATCGTCGCCTTGCGACCATAGATGTCGGCGAGCACGCCCCATACCACCGATCCGGTGACCGTCCCGATCAGCGCGAAGAAGGGGACCAGGCTCACCGTTTCCTTGGGCACCATATATTCGCCGACCATGCCAGGCACGGTGAAGCCCAGAGAGGCAGGCTTCATCGTGTCGATGATCAGCGCGATCACCAGCACCGCCATCAGCCCCCAATGCGCCGGCCCCAGGGGCGCGTCCTCCGGCGCGGCCACTTCGATTCTCGCGCCCGCCGCGCGCTGTTCCGCGACGTTGCGGGGAAGCAGGCCATAGGCGGCGACCAGGCAGCCGCCGATGATCAGCCCCATGCCGGCGACCATGTCCCAGCCCATCGGCATGCCGGCGAGCATGAAGTGCATATCTCGGCCCATCAGGAACATCGGGATATGCAGCAGCACGCCGAGAGTGACCGCTGCGCAGCCCAGCGCGAAGGCCCAGAGCGCCCGACGATCCGAAAGACTTGCCTGCACCGCGCGCCCCTTCCTCTTCCCGTGCCGCAAATCTGGCACGAAGCACGGGTCGGGGAAAGCGGCTGGCAAGCGGCATCAAGCCATGCTCTAACCCGCACCCATGACCGCCCAGTTCCGTACCGGCCTCGCCGCGCTCGCCGCCCTGTCGTTCACCTCCATCGCGCCTGCCCTGGCGCAGACGAGTCCGGAGCCGACCGCGGCCTCGGCCGATCCGAGGATCGGCACCGGTGGCGAGGGGCATACTTTCCCGGGCGCCGTTGCGCCCTTCGGCATGATCCAGCTGAGCCCGGATACCGACACGACCTGCCAGATCCGCAAATGCTACGACCATGCCGCCGGCTATCGCTACGAGGACCCGACGATCCAGGGCTTCTCGATGACCCATTTCTCGGGTGCCGGCCATTCGGACCTGGGCGACTTCCTGATCCAGCCGATCTCGGGCGACACGATCGGGCTGGAGCCCGACGACTATCGCTCGTCCTTCGACCACGCGACCGAGCAGGCAGTGCCCGGCTATTATGCGGTGACCCTGGCCAAGCCCGGCGTCCGCGCCGAGATGACCGCGGGCACGCGGGTGGGCGTCCAGCGCTACACTTTCCCCGCCGGCAAGCCCGCGCAGCTGCTGCTCGACCTGCGCAGCTCGCTCTACAACTATCCCGGCAAGATTCTCTGGTCGTCGATCCGCATCCGCCCGGACGGCACCATCACCGGTGCGCGTGAGACCCGCGGCTGGGCGCCAGCCCGCAAGCTGTTCTTCGCGATCCGCCCCTCGCACCAGATCACCGGCCACGCCTTCCTCAACCGCGAGGAGAAGGTGGAGTATAAGGGCTTTCAGGGCCCGAGCCGCGGTGCCGACGATGCCCAGCAGCTCGCCGGGCGGGAGCTGGTCGCACGGCTCGACTTCGGCCAGATCGACGGTCCGCTCGAGTTGAAGGTCGCGATTTCGGCAGTCGACGAGGACGGCGCGATCGCCAATCTCGACAGCGAGCCCGGCAGTTTCGACGCGATCCGCGCCGCGACCGGCAAGGCCTGGGAACAGGCGCTCGGCGCGGTCGAGCTGGAAGGCTCGGCGCCAATGAAGAAGATGGTCGCCACCGCGCTCTATCACAGCCTGATCGCGCCCAGCGTCTTCTCCGACGCCGATGGCCGCTGGCGCGGGCCGGACGATCAGGTCCACGCGGCGAAGGGCTTCACCTTCCACTCGACCTTTTCGCTGTGGGACACGTTCCGCGCCGAGCATCCGCTGCTTCTGCTCACCCAGAGCGAGAAGAAGAACGCCGATTTCGTCAACTCGCTGATCGCCAGCCAGCAGGTCAGCCCGTTCGGCATCCTGCCGGTCTGGCAGTTCCACGGCCGCGAGACCTGGACGATGATCGGCTATCACGCCGTGCCGGTGATCGCCGACGCGTACATGAAGGGCATCCGCGGCTTCGACCCCAATGCCGCGCTCGACGCGATGGTGAAGAGCGCCACCTATGGCCCTTACGGCGGCCTCGACCAGTATATGAAGCTCGGTTACGTGCCGATCGACAAGGAGCCGGAAGCCGCCTCCAAGACGGTCGAATATGCCTATGACGATTGGACCATCGCCCGCATGGCCCGGGCGATGGGCAAGACCGACCTCGCCGCCCCGTTCGAGGCCCGCGCCGGCAACTGGCGCAACAGCTTCGACGTGAAGACCGGGTTCCTGCGTGCCCGCAAGGCGGATGGGACCTACCGCACGCCCTTCGATCCCACCGCGATCAACTATGGCTCGGACTATACCGAGGGCAATGCCTGGCAATATTCCTGGTTCGTGCCGCAGGATCAGGCCGGCATGTTCAAGCTGCTCGGCGGCGACGCCGCGGCGGTGAAGAAGCTCGATGCGATGTTCGACTTCGACAATTCGAAGATCGACTACAGCCATGCCGAGGACATTGCCGGGCTGATCGGCCAGTACATCCATGGCAACGAGCCGAGCCACCACGTCGCCTATCTCTACAGCTATGCCGGCCAGCCCTGGCGCACCCAGGAGCGGCTGAAGCAGATCGTCGACAGCCAGTACAAGCCGACCCCGGACGGCCTGTCGGGCAATGATGATCTCGGCCAGATGTCGGCCTGGTTCGTGTTCACCGCGCTCGGCTTCTATCCGGTCGCGCCGGGCTCGAACGAATATGTCATCGGCCGCCCCTTCCTCGACCGGGCGACGCTCAACCTGCCCAACGGCAAGCGCTTCGCGATCGTCGCCGAGGGACTGTCGGACGCCAACAAATATGTCGGCAAGGTCACGCTCAACGGCAAGCCGCTGGCGCGCGGCTATCTGAAGCATGACGAGATCGTCGCCGGCGGCGAGCTGCGCTTCACCATGAGCGCGAAGCCCAACAAGAGCTGGGCGACGGGCAAGGCGGCGCGGCCCTATTCGATGAGCACCGCCCGCTAGGCGCCGCGGCGCACCGCATCGATGAATGCCCGCACCGCCGGCGCCATGTGGCGCTGCTGCGGGTAGCAGAGATAATGGCCGGGGAATGGTGCCGACCAGCGCTCGAGCATCGGCACCAGCCGGCCCGCCGCGATGTGGTCGCGCACCTTGGGCTCGATCGCGAAGGCGATGCCGGCGCCCTGCAGCGCCGCTTCGAGACAGGCCTGCTTGTCGTCGAGGATCAGCGGCCCGTCGACCGCGACCTGGAACCAGCCGCCTTCCCAGAACTCCCAGTGATAGGGCGCGGCATTGCCCGGCCAGCGCCAGCGGATGCAGCGGTGGCGCAGCAGATCGCGGGGATGCTCGGGTACGCCGTGCGCGGCGACATAGTCCGGCGTGGCGACGGCAAGCTGGCGCATCTCCGCGCCCAGCGCCACCGCGACCATGTCGCGCTCGACCAGCTCGCCGATGCGGATCGCCACGTCATAGCCGCCCGCGACGATGTCGATCACCGTGTCGTCCAGCGAGATGTCGAGCACGACATCGGGATAGTCCCGCCCGAACCGGGCGAGGATGGGCAGCACGTGCAGCTCGCCGGCGAAGCGAGAGGCGTGGACGCGCACCCGCCCCGCGATCCCCTCGCGCCCGGCGCGGGCCTGCAGCATCGCCTCGCCCAGCTCGGCCAGCGCCGGCCCGGTGCGCGCGAGCAGCGCAGCCCCCGCCTCGGTAAGCGAGACGCTGCGGGTGGTGCGGTTGAGCAGCCGCGTGCCCAGCCGCGCCTCCAGCCCCCGCACCAGCTGGCTCAGTGCCGAGGGTGTCACCCCCATCGCCCCGGCGGCGCGGCTGAAGCTCAGCACCTGCGCGACGGCGACGAAGCCGCGCAGCTGCTGGTAGTCGGCGGAGAGCAGGGTGGTATCCATCCCGACTGTTTAGCAGGACTTACAAGTCCATGGCAAAACCGCGCCATTATCCTGGAGGCTGCCCGCACCAATCTCCTGTCGCGAAGGAGATTGCATCATGAAGACCTGGTTCATCACCGGCATTTCGCGCGGGCTCGGCCTTGCGCTGGCACAGGCGGCACTGGCGCGCGGCGACACCGTCATCGGCACCGTGCGCGGCGCGGCGCCCGAACTCGTGCAGGGCAGCGGCACGCTGCATGTGCTGCATCTCGACATGACCGATCCGGCGGCGATCGCCCCGACGGTCGAACAGGCCTTCGCGCTGACTGGACGCATCGACGTCCTCGTCAACAATGCCGGCTACGGCCTGCTCGGCGCGATCGAGCAGGCGAGCGATGCCGATGTCGCCCGGCTGTTCGAAGTCGACCTGTTCGGCCCCTTCCGCCTGATCCGCGCCGCGCTGCCCCGGCTGCGCGCGCAGGGCAGCGGCCATATCGTCAACGTCACGTCGATCGCCGGCCGTGCCCCGGGCGCCGGCTCGGGCCTCTACGCCTCGGCCAAATATGCGCTCGAAGGCCTCTCGGCCGCGCTCGCGCAGGAGATCGCCCCGCTCGGCATCCATGTCACCGCGGTGGCGCCGGGCGCCTTCCGCACCGACTTCCTGTCGAATCGCTCGATCCGCAAGAGCAGGGCGGACGCGAGCTATGCCGCGGTCGGCCGTTCCTCGGCGGCATTCGACGCGATGGCCGGCAAGCAGCTTGGCGATCCCGCCCGTGCCGCCGCCGCGATCCTCGCGCTGACCGATTCGGCCAACCCGCCGGTCCACCTGCTGCTCGGCAGCGATGCGCTGCGCCGGGCCCGCGAGAAGCTCGATGCGGTGATCGACGAGATCGATCGCTGGGAACCGGTCACCCTCGGCACCGACTTCGCGGAATAGCCGGCCTAGGGCGCGCCGATCGTTCCGCGCAGGAAGCCGCCCACGCGGCGCGCCCATTCTTCATCGTGGAAATTGCTGACCTTGCCATGGTCCAACCCCGGCACCAGCCACAGCCCCTTGCGGTTCGGCGCGGCCGCGAACAGCATTCGGGTCTCGACCGGCGGCGTATAGCGATCCTCCGCCCCGCCGATCACGAACACCGGCGCGCGAAAATCGCGGATCGCCGTGACCGGCGCGATCCGCGCGGGCCATACGCCATAGCGCGGCAGCGACTGGAGACTGAGCAGCGGTTCGCCGATCGTCCCGCCGACGCTTCCCAGCATCGCCGCCATCCGGTTGTAGATCGCATGGCGGATGTCGGGGAACACCGCGACCAGCACCAGCGCATCGGCAGGCACCGCGCCGTCGCGCCCGACGAGCGCCGCCGCCCCGCCCAGCGAGACGCCGATCACCCCGACCTTGGACTGGTGCTGCCGCGCCTTCAGCCAGTCGAAGGCGGCGCGCGCGTCGAGCCCCTCGTCCAGGCCATAACTATGGTCGGTGATCGCCGATTCGCCATGCCCGCGCAGATCGATGGTGAGCGCGGCAAAGCCCTGCGCGACCAGCGCCTCCGCCATCGGCGCAGTCTGATTCCGCGAGGCGCCGACGCCGTGGAGCAGCAGCACCGCCGGCGCATCGGGCCGGCGCCCGGGCCAGTACGTCCCGGCAATCGCGACGCCGTCGCGCGCCTTGAGCCGCACCGCCTGCGCGGGCGGCGGCACGGGATCGACCGCGGAGGCATGGCCAGCCGCAGCCATCGAGCCGAAGCGCCAGCTGGCGCCAAGCACAACCACCAGCAGCAGCAAAGCCGTCGCAATCGCCAGCCTGGTGCCCCGCCCCCGCAAGGTCCTAGCCGTCGCCGACGCGCTCGATATCGGCGCCGACCGCCTGAAGCTTCTCCTCGAGCCGCTCGTACCCGCGGTCGAGGTGATAGACGCGATTGACCTGGGTCTCGCCCTCGGCGGCGAGGCCGGCGAGGATCAGGCTCATCGAGGCGCGCAGATCGGTCGCCATCACCTGGGCACCGACCAGCTTGGTCGGCCCGTGCACCACGGCGGTGCGCCCGCGCACGTCGATATGCGCGCCCATGCGGGTCAGCTCGGGCACGTGCATGTAGCGGTTCTCGAAGATCGTCTCGGTGAACACGCTGGCGCCCTCGGCGACCAGCTGCATCGCCATGAACTGCGCCTGCATGTCGGTGGCGAAGCCCGGGAAGGGCGCGGTCGACAGCGTCAGCGGCTTGAGCGGGCCATTGGCGGCGACGCGGATGCCGGTCTTGGTCTCCTCGACCGTCACGCCGGCCTGGACGAGTGCGTCGAGCGTCGCGCGCATGTCGCCCGCCGCCGCGCCGACCAGCTCGATGTCGCCGCCGGTGATCGCCGCGGCACAGGCATAGCTGCCCGCCTCGATCCGGTCGGGCATCACCGCATAGGTCGCGCCGTGCAGGCGATCCACGCCTTCGATCTCCAGCCGCTCGGTGCCGATGCCGCCGATCCTGGCGCCCATCGCGACGAGCAGGTTGCACAGGTCGACGATCTCCGGCTCGCGCGCCGCATTGTCGAGCACGGTGGTGCCCTTGCAGGTCACCGCCGCCATCAGCGCATTCTCGGTCGCGCCGACCGAGACCACCGGGAAGCTGAATCGCCCGCCAGGCAGGCGGCCGCCAGGCGCCGTCGCCTTCACATAGCCGGCAGCCAGCTCGATCTCGGCGCCCATCGCCTCCAGCGCCTTCAGGTGCAGGTCGATCGGGCGGTTGCCGATCGCGCAGCCGCCCGGCAGCGACACCGTCGCCTCGCCCGCGCGGCCGAGCAGCGGGCCGAGCACCAGGATCGAGGCGCGCATCTTGCGGACGATGTCATAGGGCGCGACCGTCGAGGTCAGCTTGCCCGCGCGCACCGTCATCACCCGGCCGAAATCGGTCGGCCGCGTGCCTTCGATCGAGGTCGAGGCGCCCAGCTCGTTGAGCAGGTGCCCGAAGCTGTCGACATCCGCCAGGCGCGGCAGATTGCGCAGCGTCAACGGCTCGTCGGTGAGCAGCGCGCAGGGCATCAGGGTGAGCGCGGCGTTCTTCGCGCCGGATACGGGGATCTTGCCGGAGAGGCGGTTGCCGCCGCGAATGAGAATACGGTCCATGCCGGGCTTCTAATCGTTGGCCAGCGCCGCGCAAGTGCAGGCGTTTTTTACGGGCTTGATCGATTTTAATGCATTGATTCCACGGCACTGCTTTGCATCGGCGCTCGGGGGGAAGCCAGCGCGTGTCGGGCAGTTGTTTCGCGGAAATGTTGAGTCAGCTGATCGACCTCTCAACGGTCGAGCAGAAGGCGCTCGAAAAATTGGAGGAACGCCACCGGTCCGTGCGCCGGGGCGCAGTGTTGCAGCGTGAGAACGAAGGGAGCAACGAGCTCTACATCCTGCGCAAGGGCTTGATGATGAGCTATGTGCTGCTCGACGATGGCAGCCGGCAGATCCTGCGCTTCCTGTTCCCGGGCGACATGCTCGGCGTCTCCAGCGCGGTCTATCGCGAAGCTCCCGAGACGCTGGCTGCGCTTTCGGACTGCGTCGTCTGCCCGTTCGACCGTGCCGCGCTGTCGGACCTGATGCTCGAGCATCCCCGGCTCGGCGCGATGGTGCTGGTCTATTCGCAGATCGAGCGCGTGGCGCTCACCGATCGGCTCGCCGCGCTCGGCCGCACCAGCGCCAAGGCGCGCGTCGCCGCGCTGCTGCTCGACCTGCGCAACCGCCTGCGCGGCACAGACAAGGACCTGACCAACGTCTTCACCCTCGGCCTGACCCAGGAGGAAGTCGGTGACGCAACCGGGCTGACGGCAGTGCACGTCAACCGCATGCTGCGCCAGCTGGAGGAAGAGCATCTGATCGCGCGCGAAGGCGGCCGGGTGACCCTGCTCGACGAGCGCGCGCTCGCCCGTGCGGCCAATTATGTGAACCGCTACGAAGGGCTCGATCTCAGCTGGCTCCCCAAGGGGCCCTGAGTGGCTTCCGGTGATTTCGAGAAAAAGGGTGGGCCGGACGTCTGCGGTGACAAGCTCGCGCCGCCCGGCCCTTTGTTCCCGCCAAAACCCCCCGGTTCCCAGGAACTGCGGTCCTTCTACCGATTCGCGACTGGGCTGTGTCGCCCGGAAAAACGCCTATGGTGGAAGCCCTTAGGCAGAGGCGTAACGACAGCTTGCACGAACGGGAGCGCGCGGTCACCCTGGTCCGGCAAGGGGGATGCGCGATGAAGTGGCCAAGGGACATTCCGTTCGATCCGGCACGCAGGCGCTATTACCAGCTCGATTCGTCCTTCCGGCACAATCCGAGCGATTACGAACTGCTCAACCCGCTCGAAATCTATCCGGTCAGGACCACGCTGAGCGGCGACACCGTCCCGATCACCGCGGGACCGCGCAAATATGTCGCCTGGGGATCCCGCACCGAGAGCAGCTACGGCCTGCCCGCGCTGCGGGCCAAGCCCCGGGTGATCGTCGCCCATCGCAACAAGCCGCTGGACATCTACGGCTTCCTCACCCGCCGGCTGGTTTCCAGCCGGGCCCGGGAGTTGCTCCACGCAATCGACCCGGAGGGCTTCGACTTCGCCGAATGCGATACCGTCACCCGGGGAGGGCGCCCGATCGAACCCTATTGGCTGATGGACGTCGCCAGGCTCGCTCCCGGGTTCGACAAGTCGCGATCGGTATTCGACATCAGGCACGGCGAGGACGGAATTACCGGAGAGAAATATTCCTGGATCGGCGATCTCTACGACATCCACATGGCGCCCGACCTGCCCGCCGACCACCATGTCTTCCTGCTGCCAGAACACAGCCTCCACATGGTGTTCGACGAAGTGCTGGCCGATGCGTGGCGCGCCCATGGCTTTCTCGGCGCGGCTTTCCAGCCGATGCAGCCGCCCACGCGGCGCGAGCGGTCGCCGTCCGCCCTCCGGTACGCGAATTTCGACTATTGGGTTAATGGCCGGTTCCGCGAGCGGACGGCGGGCGCCTAGGCCGGGGTCACGCCTTCTCCAGCGTGCACTGCAGCGGGTGCTGGTTCTGCCGGGCGAAGTCGATCACCTGGCTCACCTTGGTCTCGGCGACTTCATAGCTGAACACGCCGCACACGCCCACGCCGCGCTGGTGGACATGCAGCATCACCCGCGTCGCCTCTTCCATGTCCATGCGGAAGAAGCGCTGCAGGCACAGCACGACGAACTCCATCGGGGTGTAGTCGTCGTTGAGCATGAGCACGCGGTAGGGCGTCGGCTTCTTGGTGCGGGTGCGCGTGGCAAGGCCGATCGAGGGGTTGTTCCCCCGATCGTCGTCATTGCCGTCTTCGGCCATGCGGATCTGAAATTTCACGGGATTTGTCACGGTGCGGAAAATATGGGTTCGCGTCCGCTAGGGCAAGGCCGCGGCGAACGCGTAAACCCCGATTGGGACCGGATAAAAGGAAAGGCGGCCCTTCCCGGAGGAAGGACCGCCCTGATTCCTGACTTCCGGCTGGCCGGAAGCGCCCGCTTACGCTGCGGTCTTCACCTTCTCGGCGGCGACGGCAACGCGGTTCGACAGCGGCTGGGCCGCGTCGCTGGCGAGCTTGATCAGCGCCTCGGTGTTCTTCGAAGCCTCGGCGACGTACGAGTCGAACGCGCCGCGGAAATAGTCGCTCTGCAGGCGGAAGAAATCGGCCGGCGACTTGACGGTGGCGAGGTTCTTCAGCGCGGCGGTCGCGCTCTCGAACGACTTGCGGCCGTACTCGGCGGCGTCCTGGCCCAGGCCCTCGAAGCCCTTGGCGGCGATGCGGCCCGACTCGACCAGCGCCTCGACATTGCCCTTGGCGAAGTCATTGGCTTCCTCGACCAGCTTGGTCGACTTCTCGACGGCGGCCTTGGTACGCTCGTTCCACTCGCCGAACAGGGCCTGGGCCTTGGCAGTGGCGTTCTCGACGGTGCTGTTGTCGAAGGTAGTTGCCATTTTCACGGTTTCCTTGACTGCCGGCGCGGCGAGCGTCTCTTCGACGGCTTCCACGGCGGTGGGTGCGGTTTCCGCGGCAGCCTCGATGACGGGCTCGACCACGGCTTCAACGGTTTCGGTCACTTCCTGCGGTGCTGCCTCGAGAACCGGGACCGGCTCGGCGAAGGGCACCTGGACAATCGTCTCGGCGGCCTCGACCGGCGCGGGCTTCTCAGCCTCGGGCACAGCAACTTTCCCTGGCGCGGCCTTGGCGCGCGCCGCAGGCTTCTGAACGACGGGCTTTGCCGCGCCGGACTTCGGTCCCTTGGTGGCCATGATGTGCCTTCCCTAAAGCTATTGCTGCGATGCAGCATGTAGGGACTTCTGCGCGGCAATGCAAGCACTTTTGTGCAGTGCACAAAAATACCCAAGCCCTTCAATTTAGATGATAAATCAGCGCGCCCGCACGTAGCTCCCCGGGGCATCCTCGATCGCCTCGAGCTTGCCCTTGCCGGGTATCCGCGCGCCCTTGACCGGGACCTTCGCGGCATCGAGCGCATCGAGCCAGCCGATCCAGTCGGGCCACCAACTCCCCTTAGTCTCTTTCGCTCCCGCAAAAAACTCGGTGAGCGTCTCAACCTTGTCCGAATTGGTCCAATACTGGTATTTTTGCGCCGAAGGGGGATTCACCACCCCGGCGATATGCCCCGATCCGGCCAGCACGAACCTGAGCGGCCCCTGGAAATAATGGGTGATCTTCCAGACGCTCTGCGCCGGCGCGATATGATCCTCGCGCCCGGCCTGGACATAGGTCGGCGTCCGCACCTTCGACAGGTCGAGCGGCGTCCCGCCGATCGCCAATGCGCCGGGCTGGACCAGCTTGTTGTCGCGGTACAGGTCGGTCAGGTAGCTCATGTGCCAGCTGGCCGGCAGGTTGGTCACGTCCGAGTTCCAGTGGAGCAGGTCGAACGGGGCATAGTCCTTGCCCATCAGGTAATTGTTGGTGACGTAGTTCCAGATCAGGTCGCGCCCGCGCAGCAGGTTGAACGTCGCTGCCATGTAGCGCCCGTCGAGAAAGCCCTCGGTCCCCAGGCTGCGGATCATCGCCAGCTGGTCGTCGTCGACGAACATGCCGAGCTCGCCCGCTTCGGAGAAATCGACCTGCGCGGTGAAGAAGGTCGCGCTCGCCACCTTCTCCGCTTCCCCGCGTGCATGCAGCACCGCCAGCGTCGCGGCGAGCGTGGTGCCGGCGACGCAATAGCCGATCGTGTGCACGCCCTTCACGCCGAGCAGCTCGCGCACCGTGTCGATCGCGTCGATCTGCCCGCGCTCGACGAAATCGTCCCACACCACGTCCTTCATCGACGCGTCGGCGGACTTCCAAGAGACGACGAACACGGTCAGCCCCTGCTCCACCGCCCAGCGGATGAAGCTCTTCTCGGGGTTGAGATCGAGGATGTAGAAGCGGTTGATCCAGGGCGGGAAGATCAGCAGCGGCGTCGCATAGACTTCCTTGGCGCCCTCCGCCGGCGCGTACTGGATCAGCTCGTAGAGCGGCGTGCGCTTCACCACCTTGCCCGGCGTCATCGCCAGGTTGCGACCGAGCTCGTACGCCCCCTCCGCCGTCTGGGTCATCTGGCCCTTGGCGAGGTCGCCCATCATGTTGCTGAGGCCCTTGAGCAGGCTCTCGCCCCTGGTCTCGACGATCTTCTCGAGCACTTCGGGATTGGTCGCGGGGAAGTTGGTCGGGCTCACCGCGTCGAGGAAGCCCCTGGTCGCGAAGCGCACCTGCTCCTTCTGTTTCGAATCCATCCCCTCCAGCGCATCGACGCCGCGCAGCATATGGTCGGCGATCATCAGATAGCTCTGGCGCAGGAAGTCGAACACCGGCTCCTCGCGCCATTGCGGCGCCTTGAAGCGCTTGTCGCGCGCCTGCTCGGGCGTCTCCTCGAAGGGCATCGCGTTCTGCGGATCGAGGAAGCGCTGCCACAGCTGCATCGTGTCCGACCAGAAATCGGTGGTCGCGCGGATCGCCGCTGTCGGATCGAGCATCGCGCCGAAGGGCGCTGCCGCCGGCATATGCTCCATCATGTCGAAGCCATGCTCAAGCATCATCTGCTGCGCGCGGCCCAGCACCCAGGTCCAATGCTGCAGGTCCGCAAGGTCGGGAATCGGCGGATTGGTCGTTTCGGCCATGCTTATCCTCTTCAAGCGCCGCTTTAGCGCACCACAGGCAACTCGTCATTCCCGCAGCCGCGAACATGGCGTAGGAGGTGCGCACGGCACAAGATCGTGTCGCGCTCCAACCCCTGAGAGATGAGGAAATGTCCGAAGAATTCTACCGCATGAAGCGCCTGCCCCCGTACGTCATCGCCGAAGTCAATGCGATGCGGGCAGCGGCGCGCGCGGCGGGAGAGGACATCATCGATCTCGGCATGGGCAATCCGGACCTGCCGCCGCCCCCGCACGTGATCGAGAAGCTGGTCGAAGTCGCGCAGAAGCCCGACGCGCATGGCTATTCCCAGTCCAAGGGCATTCCCGGCCTGCGCCGCGCCCAGGCCAATTATTATGCCCGCCGCTTCGGCGTCGAGATCGATCCCGAGACCGAAGTCGTCGTGACCATGGGCTCGAAGGAGGGTCTGGCCAGCCTCGCCACCGCGATCACCGCGCCGGGCGACGTCGTGCTGGCGCCCAACCCGAGCTACCCGATCCACACTTTCGGCTTCATCCTGGCGGGCGCGACGATCCGCGCGGTGCCGACCACGCCGGACGAGCATTATTTCGAGAGCCTCGAGCGCGCGATCGCCTTCACCGTACCGCGTCCCTCGATCCTGGTCGTCAACTATCCGTCGAACCCGACCGCCGAGACGGTCGACCTCGCCTTCTATGAGCGGCTCGTCGCCTGGGCGCGCGAGAACAAGGTGTGGATTCTCTCCGACCTCGCCTATTCGGAGCTCTATTTCGACGGCAAGCCGACCGTGTCGATCCTGCAGGTCAAGGGCGCCAAGGACGTGGCGATCGAGTTCACCTCGCTCTCCAAGACCTATTCCATGGCCGGCTGGCGCATGGGCTTCGCGGTCGGCAACAAGCAGCTGATCGCGGCGATGACGCGGGTGAAGTCGTATCTCGATTACGGCGCCTTCACCCCGATCCAGGCCGCCGCCTGCGCCGCGCTGAACGGCCCGCAGGACATCGTCGAGGCGAACCGCCAGCTCTACCACAAGCGCCGTGACGTGCTGGTCGAGAGCTTCGGCCGCGCTGGCTGGGAAATCCCCAGCCCGCCCGCATCGATGTTCGCCTGGGCGCCGCTCCCGCCCGCGCTCGCGCATCTGGGCAGCCTTGAGTTCTCCAAGCAGCTGCTCACCCATGCCAAGGTCGCGGTCGCGCCCGGCGTCGGCTATGGCGAGAATGGCGAAGGGTTCGTGCGCATTGCGATGGTCGAGAACGAGCAGCGCCTGCGCCAGGCCGCGCGCAACGTGAAGCAGTATCTCAAGTCGATGGGCGTCAACACCACGGCAAAGGCGGGCTGAGCCCCAGCCGGTGCCGCATATCGACCTGCTCTACTCGCTGGCCGGGGTGCTGGTCGGCCTGCTCGTCGGGCTGACCGGCGTCGGCGGCGGCTCGCTGATGACGCCTTTGCTGGTGCTCGTCTTCGGCTTCCACCCGGCCACCGCGGTCGGCACCGACCTGCTCTATGCCTCGGGCACCAAGGCGGTGGGCACCGCCGTCCATGGCTGGCGCGGGTCGGTCGACTGGCGGGTGGTCGGCCGGCTGGCAACGGGCAGCGTGCCGGCGACGATCCTCACCCTGCTCTACCTCGCCGCCGCGCACCGCGACGCCCGGGATACCGGCCATCTGATCTCGACGATCCTCGGCGTTACTTTGGTCCTCACCGCGATGGCGGTGTTCTTCCGCGTCCGCATCGTCCGCGCGGCGGGGCGGCGCTTCGCGAAACTGGACGAGCAGAAGGTCGCGGCGCTGACCGTGCTGCTCGGCGCCGTCCTCGGCGTGCTGGTCTCGCTCACCTCGGTCGGCGCCGGCGCGCTGGGGATGACCGCCTTGCTTGTCCTCTATCCCGGCTCGCCGGTCGCCCGGCTGGTGGGATCGGACATCGCGCATGCGGTGCCGCTCACCTTCATCGCCGGGCTTGGCCACTGGTCGATGGGCTCGGTCGACCTCGGCCTGCTCTTCACCCTGCTGCTCGGCTCGATCCCCGGCATCGTCGTCGGCAGCCTGATCGCCACCCGCGTCTCCGACCGGGTGCTGACCCCGATCCTCGCCACCGTGCTGGCGATCGTCGGCTTCAAGTTGCTGACCTAGGACCCCGCCTCTCTCTTCGTCACCCCGGCCTTGTGCCGGGGTCCACCGGGAGGCAAGTCATGGACAAGAGGCTCTACACCTGCGGGCGCGGCACAGTGGACCCCGGCACAAGGCCGGGGTGACGGCGTATCGATGCTAGTTGACGCGCCCTCCACACCGCGCCACCCCACTCCCATGCGCCAGGGCTTCCGCTTCTCCACGCGTTTCCGCGTCCGCTATTCCGAGATCGACGGGCAGAAGATCGTCTTCAACTCGCGCTATCTCGAATATGCCGACGTAACGCTCGGCGAGTTCTGGCGCTGGGCCGACCTGGGCGAGATCGGCCCCGACTGGCTCGACGCCGAATTCAACGTCGTCAGCGCCCGCGTCGACTATCGAAAGCCCTTCGTATTCGACGACATGGTCGAAGGCTTCGCCCGGGTCGAGCGCGTCGGTACCTCGAGCATGACGATGCGCATCGAGCTCTGCCACGCCGACACCGGCGAGCTGCACACCGAGATCGAGATGGTCAGCGTCCATGTCAACCTGGAGACGCGCAAGTCGAAGCCGATCCCGGAGAATGTGCGGGCACGGCTGGAGGGGCTCGGCGGCTAGTCCGCTAGCCTGCCTGCCATTTCGGGAGATCTGGTGCGCGCCGTAGCAATACGGACGGACGCCCTTGCTTGCCCCTTACCCTGAACATCCAAGCGTGAAGATGCAGGCTTGACAAAATGCATCATATATGACACATCCCCATTACCGGGCGGTGGTCCGGATAAAGTCCCTCCGATGGGCAAACACGCGGCAATCCCGCCGCACACAGAAAAGGAGATGCTTATGAGAAATAGAATGTTCGAAAGGCGAAGATATGAAGAAGGTTACATTCTATCAGACCGCTAATGGCAATCAGCTTGTAGCGGATTTCATCCGATCGCTTCCCGGTAATGACCGCAAGGTTGTCGGCACCGACTTGATGCGGCTGCAGATCGGCTACCCCATGGGCCCGCCTCTCTGCAAGCACATCAAGGGGCCTATCTGGGAGCTTCGGAGTACTGTTCCCTCCAAACGGGAGGTTCGGTTGCTCTACTTCTTTGATGCCAACAGTCAGCAGATCATCGTTGTTCACGCTTTCATCAAAACGACACGAACAACGCCAAAGTCTGACATCGATCTGGCGGATAAGAGGCGGAGCGAGTTTTAAGGAGTAAAAATGGTGGAGAAGCAGGGTCCTAGAGATCCTAGCAACTTTACGAGCCTGAACGATCTTCTGGATGAGGATGGCATTCGTGAAGAAGTCACCGCCATGGCGATCAAGCAAGTGATTGCTGACGCCCTTCGTGGGGCCATGAAGGATCATGGCCTCACGAAGGCTGCCATGGCAGAAAGAATGCAAACCAGCCGGAAGCAGCTCGATAGAGTGCTTGATCCGAACGAACACAATGTAACACTTGAAACGCTGGCTCGCGCAGCAAAAAGCGTTGGACGGACACTGAAGGTGGAGCTGGCATAAGCAGCTCCGCCTGCTTTTTATGCCTAGCGATGCAGAATATCGTTGCTTAACAACGCTCGCGAGCGAAAGGGCGAGCTGTTGAAGGGAAGCTACTCCGCCGCCTTCACCTCGGGCACGTCGTCGCTCACCACATCCTCCGGCAGCGCCCAGAGCAGGTCGCCCTTGCCCAGCGCCCGCCCGTCATGGCTCAGCACCTGGACGGCACGGATCGGCCGGCTGTCGCGCGCGTCGACCAGCACCGGATAGGCCGGAGTGCCCGTCTCCCAGCGCTCGCCCCATTGCCGCAGCGCGATCATCGCCGGCAGCAGCGCATAGCCCTTGTCGGTCAGGCGGTATTCGATCTTGCGGCGATCGTCGGCACAGGGCTCGCGAACCAGGATACCCTTGTCGACCAGCCGCGCCAGACGGTTGGCCAGGATGTTGCGGGCGATGCCCAGCTCGGACTGGAATTCCTCGAAATGATGCAGCCCGTTGAACGAGCCGCGCAGGATCAGGAACGACCAGCGCTCGCCCATCGCTTCCAGCGCGGCCGGCAGGCTGCAGTCACTGGCCAGTTGCCGCAGGGATTCTCGAATGGCACCACCCATGACTTGTCATCCTATCGCAAAAGCTGACGCTACGGAATGCCGTAACTTCTTGCATTGCAGCAAAAGTTTCTCGTTGCAACTTACTTCTATGTCAATTAGAAACTGAGTCGCGACTCCGGTCGCAGGTTCACGACCCCCAGGAGGATTTCCCATGACCCGCTTCTTCGCCGCAGCGGCCGCGGCCACGCTGGCCCTCGTCCCCGCCGCCGGCATCGCGCAGGGTGCCCCGAACGGCTATTACGCCGCCACCCCGGTCGCCGCGCCGGCCAAGACCAGCCTCGTCACCCGCTCGACGCTGTGGAAGTGCGGCGCCGGCACCTGCACCGCCGCCAAGGCCAATGCCCGTGACGGCATCGTCTGCGAGCTGGTCGCCCGCGAAGTCGGCAAGCTCTCGGCCTTCCGCGCCAACGGCACCGATTTCGACGCCGCCGCCCTCGAGAAGTGCAACGCCAAGGCGCACTGATCGGTATGGCGCCAGCGCCACACCAGCACCGATAAAGCAGTTGAGCGCGGTTCGGAACTTCCGGATCGCGCTCAATTTTATTGCAAAGCAACAGCCCCGGGCCCCATCTAGTTCCCGTGCTGCGCCAATATGAACTTGTTGACCGGGTCCTGAGCTACGACCCCGATGCCGATGAAGCGATGCTCAACCGGGCGTACGTCTTCTCGGTCAATGCGCATGGCAGCCAGAAGCGCGCGTCGGGCGACCCCTATTTCAGCCACCCGATCGAAGTGGCCGGCATCCTCACCGACCTGCACCTGGACGACGAGACGATCGTCACCGCGATCCTGCACGACACGGTCGAGGACACCGTCGCCACGCCCGAGGACATCCAGCGCCTGTTCGGCGACAATGTCGCGCGCATGGTCGACGGCGTCACGAAGCTCTCCAAGATCGAGGCGCAGACCGAGAGCGAGCGCGCCGCCGAGAACCTCCGCAAGTTCCTGCTCGCCATGTCGGACGATGTCCGCGTGCTGCTCGTCAAGCTGGCCGACCGGCTGCACAACATGCGCACGCTGGTCCACATCAAGAACCCCGACAAGCGCAAGCGCATCGCCCGCGAGACGATGGAGATCTACGCCCCGCTCGCCGAGCGGATCGGCATGTACGAGTTCATGAAGGAGATGCAGACGCTCGCCTTCAAGGAGCTCGAGCCCGAAGCCTATGAATCGATCCACAAACGGCTCGACAGCCTCAAGGTCGAGGGCGAGGACCGCATCGCCAAGATCGCCTCGGGCCTCAAGCTGCTCCTGTCGCGCGGCGGCATCGATGCCGAGATCACCGGGCGCGAGAAGCATCCCTATTCGATCTGGAAGAAGATGTCGGAGCGCCACGTGTCGCTCGAGCAGCTCAGCGACATCATGGCCTTTCGCGCGATCGTCGACACCGAGGAGGAATGCTACCGCGCACTCGGCGTGATCCACCGCCGCTGGCCGATGGTGCCGGGCCGGTTCAAGGATTACATCTCGACGCCCAAGCGCAACGGCTATCGTTCGCTCCACACCAGCATCATCCATGCCGGCGACACCCGCATCGAGATCCAGATCCGCACGCGCGACATGCACGCCCAGGCCGAGTTCGGCCTCGCCGCGCACTGGGCCTACAAGGCGAGCAACGTCCGCCCCGACACCCAGGTCAGCTGGATCAAGGACCTGATCGAGATCCTCGAGCATGCCGACAGCCCCGAGGAGCTGCTCGAGCATACCCGGATGGCGATGTATCAGGACCGGATCTTCGCCTTCACCCCCAAGGGCGAGCTGATCCAGCTGCCCAAGGGCGCGACGCCGATCGACTTCGCCTATGCGGTCCATTCCAACCTGGGCGATCAGGCGGTGGGCGCCAAGATCAACGGCCGGGTGGTGCCGCTGCGTACCGAGATCGCCCAGGGCGATCAGGTCCAGATCCTGCGCTCCAAGGCGCAGGAGCCCCAGGCCAACTGGCTCAACTTCGCGATCACCGGCAAGGCGCGCGCCGCGATCCGCCGCCACATCCGCCACAAGGAGCGCGAGGAGACGATCGCGCTCGGGCGCAAGCTCTATGACGAGATCGTCGAGCGCCTGCCCACCCCGCCGGGCGAGGCGGCGATCCCCGATGCGCTGAAGCGGCTGAAGCTCCAGGACGAAGCCTCGCTGATGGAAGCGATCGCCCGCCGCCAGTTCACCGACGGCCAGGTGATGGAAGCGGTGATGCCCGGCTCGACCGATGGCGAGGACGAGCACGACCTGCCGCCGCAGCAGCACGCGATCGAGATCAAGGGGCTCACCCCCGGCGTCGCGTTCCACTTCTCGGTCGATTGCCGCCCGGTCCCCGGCGACCGCATCATCGGCATCCGCCGCCCCGGCGAGCCGATCGAGGTCCACCGCATCGACTGCCCCAGCCTCGCCGACACCACCGAGGAGGACTGGGTCGACCTCACCTGGGGTGACAAGGCCGAGGGCGGCATCGCCCAGATCGAGATCACGCTGAAGAACGAGCCCGGCGCGCTCGGCGCGGTCGCCACGCTGATCGGCCAGCAAAAGGCCAACATCCTCGGCCTGCGCATGGACAACCGCGACACCACCTTCCACACCAACACGATGGACCTGGAAGTGCGCAACGCCGCCCATCTGATGCGGCTGCTCGCGGCGCTCCGCGCGGCCGACGTGGTCAGCTCGGCCGAGCGGGCCTAGCGCACCGCCGCGCTTGCGCACCGAAACGGATACAGGCTCGATTGCGCGCTGCGATTATCTCGGAATAACTGTCCCCTGCGTCGGGGGAGGGCAGGATGACAACGCCGCGCCATTTGAAGCAGGTCCTGAAATTACTGTCCAACTATGACGGACCGCCGCCAGCCGACTTGCCCGAATGGACACGACATCATTACGAACGCATGCGCCGCATCGTTGCGAGCCCCGACCTTGTCGGGCTGGGGATCGCCCAGAAGGAAATCGGCGGCACCAAGGTCGATGAACTCGCGCTGATCTTCTATGTCCGGCACAAGGAGGACGGCTCCAGGATTGCGCCCGAAATGGCGATTCCTCCCGTCATCGCCGCCCCCAACGGCAAGGCGATCTACACCGACGTCGTCGAGATCGGAGAGGTCGTGCCGCAGGCCACCCGCAGCCCGATCGCGAGCGGCCACAGCGTGGGCGGCGCTGGCCAGGCGGGAACCCTCGGCGCCATCGTGAGCAAGAACGGCAAGGCGGCGATCCTCAGCAACTCACATGTGCTGGCCGCCGCCGGCACCGCCGCGTTCGGCGACCCGATACTCTATCCCGCCGCACCCGACGGGGGCATCGATCCCGCCGACCGCATCGCGCTCCTATCCGCCTTCCGGCCGTTCAAGACCGGAGGGCAGTATGTCAACAGGGTCGATGCCGCACTGGCCGAGCTGCTGCCCGCGGCACTGAACCGGATCAGCCGCGTCATTCCCAACGCAGCCTCGCCCCTCGACATCGCCGATCCGGTCCGCGGCATGACCGTCACACTCACAGGCCGTTCGAGTGGTTCGGTGGGATCCACGATCGACGATGCCGATGCCACGCTTCGAGTACCCTATCCAGGGCCGGGCCTGGTCGGCTTCGAGAAGCAATGCCTCTGCAAACCCGCCTATACGAGAGAGGGAGATTCGGGCGCACTCGTGCTAGACAGCAATAACGGGAAGATCGTCGGCCTGCATTTTGCCGCCTCGACTCTTGGAAGTTACTTCACGCCGATCCGTGCCGTGATGAGCGCACTGGGATTTTCCTTGTGATGCGCAAGGAATAACCGACCACAACGGATCAATTTGGCATATGACTTGGCATTAACCATAAAAATACGGTAAACCGCGTCTCGGGAATAGGGGGATTTCCATGAGAAACGCGATCATGCGCGCATGCGGCGCAGCAATACTTGTGCTGCTGGGCGGCTGCACCACCAGCCTTTCGACGCGTCCTGACTTCAATCGGACATCCAGCCACGATGCCCTGCCGGGCATTTCCTATGCGCTGCCTATGCTCCAATACGAAATCAAGGCGACCTACAAGATCGTGGACTGTCCGCGCGCTGCCGTCGGCGCCGATCCCAAGAGCGATCTGGACATGACCGTCGAGGCAACTGCCACCTCGGGCTACGTCGCTGGGGAACGGTATGTCATCGACTATCGGGCATTGGGCAACAAGCTGAAGATCACGGACTTCTCGATCGAGACGCACCCCGGATCGGGAACCCTCAAAGCGATCAATGCCAGCGCGGAAGACAAGACGGGCGATGTCATCAAGGCTGTCGTGGATACTGCGGTCACCGGCGCCTCGTTGGCGACCGGCGTACCGGCAACTCCGCAAAGCGTAACCCCGGCCGAAGCGGCCGCCGCCGCGTTCGTCAAGAACGCGACCGTCCAGAAGGTCAAGCTCGTCTGCAATGATGATGCACAGCGGCTGACCACCGACTCGGTCACGGCGCGCAAGCGCGTCAAGGAACTGATCAAGTTGCTCGAGCAGGGCGGCAAGGAAGCCGACACCCTTGCGGTACGCGCGACACTGAAGCTCAGCGACGCCAATGACGCGATAAAGCTGCTCAAGCTGCATGAGAGCCAGCTCGCCTTGTCCAAGGAACTTACCGAGCTCCAGGCGAAGCTCGCCGAGAATGACGGGAAGCTGACCTTCACGGAGACCACCCGCTGGCCCGGCGCGTTCGACACGACACCTGGCCCGATCACCAGCTCGGAATTGTTCAAGGCCTGGGCGGACAAGTGGGTCGATGTGGATATCGCTCCGTACTCGGCCACCGATCCCGTGAAACTCGCCGCCGCCATCGACCAGCTCGACGCATCGCCCAAAGCCGCCGCGCCGGAAGCGGCCAAGCTCGCTACGGACACCATATCGATATTGAAGGTAACGCTCGAAGGCGTCGCAGCCGATGACGGTTGCGACATCGGCGAAGAGGCATCGCGCTGTGCGCGCAGGCGGCTTGGCCTCTATGCCTCGCTCGAAACCGATCAGGCCGCCCCTCCCGAATGCAAGAAGGTGAAATTCGGCGTGCCTTGCCTCGTGGAGAATGGCTTCACCCCGGCCAGGGACGCCACCAACGACAAGGGGATCTTCATCCGGGAACCGGTGCTGGCCCGGCTGGTGCTCTGCGACCGGGACAAGGCCTGTGCGAACACGAAGGTAAAGCCAATCTTCGAGGGCAGCATGGTCATGGCGCCGCAAAAGGGGCAGCTGCGCTTCCTGCAGTTCAGCAATGGCCCCTTCCAGAACAACGTGCTGGGCGTAAGCCTCCGGCTCGATGGCGGCATCGAGAAGATGCAATATTCGGAGAAGTCTGCGGTCATGGCCGGGGCACTCGCCAGCATCTCCGCCTCCGCCAGCAAGGTCGATGCGTATCTGAAGGCCCAGGAAGCGGCCCGCGACAAGGCGGAAGCCGATGCGAAGGCGGAGATCGCCGCGAACCGGGCCGAAGCCAAGGCGATCCGCGACGATCAGTTGTCGCAACTGCAGTTCCAGCGCGACAAGTTCGCGACCGAGAAGGCGATCCATGACCAGCTGAATCCCCCGCCCCCGGAGGAACCGGCGGTGTCAAAGGAATATGCCAACGAGACTCTTCGCCTTCAGGCGGAACTCACGCGCGCGAATACGCTGATCGGCATCAAGGAAGCGCAAGCCAAGTTCGCCGCATTGCCTTGACGGCGGGCACCACAGCCTGGGCCGGCAATAAAAAAAGGGGCGAGCCCGGCGGGCTTGGGATCCGCCTGACTCGCCCCGACCCTCTCCGACCAAGGAAAGAGGGCCTTTTCCCGAGGGGGAAACTCTATCGCGCCGCGCGCGTCGCCTGGTCCATCAGCGCCTTGGCCGTCTTGATCCCGTCCGCCTCGCTGGTCTTGCCCTGCTGGATTTCGTCGGCGATCTCGAGCACGCGGCCGGCGATCACGGTGCCGTGATCGGCTTCCTCGGTGATACGGATCCCGCCCTTGGCTGCGGCGATGCGGTCCCATTCACCGCGGATCGCCCCCCAATAGCCCTTGGTCGCCGCCCAGTAATCGTCCGCCGCCTTCACGTCGAAGTCGCTGAACTTGGTATAGCTGTTGAGGACATATTCCTGGACCACCGGAGTGGTGGCGCCGTCCATCTTCAGATTGTCCTGCCAGTGGATCCAGCCGGCCGGCGCAATGGCGTGGCGATTTACGCCCAGATAGCGGTCATAGACCGGCCCGCGCACCGCGTCGCGGCGCGCCAGCGGGCGCCAGGTCTCGTTCGACACCCAGCGGCGCTGCCCACCGACCGCGGCCCATTTGCCCCAGCCGCCATAACGCGGCGAGTCATCCACCTGATAGACGGTCTGCGACCACGCGCCCTTGCGCTCGCCGGCGGGCACCTCGGTCCAGGTCCAGGCGTCGCGGTCCGAATAGACCAGCACCCTGGCCGGCTCGTACTGCCAGTCCTGGCGCCAATGCTTGATCACCATCTTCTTGCCCTCGCCCATGTCGACGACGAGCAGGTGCTGGAGGCGGATGGTCTTGCCATTATCCTCGATCACCCGGACGACCTCGTTGCCGCCCGACACCTTCACCGGGATCGGGGTATAGTCGGCGCGCCAGGAGGTGCTCTCCTGCATGTCGAACTTCACCTTGTAGGTCCCGGCCATCGCCAGGATGTCGGCCCGGTCGGCCTCGAAGGCCGACTTGGCCGCCGGCGCCGCGGCCGGCGCCTGGGCGAGCGCCGGCATCGGCGCGAGCAGTGACAATGCGATCGGGAGAAGAAGCTTCATGATCCTGGTCCTCAGAAGCGGTTAGAAACGATAGCTGATCGACACCGAGCCGTTGCGGCCCGGCTGGGTGTAGGAATCGGCGCTGTCCGGCGCGGTCAGCACGCCGTTCCTGGTCACCAGGGTCAGCCCCCGCACGTCGTTCCACAGCGTGTATTTGGTGTCGAAGATGTTGAACACGCCGGCACGCAGCGTCAGCCCGTCGGTGATCCGGACAAAGGCGGTCGCGTCGAGGACGGTGAAGCCGTCCGGACGATAGCAGGTCCCGCCGACGCACACGCCATTGGCCGCAGCGGCTTCCTTGGGCGCGCCGTGCGTCGCGGTCAGGTCACCGCCGAAGCGCCCATCCGGCGCGCGATAGCCGAGGCCGAGCACCACCCGGAGCGGATCGATCGTCGACAGCGGCACGCGCGCGCCGTTCGGCTCGATCTGGTCGCCCTGGGCATAGGCGATCGCCAGCGTGCCGGTAAGGCCATAGGATGAGCGCAGCTGGAGCCGGGCCTCGGCACCCTTCACCTTGGCGCGGTCGATGTTGATGAACTGGTAGATCGAAGGATTGGCCGGGGTGCCCGCACCGCCCGTCACTTCCTGCGAGATGAAATTGTCATAGTCGGCGATGAAGCCGGTCACGTCGAGGCTCACCGGGCCGCTGTTCAGGCGGAATCCGCCTTCCCAGCTCTCGCTGGTCTCGGGCCGCAGGTTCGGATTGGGCCGCGAGGTGTAGCCGAATGCGAGGTTGGAGAAGAACTGGTTCACCTGGCTCGGCTCGGGCGCCTTGAAGCCCTGGGCATAGTTGGCGAAGAAGCGGATCTCGTCGCTCAGCTTCACCACCGCGCCGATCTTGGGCGAGACGCGCGAGCCGGACTGGGCCGCCGCCGCGAAGGCCGGCAGCAGCGGGTCCTTGTCGGGCGACAGGTCATAGGCGTCGAAGCGCAGTGCCGGGTAGAGCGTCAGCGGACCGACCGCGATCTCGTCGGCGATGAAGGCGCCGGCCAGGGTGAAGTCGGTCTCGGGGAAGGCGCGGGTCGGGAAAACTTCGCCCGCCGGCGGCACCTTGCCGTCGCGCAGTCCTTGCTGGTGCGTCCTGCTGATGTCGCCGCCGAACACCACGCGGTGTTTCAGCGCGCCGGTCTCGAAGCGCATGCCGACTTCGGCCGAGCCGCCGAACACGGTGTTCTCGAAGGTGTTGAGCCGCTCGCGATCGGCGGCGGGCGTGCGGTCCTCGTCGGTGAACTGGCGGTTCTCGCCGTCCTGCCAGTATGCGCTCACCCGGGCATGGTCGAACAGGCCGTCGCCCTTCCAGAACCAGTCGCCGGCGATGCGGCCGCGCTTGGTGCTGTCGCGGGCCTGGAGCAGGTCCACCGTGGTGCTGAGGCCGGTCAGCACATTGGTGTCGATATGGCTGTCCTGATATTCGCCGGTGATGCGGAAGCGGTTCTGCGCATCGGGCTCGTAGACAAGGCGGCCGAGCACGGCGTTGGAGCGGCCGTCCTGCGGATTGGGCTCGGTGCGCAATGCGCCGGTGCCCCCGACCGTGCCCTTGTTGTCGAGCTCGTGGAAGTCGCGGCGGGTGTACGAGATCATCGCCGACAGGTCGCCGAAGCGGGCGGCGGCGATGCCGGTCTCGGCGAACTCGTTGTCCGCCGAGCTGTAGCCGGCGCGGACCAGCCCGCCGACCTTCTTGTCGCCGCCCAGGAAGTCGGCGGGATCGCTGGTGGTGAAGCTGATCGCGCCGGCCAGGCCGTCGCTGCCATAGAGCGCGGAGGCCGGACCGCGCAGGATCTCGACCGACTTGACCTGCCCGACATCGACATAGTCGCGGCCCGAGGACTGGGCGCCGAAGGTGAAGCCGTCGGGCACGCGCACGCCGTCGACCTGGATCAGCACGCGGTTGCCGCCGATGCCGCGGACGATGAAGCCCTCATTGCCCGCACGGCCGGTGACGCCCAGCGCCGCGCCGAAGCGCGTCGGGCCGCGCGGCACGCTGATGCCCGGCTCATAGCGGACCAGGTCTTTGATGTCGGTGACGAGCTGGTCGGCGATCTTCTTCTCGTCGATCACGCTGACCGTGGCCGGCACTTCCTTCACGTCGGTCGGGATGCGGGTGGCGGTGACGGTGATCGTCGAATCCTGCTGCGCGTCGGCCTTCTTGTCCTGCGCCTGCGCCAGCGCGGGCATCGCCGCCGCCAATGCCCACAGGCTGATCCCCACCCCCAAAGCGCCGCGCATGCCCCGAAATCCTTTCTGCTAATGCAAGTGATTCTCAATCGCGGATTGCGTTAGACGGACGGGACGATTGGCGTCAACCCCGTAACGACGGGCGGAGCCGGGCTGGGCCTGTCCTACAGGGCCTGGTTCTGCTAATGTTCCAGTCAGCCTCAGGGCCGCTCTTTGAACACGTGGATCGCAAGTGGAGCACTGTCCCTGCGCCAGAAATGCGCGGGTTTCGCGGAGTGGGTCGAAGTGCCGTGCCAACTTCCGTGAGCCGGAGTGTCCGCGCGCACGGCACGCCGCACTCCCCGCAGCGTTTCGCTACCGCCCCCACCATGCTGCGACTCGCGCGAACCGAGCCAACTTCCGCGTCCACAGTGTCCGCAACGGGCCGCTCGACGTCGGCTCGTCTCGCCGCTAAGGCGTCCGGTCATGCAAAAGCGCCCGCAACTCTCCGTCGTCATCCCCTGCTACAATGAAGAGGCGTGCCTCGAGATGCTGCACAGCCGCGTCTCCGGCGCGGCCCGCGCGGCGGTGGGCGACGATTACGAGATCGTGCTGATCAACGACGGCTCGCGCGACAAGAGCTGGGAAGTCATGCAGCGCCTCTCGGCCGGCGATCCGCGCCTCGTCGCGATCAACCTGTCGCGCAACCACGGCCACCAGCTCGCGCTCACCGCCGGGCTCGACCTCTGCTCGGGCGACGAGATCCTGATCATCGACGCCGACCTGCAGGACCCGCCCGAATTGCTCACCGACATGCGCGCCGCGATGCGCTCGCAGGGTGCCGACGTGGTCTATGCGGTGCGCCGCAAGCGCGACGGCGAGACGATCTTCAAGAAGATCACCGCCGCCTTCTTCTACCGCATGCTCGACAAGATCACCGACACGCCGATCCCGCTCGACACCGGCGATTTCCGGCTGATGACCCGGCGTGCGCTCGACGCGTTCCTGTCGCTGCCCGAGCAGGCGCGCTTCATCCGCGGCATGGTCGCCTGGGTCGGCTTCAAGCAGGTGCCCTTCCCCTATGACCGGCACGAGCGCCATGCCGGCGAGACCAAATATCCGCTCGGCAAGATGATCCGCTTCGCGCTCGACGCGATCACCGGCTTCTCGACTGCGCCGCTGCGCTTCGCCAGCCATGTCGGCCTGATCCTCACCGCCGCCTCGGCGCTGCTGGTGCTCTACATCGTCGCCGGCTGGCTGATGGGCGCGGCGATCCCCGGCTGGACCTCGCTGATGCTGGTCGTCGTCGTGCTGGGCGCGGTGCAGATGTTCGTGCTCGGCATGATCGGCGAGTATCTCGGCCGGCTCTATGTCGAGTCCAAGCGCCGGCCGCTCTACATCGTGGCGGATGTAGCCGGCCCGGTGATGGGCCATGCGTCGCTCGGCTATCGCTACGCCGATTCGGGCGAAGTCAGCGTCTCGCCGGTGACGCCGCGGGGCGAGAATTAAGCCGTCATCCCGCGCCCAAGTCGTCATCCCGGCCACTATCCGTCACCCCGGCGAAAGCCGGGGTCTCGTGCGGCTCCTTCCCCGCGCCATCGCCTGAGATCCCGGCTTTCGCCGGGATGACGATTTTGGCGCGGGATGACGAATGTTACTTCGGCTCGGCCAGCACGATGATCGAAAGCCCCGGCGGCATCGGCAGCCGGCCGAGCAGGTGCCGCTCCACCCCGAACACCGCCTCGAACGCCGCGTTGAGCGGCCTGGGCGGCGGCGAATCGTCGCTGTCGTCCTTACCGGTCAGCTTGCCGAGCAGGCGCGCCGCCACCGCCACTGGGAAGAGCAGCGAGTTGAACCAGCGCAGCTTGCGCCAGCCCAGCCCCGCCTTTTGCAGCGAAGCAATCAACGTGCCCTTGGAATAGCGGCGCTTGTGGTGGTTCACCACGTCGTGCGCGCTCCACATCCATTGATGCGCCGGCACGGTGATCAGGATCTTGCCGCCGGGCTTGAGCACGCGCGCGATCGCCTTCAATGCCGCGACATCGTCCTCGACATGCTCGATCACGTCCAGCACCGCGACCATGTCGTAGCTGCCGTCCGCCACGCCCGCGAGCTCGGGCAGCGGCGAGGAGCCGACCTTCTTGCCCAGCCGCTCGCTCGCCTTGGCGGCGGCGGTCTCGTCGATCTCGATCGCGTCGATCTCGCCGAACTGGGCAAGCATCGGCAAATTGTGGCCGGTGCCGCAGCCGATCTCGAGGATGCGCGCGCCGGCGGGGATCGCGCCGTAGCGCGTCAGATAGTCGGAGAGGATCTCGCGGCGCGCGCGGTACCACCAATGGGTGGTGTCATGCGCGGCCATGCGCTCGTAGACGATGCGGTCCATCTTATTTGAACACCAGATAACGGTTGAGCGCGAAAGTGATGACGGGGGTCACGAAGACCACGGGCAGCAGCGGCACCCAGGTCGGCTGGTGCAGCGGCCCGGTGAACACCCAGGTGAAGGTGGCGTTCATCGCCATGCCGACCGACTGGACCGCGACGAACTTGGACTGGGTCCCCACCCCGCCCTCGGCCTCGTGCCCCTTGAAGCTCCAGCGGCTATGGAAGACATAGCCGAACACCACCGCGACGAGGAAGCCCGCGATCGAGGCGAGCACCGGCGGGATCGCATAGGTGGCGAGCGGCCAGTAGACCACGGCATAGACGAAGGTCGATGCCAGTCCGACAATGCCGAAGCGGACGAGCTGTCCCAGCACGCCATTCGCCCACATCTCTTCAAATCGCTTGAGTACCGCTGTCACTATCGCTTGCCCAGGAACCGAACGCGGCCCTAATGCCTGCATCAATGCGAGGGAAGCGATTTTGAAGCCGAACGTGCCGGGCGGGTTCCGCCTCGACCAGGAACTGGACCGTAACTGGCTGCGCTGGATGGGGCTGTTCTGGCTCTGCGTGGTCCTGTGGTTCCTCTATGACCGCCAGGGCAATATCTACTGGCTGGTCCTCGGCGACACCGACGACAATATGCGGCTGATGCAGGTCCGCGCCTGGCTCGCCGGCCAGGGCTGGTACGACCTGCGCAACTATCGCCTCGATCCGGCGCTGGGCGGCTTCGACATCCACTGGTCGCGCCTCGTCGACCTGCCGATCGCCGGCTTGATCCTCGCCTTCAAGCCGTTCGTCGGCACCGCCACCGCCGAGCGCTGGGCGTGCGGCCTCGCCCCCCTCCTCCCGCTCGCGCTTGCCATGACCGGGCTCTCGCTCGCCGTCCGCCGGCTGATCACGCCCTGGGCCTGGCCGGTCGCGCTGATCGTGCTGATGGGCTGCACCTCGACCATGTCGATGTACGCCCCCCTGCGCATCGACCATCATGGCTGGCAGCTCGCCTTCCTCGCGCTCACCGTCGCCGGCCTGGCCGACCCGAAGCGTGCCCGCGGCGGCGCCACCGTCGGCCTGTCGAGCGCCGCATCGCTCACCATCGGGCTGGAGATGCTGCCCTATTGCGCGATGGCCGGAGCGATCATCGCGCTGCGCTGGATCTGGGACCGCGAGGATGTCCGCCGCATGCAGGTCTATGGCCTGACGCTGGGCGGCGGCTCGGCGCTCGGCTTCGCGCTGTTCGCCTCCAACGCCAATCAGGTGCTGCGCTGCGACGCGCTCACCCCGGTATGGCTGAGCGTGATGATCGCCGCCGGCGCGCTGCTGTTCGGCCTGTCGCTGCTCAACCCGGCCAATCGCTGGATCCGCCTCGCCCTCGCCGCGCTGGCGGGCGGCGTGATCGTCGCCGGCTTCGCATTGCTCTTCCCGCAATGCCTGGGCCGGCCCGAACAGGTGTCGGACGAGCTCGCCAATACCTGGCTCAACAATGTCCGCGAGGCGCGGCCGATCTACAAGCACCCCTTCAAGACCGCCTTCCCGATGGCCGTGCTGCCGGTGATCGGCGTGCTCGGCGCGCTGTTCGCCACCTGGCGCGCGCGGCGCAGCGCGGCGCTGGTCGGCTGGGCCGCCATCGCGCTGTTCACTGCCTTCGCCAGCGCGATGCTGCTCTGGCAGGTCCGCGCCGCCCCCGCCGCGCAGCTGCTCGCGGTGCCGGGCTCGACGGCGCTGCTGGTCGTGGTGGTGCCCTGGTTCCTCGGCCTCAGGGCACCGCTGGCACGCTGGATCGGCGAGGTCCCCGCGATGGTCCTCGGCGTCGTCCTCCGCGTCTTCGGCACGGTCGCCGCCTTCCTGCTGCTCTCGGGCCTCTGGGCCGGGCTGGTCGTGCCGTGGTTCTCGGCCGACAAGGGCGCCAAACCCGGCAAGCCCGCACCGCCCGACAAGGTCGCCGCCGCCAACGCCGCCTGCGCGCGGCTGAGCAATCTGCGCGTGCTCGACGACATCCCCGCCGCGACGATCTTCACCCATGTCGATCTCGGGCCGCGGCTTATCGTCACCACGCATCACAATGGCATCGCCGGCCCCTATCACCGCAACGGCCGCGCGATCCTCGACGTCCACCATGCCTTCACCTGGCCGACGCCGAACTTCCGCCCGATCGCCAAGGCGCATGGCGCGCAATATCTGCTGGTCTGCCCGAACATGTCGGAGACGACGCTTTACCGCTCGCGCGGCCCGAACGGCTTCTATGCGCAACTCGCCCGGGGCGAGGTGCCGAACTGGCTCGAGCCGGTTCCGCTCCGCCAGGTCCGCCCGGGCACGCCGCTGCCGTTCAAGCTGTGGAAGATCCGCTACGATCTGCCGGATATGGCGGCGAAGCCAAACACTTCCGCAAAGTGACTTCCTCTTTCCCCGGCGAAGGCCGGGGCCCAGTCCTTGAAATCACGCGCCCTTGGCGCGTCTGCGACGCGCACGCTTAGTCTGGACCCCGGCCTTCGCCGGGGACAGCAATGCATTTGGAGAGGGAGATTAGTGCCCGCTCACCGCCCGCCCGGCGACCAGCGCGGCGCTGATCCCGTCGATTACGAACTGAACCGCCAGCGCGCCCAGCAACACGCCGAGCAGCCGCGACACCACCGCCTCGATCTTGGCACCGACCACCCGCATCAGCGGCCCCGCCGCGAGCAGCGCCAGCAAGGTCAGCAGCAGGATCGCGGCCATCGCCGCGAGCACCACGGCGGTGCGCTCCAGCCCGTTGTTCTGCGACATCAGCAGCATGGTCGAAGCGATCGAGCCGGGGCCCGCGATCATCGGCATCGCCATCGGGAAGATAGAGATGTCTGTCGGCTCCTCCGCCTTGATCTTCTCGGCCCGGTCCTCGCGACGCTCGGTGCGCTTCTCGAACACCATCTCGAGCGCGATCAGGAACAGCATGATGCCGCCGGCGATCTTGAAGGCGTTGAGGCTGATGCCCAGCGCGCGCAGCAGCGCCTCGCCGAACAGCGCGAAGCCGAACAGGATGACGGCCGCGACGATCACCGCGCGCACCGCCATCGCCCGGCGATGCACCGCGCTCGTCCCGGCCGTCAGCCCCGCGAAGATCGGCGCGCAGCCCGGCGGGTCGATTACCACGAAGAAGGTGATGAAGGTGGAGATGAACAGCTCGATCATTTGGCGGGCGCCGCTCCCTCGTCAAACACCGTTTTCCAACCGCGCCCGGTCCAGATCACGACCGAGAAGACAACGGTATCGCCCTTCCGATCCCAGCGCGCCTGAAGCGACTGGTCCCGCGCGGCATGGCATCCCGTGCTATCCGCGTCGGAGAGGCAGCCGCCCATGTCGATCTCCGGCTTTCCCGCGCAGGAAGCCCGCACGACCTTCGGTCGCGAAGGCCGGGCGCGCGGCACGGCGACCGCGCCGCCATGATCGGCCAGCCACTTCCAGCTGCCGTCACCCTGCTTCGCCCATATCGTGGAGAAATAGCCGCTGGAGCCGTCCGGCCAAAGCGCCCCGCCGGTGTTGACCGCAAGATTTCCCGAGCAGGAGACATAGCTCTCGGTCGGCCACCATTCGACCGACTTCGCAGGATCCTTGCGACCCTTGAGCCACTCCTGCGCGTTGGTCGCCTGCGGCACGAACATCACCGCCTCATCCGACGCATAGTCGCGGAACGCCGTCCACTGCCCCCTGGCCTGCGCCGCCGTGGCAAAGGCGCGCTCGGCTTCCACCGCCGTCTGCGGCGCCGCGGCCTGCAGGACCAGCGCGGCCAGGAGCATCAGATCGCGCCCTTCTCGAGCGGCACCCCGGCATTGCGGTACGCGGCGACCAGAGTGTTGCGCAGCAGGCAGGCGATGGTCATCGGGCCGACGCCGCCGGGCACCGGCGTGATTGCGCCCGCCACGCTCGCCGCGCTGTCGAAATCGACATCGCCGACCAGCCCAGCCTCGGTGCGGTTGATGCCCACGTCGATCACCGTAGCGCCCGGCTTCAGCCACTCGCCCTTGACGAAATGCGCCCGGCCCACCGCCGCCACGACGATATCGGCATGCTTCAGATAGTGCGGCAAGTTGCGCGTCTTCGAATGGACCAGGGCCACCGTCGCACTCGCCCGGGTCAGCAGCGCCGCCATCGGCTTGCCGACGATGTTCGAGCGGCCGATCACCACGGCGTCGAGCCCGGCCAGGTCGCCCAGCCGGTCCTCGAGCAGCATCAGGCAGCCGAGCGGGGTGCAGGGCACGAAGCCGTCGAGCCCGGTGGCGAGGCGACCGGCGTTGACCGGGTGGAAGCCGTCCACGTCCTTGTCCGGATCGATCCGCAGCAGCACCGCCTGCTCGTCGATATGCCTGGGCAGCGGCAACTGGACCAGGATGCCGTCGACCTCGGGATCGGCGTTGAGCTTGTCGACCAGCGCCATCAGCGTCGCCTGGGTCGTGTCGGCGCCGAGCTTGTGCTCGAAGCTCTCCATCCCCGCCTCGCGGGTCTGCTTGCCCTTGGAGCGGACATAGACCGCGCTGGCCGGATCCTCGCCGACCAGCACGACGGCGAGCCCGGGCGCGCGCCCGGTCCTTGCCTGGAACGCGGGAACCAGTTCCGCCACGCGGGCACGCAGGCCCGCGGCGAACGCCTTGCCGTCGATGATGTCAGCCGTCATGCGCCCCGCCATAGAGACGTTGGGCCCGTTCTTCCAGCGCTGTGGGGTCGCCGATGACACGAAGTCGCTTGAGCCGCGCGGTATCGCCCGCGATCAGGCTGACGGCGCGCTTGGGTACGCCAAACGCCGCCGCCACCAGCGGGACGAGCGCGGCATTGGCCGCGCCCTCCAACGGCGGCGCGGCGAGCCGGGCGGCGAAATGCGCTTCGGGGCCCGCGGCGAAAGCGTCGCGCGACGCGCGCGGCGTCACGCGGACTGCGATCTCGATCCCGTCCGCGATGCGCCGCCAGGGGGGCACGCCGGCGTCAGTAGATCGCGCCGGCGAGCTGGGCGATCGCCCAGTTCAGGACGAAGTCCTTGAGGATGATGATCAGCAGCAGCGCGACCAGCGGGCTAAGGTCGAGCGCGCCGAAATCGGGCATGATCCGCCGGATCGGCCGGTAGATCGGCCGGGTGATCGCCTCCAGCGTCTGCCACACCGAGCGGACGAAGTCGTTGTACGTGTTGATCACGTTGAACGCGATCAGCCAGGACAGGATCGCCTGGATGATGATGATCCAGCTGAGCACCCACAGCAGATACTGCGCGACCTGCAGGAGCATGATGAGAAAGGACAAGGCGATCTCCGAGAAAGGTTGGGCGGGAACTTAAGCAAGGCGGCGCCCCGCAACAACCCCGGCGCAGGCCTTCCTTGCAATGTAGGATTCCACCTGTTTGGCTTCCCGGCGCTGCGCGCGGAACGCAGCCGCTCTTTGACAGGTAGGAACCATAGGATTCGCGCGGATGCGCAGCGCCATGGCAAAGTTGCGCCGACGCATGCCCAGGCGTGACGCCTGGCTGTCGAGACTTTTTGTGACTTTCAGCAGCGGCCCGCCGAGTCGCACGGCCGCAAGTGTAGGAAATTCAGGCGTGGACCAAAGTACCCGCACCGCGCCGGGTGAAGATCTCGAGCAGCATCGCATGCGGGATACGCCCGTCGAGGATCACCGCCGCATCGACGCCCTGCTCCACGGCGTGGACGCAAGTCTCGACCTTGGGGATCATGCCGCCCTTGATCGTGCCGTCAGCTTTCAATGCTTCCACCCGAGCCCTGTCGAGATCGGTAAGCAGCTCGCCCTGCTTGTCGAGCACGCCGGCGACATCGGTCAGCAGGAAAAAGCGCGAGGCGCCGATCGCGCTGGCGATCGCCCCGGCCATGGTGTCGGCGTTGATGTTGTAGGTATGCCCATCGGCGCCCAGCGCGATCGGGGCGACCACCGGAATGAAGTCCTGCGCGGCTAGCGAATGGAGGATCGCCGGATTCACTGCCACCGGCTCGCCGACAAAGCCCAGGTCGACATGGCGCTCGATACCCTGCAGCGGATCGGCCTCGCGTCCTGTGACCTTCTCGGCGGTGACCAGGCCGGCGTCCTTGCCGGAGATGCCGACGGCGCGGCCGCCCGCGGCGCCGATCCAGCTGACGATCTCCTTGTTGATCGATCCGGCCAGGACCATCTCGGCGATGCGCGCGGTCTCGGCATCGGTGACGCGCAGGCCGCCGACGAAGTTCGATTCGACGCCCAGCCGCTTCAGCATTGCGCCGATCTGCGGGCCGCCGCCATGGACGACGATCGGGTTGATGCCCACTGCCTTGAGCAGCACCACGTCCTCGGCGAAGTCGCGCTGCAGCTCGGGATCGCCCATCGCATGGCCGCCATATTTCACGACGAAGGTCGCACCGGCGTAGCGCTGCAGATAGGGCAGCGCCTCGACGAGCGTTTCGGCCTTGGCGAGCAGCGCGGGATCGGGGGCATTGGTCATGGCGGCCCCATAGGGCCACCGGGGCGCCCCCGCAACTTTCAGCGGAAGCGGAACATGTCTAGCGGAAGACGGCAGTCGCGCGGAAGGTGGTGAGCCAGTTGGTCGAGCCGCGGCACTCGCCCATCGAGCGCGCCCGGGTCAGCCGGAAGCGGGTGCCGTCCCAGACATAGGTCGCGCTATCGCCGCAGTCGCCGATGCCGCGCCCCTTGGCATAGGTCGACAGCTCACCCTTGTCGAAGCCGGCATTGACCAGCATGCCGTCATTGCCGTCGTCGAAGACCGCGCGGGCGGGCTTGCCGCCGGCGATGACGAAGGCGACGGTACTGTAGTTATAGGCGCCGGCTCCGCAGGGCAGCAGCGCCAGCGTCTTGCCGCCGCCCAGCGCATGGGTCTCGACCTCGGGTGCGCTCTCGGCACCGTCATAGAGGCCGTCGCAATCGCTCTGCTTCTCCAGCGTGAGCCGCATTGCCCTGGAGACGGCCACGGGCGCACCGCTCGGGCGCAGCGCGGCGATCCGCTCGGCAACCTTCGCGGCGGGAACCGCACCGGCAGGCTTTGTTCCCCGGGCGACAACCGCGGTCACCGTGCCGGCCCGGCCCTGGTCGGCGTCGATGTGGCGCAGCGAGGCCGAGGACCCGGCGAGCGAGATGCGCGCGACGGTCTTGCCGTCGCCATCGACGAGCGCCAGCGCCTTGCCGTTCGGCATGGCGGCGGCGATCCTCGCAGCGTCGGCGCCCTGGAAGGTCACCGCTTCGTCCCCGGCCGGTGCGGTGGCGATCGTCACGTCGTCGATCTTGAGCGTGGCCCTGCCGCTCGGCTTCTCGGCCGGCCAGACCTCCACCGTGAAGCCGCCCGCTGGTCCGGCTTCACGGATGACTGACATGGTCGCATCATAGCCTGATCCTTCCTCGGGCATCGCCTGGTCGCCCGGCAGGAGCGAGGTCATCTCGCAGCCGTGCAGATTGTCGCAAGCCACGACCCAGTCGCCATAGAGTTTCTCGGGACCGTCTTGCGCGGCCTGGGCGGCGAGGAGGAAGGCGAGGAGCAGCATGGCGTCGAGCCTAGCCGATTCGGCTTCGAATCGATAGGAGCGGCGCCAAAGGAGAGACGATGATGAAGACGGTTGGCGTGATCGGTGCGGGGCAGATGGGCGCGGGCATTGCGCAGGTGTCGGCCCAGGCGGGCTATGCGGTATTGCTCTCCGACGTCGACCAGGCGCGTGCCGAAGCCGGCAAGGCAGGCATCGCCAAGCAGCTCGCCCGGGCAGTCGAGAAGGAGAAGATCAGCGCCGGTGACGCAGAAGCGGCGCTTGACCGCATCACCTGCGTCGGCGGCACCGACAGTTTCGCGCCCTGCGACCTGGTGATCGAGGCGGCGACCGAGCGGGAGGCGATCAAGCGCCAGATCTTCGAGAGCGTCGGCAAGGTGCTGGGCGCCGACGCGATTCTGGCGAGCAACACCTCGTCGATCCCGATCACCCGCCTCGCCCAGGCCTCGCCCGATCCGGCACGCTTCATGGGCGTGCACTTCTTCAATCCGGTGCCGGTGATGGGCCTGATCGAGCTGATCCGCGGCCTCGCCACCTCGGATACCACCGTCGCAGCGGTCGAATCCTTCGGCCAGTCGCTCGGAAAGCGCATCGTCCATGCGAACGACGCCCCCGGCTTCATCGTCAACCGCGTGCTGATGCCGATGCTCAACGAGGCCTGCTTCGCGCTCGGCGAAGGCGTGGCGACGATCCCGGACATCGACGCCGCCTGCCAGCTCGGCCTCAACCATCCGATGGGGCCCTTCACCCTGGCCGACTTCATCGGGCTGGACACCTGCCTGGAGATCACCCGCGTGCTGTTCGAAGGCACCGGCGATCCCAAGTTCCGGCCGGCGCCGCTACTGGTGAAATATGTCGAAGCCGGCTGGTACGGCCGCAAGACCAAGCGCGGCTTCTACGACTATAGCGGCGCGGAGCCGGTGCCGACGCGCTAGGCGCCGGCCTCGGCCTGGGTCAGCTCGGCCTGGCGGTCGAGCGCCCATTTGGCGAGCGTGTCGAACGGGATCGCTGCGAGGAAGGCGATCCCGGCGCGGCCGTCATGCGCCCAGCGCACCACGCCGCGGCGGCCCTCCAGCCCGTGCACGCCCACCGTCACCTCATCGCCTTCGCGGAGGAAATCCGCCTCGACCTTCACCCCGCCCTGCGACACGTCGACCAGCGTGACGCTGACCCGCAGTCCCTCGGCGACCAGGCTGACCGGACAGGCGATCCGCAGCCGCGGCATGCGCTGGGTGAGGCCGGGATCGCCGTGGACCGGCGCGTGCAGCACCTCGAGCACGTCGATCTTCTCGTCGAACTGCACGCCGACCGTGCCGTCCGCCGACCAGGCGACATGCCCGGCGATCTCGTTGCCCGAGCGGATCTCGACCGTCACCGGCTCGCCGGGGGGCAGGCTGGTGTGGAGCTTCCCCATCAGCCCGCCTGGCGAGATGTTGCGGATCAGGCAGAGCGCCTCATAGCCGTCCCATCGCAGCATCGCGGATCGATAGACCGAGATCTTCGAACGATCGTCGCTTCGGCGTTCCATGGTCGGCACTTCGGGCTGGAAGGAGATTTCGGTGCGGGAAATGTGCGCCTCCAACGGCTTTTCTGTTGTGACCCGCGGCGAATATGCGTCCGTCAGATGTCTGTAACGTTTCGAGGTCGCAACGGCACGCGGCAGCGGCGGATGCGAGGGCACGCTGCCCTCGCCGGCAGGCCGGAAGGCCAGCTGCAGGCAGTCCCGCACCCGGCCCAGCGCTTCCTCGCCCGGCGTCGGCGGCGGGCGGCGCAGGATGCGGAGCGGACGTGCATCCGGACCAGTGGCGATGAAATTGGTCACGCGTCACTCCAGCTACTGTCCTGGAGAGCGCACATCCCTGGGCCGGCCTTCGGCACGGTCCGATGATGGCGCGCGACCCGCTCTCCACCCGATGTCGATTGTCCCCGGCAAGTACAGCGCGCCCCCGGCGCAGCGTTGTCCTGCCGATTTGGTCCGAATCTAGGTAACCGAGGTATCCAAAAGGTTAACGACTCAGGGAAGCAGCAGCCCGGCCAGCGCCGCGCTCATCAGATTGGCGAGGCTGCCGGCGATCAGCGCGCGGATGCCGAGCTTCGCGATCATCGGCCGCTGGTTCGGTGCGAGGCTGCCGGTCGCCGCCATCTGGATGGCGATCGAGCTGAAATTGGCAAAACCACAAAGTGCGAACGTGACGATCGCGCGGGTGCGCGGCGCGATGTCGGTCATCGCGCCGAGATCGATGAAGGCGACGAACTCGTTGAGCACCACCTTGGTGCCGAACAGCCCACCCGCCGCAGTCGCCTCGTGCCAAGAGATGCCGAGCAGGTACATCACCGGCGCGAAGATCGTGCCGATGATTTTCTGGAAGCTGAGATCCTGGAGGAAGCTCGCCCAGGCGGCATGACCCGTCTGGTAATAGAGCCAGTTGCCCGCCCCCGCGAGCAGGCCGTTGGCGAGCGCGACGAGGGCGACGAAGGCGAGGACCATCGCGCCCACCGCCACGGCGATCTTGACGCCGGTCGAAGCGCCCGAGGCGGCGGCCATGATGAGATTGGCGGCGCGCTCTTCCTCGATGTCCTGCTCCGCGACCTTGATCGCCGCTTCCTCGGCATCGTCGCCGAGCGGCAGCTCGCCGTCCTGCACCGGGCTGTCGGGCATGATGATCTTGGCCATCAGCAACCCGCCAGGCGCCGCCATGAACGAGGCGGCAAGGAGATAGGGCAAGGATGCCGCGCCGAGCAGGCTGGCATAGGCGGCGAGGATCGTGCCGGCGACGCCGGCCATGCCGACGGTCATCACCGCAAAGAGCTGCGAGGGGGTCAGCCGGGCGAGATAGGGGCGGATCACCAGCGGCGATTCGCTCTGGCCGACGAAGATGTTCGCCGCCGCGCAGAGCGACTCGACCTTGGTGGTGCCGACCACCTTCTCGATCGCGCCGCCGATCCAGCGGATAACGAACTGCATCACGCCGAGATGGTAGAGGATCGAGACCAGGGCGGCGAAGAAGATGATCACCGGCAGCGCCGCGATGGCGAAGCTCTGGCCGCCCAGTTCGGGCTTGGCGAGCGGGCCGAACAGGAAGCTGGTGCCGGCGCCGGCATAGCCGAGCAGCGCCGAGACCGCGCTCGACAGGCCGTGCAGCGCCGCCTGGCCCCAGCTGGTCCGCAGCACGAGCGCGGCGATGCCCGCCTGGAGGAGGAAGGCGGCGCCGACCACGCGCAGGTTGATCCCGCGCTTGTTCGACGAAAGCACGAAGGCGATGCCAAGGATCGCGAGCACGCCGAAGATGCCGACCGGAAACTGATTCAACTTCTACCCCCAAGGCAAACGCCCAAGCCTGTGAGCATACACGCTCGCACCCGCATGGCCAGAGGCAGCCGATTCCGTTCCCCGCAGAAGCTGCGGGGCGGAAGTTCACAAAGTTCCCGACATCGCCGCGTGCGATCGCAGGCGCCCGCACGCGCGGGCCAACGCTCCGCGGCCCCGCCCGGCGAGGACAGCCGGGCGGATGACGGAAGGAACGGGATTTTCGAGATCTCGGAACCGCCGATAGAACAAAACAGGAACTTTGTCAAGTCCCAAAGTCCCCGGGACTTGCGGTGCAGGCATTTCTCGCTAGCGTCCGCCCATGGACACCATTCGCATCCCGCGTTCGCTCTTCTTCCTATCGATCTTCTATGGCGGCATGGTCTGCATCGCTGGCGTGCTCGGCAACAAGCAGGTCTCGCTCGGCCCGATCTCGCAGATCGGCAACTGGGTGGGCGTCGGCCCGCTCGCGGTGGAAGCGGGCATCTTCGCTTTCCTGCTGCTCGTCGCAGTCTCCAGCGCGGTCGCCGAGCTGCACGGGCCGGACACGGCGCGGCGGCTGGTGCTGATCGGCTTCGTGCCGCTGGTCACGTCGGTGCTGCTGTCGATCCTGGTCCTCACCCTCCCCGCCTCGCCGAGCATGGCGCCCGACCGGCTGCATGCCTTCGAGCTGATGATGAGCGGCACGCCGCGCATCTGGCTGGGCGGGATCATCGCCTATGGCATCTCGCAGATCCTCAACGTCACCATCTTCTCGGCGCTGAAGAGCGGCGGCGGCAAGCTGCTCTGGCTGCGCGCCGCGATCGCATCGGTGCTGAGCCAGATCGCCGACACGCTGATCTTCGTCAGCGTCGCCTTTTACGGCGTGTTCCCGATCGGCGAGCTGCTGGTCGGCCAGATGCTGAGCAAGGTGGTGCTGAGCATCGTCCTGGTGCCGGCGCTGATCTACCTGTTCGTCGCATTCGGGCGCAGCCTGGACAAGAGGCGGGCGCTGCATTGAGCTGAACCTCCTCAATTATTGTCATCCCGGCCTTGTGCCGGGATCCACCGCGCCGCGGCGTCTAGCCTCTAACCTGTAGGTCAGCGCTCGCCTCCCAGTGGACCCCGGAACAAGTCCGGGGTGACGAAGGAAGAATGGCTCCCCTTACGGCGCCAGCCTTATCGGCTGGGCTTCGCAGAGGATCAGGGCGAACCAGTCGTTCGGATCGGTCCATTCGCGGATCGGGGTCCAGCCGCCGGCGCGCAGCAGCATGCGGGCGCCGTTGCGGCCATATTTGTGGCTGTTCTCGGTGTGGATCGTCTCGCCCGCCGCCATCGCGAACGGCCGGTCATCGACGCTGAACTCCATGTCGCGCACCGCCTCGAGATGCATCTCGATCCGCGCGGCATCGTCGTTCCACAAGGCGACATGGCGGAAGGCCTCGACCGGGATCGTGCCGTCCAGCTCGCGGTTGATCCGCTCGAGCAGGTTGAGGTTGAACGCCGCGGTGACGCCCTGGGCATCGTCATAGGCAGGGACCAGCACCTCGGGCGCCTTGACCCGGTCCATTCCGATCAGCAGCCGCGCACCGTCGCCCAGCCAGTCGCGCATCGCGCGCAGCAGGTTGACCGCATGCCAGGCCTGCATGTTGCCGATCGTCGAGCCCGGGAAGAAGCCGAGCTTGGGCATGCCGCTCACCTGCTCGGGCAGCGGCACCGGGCGGAGGAAATTGGCCTCGACCGGATAGACCGGCAGGCCGGGAAAGGCCTGGCCCAGTTCAGCGGCGGACTGGCGGAGGAAATCGCCCGAGATGTCGATCGGCACATAGGCCGCGGGATCGATGGCACGCAGCAGCAGCGGCGTCTTGATCGAGGAGCCCGAGCCGAACTCGACCACCGCGGCACCGCGCGCCGCCAGCGCGCCGAGCTCGGGGCCGGTCTTGCGGAGCAGCTCGGTCTCGGTGCGGGTGGGATAATATTCGGGGAGCTGGGTGATCTCCTCGAACAGCTCCGAGCCGCGGCGATCGTAGAACCAGCGCGCCGGGATGGCGCGGGGACGCGCTTCGAGGCCGCTCAGCACATCGGCGCGGAAATGCGGATCGGCGAGGCTGGCCTGGCCGTCTTCGAGTTCCTGTTTCAGCATGACTGGCCGGCCTTTCGGTTTTGATCGTCATCCCCGCGCAGGCGGGGATCCAGAGCCACGAAGGTCATCGCTCTGTTACCCTGGATCCCCGCCTGCGCGGGGATGACGAGGAAGGGAGCGAAGGTGGCGGTGAAGAGGGGCTGGTGCGGGAAGGCCATCACAGGTCCTTCGCCAGGCGCACGCCGGTGAACTGCCAGCGCTGATGGGGATAGAAGAAATTGCGGTATGAGGGCCGCGAATGGCCGCGCGGCGTGGCGCAGGACGAGCCGCGCAGCACGAACTGCCCGCTCATGAACTTGCCGTTGTACTCGCCGACCGCGCCCTCTGCGGCCTTGAAGCCGGGGTAAGGGCGGAAGGCACTGCCGGTCCATTCCCAGACATCGCCGAAGAAAGCGGGACCGCCCGCCGAGGGCCGCGGCTCGACCGGGCTGGCAGCGTCGAGCTGGTTGCCACTCTCCGGATCGAAAGCCGAAGCGGCGGCTTCCCATTCGAACTCGCTGGGCAGGCGCACACCGGCCCAGCTGGCATAGGCATCGGCCTCGAAGAAGCTGACATGGGTGACCGGCGCGGCGGGATCGACCGGGCGGCGGCCGTCGAGCCCGAAGCGGGTCCAGGCGCCGCCCTCCTGGCGCCAGTAGAGCGGCGCCTCGATGCCTTCCTTCTGCACCCAGGACCAGCCGTCCGACAGCCAGTGCCGCGGGTCCCGATAGCCGCCATCGGCGACGAAGGCGGCCCATTCGCCATTGGTCACCGTGCGATCGGCGATGGCGTGCGGGGTGAGCAGCGCCTGGTGGCGCGGCCCCTCGCAATCGAACGAAAATGTTGAATCGCTTGAATCGACACCCAGCTGCACGAGGCCGGCCTGCCCCTCGATCCAGCCGATCGGGCCAGGCATCGCCACCGGCACCTTAGGCGCACCGCGCCAGACCGCGGGCTCGAGCGGGTTGACCGAGAAATGGTGGAGGATGTCGGTGAGCAGCAACTCCTGATGCTGTTGCTCATGATTGCAGCCGAGCAGGACCAGCGCCTGGGCGACTTCCGGCAGATCGGGCAGCGCGTCGATCAGCGCGGCGTCGACATGGGCGCGATAGGCCAGCACCTCGGCCAGGCTGGGGCGCGACAGCATTCCCCTGCGAGGACGCGCATAGCGCTGGCCCTCGGCCTCGTAATAGCTGTTGAACAGGAAGGGCCAGCGTTCGTCGTGGAGCGCATAGCCGGGCACATGGTCGCGCAGCACGAAGGTCTCGAAGAACCAGCTGGTGTGGGCGAGGTGCCATTTGGCCGGCGAGGCGTCATCCATCGACTGGATCGTGGCGTCGGCATCGGAGAGCGGCCGGACCAGCGCCTCGCTCAGTGCGCGGGTGTGGTGGAACTTCGCGCCAAGCGCGCCGGAGGCCGGAGCGGATCCCGTTTCCGTTCGCATTATGTTCTCCTAGCGCGGCCGGGTGCGCCGGTCAACCGGGGGAGATATAGGTTCGCGGAAAGCCCCTGGTACCCCATCAGAACGTTACGTCGCCGGCTTTTGTTCACGCCCTGCCGATAGCGGGCGGCCCAGGGCCGTGAAGCTATGCCAAGGTATCGGTCAGCGTGACGCGCCGGGTACCCAGAGCACGTCGCCGGCCTCGCTCTGGTTGACCGCGCGGGCAGCGACGAACAGCAGGTCGGACAGGCGGTTGAGATAGGCGAGCGGCTGTGGCCCGGCACCGGCAGCGACCGCGGCGCGCTCGGCCCGGCGGGTGACGGCGCGGGCGAGATGGAGTTCGGGCGCACCCGGGGCGCCGGCGGGCAGCACGAAACTGGTCAGCGGCTCCAGCGCCGAATTGATATGGTCGATCCGTTCCTCGAGCCATGCGACCTGGCCGGGGGTGATGCGCAGCGCGCCCTGGATCCCCTCGGGCGTGGCGAGATCGGCGCCCAGATCGAACAGGTCGTTCTGGATATGCGCGAGCATGCCGCCGAACGCGTGATGGCCGAGCGTGGCGCGGGCGACCCCGATCGCGCAATTCGCCTCGTCGACATCGCCGATCGCCGCCATCAGCGCTGCGGCCTTGGAGATGCGCGAGCCATCGACCAGGCCGGTGGTGCCGTCATCGCCGGTGCGGGTGTAAATCTTGTTGAGCTTGACCATCGCGGCGGAGCCTACGCCCCCGCGCGCGCCATCTCAATCGCTCAGGCGTGCTTCGAGCGGAGCAGCAACAGGCCGAAGCCGATGAAGATCGTGCCCGTCATCCGGTTGAACCATTTCTTGAGCGCCGGCCGCTCAAGATGGCGGGCGAGGCCGCGGCCGCCCAGCGCATAGACCAGGTACCAGAAGCACTCGACCACCGCGAAGGTGAGCACCAGGATCGCGAACTGCGGCGGCTTGGGTGCGGCGGCGCTGACGAACTGGGGGAAGAAGGCGGCGGCGAAGAGCAGCGCCTTGGGGTTGGAGATGGCGATCACGAAGCCGCCGCGGAAGAGCTGGGCGGCGGTGAGGCGCTTGTCCGCGAGGGCGGCATCGTCGGTCACGTCGAGCGGGGCCGGGTCGGACCGCCAGGCCTTGATGCCGAGCCAGACCAGATAGGCGGTGCCGGCCCAGCGCAGCACTTCGAACGCGCCGGGAATGGCGAGCAGCAGCGCGGTGAGTCCGGCGGCGGAGGCGGCGAGGAGCGCGATCAGCCCAGCCAGGCAGCCGGCCATTGCCGCGACGGTGCGGCGCAGGCCGAAATCGACGCTGCGCTGGAGGATGTGGAGCATGTTGGGGCCGGGCGTCCCGCAAAGCAGGAACACGGCCATGACGAACAGCCACCAGGTCTGGAGAGTCATCGCGGCAACCTTGGCATCTTGGAAAGGGCCGTGCGGCCCGGTGCGTCAGCCCTTGGCCGACATCATCATCAGGATGATCGCGATGATCGCGATCGCCACAGCCTGGAGCAGGATGCGCTGCTGCATCAGCTTCTGCGACTTGAGCGCGCGCGGGCTGGGACCGTCGCCGGTATTCTCCAGGTCCTGGCTGGTCGTCTGCGCCATGTTCACCAGCCCCTTGATGAGGATGAACAGGGTGGCGAGCATCGCCGCGATCAGCAGGAAGGCCAGGAAGATCATGCGCCGACCCTACGCCTCTGTAGCGGCGATGCCAACCGGCAGTTGTCCTGCCCGCAACTGGTCGGCCAGCGCGCGGCCATCCTCCCCGGAAAGCCGCATCGCCTCGAGGCTCGGCGCGCCGTGGCGCTTGGCGAGGCGGGTACCGTCGGGGCCGAGGAGCAAGGGGTGGTGGCGGTATTCTGGCGTGGGCAGGCCGAGCAGCGCCTGGAGCAGGCGGTGGACATGCGTCGCGGCGAACAGATCCACCCCGCGCACGACATGGGTGATGCCCTGCGCTGCGTCGTCGATAGTGACGGCGAGGTGGTAGCTCGCGGGGGCATCCTTGCGGGCGAGGACGACATCGCCGGCGGAGGCGGGGTCGGCGAGGATGCGGCCGGCAAAGGCGTCGCGCCACCATAAATCCCTCTCCCCCTGGGAGAGGGAGGGAGCCGGCGCAGCCGGCGGAAGGGTGAGGGTCGAGCTGCCCTCACCCTTCCCATCGCTTCGCGACGGGCCCCTTCCCTCTCCCGAGGGGAGAGGGAGTTTGAGCGCCTTCCCCATATCCAGCCGCCAGCAATGCGGCTTGCCCAGGTCCGGCGCTTCCAGCCCGCGGCAGGTCCCCGGATAGAGCGCGCCCTCCGGCCCGTGCGGGGCGGTCAGGCTCGCGGCGATGTCGGCGCGGGTGCAGAAACAGGGGTAGAGCAGGCCCATCGCGCGCAGCCGGTCGAGCGCGGCCTCGTACAGAGCGAGGCGCTGCGACTGGAAGCTGACCTCCCCGTCCCATTCGAGGCCGAGCCATTCGAGATCGCGCAGGATCGCATCGACATGCTCGGGGCGCGAGCGGGTGCCGTCGATATCCTCGATGCGCAGGGTGAAGGTACCGTCATGCTCCCGTGCGAAGTCATGCGCCTGGATCGCCGACCAGGCGTGCCCCAGGTGCAGGCGGCCGGTGGGGCTGGGCGCGAATCTCGTGTGGACAACCATCAGAACGGCCCTTGACCGCGAGTCGCGGGATATGGTGTCATCACCGCGTCACGCTTCTCGGCGAGATGCGTGCCACCACGTAACGGGCGAGGGAGCGCATGTATCATCCCGATCTGATCCGCCATCCGGACAGCTGCCCTGCCCTTGTGCTCAATGCCGATTATACGCCCCTGAGCTATTATCCGCTGAGCATCTGGCCCTGGCAGACGGCGGTCAAGGCGCTGTTCCTCGATAGAGTGGATGTCGTCTCCTATTATGAACGCGAGGTCCGAAGTCCCAGCGCGAGGCTGAAGCTTCCTTCGGTCATCGCGCTCAAACAATATGTGAGACCTTCGCAGTTTCCCGCCTTCACCCGGTTCAATCTCTTCCTTCGCGACAAGTTCGCCTGCCAATATTGCGGCAGTCACCGCGACCTCACCTTCGACCATGTCATTCCCCGCGCCCAGGGCGGGCGCACCACCTGGGAAAATGTCGCCACTGCCTGCGCGCCCTGCAACCTGAAAAAGGGCGGGCGCACCCCGCAACAGGCCGCGATGCCCCTCTATCTCCAGCCGATACGGCCGACCAGCTGGCAGCTCCAGGAGCATGGCCGGCGCTATCCCCCCAATTATCTCCACGATACCTGGCGCGACTGGCTCTACTGGGATGTGGAGCTTCTGGCCTAGCCGCCGCGCTTCCGATTGCCCTTCTACCCGTCACCCCGGACTTGTTCCGGGGTCCACCGAGCCGTGCGCATTACCGGTGGAGCCTCTTGCCCATGACTTGCCTCCCGGTGGACCCCGGCACAAGGCCGGGGTGACGAGTGTAGTTGGCGGCGCTAGCATCCTCACAAACAACCTGTTCCGGGGGATGTAGACATGAGCGGTTTCACCATCGACCGGCGCACGGCGCTGGCCCTGTCGCTGGGCGGCGCGAGCGCGCTGGCGTTTCCGCGGCTCGCCTTCGCGGCGGCGCTGGACGAGGCGGCGGTGGATGCGATCGTCCAGCCCTTCCTCGCTGCCTTCGAGACGCCGGGCGTCGCCGTCGCCATCGTGCGGCCGGGGATGCCCGCCTTCACCAAGGGTTACGGCGTGCGCACGCTCGGCAAGCCCGCGCCGATCGACGCGCACACCCGCTTCGGCATCGCCTCGCATTCCAAGGCGTTCACCGCCGCCGCGCTCGCCCTGCTGGTCGATGCGGGCAAGCTCGGCTGGGAAGATCCGGTGACCCAGCACCTCCCCGACTTCCGCATGTCCGATCCCGCCGTCACGCAGATGATGACGGTGCGCGACCTGCTGGTGCACCGCTCGGGACTCCCCTTGGGCGCCGGCGACCTGATGTTCTTCCCGGCCGGCACGCATGTCGCCGCCGATGTGCTGAAGGCGCTGCCCTATCTGAAACCCGCACGCGGTTTCCGTGCCGGCTATGATTACGACAACATCCTCTACATCGTCGCCGGACTGCTGATCGAGCGCGTCAGCGGCATGGCCTGGGACAAGTTCGTCGAGACGCGGATCTTCGCGCCGCTTGGCATGGCGGACGCGGTCGGCTCGCGCGCCTCGCTGACCACCGACAATGTCGCCGGGCGCCATGCGCGGCTGGGACCGCCGGTGCGCGGGATCGGCAAGCAGGAGGTCGTCCAGCCCGACGAAGGCAAGATGGTCGACGCCGCCGGCGGGATCAACGCCAGCATCAGCGACATGGCCAAATGGATCCAGGTCCAGCTCGCCCAGGGCAAGCTGCCCGACGGCAAGCAGCTCTGGTCGGTCCAGCAGGCCCGCGAGATGTGGAAGCCGCAGACGATAACCTCGTCGAGCGACGGCCCGACCTCGGAGAACCCGGTGCGCCCGGTGCTCGCCGCCTATGCTTTGGGCTGGTTCGTCCAGGATTATCGCGGGCTCCGGCTGATCCAGCACAGCGGCGGCCTGTCGGGCCAGGTGACCTATACCGGGCTGCTGCCATCGCGCGGGATCGGCGTGTCGGTGCTGAGCAATGTCGAGGAAGGCGTCTCCGCCGCGATCCGCAATGCGATCCTCGATAAGCTGATCGACGCGCCGGCGTTCGACTGGGTGGCGAGCTATCGCACGCGCAGCAAGGCGGCGCAGGACGAGGCGCTGGCCAGCGTCGAGGGCGGGATCGACAAGGCGCCGGCCGGCACGCCCTCGCTGCCGCTGGCCGGCTATGCCGGGCGCTACCGCGATCCCTGGTACGGCGATGTCGTGGTGACGACCAAGGGCGGCAAGCTGTGGATCGACTTCACCCCCACGCCCGTGTTCAAGAGCGTGCTCGAGCCCTGGGGGCCGGACAGCTTCCGCACCCGCTTCGCCAAGGATGCCGGCGAGGACGCGGTGGTGACCTTCGAGATCAAGGACGGCAAGGTCACCGGCGTGACGATGAAGCCGCTCTCGCCGCTCGCCGATTTCAGCTATGATTACCAGCACCTCGCCTTCGTGCCGGTACCGTAATCAACTGTATTATTGTAGTAACACAGATGCTGCGCTAAAAGGACGGCATGCGAGCGGCAGAATCACCGACTGATGGCTGACGGCAGCGATCCGAGGAACGTCCGCTTTCCGCTGCGCCGGTCGGGCGACGATTTCGCGCCGAGCCCGGCGCCGAAGCCGGAGCCGCGCGCCTGGCGCCCGCCGTCGATCGAGAAGATCGGCGAGGGGCTGGGTGACGCGCTCAAGTGGGTCAAGCCGCAGCGCGAGGAACCGCTCGAGCTGTCGGGCGGCATGCCGGCGCCCGACGACTATGCCCCGCGCTGGCGCCGCGCCGCGCCACCTGCTCCACCACCGCCTCCCCCGCCCAGCCAGCCGGCCTATGCCGAGCCGCTGCCGGCGGGCGGCTACACCACCAATCTGCCGGTGGTGCTCAAGAAGCGGAACTGGCTGCGCTGGGCGAGCTGGATCATCGCCGGCTTCCTGGTGCTGTTCTTCGTCGCGGTCGCCTGGCTGGCGCTGACCGCCCCGCTCTCCAAGTCGCTCCAGCCGCCGGCGCCGCCTTCGATCACGCTCCTCTCCGCCGAGGGCAAGCCGATCGCCCGGCGCGGTGCGGTGATCGCCGCGCCGGTGGATGCGAGCAAGCTGCCCGAGCACGTCCGCAACGCCTTCGTCGGCATCGAGGACCGGCGCTTCTACAGCCATTGGGGCGTCGACCCGCGCGGCATCCTGCGCGCCTTCGTCCATAATATGACGAGCGACGGCGGATCGCAGGGCGGCAGCACGATCACCCAGCAGCTCGCCAAGAACGCCTTCCTCAATTCGCAGCGCACCTTCGGGCGCAAGGCGCAGGAAGTGCTGATCGCCTTCTGGCTGGAAGCCTGGCTGAGCAAGGACGAGATCCTCTCGCGCTATCTCTCCAACGTCTATTTCGGCGACAATGTGTACGGCCTGCGCGCCGCTGCGCGGCATTATTTCAGCGTCGAGCCCGAGGGGCTGACCCTGAGCCAGGCAACGCTGCTCGCCGGGCTGGTGCAGGCGCCGTCGCGGCTGGCACCGACGGGCAATCTGAAGGGCGCGCGCGAACGGCAGAAGCTGGTGATCGCGTCGATGGTCGATGCCGGGTTGCTGACCAAGGCGCGCGGGCAGAGCGTGCGCCCGGCGGTGCTCCACGTCACCAAGTCCGAGGACGACCTGCCCAACGGCACCTATTTCGCCGATTGGGTGCTGCCCCAGGCGCGCGACCGGGCCGGCGGCGTCGGCACCGAGCAGACGGTGCAGACCACGCTCGAGTTGACCGCCCAGCAGGCGGCCGAGCGCGCGGCGCGCAATGCCGGGCTGCGCAAGTCACAGATCGCGATCGTCGCGATGCATCCCGACGGCCGGGTGATCGCGATGGTCGGCGGCAAGAATTACGGCGAGAGCCCGTTCAACCGCGCCACCCAGGCGCGGCGCCAGCCGGGATCGACCTTCAAGCTGTTCGTCTATCTCGCGGCCCTGCGCGGCGGGATGGAGCCGGACAGCATCGTCGATGACAGCCCCGTCCAGATCGGCGACTGGAAGCCCGAGAATTCGCACGGCAGCTATGCCGGGCAGATCACCCTGCGCCAGGCCTTCGCCAAGTCTTCCAACGTCGTCGCGGCGCGGCTGACCCAGAAGTTCGGCGTGCGCGCGGTGACCCAGGCGGCGCGCGACCTCGGCATCTCGACGCCGATCGGCAACGATGCCTCGATCGCGCTCGGCACCTCGACCGTGTCGCTGCTCGAGCTGACCGCAGCCTATGCCTCGGTCGCCAACGGCACCTATCCGGTGCGCCCGCAGGGGCTGAGCGGCGAGGAGGCGGAGAGCGACTGGCTGGCCAGGCGCCTGGGCGGGCCTACCCGCTATAACGGGCGCCAGCTCGACGATTTGCGCAGCCTGCTCGGCACGGTGGTGGAGGACGGCACCGGTCGCGGCGCCAACCTGCCGATCCCGACCTATGGCAAGACCGGCACGACCCAAGACAATCGCGACGCGCTGTTCATCGGTTATGCGGGCGGGATCGTCTGCGGCGTGTGGCTGGGCAATGACGACAATTCGCCCAATCCCGGCCTGTCGGGCAGCGGCCTGCCGGCGCGGGTGTGGCGCGACTTCATGACCCGCGCGCTCGATCTGCGCATCCCGCCGCCCGAGCCGACGGTGGAGCCCGACGCCAATGACGTGACGCTCGACGATGTGCTGAACGGGGTGGGCGAGTTCATCCAGGGCTCGGGCATCGAGACCCAGGTGGTGCCGCCGGGCGTCGACCCCGACGAGCAGGGCGAGGCGCCGATCGACGCCCGGCCGGCGGAGGGACAACCGGGCGAGGCGACCGACCGGCGACGCCCGGGCCGCGGCCCGAGCACGCCGCCGCAGGATCGCTTCCGGCCGGATGACCGGCGGGGCGAGGAGCGCTAGGCCTCAAGCGACGACCTAGCCGATGAGGTGCAAGCGATCCCCCTCGCCCTTGTCCGTCAGCGCTTTAGCCAGAAGCTCGCCCCCGAGGCCGACGAACGAAATGGCAGCGGACCAGCCTCTGGGCACCATGCCGACAGCTTCCCGGTAAATGTCAGCCGTCTGCAGGGCCAGATTGACCGATGCGATGATCTCCACGCCCGTTTGGAGGGAGGCATCCACCTCCTGACCTCTCCTAATTGTCACCTGCTGGAGGCTCGCTCCGACAGATATGTCCGGACCATTGTTCGTCACGACATACCGACCGTCGTCCAAGATCCTATTCACGATGAGGTCGAAGCCATCCATGCTCGCATCGTGACGGCATCGAGCCAGCGCCGCAATGCCGCGGGCCCGAGTTGCACACCGGCGCCACGGATCGCGTCCGATCAGGCGGAGAGAGATAGCGAGCCACAACCGTCACCCCGGCCTTGTGCCGGGGTCCACTAGGAGGCGAGCGACGGACTGGAGGCTCCAGGCAGGGAACACGCGGCACGGTGGACCCCGGCACAAGGCCGGGGTGACGGGCTTTGGGAATGCCGCAAAGCCATGGCTTGCGATCGTGGCAAGGCGCGGCAGCCGCATGCCGCCGCGCCCCACCGCGCAATCACTTCACCGGGCGGCAATTCTCCAGCAGCAGGCCATGCGCAGTGGGATTGAAATTGGCATAGACGCCCGACAGCTTGATCCGCTTGCCGGGCTTGAGCTGCAGCGCGAACACCGACTGGCCCTTTGCCAGGCGGCAGAAGATGTCGGTCTTGAACGGCGCGGTGCCGGGCAGGCGGATCGCCTCGTTATAGGGCTCCGGGATGTCGTAGGTGACGACATAGGCGTCGTCCAGCTTGTCGATCGACTTGACCGTGCCGCTGACGATGAAGGTCTTGTCCTTGTAGCGCAGCGGGATGGCGGCGGCGTTACGCTGGGTGTCCTTCGAGATCTGGTGCGAGATCGACAGCGCGTCCATTTCGAGCGGCGCCTTGTTGCCTGCCGCGGTCATGCCCGCGCTGGCCGCCGCGGTTCCGGCCTTGCCGGTCTTGAGCTGGTTCAGCATGCCGCACATCTCGGCCTTGGCGGGCTCGCTCGCGGCTGACATGCCGGCGCGCAGCTTCGCCTCCATCCGGACCGTGCCGTCTTCCGTCGCGGTGATGGTGAGGGGGAAGGCGCGGACCTTGCCGGTCTGCGCCTGCTCGATCAGCATGCTGCCGTCCTCGGGCTCGACCGCGAGCACGTCATAGCCCTTGGCGACGACGATCCCGCGCATCTGGCCGATCGCGCTCGCAGGCTTCAGGCCCGGCAGCGTCACCGAGGCGGCGAACTTCTGGCCGCTGAGGATGCTTCCGCCCTTTGTGAAGGATTCCTCGCAGGTGCCGGCATGCGCCAGCGCCGGGGCAAGCAGAGCGATCGGCACGAAGAGACAGGACAAGCGCATTGTTTTCCCTCTTTCTTTTCCCGCCATGATAAGCTGGCGAACCCGTATGGCGCCAAAGCCCTTCGTCGCCAACGCGCGAATGCCCCCGGGCACCGGCAGCGCCCCTAGCGGGGCGACACCACGAAGAGGAACAACAGCCCGAAAAACAGGGTGAGGCCCAGACTGCCCCAGAGAAAGATCCTCACATCCCTGGGGTGCGGCCCGCGCCTGAACAGCACAAGCGCGAGTCCGGCGGAGAGGAGCCCGGACAGGGCGATGCTCGGGCCCCGGCCGCCGAACGGCTCCAGGCTCCCGAATACGACCAATCCATAGGCAAGCAGGTAGATGTTGATGGCGCCGATGCCGCCAATGAAACCATGGATCGGCCGCGGGTCGCCCGCCGGCTCGGGAACGGTTTGCGCAATAGCTTGCGACACGCGGAACAGCGTCTTGCAGCCGCTCCACAGGACGAAGAGGCTCGCGCCCAAGGAAAGGATCACCGCCGGCAGCAGGACGATGACGCGCGGCAGCGGCGCAAGGCTCTCCACCAGCGATGGCGCGCCGATGCTGAGCGCGGCAGATGCGAGAAGCCAGGCGGCCAGCGCAAGGCGGACCGGCAGCGGCAGTTTCACGACCAGATTCGCCCAATGCTGGCCAAGGCCCGAATTTGTCGACGTTCCCATCAGGGCTCGCTCGCATGGTCCCGAGCTTGCTGCAAGATTCTGTCTGTTGACGCCGCCCCGCACCCCTCGCATGGACCGGCCATGCGCTTCTTCTCCGACAACGCCGCCGCCGTCTGCCCCGAAGTGTTCGCCGCGCTGGGCAAGGTGAACCAGCTCGACACGGCCTATGACGGGGACAGATGGTCGCAGTCGCTCGACGGCGCCTTCTCCGATCTGTTCGGGACGCAGGTGCGGGCGCTGTGGGTGCCGACCGGCACGGCGGCGAACAGCCTGGCGCTGGCCGCGCTCTGCCCGCCCTATGGCGGCGTGGTCTGCCACCGGGACGCGCATATCAATGTCGACGAATGCGGCGCGCCCGAATTCTACACGCACGGCGCCAAGCTGCTGGTCGGCGAAGGCGAAGGATCGAAGCTGACCCCGGACGCGATCCGCGCGGTGATCGATCCGATCCGCCCGGACGTCCACCAGGTCCAGCCGCACGCCATCTCGATCACCAACGCGACCGAGTACGGCCTGGCCTATACGCCCGACGAAGTCGCGGCGATCGGGGCGCTGGCCAGGGACCGCAAGCTCGGGCTGCACATGGACGGGGCGCGCTTCGCCAATGCCGTCGCGCATCTCGGCTGCCATCCCGGCGACGTGACCTGGCGCGCGGGCGTCGATGCGCTGAGCTTCGGCTTCGTCAAGAATGGCGGGATGAGCGCCGAGGCCTTGGTGTTCTTCAAGCCCGAGTTGGCGGATGCCACGCTCTATCGCCGCAAGCGCGCGGGGCTGCTCTTCTCCAAGGGGCGCTATCTCGCGGCGCAGATCCTCGCGCTGATCGAGGATGATCTGTGGCTGCGGAACGGCCGCGCGGCCAATGCCGGCGCGGCCTTGCTCGCCCGGGCGGCGGGGGGCAGGCTGGTCCATCCGGTCGAGGCGAACGAAGTGTTCCTCAAGGTCAGCGCCGAGGAAGCCGCGAGCCTGCGCGCCCTGGGCTTCGACTTCTATGACTGGGGTGTCGGCGAGGCGCGGCTGGTGATCAGCTGGGACCAGAGCGAGGACGCGATCCGGCCGCTGGCCGACGCGATCGCGGCGCTGTGAGCGAGGGCGCCCCGCCCCAATCCACCCGCCTTTCGGTCCTGATCCCCTTCGCGATCGTCACGCTGATCTGGGGATCGACCTGGATCGTGATCCGCGACCAGCTTTCGGTGGTGCCGCCGAGCTGGTCGGTGACGTACCGCTTCACCGTGGCCGGCGTGACGATGCTCGCCTGGGCGCTGCTTCGCGGCGACGGGCTGAGGCTCGACGCGCGCGGCTGGCGGTTCGCGGTGCTGCTCGGGCTTGCGCAGTTCGTGTTCAACTTCAACTTCGTCTACCGCGCCGAGCAGCACATCACCTCGGGCGTGGTGGCGGTGGTCTATGCGCTGCTGCTGGTGCCCAATGCGGTGCTTGCCCGCGTATTCCTCGGGCAGAGGATGGGGCGGCAGCTGGTGATCGGGTCGGCGATCGCGATGGCCGGCGTGGCGCTGCTCTTCGTCCACGAGGCGCGGCTGAGCCCAGTGGGGCCGCATGCGGCGCTGCTCGGCATCGGCATCGCCTTGCTCGGCGTGCTGTCCGCCTCGACCGCCAATGTCATGCAGGCGACCAGCACCGCCAAGGCCTATCCGATGGCGACCGCGCTGGGCTGGGCGATGCTGAGCGGCGCGGCGATCGACGCGCTGTTCGCGCTCGCTACGGTCGGCCCGCCGGTGTTCGATCCGCGGCCGAGCTATGGGCTGGGCATCCTCTATCTCGGCGTGCTGGGCTCGGCGCTGACCTTCAGCATCTATTTCCGGCTGATCCGCACGATCGGCCCGGCCAAGGCGGCCTATACCAGCGTGCTGATCCCGGTGATCGCGATGGTCTTCTCGACGCTGTTCGAAGGCTATCTCTGGTCGGCGCTGGCGGCGGGCGGGGCGGTGCTGGTGGTGGCCGGGCTGGTCGTGGCGCTCAAGGCGCGCAGGCCCAACCGGTAATCGGCGTAGCGCGGCCGCCAGCCGAGCAGACGCTTCGCCTTGCCGTTCGCGACGCGGCGGTTCTCGGCATAGAAGGCACGGGCCTGCGGACTGAGGTTCGCCTGATCGAGCGGCACCAGCGGCGGCACCGGCAGCCCCAATAGCGCGCAGCCATAGGCGATCACGTCGCTCTGCGGCGCGGGTAGGTCGTCGGCGAGATTATAGGCGCCGGGCGGCCCGTCGAAACCGGCGATCACCCCGCTGACGATGTCGTCGACATGGACGCGGCTGAACACCTGTCCGGGCACGTCGACCCGGGCAGCGGCGCCGGCGCGGATACGGTCGAGCGGGGAGCGGCCCGGGCCATAGATGCCGGGCAGGCGAAACACCCGGGCACCCAGCCCGAGCCAGGCGGCATCGGCCTGGGCGCGGGCGGTGCGGCGGCCGGTGCCGGTGGGGGCGCTCTCGTCGACCCACGCGCCGGCGACATCGCCATAGACACCGGTCGAGGAGAGATAGCCGATCCACGCGCCCGAGGCGGCGATCTCGCTCCCATAGGCGGCGAGCACGGGGTCGTCCTCGCCCGGCGGGACCGTGGAGAGGATGTGGGTGGCGCGGGCGATGTCGACCGCGCGATCGGCGAAGGTCTCGCGGGTGACGGTGGCGATGTCGGCCTGGCCGGCAAGCCGGGCGATCAGGCGGGTGGCGGTGTAGCCCGGGCCGAGGATCAGCAGGCGCATCCGCTAAAATCCTCCCCGAGCTTGTCTCGGGGAGGGGGACCATCGCGCAGCGAGGGAGGAGGGGCGCGGCGGGTATCGCCGCGTTGCGGCGGCCCCTCCACCACCGGCTTCGCCGGCGGTCCCCCTCCCCCAGCCAGCTGGGGGAGGAATTAGTCGCTCACTCCGCCCCATGGCCCCCGAACTGGACCCCGAAGAAATCGCCCTTGTTCCAGCGCGGGCGCTCGGGAGCGTCGGTGAGGGCGCGGGCGATGGCATAGTTCAGCCGCATGTACTTCGCCGCCGAGTTCCAGTCGAACGGCAGGTCGATCTGGTCCGAGGGCTTGTGGTAATTCTCGGCGAGGAACTTCTTCTGCGCCTCGGCGCCCTCCCCGCCGGGCCCGGTATCGAGCGACACCGCCGGCACGCCCGCCTTGACGAAGCTGTAGTGATCCGAGCGGACGAAGAACATCTCCTCGGGGCTCGGATCGGGCACGACCTTCAGCCCCTCGCTCGCTGCCGCCGCCTCGATCACCGGGCCAAGGCTCGAGCGCTCGCCGCCCAGCGCGACCACGTCGACCAGCGGATAGGTGAGGATCGGCATGTCCATGTTGACGTCGGCGACCAGCCGGTCCTTCGGCACCGGCGGATAATGCGCGAAATAGTCGGAGCCGAGCAGCCCCTTTTCCTCCGCCGCCAACGCGATGAACAGCATCGAGCGCTTCGGCTTCTCGCCCGAGGCAATGAACTTGCGCGCGACCTCGAGCATCGTCGAGACGCCGATCGCATTGTCCATCGCGCCGTTATAGATGCGGTCGCCATTCACCGCGTCGCCCACCCCGACATGGTCGAGATGCGCGGAGAGGACGACATATTCCGCCTTGAGCGTGGGATCGCTGCCCGGGATCAGCCCGACCACGTTGCGCGTCGCTCTGGTGACCAGCCGCGTCTTGCTCGCTACCTTGAGGATGCCCGGCAGCGCGCCGGTTGGGATCTTCGTCGCCTTGCGCTGGGCGGCGAGCACGTCCTGCCACTTGATCTTCGCGCCTTGGAACAGCTTCTCGGCGCCGACCGGGCCAAGATAGCCGACCGGCGGGGCGCCCGGCGCGGTGGCGAAGGCAGTGCCGTCCGGCCGCGCCCAGGTGGTCCGCTCATAGTCGTAATAGGGGACGATCGCCTCGAACGGGAATTGCTCGCGCTGGGCGAGCGATTCCAGCACGATCACCGCGACCGCACCCTTTTTCTGCGCGATCGCAGCCTTCTGCTCGTCGTCACTGAAATGCGCCTCGACCGCGTCGGGCAGGCCGTCGGGGACGCCGGGCAGGACCGCGACGATCTTGCCGCGCACGTCGAGCCCCTTGTAGTCGTCGCGCTTGCCCTCGGGATAGACCAGGCCATAGCCGGCGAAGACGATCCCGGCCTCGGCCTTGAAGTCGGGCGTGGCGGGCACCGGCGTGTTGACGAAATCGATGCCGAACTGGAGCGGGATCTCGCTGCCGCCGCGCACCAGGCTCCACTTCGCCTTCTCGGCCGGCTTATAGGCGACCAGCTTGAACGGCTGGAACCAGCTTCCCTCGACGCCCGGCTGCAGCCCGATCGCGAGCATCTGCGCCGCGACATATTCGGCCGCGACCTCATAATCGCGCGTCCCCGCCTCGCGCCCGTGCATCGCGTCGGAGGCAAGGAACTGGACATGGCTCTTCAGCGCCGCCTGTTCGGGCGGAAGCTGCGCCGCGGGCGCGGCCGTCTGGGCCTGGGCGAGCGGCGCGGCGAGCAGCGCGGTGGCGGCAAGCAGGAAGCGGTCCAGGAAAGTCACGGTGCCATGGGCCCCTTGTAGAGCGTGCCGAAGAAGTCGCCCTTGTTCCACACCGGCCTGTCCTCGGCATCGGCGACGGCGCGGGCGATCGCATAGTTCAGCCCGACGAAGCGCAGCCCCTGCTTCCAGTCGATCAGGCCGACCTCGTCCGAAGGCTGGTGGTAATGCTTGTCGAGAAACTCCTTCGACGCCGCTGCGCCCTCCCCACCCGGCCCGAGATCGAGCGAGACGGCGGGGATGCCCGCCTTGACGAAGCTGTAATGGTCCGAGCGGACGAACGAGGCTTCTTCCGGCGTGGGATCAGGCACGAGCTTCACCCCTTCGGCCGCCGCGGCCTGCTCAACCAGCTTGCCAAGCGTGCTGCGGTCGGCACCGAAGGCGACGAGATCGACGAAATTATAGGTGAGGATCGGCATGTCGAGATTGACGTCGGCGACGATCGATCCCTTGGCCACCGTCGGATTGGCGGCAAAATATTCGGAGCCGACCAGTCCCTTTTCCTCCGCTGTCACCGCGACGAACAGGATCGAGCGGCGCGGCGCCTTGCCGGAGGCCTGGAAGCGCCTGGCGACCTCGAGCATCGACGCGGTGCCGACGGCGTTGTCCATAGCGCCGTTATAGATCCTGTCGCCCTTCGCATCGGGGCGGCCGACGCCGACATGATCGAGATGGGCGGAGATCACGACATATTCGCCCGCCTTGTCGGTGCCCGGCAGCACGCCAGCGACATTGTTGGCGGTGAGCGTGCGGATCGCGGTGTTGGCGGTGCCCGTGGCCGTGACGCCGAGCGAGCCGGTCGGCAGCTTCACGCTGGCCTTGTCCGCGGCCAGCACCGCATCCCACTGGATCTTCGAACCCGCGAACAGCTTGGCCGCCCCGTCAAAGCCGAGATAGGCGAAGGCCGGTGCACTGGCGCCCGCATCGGCACCCTGCCAGGTCATGCCCTCGGTCTGCGCGAAGGGAACGCTGGCGGCGAAGGGAAAGATCGCATGGCGGGCGTTGCCCTCGATCAGGATCACGCCGACAGCGCCATGCGCCGCCGCGGTGTGCGCCTGGGCATCGGGCTGGGCGAGATGCGCACGCACGTCGCTCGGCTGACCGTGCGGCGAATCGCGCAGCACAGCGACGATCGCGCCCTTGACGTTCAGCCCCTTATACTCGCCCTCGCTGCCATAGCCGGCAAAGACCACCGGCGCCGACACCGCAACCTTGGGGTTCGACGGCACTGAGCGCGCGACATAGTCCTTGCCCCATTCGAGCGGCGTCGGGATATTGCCCCGGGTGAGCACGAGCGTGCCGTGATCGACCGACTTGTAGGCAATCAGCGGCACCGGCTGCAGCCAGCCGCCGTTCGCGCCCGCCGGCTTGAGCCCCGCCGCGAGCATCTGCGCCGCGACATATTGCTCGGCGATGGTCAGCTCGGGGCTGCCGGTATCGCGGCCCTTCATCGCATCGGAGGCGAGGAACTGGACATGCGCCTTGAGCGCCGCCGCGTCCTTGCCCAGGTCCTGGGCGAAGGCCGGAGTCGCCGCAAGCAGGGCGCTCGCGGCGAGAAGCAGGTGCCGCTTGATGCTCACTTGGCGCCCGGCCCTTCATAGGTGAGGCCGAAGAAATCGCCCTTGTTCCACAGCGGGCGCTGGTCGCCATCGGCGATCTCGCGCGCGATCCGGTAGTTCACGTCGACGAAACGCACGCCCGACTCCCAGTCGATCGCCGGCAACTGGCCGACCTCGTCCGAGGGCTGGTGATAATGGTTCTTCATGAAGTCGTCGATCGCCGCGCGGCCCGGGCCGCCGGCACCCGGCCACAGGAAGACCGAGGGCACGCCCTTGCGGACAAAGTTGTAATGGTCCGAGCGGACGAAGATGTTCTCGCCGGGCAGCGGATCGTCCGAGAGCGGCACGCCGATCGCCTTGCCGGCGCGCTCGACGATCGGGCCGAGCGTCGAGTGGCTGGCGCCGTACACCACCACGTCCTGGAACTTGTAGGTGATGATCGGCATGTCGAGATTGACGTCGGCGACGATGCTCGACAGCGGCACGGTGGGGTTGTTGGCGAAATAGTCCGAGCCGATCAGGCCCTTTTCCTCGGCGGTGACCGCGAGGAACAGTACCGAGCGGCGCGGCTTGGTGCCCGCAGTCTTGAAGCGCTTGGCCTCCTCGATCAGCGAGGCGATGCCGACCGCGTCGTCGAGCGCGCCATTGTTGATCGTGTCGCCGGTCTTGTCCGGGCGGCCGACGCCGATGTGATCGAGATGCGCCGAGAGGACCACGACTTCCTTGGCGAGCGTCGGGTCGCTGCCTGGCAGCATGCCGGCGACGTTGTAGCTCTGGACGGGCGTGAGCGCAGTCTTGGCGGCGACGGTGACGGTCACCGGCAGCGCCTCTGCCTTGAACACGGCGTTGTCGGCCTCGGCCGCCTTGGCGATGTCGGCCCATTTCTGCTTGGCGCCGGCGAACAGCTTCTCGGCGCCGACCAGGCTGACCGTGCCGGCCGAGGGCGTGCCCGGGGCGGCGATATGGCCGGTGCCGTTCGGATTGCCCCAGGTGAAGCGCGGGCGCGACACGGCGTTGGCGTAGAAGCTGAAGGGGCGTTGCTTGGCAGTGCGCGGCGATTCGAGCGTGATCGTGGCGACCGCGCCGTGCCTGGCCGCGATCTCCGACTTGGCGGCCGGGTTGGAGAAATGCGCGGCGACCTCGCCGGGGAAGTTCTCGGGCGTGCCGCCGAAATAGGCGACGATCTTACCCTTCACATTGACGCCCTTATAGTCGTCACGCCCCTGGCCGGTGATGCCATAGCCGACGAACACCACCGGTGCGGTGACGGTGTAGGCGGGCGTCTCCGGATTGGCCGAGGAGACGAAGTCCTTGCCGAATTCGAGCGACACCGGCTGGGCGCCCTTGCGGGTGAAGGACATGGTGCCCGGGCCGTCGAGCTTGGCGCTGATCAGCGGCACGTTCTGGAGATAGGAGCCATTGTCGCCCGCAGGCTTGAGCCCCGCCGCATAGAATTGCGAGGCGACATATTGCGCGGCGATGTTGAACTCGTTGCTGCCCGCCTCGCGGCCCTTGAGCGCGTCCGACGCCAGGAACATCACATGGCTCTTGAGCGCGGCCTGGTCGGCGGGAAGCTCGGCATTGATGATGGCGTTGCGCTCTGCCGCGCTGGGAGCGGGCGCCGGAGTCGGTGCCGTGGCGGTCTGGGCATAGGCAGGCATGGCCAGCATCATCGCGAGGGCGAGCGGCGTGGTGGTGCGGATCATGTGGGGAACCTCTCCGGGGGTAACTCGGTATATCGCTTCGGTAGCACGGCTTGGCGCAGGCGCAAGCCGGCAGATTTTCAAGGTGGCGAGCTTAACACTTGCCCCTATATCCGAGGCATCATGGCAGACGCACGCACCGCTCCGCAGACTCCGCAGATCACTCGCCGCGAGGATTATCAGGTTCCCGACTGGCTGGTCCCCGAGATCGCGCTCGACTTCGATCTCGATCCCACCGCCACCACGGTCCGCGCGGTGCTCAAGGTGGAACGCAACGGCACCCATGACCGGCCGCTGGTGCTGAACGGCGACGCGCTCGCGGCGGAATCGGTGCGGGTCGATGGTGCCGAGGCGCGGGGCTGGACGATGGACGGCCCCGACCTGGTCATTCCGCTGAGCGGCGGCACGCACGAGATCGAGACGGTCGTGACGATCGCGCCCGAGCGCAACACCCAGCTGCAGGGGCTCTATGCCTCGTCAGGCATGCTCTGCACCCAGTGCGAGGCCGAGGGCTTCCGCCGCATCACCTTCTTCCCGGACCGGCCGGACGTGCTGTCCCGTTACAAGGTGCGGATGACCGGCGACAAGGCGCGCTTCCCGGTGCTGCTGGCGAACGGCGATCCGATCGCGCAGGGCGAACTGGAAGGCGGCCGCCACTGGGCCGAGTGGCATGATCCCTTCCCCAAGCCGAGCTATCTGTTCGCGCTGGTCGCCGGCGACCTGGTAGCGAACAAGAGCAGCTTCACCACGATGAGCGGCCGCAAGGTCGATCTCGGCATCTGGGTGCGCGAAGCCGATCTGCCCAAGACCGATCACGCGCTGCACGCGCTCAAGCTGTCGATGGCGTGGGACGAGAGTGTCTATGGCCGCGAGTACGACCTTGACGTGTTCAACATTGTCGCGGTGGATGATTTCAATTTCGGCGCGATGGAGAACAAGGGGCTGAACGTCTTCAACAGCCGCTACATCCTCGCCGATCCCGACACCGCCACCGACTATGATTACGACGCGATCGCCGCAGTGGTCGCGCATGAGTATTTCCATAACTGGTCGGGCAACCGCGTCACTTGCCGCGACTGGTTCCAGCTGAGCCTCAAGGAAGGCTTCACCGTGTTCCGCGACCAGAGCTTCTCGGGCGATCAGGGCTCGAAGGCGGTCAAGCGGATCGAGGACGTCCGCGGGCTGCGCGCCTCGCAATTCCCCGAGGATGCCGGCCCGCTCGCGCATCCGGTGCGCCCCGACGAATATATCGAGATCTCGAACTTCTACACGGCGACCATCTACAACAAGGGCGCCGAAGTGATCCGGATGATGTCGACCATCCTCGGCCCGCAGAAGTTCCGCGCCGCGACCGACCTCTATTTCGACAAGTTCGACGGCACGGCGGCGACCTGCGAGGATTTCGTGCGCTGCATGGAGGAGGCCGGCGGCGTCGACCTCACCCAGTTCCGCCGCTGGTACAGCCAGGCGGGCACGCCGCGCGTCAACGCGAACCTCAGCCAGGAAGGCGGCCGCGCCCGCCTCAAGCTCGCCCAGACCGTGCCGCCGACGCCGGGCCAGCCGGTCAAGGAGCCGATGGTCCTGCCGCTCAAGGTCAAGCTGTTCGGCGGCATCACCGGCCGGCCGATGTGCGACGAGCAGCTGGTGCTGCTCAAGGACGCCGCGCAGGAGATGGTGTTCGAGAACCTGTCCGAGCCGCCGGTGCTGTCGATCAACCGCGGCTTCTCGGCGCCGGTGATCGTCGAGACCAACCGGACGGCGAAGGACCTAGCCTTCCTCTCGGCGCATGACGACGATCCCTTCGCCCGCTACGAGGCGATGCAGCAGCTGATGCTCGACACGCTGGTCGCCGCGGTGACCAGCGGCAAGGGCGCGCATGACGCGGTGATCGAGGCGGTCCGCAACACGCTGGCCGATGCCGCGCTCGACAAGGCCTTCGTCGCCGAGGCGGTGCTGCTCCCCTCGGACAGCTTCATCGGCGACCAGATGGTGGTGGTCGATCCCGACGCGATCTTCGCGGCGCGCGAAGCGCTGCGCGCCGAGCTGGGCAAGGCGCTCGCCGGCGAATGGCGCGCGGCCTATGACGGCGCCCAGGCCAATCGCTTCGAATATTCGCCCGCGGCCAAGGGCGCGCGGCGCCTGAAGAACGTCGCGCTCGGCTATATCGCGGCGAGCGGCGCGGACGATGCGGCAGAGATGGCGTTCGGCCAGTTCGAGGCGGCGGACAACATGACCGACCGCCAGGGCGCGCTCAGCACGCTGGTCAACGGCGTGTCGGACAGGCGCGAGGCGGCGCTCTCGGCCTTTTACGACCGGTACCAGGGCAATGCGCTGGTGCTCGACAAATGGTTCCAGACCCAGGCGCTGTCGGCGCGCGACGATACCGCCCAGGCGGTCGAGGCGCTGGCCGGGCACAAGGACTTCACCCTCGCCAACCCGAACCGCGCCCGCGCGCTGATCGGCGCGTTCAGCGTCAACCAGCGCGCCTTCCACGACATCTCGGGCCGCGGCTATCGCTTCGTGGCGGACCAGCTGATCGCGCTCGACCGGCTCAACCCGCAGACCGCCGCCAAGCTGGTGCCGCCGCTCGGCCGCTGGAAGCGGTTCGACGCCGGCCGCGCCGCCCGGATGCGCGCCGAGCTCGAGCGGATCGTCGCGACGCCGGGGCTGAGCAAGGACATGTTCGAACAGGCGAGCAAGTCGCTGGACTGACCCATTGGCTTTGATCGCAAGGCGCAGGAAGTAGTTGGCGGCCCCTGTGCGCATATCAGGGTCAAGGAGACCAACCATGACCCTGTCGACCAAGACCATAGCCTCGCCCGTCGGCGAACTCACCCTCGTCGCCAGCGACAAGGGGCTCGTCGCGATCCTGTGGGAGAATGATTCGCCCGACCGGGTGAAGCTCGGCGCCACGCAGGAGGACGCCACTCACCCGGTGCTGGCCGCCGCCGAGGCGCAACTGCGCGAGTATTTCGCCGGCACCCGCACCCGCTTCGCGCTGCCGCTCGACTTCCGCGGCACCGATTTCCAGAAGTCGGTCTGGGCCGAGCTGCTCGCCATCCCCTTCGGCGAGACGCGTTCGTACGGCGAGATCGCGATGAAGCTCGGCCGACCCAAGGCCTCGCGCGCGGTCGGTGCCGCCAATGGCCGCAACCCGATCTCGATCGTGGCGCCCTGCCACCGGGTGATCGGCTCGACCGGCAAGCTCACCGGCTTTGCGGGAGGCCTCGCGGCGAAGGAGTACCTGCTGGAGCTGGAGCGGGGCTGAACACAAAATTCCTCCCCCAGCAAGCTGGGGGAAGAATTTGAACTAGGCCATCACATTCCGTCCGCGCGTCACCACGGCGGTATGCCCGACGCTCGCCTTGAGCACCCGCTGGGTGATCGTGTCCATCATCACCCAGTCGTTGCTCGCCTTTTCCGGCGTCAGCGTCAGCGCCATGTAACCGCGGCGGCTGGTGTCGCACCATTTCAGCTCAGGGCTGGCGGCGACGAGCGCGGCGGCCACCACCTTCGGATCGGCGCCCACCGCCTGCTCATAGCCCGGCGAAGAGACGCTGTGCCCGGCGAACTCGACGCCGGCCGGCTTGCCGTCCTGGCCCAGATCGAACGCCCACGCATTGTGGCTGTCGCCGCACAGCACGAGGAGATTGGCGCCGGCTGCCTGGGCCGACTTCAGGAAGCGCGCCCGCGCCGCCGGGAAGCCGCCCCAATTGTCGAGGTCCGAAGGGATGCCGAGCTTGCTCGCCATCACGCCCGCCTGGACATAGGCCTTGGTCCGCGCCGAGGCATTGGGCTTGAGCCAGTCCGTCGCCTGGGCGGGAATGTTCTGCTTGCCCATGATCGTGCCGAAATTGACCAGCTGCCACTTCTGGCCGGCGCGGGTCGACTTCTTCAGCGCATGGCCGAGCCACGCCTCCTGCTCGGTGCCGAGCATGGTGCGCGCCGGATCCTGCAGCGCGCCGTCGCGGAACGCGACCAGTGCCTTCTGGGCATCGGCAGAGGCGAAGAGCGGGGCGAGCTCGGGCTCGTCGCTGCGATAGAGCAGGCGGCTCTCGGTGCGGAACAGCGTGGCGAGGCTGCCCACGTCATAGCTGCCCCAGGGCGTCTCCGAGACCGGCATCCATTCCTTGTACGCCTGGAGCGCGGCGGCGCGGCGGTCGTTCCAGTCGCCCTCGCCCGGCTGGTTGTTCTGCGCGCTCATCTCGCGGCTGTTGTTGGCCGATTCGTGGTCGTCCATCTGCGCGAGCATCGGCTTGACCCGGTGCAGCTCCTGCAGGTCCGGATCGCTGCGATAGCTGGCATAGCGCAGGCGGTAATCGGCAAGGTGGATGATCTCGCCCGCCGGCTCGGGCACGCGCCCGCCGACCGGGCCGCTTTCGGGCGCATAGCCGCCGGCGGCATATTCGTAGAGATAGTCGCCCAGGTGCAGCCACAGGTCGATGTCGCCCCGCGCCGCGGCATGGCCATAGGCGTTGAAATAGCCATAGGGCATGTTCGAGCAGGAGAAGATCGCGATGCCGTACTTGCCGACATCGCCCACCGGCAGCGTCTTGGTGCGGCCGACCGGCGAGAAGCTGCCGTCGGGCGCGACGAAGCGGTAGAAGTAATTGGTGCCCGGCTCGAGCCCCTCGACCGTGATCTTGGCGGTGTGATCGCGCCACGGGCCGGTGATCTGCTCGCCGCCAGAGACGATCTTGGCGAAATCCTCGGTCTTCGAGATCTCGGCCTTCACCTTCACCGCGCCGCGATCGGCAGGGACGTAGCGCGTCCACAGCAGCATCGTGTCCGGCCCCGGCTCGCCGCTGGCGACCGAATGGGTGAAACCGCTGGCCAGCGCCTGGGCGAACGAGAAGCCGGGGATGGCGAGCGCGCCCAGGCCCAGCGTGCCGGTGAGGATGAGCGAGCGGCGATCGATGCGCAGTGTCATTTTGAGGCGTTCCCAAGCTATTTCGCCGCAAGCCTTGCCGCCGCCACGTGTCGAGTTCGTGACAGCACGCGCCGCGGACGCTAAGCACGCCTGCAGTCGCACGCAACAAGGCCCTGTCCAACTTCATGCCGCATCACCTTCCGCCCGGGGCTCCGCGCTCCTGATGGCAAGCAAGTCCGAAGTGCTGGGGAGCCGGACGACTCGCCTGACCGACCTCACTGCAGTCGTCACCGCGCTGCCGCGCTGGTCGATCCTGCTGCTCGTCGCCATTGCGGTCCGCGCGCTGACCTTCGGCAACCCCGTGGTCCATGTCGACGAGGAGTTCTACTTCGTCACGGCGCAGCAGATGCTGCACGGCGCGGTGCCCTTCGTCGACGTATGGGATCGCAAGCCCGTCGGCCTGTTCCTGATCTATCTGCTGCCCGCCGCCTTCGGCGTGCCGGCGGGAATCTGGATCTACCAGGCGATGGCATTGGCGGCCGTGGTCGGTACCGCGCTGCTGATCGCGCGGCTGGCCGAGAAGGCCGGATGGGGACGCGGCGCGCTGACCGTGGCGCTGCTCTATCTGTTCATGATCAACTTCGCCGACGGCCAGGGCGGCCAGGCGCCGGTCTTCTACAATCTGCTGATGGCCTGGGCGTTCCTGCTCGTCGTGCCGAGCCCGAGCGACGAGAGCGGCGACCGCCGCCGCATCCATCGCGGCACGCTGGCCATGCTGATCGTCGGCGTGGCGATGCAGGTGAAATATTCGGTGGTGTTCGAGGCGATGTTCCTCGGCCTGTGGCTGATGTGGCACGAGATCAAGCTCGGCACCGGCATCGCCCATGTCCTGCGCCGCGGCGGCCTATGGGCGTCGGCGGTGTGGCTGCCGACGCTCGCCGTCTGGGCCGTCTTCATCCTGATGGGGCATGGCGAGCCCTGGTTCTACGCCAATTTCGGCTCGATCGTCGATCGGCTGAGCGATCCGCCCGCGGTGCTGCTGCGCGCCTTCCTCAAGATCGCGCTGATCCTGGGACTGCTGCTGATCGTCTCGGGCCTGTCGCGCCACGTGCCGGTGAAGGACCCGAGCGAGCATCCGGTGCGCGCGCTGTTCTTCGGCTGGCTGATCGCCGCCGTGATCGGGCTGCTCGTGTTCGGCAGCTGGTTCAACCACTACGCCCTGCCCGTGCTGGTGCCGGCGAGCCTGTGCTGCGCCGGCTATCTGGGCGGCACCGAGCTCGGCCGCAAATGGCTGACCCCGGTGATGCTGCTCGCGGCCGGGCTTGGCGGCGAATACACCGCGTGGAGCGCCAAGTGGCACCGCGGCAATGCCGAGCAGCTCGAGGCGCTGGCCGAGGGCATCGGCCATGGCAGCGGCTGCATGTACGTCTATTCGGGCAACGCCATCCTCTACAGCTATACCGGACGCTGCACGGTGACGCCGTGGATCTTCCCCAGCCACCTCTCGCGCGAGCGCGAGAATGGCGCGCTGGGCGTCGACCAGCTGGAGGAGATCAACCGCATCTTCACCCAGCGGCCCGAGATCGTGGTGATGCGCCCGACCTATTATGGCGAGCGCATGGACTCGCACCGGCTGGCGGTGCAGCGGATGGACGAGATGGGCTATCGCCTGCGCGGCCGCTGGCCGCTCGGCGATCTCTATATCTCGGTCTACGAGCTGCCGGCAGCCACCAAGCCGCCGGCGCCGCGCTTCGCCTCGAGCAAGCCCTCGTAATAGGCCATGAGCTCGGCGGCGTGGTCGGCGTCGCTGCGCACCTTGCCGGCGGCGATGCGCGCGGCGTTGCGCAGGATGCTCTGCTCGCGGCCGAACATGCGGCGGATCGCATCGGCCGCCGAATAGGCGTCGCGCGCGCGATAGGTCTCGGCGAACAGCGGATCGGCAATCTCGGCGAACCCGCCCTCGTCGGGCCCGATCAGCGGCAGGCCCGAGGCGAGCGCCTCCGATGCGACCAGCCCGAACGGCTCGGCGTCGGAGCCATGGATCAGCGCGTCGCAGCTCGCCATGATCCGCGAGAAGCGCACCCGGTCATAGACCGGCCGGAAGATCTTGATGTGCGGGCTGCCGGCGATTCGCTCCTCGAGCTGGCGGCGCTGCGGGCCGTCGCCGATCAGCATCAGGCCGACCGGCAGGTCGTTCGCCGCCGCCTCGACCGCGTCGATCACCAGCGGCCAGCGCTTCTCCTTGTGGTGCCGGCCCAGGCCGAGCAGCAGATGCCCCTCGGGCGGCAGGCCGAGCTGCGCCAATAGCGCGACGCGCAGCTTCTCGTCGCGCAGGTCGGGCGAGAACCATTGCCGCTCGATCCCCAGCGGCATCGAGGCATGGACCGTCATGCCGCGGCGGCGGAAGCGCTTGGCGAGCGCCGGGCCGTTGGTGACGAACGCATCGTAATGCTGGAGGAAGTTGTTCATGTAGCGCGTGTACCAGGCGAATGCCTGCTCGACCTGGATCGGGGTCGCCACGCTATCTAGCCAGCGCTGCGGATAGGCGCCGATATTGTCGCCATGCGCGAAGAACACCTTGACCGCATCGCCCTTCCACCGCGCCACGGTCCAGCCGGGCAGCCAGGGCGAGCTGGTCTCGACGATGTCGGGCTGCAGCTCGTCGAGCAGGTTCCAGACCGGCTCGTCCTTGACGAAGATGCCGTAATTGCGGTCGAGGATCAGCGGCGGCGCCTTGACCCAGATGACGCGGCCGCCGCCGGGACGCTCCTCGACGCTCGATTCGAGCGCCGGGGCGATCACGGTCAGCTCATGGCCCATATCGGCCATGATGCCCATCTTGCGGTCGAGATAGGTACGGACGCCCCCGCCGGTCGGCGAATAGAACTCGTTGACGTCGACGATGCGCATGCAGGCGCCTCCTCAGTCGTCGAGCGGACCGAAGCCGCCCAGGCCGCGCAGATATTGGGCCTTGATCGTGATCTGTCCACCACCCGCGCCGACATTGACCAGGGCCTGGCGCACCTTGGGCCTGCTACGGCCAAGCTTCTGGTTGCTGGCGAAGCCAGCGCCGTCCTCCCAGAAGTTGAACTTGTTCTTGCCGTCGCGGTCATGGGTGAACAGCACCGCCCAGGTGCCGGCGCTGGGCGCGCGGATGCAGATGCGCACCGGGCCCGATTGCGGCACCGACGCCCAGACGCGGCGGAACGGCTTGCCCTCCTTCTTGAGCGAGGTGTCGTCGCGCAGGAAGTCTTCCTCGTTGGGCGGATAGAGCTCGACCTTCAGCCGGCCGATCCGGTCCTTGAGGCCGGTGACGTTGACATAGAGGCGCGCGCCGCCGGGGATCGCGCAGGTGCCGTCGACCGGATCCTGCTGCGCGGCGGCCGGGCTCGCGGCAAAGGCGAGCGCGGCGGCGGTGCTGGCGGTCAGGGCACGGATCATTGCTGCTTGTTCCTCGTGAGCAGGGCCTGGACGCTGAACCCTCCGATCAGCGTGACATGGGCGAGAAGCGTCAGGCCGGCGATCAGCGCCATCAGCTCGGACATCGCCGAACCCTGGCCGATCACCACGCCGGTGATCGCGGCGAAGGCGGCTTCCTTGCTCGGCACCAGCGGCAGGCGCCAGACCAGCAGGCGGCCGGCGGCCATCATCAGCCACACGCCGATCGACACGCCCGGCATCGCCAGGTGCCAGGCGATCGCGACGAGCAGCGAACCGGTGAGGATACGGATGCAGTGGACCATGAACACCCACCACAGCTCGCGGCGGGGCAGCGAGAAGACGCGCTTCGAGAAGAGCAGGAACGGCAGCGACATCAGCGCCAGAACCCCGACCGAGCCGATCACCGCCAGCTTCCATTGCGGCGGCACCAGCCCAAGATAGAGCGGCAGGCCAACGATCATCATCACGAAGGTGATCGCGTTGCCGGCGATCGCCGACAGGATCATCACGTCCTTCACCGCGCCGAACGGGGCGGCGACCATCTGGGTGCGTTGGCGGGCCCAGGCGTAGAAATACGCCTCGCCCGAATAGCCGAACAGCACTTCGTTCGAGATGCGCTTCTTGTGGAGCGCGGCGAGCCCGGCGAGCGGGATCTGCCAGAGGCGCTTGAAGATGATGTAGTCGAAGGTCGGCGGTCCGACATAATAGAGCGCAAAGACCAGGTAGAAGAGCGGGTTGGTCGGCAGCGTGCGATACAGACCCGCCAGCCCCGAGCCGAACAGCTCGCGGCCGAGCGCCACGATCATCAGCAGCGTGAGCGCGCCGCCGACCAGTGCCGGCCAGCGACGCTTGATCTTTTCGACGGGCTCCAGGCCCGCAAGATCGGGCGCGCCCGGCAGGGGGACGGCCTCGACAACGCTCGTGTTCACCGAAGCCTCCAGACTGGGTTCGTTCACTGATTCGTATCCGCTGCCCAAAGAACGGGCGTATTACAGTATCTTACCGGCGCCATGCGGCTTTGCAGCCCCCAGTTCACACGACGCGAAAATGGCTGGTGACAGCAGAATACGGTTTATTGCGGGGGCGATTTGGGCGTAAGAGTGGCAATTCGCAAGGTCTATGTTGCACCGCACACAAAACGAGTCCGCCCAGCACATCCTCACCTATGCCCAGCGCCTGCAGGGCGGCGGAGTGGAACGGGCGATGCTGCGCATGGCCGCCGGCTGGCTGCGCGAAGGGCGCCGGGTGACGCTGGTACTGGGCAGCCGCGAGGGCCCGCTGGCTTCAGAAATTCCCAGCGAAATCAATCTTATAGAGCTGAACGATGCACGCTATTCGGCGCTGCTCGGCCTGGCATCGCATGTGCGCGATGTTTGCCCTGATCTGATCTTCTGCGCGGGCAATCATTACAGCGGCATCGCCGCGGCCACGCGGCTGCGGCTCGGCCGGCGCAGCCCGCCGATCGTCGCCAAAGTATCCAACGCGCTGGTCCGCCCCGAGCTCTCGCCGGGCGCCGCGTGGCGCTATCGCCGCTGGCTGCGCCTCCATCCGCGCTTCCTCGACCATGTCGTCGCGATGACCCCGGCGATGGCGGCCGAGGCGGTCGCCGAGATGCGCATGCCGCCGGACCGCGTGAGCGTGATCGCCAATCCGCCCGCCTCGGCCATCGCGGATGCGGCGCCGGTGCCGCTGCCGGAAGGGCGCTATCTGATCGGCGTCGGCCGGCTCGAGCCGCAGAAGCGCTGGGACCGGCTGCTCGCCGCCCTGCCCCGCCTCGCCGACCGCCAGGTGAAGCTGCTGCTGCTGGGCGAAGGCAGCGCCCGGGCGCAACTGGAAGCGCAGGTCGCGGCGCTCGGGCTGAGCGACCGCGTGGCGATGCCCGGCCATGCCGGCGATCCCCTCCCCGCGATCAAGGGCGCAGCGGTCGCGGTGCTGACCTCGGACTATGAAGGCGTGCCCGGCGTGCTGCGCGAGGCGCTCTCGGTGGGAACGCCGGTGGTCTCGACCGAATCGAGCGTCGCGGTGCGCGAGATCGTCCATGATCCTGCGCTCGGGACCGTAATCGACCGCGAGGATGCCGACGGACTGGTCGCGGCGCTCGACCATTGGCTGGCGCCCGATTCGGTGCGGCCCGCGCCGGTCACGACGAGCGGCGACCCGATCGCGGAGTATCTCGCGTTGTTCGACCGGATTGTCAGCCAACGGCCCCAATAGCCGTCATCCTACTACCAATCCGTCATCCCGGCGGAAGCCGGGATCTCAGGCGAAGGCACGGGAAAAGAGCCGCACGAGATCCCGGTTTTCGCCGGGATGACGGTTGGAAGGCGGGATGACGAATTGGGCTCACCGCAGCCGCAGTCGCGCGCCCAGCCACAAGGTCCGCGGCAACGCCCGCTCGGCCACGCCCGGGCCGCTGATCCCCGCCTGCACCTCGGCATCGAAGATATTCTCCGCCCGCGCCTGGAGCGCCAGGCCGCGCGTGATCGGCAGCGCGGCGGTGGCGTCGAGGGTGAAGGCGCCGTTCAGCGTGCGGCCGTTCTGGTCGTCCTCGAACTGCGGCCCGGCATAGCGCGCGGTGAGCGACGCGCCGGCATCGCCATGCACCCAGCCGAGCGTGGCGCTGGCCTGGTGGCGCGCGGTCTGAGCCGGACGCAGCCCGTCGAGCCCGGCGGACACGCCCGAGGCGGAGACCCGCGAATCGGTGAAGGCATAGGAAGCGCCTAGGCTGAGATCCCCCGCCACCCAGCGTCCGTCCAGCTCGACGCCCTTGGCCGTCACCGCATCGAGATTCTGCCGCTGGCGATAGAAGCCCGCCGCCGAGACGAAACCGACGCCCGGGAACGTCCCCGGCCCCTGCGCCAGCGTGACATTGGCGATCGCGCCGTCGAGCCGGTTCCAATAGCCGGTCGCGCGGAAGGTCAAGGACGGCGCCGGCCGCCAGTCCACACCGATCTCGGCACCGGTCAGCCGTTCCGGATCAAGTGCGGCATTCGCGGCGGTCGCGTCGGCACCGGCGCGGAAGGGGCGATAGAGCTCGTTGAGCGTCGGCAGCCGCCAGCCGCGATAGGCGGCGGCGCGCAGCGTGACCTGGCCCAGCCGGTACGCCGCACCGGCGCGACCGGTCGCCTCGGTCCCGTCGCGGTCCGGGAAGCGGCTATCGGTGAGCACCGGGCCCAGGGCGAGCGAAGTTTCCCGCAACGAACCGTTGGAGATGCTCCAATGGTCGAGCCTGCCACCCAGGCTGAGCGTCAGCGGGCCGCTTTCATAGCTGGCGTCGGCGAAACTGCCGACCGTCAGGCTCTCGCCACCGGCGACCCGGCGGCGGGTGGGCAAGCCGGCGACATAGTTGAACAGCTCCTCGGTCCGCCCCGAGACGCGGCGCAGGTCGCTGCCGAGCCGCAGCGTCACCCCGCCGCCAATGGGTGGCGCGACTTCGATGCGTGCGCCGATGCCGGTGGCCGGCACGGCATATTGGTCGAGCGTCGCGGTCGCCGTGCTGCGCGTGTCGTTGACGCTGGCAAAGCCCGAGGCGAAGCCGCGCGTCTGGAGATAGGCGAGCCCCGACCAGCCCCAGCGGCCGCGCCCGACGATGCGCAGGCTGGCATCGGCGCCTTCGCTCTTCACCTTGGTGAAGTCGACGCCGCGATCGCGATGATCGGTGAAGGCGGAGAGGTTTGCCTGGAGCTCGGTAGCCCCGCCGAGATCGGCGACGGCGCGGACCGCGACCGCCGCCTGCTCATAGGGTGCCGGACGATCGGCGGGGCCGCGATCTGCCTCGACGATCGGGGTGAAGCCGTCGCCTCGCGCATATTGGCCGGCAAGCGTCACGAAGCCCCGACCCAGCCTCGCCGCGCCGACGCCCGACATGTCGATGCTGTCGCGGCTGCCATAGAGCGCGTCGAGCGACAGCGCCCCGAGCTGCGCAGGGCCGCCGCTCTCCAGTTCGATCGTGCCGGCAAGCGCGCCCGGCCCGGCATAGCCGCTGCCGCCGCCCCGGACGATTCGGGCTCCGGCGAGCCGATTCGGCAGATAGGCGGGAAAGGCGACCCAGCCGCCGAACGGATCGGCCTGGGGCACGCCGTCGAGCAGCAGCAGCGCGCGGCTGGAGGCGTTGCCGCCGAGCCCGCGCAAGGTGACGCCCTGCGAAGTCGGATGCGCCGAGCGCGAATCGGAGCGGCGGAACTGGGCGAGACCGGCGGCGTCGCGCAACGCGTCCTCCAGCCGGCCGCTGGCGGTGCCTGCGATCCGGTCGCGATCAATCGTCACCACGTCATAGGCGGCTTCGCCCGGCGGCGCCTCGAGCCCGCGGCCGGTGACCACGATAGCAGCCTCGTCCTGCTCCTGCGCGAAGGCCGGGAGCGGGAACAGAGTAGCGGCGATCAGAAACAAGCCCCTCCCCTTCAGGATCATCGGGTCGGCCATGCCCCCGGCATGGCCTGAACAGCGCAGGGCGCTGTTCACCCGATGATGGGTTGGGGTGGGGCCTGTCCGCGAGCGCTGCTCTCGGTGAGACACATTCCCCACCCCAAACCCCTCCCCTGAAGGGGAGGGGCTTAGAAAGGGGGACCTCACTTGGGCGCCACGGCGTCAGGATGCGCCGCGGCGAAGGCCGGCAGCGCGGTCGCCGCCGCGTCGATCGCGACGAGCCGTGGAAAGGCGTCGAGCGGCGTCTCGAAACGGCGGGCATTGTACATCTGCGGCACCAGGAAGAGATCGGCGATGCCGGGCGCGTCGCCGCCGAGGAATGGGCCGTCCCCGGCCATCGCCTCCAAAGCGGCAAAGCCCTCGGCGATCCAGTGGCGCGTCCAGTCGTTCCGGCCCGCCTCGTCGATCCCCATCTCCTTGAGCCGCCGCATCACCCGCAGATTGTTGAGCGGATGGATGTCCGCCCCCACAACCAGCGCACGCGCCATCGCGGCGGCGCGGGCATCGGGATCGGCGGGGATCAGCCGCGGCTCGGGATAGCGCGAATCGAGCCATTGGATGATCGCCAGGCTCTGGGTGATCACCTTGCCCTCCGCCTCCAGCGCCGGCACCAGCCCCTGCGGATTGCGGGCGAGATGCTCGGGACTGCGCTGCTGGTTCTCGAGCAGCATCACGTCCTGCTGCTGATAGGCGAGCCCCTTGAGGTTCAGCGCGATGCGGACGCGATAGGCGGCCGAGGACCGGAAATAATCATAGAGGATCATGCCGCGCCCGCCGGCGGCTCGAGCGGTGTCGGCGCGTCCTCGGCATAGCCCCTGCGCAGCCGCACCCGCCATTTGAGCCGCGGGCCATGCTCGTCGGCGGCACGGGCGGCGCGCTCCGCCTCGCTCTCCAGCGCGACCTTGATCATCGCGACGATCGGATCGGCGAGCGCCAGGCCGAGCACGCCGAACAGCGTGCTGGCGAGGATCTGCGAGGACAAAGTGAGCGCCGGCGGCATGTCGACCGTGTGCCGGGCGACCAGCGGCAGCACGACATAGCCGTCGAAATTCTGCACGCCGAAATAGATGATGATCGCCCAGATGCCCGTCTCGGTCCCGGCGCTGAAGCCGACCGAGACCATCATCACGCCCGAGACGAAGGCGCCGATATTGGGGATGAAGGCGAGCACGCCGGTGATGATGCCGAGCAGCAGCGCCATCGGCACGCCGACGAGCCACAGGAAGAAGGCCGTGACCACGCCCTCGAACAACATGCCGAGCAGCCGGCCGGCGAGCAGGCGGCGCATCGTCGTGGCCATGCGGCTGATCATGACGGCGAACTGGTCGCGTGCGTCCATCGGCACCATCCATTGCAGGCCGCGCTCATAGATGCGCGGCTCGAGTGCCACGAACAGGCCGATGATGAAGATCATCAGCAGCGACGAGACCGCGCCGAACACCGATCCGACCGCCGAGGTCAGCTTGCCGACGCTGCCCAGCGCCTGCTGGACCAGCCCGGTCAGGTCCGAGCGGCCGGGCATCAGCCCGAGGTCGGAGACCCATTGCGCGACCTTGTTGGCCTGCACCTCCAGCGTGGTGCGCAGTTGCTCGGCCTGGGCGGAGATCTGCACGCCGGTCAGGTAGAAGATGCCGCCGAAGAAGGCGATCATCAGCAGGATGACGATCACGATGCGCAGCGAGCGTGGGATCGGCAGAATGCGGCCGAGCAGGCGGGCGCCGCCATCGAGCATCGAGGCGAAGACCAGCCCGCCGAAGATGATCAGGATCGGCTGGACCAGCAGCACGAACAGCGCGACCGCGATGGCCAGCCCGAACCAAACGCTCGCTTTCTTGAGCTCGGCGCGGACCACCGGATCGCGGAGCTCGTTCGGCCCCGGCTCCTGGACGACATGGACGTTCTGCGAGGCGAGCGGATCGCTCATCAGTGGTTATCCCGTTGCGGATGGAGCGAGGTGCCGGCACGGCCGGGGCGGAAGGATTTGGGCCAGGTCAGCGGGTTCCAGCTGGCGCTGCCATCGAGGCTGAAGGTGATGAACTCGGCGCGGCCGCCGATATTCTCCCAGGGCACCGGCCCGCCGAGCCCGTTCTGGCTGAGCGGGAAGCGGCTGTCGGCCGAATTGTCGCGATTGTCGCCCATCAGGAACACCTTGCCTTTGGGCACGCGGATCTCGGGATAATTGTCGCCGCGACCGGGGCGGAAGCCGAGGTCGACCGTGTCGTAGGAGCGGCCATTGGGCAGGGTCTCGCGGAAGATCGGCAGGCGGCAATAAGCCTTGCCGTCGCGGGTCACCCGGAAGCCGGGATATTGCTCCTCGTCGCAGCGGGTGTTGGGATCGACGGGGATGTAGCGGTCGCCCATCGCCCGGCGCGGCACCGCCTTGCCGTTCAGATAGACGATACCGCCGCGCACGCCGATCGTGTCGCCGGGCAGGCCGATCACCCGCTTGATATAGTCGGTATTGGTGCCCGGCGGCGTGACGATCACCACGTCGCCGCGTTCGGGCAGCCGGCCCAGGATGCGCCCAGGCATGAAGGGCAGCACATGGAAGGTCGGCGTCACCCAGCTATAGCCATAGGGATATTTGGTCACGACCAGCCTGTCGCCGACGAGCAGCCCGGGGAGCATCGATTCGCTGGGGATGAAGAAGGGCTTGGCGATCAGGCTGTGGAAGCCGAGCACGGCGAGCACCAGCCACAGGATGCCGCGCGCCTCCGCCCACCAGTCGGTGTGCGGTCGGGCTTCGGCCTCCTCCTCATACGCCTGGTGACTCAACGCGAGCTCGTCCGCCCCCATCAACCTTCCTTCACCGCCTCGATCATCACCATGGCGAACGCCCAGGGATGATCGTCCGTCAGCGTCAGATGCACCACGGCGACGTGACCCGCGGGAGTGATGGCGTCAAGCCTCGCCTTCGCGCCCCCGGTCAATGCCAGCGTGGGGGCACCGGAGGGTGCGTTGACGACACCGATGTCCTTCATGAACACGCCGCGCTTGAAGCCGGTTCCAACCGCCTTGGAGAAGGCCTCCTTGGCCGCGAAGCGCTTGGCGAGCGTCGCGGCATAGTTGTGCGGACGGGTCTTGGCCTTGGCGATCTCGAGGTCGGTGAAGCTGCGCTGCTCGAAGCGCGTGCCGAACCGGTCCAGCGACTTCTGGATCCGCTCGATGTTGCAGAGGTCGGAGCCGAGGCCAATGATCATCTAGGGTCCCGTCCAGATCAGGGTGCCAACACTCGCCGGAGCAACCAGCAGCATCAGGAACAGCCACCACCAAATGCCATTCCCGCGCGCATGGCTGATCCAGGCCGCGGCATAGAGAAATATCGCCGGGGCGAAAATAACCCCGCCACGCATCAGCGTATGCAGGATCATGCCGGCTTCCGGGTCTGGTATCTTGCCATAGAGGATTCCGACCGGAACCAGTGCAATCCGAATTGCAAGCAGCAACGGTAGAAACGACACCAGCACAAGCCCGAGGCGTGCGCGCGGCAGAGTCGTCACCGTGCTTCGTCCATCAGTGCGCGCATGTGGCGGATCACCGGGGCGAGGCCGTCGAAGATCGCCTCGCCGATCAGGAAATGGCCGATGTTGAGCTCCATGATCTGCGGGATCGCCGCGATCGGGATGACATTGTCGAAGGTCAGGCCGTGCCCGGCATGCGGCTCGATCCCTTCCTTGGCGGCAAGCGCCGCAGCATCGGCGATCCGGCGCAGCTCGGCGGCGCGGTCGGTCTCGGCCAGCTCGCAATAGCGGCCGGTGTGGAACTCGACGACCGGCGCGCCCAGGCGGAGCGCCGCGTCGATCTGGCGTTCGTCCGGCTCGATGAACAGCGAGACGCGGCTGCCATTGTCGCGCAGCTTCGCGACCATCGGCGCCAGGTGGTCGAAATGCCCGGCGACATCGAGCCCGCCCTCGGTCGTCCGCTCCTCGCGCTTCTCGGGCACGATGCACACGGCGTGCGGGCGGTGGCGCAGCGCGATCGCCAGCATCTCCTGCGTCGCCGCCATCTCGAGGTTGAGCGGGACGGTGAGCTCGGCGGAGAGCCGGGCGATGTCGTCGTCGGTGATGTGGCGGCGATCCTCGCGCAGATGCGCGGTGATGCCGTCGGCACCGGCCTCGGCGGCGAGCAATGCCGCACGTACCGGATCCGGATAGCCCGAGCCGCGCGCGTTGCGCACGGTGGCGACATGGTCGATGTTGACACCCAGGCGAAGCTTGCCGGTCACCTTTGGCGCCTCCTTATGCAGTGATCGCCCGGCTGCCGGGCTTGATCGCAGGGATCGCCGCCAGCTCGGGGGGCAACTGGTCCGCCGGATAGGCCGGCACGTCCATCCTGAGCAGCGAGACCAAAGGCACGCCGACATCCGCACTGCCGTTCGAGCGATCGACGATGCAGGCGGCGCCGAGCAGCTTGCCCGGATGCTTGCGGATCGCGGCGATGCATTCGCGCGACGAAAGCCCGGTGGTGACGATGTCCTCGACCATCACGATCCGCGCGCCCTCGGGGATCTCGAAGCCGCGGCGCAGCTGGAACTCGCCCTCCTCGCGCTCGACGAACACCGCCTTGCAGCCGAGCGCCCGCGCCGTCTCATAGCCCGGGATGATTCCGCCGATCGCCGGCGACACGACCATGTCGACTTCGCCAAACGACTCGCGAATCAAGTTTCCTAGTGCACTGCACACACGCTCGGTTCGGGCAGGGTCCTCGAAAATACGCATCTTTTGCAGGAAGATGGGAGAGCGAAGGCCCGAAGAGAGGATAAAATGGCCTTCGAGCAACGCACCTGCAGCACGAAACTCATCCAGAACTGCGTTGCCTTCCAATGCTCGCTCCAATCATCGCGGGGACTGTCGATTTCCCTTAGGACCACCTCCCATCCACCGCAACGGGCGATCAAAAAGGGTTGAGAATGGATGCACGGCTCGTATACCCCGGTTGCACTGGGGGTAATCCTTTCCCAGCCCGGGGCTCTTGCGGAACAGGGTGAAGATAGACGATGCGCATGCTTGGGTTGACTTCGATCCTCCTGGCGGCGGGGATGGCGTTCGCCACGCCCGCTTCGGCCCAGGAGCCTGTTGCTAACACCGCGGCACCGGTCGCGAACAGCGCGGCACCCGCCGCAGCCGCCACGCCGGCGGTAGCCGATCCCACGCTCGACGCTTCGGGCAAGCCGCTGACCAAGGCGGCCCCGGGCATCGGCCAGCCGGTCGCTGAGGGAATCGCGCTCCAGCCGCAGGTCACCAAGATCGGCGAGGAAGCGCACGACTTCCACAACCATATCCTGGTGCCGCTGATCACGGTGATTTCGATCTTCGTGCTGATCCTGCTGCTGTGGGTGATCTTCCGCTATCGCCGCGCGGCCAATCCGACGCCGTCCAAGACCGCTCACAACACCGTGATCGAGATCGTCTGGACGCTCGTCCCGGTGCTGATCCTGATCGCGATCGCGGTCCCCTCGATCCGCCTGCTCGCCGCGCAGTTCAAGCCCGCGCCCAAGGATGCGATCACCCTCAAGGCGATCGGCAACCAGTGGTTCTGGAGCTATGAATATCCGGACAATGGCGGCATCCAGCTGACCGCCAACATGCTCAAGGAGCAGGGCCAGGTCCCGGCCGGCCAGCGCTACCGTACCGACGCCGACGGCCCCCGCCTGCTCGCGACCGACCAGCGCGTCGTGCTGCCGGTCGGCGTGCCGATCCGCCTGGTCACCACCGCGCAGGACGTGATCCACAGCTGGGCGGTCCCCGCCTTCTGGATCAAGCTCGACGCGGTGCCCGGCAAGCTCAACGAGACCAGCTTCATCATCGAGAAGCCCGGCCTCTATTTCGGCCAGTGCTCCGAGCTGTGCGGCGCCCGCCACGCATACATGCCGATCGCGGTCGAGGCCGTGTCGCCGGCCGAGTTCGCCCAGTGGGTGAAGTCGAAGGGCGGCACCATGCCGGCAGAGGTCGCCGCAGCCGCGGCTGCCGAGGCCGCGCAGAACGCCGCCGCGCCGGCCGCTGCGAACGCTGCCGAGACCAACGCCGCCGCCGAACCGGCTGCCACCAACGAGACCGCGCCGGCCGCCAGTGCCGCCGCCGGCAACACCACGGGCAACTGAGACCATGACCGATATCGCCCTTCACGCGCATGACGATCATGCGCACCACGATGCCGATCACAAGCCGGGCTTCTTCGCCCGCTGGTTCATGTCGACGAACCACAAGGACATCGGCACGCTCTACCTGATCTTCGCGATCGTCGCGGGCATCATCGGCGGCTCGATCTCGGGCCTGATGCGTGCCGAGCTGATGCAGCCGGGCATCCAGTATCTGCCGACCTGGCTCGGCATGCTGCACGGCGAGGCCAAGTTCGACGACGCGATGCACTTCTGGAACGTGCTGATCACCGCGCACGGCCTGATCATGGTGTTCTTCATGGTCATGCCGGCGATGATCGGCGGCTTCGGCAACTGGTTCGTCCCGATCATGATCGGCGCGCCGGACATGGCGTTCCCGCGCATGAACAACATCTCGTTCTGGCTGCTGATTCCGGCCTTCCTGCTGCTGCTCGCCTCGCCGTTCGTCGGCATCGGCGCGGGCACCGGCTGGACGGTCTATGCGCCGCTCTCCACCTATGGCGAGCCCGGGCCGTCGGTCGACATGGCGATCCTGTCGCTCCACCTCGCGGGCGCCAGCTCGATCCTGGGCGCGATCAACTTCATCACCACCATCTTCAACATGCGCGCGCCGGGCATGACCCTGCACAAGATGCCGCTATTCGTCTGGTCGGTGCTGATCACCGCCTTCCTGCTGCTGCTGGCGCTGCCGGTGCTCGCCGCGGCGATCACCATGCTGCTGACCGACCGCAACTTCGGCACCGCCTTCTACGATCCGCAGTACGGCGGCGACCCGATCCTCTACCAGCACCTGTTCTGGTTCTTCGGCCACCCCGAAGTGTACATCATGATCCTGCCGGGCTTCGGCATCGTCAGCCAGATCATCGCCACCTTCAGCCGCAAGCCGGTGTTCGGCTATCTGGGCATGGCCTACGCCATGGTCGCGATCGGCCTGGTCGGCTTCGTCGTGTGGGCGCACCACATGTTCACCACCGGCATGTCGGTCACCGTGAAGATGTACTTCACCGCCGCGACCATGGTGATCGCGGTGCCGACCGGCGTGAAGATCTTCTCGTGGATCGCCACCATGTGGGGCGGCTCGATCAGCTTCAAGACCCCGATGGTCTGGTCGATCGGCTTCATCTTCATGTTCACCGTCGGCGGCGTGACCGGCGTCGTGCTCGCGAACGGCGGCGTCGACGACTATATGCAGGACACCTATTACGTCGTCGCGCACTTCCACTATGTGCTGTCGCTCGGCGCGGTGTTCTCGCTGTTCGCCGGCTTCTACTACTGGTTCCCGAAGATGTCGGGCCGGATGTACAACGAGCTGCTCGGCCAGCTGCACTTCTGGATCTTCTTCATCGGCGTGAACGTGATGTTCTTCCCGATGCACTTCCTGGGCCTGCAGGGCATGCCGCGCCGCTATCCGGACTATCCGGACGCCTATGCCCATTGGAACTATGTCGCCACGATCGGCTACATGATCATGGCCGCATCGATGATCCTCTTCTTCGTCAACGTCATCCTGTCGCTGCTCGCCGGTCGCAAGGCCGAGGGCAACCCGTGGGGCGAAGGCGCGACGACGCTCGAATGGACGCTGTCGAGCCCGCCGCCGTTCCACCAGTTCGAGACGCTGCCGGTGATCGAGGATCACGGCCACCATTGAGCCGGGCCGAAAGGCTGAACTAGAAAGCGCCCCGGGAGGAAACTTCCGGGGCGTTTTCATTTGCGGGGCACACCGTTGCCGCCCGCGCCGGCGGCGGATAGGCTGAAGCAATGCTGCGCTGGTTGCCCCTTGTCGCGCTTTCATCGCTGAGCAGCCCGCTGCCGCGCGACGACTTGCGCTTCGACGCAGCCGGAAGCCGGCCGAAATGGCGGCTCCTGATCGAGAGCGGCAACCTCGAATGGCACCAGCTTGAGCCCCGGCGGGACCGACGCAGCGGCTATGTGAGCACGATCGCGCGCGGCGCCGGAATGGTGCGGATCGACGGAGCAATCGTGATCGAGAATCTCATCCCGATGGGAACCTCCCGACGCGGCCAGCCCCTGGTGTTCGTCGAATCTGAAGAGGAGCCGTTGTCGATCGAAGTGACAGAGGCGCCGTGCCGGGACGAGCAGCGCAACCGCGTCTATCCGACCCGGGTCGTGGTCACTCTGAACAAGGACTATCTCTGGCGCGGTTGCGGCGATTCGCTCGCGGTTCTCGATGCCGGGCTGACCAAGGCGCGCTGAACGCAACTTGCGTCGGGCGGGCGGCTGGAGGACGATCGGGCATGGCAGACATCATCAACCGGTGGAGGCGCTGGCTTCGGCCAAATGCCAGGACCGGCCCACCGTCGCCCCGATTTCCGCGCCCTGAGCCCATGCCCGACTGGTCGAGGTTCAACGACTATTACGACCTGGCCAGGGCGATCCACACGGCGATGCCGATGTCGGCCGACGCCTTTCTCGATGGACCGTTCCGGCGCTTCCTCGAGCTGTCCAGCACCGACGAGCATCCCAGGGCCCGCGCCCGCACCATGGAGTTCGCCACCGGCGCCTTCCGAGGCCAGTGCGAGGCCATGGCCGAACGCGGCGAACCGGTCGACGCGTTCGAAGCCCGGGCCTGGGCACTCGCCCACGCGTATCTCGATGAGGCGCCGAACGGCGACTATATGATCGAAGTGCTCGAAGGGCGCGCCACGCACAACTACCGCGCCCCGGCAAGGGACTGAACGGACAATCCGTCCACTTCCCCCGTGGCCCGCTCCGGCCTATAGCTCCTGCACGACCATGAGCACCGCTTCCGCCACCGTAACCCTGCCCGCCGACTGGCGTGATTTCCTCGCGCTGACCAAGCCGCGGGTGATGACGCTTGTCGTCTTCACCGGCCTGTGCGGCATGCTCGCCGCGCCGGTGCCGATCCACCCGATCCTCGGCTTCACCGCGATCCTGTGCATCGCGCTGGGCGCGGGCGCGGCGGGGGCGCTCAACCAATGGTACGAGGCCGATCTCGACGCCAAGATGAAGCGCACCGCCAAGCGGCCGCTGCCTGCCGGGCGGATGGACCGCCAGTCGGCGCTGCACTTCGGCGTGGGCCTGGCGGGCTTTTCGCTCGCCCTGATGTATTTCGCGATCAACCTGGCGGCGACGCTGATCCTCGCCGCCTCGATCCTGTTCTACGTGTTCGTCTACACGATCTGGCTCAAGCGCCGGACGCCGCAGAACATCGTGATCGGCGGCGCGGCCGGCGCCTTCCCGCCGATGATCGGCTGGGCCGCCGCGACCGGCGACGTCAGCACCATGCCGATGCTGCTGTTCGCGCTGATCTTCCTGTGGACGCCGCCGCATTTCTGGGCGCTCGCGCTGTTCGTGAAGACCGATTACGCCAATGCCGGCGTGCCGATGCTGCCGGTGGTGGCAGGCGAGCGCACCACCCGCATCCAGATCGGGCTCTACACCCTCCCGATGATCCTGTGCGCCGCCGCGCCCTGGCCCCTCGGCTATACCGGCGCGATCTACGGAATCATCGCCGCGGTGATGTCCGGCCTGTTCCTCGCCATGGCGGTGCAGGTGGCGATCCGCCGCTCCGAGCCCGACGATGCGATGGTCCCTGAGAAGCGGCTGTTCAAATTCTCGATCCTCTATCTGTTCATTGTTTTCGGCGCGCTCGTCGTCGACAGGTGGTTCGCATGACCGATGATCTGATCAAGACCCCGCCCACGCCGATCGACGAGGCGGAGCTGGTCCGCGCCCGCCAGCGCAGCCGCGCCGTGGTGATGGCGGTGCTGCTCGGGCTGTTCGTGGTGCTCGTCTTCGCCATCTCGATCGTGAAGATCCAGCTCGGCCACGGCGGATGATCCGGATCAGCCGCAACCTGCGCGTCGCGATCCTCGCCGGCATCGGCGTGTGCTCGATGACCGGGCTCGGCTTCGCGGCGGTGCCGCTCTACCGGATGTTCTGCGAGGCGACCGGCCTCAACGGCACGACGCAAAGGGGCCTGCGGGCCCCTGGCAGCGTCGGCCAGAAGATCACGATTGCCTTCGATTCGAACGTCGCCAAGGGCATTCCCTGGAAGTTCCAGCCCGAGCGCCGGTCCGACACGATCGACATCGGCGGGCGCGACATGGCGTTCTTCACCGCCACCAACACCTCCAACCGCGAAGTGACCGGCACCGCGACGTTCAACGTCACCCCGGTGTTCGTCGGCAAGTATTTCACCAAGATCCAGTGCTTCTGCTTCACCCAGCAGACGCTGAAGCCCGGCGAGACGGTGCGCATGCCGGTGATCTTCTATGTCGATCCCAAGATCCTCGACGATCCGGACGCGCGCGACGTGCAGGAGATCACCCTTTCCTACACTTTCTTCCCCGCCGATTCGCAGGCAGTGAAGGACGCCGCCGCCAAGGCGCACTGAGCGAAACCGCCGCACGCGCGAGGATTGTTGCGGGATGCGATTTCGCACCCTAAGCTCCCGCGCAAAAGCATTAGGACAGGGAAGATCGATGGCCGGGGCTAAGAATCACCAGTACCATATCCTTCCACCCAGCATCTGGCCGCTTTTCGGGTCATTTGCTGCGTTCGTGCTCGCGGTGGGCGGCATCATGGTGATGCACAAATATACGAGCGCCTATCTGGTCTTCTTCTCCGGGCTGACGCTGGTGGCGATCACCATGTTCGGCTGGTGGAGCAAGGTGATCCAGGAAGCGCATGCCGGCGATCACACTCCGATCGTGCAGCTCCACCTGCGCTACGGCATGATTCTGTTCATCGCTTCCGAAGTGATGTTCTTCGTCGGCTGGTTCTGGGCCTGGTTCGACTTCTCGCTCTTCCCCTCGCACGTCGAGGCGGTCGGCGGTCAGTGGCCGCCCAAGGGCATGGAGGTGCTCGACGCCTGGAAGTTCCCGCTGCTCAACACGCTGATCCTGCTCTGCTCGGGCTGCACCGTCACCTGGGCGCATCACGGCCTGATCCACAATGAGCGCGGCGGCGAGAAGAAGGGCCTGTGGGGCCTGCTCGGCGTCGGCGAGAATGACAGCGTGCTCAAGGGCCTGTGGCTCACCGTGATCCTCGGCCTGACCTTCAGCAGCCTCCAGGCCTATGAATATGCCGAGGCGCCCTTCCCGTTCCAGGCTGCGGCCGAGCATGGCTCGAGCTATGGCGGCGCCTTCTTCATGGCGACCGGCTTCCACGGCTTCCACGTGATCGTCGGCACGATCTTCCTGATCGTGAACCTGGTCCGCGCCTACAAGGGCGACTTCACCCCGAAGCAGCATTTCGGTTTCGAGGCGGCGGCCTGGTACTGGCACTTCGTCGACGTGGTGTGGCTGTTCCTCTTCGCCTCGATCTATGTCTGGGGCGGCTGGGGCGCGCCGGTCCACGCCGGCTGAGCGTGACCGACACCGATAGCGATTCTCTCGGGGGAGGCGGCCCAGTGTCGCCTCCCCCGATCCTTTCCGGGACCAAGGGCGCCTGCCCGCGCTGCGCCGCGCCGACGCTGTTCCGCAGCTTCACCGGCTTTGCCGACCGGTGCACGGCCTGCGGGCTCGACTTCACCCGCTTCAACGTCGGCGACGGGCCGGTGGTGTTCCTCACCCTCGGCATCGGCGCGCTGGTCACCGGGCTGGCGCTCTGGGTCGAGTTCACCTTCCAGCCCGGCGTACTGATCCACGCGCTGCTCTGGATCCCGGTCACCGCCGCGCTGGTGATCCTGGCGCTGCGCTTCTCCAAAGGCCTGCTGCTCGCGCTCGAATATCGCAACCGCGCCGGCGAAGGGCGCGTTCGGAGCGAATGATGCCGCGCTTTCCGCTGATCCCGACGATCCTCGTCGCCCTTGCCGTCGCCGCGATGATCGGCCTGGGCGTCTGGCAGCTCGAGCGCCGCGGCGAGAAGCTGGCCGCGCTCCAGCAGTACGCCGCCAATTTCGACAAGCCCGAAATGGCCTTCCCGCGCCTGCCGGTCGGCGACCAGTATCTGTTCCGCCGCGCCACCGCCTATTGCCTCCAGGTGGTCGGCTGGCAGAGCCAGGGCGGCCGCTCGATCAAGGGCGGCAACGGCTATCGCCACCTCGCCCAGTGCCGCACCGGCGCGGAAGGCGCGGTACTGCTGATCGACATGGGCGTGGCGCCCGATCCCAAGTTCCAGCCGGTCTGGAAGGGCGGCAAGGCGACCGGCACGATCACCCACGCCCCGGATCACCGCCCGCTGCTCGCCGGCCTGTTCGACAGCGAGCCCAAGCATCTGATGCTGATCTCGGAGAGCGCCGCACCGGGGCTGGAGCCGACCGCCAGGCCGGACCTGTCCAGCGTGCCCAACAACCACCTCGCCTATGCGGTGCAGTGGTTCCTGTTCGCAGCTGTAGCTTCGGTGATCTATCTGCTGGCGCTGAAATGGCGGCAGAAGCCGAAGCCATAATCGTCATCCCGGCGAAAGCCGGGATCTCAGGAGATGGCCCGGGGAAAGAGCCGCACGAGATCCCGGCTTTCGCCGGGATGACGGAGTGGGGCGTGCGCTTGGGGGAATAGCGCCCCTAAACATAGCCTATCTTGTCCCCCTCCCCGCTCCCCGCTAGGCCCCGCGCTCATGCACTATCAGAGCACCCGAGGCACTGCGCCGCTGCTTGGCTTCCGTGACGTGACCCTTGCCGGCCTGGCGAGCGACGGCGGCTTGTACGTCCCGACCCAATGGCCGAGCTTCAGCCGCGCGGACATCGAGAGCCTCAAGGGCCTCTCCTATGTCGAGACCGCCGTCCGGGTGATGGCCCCCTTCACCGCCGAGGACCTGAGCGAGGAAGAGCTGCGCGCGCTCTGCGAGCAGGCCTATGGCCGCTTCTCCCAGGCCGCGGTCACCCCGCTGGTCCAGCTCGACCACAAGCATTTCCTGCTCGAGTTGTTCCACGGCCCGACGCTCGCCTTCAAGGACGTCGCGCTCCAACTGCTCGGCCTGCTCTTCGAGAAGTTCCTGACCGGCAGCTCCGAGCCGCTGACCATCGTCGGCGCGACCTCGGGCGACACCGGCAGCGCCGCGATCGACGCGGTCGCCGGCCGGCACGGCGTCGACATCTTCATGCTGCATCCCAAGGGCCGCGTCTCCGACGTGCAGCGCCGCCAGATGACCACGGTGCTGGCACCCAACGTCCACAACATCGCGATCGAAGGCAGCTTCGACGATGCCCAGGCGATGGTGAAGGCGCTGTTCAACGACCGCGACTTCACCACCCGCTTCCGCCTGAGCGCAGTCAACTCGATCAACTGGGCCCGGCTGATGGCGCAGGTGGTCTATTATTTCTACGCTGCGGTCCGCCTCGGCGCGCCGGCGCAGAAGGTCGCCTTCGCGGTGCCGACGGGCAATTTCGGCGACGTCTTCGCCGGCTATGTCGCGGCGCGCATGGGCCTGCCGGTCGAGCGGCTGGTGGTCGCCACCAACGTCAACGACATCCTCCACCGCGCGCTGGCCAATGGCGATTATTCGGCGGGCACCGTCACGCCGACCGCGGCGCCGAGCATGGACATCCAGGTGAGCTCGAACTTCGAGCGGCTGCTGTTCGATCTCGCCGGCGCCAGCGTCGCCGAGCAGATGGCCGGCTTCGAATCGACCAGGGCAATGCGCCTCACCAACGCGCAGCAGCAGGGCGCGGCGAAGATCTTCTCGAGCGACCGGATCACGCCCGACGAGATGAGCGAGACGATGCGCTGGGCCTCGGCCGAAGCCGCGCAGGTGATCGATCCGCACAGCGCGATCGGCCTCGCCGCCGCGCGCCGGGCGGACATCCCGGCTGACGTTCCCATCGTCACCCTGGCCACCGCGCACCCCGCCAAGTTCGCCGACGCGGTCGAGCGCGCCACCGGCATGCGCCCGAGCCTGCCCGCGCGCGTCGGCGACCTGTTCGACCGGCAGGAGCGCTACGAAGTGCTGCCCGGCACGCTGGGCGCGGTGCGCGACTACATCACCGGCATCGCCAAGCCGCGCCAATAGCCGTCACCCCGGCGAAAGCCGGGGCCCATCTCGTGCAGATGTCCCGCGCAACACAGCCGTTTTGCGTCAGGTGAGTTCAGGAGATGGGTCCCCGCTTTCGCGGGGATGACGAATTTGGGTCGGTTGTCTAAAGACCCCCCATGGACCTCATCACTCTCACCGGCGAGCCCTGGGCCGATTACGGGCTGGTCGACAGCGGCCATGGCCGCAAGCTCGAGCGCTACGGCAAATATCGCTTCATCCGTCCCGAGCCCCAGGCGATGTGGGCGCCCGCCTCCGACAATTGGGATGCGCATGGCGAATTCGTGCCGGGTGCCGACGAGGATGGCGGCGGCCGCTGGAACTTCACCAAGCAGGTAGCCAGCGAAGGCTGGCCGCTGCGTTGGGAAGAAGTCCGCTTCACCGCGCAGAACACCCCCTTCCGCCACCTCGCCTTCTTCCCCGACATGTCGCCGGTCTGGCACTGGATGCGGTCGCAGATCGACGGGATGGATGCGCCCGAGTTCATGAACCTGTTCGGCTATACGGGGGTCGGCAGCCTGGCGATGGCGGCCAAGGGCGCCAAGGTCACCCATGTCGACGCCTCGAAGAAATCGGTGGCCGAGGGCAAGGCCAATGCCGCGCTGTCGGGCATGGAGGACCTGCCGATCCGCTGGATGATCGACGACGCCGCCAAGTTCACCGCGCGCGAAGTGCGGCGCGGGCGGCGCTATGACGGGATCATCCTCGATCCGCCGAAATGGGGCCGCGGCCCGAACGGCGAAGTGTGGAAGCTCGAGGAAGGCCTGCCCGGCCTGATCGCCGACACTTGCCGGCTGCTCGACGAAAACTCCCGCTTCCTGTTCCTCACCGTCTATGCCGTGCGCATGTCGGCGCTGGCGATCGGCGAGCTGCTGCGCCAGCACGTCGCGCATCTGCCCGGCAAGGTGGAATGCGGCGAGCTGGCGGTGCGCGAGGAAGCACGCGGGCTCGAACTGCCGACCGCGATCTTCGCACGCTGGAGCCGCGGCTGATGGGCCTGTCGGTATTCCTCGCAACGGCAGTCGCCGACACCGTCGAGGGCCGCCGCCCAGGCGGGCGCCACGCGATGCTGATCTATGTCTCGGCCGACAGCTTCGAGGAAGCGCAGGCCAAGGCCGCCGGTGTCGCGCTCGGCACCGGCTGGATGCTGGTGCGGCTGGAAAAGGGCATGGAAGTCGCGGATCCGGGCGCGACCGAGGACCCGGTGCTGCGCGCTGCCGCTGCGGATGCACTGGCCGACGGCTCGGCGATGGTGGTGTACGGCGACGAGCTGCCGCCGGAAGCCTGACGCCCCGGACCTGACAAATTACCGTCATCCCGGCGAAAGCCGGGATCTCGTGCGGCTCCTTCCCTGCGCCTTCGCCTGAGATCCCGGCTTCCGCCGGGATGACGGAAAGGCTCTCTTCGACGGCACGATGACCCGCGCGCGGCCCGAACGGCCTAACTCCGCCCCATCCGAACCGCCGCCCCCGCCACGAACGGGCAGCCCGCCACCAGCAACAGGCTCACCGCGCCAAGCAGCTTGAGCGCGCCCGGCTGGTCGGCGGTGGCGCCGAAGATCAGCAGCGGCACGGCGAAGGGCAGCATGACCAGCCCGGCCAGCGCGCCGGCTCCCCGCAGCCCGGCGACCAGCGCCGCGGTGGCAACCCCCAGCGCCGCCAGCCCCGGCGTGCCGATCAGCAGCCCCAGCAGCAGCGGCGCCAGCCCCTCGCCGGGCAGTTGGAGCAGCCCCGATGCGATCACCGTCGCAGCCAGCAGCGCGGGCGCGAAACCGAGCCAATGGCCGGCGACCTTGGCCGCCGCCACCCCCGAATCGGGCAGGCCCCGCACCGCCAGCTGGTCGAGCACGCCGCTCTCCAGATCGGGCGACACCAGCCGCTCGACCGGCAGCAGCGCGGCCAGCAAAGCCGCCGCCCAAATCACGCCCGGCGCGATGCGGCCGAGCAGCTTCGCATCGGGCCCGACCGCGAAGGGAAAGAGGATCGCGACCAGCAGGAAGAACACCAGGGGCAGCGCCAACCCGCCGGTGCTCCAGGCACGCCTGAGTTCGCGCCAGATCAGGGAAGCATAGATGCTCACAGCCGCACCTCGCGCGCATCGGGCAGCGCGATCGGCAAATGCGTGGCGACCAGGGCGATCCCACCCGCCGCACGATGGCCGGCGATCAGCCCTTCGAGCAGCGCGACCGATGCGGCGTCAAGGCCATTGGCCGGCTCGTCGAGCAGCCAGATCGGCGCGGCGCTCGCCACCACCCGGGCCAGCGCGGCGCGGCGGCGCTGGCCGGTCGAGAGCATGCGGACCGGCACCTGCGCCAGGGGGCCGAGGTCGAGCGACGCCAGCACGTCCGGCACCACGTCCCGCCGGCCGTCGAGCCCGGCCCAGAAGTTGAGCGCAGCGGCAAGCGGAAGCTCGGAATCGAGTGCCGGCGCCTCGGCCATCAGCGCCCGGGCGCCCTCGCATTCGACGCTGCCGGCAGCCGGCGCGAGCAGTCCGGCGGCGATGCGGATCAGGCTCGACTTGCCGACGCCGTTCGGGCCGGTCACCAGCGCCGCCTCGCCGGGCGCGAGCGCCAGGTCGAGCCCTTCAAACAGCAGCCGTCCGCCGCGCAGGCATGCCACGCCGCGAAGGGCCAGGCCACTCACTCGGCCGAGTCTTCCAGCGCGTGCATGTCGTCGTCGGAAAGCCCGAAATGATGGCCGACCTCGTGCACCACGACATGGTTGACCAGCGATTCGAGCGTCACGCCGGTATGCGCCCATTCGTCGAGCAGCGGCCGGCGATAGAGATGGATCTCGTCGGGCATGGTCACCCCGTCCCAGGCCGATTTCTCGCCGACGGGGCGGCCCCGGTACAAGCCGGTCAGGTCGAAGGGGTCCTCGATGCCCATCGCGTCGAGCGTCTCGTCGTCGGCGAAGTCCTCGACCACCAGCACGATGTCGGCGAGATAGCCCTGGAAGGGCTCGGGGATGCGCGCAAGGGCGGCGCGGGCTAGCGCCTCGATAATGGCGGCGTCTGGGGCTTGCCCGGTCATGCCGCCGGGAATAGGCCGGGGACCGGAGCTACGGCAAGGAGGCAATGATGGTGGCGCGGTTGACCGACGGACTTCGCGAGGAATCGCTCGCGGCGCTGCCCGACTGGACCTGGGAGCCGGGGCGCGACGCGATCACCCGCAAGTTCGTGTTCAAGGACTTCAATCAGGCCTTCGGCTTCATGACACGCGTGGCGCTGCTCGCCGACAAGGCCGACCATCATCCCGAATGGTCGAACGTCTGGAACAAGGTCGATATCTTGCTGACCACGCACGACGCCGGCGGGCTCTCCACCCGCGACATCCAGATGGCCCAGGCGATCGACGCCCTGCTCTAGCCGGTGCAGCCGACCTTGCCCGGATTGGCGCGCGCATAGGCGGCGGCCATCCGGTCCATGTCGTCGACATAGGGTCTGGCCAGCTCGATCTTGATCCGCGACCAGACCGCCCAGCCGCCCCTGGTGCAGATCACCCGCACGAAATCGGCGCCCTGGCCGGCCTCGTAGTGCGCGCGCGGCATCAGCCCGTCGCGCACCCGCTCCCAGACCTGATAGGTCGCCCAGCCATGCTCGCGCATCAGATAGTCGAAGCGCAGCTGGTCCGCGGGATCGAGCGCCTGGCTGCCCTCCAGGCCCGCGCGGAACATCTCGGCGGTATCGTGCGAGCTGTAGATCGAGGCGCGGAACGACGACCATTGCGCCTGGGTGTCGTTGGCCTCGCTGCGCGCCGCGACCCGGTTGCTGTCGTAGAGCTGGAGCCCGACGAAGACGAGCGAGGCGACCACCGCCAGCGCGCTGACGATCTGGGCGACGAACGCCCAATATTCCATCCGGTCGCGGTGGAAGATCGGGCGCCGCGGCTCGCTCATTTGAACGCGCGCCGCTGCATCTTGCGCAGCGTGCCGGGCATCCAGCGCGCCATGAACCACAGCCGGTGCGCGGTCTTGCCGACGCGGGTATGGACGTCCTTGCGGGCCTCGAGCATGCCGCGAACGGTCTTCGCCACCTCCTCCACCGGGGTGATCTCCAGCCCCGCGGCGCGCACCGATTCGCGGACGTTGCGGTTCGAATCCTGCGTGACATGGTTGAGCAAGGGCGTGTCGATGAAGCTCGGCATCAGCGAGGCTACATAGATGCCGTCATGTCCCCATTCGGCGTTGAGCGCCTCGGCGAAGCCGCGCATCGCGAACTTGCCGGCGGCATAGATCGCCATGCCGGCATTGCCCGAGATGCCCGCCGCCGAGCTGGTGATGATCATCGCCGATCCGGGCGTCGCCTTGAGCAGCGCATAGGCGGCGCGGGCGCCATAGACAGCACCGTTGATGTTGATCCCCAGGCCGCGCTCGACGTCGGCGTCCGAGATCGTCTCGAGCTGGCCGCCCACCGCGATCCCGGCATTGTTGAACAGGAAGTCGAGCCGGCCGCCGCTCTTGCCGCCGAAATCGGCGAGCGCCGCCTTCCAGGCATCGCGGTCGCGCACGTCCATCGCATAGGTCTCGGCGCCGGGGATCGCGGCCTTCGCCGCCTCCAGACCGCTCGCGTTGATGTCGGCCAGGCCGACCAGCCAGCCATCCGCCGCCAGGCTCTTCGCGACCGCCAGGCCGATGCCCGATGCGCCGCCGGTGATGAATGCCGCCTTCACCGTCATGTCCCCGCCTCCTGTTCTTTTGACCTTTGCGACTTCATCCCGCACAAAGCGCCGCGATGCCAGAGCAAAGCCGCTCCGTTACCTTCAAAAATGTCAGCAAGGTCTGGCCGGGGGGCGTGAAGGCCGTCGACGGCGTGTCGCTGGAGGTGGCGGCGGGCAGTTTCGTCGCGCTGGTCGGCGCCTCGGGATCGGGCAAGTCGACGCTGCTCAAGATGGTCAACCGGCTGATCGAGCCGAGCGAAGGCCAGGTGCTGGTCGGCGGCGAACCGGTCGATGCCGGGCCCGCGCCCGAGTTGCGCCGGCGGATCGGCTATGTCTTCCAGAATGTCGGGCTGTTCCCGCACATGCGCGTCGGCGAGAATGTCGCGATCGGGCTGCGGCTGGCGGGCGAGAAGGACAGCGCCAGGCGGGTTGCCGAGCTGCTCGAGCTGGTCGAGCTTTCTCCCGAGATGGCCACGCGGATACCCGATGCGCTGTCGGGCGGGCAGCGCCAGCGGGTCGGGGTGGCGCGGGCGCTGGCGACGGGGCCGGGCATATTGCTGATGGACGAGCCGTTCGGCGCGCTCGATCCGGTGACCCGCGACGGCCTCGGCAAGGCGATCCGGGCGCTGCACGACCGGATGGGCCTCACCACCATCCTTGTCACCCATGACATGGCCGAGGCACTCCTCCTCGCAGACCGGGTACTGGTAATGGAGAAGGGGCGGATCGTCGCCGATGCCATTCCGCGCGACCTGCTCGCCGGCAAGGGCGGTCCGGCGGCGGATGCGCTGGTCGCAGTGCCGCGCGAGCAGGCGCACCGGCTGGCGGAGCTCGAGAAGTGACCGCGCTCGCCCGCGTACCCGAGCTGCTCGCCCAGCATCTGCTGCTGGCGCTCGCGGCACTGCTGCTTGGGCTCGTGATAGCGCTGCCTTTGGCGGTACTCTCCTCGCGGAACCGTATCCTGGGTAAAATCGCCCTAGGCTTCGCGAGCCTGATTCAGACCATCCCGAGCCTCGCGCTGCTCGCGCTTTTCTACCCGATCCTGCTCTCGCTCTCGACGCTGGTCGGCGGCGGTATCCCGGCGCTGGGCTTTCTGCCGTCGCTGCTCGCCCTCTCCCTCTATGCCCTGCTGCCGATCCTCCGGAACGGCGTGACCGGCCTCGCCACGATCGACCCGGCGGTGATCGAAGCCGCGGACGGCGTCGGCATGACCGCCGCGCAGAAGCTCCGGCTGGTCGAGGCGCCGCTCGTGCTCCCCGTCCTCATGGCCGGCATCCGTACCGCTGCGGTGTGGACGATCGGCGCGGCGACGCTTTCCACCACCGTCGGCCAGCCGAGCCTGGGCGACCTGATCTTCGCCGGGCTGCAGACCCAGAACTGGTCGCTGGTGCTGACCGGCTGCATCGCCGCCGCCTGCCTCGCGCTGGCGGTGGACGGGCTGCTCGGGCTGGCGGAGCATGGCATCGCGAAGCGCAAGCGCGCGTTGGTCTGGGCGAGCCTCGGCACGCTGCTGGTCGCGCTCGCCGTCGCGTTGGTCCCCGCCTTGCCCGCCGCGCGCGGCACCGTCACGGTCGGCGCCAAAGGCTTCTCGGAGCAATACACCCTCGCCCGGCTGATCGGCCACCGCCTGGAGGCGGCGGGCTACAAGGTCCGCTACCGTGAGGGGCTGGGATCCGCGGTGGCATTCAGCGCGCTCGCCGCGGGCGATGTCGATGTCTATGTCGATTATTCGGGCACGATCTGGACCAACCAGATGCAACGCCGCGAGGTGCCGCCCCGCGACGCGATCGTTCAGGGCGTCTCGCAATGGGCACGCGACACGCACAAGGTCACCCTGCTCGGCGGCCTGGGCTTCGAGAACGCCTATGCCTTCGCCATGCGCGGTGACGACGCGAAGACGCGCGGAATCGTGTCCATCGCGGACCTCGCGCCCGTCGCCGGCAGCCTCAACCTCGCCACCGATGTCGAATTCCTCGAGCGTCCCGAATGGGCGGCGGTGAAGCAGGCCTATGGCCTGAGCTTCAAGTCCGCCCATCCCTATCAGCCGACCTTCATGTACCGCGCGCTGGCCAGCGGCACCGCCGACGTGATCCCCGCCTTCTCCTCGGACGGCCGCATCGCCGCCGACAAGCTGACGGTGCTGAGCGATCCCAAGGGCGCGATCCCCGGCTATGACGCGATCCTGCTACTCGCCCCGAAACGCGCCGACGATGTGCGTTTCCAGGCAGCACTCCGCCCGCTGATCGGCGCGATCAGCGTCGAGCGCATGCGCGAGGCCAACTACATGGTCGATCGCGACAGTAACAAAGCAAGTCCCGATCAGGCCGCAAGCTGGCTGGAGCGTGGACTTGCCCGATGAACTTCTGTTATCGCTACCAGATACAAGAAAAGAGGAGAGTGCAATGCGGCCGGGCCTGAAGCTGTTGCTGTCGACCACCATCATCTGGGCCGCATCGCCCGTTTTTGCGCAGCACGCGCCGACAACGCTGTCTGGCCAGCAGGTCGCCAACCCGGCCAAATGGCCGACCGCAGGCTCACAGGGTCTGGTCGATCCCGCGACCGAGAAGTTCGTCACCGATCTGATGGCGCAGATGACGCTGGAGGAGAAGGTCGGCCAGATGATCCAGGCCGACATCGGCGCGATGAAGCCCGAGGAGCTGCGCCAATACCCGGTCGGCTCGGTCCTGGCCGGCGGCAGCTCGCCGCCGATCGGCGCGCCCGATCGCTCGCCCCAGGCACCCTGGGTCGAGACCGCCAAGGCCTTCCGCAAGGTGGCGATGGAGCCGCGCGGCAAGCACCAGCCGATCCCGCTGATTTTCGGCATCGATGCGGTGCACGGCAACAACAACGTGATCGGCGCGACGATCTTCCCGCACAATATTGGCCTGGGCGCGATGCACGATCCCGCGCTGATCCGCCGCATCGGCCGGGCGACCGCCGCCGAGACCGCCGCGACCGGCCCCGACTGGGCGTTCGGCCCGACCCTCGCCGTGCCGCAGGACGATCGCTGGGGCCGCAGCTACGAAGGCTATTCGGAGGACCCCGCCGTGGTCCGCTCCTATGCCGGCGAGATGATCCTCGGCCTGCAGGGCGCACCGGGCACCAAGGACCGCATCCAGCAGGGTTATGTCGCCGCGTCGGCCAAGCATTTCCTCGGCGATGGCGGCACCTTCGAAGGCGTCGACCAGGGCGACACCCGTGTCCCCGAGGACGAGTTGATCAAGACGCACGCCCAGGGCTATGTCCCCGCCATCCAGGCCGGCACGCTCACCGTGATGGCCAGCTATTCGAGCTGGAACGGCGCCAAGATGCACGGCAACAAGTCGCTGCTCACCGATGTGCTGAAGGGCCGGATGGGCTTCCAGGGTTTCGTCGTCGGCGACTGGAACGGCCATGGCCAGGTGCCGGGCTGCACCAAGGAGGATTGCGCCCAGACCTTCAACGCCGGCCTCGACATGGCGATGGCGCCGGACAGCTGGAAGGGCCTGTTCGAAAGCACCGTCCGCCACGCCAGGGACGGCACTATCCCGATGTCGCGCATCGACGACGCCGTGCGTCGCATCCTGCGCGTCAAGGTGAAGCTCGGCTTGTTCGATCCGGCGCGTCCGTTCGAAGGCAAGGCCGGCGTGCTCGGCAGCGCCGAGCACCGCGCGATCGCCCGCGAGGCAGTGGCCAAGTCGCTGGTGCTGCTCAAGAACCAGGGCGTGCTGCCGGTCAAGGCCTCCGCCAATGTGCTGGTCGCCGGCCCCGGCGCCGATTCGATGGCGCAGCAGACCGGCGGCTGGACGCTGAGCTGGCAGGGCGACGGCAACGACAATTCGATGTTCCCCAATGGTCAGACGATCTTCTCCGGCATTGCCGAAGCGGTGAAGGCCGGCGGCGGCACCGCCACCCTCTCCGCAGACGGCAGCTTCACCGCCAAGCCCGATGTCGCGATCGTGGTGTTCGGCGAACAGCCCTATGCCGAGATGCGCGGCGACGTGCCCACGCTAGAGTTCCAGCCGGGCGACAAGCAGGCGCTGGCGCTGCTCAAGAAGCTCAAGGCGGCCGGCGTGCCGACCGTCTCGGTGTTCCTCTCGGGCCGGCCGCTCTGGGTGAATCCGGAGATCAACGCCTCGGACGCGTTCGTCGCTGGCTGGCTGCCCGGCAGCGAAGGCGCGGGCGTTGCGGACGTGCTGATCGGCGACAAGGCCGGCAAGCCACGCAAGGACTTCAAGGGCACGCTGTCGTTCAGCTGGCCCAAGACCGCCGGCCAGTTCACGCTCAACAAGGGCAAGCCGGGGTACGACCCGCTGTTCGCGCTCGGCTATGGCCTGAGCTATGCCAGGCCGGGCAAGGTCGCGGCGCTCGCCGAGGAGCCGGGCTTCGATGCCTCGTCGCTCAACACCAGCGTCTATTTCACCAAGGGCGTGACGCCCAAGCCCTTCTCCTTCGCCACCGAATCGAAGATCACCCGGGCGCCGATCGACGGGCCGCAGACGCAGGAAGGCGCGCAGCAGCTGAGCTGGACCGGCGGCCAGGCGCGGCTGAGCATCGGCGGGGGGTCTCCGATCAACCTCGGCCGCGAAGCCAATGGCGACCTGTCGCTAGCCCTCACCTATCGCCTCGACCGTGCAGCGAGCGGGCCGGTGACGCTTGGCATGGGCAATGGCAAGGGGCTCGACGCCACCAACCTGTTCACCGGCGAGACCGGCAAATGGCGGACGGTGAAGATCCTGCTCAAATGCTATCAGCAGAACGGAACCGACATGAACGCGGTCTCTGCGCCGGTGGTGGTGACGGCTTCGGATCCACTGGTATTCAGCCTTTCCGACGCGCGCATCGTGTCGGATCCCGCCAACTCGATCTGCCCCGGGGCCAAGTGACCGAAACGCCAATCGAAACCATCGCGATTGCCCATGGCCCGTTCCGCGCCGAGCTAATCACGCTCGGCGCGGCACTGCGCGTGCTGGAGGTGCCCGACCGGCACGGCAATCCCGCCAATGTCGTGCTCGGCTTCGCCGACCTGGACGATTATCGCCGAACGCCGCGCTTCTATGGCGCGTTGGCCGGCCGCTATGCCAATCGCATCGGCGGCGCGCGCTTCCTGCTCGACGGGGTGGAGCACCGGGTCACGGCGAACAACGGCGCGAACAGCCTCCATTCGGGACCGCTCGGGTTCGACCAGCAGCATTGGGAAGTGGTGGCGCGGAGCGAAAACTCCGTGACCTTCCGCCATGTCAGCCCGGCAGGGCATAACGGCTTTCCCGGCACGCTGACGGTAGAGGCACGCTACACGATGGAAGCGGATGGCCTTGCCATCGCTTTCACCGCGACCACCGATGCACCGACCGTGGTGAACCTCACCCATCACGCCTATTTCAACCTGGCCGGCGAGGCGAGCGGGGCGACGATCCTCGATCATCTGCTGCGCATATCCTCCAGCCGCACCACGCCCGTCGGCCCCGGGCTGATCCCGACGGGCGCCTTTGCCGAGGTGACCGGCACGCCTTTCGATTTCCGCGTTCCCCGCCGGGTCGGCGAGCGGATCGACGCGGACGATGCACAGCTCAAGCTCGGCCATGGCTATGACCATAATTTCGTGATCGACGGTGCCCCGCGCTGCGTCGCGACCTTGTTCGACCCAGGCTCAGGCCGGGTGCTCGACCTCCATTCCGGCGAGCCCGGGCTGCAATTCTATTCGGGCAACCATCTCGCGGGCGGCGCACCGGGCACGAGCGGGAAGGTCTATGCCACACGCCAGGGGCTATGCCTCGAACCGCAGAAATTTCCAGACAGCCCGAACCGGCCGGAATTCCCCTCGGCACGGCTCGATCCGGGCCAGACCTATCGCCACGACATCGCGTTCCGGTTCCGGACCGCGGAAAGTGCCGAGCAGGCCTTTGGCTAGTTGGTAGGCCGATAAAGGCTGTCTGGCGCAAATGCCCCAAAAGCAGCGCCCGGCCCTTCCCTTGCTACGGCTAAAAGTGGGCAGGTATCGGAATGGCAGTTCTGAATTCTCAAATGCGCAATGAGCAGCCAGTCCAGCCATCTGTGTGCTGGTGGCTGAGTCCATAGCCTTGACCGAATCTCATCGAGTACCTCAGTCTGCGGCTATGCCCAAAGGTCGCCGATCGCCCATTCGAATCTCTCAGCCAATATCCTTGGATGGCTTCTACCGACACAGTTGCTTGACCGAGTGCGTCGCATTCATAGAGCGGGCGCTTGAGCGGGCAGGCGTCAGAGACGAGCCGCCGATCCCTTATCAACGCGACGTATTGCGCGATCTGTCAGATCCGCTCGACGAGGACGCACTCGCCGAAATGCTGGCCTACTGGACCTATGATTTGTCAAAGCTGCTGGAACGGGGCCGCGGATATCGTCGGGAAGTGCCGGCCAAACCGAAGATCGATATTGTCCTGGAGATCACAAGCAAGGGCAATTTCAAGGCTGAGTGGTTCCCGCGCGATGTGGACTATTGGGGACAGTGCAGAAACCCCGAAGGCTGCGATTTTATCGCTTGGCGACGAGCGGATTCACGAGGCATCGGCTATCATACGCGTCCTTCGAATGAGCTTTTCTTTATCCATAACGTCGAGCATTGCCTCTACACCCTCAAGGATCGTGATCCCGCGCACAGAGCAGCCCTCGATCATGTGCTTCTAACTGCCTGCGCCAAAGTGGTCGATATGCTGAAGGCGCGACTGTCCTACCATTTTGACGTTAAGATGGTCACTGACCTGTTTGTCGAATGGACTGAAGACGACGAAGGCCGCTTCTCCAGTCCAGATGGATTCATGTCGCCGTCGATCGTCACTAGCTGGGAGATAGAGGATCCGGAAGTTCGCCAGAAGCGCAATGAAGTTCGCGAACTCGACGAGATGGCGGACAGGCTTGGTTTCTCCGAGGCCGAGTTCATAGAAGCGCGCGACTATGAAACGAACCGCGTCCGATCCACTGGTCCTACTCCAGCCCCTCACACATTCGTCGATCGGCTCGTCAGAGAAATGAAGAAGCGGGAGCTGAAGGCCACCCGATCCAGCGTCGAACGCGCGATATATCTGGTGGATCGGTATCGGAATGTGGTGCCGATCCGATAATCTCTCTGCCGAAACATTCCACCGACAGCTTGACCACGCTGATGAACGAATGGCGGCAGACCACCCAATAGCCACCTTCGGCAGGATCGATCATTACACGCGCTAGTTCGCCTTCCGCTCGGCCTGGAAGATCTTGTTGACGATCCTCCACTCCCCGTCCGCCTTCACCAGCGAGAGATAATCGACGAAGCGCACGCTCGGATAGTCGAGCACCACCTTGGCCATGCCGACATTGCCGGTGACATCGAGGCTCTCGATCGAGCGCTTGCGCTGCGCCTCGTCCGCAGCCGGCTTGCCCGTCGCCGCTGCGACGATGAAGTCGGTCAGGGTCCGCTCGGCGAAGGCGCCGTCGCGGTTCCAGTAGAGCATCGCCTTGGGATGGAAGGCGGCGGAGAATTCGGCCGCGCTGCCGGTCGCGTGGCCGGCGAGATAATGATTCACCGCAGCGCGGGCGCCCGCCTCGTCCTTCTCCTGCGCATGGACAGGCAGGGCGGCGAAACTGAGAGCGGCGGTAAGGAGCAGGAAGCGCATGGAGACCCTCCGTTGCGGGAAGGTCTCCATGCTAGCATCCGGTGACCGGGCATGCACCCGGCTCGGGCCGAACGTCTCGCTGGCGGGATGAACAACCCATACTCCCCTCCCTGAAAGGGAGGGGTTGGGGGTGGGTGGATACGCGCGATACGGCGCCGTCACGCTTGATGCTTCAGTATCGCCCGGCGCTGACCCACCCCTCGATCCCCTCCCTTCCAGGGAGGGGAAGTGACCCTTACAGCGTCGGCTTGCCGTCGATGCGGCGCGGGATGCCCGCATCGCCGTCGCGCAGATCGGCCGGAAGCAGCGCCGCCGGCAGGTCCTGGTAGGCGACCGGGCGCAGGAAGCGGTCGATCGCCAGCGTGCCGACCGAGGTGCTGCGGCCATCGGCGGTCGACGGGAACGGGCCGCCATGGACCTGCGCGTCGGTCACTTCGACGCCGGTCGGCCAGCCATTGGCGAGGATACGCCCGGCGAGCCGCTCGAGCAGCGGCAGCAGCTGCGCTGCGACTTCGGTGTCGGCATCGTCGAGGTGCAGCGTCGCGGTGAGCTGGCCCTCGAGCAGCGAGACGACCTTGAGCAGCTCCTCAACATTGGCGCAGCGCACCAGCAGCGAGGCGGCACCGAACACTTCCTCGGCATGGCTCGGATCGGCGATGAAGTCGGCGCCGCTCATCGTGAAGAGCGCGGCGCGGCCGCAGCTCGCAGAGCCTTCCTGGCCCTGCGCGACCTGGTTCAGCCCCGGCGCTGCGGCCCAGCGGGCGACGCCCTGCTCATAGGCCTTGAGGATGCCCGGGGTGAGCATGGTCTGCGCCGCCGCACCCGACACCGCTTCGGTCGCCGCTGCAAGGAAGCGATCGAGCGCCGGGCTTTCCAGCGCCAGGACCAGGCCGGGATTGGTGCAGAACTGGCCGGCGCCCATGGTCAGGCTGCCGATATAGGCCTTGCCCAGCGCCTCGGCGCGCGATTCGAGCGCGGCGGGGAGCAGGAAGACCGGGTTGATGCTGCTCATCTCGGCATAGACGGGGATCGGCACCGGACGGCTCGCGGCCAGCTTCATCAGCGCCGTGCCGCCGCCGCGCGAGCCGGTGAAGCCCACCGCCTTGACCACCGGGTGGCTGACCAGCGCCGAGCCGACTTCATTGCCCGCGCCGTTGATCAGCGAAAACACGCCCTCGGGCATGCCGGCCTTGGCGACGGCGCGCTGGATCGCGCCGGCGACCAGCTCCGAAGTGCCCGGGTGCGCCGAATGGCCCTTCACGATCACCGGGCAGCCGGCGGCGAGCGCCGAGGCGGTGTCGCCGCCGGCGACCGAGAAGGCGAGCGGGAAGTTCGATGCGCCGAAGACGACGACCGGGCCGACCGGAATCATGCGCAGGCGCAGGTCCGGCTTGGGAGCGGGCTGGCGATCGGGAATGGCATGGTCGATGCGCGCGCGGAGATACTCGCCCAGGCGCAGCTCCTTGGCAAACAGGCGCAGCTGGCCAGTGGTGCGGCCGCGCTCGCCAGTGAGGCGGGCGTGCGGCAGGCCGCTTTCCTGCATGGCGCGCTCGGTGAGCGTCTCGCCCAGCGCGTCGATTTCTTCGGCGATCGCCTCGAGGAACTCGGCACGCTTCTCGCGCGGCAGGTTGGCGTAGTTCAGGAAGGCGGTCTCGGCAGCGGCGGCGGCGGCTTCGACATCATCCTTGGTGGCCATGCTGAAGCTCGGCTCCAGCGGGGTGCCGGTCGACGCGGCGACAGCCTGGAAGCCCGGCCCGTCGCGGCGGACACGCTTCGATGCAATGAACAATTCGCCGGTCAGCGCCATGCCTGCTCTCCTGTGTGACAGATGAAGTTAGCGGTAACACCGCTCGCGCGGGGACTTAGGCAGCGCCATGGCAAAATGCAATTGCGCGTGGTCGTCTGCATGCTTGCCGACGCGATAGAAATTGTGTCCGGCTTAGCGGGCGATGCGCTGGCTGGCGGCGTTGGCAGGCTTGCGCGCTTCCATCGTGTCCTGGAAGCCGCGCTCGACCAGCCGCGCCATCGCATCATGCGCGCGCTCGGCATCCTGCGCCTCGATCGCCTCGAGCACGGCCAGGTGCACGGGCAGTGCGTCATGCGGGGCGGGCAGGCGGTGTTGCTTGAACGCCGTGGTCAGCTCGATAGCCGCAGCGACGCCGCTGGTCAGCGACATGATGAAATCATTGCCCGAAGCCTCGAGCAATGCCGAGTGAAAGGCCTCGTCGCAACAACGCCCCTCCTCGGAATCGAATCCATGCCGATCTACCCCAGCCAACCCCTGCTGCATGCGGGCGAGTTGCTCGGGCGTGCGACGCAATGCAGCGAGCCGGGCGGCATCGGGCTCGACGATGCGGCGCAGCTCGAACAGGCTCTCGATCAGCGCATCGTCGGGCTCGCCGGCGAAGATCCAGCTGAGCACATCGGGATCGAGCAGGTGCCATTCCCGACGCGGGCTCACCTGCGTCCCGATCTTGGGACGGGAATGGACCAGGCCTTTCGCCGCCAAGATACGGATTGCCTCGCGATAAGCGGTGCGGGAGACCTTGAACTGCTCGCTTGCAGCGATCTCGCCCTCGAGAATCTCGTTCGGCGCGAGCTCTCCCGAGACGATACGGATGCCGAGCGTGCGCGCAACGGTGCCGTGCAGGCGCAGCGACCGGGGCCGCGGCTTGCGGGTCCGGGTTTTTTTCTCTGTGCGCGGGATCGACGCTTTGGGCTGCCAGCTGGGCATGCCCCCTGCCTAAGCACTTTGCCTGCAACTGCCAAGAGCCGCGCGAATCGGGGCAGATCCCCGAGCCTGGATCGTTATCGCATAAAAATATAAGTGATATCAGCGCGTTACAGCGGTGGCGGAGACGGAGGGATTCGAACCCTCGATACGGTTTCCCGTATGACGCTTTAGCAAAGCGTTGGTTTCAGCCACTCACCCACGTCTCCGGATAACGGCTAGAAGCGGGGCCTATAGCGAGGCGTTTCGCGACAGGCAACGCCCACCTCGACGTAAAATCGACTCGACCCGCCGCTCGTTCATTGCCGGGACAGGCGCGCCCTCTATAGAACGGACATCTGCTGGGCTGGGGTAATTCGACCGATGCGCGTTCGTGATCTGATGCTGATGGCGGCAATCGCCGCGCTCGGAATGGGCAGCCTGCCCGCATCCGCCCAGCAGCAGATGACCACGATCGACCCCAACACCGCGATCGATTCGGACATCAACACCCCGCCCCCGGCGCAGGACCCCTATGCCGCCCCCGCGCAGCAGCAACAGCAGGACGTCCCCGCCCCGCCACCACAGGACCCCTATCCGCAGCAGCAGGGCCCGGCCGGCCAGCAGCCGCCCTCCGCCGGCCCGACGGGCAGCGCCCGCGCCCAGGCGACCACCTATCAGCGCGACGAGCTGGTCGGCGCCGCCGAGGGTGTGTTCGGCAAGGGCGCATCGGGCCTGGGCAAGCTGATCGAGGACATCCTCAAGGACCAGGGCCAGCCCAATGGCTATATCGCCGGCAGCGAAGCCTCGGGCGCGATCGGCGTCGGCCTGCGCTATGGCTCGGGCATGCTGTTCCACAAGGTCGAGGGCCAGCGGAAGGTCTATTGGACCGGCCCGTCGATCGGCTTCGACCTGGGCGGCGACGCCAACAAGGTGTTCGTCCTGGTCTACAACCTCTATGACAGCCAGGACCTCTACAAGCGCTTCCCCCAGGGCGAGGGCCGGGCCTATTTCGTCGGCGGCCTCTCCGCCTCGTACCTGCGCCGCGGCGACGTGGTGCTGATCCCGGTGCGCCTGGGCGTCGGCTGGCGGCTCGGCGTCAACGCCGGCTATATGAAGTTCAGCGAAAAGAAGCGCTGGCTGCCCTTCTAAGGGCACCTTTCCCCACCCATAGCCCCTCCGCGAACCCGTTCTTTTAGCCGATAACGAACCATATAGGCACTTTTCTCTTGACATCGTCACGCTGATATGGCACAAGTAGAGCACGCTGAAGAATTGCGAGTCGGGCCGGGGCGGTAACGCCTTCCGGCCCTTTTCTTTTCGGGAGAGGAGCCGTGGAGGAGAACAACCGGCGCTGGACGCGCTGGACCCTGAAGAAGCGTGCCGCATTCCTCGACGCGCTGGCTGGCAGCTGCAACATCCGCGCGGCCGCGCTGGCTGCCGGAGTGACCCCGCAATGCGCCTATCGGCTGCGGCGCCGGGACCCCGGCTTCGCCGAGGAATGGCACGAGGCACTGCTGGCCGGATACGAGATGCTGGAGACCGAACTGCTCGGCCATCTGCTCCTGGGCAGCCCGGACGAGAGTTTCGAGCGGCCGGACGGCGTGCGCGTCAACGTCAAGGACGTGATGACTCTGCTCAGGATGCATCGCGACAGCCTGCAGGGGAAATGGCGGGGCGGCCCGCCGTTGCGCCGGGCCGATCCGGAGGAGACCAACAAGGCGATCCTGAAGAAGCTGGAGGCAATCGACCGGGCACGCGCCCTGGAGCAGGACGATGATTGACGCCGAGGCGCTGTTCGAGCGCGTGCTGGCTTTGCCGCACGACCAGCGGGTGAGCCTGCTCTATGCGCTGAGCGCACCGCAACTGCGCGAATATGGCGAGCGCTGGTGGCAATGGGCGCACCGCGGACAACATGAGCCCAAGGGGGACTGGCGCGTCTGGATGATCCGCGCGGGGCGCGGTTTCGGCAAGACGCGGGCCGGCGCCGAATGGGTCCTTGCCCGGGCACGCGCGCATCCGGGTGCGCATATCGCATTGGTCGGCGCGACGGTGGAGGACGTGCGTCGCGTGATGATCGAGGGGACCGGCGGCCTGCTAGCCGCGGCCCGGCGGGACGAGACTCTGGCCTGGCACCGCAGCTCGGGCGAGTTGGTCTTCCCCAGCGGCGCCCACGCGCAAATCTATTCGGCCGCCGCCGCCGACAGCCTGCGCGGGCCCGAGCATCATTTTGCCTGGTGCGACGAGCTGGCGAAATGGGGGCGTGTGGGTGAAGTCGCCTGGGACAATCTGATGCTGGGCCTGCGCGTTGGCGAAAGGCCGCAGGTGCTGGTGACCACCACGCCGCGCCCGGTGAAGCTGATGCGCAAGGTGATGGCGCTGCCGGGCTTCGAGGAGACGCGCGGGCGCACAAAAGGCAATCCCTGGCTGCCGCGCAGCTTCGTCGAGGCGATGACCGCCGATTATGGCGGCACGCAACTCGGCCGGCAGGAGCTGGACGGCGAGATGATCGACGAGCTGCAGGGTGCCTTGTGGAGCCGCCCGCTGATCGAGGCCTGCCGGGCGAGCGAGGTGCCCGAGCTGGTGCGCCGGGTGGTGGGCGTCGATCCGCCGGCGGGCGTGGGCGGCGATTCCTGCGGGATCGTCGCGGTCGGGCTGGGCCGCGACGGCAAGGGCTATGTGATCGAGGATGCCAGCGTTTCGGGCGCGACGCCCGAGGGCTGGGCGCAGGCGGTGGCCGCCTGTGCCGCGCGGCATGACGCCGACCGGGTGATCGCCGAGAAGAACCAGGGCGGCGCGATGGTGAAGTCCGTGCTGCTCGGCGCCGACAGCCGGCTACCGGTGACCCTGGTGCATGCCAGCGAAGGCAAGGCGGCCCGGGCCGAGCCGGTGAGCCTGCTCTACGAGGCAGGCAAGGTGCGGCACGCCGCGCCCTTCCCGGCGCTGGAGGACGAATTGTGCGGGCTGGTGGCAGGCGGCGGCTATGAAGGACCCGGCCGATCGCCGGACCGCGCCGACGCGCTGGTCTGGGCGATGACCGAGCTGATGCTGAGTAAGCGGGGCAAGGCGGCGATACGGCTGCTATAGGAGTGACGGGTTGATCTGGATGGTGTGCCCGCCACCCCATGTTGACTTGAGCGCTTTGGAATCGATACTAAATATCCAGACAGCAACGCTAGACAGGAGGTCGAGATGGCTAGCAAGCTCAAGATCCCTGCAGAGCAGCACCCGAAGCCGGCTGCCCGGCCGCGTCCCGATGTGGATCGCGCCGAAGTGCGTGCGCTGATCAAGGAACGTTACAAGAATAGCCTGACCTATCTTGGAAAGTGAGCCTTTCTGGCTGACGATCGAAGATGTCCGGGAAATTCATGACGACCAGATTCATAGCTTTGGCGGCCTGGCAGGCGTCAAGGATGAGGGACTGGTCGAGAGCGCCGTCGCGGCTCCGGTCAACCTCTATCATTATAAGGGCGTCGATGATGTCCTTGCGCTGGGCATTCGTCTCTGCATGGCGATCGCCCGCGATCACGGATATGTGGACGGCAACAAGCGGACCGGCGCGGCGGCCATGCTCGAGTTCTTCGTGCTGAATGGCTATTGGCTCGGCGTTCCGGACGACAATGAGACTCATCCGCTGCTCGGCACGCTGGTCGTGCAGACCCTGCTGGATGAACTAGATGAGTCTCAGCTCTACGATATCCTCATAGCCTATTTCCGGCCGCTCGTGCCTTAGGCGCATCGGCAGGCCGCGTCGATCGCCGGACCGGGCGGACGCTCTGGTCTGGGCGATGACCGAGCTGATGCTGAGCAAGCGGGGCAAGGCGGCGATACGGCTGTTGTGAAAGAATCTCCCCTCCCGGCAAGGGAGGGGACGGGGTGGGTCGGCGACGGCGAGGCTTGATGCCTCGTCAGGCGCTTCAGAGGCGCGGGCGGAGAGAGCCTTTTGGGCGCGCAGACGCGCGCACCCACCCCCAAACCCCTCCCTTGCAGGGAGGGGAGTCTTCAGGATTGGGAGAACCGAGATGACGGAACGGAAGCTGTTCCGGCGGGCGATCGTGCTTGCCGGGATGCTGGGGCTGTGCGGCTGCGCGCTGAGCGTGGGTGCGCTGCTCGATGCGGGGAGCGCGGCGCTGGTGGCGCGCTTCGATACCGACCGCGATGGCGGGCTCGGGCCGGCGGAGGTGATTGCGATGGTCGCCTCCGCCGTGCCGGGCAAGGGCGCCGAGCGCGACGCGCTGCGCGCCGGGCTGACGGCGGGATACTGGACGCGGGACTGCGACCGGGACGGCCGGCTGACCGCGGCGGAGCTGGCGGCGAGCGGTTCGTGCGGGTGATTGCCTAGCGGTGGGGGCCATCCTGGATGCGGCTGGCGATTCCCTGTCCGAACAAGCTGTCCGTCATCCCCGCGAAGGCGGGGAACGCCAGCGCAGACGCTACGCCTCGCGCGCTGGCCCAATCGAGCCGGCAGGTGGCGCGGGCAGTGAAAGCCGCGCTGGCGGCGGAGTGAAGGGGGACCGCTAGCGGCGCGGTGCGCTGAACAGGGCGAGTATCAGGATCAGCGCGAAGAAGGCGAGCAGGCCATATTGCAGCAAGATCTGCATCCGATCGAGGCCACGGATGTGCCGGTCAATCTCGGGATCCCGCAGCATCCGGTAGCGTGTGTGCCGATCGAGCGCGCGAGCGCCTCGCGGAAGGCTGCGGGTCATGCTGTCGATCACCTGCAGCGCACCCGGGTGCCGCTCGGCAACTGCATCGCGCAACCGCTTCTGCAACCAGGCCACGCGCCCCAACAGCAACAGGAAGATGCCGGGCAGGATCAGAAAGAACCACATGCTGGCGGCTTAGCACAGGGAAGCGAGCCGTCCAGATTTCGGAGCGGCAGCTTCAGGGTTGCGCGGCCATGCCGTCGAGCAGATCGCGCAGCCAGGGCAGCCGGTTCGCCGCGTCATCCTGGGCATCAAGGGCCGAGGCATAAAGCCCCGACGGCGGATAATCGGAGCGCCAATATTCGTAGCTGCTACCAAAATCTTCATCCTGGACCAGCTCGAAGACGACGTAGCGAAAGCGATCCTCGGCCACGCGCTCGAGGATCACGCGGTGCATGCCATCGGGATGGGTCCATTCGAGCATCTGCTCTGCAGTCATGCGGGCAGCGTGCCACACCGGGAAGGAGAGATGCAACATGGCCCATTGGCTCGCCGATGCGCGCCGCGGGCAGGCCGAGGGCGTGCTCTCACGCTTCGACCCTGCGTATTGGACGGTCAACTTTCCCCGTCCGATGATGGCGGCGGTGACCAGTACCGCGCCCGATGCGCTGCGGGTGGATGCGGTCTTCTATCGCCAGGACGATCTTGCCGGGCTGATCTGGGAAGCCGAGGACCGGCATGACCATCCGCTGCTGCGCTACGCGACCGAGCGGGACTTTCGTGGCTGCCGGCTGAAGTTCCGTTGGCGCTCCTCGGGTGTGAAGCCGCTCGATGCGGTCCATGGCCCGGTGCTGACGATCGAGGGACGCGACGCCGCGGGCACTCCACGTGCCTGGTATGTCCGGCTGTGGAACTATGCGAACGGGACGGCGGAGGATGCGCTGGTCTCGATCGACTTCGCGACCGTGCAGGGCGGGTATCTGCTGCCCGACGAGGCCGATCCGGTCTGGGCCGGCGATGTCGACCGGATGTTCGTCTCGCTGGTGGCGCCGGGCTATACCGAGGCCGACGCCGACCTGGCCGCGCCGGCCGAAGGCTGGGTCGAGCTCAGCGCGATAGCCTGCGAGGGGCCGGGGGCAGTGCTGGCGGTGGGCGACGTGATCGTGCCCGAACACGGGCTGAGCATCGCCAATGGCTATGACGACAATTATCACCTGACGCCCGAGCGGCTGCTGCGCAACATCGTCCAGCTCGGCTGGCGCGGGGCGATCCTGCACTATGTCGGAATGAGCCATTATTTCCGGCTCGAGGCCAGCTCGGGCGGCCATTATGTGAGCCTGGGCGCGACGGCGCTGAACGTCGCCTGCCGGGCCTGGCACGCCGATTTCGCGGCGCGGGCCAGGGCGCTTGGCTACGACCTGATCCTGTCGCTTTCCTATGAGCTGCTCGACCAGCATTGCTGGGGCGACTGGAAGCAGCGCGCGGCGGACGGGGCGCCAGCGCTGACCGGCTGGGATCCGCCCTCCACCCTGCTCTCGCCCGCGCATGGCGGAGCGATGGCCTATCTGCGCGCGGTGGCACGCGAGTTTGCCGGGATCGCGCGCGATGCGGGGTTGCGGGTGCGCTTCCAGATCGGCGAGCCCTGGTGGTGGACGCTGCCCGACGGCAGCCTGTGCATCCATGATGCGGTCGCCCAGGCTGCGCTGGCGGGTGCCGGCGATGTCGAGACGGCCGCGGGCGCGCTGCTCGCGGCATCGACGCTGGCGCTGCGCGATGCGGTGCGCGAGGTCGATACGGAGGTGGAGACGCTGCTGCTCGTCTATGCGCCGACTGCCCTGGCCGCGCCCGCGGCCAATGTGCCGGTCGGCTGGGCGGCACCGGCCTTCGACGTGCTGCAGCTCGAGGATTATGACTGGGCGGCGGCGGGCGACGCGACGGCGAGCGCGCGAGGGATCGCGGCGATCGAGGCGCGGCTGGGCTATCCGGTAGACGACCAGCATTATCTCGCCGGCTTCGTGCTGCGGCCCGAGGATCGCTGGCAATGGCCCAATGTCGCGGCAGCAGCCGGACGGGCCCGGCGGCGCGGGGTGGCACGCACCTTTGTCTGGGCGCTGCCCCAGGTGCTGCGCGACGGCTTCGTGCATTTCGACCAGGAGGAAGACGTGGACGCGTTCGACGACGTGCTGTTCCCGCTCGCGATGGGTCGCGAGGCGGAAGTGGTGCCCGAGGTCTCGACTTCGATCGTGGCCAGCGCGGGCGGGCGCGAGAAGCGCAATGCCGAATGGGCGGAGGCGCGGACCTCCTATGATATCGGCCCGGGGCTGCGCTCCGAGATGGACGTAGCCGAGCTGCTCGCCTTCTTCCGGGCGCGGATGGGGCCGGCGCGCGGCTTCCGGCTGCGCGATCCGTTCGACTGTTTCGCGCTGGATGAGCTGATCGGCGTGGGCGACGGGGTGACCACGCATTTCCAGCTGGTGCGGCGCTATGGCAGCGTGGTGCGACGAATCACCCGGCCGGTGGCGCAGACGCTGGTGGTCGAGATCGACGGCGCCGAGACCGAGGACTTCACGCTGGGCGAAGGCGGGGTGGTGACGCTGGGCCTGGCGCCTGCCGAGGATGTGGCGGTGACCGCACGCTTCCTGTTCGACGTGCCCGTGCGCTTCGCCGAGGACCGGCTGAGCGTGAGCCGGGCGACGTTCCTTGCGGGCGCGCTCGCCTCGGTGCCCCTGGTCGAGATCCGCGAATGAGCTGGCTGGACGGGGAACTCACCACGCTGGCGCTGTGCTGGCGGATCGAACGGCGCGACGGCGTGACGATCGGGCTTACCGCGCATGACCGGGACATCATGTTGGACGGGCTGGTCCACCGTGCCGCGCCGGGCATGGTACCGAGCGCGATCACCCGCGGCGCCGGGACGGAGCCGGCGAGCATGGACGTGACCGGCGCGCTGACCAGCGACGCGATCAGCGAGACAGACCTGCTCGCCGGGCGCTGGGATGGGGCGCGGGTGACGATCTTCGCCTGCGACTGGACCGATCCCGCCAACCGGGTGGCGCTGGGCGAGGGCAACATCGGCGCGGTGGAGACGCGCGACGGCATGCTCACCGCCGAGCTGCGCGGGGCGACGGCGATGCTCGATCGGCCGGTGGCGGAGGAAACTTCGGCCGAATGCCGCGCCGAGCTGGGCGACCGGCGCTGCCGGGTGGCGATGGCGGGGCGCAGGCGCTTCGCCATGGTGACGGCGATCGACGACAATGTGCTGACGGTCGATGTGGGGGAGCCGGTGCCCAATGCCTATGGCCAGGGGCGGCTGCGCTGGATCAGCGGGGCCAATTCGGGGCTCGAGGCGCGGATTCTCAGCTCCTCGGGAACGCAGCTGACCTTGCGCCGGCCGCCGCATTTCGACGCCGTGGGACGGGTGCTGCTGGTCGAGGGATGCGACCGGACCCTGGCGACCTGCGCGGGACGGTTCGGCAATGCGCTCAACTTTCGGGGCGAACCCTATCTGCCGGGCATCGACCTGCTGACCCGCTATCCGGGCGGATGAGCGGCGCGGAGGTGGTCGCCCGGGCGCGGGCGGCGATCGGCGTACGCTTCCGGCCAAGGGGACGGACGCCGGCGGGCGGGCTCGACTGTGTCGGGCTGGTGGGATGGGCGCATGGCCGGGCGGTGCCGGGCGGCTATGCGATGCGGAGCGGCGATGTCGCGCGGGTGCGGGCGGTCGCCACGGGGGCAGGGCTGGTCGCGGGGGAAGGGCGACGGGCGGGCGATCTGGTGCTGCTCGCGAGCGGCGCGGGGCAGATCCATCTCGGCATCGATAGCGGGACGGGGCTGATCCATGCCGACGCGATGCTGGGCCGGGTGGTCGAGCGGCCCGACCCGCTGCCTTGGCCGGTGATCGGCCGCTGGCGAACAAGGGAGGAATAAGCGATGGCGACCGTGGTGCTTACCGTGGCCGGCGGGCTGATCGGCGGGCCCTGGGGTGCCGCGATCGGCGCGCAAATCGGCAATGCCGTCGACCATGCGGTGTTCGGCGGGGGCAAGGGGCGCGAGGGGCCGCGGCTGAGCGACCTCAAGGTGCAGACCTCTTCCTATGGCACCCAGATCCCGAAACTGTTCGGCACGATGCGCGTGGCGGGATCGGTGATCTGGGCGACCGACCTGGTCGAGCATCGCAACCGCCAGTCGGGCGGCAAGGGCCAGCCGAGCAGCACGACCTACAGCTATACGGCCAGCCTGGCGGTGGCGCTTTCCGGCCGGCCGATCCTGGGGGTGGGCCGGATATGGGCCGACGGCCAGCTGCTGCGCGGCGCGGCGGGCGACTTCAAGGCGCGTACCGGCTTCCGGCTGCACCTGGGCGGCGAGGACCAGCCGGCGGACCCGCTGATCATCGCGGCGGAGGGCGCGGGGCTGGCGCCGGCGCATCGCGGCACCGCCTATGCAGTGTTCGAGGATCTCGAATTGGGTCCCTATGGGAACCGGATACCGTCGCTGACCTTCGAGGTGCAGGCCGATGCCGCGCCGGTGCAGGCGGGCGACATCGCGGTGGCGCTGGGCGCGGTGGAGGCGAGTGACCCGACGGTGGCGCTGGCGGGCTTCGCGGCGCAGGGGACGAATCTCGGCGCGGTCGCGCAGCTGCTGGCGGATGCTGCCGGCGGCTGGTTCGGCGAGGGGCGGGTGCTGCGCTGCGGTGCGGGCGAGGCCATCATGGTCAGCGATGACGGCGTCGGCGGGAAAGGCCGCGCGAACCGCTCGATCGCGGCGGCGAGCAGCGTGCCGCGAACGCTGACGCTCAGCCATTACGACCCGGCACGCGACTATCAGATCGGCGTGCAGCGCGCCGGCAGCCTTGGCGGAGGACCGGGTGAGCGGCGGATCGAACTGCCCGCGGTGATCGACGCCGGCGGCGCGCGGACGCTGGCCGAGGCGGCGCTGCTGCGCGCCGATACCGAGCGGACGCGGCGGAGCGTGCACCTTGGCTGGGAAGCACTCACCGTATCGCCTGGAGCGCGGGTGCGGATCGCCGGGAGCCCCGGCATCTGGCGGGTCGATGGCTGGAAGCTCGAGGCGATGACCGTCTCGCTCGATTGCGTCGCGCTGGCGCCCGAGGTCGCGCCGATTCCCGCGGCCAGCGGGCGGGTGTCGCGTGCCGACGACGCCGTGGTCGGCCGGACCATGGTGCACGCCTTCGAGCTGCCGCCGATCGACGACATCACGTCGGCAGTGCCCAGGCTGGCGGTCGCGGCCGCCGGTGCCGGCCCGGCATGGCGCCGGGCGGCGTTGTTGCTCAGCACGGACGGCGGGACTTCCTGGCAGGCGACGGGCGGGACCCGGGGCATTGCCGTGATCGGCGAGATACGCGTTCCGCCCGGCCCGGCCTCGCCGCTGATCGAGGACCGGCGCAACAGCGTCGAAGTCGCGCTGGCGCACGACGGAATGCAGCTCGATAAGGCCGACACGGCAGAGGTCGATCGGGGCGCCAATCTCGCCATGCTGGGGGACGAACTCATCCAGTTCACCAATGCCCAACCTCTGGGTGACCGGCGCTGGCGGCTTTCGGGCCTGTGGCGCGGACGACGCGGGACCGAACATGCGATCGGCAACCAGTCTGCGGGCGACCGCTTCGTGCTGCTCGATCCGGACACGCTCGCGATGATCGACCTGCCCCACACTGCAGTCGGCACGGAGGTGCAGCTGCTGGCGGAAGGCGCGGCGGACATCGGCGATCCGGCTGGCGCCCGGGCGACGGTCGACGGCATCTCCCTGCTGCCGCTCGCGCCGGTGCATCTGGCCGCACAACCGTTGCCCGGGGGCCGGGTGCAGTTGCGCTGGGCGCGACGCAGCCGAACCGATTGGTTCTGGCAAGATCATGTCGATGTTGCCCCCGCACCGGAGGGGGAGCGCTACCGAGTCACCCTCATTCCCGTGAGCGGCGCGAGCTGGATGGTGGATACGCTGGCACCCGAGATGACGCTGCCCATCGGAACCGACACCAGCGACCTCGGAATCGAGGTCCGGCAATTGGGCACCGCCGGGCCCTCGCCGGCCGCGACACTTAGCTTGAAGATCCAAGGAGGGGAGACATGACCGAGACCACCGACCGATTCGGCCTGCCGCTGCTGAACGCCGGTCAGGCACAGAAGGAAATGTATCACAATGAAGCGATCGTCGGACTCGACCTGCTCAGCCATGCCTGTGCCGAGGCCATCGGCCTGAACGCACCTCCGGCAGAGCCGGCGCCCGGCCAATGCTGGATCGTTGGCGACACGCCGGAGAGCGCATGGCTAGGCCATGCCGGCGAAGTGGCCGGCTGGACCGAGGGCGGCTGGCGCTTCCTGGCGCCCCGCAAGGGCATGCGGCTGTGGCTGGGCGAGGTGGCGGGCTTTGCACTGTTCACCGGGGACGAATGGCGGACCGGCGAGATCCACGGCCGCGTGAAAGTGGAAGGCCAGCAGGTCGTAGGCGAACGCGCCGCGGCCATCGCGGAACCACAGGGCGGGCCGGTGGTTGATGCGCCAGCGCGGGCCGCAATTTCTGCGGTACTGGTTGCCTTGCGCGCGCACGGTCTCATCGAACCCGACGGACTGTGACGTTCATGCAACAGTGCCCGGATTTGTGCGCTTGCGCAGAAACTTTCGTTTCGGTACTGAGTTTTTCGCTGTCCGTAGTGACAATCATGAAAGGGGATTAAGATGCGGAAGCTTGCCGTAACTCTGGCACTCGCGACGACCGCGCTCAGCACGCCCGCCCTCGCTCGCGACGATGCGTGGTATGTGGGTGTCGAAGGCGGCGTGATGCTCGTCGAGGACATCAAGTTCGACGTCGGCGCAGCCACCGATGCCGCGACCGTGCACCACAAGGCTGGCTGGGATGCCGATGCCACCGTCGGTTACGACTTCGGTCCGTTCCGTGCGGAAGCCGAGGTTGGCTATCGTTCGGCTTCGGTCAACCGCCTCACCAGCACCGTGACCCAGCCGGTCCGCACCTCGACCGGTGCGGCTGCCAATGCGCCTGCGGGCGACTACAGCTATGCCGGTGGCCGTTCGTCGGCGCTCAGCTTCATGGTCAACGGCCTGCTCGACTTCGGTGAAGACACCGGCGTGCAGGGCTTTGTCGGCGGCGGCGTTGGCGTTGCTCGCGTCAAGAGCAAGGTTGGCCTGAACACCTTCGCCGACTCGCTCGACGATTCGGACACGGTCTTCGCCTGGCAGGCGATCGCGGGCATCCGCGCTCCGCTGTCGGACTCGATCGACGTGTCGCTGAAGTATCGCTTCTTCAACGCCGACAATGTGAAGCTCACCGACGCTGCGGGTCGCGTGTGGGACGGTCGTTTCCGTTCGCACTCGATCCTGGGTGGCCTGACCTTCAACTTCGGCGCTCCGGAAGCGCCGGCCCCCGCTCCGACTCCGACGCCGGAGCCCACTCCGACGCCGACCTGGACTCCGACTCCGGAACCGACCCCGACGCCGACCGTCGTCTGCACCCCGGGACCGTACATCGTGTTCTTCGACTGGGATAAGTCGGACATCACGCCGGAAGCCGCGAGCATCCTCGACAACGCCATCAGCAACTACCAGAACTGCGGTAACGCGCAGGTCATGCTGGCCGGCCACGCCGACCGCTCGGGTTCGGCCAGCTACAACGTTGGTCTCTCGCAGCGTCGTGCCGACTCGGTGAAGGCTTACCTGACCGCCCGTGGCATCGGTGCCGGCGCGATCTCGACCGAAGCCTTCGGTGAGAGCAAGCCGCGCGTCGAGACCGCCGACGGCGTCCGCGAGCTGCAGAACCGCCGCGTGGAAGTCACCTACGGTCCGGGTTCGGGCAACTAAGCCAGACCCGTCCGCAAGGACTGAGAATTGGGGAGGTCGGGAAACCGGCCTCCCTTTTTCTTTGGCTGCTTTTCGCCCTGGCGGTTGCACCGGATCTGACCAAGCGCCTAGCAATCCGAGATGGCCGAGCTGGCACCCCTTTCGCTCGATCGCGATGGCGCAGAGCATTTGCCTGGCGCAGCGCTTGCGGCGCTGGAAAGGCTCAAGGCCGCGCTTGCCAACCTGCCCGCCCATCGCCCCGGATCACGCCTGTACGGGGTCTCCGGTCTGGATACCCTGCTCGCCGCAAAAGGTGTCATCGGACAAATCGCGGCTGATCGCATAGGCGTCCATGCCCAGCCCGTCCGCGCCATCCTGTTCGACAAGAGCGACCGCACCAATTGGGCGCTGGGCTGGCACCAAGATCGCACGATCGCCGTGGCCGCCCGCCGCGACGTGCCCGGCTTTGGCCCCTGGACCGTCAAGCATGGCATGCAGCACGTGGCGCCACCCTTCGCCCTGCTCGCCGGAATGCTGACATTGCGGGTCCATCTCGACCCGGTCCCGGCCGACAATGCCCCCTTGCTGATAGCGCCCGGATCGCACCGGACGCTGGTTGCGGAGAACGAGATCGAGCAGGCGGTGGCCAGCCATGGCGTCCATGTCTGCCTCGCCGATGCGGGAGATGTCTGGGTCTATGCAACGCCGATCCTACATGCATCGGACGCAGCCGCCCAGCCGGCCCGCCGGCGCGTGCTGCAGATCGACTATGCCGCAACCCGCCCTGCCGGGCGGACTCGACTGGCTGGGGATCTAGCCGCCTTCCGCGCGCAGCGCCTCGGCCAGCCACTCCGGCACCAGCGCATCCCCGAGCGCCTCGACCCGGCGCAACTCCACCATCAACCCGAGATCCGGATAGCTGGCCCGGGTGCGGTCGCCCGGCTCGCCGAGCGGCGCCACGACCAGCCGGCGATTGACCTTGGCGCGATAATGCATCCGCGCGGTATTCTCCTGGCCGACATAGCAACCCTTGGTGAAGCTGACACCACCGAGCTCGGCAGCGTTGCATTCGAGCCACAGTGTCTTGTCCTGGCCCAGTTCCTCCACGCCCTCGGCGACGCCCAGACGCAAACGATGCGCGCGCCAGGCCGTCGCTACTCCCCCTGAAGCCTCTCCCAGCCAGCGATAGCCGAGCGCCGCGAGTCGCGGATCGGAAACGCCTCGCCCGGGCTCGGGCGACCAGTGGACGCCACCCTCCACCGCTTCGATCGTGATAGCGCGGCGCAGCCGATAAAGGGTCAGGCGCCGGACCAGCGCCTCGCGCTGCGCGGCTTCGCAATCGACGAGGACCGAATCGCCATCCGCCCAGAGCAGGAAATCGAACAGCGCCTTGCCTTGGGGGGTGAGCAGCGCGGCCCATTGCGGCGTTTCCGCAGTGACCAGGGCGAGATCCTGTGTCACCAGGCCCTGGAGAAATCCCCGAACGTCTTCGCCTGATATGCGGATCAGGGCGCGGTCATCTAGCCAGGTGCTGGTATCGCTCATCCCGAACAGGTAGGGGGTGGCCGGGGGCGACGGAAGAGGCGCGGTTATGAATGTCGATCTGAAGCTCAAAGGCGGGCGCGTGCATCTGCCCTCTGGTCCGGCCGAAACCGATATCGGCATCCGGGACGGACGCATCGTCGCAATCGGCGGCACGCTGGAAGCAGGCGAGACGATCGACTGCACCGGACTCGACGTGCTGCCCGGCGTGATCGACAGCCAGGTCCATTTCCGCGAGCCGGGCCTCGAAGCCAAGGAAGACCTGGAGAGCGGCGCGCGTGCTGCCGTGCTCGGCGGCGTGACCGCGGTGTTCGAGATGCCGAACACCAAGCCCAATACCGATTCGGCCGAGGCGGTGCAGGACAAGCTTGCCCGGGCCAAGGATCGCATGTGGTGCGACCACGCCTTCTATGTCGGCGCGACCAACAACAATGCCGAGCATCTTGCCGAGCTCGAGCGGCTGCCGGGCACCGCGGGCGTGAAGATCTTCATGGGCGCCTCGACCGGCGACCTGCTGGTCTCCGACGATGCGAACCTGGCGCGCGTGCTCGCCTCGGGCCATCGCCGCGTCGCGATCCATGCCGAGGACGAGTTCCGCATGCAGGACCGGCTGGGCGAGCGCGTACCTGGCGACCCTTCCAGTCACCCGGTGTGGCGCGACGACGAAAGCGCGATGCTGGCGACCCGCCGCATCCTGGGCTTGGCGCGGGCGGCGCGGCGGCGGATCCATGTCCTTCACATCACTACGCCGGCCGAGCTGGAAGTGCTGGGGCAGAACAAGGACATCGCGACCTGCGAAGTCACCCCGCAGCACCTCACGCTGGCCGGCGAGGAAGCCTATCCCACGATCGGCACCTTCGCGCAGATGAACCCGCCGATCCGCTCGGCGGCGCACCGCGCCGGGCTGTGGCACTGGCTCAACCAGGGCGTGCCCGATGTGCTCGGCTCCGATCACGCGCCGCACACCCGCGAGGAAAAGGCCAAGCCCTATCCCGACAGCCCCAGCGGCATGCCCGGCGTGCAGACGCTGCTGCCGCTGATGCTCAACCATGTCGCCGAGGGCCGCACCACGCTACAGCGGGTGATCGACCTGACCAGCGCGGGGCCGCAGCGCATCTTCGGCATCGCCGGCAAGGGCCGCATCGCGGTGGGCTATGACGCGGACTTCACCGTGGTCGACCTCAAGGCGCGCTGGACGATCGAGGAGAGCTGGCTCGCCTCGCGTTGCGGCTGGTCGCCCTTCACCGGCATGCAGCTTACCGGCAAGCCGATCGGCACGATCGTGCGCGGGCACCGGGTGATGTGGGAGGCCGAGCTGGCCAACCGGGCAGTCGGCCGGCCGGTGCGCTTCGAGGCGGTCGAGTTCGGGTGAGGACGGTATCGCGTACCGATCGCGCGTCGCGCCTGATCAAGGCGCCGGCGAGCCAAATCTATCGCGCCTTTATCGACGCCGAAGCACTGGTGTGCTGGCTGCCGCCCGAGGGGATGACCGGCGAGATGCTGGAATTCGATGCGCGGCCGGGTGGCGGCTATCGCATGGCGCTGCGCTATGACGAAGCCGGGCATGACGCACCGGGCAAAACTTCGGAACATGAAGATGTGGTCGAGGTGCGCTTCACCGCGCTGAACCCGGGCCGGGGCATCGTCCAGTCTGCAGTGTTCGATGCGGAGGATCCGGCCTTTGCCGGCACGATGCGCATGACCTGGACGCTCGAGCCGGCAGAGGGCGGCACGCGGGTGGCCATCGCCTGCGAGGACGTGCCGCAGGGCATCCGCAAGCAGGATCACCTCCAGGGACTGAAGTCCTCGCTGGCCAATCTCGCCAGCTTCGTCGGCGGCTAGGCGGGAATCGCGGCGGCCCAGGCCTCGGCTTCGTCCTCGCGCCGGGCATGGACGAGCGGCGGCTCGGCGGTGGCGCCGGCCGGATCGACCTCGATGCTCGCATCGTAGAGGAAGGTCGCGTTGCCGCGGATGGTGACCATGCCGGCGGCATCGGACGATCCCATCACCAGCCCGCCCTTGTTGAACACCTTCATCACCGTGCCGAAGGGCACGCGCCCGGTGCGCCCGGCGGCATAGACCGAGGAGGCCATGGCGCTGCCGCAGCTGTCGGTCAGCCCGACGCCGCGCTCATAAGTGCGCACGAACAGGTCCTGGCCACGCAGCTCGACGAAGGAGACGTTGGCGCGCGCCGGGATCAGGTCCGGACCCGCCTCGCACCAGTCGCCCAGCGCGACCAGTTCGGCCTCGTCAACCGATTCAACGAATGTGACGAGATGCGGGTTGGGCATCGCGATCGCGGTGAAGGTGCGCGGGCTCGGCAGGCCGGGAATGGCGGCTTCGATGATCTCTTCCGCATCGATGCGCAGGCCGACATCGGCGGTGCGGATCGAGGCCGGGCCGGCGGTCTCGCGGATCGTCACCACGCCCGGCGCGAGCGGCTCGGCGCGGGCGACTTCGGCGCTGCTGGTCTTCAGCCGCACGCGGGCATGGTCGATCCCGAGCAGCTCGAAGCCCAACCGCGCGGTGCAGCGCAGGCCGTTGAGGCAGGTCTCCGCCTCCGATCCGTCCGAATTGAACATGCGCATGCCGAAATCATGCCCGGCATCGTCGCCCGCGGTGAGCAGCAACAGACCGTCGCCGCCCACCGGCCCGGCACGGTCGGCGAGCGCGCGGGCCACGCCGGCCCAGTCCGCGTCGGACAGGTCGAGCGTGCGCGCATCGATCAGGGGGAAGTCGTTCCCCGAGCCATGGCATTTGATGAAGGCGAACCGCATGGCGCCCATCTAGGCGCATGCGGCCCGGCTGGCTAGCCGGCGGCGACCGCTTCGCGCGACACCGCACCGCCCATCGCATCGACCGCCGCCTTGTCGCGCGCGATGATCGTGGCGAAGCTCGGCCGCGCATGCATCGCCGCGACCCAGGCCGCGAGCCGCGGATAGGTGGCCGGATCCACCGTCACGCCGATGCAGCCCAAGGTCGCGAGCGGGCTCGCCACGGCGATGTCGGCAAGCGTCAGCCGATCCTCGACCAGATAACCGCTCTCGGGGATCGCGCCCTCAAGATAGGCCAGGATCGGCGGCATCAGGTCGCGCTCGGCGGCGTCGGCCGCATCATGGTCGCACTCCATCTTGAGCACGCGCGGGCGCACGAAGCGCTGGCCGAAGATCGCCCCGCCGGCGGCCATCATGATGGTGTCGGCGAGCTCGTCGAACCAGATCGTCCGGGCCCGGGCGCGCGGCTCGGTCGGGATCAGGCTGGGCTCGGGATATTTGGCGTCGAGGTAGGCGACGATCGCCGAACTGTCGGAGATCAGGAAATCCCCGTCCTTGAAGCCGGGCATCTTGCCGAACGGGCTCGCGGCGACGAAATCCGGGCTGCCGCGGCCCATGCCGGCGGCCTGCAATTCGAGATCCAGGCCCTTTTCGGCGCCGAACACCATGACCTTTCGCACATAAGGCGAAAGCGTCGAACCAAACACGATCATGCCAACCTCTCCTAGGCTTTGGCAAAAGGCTATCCGATCGATTGCACGGGGCAACCGGGTTGTGCGCGACAGGTGCGCTCCACTGTGCGAAGACGAAGCGAGTGATTGCTCTCACGCTCCTTCTCGCACTGGGCGCGGCTGCGGCCTTTTATATCGTGCTGCGGCGCGTGGCCTTTCTGGAACAAGAACTGCGCCGTGTCGAATCGCTGATCGTCGCGCGCGACATGGAAGTACGTGAAGCGCCGATTCACCGAACCGAGTCCGAGGCTGCGCCGGTCCGGATGCCCGAAGCGCCCGCGCGCGTCGCCGAATTGCCAGAGGTGGAGGTGGAGGTGGAGGCCGAACCGGCCCGTCCGCACATCCCCGAACCGCGCGCCATGCCGGAGTTCAGCCTCGAGACGCTGATCGGCGGGCGGCTGCCGATCTGGATCGGCGGCGCGGCGCTGGTGCTCGCGGGCTTCTTCCTCGTCCGCTACTCGATCGAGAGCGGGCTGCTCGGCCCATCGACACGCACGCTGCTCGCGGCGCTGTTCGGCGTGGCCCTGATTGCGGGGAGCGAAGCCACTCGGCGGCTTCCCGCAACCGCGGACGATCCGAGGGTTGCCCAGGCACTGGCCGGGGCGGGCATCGCCAGCCTCTACGGCACGCTCTACATGGCCGCCGCGCTCTATCATCTGATCACGCCGCTCACTGCCTTCCTGCTCGTGCTGGTCGTGACCGGCGGGGCGCTCGCCCTGGCGCTGCGCCATGGCCCTCCCACCGCGGTGATGGCGCTAGTCGGCGGGTTCGCCGCGCCGCTGGTCGCGGGCTTCGACGCTGCCGGTATCGGCCCGCTGCTGGTCTATCTCGCGCTGTTCACCGCAGCCCTGTTCGGCCTGGCGATCCATCGAGGCTGGGCCTGGCTGGCGCTCGCCGCCTGCGTGTCCGGCTTTGCCTGGATCAACTTCCTGATCGCGATGCTGGTCGCACGCGAGGGGGACCTCTCCGCGGTCGGCGCCTTCACCATGCTGCTCGCCATCGGGGCCAGCGCAGCCCTGCCCGCCACCGGCGCCCATAGCCGCTGGCTGCGCATCGCGCCGCTGATCGCCGGCTGCCTCCAGCTGGCGATACTCGCCCCGGCGCTCGACTTTGGCTGGCTCGCCTGGAGCTTCTACCTGATCCTAGCCGCAGCCGCGCTGTTCCTCGCCTGGCGCGATACCGTTTATCTTCCCGGGGCGCTTGCCGCACTCGTCCTGCTGCTGATGCTGGAGACGCTGGCGCTCGCGCCGCCCGATACCGGCTTCACTCCGGTTGCCGCGATTCTCGCGACCCTGATCTTCGCCCTCCCCGGCCATGTCCTTGCCCGTCGTCACCCGATCTGGGCGACGATTGCGCTGCTGGGCACGGCAGGCCCCTTGCTGGCTGCACATCTGCGTGCCCCGGACCTGCTACCAGCCGTCCAATGGGGGCTCGCCGAGTTGGCCGCAGCCGCCATTGCCTTCAGCCTCGCCTGGCGGACCCGTGCCGAGCCCGCCCATCCGATGCTCGTGCCCGCAACGGCGCTGGCGGCATTTCTGGCGGGGCTGGGCCTCGGCCAGTTCGTACCGGGTGACTGGCTGTCCCTGCCGCTCGCCCTGGTAGCCGCAGCCCTGGCATGGTGGGCGCGCAAAATTCGCACGCCCCTGCTCTACACGCTGCCTGCCTATCCGCTCGCCGCCGCGCTGGTGGCCGGAGCGCTGCCACTGGGCGCCCTCAGCGAACTGGTGCTCGCGTCGCTCTCCGGCGAACGCCTCACCTATCCGCTGGTCCCCGACCTTTTCGAGCTGCTGCGCGAGTTGGCCCTCCCGACCGCGCTTGCCATTGCGCTGCTGTTCGACCCCGCCCAGTTCGGCCGGGTCCGGCGTGCTGTATCGCTCGTCGCAATCGCACTGGCCATTCTGCTGCTCTATGCGATCGCCAAGCAGCTTCTTGCGATCTCCACCCTGCCCCGCTTCCTCGCCTGGGGTTTCCTCGAACGCGCCCTGCTCACCCAGGCCTTTCTCGCCGCCGGCTGGTGGCTGGTCCGCCGGGGCAAGGCCGTGGTGCTCGGCCATGCGCTGCTCGCGCTCGGCCTGTTCCGGATCCTCTGGTTCGACCTTTTCCTTCTCACGCCGCTGGTGGAGCCACAGCTGGTCGGCCCGCTGCCGCTTCTCAACGTGGTGGTGGCGCACCTCGCGCTGGCCAGTTTCTGGCTGTGGACCCTGCCCCCGCGCTGGCGCGTCGGCGCGGCCCTGCTCGCGCTTCTCGCCGTGCTGGCGACGGTGCGCCAGGCGACGCATGGAAGCCTGCTCACCGGCCCGATCGGCACGGCCGAGAATGGCGGATACAGCGCCGCGATGCTGGCCCTGGCGCTGTTCTGGCTGTGGCGCGGCATCACCACCGGCGCGCGCGACCTGCGCATCTTCGGCCTCGCGCTGCTGACCGGCGTCACCTTCAAGGTATTCCTGATCGACGCCGCCGCGCTCGACGGACTGCTGCGCATCCTCTCCTTCCTCGGGCTCGGCCTCGCCCTGATCGGGATCGGCTGGGCCTATGGCCGCTTCGTCGGCAAGGGCAGCGCGGCGGAGGCCGAGCCGGTCATCTGAGCCCGTAGAAATCGGCGACCCGGTCGAGCGCGAAGCACAGCACCAGCTTGCCCGCGCGGCTCGGCCAGCCCAGCGCCTTCTCCGCCGGCCCCAGCCCCTCCCCCGCGCAGACCACACGCCACAGGATATCGGCCAGACCCGGCCCCGCCGCCGCGACCGCGCCATCGAACCGCCGGCGCGCAGCGAGCTGCGCCAGCGTCGGATCGAGCCGTTCCGACACGCCGCCCGGCGTCCGCGCCGCCGGCGAGACATCCCAGCGCATCGTCACGCGCGGCCCCAGCGCCGCGGTCTCGTAATCGCCGCGCAGCCTCTCCCCCGCATCGAGCTGACGCAGGCTGACATGGCCCCGCGACGCCAGCCAGGCCATCGGCGATTCGGCCAGGTTCACCGTGACGCTGCGCCGCACCCCGTCCAGATCCTCGATCGTCCGCTCGACCAGCTCCCGCATCTTCGATCTCCTTTTGTTCCGATTCGGAATGCTTGCCATGTCGGCTCGATTGTAGGAAAGGGGGAAACCGATCTGGTTAGAGAGATAGTCGCATGATCACCGCCATACGCGAGGTACGCCGGGCCAAGGGGCTCACGCTGGAGGAAGTCGCCGAGCGCTGCGTCCCGCCGACCACGGCGCAGACGATCGGACGGCTGGAGATGGGCACGCGCACCGTCTCGGTGGGGTGGCTCAACCGCATCGCCGCGGCGCTGGGCGTGGATGCCGCCGACCTGGTCAAGCTGCCCGAGCGCCCCGAGATCCCGGTCGCGGCACTGCTGGAGAGCAGCGGCGCGCAGGCACCGACCCGGACCGCCGTGGTGGTGCCGCCGCACGCCGAGCCTGGGATGGTCGCGGTCAGCGTGGTGGCCGGGATCGGCGACTATCGTGCAGGCGACGAGATATGGTGCCGCATGCTCGCGCCCGAGGGCTTTGCCGGCGCGCTCAACCGCGACGTGCTGGTGCCCCGCCCCGCCGGCCGATTCCTGTTCGGCCGGCTGATCGGACGCGAGGGAGACAGGCTCCATCTGCTCCCGCTCGGCCAGGGCGCCCGCCAGCAGGTGGTCGCCGATCCCCCTTGGATCGCGGAGGCGATCCGCCTCGTCCGCCCCCTCTGAATCACCTTGCGGAGTGCCGCGGACAGGCGCAGTCTGCCGGGCAAAAGCAGGAGGGGCATACCATGCTGAAACTGGGTTTGGCGGCAGCTGCCGCAATCGCCGTCGCGGCACCCGCAATGGCCGATGACTGGGATTTCGTACTGATCAACAACAGCGGCAAGCCGATCAAGACGGTCGAGCTCGCGCCGACGGGCACCACCACCTGGCAGCCCAACAAGGTCGATCCCGAGTTCAAGAAGGAAGACGCGACGGTAAAGCCGGGCGGCCGGATGACCGTCCATTTCGACAAGGGCGCCACCTGCAAATATGACGTGAAGCTCAGCTTCGCCGACAGCAGCAGCGGCGTGTGGACCGGCATCAACGTCTGCGACAATTCCTATGTCACGGTGAAGTACAACGCCGCAGGCGCGCCCGCCTTCACCGCGAACTGAACGCCCCGGCTGCGCCGCAGCCGGAGGATCGACCAATGGCGGAGCGCCGCGGCATGCGGTGCGCCGCCATTTTCGTCTGCACGAAGCCCGGCGCCCGTCCCCAGATCAGCACCGGATCGGCCCAAAGCATCCGAGTCGAAGCCTTTCGAATCGGAAAATAGGTCCAAGATGGAAGAGTAGATAAGATATCCACCATTAATTGGAGTCGACTGACCGGTCTTCTAAAGTTATCCACAGATTATCGAGTCGCCTTAGATATCATGGCCGCCACCGGGTCGCGGCTGCTTCACAAGTACATTGCCAGTTCCGGAAGATGCCCAGCATCCTTCCGCGTTCACATGCTCGACCGCCCGGAATCTCCCGGCGCGGAAGGGTCAGTGCTGTCGGGTGAACAGGGGTGGACACGCTCGAGACCAGGCTGCTGGGCGATAGTGATGCGATGGTGCGGCTGCGCACCATCGTTCCCAAGATCGCGCGCAGCGATGCGCCGACGCTGATCACCGGCTCCACTGGAACCGGCAAGGAGCATTGCGCCCGCACCATCCATGCCCTGAGCGAGCGCCAGGACGCGCCCTTCGTCGCGATCAATTGCGGCGCCATTCCCGACAGCCTGTTCGAGGCCGAGCTGTTCGGCTTCGAGCGCGGCAGCTTCACCGGCGCGGTGCGCAGCCAGACCGGCAAGGCCGTGGTCGCCGGCGCCGGCGGCACCCTGTTCCTCGACGAGGTGGGCGAGCTCTCGCCGTTCAGCCAGGTCAAGCTGCTGCGCCTGCTTGAGGAGAAGGAAGTGCAGCCGATCGGGCGCGAGAAGCCGGTGAAGGTCGATCTGCGGGTGATCGCGGCGACCAATCGCGATGTCGAGCGCCAGGTCGAGGAAGGAAGCTTCCGCGCCGATCTCTATTACCGGCTCAACGTCGCCCGCGTCACCCTGCCCGACCTGGCCGAGCGCGCCGAGGACATATTGCTCTACCTCCGGCACTTCATCGAATCGTTCAACTGCCGGCGCGGCTGCACGGTGGCGGCGCCCGATGCCGAGCTGATCGACGTGCTGCTCCACTATGACTGGCCCGGCAACATCCGCGAGGTGCGCAACTTCGTCGAGGCGATCTTCATCGATCCCCCGCGCGGCGCGATCCGGATGGACCATATCCCCGATGCGTTCGTGCGGCTGCAGCGCAGCTTCGACGCTTCGGGCAAGGACGAGCGCGCCCGCATCCGCGCCGCGCTCGACCGCACCGACTGGAACCGCGCCGAGGCCGCACGCGCGCTCAGCTGGTCGCGGATGACGCTGTACCGCAAGATGACCAAGTACGAGATGACCCGCGGCGGCCCGGAAGGCCCCGAGGAGTATCCCGCGTTGTAACAGTCCGGCGTAACATCGATACGCCCCGTTCGCCGTAGTGTTACGTGGTTATACCTAGGCCATCTAGCTAAACTACTGTTATCCCGGCATTTCACAAGCTGGCACAGCGCTTGCTCCGTATCCGGCAGGAGGCATGCCGGATGAATCAGGGCAGCTTGGCAGATGTGGATACGGAGGCGGCGATGCGCAGCGACGCGCCCCGCGCCCCTGCCAGCTACGTCAATTATTTCGAGCTGGGCCAGAACCCCTTCGAATTCCTGATCGACCTCGGCCAATATTATCCCAGCGGCAATGAAGGCGTGGGCGCGATCGGCATCCACACCCGGCTGGTGCTCACCCCGCCCTATGCCAAGATGCTGTCCGAGCTGCTCGCCCGCTCGGTGCAGGAGCATGAGCGCGAGAACGGGTCGATCGTGCAGATCGGCCAGGACAGCTCCCCCTTCGACATCGTCCTCTCCTCGCTCGGCGACTTCGAGGAACGCGCCCGCGCACTGCGCGCGCCGCGTCCGCCATCCGATTCCGCTCCCGGCGACGATGCCGGCCGCAAATCCCCTTCCAGCAACGACAGGTGATCCATGACTGCTCAGATCCGCCCAAACCGCATGGAGGTCAGCGATCGTTTCCCGATGCTGGGATTCGCCGTTCGCGTCGATCAGCCCAATGTCGACGCGCAGGTGGTGCTGGCGACCGACGTCGCCCTGTTCGATCCGGGCAGCAGGCAGCACCGCACCGCCGCCAATTTCTATTGCAGCGACGAGCAGGGGCGGCTCACCGTGCCGCGCGGGGACGGCGTGTTCGTCGTGCCGCCGGAGGTGCTGGCGCGCTTCATCGGCAACAGCCGGCTCTATTTCGGCCTCGCCACCGGCAATGCCGGCACGCGCGAGCTGAGCGTCGCCGCGCTGCCGCGTGAGGGCAGCCCCTATGTCGCGCTCAACGGCTTCAGCGGGCGGAGCCTGCGCCGCAGCTACACCGCCGCACGCACCGCGCCGGTACTCGAATGGGCCGGCGACGTCCCGCAGCCGGGCAGCCGGCCCGCCGCACCGGCCAGCCCCGCGCCGGCCGGCGCATCGCCCGCCCCCGCCGCGCCCGGCGGCAACGGCACCTATGACGACGGCTTCGGACCGATGCCCGATATCCCGGCGAAGAGCGCCGGCCTCTCCCGGGCGCAATCCGCGCGCGGCAATGTCGCGCTGACCATGGCGTCGGGACTGAGCGCGAACGACGCGCTCGCCTGGATCATGGAGAAGGTCCGCGCCGCCGCGGCAGTCGCTGGCAGCGACGTCAATCCGCCGAGCCTCTACCGGTTCGGCGCGGCGAGCAGCACCTTCATCGCCGCCTGGCAGGCCGGGTTCGGGATCACCGGGCTGATCAACCCGCTCAACGCCTTCCTCGCGGCGTTGCCTCAGCTCGCGGTGCGCAGCGGCGTCACCCTGTCGATCGGGCCGTCGCTCGACACGCCGGTGTTCGGCGGCGGGGTCGGCGCGGTCTTCGCACCCGACGGGCAGGCGGCTTTGTTCGGCACCGCCGATTCGAATTTCGACGCCCAGGGCATCGGCGACTTCATCGAGCATCTGAAGCTGGCGCTCCAGGCCAAGTTCAAGCTCGGCTACAATGCCGGCGGGATCGACGGTTTCGCCAGCCTCCGCAAGGTCGCCGCGATCAATGTCGGCGAGGAGCTGGTGGTCGGCGCCGAGCTCTGGCTCAACGGTGCCAATCAGGGGATCGGCGGCGCGGTGTCGATCGGCGCGGGCTTCGCGCTGCAGTTCGGCCAGGAAGAGGCCGCCTATGTGCCGCCGAGCCTGCCCGGCACCGGCGCGCGCGATCGCGCCACCCGTATCGGCGGCCAGTTCGCCAGCCGGATCGGCGAGGCGCTCGACCTCGGCCTGGCCGAGGCGACGCTCAACCCGCTGTTCGAGAAGCTCGAAGGCTCGGTCCGGCCCGTGCCGCTCGCCTATTCCCGCGCCCAGTCCGTCGGCCGCAGCATCAACTGGGACGGGATCGACTGGATCGCCCAGCCGAACGACAATGCCTGCTGGGCCACCACGCTGGCGATGCTGATCGGCTGGAAGGATCAGAAATGCTATGAGCCGGCGACGATCGCCCAGCGCTGCGGCCGCGACATCAATTCGCGCCTGCCCTGGGCCGAGCGTGCCGCCACCGCCGCCGCGCTCGGCCTCGGGACGGTCCAGCCGCAATGCTACACGCCCGAGGGCTTCTTCAGCCTGATCGAGCGCCACGGCCCGCTCTATGTCGGCAAGATCATGTCCGACACGATCAACTCGGGCCATGCCGTGCTCGTCGTCGGCATGTACGAGGATGGCGGCCAATATTATGTCCGCATCGTCGATCCCTGGGATCGCCCCGTCGGCACGCCGGGCAACCCCGGCGCCTATCCCGACACCCATGAGCGCGGCAGCCGCTACATCATGCGCTACGAGGATTTCGCGCATGAGTACGAGATGGCGGCAGCGGGCACCCCATCCTACGTCCAGATCATCTATGCCGGCATCCCCGCCGGCCGCCAGCCCAACACCGGCACCAGCGCCCCCGCGGGCTTCGCTATGGCGGCGCCGCGCACCAGCAGCGCGATGTCGGCCCCCGACTGGTCGATCAACTGGGACGGCGTCCAGCTGGTCGCCCAGCCCACCGACAATGGCTGCTGGGCGACGACCATCGCGATGATGCTCGGCTGGCGCGACGAGCGCAGCATCACGCCGCAGTCGATCGCGCAGCGCGCCGGCAACGATATCGAGCAGGGCCTGCCCTGGGACGATCATGCCGCCGCAGCAGCCCGGCTCGGCCTCACCGCGCATCCGCCGCAATGCTATTCGACCGACGGCTTCGCTCAGCTGATCCAGAACAACGGCCCGCTCTACGTCAGCAAGATGGCGACCTCGAGCGGCCTGTCGGGCCATGCCGTGCTGGTCGTCGGCATGTATTCGAGCGGCGGGCAATATTTCGTCCGCATCGCCGATCCCTGGGATCGCCCGGTCGGCACGCCCGGCAAGCCCGGCGCCTATCCGGACAGCCATGATCACGGCAGCCGCTACATCATGCGCTACGAGGCGTTCCAGGCCGAATATGAGATGGCCGCATCGGGCAGCAACCCGGTCAACGTGCAGATCCTGAGCGCCGGGGTCCCCGCCGGCCGCCAGATCAACAGCGGCACCACGCCGCCGGCCGGCTATGCGATGGCCGCGCCGCGCACCAGCAGCGCGATGTCCGCGCCCGACTGGTCGATCAACTGGGACAATGTCCAGCTGGTCGCCCAGCCCACCGACAATGGCTGCTGGGCGACGACCATCGCGATGATGCTCGGCTGGCGCGAGCAGCAGAGCATCACCCCTGAATCGATCGGCGCGCGCTGCGGCAGGAGCATCGAGAATATCCTGCCCTGGGTCGATCATGCCGCCACCGCGGTCCAGCTCGGCCTCACCGCGCACGCCCCGCAATGCTATTCGACCGACGGCTTCGCCCAGCTGATCGAGAACAACGGCCCGCTCTATGTCGGCAAGATGGCCAGCTCGGCCGATCGCTCGGGCCATGCCGTGCTGGTCGTCGGCATGTATTCGAGTGGCGGGCAATATTATGTCCGCGTCGCCGATCCCTGGGACCGGCCGGTCGGCACGCCGGGCAATCCCGGCCGCCACACGGCGACGCACAATCATGGCAGCCGCTACATCCTGCGCTACGAGGACTTCCAGTCCGAGTATGAGATGGCGGCGACCGGCACGCCTGCCAATGTCCAGATCTTCAGCGCCGGCGTGCCCGCCGGACGCCAGATCAACCGCAGCACGACCGCGCCGGCGGGCTATGCCATGGGGGCGACGGGCACGCTGCCCGAGCCGCCAGTCGCCCGCAGCCGCGCGCTCGATATCGGCGCGGCGGCGACGATCGCCGGGACGGTGATCCAGATCATCGCCAGCAACAGCGGCGACATCCGGACAAACCTGTCCGCCTGGGCCGGCACCAAGCATCCGAACGATGTGGCCCCCGCCACGAGCGCCAGGTTCCAGAATGGCGAGATCGCCCTGCGCGACTGGCCGGTGCTCGGCGCCACCTTCGGAATCGACGACATCTATTGCTGGCTGAAGATCCGCTGGCAGTACAACGGCACATCGATCAGCCATGTCTATATCGACGATGACGGCCATGACGATGCGCTCGACTGGGGCCTCACCGTCAATGCGACGATCGAGGACGATTCGCGGCTCTATCCCCGCAGCTCCCAGGCGACCCTGCCCGGCGCTGCCGAGGTGCCGGCGCTGCACGTCAACATCACCTATACGTTCGACAACACGGTGGCCGACGACCATGTCGCCAATACCCGCGTCACGCTCTACGCCGACGGCACCCACGACATTTCCAGCCGCTGGGTACAGCATGCGCGGCCCGGCGGCGGCACGCCGACCAACCGCGCCCGCCCGCTTGCCCTGGCGTGATCCATGTCGGGTGATCGCTACCTCCCGCCGCCGCCCGTCGCCACTTCCCGGCGCGCGAGCGTTGCCACGCCCTCGCAGGCGATGGCGGGCTCCTTCTGGGGCGGCGACGGCGCGCAGCAGCCTGCCCAGCAGGACGAGCTGACCGCGCCAGGCACCAGCACGGGCTCGTCCGGCGGCAAGGCGCCGCCCGCCACCGAGACGATCGGCCGGCGTGCGGGGGCGCTTTCGGACGAGCTGAACTTCCCCGATTTCGTCGCGTCGCTGATCCACGGCACCTGGGACGCGATGGTCGATTCGTCGATCCGCCAGATGGACAGCTATGCCGATCTGGTCGCCGCGATCTCCAAGCCGCTCTCGCAGTTCCGCGACGAGAACGTCACCGCCAACCAGGCGCGCGACTGGCTGATGGCGCAATATCCCGGCGATATCGGTCTGGCCCGCGGCGAGAGCGAAGGCACGCTGGTGCCGCGCGGCGGCAGTGGCGGCGGCGATTCCGGGGAAAGCAACTCGCCGACCTGGCTCTCCGATTATGGCTTGGGCGGGCAGGAGCTCACCCCCGAGCTGATCGAGGAGCAGCTCGTCCCCGCCGCGCGCGACCGCCTCGCCGGCGACCGGATGCAGACGCTGGCGACGCTCGTCATGATGGGCATGAACCGGATCGTCGTGAAGGACGGTTCGATCACTGCCCGGCTGCGCTTCCGCGCGGCGGCGGCGGACAAGACCGCGATCGACTATGCGGTGAGCGACGATCCCGGCAACGCCACGCCCTCGGGCAGCTGGTCGACGCGCGGCAGCACCTCCTACCAGGCGCCGGTCACCAAGGTCTCGACCGTCGGGGTCAACGCCCAGACCGACAGCCAGCTCAATGCCGAGCTGTTCGGCGAGGTGAAGATCAACTTCGCCAGCGAGACGCTGCCGCTCGACCGGTTCGTCGACGATGCGCGGCGCACCCTGCTCGAACGGGCGGCACGGCCCGCCCAGCTCCCCGGCAAGGCGCCCGCCGCCGCACTCCCCGCCCCGCCGGCCTCGGCTCCCGCCGCGCCTGCCGCCCCCGCGCCGCTGCCGGTCACTCCGCCGGGAGGCCCGGCATGACCGACGCCGCCCGCCGCCCGCTCGAGGACCTGATCGGCGAGCTGCTCGACGGCGTCACCGCGCTGCCGGCGGCGGGGCTGCGCGCCACCAGCGTCGAGTTCGACCTGCCGGTCGAGGCGACGGTCGAGACCGGCCCCGCCGGGCCGATGGTCCGCGCCGACGTGCCGCGCACCCGCACCCGCACCTGGTTCGACCGCCCGGTCGGCCGCCTCTCGCTCCACATCGGCACGCTGCCGGTGGAGGAGGCGCGATGATCGGCGAGACCGGCGAGGCCGTGGCGCTCGAGGACTTCATCCAGGCGGTGCAGTCCCAGCTCGATACCGCCCAGGCGCGCATGACCTTGAAGGCGCAGAACGACCGCCTGCCGCTCACTTTCGCGATCAGGGACATCTCGATGGACCTGAAGGCCCATCTCGAGCTCAACCAGGGCGAACTCCGAATCCGTCCCGCCGGCCCGAGCGACAAGGACCCGACCGTCCTCCACCTCGTCTTCACCGCGATCACCAAGCCGATGATCGAGGAGAATGCGGTTCCGATGTCGGTCGACGACAAGAACGAAGTGCCGCTCTCCGCGCTCGGCGACGAGCTCGACCCGGCCGAGCGCCGCCGGCTCGAAGGCATCGGCGTGCGCACGGTCGAGAAGCTCAACGAGCTCGAGCGCCGCGGCATCTCGGGATCGGTCGGTCGGATCACCCGCCTGCCGGTCGACAAGCTCGAGCAGGTTCTCGCCCGCGCCTCGCGCCCGATGGTCGACGACGTCAGCCGCGACGGCTCGGAGGATACCGACCAGACCGACGAACTGCGCCAGCGGCTCCGGGTCAAGGGCCGCAACCTGCTGCGCGGCGGGATGCCGCCCCAGGTGATGATCGCCGGCCGCCCGGTCAACGTCGTCCAAGCGCATGACAACGAGCTCGTCCTCGCCCCCGACCACGACCAGCTCGCCGGGCAGATGAGCCTGACGCACGATCCGCGCGCGCCGACCGAATTGTGGTTCGACCAGCAGCCGCGCCGCGCCTTCGTGCAGCCGGCCGGCAACGGCCATGCCGGGGGCTATGGCCTCGACGGAGGCCAGCCATGAGTGCCCGGCTCGGCCGCCTCGTCCAGCCCTGGGCGCACCGCGCCGGCGCCTATGCCGCGCCCGGCAGCCTGCTCGTCCGTCTCAAGCTCGGCGAGGTCCCCGCCGGCATCCCCGCCGCGCTCGACGTGCGCCGCCGCGCCGCCCAGCCCGCCGAGACCACCCAGCACCAGATCCTCGACCGGGTGGTCAAGTCGTTCGGCGGCAGCGTGCGCGTCTCGCGCCTCCACGCCGCCGGCCAGGCGCTGCACAGCATCGGCGCGCGCAACCGCGGCTATAGCGAGGCGGAGGAGATCAGCGGCATCGCCCGCATGCTCCGCTTCGACGTCGCGCCCGACACGCATGTCGGCTCGCTCGCCGTCTCGCTGATGCAGCTCGACATCGTCGAATCGGCGATGCCCAACTATCTCTGCACGATCGGCCTGGACGGACCCGATCGCCATCCCCGCCGCGACGAGGATGACGACAATGAGGGCTGGGACCCGCGCGACATGGTCAATGCGCGCCGTGCGCTGTCCTATTGCGCCGGCGATGGCGGCGTGATCGTCGGCGTGGTCGACAGCGGGATCAACCTGCTCCACCCCGAATTCTCCGGCCATGCGCAGGACGGCGGCATGGGTGACCGGCTGCGCCGCGGCTATGACACCGTCCAGCTGAGCGAAGGCCAGCTCGCCACCGGCATCAAGCTGCTCGGCGACAATCGCGGCGCCGATACCGATCCCACCGATCGCTATGTCGGCCATGGCACGGCCTGCGCCGCGATCATCGGCGCCAGCGGTGCCGGCCTGCCCCCGGGGATCGCCGGCGCCTGCCGCCTGCTGCCGATCCGTTCGCTCGGTGCCGCCCAGCCGCCCGATCACAAGCCCGTCGGCATCGGCGCGATCAGCGATCTCGACATGGGGCTGGTGATGGCCGCCCAGCTCGGCGCCCATGTCATCAATTGCAGCTTCGGCACCGATGACGAGGCGATCGAGCCCGGCATGCCCAAGCCGCATGCCGAAGCCATCGCCTATGCCACCGCGCGCGGCTGCACCCTCGTCGCCGCATCGGGCAACAGCGGCGACAAGCGGGTCTACTGGCCCGCCGCCTTCCCCCAGGTGATCGCGGTCGGCGCCGTCGACTCCGGCCGCCGGATGGCGGGCTTCTCGACCAGCGGCGACCATGTCGCGCTGTGTGCGCCCGGCGTGAACATCCGCACCGCCGATCTCGACGGCTATCAGCGCGCCACCGGCACCAGCTTCGCCGCGCCCTTCGTCGCCGGCGCCGCCGCTCTGCTCGTCGCCCGGGCACAGGAGCGCGCCGCCGCGGTCGATCCCGACACGATCAAGAAGCTGCTGGTCGCCAGCGTCCAGCCGCACCGCTCCGATATCGCCGCCGGCAATGGCGCCGGCATCCTGGACGCCGCCCGCGCGCTCGAGCTGCTCGATCGCGCGATCGACGCCGACGACACCACCGAATTGGGAGGCGCCGATGACGGCTAGAGCCCGCTTCGCTCCCTAGGGCGCCCACCGCGCCCCTCCCCAAGATGGACAAAGATTTTCGAAAGGAACCGTTCAAATGGCCGACATCCTGATCCCGACCATCCGCTTCGTCGACATCGCCAAGCGCGAACAGGCTGCCCGCGATGCGATCACCAGCAGCTATGACAATCTCACCGCGCGCCTGGCCAAGCTCGGCCAGCTCGGCCAGGCCGATGCCGCCGAGCTGGCGCGCGTCACCGCGCTGCAGGCGCTGGTCAAGAACGACGACAAGGGGAAGCTCTATTTCGATCCCCTGTTCGCCACGGCCCGCGCCGCGCTCAAGTCCACCGAGATCGGCCTGCGCCCGCGCGACGTCGAGCATGAGCTGGGCGTGCTGCGCTTCCCCGAGCTGACCGGCGACAAGTCGACCGAGGCCGAGCGCGACGGGGAAGTCGCCCGGATCGGCCTGATCCTCGGCCTGCTCCAGCATAACGGCACGCCGCTGCCCCGGCTCGTCACCACCGGGAAGCTGCCCCAGCCCGATCCCGAGGATCCCAACACCGCCGCGTTCGGCGAGGGCCTGTTCCAGGCGGTAGGCCGGATCGCCGGCCGGATCGAGCTTGCCGAGCGCACGCTCAAGCAGGTCGCCGCCGCGGTCAACATCCAGGGCGACCGGCAGGAGCCGGGCGTGTCCAGCGCCGAATATGCCAAGGTGTTCGAGGGACTGGTCGGCCGCGGCGTCACGGCCCGCGACGTCAATCTCAAGCGGCTGGTCGAGGACCAGTTCGACCGGGTCCAGGCGCTCGGCGACGACCAGGCGCTGCACGACATCGTCATCGACCTGCCCGATCTCGAGGCGACCACGGCCTTCGAAGTCGTCGCCAGCCATTGCAAGCTGATGGGCTCCTTCATCTTCGCCTCGGCCTTCGAGGAGCTGAAGGCCTTCCAGGTGGTCGACAAGCTGGTCGAGATGTCGCAGCGCGGCGAACTCGCGCTGGTCAAGGGACCGGCCGGCACCCAGCTCTACAGCTATTGGCGCGAGGCGCCGAACCGGATGAGCGAGAGCGAGCGCCAGAGCTTCTACGCGATGATGCTCGGTCTGCCGACCGGCCAGCCCGGGGTGAAGGTCAACACCGAGTTCCAGGATCTGTGGCTGCGCTTCGTCTCCTCGGTCTCCACTCTGGTGCGCGAGGCCCGCGTCGATGCGCTGATCCGCGCCGCGACGCCGATGGCGGTCAACCAGCAGCAGGTGAAGAAGGCCGCCCGCGACCTCGCCACCAACATGTCGCTGCACGGCTATGGCATGGCCTTCTATGCCGCCGCCGACCTGCAGAAGCAGATCAACGACATGATATCGCTGCTCCAGGACAAGGAGCTGCTCTCCGCTTTCGGCTCGACCGACATGTGGGGCGTGATCGACCAGGTCGCGCAGACCGAGCTGGGCGGCGCGCGCAACAGCTCCAAGTATCGCATGCTCGCCACCAGCGGCGCGATCATCACCTCGTGGATCGCCGGCAACAGCGATCGCCTGCGCGATCCCACCGCGGCGATGATCGATCTCGGCACGGTCGGCAACCCGCCGACGCGTCCGCGCGGCCAGTCGGCGGTGTCGCACCCGAACGATTATGACCTGGTCAATGCCTGCGAGATGTGGCTCGCGGACTCGGCGATGGACGAGGGCCGCATCGAGCAGATGTCGCAGCCGCGCGAGGCGCCGAACATGACGAGCCGGCCGATCCAGATCCCGTCGATCGCGCGCGATCTGCTCGACAGCGCCGGGCTCGGCATGGGCATGGGCTATGCCCAGGCACCGCAGGCGAACGGCCATGCCCGCGGCGGCTACGGCTATTGATCCCCGGCTGAAGGAGCATTGCCATGGGCTATGAACCACTCAGCACGCAGGTGAAGGGGCGGCTGTTCAGCGCCTCACGCTGCTTGCGAACCGCCAATCCGCTGGGCTTTGTCGGGCGATTGCTGGAGGACAGTTTCGAGCTGCCCGTCGGCGATCCGCGCTATGCCGCCAATGCGCTGGCCCCCGGCGCCGCGCCGATCGAGCCGGTGTTCGGATCGAACCAGACGCGCGCGCTCGCCTTCCATCTCGAACCGCTCGGTCCCGAGGCGTCGGGGTGCGAGCGGCGCGACACGGCCAGCCGCGAGATGCGGCGGCTGGTCGGCGACAATTTCGGGCGCGAGGCGCTGCACTGGTTCGATGGTGCGAGCGAGAGCCAGCGCGGGCTCACCCGCGCCGGCGGGCTGCGCTACGGCGCCTTCTTCGGATCGAGCTTCGACCAGAACGGACTGGAAAGCGCCACCGTCACCTATGAGGGCGGCAACGGCAATCCGATGAACGAGGTCAATCCCGCGCTCGCCCGGCTGATCGGCCAGGCGATGGCGGCGATGCCCGGCCTGCGCCCGGTGTTCACCACCCTGGTCGCCGGGCGCGACTATGGCAGCCAGTGGGTGACCTTCCTGCTCACCAACCGCTTCCGCATCACCGACATGCGGCCGATGCTCGACGAGCTGGGGCTGGGCGCGCGGCTGGGCAGCATCCTGCAGATCGTCGGCGTCGCGCTCGGCGGCCGCTTCGACGTGCCCGACGGCGCGGCTTTGGTCGCCTTCGGCCGCAGCCCGCAGGGTGTCGAGCTCGACCTGCAGATCATGCTCGATGCGATCCCCGACGTGCCGCCCAACTTCCTCCAGCTGCTGACGATGAACCTGCGCGAACGCCCGCGCGAGCTGGCGGCGCTCGAACGCTTCCTCGAGGCGTTCACCCCGGCCGACGATGTCTGGCCCGGGCGGTTCACCATTCTCGGCATCCGCGTCGGCCCCACCGGGCCGCCCAAGGTGAAGCTCTATCTGCGCCCGGTCGAGTTCGAGATCAGCCCGGCCGCCTCGCTGGTCGGTGCGCCCATGCCCGCCGCCGCCTGAGCCATGTCGCGCCGGCTCCGGCCGGCCAGCCAAGGACCGAAGAGATGAACGCTCCCGCTCAGTTTCCCGCCCCCGGCTCGCCGCCCCCGGCCGAGGCGACGCCGCGCCCCGAGGTCCGCGCCAAGGTGCGCGAGATGCTCGCCGCGACGCCTTCGTTCCGCGAGCTGCCGGCCGATACTCAGATGCAGGTCGCGCGCGACACTGCGCTGATCGCCGACGCCCTGGTCGGCCAGGCGGAGGCCGGCAGCCAGTCGGTCGCCGCGCGGCCGATGGCGGAAAGCCAGTGGGAATCGAACAAGCAGGCGGTCGACGATATCGGCAAGGAGGAATTCTCCGCCGGATCGCTGATGGCCGGCGCCCAGGCGGCCGGCGAGTTCATGCGCCAGGTCAACTTCGTCGAGTTCGTCTCGGGGCTGATCGACGGCGTGTTCAACTCGATCATCACCTCGAACATCCAGCAGATGGAGGCCTATTCGAAGATGGTCTCCGACGTGTCCAAGTCGCTCAACCAGTTCCGCGACGACAACACCTCCTCGGACGACGGCAAGGACCAGCTCTGCGAGCAGTTCCCCGACCTGTTCGACGTCGGCGCGGACGCCTTTTCCGGCGGCGGCCCGCAGCTGCGCGTCAAGGACGGCGCCGATCTCGATGCCGGGCTGCAGAGCGTCCGCGACGCGCTGGGCAGCTATGCCGACAAGGACATCGATTCGATCGACGTCACCGATCCCGAGGTGCAGGAGACGCTGATCAAGGCGGCTCGCGGCCAGATCGCCACCTCGCGCCAGCAGCTGCTCGCCACCATGGTGATGATGGGCCTGTCGCGGATCGTCGTCACCAACGGCAAGATCCAGGCGAAGATCCTCTACGACTTCAACGCCTCGAGCCAGCGCACCCTGTCGCGCACCGCCATGGCCCGCGACTATGCCAAGGATGCCTCGGGCAATCTCGCGGTCACCACCGACGGCGAGGGCGAGAGCGAGCGCGGCGGCACCAGCAAGGGCGATTACAGCGGCAGCTATCAGAGCGGCAAGTCGAGCTACAGCGGCAATTACGACTCGGATTACTACACCAAGGGCAAGTACAAATATTCGCAGAAGCCGGTGATGACCGCCCAGGCGGTGGCGAGCGACCAGTCGGTCGACCAGATCAGCGCCAAGGCGAGCCTGGCCGGCGTGGTCGACGTCAATTTCAAGAGCGACTATCTGCCGCTCGAGAAGATGGCGACGCCGGAGATGATCGCGGCGATCCAGATGCGCTCCAAGCCGGTCGATCACAACAAGCCGCAATATACGCCGGGACCGGCGCCCGCCCCGGCTGCTCCGGCGCCGACTCCCGCACCCGCTCCGGCCCACGCCTGAGCCATGGCACAGGCCCTCGCCTCCGATCCGGATCCGCAGGCGCCGCCGCTCTATGGCGGCCCGGGCGGCATGACTCCCGCGGCGATCGCGCGGGTGCGGCCCAAGGTGCAGCAGATGCTCACCGCGATCCCCGCCTTCGCGATGCTGAGCTCGGCCGAGCAGTCGAAGCTCGCCAACGACATGGTCAAGGTGCTCGCCTATATCGACGATCCCGCCGGCGTGGTCGAGCAGACCACCGCGGCGGCTCCGCCGGCGGCGGCGCGCGGCATGGCCGATGCGAACGAGCAGACGCGCAAGAACCTGTCCAAGTCGCCCGGTTTCGCCGGCAAGGACTTTGTCGCGGGCGCGGCGGCGGCGGGGACGGAGCAGTTCACCAACCTCGTCCACAATGTTGATTTTCCTGCCTTTGTCGGCGGGCTGATCAACAATGTCTTCAAGTCGATCGTCGAGACCACGATCGAGCAGATGCGCGCCTATGCCGAGCTGGTCGCCGCGGTGGCCAAGACCGCCGAGGAGTATATGGCCGAGAATATCGGCATGGGTCAGGGCCGCGACTATATGGTCGACCGCTTCCCCGACCTGCTCGCGGTCGATGTCGACGAGGACAGCGGCAAGTCGAAGCTGCGCATCACCGGGGAGGACGAGGAGGCGGCGCTGGCCGAGATCCACGGCACGCTCGCCATGGCCGGCCCGGTGCCCAGCGATCTCAGCGAGGACGAGACCGAGGCCGCCTTCGTCAACGCAGCGCGCATCGTCATGGCCAAATCCCGCCAGCAACTCCTCGCTTCGATGGTGATGCTGGGCATAAACCGTATCGTAGTCACCGACGGCTCCATCACCGCCAAGGTGAAGTTCGACATGCGCGCCACCGATCAGGCCAAGCGCGACTATCGCGCCTCGGCCTATGACCGCCAGTCGAGCCGCAACCGCAAGGTGAGCGCGTTCGGCGGCAGTTTCCTCGGCTTTGGCGGCGGACAGGTGAGCACCAGCGAGCAGTCGCACGTCGCCACCGTCAGCACCGCCGTCAACGAGACGAGCGAGTCGCAGCTCGAGCTCGCCGCCAAGATGCAGGGCGAAGTGCGGGTGAACTTCAAGTCCGACTATCTGCCGCTCGAGAAGATGGCGACGCCCGAGATGATCGGCGCGATCCAGGGCAACTCGATGCCGCCGCCCCCGCGCGGCACGGCGACGCCGCCGGCAACCGCCACCCCGGCGCCAACGGGGCCCTGAACGATGCTGCATACCCCCGCCCTAGCTCTCGCGCTCGAAGCGCGGCCGGCCGTCCCGCACGGGCTGATGCGCGCGGTCGACGACGCCGAGCGCTTGCTCCTCTCCGCCGACGCGCATGCGACGATGCTCGCCGAGTTGGGCGATATCGAGCTCCCGCCCGCCGCGCGCGCCGATGCGATGCAGATACGCGCCATCGCCAGCCTCTATCTCGCCTCGACACTGGAGATGGCGGGACTGATCCAGGCCGCCGACGACTTCACCCGGTTGATGCGCACCGGCGCGCTCGACGGGGACATCGGCGAGGCGGCACCGGTCGTGGAGAAATTCTGGCAGAGCCGCGACGAGCGGCCGAACGAGGCCGAACGCCTGTCCCTGTTCGGCCGGCTGTTCGGCGCCCCGACCGGCCCCGAGGATCTGGGCGCTCGCGCGAACGGGGAATTCGAGGAACTGCTGCTAAACCTTTGCGACGCAATCATGAAGGCTGCGGATGGAGGGAGTCAGGGGCGGGCTCGGCAGGCAGGGATACAGATTGCCGAGAACATTTCCGGCGCGACGAACGGTATGGTGCTGATGCTGGCGCGGCAGATACTGGATACGCTTTCCCAGGCGATCGCGATCCTCAACAACGCCCAGGTACGCACCCTGCTGCACGCCCGCACGCTGTGGGACACGGTCGGCGCGATCGACCGCAAGTTCCGCCGCCAGCCGCGCCCCACCCTCGCGCTGCTGCGCCGCGGCCGCGCCGGCATGGCGGTGCTCGCCTGGCTCGCCGAGCATGTCGACACGATCGAGACCTCGGGCGGCAGCCTGGTCCAGCCCAGCGACCCCGTCATCGACTCGGCGGTCGACTGGGTCGACGAGACGCTGTCGATCGTCCGCGGCCAGAACGGCCCCGACGCCAACGCCGCCGCCCCGCCTTCCCCCTCCGCTTCCGGCGGCGCGAGCACCAGCTGGCGCGACCTGGGGAGCTGAGCATGACGGCCGCGGCGCTCGCCACCCCGCCGCCCCTGGTCCGCGGCGCGATCCGCGATTCGCTGACCGCGGCGCAAGGCTATGGCGATCTCGAGGAAGGCGACCGCCGCGACATCGCCAACGCGCTCGTCCGCATCGCCCATGCCGCCCAGCTGTTCGAGGCCGAGGCCGCCCCGAAAAAGCCCGCGACCGCCGCCGGCATGGCTGCGGGCGACCATTATTCGGGCACCGCCGTCGCCGGGGTCGCGAGCACCACCCATGCGGTGCTGCGGGCGATCAGCTTCCCGCGCTTCGTCGCCGAGCTGATCAACGGCATCTTCCGCGCGATCGTCGACACCAACCAGCAGCAGCTCCAGCAATATGTCGAGCTGGTCCGCGGCGTGTCGCAGTCGCTCGACGGCTTCGCTTCGGCCGGCGGATCGAGCGACGACCCCGCCAAGCGCTGGCTGGCCGACCAGTTCCCCCAGAGCTTCCGCATCGAAGAGCCCGAGGCCCCAGACCCACGCGACATCCCCGATCCCGAGGACACACCGGATCCGGTGCGGCTGATCCCGGTCGGCGCCCCGCCGACGGTGGACGCAGTGCGCGCCGCGCTCAACCTCGAGCCCGATGCCGCGATCCCCGGCACCGACGCGCAGCAGCTGATCCCGTTCGTGCGCAGCAGCCTGGCCCGCAACCGCCAGCAGATGCTTGCGACGATGGTGCAGATGGGCATGCAGCGCATCGTGATCGATTCGGGCCGCATCGCCGCCTCGATGCGCTTCCATATCGACGCGCAATCGGCCGCACGCGAGCAGGAGCATAGCGGCTTCGACACCCGCACCACGGTGGGCGCGAGCGCATCGGGCGGGTTCGGGTTCTGGAGCGCATCGGCCTCGGTCAACTCGACGATCGGCTATGTCCGCACCGATGACGTGACGACCAATGAGAGCACCAATGTCTCGGCCGATCTCGACAGCTCGGTCGAGCTGCACTTCCGCACCGACCAGGTGCCGCTCGACCGCATCGCCTCGCAGAACACCGTCGAGCGGCTGCGGCTCAACACGCTCAATCCCGAGCGCGAGGCGCAGATCGTCGCCGAGACCGACCGCGCCCGGATCACCGCCGCCGGCGCCGCCAATCCCCCCACCGCCGCCAGCAGCGGCGGCTCGGGCCTTGCGCCCTCCCAGACGGTGACCCCGCCTCCGCTGGCGGCAATCACCCCGCGCGGCACCACGCCCGGCAGCAGCGGCGGAGGGACGACTGCGCCCCCGCCGGCCGGCGGGGGTACCACCGCTCCCCCGCCGACGGGAGGAGGAGCGACCACGGCGCCTCCGACCGGCGGCGGCGCGACGACCGCGCCACCCACTGGCGGCGGCGCGACGTCGGCACCGCCCACGGGCGGCAGCACGACCGCGGCCCCGCCCGTCGCCGTGGCGCCCGCGCGCTGAGCCGAAGGATTCTGTTGTAACCGGGCAAGGCCGTTGCAGGAGAATGACGGAGAACCACGAGAAGCAGTTTCCGGGAAGGCTGCCGCGCCCGCTTGGCGCGCCGCAAATCGAACTTCCGAGGACAACGGCGCCTCAGCGCAGGGTCTATAGAAACCTGTTGCGATTCAGCCGGGTAGGTGCCGGAGCGGCAGGGACCTCTTCACCTTCGCCTATCATCCGGCGTCAGGCGGCGTTTTCGCCGATATTCTTTCCTCTCTGACCGCTTAGCCAGGGCCGCAGGATCAGACCGTTCAAATTAATCACAATGTGAAACAGGACCACCGCCCAGAGCAGGCCAGTGCGCAAGTAGAGAAACGACAGGAAAGCAGCCAATAGCGTCGTGGCCAGCACGCCCGCCAGGCCCTGATAGCTGTGCACGGCGCCGAACGCGAGCGCTGCAATCGCGAAGGAAATCACGAGCGGAATCCCGCCAAGCATCAATAGCAGCGGGAGCAGGAGCCGAAAGAAGAGCTCCTCGCCGACTCCTGCGTTCAGCGACAGCGCCACCAACCAACGGCGCTCCTCGTTATTGCGCGGCAGCATGGGCTCGACATCGCCGATGGCTTTCGGCTTGCCTCCACCGAACAGCCTCGCCGCCGCGACTGCGATCACGGCCCCGAGCACCACGGCTATGAGCATCCCGGCCACCAGCGCGGGCGGGAACCCCTGGTCCCGCGCGGTGCGCGCACTTGGCTCCACTACGCTGCGAAACGCGGCGAACTCATCCGGCGCGCCGATCAACGCTTCGAGCCTCCCCAGACAGGCGAGCACGGCGAGAGGCGTCAACGTGTAAAGGGCTATGCCCTTCATGAGCCAGCGGCGGAAATAAGCTTGCCGCTCACGCGTGCCGGCAGCGACCTTGAAGCTCCGATATTCGGGGCCATCATTCCGGATCGACCAGATCAGTATCGCGATCAGCACCAGCGCCGCGGCTAACGGCTGGGGGGAGAAGCCGAACCACATCATGTCAGATCCCGGCAACCGTTATGGGTGAATATGTCCCGCCGGAGTGAATCATGCCATTCCTCGAGATCGCTCAAATGCAGCTGAGGCGAACGCGGCCCATGACAGATGCCACGAGCCGCGCCCCGTACTAGGTCGCGACCGCTACGGCAATGGCGACGCCGGCACCGACGATGCCGAGGCCGATGACAACACCCTCCCAGAACTCCGTCGAGGGAGCTTCCTGGGGCTCAAGCTCTTCCATGTTCAGTTCGATCATATCGATTTTCCTTGTCCAATATTTTCGAAGGACGGCGGCCCGCTAACGGCAGGATCCGTCCAAATCGCGCTCGAAAGACTAGGTTGCCAGCAGGGCGCCGGCAACGATGCCGAGACCCAGGGCAATGCCGACGAGAATTCCGGCTTCCTTGTCGTCCATCGGAGCTTCGAGGACGTCCAGTTCCTCAAGGGTGAGGTCAATCGATTTCTGGTCAAAAAGAATAGCTGACATATTTCAATCCCTTAATGAAATAGGATCAATATTACTCTTTTCAGTCAACGTATCTACTAGGTAGCGATCGCCGCACCGAGGATTACACCGCCCGCAAATGCAAGCAGGCTGTAGAGAAGTACTTCTTCACCGGACATTTCCGGGGTTTCGATCGGATCCAGCTCTTCCAGGCTAATATCCATAGCAGAAGCGAACGCACTCATTGCTTTCTCCTTAGTGGAATATGATAAACTTGAAATGTATATCTAAATACATTTCAGGTCATCTCAGGTCACTACCAGTACAACACCGAGAGCGGCGGCAGCGCCCAAAATGCCACCCATGATAAGAGCTGCAGCAGTCGAATCTTGTGGGGATTCGATCTGATCCAGATACTCGATGCTTAGGTCGATGTCAGAAGAAAACTGATTCATTGAATTCCCCTTTTTAAAGGAAATCATATCAGTGTTACGCGTAGATAGACTTACACAGATATCCCGAAATCAAATATTTATTCCGGGATTCTGAGGGGTACATGCGGAGACCTGCAAGTCAACGTCGAATACTCCCAAAATGGCGCATAAACCTGCTTGACGGCATAAATAGCGAAAGTGATCCTACCGGAATATGGAGAGATTCACATCGTTGCGGGGGCATTCTTTGCGGAATTTTTTCTATCGCAGCAAAGATCTATTGATAGATCCACAGAAAACCTTCACGGATATAGAAAAATCCAATCTCAACGAAAGCTTTATTCCCGTAATATTGCAGATAATTTGCCCAATTATTCTTTTTTATTCCTACTATCATTTGGTGAATTTTCCGTGGTTGCTTTCAAGCATGACGGATGGCCTCCCTGTTGATCAAAAATCATCGATCATGAAGGTGATGACCCCGACAATCATGAGCGCGTCTAGCGCGATCGTAATCTTTATATCGGTGCCTATAGTTTTAGCTATTACTGCTCTTTACTTCTTTCTTGTCGGAAAGATCGCAAATATTCCGCACAGCTATTCACGCTGGTTTGTATTCGTGAGCTGGGCGTCGATGCCGGTTGTCCTCGTGCTACCGATCGGACTTCTCGCCATATTGGGCTCCGATGGTCGCCTGCTACCGGCTGCACTCAACCCGCTTTCACTTGGAAATATACTGGGATTGGAGGCGGATAGTCCGTGGGCGAGCCTGGCCAACGCGGTCAGCCTGATGCTGCTCTGGACACTGTTCCTCACCGCGGTTGGACTTCATGTCTGGACCAGGATGACGGTTGCAAAGAGCAGCTTCATCGCCGCGCTGCCCTATCTCCTTATCTTCGGCACCTGGGCCGCCATCGTCCTGCTGGCGACCGCGGTATGAACAGGCGCATTATCGGCCCCGCCGTGCTTGGGTTGGTCATCCTGCTTGCGGCGCTGGTCCCGCGCCTCACACGCGGGGAAGAGCGCACCGTCGATCTCGAAACGGCCGCCGTCCGCCAAGTCAGCACATCGATCATCTCGTCGGGCGTGCTCAACTTCGAGAACCGGGTGCAACTCTCGCCGGAAGTTATCGGCGCGGTGCTCAAGATCTATGTCAAGGAAGGCGATACGGTGCGCAAGGGCGACCTGCTGCTACGCATCGACGATCGCACGTTGCGCACCGCGGTGGCGGAGCAGATGGCAGTGGTTCGCAGTCAGCGGCTCAGCGTGCAGCAGAGCCAGGTCAGCGCCAACCTGCGCCGTCAGGAATTCGGTCGTGTACAACGGCTCTCCTCCAACGGCTTCGCCACCGTCTCGCTGCTCGACCAGTCACAGAGCGCGCTGCGGACCGCGCAGCTCGACATCGCGTCGAGCAGCGAGCGGCTGCGCCAGGCTGAAGCGGCGCTGCAGCGCACCCAGCGCGAGCTTGCCAAGACGCTGGTGCGCGCGCCGAGCGACGGCACGGTGGTCGCCGTCAACATCAAGGAAGGCGAGACCGCAGTGCCGAGTTCAATCGGCATTGCGGGGTCCAGCCTGATGACCATCGCCAACCTGGATTCGCTTATCGCCGAGATCGACGTGGGCGAAGCGGATATCGCCGCCGTCCGCCCGGGCCAGAAGGTTGCGATCACCGCCGCCGGCATGTCCGACCGGCAGATCGAGGGGCTGATCACGTCGCTCGCCATTTCGCCGCGGCAGGACGAACGCGCGATGGCAGTATCTGGTGGCAGCAACCAGGCGCGGACCTACACCGTCAAGGCCATGCTGCCGGCGAGCGCCCGTCTTGCGTTCCGGCCAGGCATGACCTGCCGCGCGGAGATATACACGCGCACCGGTGGCCGAACCGTCGCCTTGCCGGTGCAGGCCGTGTTGTCGGAGAGCGACGCCGAGACCGGTCAGCCAAGGCGTGGCGCGGAGGATAGCGCGCCACGAGCCGCCAAGGGCGACCAGCGCTACATCTTCGTCAACGATGGCGGTGTCGCCCGCCGCCGGACCGTGACGATAGGGCTCTCGGACGACAGCTTTCAGCAAGTGATTTCGGGACTCAAGCCTGGCGAGCGGGTGGTGGTGGGCCCCTATCGCGAGCTCAAGTTCCTCAAGGACGGCGACCGCATCCGCACCAAGCCACAGGCCCGTTGATGACCCCGCTGATACAGTGTTCGGCCCTTACCAAGGTCTATCGGATGGGGGATGCCGATGTGTTCGCGCTGGATGGCATCGACCTGACGATCGAGCACAACGACTATGTCGCAATCATCGGTCCATCGGGCTCGGGCAAATCGACGATGATGAATATCCTCGGCTGTCTCGACACGCCGAGCAGCGGCCAGTTCCTGCTGAACGGACGCGACGTCGCGAAGATGAACGACCGCGAGCTTGCCGCGACGCGCAATCGTGAAATCGGCTTCATCTTCCAGAGCTTCAACCTGCTGCCGCGCGCGACCGCCCTGGAGAATGTCATGCGCCCGCTGGTCTATCGCGGCATATCCCGGCAGGAACGCCGGGAGCGCGCGCGCGAGGCGCTGGCCCTGGTCGGGCTGGAGGCGCGGGTCAGCCATCTGCCCAACGAGCTGTCCGGTGGCCAGCGCCAGCGGGTGGCAATCGCGCGCGCGCTATGTGGTGAACCTTCGCTGCTGCTGGCGGACGAACCTACCGGCAATCTCGACACCGCTACGGCCGACGAGATCATCGGCCTGTTCGACCGGCTGCACCGCGCCGGCAACACCATCCTGCTCATCACCCACGAGCCGACGATCGCGGCGCGCTGCAAGCGCGCGATCACGCTGGCGGACGGGCGCATCGTCGACGACCGGCGGCGGGAGCAGGTGCTTGCTGCTTAGGCTGAGAGAAGGGGCGCGGGCCGCATGGGACGGCGTGATCGCCAACCGTTCGCGCAGTGGGCTGACCATTGCCGGCATGGTGGTCGGCGTCGCCGCGATCATCGTCGTCGTCTCGATCGTGCAGAGCCTGTCCCAGTCGATCACCAGCAGCTTCGATTCGCTGGGCACCAACACGTTGAGCGTGCGTGCCTATACGAGCTTCGACGAGCAGCTGCGCGGCATCACACGCCGGCTGACGCTTTCCGATCATCGCGCCATCCTCGGCCGGGTCGATGGCGTGGAGCAGGTCACGCCGGTGCTGCTGCCGTTCGGCGCCTATGGCACGCGGGTCGCGGCCGGCGGGAAGACGGGCTTCACGCGCGTCTATGGCGTCACGCCCAATTATCAGGACACGTTCAAGGTATACACCGCGCAAGGCCGTTTCGTGAACGCTGCGGATGAGCAGGCCGCACGCAAGATTTGCGTGATCGGCACCAAGGTCCGCGAGAATCTCGATCTGCCGGGCTCGCCCATCGGGCAGTTTCTGCGCATCGGCGGCGACTGGTACAAGATCGTCGGCGTCATGGAGGAGAAAGGCGATGTCTTTGGAATCAGCCAGGACGACTATGTCGCGATCCCCTTCTCGGCCGGAGAAATTGCCGTTGCGGATCCCGGCAAGCTAGACCTTTCCATTACCCTCAGCGTCGCCGATCCGGATGCGATCGAGGATGTGCAGCACCGGATCGTGCAGGTCCTGCGCGAGAACCGCAAGTTGCGCCCTGGCGACGAGGATGACTTCAAGGTCGATACCGCCAAGCAGCTGACCCAGTCCTTCGACCGGATCACCGGCGCGATCGCCGGGGTCGCCGTGGGGCTGGTCGGCATCTCGCTGCTGGTCGCCGGGATCGGCATCATGAACATGATGCTGACCAGCGTGACCGAGCGGACGCGCGAAATCGGCATCTGCAAGGCACTTGGCGCCCAGCGCGGCGACATCCTGCTCCAGTTCTTGCTGGAAGCAGTCCTGCTGTCCCTGTTCGGCGGACTGCTCGGCGTACTCGTCGGCTGCGGCATCGATCTGATCATACCGATCCTAGTGCCGCAACTGCCCGCAATCCCGATACCGGTCTCGGCAGCAGTCGGCTCCGTGGTCTTTGTCACCGCGATCGGCGTGCTGTTCGGCGTCATCCCGGCCGCCCAGGCTGCCAATCTCGATCCGATCGAAGCGCTGAGGCACGAATGATCGCGCAACTTCAAAAGGGGGGAAGATGAAAAGCGTTACCGTCACCCGGATGCTGATGGACTCCCGCCACATCGTCGGCCTGGGATATGAGCGTCCCGATGGCGAGCTGTGCTGGAGCCTGGCGCAGGCGGGGCTCGAGACCAAATTGTTTGTCGGCAAGTCGGAGGCGAGCCTGAACGATCTCGCGCGTCAGCTCGCCCGGACGCGTTCCGATCACTATGTCTTCGCGGTCAATATGCATTCGGCGCCGGCAGCGCGCGCGCTGGGGCTCGCGTTGCAGCAGGTCCGCCCGACAGTCGTGCTTGCCTTCTGGATGGAACTGAGCGCTCTCCCCACGGATCTGGTGCCACTGGCGGAGATTGGCACGCCCATTCTCGCCGTCGAGCCCGGCGCGGCCGCCGCAGCGCTGACTGGCACGAGCGAAGCGCCGCCCCCGCGCACCGCATCGCTGTACCGCGCCGGCATTTTCAGCGAGGCGGACCTCGCACGGATCGGCCTGCATGCTGCCTCCAATTCGATCGAGGATGACCTTGCCTGGCTCGCGGAAGCAGCGCCCGCGGGCGAAATCCTGGTCGATGGCGTAGGCGCGGGAACCGGCGAAGTCGTCCATCTGGTGGAGCGGCTCGAGGCAATCGGCCTGGCCGACCGATTGACGTTGCGGACGGACGCAAACGGCCTGTCGCAAGCGTCGCCCGGTGCCGTGTCGCGGGCGAGCTTCCAGCGCGTGATGCTGGAAGACGGCTTCAAGCCGGCGCTCCAGGCGGACAGCATCGACGCGCTTCGCCAGATGTTCGCGAGCCGCACGCCGCCAAACGCGCTCGGCCGTGCCTCGATGTTCGTGAAGAACGGCCTGGTCGCGCATTATACCGGCGCCTATGCCGATGGAAATGTCTCGCCGGCGGTGTACCATCTCGAGCTGCCGCTGGAGCTGAACGCCGACGATCGGCGGCTGACATATCAGTGGGCCGGCAGCCACATGTCGGCCAAGAGCGCGGCGATTCTGCTTGGCGAGCCGCAGGCGCTTGAACCGGAACTACCCCGCTTTACCGCGCCCGCCCATCAGGAGACCGGCGGCTGGCCCAAGCATGTCTATGCGGTCGGCAGCGGCGCGCGCGGCAAAGCCTGGGTCGACGGTGAGGAAGAAAGCGCGTTCCCGATCCTGCGCAGCTCGTTCCGCGCGCTCGCTGCCGGTGAAGCGAATGCAGATGCCATGACGATCGTCACGCTTTCCGAAGCCGATGACATCGATGCACTGGACGCACGACTCAGCCGTTTCCACGAAACCGGCGAGATGGAAGTCGGCAATGCCTCCGGCCGCTTCCACTTCGAGAATAGCTGCCGCTGGCTTGGCTACGGCAATTGCAAGCTGGCTGCGATCCGCCGCATGCAGGTGGCGGCCAACCTTGATGTCATGGCCTGTCGCGACGCGGGTCGGTTGGGCCGCGTCGGCGAGCCGATCGATCAGATGCTTCTCGCAAGCCGCCGCCATCAGCAAATGGAGGAGGTTCGCCGCGGCTGCGCGACCTGTCCCGTGCGCGATGCCTGCAGCCGGTGCGCCAACCTGCCCGATGCCTGGGGTGGCCGCTATTGCGCGATGCGGCGCCAATATCCTGCCACGCCGCTCTATTTCGAGCTCTGGTACTTCGTCCGCCTGCTGGCCGAGCATGGGCGCCCCCTGAGCGGAGCCAACACCTTGCGGGTCTCGGCCGAAGGGCTGCCGCCGCAGCATTTCAGCGGCGCCGGTGCACCGACCGGAGCGCCGCGCCGGCTCGTCATCGTCTCGATCGACGCCCAGCATTTCGCCTGGATGCGTGGCACGCGGACGCTCTGCCGGTTGAGCGCACCGCTGGCGACGATCCTGGAAGGCGCCTGGATGGGCGCCAACCAGGAGAATCTGGCCGACGAGCTGGCCTCCCGCTTCGGGGCCGAGCGCGCGGTCGCCGAGGAAAGCGTCGCCGCTGGTCTCGCCAAGCTCAGCGCTGGCGGGTTGCTCGAGGGGTGTGGCCATGCATGAGGACGCCTATCCCGCCGACCTGCTCCACGGAATGTTCGCCAAGCTGAACGCACTCGGCGTTTGCGACGAACCGCCGGCCGACCTCTACGATCATGGCATGTCGGACTTTTACGACGGGTTCATGGCCGAGTATGTCGCCGATATTCCGGTGTTCGAGAAGCTCGCGCCGCCCGGCGCCAAGGTCCTCGACCTTGCATGCGGCGCCGGGCGGATCGGCTTCGCTCTGGCACGCCTTGGCTACACGGTCGACGGGCTGGAACTATCGCCGGCCATGCTCGAGCTCGCCGCCGCCAATGCCGCGCTCGAGACGCCTGAGGTGCGCGGACGCGTCCGCTTCGTGCGAGGCGATATGACCGGCTTCGACATGGGCGAACGCTACGATCTCGTCATCGTCGGGATCACCAGCATCAGCTTGCTGCTCGATCCAGAGCAGCGCGTCGGACTGTTCCGCTCGGTTGCCGGCAACCTTGCACAGGACGGTGTCTTCGTGTTCGACACACTCGATCTCGAAGACGACAAATGGCGGAAGCTCGACCACTTCCACGACGTCTGGTCGGTCTCGACGAGCGGCGAATTCGATATCGGCATCGTCGGGCAGCGCTTCTACCCAGCCGAGCGTCGCTTCATTTTCAACGTCTATCGCGAAACCGGCGACTGGGACGGCAATGTCCACCGGCGCCTGGGATACAGCGAGAAGGCCTGGTTCACGCGCGAGCAGCTTGCAGGCGAACTCGACGCGGCAGGGCTGATCATTCGCGCGGAGCAGCTGTTCGAAGACCAGCGCTTTTTCATTGTCGGCCACAGGGGAGAGTCACGATGACGGCAGCCTACCCGGCGCTGGACAGGCAAGTCACGATCGATCCGCCGCACGAGTCCTTCGCCATCGTCCGTAACGGCGCGACCAACCGCTATTTCCGCCTTGGCGAGCGTGAGGCGGCCTTCGCGGCGAGCCTCGACGGCGCGACTTCACTCGAAGCCCTCGCCGACGAGCAGCGCTTCGGTTTCTCAGGTGAGCAGGTGCGGCGGATGGTCGCATTCCTGCACGAGCACCGGCTGCTCGCGCAGGACGAGACGCTCGCCGAGCCCGCGCCGCGCATCAGCCTGCCCCGGCGTATCTTCGATGGACTGATGCACCACGATCGCGTGCGGTTCACGCTTTTCCATCCGGATGCGTTCCTCGAACGGCACGTCGCCGTGGTCCATGCTCTGTTTAGCCGCCCGGCGGTGGGGCTCTATCTGCTCTGCTTCCTCTCGCCCGTAATCGTGACCGCGTTGCGGCCCGATCTGGCCGTCCGCGCGGCCGGAGCCTACCAGCCGCTCTTGCCGCTCTGGCAATGGTTCACGCTCTATCTGACGATGCTCGCGATCAATTTCGGGCACGAAATGTCGCATGCCGCCGCATGCAAGCATTTCGGCGGGCGCGTCGGGCGCATCGGCCTGATGCTCATGTACCTGACGCCGGTGCCCTTCTGCGACGTGTCGGATGCCTGGCGCTTTCGCGAGACCGGGCCCAAGGTGGTGGTCAGCGCGGCGGGGATTCTGTTCCAGCTGCTGGTGAGTGCGGTTTTTGTCGATATCTGGCTGTTCACTGGCAGCTCGCTCGTCGCCTATCTCGCGCTGCTCAACACCGGCATCGCGGTGATGAACCTCTTTCCCCTGATCAAGCTCGACGGCTATTGGATCCTGTCACACCTGACGCGGCAGCCCAATCTCAAGACGCTCGGCCTGAAGGCGGTCGACCAGCGCTTCCGGCGGCTGATTGGTCGCGCGAAGCCGGGCACGCCGGCTCGTCCGGCGCTGTTCGCCTTCGGCGTGGCGCACCTGATCGTGCTGCCGCTGTTCTGGGGGCTCGGCCTGGTGACGCTCTATCGGCTCACCTCCAGACTGTCGCTCACCTTCGCCTGGCTACTCTGCGGGCTGCTCGCGGCGATGCTATTGTACCGTTTCGCTCGCTCGGCGCTGCGCTACTCCACGGAACTACGGACATGAACGCGCCGGCGCTCCTCCACCCCTATCTTTCGCCGGGCGCTGCGCCCACGCTCAAGGCCGAGCGCGGCCAAGGCTGCCTGATCACCGACGCTGCCGGACGGCACTATATCGACGCCGCCGCCGGCCTATGGAATGTCGCGCTCGGCCTAGGCCATGGCGAGATCCTCGCAGCGATGCAAAAACAGGCAGAGCGGCTCGCCTATTGCGGCCTGTTCGATTCGCGCCACGGCCCCGCCGAGCAACTTGCCGCGCTGCTCGTGAAGCTGACCGATGAGCGCATGCGCTGCGCCTATCTCTCGACCACCGGCACCTCGGCGGTGGAAGTCGCGCTACGCGTGGCCCGCACCTATCAACGCGCCTGCCAGCGCCCCGACAAGACGCGCATCATCAGCCTGGACGAGGCCTATCATGGCTGCTCCTGGATGAATCTTTCCGCCAGCGGCTCGATGCGCGCCGAGATGTCGGACTGGGAAGTGGCGCTTGGCGATTTCACTTGCATTGCAAGCCCACCCGACGAGGCGCGCTCGCTTGCCGACCTGCAAGCGCTGGTCGATTCCGAGGGGGATCGTATCGCGGCGTTCATCCTAGAGCCCATCCTCGGCACGGGTGGCGTGGTGGTGCCGTCACGCGACTATATGGCCAAGGTCCAGAGGATCTGCCGCGATGCCGATATCCTGATCATCGCCGACGAAGTCGCAACCGGTTGCGGCCGGGCGGGGGCGATGTTCGCATCCTATGCCGCGGGGCTTGAGCCAGACATCATAGCGCTCGCGAAGGGACTGGCTGCCGGCTATTTTCCGGTGGGCGCGACCTTGTTTGCCGGCCCCGTGGTGGATGCGCTCCGGTCTGCCGGTGCGCCGATCCTGTTCGGCAGCACGCAAGACGGCAATCCGATCGGCTGCGCCGTCGCGCTGACGGTGCTCAACATCGTCCAGCGCGAAGGGCTGGCTGCGCGCGCGGAGATGCTCGGCGAGAGGATCCGCGCCGCGTTCGGCGAGCTGGCCGGCGGCACGGTGCTCAGCGAAGTGAGCGGCGCCGGGCTTATGATCGGTCTCCGGCTCGCCCATCTCGATCCCGAGCGCACGCCCTTCACCGAGACCGAGGCACTGGAGATACGGCGCCTGTGCGCCGAGGCGGGGCTGCTTGTCTATCATTTCCGTTCGGGCATCAGCCTCTACCCTCCTCTCACCATCTCTCAGGACGAGGTCGATGACATGATCGATATCCTAGTCTCCATCCTCCGGTTGCTCGTATGACGAGCGGCGTTGCACCAGCGGGCATGAATGATGCTCCCGCCCACGCCACTCCTGGGCAAGCGCCGGGACTGGCGGTCGTCGGCAGGTTGCTGGGGGTCCTCGTTCGACCGATCGCCACGCTGCGCCAACCGAGTTCGGCGTCCAATGCCGCGGTGCTGATCTTCGCGATCCTCGCGATCGATTTCGTCGTGGCACTGCTGCTTATGCCCAGCCTGATGCAGGCTTTTCGAGCACAATGGACCCTCGAGCCTGGGATCGCGGCCGGTACCAAGGTGATGACAATCGGCGTCGCGGTCCTCGCCGGCTCGTTGATCAATCTCCTGATAATGCTTGCCGTCTCGGTACTGCTGTTCCTGGCGCTATTCGTCATCGGCGCGAAAGCCCGCTTCGCCGATTTGACCGGCTCGCTGCTGGTGGCCAGCGCACCGCTGATCGCCGAGCGTTTCCTGAAGGCGATCGCCTGGTATTTTGCGGCCAACACGGAAGCGTGGCGGCGGGCCGTAGCGCTCGATGCGCTGCCGAAACTGCTCGGCCTTCCGCTCGACAGCGCCGCGCTCCACTTCTTCAGTCTCTTCGATGTCTGGGCGCTGGCACTGATGGTCCTTGCCATACGCCGCGCCGCCGCGATTGGCTGGTTCCCGGCGATCGCGCTGCTGCTCCTGATTTGGGGCTCCTTCCAGGGGCTGCTCTTCCAGCTCTATGTGATCGGATATATCAAGTGACGGGATCGTCTCCCTTTTCCCTCGAAGGAAAGGTGGCGCTGATTACCGGCGCCGGAACCGGCATCGGCCGGGCAACGGCAACGATGATGGCCCGGACAGGCGCGATCGTCGTGGCCACCGATCGGCCGGGCCGATCGCAGGCACTCGACACGCTGGTCGGCGCGATAACTCGGGAGGGCAGGCGCGCCCTCGCCCTGGAACTCGACGTGACGGCAGTACGCAGCATGCCGGCCGTGTTCGATCGCATCGTCGCCGAGACCGATCGCCTCGACATTCTGGTCAACAATGCCGGCACTCAGCTGTTCAAGGCTGCGCTGGACATCGAGGAAGAAGAGTTCGATGCGATCATGAACGTGAACCTGCGCGGTGCCTTCTTCTGCGCCCAAGCCGCAGCATCGGTACTGTCCAGGGGCGGCACGATTATCAACGTCTGCTCGCAGCACGGAGTCGTCGGCAATCGCGACCGGGCGCCCTATTGCGCCAGCAAAGGCGGGCTGATCAACCTTACCCGCGCCCTGGCAGTGGAATGGGCCGATCGAGCGATCCGTGTCAACGCGGTCAGCCCAACCTATGTGCAGACCGAGAGCAATGCGGCACTGCTCCAGTCGCCTCCGATCCGCGACGATATCAAGAATGATCTTCCTCTGGGCCGGCCGGTGACCGCCGATGAGGTCGCCGCTGCGATCTGCTACCTCGCTTCGGATGCCGCCGCCGGGGTAACCGGGCACAATCTCCTCGTCGATGGCGGCTGGACCGCCCGCTGAGCGGTTCTCGCCTAGACCCTGACGGCCCCGGAACCGAGAAGCCTTGGGAGTGCCCATTAGTCCTCGGGCACGAAAGACAATTTCGGGAAGATGGTGGGCGCTGACGGGCTCGAACCGCCGACCCTCTCGGTGTAAACGAGATGCTCTACCAACTGAGCTAAGCGCCCTGGCGCAACGCCAGTCCAGGCCCGATGCCAAAGCTCGGGCGCCGGGGCAAGCCCCTCAGACCAATCCGAGCCCGGCGCGGCGGATCGCGCCGACATAGGCCCGCATGCCCTGCACCGCCTTTTCGCTGAGCACGATATAGGCGCGGCGCCGGTCGCCCGGATCGGCATGGCGGCCGAACAGCCCCGCCTCGTGCATCGTGCCGATCCAGCGCAGCGCCGTGGTCGGCGGTACGGCGGCGGCGATGCACAGGCTCGACACCGAGACGCGCCGCCGCTCGATATTCGCGGCGAACAGGTCGAGCAGCATGTCCCAGGCGGGATCGGCGAACAGCTCCGCCGCGAAATACTGGCTGCGCAACCGCCGCGAACGGATCACCGCGCGAATCTCCGCCGCGGCGATCTCGGATACAGGCTCGTCGGGCCCGCGATAATCCATCTCGGGCGCGCGCAGGACGCCGTCGCGGCCATCCTCCTCGTCGTCGAACAACTCGCCCCGGGTGAGCCGGGCCAGCGCATCGGCGATGCGCGCGACTTCCTCGTTGAGCCGGCGCAGGCGCGCCACCTCGGCGTCGCGGGTGATGTCGGTCCAGCGCGCACGCGGCGCGCCCTCACTCTCCGCCCGGGCCCGGAGCAGCGCGCCGAGCAGCTCCGTGATGCCGGGATCGCAGAGCAGCTGGGTGTGCGGCATGCCGAGAAGGGGCGCGGCGAGATCGACCTGCCCGGCGGAGAAGATCGCCACCAGCGCCGGGGCTGCCGAAGCGTCGCGTGCCGCCAGGAGATCGAGCAGGACCTCCAGTTCCGGTTCGGAAGCATCGCGCGCATCGAGCAGCACCAGATCGAGCACCGGGCCGTCGAGCAAGGCGGAGGCCGTGGCGGGATCGGCCACGTCGCGCACCCGGAAACCGGCGGTGGCGAGCGTCTCGGTCACTTCGGTCCGCGCCACTGCCGCGATCAACAGCGCGTTGGCCGCCAGATCATAGGGAGCGCCAATCAGTTCAGGGGCCGCGGAAAGGTTCGCCATCGCCTTCTCGGGTCATGTTCCCGGAGAGGCCCAACCTCCGGAACGGATTGCTCGATCCGCTCCGTTTCGGAGCTTGTGGCGCGACCCGGACGGGCGCGGGAATCCTTGCCCGTCCGTTCTGGATCAGTCCACGACTGATCCGTCGGATTCGGCTGCAAATACCGCAGCTTCGCTCGGATCGCCGAGAAGCTCGCGCGTCGCGCTGGCCAACAGGCCCGGCCCCAGCGCCAGGCCGATCGCGAAGAATATCGCACCGAGCACGCCGAAGATGATCTTGGTGACCAGCGGCATGGCGAGCTGCTGGGCGGCGAATGCCTCGGCCGCCGCCTGCATCTGCTCCCGATCGCCATTGGCCGCGAATAGCGCAGCGAGGTAATCGCCCATCACGAACGACATGACGGCGACGCCGGCGACGACGAAGATCAGGCCGATCAGGAAATAGCAGGCAAAGAGCAGCCAGAAGCGGCCACGGGTCAGGTCCCAGGCGGCATCGAGGCTGATCCGGCGGCGATGGAAGCTGAGCGGGAAGATCAGCGAGATGCGCACCTCAACCCAGATCACCGCGCAGATGAAGGCGAGGCCGAGCAGGAACGCGAGGATGGCGGTGATCACGCCCTGCCCCAGGACCAAGCCCAGGGCGGCGATGACCAGCAGCAGCAGCAGCTCGCCGATGAACACGGCGACGAAGAGCCCGATGACGACCAGGATCACCAGCCCGAACATGCGGAACTCGTCCATGCCCAGCCGCATATAGGCGAAACCGCCCTCCTCCGGCCGCAGCATCGCGCGGAACACTGCGTTCATCAGCACCACGAGGAGGAACAGCAGGCAGAGGTTGAGGAGCAATATCAGGCTGAACGCCGGCCCTGCAAAGGCCGAGATCGAAGCGCTGGCATCGGCCGCAGTCGGCATCATCGTGCCGTACATCAGCAGGCCCATGACCAGCGAGATGGCCAGCGCGCCGATGCAATAGGTGACCGCCCAGATCACTACCGAAGCGGGGCGATCGCGCAGCAGCCGGAATGCGCCCCCCAGTATCGAACCCACGCTCGCCATTGAATATTCCCCCGTTCGCTCCGGCCCGCCAGCGTCAGTCGAGACTCTTCACGATCTCCTCGACCATCTTCTTGGCGTCCGCGAGCAGCATCATCGTGTTGTCGCGGTAGAACAGCTCATTGTCCACACCCGCATAGCCGACGCCGCCCATCGAGCGCTTGATGAAAAGCACCGTCTTGGCTTTTTCGACGTCGAGCACCGGCATGCCGTAGATCGGCGAGCTCTTGTCGGTCTTGGCGGCGGGGTTGGTCACGTCGTTGGCGCCGATGACGAAGGCGACGTCGGTCTGGGCGAACTCGCTGTTGATGTCCTCCAGCTCGAACACTTCGTCATAGGGCACGTTCGCCTCGGCGAGCAGCACGTTCATATGGCCCGGCATGCGCCCCGCGACCGGATGGATCGCATATTTCACCCGGACGCCATGTTCCTTGAGCTTGTCGCCCATCTCGCGCAGCGCATGCTGCGCCTGGGCGACCGCCATGCCGTAACCCGGCACGATGATGACCTGCTCGGCCTGGCTCATCAGGAAGGCCGCGTCCTCGGCCGAGCCGCGCTTCCATGGGCGGTCGACCGCCGCGCCGCCGCCACCGGCATCCGCCGTCGCGCCGAAGCCGCCGGCGATCACGCTGATGAAGCTGCGGTTCATCGCGCGGCACATGATGTAGCTGAGGATCGCGCCCGAGCTGCCGACCAGCGCGCCGGTGATGATCATCGCGCTGTTGTGCAGCGTGAAGCCCATCGCCGCGGCGGCCCAGCCGGAATAGCTGTTGAGCATCGAGACGACCACCGGCATGTCCGCGCCGCCGATCGGCACGATCAGCAGGAAGCCGATGACGAAGCTGAGCGCCGTGACGGTCCAGAACACCCAGGGGCTCTGGTCGGTGACGAAATAGCCGACCAGGCCGAGGATGCCGGCGAGCACCGCGAGGTTGATGACATGGCGGCCGGGCAGCAGAATCGGCTTGCCCGACATGTTGCCGTTCAATTTGAGGAAGGCGATCACCGAGCCCGAGAAGGTGATCGCGCCGATCGCCACGCCCAAGCCCATCTCGATCCGGCTGATGCTGAGGATCTCGCCGTCCGGCCCGAGGATGCCGAAGGCGCCGGGGTTGAGGAAGGCGGCGGCCGCGACCAGCACCGCCGCCATGCCGACCAGCGAGTGGAAGGCGGCGACGAGCTGCGGCATCGCGGTCATGGCGATGCGGCGAGCAGTGACGAAACCGATCACGCCGCCGATCGCGATCGCCGCGCCCAGCTCGATCGGGCTGGCGATCTCATGGGTGATCAGCGTGGTGACCACCGCGATCGCCATGCCGAGCATGCCGAGCCGGTTGCCCCGCCGGCTGCTCGCCGGGCTGGAGAGCCCGCGCAGCGCGAGGATGAAACAGATGCCGGCAACCAGATAGGCCAGCGCCACCCACGGATTGACAGGTGCCCCCTCGTGCATCGGCTCAGCCCTTCTTCTTGTACATGGCGAGCATGCGCTCGGTGACGGCGAACCCGCCGAAGATGTTCACGGAGGCCAGCGCGACGGCGACGAGGCCGAGCCACTTCGAAATCTCCGCGCCCGATGCGGCGGACGCGATCAGCGCGCCGACGATGATTACCGAGGAGATCGCGTTGGTCACCGCCATCAGCGGCGTGTGCAGCGCCGGGGTGACCGACCAGACCACATAATAGCCGACGAAGCACGCCAGCACGAAGATCGACAGGATCGAGATGAAGTCCATCGAATTAGCTACCCTTCTTCAGGACGATCCTGGAAAGCTTCTCCATCTGCTCGATGGCCTGATGCTGCTTGTCCAATCTCTCGTCCATTTCTTTGATCATTTCGCCATCGGACAGTTCCCGCGGCGCGACACAATCAACAATGATCTTCCCGGTTCGCGATGGCAGTACCATTCCCGCGTTGAACATCTCGCCGACGAGCCGCTCACGCTCGAGGCTCTGCTCATATTGTCGCCTTGCGCGCCCGAATCTGACCCACGGGTCCGGAACCTTGAAATTCAGGTCCGTATTGTCGCACCATGGCGAGATGATCGCCTCCGTCCTTGCGTACAAATTCCAGAATTGAAGAATTTCGTCGTAGTGCCTGACGAATATTCCATCGAAATTCTCATTCCCTGTCGGCTTTTGGCAGCCCATCAGGAGACAGGCAGCCGCGACGACCGCCCATCTCTTCTTCACCCGAGCAGCCTCTCGTTCACCACCTTGCCGCCCTGGGTCAGGCGGATGGCGTTGCCGATCTCGTCATCGAGAACAGGCTTGCCCTGCTCCTTGTCCCAGAAGGCGGAGAGGAAGTTGAACAGGTTGCGCGCGAACAAAGCCGAGCTGTCGGCGGCGAGGCGCGAGGGCACGTTGCGGTGCCCGACGATCTTCACCCCGTGCTTCACGACGATCTCGCCGGCGACCGCGCCCTCGACATTGCCGCCCGCCTCGACCGCGAGGTCGACGATCACGCTGCCCGGCTTCATGCTGGCGATCTGCGCGTCGCTGATCAGCCGCGGCGCGGGCCGGCCGGGGATCAGCGCGGTGGTGATCACGATGTCCTGCTTGGCGATGTGCGAGGATACCAGCTCGGCCTGCGCCGCCTTGTACTCGTCGCTCATCTCGGTGGCATAGCCGCCGGTGCCTTCGCCCTCGATGCCCTTCACCGCCTCGACGAAGATCGGCTTGGCGCCGAGCGAGAGGATCTGCTCCTTGGTCGCGGCGCGCACATCGGTCGCCGAGACCTGGGCGCCGAGGCGCCGTGCGGTGGCGATCGCCTGGAGGCCGGCGACGCCGACGCCCATCACAAAGGCCTTGGCCGCCGAGACGGTGCCCGCCGCGGTCATCATCATCGGGAAGGCGCGGCCATATTCGGCCGCCGCGTCGAGCACCGCCTTGTAACCGGCGAGGTTCGACTGCGAGGACAGGATGTCCATCGACTGGGCGCGAGTGATGCGCGGCATGAACTCCATCGCCAGCGCCTCGAAGCCACCGCTCGCATAGGCATCGACTCGGGCGCGCTCGCCGAACGGATTGAGCCCGGCGACGATCCAGGCGCCGGGTTTCGTGCCCGTAAGGCTGGCGGGATCGGGGCCCTGCACGCCAAGCACGATGTCCGCGTCCTTGAGGACATCCGCCCGCGCGCCGACGCTGGCGCCGGCATCGGCATAGGCCTGGTCGGCGATGGAAGCATCCAGGCCCGCACCCGACTCTACCGCCAGCTGGGCGCCGAGGCCGACGAACTTCTTCACCGTTTCCGGAGTCGCGGAGACGCGCCGCTCGCCGGCGGCGGCCTCCTTCAATATGGCGATCTTCACTTGGCGGAGATCAGGAAGACGACAAGGGCGGCGACCAGAGCCACGCCCACCGTGCCCCAGGTCATCATCGCCTTGAAACCGTGCCACGTCTGCTCATGTGCCTTGAGCTGCGCGGCGTTGTCACCGGTGTCGGCCATTCGTCTCTCCCCTGAAACTATGTGGCGGGACCTTAACCCGCAGCCCCCGCTCCCTCAACCCCGGTGCGACTTCGGCAAGCTTAAGCCCGCCTTTACCCATCTGCTTTAAGACGGACGCCCTGAAACGGGACATTGGGGACAGAAAGAGCGATGACGCGCAACGGCCAGCGCCTCCTGATGCTGATCGACGACGAGCCGGCACAGCGCCGCCTCGTCGCGGCCATCGCCGCACGCCGCGGCTGGCGCACCATCTTCGCGAGCGAGGCCGAGACCGGCATCGCCACGCTGGGCACGCCCGACGGGATGGCGCTCGACGCGATCCTGCTCGACCATAGCTCGCCCGACGCCGATGCGGCGGGCCTGATCGCCGAGCTGCGCACCCGCCGGCCGCAGCTGCCGATCCTGATGCTCACCGCCAACGGATCGGTCGCCAATGCCGTGGCCGCGATGCGCGCCGGCGCGACCGACTTCCTGGTCAAGCCGCTCGCCGCCGAGCGCCTGCTCGCCGCGCTCGAGGCTGCCGTCGGCGGCAAGACCGCGGGCGAGCTGCGCCCGCTCACCGAGAAGCTTTCCGCCCCGCTCGCCTTCGACGAGATCGTCGGCAGCGCGCCGCAGTTCCGCGCCGCCCTCGCCATCGCCGCCAAGGCCGCCCGCGCCCGGGTGCCCGTGCTGATCGAGGGCGAGAGCGGCGTCGGCAAGGAAGTGGTCGCCGAAGCGGTCCATGCCGCCTCCCCGCGCGGCAAGAAGGACATGGTCTGCGTCAATTGCGGCGCGATCCCCGCCAACCTGGTCGAGAGCGAGCTGTTCGGTCATGAGAAGGGCGCGTTCACCGGCGCCTTCGAACGCAAGATCGGCCGATTCGCCGAAGCCGATGGCGGCACCCTGTTCCTCGACGAGGTCGGCGAGATGCCGCTCGATGCACAGGTGAAGCTGCTGCGCGTGCTCCAGTCGGGCGAGATCCAGCCGCTCGGCGCACGCCATGCCCGCGAGGTCGATGTCCGCGTGATCGCCGCGACCAACAAGACGCTGCAGGCCGAAGTCGAGGCCGGGCGCTTCCGCGAGGACCTCTACTACCGCCTCAACGTCGTCCAGGTGACGATCCCGCCGCTTCGGGAGCGCACCGGTGACATCCCGGCGCTGGCCCGCCACCTGCTCGCGCGGATCGCCGAGCAGCCGGGCCTGCGCGAGCTGGGCATCACCGACGACGCGCTCCAGCTGCTCGGCTCGTACGACTGGCCGGGCAATGTCCGCCAGCTCCAGAACGCGCTGTTCCGCGCCGCCGTGCTCTGCGACGGCGACGGGCTGACCCGCGCCGACTTTCCGCAGATCGCCCAGCTCGCAGCCGGCCACCCCTCGGGCAATGGCCAGCAGGTGCCGGGTGCCAACAATGCCGGCGTCACCCTGTTCCGGCCCGACGGCAATCTGCGCGCACTGGACGAGATCGAGGCCGATGTGATCCGCCTCGCCATCGGCCATTATCGCGGGCGGATGACCGAAGTCGCCCGGCGGCTGGGGATCGGCCGCTCGACGCTCTACCGCAAGCTCGGCGAGCTGGGGATCGACCAGAGCGCCGCCTGAGCCTAGCCTCCCGGCCATGGAGACCCTGGCCAAGGCCCTTGCCGAGCTCGAACGCGCCGCCGAACCCGGCATCGGCGAAGGCATGGCGCGATTCGGTATCGCCACCGCCGACCGGGTGATCGGCATCAAGGTCGGCACAATCCGCGGCATCGCCAAAGGGCTGGGCCGCGACCAGACGCTCGCCGAGCAGCTCTGGGATGCCGGTGTATACGAGGCGCGGCTGCTCGCCTGCTTCGTCGGCGAGGCCAGGCAGCTCACCGCCGCGGGCATGGACCGCTGGGCGGCGGGGTTCGACAATTGGGCGACCTGCGACACCGCCTGTTTCGACCTGTTCGACAAGAGCCCGCTCGCCTGGGATGCCGTCCACCGCTGGGCCGATGACGAGCGCGAGTTCGTCCGCCGCGCGGCCTTCGCGCTGCTCGCCGGGCTGGCGCTGCATGCCAAGAAGCTGCCCGATACGCCCTTCCTCGAGGCGCTGCCGCTGATCGAGGCGGCGGCGGACGACCCACGCAACTTCGTCAAGAAGGGGGTGAGCTGGGCGCTGCGGGCGATCGGGATGCGCAACCCCGCGCTGCATGCCGCTGCCAGCGAACTGGCCGAGCGGTTCGCCGCCTCCCCTGCCCCCGCTGCCCGCTGGATCGGCCGGGACGCGGCACGCGACCTTGCCCGGCCGGCGGCGCGGCGCAAGGCGGGTCTCGGCTAGACCAGCAGCCATTGCCAGAGCAGCCGGCCGGGCAGGAAGGCGAACATGCCCGGCAGCAGCAGCGCCAGCGCATAGAGCCGCCACATATTGACCTTGTGCGCAGCGATCTGGCCCGCCCGGGCCTGGCGGATGGCGCGATAGAGGGTGAAGAACACCACCGGCACGAACAGATGCAGCCAGCTGAACTGGCCGTGGTTGAGATGGCGGATGAACAGCGCGGAGCCCGCCCCGACCACCATTAGCACCGCCCAGGTCCGGCCGAGCATGCGGTGGGTCGCATCGCCCTTGCGCGACAGCAGCACCCACAGGCCGAGCGGGATCGCCGGCAGCACGGTGGCGAGGTGGACGGCGATCGCGACCTGGCGGATCTCATAGGTCGGCGGGGTCAGGCCGAGCAGCACCCGCGCCACCGCATAACCGGTCGCCCCGGTCAGCGCCCCCGCCGCGACGAACATGATCCCCTTGGCGACCCGCGACAGATCGATCGCCGCGGCTTCCCGAACAACTGCATGACTGGCCATTGCTTGCCTCCCGACGCTATTGGCGGGGTCAGGATGGCGCGGCGCCGGCCGGCCGCAATCGCGGCTGCGTGGCCGGGCCGATTGCTGCGTGGACGGACGGCGGCGCGCCGGGCGCTGCCATTTGGCGAAGCGCGAACGGGACGGGGAAGGCGAACAAGTGAGCGGGGCACGGCGAATCCTGATCGACTGCGCGATCATCTTCGGCGTGGGACTGGTGCTCGCGCTGGTCGGGCCGTTCGGCAGCTTCGCAGCGCCGTTCGAGCTGCGGCTGCTCTACTGGCTGGCGATGAGCTATGCCGGCTATTTCCTCTATTTCCCGGCGATGCGCGGGATGGTCGCGCTCGCCCCGCGGCTGCAATTGCCCGAGCCGGCGCTGTGGGCGGCGGCCTGCCTGATCGTCACCTTGCCGATGAGCGCGGTGGTGTGGATCGCCAATTTCGTCTGGCACCCGCCGAGCTGGCCGACGCTGGAGCAGGCGCTCGCCCATTATGGCAACGTGCTGATCATGGGCGCGCTGGTCTGCGCGCTGTTCTGGTTCGCCCGGCAGCGGCATCGGGCCCAACCCGCGCCCGAGCCGGCGCCTACAGCGGAGCCGGCCGAGCCCGGCATGCCCCGGCTGGTCGAGCGCCTGCCCCCGCACCTTCGCGCCGTGCCGATCGCGCTGGAGATGGAGGACCATTATGTCCGGGTGCACACCGCGCATGGCTCGGCGTTGCTGCTGATGCGGATGCGTGACGCGGTGCTCGAGCTCGACGGCCTGCCCGGCGCGCTGGTCCACCGCAGCTGGTGGGTCGCCCGTGACGCGGTGCAGGGCGCGCGGCGCGAGGGGCGCAATGTCCGGCTGCAGCTCGCCGGCGGGATCGAGGCGCCGGTCGCCCGGGCCCAGGCGGCGGGACTGGAGGCGCAGGGCTGGTTCTAGCCCTTCCAACACCGCGCCGCCCGCCGACTCGCCAAAGTCCACGAAGTACACGCCAAAGCGGGTTTTCCGGGCGGCTATTTTCCCCATTTTCCCGGGTTCGCCGCGCATCTCGCAATAGTGTTGCGCGTGCGAGATCCTATTTTCCGACGGCCTCAAAGAGCGGCCGGCCACGAGGCCAGCCGCCCGAGAGGACCGGACGAAATCCTATTTTGCAAGCGCGCTCAGCGGACCGCGACCAGCTTGGCGCTGGACAGATGCCAACGCGTATCGGCGCGGTTGGCGCTCACCCCCGGCACCACGCGGTGGAGCGTGTACGATCCCCGGAAATGCTGGCGCTTGCCGTTCTTGAGCGTGGCGTAGACATCGACCGGCACGGTGATCCAGCGCTGGCTCATGCCGGCATCCTCGCGCCCGGGATTGCGCGTCTCGACCCGGCTGTGCGCGGTCGCGGCGAAGCCCTGGCGGAAGCTGGCGAAGCTCTTGCCGCTCGCCTGGCCGCCCCGGTCCCACAGGCCATAGGCGGCGCGGAAGTCGCCGCGCTCGATCGCGGCATAATAGGCCTGGACCATGTCGCGGGCATCCTGCGGGCCCGGCTCCTGGGCGAATGCCGGAAGGGGCGCGGCGAGCAAAGTGAGGGCAAGGGCGAGACGCATGTAGTTTCTCCGTTTCTCTAGCGGGCGATCAGCGCCGAATCGCGCAGGCCCCGCCAGACCCTCAACGCCTGAACCGTCTCGAATACATCATGAACACGGATGAGTTGCACCCCGGCATCGGCACCCTTGAGCGCGATCGCCAGGCTGCCGCCGAGCCGCTGGTCGGCCGGCGCCTCGTTCGACAGCGCGCCGATCATCCGCTTGCGGCTGGCGCCGAGCAGGATCGCGCAACCCAGGCCGTGGAACAGCGCCAGCCCGTTGATCAGCGCGAGATTGTCCTGGAGCGACTTGCCGAAGCCGATGCCCGGATCGACCAGGATGTTCGACCGGTCGACACCCGCGGCGACCACGTCATCGACGCGCTTCTCCAGCCAGTCGTACACGTCGAGCAGCACGTCGCCATAGCCGTCGCCGCCATGCGGGCCCTTTTGCGGCTCGGGCGAATGCATCAGCACCACCGGGCAGCCGGCCTTGACCACGACGTCGAGCGCCTGGGGATCGTAGAGCAGGGCGGCGACATCGTTGACGAGATGCGCGCCGGCCTGGAGCGACGCCGCCATCACCGCGGCGCGCCGGGTGTCGACCGAGATCGCCGCGCCGCTGGCCGCGAGCTTGCGGATCACCGGCACGACGCGTTCGATCTCCTCGCCTTCCCAGACCTCGGCGGCACCCGGCCGGGTCGATTCGCCGCCGACGTCGAGGATCGCGGCGCCGGCCGCCGCCATGTCCACGCCCGCGCTTGCCGCGGCGTCGACATCCTCGCTCAGCCCGCGCGAATCGGAGAAGCTGTCGGGCGTGCGGTTGAGGATCGCCATCACCTGGGGCTGATCGAGCCGGACGATACGCTCGCCGAGCTTCAGCGGCGCGCGCGGGGCGGTGATCCGCTGGAGAATCGCGGCGATGCGGGGATCGTCGGGAAGGTCGGCGACGGGGATGGTGCGCTGGAGGACGCGCTTGCCGTCCTTACGGGCGATCAGCTCGAAGGCCGAGCACCAGCTGAGCCCGCCGGCCAGACGGACGACCTCGCCGTCGCGGTTGACCGGCGAATCGGCAAGCTGGACGGGGCGGAGATAGAGCCGCGCGGCGGGGGGCAGATCGACGGTCATGCGGCGCGGAAGTTCACTAAGTTCACGACATGCACGCGCGGGGGGCTTCCCGTCCTGCGGGGCGGGCTGATGTGGAGAGAGCGGCTGGCCATGCGGGAAAGCGTCTCAGACGAAATCCTACATTGGAAGCGGAAAGTACAAGCGGGGGATGCGCGCGCCCTCTTCGTCACCCCGGACTTGTTCCGGGGTCCACCCAGCCTCACGTGATGCGCGAGAGCCTCTAGTCCAGCACTCGCCTCCCGGTGGACCCCGGCACAAGGCCGGGGTGACGGGGAGGATATGAGGAACGGCCTGCCCTCCCCTCGTCGATCACGGCTGGGTCGCCAGCAGGTAGTTCTGGCGCAGCGCGTCGATCGGCTTGAGGCCGTCGGCGGCTTCGTAGTTCCAGAAGGTCCAGCCATTGCACGACGGCGCGTTCTGCAGCGTCGCGCCGAGCTTGTGGATCGAGCCGGTCTGGCCGTCGCAGCTCAGCGAGCCGTCGGCGCCGACCACCGCGCGCCAGCGGCGCTTGGAATCGGTCAGCACGGTGCCTGGCTTCAGGAAACCATTCTCGACGAGCTGGCCGAAGGCGACGCGCGGCTGGCTCTTGGGCGCCTGCATCGTCTTCAACGCCGATTCGTCGAGCGGCAGTGCCGCCTCGATGCGCTCCTGCGCCGCCTCGACATAGGCGGTCTCGCGCTCGATGCCGATCCAGCGGCGGCCGAGCCGCTTGGCGACCGCGCCGGTGGTGCCGGTGCCGAAGAAGGGATCGAGCACGACGTCGCCCGGCTTCGTGCTGGCGAGCAGGATGCGGTAGAGCAGGGCTTCGGGCTTCTGGGTCGGGTGGACCTTGGTGCCGCCCTTCTTGAGGCGCTCTTGGCCGCCGCAGATCGGGAATTCCCAGTCCGAGCGCATCTGGATTTCGTCGTTGAGCGTCTTCATCGAGCGATAGTTGAAGGTGTATTTCGCCTTCTCGCCGGTGCTCGCCCAGATCAGCGTCTCGTGCGCGTTGGTGAACCGCGTGCCCTTGAAATTGGGCATCGGATTGGCCTTGCGCCAGATGATGTCGTTGAGGATCCAGAAGCCGAGGTCCTGGATCGCCGAGCCGACCTTGAAGATGTTGTGATAGCTGCCGATCACCCAGATCGTGCCGTCGTCCTTGAGGATGCGGCGCGCCTCGGCCAGCCATTCGCGGGTGAACGCGTCATAGGCGGCGAGGCTGTCGAACTTGTCCCATGCGTCGGTGACCGCGTCGACGGCGCTGCCGTCCGGGCGGTTGAGGTCGCCACCGAGCTGCAGATTATAGGGCGGATCGGCGAAGATGCAGTCGATCGACTTGGCGGGCAGCGCCCGCATCGCCTCGATGCAGTCCTGCTGCAGGATCGTGTCGTAGGGCAACACATCGACCCATGAACGCACCGTTGCCGGCTTGAGTCTGCCCTTTTCGAGAACCCCCATTAACCTCTCTCCCCTTGTTGGAGAGGCGGTTTCTGTCGGCGAATGGCCTCGCGTCAAGCGCTGATTGGTTAACGAAAAAACCTGCGATTCCGTTAACTTGTGGAACGGCGAGCGAACTTATCCACATGCTGAGTCGCAAACTTATCCACAGGCACAAGATATGGGGTGTGGCGAAAAAGACTCAGATCAGCCGAGTGCGATCGCCTCGCCGCCCAAAGCGACGCTCTCGTTGAGCCGGTAGCGTGCCTGCTGGGCGAAACCCAGTTCGTAGAGCGCCTGGGCCTCAAGCTGGAGCAGGCCGTGGTCCTCCGGAAACTTGATTCGGCCGGCGGCGCACAGGGCGGTGCGGCGGATCGCATTGGAACCGGACTCCCGGATCGCTTCGGCCAGCTGCGCGCGGCTGAAATCGGAAGGCAGCGAATCGGAAGGCAGCTCCGCCTCGAGCGCGCGATCGCGCCAATGGGTGACGTCGTAGAGATGGGCGATCGGATCGCCGAGAATGGGATCGCGCAGCGTCTCGAGGAACGCCGGGTGCAGCGGGTGGGACGGATCGCCGACATTGCAGCGCGCATATTGCGCCGCCAGATGCCCGCCGGTGTTCTGGATCATGTAGAGCCGCATCGAATCGGCACCGAGCGACTGGGCCAGGCGCATCAGCGCCGGCATCTCATGGAAATTGTCGAGCTGGACCGTGGCGTTGAGATGGAATTCGCGGAATTCGCCGCGCGCACGCTTGCCAGCGATGAACTGGAGATTGGGATAGAGCTTCTCCCACTTCCCGGGCCGGCGGACATGCTCGTAGACCCAGGGCGTGCAGGCGTCGATCGAGACATCGACCAGCGCACGGTAGCGCTCCAGCCCGGGATATTGCGCCCAGCGCCCTTCGCCCATCAGAAGCGCGTTGGTGTGGATGTTGAGCACCACGTCATCGAGCACGTGATCGGACATGTAGCGCAGGATCGAGCGGTAATGCGGGCTTGACCAGGGATCGCCCTGGCCGGAGACCGAGATGCGGACCTCACCCTCGGCATTGAGCAGCGGCTGGAACACCTGCTGCTCGATCTTGTCGAAGCGGCGCTCCTGCGCCTCGTCCGCTGCCAGGATGCCGTCCCGGCACGAAGGGCAGGCGAGGTTGCAGGTGACGTCGTGCGCGAGGAACAACCAGCGCGGGCCCTGCTCCATATGCGTGATGTTGCCGTCGATCACCGCCCGCATCGCCGGATCGGTGACTTCGTCGCGCGTCGGCAGCTCGTCTTCGTTGATGAAGGTGCAGCGCTGCTTGTGGCAATGGCGATAGGAGCCGTCGAGGATGCTGGCGCGCATCTCCTGCGCGGACGGGCTGTTCCAGATCTGCTCGAAGGTGCTGCCGTCAAGCTGGCCGAGGCGCTGCTGCGTCCAGATCGAGCAGCACGGCGCTACCGTGCCGTCCATCAGCGTCTCGAACTTGACGAAAGGCGCCTCGCAGAAGCGGTTCGAGAGATCGGCCGATTTCTGGGTGCCGTGGCGCTCGAGGAAGAAGATGCCGCCGGCGATCTGCGGGCAATGCGCGTGCTGCGCCGCCATGCCGGCAAGGAAGGTGAGGCCGCGCTCGCGGTCCACCGACAGGGCATGGAGCATGCCGCCGAGCAGGTTGAGAATCTTGCGGACGGGCCCGGACTGGCCGGGCTCGAGAACTTCGAGCAGATCGCGCAGCTCGACTACATCGTCATGCCTCGCAGCATCGGCCAGCAACGGCCAGACTTCGGGATGATCGAGCCCATCGCCGAGACGGTCAACGAGGTTGGAGAGGATCGGATAGAATCGGCTCGCGGTCGGATCGGCAATGGCCGGCCCTGCATCGGAGCAGAAGCCCTGCTCCTCGGCGGCGGGCAGATAAGACATGCGATCACTCCGAAAATGGCTTTGTTCACCATTTTAGGAGAGGCGCAGCCGGACGGTGGCCGGAGGCGGCAAATTTTGCCGGGTCGCTCTCGAATCCGGTCGCGGATCGCTATCCCGATTTTTCGGCGTGACATGTAGGAAATCGAAGAACATATCATGAACGTTGAGTGATTCGGACGGGAGGCGCCCCCATCGAATCGCCCGGCATGTGGTTCATGTTCAATGGAGTATCCCATGACCGTACACACTTACGGCAGCATCGATTTCAACCAGCCGAACACCGGCTCCCCCTTCCCCACGCTGAACGGCGACCTTTCGGTGCTGGCCCGGCTGGCGGCGGCGTTCGCCCCGCACGAGACCGCGCCGCCGTCGATGGCGGTGACGCTCGATGCCGGCGCGCTGTTCGTGGCGGGGGCGCCCGTCGAGGTGAAGGCGCAGACCAGCGCGACGATCGCCCCGCCGACGGCCAATCCGCGCATCGACCGGGTGACGATCAGCCCGAGCACGGGCCTGCTGACGGTCACCGCCGGCACGGAAGCGGCCAACCCGGTGCCGCCCGCCGTCCCGGCCGGCCAGCTGCCGGTGGCGCAGCTGCGGCTCGATGTCGGCATGACCGCGATCACCAATGCGCGGATCCGGGACGAGCGTGTCGCTCCGACGGGTACGAGCGGTGGCGGTAGCGGTACCGCCGGCGGTCTGGTCGGCATCCAGACCTTCACCAGCAGCGGGACCTATACGCCGAGCGCGGGCACGGCTTCGGTCGTGGTCGAGCTGGTCGGCGGTGGCGGCGCCGGCGGCGGCTGCGCGGCGACCTCGGGCGCCCAGGGGTCGGCCGGCAGCGGCGGCAGCTCGGGCTCCTATGCCCGGGCGCGCCTCACCACCGGCTTTGCCGGCCTGGCGGTGACCGTCGGTGCGGGCGGCGCCCCCAGCTCCGCGGCGGCGCGCGGCAATGCCGGCAGCGCTTCGAGCTTCGGCACGCTCGTCACCGCGCCGGGCGGCCTGGGCGGCATGCCCGGCTACGCGACCTCGCCGGGCATCATCGTGGGCGGTTCGGATGCAGGCCCGGCCTCGACCGGCGGCAACCTGGTGAATACCGCAGGCAATCCGGGCGACCATGGCCTGGTGATCGGCCTGACCGCAGTGGTCGGCGGCAATGGCGGCGGCTCGCCGTTCGGCGGCGGCGGCAATGGTGGCGGCAACACGCCCGGCTACAACGGGCTCGCGCCGGGCGCCGGCGGCGGCGGGGCAAGCTCCATTGCCGCCGGCACGGCCCGGAACAGCGGTGCCGGCGCCAATGGCCTGGTGATCGTCTACGAATATTCGGCCTAGCCGAGCAACGGAACGGCCGGGGACATCCCCGGCCGTTTCTATTCCGCCGCCGGCATCCCGAAATCGAAATGCGCCTGGGCGACGGGCGCGAAGCTCCTGCGGTGGTGCGGGGTAGGGCCGAGCGACCGCAGCGCTTCCTGGTGGACCCTGGCCGCATAGCCCTTGTTGCTCGCCCAGCCATAGCCGGGATGGAGCGCGTCGAGCGCGATCATCATCGAATCGCGGTTGTGCTTGGCGACGATCGAGGCGGCGGCGATCGACAGGCAGAGCGCGTCCCCGCCGACCACGGCATGGCTCTGGTGGCTCCAGTCGGGGCAGCGATTGCCGTCGACCAGCACGAAGGCGGGCGGCAGATCGAGCGCGGCGACCGCGCGGGTCATCGCCAGCATCGTCGCCCAGAAGATGTTGAGCGTGTCGATCTCCTCGACCGAGCAGATGCCGATGCCGACCTTGGCGCAGGCGAGGATCTCGGCGCAGAGCCGCTCGCGCTTCCCGGCGGTCAGCGCCTTGGAATCGTCGATACCCTCGGGGATGCACTTGGGATCGAGCACCACCGCTGCCGCCACGACCGGGCCGGCGAGCGGGCCGCGGCCGGCCTCGTCCACCCCGGCAACCGGGCCGCCGTGCAGCTTTCCATATTTCCGCTCGAACTTGAGATCAGGCCCGGATTTAAGCATCGCCGACGCGCCATGGCGGATAGCGGCGCATCTCGCCAGCCTGATAGAGACGAACCGAGTTGCCGGCCGGATCGCGCAGGCGCGCCTCGCGCCAGCCCCAATTCTCGTCCTTCGGCTCCTGCTCGAACTTCACGCCCTGCTGCTGGAGATAGGCGACGGTGACGTCGAGATCGCCGCATTCGAAATAGACGACCGGGGCGGTGTAGCCGGGATCGGTGGCGATGCTGAAGGTTGCGCCGCCCTCGGTCTCGAACCGAGCATAGCGGGGCGAGGCGCGGACGACCTGGGTGAGGCCGAGCAGCCGGTAGAAGCGCTCGCTCGCCGCGAGGTCGGTGGCGGGCACGGTCACCTGGTTCAGCATCGGCTCGAAGAAGCTCATGTTGAGATCGAGCCGCACCGCCTGGTGCCCCATCGGGCCATGGCCGCGGCCCAGCCCTGGCGCCTCCAGCATCGCGATGCGGACGAAGCGCCGGGCGCGGCGGACCGCCTCGGGCAGGTCCCATTCCACCGCCAGGCCGCAGGCGATCGCCGAGGACAGGGTGCAGCCGGTGCCATGGGTGTTGTCGGTATCGATGCGGGGATTGCTCCACTCGATCTCGGGCGGATCCTCGGGATCGGCGGAATAGAGCCGGTCGGTGATCACCGGGCCCTCGACATGGCCGCCCTTGACCAGCACGGCGCAGCGATGCGCCTCGACCAGCGCCCGGGCATCGCCGCCGAGCGCGGCGAGCTCAGGGATGTTGGGGGTGACGACTGTGGCGCGGTCCATCAGCCGCTCGAACGCGGCGATGGTCGCGTCGTCGGCCAGAGTGGCGCCACTGGTCGCGACCATCACGGGGTCGAACACCACCGGCACGCCGGGCAGCTCGGCGAGCTTCTCCGCCACCGCCAGCGCGGTGCGGGCCGAGCCGATCATGCCGATCTTGACCGCATCGACGCCGATATCGGCGACACAGGCGTCGATCTGGGCGAGCACCATCTCGGTGGGCACCGGATGGACGCCGGTGACGCCGAGCGTGTTCTGCGCGGTGATCGCGGTGATCGCAGTCATCGCATGGCCGCCGAGCATGGTGACGGTCTTGATGTCCGCCTGGATGCCCGCGCCGCCGCCGGAATCAGAGCCGGCGATGATGAGGATGCGAGGAGTCATGTGCCTCAACCCCTGGAGTTAAGCCTTGAACCGGCGCTCCGTGGAGGCCGGGTTGCTCGCCAGCGCCTTACCCACACGCGCCGGCCGGTCCAACAGCTCGCCGCCGCAATTGGGGCAGCGTTCGTCGAGCGCATCGGCGCAGTCGGCGCAATAGGTGCACTCGAACGAGCAGATGAACGCGCCGCCCTCGTCCGCCGGCAGGTCGGCGCCGCAGCGCTCACAATCAGGACGCATCTCAAGCATCAGCGCGTTTCCAGATCATGTCATAGAGGTACCACAGCCCGCCCGCGATTACCGCGACGACCACCGAATGCGAGAGTCCTTCGAGCGCCGACATCGTGCCGCTGGCCAGTTGCCCGAAATTCGCGAACCAGCCGCCGAGCGCTCCCGCCACGCCGACCGACACAGCCGAACGCAACCGTTCGCTCATGCCGCGACCTCCGCGACCACGTCGCAGATGCGGTCGACCACCGCCTCGACCTGGCCCTTGTCGTCGCCCTCGGCCATCACCCGGATCACCGGTTCGGTGCCCGAGGCGCGGATGACGAGGCGGCCCTTGCCGTCCAGCTCCGCCTCGGCCGCAGCGATCACGTCCTTCACCCGCGGATCCTCGAGCGGCTTGCCGCCCTTGAAGCGGACATTCTTGAGCAGCTGGGGCAGCGGATCGAAGCGGTGGAGCACCTCGCTGGCCGGCGCGCCGGCGCGGACCAGCTCGGCCAGCACCTGGAGCGAGGCGACCAGCCCATCGCCGGTGGTGGCATAGTCGGACAGGATGATATGGCCCGACTGCTCGCCGCCGACATTATAGCCCGACGAGCGCATCTTCTCGAGGACGTAGCGATCGCCCACCGCGGTGCGGATCAGGCCGAGGCCCTGCGCCGAGAGGTGCCGCTCGAGCCCGAGGTTCGACATGACGGTGGCGACCAAGCCTCCGCCCGCCAGCCGGCCCTGGCGCGCCCAGCCGCCGGCGATCGTCGCCATCAGCTGGTCGCCATCGACGACCTTACCATGCTCGTCGACCACGATCAGCCGGTCGGCATCGCCGTCGAGCGCGATGCCGATATGCGCGCCTGAGGCGACCACCGTCTCGCACAGGGTGCCCGGCGCAGTGGAGCCGACGCCGTCGTTGATGTTCTTGCCGTTCGGCGTGACGCCGATCGCGATCACTTCGGCGCCGAGTTCCCACAGTGCCGAGGGGGCGACCTGATAGGCCGCGCCATTCGCGCAATCGACGACGATCTTGAGCCCGTCGAGCGTCAGCGCCTCGGGGAAGGTCGACTTGGCGAAGTGGATGTAGCGGCCGCGCGCATCCTCGACGCGGCGGGCCCGGCCGATATCGGCCGACTGGGCGAGCGGCACCTCGCCGTCGATCAGCGCCTCGATCGCCAGCTCGTCCGTGTCGGAGAGCTTGAAACCGTCGGGGCCGAACAGCTTGATGCCGTTGTCGGCATAGGGATTGTGGCTGGCCGAGATCATCACGCCCATGTCGGCGCGCATCGAATGGGTGAGCATCGCCACCGCCGGCGTCGGCATCGGCCCGAGCAGCACCACGTCCATGCCCACCGAGGTGAAGCCGGCGACCAGCGCATTCTCGAGCATATAGCCCGAGAGCCGCGTGTCCTTGCCGATCACCACCCGGTGGCGATGATCGCCCCGGCGGAAATGCGCGCCGGCCGCCATGCCGACCTTCATCGCCATCGCCGCAGTCATCGGCGCGACGTTGGTCGCCCCGCGGATTCCGTCCGTACCGAAATATTTTCTTGCCATGTGCCGTTTTCTCGCGACCTTGCGGGCCCTCAACCGCCACCCGATTAGCGCGGAAAACCAAAAAGGGCGAGCATGTCGCAAGCATTGAGAATCCTGATCGCGCTGGTCGCGGGACTGGGCGTGGGGATAGCGCTTGCCAATTACGCGCCGGGCGCGGGTGGCTTCGCCCTGCATTATTTCACCAAGCCGATCGGATCGGCCTGGCTGCACGGGCTGCAGATGGTGATCGTGCCGCTGGTGGTGGCGCTGCTGGTGATCGGTATCGCCGCCTCGGCCGAAGCCGCGCGCGCCGGGCGCATCGCCGCGAGCGCGCTGATCTGCTTCGTCGCGATCCTGTGGTTCAACACGCTGCTGTCGGCCTTCGTCACGCCGATGCTGCTCCAGCTCTTCCCGCTGCCGCACGAATGGGCGGAGGCGCTGCGCGCCTCGCTGTCGAGCGCCAAGGTGGCCGGACAGGTGCCGAGCCTGAGCGACTTCTTCGACAAGATCGTGCCGACCAACATCGTCGCCGCTGCCAGCGCCGACGCCTTCCTGCCGCTCACCGTGTTCGCCATGGTCTTCGCCTTCGCGATCACCCGGCTGCCGACCGAGCGGCGCAAGCTGCTGCTCGATTTCTTCCAGGCGATCGCCGACGCGATGATCGTGGTGATCGGCTGGGTGCTGATGCTGGCGCCCGTCGGCGTGTTCTGCCTCGCCTTCGGCCTGGGCATGGAGACCGGCGCCGCCGCGTTCGGCGCGCTGCTCCACTATATCCTGATCGTCTCGTCGCTGGGCATCATCGTGCTGCTCTCCGCCTATCCGCTCGCCGCGATCGGCGCGCGGGTGCGGGTCAGCCGCTTCGCCCGCGAAGTGCTGCCGAGCCAGGTGGTGGCGCTGAGCACTTCCTCCTCGCTCGCCAGCCTGCCGACCATGCTGCGCTCGAGCGAGGCGCTGGGCGCGCCCGCCACCGTATCGGGCGTGGTGCTGCCGATCGCGGTCGCCGTGTTCCGCGCGACCAGCCCGGCGATGAACCTGGCGGTGGCGCTCTATGTCGCGCACCTGACCGGCACGCCGATCGGCCCGGGCCAGCTCGCCGCCGGCATCGCCACGGCGGCGATCACCACCATGGGATCGGTCAGCCTGCCCGGCACGATCAGCTTCTTCGCCTCGGTCGCGCCGGTCGCGGTGGCGATGGGCGTGCCGATCGAGGCGCTGGGCCTGCTCGTCGCGGTGGAGACGGTGCCCGACCTGTTCCGCACGCTCGGCAACGTCACCATGGACGTCGCGGTGACCGCGACGATCGCCCGCCGCACCGGTGACGGCGAGCCCAAGACCGAGACCGACGCGCTGCTCGCCGAAGAGCTTTGAACGCCCGCGCCGCGGGGCTGTGGCTGGCGCTGCTCGCGGCGTCGGCGGCGGGCACGGCGATCCTCGAATGGATCGGGCTGTCGGCCGGGCTGCTGCTCGGTCCGATGCTCGCCGCGATCGCCTTTTCGGCGCGCGGTGCGGCGCTGCGCCTGCCCAGGCCGTTCTTCGTCGGCGCCCAGGCGGTGATCGGCTGCCTGATCGCCGGCACGCTCGACATGGGCACCTTCGCGCGGGTGGTGACGCAGTGGCCGCTGTTCCTGGGCGTGACCGCGGCGACGCTCGGGGCGAGCAGCCTGCTCGGCTATCTACTCAGCCGCTGGCGGGTGCTGCCGGGCAGCACCGCGATCTGGGGATCGATGCCGGGCGCCGCCTCGGCAATGGTGGTGATGGCCGATGCGTTCGGCGCGGACGCGCGGCTGGTGGCATTCATGACCTATACCCGGGTGGTGTGCGTCGCCGGCGCTGCCTCGATCCTCGCCGCGGCGCTCGGCGCGCATCGCGGCGACGACTGGCTCGTGACGATGCTCACTCCCGCCCCGCTGATCCCCTCGCTGGCGACGCTGGCGGTGGCGGGCATCGGCGCATTCGTCGGGCTCAAGCTGCGCATCCCGGCCGGGGCGCTGCTGGTGCCGATGGCGGCGGGCATCGCGCTCCATGCCATGGGGGTACTGCGGATGACTTTGCCCGAGCCGGTGCTGGCGCTGAGCTATGCGCTGGTCGGCTGGCGGATCGGGCTGGCCTTCACCCGCGAGACGCTGGCGCTAGCGGCCAAGGCACTGCCCCGCGTGCTGCTCTCGACCTTCGTGCTAATCGGCTTTTCAGCGGCGCTGTCGCTGGTGGTTGCCCGGCTGACGGGGATCGATCCGGTCAGCGCCTATCTGGCGGTGAGCCCCGGCGGGCTCGATTCGGTGGCGATCATCGCCACCTCGGTGCCGGTGGACCAGCCCTTCGTGATGGCGATGCAGGCGCTGCGGTTTCTTGCCGTGCTGGCGCTGGGACCGAGTTTGGCGCGGATGGCGGCGGGGCGATTTGCCAGATCTACGGCTACCGGGGCGCCCAGCCGCACCCTCCCTCCGGGGGAGTGAGCGGCGAAGGCTGCCCCGCAGCCTTCGGTTCACGCCTGCGGCGCGAACTTCCCACTCACTTCATGAGGACGAGCTCTTCCGACATGGTCGGGTGCAGCGCCACGGTCTGGTCGAAGGCGTCCTTGGTGAGCCCGGCCTTCACCGCCACCGCCGCGGCCTGGAGGATCTCCGGCGCGTCGGGGCCGATCATGTGGAGGCCGACGACCCGGCCGGTCGTGCCGTCACAGATCATCTTGTAGAGCGCGCGCTCGTTGCGATCGGCCAGCACGTTCTTCATCGCGCGGAAATCGGACTGGTAGACGGCGATCGAGCCGAGCTTGTTGCGCGCCTCGCTCTCGGTCATGCCGACGCTGGCGAGCGGCGGGTGGCTGAACACCGCGCTGGGGATGCAGCTGTAATCGACCTGGTGCGGCTTGCCGCCGAAGATCGTGTCGGCGAAGGCCTGGCCTTCGCGGATCGCGACAGGCGTGAGCTGCACCCGGTTGGTCACGTCGCCGACCGCATAGATCGAATCGACCGAGGACTTGTTGTCCGCATCGACCTGCACTGCACCCTTGCTGTCGAGCGTGACGCCGATCTCGGCGAGGCCCAGGCCTTCGGTGTTCGGCACGCGGCCGGTGGCGAAGAGCACGCAATCGACTTCGATCGGCTCGTGCTTGGTCAGCGTCACCTTGAAGGCCCCGCTCTCTAGCTTCTCGATGCTCTTGAACTCGGCATGGAAGCGGAAATCGATGCCCTTCATCAGCGAGATCTGGAGCAGGCGGTCACGCATCGAATGGTCATAGCCGCGCAGGATCACGTCGGTGCGGTTGACCAGGGTGACGTGGCTGCCGAACTCGTTGAAGATGCCGGCGAACTCGTTGGCGATGTAGCCGCCGCCGGCGATCAGGATGCGCTTGGGCAGCTTCTCGAGGTGGAAGACCTCGTTCGAGGTAATGCCATGCTCGCTGCCCGGGAATTCGGGCACGTGCGGATGGGCGCCGGTGGCGATCAATATGTACTTGGCGGTGATCTTGCGGCCCGAGGCCAGCGTCACTTCGTGCGGACCGGTGACGGTGGCGCGCTCGAGGAAGGTCTCGACGTTATTGTTGTGCAGCGTCTGGGTGTAGAGGCCGTTCAGCCGGTCGACATCGGCCATGACGTTGTCGCGCAGCACCGCCCAGTCGAAATCGCATTCGGGCACGTTCCAGCCGAAGCGGCGCGCGTCCTTCAGATCCTCGGCGAAATGCGCGCCATAGACGAGCAGCTTCTTGGGCACGCAGCCGCGGATCACGCAGGTGCCGCCGATGCGATATTCCTCGGCCACCGCGACCTTCGCGCCATAGGCCGCGGAGACGCGCGAGGCACGGGTGCCCCCGGAACCGGCGCCGATCACGAAGAGGTCATAGTCGTATTCGGCCACGTGATTGTCCTTCCCGCTCGTTTCGAGGCCGGGAGATAGGATGCGCGCGGCGCTCTGCCAATCTCACCCTTGGCCCAGGTCGACCCGGCGCGAGAGGAAATAGAGGATCCAGGCGATGCCGACCGCGGCGAGCAGGAAGAGAAAGATGCCGCGATCGATCGCCTCGGGCGGGACGAAGTGCGACGAGAGCAGCGCGATCGCGACGAAACTCCCTACCCAGAGCTGCAGCGCGATCCGCCAGGGATTGCCCCGGCGGAAGCGGCCGGCGATCTCCTCGGGAATGGGCGTGCGCAGCGCGAGCGAGGCGGCGATGCGCGCGCGGAGTGCCCGCAGGTCGCGGCGATAGCACCAGAGGCGCCAGAGATCGTCGACATGCCACAGCGCCAGACCGCCCATCACGATCACGCCGATCTGGCCGCCCCCGAGCCCGAGCCACGGCTTGAGAGCGAGCAGCACACAGATGAAGGCGAGGAGGATGCCGACCATCGCCCATTGCGCGGGCGGGCGGCTGTCGACGATGAACTTGTCGATGATCGCATGGGCCTCGTCGCGCCAGGGCTGGATCGCGTCGGCAGGCACCGGCAGGGTACGGCCGCGACGGGCATGGAACATCGGCCCGAGCGGCGTCTGCGCGAACCAGCGGTCCACCGCCGCGCGCTCCATGTCCCGGACCCGGTTCTCGTGGTTCATCGGCCTGCCCCTCGGCGTGACGGGGGCAGTGTAGCGGGAGTGGGTAAACGCTCCATTTCGTCATCCCCGCGAAAGCGGGGACCCATCTCGTGCACTCTCGGCAAATACGGCGGCTGCGCTCGCGGATCGCCCGGGAGATGGGCCCCCGCTTTCGCGGGGGTGGCGGCTGGTGATGATCACCGCTTCCGCACGAACTCCGCGCGCAGGACGAGGCCCTTGATGCCTTCGTATTTGCAGTCGATCTCCTGCGCGTCGCCGGTCAGGCGGATCGACTTGATCAGCGTGCCGCGCTTGAGCGTCTGGCCGGCGCCCTTGACGGTCAGGTCCTTGATCAGCGTGACCTGGTCGCCGTCCTGCAGCAGATTGCCGACCGAATCGCGCACTTCGACCGTATCCGCCGCGCCCGCCTTTGCCGCAGCCTCGGCGGCGGGGACCCACTCCCCGCTCGCCTCGTCATAGACGTACTCGTCGTCGCTCACTTGAACGCCCGGGCGATCAGGTCGTTGGTCGATGCATCGAACGACTGGTCGCCCGCGCCCGCCGCCTTGGCCATTTCCTTGCCGAGCTCGACGCCGAACTGGTCGAACGCATTGATGCCGAGCAGCACCGCGTTCACGAAAGTGCGCTGCTCGTAGAAGGCGAGGATCGCGCCGAGCGTGCGCGGATCGACCGTGTCGAGCAGCAGCGTCGCCGAGGGACGGTCGCCCGGATAGTCGCGCGCCAAGTCGTCATTCTTGCGGCCGGCCATCAGCGCCGCACCCTGGGCGAACATGTTGAGCAGCAGCTGGCGGTGATGCTCCTCGGCAAGCCCGTCGCCGGGCTCGATCGAGCCGATGAACTCGAGCGGCACCAGGCGCGTGCCCTGGTGGAGCAGCTGGAACACCGCATGCTGCGCATCGGTGCCGACGCCGCCCCAGGTGATCGGTGCGGTCGGATAGGTGACCGGCTGGCCCTCGGCGGTGACGCGCTTGCCGTTCGACTCCATCTCGAGCTGCTGGAGATAGGAGGGCAGCAGGCCGAGCCGCTCGTCATAGGCGAAGGTGGCGCGCGTCTCGCAGCCGCGGACCTGGGTGTAATAGAGGTCGGCAAAGGCGGCGAGCACCGGCGCGTTGGCCTCGAACGGGGCGAGGCGGAAATGGCGGTCCATCTCGGCGGCGCCTTCGAGCAGCTCCTCGAACGCGTCCCAGCCCAGCGCGAGCGCGGCGGGGAAGCCGATCGACGACCAGAGCGAGTAGCGGCCGCCGACGGACTCGGCGAAGGGCAGCACGCGGGTCTCGTCGATACCGAAGGCAATCGCCTTTTCCGGCGCGGCGGTGAGCGCGACCAGCTTGCCGTACGGATCGGCGACGCCGCCCTGCATCAGCCAAGAGATCGCGCTCTCGGCATTGAGCATCGTCTCGGTGGTGGTGAAGGTCTTCGACGCGATGGCGACCAAGGTGGTCTGCGGATCGAAGCGCTCGAGCGCAGTCTCCAGCGCGACGCCGTCGACATTCGAGACCACCGCGACCTCATAGCGGTCGGCGTCGCGGCCGAGCGCGTCGACGAGCAGGTCCGGACCCAGTGCCGAGCCGCCGATGCCGATATGGATGATGCTGCGTACGGGTCCGAACGCCTCGGCCTCGATCGCATCGATCAGGGCGCGCATCCGGGCATGATAGGCCTGGGCACGGGCGACGCTGTCGGGCGAGCCTTCGCCGCGCTCGGCGGTATGCTCGACCGAACGGCCCTCGGTGACGTTGATCTTCTCGCCGGCGAAAAGCAGGTCGCGCTTGGCGACCAGGCCCATGTCCGCCGCGATCTTGCTGAACGCCGCGATCAGCTCGGGCGTCAGATGGGTCTTCGACCAGTCGAAATGCACGCCGGCAACGTCGGCGGAGAGCTTGGCGACGCGGTCGGAATCGCGCGCGAACAGCTCGGTCAGCGTGGAGGCCTCGAGCGATTTTACGGCGGACCAGTCGGGCAAGCTCATGTTCATCTCCATTTGCGACAAGCCAGCCCCTATCGTCCCAATCTCTCCGCCGCCACTCCATTCATCGGCTTGACCTCACCGCCCGCCCCAAGCAGAGCAGGTTCCCATGGAAAACACCCCCGCCGATTCCCTGAACGAGAAGCCCGCCACTCCCGCCGCGGCGGCTGCGGAGGAGAAGCCCAAGAACGAGTGGAAGGACCTCGGCCTCTTCCTCGTCAAGCTGGCGCTGATCGTCTTCGTGGTGCGCAGCTTCATCTTCTCGCCCTTCTCGATCCCGTCGGAATCGATGATGCCGCGGCTGCTGATCGGCGACTATCTGTTCATCACCAAGTGGAACTACGGCTATTCCAAGCACTCGCTGCCGTGGAGCCTGCCGCTGATCCCGGGCCGCATCTTCCCGGGCACGCCGGCGCGCGGCGACGTGGTGGTGTTCAAGGCGCCGGGCCATAATGGCGAGGACTGGATCAAGCGCGTGATCGGCCTGCCGGGCGACAGCGTGCAGGTGGTCAATGGCCAGGTGATCCTGAACGGCAAGGCGGTGCCCAAGCAGAAGGTCGCCGATCTCGAGCTGCCGGTCACCCCGAACTTCACCAACTGCCCCACCCTGTTCCAGGCGGTGAGCGCCAAGGGCGATCCGGTGTGCAAGCTGCCGCGCTTCCGCGAGACGCTGCCGGGCGGCAAGAGCTATGACGTGCTCGACCAGGGGCTGACCCCGCAGGACAATACCGAAGTCTATCACGTCCCCGCCGGCCATGCGTTCCTGATGGGCGACAATCGCGACAACTCGACCGACAGCCGCTTCTCGCAGCCGCCCGAGGGCCAGGGCATCTCCTATGTCCCGCTCGAGAATATCGAGGGCAAGGCGGTGCTGAGCTTCTGGTCGACCGACGGCAGCGCCAACTGGTTCCTGCCCTGGACCTGGTTCACCGCGGCGCGCTGGAGCCGGATCGGGGAAGGCTTTTGAGCGCTCCCGACCTGGGGGAATGGATCGCCAAGACTTTCGGCCAGCGCCCTTCTGACCTGGCCCCCTATCAGCGCGCATTGACGCATGGCAGTCAGGCCGCCGAGAATTACGAGCGGCTGGAGTTCCTGGGCGACCGGGTGCTCGGCCTGGCGATCGCCGAATGGCTGTACGAGCGCTTCGCCAGCGAGCCCGAGGGTGCGCTGTCGCGCCGGCTCAACGCGCTGGTGACCGGTGCGATGTGCGCGAACGTGGCGCGCGAGGTCGGCGTGCCGCCGCTGCTTCGCCTGGGCAAGCAGGCCCGCGGCGACGGTGCCGCAGACAGCGACAATGTATTGGGCGACGCGATGGAGGCGCTGATCGGCGCGCTCTATCTCGAGTTCGGCTTCGCGCCGGCCCGCGACTTCGTCCGCAAGGCCTGGGCAAAGCATATCGACGCGCATGCCAGCGCGCCGCGCCACCCCAAATCGGCGCTGCAGGAATGGGCGGCCGCGAACAATCGTCGCCCGCCCGAATATGCCGTGACCGACCGCTCCGGCCCCAACCATGCGCCGCGCTTCACCGTGAAGGTGTCGATCGGCAGCTTCGCCGAGGCCGAGGCGCAAGGCACGAGCAAGCAGGACGCGGAGACCGCGGCGGCGGCGGCTTTGCTGGCGAAACTCGCGAAATGACCTTGTTCGCGCAACGACGCGACGACGCAACGATGGAAGAGTTCTTGTTCACGCGGAGGCGCGGAGGCGCGGAGACTGTATCGCGGCGCGCGGGCGACGCCCTCCGCGACAGCGGTGCCGGAAGGGTTGCCGCTGACGCGGCGCATACCCTGCCCCCAAGCAAATCCTCCGCGTCTCCGCGCCTCCGCGCGAACCCCTTTCCTTCTTCTTCTCTTCGTTGCGCCGTCGCGTCGTCGCGCGAACAAATTCTCGGAATCCCATCATGACTGAACAACGCTGCGGCCTGATCGCGATCGTCGGCGCGCCGAACGCCGGCAAGTCCACCCTGGTCAATGCGCTGGTCGGCCAGAAGGTCGCGATCGTCAGCCCCAAGGCGCAGACCACGCGCACCCGGATCATGGGCATCGCGATCGAAGGCGACGCGCAGCTGATCCTGGTCGACACGCCGGGCATCTTCACCCCCGAGCGCCGGCTCGACCGCGCGATGGTCGCCGCCGCCTGGGAAGGCGCGGACGGCGCGGACCTGATCGCGCTGGTGGTCGACGGCAAGGGCGGGATCGGCCCCAAGGTCCACACCGTGATCGAGAGCCTGAAGGGCCGACGCGAGCGCAAGATCCTGATCCTCAACAAGGTGGATATCGCCGACAAGCCGCGGCTGCTCGGCCATGCTGCCAAGCTCAACGAGATCCTGCCCTTCGACGAGACCTATTTCGTCTCGGCCCAGACCGGCGACGGCGTGCCCGAATTGAAAGCGGCGCTGGCCGCGGCGATGCCGCAGGAGCCCTGGCACTTCCCCGAGGATCAGGTGAGCGACGCGACCGACCGCATGCTCGCCGCCGAAGTCACCCGCGAGCAGCTCTATCTCCAGCTCCACAAGGAGCTGCCCTATTCCTCCGCGATCGAGACCGAGCAGTATAAGGAGCGCGAGGACGGGTCGGTCGAGATCCACCAGCAGATCCTGGTCGAGCGCGAGACCCAGCGCGCGATCGTGCTCGGCAAGGGCGGCAGCCGCATCAAGGAGATCGGCGCGCGGGCCCGGGCGGAGCTTTCCCGTCTCATGGGCGTAAAGGTTCATCTCTATCTTCACGTGAAGGTAAGGCCGGAATGGCAGGAAGACCGTTCGCTTTACCGTGAGATCGGGTTGGACTGGGTCGAGTGACGAAGAAGCTCAAGGTCGCCATCGTACAGGATTCGCCGGTTCCCCTCGCCATTGGCGCGGGGCTGGACAAGGCCATCGCGAAAGCACGCGAGGCGATCGAGAAGGGCGCGCGCGTCATCGCGTTGGGCGAAGGCTTCCTCGGCGGCTATCCGGCCTGGCTCGAGCATGTCGCCCCGGCCCGGCTCTGGGACCATCCCGGCACCCGCGAGCTGCACGCGCTGCTGCTCGATCAGGCGATCCGCGGTGACGATCCGCGCTTCCAGCCGCTGCAATGGACGGTCGACATCGCCGATGTCGCGGTGTCGGTTGGCGGGTACGAGCGCGTCCGCCAGAGCCTCTATGCGACGCAATTCCTGTTCCGGCCCGAGGCGCCGGTGCTGCGCCACCGCAAGCTGATCCTCACCCCCGCCGAGAAGCTGATGCTCGGGCGCGGCGACGGATCGACGCTGGGGCTGCACGAAGCCCCCTGGGGCAAGGTGGGCCAGCTCGCCTCGACCGAGCATTGGATGCCGCTCGCCCGCGCGGCGATGCATCACGAGGGCGAGACGGTGCATGTCGCCGCCTGGCCGCAAGTCACCGACATCGCGATGCTCGCCTCGGCGCATTATGCCTATGAGGGCCGTGCCTTCGTGCTGGCGGCCGGCACCATCCAGTACAAGCAGGAGCTGATCGCCGGCTATGAGAAGGCCGGTGGCGACGGATCGGCGCGCAAGCTGCTCGACCGGCTGCCGGACGGGCAGATCCAGCGCGGCCATAGCGCGATCCTGGCGCCCGACGGGGTGGTGATCGCCCAGGCAGGCACCGCGCCCGAGCTGCTGATGGCCGAGATCGACCTGGACGAAGTCGATCGCGGGCTGGCGACGATGGACGTCGACGGTGCGCAGGCACGGCACGACGTGTTCGAGCTGTCGGTGGATCGCCGCCAGCGTGCGGGGATCGTCGACAAGGGCGACAGCGAAGCCGCCTGAGGGCGGACGCTACTGGCACCTGCTAAACTGATCCCCGGCGAAGGCCGGGGAGCGTGCAGGACTACTCAACCCTTGCCGAGCTTGTCCCTGAGCCCCGCCAGCCCACCGAACGGCCCGCTTTCCTCCGCGAGCCGCTTCGCCTCGTCCTCGCTGATCACCCCGGCGTCGCGCAGCGCGGCCTCGGCGGCGGGGCTGCGCGGATAGGGATCGAGCGCCAGCGCCAGCGTCTCGGCCGCCGCCTCGCCCAGGTCGATCGCGCCGCCCGCATAGAAGACGATGTCGCACTCGTCCTCGCTCAGCTCGACTTCATCGTCCCCGCCCTCGCCTTCGCTCTCGGGAAGGAAACGGATCGCGAAATCCTCCTCGATTCGCGCAGGCACGGGATCGTCGGTGATCACACAGGCCTGGACCACCTTCGCCGAGAGATGGCCGGTGGCTATGATGCCCTGCGCATCGCGGCGGATGCGATAATCCGCCACGAGGCTGTCGAGCGTCTTGAGACCGAAGCGCTCGGCCAGCGCGGCGCGCTCCTTGGGCTCGGCCTCGACATGGACCTGGCTCTCGCCGGCACCGATCGTGTCGAGCCGCTGCGGGCGGTTGAATTCACTCTGGATCATGCCAGCTCTCCCGCGACCAGCGTGGCGACCGGCATCTCGGCCAGCTTCGCGTGGAACGCGCGCAGCCCGGCCTCGACATGGGCGCGCGCTTCCGGCGCCGGTGCCTCGCCGCGATAGAGGTTGCGGACCAGCGCTTCGCCCAGCGTGCCGTTCGCCAGACCTTCGCGATAGGCGCCGAGCCGGCCGCCGAGCATGCCCATCATCTTGCCGACATGCTTGCCGACGACGATGTCGCCGATGCCGATCTGGCGCAGCTGCCCGTCCATGTCGGCAATGAACACTTCGGTGAGATGGGTGCTGAACGGCACCGCCGTCTCGTCCTGCTCGAGCCGGAGCAGCACCAGGCTCATCACCGCGGCGATCATGTCGAAACGGCCGTCGATCGTGTCGGGCACCGCCCCCGCTTCATACCAGTGCGGTTCGCGGCCGCGCGCAACGATGGCGGCGTAGAGAATCGGGGCCGCACCGCGGTCGGGAGCCTGGAAGAGCCGCTTGAGCAAGCGCATGTGCCGAGATGGTTCCTGCAATCGAAGGGCGCGACCTTGTTTGGCCGCATTTTGCCGCATATTGAGGCGAACGGCCCGCGATGCAATGTGCGCGGTGCCGGTACGCGTTTGCCTGGAGACCAGAATGTCGATTCCCGCCCGCGCGCTAGGCGCCGCCCTGCTGGCAGCCGCGCTTGGCACCACCGCCTGCGTGCCCGTGCGCACGCACCAGGGCTATATCATCGACAAGGAGCTGGTCGATTCGGTGCAGCCCGGCATCGACACCCGCGAATCGGTGCTCCAGACGCTCGGCCGCCCGACCTTCACCAGCCAGTTCAACGAAGGCGAGTGGTATTACATCTCCCGCCAGAGCGCGAATCTCGGCTATCAGGGGCTGAAGGCCAAGGATCAGACGACGCTGCGCATCACCTTCGATGCCAAGGGCAATGTCGCCGCGGTCGACCGGACCGGCAAGGACCTGATCGCCCAGGTCGATCCCTACGGCAAGACCACCCCGACGCTTGGCCACAAGCGCGGCTTCTTCGAGGACCTGTTCGGCAATATCGGCACCGTCGGTGCGCCGGGCACCGGTGGTCCGGGCGGCGGCGCCGGCGGCAACGGCCCCTAGTCGCTAAGGCGCGCCTTTCATTTCGCTGACGGTGCCGTTCCCGGGCCGTTCAGCGAGGCTCCTCCACAAGGGCGATCTACCGGAAAGCAAATCCGGTCAGTGCTTTGGAGGAAGACATGAAGACGTTCGTAACCGCCGCGCTGCTCGCCGCCGTCGCGATGCCCGCTGTGGCTGTGCCGACCGCGGCCAGCGCCCAGTCGCGCGAGGAACTGCGCCGCGACCGCCAGGACATCCGCCACGAGCAGCGCCAGCTGCGCGACGCCTATCGCCGCGGCGACCGCCGCGACATCCGGGACGAGCGCCGCGACGTGCGCGAGGCGCACCGCGAATATCGCGAGGACCTGCGCGACCGCGACCGTGCCTGGGGCCGTGACGACTGGCGCTTCAACCGCGACCGCAACCGCGCGCTCTATGGCCGTGGCAGCTGGAACGCCCCGTTCCGCTACACGTCGTTCCGCGCCGGTGGCCGGATCGCCCCGAGCTATTACGGCTCGCGCTATGTGATCGCCGATCCGTGGCGCTATCACCTGCCGCGCGCGGATCGCTACCAGAGCTGGGTGCGCCACTATAACGACGTGCTGCTGATCGACACGCGCCGCGGCATCGTCATCCGCACGATCCCCGGCTTCTACTGGTAATCCGGCAAGATCAAAGGCTTCGGCCGCACCGCCTTTTCGGGCCGTGCGGCCGGTGCCGTTGGGCACGGTCCCGAAAGGGGTAGGGACCGTTTGCCGTAACGTCCGAATCAGCGTTTCGCTCCCTCAACATTCCCCAATTTTGCGCGCTATCGGATGGTGAACAGCACCTGGTCGACGGTCTTGCCGTCGAGGTCGACCAAGGCGAGGCGATGCTTGCCCGGCGGGGCCAGGATCAGCGGACGCGAATCGGCGGTGCCGAGGTCGCGCTTGTCGAGAATAAGCCGGTGGCCAAGCGCCTGTCCGGACACCGAAATCGCCAGGCGCTGATTGTCCCGCGGGATATCGGGATCGAGCGCATAGACGCTGCCCCCCACCGGATTGACGATGCGCGGCCGGCGCGCCTCGGCAGGGGCATAGGCGATGCGGTCGAGCCCGGTCCCCTTCAGGAAATATTCGCGGCGCGGCTGCTCGATGCCCGCGGCGAAGCGGATCTGATGCTCCTCGATCCCCTCGGGACGCGGCGGCGCCTTGCCGGGATTGGCTTCGTTCAGCGCCAGCATCACGTCGCGCCACACCGGCGCCGCGCCGCTGGTGCCTGAGACCGCCCGCATCGGATCGCCCTCGAGATTGCCGACCCAGACGCCGACGGTGAAGCGATCGGTGAAGCCGACGCACCAATTGTCGCGCATCGCCTTGGACGTGCCGGTCTTCACCGCCGCCCAGAAGGGCAGGCGCAGCGCCGAATCGACCCCGAAGGTACCGGCGCGGGCGTTAGGGTCGGCGAGCATGTCGGCGACGATCCAGGCGGCCTGGGGCGTGGTGGTCCGGCGTGGCGCTTCGGTCTTCGCGTCCATCGTCAGCCTGAGCGGCGACCAGCGCCCTTCGAGCGCGAGGCTGCGATAGGCGTCGACCTGCTCCATCAGCGTCACCTCGGCCGATCCGAGCGCGAGCGAATAACCATAATATTGGCCGTCCTCGACCAGCCCGCGATAGCCGGTGTCCCAGAGCCGGTCGCGGAATGCGTCCACCCCGGTGAGCAGCAGCGTGCGCACCGCCGGCACGTTGAGCGAGCCCGCCAGCGCGATGCGGGCCGAGACCGGCCCCTTGAACGCCTTGTCGTAATTCTGCGGCACATAGAGGCCCGAGGCGGTATCGAGCTGGACCGGGGAATCGTCGAGGATCGAGGCGGCGGTGAGGTACCCCTTCTCGATGCCCATCGCGTAAAGGAAGGGCTTCAGCGTCGATCCCGCCTGACGATAGGAAGCGGCGCCGTCCACCGCGGGCGCCGTGCTCTCGCCGCCGATCCCGCCGACATAGGCGAGCACGTCGCCGCTCTGGTTATCGACCACGATGACCGCCCCATCGCGGGCGCGGCTGCCGCCCAGCCCCTGAAGCTGGCGGCGGAGCGCCGTGATCGCGGCGCGCTGGATGCTCGCATCGAGCGTGGTGGTGATCTTCGCGCCGGGCTTGGTCAGCAGCGCGGCGGACAGGTGCGGCGCGAGGCCCGGATCGAGCGCCAGGCTGCGCGCCGGGCCGAGCATCGAGGCGGCGGCGCCGGCGAAGCGGCCGCAGTCCCTGTCGCGGCTGAGCGCGCAGGCACGCCGCGCGACTTCGCCCGGGGCTGCCTGCGGGTTGGGCAGCAGCGCCGCGAGCAGCAGCGCATCGTCGCGGGTCAGCGTCGCCGGCGTCTTGCCGAACAGGCCGAGCGCAGCGGCGCCGATCCCTTGCGCCTCGCCACGGAAACCGGCCAGGTTGAGATAGGCCTCGAGGATCTGGTCCTTGCTCCAGCGCGATTCGAGCGCCCAGGCCGCCCGCATCTGGCGCAGCTTGTCGCGCATCCCACGGCTGCCCGGCGTGGCGAGATCGGGGGCGAGATAGGCGGCGACCTGCATCGACAGGGTCGAGGCACCGCGGCCGCGCTTGCCCTCGATCCGGTCGCGCGCCGCGCCGGTCAGCGCCACCCAGTCGACCCCGCCATGCTCGCGGAAGCGGCGGTCCTCGGCGGCGATCAATATGTCGCGCGCGACCGGGGAAACGTCCTGCAGCTTCGTCCAGGCCAGGCGGCGGGCCTGATAGTCGATCCGGCTCGAATCGATCAGCACGCCGTGCCGGTCGTAGAGCCAGGCCTCGGACGGATGCCAGCCGGCGCGGACCGCGGCATAGTCGGGCAGCGCCGGCGGGCGTGTCACCCACCAGAAGCTCGCCGAGGCGACGAGGAGCAAGGTCAGCAGCGTGCCGACGATGCGAGGCGGCGTTATGACGCCCCGCCAGCCCTTCTCCTTCCAGACCGCACGTTCGCGGCCCAGCCAGGCACGCGCCGCGTCGGGCGCATCGTCGATGCGCTTCGTCCAGCGGCGGGCGAAGGCAAGGAAGCGGTCGAAAGCCTCCTTCGCCGTCACCGCTGCGCCACGGACATCACGGCATTGGGCAGCTGCGCGCGGATCTCGGGCGCATACATCGCCTCGATCCGGGTCGCGGGCAGGTTGAACTTGCCCGCCGCATCGAGCCGCATCACGTACGACACCGTGAAGCTGCCGCGCGGCACCCAGCCATAGAAAGCGCGCCAGCTGTCATTGCCGCGCTCGATATAGTTGGGCGAGACGCCTTCGCTGGTGCCGCTGTCCTTCGCGAGCAGCTCGGACTGGCCGCCGAGATTGCCGACGATCGTCGCGCCCGCGGGCACCGGATCGTTGACCACCACCCAGTTGCGCTCGGCCGAAGCCTCGACACTGATCGTCACCTTGACCACGTCGCCGCGCGTCCAGCGGCCGGCGACCGCCTGCTTCACGGCCTCGACCTTCTTGGTCGCCTTGTATCCGGCCATCAGCGGCTGGGTGAGCGGCACCGCCGCCTTCACCCGGACGAACGCCCAGGGACCGGCCGCGCTCGACTGGTTGAGCACCAGCGGCGTGGTCTGGGCAGGCAGCGGGAAGCTGAAGCTGCGCTGCGGCTCGGCCAGCGGCCAGCTGAGGCTCAGTGGGTTGTTGCTGCCGAAGCTGGCGGTGGTGACGCCCGCGATCGCCTCGGCCGGGTAGAGTCCCATGAAGCGCCGCGCCAGGATCGTGCCCCAGGCATTGGCGGTCGTGGTGTCCCAATGCCCGCGCTGCTGGCGGGCGGCGATGCCGACCATCAGCTTGGCGGCGTCATTCTCCCAGCCCGGGCGGCCGAGCGTGGCGAGCAGCACCTTGATCGCCGCCTCGTCGTCCGACGACATCAGCCACCAGGCCATGCGGCCCTTGTCGGAGATGTCGACACGGGTGCCCTCATAGACCAGCCGGCTGCGCAGCACCTTCTCGGCATCGACGCGCAGCTGCTGGCCATTGGCGAGGCCCTGCACCTTGCCGAGCGCCATGGCATAATCGGAGAGCGTGCTGGTCGGCATCTCGGCCGGCGTGATGCCGATCTGGCCGAGCATCGCCGAGGTCGCCGCACCCTGCCGCGCCAGCGCCGTGAACGCCGCGACGCGCTGGAGGCGGACATCTCCATAATCCTCGTGCCGCAGCCGCCCGTCGAGCACCGCCTTCATCGCATCGAGCATCTTGGCCCTGGGGCCCTCCGGCAGCGGCAGGCCCGCCTCGCCGCTGGCCGAGAGGATATAGGCAGTCAGCGCCTCCGAGCCCGGCCAGTCGCCCGGCCAGTAGCGCAGCAGCCCGTCACCGTCCTGATAGGCCGGGATGTCGCTGGCGATCAGGTTCCACATCCCCGTATCGCCCAGCGCGATCGCGCGCGAGGTGCGCTGCTCGAGGCAGTTGTACGGATAGGCGGACATATATTCGCGCACGCCCGAGAGCGGCGGGGCGAGGCTGTCGGTGAGGCTCACCTCGACCGTGCCGAAGCCGGGCAGCGCGCCCGCCGGCGGCGCGATCGGGAATTGCGTGCCCGTGCCGACCCGGCCGAGCGTCGCCGCCCAGGTCTCGACCGGCACTGCGGGCGCCACGACCTGCGCGACGGTGACCTTGTCGGTCGACTTGCCGTCCGCCGATTTGGCGGTGACCGTCCAGCTCAGCTTGCCGTCGCGCGGCGGGGCGGTGAGGTTCCACACCACCGGCGCGGCGCCGCCCGCCGGGATCTCGACGGTCAGTGGCTTGCCGGTCGCATAGGCGGGGTTGAGCGCCACCGTGGCGGTGACCTTCATCGGCTTGCTCGAGCCGTTGCGCAGCGTGAACATCGCGCCGAACTGGTCGCCGGTGCGCACCAGCTGCGGCACGCCGGCATAGATGGTCAGGTCCTGCGACGAGCGGATGCTCGCGCTGCCCGTGCCGAACAGCTGCGGACCCGACGTGGCGATCGCGACGAGCTTGAACGAGGTCAGCGCATCGTTGAGCGGCACCTGTACCTTCGCATGACCATTGGCATCGAGCGCGACCCTGCCCTTCCACAGCAGCACCGGCTGGAAATTCTCGCGGTTGAGCCCGGAGAGATCGCCGCCGCCACCGCCGCCGGCCTCGACGGCCTTCTTGCCGTAATGCCGCTTGCCGACCACCTGGGTCTGCGCGGTCGAGGTGAGCACCGAGATCGGGCGGTCGCCCATCATCGCGGTCAGCACGTCCCAGCTCTCATTGGGCGAGAGCTGGAGCAGCGCCTCGTCCACCGCGACGAAGGCGACGTCGGCCGAAGCGGCCGGCTTGCCGTCGGGGCTCTTCACCGTGACATCGACCTGCGCATTGTCGCGCGCGGCATAGCTCGCTTTGTCGGCCTTCACCGCCACGTCGAGCTTATGGCCTTCCCAGCCGACCTTCACCTTGGCAATGCCCAAGCGATAGGCGGGCTTGGCGAGATCGACCGTCGCGGTCGGCTCGCCGCCGTCCTTCGACCAGGGGCCGCCCCAGTCGCGGGCGATGTTCGAGCGCCAGTTCTGCCAGCCGGTCACGCGCCCGCGCACTGCCATGACCGAGACGAACACGTCCGGCGCATAATCGCCCGGCATCGGCACTTCGATCACCGGATCCTTGCCGGTCAGCCCGACGACGAAGCTGGACAGCACGCCCTCGCGCTCGACGGTGACCAAAGCGGTCGCGTCGCGGAACGGCATGCGGACCTGGAACTTGGCAGTCTCGCCCGCCTTGTATTCGAGCTTCTCGGGGATGACGTCCATGCGGTCGCCATTGTCGCCGCCGAACCACCAGTCATCATCGCCGACCAGCCAGACCGACTTGGTCGCCCGCGCGACATTGCCATTGGCATCCTTGGTGGTCGCCACCGCATAGACCTCGCCCGAGACGCCGGGGTCGAGCGCGCAGCTCGCCAGGCCCTGCGCGTCGGTCGTCGCCGAGCAGGTGGCGCTCAGCCGCGTCGTCTTCATCTGGTTGTCGTATGCGTAGAAGCCGCCGATCAGCCGGCGCCGCGCGGTGAGGATCTCGCGGCTGTACAGCTCGACCGCGATCGCCTGGTTGGCGATCGGCTTGCCATTGGTGTCGAGCGCGACGAAGCGCAGGCGCAGATCGTCCTGCTTCATCAGCCAGCCATCGGTCTTCACGCCGAGCTGCACCGCGGAGGTGAAGATCGGGATGCGCCGCGACGAGGTCAGGATCTGACCATTGGCGTCCTGATAATCCATCTCGACCAGCATCGTGGTGTTCTGCTCGAGCGTCTGCGGCACCTCGGCATTGATCCGGCTGGTGCCGTCCGCGCCGAGTGTCGCCGGCAGCGTCTGGGTCGGCGGCAGCTTGACCTCTTCGTCCTCGCCCTCGCCGTTCATCGGCTTGGTGCCCTCGGTCATCGCGCGGCCGCCAAAGCTGTAGCCGTCATAGCCGTCGGGGGTCTTGAAGTCGGCGAAATAGCCGATGCGCGTCTCGACCGGCAGGCTGGCAGCGCCGCCGCCCGAGAGATAGCCGACGAACAGGTCGAGCGGCAGCGTGCTCGGCCGCACCGCGGCATCCTTGGGCCCGGCGACCGATGCCTTCATCGTCGGCAGCTTGTATTCGTCGACCTTGAACGACTGGCCCGTCCAGATCGTCTTTTCCTTGCCTTCGGCGTCCTTGGTGAGGACGGTGACGTCGTAGTCGCCCATCTTGGCGCCCTGCGGCGCGGTCCATTCGCTCTCGCCGGTGCCATTGGCGTCGATGCTCAGCGGCAGGTCGTACTGGGTGTCCGAGCCGCGATGGCTGAGGCGCAGCGTGCCGCTGAACGCCGGGCTGCTGGCAAAGCCGGCCGCGATCGGCTGGCGCACGATATGCTTCATGTGCACCGTCTCGCCCTGGCGGACGAGCGAACGGTCGAACACGGTGTGGAAGATCTGCTCCTGCTCCGACCAGCCATAGTTGAGGTCGAAATCGAACGGGCGGATGCCCTGGCCCCATTGGGTGAGCGTGAAGCTGAAGTCATCGGCCTTGCGCGCCGAGACCATCAGCGGGCTCGAATTGCCGTTCTCGCAGCTCGAATAGGTCTCGGGCGCGGGCAGGCCGGCGGGCACGCCGAGGCGGCCCGAGGCATCGGTCTTGCCCTTGGCGAGCAGCTGGCCGGTGCAGCTGTCGGTGACGCGCACCTCGGCGTCGCCGACCCCCTGGCCGCTGTCGAGCGCGGTGACCCAGACCAGCGACTGGTCGCGGCCCCATTTGAAATGGACGCTCATGTTGGTGACGAGCGCGCCGGTGGCGACATAGCGCGGCGCCTTGCGGCCGAGCAGCGCCTCGCCGAGCCGCGGGCTGGCCAGCTCGACGATGTAGAAGCCGGGCTGGCTCAGCGGGATGCCGACGACCTCGAAATCCTTGCCCTTGCCGGGCAGGCCGATCTTGAGCGGCTTGCCGGTGGTGGGGGTCAGCAACGGCTTGGCGCCGGTCTGGTTGATCGTGATCGTTTCGTCGCCGCGCTTGATCTCGTCCGATTTGTCCTCGGCCGCATCGGCGAGCGCGCGGAACCACTTGGCGATCTCGGCATCGCCGCCCTCGATCTTCAGGCTCTGGCCGCTCACCGCCATCTGCATGCCCTGGAGATCGGGCTCGACATTGCGGACCGAGACCGGAAGGACGCCGCCCTCCTTGGCTTCGAGTATGCCGAAATTGCCGGCGAACTTCACCAGCGGCGGAGGCGCGTCGAACTTCACGTCGAGCGGGAGGCGCTCGGCATTGGCCAGCTTGCGGCCGCTCTCGTCGGTGATGTTGGCGGGGAAGACGACCTTGGCAGTGGTCTCGGCCGGCAGCGGTGCCTTGAACTTCAGGTCTGCGACGGTCGCCTTGTTCTTGTCGTCGTCGCCGAAGATCGGCTTCAGCTCCTTGCCGTCGGGCGTCCTGATGCGGACGGCCTCGGCCTGCGCCTTGGGGATCGGCGCGGAGAAGCGCACCCAGGCGTCCTGCACCGGGCTGCAGCCCGCGGTCGGGTTGACGCGCGAGCATTCGAAGCGGGCGCTGAATTCCTTGCGGACGGTGAAGTCGAAGCGCTGGTCGGTGCCGGCGGTGCGGCCCGAGGCGCTCTTGATGTCCTTGCCCCAGACCAGCGCCATGTCGCGGCCCGGCGGCAGCGGACGGCGGCACTTCACCGCGACGACGCTGGCGAGCGACTTGGCGCGGTCTTCGGCCTTCTCCGGCAGCGCCTGGGGCAGGCCCGCCTCGCTCAGGAAGCTCTGGACCTGCCAGCGATCGGTGCCCAGATCGGCAAGCAGCTTGGGCGCTACATCGGCGGGCAGCACGTCGACCGGGATCTTCTCGCCCAGGCCATCGACCGCGCAATAGGCATTGGCGCCGACCGAGGCGGGATCGGGCGCGAGGTTCGCCGCGACGACGAAGACCTGGTCCTCCTCGATCTCGCTGCCATAGCGGTTGGGCAGCACCGCACGGGCGATCGGGCCGCCCGAATCGACGGTGAATTCCTTCTGGCCCTGCAGATCATAGCCCGACAGGCTCTTGATCCCGTCGCGCAGGGTGAACTTGCAGGTGACGCCGCCGGGGAGCGGGGTGGCGAATTCGTGGACATAGGTCTGCTGGTCGACCCAGCGGCCCTGACCGCCGGTCGGGCAATCGACCTTGAAGGGGGATTCGGCACGCGGGTCGCCCAGCGGCACCATCGCCACGTTGAAGCGCGTGGTGAAGCGCTCGATCGCCCCATCGCCGACGCCGGGGGTCGCCATCTCGACCTGGGGACTGTTGTCGCCGAACGCAGTGACGGCGCCGATCGGCGCCAGGATCAATGCCAGAACGCCTAGCCGGGCAACGAGCTTCATGGTGGCAACCTCCCCTCGGGCAGCGGTCGGCACGATAGCCGGGCCCCGTTACGAGTCCAGCGACGAATTAACCGCGTCCGTTTCGGAGCGAAAATGCACCATGGCGCTTGATCGTTCCGTCAGCGGCACGGCTTAATTCCGCCTCCGAATTGGAGGGACTTGAAGGTGCCGACTGGGGAGGCGCTGCTCACTGCGATGGACCTGATGGTGCGCGAGATGATCCTGTTCGCGGCGCTGTGGTTCGTCGTCGGCGGGATCGACGACCTGCTCGTCGACCTGATCTATGCCGTACGCAGGCTGCGCGGACACCGCGCGCCGCAGCCGGCGCTGGACGGCCCCGTGCCGCCGGGCCGGATCGCGATCTTCGTGCCCGCCTGGGACGAGTCCGCGGTGATCGGCGCCATGCTGCGCACCGCGCTCCAGCGCTTCGATCACCCTGATTACCGTATCTATGTCGGCGCCTATCCCAATGATCCGGCGACGATCGCGGCGGTGGTCGAAGTCGCGCTGGTGGATGCGCGGGTGCGGCTGGTGATCGGTCCGCGCCCGGGCGGTACGACCAAGGCGGACTGCCTCAACGGCCTGTGGCGCGCGCTGCTGCGCGACGAGGCGGCGGAGGGTTTCACGGCCAGCGCGGTGGCGCTCCACGATGCCGAGGACGTGGTCCACCCGCTCGAGCTGCGCGTCTATGCCCGGGAGCTGGTCGAGCATCCGGCGGTCCAGCTGCCGGTGCTGCCGCTTCCCCACCCGCATTCGCGCTTCTTCGCCGGGCATTATCTCGACGAGTTCGCAGAGAGCCATGGCCGGTCGATGGTCGTGCGCCAGGCGATCGGGGCGGGCCTGCCCTTCGCGGGGGTCGGCTGCGCGATCCGCCGCGACGTGCTGGGGCGGCTCGCCGATGCCCGGGGCGGCGCGCCGTTCGACGCGACCAGCCTGACCGAGGATTATGAGCTGGGCTTCGCGATCGCCGCGCTGGGCGCCCCGGCCCGGCTGGTCCGCATCGCCGAGGCACCGGGCGGCCCGCCGGTCGCGGTGCGCGCCTATTTCCCCGACACGATCGAGGCGGCGGTGCGGCAAAAAGCACGCTGGATGACCGGCATCGCCCTCGCCGGCTGGGACCGGACCGGCTGGGGCGGCTGGCGCCAGATCGGCGACAACTGGATGCGCATGCGCGACCGGCGCGCCACGCTCGAGATCCCCGTCCTCGCCCTCGCCTATCTCTCGATCCTCGCCTGGGGGCTTTCCTCCGGCGCCCATCTGCTCGCCGGCAGCAGGGCGCCCGAGCAATCGCCGCTGATGCAGGCGCTGCTCTGGACCAATTTCGCGCTGCTCGCCTGGCGGCTGGCGGTCCGCGCCGCCTTTGTCGGCCATGCCTATGGCTGGCGGGAGGGGCTGTGGTCGGTGCCGCGCATCTTCTCGAGCAATGCCGTCGCGCTGCTCGCCGCACGGCGCGCGCTCGGCCTCTATCTGCGCATGCTCGCCGGCGCCCCGCCGCGTTGGGACAAGACCGCGCACCGTTTCCCCGAACTGCACCCGGCGGAGCAGGGATGAACGGCCGCGGCCGGCCACTGCGCTTCCTTGCGATGGTCGCGATCGTCTGGACGGGTGCGCGGGTCGCGATCCTCTGGCCCCAGGCCGGATCGCTGCCCGCCGCGATCGAGGCCGCGCTGCCCTTTGCCAAAACCGAACCCCGCACCACACCCGCCATCGCCCGACAGGCGGTCGTCGAGCGACACCCGCCGCTGCCGGCGCATACGCGCGTGCCGCCGGCTTATCGCGCCCCACGCGGTGACGACGATCCGCGCGTGCAGCTCGCCCTGATGGCGCTCGCCCAATATGGCGAGGTCGAGCCGGTCATGTCCTTCGCTGCCGCCCAGCCGACGTCGCTGTCGGCCCGGGCGATGCCCGCCCCCGAGCGGCTCGATCCGCTGCCCGATCGCTGGTCGTTGAGCCTGTGGATGGTCGCGCGTGGCAATGGCGGCCCGGTCGCGGCACCGGGCGGGCAGATCGGCGGCGGACAGGCCGGGGCCCGGGTCGCGTGGCTGGTCGTACCCCGCCAGCGGATCGCCGCCTATGGCCGCGTCACCTCCCCCCTGTCCGGCAGGGGCCGCGAGGCGGCGCTGGGGCTGGAATGGCAGCCGACCCGCGCGCCGGTCCGGCTGATCGCCGAGCGCCGCTTCGGGCTGGATGGCAGTCCCGGCGGCACCGGGCTCGGCGCGATAGCAGGGATCGACAAGGAGTGGCGCGGCTTCCGGCTCGAAGCCTATGGCCAGGCCGGCGCGGTGCTGCGCCGACGCGCCGATCCCTATGCCGATGGCGCGGCGCGCGGCACGCGAACGGTGGGCGCGGCGGGTCCCGTACAGCTGGCCTTGGGTGCCGGCACCTGGGGTGCCGCGCAGCGCGACGCGCAACGGCTCGATATCGGCCCCTCGGCGACGCTGGCGATGCGCAACCTCCGCCTGGCACTCGACTGGCGCCAGCGCGTCGCCGGCGAGGCAAGGCCCGGCTCGGGCCTCGCGCTCACCTTGGGCGCCGATTTCTAGGGCTTACTTCCCCTGCGCGCGCCAGCGGCGGATCGTGCGCTCGAGGATCTGCTCCTCGCCGCCGGTGTCGCGCCACAGCTCGGAGAAGAGCGGATCGTCCGAAGCCGGCCGCTTGTTGTCGTCCAGATTGTCGAACAGCAGCCGGATCGGCGTGGCAACGCCTTCGCCCACCGCGATGCACTCGCGATTCCGAAGCGCCGGGATCGAATCGAGGAAGCCGCGCGCGCCTTCGGGCATCGCCGCCTTCACGAAGGCCTGGTCGCGCTCGTTGTTGAGGCGCATCGACAGGATGGTGCCGCACTGGGAGAGCACGCCCTCCGCGAGGTCCGACGGGCGCTGCGTGATCAGGCCCAGCGACACGCCGTATTTGCGGCCTTCCTTGGCGATCCGGCTGAGGATCCGGCCGACCGACGAACCATCGGCGTTGCGCTCGTTGGGGACGTAGCGGTGCGCCTCCTCGCAGACGAGCAGGATCGGCCGCTTGCTCTCGCCGCGCGACCAGATCGCGAAGTCGAACACCATGCGCGACAGGACGGCCACGACCACCGAGGTGATTTCCGAAGGCACGCCCGACACGTCGATGATCGAGATCGGCTTGCCGTCGCCCGGCAGGCGGAACACGCGCGACAGGAACTGCGCCATCGTGTCCGCCACCAGCATGCCGGAGAACATGAAGGCGTAGCGCGGATCGCCCTTGATCTCGTCGATCTTCGAACGGATGCGCAGATAGGGCGCCGTGTCGGTCGACTTGTCCATCTTGCCCATTTCGAGCTGGAGGATCTGAGTCAGGTCCGACAGGAGATAGGGGATCGGCGCATCGACGGTGAGCTTGCCGATCTCGGCGGCCAGCCGGTTCTTCTGCTTGGCAGCGAGCACGCACTTGGCGAGGATGTCGGCATCCACCTGCCGGTCCGAGCCGGAGGTGGTGAGGAACACTTCGCAATGTTCCTCGAAGTTCATCAGCCAGTACGGCATCTGCAAATTGGTGACGTCGTACAGCGCGCCGGTGGTCTTGAACGCGCTGGCATATTCGCCGTGCGGATCGATCATCACGACATGGCCCTGCGGCGCCAGTTCGCAGATGCGGTGCAGGATCAGCGCCGCGGCAGTCGATTTACCCGTACCGGTCGAGCCGAGCAGCGCGAAATGCTTGCCGAGCATCGAATCGACATAGAGTGCGGCGCGAATGTCCTTGGTCGGATAGACATTGCCGATCTCGATATGGGCGCGATCCTCGGCGGCGTAGATCTGCTTGAGGTCCGCGGTCGAGACCGGGAAGACCGGTGCGCCCGGCGTCGGATAGCGCGTCACGCCGCGGCGGAACTTGTAGAGCTTGCCGGTCAGCCGCTCCTCATCGCCCTCACCGAGGAAGTCGATATAGGCGGCGATATGGTCGCCCTGGAGCTTGAGCGAGCGGACGTTCGCGATCAGCCAGGTCGCGCCGACGCGCACCTTCACCTGGCTGCCGACCTGGCCGGCATTGGCGACGGTGGGGTCCGCGTTTCCGGCGAGCGCGTTCAGCGCCTCCGGATCGATCAGCACCTGGCTCGACGAACCGGCGATCTCGAGCACCGCGCCGATCGGCTCGACCGGCGTGCGCGAGGGCAGGCCCTCGTTCGTAGAAACCGACGCCGCGCCTTCAAACCCGCGCGCGCCAAATTGGCCGTCCATTCGGCTGCTCCCCGTTGACGCGCGCAATCTGCGCCAGGGAGGTAAATATTGGGTGAGTCCGCAAGGACTTCAGAAGCGCTTCCAGACCGCGCCTGCGCCCCAGCCGAACAGAATCGAGAGGGCCACGGCGACGATACCGTAGATCACCGAATAATGTTCTGCCGAATGGGCGACGAAGCGCTCGAAGCCCGATTTGCGGATCTCGATCCCGCGCACCGCCGCGGCGAGCACCCGGCCGTCGCGAATCAGGAAGGTCTCGGCGGTGAACTTGCCGATCGGCACGCGCGCCGGAATCGCCAGCCGCGCGCGATAGAGCACGCCGTCGGTGATCTCCACTGCGCCGGGCGCCTGGTAATAGAGGCCGGTGCGGGCGCGCAGATCCTCCAGCCCCTTGTCGAAGCGCGCCTGCACTTCGGGCGCGGCGCCGGATGCGGGGGAGAGCTGCAGGCTGTCGACGCCAAGCTCGTAGATCGCGCGGGTACGCTCGTCGACGATTTGGTCGATCGGCCGCGACGAGGCGATCGCGTAGAAGCTGGGCGCCGAGCGATAGCGCATGCGCTGGGCGTTGACCCAGATGCCGGCCACCTTCTCCTTCTCGCGCACCTGCACCGACTGGGTGGGGCCCTTCACCACCACGACGATGTCGGCCGGCTTCTCGCCTTGCCCGGGCGTGCGTCCGCCGGGATAGAGGATCGCGCCGAACAGCAGCAGCTCGGCACCGGTGAACGAATAGGCGATCTCGATGTCGCGCTGCGAGACGTCGGGGACCAGCACCGGCTTGGCCTGGCCCATCAGCAGCGGAGCAAGTGCGAGGAGGAGCAATCTCCTCACAGCAATTCCACCGAATAGATTTCGTCGGGCTGCCAGGCGAGGCCGAGCAGCATGCGCACCGCGACGAGCAGCACGATCACCGCCAGGATGAAGCGCAGATATTCGGGCTTCACCGCCAGCGCGAAGCGCGCGCCCATCTGCGCGCCGACCACCGATCCGAGCAGCAGCAGCGCGGCGAGGACGATGTCGACCGCCTTGGTGGTCGTCGCGTGGACCATCGTGGCGGCGGCGGTGACGAACAGGATCTGGAACAGCGAGGTGCCGACCACCACCTGCGTGCCCATGCCGAGCAGGTAGAGCATCGCCGGCACCAGGATGAAACCGCCGCCGACGCCGAGCAGCACGGTCAGGATGCCGGTGAAGAAGCCGAGCAGCAACGGTGCCAGCGGCGAGATGTAGAGTCCCGAGGAATAGAAGCGCCAGCGCAGGGGGAGCATCGCAACCAGCGGATGGTGGCGGCGCTTGCGCGGTCGCGGCGGGCGGGCGCCGCGCGTCACCCGGATCGCCTGGATCGATTCGTGCAGCATCAGCCCGCCGATCGAGCCGAGCATCAGCACATAGAGCACACCGATCACCACATCGATCTGGCCGCTCTTCCGGAGCAGGGTGAACAGCCCCGCCCCGGCGATGCTGCCGATCACGCCCCCTACCACCAGCACCGCGCCCATGTGCAGGTCCACGCCGCCGCGGCGGAAATGGGCGAGCACGCCCGAGACGCTGGCGCCGGTCACCTGGCTCGCGGCCGATGCGGCGGCGACGGTCGGCGGGATGCCGTAGAAGATCAGCAGCGGCGTGGTCAGGAACCCGCCGCCCACTCCGAACATGCCCGAGAGCAATCCCACGCCAAAGCCCAGCGCGACGATGACGAGCGCGTTGACCGACAGGTTGGCGATCGGAAGGTAGAGATCCATTGCGCCGCAGCGATACCGCGTTTGCGGTGCAGTGCAAAAGCCCATCTCCGGTCAGCCGGCGCCGCTCGCTTGCAATGTAGGATTTCGCCTGCCGGGCTCGCGCTGCCGGGCCTGGCGCCCGGCCGCTCTCTGTCTTGTTGGAAATATAGGATTCGTCGCGCGCAAGGATGTTGCGGGGATGCGGCGCGCCTGCGGGAAGCTGGTCAACTCAGGCGCCGGGAAAACCCGCTTCGGGCGTGTACTTCGTGTACTTTGGCGAGGCGCCGCGCGATGTGCTTGTTGGAAACGACCGGGGGGATCGGCACGCGCTGCATGCCGATCGTCCTCAGTCCTCGGCGTCCTTCACCGCGCCGTGGCCGACGGGCACCGAGAGCAGCCGGTTGAGCTGCGCCTTGAACTGGCCGAGGTCGCCGCCGGTGAGCTGCTGGGTCGAGGTGAACGACACCGAGCGCGGGTTCACCGCCATGCCGTTGCGGTAGAGCTCATAGTGGAGGTGCGGGCCGGTCGACAGGCCAGTATTGCCGACCGCGCCGATCCGCTGGCCGCGGCGCACGGTCTCGCCGTTGCGCACATAGATGCGGCTGAGATGGCCATAGCCGGTGCCATAGCCATTGCCGTGCGTGACCTTGATGAAGTTGCCATAGCCGCTGCTGCGGCCGGCGAACTGGACGACGCCGTCGCTGGCGGCGAACACCGGCGAACCCCAGGGCGCGGCGATGTCGACGCCCTTGTGCATGCGGGTATAGCCGAGGATCGGGTGGCGGCGCATGCCGAAGCCCGAGGAGAAGCGGCCATTGGCCGGCATCGCCATCGCGCCGGTGCTGTTGCCCTTGCCGGCGCCGTCGAACCAGGTGGTCTTGCCGCCCTGCTCGAACGGGGCGAGCTGCATCTTGCTCGTGCAGCCGCTGACCCCGGCATACATCAGACTGCCGAGCTGCACTTCGCCGGTCTCGGCGCGCGCCTGGCCGACGATGATGTCGAACTTGCAGTCCGAGCCCAGCCGCGAGACCGGGGTGCGGGTGGCGAGCGTGCGGATATAGCTCTCGACCGCCTTGGCCGGGGCGCCGGCGGCGCGGGCCGAACGATAAAGCGACGAGCCGATCGTGCCCTGGATGCGCAGCGGCGTCCGGTCGATCGCGATCGGGATGACCTTGAGATCGAGGTTCGCGCCGACCCGGATGATCTCCATCTTCTTGTCGAAGGCGGCGCGCAGCTCGAGCTTCTCGAGCGGCCGCGGCTGCGACTTTTCGGGGCGGCGGCCGAGCACATAGTCGAGCATCGTGTTCGACTGGATGTCGGAAAGCGGCATCGCGCCGGCGATCAGCGAGCCGACCGTCTTCGCATCGGCCGCACCGATACCCGAGCGGGTGAGCGCGGCGAGCAGTGCGCCGCCCGAGGCGAGCTTGGTCGAGCCTTCGAGGATCGGGCGCTCAGGCGTGTCGCTCAGCGGCGCGACCAGTTTCGTCGCGGCAAGGCGGGCGCCGGTGCCCGAGCCCATGCCGATCGGCTTGATCGCCTGGGCCTGGGTCGCCTCGAACTCGGCGCCGGAGACCGGTGCGGGAACGGTGCCGTAGATCGGGTTCTCGAAGCCCGGGGCGAGCAGCAAGGTGGCGGTGATCAGCCCGACACAGGTCGCGGCGCCGCGATACCAAGTCAAAGTGCCGATGCGCGAGCCGAGATCGGGGGCGAATTCGAAGTCGCCGAAGCGCTCGCTCAGCCTGGCAGAAAAACCACGTGCCGGAGCCTTGGCGCGCGCGGATGCCGCACCGCCGGTCAGGCCCTCTCCATGGTCACTCCGCAAATACAAGGCGCAACGCCCCCCAAAAGGTCGTCGATGTCGTGCCGTAAACCCCCGGCTACCGAGCAGATCACTGTGGAAGGCAGGACTTAAAGTCAAATTAAGCACCGTCTCTGGGGCCGACTCGTGCGGCGAGTTGTGGCGCCTCGCGGATGAAGCGAGGATTTCACCATATTCGGTAGTCTTTCCAACATGGTTAAGGCGAATCGCCAATCCGGGGGAGTTGCTTAAGGGGTGACTCGGAACGATCTTGGGAGTCGCAATGAGTCGTTTCGCGCGTTCCGAGATCACCGCCGTGCTGGGCCCGACCAACACCGGCAAGACCCACCTGGCAGTGGAGCGGATGGCGGGTCATGCCAGCGGCATGATCGGCTTCCCGCTGCGGTTGCTGGCGCGCGAAGTCTATGATCGCGTCGTCAAGATGAAAGGCAGCGACGCCGAGGTCGCGCTGATCACCGGTGAGGAGAAGATCTGCCCGCCCAAGGCGCGCTGGTTCCTGTGCACCGCCGAATCGATGCCGCTGGAACGCGAGGTCGCGTTCGTCGGGCTGGACGAGGCGCAGCTCGGCGCCGATCCCGAGCGCGGCCATGTCTTCACCGACCGGCTGCTGCGCGCCCGTGGCCGCGAGGAGACGATGATCCTCGGCTCGGACTCGCTCAAACCGATGCTCAAGGCGCTGGTGCCAGAAGCCGAGGTGATCGGCCGGCCGCGCTTCTCGACGCTCAGCTATGCCGGCGCGAAGAAGCTCTCCCGCCTGCCCAGGCGGAGTGCGATCGTCGCGTTCAGCGCCGAGGAAGTCTATGCCGTGGCCGAGGCATTGCGGCGCCTGCGCGGCGGCGCGGCGGTGGTGATGGGCGCGCTCAGCCCCCGCACCCGCAACGCCCAGGTCGCGATGTTCCAGGCGGGCGAGGTCGACTATCTCGTCGCCACCGATGCGATCGGCATGGGGCTCAACATGGACGTCCACCATGTCGCCTTCGCCTCGCTCACCAAGTTCGACGGCCGCCGCCAGCGCCGCCTCACCGTCGCCGAGATGGCGCAGATCGCCGGCCGCGCCGGACGGCATCAACGCGACGGCACCTTCGGCGCGCTGCACGAGGAAGGCCCAAGCGCCTTCACCCCCGAGGAGGTGCTGGCGATCGAGGCGCACCGGGTGCCGCCGCTCGAAAAGCTGTTCTGGCGCCAGGGCGAGCCCGACTTCGCCAGCGTCGAGGCGCTGATCGCCAGCCTCGAAGCGAAGCCCAGCAGCGAAGTGCTGCGCGCTGCGCCGGAGGCGGTCGATCTCGCGGTGCTCAAGCGGCTTTCGGAAGAGGATTGGGTGCGCCAGCGGGTGCGCTCGCCGGCGATGGTCAAGCGGCTCTGGGCCGCGTGCGGCCTGCCCGATTTCCGCAAATTGGGCGCCGAGCCGCACAGCCGCTTCGTCGGCCGGCTGTTTGGCCATCTCTCCGAAGGGCGCGGCCATGTGCCGCACCAATGGTTCGCCGACGAGATCCAGCGGCTCGACAATATGGGCGGCGATGTCGAGACGCTGGCGGGGCGCATCGCGGCGGCGCGCAGCTGGGCCTATATCGCCCACCGTGCCGACTGGCTGGAGGACCCGATCCACTGGGCCGAGCGGACGCGCGCAGTGGAGGAGAAGCTTTCCGACGCGCTCCACGCCAGCCTCACCCAGCGCTTCGTCGACAAGCGCACCACCGTGCTGCTCCGCCAGATCGGCGCCGACGCCTCGAACCTGCCGGTCGAGATCGGGCCCGAGGGCGAAGTGACCGTCGAGGAGCATGCGCTGGGCATTCTCACCGGCTTCCGCTTCACGGTTGCGCCCGAGGCACGTGCCGGGGACAAGCGCATGCTCCTCGCCGCGGCGGAGAAAAGGCTGGGCAAGGAGTATCGCAAGCGCGGCCAGGCGCTGATCGACGCGCCCGATGCCGATATCGCGCTCACCGGCGCGGTACTGGCCTGGAACGGCGTGGCGGTGGCTTCACTGGAGCCCGGCCCAAATATCGCCCGCCCGCGCATCCGGCTCGACCGTTCGCTCGACGTGCTCGAACCGCAAGCCAAGACCGCCGCACAGGCCCGGCTCGAGCGCTGGTTCGCCGACCAGATCGGCAGGCACCTGACCGTGCTCGGCAAGCTCGACGAGGCAACCCGCGATCCCCAGGCCGGCTCGCCGCTGCGCGCGCTCGCCAATGCGCTGCTCGAAGCCGGCGGGCTGCTGCCCCGTCGTGCCGCCGCGACGCTGGTCGAGGCGCTCGATCCGCCGGCGCGCCAGCGGCTGCGCAAGATCGGCGTCACCATCGGCACGCTCGATATCTTCGCCCCTGCCCTGCTCAAGCCCGGTGCCGCGCGCTGGCGCCGCGAGCTGATGGGACTGGCCGAGGCACCACGCGAGGGCGCCACCGTGCTGCCGCGTGCCGCGCCCGGCGCCGACCTCGCCCATGGCTATCGCCCGCTCGGCGCGCAGGCGGTCCGTGTCGACCTGGTCGAGCGCATCGCCCGCGCCGCGCATGACAGCAGGCAGGGCCGCAAGCCCTTCACCCCCGATCCGGCGCTCGCCACCTCGATGGGGCTCACCGCCGAGACGCTGGCGCGGCTGATGGCGCAGCTCGGCTTCCGCACCGCAAGGGGCGCGGAGGGCGAGCCGCAGCGCTGGATCTGGCAGGGGCTGGTCGCGCCGCCCAAGCCCAAGGCGCCGCCGCGCGACAATGCCTTCGCCGTGCTCGCGGAGCTCAAGCATGGCTGACGCGGGCGCCATGCGGATCGATCGCTTCCTGTGGTGGGCCCGCCTCGCCGGCACCCGCTCGGCGGCGCAGGCGATCGCCGAGAAGGGCACGCTGCGCATCGACGGCCGGCGCATCGAGCGCAGCTCCGCCACGGTGCGCATCGGCTGCGTCGTTGCCTTCCCGCTCTATGGCAAGGTGCGCGTCGTCCGGGTCGAGCGACTGCCGGCGCGGCGCGGTCCACCGGCCGAGGGAAGGGCCTGTTACCAGGACCTGACGGTGACTGAGAACGTCTCGCAGGAAGCGCCATATGATTGACGCGGCAGTGTCACAGGCATAGCAGGACCGGCACGTTTCGTTCCAAGGGGCCAGTTTCCATGACCTATGTCGTCACCGACGCCTGCATCCGGTGCAAGTACATGGATTGTGTCGAGGTCTGTCCGGTCGACTGTTTCTACGAGGGCGAGAACATGCTCGTCATCAATCCGAACGAGTGCATCGACTGCGGCGTCTGCGAACCCGAATGCCCGGCCGAGGCGATCCTGCCGGACACCGAGAACGGCCTGGAGAAGTGGCTGGAGCTCAACCGCACCTATTCGGAATCCTGGCCGAACATCACGCAGAAGGGCGACGTGCCCGCCGATGCGGATGCGATGAAGGACGTCCAGGGCAAGTTCGAGCAGTTCTTCTCGCCGGAGCCCGGTTCGGGCAGCTAGGCTTACCCGATTTGGCGTTTGCCCACGCGAAATCCACAGAAACCTGCGAGAAACCGCATTTTACCACGGACAAACGGTGACGTTTGGCTGGTAATTTTATTGCAAGCGTGTTAAATGGGGCGCGACGGAGGAAGACTCACCTCCGCCCGGAGAAGCAAAGAGAAGTCGCCCCGATCTGCCTGCCCTGCATTTGCCGGGGTGGACGCCGAGCCCGTCGGGGCCGGTTATCACGAAAGGTTCCTCGCACATGGCTGCAAAGGCGCTGTCCTTCGATGTCGGCGATTATGTCGTTTACCCCAAGCACGGCGTTGGCCGTGTAATCGAGCTCCAGAAGTCTGAAATCGCTGGAATGCAGCTCGAACTTTACGTTCTGCGCTTCGAAAAAGAGAAAATGACCCTGCGCGTTCCGACCAACAAGGCGGAAAGCGTCGGCATGCGCAAGCTTTCGAGCGACAAGACGCTCAAGGAAGCGCTGGAGACCCTGAAGGGCAAGCCCAAGGTGAAGCGCACCATGTGGTCGCGCCGCGCCCAGGAATATGAAGCGAAGATCAATTCGGGCGACCTGGTGTCGATCGCCGAAGTGGTCCGCGACCTGTTCCGCGCCGACGATCAGCCCGAGCAGAGCTATTCGGAGCGTCAGATCTTCGAAGCGGCCGCCAGCCGCCTCGCCCGCGAGCTCGCGGCGATGGAAGAGACCGACGAGCCGGCCGCACTCGAGAAGATCCTCGACATCCTGCGCAAGGCTGCGGCGATCCACAACAAGGACAAGGTTCCGGCCTGATTCAGATCAGCATCGGTACCTGCGGAGAGGGGCGGCCTTGAAAACCGCCCCTTTTCCTTGTCCAATCGATAGTGTATTGGTTAAGCAATACACATGTTCGGGAGAAATTCGATGCGCAGCCTGATCGCCCTCGCCCTGTTGCCGCTGATGGCCACGGGCGCCTGCCATGCCAGCTGGGAGAAGGACGGCGGCAAGGACGGGCACGAGGTCAAGCCGAGCGGCGTCACCGCCAAGCGGACCTATGACGCGACCGGCTTCACCAAGGTCGAGCTGCGCGGCACCGACGATGTCGACGTGAAGAACGGCGCGCAGTTCGCCGTCACCGCCGAGGGCGACAGCGCGATCCTCGACCAGCTCGAGATCCAGGTGGTCGACGGTACGCTGCGCGTCGACCGCAAGGACCGCAGGGGCTTCTCCTGGGGCCATAGCGACCACGGCGTGAAGGTGACCGTCACGCTGCCCAAGCTGGTCGGCGCCACGCTCACCGGCACCGGCGACATCAGCGTCGACAAGGCCGAGGGCGATTTCCACGGCAAGATCACCGGCACCGGCGATCTGCACATCGCCGCCCTCGCCGCTACCGATGCCGACCTGTCGATCACCGGCACCGGCAACCTCACCGTCGCCGGCACCGCCAACCGGCTCAACGCCTCGATCACCGGTCCGGGCGACATCGACGCCAGCAAGTTCACCGCATCAAGCGCGAGCATCTCGATCCTCGGGCCGGGCAGTCTGAAGGGCAACGTGACCGGCGGCGCCTCGATCTCGATCGCCGGCCCCGGCGATGTCGACCTGACCGGCGGCGCCAAATGCTCGATCAGCGCGACCGGCCCGGGCGAGGCGCATTGTTCCTGAGCTTGCCTAAGTGCTGAAGTGGCGCGAGGGTGAGGCCATGCACCGGCTCGCTCTCGCCCCGCTGTTCCTGCTCCTCGGCGCCGCCGCGCCGGGCGACGAGCGGGTGGTGATGGTCACCGGCTTCGACCGGCTCCGGATCGACGGGCCGTTCGAGGTGGACGTCGCGCCCGGATCGCCGGGGGTGACGATCACCGGCGACCGTGCCGCGCTCGACGCTATCGCCGTGCGGGTCGATGCCAACACGCTCATCCTCAATTCGGGCACGCAGAGCTGGCAATCGGCGTCGGGCAAAGCGGCGAGCAGCGCGCGCATCCGCGTGACGGCGCCGGCGTTGCGCGTGGTCCAGACCAATGGCGGCACAATGCTCAAGCTGGCCGAGCTGCGCGGCGACCGGATCGACGTGTCGCAGAACGGCACCGGGCGGATCGATATCGGCAGGGTCGACGCGCAGGACCTCAGCCTGACGCTGGCCGGATCGGGCACGATCGCGGTCGCCGGCAGCGCGCTGCACACGCGCGTGCGGCTCTATGGATCGAGCAGCCTCGATGCCGCCGCCCTCACCACCGCCGATGCGCAGCTCGTCTCCGGGAGCAGCGGCGTGCTGGCGATGACGGTGCGCTACAATGCCCGGATCAGCGCGACGTCGAGCGGCGTGGTGCGCGTGCTGGGCGACGCCAAATGCGCGGTGATCGGCCAGGGACCGGTCGAGTGCGCCGATTTCGAGAAGGGCCGGGAGGCCAACTAACGCCGCCTGCGCATTGCCTACACCGCGCGCCGCGCCGACTCGTGGAAGTTCACTAAGGTCACGACATCGGCGGGTGCCGCCACTGCGCTATTTTCCCAATTTTCCTGGAAACGCATCGCACCTCGCAACATCCTTGCGTGCGCGGGATCCTATTTCTCCAACAGGTCAAAGAGCGGCCGAACCGCGAGGCCGGCCGCATAAGCCCAGCAAGCGAAATCCTACATTGCAAGCCGCCTTAGGCGGCGAGCGGGAAGCGAAGCAGCCGGTCTTCGAGCGCAACCAGCGCCTGGGCCTTGCCGCCCACCGCGCGGACGATCTCGGGATGATGCGCGTCGAGCCCGCCGGTGAGCGCGCCGAAAGCAGGCAGGATCAGCTTGGTCGCCGAAGCCACGAAGCAGCGCCGCGCCACCTGCCGCCCACGGACGCGCAGGCGCAGCTTGGGGTGGAAATGCCCCGACAGCTCGGGCCGCGGATCGCCCGGCTCGGCCTCGTGGCGCAGCACCAGCCCGTCGACCTCGGCCTCTTCCAGGATCGTGCCGCCGCAATGATCGACCAGCAGGCTGTCATGATTGCCGGTGATCCAGCGCCAGTCGAGCCGGGTGGTGAGATCCGTGAGCAGCGCGCGGGCATCGGGGGGCAGCCGCTCGCAGCCTTCGGAATCATGGAAGCTGTCGCCGAGGCACCAGAGCTCGCGCGCCTGCGTCCGTCCAACCAGCGCCGCCACCGCCTGGAGCGTCGCGATCGAATCATAGGGCGGCAGCATCTGGCCGCGCTGGGCGAACCAGCTGCCCTTCTCGAAATGCAGGTCCGCGGCGAGCAGGGCCGCGCGCGCCGGCCAGTAGAGCGCGCCCTCGGGCAGCGCCATCAGCTCATGGCCGGCGAACGAAAGGGGAACCATGGCCCTGCTATCGGTCGTCCCGCCCGCGCCGTCAACAGCGCAGCATCGGCACCTTGCGGCCCTGATAGGTGACCACGCCGTGATCCTGATCGGTGCGGGCGATCGTGTAGCTGCGCGTCTCGGGCGGGTTGACCTTCTCGGTGCCGTCGGCGGCGCTGTCATAGCGCTCGCGGATCGTCTCGGTGACGGTATCGCCTGCCAGCGCCCAGCTGCCGGTCTCGCCGCTATTGTCGAGCGCGCCATCGGCGCCGTAATGCGCGATGAAGTCGCTGGCGCAGCTGTTCTCGAACGACCAGCTGCCGACCAGCCAGGCCTGAAGCGGCGCGGCCGGGCCGGCAGTTTTGGCCGGCACCGCGGCAACGGGCTTCGCCTCGCTCGCCTCGGCCTTCTGCACCGGCTTCACGGGGTTCGGATTGCACGCCGCAAGCGCCGCGCAGCCGATCAGACCAGCGATGATGTGAGCCCCTGTCCGCATGGCCCGAATCTAGCGCAATCGGCCGATCCGGGCCAGCGCGATCAGGCCGGGACCTTCGCCATTTCACCGATCTTTTCGAGGATACGGACCCAGGAGCGGATGCCCTTGTGGAAGCTCTTCAGGTCGTATTTCTCGTTGGGCGAATGGATGTTGTCGTCGGTCAGCGCGAAGCCGACCAGCACCGTGTCCATGCCGAGGATCTTCGAGATCGAAGTGACGACGGGGATGCCGCCGCCGCAGCCGATCAGCGCCGCCTTGCCCCATTCGGCATCGAGCGCGGCGCGGGTGGCCTCAAGCGGCGGGCTGTCGCTGGAGACGGTGACCGCCGGGCTGCCCGGGCCGCGGCCGGTGAACTCGACCGTGCAATCGGCGGGCAGGCGCGACCGGACATGCTCCTCGAACGACGCCCAGACCCGGGTCGGATCCTGGTTGCCGGTAAGGCGGAAGCTCACCTTGGCGTGCGCTTCCGCCGGGATCACGGTCTTGAAGCCCTCGCCGGTATAGCCGCCCCAGATGCCGTTGACCTCGGCGGTCGGGCGCGACCAGATCTGCTCGAGCACGTCATGGCCCTTCTCGCCGGCCGGCACGCTCAGGCCGATCTCGCCGAGGAACGCGGCCGGATCAAAGCCGAGCGCGTCCCAGCTCGCGCGCACCGCCGGATCGAGCTCGGGCACGCCGTCATAGAAGCCGTCGAGCGTCACCCGGCCATCGGCATCCTTCATCTCGCCGAGGATCGAGCAGAGCAGCTGGATCGGGTTGCGCGCCGCGCCGCCATAAAGGCCCGAATGGAGGTCGCGCGAGGCCGCACGGACCGTCACCTGGCCGGCGGCCATGCCGCGCAAGCCGATGGTGAGGCCCGGCGTCTCGGTGTCCCACATCAGCGTGTCGCAGATCAGCGCGAAATCGGCCTTCAGCTCCTCGGCATTGGCGTGGAGGAAGGGCTCGAGGCTCTTCGAGCCGGACTCTTCCTCGCCCTCGAACAGGATCGTCACCTTGCAGGGCAGCCGGCCCTCGGTCTCTTTCCAGGCGCGGCAGGCCTCGACGAAGGTGCGCAGCTGGCCCTTGTCGTCCGAGGCGCCGCGGCCGACGATCTGCTTCGCGCCGTCGCCGCGCGTCTCGATCACGGGATCGAACGGATCGCGCTTCCACAGCTCGAGTGGGTCGACCGGCTGCACGTCGTAGTGACCATAGAACAGGATGTGCGGACCATCGCCGTCATGATGCGCGACGACCATCGGATGACCGGGCGTCGGCGCGACGCGGGCGGTGAAGCCCAAGCCGTTCAGCTCGTCCGAAAGCAGTTGCGCGGCGTGCTGGCACTGTTCGGCATAGGCGGGATCGGTCGAGACCGAAGGCACGCGCATCAGCGCGAAGAGACGGTCCAAGCTGTCGTCGAGATGCGCCTCGACATAGTCGAGCGGCTTGGTGGAGTCGGTCATGGGCGCAGCGCTACGCCTGTGCGCAACCCGGGGCAAGTTCGACTCGGCGGCCCGGCGGAACAGCGAGCGCCTGCCGATGGTTCTGCGCTCCGGAGGCGCATATGGCGACTGCAGTGCACAAGGGGATCTTGGTCTGTGCCGGCGTGGCGGTGCTCGGCGGCGGCCTGGCCGGCATGGGCTTGGCCAACTATACCCGGACCGGCGCGTTCGACTTCTACAAGCAGACGCCGCCACCCGGCAGCTACGACATGACGGCGACGGCAGACAGCGCCGGCTATTATCCAGTGAGCCGCGCTGCGCCGCCGTCACCCTATCCGGAGAACCCGGCACCGCCGCGCCCGGCACCGATCGTCCGGCCTGCCGAACCCGACGACTATGCCCTCGCCGCCCGGATCGATCCCGAGCCGGTGACGGTGGAGGAGGAGGCGCTGCCCGAGCCGGTATCGGTGATCCCGGTGCAGCGCGGATCCTGGACGGCGCCGGCGGAAGAAGAAGCCGCGGCGCCGGAGCCGGAAGCCGCGCCGGGTGCCGCTACGTCCTAGGTTTGGGGCTGATAAACGCCCGCCTTCAGCGTGAGGGATGAACGGCTGACATTAGGTGGTCAGCGGATGTTCTGCTTTCCGATCGTAAAGCCAACAAGTGTTCCCGTGGCCCAGATCACTTCGGGCACCAGAATGATCCCCATTCCGATCGACCACCACAGGAAGAAGCCCCCCGGAGAGGGTTCCGCGGTGGCAATCCATGCAGTGAAAATCAACGGCGGCACGGCCAAGAACAACGCCAGCAGGGCTAGCTGCAACCTCCCGTGCAAAGACCTTCCGAGTAAATAACCGACGAGTGGTGGCACGAGGGCGAACAGGAGCCAAAAGGCCAGCATCTCGACGTTATGCAGATGATCACCAGCGTCCGCAATTGGGGGAAAGCGGTCCGGTGGCTTTCAGCCAGGTGGCAGGGCCAAACTGCTGGTTGCTTTGGTGAAAATTGCCCCGAATAGCTACATGACCTCCCGCTCCAGCACCCTTTCCGTGTCGGGGCAGGTGCTGGTGATGCGGGTCGCGTGGATGCGGCCGCGGTCGGCAACAAGAGCCATCACGGATTGTTCTTCCGCGCCGTGGTCGCCACAGGGCACGTCCATGACCTTGCCGGGGCGCGGGCTGCGCGCCAGCGCTTCCCACTGGCTTCTATTGAGCACCAGCGGCCGCTCCGGATGCTCGGCGCTGGTCATCGCGTGAAGGTGGGGATTGTCGCGCGTGATGCCGACCGCCACCATCATCTGCTTCCCGCATGGGAGGGTGTCGATCTGAAGGAGGAATTCGCCGGCGATCCCGTCATGGTCGTAATCTCGCAGGCGCATGATCGGCACGGCGGGACGGGCGCGGATCGTGGCGGGCGTGGGGTTGTCGTCGATGTCGCCCGGATGGGCCGGCCAGCGGGGCAGCATCGCGACCGGGCCGAGCATGTCCGATCCGGCGAAGAGCGGCGTCAAAGCCATGCGTTCGGAAGGTGCGCCGGGTCGCTCACGCTCCAGAACCAGGTCACCAGCCTGGGCATAGGCGACACCGCTGCACGGGCAGGTCATGGCCATGGCGGGGTCTGCGGGGCCACAATCGTTGCCGTCATTGGGCGTACCGCGCCAGATCAGCCGCCAGACTTCCTTCGCGCCATCGACCACGAAGCTGCGTTGCTCGCGCACCTCCTCCTTGGCGGGGGTGGCGGCGAGCAGGGGCGCGGCGGTCAGCGCCATCAGAGCGAGCAGCGGGCGGAGCAGCATGACGCGAAATATGCCATGGGCCGCAGGACGCAGGAAGTTCGGATTTCAAACTACGCGTGAGAACTGCCCGGATCGTCGGCCCCGGTACGCGCCGGTCAGCCGGGCTTCACTTCGCGGAGCAGCGTCTCCAGGTCCTGCGCGGTGAAGGGCTTGATCAGCACCGGCACGCTGTTGTCGGCCGCCTCGAGCGTCGGCTCGGCATAGCCGGTGATGATGATCGCCGGGAGCGCCGGGCGCAGCACGCGCAACTGGCGCACGAGCTCGGTGCCCGAAAGGCGCGGCATCGCGAAATCGCTGAGCACCAGATCGAAGGCATCGGGGCTCGCCCGCACCATGTCGAGCGCGGCGGCGCCTTCGCAGGCTTCGGAGACGTGGTGGCCCATGTCCTGCAGCATGGCGAGGGTGGTGGCACGCACCCCGTCATGATCGTCGACCAGCAGAATCCGCATGGCGGATTGGGCCGCCACGACGGCGGCCGCCCTGGAGCGCTTCGCGGCGCGATTCGCCACGCGGTCGGCGGCCGGCAGCCAGATCTCGACGCGGGTGCCGACGCCCAGCTCGCTGCTGAGCCGGAGTGCGCCGCCCGATTGCTTGGCGAAGCCATAGACCATGCTGAGGCCCAGGCCGGTGCCCTTGCCCACCGCCTTGGTGGTGAAGAACGGCTCCATGACCTGCTCGATCTGGTCGGCGGCGATGCCGCATCCGGTGTCGGACACGGTCAGCACGACATAGCGCCCCGCCCCCAGCTGGATGCCCGAGACCTCCTCGGATGCGTCGATCCGGCAATTGCGCGCCTCGACGGTGACGGTGCCGCCGTCGGGCATCGCGTCGCGGGCGTTGATGACGAGGTTCATGATCGCCAGCTCGAGCTGGGCGCTGTCGGCGAACACCCGGTCCAGCCCCTTGTCGTGCTGCCAGACCAGCTCGACCAGGCCGCCCAGCGTATGCGCGAGCAGGGTGCCGACCGCCTCGGCCAGATCGGCCACGTCGATCGCCGCGGGCTGGAGCTTCTGGCGCCGCGAGAAGGCGAGCAGATGCCGCACCAGCTCCGCGCCCTGCTCGGCAGCGTGGCGCGCCATCTCGACCAGCTTGCGCTGTTCCGGATCGAGCGGGATCCGCCGCTCGATCATGCCGAGCCCGCCGAGGACGGCGGCGAGCAGGTTGTTGAAGTCGTGCGCGATGCCGCCGGTCAGCTGGCCGATCGCGTCCATCTTGCGGATATGGTCGAGCTGGCTCTCCAGCTCGCGCCGGTCCGAGATGTCGAGCAGGGTGCCGGCATATTCGAGCGGGGCGCCGGCCCCGTCGCGCACCAGCACGGCCTGGTCGAGGAAATGGCGATACTCGTCATTGGCGCAGCGCCAGCGATATTCCACCGAATGCGCCCCGCCCTGGGAACGCATCGCCAGCGCGACCAGCACGCGCTCGCGGTCCTCGGGATGCAGCCGGTCGGCCCAGAGCCCCGGCGTGCTGCGCACCGCGTCGAGCGTATAGCCGGTCAGCGCCTCGAAATTGCCGCTGGCATATTTGGGCACGCGGACATCGGCGCCGACTTCCTCAAGATAGAGGACGATCGGCAGCGAGGCGATGATCGCCGCCTGGCGCTGCTCGGCGACGCGCAGCTGCTGCTCGGCATGGAGCCGCTCGGCATTGGCGCGCAGATTCTCGTCGAGCAGGCGCTGCTGCTGCTCGGCATTGCGCTGCACTTCCTTGCGCATCGCGTACAGGTCGACGAACACCGCGACCTTGGAGCGCAGCACGGTCGGCTCGACCGGCTTGAACACATAGTCGACCGCGCCCATCGCATAGCCGCGCAGCAGATGCTCCATCTCCTTGTTGACTGCGGATAGGAAGACGATCGGCACGCGGCGGGTCTGCTCGCGCTCGCGGATCAGCCGGGCGGTCTCATAGCCGTCGATCCCGGGCATGTAGACATCGAGCAGGATCACCGCGAACTCGGTGCGCAGCAGGTGGCGCAGCGCCTCGTCGCCCGACTTGGCGACGACGATCTCGGCGACGTCCTCGAGCACGTTGGCGATGGCGATCAGGTTGCGCTCGTCGTCGTCGACCACGAGCACCCGCACCGGATCGACCGGCAGCGGATCGGGCATCGGCGCATCCGCGACGGAGCCCATGACGATCGCCGGCGAGATCGGAACCACCCGTGGCGCCATCTCAGCCGCGCTCCACGACGATCAGGTCGGCCGAGTGCTTGGCCTCGCGCGAGCGGGCGATCCACACCCGCAGCAGCGCGAGCAGGAGGTCGATGTCGACCGGCTTGGCGATATAGTCCGAGGCACCGGCATCGAGGCATTTCTGCCGGTCGCCCTTCATCGCCTTGGCAGTGACCGAGATCAGCGGCAGCGCCGCCAGCGCCGGCCGCTGGCGGATCTGGCGCATCGTCTCATAGCCGTCCATCTCGGGCATCATGATGTCGATCAGCGCGATATCGATCCCCGGCGTCTGCTCGAGGATGACGATACCGTCGGCGCCGCGCTCGGCATGGAGGACCTCGACGCCGTAGCTCTCCAGCACGCTGGTCAGCGAGTAGATGTTGCGGATGTCGTCATCGACGATGAGGATCCGCGCGCCGGCCAGCTCGGGCACCGTGCGCAATGCCGCATCGGCCTCGGGCACCAGCTCGACCACCGTCTTGCGGCGCCCCTCGATCGTCGCGGCGAGCTGCTTGAACACCGCCGCCAGCGCCTCGCCCTCGGCCGGCTTCTCGGTGACGCCGGTGGCGCCGAGATCGATCGCCTGGGCGAGCTTGTCGGCGCCCGAGATGACGTGGATCGGCATGTGCCGGGTCTGCGGATCATGCTTGAGCAGGTCGAGCAGCACGAAGCCGTCGATATCGGTCAGGCCCAGGTCGAGCGTGATCGCATCGGGCTGGAGCTTGCGCGCCAGCGACAGCGTGCCCGCGCCCGCCGCCGAGATCACGCCCTTCAGCCCCTGGCCATGCGCGATGTCGAGCAGGATCGAGGCGAAGGTGGGATCGTCCTCGACGATCAGCACGAAGGGCGCGCCCTCCAGTGTGTCGCGATCGTCGCTGAGCTCGAAGGTGGCGGGCAGCGCCGGCGGAGCGAGCGCGCCGCTATTGTCGTAGCGCGGCTGGCTTCCAGGAGCAGGCAGCGTCGCCGGCGCGATCGCCTGGGGTGGCACGAACAGGGTGAAGGTCGAGCCCTTGCCGGGGATCGAGCGCACCTGCAGCTCGCCGCCGAGTAGCCGGGCGATCTCGCGGCTGATCGAAAGGCCGAGGCCGGTGCCGCCATATTTGCGGCTGGTGGTGCCGTCGGCCTGCTGGAAGGCCTCGAAGATCAGCTTCTGCTTGTCCTTCGGAATGCCGATGCCGGTATCGGTGACGGCGATCTCGACCGCGCGGTCCACCCCGCGCAGCACCGGATGGTTGGTGCTCCACCCGCTTTCCACCGTGCGCACCGACAGGGTGACCGAGCCCTGCGAGGTGAACTTGAAAGCGTTGGAGAGCAGGTTCAGCACGATCTGCTGGAGGCGCTTCTCGTCGGTGCGGATCGTGGCGGGCAGGCTGCCGTCGAACTCGACGTTGAAAGCGAGATTCTTGTCGGCGGCGAGCTGGCGGAAGGTCCGCTCCATGTGCTGGCGCAGGGCCTGGAGCGGCATCTCGCCGATCTCGATCGACACCGTGCCCGACTCGATCTTGGACAGGTCGAGGATGTCGTTGATCAGGTTGAGCAGGTCCGATCCGGCCGAGTTGATCGTCCGGGCGAAATCGACCTGCTTCTCGTTGAGATTGCCCTGCGGATTGTCGGTGAGCAGCTTCGACAGGATCAGCAGCGAGTTGAGCGGCGTGCGCAGCTCGTGGCTCATGTTCGCCAGGAACTCGGACTTGTACTTGGAGGTGAGCGCGAGCTGCTCGGCCTTCTCCTCAAGCGCGCGGCGGGCCATCTCGATCTCGAGATTCTTGGCTTCCACCTGCTTCTTCTCGTTCTCGAGCAGCTGGGCCTTCTCCTCCAGCTCCTCATTGGTGTTGTGCAGCTCTTCCTGCTTGGTGGTCAGCTCGGTCTGGCGCGCCTGGAGCTCCTGGGTCAGCAGCTGCGACTGCTTGAGCAGGCCCTCGGTGCGCATCGTCGCGGCGATCGTGTTGAGCACGATGCCGACCGATTCCATCAGCTGGTCGAGGAAGCTCTGGTGCGTCTCGTTGAACTCGCTGAACGAGGCGAGCTCGATCACCGCCTTCACTTCGTCCTCGAACAGGGCCGGGAGGATCGCGACGCTGGCGGGCCGCGCCTCGCCCAGCCCCGATCCGATGCGGATGAAGTCGCTCGGCACGTCCTCGAGCAGGATCGGCCGCTTGTCGGCGGCGGCCTGGCCGATCAGCCCCTCGCGCAGCTCGAAGGCCGGCTTCAGCGCCTCGCGCTTGCTGGCGCCGTAGCTGGCCGCCAGCTCGAGCACAGTATCGTCGCCGTCGCGATTGGTGACGTAGAACACGCCATATTGCGCGTTCACCAGCGGCGCGAGCTCGGACATGATCAGGTTCGACACGGTCGACAGGTCGCGCTCGCCCTGGAGCATGCGGCTGAAGCGCGCGAGATTGGTCTTGAGCCAGTCCTGCTCGGCATTCTTGAGCGTCTGATCCTTCAGGTTGCGGATCATCTCGTTGATGTTGTCCTTGAGCGCCGCCATCTCGCCCGACGCCTCGACGGCGATCGAGCGGGTGAGGTCGCCCTTGGTCACGGCGGTCGCCACGTCGGCGATCGAGCGCACCTGGTTGGTCAGGTTGGCGGCGAGCTCGTTGACGTTGTCGGTAAGGTCGCGCCACAGGCCCGAGGCGCCCGGCACGCGCGCCTGGCCGCCCAGCTTGCCCTCGATGCCGACCTCGCGGGCCATGTTGGTCACCTGGTCGCCGAACGCCGAGAGCGTGTCGATCATGAAGTTGATCGTCTCGGCCAGCGCGGCGATCTCGCCCTTGGCGTCCACGGTCAGCTTGCGCTTGAGATTGCCCTGCGCCACCGCAGTCACCACGTCGGCGATGCCGCGCACCTGGTTGGTGAGGTTGGTCGCCATCAGGTTGACGTTGTCGGTCAGGTCCTTCCAGGTGCCGCCGACGCCTGGCACCTGCGCCTGGCCGCCGAGCTTGCCCTCGGTCCCCACCTCGCGTGCCACGCGCGTCACTTCCGAGGCGAAGGAGTTGAGCTGGTCCACCATCACGTTGATGGTGTCCTTGAGCGCGAGGATTTCGCCCTTCACATCGACGGTGATCTTCTTGGAGAGATCCCCCTTCGCCACCGCCGTCGTCACATCGGCGATGTTGCGCACCTGGCCGGTGAGATTGTCGGCCATCAGGTTGACGTTGTCGGTGAGGTCCTTCCAGGTACCGGCGACGCCGCGCACCTGCGCCTGGCCGCCCAGCTTGCCCTCGGTGCCCACTTCGCGGGCCACACGGGTAACCTCCGAGGCGAAGGAATTGAGCTGATCGACCATGGTGTTGATCGTGTTCTTCAGCTCGAGAATCTCGCCCTTCACGTCGACGGTGATCTTCTTCGACAGGTCGCCCAGCGCCACCGCCGTCGTCACCTCGGCGATGTTGCGGACCTGGCCGGTCAGGTTCGCCGCCATCGCGTTCACATTGTCGGTGAGGTCCTTCCAGGTGCCGCCCACGCCGGGCACCTGCGCCTGGCCGCCGAGCTTGCCGTCCGAGCCCACTTCGCGCGCCACGCGCGTCACTTCCGAGGCGAAGCCGTTGAGCTGGTCCACCATGGTGTTGATCGTGTTCTTCAGCTCGAGGATCTCGCCGCGCACGTCCACGGTGATCTTCTTCGACAAGTCGCCCGAGGCCACCGCGGTGGTCACTTCCGCGATGTTGCGGACCTGACCCGTGAGGTTGGTCGCCATCGCGTTCACATTGTCGGTCAGGTCCTTCCAGGTGCCGGCCACGCCTTCCACCTGCGCCTGGCCGCCCAGCTTGCCCTCCGAGCCGACCTCACGCGCCACGCGCGTCACTTCCGACGCAAAGCCGTTGAGCTGGTCCACCATCGTGTTGATGGTGTCCTTGAGCGCGAGGATCTCGCCCTTCACGTCCACGGTGATCTTCTTGGACAGGTCGCCCTTGGCCACCGCGGTCGTCACCTCGGCGATGTTGCGGACCTGGCCGGTCAGATTCTCCGCCATCAGGTTCACATTGTCGGTGAGATCGGCCCAGGTGCCGGCGACGCCCGGCACCTGCGCCTGGCCGCCCAGCTTGCCCTCGGTGCCCACCTCGCGCGCCACGCGCGTCACTTCCGAGGCGAAGCCGTTGAGCTGATCGACCATGGTGTTGATCGTGTTCTTCAGCTCGAGGATCTCGCCCTTCACATCGACGGTGATCTTCTTCGACAAGTCGCCCTTCGCCACCGCGGTGGTCACCTCGGCGATGTTGCGCACCTGGCCGGTGAGGTTGCCGGCCATCAGGTTTACGTTGTCGGTCAAGTCCTTCCAGGTGCCGGCCACGCCTTCCACCTGCGCCTGCCCGCCCAGCTTGCCTTCCGAACCCACTTCGCGCGCCACGCGCGTCACTTCCGAGGCGAAGCCGTTGAGCTGGTCCACCATCGTGTTGATCGTGTCCTTGAGCGCGAGGATTTCGCCCTTCACGTCCACGGTGATCTTCTTGGAAAGGTCGCCCTTCGCCACCGCGGTGGTCACGTCGGCGATGTTGCGCACCTGGCCGGTGAGGTTGTCCGCCATCAGATTGACGTTGTCGGTCAGGTCCTTCCAGGTGCCGCCGACGCCCGGCACCTGCGCCTGGCCGCCCAGCTTGCCCTCGGTACCCACCTCGCGCGCCACGCGCGTCACTTCCGATGCGAAGGAGTTGAGCTGATCGACCATCACGTTGATGGTGTTCTTCAGCTCGAGGATCTCGCCTTTCACCTCCACGGTGATCTTCTTGGAGAGGTCCCCCGAGGCCACGGCGGTAGTCACCTCGGCGATGTTGCGGACCTGGCCGGTCAGGTTGGTCGCCATAGCGTTGACGTTGTCGGTCAGGTCCTTCCAGGTACCCGCGACGCCCTTCACCTTGGCCTGGCCGCCCAGCTTGCCTTCAGTGCCCACCTCGCGGGCCACGCGCGTCACTTCCGCCGAGAAGGAGCCGAGCTGCTCGACCATGGTGTTCACCACCTTGCCGATACGCAGGAACTCGCCGCGCAGCGCACGCCCGTCGATCTCGACGGCCATCGACTGGCTGAGGTCGCCCTTCGCCACCGCACCGATGACGCGCGCGACCTCGGCGGTCGGCTGCACCATGTCCTCGATCAGCTCGTTGAGCGCGCGCAGCTTCGCTTCCCAGCCGCCGGTGGCGCCCCGGACATGGCCGCGCTGGTTGATCTTGCCTTCCTTGCCGACGACTCGCGAGAGGCGTTCGAATTCGTTGGTCATCTGCTCCTCGAGCACGACGACCTCGTTGAACAGCATCGCGATCTCGCCATCGGCGCCGGGCAGATCATCCGGCAGCCGAACCGAGAAATCTCCGCGTCTTAGGCTACGGAGCGCAGATACGAGCCGGCGGCGGTCCAGCGTGTCGGGAGTAGTCTCTGCGTGCACCCAAGGCTCCAAGCATCTCCCACCCCGCTATCGTTCCACTGGACGGCCCCCAGCCGCTACCTCCTGATATAACAGAGAAATCGCCTTGGCTCGGAAAAAGATCAGACATCGAACCAAACTTGCCTAATCCAGATCAAGCGCTACGAAACCCGGGCCGGCGGGGGCCGACCAAGGAGTTATCGCGGGAAGATGCCCGCCCGGCACGACGTCTCCAGCTTCATCCGCACCACCTTCCGTTCGGTCTGGGCGCTCGAGCTGCTGTGCCTGATGCGCAGCGAGCCGGAGCGCGAATGGGAGCGCGGCGACCTGGTGTCGCGGCTGCGGGCCAGCGACCTCGTCATCGACCAAGGCCTGGCCGGGCTGACTGCGGCCGGCCTTGTCGTGATGCTCACGCCCGATCGCGCACGCTATCAGCCCGCCAGCGCCGAGCTCGACAGGCTGGCGCGCGAGGCCGAAGCGCAATATGCCAGCAGCCCGGACAAGGTGCGCCGCCTGATCATCCATGCGGCGCATGACAGTCTGAGCGCTTTCGCGGACGCCTTCCGCGTACGAAGGGATTGAGGCAATGGGGGATCTCGCTCCGGCCATCGTCTACATCCTCTGCTTCGTGACGAGCACCGCCTGCGCCTGGCTGCTCGGGCGCACCTGGCACCGCAGCCGCGCCCCTTTGCTGTTCTGGAGCGCGCTCTGCTTCGTGCTGCTCTCCGCCAACAACCTGTTCCTGATCCTCGACATGCTGGTCATCCACGACATCGACCTGTCGCCGGTGCGGGGGCTGCTTTCGCTTGGCGCGGTGGCGGTGCTGCTGTTCGGCTTCATCTGGAACCAGGAGGCGGAACGGTGAGCGCGCTCGTCTTCGTCTCCGGCGCGACCACCATGGGGCTATTCGCGGCGGCGCTGTTCTTCCTGCGCTTCTGGCGGAACACCGGCGAGGAGCTCTTCTTCTTCTTCGCCCTGGCCTTCGGGCTGCTCGGCATCGGCCAGATCCTGCTGGCGATCGGCGGCTGGCCCGAGGAGGACCGCAGCTGGCTCTATCTGATCCGGCTGGCCGCCTATCTGCTCATCCTGTTCGCGATATTGCGGAAGAATTTCTCCGCGCGCTGAGGGGGCGGTCCTAGGGGTTCTGGCCAGCAGCCGGCCGAAGGCGCGGGCAAACCGGCATCGCGTTGTTGGAATCGGGGCGATTGCCTTGCCTGAACTATGGAACGCGCCCAGGCCTATTTGCCTCTGCCTGGTTGGTTGATTTGCGCAGACGGATTTCGATACGGCGCCGCCTTTGATCCGAGGCGGCCGCTGATCCATCCGCGACTCTATCGCCAGGCGCGATCATCTGCGCTGCGGAAAGTGGCAGGATCGTTACGTTCTTCAGGCGCGGATCGCGCCGCAGGATTTGAACCACAGCGACGGCCCGCGCCAACGCCAAACCAGCATTGTCCGTTGAGTGAAGCTCGCCGATATCGAACCGCCCGTTCGATGCTGCGACTAGCTTCTTATCCAAATTACTCGTGCCACCCATGGGCACTTCATCGGTGTGTCCGATTACCTCAACGACATCAACGCCGTAGTCATCGATATTCTTTGAAAGTTTTGGAATGATGTCACTTATCAGGCTATTTCTGAAGTCGGAGCTCAAGGTAGCCCTTCCACTTTCGAAATAGTAGCCGCCAGCTTCGCTGAGGCTGAAGAATGGGGGCCATTGTCCCCTTTTTCCCTTAGCATCGGTTCGAGCGGATGTGGACCCACTCGATTCGAGCTTGTTGGCCAGCATCGCCATCATGACAAATAACAGCAGGACAACGCCGACCACCCCCGTCATCAGATCGGCGATCGAGATCCATTCGTTGGGCTTGTTCCTCACGCCGCGTTTCCGTTGGCAAGATCGCTATTGCCCGACATGGCAGTGTCGTTTCGCGTCAGAATGACAAGTTCCGCGAGAAGGCCATTTCCCTTCGCAATCTCGCCTTCGAGACGCCGCACGTCGCTTGTCTTGCAGATTTCGCCCAGTTCGGTGCGGTCGGACAAGCCGCGCAGGAATGTCCGGACCTCGTCGTTGACCTTCGCCATCTCGATGTTGCTTTTTCCGAACGCGACGACGTCGGTCCCGATACCGGCCATCGTGGCGAGCTGGCTGGTCAGCCTGGTATTCAGCTCCTGGATCGGCTTGTGCATCTTCTCAGCATTCTGGCTGAGCGTTTCCGACGCGATGTTGAAGTCGTCTATGGTTTTGGCCTGGGTCTTTGCGGTCTCTTCGAACGATACGCTCACCACCTTGATGACCGATTCCACACGACCCATCGTTGCCCCGACGGTCTTCCCCAGGTCGCCCATTGTCGACGAAATATCGACCGTCGATTTCTCGATCTTGCTCGACATCTCGGCGAGGTTCTTGTTGAAGCTGTCGTTCATCAGCTCGATCGCGGTGACGAGCTTGTCCTGCAGCAGCTCGACCACGGCCTGGAGATTGGCCGCGGTCACTCCGACCTGATCGGCGGCACTCGACATCCCTTTCGACGCGTGACCCATGTCTTTTGCCGATCCGGCGATCCTGTCCATGCTTTCGACATGGCTATCGACAAACTTCTTGAGCGAGGCCTGCGTGGCATGAGTGTTCTGCTTGATCGCGTCCAGCAGCGGATCCAGCACCTTGCCCAGCCGATCCGTCCCCGCGGAGATTTCGCGCGAGGCTGTCGATATCTCCGAACGAACGCGCCCTTCGACCGCGCTCTGCAATCCCTCGCGCTTTCGGCGGAGAGCATCGGCATCCGAGCGCATCTGCCCGATGCACCACATCAGCCGCTTGCCATTCCATCCCGCCCACGCAGCAACCGAGCGGACGAGAAGATAGCCGATGATGCCCCAGGTCGAGACCTTGAATTTGGTGCCCAGACTGTGAATGACTGCAGATAGTTGCCCGAACTGCTCGTTGTTCGGCAAATCGAACACCCTGGCAGCATCATTGAGCGCGACGCCAAGCCCGATGAAAGTGCCGAGCAACCCCACGATGAGCAATATGCTTGGCAGTGCGTCACAGAAGCACTCCGCCGGCATCGCCACGGCATCGCTCAAATCCTGGGGCGAGTTGTAATCGGCTTTGCTTTCCTTCCAACGCTGCTGCCAATGGTCCGGGCTGGCCGTGCGTCCGACCCATATCAACGCGCCCGTGACCGACAGGAGGATCAGCCAGAAAAAGCTGATCTGAACGGGATCCGACTGAGGCATCAGAAACCTGCCAATATCGGCGATGTCGATTGCCTTATGCACTGGCAATGCGCCGGCGCTCGACGCGGCAAGGGCGCCCATGGCTATCCCCATATCGAACATAGTCGTCACTCCTGCCCAGGCGAGCGGCGCCGGCTGTTCGGCTTTTTCTTCTTCGTCTTCGGGGGCGGGGGCGCCTCCGGTGCAGGCGCGGGTTCCTCCGCCGGAGGCGCAGGCCTCACCCGCATCATCCGGTCCTCGAACGATTTCTGGTAAATCAGCGCGAATTGCTCGATGAGCTGCTGATCCGCATCCGATAGCTCGGACCAAGCCCGGCCGTTCTGCGCGCAATCAATGATGATCCGCGCAACCCGGGGCGCGAGCTCCTCGCGACCTTCTTCCTGCAGGCCATCGCCTGGTTGTTCGAGAAACTGCAGGAAGCCTTCGGCAGAGTGGACGTATTTTTCCATCTCGAGCTTGCGGTCGAGCGCGGCCTGCATCGCTTCCTCGAGCGCAGGCATCTTTGCCTCGCGTTCCTGCATCTCCGCGGCCTGAGCTTCGGTCAGGCCCCAGCGGCGCTGCGTCCTGAGCTTGTTGTACGCGGTCTTGTTTGCGATTCGCGCGTCGTCTGCTGCGTGCCATGCCCGTCCCAGATCATCGATCTTGTCGTTCCAGGCGAGCAGCAGTTCCTCGAAGACGAACGGAAGAAGCTTCTGGCCCAGCCTCTCCTCCACGATCCGGTCGAGCTCACGCAGTTCCTCGGGCGTTACGTCTGGCTCTTCCTCGACCAGTTCGTGACAGAGATGAACGACCAGAAGGTCATCGTTGCTGATCGATTCGATCGCGTTGAGCTCGCCGATTTTCTTTTCGGACATTTCGAGCAGCTTGGCCGACGCTCGCAGACGCAGATAATGATCAAAATTGGTGATCGAATTGTCCCGGAATGCCTTCTCGGCCTTCGCGCGGGCCAACCCCAGTTCCAGCACCATCGCCGCGGCTTGCGTTGCACGCCGCTCGTCGTCGGGCAGGTCGGGGATATCGGCGGCCTCTTGCAAGCTCTTGCGATGCCGCTGCGCTTCATGCCAGCTTTCGGGCCGAAGATATTTGTCGACGATGTGCTTGGTCAGATCGATCGTCCAGCGAATCGCCGCTTCCACCGCATGCGCCAGTTGCGTACCGGCGAAGACCAGCGCGGCGGTGACCACACGATCCGCGAGATTCAATGCGTAGTGAATTTTGGGAAAGGGTACGGCCAGCAGTTTGACTGCCTTGATCAACGGATCGACGACGTTTTCGATGTGCGGATGTATTTTCCTCCATCCCCGTTTCACCGAATCCACGAACGCGTGGCCCTTGTCGGCGATTATAGTCAGACCGCCGACCACCACCGCCTTCACACCCTGGTAGACATAGCTGGCGGCCCGCGCCACGCTGGTCACCACGGCTGAAAACGCCCCGGCAAGGGCGTTTCCCACATCACGAAAGAAACCCATTTCCCGTCCCCCCGCATTTGATTCACTGAAGGCCAAGCAAATGCCCGGCGATGGTCGTTTCCTCGCCGGCAGCCGCCTTTGGCTTCGCGGCTTGCCCGCTGCCCCCAGTCCCCAGGCGGAGCTGCGCGATCGCGGCTTCGATGTGGCTGAAATCGAGTCGCGGCGGCATCTCCGCGCGTTCGGCATCAAGCAGCATGCGAGGCAGAGCGCGCCGGGTGCAGTTGAGGATGTCCCGGCCCGACAGCCCGGGCGAGCCCGCGGCAGCCTGCGCCAGCAACTCCGCCCGCGGTACCGCCAACGGTATCTTCTCGACGATGAACCGGTCCCACAATCGAAGACGCGCCGCTTCGTCGGGGAGCTCGAACGTTACCTGGTGGGTGATGCGGCTCTTGATCGCGTCATCATAGTCGCGCGCATAGTTGGTCGCGAAGATGACCAGCCCCTCATGCGCGCTAAGCTCGGTCATCATCGTGTTGCGCGTCGCATTCATGTCGCTGTCGATGCCCTGCGACACCGAAATGCGGCGGCCGAGCAGCGCATCAGCCTCGTCGAAGAAGAGCACCGCCTGCTCCTCGCGCGCGCGGCGGAAGGCCTTCTGCAGATTCTTCGACATCTGCCCCTTCAGGCTGCTCTCCAGATCGCCGATCGTGAGCGGGAGGAACGACATCTCCAGCTCACCCGCCAGCGCCTCCGCCGCGAGCGTCTTGCCCGTCCCCGGGGGACCGAAGAAGTTGACAATCGCCGTACTGCCCTGGTGGTCCACCGCAGCGAAATCCCACTCGTCATAGATGGTGCGATGAAAGCGCAGCAACGCGATGCACTCGCTGATCTGGCGATGCGTGCGCTCCGTCAGCACGACATCCTGCGCGAGGACGTGACGCGGCGCCCTGGTTTGATAGGCTGTATTGATCTCAGATAATGGATTGCGTTTATCGTCAACCATCATTCCGCCTTTGTTATGATTTCGTGCCTCTATGTTCTCAGAGCGAGAATCGCCGTCAGGCTGGCAAGAAAAGCCGCTCGATCAAATATCCATCCACATCTTTTCTCGAATTTCTGCACGAATGCCGCGATTTCGAGAGAAGCGGCGAGGAGAATAACCCATTGTGGATCATCCAGACTGCAGAAATTCTGGCGAACCCGTGCTCAGCAGCCCGGTATGCGATAACGGCGCGTCAGTAGCAGCGGAGAAAAGCCGCCTTCGGATAGCTTGAACAAGGTTTGCGGTCGCGAGAGGAGTTGGATCGTGGCGTCCAGCGACGGGGTGCTGGTACCCCAATGGCGGTTGGTCTGCTGCAGGAACCGCGTGACCGGCGAAGTGTCGCGCGGTTCGACCAGCAGGTAGGCGGTATATTCGCCGTCGATCTTCTCGACTTGGGATGGATAGCCCGGCAGCGGTCCAAAGAACCCCTGGTCAAGCGGGAGAGGCGACTGCGCCCAGCGGACGACATCGCCAGCCTTCTGGTTCCAGATACGATCGGGATTGGCAATCCGGAACCCGCGGCAATCGGGATTGCGCACGAAGAACATCCACCCGAACGAGGGTTCGGCCAGCGGCTGAGCCAGTCCGATCGTCATCGCATCGCCATAGGCAAAAGACATGATGGGCAGCGTGACGGTATCGACCGGCGCCGCGGCTGCCGGAAAGCGCGCGCGATCCCGTGATTGCCCGACATGGCGAAGCAGCCCCAGCGGGGTGGTCCGACTGCGAAACTCGTCGAACGAATTGAGTTGCAGGACGATGGCAGCATGGGCTCGGTCGAGCGCATCGTCCGGCGCCTGAAGACCGCGAAACGCGTCGGCGAAGAAATCGGTGAACGGGCGGTCCCAGTCCTCGGGACGAATCTGCGCGCCGATCGGTTCGTTGCTCCTGGCAAGTCTTGCGAATGCTGCGTTGAAATAATCCGACAGCCGCATGCGATCCTGCGTCGAGAGCAGGCGCTCGCCCTTTTTGACTTTCGAAATTGCCTCGCGCTGGGCCTGTTCGCCCAACAGATCGTGATAGAGCACGGACCCCAAGGTCGTGGGCGAGACGTTGAGGTTGCAAAACGCCCCCAGGCCTTCGAATTTGAGCGCCAGATCGTAAATCGCCGCCATAATGTCGTCCCCCGTTGCTTGCCGGACGATTGTCGGTGCGCGGCAATGAATTTCAATTGCCATTTCTTGCTGCGCTTGGTGTCTAGAACATGTTTCAAAGACCGGAGCGTGTCATGCTGGGTGCCGCACTGCTGATCGGAAACTCACGCTATGAGACGCTGCCGCCGCTGCACACGCCGGTGGGAGATGTCGATTATCTCGGTGAGCGCCTGCGCGAGATCGGTTTCGAGACGATCGTCGTGCGCGACGCCGGGCTGGCCACACTGAACCAGAGCATCTCGACTTTCCGGGAGACGGTTGACAGCCTCCCGCCGGAAAGCCGGGTGCTGCTGTATTTCGCCGGACATGGTGTCCAGGATTCGGGTGAGAATTACTTGCTGCCGATCGACGTCGATCCGCCACGCGCTGGAGGTAGCTGGGCGTTGCGCTCGCTTTCGCTCAGCGCATTGCTGACACAGGTCTGCTGGCGCGGAGACCAGCAGAAGCTGATCGCGCTCGACGCCTGCCGGGTAAGCGGCATTCCCAGCACGACACGCAACGGTGATCGCGGGCTGGTGGAAGCGCATCCCAATTCACACCGGCACGTGCACGAGACGATGATCATGTTCGCCGCCGCGCCGGGCGAGGTGGCCAGCGACGGCGGCAGCTCGGGGACAAGCCCTTTCTGTCGCGCATTATGGTCCGCCCTCGAACGCCCCTATCGCCCGCTTGGCGCCATTGGAGCGGAAGTCGCGCGGCTGGTGCGGGCGCAGGAGGGCCACCAAGTTCCGTGGGTACATCACAATTTCATCGACACCTATGAGTGGGATTTTGCGGGGCCGGCACCCGTCGTCACGCCACCGCCTCCCGTGCTTCCCAAGAAGCCGGCGGTGCAGCAGATCTGGAGCGATGATGCTGCCGGCCACAGGACCAACATCTTCATCCAGGTGACGCCGGGCCGCGAAGCCGATCTCGACCAGGCGCTGAACGCCGGGCCGATCCGGGATTTCAGGGAATATGGGACAATCGTGTTCTCATGCCCCGACGACGAGATGAACGAAGGAGTCGCGGCCCACATGCGCGAGCATTACGACCTTGAAGTCGTGATGCCCGAACGCACGACGCCGCGCGTCGCACCTTCGCCCCCGCAACCGCCCACCCAGCCGGCATCCTCGCAAGCGTCGTCGCCACCGCCCCTGTTGGCGGCGCTGCGCCAGCAAATGGGAAGGAGCCGCTGGAAGTGGATCGTGCTGCTGATCCCACCGCAGAATCGAATGCCATTCGCGGTATTCGCCGACAGGCTGCTCGACATCGACAAGAAGTTCGATCGGCCGCAGACGCGGGGCGTAATGGGCGATGTGCTCGACGCCCTGCTCGGCACGCACCTCAGCGCCTTCAACCTCGACACGCTCGCGCTATATGGGACAATCGTCGCCAAGGGCGAGGGTGCCTATATCCCGGCGGACGTCCAGACCAGGATGGCTCGGGAATATGGCGTCGCGTTCGACTGGGCGGACTGGTCGACGATGAACGGCGTAGCGGCGGACTGCCGGAGACTGCCGGGCTGACGGCAAGCCGCGGCAATAACACCATCTGCCCATTTCGACCAATCAGGCCCCGCCGATAGCGCGGGGCGGTTATCTCAAATGCCTTCGTATCGGCCAGGCCCCCATCCGGGAGCGCTGATCCTACGGAGTGATTTGTCATGGAATATGATGGCTTTTCCAACAACGACATCGTCCCGTCGATTCCCGCGATCGTCGAGGGGAACTACGAAGAGCGCACCGCAGTCACGCTGCTGCTCGATATCTCGGACTCGATGCGCGGTCGTCCGATTGACCAGATTCACCAGGGGCTCGAGAAGCTGAAGGCGCTGATCAAGCGTGATTCGCTGGTGGCGTCGAGAGTGTGCATTAGTGTCATTACCTTCGGCGGCAAGGGCCCGGAGCCGGTCACCCTGGTGCAGGACTTCATCGACGGAACCGACTTCGATCAGCAGATCACGCTTACCGCTGGCGGTCTGACGCCGATGGGTGGCGCCGTCGAGCTCGCGCTCGACAAGCAGGAGCAGTTCAAGAGGGACATGCGCGCCAGCGGTGGCACGTACAAGCGCCCCTGGATTGTCCTCATGACCGACGGCGCCCCAACCGACGATTACAAGGCCGTGGCCGCGCGCTGTGCCCAAATGGTGAGCCAGGGGAAGCTCCTGTTCTGGCCGCTTGCCACCGATGGCGCCGATCATGACGTGCTGCTGGAATTCGCCGGCCCCGATGGCCACGTATTCGACGTAGCCGGCGCGGACCTGAGCTCGATGTTCGAATGGGTCGGCGTGTCCGTCGCAAGTGCGTCATACTCGAGCGCCGACGAGGAGGTCCAGTTCACCGCCCCCGGGCGCATCATCACCGCGCGGGTGTGATATGGAACAGGCGCTCCAGGCCATCCGCGAAGTGCCCGCGCCCTTCCGGACCGACAGCCTCGAAACCGACGACTGGCGGGTGGCGGCATGTGCCGTGGCGGGCCCCGGGCATCACGCCCGGGGCCTTGGCTGCGACGACAGTTTCGCCTGGCAGACGCACGGCCAATGGCTCGTCGCGTGCGTGTCCGATGGCGCGGGCTCGGCCCCGCACGGCGCGATCGGCGCACGGATCGGCGCCCGCACGGTCTGCGACGTCGCCGCGTTGCTGCTGCCGGACGATCTCGCCACCCCGGACGATCAAGCCGCGGTCGAGCAGGCGATCGCGATCGGCGTCGGCGCGGCACGCGCCGCGGTGGAACGCGACGCCCGCGATCGCGGCGCGCATCTGCGCCAGTATCACGCAACGCTCGTCGGGATCGTCGCCAAGGGTACCGAGGCGCTGCTGTTCCATATCGGTGACGGCGCGGGCATGGCATTCGGGCGTGCGGCCGGCGACGGCGCCACCGCGACGCTTTCCCCGCCGGAGAATGGCGAGTTCAGCAACCAAACGACCTTCTTCACCTTGCCGCGCTGGCGCGACTATCTGCGCTTCACCAGCACCGGCGGGTTCGACATGGCAGCATTGATGACCGACGGCGTGACGCCGTTCGCGCTCGATCGCGGCGAGCAGCGGCCAGTCGCCGGATTCGTCGATCCGATCTGTGCGACGCTCGACAAGGTCGCGGCCCCGATCGGCGCACTGGCCCTGCACGCGCTGCTCGATCGCCCGGACGTGCGGGCAGCTTGTGACGACGACAAGACCATCCTGTGGCTTGCGCGCATCGGCGCGGCACCGGTCGAGGCGGACCCGAGCGCGGCGGCGCCGGCGCGGCGGCCAAAGATCGACGCCGTCACCTATGTGCTGCACCGGCGACGACGCTGCCGGCGCGCGCGGAGGGCCGCATCATGTGGCTGACGCTGCATACCCACCGCGCCGACGGCAGCCGCCGGGCGGTCCAGATCGACGAGCGCGCGCCGCTGGGTCGCGGAGGGGAGGGCCTGGTCTATCCGCTGCGCCACGACCCGCACTATGTCGTGAAGATGTTCGCCCGGCCCGATGCCGTACGCGAGGCTAAGATCCGGGCGATGATCGCGGCGCCCCCCGCGGTCAACCGCGACGGGCATCTGCACCTCGCCTGGCCCGAAGCGATCGTGACCGACACCAACGGTCGGTTCCTGGGCTATATGATGCCGCGCATCGACATGCGCCGCAGCGTGCCGCTCGACTGGTACCTGCTTCCCGCCCAGCGCAAGGCCGAGCGGCTGCGCGGCGACAGCGAGACCGATCTCGGGTTTCGCCTGACGATCGCACGCAACATCGCGGCAATCCTGGTCGCGATCCATGCAGCCGGGCATGCATTGGTCGACCTCAAGCCCCCCAACATCCTGGTCGATCGCGAGCACGGAACCGTGGTGATCGTCGATTGCGACGGTTCGCGCATCTTCGAACCCGGTCGCATCCACCCCGCATTGGTCGCGACCGAGGAGTATCTCGCGCCCGAATTCCACGGCCGGGTGAAGCAGGCCGATGCCCGGCAGGACCGGTTCGCGCTGGCGGTGATCGTCTTTCGCCTGCTCAACGACGGGCTCTATCCGACCAATGGGACGCCGCTCGATCCCGCCGCCCCGGCTAGCCATATCGGCCGGATCAAGGCGGGCCTGTTCACCGTGAACCCGGCGGCGGCCATGAAACCGCACCCGGGCAGCATCCAGTCGTTCCTGGCCGACGAGACGATCGACCTGTTCCGTCGCGGCCTGTCGGCGGCAGGGTTGTTGCGGCCTGCGCCGTACCATTGGCAATGCCATCTCGAACAGCTGCTGAAACGGGTCCGGCCGTGCCGCGCGGGGCGACATGCGATGCTTCCCAAGGGCTGTCCGTGGTGCGGCGAGATACCGATGGCGCCCAGGCCGGCGCGTTCGGTCGTGTCGCCACCCGTGGTGAAGACGGTTCGCGCCACGCCGCCATCGCCAGCGAACGCGATCGGAGCAGCATGGGTGCGCCTGAACAAGGCTACCAAGGCTGGCGCGGCGACCATTGCGAAGACTGCCGTCATCGCCGCCGCTGCGCTGGCCATGGCGGCAAGCGAGCCGGGCGGACCGCTGGCCGGCAAGCTTTCCGAAAACGCGGCCACCACCGACGACAGTTGCCGTCGCGCGTCGCTGCACACCGGCAATCAGCAGCAAGCGACATGCCCGCCGATCGTGCCTAGCCCGGCTGCGAAGGAGAAAGCCAATGCGTAGGATTTCCAGCGACGGCTGGCAGCAGCTGTCTGACCATCTCGAAACCGAAAGCCGGCGGCGCAAGGGGATGCCGGGCGCAATGTTCGGCGCCGCGATGGGCGCGGCGCGCACGATGGCACGAGCGCCTGGCGGCCGCGTCGATGTCGCGCTGATCCTGACGGCCGCAATTGTCGGGCTCGCTTATGGCGCCGCCGATCTCGACCGGATCGATATCGATTGAGCGCCATTCCGCACATTCAAGGAAGATCGCCATGCAGAACCCGATCCACCCCAGACCCACAACGCACGCGATGAACCAGCGGCCGCAACCCGCACGGATCCCGCACCCGGCGCAGATCGCACCGCCCGCGCAAGCCGCACCGGCCGGGCATGCCGCCGGGCCGCAGCGCAGCCCGGCGGGCCGCTACCCCCTCCCCAGATTCACCATCCAGCAGGTGCAAACCACCTTGTTTCGCCGGCTGCTCGGCTATGCCCTGCTGTTCGGTGCGGCGATCTTCCTGCTGCTCGCGCTCGCCGCCCTACGCAGCAACGAAGTGCACAGCCTGGCGCCGCTCGGCGTCGGGCGGATCGTCGACGAGGCCGGGCGGAACGGATGGGGGATCGCCGGACTGCTGTCGGCACTCGAGAACATGCACTGCGCGGTCGGGTGCGCGATCTTCGGACTGGCAATGGCGCTTGGCGCCATTCCGCCCGCATCCCCGCTGCCGGGGGAGGTCATCAACCTTCGGCGGCGTGGCGACGCGCGGCTTCACTTTCCGGCCCTTGCGGGCGGCCTGCTCATCTTCTGGTTCGGACTGGCAATATCGCTGGGCGGCATTCCGCTGGTCGGCGGACTTGCCGAGGCGGTGGGGATGAGCCTGGCCGCCTGGTCGAGCTGGCGGGTGTTCGTGCCCGAGGCCCGGCACCTGCTGACCGTCATCACCGATACCGACATGGGCTGGTCCAATCGTATCCTGGTGGAAGGCGGCAAGTTCATCCGCAACGGCGTACGCACGATCCGCCCCGACATGGCGGTGCACGCAATCGTCATCACGCCGCTCTGGCTGCGCATCTTCGGGACGGGGCACCTGACCATCGCCTTCACCCAGTCTGACGGCAGCCGCGGTGCGGTGATGCTGCGCGCGGCGGGGCCGCTGCGCGAGCTCAGCGATGTCGCCGGCTATATCAACGGCCGCTGGCAGCGCGCGCTTCGCCCGACAAACCTTCAGGGCATGCAGCAGCCGCTGCGGCCCGCCGACTATCTCTGACCAAGAGAGGCCGATATGTTCAGACAGATCTGGGCAGTCCTGACAAACGATCCAGCAGCGCGCGCGGACCATTTCGACCGCAACAGCCATCAGCAGCATCAGTTGCCGGACCACATGCCCGACCAGGCCAGCGTCCAGTGCCTGGTGGACGACAATCTGACGACCTGGCTCGACGATCCGGGCTTCCAGGAGGCCAATGCGGTGCTCGGTCTGCACGAGGCGGATTCGCAATCATGGCGCGGCATCCCTGCGCAGCCCTTTCTCGACACCGGCAACCAGGAGCCGACCGCCCCGGCCAGCACGCTGTCCGCCATCGACCCGGACGACCACTCCCATCCATCATACCAGCTGATAAGGACCGATGCAGACCATCGCGCGTCGCCATCATCAACTTATGATAACATCAACCCGCGAGACAGCATGACCGGGCATTTCGCGAGCGACGTGCTCCCGCACATGGTGTGGGGCGGCGGATATGCGAGCTACGACATGTCGAATGGCGAGGACCTTTCCGAGGTCGACCGCAACGACGTCCACGCCAACGTCTATCCGTGCCAGAATGGCGTGTTCATCGGCGGGCCTGATTTCCACGGGATCGACGACCCGGTTTCCGCCGCGGGCCAGCTCTCGGCTGAGTCCGGCGCCTCGGTGCCATATACGGCAGTCGAGATGCCGGCGGTCACCACCGCATATGACGCCAGCAACTGGGACGACGGCAGCTGCTCTGCCGATTATGGTGGCGGCTCGTGCGATACGGGCGGGTTTGACGGCGGATCCGGCGACTGACGATGGCACAGCTTTGTCCGGGTTCGCCGATCGCGCGGCAGCACGCGCTGATCATGGCGCGGCGCGGCGCCTCCCGGGAGACGGTCGGGTTCCGCGCGCCCGACAGCGCCGTCGAGACCGGGGCGTGTGAAGAGCTGTTGCTCGACCGCAGCCCCGGCCACGCGCTCATCGTTGGGCCCAGCGGATCGGGCAAGACGCGCAACGTCGCTATTCCCAACTGCCTCTGGTACCTGGGCTCGCTCTTCGCTCTGGACATCAAGGGCGAACTCGCCGAGACGACGGTGCGCCGCCGCCGGGAGCTGGGACAGCAGGTCCATGTGCTTGACCCTTTCGGCATCACCCATTTCGTCGGCGCCGGCATCAATCCGCTCGATCTTCCGGACCCGGCAAGCCCGGAATTCGAAGCCGATTGCTGGATGATCGTCCGGCTGCTCACCGCCGGGCAGATGAGTCTACAGGACCGGTTCTGGGATCAGAGCGCGGAGGCGCTGCTGGCGGCGGTGATCGCCTATCACATCGAATTCATGCCGCCTGAGAATCGCAACTTGGCGGCGGTGCGGACATTCCTATGCAACCCTGACCTCAGCTATCAGATCGAGACGCTGCTCCAGCGACCGGAACTCGCTGCATCACACGGGCTCGCGGCGGACGAGTTCCGCAATTTCCTGGGGCATGAGGGCGAAAAGGTACGCACAAGTATCCGGTCGACCGCAATGCAGCACCTGTCGATCTTCAACGGCAGCCAGATCGTCAACGCGACTTCGACCTCAACTTTCGATCTCGACGCGATCACTCGGGGCGAGCGGATCTCGATCTATCTCGTTGTCCCGCCGCACAGGCTCGAGTCCTTTGCGGCGCTGGTCCGTTTGTGGATCGCGGTGGTGATGACGCAGATCATGCGACGCACCAGCGCGCCCGATCTCCCGACGCTGTTCCTGCTCGACGAGGTCGCGCAGTTGGGCAGTTTCCCGCTGCTGCGAACCGCAGTCACGCTTCTGCGCGGTTATGGCGTCCGCTGCATGATGTTCGTCCAGGACGTCTCGCAGCTCCGCCAGCTCTTTCCAAGCGACCATGCGACGATCGTCAACAATTGTTCTACCGTCGCGACGCTGGGGCACGCGTCCTACGCCATGTCACGCGAACTCTCCGACCTGCTGGGCGATATCTGTGCGGACGACCTGTTCGCGATGGACGGCGACACGATTGCGGTGCGGCAATTTGGCCAGCGCACCGCACGATCAAAAAGGGTCGACTATCTCAAGGACGATCTGTTCGCGGGTCAGTTCGACCGGCCGCGGATGGCACCGATCGGTCCCACTGGCCCCGGGGAACACCACTCGGACGCGCTGGTCGGCATGAACCCCGCATCGCTGCGTGGTTGAGGAATACCATCTTGTTCGAACAGGACAGGCCTTGATGCTTCAAACGAAGCATTGCGCACTATATGCCTTCGTTCCGGTGCAATCTCCATATTGGGAATTCCGTAAATCCCGGCATGATGATGACAGACGGCATTCCTAGTCGTTGTTGTAAACGTCTCGGGGGTATATGCGTAAGCTATTAGCCGGCGGGCTTGCTCTGGGCATTCTGTCCGCTTCGTATGCCTTGGCCACAGAAACTGTGACCTATTCTTACGATGCGAAGGGTCGCCTGGTGAAGGTAGAGCGCTCGGGCACTGTGAACAACAGTGTCAAATCCGAATACGCTTACGACAAGGCCAATAATCGGAAGAACGCCAAGGTGACGGGGTCGCTGAACTCCGCGCCGTAAGTCGCGGCGAAGTTTCCTCGATATCGCAGATCGATGCCTCTCCAGACCGCCCAAGGCATCCGATTTCGTTCCCCTTTCGAGATAGAGATTGGTCCGGCGATAGTCGGCAGCGCACACTCAGCGCCGGGCGCTTTGATGTCCGCGCCACCTCGCCCGGGCACCGTATAATACAGCAGCATTTCCACCGAAATATCAAATAAGTATCTCTTGGAGGTATTGATGGCCTGCTTTGACATGCAGAAGTTTCGTTCGGTGCTTTTGATTTCGACGGTCTTGTCCACCGGCGTCATGGGCATGGCGGCCAAGGGACAAACTGTCGCGCCACCGCCTCCACGTGAGTCGATCGACGCCAACGGCGTCGACTTGTTTCTAGGAACGATGAACGCCGAAACCAACAAGCTGCAAATGGGATCCGGCGAGAATAGCGCATCCTTCTATCTCATGTTCAAGGGCAATATTGGCTGGTCCGATAACGTCGCATCACGAATAACGATCTATGGCACGCGTGCAGTAGTGCTCTGGCTCGGCAGGTCATATGAATTCATAAATGGTCCTTCATATGCCCCGACCGCAGCAGACGGGACTGTGCTGACGAAGAATGGGAACATATATTCCTTTACAGCAGCTGACGGCACGGTCGTTCGATTTGACGCGACATTGGCCATCAATGGCCCACCTAATTTGGGGGCTCATATTCTGGATGCTACTAGTCCGAACGGATACAAAATAACATACCAATATGAACTGAAGAAATACCGCAAGCGCGTACAAACTCCGGACGGCCCAGATTTTGTAGATGTCGATGTATATCGAATGAAATCTGCCACCTCTTCCTCTGGATATCTGACAGAATTTACCTATCAGGTCGATTCACCAGGTTCCAATGGAGCTGCCTTCTATAAATTTTATTCGGTGGCCAGCACCAAGCAGACAAATACGCTAGCTGCCGCCTCGCCGTCTCAGACGATGACGACTACTATCGATAGCACCGGACAGCTGCTCACTATTGTCGATCCCATGGGGCGCCAGTCCACCTATCGTACCCAGAGTGGTATCTATCTGGCAGGTATCCAAGGAGCCGGCCAGTCCAGCGAGAGCGTAACCGTCACCTATGATGGTTCGAACCGCGTCTTCAGTGTGACGAACGCTTCGGGCACGACAACGTACACCTACAGCGATAGTGGCAATAGCCGGACCACTACCGTCACGAATTCGCTCGGCAACGCCGTGACCTATGTCTTCGACATTGCACTGCAAAGGATGCGATCGAGCAAAGACTCGCTGCAGCGCCTGACCCAATGGGATTATGACGCATCGGGGCGTGCCACCAAGGTGACGGCGCCCGACGGCAATTACACGCAGTATAGCTATGACACGCGCGGCAATGTCATCGAGACCCGGGAAGTCGCCAAGTCGAATTCCGGGTTGGCGGACATCGTGACTACCGCGGGATATGACGCATCTTGCACCTCCCCCGCCAAATGCAATCGGCCGAACTGGACCAAGGATGCAAAGGGCAATCAGACCGACCTCACTTATAATGTGACGACTGGCCGGCTTCTGACCCTTGCAGCCCCCGCCGCCGCCTTGGGGGGCATTCGCCCAACGACTACCTATGGGTATACGGCAGCTGGCGGCGTGCAGATGGTTAGCAGCATTTCTGCGTGCCAGACGGCCGCATCGTGCGCGGGCACGGCCGATGAGTTGAAGAAGACGATCGCCTATAACGCCAATGGCCTTCCGACCTCGATCGCGATTGGTGCGGGCGATGGCTCCCTGGCGGCAACCACCACCATCGCGTATGACGCGATAGGCAATGCCACAAGCGTGGACGGGCCGCTTGCCGGAACCGCGGACACCATAGTGTATCGCTACAATGCCGATCGCGAACTGGTCGGCGTGGTATCGCCGGATCCGGACGGAGCGGGGCCGCGGAAACCACGCGCGGAGAGATTGGTCCGCGATGGCCGAGGCCGGGTGACCCTTGCCGAGCAGGGCAACGTAAATAGCCAGAGCGACGCGGACTGGACTGGGTTTGCAAGCCAGCAGCAGCTCGCAATCGACTACGATATTGGCGACCGCACGACAAAGCGGACCGCGAGCGCGGGCGGGGCCGTCTATCAGGTAACGCAATACGGGTACGATGCCGGCGGTCGGCCGGAGTGCACCGCATTACGGATGAACGCTGCCACATGGGGCTCGCTGCCGGCGTCTGCGTGCACGCCCGGGACTGCCGGCACAGCCGGACCCGACAGGATCACCCGCAACAGCTATGACACCGCCAACCAGCTCACCAAGGTGCAGACCGCCTATGGGACTGCCGATCAATCGGACGAGGCGACGAGCACCTATACGAACAACGGTAAGATCGCGACGGCAACCGACGGCGAAGGCAACAAGACCAGCTACGAGTATGACGGGTTCGATCGCCTGTCCGTGACCCGCTTTCCGGTCAACGCCGCAGGCGCCGCAACCAGTTCGGCCACCGACTATGAGCAACTCGGCTACGACCCCGCAGGCAACGTGACGAGCCGCCGCCTGCGCGACGGGCAAACCATCACTTATGGTTATGATGACCTTGGCCGAATTGCCAGCAAGACGACGCCGAACAACGCATATCTCGATTGGGATGTGGCCTATAGCTACGATCTGCTCGGACGGCTGAAAAATGCGACCGGCAATGGCTATGCAGTCAACGCCTTCATCTATGACGCCCTTGGGCGGGTGGTCGACGAGCAGAACTACAATGCCGGCACGCTTCACGCTTATGATCTCGCCGGACGGCAGACGCGGCTCACCTGGAGCGATGGCTCCCATGTCGACTATGACTACAGCGTCACGGGCGAAGTAACCGCTATCCGGGAGAATGGCGCGACCTCGGGCACGGGCGTACTGGCGAGCTACACCTATGATGACCTGGGCCGACGCACCGGCGTAACGCGCGGCAATGGCACCACCACCAGCTATGGTTATGACGCGCTCTCACGCCTTGGGTCGCTGACTCAGGATCTGGCCGGAAGCGGCTATGACTTCACCAACGGATTCACCTATAATCCGGCCAATCAGATCGCATCGCTGACGCGCTCCAACGATGCTTATGCCTGGGGCGGGCATTACAATGTCGATCGCCCCTATGCGATCAACGGCCTGAATCAGGTGACGGCTGCCGGGGTGACGCCGCTGGGCTATGACGGCCGCGGAAACCTGACGAGCTCTGGCGGCTCCAGCTACGACTATACTTCGGAGAACCGCATGTCGTCCGCGCCGGGCGTCACGATGGTTTATGAACCGGCCGGCGGACAGCTGCTCCAATATTACACCGGCCCTGCCGGAGATACGCGTTTCGCTTGGTCGGGCAGCCAGATGACGGCAGAGTATAATTCCACCAGCGGCACGATCCTGCGGCGCTATGTCTGGGGGCCCCGCACCGACGAGCCGGTAGTGTGGTACGAGGGGTCCGGGACTGCCGACCGGCGTTGGCTTCACGCGGATGAACGTGGCTCCATCGTTGCAGTTACCAATGCCTCGGGCAGCGTCATCGGCGTGAACAGCTATGACGAGTACGGCATTCCTGCTGCAGGCAATATCGGCCGCTTCCAATATACCGGGCAAGCGTGGCTACCTGAGCTCGGAATGTATTATTACAAGGCTCGTTTCTACTCCCCCACGCTGGGCCGTTTCATGCAGACCGACCCAATCGGGTACGGCGATGGGATGAATTTGTACAACTATGTGGGAGGGGATCCGGTAAATCTCACAGATCCAACCGGATTGGACGCCAGATGCAAAGACGGCACCGAAGTGAAGGCCAGCGATACGCGAGACGATTCATGTCAAGACCATGGGGGCTATGACGAAGAATCTTTCTCAAATGGAGGCGGCACTCACAGCTACGGCGGAATCAGTGGGAGCCTGACGTTCGGCATTCCTAGCGGTAATTTCGGGCTCGTCTCGTCAGCCCTGGGTGGGTCGGGCTCCGCGGGTGTAAAATTGCCGAAACCCCAGGATGGATATCGTTGCCTGGAGTCCGCAGTGGCCTTCGGGCAAGGATTGAAGGATTGGGCGAAGACAGCAAACTCCTATGGCACGAACATCGCAATCGTAGCCGGCGCAGCTGTGATTATACCTGGCGGGCAAGCCTTTGCGCCCGAGCTGGGCATCCTCTCAGGTATATCTTTTGCCGTTGGTGGCGTGCTTGATATCGCCGGCTCGACGGTTATTGCCGTTGAGACGGGAGATTACAGGGGATATGGCTTTGATGCAGCGTCAGCTATTCTTGGCCAGATCACAGGCACTGGGCACGCCGTTACAGATGCAGCGGGGGCAAAAATAATTGATACCATGAGCGGCGCCGCTCAGGAAGCCAATGGCATTAGCCCTAAGTGCCCAGGAGCATAGCGATGACAGAACTTAAGAGAATCCATCTCTTAATTTGTATAATGTTTGCAATAGCACTATCAGCTAATCTTTACAGGATTAGCATCCTGCTTGGCTGGATTGCTTTGGCGATTGTTATATTAGGCTCAGTATGGGCTTGGAAGAAATTTGCCAACTAGGGAGATTTCGCGATCTTGCAGGTCGCAGAAACTCGGGCGCTATCTCACCAGAAATCGTTGGAGCCATTGACTGTGGCATGATTTCAGGTCTGCCGCATGCGATGGTCAACTCGAACATAGACCGGCCGAATCGTGAGCGCCGACGGCGTTCTCCGTACGGCCATGCTGGCATCGCGCTAAGGCAGAAAGCTGGCGCACCCGACAGGATTCGAACCTGTGGCCTCTGCCTTCGGAGGGCAGCGCTCTATCCAGCTGAGCTACGGGTGCCTGGAGCCAGAACAGGGCGCCTAGCAAAGCATTTGCGGCGGCGCCAGCCCCCTCAGTGCGCGGAATCCGTCTTCGGCTTTTTCGGCGCGGGGGTCTTGGGCTTGTAGGGACACAGATCCTCGACCACGCAGCGCCAGCATTCCGGCGTGCGCGCCTTGCAGGTGTAGCGGCCGTGCAGGATCAGCCAGTGATGCGCGTGCAGCCGGAAGGGCTGGGGCACCACCTTCTCCAGCTTCTTCTCCACCGCCAGCACCGTCTTGCCCGGCGCCAGCTTGGTGCGGTTGCCGACGCGGAAGATGTGCGTGTCGACCGCGAAGGTCTCCGCCCCGAACGCAACGTTCATCACCACGTTCGCAGTCTTGCGCCCCACGCCCGGCAGTTGCTCCAGCGCCTCGCGGTCATTGGGCACTGCACCGCCGTGATCGCGGATCAGCGCCTCGGACAGCGCGATCACGTTCTTCGCCTTGGTGTTGAACAGCCCGATCGTCTTGATGTGCTGCTTGAGCCCCTCCTCGCCCAGCGCGACCATCTTGGCCGGCGTGTCGACCTCGCGGAACAGCGCACGCGTTGCCTTGTTCACCCCGGCATCGGTCGCCTGGGCCGAGAGCACCACCGCGACGAGCAAGGTATAGTCGTTGACCGATTCGAGCTCGGTCTCGGGATGGGGATTGTCCGCGGCAAGGCGCGAGAAGAACTCGAAGACGTCTTCGCGCTTCACCCGCCCAGCACCTGGTCCATCGTGTAGCGGCCCGCCGGCTTGTCCGCGAGCCACAGCGCCGCGCGCACCGCGCCGCGCGCGAAGATCGCCCGGTCGTCGGCGCGGTGGGTGAGCTCGATCCGCTCGCCATTGGTCGCGAAGACGACGCTGTGGTCGCCCACCACCGATCCGCCGCGCAGGCTGGCAAGCCCGATGGTACCGGTGGCGCGGGGCCCCACCGTGCCGGCGCGGTCGGTCACCTCGGCCTCGGCAAGCGTCGTGCCCATGCCGGTGGCGGCGGCATTGCCGAGCATCAGCGCGGTGCCCGAGGGCGCGTCGGCCTTGTGGCGGTGGTGCATCTCGACGATCTCGATGTCCCAGTCGGCACCCAGCTGCTGTGCCGCCTCGCGCACCAGCCGCTGGAGCAGCCCGATGCCGAGCGAGGTGTTGCCGGTCTGGAGCACCGCGATCTCCTGCGCCGCCGCATCGATCAGCGCGTGATGCTGGGGCGAGAGCCCGGTCGTGCCCACCACGATCGGCTTGCCGGCGGCGCGCGCGGCGGCGAGGTGCACCTCGAGCGCCTGGGCGGCGGAGAAGTCGATCAGCACGTCCGCTTCGGCTGCAATAGCGCCGGGATCGTCCTGGGCGTCGGCGCCGCCGGCAATGCGTGCGCTCATCTCGGGCGCCACCGCCGCGATCGCCTGCCCCATTCGGCCGAGGCTGCCATAGATGCCGATGCTGGTCATGCACGCTCCTCTGGCACAGCGGCGGGAGCGCGCAATAGGGTTATTTCGCGTCCTCGTCCTGCTTCTTCGGCTTCTTGCCCAGCGCGATGGTGGCGGTGGCCATCAGTCCCACGCCCTTGGCGCCGGGCAATTCGCGCTGCACCGCCACCACACTGCCCTTGCCGCCGCCGGGCAAGCGGAAGTCGGGACGCAGCGGCTTCTCGGCCCAGCGCGCCTCGTCGAGCGCGGGCAGGCGCATACCGTTCGGATTGCCGCAAACGGTGATCGTGTCCCCACCTGGCCGGCAGGGCCGCTTCGGCACCATCGCGGCGTCGCCCGCCTCGTCGGGACTGGGAAAGATCGGCGCCCGGTCCTGCGGGGCGAGCGCGGCGAGGAGGAAGGCGGTGAGCACGGTCCGAGTGAACCGGTGATTTGCGGCACCGGCGTGGCAAATGCCCGGAAACGACACGAATACACTCCGGCGCCGCGATCGTGCTTCGAGACAGCGCGTCAGCGTTGCGCGCGGTGGCGGCGGGCGTGGTTCATGCCTATCCTGCCGCCATGCGCACCCTCCACAACATCGTCATCCTCACCGGCGCCGGGCTTTCGGCGGAGAGCGGCATCGCCACCTTCCGGGGGCCGGGCGGGCTATGGGAGGGGCATCGGGTCGAGGATGTCTGCACGCCGGAGGCACTCGCCCGCGATCCAGAGCTGGTCCACCGCTTCTATGACGCGCGCCGGGCGAAGCTGGACGAAGTCGTGCCCAATGCCGCGCATGGTGCGCTCGCCCGGCTCGACGCCGAATGGCACGGCGGACTGCTGATCGTCACCCAGAATGTCGACGATCTGCACGAACGCGCGGGCGCGAACCGTATGCTCCACATGCACGGCGAACTGAAATCCGCGCTCTGCGCGGCCTGCGGCGACAATGGGGAATGGGAAGGGTCGCTGCCGCCCGATAGCGAATGCCCCGATTGCGGCAGCCCGGCGCTGCGCCCCGACATCGTGTTCTTCGGCGAGATGCCCTATCACATGGAAGTGATCGAGCAGGCGCTGGCCGATGCCGACCTGTTCGTCTCGATCGGCACCTCGGGCGCAGTCTACCCGGCCGCCGGCTTCGTCCAGACTGCCCGCTATCACGGCGCGCAGACGCTTGAGCTCAACCTCGATCCCAGCGCCGGGAGCAGCTGGTTCGGCGAGACCCGGCTCGGCCCGGCCGGCACCCTGGTTCCCCTATGGGTGGAGGAGATGCTCGCCGCTCAGGCGTGACCGACGACATGGAGATGCGGCGCGCGGCTGTTCACGAACACTTCCTCGCGCGCCACCGGCGACCAGGGCAGCCAGCGGAACCAGGTATAGATGGTCCGCCACTGCTCGCCTGCCGGCACCTGGAGCAAGGTCTTGTAGGGCCGCTTCGCCCTGGGCCAGTAGAACAGGTGCAGGCGGACCTCGCCGCGCACCAGCCCGTCCAGCGTGTCGACGAACCTGGCCTCCGCATCGGGATCGGCATCGAGATGGAATTCGGCGGTGAACAACTCGCTGCGGATCAGCAGCAGGTCGCGCGACCAGACCAGCTTCAGCGCGATGCGAAGACCGTATTGGACCGGCAGTTCGAGCTCGAGATAGTCCGGCCCGGCATCGGCGCCGCGCATGCGCAGGCCGTGGCGCTCGGCCAGCACCGTGAACAGCGCCCTTGCCCGCGCCACATGCCAGTCGCTGAAATCCATGGCCCCAAGATGCGGTACCATGCCCCGCATCGCAATGGCGGGTCTTACCTATCCGTGCCAATTCCGCGCGCGAGCAGCTTCGCGACCGTGTCGGCGATCGCTTCGGGATCCACGTCCTCCTGCCAGACGCTGTAGCGCAGGCCCAGGAACACGTTCATCCCCATGATCGCCCAGGCATGGATTTCGTTCACATCCTCGCGCACTTCGCCCCGCTCGGCCGCTGCCTGGAGGCGCTTGGCAATGCGCTCGGCGGTGGTCGCATAATGCATGCGGAAGCTTTCGGGATCGACGAACTCGGCCTCGTCGATGATCCGGTAGATCTCCTTGTGCTCCCGCGCGAAGCGGATGAAGGCGAGCAAGGCCGCCTGCTCCGCCGCGATCTGGCCGCCGGTCGCGCCCTTGATCGCCGGCGCGACATGCTCGCGCACCTGCTCGCTCATGTCGCGGACCAGCGCGCGGAACACGTCGTCCTTCGAATCGAAATAGGTGTAGAAGCTGCCCAGCGCGACGCCCGCCCGGCGGGTGATCCCGCTGATCGAGCCTTCGTGGAACCCCTTGGCGCCGAATTCCTCGGCCGCAGCATCGAGGATCAGGCGCAGCGTGCGCCGCCCGCGCGCGGTGCGCGGCTCCTTGCCCGCGCTCGCGGCTTCGCTGCCCTGCAGGTCCGATGCTGTGGCGTTCATGCCACGGACCCTAACCATTGCATCTCCCCCTGTCGATCCAAGTTGAAACTTGGTTCAGGTTTCAGTATAGGCTCGGGCAACAAGGTGCAACCCGCGATCAACGACGGGTTCGAGGAGAGGGGATAACTGCATGTCACGCCTGAATTGCGCGCGTTCGATTCTGTTCGCGGGCGCTGCCCTTGCTGCAATCACCGCCGCCCCTGCCATGGCGCAGGATGCTGCCTCCGCCGCTCCGGAAGCGCAGGACAGCGCGCTTGCCGACAGCGGCGAGATCGTCGTCACGGCCCGCCGTCGCGAAGAGAAGCTGCTCGACGTGCCGACCGCGGTGACCGCGCTCACCTCGGCCCAGCTCAACCAGGCCGGCGCCGTCGACCTGACCGACCTGCAGATCGCCTCGCCCAACACCACGCTCAAGGACGCGCGCGGCACCAACTCGACGCTCGCCGCCTTCATCCGCGGCGTCGGTCAGCAGGATCCGGTTCCCGGCTTCGAAGCGGGCATCGGCATCTATCTCGACGACGTCTATCTCAACCGTCCCCAGGCGGCGGTGCTCGATATCTATGACGTCGAGCGGATCGAAGTGCTGCGCGGGCCGCAGGGCACGCTCTATGGCCGCAACACGATCGGCGGCGCGGTGAAGTACGTCACCAAGAAGCTCGAGGATCGCCCGACCCTGTCGGTCCGCGGCAATTACGGCTCGTACAACCAGGCGGACGTGATCGTCAGCGCCTCCACTCCGATCGGCTCGATGCTCAAGTTCGGCATCTCGGGCGCCAGGCTGACCCGCGACGGCTTTGGCGAGAACAAGAATCTCGGCATCGAGAACTACAACAAGAATGTCTGGGCCGGCCGCGCCACGCTCGAGTTCGAGACGCCCGACGAGAAGATGTCGGTGCGGATCACCGGCGACTACACCCATGACAAGTCGAACGCCCGCAACGGCCACCGCCTGTTCCCTGGCCTGCTGACCGGATCGCCGGTGCTGTCCAACGTCTTCGACACCAATGCCGGGCTCAACAGCCCGAAGAACAATGTCGAGGCGGGCGGCATCTCGATGACGATCAACGCCGATGTCAGCGAGCATATCACGCTGCGCAGCATCAGCGCCTATCGCGAGGACACGTCCTACACCCCGATCGACTTCGATTCGACGCCCTCGGTCGATGTCGACGTGCCGGCCTACTACAAGAACAACCAGACCAGCCAGGAATTCCAGGCGCTGGTCCATGGCAGCAAGCTCAACGGCATCCTCGGCTATTATTATCTGGGCGCCAAGGCGACGACCGGCTTCGGCGTGCTGCTGTCGACCACGCTCGCCGGCTTCAACGCCTATACCGCAGGCGATGTGCGCACCGAGACCCACTCGATCTATGGCGACTTCACCTATGACATCACGCCGGCACTGAGCCTCACGCTCGGCGGCCGCTACACCTGGGATCAGCGCAAGTCCTATGTCTTCAAGGCCAGCTATCTCGGCCTGACCCCGGATTTCGGCGGCACCCCGATCCCGGTCGGCGCGCCTTCCACCGATTTCCGCGGCACCGCCAATTTCAAGCGCTTCACCCCGCGCGCCACGCTCAGCTTCAAGCCGAGCGCCGACCACATGGTCTATGCCTCCTATTCGGAAGGCTTCAAGGGCGGCGGCTTCGATCCGCGCGGCTCGGGCACCTCGGCGCCGATCAGCAACCCCGCCGCCGGCCGCACCTATCAGGACATCTACAATTATCTCTCCTTCGATCCGGAGACGGTGAAGAGCTATGAAATCGGCTGGAAGGGCGCGGCGTTCGACCGCCGCCTGAACTGGTCGCTCGCCGGCTTCTATTCGGACTATTCGAACGTCCAGATTCCCGGCTCGGTCGGCTGCCTGATCAACAACGTCCAGAGCTTCTGCGGCATCACCACCAACGCCGCCAAGGCCGACATCAAGGGCGTCGAGCTCGAGACCAACGCGGTGCTGGCGCGCGGCTTTGCCGGCCCGGGCTCGAGCTTCTTCTTCAACGGCGCGGTCGGTTACATCGACGCCAAGTACAAGCGCTTCATCGGGCCGACCGGCGTGGACGTCTCGGCGGTGCGCGTGTTCCAGAACACGCCGGACTGGACGCTGGCCGGCACGCTCGGCGCCTCGCTGCCGGTCGCCGGCGGCGATCTCAACGCCACCACCACCGTCTCCTATCGCGGCCTGACCCACCAGTTCGAGACGGCCAGCCCGTTCCTCGACCAGCCGGGCTATACCCTGCTCGACGCGCACCTGGTCTACACCTTTGGCGACGGGCGCTACTCGATCGGCATCCACGGCAAGAATCTGACCGATGTGCGCTACAAGACCGCCGGCTATCAGTATATCAACAGCCGGATCGACGGCACGCCGATCCTCACGCCTGCCGGCGGCTACACGCCGACCCTGGGCAAGGAAGGCGTCGCCACCGCCTTTTACGGCAATCCGCGCCAGATCTTCGGGTCGTTCAGCCTCAAATTCTGAGTACGCTGCACTGCACCTAAATTCCGGAGTCGGACGTCCCTTGACGTCCGGCTCTTTTGATGCCGAGGTATGGTAATGAACGCTTCCGCCGCATCCCCCGCCAGCCGCCCCGGCTATCCTGGTCTCGTGCTGGCGATGCTGCTGCTCGTCTACACCTTCAACTTCCTCGACCGGCAGATCCTCGGCATCCTCGCCAAGCCGATCATGGAAGATCTGCAGCTCACCAAGACCGAGTTCGGCGCAATCGGCGGGCTGGCCTTCGCGGTGCTCTATTCGGTGCTGGGCGTGCCGCTTGCCTATCTCGCCGACCGGACCAGCCGCTCGGGCGTGATCGCCGGCGCGCTGGCGGTGTGGAGCCTGTTCACCGGGCTGTGCGGCCTGGCGACCGGCTATTGGCAGCTCTTCCTGTTCCGCCTCGGCGTCGGCGTCGGCGAGGCGGGCGGCGTCGCACCGTCCTATGCGGTGATCAGCGACTATTTCCCGCCGGAGCGCCGCGCCCGCGCCCTCGCCATCTATTCACTCGGCATCCCGATCGGCCTGGCGCTCGGCACGTTGCTCGGCGCCTATATCGCGGCTCTGGTCGACTGGCGTGCGGCGTTCATCACCATGGGCGTGATCGGCATCCTGATCGCGCCGGTATTCCGCTGGGTGGTCCGCGACGTGCCGCGCCCCGCCGTCGCCAAGGGCGAGACCACGCCGGTCAGCGCGGTGTTCGGCATCCTCGCGCGCAAGCCCGGCTTCTGGCTGCTCGCCTTCGGCGCCTCGTGCAGCTCGCTGTGCGGCTATGGCCTGGCGCTGTGGACCCCGCTGGTGCTGATGGGCAATTTCGGCTTCGACCTGGTGACCACCGGCCAGTTCATGGCCTCGCTGCTGCTGATCGGCGGCACCGCCGGCGTGTTCGCCGGCGGCTGGTTCGCCGACCGGCTCGGCAAGGGCGACCGCGCCTGGTACGCCTGGCTGCCCGCCATCGCATGGCTGGTCACTGCGCCCCTGTTCGCGATCGGCTTCCTGACGCCCAATCCGTGGATCGCCTGGCCGCTGCTGATCATCCCCAACGGGCTCAACATCCTGTGGCTCGGCCCGGTGACCACCGCCGTGCAGCACATGGTACCGCAGCACATGCGCGCCACCGCATCGGGCAGCTTCCTGCTGATCAACAACCTGATCGGCATGGGGCTCGGCCCGCTGCTGATGGGCTTCCTGTCCGAGGAACTGAAGACCAGCTACGGCGCCGACGCGCTGCGCTACGGCGCGGTATTCTGCCTGGGCTTCTATGTAATTGCCGGCATTCTTGCGCTGCTCGCCGCCCGGCACGTGCGCAAGGGCTGGGTCGACTGAGCCACCCTAGGTAGTTTTCCGACTCGGCGCTTTCCTGAATCGCGCAGATTCCGAATTTGCACGATCATGCAAATGCGTTCCGAGGGGATGCCTTTACGGGACGGCCGGGCGGGGATGGGACCGCCCGGCCACCCCCGCCAGAAAGCAAAGAGCCTCAACGCTCCCGCGTCGCCGCGAACTTCACCTTCGAATAGCGATCGGCGACATAGCCGACCTCCCAGTTCGACTTGGCCATGAACACCGGGTTCCCGTCACGGTCCTTGGCCATCGCGCCGCGGTTGAGCGACATGAACTCGGCCAGGTCCTTGGGATCCTCCGCCGTGATCCAGCGCGCCGTCTCGAACGGCGCCACTTCCAGCCCCGCCGCAACCTTGTACTCGGCATCGAGCCGGCTGAGCAGCACGTCGAGCTGCAGCTGGCCGACCACGCCGATGATCCAGTTCGATCCGATCTCCGGATAGAAGACCTGGGTCACGCCTTCCTCGGCCATGTCGTCCAGCGCCTTGCGCAGCTGCTTGGTCTTGGTCGGATCCTTGAGCGCGACGCGGCGCAGGATCTCGGGCGCGAAGTTGGGCAAGCCGGTGAAGCGCACATCGGCCTTCTCGCTCAGCGTATCGCCGACACGCAGCACGCCGTGGTTCGGAATGCCGATGATGTCGCCGGGGAAGGCCTCGTCGGCCAGCTCGCGCTCGCGGGCGAAGAACAGGATCGGCGAGTGGATCGCGATCGGCTTGCCATGCCCGGTCGGGGTCAGCTTCATGCCACGCTTGAAGGTGCCCGAGACCAGCCGCATGAACGCGATGCGGTCGCGGTGGTTGGGATCCATGTTCGCCTGGACCTTGAACACGAAGCCGGTGACCTGCCCGGCATCGGGCGAAACCGGCGCCGGCTCGGCGGGCAGCGCATGCGGCGGCGGCGCATGCGTCGCGATCGCCTCGATCAGCGAATCGACGCCGAACTCCTTGAGCGCCGATCCGAAATAGACCGGAGTGAGGTCGCCGTGGCGATAGGCCTCGCCGTCGAACGCCGGATAGCCGGCCTGGGCCAGCTCGACATCCTCGCGCAGCTTGGCGAGATTCTCTGCCGAGATGATTTCATCCAGTTGCGGATCGTCGATGCCGCTGGTCTGCACCACCTTGCCATGGAATTCGCGGCTGTCGCCCTCGGGCAGCAGCAGGCGGTTGGTGGCGAGGTCGAAGATGCCCTCGAAGGTGCCGCCCATGCCCACCGGCCAGGTCATCGGGCACACGTCGAGCGCGAGCAGATCGGCGATCTCGTCGAGCGTCTCGAACACGTGCCGGCCTTCGCGATCGACCTTGTTGACGAAGGTGATGATCGGCACGTTGCGCAGCCGGCAGACCTCGAACAGCTTGCGCGTCTGGCTCTCGATGCCCTTGGCGACGTCGATCACCATCACCGCCGAATCGACCGCCGTGAGCGTGCGATAGGTATCTTCCGAGAAGTCCTCGTGGCCCGGCGTATCGAGCAGGTTGAAGGTCACGCCGCCCCGCTCGAAGGTCATCACCGAGCTGGTCACCGAGATGCCGCGCTGCTGCTCGATCTTCATCCAGTCCGAGCGCGCGCGCCGCGCCTGCCCGCGCGCCTTCACTTCGCCGGCAAGATGGATCGCGCCGCCGAACAGCAGCAGCTTTTCGGTCAGCGTGGTCTTGCCCGCGTCGGGGTGCGAGATGATGGCGAAGGTACGGCGGTCTGAAACTGGCATGGTGGCGCGCCCTTTAGAGCATCGCAGCGAAAAGTGGGAACCGGTTTTCGCGTCCGCGATGCGTCAACCAAAGACGCGCCTCAATCGGCCAGCGTCACTCGCATCGTGAAGGTCTTCGCTTCGCCCGGTGCAAAGCGCTGCATCAGCGGCTTGTCCCAGATCTCGCCCTCGAACCCATAGGGGTCCGCGATCCCGTGCCAGGGCTCGATGCACAGATAGCTGGCACCCGGCTTCATCCACAGCCCCAGCGCCGGCGTGTCGGGAAAGTCGCAGACCAGCTGCGGTCCGCCCAGCGCACCATAGCGAAGCGACTGGCTGCGCACCGGATTCCACACCAGCGCATCGCGTTCGAACAGCTCGTCATACAGCTCGAGCACCCGGCCATCGACCGGGCTCTCCCAGCCTTCCGCATCCATCCAGCCGCCCTTGACGATCGCCGCCAGCTCGCCCGGCTCCTGGTCCGCGAAGACGATCTGGTGCTCCTCCTTCGCCGCGCCATAGGGCAGCGGCCAGGCAAAGGCGGGGTGGAAGCCGAAGCTCGCCGGCATGTCGGCATCGCCAGTGTTGGTGACTTTGATGTCCATCGAAAGCGTCGCGTCGCTGAGCGAGAAGGCCGCATCGAGCGTAAAAGCGAAGGGATAGACCGCGCGCGTCGCGTCATTGTCGACCAGCCGCAGCACCACCCGGTCCGCCGACTGCTCGACCAGCACGAAGTCCTGCTTCCGCGCAAAGCCGTGCTGGGGCAGCGCATAGGTCTTGCCGTCCAGCCGATACGCATCGTCCATCAGCCGCCCGACGATCGGGAAGAGCAAAGGCGCACGTCCCGTCCAGAAGGCCGGATCGGCGTCGGTCATCAGCTCGCGCCCCTCGGCATCGGTGAGCGACGACAGCTCGGCCCCGAAGGGATTGATCGCCGCGCCCAGTTCGTCCGACGCAATGCGAATCCAATTGTCAGCCACGCTTGCCCTCCGGTCCTGCCACCCTATCTGCCGCTAGCACGGCGCCAGCGTCGGCAACAATCTGCGGCGCGGCGATCGGTCGCGCGGGTCCAACGGAGCAGCTTCATGGAAATCGGCGTCATCGGTCTCGGCCATATGGGCATCGGCATTGCCCGCAACATCGCCAAGGCGGGGCACCGGCTGACCGTATGGAACCGCGATCCCGCCAAGGCCGACGCGCTGGTCGCCGAAGGCGCCGTCCGTGCCGCCAGCCCCGCCGAGGCCGCGCGGGGCGATGTGGTCGTGACCATGCTCGCCAACGACGCGGCGGTGGAAGCGGTGACCTTTGGCGAGAAGGGCATCCTGACGGCGAAGTCCCCGGCGATCCACGTCTCGATGAGCACCATCGCCCCCACTTTGGTCACCCGGCTCGATGCGGCGCATCGCGAGGCAGGCATGCGCTTCCTCTCCGCGCCGGTGTTCGGCCGGCCCGATGTCGCCGCGGCAGGCGCGCTCAACATCGTGGCGGCGGGCGATGCCGACCTCATCGCCGCCTGCCAGCCGCTGTTCGAGGCGATCGGCCAGCGCGTCTTCCCGGTCGGCGACCGCCCGGAGCAGGCGAACATCGTCAAGCTCTCGGGCAATTTCATGATCCTCGCCGCGGTCGAGAGCTTCGCCGAGGCGATGGCGCTGGGCGAGAAGAACGGCGTCGCCCCGGCCACTTTCGTCGAAGTGATGACCGAGACCTTGTTCGGCGGCCGCAGCCACCGCGTCTATGGCGAGATCCTCGCCGAGCAGCGCTTCCGCCCGGCGGGCTTCACCGCGCCGCTCGGCCTCAAGGACATGAACCTGGTCTCGGCCTTGGCCAATGACAGCCGCGTGCCGATGCCGCTGCTCGGCGTGATCCGCGACCATCTGCTCAGCGCGATGGCGCGCGAAGGCGAGGATCTCGACTGGTCCGGCCTCGCGCTGGCGGTGCGGGCGGACGCGGGGCTCTAAGGTCTCGCCCCGCTTCCAACTCCCCTCCCTGCACGGGAGGGGAGTTTGAAGGCCAATTCGGCCTAGCAATTCACCCCTCGCGGTGCACCGCAAAGGCCTGCCAGCTCTGGTTGACCGGCATCAGCTCGAGGCTGTTGATGTTCAGGTGCGGCGGCAGGGTCGCCACCCACAGGATCGTCTCGGCGATGTCCTCGGCGGTCATCGGGTTCACGCCGCCATAGAGCTTGTCGGAGACTTCCTGGCTGCCGGTGCGCACCAGGGTGAACTCGGTCTCGACCATGCCGGGCTCGATCGAAGTGACGCGCACCCCGGTGCCGTGCAGGTCGGCGCGCAGGTCGAGGCTGAGCTGGCGGACGAACGCCTTGGTCGCCGCATAGACGTTGCCGCCCGGATAGGGATATTTCGCCGCCACCGACGACAGGTTGATGATCGCGCCCTTGCGCGCGACCAGCATCGGCAGCAGCTTGTGGGTGATCGAGACGAGCGACGTCACGTTGGTGTCTATCATCGTCTTCCAGTTGGAGAGCGACGCCTCCTGCGCCGGCTCCAGCCCGAGCGCGAGCCCGGCATTGTTCACCAGCAGGTCGATCTCGCGGAAGTCCTCGGGCAGCGAATCGAGCGCCGCGTCACGCGCCGCCTCGTCGCGGATGTCGAAGGCGAGGGTACGGACAGTGTCGCGCTCCAGCGTCGCCAGCCGCTCGGCGCGCCGCCCGGTGGCGACGACGTTCCACCCGGCATCGGCAAAGGCATGGACGCAGGCCTCGCCGATCCCTGCAGTTGCGCCGGTGATGAGTGCGGTGGGCATGCCGATCCTCCAAGTCCGTCATCCCGGACGTGTTCCGGGATCCACTGTGCCGCAGGCGACAGCCTCACGGCGATGGCGGAGCCCTTGCCGCGCAGTGGACCCCGGCACAAGGCCAGGGTGACGAAATAAAGCTATCCCTTGTCGCCGCGCCACGGCTCTGCGTCTTCCTCGTCGACCGACCGCGCCTCGCCCCGATGCCAGCGCTCGCCGTCCCAGCGATCCTCACGCGAATCATATTGAACCAAGGTACCCGGCGGGCAGCCCAACTCGGCGAGCTGTTCGCGAATCAACGCGAGGCCCATCTCCAGTTCAGTCACATCGGCATCGATCATCGAATAGACGACGCGGCCGTCATCCTCGTCGTCCGCCTCGTCATATTCGCGGACCTGCCAGCCGCCGCCGGCGCTGCCGAGCCCCGACATGCGAAGCTCGGCATCGATGTACAGCGTGAAGCGCTCATGCCGCTCGAACGGATCGAGATCGCCCGGGATCTGGATCGGAGTCGAGATGTCGCCCGGATACTCGTGCAGGGCGTTGAACCCGTCGAGGAACCGATCGATCATCCCTTTATCCCCGCAGCACCGCGCCCAGCTTGGCCGCCGCGGCGACCACCTTGTCGGCGACTGCCTTCAGCTCCTCGTCGGTGAAGCTCTTCTCGCCCGGCTGGAGCGTGACTTCGATAGCGAGGCTCTTCTGCCCCTCCGGCACGCCGGTGCCGGTGAAGACGTCGAACAGCCGCGCATCGACGATCACCGCCTTGTCCGCGCCCTTGACGGTGCGGACCAGGTCGCCCGCCGCCAGCGCCACCGGCACCAGGAAGGCGAAGTCGCGCGTCACCGCCTGCAGCGCCGGCGGCGTGTATGCCGTGCGCATGAAGCCGGTGCCGCCGCGCTTGCCGGGCAACGCATCGAGATAGAGCTCGACCGCGGCGACATCGCCGTCGAGGTCGAACGCCTTGAGCACGCTCGGATGGACCATGCCGAACGCCGCGAGCACGGTCTTCGGCCCCAGGCGCAGCGTCGCCGACTGGCCCGGATGCCAGACGTCGCCCGCCTCACCCATCACCTGCAGGTTCGCCACCGGCGCGCCGGCAGCCTCGAGCAGCGCCAGCGCCTCGGCCTTGGCGTCGAACGCTGTGAAGGCCTGGGCCTTGCCGCCCTGCCAGCCGCGCGGGGTCTTCGCGCCCGCCAGCAGCACGCCGAGCGTCACGCGCTCACCGTCCGCCAGATAGCGGCGACCAAGCTCGAACAGGCGGACCGAAGTCGCGCCGCGCTTGAGGTTGCGCTCGGCAGCACCGAGCAGGCCCGGCAACAGCGACGGGCGCATGACCTTCATGTCCTCGCTGATCGGATTGGCAAGCGTCCAGGCACCACCGCCGAACGGCGCCGCCTCGGCCTCGGAGACGAAGCTCCAGGTCACCGCCTCGTTGAGCCCGCGCGCAGCAGCGTTGCGGCGCAGCTTGCGCTCAATCTTCTGCTCGGACGTCGCGGTCGGCCTGGCCACGCCCGGCACGCGCGACAGCGGCGTCGAGGGGACATTGTCGATTCCTTCGATGCGGATCACTTCCTCGACCAGGTCAGCCGGGCCGTCGACATCGCGGCGCCAGCTCGGCGCAGTGACGCGCAGCGCGTCGAAACCATCGGCCAGCTCGACCGGATCGCCATTGCCGTCGAGCGGCTGGACGGTGAAGCCCAGGCTCTCGAGGATCTCGACCTGACGCGCCGCGGGCACGGCGAGGCCGCCCAGCGTCTCGGCCAGCTTGGGATCATAGCCGGTGGTCACGCCCACCTTGGGCAGCGTGCCGGCGCGCGTCACTTCGCTCGCCTTGCCGCCGCACAGCTCGATCACCAGCCGCGTCGCGATCGCGATGCCGTCCTCGAGGAACTGCGGATCGACGCCGCGCTCGAAGCGCGAGCGGGCATCGCTGGTCAGCATCAGCTTCTGGCCGGCCCGGGCGATATGCTCGGGATCGAAATAGGCGCATTCGATCACGACATCGGTGGTGGTGTCGGACACGCCGGTGTCCTCGCCGCCCATGATGCCGCCGATATCGTGCACGCCGTTTTGGTCGGCGATCACGGTGATCGTTTCGTCGAGCGTGTAGGTCTTCTCGTTGAGCGCCAGCACCTGCTCGCCGGCCTTCGCCTTGCGCACGGTCAGCGCGCCCGAGAGCTTGGCCTTGTCATAGACGTGGAGCGGACGGCCGAGGTCGATCATCACATAGTTGGTGATGTCGACCAGCGCCGAGATCGGCCGCTGCCCGATCGCCTTCAACCGGCGCTGCATCCACTCGGGCGACGCGCCGTTGGTGACGCCGCTGACCGTCTGGCCATAATAAGCCGGGCAGCCCTCGGGCGCTTCGATCTTCACTTCCGGACCCGCGCCCTCGCCCTGCACCGGCTCGGCGTCGAGCGGCTTGAGCGTACCGAGGCCGGCTGCCGCCAGATCGCGCGCGATGCCGCGCACGCCCATGCAGTCCTGGCGGTTCGGGGTGATCGAGATGTCGAACACCGGATCGTTGAGATCGGCATAATCGGCGAACGCCGTGCCGACCGGCGCATCCGCCGGCAGCTCGATGATCCCGTCATGATCGTCGCCGAGCTCGAGCTCGCGCGTCGAGCACATCATGCCGTTCGATTCGACGCCGCGCACCGCGGCGACCTTCAGCGCCATGCCGTTCGCCGGCACCACCGCGCCCGGGGTACCGAGCACCCCGACCAGGCCCGCGCGCGCATTGGGCGCGCCGCAGACGACCTGGAGGACCTGCTCGCCGGTATCGACGGTCAGCACCTGCAGCTTGTCGGCCTGGGGATGTCGCTCGGCGGTCAGCACCTTGGCGACGCGGAAGCCGTTCAGCTTCTCGCCCGGGTTCTCCACGCCTTCCACTTCGAGGCCGACGCGGGTCAGCGCCTCCTCGATGTCGGTCAGCGAGGCACTGGTATCGAGATGCTCCTTGAGCCAGCTCAGGGTGAACTTCATGCGCCCACTCCCCCGCTCAGCGTGGGCACATCGAGCGCCGAGAAGCCATAATGCTTGAGCCAGCGCAGATCGCCGTCGAAGAAGGCGCGCAAGTCGTCCATCCCATATTTGAGCATCGCCAGCCGGTCGACGCCGGTGCCGAAGGCGAAGCCCTGCCATTCGTTCGGATCGAGGCCGCAGCTCTCGATCACCTTGCGGTGGACCATCCCGGAGCCGAGCACTTCCATCCAGCCGCCATTATCCGACTTGCGCGGATCGCCGCCGATCACGCGCTTGCCGTTCTGCCAGGTGAAGCCGACATCGACTTCGGCGCTCGGCTCGGTGAACGGGAAATAGCTCGGGCGCAGCCGCAGCACGATGTCGTCGCGCTCGAAGAAGGCCTTGAGGAAAGTCTCGAGCGTCCACTTCAGGTGGCCGAGCGTGATCCCCTTGTCGATCACCAGCCCCTCGATCTGGTGGAACATCGGCGTGTGCGTCGCATCGCTGTCCGAGCGATAGACGCGGCCCGGCGCGATGATCCGGATCGGCGGCTTGTTCGCCACCATGGTGCGGATCTGCACCGGCGAGGTGTGGGTGCGCAGCAGATATTTCTGGCTGCCGTCCGCCTCGCGCGGGAAATAGAAGGTGTCGTGCATCGCCCGCGCCGGATGCGTCTCGGGGATGTTGAGCGCGGTGAAATTATGCCAGTCGTCCTCGATCTCGGGACCGGTGGCGACCGCGAAGCCGAGATCGGCGAAGATCTCCGCCAGTTCGTCCATCACCTGGCTGACCGGATGCACCGAGCCCGCGGGCACGCTGTCGACCGGCAGTGTCATGTCGATCGTCTCGCTGGCGAGCCGCGCATCGAGCGCCGCCTTTTCCAGCGACGTCTTGCGCACCGCCAGCGCCTCGGTCACCGCCTCGCGCAGTCCGTGGATGCGCGGCCCCTGCGCCTGGCGCTCCTCGGGGCTCATTCCGCCCAGGGTCTTGAGCAGGCCGGTGATCGCCCCCTGCTTGCCGAGCGCATGCACGCGCAGCGCTTCTACGGCGTCTAGCCCTGCGGCTGCCTCGATGGAGCCGAGCAGGTCGGTGCGAAGCTGGTCAAGATCGGTGCTCATGCTCAGCCCCAAAGCAAAAGGGCGCGCCCGGCGCAATGGCCGAGCGCATTCCACCTACTTCTTGTTGGCGTTGACCAGCGCCGGAACCAGGAAGATCAGCGCCAGGCCGTGCGTGGCGACGACGAGGCCGAGGCCGAGCAGGGTCGCCACCGTGAAGAACAGCACCTGGCCGACAAGATCGAGCTTGTAGCGTCGGGCGAAGCGGACGAACTTCGCCCAATAGATGCGCCGTGCCTGGCCGAAACGGGCGGGCAGCGCATTGTTGCGCCGTGCAATCAGCGCTTCCCACGCTTCAAGCGACTGGGGCGGCAATTCCTGGAGCACGGTTGGATATTCGCTCCGCACCATCGCCAGGAATCGCTCGACCAGTGCCACCTGCGATCCGCGCGGCTTGGTGCCGCGCTGGATGAGACGGAAGGGCATCGCATAGATGCCCTTGCCGTCGTTCAGGTCATTGACCAGCTGGCAGTCCATATAGCGGCCGACCACCGCGCGAATCGCGGGATGACAGTCCCATTTCTGGTAGCGCTGAATCCAGTCGAAGCGCCGCAGCGCCGGCAACAGCAGCGCGTTGCTGCGGGGGATGCCCGACAGGATCACCTGCACCGCCCATTGCTCGACTCGCGCCGCGTGGTCGATCTGCTCCATCTCGGGGCCGTTCAGCAGCCGTTCGGCGCGCAGCCCTACTTCCGCAAAGATCGCCTCGCGCGTCTGGTCGCCGAAGATCAGGGCCTGGATCGCCTCGACATCCTCCACCCAGCCGGGGCGCGCTTCGAGTTCGGGCTTCGGCTCGGGTTCCGGGACAGACGATTCCGCGCGCGGCTCCGGTTCGGGACCATCCCCCGCCAGCGCAGGTTCCGGCACGCGCGCCGCGACTTGGGCCGCGTGCATCCGCGCCGCGTCGAATGCCTGGCGCAGCGCGATGAAGGCACCGGGATCCTGGTCCACGTCGATCGCCTTGAGCGCGCGCGCATAGGCGCGGCGGATCTCGCCATCGTCGCTGGTGCGGGCGATCCCCAACAGCCCCCAGGGAGAGGCGCTCACAGGAAGCGCTCGCCTTCGAGCAGGTCGAGCGCCGCCTCGACCTGCTGTCGCAGGTCGTCGATCGCATGCGGCTCCTGCCGTTCGAGCACCGCTTCGAAGGCCAGGATCATTTCGCCGATATGCTGCCGGCGATCGCCGAGGAAATTCTCGTAGCAGCGCTCGGCGCGCGCCAGGGTCGCGGCGTTTACCGCCTCGTCGCGCGGATGGACCTTGAGCTCGGCGAGCGCGGCCCGGCGCGCCTCGATCTCCTCGGGCGAGTCCCCGCCGTCGCCGCTGCTGATCACCACCTGGCGGGCGAGCCCGCTCATCGGCACGTTGACGTCGACCTCGAGCAGCCCGCTGGCATCGTAGCTGAAGCGTACATCGACGGCGACTTCGCCCGCCGGCCGCGGAGGTACGGGCACCTGCACCTGGCCGAGATGGACATTCTCCGAAACGTCGCGCGCCTCGCCCTGGAAGATGTTGATCTCGACCTGCTTCTGCTGGTCGATCATCGTCTGGAAGCGATGCATGCGGCTCGCGGGGACGACGGTGTTGCGCTCGATGATCGGCGCGAACACACCCGAAACCATCCGGCCGGCGGGATCGCGCATCGCGGTATCGATACCCAGCGTGAAGGGGCAGACGTCGGTAAGGCGGATCTCGTCGAGCGCCGCGTCGCGCGCCTTGAGCCCCGCCTGCACCGCGGCACCCAGCGCCACGGCATGGTCGGGATGCAGGCTGTGGTTGGGGAAGCGCCCGAACATCCGGGTGACCGCACGGCGCACCGCCGGCATGCGGGTAGCGCCGCCCACCATCACCACGTCGCTCAAGCCACCGACCGCGATGTTGCTGTCCCGCAGCGAGCGCAGCACCGGATCGCGCATCCGCTGGAGCAATGGCTCGACCGCTTCGTCGAACGCCGCGGCCGAGATCCGGTGGCCGTACGCCTGGCCTTCCCAGACGATCTCGAACGAAGCCTCCTCCGCCTCGCTCAGCGCGCGGCGGCTACGCTCCGCAGCGGCACGCAACACCTCGTGGAACAGCGATTCCTTGCCGCGCGCGGCCAGCTTCTCCTCGGGGTCGATCGCCGCGCGGGCGATCCTGGCCATCACATCGTTGAAATCCTCGCCGCCCAGCCGATTGTCGCCGGCCGATGCCCGCACCTCGATCACGCCGTCGAACACCTCGACGATCGACACGTCGAACGTGCCGCCGCCCAGGTCGAAGACCAGGAAGGGCTCGCGGTCGCCCCGCTCATGGATGCCATAGGCGAGCGCCGCCGCGGTCGGTTCGTTGACCAGCCGCTCCACCTTCAGGCCCGCCAGCTCGCCGGCGCGCCGCGTCGCCTTGCGCTGCTGGTCGTTGAAATAGGCGGGGACGGTGATCACCGCGCCGGTCACCTTCTCGCCGGTGAAGCGCTCTGCATCGGCCTTGAGGCTGGCGAGCACCAGGGCCGACAGGTCCTCGGCCGAATAGGCGCGCCGGCCCAGCGTGTAGCGCTTGCGGGTGCCCATGTGGCGCTTGAACGCGGTGGCAGTCGCCTCCGGATGGGTCGACTGGCGCTCGCGGGCCGCCAGCCCGACAAGCAGCGCCCCGTCCTTGCCCAGGCTCACCGCCGACGGCGTCAGCAGGTCGCCCAGCGCGTTTGGAATGAGCTGCGGCGCGCCGTCGCGAAAACAGGCGATGGCGCTGTTGGTCGTGCCAAGATCGATACCGACAATCATGATTCCCCCTGTGAGGGGGTTAAGCCGATGCCGTAACAAAAGAAAAGGGGCCGCGGATCGATGATCCGCAGCCCCTCTTCAATCGGGTTGCTGCTGCCTCAGGCGGCCTGGGGCAGAGCCGCCTTCGCCTGCGCGATGATGGCGGTAAAGGCTTCGCCTTCGTTCATGGCGATATCGGCCAGGACCTTCCGGTCCAGCTCGATGCCGGCGAGCTTCAGCCCGTGCATGAACTGCGAATAGGTCAGGCCCTCGGCGCGGACACCGGCGTTGATGCGCTGGATCCACAGACCACGGAAGGTCCGCTTCTTAACCTTGCGGTCGCGATAGGCGTACTGGCCGGCCTTTTCGACGGCCTGACGGGCGATGCGGATCGTGTTCTTGCGACGACCGCGATAGCCCTTTGCCTGCTCAAGAATGTTCTTGTGCTTGGCCTTGGTGGTCGTACCACGCTTAACTCGTGCCATTTTCCAGGGCCTCCCTTACTTCAGGCCGTACGGCGCCCACGCGATAACGCGGGCGGTATCGGCGTCGGCGAGCACGGAGGTGCCGCGGTTCTGGCGGATGTACTTCGCGTTGTGCGAAATCAGGCGGTGGCGCTTGCCGGCGACTCCGTGCTTCACCTTGCCAGTGGCGGTGAGCTTGAAGCGCTTCTTGACGCCGCTCTTCGTCTTGAGCTTGGGCATTTTCGTCTCCTTATGGTTCGACGATTGCGGACACGCGCGGCAGCCCATTCAGCCGGCGCATCCCTACGATCGCGGAAAGCGCGCGCCCTAGCGGAAGAGTCGGGAGAGCGCAAGATGAGTCTCGGGACTCCCCTTCCGCTTGCGGGAGGGGTCGAGGGAGGGGCTGTTATAATCAGCGTCCGAGCGAGTTATCCCCTCCCCTAACCCCTCCCGCGAGCGGAAGGGGAACGGGAACCCCATGGCGTTGCGGGGCTTTTCCTCTCCATGGCAGACCGGGACACGCCCATCACAGCCGCCGATACGGCCCCGCCGCCCGCAGGTTCCCCGGCCAAACCGATTCGCGCGCTCGGCACCCCGATCGCCAGCATCATCGCCGTCGTCGCCACGATCCTCGGCCTGCTGGTCCTCGCCTGGACGATCCTGTTCGTCACCAAGGGCCGCTTCCTCAAGCACAGCTTCGAGCGCATCGTCGCAGGGCAGACCCACCGCGAGGTGAAGATCGCCGGCGACTTCCAGCTCTATCTCGACCCGTTCAACGTGAAGTTCGTCGCCGAGCGCATGACGATCTCCAACCCGGCATGGGCCGGCAAGGGCAATTTCTTCGAGGCCCGCCGGATCGATTCGCGCATCTCCACCTGGTCGCTGATCACCGGCAACCGCCGGATCAACTGGCTGAGCCTGGAGAATGGCCAGGTCGACCTGCAATGGGACAAGGCCGGCAAGCGCAACACATGGACGTTCAGCGAGGAGAAGGGCGAGCCGCTCGACCTGCCCGCGATCCGCCGCGCGCTGCTCCAGGGCACGCTGATCCGCTATGCCGATCCGCGGATGCAGATCGAGGCCGCGATCCGCGTCCACACCGTCGAGGCCAGGGACACCCAGTTCGCCTCGACCATCTCGTTCGACGGCAGCGGCACCGCGCGCGGCACCCGCTTCGTGCTGAACGGCGCGCTGCTCACCCCCAATGCCACCGTCTCGGGCGGCAGGAACCAGCTCAAGCTCCATGCCGAGGGCGTGCGCACCCAGCTCGACGTCTCGGGCACCCTGCCCGGCGCGACCGAGATCGAGGGCGCCGACCTGCACATGGACGTGCGCGGCCAGAACCTCGCCGACATCTTCATGCTCGCCGGCATCGCCGTGCCCGACACGCGGACCTATCGCCTGCGCTCGGCGCTCACCAAGCAGGGCAATGAGTGGCGCTTCACCGGGCTGAAGGGCCGGTTCGGCGATTCGGACCTGTCCGGCAAGATGACCGTGAAGATGACGCGCCCACGCATGCTGCTCACCGCGCAGCTCGCCACCGACACGCTCGACATCGTCGATGCCGGCCCGTTCATCGGCTACAATCCCAACACGCTGGCGGCCAAAGGCGCGGCCGGCGCGATCACCCAGGTCTCGGGCACCCCGCGCATCCTGCCGGATGCCAGGCTCCGCGTGGACGCGCTCAGGAACTTCGACGCCAGGGTCCATTGGACGGTGCGCGACGTGCGCGCGCCGAGCTTCCCGGTCTCCAACATCGAGCTGGGGCTCTATCTCGACAACATGCTGCTCAAGCTCAGCCCGCTCAACTTCAGCATGGCACGCGGCACGGTCAGCTCGGACATCACCATCAACGCCCGTCGCCAGCCGGTCTTCACCGATTACGACGTGCGCCTGTCGCCCACCCCGATGGGTACCTTGCTCGCCGGCTTCGGCGTCGAGCAGAGCGGCACCAGCGGCACGATCAAGGCGCGGGTGAAGATGACTGGCTCGGGTGACAGCGTGCGCGAATCGCTGGCCAATTCGAACGGCCGCATCGCGGTGATCCTGCCGCGCGGCAGCATGTGGACGCGCAACATCCAGCTGTCCGAGATCGACATCGGCACCTTCGTCCAGAAGATGTTCGAGAAGAAGCTCAAGGAGCCGGTGCAGATCAATTGCGGGCTGGTCGGCTTCACCGTGCGCGACGGCATCGCCGCGGCAGACCCGATCCTGATCGACACGCAGAAGAACGTCGTCCTCGGCCGCGGCGGGTTCAGCTTCAGGAACGAGAGCATCGACCTGGCGATCCGCGCGGACAGCAAGAAGTTCAGCCTGTTCTCCGGCCAGTCGCCGGTCGGGCTGAACGGCTATTTCGCCCGGCCGGGCCTCGACGTGATCTCGCCCGAACTGGTGGCGCGCGCCGGCGTGGGCCTCGGCCTCGGCGTCTTCGCCAGCCCCTTCGCGGCGATCATCGCCTTCGTCGATGTCGGCGATGCCAAGGCGGCCGATTGCGGTCCGGTCCTCGAAGGCGCCCGCGCGGTTTCCCAGCGCACCAGCAAGGGCAAGCCCCGCGACGATGTCGGCCGTGGTACCACCGCCAAGTCGGAAAGCGGCAAGCGCGACAAGGACTGAGCGCCTTCGCCGGGGAGAGGATCCAGGCCTAGCGGCGCAGCCGGGCCGCTAGCCAGTCGCCGATCAGCGTCACCACCTTCGGCTCCGAAACCGCCGGCATCTTGCGCTCGGCCTTGCCCAGGTCGCCGGTCTTCGCGTCCTGGAAGATGTGGTTCATGCCGGGCACCACGATAACCGTCGCATCGCGATTGCCGCGCAGGGCCGCCTGGGCAGCCGGCATGCTCAGCGGCGTCGACACGGTCTCATCCTCGCCGGCATAGAGTGCCAGCACCGGCGCGCGAACTGCGGCGAGCGTGGCGTCGGTCGTCACGCCATACATCGAGAGCATCGCGGCATCGTCCATCACCTCGACGGCACCGCCAGCCTGTTCTGGGCTGAAGCCGGCCGCGACGAATGTCTCGATCAGCCGCCCCCGCGCGACCTCCGCCACCGCCGGCGGCGCCTTGCTCACGCGCGCGTCGAGGAAAGGGCGTGCCGCCGCGACGATCCGCGCGGTCGCATCGGGCGCCACGGCCCCCTTCGCCAGATTGCTGCGCAACCCCTCGAGAAAGGGTTCGCCCCTGGCACCGACCGGTCCCGCCAGCATCACCACCGCGGCAATACTGGGATCGCGCGCGGCCAGCGCCGGGCCGATCACCCCGCCCTGGCTCAGCCCAAACACCGCGATCCGCGTACCATCGATATCGCCGCGACGGCGCAGCCAGCCGATCACCGCGGCAGCATCGCGCTCGAGCAGCGGCAGCGTATCGAGGAATGCCCCCGTCGATTCGCCCGCGCCGCGCTTGTCATAGTCGAGCGTGGCGATACCGTCGGCGAGCAGCCGATCCTGGACCAGCGGGAAAATCCCGCGCAGCGACGGACCACTTCCGTTCAGCAGCAGCAGCACCGGAAACGGCCCGTCGCCATGCCGCATCGGCAGGCGCAGCGTCGCCGCCAGCGTAACCCCGGGCTCGGTGGGGATCGGAAAGTCCTCGGCAAGCTGCACGGGGCGAAACCCGGCAAAGGCCCGCGAGACCCGCGCCGCATCCGCAGTTCCCGGCGCGAAGAGCGCCGGCCCCAGCGCTACCTCCGTGCCCGCCTTGCCCAGTTGCACGGTCAGGCGCTGCGATCCCGCCTCGAGATCGGCAGGCGCGACGCCGGTCAGGGTGAAACGCTGCCAGCGCGTCGTCAGCCGGATCTGGCTACTGGCAAAGGCGCGATAGGGCGCCGTGCTGTCCCGCAGCGCCACCGACACCGCGATCGGGCGCGCGGCGCGGGCCCAGAAGGTCGCGCTGAGCCGCTCCCCCGCCTTGCGCGCCAGCGGCACCGGCATCCCCGCCCCGCTCGACCAGTCCTCGCCGGGCGTCGCGGGCGGCGCGACCCGGAGCGCCCCGCCACCGGGCACGCCGGCATCGCGCAGATAGCCATGCCGTGTCCCATAGACCGCCCACCGGGCGACCTCAACCGGCTCTATGTGCTGCGCGAGCGCGGGAGCGGCGAATGGCAATGAAAGCAGAAGCGCCAGAACGGCACGCAGCACGGCTTTCATCCTCGGCTCTCCCCCGCTTTCCGGGCCAGCATCCAGGACAAGGCCGAGCGCGGCAAGGGCTAACCTATCCCCTTGCACCGGTACCCCGGCACCAACCCCAGAACGACCCGCAAACCGGATTGACGCCCCCGTGGCGATGCCGGAACTTCGCCCCGCTGAAACCGGCATTGGAGGGTAACGATGGGCGCCAAATTGCTGCTCACGGCCATTGCCGGCCAGTTCCTGGTCGCCATGGCATCGGGCATACCCAAGGCGTATGCGGCACCCGCGCCGATGTGCGGAGTCGGCATCGTCGAAACCGCGATGTGCATGGATTGGTGGATGAAGCGCGCCGAGCATGATTCGCTCGTTGCCAAAGCGCGTGGAGGCGATCGCGAATCCGCCGGCACGCTTGCGCTCTTCCATTCCATGACCGGAGAAGACCGCACCTCGCACCGCTGGGCGGTCCTCGCCGCCGAGCGCGGTCATTGCCTGTGGATCGGAGCGCTTGTCTCCCGAGCCCAGGACCGAGGCGACCGCACCGCGCTGCGCAAGTGGAACGCGCGCTGGCGCTGGAACCGCTGCAAACCCGCTGCTCTTGCAAAATAGGATTCCGCCTGCTTGGCTTTCGCGGCCGGATCGCCCTCCGGCCGCTCTTTAAACTGTTGGAAATATAGGAAAGGCCGCGCGCAAGAATACTGCGAGATCGCGCGCCTTTCCGGGAAAAGTGTCAACCCAAGGCGCCGTCAAAACCCGCTTTTGGCCTGTACTTCGTGTACTTTGGCGAGTCGCGGCTCAATGCCCGTGTTGGTGATCCCCGCGACAGGCCAGCGCCTCGAGGATGTCGTCGATCCGCGCCGGATCGCCCGCCGCGATCACCTCGCCATTGCTGCCCGCGTGGAGGGGGTCACCCTGCCAGTCGCACATCCGCCCGCCGGCGCCCTCGACGATCGGCACTAGCGCGGCGAAGTCGTGCAGCTTGAGCCCCGCCTCGACCACCACGTCCATCCAGCCGCTAGCGACGCAGCCATAATTATAGCAGTCGCCGCCCAGCACCACGCTCATCACCGCGGCATCGAGATGCTCGAAGGCGTGGAGCTGGTCATCGCCGAACAGCGCCGGGCTGGTGGTGGCGAGGATCGCCTGGTTAAGCTCGCGGCAGCGGCGCGTCTCGGCGGGCTTGCCGTTGAACAGGGTCGGCCGGCCGGCGACGCCGAGCCAGCGCTCCTTCGTCACCGGCTGGTCGATGATGCCGAGCAGGGGCCAGCCCGCCTCGACCAGCGCGATCAGCGTGCCGAAGATCGGGCGGCCCGCAATGAAGGCGCGGGTGCCGTCGATCGGATCGAGCACCCAGACGCGGCCGCTGGTGCCTTCGCGCACCCCGAATTCCTCGCCCTGGATGCCGTCCATCGGCCGTTCGGCGATGATCAGCTTGCGCATCGCTTCCTCGGCGGCGCGGTCGGCCAGGGTGACCGGGGACTGGTCCTCCTTGGCCTCGAGCCCGTGCTCCGAGCGGAAATAGGGAAGGATCGCGGCGCCCGCGGCATCGGCAAGGCGTTCGGCGAGGGTGATGTCTGCGGCGGTTACTGGCATGGCGCCCGCCCTAGACTTCAGATTCTGACTCGCCAAGGTCACAAACCCCTGCCACTCCACCCGCCGATGACCTTGCGCCGCCTGCTGATCCCCGCCGCGCTGCTCGCCGCCACGCCCGCCGCGGCGCAGAGCCTGCGTGCCGTGCCCGCCCAGCCCGCCTCCGAGACCGAGGCGCTGCGCGGCGTGGACGTGTTCCTGATCAACGAAGGCGAGGTGCCGGTCACCGATGCCGGCCCGCGCCAGATCGAGATCACCGCGGTCGACGGCACCCGGCTGGTGCTGGAGCGCGCGCCGGGGCCGCCGCCCACCGTCGCCCCACACGGCTTCGCCAAGGCGCGCTACGTACCGGTCAGCGTCGCCGGCCGCGCGGTGCCGCCGTCCGAACAGCATGCCGCCGCCGACATCCCCGAGGGCGAAACGGTGGTGCAGAGCGCGACCGGCAGCTCGGCGGCATTCGCCGACCGGTTCGAGGCGCATGAGCCGATCTATGGCGCGTTCGGGCTGAAGGATGCCGGCGGCAAGCTGCAGGTGAGCTTCGCCTTCCGCCCGTTCAGCGAGAAGGCGCCGCTCAAGCTCGGCAATCTCCGCTTCGCCTATACCCAGACGATGTTCTGGGCGCTGAACCAGCCCTCCGGGCCCTTCCGCTCGACCAATTACAGCCCCGAGATCTACGCCGACGTCCCCGTCGACGAGACCACCAGGGTCGCGCTCGGCTATCGGCACGATTCGAACGGGCGCGGCGAACTCGATTCGGTCGATACCAACCGCGTCTATCTGCGTGCCGAGAAGACGTTCGACCTGGGCGGCGACTGGCATCTCGATGTCGCGCCCCAGGCCTGGTTCTATGTCGGCCAGATCCGCACCGCGCCCGATGTGAAGGACTATTTCGGCTATACCAGCCTCACCGCGGCGATCGGCCAGCGCGACGGGCTCAAGCTGTCGCTCACCGGCCGCGGCAATTTCGAGACGGGCAAGGGCGCGGCGGAATTGTTCGTCTCCTACCCCCTCGCGCGGATTGCCAAGGGCGTGGGCTTCTATATCTTCGGCCAGGCGTTCACCGGCTATGGCGAGGCACTGGACGATTATCGCAAGAACGACACCCATGCCCGGATCGGCATCGCCCTCACCCGCTGACCGGAAAGACCCCCAAGGAGCATCGCCATGCGCAAGTTTCTGATCGCAGCAGCCGTCACCACCCTGGCGCTCGGCATGCCGGCCACCGCCGCGCTGAACACCGGCCAGGTCGCCCCCGATTTCACCGCGCCCGGCGCGATGGCGGGCAAGCCGTTCACAGTGAACCTCAAGGCCGCGCTCAAGAAGGGCCCGGTCGTCCTCTATTTCTTCCCCGCCGCCTTCACCGAGGGCTGCAATGCCGAAGCCCATGCGTTCGCCGAGGCGCTGCCCGACTTCCAGAAGGCCGGCGCGAGCGTGATCGGCATGACCGCAGGCAACATCGACAAGCTCGAGGCCTTCTCCGCCGAAAAATGCGCGGGCAAGTTCGCCGTCGCCGCCGCCAGCCCGACGATCGTCAAGGGCTATGACGTGCAGCTGACCAAGCCGGACGGTACCGCCACCAAGATCACCAGCCGCACTTCCTATGTGATCGCGCCGAACGGCAAGATCATCTTCGCCCATTCGGACATGAGCCCGGCGGGACACATCCGGCTCTCGCTCGAGGCGGTCCAGAAGTACAAGGCCGCGCACAAGCACTGATATTTTCAGGACTCCGCAGGCTTTGCTCACCGGATGTTAGCAGTTGCGCCCTAATTTGCCCGGCGAGATGATCTTGAGGGACATCGTCGGGCCAATTTTGGTGAGGCAGTGAAGCACATGGTCGCGGCCAAGGCCGTCCGGGCAGCAAGCGGTTCTCAGGCCGCGCGTGACCTGTACGACCGAATCGGGGAATTTCTGGTGGACCAGCGGCTGGATCCCGATCCGGCCAACTATGCGTTCGCCTATCAGCTCCTCGCCAATCCCGACGGTCCGCTGGCCCGCGCGGTGCACGCGCTGACCGATGGCGGCGTGCGCCTCACCCGACGGGATATCGAATCCCTCGGCTGCGACGCCCCCGCCCCCGGCGCCGCGACGATTGAGAAGGCCCAGGGCCTGGTCGCCCAGACCCAGATGCAGGTCGAGGGCTTCCAGGACATGGTCACCGCAATGCGCGCGGAGACCAAGGACTTCGGCCGCGACCTCGCCGCCAGCGCCCAGGCGATGCGCAGCTCCGGCGGCGACGGCCTCGAGATCAGCCGGCTCACCGCGACGATGCTTGAGCGCGTCCGCACTGCCGAGGAGCGGCTCGAAAGCGCCAATCGCGAAGCCAGCGAGCTGCGCACCAAGCTCGAGGAAGCCCGCGACAACGCCCGCAAGGACCCGCTGACCGGCCTGCCCAACCGCCGCGCCTTCGAGGAAGCCTATGCCGCCCAGGCCGGGGCCGGCGCCAGGATCTGCATGGCGGTATGCGACGTCGACCACTTCAAGTCGGTCAACGACCGCTTCGGCCATGTCGTCGGCGACCGGGTGCTCAAGGCGCTCGGCGAGGCGCTGTCGGACACCTGCAAGGGCCATCTCGTCGCCCGCTATGGCGGCGAGGAGTTCGTCGTGCTGTTCACCGGGCTCGACCTAAAGGGCGCCCGTGAGGTGCTCGACCGTGCCCGCCTCGCCGTCTCGGCCAAGCGCTACCGGCTGCGCGAGACCGATGCGCCACTCGGCGAGATCACCTTCTCCGCCGGCCTCAGCCCGGCCCAGCAGGGCGAAGTGTTCGGCACCGTGTTCCACCGCGCCGACCAGCTCTGCTACGCCGCCAAGAATGGCGGCCGGAACTGCGTCCGCGTCGACTGACCGGAATCGGACAGTTACTGTCCGCCTTTGATTAGGAAAATACGCCATAGCTTGGCGTGAAATTTCCCAACCACACGTAACTTTCTAACGCATCCTCAGCAAAATCAAGCACTTAGAAAATTGGCACGCTCCCTGCAATTCATCTGGCATCGGCAGCCGGATGGTCCGGCAAGCCGAACGAACACAGGGAGTTACTATCATGGCCGTCCGTATCAGCTCGTTCCAGCACAGCGTTGCCGTCATCGGCGCAGTCGTCCTCAGCTATGGCATCCTGCTCTTCTCGTCCTCGGCCTTCCCGGTCATCGCATGATCGCCGGCGGACTCGACGGAAGGGAGAGGATAAGCATGACACGTAGCCTGATGATCGGTGCGGCATCCTTCGCCATCACCGCAATGACGATCGCCACGGTCGGCCTGCAGGGTTTCAGCCACTTCGGCTGAGCCCTGCCGAGCCGCCCGGCGGCGGCCACCAGCGGCGGAACTCGGCCCGCCCCGACAGGTTTCCCAAGGTATCCCAGGAGGATACCGAGATGAGCGAAACCGCCGAGATGATCCACGAAGACGCGCTGCCCGGACAGGAGTGCGCGCTCGAACCCAAGCCAGACTGGCAACCCCGCTATCCCGGCTCCGGCCGCCTCCGGGGCAAGGTCGCCGTGATCACCGGTGCCGACAGCGGCATCGGCCGCGCCGTCGCCGCGCTCTATGCGCGCGAGGGCGCCGATATCGCGATCCTCTATCTTTGCGAGCATGACGATGCGGCGAAGACGGCGAACATCGTGCACGGCGAGGGGCGCGTAGCGCTGACCCTTGCCGGCGATGTCGGCGACAAGCGCTTCTGCGATTCCGCCATCGCCCGGGTGATCGAGAAGTTCGGCCGGATCGACGTGCTGGTGAACAATGCCGGCGAGCAGCATCCGGACAAGGACATCACCGACATCACCGAGGCGCAGCTGCGCCGCACCTTCCAGACCAACATCTTCGGGATGTTCTTCCTCACGCAAGCAGCGCGCCCGCACCTGAAAAAGGGTGCGGCGATCGTCAACTGCACCTCGGTCACCATGTACCAGGGCTCGAAGGAGCTGCTCGACTATTCGAGCACCAAGGGCGCGATCACTGCCTTTACCCGCAGCCTCTCGGAGAACCTGGTCGGCGAGGGCATCCGGGTCAACGCCGTGGCGCCGGGGCCGATCTGGACGCCGCTGAACCCGATGGGCGGCGCCTCTCCCGAGAAGCTCGCGCATTTCGGGGAGAACACGCCGATGGGCCGGCCGGGCCAGCCGAACGAAGTGGCACCGGCCTTCCTGTTCCTCGCCTGCGAGGATGCCAGCTACATGTCCGGCCAGGTGCTCCATCCCAATGGCGGGACGGTGGTGAACGGCTGAGCAGGACGCTCAAAGTACACGAAGTACACGCCAAAGCGCGTTTCCCGCGCGGCGAGCGACAGGATGCTGCGCGGATAGGAAATTTTCTTTCCAACAAGTCAAAGAGCGGCCGGGACCCAGGACCCGGCCGCTCGACGGCATCATGCGAAATCCTATTTTGCAAGCTCAGGCCGTCGCCCCCGCCCCTACCGGGCCGAGCGGCGCTTCCTCGCCGCGCGAATAGGTGCCGGTGAGCAGGCCGGCGGCGATCACCCGGCCTTCCATCTCGCGCAGCACCGCGCCGCGGCCGGGATTCTCGCCCGGATCCTCGCCTTCGCTTAGCGCGAAGATCTGGAAGGCATAATTGTGCGCGCCATGCCCATTGGGCGGATCGGGCGGCAGCCAGCCTTCGACGAAGCGGCTGTTGCGACCGACATCCTCGCCCTCCGCATGGCCCTCGCCATCGGGCGCGATCTCGCCTTCCTTCAGGTCACCGCCCAGCGGCAGGCCCCAGACGATCGCATGCACCACCGGCTGGGGCGTCGGCGCATCGGCATCCTCGACGATCAGCACCAGCCGCGCCGTGCCCTCGGGCACTCCGGTCCAGAACAAGGGCGGCGACACGCCCTCGCCATCGGCGGTGAAGCGCTCGGGCAGGCGCGCGCCATTGGCGAAGGCCGGGCTGGACAGCTGGATCACGCCCTCGGCGGCAAGCTCGGGCCGGACGATCGCCAGCTTGTCCGCACCGGCGCGAAACGGGCTCAGCGCCTTGCCGAGCCAATGGGGAAGATGTTCGAGCATGGCTTTCTCCTCGGCTGCTGAACCGATGAAAGCGCGGGAGGCTCCCTCCACCCGTCATTCCCGCGAAGGCGGGGATCCAGGGTTACTTCGCGCAACGCCCTTGGCTCTGGATCCCCGCCTTCGCGGGGATGACGACAAGAAAGACGACGGGCATCGTTACAGGTCCAGCTTCTCGTAATCGGCGGGCGGCGGGATGCCTTCCATGCGCTCGCTGAGCAGCGGACGGAAGCTCGGGCGGCTCTTCATCCGGACATACCAACCCTTGGCCTGCTCATGGCTCTTCCAGTCGATCCCGCCGAGATAATCGGCGATCGAGATCTGCGCGGCGGCGGCGAGATCGGCGAGGCTCATCGTCGGGCCGGCCAGCCAGGTGCGGTGATCGAGCAGATAATCGATGTAGTCGAGATGGTTGACCGCTGCCTTCATCGCATTGCGCAGCGCCTGGCCATCGGGCGACTGCTTGTAGACGATGCGCTTGAGCATGCGTTCGTGGAGCAGGGGCGCGGTGATCTCGGCATAGAAATTGGTGTCGAACCAGATCGTCAGGCGACGGATCTCGGCGCGATCGGTGGCGGTGCCGTTGAGCATCGGCGCCTTGTTCACCGTCTCCTCGAAGAACTCGCAGATCACCGAGGAATCGATCAGCGTCACCCCGCGCTCGGTATCGGCCATCACCGGCACCTGGCCGGTGGGGTTCAGATCGAGGAACTCGTCGCGCCGCAGCCAGGGCGATTCCCGCACCGGCTCATAGCCGACGCCCTTTTCGCCCAGCAGCAGCCGGACCTTGCGCGAGAAGGGACAGAGGGGGAATTGATAAAGCTGCCACATCGGCCCGCTTTAGGACTCGGGATGCGTCCGCGTAAAGCGCCAGCCGGCAGATAGCACAACTTCCTGCGTCACCCCGGCCCTGTGCTGGGGTCCACTGCACCGCGAGCTATGCCGGCAGAGCCTCTTGTCCATTACTCGCCTCCCGGTGGACCCCGGCACAAGGCCGGGGTGACGGGATGGTTATTTGGGGTCTAGCGCGCCGCGCAGGGGCTGGAGCGCGGCGCGGAGGCGTGCGGCGGTCTCGGCGAGCGAGTCCTGCATCTGGAGCGCGCCCTCGGTCAGCTTGCCGGCGACCACCACGGCACTGCGTGCGTTCTTGTGGAAGTTGCGGTCGAAATTGGGATCGCGGCGGCGCTGGATGTCGCCCAGCGTATCCTGCTCGCGGATCGTCGGATCAAGATATTGGGCGGCGGGGCCGACGCGGGTGTCGAGCACGATGCCGGCCAGGTTGGTCAGCATCGCCGCGGCGCCTTCCTGCACCATCGGGTTGTTGAGTGCGCGGGCGAGCGCCTCGGTCTTGTCGCGGGTGCTGGGCTCGGGCTGCGGCTGCGACTGGGCGAAGGCCGGGGTGGCGGCGGCGCAGAACAGGGCGGCGGTGAGGACGAGACGCATGACTGGCTCCGGTAAAGGACTCGGATGACGGAGCCTTATATCACAGATGGTTGGCGGTTGCGGAGCCCGGTTGCGACGAGTTGTGGCGGTATTGCCGTTGCACGATGCAATTCCTCCCCGAGCTCGCTCGGGGAGGGGGACCGCGACGCGAAGCGTCGTGGTGGAGGGGTCGGCGCACCGCGCCGTGACGCCACGCCCCTCCACCACCGCCTTCGGCGGCGGTCCCCCTCCCCCAGACAAGCTGGGGGAGGAATTGGAAGTTACTCCGCCGCCACCGCTTCGACGGTGTCGTCATTCAGCGGCATCGGCAGGCGAGTCAGCATTTCCTTGGGCACGACCTGCCAGAAGCTGCCGACCGCGCGGGCCCAGTCCTCGAGCAGACCGGCGGCCCATTTGCTGTCGGTGGCGAGCACATGCGCCTCGACCAGCCCGCGCAGCTTGGCTTCCCAATGCGCCGAGGACAGGCGCTGCCAGACGATGCTCTCCGGATTGGCGCGCTGCTCGAAGCTGCCGTCCTCGTCATAGACGAAGGCCATGCCGCCGGTCATGCCCGCTCCGAAGTTCATGCCGACCTGGCCGAGCAGCACCGCGGTGCCGCCGGTCATGTACTCGCAGCCATTGGCGCCGCAGCCTTCGACCACCACTTCGGCGCCCGAGTTGCGCACCGCGAAGCGCTCGCCCGCCTGGCCGGCGGCGAACAGCTTGCCGCTGGTCGCGCCGTAGAGGACGGTGTTGCCGATGATCGTGTTCTTCCAGCTCTCGACCGGCGAGCTGACCAGCGGACGCACCACGATGATGCCGCCCGACAGCCCCTTGCCCACATAATCGTTCGAATCGCCGAACACTTCGAGCGTCACGCCCTTGCACAGGAAGGCGCCGAGCGACTGGCCCGCCGAACCGCGCAACCGGACATGGACATGCCCGTCCGCCAGCGTCGACATGCCGTAGAGGCGGGTGATCTCGGACGAGAGCCGGGTGCCGACCGCGCGGTGGGTGTTCCGCACATTATAGGTCAGCTGCATCTTCTCGCGGCGCGCGAAGACCGGGGCGGCATCCTTGATCATCTGCGCATCGAGGCTGTCGGGCACTTCGTTGCGGAAGGTCGACAGGCTGAAGCGGCGCTCGGCGTCGTCCGCATCGACCTTGGCGAGGATCGGGTTGAGATCGAGATCGTCGAGATGCTCGGCGCCGCGGCTGACCTGACGGAGCAGTTCGGTGCGGCCGATCACTTCGTCCAGGCTGCGGAAGCCGAGCTTGGCAAGGATCTCGCGGACCTCCTCGGCGATGAAGGTCATCAGGTTGATGACCTTCTCGGGCGTGCCGACGAATTTCTGGCGCAGCTTCTCGTCCTGGGTGCAGACGCCCACCGGGCAGGTGTTCGAATGGCACTGGCGGACCATGATGCAGCCCATCGCGACGAGGCTGAGCGTGCCGATGCCGAACTCCTCGGCGCCGAGGATCGCGGCGACGACGATATCGCGCCCGGTCTTGAGGCCGCCATCGGTGCGCAGCTTCACCCGGCCGCGCAGGCCGTTGAGCGTGAGCGTCTGGTTGACTTCGGTCAGGCCCATTTCCCAGGGCGTGCCGGCATATTTGACCGAAGTCTGGGGCGAGGCACCGGTGCCGCCGACATGGCCGGCGACCAGGATGACGTCGGCATGCGCCTTGGCCACACCAGCGGCAACCGTGCCGATGCCCGCCGAGCTGACCAGCTTGACGCACACCCGGGCGCGCGGGTTGATCATCTTGAGGTCGTAGATGAGCTGCGCCAGGTCCTCGATCGAATAGATGTCGTGGTGCGGCGGCGGCGAGATCAGCGTCACCCCCGGCGTCGCGTGGCGCAGCTTGGCGATGAACTCGGTGACCTTGAAGCCGGGCAGCTGGCCACCCTCGCCGGGCTTGGCGCCCTGGGCGACCTTGATCTCGATCTCGTCACAGGCGTTGAGATATTCGGCGGTGACGCCGAACCGGCCCGAGGCGATCTGCTTGATCGTCGAGTTGGCATTGTCGCCATTCTCGTACGGCGTGTAGCGCAGCTTGTCCTCGCCGCCCTCGCCCGACACGGCCTTGGCGCCGATGCGATTCATCGCGATCGCCAGCGTCTCGTGCGCCTCGGGCGAGAGCGCGCCGAGCGACATGCCCGGGGTGACGAAACGCTTGCGGATCTCGGTGATCGCCTCGACCTGGTCGATCTGGATGCCTTCGTTCGGGAAGTTGAACTCGAGCAGGTCGCGCAGATAGACCGGCGGCAGGTCGCGCACGCCGCGCGAGAAGGCCATGTAGGACGAGTAGCTGTCGGTCGACACCGCCGTCTGCAGCAGATGCATCAGCTGGGCCGAATAGGCATGGGTCTCGCCGCCGTGGCGCTGGCGATAGAAGCCGCCGATCGGCAACGTCGCGACGCCGCGGTCGAACGCCGCCTCGTGGCGCATCATCGCCGAGAGGTGGAGCGAGGCATAGCCTTCGCCCGAGATCTTGGCGGGCATGCCGGGGAACAGGTCGTTGACCAGCGCGCGGCTGAGACCCACGGCCTCGAAATTATAGCCGCCGCGATAGGAGGAGATCACCGCGATCCCCATCTTCGACATGATCTTGAGCAGGCCCTCGTCGATCGCCTTGCGGTGACGCTTGAGGCACTCGTCCAGGGTGATGTCGCCGAACAGGCCGCGGGCATGGCGATCGGCGATCGAGGCCTCGGTCAGATAGGCGTTCACCGTGGTCGCGCCGACGCCGATCAGCACGGCGTAGTAATGCGTGTCGAGGCATTCGGCCGAGCGGACATTGACCGAGGCGTAAGAGCGCAGGCCGCGGCGGACGAGGTGGGTGTGCACCGCCGCTGCCGCCAGCACGCCGGCGATCGCGGCGCGGCCCTCCGAGACATGCTCGTCGGTGAGGAACAGCTCGGTGCAGCCGGCGCGGACCGCCTGCTCTGCCTCGTAGCGGATGCGCTTGATCGCCTCGCGCAGGTCCTCGGGCGTGCCGCCGGCGGCAAAGGTGCAGTCGATCTCGGCCGACTGGCTGCCGAAATGGGCGCGCAGCCGGTCCCAGTCGCCATTGGTCAGCACCGGGCTCTCGAGCACGAGCACCTTGGAGCCACCGCCCTCGGTGTCGAGGATGTTGGCGAGGTTCCCGAAGCGCGTCTTGAGCGTCATCACCTGACGTTCCCGAAGACTGTCGATCGGCGGGTTGGTGACCTGGCTGAAATTCTGGCGGAAGAACTGGCTGATCAGGCGCGGCTTGTCCGAAATGACCGCAAGCGGCGTGTCGTCGCCCATCGAGCCGATCGCTTCCTTGGCGGTCTCGACCATCGGGGCGAGGATCAACTCCATGTCCTCGAGCGTCTGCCCCGCCGCAACCTGGCGGCGGGTGAGCTCGGCGCGCTCGAAGCGCAGCGGCTGGGCCTCGGGCGCGGGCAGGTCTCCGACGGTGATGAACTCGCCGATCATCCCGGCATAGTCATGCTCGCCGGCGATCTGGTCCTTGATCGCCTTGTCGCAGAGCAGCACGCCCTGGTCGAGATCGACCGCGATCATCTGGCCCGGGCCCATGCGGCCCTTGGCGATGACGGTCGATTCGGGGATCTGGACCATGCCGGTCTCGGAGCCGACGATCAGCAGGCCATCGCTGGTCTGGGTGTAGCGGAGCGGACGCAGCGCGTTGCGATCGACGCCGGCGACTGCCCAGCGGCCATCGGTCATCGCCAGCGCGGCGGGGCCGTCCCACGGCTCCATCACCGAGGCGAGATATTTGTACATCGCCAGATGCTTGTCGGGCGTGTGCTCGTCCCAGGCTTCGGGGACCAGCATCAGCTTGGCGGTGGGTGCGTCGCGGCCCGAGCGGCAGATCGCCTCGAACACCGCGTCGAGCGCGGCGGTGTCGGACGCGCCAGCCGGGATCACCGGCTTGATGTCCTCGCTGCGCTCGCCGAACGCGATGCTGGCCATCTTGATCTCGTGGCTGAGCATCCAGTTCTTGTTGCCGCGGATCGTGTTGATCTCGCCGTTATGGGCAAGGCAGCGGAAGGGCTGGGCCAGCCACCATTGCGGGAAGGTGTTGGTCGAATAACGCTGGTGGAAGATCGCGACGCGGCTGGTGAAGCGCTCGTCCTTGAGGTCGGGGTAGAAGTCCGACAGGCTCTCGGCGAGGAACAGGCCCTTGTAGATGATCGAGCGGGTCGACAGCGAGCAGATGTAGAAGCCGCTGATCTGCGCGGCGATCACCGCCTTCTCGATCCGGCGGCGGACGAGATAGAGCTCCTTCTCGAACTCGGCAGCGTCCATCGCATCGGGCTGCGGGCCGGCGATCATGATCTGCTCGATCTCGGGGCGGGTCGCCTGCGCCTTCATGCCGATCACCGACACGTCGACCGGCACCTGGCGCCAGCCATAGATGGTGTAGCCGGCCTCGATGATCTCGGACTCGACGATGGTGCGGCACGCCTCCTGCGCGCCGAGATCGGTGCGCGGCAGGAAGACCATGCCGACGGCGAGCCGGTTCGGCAGCACGCGGTGGCCGCCGGCGGCGATCGCATCGTCGAAGAAGCGGACGGGCAGGTCGACATGCAGGCCGGCGCCGTCGCCGGTCTTGCCGTCTGCATCGACGGCGCCGCGGTGCCACACCGCCTTGAGCGCATCGATCGCCGACTGGACGACGCGGCGCGAAGGCAGGCCGTCGGTCGCGGCGACCATGCCGACGCCGCAGGCATCGCCCTCGAACTCGGGACGGTACATGCCCTCGCGGGCCATCCGCTCGCGTTCGCCCAACTTCATTTCGACTGCTCCTTCTCGAGGATCCTGGTCACCAGGTCCTCGGTGATCTTTTCCAGCTTCGCGTCCAGCTCCGGACTTGCCTCGCGGCTCCAGTCCGAGACCGCCTTGATCACCTGCGAATTCAACCGCTGGATCTGGGCACCGGCCGGGGTGAAGGCGAATTGCGCGAGCGCCTTCTGGTCTTCGGGCGAGAGCGCGCGGGCCGCGCCCAGCGCGGTCGACCCGAGGCTCGCCCCCAGCGCCTTCTCGCTGATATCCTTTTCGGGATCGGCCATCACTTCGCTCAGCATCGCCTTCACATCGAGATTGCCGACCATTGCCGCGCGCAGGCGCACACCGACCGGGCCGGAATAGAAGGCGATCGCGTCGCGCAGCTCCTGCTCGCTCATGTTGGCGGCATAGAGCGCGCCCAGCCGGTCCCAGAGCTTCGGCAGCGTCCGCAGCGTCTGCTCGCGGATCGGCGGTGCCATCGCGTCGAGCATCATCTTGATCACGCCGGGATGCTCCTTCTCGAGCGCCCGCATGTCCTCATTCTCGGCGAACATCTTGGCGACGCTGACCAGCATCGCGCTGATCTGGTTGTCGGCCGAGACCTCGTCATTGTTGAGCTTGGCAAGGTCGTGCCCGAGCGCCAGCTGCTGCGGCGAAGCGATGGCCTGCGTCTGCGCGGAGGCGCCCCCCGGCACGGCAAGCGGCGAGAGCGCGAACAGCGCGGCGGCGAGCGGAAGCGCGCGCATCAGCCGCCCTTCTTCTTGGCGAGATACTCGGCGACCGCCTTCATCGCCAGGCCTTCGAGCTGAGGACGATTGGCGGCGACGAGCTTGAGCGCCCAGGCCTGGCTGGTCGCGGCGATCTTCGGGTTGACGCTGCCCATCTTCTGCGCGGCAGGGCTGCCGGCGAACGCCATCAGCGCCGGATAATCCTCCGGCGTCAGCTTGGCCATCACCGCGGCCATCGCCGCCTGCTGCATCTCCTGCGCCGACTGGCCGGGCGCGCTGCCCATCGTCTCATAGACTTCGGCACGCACCTTCTGGCCGGTCGGGCTGGCGAAGAAGGTCAGCGTGTCGGTGATCTCGCCCGGGGTAAGATCGGCCTTGAGGATGGTCTCGATCTCGCCGCGCAGCGACGGCAGCGCCGCGATCAGGATACGGGTGAACTGGCCGCGCAGCTGGCCGCCAACCTGCTCGCGCAGCCCCGGATTGGCGTCATAGGTCGCCTTCATCTTGGGGTCGGCAGCGATCTGCTGGTCCATGCCCGTGTCGAAGGCGCGGCCCGCGATGCGCCCGATCGACTCCTCGGGCACCATCAGCGCGACGAGCTTCTGGAGGTCCCCCTCGGCGACGGACGCGGCGACCGGACCGGCGGCGAACGCCTGGGCCGGGGCCAGCAGGGCGGCGCCAAGAGCAAGGGCAGCGAGGAACGACTTCATCGGGTCAACCTTATCAAGCAGCCCGTGCCGCATCGGCGCGGGCGCGCATCCAGGCATGCATGTGCGCCGCCACGTCGCGGCCGTCGCGAATCGCCCAGACGACGAGACTCGCGCCGCGGACAATATCGCCCGCCGCGAAAACACCGTCGAGGCTGGTCATCATCGTGCGCCCATCGGTGCGCAGCGTGCCCCAGCGGGTGACGCCGAGTTCCTCGGCACCGAACAGGCGCGGCAGGTCCTCGGCCTCGAAGCCGAGCGCCTTGATCACCAGGTCGACCTGGAGCTGGAAGGCGCCGCCCGGATCGATTTCCGGCGCGCGGCGGCCCGAGGCATCGGGCGCACCGAGCCGCATGCGCGAGGCGCGCACGCCGGTGACCTTGTCGCCGCCATCGAACGCTTCCGGCGCCGAGAGCCAGACGAACTCGACGCCTTCCTCCTCGGCATTGGCGGTCTCGCGCTGCGAGCCCGGCATGTTGGCGCGGTCGCGGCGATAGAGGCACTTCACCGAGGTGGCGCCCTGGCGCACCGCGGTGCGGACGCAGTCCATCGCGGTATCGCCGCCGCCGATCACCACGACATGCTTGCCGTTCGCATCGAGGCTGCCGTCGTCGAACGCCGGCACCGCATCGCCAAAGCCTTTGCGGTTCGAGGCAGTGAGATAGTCGAGCGCCTCGACGATCCCCTGCGCGCCGACGCCCGGCGCCTGGATGCCGCGCGCCTTGTAGACACCGGTGGCGATCAGCAGCGTATCGTGGCGCTTGCGCAGATCGTCGAGCGTCGCCTCACGGCCGACCTCGAAGCCGAGATGGAAGACGACGCCGCCCTGCTCGAGCCGCTCGACGCGGCGCATGACGATGTGCTTCTCGAGCTTGAAGCCCGGGATGCCATAGGTGAGCAGCCCGCCAGCGCGGTCGTGCCGGTCATAGACATGCACGTCATAGCCATATTCGCGGAGATACTCGGCAGCGGCGAGGCCGGCCGGGCCGGCACCGACGATGCCGACCGACTGGCCCCGCGCGGGGCCCACCGCGACCGGCTCGACCCAGCCTTCTTCCCAGGCGGTGTCGGTGATGAACTTCTCGACCGAGCCGATCGTGACGGCGCCGTGTCCGGAGAATTCGATGACGCAATTGCCTTCGCACAGCCGGTCCTGCGGGCAGATGCGGCCGCAGATCTCGGGCATGGTCGAAGTGCTGTTCGACAGCTGATAGGCCTCGCGCAGCCGCCCCTCGGCGGTCAGGCGCAGCCAGTCGGGGATATGGTTGTGAAGCGGGCAATGGACCGAGCAATAGGGCACGCCGCACTGCGAGCAGCGGCTGGCCTGTTCCTCGGCGCCGGGCACCGCATAGCGATCCGCGATCTCGCGGAAGTCCTCCGCACGCAGTTCCGCCTCGCGCTTGCTCGGATAAGCCTGCGCCGTTCCAACGAATTTGAGCATCGTTTCCGCCATGCGGCGCGCCTAACGCCGCAAGCGAGTCGATAAAAGTCAGCAAACCTGACCTATATTGGGTTTTTCAGCCTAATCGGCGCAAATTTGAAAGATTATTGCGCCGATTTATGGCCGATCCGGACTTATCGCATCGAAAGCCAGGCGATGGCGGCGATGCCGGCGGCGATTCGGTACCAGGCAAAGGGCGCGAAGCCGTGCTTCGAGACGATGCCGACAAATGCCTTGATCACGACGATCGCGACGATGAACGCCGTGACGAAGCCGATGGCGATCTCGTCCCAGCCCACCCGGGCCGAGACGATCGCATCGTGGTTCTTGGCCAGCTCGAGCACCGTCGCGCCGAGCATGGTCGGGATGGCGAGGAAGAAGCTGAACTCGGCGGCGGTGCGCCGCTCCACGCCCAGGCTGAGCGCGCCCATGATCGTCGCGCCCGAGCGGCTGACGCCCGGGATCATCGAGATGCACTGGATGAAGCCGATGCCGATCACGCGGACCAGCGGGATCTCGGCGATGCCGTGGATCGTCGCGTTCTTCACCAGCCGCTCTATGACCAGGATGGCGATGCCGCCGATCACCAGCGCCCAGGCCACCACCATCGGCTCGCCGAGTAGCGCCTCGATATGCTTGTGCAGCGCCAGGCCGATCACCGCCGCCGGGATGAAGGCGACCAGCAGGTTGCGCACGAAGCGGATCGAGACCGGGTTCAGCCTGATCAGCCCTTCGGCCACCGCCCAGAAGGTCCGCCAGTAGAGCACCACAACCGCCAGGATCGCGCCGAGCTGGATGACGACGTTGAACATCCCCCAGGTGGCGGCGTCATAGCCGAGCAGCTCGGAAGCGAGGATCAGGTGGCCGGTCGAGGAGACGGGCAGGAATTCGGTGATCCCCTCGACGATGCCGAGGAGAATCGCGACCAGGGTTTCGCTCATGCTTGGCTAGGCTCCGATGCGCTTGCGGCGCGGAAATGCGTTCAGGCGGCCAGCTTGCCGAAGCGGCCGTGGCGGCGATAGCGGACCAGCCAGCCCGGCGCGACGCTGGCGAGCGGCGTCGCGGGGACGCCGAGCGCGGCGAGGCCGGGGGCATCGCCGGCGACATTGTCCGCCTGGAGCATCCGCCACTGGTCCCGCGTGATCGGCGTGCCGGGCAGCAGCGCGATCAGCGCGCCGAGCGGATCGGGCAGCTCGGCAAAGGCCGGCCGGTGGCCCGTCGCGCCCGCCAGCCAGTCGAGCAGGCCGCGCATGGTCAGCGTGTCGGGGCCGCCCAGCGCATAGGTCTGGCCGGCATGCGCCTCGGGCGAGGCGAGCGCGGCGACGACGGCGCGGGCGACATCGACGACATAGACCGGCTGGAAGCGGACATCGGCGCGCAGCACCGGCACGACCGGGCCCATGCCGACCATCGCGGCGAAGCGGTTGGTGAACTGGTCCTCGCGCCCGAAGACGAAGGAGGGGCGCAGGATGGTCGCGTTCGGGAAGGCCGCGCGCACCGCCGCCTCGCCCGCCGCCTTGGACTGGCCATAGGCGGAGGCCGACTCGGCATCGGCACCGAGCGCGGAGAAATGGATCAGCGTCTCGACGCCGGCGGCCTGGGCGGCCGCGGCGACGTTGCGCGCGCCGGCGGCGTTGACGCCGTCGAAATCGCCGCTGAGCACCCCGGCGAGGTTGACCACCGCATCGGCACCGGCGACCGCCGCAGCAATCGTATCGGGCTGGGTCACGTCGGCGGCGACGAACTGGGTCTGGCCGAGGCCGCCGAGCGGCTTGAGGAACCAGGCGTCGCGCGGACGGCGCTGGGCGATGCGCAGGCGGGCACCCGCCGCGAGCAGTTCCTGGGCGATATAGCGGCCGACGAAACCGCCGCCGCCGATCAGCACTACGAGTTTGTCCTTCATGCCTATTTCCTGGAACTGAAACTGTCTGTCGGTGGAGCCTTCCCATGCCGCGCGGCGGGCGGGGAGGCAAGCGCAGGATCACGCGGTTCGGCGTGCCGGGGTTCGCATCCCAGCGGGTGGCGACCTTTACACCCGCCCGGCGCCGTGCTGGCCTAGCTCTTCTTCTGCATCCGCAGCGTGGCGGAGCCCAGCCATCCGCCAAGGCCCGGGACACCCAGGGCGGCGAACACCGCGACGAGCAGGCCCGACACGGCGAAGGGCATCGGATCATCCTTGAGCTTGTCGGCGGCGCGCTTGGCGAAATGGACGCTGGACGCGACCAGCCCCTCGCCATCGATCCAGGGCGATTCCGCATTCTCGGCGGCAGCCAGCAGCGCACCCAGCGCGGCATGCAGATCGCGCAGGGCTGCCAATGCCTCCTTGCGCTCGTCGAGCGGCGGACCGCCATTGTCGCCCGGCCTGTCGAGTTCGACGATGAGCGAATCGACCGCGGCCAGCGCGACCGGGGCCAGCTGCTTGAACGCGGCCACGCGCTCCGGCAGGCTTGCGATCCCGGTCCAGGAGGAAGACGGGATCGTCGGTGCCGGCTCTGGCGGTGCCGGGCTTATCGTCACCATTTCCGGGACAATGCCGGCCGCCTCCCGGGCCTCGCCTCGGCCCTGCCGGAGAATCGCGCCGGCGATCGCCGACAATGCCGCGCTTACACGGTCTTCCGAGGTCAGGCCCGTGTCGAAATAGACATAATAGCCGATCGAGCCGCCCGCGCCCCTGACCTCCGTCACGCCGCGGATTTCCGCCGCCTGCTCCTCGAAGCTGGCCTTGGAGGCTGCGGGCCAGCCGCTCACCTCGACATAGATGCGAGGCTCCTTGCCGGTGGAGAAGTTCAACGTGTCCGCCATGGGCAAGGATTAGAAGTGCGGCGGAAATCGCGTCAACCGTCGCTGCCGCGGAGCCTGCCGGCCAAACGCCTTGCAATGTAGGATTTCCCATGTTTGCGTCGGCAACGCCCGGAGGAAGGTCCGGCCGCTCTTTCTCATGGCGAGACATCGCCGCACGATAATCCGGACCGGGTAAAACCGGCCGTAGCAAAGCCGATGCCGCGCAGGCCCCGGATGTCGTGACCTTTGTGAACTTTCATACCCAGCCTGGGTAAAATCCTAGGCCTTTCGCGAGATACAGCGGAAGCCGATATGGCTGGTCGCGCTGTCGACCTGCTGGGGATGGCGCGCCGCCGGGCGGTAGCGCTGGCAATAGTTGACCGCGCAGAGATGCGAGCCGCCCTTGAGCACCCGCCGTCCGATCTTTCCGCCCGGCGCATGCGATTCATAGCTGTCGCCGATCGTGGCCCCGCGCGGATTGACCGCCTCGCAGCAGCTGCCCTTGATCGGCTGCGGCGTGCCGTACCAGTCGCGCGTCCATTCCCAGACATTGCCGATCATGTCGAACAGTCCATGGCCATTGGCCGGAAAGCTGCCGACAGCGCTGGTGCGATAGCGGTCGTCGGGCTTGAGCGTGGCGAAAGGGAACATGCCCTGCCAGTAATTGGCGAGGATCGCGCCGTCGGGGGCCAGCTCGTCGCCCCAGGCATATTCCTTGTCGACCAGCCCGCCGCGCGCGGCGAACTCCCATTCCGCCTCGGTCGGCAACGCCTTGCCCGCCCATTTGGCATAGGCATCGGCATCCTCGAAGGCGACATGGACGACCGGATGGTCCTCCAGCCCCGCGATGCTGCTGTCGGGCCCGGTCGGATGCCGCCAATCGGCGCCGGGCACGAACGCCCACCACTGGCCATGATCGTCGAGCGACACCGGCTGGGGCGTGCGCCGGAAGACCAGCGAGCCGGGCACCGCCAGTGCCGGGTCCATGCCCGGATAGGCGCGCGGATCGGGTGCCTTCTCGACGAAGGTGACATGGCCCGTCGCCGCGACGAATTCGGCGAACTGCGCGTTGGTGACCGGCGTCTCGTCGATCCAGAAGCTGTCGACCCGCACCCGGCGCAGCGGGCGCTCCTCCTCGTAGAAGCGCTCCGAGCCCATGGTGAAGCTGCCGCCGGGGATCAGCTTCATGCCTTCATGCGAGACTGCGCGGGTGGCGGGGCGGGGCGCGACCTTCTTCATCGCGCCCTCCTATGCGGGCCGGCCGCCCCGCCGATCAAGCCCCCGCCGATCGAGCCCTATGCGTCAGCCGATCGTCATCAGGCTGGCATTGCCGCCTGCCGCGGTGGTGTTGATCGAGATCGACACTTCCTCGAGCAGCAGGTCGGTCGGATAGCCCGACGCGCCCGGGGTGAGCAGGGTCACGATCGGGCCGTCGCGCTCGGCCAGTTCCTGCGCCACCGCAGCGACCTGCGCCGCATCACCCTCGACCAGCGCGGCGGCGATGGGCTCGTCGCCGGGTGCGAAGGCAGCGGCGACGCGCGGCGGCAGGCCGGCGGGGAGCGCCATGCCCTGCAGCGTGCCCCGGTTGCCGGTCGCCAGCACCGTGGCGATCTGGGCGTGGAGGCCGGCGGTCGTGACCGGGCGCATCAGGATGCGGCCGCGCGGGTGGAGCGCGTAGAGATTATCCTCGCCGACCGGCCCGGGCAGCGTGCGCTCGGCACCCAGCGCCGAGACCGTGCCATAATGCAGCGCGGCCCGGGCCGCCTTGGCCTCGCCCTGCGCTTCGAGCCAGGCGGCGAATTCCGAAAGCGGCGTCGCGGCCGTGCCGCTCGGCTCGACCGCCACCGGCGCCTCGTGCACCAGCCGACCGAGATAGAGCGGTCCGCCCGCCTTGGGCCCGGTGCCCGAAAGCCCGTGCCCGCCGAATGGCTGCACCCCGACGATCGCGCCGATCACGTTGCGGTTCACATAGAGGTTGCCGGCCTTCACCCGGCTGGTGACCTCGGCGATCGTCGCGTCGAGGCGGGTGTGGAGGCCGAAGGTGAGGCCGTAGCCGGTGGCGTTGATCGCATCGATCAGCGCGGACAGGTCGTCGCGGCGGTAGCGCAGGACGTGGAGGACCGGGCCGAACACCTCGCGCTCGACATCGGCGATATGGCCGATCTCGATGATCGTCGGCGGCACGAAGGTGCCGTGCCCGGCGGCGGCGGGCAGGTCCTGCTGCTCGATCCTGTGGCCGCGGACACGCATCGTCGCGATATGGCGCTCGATATTGCCTTGCGCTTCGGCGGTGATCACCGGGCCGGTATCGATGGCGAGCGCGTCGGTCCGCCCGATGCGCAGCTCCTTGAGCGCGCCCTTGAGCATTGCCAGCGTGCGATCGGCGACTTCCTCCTGCAGGCAGAGGATGCGCAGTGCCGAGCAGCGCTGGCCGGCACTGTCGAAGGCCGAGGCGATGACGTCGGCCACGACCTGTTCGGCGAGCGCGGAGCTGTCGACGATCATCGCATTCTGCCCGCCGGTCTCGGCGACCAGCGGGATCGGCTTGCCGGCGGGCGACAGGCGGGTGGCGAGCTGGCGCTGGATCAGCCGGGCGACGTCGGTCGAGCCGGTGAACATCACGCCCGCGGTCTCCGGCGCACCGACCAGTGCCGCGCCGATCGGGCCGTCGCCGGGGACGAGTTGGAGCGCATCGGCGGGCACGCCTGCGTCATGGAGCAGCGCCACGGCCTGGGCGGCGATCAGCGGGGTCTCCTCGGCCGGCTTGGCGAGCACCGGATTGCCCGCGACCAGCGCCGCAGCGACCTGGCCGGTGAAGATCGCCAGCGGGAAGTTCCACGGGCTGATGCAGACCACCGGGCCTAGTGGCGCCTGGGCCGGGCCGAAGGTGGCGCGGGCGCGCTCGGCATAATAGCGCAGGAAGTCAATCGCCTCGCGGACCTCGGCGATGGCGTTGGGCAGCGACTTGCCCGCCTCGCGCACGATCAGGCCGAGCAGCACCGGCATGCGCGCCTGCATCGCATCGGCGGCGGCCTCGAGCATCGCGGCGCGGCGGGCGACGGGGGTGGCGCCCCAGCTCGATGCGGCGGCGCGGGTGACAGCGGCGGCGGCAGCCTCCGGCGAGACCTCGACCACTACGCCTACCGTGTCGCGGTGATCGGCGGGATTGCAGACCTTCCGCTCGGTGCCCTGTCCGTCGGCGGGTTCGGCGCGCCAGGCGATCGTCGCGCTGTGCTGGAGCGCCTGGCCGAGCGCGGCGAGCGCCTGCTCGTCGCTCAGGTCAAGACCGTCCGAGTTCCGGCGATCGGGATACAGCGCATAGGGCAGGGCGATCCTGTCGTGATGCGCGCCGGGGTTGGGCATCGCCTGCACCTGCGCGACCGGGTCGGCGACCAGCTCGGAGACGGGGATGTCGGGATCGGCGATACGGTTCACGAAGGAGGAATTGGCGCCATTCTCCAGCAAACGGCGGACGAGATAGGCCAGGAGGGTCTCGTGCGTGCCCACCGGCGCGTAGATGCGGCAGGGCCGGTCGAGCTTCTCCTTGCCGACGACCTGCTCGTAGAGCGGCTCGCCCATGCCGTGGAGGCACTGGAACTCGTACTTGCCGACGACGAAGTCGGGCCCGGCGAGCTGGTAGATCGTCGCCAGCGTCTGGGCATTGTGGGTGGCGAACTGGGGGAACACGCGATCGGTCGCCGCCAGCAGCTTCCGGGCGCAGGCGATGTACGCGACATCGGTGTGGATCTTGCGGGTATAGACCGGAAAGTCGGGCAGGCCGTCGACCTGGGCGCGCTTGATCTCGGCATCCCAATAGGCGCCCTTGACCAGCCGCACCATGATCCGGCGCCCGGCGCGTCCGGCAAGGTCGATGATCCAGTCGATCACGAAGGGACAGCGCTTCCCGTATGCCTGGACGACGAAGCCGAGCCCGTCCCAGCCGGCCAGATCCGGATCGAGCGCCAGGCTCTCGAGCAGGTCGAGCGACAGCTCGAGCCGGTCGGCCTCCTCGGCATCGATGTTGAGGCCGATGTCATAGCTGCGGGCCAGCGCGGCGAGCGTCTTCACCCGCGGCAGCAGCTCACCCATCACCCGATCGGCCTGCGAGCGGGCATAGCGCGGGTGGAGCGCCGACAGCTTGATCGAGATGCCCGGCCCTTCATAGATGCCGCGCCTGGCCGACGCCTTGCCGATCGCATGGATCGCGTTCTCATAGTCGCGGTAATAGCGCTCGGCATCGGCACCGGTCGTCGCCGCCTCGCCCAGCATGTCATAGCTGTAGCGGAAGCCCTTGGCCTCCTCGTGCCGGGCGCGCTTCAGGGCCTCGGCGATCGTCTCGCCGGTGACGAATTGCTCGCCCATCATCCGCATCGCGATGTCGATGGCGCGGCGGATCACCGGCTCGCCGGCGCGCGCGACCAGCCGCATCAGCGCGGCGCCCAGGCCCTTGTCGTCGGCGGTGCCGACCAGCTTGCCGGTCACCACCAGCGCCCAGGTCGCCGCGTTGACGAACAGCGGCTTGCCGCCGAGATGCGCGCGCCAGTCGCCATCGGCGATCTTGTCGCGGATCAGCGCATCGCGGGTGGCATCGTCGGGGATGCGGAGCAAAGCCTCGGCAAGGCACATCAGCGCGACGCCCTCCTCGCTCGACAGCGCATATTCCTGGACCAGCGATTCGACCGCGCCGCTGCGGCGGCGGGCGCGGAGACCCGTGACCAACTGGTTCGCCGTCTCGCGGACCGCAGCCCGGGTCGCCTCGTCGAGCGTCGCTGCCTCGATCAGCGGCACCAGGGCCTCGCGCTCATCGCGGCGATAGGCGGCGGTGATCGCCTGGCGGAGCGGCGTCGGCTCACGGACGGGCGGAGCGAAGGTGGCGAAGGGCGCTGGCTGGGTCATCGCGCCAATATATGCGCTTGCCCTTGGTCGATCCGACTTATCCGCGAGCAATTACAGGCGCATTCGCCATATTACTGGCGATCTGCTAGGCGAAAATCATGAAGAGACCCCCCGCAATAGTCGATCTGGACGAGTTCGACCGCAAGATCGTCGCCGCGCTGGCCGCGGACGGGCGGATGACCGTCACCGATCTCGCCAGACAGGTGGGGCTCTCCAAGACGCCCGCCCAGGTGCGGCTCAAGCGCCTGATCGACACCGGCGTGATCCGCGGCTTCCGCGCGATCGTCGATCCGGCACGGCTGGGGCTCGACCATATCGCCTTCACCGAAGTGAAGCTGGCCGACACGCGGGAGAAGGCGTTGCAGGAGTTCAACGCGGCGGTGCGGCGCATTCCCGAGGTCGAGGAATGCCACATGCTGGCGAGCAATTTCGACTATCTGCTCAAGGTGCGCACCGCCGATATCCGCCGCTACCGGATCGTGCTGGGGGAGAAAATCTCCAGCCTGCCGCATGTCGCCAGCACATCGACCTTCGTCGCGATGGAGACGATCAAGGATTAGTTTGCAAACTTTGCTTGGACGGAATTGCAAAGGTTCGTCTGCGCATCTTTTCCGTCACCCCGGCCTTGTGCCGGGGTCCACGGGGAGGCGAGTCGTGGACAGGAGGTTCGAGTCCGGCCGGTGCGGCACAGTGGACCCCGGCACAAGGCCGGGGTGACGCAGTATTTGTTGAAACCGTGTCATCGACGGAATTCCGAAGCGCCCAGCCCCTATGGCCGCGAGCGCTTCGGCGCGAAGTTCAGCCGGCGGGTGACGTTATAGTCGAGCACCGCCATCACGAAATACGCCGCCGCCTGCTTAATCCGCGTCCAGGGGCCGGTGCGCGCCTTGTAGAGCTCGGGCGTGATCCGCTCGGACCGCGCCACCTCGCCGTCGACAAAGGCGCGGACATAGGCGGCGAAGGCGGGATCCTCGACGCGGAACATCAGCTCGAGGTTGAGGAACATCGAGCGGATGTCGAAATTGGCCGAGCCGATGTTCACCACATCGTCGAGCAGGAACAGCTTCGCGTGGAGCTTGGTCGGCTGATATTCGTAGATCTGGACGTTCTTGCGCAGCAGGCCGGCGTAGGTGAAGCGCGCCGCCCAGATCGCCGCGCCGTGATCGAGCTTGGAGGGCAGCACCAGCCGCACCCGTCCGCGCTGGCCGGCGCGGTCGAGCCGGCGGAGCATCGCCGGGTTGGGGGCGAAATAGGCGGCGATGATGTCGATCGACTGCGCCCGGTCCATGTCGCGCTTCACTTCGCGCGCCCAGGGCGAGAGCCGGCGCATCGGCCCGCCGAGCAGCCAGCGCGTCGCGCCTTCGGGCTCGCTCCAGGTGCGCAGCGTCTTGGCCAGCTTGCGCAAGCTGGCGCGCGGGCGCTTGGCCCAGTTCGACAGCGCGTCGAAATAGCCGACCAGCCGCCCGGCCGCGGGCCCCTCGACCAGCAGCCCCAGGTCGCGCCAGGCGGCCTCGGCGATCGTGCCGAAATAGCTGTCCTCGATATTGAACCCGCCGATGATCACCCGCTCCTCGTCGGCGAGCGCGAGCTTCTGGTGGTTGCGCAGCAGATAGCGCCGCCCCCAGCGCGGCACGAAGCGGCAGACATCGACGCCGGCTTCGTGGAGCGGATCGAAGAAGCGGCGGCTCTGGGCATGCTCGCTGCCCAGCCCGTCGACGATCAGGCTGACCTTCACCCCGCGCGCCGCCGCCTCGATCAGCGCCTGGCGCACCGCGGCGCCGGCCTCGTCATCGACATAGATGTAGTAGAGCACGCGCAGCGTGCGGGTCGCGCGGCGCATCAGGTCGAGCAGCGCCTCGAGCCGTTCGGGCCCGTCGGGCAGCAGCGTCAGCCGGTTGCCTTCGACGGTGTAGCTCGGCTGGTTGAAGCGCATCGGCTGGTGATGCGGGACCATCGCTTGCGGAGCAAGGGGGGCGAGCGCTTCCAAGGGGACTCCGCGGACATCGTTGCGATGGCGTTCCCAACGCGCGGGCGGCGATTCGGTTCGCCGCGCGGGCGGGGCGCCCATTTTCTTGACTTTTCCACAGCTGGACCCTAAATCGCGCCCTTTCCCGGACACTCCGTTTTTCAAGGAAGCGTAGATGGCGCGCGTCACTGTCGAAGATTGCGTCGACAAGGTTCCCAACCGTTTCGATCTCGTGCTGTTCGCGGCGCAGCGCGCCCGCCAGATCTCGGGCGGCGCCGATCTGACCATCGATCGCGACCGCGACAAGAACCCGGTCGTCGCCCTGCGCGAGATCGCCGAGGAGACGGTTCGCCCGACTCACCTGGAAGAGGCCGTGGTCTCGAGCCTGCAGCGCGTGCAGATCGACGACGAGGAGGCCCCGGACGAGGTCGGCTCGATCGCAGCTTCGGCCGAGGCGCTCCGCCTCACTGCCGCTGCCCCGCCGCGCAACCAGAATCTGGGCGGCGACTACGACGGCTGAGCCGGCGAATCGCTGAACTTTGCAAAGGGCCGGGGGCAACTCCGGCCCTTTTGCTTTGTGCGTCGCGGGCTAGGATGCGGCCATGCCATCCGCCGATCCGCGCTACCAACTGAGCGATCCCCGCATCAATGCCGCGGAAGCGCCCTATACCTTCTTCCTGCCCAGCGCGGCCGAGATCGCCGCGGTGGGCAAGGACGATCACGCCAAGCTGATCTTCGAATATCTCCATCCGACCGAGCAATGGTCGGCGGAGCGGATGTGGGTGCTGATCGAGACGGTCGACGGCGATGCAATGACCGGCACGCTCGACAACGTTCCCCTGGAACCAAGCTCGACGCTGCAATTGGGCGAGCCCGTCCGGTTCGCACGCCATCACGTCATCGCGATCGACTGGGCAGATGCAGAAGCTGCGCCACCGCCTGTCGAACATCGTGAATACTGGGAGCGCTGCCTCGTCGATGCCTGCGTGCTCGACGGTTCCGAACCGGTCGAGTTCCTCTATCGCGAAGCGCCGGAAAGCGAGGAGGGCGAGCAGCATCCGGACAGCGGCTGGCGGATACGCGGTCGCATGGGCGACGCGACCGACGCGGAGATAGAAGCGCGCGAGGTGCACTATACCGCGGTCGGGGCAGTGCTCAACCGGGACGACAGCTGGCTGCACCTGATCGATTCGCCCGCTGGATCGGCATTCCTGCGCGACTTCGCAGCGAACCGCTACAACCCGGAATAGGTGGCTATCCCGCGCGCCCGAAGCGGCGCCAGGCGATCAAGGGCACCGCGACGAGCACGAAGACCATCAGCAACGGATAGACGAGCATCCCCGCACGGTCCCGCTCGATCCAGGCAATCGCGATCAGGCACGGCACCGCGAGCAGCGGAGTGATCTTGGTCGCCCCCCACAGCAACCGCCCCCGAGAGGAAGCCAGCCGCGCCTCGGGCGATCGCGGGAGCAGGACCAGCGTCGCGGCCAGCTTGACCCCGAGCAACAGGATCACGGCCGCCCAGAGCAAGTCGACGGTCATTCCCCGGCCGGCGCCGCCTTCCGCCCCTTGAAGCCCTGCGCCACCACGAACCATTCGACCGAGCCCTTGCGGCTCGACGGCGGCTTGGCGTGCTTTACGGTGGTGAAGTTGCGCCTCATCTCGGCGACCAGCGACGAATCGGCGCCGCCGGCGAACACCTTGGCGACGAAATCGCCGCCGGGCTCGAGCACCTGGATCGCGAAATCGAGCGCGGTCTCGACCAGGCCCATCGTCCGCAGCGCATCGGTCTGCGGATGGCCGACGGTGTTGGCCGCCATGTCCGAGACGATCAGGTCCGGCGCGCCGCCCAGTTCCTCGATCAGCCGGTCGGGCGCGGCATCGTCCATGAAGTCCATCTGGAGGATGATCGCGCCGTCGATCGGATCGACGGGCAGCAGGTCGATGCCGACCACCGGCGCCTTGGGCAGCCGCCTACGCACCACCTGGGTCCAGCCGCCCGGCGCGATGCCCAGGTCGAGCACGCGCTTCTTGCCCTTGAGGAAGCCGAACTTCTCGTCGAGCTCGATCAGCTTGTAGGCCGCGCGGCTGCGATAGCCCTCGGCCTTGGCGCGCTTGACGTACGGATCGTTGAGCTGGCGTTCGAGCCAGCGCGTCGACTGCGCGGTGCGCTTGCGCGCCGTCAGCACGCGGGTATGGCCGCGTCCGCCGCCTCTGCTCACAAGATTCTCCCGTTGATCAGGCGGCGGAGGATGCCTTCGCGGATGCCGCGATCGGCGATGCCGAGCCGTTCGGCGGGCCATAGATCGAGAATCGTCTCGAGGATAGCGCAGCCGGCAACGACCAGGTCGGCACGCTCGGAGCCGATGCACGGCACCTGGCTGCGCTCGGCCATGCTCATGCCGGAGATGCGCTGGCTGACCTCGCGCATCGCCGGGGCCGGGACGATCAGCCCGTCGACCACCGATCGGTCATAGGCGGCGAGCCCAAGATGCACGCTGGCGAGCGTGGTGACGGTGCCCGAGGTGCCGAGCAGCCGCCGCGTGCCGCGCGGGGGGCGGAGGCGCTTGGCGAAGGGCGCGAAGCTCTCGGCGACGCGGGCGCGCATGCCGGCATAGAGCGCGGCACGGTCCTCCGCCGTCTCGGCGTCGCCCGAAGCCTCGGTCAGCGAGACCACGCCCCAGGGCGCGCTGTGCCAGTCGAGGATCCGAGGCACGTCGCCGCCGCGCGAATCGACCAGCACCAGCTCGGTCGAGCCGCCGCCGATGTCGAACACCAGAGCCGGGCCGTCGCCGGGCTCGAGCAGTGCGTGGCAGCCCAGCACGGCGAGCCGCGCCTCTTCCTCGGCGGTGATGATGTCGAGCGCGATGCCGGTCTCGCGATAGACGCGCTCGATGAACTCGGTGCCGTTGGACGCCTGGCGGCACGCCTCGGTCGCCACCGAGCGGGCGAGCGTCACGTTGCGGCGCTTGAGCTTCTCGGCGCAGATCCGCAGCGCGGCGATGGTCCGCTCGATCGCGGCGTCGGAGAGCCTGCCGCTGGTCGCCAGCCCCTCGCCCAGCCGGACGATTCGCGAAAAGGCATCGACCACCGCGAAGCCCGATCCCTGCGGACGGGCGATCAGCAGCCGGCAATTATTGGTGCCCAGGTCGAGCGCCGCATAGTGGCGCGCCTCGCCCGGCCGGCCGCGCATCGGCCGCTCCTGGGGCCGCTGTATCGGCGGCGCGCCCCTCCGGACTTTTCCGGAACCACGGCCGCGGGGCATATTGGCGGTGCCATCCCCCATCATATCACTCGCTTATGTTCTGTTCCGTCACGGCTTTTTCGCCGCCGGTGCTTGGATGCGAGGCTAGCGGAGAGTGGGAGCGGGAGCAAGAAGGCGGCGGGGCAGGGGGCGTTGACAGCGCCGGATCAGCACCGTATTGCGCCCCGCCTGCCGGCAGTGATGCCGCGTGATGCCCCGTCGTCTAAAGGTAAGACTACGGACTCTGACTCCGTCAATTGAGGTTCGAATCCTCACGGGGCATCCAAATTTCATCCTCAGATCAGCGAACCGCCGCCGCCCCGGCAGCGAATCGTCGTGCCCGAAGTATCGGAAACGGGCGCGATCCGGGTCGGACCGCGCCCGCCCGATCAGTAGAAGGCGCCGTAGATCACATCGACCACGCGGCGAGTGCGCACATTGACCAGCAGCAGGTCCGGGCCGTAGCGCACCCAGCGATAGCCGCGCGGCGGCGCGCCGAGGCCGAGATCGTACCAGTCGTCATAATAATAATTGTTCGACAGGAAGAGCAGCGGCAGCAGCCCGCCGATCGACCAGCGCTGGTAGCGATAGCCGGGCGGATAGCGGAAGCCCGGACGGTGGATCGGCCGGAACTGTGGCGGACGGCCGATGCCGGGCCGGTGCGGCGGGCGCGCCACCGGAGGCCGCGGGTTCGGCGGACGGACGATCGGCGGGCGCGGCGTCGGCGGCCGGACGCCCGGCTGGCCCGGATTGGGCCGGCCCGGACCACCACCAGGACCGCCGGGTCCGCCATGATGCCCGCCGGAGGGCGGGCGCTGCTGGCCGGGAGGCCGGTCGCCCGGACGGTGCTGCTGCGCCTCGGCCAGCGCCGGTGCCAGGAGGATCGCCATCGCGGCGAGGGAAGTCAGCTTCTTCATGTGCTTCTCCGACTTCGAGAAATCCCACCCCCGAAACGATCCGCCGGCCAAAAGGCTGCGCGCTCAGCGCCCGGCGCGGCTCTTCATCAGCGGCTGGATGCGCGTGCCGAAATTCTCGACGCCTTCGAGGAAGTCGTCGAAGGTCAGCAGCACGCCGCCGGTGTTGGGCACTTCGGCCATCTCGTCGAGCATCCGCGCGACGCTCTCATAGCTGCCGACCAGGGTGCCCATGTTGATGTTCACCGCCCCCTCCGGCGCGGCGAGCTGGCGGACATTGGTGGTCGGGTTGTTCTTGTCGGCGGCGCCCTGGTCGATCAGCCAGCGCACTGCGTCGATGTCGAGGCCGTCGCGGTACAACTGCCATTTGGCCATCGCCCCCTCGTCGGTCTCGTCGGCGATCACCATGACCAGCACGAACACCTTCACGTCGCGTCCGGTCTTCGCCGTCGCTTCGGCGAGCCGCTCGTTGTTGAAGGCGAAGGCAGTGGGCGTGTTGACGCCCTTGCCGAGGCAGAAGGCATAGTCCGCCCATTTCGCCGAGAAGGCGAGCCCCTCGTCCGACGAGCCGGCACAGATGATCTTCATCTCGCCCTGGGGCGTGGGGCGGACGAGGCAATCGTCCATCTGGTAGTAGGTGCCCTTCAGGTCGCTGCGCCCGGTCTCCCACAGCTCGCGCAGGATCTGGGCGTATTCGTCGAGCATCTGATAGCGGTTGCGGAAATGCTCGTCGCCCGGCCACAGACCCATCTGGCTGTACTCGGGCCGCTGCCAGCCGGTGATCAGGTTGAGCCCGAACCGGCCATGGCTGATCGAATCGATCGTGTTGCACATCCGCGCGGCGAAGGCCGGCGGGATGACCAGCGTCGGGCAGGTGGCGTAGATCTTGATCTTCTCGGTAACCGCGGCGAGGCCGGCCATCAGCGTGAAGCTCTCCAGCCCATATTCCCAGAACTCGGTCTTGCCGCCGAACCCGCGCAGCTTGATCATCGAGAGCAGGAAATCGAGGCCGTGCTTCTCGGCGCGGAGCGCGATCTCCTTGTTGAGATCGAAGCTCGGCATGTACTGCGGCGCGTTCTCGCTGATCAGCCAGCCATTGTTGTTGATGGGAACGAAGACGCCGACTTCCATTGTTATTCCCCCAGAAATGCGAGCACGCGGGCCTCGAAGCCCGGCGGATCGGTGACGTTGCAGGCGTGCCCTCCCCAGGGCATGCGGACAAGCTGCGCCTGCGGCAGGGCTTGCGCAAGCCGCTCCGAGCAGCTGGGCGGGACGAGGGCATCGTCGTCGCTGACCAGCAGCAGCACGGGCCTGGCGAGCGGCCTGGCCTCCAGCCGGTCGATCAGGTCGAACTGCAGCGCCTCGAGGATGCGCGCCTCGACCATGTCGGCGGGGAAACCGGCGACATGGTGCCGCGCCTCTTCCTCCAGCCGCGCGTCATTTTCCGAAATCCAGCGAGGCGGGAACAGGAAGATCGGCTGGGCATCGACATATTTGCCCGGGCCATAGGCGCGCAGCAGCGCGAGCCGGGCATCGAAGCAGCGCTGCGTATAGGGGTCGAGCCGGCCCCAGCCATTGACCACCACCAGCTTCTCGATGCGCTCCGGCATGTCGAGCGCCAGGCTGAGCCCGCCCATGCCACCGATCGCATGGCCGAGGATCGAAGCCCGCGCGATGCCGAGCGCGTCCATCAACAGGCGGATATCCTCGCCGATACTCTCGATCCGCGGGGTGACGGTGCGGTCCGAGCGGCCGGTGCCGCGATGGTCGTAGAGGATGACGCGGTGGCGCTCGGCAAGCGCCGGCAGGTTCGGCCGCCAGTAATTGCCCGAACCGCCCATGCCGGCGGAGAGGATCAGCGGGGGACCGCTGCCATGTTCCTCATAATAGAGCCCCGCCGCCTCGGGCATCAGCCGATATGCGCCACCGAGGCAATCTCGACCAGGCAATCGGGCTTCACCAGATCGGCCCGGATGCAATAACGGGCCGGCTTGGCGCCGGGGAAATACTCGGCATAGATCTGGTTGAAGACCGGATAGTCGGCGAAATCCTTGAGGAAGATGTGGTTCATCGCCACGTCCTCCAGGCTCGCGCCGGCCGCCTCGAGCGTGGTCTTGATCACCTCCAGAATATGGCGCGTCTGCCCCGCGGCATCGCCGACATGGAGGACGATGCCACCCTCGCCCAGCGCCAGCACGCCCGAGACATAGACGGTGTTGCCCGCCTTGGCGCCGGCCGAATAGGGGGCGATCGGGGTGGGGAACTGGGGCGGATTGATCGGCTCGAAGGGCATGAGGCTACTCCCTGGGCAATTGGCCGAAGCTGCCGCAGAAGTCGGCGGTGGTCGAGACCCAGCCGAAGAACTTCTCGACATTGTAGACCGTGGCTTGCTGCATCATCGGCGGACCGAGATGGTGCGTCGCATCCTCGAGCATCACCCCGAAATATTCGAGGTGGAAGCCGTCGCGCAGCGTGCTCTCGACACAGACATTGGTGGCGATGCCGACGAAGACGATGTTGCGGATGCCCCTCGACCGAAGCGTCGAATCGAGCTGCGAGTTGAAGAAGGCGCTGTAGCGGGTCTTGTGGAGGCGGATGTCGCCCGGCTTCGGTGCCAGCGCATCGACCAGCTCGTAATCCCAGGTGCCGCGGGCGAGCAGCTTGCCGCTGAGCTCGGGCCTGGCGCGCATCGTCTTCAACGCATTGGACTTGTGCCAGTTGGGCGAGCCGGGGCCGCCGGCTTCGACATAGTCCGGGTCCCAGCCATTCTGGAGATAGATCACCGGCATGCCGGCCGTGCGGGCGGTGTCGAGCACCGCGGCGATCTTGCCGATCGTCCCCGCCGAGCCCGAGATGTCGAACCCGGCCTGGTCGACATAGCCGCCGGGCGAGGCATAGGCGTTCTGCATGTCGATCACGACGATCGCCGTCTCGTCGGCATGCACGCGGATCGGCTCGGGCCGGGCGGGAAGCGTGACGATGCGCGGGCCGGAAAGGTCGCGGCCTACCGTGGGTTCGCCTGTCATTTCGGGGAGTGTTCCCGAGAATGGCGCGGCGCACAAGTCCTACATCGGGTGCTGCGCCGACTCGGCAAAGTCCACGAAGTACACGCCCGAAGCGGGTTTTCGCGGCGCCTATTTTCCCTGTTTTCCCGAGAACGCACCGCATCCCGCAACTTCCTTGCGCGGGCGGGATCCTATTTTTCCTACGGCATCAAAGAGCGGCCGGGATTAGATCCGGCCGCGGAAGCGGAGCAGACGGAATCCTACATTGCAAGGTGAAACGGATAGGGGCCCCAACCCATCGTCATCCCCGCGCAAGCGGGGACCCATCTCCTGCGCTATCGGCAGATACAGCCGGTTCGCGCCTGGATAGTCCTGGAGATGGGTCCCCGCTTTCGCGGGGATGACGGTTGAGAATGGGGAGAGGATGGTGTTGGACGGCCTAGCCCGCCTCCGCCAGCAGCGCGGCGGCCTTGGCGCCGGCCCAGTCCATCTCGCCCGAGACGCGCCAGACTTCCTTGCCGGCGGCATCGTAGAGGATCGTGGTCGGCAGATTGGCCTGCATGCCGAGGCTGAACGCCGCATCCATGTCGGTCCAGGGCTTGAGATGCTTGAAGCCGGCCTTGGCGAAATAGGGATCGACGGATTCGCGGCCCTTGAAGTCCTGGCTCAGCGTGATCACCGGCAGCGCATCGCCCTTCTGGCCGGCGAGCGCATCGAGCGTCGGCATCTCGGCGCGGCACGGGATGCACCAGGTCGCCCAGAGATTGAGCAGCACCGGCTTGCCCTTGAACGCGGCGAGCGTCGTCTTCTTGCCGTCGGGATCGGTGAAGGGGGTGGCGGGCGCCGCCTCCCCCTTGTGGCTGCGATCGATCTTGCCCTTGTCCGCCGGCGCTTCCGCCGCTGCCGGGGCACCTGCCGCCGCATTGGCCGCAGGGATAGTTTCGTTTGCTTGGCTTCCGGGCCCGGAGCGCTTATCGCACCCCGCGATCATCAGGGTGCCGAGCAGGAGAAGTGAGATAGCCGAGCGCAAGGACAGCTCCAATGCCATGTGGGGTGGGCGCTTCGCCGAAGGCCCGTCTGCAGTCATGCGCGAGATTAACGCATCCATTCCCTTCGACAAGCGAATGTGGCGCCAGGATCTGCGCGGGAGCCAGGCACATGTGACCATGCTGGGCGCGCAGGGCATCGTCGCCGCCGAGGACGCGGCGGCGATCCATGCCGGGCTGGGCGCGGTCGCGGCCGATTTCGAGGCGCAGGGCGTGCCCGAGGACCTGGCGCTCGAGGACATCCACATGCTCGCCGAATCGCGGCTGGCCGAGAAGATCGGCGCGACCGCGGGGCGGCTGCACACTGCCCGCTCGCGCAACGACCAGGTGGCGACCGACTTCCGCCTGTGGGTGCGCGATGCGATCGACCAGGCCGAGGCTGCGCTGGGCGCGCTGCAGGACGCGCTGCTCGCGCGCGCCGAGGAACATGCCGACAGCGTGATGCCGGGCTTCACCCACCTCCAGGTCGCCCAGCCGGTGACGCTCGGCCATCACCTGATGGCCTATTTCGAGATGATCGGGCGCGACCGCTCGCGCTTCATCGATGCCCGGGCGCGGCTCAACCTCTGCCCGCTCGGCTCGGCGGCGCTGGCCGGCACCGGCTTCAACCTCGACCGTGAGGCCACCGCAAAGGCACTCGGCTTCGACGGGCCGACGCGCAACTCGCTCGATTCGGTTTCCGACCGCGACTTCGCGATCGAGTATCTCACCGCCGCCGCGCAGACCGCGCTGCACCTCAGCCGCCTGGCCGAGGAATTCGTGATCTGGGCGAGCCAGCCCTTCGGCTTCGTGTCGCTGAGCGACCAATGGTCGACCGGCAGCTCGATCATGCCGCAGAAGCGCAATCCCGATGCGGCCGAGCTGGTGCGCGGCCATTCGGGCCGGATCACCGGCGCGCTGGTCAGCCTGATGATCACGATGAAGGGCCTGCCGCTCGCCTATTCGAAGGACATGCAGGACGACAAGCCGCCGGTGTTCGAGGCGCATGACCTGCTGGGGCTCAGCATCGCGGCGATGACCGGCATGGTCGAGAGCGCGACCTTCCGGCTGGAGCGGATGCGTGCTGCGGCAGAGGCTGGGTTCTCCACGGCCACGGACCTGGCCGACTGGCTGGTGCGCGAGGGCGGCATCCCGTTCCGCGAGGCGCACCACATCACCGGGCGCGCGGTGGCGGCCGCCGAGAAGGCGGGCATCCGTCTCGATCAGCTATCGATCACCCAACTCAAGGAAATCGACACGCGGATCGACGAGCGCGTATACGGCGTTCTCAGCGTCGACGCCTCGGTGTCGAGCCGTACCAGCTTTGGCGGCACCTCGCCGAAGCGGGTGCGCGAAGCGATCGCGGCGGCGCGCAAGGGCCGTCAGGAGGAAGGGCGATGAAGCGACTGGTGGTGCTGGCACTTGGGCTTGCCCTGGCGGGCTGTGGCGCGCGCGAGGGGCTCAAACCCGCGGCGACGGCATCGCTGCCGGCCGCGCCCTATGGTGCGAAAGCGACGCCGTCGCCGACCGACCTGCTCCAGCCCCCCGTCCAGACGCGTCCGGCACGCAGCGACGACCTCATCCAAAGCTCTGATCAGCGGCGCAGCGACACGTTCGACCTGCCGCCGCGCTAAGGCCCAACAGGAAGTCTTTTCAGTGTCCCATTTCGAAGTGATCGGCGGCGAACTGCACGCCGAGAATGTTCCGCTCGCGCGCATTGCCGAGCAGGTCGGTACCCCCGTCTATGCCTATTCGACCGAGGCGTTCCGCGAAGCCGCGCGTGCCTTTCGCGACGGCCTGAAGCCGGTCGGTCGGCATCATGTCGCCTTTGCGGTGAAGGCCAATCCGAACCTCGCCGTGCTGCGCCTGTTGGCCAACGAGGGCTTCGGCGCCGATGTCGTCTCGGGCGGCGAGCTGTCGCGCGCGCTGGCGGCGGGCATCCCGGCGCAGGACGTGGTGTTCTCCGGCGTCGGCAAGACCCGCCGCGAACTGCACCAGGCGCTCGATGCCGGGATCGGCCAGTTCAACCTCGAGCTCGAGGAAGAAGGCGCCGTCCTTGCCGAGATCGCGCATGCCAAGGGCATCGTCGCCCCGGCGGCGCTGCGCGTGAACCCCGACGTCGATGCCGGCACGCACGAGAAGATCTCGACCGGCAAGGCCGAGAACAAGTTCGGCCTGCCGATCGACCAGGCCCCGGCGATCTTCGACCGGCTGGCGAAGCTGGAGGGCATCAACCTGCGCGGCGTGGCGGTGCATATCGGCAGCCAGCTGCTCAGCCTCGCCCCGCTCGAAGCCGCGTTCGAGCGCGTCGGCAAGCTGGTCGCCGAGCTGCGCGCCGCCGGCCACACCATCACCCATGTCGACCTGGGCGGCGGCCTGGGCGTCGCCTACAAGCCCGGCGACGTGCCGCCGACCTCGGCCGCATTCGGCGAGATGGTCGCGCGGGTGACGAAGGACTGGGACGTCGAGCTGATGTTCGAGCCGGGCCGTCACATCTCGGCCAATGCCGGCGTGCTGCTCACCGAGGTGCTGTGGGTGAAGCCGGGCGTGACCAATCCCTGGGTGGTGGTCGACGCGGCGATGAACGACCTGCAGCGCGTCGCGCTCTACGACGCCTATCACGGCTTCGCCTCGGTCACGCCCTCGGGCGAGACGATGGTCGCCAATGTCTGCGGGCCGGTCTGCGAGAGCAGCGACGTGTTCCTGAAGAATCGCGAGATCGACGCAGTGAAGAGCGGCGACCTGGCGGTGCTGCAGAGCGCCGGTGCCTATGGCGCGACCATGGCGAGCACCTATAACAGCCGTGCCCTGGTGCCGGAGGTGCTCGTCTCGGGCGACCGGTTCGAGGTCGTCGCGGGACGGATCACCGCCGAGACGATCATGGGCGAGGAACAGATCCCGGACTGGCTGAAGTAGGATGACGCTGACCGCCCTGCCGATCTTCGTGAAGCTGGCAGGGCGGCCGGTGGTGCTGGTCGGCAGCGGCGAGGCGGCCGAAGCGAAACGCCGGCTGCTCGAGCGCGCCGGCGCGGCGATCGTCGGCGAGGAGGCCGAGGCCGCGCTCGCCATCGTCGCCACCGACGATCCCGAACCCATTGTCGCCCGGCTGCGTTCGCGCGGCATGCTGGTCAATACCGTCGATCGCCCGGATTTGTGCGACTTCACCCTGCCCGCGATCGTCGAGCGCGATCCGGTGCTGGTGGCGGTGGGCACCGGCGGGGTCTCGGCCGGGCTGGCGGCGGCGATCCGGCAAAGGCTGGAGGCCGAGCTGCCCGCCGACCTGGGCGAGACCGCGCGGGCGCTGCATGCGGCGCGGCCCGCGCTGCGCGCACGCTTCCCCGACATCGCCGACCGCCGCCGCGCGATCGGGGCGGCGCTCGCCGAAGGGCTGGGCGGCGACGTGGTCGGGCGGATCGGTGCGCCGGAGGCGGCGCGGCTGCTGCGCTTCACCCTGGCCAGCGCCGATCCCGACGATCTCACGCTTCGCCAGGCGCGCGCGCTTGCGCAGGCCGAGCGGCTATACCATTTTCCCGGCGTGCCGACCGCCATCCTCGACCGCGCCCGGGCCGACGCCCCGCGCATCGCCTGCCCCGCTCCGCCCGAAGCGCCGGGTCCCGGCCTCTCCGTCTGGCTGGAGATGCGGACATGAGCGGCTTCGCCTATATCGTCCATGACGGGAAGGTGGAGCAGCCGATCCTCAAGGAGGCGCTGGGCAAGAATGCCCCGCTCAGCTGGATCCACCTCAACACCAATGACGAGCGCGCCCAGCTCTGGCTGAGCGGCGAGGCCAAGCTGCCCCAGCCGGTGATCGAGGCGCTGACCGCGATGGAGACGCGGCCGCGCTGCGACCTGTTCGGCCCGGCGGCGCTGATCAACCTGCGCGGCATGTCGTCCGAGACGCTCGACAGCTCCGATCCGCTCGCCTCGATCCGGATGTACGCGCATGGCGGCTGCGTCTTCTCGGTCTCGCGCAAGCAGCTCAATGCGATCACGCCGGTGCGCAAGCAGGTCGAGGACGGCAAGATCCTCGATCCGGGCGACCTGATCGCGGCGATCGCCCAGGCGATCACCGAGGAGCTCGACCCGATGGTCGCCGAGCTGGGCGATTCGCTCGACGATTGCGAGGAGCAGATCTCGCGGCACCGCGCCTTCGACCTGCGCCGGCTGGTCAACGAGACGCGGGTCAAGGCGATCGGGCTGCGGCGCTTCCTCTATCCGCAGCGCGCCGCGCTGGAGAAGCTGGCCGGGCTGCCGGTCGAGTGGCTGGCCGAGGACGACCGGCTCCACCTCGCCGCCGCCGCCGACCGCGCCGCGCGCATGGCCGAGGAGCTGGAGAGCATCCGCGAGCGCGCCGCGCTGACCCACGAGACGCTCACCGACCTGCGCTCCGAGCTGATCGACCAGCGCTCGCTGATGATCGCGGTGGTGGCGATGGTGTTCCTGCCGCTGACCTTCATCACCGGGCTGTTGGGCATGAACGTCGCCGGCATCCCCTTCGCGCACGAGCCCTGGGCCTTTGCCGGGGTGGTGGCGCTGTGCGTGGTGCTGGCGGTGGCGATCACCGGCTATTTCCTCGGCCGGCACTGGTTCGAGCGCTAAGCGCTCAGCAGCGACGGCAGCGTTCCAGCTCGACGCGGATGGCGGCGAGCTCGCCCCGCGCCTCGCCCAGCTCGATCGCCCGTGCGGCGATGCGCGCGTCGAGCGCGAGGTTGGAGCGCTTGAGCTCCTCCATCCGGTCCGAACGGGCCAGCACGCGCTCGATCCGCGCGGCGAGCTCCTCGAATTCATAGGGCCGCTCGAGATAGTCGTCGGCGCCGGCCTGCAGCGCCTCGATCGCACCGCGCGGATCGCTCTGGCTGGTGACCATGATCACCGGCAGATCGGTGGTGTCGCGCGTGGCGCGGATCTCCTGGAGGACATGGAGGCCGGAGACTTCGGGCATCACCCGGTCGACCAGGACGAGGTCGAAGCCGCGCGCGGAGATCAGCTCGAGCGCCTGAGAACCGCAATCGGCGAGGACGACGAGATAGCCGAGCTGGCCGAGGCGATGGGCGAGGACGTGCAGGTTCGTCCGGCTGTCGTCGACCGCCAGGATGGTACGCGTGGCACGCCGGCGATTGCCGATGCCTTCCTGTGCCGAAGCCTCGTCCATGGCCGGCATATTACGCCTGCAACAATCACGAAACAGTTAAGTCGGGCGCAACCTTGCTTGGATCAGCGTTCCAGGAAGTTGAACAACTGTCCCACCATCACGTCCATCGGGCCGTTGCACTTGTCGAGCGCGTCGCCCGGCTCGGCAGTGTTGACCGCCAGCCCCATCGGAGTCGGCCAGCCGCGCAGGGCATGGGTGATGGTGCGCAGCGCCTGCAGCGTCGAGACCGCCGCCTGCCAGCCGGCGGCGGTGGCGATCAGGCCGACGGGGAGGCCGTCGAAATAGGGCCGCTCGTCCCTGCTCAGCGCCTCGACATAATCGAGCGCGGTCTTGACCAGGCCGGACAGTGTGCCGTGATAGCCGGGCGAGCCGACGATCACCGCATCGGCGGTGCGCAGCGCCTCCAGATAGCGCATCACCGCCGGATTCCCCTCGACATTGCCCGGCTCGTAATGGGGGAAGGCGATCGCCTCGCCGGTGAGCAAAGTGGTGCGGGCGCCCCGCGCCTCGGCCCTGGCGAGCGTGGCCGCAAGCAGGCGTCCGGTGGCGGATTCGGGGCGCAGGGTGCCGCCGAGCGCGACGATATGAGGTGCCGACATGCGGTTGCGCTAACCCAAAGCTCGGGCGAGCGCCAGAGTGCGCGCCGCCGTGGACCTGGGGCGCGGGCTGCGGCTATGCATCGGCAGAATCACCCAAGGGGGAGCCAAATGGTCGCAGCAACGCACGGTCCCCTGGCGGGGCTGCGCATCGTCGAACTCGACATGCCGGGCACCGTGCTGTTCACCGGCATGCTCCTCGCCGACCTGGGCTGCGACGTGATCCGCATCCGCCGGCCGGGCAGCGAAGGCAGCGCCGTGGCCGCGCCGCTCTATCGCGGACGATCGGAAGTGCTGCTCGACCTCAGCCAGGCGGCGGGGCGCGAGCAGGCGCTGTCGCTGATCGCCGAGGCGGACGGGGTGATCGAAGGCTATCGCCCCGGGGTGGCCGAGCAGGTGGGGCTCGATCCGGCGCGCTGCCTCGCGCTCAACCCGCGGCTCGTCTATGCCCGGACCAGCGGCTGGGGGCGCGAGGGACCGCTGGCCGGCACGCCGGGCAATGACATCAACCATCTGGCGCTCTCCGGCGCGCTCCATGCGATCGGACCGGCCGCCGCGCCGGTGCCGCCGCTCAACCTGATCGGCGAATATGCCGGCGGCGCGCTGCACCTGGCGCTCGGCCTGGTCTCGGCGATCCTCGCCGCCCAGGCGACCGGGCGCGGCCAGGTGATCGAGGCGGCGCAGGCGGATGGCGTCGCGTCGATGATGACGCTCTACTACGCGCTCCACGCCGCCGGGCGCTGGGCCGATGCGCGCACGGCCAACATGGTCGATGGCGGCGCGCCCTATTATCGCTGCTATGCCTGTGCCGATGGCCGCCACGTCGCGGTCGGCGCGCTCGAGCCCGCGAGCTTTCGCGCGCTCTGCGCCGGGCTGGGCATCGCTGCGGCCAAGTTCGACCAGTTCGACCGCGCCTGCTGGCCGGCGCTGACCGAGGAATTCGCCGCCGCCTTCGCCTCGCGCGGGCGCGACGAATGGGCGGCGCTGTTCGAAGGCGGTGAGGGCTGCGTGACGCCGGTGCTGTCGCTCACCGAGGCGCCGCTCCATCCGCACAACCGCGCGCGCGGGACCTTCACGGCGGTGGGCGAGACGGTGCAGCCGATGCCGGCGCCGCGCTTCTCGGGGACGCCGGCCGAGGCGCTTCCGGCGGTGGAGGAAAGCGTGGCCGAGGTGCTGGCGCGCTGGGGCGGGGAGTAGAAGTACCGCCCCCAGTGCCGTGTTCCGGCTAAAGCAGGAACCTAGGGTAATCGGGTACTTCGCCGCCCTGGGCTCCTGCTTTCGCAGGAGCACATGGAAGGGCGGTTGGCCTTATCTCAAGCGACGCTGGCCTTGAGGCTGCTCCAGGCGCGGGCGATCTCGTCGAGGCTGTTCGCCGCCTCGCGGAACGGTGCCGGGTCGGTGCCGGTGGCTGCCTGCAATATCTCGCCGCGCAGCCCGTGATAGAAAGTGGCGAGCGTCCGGGCGACCTCGCCGCCCTTGTCGAAATCGAGCCCCGCCTCGAGCGCGAACAGGATCGCGGTGGCACGCGCGACCCGCTCGCCGCGGACCGAATAGTTGCGCCGCTCGACCGCCCAGGCGGCGGTGCGCAGCGCGGCGATGCCCTCTTCGTAGAGCAGCCCGACCAGCGCATGCGGATCGCCACCGGCCGCCCGGCCGACAATGTCGATCTGGCGATAGGTGTCGGCAGGGTTGGCGGCGAGAGCCGAGGCGTAGCGCATCAGTCCTTCGCGTTCCAGGCGTCGATCTGCTGCTGCAGGAAGGTCTGGGTCGACTTATAGGCGGCGACCTTGGCGTCCATCGCGGCGAATTGCTGAGTCATGCGCTCGCGCAGCTTCTCGGTATCGCCGGCGACCTTGGTCTTCTCGTCCGCGAGATCCTCCTGCGCCTTGCTGTACTTGTCGGCGCTGGCACCGAGCCCGCTCTTGGTGCTGGTCGCGATATCCGAGATGTCGGAAAGCGCCTTGGTCAGCCCCGCACTCTCGGCGAAGATCTTCTCGACGTCGTTGGGATAGTCGGTGAGCACCTTGGAGAGCCGTGCGCTGTCGAGGCTCAGCGTGCCGTCGCGATTGGTCTTCACCCCGAGATCGGCGAGGTTGGACGGCGCATCGACGCCCGCGCCCGGCACCAGGTCGCTCAATGTCAGCCGCTTGAGCTGCTGGAGCAGCTGCTTGGCTGCGGGATCGGAGCGAAGCGGGCCGCTGACCGGATCGGTCGCGGTCTGCACCGCCTTGAACACTTCGTTATAGGTCTCGACGAAGTTCGAGACCGCCTGGCTGAGCGCACTGGTCGGCGAGCTGGCGCCGATCGTCACCTTGGTGCCGATCGATGCGGAGACCAGGTCGATCCGCGTTCCGGGGATCATCGTGGTGATGCTGTTGGTCGGATATTTCGCCTCGACCCCGTCGATCGCGACCCGGGCATCCTGCGCCGTCGCGCTGATCGTCGAGCCGGTGGCGCCGGGGCCGACATCGAGCTGGGCGAGCCCGTCGGCGCCGCTCAGCGTGAACGCCTGGGACGAGCCGGTCGCGCTCTTGAGCACCAGCCGCGCGCCGGTCGAATCGCTGAGGATTGTGGCGGTGACGCCGGCCTTCTTCGCATTGATCGCGGCGGCGACGTCGGACAGCGTGGCGTTGGCGGGCACGTCGATCTCGACCGGGGTGCCGCCGCCCTGGGTGAAGCCGGTCATCGCGCCGTTGCTCACCGTCGCGGTGCCGAAGCTGAGCGTCAGCTTGCCCCCACCGATGACGCTGCTGCTGCCGCCGCCGAACGCCTGCGAGCTGGAGACCTGGCCCTGGGCAAGCTGGCGCACTTCCATCGTCGCGTTCAGCCCGGCGAGATCGGCGCCGGAAAGCCGGGTGACGTTGACGATGCCGGTGTTCGAGCTGGTCGGCTGGGTGGCGAGCGAGCCCGAGCTGGTGAGCGAGGCAAGCGCCGAGGCGAAGTCGCTGATATTGCCCTTGATCGTGCCGACCGAGGAAATCTGCGCGGTAAGCGCGTCGTTCTTGTCGGTGATCGCCTTGTTCTTGTTGGCGAAGCTGTTGTCGACGAGCGACGTGACCAAAGCGGTGATGTCGATCCCCGATCCGGTGCCCAGCGTCTTCGCGATCGATTCGACGGCCATTTCGTCCCCCTGCTCTCCCACCGGTAAACGGCAGGAGCGGCGCGGATTTTAGTGCGCGCGCGCCTGTTTCCGGCCGTTTTCGTCGAAAAGCGCCGTCTCGGGCACGGTGACCGGCGGCTGGACCGCGCCGGCGCGCCTGCTGAGCTGGAAGACGAAGGCGAGCACGGTCGCCACCGCCATGTAGAGATCGTCGCGGATCTGCTGGTTTTCCTTGCTCGTGTAATAGACCGCGCGGGCGAGCTGCGGATATTCGAGGATCGGCACATCGAGCTCGCCGGCCAGCTCGCGGATGGCGAGCGCAGTCGCGCCGCGCCCCTTGGCGACCACCACCGGCACCTGGTCCTTGCCCTGCTCGTAGCGCAGCGCGACGGCGAAGTGCGTCGGGTTGGTGATCACGACATGCGCGGTCTCCACCGCCTTGCGGAAGCCGCCCTTCAGGATCTGGCGCTGGCGCTGGCGCTGCGCCATCTTGGCCTCGGGCGAGCCTTCGGCTTCCTTGTGCTCGTCCTTCACTTCCTGCTTGGTCATGCGCAGCCTGGCCATGTGGCGGAGGATCTGGATCGGCAGGTCGACGCCGGCGATCAGCAGCAGCCCACCGGCCATGACGAAGAGCAGGTAAAGGAACTCGTTGCCCATCGCGCCGATCGCGCCGTGCAGGTCTGCCTCGACCAGCCCGAGTGAACGGCCGGTCAGCGACCAGAGCAACCAGATGCCGATGCTGCCGAGCAGGACGACCTTGAGCAGGCCCTTGCCCAGCTCGATCCAGCCATTGGGACCGAAGATGCGGGCCAATCCCGAGCCGGGATTGATCCGCGATGCCTTGGGCGCGAACAGCTTGGAATTCCAGCGCAGCCCGGCGAGCCCGACATGGCTGAGCACCGCGCCGGCGAGCGCGAACAGCAGCAGGCCGCCGATCGGCAGCTCCAGCTTCCAGGCCGCAGCGGCGATCGGGCGCCAAGGCTCGAAATCCTCGACATCGGCAACGGTGAAGGTGAAGCTGCCGACCATCACTTCCTTGCAGGCGCGGACCAGCGCGGGGCCGAGCGTCGCCATCCAGGCACAGCCGAGAAGGACGATCAGCGCGGTGCCGAAGTCCTTCGAGCTGAGTATTTGCCCCTCTTCGGCAGCTTTCCGCTTGCGCTTGGGTGTTGGGGCTTCTGTCTTTTCGCCGCCGGACTCGGACATCAGCCGAGCACCAGCTGCGGCATCATCTCGAGCGCTTCGCGGATGATGACGACGAGATAATCCCCCATCGCAGGGAGCGCGAGCAGCAGCGCGACCACGCCGAACAACAGGCTGGCGGGCAGGCCGACCGCGAACAGGTTGAGCGCCGGGGCGGCGCGGCTGAGCATGCCGACGATCAGGTTGAGGCAGAGCAGCAGGAAGCCGATCGGCAGCGAGAGCAACAGCCCGGCAAGGAAGGTATAGCCGCCGAACATCGCGATGCCGAGCAGCCGCTCGGGCGCGATCCAGGCGCCGGGCGGCATCACCTGATAGCTGCGCACGACCAGGTCGACGAGAACCAGATGACCGTCCAGCGCCAGGAAGACCAGGGTCAGCATCAGCGACAGGAAGGTACCGATCGCCGGAGTCGAATGGCCGTTATTGGGATCGACCGCATTGGCGAAGCCCAGGCCCATCGACATCGAGATGACTTCGCTGGCCACCATCGGCGCGGCGAAGGCGACCTGGAGCACGAAGCCCATGGCGAGGCCGATCAGTGCTTCGGCTGCGATGGCGAGGAAGGTGGTGAGCGAGAAGATCTCGGCCGGCGGGGCGATATGCGCGACGTTCAGCACCAGCACGCCGATCGCGCCGATCAGCGCGATGCGCGCGGGCAGCGGGATCGCCATCGCGCTGAAGATCGGCGCGGTGATGAACGCCGCGCCGATCCGCACCATGGCGAACAGCAGCGCCCAGAGCTGCGGCTCGATCGAGAGGCCGAAGCCCATCACTACCGGTTCCCCTTCCGCTTGCGGGAGGGGTTAGGGGAGGGGATGTACGGAAGACCGGTGAGAGACAGCCCCTCCCCCGGCCCCTCCCGCAAGCGGAAGGGGAGATTCACTTTACCAGGTCCGGGATGCGCTCGAAGATGCTCACGGTGAAATCGCCGAGCAGCCCCATGATCATCGAGCCGAAGATCACCAGGCTGATCGCCACGACGACCAGCTTGGGCACGAAGGTAAGCGTCTGCTCCTGGATCGAGGTGGCGGCCTGGACCATGCCGAGCACCAGGCCGGCGAGCAGGGCGGGCACCAGGATCGGGGTGGCGGCGAGCGCCAGCACCCACATCGCCTCGCGGCCGACGGTGAGGAAATATTCGGTGTCCATGTGCGCTAACTCACGAAGCTGGAGGCGAGCGAGCCCATGGTCAGCGCCCATCCGTCGACCAAGACGAAGAGCAGCAGCTTGAAGGGCAGGGAGATGATCGTCGGCGACATCATCATCATGCCGAGCGCCATCAGCACGGTGGCGACGACGAGATCGATGACGATGAAGGGCAGGAAGATCAGGAAGCCGATCTGGAAGGCGGTCTTGAGCTCGCTGGTGACGAAGGCGGGGAGCAGCACCGAGAAGGGCACGTCGGCCGGCTTCGCATAGGGACCGCTCTTGGCCATCTGGGCGAACATGGTGACGTCCTTGGTGCGGGTCTGCTTGATCATGAAGCCGTGCAGCGCCTCGCCCGACTTGGCGATCATCTCGCTCGCGCCGATCTTGCCGGCCGAATAGGGCTGGATCGCAGTCGTGTTCATCGTGCCCAGCGTCGGCGCCATCACGAAGAAGCTGAGGAACAGTGCCAGGCCGATCAGCACCTGGTTGGGCGGGGTCTGCTGGAGGCCGAGGGCCTGGCGGAGCAGGGCGAGCACGATGATGATCCGGGTGAAGCTGGTCATCATCAGCAGGATGCCCGGCAGCACCGAGAGCAGGCCCATGATGATGAGGACCTGCAGCGACAGGCTCAGCGGGGCATTGCCGCCGCCAAGGTCGCCGAGCGCGCGATCGACTGCGTCGCCGACGCCCGGGGTGGCGACCGGAGCCGGCACCGCCGGCGCGGCACCCTGCGCGAAGGCCGGGAAGGCGAACAGCACGAGGAAGGCCAGGATGCCGATGAACAGCGCCGCGCGGCCCCCGACCGTGCGCGGGGCGGAGACGATCGCGCGGGTCATTGCTGCTTGTCCACCAAGGTGACGCCGCTGCGGCTCACCGAGACGAGCAGCTTCTGCCCTTCGAACTCGATGACGGCGAGGCGCAGGCTCGGGGAGAGCATCATCGTCTCCTTGAGCTGCACCATGCGGGTCTGCTGGTTCTTGGGCAGGCGCGATTCGAGCTTGCGCCAGGCATAGAGGCAACCGACCAGCAGGCCGCAGACGAGCGGCAGCAGCACGATCAGCTTGATGATGTACCAGGTCATGGGATCAGCGGCCCGCGCGCTTGTCCGGGCTGACCAGCTCGGTCATCCGCACGCCGAACTTCTCGCCGACCGTGACGACCTCGCCGCGGCCGATCAGCGTGCCGTTGACGAACACGTCGAGCAGCTCGTTGGCCTCACGATCGAGCTCGATCACGCTGCTCTCGCCGAGCGCGAGCAGCTCGCGCAGGGTCAGGCGGGTCGAGCCGATCTCGACGGTCAGCTTGACGTCGACGTCCTGCAACAGCCGGAAATTGGCGGCGACGGCAGAGTCGACCGGGAATGCGGTCGTCATGTCGTTCATTGGAAGTCCTCTGCGTTGATCTCTTCGAGCGAAGTGAGGCGGACCGCGGCGCGGCCGTTGGCGGTGCCGACAAGGCCGGTGCCGAGGCGGCGCTTCGCCACCATCACCGGAACCTCGGGGCCGAAATCGATCGGGATGATGTCGCCTTCCTTGAGCTCGAGCAGGCGGCCGAGCTGCATGGTCGGTTCGGCAAGCACCGAGCGGACCGGCAGGGTCACTGCCATCACGGCTCGCGTAAGACCCGAGCGCCATTCGGGCTCGACCCCGTCCTTCGGCCCATGGACCTTGACCATCAGCGCGGCGCCGTGCGGCTTCAGAGCGGCGACGGGATAGAGAATGTCGAAGAAATGCGGGCGGCCCTCGCCCTCGGCCAGGCCGAAGCGGGTGACGACCACCGGATCGTCGGCGCCGAGATCGGGCGCGGCGGCGAGATTCGCCGCGCCCTCGGCCCGGAAGACGACGCGCGACAGCGGCTCCCAGGCCTTGTCGAGCAGCCCGGCGGCCGACTGGGCAAGCCGGCCGACCAGCGCCTCGGCGGCGAGGGTGAACTCGCCCGGCAGCGGGTTCGGCGCTTCGCCGTCGCCACCGAAGAATGCGTCGAGCATCTCGAAGACCAGCCCAGCCTCGAGCACGAACTGGGCGCGCGAACGGGCATTGCCCATCGCCAGCGGCTGCCAGGCGGAAAGCATGCCGCCGCGCTCGGCCTTGTAGTCGGCGAAGCGCTGGACCGAGAGCGGCTCGGCCCAGGCGCGGAGATCCTTGCGAAGCAAGCCCTCAAAGGCGCCCTTCAACGACTTGGCCAGACGCGCGCTCAGATGCTGCAGCGTGACCAGATCGCCGAACGGATTCAGGTTGGCCGTCCCCAGTACCGGCGCGTGTTCCGCGCTGGTCCGGGGGCGTTCCCGCCGATCGGCTGAGCCGTCTGGTGAAGGGCTGTTAACCATGCCCGTTCACTGAACGATGAAATTGGTAAAGTAGACGTTACTAACCCCGCCAAAACCTTCCTTTTCCTTCAAAACGCCGTTGATCGCCTTGGCGAGGCGGTCCTGGATGTGGCGCTTGCCCTCCGCGGTGAACACCTCGTCCTCGGTGGTCTCGCCCAGCGCCATCAGCACGGCCGAGCGGATCGCGATCTCGTGCGTCTTGATGTTCTCGAGGACCCGCTCGTCATAGGGCGTCGACACGGCGATGCCGACCTGGACGAAATGGACGCTGTCCTGGAGATTCGAGGTGAACTCCTTCTCCATCGGATAATAGGAGGAAGCGTATTTGTCGCCGCCCTCGCCCTTTGGCGTGGGCTTGCCGCCATGGCCGGGCGCTTCGCCCTCGCCTTCGCCGCCATGGCCACCCTCGCCACCGCCCTTCAGCGAGGCGCGCTTCTCCTCGCTCTTGGGCACGAGATGCGGCTCATCGGCGCCCTCGGCATGCGCCGCAGCGCTGAACCAGCCGGCCTGCATGCCATAGAATGCCGCGCCCCCGCCGCCGCCGAGCAGCAGCACCGGCAGGCCCACGAGCAGCAGCAGCTTGCCCTTTTTCTTCTTCGGCGCAGCGGCGCCCGCGTCCTTGATATCGCTCATCGTCTATCTCCGCGGATCTCAGGCGATCCGTTCGTCATCCTGGGTGGAAGTCTGGGCCTCGCGGCGCGCGCCGGGCGGCGCCGAGGGCTGGTGGCGGTTGGGCGCGGCGTCCTGGCGCTGGCCCTGGTTCATCTGCGGATTGGCATTGCCGGCGCCGGTTCCGGTCGCGTTCGATTCGACGCTGGTCGAGCCGAGGCGGATGCCGCGCTCCTGGGCGATCTCGGCCAGCTTGGGCTGGGCATCGGCGATCAGCTGGCGGGCGGACTGGGTATCGGTGTTGAACTGGACATGGATGCTGCCCGAATCGTCCTGGCGGATCGCGATATCGACCTTGCCCAGCGCCTCGGGCATCAGGCTGAGCCGGGTCTCGCGGGCCGGACCGGCGCCCTGCAGCGTCTCGATCCGGTCGATCATCTTCGACGTCCACTCCTGGTGGCGCATGTCGAGCGCGACATCCTGGCCCTGGCCGGTGGCAGCGACGGCGGTGGCGGACTGTGCGCCGGTCGCCGGCGCGGCGAGCGTCGAGAGATCGATCTGCGGGTCGCTCGACGTGCTGGTAGCGACGGCACGCGTGGCGGGCCGATCGAACGCGGCGAAGATCTGGTCGGCGACCGACGGGGACGGCGGCACGGTCGCGGTCGGAGCCGGCTGGAGCGGGGCCGGAGTCACATCGGCGATCGACAGCTTCTCCTGCGGTGCCGGCTTGTCGGTCGTGATGCGTACCACCGGCGCTTCGGCAGCGGCCTGGCGCAGTTCGCGCGGCGGCTGGGCGAGAATGGGCTGCGGGGTGGTATCGGTAGCGGTGTCGCTGATGGCGGCAGGCGCGATGCCGGTACCGGCCATGGGTGCCTCCACCACAGGATCGGCCGGCGCAACAGCGACTGCCGAAGCCGCGACCTTGGGCTGGCCGGCGGTGTTGCGTGGTACCGGCTGCGGCCGGGCCTCGGGGAGGATCGCCGGTGCGGGAGTTGTGGCAGTAGCTGTCGTGGGTGTAACGATGGGCTTGGGCACCTCGGCCTTCGCCTCGGGTGCGGCTTTACCGGTTTCCGCGATCGGACCCACGGGCAGCTGAGCTTCGCCACCCGCGCGCTTGCCGCCGGTCTCGACGGTCACGTCCGACACGGCTTCCGCCTTGGCCTCAGGCGAGGCAACCGGCGGCGTGACGGCGAACCAGGCGAAGGCGGGCGGCGGCGCGTCCTCGGCGGTCGCGTCCTCCTTGTCGTCCGTGTCCGACCCCGGCTGTTCCTCGCCCTTGCCGTCGAGGCCGAGCACGGCATCCGGCAATTCCTTGCCGTCGCCGGCAAGATCCTGCCCCTTCGGCAGCGCGATTGCCGCGTCCGCCAGCTTGCCCTGGGGCGCGGCGGCATGGGCCGCGATCTTTGGCATCAGCGCACCCATGGCCAGCGCAAAGCCGCTCACATCCACGGAAATCGCGGCGTTCGGCTTGGCGGGATCCACGGCGATGCCGGGAAGTGCGATGGTGAGATGGATCAAGTTCGAGCCCCCGTGACACGTGTTCACGGCGTACTCAGCAAATATCGTGCCGGTTTTTGCCCATGGGTGGAAGCTGTTCGAGCTCGCGCAGCGCCTTGAGCGCGGCATCGGCTTCGGCGCGGGTGATCAGCTTCTCGATCGCATTCTGGTCGCGCCGCGCCTCGCGGGTGGCGGTGCGGGCGATCTCGAGGCTTTGCTCGGCGACTTCGACACGCTTGTCAGCGGCGAAGGCGGACTGGTGGAGCCGATCGCGGAAATGCGCGGCGGCGGCGAGGCTGGAGGCGGATTCGGACGCACTCGGCGCCGGCGCGACATTCGCGGCGAGACTGGCGATGCGGTCGCGCAGCTTCGCTTCCTGATCGACCTTGGCGAGCGCGCGGACTTCGTCTGCGCGGACCAGGTCGAGCTGGAGCGTGCGGACGCGCAGCAGGCGATCGAGCTTTTTTACGGAGCGGGGCATCTAGATGTTCCCCGGCGAAGGCCGGGGCCTAGTTGCCACGTCGTTCGAGAGGTTCCCGCGCCAGCGATAGTGCGCCGAAACTGGGCCCCGGCCTTCGCCGGGGAAAAGGCTAGGGGAGATGGGAGGGACTACATCACCCATGGCCGAAGACGCCGACCAGTTCGGTCACCGCGTCGGGCAGGGTGACGATCTCGTCCGAACCCTGGCGGATATATTCCATCACTGCCGGATGGCAGGCGATCGCCGCGTCGATCTCGGGATCGGCGCCGGCGCGATAGGCGCCCATCAGGACGAGATCGCGATTCTCCTCATAGGTCGCGAGATGGCGGCGCAGCACGCGGGCCGCGGCGACATGCTCGCGCGGCGCGATGTCGGTCATCACGCGGCTGACCGAGGGGCCGAGGTCGATCGCCGGATAGACGCCGCGCTCGGCGAGCGCGCGGCTCAGCACGATATGGCCGTCGAGAATCGAGCGTGCCGAATCCACCACCGGATCATTGCCGTCGTCGCCGTCCGCCAGCACGGTGTAGATCGCCGTGATCGATCCGCCGGTGTGCACGTCGGTGCCGGCGCGTTCGATCAGGCTGGGCAGCATCGCGATGGCCGAAGGCGGATAGCCGCGCGCCGAGGCCGGCTCGCCCAGCGCCAGGCCGATCTCGCGGCCGGCATGGGCGACGCGGGTGAGCGAATCCATGATGAGGAGGACCTTCTTGCCCTCGGCGCGGAACGCCTCGGCAATGGCGGTGGCGCGCAGCGCGCCGCGGATGCGCAGCACCGGCGAGTGATTGGCAGGCACCGCGACGACCACCGAGCGCGCACGGGCGGCGCCGGCCACCTTGGTCTCGAGGAAGTCGGCGACTTCGCGCGAGCGCTCGCCGATCAGCCCGATGACGATCATGTCGGCTTGCGCCGCACGCACCATCATGCCGAGCAGCACCGACTTGCCGACGCCCGAGCCGGCCATGATGCCGACGCGCTGGCCCTGGCCGATGGTGAGCAGCCCGTTGATCGCGCGGACGCCGACATCGAGCGGCTGAAGAACCCTTCCACGGTCGAGCGGCGACTGGAGCTTGCCGGCGAGCGGCCACTTGCCCGCGCCGCGGATCGGGCCGAGCCCGTCGATAGGCTTGCCCGAGCCGTCGACGACGCGGCCGAGCATCGCGGCACCGACTTCCGCCTCGCCCGGCGCGCCGATCGGGCGGACCGGGGCGTTGGGGAGCAGGGCAGCGGGCCCGCCCAGGTTCATCAGCAGCGTCTTGCCCGAGCGAAAGCCGATCACCTCGGCCTCGACCCGGCTCTCGCCATCGCCGATCGCGCAGACAGTGCCGACCGGCAGCTGCAGGCCGACGGCCTCCATCAGCAGCCCGTCATAGGACGAGAGGCGGCCGGAGATGCGCGGGCGCGGCGCGAAATCGCCGCAGCGCAGGCCCTCCAGATAGTCTTCGGTGAACAGGTTCAGCATACGGGCGGAATCGGCACGCGATCGATCGCCTGGGCGAGCTGCTCGAGCCACAGATCGGGGCCGTCCTCGACGATGGTCGATGCGCTCTCGATCACGAAGCCGCCGCGCTGGACATGCGGGTCGCCGACCGGGAACACGCTGGCGGGCAGCTTGCCCTGGACGAAGGCGACATCGTCGGGATGGAGGCGGAGCAGCGCGGACTCGGCACTGTCGGCAAGCAGATCGATCGCGGCGTTGATCCGCTGGGCGAGGACATCAGGCGCGACGCCGACTTCGCCGACCAGCTTGGTGACGAGGTGCAGCACGGTCTGGCGCAGCTGGCCGGCCATCCGATCGCGATCGAAATGCGCGCCGGTGGCGAGTGCGGCCGAGACCTGATCGAGCAGGGCCGTTTCGCGCGCGCGGACGGCTTCGGCCTCGACCAGTGCCGCGGCATGGCCCTCGGCGAACCCCGCCTCGTGCGCCGCGGCGATCGGATCGATGAACGGCCCGGGCTCGGCGGCATGCTGGGTATCGGCCGAGAAGGGATCCCAGCCTTCGGTGGGGTTGGCCTGCGGATTGGCGGGCGCGAAGTGGCGCGGCTGGGCCGGCGCTTCCTCGAACACGCGGCGGCCGATCCGGTCGACTTCCGACGGCGCGAAGCCGACGCCGTCGCCAAAGGCACGGGCCAGGACATGCTCGGCGGCGCGGATCCGCCCGGAAAAGCCCGGCGCGAAATCAGACATAGTCGTCGTCCCCGCCCTTTGACGGCATCTGGATCGTGCCGTCCTTCACCAGCCCGCGCGCAATCGCGATCATCGCCTTCTGCGCATCGAGCACATCGGCCATCTTCATCGGGCCGAGCGACTCCATCTCGTCGCGGATGCCGTCGGCGGCACGGCTCGACATGCAGCCGAGGAAACGCTCGCGGACCTCTTCCTCGACGCCCTTCAGCGACTTGACCAGGATATTGGTGTCGATGTTGCGGATCAGGGTCGACAGGTTCTTGTCGTCGAGCTCGAGCAGATTGTCGAAGACGAACATCGCCTCCTCGATCGCGCGGGCAACCTCGCGATCGATCTTGGCGAGCTTGGGCATGACGCGCTGCTCGGTGATCTTGCGGGCGCCCGAGAGGATCTTCGCGGCTTCACGCGTGCCGCCGAGCTGGAGCCCACCGCTCGACTTGCGGCCACCCATGCCGGCGCGGCCCTGGAGCATCGTCTTCAGCGTCTCGATCGCCTCCGGCGGTACCGGGCCGAGCTTGGCGATGCGGCGCAGGATCTGCGGCTGCGCGACCTCGGGCAGATGCTCGAACACCTTGGCGGCGATATCGGGATCGAGATTGGCGAGCAGCACCGCGGCGATCTGCGGATGCTCGTTCTCGATCATCCCGGCGATCTCCTCGGGCTCGAACCAGTCGAGCCATTCGATCGAGGCCGCCTGGCTGGCCGGCATCACCCGGGCCAGCACGCCCGAGGCACGCTCGGGGCCGAGCGCCTTGGTCATGATGCTCTCGATCTTCGGCGCCGGATCGAAGGTGACGCCGGTGCGCTCGCGCGCCTTGAACACGAAGTCGTCGAGGACGATCTCGACTTCGGCCTCGCTGACATCGGCGACGTTGAACATCGCCTTGCCGAGCGAGCGGACCTCTTCCGGATCGAGCTTCTGGAGGATGGCGGCCGCCTCCTCCTCGCCGACCAGCATCATCAGGACGGCGGCGCGTTCGACGCCGTTGAAGCTGCGGATGGCGTTCATTGCGCGTCTGCCTTGATCATGTCGCGGACCGCCAGCGCGGCGCGGGCGGGATTGTCGCGGGTGAAGCCGCGGACCAGGCCGACACGCTCGTCATAGCTGTTGCCGGCGCTTTCGAGCATGTCGATCGACACGGGCGCGGCGCCCGGACCGGCCTCATCGCCGCCCGCAGGGCCGCTCATCGACAGCGCCGGGCGGTTGCCGGCGGCGGGCTCTTCGCGCTTCTTGAGCAAAGCCTTGGTGAGCGGGCGGACGCCGAGGAACAACACGAGCAGCGCGATCACCAGCGCGGTGGCGTTGCGCGCGGCGAGCGGCACCCATTCGGCCTCGTACCAGGCCGGGCCCTTGTCGGCGGCATCGGCGGCGGCGTTGAACTTGCGGCTGATCACGGTGACCTGGTCGGTGCGGCCCTGATTGTAGCCGACCGCGGCCTGGACCAGCTGGGTGATCTGCTGGATCTCCACCGTCGAGCGCGGCTTGCCCGATTCCTCGCGGAGCAGCACCGCGACCGACAGGCGCTTGATGGCGCCCGGGGCCTGGCGGGTGACCGAGACCTGCTTGCCGGTCTCATAGGTGCGGGTGAAGCTGTCGCTCTGCTTCTGCGGCGTCGTGGTGCTGGCGCCGGCAGCAGTGGTGCCGGCGGCGGGCGGCGCGCCCGGCGTCGGCTGCGCATTGGGTGCGGTGACGGTGCTGGCCGGCGGCGGCGTGTTGGAGAGCGCGCCGGGGATGCCGCCCGGGGCCTGGCCGTCCTTGGTGCCGGTCCAGGCGCCCTGCTCGGCGGAAATGACCGCGCCTTCCTTGTCATAGCTTTCGCGGGTCGCCTGGCTCTCGTCGAGATCGACATCGGCCTGCACCTCGGCAGTGAAGTTGCCGGCGCCGACCAGCGGCGTCAGCAGCTGGACGAGCTGTTCGCGATACTTGTCCTCGATGCGGCGCTGATAGTCGATGCGGGCATCGCTCGCCGAATTGGCTTCGTTGCCCTTCTTCGAGAGCAGCGCGCCCATCTGGTCGACGATGGTGACGTTCTCGGGCGCCATGCCGGGGACCGAGGAGGCGACGAGGTTGACGATCGCGCGGGTCTGCGCGTCGCCGAGCGCGCGGCCGGGCTGGAGCTTGAGGACCACCGAAGCGGTGGGCGCGGTCTTGTCGCGCACGAACACGCTGGCCTCGGGCGTGGCGAGATGGACGCGGGCCTCGGCGACGGAGTCGATCTCCTCGATCGAGCGGGCGAGCTCGGTCTCGCGGGCCTGGCGCAGGCGCTCGCCCTCGACGGCGCGGCTGACGCCCATCGGCAGCTGGTCGAGGATCTGGTAGCCGCCCGGCGCCGCCTTGGGCAGGTTCTGGCTGGCGAGCAGCATCCGCGCCTTGTGGTAATCGTCCTCGGCAACGGTGATCGAGCCCGAGCCGTCGATGCTCGACTTGATGCTGGCGCCCTGCAGCGCCGAGCTGATCGCCGCCTTGTCGGCGTCGGTGACGTTGGCGAACAGGATGCGCTGCGGCGGGGTCGAGACAAGCGACCAGGCGAGGAAGCCGGCGGCGACCAGGCCGATCAGGAAGATCAGCGGCATCGCGCGCTTCACCGCAGGCTGGGCGAGGATGCCGCGCATCTGGGCGAGCGGCGCACCAAGGCGGCCCGCGGCGGCAGGCATCAGGGGTGCATCGGTGGGGGCGAGGGCGTTGCTCATGGATTACACCGGCATGCTCATGATGTCCTTGTATGCGGACAGGAGTTTGTTGCGGACCTGCAGGGTCGCCTCGAAGCCGACCGAGGCCTGCTGGCGGGCGAGCATCACCTTGGCGATGTCCACGGTCTCGCCGCGCTCATAGGCTTCGGAGAGCGCGCCGGCCTGGGCCTGGGACTGGTTGACCTGCTTGAAGGCCTCTTCCATCGACGCGGCGAAGCCCGCGGGCTTGCCACCCGCGGCGCCTGCGACCGTGCCGGCCGGAGTCTCGTTGGCCTTGGCGAGCGCGGCGTTGCGCTCGAGGATCTGGGCGCGGAGCGCCATCACGCGGTCGACGCTCATCGCGCCGCCGCCGCCGATTCCGTCGATACCGCTCATGCCGAAGCCCTCGCCTTACCGAAGTCGATGCTCTCGCCCTGCTCGCGCGCCTTGGCGAGGCGGTAGCGCAGGGTGCGCTCCGAGATGCCGAGCCGCTTCGCCGTCTCGATCCGGCTGCCGCCGCATTCGGCAAGCACTTCGCGGATCGCGGCGAATTCGTGCATCTGGACGATGTTGGACAGCGAGCCCGAGGTCTCGACCTCTAGGCGCGGCGCGGCCGGGCGGTCGAAGATCAGATGCTCGGGATCGATCGTGCGGCCGCCACAGAGCAGCAGCGCGCGCTGGATGACATTCTCGAGCTCGCGGACATTGCCCGGCCAGTCATGGTCGCTGAGCACCTCGAGCGCCTCGTTCGAAATCCACGGCATCGCACCGCGGCCGCCGGCGTGGCGGACGACCATAGCGGCGGCGAGCGCGGCGATGTCGCCGGGGCGATCGGCCAGCGCCTTGGTGGTCAGCGGGAAGACCGAGAGGCGATAGTACAAGTCGGCACGGAAGCGGCCGGCGGTGACTTCGCCCTGGAGGTCGCGATTGGCGCAGGCGACGACGCGGACATCGACCTTTTCCGGCATGGTGCCGCCGATCGGCACCACTTCGCGCTCCTGGAGCACGCGGAGCAGCTTGGCCTGGAGGGCGAGCGGCATCTCGGCGATCTCGTCGAGCAGGATGGTGCCGCCATGCGCGGCGCGGAAGAAGCCCTGGCCGCCCGAGGAGGCGCCCGTGAAGGCGCCCTTCTGGTGGCCGAACAGCATCGCCTCGAGCATCGTCTCGGGCAGGGCGGCGCAGTTGAGCGCCACGAAGGGCCCGTCGCGGCGGGTGGAATTGTTGTGGATCGCCCGGGCCAGCACTTCCTTGCCGGTGCCGGTGGGACCGTTGATCAGCACGGTGATGTCCGACGCGGCGACCCGCTCGACCAGCGCGAGCAGCGCCAGGCTCTCGGGATCAGCGGCGACCGGCTCGTGCGGGCCACGCAGCAGAGCGGTCGCAAAGCCGGCGCCGACGGCGGCATCCTCGGGCGGGTAGGAAAGACGGGCGGGGTTGCCGTCGCCGAACGCGATCGCCTGTCTGCCTTCGTCGCCCAGGATCAGCGTGCGGGCGGCAGCGGGGGGCACTTCACCCTCGGCGACCAGGAACAGGTCACCCGGGTTGCGGCCTTCCTCGCCGGTGCCGACCGCGAAGCCCTGGGCGCGCAACGACGAGACGAGCGCGTATTTCTGGCGCAGCACGGCGGCGGACGGGACGATGGATCGCATTGTTACCCCCTGAGACACCATCCCCTTTTGGGACTAGGTTGGTTAACGGTGGGTAAAATTGCGTACTCCGCGACCATCTTGGTCCGGGCGCGTCTACGCGTGCGCACGTAGCGCCGAAATTTTTTGCTTAAGCCGGGCGCAGCGCTGCCGTTCCTTGGCTTGGCGGCTCCGAGCTCCCGTTCAGGGGGGTAAATGGGAAGCCGACGAGCATGGAGTAACGAACATGACTGTTATCTCGACCAACACCGCGGCGCTGCGCGCCGCCAATGCCTCGACCGGCGCGAACAAGACGCTGAGCACGGCCATGGAGCGCCTGTCGACCGGCAAGCGCATCAACAGCGCGAAGGACGACGCCGCCGGCCTGGCGATCGCCTCGACCATGACCGCCTCGATCCGCGGCATGACCCAGGCAGTCCGCAACGCCAATGACGGCATCTCGCTGGCGCAGACCGCGGAAGGCGCGCTCAACGAAGTGACCAACATGCTGCAGCGCGTCCGCGAGCTGGCGGTCCAGTCGTCGAGCGGCACCTATTCGGACGACGACCGCAAGAATCTGCAGGCCGAAGTCACCCAGCTGACCTCGCAGATCAAGGACGTGCTGACCAACACCAAGTTCAACGGCAACGCGCTGTTCCAGATCGGCAAGCCGCCGGCGGACCCGACGGACGTCCAGGCTGACGAGACTGCGGCCAAGACCTTCTCGATCCAGACCGGTTCGGAATCGACCGACAAGATCACGATCAGCGTCGACGCGCTCGACCTGGGCACCATCACCGGTGTCGGCGCCGACCCGGCGGATGCCGATTATGTCGCGCCGCTTTCGATCGGCACCTCGGGTAATGCAGACACCGCCCAGGGCACCGTCGACACCGCGCTGAAGTCGGTCGCCACGCTCCGCGCTTCGCTCGGCGCCGCGCAGAGCCGTCTCGACTCGGTGGTCAACAACCTGACGACCAACATCGCCAATCTGAGCGACGCCCGCAGCCGCATCGAGGACACCGATTATTCGGCAGAGACGACGGCGCTGGCCAAGGCCCAGATCCTGTCGCAGGCATCGACCGCGATGCTCGCCCAGGCCAACCAGAGCCAGCAGTCGGTTCTGAAGCTGCTTCAGTAAGCGCGTGCCGGTCGGGGTGTCACCCCCCTGACAGGCACCAAGGCCGGTCACCCCTTTCTCGGGGGCGCATGGGGAACCCCGGTGGTCGTTACCACCGGGGTTTTTCTTGTCCGGTGACGGACTCCCCTCCCTTCCAGGGGGGAGCGATGACGTCAAATCCTACTTCTTCTCCGGCCGGCCGCCCGGCTTCCACTCCGGCTTGGCAGTGCTGTTCGCCAGCGACTTGAGCGGCGCGACCAGCGACTGGATCGCCCGGGTCATGAACGCGATGTCGAGATTCTCCAGCGTGTCCTGCGCGGTATGATAATTGGGCGTGACCGCCCAGCCCGAAATGGTGTGCGCCACCACCCCGCGCACCGCGAGCGAGTAATTGTCCGAACGCTCGAAAAAACGCTGCTCGGGATAGGGATCGGCGGTGACCAGCGCGCCATGCGCCTTCAGCGTCTCGCCCAGGGTCGAGCGCTCGAACCCGGTCATCATCATCGTGCCGGCGGGAAGCTTGGGATCCTGCGCGCCGATCATCTCGATCTCGATATTGGCGACGATCTGGTCTAGCGGCACCGGCGGATGGTCGCCGAAATAGCTCGAGCCATAGCCGCCGATCTCCTCGCTGCCATAGGCGACGAACAGCAGCCCGCGCTTCGCCTTCTTCGCCGCCGCCATCGCCCGGGCGAGCTCGAGCACCGCCGTGGTGCCCGAGGCATCGTCATTGGCGCCGTGCATGATCGTGCCGTCGGGGCGCTTGCCGAGATGGTCGAGATGCGCGGTGACGAGGATCACGCCGGCCTTGGGATCGCTGCCCGGCAGCCAGCCGATCGCATTGGTGGTGACGGCTTCCTCCTTCGCCACCGGCAGCGCGAAGCTCACCTGCGCACCGGCCTGGGCCACTGCCTGATCGAAATCGGCCGAAGGCAGCGTGGCAAGCGCGGCGAAGCCCGGCAGCGCCGCGCCCTCGAGCCCGGCCGGCAAGCGCGGCTTGCCGCCGATACCCTTGAACATGCCGCGGGTCGCATCGTCCTCGCGCGCGATCACCAGCTTCACGCCGGCGGCATTGGCGGCGCGGACGATCTGCATCGGCGAGCCCTTGCCGCCGGTGAAGAACAGGACGTCGACATGCGGGATCTTGCTCGGGTCGGCGCCGTCGAACACCGCCGAAGTGCCGGAAATGGGATCGATCGCGCCGAGCAGCACGGTGGGCGTCGCAGTCGCCTTGCCGCCGATGCTGAGCGTCGCCGGGCCGCTCGCCGCATAGCGGATGATCTTGGCCGCCTGGAGATAGCCGGGCATGCCCGGCGCCGGCTTCAGCCCATAGCCTTCGAACTGCGAGGCGACATACGCCGCGGCGATCGCTTCGTCGCGGGTCGCGCTGCCGCGGCCCTGCAGCGCGTCGCTGGCGAGGAAGCTTTCATGCGCGCGGACCCATTCGGGGCGCACGGTCCAATTGTCCTGGGCAAGCGCCGGCGAGGCCATCAGCCCGAACGCCATCGCGCCGGCCAGGAACAGATGCTTGGTCACGTGAAATCCCCCACAAGATACGAACGGGGCGGATTTCTGCGGCAAGCATCGGAACGGCGCAAGCGGGCTGCAGGCGGAAAGTTTCGAAAGTTACGATTGCGGCACCTGGTTTCCTTTTCCCCGGCGAAGGCCGGGGTCCAGTCTCAGCGTGCGCGGGGAAGACGCGCCAAGGCGCGTGACTCTCAACTCTGGGCCCCGGCCTTCGCCGGGGAAAGAAGAAGGGAATGGTTCAGGGGACCAACCCCCTCCCAATCGTCATCCCGGCGAAAGCCGGGATCTCATGCGGCTCCTTCCCCGCGCCATCTCCTGAGATCCCGGCCTTCGCCGGGATGACGGGTTTGCTTCAACCCAGCCGCCGTGCCAGCCCCTTCTTCAGCCGGGCATGCGCGCTCGCCTTTATCTGGCAGATGCGCGCGGCGCCTACCCCCAGCACCTGCCCGATCTCCTCGAGGTTGAGTTCCTCGACATAATAGAGCTGGATCACCTGCTGCTCGCGCTCGGGCAACTCGGTGATCGCAGCGATCAGCGCCTCGCGCTGGTCGCTCTCGGCCAGCTGGTCGAAGGCGCTCGGTTCGTCGGACATGAACCAGGGACTCTCGTCCGAATAGGCTTCGTCGATCGAATCGAAGCGCACCGCCTCGGCATTGGCATAGTCGGCGCGCAGTTTCTCCGGCGTGACGCCAAGCCGCTCCGCCACCTGCTCGTCCTCGGGCGCGCGGCCCAGCTCACTGGTCAGCATCGATACCGCTTCCTGATAGGCCTTGCGCCGGCGCATCGCCCCGCGCGTGGTGGTCGCCTGGCGGCGCAGCTCGTCGATCATCGCGCCGCGCAGCCGGGTGGCGAGATATTGCTCGAAGGTCACCTGGCCCCGGTCCTCGAAGCTGCCGGCAGCCTCGATCAGCGCGACCAGCCCGACCTGGATCAGGTCCTCCACCTCGACGAGCGAGCTCATCGAGCCATGGATGTGCCAGGCGATGCGGCGAACCAGCGGCAAATGCCGGCGCACCAGCGCCTCCGGATCGCGGCGCGGCGGCGTAGGCGAATAGGTCAGCGGTGCATCGAGAGCCAGTGAAGCCATGGCGTCGAGTTTCCCTGGGGTGAAAGCGTTCATGCGGGCAGCGCCTCCGGCGCGCCGATCACGGCAACGACTTCGACGGCCTTGTCCTCGGGCACTTCGAAGAAGCTCATCACCGGCGTGTCGGGCAGCACGTTCCTGACCAGCTTGCGGATCGCGACGCGGATCGAAGGCTGGACGACGAGCGCGAAGGGCTTGGCCTCGGCGATCAGCGGCTGGGCGGCGCGCTGCAGCGCATCGGCGATGCGGCGGCCGAGGTCGGGCTCGATCGTGTGCCGCTTCGACGGATCGGAGCGGACCGCCTGGCCGAGCAGGGCCTCGAGCTGGCCCTCAAGCGTCATCACCCGCAGCGGCTCGCGCACGCCGCACAGGCGCTGGATGATCAGCGGGCCGAGATCGGGACGGATCAGCTCCATGATCTCGTCGGCGTCGAGCGTCCGCTGCGCCGCGACCGCGATGGCGGCGGCGATGCGGCGGAACTCCTTGAGCGGGACGCTCTCGGCGAGCAGGCCGCGCAGGATCTGGGTGAGCGTGGTGAGCGGCACCGGCGACGGGCAGAGCGCCGCGACGAGCTGGGGCGAGCGCTCCTTGAGTCCTTCGAGCAGCGACTGGACCTCGTCGGCACCGAGCAGGTCGGACGCGTTCTGGATCAGGCACTGGTTGAGATGGGTGGCGACCACGGTGCCCGGATCGACGACGAGATAGCCAAGCCCGGTGGCGGCATCCGAATCACCCTGGGCGATCCACATCGCGTCGAGCCCGAAAGTCGGGTCCTTGACCGGCTTGCCGTGCAGGCGCCCGGCGGCCTGGCCGGTATCGATCGCCAGCACCTCGTCGGGCGAGACATTGTCCTCGGCCACGACCACGCCGCCGATGACGATGCGATATGTAAACGGCGCCAGGTTGATGTCGTCGCGCACGCGCACCTGCGGCACGACGAAGCCGAGCTCCTTGGAGAGCTGACGACGCACCCCGGTGATGCGGCCCATCAGCGGACCGCCGCGGCGCTCGTCGACCAGCGGCACGAGCCCATAGCCGATGTCGAGCATCACCTGCATGTTGTCGGTGACTTCCTCCCAGCCGATCCGCGAGAGATCGACCGGCTCGGCCGGCGGCGCGGCGACGATCCTGGGGCGGTTGGCGACCTTGCGCAGGTGCCAGGCGGCGACGCCGGCAGCAGCTGCGGCGGGCAGCATCAGGAAGTGCGGCATGCCGGGAAGCAGGCCGAGCAGGCCGAGGATGACCGCGACCGGCATCCAGGTCTTGTAGCTGGCAAACTGGGTGCCGATCTGGCCGGCCAGGTCGTCGCTCGACTTGACGCGGGTGACGATGGCGGCGGCGGCGATCGAGAGCAGCAGCGCCGGCACCTGCGCGACCAGCGCGTCGCCGATGGCGAGGAGGACATAGGCGGAGGCCGCTTCGCCCACCGCCATCTGGTGGCTGACCACGCCGAGGATCAGGCCGCCGATCACGTTGATGCCTAGGATCAGCAGGCCGGCGATCGCGTCGCCCTTCACGAACTTGGACGAACCGTCCATCGCGCCGTAGAAATCGGCTTCGGTCGAGACCTCGACGCGCTTGGCGCGGGCCTCGTCCGGGGTGATCAGGCCGGCATTGAGATCGGCGTCGATCGCCATCTGCTTGCCGGGCAAGGCGTCCAGGGTGAAGCGCGCGCTGACTTCGGAGACGCGGCCGGCACCCTTGGTCACCACGATCATGTTGATGATCACGATCACGGCGAACACGACCAGGCCGACGACATAGTCGCCGCCGATCATGAAGGTGCCGAACGCCTCGATCACATGGCCGGCGGCGCTTTCGCCCTCATGGCCGTGGACCAGCACGACGCGGGTCGAGGCGACGTTGAGGCCGAGGCGGAACAAGGTCGCGAACAGCAGCACGGTGGGGAAGGCGGAGAAGTCGAGCGGCTTCTGCGCGTTCAGCGCCACCATCAGCACCGCGAGGCTGATCATGATGTTGAGGATGAAGAAGACGTCGAGCAGGAAGGCCGGGATCGGCACCACCATCAGCGCGACGAGCAGCAGGATCGCGCCGGGCAGCGCGAAGCTCTTCAGGGCAGGCGCAGTCCCTGCGGGAAGCGAAAGTGCAGACACTAGGGGTTACGCTCCCAGGTTCGCGAGCATGAGATAGGCGAGGCGGGCATTTTCCGGCGTCGGGCGCAGCGGATCGATGCGTCGGCCGAGCGGATCGCCGGCGGCTGGGCCCTGCGAGACGTTGAGCTGGGCCAGCGTGTTCTGCACCCAGTGCCGGTCGCTATCGACCGCGCCATTGCCGAGCACGACTTCATTCTCGCCATCGGTGAAGCCGCGGGCGGCGGCATCGAAGCCGGCGTCGAGCCCGTCCGAGGCCATGCCGGTGGCGCCGCCGGCCGCCGCGCCCTGGTCGAGCTTGCCGGCGAAGCGGCTGTAGATCTCCGACAGCGTGCGCGGCTGGCCGTTCGCGGCGTAGAACACGCCGCGATTGGCGCGGGCGGCTGCCGGGAACATGCTGGCGCCGGTGCGGCCGGGATTGTCGGCCATCGCGCTCAGGAACTTGTCGGCGCCGCCCAGGCCGAGGAAATGCGCCATGTAGAGGTCGGTGCCAGTGGCCGGCCGGCCGAGGGTGTCCTCGAGCGACGCCTTGTTGTCGGCGGCATGTTCGGCGGCCATCAGCGAGGCGGTCTGCGGATCGCTGCGCAGGTTGAGGATCGCGCTGCGCGTCGCGGGATCGCTGACGACGTAGCGGCCCGATGCGTTCTGCTTGATGCTGTCGGCGGCCCAGGACAGGCCATGCTCGGCGCCGTGCTGCTTGACCACGCCGAGCCAGCTCTGCTCGATGAACTGATAGAGACCGGTCGCCGAGGAGGTGCCGGCGCGTGCATTCGCCTTCAACCCGCTCTCGACCTGTGCCTGGCCGAGCAGATAGTTGAAGTCGATGCCGGTCTTGCGGCTCGCCGCGGCGATCGCCGTCTGGACGCTGGCCCTGGTATTGACCGAAGTGACGCTCATCTGGTCCCGATCCGGATTGCCCTTATTCGGGGCTATCGCAGCAAGGACCGTGCCAGTTCTGGTTAATCGGCGTTATGCACGCCTGTCAGGCCAGCGCGTAGCCGACCGCCTTGTAGGAAGGCGCCTGCTGACCGGAAAGGATTTGCAGGCGGCGGCGAACATTTGCCGCCATCAGGTTCACATAGATGCGGCAGGTCTCGTTGAGCTTGTGCGCCTCGGCGGCGAGCTCGCGGATTTCGGCATCGGGAGCCTCGCCGTCATGCAGCGCTACCGTGTCGATCGCGGCCAGCTTGGCATGGGTCGCCGCCTCGAGCGCGGCGACGTCGTTCGTCTTCAGCGCCGCGATCTCGGCGTGGAGGCATTCGATCACCTGGATGAGCGCGTCACGACGGTTCACGGGACTTCCAATCGAGCTTGAAGGCGAGCAGCCGGTCGGCGATCGTCGAGGGCGAGAGCGGGAACTTGTTGTCCTGGATCGCCTTGCGGATGCGCGAGACGCGGTCGGCATCGACCGGCGGCCGGGCCGCCTGCTCCCCCGCGATCTCCGCCGCCGCGCTGCGCACCGCCGGGGTGTCGCTCGCGACCGGGCGGACCGCGGCGACCTTGGCCGCCGGTTCAACGGGCACAGTGCGACGGTCGGTGACCGCGCCTGTCTTCGTGCCGATTGAGTCCACCATTGCCTGCAACCTCGCTATGCCTGCAGCCCATCAAACGGCCCGGCGGCGCGAAACTTTACGGGAAAATTCAGCTGCCCTCGGCAAAGCCCGGCAAGCGGGCGCGGCCCGGCTCGATCGCGATCGCCTGGAGCGGCGGCTGCTTGTCGTCGATCTTCACGCTGATCCGCCCGCCGGGAGGCGCGTCGTTCATCGCGACGCCCTGGCGCGAGATCGAGAAGCCCGCGGCCCCCGCCTCGACCGTGACCGCGTCACCGCGCTTGATCACCGGCTCGGCCTTCACCGCCACTGGCGGGCGCACGACGACATTGGCGGGCATCGGCGCAGGCGTGGCGACCTTGGGTCTGGGCACCGCCGCGACCGGCACGAAGATCTTCCAGGCCGGCGCCATGCAGCGGACCACGACCGCGTCATGCGTGTCGCTCCGCCATTCGAGCTGGGGCGCGGCGCAGCTGGCGAGCTTGAGCCGCCGGTCGATCGGCGCGATCGCTCCGCCCTGCTCGCCGATTTCCTTGCCGGTGAACTGGGTGACGATCGTGTCGAGCGCCGCGACCGATTGGAAGTCCGGGGCGGCGAGGCTGAGTGCGAGTGCGAGGATCATGGCCGGTCTCCTTCGAAGCCGAGCGTGAGGACGGCGCGGCGCTGGCCGCGGCCGGTGGAAAGAACGATGCGCGAGGGATCGATCGCGCGCTGGCGGATGAGCAAGGCGGCGACGGCGCGCGCGCGGTCGGCGGCGAGGATCGGGCCGCTGCCGGTGGCGGGATCGACGTCCGCCGCCGATCCCTCGACTTCGCCGGTGATGCGCAGCCGGGTGCGCGGATCGCGCGCGGCGGTCCGCGCCCATTCAAGCGCCGAACCGGTGTCGGCCAGCACAGCCGAACCCGGTGCGAAGCCGGTGGCGGTGGCGATATCGACCGGCATCGGCGCCGGAACCGCAGCGCTCTCGCTGGCGCCGAAGCCCGCGCGGATGCCCGCGGCGAGCCTGGCCGGATCGACCTGGTTTGCCTGGAGGAAGACGAAGAAGCCGACGAGCAGCAGCGACAGGTCGGCCAGGGTCATCAGCCAAGGTGCGCGGGCGCGCTCGTCCTCGTCGAACGCGGTCACGCCGCTATCTCCTTGATCCGGCCGCTGCCCGGCTCGATCCCGGCGAGCAGTGCGAGCGCCGGCTGGAGGCGGAGACGCTCCTGCGCCTCGTGCCGCGCCCGGCGCTTGAGCCGCGTGGCGACCGGCAGCAACGCGAGATTGGCGAGCAGCGCGCCGTAGAGGGTGGCGAGCAGCGCCACGGCCATCGCGCCGCCGATCGCCTGGGGATCCTTCATCGCGGAGAACATGCCGACCAGGCCGACCAGCGTGCCGACCATGCCCATCGCCGGCGCCAGTTCGGCCGCGCCGGACCAGACTTCCCAGCCGCCGCGATGCCGCTCGAACCGCGCGCAGCGGCGCTGCTCGAGCAGCGTCCCGACCTCCTTCGGGCTCGCCCCGTCGACGATCGCGGCGACTGCGGCAGCGATGTCCGAATCCTCGATCTTCGAGCGGTCGAGCGCGATCACGCCGTGGCGCCGCGCGATCCGGCCGAGCGCCGAGACCTGCGACAGCAGCGGCTCCACATCGAAGCGCCGGCGCGGCAGCTGGCCCAGCGCGGCGACGCTGCGGGCAAGGTCGCCCGAGGCGCTGCGCAGCACGGTGCCGGCCACCACGCCCCCGCCGACAATGGCGAGCGCGATCGGATCGAGGAAGGTCCCCAGGGCAGGAAGCACATTCATATCCATGCCCGTGTGGGTGCAAGAGGCGGGCCAATTGCCCTCCCCTCAGAGGGCGGCAATCCGGCCCCGCAAACCCGGCAAGCAGCTGCCGACACACCGGCAAAAACCTGCCGCCGCTTGCCGCTCCTCAGAGGAAAGGCGGTTTTTTCGCCTCTCCGGCCAAATTGGCACGGCGGTTGCAGAGAAGCCCACAAGCCTTTCCGGCGAACTTTTGTGCGGGAGACGTGCAATGCCCAATGACAACCTCTTCGGCGTACATGGCACCGCGCTTGCCGTGCGCTCGCAGCGCATGGGCATGCTCGCGTCGAACATCGCGAACGCCTCGACCCCCGGGTACAAGGCGAAGGACATCGACTTCCGCGCGGCGCTCAACGGCGCCACCGCTGCGGGCGGCTCGATCGACGGCGCGATCGACGCCAACACGCTCTACCGCGTGCCGCTCCAGCCCTCGGCCGACGGCAACACCGTCGAGCTGACCACCGAGCAGACCGCCTTCGCCGAGAACGCCGTCGCCTATCAGACGACGCTGTCGTTCCTGAACGGCCGCATCGGCCAGATCACGCGCGCTCTGAAGGGAGAGTAAGAGATGGGCGACCAGCCGCTTTCGATCTTCCAGGTCTCCGGCCGCGCGATGAGCGCGCAGCTGGTGCGGATGAACACCACGGCCTCCAACCTGGCCAATGTCGGTACCGTCGCATCGAGCCCGGACGCCGCCTATCGCACGATCAAGCCGGTGTTCCGCACCGCCTTCGACCAAGCGAGCGGCATGTCGACCGTCGATGTCGAGCAGGTCGTCACCGCCGGCTCCGAGCCGACCAAGCACTACGATCCGGGCAACCCGATGGCCGACAAGGACGGCAATGTCTGGGAAGCCGCTGTGGACGAGACCCGGGAGCTGGTCGACATGATGGAGACCGCCCGGAACTACCAGAACAACGTCGAAGTGATGCAGACTGCCAAGCAGCTCATCGTCGACACCCTCAAGCTGGGCCGCTGATCATGAGCGATTTCGATAGTGCACTGCAGAACCTGGGCATCCCCCGGTACAACACCTCGAGCACGACGAGCGGCACCACGCTCGACACCAAGGACACCTCGCGGCTCGGCAAGACCGACATGGGCGTGTCCGACTTCCTCGCGCTGATGACCGCGCAGCTGAAGAACCAGGATCCGTTCCAGCCGGTCGACAACAGCCAGATGGTCGCCCAGATGGCGCAGTTCTCGTCGCTTTCCGGCATCACCGAGATGAGCTCGACGCTGAAGACGATCGCCGGCCAGCTCGGCTCGACCTCGCTCAACGACGCGATCGGCTATGTCGGCAAGAACGTGCTCGTCCAGGGCTCGACCGCCTATCCGCGCACCACCGGCGGCCTCGCCGGCGCCGTCGCGCTGGAGAAGGACGCGACCAACGTCACCGTCACCATCAAGGACAAGGACGGCAACACGCTCAAGACCATCGAGATGGGCAAGGAGACCAAGGGCGCGGTCGCCTGGGACTGGGACGGCAAGACCGATACCGGCGCGGACGCCGGCGCCGGCCCGTTCACCGTCAGCGTCACCGCCACCGACGGTACCGGCAACGTCAAGGGCTATCCGCTGGTCTGGGCACCGGTCACCGCGGTCTCGATGGGATCGGACGGCAAGCCCGTCCTCACGCTTCCCGAGATCGGCAACGTCTCCACCGACGCCGTCTGGCAGGTCGGCTGAATCAATTTTTCCTAGGAGTAACGGAAAATGTCCTTCTTCACCTCGCTCTCCGGCCTGCAGGCAGCGCAGACCGACATGTCGACGATCTCGCACAATCTCGCGAACGTGCAGACCAACGGCTTCAAGAAGAGCACCACCCAGTTCGCCGACGTCATCGCGTCGACCGCCAACATGAACCCCAGCCAGATGGTCGGTTCGGGCGTGGTCGTGAAGGCGGTGCGCCAGCAATTCGGCCAGGGCGGCTTCACTCAGTCGTCCTCCGCGCTCGACGTCGCGATCTCGGGCGACGGCTTCTTCATCGTCAAGGGTGACGAGAAGAGCGGCAATGGCGTTGCCTACACCCGCAACGGCAGCTTCCAGGTCGATGCCGATCGCTATGTGGTCGATGCGCAGGGCAACAAGCTGCAGGTCTATCCGGTGGACGGCTCGGGCGCGGTGGTCGCGACCGGCCTTTCCTCGACGGTCAGCCTGCGCCTGCCCCAGACCAGCGGCACGCCCCAGGCGACCGAGAACGTCAAGCTGGGCCTCAACCTCAATGCCGGCTCGCCGATCCCCTCGGACAATCCGAAGTTCGACGATACCGAGTACAAGTTCGACCGTTTCGACCCGACCACCTACAACCAGTCGGTCCAGACCACGGTCTATGACGCGAATGGCAACGCGCTGACACTGACCAACTATTTCGTCCGCGAGACCAAGCCGACCGATACCGACGCGACCAGCAGCTGGAAGGTCTATTCGTTCGTCGGCGACCAGCAGCTCAATGCCGGCGACGATCCCGCGACGATGAAGCAGTTCGAACTGAAGTTCGACAGCACCGGCAAGCTCTCCGAGCCGACCACGCCGATCACCTTCATGGGCTTCCTGGCGCCGGGCGCGACTTCGGAGCAGGTGCTCAAGCTCGACCTGACCGCCGGCACCACCCAGGTCAGCTCCCCGTTCAGCCTCAACTCGACCAAGCAGGACGGCTCGCCCGTCGGCCAGATCGAAGGCGTGACGATCGGCGACGACGGCACGGTGACGGCGAGCTTCTCGAACGGCGACACCCAGGCGCTGGGCAAGGTCGTGCTGGCCAGCTTCACCAACAATGCCGGCCTGCGCCAGCTCGGCAACTCGACCTGGGCGGCCACCGGCTTCTCGGGCGACGCGCGGCTCGGCGAGCCGGGCACCAACGGTTTCGGCGGGCTGATGTCGGGCGCGATCGAGCGCTCGAACGTCGACATCACCGAGGAGCTGGTCAATCTGATCGCGGCGCAGCGCAACTTCCAGGCGAATGCCAAGGCGCTCGATACCGCCAGCCAGATGTCCCAGACCATTTTCAACATCCGCAGCTGATCGGATCGGCTGAGGAGGAGTAACCCATGGACCGGCTTGTCTACACTGCGATGTCGGGGCTTCGGAGCCAGATGTCGGCGCAGGCGACGATCGCGAACAACATCGCGAACGCCTCGACGATCGGCTTCCGCGGCGAACGCGTCAGCTTCGACCGGCTGGTCCTCCAGGGTACCGGGATGGATTCGCGCCAGATGGCCTCGGCGGAAGTCGAGGACTTCGACCGGAGCAAGGGCACGATGATCCAGACCGGCAACCCGCTCGACATCGCGGTGAACGGCGATGCCTGGATCGTGGTCCAGGCCACCGATGGCACCGAAGCCTATACGAGGCGCGGCGATCTGCGGATCGCGCCCTCGGGCGTGCTGGAAACCGGCGACGGTTTCCCGGTGATGGGGTCGGGGGGCCCCATCACCGTGCCGCCCGCCGACAAGGTTTCGATTGCCGAGGACGGCACCGTCTCGATCGTGCCGCGCGGCGGCGATCCGACGCAGCCGCAGGAAGTCGGCAAGATCAAGCTGGTCAGCACCGACGGCACGCAGACCGCCAAGGGGCTGGACAATCTCCTTCATGTGAAGGGCGGCGGCGTGCTGCCCGAGGACATGGACGCGAAAGTGACTTCCGGTTCGCTCGAGCAATCGAACGTGAACCTGACGCAGGCGCTGGTCGACATGATCGAGAACCAGCGCGCCTACGAAGTGCAGGCCAACCTGCTCAAGGAAGCCAAGAACATGGACGAGAGCACCGCATCGCTGATGCGGATGCCGTCCTGATAGGGAGTAAGACCGATGGGTTCGGCAGCATTGCACATCGCGCGCACGGGTCTCGACGCCCAGGACACGCGCATGCGGGTCATCTCGAACAACCTGGCCAACGTGAACACCACGGCGTTCAAGAAGGACCGCGCCAGTTTCGAGACGCTCGCCTATCAGGTGATCACCGCGCCGGGCGCCGCCTCGACCGCGGAGACGAAGTACGCGACCGGCCTCAACCTCGGCACCGGCGTGCGCACCCAGGGCACCCAGCGCATCGAGACCCAGGGATCGCTGCAGACCACCGGTAATGGTCTGGACATGGCGATCGACGGCAACGGCTATTTCCAGATCCAGCTGCCCGGCGGCAGCCTCGGCTATACCCGCGCGGGCAATTTCTCGCGCTCGCCGGAGGGCCAGTTGGTCACCTCCGAGGGCTATCAGGTGATGCCCGGCGTCACCATTCCCGAAGGTGCGATCTCGGTCACCGTCGGCAGCGACGGCACCGTCTCGGCACAGATGCCGAACCAGACCGACCTCACCCAGATCGGCCAGATCCAGGTGGCGAGCTTCCCCAATCCGGCGGGCCTGCAGGCAGTGGGCGACAATTACCTGATCGAGACGCCCGCCAGCGGTACCGTCGCGCTCGGCAATGCCGGCATCGATGGCCGCGGCACGATCCGCCAGGGCATGCTCGAAGGCTCGAACGTCAACGTCGTCGAGGAGCTGGTCGACATGATCGAGACGCAGCGCGCCTATGAGGTCAATTCGAAGATGATCTCGGCGACCGACGAGATGCTCAAATACGTCAACCAGAACATCTGAGGTGGCAGATCATGAAGCATCTCTCCACGCTCGCCTCCGCCACGCTGCTCGCCGCCGGGCTCGCCTTCACCGCGACGCCTGCCCAGGCGCAGTTCCTCGGCATCGGCGGCAAGAAGAAGCCCAAGGAGGATTTCTCCGCGACGCTTCCCGCCCCCGTCGCCCCGCAGCAGCCGGCGAATGGCAGCATCTTCCAGGCGAACGACGGCTATGCCGCGCTCTACGAAGGCCAGCGCGCCCGCCGTGTCGGCGATCCGCTGTCGATCCTGCTGGTCGAGAAGACCGCCGCCTCCAAGTCTGCCGGCACCAAGCTCGACAGCGGCGGCGGCTTCGGCCTGACCCCGCCAAGCACCGGCGCGCTCTCGCTGTTCAAGGAGAGCGATGCCAGCGTCAGCGGCAAGCGCAACTTCAACGGCACCGGCGCCGCCGACCAGGCCAATGCGCTGTCGGGCGAAGTCAGCGTCACGGTCGCTGCGGTCTATCCCAACGGCACGATGCTGGTGCAGGGCCAGAAGCGCGTGACGCTCAACCGCGGCGACGAGTTCGTCCAGATCAAGGGCATCGTGCGCGTGGCCGACATCGACGCGAACAACCGCGTGCTTTCCACCCGCGTCGCCGATGCCCGCATCGCCTATACCGGCAAGGGCGACGTCGCCCGCGCCAGCCGCCAGGGCTGGCTGAGCCGGTTCTTCTCCGTGATCAGCCCCTTCTAAGCCGGAGCAGACCGATGATCCGCCGCTTCCTCGCGCTCGCCGCCCTTGCCCTCGCCGCCGCCACCGTGCCGGCGCACGCCCAGCGCGTGAAGGACCTTGGCGGCTTCCAGGGCATCCGCACCAACCAGCTGACCGGCTATGGCGTGGTCGTCGGCCTTCCCGGCACGGGCGACGACAATCTCGAATATACCGTCCAGTCGATGAAGGGCGTCACTTCGCGCTTCGGGCTGCAGCTGCCCGCCGGCGTCGCGCCGGGGCTGAAGAACGCCGCAGTGGTGATGATCACCGCCGAGCTGCCCGCCTTCGCCAAGCCGGGCCAGAAGCTCGACATCACCGTCTCGTCGATGGGCAAGGCCAAGTCCCTGCGCGGCGGCACGCTGATCCTGACGCCGCTGCAGGGCGCCGACGGCCAGATCTATGCGATGGCGCAGGGCAACCTCGCGGTGGGCGGGCTCGGCGCCGAAGGTGCCGACGGCTCGAAGATCGTCGTCAACACGCCGAGCTCGGGCCGCATTCCGGAAGGCGCCACGGTCGAGCGCAGCGTCGATACCGGCTTCGACAAGTCGCCCTTCATCACCTTCAACCTCGCCCGCGCCGACTTCACCACGGCCCAGCGCGTGCAGGACGCGATCAACCTGCGCTTCGGCGCCGACCGCGCCCGCGCGATCGACGGCGTCTCGATCGCCATCCAGGCGCCCGAGGGCCGCGACGTGCGCTCGGAGCTGATGAGCGAAGTCGAGAACCTGCCGGTCGAGGCCGCCGAGGCCGCCGCCCGGGTGATCGTCAACGCGCGCACCGGCACGGTGGTGATCAACTCGGCCGTCCGGGTCAGCCCTGCCGCGGTAACCCATGGTAAACTGACCGTTCGTATTGATGAGAACCAGCGCACCAGCCAGCCCGCGCCGTTCAGCAAGGGCGAGACCCGTACCGAACAGCACAGCACGGTCGGCGTCGAGGAGGAAAAGCATCCCATGTTCCTGATCGAGCCGGGCCCGAAGCTTTCGGACGTCGTCAAGGCGGTGAACGCGATCGGCGCGTCGCCGGCCGACCTGGTCGCCATCCTCGAGGCGCTCAAGGAAGCCGGCGCGCTCAAGGCGGAGCTGATCATCCTGTGAGCAACCTCCTCGCCCCGATCGGCAGCACGTCCGGCGGTGTCTCGACCGACACGTCGCGCCTCGCCTCCAAGGAGAATCTCGAGGCCGCTGGCCAGCGCTTCGAGGCGGTCTTCACCGGCATGATGCTCAAGTCGATGCGCCAGGCGAAGCTCGGCGACGGGCTGTTCGACAGCAAGGGCGAGGACCAGTTCCGCGACATGCAGGATCAGCAGCTCGCCCAGAGCATGGCCGCGCACGCCCCGATCGGCATCGGCAAGGCGATGACCGCCTTCCTCGCCAGGAACCTCAAGACCGAGACGCCGGCCCAGCCCGGCACCACGCCGCCCGCGCCCGAAGGAGGTGCCGTCAAATGACCGACCTGCTTTCGATCGGCGCCAGCGGCGCGCGCGCCTATCAGTCGGCGCTCGCCACCACCTCGGACAATATCGCCAATGCCGCGACCGTCGGCTATTCGCGCCGTGTTGCCACGGTGCGCGAAGTCGTCGCCACCGGCGGCAACACCAGCGCGATCAACTCGGGCCTGGGCGCCAATGTCGGCGGGGTGACCCGCTCGGCGGACGCCTTCCGCGCGACCGAGGTGCGCACCGCAAGCTCGGACCTTGCCCGCACGCTTGCCGGCGCGGCCTGGCTCGGCCGGATCGATTCGGGCCTGACCCAGAACAAGCTGGGCGACCAGCTCACATCCTTCTTCACCTCGGCCAAGGCCGTCGCGGCCGACCCGACCGCGCTGCCGGCGCGCGCGACGATGCTCGAGAACGCCGCGGGCGTCGCCGCAGCCTTCGGCGCGACCGGCAAGGCGCTCGACGGCGCGATGACCGATCTCAAGGCCTCGGCCGATACCGCGGTGACGCAGCTCAACAACCTGTCCGCTGGCCTGGCCAAGGTGAATGCCGGCCTCGCCCGCGCGACCGACGGCACCGCCGGGCAGGCCGCCCTGCTCGACCAGCGCGACCAGATGCTCGAGCAGATGAGCGCGCTGACCGATGTCAGCGTCAGCTTCGACAATTATGGCCGCGCCACCGTCCAGGCCGGCAACAGCTCGGGCCCGACCCTGGTCGAGGGCGCCCAGGCAGCGATCGTCTCGCAGGTCAGCAACGACGAAGGGACCTTCTCCTTCTCGGTCAAGCAGGCCAGCGGCGCGGTGCAGACCATGGCGCCCAACGGCGGCGCGCTCGCCGGCATCGCCGAGAGCGGCAGCCGCATCGCCGCGGCGCGCGACCAGATCAGCCAGATGGCGCAGAGCTTCGCCGAGGGCGTCAACGCGGTCCAGGCCGCCGGCGCCGATCTCCAGGGCAATGCCGGCCAGCCGATCTTCTCGGTCGGCGATCCGGCCTACAATCTCAGCGTCGTGATGACCGATCCGCGCGGCATCGCCGCCGCTTCGGCCGGCGGCGGCACCCGCGACAACAGCAACCTCGCCGGCTTCGATACGCTGCGCACCAGCGGCAATTACGAGCAGCAGGTGACCGATCTCACCGCCGCCAACGGTGCGGCGCTTTCGGGTCGCAACAGCGTCGCCGATGCGCAGAGCTCGATCCGCGATTCCGCCGTCTCGGCGCGCGATTCGGTCAGCGGCGTGAACATCGACGAGGAGGCGGTCGATCTGATGCGCTTCCAGCAGGCCTATCAGGCATCGACCCGCGTGATCCAGATCGCGCGCGAGACGATGCAGTCGATCCTCGATATCAGGTAAAGATCATGCGCATCGCCACTTCGCAGATGTACAGCCGCCCGACGTCGCTGATGACCCAGCTGACCGCCGCTGCCGACAAGACGCAGACCCAGATCGCCACCACCAAGCTCGGTATCACCGCGGCTTCGGACGCGGCCGCCTATATCAAGCTGCAGCAGATCCAGCGCGCCACCACCGGCGATGCGACCTACAAGTCGAACATCACGATCGCCCAGGGCGTGACTGCGCAGACCGACCAGACGCTGGAGAGCGTCGAGACCCAGATGCAGCGCGCGCTCGAGCTGGCCACCCGCGCCAAGAGCGACACGCTGTCGGCATCGGACCGTGCCTCGATCGGCGAGGAGCTGGACTCGATCCGCGACACGCTGTTCGCGCTCGCCAACACCAAGGACGATATCCGCGGCCAGCCCCTGTTCGGCGGCGCGACCGGCGACACCGCCTATGTGAAGAACGCCGACGGCTCGATCAGCTTCGCCGGCACCGGCGAACCCTCGGCAATCCCGATCGGCGATGGCGAGAGCGTGCAGCCGACGATCAGCGGCGAGCGGGTGTTCAGCCCCGCCGGCGCCGACATGTTCGCGGTCCTCGGCTCGCTGTCGGCCGCGCTCAAGTCGGGCACCGATGTCCAGGCTGCGGGTGCCGCGGCGCTGGACGGGATCAACGCCTCGCTCGACACGGTGGCGCTCGCCCGCGCCTCGGTCGGCGCGCGCGGCGCCCGGCTCGATCTCCAGGCCGACCGGCTGACCGACGTCGCCGAGACCCGCGAGACGACCCGTTCGGGCATCGAGGATACTGACATCCCGACCGCGGTCGCCAATCTGCAGAAGACACTCACTGTTCTGCAGGCGACCCAGGCCAGCTTCACCAAGCTGACCAGCGTCTCGCTGTTCGACTATCTCAAATAAGCCACGGGAAAGCCGCGACTTTCGCCGGAGTGCGCGCCGCTAGACCGTTTGTGCCCGAAACCCAAGCGAAAGCCCGAAATAATTCGCGCCGGTAACGAATTAACCATGTTTTTCCGCTGAATATCACGGCGAAACGGTCGTTAACCGAGACGACAAATCGGGGGTTTCGCGCACATGTTTCCGGCAATCGGCCTCGTCATCCTGCTGGCAATGGTCTTCGGTGGTTTCGCGATCACCGGCGGCGCGCTCGGCCCCGTGCTCGAAGCGATCCCGCATGAGATGCTGATCATCGGCGGCGCCGCCGCCGGCGCGCTCGTCATCGGCAATTCGACCAAGGAGCTGAAGGCGCTTGGCGGCGGCCTGGCCAAGGTGCTCAAGGGCCCGAAATACAAGAAGCAGGACTATCTCGACACGATCTTCCTGGTCTCCAAGCTGATGAAGATGCTGCGGACCGAAGGGCCGATCGCGCTAGAGCCGCATGTCGAGGATCCCAAGTCCTCCGCGATCTTCGCCGAATATCCGCGCCTGCTCGCCGATCACACGCTGATCAACCTGATCACCGATACGCTGCGCCTCGTCGTCGTCTCGTCGGGCACGCTCGACGTGCACGCGGTCGAGGAGGTGATGGACAACTCGATCAAGACGCACCACCACGAGGTCCAGGGCCCGCAGACCACGCTCCAGTCGTTGGGCGACGCCCTCCCCGCACTCGGCATCGTCGCCGCCGTGCTCGGCGTGGTGAAGACGATGGGCTCGATCGACAAGCCGCCGAGCATCCTTGGCGCGATGATCGGCTCGGCACTGGTCGGCACCTTCATGGGCGTGCTGCTCGCTTACGGCATCGTCGCGCCGCTCGCCGGCCGGCTGCAGCAGGTGATCGACGCCGATGCGGCGATCTATCATGTGGTGAAGCAGATCATCATCGCCTCGCTCCACGGCCATCCGCAGCCGCTGGTGATCGAGGCCGCCCGCTCCAGCATCGCGCACGTCAACCAGCCAGGCTTCGGCGAGGTGTTCGACGGGCTGAGGGGCCGGTAAGTGGCGGCGCCCCGCGCACCCCACGGGAACCAGCTCCAGCCGAAGATCATCGTCAAGAAGATCATCGTCGAGGGGCATGGCGGCCATCACGGCGGCGCCTGGAAGGTCGCCTATGCCGACTTCGTGACCGCGATGATGGCGTTCTTCCTGCTGCTCTGGATCCTGGGCGCCACCACCGAGAAGCAGCGCAAGGCGCTTGCCGACTATTTCGCGCCGACGCTGGTCGAGCTGAAGCAGAACAGTGCCGGCTCGAACGGCCTGTTCGGCGGCGAGGCGATCAACCAGCGCGACAATTATCCGGGCAAGGCCTCGCAGACCGGCACCAAGTCACTGACCGTCCCGGTAGGCGGCGCCGGCGGCAAGGATGTCGGCACCGGCGCCAAGGGCACGCTCAAGGACCAGCGCGCGCTGACCCAGCAGGACCAGAAGAATTTCGAGGAGACCGCCAAGCGGATCCGCCAGCGCATGCAGGCGACGCCGTCGCTGGCCAAGCTGGCCAATCATGTCCGCTTCGTGCCGACGCGCGACGGCATGCGGATCGACTTGCTCGACGACGCCAACTACTCGATGTTCAACTTGGGCACGACGGCCCTGGTGCCCGAGGCGAGCATATTGGTCGGCACGATCGCGGACTCGATCAAGGGCATGGAAAACCCGATCATGATCCGCGGCCATACCGACAGCCTCGGCTATGGCGATCCGCTGGCGATGAACAACTGGATGCTGTCGAGCGGCCGCGCAGAAGCCACCCGCAGGCGCCTGCTGTCGGGCGGCGTCACCGAGATGCGCTTCGAGCGGATCGAGGGCGTGGCCGACCGCGAGCCGCTGATCGTCGAGAACCCCGCCGACCCGCGCAACCGCCGCGTCTCGATCACCCTGCTCTATCGCCGGATCATGGACCAGGACCCGCAGGGCCGCTTCCGCCCCGGCCTACGCGCCAGCCGCGAAGCCGACGCGCCGCTGGGGGCGCACTAGGGGCTAGTCGCGCTTCCTCGCGTGAGGAGGCGCACGAAGAAGAGATTGACGCGGAGGCGCGAAGACGCGGAGGGGTCTCGCGCCGCGCCAGCGGCCCCCTCCATCGCTACGCTCCCGGCATCATGGCCGCTGACGCGGCACCAACACTCTCCGCGAGCGCAACCTCTTCGCGTCTTCGCGCCTCCGCGTGAACCACTCTGTTCTTCTTCGCATCCAGCAATACCGGCCCCTCCGAGACCGGCACGCGTCGCTCAGAAGAACTGCTTGCGGAAGGTGAGCTTCACCGTGCGGCCGATCGGGTCGCGCAGGTTCGGCGCATAGGCCACAGGCGTCACGCCATTCTCGTCGGTCACCCGCTGGCGCGCGTTGAACATGTTGTCGACGCGCAGCTGGATCCGCGAGCCACGGAACCAGGGGTGCTTGAGCAGGAAGTCGATGTCCTGGCCCGGGTTGAACTCGGCGAGCAGGTTGACCTTGGCCAGGCTGCCGAAGTTGAGCTCGCCGGTGCTGCCCGGTAGGCTGGTGGTGCCGCCCGTGGTGCGGGTGCCGCTCTGCCAGTTGCCGTTGAGCTGGACGAGTAGCGCGTCGCGCTTCACGCCCGCGGTGAAGTCCACCCGGTGCGCCGCGATCGCCTGACTGGTCGTGTCGCCGAGCCGGTCGATGACCGGCAGGCCCGGACGGATCTGGATTTCGTCGCGCAGCACCCAGGTGTGATAGGCGCTGAGGATGATGCGGTTGCCACCGCCTCCACCGCCAAAGCCGCCACGGCCACCGCCGCCGCCACCACCACCACCGGGGCCGCCAAAGCGCGGACCGCCGCCGCCCGGCGGACCACCCGCACCCGGGCCGGCACCGTCCGCCGGCGGGCGCGGCGGGGCTTCCTGACCCTGGCCCGGCTGGCCCTCGGGCCGCGGGCCACGGAACTGGCCGCCCTGGGTACCGCCGAACAGGCTCGACTGCTGGCCGAGGCGGCGGAACTGATCGAACATCGCCGTCATCTCGGGCGGCAGCGGCTGGCCGGTGCGGCGCGATTCCTCGCGCGCCTTCTGGAAGGCCTCACGGCGCTCGCGCATCCGCTTCTGCTGGGGCGAGGCGATCGGCAGGAACAGGTTGAAGCCCCAGCGCAGCTCCGAATGCTCGGTCCGGTCATAGTTCACCGGGCGCGCATCGATGTTGAGCAGCCGGCCGTCGCCGTCGCGCACGAAGCGGTCGGGGAATGCCGCTTCGACTTCGGCGGAAGCACCGGGGAAGCTCTGGATCGCGTTGCGGAAGCGCGAATTGGTGTAGTTCACCACGATGCCGAGATTGGTCTCGGTGAACGGCCGGATGTTGAGCCCGGCGCGGAACACGTGGCGGCTGTCAGCGCTCAGCGCGGTGTTGCCGCCGCTGATCTGGCTGATGTTGACGCTCTCGCCGCGCACGAAGTCGTAGACGGTCACGTTGGGCGTGGTGACCACCGGATTGCCGAGCTGCCCCGGCGTCGGCGCGTTGCTGTCATCGATGAAGCTGACGATCGCCTGGACCTGGGTGATCGGCGACCAGTTGAAGCCATAGCCGGTGGTGGTCAGCCGCCCGAAGTCCGAGAGCTGCTCGACTTCGATATTGGCGTTGACCGAGAAGTCGCCGATCGCGTCGAGCACCGCGCGGCGCCGGCTGGTGATCGGGATAGAGATGTTGCCGCGCACCGCGCCGGTGTCGCGCGAGATGTCGCTCGAACTGAACACGCCCGAGCGGAAGGACCTGCCCGACAGGTCGTTGGTCCGTCCCGCTACGCGGATGCTGCCGGTGACGTCGCCCGCCGGCAGCTTGAACAGCGGGCCGTTGGTGAGGAACTCGACATTGCCGACCTTGGTGGTCGATTCGGTCCAGTCGTCCGGCCGGCTGCCGATCAGGCTGTAGGGGATCGGCGCGAACGGGTTGAAGCTCGGGTCGTTGGCATTGAGCAGCGCCTGGGCCACGCTGGGGTCGACGCCGCGCGTGGTGGTCGAATCGCTGCCGGTCTGCTGGTAATTGGCGTTGAGCGACCAGCGCCAGCTGTTGATCCAGGGCGCGCTGTCGCCGTTGACCGTCAGCTCGCCGCGCAGCGCCTGGCTGCTGCTCGAGCGGGTCAGCGGGTTGAGATTGTCGTAATAGCGCCGCAGCTCGACATCCTGGCCGAAGGGCGAGAACGGATTGCCTGTGGGCAGGGTCAGCGTCGCGCTCGGCAGGCCGAGCCAGCTCTCGCTCTCGTTGACGTCGAGGTTGATCGTCGCGGTGGCGCTCACCTTGGGCGAGAGCGCGCGGTTGTAGATGCCGCTGATCGTCAGGTTCTTCGCCGGGCCGACCAAAGTGCGATAGGGCGTGACGTCGGTGATGTTGGGATCATTGGCATTGGCCGCATAGCCGGCGAGCGCCTGCTGGCCGGACACCGGCACCCCGGCGACCGTCACCGGCCGGCCGGCCAACGCGCTCAGCGCCGGATCGATCTCGCGGCCGATCGGGGCACCGGTGACCGGATCGAGCACCACTGCGCCCAGCCCACTGATGTTGCCGGTCGTGTCGAACAGCGCATTGCCGGCGCGGCTGACCCCGCGCTCGCTCTCGAGGATCGACGAATTCTGGTTGTACTTGACGTCCAGCGTCACCCGCCCGTCGCGGTTGAGCTTGAGGATGTTGAGGTTGGCGCTCTCGGTCGCATTGCCGCCATCGGTGGGCATCTGCCCTTCGAGCACCGTCGTCACTGCCTGGAAGCGGCGGCGCAGCACGAAGTTGATCACCTTCTGGGTGGCGCCATAGCCATATTGCAGCGCGACTTCCTCGGGCAGGATGTCGACCCGCTCAATCGCCTCGGTCGGCAGGTCGCGGACCTCGTTCATGCTCGAGCGGCGGCCGCTGATCAGGATCACCGGCTGCTCGTCGCCGCGGCCCGAGCCGCTGCCGAGCTGCGCCTGGAGCGCAGTGATCAGCTCGGACACATTGGAGGCGCCATAGGCGCGGATGTCGGCCGGGTTGAGCTGGACCTCGGGCTTGACGTCGGTCTTCACCGCACCGGGCAGCACGCCGTTGACGACGATCGCGCCTTCGTCGCCCATCTCGTCCGTGCCCTGGTCCTGCGCTGCTGCGGGGGCCTGCGCCTGGGGCTGGGGATGATTCTGCGCGGAGGAAGGCGTGGGCGCCTGCTGCTGCGCCTGGGCGAGCACCGCGCCCGGCATCATGCCGGCGAGCAATCCGGCAACCGCGGCACCACGCATCAACTTCGAACGCATCAAATTCCCACCCTTTTCGAAAACCCCGCGCGGCAAGTGACACCGCCAGCATGAATGCTGCGTGGCTAGCCGCGACTTGTCGCAGAAGTTTGCCGGGTTCTCGAAAAAATTGCGGCACCGCGGCGATGTCGCCGGGTGCCTGCATTTTTCACTGGTGCGGTCGAGAAGACTCGAACTTCCACGGCCTTTCGGCCACAACGACCTCAACGTTGCGCGTCTACCAGTTCCGCCACGACCGCACGTGAAATCCGTCAGTTGGGATACCGACGGCTGGTAAGGCAGCGGCCCCTAGCAACGCGTTTCGGACATTGCAAGCGGTTCCGCCGCGCTTTTCCAAACGAAGCGAAATCCGCTAAGCGCGCCGTCCCATGCGCATCGCCCCCGATCTTTCCGCCGAGATGCGCCGAATCCTGTCGCTGGCCTGGCCGGTGGCGCTGACCAGCCTCAACTGGACGATCCTCCATGTCACCGACGTGGTGGTGGTCGGCTTCACCGGCACCGAGCAGATGGCAGCCCTCGGCGCCAGCCGCGCGCTCACCTTCCCGGGCATCGTGATGGGGCTGGGCGCGCTTTCCGGCGTGCTCGTCCATGTCTCGCGCGCCGATGGGGCGAAGGACCTGCCGGGCACCGGCCGCGCCTTCCACCAGGGGCTGCTGCTCGCCGCCGCGCTCGGCATGCTCAGCGCGCTGCTGCTCTTCGCCTTCGCCATGCCGATGCTGCTGGCGATCGGCGTGGCCGGCGAGATCGCCCCGCACGCCGCCGAGGTCGTGCGGGTGATGGCGCTCGCCTATCCCTTCCAGCTGCTGATCGTCACCGCGAGCTTCTTCCTCGAAGGGGTAAGCCGCCCGCAGCGGGTGACCGTGGTCAACCTCGCGATCCTGCCGGTCAACGCCCTGCTCGCCTGGGCGCTGTCGGCCGGGCATCTCGGCTTGCCGGCAATGGGCGCGACCGGCGCGGCGCTGGCCACCACCATCGCCTCCGCCTTGGGCGCGGCCGGCATGATCGCCGCCGCCTGGACCCTGCCCCGCGCCAAGGCGCGCGGCGTGCACGACCTCTCCGGCATCTTCAGCCGCGATTCGCTAAAGGGCGCGCTGGGGCTCGCCTTGTTCGGCCTGATCCCCGCCATCGCCTCGGGGCTCGAGCTGGTCGGCTTCTCGATCCTGATCGCGCTGTCGACCGAGCTGGGCGACGTCACCGCGCATGCCTTCCAGCTCGTCTTCTCGATCCACAACGTCACCTTCTCGGTGGCGCTCGGCCTGGGATCGGCGGCGGGGGTGCGCGTCGGCAACGCGGTGGGCGAGGGCGTGCCCCAGGCGGCCGCGCGGCGCACCGCCATCGCCGCCTCGCTCGCCGCGCTCGCCACCGGCCTGCTTGCGCTCCTGCTGATCCTCGTGCCGGCGCCCTTCGTCGCGCTGTTCCCGGCCGTGCCCGAGGTGCACCGGATCGCGCTACTCATGCTGCCGATCTGGGCGCCGTTCATCCTGTTCGACGGGGTGCAGGTGGTGTTCGTCTATGCTCTGCGCTCGCTCGGCGACCAGGTCGCGGCGGGGATCAACTCGGTGATCGCCTTCTTCCTCGTCACCGGCGGCGCGGGGCTGGTGTTCGTGCGGCTATGGGGCTGGGAGGCGACCGGCCTCGTCCTCGCCTCGGGGATCGGCATGGTGGTCGCCGCGGCGCTCCACGGCGCGCGGCTGTGGCGGGTCAGCCGCCGATTTCGGTAGCGAAGGCCAGGCGCGCCGTCGCCGCGCTGCGCGGCGGATCGACCTGGGCCGAATTGAAGTCGATCGTCTGCTTGGGCCCGATCTCGCGCACCGACGGCGTGACCCGCCAGCTATAGACGAGCCGGTCTTCCTTGTCCTTGAGCTCGATCCGGATGTCGGGCACGCGCTGCTTGTCGGCGGTGGGGTTGGCCACCTTGCCCGAGATGATGAACAGCTCGCTGCCATTGGTCTGGGTGCGCAGCTCGACATTCTTGTCGGTGAACACCAGGGGCGTCTCGACTTCGCCGCCGATGCCGAGGCCCCAGCCCAGCTGCGCGGCGAGCCCGGGCGCGCCCGAATAGAGGATCGCACCGGTGCCGAGCAGCATCGAGAAGCCCGCGACGAAGGCGGCGGCGGTCCAGCGGCGCGCCGGGTTGCGGCGCGGCTTGAACGGCGGCTGCGGCGCGAAGGGATCATAGTCGGGCGAGGGCCCGCCGGCAGCGGCGGTGATCGAGGCATCGTCGAACACCCGCGGTGCCGCGGGCGCCTCGCGCTTCGGCACCTCGGCCTCGCGCTTGGGCGCCGGGGTGACCGGGCCGTCCGCCGCCGTGGCGCGCGTGGTCAGGTCGAGCGCGACCGGCGCCTGGAACCAGCTATGCTTGCAGCTCGCGCAGCGCACGGTGCGGCCGTCGGCGCCAATGGCGCTGTCCGGCACCAGATAGCGGGTTCGGCACTGGCTGCATTCGAGGATCATTGCGCTCGGCTCACGACACACGGGGGCCTGTCGCCCGATTGTCACGATTCTAGACCCATCGATTCGCGCGAACAAGAGTCCCCGGCCCGAGTATCCCCAGCTTCTTGAGAAAGGCGGGCCGTCAAATATCCACCCGTCATCCCCGCGCAGGCGGGGATCCAGGGTAATCCGGGGCAATCGAAGCAATCGGGCACGCCTTGCCGGAAACGCCGAGGCGTGCCGGGCGTGCGCCGCCCGTGGCTCTGGATCCCCGCCTGCGCGGGGATGACGATGAAGGATATCCGGACGACCTCCCCGGCGCGCCACGCTTGAGCCCGTCAAATCCCTGTGCGATGGCAGGTGCAAGGGAAGCGCCGGGAGCCTGATGGCCAGCATCGTTCAATTCGAGAATGTCGGCCTGCGCTATGGTTCGGGCGACGAGACTCTCTCGGACATCAGCTTCTCGCTGAACACCGGCGCCTTCTATTTCCTCACCGGACCCTCGGGCGCGGGCAAGACCTCGCTGCTCAAATTGCTCTACCTCGCCCAGCGCGCGACCCGCGGCACCGTCCGCATCTTCGGCGAGGATGCCGGCGCGCTGCCCCGCACCCGCCTGCCCGGCTTCCGCCGCCGCATCGGCGTGGTATTCCAGGATTTCCGCCTGGTCCCCCACCTTTCCGCCTATGACAATATCGCGCTCCCCTTGCGCGTCGCCGGCGTGTCGGAAAGCGATATCGAGGCGCCGGTGCGCGAGATGCTCGCCTGGGTCGGCCTCACCGATCGCGGCCGCGCCAAGCCGCCCACCCTGTCGGGCGGCGAGCAGCAGCGCATCGCCATCGCCCGCGCGGTGATCGGTCGCCCCGAGCTGCTCGTCGCGGACGAGCCCACGGGCAACGTCGATCCCGACATGGCCGAGCGGCTGCTCCATCTGTTCGACAGCCTCAACCGGCTCGGCACCACCGTGGTGGTGGCGACGCACGACTTCCACCTGCTCAACCGCATCCCCAACGCGCACATGATGCGGCTGGAGAAGGGTCGGCTCAACGATCCCACCGGCGCGCTGCGCAACCCGCCGCGGGGCGCCCAGTGAAGCTGAGCCTCAACCCCAACGCCCCCGATCGCCGCCTGCTCGACGAGAGCCGGCGCACCCGCGCGATGACCTGGATCATGGCGATCATGGTCTTCCTCACCGTGCTCGCCGGTGCGCTGGGGCTCGGCATGTTCGCCGCCACCGCCCAGCTCGACCGCCAGCTCGCCGGGCGGCTGACCATCCAGATCGTCGAGCCCGATGCCGCGTTGCGCGACGGCCAGGCGGCCGCGATCCGCGCGGCGGTCACCCGGCTGCCGGGGGTGCAGCGCGTCGCCGAGGTCGATCGCCAGCGGCTCGCCGAGCTGCTCAAGCCCTGGCTCGGCGATACCGGGCTCGACCCCGACCTGCCGATGCCGGCGATGATCGATATCGAGGTGCGCGGCAGCACCACCGCGGCAGTGGAGCGCGCCGCCCGCCAGGTCGCGCCCAATGCCCGGATCGACCGGCACGCCCAGTGGCTCTCGCCGGTGCGCGGGTTCATGACCACGATGAGCTGGCTCGCCGTCGGGCTGATGCTGCTGATCGCCAGCGCCACCGCTGCGGTGGTGCTGCTCGCCGCGCGTTCGGGGCTGGACACGCACCGCGACACCATTGATGTGCTCCACATGCTCGGCTCCACCGATGTCCAGATCGCCCGCCTGTTCCAGCGGCGGATCGCGTTCGATACGCTGCTCGGCGGCCTGCTCGGCACCGTGGCGGCGCTCGGGCTGGTCTGGTTCCTCCAGTCGCGCATGGCGCTGGTCGGCTCGGAGATGCTGAGCGGCGTGGCGCTGCAGCAGCGCGACTGGTTCCTGCTCCTGCTGCTCCCGCTCGGCTTCGCGCTGCTCGCCACCTTCGCGGCGCGGCGCACCGTGCTGCGCGCGCTGGGCCGCACGCTGTGATCCTGCGCCTGATTGCGCTGGTGGTGATCGCCTGGGCACTCGGCTTCGCTGCGTTCATGCTGTCGCTCGGCCATCCGCTGGAGGGCCGCAAGACCGATGCGATCGTGGTGCTGACCGGCGGATCGAAGCGGATCGACCGAGGCCTGGAAGTGCTGCGCGCCGGCGATGCCGAGCGTTTGCTGGTCAGCGGCGTCGATCCCGATGTCCGCCCCGGCGAGTTCGCGGCGGAGTACAAGATCGATCGCAAGCTGATGCGCTGCTGCGTCGATCTCGGCTGGCAGGCGGTCGACACCCGCTCCAATGCCGAGGAGACCGCCGAATGGGTGAAGGAGCATGGCTACAAGACCGTGCGCCTCGTCACGTCGGACTGGCACATGCCGCGTGCCCGGCTCGAGCTCGCCCATGCGCTGAAGGGCGTGGAAGTGGTCGGCGATCCGGTGCGCAGCCAGCCGGGCTTCGCCATGCTGTTCCGCGAATATCACAAATATCTGGTGCGCCGCATCGCACTGCTGCTCGGTGCTCGCTGATGAACTTCCTGCGTACGCTGATCTTCTCGCTCTTCTTCTACGGCCTCTCGGTCGTGCTGGTGCTGCTCGTGCCGCTGGTCGCGCTGCTCGGCGGCGATTCGCTGCGCAGCTACGCGATGGCCTGGGTGGGGCTGATGACCTGGTCGGCGCGCTGGATCCTCGGCATCCGCGTGCAGATCGAGGGCACGATTCCCAAGGGGCCGGTGCTCTTCGCCGGCAAGCATGAATCGCTGTTCGAGGCGCTGGAGCTCAGCCGGCTGCTCGGCTCGCCCGCCACGGTGATGAAGCGCGAGCTCGCCCAGATCCCGCTCTGGGGCTGGGCGGCACGGCGCTACGGCGTGATCATCGTCAATCGCACCGCCAATGCCGCGGCGCTGCGATCGATGATGAAGGATGCCAGGGTTGCGCTCGCGCAGGGCCGCTCGGTGCTGATCTTTCCCGAAGGCACGCGGGTGAAGCCGGGCGAGGCGCCGGCGCTGCGCTCGGGCTTTGCCGGGCTCTACCGGATGCTCGACCTGCCCGTCGTGCCGATCGCGGTGCGGAGCGGCCATGTCTGGCCCAAGCATGGGATCAAGAAGCCCGGCGTGATCACCTTCCGCTTCCTCGATCCGATCCCGCCGGGCCTGCCCCGCGCCGAGGCCGAGGCGCGCGTGCATGCCGGGATCAACGCGCTCAACGGCTGAGGCGCGGCCCGGCTTGCAATGTAGGATTTCGTCTGGTTGGCTCGGGCGGTCGGAACTGGCGTTCCGGCCGCTCTTTGCCTTGTTGGAAAAATAGGATCCCGCACACGCAAGAATGTTGCGAGATGCGGTGCGCTCGCGGGAACTGTGTCAAATTAGGCGCCGCGAAAACCCGCTTCTGGCGTGTACTTCGTGTCCTTTGGCGATTCGCACGGGCGGCGCCCGTAGGAATCTAGTCGTGCGAACGCCCGAAGTCCGGCGCGGCATCGTCCTGGCCCTGCTCGATGATCGAGCGGCGGATCGCACGGGTACGGCTGAACAGCTCGAACAGCTCGTCACCCTTGCCCCAGCGGATCGCACGCTGCAGCGCGGTCAGATCCTCGGAGAAGCGCTGGAGCATGTCGAGCACCGCTTCCTTGTTGGCCAGGAACACGTCGCGCCACATCGTCGGGTCGGATGCGGCGATGCGGGTGAAGTCGCGGAAGCCGCCGGCGGAGTATTTGATCACTTCGGACTGGGTGACTTCCTCCATGTCCGATGCGGTGCCGACGATCGTATAGGCGATCAGATGCGGCAGATGGCTGGTGACGGCGAGGACGCGGTCATGATGATCGGGCGCCATCGTCTCGACCTCGGCACCGAGGCGGCGCCAGAATTCGAGGACGCGCTCGACGGCGAAGGGCGCGGTGCCTTCGACCGGGGTGATAATGCACCAGCGGCCATGGAACAGCGAAGCGAAGCCGGCCTCGGGTCCGCTATTCTCGGTGCCGGCCACCGGGTGGGCGGGGACGAACACGGCATCGGGCAGCGCGGCATGGACGGCCTCGACCACGCTTTCCTTGCACGAGCCGACATCGCTGACGATCGCCTCGGCCGGCAGGTCCGCCGCGATCTCCGCCGCCGCCGCGCCCATCGCGCCGACGGGGACGCAGAGGATGACGAGGTCGGCGTCGATCACCGAGGTGCCGGCGGTATCCGCGATGTCGTCGCACAGGTCGATGCGCACCGCGGTCTCGCGCACCGCCGGGTCGGCGTCATAGCCGGTCACCCGCACGCTCGGCATGTGCTGGCGGACGGCGCGCGCGATCGACGAGCCGATCAGGCCCAGGCCGATGACCGTGACGCGCGCGAACGGCAGCATCAGGCTTCGCCCGCCAGGCTCCGCAGCGATGCGATCACGCCGCGCGTCTCTTCCTCGGTGCCGATGGTGATGCGCAGGCCATGGGGGAGGCCCTGGCCGGGCAGCCAGCGGACGATGTAGCCGGCGTCCATCAGGCCCTTGTACGCCGCCTCGGCAGTGAGCTGGCCCTCGAACAGCACCAGCACGAAGTTCGCCTGGCTCGGCACGGCGCGCAGGCCCTTGTTGCCCAGCTTGGTGATCTCGTCCGTGAACCAGCGGCGCCACTCGGCATTATGCGCCTTGGTGTGGTCGACGAAGTCGGTGTCGCCCAGCGCCGCGACTGCCGCCGCGGTGCCCGCGATGGTGATCGAGAAGGGCAGGCGGATGCGGTGCATCGCCTCGATGATCGGCGCCGAGGCATAGCCCCAGCCGATCCGTTCGGCGGCGAGGCCGTACATCTTGGAGAAGGTGCGCGTCACCAGCACGTTCGGCGCAGTGCGGGCCAGCTCCATGCCGCCATCGTCGTCATCGCCTTCGATATATTCGGCATAGGCGTGGTCGAGGACGAGCAGGATGTCGCTGCGCAGCCCGGCATGAAGGCGCAGGATCTCGCTGCGCGGCGCATAGGTGCCGGTCGGGTTGTTCGGGTTGGCGACGAAGACGATCTTGGTCTTGTCGGTCACCGAGGCGAGGATCGCGTCGACATCGGTCGCATAATCCTTGTCGGGCGCCACCACCGGGATCGCGCCGACCCGGCGGGTGGCGATCGGGTACACGGTGAAGCCGTAATGGACGTAGATGATCTCGTCGCCCGGACCGGCGAACGCTCCGGCGGCGAGGTGGAGGACTTCGTCCGATCCGTTGCCGTAGATGATGCGGGCGGGATCGAGGCCGTACTTCGCCGCGATCGTCTCGCGCAGTTCGACGGCGCTGGCGTCGGGATAGCGCTCGAGGCTGGTCGACGCGGTGAGGAACGCGTCGCGCGCCTTCTGCGAAGTGCCGAGCGGATTCTCGTTGGACGAGAGCTTGGTCACCTTGCGGCCGTCATCGGTGGTGGAACGCCCCGGCACATAGGGGGCGATTTCCATGATCCAGGGCTTGGGAACAGGTGCGGTCATGGTCGCGCGGCTTGGCGGAATGGTTACCGGATGGCAAGGGTCAGGCGCTAGGGCTTCATGGTTAAGCAGGAGCCGAGGAGGGGCAATGCGGGGGAATGGCATCGTCTGGCGCGCACTCGAGATGGCGCGGCGACGGAATCTGGAAGCGGCGGGGGAGCCGCAGCCGGTCAAGGGCGCCAGCGGCGCGACGCGGCGCGCGGTGCTGCAGGCGATGGCAGCTGGCGGCGTGGCCACCGCCCTGCCCCGCCCCGCCGCGGCGCGCCCCGCCGGCCGGGTGGCGATCATCGGCGGCGGCATCGCCGGTCTCACCGCGCTCCACCACCTGCGCGAGGCCCATGTCGACGCCTTCCTCTATGAGGGCCGGGGCCGCACGGGCGGGCGGATGTACACGCACAAGTCGGGCGACTGGACGTTCGAGGTCGGCGGTCAGCTGGTCAACACCGACCATTATGACATGCAGGCGCTGCTCAAGCGCTTCGACATCCCGCTGATCGACCGCAAGGCCGAGCCGCACGACACGTTGATCCTCGCAAATGGCCGACTGGTCAGCGATACCGAGCTGGCCGAGGCGCTGCGCCCGATCGCCGCGCAGATCGGCAAGGATGCCGACCGGCTCGACAAGGACCAGGCCCGAGTCGCCCCCGATCTCGATCGGATGTCGATCCACGACTATCTCGACCGCCACGCCGCGCTGATCCGCCAGCCCTGGCTGCGCCAGTTGCTCGAGGCGACCAGCCGCACCGAATATGGCGTGGAGCCGAAGCGCGCCTCGGCGATCGAGCTGATCTTCAACCTGCCGACGGTGGACGGCCAGCGCGCCGAAGTGCTGGGCGGCGCGGACGAGCGCTATGTGATCGAAGGCGGCAGCTCGGCCCTGGTCGAGGCGATGAGCACCCATTATGCCGACCGGATCGCGACAGGGAAGCGCCTGCTCCGCGTCGAATCGGGGCTGAAGCTGCATTTCCTCGACGGTTCGGTCGAGACGGCCGACACGCTGATCGTCGCGGTGCCCGGTCCCGTCACCCGCCAGATCGACTTCCGCGTGCCGCTGCCCGCCCAGTGGCGCGCCTTTATCGGCGAGATGGAGCTGGGCCTGAACGAGAAGGTCCAGTCCGGCACCAATGCGACGCCGTGGCGTGGGCCAATGGGCGTCGGCGGCGAGCTTTGGCAGACCGACGCCGATGCCGGCTGGGCACTCGGCTGGGACGGCAGCGTCCACCGCAAGCATGGCGTCTCGCCGGTCTGGACCTGGTTCCTCGGCGGCGACGAAGTGCTGCGTTCCGAGAGCGAGGCGCCGTCCGCGCTGGCGAAGCGCTTCGCCGCCAGTGCCGCGCCGGCGATCCCCGGGCTGATCGAAGCCGCCACCGGCCCCTTCACCCGCACCAACTGGCACGCCCAGGCGCTGACGCTCGGCGCCTATTGCAACTATGCCCCCGGCCAGCTCACCCGCTTCTCGAAACTGCTCTACGTCGAGGACGAAGGCGGCAACCAGGTGCCCCATGCCGGGCGGATCTGGTTCGCCGGCGAGCATCTCTCCGACGCCTTTCCCGGCTATATGAACGGGGCGGCACAGACCGGGCGGATGGCGGCAAGCGCGATCCTCGGCAAGCGGATCGACGCCAAGGCCGCTTGAACCGGGGGGCGCAGGCCCGTAACGAGCCGGATATGTCCGTCGATCCGCGTTTTGGCACTGGCCGCTCGGTGACGCTGCCGGGGCCTCTGCGCCTCGACGGCGGCGTGCTGCTCTCCCCGGTCGATATCGGCTACGAGACCTATGGCACGCTAGCCCCCGATGGCGGCAACGCGATCCTGGTCTGCCATGCGCTGACCGGTGACCAGCATGTCGCCTCCGAGCATCCCCGCACCGGCAAGCCCGGCTGGTGGACGCGGATGGTCGGACCGGGCAAGCCGATCGATACCGACCGCTATTTCGTGATCTGCTCGAATGTGCTGGGTTCCTGCCTCGGCAGCTCGGGCCCGGCGACGGTCAACCCGGCCACGGGCAAGCCCTGGGGGATGAGCTTCCCGGTGATCACCATCCGCGACATGGTGCGGGCACAGGCGATGCTGCTCGACCATCTCGGCGTGGACAAGCTCTTCGCCGTCGTCGGCGGATCGATGGGCGGGATGCAGGCGCTGAGCTGGGCGGCGACCTTCCCCGAGCGCGTCGCCTCGGCCGTCGTCATCGCCAGCGCGGCGCGGCATTCGGCGCAGAACATCGCCTTCCACGAAGTCGGGCGCCAGGCGGTGATGGCCGATCCGAAATGGCGCGGCGGCGATTACTACGCCGACAATGATCCACCCGTCGCCGGCCTCGCGGTGGCGCGGATGGCGGCGCACATCACCTATCTCTCCGAGGCAGGCCTCACCGCCAAGTTCGGGCGCAAGCTGCAGAGCCGCCCAGAAAAACCCGATGGCGCCAAGACCTTCGGCTTCGACGCGGACTTCCAGGTGGAGAGCTATCTGCGCCACCAGGGGCTGGCGTTCGTCGACCGGTTCGACGCCAACTCCTATCTCTACATCACCCGGGCGCTCGACTATTTCGACCTGGCCGAGGAGCATGGCGGGCTGCTCGCCGACGCCTTCAAGGGCAATGACACGCGCTTCTGCGTGGTGAGCTTCGACACCGACTGGCTCTACCCGACCAGCGAATCGCGGTCGGTCGTCCATGCGCTGAACGCGGCGGGCGCGCGGGCCAGCTTCGTCGAGCTGAAATCGCCCTTCGGCCATGACGCCTTCCTGCTCGAAAGCCCCGAGCTCGACAGGGTGGTGCGCGGCTTCCTCGAGGCGGGCAAAGCATGAGCGACTATCGCATCTCGTTCGACAAGGCTGAGCTCGACCTCGACCTGATCCATGCGTTCCTGAGCGGATCCTATTGGGCCAAGGGCATTCCGCGGCACATCGTCGAGACCTCGATCAAGCACAGCTTCTGCGCTGCCGTGTTCGCCAAGGACGAAGCGGGACAGGACGAGCAGGTCGGCTTCGCCCGGCTGATCACCGACTTCGCGACCTTCGCCTATCTGGCCGATGTGTTCGTGCTGCCGGCGCATCGCGGCAAGGGCGTGGCGATGCAGATGCTCGAGGCGGTGCAAGCGCATCCCGAGCTGGCCGGCCTGCGCCGCTGGCTGCTGTTCACCCGCGACATGCAGTCGCTCTACGCCAAGCTCGGCTGGACGCCGATCCCGCATCCCGAGCGTTGCATGGAGCGGCACGATGTGGACCTCTACACAAGATGACCCTGCGCCCCGACCTTGCGATCATCGCGGCGAACGTCGCGGCGGGGAGCCGCGTGCTCGATGTCGGCTGCGGCGACGGTGCGCTGATGGCGGCGCTGCGCGACACGCGACAGGTCGATGCGCGCGGGCTGGAGCTCGACGCGGGCGACGTCGCCGCCGCGGTGGGGCGCGGCCTTTCGGTGGTGCAGGGCGATGCCGATACCGACCTGGCCGACTATCCCGACAACAGCTTCGACTATGCCATCCTGAGCCAGACGCTGCAGACCACGCGCCACCCGGACGTGGTGCTGGAGAACCTGCTGCGCATCGGCAAGCACGCCTTCGTCTCCTTCCCCAACTTCGCCCATTGGCGGGTGCGCGCCTCGCTGCTGTTCGGCGGGCGGATGCCGGTGACGCGGCTGCTACCGATCGCCTGGTATGCCACACCCAACATCCACCATGTCACCGTCGACGATTTCCGGGCACTGGTGCACGAGCGCGGGATCACGATCGAGGGGTGCTGGTTCCTCTCCGGCGACCAGCGTTGCGGCTCGGCGATGGCGAACCTGTTCGCCGAGCATGCGGTATTCCTGCTGCGAAGGTGAGGCGATGCGGACGGTGAAGCGGCTCCACCCGGCATTTCGCGACGATATTGGCGACCTGGTCACACGACGCCCGCTGCCGGGACCGGCGATCGGCCATGTCGGCGCGTTCCTGTTCCTCAACCATCACGGGCCGCAGACCTACGCGCCGAACAATCGCGGGCTGCCGTTCGGGCCGCACCCGCATCGCGGCTTCGAGACGGTGACCTTCATCCTCGAAGGCGAGCTGGCGCATACCGACAGCGCCGGCCACTCCAGCATCATCCGCGCCGGCGGCATCCAGTGGATGACCGCGGGCAGCGGCATCGTCCATGCCGAGGTCTCGCCGCCCGACTTCAAGCGCGACGGCGGGCCGATGGAAATCCTCCAGCTCTGGGTGAACCTGCCCGCCCGGCTGAAGATGACGGCGCCGCGCTATGTCGGGGCGCAGGCCGGAGCGATCCCGGCGGTCGCCGCCGACGGCGCTACCGTCCATCTTGTCTCGGGCGCGTTCGCCGGCGCCACGGGCGTGGTCGAGTCGCTGACCGGCGTGTTCCTGAGCTGGGTCGAGATCGAACCCGGGGGCAGCGTGACCTTCACCGGGCTCGAGGGGCGCGACGTGTTCCTCTATTGCGCGCGCGGAGTGTTCCACGTGGAAGGCACCGCGGTGCCGCACTTCCATCTCGCCGAGCTGAACCCGGGCGGCAGCGTGACGATCACCGCCACCGAGCCTGCGCTGTTCCTGTTCGGCCATGCCGAGCCGATCCACGAGCCGATCATTGCGCACGGCCCGTTCGTGATGAACAGCGAGGCGGAGATCCGCCAGGCTTTCCAAGATTACCAGACGGGCAAGTTCGGCGTGGCGGAGATCGTGGAAGCCTGAGTTTCAGGGCCTAGTTCGCCAGGCCCCAGTTCACCGTGACGTTGGTGACCGCCGTGGCCGATTCGGCCATCACCCGCAGCGTGCGCTTGTTGCCGTCGCCGGCGGTGAACGACTTGCCGTCCTCGATCCGCAGCGACAGGCCCTGCGCCAGAGCCTGCTGCTTGGACCAGGTGAGGATCGTCGAGGGCGAGGCGAAGTTGGTGTAGATCACCGTGCCGCTGCGCTTGCCGGTCACCGCCACATCGCCGCTCGTGCAGCTGATGATCTTGGCTTCCTTGTAGACCGGCACGAAATCGGGCTTGTCGTTGCAGGTGCCCGCCGCGACCTTGGCCGGCACCCCCTTAGAGGTCGCGTCGATCACATTCTGCGCGGCGGGATCGTCGGTCGTCCTGGGGCCGCCACAGGCCCCGGCCAGCAAGGCCAATCCGATCACCGCAACGCGCATCATGTCATCTCCGGGCTTAGAACGGGACGTCGTCGTCCAGATCATCGGGGAACCCGCCGCCGAAGCTATTGTTTCCGCCGCCGCTGCCGCCGCCCGAGCGCTGGCCGCCGCTGTTGAAATTGCCGCCGCCGCGGCTGGAGGACTGGCCGGCGAACTCGTCGCCGCCGCCCGCACCCCAATCGTCACCGCCGCCGCCGGACGAGCGACCGCCGCCATAGCTGCCGCCCGCACCGCCGCCACCGCCGGGCGCGCCGTCGAGCATGGTCAGCACCGAGTTGAAGCCTTGGAGGACGATCTCGGTCGAGTAGCGGTCCTGGCCCTGGGCGTCCTGCCACTTGCGGGTGGTCAGCGCGCCTTCGATATAGACCTTGCTGCCCTTGCGCAGATAGCGCTCGGCGACGTTCGCCAGGCCCTCGTTGAAGACCTTGACCGTGTGCCACTCGGTCTTTTCCTTGCGCTCGCCCGAGTTGCGATCCTTCCAGCTTTCGGACGTGGCGATGCGCAGCTCGACCACCTTGCCGCCATTCTGGAAGCTGCGGCTCTCGGGGTCGCGCCCGAGATTGCCCACCAGGATCACTTTGTTGACGCTGCCCGCCATGGAAACTCCGCTATGAAAATCGTATCGACGGTGGCGCGTGCGCACTTCGCCGGTGAACGAATGGGGTACTATCCTTGGCCGAGATCATCAACCTGAACCGGGCACGCAAGGCCAAGGCACGTGTGGACAAGTCCGCCCGCGCCGAGGAGAACCGTGTCCGCTTCGGACGCCCCAAGGCCGAGAAGCAGGCCGAGGCCTCGGAGAAGGCGCGGATCGCGAGGACTCTGGACGACGCGAAGCGCGACTGAGCTTTCCTACATCCGCGCGGCGGGCGACTCGTCAAAGGCCACGAAGTACACGCCAGAAGCAGGTTTTCGCGTCGCCTAATTTGACACAGTTCCCGCGAGCGCACCGCATCTCGCAACATTCTTCCGTGTGCGGGATCCTATTTCCCCAACAAGGCAAAGAGCGGCCGAAACGCCAGTTCCGACCGCCCGAGCCAATCAGACGAAATCCTACATTGCAAGCGAGGCGCTACAAGCCCAGCGCCACCGCGCTCCAATAGGTGAGCCCGGCCGAGACATAGGCGAGCGCGAACAGATAGCCGATCATGAACATCGGCCATTTCCAGCCATTGGTCTCGCGCCGCGTCACGGCGATCGTCGAGATGCACTGAGGCGCGAAGACGAACCACATCAGGAAGGCGAGCGCGGTCGGCAGGCTCCAGCGCTTGCGGAGGTTCTCGGTGATCGTCGCCTCGCCCTGGGCATCCTCGGGATTGTCGACCGCATAGACGGTGCCGATCGCCGCCACCGCCGCCTCGCGCGCCGCCATCGCGGGGAGCAGGGCGAGCGAGATGTCGTGGTTGAAGCCGATCGGCCTGACCACAATCTCGATCCCGCTCGCGATGCGGCCGGCGACCGAATATTCGCTCTGCTTCTGCCCGGCGGGCGCCTGAGGGAAGGTGGTGAGCAGCCAGAGGATCGCCACCGTCGCGGCGATGGTGGTGCCGGCGCGCTTGAGGAAGATCTCGGCGCGCTGCCACAGGCCGAGCAGCACGTCGCGGATGCGCGGCAGCTGGTATTTCGGCATCTCCATCATGAAGCCCGAGGTCGCGCCCCTGGTCACCGTGTGGCGCAGCACGAGCGCCGCGCAGAAGGCGCCGACGATGCCGAGGATGTAGAGCGCGAACAGCACAAAGCCCTGCAGGCCGATGCCCGGGAGCAGGCTCCGCTCGGGGATCAGCGAACCGATGATGATCGTATAGACCGGCAGGCGCGCCGAGCAGGTCATCAGCGGGGCGATCAGGATGGTGGTGAGCCGGTCCTTCTCGTCGGCGATCGTGCGCGTCGCCATGATGCCGGGGACGGCGCAGGCGAAGCTCGACAGCAGCGGGATGAAGGCGCGGCCTGACAGGCCGACGCTGGCCATCACCCGGTCCATCAGCATCGCGGCGCGGACCATATAGCCGGTCGCCTCGAGCACGAGGATGAAGGCGAACAGGATCAGGATCTGCGGCAGGAAGACGACGACCGCGCCGACGCCGGCGATCAGGCCCTGGACGAGGAAATCGCGGAGGAAGCCGTCGGGCAGCGCGCCGGCCACCGTGTCGGACAGCCACGCCATGCCGCTCTCGATCCAGCCCATCGGCGCCTCGGCCCAGGCGAAGACCGACTGGAACATGACGAACATCAAGGCGAGCAGGAGGATCGGGCCGGCGACCGGGTGGAGGACGATCGCATCGATCCGGTGGGTCCAGCGGCGCGCTGCGGTCTCGGAGACGGTGACCGCGGTGGCGATCTGGCGGGCGCGGCGCTGGAGGACGACGATGTCGTGCTGGACGCCGGCACCTTCGCGCAGCTTGTGGCCGGCCTTGAGGACCTCGCCCAGCCGCTCCTTGAGCGCGTCGAGCCCGCGCTTGCGCACCGCGACGGTGGCGACGACGGGCACGCCCAGCTCGCGCTCCAGCGCTTCCGGATCGAGGATCAGGCCGTCGCGCTCGGCCATGTCGACCATGTTGAGCGCCACCACCATCGGCAGGCCGAGCGCGGCGAGCTGGAGGGTGAAGCGCAGGTGATTGTCGAGATTGGTGGCATCGACCACCACGACAATCCCGTCGGGCAGGCGTTCGCCCTCCTGCCTGCCGAACAGCACGTCGCGGGTCACCGCCTCGTCGGGCGAGGAGGGATCGAGGCTGTAGGTGCCGGGCAGGTCGAGCAGCTCGACCGGGCGGCCATCGGGCAGCGCCAGGCGGCCGGCATGGCGCTCGACGGTGACGCCGGGATAGTTGCCGACCTTCTGGCGGGCGCCGGTGAGGGCGTTAAACAGGGCGCTCTTGCCGGCATTGGGATTGCCGACCAGCGCAACCAGCGGGGCCGCGTTCATGCGCCGGGACTGACGTGGATCGCCGAGGCGACGTGACGGCGCAGGGCGACGATCATCCGGCCGATGCGGCAGGCGATCGGGCCGCCGCCGAGCAGGCCCGACTTGTGGAGCAGCTCGACCTCGACGCCCTCGTCCAGCCCCAGCTCACGCAGGCGCCGGCCCTCGGGCTCGCTCAGCTGGCTCCAGTCGACCATGGCGACGGAGCCGGGCTTGTGGCGGGGCAGGCTGGCAAGCGGAACGGGCACGGGAATCGCGGCGGGGGCATTCATGCTGCGAGTCATTATCAATTGCGGGGGGAGGACGCCAGTAGGATATGTCCTACGCCTCTCCACGATCCGTTCGTCACCCCGGACTTGTTCCGGGGTCCACCGGGAGGCAGGTCCTGGACAGGAGGTGAGAGCGCTCTGCGTGCGGCGCAGTGGACCCCGGCACAAGGCCGGGGTGACGGCTATGCTCTGCCTAGACCGCCGGATACCGCAGCCGGCCCACGAAGCGCGACAGGCTGAAGCGGTGCTCGGGCGGGGTCAGCCATTTCGCCTTGGCCTTCTCGAACTGCATGATGTTCTCGATCCGGCGGGCGAGGAAGGCCCGGGTATCGGCCTGGCCTTCGCTTTCGTCGTCGAGGAACACCGCGATGGTCGAGGCATAGACCGCGCCGAGCGTCATGCGCTTGCTGTAATGGTTGTAGTCGGTCGCGGTATCGCCCGCGGCGCGCCACATCGCATCGGCGGCGCGCCAGCCGAGCTGGGCTGCGCGGGCGAGGTTCTGGGGCATGGCGAGGATGGCGAGCGCACGGCGCAGCGCCTCGCGGTGCGGGGCGGCGAGGTCGAGCCGGGCCTCGACCAGCGCGGTGATGCGCGCGCGGATCTTCATCGCGGCCAGCTGCTCTGGGGTGAAGCGGGCGAGCATCGCGGCGTCGATATGCGCGAACCAGGCATCGATCATCGCGACCGGCCCATCGGTGAAGGCGAGATGAGCGACATCCCGGTCGACGCCGAGCGAGTCCGCCGCGGCATCCACCGCGCGGTTGTTCCAGCCGTCGAACGCCGCATTGGCCACCACCTGCGGCGCGAGTGCGGCGCGCAGTTCGTCGAGAGTCGCGTCCTTCAGGTCCATCATGCCGGTTTACTCTCCCCGGCCTCAGGTGCAACCCGCGGACCGCCGCTGCGCACCAGGACGAGCGCGATCGCGACCAGAATAGCGCCGATAAAGTCGGGCGGGCCCAGCGTCTCGCCATAGACGCTCCAGCCGACGATGCCGGCGACGATCGGCTGGGATAGCAGGCCGATGCCCACGACGAGCGGCGAGAGGTGGCCGATCGCGTAGATCATCAGCCCCTGCCCCACCACCTGGCTGGCGAGCGCGAGGCCGATCAATACGCCCCAATGCCCCGGCCAGAATGTCTCGCCCATCACCTGCGCCGCGACCAGCAGCGGCAGCGCGCTGGCGAGGGTGGAAAGGGCGAGCGCGGGCAGCGGCGCCATCGCCTCGCGGGCCTTGCCCATCAGCACGAAATAGACGGTGTAGAGCGTGCCGGCGAGCAGGCAGAGCAGGTCGCCGATCAGGTGATCGGGCGAGAGCTGGAAGGAGCGGCCGAGCAGCAGCGCGGCGCCGGCCGCGGCGAGCGCGAGGGCCAGGCCCTGGGTCCGCGTCGGCCACATGCGGGCGACGAGGAAGCCGTAGATCGGGTACATCAGCGTCGCCGAATTGCCGAACAGCGTGGCGTTGGCGAGCGTGGTCTGGAGGATGCCGACATGCCAGCTCGCCAGGTCCGCGGCGAAGGCGAGGCCGCCGAGCGCGGTCGGCAGCCACAGGCCGCGCGCCGGGGCGAAGGGCCGCTTCTGCCCCATGAAGGAGAGCGCGATCAGGATCGGCGCGGCGATCGCGATGCGCCAGAAGCCCGCCGCCACGGGTCCCACATCGGCCAGCCGCACGAACCACGGCCCGAAGGCGAGCGCGATATTGCCGGCAAGCAAGGCGGCGATCGGCAATGCAGAGGCGGTTTGCGGGGAAATAGCTTTTCTTGGGGAGGCGGGCCGATGCATGCGCCCCCTTAGCCCCCTATTTCCCGGCGTCACAGTCGTTAGGGAATTTGCGACGATGCCGAACCTGTTCGATCCGATCCAGCTGGGCGCGATCCATGCGCCGAACCGCCTGCTGATGGCGCCGCTGACCCGCGGCCGCGCGACGCGCGAGCATGTGCCGACGCCGATCATGGCGGACTATTATGCGCAGCGCGCCAGCGCCGGGCTGATCATCTCCGAGGCGACCGGGATCAGCCGGCAGGGCCTGGGCTGGGCCTATGCCCCGGGCCTGTGGAGCGACGAACAGACCGATGCGTGGAAGCCGGTGGTCGAGGCGGTGCATGCGGCCGGCGGACGGATCGTCGCGCAGCTCTGGCACATGGGCCGGCTGGTCCATCCCGACTTCCTGGGCGGCGAAGCACCGGTCTCCGCTTCGGCCAACACCGCGCCGGGTGAAGTCCGCACCTATCCGGCGGAGGAGAGCGGCGAGATCAAGCGGCCCTATGCCCAGGCCCGGCCGCTCAGGACCGACGAGATCCCCGGGCTGCTCGAGGACTATGCCAATGCCGCGCGGAACGCGATCCGCGCCGGCTTCGACGGGGTGCAGGTCCATGCCGCGAACGGCTATCTGATCGACAGCTTCCTGCGCGACAATTCCAACTTCCGCGACGACGCCTATGGCGGCTCGATCCCCAACCGGGTGCGGCTGCTGCGCGAGGTGACCCAGCGCGTAGTCGACACGATCGGCGGCGAGCGCACCGGCGTGCGGCTCTCTCCGAACGGCGAGGTGCAGGGCATCAACGACAGCAACCCGGCGCCGCTGTTCGAAGCGGCGGCAGCGGCGCTCGACGAGATCGGCATCGCTTTCCTCGAGATGCGCGAGCCGCGTCCGGGCGGCACCCGCGGCAAGCCCGATCATCCGCCGGTCCATCCGGGGATGCGCAAGGTCTTCAAGGGGCCGCTGATCCTCAACGCGGACTATCATCTCGACGACGCCCAGGCCGCGCTCGACGCAGGCGAGGCCGATGCGATCGCGTTCGGGCGGACCTTCCTCGCCAATCCCGACCTGCCGCACCGCCTGCGCGAACGGCTGCCGCTCAACCCGCAGCGCGAGGAGCTGTTCTATATCGGCGGGGCGGAGGGGTACACGGACTATCCTGTGGCGGCCTAGTTCGGGGTCGAGTCGATCGCAGTGAGCCAGGTGGTGGCGGCGGTGCGGAAGCCGTCACGCGCCTTGGCATTGAGCCCGACGAATACAAGGGCGAACACGATCCACCAGCCGATGAACGCGACGAGGAAGATCATAACGACCAGCGCCACCATCAGCGCGCCGACGAGCTGGCCCTGGCCATCGGTACCGATCCGGATCGTGCGCGGACCTTCCTTGTCGAACCACGGCGCGGTGGTGAAACTGAATCCCTCCCCGCCGACATAGCGGCCGCGCGGCTCGGGCTTGCCCAGCGGCGGGCGGTGTGGCGCCTGTAGCCGCGGCGCTTCCATCGTCCGCGGCCGGTCGCTCGGCATTTCGGGCCGGGATGCGATCGCCGGCGGCGTGACGGACCGTCCTGCCAGCGTGTCGATCACGACAAGCCGGCGCCCCTGCTCCACTACGCGGTAGCGGGACGGGGGCATGTCCATCGGATCAGCCGAACTTGCTCTTGAGCGCGAGCATCGCCAGCGCGGCCTTGGCGGCCTCGCCGCCCTTGTCCTTCTCGTCCGGCTTCGCCCGGGTAAGGGCCTGGGCTTCGTTCTCGACGGTGAGGATACCGTTTCCGATGGGGAGCGAGTCCATGGCGAGGGCCATCAGGCCGCGGGCGCTTTCATTGGAGACCACTTCGAAGTGATAGGTCTCGCCGCGGATCACCACGCCGAGCGCGACAAACGCATCATAACGGCCGGTCTCGGCAGCCATCGCCACCGCGCCGGGAATCTCGAGTGCGCCGGGCACCGTGATGGTCTCGTGGCTATGGCCCGCTTCCTCGATCGCGGCGCGCGCGCCTTCGAGCAGCAGGTCATTGAGATGCGCGTAGAAGCGCGCTTCGACGATCAGGACACGTGCCAAGTCATTCTCCGGTATCGATGGGATGCTCGCCGACGATCGACAGGCCATAGCCGTCGAGTCCCACGAGCGTGTGATGGGTGTTGGTGAGCAGGATCATGTCCTGCACGCCGAGTTCGGTGAGGATCGTCGCGCCGACGCCGTAATCGCGCAGCTCGTCCATGTCCTTGGGCTCCAGCGTGCCCTCGCGGGCCTGGAGCGCCCGGGTGAACTGGTCGGGACGCGGCTTGTTGATCACCACGACCACGCCCGCGCCCCCCTCGGCGATGATCTCCATCGAGCGGCGTAGCAGCCCGCCGCGCGCACCGCCCTCGCCGAAGATGTCGGAGAAGGGCGAGAGCGCATGCATCCGCACCAGGGTCGGCTTCTCGGGGTCGATCTTGCCCTTCACCAGCGCGACCTGCTCGCTCTCGGTCGCCTTGTTCCAGAAGGTCATCGCGGTCCACTCGCCGCCCCAGTCGCTGTCGAAGCGCGTCTCGGCGCGCTTCTCGACGAGATGGTCGTGGCGGCGGCGATAGGCGATCAGGTCGCGGATCGTGCCGAGCTTGAGATTGTGGAACTGGGCAAAGGAGATGAGGTCGTCGAGACGCGCCATCGTCCCGTCGTCCTTCATGATCTCGCAGATCACGCCCGACGGGTTGAGCCCGGCGAGCCGCGCCAGGTCGACCGCCGCCTCGGTATGGCCCGTGCGGACCAGGACGCCGCCGTCGCGCGCGATCAGCGGGAAGACATGGCCGGGCGAGGTGATCGCATCGGGGCCGTTGGCCGCATCGATCGCCACCGCGACGGTGCGCGCGCGGTCCGCTGCCGAGATGCCGGTCGAAATGCCTTCCTTCGCCTCGATCGAGACGGTGAAGGCGGTGCCGAGCGGGGTGCCGTTGACCCGCGCCATCGGCTCCAGCTGCAGCTGGCGCCCGCGCTCGGCGGTGAGCGCGAGGCAGATCAGCCCGCGGCCGAAGCGCGCCATGAAGTTGACTGCGTCGGGCGTCGCCATCTGGGCGGGAATGACCAGATCGCCTTCATTCTCGCGATCCTCGTCATCGACCAGGATCACCATCCGGCCGTTGCGGGCCTCGTCGATCAGCTCCTCGGGCGAGGAGAGGAAGGCGTGCTTGAGGCGCGCCAAAGGATTTGCTTGCTCAGGCTTTGCCACGAAGGGACTCCATGCGTTGCAGATAGCGGGCGAGCACGTCGATCTCGAGATTGACGGCCTGCCCGGCTTCCAATGCCCCGAATGTAGTGACGGAAGCGGTGTGGGGAATGATGTTGAGGTCGAATTCGACTCCGGCATCGGTATCGCGCACCGCGTTGACGGTGAGCGAGACGCCATCGACGGTGATCGAGCCCTTGGGCGCCACGTACGGCGCCAGCTCCGCGCCGGTCTGGATCACGATGTGATGCGAGCCGCCGATCTCCTCGATCGACTTCACGGTGCCGATGCCGTCGACATGGCCGGTGACGATATGGCCGCCCAGCTCGTCGCCGAGCTTGAGCGCGCGCTCGAGGTTGAGCTTGCGGCCCGAGGTCCACATGCCCTGCGCGGTGCGGCTGATCGTCTCGCCCGAGACATCGAACGCGACCCAGGCCGGACCCTTGTCGACCACCGTCAGGCAGACGCCCGAGCAGGAGATGGACGCACCGAGATCGATGCCCCCCGTTTCATAGGCGGTGGAGACGCGGACATGCAGGTCGCCCTGCTTCTCGGTCGCCTCGACCGTGCCGATATCAGTGACGATTCCCGTAAACATCAGGCGTGCTCGTAGACCTCCATCCTGTCACTGCCAAGCATGCGGCTTTCTACCAGCCCCCAGCGGCCATGGGCATCGCCCAGCCGGGTAAGCCCGATGTCGCCGAGTGCCGCCCTGCCCTCGCCGATCAGGATCGGCGCGCGGTAGAGCAGCAGCCGGTCGACCAGGCCGGCGCGGAGAAAGGCGGAGGCGGTCTCGGCGCCGCCTTCGACGAAGAGATGGTCGACGGCTTCGAGGCCGGCGATATCCTCCGGGCGCTTGAGGTCGCCAGTCGAGGACAGCATCAGCCGGCGCGGCGCGCGGTCCTCGAGGCCAGGCAGGCGGACATCGAGCCGCGGCCGGTCGATCTCCATCGTGCGCCTGCCGACCAGGATCGCCTCGTGCCGGCTGCGCTCGAGATGGGTATGTGCGCGCGCCTCGGGGCCGGTGATCCACTGGCTCTCGCCCGAGGGGAGCGCGATGCGGCCGTCGAGCGAGGTGGCGAGCTTGAGCGTGACCTGGGGGCGGCGGTTCTCCAGCCGGGCCAGGAAGCCGGCCATCGAGCGACGCGCCTCATCGATACGGATACCTTCGGTCACCTGGATTCCCGCAGCGCGGAGGCGCGCGGCCCCCGCCCCATTGGTCCGCGGATCGGGATCGCCGAGCGCGATCACCACTCGGGCGACGCCGGCGGCGATCAGCAGGTTCGAGCAGGCGGGACCGCGCGGAGACTCGTGCGCGCAGGGCTCCAGCGTGACATAGGCAGTTGCGCCGCGCGACTTTTCGCCGGCCCCGGCCAGCGCCATCGCCTCCGCATGCGGGCGGCCGCCGGGCTGGGTCCAGCCGCGGCCAATCACGGCTCCGTCGCGGACGATCACGCAGCCGACATTGGGATTGGGCGCGGTGCGCCCCCTGCCCCGCTCCGCAAGCGCGAGCGCGGCCCCCATCCAGCGCGCATCGCTCAGAAGCCGTGCTGGGTCAGCCAATCGTCATATTTCTTGAATTCGGCCTGGCGCTTCTTCTGCGCCGCCTCGAACTCCGCCTTGCGCTTCAGCTCGGCGGGCAGGTCCTTGGCCTGCTGCGCCTTGATGTCGGCATCGCTGCGATCGAGCCGCCATTGCTGCACATAGATGATGTCGCGCTTGTACGGCGTCTCGACGTTCGAGTCCTTCACGAACATCCACAGGATCACCAGCGTGACGCCCATGGCGAGGATCATGAACCACAGCTCATAAGGCTTGCGGGTGGCGAGCCAGCGCCTGAAATCGCCAAAGGCGCGCAGGGGATTGAATCTCTGAAGGTAGCTCATCTTGGCCCAAAGATAGGCGCGCGGGGGCCCGAGAGCCAGCCCCCGCGCACCATCAAGTCCCCTTACTGGTCCTTGATCTGAAAGGTGACGCTGAGCGTCATCCAGCTTTCCTCGGCCACGCCGCCCCGCGTCGCCGGCTTGAACCGCCATTTCGACAGGGCCTGGCGCCTGGTTGCGTCGAAAAAGGCCGGGCTGGTGGCGCTGACCTGCTCGACTGCCTTCACCCTGCCATTGGTGCCGACCAGCACGCGGACGGAGACGCGCCCGTCGCGCTGCTCGCGCAGCTCGGACGCCGGGTAGGCGGGCTGGAAGTCCTCGGCATAGCGCCCGTCGCGGCGGGCACCGACCAAGGGCAAGGGCGCCGGCTCGACGCGCGGCTCGGGCTTGGACACCGGTCCGGTCTCGACCGGCTTGCTGTTGTCCGGCGTGACCAGAGGGATATCCGGCGTGGTCTCCAGCTTGTTGTCGGTCGGCACGGTCTTGAGAATCGGATCGGGGGCGGTGACCGGCGGCTGCATCGCCGGCTTCGGATCCGGCTTGGGCTGCTCCTTGGGCTTCACGTCCGGCGGCGGCGGCAACGTTTCCTTGACCGGATAGGTGGTGAGCGTGGTGTCCCGGATGGCTTTGACGAAATTGGGCGAGGAATAGACCATCCCGGCGATGATCGCCCCGCTGAAGAGCAGCGACGCGCCGATGCTGACGGTGCGCGATTGCTGGGGCCGGTAGCGTTGTTCAGCGTACATGGCGTTGCACTCCATCTCCATTGCCGGTCTGTGCCGACTCCAGTGATGATACAACATTACATTAAACGTGCAAAGGGTTTTGCGATCATGCGCTCCCAAGCCGTTCCAGGGCAGCATCCTTGCCGATCAGCGGCAGGAGCGCGGCCATGTCGGGGCCATGCTCGCGCCCGGTGAGCGCGAGTCGCAGGGGCAGGAACAGCGCGCGGCCCTTGCGGCCGGTGGATTCCTTGAGCGCGCCGGTGAGGGCGGGCCAGGGATTGGACCAGTCGAGCGTCGCGGCGACCTCGGCGGCCTGGCCGAGGAAGGGGCGGTCCTCCTCGGCGATGCTGGCGGTGACGGGTCCCTCGACCACGCTCCACCAGTCGGCGGCTTCGGCGATGGTGGAGAGGTTGGGGCGGATCGCGGCCCAGCCGGCCTCGGTCATGCCGGCGGGGAGGCGGCCCTTCACTGCGGCATAATCGAGCTGGTGGACGATGCGGGCACCCAGCTGCGCCAGTTCCTCCTCGTCGAAGCGCGCGGGGGCGCGGCCGAAACGGGCGAAGTCGAAGCTCTCGATCAGCGGGGCCGAATCGGCCAGCGGCTCGACGGGATCGCTGGTGCCGAGCCGGGCGAGCAGCGCGATCAGTGCCTGGGGCTCGATGCCGATCTCGCGGAAATGCTCGATACCGAGCGAGCCGAGCCGCTTGGAGAGCTTGCCCTCGACGCCGGTGAGCAGCGCCTCATGCGCGAAACGGGGGGCGGCGGCGCCGAGCGCCGCGAACATCTGGAGCTGGGTCGCGGTGTTCGAGACATGGTCCTCGCCGCGCACGACATGGGTGATGGCCATGTCGATATCGTCGATCACCGAGGGGAGCAGATAGAGCCAGCTGCCATCGGCGCGGCGGACCACCGGGTCGGACATGGTCTTCGGATCGAAGCGCTGGGGGCCGCGGACCAGATCGTCCCACTCGATCATGGCGTCATGGTCGAGCCGGAAGCGCCAGTGCGGGCGGATGCCCTCGGCCTCCAGCTTCGCCCGGTCGGCATCGGTGAGGGCCAGGGCGGCGCGGTCATAGACCGGGGGCAGGCCGCGGCCGAGCAGCACCTTGCGCCTGAGCTCCAGCTCCTGCGCGGTCTCATAGGCCGGATAGACGCGGCCGGCGGCCTTCAATTCCTCGAAGCGCGCCTCGTAGCGATCGAAACGGGCGGACTGGCGCTCCTCGCCATCGGGGTTCAGGCCCAGCCAGGCGAGATCGGCGCGGATCGCCTCGACGAACGCTTCCTCCGAGCGCTCGGCATCGGTGTCGTCGATGCGCAGCAGGAACCGGCCGCCCTGCTTCTTCGCGAACATCCAGTTGTGGAGCGCGGTGCGCAGGTTTCCGACATGGAGCTTGCCGGTGGGGCTCGGCGCGAAGCGGGTGGTGACGGTCATGGGCTTCGCCTTAGGAGCGCCGTGCCTTCACGGCAAACCGCTCGAGCGTGGCGATGAGGTCGGCATCCTGCTCGGGGCTGAGGACATGGCGCGGCAGGATCAGCACGATCCGCTCCTGTGGCCGGACGACAATCGACTTGCCGTCGGCGAGCCAGCCATAGAGCGAGGCCCATTCGACCCGGCTGGTGCCGGCCGCAGAATCCGCGACCAGCCCGGCACCGTCCCAACGCCAGCTGGTTTCGGAGAAGAGCGAGGGCTGCTGCTCGGCCATGCGACGGACCTGTGCGGGAATGCGCCACGAGGTCCAGACCAGGACACCCAGCATCACCAGCACGCCGAACAGCGCGGCCCCCTTGTCGCCGAGGCTCCGCGCCAGCGACCACCCGACCGCGAGATCCCAAGCCATCGTGCCCAGGCCCCCCAGCGCGAGCACCACTATCGCGACGAGGAAGAACCGGGCCAGCGGCCGGCGCTGATAGGCGCGATACCATAGCCGCTGCCCGGCGACATGGTCCTCAAGCTGTGGCGTGAACGTCACTTCGCGGTGCATAACCCTCATCCCCCGTCTTGCCCCGCTGCGTATCGGCTGACAAAGGGGGCGTCGAGGGACACTCGGGAGATATTCGATGAAACTGTTGGCCGGCAATTCGAACGCGCCGCTCGCCAAGGCGATCGCGGAGTATCTCGAGATTCCGCTGACCCAGGCGAATGTCCGCCGCTTCGCCGACGAGGAGATCTTCGTCGAGATCCTCGAGAATGTCCGCGGCGAGGACGTCTTCGTGATGCAGTCGACCAGCTATCCGGCGAACGACAACCTCATGGAGATGCTGATCATGATCGACGCGCTGAAGCGCGCTTCGGCCAAGCGCATCACCGCGGTGCTCCCCTATTTCGGCTATGCCCGCCAGGACCGGAAGCCCGGTCCGCGCACGCCGATCTCGGCCAAGCTGGTCGCCAACCTGGTGACCACCGCCGGCGCCGACCGCGTCCTCTCGGTCGACCTGCACGCCGGACAAATCCAGGGCTTCTTCGACATCCCGACCGACAATCTCTTCGCCGCCCCGGTGATGAGCGCCGACATCCATAGCCGCTTCCCCGACAAGAAGTGGATGGTGGTCTCGCCCGACGTCGGCGGCGTGGTCCGCGCCCGCGCGCTGGCCAAGCGGCTTGAGAACGCCCCGCTCGCCATCGTTGACAAGCGCCGCGAGCGCCCGGGCGAATCCGAAGTGATGAACATCATCGGCAATGTCGAAGGGCGCTTCTGCATCCTGATCGACGACATCGTCGATTCGGCCGGCACGCTCTGCAACGCCGCTGCCGCGCTGAAGGCAGCGGGTGCCGAGGACGTGGTCGCATACTGCACCCACGGCGTGCTCTCGGGCGGCGCCGTTGCCCGCGTCGACGGTTCGGCGCTGGCCGAGCTGGTCATCACCGACTCGATCGGCAACCATGCGGTGATCGCCGAGAGCAGCAAGATCCGCCACCTGACGATCGCGCCCTTGCTCGCCGAGGCGATCAAGCGGATCGCGGACGAGAGCTCGGTTTCGAGCCTGTTCGACTGAGCCAAAGTACAGGAAGTACACGCCAAAGCGCGTTTTGGCGTCTTGGTCGCTTCAATGATTACAATGGCTTAGCGAATCGCCTCGGCGACGAGGGCGGTGCCGACCAGGATCATCAGCACATAGATCGCGGTGTAGAAGCGCGCCGCGTCGACCTTGCGCACCAGCCAGACGCCGGCGACGGTGGAGACCAGGGCGAGCGGCAGCAGCGCGGCTGACGTCATGACGTTGGCCGTAGTGAACTGGCCGAGCGCGAGATAGGCCGGGACCTTGATCCAGTTGGTCGCGGCGAAGAACAGCGCGGTGGTGCCGACCAGGATGTCGCGCGGCAGGTTGCGCGGCAGCACCCAGAGCTGGAAGGGCGGCTGGCCGGCATGGGCGATCTGGCTGGTGAAGCCCGAGGCGACGCCGAACAGCGAGCCGATCCAGTCCGGCCAGCGTGCGGTGTCCTTCGGGGTCGCATAGCGCGCGGCCCAGAGCCGATAGGCGCCGAACAGGATCGAGATGCCGCCGACCATCGCCATCACCGCGGCGGAGGACACGCTTGCGGCGAACCAGTAGCCGAGCGCGATGCCGACGATCGAGCCTGGGAGCATCCAGCCGAGCAGCCGCCAGTCGACCGTGCGGCGGAACGCCCAGACCCCGACCACGTCCTGCGCGATCAGGATCGGCAGGGTGATCGCCGCGGCGCGCACCGGATCGACCGCGAAGGTGAGCAGGGGGAGGGAGAGGGCGCCCATGCCGGCGAAGCCGCCCTTGCTGAGCCCGAGCAGGATCACCGCGGGGATTGCGAGCACGTAGAAATGCCAGTCGGTGATCATGCCAGGCCCCATGCCCCAACCGTCATCCCCGCGAAAGCGGGGACCCATCTCCAGGACCATCCGCAATCGCAACCGTCGTGCATGCCGCCGGTGCAGAGATGGGCCCCCGCTTTCGCGGGGGTGACGAAGTGGAGGAAGCGGCTTAATCCGCGGTCCATGGCAGAGGATCGCACCGGGCAAGTCGCCGTCCTGTTCATTTCCGAGCGCACGGGGGAAGACGCAGAGGGGTACGCCGTCGCCGCCGCGGCGATGGACGCGCTGGCGGCACAGCAGCCCGGCTATCGCGGGGTCGACCATGTCGGCAACGACCAGGGCCAGGCGATCACGATCAGCTATTGGGCCGACGAGGCGAGCGCCGTCGCGTGGCGCAAGCATCCCGAGCATGCCGAGACCCGGGAGAAGGGCCGCGGGCGCTGGTACCGATGGTACATGCTCCATGTCGCCGAGATCGGGCGCAGCTACAGCTGGCAGCGGCCATGAGGTTCCGGCGGGTCGACGGCACCTTCGCGCTGCTGTTCACCGTCATGCTCGTCATCGCGGCAGGCAATACCGCGCTGCAATCGGTGCTGCCCGCGCTCGGCCGCTCGCTCCATGCCCCCGACAGCGCCGTCGCCGCGGTGTTCTCGGTCTCCGCCCTGCTCTGGGTGATCGCCGCGCCCTTCTGGGCCAACCGATCCGACCGGCACGGCCGCCGCGCGATGGTGCTGCTCGGCATTGCCGGCTTCACCGTGTCGCTGGGGCTGTGCGGCCTGTGCCTGGCGCTGGGGATCAATGGCTGGCTGGGCCCGGTGGCGACCTTCATCGCATTCGTCGCCGGGCGGGTGATCTACGGGACCTTCGGATCTGCGGCGCCGCCGGCGGTGCAGGCGATCGTCGCGGGGCGGACCAGCCGCGAGGAGCGGACCCAGGCGCTGACCCTGCTCGCCTCGGCCTTCGGGCTCGGCACGATCCTGGGCCCGGCAATCGCGCCCTATCTGGTGATGGGGCATCTCTGGCTGGGAGGACCATTGATAGGACTCGCCGGCCCCGCCTTTGCCGCCAGCGCGATCGGGGTGGTGATCTGGATCGCCGCCGCCCGGGGCCTGCCCCGGGACGAGGGCCATGCGCACGGTGCGGCGATCTCCTATCCCTCGATCGGCGGGCAGGGGACCGGCGCGACGGTGACCGCCGCCACCGCCGAGGAGACCAGCGAGAATATCCGCTATTTCGACCCGCGCATCCGCGCCTGGATCGTCGCCGGGCTGATCATCGGCCATGCCCAGGCGATGACAGGCCAGGCGATCGGCTTCCTGGTGATCGACCGGATGCAGCTGCCGCCGGTCGAGGCGCTGCAACCGACCGGACTGGTGCTGATGATCGGCGCCGGCGCCTCGCTGCTCGCGCAATGGGGGCTGATCCCGATGCTCGACCTGCGACCGCGCGCGCTGGTGCTGGCGGGGGCGGGGCTGGGGCTGCTCGGCTGCGTGGCGACCGGCACAGCGACGACGCTGTACGGCATCGCGATGGGCTATGCGCTGATCTCGCTGGGGATGGGCTTTGCCCGGCCGGGCTTCACCGCCGGCGCCTCGCTGGGGGTGGGAGCGGAAGCGCAGGGATCAGTGGCGGGCAAGGTCACCTCGGTGAACGGCGCGGCGTTCGTGCTGGGACCGTCGATCGGGGTGGGGCTGTACGAGGTCTGGCGGCCGCTGCCCTATCTGACCGCGGCGGGGGCGCTGGGGTGCCTGCTGGTTTATGCCTGGGTGGCGACGCGGGGTTCCAAACAGCCCTAACGTCATCCCCGCGAAAGCGGGGACCCATCTCCCGGACTATCCCGCATCACAGCCGTCGTGATTGACGATAGGGCAGGAGATGGGCCCCGGCTTTCGCCGGGGTGACGAAGTGGAGCGTCAGTCCGAGCCCTTCGGACCGCGGCCCTGCAGCATGCCGGGGGCGATGAACCCCAGCGGCTGGATCGCCGAGGCCTGCTGTTTCAGCCGGCCCGACATCGCCTGGTACTCATTCTCCATCTCGGGCGTGACCGTGGCGCGCGAATCGGCGAGGGCCTCTTCGAAATGCGCCTGGGTCACTTCCTTGGCCTGGAGCGACTGGCGCAGCGCGACCAGACCCGCGCGGCGGACCACGTCCTCCAGGTCCGCGCCGGTATAGCGCTCGGTCTGCCGCGCGATCTCGTCCAGATTTACATCCGAGGCGAGAGGCATCCTGGCGGTCTGGATCGCCAGGATCCGCGCCCGGCCGGCCGCATCGGGCACGCCGACATAGACCAGCTCGTCGAACCGGCCCGGACGCAGCAGCGCCGGATCGATCAGGTTCGGCCGGTTGGTCGCGCCGATCACCACCACCGACTGCAGCTCCTCGAGTCCGTCCATCTCGGCGAGGATCGTGTTGACCACGCGCTCGGTCGCCTGGGGTTCGCCCAGGCCGCCGCCGCGCGCCGGAACGAGGCTGTCGAGCTCGTCGATGAAGATCACGCAGGGCGCAACCTGGCGGGCGCGGGCGAACAGACGTGCGATCTGCTGCTCGGACTCGCCATACCATTTGCTGAGCAGGTCGCTCGACTTGGTGGCGATGAAATTCGCCTCCGCCTCGCGCGCGACGGCCTTGGCAAGGAGCGTCTTGCCGGTGCCCGGAGGCCCATAGAGCAGGAAGCCCTTGGCCGGGCGGATGCCGAGGCGGCGGAACGCGTCGGGATCCTTGAGCGGCAGCTCGACGCCTTCCTTGAGCCGCATCTGCGCATCGTCGAGCCCGCCGACATCCTCCCAGCGCACCGTCGGCGCCTGGACCATGACTTCGCGCATCGCCGAAGGCTGGACGCGCTTGAGCGCTTCCAGGAAGTCCTCGCGCGTGACGGCCAGGGTATCGAGCACCTCGGGGGGGATCGTGCCCTTCTCCAGGTCGAGCTTCGGCATGATCCGGCGCACCGCCTCGATCGCCGCCTCGCGGGCGAGCGCCGACAGGTCGGCCCCGACGAAACCGAAGGTGGTGCGGGCGAGCTCGCCGAGATCGACCTTGTCGCCCAGCGGCATGCCACGCGTGTGGATGCCGAGAATCTCGCGGCGGCCGCGCTCATCCGGCACGCCGACGACGATCTCGCGGTCGAACCGGCCCGGCCGGCGCAGTGCCTCGTCGATCGCGTCGGGCCGGTTGGTCGCGGCGATGACGACGATGTTGGCGCGCGCCTCCAGCCCGTCCATCAGGGTGAGCAGCTGCGCGACCAGGCGCTTCTCCGCCTCGCCCGAGACCTGGCCGCGCTTGGGCGCGATCGAATCGATCTCGTCGATGAAGACGATCGACGGCGCTGCCTTGGCCGCTTCCTCGAAGATCTGGCGGAGACGCCCTTCCGACTCGCCATAGGCCGAGCCCATGATCTCGGGCCCGTTGATCAGGAAGAACTGCGCGTCCGATTCATTGGCGACGGCGCGGGCGAGCCGCGTCTTGCCGGTGCCGGGCGGGCCATGGAGCAGCACGCCCTTGGGCGGATCGACGCCGAGGCGCTGGAACAGCTCGGGATAGCGCAGCGGCAGCTCGACCATCTCGCGCAGCTGGTCGATCGTGCCGGCCATGCCGCCGATATCGTCATAGGTGACGTCGGCGCGGCGGGCATCGCCCGAGGCTTCCTCATATTCGGGGCGCAGCTCGACCTCGGTATTCTCGTCGATATGGACGATGCCCTTGGGGCTGGCCGCGACCACGGTGAGACGGATCTCCTGCAGCGCATAGGCCGGCGCGCGGAGGAACTGGGCGACCTGGGGCGGGATGTCCGCGCGCTGCTGGCCGGCAGTGGCGACGACGTCGCCCTGGGCGAGCGGGCGCTGGAAGAAGACGCGCTTCAATGCCTCGCCGCTGCCCTGGAGGCGGAGATTCTGCTGGGCGGGCGCGAATACCACGCGCGTCGCCGGCTTGGACTGCGCCTTGCGCACTTCGACGAAATCGCCCGAGCCGACGCCGGCATTGGCGCGCTGGAGACCGTCGATACGCAGGAGCTCAAGGCCCTCGTCCTCGGCATAGGGCAGCACGGCAAGCGCCGGGGTGGCGCGCTTGCCGATAATCTCGATCACATCGCCTTCGGTGAGGCCGAGCCGCGCCATCAGGGCGCGCGGCAGATGCGCGAGGCCACGGCCGCTGTCCTCGGGTCGGGCATTGGCAACCTGCAGCCGGGTGGGCTGCGCTTCTTCGTCCGCCATTTTCTGTTCTCCCCAGGCGTGTGAGACGCCGGAGGTGGGGAATCGTTCAGACAAAAAAAAGGCCGATCGCGAGGACCGGCCGGGAAAGTTTTAGGAGAGGATGCCTGAAAGGCACGTGCTTTGTGCAGTGCGGGCGGTTTTTGTGCAAGTGCGAAAAGAAACATTAACGCGTGCACAACTTGCAATCGCGAATAACAAGAGCGATATATGCCTAACACCCAAAAGGGCATTGGCGTGGGGCGAAACCCGCGCCAAGGATAATGACGCAGCGCAACAAAAAGAGAGCGAGATGCGACGACTTCCTCCCCTGACGGCAATCGAAGCATTCGTGCAGGTGGCGCGGCTCGGCTCGATCAAGGCCGCGGCGGAGGAGCTTGCGCTCTCCTCGCCGGCGCTGAGCCGGCGCGTCCAGGCGCTCGAACGGTTCATCGGCAAGCCTTTGTTCGAGCGGCGCCACCAGGCGCTCAAGCTCAACGACGACGGCGACCGGCTGCTCGGCATGATCGCCCCGGCGCTCGACACCATGGCCGATGCGGTGGAGACGATGACCAGCGGCACCGAGCTGCTGCGCCTGCGCCTGGGGCTGCTGCCGCTGTTCGCGACGCAGCGGCTGATGCCGCACATGGGCGACCTCAAGCGCAAGCATCCCGAGCTGCATCTCGATGTGGACACGGGCGGCCATGCGGTGGCGCGGCTGGGCGACGGGCTCGACGCGGCGATCGTCGTGGCGCGCGACATCGACCCGACGCTCTATGCCAAGCGGCTCGATCGCAACCGCGTCTATGTGATCGGCGCGCGCGCGCTGCTCGAAGGGCCGGATCCGATCACCAGGCCCGAGCAACTGTCGCGGCTCACCGCGCTGGTGCACCGCGACATGGCCGACACCTTCACCGCGTGGCGCGCGGCGGCGGGGCTTTCGGAGCAGGAGATCGAGCCGGCAGCGATCGACCATTTCGATTCGGGCACGCTGATGCTCGAGGCGGCGGCGCAGGGACTGGGCGTCGCCTTCATGCTCGAATCGCATTTCGAGGCGGCACGCGACGAGCGGCTGGTCCAGCTCTTCGACCTGACCGTGGACAGCGACTACAGCTACTGGTTCGTCTGTCGCCCGCGCGCGCTGACCACGCGGCCGGTCAAGCTGTTCCACGACTGGCTGGTCGACGTGCTCGAGGCAGACCGGGTGGCGTAGGCGCTGCAATCCTCTCCCTGTGGGAGAGGATCAGCGAAGCTTGGCAGCTTGCTGCCTAGCGTAGCTAGGTGAGGGTGGCCTGCTTATCGACAGGGCGATCCCCTCACCCAGCTCCGACTAAGGCCGAGCTTCGCTCGACCCAAGTCTGCGCAACCCTCTCCCGACGGGAGAGGGAAGGCTAGGACCTTACGCCTCGGTGCGCGCCTTGACGATCTTGCCCGGGTTGCGCGGCGGCTCGCCCTTCGGCAGCGCGTCGACATGCTCCATGCCCTCGGTGACCACGCCCCAGACGGTGTACTGGCCGTCGAGGAAGGTCGCGTCGTCGAGGCAGATGAAGAACTGCGAGTTGGCGCTGTTCGGGTCCATCGTGCGGGCCATCGAGCACACGCCGCGGACATGCGGCTCGCGGCTGAACTCGGCCGGCAGATTGGGCAGGCTCGAGCCGCTCATGCCAGTGCCGGTGGGGTCGCCGCCCTGGGCCATGAAGCCGTCGATCACGCGGTGGAAGACGACGTCGTCGTAGAAGCCTTCGTCGGCGAGAGTGGCGATGCGCTCGACATGCTTGGGGGCGAGATCGGGGCGCAGCTGGATGTGCACCTCGCCGGTATCGAGGGTCATGACGAGCTTGGTGGGTTCGGACACGAAACTTACTCCTGAGAAGGCTTTGCACAGCACCTAGTGGGGCGCGGGGCGACTTGCAAATCACGGCCGGCAATGGCAGCGGCGGAAGCGGGGCCAAACAGGGAGGTCGAACCTTGAGCGAGACCGAACTTCAAGCGGATAGCATGGTCCCCGAGCCCCAGCTCGACGAGGACGACCGGCTGCGGCCGGAGTTCGTCGACGCCGTGCTCGACGCGGTGCACGATGGCGACTCCGCCCGGGCGCATGCGCTGGCCGAGCCGCTCCACCCCGCCGACATCGCCGACCTGGTCGAGCTCGCGCCGTCCGAGGACCGCGCGGCGCTGGTCAGTGCGATCGCCGACCTGATCGACGGCGACGTGCTCGCCGAGATGAACGACTGGGTGCGCGAGGCACTGGTCGAATCGCTTACCGCGACCCAGGTGGCCGACATCGCCGCCGAGCTCGATACCGACGACGCCGTCGCGATCATCGAGGACATGGACGCGGAGGACCAGCGCGAGGTGCTGCGCGCGCTCGATCCGGACGACCGCGCCGCGATCGAGGAAGCGCTTTCCTATCCGGAGGAATCCGCCGGCCGCCTGATGCAGCGCGAGCTGATCGCGGTGCCCGAGCACTGGTCTGTCGGCGACGTGCTCGATTACCTGCGCAAGAACGAGGATCTGGCAACCGATTTCTGGGAAATCTTCGTCGTCGATCCCAGCCACAAGCCGGTGGGCACCTGCGCGCTTTCCTGGATCCTGCGCACCCCGCGCGTCGTCTCGATGGGCGATGTGATGAAGCGCGAGCAGACCTTGATCCCGGTCGACATGGACCAGGAGGAAGTGGCGCTGCGCTTCCAGAAATACGCGCTGATCTCGGCCGCGGTGATCGACCCGAACGGGCGGCTCGTCGGCATGATCACGGTGGACGACATCGTCCACATCATCTCCGAGGAGGCGGGCGAGGACGCGCTGCTGCTCTCGGGTGCCGGCGAGGGCGACATCAACGAGCCGGTGATCGATTCGTACAAGGGCCGGGTGCGCTGGCTGCTGACCAATTTGCTCACCGCCTTGGTGGCGGCGACGATCATCAGTCTGTTCGAGGGCACGATCCAGAAGATGGTGGCGCTGGCCGCACTGATGCCGATCGTCGCGGGCGTGGGCGGCAATGCCGGTACCCAGACCATGGCGGTGACGGTGCGTGCGCTGGCCACCAACCAGCTGACCCAGTCCAACACGCTGCGCGCGATCCAGCGCGAGATTTCGATCGCACTGCTCAACGGCGTGACCGTGGCGCTGGTGATCGGCACCGCGGTGGGGCTGTTCTACCATCATGCCGCGCTGGGCGGCGTGATCGCCGCGGCGATGATGACCAACATCTTCATCGCCGGCCTGGCCGGGGTGGTGGTGCCGGTGACGCTCGACCGGTTGAAGGCCGATCCGGCGGTGGCCAGCTCGATCTTCGTGACGATGACCACCGATTCGATGGGCTTCCTGGCGTTCCTCGGCCTCGCCAGCGCGAGCGGTCTGGTCGGTTGATCCAGGCCGGATCGCACACCAGATTGATCTCGTGCCACTTCATCTGACCAAGGTCGCCTTTGGCTGCGACTCCGTAGAGTATCTCGCCCAGCGCCTCGCATCGCGCGGGGAGGTCTGGGGGCTGACCACCCGCTATCTGCCCAAGCGCCACGAGGAGATCGGCGGCGAGGGATCGCTGTTCTGGATCCTCAAGCACCAGCTGGTCGGCCGCACCCCGATCGTCGGGTTCGGTGAGGCCGAAGGCGGGCGCACCGCGATCCTGATGGAGCCGCGGCTGATCCTGGTCGCCAACCGCCCCAAGCGCGCGCACCAGGGCTGGCGCTATCTCGAGGATACGGACGCGCCGAAGGATCTGGGCGAAGCGGGGGCGGGGCTCGACGAGCTGCCGCCCGCGCTTATGGGCGAGCTGGCGGGGCTGGGACTGATCTGAAACTCTAGCCCTCTCCCACTTTCGCGGGAGAGGGTTGGGTGAGGACACTTCTTATATTCGCCTCAGCGGACAGAAGAAATACCCTCACCCTTCCGCCGACTTCGTCGGCTCCTTCCCTCTCCCGCGAAAGCGGGAGAGGGATTGTGGCTCAATTCACCAGCAGCGGGTACGCATTGCGGAACGCCGCGACCTTCGGCTTGTCGTAGCGCACGATGTAGGGATAGGTCGGGTTCCGCCAGAAGAAGTCCTGGTGATAGGCCTCGGCCGGATAGAAGGTGCCGGTCTCGAGCTTCGTCACGATCGGCTTCGGGAACGCCTTCGCCTTGGTCAGCTGCGCGATATAGGCTGCGGCGACGCTGCGCTGCTCGTCATTCTGCGGGAAGATCGCCGAGCGATAGCTGGGGCCGGTATCGGGATATTGCCGGTTGAGCTGGGTCGGATCGTGCGCGACCGAGAAATAGATGCGCAGCAGCGTGCCGTAGCTGACCTTCTTCGGATCATAGGCGATGCGCACCGCCTCGGCATGGCCGGTCTTCTCGGTCGAGACCTGGGCATAGGTCGCGGTCTGCGCGGTGCCGCCGGCATAGCCGCTCGTCACCGAATGAACGCCCTTCACCGACTGGAAGACCGCTTCCATGCCCCAGAAGCAGCCGCCGGCAAGGACGGCGACCTGCTCGCCCTTGCCCGGCTTCACGTCGACCGCGGGGACGGGCACCGGCACGGCGCGCTCCGCCGCGCTTCCCTGCACGGTGAGCAGCAGCAGGCCGCCCGCGAGCGCGGCAGCAGTCAGGACGTATTTCGACATCGCGAATCCTCAACAGGAGGGAGCACTCTCTCCCCTATACGTCGTCAATCCGCGGCGCGTTACAAGTCAGCGCAGGGCCGCGCAGGCTTCCTGGATGCGCGTGCATGCTTCGGTGAGCAGCGCGTCCGAGGTAGCATAGCTGATCCGCAGCGCCGGCGAGAAGCCGAAGGCCGCGCCGTGCACCGCCGCGACCCGCGCCTCGGTGAGCAGATAGCCGACCATTTCCTCGTCGGTGGTGATCACCTGGCCCTTGGGCGTGGTCTTGCCGATCAGCTGGCTGAACTCGGGATAGACGTAGAAGGCGCCTTCCGGACGCGGGCAGGTCATGCCGTTGATCTGGTTGAGCATCGACACGACGAGATCGCGGCGGCCCTGGAAGGCAGCGACGCGCTCCGCGAGGAAGCTCTGGTCGCCATTCAGCGCCGCGACCGAAGCGGCCTGCGAGATGCTCGACGGGTTGGAGGTCGACTGCGACTGGAGCTTGCCCATCGCCTTGATCAGCCAGGCCGGGCCGCCCGCATAGCCGACGCGCCAGCCGGTCATCGCATAGGCCTTGGACACGCCATTGGCGGTCAGCGTGCGATCGTAGAGCGACGGGCAGACCTGCGCGATCGTGGCGAATTCGAAGCCGTCGTACAGGATGTGCTCGTACATATCGTCGGCATAGATCAGCACATGCGGATGCCGCTCGAGCACCTCGCCCAGCGCCTTGAGCTCGGCGGCCGAATAGGCGGCGCCGGTCGGGTTGGACGGCGAGTTGAGCACCACCCACTTGGTCTTGGCGGTGATCGCGGCCTCAAGCTGCTCGGGCTTGATCTTGTAGCCCGCATCCGCGCCCGCCGAGATGAAGACCGGCGTGCCGCCGGCGAACTCGACCACATCCGGATAGCTGACCCAATAGGGCGCCGGGATCACGACCTCGTCGCCCGCGTCGATCGTCGCGCAGAAGGCGTTGAACAGGGTGTGCTTGCCGCCCGAGTTCACGCTGATCTGGTTCTCGGCATAGGTGAGGCCGTTGTCGCGGGCGTATTTGGCGATGACCGCCTGCTTCAGCTCGGGCGTGCCGTCGACATTGGTGTACTTGGTCTTGCCGGCGCGGATCGCCTCGATCGCGGCTTCCTTGACGAAGTCCGGCGTGTCGAAATCGGGCTCGCCGGCGCCCAGGCCAATCACGTCGATACCGGCGCGCTTCAGCTCGAACACCTTGCTCGTCATCGCGAGCGTGGCGGAGGGCTGGATACGATTGAGCGCGGCCGAGGTCTGCATGAATGGCGCCTTTTCCGGGAGGGGAGACGCCGGGCCTATAGGACCGCGTTCTAGGCTTTCGCAACCGTTACGGCTGAAACCAGTCCGCGAAGGGCATTGCCGAGATAGAAGCCGCTCGCGAGATCCTCGGGCCGCAAGTCGCCTTCCACCGCGCGGCCGGTCTCGATCAGCTCGGCGCGCAGCACGCCGGGGAGCAGGCCGCGGGCGAGCGGCGGCGTGACTAGTGTGCCGTCACGCTCGACGAAGATCGAAGTGAAGCTGCCCTCGGTGAGATAGCCGGACGCGTCGGTGAACAGTACTTCCCAGGCGCCAGCCTCGCGCCGGGCCTCGTCATAAAAGGCGCGACGGCTGGTCTTGTGGGCGAGGCGGAAATCATCGCGCGAGAGCTTGCTGGGCGTGATCGCGACCTCGACCGGGCCAGCCGGCGCCTCGGGCAGCGGGGCGATGCCGATGGCGATGGCGCCCGACGGGGCGAGCAGCAGCCGCACGCGGGCAGGCGCGCGAAGACGGAAGGTCGCGGCCTGCAGCTCGTTGCGCGCTTCGTGGCGATCGAACTCGAAACCGAAGGTACGGGCACTGGCCTTCATCCGCGCCAGATGCCGCTCGAGCAGGGGCAGGCCGGCAAGCGGATCGAAGCGCATCGTCTCGATCAGGTCGAAGGGCGTTTCGCCGGACGTGACGAAGGCGCCCTTGGCCAGGCACTCGTCCCATTCCTCGGCGGCGTTCGAATCGGCGACCACGCCCGATCCTAACCCGAGCAGCGCGCGTGTCGCCCCCTCTTCTATGGTCAAGGTTCGGATAGCCACGTTGAACAGAGCAGAGCCATCGGGCTCGATCGCACCGATCGCGCCGGTGTAGACGCCGCGGGCATCCTTCTCGACCTCGGCGATCACTTCCATCGCGCGCAGCTTCGGCGCACCGGTGACCGAGCCGCAGGGAAAGAGCGTGGCGAGCGCGTCGATCGCGGTGACGCCTTCGCCCGGCTGGGCAGTGACGGTGGAGACCATCTGGTGGACGGTCGGGTAGCGCTCGACTTCGAACAGCGCAGGCACGCGCACCGTGCCCGGGCGGGCGACGCGGGTGAGATCGTTGCGCATCAGATCGACGATCATCAGATTCTCGGCGCGCTGCTTGGGATCGGCGACGAGCTGGTCGGCGAGGGCCTCGTCCTCGGCCGGGTTGCCGCCCCGCCGCGCGGTGCCCTTCATCGGCTTCACGGTGAAGCCGGTGTCGTCGAGGGTGAAGAACAGCTCGGGCGAGAAAGAGAGGATCCAGCGCGTGCCGGTGTAGACCAGTGCCCCATAGCCGGCGCGCGCGCGGGCGCGGAGCAGGGCGTAGAGCGCGGCGGGATGGCCGGCAAAGGGCACATCGGCACGGAAGGTGAGGTTGGCCTGATAGATGTCGCCGGCGGTTATATAGTCGGCGACGCGGGCGAACTGGCCCTGATAGGCGGCGCGGCCGATCCGCGGGACCGGCGCGCCGGCCCAGGCGCCGGCAAGGTCGGGGAGGAGGGCGGCGAGGTCGACGGCCTCTCGATCGACAAATTTACCGAACCACAGGCACGGCGCGGTACCCGACTGGGCAACCGCGCGCGGCTCGATGCCCGAGGCCGCTTCATAGCTGAGGAAACCGGCGAGATGGCCGATGCCTTCGCGCAACCCGGCGAGTGCCCCTGGCACCTGTCCGGGTGCGTCGGCCTGCACGATCTTGCGCACATTATGATAGAGTCGCGCGCCGACGCCGCCCGGGCGGGCATCGTCAAGCAGCACGAAGGGCGTATCGGGCAGGGTCATGCCGGCTGGCGCATGCAGCCGCTTAGCACGGACGGCAAGCCCATGTTGCCGCGCGCGGGCGCGCCGCCTATCTCGAGACCATGTCCAATCCCCCGATGCGCGCCGCGGTGATCCCGGTCACGCCGCTCCAGCAGAATTGCACGCTCCTGTGGTGCACCGAGACGATGAAGGGCGCGTTCGTCGATCCCGGCGGCGACCTGGAGAAGCTGCGTGCCGCCGCCAAGCAGCACGGGGTGACGATCGAGAAGATCCTGGTGACGCATGGCCATATCGACCATTGCGGCGCCGCCGGCGAGTTTGCCAGGGAGCTGGGCGTGCCGCTGGAAGGGCCGCACGAGGCGGACCGTTTCTGGATTTCGCGGCTCGACGAGGACGGCCGGAAATACGGCATCCGCGGCACCGTGTTCGAGCCGGACCGCTGGCTGGAGCAAGGCGACCAGGTGACTGTCGGCAACCTCACCCTCGACGTCTATCACTGCCCCGGCCACACGCCGGGCCATGTCGTCTTCCACCACCCCGAATCGAAGTTCGCCACGGTGGGCGACGTACTGTTCCAGGGATCGATCGGCCGCACCGACTTTCCGCTGGGCAACCATCAGGACCTGCTCGACGCGATCGTGGAGCGGCTGTGGCCGCTGGGGGACGACACCACCTTCGTCCCCGGCCACGGCCCGCTCAGCAATTTCGGGCATGAGCGGAGGACGAATCCGTTCGTTGCCGATTCGGTGCTGGCGAAGGGGTAGGAAGCGCGGCCCGCGCGACTATCGCATCAGATACGCGTCACCCCGGCCTTGTGCCGGGGTCCACCAAGCCGCGCTGACTGACCGAATTGCCGCTTGCCCAGTGCTCGCCTCCCGGTGGACCCCGGTACAAGGCCGGGGTGACGGGGAGAGTTCGGGGCGAGGGCTGACCTCAATCTCCCCGATCTCGCGATTCGCTATAACCGCGGCCCGATCTTGAAGACGGTGGTCGGCGCGGCCTGCTGGTACTGGCTGCCGATATAGATGCCATAGGCGGCGAGGCCGAGCATCGTGATCATGGTCAGCGCGATGCCGATTCGGCGGCCCAGGCCCCAGCCGTCCATCCCGAAGGCGTGGAGGATGCGCCCGAGGACCAGTGCGAAGCCGACGCCCCACAGCCAGATGCTGGTGCCGGCGGCAAGCTCGACCAGGGCGAGCAGCACGAGAATCAGCGGGACATATTCGGTGAAGTTCAGCTGCGCGCGCATGCGACGGACGAGCCGGTCGTCGCCGCCATCGCCGACGAAGATCTTCTCGGCGAGTCGCAGCCGGCTGATTCGCAGGCCAAGCCAGAAGTTGATCACGGCAGCCGCCCCGGCGGTGCAGAGCGTCACGGGTAGAATAAGCATATAGAGTGTCCCCTCCGGAAGGTTACTCCTACACTCCCTTGCTTCCCCTGCAAGAATCGCTATAGGCGCGCACTCGCTTTCGTGACCGTCCGCTGGTCCGGCGAGCGCCGGAGCTTCCGTCGCTTGCCCGCTGGGCCGTGCGGGCGTATCGCGATTTTGACTTTGGTTTCGTTAGAAGGTGCCGAAATGGCCGTTCCCAAGAGAAAGACTACGCCGTCGCGGCGTGGCATGCGTCGCGCTCATGACGCCCTGACGCCCCAGGCGTTCCAGGAGTGCCCGAACTGTGGCGAGCTGAAGCGTCCGCACGTGCTGTGCGGTTCGTGCGGCCACTATAACGGCCGCGAGATCGTTTCGGCCGAAGACTGATTCGGTAACGATTGGGCCGGATCGCGCGGGGGCATGCGAGTATGACGAATTCCTCTCGAATCGCCGTCGATGCGATGGGCGGTGACGAGGGAATTGCGGTCATGCTCGCCGGTGTCGCGCGTGCGCGCCGTCGATTCGAGGGCATGGAGTTCATCCTCGTCGGAGACGAGGCGCAGATCCGCGAGGGTCTGAAGAACCACCCGAACCTGACGGCCGCGTCTGAAATCGTCCACGCACCGGACGTCGTCGCCTCGGAAGAGAAGCCGAGCGCGGCGATTCGGCGTGCCAAGACGACGTCGATGGGAATCGCCATCGACCTGGTGAAGCAGGGCAAGGCCGGCGCCGCCGTCTCCTCGGGCAATACCGGCGCGCTGATGGCGATGGCCAAGCTGTCGCTGCGCACCATGCCCGGCATCGACCGGCCGGCGCTCGCCGCGCTGATGCCGACGCTCGGCGAGAACGACACGGTGATGCTCGACCTGGGCGCCAATACCGAGGTCGACGCGCGCAACCTCGTCCAGTTCGCGGTGATGGGTGCCGCCTATGCGCGCACCGCGCTCGACCTGCAGAACCCGCGCGTCGCGCTGCTCAACATCGGCACCGAGGACATGAAGGGCACCGACTCGATCCGCGAAGCCGCGGCCGAGCTGCGCGCCGCCGAGCATCTGCGCCTCGACTTCAAGGGCTTCATCGAGGGCAACAAGCTGTCGCGCGGCGATGTCGACGTGATCGTGTGCGACGGCTTCTCGGGCAACATCGCCCTGAAGACGGTGGAAGGCACCGCGCGGTTCGTCGCGGACCTGCTCAAGCGCGCATTCTCCAGCTCGACCCGCTCGAAGATCGGCTTCCTGATCTCCAAGCCGGCGACCGAGCTGCTGCGCACGCACCTCGATCCGAACAATCACAATGGCGCGGTCTTCCTCGGCCTGAACGGCATCGTCGTGAAGAGCCATGGCAGCGCCAACGAACTCGGCGTCGACACCGCGATCGGCTTCGCGGCGAAGATGCTCCGCGACGATCTCAATCGCCGCATCGCCGAGGATCTCGGGAACTTCGAAGCAAAGGCGGCGTAGACACTTCAAGATGACCTTGCGTTCCGTCATCGTCGGCACTGGCTCCGCCCTGCCGCCCCGCCGCGTTTCCAACGCCGAACTCGCCCAGGAAGTGGATACGAGCGACGAGTGGATCGTCGAGCGCACGGGCATCCGCTTCCGCCACATCGCCGGGCCGGACGAGACCACCGGGACGCTGGCCGCCGAGGCCGCCAAGGCCGCGCTCGCCAATGCCGGCACCGCCGCGGCGGACATCGACCTGATCGTGCTGGCCACCGCGACTCCGGACCAGACCTTCCCGGCGACCGCCACCAAGGTGCAGGCGCTGCTCGGGATCAACGATTGCGTGGCATTCGACGTCGCCGCGGTCTGCTCGGGCTTCCTCTACGCCGTGCAGGTCGCCGATTCGATGCTGCGCGCAGGCGTCCACAAGCGCGCGCTGGTGATCGGTGCCGAGACGTTCAGCCGCATTCTCGACTGGGAGGACCGCGCGACCTGCGTGCTGTTCGGCGACGGCGCCGGCGCGATCGTGCTGGAATCCCGGGATACGGATTCCGAGGGCGGTCGCGGCATTCTCGCCACCAAGTTGCACGCCGATGGCCGTTACAACGACATGCTCTATGTCGATGGCGGTCCCTCGACCACCCAGACCGTCGGCAAGCTGCGCATGAAGGGCCGCGAGGTGTTCCGCCACGCGGTGGTCAACCTCGCCACGGTGATGTCCGAGTCGCTCGCCCTGGCCGGGCTGGAGCCCAAGGATGTCGACTGGGTGGTGCCGCACCAGGCCAATGCCCGCATCCTCGACGCGACCGCGCGCAAGCTCGACCTGCCGGCCGAGAAGGTGATCGTCACCGTCGACCAGCACGCCAACACCTCCGCCGCCTCGGTGCCGCTCGCGCTCGATGCCGCGGTGCGCGACGGGCGCATCCGGCAAGGAGACCTGCTGGTACTGGAAGCGATGGGCGGCGGCTTCACCTGGGGCGCCGCGGTGGTGCGTTTCTGATAGCTGCGAAAAAACGCAGATAATCATTCCGGAACCTCAATGTTCCCGTTTGCTGTGTCGAAACAATCTGATACGACTAACTCGACACAGTTGAACGCAAGGGGGAGTTGCCGGATGACGGCTGCGGGCACGCTGACCAGGGCCGATCTCGCCGAATCGCTTCATCGCGAAGTGGGGCTGTCGCGCGCCGATGCCGCGCGGCTGGTCGAGCAGATCCTCAGCCATATGTGCGAGGCGCTGGCCGAGGGCCAGAACGTCAAGATCTCGGGCTTCGGCAGCTTCATCCTGCGCGACAAGGGCGAGCGCATCGGCCGCAATCCCAAGACCGGCGTCGAAGTGCCGATCGCGCCGCGCCGCGTCCTCACCTTCCGTGCAAGCCAGATGATGCGTGACCGCATCGTCTCGGCGAGCTGAGAGGAAGTAGCCGATGCCGGGGGCCGAAAAGGCTGCTGGCGCGCTACGGACGATAGGGGAACTCGCCCAGGAGATCGGGCGCCCGCAGCACATCCTCAGATATTGGGAAACCCGCTTTCCCCAGCTGCGCCCGCTCACCCGGGCGGGCAATCGCCGCTACTACCGGCCCGAGGACGTCGCGCTGGTGCGGCGCATCCACGACCTGCTCTCCAACCAGGGCTACACCATCCGCGGCGTGCAGAAGCTGCTCGCGGCGGAGAAGGGCAACAAGGCGGCGCGGGCCGCGGCGGGAACCGCTGCCCCAGCCTCACCCTCGAAAACCGACACCCAGGCACTGAAGGCGATACGCGATTCGCTCTCCAAGGCGCTCGACGAGGATAGTTGAGCCATCTTCCCCTCCCTGGAAGGGGGGATCGAGGTGTGGGTCGCGTCTTGGCGATACTGTCGCCGAAATACCTGCGGCTTTCGTATCGCGAGCACTCCACCCACCCCCAGCCCCTCCCTTTCAGGGAGGGGAGTTCGCAGGGCCTTAGTTGTAGTCCGGCCCCAGCGTCGAATCGAGGTCGCGGGGGCGGGTGAAGCGGAGCAGCTCGGCCTTGCCGGGCTTCACGTCGCGCCAGTCCACCACGTCGAAGCGCATCTCGGCCAGGCTGGCGGTGGGGAACTTCACCTCCACCGAATCGCGCAGCGCATTGTCGGCACAGAGCAACAGCACCAGCTCCTCGAGCCCCGGATTGTGCCCGGAGAAGAGCACACGGCCGGCACCGGCGGGCAGTTCGTGGATCATGTCGAGCAGAGTCGCCGCAGAGGCGAGATAGAGGCGCTGGTCCCAATGCGGGGCGAGATCGCTGCCATAGCCGGTGGCGACCTGCGCCAGCGTCTCGACCACGCGGGCCGCGGGCGAGGCGACGACATGGTCGAACTCCAGCCCCTCGGCGCGCATATGCCGCCCCATCATCGCGGCGGCGCGCTGCCCCTTGGGATTGAGCGGCCGATCGAAATCGCGCGCCACGGGATCGTCCCATCCCGATTTTGCGTGGCGGAGCAGCGTGAGCGTCTTCATGGAATCCCCGGTCAGGCGTTCGCCGGGGCCTCTTGCCCCAGCTTGGCGGCCAAGGAAAGCCGAACGCGGTCAACCGCCTGATCCAGCGTGACGCGCGTCACCCGCGTGCCCGGTGGAAAGGCGTCGAGCAGGCGCGAAGGGCTGGCGGCGGAGAGCAGGACGAAGGTGCCGCGATCGTCTGCCCGGCGAATCAGCCGGCCGAACGCCTGGGCGAGGCGGGCGCGGACGATGCGGTCGTCATAGGCGGTGCCGCCCCCGGCCAGGCGCCGCGCGGCGTGGAGCACGGTCGGCTTGGGCCAGGGAATCCCCTCCATCACCACCAGGCGCAGCGAATCGCCGGGCACGTCGACGCCGTCGCGCAGCGCATCGGTGCCGAGCAGCGAGGCGCGGGGATCGTCACGGAAGATATCGACCAGCGTGCCGGTGTCGATCGGATCGACATGCTGGGCGAGCAGGGGCAGGCCCTCGCGCGCCAGCCGATCGGCGACCCGGGCATGGACGGCGCGCAGACGGCGGATCGCCGTGAACAGGCCGAGCGTGCCACCCTCCGCGGCGACGATCAGCCGGGCATAGGCATTGGCGAGCGCCGGCATGTCGCCGCGCTTGACGTCGGTGACGATCAGCACCTCGGCCTGTACCGCGTAGTTAAATGGGCTCACCGCCTCGAAGCGCTGGGCCGGGCGCATCAGATGGACCGCGCCAGAGCGCGCCTCGGCCACGTCCCAGTCGCCGCCGGCACGCAGGGTCGCCGAGGTGATCAGCGCGCCATGGGCGGGCTTGAGCACGGTCTCGGCAAAGGGCTTGGACGGATCGAGCCAGTGGCGGTGGAGGCCGACATCATATTCGCGCCCCTCAACCCGATCGACCGCCAGCCAGTCGACGAACGCCGAATCGGCCGGGCCGCCGATCCGGGCGATCAAGGCGAGCCAGGCGCCGACGGTATCGGTGCGCCAGCCGAGCGAGGCGACCGCGCCTTCGATCCGGGCCCGGGCCGGGCCGTCCATCCAGTCGGGTGCCTCGGCCAGCACCGCCTCGAGCCGTCGGCCGAGCTTGACCAGCGGCCGGAGCAGCGCGTCGAGCGCCTCGCCCGCCGGGCCCGCCGCCTCGACCAGGGTGCCGTCGGGCTCGGCCAGCTCGGTCTCCAGGCCATAGCCGGCCTCCGCGGCGCCATTGACGTCGCGGGCATAGACGAGGCCGCGCACGGCGGCGAGGAGCTGCTCGACCGGACCGAAGGGCTCGCCTTCATTCAGTCGCTGCAGCCAGCCGTCGCTGGGCAGCGCGCGGGCGGCATCGACCGCCTCGACGATCGCCCGCCCGCCTTCCTCGTCATAGCTGGCGACGTCAGAAAGGCGGGCGGCGAGGCCGCGCCTGCGCCCACGGGAACCCGATTCGGGACCGGTGACCCAGCGGCGAATCTCGATCGCTTCCTGGCCGGTCAGCGCCGCGGCGAACATCGCGTCGGCAGCATCGAACAGGTGATGCCCCTCGTCGAAGACATAGCGGGTGGGGCGGCTGGCGGTCTCGCGGCCGCGCGCGGCGTTGACCATCACCAGCGCATGGTTGGCGATGACGATGTCCGCATCGGCCGAGGCGCGGGCGGCGCGCTCGATGAAGCATTTCCGGTAGTGCGGGCAGCCGGCATAGATGCATTCGCCGCGCCGATCGGTCAGCGCGGTCGAGCCGTTGCGGCGGAACAGGATGGGGAGCCAGCCGGGCAGGTCGCCGCCGACCATGTCGCCGTCCGCCGTATAGGCCGCCCAGCGCGCGACCAGCTGGGCGAGGATCGCGGCGCGGCCGGCGAAACCACCCTGCAGCGCATCCTCGAGGTTGAGCAGGCAGACATAATTCTCGCGGCCCTTGCGCGTGACGATCCGCTTCCTGCGCTGCTCGGGATCGGCGACCAGCCGCTCGCCCTCATGGCCGAGCTGGCGCTGCAGCGCCTTGGTGAAGGTGGAGACCCAGACCGCGCCGCCCGCCTGCTCGGCCCAGAGCGATGCGGGGGCGAGATAGCCGAGCGTCTTGCCGATGCCCGTGCCCGCCTCGGCCAGCACCAGATTGGGCGATTCGCGCATGTCCCGCGGGGCGAAAGCGCCCGCGGCGGCGGCGGCATAGTCGCGCTGACCCTGGCGGCGCTCGGCACCATTGCCGGTGAGGCCGGCAAGGCGATCGGCGATATCCGAATCGGCGAGCGTCACGGTGCGTGGCGGCACGCGCGGGGGCTGCTCGGTCCATTCGGGCAGCTTGGAGAAGAGCCAGCGCTCGGCCTGGGCCGGCTTGGCGATCGCCTGGCTGACCGCGGGCGCCCAGGGCCAGCGCAGCCGGAACAGCGACTGGGCGGAGTTCCACGCGCCTTCGCGCTCGGGCCAGTCGCCCTTGGGCAGGGCGAGCAGCTTCGCCGCAGCCGCGCGGAGGAAGGGGGCGATATCGGCATCGTTGACGGGGACATCCAGTCCGGTGACCCGGGCCAGGCCCTTGGGGGTGGGGACCATGAAGCTGGCCGGGCGGAGAAAGGCGAACAGCTCGAGCAGGTCGAGCCCCGACAGCTCGGCATAGCCGAGCCGCTGGCCGACCAAAGGCGCGTTGAGCAGGATCACCGGCGTATCGGCGGCGACACGGATCGCCTCGCCCCGGCTGATCGCGCGGCAATCGCCGTCCGGAGTCGCGATCCAGACGCCGCCATGGCTGGCGTGGAGGGCGGGATAGGGCAGGGTCATCGCGCGGCCAGGTCCAGTGCGGCAAGGAAGCCCTGCGGATCGGGCACGCCGCGCAGATCCTCGTCGCGGACATCGCCCCTGTGGCGCACGGTGAGCGCCACCCAGGCACGGCCGCTTTTCTCCTCGACGATCAGCGCATCGACGAGTTCGGCCAATGCCAGCTCGCGGTAGAGGCGATCCGATCCGGGCACGCGCCAGGCGATGCGCCGATCGGTCACCAGGATCGTGCCGAATGCCTCGAAGAACCAAGTGCGCAGCCGCTCGCCCAGGGCGACGAGCCCGAGCAAGGCGACTGCCCCGAACGCCAGGAGCAGTACCCAGACCTGGAGCAGGAGGAGCAGCAGCGCCGGGGTGAGCAGCGCCGCCGCGGCGATTGCCTTGCTCGCATCGAGCGAGCCCAGGCCCAGGCTTCCGCGCCAGCGGACCGGCTCGTCCGGCGCCAGCGGATCGATCCCCGTCGCGCCGGCAGGGCTTTCCTCGATGCCCAGAGCGGCGAGAACACCAAGCAGATGCTCGGCATCGCGCCCACGCAGCTCCATCGCGATGCCGCCCCAAGGCCCGCGCCGGACGCGGACGCGCTGGCCGAAAAGCGTCGGCCGCACGTCCAGCGTGCGGATCTCGGCGATCTCCATGCGGCGCTCGCGCGTGCGGCGCCAGACCTCCACGGCCTGGGCGTCCACTCGGTAGCGCAGCTGCGCGGCGCGGGCTGTCGCGGCGGAGACGAGCATAAGGGCGATTCCCAGCGGGATCGCGAGCAGGGCATAATGGACCACGATCTCGGCTTCGGGGCCGGACGGCGGATTGCGCATCATCGCCAGCGCGACGCCCCAGAAGGGCGCGGTCACCATCAGCACCAGGAGCGGCTGCATCAGCCGCGTCAGCAGCGTCGGGCGGCCTTCCCACAGCGCACCGCGGCGATCGATGCCGCCAAGGACGACGGGAGAGGCGGGGTGCGCGACCATGTACGCCTTTCGTTCTAGCCTTGCTTGCCTGGCAAAGTGAAGGGAGTCGCGCAAACTGATTTCACTTTGGCCCGCGCCGGTGATCCCTCGGGTCAGGGCCAACGCCGCTCCCAGTCTTCGCGCTGCTTCTCCTGGTCGGCGAGCGGCGGGACTCCGCTCGCCTTGCGCAGCGCGTCGGACAGCAAGTCGCGCCGATAGGGTTCCTGGGTCCATTTCTGCTTGGGGGGATGGGTGAATTGGGTGCCGTATATCTGCGGCTGCCCGATGCGCTGGAGATATCGGTCGAGCGTCGCCGCCGCGATCCAGGTGGCGTCCTGCCTGCCGCGCGCCACCGCCACGATGGCGAGGGCATGGGCCTTGAGGAAATCCTCGGGATCGTCGCCATGCTGGAAGACATAGGCGGCGTGATAGAAGTCGTCCGCGCTGTCCAGCTTGCCACCGTCCAGCAACGTCTGGGTCCGGGTGCGCCGTTCGCGGTCGGCGGCGTCCAGGACGGTCCAGTCGATGCTCGCGGGATGCTCCCTCGCCGCCTGATCCGCGTCAAAGATCGCCGTCATCTCGGCATTGGTCGTGCGATCCTGTTCCCCCGTGGCGCCCGCGGGCAGGGCGAGCGTTACGCATAGGAGCAGCAGGCTGGCGAGCAGGACACGCATTCATCACCTCATCTGGCGGCAGGCTTCGAGGATGCAGGATCGGCGATATCCGGGGGAGCAAGCCGCCCGGAACTTGCAAAAATCCGCTGTTTCGCGCACGCGCCACCCATCATGACAGACGAAACCATCCTGCGCGCAGCCGCACTCGAGTCCAAGGCCTGGCCGTACGAAGAAGCGCGCAAGCTGGTGAAACGCTATCCGCAGGGCAAGCCCGACGGGTCGCCGGTGCTGTTCGAGACCGGATACGGCCCCTCGGGCCTGCCGCATATCGGCACCTTCCAGGAAGTGCTGCGCACCACCATGGTCCGCCACGCCTATGAGGAGATGACCGGCGGCAAGACGCGGCTGATCGCGTTCAGCGACGACATGGACGGGCTGCGCAAGGTGCCGGACAATGTGCCGAACCAGGCGCTGCTCGCCGAGCATCTCGGCAAGCCACTGTCGCGCATCCCCGATCCGTTCGAGAAGTTCGAGAGCTTCGCGGCGCACAACAACGCGATGCTGCGCGAATTTCTCGATCGCTTCGGCTTCGAGTACGAGTTCGCCTCGTCGACCGACTATTATGGCTCGGGCCGCTTCGACGAGACGCTGCGCACGGTGCTGCGCAACTACCAGGCGATCATGGACGTGATGCTGCCGACGCTGCGTGCCGAACGCGCCGCGACCTATTCGCCGGTGCTGCCCGTGAGCCCGAAGAGCGGCATCGTGCTGCAGGTGCCGGTTGAAGTCGTCGATGCCGAGGCGGGGATCATCCGTTTCGTCGATGAGGGCGAGACGATCGAGCAATCGATCTTCGGCGGCCAGGCCAAGCTCCAGTGGAAGCCCGACTGGGGCATGCGCTGGGCGGCGCTCGGCGTCGATTACGAGATGTACGGCAAGGACCTGATCGACAGCGGTATCCAGAGCGGCAAGATCGCCCAGGTGCTCGGCGCGCGCCGGCCTGAAGGGCTGATCTACGAGCTGTTCCTCGACGCCAAGGGCGAGAAGATCTCCAAGTCCAAGGGCAACGGCCTGTCGATCGACGAGTGGCTGACCTATGGCCCCGACGAGAGCCTCGCCTTCTACATCTATCGAGAGCCGAAGAAGGCCAAGTCGCTGCACCTCGGGCTGATCCCGCGCGCGATCGAGGAATATTGGCAGTTCCGCGCCAATTACCCGACGCAGGAACTGGCGCAGAAGCTCGGCAACCCGGTGCACCATATCCACAATGGGAACGTGCCGGCCGAGACGCTGCCGGTGACCTTCGGGCTGCTGCTCAACCTGGTCAGCCTGCCGGGCGTGGGCAATCGCGAGACGATCTGGGGCTTCCTGCGCCGCTATTCGCCGGACCTGTCGCCGGAGTCGCATCCCGAGCTCGACCGGATGGTCGGCTATGCGATCCGCTATGCGAAGGACTTCGTCGAGCCGACGCTGCAGCGCCGTGCGCCGAGCGAGGCGGAAGCCGGCGCACTGCGCCAGCTCGACGCGCAGCTGGGCGCGCTGCCGGAGAATGCCTCGGCCGAGGATATCCAGAACATCGTCTACGAGATCGGCAAGACCGACGCATTCGAGAATCTGCGCGACTGGTTCAAGGCGCTCTACGAGACGCTGCTCGGCAGCGAGCAGGGGCCGCGCATGGGCAGCTTCATCGCGCTGTACGGGATCGAGAACAGCCGCAAGCTGATCGCCGAGGCGCTCGCCAAGGCATGAGCCGCATCGCCGCCGCCACGCGCGCCTTCATCGCGAGCGAGGCGGCGGGCGGTGTGGTGCTGATGGCGGCGTCGGCGCTTGCGCTGATCGTCGCCAACTCGCCGCTGGCGGGCGGCTATGCGGCATTGCTCCACGTGGAACTGGGGCCGCTCAGCCTGCATGGCTGGGTGAACGACGCGCTGATGGCGGTGTTCTTCCTGCTCGTCGGGCTGGAGATCAAGGCGGAGGTCGTCGAGGGCCAGCTGTCGAGCTGGTCGCAGCGGACGCTACCGGTGATCGCCGCGGCGAGCGGCATGGCGGTGCCGGCACTGGTCTATCTGGCGATTGCCCCAGGCTTCGCACGCGGCTGGGCGATTCCGGCAGCGACCGACATCGCCTTCGCCATGGGGCTGATGGCGCTGCTCGGACGGCATGCACCGGCGTCGCTCAAGCTGCTGCTGACCACGATCGCGGTGGTGGACGACATGGGCGCGGTGGCGATCATCGCGCTGGCCTATACCGCCAAGCTGAACCTGCTCGCGCTTGCCGGGGCGGGCGTGGTGCTGGCGGCGATGCTTGCCTGCAACCGGATGCGCGTGACGCGGCTCTGGCCCTATCTGGCGCTGGCGGCGCTGCTGTGGCTCTGCGTCTTCGCCTCGGGCGTGCATGCGACGATCGCGGGCGTGGCGGCGGCGCTGGCGATTCCGCGCGCCGTGGGGCTGAAGCTCGAGCATGCACTCAACCCCTGGGTGGCGTTCGGCATCGTGCCGCTGTTCGGCTTCGCCAATGCCGGGGTCGCGCTGCCGGGATGGGAGGCGCTGCTCGCGCCGCTGCCGCTCGGGATCGCGCTGGGGCTGTTCGCGGGCAAGCAGCTGGGTGTGCTCGGCAGCATCTGGCTGGCAGTGAGGGCGGGCGTTGCGCCAAAGCCGCATGCGCGCTGGGGCCAGATCTACGGCATGGCGCTGCTCGCCGGGATCGGCTTCACGATGAGCCTGTTCATCGGCGGGCTGGCCTTCCCGCCGGGGCCGCTTACCGACCAGGTGAAGATCGGCGTGCTCGCCGGATCGCTCCTGTCGGCGCTGATGGGCTACCTCGTCCTGCGCTCGACCAGCACCGCCACCACCAGCACCGCGAACCCGCCGAGCGAGAGCAGCGCACCGACCCAGCCGGTCGACGTCCAGCCGTAACCCGCCGCGATGGCGAGGCCGCCGAGCCAGGGGCCGAGCGCATTGGCGAAGTTGAAGGCGGAGTGGTTGAGCGAGGCGGCAAGACCCTGCGCCTCGCCGGCGACGTCCATCAGCCGGGTCTGCAGCACCGCGCCGAGCGCGCCGAGGAAGCCGATCGCGAAGATGTCGAGCGCGATGCTCCACAGCTGGTGCGCGGCAAACGGGTAGAGGGCGAGCGCCACCGCGCTGCCGAGCAGCAGCACCGCGGCAGTGGGCATCAGCGCGCGATCGGCGAATCTCGGCACGATGATGCTGCCGAGCGTCGCGCCGACGCCGAACACCGCCAGCACCAGCGGGATCATCGCCGGCGAGGTCCTGGTCACCTCGAGCATGGTCGAGGCGACATAGGTGTAGACGCAGAACATGCCGCCAAAGCCGATCGCGCTGATCCCGAGCGTGAGCCAGACCTGGCCATTGGCGAGCGCCCCCAGCTCCTTGAGCGGGCTCGCGCCATGCTGGGGCGGATCGCGCGGGGCGAGCGCGGCGACCAGCGCGACCGTGGCGAGCGCCAGCACGCCGACCACGACAAAGCCCCAGCGCCAGCCCACCGCCTGGCCCAGCCAGTTGGCGAGCGGCACGCCCAGGATCGTCGCCACGGTGAGGCCGAGCATCATCCGCCCGACCGCTTGGGAGCGCTTGTTGAACGGCACCAGCGAAGCGGCAACCAGCGCGGCGATACCGAAATAGGCGCCATGCGGCAGGCCCGAGAGGAAGCGGAACAGCAGCAGCCAATGGTAATTGGGCGCGAGCGCGCTCAGCGTGTTGAACAGCGCGAAGGCGCCCATCAGCAGGAGCAGGGTGAGGCGCCGGGAGAGTTTCGCCGCACCGACCGCGATCAGCGGCGCGCCGACGACCACGCCCAAGGCATAGGCGCTGATCACATGGCCGGCGCTCGGCGCGTCGATCCCCAGCCCCTGCGCCATGTACGGCACCAGGCTCATCGTCGCGAATTCGGTGGTGCCGATCGCGAAGCCGCCCATCGCCAGCGCGAAATGGACGAGGCCGACATTATGGGTCGGAGCATGGGAGCTGGTCGGGGCGTGCATCGCTGCTCAAGTGGCCATGCTGCAGTGCAGCGTCAATGGCAGCGTGCGATGCATACGAATGCACGCCGCGTAAGTGGGCCCAGCAATCGCCCCAATCGCCCGACAGACTGGCCGGGGAGGATCCCGCATGCGCCCGCTGCTCATCCTGATTGCCCTGTTCTTCACCGTCCCCGCGCTTGCCGCCGACCTTGCCGGCAGCTGGGCAGTGCGCTCGCATGGGCGCGTGGTAATGCTGCTCACCCTTGCCCCTTCGCCTGGCGGCTGGAGCGGCACGCTGACCTACCCTGCCCATTTCGCCATCGACGCCCAGCTGACGACGTTCACCGAACTCAGCGGCGCCAGAACCCAAGCGATCCACGGCGTAACCGCAGCGGAGGGCGCCAGCCTCAACTTCACGCTGGGCGCGGGGAAGAATGCCGACCGGCTGCGCTTCCGCCTGCTTTCCGACGGCACCGCGCGGCTGCGCTGGCAACCGTTCGAAGCCGATTTCGTACTCGACCGCGCCGAGCCGGGGGAAACGCTGATCCGCTTCGATCCCGAGGCGCAATATCCGCTCGATCGCCACTGGAAGACCAATGCCGAGATGACCGCCCTGTTCGAGGCTGACCAGAAGGCGCGCGAGGACTGGGACCATGCCGACCATGCGCAGGTGGAGCGCGACGACCGCGTGCGCCGTGCGCGGACCCGCGCGCTGCTCGAGACCGGCGCGCTGGAGAGCGGCGCCGACTATTATCACGCCGCCTTCCTCCTCCAGCATGGCGCGGTGCCCGACGACTATCTGCTCGCCCATGCGCTGGCGATGGCCGCCCAGGCCCGTGGCTATCCCGCGGGCTGGATCGCCGCGGCGACGCTCGACCGCTATCTTCAGGCAAGCGGCAAGGCCCAGATCTTCGGCACGCAATATCGGCATGAGGCAGGCACGACGACGCAGCAACCCTTCGCCCCAGGCCTGATCCCGGACACGCTGCGCGAGGCGCTCAACCTGCCGGCGATCACGCCGGCCGGCACACCCTGACGCGGGATCGGAGCGCAACGCCCGGCTTCGCAGCGCTTGCCCTATAAGGAAGTGTAGCTGCGAAAAATGCAGGTGCATCCTGCACTTGAGGGGTCCAGACGCGTTGGCGAACCATGGCTAATCCCGGCGGCTACACGCGCGGCTCCCCCGGCTATCGGCGCCTGACGCTCGCGATGCTGTTCGCGGGCTTCTCGACCTTTTCGCTGCTCTATTCGGCGCAGCCGCTGCTGCCGCTGTTCGCCAGCGAATTCCATCTGAGCGCCGAAGTGGCGAGCCTCGCCATCTCGATCGCCACCGGGCCGCTGGCGGTGGCGATCGTCATCGGCGGCATGCTCTCGGACAAGCTCGGCCGGCGACCGCTGATGGTGTTCGCGATGTTCGGCGCGGGGCTGCTGACAATGCTCACCGGGCTTGCGCCGGGCTGGAACAGCCTGCTCGCGCTGCGCCTGCTCACCGGCATCGCGCTGGCCGGCATGCCCGCCGTCGCCATGGCCTATGTCAGCGAGGAGATCGATCCGCGCTCGGTGGGGCCGGCCATGGGCCTCTACATCGCCGGCAGCGGGATCGGCGGCATGGCCGGACGGCTGGGAGTCAGCCTGCTGACCGAGCTGGTCGACTGGCGCTGGGGCCTGATCGGCGTCGGGCTGGTCGGATTGCTGATGGCGGAGGGGTTTCGCCGGCTCGCCCCGCCTTCGCGCCGCTTCGTACCACAGGAAGTCCATGCCCGCGCGGTGCTCGCCGCCGGGCGTGAGCTGTTCCGCGACCGGGCGATGCCCCTGCTCTATGCCGAGGCATTCCTGCTGATGGGCGTGTTCGTCACCATCTACAATTATGTCGGCTTCCGGCTGCTCGCCCCGCCCTTCGGCCTGAGCCATGCGGCGATCGGCGCGATCTTCCTGCTCTATCTGCTCGGCTCGGTGAGCTCGACCTGGTTCGGGCACCTCGCCGAGAAGCGCGGGCGCCGGCTGGTCTTCTGGATCCCCACCGCGATGCTGCTGGTCGGCACGGCGATGACGGCGTCCATGTGGCTGGCATTGGTGGTGGCCGGGATCGGGATCGTCACCATCGGCTTTTTCGGCGCCCATTCGATCGCTTCGAGCTGGGTCGGGCGCAGGGCGCGGGCAAGCCGGGGGCAGGCGGCGGCCTTCTACCTGTTCTTCTATTATCTGGGATCGAGCGTGCTGGGATCGGCCGGCGGCGTCGCCTGGACCGGCTGGGGCTGGAGCGGCGTGGCGCTCTATTGCGGGGTGCTGACGGTGGTGGCGCTGGCGATTGCCGCCAAGCTCTCGACCATTCCGCCGCTACCGCTGTCCGAGGTCACGCCGCCGCGGGCGATGGGGGCGGACTGAGTTCTACGGCGAATCTCGTCACCCTATCGCGGCGCAGGAGCTCTAGTCATCCACATTAATATATTTTGAAAGGCTCGGCCTCTGTTGTGGTCGGTCGTTCTAATCGAGTACTATTCTAGCCAGCACTCAAGTGGAATTTCGAGATGGCGGACCAACTCGGCACCTGCTGCATCTGCGGGAATATTGGAAAGCTCTCATTCGAACACGTGCCACCGAAGAGGGCTTTTAACGATAGGCCCATTTTCAATGCCGACATCCACGCCGTGCTTTCTGCGAAATCGTACGATGAGATGACTGGCGTGCGAAGATCCCGTAGTCCCAAGGGGGCAGGGAGACATACTCTTTGCATACCATGCAATAACAACACTGGCTCTTGGTACGGGCCCTCCTACATAGACTGGGTTCAGCAAGGCGCCCGGAATTTAGAACTAACCGTCCAAGGCCGCCCATCGCAACCTTTCACGATTCAGCCGCTTGCGGTCATTAAGATGATAATGACCATGTTCTCTAGTGTATGCGGACAAGATCTCTTTGCCGGGGAGCCTTGGCTTCGTAAGTTTGTTCTAGATAAATCAGCAAAGGGGCTACCGAAAACGATCGTCCCTCTCGGTTACCTATTATCGGAAAGATCGACTGCCTTTCGGCAATCCGGCGTATCTGGAACCATAAGCACGACGAACAATGATATGTCGGTTTTCTCGGAGTTGGCTTTCTTTCCCCTAGGCTACATCCTGAGCTTAGGAGGAAATAAATTACCGGACGAAAGGCCCGTGAGCTTATCGAGTTTCGCTGGCTATGACTTTGGAGAAACGGCAGAATTACATATTCCGCTTCCGAAGCTCGAGGTGAACTCGATCCTCCCAGCCGATTTCCGTTCTGATGAACAGATGCGCTCGGCGTTTTCGACAAATTCCTTAGTTCCTACTGAGGACCGCGGACCAAGGCATCCAGAGTAGCCGAGAGGCACCGACTAGGCGTCGAAATCCCCCGCCCCCTTCAACACCACCAACGGCTTCAGGCAGGCGGAGGGATTGCCCTCCTCCCCGGCCGTCTCGCGCGTGAGGCAGGCGCTGGCGGCCTGGACCAGCCTTACGCGCTCGGTATAGCGCCGCGTCTCGCAAATCGCCGCGAAGCTGCCCGAGGACGGGCCATGGGCACCGGTCATCGCCCCGACAAGTGCGCATTCGCGCTGGATATAGCCGCGCCAGCCGGAAAGCAGCGTGGCGACGCTTTCGGTGGAGAAGTCATTGCCGTGCAATGGCGGAAGCTTCGCAACCTCACGCAGCAGCACGGCGTCGGCGCGATCGAGTCGTTTCGCCGCCTGCGCCGCCTCGGCCTGATCGCGGCGCAATTCGTCGATCGACTGGGCCTGCGCCGGCAGGGTCATGAACAGCGCCAGACCGGCGATAAGGTGGGCAAGTTGTCCTGTCATCGACCCTGACTATGCCGAGGCCCTGACAAAATAAAAGAGGGCGCTCCGCACCCGGAACGCCCCCTGATATCATTCGATCCGGAAAGGATCAGAGCTTCTCGGTCAGCTCCGGGACGATCTTGAACAGGTCGCCAACCAGGCCGATGTCCGCGACCTGGAAGATCGGGGCGTCCTCGTCCTTGTTGATCGCGATGATCGTCTTGGAGTCCTTCATGCCGGCGAGGTGCTGGATCGCACCCGAGATGCCGATCGCGACATAGACTTCCGGAGCGACGATCTTGCCGGTCTGGCCGACCTGATAGTCGTTCGGGGCATAGCCCGCGTCCACGGCGGCGCGCGAGGCACCGACGGCGGCGCCGAGCTTGTCGGCCAGCGGATCGATCTGCGCGTGGAACTGTTCCGACGAGCCGAGCGCGCGGCCGCCCGAGACGATCACCTTGGCGCTGGTCAGCTCCGGACGCTCCGACTTGGCGATCTCGGCACCTGCGAAGGTGGAGAGGCCCTTGTCGCCTTCGCCCGACACCGCTTCGATCGTGCCCGAACCGCCGGTGGCGGCCGCCTTGGCAAAGGCGGTGCCGCGCACGGTGATCACCAGCTTCTTGTCACTGGTCTGCACGGTGGCGATCGCGTTGCCGGCATAGATCGGACGGGTGAAGGTGTCGGCACCCTCGACCGAGAGGATGTCCGAAATCTGCATCACGTCGAGCGCGGCAGCCACGCGCGGCGCGATGTTCTTGCCAGTGGTGGTCGCCGGGAAGAGGACCGCGTCATGCGTGCCCATCAGCGACACGATCAGCGGCGCGACATTCTCGGCGAGGAAATGCTCGTACGCCGCGTCATCGGCGACATGGACCTTGCCCACGCCGGTGATCGCCGCTGCCGCCTGGGCAACGCCATCGACGCCCTTGCCGGCGACGAGGAGATGGACTTCGCCAAGCTTCGCCGCGGCGGTGACCGCCGAGAGGGTGGCGTCCTTCAGGCTCTGATTGTCGTGCTCGACCCAAACCAGCGTCTTCATTTCGCGACTCCCAGACCCTTGAGCTTTTCGACCAGCTCGTCGACCGAGCCCACCTTGATGCCGGCCGAACGCTTGGCCGGCTCGACGACCTTGAGCGTCTTGAGGCGCGGGGTGGCGTCGACGCCATAGTCCGCGACGGTCTTCTTCGCGACCGGCTTGGACTTGGCCTTCATGATGTTCGGCAGAGTCGCGTAGCGCGGCTCGTTGAGGCGGAGATCGGTGGTGACGATTGCGGGGAGTTTCAGATCGACCGTCTCGAGGCCGCCATCGACTTCGCGGGTAACCTGCACGCCGTTGCCGCCCAGCTCGACCTTCGAAGCGAAGGTGCCCTGCGGCCAGCCGAGCAGCGCAGCCAGCATCTGGCCGGTCTGGTTGCTGTCGTCGTCGATCGCCTGCTTGCCGAGGATGATCAGCCCGGGCTGCTCCTCTTCGGCGACCTTGGCGAGGAGCTTGGCGACCGCCAGCGGCTCGATCTCGTCGTCGGTCTGGATCAGGATGCCGCGATCGGCGCCCATGGCGCGCGCGGTGAGCAGCACGTCGGTCTCCGCCTTGGCGACGCCGATGGTGACGACGACCACCTCGGTCGCCGCGCCCTTTTCCTTCAGGCGCACGGCTTCCTCGATCGCGATCTCGTCGAACGGGTTCATGCTCATCTTGACGTTCGCCAAATCGACGCCCGTCCCGTCCGCCTTCACGCGGGGTTTCACGTTATAGTCAAGCACGCGCTTGACCGGCACCAGAACTTTCATCGAAATCCTCTCCATCGCTGGAAGAACGGCAACACCCGATCGCTAATGCCCGAGATTCCGGCCAAGTCCACCCCAAACAGTGATAGGGCATACCCGATCATCGAAAAATCGGTGCGGGTTGTCGCGCCGGATGGGTACCGCGCATTCACTCGGCCTTGCGGGTGACGCTACGGCTTCCCAAACGCACCGGGAAGCCGGACGCAAAAAGGGCGGAGGAGACCGGGATCCGGCCGCCTCCGCCCTTTTTTGTCTCAGAACCGGCAATCAGCCGGCCGGCTCGCTCAGGCGGCGAGCTTCTTGACCTCGGCCACGATCTTCTTCGCGGCGTCGCCCAGGTCGTTCGCGGGAACGATGGCGAGGCCCGAATTGGCGAGGATTTCCTTGCCCTCGGCAACATTGGTGCCCTCGAGGCGCACGACCAGCGGCACCGAGAGGTTCACTTCCTTCGCGGCGGCAACGATGCCGGCGGCGATGATGTCGCACTTCATGATGCCGCCGAAGATGTTGACCAGGATGCCCTTCACGTTCGGATCGGCGAGGATGATCTTGAACGCCGCGGTGACCTTCTCCTTCGAAGCGCCGCCGCCGACGTCGAGGAAGTTGGCCGGGAACATGCCGTTGAGCTTGATGATGTCCATCGTGGCCATCGCCAGGCCGGCGCCGTTGACCATGCAGCCGATGTCGCCGTCGAGCTTGATATAGGCCAGGTCATACTTCGAGGCTTCGAGCTCGGCGGGATCTTCCTCGCTCTCGTCGCGCAGCTCGACCAGGTCCTTGTGGCGGAACATCGCGTTCGAATCGAAGCCGACCTTGGCGTCGAGGACGAGGAGGTTGCCCTGCTCGGTCAGCGCCAGCGGATTGACTTCGATCTGCGCCGCGTCGGTCGCGACGAAGGCGGCGAACAGCGACGAGGCGACCTTGGCGGCCTGCTTGCCCTGGTCGCCGGTCAGGCCCAACGCGGCAGCGACGGCGCGGCCATGGTGCGGCATGAAGCCGGTCGCGGGATCGACGTCGAAGGTGTGGATCTTCTCGGGGGTCGAGTGGGCGACTTCCTCGATGTCCATGCCGCCCTCGGTCGAGACGACGAAGGCGACGCGGCCGGTGGCGCGGTCGACGAGGAGCGCGAGGTAGAATTCCTTGGCGATGTCGGCGCCGTCGGTGATGTACAGGCGGTTGACCTGCTTGCCGGCCTCACCCGTCTGGATCGTCACCAGCGTGTTGCCGAGCATGTCGGTCGCGTGGGCGCGGACCTCGTCGAGCGAGAAGGCGAGGCGGACGCCGCCCTTCGCATCGGGACCGAGCTCCTTGAACTTGCCCTTGCCGCGGCCGCCGGCATGGATCTGCGACTTCACGACGAAGAGCGGCCCGGGCAGCTTCTTGGCGGCCTCGACGGCCTCCTCGACGGTGAAGGCGGCGAAGCCGGCGGCGATCGGAGCGCCGTACTTAGCCAGCAGTTCCTTGGCCTGATATTCATGGATGTTCATGGGAACGCGCCCTCATGGTTGTGGCGGGGAGGAGTTTGCGGGTGCCTTAAGCACGACGCGCGCGCGAATCCAAATCTTTTCGCGGTAAATGCGAGTGCGACGTAATTGCAATAAAGCATAACCCGTCACCCGGGCAAAGGGCCGGGGTGACAAGAAGGACCGAGCGACTCGCATCGCTGGCTGACGGCGGCAGGAGGAGCGCCTATCTACCGCATATGTCCCTCTGGATCGGCCTTGCCCTGTTCCTTGCCACGCTTGCCGGGATGGAGGCGTTCGCCTGGGCGATGCACCGCTGGGTGATGCACGGGCCCGGCTGGTTCCTCCACGAGAGCCACCACCGCGCCCGCACCGGCTGGTTCGAGCTCAACGACCTCTACGCCGTGATCTTCGCCATCCCGTCGATCGTGCTGCTCCATGGCGGCGTGCAGGCCGGCTGGTGGCCGGGCTTCACCTGGATCGGCGCGGGAATCGCCGGCTATGGCGCGATCTATTTCGGCTTCCACGACGTGATCGTCCACCAGCGGGTGGCGCACCGCTATGTCCCGCGCTCGACCTATATGAAGCGAATCGTCCAGGCGCACCGGCTGCACCATGCGGTCGAATCGAAGCACGGCGCGGTGAGTTTCGGCTTCCTCTGGGCGCCACCGGCGGACGAACTGAAGCGCCAGCTGAAGGTCAATACCGGTTTGGCCCGGTTCCGCGCCAACCCGGATTGACGGCGCCCCCCGTGCCGGACACATGCTTGCGTCCATGGAGCATCTGAACCTCTCCGAGTCCGAGTGGCGCAAGCGCCTCAACCCGGAACAGTTCCACGTGCTGCGCGAGGCGGGTACCGAACCCGCCTTTTCCGGCCGCTTCACCGACAACAAGGCCGACGGCCTCTATCTCTGCGCCGGCTGCAAGCTCGAGCTGTTCGACAGCGCCGACAAGTTCGATTCGGGATCGGGCTGGCCGAGCTTCACCCGGCCGATCGATCCCGAGAACGTCACCGAGCATGCCGATGTCAGCCATGGCATGCGCCGCGTCGAGCTGCGCTGCGCACGCTGCGACGGGCACCAGGGCCATGTCTTCCCCGACGGGCCGCCGCCCACCGGTCTGCGCTACTGCATCAACTCGGCCAGCCTCGATTTTCGTTCACGTGGCGGCAACCACAATGCCGCTAGCGAGCAAGGCTGAGCGCCTGATCCTTGTGAGCGGGCCGAATAGGGCTTAATCGCACTCCCCCGATGCCATCGAAAAACCTGCCAGCCGTGATCCGCACGCCCAAATGGCGTGATCTCTCCTTCTGGAAGCGTGTCGCTTTCTGGACGCTGATCAGCGGAGGCAGCCTGGCGCTGCTCGCCTTCATCGCGCTCCTGATCGCGGTCTATTCGACCAAGTCGACGCTGCCGAGCTTCGACGAGCTCAAATCCTCGCCCAACGGCCAGATGATCCGCGTCCATGCCGCCGACGGCACCGTGCTGGTCTCGCTCGGGCCGAGCTATGGCGAGTGGATCAAGTACGACCAGATCCCGCAGGTGATGAAGGACGCGATCATCGCGACCGAGGATCGCCGCTTCGAATCGCACTGGGGCGTCGATCCGGTCGGCGTCGCCCGCATCTTCTGGCGCGCCAAGCAGCTGCACGACGAAGGCCGACGCCTGCAGGGCGGCTCGACCATCACCCAGCAGGTGGCCCGGACCATCTTCCTGTCGAACAAGTACGATGTCGGCCGCAAGGTGCGGGAGGGCGTGATCGCGCTGGCGATGGAGCGCAAGTTCAGCAAGGACGAGATCCTCGAGCTCTACCTCAACAAGGTCTATTTCGGCGGCGGTGCCTATGGCATCGACGCGGCGAGCCGGAAGTTCTTCGGCCACCCGGCGACCAATCTGAGCCTGGCCGAGGCGGCGGTGATCGCCGGCCTGGTAAAGGCGCCGTCGCATTACTCACCCACCGCCGATGCCGAGGCTGCGATCGGCCGCGCCAGCGTGGTGCTCGACCTGATGGCCGAGACCGGCAAGATCACCGAATCCCAGGCCAAGGCGACCGATCCACGCACCGTGGCGCTCGCCCCCGAGCCCAAGCAGAACAGCGTGCGCTATTTCACCGACTGGGCGCTCCCCCAGCTCGAGGTGCTGATCGACGAGACCGAGGCGCCGCTCGAAGTGTGGACCACGCTCGACCTGGGCATGCAGCGCGCCGCCGATGACGCGATCCGCGCCAATGCGCCGAAGAATGCGCAGGGCGCGCTGGTCAGCCTCGACCGCGACGGCGCGGTGCGCGCGATGGTCGGCGGCAAGGACTATGTCGCCTCGATCTACAATCGCGCCACCCAGGCGACCCGCCAGCCGGGCTCGGCGTTCAAGCTGTTCGTCTATCTCGCCGCGCTGGAAAGCGGCCACAAGCCCGACGACCTGGTGGTCGACGAGCCGGTGACGATCAACGGCTGGAGCCCGCGCAACAGCTCGGGCGCGTTCCGCGGCGAGATGAACATCCGCACCGCCTTCGCCTATTCGGTCAACACGATCGCGGCGAAGCTCGGCCAGGAAGTTGGCTTCGGCGCGATCGCCGACATGGCGCGCCGCTTCGGCATCACCACCCCGGTCGATACCCATCCGGCGATGGTGCTGGGCACTTCCGACGTCCGCCTGATCGACATGACCCGCGCCTTCGCCTCGGTGTCGAACAAGGGCGTGGCGGTGACGCCCTATGGCATCACCCGCGTCACCGCCAACAATGCGGTGATCTACCAGCATGAGGTCGACACCAGCCATGTGCTGGTCGCGCCCTATGTCGCCGCGCAGATGACCGACCTGATGCAGACCGCGGTCGCCACCGGCACCGGCCGCGCCGCGCAGATCGGCCGTCCGGTGGCGGGCAAGACCGGCACCACCACCTCGAACAAGGATGGCTGGTTCGTCGGCTTCTCCTCGGGCCTGACCACCGGCGTGTGGATGGGCCGCGACGATGCCAAGGTCGTCCCCGGACTGCAGGGCGGCACCGCGCCGGCACGCGCCTTCCACGACTTCATGGTCAAGGCAGTGGCGAAGCGCCCGGTCGAGCAGTTCGACACCCAGGTGACGCTGCCCGAATATGCGCTCGACGAAGAGAATGCCGCCTATGGCGAGCCCGACAATGGCGTGTTCGTCGACGAGGACGGCAATCCGGTGCCCGAGGACCAGCAGCCGCGCAGCGACGGCACCGAGCAGGTGCAGCCGGTGCCGGGCCAGCAGGGCGACGAGCAGCTCGACCAGGACTGGATCGACCGGATGACCGGCAAGCGGGGCCCGGCACCCGCCCAGCCGCAGCGCGACCAGCGCGAGGCGCCACGCGACGTTCCCCGGCAGACGGCCCCGCAGCCGCGCGATGGGGCGCCGAGGGGCGAGCAGTAATCCACTTTCGTCACCCCCGCGAAAGCGGGGGCCCATCTCCCGGACGGGCAACGAGCACATCGGTCGTGATTCGGGGATAGCGCACGAGATGGGCCCCCGCTTTCGCGGGGGTGACGGCTGCTATCTACCGTACCAGTGCAGCCCGGCGCCGTTGCGCTTGAGCCAGGCGCGGGCACGATCCGGATCGCCTTCGTACAATTCCGCAACCACGCGGTGAAACGCCGGCGAGTGGTTCATATGGATGCGGTGCGCGACTTCATGCGCCACCGTCGAGCGGCGGACGAAGCTCGGTGCGAGCAGCAGCCGCCAGCTGTAGCGGATCTGGCCCGAGGAGGCGCAGCTCCCCCAGCGCCCGCGCGGATCGCCGATCGAGACCTTGGTGACGCTCACCCCGGCACGCTCGGCATATTCGGCGGTTTCCTCGCTCAGCAGGTCGAGCGCCGCCTGGCGCAGCCAGCGCTCGATGCGCTTCTCCAGCCCCTCGCGCGGCCCGCCACAGAGCAGCTGGTCGCCGATCAGCTTCGGAGTCCGCCCGGCACCGGTGGCGGGCCAGACGATCTCGACTTCGGCATCGCCGACCGGAATGCGCGCGCCCGGTGCGAAGGGCCGCGCCTCGGGCATCTTGGCCTGTTGCAGCGCGATCCAGCCCTGCTGCTCGCGCGCCCAGTCCATGCCCTTCTTGAGCGAGGCGCGGGGAGGAAGGGTGAGCTTCACCTTGCCCGAGCGGGGATCGACCGAGAGCCGCATCCGCCGCGCCCGGGCGTGACGGACCACCTCGATCTCCGCTTCGCTCAAAGCTCGCGGTCCACCAGGTGATGCTCGAAATCGATCACGTCGTCCTCGCTCACCGTCCAGCCGCGGGTCGACTGGCCGGCGGCGTGCACCGATTCCCGGTCGCCGCTCACCAGATAATGCCAGTCGGGCAGCGGCTTGCCCTCGCCGCGCAGGCGATAGGCGCAGGTGGAAGGCAGCCATTCGATGTCGCGGACGTTGCGCGCGGTCAGCCGCACGCATTCGGGGACATAGGCATGGCGATGCTTGTAGTCCGAACATTGCCCCATCCGCCGGTCGAGCAGCCGGCAGGCGACGTTGGTCGCGTGGAGCTCGCCGGTCTCCTCGTCCTCCAGCTTGTGGATGCAGCATTTGCCGCAGCCGTCGCAAAGGGCTTCCCATTGCGCCCGGTCGAGCTTCTCCAGCGGCAGGTCTTCCCAGAACTTACTGGCCATTATTTACCGGTCATTTCACCCAATGGTCGAGCTGCTCCACAAGGGCGGCAGCGTCCTTCTCGATCGGCAACGACGTGATCGGCTTGCCGTCCCCGTCCATCAGATAGGCAATCTGGCTGTGTCCTACCAGATAGGCGCCGCCCGGGCCGGGCGCTTCCTTCTTGGCATAGACCGCATATTGCTTCTCGACCGCCTCGATCGCCTTGGGGCTGCCGGTGAGCCCGACGATGCGATCGTCGAAGTTGCGGATGAACTCGCCGACCACCTTGGACGTGTCGCGCTCGGGATCGACGGTGATGAAGATCGGCACGATCGCCTTCGCCTTGGCGGGCGCCTGCTTGTCGAGCAGCTTCATCGCCTGGCCGATCTTGAGCATGTCGTTCGGGCAGATGTCCGGGCAATAGGTATAGCCGAAATAGACGATACGATATTTGCCCGCGAAATCACTGTCGCGCACCGTCTTGCCGGCCTGATCGGTGAGGGCGAAGGGCCCGCCGATGCGGGCACCGGCCAGCGGCGGTTCGTCGCCGGCGGCGCCGCTGCAACCCGAGACGATCAGTAGCAAAGGCGCAAAGGCCTGAAATATCCTGCTCATGGTATCGCCAGCCATGATCTGATAGTCCGGGGCTTGCAAGCACTGCCGCTATGGGGTTTGGGCAAACACATGATCGTTCGCGTACTGGGCGCCGCCGGCGCCGCCCTGCTGATGCTCGCCGCCGCGCCCGCGTCGGCCCAGCAATTCTCCGACAGCTATAATTTCCTCAATGCCATCCGCGAGACGGACGGCAGCAAGGTGAACAAGTATCTGGAGAACAAGTCGCTCCGGATCGTCAACGCCAAGGATCGCAACACCGGCGAGGGCGCGCTGCACATCGTGGTGAAGCGGAGCGACGCGGTCTATCTGCGCGTGCTGCTCCAGCAGGACGACATCAACGCCAATCTGCAGGACGGCCGCGGCAACACCGCGCTGCTCATCGCCGCCGAGCGCGGCTGGGACGAGGGCGTGCAGATCCTGATCAAGTACGGCGCAAACGTGAACCTCGCCAATATGAGCGGCGAGACACCGCTGATCCGCGCGGTGCAGGTGCACGACATCAACGTGGTGCGCGAGCTGCTCGACGCGGGTGCCAATCCCGACCGGACCGACAACGTCACCGGCAAGTCGGCGCGCGACTATGCCCGTGACGAGGCGCGTTATCCGCAGATCCTCAAGCTGCTGACCGATGCCCCCAAGGGCGGCAAGGCCAGCGGCAGCGCGGCACCGGCCGGCCCGAAGCTCTGATTGCCGGCGCGAAGCCGGGCGCACCCCGGCTTCCGCTCAAGCATTGCGAGTGTGGCCTGTCGGCCAAAGTACACGAAGTTCACGCCAAGAGCGGGTTTTGCCGCGCTAGAACGCCGCCTCCGCGTCGGGATCGAGGATCTGGATGACCCGGCGCGCGGCGCGCCGGGCAAAGGCCAGGGTGCATTTCTTCCGGGTTGGCGCGGGCAGGGGAAAGGTCGCCGCCTCGCGCATCACCGCCGCATCGTAGCGATCGGCAACGATCAGCCCGGCGCGCGCCGGCAGGAAACCCTCCTGCTCGAACGGGCGCAGATCGAATCCTTCGGGCACCGCCCAGAAGAACCGGTCGCAATGCGCGAGATAATCGGTCCACTTGCCGTCGCCGAGCAGGTCGGCGCGCGAGACCTTGATCTCGACGATGACGATGTTGCCGCGCGAATCGATCGCCATCAGATCGGCACGGCGGCCGCCCTCGAGCGGCACTTCGGCCAGCGCGACGCAATCGTGGCGGAGGAGGAGCCGCGTGACTCCGCGCGCCACATCGGCGGCGATCAACGGGTCTGGCTGAATCGAAACGGCCGGAGAGTTCATCCCCGGCCGTTTAGAACATTAGGCGAACGCAGGGAACCCTGCGACTCGGGTCAGCGGTAGAAAACGTGGTTGCCGACGGTGCCGACACGGGCGCGCTTCCAGCTCGGCTTCACATAGCGGGCATGGAAATAGAGCGCCTCGGGCACGGGCGAATCCCACTGCTCGTTCATCGCGACCTGGGCCACGGCGAGCGCCTTCTTCCACTGGCCATTGGCCGGCGGGGTCGGCAGCTTGCCGCCGCGCACGAAGGAGAACTGGCCGCGCTGGGTGACCACGCCGCAGACCGAGCGCGGGAAGCGGCCCGATTCGGTGCGGTTGAGGATCACGTCCGCCACGGCGAGCTGGCCGGCGAGCGGCTCGCTCTTGGCTTCGTAGTAAACGCCCACGGCAAGGCAGTTGAGCTCGCTGCCGAGCGACGCGGGCGCATCCTGTGCTGCCACGGCTTCGGAAAGCGAGTCGAAATCTTCTTCGTCCGCATCCGCATTGGGGATCTGCTGGACGATCTCGCCCTTCGGAAGGGCGGTCGGCGCGGCCTGGGGCGCCGGGGTGGGAACAACCTGGTGTTCCAGTGTGTTGACCGTCTGAACCGGCGCATCCTGCGCGCCCAGGGTCACATCGAGCGTGGCGGCATTCGCAAGTGCGCCAGCGCAAAAAGTCACGGCCGCGAAGCACGCGGCGCGGTGGATGAACTTCATTTGGCTTCGTTGCTGTGCGGTTGGTGCGCGGCCGGCCCGTTTTCTCTATGGGACCGCCGGGCTTCCCCCCCGACTGCGTAACCGACCGACTTCACACCCCGGGCAGCACAACGCGATTGATGTAGCCGGGGGCTTTCGCCGCACAGCGGCCGGATGTCAATTCATCGCCAATGTTTCAGCGGCGAACCGTTCCGCCTGCGCGATATCCAGTTCGACCACCCACAGGTCGGAATCGCGCTCGCGGCGCCGCTTCCAATAGGCGGTGACTTCCCCGTCATCGGCGAATTCGCGCGGGCCGGAGGGGATCAGCGCCGGGTTTCCGTCAGGTCCCAGGCCGCGTTCGACGAAGCGCGGATTGGCCCCGCGCTCGACCAGCAGCAACAGCACCGCACCCGCCGTCGCATCGCCCCTGGCCAGCACCATCGCACCGCCGCCCGCGCGCTCGGCACGGCGGATCAGCGCATTGACCAGCACGCCGGTGGCGAGCCGCGCCATCAGCCCTGGGCGTAGCCGGGCAGCGAGGCGAGCGGGATGCGCGAGCGCATGAAGGTGCCCGTGCCGCGCGCCGCTTCCTCGCCGGTCGCATCGATCAGCCGCGCCTCGCCGACGAACACCCGGCGCTGCCCACTCACCCAGCGCCCCTCCGCGACCACCGGGCCGGGACCGAGCGGCTTGGTGAGCAGCAGGTTGAACTGCGTGGTCAGCACGAAGCGATCGGTAACCAGGCTGTTGACCGCATAGAAGGCGGCATCGTCGAGCATCTTGAAATAGCTCGTGCCATGCGCCGCGCCGGCGGCGTGGAAATAGCGCTCGTCGATGGTGAAGCGGATGCGCGCGACGCCGGGCTCGGGAATCTCGAGCACGGATTCGAAAAGCCGGTTGATCGGCGCCGCGGCATAGAGGGATTCGAGCGCGCGGAAATGCGCCTCCGCCCCGGTCGGTTCAGGCAGCGTCACGCGCCTCCACGCCAGCGAGCAGCGCATAGAGCGCGTCATGCGAGCCGGCGCCGCGCAGCTTGGCGGCGACGCTCTTGTCGCGCAGCAGCCGCGAGACACAGGCCAGCGCCTTGAGATGCTCGGCACCCGCGCCCACCGGCGAGAGCAGCATGAAGACCAGGTCGACGGGCAATTCGTCGACCGCACCGAAATCGACCGGCTTCTCCAGCCGGACGAACACGCCGCACACCCGGCGGATCGCATCGAGCTTGCCATGCGGGATGGCGATGCCCGCGCCGAAGCCGGTCGAGCCGAGCTTCTCGCGGGCAGTCAGGGTCTCGGCGACGGCACGCGCGTCGAGGCCATAAGCCTCGGCGGCGGCTGCCCCCAGCGCTGCGAAGAGCGCCTTCTTGCTGGCAACGCTCGTACCGGAGAGCACTGCTTCCGGCACGAGCAAATCACTGATCGTCGTCATCGATATTCCAGTTAGGTCCGCCCCCGACCCTACTACTCAGGCAGCGCGGTTGGGTTCCACCCAGCCAATCGTCCCGTCGCCGCGCCGATAGACCATGTTATGGGCCCCTGTCGCGCTATTTCGGAACAGCAACGCATTGGTGTTGCGGAGGTCGAGCATCATAACGGCATCCGAAACGGTGGCATCGGGCACATCGACCCGGGTCTCGGCGATGATCAGCGGCGCATCGGAGGGCTCGTCCTCCTCGGCATGCTCCTGGAAGAGGGTGTAACCGGCGTTGTTGTCATAGGCGCCGTTCTCCGCGAACGCATTGACCACGCCGTTCTGCCGGTCCTTGAGCCGGCGGGTGTAGCGGCGCAGCTGCTTGTCGATCCGGTCGGCCGCGCCATCGAACGCGCCATGCGCCTCCATGCCCTTGTTGGTCGCCTTGAGCACCAGCCCCTGGGTCACGTGCATCACGATGTCACAGGTGAAGCCATTGTCGTGCGGCCCCTTGCCGAAGGTCGCCTGGGACGAGATGGCGCGCGAGAAATATTTGCCCGCAATCCCCTGGAGCCGCTCGTTGACCTGCGCCGTGAGCGCAGCGCCCGTCTCGACCTGATGCCCAGAAACCCGGATGTCCATCTTCACCTCCGCTTTTACGAGGACGTTAGCTGGGGCGGGGTCCCAGCCCTTTGACCCAGGCCAAAGCCGGGGTTCAACTGGCTGCGGCGGCGCCCCAGAGCGGCTCCTCCATCTTAGAGAGAAAGGCTGCGTGGCGTTCGAGTTCCGCCGCGCTCGCCGCAAATTGTCGCGCGGGGCGCACATGTACCCGCGTCGGTGCCTCGGCGGCGGTCTCGCGCACGATCGGCGCGTCGACCGCGAGGCCAAGAGTGATCTGCCGGCCGCCGGTCAGCTCGACATAGACCTGCGCCAGCAGCGAGGCGTCGATCAGCGCCCCGTGCAGGGTGCGCTGGGTGAGATCGATGCCGTAGCGGGTGCAGAGCGCGTCGAGCGTGTGCTTGGCGCCGGGATGCTTGACGCGGGCGATCGCCAGCGTGTCGACCATGCGGCCGAGATCGACGATCGGCCGGCCGCTGCGCTTGAGCTCGCCATTGATGAAGCCGAAGTCGAAATTGGCGTTGTGCGCGATCATCGGGCTGTCGCCGATGAATTCGAGCATGTCCTCGACCACATCCTCGAACAGCGGCTTGTCGGAGAGGAACACGTCCGACAGGCCGTGGACGTTGAACGCCTCGATCGGCATCGGCCGCTGGGGATTGATATAGGCGTGGTAGTGCCGCCCGGTCATCACCCGGTTGACCAGCTCGACACATCCGATCTCAACCAGCCGGTCGCCACCCGAGAAGCTGAGCCCGGTGGTTTCGGTGTCGAACACGATTTCACGCATGTGACACTTATCCTACTGCCGGCCCCGCTAGGCAAGCGATGACATTACGTACCGCGCCGCGCGTCTCATCGAGCGAACCGCCCGTCGGAATCACGAAGTCCGCCCGGGCGCGCTTCTCCGAATCGGGGAGCTGGCGGGCGAGAATCGCCTCGAAACGCGCCGCCGTCATGCCGGGCCGGGCAAGCACCCGCTCGCGCTGCATTTCGGCCGGGGCGGAGACCACCGCGATCTTGTCGACATGCTGCCAGCCGCCGGCCTCGAACAGCAGCGGCACGTCGAGCACCACCAGCGGCGCCGTGCGATTCGATTCGAGAAAGGCGTTGCGCGCCTCGGCCACGGCGGGGTGGATGATCGCCTCGAGCCGGGCAAAGGCGGCGGGATCGGCGAGCACCGCCTCGCGCAGCAGCGTGCGATCGACCCCCAGCGCGGTGGTGGTGTCGGGGAATTCCGCCTCGATCTCGGCGACCAGCGCGCCGCCCGGGCCCTGGAGCCGATGGACCTCGGCATCGGCATCGAACACCGGCACGCCGAGCTCGGCGAACATCGCCGCCACGGTCGACTTGCCCATGCCGATCGACCCGGTGAGGCCGAGCGTGATCACGCCAGTAGCAGCTCGCGCAATTCCTCGTCGCGGTCGCGCGGCGGCTCGGCGCCGAAGAACAGCTCGAAGGCGAGGGCGGCCTGGCCGACCAGCATCTCGAGTCCGTCCACCGTATCGAGATCCCGTTCCCGCGCCTGGGCGAGCAGCTCGGTCTCGAGTGGGGCATAGACCGCGTCATAGACCACCGCATCCTCGGGCAGCGGCGACAGGTCGATCTCGAGCGGGGGCTGGCCGATCATGCCGAGCGCGCTGGCATTGACCAGCAGCTGGGCCGGGGGAAGCTTGCTGCCCAGCGGCAGGGCCTGGCCCTTGATCCCGAAGCCGGAGAGCAGTGCCGCAGCCTTCAGCACATTGCGGTTGAGCAAAGTCACCCGGCCGATCCCGACCTTGGACAGTGCGAACAGGATCGCCCGCGCCGCGCCGCCGGCGCCGATCACCACGGCATGGCTGCCCTCGAGATCGAGCCCGGCGATCGGGGCATAGAAGCCGCCGGCATCGGTGTTGGTGCCGACCAGCGCGCCGTCCTCGGCCCGCACCACGGTGTTTATCGCGCCGATCGATTCGCGGATGCCGCCGCGATCCTCGACGAATTCGAGCGCGGCCTGCTTGTGGGGCAGGGTGATGTTGCAGCCGCGCCAATCGGGATCGCTACGACGCGACTCGAAATAGCCGGCCAGTTCCTCGGGCTTCACATGGGCGCGGCGATATTCGGCCTCGATGCCGAGCTGCTTCAGCCAGAAGCCGTGGATCAGTGGCGACTTGGACTGGGCGATGGGGTCGCCGATCACCTCGGCATAGATGGTCATGACGTCAGAACCCCGCGAGTGCGCAGATAGTCGAGGATCGGCAGCAGCGGCATGCCGAGGATGGTGAACTGGCTGCCTTGGGTAGCGCTGAACAGCTGGACGCCCGGCCCCTCGATCCGGAAGCAGCCGACGCACCCGGCGATCGCCGGCCATTCGATGTCGAGATATTCCTGAATGAACGCCTCGGAGAGCGGGCGGACGTGGAGCTTCGCCCGGTCGACGTGGCGCCACACCGCGCGGCCGCCCTCGGCGATCACCGCAGCGCTGTAGATGTCGTGCGTCCTGCCCGACATGCGGCGGAGATGATCGGCGGCCTGCTCGCGGCTCTCGGGCTTGTCGAGCAGCGAGCCATCGTCGAGCGCGACCAGCGAATCGCCGCCCAGCACCAGCGCGGTGGGCACCAAGCCGGAGACCTTCAACGCCTTCAGCTCGGCCAGCGCATCGGCGAGATCGCGCGGGGAGATGCCGCCGGCGAGCAAGGATGCCTTGGCCGAGGCTTCGTCGACCTGTGCCGTCACGGCCTCATGCGGCACGCCGGCATCGTTGAGCATCGCGCGGCGCGAGGCGCTCTGCGAGGCGAGTACGAGGTTCATTGCTTTCCCTTTTCGAGCGTCCGCTCGTTGCACAGCTGGATGATCGCCGCCGCGGTCTCCTCGATCGAGCGGCGCGTCACGTCGATCACGGGCCAGCCATTATCGGCGAACATCCGCCGGGCAAAGGCGACTTCGCGGGTCACGGCGTCCTGCTCGACATAGCTGGTCTCGGTCGCCTGGTTGAGCGAGAGCAGCCGGTTGCGACGAATCTGGATCAGCCGATCGGCACTGGTGGTGAGGCCGACGATCAGCGGATGCTTGAGATTGTAGAGCTCCGGAGGCGGCGGCGATTCGACCACGATCGGGATGTTGGCGGTCTTGTAGCCGCGGTTCGCCAGATAGATCGAAGTCGGCGTCTTGGACGAGCGCGAGACGCCGGCGAGGAGGATGTCCGCCTCCTCCCAGTCCTCGGCGAGCAGCCCGTCGTCATGCGCGATGGTGAACTGGATCGCGTCGACCCGGGCGAAATAGGCCGCGTCGAGGGTATGCTGGCGGCCCGGCCGCGCCTTGGCTTCCTGGCCGAGCAGGTTGGACAAGGCGTGGTTGACCGGATCGAGCGGGGCGATCGCCGGCAGGCCCATCGCCCGGCAGCGGCTCTCCAGCGTGCGGCGGATCTCGGGGTTCACCAGCGTGTAGAGCACCAGCCCGGGATTCTGGGCGATCTCTTGGAGGATCCGCTCGAGATGCGCTTCGCTGCGCACCATCGGCCAGAAATGGCGGAGCGTCTCGACATCGTCATATTGGGCGAGCGCCGCCTTGGCGATGTTCTCCAGCGTCTCGCCGGTGGAGTCGGAGAGGAGGTGGAGGTGGAGCCGCATCAGGCCGTGAATGGATCTGTGGAAAACATGGCTGACAGCCACTAGCGCAACCCGGCGCACGAACCAATCGGGTCAGTTTGATGACTCCGCTGGTGATTCGTCCACATCCGCATCCCCAGCTTGTGATTCCAATCCACAGCCTGTTGAAAACGGGGATGGCATCCGCGAATCCGAGGACTCCCGAGGGACGGCGAGAGTCAAACTGTTGGCAACTCGCGGACGAGTGCATAAGCCCCGGTTTCCACGCGCCAACAGACTCCAACAATCTCTAGATTCATTCTTTATTGTTTTAGGAACGGGCCCTGACCGACTCCCATCCCAAGCCGCTGCTCGAGACGCTCAAGGGTGTCCGGCAGGAGATTCCGCCCGTCTGGCTGATGCGTCAGGCCGGCCGCTATCTGCCCGAATATCGCGCGCTCCGGGCCGAGAAGGGCGGATTCCTCGAACTCGCGCTCGATCCCGAAGCGGCGGCCGAGATCACGCTGCAACCGATCCGCCGCTTCGGCATGGACGGCGCGATCCTGTTCTCCGACATCCTGATGGTGCCGATGGCGCTGGGGCAGAAATTGTGGTTCGAAACCGGCGAAGGCCCGCGCCTGGCGCCGACCGTGACCACCCGTGCCGTGCTGGATGGCCTTGAATCGGGTTCTGAGGCCCTGGAGAAGGTCTATGCGACCGTCCGGCAGGTCCGGTCCCATCTCGACTCCCGAACCACCTTCCTGGGCTTTGCAGGGAGCCCCTGGACAGTCGCCACCTATATGATCGCCGGGCAGGGGAGTCGCGAACAGGCCGAGGCGCGGCGGCTCGCTTATGCCGATCCCGGACTCATGCAGGCGCTGGTCGATCGGATTGCCGATTGCACGATCACCTATCTGAACGCGCAGATCGATGCGGGTGTCGAAGCCGTGCAGCTGTTCGACAGCTGGGCGGGCAGCCTGAGCCCCGAGCAGTTCGAGCGCTGGGTCATCGCGCCGACCGCGCGGATCGCCGCGGCGGTGAAAGGCAAGGCGCCGGTGATCGGCTTTCCCAAGGGCGCCGGCGGCAAGCTTCCGGCCTATGCGCGCGAGACGGGGGTCGATGCGATCGGTCTCGACGAGACGGTTGATCCCGCCTGGGCCGACGCGGTGCTGCCGGAGAATCTGCCGGTGCAGGGCAATCTCGATCCGCTCGCGCTGATTGCGGGCGGCGAGACGCTCGATCGTGCGGTCGACCGGATCCTTTCGGCCTTTCCAAGCCGCCCGCATGTGTTCAATCTCGGGCACGGCATCCAGCAGGATACGCCGATCGAACATGTCGAGCGGCTGCTGGGGCGCATCAGGGGGTAGGATCGATGGCAGGCTGGCTCGGCGGCGCCTATCTTTGGGTCAAGGCGTTCCACATCATCTTCGTGATCTTCTGGATGGCCGGCCTGTTCCTGCTGCCGCGCTATCTGGTCCATCACCAGGAAGCGCTGGGCACGCCCGAGGCGGCCGCCTGGGAGAAGCGCGAGGCGCTGCTGCGCAAGATGATCCTCGGTCCCTCGATCGGGATCGTCTGGCTGCTCGGCCTGGCGCTCGCCGCCAATCTGGGGATGTTCGAAGGGGGTGCCGGGCTCGGCTGGCTGCATGCCAAGTTGCTGATCGTGTTCCTGCTTTCCGGCTATCAGGGCTGGGCGGTCGGCTATTCGAAGAAGCTCGCAAAGGGTCAGGGGAGCCTCGCCCCGCAGACCTTGCGCATGGTCGGTGAAGTGCCGGCGCTGGCGGTGATCCTGGTCGTCATCCTGGCGGTGGTGAAGCCCTTCTGAAATCGCGCGCAATTAAGTTGCGCCATTTCGGCTGGTCGCCGCAACTTACCGCCTGCCGCAAAAGCGCATCCCAGACCGCGGAGACCGGTTGACTTGGGGGTAGGCCACTCCTAATTCGGCGCTGTGGACCGGGTCACCGGGCCATCCCTCCTCCAAGCATCGTACTTCGCGCGCGACTCCACCGCCGACCGACGCTCCCCCCAGCATCCAAGCACCCGGATTCCCAATGCATCTCAAGGACCTCAAGAAGAAAGCCCCCGCCGAACTGGTCTCGATGGCCGAGGAGCTCGGCGTGGAGAGCGCTTCGACGCTGCGCAAGCAGGACCTGCTGTTCGGCATCCTCAAGGCCGAGGCCGAGAATGGCGAGCAGATCCTGGGCCTGGGCACGATCGAGGTGCTGCCGGACGGCTTCGGCTTCCTGCGCAGCCCCGAGGCGAACTATCTCGCCGGCCCCGACGACATCTATGTCTCGCCCAACCAGGTCCGCAAGTTCGGCCTGCGCACCGGCGACACGGTGGAAGGCGAGATCCGCGCGCCCAAGGACGGCGAGCGCTATTTCGCGCTGGTCCGCCTCGTCTCGGTCAATTTCGACGATCCCGATGCGGTCCGCCACCGCGTCAATTTCGACAACCTCACCCCGCTCTATCCCGAGAGCAAGCTGACGCTCGACCAGCTCGACCCGACCCAGAAGGACAAGTCGGCGCGCGTCATCGACATCGTCTCACCGCAGGGCAAGGGCCAGCGCACGCTGATCGTCGCGCCGCCGCGTGTCGGCAAGACGGTGATGCTGCAGAACATCGCCAAGGCGATCACCGATAACCATCCCGAAGTCTTCCTGATCGTGCTGCTCATCGACGAGCGCCCGGAAGAAGTCACCGACATGCAGCGCTCGGTGAAGGGCGAGGTGATCTCCTCGACCTTCGACGAACCGGCCCAGCGCCACGTGCAGGTCTCGGAAATGGTCATCGAAAAGGCCAAGCGCCTGGTCGAGCACAAGAAGGATGTCGTCATCCTGCTCGACTCGATCACCCGTCTCGGTCGCGCCTACAACACCGTGGTGCCGAGCTCGGGCAAGGTGCTGACCGGCGGTGTCGACGCGAACGCGCTGCAGCGCCCGAAGCGCTTCTTCGGTGCCGCGCGCAACATCGAGGAGGGCGGTTCGCTCTCGATCATCGCCACCGCACTGATCGACACCGGCAGCCGCATGGACGAAGTCATCTTCGAAGAGTTCAAGGGCACCGGTAACTCGGAAATCGTCCTCGACCGCAAGGTCGCCGACAAGCGCATCTTCCCGGCGCTCGACGTCGGCAAGTCGGGCACCCGCAAGGAAGAGCTGCTGGTCGACAAGGCCAAGCTCACCAAGATGTGGGTGCTGCGCCGCATCCTCATGCAGATGGGTACCGTCGACGCGATGGAGTTCCTGCTCGACAAGATGAAGGATTCGAAGACCAACGAGGATTTCTTCGACTCGATGAACCAGTAAGCTTCCGCGCTCCACGTGGAACAAGACGAAGAGGCCGGGCCCAGCGCCCGGCCTTTTTCGTTTTGTTGCTCAACATGTCCGGGCGCTTGCATGCGGCTGCAAGCGCGTTAGGGCTTGGGGGATGCTCGACATGCTCCTCAGCGCCGCCGCAGCCGGAATCGGCTCTCCTGCCGATATCTGGCAGCATATCCTCGCCGATTTCTCGAACCTGGGCGATCCGTCTGCGCTCGCGGCATTCGGCTCGGTGCTGATGATCGACCTGGTGCTGGCGGGTGACAATGCGATCGTCGTCGGCGCGCTTGCCGCGGGGCTTCCGGCGGACCAGCGCAAGAAGGTGATCCTGATCGGCATCGGTGCTGCGCTGGTACTGCGCATCGCCTTCGCGCTGATCGTCAGCTGGCTGATGGGGATTGTCGGCCTGATCTTCGCCGGCGGGCTGCTATTGCTCTGGGTAAGCTGGAAGTTCTGGCGCGAGATCCGCGAAGGCGGTCCGCATGCCGATGAGGTCGAATCGGGCCTGAAGCCGGCCAGGAGCTTCGCCGGAGCCGCCTGGGCCGTTGCCGTTGCCGACGTCTCGATGAGCCTCGACAATGTCCTCGCGGTCGCCGGCGCGGCGCGCGAGCATCCCGGCATCCTCGTTGTCGGCCTGCTGCTCTCGGTTGCGCTGATGGGCATCGCAGCGAACCTGATCGCCAAGCTGATCAACCGCTATCCCTGGATCGCCTATATCGGCCTGATCGTGATCGTCTTCGTGGCGTTCCGGATGATCTATGAAGGCTGGGTCGGCACGCACGAGACGCCGGGGATCACCAGCTTCTTCTGAGGATCAGCCGGCCCGACACCGGCCGGCACCCACCTCGGCATCGAGGATGGCCTTCAGGATCGCTTCCGACCGCCTCTGGCCATAGCCGCGGCCATAGGCGGAGGAAGTGATCCCGACCACCAGGTTGCAGCTCGGCACGACATAGATCTTGTTGCCGCCATTGCCCGAGGCGAAGGACACGGTGACGGCAATGCCGCCGGCCTGATGCGTCTTGCGGTACCAGAAATAGCCATAGTGATCGGCATAGGGATCGCTGTCGGCGATGCTGACAACGCGCGCCGTCATCGCCGATATCCAGCGCGCGCTGACGATTCGGCGGCCGCCAAGCTGTCCCTTGTTCCGCACCATCTCACCGATCCGCGCAAGGTCCCGGGTGGTGAGCCAGAGATTGCCTTGGCCCTTGGTCACGCCTGCGGCATCGGAATCCCAGCGCCAGCGGGTGATGCCCAGCGGGGCGAACAGGCGCTGGCGGGCAAGGTCGGCCATTGTCTGACCCGTTGCCTTCGCCACCACGACGCCGGCGACATAACTGGTGGCGGAATTGTACCGGTAGCGTGTGCCAGGCCTGGTCTCGGATGGCACGCCGCGGACAAAGGCGAGCGGGTTGGCTGCCTCGTCCATCCGATCCTCGTTGCCGGGGGATGCGGGATCCTCATCGAATGCCGCCAGGCCAGAACGCATGCTCAGCAGGTCGCGCATCGCCACCGGACCGATCGCGCTGCCTGCGGCTTCGGGCCAGTAGCGCGAGACCGGATCGTCCACCGATTGGATCGCACTGCGATCGATTGCGATGCCGACCATCAGCGCGGTCACGCTCTTGCCCGCCGAGCGGATGTCGTGAAGCTCGCCGGCGGCTGCGCCGTTATAATAGCGCTCGGCAACGCGCTTGCCGTGATGGAGCACCACAACACCGCGCAGGTCAGGATGCTCGTCTCGATCCCAGCGCGCGAGCAGGGCGTTGAGATCGGGGGGCGGGGAGGCGCTGGCAGATACTGCCAGCAAGGCGATGATCGCACATGTCGCCCGGCTCAGGGCCTTTACTCCCCGCATGTTCTTCCCCTTTGTGACCGGTGGCTTAGCCGAGGTTCTTCGCAAAGAACTCGGCCGTCCGCCCATCCGCGAGCTTGGCGGCGTCGTCGGAGCGGCGCTTGCCGAAGGTGTCGGCGAAGCCATGATCCTTACCGGCATAGTCGAACAGCGTGATCTTGGGGTGGTCGTCCAGCCCTTCGTGCATCGCCGCCTGCGCTTCGGGGCTGACGAAATGATCGGCCTGGGGAATGTGCAACAGCACCGGGCGGGCGATGCCGTGCTTCTCGCCGAGCAGATTGTCGATGCCGACGCCGTAATAGCCGACGCTCGCATCGCTGTCGGTCCGCGTCGCGGTCATGAACGCCAGGCGGCCGCCCAGGCAGAAGCCGACCACGCCGACCTTGCCGCCCTCGCCCAGCTGCGCGCGGGCCGCCTTGATCGTCGCTTCGATGTCGCGAATGCCGGCGTCCTGATTGAACTTGCCCATCAGCGCGAGCGCCTGCTGGAACTGCTCAGGCACGTCCGGATCGAGCTGGATACCCGGCTCGAGCCGCCAGAACAGGTCGGGCGCGAGGCTGAGATAGCCCTTGGCTGCCCAGTCGTCGCACTTCTGGCGGATGCCCGGGTTCACGCCGAAGATCTCCTGGATCACGATAACCGCTGCCCTGGGCGCGCCTTCGGGTCGGGCGACATAGGCCTGGAAGCTGCCGCTGCCGTCGATGGTATCGATGCTGATCATCTCGCTCACAATAAGGTCCTTCCGGAATAGCGCCGCTCATGATCGAGCAGCCAGGATTTGGTCTTGGGTCCTTCGCCGCCCGAATAATTGCCGAGCTTCCCGCCGTCGGCGAGGATTCGGTGGCAGGGGACGATGATGGGGAAGGGGTTGTTCGAGCAGATCTGGCCGATCGCCCGCGCGCTCGATCCGGTGATCCGGGCGAGCCCGCCATAGCTCAGCGTCTCGCCATAGCCGATGGCCATCATCGCCTGGCGTAGCTCTGTTCCACGTGAAGTGGGCAGGGGCTGGAGCGGGAGATCGAAATCCTGCCGCGTGCCGGCGAACCATTGCTCGAGCTGCTCGATGGCGACGCGGACCGCGGCGGCATTGCCGGGCGCGGGTGAACCTTCGCCGATCCGGATCGAAACCAGCACGTCTTCACCGCCTTCGACCCGCACCGGACCGATGGGCGTTGCGATCACACCATGGTCGCGCGCATACATGGGTTCGAATTAGCAGTCGCCCTGCGGCGTGCGCAACGGAGATACCCATGAAGATCAATGTCGAGGTGGAGTGCACGCCAGAGGAAGCGCGGCGCGCGATGGGCCTGCCCGATCTGGCGCCGGTGCACGAGCGCTATATCGCGATGATGGTCGATGCGATCGACAAGCAGGGCAGCCCGGAAGCCTTCCAGAAGATGCTGCAGAGCTGGGCGCCGATGAGCGAGGCCGGCATGGGCTTCTGGCGCGCGATGTTCGACGCCGGGAGCAAGACCGACAAATAATGGATACGATCTACGCGGTATCGAGCGGTGCCCCGCCCGCTGCCATCGCGGTGCTGCGCGTGAGCGGCCCGGGGGCATTCGAGGTGGTGCGGGAATTCGCCGGCGATTTGCCCGAGCCGCGCCGGGCCGCGGTGCGGGCGTTGCGCGATCCTGCCGATGGAACGCTGCTCGATCGGGCGCTGGTTCTCTGCTTTCCCGGCCCGCGCAGCGCGACGGGGGAGGATCTGGCGGAGTTCCATCTCCATGGCGGCCGGGCGGTGGTCCGCGCGGTCGAGGCTGCGCTTGCTGGCCGGCCGGGGCTGCGCTCGGCCGAGCCGGGCGAGTTCACCCGGCGCGCGCTTCAGCATGGCCGGATCGACCTGAGCGAGGCGGAAGGGCTGGGCGACCTGCTGATGGCGGAGACCGAGGCGCAGCGCCGGTCCGCGATCCGGTCGGCCGAAGGCGCGGTGCGGCGCGCGGTCGAGGGCTGGACCGACCGGCTGCTCGGGCTCGCTGCCCGGGTCGAGGCCGAGCTCGATCATAGCGACGAGGACGATGTCGCGGACGCCGCGCTGCTGCCTGCGATCCGGTCGGGCGCGGCTTTGCTGGCGGCGGATATCGAGGCGGTGGCGGATCGGCCGCCGGTCGAGCGGTTGCGTGACGGCATTCGCGTGGTGCTGGCCGGGCCGCCCAATGCCGGCAAGTCGTCGCTGCTCAACGCGATGGCCGGGCGCGATGCGGCAATCGTCTCGCCGATCTCCGGGACGACGCGCGACCGGATCGAGGCGCCGGTGGTACGCGGCGGGATCGCCTGGCTGCTGATCGACACGGCGGGACTGGCCGAACTGCCGGGCGACGAGATCGAGGCGATCGGTATCGCCCGCGCGCAGGCGGCGCAGGTCGAGGCGGACATTCTGCTGTGGCTCGGCGATGAGAAGCCGCCGGCGCATGATCATCTCCTCTGGCTCAATCCGCGTGCCGATCTGCCGGGAAGGGGCGCGGCGGAGGGGCGAACATCGCTATCATCGCTCACTGGCGAAGGGCTGGATGCGCTGTGGGAGGCGATGGCCGGGCTCGCGGGCGACCTGCTTCCGCCGCCCGATCTGATGGCGCTCAATGCCCGGCAACGGGCGCTGTGCCAGTCCGCTGCTGCCGCCTTGCAGGCGATTTCCCGTGAAAGCGATCTGCTGCTGATCGCCGAGCAGCTGCGCAGCGCGATGCGGGCGTTCGATGCGATCACCGGGAGGGCGGGGGTCGAGGCGATGCTCGACGCGCTGTTCGGGCGTTTCTGCATAGGCAAGTAGATGTTCCACGTGGAACGGTTTTGACGGCGGGCCCGCGATTCTGTAGCGCGCGGGCAATGGATTTCGATGTCATCGTCATCGGCGGCGGGCACGCCGGCACCGAAGCGGCTGCCGCTTCGGCACGCCGGGGTGCACGTACGGCCTTGCTCAGCTTCGACCTGACGAAGCTGGGGGCGATGTCGTGCAACCCAGCGATCGGAGGACTGGGCAAGGGCCATCTGGTCCGCGAGGTCGACGCGTTCGACGGACTGATGGGCCGTGCGACCGATGCCGCGGGCATCCATTACCGCATGCTCAACCGCTCGAAGGGCACCGCCGTCCAGGGACCGCGGGTCCAGGCCGACCGGGTGCGCTATGCCGCGGCGATCCAGAAGCTGCTCGCGGAACAGCCCGACCTGCGCCTGGTCGCGGGAGAAGCCGAGGCGCTGGAGCTGGTGGGCGGCGCAGTCGCAGGTGTTCGCCTGGCAGACGGCAGCCTGCTCAGCTGCCGCGCCGTGGTGCTTGCCACCGGGACCTTCCTTGGCGGCCGCATCTTCCGCGGCGAGGAGCGCGAGACCGGTGGTCGGGTAGGCGAGGGCTCCGCGATCCGGCTGGCCGAGCAGCTGCGTGAACTGAACCTGCCGATGGCCCGGCTCAAGACCGGCACGCCGCCGCGTCTCGACGGCCGCACGATCGATTGGGCGCGGATCGAGGAGCAGCCCTCGGATGCCGAGCCCTGGACCATGTCGCCGCTCACCGCGAGCCGGGTTCTTCCCCAGCTTCATTGCGGCGTCACGCGGACTACCCATGCGACGCATGATGCGATCCGCTCGGGGCTCGATCGTTCGCCCTTGTTCACCGGGGCGATCGATGCGCAGGGGCCGCGCTACTGTCCGTCGATCGAGGACAAGATTCATCGCTTCGGCGACCGGGACGGGCACCAGATCTTCCTCGAGCCCGAAGGGCTCGACACGCACCTGATCTATCCGAACGGCATGTCGACCTCGCTGCCGGTCGATGTGCAGGTGGCGATGGTCAATTCGATCCCGGGGCTCGAGCGGGCGCTGATCATCACGCCGGGCTATGCGGTCGAGTATGACCATATCGATCCGCGTGCGCTCGACGCCACGCTGGGGTTGCCGGCGATCCCGGGCGTATGGTGTGCCGGGCAGATCAACGGCACCACTGGTTACGAGGAAGCGGCGGGGCAGGGGCTGGTCGCCGGGCTCAACGCCGCCGCTTACGCCCGGGACCTCGCCCCGCTGATCCTCGATCGCGCGACTTCCTATCTCGGGGTCATGGTCGATGACCTGGTGCTGCAGGGCGTCACGGAGCCCTATCGCATGCTCACCGCCCGGGCCGAGTTCCGCCTGCGCCTGCGTGCCGACAATGCCGGGACGCGGCTGGGCCCGATCGCTGCCGAGCTGGGCTGCCTCGGGCCCGAGCGGTTGGCCTGGCTACAGGCGCGCGCACAGGGCAGGGCTAAGCTCGACGAAGCCTTTGCCGTCATCCGCACCGCTTCGGCGCTCGGCGCGCGCGGTGCCCCGGTTGCCCAGGATGGCGCCAAGCGCCCGGCGCGCGAATGGCTGCGCTTCCCGGGGATCGAGCTCGATCATCTCGACGTGCATCCCGAGGCCGATCCGGCGCTGCTCGCGGAGTATGTCGAGGATGCCCGCTACGCCCCCTATCTCGAACGGCAGGAGGCAGAGGTTGCGCAGTTGCGCAGCAATGATGCCGTGAAGCTCCCCGCGGACATGGACTTTGCCGCGATCGCCGGCCTCTCCAACGAGATGGTCGAGAAACTCGATGCCTCGCGCCCCGAGACGATCGGAGCGGCGGCGCGTATCCGCGGCATCACCCCCGCGGCGCTGTCTGCCATCCTCCTGCACGCACGGCGGCGCGCGGCATGACCGAAGACGAGGCACGCGACTGGATCCGTGCACATTTCAATGTTTCACGTGAAACGCAGCTACAGCGCTTCGGCGAGATCCTGCGTGAGGAATCGCCCCGACAGAACCTTATTTCGGCGGCAAGCTTCGACGCGCTCTGGGCGCGGCACTTCGTCGATTCGGCCCAGCTCATCCCGCTGGCCGCGGAAGCGGGGGAGGGTGCCTGGGTCGATGTCGGCACCGGTGCCGGCATGCCCGGCCTGGTCGTCGCGCTGCTGATCGACCGCCCGGTGGTGATGGTCGAGCCGCGGATTCGGCGTGTCGAGTTCCTGCGCGGGGCGGTCGAGGCGCTTAGCATCTCTGAGCGCGCCAGCGTCGTCCACGGGAAGATCGAAAGCTATCAGCCCAAGGCGAAGGCGGCGGTGGTTTCGGCCCGCGCCGTCGCCGCGCTGCCCGATCTGTTCAAATCCACGGCACATTGCACAGACTCGTCCACAATCTGGTTGCTCCCGAAGGGGCGAAGCGTGCAATCGGAGGTGGATGCGGCGCGCGCGAAATGGCAGGGTGCGTTTCACGTGGAACCCAGCATCACATCGCCTGAATCGGGTATCGTGGTCGCGCGAAAGGTACGCCCCAGATGATCTGCATCGCTATCGCCAACCAGAAGGGTGGGGTGGGCAAGACCACCACGGCGATCAATGTCGGCACCGCGCTCGCCGCGACCGGCCAGCGTGTGCTGCTGATCGACTTCGATCCGCAGGGCAACGCCTCGACCGGGCTCGGCATCGGCCGGGCCGAGCGCGAGCATTCGACCTATGACCTGCTGGTCAGCGACGCGAACCTCGAGGATGTTGCGGTGCCGACCAAGGTGCCGGGGCTCGACATCATCCCGGCGACGCAGGACCTGTCGGGCGCCGAGATCGAGCTGATCGAGTTCGAGGCGCGCACCCACCGGCTCGACAGCGCGATCGCCCGCCATCATGCGCAGCGCTGGGATGTGATCCTGATCGACTGCCCGCCCTCGCTCGGCCTGCTGACGATCAACGCGATGGTCGCGGCGCATGCGCTGCTCGTGCCGCTCCAGTGCGAGTTCTTCGCGCTCGAGGGTCTCAGCCAGCTGCTCAGCACCGTCGAGCGGATTCGCGGCCGCTTCAATCCCGGCCTGTCGATCCTCGGCGTGGTGCTGACCATGTACGATCGCCGCAACCGCCTGACCGATCAGGTTTCGGACGATGTCCGCGCCGTGCTCGGCCGCGTGGTGTTCGACACGGTGATCCCGCGCAACGTCCGCCTTTCCGAAGCGCCGAGCCACGGGCTGCCGGCGCTGATCTACGATCATCGCTGCCCGGGCTCCGAAGCCTATATCGCGCTCGCCCGCGAAGTGATCGATCGCCTGCCCAAGCTCAAGAAGGCCGCATGACCGAAGCATCCCGCAAGCCTCGTCCCGGCCTTGGCCGCGGGCTCTCCTCGCTGCTTGGCGACGCCGTTCCCGAGGCGCCGGTCTCGGGAACGCCCGATATCGCTTCGGGGCTGCGGATGCTGCCGGTCAGCTCGCTGGTGCCGCACCCGGACCAGCCGCGTCGCCATTTCGACGAGGACGCGCTGGAGGAGCTGGCCCAGTCGCTCAAGCAGCGCGGGCTGATCCAGCCGATCGTCGTCCGCCCGACCGGGCACAATTACCAGATCGTCGCCGGCGAGCGCCGCTGGCGCGCGGCGCAGCGCGCCCGGCTGCACGAGGTTCCGGTCATCGTCCGCGACTTCAACGAAGCCGAGACGATGGAAATCGCGCTGGTCGAGAATATCCAGCGCCAGGACCTCAACGCGATCGAAGAGGCCGAGGCCTATGCCCGGCTGATCCGCGAGTTCGGACATAGCCAGGAAGCGCTGGGCAAGCTCGTCCACAAGTCGCGCAGCCATATCGCCAACCTGCTCCGCCTGCTCGACCTACCCGAGGGCGTGCGCAACATGGTTGTGGTCGGCGAGATCGACATGGGCCATGCCCGCGCGCTGATCGGCGCGCCCGAGGCCGAGAGGCTCGCCCGCGAAGTCGCGAACAAGGGCCTGTCGGTGCGCGAGACCGAGAAGCTGGCTCGCCACGCCAAGCCGAACAGCAAGCGCAAGCCCGAGGCGAAGATCCGCGATGCCGATATCTCGGCGCTCGAGCACCAGCTGGGCGATGTGCTGGGCCTCAACGTCCGCATCGCGCACGGGGCGAAGGGGGGCACGCTGACACTGTCCTATTCGACGCTGGATCAGCTCGACATGGTCTGTCAGCGGCTGAGCGGGGAGCGGATCTGAGCGTTCCGGCAGGATGACGCCGGCCGAGGCTTTTGAAGCCCTTGCTGGGGCGCTTCGAGGACTGCCGATCGGGCATATCTGGCGTGGCTATGGCTCGGCCCTGTTCCTGGAGCTGGGTTTCGTATCCGAAGTGCCGCGCGGTACGCGAGACGGAAAGACCTGGCTGTTGGGGCAAGTCACGCTGGGCATCGAATGGAGCTGGCGGATAGAGGACGCGACCGCCATCTGTTGCGGCAGCTGGAGCGACGAAGCGCTGTGGGAACCCGTGTTCGAACAGCTTCTCGGCACGCGGATCGCGCAATGCACGCTGTTCGGTGCGCTTCCGGAGGTCGCGCTCACAACCGATACGGGCATGCGGCTCCTTTCTTTCTCGACGACCGATGGCCAGCCGCGATGGCATCTGGTCGACCGTCGCGAGGAGGGGGAGGGCGCGGATCGCTGGTTCAGCGTTCGGAACGGCAAATTGCATCTCGGTGACGGCAGCGAGGCTGCCTGATTGAGGCCGGGACCACGGGGGCACCGCGACAGGGCAGCTAAATCCGAGGGGGCTTTCGCCAGGGTGGGCTATCAGCCCCTGGCCCGCGTCGCCTGTCGCGCGATCGTCACGACTTCCGCCTCCGCCAGCACTTCCCCCGCGCTCCCCGAATGCATCATCGCGCGTTCGGCTTCGCGGACGCGGTCGATCGCGCGGGCGAGCTGGGTGCCGTTCCAGCGTCGCAGCGCGCGGCCGGTCGCGGCTTTCTCGCGGAAGAAAACGCGATGTTTCTCAAGTACTTCGTCGAGGTCGCCGCCGCGATCCAGGTCGATCCGCATCTCGGCCATGCCCTGGAGGCGCCGGGCGAGCTGGCGCATCAGCGGCACGCCGATGCCTTCGCCGAGCCGGGCGAGCTCAATGCCGATATCGCCGACCCGGCCATCGACCACGGCGGTGATCGCATCGCTCAGATCCGAATCGCCCAGGTCCGCGCCGATCGCGTCCAGAGCGGCGCTGTCGGCGTCTTTGGGGCGGTCCGGCGCCGCGTCGAGGTATAGCGCCAGCTTCTCGATCTCGCGCGCCAGAATGGCCCTGTCGCCGGCGGTGGCGGCGGCGAGGCGCTGGGGGACGTCGCCCATCAAGCGCAGGCCGTGCTCGCGGGCGACATTGGAGGCGAGGCGGGTCGCATCGACGCCCTCGGGCACGTAACAGGCATGCGCCCAGGCGTTCTGCGCGGCGATCACCGACTTGACCAGCTTGCCGCTCGCCTTGAGGCCCGGGCCGATCGCCACGACCGGGTTTCCGGCCGTCTGCGCGCTCAGCAGCAGCCCGATCGCCTCGGCGGCGCCTTCCTCGACGCCGAGGACGCGCACGAAGCGCGTGCCGCCGAACAGCGAGAGCGAGGCTGCCTCGTCGGCGAGGCGGCCGGGCTGCTCGCGCAGGGCCTTCATGTCGAGGTCGATGCGCTCGGCTTCGGGCCCCAGCGCCTTGCCGAGCCGCGATGCCAGGTCGGCAGCGCCGGCCTCGTCGGGGCCGTGGAAGAGATAGAGCCGCGTGTCGGGGTTGAGCTTGTCGATCGCGGCGCGGATCTGCGTCGCGTTGGCCTTCACTGGCCGCCCGCGGGCGCGGTCTGCGCGTAGCGCGCGACGCGCGCGACGATCTGGTCGGCGACGATGCCTGAAAGCCGCTCGAGCGCGCTCTTCTCGGCTGCGATCGTGGCATATTCGCTGCCGACCACGTCGATGCCGGCGTCGGAGCCGGCGGTGGCGTCGAGCACGACATTGCCGTTGCTCAGATCGACCAGCTGGTAGCGCGCACGCAGCGTCCGCCGCTCGCGCGAGACCGAATCGTCGCGGCGCACGCCCAAGCCGCTGATCTGGTCGTCGAGCTTCACCTCGAGCCGGTAGCGGGCGGGGGCGTCGTTATGGTCGAGCCGGTCCTTGAGCGCGTTGGCGACCAGCCAGCCGGACTGGCCCTGGATCGGCGCGACCTCGACCGCGGAGAGGGTGGAGCGCACCGCGCCATCGGGGCCGCCGCCGTAGAGCGGGCGGAGGCCACAGCCGGACAGGGCCAGGCCCGCGGCGACGAGGAACGCCACCTTCTTCATGCGACGATGTTCACCAGACGATCGGGCACGACGATCACCTTCCTGGGTTGCTTGCCTTCGAGCGACCGAACGATCTTCTCGCTGGCAAGTGCCGCGGCCTCGACAACATCCTTGGCCGCGCCCTTCGGCATTAGCAGCGTATCGCGCAGCTTGCCATTGACCTGGACGGCGATCGTCACCTCGTCGTCGACGAGCAGCGCGGGATCCACGACGGGCCATTCAGCATCGGCGATCAGGCCGGAATTGCCCCAATCGGCCCAGGCCTGCTCGGCGATGTGCGGGACCATCGGCGCGACGATGCGGGCCAAGGTGCGGATCGCCCCGGTGCGCGAGGCGGAAGGTTGGGCCTTCTCGATCGCGCCGACCAGTTCGTAGAGCTTGGCGACCGACTTGTTGAAGGTCAGCGCTTCTACATCCTCGGCAACGCCGGCGATGGTGCGGTGCAGGCGCTTGTCGAGGTCCTTGTCCTCGCCGGTGCCGGCTTCGTCCTCGGTGGCGCTGTGGAACAGGCGCCAGAGACGATTCACGAAGCGCCAGGCACCCTCGATGCCGTTCTCGCTCCATTCCAGGTCGCGTTCGGGCGGGCTGTCGGAGAGCATGAACCAGCGCACCGCATCGGCGCCGTACTGGTCGACGATCGGCTCGGGATCGACGGTGTTCTTCTTCGACTTGGACATCTTCTCGATGCGGCCGATGTCGATCGGCTCGCCCGAGGCGAGTTCCACGGCGCCGGCGCTGTCCTTGCGGATCTCCTGCGGGGAGAGCCAGCGGCCGTCGAGCGACTTGTAGGTCTCGTGCGTCACCATGCCCTGGGTGAACAGGCCGGCGAACGGCTCCGCCACATCGAGCTTGCCGATATGGCGCAGGGCGCGGGTGAAGAAGCGGGCATAGAGCAGGTGCAGGATCGCATGCTCGACGCCGCCGATATATTGCCCGACCGGCAGCCACTGCTCGGCTACCGCCTTGTCGAATGGCTTGCCACCGGGCTGGCTGGCGAAGCGGATGAAATACCAGGAGGAATCGACGAAGGTATCGAGCGTGTCGGTCTCGCGCCGGGCCGCTGTGCCGCACTTCGGGCAGTCGACATGCTTCCAGGTCGGGTGCCGGTCGAGCGGGTTGCCGGGGATGTCGAAGCTGACGTCCTCGGGCAGCACGATCGGCAGCGATTCGCGCGGGGCAGGGACCACGCCGCAGCTCTCGCAATGGATGATCGGGATCGGCGTGCCCCAATAGCGCTGGCGGCTGACGCCCCAGTCGCGCAGGCGCCACACCGTCTGGCCCTTGCCCCAGCCGCCGTCCTCGGCACGGCTGATCACCGCGCGCTTGGCATCGGCGACATCCATGCCGTCGAGGAAGTGCGAGTTCACCAGCGTGCCGGGGCCGGTATAGGCCTCGGTGTCGTGGAATTCGGGCGCGGTCTTGTCGCCTTCGGAGACGACGCGGCGGATCGGCAGCGCGTATTTGCTGGCGAACTCGAAGTCGCGCTGGTCGTGCGCCGGCACGCCGAACACGGCGCCGGTGCCATAGTCCATCAGCACGAAATTGGCGATGTAGACTGGCACTTGCCAGGCATTATCAAAGGGATGCGTCGCGGTGAGGCCGGTGTCGAAGCCCAGCTTCTCCTGCGTCTCCAGCTCGGCCGCGGTGGTACCGCCCTGCTTGCAGCGCTCGATGAACGCCTGGACGTCCGGATTGCCCTCCGCCAGCTTTTGCGCGATCGGGTGGTCCGCCGCGATCGCGACGAAGCTCGCGCCGAAGATCGTGTCCGGGCGCGTGGTGTAGACGGTGAGCTGCTCGCCATCGGACAGGGTCCAGTGGAACTCCAGCCCCTCGGACTTGCCGATCCAGTTCTCCTGCATCAGCTTGACCTTGTCGGGCCAGTACTCGAGGCCCTGGACGCCGGTCAGCAGATCATCGGCGAACTGGGTGATCTTGAGGAACCACTGGCTGAGCTTGCGGCGCTCCACGAGCGCGCCCGAGCGCCAGCCGCGCCCGTCGATCACCTGCTCGTTTGCGAGCACGGTCATGTCGACCGGGTCCCAGTTGACTGCCGATTCCTTGCGATAGACCAGGCCGTTCTCGAAGAAATCGAGGAAGATCGCCTGTTCGTGCCCGTAATATTCGGGCTCGCAGGTGGCGACTTCGCGGGTCCAGTCGAGCGCGAAGCCGAGGCGCTTCAGCTGCGCCTTCATCGTCGCGATATTGGCGCGGGTCCACGAACCCGGATGGACCTTCTTCTCCATCGCGGCATTCTCGGCCGGCATGCCGAACGCGTCCCAGCCCATCGGATGGAGCACTTCCATGCCCTTCATCCGCCGGAAACGGGCGAGCACGTCGCCCATCGTGTAGTTGCGGACATGGCCCATATGGATGCGCCCTGAAGGATAGGGGAACATCTCGAGGACATAGGACTTGGGCTTGGACGAATCGTCACGCGCGGCGAAGGTGCGGTTCTCTTCCCACACCTTCTGCCACGCGGCGTCCGCCTTCAACGGGTTGAAGCGAGACAAGTCAGTTCCTGCTGTTTTAGTCGCGGTGCCGGCCCGCTCCCCCGCCCGGCCTCCCATAGAATATAGCCGTTGGGAGGCCGGGTGGGGGAGCGGGCCGGTGCCGCCCGAATTAATCAGTGGCGACCGCAGCGCGACGCAGGTCGCGGGCGCGGGTGAGGATGATGTCCTCGAGCTTCTGCACCGTCGCGGCCTGGACCGGGGCGGCGACCCAGGCGCCGTTGCGGTTGACTTCGCGCAGGGCGGCGACGCGCAGCGCATCGGCGCGGAGATCCTGGTCGAGGATCGTCACGGTCACCTTCATCCGCTCGGTCTGGACGTTCGGGTTCACATACCAGTCGGTCACGATCACGCCGCCATTGGAGTCCGTCTGGAGCAGCGGCATGAAGCTCAGCGTGTCGAGGCTGGCGCGCCACAGATAGGAATTCACGCCGATCGTGGTCACCTTCGAAGCGGCGAGATCGGCTTCGGGGCGCTTGTTGTGACCGCCGCACGCGGTGATCGAGAGAGCGAGCGACCCAAGGATCGCGGTGCGCAACAGGCGGTTCATCGTCACATTCCTACCAGGCGAGAAAAGTCGGGAGCATCTATAGTGGCGCATGTGGCGGGAGCAAGGCGGGAAGCCATGGCCCGAGTCGCACGTTTGAAACACTTCTGGTGAAAGGGCGCGCAACCGATTCTGTGGGTCTGATGCAACACTGGCACGAAATTTATGCCACCGGTGGAACGCATCTTCGGAATCGTGGTAGGACAAATTATCTAGGGGTGCATGAGAATGCGAGTCGGACGGACAAAGGCGGGAATTGGACTGGGGGCGCTGTGCGCTGCCGGCCTCCTGCTTGCGCCGGCGATTCAGGCGCAGACCAGCAAGGCTGACCGCGCCCTGGCCGCGAAGCGCAGCGCCGTTCCGGCGCGCGGCGGCATTGGCATCTTCACCCCGGCGGCGGCCGATCCGAAGCTCGCCGCGGTGCTCGCCCGCTCAGGCCTGCCCGAGGGCGCGTTCCGCTTCACCCCGGCCGAATCGCGCGGCAATGCCCGCGGCGTCACGGTCGCGGTCCGTGCCAGCTCGAGCCGCGCGCTACGCAGCCGCGACGTGACCCGCGAAGTCGCTGCCGCGGCGACGCCGGTCAACCTCGCGCCGATCTCCTACAATCTCGGCGTCTCGGTCGGCTGGAAGCGTCTCGCCGTCTCGGGCGACGTGACCCGCGTCGAGCTGGTCGACCAGCCCGGCAGCCGCGAGCGCGCCGATATCGGCGTCAGCTATACCGGCAAGCGCCTGAGCGGCCGCCTGAGCGCCACTTCGGACCGTCCGCTGGGCAACACCCCGGTGCTGATCGGCGACAAGCCGAGCTATTCGATCGACGTCGGCGGCAGCTATTCGCTGACCCGCAACCTCGATGTGACCGCGGGCGTGCGCTATCGCAGCGAGGAAGATCGCCTGCCCAAGCTCAACGAGAGCCGCCGCGAGAGCCAGGCGGTCTATGTGGGCACCGCCTTCCGCTTCTGACGGCTGAGGCGTAGTTCCCAGCCATCAGGCCTCACCGGCTTCCATCATGAGACAGGTTGTTCCCCGGCGAAAGCCGGGGCCCAGGGTCACAGGCGATTCGGACGAGAAACCCTGGGCCCCGGCTTTCGCCGGGGAACCAAGAAGGATTGGCGGGGGGTCAGCGCTTGCCTTTCGTCCAGGCGTCGATTGCCGCCCAGCCGTGAATCCCGAACGGCCTCAAGCTCTTCGCCCTCCGCGCGTCCATCCCGCCCAGCGCGATCACCGGCACCTCCAGCCCCCGCACAAGCTGCCCGAAACGCGACCGGCCAAGTGCCCGCGCGCCGGGGTGCGAGCGGGTGGCGAAGACCGGCGAGACGAACAGGGCATCGGCACCCGCGCGGATCGCCGCCACCGCCTCGCGGCGGTCATGCGCCGGCGCCGTACGGAGCCCGCGCCCGCGCCGGCCATGCACGCCGGCTTCGCCGCGCATCGGCGCGAGTCCCGCTCGGACCACCACCAGCCGCCGCCGTTTCGCTGCCCGGAGCACCCTGGCGAACAAGGCGCGCCGCTCGGCCGGCGGCAGGCCATAGTGGCGGAACACCACGCCGCTTCCCCGCGGCAGGCGGGCAAGCGCCTCCCAAAGGCCGTCGCCCATGCGTTCGTCGGTCATCAGCCAAAGGCGCGGCAGGGGGTGGCGGCGGGGCATCGCCCTGCCTATAGCGCGCTCCATGCCGATAGACGAAGCCAGCCAGCGCCTTGCCGATGTGCGCGCCCGAATCGCGCGTGCCGCGAAGATCGCCGGCCGCAAGCCCGACAGCATCACGCTGATCGCCATCTCCAAGACGCACGACGCCGACGCCATCCAGCCGCTGATCGACGCGGGCCAGCGGGTGTTCGGCGAGAATCGCGTGCAGGAGGCCGAGGGCAAATGGCCGAAGTTGCGCGAGACGACTCCTGATGTGGCGCTCCACCTGGTCGGCCAGCTCCAGTCGAACAAGGCCGAGGATGCCGTCGCGCTGTTCGACGCCATCCATTCGGTCGACCGGCCCTCGCTGGTCGCGGCGCTGGCCAGGGCGATGGACAAGGCCGGCAAGCGCCCCGCCTGCTTCCTCCAGGTCAATATTGGCGACGAAGACCAGAAGGGCGGCTGCCCGGTGCTCGAACTGCCGGCGTTGCTCAAGGAAGCGCGCGCCGCCGAGCTGCCGGTGCAGGGTCTTATGTGCGTGCCGCCGCTCGAGCTGGAGCCGGCGCCCTATTTCGCGCTGCTCGCCAAGATCGCGCGTGACCATGGCCTGGAGGGGCTCAGCATGGGCATGTCGGGCGATTTCGAGACCGCAGTGACGATCGGCGCGACCCATGTCCGCGTCGGCACCGCCCTGTTCGGAGCGCGCGCATGAAGTACGACGCCATCCTCTTCGATTTCGACGGCGTGCTGCTCGAAAGCGAATATGCCGGCAACAAGCAGATCGCCGCGTACCTCACCAGCATCGGCCATCCGACGAGCCCCGAGGACTCGATGGCCAATTTCATGGGCCTGTCGGGTGCCGACTTCCTGGGCGCGATCGAGAACTGGATCGGCCGCGCGATCCCCGACGACTTCCACACCAGCCGCGCCGAGGAAGATGCCCGGGTGCTGGAGGAGGGGCTTCCGGCGGTGGCCGGTGCGATCCGCTTCGTCGAGGGGCTGCCCGCCGGGCTGCCCCGCGCGATCGCCTCGTCGAGCTCGACCGAATGGATCGACCGGCATCTGCGCCATCTCGGCATCCGCGCGGCGTTCGGCGAGCATATCTATAGCGGCCGCGAGCATGTCAGCCGCGGCAAGCCGGCGCCCGACCTCTATCTCCACGCCGCCGCGGCGATCGGGGTGCCGATCGAGCGTTGCGTGATCCTCGAGGATTCGCCGGTGGGCGTCACCGGGGCGGTGGCCTCGGGCGCCGACGTAATCGGCCTGTGCGCGGGTTCGCACTGCGCGCCGGACCATGCCGAGCGACTGCGCGCACTGGGCGTGAAGCTGATCGCGCATGATTTCGACGAGGTCGAGCGGCTGCTCGGCTGAAGCGTCGGCGAGTACCATATCTCTCGTCACCCCGGACTTGTTCCGGGGTCCACCGTGCCGCGCGTGCTGGCCTGGAAACTCCTGTCCTGTGCTCAGCCTCCCGGTGGATCCCGGCACAAGGCCGGGATGACGGGGAAGGGGACTAGAAGCCCCGCGCTTCCCGGGCGAGCAGATAGTCCCGCAGCGCCATGGCGTCACTCAATGCATTGTGCGGCCGCTTGCTCAGCGCCGCGCTGTCGAAGCCGAAGGCGTCGCACAGCTCGAAGCGGATCCGGTCGATCGGATGGCGATGGCCGGGCGCGGCGATCAGCAGCGTCGCGGCATGGGCGATGTCCTCGGGCCAGTCGGCGACCAGCAGCGGATCGGGATCATTGCCCAGATAGGCGGCGAAGGCCCGCCCCATTTCCTCGCGACTGATCGGCACGGTATCGAGTGCCGGCAGGATATGCTCGGCGACCCAAAGCGTGGGATCGGGGCAGGGCAGCGCGGCGTAGAAGGGCGCACTGCCATCCTCGGGCACCAGCGCCAGCGCAATCAGCGGCCCGCCGAATCCGTTGAACTCGGTGTCGAGGAAATAGCGCATCAGGATTTCCGATCCAGTTCGGCCAGCGCGGTGTCGAGCAACCAGCGGTCTTCCTCTGCGACGCGTGACATCGCCTTTTCGAGCAATGCCCTGGTCTCGTCGGACAGAAGCAGGCCGGCGAAGGTGCGGCGGGCGTCGATGTCGACATCCTCCCAGAAAGCGCCGCGCACTTCGCCGTGCCGATAGAGCTGCTTGCCCTCCCATTGCAGCACAAGCGCGATCTGGAGCGCGGCATTTGGAGAGGGTTCGGCACGCCAGGCTTTGAAAAGCGGGGCAATCGGCTCGCCCAGAATGGCGAGCGCGGCGAGCCAATAGCTCGCATCTTCGCGTTCGTCGGAAGAGCGCACCCGCGTGAGGACGAATGCGGTGTGGAAGAAGCCGAGCACGGCCCGCCGGCGCTCGACCGGCCAGTCGTGCCAGCCCGCCATGACGAGCTTGTCGGCCATGATCGTCGGCTCGAACCCTATACCGCCGGGCTGATCGATCGAAAGCTCGAATATCCGCGGCACGAAGTGGCAATAGTCCCGCGCGTCGCCCACCGTGGTGATCGCCCAGCCGGCATAGGGGCCGATCTGCCCCTCGCCGAGCTGGCGCAGGGGCGCTGCGGTCAGCGTGCGCAGGATCGCCTTCGCATCGCGCAGCGGTGAGGCATCCAGTTTCCGCGGCGCCGGAAATTCGGCGAATGCGCGGTAACAGGCCTCGATCGCGTCGCGCAGGGCGGTCTCGGCTATGGCCATGCTCTAGAGCTGGTGCCCCGTGCGGTCGCGCTTGGTGGCGAGATAGCGCTCGTTGTGGGGGTTGGGCGGCAGGAAGTGCGGCACGCGCTCGGCCACCGTCACGCCGGCGGCTTCGAGTGCCGCGACCTTCTCCGGATTGTTGGTGAGCAGACGGATGCGGCGCTGGCCGAGCAGCGACAGCATCTTCGCCGCGGTGGCGAAGTTGCGGGCATCGATCGCGAAGCCGAGCCGGGTGTTGGCGTCGACCGTGTCGAAGCCCTGGTCCTGCAGCGCATAGGCGCGCAGCTTGTTGATCAGCCCGATCCCGCGCCCTTCCTGGCGCAGATAGAGCAGGATACCCCAGCCGCTCGCCCGGATCTCGCGGATCGCGGCTTGGAGCTGCGGGCCGCAATCGCATTTGAGGCTGCCCAGCACGTCGCCGGTCAGGCATTCGCTGTGCAGGCGGACGAGCGGCGGCTGGCCATTGGGCTCGCCGATCAGCAGCGCGACATGCTCGCCCGGCATCTCGTCGGTGCGGAAGGCGACGATTTCGCTGTCCTCGGCATCGAGCACGGGCAGGCGCGCGCGCGCGACGATGCGCAGGCGATCGGCATCCTCATGCGCGTCGATATCTTCGGGTGTGATCGCCTCCTCGCCGGCGGCCTTGCGGACGAAGAAGGCGGGCAGCAGTCCCGCCACCCGGGCGAGGCGCAGCGCAGCGGCGGCCAGCTCCGGCGCGACCAGCGGAATCGCGCGGAACGGACCCTTGAGCGGGGTGGCGAGGTCGAACTGGGGATCGGCCAGCGCGGTCGCGGTGTCGAAATCGAGCCAGGGCGCGCGCTCGACCAGCACCGGGGCGTCGGGCGTCGCGGCGTCGCGCTGGTTGGCCAGCTTGAGGGTGGCGGCGCGGCCGGCGGAGAGGAGGAGATCGGCCTGGCCGCCCTCGTCGAACGCCGCCAGCCGCCTGGCGTCAGCCGTTTCCACCGCCAACAAAGCAAGGTCACCGATTGCCACGGGCCAGCCCCGGCGCAGCGCATCGACGGCGCGGGCGGCGGCATGCGCGCTCAAAAGTCGAACTCGGTGACGATGGGGACGTGATCGGAGGGCTTGAGCCAGGAGCGGCAGGGCTCGCAGACCTTGTGGCTGGTCGCCTTCTCGGCGACGTCGCGGCTGGCCCACATATGGTCGAGCCGGCGGCCGCGGTCCGATGCGGCCCAGTCCTTCGCGCGGTAGCTCCACCAGCTGTAATAGCGCGCCGGGGCGGGGACGAAGTGGCGGCCGAGATCGACCCAGTCGTTCGCCGCCTGGAGCCGGCCGAGCGTCTCGACTTCGATCGGCGTGTGGCTGACCACGTCGAGGAGCTGCTTGTGGCTCCACACGTCGCTCTCCAGCGGCGCGACGTTGAAGTCGCCGGTGAGGATCGAGGGGACGCTCAGCCCCTCGGACCAGGCGATCATCCGCTCGAGAAAGTCGAGCTTCTGGCCGAATTTGGGATTGAGCTCGCGGTTGGGAATGTCGCCGCCGGCGGGGACATAGACATTCTCGAGCCGCACGCCATTTGGCAGCCGCACGCCGACATGGCGCGCCTCGCCATTGGCCTGCCAGTCGAACCGGTCATCCTCGACCACCGGCACGCGGGCGATGATCGCCACACCGTGATGCATGCGCTGGCCGTGCTTGATGATGTGGTCATAGCCGAGCGCACGGAAGGCGCCTTCGGGGAAGTCCCCGTCGATCACCTTGGTTTCCTGCAGGCACAGCACGTCCGGTGCCTCCTCGCGCAGGAACTGCTCGACGATCTCGATGCGGAAGCGGACGGAGTTGATGTTCCAGGAGGCGATCTTCATCGCGTGGGATTTAGGAGGTGTTTCGCCTGCGCACCAGTGGGTGAGCGCCGGACATGGAAAGGCCCTCGTCCCGGGGGCAATGGAACGAGGGCCGACCTAGCGTTCGTCACGCAGGCGGGAAGTGAGAATCCCGGGTAACAGGGGGAAAATCCCGGGTACGCCCCACATCCGCAAGACTGGTTCTAGGGCAGGCTACCTGTCGCCAGCATGAACGATGTTCAGCTTCAGCGCGGGCCCTGTTTCCGCGGGTCGTTCCAGCGGAACGCTCCGTCGCTGATATTGGCGTTGAACTGCTGGTTCGACAGCCGGATCGTCGTGCGATTGTTCTGCGAATCCAGCGCCACCCAGCCCTGGAGCATCAGCCCGGCCGGGGCCGAGGCACTCTTCTGGAAGATCAGGGTGATCCGGCCATATTCGGGATGGTCACCGTCGTGCACTTCGACCGAGACGACATTGTCGCTGCCGGTCGGCACCACCTTGGCGAACTTCGCGATGTCCTTTTTCGGGTTGAGCAGCACGGCGAGCGGCGAGTTGCCGATCGGCCAGCGCTCGACCTGGCGGACCTGGTAGTCGATGAAATAGAGGCTGCGCCCGTCCGCGACGATCAGCTGGGGCACGCCCTTCTGATACTGGAAGCGGATCTTGCCGGGGCGCTTGAGCGTCATCGTGCCGGTCAGAGTGCGGCCGTTGCGGTCGGTCTGCGCAAAGCCGGCGGTCATCGCGCTTACCGACTGGAGATGCTGCTGCACCTGGGCGAGCTCATTGGCCGGCGCAGGCGCCGCGGCCGAGACCAGGGCCGGCGCGGCGAGCGCGAGGCTGAAGGCGAGGGGCCGTGCAAACACGTGTCGTTTCTCCAAATTGCGGGGAAATGCCCTGGAATATGGGGCTTGAATGTCCCCTGAACCCCCAGCGCCCGCGTTTCGATCCGTTACGAGCGGTCCGTTACAGCTGCCGCCCGTCGGTATCCATCAGCACTTCGCGGCGGCCGACATGGTCGGGGCGCGAGACTAACTCGTCCTTCTCCATCCGCTCGACCAGCCGTGCCGCCGAATTGTAGCCCACCCGCAGCTGGCGCTGCAGCCAGGAGGTCGATGCCTTCTGGCTCTCCGCCACCAGCTGGATCGCGCGGCGATAGAGCTGGTCCTCCGGCGAATCGTCGCCCTCGGGCGCGCCGTCGAGGCTGAACCCGCCATCCTCGGGCTCCTCGGTGACCGCCGAGATATAGTCGGGCGTCCCCTGCGCGCGCCAGTGATCGGCCACCGCCTGCACCTCGTCGTCGCTGACGAACGGGCCGTGGACGCGGACCAGCTGCTTGCCGCCGGGCATGTAGAGCATGTCGCCCTTGCCGAGCAGCTGCTCGGCGCCCTGCTCGCCCAGGATGGTGCGCGAATCGATCTTGCTGGCGACGTAGAAGCTGAGGCGGGTCGGCAGGTTCGCCTTGATCACGCCGGTGATGACGTCGACCGAGGGGCGCTGCGTCGCCATGATCAGGTGGATGCCCGCGGCGCGCGCCTTCTGCGCGAGGCGCTGGATCAGGAATTCCACTTCCTTGCCCGCGGTCATCATCAGGTCGGCGAGCTCATCGACGATCACCACGATCTGCGGCAGCGGCTGCAGGTCGAGCGCCTCCTCCTCGTAGATCGGCTTGCCGCTGTCGGGGTCGTAACCCACCTGCACCTTGCGCCCGATCTTCTGGCCCTTGGCCTTGGCCTGGCGGACCTTGTCGTTGAACGAGGCGAGGCTGCGGACATTGGCATAGGCCATCATCCGGTAGCGGTCCTCCATCTGCTCCACCGCCCATTTGAGCGCGCGCACCGCCTTGGCGGGCTCGGTCACCACATCGGCGAGCAAATGGGGGATGTCCTTGTACATGCTCAGCTCGAGCATCTTGGGGTCGATCATGATCATCCGGCACTGGTCCGGGGTCAGCCGGTAGAGCAGCGACAGGATCATGCAGTTGAGACCCACCGACTTGCCCGAGCCGGTGGTACCGGCGACGAGGAGGTGGGGCATCGGCGCCAGGTCGGCGATCACCGCGTCGCCGGCGATGTTCTTGCCGAGCACCAGCGGCAGGGTGGCGCCCTGGTCCTCGAAGGTCTGGCTGGCGACCAGCTCGTGCAGGTTGACCGGCTCGCGGATCGCATTGGGCAGCTCGATGCCGATCACGCTGCGCCCGGGAATCGTCGCGATGCGCGCCGAAGTGGCGGACATGTTGCGTGCCACGTCGTCGGCGAGCTGGATCACCCGGCTCGCCTTGATGCCCGCTGCGGGCTCGAGCTCGTACATGGTGACGACCGGGCCGGGACGCACCTCGACGATCTGGCCCTTGACGTTGAAATCATCGAGCACGCTCTCGAGCAGCCGGGCGTTGCGCTCCAGCGCCGCCTTGTCGATCCCGGCATTCTTGTTGACCGGCGGCGGCTTGAGCAGGTCGATCGAGGGCAGCTGGTAGCTGTCCTTGAAGTCGAGGCTGGTCTGGGTCGGCGGCTTGGTGCGCAACGGCGCGGGCGCGACGTTGCGCTCGGCGATCACCGGGCCAGGGCGATTGTCGGGCACTACAGTCTTGCGCGGCTCGCGGCCCTCGCGGATCCGGGGCTCCTCGATGTCGCGCTCCCGCTCGCGTTCGCGCGGCTCGCGTGCCTCGGGGCCGCCGAGCAGCGCGGTCTTGCCCGGGCCCTTGAGGTTCGGGATGCTCGGCAGGCCCACCCGCTCGGGCAGCGAGAAGTCGAGGCTGCGCCACCAGATGAACAGGCCGATCAGGCCGCAGACGACACCTAGGCCGCGCCCGGCCCACAGGCTGATCGCCGGATCGCCGGCCAGGCCGATCAGCCATTTGAACAGCGCGGCGATGCTCAGGCCGATCACGCCGCCCCAGCCGCCGGGCAGCGTCAGCACTGCGTCGCTGGAGAAGAAGGAGAGGGCGGTGGCGAGGAAGATCACGCCGATGCCAACGCCGCGGAACATCGTCCCCCAATTGCCGACGGGGCGGTCCTTGAGCAGGCGATAGGCGACGATCAGCCCGACCGGCAGGAACAGCCACACGGCGGGGCCGAGCAGCGCATAGAACAGGTCGGAGACCCAGGCGCCGGGATCGCCCATCCAGTTGCGCGCCGGGCCGGCGGCGGCGGTGTTGAGCGAGGGATCGGTCGTGCGATAGCTGCCCAGCGCGACGCCGAGCGCCAGCATGCCCAGGAACAGGGCCGCTCCGCCGATCACCGCGCCGCTGCGGCGCGCGCCGGCCTTCATGGTTTCGCGCCAAAGCGGCGCTTGTGCCCGGGACGCCATGCCCAGCCTCCAGATTTTCAGGGGTGCGGGGGGAGTTAATCGCGCGACCGGACTCCGCCGTCAAGCGTTCCCGCCACGTTCCGCCGCATCCAATCCCTCCGTCATCTCTTGATTTCCCGCGTCATCCCTGCCTTCGCGGGGATGACGGGAAGGAAGCGAGGCGCTACGGCACCCCAATGGATCGCGCAGATGTCCTCATCCTTGGCGGCGGGCTGGTCGGCTCGGCGCTGGCCACCGCGCTCGACGCGCATGGCATTTCCTCGATCGTGGTCGATCCGGCGGACCCGGAGCAGATCCTCGCCGCCCGGCACGATGGCCGCGCCTCGGCGATCGCCAGCGCGCCGATGCGGATGTTCGAGGCGATCGGCGTCGCACCGCGGCTGGCCGGCAAGGGCTGCCCGATCCAGGGCATCCGCGTCTCGGACGGGTTAGAGCCCGGCAAGCTCGATTTCGCGCCCGGCGAAGGCGAGGGCGCGCTCGGCCATATGTTCGAGAACCGCATCCTGCGCACTGCGCTCTACGAGGCGGCGGTCGCGGCGCCGCTCGCCGATGTCCGCATGCAGACCCGCGCGCTTCACGTGGAACGGGGCGAGTTCGGCGTCACCGCGCAGCTCAGCGACGGCACCAGCGTCACCGCCCAGCTGTTGATCGGCGCCGAGGGCCGCAATTCCCCCACCCGCGAATCCGCCGGGCTCAACACCGCGCGCTGGAGCTACGATCATGCCGCGATGGTCGCCACGCTCGGCCATGAGCGCAGCCACGAGAACATCGCCTTCGAGATTTTCTACCCCGAGGGGCCCTTCGCGATCCTGCCGCTGCTCGACGACGAGAACGGGCATCGCTCGGCAGTGGTGTGGACGGTCAATGCCCGCGACGCCGCCGGCATGATGAAGATCTCCGAGCGCGCCTATCTCGCCGAGGCGGAGAAGCGGATGGGCGGCTTCCTCGGCAGGCTAGGCCCGCTCACCGCGCGCTTCAGCCATCCGCTCGGCTTCCACCACGCCGCCTGGATCACCAGCGACCGGCTGGCGCTGGTCGGCGACGCCGCGCACGGCATCCATCCGATCGCGGGACAGGGCGTCAATGTCGGCTTCCGCGACGTCGCGACTTTGGTCGAGGTACTGGTGGACGGCAAGCGCCTCGGCCTCGACATGGGCGATCCCCAGCTGCTCGCGCGCTATCAGCGCTGGCGCGGGCTCGACACCTTCATGGTCGCCGCCGCCACCGATGGCCTCACCCGTCTGTTCGGCATCCCCGGCAAGACCGCGAGTGCCGTCCGCCGCTTCGGCCTCTCCGCGGTCGACCGGCTGCCGCCGCTCAAGCACTGGTTCATGGCCGAGGCACGCGGCGAGAGCGGCGACGTGCCCAAGCTGCTCCAGGGCATGACGGCGTGATCGGCGCGCTCGCGCTGCTGCTGCTTGCCCCGAGCGAGACCTTTCCGGATCCGATTGGCCCGGCGGCGGAGGGCAAGCTGCAGTGCCACCGCCCTGATCGCGCGCGGCGAACCTGCCAGTCGCTCGCAGGCTATCGGCCGGACGGCAAGGGTGGGTTCCTGAACGATGCCGAGGTACTGCTCGCCCCCAACTCGCCGATGGTGATGCGCAGCGTGACGCCGGTGGTGATCCGAGATCATGCGGTCTGCGGCAGTCTTACGCGCAAGAGTCTCGCGGAAGCGGTGTTCTTGGAAGATGGCACGCCGGTCGAACCCGATCAGGCCGAGCGCGTCCGCGGTCTGCTCGCTCATGATCGTGAGGCCATATTCGACCGGGAGATCTGCACGCGATACCAGCCGGAGGGCGATCATCTCCGCGCCACCGCGACCCTGGACGGCGAATCGACCGACTGGCGGCCGATGCAGGTGATATGGGTGCGGCCGGACGAGGGATACCGCGTCGCCCATTGAGCCGAGGAGGAGGCGAGCATGTTCCCGATCCTGGCCTTGCTGTTCCTGCAGGCGGCGGAGCCGCCCGCACCGATCACCGCCGAGTTGGTCGAGATCGTTCCCGGCCCGAAGCGCTATTTCCATGCCGGCGAGGAGCGGGAAGGGTGTCCGGCACCGACCGCAGCCTGCCGCCGCAAAGGCTATGTCGTCGCCGGCGACCGGCTCATCGCCTGGGAAGCCAGAGGCACGCTCACCCACGTCACCTACCTTGCCCCCGGCTCGGACCGGCCGAGCGAAGGCTGGGTCGAGAGCGCCGCGCTGCGCCGGGTGCCGCTCGCCCCGCCACGCGCCACCGACTGGCTCGGCGGCTGGACGGGCTGGGAATCGGAGATCGACATCACCCGCGGCGCCAGGCCCGGCACGCTTCATATCGGCGGCAACGCCACCTGGGGTGGGCATGATCCCGAACGGGTGAAGATCGGCGCGATCAACTTCGGCATGTTTGGCGCGGACGTCCCGGCGCCGGGAGGCGACAGCCTCGCGCTTGCCGATTCGGGCGAGCCCGATTGCCGGATCGCGCTCCGGCTGCTCGGCCCCTATCTGCTCGCCCGCGACAATGATCGTTGCGGCGGCCTCAATGTCACCTTCACCGGGGTCTATCGGCGCTAGCGCACCGTTTCGCCCTGCTCGACCGCGATCCCGGCCTCGGCGCCGGTCTCGCGCGTCATGATGAAGCTGCCCGACCAGGTGCCCGGAATATCCCAGCGGCCATGGATCTCGGTGCCCTCCGCGTTGATCGCGCCGTCATAGAGCACCGTGTCGAACCCCTCGTCGCCGCTGTCGTAGAATTTGGTGAAGCGCACTGTCGCCCCGTCACGGCTGCCGTCCACCGTCGCGGTGAGATGCACCTCGTCCAGCCAGTCGTCGACTTCCTCGATCGTGCCCGAGATCAGGCCGCCGCTCTCGAGCAGCACGGCGTCGAACGGCACCGAGGGGCTGCCGTCAGGATAGTTGTAGATGCCGATCCAGCGGCCGCTGAGCGGCGTTTCCGCTGCGCTCATTGCAGCGTGCCGCTCTCGTCGCCGTCGTGGCGGCCGTAGAATTGCATCAGCTGGACGATCAGCTCGGATCGTTCGCTGAGCGTGTCCGCCTCGAGCAAGGCCTGTTTCGAGGCGGTGTCGAACGGGGCGATCTGGGCGATGCCGTTGACCAGCGATTCGTCGTCGAGCCGCGACACCGCTTCCCAATCGACCGCATAGCCCAGCCCATCGGCGAAGCGCCGCGATTCGATCTCCAGCGCCGCGCGCTCGGCCAGCGCGAGGATCTCGCTATCGCCCACCGTCTCCAGCTCGGCCTCGACCTGGCGGAACGGCGTCGTGACGTCGAGCTCGCGCAGCACGGCGAACCGGGCCAGCCCTTCGAGGACGATGTCGAACCGCCCGTCGTCCAGCGCCTCGACCTCGGCGATCCGGCCGACACAGCCGATGTCGAACAGGGCAGGCGGGCTGGCGCTGTCGCGCGGCTGGATCATCCCGATCCGCCGGTCACGGGCGAGCGCATCGGATACCATCGCCCGGTAGCGCGGCTCGAAGATGTGCAGCGGCAGGTGCATGCGGGGAAAGAGCAGCGCGCCGCCGAGCGGGAATACCGAAAGGCGCGCGATCTTCCCCGAGGCGATCATCCGAACAGGATCGCCGACAGCTTGCGGCGCTGTGCCGAGACCCAGGGATCCTCGAGCCCGACCGCCTCGAACAGCTTGAGCAGCCGCTGGCGTGCGGCGCCGTCGTTCCACGCGCGGTCGTCCTGCACCATGGCGAGCAGGGTCGCGGCGGCGCCGTCGCGGTCGCCCGAGGCCATCTGGCCGCCGGCGAGCTCGTAGCGCGCTTCCATGTCGCCGGTCGCCGCCTGGGCGGCGAGGCCGCTGAGGTCCTCGACCGGAGTCGCTTCCCTGGCGAGCGCGATCGCGGCGCGGGCCTGCTCGATCTCTGCGCCCTTGGCGTCCTCGGGCAGCGCTGCGAGCACCGCCTCGGCCTCGTCGGTCCGGCCCAGCGCGAGCAGCGCGCGGGCGCGGCCGGCGGCGATCTGCGCGTGTTCGGGCGCCAGTTCGGCGATCTGCTCGAAGATCGAGAGCGCGCGCTCGGCATCGCCCTCGGCCAGCACCTGCTCGCCCATCGCGATCAGCGGTTCCAGCTCGGCCTCCGCCTGGGCGTCGGCGCTGTCCACCGGGATCTGGCGCAGGATCTGGTCGAGCATCGTGCGCAGCTGCGATTCGGTGCGCGCCGAGCTGAGGTCGGCGACCAGCTGGCCCTGGAACATCGCATAGACGGTCGGGATCGAGCGGACCTGGAACTGGCTGGCGATGAACTGATTCGCATCGACATCGACCTTGGCGAGCGTCACGCCCTTGCCGGCATAGTCCGCGGCGACCTTTTCGAGCACCGGCGCCAGCGCCTTGCACGGGCCGCACCACTCCGCCCAGAAATCGATGATGACCAGGCTGGTCATCGAGGGCTCGACGACGTCGCGGCGGAATGCGTCGACGGCTTCCTTCTCCGCGGGGGTGAGTCCAAGCGTGGCCAAGGCGGTGCTCCTGAAAATGCACTGTTACGGTTGTGCGCTTATGTGGGCTTTCCGGGCGAAAGCGCCAAGCCTCTAAAAAAACTGCACGCTTGGGGTTGCCGACCCCAAAAGCCGGTGCTACTGGCCGCGCCTCACCCAGCCCGGTGGCGCTTCGCTGCCCCGGACTAGAACGCCAGAGCGGGCGTAGCTCAGGGGTAGAGCACGACCTTGCCAAGGTCGGGGTCGAGGGTTCGAATCCCTTCGCCCGCTCCAGCGTTTTCTGCCGGATTACCGGCACTTATCCAGGAAACTTGAGAGAACGCTCTGGCGCGCGGTGACGTATGCTCGCGCTATGCCATGGGATGGCTTGCGCAGTTGCGGGTCGCGGTGACAAAGTGTTTCCGATGATCGCACGGCTCGCTCTGGCGCTTGGCGCCGCCCTTCTCGTCTCCGCCGCCCCGCTTCCCGACGGGATCGAGGGCGTCTGGCGCAATCCGCACAACAGCGTCCACATCCGCTACGAATCCTGCGGCAAGGGCGCGATCTGCGGCACCGTCGTCTGGGCGAGCGACAAGGCCATCGCGGATGCGAAGCGCGGCGGCACCGACAGCCTGATCGGCACGCAGATCTTCCGCGACCTCTACAAGGCCGGGCCGAATCGCTGGAAGGGCCGGGTGTTCGTTCCCGATATCAAGAAGACGTTCTCGGGCACGGTGACGATCGAAGGCGACAGGATGATCGGCCGCGGCTGCCTGTTGCTCGGCGTCGGCTGCAAGTCGCAGACCTGGTCGCGAATCACCGAGTGATTCGGAACGCTGGGTTTCCATAAGCGCCTCTTGTTACGCGGGCGCACGCTTTCCACTTCAGCGGGCATACAGGTTCCAACCGCAAGAAGTCCCGCCATGTTCGGTAAAATTCTTCGGGCGATTCTGCCCGCGTTCGTGCTGTTCTCGCTCGCGTCTCCCGCTTCGGCCGGTTCGCCGCCCGACGCGCCGATCGCCAGCGAATGGCGCAATCCCAGCAACAGCGTCCATGTCCGCATCGATAATTGCGGCGGCGCGGTGTGCGGCACGGTCACCTGGGCGAGCGACAAGGCGATTGCCGATGCCAGGCGCGGCGGCACGAATCAGCTGATCGGCACCCGGTTGTTCCGCGATCTCAAGCCCGCCGGCCCCGGCAAGTGGAGCGGCAAGGTGTTCGTCCCCGACATCCGCCAGACCTTTTCGGGCACGATCCAGTTCCAGGACGGCGACAAGATGGTCGGCAAGGGCTGCGTGCTGTTCGGCATCATCTGCAAGGCGCAGACCTGGTCGCGCGTGCGCTGAATCTGTTTGGAAATGCGCGAGGGCGCATTTCGAGACGGTGCCGGCCCGCTCCCCCACAACTGTTTGAAAGCAGCCTTCGGGCTGGCAGCCCCGACCGGAACGTTTAGGGTACCTGCATGAGCAACGCACCCATTCGAGTCGGCATCGGCGGCTGGACCTTCGAGCCCTGGCGCGGGACCTTCTATCCCGAGAAGCTCTCCCAGAAGAAGGAGCTCGAATATGCGTCGCGCCAGCTGAGCGCGATCGAGATCAACGGCACCTATTATTCGAGCTTCAAGCCCGCAACCTTCGAAGGCTGGGCGAAGACGGTGCCCGACGGCTTCGTCTTCGCGGTGAAGGGCTCGCGCTTCTGCACCAATCGCAAGGTGCTGGCGGATGCCGGCGAATCGGTCGCGAAGTTCGTCGGCCAGGGGATCGTCGAGCTGGGCGATCGGCTCGGGCCGCTGATGTGGCAGTTCATGGCCACCAAGAAGTTCGATGCCGCCGATTTCGGCGCGTTCCTCGATCTGCTTCCGCGCGTGCATGAAGGGGTGAAGCTCCGCCACGCCGTCCAGGTACGGCACGAGAGCTTCGCCGTGCCCGAGTTCGTCGATCTGTGCCGAAAGGCCGGGGTGGCGATCGTCTATGCCGATTCGCCGCAATATCCGGCGATCGCCGATATCACCGGCGATTTCGTCTATGCCCGGCTCGAGGCCGGTGAGGACGAGAATGTCTTCTGCTATCCCGAGGGCGATCTGCCGCGCTGGACCGATGCGGCGCGGACCTGGGCCGCGGGCGGGCGTCCCGAAGGCCTTCCCTATGTCGAGGGGCGCAACCCGCCGGCCACGCGACGCGAAACCTTCATCTTCTTCATCCATGGCGGCAAGGTTCGCGCGCCGGCGGCGGCGCAGGAGCTGATCCGCCGGCTCGACGAGTCGAATCCGGGCTGAGATCAGCCGCGGGTCCGGCCTTTTCGGCGCCCGAATCCGTCGCATTTCCGCCATTTTCCGGGGGCGGCTGCGCGGACTCGAAATGTCGCGGACACACCCCGGTAAAGATGCGTGCCTTTCGGGATACAGGCCGAAGGCAAAGCGCAACCCCCTATCATCGCCCGCTTTACGCGCGAATCTCCCGCTTTCATCCCGGCGCCAGCGTGCATGCCGTCCCCCGGCATGTGCCTGTTCGTAACCCGCGCGGCGTTTGTGCGGGACAGTATGAAAAGGGTATCATGTTTACGCGTAATATCGCTCGCACGCTGCGTGCAGGGACTGCGCTCTCGGCGCTGACCCTGGCCACCGGCCTCCTCGCCGTCCCCGCCTTCGCGCAGGACACCGCCCCCACCCCCACCGACCAGACCGCCCCGGAAACCCCGGCGGCCGACGAAGCCCCCGAAATCGTCGTCACCGGCTCGCTGTTCGCGACCAAGGTGACCACCTCGCCGGTGACCACCGTCACTGCCGAAAACCTTGACCAGCGCGGCATCAGCACCGTCCAGGACGGCCTGCAGCGTCTCGCCGCCAACAATGGCCCGACGCTCACCAACAGCTTCTCGGCCAACGGCGCGTTCGCCGGCGGCGCCTCGGCGATCTCGCTCCGCGGCCTGTCGACCAACTCGACCCTGGTGCTGTTCGACGGCCTGCGCGCGGCCTATTATCCGCTCGCCGACGATGCGACCCGCAACTTCGTCGACCTCAACACGATTCCGGACGACATCGTCGACCGCGTCGAAGTGCTGAAGGACGGCGCTTCGTCGAGCTACGGCGCCGACGCGATCGCGGGTGTGGTCAACATCATCACCAAGCGCCAGTTCAAGGGCCTGTCGGCCCGCGCCGAAGCCGGCGTCTCGCAGGACGGCGTCGGTGCCACCCAGCGCTTCTCGGTCACCGCGGGCACCGGCGATCTCGATAGCGACGGCTTCAACGCCTATGTCAGCGGCTTCTACTACCATGCCGACCCGGTCTACACGCGCGACCTGCGCGCACCGTTCAACTCGGACGACAAGACCGGAATCGGCGGCCCGAACGACCTCGTGAACGGCGACAATTTCGCGTCCACCTACGCCGGTTCGAATCTCTACGTCGCACCGAGCGCGGGCGGCCGGTACCAGCTGCTCGGCGGCGGCTGCGCCAATGGCAGCCTGATCCAGACCACCGCTGCGCAGCAGACTGCCGACGGCCATGAGCAGCTGCCGACCTCGCTCTGCCAGCAGGACATGACCAACCGCTACGGTGTGGTCGCCCCGCAGGTCGATCGCTTCGGCATCACCGCCCATGTCGCCAAGACCTTCGGCGATTCGGCCGAGGCCTATCTCGAGCTGAACTTCCAGCAGTCGCGCAGCCAGTATAGCGGCACCGCGTCGACCATCTACGCCAACGCGCCGGCGGGCATCTTCAATGCGCCCTATTCGACGCGTGGCAGCGGTGCGAGCTTCGCGCCGGGCTCGGGCGCGCTGACGCTTCCGGTCTATGTCTGCGCCGCGCGCGTGAACTGCACCGCGGCCAATGGCACGCTCAACCCGAACAACCCGTTCGCGGCTACCGGCGACACGGCGACCCTGATCGGCGCAATGCCGAACTTCACCCGCTATGACGAGACGCGCAGCCGCGTGTACCGCGCAGCCGCCGGCATCAAGGGCAGCTTCGGCGACGACTGGAACTACAAGGTCGACGCCACCGCGATGCACACCGACCTGCGTCGTTCGTTCAGCGGCTATGTCTACATCCAGCACCTGCTCGATGTGATCGCCGACGGCTCGTACAACTTCGTCAATCCGTCGGCGAACAGCCAGGCGATCCAGGACTATCTGGCGCCGAGCTTCAACAGCGATGCGTCCTCGGATCTCTACCAGGTCCAGGCGAGCGTGAACAAGGCGCTGTTCCAGCTTCCGGGCGGCCCGGCGCAGATCGGCTTCGGCGGATCGTTCTTCTACGAGGCGGTCGACGCCCCCTCGGCGAACAGCGACATCAACGGCCCGACCCAGCGTTACTTCACGATCAACGCGTTCGGCACCAAGGGCAACCGCACGGTCACCTCGGGCTTCGGCGAGCTCAGCCTGCCGGTGCTCAAGCAGGTCGAGCTCAACCTCTCGGGCCGCTATGACCACTACTCGACCGGTCAGGGCTATTTCTCGCCGAAGGTCGGCGCGAAGTTCACCCCGTTCGACATGCTGACGGTGCGCGGTACCTGGTCGCGTGGTTTCCGTATCCCGTCCTTCGGCGAAGCCAATGCGCTGCCGACCACGGGCTATGTCAACAACACGGCCGGCCTGTTCAACGATGCGTATCTGGCCCAGTATGGCTGCACCACCGGCAACTTCAGCACGGCCTGCCCGCAGTATCTGCGCAATGCCAGCTACGGCGCGACGACGCTCGCCTCGCCGGACCTGAAGCCGGAGAAGTCGCGCAGCATCACGCTGGGCGCGGTGTTCCAGCCGATCCGCAACGTCTCGCTCTCGGTCGATTACTTCAACATCAAGAAGACCGACGCGATCACGTCGCTCTCCTCGGCGGCGGCGCTGCGTGCCTATTATGCCGGCCAGCCGATCCCCGACGGCTACACGATCATCCCGGACGCGGTTGATCCGGCCGTGCCGGGCGCGCTGCCCCGCGTGGCGTTCGTCGAGTCGCACTATGTCAATGCCAACACCCAGAAGGCGGAAGGCATCGACTTCGGCGCGAACGGTCGCTTCAACTTCGGTGACGTGACCTGGACGACCAACCTGGATGCGACGCTCATGCTCGAGCTCAGCACCACGCTGGCCGACGGCACCCGCCAGACCTATGTCGACACGCTCGGCAACTACAACCTGACCGCAGGCACCGGCACCTTCCGCTGGAAGGGCAGCTGGCTGAACAGCTTCGCGTTCGGCAACTATGCCGTCACCGGCACGGTGAACTACACCTCGGGCTATGACCTCTCGGCCATGGACCAGGACACCGGCTACAAGGACTGCGGCCTCGCGCCGTCGCCTGCGTACACCGGCTGCCGCGTGAAGAGCTACATCACGTTCGATCTGAACGCGACGGCCAAGATCGCCGACAAGTTCACGATCTACGCGAACGTGCTCAACCTGTTCGATCGTCTGCCCGACGTCGATCCGGTCACCTATGGCGCGTATCTCTACAACCCGGTCCAGGCCGGCGACGGCATCTATGGCCGCCGCTTCACGGTCGGCGCCAAGCTCAACTTCTGAGCTTGCGGGGTCCCGCTTAGGGAGAGGAAGGGCGGTCCCGAAAGGGGCCGCCCTTTTTCGTCAGGGGCGTCTGGGGCTGGCGCTGTCCGCCACCATGCGCTCGCCGTCGATCGTGATCGGCGACGCGATGCCGGGCAGCCCGTCGCGCACGATCTTCATGCCGCGGGCGATCACCTGCGGGTCGGCGAACACTTCGTCCACCGTGTTGATCGGCCCCGCCGGCACGCCCTCGGCCTCAAGCGCCTCGTACAGGTCGGCCTTGGCCCATTGCCGGATCGCCGCCTCAAGCAGCGGAAGCAGGATCTCGCGATTTGTCACCCGCGCGGGATTGGTCGCGAAGCGCGGGTCGCTACCATAATCGAGCCCCAGCACCCCGCAGAGCTTGCGGAACTGCGAATCATTGCCGACCGCGATGATCAGCTCGCCGTCCTTCGCCTGAAAGGCTTGGTAGGGCACCAGGTTGGCATGGCCGTTGCCCATCCGGTGCGGCACTTTGGCGGGATTGGCCATCCAGTTGAGCGCCTGGTTGGCGAGCACGCCGACCTGGGTATCGAGCAGCGCCATGTCGATATGCGCGCCCTCGCCGGTAACATCGCGCCTGCGCAGCGCCGCGAGGATTGCCACCGCCGAATAGACGCCGGTGAAGATGTCGGCATAGGCGATGCCGGCCTTTTGTGGCGCACCGTCGGGCTCGCCGGTCAGCGACATGAAGCCGCCCATCCCCTGGATGATGAAGTCGTACCCGGCGCGCGGCGCATAGGGTCCGGTCTGGCCGAAGCCGGTGATCGAGCAGACCACCAGCCGGGGATTCAGCGTCCGCAGCGACGCCGGATCGAGCCCGTATTTGACCAGCCCGCCAACCTTGTAATTCTCGATGACGACGTCCGCATTGGCGACCAGCGCGCGCACCGCCGCCTGGCCCTCGGGCGTGGCGATGTCGATCGCCTGGGCGGTCTTGCCGCGGTTGCAGGCATGGAAATAGGCGGCGTCGCGGTTCTCGCCGTCGGCATCGTGGAGGAAGGGCGGCCCCCAGTGGCGGGTGTCGTCGCCTTCGCCTGGCCGCTCGATCTTGACCACCTCGGCGCCCAGGTCGGCGAGTAGCTGCCCGCACCAGGGCCCCGCGAGGATCCGCGCCAGCTCGACGACCTTGATGCCCTCGAGCGGCTTCATGCCCGGCTGATCTCGTAGATGACGTGCGGCTTCATCTCGCCGGCCATCAGCCGCTCGACCGTGCCCGGCCGCGCTACCCCGCCGATCTTCTCCATCGCCTTGCGCGAGCGGATGTTACCGACGCCCACGGTGAACACCGCGGTGCGCACGAAGCGGTGGATATGGTCGAGCATCAGCCGCTTGATCTCGCGATTGTAGCTGCCGCCCCAATAGTCCCGGGCGAGATAGGTCCAACCGATCTCGATCTCGTCGGCGGCTTCGTCCCAATTGTCGAAGCGCGACGATCCGATCACCTTGTCCGCGGCCTTGTCGATTATGGTCAGCGCCCCGCCGCTGGCGATGCCGGCGTCGAAATAGGCGCGGAACACCGGCTCCTGCCAGCGGTCATGCGCGGGATGGACCTCCCAGACGAGCGGATCGGACGCCACCGCGAACAGCGCGTCCCAGTCCGCCGGCGTGCTGGGGCGGAGCAACACCCGCTCGCCCTCAAGGATCGGCTGGCGCTCGGGCGGCATCAGAACGCCGCGATCCCCGTGATCGCACGGCCCAGGATCAGCCCGTGCACGTCATGGGTACCCTCGTACGTGTTCACCGTCTCCAGGTTGATCGCATGGCGCAGCACATGGAACTCGGCCGAGATGCCGTTGCCGCCATGCATGTCGCGGGCGACCCGGGCGATATCGAGCGCCTTGCCGCAATTGTTGCGCTTGATGATCGAAATCGCCTCGGGCGCCAGCGTACCCTCGTCGAACATCCGGCCGGCCCGCAGCGCCGCCTGCAGACCGAGCGCGATCTCGGTCTCCATGTTGGCGAGCTTGAGCTGGACCAGTTGGTTGGCGGCGAGCGGCTTGCCGAACTGTGCCCGGTCAAGCGTGTACTGCCGCGCCGCGTGCATGCAGGCCTCGGCCGCGCCCATCGAGCCCCAGGCGATGCCGTAGCGCGCGCGGTTGAGGCAGCCGAACGGACCCTTGAGCCCCTGCACCTCGGGCAGCAGCGCATCCTCGCCCACTTCGACCCCGTCCATCACGATCTCGCCGGTGATGCTCGCGCGCAGGCTCAGCTTGCCCTCGATCTTCGGCGCGGACAGGCCCTTCATGCCCTTCTCGAGCACGAAGCCCTTGATCCCGCCGCCATGCGCCTCGCTCTTCGCCCAGACGACGAAGACGTCGGCGATCGGCGAGTTGGTGATCCACATCTTTGAGCCGGTCAGCTTGTAGCCGCCGTCGATCTTGGCCGCGCGGGTGCGCATGCCGCCCGGGTCGGAGCCGGCATCGGGCTCGGTCAGGCCGAAACAGCCGACCCATTCACCGGTCGCCAGCTTGGGCAGGTATTTCCGCTTCTGCTCCTCGGTGCCGTACGCGTTGATCGGGTGCATCACCAGGCTGGACTGCACCGACATCGCCGAGCGATAGCCCGAATCGACCCGCTCCACTTCGCGCGCCACCAGGCCATAGGAGACATAGCCGAGCCCCGCGCCGCCATAGGTCTCGGGGATCGTCGCGCCGAGCAGGCCGAGCGCGCCCATCTCCGACATGATCTCGCGGTCGAAATGCTCGTCCAGATAGGCCCGCGTCACTCGCGGCAGCAACTCGCCCTGCGCATAGTCGCGCGCGGCGTCGCGGACCATCCGTTCCTCATCGGTCAGCTGCGCATCGAGCCCGAAGGGGTCTGCCCAGTCGAACCGGCCCATCTCTGCCATTTTCTCGTCCTCTCCAGATTGGTCTTCGCCGTCCTAGTCGCTCGCGCGCCCGAAACCTGTCGGGATGACGGCATGGGGTATGCGGTGCGGCTATCCCGCCTGGGCGGGAGGCGCCGGCGGCGGCACGTCCATCGCCGCGCGCTCGATGTCGGTCAGTGCCATGCGTGCCGCGACATAGCGCCGGGCGGCACCGGTCCAGCTCTCGGCGACCGAGACGCCGGGCAGGTGCGCCACTTCGGCCAGCGCCGCCTCGACATCGCCGCGGTCGAGCGCGCGCCGGGCGCGGCGCAGCCGCTCTGCGGGCAGCGGGCTTGGCGTGTCGGCCTGGCGCAGCACCACCAGGTTGCCGAGCATCCGGCGCACCCGGTTCCACAGGCTGTCATTGGGATCGTTGGAAAGGCGCGGCGCCAGCGTGTCGAGGGCCAGACGGAGGTCCTCGAGCGTCACCGGCTGGGCGGCGGCGCGCAGGATCGCGGCGACCGCCTCGCTGTTGCGCTCGCCGAAGCGGGCGCGCAGCTGGTGCTCGAGCGGCCCGAGCGGCTGGCCGCGCTCGATTGCGCGGCGCACCGCGAAGACCACCATCATCCGCTCGGCGCGGGTGGCATAGGCGGCGGCGTTCCGCGAACTCGCATCGGAATCGCGGATGCGCAACTCGATCTGGTCGAGCTTGCCGGCGAGCATCGTCTCGCGCGCGCTCAGCGTGGCAAGGTCGGTGCCCGGCGGCAGCGCCGGGATCGCCGCCTGCGGGGTGGTGGGGGCAGGGGCGGGCGCCGGGGCCGTGTCCCGTGGGGAAAGCCCGCCGGCCAGCCCGACGGCGCCGATGGTCACACCGATGCCGCCCGCGAAGGCGATCATGCCGATCAGGCTGGCACTGCGCCACCAGGGAATGCGCTGGGGCGGGGGCGCGAGGGTCTCGTCGCTCATAGGGGCCCTTATTCGCCGCGCGGCGTCGCGCGGTCAATCGGCGAGCTGCAATGCGAGCGCTATCAGCGTGTCGGGATGCGTGTCCGGGGCGATCTCGACCTGCCTCCAGCCGGCCCCCGCCGCTTCGGCCGCCCGCGCGCTGATCGCCGCGATGCTGGTGATCGCGCGGTGATCGGGGGCGACCAGTTCGGCCAGCCGCGCCCCGGCCCGGGCCGACTGGACCAGCGCGACCGCGCCGCGCAGCCGCACCGCCTGGTCGGGCACGATGGCGAGCGCCTCGCTGGCATAGACGGTGATCGCCTGCGCCACCACGCCGCCGGCATCGAGCATCCGCTCGCGCCCGCCGAGCAGCAGCGCGCGCGTAACGCCCATCGCCTCCGCCGCCGCGACCAGCTCGGCCGCGCCGCCTTCACCGACATGCACCACGTCGAAGCCGAAGCGCCGCGCCGCCTCGGCGGTCACCTTGCCCACCGCATGCACCGGCAACCCGAGCAACGCACTCAGCTGCGCCCCGCCATGGCGCACCGCATTGGCGCTAGTCAGCAGCAGCGCGTCGAACTGGCTGTTATCGGGCGCGGTCCAGTCGATCGGTCCGGCGGCGAACAGGGGCAGCCGGATCGCCGTCCGTCCCGCCGCCTCGATCGCCGCCGCAGTCACGCGGTTGCCTGGCTCGGGCCGGAGCACGGCGATGGCGCGGCTCATCCCTCGAACAGGCGGCGCACCGCTTCGGGCGCGCGGTCGAGCAGGTCGCGGGCCAGCGCGGCGGGCAAGGCAGGGTCGAGCGGCGCGCCCTCGATGCTGCCATGGACATGCGCGCTGCCATCCTCGCTCAGCAGCTCAGCCTCCAGCGTCAGGATACCGCCCTCGATCACCGCCAGCGCGGCGACCGGCGAATGGCAATCGGCCTTGAGCGCGGCGAGCAGCGCGCGCTCGGCGGCGACGCAGCGATGCGTCACGGCATCGTCGATCGCGCCGACCAGTTCGCGGGCATGTGCGTCGTCGGCGCGGATTTCCACCCCCACCGCGCCCTGGGCCGGGGCGGGGAGCAATATGTTGGTCGGGATCTCGGTGCCGACGTCATGGCGTCCCAGCCGCTCCAGTCCCGCCGCCGCCAGCAGCGTCGCATCGGCCTCGCCCGCCGCCAGCTTGGCCAGCCGGGTATCGACATTGCCGCGGAACAGTATGGTGGAAAGGTCGGGGCGCAGCCGGCGGATCTGGGCGGCGCGGCGCGGCGAGCTGGTGCCGAGCACGCCGCCCCGGGGGATCGCATCGATCGACGCGGCGCCGACCAGCCGGTCGCGCACATCGGCGCGCGGAAGCATCGCGGCGATCGCAATCATGTCGGGCCGGATGGTCTCGACATCCTTCATCGAATGGATCGCGGCATCGATCTCGCCGTTCAGCAGCGCCCGGTCGAGCTCCTTGGTCCACAGCGCCTTGCCGCCGATCTCGGCGAGCGCGCGGTCCTGCACCTTGTCGCCGGTGGTCTTGATCACGACGATCTGGAAGTCGGACACCGCCAGCCCATGTGCGGCGATAAGCGCATCGCACACCATCTCCGCCTGTACCAGCGCAAGCGGCGAACCGCGGGTTCCCAGTTTGAAAACGGCCATGCCGGTTCCTTAGTGGCTCGTGCAGCGCTTGTCGAAGTGGACACTTTCGTTCGCGCAACGACGCAACGGCGCAACGATCGTTGGAATTGCCGCGAAGCGGCGGGCATGCACCGCTCGGATGGAGGCTTTCGGGCGCCCGGAGGGCAGGGCCCGTCGCGTCGTCGCGTCGTTGCGCGAACCAGAACTTCGACAACGCGCCCGTGAGTTACTAGATGCGCAAACAACGGAGTACGAAGAACCACTATGGCCCTGATCCTCGGCCTCGAATCGAGTTGCGACGAAACCGCTGCCGCCCTGGTCACCACCGACCGGCAGGTGCTGGCCCACAAGCTCGCCCGGCAGGAAGCCGCGCACCGTCCCTATGGCGGCGTCGTGCCGGAGATCGCCGCGCGCGCGCATGTCGAGGCGATCGGCCCGCTGATCCAGGGCGCGTTCGAGGAAGCCGGCGTCACCCTCGCCGATGTCGACGCGATCGCCGCCACCGCCGGCCCCGGCCTGATCGGCGGCGTCATGGTCGGGCTGGTCACCGGCAAGGCCCTGGCGTTGGCGGGCAACAAGCCGCTGATCGCGATCAACCATCTCGAAGGCCACGGTCTCTCCCCGCGGCTCACCGATCCCGACCTCGAATTCCCCTATCTCCTGCTGCTCGTCTCGGGCGGCCATTGCCAGCTGCTGCTGGTCGAGGGGGTGGGGCGCTACCAGCGCCTCGCCACCACGATCGACGATGCCGCGGGCGAGGCGTTCGACAAGACCGCCAAGATGCTCGGCCTGGGCTTTCCCGGCGGCCCGGCGGTGGAGGAAGCCGCATCGCGCGGCAATCCCAAGGCCGTGCCGCTGCCGCGTCCGCTGCTCGGCTCGCCCGAGCCGCATTTCTCCTTTGCCGGCCTCAAGAGCGACGTCGCCCGCAAGGTCGGGCTCTACAGCGCCGAGGATATTGCCGCCTCCTTCCAGCAGGCGGTGGTCGATTGCCTGCTCGACCGCACCCGCCGGGCGATCGCCCGGGTCGATGCGACGGCCCTGGTCGTCGCCGGCGGCGTCGCGGCGAACAGAGCGGTGCGCGGCGCTCTGGAACAACTGGCCGCGGAAAGTCGCATGCGCTTCGTCGCGCCGCCGCTCTGGCTGTGCACCGATAATGCGGCGATGATCGGCTGGGCGGGAGCCGAGCGCTTCCTGGCGGGTTTCAGCGATCCGCTCGATACGCCGGCGCGCGCGCGCTGGCCGCTCGATCCGGAGGCGGAGAAGGTCCGCGGCGCGGGAGTGAAGGCATGAGGATAGGCGTTATCGGTGGCGGCGCCTGGGGCACGGCCCTGGCCCAGGTCGCGGCACGCGGCGACCGCGAGGTGCTGCTCTGGGCGCGTGAGCCCGAAGTGGTCGACAGTGTGAACATCGACCACCAGAATGCGCTGTTTCTCCCTCAGGTGCCGCTGAGCCCCGCCATCCGGGCAACCCGCGACCTTGGTGAGCTTCGGGATATGGAGGCTCTGCTGGTGGTCGCCCCCGCCCAGCATGTCCGCGCCGTTCTGTCCGAGACCCCGGTGGGAAGCACCCCCCTGGTCCTCTGCGCCAAGGGGATCGAGGCCGGCACCAAGCTGCTGGTCGGCGAGGTCGCCCACCAGGTCGCCCCCAAGGCCCCGCTGGCGGTGCTCTCCGGCCCGACCTTCGCCCATGAGGTGGCCGCGGGCAAGCCGACCGCCGTCACCCTGGCCTGCGAGGACGAAGGCCTGCGCACCCGCCTCGCCGATCGCCTGGCGAGCCCGGCCTTCCGCACCTATGGCTCGGCCGATGTGGTCGGCGCGGAGATCGGCGGCGCGGTCAAGAACGTCCTCGCCATCGCCTGCGGCGTGGTAGAAGGGGCGGGCCTCGGCCTCAACGCCCGTGCCGCGCTGATCGCCCGCGGCTTTGCCGAGATGACCCGCTTCGGCATGGCTCGCGGCGCCCAGGCCGAGACGCTCACCGGTCTCTCGGGGCTCGGCGACCTCGTCCTCACCTGCTCCTCGACCAATTCACGCAACTTCTCGCTCGGCCTCGGCCTCGGCCAGGGCCGCAGCGCCGCCGAGCTGATGGCCGATCGCAAGACCGTCGCCGAGGGTGCCTTCACCGCGCCGGTGCTGCGCGAGGCGGCCCGCGACGCCGGGATCGACATGCCGGTCACCGAAGCGGTCAACGCCCTGCTCGAAGGCGCGCCGGTGGCCGAGGTGATCGAGGCGCTGCTCAGCCGCCCGCTGCGGGAGGAAAAGGCGTGAAATGGGCGGCGATGCTCCGAGGGATCAACCTCGGCAAGCGCCAGCTCAAATCGGCCGAGCTCAAGGCCGTCGTCGAGGGCATGGGCTTCACCGAGGTCAGGACGATCCTCGCCTCGGGCAATGTCGTGTTCGAGGCGGGCGAGGCGAAGCCCGAAGCGCTGGAGCGCGATCTCCACGCCGCGCTGGAAAAGGCGACCGGGCTCAAGTCCGATGTCTATGTGCGCAATCGCGTCGATCTCGAGAAGCTGGCCGAAGCCAATCCCTTCCCGAAGGAAGCCGAAGAGCGCCCGAGCTTCCTGGTCGTCAGCTTCCACCGCGAATCGCCCGACCAAGCGGCGATCGACAGGTTGCTGGAAAGCTATGACGGCCCCGAGCGCATGGTGATTATCGGCCGCGAGCTGTTCACCGATTTCCCGGACGGCCAAGGCCGCTCGAACCTGATCCCGGCGATGCAGAAGGCGAAGCTGTCGCACGCCAATACCGGGCGCAACTGGAACACCGTGCTCAAGCTGCTGGCGGCGGTCAGCGACTAATTCCCGTCATCCCGCACTTTCCTTCGTCATCCCCGCCTGCGCGGGGATGACGATTGAGGAAGTCCTCAGCTCGCCACCACTCCCAGTTCCCCGGCGAAGGCCGGGGCCCAGTTTCAACGAAGCGGGTGAGGCGCGTCAGCCTATCGAAAGGCGTGGCAGCTGGACCCCGGCCTTCGCCGGGGAACGGATAGGGATGCCGACGCCTTTAAAAGTCGACCGCCACGCCCTTGCGCTCCCAATCCCCGTACCGAGTCGGGTCGAGCGCATCGGGTTCCTTCTCCGCCGGCGCCGGCTTGGGCACGGGCGGGCTGGGCGTCAGATACGCGGGCGGTTTCACATTTGCGGGGCGCTGGGCCATAGGCTGCAGATCGTCCTTCCAATCCACGAGGTCAAGTGAAGCCCCCGCGTCGCCCCAATCCCCGCCAGAACGCGCCCGACGGTCCCGGCGTCCCTACCCGCCGTGCGGCGCTGAAGCTGCTCGACGCGGTGCTCCGGCGCGGGCTGGCGCTCGAACAGGCGCTCGATTCGGCGGCACAGGGCCTGGCGCCCAATGATCGCGGCCTCGCCCATGCCATCGCCGCCGAAGTGCTGCGCCGGCTGCCCGATCTCGACGCGCTGATCGATTCGGCGACCAAGCAGACCCTGCCCGAGGATGCCAAGGCGCGCTTCGCGCTGCGCATCGCGCTGGTCCAGGCGCTGGCGCTGGGCACGCCGGGCCATGCCGCGATCTCCACCGTGCTGCCTTTGGTCGATGGCGGCCCGCGCAAGCTCGTCCACGGCGTGTTCGGCACGCTGGTGCGCCAGGGCGTGACCCTGCCCGAGCCGCCGACCCTGCCCGATGCGGTGGCGCTGCGCTGGCACGCCGCCTGGGGCGACCAGATGATCGCCGATGCCGAACAGGCCATCGCCGTGCCGCCGCCGCTCGACCTCACTTTGCGCGACCCCGCTGTCGTGCCCGACCTGCCCGGCACCAGCCTGATCCCCGGCCATCTCCGCCTCGACGAGAAGGGCCCGGTGGCGATGCTCGAAGGCTTTGCCGAGGGCGACTGGTGGGTGCAGGACCTCGCCGCCTCGCTTCCTGCCCGGCTTATCGGCAAGGGCGCAGGCACCGCGCTCGACCTGTGCGCCGCGCCCGGGGGCAAGACGCTCCAGCTCGCCGCCGCCGGCTGGCAGGTGACCGCGGTCGACATCTCCGAAAGTCGTCTGGCGCGACTTCACGAGAATCTCGAGCGCACGGGGCTGGAGGCAGAGGTGGTCGATGCCGATCTGCTCAAATGGCAGCCCGGTGCGCCGGCCGATGCCGTGCTGCTCGACGCGCCGTGCAGCGCCACCGGCATCTTCCGCCGCCACCCGGACGTGCTCCACCGCGTCCGCCCCAGCCTGATCCGCGAGATGGCCGAGCTGCAGGGCAGGCTGCTCGCCCGCGCCGCCGATTGGGTGAAGCCCGGCGGCACGCTTGTCTTCTCCACCTGCTCGCTCGAGCCGGAGGAGGGCGAGCAGCAGCTGGAGGCCTTCCTCAAGGCGCGGCCCGACTATGCGATTCTGCCGGTGAAGCCCGAGGAGCTTCCCGATGGCGTCATGCCACGCGAGGACGGCAGTCTGCGGCTGCTTCCGGGAACGCTGGCCGATGCCGGCGGGTTGGACGGGTTCTTCATCGCGAGGATGCGCCGCACCTAGCTGGTTGCGCGCGAGTCGCCCCATGCTAAGGGTTCGCGCATGGCCGTCCGCATCGCACCTTCGATCCTCTCCGCTGATTTCGCCAAGCTGGGCGAGGAAATTCGCGCCATCGACGCCGCCGGCGCCGACTGGATCCATGTCGACGTGATGGACGGGCATTTCGTGCCCAACATCACGATCGGCCCGGGGGTGATCAAGGCGCTGCGCCCGCACACCGCCAAGCCGTTCGACGTGCATTTGATGATCGCGCCGGTCGATCCGATGCTCCAGGCGTTCGCGGACGCCGGCGCCGACTGCATCTCGGTGCACCCCGAATCCGGCCCGCATCTCCACCGCACGCTCCAGACGATCAAGGGCCTGGGCAAGCGCGCCGGCGTGGTGCTCAACCCCGCGACCCCGGTGGAATCGATCGATTACGTCATGGACCTGATCGACCTGGTCCTGGTGATGAGCGTGAACCCCGGCTTTGGCGGGCAGAAGTTCATCGAGAGCCAGCTCGGCAAGATCGCCGAGCTGCGCAAGCGGATCGACGCCAGCGGCCGCGCCATCGACCTCGAGGTCGATGGCGGCATCGATCGCGAGACCGCGCCGCGCGCCATCGCCGCGGGCGCCGACGCGCTCGTCGCGGGCACCGCCACCTTCACCGGCGGGCCGGGCCAATATGCCGCCAACATCGCTGCGTTGCGAGGCGGGTGAGCGATGACGATATCGGCTCCGGCGCCGACGGAGTCGAGCAGGGCAAGCGGCTCATCCGCACGGGCGGCGAACGCGGCCTCAGCCTGGCCGAGCGCATCTCCGAGCGTTTCCAGCGCCTCGCCTGGCGGACTCCGCTCCACAATATGCGCCTGAAGGGCCGGCACCCGCTCAAGCTGATCGCGGTCGGCGAGGACCCCTTTTTCGGGGACGTCGAGCGCGGCAATGCGCTGCTCGACGGCTATGTCCTGTTCCGTGGCGAGCAGCGCTCGATCACCGGGCTCGATTTCGCCCGGCCGGACTGGTCGGCGGCGATGGGGGACTATCTCCACGGCTTTGGCTGGCTGCGCGACCTGTCGAGCGTCACCACCCGGGTGACCGCCGCGCCGATCGCCGAGGGGCTGATGCAGCGCTGGCTGGCGGTGCATGGCGACAAGGTCTCCGAGCCGGCCTGGCGCGCCGATCTGGTCGGCAAGCGCATCCTCGCCTGGACCGCGCACGCGCCGCTGATCCTTTCGGCCAACGACCTGGTCTATCGCTCCTCGGTGCTGCACGCGCTGGCCAAGGGGGCGCGTCATCTCGATCGCGCCGCCGATCGCGTGCTGCTCGGCACGCCGCGCATCGCTGCCTGGTGCGGGGTGCTGGTCGCCGGACTGATGATCCCGGGCGGCGATCCGCGCCGCTCCTTCGGCGAGACCGGGCTGCGCCGCGCGCTCGAACAGTCGATGTTCGACGATGGCGGCACCGTCGGGCGCTCGCCATGGGGGCAGCTCGAGGCGATCCAGCTGCTGACCATCCTGTCCAGCGCCTATGAGGCGCGGCGGCTCGAGCCGCCGGCGCTGGTTTCCTCGGCGCTCAACCGCATGGTCACCGCGCTGCTCGGCGTCTGTCACGGCGACAAGGGGCTGGGCAGCTGGCAGGGCTCGGCGCCGGTGCCGGGTGCGCTGATCGAGCAGGCGGTCGAGGCGACCGGCGTGCGCACCCGTCCGCTCAAGCAGGCGCGCGAATGGGGCTATCAGCGGCTCAATGCCGGCAGCACGGTGCTGATCATCGACGCCGCGCCCCCGCCTTTGGCGCGATTGGCAGCCGGCGGATGCGCGTCAACGCTCGCTTTCGAACTTTCCGACGGCGCGAACCGTATCGTGGTCAATTGCGGCGGCTCCGCCATGGCCAGCCAATCGCTCCCGAGCGCACTCACCGAAGGGCTCCGCACCACCGCGGCGCACTCCACTTTGACGCTGGCGGACAGCAACTCGACCGCGATCCACCCCGACGGCTCGCTGGGTCGCGGCGTGGTCGAAGTCGAGCTGGCCCGCACCGAGAGCGAGAATGGCAGCCGGATCGAGGCGAGCCACGATGGCTATGTCCGCCGCCTCGGCTTCACCCATCGCCGGCTGATCGCGCTGGGCGGCGACGGGCGCGACGTCCGCGGCGAGGACATGCTGCTCCCCGCCGACAAAAGGAAGCGCAAGGCCAGCACCCCCTTCGCGATCCGCTTCCACCTGGCGCCGCAGGTCGAGATCTCGCCCACCGCCGACGGCCAGGCCGCGATCCTGCGCCTGCCGAGCGGCCAGCTCTGGCAGTTCCGCTGCAAGGGCGGGGCGCTGGGGTTCGAGGATTCGATCTGGATCGACGGTGCGGGCAAGCCGGTGGCGACGAAGCAGCTGGTCATCACCGGCGAGTCGCTGGCTGGCGGCGCCAATGTCAGCTGGCTGTTCCACCGGGCGAAATAGCAAATTCCCCTTCCGCTTGCGGGAGGGGTTGGGGCCCTCCGCCTCGACAGTTACAGTCCTCCGCCGGCCCCTCCCGCAAGCGGAAGGGGAGATAAAGGTTGCGCCCAGCCCTCCGATCCGTAGAGGGGCATGCCGCATGGACCAGATCAAGATCAGCCGTGCGCTACTCTCCGTCTCCGACAAGACCGGGATCGTCGAACTCGCAACCGCGCTTGCCGCACAAGGTGTCGAACTCGTCTCGACCGGGGGCACCGCCACCGCGCTGCGCGATGCCGGACTGAACGTTCGCGACATCTCCGATCTCACCGGCTTCCCCGAGATGATGGACGGCCGCGTAAAGACCTTGCACCCCAAGGTCCATGGCGGCCTGCTCGCGGTGCGCGGCAATGCTGAGCACGAAGCATCGATGGCCGAGCATGAAATCGGCCCGATCGATCTCGTCGTGGTCAATCTCTATCCCTTCGCGCAGACCGTGGCGCGCGGCGCCGATCGCGAGACGATCATCGAGAATATCGATATCGGCGGCCCGTCGATGGTCCGCTCGGCCGCGAAGAACCACGAGAGCGTCGCGATCCTCACCGATCCGGCCGATTATCCGCTGGTCCACGGCGCCACGACGACGCTCGAGCAGCGCCGCAAGTTCGCGGCCAAGGCCTATGCCGCCACCGCCGCTTATGATTCGATGATCTCGAGCTGGTTCGCCTTCGCCGATCAGGGCGAGGCCTTCCCGGAGACGCTCAACCTCAGCCTCAAGCGCGGCGCTTCGCTGCGCTATGGCGAGAACCCGCACCAGTCGGCGGCCTTCTATGCCGCGACGGGCCCCTCGACCCTGGGCATCGGCCAGGCGCGCCAGCTCCAGGGCAAGGAGCTGAGCTACAACAACTATAACGACGCCGATGCGGCGCTCGAGCTGGTCAGCGAATTCCGCGACGGCCCGCCGACCGCGGTTATCGTCAAGCACGCCAACCCCTGCGGCGTGGCGAGCGGCGCGACGCTGGCGGAGGCCTATGCCGCCGCCTTTGCCTGCGACACGGTCTCGGCGTTCGGCGGCATCATCGCGGTCAACCGCCCGCTCGATCGCGCCACGGCCGAGCAGATCACCTCGATCTTCACCGAAGTCGTGGTCGCGCCCGGCGCGGACGAGGAAGCGCTGGCGCTGTTCGCCGCGAAGAAGAACCTCCGCCTGCTGCTTACCGACGGCCTGCCCGATCCGGCACGGAACGGCCTGATGGCCAAGGCGATCACCGGCGGCTGGCTGGTCCAGAGCCGCGACAATGGCATCGTCGGCCCGGCCGAGCTCAAGGTCGTCACCAAGCGCCAGCCGACCGAGCAGGAACTCGCCGACTGCCTGTTCGCCTGGACGGTGGCCAAGCACGTCAAGTCGAACGCGATCGTCTATGCCAAGGACGGCTCGACCGCTGGCGTCGGTGCCGGCCAGATGAACCGCCTGGAGAGCGCCCGTATCGCCGCGTGGAAGGCCAAGGACGCCGCCGACAAGGCCGGCTGGGCCACGCCGCGCACGATCGGCTCGGCAGTCGCCTCGGACGCCTTTTTTCCCTTCGCCGACGGCCTGCTTGCTGCGGTTGAGGCCGGGGCGACCGCGGTGATCCAGCCGGGCGGCTCGATCCGCGACGAGGAAGTCATCGCCGCTGCCGACGCGGCCGGCCTGGCGATGGTCTTCACCGGCATGCGCCACTTCCGGCACTGATCAGTAAAACCGTCATCCCGGCGAAGCCGGGATGACGGCTATGGGTTCAGATCTTCTCTTCGGTCGGCAGCGTCGCTTCGCCCGCGCGCGGCATCTTGCGAAACAGCGCCTTGTCCTCCGGGCCGAAGCCGAACTTGATGATCACGAACAGATAGGTGACCAGGATCGCCGGCATGCCGAGGCTGAGCTCGGCCCATTCGGCGCTCTTCGGCAGCGACGTGAAGGCGCCGCCGACCAGGCAGGCGATCGCGATCGCCGCGAAGAAGCTTGGCCGGATCGAGACGACCGGCGCGCCGGTCAGCCGATAGAGCAGGGCCGCCTTCACCGCCGATCCGATGGTCAGCGAAACGGCAAGCGCCAGGGCCGGCCCTGCGGCCTGCACCGGTTCGGGCCAGCCCTGCTCGCGGGCGATGAAGACGAACACGAAGCTCAGCACGATCTGGAGCAGCAGCACGCAGACCGAGATCGCCAGGTTCTTGTGGCGGGCGATATAGACGAGGCCGGTCTCGCAGACCGCGCCGGTCGAGGCGAGCACCTCGGCGACGAGCAGGATGCACAAGGCGCCGGCACCGATCACGAATTCCTTGCCGATCAGCCCCATCACGCCTTCGGCGGGGATCGAGAACATCACTGCCAGCGCCGCCTGGGCGCTGGTCACCCAGAAGCCGACCTGGCGGACCTGCTTGGCGACCGCCGCCCTGTCATCCTCGGCCAGCGCCTTGGTGACCACCGGCCCCAGGATCGGATCGAAGCTCGACTTGAGCCGTTGCGGCACCGAGGCGACCTGCTGCGCCATGTAGTAGATGCCGACCACCGCCGGGCTGAACAGCAGCGCCAGGATGAAGCGGTCGACATTGCGAGTCGCCCATTCGATCGCATCGGCGCCAGCGAGCGGCGCATTGGCCCGGGCGAGCCACCAGATCGAACTTGGCCGCGGCCGCCAGCCATGGGGCAGGCCATACTCCTTGACGAAGGGCACGATCGAGGCGGCGAGCGCGGCGATCATCGACAGCACATAGGCATAGATCAGCCCGTCGCGCGCCGAGACATAGGAGAAGCCCCAGGCGGCGATGCTGATCGTCCAGGGCTCGATGATCGCGCGCGCCGTCACCGCCGCGCCGATATTGTGGCGATAGGCGCAGGCGGAAAGCGCGACGTCGGACAATGCCGGGCACAGCACGACCAGCGCGATCAGCGGCTCGAGGCCGGTCACCTGGCTGTTCGGGAACATTGCCTGGGGGAAGAGGATCAGCACTCCGCTGGCGAGCAGCGAGGCGAGCAGCGCCACCACCATCGCGTCCCAGGCGACATGGGCATGTGGCCGGTCGGTATCGGCCAGCGCCTGGGCCAGGCCGCGCTTGAGGCCGAGCGTGGCGAGCAGGGCCGCGACCTCGATCACCAGCACTGCGATCGCATAACGGCCGACAATGTCCGGGCCATAGGCGCGGCCGGCGATGAACAGGAAGGGCAGCCGCGCGGCGAGGCGCAGGATGAAGCCCAGGATATTTGTCCGCCCGCCCTTGGCGAGCGCGTTGATGTCCTCGCCGCCCGACGGCGCGGTCATGGTCTCGCTCAATGCGCGGCGCCCCAGCTCGGGCCCACGCCGATCTCGACGCCGAGCGGCACGGTCAGCTTCACCGCCGGCTCGGCCGCGGTCGCCATCACCTGCTGGATGATCGGCTTCGCGGCCTCCACGTCACCCTCGGGCAGCTCGAACACCAGTTCGTCGTGCACCTGGAGGAGCATCTTCACATTATGTAGACCGGCCTCGGCCAGCGCCGGGCCCATCCGGGCCATCGCGCGCTTGATGATGTCGGCGCTGGTGCCCTGGATCGGCGCGTTGATCGCGGCGCGTTCGCTGCCGGCGCGCTCGTTCGGATTCGAGGCCTTGAGGCGCGGGAAATGCGTCTTCCGGCCGAACAAGGTGGTGGTGTAGCCGCGCGCCTTCGCCTCGTTGAGCGTGTCGGCAATATAGCGGTTGATGCCCGGGAAGCGCTCGAAATAGCGGTTGATCATCGCCTGCGCCTCGTCGGGCGTCACGTCGAGCCGTCCGGCCAGGCCCCAGCGCGAGATGCCGTAGAGGATCGCGAAGTTGATCGTCTTGGCGCGGCCGCGGGTGTCGCGATTCACTTCGCCGAACAGCTCCATCGCGGTGCGGTTGTGGATGTCCTCGCCCTGCTCGAAGGCATCGCGCAGCGCCGGCACGTCGGCGATATGCGCGGCGAGGCGCAGCTCGATCTGCGAATAGTCGGCCGAGAGGATCACATTGCCCGGTTCGGCGACGAACGCGTCCCGGATTTGTCTGCCGGTCTCTGTGCGGATCGGGATGTTCTGGAGATTGGGGTCGGTCGAGCTGAGCCGCCCCGTCTGCGCGCCGGTCAGCGAGTAGCTGGTGTGCACGCGCCCCGTCGCGGGGTTGATCTGCGCCTGCAGCGCGTCGGTATAGGTGGACTTGAGCTTGGTGAGCTGGCGCCAGTCGAGCACCTTCACCACCATTTCGCGGCCCGGCGAATCCTTGTCCGCCGCGATCCGCTCCAGCTCGTTGACGTCGGTGGAATAGACGCCCGACTTGCCCTTGCGACCGCCCTTGATCCCCATCTTGTCGAACAGCACGTCGCCCAGCTGCTTGGGGCTGCCGATGGTGAACTTGAACCCGGCGATGCCGTGGATCTCTTCCTCCAGCGCCGCGATCTGGTGCGAGAAGTCGGTCGAGAGCCGGTGGAGCACCTGCGCGTCGACCTTGATGCCCTCGCGCTCCATGCCGGCGATCACCGAGACGAGCGGCCGGTCGACCATCTCGTAGACGCGGGTCGAGCCTTCATAGGCCAGCCGCGGCTTGAACCGGCGCCAAAGCCGCAGCGTGACGTCGGCGTCCTCGGCGGCGTAGCGGGTTGCGGCCTTGAGATCGACCTGGCCGAAGCCGAGCTGGTTCTTCCCGGTGCCGACCACGTCCTTGTAGGCGATGCAGCTGTGCGAAAGGTGGGTCGCGGCGAGCTCGTCCATGCCGTGGCCGTGCAGGCCGGCGTCGAGGTCGAAGCTCATCACGATCGTGTCGTCATAGGGCGCGACGTCCATCCCCGCGCGGCCCAGCACGATCATGTCGTATTTCAGGTTGTGCCCGATCTTGAGGACCGCCGGGTCCTCGAGCAGCGGCTTCAGCTTCGTGATCGCTACTGCGCGGTCGATCTGGACCGGCTTCTCGGCGAACATGTCGGTGCCGCCATGGCCGAGCGGGACATAGCAGGCCTTGTTGGGCTGGAGCGCCATCGAGACGCCCACCAGCTCGGCGCGAGTGGCGTCCACCCCGGTGGTCTCGGTGTCGATCGCCACCCAGCCCTGGTGCCGCGCAGCCGCGATCCACTGGTCGAGCGCGGCCTCGTCTGTGACGGTCTCATACCCGTCGTGGTTGCAGGGCGGGTCTTCCTCCAGACCGGGCGTCTCATGCGTCTCGACCGGCGCGTCGGCGACGGCGGAAAGCCGGTTGAGCAAGGTGCGGAAGCCGTGATGCTCGAGGAACGCGCGCAGCGGCGCGTCGGGAATGCCTTGCAGCGCGAAATCCTCGAGCGGCTCGGGCAGGGGCACGTCGCTGGAGAGCTCGACCAGCTGGCGCGAGAGCCGGGCCATCTCGGCATGCTCGATCAGATTGTCGCGCATCTTGGACGGCTTCATCGACGGCGCCGCCGCCAGCACCGCCTCGACCGTGCCGAATTCCTGGATCAGCTTGGCGGCGGTCTTGGGGCCGATGCCCTTCACGCCGGGGACATTGTCGACGCTGTCGCCCATCAGCGCCAGCACCTCGCCCAGCTTCTCGGGGAGGACGCCGAACTTCTCCTCGGTGTCTGCCGGGCCCAGCCGCCGGTTGTTCATCGTGTCGAGCATGTCGACCGAGGGATCGGTCATCAGCTGCATCAGGTCCTTGTCGGAGCTGACGATGGTGACGCTCCAGCCCTGCGCCAGAGCTGCCTTGGTATAGCTCGCGATCAGGTCGTCCGCTTCCCAGCCGGCTTCCTCGATGCAGGGCAGCGAGAAGGCTCGGGTCGCGTCGCGGATCATCGGGAACTGGGGGACCAGGTCCTCGGGCGCGGGCGGGCGGTGCGCCTTGTACTGGTCGTACAGCTCGTTGCGGAAGGTGTGCTCGCTCTTGTCGAGCACCACCGCCATGTGAGTCGGGCCGTCGGCCTTGTTCAGCTCGTCGACCAGCTTCCACAACATGGTCGTATAGCCATAGACGGCGCCTACCGGCTCGCCATGCTTGTTGGTGAGCGGCGGCAGCCGATGATAGGCGCGGAAGATATAGCCGGAGCCATCGACGAGATAGAGATGAGGCATTGCCGCGCCGGGATAGCCGAGGCCGTGCCCTTAACAAAGCCCGCTTTGTTTCACTTTGCGTCGTGAAAGATGATTCCGAGCGTATGGCGCTGCCCCGAGCGCAGTTCGCTGACGCCATGACGTAGCGTCACCCGGTAATCGCCGCGGCTGCCGCGCACCGGCCGCTGGTTCACCGCGAAGATCACCGCATCGCCCTGCGCGAGCGGCACCACCGAAGCACGCGACTGCATGCGCGGGCGCTGCTCGGTCAGCACGAACTCGCCGCCGGTGAAGTCGCGGCCCGGCGCGGAGAGCAGCACGGCGAGCTGGAGCGGGAAGACATGCTCGCCATACAGGTCCTGATGCAGGCAGTTATAGTCGCCCTGCCCGTAGCGGAGCAGCAGCGGGGTGGGGCGCAACTGCCCTGCGTCGTGGCAGCGGACGAGGAAGTCGGCATGCGCCGGCGGGAAACGGTGGGCGAGCCCCATGCGGTGGTGCCAGAGATTGGCGATGGCGGCGAGCGGCGGGTAGAGCCCGGTCCGCAGCGCCGCGACCATGTCGGGCAGCGGATAGGCGAAATAGCGATATTCGCCGCGGCCGAAGCCGTGCCGCGCCATCACCACCCGGCTGCGGAATCCCGCCTCCTCGTCATAGCGCGCGGCGGTCGCATCGCACTGGTCGGGGGAGAGCAGGCCGGGCAGCACCGCCCAGCCCTGCGTGTCGAGTGCCGCGGTGATCGCGGTCCAGTCATATCGGTCGAGCATGGCGGCGGACTAGCGCGCGGCGTTGCCGCACGCCTTCCGGCTTTTGCTTCCGAACTTACTTGCTGCTGGTGAAGGCCTTCCAGGCCGGATCGGCATTGTCCTCAGCGGGCAGACCGGCGCCGTGATTGGCGACGATCGCCTGCGCCACCGCCTGCATCAGCAGCTGGCGCTCGCGGATCGGGCGGCGGGTGTCGCCGATCATCACGGCGAGCGCATAGGATTTGCCGTCGGGCGCGGTCAGGATGCCGACATCGTTGAAGCCGGCGGTGCGCGCGCCCAGATCCTGGCCGGTGCCCGTCTTGTGGCCATAGACCCAGCCAGCCGGCACCGCGCCGTGCACGCGGGCGCGGCCGGTCCTGGCGCCGTCCATCGTCTGGAGCAGCCAGGCGGTCGAGCTCGGCGAGAGTAGCTCACCCCGCTTCAGCCGGGCAAGCGCCACCGAGATCGCGCCGGCGGCGGCGCCATCGGGCGGATCCTTTACATAGGCTTCGTATGCCGACAGCCGCACGGCGGGCGACAGGCGCGAGCGCGCGACCGCAAAGGCGTTGCCCATCGAATATTCGGGCTTCCACGCCAGCCCCGCAGTGCCGGCCTGGAGCAGCTTCTCGCCCGGACCGAAGCGCACGCCGGTGATCCCCTTGCGCGCGAGGAAGGAACGGATCGCGTCGGGCCCGCCGACCAGCCGCAGCAGTTTGTCGTTGCAGGTGTTGTCGCTCATCTGCATCGCGCGGCGGACGATCTCGCCGACGGTGGCCGTGTAGCCGGCATCGCCCTTCACGAGCGCGGCGACCGGCTGGTGGAACAGGGTGAAATCGGCGCGGGTGATGGTGAGCGGATCGTCGAGGCGGATCTTGCCCTGGTCGACCGCGTCGAGCACGGTCATCGTCACCCACAGCTTGGAGACGCTCTGCTGCGGCATCGGCCGCGCGGCGTCGTTCGATGTGACGATCCAGCCGTCCTGCACGCTGGTCACCGCCACGCCGACCAGCCCGTCGAAATTGCGGGTGATGCCGTCGATCGCGTTGACCAGTCCGTGCGGCGCGCGCGCAGTCGGCTTCCAGGCATTGGCGCTCGGCTTGGCACCGCCATCCCAGGGGAAGGCAAAGCTCACGCCGTACGTGGCGGGCATATAGGTGGCGAGCGACGGATCGCCGTGCACGGTGCAGCCGACCAGCATCGCGGGCCCAAGCCCGGCTACCGTCACTGCCCGTTGAAACGCCGAGAAGTCCTCAAACTTGAACACTTTAATACGACCCCTTGCCCCGCCGGAAACCATGCGGCGGATGTGTTTCGCGGGAAAGTCCGCGCAACGCCGGGTTGCGACGAATGCTAATCTTGTAGCGGTGAAGCGTGAATGCAGCGGAAACGCACCGCTATTTTTGAGGGAAACGCTGGGAAAATCCTGAGGTTTCAGTTGTTGGTGGCACGCAACCAGGCGTTGAGCGTCGGGATTGCCGGATCGGCCATGCAGCTGCCCGTCCGGCGCAGCACGCAGCCGGGCGCATCGGTGATCCCGGGCGCCGCGCAGAACTCCAGCCGATACTGGCTGGGCAGCTCGGCGAGGTGCGCGCGCGCCGTGACCACGACGTCGAAGGCCCCGGCGTGGCGCGCAGCCTCGCCCGGTGTTTCGATCCGGTAGATCGGCGTGGCGCGGCGATACAGGGCATAGGCGCCGGGCACGGTCTCGCGCGGGCGATAGAGCGCCAGGCCACAGGTCTGCGGCGGGCGGCCCGCCCGTTCGAGTGCGGCGGCGAGATCGGCCTCCAAGGTCCAGTTCGGACGGAAATACCCCATGGCCAGTCCCGCGGAGGCCAAGCTCCACAGCGCCAGCGCACCCGCTGTCGCCGGCACCAGCCGGTGACGGGGCAGGCGACGCAGCAGCTCGGCGCTGCCGATCGCGGCAAGGATCACCAGCAGCGCGCTGCTCGCCAGCACGAAGCGATATTCCTTGTGCGCGATCAGCGAATGGAAGGCGAGATGGACCAGCGCCACCCAGAGCAGCGCCGGGTAGCGCTTCGCGCCCAGCCAGGCGAGCATCAGGATCGGCACGATCGCCAGGTTCCAGTTGGCGGCAAGCAGCGAGACATAGCCCGTGACAGGCATCGTGCCATACTCGTTGGCGCGGCCCTCGATCAGGTTGATCCGCGCCGCCTCGATCATCCAGCGGAAGGGCACCGCGCCCATGGCCAGATTGGCCAGCGCATCGATCGCAAGCGCACCGCAGCCGCCCGCGACCATCGGCAGCCAGGCGCCGCGCCAGTCCTTCCGCGCCGTCAGGATCGCCAGGGTCAGCAGCGCCGGTGCATATTGGATGCGGGCGACGAAGCAGAGTCCCATCAGCAGCCCTGCGACCGCGAACTGGCGTGGTCCGGGCGTACGGCGGGCGAGCAGCAGCCAGATTGCGCCCATCAGCAGCGCCAGCCCGATCGGCTCGGACAGGGCACGGGGCGCGAAATAGACCAGCTCGAACCAGGTCGCCGCCACGAAGCCCGCCACGATCCCGTGCAGCCGCGATAGCCGGAGCCCCAGCGACACCGCGCTGCCGACGATCACCAGCGACAGCGCCGCCAGCGTCAGGCGGACGAAGAGCAGATGCAGCGTCGTATCGGGCGAAAGCGCGTGCCCCAGCCCCATCGGCAAAGCGAGCAGCTCGGGGATCAGCCAGCTGCGAAGGCCGGCACGAAAGTCCCAGGTCTGAACCCAAGGTCCGGCGACAAGGTGCCAGGCAGGCTCGAGATATTGCCAGATCTCGTCGAACCAGTTGACCATGAACGGAATCGAGGCGGCGGCGCGCAGTATAGCCGCCAGCAGGAGTACACCCCAGAAGATCCGTTTGGCGGTCAGGGCACCAGCACCGTGTCGATCGCCTCGGGCAGCGTCTCGGGATAGTCGAGATTATAGTGCAGCCCGCGGCTCTCCTTGCGATGCAGCGCCGATCGGACGATCAGGTCGGCGCTCTCCAGCAGGTTGCGCAGCTCGATCAGGTCGGGCGTCACGCGGAAATGGCCGTAATAGTCCGCCACTTCCTCGCGCAGCATCTTGATCCGGTGTGCCGCGCGCTCGAGCCGCTTGGTCGTCCGCACGATGCCGACATAGTTCCACATGAAGCGGCGGATCTCGGTCCAGTTCTGCTTGATCACCACTTCCTCGTCGGAATCGGTGACGCGGCTCTCGTCCCATGGGCGGATCGCCGGGGGCGGGGCGAGATCGCCCCAATGCGCGGCGATGTGACTGGCCACCGCCTCGCCGAACACGAAGCATTCGAGCAGCGAGTTGGAGGCGAGGCGGTTGGCGCCGTGCAGCCCCGACTGGCTGACCTCGCCCGCCGCATAGAGATTGGGCAGGTCGGTGCGCCCGTCGCGATCGATCACCACGCCGCCACAGGTGTAATGCTGGGCCGGGACGACCGGGATCGGCTCCCTGGTCATGTCGATGTCGAGGTCGAGCAGCCGGGCATGGATGGTCGGGAAGTGATGCTTCACGAACTCCGCGCCCATATGGCTGATGTCGAGATGGACATAGTCGAGGCCGAGCCGCTTGATCTCATGGTCGATCGCGCGGGCGACGATGTCGCGCGGCGCAAGCTCGGCGCGCGGATCGAGATCGGGCATGAAGCGCTTGCTCGCCTCGTCGCCGGCATCGGGGGGCAGGAGCAGCCGCCCACCTTCGCCGCGCACGGCCTCGGTGATCAGGAAGTTCTTGACTTCGAGATTGTAGAGGCAGGTCGGGTGGAACTGCATCATCTCCATGTTCGAGATGCGGCATCCCGCACGCCACGCCATGGCGATGCCGTCTCCGGTCGCGCCCCTGGGCGCAGTGGAGAACAGATAGGTCCGCCCCGCGCCGCCGGTCGCCAGCACCGTGGCGCGGGCGGTGAACAGCTCCACCCGGTTGGTCCGCCGGTTGAAGGCATAGACGCCCCAGACATTGCCTGCGCCCGAATAGCGCTCTTCATGCCGGCTGGTCGCCAGGTCGATCACCACCTGGTCGGGCACCAGGGTGATGTTCGGATTGGCCTGCGCCGCCTTGAGCAGGGCGGTCTGCACCGCGAGTCCGGTGGCGTCGTCGACATGGACGATGCGGCGATGGCTGTGCCCGCCCTCGCGGGTCAGGTGCAGCGCACCGCCCTCGGTGTTGAACGGTACCCCGATCTCGGCCAGCCGCCGGATCGCCGCGGGCGCGTTCTCGACCACCATCTCCACCGTCGCGCGGTCGTTCAGCCCGGCGCCGGCGATCATCGTGTCCTCGATATGGCTCTCGAACGTGTCGCCTGGCTCGAGCACCGCGGCGATGCCGCCCTGCGCCCAGGCGGTGGAGCCCTCGGCGAACCCACCCTTGGCAAGCACGGTCACCTTGAAATGCTGGGCGAGGTTGAGTGCCGCGGTCAGCCCGGCCGCGCCGGAGCCGATCACCAGGACGTCGCTGCTATGGGGGTCTTGCGCCATTTTTCTTCCGCTGGTTCGCGCCCGGACTAGGCGCTAGGCGGGGGTGCTGGCAACGGGAGAGAGATATGCGTCGACAAAGCCTGGGTTTGATGGCGGGCCTGATCGCTGCGCTATGGGCCGCACCCGCTGCCGCCGCCGGCTGCACTCTGGGCACGCCCGGCGCCACCGTGCGGGTCGCCATCGGCGATACCGGGCGCTCGGCGATGCTCCATCTGCCCAGCGGCTTTTCGCGCGCGCGGCCGGCGCCGCTGGTGATGCTGCTCCATGGCAGCGGCGGCACCGGCAAGGCGATGCTGGAGAGCTCGAAGCTTGCCACCGCCGCCGACGCGCACGGCTTCATCGTCCTCGCCCCCAATGCCGGCATCCCGGTGGAGAAGGGGTTCGTCTGGAACATTCCCGGTGTACCCAGTGTCACCGGCAAGATGCCCGGCGCAGAGGACGCCGACGACGTCACCTTCCTCAAGGGCGCGATCGACTGGCTGGCGGCGAACCGCTGCATCGACCGGACTCGGGTCTACGCCACCGGCCTGTCGGGCGGCGGGCGGATGAGCAGCTGGCTCGGCTGTGTCGCCGCCGATCGCTTCGCCGCGATTGCCCCGGTGGTCGGCCTGCGCGCCGGCAACCCGCTGGCGACCGACAGGCGCGTTCCCGATCCCGCCACCTGCCAGCCTTCCAAGCCCATGCCGGTGATCGCCTTTGCCGGCGATGCGGACAAGACCAACCCGATCCAGGGCGGCGGTGCCGGCTATTGGCAATATACGATGGCGACGGCGCTCGGCCGCTGGTCCGATCTCGATGCCTGCCGCACCGGCCCGGCGCAGCGCGACATTGATGAGAAGCGCTATGAGGTCCGCTATGCCGCCTGCCGCGAGGAAGCGGAGGTGATCGGCCGGATCACGCGTGGCGCGGGCCATGTCTGGGTCGCGGACAATGATGCGATGTGGGCCTTCTTCGCCAAATACCGGCGGCGCTGACTCTAGCCTGCCAGGCGCGCCGGATCGACCACGACGTGGCGGATCCGCTGCCGGTTCCAGGTATAGGTGATGTGCACCAGCCCGTCCGCCGACTGGATCACCGCCGGATAGGCATAGCCTTCGGGCAGGGGCTCAGTCTCCAGCGTCAATGCCGGGCGCCAGTGCACCCCGTCGCGCGAGATCGCGATGTTGAGCGGATAGCGTCTGCCCTTGCCGGGCGTGTCGGGCTGCTGCGCGGCATGGTTGTAGACGATCAGCTGGCGCCCGTCCTTCAGCGTTACTGCATCGGTGCCCGAATTGGGGTTGGGCAGATCGACCGCGAACAGCTTTCCCCAGCTCTTCCCTTCATCGGCGGACTGGGCAGCGACCAGCACGCCCTGGCGCGAACGGGCGATCGCCTCCAGCTTGCCGCCAGGCAGGAACAGGATGCTCGGCTGGATGGCATCGAAGCGCGCCTCGGGATCGACGGGTACCGGCGCCGTTTGGGTCCAGCTCCGGCCGCTATCCTCGCTGCGCTCGAAATGCAGCTTCCATTCCCAGGTCGAGCCATTCTCGGTGCTCGACGGCGCGAGCCACGCGCCACTGCGCAGCACCACCGGCTTGTTCTTGATCGGGCCGAGCATGCCCTCCGGCAGCCGCTGCGGCTTGCTCCAGCTGCGCCCGCCATCGGGGGAGGTGACAACCATGCCCCACCAGCTCTGCGGGCTCGGGCCGAGCTTGTAGTAGAGGTGCAGCGGCCCGGCCGGATCCTGGAACAGCACCGGATTCCAGGTGGGCAAGCGGGTGCCGTCGGGCTGGATGCCGTTGGCGACAGACCTTGGCGTCTCCCAGCCCTTTGCGTCGCGTCGCGCGAACCAGATCTCCACATCGGGACTGCGCTCGTGCGTGCCGCCGAACCAGGCCGCGGCAAGTGCGCCGTTACGGGTCTGGACGATCGTCGAGGCATGGCTCTGGGGATAGGGCGCTTGCTGATAGACGAACTCGCGCAGAAGCACCGCGTCCCGCCGCGGCGCGGCCCATGAGGACGCCGAGACCGGCAGCGCCAGGGCGAGCATCAGCATGCGGATCATCGCCAGGCCAGCTTCAGCCGTTCGCCGCCCGGGTCAGGTTCAGGAACACATCCTCCAGGTCCGCCTCGCGGGTCGAGACGTCGACGATGCCGAGCCCCGCGCCCTGCACCGCGCCCAGCACTTCGCCGGCATTCGCCTGGTCCTTGCGATAGGTGATGACCAGGGTGCGCTCGCCCTTCATCTCCACCTTCTGGAAACAGGCATTGGCCGGCGGCGTCGCCACGTCGCGGTCGACGGTGACCTCGACCACCTTCTCCTGCGCCATGCCGACCAGCTCGCGGGTCGGCTTGTTGGCGATCAGCTTGCCATGGTTGATGATCGCGATCCGGTCGCAGAGCTGCTCGGCTTCCTCGAGATAATGGGTGGTCAGCACCACCGTGACGCCGCGCTGGTTGAGCTCGCGGACATAGGCCCAGAGCTGCTGGCGCAGCTCGACGTCGACACCGGCGGTCGGCTCGTCGAGGACGAGGACGGGCGGCGAATGGACCATCGCCTTGGCGACCATCAGCCGGCGCTTCATCCCGCCCGACAGCGTGCGCGAATAGGCGTCGGCCTTGTCCTCCAGATGGACGGCGCGCAGCAGCGCCATCGCATCGAACCTGCCCTTGGGCACGCCGTAGAGCCCGGCCTGGATCTCCAGCGTCTCCTTCGGCGTGAAGAAGGGATCGAAGATGATCTCCTGGTTGACGATGCCGATGCTCGCCTTGGCGTTGCGCGGATGCGCGTCCACGTCGAAGCCCCAGATCGACACCGAGCCGCCGCTCTTGTTGACCAGCCCCGCCAGGATGTTGATCAGCGTCGACTTGCCCGCGCCGTTCGGCCCGAGCAGCCCGAATATCTGTCCCCGGGGCACGTCGAAGGTCACCCCGTCCAGGGCGCGCTTGCCGCCCTGATAGGTCTTGCAGAGATCCTGGATCGCGATCGCAGCCTGAGTCATGCGCACCGCATAAGGCTGCGCGCGGGCGATTGCGAGCCCTCGCAGTGCTTGCTATCGGCGACTCATGACCGCGCAACAGCCCGAACTGATCCGCACCGCCTCCGCCCGCGTCGCCTGTGACGGCACCGGCCCCGGCCTGCCCGCCGCGCTGGGCCATCCGCGCGTGTTCCTGCAGATCGACGAGCATGGCTATGTCGATTGCGGCTATTGCGACCGCCGCTTCGTGCTGATCGGCGGCCCGGCCGACGGCGCCGACCAGAGCCAGCTGCCCGACCACCCGGCTGGCGCCAGCATTTAAAGCGCCTATATCGGCGGGATGAGCATTCCCTCCGATCCGCGCAGCTATATCTATCGCGACTCGCTCGATCCCGAGACCGCCGCGAAGCTTACCGCCGAGGCGCTGGCCAGCGCCGAGGATGGCGAACTCTATCTGCAATATCGCAAGACCGAGGCGTTCGGCTTCGACGATGGCCGGCTGAAGACCGCCTCGTTCGACACCCAGTCGGGCTTCGGCCTGCGCGCCGTCTCGGGCGAGACCACCGCCTTCGCCCATGCCAACGAGATCTCGCCCGCCGCAATCCGCCGCGCGGCCGAGACGATGGCGCTGATCGATCCGGCCAAGCAGGGCAAGGCCCCGCCGCCCCAGGGCAACAACCGCCATCTCTACACCCATCAGGACCCGCTCGACCTGGTGCCCTTCGCCGACAAGGTGAACCTCTGCCAGTCGATCGATGCGGCGGCCCGCGCCCGCGATCCGCGCGTCCAGCAGGTCTCTGTCGGGCTCACCGGCTCGTGGAGCGTGGTCGAGATCGTCCGGCCCGACGGCTTCATCGCCACCGATGTCCGCCCGCTCGTCCGCCTCAACGTCTCGATCGTCGTCGAGCAGAACGGCCGGCGCGAGACCGGCAGCTTCGGCATGGGCGGCCGCACCCTCTACGACAATCTCTTCCAGCCCGAGACTTGGAACCGCGCGATCGACGAGGCGCTGGCCCAGGCGCTGGTCAATCTCGACGCCGTCGATGCGCCGGCCGGTGACATGACCGTGCTCTGTGGCCCCGGCTGGCCCGGCGTGCTGCTCCACGAAGCGGTGGGCCACGGCCTCGAAGGCGATTTCAACCGCAAGGGCACCTCGGCCTTTTCCGGGCGGATCGGCGAGCGCGTCGCGGCGCCGGGCGTCACCGTGGTCGATGACGGCTCGATCCTCGACCGTCGCGGCTCGCTGTCGATCGACGACGAAGGTACGCCGACGCGCGAGACCATCCTGATCGAGGACGGCATCCTCAAGGGCTATATGCAGGACCGGCTCAACGCTCGGCTGATGGGCGTCGAGCCCACCGGCAACGGCCGGCGCGAATCCTTCCAGCATGCCCCGATGCCGCGCATGACCAATACCTTCATGAAGGGCGGCAAGGACGATCCGGCCGAGCTGCTCAGCCGCGTCAAGAAGGGCATCTTCGCCAAGTCGTTCGGCGGCGGCCAGGTCGACATCGTCTCGGGCAAGTTCGTCTTCTCCTGCACCGAGGCCTATCTGATCGAGAACGGCAAGCTCGGTGCCCCGATCAAGGGCGCGACTTTGATCGGCGACGGCCCCACGGTGCTGAACAAGGTCACCGGCATCGGCAACGACTTCGCGCTCGACGAAGGCGTCGGCATGTGCGGCAAGGGCGGACAGAGCGTCCCAGCCGGCGTCGGCCAGCCGACCCTGCTGGTCGAGGGGCTGACCGTGGGCGGCACTGCGGCCTGACGCGAAAAGGGGAGGCGGCCAATGGGGTGGTTTTCGAGAGCGAGGAAGCTCGAGGACCGCACCATGGAAATCCTCGGTCGCCACATCGACCGGGACTTCACCGTCTATCCCCTCGGCGAAGGCGCGGCGTTGGCGGGCGAAGTGCGGGCACTGGGCGAGCGTTTCGGCGTCGCCTTTCCCGATTCGATCGTCGCCCATCTGAGCGGCCGCTTCCCGGGTACCATCCTGCTCGCCTCCGAACAGGTCTGGCCGCGCCCGCAACCGCTCGACGTCGCGCCCTTCTGGCAGTTCCTCTACGGCGTCCACAGCTTCACGCCGCTCACCACCAGCGAGGACTGGATGCGGCTCGATCTGGTCGCGCGCGATTTCCAGGCCGCGAGCGGGCACCGCGCCGTGCCGGTCCTCAAGCGGATCGGCGACGCCAATCTGATGTGCGTCGATTCGAACGGCAATCTGCTCGACTATGATCACGAGCAAGGCGGCCTGACTCCGACCGGCCTCGACTTCTGGGATCTATTCGAACGCGAAGTCCGCGAACTGGTCGAACGCAGGCACCGACTGGTGCGGGAGCGGGCGGGGTGAACGCTGCGCTGGACCGATCGGATGACGGCAGTTCAGACCCCGCCCAGCAACACGTCGATCGCGCCGATGATCCTGAAGCGATGCTGCGCCAGCGATGCGACCAACTCGCGCAGATCCGATGTCCGGATTGCCGCCGCGAGTTCGGTCATCAGTATCAGTTCCTCGCCCTCGACATCGAAGCGGGGATGCAGGCGCGGTGTGGTTGGAGCAGCGGCCTCCTGCCGCATCAGTGGTACGACCAGGCGCGTTCCGATCTCCGCGAAGATGTCAGCCTGAACGTCGAGCACCAGGCCGCCGCCCTGCATGCGATAGACGTCGAATTGCGCCATCAGAACTGGCGGTATTTTTCGAGCGGCAAGCCGTTCTCTTCGACCCAGCGATTATGCGCGTCGATCCACTCGCGATTCTCTTCCGTCCATTTCCGGTTGCGCTCGGCCTTCGCCGCGTCCCGCAGCGCGGCTTCGCAGATTTGCGAGAGGTTGATCCCCACCTCGCGCGCCGCGGCGACCACGCCGGTGTCGAGCGAGAGATTGACAGCCTTGCGCTTGCCGGAGGAAAGGGCATCATGCTTCATGCGCAAGAATTATGCGCATGGGTAATGCGCGTCAAGGAGCCCATATGATCCTCCCCGAGCTCGACTGGACCCGCTGGCGCGAGACCGCTCAGCATCTCCACCTCGTCACCCAGATCATCGGCAAGGTCCGCCTCGCCCGGACGCCCTGGCTCAACCATAGCTGGCACGTGGTGCTCTATCCCGCGGCCTGGGGGCTCACAACCGGCCCGGTCCCCTGCGACGATGCCACCCTGCAGCTCGACCTCGACCTGCAGGCGAGCGAGCTGCGCCTGTCCACCGACAGCGGGGGCGAGGCGGTGCTGCCGCTCGTGCCGGGCAGTATCGCCGATTTCCATGCCGCGCTGATGGCGGCGCTCGCCGCGCTCGGCACGCCGGTCGCGATCAACGGCACGCCCAGCGAGATTCCCGACGCAATCCCCTTTGCCGATGACGTGGCCGAGCGCCCCTGGGATGCCGATGCGGTGCGCGATTTCCACCGCGTGCTGCTCTGGGTCGACCGCGTCTTCCAGCAGTTCCGCACCGGTTTCCTCGGCAAGGCGAGCCCGGTGCATTTCTTCTGGGGCAGCTTCGATCTCGCGGTCACCCGCTTCTCGGGCCGTACTGCGCCGAAACATCCCGGCGGCTTTCCCGGCCTGCCCGATGCCGTGACTTGCGAAGCCTATAGCCATGAGGAAGCCAGTGCCGGCTTCTGGCCGGGCAGCGATGCGTTTCCGAGGCCGGCCTTCTATGCCTATGGCTATCCGGCGCCCGATGGCTATGCGGACGCCAAGGTGCCGGCTCCGGGCTATTTCGACGCAAATCTCGGCGAATGGCTGCTCGACTATGACGCGGTCCGCACCGCCGAGGATCCACGCGCGACTTTGCTCGGCTTCCTCCAGGCGACCTATGACGCGGCCGCCGATCTCGGCGGATGGGACCGTGCACATCTCGAATGCGTGCCGGGCGTTCCCCGCAAGCCGCGCATCGTCTAGAGCTGGGCATGGCCGAGTTCTTCGATGCGCTCACCGACAGCCACCGCGCCTTCATCGCGCGTCAGCCGATGTTCTTCGTCGCGACGGCGGCGGCCGAAAGCCGGGTGAACCTCAGCCCCAAGGGCATGGACTGTTTCCGCGTGCTCGGGCCGAACCGCGTCGCCTATCTGGACGTCGCCGGATCGGGCAACGAGACGCATGCCCATCTCGTCGCCGATGGCCGCATCACGATCATGTTCTGCGCCTTTGACAGCCCGGCGCTGATCCTGCGCCTCTATGGCCGGGGCCGGCCGGTGCTGCCGCAGGACCCGGAATGGGCTGGGCTCGCCGCGCATTTCACGCTGCTGCCCGGCACGCGCCAGATCTTCGATATCCGCGTGGAAAGCGCACAGAACAGCTGCGGCTGGGGCGTGCCGCACATGGAGTTCGAGCGGGAGCGCGAAACGCTCAGCAAATATCATATCAAGCACGGCGCCAAGGCACGTTTCGCCAAATATGCCGTGCGCACCCACAGCATCGACGGGCTCCCCGTCCGCAACCCCAGCGAGGAACCCTGATGGCACTTGTCGAACTCGGCCGCTTCGACCGGCAGGAAGCCTTTATCGTCCAGGGCCGGCTGGAGGATGAGGAGATCCCCAGCTTCGTCTTCGACGCCGGCACCAGCATCGCCGATGGCTCGTATCTGCTGATCCCGGTCCGTGTGATGGTCGACGACGAGGATCTGGCGCGGGCGCGCACGATCCTCGACGCCGCCTAGCTCAGGAAACGACCTCCACCGGGATCGTCGCGATTCCGGTGTCGCCGCAGGAAATCGCGACCGCCTTGTACTTGGGCTGGGAGTTCCTGATCTCCGCCTTCACCTCCTGCGTCGTGATCACCTGTTGGACCGGGCCTGTCGGCGCCGTCGCGACCAGGGTGAAATGCTGGGTCGGGGGCAGGGCCTTGTCGAGAGGTCCCTGGTTGAGCACCACCGTCCATCCGCTCGTCGGGGTAGTCGCCTGTCCGGTGACGTGCAGTGTCGGGCTCGATCCCGGTCCGGGCATCGTGTCGACCCACGCCTTCCAGTCCTTGGTCGTGACCTTGGCGCAGTCATTGGTGACGGCAACATCCGCCGCGGCCGACACATTGCCGCTGTCGTTGACGATCTCGTTGACCGTGGTCGCGGGCGCGGTCTTGTTGGCGTCCGGCGCCGTGCAACTGGCGGCCAGTGCCGCGACCATGGCCAGGCAAGGCAAGGTTATGCGCTGCATGTTCGTTCCTCCCCCTTGGGTTTTCGAGGCAAGAAGACTGCGCGCATGGGGAGAGGAGTCAAACGACTTCGCCGCCGAAATGGACGATGCGTGCAAGTCGTTCGATTGCATATTGATAATAAAGCCAAGATTTATGCTGGCAGTGGCTGGATAGGCGCAAGGATCAGGTCAGTAGCAATGCCGTCACTTTCTTGGCGATCGCGATCAGTTCGGCGCGGGGCGTGCCCGCCCGGGCACGGGTACTCAGCGAATGGATCACCGAAGAGGCGATCTGCGCATCGCCGCGCGGATCGGCACTGCCGGCCTGGGCCATCAGTTTCTCGATCCATCCGTCCTGCAGCGCCACGAACGCCGCCAGCGCCGTGCGGATGTCGGCGTCCATCACTGCCTCGGTTGCGGCGGTGTTCACTGCGATGCAGCCCGACGGGCCATGTTCGCCGGTCAGAAAGCCCTCGATCGCGCCGATGAACAGCGCCTTGAGCATCTTCTCGCGCGGATAGTTCACCCCGTGGAGTGCCGCGAAGGTCAAATCGACCACTTCGTGGGTGCGGGCCAGGCCGGCCAGGTACAGCGCCTTCTTGTCCCCGAACGCCGCATAGAGGCTCGGCCGATTCACGCCGGTAGCCGCCGCAAGCTCGTCGAGCGAGGTGTTGGCATAGCCGAGCGTGCGGAACCGCTGGGAGGCCGCGCGCAGGGCCGCCTCCTCGTCGAACTTGCGCGGACGGCCGCGTCCGCGTGGCGCTATTTTTGTATCGGTTCGCATTAAATTCCTTGACCTGGTCATTTTTGTGCGAGATCGTACAAAAATACAAGGGAGACTCGTCATGAAGCTCTATTTCACCCCCTTCGCCTGCTCGCTGGCGGCGCGCATCGCGCTCGAGGAAGCCGGGCTGGATGCCGAGTTCGTCCAGGTGCCCAAGGATCTGCGCCTGCCCGACGGTCGCGATTTCACCGAGATCTCGCCGATGGGCTATGTGCCCGCGATCGAGACCGGCACCGGCTTCGTGCTGACCGAAGGGCCGGCCGTGCTCACCTATATCGCCGAGTTGGCGCCCGAGGGCTCGCTCAGCTTCACCGGCTTCTCCGACGCACATTACCGGATGCTCGCCTGGCTCAACTTCATCAGCACCGAGCTGCACAAGGCGGTGTACATGCCGATCCTCGGCAAGGGCTATTCGGAGGCCGAGCAGGCCGCCGCCCGCGCCCGCCACGCCAAGCCGTTCGCGGTGCTGTCCAGGCATCTCGAAGGCCGCGATTTCCTCGACGACCGCTTCACCGTCGCCGATGCCTATCTGCTCGCGGTGCTCAACTGGAGCGAGTTCTCGAAGGTGCCGCTCGCCGACTGGCCGGTGCTGGCGGCCTATCGCGAGCGGCTGCGCGCCCGCCCGGCGGTGGCGCGGGCGATGGCCGCCGAATGGCCCTTGCTCAAGGCTGCCTGATCTCTCTCGGGCTCCGGGCGAGGCCGCATCACGGTCTCTCCCACCACGCCTGCCCCTTCCGCCCCATGTCCACATGGTGTGCGGGAGGGGCATTTTTGTTGGAATCGGGCGAATCGCTCGGCTAGGCCTGTGCCATGCCCGCAACGATCAACTGCGACGTGGCGATTGTCGGCGGGGGCCTTGCCGGCGGGCTGATCGCGCTCGCGCTGCGCCGGAAGCGGCCGGACTGCGATGTCCGCATCGTCGAGGGCGGCGGCCGGATCGGCGGCAACCATCTCTGGTCCTTCTTCGCCAGCGATGTCGTGCCCGCGGACCGCTGGCTCACCGCGCCGCTGGTCGGCCATGGCTGGCGGAGCTACGACGTCGCCTTCCCGGCGGTCTCGCGCACGCTGGGCACGGGCTATTATTCGATCGAATCGCGCCGGCTCGACCAGGTGGTCCGCGCCGAGCTGCCCGAGCAGGCGGTGATGACGCGCCGCAAGGTGCTCGCCGCCAGCCCCACCGCCGCGGTCCTCGCCGATGGCGACCGGATCGAGGCGAAGGGGGTGATCGACTGCCGCGGCCCCGCCGACCTCGCCGCGCTCGAGTGCGGCTGGCAGAAGTTCCACGGCTGCGAGCTCCAGCTCGCCGCGCCGCATGATCTCGCCCGGCCGATGATCATGGACGCAACCGTCGAGCAGCTGGACGGCTATCGCTTCGTCTATGCGCTGCCGTTCAGTCCCACCTGCGCCTTTGTCGAGGACACTTACTACAGCGATACCCCCGATCTCGATTCCGCCACGCTCGGAAACCGTATCGGGGGGTACGCCCAAAGCCGCAACTGGCAGCTCGATCACGTCGTCCGCGAGGAATCCGGCGTGCTTCCGGTCGTGATGGGCGGAAGCTTCACGGACTATTGGCAGGCGGGCGGCAACAAGGTCGCCAAGGCGGGCAGCCGCGCCGGGCTGTTCCATCCGCTGACCAGCTACACGCTGCCCGATGCGGTGCGCACCGCCACCCTCGTCGCCGCGGCCAGCGACCTGAGCGGCGCGGCGCTGCACCGCCTGCTCCACGATTTCGCCCGATCGACATGGCGCCGGCGCCGTTTCTACCGCATGCTCGCCGCCATGTTGTTCAAGGCCGCCGAACCCGAGGAGCGCTACCGCGTCCTCCAGCGTTTCTATCAGCTCGATCCGGGGCTTATCGGGCGTTTCTATGCCGGGCATTCGACGCTGTTCGATCGGCTGCGGATCGTTTCGGGCAAGCCGCCCGTTCCGCTGGGCAAGGCGGTTTCGGCAATTTTGGGGGCGTCCAGGTGAAGCGTGCGGCAGTGGTGGGTGCCGGGATCGGCGGGCTGGCGCTCGCCATCCGGCTGCAGTCGGCGGGTGTCGACACGGTGGTGCTGGAGGCGCGCGACAAGCCCGGCGGTCGCGCCTATTTCTGGGAGCGTGACGGCTTCACCTTCGATGCCGGCCCCACCGTGATCACCGCGCCCGAGGCGCTGGAGGAGCTGTGGCAGCTCTCCGGACACCGCATGTCGGACGATGTGACGCTCAAGCCGATCTCGCCCTTCTACCGCCTGTCCTGGCCCGACGGCACGCGCTTCGACTATTCCAACGACGATCATGCGCTCGCCGCCGAGATCGCCCGGCTCGAGCCCCAGGACGTCGCCGGCTATGGCCGTTTCCTCGAATATGCCGCCGGCGTATACGAGGAAGGCTATGTGAAGCTCGGCACCGTCGCGTTCCAGGACTTCATGTCGATGGTTCGCGCCGCGCCCGCGCTTGCCAAATATGGCGCCTGGCGCTCGGTCTATTCCAAGGTCTCCAGCTTCATCCGCAACGAGAAGCTGCGCCAGGCCTTCTCCTTCCACACGCTGCTGGTCGGCGGAAACCCGATGACTGCGAGCGCGATCTACGCGCTGATCCATCAGCTCGAGCGCCAGGGCGGCGTGTGGTGGGCCGAGGGCGGCACCAACCGGCTGATCGCCGCGATGGTCCGTCATTTCGAGCGCCTCGGCGGCATTATCCGCCTGGGGGACCCGGTGGCGGGCATCGACACGCTGGGCGACCTCGTCACCGGCGTGCGCACCGCGAGCGGGCACGAGCTGCAGGTCGACGCCGTTGCCTGCAATGCGGACGTGGTCCACAGCTATCGCGACCTGCTCAAGGGCTCGCGCTCCAGTCAGCGCGCCGCGCAGAGCCTCGAGCGCAAGCGCTTCTCGCCGTCACTGTTCGTCGTCCATTTCGGCGTGCGCGGCACCTTTCCGGACATCGCCCACCACTCGATCCTGTTCGGCCCGCGCTACCAGGGGCTGCTCGCCGACATCTTCGATCACGGCGTTCTCGCCGAGGATTTCTCGCTCTACCTCCACCATCCGAGCGCGAGCGATCCGGCGATGGCGCCCGAGGGCCATTCGACCTTCTATGCGCTCGCGCCCGTGCCCCATCTCGGCAAGTTCCCCGCCGACTGGAGCGAGATCGGCCCGGTATTGGAAGAGCGCATCCTGGCCGAGATACAGCGGCGGCTGATCCCCGATCTCAAGGACCGGATCGTGACCAGGTTCAGCTATGCGCCGCCCGATTTCCGCGACGATCTCGCCGCGCATCTGGGCTCCGCCTTCAGCCTGGAGCCGATCCTGACCCAGAGCGCCTGGTTCCGCACCCATAATCGCGACGATGCGATCCACAATCTGTTCTTCGTCGGTGCCGGCACCCATCCGGGCGCGGGCATCCCCGGCGTTATCGGCAGCGCCAAGGCGACGGCGGCGCTGATGCTGGGAGAAGGCAAGTGAGCGGCTTGCTCCCCGCGGCGTTCTGGCCGAAGGCGAGCGAAACCACGCATATCGGGAAGAGCAGCATATGAAGCGCGTCGCAGTCTATTGCGGTTCGGCCAGCCCGGCCGACCCTGTCTATATCGAGGCTGCGCGCCATGTCGGCCGCACTTTGGCCGAGCGCGGCATCGGCCTGGTCTATGGCGGCGGCAAGCTCGGGCTGATGGGCGCGGTGGCCGACTCGGCGCTCGCGGCCGGCGGCGAAGTGATCGGCGTGATCCCCGAGCTGCTCGTCAACGCCGAGGTCGCGCATCGCGGGCTCAGCGAGCTTCATGTCGTCGGCACGATGCACGAGCGCAAGGCGCTGTTCACCGACCTCGCCGACGGTTTCCTCAACCTGCCCGGCGGCACCGGCACGATGGACGAGCTGTGGGAAGCGCTCAGCTGGGCGCAGCTAGGCTATCACAAGGACCCGGTCGGCCTGCTCAACATCGCCAACTATTACGACAAGCTCGTCGAGTTCTGGGAGCATATGGGCCGGGTCGGCTTCGTCCGTCCGCAGCACCAGAACATGCTGATCGTCGACACCAGTCTCGAAGGGCTGCTCGACAAGATGGGCGCGGCCAAGCCGATCGAGACGATCGTCCAGATGAAGCGCGACGATCTGTGAGCGCCCCGCTTCCCTCGCGTGCCGCGATCGTCGCGACCGCGCGGGAAGCGATCGCACGCGGCTCGCGCAGCTTCGGCGCCGCCAGCAGCCTGTTCGACCGCCAGACGCGCGAGCGCGCCTGGCTACTCTATGCCTGGTGCCGCGCCTGTGACGATCTGGCGGACGGCCAGAATCATGGCCACGACGCGGTCGAGGTCGACAGGCAGGCAGGGTTGGCGCGCATCCGCGAATTGACCCAGGCGGCGCTCGACGGCCAATGGGTCGGCGATCCCGCCTTCGACGCGCTGCGCATCGTCGTGGCCGAGACCGACCTGCCCCACCGCTATGTCTGGGACCTGGTGGAGGGTTTCGCGCTCGACGCCGCCGAATGGGGCCCGCGCCACGAGGCCGATCTCTACCGTTATTGCTATCATGTCGCCGGCAGCGTCGGCTGCATGATGGCGGTGATCATGGGCGTCCCGCCCGACGACGAGGCGACGCTAGACCGGGCCTGCGATCTCGGCATCGCCTTCCAGCTCGCCAACATCGCCCGCGACATCGAGGCGGATGACCGGATGGGCCGCTGCTACCTGCCCGACGATTGGCTGACCGAGATGGACATCCCGCCCGGCCAGCATATGAAGCCGCCCTTCCGCCAGCGCCTCGCCGTGCTCGCCGGACGCCTTACCGGCGCCGCTGACGACTATGCCGAAAGTGCCCGCCGCGGGACGCCGGCGCTGCCGTTCCGCTCGGCCTGGGCGGTGCTCGCCGCTGCCGGCATCTATGGCGCGATCGCGAAGAAGGTCGCGGCGCGCGGCGAGCATGCCTGGGATCACCGCGTCGCCACCTCCGGCTTCGAGAAGCTCGGCTGGATCGGCCGCGCCTGGTGGCAGGCGCTGCGCCGCAGGGATCTCTATCCTCCCATGCCGCGCGATCCGGATTTATGGACCCGCCCGCGCTAGCTCAACCGCGGCTATCCGCCTTGCTGCTATTGGCAATCTCCGGCGTCTGGCGCTGGCACGCGCCGGCGATCACCGGGAAATCCAGGTCCATGTTCCGGTGGAGCGCCTCGGCCATCGCCTCCTGGCAACTCGCCTGGCTGGTATAGCGCACCGGCTCGATCCGCGCCTGCCGGCAGTCGAGATTGTCGTCGCTGCAGCCCATGATCGCCAGCACGTAGAAGACCTGGTCCATCGCGCCTTCCTTCCGGGGTGAACAACGGACGGGACGGCCAGCCGTTGCATCCCGGCGCCGAGCGCCCCAAATTCAGCCACGATGGCTTCCAAACTCGATGCACCTTCCGGCGAGCGGCCGATGCTCGCCACGCTGCGGCGTTTCCTCCCCTATCTCTGGCCCCAGGGCGCCACCGGCCTGCGCGCGCGCATAGTCATTGCGCTCACCCTGGTGGTGATTTCCAAGTTCGTGCAGGTCGCCGGACCCTTTGCCTATGGCGCGGCGATCGACCGGATGTCCGGCGGCGCGCGCGATCTCGCCTGGCTGGTGATCGCACTGGTCGGTGGCTATGTCGCCGGCCGCTTCGGCACCTTGCTGTTCGAGAATCTGCGCAACGTCGTGTTTGAACGCGTCGGCCAGGACGCGACGCGGCGGCTGGCGAGCGAAGTCTTCCGCCACCTCCACCGGCTTTCGCTCCGCTTCCATCTCGAGCGACGCACCGGCGCGATCACTAAGGTGGTCGAGCGCGGCACCAAGAGCATCGATTCGATGCTCTATTTCCTGCTGTTCAACATCGCCCCGACCATCCTCGAGCTGGCGATCGTAACGACTCTGTTCTGGACCAAATGGGGCGGCTGGCTTGTCCTCGGCACGCTGGCGATGGTCGTCGTCTACATCGCCTTCACGCGTTGGGTGACCGACTGGCGCTCCAAGCTGCGCGAGCGGATGAACGACCTCGATACCGGTGCGGTTGCACATGCGGTTGATTCGCTGCTCAACTTCGAGACAGTGAAATATTTCAACGCCGAAGAGCGCGAGGCGCGGCGCTACGAGAACGCGGTGTCATCCTATGCCAAGGCGGCGACGGTCAGCGAGAATTCGCTCGCCTGGCTCAATATCGGCCAGGCAATCATCACCAATATGATGCTGTTCGCCGGCATGGCGCTAGTGGTGAACGGCTGGGCGCGGCACCAATTCTCGCCGGGCGACGTCGCGGTGGTCTCGACGCTGCTCACCCAGCTCTTCCGCCCGCTTGACATGCTCGGCTGGGTCTATCGCAATATCCGTCAGGGCGTGATCGACATGGCGAGCATGTTCGACCTGCTCGACGCCCATGCCGAGGTCCGCGACGCACCGAACGCCGTGCCGCTCGCCATCGCCAGCGGCCATGTCCGCTTCGAGGACGTGCATTTCGGCTATGATCCCGACCGCGAGATATTGAAGGGCATCGATCTCGACATTCCGGCGGGCGCCACTGTAGCGGTGGTCGGCCCCTCGGGTGCCGGCAAGTCGACGCTCGCCCGGCTGATGTATCGTTTCTACGACGTCACCGGCGGCCGCATCACCATCGACGGGCAGGACATCCGCGACGTCACCCAGTCGAGCTTGCGTGGGAGCATCGGCATCGTCCCGCAGGACACGGTGCTGTTCAACGACACGATCGGCTACAACATCGCCTATGGCCGCGAAGGCGCCACGTCAGACGAGATCGCCTCGGCGGCGCGCGGCGCCGCGATCGCCGGCTTCATCCAGTCGCTGCCCGACGGTTTCGAGACCCGCGTCGGTGAGCGCGGGCTCAAGCTCTCCGGCGGCGAGAAGCAGCGCGTTGCCATTGCCCGCACCTTGGTCAAGAACCCGCCGATCCTGATCCTCGACGAAGCGACCAGCGCGCTCGACAGCCGGACCGAGGCGGACATCCAGGCGACGCTCGAGGCGATCGAGCATGGCCGCACCACCATCGTCATTGCCCACCGCCTCTCCACCGTCGTCCATGCCGACCGGATCATCGTCCTCGAAAGCGGCCGCGTCGCCGAGCAGGGCACCCATGCGCAATTGCTGCGCAGGGACGGTCTCTACGCCGAGATGTGGGCACGCCAGGCCCAGGAGCGCGAAGCCGAGGGCGGCGACGAGGTGCCAGCGGAATAGTGGAGGCGAGGCGTGCAATTTTGTCGTTGAACCGAGCCAGGTTCCATGCCTAGCATCCGCGGATACTCAAGTCCGGATTCGCGCATGAAGCCGCTCGCATGCCTGCCGCTGCTGCTCCTCGCAGCGGCGTCCGTTCCGTCGCACCCTGAACCCGAGGTCTCGCCCGCGACCCTGCGCGCATGGAGTTCGCGGGAAGGCCGGTTCCACTGGGTTTCGGACGGCATCCGGATCGGCATCGCCCCGGTGCCCTGCGGAACGCCGGCCCAGACCGAGGCATGCCGCTGGGATGGGCACAACAACCAGGCCGACGTGACGATCACGCCGGCGGGCGGTGCGCCGGTCGTGGTCCGGACGACCGACCAGGCCGCCTATTATCGGCTGGGCGTGGTGCGCTTCAACGCACGCGACGTCCGGCCGGGACTGGTGATCGAGAACCGCTCCGGAGGGGCGGGCGGCGATGTGTGGATCCAGCTCTTCCTCCCGGAAAAGTCGGGGTATCGCGAGGTGCGGCTTCCCGGCCATCTGCAGGGCGAGCTGCCCGGGGTGCTGCGCGATATCTCGGGCGACGGCACGATCGACTTCGTGCTCGGCGATGGCCGTTTCGACGGCCGTTTCGGCTGCAACGCCTGCACGCCGCGCCCGCCGATGGTGCTCACCCTGCGCGGCGGCCAGCCCGTCGAGGTGTCGCGCGAGCCGGGATATGCGCATATCTACCGCGAGGACATGGCGCGGCTGCGGCCGGCCTGCCTGTCCGAGCGGCGCGATCGCAACGGCGCCTGTGCCGCCTATGTCGCCGATGCCGCGCGGATCGGCCGGTTCGGCACCGCATGGGCCGAGATGCTGGGCCATTGGGAGCGGGAGGAGAATCAGCTCCAGCAGCCGGAATCCTTGCGCGCATTTCTGAAGAAGACCGGTTACATCTCCTGAAAACAGGGGAGGGGCACATATGTTTTGGGGCCTGATCATCTTCATCCTGGCGCTGCTCGCGGCGCTGGTTCTCTGGTCTGCCTATGTCTCGCGCGGCGTCGAGCGCTGGGTGCCGATGGACGGCCGCCAGGTCGAAGTGCCCGGCGTGCGCATCCATTATGTCGAGATGGGGCCGGCCGATGCCCCTGCGATCGTGATGATCCACGGCATCATGAGCCAGCTGCGCGTCTTCACCTATGCACTGGCCGGGCGCCTCGCCAGCGATCGGCGGGTGATCGTGATGGACCGCCCCGGCTGGGGCTATTCGGTGCTGACCGGCCCGCGGCTCGACCTTCGCGGCCAGGCCGATGCGGTCGCCGCGGCGATCCGCGCGCTCGGGCTGGAGAAGCCGCTGCTGGTCGGCCATTCGATGGGCGGCGCAGTCAGCCTGGCGCTGGCTTTCCGCCACCCCGATGCGGTGCGCGCGCTCGGCCTGATCGCCCCCTATACCCAGCCGATCGACCAGCCGCCCGAGCCGCTCAAGGGGCTCGTCGTCCCGGCGCCGCTCCGCCCGCTGATCGCCTGGACGATCGCGGTGCCGCTCTCGATGCGCACCGGCAAGGCCAAGACGGTGGCGGTCTTCGCCCCCGATCCGGTTCCCGAGGACTTCCCGATCAAGGCCGGCGGCGCGCTCGCCATCCGCCCGGCGAGCTTCCAGATGGGTTGCTACGAGATCGAGATGGCGCCCGAAGTGATGAAGGCCCAGGCGCCGCGCTATGGCGAGATCGCGATCCCCGTCTCGATCCTCTATGGCCGCCAGGATGCGCTGCTCGATCCCGAGCTGCATGGGCGCAAGACGGCGTCGGACATTCCGAACGGCGCGATCGAGATGCTCGACGGCGGCCATATGCTCCCGGTGACGCATGTCGACGCCACCGAGGCCTGGCTGCGCAAGCTCTAGCTGCTGCCGATCTCTGCCGGCTCGGTGGTCCAGCCGAGCCGGGGGATGGTGATCGAGCGCTTCCCCGACAGGTCCGTGCGCGTAACGAACAGCTCCTTGCTCTCGATATATTGGAGTAGCCGGCGAACCCGCCCCAGCGAGCTGGTGCCATAGGTGGCGGCGATCTCGTTGTCGCTCGGGCAGGGTGCGCCCTCGCGCGCGGCGCGGGCGATGAGCAGGAACGGCCCGAGCATGTCGTCAGGCAGGGCGCGCGCCGCCTCCAGCGCCTGCGCCCAGTCGTTGTCCGGATTGCCATGGATGCCGGCGCGCGCCGCCGACAGCCGGCGGACGAAGCTCGACAGGTCGAGCGGCGGCCGGGCAAGCCCTACCATCCGGCAGCGCACCAGGAAGTCCTGATAGAGCACCGAGGGCGAGCGATAGGTGCTCTCCGGATCCTCGACGATGTCGCGCAGCACGTCGGCGATTTTCTGCGCAGCCTCCTCGGCGTCGACCTCAGGCTCTTCCTCGCGCGCCGGCACCGAGCGGGCGAGCGCCTCGAGCAGCCGGTCGGAGGCGAGCTGCGGCGCCTGGACCGGGGCCGGCGGTGTCGGCGGGGTCCATTCGGGCTCGGCGGGGGCGAGCAGCAGGTCCTTCAATTCGGCCGAGGGCGCCTCGGGCAGCGGCGTCAGCTTGGGGCTGCCGCTGCGCGCGCTGGTCTCGACCGCGCCGATCTGGATCGACACCGGCCGGCGCGACACAGCCGGGCCGAGCGCGAGGAAATGGCCGCGCGCCAGGTCGCGGATCGCCTCGGCCTGGCGGCGCTCCATGCCGAGCAGGTCGGCGGCGCGCGCCATGTCGATGTCGAGAAAGGTGCGGCCCATCAGGAAGTTCGAGGCCTCGGCCGCGACATTCTTGGCGAGCTTGGCAAGGCGCTGGGTGGCGATCACCCCGGCCAGGCCGCGCTTGCGCCCGCGGCACATCAGGTTGGTCATCGCGCTCAGCGACGCGCGGCGGACGTCCTCGGCAACCTCGCCGCCGCCCGAAGGGGCAAACAGCTGCGCCTCGTCGACCACCACCAGCGCCGGATACCAATGGTCGCGCGGCGCATCGAACATCGCGTTGAGGAAGGCGGCGGCGCATTTCATCTGCCCCTCGGCCTCAAGCCCTTCCAGGCTCAGCACCACCGAGGCGCGATGCTCGCGGATCCGCGTGGCGAAGCGGGCGATCTCGCGCTCGCTGTAATCCGCCGCCTCGATCGAGATATGGCCATATCGGTCGCTCAGCGTGACGAAGTCGCCCTCGGGATCGATGATCACCTGCTGGACATGGCCGGCGCTCTTCTCGAGCAGCCGGCGCAGCAAATGCGACTTGCCCGACCCCGAATTGCCCTGGACGAGCAAACGCGTCGCCAGCAGCTCCTCGAGATCCATGGCGACGGCATCGCCCTTGCCGTCCGTTCCCATGTCCACGCGCACCGTCATCGCAGACGCTTTGGCCGATGGCGGGGGCGGGGGGAAGCGGGTTCCGGTGAAAATCTGTGGGCGATACGCGTGCGAAACACCGTGGCGCGCTCCGGGCGGCGCTTTCCGGTGCAAACCCTGCTTGCCGCCTGCTCCCGGCCGGCGGATAGTTGCGGGGCATCGAAGGGGGACGGCATGCGCAGATCGGCATGGGTTTTGGCTGCGGCAGCGGCGGCGATCGCGAGCCCGGCTGCGGCGCAGGGCGTGAAGCTGGTGCCGGGAGAAGAGGTCGTGTTCGCGCTCGATGGCGGCACGCCCGTCGGCGCGAGGCGCGGTGCCGCCACGCCAAACGCGTTCGAGGCGGCGGTCGGCCGGCACTTCTCCGGCCAGAAGCCGCCAGAGGCCCCGGTGACCGAGGCCGTGCCGATTCCGGGTGGCGATCGCCTGCCGCCGGCGCCCGAGCCCGAAGCCGGCAAGCTCCGCTTCCGTTTCCTCCAGGTGCCCGGCACCGATCATGCGTTGCTGGTCGTCGATAATGGCTATGCCAGGGGGCTGCTCTACCGTGCGCAGATCACCAGCAATGGCCGGACCGGGCCGACCGATGTCTGCCTGGTCATGCCGGGCAAGGGTGGTGTCGAGCACTGGCCCTATGCGATCGCGTCGATCGAAGTGAGCGGGTTCGAGCTGGTCGATTGGAAGCCCGAGGACGGGGTGCCCTGCAAATAGCCTCGACTTACCCGGCAATCGCCCGCTAACCGGCGGGAATGTCTCAAGCGACCGACACGCTCCGCCGGGTCTTCGGCTTCGACGCCTTTCGCGGCGTCCAGGAGCAGGTGGTGGGCCGCGTCCTTGCCGGCGAGCGCACGCTGGCGGTGATGCCCACCGGCGCGGGCAAGTCGCTCACCTATCAGCTGCCCGCGGTGATGCTCGAGGGAACCTGCGTCGTGGTCAGCCCGCTGATCGCGCTGATGCACGACCAGCTTCGCGCCGCCGAGGCGGTCGGCATCCGCGCGGCGACGCTCACCTCGGTCGACGACAATCGCGCCGAGACCATCGAGCGTTTCCGCGCCGGCCAGCTCGACCTGCTCTACATCGCGCCCGAACGTGCTTCAGGCGAAGGCTTCCGCAACCTGCTCACCCAGGCCAAGCTCAGCCTGTTCGCCATCGACGAGGCGCACTGCGTCTCCGAATGGGGGCATGATTTCCGTCCCGACTACCGGCTGCTCCGCCCGCTGCTCGATCGCTTCCCGGACGTGCCGCGCCTCGCGCTCACCGCCACCGCCGACGCGCACACCCGCGCGGACATCCTCGAGCAGCTCGGGCTGCCGCAGGAGGGGATGATCGTCGCCGGCTTCGACCGGCCCAATATCCGCTATGCCATCGCCCCGCGCGAGAATACCACGCGGCAGGTGATCGACCTGATCCAGGAGACCCCCGGCCCCGGCATCGTCTATGCCCAGACCCGCGCTGGCGTCGAGAAGCTCGCCGAGAAGCTGGCGGCCGAGACGGGCCGGCCGGTGCTGCCCTATCATGCCGGGCTCGATCCCGATGTCCGCCGTCGCAACCAGGCCGCCTTCGTCGCCAGCGAGGACATGGTGGTGGTCGCCACCGTCGCCTTCGGCATGGGCATCGACAAGCCCGATGTCCGCTTCGTCGCCCATGCCGGCCTGCCCAAGTCGATCGAGGCCTATTATCAGGAAACCGGCCGCGCGGGCCGCGACGGCGATCCGGCGGTCGCGCATCTCTTCTGGGGTGCCGATGATTTCGCCCGCGCCCGCCAGCGGATCGGCGAAGTGGAGCCTGCGCGCCAGCCCGGTGAGCGCACCCGGCTCACCGCGCTCGGCGCATTGGTCGAGACCGCGACCTGCCGGCGCCGCATCTTGCTCAGGCATTTCGGCGAGAACAACGCGCCGGAAAGCTGCGGCAATTGCGACAATTGCCTGAGCCCGCCCGCCGCGATCGACGCGACGGTGACCGCGCAGAAATTCCTCTCCGCGGTGTTCCGCACCGGCATGATGTTCGGGGTTGGCTATATCGAGAGCATCCTGCTCGGCCAGTCGAGCGATCGCAGCATCAGCAACGGGCATGAGAGCCTCTCGGTCTTCGGCATCGTCGAAGGCGAAGAGGCGGCGCTGGTCAAGCCGGTCGCTCGCGCGCTGCTGCTGCGCGACGCGCTGCGCGCCAACGATCATGGCGGGCTCGAATTCGGGCCCGAGGCACGCTCGATCCTCAAGGGCGGGGCCAAGCTCGAGCTGGTGCTGCCGCCCAAGCGCGAGCGACGCCGGCGGGGCGGCGGCAAGGCGGGCGGAGACAATCCCGTCGGCAATCCGCTGTTCGAGGCACTGCGCGCCAAGCGCCGCGAGATCGCGCAGGAAACCGGCCTGCCGCCCTATGTGATCTTCCACGATTCGGTGCTGCGCGACATGGCCCTGCTCAAGCCGGAGAGCATCGCCGCGATGGGCAACATCTCGGGCGTTGGCGCGCGCAAGCTCGACGCTTATGGTGATGCCTTCCTGCAAGTGATCCGCGAGGCCGCGTGAGACTGTTGCTTGCCAGCGCCGCGCTCCTCGCCGGCTGTGCCCCCACGCCGCGCCCCGCCCCGCCGGCGCCGCTCACGGCCATCGCCTTCCATGTCAGCTCCTGGGGCAGGCCGGTCTCGTCCTGGACGATCGCGCCCGATGGCAGCGGCAGCTACACCCATGCCGAGGGTCCCGGCTTCGGCACCCGGCTGGTCACCCGCAAGGTCGATGCCGGCGCGCAGGGCTTCGCCCGGATCCGCGCCTTGCTCGCCCCGGCCGAGCGCGCCGCTGCCGCGCCGCCCGGATGCGGCCAGCGCTGGACCGATTTCCCCTATGGTGCCGCCGTCTGGACCGGCGCCGCGGGCAAGGCCGAGATTCCCTTCGACCTTGGCTGCAAGAATCCCGCGCTCAAGCCCATCCACGAGGCATTGCAGGCGGCGGGCAATCAGATGCAGACTTGGTCCAAGGCCGGCCAGGTCATCGAAGACAAGGAGATCACCCCATGAACCTGCGCCGCGTCGATGACAGCATCTCCGTCGCCCCCCAGATCGCCGCCGAGGACATGAGCTTCCTCGCCGAGCAGGGCTTCAGCTTCGTGATCAACAACCGCCCCGACGAGGAAGAGGCGGGCCAGCCCGAGGGCGAGGCGATCCGCGCCGCGGCCGAGGCCGCCGGGCTCGGCTATGCTGCGATCCCCGTCACCCATGCCGGCTTCTCCTCGGCCCAGGTCGAGGCGATGGCGGCGGCGCTGGCCGAGGCGAACGGCCCGGTGCTCGCCTATTGCCGTTCGGGCACGCGCTCGTGCAATCTCTGGGCGCTTGCCGAGGCGTCGCGCGGCAGCGATCCCGCGGAGATCACCGCCAAGGCCGCCCAGGCCGGCTATGACATCTCGGGCATCCGCCCGCTGCTCGACCAGCTCTCCGGCAAGGCGTGACGCAGCTCTACGTCTTCGCCGGCTCGCTCGGCGCCATCCTGGTGATGACGCTGGCGGCCTGGGCGCTTGGTCTGGGCCGCGGTGCCGCCATCGCCAGCGCCGAGGAGGCATGCGAGACCGCCCAGGGCATGATCTCGGGCTTCGATGCCGGCGAGGCGCTGCTCGGCAGCGACGGCCGGGCCGCTCTGGTTCATGGCAAGGCGGGGGATGTCGCGCTGCTCAAGATGCACGGCGCCCGTGTTGCGGTGCGGCATCTGCGCCTGCCGCTGACCAGCCAGGCGACCCCCGATGGTCTCCGTGTCGACAGCGGCGACCGGCGCTTCGGCACCGTGCTGCTGCGCGGCGTGACAGGCTACTGACAACAGGGTAAGTAGGCGCTATGCCCGTGGTGCCTCTTCTTCCCGATCCGGTGACCTACGCCATTCCCGGATTCGTCGTGCTGATCCTGGCGGAGATGCTGATCGCGCGTATCCGCGATCGCCGCCGCTTCTGCCCCAGGGACACGCTGACCAGCCTCGCGCTGGGGCTCGGCAGCACCGTGGCCGGCCTGCTCACCACCGGCCTGGTCTATGCGCTGGCGACCTGGCTCTACCAGTTCCGCATCTTCACGATCGGCTTCGCCTGGTACTGGTTCGTCTTCGCCTTCGTGCTCGACGATTTTGCCTATTATCTCTTCCACCGCGCCGCGCACCGCGTCCGCTGGTTCTGGGCGAGCCACGTCATCCACCATTCGAGCCAACATTATAACCTGACCACGGCGCTCCGGCAGACCTGGACCGGTTTCGTGAGCATCAGCTTCGTCTTCCGTCTGCCGCTGTTCCTGATCGGCTTCCACCCGGCGATGATCTTCTTCGTCGCGGGGCTGAACCTGATCTACCAGTTCTGGATCCATACCGAGACGGTCGGCCGCATGCCGCGCTGGTTCGAGGCGGTGATGAACACGCCCTCGCACCACCGCGTCCACCACGCGACCAACCCGCGCTATCTCGACAAGAACTACGCGGGGGTCTTCATCGTCTGGGACCGTATGCTCGGCACCTATGAGCCCGAGCGCGACGACGAGCGTCCGCGCTACGGCATCGTCAAGGACCTGGGCAGCTTCAACGTCCTGTGGGCCGCGTTCCACGAATGGATCGGCATCGCGAAGGACGTGTGGGCCGCGCCGGACATGAAGTCCCGAATCGGGTACATGGTCGCGCCGCCGGGCTGGAGCCACGATGGCAGCCGCGATACATCCGAGACCATCAAGGCGCGCTGGGAGGCGCGGCAGCAGCAGCAGCAGCGGGGGGATGCGTGGAAGCAGCCGACATCGTCGTCATCGGTGGAGGATCGGGCGGGAGCGCCGTCGCAGGCCGCCTGAGCGAAGGGGGCCGGTACAGCGTCGCAGTGCTGGAAGCGGGTGGCCGCAACACCAGCATCAAGACCCGCATGCCCGGGATGATGCCGTTCCAGCGCCCCGGTTCCAACTGGGCGTTCGAGACCGTGCCGCAGCGCGGGCTCAACGGCCGGCGCGGCTACCAGCCCCGCGGCCGCGGCCTTGGCGGCTCGAGCGCGATCAACGCGATGCTCTATGTCCGCGGCCATGCCAAAGACTATGACGAGTGGCATGACCTCGGCTGCACCGGCTGGGGCTGGGACGACATGCTCCCCTGGTTCAAACAGGCCGAGCACAATGTCCGCGGCGCCAGCGACTATCATGGCGACAAGGGCCGGCTCTGGGTCAGCGACCAGCTCTGGGCGCATCCCGGCTCCGAGGCGTTCATCGACGCGTGCGGCGAGCTCCAGATCCCGCGCAACGATGACTTCAACGGCGCCGAGCAATCGGGCGCCGGCCTGTTCCAGGTCACCCAGAAGAATGGCGAGCGTTGGACAGCGGCGCGCGCCTATCTCGATCGCCGCGACAATCTCGAGATCATCACCGATGCGATGGTCGAGCGCGTGCTGTTCGAGGAAGGCCGCGTCTGGGGCGTCGCCTATCAGCGCGACGGCCAGGCCCGCGAGATCCGCGCCCGCCACGCGGTGGTCCTCGCCGCCGGCGCCTTCCAGACCCCGCAGCTGCTGATGCTCTCCGGCATCGGCCCGGGCGAGCATCTGCGCGAGATGGGCCTGTCGGTACGGATCGACCGGCCGGCTGTCGGCGGCAATCTCCAGGACCATGTCGACTATGTCGCTGCCTTCGAGACCCAGGGCAGCTTCTTCCTCGGCCGCTCACTGTCCGGCACGCTCAAGTCGCTCGGCTCGATCGGCCGCTGGATGGTCAGCCGCAAGGGGCGGATGACCACTCCCTATGCCGAGGCCGGCGCCTTCCTGCGCAGCGATCCCGCGCTCGAGCGCCCCGATCTCCAGCTCCATTTCCTGATCGCGATCGTCGAGGATCATGGCCGCACCGCGGTGCCCGGCCACGGCTTCAGTTGCCATGCCTGTGTGCTGCGCCCGGAGAGCCGCGGCACCGTGCGCCTCCAGTCGCTCGATCCGCGCGTCGCGCCGCTGATCGACCCCGATTTCCTTGGCGATCCGCGCGACCTGGAGCTGCTCAAGAAGGGCACCCGGGCGATGTACCGCGTGCTCGAGGCGCCACAGCTCGCCCAATACAGGGGCCGCGACCGCTATCCGATCGACCTGGACGACGATGCCGCGCTCGAACGGCTGATCCGCGCCCGCGCCGACACGATCTACCATCCGGTCGGTACCGCCCGCATGGGCTCGGACGAAGGCGCGGTGGTCACCCCGCGGCTCAAGGTCCGCGGCGTCGAGGGGCTCTACATCGCCGATGCCTCGATCATGCCCCGGCTGGTCGGCGGCAACACCAACGCCCCGAGCATCGTGATCGGCGAACGCTGCGCCCAGTTCATCAAGGAAGATCTGGGCTAAGACTCCCTCTCCCATTGGGAAAGGGAATGAAAAAAGGGCCGGCGGTCTTAAACCACCGGCCCAGTCGTCCGCAGGAGGAACCTCGGTTGGGCGCCGCTCCTCAGGAGAGGAGAGGGAGCGGCGCCCGATCTCGTCAGTAGTTGTAGGCGCGCTCGCCGTGCGCATTGATGTCCAGGCCTTCGACCTCGACTTCCTTGCTCGGGCGGATGCCGATGGTGAACTTGAGCAGCAGGAACAGGACCAGCGAGACGCCGCCCGAGAGCAGCAGGGTCACGCCCACGCCAGTCGCCTGGGTCACCAGCTGCGTCGCCATGTCGTATTTGCCGGCAACCGCCGGGATCACGGTGAAGTCCATGAAGCCCTGGCCGCCCAGCGTCGGGTCGGCGACGACCGCGGTGCCAATCGCGCCGATGATGCCGCCGATGCAGTGGACGCCGAACACGTCGAGCGTGTCGTCATAGCCGAGCTTGTTCTTCACCGTGGTGACGAAGAAGAAGCAGACCACCGAGGCGACCGCGCCCAGCACGACCGAGGTCATCGGGGCGGCGAAGCCCGCCGCCGGGGTGATCGCGACCAGGCCGGCGACCACGCCCGAGGCCGCGCCGAGCAGCGACGGCTTGCCGTGGACGACCTGCTCGATGATTGCCCACATCGCGCCCGCCGCCGCGGTGGCGACCATGGTGTTGATGAAGGCGAGCGAGGCGAACTTGTTGGCTTCGAGGTTGGAGCCGGCGTTGAAGCCGAACCAGCCCACCCAAAGCAGCGAGGCGCCGATCATGGTCATGGTCAGCGAGTGCGGGGGCATCGGCTCGTTCTTGTAGCCGGTACGCTTGCCGATCACGAGACAGCCGACCAGGCCGGCGATGCCCGCATTGATGTGCACCACGGTGCCGCCCGCGAAGTCGAGCGCGCCCAGGCCCCACAGATAGCCATGGTCGGTGGGCAGGCTGGCGGTGAAGTCCGGACCCGGCCAGTACCAGACCATGTGCGCCATCGGGTAATAGACCAGGATCGACCAGGCCACGACGAACAGGATCAGCGGGGTGAACTTCACCCGCTCGGCGAACGCGCCGACGATCAGCGCCGGGGTGATCATCGCGAAGGTCATCTGGAAGACGACGAAGGTCGTCTCGGGCAGATAGACGCCGTTCGAGAAGGTCGCGGCGAAGGTGTTGGCGTCGACGCCGTGCATCAGTGCCTTGGAGAAGCCGCCGACGAACAGGTTGAGCGCGCCGCCATTGGTGAAGGCCATCGAATAGCCGATGGTCACCCAGAGCAGGCCGGCGACGCAGACGATGGTGAGCACCTGCATCAGCACCGAGAGCATGTTCTTGGTGCGGACCAGGCCGCCATAGAAGAGCGCGAGGCCGGGCACCGACATCATCAGCACCAGCGCGGCCGAGACCAGCATCCAGCTGACATCGCCCTTGTTGACCATCGCGTCGGTCGGCACGACCGGCGCGGCTGCGGCCGGCGCCTGCGCCAGCGCAGGCATCGCGGCGAACAGGGCGCCGAGCCCCGCCACCGCGGCAATCTTTGCTAGTTTCATCTGGACCCCCATCTTACAGCGCCGTCTCGTCGGTCTCGCCCGTGCGGATGCGCACGGCCTGGCCGACATCGAGGACGAAAATCTTGCCATCGCCGATCGCGCCGGTGCTGGCGGCGGCCTGGATCGCTTCGACGGCGCGGTCGGCCAGGTCGGGACCCACCACGACCTCGATCTTGATCTTGGGCACCATGTTGGTGCTGTATTCCGCGCCGCGATAGATTTCGGTCTGGCCCTTCTGGCGTCCGAATCCCTTCACTTCCGACACGGTCATCCCCGCGACGCCGACGCCCGTGAGCGCCTCGCGGACCTCGTCCAGCTTGAACGGTTTTATGATGGCGATGATGAGCTTCATTTCGCCCCCTCGTTTGGCGGTTATCCCGGGGGCTCTCGTCGCAAACAGCGTGCCAAGCGCAAGAAACACACGATTCCGTTGGGTTCCGGCGCAATCAAATATTACGAAGAGGTAAAAATTTGTGCAGTTGCGAAGGCGTGCCTAAAAATTGGGCAGATTTGCCGAGCGTCTCGTGTCGGATTTTCGCGCAAAGGTCAGAGGAGGTGGACCCCGTCGCGAAGCGGCCCACTTCTCATCCGAAGAGAAAGGTCACGCCATGCCGCGCGCAATTACTCCTCCGCGCTCTCTGCGCCTCTGCGCGAACCAACCTTCTTCTCTTCGCTGCCGCGCCTTCGCGTGAAAAATGAAGTAAGCAGCGAAGCATGACGCTCGCGCTTCCCTTTTCCCTGCTGCTGCTCGCCCCGCAGGACGGCCTCCCTCCGGTTCGCTATCCGGTGCTCGCGGCCGAGGCGACGAGCGCAAAGGGCTTCGTGCCCACCGGATGGACGCTGGAGACCAGCATCACCGGTGATCTCGACGGCGACGGCAAGCCCGATCTCGCTTTCGCGCTGCACATGACCGACCCCGCCAATGTGCTAGAGAACAAGGGCGGTTTCTGCGGCGAGACGCTCGACACCAATCCGCGCATCCTTGGCGTCGCGCTGGCCCGGCCGGGTGGCGGCTACCGGCTCGTTGTCCAGAACCACAGCCTGGTCCCGCGCCGCGACAATGCCTGCGCCGAGGACTGGTTCGACAGCGAAGGCGTGAGCGGCGGCGGGCTGGCGATCGCGCGCGGCAATGTCGTGGTCACGCTCGGCCGCTTCATGAGCGCTGGCGGCTGGGGCATGGGCAGCACGGTCTTCACCCTGCGCTGGCGGGAGAATGCGCTGCGGCTGATCGGCTTCGACGTCCGGAACACCCAGCGCAACAGCGGCGAGACCTCGTCGCTCAGCATCAATTATCTTACCCGCAAGGTGCGGACCGGCCACGGCTCGATAGAGAGCGATGCCGAGAAAATCCGCTGGAGCCGGCTTCCCGGCACCGGGCTCCCGACGATCGACGCGGTCGGCAACGGGCTCGACTATGATCCGGGCGGGCTGGTCGGCGGGCTGTGATGCTGCTCGCCATCCTCCTCTCCGCGTTGGCGATGACGCTGATCGTCGGCGTGCGCTATCTGCTGGCGAGCGGTGGCCTCGCGCTCGCCACCCAGCTGCGCCACCCCGGCCTCTATGCCGGGCTCGACAGCCAGATCCGCCGCGAGATCGGTTGGAGCCTCGCCAGCGCCGCGATCTACGGCGTGCCGGCGGGGATCGTCGCCTGGGGCTGGCAGAACCATGGCTGGACGCGGATCTACGCCGATGTCCACGCCTTCCCGCTCTGGTACCTGCCCGTCTCGGTGCTGCTCTATCTGCTCGCGCACGACGCCTGGTTCTACTGGAAGCATCGCTGGATGCATCGCCCCGCGCTGTTCCGCCGCATGCACGCCGTCCACCATGCCAGCCGTCCGCCGACCGCCTGGGCGGCGATGAGCTTCCACCCGCTGGAAGCGATCACCGGCGCGGTGGTGATCCCGGCGCTCGTCTTCCTCGTCCCCATCCATGTCGGCGCGCTCGGGCTGGTGCTCGCGATCATGACCGTGATGGGCGTCACCAACCATATGGGCTGGGAGATCTGGCCGCGCTTCGTCTGGCAGGGGCCGCTGGGCGCCTGGCTGATCACGGCCAGCCATCATCAGCGGCACCACGAACAATATGGATGCAATTTTGGACTCTATTTCCGTCACTGGGACCGGCTCTGCGGCACCGACAAGGGCCTTGGCGCTTTCGATCGCAACCACGCTGCTGCTGGGCGCCGCCGCGCCCGCGCCGAATGAGGGTGGCGCGCTCGACATCGCGTTTACCGGGCTGCGCTCGGCCAAGGGCGTGGTCCGCATCTGCCTGGTGCAGGACCCGAGCGACTTTCCCGATTGCCGCGAGGGCAAGGGCGCGCTGAAGCGCACGCTCCCGGCCGCCAACCCCCGCATCCGCCTCGAAGGTCTGGCGCCCGGCGACTATGCCATCGCCGCGATCCACGATGCCAATGGCAATGCCAGGCTCGATACGGTGCTGGGCATCCCGCGCGAGGGTTTCGGCTTCTCGCGCAACCCCGCGATCCGCTTCGGCCCGCCGCGCTACAAGGATGCGCGCTTCGCTCTCGGCGCCGATGCCCAGATGCAACAGGTTCGGATTCGCTACCTTTTATAGGAACTTGCAGGGATCGGGCCGCGTTTCGCGCCTGCAACATCCTGAAGGCTAGTTCATGATTCGACTTTGCGGCGCACTCCTCGTCTCGCTCCTCGCCGTCGCGCCCGCCTGGGCGCAGGACCAGGCCGAGCCCCAGCCCGCCCCCCAATCGGCCGAAGTCGCCGAGGCGGCCAGCGAAGGCGCAGCGCGGCTCACCCTCGGCGTCGGCGCCGCCTATTTCCCGGACTATGAAGGCTCGAGCCACAATCGCTGGACGCCGATCCCGGTCGCCAATGGCACGGTCGCGGGGATGAGCTTCACCCTGGTCGGCAACCGCGCCCAGCTCGACGTGATCCCGAACGCGACCGGTCCCGGCTGGGACATCCAGTTCGGCCCCGTCGCGGTCTACAACATGAACCGCTCGAACCGCGATTCCATCCGCGATCCCCGCGTCCGGGCGCTCGGCGAAGTCGATTCCGCGCTTGAGGTCGGCGGCTATTTCGGCATCGGCCGCACCGGGCTGATCACCAGCGATTTCGACAAGCTCTCGGTGACCGTGTCCTATCGCAAGGACGTGACCCGGGTGCACCGCGCCGGCATCTGGAACCCGGTGGTCACCTATTCGACGCCGCTCAGCACCAAGGCGATGGTCAGCCTCTCGGCCTCGGCCGAGATCGTCGAGGATCGCTATGCCCGCACCTATTTCGGCGTCACCCCGGCGCAGAGCCTCGCGAGCGGGCTGCCCGTGTTCCGGCCCGAGGGCGGCCAGAAGGACATTACCTTTGGCGGCTATTTCGCCTATGCGCTCACCGGCAACCTGACCAAGGGTCTGTCGCTGGTCGCCGGCGGCACCTATCGCAAGCTGGTCAAGGACTTCGCCGACAGCCCGCTGGTCAGCATCGCTGGCGACCGCAACCAGTGGACCGGCGCGGCCGGGCTGGCGCTCACCTTCTGAGCGCTGGACCTCGCTTCCCCAAGCGCCTAAGACCGCCGTCATCCCCGGGGGAGCGCTGATGCGCGCTTGAGAGGGAAGCAGCAGCTTCCGACCCGCTGAACCTGATCCGGTTGAGACCGGCGTAGGGAGGGAGCGGCCCCACCACAGGACCGTCCTCTCCCCTTTGGAGAAGTGACGAATGGCCGATATCCCCGCCAAGACCGAACTCGCCGTCACCACCGGCGCGATCCGCGGCTCGAAGAAGATCCATGTCGGCCCGCTGAAGGTCGCGATGCGCGAGATCCATCTCGAGCCGGGCTCGGGCGAGGCGCCGGTCCGCGTCTACGACACCTCCGGTCCCTATACCGATCCCGAAGCCCGGATCGACATCATGGCCGGCCTGCCCGAGCTGCGCCGCGACTGGATCCGCGCCCGCGGCGACGTGGAAGAAGTCACCCAGCGCGAAGTCCGTCCCGAGGACAATGGCCAGCTCGGCCCCGATCGCTCGGGCGGCGTCCAGCCCTTCCCGAACGTCCGCAAGAAGGTGCTGCGCGCCAAGCCGGGCGCCAATGTCTCGCAGATGCATTACGCCAAGCGCGGCATCATCACGCCCGAGATGGAATATGTCGCCGAGCGCGAGAATCTCGGCCGCGCCCGCCTCGCCGAATATGTCCGCGACGGGAACAGCTTCGGCGCCTCGATCCCCGATTACGTGACCCCCGAGTTCGTCCGCGAGGAAGTCGCCCGCGGCCGCGCGATCATCCCGAACAACATCAACCACCCGGAATCGGAGCCGATGGCGATCGGCCGCAACTTCCTGGTCAAGATCAACGCCAATATCGGCAATTCCGCCGTCGCCTCGAACGTGGCGCAGGAAGTCGACAAGATGGTCTGGGCGATCCGCTGGGGCGCCGACACGATCATGGACCTGTCGACCGGCCGCAACATCCACGACACCCGCGAATGGATCATGCGCAATTCGCCCGTCCCCGTCGGCACCGTGCCGATCTACCAGGCGCTCGAAAAGGTCGGCGGCATCGCCGAGGACCTGACCTGGGAGATCTTCCGCGACACGCTGATCGAGCAGGCCGAGCAGGGCGTGGATTACTTCACCATCCATGCCGGCGTCCGCCTGCCCTATGTGCCGCTCACCGCCAAGCGCGTCACCGGCATCGTCTCGCGCGGGGGCTCGATCATGGCGAAATGGTGCCTGGCGCACCACAAGGAGAGCTTCCTCTACGAGAAGTTCGACGAGATCACCGAGATCATGAAGGCCTATGACATCGCCTACTCGCTCGGCGACGGCCTGCGCCCCGGCTCGATCGCCGACGCAAACGACGAAGCCCAGTTCGCCGAGCTCTACACGCTGGGCGAGCTGACCCACCGCGCCTGGGCGCAGGACGTGCAGGTGATGATCGAGGGCCCCGGCCATGTGCCGATGCACAAGATCAAGGAGAATATGGACAAGCAGCTCGAAGCGTGCGGCGAGGCGCCCTTCTACACGCTCGGGCCGCTCACCACCGATATCGCGCCGGGCTATGACCATATCACCAGCGGCATCGGCGCCGCGATGATCGGCTGGTACGGCACCGCGATGCTCTGCTACGTCACGCCGAAGGAGCATCTGGGCCTGCCGGACCGTGACGACGTCAAGGTCGGCGTGGTCACCTACAAGCTCGCCGCCCATGCCGCCGATCTCGCCAAGGGCCACCCGGCGGCCAAGGTCCGCGACGATGCGCTGAGCCGCGCCCGCTTCGAGTTCCGCTGGCGCGACCAGTTCAACCTCTCGCTCGATCCGGACACGGCGGAGAAGTATCACGACCAGACGCTACCGGCCGAAGGCGCCAAGACCGCGCATTTCTGCTCGATGTGCGGCCCCAAATTCTGCTCGATGAAGATCACGCAGGAAGTCCGCGACTTCGCCGCCAAGCAGAACGCGCCGGTCGAGGGCTTCCTCGCCGCCGAGGATGCCGAAGCCGGCATGGAGGCGATGTCGAAGCTCTACCACGAGACCGGCCGCGAGCTCTATATGGGCCAAGGCGACCGCGAGCACGATTGAGCCCTATGGCTTGACTTGGACGGGGCGGGCATCGTTCTTTCGCAGGCGAATTGCCGTGCGGAGGAACGATGCCCCTGCTTGCCCTCGCCCTTGCGGCCGCCAATCCCGCCTTCCCGCCGATGGACGACGATCTTCGCGCCGAATGCGCGCGCGTGGCGAAGGTCTATCCGCTCCTGATGATCGCCGCGATGGCCGAGGGGCCGGTCGATTGCGGCGATCCGGAGTCGGGCGAGTCGGTCGATTGCGCCGCGGGCGAGACCCCGGAGCAGAAAAAGGCCCATGCCCTGCGCTGGGAGCTCCGCAAATATCAGGAGGCCGGCTACAAGGCCGCGGACGCTGCCTGCGACGACTGGCGCGCCTATCCCAAGTCCGACGACATGCGCGCGATCGCGGCCAGCGCCATTGCCGAGGCTCGATCACGCGACAAGGCGACTTCGGTACCGCCGGCCCCGGCGCCGGCAAACTGACGCGCCGGGCAATCCGGTAGCGCGGGAAGCTTGACCAATCGGAACATTATGGCAACATTCGGCGCGAACACGCCGGAGCCTGCCGCATGACCGATCATTGCACCGATTTCGATTTCCAGCAGGGCCGCTGGACCGTCCATCACCGCCGTCTCAAGTCGCGCCTGACCGGCTGTACCGAATGGGAGACCTTTGCCGGCACCAGCGAGCAGCGCCCGTTGCTCGGCGGCAACGGCAATGTCGAGGACAATCTCCTCCATCTGCCCGCCGGCGACTATCGCGCCGTGGCGCTGCGTTCCTATGATCCGGAGGCCGGCACCTGGGCGATCTGGTGGCTCGACGCCCGCAATCCCCATGCGCTCGACACGCCGGTGACCGGCCGGTTCGAGCAGGGCATCGGCACCTTCTACGCCGACGACACGCATGAAGGGCGCGCGGTCCACCTGCGCTTCCTCTGGCTCGACACGCAAGGCGATACGCCGCGCTGGGAGCAGGCGCTGTCGGCCGATGGCGGCGAGAGCTGGGAGACCAACTGGGTGATGGAGTTCACCAGGGCCTGAGGCCGGTCCCGATCGCCGGAGTCATGTCCGAAACGGACAAGCTTGCGTCCAAAGCCGAGCCAAACCCCGATACCCTCGCGCGCAGGCAGTGAGGGGAGGGAGCGATGAAATATGCATGGCGTCGATGGAGCGGGGCGCTGCTACTGGGGATGGCGTTCCTGGCGGCACCCGGCGCGCTCGCGCAGAAGCGCATGCTGATCAACGTGCCGCCGACCGCCCTCGAGCTGTCCGACGTGAACACCACGGCGCTGGCCGACCAATTCGTCAGGTCGGGAGCGCTGGTGAAGGTCTATCTCTGGCCAACCGAGTTGGGCGGCGAGGACGATCCCCGCAACATCGTCTACATCACCCCCGAAGCCGCCGAAACGCGCGCGACGGTCGCCGGCAATCTCCGTCGTTTCCTGAGGGCGGACGAGGCGAACGACGTCGAGGTGCTGCCCGAGTACAAGGGCACCAGCATCGTCCCCACCCGCATCGTGTTCAAGGCGCGCCACAAGCGCGGCGGCGCGCCGTTCGAGCAGCTGGTGGACGTCTGGCACTAGGTGCCCAAGGGGCATCGGCATCAGGGGGAGGGCGGAATGGCACAGGCATGGCAGGGGCTGGCTGGCGCGCTGCTGCTGTTCGGTACGCTGAGCCTCGCGCCCGAGGCCGCGGCGCAGGAAGCGCAAGGCGTGGTCAACGGCCCCGACTTCTCGGAAATCACCAGCAAGGCGGCAGCGCAGAAGCTGGTCCGCCAAGGCCAACTGGTACGGATCCGCGCCTTCCCCGCCGAACTGGGCGGCCCGGCCTACAGGCGCAACATCCTCTACGTCCCGCCCGAGGTGGAGGAGGCCCGCCAGCTCCTGATCGGCACCCTCCGCCGCTTCACGGAGGAGGACCTGATCGACAGCCTCGATGTGCAGATGGAGTACAAGGGCACCAGCATCATCCCCGCGCGCATCCACTATATCGGAACGCACAGCCGGGGCGGGGAACCGTTCGAGGCGGTGGTGGAGGTTTGGTAGATTTACCCTTGGTTCGGTAGGTACATCGTTATTGGAGAATCTACTGAATCAGGATCATCAAGTGCCCGTCGTACTTGCGCCGCAATTTGCGACTTATAGGCTTCGAGCTGAGGAACCATTCTATAGATACTGCTCGTATCTATTGTTATGGTTCTAACTTGATTTACATCGAATGGAATTCGGTCTGAGCTTCGCATTAGCTGAACTACTGGCTTGCGTAACATATGCCGGATAGCTAATTCATAAAATACATTGGGATTGTGGTATGACAGGTCAGCGATAACAAGTCTTGCTTTGAAAAGATATTCAATGACTTGCTTGGTTATCACGCCAGGCTGATCGATTTGATCTGCGCGGACAACCTTTAATTTCAAAGTTTCCAGTGCAGGTTCAATAATGGATCCAAGAAACAAATCCGAATGATCTCGCTGCTCGGAGCCGGCCTCTCCGATCGGTGTTATATAAAATGCCGTGGATTCAAAGTGCGCATCTCCGGAGGTAATTAGGTTATTGCCGGATGGGGTAGTAGGTATATATGAATCATCTTGCCTATTAATTGATGAGGGGAGCTCATCAAGAAGATGATCTACAGTTATAATTCTATCTGCGCCTGATAGTGTCTGTAGAAGTCCGACGAATCTCAAATTCACAATGAATGTATCTACAGCTTCCTCGGCCGCTTCCGCATCAACATTAAACTCTTTAATGGCATCAATAAGTGCTGCCTTGGCGGGGAGTCTAAGGGTCTTAAACTGATTATAGAGTCCTGCAAAAGGTTCGATATCAAGTATGGAAAGCTGTACGCGGCATCGAGTTCGCTCTCTAGGCTGAATCTGCTCGTCGGCAGCTTCTTTCCTTCCGAAGTTAACTCAAGAATGTCTGCTTGGTATCCACCTTTAATAAGGCCATATTTGTTTGCATTCGTGATTACTTGCCGACTCAAGCTGCTCTCAGGCGATTTCCCGAGATGATTAAATAGAGTTACGCGTCTAACCGTAGCTCCGGCGCCAAAATCTAATACGGATTTGGCAAAAGTAAGAGCCTCTTCAAAAGGCGAGGCTGGGAAATTTCGAACAATTCTAGATTTCTTATTTTTCTGAGGAGTACCTTCAGATGGCGCCGTGGCATTCCTACGACGCTTGGCGTCAGGTTTTCCGGTGCCTTTTTCCGGTGCGGAGTTGGTTTCTTCCGACATGAGTCCTCCGGATAAAATTCGTTATCAACCAATCACAACGTTGGGCACAAAGCAAGAACGATCCTATGTAGGCTTTGCTGACCCCAAGTAATTGTGGCAATTTGAGCCGGCCGCAAGAATAGCCCATGAAGGCAAAGTGCCTCACCTGGTCCACATCGCCCTGATTGTTCGCGACTATGACGAAGCGCTCACCTTCTACATCGGCAAGCTCGGCTTCACGCTGGTCGAGGACACATACCAGCCCGAGCAGGACAAGCGCTGGGTGACGATCCGCCCGCCCGGTGCGCCGGAGAACGCCACCACCATCCTCCTCGCCCGCGCCGCCACCCCCGAACAGGAAGCGGCAATCGGCAACCAGGCCGCGGGCCGCGTCTTCCTGTTCCTCGCCACCGATGATTTCGAACGCGACTTCGCCGCCTTCACCGCAGCCGGTGTACGCTTCGTCCGCGCGCCCACCGATCAGCCCTATGGCAAGGTCGCGGTGTTCGAGGACCTTTACGGCAATCGCTGGGACCTGATCGAGCACCGCCAGGCCTGATCGCCGCCGCCCCAGATTTGCCTGCAAGCCCATGCAGCTATATCCTCCCGCCATCCGCCCTGGGGGGAACCGCCATGAACACGCACAAGCTGCTGCAGGCCGCGCTTATCCTGTTCGGTGTCGTCTGCTGCCTCGTCTATCCGCTCGCCATCGTCTGGCCCTCGGGCTGGGCCTGGCATGAGGGGTCGCCGGCCGCCTCCAACTATTTCCTGATGATCGTCGGGGTCTATGCGACGCTCGGCGTCTTCCTGATCCGCGCCGCCGCCGATCCGCAGGCGAACCGGTCGCTGATCCTCTTCGCCATCTGGTCGAGTCTGGTCCATGGGCTGATCATGGGCGCCCAGTCCTTCGCCCAGCCGATGCACATGGGGCACATCCCCGGCGACGTGTCGGCGCTGCTGATCATGGCGGCGGTGCTGGCCTGGCTGCTCCACGCCGATCGCGCCCGGGCCGCCGATGCCCCGGCCTGACGGCCTGCCCGCGCCGGTGCCACGCCTCGCCAGGGAAGCTGCGGCCCCCGAGCCGCATCCCCTCGCCACGCCCCAGACCGCCCGCGCCAGCATCCGCATAGGAGAACGCATCCTGCTCGAGGCCGAGGCGCGCGCCACGCCGATCGGGCTGATCGCGATCGGCGGGATGGTCGCGGCGATCCTGCTCGCGGTGCCGCCGATCCTCCGCGCCGCCCGCGCGCCGCACCGGCTCCCGCCCGGCTGATGGATGCTCCCGTGCAACACTTGCCGGGAAACGATCCTACGGCACTCGCACAATAGGATTTCGTCTGATCCAAGCTTGCGGATGGAACAGCAGGACCATCGTATCGCATTCGATCCCGCGCTATCCGCAGGGATCGATCCCTTCCACCCTCCCGCCACGGCATCTGCCGCGGCGGCGCTGCCGCCGGCCTTGCTCGACGCGCATGGCCATGACCCGGACGACTATGAATGGGTCCCGGTCCGGCGGAAGCATAGGCACGACGGCTGGTCGCCCGAGCGCCAGCGCAGCTTCATCGAGGCGCTCGCCGATCGCGGTTCGGTGACCGAGGCGGCGCAGGCGGTCGGCATGTCGGTCAGCAGCGCCTACAAGCTGCGCCGCTCGCCGGGCGGGGAGAATTTCGCCCGCGCCTGGAACATCGCGCTCCATCAGGCGGCGCTGCATCTTGCCGATGTCGCCTTCGACCGCGCGATCCACGGCACGGACGAGCCGGTGTTCGACAAGGAAGGCCGCCGGGTCGGGCGCCGCATGCGCATGAACGACCGGCTGCTGATGTTCCTGTTGCGCGCGCATCTGCCCGAACGCTACGCGCATGCCCATCGCGAGGCGCTGCCGCCCGGCGTCGTGCAACCCGGGCCCGGCATGCCGCTGGCAGCGGCGCTCGCCGCGCTGTCGCCCGTGGCCCCTGCCGATCCCGCCGCCCTGCTCTCGCCCGAGGCGCTGGACGATGCCATCGAGATCGCCGATCTCGCCGACGGCAAGCTGCCGCACTGGCTCTACGAGAAGTCCGAGGACGAGCAGGACGAAGCGGTGCGGGCGGAGCAGGCTGCGATCGATGCGCGGATCGATGCCGAACTCGCCCGGCTGCGCGGCGAGCCCCCGTTCGATGCGGAGTTCGACGACGACTGAGCCGGCGAAAACACGCTTTTTGGCGTGTACTTCGTGTACTTTGAACCCGGCGCCGGGCCGGCTCAGAGCCCCCGGCGCCGCTTCCAGTCGAGCGTCACGCCGATGCGCTTGTCCCAGCTGCCGTCCCACTGCGTCTCCAGGCCGTGTGCCTCGAGCTCGGCGACGATCTCGCGGCCCACGGCCAGCGCGGCGTCCTCGCCTTCGTCACAGGCGCCATAGTTGAGGTAGAGCCCGCCGCCGTCCACCGCGCCCTCGGTGTCCTGCATGTGGTAAAAGGCATAGCCATGCGCCGGGGCGCCGGTCTCCTCGACCGCGCGGACCTCGTCCCAGATCTCGGTGGCGCCGCAATTGCCGCAGCAGCTGAAGTTCTGGCGGGCGATCACGCCGGCCTCTTCCAGCGCGGCGAAGGCGGCGTCGAGCCGGTCGCAATCGGTCTCCTCGGGCCATTGGCGCTCGGCATAGCGCTGCTCGGCCAGCGCCTCGCGCAGCGCCTTCTGCGCCATCGGGCGAAGCGCGTCGGGGGTCAGGTCGTCGGCAAAGGCGTCGGCCGCGTTGGTCAGGATCGCGTCCTCGTCATAGAAGCCGCTCGCCACGTCGCGGCGGATCTGGTCGCGCACCCATTCGGCCTTTTCCTCCGGCGGCGTCGCCGGGGGCGCCAGCACGGCCTCGGTTTCCGTCTCGGGCGCGCGCTTGCCGAACAACCGGCCGAACAGCGACTTCATCATTTCCTCCATCGTCCGGAGGGCAAGATAGCAACTGCCGCGCGCTACGCCTATGCCGCGCGCCGCAAAAACGGGTCAGAACATGCCCGGCACGTCGCGCTGCGGGACGCTCGGCTTTGCCGGAGTGAGCAGCTCGTTGCCGGGCGTCGCGGCGCCGGTCTCGTTCAGGCTGCGCGCCGCGGCGGTGGCGGTGACCGCGCTGATCGCGGTGCAGCTCTTGCCCTGGATGAAGTCGAGCGCGGCGCGGGTCGATGCCTCGCGCGGGTCGCCCAGCTGATAGGCGATGTCGTCCGATGCGCGGCAGCTCGCCTTCACCGTGCCGGCCAGGCCGGAGAAATAGGCGCCCTGATGGTCGCGATTCTCCAGCGCGAAGGCGATGATGCGGAAACGGTCGTCGCAGGCGGTCTTGTCGATCGCGATCTGGCCGACTGGCTTGCCATAGGTGTTGGTGCCGACCAGCGCCATATTGGTGCCGAGATAGGGCAGCATGCCGGCGGCGACGAGCTCGCTGGCCGATGCGGTGCTGGAGGTGCCGATGAACGCGATGCGGGTCGGCGCGATCGACTGGGTCTGCGGCGCGAAATAGGCGGTCTCGTTCTCCGCCGACTTGCTCGGGCGGAAGGTCATATAGTCGAACACGTCCGAGGTGCTGCGATTGGCCCCCAGCAGATTGCCCATCAGCTCGGCGATCGAGACCAGGCCGCCGCCATTGTAGCGCAGGTCGATGATGACCTCGGTCACCCCTGCCGCCTTGAACTGGGCGAAGGCGGCGCGCAGCGGCGAATCGGCGGTGTTGATGAAGGTACGCAGGTTGACATAGCCGACGCGGTGGCCGCCATCGTCGATGATCTTGGCGCCGTAGCGCGACGAGACCGGGGTGAGGGTATAGTCGGTCTTGGAGATGGTCACCACGCGGGTGCCCGCCGCCGCGTCGCTCACCCGCATCACCCGGCTGGTGCCCGCGGTGCTCGGGCCGAGCGCGTTGGTCAGCGCATCGGTGCCGCCCGCGGCCAGGATGTCGCTGACATTCTGCAGGTTGCCGGTGGTGGTGCCGATCGCCTGGATCTCGGTGCCGCGGTCGATCCCGGCGGCCAGCGCGCTGGTGCCCTCGAAGGTCTCGGCCGAATAGAGGCGGTTGCCGCTCAGGTAGAGGCGGAAGCCGAAGCCCGCGCTCGAGCCCGAATTATAATAGGCATTCTCCTCGGCGATCGAGGTGACATAGGTGAAGTAGCGGTCGCGGCCCTGGGCGCGCGCGGTGGCGGTGAGCGCGTCGACATAGGCGCCGACGGTCGAATAGGGCGCCGGGTCGAGGCTGGCGGGCAGCGTCTCGGGGAAGAGATACCATTCGTTGAGCTGCGCGGCGGCCCAGGTCTGGCGTTCGCGCAGGCTGCAGCCTGCCGCCGTGGTGGGGGTGGGCGTCGGCGTGGAGGTGCCCGTCGATCCGCCCCCGCCGCCCGAGACGGAACCGCTCCCGCCACCGCCGCTGCAGCCGGCCAGGGAAAGCGCGATCAGGGCGGTCAGGGTGCGGCGCATCGGTGTCTCCTTGGCCCGAGCTTAGGCTCAGGAAATTTGCGAGTCATCCCCTTGTTATTGCCGGATTCGACTCAATGCACGGAAAGGAACATAAAGCGAACATATCAGGTGAGTCGAAAGCATGGGAATGTCCGAGCCGGTCCTGTACGTCATGGCCAAGCCTCCGCCGGAGGTGCGCCCGGCCCTGCAGCGCTTCCGCAGCGCGCATCGGCTGGACGCGCATTATCCGCCGGACCACTGGCACAGCACGATGCTCAAGCTCGGACTTGCCCGAGACTGGGCGCCGCACCAGCTGGACCGGCTCCGCGAGGAACTCGGCGCGCTCTGTTTCGATCCGTTCGACATGGTGTTCGACGCGATCGACGGACGGGCGCTGCGGGGCCGCAAGGGGATGCCGGCGCCGGCGGCGTTCCACCGTGCGCTCCGCCGCGCCGCGCGGCGTTGTGGCGTGGAGCTGCCGGTGCACAATTTCTGGCTGCACCTCAGCCTCGCCTACAAGGGCATGGGCGTGCCGCGCGCACCGATCGATCCGGTCTCCTGGCGCGTGGAGGAATTCCAGCTGATCCGGAGCGACCATGGCCATGCGACGCTCGGCCGCTGGCCGCTAATCCAGCGCCAATACGCCTTAGCCCTGTAGCGGAGGCAGCGCCCAGTCGATCGGCTTCTGCCCGACGCTCTTCAGGAATTCGTTGGCCTTGGAGAAGTGCTTCGAGCCGAAGAAGCCCGAATAGGCGGAAAGCGGCGAGGGATGTGGCGCCTTGAGCACCAGGTGCCGCCCGCCCCGGTCGATCGAGTCGACGAACGCCGCCTTCTTCTGGGCATGGCTGCCCCAGAGCAGGAAGACCACCGGCTCGGCGCGGGCGTTGACCAGCCGGATCACCGCATCGGTGAACCGCTCCCAGCCACGCCCCTGATGCGATGCCGCCGCGCCCATCTGCACGGTCAGCACCGCGTTGAGGAGGAGGACGCCCTGCTCGGCCCAATGCTCGAGGAAACCGTGCCGCGCCGGCGGGATGCCGAGGTCGGCCTCCATTTCCTTGTAGATGTTGACCAGGCTCGGCGGGGTGCGCACGCCCGGCTTGACCGAGAAGCACAGGCCATGCGCCTGGCCCTCGCCATGATAGGGGTCCTGGCCCAGGATGACGACGCGGACATTCTCCAGCGGCGTCAGGTCGAGCGCGCGGAACCACTCGCTGCCCGCCGGGAAGATGCGCTTGCCCGCCGCCTTCTCGGCGACGAGGAACTGGCGCAGCGCCGCCATGTACGGATCGGCGAACTCGCCTTGCAGCGGTTCGAGCCAGCTCGGATGGAGTTTCACCTCGGCCATGGCCCTCCTGTCCGAAAGCCCGGGCGCGCTGTCAATTGCTACGCGAACGGCAATCGGTCCGAAGCGGGCAGCGGGCGCAATCGGTGGCGTCGAAGCGGCAGAGCGTCTGGCCCAGCTTCTTGGTGCCGATATGGAAATCGAGGAAGTCGCCGCCCTGCCATTCGGGCATCGCCGCGGTCACCGCCTCGCTCGCGTCGCGCCCCTCGGCGCTGCGCCGGACGAAGCCGGTGCGCTGGAGCACGCGCAGTACATGCGTGTCGACGATCAGCACCGGCCGGTCGAGCGTGCTGGCGTTGAGCGTCGCCGCCGCGACCTTGCGCCCCACGCCCGGCAGCCGCTCGAGCCAGGCGAGCGCCTCGCCCAATGGCAGTGCTCCCAGGAAGCGCAGGTCGAAGGTCCTGCGCTCCGCCGCGATCCGCCCGAGCGCGCCGATCAGATAGCGCGCCTTGTCCTCGGCATGGGTGACCGCATGGATGGCGCGCAGCACCTCGGCCGGCCCCGCCGCCAGCACCTGGCCCGGCGTGCCGAAGCGCGCGACCAGCCGGTCATAGGCGGCCAGCGACACCGGGTCCTTGGTCCGTCCGCTGATCAGCGACTTGACCAGCGCTCCGATCGGCGAGCGGCGCGGCAGGGGACCGGCGAGCGCGCGCATCGGCTCCAGCGCTTGCTGCCAGCGCGCAATATCGTCATGCCCATGGAAGCCGAAGCCCGATTGCATGCGGCTATGAATAGAACATAATGAGAACGAGAACAATGGGGCAGCCCGCGCGTTGCCCCGCAAAAGAACAGAGGAGGAGACGATGCCGTTCACCGGAAGCTGCCATTGCGGCGCGATCGCCTATACGGTCGACGAGGATCCGCCCCGCCAGGCGATGGCGTGCAACTGCTCGATCTGCCGCCGCAAGGCACCCCTCCACCACTTCACCACGCCGGACAAGTTCACCCTCCACACCCCGCGCGACGCGGTGGCGACCTATGAGTTCAACCATCACGTCATCCAGCACCATTTCTGCAGCAACTGCGGCGTCGCGCCCTTTGCCGAGGGCCGGGGGCCGAACGGGCCGATGGTCGAGATCAACCTGCGCTGCGCCGACGGGGTCGATCTCGATGCGCTGAACGTCCAGCAGTATGACGGGGCGGCCCGCTGAGACTGGCCGTGGCGGCGGGGCAGTGGCATGGGGCCTCCCATGCACATGACTCACGATCCCGCCGCCCAGGCCGCCGAGACGATCGGCTTCGACCAGTTCCTCGCCGTCGATATCCGCGTGGGCACGATCGTCGAGGCCGAGGCATTCCCGGAGGCGCGCAAGCCCGCCTTCAAGCTGCTGATCGATTTCGGCCCGACGATCGGCCGCAAGCGCTCCTCGGCGCAGATCACCGAGCACTACACGCTCGAGCAGCTGCCGGGCCTGCAGGTCGCCGCCGTGGTCAATTTCCCGCCGCGCCAGATCGGCAAGTTCATGTCCGAGGTGCTGACGCTCGGCTTCCCCGATGCCGAGGGCAAGGTGGTGCTGTTCCACCCGAGCGAGAAGGTGCCGGACGGCGGCCGGCTGTTCTGACCGGTACCGCTAACAATTCCGATTGAAACGAGCCGGACACAAGCATAGCCTCCCCACAAAACAACAAGGGGAGGCACCTAATGACCATGCGACTGGCGCTCGCCGCCATTGCCATGACGATTCCGGCCGGGCTCGCCGCGCAGACGGCACTGGCCGAGCCCGAGATCCTCAACAACGCCAATCCGGACAGCTTCCAGGTCTATGGCCTGCCGGGCGGTGGCAAGCCGCAACCGGTCAAGGACGCCAAGGTCCAGTTCGGCAAGGCGATCCGGGTCGAGACGCCGGGCGGCGGCAATGCCTGGAGCATCGGGGTCAACTCGCCGCTCCAGCTGGGGGTGAAGAAGGGCGACAAGATCGTGATCGCCTTCTACGCCCGGGTGCAGAAGCCGGCCGAGGGCGCGACTACCGCCGAGATCGCCAACGCCCAGATCCAGCTCGCCGCGGCACCCTATACCCGGCTCTTCGGCAACCCGGTCACCGTGGGTCCGGAGTGGAAGCTCTACACCGCCGCCGGCCATGCCGATCGCGACTATGCCAAGGGCGAGCTCGCCGCCGCGCTCCACATCAACACCGCCAGGCAGGTGCTCGATATCGGCGCGATGGCGGTGCTGAACTATGGGCAGAAGCCCTGACGCCTACAGCCTGACCTGCTCCCCGGCGAAAGCCGGGGCCCAGGGTTTCTCTGCTGTGTCGCTTGTGACCCTGGGCCCCGGCCTTCGCCGGGGAGCAGGTTGTCGCGGAATAACGGCTACGCCCGCACCACCGTCACCAGATAGTTCAACGTCTCGCTGGTGCCGGTGACGAACCCGCGCGCCGGCGAGAAGCCCAGCCCCGTGCGGTCGATCACCTTCAGCCCGGCCGCCGCCAGCAACTCCTCCAGCTCCTCGGGGCGGAGGAACTTGTTCCAGTCATGCGTGCCCGGCGGGATCGCACCGGTGCCTTCGGCCAGCGTGATCATCGCCAGATGCGAGGCGAGCGTGCGGTTGGGGGTGGAGAGGAGCATCAGCCCGCCCTCGGCCAGCGCCCCGGCCAGCGCGCCGACGAACGCCGCCGGATCGGTGACATGCTCGATGACCTCCATCGAAGTGACCAGGTCGAAGCTGCGTCCCGGCAGGTCCTCGATCCCGCCCGCGATATAGTCGATGGCGAGCCCGGTCGCGGCGGCATGGGCGCGGGCGGCGCCGATATTCTCGGGCGCGGCATCGATGCCGGTCATCTTCGCCCCCAGCCGGGCGAGCGGCTCGGCGAGCAGCCCGGCACCACAGCCGACATCGATCGCGGTCTTGCCCGCCAGCGGCGCGAAACCCGCGCTGTCGCCGCCCCAATGCGCGTCCACCGCGGCGCGGATATAGCCCAGCCGCGCCGGATTCAGCCGGTGGAGCATCGCCGAGGAACCCTTCGGATTCCACCAGTCCGCCGCCAGCTTGCCGAAATGCTCAGCTTCACGCGGGTCAATCGTAGCTTTGGTTGCGCTTGCCATGCGCCGCTCCTATCAGGGCGCCCCATTATCGTCATCCCCGCAGCTGCGGGGACCAGGCCCGCAAAGCAGACAGGCTCTTTCCATGGCGCGTATCGTGATGAAGTTCGGCGGCACCTCGATGGCAGGCATCGAGCGCATCCGGAACGTTGCGAAGCGCGTCAAACGCGAATGGGATGCCGGCAACCAGGTCGCGGTGGTCGTCTCGGCAATGGCCGGCGAGACCGACCGGCTGGTCAATTTCTGCCGCGAGGCAAGCTCGCTCTACGATCCGCGCGAATATGACGTGGTCGTCTCGGCCGGCGAGCAGATCACCTCGGGCCTGCTCGCCGTGGCGCTCCAGGCGCTTGGCGTGCCGGCGCGTTCCTGGCTCGGCTCGCAGGTCGCGATCCACACCGATGCCGCGCACGCCAAAGCGCGCATCCAGACGATCGATTCTGCCGGGCTCGAAGCGGGCTGGGCGCAGGGCGAAGTCGCGGTGATCCCCGGTTTCCAGGGCGTGACCAGCGATGGCAGCAACCGCGTCACCACGCTCGGCCGCGGCGGCTCGGACACCTCGGCGGTCGCGGTGGCGGCCGCGGTCAAGGCCGATCGCTGCGACATCTACACGGACGTCGACGGCGTCTACACCACCGATCCGCGCATCGTCCCCCGGGCCCGCAAGCTCAAGAAGGTGACGTACGAGGAGATGCTGGAGCTCGCCAGCGTCGGGGCCAAGGTGCTCCAGACGCGCTCGGTGGGCCTGGCGATGAAGGAACAGGTCCGCGTCCAGGTGCTGTCGTCGTTCACCGGCGACGATGCCCCGATGGCGGACACGCTGCCCGGAACGATGATCGTGGGCGAAGAGGAGATTCAGGACGTGGAAAGCCAGCTCATCACCGGCATCGCGCACGACAAGAACGAAGCGAAGATCACCCTCACCGCGGTGCCGGACAAGCCCGGCGCGGTGGCGTCGATCTTCAATCCGCTCGCCGCGGCCAACATCAATGTCGACATGATCATCCAGAACATCGCGCACCAGAGCGCGGGTTCGGCGAGCGCGACCGACGTGACCTTCACCGTGCCGGCCGCCGATCTGGCCCGCTCGATCGAGGCGCTCAACCAGGCCAAGGGCGTGATCGGCTTCACGGACCTGCTCCAGGACACGCGCGTCGCCAAGATCTCGGTGGTCGGCGTCGGCATGCGCAGCCATGCGGGCGTCGCCGCGACGATGTTCAAGACGCTCGGCGAGCGCGGGATCAACATCCAGGCGATCACCACCTCGGAGATCAAGGTCAGCGTGCTGATCAACGAGGACGAGACCGAGCTGGCGGTGCGCATCCTCCACACCGCCTATGGCCTGGACGCGACCGACGAGGCCGCCTGACCGCGTCCTGCCGGATCGCGTTCTGACTGCGCGCTGCAACGAAGCGTAACATGCGGCGCGATGCTGCCATGTTTCGGTCGCGCTGCCGCCGCGCCGCCATGGTTGGGGGAAGTTCGTGATGCGGTGGCCTTCCCGTCTCTTTTCTGACTCGGGACTGCTCCGCAGGCGCGGCGCGGCCTTGCTGATCGCGCTCGTCCTCGAGCTGCTCCTGCTGGCGCTCCTGCTGTTCTTCGTCCCGCCCTTGCCGGGGCGCAAGCAGGGCAACAGCCTCAACACTTTCGGAATCGAGGCGTCGAAGGGCGAGGAGAGCCCCGACAAGAAGCCGGCCGAGAAGCAGCAGAAAAAGGCCGCGCGCGCGCAGAAGGCCCAGGCTCAGGCGCAGACCCAGCCGCCGCCTCCGGTGCCGGTGCCGATCGAGACGCCGGTGCCGGTCGGGCCGCCGACCTTCCTCAAGCTCAGCCGCAACGACTATCAGCAGGGCGATATCGCCAAGGTGCCCTCGCGTGCCGAGACCAGCGACGGCGCAGCCACCGAGACTGCCGATGCGGGCGGCGGGGGCGGGGCGGGCGACACGCCGGTCGCGGGCCGCAAGGGCCGCAACGGCGAGACGCTCTATGTCGCCGAATGGTATCGCGAACCGCGCAACGCCGAGCTCAATCCCTATATCAACCCGAACCGGGCGCGCTTTCCGGGCTATGGGCTGGTCGCCTGCCGGACGGTGGCGCGCTACAAGGTCGAGGATTGCTACGAGCTCGAAGAGACGCGCGGCACGGGCTTTGCCGGATCGGTCCGTCAGGCCGCCTTCCAGTTCCTCGTCCGTCCCCCGCGCGTCGGCAAGAAGCCGATGGTCGGCGCATGGGTGATGATCCGCATCGACTATCGCCAGACCAATCGCCCGTCGGCGGACATCTCGCCTTCGGGTCCGGGAAGCCGGGAGCCCTAGGCTCGGGGGGCGGCTCTGCTTGCAATGTAGGATTTCGCATGGTTGCGTCGAAGCATCGGGAAGCGCCCCCGATCGCTCTTTGACTGGTAGGAAATATAGGACCGGTCCGCTCGCTGGCCTGCGCAACAAGCTTGCGAGAGCCGCAGGGGCGCATGCTGCGCATATGTCGTGACCTTTGTGAACTTCCGGCCCGGCTGCGGCCCCGCGCTGTAGGATCGAACCGAGCCGCGAAAACCCGCTTCTGGCGTGTACTTCGTGTACTTTGGCGATTCGCGGGGGCCTTGCCGGGTAATGGCCTGGGCGGCTAGGCGAGGGGGATGACCAATGCATCTTCCATCGGCGCCGAGCGCCTGGCCCGCCGCATGGCGCGCGGCTGCGCGTTCCTGGGCACCGAGACCGCCATCCTGGGCGGCGCCATGTCCTGGGTGTCCGAGCGCAACCTCGTCGCCGCCATCTCCAATGCCGGCGGCTTCGGCGTGATCGCCTGCGGCGCGATGACGCCCGAGCTGCTCGACAAGGAGATCGCCGGGACCAGGGCGCTCACGTCGAAGCCCTTCGGCGTCAACCTGATCACCATGCACCCGCAGCTCTTCGAGCTGATCGAGGTCTGCAAGAAGCATGATGTCGGCCATGTCGTCCTCGCCGGCGGCCTGCCGCCCGCCGGCTCGCTCGATGCGATCAAGGCCAATGGCGCCAAGCTGATCTGCTTCGCCCCCGCGCTCAGCCTCGCCAAGAAGCTGATCCGCTCGGGCGTCGATGCGCTGGTGGTCGAGGGCATGGAGGCCGGCGGCCATATCGGCCCGGTCTCGACCAGCGTGCTGGCGCAGGAGATCCTGCCTGAGGTCGCCGAGCAGGTCCCGGTCTTCGTCGCCGGCGGCATCGGCCGGGGCGAGGCGATCGCCGGCTATCTCGACATGGGCGCCGCCGGCGTCCAGCTCGGCACCCGCTTCGTCTGCGCGACCGAGAGCATCGCCCACGCCAATTTCAAGAGGGCGTTCATCCGCGCCTCGGCCCGCGACGCCATCGCCAGCGTGCAGATCGATCCCCGCCTGCCGGTGATCCCGGTTCGCGCGCTCAAGAATGCCGCGGGCGAGCTGTTCTCCGCCAAGCAGCGCGAAGTCGCCCAGCTGCTCGACGAGGGCAAGGTCGAGATGCTCGAGGCCCAGCTGCAGATCGAGCATTACTGGGCCGGCGCGCTGCGCCGCGCAGTGATCGAGGGCGATGTCGAGCATGGCAGCGTGATGGCGGGCCAGTCGGTCGGCATGGTCTCGAAGGAGGAACCCGTTGCCGACATCATCGCCACGCTGATGGCCGAGGCGGCGCACGCGCTGGAGAAGCGCGCGGTCTAGACTCGGCCCGGGGAGCGCCTCAGCGGCGCTCCCGGTACAGCTGGTACAGCTCCTTCGCGCACTGGAAAGCCGTCGCCGCGGCGACCACGAGCACGGCGATCTCCAGGCTCTTGTCCAGGCTCTCCTGGATCCGCGCGGCCTTTGCCGTGTCGGTGCCGACAACGGTGACGATCTGCCCGGCCTCGTGCAGCACCTTGGCGATCAGCAGCGTGCCGGCGGTGCAGCCCAGGATCAGCGCGGCGCGCACCACCTTCCAGCCCGGGCGCAGGAAGCCGATCAGGCTCAGCACGATCCGCGCCCAGACCAGCAGCGCCACCGGCCAGTAGAGCGTCGCCCAGACCTGTGCGCCGGTGATGCGCACGCCGGCATCGTGCGGCACGAAGGGGAAGGTGAAGCCGCCTGCCCACCAGATCAGGAAGGCGATGCCGAAGCCGATCTCGAACAGCGGCTCCCAGCGCTTGCGCGGCGGCAGGTCGAGCCGGAGCTTGCCCAGGTCGGGCAGCTCCTCGGGCTTCCACTTGGCGAGATAGGCGTCGAGCCAGCCGAGCCGCTCGATCACGGCGAAGGACAGCGTGACCAGCGCGGCATTGTAGAGCAGCGAATGGGCCAGTTCGCCCGATCCGTGCGCGAGGGCACGGGCAAGGTTGCCGGTCACCACCAGGCCGCCGCCGATCTGCACCAGCTCGATCGCCGCGACCACGACCAGCACGACCTTGAGCACGAACCAGTAGAAGGGGAACACCTCCGCCCCGATCAGCGCGCGCTGCTCGTTATATTGCCCGGCGACAGCGATCGGATGGCCGAACTCGCGCAGCAGCTGGCTGACCTCGTCCTTGCCCAGCGGCCGGCCTAGGCTCTCCTCGCGATCCTCGATGCGCGCGGCGATCAGGTCGGCCAGCTCGGCGATGATGTCGTCGGCCTTGGCGGCCGGCAGGTTCCAGCGCACCGCGCCGAGATAGCGTTCGATGAGGTCCATCACTTGTCTCCCTGCGTCAGGCGGAGGATCGATTCGGAGATCGCGTTCCATTCGGCGAGCAGCTGGCCGAGCACGTCGAGGCCGACCGGGGTGAGCCGGTAGAAGCGCTTGTTGCGCTTGGCTTCCTCGCGCCACTCGCTGGTCAGTAGGCCCTGGGCTTCCAGCCGGCGGAGCAGCGGATAGAGCGCGCCCTCGTCGATCGGCAGCCCGGCTTCCTCCAGGCTGGTGCGCAGCGTGTAGCCATAGCGCTCCTCGCGCAGCGCGCCGAGCACCGCCAGCACCAGCGATCCGCGCCGGAGCTCGACGCGCAGCTTCTCGAACAGGTCTTCCTCGACCGGCATCATCCTGTGCCTCATATCGTGTATGACACATACTATGTAGCGCACAGTATATGTTGACGCAAGGGGGCACCGCTCGTTACGCAAGTGCTTGTAATTTGCGACGAATCGAGGCGGTAAACACCTGATTCACAAGCATTCTTCAGGCCGGATTCAGCGCGATGGGCAATGCTGCAGGCAGGGGATAGAGACCGGGGGGTTTCTTGCATGAAGAAGGTGTTTTGGAGCGCTGTTGCGCTCTGTGGACTCGCGTGTGCAATGCCTGCGCATGCGCAATATCGGGATGGCGGGATGGTCGATCGGCCGCTTCCGCCGACAGGCTCGACGATGAACCAGCTGATCCCGGCCATGGCCGCCGATGGCCGCTATGACACGGTCAATCACGACATCTCGCGTGATCAGATGGCCTGGCATATGCGGGCAGCGCTCAACGTGGCGGCGCTCGGCTGCCGCGACGCAGCGGAGCGCGAGACGGTGGCGGCCTACAATGCGATGCTCGGCCGGCACCGGGCACCGCTCGCCGCCGCCGATGCCGCGGTGAAGGGCCAGTATCGCGCCCGCTACGGCGCGGGCTGGGATTCGCGGCACGACCGCGACATGACCCGGGTATATAACTTCTTCGCCCAGCCGCCCGCCCAGCCCGGCTTCTGCCGCGTCGCGCGGGAGGTGTTGGTGGAGGTTGGACAAGTCGCGCCCGGGCAGTTCGCGGCCTTTGCCGCCGATGCGCTGCCGCGGCTCGAGCAACCCTTCACCGACTTCTACCGCGACTATGACGCGTGGCGCGCCGCCGATCGCGCCTGGCATGGCCAGCTGGCGAGCGTTCAGCGCTAAAACATACGGCGCCGTAACGGTTTGTGTTCGCCTGCGCATGGCGTGGGCGAACACAATCTGTTAGCGCCTTGCGCATGCCCGTTTCCGCCGCCGCCTCGGCCCGTGAAATCCTGACCCGCCTTCACGACGTGATGGCGTCGCGCAATCCGGCGCAGTCGAAGCTCAATTCGGTGGTGGGCATCATCGGCGAGGCGCTCGATAGCGAGGTCTGCTCGATCTACCTGCTGCGCGAAGGGCTGCTTGAGCTGTTCGCGACGCGTGGTCTGGCGCAGGAAGCTGTCCACGTCACCAAGCTCGCGCTCGGCGAGGGGCTGGTCGGCACGATCGCCCAGAATGTCGAGACGCTGAACCTCGACGAGGCCGAGATGCACCCCGCCTTCGCCTATCGGCCGGAGACGGGGGAAGAGGCGTTCCACAGCTTTGCCGGCGTGCCGATCATCCGGCGCGAGCAGTCGGTCGGCGTGCTCGCCGTCCAGCACGCCGAATCGCGGCGCTATGCCAGCGAGGAGATCGAGGCGCTGCAGACCGTGGCGATGGTGCTCAGCGAGCTGATCGCCAATGCCGACCTGATCGATCCGGCGAGCGCCGGCGGTTCCACCCGGCTCCAGTCGACCGCGCCCGAGCTCGGCCACGGCTTCAAGCTGGTCGACGGCATGGCCGCCGGCGTCGCGGTGTTCCATCAGCCGCGCATCACCATCGAGCATACCGTCGCCGAGGATACCGAGGCGGAGCGCCACCGTGTCTATGCCGCGTTCGACAAGATGCGTGAGCAGATCGACCGGATGGCCAGCCAGGCCGAGTTCGGCGTTGGCGGCGAGCAGGACGAGATCCTCGCGACCTACAAGATGTTCGCCTATGACGAAGGCTGGTCGCGCCGGATCAACGAGGCGATCGATTCCGGCCTCACTGCCGAGGCGGCGATCGAGCGCGTCCAGCAGCGCACCCGCCAGCGCATGCGCGAGATCGACGATCCCCTGCTCCGCGACCGGATGCACGATCTGGAGGACCTCTCCAACCGGCTGCTCCGTATCGTCTCGGGCCAGCTCGGCACCGCCGCGCAGATGGGCCTGCGCCAGGATTCGATCCTGATCGCGCGCAACCTGGGTCCCGCCGAGCTGCTCGAATATGACCGCCGCCGCCTGAAGGGCGTGGTGCTGGAGGAGGGCTCGCTCACCGCCCACGTCACCATCGTCGCGCGTGCCATGGGCGTGCCGGTGCTGGGCCGCGTCCGCAACATCCGCCAGCTGATCGCCGAGGGCGACATGCTCCTGCTCGACACGAGCGAGGAGAGCCTGTTCGTCCGCCCGACCCAGGCGATGCAGGAGGCGTTCGAGACCAAGCTCGAGCTCAGCCAGAAGCGTCGTGCCGCCTTCGCCCAGATGCGCGGCGTCGCGCCCGTCACTGCCGACGGGCACCGGGTGACGGTGATGGTCAATGCCGGTCTGCGCGACGATCTCGCCGCGCTCGACCTCACCGGAGCCGACGGCATCGGCCTGTTCCGCACCGAATTCCAGTTCCTCGTCTCGGCCACCCTGCCCCAGCGCGAGATGCAGCGCCGGCTCTACAAGGATGTGCTCGACGCGGCCGGCGACCGGCCCGTCACCTTCCGCACTGTCGATATCGGCGGCGACAAGGCGCTGCCCTATCTCAACCATGACGAGGACGGCGAGGAAGAGAACCCCGCGATGGGCTGGCGGGCGCTCCGCCTCGCGCTCGATCGCGATGGCCTGATGAAGGCGCAGGCGCGCGCGCTGATCGAGGCAGGTGCCGGGCGCACGCTCAACATCATGTTCCCGATGGTCTCCGAGCCCTGGGAATTCGATGCGGCGCGCGAGCTGTTCGAGGCGCAGCGCAACTGGCTCGCCGCGCGCGGTCGCAAGATGCCGACCGAGATTCGCTATGGCGCGATGCTCGAGGTGCCGGCGCTGGCCGAGGTGCTCGACGTGCTGCTGCCGCGGCTCGACTTTCTGTCGATCGGCACCAACGATCTCACCCAGTTCCTCTTCGCCGCCGATCGCGCGCATCCCAAGCTCGCGCTGCGCTATGACTGGCTCAGCCCGTCGATCCTGCGTTTCCTCCGGCGTGTGACCGCGCAGGCCCAGGCGGCGGGCGTGCCGGTGGGGGTCTGCGGCGAGATGGGCGGACGACCCTTGGAAGCGCTGGCGCTGCTCGGCCTGGGTATCGATCGCCTGTCGATCACTCCCGCCGCGGTGGGGCCGATCAAGGCGATGATCCGCTCGCTCGATCGCGCCGCGCTGATCGAGGCGATGGCCGCGATGCTCGCCGAGCCGGGCCGCTCGCTGCGCGATGCGCTCGAAGCCTGGGCAAGCGAACATTCCGTCGAACTGGCCTGATCTGCGGGCAAAATAGCCCCTGTCGGCGTTGACAGGGGCGGCGTGGTGAACGACAGCTTCAGCCGTGGCGGAAGCACCGGGCGCAACCCTTCCGCTACGGAGAGTATGGATGGAAGGCGAAGCCGCCGAAGACCCGAACCTGTTCCCCGCCACGGTGGGCGACAAGCTGCGTGCCGCGCGTGAGGCGCAGGGACTGGACCTTCCCGAGATCGCCTCGCGCACCCGGATTCCGCAGCGCCATCTCGAAGCGATCGAGAAGGGCAATTATGCCGGGCTTCCCTCGATCACCTATGCGCTGGGCTTCGCCAAGGCCTATGCCCGCGCCGTCGGTGCCGACGAGGTGGCGATCGCGCGCGATCTGCGTACCGAGCTGCACCGCAATCCCGAGCGCGCCGCGCCGATCCCCGCCTATGAGACCAGCGATCCGGCGCGCGTACCGCCGCGCGGCCTGGCGATCTTCGGCGCGCTGCTCGCTTTGGTCCTGATCGTCGGCGCGATCCTCTATTACGGCACCGACCTGTTCCGCGGCAGCGCGCCCGCGCCCGAGACGCTGGCGACCGAGGAGCCGGTGGCGAACACCGCCGACAACGGCATCGCCGGCAACGCGGTCGCGATCGTGCCGGTGGCAGCCGGCGGCCAGGTCTCGCTGATCGCGCTCGACACCGTCTGGATCCGCGTCACCGATGCCAAGGGCACCCGGCTCGTCGAGAAGGAGCTCGCTCCGGGCGAGCGCTATGACGTGCCGGCCGATGCCGATCATCCGCGCATCCGCACCGGCGGGCCGGAGAAGATCCAGGTGACGCTCAACGGCTCGAACATCGATCCGCTCGGTCGTGCCGGCACGACCGTCGATGTCGAGGTGAGCGCCGATGCGCTGCGCAACCGCAACCAGCCCGGCGCGGGCCCGATCGCGGGGTCGAGCCCGGCGGCCTCGTCCGCGGCGCCCGCCCGGCGCGAGCGTCCCGCGGCGGCGCGTCCGCCGGTCGTGGCGCCTGCACCTGTCGAGCCGCTGCCTGCGACGAGCACTGCCAACAGCACGCCATAAGGATTTTCCCCGGGACTGGCGGGGAGTGCCTCCTACCGGTTATAGCGAATGTCTGTTCACCTTGTTTGACCTGCACCGGGGGGTGTGATCGATGCGTTTTCTTCTCGCTGCAACGGCAATGGCCGTCGTCTTCGCTGCCGCCGGCACGGCTCAGGCCCAGGATTCGGGCATTTCCGGCCGCGTCGACCGGCTCGAGCGCGAGATGCGCGCCGTGCAGCGCAAGGTCTTCCCGGGCGGCGCCGGCCAGACCGTCGAGCCGCAGATCACGCCCGAGACCGACACCAGCATCCCCGGTATCCCGTCCAGCTCGCCGCTCAATGACCTCACCAGCCGCGTGACCGCGCTCGAGGAGCAGCAGCGCACGCTCACCGGCCAGGTCGAGCAGGGCCAGTATCGCCTGCGCCAGCTCGAGGACGCCTTCGCCGCCTATAAGCGGCTGACCGACAACCGCCTCAAGGCGCTCGAGGATCGCTCGACCGCCAATGCCGCGCTCGGCGGCGAGGACACTACCGTGCCCGGCGACACCGCCGGTGCGGTGATCCGCCCGCCCGCCCCGATCGGCACGCGCCCGTCGATCCCGGCGCCGGGATCGAGCACCACGCCTGCGAACACGCCGAAGCCGACCGGCACACGCGCCCAGCAGGTCGCCGCGATCGAGAAGCCGGCGACCGGCGATCCGGCCGAGGACGGCTATACCTATGGCTTCCGCCTGTGGCAGGCCAAGCTCTATCCGGAAGCGCGCCGCGAGCTCGAGGCGGTGGCGACCAAATACCCGACGCATCGCCGCGCCAGCTATTCGCAGAACCTGCTCGGCCGCGCCTATCTCGACAGCGGCGCGCCCAGCCTGGCGGCGGTCGCCTTCTACGAGAATTACAAGAAGAACCCCAAGGGCGAGCGCGCGCCCGACAGCCTCTATTATCTGGCCCAGGCGCTCATCAAGCTGAAGAAGCCCGCCAGCGAAGTCTGCAAGGTCTATACCGAGCTCGATCAGCTCTACGGCGACAAGCTGTCGATCGAGATGAAGACCGGTGTGGCCGAGGGCCGTGCAAGTCAGAAGTGCAAGTGACCGGCTGACGCTCGACCCGAACACGGTCGAGCGCTTCCGGCGCGACTGTGCGGCGCTTACCGGTGCCGCGCCTTCCCCGGACCATCCCCTCGCGCTCGCCGTCTCGGGCGGGCCGGACAGTCTTGCCCTGCTGCTGCTCGCTCATAATGCCTGGCCCGGCGCGGTGATCGCCGCCACGGTCGATCATGGCCTTCGTCCCGAAGCGGCGGAAGAGGCGGCACTGGTCCGGCGCCTGTGCAACCAGCTCGACGTGCCGCACGAGACGCTGGCCGGCACCGTCCCCGCCGCCGGCAATCTCCAGCAGGGCGCCCGGGCGCTGCGCTATGCCCTGCTCGCCGACTGGGCGATCGGCCGCGCCGCCTGGGTCGCCACCGCGCACCAGCAGGACGATGTCGCCGAGACTTTCCTGATGCGGGCGCGGCGCGGGGCCGGCGTGGGCGGCCTGGCGGCGATGGCGGCGGCGCGGCCGCTCGGCCCGGTCACGCTGATCCGCCCGCTGCTCGGCTGGACCCGTGCCGAGCTGGAGGCGCTGGTCGCAGCAGCCGGCATCGCCCCGGTCCGCGACCCCTCCAATGCCGATCCGCGCTTCGACCGCGTCCGCATCCGAGCGCTGCTCGCCGAGGCTGGGGACTTGCCCGCCGATCGCCTCGCGCTTGCCGCCGCGAATCTCCGCGATGCCGAGGATGCGCTCGCCTGGGCCGCCCAGCGCGAATGGCAGGCCCGGGCAACGGTTGCGCCGGATCGGGTGACGCTCGACCCTGCCGGCCTGCCCCGCGAGCTGCGCCGCCGCCTCGTCGAGCGCGCCGTCGCCGCGGTGCGCGCCGCGCATGGGCTTGGCCCCGACTGGCGCGAGACCGGGCTCGAGCCGCTGCTCGCCGCGCTCGATGCCGGGGGCACCGGTACGATTGCGGAAGTGATCGGCCGAACCAAAGCCGGTATCTGGCGTTTCGAACTGGCGCCGCCGCGTCGATCACACTGATCGACGCTGTTCCATTGCCATTAACTTGGCCGTGCCTATCTTGGTACGCGAAAGGTACCGATTCCGCATGAGCGACAACGACAAGAACCAGCAGGGTCCCGAAAATGGGGGCAACCCCTGGATGAAGAGCCTGTTGATCTGGGTGGGCATCCTGGCGGCGCTCGCCCTGTTCGTCAGCCTGTTCGGCAACAACAGCGCGCCGGCGACCGGCGACGCGATCTCCTATTCGCAGTTCATCGGCAAGGTGAACAATGGCGAGGTGAAGAGCGTCAACATCGCGCGCGGCACGGGCGTGGTGACGGGCATCTTCACCAACGACAGCAAGTTCCGCACGAACGCGCCCGAGGATCCCCAGATGATCCGCAACCTGCTCGACAAGAACGTGCAGGTCACCGCGCGTGCCGAGGAAGGGCCGAACATCTGGTTCTACCTGCTCTACCAGTCGCTGCCGTTCCTGCTGATGCTCGGCATCGCCTTCTTCGTGATCCGCCAGATGCAGAAGGGCTCGGGCTCGGGCGCGATGGGCTTCGGCAAGTCGCGCGCGCGCCTGCTCACCCAGAAGGAAGGCAAGGTCACCTTCGACGACGTGGCGGGCATCGACGAGGCGCGCGAGGAGCTCCAGGAGATCGTCGAGTTCCTCAAGGACCCGACCAAGTTCGCCCGTCTCGGCGGCAAGATCCCCAAGGGCGCGCTGCTCGTCGGCTCGCCGGGTACCGGCAAGACCTTGCTCGCCCGCGCCATCGCCGGTGAGGCGGGCGTGCCCTTCTTCACCATCTCGGGCTCGGACTTCGTCGAGATGTTCGTCGGCGTCGGCGCGTCGCGTGTGCGTGACATGTTCGAGCAGGCCAAGAAGTCGGCCCCGTGCATCGTCTTCATCGACGAGATCGACGCGGTCGGCCGTTCGCGCGGCGGCGGCATCGGCAACCAGAATGACGAGCGCGAGCAGACGCTCAACCAGCTGCTCGTCGAGATGGACGGCTTCGAGGCCAATGAGGGCATCATCATCATCGCGGCGACCAACCGCCCCGACGTGCTCGATCCCGCGTTGCTCCGTCCGGGCCGCTTCGACCGCCAGGTCGTGGTGCCGACCCCGGATATCGACGGCCGCGTGAAGATCCTCCAGGTCCATATGCGCAAGGTGCCGCTGGCGCCCGACGTCGATCCCCGCGTCATCGCGCGCGGCACGCCGGGCTTCTCGGGCGCCGACCTCGCCAACCTCGTAAACGAGGCTGCGCTGCTCGCGGCGCGCCGCGGCAAGCGCCTCGTCGCGATGAGCGAGTTCGAGGAGGCCAAGGACAAGGTGATGATGGGCGCCGAGCGCCGCTCGATGGTGATGACCGACGACGAGAAGCGGATGACCGCCTATCATGAGGCCGGCCATGCGATCGTCGCGCTGCACGAGCCGGCATCGGATCCGATCCACAAGGCGACGATCATCCCGCGCGGCCGTGCACTGGGCATGGTGATGCGCCTGCCCGAGCGGGACAGCTATTCGCTCCACCGCGACAAGATGCACGCCAACCTTGCCGTGGCGATGGGCGGCCGCGTCGCCGAGGAGCTGATCTTCGGCTATGACAAGGTCTCGTCGGGTGCCAGCGGCGACATCCAGAGCGCGACGCGCCTGGCGCGTGCGATGGTCACGATGTGGGGCATGTCGGACAAGGTCGGCCCGATCGAGCATACCTATTCGGACGACAGCTATCTGGGCCAGGGCGGGCTGCGCAATGCGCCGATGTCCAACGACACGTCGAAGCTGATCGACAGCGAGATCAAGAAGCTGGTCGAGGGCGGCCTCAAGCGTGCCCAGCAGCTGCTGACCGACCATAACGACCAGCTCCACGCGCTCGCCAATGCGCTGCTCGAATATGAGACGCTCACCGGCGAGGAGATCAAGCGCCTGATCTCGGGCGAGGATATCGGCCGCGAGGACCCGCAGAACATCCACCGTCCGGTGGCGGTCGCAGGCACCTCGATCCCCAAGATCCGCAAGCCCAAGGGCCCGTTCGGCCAGCCGACGCCCCAGGGCGCCTGACGCAGCGGCAGAAACGCTGCCGACACGCGAAGCGATTAGCCCCTCTTCGGACCATTCGGAGAGGGGCTTCTCATATGCGGGCGTCGATCGTCGCTTCCCTGCTTCTCGTCAGCATTCCGGCCTCCGCGCAACAGGCGCCGCCGGCAACGGCGCAGGCCTTCCTCATCCGGTGGAACGAAGTGCAGAGCCTCGGCCTGTCGCCGGTCTCGCCCGAGATGCAGGCGCTGCTCGCCGCGTTCGGCGAAGAGGCGGCGCGCTACAAGGAAACGCTCGCGGCCGATGCGAAGGCCGGCAAGCCACCGCGCGCCTGCCCGCGCAAGGGTAGCAGTGACACGATCGACCTTGGCGGGCTCGCTGCGTCCTTCGAAGCGCTCCCGGCGGATGCGCGTGCCGGACTGACCTTCCACGACGGCGTCTATGCGTTTCTCGACCGGCGCTATCCCTGCGCCGGCTGAGCCTTCAGCCGAACATCCCCAGCGCCACCAGGATCAGCAGGAAGATCACCAGGATCCAGCTGATGAAGAAGGTCAGCACCCAGGCGCGCATGAAGGCGGAGAACCAGCCGATGTCATAGGCCTGTTTGAGCTGGCGGGTGATGTGGACGAAGGGCACCAGCACCGCCACCGTCCATAGCGGACCGCCGCCCAGCCCGATCGCGTTGGCGATCGCCACCACGATGTAGAAGAGCGACATGAACGCGATCGAATAGGTGATGAAGATCGTGTGGTCGTACAGCTTGTACTGGCGCTTCCAGAAGAACAGCGCCCACAGGAACGGCAGCGACAGCGGGATCAGCAGCCAGGAGAATTTGTAGCTGGCCGACTGGAGCTTGTACATCATCAGCGCCGGGTTCTTCTGCCACTTCTCGATGCCGTGATCGAGCGCGTGCCAGCCGGTATGCGCCTCCGTCGTCGATACGTCGATCGGGCCGCCCTCCAGCGCCTTGCCCGCCTTGTCGAGCCCGGCGAGTTGCTGCTGCGCATCGGCGATGTCCTCGCGATACCTGGCCTTGTCGTCCTCGTCGTTCGCCTTGGCGAGCTTCTTCTGCGCCTTGTTCAGATCGTCCTGCGCGTCCTTCCTCGCAAAGTCGATCGCCGCCACCGGTTTGAGATTGCCGCCGCCCAGCTCGCTCGGCGCCGAGATGCCGACCCAGGAGAAGACCGCGAACATCGCGAAGACCGAGAAGAGGAAGATCGCCATCGGCGAGACGAAGCGCGCGCGCTCGCCGGCGATGTAGCGCTTGGTCAGCTCGCCCGGGCGCCAGGCGAGCATCGGCAGCGTGTTCCACAATTTTCCTTCGAAGTGGAAGACGCCGTGCAGGATATCGTGGCCGATCGCGTGCAGCGAGCGGTGGACATGCCCCGCCTGGCCGCAATTATGGCAATGCGATCCGATCAGCGCGGTCCCGCAATTGAGGCAGAGCCCATGGTCGTCGCCATGACCTTCGCCTGCGTTCGGCTCCACGGCGCGACCAAGCAACGCCCCCGTCGCCAGTTCCCCAGCTGCTTCGAGTTCCCCCACCATGGGCAGCAGGCCTATCAGCTTCATGTTGCACGTGCTAGGCGCATGCGCAGCATGACCGATACCGCTGCCCTGATCGCCGAAATGGCCGCCCGCGCCCGCCTCGCCTCGACGAAGCTCGCCGCGATGCCGACCCCGGCCAAGGCAGCTGCGCTGCGTGCTGCCGCCGCCGCGATCCGTGCCGATGCCGCCACGATCCAGGCCGCCAATGAAGAGGACATGGCCGCCGCCGAGGCGAACGGCCTGTCCGGCGCGCTGCTCGACCGGCTCAAGCTCGACGCGAAGCGGATCGAGAGCATGGCTGCCGGCGTCGAGGCGGTGGCCGGCCTCGCCGATCCGGTCGGCGACGTGTTCGACCGGGTCGAGCGCCCCAACGGCCTGGTCCTGACCCGGGTAAGGGTGCCGATTGGGGTGATCGGCATCATCTATGAGAGCCGGCCCAACGTCACTGCCGATGCCGGCGCGCTCTGCGCGATGGCGGGCAATGCCGCGATCCTGCGCGGCGGTTCCGAAGCGATCCGCTCGAACCGCGCGATCCATGCGGCGCTCGCCCGTGGTCTCTCCGAAGGCGGCATGCCCGCGGATGCGGTGCAGCTGGTTCCCGTCACCGATCGCGCCGCAGTCGGCGCGATGCTCACCGCAGAAGGCGCGATCGACATGGTGGTGCCGCGGGGCGGCAAGGGGCTGGTCGCCCGCGTCCAGGCCGAGGCGCGGGTGCCCGTGCTCGCCCATCTCGACGGGCTCAACCACACTTATATCGACGGCGCCGCCGATCCGGCGATGGCGAAGGAGCTGGCGCTCAACGCCAAGATGCGCCGCACCGGCATCTGCGGCGCGACCGAGACCCTGCTGATCGACCGCGCCTTTGCCGATCCCGCGCCGATCCTCGCCGGCCTGGCCGATGCCGGCTGCGAGCTGCGCGGCGACGCCGATGTCCGGGCGCTCGAGCCGCGCATGGTCGCGGCCAGCGATGAGGATTGGGACACCGAATATCTCGATTCGATCCTGTCGGTGAAGCTGGTTGACGGCGTCGATGCCGCGATGGCGCACATCGCCGCGCATGGCTCGCACCATACCGATGCGATCGTCACCGCCGACGAAGCCGTGGCGGAGAAGTTCCTCGCCCAGGTCGACAGCGCGATCGTGGTGTGGAACGCCTCCACCCAGTTCGCCGATGGCGGCGAGTTCGGGCTGGGCGCCGAGATCGGCATCTCCACCGGCCGGCTGCATGCGCGTGGACCCGTCGCGCTCGAAGGCCTGACGACGTACAAATGGGTCGTCCGCGGTACGGGGCAGGCGCGTCCTTGAAGCCTGTGTATCGAATGTATACATTCGTTGCATGACCAAGCCGGCCGTCATCACCGCCCGCCTCGACGAAGAGGGATTGGCAAGGCTCGATACGCTCGCCGGGATGCTTGAGCGATCGCGGGCTTGGATCGTGGCGAAGGCGGTTCAGCGCTATGTGGATGAGGAGCTGGAGTTTCGTGCCTTCATTCAAGAGGGCATAGACTCGGCCGATCGTGGCGAATTGATCAGCCAGGAAGACATGGAAGCCTGGTTCGAAGCCCGCCACCGGCAAGCCGCCGCTGAATGAATCGCGCTCGATGGACACCGCCGGCGCAGGACGACTTGGCCGCGCTGGACGATGAGTCTTCTCAACTGTCGCCAGAATATGCGCGGCGCATAGGGCGTGAAGCCTTGGCCGCGGCGCGTTTTCTGGCGGAGAATCCTGGAGCAGGCCCCGTGGTTGAAGGCCCAGTGCGCAAATGGCGCGTGCTGCGAACCGACTATGTTCTCCTCTATCGGATTGTCGCTGGCGGGGTGGAGATTCTTCGGCTCCATCACGCAATGCGCGATTGGCGGCCGCGTCGGCAATGAAGCGCATCGGCCTGCTCGGCGGCTCGTTCAACCCGGCGCATCTCGGTCATCGCAAGCTTTCGCTCCACGCGATCCGCGCGCTGGGGCTCGATGAAGTATGGTGGCTGGTCTCGCCCGGCAATCCGCTCAAGGACAGGGCCGGCATGGCGCCGTTCAAGGTGCGCATGGCCTCGGCCGAGCGCATGGCCCGTCACGCGCCGATCCGGGTGTCGGACATCGAGAAGCGGATCAAGACGCGCTACACCGCCGATACCGTCCGCAAGCTGCCCCGGCTCTTCCCCCAGCATCGCTTCATCTGGCTGATGGGCGCGGACAATCTCGCCCAGTTCCACAAATGGGAGCGCTGGCGCGATATTGCCGAGCAGGTTCCGATTGCGGTGATCGCCCGTCCGGGATATGATCGCGATGCCCATGCAAGTCCTGCAATGGGTTGGCTGCGGCGCGCTGTGTGGCCCGCAGGCCAGGCGAAGAACTGGACGCGTTGGAGATTGCCGGCCCTCGTGCTGTTGCGCTTCCGCCCCGATCCTACTTCGGCGACGAGCCTTCGGGCCGCCGATCCCGCCTGGCACCGGCGTTATGCGGGTACCGGTCAAAGTGATACTTTGACGGGATCGGATAAGGCGTCGTCTCCATCCCGACACCACACAGACCCGTTGCAACCCTAGGAGGCCCCTTGGCCACATCGCCCAATGTTCTGCGTTCCTCCGATGCCAAGGATGGCGTCGAGGCGCTGCACCAGCTCGTGATGGCGTCGCTCGACGACGATCAGGCGGTCGAGACGGTCTCGATCCCGCTTGCCGGCAAGAGCAGCATCGCCGACTACATGGTCGTGGCCTCGGGCCGCTCGACGCGCCAGGTCGCCTCGATGGCGATCAAGCTCGCCGACAAGATCAAGGCCGAGTTCGGCCGCACCCCGCGCGTGGAAGGCCTGCCCACCGCCGATTGGGTGCTGATCGACGCGGGCGACGTGATCGTCCACCTGTTCCGCCCCGAGGTGCGCAGCTTCTACAATCTCGAGCGCATGTGGTCGTTCGGCGAAGCCGGCCAAGCGTAATCCGGTAAGGGGCCGCGCGGGCGATGCAGCTACACATCGTCGCGCGCGGCAAGATCGGCCGCAGTCCGGAAGCGGAGCTGGTCGATCGCTATCTCAAGCGCATCCAATGGCCGACCCGGGTGACCGAGCTGCCCGATACCGGCGGCAAGGTCCCCGACATCTTGGGCACCACCCGGGTCGTCATGCTCGACGAGCTGGGCGAGAACCTGCCCTCCCGGGTGATCGCCGAGCGGCTCGGCGCCTGGCGCGACGACGGGGTGCGCGAGACGCGTTTCCTGATCGGCGCGGCGGACGGGTTCGACGATGCCCAGCGCGCCCAGGCAGACCTGCTGATCAGCTTCGGCCGCGCTACTTGGCCGCACATGATGGCCCGCGCGATGCTCGCCGAGCAGCTGTGGCGCGCCACCTCGATCCTTGCCAACCACCCCTATCATCGCGAAGGCTGAGCCCATGCTCCGCCCGCTCGTCCTTGTTGCCAGCCTGGTCGCGATCCTCGTCACCGGCAATCTCGCCGCGGCGCAGGCGCCGAGCCTGGCCGAGCAGCAGGGCCGGCTGCGCGACGCCACCGCCCAGTCCAATGCCGCCCAGGCCCGCAGCGCCGCGCTCGAGCGCCAGGCCGCCGCCGAAAGCAACCAGGCCGCCCAGGCCCGCGCCCGCGAGGCCGCCGCCGCCGAACGGATCAAGGCGGCCGAGGCCGACATCGCCGCCGCCCGCGCCCGAATCGGCATCGTCGATCGCCAGCTGGCCGGACAGCGCACCCGCGTCGCCGAGCGCCAGGGGCCGATCCTCCGCCTGATCGCCGCGCTCCAGTCGATGGCGCGCCGCCCGGCGGTGCTCGGCCTGGTCCAGCCCGGCTCGACCACCGACATGGTCCATGTCCGCGCCGTGCTCGGCACCGTCATGCCCGTGGTCGAATCGCGTACCCGCGACGTCCGCGCCGAGCTCTCCCGCATCCGCCAGCTCCGCGCCCAGGCGCTCGCCGCGGTGAACAGCTTCCGCGACGCCCGCCAGCGGATCGAGCAGGAGCGGATCGGGCTCGTGAAGCTCGAAGCCGAGCACCGCGCCCGCTCGGCGCAGCTTGCCTCCAGCGCGCTCGTCGAATCGGACCGCGCGATCGCCCTGGGGGAACGCGCCCGCGAGATCGTCGATCAGATCGAGACCAGCGGCGAGGCCGCCGAGATCCAGGCCGATCTCGCCGCACTTCCCGGCCCGCTGCCCCGCCCCGGCAGCGCCGTCGCCGCCACCGGGCCCAGGGGCGGCCCGCCCTATCTGCTTCCCGTCGCCGGCACGGTCGTCACCGGCATGGGCGAGCTTTCCCCCACCGGCGTGCGCGCGCGCGGCGTCACCCTCGCCTGCGCCGCCAACAGCGATGCCGTCGCCCCCACCGGCGGGCGCATCCTCTTCGCCGGCCCGTTCCGCGACTATGGCGGCGTCGTGATCATCGATCATGGCAATGGCTGGACCAGCTCGATCACCGGGCTCGGCGCCATCGCCGTCCGCGTCGGCCAGCAGGTTTCGCAAGGCACCCGCATCGGCCGCGCCCCCGAAACCGAGGCGCCGCGCATCACCGTCGAGCTGCGCCGCCGCGGCGAACCCATGGACCTGGCAAGGCTGCTCGGCTGAATCTGCCGTGCAATTGCCGCGATCCCGTCCTAGATTGTCTCTCGAACGCGTTTCCGGAAAGTAGTGTTGATGCTCCGTTCGTTCCTTCAGGTCACCGCCGCCGTCAGCGCACTGGCGCTCGTCCCCGTTGCCTCCGGCGCAATGGCCGGCGTCGATACGCAGAGCTTCAAGGAGCTCGATACCTTCATGGAAGTCTATAGCCAGGTGAAGGCGAACTATGTCGAGAAGGTCGACGACGCCACGCTGATGAAGGGCGCGATCCAGGGCATGCTCGCCGCGCTGGATCCGCATTCCAGCTTCGCCGACGGGCTCGACTACGACAATCTCAAGATCCAGACCGACGGCAATTATGGCGGTCTCGGCCTGACGGTCACCCAGGAAGACGGCGCGGTGAAGGTCGTCGCTCCGACCGAGGACACGCCGGCCGCGCGCGCGGGCATGAAGTCGGGCGACTTCATCACCCATATCGACGGCAAATTCATCGTCGGCGGCAGCCTCGACGAGGCGATCGAGCAGATGCGCGGCAAGCCGGGCACCCCGGTCACGCTCACCGTGATCCGTCCCGGCGCCGACAAGCCGCTCACCTTCTCGATGAAGCGCGAGATCATCGTGCAGAAGCCGGTGAAGTGGGACGTCAAGGACGGCGTCGGCATCATCAACATCAACACCTTCACCGCCCAGACCGGCGCGGACACGGTCAAGGCGATCCAGGAGATCGACAGGAAGCTCGGGCACAAGCCGCTCGGCTATATCGTCGACCTGCGCGAGAATGGCGGCGGGCTCCTGTCCCAGGCGATCGAAGTCTCCGACGTGTTCCTGTCGCACGGCGAGATCGTCTCGCAGCGCGGCCGCGAGAAGACCGATATCGAGCGCTGGTATGCCGATGTGAACGAGCCCGGCATCACCCCGATCCCGGGCGACCTCGCCAAGGGGCTGCCGGTGGTCGTGCTGATCGACGCGGGCACCGCCTCGGCCTCGGAGATCGTCGCCGGCGCGCTCCAGGATCATCACCGCGCGCTCGTCATGGGCGTGCGCAGCTTCGGCAAGGGCTCGGTCCAGTCGATCCTGCCGATGGGTGCACGTGCGGCGCTGCGCCTCACCACCGCGCGCTACTACACCCCGTCGGGCCGTTCGGTGCAGGAAGGCGGCATCAAGCCGGATCTGCTCGTGCCCCAGCTCAGCGATGCCGACTACAAGACCCGCCCGTCGATCCGCGAGGCCGACCTGCGCGCGCATCTGATCAACAACGACAAGGTCGACGATTCGGTGCTCGAGGACGATCAGCGCACCGATCCGCGCTTCGCCAAGACGGCCGAGCAGCTGAAGAAGGAAGGCGTGGACGACTTCCAGCTCCACTACGCCCTGCAGACCATCTCGCGCCTCGGTCCCAAGACCCAGGTCGCCGCCGCGAAGAGCAAGTAAGCGATGCGCAACGACGGGCTTCGCACCGCGCGCTGGATCGCGCTCCTGCTTCCGCTGGCGCTGGTCGGCGGCGCGCACACCACCGAGTTCTTCGGGCTGGTGCCGTGCGAGATGTGCTGGTGGCAGCGCTATCCGCATTATGTCGCGATCCTGATCGCGCTGTCCGCCTTCCTGGTGAAGGACCGCCGCGCCCAGCTCGGGCTCGTCCTGCTCGCCGCGCTTGCGGTGGCGGTCAGCGGCGGCATCGGCGTGTTCCATGCCGGCGTCGAGTATAAATGGTGGCAGGGCATCACCGCCTGCACCGCCCAGGTCCACGGCGCCAACCCGATGGACATGCTCAACGATGCGCTGCGCCGTCCGCTGATCCGCTGCGACGTGCCGCAATGGACGTTCTTCGGCATCAGCCTGGCCGGCTTCAATGCGATCCTCTCGCTTACCGGCGCCTTGGTTATCTTCGTGCTGGCTCTCCGGAAAGGCCGCGCATGAGCTGGAAGCCCGGCGATCGGCGCGAGGGGATATCCTCGATGGTCCGCGTCGATCAGGCGGGCGAATATGGCGCGACGCGCATCTATGCCGGGCAACTGGCGGTGATGGGCGATCGCACCCCGATGGCGCGGATGATCGCCGGCATGGCGAGCCAGGAAGAGCGCCACCGCGCCTTTTTCGACGCGATGATCGCACGGCGCGGCGTGCGCCCCACTGCGCTCCAGCCTTTCTGGGACGTCGCCGGCTTCGCGCTCGGCGCGGTCACCGCGGCGATCGGACCCGAGGCCGCGATGGCCTGCACCGCCGCGATCGAGACCGAGATCGATCTCCATTACCAGCAGCAGCTGGAAGAGCTGGGCGCGGGCGATCCCGAGTTGAGCGAGGCGGTGGCGAAGTTCCGCGAGGAAGAGCTCGAGCACCGCGATACGGCGCTGGAGCATGGCGCGGAACAGGCACCGGCCTATCCGCTCCTGTCCGGATTGATCCGCACGGGCTGCCGCGCTGCCATTGCGCTGTCGAAACGGATATAAAGCCCAGGTTCAGCCGTTTCCCCCGATGCACGGCGCCAGAGGAGTAAGGCCGATGTTGAAGCAGATCGTGATCGCAGGCGCGCTCGCCGCCATTCCGATGCTGATGCCCGTCGCGGCGCAGGCCCAGAACGCGCCGCAGAACGGCGTGCTGGTCATCTATGGCAAGGACAAGTGTCCGACCAACTCGAACGGCGAGGAGATCGTGGTCTGCAAGCGCCTCGACGAGGCCGAGCGCTATCGGATCCCGACCAATCTGCGCGAGCAGGGCGGCCCGCCGCAGAAGACCGAGAGCTGGGCGGTGCGTTCGCAGGATTCGCTCACCTCGGGCGATTTCGGCACCGGCAGCTGCACGACGGTCGGCGTCGGCGGCGGCACCGGCTGTTTCGTCCGCCAGGCCACCGCCGCCCGCGCCGAGACCCGCGCCCGCCGCAAGGCCGAACAGAACCTGCCGCTGCCCTGATCAAATCCTCCCTCGCGAAGCGGGGGAGGAATGAGAGGAATTACACCCTAACCGGCCACCGCCCCACCCATTCGGGCGGCTCGCGCCGCAGGCAATCGGCGATGATCCACAGCATCACCATCGCCCGGGCGGTCGCTGCCCAGGCGATGTCGATCGTGCTGGCCGAGGGCCAGGCCCCATCCGCTCCGGCGAAGAACCAGAACTCGGCAAAATAGGCGACGACGCTCGTCCCCGCGAACAGCGCCACCGGCCATAGCCGCGGCGCGGTCATCACCAGCAGCGGCCACAGCCACAGGTCGAATTGCGGCGAATAGACCTTGTTGGTCAGCATGAACCAGGCGAGCAGCGGCGTGGACAGCAGCCACAGCCGCGCATGGTGGCGCTTCCAGCCCAGCGCGATGATTGCCGCCCCGCCGATCACGAAGGCGAGCCCGGCGTAGAGATTCTTCGCCTCGGTGCCGAGCGGCAGGATGCCCAGCGCGCCCAGCACGTCCCAGCTCCCCGCCGCGGTGCCGCTGCGCGACTGGGAGAAAAGGTAGAATTCGCTCCAGTTCTTCGGCGCGAGCAGGATCACCGGCAGGTTCACTGCCAGCCAGGCGCCGATCGCCGCCAGCTTCACCCAGCCGGTCCGCACGATCCGCTGCCACCAGCTCCGCCCCGTCTCGAAGAAGGCGGAGAAGACCAGCAGCGGCAGCATCACCACCGGGAACAGCTTGGCCGCCACGCCGAGCCCGGCCGCGCCGGCGGCAGCGATCAGCCGGTTCTCGCGGGCGAGCAGCATTGCCCACACCGCCAGCGTCACCGCGATCATGTCCCAGTTATGCCCGACATAGAGGATCAGCGGCGGCGCGGCCGCCCACCACCACAGCCGCTTGCGGTCCATCCCCGCGCGCCACAGCATCCACAGCACCAGGAAGGCGAGGGCGATGTTCACCGCCGTCACCACGCCCAGGAACTTGGCGTCGTTGGCGCGCTTGCCGAAGATCAGGTGCGTGGCCACGCCTTCCACCCAGATCGCCGCGCCGGTCAGCACCGGATATTCGATCGGCGTCTGGAGATAGGGCACCTTGCCCTTGTCGACCTCGCGCGCCGACCAGAAGGGCACCGCGTCGCTGTAGCAGCCGGTGAGATACTGCTCTGAATCGGTCCAGCCGCCGGGCATGCAATGCTGCTTGAAGCCGAAGCCGAGCAGGCAGGTGACCGCCAGCCCGATCAGCAGGATCCTGAAGTGCCGGTCCATCCGCAATCGCATCGCACACTCCAAAAATTCCTCCCCCAGCTTGTCTGGGGGAGGGGGACCGCCGCCGAAGGCGGTGGTGGAGGGGCCTGCCGGTACCGACGCGGTTCGCGTCGGCCCCTCCACCATTCGCTGCGCGAATGGTCCCCCTCCCCGAGCGAGCTCGGGGAGGAATGATGATCTCGGGCGTTGCCTTCCCACAACCCACTGGACACCGCAATATCAGGAACATAGAAGGAACAAATGCCGCAGCTCGATATCCGCGCGAAGCTCGCCATCCTTGCCGATGCTGCCAAATATGACGCCAGCTGCGCTTCCTCGGGCACGACGAAGCGCAATGCGGCGAGCGGCCCGAAGGGAGGCCTCGGCTCGACCGAGGGCATGGGCATCTGCCACGCCTATGCGCCCGATGGCCGCTGCATCTCGCTGCTCAAGATCCTGCTGACCAACAGCTGTGTCTTCGATTGCCACTACTGCATCAACCGCAAGAGCTCGAACGTCCGCCGCGCCCGCTTCACGCCCGAGGAAGTCGTCGAGCTCACGCTGAGCTTCTATCGGCGCAACTATATCGAGGGGCTGTTCCTCTCCTCGGGGATCATCCGCTCGTCGGATTACACGATGGAGCAGATCGTCCGGGTCGCCAGGCTGCTGCGCGAGGAGCATGATTTCCGCGGCTATATCCATCTCAAGACCATTCCCGATGCCGATCCCGAGCTGGTCCACCAGGCCGGCCTTTACGCGGACCGCGTCTCGATCAATGTCGAGCTGCCTACCATCGCCGGCCTCACCCGTCTCGCGCCCGAGAAATCGGCGGGCCGGATCGAAGGCGCGATGCGCGATGTCCGCACGGCGATCGATGACACCACGGACGCTGGCAAGCGCTACAGGTCCGCGCCGAAGTTCGCCCCCGCCGGCCAATCGACCCAGATGATCGTCGGCGCCGATGCCGCCACCGATGGCGACATCATCACCCGCGCCGCTGGGCTCTATGACCGGTTCCAGCTGCGCCGCGTCTATTATTCGGCGTTCAGCCCGATCCCCGATGCCAGCGCGGTGCTGCCGCTCCAGCGCCCGCCGCTGATGCGCGAGCATCGGCTCTACCAGTCGGACTGGCTGATGCGTTTCTACGAATACAAGCCCGGCGAAGTCGCCGAGGCGGCGGACCCGGCGGGCATGCTCCCGCTCGACATCGATCCCAAGCTCGCCTGGGCGCTCAAGTTCCGCGAACGTTTCCCGGTCGACGTCAACCGCGCCCCGCGCGAGGCGCTGCTGCGCGTGCCGGGGCTGGGGCTCAAGGCGGTGGATGCGATCCTCGCCGCCCGCCGCTGGCGCCGGCTGCGGCTCGACGACGTCGCCCGGCTGACCGCCTCGATCGCCAAGGTCCGCCCCTTCCTGGTTGCCGAGGACTGGCGCCCGGTCGCCCTGTCCGACCGCGCCGATCTGCGATCGCTGGTCGCCCCCAAGCGCGAGCAGCTCGAACTGTTCGCGGCCTAGTCGGCGATCGGCACGAACAGCCCGCGCTTGCCCACGCCCAGCACGACATTGGTGGTGAAGCGGCGCACATTGGGATTGTCGGCCATCAGCCTGCTCATCAGCGCGTCATAGGCGCCGACATCGGGCGCGACGATCACCAGCATGAAGTCGGCGGTGCCGGTGACGTAATAGACCTGCTGGATCTGCTCCTCCGCCGCCATCCACTGGCGCAGCCGGGCGATCAGCTCGGGCCGTTCGCGCTCGATCTCCAGCGCCGCCAGGAAGAAGTTCGGCTTCCCCGTCTTGAGCGGATCGACCACGGCGATCTCGCTCAGGATCACCCCGGTCTCGCGCAGCCGCTTGAGCCTGCGCAGCACCGCGGAAGGCGACAGCCCCACCTGCTCGGCCAGCGCGTCGGCGGTCTGGCCGGCGTCGCGCTGGACGAGGGTGAGGAGCTTGCGGTCGAAGCGGTCGAGATCGGATCGGGCCATCGCCGTCACCCTAGCGGGCAAATCCGCCGAAATCCGGCGATTCCTTCCATGCCTTCGCCGGAATGCGGCGTCGCGGGCCTTTATCTCCTGCGGCGAAGGAGCATTTCATGATCGACCATATCGAGATCCGCACCGCCCGCCTCGCCGAGAGCCTGGCCTTCTATGCCGATGCCCTGGCGCCGCTCGGCTACAGCCAGAAGGTCGACGGGCCCGCCAAGGGCTTCGGCAACGAGGCCGCGCTCGACCTGTTCCTGGTCGAGGCCGAGACGCCGTCCGACCTCCATTTCGCCTTCACCGCGCCCGACCGCGCCACGGTCGACCGGATCTACGCCGCCGGCCGCGACGCCGGCCATGTCCTCGATCGCGCGCCCGCGCTCGCCCCGCACATCCATCCCAACTATTATGCCGGCTATCTCCGCGATCCCGATGGCCGGCTGATCGAGTTCGTCTGCCACCATCCCGATCCGGCCTAACTGACAGGACTGTCAATTTCTCCCGAGCGGCGTATCATCCTTCAAAAATACGCAAATAGGGAGAGAGGGATGCTTCGATTCTGTGCGCTTGCCGTGCTGCTCGCCGCGACGACTCCGGCGATGGCGAAGGACATCACCGTCGAGGCCGGCCCCAATGCCCAGGAGCGGCTCCAGTCGGCGCTGCTCGACGCCAAGCCCGGCGACACCGTCCGCATCGGCGTCGGCCGCTTCGAGCTGACCGACGGGCTCAGCCTCGACGTGAACGGCGTGACGGTGCGCGGCGCCGGTGCGCTCAGGACCGTGCTCAGCTTCAAGGGCCAGCTCGGCGCGGGCGAGGGGCTGCTGGTCACCTCGGACGATGTGGTGCTGCGCGACTTCGCGGTGGAGGATTCCAAGGGCGACGGCATAAAATCCAAGGGCGCAAACCGTATCGTCTACAAGAATGTCCGCGTAGAATGGACCGGCGGCCCCAAGGCGAGCAACGGCGCGTACGGCGTCTACCCGGTCGAGAGCGAGGACGTGCTGATCGACGGCGTCACGGTGAAGGGCGCGTCGGACGCGGGCATCTATGTCGGCCAGTCCAACCGCATCATCGTCCGCAATTCGACCGCGATGTACAATGTCGCCGGGATCGAGATCGAGAATAGCGGCCTGGCGGAGGTGACGAACAACCTCGCCACCCACAATACCGGCGGCATCCTGGTGTTCGACCTGCCGGCGCTGCCCCGCCGCGGCAAGGGCTGGGTCACGGTCTCGGGCAACCGGGTGCTCGACAACGACACCCCCAATTTCGCGCCCCCGGGCAACACCGTCGCCACCGTCCCCACCGGCACCGGCGTGCTGGTCATGGCCGAGAACGACGTCGATGTCCGGGACAACGAGCTGAGCGGCAACGGCACCGCCAACATCATGGTCGTCGCCTATCGCCAGCCCTTCGAGGACAAGGGCTATGATCCCTATCCGCGCAACATCCGCCTCGCCGGCAACAAGCATGGCCGCGCCGGCTTCGCGCCCGCCATGCCCGGCGGCAAGGAGCTGGCTGCGGCGCTGGGCGGCACGCTGCCGCCGGTCTTCTGGGACGGCACCGGCGGCGACCAGGTCAGGCTCACCGGCAATGACGGCCCGGTGCTGACGCTAGGCCTCGCGCTCGGCGCGGGGATCGAGACCGCCAAGCCCCAGCTGATCAAGCTCGCGGACGAGATCCCGCCGCCCTGGCAGACCTTCAAGCTGCCGGCAGCGATGGAGGCCGCCGCCCGATGAAGGCACTGCTCGGCGCGGCCGCCCTGTTCGCCGCCGCGCTGCTCGGCCGCCCCACCGGCGTGAACGACGCGGCGATCACCGCCGAGGGCTGGCCCGCGCATCTCTCCGACTATGGCTTCTTCACCGACCTCAAGGCCCGCACGCCCGCCCAGCGGCTGATGGCCTATGATCTCGAGACCCCGCTCTTCTCCGACTATGCCGGCAAGGAGCGCTATATCTACCTGCCGGACGGCACCCGGGCGAAGTACGATCCCGACAAACCGCTCGACCTCCCGGTCGGCGCCGCCTTGATCAAGACTTTCGGCTACCCCGTGAACGGCGTCTTCAAGCCCTTGGAGACCCGAGTTCTGCTCCACCGCGCCGGCGGCTGGGTGCCGATTCCCTATGTCTGGAACGCCGAAGGCACCGATGCCGACCTCAAGCGCGCGGGCACCCGCGTCCCCGTCCGCTTCACCGATCCCTCGGGCGAGACGCACAGCATCTCCTATGCCGTGCCCAACCAGAACCAGTGCAAGGATTGCCACGGCCTGGCCGGCCAGGTCACGCCGATCGGCATCAAGGCACGCTATCTCAACCATGGCGGCCAGCTCGAGAAGCTGCTCGCGGCCGGCATGCTCGACCGGCTTCCCGCCGACGCCCCGAAGGTCGCCCGCTGGGACGACACCGCCGCGCCGATCGACGCCCGTGCCCGCGCCTGGCTCGAGATCAACTGCGCCCATTGCCACAATCCCGAAGGCGCCGCGTCCAACTCGGGGCTGTTCCTCGACCTCGCCCGCACCGATCCCGAGCAGCGCGGCCTGTTCAAGCGCCCCACCGCCGCCGGCCGCGGCGCCGGCACGCGCGATTTCGATATCGTCCCCGGCGATCCCCAGGCCTCGATCCTGCTCTACCGGATGGAATCGACCGACCCCGGCATCGCCATGCCCGAGCTCGGCCGCGCCACCGTCCACAAGGAAGGCGTCGCGCTGGTCCGGGCGTGGATCGAATCGATGCCGAAAACGCCGGAGAAGCGTTAGTAGCCGTCATCCCGGCGAAAGCCGGGATCTCGTGCCGCGGGCCGTTCGCTTGCCGCCTGAGATCCCGGCTTTCGCCGGGATGACGGTTGGGAGTTGGTGTGCGCGTCGTAAGTCTGGCAAGCGAGGACGATTTCACCGGCTGGCGCGACGCCGCGCGCGGGCTCGCCCGGGCCGGCGTCCCGGCGTCCGAGATACTTTGGCAGGTCGGCGACGCTCCGACCGACCTCTTCGCCGACGAAGCCGTGCTCCCCCCAGCCGCACCGCGTCCGCTGAAAGTTCCCCGCGCGTTCCTCGACCTCGCCCAGTCGGCGATCCTCCACCGCGATCCCAAGCGCTTCGCCCTGCTCTACACGCTGCTCGCCGGCGATCCCCACCGCGTCGCCGACCAGGCCGATCCGCTGGTCCGCCGGCTGGAGGCCATGGCCCGCCAGGTCCGCCAGGACATCCACAAGATGCGCGCCTTTGTCCGCTTCCGCGAAGTCCGGGACGCGCTGCCTTTCCCCGGCACCGGCGAACCCAACACCCGCTATGTCGCCTGGTTCGAGCCCGAGCATCACATCGTCCGCGCCAATGCCCGTTTCTTCGTCGAGCGATTCACCTCGATGCGCTGGTCGATCCTCACCCCCGAGCTGTCGCTCCACTGGGACACCGAGACGCTGTCCGAAGGCCCCAGCACAACGAAAGCCGATGCCCCCGGGGAGGACCCGGTCGAGGACATCTGGAAGACCTACTACGCCTCGATCTTCAACCCGGCGCGCCTCAAGACCGGCATGATGCTCAAGGAGATGCCGCGCAGATATTGGAAAAACATGCCCGAAACCGCGTTGGTCCGGGAGCTGGTCGCAACCGCGCGCCAGCGGGAGACGGCGATGGTGGCGACCCAGCCAAGACCAGGCGGCAATATCGAAGGCGCGTGGCAGGCGCTGCGCGACGAGGCGGCGCACTGCACCCGTTGCGATCTGTTCAGGCACGCGACCCAGATCGTGTTCGGCGAAGGCCCGGTCGATGCCCGGATGATGATCGTTGGCGAGCAGCCCGGCGACCAGGAGGACCTGGCCGGCCGCCCGTTCGTCGGCCCGGCCGGCGAGATGTTCGACCGTGCCATGGCGCAGGCCGGGATCGACCGCGACACGGTCTACGTCACCAATGCGGTGAAGCATTTCAAGTTCGAGCGCCGCGGCAAGCGCCGCATCCATTCGAAGCCCGATGCCGGCGAAGTCCAGGCCTGCCGCTGGTGGTATGAGCAGGAGCGGCTGCTGGTGAAGCCCGAAATGACCATCGCGCTCGGCGCCACCGCCGCGCGGCAGCTGCTCGGCAAGGCGGTGACGATCACCGCGACGCGGGGCCGGGCGATCGAGCTGCCCGAAGGCGGCCTCGGCTGGGTGACGATCCACCCCAGCTTCCTTCTCCGTATGCCAGACCGGTCGAAGGCGGAGGACGAGTTCGCCGCATTCGTCGAGGATTTGAAGGGCGCGGCAAAGGCGCTCAGCTAGAAATTCCTCCCCCAGCTTGTCTGGGGGAGGGGGACCATTCGCAAGCGAATGGTGGAGGGGCCGCCGACGCAGGCGGCGTCCTGCCGGCCCCTCCACCCCGACGCTTCGCGTCGCGGTCCCCCTCCCCGAGACAAGCTCGGGGAGGATTAAGGGGCGAACCCCAACCCCTCGGCAATCCCTTTCACCTTCGCCGCTCGCCCCGGCGCGAACTTCTCCACCATCGCCCGGTAGCGCGCCACCGTCTCCGCATCCGCGCGTTCCGGCGATCCCGAATCGAACGGCGGCGCGGGATCGTACTCCAGGCTCAGCTGCACGAACCGGGCATGGTCCTCGCCCCGGATCGTCGCGGTCAGCGCCAGCGCGAAGTCGATCCCCGCAGTCACCCCGCCGCCGGTCGCGCGGTTGCGGTCGAACACCACCCGCTCGGCCACCGGCTCGGCGCCGAACCAGGCGAGCTGCTCGCGCGATCCCCAATGGCAGGCCGCCCGATAGCCCTTCAGAAGCCCCGCCGCGCCGAGCAGCAGCGATCCGGTGCACACGCTGGTCACCCAGGCCGCGCCGTCCGCCACCTGCTTCAGCCAGGCGAGCGTCGCTTCATCCTCCATCGCCGCCACCGTGCCGAACCCGCCCGGCACGCAGAGGATGTCGGTCCGCGACACCTCCTCGAAGGTCGCGGTCGGCAGCAGGGCGAACAGCGCGTCGGTGCGCACCGGATCGCGGGTCTTCGCCACCAGGTCGAGCGCGACGTTGCCCATGCGCGACAGCACCTGGGCCGGCCCGGTCAGGTCGAGCTGGGTCACGTCGGGAAACAGCAGGAAAGCGATGTGCAGCGGCTCGGGCATCATGATCCTCCAAAGCGTGAAGGGTGCCCAGGCGAACGGCGTCCACGCCCGCGCTTCCCGATGGTGCCCCATCTCGTATCGCCAGTCACGCGGACGGCATGGATTTACCGCAACCGGATCGGCCTGTCACGGAACGAAAACGCCCCTCCTTCGTCATCCCCGCGAAGGCGGGGATCCAGAGTCATGAAGGAAATCGCTCTGTAACCCTGGATCCCCGCCTTCGCGGGGATGACGGATCAGTAGTTGTCCCTTGCTTCACAACCCTGCATCCAATATTAGTTCGTTCGAACGAACAAGATTCGGTGCAGATGACCAGCCAGACCCTGATCGACACGGCGATCGAGCAGTTCGGCCGCCACGGATTCGAAGGCGCCAGCACGCGGGAGATCGCGCGCGCTTCCGGCACCGCCATGTCATCGATCACCTATCATTTCGGCGGCAAGCAGGGGCTCTATCTCGCCGCTGCCGATCACATCGCCGCCAGCGTCCGCCAGATCCAGGGTCCCGCGCTGGAGGCCGCCCGCCAGGTCGCCGAGAACGGCACGCGCGATCAGGCGATCGAGGCGCTGCTCGCCCTGCTCGACGGTTTCGCGCTGATGATGATCAGCCCGCAGACCGAGGCCTGGGCGCTGTTCATCACCCGCGAGCAGCAGAACCCCACCGAGGCGTTCGACCGGCTCTACACCGGGGTGATGCAGGGCGTGGTCGATACCTTCGTTGCCACGCTCGCGCGCATCCGCACCGACCTGCCCGATAGCGAGGTACGCGCCATGGGCATCCTGCTGTTCGGCCAGTGCCTGGTGCTGCGCGTCTGCCGCGCCGCCGTCACCCGCATCCTTTCGGTCGAGGCCATCAACGAGCCGACCGCCAGGCTCCTGCGCGCCCGCCTCCGCGCCAACGCCCTCTGCATCCTGTCGGAGAATCCCGCATGAACCGCCGCCGCATCGCGATCCTCGTCGTCCTCGTCGCACTGGGGATAGCCGCGTTCGCCACCAGCGGCTTCGGCCTGTTCAAGGCGCGCGACGATGGCGCGCTCGCGCTCAACGGCAATGTCGACATCCGCGAGGTCGATCTCGGCTTCCGGGTGAATGGCCGCATCGCCAGCATCGCGGTGGAAGAGGGGGCCAAGGTGAAGCAGGGCCAGCTGCTCGCCACGCTCGACGCCGCGACGCTCGACAGCCGCATCGCCCAGGCCGATGCGCGGGTCTCGCAGGCCGAGGCGCAGCTCGCCAAGCTCCGCAACGGCAACCGCGCGCAGGACATCGCCCAGGCCCGCGCCCGGGTGGCCGCCGCCGCCGCGGTCGCCCAGGACGCCGATCGCGACTATGCCCGCCGCCAGCCCCTGGTCGAGCCGGGTGCGATAAGCCGCGACATCTGGGAGCAGACCGTGGCCAGCCGCGACAAGGCGCGCGCCGACCTGCAACAGGTGCAGCAGGCGCTGTCGCTGCTGAACGCCGGCAGCCGCAAGGAGGATATCGACGCCGCCGCCGCCGATGTCCGCTCCGCCATCGCCGCGCGCCAGGGCGCTGCCACCGATCTCGGCGACGCCCGCCTGCTCGCCTCGACCGACGGCACCGTCGTCACCCGCGCCCGCGAGCCCGGCGCGATCGTCCAGCCCGGTGAGACGGTGCTGACCCTCGCGATCCTGCGCCCCCTGCGCGTGCGCGCCTATGTCGCGGAGAGCGATCTCAGCCGGATCGGCCCGGGCATGGAGGTGGTGGTCACCGCCGACGGCAACCCCAAGCGCTACAAGGGAACGATCGGCTATATCTCGCCCCGCGCCGAGTTCACCCCCAAGACGGTCGAGACCGAGAATCTCCGCACCGACCTCGTCTATCAGCTGCGCATCATCGTGAACGATCCGGACGATGCGCTGCGCCAGGGCCAACCGGTGAGCGTGTCGGTGCCGGGCGCCCGGCCGAAGCACAAGGATTGAGGGAAGCATGAGCCGCTTCCCCTTCTTGTTCTCCTGCGAAAGCAGGGGCCCAGGGCCACGGGTGTGTCGCGTGCGGCCCTGGGTTCCTGCTTTTGCAGGAACACAAGGGGGGAACAGGTGACCCAGCCCCTCGCCACCACCACCGACCTGGTGAAATGCTTCGACGCCAACCGCGCGCTCGACGGCGTGTCGATGGCGATCGAGCCCGGCCGTATCACCGGCCTTGTCGGTCCGGACGGCGCAGGCAAGACCACCCTCATCCGCATCCTCGCCGGACTGATGGCGCCAACTTCCGGGACCGTTGCGGTGCTGGGCGGCAAGCCCGGGGAAAAGCTCGACGATCTCGGCTACATGCCCCAGCGCTTCGGGCTCTACGAAGACCTCTCCGTCATCGAGAACCTCCGCCTGTACGCCGAAGTTCGCGGGCTCCCGAAAAGCGAACAGCAGGCGAGCTTCGACCGGTTGATGGACTTCACCGATCTCGCCCGTTTCCAGGATCGGCTGGCGGGCAAGCTGTCGGGCGGGATGAAGCAGAAGCTCGGCCTCGCCTGCGCGCTGGTCAAGACGCCCAAGGTGCTGCTGCTCGATGAGCCCGGGGTCGGCGTCGACCCGATCAGCCGCCGCGAGCTCTGGAGCATGGTCGGGGACCTGACCGAGCAGGGCATCGGCGTGCTCTGGTCGACCGCCTATCTCGACGAGGCGGAGAAGTGCGACACCGTCTATCTGCTCAACGAAGGGCAGCTGCTGTTCGACGGCTCTCCGGCGGAGCTGACCGGCCGGGTGAAGGATCGGGTGATCCGCGTCACCGGCTTCCAGGAGCGCCGCCGCCAGTTCCTCACCCATGCGCTTGACCGCGACGACGTGATCGACGGCACGATCCAGGGCCGCTCGGTCCGCCTGCTCGTCGCCGACGGCAAGCCGGTTCCGGACGCCAAGGCGCTCGCAGGCGGTCCGGACACCGAAGTTGGCACCGCCGATCCGCGCTTCGAGGACGGCTTCATCGAGCGGCTCGGCGGCGGGCCCAAGGGCACCTCGGCGCTCGCGGAACGCTACCGCACCATCCCCGAGACAGAGGAGTGCGCGATCGAGGCGAAGGGCCTCACCAAGGTGTTCGGCGAGTTCACCGCGGCCAAGGATATGAACTTCCGCATCCCGAGGGGACAGATATTCGGGCTGCTCGGCCCCAACGGGGCGGGCAAGTCGACCACCTTCAAGATGCTCTGCGGGCTGCTTTCGCCAACTTCGGGGGCCGGAGCGGTCGCCGGCAAGTCGCTCCGCAAGTCCGCCGCCGCCGCCCGGGCGTCGCTCGGCTATATGGCCCAGAAATTCTCCCTCTATGGCGACCTCTCGGTCCGCCAGAATCTCGATTTCTTCGCAGGGGCTTACGACCTGCCGCGCGACAAGGCGAAGCGCGCGATCGAGGCGATGATCGAGATCTTCGAGCTGGGCGACAAGGTCGATGTCAACGCCGGCACGCTCCCGCTGGGCTTCAAGCAGCGCCTTGCGCTTGCCTGCGCGGTGATGCACGAGCCCCCGGTGCTGTTCCTCGACGAGCCCACCTCGGGCGTCGACCCGGTCACCCGCCGCGAATTCTGGATGCATATCAATGGCCTGGTCGAGAAGGGCGTGACCGTATTGGTCACCACCCACTTCATGGACGAAGCCGAATATTGCGACCGCGCCACGCTGATCTATCGCGCCGAGCAGATCGCCACCGGCACCCCCGACGAGCTCAAGGCCGAGGCAGCACGCCTCACCCGGGCCGAGGATCCGACGATGGAGGACGCCTTCATCGCCCTGATCGAGGAATTCGACCGCAAGCGTGAAGCGCGGGAGGCCGCATGACGTTCCGCTTCGATCTCAGGCGCCTGGCCGCCCTGGTCCGCAAGGAGGCGGCGCAGATCCTGCGCGATCCTTCCACCTTCCTCATCGCCTTCGTCCTGCCGATGATCCTGCTCTTCCTGTTCGGCTATGCCGTCTCGCTCGACAGCACGCGCACCCGCGTCGGCCTCGTCCTCCAGGACAGCAGCGCCCCCGCGCTGCGCCTCGCCCAGGCCTATCGCAGCTCGCGCTATTTCGAAGTGACCGAGGCCCGCACCGTGGCCGAGGTGCGCGACAAGCTGGTCGATGGCGAGCTGCGTGCGCTGATCGTCATCCCCCAGGATTTCGGCGCGGGGATCAAGCGCGGGCACATGCCGCTGATCCAGATCGTCACCGACGGCTCCCAACCCAATACCGCCAATTTCGCAGCGGCTTACGGCGAGGGCGTCCGCGCCAGCTGGGCCGCCGCCGAGGGGCTGGAGCGCAACCCGAATGCGCGCGCGGCGCCCGTCACCATCTCGGCGCGCTACTGGTATAATCCCGAGCTCAAGAGCAAATTCTTCCTCGTCCCCGGCTCGATCGCCAACGTCATGACGATGGTCGGCACCTTGCTCACCGCGCTGGTCGTCGCGCGCGAATGGGAGCGCGGCACGATGGAGGCAATGATGGCCACGCCGATCTCGATGGCCGAGTTCATCGCCAGCAAGGTCATCCCCTATTTCTTCTTGGCGCAAGCCTCGATGACGCTCTGCGCGGTGATCGGGATATGGATATTCGGGGTGCCATTCCGCGGTTCGATCTTCGCGCTCTACGCCATCTCCTCGGCCTTCCTGATGCCGGCGCTCGGCCTTGGCCTGTTCATCTCGGCGGCGACCAAGAACCAGTTCGTGGCGAGCCAGGTCGCCTTGCTCTCGGCTTTCCTGCCCACCTTCCTGCTCTCCGGCTTCATCTTCGAGATCGGCTCGATGCCCTGGCCGATCCAGGCGCTCACCTATATCGTCCCGGCCCGCTATCTGATCCCCAGCCTCGAGACCGTGTTCCTCGCCGGCGACCAATGGGGGCTGCTGCTGCCGAACATCGGCATCATGCTGGTCTTCGGCGCGGTGTTCTTCACGCTCTCCTTCCGCGTCACCCGCCGGAGCCTCGACTGATGCGCCGGTTGTGGGCCATGATCGTCAAGGAGATGTGGGCCGTGCTGCGCGATCCGCAGGCGCGGCTGGTGCTGTTCGTGCCGCCGCTGATGCAGCTGTTCATCTTCACCTATGCCACCACGTTAGACGTCAAGAATGTCGATATCGGCATCCTCGATCGCAGCTCGGGCGCGCATTCGGTCGAGCTGGTCCAGCGCCTCGCCGGCAGCCCCAATTTCCGCCGGATCGAGCTGCTCCGGACGCCGAAGGAACTGAAGTCCGCGATCGACAACCAGAAGGTGATCGCCGCCCTGGTGATCGACGAGGATTTCGACCGGCAGCTGGCGCGCGGCGAGAGCGCGACGATCGGCCTGGTGCTCGACGGCCGCCGCTCCAACGCCGCCCAGATCGTCGCCGGCTATGTCACCAACATCGCCGGCGGCATCGGCGCCGAACTGGCCCCTCCCCAGGTGCGCGGACAGGCAGGCGGCAGCGTGGTGACCAACTGGTACAACCCCGCGCTCGACTATATCTGGTTCACGCTCCCCTCGCTGGTCGCGATCATCACCTCCGTCGCCGGGCTCGCCATCACCTCGCAATCGGTGGCGCGCGAGCGCGAGCTGGGGACGTTCGACCAGCTGATGGTCTCGCCCTTGCGGGTGCACGAGATACTGATCGGCAAGATGGTCCCGCCCTTCATCATCGGGATGATCAACGGCAGCGTCTATCTGGTGGTCGCGCCGCTCGTCTTCGGTGTGCCCTTCACCGGCTCGCTTTTGCTCTTCTGGCTCTCGCTCGGCATGTACCTGCTCGCGCTGATCGGGCTCGGCATGCTGGTCTCCGCCGCCTCGCAGACCCAGCAACAGGCCTTCCTCGGCGTGTTCCTCGTCACCACCCCGCTGATCCTGCTCTCCGGCTATGCCAGCCCGATCGACAACATGCCGGACTGGCTGCAGACGATCACCTATCTCGATCCCGCCCGCTATTTCCTCGTCATCGTCCAGGGGCTGTTCCTCAAGGCGATGCCGGCAGGCGCGGTGTTCCACCAGCTCTGGCCGCTGGCGCTGATCGCCGTCGCGACGCTCTCCGCCTCGGCCTGGCTCTTCCGTGCGCGCATGGAGTAACCGATGATCCGCTCTTTCCCTTTGTTCCTGCTCCTCGCCGCCTGCACGGTGGGGCCGGACTATCATCCGCCGGAGACGAAAGCCGCGCCGAACTGGGTCGAGGCCGGCACGCCCGGCGCGGTCGATCTCAAATGGTGGGACCGGTTCGAGGATCCCCAGCTCTCCGCGCTCGTCCAGCGCGCGGTGGCGTCGAGCCCCGACCTGAAGGAAGCCCAGGCCCGCCTGGCCGAGGCGCGCGCCAATCGCGAGGCGATCGCCGGCGGGCGCCTGCCCAGCGTCACCGCCAAGGGATCGGCGACCGAGAATGTGCTGAGCAACAATGGCCAGCTGCCGATCGGCAACATCCCCTTTCCGGGTTTCTCGCGCGATTTCCCGCTGTTCGATCTCGGCTTCGATGCGAGCTGGGAGGTCGATCTCTGGGGCCGGCGCACCCGCCAGATGCAGGGCGCCACCGCGCGCGAGGAAAGCGCCGAGTTCGCGCGGCGCGACGTGATGCTCACGCTGATCGCCGAGGTGGTCCGCAGTTACATGGACCTGCGCGCGGCCCAGGCCGATGGCGCGACTGCCGAGGCGCAGGCGGGCTCGGATGGCGAGCTGGCCCGGCTCACAAGGCTGCGCTTCGATCACGGCGAGGCTTCGCGGCTCGAACTCGACCGCGCTGATGCGGCGGCCAAGGCGAGCGCCTCGGCAGTGCCCAATGCCCGTGCCCAGGCGAGTGCCGCATCCTACCGGATCGCCACCTTGGTCGGCGTGCCACCCGAGCAGGTCGTGCCCGAGCTGCAGGCCGCCGCGCCGCTGCCGGCGAGCCCCGATGCGATCCTGGTCGGCCTGCGCTCCGATCTGCTCGAGCGCCGCCCCGATGTACGCCGCGCCGAGCGCGAGCTTGCCGCCGCCAGCGCCGATATCGGCGTTGCCACCGCCGATCTCTTCCCGCGCTTCAGCCTGCTCGGCAGCATCGGCCAGCAGGCGCGCAAGCCGGGCGACCTGGTCTCGGGCGATTCCTTCCGCCTCCAGCTCGGGCCGAGCTTCTCCTGGCCGATCTTCCAGGGCGGCACGATCCGCGCCCAGATCCGCGCCGCCGACGCCCGGGCCGATGCCGCAGCGGCGCGCTACGAGAAGGCGGTGGTCGGCGCGCTGTCGGACAGCGAGGCTGCGATCAACCGCTTCCTCAACGCCCGTGCCGCCGCCGATGAGGCGGCGGTGTCGCTGGCCCGCGAGCAGAGCGCCTTCGCGCTCGCCCGGCAGCGCGCGGATCGCGGCGAGGACGACCGGCTGACGCTGGAGCGCGCGCGCCAGTCGCTGCTCGCCGCCACCCGCCGCGACCAGCAGGCGCGTGCCGCCAAGGCACAGGCAGCGACCGCGCTCTACAAGGCGCTGGGCGGCGGCTGGAACTGACAAGCTTGGCCGCGGAGTAAAGATAAGATCTATACGACTTATTCCGCGCAAATTACCGCTTTTGGCGTGTACTTCGTGTACTTTGGCGGCCTCGCTACGCGATCGGCACGCGGATCTCGAAGCTGGTCCCGCGCTCCGAAGGTACCAGCGCGATCGTCCCGCCATGCGAGGCGAGCAGAGATCGGGCGATCGGCAGGCCCAGCCCGGTGCCGCCAGCGGCCCGGCGGCTGGTGAAGAAGGGCTCGAAGATACGCGCCCGGTCCGCCTCGGGGATGCCGGGGCCGTTATCGGCGATGCGGAGCCGGAGCGTGCCCTCTTCCTGGGTGGCGGCCATGCTCACCTCCGTCGCCCCGGCCTGGCGGCTGTTCTCGACCAGGCTCTCGACGATCGCCTCCAGCATCGCGGCAGGCATCGCGGCGCGGGGCAGGGTGTCAGGCAGGTCGAGCATGATCGCCAGCCCGCGATCGGTCCAGGCATCGGCGATCCGGCGCAGCGGCAGCGCCACCTCGCTCGCCGCACCCGCATCGGCCTCGGCCATGTCGGCGCGGGCGAGCTCGAGCAGTCGGGTGACGAGCTGGGCCAGCCGGTCGGCATCGGCGCCGGCATTGGCGAGGAAGCGGCGGCGGTCCGCCTCGTCCATGTCCGCATGGTCCTCGAGGATCTCGATCACGCCGCGGATGCCGGCGAGCGGGGTCTTGAACTCGTGGCTCACCGCATGGGCGAAGTCGCGCAGGTAGCGAGAGCGCCGGTCGATCGCATCGGCCATGGTGGCGAAGTCGCTGTAGAGCGCCTGGATCTCGATCGCGGCGGTGCGCGGCACCTCGGGCACCGCGCCGCCGCCGCGCGCCACGTCGCGGGTCGCCTGGCTCAGCATCTCGATCGGCCGGGCGATGCCGCGCGAGAGCAGGCCGCTCAGCACCACCAGGGTCGCGAAGATCGCGCCGATGCCGAACAATATCTTGCCGCGATCCTCATAGAGCCCGCGGAACAGCACGCGCGGCGAGCGCGACAGCAGCAGCACCGCCACCACCTTGTGGTTCACCACTACCGGCCGGGCATGGTGGATACGCAGGCCCGAGGCGCGGCTCAGCCATTCGAAGGCATATTCGGGCCGATAGTCGCCGCGGCGGCGCAGCACCGTCTCGGGCCGCCCGGCCCGCGCCGCAGCCAGCTCGGGCAGGCCGGCGAGGCTGCTGCCTTCATTCTTGCCGATCAGGATGCGGCCATCGGATGCGAGCAGCAGGATCGAGGCGAGCGTGGCGTCCGACGTCGCGTTCACCACCGGGGCGAGGCGCGCCGCGGCTGCCTGGACATCGGGGGCCGGGCTGCCGGCAACCGGAGCGGGCTCGGGACGTTCGGGCAGCGGCCGGGTGCCTAGGTCGATGGTGGAGAGCGGGCCGCCGGCAATGCCGCTCGACACGCGCGGAGTGAGCTCCGGCCCCGTCGAGCCCGGCCATTCGGCGCTGGCCACGGCGGCGAGCGCCGTCCCCTGCGCGATCAGCTCCGCCTCGGTCTGGCGCACCAGCGTGTTCTCGTAGACGCGCAGGAACAGCGCACCGACCCCGGGCAGCGCCGCCACGAACACGAAGGTGACGAGCAGGATCGTGCGCAGCCGCAGCCGCGGCCAGAAGCGCCGGATCGGCGCCTTTATCCCCTCGATCAGCCCTCCGAACATGCGCCGATACGATATCCGATGCCCGCCCGCGTCTCGATCAGGTCCTGCGCGCCGGCCTGGCCGAACTTGGCGCGCAGGTTGCGGACATGGCTGTCGATCGTCCGGTCGGTCAGCGCGAAGCCGGGGCCGCGCAGCCGGTCGATCAGCGCGTCGCGGCTGAACACCTTGGAGGGCATGGCGGCGAGCGTGCGCAGGATGCCGAACTCGGTGACGGTGAGCGGCACCGCCGCCCCCGCCCAGCTCGCCTCCCAGCTCTCCGGATCGAGGCCGAGCTTGCCGTGGCGGATCACCGTGCCGGCGCGGTCGACATCGGGGGCATGGGCGGCGGTACGGCGCAGCACCGCCATCACCCGCGCCACCACCTCGCGGGGGGAGAAGGGCTTGGTGACATAATCGTCGGCGCCCAGCTCGATGCCGATGATCCGGTCGATCTCGTCGTCGCGCGAGGAGAGGAACAGGATCGGCAGTCCGCCCTCGGCACGCAGCCGCCGGCAGACCTCGAGCCCGTCCATCCGCGGCATGTTGATGTCGAGCACGATCAGGTCGGGCGCCTGGCTCTCGGCGATCTGCAGTGCTTCCTCGCCGTCCGCCGCCTCGATCGTCTCGAGCCCGGCCTTGGCGAGCGCGAAGACGAGCAGCTGACGGATATGCGGATCGTCATCGGCGACGAGGATGGTGCGAGGCATGGGGCATTGGATCATCGCGAGGGTGTTCCGGTCAACGGCGGAGTGGCGGTGGCGACGGCCTCGGCGACCGGATCGCTCTCGGAGGTGGCCGCGGGCATGGGATCGGGGGCGGGATCGTCGCGGATCCACCCGTCGCATTCGCGGTGCGTCCCTGGCCAGGTTGCGGCAGGGGCCGGCGGGTTGGCGCCGAGCAGCCGGCGCGCCGTGTGGAGCCGGCGCTGGTTGCGCCAGGTCCAGCTGTGCCAGTCGGCCTGACGCTCGACCAGCCTCGCCATCGCCTCGGCGCGGACATAGCGGACGCGGTCGCGGAACTTGGGCGGCAGCGGCCGGCGCTCCAGCTCGATCAGCGAGAGGAGCGAGGAGGGGCCGGTGCGCGACAAATAGCAGAGGTCGAGCTCGACCCCGCGCCCGCCGACCTCGCGGGCATGGCGGACGTTCCAGGCCGCGGCGCTCGCCTCGAGATCGACGACACTCGCCGTGCCCAGCACCAGCGTGGCGATCAGCGCATTGGCGTTGATCAGCCAGGCGGCGCTCCTGCCCGCGAGCATCCTCCAGCAGATCAGCGTCAGCCCGATCGCCACCAGCCCCATCCAGGCGAGCGCGGCGATGCGGAAGCCGGTGAGCGAATAGGCCTCGACATAGTCGAGCGTGCGCAGGATCGAGGAGGCGACGAGCAGCAGGTTCTGCGCGACCCAGAGCACCACCAGCCGGCGGATCGCCGGATTGGCGGCGCTGGCCGAGCCGGGCTTGAGCGCGACCAGCACGAACAGCCCGGCGAGCAGCGCGGTGGCGATCAGCGGATAGGCGCCGCGATGGGCATAGTCGGCCAGCGTCACGCCCTTGGGCAGCGCCGCGCCGCTCCACAGAAAGGCGAGGTCGAGCCCGTTCTGGAGCGCGAACACTGTGTTGAACAGGATCAGCGAGAGCAGCAGCGTCGCTTGGGGAAGACCGGGCATGCCGATCTCGGCCTTGGGCAGCCCGGCGACGATGCGGGTGGCCCAGCGCGTGGGGCGCAGGCTCGGCCAGGCGACGAGCAGCAACAGCGCCCACAGGGCCATGTTGTCCGCCGAGGGCAGGCGAAGCTGGTCGAGCCCCCGCGCGATCAGGGGGTTGGCGCTGGCGAACAGGGCGAGGAATAGCCCGGTCATCGCCAGCGGCAGGGCGAGCAGGGCGGCCAGCCCCGCAAGGTTCGGCCGTCCCAGGCGCGGGCGGGCGCGGAACAGGCGGATGAAATCGAGCGCCGGGGCGAGCGGTCCGGTCGCCGCATGGGCGAGCAGCCTCAGGCTCCAGCGCCAGGCATCGTCGAACCTGCCGATGCGCGGCATCAGCGCCGCGATCGACAGCGCGCTCCAGAACAGCACCCAGCCGAGCAGGCTCGGATCATGCGCCAGAGCGGCGGCGAAGCCGATGGCGACGGCCAGCGCCACCAGGCTCGCCCGCCGGCGCAGCGCCGGCCGGGTCAGCAGCAGCACCAGCGCCCAGCCAAGCGCGAGCCCGCCGATCCACGAGCCGAAGGACACACCGTGCAGGAGTTGGTCGGTGGCGGCGATCAGCGCGATCGCCGCGGGGATCTTCACGAGAAAGCTGTAACGGGTGCGGGCCATGCGGGTCTCCCAAGTTCGGAAGTGGCAATGGCCGCGCGCCGTCCAGCGATACCGGCGAAGCGCAAGGAGAAGCCGTGCAGAATCGGTGCAGTCGCGGGGCTGCGCATTGTTGTTTTATGTCGGCCGCATATCGCCTATCGTGGGGACAGGAGGGCGTGATGGGGATTTTTGACTTCCTTTCGAAGCAGTTTGTCGATGTCATCGACTGGGTCGACGAGCCCGGCACGCTGGCCATCCGCTATCCGATGCAGGATCGCGAGATCCAGAATGGCGCGCAGCTGACCGTCCGCAGTGGCCAGACGGCGCTGTTCTTCAACGAAGGCCAGATCGCCGACGCCTTCTTGCCGGGGCTCCACACGCTCCAGACCGGCAATCTTCCCCTGCTCACTTCGCTGATGAACTGGGACAAGGGCTTTGCCTCGCCGTTCAAGGCGGATGTCTATTTCTACAGCCAGAAGGAGCAGACCGGGCTCAAATGGGGTACTGCGCAGCCGATCACGGTGCGCGACAAGGAGTTCGGCCCGCTGCGCGTCCGCGCCTTTGGCAGCTACAGCTTCCGGATCGAGGACGTGTCCGCCTTCGCGGTGAAGATGATGGGCTCGCTCGACCGGCTGACCGTCGGTGATGTCGAGCCGCAGCTGCGTGCCGCGATCGGCACGGCGATCGCCTCGGCGCTCGGCGGGGGCGAGATCGCCTTTATCGACCTGGCCGCCAACCAGAGCGCGCTTTCAGAGAAGCTCAAGGCCGCGGTCGAGCCCGCCTTCACCCAATGGGGACTGAGCTGCACCAGCTTCTTCATCGAGAGCCTGTCGCTGCCCGAAGAGGTGCAGGCGATGCTCGACAAGGCCAGCTCGATGCGCGTGGTCGGCGATCTCGACCGGTTCATCCGCTTCCAGAGCGCCGAGGCGATCGAGAAGGCCGCGGCCCAGTCGGGCGGCATCGCCGGGATCGGCGCGGGCGCGGCGGCGGGCATTGCGATCGGCCAGAGCATGGCCGGCGGGATCGGCGGCGCGGCGCCGGCGGCCGCCCCTGCGGCACCGGGCGAGGACGCCTATGCCCAGATCGAGAAGCTTCACAAGCTGCTGACGATCGGCGCGATCACGCAGGACGAGTTCGACGCCAAGAAGGCCGAGCTGCTCTCGCGCATCCGCTGACGTCGTCATGAGCCTGAGCTTCAATTGCCCCAATTGCGGTGCCGAGGTCGTGTTTCGTTCGGCGGCCCTGCCGGCGCGCGTCTGCGGCTATTGCCATAGCCTGCTCACCCGTAACGATGGCGGCGTGATGGTAGTCGGCAAGTCCTCGCCGCTGCCCTTCGACGTCAGTCCGGTGCAGATCGGCATGCGCGGGCGGATCGAGGATCAGCCGTTCGAAGTGATCGGCCGGGTCCGCTGGGCGTGGACCGACGGCGCCTGGAACGAATGGCTGCTGCTGTTCGGCGACGGGAGCCATGCCTGGCTGGGCGATGCGATGGGCCAGTTCATGCTGCTGCGCGAACGCCCGTTCAGCGAGGTTCAGACGCGCACGCTCAAGGACATCGCCAGGGGCAAGGAAGCCATGCCGGGTGCCGAGATCACGCTCGACGCGCGCAAGCTCGCGATCGTCGATGCGCGCGACGTGATCTGCGTCGCTGCCGAGGGCGAGCTTCCCTTCACGCCGACGACCGGCTGGAAGCTCTACAGCGTCGATCTGCGCGGGGCGAAGGGCGAGTGCGCGACGCTGCAGCGCGATGCGCTCGCCACGACCTTCTATCAGGGCCAATATGTGACGCTCGCCGACCTCGCCCCGACCGGGCTGCGCGCGTTCGAAGGCTGGGCGCTCCCCGCCTATGCAGCCTGAGATGCAGCCCGTGGCCGATATCCAGCTGCCCGCCGCACCGGCGGTGAAGGCGCTGGCCTGCCCGGCATGCGGCGGCTCGGTCGAATTGCGCGCGGCCGGCTATTCGGTGAGCGTCGTCTGCCAATATTGCAGCTCGATCCTCGACGTCGCCGATCCGCAGGTGAAGCTGATCGCCCAATATAACCAGGCGGCGGAGGCATTGGAGATCCCGCTCGGTTCGCGTGGCACGCTGCGCGGAGTCGAATGGGAAGCGATCGGCTATATGCAGCGCTCGGCCTATGGAGGCGGGGCCTGGGACGAATATCTCCTGTTCAATCCCTATCATGGCTATCGCTGGCTGATCACCGACGGCCGCGGCTGGAGCCTGGGCGAGCAGCTGACCGTCACCCCGCTCCGCGACGATTACGAGACGCTGCGTCTGGGCAACCAGACCTATCAGCGCTTCTACGAGGACAGCACCGCACGCGTCGATTACGTGCTCGGCGAATTCTACTGGCGCGTGGCAGTGGGCGAGGAAGTGGTCGGCGCCGACTGGGCACGCCCCGGCGCGATGCTCTCGCGCGAGAAGAATGCACATGAAGTAAGCTGGACCCGCTCGGTGCTGCTCACTCACAAGGAAATGGCCGATGCGTTCGGCGTCCGGAAGGGGGCCAGTTGGCCGCCCATGCCGCACCAGCCCTCGCCCAACGCTGCCTGGCTGGGCATGGGGTTCAAGATCTTCGCGGGCATGTTCCTGCTGCTCGCCGTGCTGATCCTGGCATTTGGCGGCACGAGCTGGACCAGCGCCGGACGGTTCCCCGTCGCGCCGGACGGCAGCGAGCGCACGGTCACGCTCGGCCCGATCCATTTCGGCCATCTGTATCAGCGCGTCGAGATCCGCGCCGACGTGCCGACGCTGGAGAATGGCTGGGTCGATCTCGATTACAGCCTGGTCGATCGCAGGACGCAGCAGGTCTATGAGGCGTATGGCGCCGCCGAACGCTATTCCGGCAGCGATTCCGACGGGCCCTGGACCGAGGGCTCGCGCGGCTCCTCGGTCTCGGTGGCGAGCGTGCCGGCGGGGGATTACGATCTGGTCGTCGACTACAAGGGCAATCGCTGGAGCAGCGGCTCGCTCTACAGTCCGCGTTATGTCGGCATGCCCGAGGATCTCGGCTGGATGACGCCGGTGAACAAGCCCGAGGTCGTGGTGGAGGTGCGCACCGGCGCGCTCTTCCTGTCCAGCTTCTGGATCGCGCTGATCCTGCTCGGCCTGCCGCTGCTGATCGGCCTGATCCGCCACATCCAGTTCGACAAGGCCCGCCAGGCGGAGAGCGATTTCGCGCCCACGGGCTTCGCCGCGCTGGGCGCATCGGAGGACGATGAATGAACCCGCGTACTTTCCTCTATGGCCTCTGGTCGCTCGGCGTCGTCGCCTTGTTCGTGCTGAGCGGCATCTTCGCCTGGTCGCCCTTTGCCGAGGGCGGTCGCGCCCGCGCGCATGCGGGCATCTACGGTCCCACCCACAAATAGGGAGTCGGATATGGTCACCACTCTACCCGCCTTGCTCTCCACCCTGCTCTATGCGGTGATCGGCATCGTCGTCTTCGCCGTCGGTTTCGTGGTCCTCGACCTGCTCACCCCGGGCAAGCTGTGGCAGGAGATCCATGAGAAGCAGAATGTCGCGGTGGCGGTCTTCGCCGGCGCGGTCGCGATCGGGCTCGCGATGATCGTCGCCGCCGCCATCCATGGCTGAAGGCGATCCTGCCCATCCAAGGTTCCGCACGTCCGCTCCGGCAGCGGCGCTGCTTGCGTCTGCCTTTGTCGTCTCCACCTGCGGGCTGATCTACGAGCTGCTCGCCAGCACACTGGCCAGCTATCTGCTTGGCGACAGCGTCACCCAATTCTCCACCGTCATCGGCTCCTATCTCTTCGCCATGGGCGTGGGCAGCTGGTGCTCGCGCTATGTGAAGCGCGACGAGGTGCGGCTGTTCGTCCGGGTGGAGCTGCTGATCGCGCTGATCGGCGGCAGCTCGGCCGCGGCTTTGTTCCTGCTCTTCCCGCTGGTCGAGCATTTCCGGGTGGCGCTCTACGGGCTGGTGCTGGCGATCGGCTTCCTGGTCGGGCTCGAGATCCCGCTGCTGATCCGCATCCTGCGCGGCTTCGACTTTCGCGAGACCGTGTCCAACGTGCTGACGTTCGACTATGTCGGCGCGCTGGTCGCCAGCCTGCTCTTCCCGCTGCTGCTGATGCCGCATCTCGGCATGATCCGCACCGGCTTCCTGTTCGGCATCGCCAATGCAGCGGTCGCGCTGGCGCTGCTTTTTGTGCTGCCGCGCGCCGTCGGCTACCGCGTCGAGAAGCTCGCTGGCGTGCTGATCCTGCTCGGCCTGATCGCGGGGTTCGTCGCCTCGGACCGGCTTCAGCGCTGGGCCGAGGTGGCAAGCTATGGGGAGCCGGTGATCTACGCCCAGACGACGCGGTTCCAGCGCATCGTGCTGACCCGCCGCGACGACGATCTGCGCCTCTATCTCAACGGCAACCTCCAATTCTCGTCGCGCGACGAGTATCGCTACCACGAGGCGCTGGTGCATCCGGCGCTCGGCCGGGTGGCCAATCCGCGCAACGTGCTGATCCTCGGCGGCGGCGACGGGCTCGCCGCGCGGGAAGTGCTCAGGCATCCCGAAGTGGCGAAGCTGACCCTGGTCGATCTCGACGGCGAGATGACCAGCCTGTTCGCGCATACGCCGACGCTGACCCATCTCAACCGCGGGTCGCTCACCGACAAGCGGATGACGGTGATCAACGCAGACGGCTTTCGCTGGGCGCGCGAGAATAGCGGCCAGTATGACGCGATCGTCGTCGATTTCCCCGATCCGGTCGATTATTCGGTGGGCAAGCTCTACACCGAGACCTTCTACCGCGCGGTGCGCGAGCTGCTCGCGCCGGGCGGGATGATGGTGGTGCAGAGCACCTCGCCGCTGGTCGCCCCCAATGCCTTCTGGACCGTCGCCTCCACGCTTGAGGCAGCCGGGCTGCAGACCCGCGGCTATCATGTCTATGTGCCGAGCTTCGGCGAATGGGGCTTCGTTCTCGCCTCCGCCGGCGCGATCCCCGATCAGGCGCGCATCCTCCCCGGTGGCCGCTTCCTGACCCCGACTATCGACCAGCGTCTGTTCGACTTCCCGCCCGACATGGCCCGGCGGCCGACGCCGGTGAACCGGCTCGACAACCAGGTGCTGGTGCGCGAGTTCGCCGATGCCTGGGGCAAATATGAAGGCTGACCGGCGCGGCTTGCTGGCGCTCGGCGCGGTGGTGGTAGCCGCGGCGGGCGGCGGGCTGGCCTATGCGCTCGGCCGCCGGCCGGCGCTGCCCCTGGGCAAGCTCGGTGGGGCGGACCTGGCGCGAGGCCACCGGCTGCGCGATGGCGATTTCCCCGCGCCTAGCGTCGAGCAGGAGGTTGACCTCGTCATCGCCGGCGGTGGCGTGGCCGGGCTGTCGGCCGGCTGGCGGCTGGCCGATGCGGGTTTCACCCGCTTCCAGCTGCTCGAGCTCGAGGACGAAGTCGGCGGCAACGCCCGCAGCGGCCGCAACGCCGTCTCCGCCTATCCGCTCGGCGCGCATTACCTGCCCGTCGCCAACCGCGAGGCGAAGGCGCTCCAGTACCTGCTGCGCCAGCTCGGCATGATCGCCGGCGATGCGGACGGCGTGCCGGTCTATGATCCCGCCCAGCTCTGCGCCGATCTGCAGGAACGGCTGTTCTGGCAGGGCCGCTGGCAGGAAGGGCTGATCCCGCGGACCGGCCTGACTGCCCAGGACCGCGAGGATCTCGCCGCCTTCAACCGCGCAATGGCCGACTTCTCCAAGCGGGTTGGCAGCGACGACAAACCCGCCTTCGCGGTGCCCAGCGCCTATAGCTCGCGCGACCCGGCGCTCACTGCGCTGGACCAGCAGGATTTCGCCGCCTGGCTCGACGCGCAGGGCTGGACGTCGCCGGTGCTGCACGCCCATGTCCGCTATGCGATGCGCGACGACTATGGCACCGAGCCGTACGCCGTCTCGGCCTGGGCCGGCATTCATTACTTTGCCGCCCGCCGCGGCTGGGCGGCCAATGGCGCCGGCGAGAACGAGCTGACCTGGCCCGAGGGCAATGGCCGGCTCACGGCCCGCCTCGCCGGCTTCTTCCCGGACAACATCGCCCGCGGACATATCGTCCACCACGTCGCACGCGACGCAGACCAGGTGCTGGTCGACAGCTTCGACGTCGCCGCGAGCCGCACGGTGCGTACCCGCGCCCGTGCAGCCATCCTCGCTATGCCGCACTTCATCGCCACGCGGGTCTGCCCCGAACTCGGCGACGCCAAGGCCTTCAGCTACGCACCCTGGCTTGTCGCCAATGTCACCGTCGATCGCCTGCCGGGCGGGCGCGGCGTGCCGCTCGCCTGGGACAATGTGTCGAGCAGCAGCGATTCGCTCGGCTATGTCGTCGCGACGCACCAGGGCCCCGCAGCGATCACGCAGGGTACGGTACTGACCTGGTACCTGCCGCTCTCCGACATGGAACCCGCCGCCGCGCGCCGCCTGCTCGTCGAGCGCAGCGCCGACGAGTGGAAGCGCATCGTGAGCGACGATCTGCTGGCGCTGCATCCCGAGCTGGACGGCGCGATCCGCGAGATCGCGCTGTGGCGCTGGGGCCATGCGATGATCCGCCCGACGCCGGGCTTCCTGGAACGCGGCCAGGCGCACCAGCCCCGGCCGCCGCTGTTTCTCGCCCATTCCGATCTCAGCGGGCTGTCGCTGTTCGAGGAAGCCCATTATCACGGCGTGCGGGCGGCCGAAGGCGCGATGGCGCTGCTGCACCACGCCCATGAGAGCCTGTTGTGACCAGCGGACACCATCTTATCGCGGACCTTTCCGGCGGCAGCCGGCTGGATGACGCGGCGCATATCGAGGCTTGCCTGATCGCGGCGGCGGCCGCGGCGGGCGCGACGCTGCTCGAGATCCGCCTGCACAGCTTCGGCCCGGCCCAGGGCGTCACCGGCGTCGCTCTGCTCGCCGAATCGCACATGTCGATCCACACCTGGCCCGAATATGGCACCGCCTGCATCGACATCTTCATGTGCGGGCCGAAGCATGACCTTGCCGCCGGGCTCGATGCCATCCTGGCGGGCCTTGGTGCCGAGATTGCCCATTCCTCGATCGTCGAGCGGAACTTCGGCGGCTGAATCGGTCTATCGCGGGGGAACCGCCGCTCCCGCATAGGGATCATAGGAAGGCGCTGCCTTCGGTGTCGGGAGGGGCAGCGGCGGGGGTGTCGGCACCGCTCTGGAAATGACCACGGGGGCCGCGGCCTGCGGACCCGAGCGGACGGCACCAAGGATGCCCGCCGCGATCGTGGGCGCGCCGAACAGCACGAAGCACCCCAGGATCACCGTGGCGCCGCGGCGGATCTGCAGGCGGCCGGTGAGCATCAGCAGCCCGATACTGGCCACCGCGATCACCGCGATGCTGGTCGCTATGGTGCCGAGCGCGACCTGCTCGATCCACCGGACCGCCGCGGCCAGGCTGCTCGATCCCTCCGGATCGGCGAGCGAAGGGGTGATCGCATAGGCATAGACCAGTGCCGTCACGCCAGCAGCACCTGGGCGACGCTGCGCTTTCCGCCGACCCGCTGGAGCTGGACATAGACGTCGACGGTGCTGCGCACATAGTGCCGCACATCGTCGCGGCTGAGCTGGGTGCCGGCCTGGAGCACGAGCAGCACGATCTGCTCGATCGCGCGCTCGGCGGAATCGGCATGGACCGAAGTCATCGAGCCGGGATGGCCGGTGTTGATCGCGCGCAGGAAGGTATAGGCTTCCTCACCGCGCAGCTCGCCCAGGATGATCCGATCTGGCCGCATGCGCAGCGAGGCGGCGAGCAGGTCGGTCGCGGTCACCCGCGCCTCGCCCTGGCTTCCGCGCACCGCGAGCAGGCCGACCAGATTGTCGTGATGCTGGTGCAGCTCCGGCGTGTCCTCGATCAGGATCAGCCGCTCCCCGGCCGGGATCTCGCGGATCAGCGCATTGAGGAAGGTGGTCTTGCCGGTCGAGGTGCCGCCCGAGACGAGGATGTTCTTGCGCGCCTTCACCGCGGCGGCGAGCATGCCGGCGACGTCGCCCGCCGCGAGCAGCTCGGCGAGGCGCAGGTCGGTATCGGACTTGCCGGGCGTGGTGCCGCGGACCGTGCCGGAAAAGGCACCGGCGCTGACATAGTCGTCCAGGCCCAGGTCCGACGAGATGTGCTTGCGGATCGCGATCGCCATCGGTCCGCGCGTCGCCGGCGGCGCGGCGATCTGGACGCGGGAGCCGTCGGGCAGGCTGGCGGAAAGCAGCGGGTGCTCGCGGCTGATCCCCTGGTGCGAGAGTGCCGCGATCTGGCGGGCGAGTCGGTCGAGCGTCGGCACGTCGAGCCCCGGCGCCTCGTGCCGCTCGACCGCACCGCCCAGCGTCTCGGCCCAGACCTCACCCGGGCGGTTGACATAGATGTCGGTCACGTCGGGCCGCGCCAGCATGCCGGTCAGCGGCGCGAGATAGGCGCGGAGATAGACCTGGGCGTCGATCGCGGCGGCCTCGCTCACCGGCTCTCGACGCCCGTGAAGTCGAGGTCGCGGGCCACGAAGACCGAGATGCTCGTGGCGGCCTTCACCTTGAGCGTAGGTTTGATGTCGGCGGGGGCGGGGCTGCGCGCGGCGCTGCCCAGCGTGCCCGGCAGCGCCACGATCACCTGGCCGTCGGCCGCGCGCGCGGCGAGGTTGACGCCCACGTCGAGCGCCGACTGCAGGATCGCGCCGGTGAAGCGGGCGAAGAAGTGCGAATTGACGCTGGCGCGGATGCCCCCCTGGCCGAGCGGGTCGCTGGCCGGCGATCCGATCGCGATGGTGACGCCGTCGGGGCGGATCAGGCGTATCCAGTTGACCAGCATCCGCTTCTGCCCGCTCTCGGTATCCGAGCCATATTCGCCGATCAGCCGGCTGCCGCGCGGGATCAGGATGCGGCTGCCGTCGAACCCGCGAATGTCGCGCGAGACGAGCGCGCGGGCGAGGCCGGGGCTGGTCGAATCGAGCGCCGTCTCGAGCACCGCCGGGATCAGCGTGCCCTGCGGCACGGTGGTCGGCTTGTTGGCGAGCACGCCCGCGCTGGTGCGCGTACCGGCGACGGCCGTCCGCCCTCCCGTTTGCTGTGCGGCGGGCTGGGCAGCATTGGGCCCTGTCTGGCCCGGCGTGCCGGCCGTGGTGTCCAGCACCAGCGCTGGCTCGGTGGTCGTCCGGGTCGGCGGAGGCGCGGGGGCGACCGGCGGCGGCGGCGTGTAGGCCGGCTGGGGATAGACGATCGCAGGTGGCGGTGGCGGGGTGTACGGCGCCGGTGCCGGTGTCGGTGCCGGCAGGGGTTGCGGCGCGACCAGCACGGGCGCGGGCACCGGCGGCACATAGAGGGGCGGGGCCTCGGAAGGCGTGGACAGCGCCTCGCCGGCGCGGGCGCGCACGGCCGGGGAACTCAGCGCGCGGCGGCGGGCGTCGAGGATGGCGAACAGCACCACGCCGATGCCGACGACAATGAGCACCAGCACCCAGGCGGGCGGGCCGGCGCGGGGCCGTACGACCACGGGCAGCATGTTCGGCTCGACTGCGGGGCGCGGATCGCTGGCGGGGGGCGGGACCGTCGCCATCAGCGGTCGCCCAAGAAGCGCACGGCCTGCGCCTTGTGCTTGTCGATCCGGAAGACGAGCCGGTCCTGCACGCTGTCGATCACCATCCGTCCGTCGCGCATCATGCCGTTGACCAGCGTTTCCTTGCCCTGATCGTTGATCGCATAGATCGCGGGAAGCGCACGCTCCTCGGGCCATTCGACATAGGTATGGATGCCGTCGTCATGGATGCCGTTCGGCCGCAACGCGGGATCGCCGCGGACCTTGTAGCGGCCGACGACCTTGTCTGCGGCGGGCTGGGCACCTGCCTGGCCAGCCGCGGCTGGATAGCGGAACTTGACCGACCAGGCCGTGTCGGCCGTCGGTGCGGAAAGCGAGTTGAGCTCGAAATTGTAGAGCCGCGTGTCGGTCACCACCGTCATGTTGGTCGAGACGCCGGGCTGGACCGCCTTGATGAACAGGCGGTCGCCCCGCCGATTTGCGGTGACCTGCCAGGCGCCGCTGTCGCCCAGCGCGATATTCTCGATATGCTCGTCGGGCGCGAGTTCGAGCATCAGCTGATAGCCCGGCGCAGCCTCGAGTCGGACGACCTGGTCGGGGGCATAGTCGACCGTCTGGATGCGCGGATCGCCTTGCCCGGGTTGCGGGCGGACCTGCGCATTCGCGGCCCCGGGCGCGAGCATCAGCAGCAGAAGCAGGGCGGCGCGTTTCACAGCTCCACCTCGGGGGTCCGGGCCGGGCGTGGCACAACCTGCAGCCCCGGCCCGGCCGGTGCGGTCGGCGTCGGGCTGGCGGCGGGCCCGGGTTCCGGCGCGGTCGCGGCGGGTTCGGGCGGCGGCAGCGCCTCGGCGTTGCGCTGGTAGCGGGTCACTTCGAAGCCCAGCGGGTTCACGAACCGGTCCTCGAGCTGCAGCGGCTCGCCCGAATAGCGATAGCGGATCACCGCGACCCAGGCATTGGCCGGCTGCACGGCACCGTTCGCATCGCGCCGCACCGTCTCGAAGCGCACCATTGCGGCGTTCTTGCCGAGCGGCGACACGCTCTTCACGCGGGTGTCGACCACGCTGCTCCGAGGCAGCCGGACGAGCGGGCTGTCGGGATTGGAGGCCTGCATGCCGGCGACATAGGCGTTGCGGGCATCCCCTTCGGACCAGAGCGAGACCTTGCGGTAGCTGGCCTGGAGCGAGGTCGCGTCGAAGCTCTCGCGCGCGATCACATATTGGACGAGGAAGGACTGGGTCAGCGCAGAATCGGGAGTGATGCGCTGGGCGTCGAGCGGCTTCAGCGCTTGGACGAACCCGGTCTGCCGGTCGACGAGCAATGTATAGGGTTCGACCGTCTTGAGCGGGGTGAGCGCGATCAGCGCCGCGGCTTCGAGCAGGGCGATCGCGCTGGCGACCCCGGCGACGATCCAGGCGGTGCGCCGCGATCCGCTGAGCGCGGCGCGGCTGTCCTCGGCCCAGCTGCCGGCCTCGCGATAATAGGCGTCCAGCCCCTCGCGCGCCTTGTTCTTCATTTCCCGTAATCCCGTCGTGTGGCGCTGGCCGAGACCCGGCTGCGGGTCCGGCGATTTGTCTGTCCGAGCGGCGTCGGCGCGCCTGCGGGCATGTCGCGCAGGCTGGTCGCACCGGGGGTGCGTGCGGCGGCCCCCGATGCGGCTGCGGTACTGGCGAGGCCCGCTTCCTGGCGCTGGATGCGGGCCACGGCCTCGGCCACCGCGGCGGCGCGCGAATGCTGCGCGGCGGGGGCCTGGCGGCGCTCGGCAAGGCCGGCGGGCTGCGATCGCTCGACTGCGTCGGCGGCGGCGCCCGCCCGCTCGGCCAGGCCACGCCACACTGCGCCGAGACGGAAGCCGATCGCCACGCGCGCCGCCATGCCGAGGCCGGCGACCAGCGCCAGGCCGAAGGCGAGCGCGGTCACGAACAGCTCGTTGGTCGCGCCGCCGATCGGCAGCCCCGCCGCGCGCTTCTGGAGCAAATCCGCGAGCCAGGGCTCGAGCAGCGCGAGCTCGACGCCGAGCAGGACCGTCACGGCCACTGCGCCGAGCATCGCCGCGACGAGCCCGCGCACCCAGCCTTCGAACAGGCTGCGCGTCCCTTCGAACAGCAGCAGCGCGATGAAGAAGGGGCCGAGCGCGAGCAGCAGGCCGGCGACCAGCCGGACCGCGGCATAGGCGGCGATGGTCGCGGTGAGGAAGGTCGCGCGCGCGGTGCCGAGCGCGAAGGGGCCGACGATGCTCGGCGGCTCGGGATTGGGCTCGGCGACGGCGACCGGCTGCCCGTCCGCGCCGGTGCGCACGCGGGTGGCCACCAGGTTCGAGCCGGTGCCGATCGCGTTGAGCGCGACCAGTCCGTTGTCCACCTGTTGCAGCCGCACGACCAGCCCGCCGCTGGATCCCGGCAGTCCGGCGCTCCCGCCCGCGCCGGCGGCAAGCTCGGCCGGGCCGTGCATCGTCACGTCATAGGCGAGCGTGCGATAGGCGTTCCAGTTGGTCGCAAGGGCGAGCACCACGCCAATCTTGACCAGCGCCATCACCCCTTCGCGGACACCCGGCGTGTCGCCGAACAGCAGCCGATAGCCGTAAAAGGCGATGAACAGCGTGAGCAGTCCGGTGAGCAGCAGCGACAGCGGCGATCCCGGTGCGGCTGCAGCCTGGTAGCCGGCGGCGCCGATCGTCTGCGCCTGGCAGTCGACGAAGGTCAGGACACTCTGGAGATAGGCGCCGTCGGTGATGCCCGAGCAGGTCATGCGACCTCCAGCAGCCGGGGCAGCCATTCCGCCGGATCCTCGCCATGCTCGGCGCGGATCTGGTCGAGCAGCCGCACGGTGCGCTCGCGGCCGGAAAGGATAGTGAGCAGCTCGCGCTCGCCGCTCAGATTGAGACGCGCGACGACGCTTTCATTGCCGTGCTTGATCAGGAAACAATGCGCATTGTCCGGCAAGGTGCGCACCAGATCATATTCATGCTCGGTGAGCCCGAAGCCTTCCATATAGTCGCTGGCCCGCGCCTTGGGATTGGCCATGAAGATCTGCGTCGCTGCCTGCTCGATGATCGCGCTGGCGATGCGGCTCTCGAGCGCGTCCTGCGCGCTCTGCGTGGCGAAGCCGACGATGCCGTTCCGCTTGCGGATCGTCTTCTCCCAATCCTTGATCCGGCGGACGAATACTTCGTCGTCGAGCGCCTTCCAGCCCTCGTCGACCACGATGATCGCCGGCGTGCCGTCGAGCCGTTCCTCGACCCGGTGGAAGAGATACATCATCGCCGGCGTGCGGACGATGGCGTCGTCGAGGATCTGGGTCATGTCGAACCCGACCGTGTCGGCGGTCAGGTCGGTCAGGTCCCGGGCGTTGTCGAACAGCCAGGCACGCTCGCCGTCGCCCCACCAGGGCCGCAGGCGCGCCCACAGGTCAGCACCATGCGGCCGGTGGCTGCCGCGGAACAGCGCCACCAGATGGCGCAGCCGCCGCTGTTCGGCGGGCTGGCCGAAATTGGCGTCGATCGCGTCCTTGATCTGGGCGAGCTCGTCAATGTCCGCTCCCCCGGCGAGCAGCGCGACCCAGTCGATCAGGAACTGGCGATTGGCGGGGTTGTCCTCCATCTGGAGCGGGTTGAGGCCCGAGGCCGTGCCGGGCCGTAACAGGTCGTAGCGCCCGCCGACCGCGCGCAGGAACGGCTCGGCGCCGCGATCCTTGTCGAAGAAGATGATGCGCGGGGCGAACTTGCGGCTCTGCGCGAGCAGGAAATTGAGCACCACCGTCTTGCCCGAGCCGGAGGGGCCGATCACGGTGAAATTGCCCAGGTCGCCGTGATGGAAGTTGAAGTGATAGGGGCCGGCCGCGGTGGTCTCGAGCAGGGTCACCGCCTCGCCCCAATGGTTGCCCGCCGCCTGGCCCTGGGGCAGGTTGTGGCCATTGGCGAAGCCGGCGAAATTGGCCGTCGAGATCAGCCCCCGCCGGGCGATATATTTGAAGTTGCCGGGAAACTGCGCCCAGAAGGCCGGCTCGAGCGCGATCTCCTCGCGCACCGCGATGATGCCGAGATCGGCGAGCGTCGCCTGCACCTCGGCCACGCCCTGGTCGACCTCAGCCAGCGTCGCGCCCCGCACCGCGATGGTCATGTGATGCTCGCCAAAGCCGGCGCGCCCGGCGGCGACCTCGTCCTTGGCGCCGGACAGGTCGGCGCGCAGGCTCACCGCCTCGTCCTCCGCCGAGCGCATCCGGCGGAGCGCCAGGTTCATCTTCGACAGCGCGACCTGGCGCTCGACGAAGCCGAAGCTCTGCGAGATGGTGGTTTCGAAGGGCAGGCGCAGCAGTTCGTCGAGCATGCCGGGCGCCGACTGGCCCGGATAATCCTTGATCGAGACCATCGCCACGAAGCTGCGCGGAGACGGGCCCGCTGCCCCGAGCTCGATCGTCTCCTGCCCGAAGCTGATCCGGCGATAGGGCAGATAGGCGCCGGCATCCTGCATCGGCAGCAGCACCGGCCGGACCTCGCCATTGTAGAGCGAGGACAGGAATTCGAGCGGCTCGGAGCAATTGCCCTGCGGGGTCTGGTAGACCGAGAGCAGCTTGGGCGCATAGCTGCCGAGCGACGCGACCAGCGCCTCGCGGGCGGTGTCGAGCGCGCGCAGGTCGTGCACGGTATTGGCGGCTGCCGGGGTGCCGCGCAACCGGTCGAGCAGGCCCATCCGGCCCTGGAGCGGGCGCCGGATCAGCGTGAGGAACAGGTCGTTGGTATAGAGCCGCCGCTCGGCCAGCCGCGCGCGCCATGCGTCGTCGAGCCGGGCCGAGAAGGCATCGGGAAAGCTGGCGTCGAGCTCGGGCTCGATCGCCCGGCGCACGACATGATAATAGACCGCGAAGCGCGAGGAGCCGATCGACTGGAGCATCGCGTCGCGCAGGCGCTTGCGATAGTTGAGCTCCTCGGTGTCGGCGGTCTCGAACAACAGGCCGCGCAGCTGGATCACCTGGAGCAGCATGCCGTCCCGCGTTTCGACCGTATGATCGTCGACGTGGCGGGCATAGGGCAGGTGCCGTCCGGCCGGCGCCTCACGCGCGACGACCTTCGGATCGCGCGTCAAGGCCGGTAGGAGTTGCATTGCCAGATCTTGTGATTGCGCACCCGCGGGCAACGGCTCACCCGCGCCAGCCAGAGGTCGAAGAAGCGCGGTTCGCGCAGGCAGGCGAGCACGCCTGCCAGGTGGATGACGAGCGCCGCGACCACTGCCCAGACCGATTTGAAGATCAGGAACAGCTCGGTGGCGATGATCGCGTTGGCGACGAAATAGCTATAGGTCACGCCCGCAAACATCTGCGGACGCGTAAGCGCCACGAAAAGGGGGTCGCGTTCGAGCCCGTTCATCTACTGGCCGAGCTGGGCGCTGGTCTGGATGCCCGCGACGATGCTCGCGGCTCCGAACAGGATGAAGCAGCCCAGGATGACGGTGGCGCCGTAGCGCCAGTTGATCCGGCCCGTGAGCATCAGCAGCCCGACCGACGCCACTGCAATCACCGCGACCACGGTCGCCACTGTGCCCAGCAGGGTGCCCTGCAGCCATTGCACGGCGCCGACGATCACACCCGAGCCGGCGGGATCGGCAGTCAGCTCCTGAGCCCAAGCGGTGGCGGGCGAAAGCAGCGCCGAAACGCAGCTTGCGCGCAACAATAGGCCCTTGGTGCGGATCGACAAAACCAGTCCCCTTCGATTGAAATCCAATACTGCGCGGCGCGAGGCCGATTGCCAATGGCTGCAACCGGCAATTTTGCCACGGACGCACCGATTTGGGCCCGATTAGGCCATCGTGCAGGCCGCGACAAACCCGACTTTCCTTGCGGTACGGCTGGCAGCGTCCAGCAAACACCTCGATACGCCGCCGGTCCGCTATGCTGCGACGGTCAGGCCTGGGTCACGCCAGGCCAATCCAGCTCGAACCGGGCGAGATATTTGCGCAGCCGGTCCGCATCGTTTGCCGATGTCCGGCGGGTGCGCGATGCGGCGAAGAGCGTGCGGCCGGCTTCCGAAAGCGAGCGGCTCTTCCGGCAGATGCGGATCGTCTCGGCGAGCTGCACGCGGTCGAAGGGATCGATTTCGGCCAGGGCTACGGGCGCCAGGATTTCGCTCAGCAAGTCCGTGCCGTCGTCACGCTGGCCGGACCAAAGGCGCTGCAGGCGCCCGATCTCGGCTTCGACGCAGTCCATGTCGATGCGGCCCTTGGGGCTCAGCGTCGCCATGCGCGTGACGCTCGCCGCCAGATCGCGGAAATTGCCGGGCCAGCTTGCGCCCGGGCCGGTCGCGAAGGCGAGATAGCGCTGACGCGCTTCCTTGTTGAAGCTGGCGCGGTCGCCCTCGCGCTCTGCGAAACGGTCGAGCTCATAGTCGAGATTGGGTTCGATGTCCTCGCGCCGCTCGGCCAGGCCGGGCAGGCGGAAGGTCCACAGGTTGAGCCGCGCATAAAGATCGTCGCGGAAGGTGCCGGCGGCCACGGCCTCGCCCAGATCGCGGTTGGTGCCCGCGATCAACTGGAACTCCGACGCCGCTTCCTTGTCCGAGCCCACGGGCAGGAAACGTTTGTCCTCGATCGCGCGCAGGATCATGGCCTGCTCGTCGAGTCCCAGTTCGCCGATCTCGTCGAGGAACAGCATTCCCTTGTCGGCCGTGCGCAGCAGTCCGGGCCGGTCAGCGACCGCGCCGGTGAACGCGCCCTTGCGATGTCCGAACAGCGCGGACATCGCGCCATCGCCCTTGAGGGTCGCGCAATTCACTTCGACAAAGGTGCCGGCGATCTGGTGCTTGAGGCGCTTCAACTCGTAGATGCGGCGGGCAAGCTGGCTCTTGCCTGCCCCGGTCGGGCCCATCAGCAGGATGGGCGCCTTTGAGCGCAACGCCACCCGCTCGATCTCGTCGATCATGCGATTGAAGGTGGCACTCTGCGTCGCGATGCCGGATTTCAAGAACGAGGTGCTTTCCTCGGTCGCCGCGGCGAAGCGCGTGGCGATGCTGTCATAGCGCGATAGGTCGAGATCGATCGCCGTCCAGCGGCCCGGCGCGCCGCCATCTTCCGCGCGCTTGGCTGGCTGGGTCTGCAGAAGCCGGCCGGGCAGGTAGCGCGCCTCGGTCAGCAGGAACAGACAGATCTGGGCGACGTGCGTGCCGGTGGTGATATGGACCAGATAGTCCTCGGCATCGGGATCGAAGGGCTCGGCGCGGGCGAAGTCGAGCAGCTTGCCGTAGACTTCCTCGAAATCCCAGGGATCGTGGAAATCGAGCCGGCGCAAATCGACGCGCGTCTCGGGCGAGACCGACTGGATATCCTCCGCGACATATTCGGCGAGGCGGCTGTGCGGCCGGCCATGGAGCAGGATGAAGCGATCGACGCGCAGGTCCTCATGCATCGTCAGCGCGACCGAGGGGCGCCACTTGTTCCAGCGCGATGGCCCGAACTTGCTCGCATCGAGCGTGGAGCCGAGGAATCCGATCACGGTAAGGGGCTTCATGATTATACGATAAGATAAAGAGCGATCCATATCGATAGGAAAATAGCACCGCTTCGATTGCAGTCAAAATCCTCGATCCGGTGAGGAGGAGAATAAAATCGCGTTAAAGCAGTGTCTTGTGAGAAATCCTCCGGTCCCTCCGGCAAATTGGCACGCCCGCTGCAATGTTTTCGGTGTCGGACGGGGAGTTGTCGAACCTTCCAGCCCGGCGGCGGAAATGCGGGGCGGCCGGAATGGGCTGGCCGCCCCCGAACATATTCACAGGGCGTAGCTCAGGCTGCGCAGAGCGCCCGCCTTGGGAGCGGGAGGTCGCAGGTTCAAATCCTGCCGCCCTGACCATGTTGAGGAGTTGGACGATGGCCAACAAGGGACTGTTCGCTTCGGCGATCGCACGATTGATGCCGGCAACGGACACGGTGAACCAGGCGGGAGCGCCGGCTTACGGCTATGGGCCCGAGCACAAGCTCGCCCAGATCGCCGCGACCGGCACGCTGGCCGACACGTTCTACGACGCGGCCGAGACGCAGCTGGCCGATGTGCTGGCGGCGGCCCAGGCCTGCGACCCCGAATTCGTGGCGCAGGCGGCGGTCTATGCCCGCCAGTCCGGCGCGATGAAGGACATGCCGGCACTGCTGGCGGCGTATCTGACGGTTGCCGATCCGGATCTCGCGATCCGGGTGTTCAACCGGGTGATCGACAATGGGCGGATGCTGCGCAACTTCGTGCAGATCATGCGCTCGGGACAGGTCGGGCGCACCTCGCTCGGCTCGCGGCCGAAGCGGCTGGTCCAGCGCTGGCTGGAGCAGGCGTCGATGCCGCAGCTGATGGCGGCGGCGACCGGCCAGGATCCGAGCCTGGCGGACGTGGTGCGCATGGTCCACCCCAAGCCCGCCGATGCGGCGCGGCGCGCTTTCTATGGCTGGCTGATCGGGCGTCCCTATGATGTTGCCGCGCTGCCTGCCGAAATCGCGGCGTTCGAAGCGTGGAAGGCCGATCGGTCGCTCCCGCTGCCGCCGGTCCCGTTCGAGTGGCTGACCGCCTTCTCGCTGACCGCGGAAGACTGGGCGGTGCTGTCGACCCGGATCGGGTGGCAGGCGCTGCGGATGAACCTCAACACGCTGGCGCGCAGCGGCGCGTTCGACGTGAAGGGAGTCGCCGAGGCGGTGGCCGCGCGGCTGGCGGATGCGGAGGCGATCGCGAAGGTGCGGCCGATGCCGTACCAGCTGATGGTCGCGCTGGACCAGGCGCGCGAGAGCGTGCCGCTCAAGGTCCAGGCGGCGCTGGAGGATGCGCTCGAGCAGTCGCTCGTCCGCGTGCCGAAGGTGCCGGGCCATGTGGTCGTCTGCCCCGACGTGTCGGGATCGATGGCCTCGCCGGTGACGGGCTACCGCAAGGGGGCTTCGTCGGCGGTGCGATGCATCGATGTCGCGGCCCTGGTCGCGGCGGCGATGCTGCGGACCAACCGCGAGACCCAGGTGGTGCCGTTCGAGAACCATGTCGTGGGCGTCAAGCTCGATCCGCGTGCGCGCCTCGCCGTGAATGCGGCGAAGCTGGCCGCGATCGGCGGGGGCGGGACCAATGTCTCGGCGCCGCTGGCGATGCTCAACGCGATGCGGGCTGCCGTCGACCTGGTGGTGATCGTCTCGGACAACCAGTCCTGGGTCGATTCGGTCCGGGGCGGGGCGACCGCGACGCTGCGCGAGTGGAACGAGATCAAGCGCCGCAACCCGGCCGCCAAACTCGTCTGCATCGATATCCAGCCCTACGGCACCAGCCAGGCGCCGCAGGGACGGGCAGACATCCTCAATGTCGGGGGCTTCTCCGACGCGGTGTTCGACACGATCGCGCGCTTCGTCTCGGGCGACACGCGCGACTGGGTGGGCATCGTCAAGCAAGTGGAGATCTGAAGATCAGGGCCGTGGCGAATGCCGACGGGATTACATTGCTCCAAGGGGAAACCCGAAAGTCCGGAAAGAGCGCCCGGGAGGCTTTGGCCGAACGGGAGGTGGGGTTTGAGTCCCCCGTTGCAGCGGTAGCTCAAGGACAGTCTCGTCACCCCTCGTCGCCACGGCCCAACATCAACATCACGGCGAATGCCGGGCAAGGACTACATTGGTAATGCGGGTGTCGCGGGTTTGAGTCCCGCCTGCTCCTTCGGGAGCAGTAGCTCAGCGATAGAGCACCGGCCCTTCGGGGCAGTCTTTCCCAAATCTCGTCGCCGTGACCTAATTTACGCTGGCGAATACCGGTGGGACTACATCAGGACCCTGGGAATGCCGGTTCGATTCCGGCCGGGCGGCAACGTCCGTAGCTCAAATGGATAGAGCACAAGGCATATCTCACCAACACCTCGTCGCCAGCACCAGAACACTCCGGCGGATGCCGCGATGGACTACACCTTCAACGTGTCCCTTCGGGGAACGTCCATCGCACTCCTCGCCGCCGGAACCCCATTCAAGTCGGCGAATGCCGGCGGGACTACAGGGTAGAGCACCCGCAGCGATGCGAGAGGTCGGCGGTTCAATTCCGCCTCCGGGCAACCGGATAGCTCAGCACAAAACGTCTCGCCACCGCTCGTCGCCGGCACCATGATCGCGTTTGCAGGAGGTCAGGATGACCGAGACTTTGTACGATATCCAGCACGTCGAGAGCGGCGTGCCGATCAAGATGTGGACCCGCGGCGTGCCCGTGGAAGACGGCGCGCGCGCGCAGCTGGCGCGGGCGGCGCAGATGCCGTTCGTGTTCAAGCACGTCGCCGCGATGCCCGACGTCCATGTCGGCATCGGCGCGACCGTGGGCTCGGTGATCCCGACCAAGGGCGCGGTGATCCCGGCGGCGGTGGGCGTCGACATCGGCTGCGGCATGATGGCGGCACGCACCTCGCTGGTGGCGAGCGACCTGCCCGACAATCTGGAGGGCATCCGCAGCGCGATCGAGCAGGCGGTGCCGCATGGCCGTTCGGTCGGCCGCGGCAAGCGCGACCAGGGCAGCTGGGGCGATCCGCCCGCGGCGATCGTCGAGGCCTGGGCCACGCTGGCGCAGCGCTTCGATCGGATCACGGAAAAGTATCCGCGTCTGAAGAACACCAATCATTTGGTGCATCTGGGGACGCTGGGCACGGGCAACCACTTCATCGAGCTGTGCCTGGACCAGGAGCAGCGCGTATGGGTGATGCTCCATTCGGGATCGCGCGGCGTGGGCAATGCGATCGGCACGTTCTTCATCGAACTGGCCAAGCAGGACATGCGCAAGTGGCACATCAACCTGCCCGATCAGGACCTGGCCTATTTCCCGGAAGGGACCGACCATTTCGACGATTATGTCGAGGCGGTCGGCTGGGCACAGGACTTCGCGGCGCTCAACCGGCGGATGATGATGACCAACGTCATCCGCGCGCTGCGCAGCCAGATCGCCAAGCCGTTCGATGCGGAGATGGAGGCAGTCAACTGCCACCACAACTACGTCCAGCGCGAGAATCACTTCGGTGATAATGTGCTGGTCACCCGCAAGGGCGCGGTCCGCGCGGCCAAGGGCGTGCTGGGGATCATCCCCGGCTCGATGGGCGCCAAGTCGTTCATCGTGCGCGGCCTGGGCAATGCGGAATCGTTCGACAGCTGCAGCCACGGCGCGGGGCGCATCATGTCCCGCACCGCGGCCAAGAAGCTGGTGAGCCTCGACGAGCATATCCGCGACACCGCGGGCGTCGAGTGCCGCAAGGACGAAGGCGTGATCGATGAAACGCCGAAGGCGTACAAGCCGATCGAGGCCGTGATGGCGGCGCAGGCCGACCTGGTCGAGATCGTCCATACGCTCAAGCAGGTGGTGTGCGTGAAGGGGTGAAACGGGATCAAGCGGCATGCCGGTGGCATGCCGCCCCGTTTCACCGGCTGCGCAAGCAGCCGCGGGCAAAAGCTCTCGTCGCCCGCGCCGATCGCGCACCACCATCCCTTATCGTGGAGCAGTGCTCATGACCCTGGCGCCATGCCCTTGTTGTCGCTCACCCGCCCTGACCGATCCTGGCGGCTTCGAGATCTGCCAGATTTGTGGCTGGGAGGACGACGGCCAGGGAGATGCCGATGCCGATGTCGTGCGCGGCGGCCCGAACGGTGATCTGAGCCTCGCCGAGGCTCGGCGCCGCTTCGCCAAAAATGCGGCATTGGAGGCGCAATTGCACGCCAGTCCCCGCTGGACGCGGGAAGGAAACAAATAGCTGGACCGAACAATGTCTGTGACCAACTACTCCTCTGCAGCGATCGCTCCCGCCGTCCGGCAGGAGATCGAGACCCGGCTCGACGCGATCGAGGCGACACATGGCGTGCGCCTGCTGCTGGCGATCGAGTCCGGCTCGCGCGCCTGGGGCTTCCCCTCGCCCGACAGCGACTATGACGTGCGCTTCCTCTATGTGCGCCCGCGCGAATGGTATCTGTCGCTCGCGCCCGGCCGCGACGTGATCGAGACCCCGATCGAGGACGAGATCGACCTGAACGGCTGGGATGTGCGCAAGGCGCTCGGCCTGCTGCTCAAGTCGAACGCCGTGGTGAGCGAGTGGATGCTCTCGCCGATCCGCTACCGGACCGACGATCCCTTCGTCGCCCGGCTCGCCGAACTGGCCGACGATCTGCTCGATCCGCGGGCGATCGCCTATCATTATGCGCGCTCGGGCAAGCTGGCGGCGGACCGCTGGCTGGACGGCGAGGGGGACGTGCCGGTGAAGAAGTATTTCTACGCGCTTCGTCCCGCGCTGGCGATCCGCGCGATCCGGCTCAACCCGGATGCGCGGCCGCCGATGAACCTGCAGGCGCTGGTCGCCGCCGGCGATCTGCCGGCCATGTTGGTCGAGCAGATCGAGGCGCTGGTCACCGCCAAGGCGCGCACCAACGAGCGTGCCAACGGCACCCGCCTGCCTGAGATCGACGCGCTGATCCGCGGCGAGCTCGAACGGGCGGGCGATCTGCCGGTGCGCAAGCGGCGCGATCGCTTTGTCGATCGCGCCAATCAACTCTTCCTGGAACTGGTGAATACATGATCATCATCGACGGATCGGAAGGCGAAGGTGGCGGGCAGGTGGTGCGCAACAGCTGCGCGCTGTCGCTCGTCACCGGCCAGCCCTTCCGCATCATCAATGCGCGCGGCAAGCGCGAGAAACCGGGGCTTATGCGCCAGCACGTCACGGCGATCGAGGCGGCATGCGCGATCGGTGGTGCCGTTTGCGAGGGCGTGGCGGTCGGTGCGTCCGACTTCAGCTTCATGCCAGGCCGCGTCACGCCCGGCGAGTATCATTTCGCCGTGGGTACTGCGGGGAGCACCGGGCTGGTCTTCCAGACGCTGCTCATGCCGTTACTGTTGGCCGGCGGCCCCTCGCGGCTCGTCCTTGAGGGTGGCACCCACAATATGCTGGCGCCACCCTTCGACTTCATGGCGAAAGCGTTCGTGCCGATCGTGCGCCGCATGGGTGCGCAAATCGAAATGCGGCTGGTCCGCCACGGCTTCTATCCGCGTGGTGGGGGACGGATCGAGGTAGATATTGTGCCGGGCACGCTGTCGCCGGTCGATTGCCTCCATCGCGGCGCCCTTCGGTCGGTATCGGGTACTGCGTTGTTCGCGGCGCTGGCGCCCAACATTGCCGAGCGCGAGATTGCGACTGCGCGCAAGTTTCTTCCGGACTGGCCCGAGGATGTTTTCGCTGTGCGACAACTCCCGGACGAACAAGGCCCGGGCAATGTGTTGTTGCTCGAGGCGGTCTTCGAGCATGCCACTGAGATCGTCGCCGGCTTCGGCAAGTTGGGGGTGTCAGCGGAATCGCTCGCTAAGACGGCGGCGCATCGCATGGCCGGATTTCTGGCGTCGGATGCGTTCGCAGGGCCTTATTTGGCCGACCAGCTTTTGCTGCCTTTTACGCTGGCGGGCGGTGGTTCCTTCACTACGGTGAAGCCGAGCCAGCATGCGCTTACCGCACGGGACATTATCGGGCGCTTTACGGGGCAGCGCTGGGTGTTCGAACAGCAGTCGAATGGCTGTCACCTGGTACGGCGAAAGCGCGACACTTGATTCTTCCGCCCGCTCCCCATCCGACGGAGCGGGCGCTTTTTGCACGAGGCTACCAACGGCTCGGTGGCTGGCCAGTAGCGGCCATGCCGCGTTTATTGCAGACGACGGCTCAGGTCCTCCCGGAATGCCGCCTGCGCAGTCTCCTGGATCCGCGCGGGCGTGACTGAACCGCCCGCAGCCGTAAGCTCCCCTGCCCAGGCTTCGACCTGCGCCGTACCATGCGCGGCTTCCAGGCTGGCGAACACACGCCATGCCGCTTCGTAGCGCGCAGGGGTGTTGCGTTCGTCGCTAACCATGTCGCCCGGCCCGAAGCTGAACGGCCCGGGCGGGGCATAGTGCGGATCGGCCTTGATCTTCTCCCGTTCCTCCGGGCCGACCTGGCGCAGGATCGCCTCGGGCTTCACCTGCATGCCACCCCAGCGCGCCAGTGCTACCGGCTCGGTCGAAGACTCGAGCGCCTGGGCGCCCTGGCGTGCATCCTCGCGACCCGCCTCGGGCGCAAGGACCGCTACGACCTTGCGGCTGATCCACTGGGCATGCCCCTCATGAAACCAGCGCGGCGTGTCCGCACCCAGGCGCTTCTGGAAGGCATGGACCTGCTCGTGCGGCATCACCACCACGGCCATATGCTGTGCGGCGGGGGTGAGCGAGCCATCCGGCGCGGTGGCGATTGTCCAGCGCTTCTCGGACGCGCTGCGCGGCGGGATATAGTCGGCATGCGCGGTAAAGACGACCGAGGACCAGCGGGCATTCCGCCAGACCGCGCCGGTCTCGGCATGAAGCAGCCGCATCTGCGCGCCGAGACAGGCCGCCCGCGACCATGCCGCGTGCTCGGAGATGGGATCGTAATAGGCATGCATCGAACCGCCGCTCACGCGATCCGTGATGTGCAGATGGGGCAGGTCGGTGCCGGCCGCGCCGATCGCCTCGATCGTGATCCCGGGCAGCCCGGGGCGCGTCCCGACCGGCGAGGCACAGGCGGCGCGCGCCTGTGCCTCGAAGCGATCGGAAGCGGTGACCGGCTGTTCGAGCAGCGCGAAGCCGAGCAAGGGGAAAAACATCGATCGTCTCCTGCGACGTGGATATCAGCACGCGATCGGGAGCGGAGCGGTGGGATCGACCAGCCCGGCGGCGCGCAACTCGCGCCAGAAGTCGCCGGGGATGGCTTCGTCGAGCGCGGCGCGGTCCTCGGCGATGCGGCCGGGGCGGCTGGCGCCCGGGATGACTGCGGCGACGGCGGGGTTGGCGAGCGCGAACTGCAGTCCGGCCGCCTTCATGCTGATGCCGTGGCGGTCGGCGAGCGCCTTGATCCGCGCCACCTTGTCGAGGATCGCGGGAGTGGCAGGCGCATATTCGAAATTGGGTCCACCGACGAGCGCGCCCGAGCTGTACGGGCCGCCCACCACGATGCCGAGCCCGCGCTCCGCCACCTTGGGCATCAGCCGCTGGAGCGCGCGGCCATGGTCGAGCAGCGTGTAGCGGCCGGCGAGCAGCGAGCCGTCGGGGCGGGGGCCGTCGAGGTCGAGCAGTAGCTCGATCGGCTCGACCTTGTTGACGCCCAGGCCCCAGGCCTTGATCACGCCCTCGTCGCGCAACCGGTCGAGCGCCTTGAAGGCGCCGGTCCGCGCTGTCTCGAACGTCGCCAGCCAGTCGTCGCCATAGAAATCCTGCGCGATGTCGTGGACCCAGACGATGTCGATGCGGTCGGTCTGCAGCCGCTTCAGGCTGTCCTCGATCGAGCGCAGCGTGGCGTCGGCCGAATAGTCGTTGATCACCTTGTTGGGGCGGCCATGCGCAAACACCGCACCCTTCTCGCCATTGTCGCGGGGGCCGTCCTCGAGCTCGTCGAGCACGACGCGGCCGACCTTGGTGCTGATCACATATTCGTCGCGCGGCTTGCCCTTCAGCGCCTCACCCATGCGGATCTCGGCCAGGCCGGCGCCGTAGAAGGGGGCGTTGTCGAAATAGCGGATGCCGTCGTTCCAGGCGGCCTCGACCGTGGCGAGCGCCTCGTCCTCGGGAATGTCGCGAAACATATTGCCGAGCGGCGCCGCGCCGAAGCCGAGCGGGCTGCCGATGATGTCCTTGAGTGCCATGATGGGGATCCTTGCTTCAGGCGACCGCGACCGGATCGAGCGTCAATGGCGTGCGCTCGGCGAGGTCCTCGATCTGCGAGAGATAATTCTGGAAATGCGGGCTGGCGCGGTGCGCGGCGATGGCGCCTTCGTCGGCATAGAGCTCGTCGAGCACGAAGCGGGCGGAATCCGTCCGATCCTGCCACAGGTCATAGTGGAGGTTGCCGGGCTCGGCCCGGCTCGGCGCGAGCATGCTCTCGAGCAGCGCCCGCAACGCCTCGGTCTTGCCCGGGCGCACGGTGAGAATCGCGATGATCTTCAAATTGGACATGTGCCTCTTCCCTGCCGGACCGGCGAGGCGGCGCAGCGCCCCACCGGTCATCCGCGTCCTCACGCTGCGATCAGCGCCCGGTCGAGCGCCTCGACCAGCGCCGCGGCGATGGGGTGGTCCGAACGCGGGTTCTGGCCAGTGATCAGCTCGCGGTCGACGATCACATGGGGCTCGAAATCGGCCGCGCCGGTGATCACTTCGCCGCCGGCGATGCGCAGCGCATCGGGCATGTAGAAGTAGAGCTGCGCGTGCAGGACATTGTCCTCGACGATCTTCTCCTCGCTCGTCGAGAACACCGTCATCCGGTAGCCGGCATATTGCCAGCCCTTGGCCCATTCGGCGGCCTTTGCGGTATCACCGGCGATCAGGGCGGCGCGGAACTCGCGGGCGTGCGGCATCGCCGCGGCGACGGCGATCGGGCCGTGGCAGAGCAGCGCGGTCGGCTTGGCGCGTTCGTGGAAATGGCGCAGGATCACACCCACCTCCGCATCCTGCATCAGGTCGACTGCCGGAGCATGGCCGCCGGGGAAGAACAGCCCGGCATAACCGTCCAGGCCCTCCGCGATCACCTCGCCCAGCGTCCGCACCGCGTTCATCGCGGGATCGTTCGCCCAGAATGCCCTGGCCTGCGCGAGCGCAGCCTCGTCGCCGCCGAAATGGCCCGCCGAGTCCGACAGTTCGTCGATATGCGGCTTGGTGCCGTCCGGCGTGGCGAGCACCACGTCATAACCGGCATCGATCAGCGCCATCGCGGGGACGACGGTTTCGTTGAGATATTGACCGGTGGGTGCCCAGCCACCGCCCTGCAGTTCGATCCGGGTGGCGTTGGAACCGATCACGAGCACTGTACCCTTGGCCATCTGAGCCTCCATTCGCTTGCTGTCCCGAGTGGACGCGGCCGATATGCGCGCCGATCAGTCATTCCAGAACTTTATTTCCTTGATTTCAGTTATATGCTTGAGAAGATATCTCATGCGCTACGACCTCAATCTGCTGCCGATCTTCGTCGCGTTGATGGAGGAGCGCAGCGTCACGCGCGCGGCCGAGCGGCTCGGCATGACCCAGCCTGCGCTTTCCAACGCGCTCGCCCGGCTGCGCGCGATGCTGCAGGACCCGCTCTTCATCCGCGAGCGCTACGGCATCCAGCCGACCCCGATCGCGCTCGAGCTGGCGCCGCGGATATCCGAGGCGCTGGCCGCGCTCGACGACACGGTGCTCGGCCAGCAGGATTTCGATCCCGCCAGCGCCGAGCGGCTCTTCACCATTGCGCCCAATGGCTATGTCGAGTTCGTGCTCGTGCCCGCGATCGTCGCGCGGCTCCAGCAGGTGGCGCCCGGGGTCAAGCTGCGCCTGACGCCCTATGGCAACGACCTTGCCGAGACCGGGGTGACCTCGGGCACGACCGCGATGGTGCTCGGGCGCATCGTCGACCCGCCCGACAATCTCGTCGTCCAGCATCTGATCGACGAAGGCCTTGCCTGCGTCGTGCGCGCCGACCATCCGGAGATCGGCGACAGCATCTCGCGCGAACAGTTCGAGCGGCTGAAGCATGTCAACGTCGTGCCGCCTGGGCGGATGCGTGCCGGCCTGTTCCAGGCGCTCGCGCAGCAGCAGCTGAAGCGCGAGGTGGCGATCTCGGTCACCAACTTCTTCGCGGTGGCCGAGATGGTGGCGGTGACCGATCATATCGCGACGCTGCCCAGGCTGATCTGCCACCGCCTGGCGCAGGATCCGCGGCTCAGGATCCTGCCCGCCCCGGTCGATCTCGGCACCTTCCCGGTCGAGATGGCCTGGCATGTGCGCTACCGCCACGATCCGGCGCATCGCTGGCTGCGGGGGCTGGTGGGCGAGATGATCCGCCAGGTGTCGATCCCGGCCCCGGCAGCCTGAGCTCACCGGGCCGGCTCGGCCGCCGCCTTTGCGGCCGCCTCCTCGATCAGCGCGGCGACCGCTTCCGGCTTCGATAGGAAGATGGCGTGGCTGCCAGGAACTTCGCGGAGCGTCGCGCGGGCGCGCTGCGCCATGCCGCGCTGGCCTGCGGGCGGGATGATCCGATCGTCCTGCGGCACCAGGAACCAGCTCGGCCTGGTCTTCCAGGCGGGCACGGTGATCTTGCCCTCCAGCGCCCGTGCACCCCAGGGCTGCTGCGAATCCGCCATGAACTTCGCCGTCTCGGGCGCCACGTCGCCGGCGAAGAGCGCGGGGAATTGCGCCTTGTCGAGCGTCAGCGTGCCGTCGGGGCCGGCCACGATCGGCAGGGCAGGCGCACCCGGCGGGGCGCTGGCGGTGATCGAGGCGACCGACTCCCCCTGGTCCGGCGCGAAGGCGGCGACATAGACGAGGGCGCGCACCTTCGGGTCTGATCCCGCCTCGGTGATCACCATCCCGCCATAGCTATGGCCGACCAGCACTGCCTTGCCCGGGATCGTCGCGAGCGCGCGCCTTGTGGCCGCGACATCGTCCTCGAGCGATGTTGTCGGGTTCTGCACGACGATCACGTCATAGCCGTCCCTGCGCAGGACCCTGTACACGCCGGCCCAGCCCGATCCGTCGACGAACGCGCCATGGACGAGGATGATCGTCGGATGCTTGCTATCGTCTCCCGCAAGGGCCGGGGCGGCGCTGGTGATCAGGCTCGCGGAGGCGAGCGCTGCGATCAGCTTGTTCATCTCACACTCTCCTCAATCAGCGACGGTTGCCGAGGATCTGCATCCGCATCGCCTTGACCGGCTCCTCGGCGAGCTCGGGCAGGCGCGCGAACCAGGCCTGGACGTGCGGCGTGCGGTTGTGCGCTTCGAAATCCGCCTGGGTGGCGAATATCTCGTAGAAGATGAAATGGCCGGGCCGCTCGCGATCCTCCTGGAGGAAATAGAGCAGGTTGTTGGGCTCGGCGCGGACCTTGGCGACAAGCGGCAGCGTCGCCTCGCGGAGCGCCGCCTCCTTGCCCGGTTTCGCCTGCACCTCGGCGACCACGGCATAGGCGGTGGCGGGGATGTCGGCATAGCGGATGCCGTCATGGTCCTGCGCCAGCGCGGGCGTAGCCGGCACCGCCGCGCCGATCAGCACGGCGAGCGCGAAGCGAGTGGAAAGGCGCATCTTGCATCTCCTCTGGAAGAACGGGTTCAGTCGGCGATCCAGTTTCCGTGGAAGCCGGGCGGGACGATGTGGGGGATCCGGATGCGGGCGAGCGGCGGCGCCTCGAAAGCACGGGCGTCGAGGATCGCCAGGTCGGTGGTCCCGGCCGCCACATCGATCACGAAGCCCATCAGCCAGCCTTCATCCTCTTCCGCGTCCGGATGCGCGGGCACGAAGATGAATTCGCAGGGGTGGCGGTCCGGACCGAAGTCGTGCGCCTGGCGCGTGCCGGCGGCGAGGTCGTGCTTGAACAGACCCGTGCCGAGGAACGGATCGACCATCGCCATCGCATAGGCAAAGCGATAGGGCTGGCCGAGCCGCCGCTCGTCGCAGCGCGGGAATTCCTGCGGCGCGGGATCGAGCACCCTGCGCCGCACCGTGTGTGCCAGCGGATCGAGGGTCCAGCGCTCCAGGCTGCAGCGCTCGGAATCGGGACCCGAGGTCCGCCGCCAGAACATCTTGTCGTGTACGACCAGGTCGAGGATCACGCTTCCGTCTGCCGCGTCGTGCGCGTTGACGGTGTGGAAGGCGAAGCAGGGATCGACCGGGCACCAGATCACCTCCCCGGCATCGCCGTCGCGCGGCAGCAGGCCGATGCGCGGCTCGTGCCCGGCATTCCAGCGATAGGGGAATTGATAGCCGGCGATGGCGGCGGCGAGCGAGAAGGTGACCGGCAGGTCGAGCAGGATCGCGAACCGCGCCGTGAAGGCGAAGTCGTGGAGCATCGGGCCGTGGCGCACCGGTACCTTCACTTCGCGCCGTACCCGTCCATCGGAGCCGATCGTCAGGTAGCGGATCGTCCTCCACTTCGCCGCGTCATAGCTCACGGCGAGCATCTCGCCGGTCAGCGGGTCGACATGCGGATGCGCGCTCAGCCCGCCGCGCAGCGTGCCGGCGAAGTCGGTATAGCGCTCGGTCTCCAGCGTCTCGCCGATCACCACCGGGGTGCTGCCCGCCTCGATCAACCCCAGCGTCTCGCCGCCATAGCCCGTCACATTGGTGTTGACCGTGTCGAACAGGTGGCGCGGCCCCGGCGTCCGCGCCTCGCCAAGCGCGTCGCTCACGGCGTTCGAGCGGATCCAGCGATTGCGGTACCAGAGCGCCCGGCCATGCTCGATGCGGATACCGTGGATCATCCCGTCACCGGCGAACCAGTGATGCCGGCGCGGGCTGGGGTTCATCGGGTTGGGTCCCATGCGCAGATAGCGCCCGCGCAGCGCCGCCGGGATCGTGCCGATCACCTCGAGATCCTCGATCACCAGCTCCGCGTGCATCGGGCTGTTCACGCCGGTGATGTACGGCGTGTCCTGCACGGTGACGGGGCGGCGTCCGAGGAGCGAGCCGAACATGGCTCAGGACTTGCCCGCCACCAGGCGCTGCCGCGCCGTGCGGGCATTGTCGAAGACCTGCTTCACCGGTCCCAGCGCCTGGACGAATTCAAGCTGCTCGCCCTCGGGACCCTTGCAGTAGATCAGCCGCCAGCCGTTCGACTTGCCCTCGGTGATCGGGTTGGAATTGGCCTGGAGCGGCGCGGCCTTGCGCTCGGTCTCGCTGGTTACCGTGACCACGCGGTTGGCGCGGACCTGCACCATGCCGCGCCGCGCCGACTCCGCCTCCAGATCGTGGATGAACTGGTTGAAGTCGACATCGTCGCGGATGTGGAAGCAGATGTGCATCATCCGCGGAAAGGCCGGGCTCATGTGATCGAGCGGCTCGGCGAAGCTGCGCGGCCCGCCCAGCGGCTGGTCGGCATCGCGATATTGCAGCAGCTCGAGTACGACATTGTCGAACTGGACGAAGCGCACGTCGAGCCGCTGCGCGCCACCCTTGAGATCGGGCACGCCGATCGTCCGCGGATTGACCCCGCGCACCCGCGCCTCGATCTCCTGGTCGGTCAGCAGCGTGTTGTGGATGCGCTCGCCCTGGAAATCGCCGTCGCGCATCACCTCGGTGCCGCCCAGCACCTCGGTGTAGAAGGTGAAGGCGCGCTCCATGTTCTGGACGGTCAGCCCGAAATGCTGGACGCCCTGCAGTCGCATGCCGAGCGAGCTGGCGCCCGCCTGCGCCGCGGTGGCGGGCACGACCCCGCCGGTCGCCAGCAGGCCCGCCATCGCCACGCCGCCAGCGGCCTGCAGCAGCTCGCGCCGATCGATTCCCTGGCGCTCAGTCTCGTCGGTCATCGCCTGTCTCCTTGGTTCAAGGTCGTTGCCGGCCGCCCGGGCCGGGATCGCGTGGAACGGCGCTCCGCCGGGGGGAGGGGCAGGGAGCGGAGCGCCGTTTCCGTCTGGCGCTCATTGGGCCAGATATCCGCCGTCGATCGCGAGCGTGGTGCCGGTGACGTAGCTGGCCTCGTCGCTGGCCAGGTACAGGCAGCCATAGGCGACCTCGCTCGCATCGCCGCCGCGCCGCATCGGTGTCGCCTCGATCACCGCCCGGTTGAGCGCCGCATCCTGCGCATCGGTGAGCGGCGTCCGGATGAACCCGGGCAGCACCGCATTCACGCGGATGCCGTCGCCGACATAGGTGATCGCCGCGTTGCGCGTCATGTTGAGCACCGCGCCCTTGGCTGCGTGATAGCCATGCGCCCCGGCAACCGCCGCGGCACCCCAGATCGATGCGATGTTGACGATCGATCCGGCCTGCTGCGCCCGCATCACGCGCACCGCCTCGCGCATGCCCAGGAAGATGCCGGTCTGGTCGACCGCGATCATCCGCTGCCAGGCATCCAGGCTCAGTTCGTGCAGCGGCTCATAGGCGATGATCCCGGCATTGTTGATCAGGATGTCGAGCCCGTCCGCCTGCCCGACAACATCGGCCACCGCGCGCGCCCAGTCGCCCTCGCTGGTCACGTCCAGCGGGATCGCGGTGACGCCGGCCGGCCAGGCCCGCGCCGGCGGCACGATGTCGGCCGCGAACACCACCGCGCCCTCGCGATGGAAGAGCTCGGCGACGGCATGGCCGATGCCGCTGGCGGCGCCGGTGACGAGCGCCACTTTTCCGGTCAGTCGCATGCCGCGCCCTCCCTGTCCGCGATGTTGCGATCCATTGTCTGGCGGAGCGGAAGCGTGTCGGCGATGTCGGGCGGGGTAGCGGGCGCCTACACTTTCGGGGGCGCGCCGGCGAAGGACATCGGTCCCGGTCGGGCGCGGATGGCGGCCGCGCAGTGCGCCGATCCCCAAATGGGGTAGGCTGTGCTACGCCTTCCGGTGCCGACACGCCCGGCATGCCGCGATAGGGCCGGGCAGGATCGCGAAGGGGGACGCGAGTGCGTGCGCTGATTGCCGCCTGCAGGGGATTGCTCGCCGCCACGCTCGCGGCCGCGGCGATGCACAGCGTACCTGCTGCCGCGCAGCGGACATCCGACGTCTTCGACCAGTTTCGCCATGATCGCTGGATGATCTACGATGGCGCGCCGACGGGAATGCAGATGGTCCGGCAGACCGGCGACGGCTGGATCTGGATCGCCGCGTCCGAGGGGCTGTTCCGCTTCGACGGGGTCAGCTTCGAGCGGATACAGGTACCCCAGGGCTCTCCGCTCGAACGCGCCTCGGCCGGTCCGCTGCTGGTCACGCGGGCGGGCGAGCTCTGGGTGGGCTATAACCAGAGCGGCGGCGTTGCGGTCTATCGCGGCGGCCAGCTGAGGCCCGTGCCGATGCCCAAGCCGCCCTTGTCGGTGACGGCACTCACCCAGACCCCGGACGGTGCGGTGTGGGCGTTCTCCGCCGTGTTCAACTATGATTATGGCCGGATATATCGCTTCGCGGACGGCCATTGGGAGGATGTCGACCGGCGGTTCGGCCTGGGCGACGGCTATGTGTCGGGCGGATGCGTCACGGCGGACGGGACACTCTGGTTCACGCGCTGGAACCAGGATCGGGGCGTGCTGGTCCATCTGCGTCCCGGGGGGCGCCGTTTCCAGGACAGCGCCTATCCGGTCAGCCGGAGCGGCTGCTTCGCGGATCCGCAGGGCCGATTATGGGTCACCGGGCGCGACGGGTTCGTGATGCTCGCCGGTGCGGACGGAAAGGAGCTCGCCCGACCGATCCCCTTTCCCAAGGCGCGGGGCGCGCCGAGCTGGACGGAGGCGATGGATTCGGCTGGCGGCCTCTGGGGCTGGGCGGCGCCGAGCGGGGTCTTCTATTCGCCGGGCGCGGCGGCTGGGCCGCAGGGAGTGCCCGATCGGTCGGGCCGGTTCTCGGTCACCGATGGTCTGTCCTCGGACATTCTCTACGACCTCTTCATCGATCGCGACGGCAATGTCTGGGTCACGACAGAACTGGGGCTCGACCGGTTCCGGCGGGCCAGCGCGGTCCCGGAGTCCTTCGTGCAGGGCAAGTTCTCCGACGGGCTCGGCCTCAGCCAGAATGGGCCGGAGCTCTATGCCGACACCACGCAAGGCATGTTCCAGCTTTCGCCGGGCGCGCCGCGCAAGCTTCTGGAGCAGACCTCGATCGGCCATTGCCCGGGGCGCGGCACGGGCATCTGGATGATCCAGGAGACAGGGATCGTGCGCCTCCGGGACGGGCGGCAAACCCGCTTTCCACTGCCCTCGGGCGAGGATCTGACCTCGGCCTGTGCAGAGGACCGGCTCGGCCGGTTCTGGGTCGGCACGGTCGACGGCGCGCTGAAATGGCACGACGCAGGCGGCTGGCACGTGCCCGCACGCCCCTTGCCCAAGCCGAACTGGTGGGACCTGGTGCCCACCGCCAGCGGAGACATCGCCTATACCTCGGGTACCGACCTCGTCAGGATCGTCGGCGACAAGCTCCTGGTCACGCCGCTCGGGCAGTACAAGCCCGGTCTCATCACCAATCTCTCGACCGGCGGCGGGGACATCTTCGTCAGCGGCAGCAACGGTCTTTTCCGCATCCGTGGGAACCGGATCGCGCGGATCGACTGGCGGCGCTTCCCCTGGGTGGCGCGGCTGCGCGACCTGCTGCAGACCCCGGCCGGTGACACCTGGCTGATGCGCGCCTTCTTCACCTCGCGCGTCTCTACCGCCGATCTCAACCGCGCATTCGACGATCCGAGCGCGCCGCTCGACCGCGTCGTGCTCGATCTGCGTGACGGTCTCCGCCCGCCGCAGAGCAATGATTTCTCAGGGCGCCAGATGGGTGTCGGCGCCGATGGACGGGTCTGGCAGCTCAATCGCTATGGCGTATCGTTCATCGATCCCGCCCGGATCCTGCGCGAGGCGCCGCCGCCCCCGGTGATGATCCGCGCGCTGACGGCCGCCGGCGCCATCCACCGCGATCCCGCCACGCTGATCCTTCCGGCCGGGAGCCATGCGTTCGACATCGCGTATACGGCGCTTTCCTATACCTATCCCGAGCGGTTGCGTTTCCGCTACCGGCTGGAGGGGGTGGACGAGGACTGGATCGACGCCGGCAGCCGACGTCTCGCTTCCTATGCCAATCTCGGTCCCGGCCGGTATCGCTTCCACGTCATCGCCTCGGACAACCAGCACAACTGGAGCAGCCCGGGGGCGCTGCTCGATGTCGAGATCCGGCCGACCTTCCTGCAGAGCTGGCCGTTCAAGCTGCTCTGCGCGGTGCTGCTGATCGGTCTGCTCTGGCTTGCCTATTCGCTGCGCCTGCGTGCCGTCGCCAACCGCATCCATCAGCGCATGGCCGACCGGATGGCCGAGCGCGAGCGCATCGCGCGCGAGCTGCATGACACGTTGCTCCAGGGCATCCAGGGACTGATGCTGCGCTTCCAGTCGGTCACCGACCGGATCTCCGATCCCCTTACCCGGCAGACGCTCGACGATGCGCTGGACAGTGCCGACGCGGTGGTGGTCGAGGGGCGCGAGCGGGTGCGCGACCTGCGCTGCGTGCCCGCGGCGGGGGAGCTCGCGCACAAGATCGATGCGTTTGCCCATGCGATGACCGAGGGGGGCGGCCCTCCGATCCGACTGTCGGTCAGCGGGGCGCAGCGTCCGCTGCATGCGCTGGTGACGACCGAGGCGCTGCGCATCGCCGAGGAGGCGCTCCGCAACGCCCTGCGCCATGCCGCGTCGGAGGCGATCTCGGTCGATCTCGACTATGGCCGCGGGCAGTTCGGCATGCGCGTCCGCGATGCAGGCGTGGGAATCCCCGAGGAAATCCTCGCGGCCGGAGGTCGTTTGGAGCATTATGGCCTGGTCGGCATGCGCGAGCGCGCGGGCCGCATCGGTGGCCGGCTCGCCATCGTGTCTCGAAGCGGCGAGGGGACGGAAGTCATGCTGAGCGTGCCGGCACGGGCCGCCTATGCCGAGCGGCGCCGCGGTTTCCTGGGCTGGCTTCGAGCGATCGCCGGGGGCGGGCAGGCGCGATGACCGGGGGGAAGCGCATTCGCGTGCTGGTCGTCGACGATCATGCCGTGCTCCGGGATGGCATCGCGGCGATCGTCGCTCCCGAGCCCGACATGGTCCTGGTCGGCGAGGCGACCAATGGCGCGGAGGCGGTCGACGCCTTCTTCAGCCTGCGCCCCGATGTCACGCTGATGGACCTGCAGATGCCGGTGCGCAGCGGGATGCAGGCGATCGCCGAGATCCGCGCCCAGGCACCGGCGGCACGCATCGTCGTGCTCACCACCTATGACGGCGACGTCCAGGCAGTGCGTGCGCTCAAGGCCGGAGCATGCGGTTATCTGCTCAAAAGCTCGCTCCGCAAGGAATTGCTGGAGACGATCCGTATCGTCCACGCCGGCGGCCGCTACGTCCCCCCGGCGCTGGCGCAGCAGATCGCCATTCATGCGGCCGAAGACCCGCTCAGCCCCCGTGAGGTGGCGATCCTCGAACATGTGGCGGCGGGCAAGCCGAACAAGGTGATCGCCTGGGAGCTCTCCCTCTCCGAAGAGACTGTGAAGGCGCATCTGCGCGGCGTTTATTCGAAGCTCGACGTCAATGACCGCACCCAAGCGGTGACCGTCGCGCTGCGGCGGGGCATCATCACCCTTTGACGAGTAGAAATCGGGCTCCGGATTGGAATATCGTCTGTGCCCCTCCGATTAAGTCTATCGCTTCTCGACCCAGCCGTTGACCAACTGCTCTCCACCTGATGAGTATGACGACAATGCTGAACGCTGGCTCGCGAGCGATGATCGTCGCGCTGCCCCCACCTCGGCAACCGATGCCGATCAGGTGGCGCGATGTCGGACGTGGTGCAGCTTGCCCTCAGAGGGGAAGAATGCCCCGGCGCTGACTGAGGCGGACCTAGTGCTCCTGACAATTGTTCCCAACGCAGCACCGCTGGGGCGATGGTAGATGCACTCGCAAGATCAAAAGGCTGCATCGCGCGTCCTGGAGCGAAATCGATTCTCGCCGAGCCCAGCCCGATATCCTGTCGTCACCCGCTAGGTTGGATAAGAAGAACCAACTGCCGGCTCCTTTGGCATTGATCCCGAGGAACAGACCGTCTCCGTCAGAACATTGCCTGGGGTTTTGGACAGCGACCGGATTTGGGCTGCGGTGAGCCCCTTGAGCCTCTTATGATACCCACCTCACTCTTCTCCACACTTCCTGCAAGATGGTGTCGGATCGAGTGAGCGCAGCGGAAAATATGCTAATTCCTAAGGTTTATCCGCGGGTTATGGAGAGTTTGGTGATCCCTGCGGAGGGGGTGGCGGAGCGGGAGGAATCTCAGCTTTGGCGGTAGTGAATTGATTTACTTGACGAATCTAGCAATGGTCGGTCGGCTACCCCCCACTTTTCCCCCCATTCGGTGTGAGATTTTATGGAACGATGCACGAGTTGCGTCCGTAATGCGTCGCCCAATGGCGGCCATTGAACGGTTGGTTCACCCTGTTAGCTTTTGGAAGGGGCATTGCGGTCCAGGCTTCTGACACTAGGAGGCGAACCCAGCGGATGCCATCGACGGTAGCGCAGATCATTTGACCGACGGTGGCGATCTGGTGGATGCTGGTGGTTGATCGACGAGGACGAAACCGCCTGACGATGCCCGCACCTGCCAGCCCTAAAATTTATCACATCGTCCACGTGGACAAGTTGGCAGCAATTGCTGCGGACGGGTTTCTGTTTTCTGACGCGGTCATGGCGCAGCAACCGGCCAATGGCACCGTCATCGGCATGAACAACATCAAGGCGCGGCGGATGAACGAGTTGACGCTCGCAAGTCATCCAGACCTCCACGTCGGTCAGTGCGTGCCATTCTATTTCTGTCCGCGCTCGGTGATGCTCTATCTCATTTATCGCCGGAACTCGGAACTGGCGTACCAGGGTGGACAAAACCCGATTGTGCATCTCGTCGCCGATCTGCACGCGGTTGTCGCTTGGGCACAGGCAAATCAGCGACGTTGGGCGTTCACGCTGTCGAACGCGGGGTCCTACTATTTCGAAGATCGTTGTGATCTTGCACAACTCGGCGACATCAACTGGAACGCGGTGCAAACCGACCAATGGTCGGGGAGTCCGACCAAAGAGCAAAAGCAAGCCGAGTTCCTGCTTGAGCGGCATTTCCCTTGGCACCTGATCGAGCAGATCGGTGTGTTCAATCAGGCGATAGGCCAGCAGGTGGGGCAGGCCATCGCAGGCGCGGTGCATCGTCCCCCGGTTCACATTCGACCGGCGTGGTATTACTGAGGGCGAACAAACATGGCACAAATCGAACTCAGAACAGGCGATATCTTGAAGGCGAATGCAGAGGCAATCGTCAACACGGTGAACTGCGTCGGCATCATGGGGCGCGGGATCGCGCTTCAGTTCAAGAAGGCGTTCCCGGCCAACTTCCGCGCCTATGCGCTCGCCTGCGAGGATGGCGAGGTGCAGCCGGGCAAGATGTTCGTTTATGACACCGGCTCGTTCACCAACCCGCGCTACATCATCAATTTCCCCACCAAGCGGCACTGGAAGGGCAAGAGCCGGATAGAAGACATCGACAGCGGGCTGGCCGCACTGGCTCAGGAAATCAGCGAGCGGGGGATCAAGTCCATTGCCATACCGCCGCTTGGCGCGGGCCTTGGCGGGCTGGACTGGGATGACGTTCGTCCCCGCATCGAAGCTGCGCTACGCGATCTGCCCAACCTCGACGTGCTGATCTACGAGCCCAAGGGAGCGCCTGAGGTGGTCAAGTCGCGCGACGTGCCCAACATGACGCCGGGCCGCGCCGCGCTCATCGTGCTCATGAATCGCTATCTGCAAGGGCTCATGGACCCGTTCGTGACGCTGATCGAGGTTCAGAAGTTGATGTATTTCATGCAGGAAGCCGGACAACCGCTCCGGCTGAACTACATCAAGCATCACTACGGCCCCTATGCCACGAACCTCTCGCATGTCCTCAACAAGGTCGAGGGACATTTCGTCGCGGGGTATCAGGACGGTGGCGATCAGCCGGACAAGGAACTGACCATCGTGCCTGGCGCGATCCCGGAGGCAGAGGCATCGCTAGAGCACGAAGCGGTAACTCACGCCCACTTCAACAAGGTGGCTGATCTGGTTGACGGCTTCGAGACACCGTATGGGCTGGAACTGCTGGCGACGGTCCATTGGGTGGCCACCCGTGAGGGGGCTGATACCGCTGAGAAGGCTCTCGCCGGGGTTCGGGGATGGAATGACCGTAAAAAAGTGTTCACCGAGCGTCAGGTCGCCATCGCGTTTGATACGCTCAAATCCAAAGGCTGGCTCGCCGCCGCGTGAGCGCGAAGCGACTTGAGATACTTCAAGGCGCTGATTTTCGCAGGCATGACGTGGCTGCAAGTGTGCATCGCCCAGCGCGGGACCGTGGGCCTATGGCCGACTGGTGGGCTATGCGCGACAAGTTGCGAAGGCAGGCCGAAGCTCAACGGAGCGCTTCGAGCCATCGAAGCGCCCGCGGGATAGGGTCATTGGAGATTGTGCCCTTTGATCAAGCTTGCGGACAGCGGAGCCTCCAAATCAGTTCGTGGAACGCTTCTCACTCGCGCTGGAAGACTCAGGCACAGGCGTATTCTATCAGCCCCAAGGTAGACACAAACCTCGTCGAGCAAGTGATCGGGAACTCGCATGCGCGCTCCTATGAGCGAGGCAAACAACGCGTCGGCGATCTGGCCGGCGTCCAGCACCGCGCGGACCTGCGTACTCAAAAGAAGGTCGGTGGTTGTGGCGACGGTGAGGACCGGAAATCGAGTGGCGGCAATGGAGATCGCCTTGCGCTCGTCGATTAGCGCGGTCGCGCCCAGGTGGAGGGCGATCGCGAGCGTGGCGGCCTCGCCATCGTCTAACGTCTGGCTGGCGGGGCCGGCGACCAAGCTCAGATAGACGTCCTCCATCTCCTCCGGCAGGTCGACGACCATGACATAGCCGGCTGCGATCAGCGGCGTGACGCTGGCGTGGGTGCTGCGGCCCTTGTCGCGCCCGCGTTCGAGTTCGCCGAGCGCGATGCTCGAAATGATCGCGGGCCTTGGCAAGGCGTGCAGTACGTCCCTCGCGCGCCCACTGGCGACAAGATTGATCCAGACGCTGGCATCAGCGACGAGCGGCGGTTCAGGCCGAAAACGAACGGGATCCATCCGTCTCAGCTCCTTCCGCTTCGAACTCATCAATGAGTGTCCGGGCATCGACGCGGTCGATGTGGAGGAGACGGGCAATCTGGCCTTCGCTGAGTAGCGCTTGACGCCAAGCTTCGCTGGCCATGACACCCATGCGCATCGAGATCTGGCGACGCGCGTCGACTTTGGCATCGTCAGGTGGGATCAGGTCGCCGAGAACCTCAAGCGCTTGGGCATCGGTGATCCCGCCCTGCTGGACGAACCAGTCCCAAGCGCCTGGCTTTGCGAGCCCCAGCTCTTCAAGCCGCCTGACCATGGCTTCGCGTGAGACGCCGAAGACGTGGGCCAGCAAAATGATGTGCCGGCGGGTCAACTTCGACGCTCCGGCGGTCAGCTCTTGGAATTTGACGTGCACCGCTCGAGCCGGAGTGAGGAAGCAGCGTGCAAAGGTGTTGGCATAGCGCTCCTCCCGGGTTGATTCGGGCGTCCCATCATGAAGTGTGTCCGGCGATTGGCGGGTCGAGATGAAGTGCCCCAACTCATGTGCGCCGGTCTGAGTGCGGCGATCGCGCGGATGGTCGGCGTTCAGCAGGATACAGGCGCCCGCGCGTTCGTCGAAAGCGTAGAGCCCCGAGATTTTTGGGTCGAGTTTCCGCACATAGACACGCGCGCCAAGCTGCAGCTCGAGCAAGCTCACGATATCGTGAACTGGCGCGAGCCCGAGCCCAAGCCACTGACGCAATTCGGCGGCGTCGTGCTCAGCCTGAAGGGCGACATTGCCCGGCAGCAATGGGCGCTCGGGCGGATCGAGCCGCGCGCGGTGGATGCCAAGCAGGTCCTCGAACTCAACCTCTGCCTGGACGAGGCGATTGAGCAGTTCGATGGCCGCTTCCAGTTTCTCGCTCTGCTCGCCGGTATGACGGAACCGCGGCCGCAGATCCACGCGGATGCTGTCCTGGCGCAGTAGTTCGTTTAGCGACAGCCCGTAGAGAACCGCGAGCTTCTGGAGTTCATCGACGCGCGGCCGACGCTGCCCTTGCTCCATCGCAACCAGAGTGGTGCGTGCGACATCGAGCGCAGCCGCTGCGGCCGCCTGCGTGAACTTCGCGTTCTCGCGAGCCTGCCGTAGCAGATCTCCCAAGTCTTTGGGCGATAGTCCGCCCGGGATCAGTGCCATGGCGACACCATAGCAACGCGGGAGACGAATGAGCGGTTACCGAGGCTGACGAGGAAATCGAGCCACTCTGCCCGGTGCCGCTCAAGCAAACCCGTCAGTGCGCGCTCGCCTTCGACCATCTCGACACCGAGCGCGTCAGCGGTTTCGCGCGCAACACGACGAACGGTGCGCTGGTGCAGGTCGGCCCCGCTGAGCGCAGCGAGATGGTCGAGATGAAGGATACCAGCGAGTGCATAGTCGCGAAACGCCGATGACATGCGGGAGAAGCCCGCCACGGCGCCTTCTTCCATTTCGGCGGCGCGTAGGTTCTCCCAGATATATCGCGAGGGCGGTTCTTCGATCCCTGCGCGGTGCATGCTCATGCGCCGCAACATGCAGGCTGCGCAGACGCCGCACTGGCGACGCTCGCCATCGAAGCTAACGCGACGCGAATCCTGCCAGCACGAGCGCGTATCATGCCAGGTGGGTGGATTGGCGAGAGAGTTCGCCATGGCGAGGGTTTCGCCCTTGGTGCTCCAAATACGGGGGTATTCATAGGTCGGGGCCTTGTCGGTGAGGGCTTGAAACAACCGCTCGATACGTCGGGTAAATGCAGGGTGAACGCGATAATCGGGATAGCTCTGCCCAGACGAGGCCAGGATAGGCCCAAGCGCACCCTGTCCGCTCTCGGTGACCACGATGCGGTCGACGGGAGCGAGCTGGGCGGCAATGCCAGTGATCACCGCGAACTTGAAGCCCCGAGACCGCGCGGACGATTCAACGCGCTGACGCTTGCCGAGCTTCACGTCGAACGGGACGGTCGCGAAGCGGCGCTTCTTGCGCGGGACCTTAGCGCTGTCGACACCCTTGGAACCGAGACGGACGCGGACGAGACCGCCTTTCTCCTGGTTCTCGACGATCGCGGCGACGGCCCGGGAGTCGAGCCCGTCACTATAGGGCATGATGATCTTGTCGGGGGTGTCGAGTTCAAGGCGACGCGGCAAGATTTTCGTCACGGGATCGCGGCGTTCGGTGAAGCTGACAGTCCAGCGATCGCCAGTTAGAAAGGCGAGCGCCTCTTCGAGCGTGCTACGGACTAGTGGCGAGCTCCATTTCTCTTCTTCATGCACCGCCACGAGCAAGTCGAACGACCGCGCCCAGCCCCAGGCCGGCCGCCGGACGCTGAGGTCGCAATATTCGACCGCGGCCGCTATCACGAGTAGGTCGATCAGATCGCGACGCCAGTCGGCGAAGAAGAAGTCCTTAAGCCCCTCGATCGACAACGTGATGGTCTGGCCGAGCGTTGCCAGGCGCGCGCCCTCTCGCGGCGCTTCGCCGATCTCGATGGCATCGACACGGTGCGGCACCGTCTCTGCGACATGATAGGCCTTGGCGGTCAAAGCGGAACTCCATCATCGAGGCCGGAATAGACGACGGTGGCGGTCCGCGCCGGCGCGTCCGGTGCCCGCAACAGCATCCGGGCAACGCCGGACACGTCCACGCCGCCATGTGCTTCTTCGAGACGCAAACGGGTGGCGCGCGCTCGGTGATCCGAGGCTTCGCGATGCATATGTTCTTCGATCTGGCGGCTCCCAGCGAGCATGCGATCAGACACGCTGGCTTCTGCGGCGCGCTGGAGCGCCGCCTGCCCGCGAAGGCCGTCCTGCAAAGCATCGATCGCGTTGTTCACGAGCCCATGCTCCATAGTCGAGGAGCATTCACGATGGAGCGCGTTCAGGTCAGCGGTCGGCAGATCCCGAAAAAGCCCGGGCTCGTCGGGACCGATGATCATAGCCGTCACACGACGCACGAGGCCGGCAGAAAGCTCTGCGCGGCAGTCGCGCTCCGCAGCTTGCTGCAGTGCTTCGGAAATCTCGGGCATCGAAAATGAAGATAGAAAGGCGCGCTTCGCCGCCCGCTTCCACTTCGGTGACATCGGCAAGGAACGGTATGGACCATCGCTCATGTGAAGCCCTCCTGGAATCCTAAATTCCAAATAGACCTGACATTGTCAACACTTCTCGATAAGAAACCTGCCATGCCTCAGCTGGGCACGTTCCGCCGCGTGATTCGTGGGCTGCCAGGCCCGTTGGAACGGGTGAGTCGACCGGATGACATATGGGTGGCGCTAACGGGTAAATTGGTGCTGCAGCGACTTCGAATTGCGCGTGAGCGTTAGAGTCATTTGTAGAGCGAACGTGCTTCCGAGGTGGACCAGCAGGGACGCGCGCAAAATCGCAACCTGTCACTCTCGCATGAATTCTGGTTTTGGGGCGGACTTTGGGCAGCTTAGCCTAGAAGGCGCAAAGCTCGCTATTTATGTCGCGCTGGCGGGTTCTCTCGCTCACGGACGACAATCTGCTTCCAACGCTCTGGATCGGCCTTTGCCATCATCCGCTGGCCAGCCCGCCACATATCGGCATCAAGCATTCGGGCGGCGATTCGCTCTGGTACCGCCCAGCTAACCGGAAGTGATCTTGCGATAGCCCCCGGCAAAATAGCGAACGTCACCATGCCCGCGACAGCGAACGCTATACGGTTGTGCAGCAACTCGCGGTTCTGCTCGACGGTCGATCGCGACCGCGCGATCATCGCGTCGATGCGGCCGGCGGCGGCGTCCATGCCCGCAGCCGCGCGCTGTAACATTTGCTGATCGCACTCCCGGCTAGCAACTGCGGCCGCAGCGATCTGGCTGCCTATGCCCTCGGGGGTCAGCCGCATGGCAGGCTGTTTGGCGATATTCCCCACCCAGCTCGTGACCACCTCAAGCCGCTTCGAAATCTCTTCGAGGCTAGGCGCGTAATCGGGCTGAGAGCTGCGCTCGTCGGTGAGCCGTTCCACAGCGCGACGAAGCAGGCTGATCTCCGCACGCAACTCGCCGAATGCATGCGCGGCGAGGCTGGTGTCTACTTCGCGGGTGCTGTCTTGATCCATCCACAAGTGTCTATCGCCCGAGCCCGCGACCACGCGAGAGACCGAGCCAGTCTTGGATGCTGTGGGATATCGACGCCCCCTCCTTCGCCTGGATTCCGAGGGCCGGGAGCCGCTTTCTGACTAGCGACTCGGCTTGTGCATCGCGTTCGAGGCTCTTGCCGAGCGCACTCATTTGCTGCCCGATCGCCCGGACGCCGGTCCCATCACCGGCATGGCGAAGCGCGCGGTGCGCTTTGACCAACTTCTGCCAGTCCTCCACAAACCGGTCGGCGCGACGCTCAGGGCTAACGCGCAACTCCGCCTCGAGGATCATAGCGCGAATGGCGGTGTTGGTCCGGCCCCGGGCCGCTTCATCGACCAGCCTTATATCACGCGCGAAGGCTGCGCGAAGATCTCGGGAAGCGTCGGGGCGGGCAGTGTCCAGCGCCTCGCGTGCCTTGTAGTAGGCGACACGCTGGTGTGGCAGCTCGGTGTAGCCGTCCTTGCGCATCCGCATGATATCGGCAGTCGCGCGGGCGAACCGCTGCACCGGATTTTCTAGTCCAATCGGCTGCGCATTGCGTGCAGGCGACGGTGTTGCGATCCGCACTCCTTCGAACATGCCGCGTGTCAGCGGGGGCGCCATCGGCCGCAGGTCGAGACCGACAAATGGATCACGCGCCAGACCGGGTTTCGTTTTCTCGATCGCCGCCTCTGGCAGCCATATCTGCCGCCGGTCGGCGAACTCGCGCGTGTAATCTGAAGCCACGTCCTTCGCGCGATCGCGGGACAGCGCGCGGACGAGCTTCGCGGGTTCGGCGAAATCGTCACGACCATAATGGAGCTCGACATGGTCGCGGTGCCGCGACAGCGCGACATAGGCAGCGTGTCGGTCGAGACCTGGTGTTGCCAGTACATGCGCCCGATCGACCGTCACGCCTTGGGCCTTGTGGATCGTCGCGGCATAGCCGTGGTCGATCTGCGCATAGTCCTTGAGGTCGAATTCGACGGCGCGACCATCATCGAGCATCACCACCATCCGGGCGGTCATCACGCTCTCCACGATTCCAAGCGAACCGTTCTTCACGCCTAGGCCGCGCTCGTTCTTCAGGAACATGATGCGGTCACCAGATGCGAATGTCCGCTGCCCCCGCTCTGCGCGCAGCGTGATGTTCTCGCCGAGCTGCCCGGCAGCGCGCATTCGCTCGCGCGCGGCCAAGTTGAGCGCCTGCACCTCATCATTGGTGTGGGTGAGGATGATCCGCGTCGCGGCCGGCGCCGAGGCGCGATCGCGATCCCAGCGATCGACCAGATCGGCACGCGCCTGCTCGCGGGTCTCAGCGGCATGAACATGGCCATGCTCGTCATAGGCGATCAGCGCCTCCCCGCTTCGGCCGGTGGCGAGATACCGGGTGGCATCACGCTGCCAATCCTCGCGCTGGCGGCGAATGTCGGTGATCTCAACCGAGCCGTGCCGCTCGGCAATCGATCGGAAGGCGGCGCCGGCTTCGATCGCCTGGAGCTGCTCGGGATCGCCGATCAGCACGACCTTGGCGCCGCGCTTCTCCGCCTCGGCGATCACGCGCTCCATCTGCCGTGAGCCGATCATGCCGGCCTCATCGATCACCAGCACATGGTCACGCGACAATAGCTCGCGGTCCTGCGCCCATTGATGTTCCAGGCTGGCAATCGTCCGCGACTGAATCCCTGAACCGCTCTCCAGATTCTCAGCGGCGATGCCGGACAGCGCCAGACCCTGGACCTGATAGCCGGCACGCTCCCAGGCATTGCGCGCAACACCGAGCATCGCCGACTTGCCCGTGCCGGCATAGCCCACGACCACACCGAGACCGTCGCCGTCGGTGACATGCTCGAATGCCGATCGCTGTTCTGCGGAGAGCACCAGGCCGCGTCGCTCGGCCGCAGCCACCGCGCGTTCGCGATCCCGGTCAGCGACACGATGCGTTTCGCGCTCGGCGAGCGCCTGCGTGGCGCGAGCCAGCCGCTGCTCGGTCTCGATCATGTCACGGCTGGTGAACCGGTCCTGGCCGCGTCCGTCCTTGCCCAACGCCACCAAGTCGGGCGCACCGCGCACCGCGGCCATCACCTGGTCGAACTGATCCTTCCCGTCGCTATGGCGATGCGCTAACATCGCAAGGTCGCGGGTGGTGAATGTCGCCTGGGTACGGGTGATCGCGTCAAGCGCGATCCGCGGATCGGCAATGATCTTCGCGCCGTTGGAACGCGCGATCTCGCGATGCTCTGCGGCGCGCTCGGTATCGAGCCCCTGCGCCGCCATCCGAGACGCCGCCGGCCCGACCTTGTTCTGCGGCTCCAGCTCAATGCCCTGCGCTTCAAGAGAGCGATGATCGATCCGTGCATCGATATCGAGTTCGGCAAGCCGTTGGTTGACGTGCTCGCTCCAGCGCTCCCGCCATTTCTCCAGAAGATCGGTGCGGTTCCAGTCGCGATTCTTCTTTCCGAACCCGTCCTCGCCGACCTCGCGCATCGTCAGCATCACATGCGCATGCGGCTTGGCCAGGCCATCCGCGCCGATGTCCCAATGCACGTTGAGATCTGCGATCATACCCCGATCGACAAACTCATCGCGCACGAAGTCGCGGGCGAGCTCAATCCCCTGCTCCTTCGTCATCTCCCTGGGAATCGCGAACTCGATTTCGCGCGCCAGCTGCGCGTCGATCCTCTTCTCGGCCGCCTCGACCTCGTTCCACAGCCTTTCGCGGTCGGCGAGATGCTCCGGCGCACCGTCCGGCAGCATCACCTCGGAGTGGACGACGCCTGCCTTGTTCGAGAAGTCATGGTGCCGGTCGAGCCGCTGGTCGTGCAGCCGCGAAGCCGAGCGATAGGCAGCCGACGCCAGCGCCGACGAGCCCGAAGCGCGTGAGATGACTTTGGCCGAGAAATGGTAGATCGCCATGACGGCAATCCACTTACACTTCAGAAGCGACGTCGGCACGACGTATAAGCGCGCCCTCGAAAGAATTCATCTTTCTCGGGACTGGGTAATCCCATGAGATTTCAGGGCGTTGTCCTTGATCGAGAGCAGCGGTAACTGGTTCGTCCTTGCCGCACAACGCAAAGGATGAACCATGCGCAAACCCCGAGATTTCGATGCCGAGCTGAAGGCACTGGCCGACAAGGCCAGGCACCTGCAGCAGCAAAAGCTCCACCAGCTTGGCGAGCTGGTGACCGTTACCGGTGCGGACACGCTGTCGCCCGAGCATCTGGCCGGCGCGCTGCTCGCTGCGGTCGAGATGAAGGACGCGCCGACGAAGGAGGCATGGCGCAAACGCGGCGCCGCATTCTTTCAGAGCAACAGCCGCAAGAATGCCGGAGCGAATGCGCAGGAATCAGGTGTCGTTTCGGCACGCGCTGGCGGCGCGGCATCGTCTGTACGCGCAGATAGCGCGTCAGGATAAGCGAGCCTGGGTCGTGAAGCGGCGTGAGCGCACGCGGCAGCTGATCGAGCTGGGCGGCCTCGTTGCAAAGGCAGGCCTGGTAGAACTGACCGATGATGATCGCGCGGTGATCTTCGGATTGCTGACGAGTGCCGCCGGGACTTTGCAAGGCGAGGATCGCGATCAAGCACTTGTGCTATGGCGGCGGCGCGGAAAGCGCGCATTCGGCAATGAAAGAGATGGTTGACCGGGAGTTGGTTGCGTCGCCAACCAATATACGACAGGGACGGTGACCAGGCGTGCAGCTATCAAATCCGATATCGCGCTGCGCCAACTAAGGAAGGGTCGCGAATGTCCGACGAGAACTCCCTGAACGCCGTCGAGCTTGCCGCAGAACTCACGATTGCCTGGCTTGGCAATCAGAATAACCGCGTGAACGCCGAGGATGTACCTGCATTCCTGCGCACGATGCACGCGACTGTTATCGAACTCGATGGAAAAGCGGCGCCCACAACTGAGGCAGTCGATGAAGCCGGCAGTGAGTCCGAATACACGCCAGCTGTCTCGGTACGGAAGTCGCTCGGCTCGAAAGATCACATCATCTCGATGATCGACGGCAAGCCCTACAAGACGCTGCGTCGCCATCTCTCGACGCACGGCCTCACGCCCGAGGAGTATCGCGCGCGGTATAACCTCAAGGCGGATTATCCGATGGTCGCGCCGAGCTATTCCGAGCAGCGCCGCGCGATGGCGCACAAGATCGGCCTTGGCGCCAAGGGCCGCGCGGCCAAGTCGGGCGCGGCCGCAACGCCGGCCTCGTCTCCGGCACGCAAGCCTCGTGCGAAAACGAGCGCTTCGTAACAACCATCTGCGCGCCGGGCGCGGTGCGCCCGGCGCGCTAGTCGCAGGCGGCTGATCCAGGCTGCGAGATTTCGGCCAGCGATCGGCGAGCAAGCATCGGCCGCGCCTGCGACAACGCGATTTTAACGCGGCTGCGCAAGGCTGATTGCATGTCTTTCCTTGTCCTCGCTTGCGTGTTGATCGCCGTGGACGGCGACACGCTCCGCTGCGATCAGGAACTCATTCGCCTGATAGGAATCGATGCGCCGGAGTTGCCGGGGCATTGCCGGGACGGGCGCGATTGCGCTCCTGGTGATCCGCTGGAATCAAAGCGAGCATTGGAAGTTCTGGCGCGCGGGACTGCGTCGATCGATCGCCAGGGCCGTGACATATATGGCCGAACGCTGGCACGGGTGCAGGTGGGCGGAGTCGATCTGTCATGCGCGCAGCTAGCGGGTGGGCACGCGATTTACCGGGCAGACTGGGATCAGTTCGGTTTGGTCGGCACCGATTGTGGAATAGCGAAGCCACCCCAGGCCGCTTCTGCTCCGCCGTCAGCTCGGCGCGCTCGACCGGTTTCAGCACCGAAAGCTGCTGTCACCGGCTGGAGCTATCGCAATTGCGCCGAGGCTCGGCGCGCGGGCGCGGCCCCGCTGCGCCGTGGAGAGCCCGGCTATGGTGCTCACATGGACGGGGACGGTGATGGCATCGCCTGCGAGCCATTCAGGAGATAGTGCCGTTCGGCAGGCGGGTGTAGGCACCTGATCAGGCGAGGCGCTCCTCGCATACCACGCGAACCAGATCGCGCAGCACCGCGACCCGCTCGCCGAGCCAGGCCAGTTCCTCGGCGGTGATCTTGTAGTGCGGCGAGTAGCGCGCGTTCACATAGGCTTGGCGCAGCAGCTCGAACCGCCTGCGACTGTCCTTGTCGTCGCGCGGCCATGCTTCGATGAGAGACGGTGCGATATCCTCCGCGCGCGAGCGCAGGAAGTTCAGCTTGTGCGATTTGGGACTGTAGAGCGTGAGCACGAGCAGAGTGCAGTGGTAAAGGCGCTCCGCCGTTTGATGCAGCAGGAAAGCGGCATCGCGTTCCTTGCCCTTCTCGATGTAAAAATCCGCACCTAACAAGCCACTCTCGGCTTGAGCGAACCAGTAATCGAAGTGCTCCTGGGCCTCCGTCCGCGCTTCCTCAGGCGGCAGGTTCTGCGGTGCCGCAAACCCAAACCCCTCAGCCTCGTAGAGCGCGATGCCCTGCTTGAGGATATCGACAAAGAACGGCCGCCCGCGCTCGAGCTGTTTGTTCACATCGCTGAGGGTGTGGACGATGAAATTGACCGGTGCGCTGAGCGTCTGGGCAATGGTCACTTCGCGCATCAGCCGGTCATCGGCGGCACCCCAATATTCGGTGACATCGGTCAGCCGTTCGTCATTGACGACGACAAGGATATCGTAGTCCGAATGATAGCCGCCAATCGGATCATCGACCCAGTCGCCACGCGCATAGGAGCCGAACAGCACCAGCTTGAGGATCCGCGCGGCCTTCTTCTTGGGATCGGTGGTCCGCGCTGTGATCTCGGCGAATTCCTCGAACAGGATGCGCACGACATGGGCCAGCTCGCGCTGCTTGGCCTGTGGCAGATGATCGAGATCGCTTCGCATAAGACAGCCTCAACCTGTGGCAGGCTCGGACCGGATGGCAAGGCCTATCCGGTCCATAACCCGAGGATCATTGCTGGCGTTGATCCGCCTCGGCTTGAAGGAAGCCGAGCAGATAGTCGGCCGCCTTGCTGGCAGCGCTCGCGGCGCGGAAGACCGCCTTCTCGTCCTCGCGCAGCACGGCGAGCCACAAGCCGATATAATCCGAGTGCCGGACGGTTGGCTGGATAGAGAGCGATGCACAGGTAAAGGCACTCGCCATCTCGGCGACCAGCTCCTCGCGGGCATAGTCGGCACTGCCGAAGCTGCCGCGCAGGTTGCGATCTAGACGGCTCGCATGGCCGGTCCAATGCCCCAGCTCGTGCAGCGCAGTGCGGTACCAGTTGATCGGTGCGGGAAAGGCTGCCTGCGGCGGTACCTGCACATAGTCGTGCGACGGGGAATAATAGGCCTCGCCGCCACCAATCCGAAAGTCTGCGCCGGTTGCCGCAATCACCGCCTCGGCCAAAGGGATTGCCTCGCGCTCAGTTGCCATCGCAGGAAGCGCCGTCACCTTGTCCGGCAGCCCCTCGCACTGGTCGATGTTGAAGACAGTGAAGCGCTTCAAGAACGCCAGCTGTCGCGCCTCCCGCTCCTCGCTCTGCGCGCGCTCGGCTTCGACCTTCGGCGTGAAGCGATCGGCATAGCAGATGGTGGTGCCCCGCTCGCCCTTGCGGACATTGCCACCAAGCGCCTTGGCCTGCCGATAGGTCAGCCAGCGCTGCGAGGCATAGCCGCCCTCAATGACCGCCGCCCAGAGGATCAGTATGTTGATCCCCGAATAGCGCCGCCCCGTTCCCGCGTTATGCGGCATCGTACAGCCGCACGCCGCGCTGTCCCACGGCTGCACCCAAGGCAGCCGCCCCTGCTCCAGCTCGGCAATCACCCGCGCGGTCACCTCGCTATAAAGGCTCTCGCGGTTGGTTCTGGTCGTCTCCATCTTCCCTGCTCCTCAAACCACCGCAACCGGCGCCGGAATGGCGGGTGGGCGGCAGGAGCGGTCCGACGGTCCCGCCGGCAGAGGCGGGCCGCACCCGCAGGGCTGCAACGCAGTGGAAGACCCGGGCATCGCCCGGGTTGCGGCACGCCGCGGCGGGATCACAGGGCAGCGACGCCCACCCGCCAGAACGAGTGCCGGAGGCCAACGCCGGCGCATCCGCGCCGTCCGCAGATCTCAGCGCGAAGCGCTGCCCAGCGCCCCAGGCGCCTATCAAACATGCATCCTCGAATCCGGCCGGCCGTCGCGGCGGCGTGCGCGCGCGACCGTGCGCCAGCCGCCGCCGCGCCTTCCGGCGCGGGTCGAGTGTGCGACGCGGAAAGCAAGAGGCGCCGCGGACCCTGGCGGCTTCGCGGAAGCCCGCCAGCGAACGCCCATCAGATATCGCGTTCCACTACTCGCCGGCTCCACCGGCCATTACGTCAGCGATCGTCACCCGAATGGACCGAGACGCGCAGCGACTCGGTGCCGCGCGGCGGCGTAGAGCGCGATCACACCGCAGGCATGAGACGCTCTGACACGCGACCCTCGAGAATCGCGAACCGCCTTTATGTACGAAGATCGACGCCCAGATACGCCCATATACGCGACCGACACGACCACCCCTTGCCCAGATGAACAACCCTGCACAGCCTCCCTCCGGGGAGCACCAATCAGACGCAAATAATGCAAGGTGATACCAATGCAGGCCGACACTCCAGACCGTATCCTCCGGATCAAGACCGTCCTCGATCGCACTGGCCTCAGCCGATCGACTCTGTACCGGAAGATGCAGAACGGCACCTTCCCCAAGAACGTCCAGATCAGCACGCGCTGCGCCGGCTGGAGGGAGTCGGCGATCAACGCTTGGCTGCGCAACCCGATGTTCTATTCGGCGGACGACCACGCCTAAGGATAAATGCTCAGGCGAAACTGCTGGTCGCACCGGATGCGCTGGCAATCATGCCCGTAGCGCGGGAAATCAACGCAAACCCAAGTATGCTGCCAACGCATGCGCGCCGATCGTAGAGCCTGCGACATGGAGGCTGCGTCCATGACGTTCATCACCCCGGAAGGGCAGGCTCTGCCCCATTCGCGCCGCGGTTCGCCCAGCATTTCGATTGTGCTCCTTGGCCTCGCTGCCGATACGGTGATCGCGCTGCTCAAATTCGCGGCTGCCCGGGAAAGCGGCGCGACAGCGCTTTTCACCGAGGGCGTCCACAGCCTGCTCGATGTGCTGACCGAGGTGATCCTGCTATATGGCCTAGCGTCTGCCCGCCGGCCGGCCGACCGCAATTTCCAGCTCGGCTATGGCCGCTCCGCCTTTTTCTGGAATCTCATCGCCGCGATGCTGATCCTAGCGCTGGGCGCTGGTTTCGCCTTGCGCGAAGGGTGGCACCAATATGCAGCTCCCCAGCCCCTCGGGCCCAGCACGACGAGCTTCGTCGTCCTCCTCCTGTCCTTCCTGATCGATGGCAGCTTCGCCTTCTTCACCTGCCGCAAGATCGTTCGCACCTCGAGCGAGCACAGTCTCGTCCAGTATCTGCGCCGGTCACGGGACGGCGCGACGCTCACCGTGCTATTCACCAGCTTCGCATCGCTCGCGGGAATCCTCATTGCGGCGCTGGGGACACTGGCAAGCACGCGGCTTGCCTTCCCTGCCGCCGACGGGATTGCCTCGCTCGCTATCGCGTTGATGATGGCGGCAACGGCGCTGCTACTCGCCAATGAGAGCCGCAGCCTGATCATCGGCGCATCGGCCTCGCCCGAAACCGAACGCAAGATTCTTGCACTGGCGGCCACGGTGCCGGAGGTGGCTGCCGCCAATGGCATGATCACTGTCCATATCGGCCCCGGGCGCCTCGTCGTTTCGATCAGCATCGCCTTTCGTGCCGAGTGCCGGACACAGGATATCGAGCGCGCCGTCGTAGCGATCGAGGAGCGGATCAAACACGGCGTTCCGCAGGTCTCGCTGCTGCTCGTCAAACCGCAGAGCGCGCAGCAGTTCCAGGACGTCCAGTTTCGGCGTGGCTGGTAAGGCCCGAGTGCCGGTACCTAGGTATAGTGTTCAGGCGCTTCCCGTTCGGCGAGTTTCCGGCCCATCGCACCAAAGATCACGGGAGCCCACCATGTCGACCAAACCCTTTGCAAGTCCGCGCGAAGCCGCACGCCCGTTCACGCCTGAATTGACCGGCTATGTCGAGGATCCGCTTTTCTCCAAGGTCTGGGAAGACAGCGCGCTCTCGAAGCGTGACCGTAGCCTCGTCACCATCGCCGCACTGGTGGCCGTGCGGGGCCTCGAAGAGATGCCGGCACATCTCAATCAGGCTCTAGCAAACGGGGTCACCCGACAAGAGCTAAGCGCAGTCATCACGCATATGGCGTTCTATGCGGGCTTCCCCGCCGCCATCTCGGCATCGGCGATGGCCACCGCTACGCTCGGCCCACGGGATGCCTGACCGGCGCAGCCGATGGCTAGATCCGGCGCCCCTGACTCTTGCGCCACGCCAGCGGAGAGACGCCTGCAAACTTCCTGAATACCCTGCTGAGATGGCTCTGGTCCGCGAAGCCGCAATGGATCGCGACTTCGGAAATGGGAATGCGCTCGTCGCGGAGCATCTCTCTCGCTCGGTCGACCCTCCGCTCAAGCAGCCACTGATGCGGAGGCATACCGGTGGATTGCCGGAACGAGCGGGCGAAGTGCGCGCGCGACAGGCCGCATTCCTCGGCCAGGATATTCAGCGAGATATTGCCGTCGAGGGACGCCTCGATCAGTTCCTTGGTCCGTCGCTCCTGCCACGCCGCGAGGCCGCCCCGAATGGGCCGGGGCTTCGCGGTGGTGATGCCATACCGGCTGGCCAGGTGGCTGCACAGCGCCCAGCCGATATGCTCCAGGAAAAGGCGATTCGCCTCATGCGGGTGATCGAAAACTGGCCGCATCGCGAGCGCAAGCCCGTATAGCTGCCCGTCGTCCATGGGCTCGCCTGGAGCGGATTGTAGATCCTCGACCTCTGCGGGAGCCTCATCCGTCAACGCGAAGCCGAATGCTCGCCGATCGACATGGAAATTGAGACAATCGAATGCGGTCCGCAGGTTCGCCCGCCAGTTTCGCCGATAGTCGAAGAAAACGGTTTGCCCGGCCCCTTGCGAGTGGAAAGCCAGCTTTCGCCCATTCAGGAAGATCTCTCCAGCATAGTCGCGCAACTGGACATTGATAAGGAAGGCATCCTCGATCAGATGCGGATCGGTCATGCCGAGACCACTGGTTTCCGAGCGCAATCGTGCCGCGCCGATCGGGAAGTTTCCCGGCCCCTCGAACGTTACCGAAGCCGCGTCTCGTACCCGCAGAAAAGTTTGAGAGCGATTTGTACGCATTTCCGGTCTCTGCCAGCCCGTTGCTCGTGAGCGCAAGGCCCGCCTTATCCATGAGATCGGAGCTGCCTCGTGCCCCCGTATGGGGGCGCAATCTCACCCGATATGGTAGGTCATCGCGACGTGGTTTGCTCGGCAATCAGTCTTTAGGGCGTGGTGCGGGCGAACCTAGGGCTGCGGCAACCAGCAGGCCGATGCCGATGGCGCCCGTCAGCACGCCTGCCGTGACCAGCGCTGCGAGACTCGCGCCGATCAGCGCCGTCGAACTGCTCGCCCCGGCATGCATGATATCCAGTGCACCGATCATGCCGCGAAAGGCGTAGGAGCCGGGCACCATCGCGACGACGCCCGGAAAGGCGAAAACAGTCCATGGCGCACGCAGCCTTCGGGCAAGCAGCATGGCCATCAGCGCCGCGACGAAGGCGCCGAGCAACGTGGCGAAGACAAGATCGCCGCTCATGCTAAGCACCATCGTTCGCATGCCGTGCGCAAGCGCGCCGCACAGGACAATCGCCGGGATCAATCGCAGCGGGGCGTTGAACAGGATCGCAAACCCAAGCGCGGCTAGGCCGGAAAGAGCGACATCCAGCGGCAAGGCCAGGGTCTCGGAATGGATTTCGACCGGAAATCGCACACCCCAGACCATGCTCGCCACTACCAGGCCGGAAGAGATCGCAAGCACGACGACAAGGGCATTGGCGAGCCGCGCCACTCCGATCGACGAATGCCCTTCGACAAGGTCCCGTACGCCGTTGATCAGCGGCACGCCAGGCACGAGAATCATCCCGGCGGCAACGAGCGCGAGGAATGGATCTTCGTGCAGGAAATGCAGGGGAAGGACGGCCACTGCCCCACTTGTTGCAGCGGTCGAGGCGGCGATGGCGGCGGTTGCGCTGCCCCGCTCCGCCATCCAGCGGCGAACCAGCATGTTGACCAGGCCGGCAACGAACGACGCGCCAACCACTGGTCCGGTCGCGCCGAACAAGCGCGCGAGCGCAGCTGCGGTCATTGCCACCGCGAGAACGACGAGCCAGCTGGGATAGGCGGATGCCTGGCGTTCGATTGCTTGCAGCCGGGCGTCGGCCGCGTCCGCGTCGAGATTGCCTGACGCGATAGCGTCGGAGACCGCCTCGAGCGCAAATAAGCGACCGGCGTCGATGCCCATAGCGCCTACCGCATGGCCAACCCGGGTGCGATAGATTCCACCCGACGCGACCATGAGGAGAAGGCGTTCGCTGCTGATGAAGAACTGGACCATGAAGCCCAGCCGCCCGGCGAGCGCCTCGACCCGCTGCCGGACATGTTCGCTGTCCGCCCCCGCCGCGAGAAGCAGGCGGGCCAGCCGGAGCAGCACATGTCCCGCAGAATCAATGCGCCATGCCGGCTTGTCAGCCATCGATATTGTCGATCTTGAGCACCGGCGCGGTCGCCGCACGGGTGGCGCGACAGGCATCGGCGTCCTTGGTGAGGTCGATGCCCCAGGTGGGGAAGACGGCACGCAGCTTCGGCAGCCAGCCGGCCTCGGTCAGCCGCTCGGCAAAGCAGCTATGTAGCACTTCCACCGAAATCGCCGCCGCTGTCGAGGCGCCCGGGGACGCGCCAAGCAGAGCGACCAGCGACTTGTCGGCGGCGGCGACCAGCTCGGTGCCGAACACCAGCTTGCCGCCTTCGTCGCCATCGTCCGGCTTGATGATCTGCACCCGCTGACCGGCAATCGCTTCCTGCCACTGCCCGCGCTTCGCCTGCGGGAAGAACTGTTGCAGCATCTCGAACTGGTGATGCCGGCTTTGGAAGACCTGGCCGATCAGATACTCCTCCAGCCCGGCATTGTCCTTCGCCACTTCGAGCAACGGCAGCAGGTTGGCGGCCGTGATCGATCCGAACAGGTCGGTTTCCGATCCATGCTTCAGGAACTTGGTGGAGAAGCCGGCATAGGGGCCGAACAGCAAAGAGGTCTTGCCGTCGATCACTCGGGTATCGAGATGCGGCACGGACATGGGCGGCGAGCCGCTGGCGGCCTTGCCATAGACCTTGGCGTGATGGCGCGTGGTCACTTCATCGATGTCGCAGCGCAGCCAGATGCCGCTTACCGGGAAGCCGCCATAGCCCTTGGCTTCGGGGATGCCCGATTTCTGCAGCAGCTCGATCGCCGCGCCGCCCGCACCGATGAACACGAAGCCCGCCGAAAGCGACTGGACGGTGCCGTCATAAGTGTCTTCGAAAGTGACGGTCCAGCGGCCGTCATCGGCACGATCGATCGCAGTCACTTCGCGATTGTAGCGCAGGTCGATACCCTGGTCCTGGAGGTGATGGACCAGCAAATGGGTCAGCGCGCCATAATCGACATCGGTTCCGGTGATGATGCGGGTGGCGGCGATCTTCTCGGCAGGGTCGCGCCCTTCCATCACCAGTGGCGCCCATTCGGCAATCTTCGCGGGATCCTCGCTATATTCCATCCCGTGATAGCAGTGATGCGCGCTCATCGCCGCATGCCGCGCCTTGAGGAACGCGACATTCTCCTCACCCTGGACGAAGCTCATATGCGGGCACGGATGCAGGAAGGCGCGCGGATCGGGGATCGCGCCCGTGCCGACCAGATGCGCCCAGAGCTGGCGCGAGATGTCGAACTCGGTGTTGACCTTCAGCGCTTCGGAGATGTCGATGCTGCCATCGGCGCGCTGCGGGGTGTAGTTGAGCTCGCAATTGGCGGCATGACCGGTGCCCGCATTGTTCCACGCCATCGAGCTCTCTTGCGCGCAATCGCCCAGCCGCTCGAGCATCGCGATTCGCAGGCCGGGATCGAGCGTGTGCAGCAAGGTGCCCACCGTAGCGCTCATGATGCCGGCGCCGATCAGCAGCACATCGACATCGTTGTTCGGAGAAATCGTCATGCCTGGGCTTCCTTCGGCGTGAAGCGCAGGTCCGCGCCTTCCTGATAGATTGCATAGGCGCGCCGCCATGGCTGATCGCCGATCAGCCGCCAGCGATGGCCGCTGCCGCTATTGTCCTGCGCGATCAGCACGTCACCGGGATTGATCGTGAAGGTCGCGCCCGACTTCACTTCAAACTCAAGCGTGCCCGACAGGGTGATGACGAACTGCGGCTGCGGATCCTGATGCCAGTCGAACCCGCCGACGCCGGTCTCCTGGAAGGAGAGTTCGGTCACCGGGATCGGCAGGCCCGATGCCTTGCCATGCGTGCCCGCGCCGATTTCGAGTTCTCCTTCCTCGAACAGCGAGTTGCCGTCAGGGCCGGTCCACATTCTTACGCAACGGATCATGATGTCTCTTTCTTATGCGCCGGCCAGGCCGTGGCCGACCATGTCGAGCGGGCGGATGGTCTTGTCGAAAAGCGCTTCGTCGACCTTGCCCGAGGCAAGCGCCGCTTCCTTGAGCGTGGTGTCGTCGGCGATCGCCTTCTCGGCGATATGCGCGGCATTCTGGTAGCCGATCACCGGCGAGAGCGCGGTGACCAGCATCACGCTGCCTGCGATATATCCGGCGATCTTCTCGGGCACGATCTCGGTGCCTTCGACCGAGAACTCCCGAAACCGGTCGCAGCCGTCGGCCAGGATGCGGATCGAGTGCAGCACATTGTTGATGATCACCGGCCGCATCGCGTTGAGCTCGAAATTACCCTGGCTGCCGGCGAAGGCGACGGCGTTGTCATTGCCCAGCACCTGGATCGTGATCATGACCATCGCCTCGCACTGGGTCGGGTTGACCTTGCCCGGCATGATCGAGGAGCCGGGCTCGTTATCGGGCAGCTTCAACTCGCCGAACCCGCAGCGCGGACCCGAGGCGAGCCAGCGCATGTCGTTGGCGATCTTCATCAGCGCCACCGCGAGACCGCGCAGCCCGGCCGAGGCGCGCACCATTGCGTCGAGCGAGCCCTGGGCAGTGAACTTGTTGGGCGCGGTGACGAAGGGCTTGCCGGTCAGCTCGGCGATCTTCGCCGCAACGTCTTTCGAGAATCCCGGCGGCGCATTGAGTCCGGTGCCGACTGCGGTGCCGCCGACCGCGAGTTCGTAGAGCCCGGCACGGCTCGCCGCGATATCCGCGATGCAGGCGCGGATCTGCCCCGCCCAGCCATACCATTCCTGGCCCACGGTGAGCGGCACGGCGTCCTCCAGATGGGTACGACCGATCTTGACCACGTCCATCCAGCCATCGGCCTTCTTCTCGATCACCTCGACCAGCCGGGTGACTGCGGGGATCAGCTGGTCGTCGATCGCAAAGACGGTGGCGACATGCATCGCCGTGGGGAACGTGTCGTTGGACGACTGACCCATATTGACGTCGTCATTCGGCCCCACCGGATGCTGGCTGCCGAGCGTGCCGCCGAGCAGCTGGATCGCCCGGTTTGAGAGCACCTCGTTGACGTTCATGTTAGATTGGGTGCCCGAGCCGGTCTGCCAGACATAAAGCGGGAAATGATCGTCGAGCTCGCCGGCGATCGCCTCGTCCGCCGCCTGGACGATCGCGTCGCGCTTCCATTCGGGCAGGCGACCGGCGGCGGCGTTCACCAGTGCGCACGCCTTCTTCACCACGCCATAAGCGTGGTAGACCGGCTTGGGCATGCGATCGTCGCCAATGTTGAAATGGTGGAGCGAGCGCTCGGTCTGCGCACCCCAATAGCGATCGGCCGGCACCCGGACCGTGCCCATGCTATCGAATTCCGCGCGGCTGCCGGCCGCATCCAGACCGATCGGGATCGTCTGCAACTCGGGGATACTGGTCAACGCTTACTCTCCTTGCTGAGGGGGCCGAAGCGCGATGGCGCGCGCTCGCGGGGGAGGAGGGGCGCCCGGTCGGATTGCAGGTCGCCATAGGTGCCGCCGGCCGCCACGTTGCCCTTGAACACGACGTAGATCGCCAGCGTGTAGGCAAGGGTCAGCGGCAGGATGACGATGCCCGCGCCCCAGAACAGAAAGGCCTGCGAACTGGCCGGCGCCGCCGCCTGGGCCGCCGTGATCGAATACGGAATCATGTAAGGATAGAAGGACACGGCCAGAGTCCCGAACGCTGCCGCGAAGAGAGCGATCGCGGCAAGGAACGGCAGGAGCCTGCGGCGGCGAAGGATCGCCCAGGCCAGGAGGATCGCCGCCGCTCCACCTGCTGCCGGGAAGATGCAGAGGACCGGCCGTGCGCTCCACAACCGCATCACCGGCAGGTCGAGCCGCATGGCCGACACGAAGGCGATGGCCAGGAAAAGCAGTACGCCCAGCAACAGCTTCGGCAGCATGCGATAGGCCAGCGCCTGGACTTCGCCCGGCGATTTGTAGGCGAGCCAGCCCGCGCCCATCAGCATATAGCCCAAGCACAGGCCCAGCCCGCAGAGCAGCGCGAACGGCGAGAGCCATCCGAAGGCGCCGCCGACATAGTAGCCATCGACGATCGGCAACCCGACGACCAGCGCGCCAACGGCCGCGCCTTGGGCGAAGCTGGCGACTAGCGATCCCCCGATAAAGGCCCAGTCCCAGAAGGCGCGAAAGCGAACGCTCTTGTCGCGGTATTCGAAGGATACACCGCGAAGGATCAGTGCGGCGAGCATGACGATCAGCGGCAGGTAGAAGGCCGAGAGCAAGGTCGCGTAGACGAGCGGAAATGCGCCGAACAACACAGTGCCGTTGACGACGAGCCACGTCTCGTTGCCGTCCCAGACCGGTGCGACGGCGGCCAGCATCTCCCGCCGGCCCGGTTCGTCACGGACCAGCGGCAACAACATGCCGACACCGAGATCGAAGCCGTCGAGCGTGACATAGAGGAAGATCGACAGCGCCAGAACACCGAGCCAGAAATCGATCATCGCAGCGGTTCCTGCCCCGCCGGATCCGGCTGTTTGCCGGGACTCGCGCCGAGGATTGAGAGCGGGCGCTTGGGATTGGTTTCGCCGAGCCGTGGTTCGGGAGCGCCGATCGGCCCGCTGCGCAGCAGGCGATAGATGTAAATCGTGCCGAAGGCGAAGATCGCGGCATAGACCAGCGCGAACAGCGCAAGCGTCGCGGCGACCATCGGCGCGGTCAGGAATGGTGTGGCCGCATCTGCGGTGCGGAGTTGTCCATAGACCGTCCAGGGCTGGCGTCCCACCTCGGCGACGAACCAGCCCGTCAACGTGGCGATGAAGCCGAGCGGGAATGAGAGGAAGATCGCCCGTAGGAGCCAGCGCTTTCCTGCGATCTTCCCGCGCCAGACTTGCCAGCCGCCGTACCAGGCGAGCACGAGCATCAGTAGTCCACAACCGACCATCACGCGAAAGGCGAAGAAGGGTATCGCGACCGGCGGACGATCCTGCGGCTTCCAGTCGGCCAGACCGACTTCGCGCGAATCCAGTCGCATCGAACCGATCAGGCTGCCGGCATAGGGAATGCTCAGCGCGTATCGGTTGCGACCGGCCTGTTCGTCGGGCCAGGCGATCAGGACTTCGGACGCCGGCTGCTCGTCGTGCCAGCGCGCCTCGATCGCGGCGAACTTCGCCGGCTGGCGGTCATGGACATAGTCGCCGACCAGATGGCCGAAGATCAACTGCGTCGGGACCAGCACGGCGGCGAGACCCAGTCCCATGCGCAGCATTGTAAGGGCCTCGTCCTGGAAGCGGCCGCGCAACAGGTGCCAGGCGCCCGTCGCGGCGACGCAGAAGGCCGAGGTGAGGTAGGCCGCGAGCAACATATGGGGGAAGCGCACCCACACCACCGGGCTGAACAGAATCGCGAACCAATCGGTCGGCACGAAGACGCCGTCCGCCGTTCTCGAGAATCCCAGCGGTGCCTGCATCCAGCTGTTGTTCACCATGATCCAGAAGGACGACATGGTAGTACCCAAGGCCACCATCAGGCATGAAAGGAAGTAGAGCCAGCGCGACACCCGGCTGCGGCCGAACATCATCACGCCGAAGAAGCTTCCCTCCAGCGCAAAGGCAGTGAAGCTCTCGTAGACGAGCAGCGGCCCCTGGATCGCCCCGGTTTGGCGCGACAACTCGCTCCAGTTCGTACCAAACTGGAAGGCCATCACGATGCCCGACACGACGCCCAGCCCGAAGGCAACCGCGAAGACGGTGCGCCAGAAGTCAAACAGCCGACGATAGACCGACTTCCCCGTGGCGAGCGAGAGAGCTTCGAGGAGGCACAGCCATGCTGCGAGCCCGACTGTGAATGCTGGAAAGATGATATGAAAGGAGATCGTCGCCGCGAACTGCACGCGGGATAGGAAGAGCGCGGTCCAATCCATCGCCTGGCTCCTGCTCAGCCCGGGATCACGCCAAGCGGGCAAATGCAGCTCGGAAGGACAATCAGCATTGCGCGCATCGTGTGTTCCAATCTGGACGGGCTGACGAACCCGGCTCCGACATCGTCGCGAAGGACCGGGATTGTCTGCGAAGAAGATCGCGGCGGTCGGCTTGGCCGGCCATTATCTCTAGGTATGGAGCGGAGATCGGCGCGCGCGCTTGCGCGATTGTGCAGGCCTTTGGACATTCGCCGGCAAAGTGATGGACAAGGTCGAGCCTCTGTCCGGCATGCTCGTGCTCCGAAGCGTGCCACCATGCGCCTCGATTACATCGCGGCAGATCGCGATCGCCAGCGCATCGCCCGGTCCACCCGGTCCCGGGCCATGGGTCACGGCCACCCGCACATAATCATCGCCATCGCGCTGCGCGGTGACCTCCAGCAGGCGCGCGGCGGCATCGCGTCCTCGCAGGATCTCGATGCCGTTCATGATGAGATGGATCACCGCCTGTTCAACGCGCGCGGAATCGCAGGTGATTTCGGGCAGGCTCGGGTCGATCGAGCAACGTAGCGTGACGCGTCCGGCAGCGAGCTCGCGCCCAAGCAAGGCCGTTGCATTTCTCAATATCATGGCGATACCCACGGTCTCACGCGTCTGCTGCGGGGGGCTAACAAAAGCACGCGTGCGATGAATGCGCACGGCCATGCGTCGGGCGGCGTCGCCGATCTCCGCCACCGAGGCGCGCACCTCATCCCATTCGGGTTGGGGCCGATCGAGCCACCGCGCCGCAGCCTCGGCATGGTCGAGCACAACCCCCACGGGCCGACTGAAACTGTCGACTAGCGAAGCGGTGAGCGCTCCGACCATGGCGACACGCTCGCGGTGCGCCTGATCCTCGCTGCTTGGTCCATGGCGCCTGCACCGCGCTGCGATTGCCAGCTTCGCATAGCCAAGCCCGATCAGGCTGATTGCCAGCATGGCACATGGGAATTCGATGCTCGCCTGTGTGTCGTCGAACCCTTTTCCGATAAGCTGGGCCATGAGAAGCAGCGCTATACCCGCCACAAACCAGCCATGCTCTCGCGCGCCAGCAGCAAGGCGTTGCGACCCAGCCCAACGACCCACGCTCCCGTTCATCCTGCACCTCGCAAATCAATCCGAATTGGACCGACCGGTCATTGGAGAAAGGGCGCCCCACATTCGTGGACGATTTTGCGGTTCCGGGACGATGCGTGCGCAAAGCGCGTAACTCGATCGGGAATCGGAACACCCACAATGGGCGCGGAGAGGCCGGCAAGACAGGAACCCCGCCTTGCCGGCTTCTCGGTCCCGATGGCCTCAGGCCTTGTTGGCGGTCAAGGCGCGACGGCCGATGCTGGCCGCGAAGAGCGGGGTCTCGCGATGATTATGGTCGCCACCAGCGTCCTGGCGTGCCTTGGCGGCATCTGCATAGCTGATATTATGCGCGGCGATGAAATCCATGAACGCATCAGTCGGGTGCGCGGTCACGCTGTTGGTGTAACGCGTGCGCCCACCCTCGATACCTTCCGCCTTGAGTTCCCAGATCACGTTGACCTGGGTACGGCCCGCTGCGGTGAACACGTCAGAAATCGAGTTCATCCGGCAATAGGTCGGGGTCGCTTCTTCCGCGACATAGTGCTGGATGACCAGACCGGTGCCGATCATCTCGACATTGATCATCATGCGACGACCGTCGTCGGTAGTGGTAGTACCGGCGCCGATATGATCGGGCGGGCAGCAGCGCTGATACTCGGCCTCCGGAAGGTTAAACAGCCAATCGGCGATGTCGATCTTTTCGATCGGGACGTCGATTTCTGCTGAGAATGCCGACTGCGAGAGAATGGTGTCGGTGAGAACCTTCATGGCGATTTCCTTCCGTGATGAGTGGCCTGGCAATGTTCTTCACCCCGACCTCGAATTGATCGAAAATCGAAGCTGCGAGGATGCGTTTTCCACATCACCATCGCCGGATTTCGGATATCGCCAGCCCGACCTTAACTCACAGATATACTAAGGTTTATTTTTTAAAATCATCGCTCTATCTACATTCAATTCAGCACTTTTGTACCAAATATAGGCTTGCCGCGTAGCATGCCCTCCCTTTTTAGAGGCCGAGGCATAGGCTCATCTTCGAGGAAATTCGACCAGACACGCGAAAGCCACCTCACCTACAGTGGGGCGGCTCGCCATATTCATTGATTCTGCCGTCGCGTGTTTCCAGGCTACGCGGATGTAGTTAGAAAAATCTCGAACTCATCGGTCAGTTCTCGGCCCACTCGTCGAAGTCGAACAGCGTACGGTATTGGCGCGGTTGCGAGCGCAGATATTGAGAAGGCGCGCGGACATGCCCGCCAAGATGGGCCGCAGCATGCCACGGCCAGCGTGGATCATAGAGCGCTGCGCGCGCGATCCCCACCAGGTCGGCGTCGCCCGTGCCAACGATCGCCTCTGCCTGCTCGAATTCGGTGATCAGACCCACAGCGACCACCGGAACGGAGACCGCCTGCTTGACCGAGCGCGCATAGGGGACCTGATAATTGGGACCGTCGGTTATGCGCTGAATTGGGTCGAGTCCGCCGCTGGATACGTTAAGCGCTGAGCAGCCCCGTTCCTCGAGAGCCTTCGAGAAGCGGACCGCATCGTCGATGGACGCACCACCCTCGATCCAATCATTCCCGGATACCCGCACCGTCACCGGTCGCTCTTCTGGAAAAGCCGCGCGCACGGCATCGAAAATCTCAAGGGGAAAGCGCATGCGGTTCTCCAGGGAACCGCCATAAGCGTCTTCACGCTTGTTGGTGTAGGGTGAGAGGAACTGGTGGAGCAGATAGCCATGTGCAGCATGGATCTGCACCGCATCGATGCCCAGTCGCCCGGCACGGCGCGCGCTTCGCGCGAAGCTCTCGCGCAATCGGGCCATGCCATCTGCGTCGAGTGCAGCGGGAGTCGGCCCACCGGTGCTCAGGGGGACCGCGGATGGCGCCACCGTTTGCCATCCGCGCGGGTCGTGCGGGGCGATGTGCCGCCCTCCGCGCCACGGGACCTCAGATGACGCCTTTCTGCCGGCGTGCGAGAGCTGGATCGCGATCGGCATCGATGACCAGCTTCGTACGGCGTCGAGCACCCGCCCCATAGCCGCTTCGGTCTGGTCGTCCCACAGGCCGACGTCGGAGGGCGTTATGCGGCCTTCAGGAGTTACGGCGGTGCCCTCGATGGTCAGCAGAGCCGCGCCCGATAAGGCCAGATGTCCCAGATGCATGAGGTGCCAGTCGGTCATCTGACCATCCTGCGCGGAATATTGGCACATCGGCGCGATCACGATGCGGTTGTCGAGCTTGAGCGATCCAACCTGGAGCGGCTCGAACAGCTTGGGACGGTCCATGAAAGTCTCCCGCTAGGCATTCTGCGTGGTGAAGTTGGCCTCCGGTCTAGGCCCGCGGCAGTGACGCGAAATCATACTGTGGTTTGTCACGCGACTATCCTCCGCCGAGGATGCGGGCCGCGTCGGCGAAGCTTCCTGGCAAACCGATGAAGTCGAACCCGGTGATGACGAATGCCGTTACCCAACCAAGCACCAACAACAGCTTTGGCGTGGCCCAGCCTGGCGCGAAACGCCGCACAGTGACGAAATGCAGAAGGGGAAACATGGCGAACGGTAGTTGCATCGCCAGCACCACCTGGCTCAGAATGAGCAGATCGTTGACGCTGCTATCCCCGCGCAGCCCGATCACGAAGACGGCTGGAATGATCGCCATCGCCCGGGTGATGATCCGGCGCTTCCAGGGAGCGACTCTCCATTTCATAAAGCCTTCCATCACGACCTGGCCGGCGATGGTGCCGGTTATGGTGCTCGATTGGCCGGAGGCGAGGAGAGCAACGGCAAAGATCACACTGGCGAGCGCCGAACCGACGGCGGGGGCGAAGGTCAGATATGCCACGCGGATCCAGTCGGTATCGTCTCCAAGTACGTAGCGATGCCCGTCGAGGACCAGTTCGCTCCGCCCGTGAAAGACAACCGCCGCGAGGATGAGGATCGCCGCATTCACCAGAAAGGCTAGCGATAGCGAAATTCCCGTGTCGATCGCGTTGCATCGCAGGGCGATCCTTTTTGACGCAGCATCATCCTCTGTTGTCCGGCTCTGGACGAGCGCTGAATGGAGATAGAGATTGTGCGGCATCACCGTCGCGCCGATGATGCCCACGGCCACGCTCGCCATGCCGGCAGTTGCCAGGGTCGGATGGACGAGGGCTGTCCCGATTTCATGAAAATCCGGTCGGGTACCCGGCAGCACGAAGAGCTCGATGAAGAACGATCCGGCGATTGTCACGACGAGCACCAGGACGACACGTTCAATCGTGCGCATGCCATGTCGCTGCAGAAGGAGCAGTAGGAACACGTCGGCGGCAGTCATGATCACCGCCCAGAATAACGGCACGCCGAACAGCAGATTGATCGCCACCGCCGAACCAAGCACCTCCGCCAGATCGCAAGCCGCGATTGCTATCTCGCACAGGATCCAGAGGGGCACGCGGCACCAGGAGGGATACCAAGCCCGGCAGGCTTCGGCGAGGTTCTTGCCCGACACGATTCCCAACCGTGCAGCCAGAATCTGGAGCACGATCGCCATCGCGCTAGCCAAGGCTACGACCCAAAGCAGGCCATAGCGGTAGAGCGCGCCCGCCTGAAGATCGGTCCCCCAGTTGCCGGGATCCATGTAACCCACGCTGATCAGAAGCGCCGGACCCAGGTAGGCGCGATACGGTTGAAGCGCGGGCGCAGACCAATGCGGCACCCGGATCGAGTGAACTGCTTGGCTAAGCGTCCAAGATCTCGATTTCCTTGGTGGTGCAACCGACTGAAACAGCGATCTTCGTTGCATCTCGCACTCTCCAAGGGAAACGGCGATCGCCGTGAACTACCCCAAGGAAATGCCGTGCGCCGTTACCCGGCACCACCATCCATAGGTCTTAAATGCTGAGGATCATCCCATTGAGAAAAAACCAGATTGTCGCCCGACCCGGCTAGTTTGGCGACAACTCCACCGCACCTTCGTCGGGATTCTCCGACTGCAGGCCTTACGCGGCAATGTCTTCGATAAAGAAAGGCCCTGAGCATGGGTTGCTCAGGGGATGACGATTTCCGTGGCGTTTTCCCTGCCCTCATTCGCTGACGCGGGCACCTTTTTGCAGAAGGCTGCCCAGTCACGCATCAAGAGCCGGCGCTTGTCGAGAAAGTCGGTGCGGCGATACGCCGCCTCTACCTTGTTCGAAACCGTATGGGCGAGTGCGGCCTCCGCCACTTCGCCAGAATAATCCGTCTGCTCCGCTACCCAATCCCGGAATGCAGATCGGAAGCCGTGCACCGTCACCGTTAGCTCCCCATCCCGAAGGATTTTGAGCAGGGTCATGTCAGAGAGCGGCTTCTTCACGTCCTGACCAGGAAAAACGAGGTCTCCCACTCCCGCCTTGTATTTCTTCGCTCTTTCGAACACGGCGGCCGCTTCGGGCGACAAGGGAACGATGTGAGGCCGCCCCATCTTCATGCGCGCGGCGGGGATCTTCCATAGGCCGGCTTGTAGATCCGGTTCCGACCAGAGTGCGCCGCGTATCTCACCTGATCGTGTAGCCGTCAGGATGAGCGCTTCCAACGCGAGCCGCCCAACCGACTCGCGTTCGCCAAGCTTCTCCAGGAAATTCGGCACGTCCGCATAGGGCATTGCGGCGAAATGGCCGTCTTTCTTGGGCTGTCGGGGGAGCCCCTTGGACAACGACCGCATCGGCGCTTCGCTGGCGCGAAAACCCTTAGCGCAAGCCCAATCGAGAACCGTGCCGATGCGCTGCCGTACTCGCCTCGCCGTCTCCGGCTTGGAAAGCCAGATCGGGATCAGAACCTCCCGAATCGCGGGACTCTCGATCTTGTCCACCGGGAGGTCGCCAATCTTGGGGAAGGCGTAGGTGGTCAGGGTCGCAATCCACTGGTTCTGGTGCTTGCCGTTCTTCCAAGCCCTTTCGTGCTCCTCATGCACGAGTTTGGCCGCATCACGGAAGGTCGGGACAGTCTGCCGTTCCTGCTTTCGCTCCGCGACCGGGTCGATTCCCTGCGCGATCTTCTTGCGCATGACGAAGGCTGAATCGCGTGCATCCGCCAACGAGACGTTCTTCAGCGAACCCAGGCCAATTTCCCTTCGCCGCCCATTTGCCTGAACCCGAAGAACCCATCTCCCGGCCGCCTTGCCGGTGACATCGAGAAAAAGGCCGTCGCCATCGGCATACCGCCCCGGCTCAGACAATGAGCGAACCTTAAGCGCGGTGAGCTTTCCCATAACCCTCGCTCCCAAAATACCCGCCATTTTACCCACCACATTGTGGTGGGAAGTGGTAGGATTGAGTGAAATCCGATGAGACGAAGAACGCCGGATTTCGTGAGGTTTTATAGCACTTTAGGAGGGTTTTTGCGAGCCCGGAAAGGGGCGCAAGTGGCGGAGCGGGAGGGATTCGAACCCTCGATACGGTTTTGCCGTATACTCACTTTCCAGGCGAGCGCCTTCGACCACTCGGCCACCGCTCCGCATGTCCTGGAAGTTGCGTGCCCTAAACGTTGACGAAGGCCGAGGCAAGCAGCAGTCTCCACACCCATGCTCAAGCTGCTCCTCGCGTTCGCCGCGCTCGCCCAGACCGTCCCGTCGGACCCCGCCCCCGAGGACTGGAAGGCGATCCCCGACAACGAGATCCTCGTGATGACGCTGCAGGGCGGCCACCAGGTCCATATCCGCCTGGCCCCGCGCTACGCCCCCGCGCACGTCGCCAATATCCGCAAGCTCGCCGAGGCGCATTGGTGGGACGGCACCAGCGTCTACCGCGTACAGGACAATTACGTCACGCAGTGGGGCGGCGGCGACGACAAGACCGCGCTGCCGCCCGGCGTGATCGAGAATCCGCCTGCGGAATATGAATGGCCGGGCTTCGATGCGGTGAAGAGCGTCACCTTCGCCAAGCCCGACAGCTATGCCGCGAAGACCGGCCTCAGCGCCGATGGCTGGCCGCTCGCCAATTACGGCGCGGTCAGCTCGCTGACCCATTGCTATTCGATGGTCGGCGTCGCCCGCGACCTCGCGCCTTCGACCGGCAGCGGCGCCGAGCTCTACACGGTGATCGGCCACGCCCCACGCCCGCTCGACCGCAATATCGCGATCGTCGGCCGGGTGGTCGAGGGCATGCAGTGGCTCTCGAGCCTGCCGCGCGGCACAGCCCAGCTGGGCGTCTATGCCAAGGACCAGGTGCCGACCCCGATCCTCTCGGTGCGCCTCGCCAGCCAGCTGCCCGAGGACGAGCGCCCGCACTTCCAGTATCGCGCCACCGACAATCCGCGCTTCGCCGCCTGGATCAAGGCGCGCGAGAATCGCGACGGGGCGTTCTTCACCGTGCCGATGGGCGGGGTGGATGTGTGCAACGCGCTGCCGGCGGTGCGGCGGGCGCAGTAACGCATCACAACGTCATCCCGGCGACCCCGGACTTGATCCGGGGCGGGATCTCGTGCCGTATCCCGCCTTCGCCTGAGATCCCGGCTTTCGCCGGGATGACGGTTATGAGGCCGTCGGAATGGCCCTTACTTCCCCACCCAGTCCGCGACTTCGACCGCGACCTGGTTCGCCGCCGTGTTGAGCGCGGCCGCGACGAGGTCGGGCTTCACTTCGGTCAGCGGCGCGCGCGCTTCGAAGCGGCGCTTCTGGAATTTGGTGGCGTCGTCGCCCTGGACGAGCAGCGCGTCGAACACGACCACCGCCTGGTTGGTGTCGGCATCGACGCCGAAGCGGCGCAGCTCGCCCGACAGCACGGCGCCGGGGTCGACCTGCGACTGGCGATAGCTCAACACCGGGCGGCCGGTGCGTGCCGAGATCGTGTCGCCGACCAGCCGGGCGAACAGGCGCGGCGGCGCCTCCACCCATTGCGCGTCCTTCACATAGGCGACGGCATTCTCGCCCTGATGGACCGGCACCCGCACCGTCGCCAGCTCGTGCGGCACGGTCGGGAACAGCACGGTCACCGTGGTGCCCGAGGCGGCGGTCTGCACGTCGCCCGGCTTGATCTGCTCGGCGGCCTGGAGGGTGAGGAACGGCGTCTTGGGCGGCTTGCCGCCGATCGAGATGCAGCCGGACAGCGTGGCGGCGAGCGGGGCGGCCAGCAGGAGCAGGGCGGGCTTCTTCATCGCGGGCCTCACTTGTTGGGCTTGTAGTCAGGGAGCTTGGGGCTGCCGACCAGGCTGGACGCGCCGCCCTGGTCGATCTTGTCGGCGACCGAGGAGAGCGACTGGGCCATCTGACGCAGATCCTGGATGAGCTGGCCGATCTCGGGTACGGTCTTCTTCGAGAAGGCCTGCACGCCCGGCCGGGCATCGCCGAGCATCGCATCGAGCGTTTCCATGCTCTTCTTCGCCGAGGCGATCGTCTTGTTGAGATTGGCGATGGTCGGCTTGACGTCCTCGGCGACGACGCCGTTGGTCGTCTTGGCGAGCTCGCCGATCTGCTCGGTGGCGACGCCGAACTTCTGGATGGCGATGCGCGTCTCGGCCAGGGTCGCGGCGATCTCCGGCCCGCGATCGGCGAGCGCATCGGTCAGGCGATTGGTGTTCGCCAGGATGCCGGCGATCGACGCCTGGTTCTTGTCGCTGATCAGCTCGGTCAGCCGCTCGGTGAGCGTGGTCAGCCGCTCGAGCAGCTTGGGCGCCGAGGAGAAGATCGCGCCGAGGCCGCCGGGCTTGGTGGGGATCACCGGCACGCCCAGCGGGCAGGCCGCTTCGGGATGCTGGCGCGGGCAGCGGATCGGCGGGGCACCCTTCACCGCGCCTTCGAGCTGGACGGTGCTGGGGCCGGTGAAGCTGCTCTGGATCGTGGCGGTGGTGCCTTCGAGGATCGGCACCTCGTCCTTCACGGTGATGCGGACGCGGACCAGCTGGGGATCGGGCTTCCAGAACTCGATAGCCTTGACCTGGCCCGAGGGCACGCCGGAAAAGGCCACCGCCGAGCCCGGGTTGAGCCCGTCGACCGCCTGGCGGAAGAAGATGTCATATTCGCGCTCGTTGCCGCCGGAGAGGCGGGCGAGCCAGACGATGAACAGCGCCAGCACCGCGAGCAGGATCAGCACGACGGCGCCGACGAGCACGTGATTCGATCGAGTTTCCATCAGCCCCTGTCCTCAGCCTCGGCATGTGCCTTGGCGCTGCCGACCGCTGCGCGTCCGCGCGGTCCGTTGAAATATTCCTGGATCCACGGGTGATCCAAGGCGAGCAGCTCGGGAATCGTTCCGACTGCGATGACTTTCTTGTCCGCCAGCACCGCGACCCGGTCGCAGATGGCGTAGAGCGTGTCGAGATCGTGCGTGATCAGGAACACGGTGAGCCCCAGCGTCTTCTGCAGCGAGGCGGTGAGCTCGTCGAACGCCGCCGCGCCGATCGGATCGAGCCCGGCGGTGGGCTCGTCGAGGAACAGCAGCTCCGGATCGAGCGCGAGCGCGCGGGCGAGGCCGGCGCGCTTCTTCATGCCGCCCGACAGCTCGGAAGGGTATTTGGGCGCGGCTTCAGGGGGAAGTCCGGTCATCACCACCTTGTACGCCGCGATCTCGTCGAGCAGCGCTTGGTCGAGCAGGGGGTAAAATTCCTTGAGCGGGACCTGGACATTCTCCGACACGGTGAGCGTGGAGAACAGCGCGCCGCCCTGGAACAATATGCCCCAGCGCTTGCGGATCGCGGTCGCCTCGGTCTCCTCGCGGCCGATCGTGTTCTCGCCGAACACATGGATGTCGCCTTCGATGGGCGTCTGCAGCCCGATGATCGAGCGCATCAGCACCGACTTGCCGGTGCCCGAGCCGCCGACCACGCCGAGGATCTCGCCGCGGCGCACGTCGAGATCGAGTCCGTCATGGACGATCTGGTCGCCGAAGCCGTTCTTCAGGTGGCGGACCTGGATGACGATATCGTCCTGGGGCGCGGAGGCGTCGCGGGTGTCGGTCATATCCACCCGATCTGGCTGAAGAACACCGCGAAGAAGGCGTCGAGCACGATCACCAGGAAGATCGCCTGGACCACCGCGGTGGTGGTGCGCCGGCCGACCTGCTCGGCATCGCCTTCCACCTGCATGCCCTGGAAGCAGCCGGCAATGGCGATGATCGCGCCGAACACCGGCGCCTTGATCAGCCCGACCCACAGATCGTTGAGCGGCACCACTTCGCGGATGCGCTGGACGAAGGTGATCGGGGGAATGCCGAGCTGGATCCAGCAGAGCAGCCCGCCGCCGATGATCCCGATCAGCGCCGAATAGAAGCCGAGCAACGGCAGCATCGTCACCACCGCGATGGTGCGCGGCACCACCAGCGCCTCCATCGGGGAGACGCCGATCGTGCGCATCGCGTCGATCTCCTCGGTCAGCTTCATCGTGCCGATCTGCGCGGCGAAGGCCGAACCGGAACGCCCGGCGACCATGATCGCGGTCATCAGCACGCCGAGCTCGCGCAGGGTGATGCGGCCGACCAGGTTGATCGTGTAGACTTCCGCGCCGAACTGGCGGAGCTGCACCGCGCCTTGCTGCGCGATCACCACGCCGATCAGGAAGCTCATCAGCCCGATGATGCCGAGCGCGGAGACGCCGACCACTTCGAAGCGATGGACGGTGGCGTGGAAGCGGAAACGGCGCGGATGGGTGGCGACGTTCCAGAAGGCGATCACCGTGGCGCCCATGAAGCCGAGCAGGCCGTAGAGCGTGTGCGCGGCGGTGAACACCGCGTCGCCGATCTCGGCGAGGAGATGGACGAAAGCGCTTTGCGGCTTGGGCGGCAGCTCGATCGGATGCTCGGCGGCGACGACCTGGTCGAACAGATGCTGGCTGGCGGGCTCGAGCCCCTCGACGCTGGCCTGCTTGTCGCGGGCGAAGCGGTGGACCACCCAGGCGCCGACGGTGTCGATCCGCTCGACCTGCGACAGGTCGATGCGGCTGACCGCGCCATCGACCGTATCGAGCCGGTCGGGCAGGTCGCCGAGGCTGGCGAGCGACAGATTGCCGGTGAAGCGGAGGACCGCGCCGCCGCCATCGGAATCAACCCGTTCGAAATCGGCCAAAGCGCTCATCGCGCGCACCTTTCGGCGATTCGGGCTGGATCGGCAAGCGTCCCCGCTCGTAGATGCGTCAATGCACTGTCTCGCAATCTACGACATGGACAAGACGATCACCGCTGCGCCGACCTGGACGCGGTTCCTGATCGCGGCGGCAAAGGCGCGCGCGCCGTGGCGGCTGGCGCTGTTCCCGGGGGTGGGCGTGGCGGGGCTCGGCTATTTCCTCAAGCTGGTCGACCGCGCCGGGCTCAAGCAATTCTCGCAGCGGCTGCTGCTCGGCGGGGCGCTGACGCCCGCGGAGATGGCGAAGGTCGCCGAGGCCTTTGCCGCGCACGAGGTGGCGCATGGCGTGCTCCACGGCGCGCGCGAACGGATCGCGGCGGACCGGGCGGAGGGCTATCGGCTGGTCATGGCGACCGCCTCGCACGGCTATTACGCCGCCGCGATCGGCCGGCTGCTGGGCTTTGACGACGTGATCGCAACCGAGGCGAAGCGCGATGGGCAAGGCCGGATTCTCTCCCTGATCGAAGGGGATAACTGTTACGGGCCCGTAAAGCTCCACCGCATCGAAAGCTGGATGGCGGGGCAGGGGATCGGGCGCGGCGGCGCGCATGTCCGCGCCTATTCGGACCATGTCTCGGACGCGCCGCTGCTCGGCTGGGCGGACGAGGGCTATGCGGTCAACGCGCATGGGCCGCTGCTCGCGCTTGCCGCCGAAAAGGGCTGGCCGATCCTCGACTGGAGATAATCGCTACGGCGTTCGTTCTTCTCCCTGCATGACAAGATGCGGAGAGGATCATGGCCAAGACGCTGAAACAACTGGCGGAAATGATGAGGGACGTCGATTTCGCGATGCTCTCGACGCATAGCGACGGCGGCACCATCGCGGCGCGCCCGATGAGCAACAACCGCGAAGTCGACTATGACGGCGACAACTGGTTCTTCGCCTGCGAGGACACGAGGCTGATCGCCGATCTGGAGGCGAATGCGCAGGTCGGGCTCGGCTTCCAGGCCAAGGCCGGGCTGCTGGGGATGAAGCCCGTGTTCGTCCATATCGAGGGCGTCGCCGAGCTGATCCGCGACAAGGCGGCGTTCGAAGCACATTGGACCAAGGGGCTCTCGCTCTGGTTCAAGGAAGGTGTCGATACGCCCGGGCTGGTGCTGATCAAGGTGCATGGCACGCGCGCGCATTACTGGGACGGCGAGGACCAGGGCGAGATCATGCTGGCGCGCGAGGTGGCGGTTTAGTTGCAGATCGTCATCCCGGCGAACGCCGGGATCTCGTGCGATGGCGGGAAAAGAGTCGCCTGAGATCCCGACTTTCGCCGGGATGACGGTTTGGTTCAGAGCAGCGCATCCACCGTGTGGATCGCGACGCCAACCAGCCCGCCGACCAGCGTGCCGTTGATCCGGATATATTGCAGGTCGCGGCCCACGGCGTTCTCGAGCCGGCCGGTGATGGTCTCGGCGTCCCAGCCCTTGATCGTATCGGAGACCAGCCGGACGATGCCGTCGCCATAGTCGGTCGCCGCGCCCACCGCGGTGCGGCGGGCGAAGCGGTTGATCGTGTGGGCGAGGCGGCGATCGTCCTGCAGCGTCTGGCCGAGCTGGCGCATCGCGTCGCCGAACGCGCCGGTGAGCAGCGCATCGGGATTGCGCGCGACGCGGAGCAGCGACGCGCGGCCGGTCTCCCAGATGCCCATCCACCAGTCGGCCAGCGCCGGATTGTCGAGCAGCTCGTTCTTGAACGCCTCGACCTGCGCGCGGCGCGCGGGATCACTCTGCAGGTCGCGGGCGAGCTGGGCGATGCCTTCCTCCGCCTTGGCGCGCAGCGGGTGGCCGGGGTCCTCGGCCATGTCGCCGATCAGCTTGGCGAGGCCCTCGATGATCTTGTTGGCCAGCGTCTCGTCAAGGCCGGTCCAGCGCATCACCGCGCCCGAGCGCTCATGCACCATCTGGCGGATCAGATGCTCGTTGGCGTCGAGCACCTTGGCCGCCCAGCGGACAATGCCGTCGAGCAGGGGGCGGTGGCGGTCCTCCTGGATCGCAGCCTCGAGCGCGCGGCCGAGCAGTGGGGCGATCTCGAGCGCGCGCAGGCGCCCGGCGATGGTGTGCTTGACCATGCCGCCGAGCCGTTCCTGGTCGAGCGCCTCCAGTACGTCCGCGCCGAGCCGGCCCAAGCCCGCGCGCAGCCGGCCGCGCCCCGGTCCCGGATCGGCGAGCCAGCGGCCGGCGGCGCCGGCGACGTCGAGCCGCTGCATCCGCCGGGCGACCACCCTGGGGGTGAGGAAATTGTCGCGCAGGAACTGGGCGAGGGTAGCGGCGATCCGGTCCTTGTTGCGCGGGATGATCGCGGTGTGGGGGATCGGCAGGTGGAGCGGGTGACGGAACAGCGCGGTCACCGCGAACCAGTCGGCCAGGCCGCCGACCATCGCCGCCTCGGCAAAGGCGCGGACATAGCCGATCGCGGGATGGAGATGGTCGAAGGCGCGGGCGAGCAGGAACAGGACGGCCATCGCGACCAGCAGGCCGGTCGCGACCAGCCGCATCTGCCGGAGGCCGGCGGGGACGGCCTCGGATGAAGAAAGGGGAGTGCGTAACAAGGTCACGCACTCCCCAATACATCAGACGGGATCAAGTTCACTCCGCGGGCTGCGGCGAATCGTCCCCGGGTTTGTGCTCGATCGTGCCGCCGCCATGGCCCTGGCCGATCACGCGGCTGCCATCGTCGCCCGGCTTGAAGGTGAGCAGGCGGCGCGACAGGCGCGGCCCGAGCCACTGCTCGAGGCCGACCGCGAGGCTGAACAGCGCGGGCACCATCACCAGCGTGAGCAGCGTCGAGAGGATCAGGCCGCCGATCACGGTGATGCCCATCGGCGCGCGCCACGAGCCGTCGCCGTTGAGCGACAGCGCGGTCGGGATCATGCCCGCGACCATCGCCACCGTGGTCATCACGATCGGCTGGGCGCGCTTGTGCCCGGCGTCGACGATCGCGGTGAACTTGTCGACGCCCTTGGCCATCTCCTCCAACGCGAAGTCGACGAGCAGGATCGAGTTCTTCGCGACGATGCCGAACAGCATCAGCGCCCCGATCAGCACCGGCATCGAGATCGGCTGGCCGGCGATCCACAGGGCGATCAGCCCGCCCAGCGGCGCGTTGAGCAGGGAGCCCATGTTGACCAGCGGCGACATGAAGCGCCGATAGAGCAGCACCAGCACCGCGAAGACCAGGAACACGCCCGACATCAGCGCGATGACGAAGTTCTTGACCATCTCGGCCTGCCACTTGGCGTTGCCGACGGTCATCTCCGCCACGCCGATCGGCAGGTTCTTCATGATCGGCAACTCGTGGATCTTCTGCAGCGCCACGCCCGAGACCACGGCCTTGCCCGTCTTGGGATCGGTCGCGAGGTCCGCACCGACGACGACGCGCCGCTGCAGGTTCAGGCGCTCGATCTTGGTCGGGCCGGTGCCGAAGGCGATCTCCGCCACCGTGCCGAGCTGGACCGAACCGCCATTCTGCGTCTGCACCGGCAGGTTCTTGATCGTGTCGAGCTTGGCGCGGGCATTCTCCTGCAGCGCCACCCGGATCGGGATCTGGCGGTCGGTCAGCGAGAATTTCGCGCTGTTCTGGTCGATGTCGCCCAGCGTCGCGATACGGATCGCGCTCGACAGCGCCGCGGTGGTCACGCCGAGATTGGCGGCCAGGTCGAGGCGCGGCTTGATCACGATCTCCGGACGGTTGAGGTCGCCGGCGATGCGCGGCGCCACCACGTCGGGCAGCTTCGACATCTGCTCGACCAGCGTGAGCGCGGTCTTGGTGAGCAGCGCGGGATCCTCGCCGCCGAGGGTGATGGTGAGCGCGCGGCCGCTCGAGCCCCAGCCACCCTGGGCGCGGAAGCCCACCCGGGCATCGGGAATCCTGAGCAGCTCCGGCGCCAGGCGACGGGTGAACTCGTCGCTCGTCTCGGTGCGCTTGTCCTTGAAGATCACCAGCACGCGGCCATTGCCGACACCGGCGCGCTCGTAGAGATTCTCCACGTTCGGCTCGGTGCGCAGGCGATCGGCGACCTGGCGGACGACACGATCGGTCTGCTCGAGCGTGGTGCCCGGCACCATCTCGACATTGACGCTCACCTGGTCCTCGTCCTGCGTCGGCTGGAAGGTCATCGGCAGGATGAAGAAGAAGGCGACGGTCATCACCAGAGACAGGAAGAAGCCGAGGATCGCCGACCAGCGATGGTGCAGCGTCCAGCGCAGCAGCTTCACATAGGCGTCCATGATCCGGCCTTCGCCGTGCGTGGCATGGCCCTTGGCCTTGAGGAAATAGGCCGCGATCATCGGCGTGACGAGACGCGCGACGGCCAGCGACATCAGCACAGAGGCGACGACGGTCAGGCCGAAATTCTTGAAGAACTGGCCCGAGATGCCCGGCATCAGGCCGACCGGCAGGAACACCGCGACGATCGACATGGTGGTGGCGAGCACCGCCACGCCGATCTCGTCCGCCGCGTCGATCGATGCCTGATAGGCCGATTTGCCCATGCGCATGTGGCGCACGATGTTCTCGATCTCCACGATCGCGTCATCGACCAGCACGCCGGCCACCAGGCTGAGCGCAAGCAACGTCATCTGGTTCAGCGTGAAGCCCAGCAGGTCCATGAACCAGAAGGCCGGGATCGACGAGAGCGGGATGGCGAGCGCCGAGATGATCGTCGCGCGCCAGTCGCGCAGGAAGATGAACACCACGATGACGGCGAGGACGGCGCCCTCGATCATCGCTTCCATCGCCGAGTCATATTGCTGCTCGGCGTATTTGCTCCAGTTGGCGAGCAGCTCGAAATGAACCTTGTCGTTGTTCTTCTCGAGCTGCTTCAGCTTCTTGTCGGCCTCGTGATAGATCGTCACGTCCGACGCGCCCTTGGCGCGCTGGATGTCGAACGAGATCACCGCATGGCCGTTGAACCGCGCGGCGCTGCGCAGCTCGGCATAGCTGTCCTGCACCGTGGCGATGTCGGCGAGGCGCACCGTGCGGCCGCCGCCGACCGCGATCTGGGTCTGGCCGAGCGTATAGGCGTCCTTGGCGTTGCCGAGCACGCGGACCGACTGCTCATAGCCGGAGATCTCCGCGCGGCCGCCTGCGGCGTTCATGTTCACCTGGCGCAGCTGCTGGTTCACCTGGCTTGCGGTGAGGCCATAGGACTGGAGCCGGGCCGGATCGAGCTGGACGCGGATCTCGCGGTTGACGCCGCCATTGCGGTTCACCGCCGACATGCCCTCGATCGAGAGCAGGCTCTTGGCGACGGTGTTGTCGATGTACCAGCTCAGCTGCTCGACGGTCATGTCGGGCGCGATCGCGGTGAAGCTGGCGATGTCGTTGTCGCTCGCCGAATCGACGCGGCCGATCTGCGGCTCGAGGATGCCGTCGGGAAGGTTGCCGCGGACCTGCTGGATCGCGCTGCGCACATCCTCCACCGCGCGGTCGATCGGGGTGCCGATCGCCAGCTGCACGACGGTCTGCGAATTGCCCTCGGTCACCGTCGAGTTGATCTCGTCGATGCCCTGCAGGCTGCGCACCGCGCTTTCGACCTGCTGGGTGATCTGCGTCTCGAGCTCGCTCGGCGCGGCGCCCGGCTGGCTGATCGAAACCCAGACGATCGGGAAGTCGATGTCCGGATTGTTGTTCACGTCCATCCGGTTGAAGCTGACAAGGCCCGCAACCGTGAGGAACAGGAACAGGACGATCGGCGGAACCGGGTTCCGGATCGCCCAGGCGGAGATGTTCCGGAAGCTCATCGCTGGATCCTACTGCTTCTTGAGGAGCTGGGGGATGACCTTCTGCCCCGGGTTCAGGAACGCGCCCGCGGTCAGCACCACGCGCTCGGTGCCGGCCAGTCCCTGGGTGATCGACACGCCCGCATCGGTGACCTCGCCGGTGACCACGGGGGTGCGGACGGCCTGGTCCTTGGCGTCGAGCGTGTAGACGTAATTGCCCTGCGCGTCGGTCTGGATCGCCGACTGGGGCAGGATCACGGCGCTGTTCGAGCCGGTGATGATCTGCGCGCTGGCGAAGCCGCCCGGGCGGAGCGCCGGATTATAGTTGAGCTGGATGCGGGCGATGCCCTGGCGGGTGTTCGGATCGATCACCGGCGAGACCTGCCACACCGAGCCGCTGAACACCTGGGTGCTGCCGGTCGGGGTCACCTGCGCGGTCGAGCCGACGCGGGTGCGCAGGAGGTCGGCCTCGGCGAGCTGCGTGCGCAGCTCCATCTGGCCGCCCATCGCCATGCGGAAGAGCACGCCCGAGCCGCCGCTGACGATCTGGCCCGGCTCGACCTGGCGGGTGAGCACCAAGCCGGCTTCCGGCGCGCGGATGTCGAGGCGGTGGTTGCGCGCCTGGGTCTCGGCGAGCTGGGCGCGGGCGACGCGGACGCGGGCCGAGGCCTGATCGCGCGCGGCGGTCAGCCGGTCGATATCCGCCTTGGAGACGAAGCCGTTCGAGACCAGGCTCTGCGCGCGGTCGAGATTGGCCTGGGCGAGCTTGGCATCGGCCTCGGCGACGCGGACCGACGCGGCGAGCGAATCGGCGGTCTGCACCTGGACCGAGCGATCGACCGTGGCGAGGACCTGGCCCTTGGCGACCCAGGTGCCCGGCTCGACGAGCACGCGGGTGACAAGGCCGCCTTCGCCGACCACGCCGACCGGCATCTCGCGCTTGGCGGCGAGGCTGCCGGTACCGCTGATCACCGTCTGGATCGCCTGGCGGCCGGGGACCGCGATCGTCACGGTCGGGATCTGCGACTGGTTGCCCTTGGCCGCCGACTTGCCGGCGGCTGCGCCCTTGACGGCCCCGCCGTCCTGCCTGCCCATCGTGAAGAAGGCGGCGACGGCGATCAATGCCACCACGACCAGGGTGATCCAGAGCCAACGCCGCGACTTCGGCGCGCCCTCACCATTATACTCCAGCCGCTCCTGTCGTCCGAACATCCCTGCCTCGTAATTCATGTGCGACATTCCGATCCGGCCGAAATGGCCGCTGCCCCCAAAGTTGATCGCACTGTATTAGATGAATAAGTCACCAGCCACAAGGGCCGTTTCGCGTGGCCGGGCAAATGCCCGTTTCGGCCATTTTCCGCAAGTATCCGGAATGTTCCAGAACCGTTTCCGGCAAGAAACAGTTGCAATAGAGTCGCACCGGCGCGACGTTCCCACGCGGTCCGGGGGAGACGGGCCGAATCGAGGAGGGATTCAATGCCGCATGGGATTATTGGATGGCTGCTCATCGGCCTCGTCGCCGGTGCGCTTGGCAAGCTGATCATGCCGGGCAAGGACCCGGGTGGCATCATCGTTACCATCCTGATCGGTATCGCCGGTGCGCTGCTGGCCTTTTACCTGACGCCGATGCTCGGCCTCGAAGTGCGCGACAGCACCTGGCAGGCCTATGCCGCGGCGACTGCCGGTTCGGTCGTGCTACTGGCGCTTTATCGGCTGATCATGGCGCGCCGGGTCTGAGGCAGACGATTTTCGTTCAGCTTGCATTTGTCCCGCGTGCGGCAAGCCGTGCGCGGGACAAGTCATTTCAGGAGTGTTCGATGATCCGTGTTGCCCTTGCCGCCTCTGCCATCCTGCTGACCACGGCGGCCTTGCCCGCCGCCGCGCAGCAGGAGGCGCGCCCCGTGCTGCTCGACGGCACCGTGCTCGATGTGAGCGCGACCGGCATCAGCACGCGGGTGCCCGACCTGGCGGTGATCCAGGCGGGCGTCGTCACCCAGGCGGCGACCGCGGCCGAGGCGATGCAGCAGAACAATGCGCAGATGGCCAAGGTGCTGGCGGCGCTGCGCGGCGCCGGTGTCGCCGAGCGGGACATCCAGACGGCGCGGATCAGCCTCAGCCCGCAATATCGCTATGCCGAGAACAAGCCGCCGGTGATCACCGGCTATCAGGCGTCGAACCAGCTATCGATCCGCTTCCGGGACGTCGGCAAGAGCGGCACGATCCTCGACGCGCTGGTCCGCGAGGGCGCCAACGACATTTCGGGCCCGAACCTGACGCTCGACAAGCCCGAGGGCGCGCTCGACGAGGCGCGGGTCGATGCGGTGAAGAAGGCGCGGGCCCGGGCCGAGCTCTATGCCCAGGCGGCCGGCCTCAAGGTCGATCGCATCCTGGCGATCTCGGAGAGCGGGGCGCTGCCGCCGATGCCGGCGCCGATCATGATGCGGGCCAATGCCGGCTTCGCCCAGGACAAGGCGATGGAAGTGGTCGCCGGCGAGCGCGAGCTGACGGTCAGCGTGTCGGTGCGCTTCCTGCTAAAGTAAGCAGCGCGTCCATGAAAAAGGGGCCGTCCCTTGCGGGGCGGCCCCTTTTGGCATGCGTCGTCTAGGATCAGCGCAGCGAGCCGCGGCGGACCAGATTGACCAGCGCGAGCAGGATGATCGCGCCGACCAGCGACACCAGGAAGGTGGTCGGGGTGATCACGCCGCTGTTGATGTCACCGCTGCCGAACAGCCAGCCGCCGACAAAGGCGCCGACGATGCCGACGATCACGTTCAGGAAGATACCCTGCTGGGCATCGGTACGCATTACAATGCTGGCGAGCCAGCCGACGACACCGCCGATGACCAGCCAAACGATGAGGTTCACCATAAGTCCCTCCGTTATCTAGGCCCGCGGACCGGGCGACGGAGGAAAAATGAGCGGGCGGTCATGTTGGTTCCGTACCGATATTTTGCACGGAAACGGGAACTTTTCCTGGGGGCATCAAAGAAAACGGCCCGCCCCGGGGGTGCCGGGGACGGGCCGATATTGCTCCTTGAGGGAGGAGTTCAGAACTTCTGCTGACGCTCGTAGAGCGAGCGATAATGCTGGATGCGGGTCACGCGCAGCCCGGGCATGCCCGAGCGGTCGATCGCGCGCTGCCAGCCGGCGAATTCCTCGACGGTGAGGCCATAGCGCTCGCACACCTCGTCGACGCTGAGCAGCCCGCCATTGACGGCAGCCACCACCTCGGCCTTGCGGCGCACGACCCAGCGGGTCGTCTCGGGCGGGGGAAGCGTCTCGAGCGTAAGCGGCTCGCCGAGCGGGCCAATCACTTTCGCAGGACGGATCTTCTGGTTCTCAATCATCTACTCGCCTTTCGGGGCGGGGGGCCCCCGCTACGCAAACTCAACGACCAATCGATATTCGGCGGACCTTGAACATCGACTAAAACGCCTCGGTAAACAGACCCTTCATTCTTCCCGTCGACGGGCCAGAGCGAGTGCTGCAGCGCGATGAAACGCTCCGTGCACCGGCGCGAGCAGCTGCTCGACCGGCGCGATCAGCGCCAGCCGTGCCTGCGCACGTGCCGTGGGACTCGCTGCCTGGCGTGCCGCCACGCCGACCAGCAGCACCGCCAGTTCGGTCGGCATGGCGGTGATCGCCACGTCGCGTTCCAGTCTGGCAAAACTCAGGTCCACGCTCTCTTACCCATCCGACAGGTTGAACTCGGATGAGCCTTTCTACCCAAAAGTCTTGAAGGGTCCGTAAAGCAGGTGAAAACGGGAGCTTAACCAGCATTACCGGAATCCGACCGGGGTAGCGCGGGGAAGTACGAGCCCCTAAATGCGCGCGATCATGATCGCAGGAGACTTCCAGCTCGAAGGGCCGCTCAAGGCGCGCCGCATCGTCGTCGCCATGTCGGGCGGGGTCGATTCGTCGGTCGTCGCCGCGCTCGCCGCCGCCACCGGCGCCGAGACGATCGGCGTGACGCTGCAGCTCTACGACCATGGCGAGGCGGTCGGCCGCGCCGGCTCCTGCTGCGCCGGCCGCGACATCCGCGACGCCCGCGCGGTCTGCGACAAGCTGGGCATCGCGCATTACGTCTTCGACCATGCATCGAGCTTCAAGAGCGAAGTGATCGACGACTTCGCCGACGAATATCTCGCCGGGCGCACGCCGATCCCCTGCGTGAAGTGCAACATGGGGCCCAAGTTCACCGACCTGTTCGCGCTCGCCCGCGACCTGGGCGCCGACTGCCTTGCGACCGGGCATTACGTCCAGCGCGTGCTCGGGCCGCAGGGCGCCGAGCTGCACCGCGCGCATGATCCGGCACGCGACCAGAGCTATTTCCTGTTCGCCACGACCAGCGCGCAGCTCGACTTCCTGCGCTTCCCGCTGGGCGGCATGCCCAAGCCGCAGGTGCGCGAACTCGCCGCCGAGCTGGGCTTGGGCGTGGCGGGCAAGCCCGACAGCCAGGACATCTGCTTCGTCCCCGACGGCGACTATGCCAGCCTGGTCAAGAAGCTGCGCCCCGAGGCGGAGACCGGCGGCGCGATCGTCGACGAATCGGGCAAGGTGCTGGGCCAGCATCGCGGGCTGATCCACTTCACCGTCGGCCAGCGCCGCGGGCTCGAGATCGGCGGTGCGCCCGAGCCCTATTATGTCCTGCGGCTCGATCCCGAATCGAAGCAGGTCGTGGTCGGCCCCAAGCGCGCGCTGGCGGTGCGCGCGGCGCGGATCGAGGGGATCAACTGGCTGGGCGGCGACTATTCGGGTCCGATCACCGCCAAGGTGCGCAGCCTCGCCAAGCCGGTGCCGGCGCGGCTGGAGGGCGACCGGGTGGTGTTCGATTCGCCCGAGTACGGCGTGGCGCCAGGTCAGGCCGCGGTGCTCTATGCCGGCGAGCGGGTGCTGGGCGGCGGCTGGATCGCCGAGACCGAGCGGGCGGAGCTGCTGCCGGCCTGATTCGCGGCGAATTCCGGCCCGGAAGTTCACTAAGTTCACGACATCCACGCGCGAGGCGTGTGTTCTTCCCGTGAACACGCGCAGCCGAGCACATCCGGGCGTGCGATCGGAATCGGGGGAGGTGCGGCTGGCCTGCATCGACCAGGGTAGATCAGACGAAATCCTACATTGCCAGCCTATTCTCCCGCTCCCTCTGGGAGCGGGAAATGATTTGGGCCGGCCATGCCCCCGATGGGAGAGGGAAGCTACTTCAGGAAGGCGAGGATCGCCTCCGTGGCCGCTTCGGGCTGTTCCTCCATCAACCAGTGGCCGGAGGCGGGGATCACGACTTCGGTGACGTTGTCCGCCGCGGCGCGGGCGATCACTGCCATGGTCGATCCGAACGACGCCGCGCCGCCGATCGCCAGCACCGGCATCCGGAGCTTGCCCCGGGCGAGCAGCGCGCGATCGTCGATCACGTCCTGATCGAAGGCACCGAACTGGCTGAACCCGGCGTGCATCGCGCCGGGCAGCGCATAGAGCTTGGCGTAGTGGACGCGGGAGGCTTCGTCGAACTTCTTCGGATCGGCTGAGAACTCGTTCCAGAAGCGATCGAGATAGATACGCTCGCGCCCCGCCACGAGCCGCTCCATGTCCGGGCCGCCGAAGCGGAAATGCCAGACCAGCGGGTTCTTGAGCACTTCCTCCCAGGGGCCGATGCCGGGGATCGGCGCGTCCATCAGCACGAAATGCGAGACGCGGTCGGGGTGACTGGCGACGAACGCATAGCCGACCATGTTGCCGATATCGTGCGCGACCACGTCGAGCGGGCCGGTGACGCCGAGCGCGGCGAGCACGCCGGCGACATCCTCGGCCTGGTTCTTCTTGTCATAGCCGCCGGCCGGCTTGGCGGAGAGGCCGAGGCCGCGCAGATCGGGGATGATGACCCGGTGATCGCGCACCAGCCGCGCGGCGAGCGGCTCCCACATGTCGCCGGTCTCGCCATAGCCGTGGAGCAGCAGCACGACGGGGCCGCTGCCGCCGACGCGGACATGGATGGTGGTGCCGTTGGCCGCGATCTCGCGCGTCGTGAAGCTGGCGGGATAGGGCGCCACCTGCGCGGCCGCGGGGGCGGTGCCTGCGAGCGCAAGAGCCAGAGCTGCCAGACCGGATTTCCACATCGCACTTCTCCCCCACAGAGGGACGAGGATTCGCCCGGACGCGGAGGGTGCCTGTGAAACCGCGCAGGCGCTAATGCTTTCTGAGCTTTGCGGCAGCAGGGTTTGCGCGCGGTGGACCGATGTGTATTATTCAGTTAATACACATCGGAGATGCCCATGTTCCTTGCCGCTGCATTTTCGCTCGTCCTGTTCCAGAGCGTGCCTGCTTCACCGGACCCTGCCTTGCTCGCCGAGGTAAAGGCAGCGGACTCGGCCCTGTTCGAGACCTTCTTCGAGCGCTGCGAGCCGACGCGCATGGCGGCGATGGTGACGCCCGATCTCGAGATGTACCACGACAAGGGCGGGGTGGTGGCGACCAGCAGGGAGGGATTCGTCGCCCTCTATGCCAAGGAGTGCGAGCGGCGGAAGGCGCCCGATAGCTGGCGCAGCCGCCGCGCGCTGGTTCCCGAGACGCTGCATGTCGATCCGGTGCCGGGCTATGGCGCGATCGAGGAAGGCGACCATGTCTTCTACGAGCGCAAGGGCGATGGGCCGGAGAAGCTCGTCGGCAAGGCGCATTTCGTCCATCTGTGGAAGAAGACGCCGGACGGCTGGCAGGCGGCGCGGATCCTCAGCTACGCGCATCGGGGGGTGGAGTGACGAGGCTCCCAATCCGAGCCTCGATCGTCACCCCGGCCTTGTGCCGGGGTCCACTATGCCTCCTGGACTGACGGTAGAGCCTCTCGTCCATGAATCGCCTCCCGGTGGACCCCGGCACAAGGCCGGGGTGACGGATTTAGGCGAAGGCTCCGCGCCTAGACCCCAAACTCCCCGATAATCACCGTCACGCACTTGCCGCCCAGGATCACCCGGTCGCCGGCCAGGCCGCAGGCGATGTGGCCGCCGCGCTTCGAGGCCTGGAAGGCGCTGAACGTGTCGCGGCCGAGGCGCTTCGTCCAATAGGGGGTCAGCACCGAATGGGCCGAGCCGGTGACCGGATCCTCGTCTATCCCGGCGGCGGGGGCGAAGACGCGGCTGATCACGTCGGTGCCCTGGCCCGGCGCGGTGACGATGTTGAGCGTGTGGCCGATCGTCGCCAGCGCCTTGAAGTCGGGCGTCAGCGCCAGCACCGCCTCGGCGCGGTCGAGTACGGTCAGGTCATAGCCGTTGGGATGGCGCAGCGTCTCGCCCAGGCCGACGCCGAGTGCATCGAGCAGGCCCGGCACTTCGGCGGGCTCGGGCGGATAGGACGGCAGGGCCATCGCATAGCCGTCCCCGTCGCGGCGCACTTCCAGGATTCCGGCCTTGCGGGTCCGGAAGGTGACCCGGTCGCGCGCCGGATCGGCGGAGAGGACGAAATGTCCGCTCGCCAGCGTGGCATGGCCGCACAGGGCGACCTCGACCGCGGGGGTGAACCAGCGCAGCTCGAAATCCGCCTCGCCGCTCGCGTCGGGGAGGATGAAGGCCGTCTCCGAGAGATTGTTCTCCTCGGCGATCTGCTGGAGCAGCGCGTCGTCCAGCCAGGAATCGAGCGGGATCACTGCCGCCGGATTGCCGGTGAAGGGGCGGTCGGCAAAGGCGTCGATCTGGGCGAATGGCAGCTTCACTCGGGGTCCTTCAGCAGATTGGCTTCGATCATCGGGTTCTGCGGCTCGTCGACATGACCGTCGGGATCGACATGGATCAGGATCTCGGTGCCCGGGAAGGCTTCGCCCAGTTCCTTCTCCAGCGCCTCGACCACGTCATGCGCCTGCTGGATCGTCATCGCCGGGTTCATCGCGATGTGGAACTGGACGAAGTCATTGTTGCCGCTGCTGCGCGTGCGCAGATCGTGCAGGCTCTTGAGCGCGGGGTTGCGCCCGGCGACCTCGACAAAGGCGCGGCGCTTCTCCTCGGGCCATTCCTTGTCCATCAGCTGGTCGATCGCCGCCTCGCTGGCGCGCCAGGCACCGAACAGCAGCCAGAAGGCGATGGCGATGCCGAACAGCGGATCGGCGCCGCGCAGGCCCCAGGCATCGAGCGCGAGCGCGGCGATCACCGCGGCGTTGAGCATCAGGTCGGACGTATAGTGGATCCGGTCGGCGCCGATCGCCACCGATCCGGTCTGGCGGATGACATGCGCCTGGTAGCGGGTGAGCGCCAAGGTCACGAGGATCGCGATCATGCTCACCGCGATGCCCGATTCGGGCGAGGCCGAGATGTCGCCGCCGCGCAGCCGCTCGATCGCGCGGACCAGGATGGCGAGCGCCGAGACGGCGATCACCACTACCTGGAAGAGTGCGGCCAGCGCCTCGGCCTTGCCGTGCCCGAAACGGTGATTCTCGTCGGCCGGCTGCGAGGCCCAGTGGACGCCGCCGAGCGTTACCAGCGAGGCGAACAGGTCGAGGATCGAGTCGGCCAGGCTGGCGAGCACGGCGACCGAGCCGGTGGTCCAGGCCGCCCACGCCTTGAGCGCGCCGAGCAGGATCGCGGAGCAGACGCTGGCGATGGCGGCGCGGCGCGCGAGGTTGGTCACGGGTACAGCAGGCCTTCGGACCAGCCCTGGCCGGTGCGGGTGAAAAGCCGGCGCTCGTGCAGGCGGTGGGCGCGGTCCTGCCAGAATTCGATTGTGCTGGGGGTGACGCGGTAGCCGCCCCAATGCGGCGGACGGGGGACGTCCTGCCCCTCGAACCGGGCCTTCGCTTCCTCGAAGCGCGCCTCGAAGGTCTCGCGGGCATCGAGCGGGCGGGACTGGTCCGATGCCCAGGCGCCGAGCTGCGAATCCCGGGCACGGGTGGCGAAATAGGCGTCGCTCTCGGCATCGGTGGCGCGGGTGACGCTGCCCTCGATGCGGATCTGGCGGCGCAGCGACTTCCAGTGGAAGAGCAGGGCGACCTTCGCCCCTTCGTGCAGGTCCTGCGCCTTGCGGCTCTCGCGGTTGGTGTAGAAGACGAAGCCGTCGGGGCCATGGCCCTTGAGCAGCACCATCCGGGCGGAGGGCTGGCCCTGCGCGCTCACTGTGGCGAGCGTCACCGCATTGGAGTCGTTGGGCTCGCTTGCGCGCGCTTCCTGGTACCAGCTGTCGAACAGGTCGAACGGATCGGTGGTCATGCCGGGGGCTCTAATCCTCCCCCGAACGGGTGTCGAGGAACGACTCCTTTGCTGGCACATTGAATCGGCTTCGCAACGAGGAGAGCGAGATGGCGGCGCGCGCCTATTGGCAGGGACAGATACGGCTGGCGCTCGTGTCGATCCCGGTCGAGATCTACACCGCGACCAAATCGGGCGCGCAGATCAGCTTCCACCAGATCCACGAGCCGAGCGGCAAGCGCATCAAGTACGAGAAGGTCGCGCCCGGCGTCGGCGCGGTCGAGCCTGACGAGATCGTGAAGGGGTTCGAGGTCGAGAAGGGCGAATATGTCCTGCTCGAGCAGGACGAGATCGATGCGGTGAAGCTCGAATCGAAGAAGACGCTCGAACTCACCCAGTTCGTCGATCTGGACGAGATCGACGTGCTCTATTTCGAGCGGCCCTATTTCGTGGTGCCGGCGGACGATCTTGCCGAGGAGGCGTTCATCGTGCTGCGCGAGGCGCTGAAGCGCACCCGCAAGGTCGGGCTGGGCCAGCTGGCGATGCGCGGGCGGGAATATGTCGTCAGCCTGAAGCCGTGCGGGCGCGGCATGGTGCTGGAGACTTTGCGCTATGCCGACGAGGTCAACAAGGCGCAGGGCTATTTCCGCGACATCCCCGACAGCGCGCCCGATCCCGAGCTGCTCGGGCTGGCCGAGACGCTGATCGAGAAGAAGGTGGCGAAGTTCGATCCCCGGGAATTCCACGACCGCTATGTCGATGCGCTGCACGACCTGATCGAGCGGAAGAAGAAGGCCAAGGGCCGCAAGATCATCGAGGACAAGGACGACGGCAAGGAGAGCCGCGGCTCGAACGTGGTCGACCTGATGGCGGCGCTCAAGAAGTCGCTGGAGAAGCCCGGGGCGAAGACGAGCCGGGCGGTGAAGACGAAGCCGGCGGCCAAGGCTCCGGCGAAGAAGCGTGGGTGACGGATCGATGGCGAGGTCCCCCGATCCGCTCGAGAAGTACAATGCCAAGCGCGACTTCGCGAAGACCGCGGAGCCGGCGGGCAAGGTCGCCAAGGCCGGCGGCCACCGGTTCATGGTCCAGAAGCACGACGCCACCCGCCTCCACTGGGACTTCCGGCTGGAGATCGACGGGGTGCTCAAGAGCTGGGCGGTGACGCGCGGGCCGAGCCTCGATCCGGACGAGAAGCGCCTCGCGGTGCGCACCGAGGACCACCCGCTTTCCTATGCCGATTTCGAAGGGACGATCCCCAAGGGCGAATATGGCGGCGGCACGGTGATGCTGTGGGATGACGGGACCTGGGCGCCGATCGAGGGGAAGAGCGCGAAGGACCTGGAAAAGGGCCATCTCCACTTCACGCTGGAGGGCGAGCGGATGAAGGGCGAGTGGCTGCTCATCCGATTGAAGCCGCGGGGCAGGGAGAAGAACGAGAACTGGCTGCTCCGCAAGATCGACGACCCATATGCCGGCGCGACCGACGCACTGGTCGAGACCGCCCTGACCAGCGTGAAGACCGGGCGGACGATGCAGGAGATCGCGGAGGGGAAAAAGGCATCTCAAAAACCGTCATCCCGGCGAAAGCCGGGATCCCGGGCGGCTGGCGCTACTGCACGAGACCCCGGCTTTCGCCGGGGTGACGGTAAGGGCAAGAACCCCGCTTTCCAGAAGCCGCAGCTCGCGACGCTGGTCGACACGGTGCCCGCGGGCAACCAGTGGCTGCACGAGGTGAAATATGACGGCTATCGCGCGCTGCTCAGCCTGGGCGGCAAGGGGCCGAAGATCTATACCCGCACCGGGCTCGACTGGACCGACCGCTTCCCCGGCATCGCGGAGGCGGCGGCGAGCCTCGCCGGGCCGGCGCTGATCGACGGCGAGATCGTCGCGTTCAAGGACGGCAAGCCGGACTTCTCCTCGCTGCAGGAAGCGCTGTCCGGCGGCGGCGAGGGGCTGACGATGTTCGCCTTCGACCTGCTCGAATCCGATGGCGAGGATCTGGCGAAACAGCCCCAGCTCGCCCGCAAGGAGCGATTGCGTACGCTGCTAACCGGCGCGGATCAGCGCATCCAGTTCTCCGAACATGTGCTGGGCAGCGGCGAGAAGCTGTTCGAGACGATGTGCCGCGAAGGCTATGAGGGCGTCGTCTCCAAGCGGGCCGATGCGCCCTATCGCGGCGCGCGGACCAAGGCATGGCTCAAGACCAAGTGCATCCGCCGCCAGGAGTTCGTGATCCTCGGCTGGTCGCCCTCCAGCGCGAAGGGCCGCGGCTTCCGCTCGCTGCTGCTCGGACTGAACGGGCCGGACGGGCTGGTCTATGCCGGCAAGGTCGGCACCGGGTTCAGCATGGAGACGCTCCAGGAGCTGCGCGCGCGCTTCGATCGGATCGAGGCGAAGAAACCTGCCGCAGAAGTCCCCCGGGCCGAGGCGCGCGGCGCGCATTGGGTGAAGCCCGAGCTGGTCGCCGAGATCGCGTTCAGCGAGTTCACCGCCGACAATGTCGTGCGCCATGCCAGCTTCATCGGGCTGCGCGAGGACAAGCAGGCGAAGGAGGTGGTCGCCGAGAAGCCGGTCGCGCCGCCCGAGCCGGCCAGGTCCGCGATCAAGATCAGCAGCCGGGAGCGAGTGATCTTCCCCGGCGACAACCTGACCAAGGGCGACCTGGCGGACTATTACCTCGCCACCGCGCCGATCGCGCTGCCCTGGCTCGCCAACCGGCCGATCAGCCTGGTCCGCTGCCCGCAGGGCCGTGCCCGGCAATGCTTCTTCCAGAAGCACGATGCCGGCAGTTTCGGCGAGCAGGTCCATCATGTCGACGTCCGCGAGAAGGACGGCTCGGTCGAGCCTTATCTCTATGTCGAGGATGCCGACGGGATGATGGCGTGCGTCCAGATGGGGACGATCGAGTTCCATGGCTGGGGCAGCCTGGTCGCCGATATCGAGAAGCCCGACCGGCTGGTGTTCGACCTCGACCCCGACGAGGGGCTCGATTTCGAAGCGGTGAAGAAGGCGGCGGCGGATCTGAAGGACCATCTCGCCGATATCGGCCTGACCAGCTGGCCGCTGCTGTCGGGCGGCAAGGGCGTGCATGTCGTGGTGCCGCTGGTGCCGAAGGCGGAATGGCCCGAGGCGAGGAGCTTCTGCGAGCGCTTCGCCCGCGCCTTGTCCGAAGCCGAGCCCGAGCGGTTCACCGCCAACCTCAAGAAGGTCAATCGCAAGGGCAAGATCTTCATCGACTATCTGCGCAACCAGCGTGGGAGCACGGCGGTGCTGCCCTATGTCGCCCGCGCCCGCGAAGGCGCGCCGGTGGCGGCGCCGGTGACGTGGAGCGAGCTGAGGGACATCGACAGCCCGAAGCATTTCAGCATCCGCGATGCTGCCGAGCTGCTCGAGCGTGCCACCGGCCGCGCGCTGCAGGGCTGGGGCATGGCCGACCAGGCACTGCCCGACGTCTGATTTGCCCCGCAACCGGTTGTATCGCCGCGTTTTCGCTGGACGGCCCGCCCGGCTTGGTTAAGCTTCCCTCCACCAGATGCATTTCCGGGGGGATTCATGCGCTTCAAGCTTCTCGCGACCGCGGCGCTCGCCGCGGCCTTTCTCGTGCAGACCGCTCATGCCCAGGCCGTGATGAACGTGCCGACGGGCGGTGACGGGGCCAAGCCGGTGCCGCAAAAGCCCGTAGCCGATCCGGACGACACGCCCGAGGAAATCGCCAAGGACGCGCAGCGCGACCTGAAGGACACGCGCTTCTACAACAAGCCCGGCGCCACCCGCGCGCAATATGACGCCGACTGGCAGGATTGCCGCCTGATCGCGCGCGGATCGCGCACGCCGGCGGGCACCGTGCCTTATTATTACAACCCGGCGGTGGTCTCGCCGGTCGCCGCGGGCGTGGGCGGACTGTTCGGCAGCCTGATCGGCAGCGCGATCGCCCAGGGTGCCCAGCGCCGCGAGAATCGTCGCGCCTGCCTGCTGATCAAGGGCTGGCGCCTGGTCGAGGTGCCGAACGCCACCGCGGCGCGCGTCGCCACGATGACCGACGACCAGCGCAGCGACTATTTCAACTCGATCGTCGGCGCCGAGACGGTGGACGGCGCGATCACCGAGCGGAAGAGCTTCGAGCTGGCTGCCGATCCGAACCTCAAGCTCGACGCGCCGCTCGCCGGCACCGGCGCGCTGTGGCTGGGCAAGAATGTCGATCCCAAGACGCCGTTCGCGCTGGCGCCGGAGGAAGGCGCGATCGTCTTCGGCTTCCGCCGCCCCGACGAGGGCAGTGCCGGCCGCTCGGGCTCGGTCGCGGTCACCCGCTACGACGCCAATGTCCGCGACCTGCTCTATCGCCCCAAGGACTGGAAGAAGACCGGCGACAAGACGACCTATTCGCTGCTCGCCAAGAGCAAGGACAAGAAGGCGGCCTATGAGGTGCAGGTGCTGCGCGTCACGCCGGGAGACTATGTCCTGTCGGGCAGCGCGGTGGGCAATCTGCTGATCACCAACAGCTTCTGCTTCGGCGCGCCGACCTTCCATGTCGGTCCGGGCGAGACGCTCTATGTCGGCGATTTCGTGCCGTATCTGAGCGCGAAGATGACGAATGGCGAGCGGCTCAATGCCATCGCCTGGGCCTCGCATATCGAGGATGCGCGCGGCGTGCTCGCGGGCAGCCAGGGGGCGCTCGCCAGCGCGCTCAAGCCGGCGGTGCTGCGCGACCGCGCCACCTATGCCTGTTCGGCGATCGTGATGGACCGCTGGGACCTGCCGGGCGTCGAGGACCTGCCCGAGCTGCCGCCCCAGCCCGCCGAGGCGCCCGCGCCCGCCCCCGTCGTGGCGGCGCCCGCCACGCGCTGAACCTGCGAACGGGGTTGGGGAAGCCCTCAGCCCCGTGCGCGCAGCCAGTTGCCCAGCCGCGCGCGGATCGGCAGGTCCCACCAGCGATAGGCGGCCCAGGCGACCAGCAGCAGGAACGGCACCAGCGCGGTGCCGATGGCGAGCAGTTCCGCCTGCGACGCCTTGCCGTTCGCGACGAAGTTCATCCAGACATAGAGGAACGGGAAATGGGTGATGTAGATCGGGTAGGAGATCCGTCCGCTCGCCTTGCATAGCCAGAGCATGCCGCGGCCGGGCTCCGAATGGCGGCCGGCGATCAGGATGGCGGGAAACAGCAGGATCACGACGGCCGCTTCGTAGAGCCCGTTGAGCTTGACGCCGTGCACCACCGGCATGGTCGGCGCGGCGATCGCCGCGAGCATCACCAGCGACAGCGGCAGCCAGCCGAGCCGGATATCGGGAAGCCGGTCGCGCACCCGGTACAGCCACAGGCCGGTGAGGAAGGGGAAGAACAGCCGCACCGGCGCCATCCACAAGGTCTCCCAATAGGAGCCCTGGTCGAGCGTCCCGGCCATCGCCGCGCCGGTTACCAGCACCCCGCCGCTCAGCACCGCCAGCACCGCGAGCCAGCGGGCGCGCAGCCGGCGCAGGACGAGCGCATAGGCGAGGTTGCCGATATATTCCTGGAAGAGCGTCCAGATCGGTCCGTTCAGCGGATGCGTGTCGGTCCAGCGATTGGCCAGCGGCCAGCTCGGCAGCGCGAACAGGCACAGGGCGAAGGCGCCCAGCACCGACGCCAGCGGCACTGCCTGGGCCTGGCCGGCAAAGGGATCGAGCAGATAGCTCGCCAGCCCGAGCAGCGCGCCGAGGATCACCAGCGGGTGCAGCCGGATCAGCCGCAGCGCGAGGAAGCGTCCGGTGCCCATCCGGTCCCAACGGTCGTCATAGGCATAGCCGATCACGAAGCCGGACAGCGCGAAGAAGAAGTCGACGGCGAGCGGCGCGTGGTGGAGCACCACCTTGGCGCCGTCCCACATCACGGTGATCCCCTGGATGTGGAAGAGCACCACGATCAACGCCGCGGTACCGCGCAGGCCGTCCAGGACCTCGAAATGTTCCTTGCCCGTCGCCGTCCGGTCCGGCGCCGTCGCCAGCGTCTCCGCGATTTCCGTCACTAGCCTCTCCGCTCCGTTTGCGCGGAGTGGTGTCGGGCCTGGGCGCAAACCGCAAGCCCGAACCGGTCAGGCGGCTACGTCGGCGCGGCCCCATTTGCAGCGCAGGATGCGATAGACGGTGTAGAGGAAGGCCAGCCCGAGCGCGCCGAGCGAGACCGGCTGGGCGATGGCCTCGGGCGCGGCCAGCCACAACAGGGCATAGAGCGCGCCTGCGAGCGTCATCGCCAGGCCGGCGCTGCGCAGGGCGGCCTGCATGCGCCGCTCGGCGGCGAGCGAGGCGCGCGGCGCGGCCAGCGTCTTGGGAATAAGGTTGCCGCACAGGGCGACGATCACGCCATTGGCCATCATCACCGTGCGCGTGCCGACGCTGCCATCGAGCATCCCGGCATGGACCAGCTCGCGCAGCACCAGCGTGGCGACCAGGATGAACAGGGCGGCGGCAATCGACGTGGCTATACCGATCTTCATGCGGAGGATCCTTCCCGAGGGGCGGCGGGCGCGGTGCCGCCGATGCCGAACAACTGGCCGAAGCTGAGCAGCGCATCCTCCAGCACCGAGAGCTGGAGGCGATAGACGATCGACTTGCCGTCGCGGTGCGCGGCGATCAGCCCGGCTTCGCGGAGTATGTTGAAATGCGCGGACATGGTCGGGCGCGAGACCGGGAACCGGTCGCTCAGCTCGCCCGCGGCCATCGGCCCCTGCCGCAGCAGCTCGAGCACCTTGCGGCGCGTCGGGTCTGCCAGGGCTTTGAAGATGCCGTTCATGGCGATGATATTTAGCTAAACGTCGAAATGAGTCAAGCGGGTGCTGGGGAAGGGTTGGTAGGTTCGCGGTCCCTATTTCTTCTCGTCATCCCCGCGAAAGCGGGGACCCATCTCCCAGGCGATACTCAAGCGCACCGGCGGTATTGGTCGATAGCGCACGAGATGGGTCCCCGCTTTCGCGGGGATGACGGAAGCAGGCTATCGATTCGGTTGAGCGGCTAAACCTGACCCGCAGCCTCCAGGATCAGATGCGCAATCTCATGCGGGTGCGAGAGCATCGAGACATGGCTCGACTTGAGCTCGATCGTCGTCGCGCCCATCCGCTTGGCCATGAAGCGCTCGAGATCTGGATTGATCGTCCGGTCCTCGGTCGAGACGGCGTACCAGCTAGGCTTGCTGCGCCAGGCGGCCTGGGTGGTGCGGCCGGTGAGCAGCGGCTTGTGAAAGGGCTGCTGCACCGCGAACAGCGCCCGCGCCTTGCGAAGCGGCAGGTCCCCGGCGAAGTCGCGCAGAAAGGCGGCCTCGCCGAGCCGGCCCTCGTCGCCGTCATAGACGATGCCCGCGGTTGCCGGCGGTGTCGGGTATTTCGCGGCGAGCGCGGCGTAATCCTCGCCCGCATCGGGCGCGCGGGCGGCGACATAGACCAGCGACGACACATTCGGGTGCATGCCCGCCTCGGTGACGATCATGCCCGAGAAGCTGTGGCCGACGAGCACGGTCGGCCCGTCCTGCCGGTTCAGCACGCGCGTGGCCTCGGCCACCGCGTCGGGGAGGGTGGTGAGCGGGTTCTGCACCGCGGTGACGTTGAGGCCGCGGTCCTGGAGCAAAGGAATCACTTCGGACCAGCAGGAGCCGTCGGCGAACAGGCCGTGGACGAGGACGATGTTGCGCGCCTTCACCGCCGCCTTGGGACGGGCAAGCGCGGGGGCGGCGAGCGAGACGGCGAGCGAGGCGAGGGCGGCACGGGAAAAGCCGCGGCGGTCGAGCGAAAGCTGGGACATGGGGGCGCAACTCCGTCGGAGGGCGGGACGCCGCCGATATGCACCCGGCCTGCGCCTCACCCAATCATCCAAAGGTTTGGCGGGCCGCAACCCGGCTTGCACAGCGTGCATTCACGCGACGGAGAAGATATATTGCAAACGATTCTCAATAGTATTAGGGCCCGCGCAACGCCGCCGGGAGCGCGGCGACCCATCCGCTCGAAAGGGGTCCACTTTGACGTTCAGGCTTTCTCTCTCGCTGGGGGCCGCGCTCTGCGCCCTCGCCACCCCTGCCTTCGCCCAGACGGAGGAAGCGCAGAAGCCGGCCGAGGGAGAAGAGATCGTCGTCAGCGGCCGCTATACGATCCCCGACAAGATCGACACCGCGACCGGCCTGGGCCTGACGGTGCGCGAGACGCCGCAATCGGTGAGCATCGTCACCGCCCAGCGCATCCTCGACCAGAATCTGATCAGCGTCGCCGACGTGATCAACAATGGCGTCGGCGTGTCGGTCAACGAAGTCGATGACGTCCGCAACACCTTCTATGCGCGCGGCTTCGAGATCCGGAACACCCAGGTCGACGGCGTGCCCGCGGCCTGGACGCTGGCCGGCGGCAATGGCGAGACCAGCATCGACGTGTCGATCTACGAGCGCGTCGAGATCGTGCGCGGCGCGACCGGCCTGCTCTCGGGCGCCGGCGATCCCTCGGCCTCGGTCAACCTCGTGCGCAAGCATGCCGATGCCAGGGAATGGGGCGGTTACGTCAATGCCAGCGCCGGCAGCTGGGACACCTATCGCGTCTCCGCCGATGTCGGCGGTGCGCTCGACGCCAATGGCCGCATCCGCGTCCGCGCGGTCGGCCGCTACGAGAATGGCAAGAACTTCACCGACCTGCTGCACACGAAGAAGTATGTGCTCTACGGCGTGGTCGATGCCGATGTGACCGACAGCACGCTGGTCCGCGCCGGCATCAGCTACCAGGACACCAAACCCAGGGGCGCGACCTGGGGCGCGCTGCCGACCTTCTACAGCGACGGTTCGGTCACCACCGATCTGAAGCGCTCGCAGACCACTGCGGCCGACTGGACCTATTGGAACTCCACCAACCGCAACATCTTCGCCACGGTCCGCCAGGAGATAGGCGACCGCTGGAGCGTCACCGCCAACTACAACCAGCTGCGCAACACCGGCGATACCCAGCTGCTCTACCTGTACGGCACCGCCGACCGGGCGACCGGCACGATCGCGAGCAGCAATCCCTACAAGTCGAAGGGCGTGAGCACGCAGGATAGCTTCGACGGGCAGATCAAGGGCAGCGTCAAGCTGTTCGGCCGCGATCACGAAGTCGTGCTCGGCGCGCTGCACAGCGTGCTCAACCGCCACACCGACAATTTCGTGGCGCCCTATACCGAGAACAACCCCGCCTGGGGCGCCGGGCTGAATTCCTGGGCGACCAACGTGCCCGTCCTTGGCCGCGAGGGCGCGGCCTTTCCCGAGCCGGTGTTCGGCACCACGGCGGTGCGCAACGAGCAGGAGCGGATCGAGCAGACCGGCTATTATGGCGCGGTGCGGCTCAACATCGCCGATCCGCTCAAGATCATCGCCGGCGGCCGCCTCGCCAGCTGGCACCAGCGCGGCTTCGCGTGGAGCGGCTCGAGCGATTACGGCAAGAGCGACGAGTTCATCCCCTATGTCGGCGCGCTGCTCGACATCACCTCGAACCACCGGCTCTACGCGAGCTACACCAGGATCTTCCAGCCGCAGAACCTGCGCACCCGCACCCTCGACCTGATCGCGCCGCTCGACGGCAAGGCCTATGAGGTCGGCCTGAAGAGCGCCCTTTTCGGCGAAGCGCTGCAGACCTCGGTCGCCCTGTTCCGCATCGAGCAGGACAATGTCGGCCAGCCCGACATCATGGTCACCCCGCCGGGCGGCGGCCTGCCGCAACAGACTTATGTCGCCGCGCAGGGGGTGACGAGCGAAGGCTTCGAGATCGAGGCGACCGGCAAGCCGCTGCCCGGCTGGAACATCAATTTCGGCTATAGCCAGTTCAAGGCCGAGGACCGCGACGGCGTTGCCGCCAATACCGAGCAGCCGCGGCGCCTGCTCAAGCTGTTCACCACCTATACGGTCGATCGCCTGACCTTCGGCGGCGGCGTCAATTATCGCAGCGAGGCCTTCACCATCGCGCCCAACCCGGTCACCAATGCGCCGTTCCGCTTCGAGCAGGGCGGCTTCGCGCTGGTGAGCCTGATGGCGCGCTATGCGCTGAGCGAGAAGATCTCGGTCCAGGCCAATGTCGAGAACCTGCTCGACAAGACCTATTACAGCCAGATGGGCACGTTCAGCCAGTATCGCTACGGCGCGCCGCGCAACTTCACGGTCAGCGCCAGCTACCGCTTCTGAAAAGGGGGCAGGGAGGTGCGGCATGCGCCTCCCTCGTCCCAAGCCAGGGAGAGTGACGAATGAAGACGCTTCTGCTTGCCGCCGCCGCGATGCTGATCGCCGCCCCGGTTGCCGCGCACGAGATCTGGGTGGAGCATGACGGCAAGGGCCCGGCACGCATCTATCTGGGCGAGCCGAACGAGGCGGTGCCGGCCAATGGCGATCCGGAGTTCCCCAAGCTGCAAAGGCCGCAGCTGGTCGGCACGACCGCCACGCTGACCCGCCGCGCGAACCATATCGAGGCGGCGGTGCCGGCTACCGGCGACGTGCGCGTGCGCGACGATGCGGTGTTCGAGCCCTGGCAGTCGGGCGACGCCAAGCAGGGCGCGATCTTCTATGCCCGGGCCGGCCGCAGCGAGACGAGCCACAAGCTCGACCTCGAGCTGGTGCCGGTGGCGGCGAACAGCGACAAGTTCACCCTGCTCTTCCGCGGCAAGCCGCTGGCCGATGCCAAGGTCACGGTGATCACGCCCGATCGCTGGCAAAAGGCGTTCACCACCGACGCCCAGGGCCGCATCGATGCGCCGCAGCTCGGCAAGGGCCGCTACCTGCTCAGCGCCTCGCACACCGAAACCGCCCCGGCGAAGCTCGGCGGGCAGGACGTGGCGAGCGTGACGCACATCTCGACGCTCACCTTCGTGCGCTGACCCGCAACGGGATGCGTGCACGGCGTGGCCGTGCGTACGCATCCCATGTTGCCACGCAGCAGGGATTGCCCCATCAGTCGCCGCGGATAGCTGGGGACGAAGCTTGGCGAGCAGCGCCGCACCTCTGTTCGACGCGGGAACGATCGCCGACCGGTGGATCGCCGAGTATCGCGCGTCCGCGCCTGCCGACGACATGCTCTCGGGCGATCCGGCCTGGGCCGCGGTGTTCGAGGAGCTGGCGGGACTTGCCGGCGAGAATCTCGAGGCCGCACGCGAGCGCGCGCATCGCCATGCCGAGGACATCGGAACCGGCTTCCGCATCGCCGGCGAAGGCGAGGAGCGCCCCTGGCCGCTCTCGCCGATCCCGCTGCTGATCCCGCAGGCCGAGTGGAACGCCATCGCCGCCGGCATTGCCCAGCGCGCCGAGGTGATGGAGCAGGTGCTCGCCGACCTGTACGGCCCCGGCAAGCTGGTCGCCGATGGGCATGTGCCCGCCGCGCTCGTCACCGGCAGTCCCTTCTTCCTGCGCCCGCTTGCCAATTCGGTGCCGCCGGGCGGCTATCATCTTCAGGCGCTGGCGATCGACCTGTGCCGCGGGCCGAACGGCGAATGGCGGGTGCTCGCCGATCATCTGCGCGCGCCCGCCGGGGCCGGCTATGCGCTCGAGAACCGGCTGGCGATGGCGCAGACGCTCGACGGCCTCCAGACCCGGCTCAACATCGCCCGGCATGCGCCCTTCTTCGCCGCCTTCCGCGAGGGCCTGGCCGCGCGCTGCCGCCGGGCCGAGCCACGCATCGCGCTGCTCACCCCCGGCCGGCTCAACCCGAGTTATGCCGAGCAGGCGCATCTCGCCCGCTATCTTGGCTGGCTGCTGGTCGAGGGCGCCGATCTCGCGGTGCTCGACGACAAGCTCTATGTCCGCACCATCGCCGGCCTGAAGCGCGTCGATGCGCTGTGGCGCCGGCTCGATCCGCGCCTGCTCGATCCGCTGGCGCTCGACAGCCATTCGACGATCGGCGTGCCGGGGCTGGTCGATGCGATGGTCGCGGGCAATGTCGTCATCGCCAATGCGCCAGGCGCCGGGCTGCTCGAGGCGCCAGCCTTTGCCGCTTTCCTCCCTCGGCTCGCCGAGCTGCTGACCGGAGAGGCGCTCAGCTTGCCCAATATCGCCACCTGGTGGTGCGGCCAGGACGATGCAAAGGCCCATGTCGAGGCCGATCTCGATCGCCTGCTGGTCAAGTCCGCCTTTGGCGTCCCGCCGCTCGGCCTGCCCGGGGCCAAGGCCGTGCTCGGCGCGGCGCTGCAGGGCGAGGCGCGCGCCGCGCTGCTCGCCGACATGGCGCGGCGGCCCCAGGATTATGTCGGGCAGGAGATCGTCCATCTCTCGACCATGCCGGTGGTCACCGAGGACCGGCTCGCCGCGCGCCCCTTCACCCTGCGCGTGTTCGCGGCGCGCGGCAGCGATGGCGCCTGGACCGTGCTGCCCGGCGGATTCGCCCGGATCGGCGAGCATGCCGATGCCCGCGCTGCGGTGATGGGCGAGGGGATGTGGTCGGCCGATGTCTGCGTCCACGGCCCCGATCCGGTCGAGCCGGTGTCGCTGCTGCCCGCGGGCGATTCGACCCAGCTGCGGCGCAATCCGGGGACTTTGCCCAGCCGGGTGGCCGACAACATGTTCTGGCTCGGCCGCTATCTGGAGCGCGGCGAGGCGCAGCTCGGGGTGATCCGGGTGCTGCTCGGCAATTCGATCAGCGCGGATACCGGCGCGGCGCTCGCCGCCGATACCGTCCGCCGGCTCGTCGACATCCTCGTCGCCAACCAGGCCGCGCCGGCGCCGGGCGCGATCCGGCGCGCCGACCTGACCCATCTCGCCCGCGCCGCGCTCGAGGATGTGGAGCAGGGCTGGAACAGCGTCGCCGCGATCAACGCCCAGGCGCGGCTGATCGGCCAGGTCTCGCGCGACCGGCTGGCTGCCGACATGGTCCGCCTGCTCGACGCGCCCTTCCCGGCGCGCGGCACGCTGCTCGACAAGGCCGGCTCGCTGCAGCGGCGCTATTCGGCGCTGGCCGGGCTCGCCGCCGAGCATATGGGGCGAACCGATGCGTGGCGCTTCCACGACATGGGCCGGCGGGTCGAGCGCGCGCTGGCGACGCTCCGCTTCCTGCGCGCCTTCGGCCGCGTCGATGCGACCAGCGACGATCTCGGCACCCTGCTCGACCTGGCGGACAGCCAGATCAGTTATCGCCAGCGCTATCTGACCGGCATCGGCCGGGTGCCGGTGCTCGATCTGGTCACGCTCGATCCGGGCAATCCGCGCGGCATCGCCTATCAGGTCGGGGCAATATCGGGCCATCTCAACAAGCTGCCGGTGCTGTCCGACGACGGGCTCGCCGAGCCGCAGCAGGAGCAGGCGCGCGAGCTGGCGGCGATCCTGGTGACCGGGCAGGCGGTGCGGATCGACGACACCATGCTTGCCGGGCTGGAGCTGCGCCTCGGCCTGCTCTCCGATGCGATCGCGCGGCGCTATTTCCTGCAGGGTGCCGAGCCGCTGCGCGCCGCCGGGCTCGTCCTCGCCTGATGCTCTACCGCATCCGCCACGTGACCCGGTTCGACTATGCGCAGCCGGCCGCGTTCGCGCGCTGCAATCTGCGCCTCAAGCCGATCTTCTGGTCGGGGCAGGACGTGCTCGACTATGCCCTGTCGGTCGAGCCGGGCGGGCGGATCTTCCCGGCCCGCGCCGAGGCCGGGCTCGCCAATGTCGTGCGGCTGGTGCTGGAGGTGCCGACCAGCACGCTGACGATCGAGAGCAGCGCGCGCATCCGGGTCGAGCGGCCGATCCCGGTGCCTTCTGCCTCCGATCCGACGGTCGCCGGGATCGCGCGGCTGTCGCGCGAGAGCCGCGACATGTCGCCGGCCGGTCCCGCCGCCTATCTCTTTCCCTCGCCGCAGATCCCGCTCGACGGCGCGATCGCCGAATGGTGCGCGCCGGACCTGGCGCCGGACCGCGGTGTGCTGGAGGCTGCCTACGCGCTGGCCACCCGCATTCAGCGCGAATTCGATTTCGATCCCAGCGCCACTTTGGTCGACACGCCGCCGCGCGCCGCCTTCGACAAGCGCCGGGGGGTCTGCCAGGATTTCGCGCAGATCATGATCTCGGGCCTGCGCGCCGCCGGCCTGCCCGCCGCCTATGTCTCGGGCTATCTGCGCACCCTGCCGCCGCCGGGCCAGCCCCGGCTGGTCGGCGCCGACGCGACGCATGCCTGGGTACTGGTCTGGGCGGGTCCCGATCTCGGCTGGGTCGGGGTCGATCCGACCAACGGCATCTGGATGGCGGAGGACCATGTCGTGATGGCGATCGGCCGCGACTATGCCGAAATCGCGCCGATCGACGGCATCGTGCTCGGCTCGGGCGCGCAGGACATGCATGTGTCGGTCGATGTCGAGCCGCTCGACGCGGAATAGGAAATAAAACATCTCTCTCGCGTAACAAGATTGCGCTGTGCGGCGATGGATGCCGCTCCAGGCGCGTACTTCGTGTACTTTGGGCGCGTGACGGCACTCGGCGACATTCGCTGCGCGCCCTTGCGTTAGCGGCCCGACACGCCGAAATACGGCGCGTCCAAAGGGGTTTTGATGGCTGCTGATCCTTATTCCGTCCTGAATGTCGCGCGCGGTGCGAGCGAGGCCGATATCAAGAAGGCCTATCGCAAGCTCGCCAAGGAGCTGCATCCCGACCGCAACAAGGACAATCCCAAGGCGGCGGAGAAGTTCAGCCAGGTCACCCAGGCCTATGACCTGCTGACCGACAAGGACAAGCGCGCCCGCTTCGATCGCGGCGAGATCGATGGCGAGGGCAACCCGACCAACCCGTTCGGCGGCTTCAGCCCCGGCGGGATGGGCGGCATGGGCGGCGGCCAGGGCGGCTTCCGCGCCGATTTCGGCGGCGGCGGCGAGGCCGGCGGCTTCGGCGACATCTTCGAGGGGCTGTTCGGTGGCATGGGCGGCCGGCGCGCTGCCGGCGGTGGCGGCGGCTTCTCGGGCGGCTTCGGCGATTTCGGCCGGCGTAGCTCGGCCAAGGGCGCCAATGTACCCTATCGGCTGGCGGTGAGCTTCGAGGATGCCGCGAGGCTGGCGCCGCAGCGGGTCACCCTGCGCGACGGCAAGACGATCGACCTCAAGCTGCCCGCCGGGGTCGAGACCGGCACCCAGATGCGCCTGGCCGGCAAGGGCGAGGAAGGGCCGGGCGGCCCCGGCGATGCGATCGTGACGATCGAGATCCAGCCGCACCGCTTCTTCGAGCGCAGCGGCGACGATATCCGGCTCGAGCTGCCGGTCACGCTGTCGGAGGCCGTGCTGGGCGCCGAGGTGCGCGTGCCGACGCCCGACGGCGCGGTGATGCTCAAGGTCCCCAAAGGCTCGAGCTCGGGCAAGACGCTGCGCCTCAAGGGCCGCGGCTTCCACCACAAGGGGGCGGGGCGCGGCGATCTGCTCGTCACGCTGATGGTCGAGCTCCCGGTAAATGACGATGCGCTGATCGAGTTTGCCCAGGGCTGGACCGACAAGGGGAACCCGCGTGGCCGCATGGGCGTCTAACGCCTTGTGACGACAGGGGAAGATACGGGCGCCGCTGAAGCGAAGCCGGGGCTTGGATCCCGCGTCCTCGGCCTGCTCGCCCGGATTGGTCTCGGTCCCAGATTCTGGACGGTGGTCAAGCGGGTGGTGATCGGCACGTTCAACGACGGCTTCACCTATGCCGGCAACCTCGCCTATCTCAGCCTGGTCACGCTCTTCCCCTTCTTCATCGTCGCCGCCGCGATCGCCCAGCTGTTCGGGCGCAGCTCGGAGGGGGTGCACACGCTCGAGGCGTTCCTCCACACCGTGCCGCCCGACGTCGCGACCTTGCTGCGCAAGCCGGTGCAGGACGTGCTGATGGCGCGGACCGGCAACCTGCTGTGGTTCGGCGCGATCGTCGGGCTGTGGACCGTCGCCGGCTTCATCGAGACGATCCGTGGCATCCTGCGCCAGGCGTACGGCGTCCAGTCGAGCACGCCCTTCTGGCGCTACCGGCTGGGGGCGATCGGGATGATCATCGCCTCGGTGATCATCACCATGGCGGCGTTCAGCTTCCAGGTGATCCTGACCGCGGTCGAGCAGTTCCTCTACAATATCTTCCCCTGGGCGTCAGAAGCGCAGCGCATCGTCTCGCTCAGCAAGATCGCGCCGGCGGTGGCGCTGTTCGGCGCGCTCTACATCCTGTTCTACTCGCTGACGCCCAGCCGCTACCGCAAGAGCAAATGCCCGAAATGGCCCGGCGCGCTGTTCACTGCGGTGTGGTGGCTGCTGGTTACCGCCCTGTTGCCCAAAATCCTCGGTACGCTGGGAAATTACGATCTGACCTATGGAAGCCTTGCAGGCGTGATGATCGCGCTGATCTTCTTCTTCCTCGTCGGGCTCGGTCTGGTAGTCGGCGCCGAGTTGAATGCGGCTCTGGCGGAAACGCCCGAAACGAGTCTAGAGGAACCGCGGAAGAATGGAGAATAGCGCGTCGTGACCGGATTGATGCAGGGCAAGCGTGGGCTGATCATGGGCCTCGCCAATGACAAGAGCCTCGCCTGGGGCATCGCGAAGAAGCTCGCCGAACAGGGCGCCGAGCTGGCATTCAGCTATCAGGGCGACGCGCTACTCAAGCGCGTGAAGCCGCTCGCCGAGCAGCTCGGCTCGGACACGCTGATCGATTGCGACGTGGCCGACATGGACGCGCTCGATGCGGCGTTCGACACGCTCAAGGCGAAGTGGCCGACGATCGACTTCATCGTCCACGCGATCGGCTTCTCCGACAAGTCGCAGCTGCGCGGGAAATTCTACGACACCACGCTCGACAATTTCCTGACGACGATGAACATCTCGGCCTACAGCCTCGTCGCGGTGGCCAAGCGGGCGCGCGAGATGATGCCGGAGGGCGGCTCGATCCTGACGCTGACCTATTACGGCGCCGAGAAGGTGATCCCGCACTATAACGTGATGGGCGTCGCCAAGGCCGCGCTCGAGACCAGCGTGAAGTATCTCGCGGTCGACATGGGCCCGGAGAATATCCGCGTGAACGCGATCTCGGCCGGCCCGATCCAGACGCTGGCGGCGCGCGGCATCGGCGACTTCAACTATATCCTCAAGTGGAACGAGCTGAACTCGCCGCTCCGCCGTACCGTGACGATCGAGGATGTCGGCGGCGCCGGCCTCTACATGCTCTCGGATCTGTCGTCGGGCGTGACCGGTGAGATCCATCATGTCGATTCGGGCTATAACGTGATCGGGATGAAGGCCGAGGACGCACCGGACATCGCGCTCTCTTGAGTATCGTGGTGCGCCCCGCGACCGGCGGGGATGTGGCGGCGATCGATGCATTGCTCCGCCGCGCCTTCCCGGCCGAGGACGAGGCGCGGCTGGTCCAGCGGCTGTGCATCGACGGCGACATGGTGCTGACGCTGGTTGCGGACGACGAGGAGACCGGCGCGCTTGCCGGGATGGTCGCGTTCAGCCGGATGGAGGTGGAGATCGCCGGCAAGGCCATTGCCGCGGTCGCGCTGGCGCCGCTCGCGGTGGACAAGGCCTGGCGCCAGCAAGGCGTCGGCGAGGCTTTGGTCCAGGCCGGGATCGCCCAGCTGGGCGCGGCGGGTGCGATGCTGTGCTTCGTGCTCGGCGAGCCCGGCTATTACGAGCGCTTCGGCTTCGCGGCGGAATGGGCGCAGGGATTTGCCTCGCCCTATGCCGGTGAGTATCTGATGGCGCTGCCGCTGCAGGGCGGCGCCATGCCGTGCGGGGTGCGCGGCGCCGCGACGCACGCACCGGCGTTCGCGCAACTGGGCAGGGTCGAGTGAGCTTCAACACCTTCGGACGCGTCTTCCGCTTCACCACCTGGGGCGAGAGCCATGGCCCGGCGCTAGGCGCCGTGGTCGATGGCTGCCCACCGGGACTGAGCCTGTCCGAGGGAGACATCCAGCCCTTGCTCGACAAGCGCCGCCCGGGCCAGTCGCGCTTCACCACCCAGCGCCAGGAGCCGGACCAGGTCCGCATCCTCTCGGGCGTGTTCGAAGGGCGCACGACCGGCACGCCGATCGCGCTCCACATCGACAATGTCGACCAGCGCTCCAAGGATTATTCGGAAGTCGCCAAGGCCTATCGCCCCGGCCATGCCGATTATGCCTATGACGCCAAATACGGCTTCCGCGACTATCGCGGCGGCGGACGCAGCTCGGCGCGCGAGACCGCGGCGCGGGTGGCGGCGGGTGCCGTCGCGCGGCTGGTCATCCCCGAAGTCACGATCCTCGCCTGGGTCGAGGCGATCGGCGGCGACGCGATCGACTATGCCAATTTCGACGCGAACGAGATCGGCAACAACCCGTTCTTCTGTCCCGATGCCGAAGCGGCGAAGCGCTGGGAGGCGCTGGTCGATGGTGCGCGCAAGTCGGGCTCGTCGCTCGGCGCGGTGGTCGCCTGCGAGGCGACCGGCGTGCCCGCGGGCTGGGGCGCGCCGCTCTATGCCAAGCTCGACAGCGAGCTGGCCGCCGCCTGCATGTCGGTCAACGCCGTGAAGGGCGTCGAGATCGGCGACGGCTTCGCCGCGGCGGCGCTGACCGGCGAGCAGAATGCCGATGCGATGCGCCCGGGCAATGACGGCAAGCCGCACTTCCTCGCCAACCATGCCGGCGGCATCGCCGGCGGCATCTCGACCGGCCAGCCGGTGCGGGTACGGGTGGCGTTCAAGCCGACCAGCTCGATCCTGACCCCGGTCGAGACCGTCACGCGCGAAGGCGAGGCGACCGAGATTCTGACCAAGGGCCGCCACGATCCGTGCGTCGGCATCCGCGGCATGCCGGTGGTCGAGGCGATGGTCGCGCTCGTCCTGGCCGACCAGAAGCTGCTTCATCGCGCCCAGATCGGCTGATTCGTTTTCCGGAGGCCGGGCTCTCCGGCCCAGGCAAATAGCCGGTCGCACCCCACGGTGCGGCCGGTTTTAACATGCGCGCCGGTTTCGACCCGTCCCTTGACGGGCTCACCTCGTTGCTCAGCCGTGTGCCGGGCAGGGTTGGCTGAAATGTCTGGAAACAATCCAGACATGTGTAACCGCTCGAAGGGTTGTCGGCAAAAACCGAAGGAGGATTGCCCTGTTATGTTGCTCAAAACCCTGATCGGCGCCGCGGCGCTGCTGGCCGCCCCCGCGGCTTTCGCCCAGACCACTACGCCCTCGGACCCGTCGGCCAACCCGCCGACGGAAACCACCGCTCCTGCGCCGGCTCCCGACCCCAGCGCCAATCCGGCGCCTGCGCCGGATACCAGCACGGCCACGCCCGCGCCCGATCCGGCTTCCCCCAGCCAGGATCCTGCGGCTTCGTCCGAAGACAAGCGTGATGCCAAGAAGGAAGGCAAGAAGAAGCCCCACTAGGGCTCCCGACGCAGGGGATGCGCTACCCGCCCTGGCCGGACGGGTAGCGCATTGCCGCGTTCTCAGTCCGCGAAGGGATCGCGGACCAGAATCGTGTCCTCGCGCTCGGGGCTGGTCGAGACCAGCGCCACCGGGCAGCGGATCAGTTCCTCGACCCGGCGGATATACTTGATCGCGGCGGCCGGCAGCTCGGCCCAGCTGCGCGCACCGGCGGTGGTCTCCTGCCAGCCCGGCATCGTCTCATAGACCGCTTCGACCGCAGCCTGATCGGCGGCGTTCGAGGGATAATAGTCGATCTCCTCGCCGTGCAGCCTGTAGCCGGTGCACACCTGGATTTCGTCGAACCCGTCGAGCACGTCGAGCTTGGTCAGCGCGATGCCGGTGATGCCCGAGACGGCGGCCGACTGGCGCAGCAGCACCGCGTCGAGCCAGCCGCAGCGGCGCTTGCGCCCGGTGACGGTGCCGAATTCATGGCCGCGCGTGCCGAGCCGCTCGCCCACTTCATTGTCCTGCTCGCTCGGGAACGGGCCCGAGCCGACGCGGGTGGTATAGGCCTTGGCGATGCCCAGCACGAAGCCGACCGCGCCCGGGCCGATGCCCGAACCGGCCGAGGCGGTGCCCGCCACGGTGTTCGACGAGGTGACGAACGGATAGGTGCCGTGATCGATGTCGAGCAGCACGCCCTGCGCGCCTTCGAACAGGATGCGGCGGCCGCGTTCGCGCGCGGCATTGAGCGCGCGCCACACCGGCTGGGCGAAGGGCAGGACGAAGCCGGCGATCTCGCGCAGCTCGGCGAGCAGTGCCTCGCGGTCGATCGGCGGCTGGTCGAAGCCGGCGCGCAGCGCGTCGTGATGCGCGGTCAGGCGATCGAGCTGCGGACCGAGCTCGTCAAGATGGGCGAGGTCACACACGCGGATAGCGCGGCGGCCGACCTTGTCCTCATAGGCCGGACCGATGCCGCGGCGGGTGGTGCCGATCTTGCCGGCGCCGCTGGCATCCTCGCGCAGCGCGTCGAGATCGCGGTGGAAGGGGAGGATCAGCGGGCAATTGTCCGCGATCATCAGCTTGTCGGGCGTGATCTCGACGCCCTGGCCGCGCAGCTTCTCTACCTCGGCCTTGAGGTGCCAGGGATCGAGCACCACGCCGTTGCCGATCACGCTCGGCGTGCCGCGAACGATGCCCGAGGGAAGCAGCGAGAGCTTGTAGACATTCTCGCCGACGACGAGCGTGTGGCCGGCATTGTGGCCGCCCTGGAAACGCACGACCATGTCGGCCCGCTCGGCGAGCCAGTCGACGATCTTGCCCTTGCCTTCGTCACCCCATTGGGCGCCGATAACCGCTACATTTGCCATGGATACACGTCTCCGCCTGCCGGGGCGGGCCACAAGCCGCCCTTCGACAGGACTCGGCGGCTGGGCTTTACGGAGGCCGGGGCGCAAGGCGCCGAAGCCGCGGCGCGCATGGCGTGTGTGGACGATTCGGTCAAGTCGATTTGCCGTGATCGGAGGGCTTTTCCCCCGGCGAAGGCCGGGGCCCAGACTAGGCGTGCGCGTCACAGACGCGCCAAGGCGCGTGACTTTCAAGGACTGGGCCCCGGCCTTCGCCGGGAAAGAAGGTGGCCGCTTAGGCGTCCAATGCCGCCCGCACCGCAGCCGCCAGCCGGTCGAGATCGAACGGCTTGGCGAGGATCGTCTCGCCCGCGACGCGCGCCGTTTCCGGGGCATAGCCGCTGGTCAGCAGCACCTTGAGGCCGGGCATCCTTGCCCGCGCCCGCTCGGCCAGCTCGCGCCCGGTCATCTCGGGCATCACCACGTCGCTGAACAGCAGCGAGACCGGCGGGCCGGCCTCGATCAGCCGCAGCGCCTCGGGCCCGTCGCGCGCGCCGATCACTTCGTAACCGAGCTCGCGCAGCGCCTCGATCGAGTAGTTGCGTACCCGCTCCTCGTCCTCGACCACCAGCACCGTCTCGCCGCTGCGGGCGCCCATCGGCACGGCGATCGGGGCCTCGGCGCGGGGTGCCGGCGCGGTGCCGGCATCGGCGGGCAGATAGAGCCGCACGGTGGTGCCCTGGCCCGGCTCGGTGTCGATCCCCACCGCGCCGCCCGACTGGCGGATGAAGCCGAATACTTGGCTGAGCCCGAGCCCGGTGCCCTTGCCCACCCCCTTGGTGGTGAAGAAGGGATCGAAGGCGCGGGCGGCCACTTCCGGCGTCATGCCGGTGCCGGTATCGACCACGGCGATCTCGACATAGTCGCCCGGCTGCAGCTCGAGCTCGGCCGCTTCCTCCGCCTCGAACCGGGCATTGGCGGTGGCGAGCACCAGCTTGCCGCCATGCGGCATCGCGTCGCGGGCGTTGACCGAGAGGTTGAGGATGACGTTCTCGAGCTGGTTGGGATCGGCGCGCAGCGGCGAGACGCCGGCCGGCAGCAATGTCTCCACCGTCACGTCGTCGCCCAGCGTGCGGACGAGCAGCTCGATCATCCCGCGCACCATCTCGTTGGCGTCGATCGCCACCGGGGCGAGCGGTTGCTGGCGCGAGAAGGCGAGCAGCCGCTGGGTGAGCGCGGCGGCGCGGGTCGCCCCGTCGCGCGCGGCGGTGATGTATCGGTCGATATCGAGCCGGCCCTGCGCCACCCGCCGCTCGAGCAGGTCGAGCGCGCCGATCACCACGGCGAGCATGTTGTTGAAGTCATGCGCGATGCCGCCGGTGAGCTGGCCGACCGCCTCCATCTTGTGCGCCTGGCGCAGCCGTTCCTCGGCCGCCATCAGCTGCTCGGTCCGCTCGCGCACCGCCGCCTCCAGCGCCTCGCGCGAGCGGGCGAGCACTTCGCGGGCGTCGACAATGTCCTGGATGTCGGTGCAGGTGCCGAACCAGCGGGTGATCTCGCCCTGCTCGTTCCGCACCGGCTGGGCGCTGCCGAGCACCCAGCGATACCGGCCCGAGCGATGCTTCAGCCGATATTCGATCCGGTAGCGCGCGCCGGTTTCCAGGCTCTGGTGCCATACCGACCAGGCGCGCTCCTGGTCGTCGGGATGGAACATGCCGTTCCACGCCGCGCCGTCGGTGCTGCCGTGCGGCACGCCGGTATATTCGTACCAGCGGTCGTTGTAATAATCGTGATAACCGTCGGGCAGGGTCGACCAGACCATCTGGTCGATCGAATTGGCGATGGCGCGGAACTTGGCCTCGCTCTCGCGCAGCGCCGCCACTGCCTCGATCCGCTCGACCGCGTCCCAGGTCGTCTCCGCCACCGCCTCGATGAAGGCGACTTCCTCGGCGCTCCAGCGCCTCGGCTCGGCGCTGTTGATCGACATCACCGCGACCCATTGTCCGCCGCGCAGCAGCGGCACGCCCACTCCGGCGCCGGCGAGATGCGCGAGCCCCGGCGCCTCATGCGCGATGTCGCCCAGCACTACGGTGCGGCCGGAGCGATAGGAGCGGGCATTTTCGGCCAGCGCCTCGATCGGCAGCGTGCCTTCGAGCGGGGCGAGCCTGCCGCTGGTCCAATAGGGGCCGAAGCGCACCGCCTCGCCCTGCACCCGGTAGAAGACCACCCGGTCCAGCGCCATCTGCTCGCCAAGCGCCGCGGCGGTGAAGCGCATCACCGCATCGGCCGAATCGAGCGCGCGCTGCTGGTCGGACAGCGCACCCAGAAACGCCTGCGCCTCATTCGCCTCGCGCAGTTCTTCCGCCGTGTCGCGCGCGGCCTCCTCGGCCAGCTTGCGCTCGGTGACGTCGAAGGCGACGCCCGGGAAGCGCAGCGGCCTTCCCTCCTCGTCGAAGGTCGCGCGGCCCTGCGCGCTCACCCAGCGCAGCGTGCCGTCGCTCTGGACGAGCCGATATTCCTCGTTGAACGGCACGCGCTCGGTGAGGGTGCGGGCGATGCTCGCCTCGAGCCGGGCGCGGTCGCCGGGATGCACATTGACGAAGAAGCTCTCGATCGGCGCGCCCTTGCCGGCCAGCGCCTCGTCGACGCCGTAGAGGCGCAGGAAGCGCGCATCGGCGGTGACCTGGTCGCGCGCCACGTCCCACACCCAGGTGCCGACGCCGAGCGAGGCGTTGAGCGCGAGCTGCAGCCGCTCCTCGCTCCGCCGCAGTGCCTCCTCCGCGGTGGTGCGTTCGGTCACGTCGTTGGCGGCGACGAAGATATCGGTGGTGTTGCCGTTCGCGTCCTTGATCGGCTGGTAGACGAAATCGAGGAAGCGGGTGTCGGCCGGGCCATCGGCGCGGCGCTGGAGCAGCACGGGCACGCCGTCCGCCCGGAAGGTCTCGCCGTTGGCATAGACATTGTCGAGCAGCGCGACGAAGCCCTGCTCGACCACTTCGGGTAATGCCTCGGCCACCGTCATGCCCAGCACCGGGCGCCCGCCGATCAGCGCCAGATATTCCGAATTGGCGAATTCGAAGCGATGCTCGGGGCCGTGGAGCAGCGCCGTCGCGCCGGGCGCCTGCTCGAACAGGTCGCGCAACCGCGCCACTTCGGCCAGCCGGGCGCGCTCGGCGAAGACGTTCCGCGTGGTCTCGTTGCCCTGGTTGAGCATGCCGGCGACGCGGCCCTCCACATCACGCAGCGGCGTGAAGCTGTAGTTCCACCACGTCTCCTGGCGCCGCCCGCCCCGCTCCATCATCAGCTGCTGGTCGTAGATCGCGAAGCCGCGGCCACTTTCCAGCACCCCGACGATCTGCGGGCCGACCACGTCCCAGATGTCCGCCCACACCTCCGCGCCCGGCCGACCCAGCGCCCAGGGGTGGCGATCGGCGGGGATCGTCGCCCAGGCGTCGTTGTAGAGCAGGTAGAGTTCCGGCCCCCAATAGACCGCGGTCGGGAAGGTCGAGCCCAGCGCCACGTCGAGCGCGAATTTCAGCACGTCGGGCCAATGTTCGGGCGGGCCGAGCGGATGCGCGTGCCAGTCGAAATCGCGGATTCGCGCCGCCATCTCGCCTTCATGATCCAGAAAGCGCAGCGCAGCCCCCATGCGCCAACCGATGCGGGGCACGGCCTCCCGAGTCAACCGACGGAGTCAACTCGACTTGGCCGCCCGGACGGTTATGGATGGAGCAAAGGAGAGACTTAATGAAGCTCGCAAGCCTGAAGAGCGGCCGTGACGGCAAGCTGGTCGTCGTTTCCACCGATCTGGCCTGGTATGCCAGCGCCGACATGATCGCGCCGACGCTGCAGGCGGCGCTCGACAATTGGGACCGGGTCGAGGCCGACCTGCGCAACCTCGCCACCGATCTCGATCACGAGGTGATCCCGCGCGAGCGCTTCCACGAGCGGCTCGCCGCCGCCCCGCTGCCCCGCGCGTTCCAATGGGCGGACGGCTCGGCCTATGTGAACCATGTCGCGCTCGTCCGGCAGGCCCGCAACGCCGAGATGCCCGACAGCTTCTGGCACGATCCGCTGATGTACCAGGGCGGCAGCGACGGGTTCCTGGGACCCCGCGACGCGATCCCGCTCGCCGACGAGGCCTGGGGCTGCGACCTCGAAGGCGAAGTGGTGGTCGTCACCGGCGACGTGCCGCTGGGCGCGTCGCGCGAAGAGGCGCTCGCCGCGATCCGGCTGGTCGGCCTCACCAATGACGTGAGCCTGCGCAACCTGATCCCGGGCGAGCTCGCCAAGGGCTTCGGCTTCTTCCAGTCCAAGCCGGCCAGCGCCTTCTCGCCGGTCTTCGCCACTCCCGATTCGCTCGGCGACTGGTGGAAGGACGGCAAGCTCCACCGCAAGCTGATGGTCGATGTGAACGGCAAGCCCTTCGGCCGGGCCGAGGCGGGCATCGACATGACCTTCGACTTCGGCACTTTGGTCGCGCACGCCGCCAAGACCCGCAAGCTCGGTGCCGGCACGATCATCGGCTCGGGCACCGTCTCGAACCGCGGCGAGGATGGCGGCCCCGGCAAGCCGGTCAGCGAAGGCGGCGTCGGCTATTCCTGCATCGCCGAGATCCGCACGATCGAGACGATCCGGGGCGGCAAGCCCGAGACCCCCTTCCTCAAGGCAGGCGATACAGTGCGCATCTGGGCCGAGGACGACAGGCACCACCCGATCTTCGGGGTGATCGAGCAGACCGTCGGGGGCTGAATGACTCGGGAGGATCGGCTGTTCGAGCGCGCCCGCGCGATCATGGAGCGGCGGGCCAATGGCTTTTACATGCCGATCCTCGATCATCTCGCCCGGCGTGGCCACGCGCATGCGATGCTGGAGCTGGCCGGGCTGTTCAGCCAGGGCAACGATCCGGCGAATCTGGGCATGATGTCCCGGGCGGGAACGCCGGCATGGCTCTACCGGCGCGTGTGGCTGCGAGGTGGCCCTTATGCGAGCCTTGCCGCGCAGAATCTCGCGATGAGCCGGTTCAACATCGGGGACTTGCACGGTTACCGCCTGTGGCTGCGGCGCGCCCAGATGCTCGGCGACAATGATGCCGGTCTGGAGCTCGACCGGTTCGAGACCCGCTTGCCCTTTGGTGCCGCGAAGGCGATCGGACGTGGGCGGCCCTGGCGTCGTAGCGAGCGCTGAGCCGGTTGCGAATGGCGGCTCGCGTGCCGATCTCTGCACTATGACGGGCGAGCGCTTCTATTCCGTGTTCGAGACGGTGGCGGGCTTCGCCGCGATCGGCTGGAACGCGCGGGGCATCAACAGCTTCCGGCTGCCGGCGGGCACCGCGCATGAGGCCGAACGCGCATTGCTCCGGCGCCTGCCAGACGCCCGGCTGGCGTCGCCGCCTCCCCAGGTGCAGGCGGTGATCGACGACGCGCTGCGCTATTTCGCTGGCGCGCGCGTCGATTTCGCGCAGGTGCCCGTCGATCTGGGGCAGCAGGAACCGTTCTTCGAGCGCGTCTACACCGCCGTGCGTGCGCTCGGCTGGGGCGAGACGGCGACCTATGGCGCGATCGCGAAGCTGCTCGATGCCGGCCCCGAATTCGCCCGCGATGTCGGCCAGGCGATGGCGGCCAATCCGGTGCCGCTGATCGTCCCCTGCCACCGGGTGACCGCGGCGAACGGGAAGATTGGCGGCTTCTCGGCGCCCGGCGGTTCTCTGTCCAAGGCGCGCATGCTCGAGATCGAGGGCGTCGAGGTGCGAGACGGGATCGTCACCCGCAACCTGCCGCAGCTGGGGCTGGGGTTTTAGAGCCTTTTCAGTTCCCCGGCTTTCGCCGGGGAGCAGCTATGCTGATGCCATGCGGCTCAGAATCCAAACCCGCCTTGCCGTTCGATCAGCGGCCAGCGACCCAGCTCGACATGCCGGTGCTCGCCAGGCATCGAATGGATCAGCACGAAATCGGTCGCATCCCAGCCGATCGGCGGAATCGTCCGGGTAAAGGGCCGGCCCTTGCGGTAGAGCAAGGTGACGTGGGGATGGAACTCCCAGCCGCCGCGCAGCAGCCCGGCGCCGGCCAGCCCCGCTTGCAGCTTGCGCCCAAGCTCGGCCAGCGCATCGATCTTGCGACTGGGCCGCAGCGCGATCGTCTCGTTGCCGCCCGAGATGCGGTCGAGCGCAACGGGAACCGGCGCTGCGGAAACCTGTGCGCCGATCTCGATCAGCCGCTTCATCTCGGCATAGGGCTGGCGCGGGAAATCCTCGGTGATGCCGAGCGTGATGTGCAGCCGGTCGTTCTCGACCATACTTTCGGCGAGCCCGAGCTGGTCGCGTTGCACCCCGATCAGGTTGCGGGCGAGCGGCGAGGGGCGCAGCGCAAAGAACAGGCGGTTCCTCGGCATCAGTGGAAATCCCTTGAGCGCACCGGGATCAGGTCCGGCGCCTTGAGGCTGCGGCGCGGCGGCCAGCTGTCGGCGGGGCGCTGGCGCGGGACGAGCCGGTCGCGCGGATCGATCTCGCCGCCATGCCGCGCGCCGTCGCCCGGCATGGTCATGTCCGGCAGCTCGAGCTCACCGACCTCGCGCAGCCAGGGCGTCAGGTCGGTGATCTGCTCGGCGACGAGGTGGATCACGATCCCTTCCTTCTGCACCTTGCCCTTGATCGCCAGCATCGTGGCGGACATCACGGTGCGGCGATTGGCTTCGAAGCGATCCGCCCAGAGCACGGCATTGGCGATGCCGGTCTCGTCCTCCAGCGTGACGAATACCACGCCCTTGGCGCTGCCCGGCCGCTGGCGGACCAGGATCAGCCCGGCGACTTCGACGCGCTGCCCGTCCTTCATGTCCAGCAGGTCCGCGCACCTCGCGATCCGCCGCGCTTCCAGCCGATCGCGCAGGAAAAGGAGCGGGTGCGCACGCAGCGACAGCTGGGTGGCGCGATAATCCTCCACCACTTCGCGCCCGGCGCTGAGTGGTTGCAGCGAGACCTGCGGCTCGATCACTTCGGCCACGGTCGCGCCCTCGCGGGCATCGGCGGCGGCGAACAGGTCGAGCGGCGCCTGGCTCAGTCCCTTGATCGCCCAGAGCGCCTGGCGCCGGTTGAGCCCCAGCGCCTGAAAGGCATCGGCCCGGGCGAGCCGTTCCAGCGCGGCGGGCTTCACCCGCGAGCGGCGCCAGATGTCTTCGATCGAAGTGAAGGGGGCTTGTGCGCGTGCCCTCAGGATCGCTTCGGCATCGTCTTGGGCAAGCCCCTGCACGATCCGCATGCCGAGCCGGATCGGTTGCAGGCTCGTCCAGTCTTCTTCGGTCCCGCAGAAGCGCGCATCCTTCTCACGCGCATTCGGCCCCGCGGCCATCATCCGGGTATCCCAGTCGCTGTCGTTGATGCACACCGGTTGTGCCTCGACACCGTGGTTGCGGGCATCGCGGATCAGCTGCGCCGGCGCGTAGAAGCCCATCGGCTGGGCATTGAGCAGCGCGGTGCAGAACACGTCCGGATGATGGCATTTCATCCAGCTCGAGGCATAGGCGATCTTGGCGAAGCTGGCCGCATGGCTCTCGGGGAAGCCGTAATTGCTGAAGCCCTTGATCTGCTCGACCATCTGCGCGGCAAAGGTCTCGCTGATGCCGTTGCGGCGCATGCCTTCGATCAGCTTGGGGCCGAACTCGCCGATGTCCCCGCTCGATTTGAAGGTTGCCATTGCCCGGCGCAGCCGGTCGGCTTCGCTCGGGGTGAAGTCCGCGCCGACGATCGCCACCTGCATCGCCTGTTCCTGGAACAGCGGCACCCCCAGCGTCTTCTTCAGCACCGTCTTCAGCTTGGGTGAGGGATAGTCGACCAGGTCCGGATTCTGCCGGCGCTTGAGATAGGGGTGGACCATGTTGCCCTGGATCGGCCCCGGCCGGACGATCGCGACCTGGATCGCGATGTCGTAGAAGCAGACCGGCTTCATCCGCGGCAGCATCGACATCTGCGCACGGCTCTCGATCTGGAACACGCCCAGCGTGTCGGCCTGCTGGATCATGTCGAACGTAAGCGGGTCCTCTTCCTGCATCTTCGGCGAGGCGAGGGTGAGATAGGTCTGCTTGTGCTCGGCAAGCAGGTCGAAGGTGCGCCGCATGCAGCCGAGCATGCCGAGGCCGAGGATATCGACCTTCATGAAGCCCAGCTCCTCGATGTCGAGCTTCTCCCATTCGACCACCCGGCGGTCGATCATCGCCGCCGGCTCGACCGGGATCAGGTCGTGCAGCTTGTCGCGGGTCAGCACGAAGCCGCCGGGATGCTGGGAAAGGTGACGCGGCGTGTCGACCAGCTGGCGGGCCAGTTCGAGCGTCAGCGCCAGTCGCGGATCGCTGCGATCGAGGTTGAGCGCATCGGCATGCTTGTCATCGACGTCGTTCGACCAGCCCCAGACCTGGGACGACAGCGCCGCGGTCATGTCCTCGGGCAGCCCCATCGCCTTGCCGACTTCGCGCAGCGCGCTGCGCGAGCGGAAGCGGATCACCACCGCGGTGAGCGCGGCATGGTCCTGGCCGTAATTCTCGTAGATCCACTGGATCACTTCCTCGCGCCGTTCATGCTCGAAATCGACGTCGATGTCGGGCGGCTCCTTGCGCTCGGTCGAGATGAAGCGCTCGAACAGCAATTGGTGCTTGATCGGATCGATCGAGGTGATGCCGAGCGCGAAGCAGATCACCGAATTGGCGGCGCTACCGCGCCCCTGGCAGAGGATGTGCTGACTGAGCGCGAACTGGACGATCGAATTGACCGTCAGGAAATAGGGCGCGTACTCCATCCGCTCGACGAGTCCGAGTTCGTGCTTGAGCAGGTCCTGATGCGCCTGGGATGGCTTGCCGGCGAAGCGCTGCTTGAGTCCGTTCCAGGCGAGCGTGGCGAGGGCTTCCTGGGCGCTGCGGCCATGGATGACTTCTTCCTCGGGATATTGGTGCTTCAGCTCCCGCAGCGAGAAGGTGCAGCGTTCGGCGATCGCCTCGGAAGCGGCGAGCGCTTCGGGATAGTCGCGAAAGCGGCGCGCCATTTCCTCCGGCGACTTGAGATGCCGGTCGGCGCTGCGCTCGCGGCGGAAGCCGAGCTCGTCGATCGTGCAGCATTCGCGGATCGCGGTGACGACGTCCTGCAGCATCCGCCGGTCGGGCGTGTCGTAGAGGACGTCGCCCGTCGCCAGTGCGGTCAGCCCGAAGCGGCGGGCGGCGAGGTTGAGCTCGTGCAGCCGCATCGCGTCGCCCGGGCGGCGGTGCTGGGTCAGGCAGAGATGCCCGCGGTCGCCGAACACATCCGCCATCCATTCGAGCGCCTGGGGGTCGCCGGTATCGGCCAGCCCGGGCACCAGCGCGGCGACCATGCCCTCGGCCGCGCCGGCAAGGTCGTCCCAGTGGAGGAAGCACTGGCCCTTCTCGCCCTTCTGCGCATCGGCGCGCGACTTGCCGAGCGTGAGCAGCCGGGTGAGCCGCGACCAGGCGGCACGGTCCTCGGGCCAGACCAGCACCGAACTGCCGTCGACCAGGTCGAGCCGGCAGCCGGCGATCATCCGGATCTTCAGGCCGAGCGCGCTGATCTTCTCCGCGGCGACCAGCGCGCGCACCACGCCGCCCACCGAATTGCGATCGACGATCCCCAGCGCCGGCAGGCCGAGCAGCGCTGCCTGCTTGAACAGGTCTTCGGGCGAAGACGCGCCGCGCAGGAACGAGAAATGCGTCGTCACCTGGAGCTCGGAATAGCTCATCCGAACACCCCGTGGAGATACCAGCTGAGGTCGCCGGTCGCCGGGCGCTCGCCATCGCCGGCGCGGAACAGCCAGTAACGCCGGCCGGCCTCGTCCTCGACGCGGAAATAGTCGCGCACGCTCATCCGCTCGGCGTCGCGCTTCCACCATTCGCCCTGGATGCGCTCGGGGCCGTCGGCATGGATCACGCGGTGGGGTTGTCCGCGCCAGGTGAAGCGGCGGGGCGGCTGGTCGGGCAGCTCGGCGATGACGTGATCGAGCCGCTCGGGCCGGCGCAGCAGCCGCGCCGGGCGCGGCCAGCCGGGATGCCAGGGCGGCAGCGGCGGGTTGCGGTCGAGCTGGCGGACATCGTCGCGCTTGCCGCGCTGCGCCGGCCTAGCCGGGGGATCGAGCACCGGCGCGCGCGCCTCGGAACGCTCGGGCACGTCGCTCTCGACCGGCTGCATCCGCCACATCGCGCCGAGGCCGATCCGCGTCGCCAGCGTGTCGACCAAAGTGGCGAGGTCGGGCGCCGCTTCCTCGTCCAGCCGCTCGACCACCGGTTCGGGGCCGAGCAGACCGGCGCGGCGGACATGGAGGGTGATCGCATCGATGCCGTATCCCGGCTCGACATCTTCGATCCGCCGCTTGAGCAGGCGGAGCAGATGCGCGGGGTCGCGATTGGGCCGGGCCAGACCGATGCGGATGCGCTGCGGCACCCCGTCGATCCGCTCCGCCACGCATTCCAGTGCCTGCACCCCCAGCCCCTCGGCCTCGAGCGCGGCGGCGAGGCGTGGGGTGAGGGTGCCCAGCCAATGCTCGATGGCCTCTGCGGACGCGATTGGCTCGGCGAAACGCTGCTGCACCGCGATGCTCTCCGGCGGGATCACCGGATCGAGCGGCTCGGCGATGCGGCCCAGCGCCTGATCGAGCCGCAGCACCGTCGCCCCGCCGAAGCGGCGGGTGAGCGGCGCGCGCGGCAGCATGGAAAGCTCGCCGATCCGGTCCACGCCGAGCCGCTTGAGCAGCTCGACCGCGGCTTCGTCGATGCGCAGCGCCGGGGTGGGCAGCACGGCGAGCGCGGCGGCCTGCTCGCCCGGCGGGCAGATGCAATGGCCATGATAGCGGGCGAGCGCCCAGGCGGCGCCTGGCGTGTCGGCGATCGCGATCCGCGCGGTGAAGCCGGCGCGCGCGAGCAGGCGGACGATGCGCCGCGCCATCGCCGCCTCGCCGCCGAACAGATGCGCGGTGCCGGTGATATCGAGGAACAGCCCGTCCGTATCCGACAGTGCCACCACCGGCGACCAGCGCCGCGCGGCGAGGATCGCGAGGCGCTTCAGCGCGGCGAGATCGCCCTCGGGATCGGCCGGCCGGACATCGAGCCCGCGCACCTGCGCCCGCGCCTGGGTGACCGCCATGCCCGGCCGCAGCCCCAGCGCCTGCGCGGCAGGGCAGGCAGCGGCGATCTCGATACGGCTGCCATTGCGCAGCGAGGTGACGAGGGGGGCACCCAATTCCTCCCCCAGCTCGCTGGGGGAGGGGGACCGCGCGACGTAGTCGCGTGGTGGAGGGGCAGCGGGCGAAGCCCGCCGGCTGGCGCCGGCGGCCCCTCCACCACGCCGCTTTGCGGCGGGGTCCCCCTCCCCGAGCTGAGCTCGGGGAGGAACTGGTTCATCCACCTGCGCCCATTTCGCTCCCGGCCGCCAATGGCCCTCATGCTGGGCGGGCTTGCGAAGCGGAGCCTGGGGGGCGGGAAGGAGGCGCGGGTCAGGCCGCGCGCCGGCGCGCGCTTCCGCTCGCCACAGCCTTTCGATGGGCCATAGCGGGAGGAAGAGCGCAGCGACCCGTTGCATCGCATGCCTCCACCGTGATTTCGAATCCTTCGCCCCCCTTCTGTCGCGCCAGCTCGAGCTTCCAGCGCCCGCGCCCGACGCCCTCCACCGGCAGCTTCGTCGAGGGCGCCGAGGCCACCCGCCAGCGCGTCACCGCTGCCGAGGGAGGCGAGATCGGATCGCTGCCCTCGCGCGCGGCGCGCTTCATCAGCAGCGCGATCGTCCGGCCGCCCTCGGCCGCGAGCTGCAGCCGCCGCGTCGCGGTCATGTCCGCGCGCCTGGCCTCGCCGATCACCGCGCCCAGCCCGCGATGGCGCAGCCCTTCCTCCATCACCGCGAGCAGCTCGGCATCGTCCTTGGCCTCGGCATAGATCAGGCGCTTGGGATCGAGCCCCGACTGGGCGAGCCCCGGCGCGAACAGGTCGCGCCGCCGCACCACCCACAGCACCGGCCCCCAGGCGCGCGCCGCGATCCCGGCGAGGAACAGGGTCGCCGCGCAATCGTCCGCCATGTCGCTGGTGCCCGCCGCCACCTCATGCAGCGCGTCGAGCCTGAGCCCGCCATCGGCGAGGCGCGAATCGAGCGCCTCGATGCCGAAGGGCAGCGATGGCCGCCGGCGGAATCCGCCGGTCTCGAGACCGCGTAGCGTCTCGCGCAATTGCTTCAGGACGGCAGGATCGGCCATGCTGCTCACGACTCGGGGACAAAATCGTTCCCATTTTGTTCCATATCGGCGCAGAGTCAATTGCCATTCCGCCACGCGCGCCTAAGCTCGCCGCAATCGCAGAATGCATGGGGACAATCGCGAACATGATCCGCAACTTCAGCCGCCGTCAGGCGCTTCTCGGCACCAGTGCCGCACTCGCAACGCCTTTCCTGGGGAGCCTGATGGCAAAAGCTTCTAGTATCGGGACTGCCGAACCCGTCGACGCCTCGCCCCTGCTCAAGCCCTGGCCGGGCGGCTATGGCGGCGTGCCCCCCTGGGACAAGTTCAAGGCGGAGATGTTCCCCGCCGCCTTCGAAGTGGCGATCGCCGAGCAGCGCCAGGAGATCCACGCGATCCGCAACGCGCGCACCGCCTCCACCTTCCACACCGTGATCGAGCCGATGCAGAAGGCCGGCGAGACGATGGACCGGGTCGAATCGGTCTGGGGCGTCTATGAGAGCAACCTCGCCGACAAGCAGGTCCAGGCGATCGATCGCGAATGGAGCCCCAAGCTCACCAAGGCGAATGACGAGCTGTTCCTCGATCCCCTGCTCTTCGCCCGGGTGAAGGGCGCGTACGACACGCGCGCCAGCCAGAAGCTCGATCCCCAGCAGCTCCGCCTGCTCGAGCGCAGCTATCGCGGCTTCGTCCGCCGCGGCGCCGCCCTGTCCGATGCCGAGCGCGCCGAGGTGAGCCGGCTCAACCAGGCGCTCGCATCGGCCTTCTCCGATTTCAGCCGGCGGCTGCTGGCGGACGAGGAGACCTGGATCGTCCTCGACAGCGAGGCCCAGCTCGCCGGCCTGCCCGACAGCTTCAAGGCCTCGCTCAAGGCCGCGGCCGACGAGCGCAAGGTCGCCGGATGGGCGGTGGTCAACACCCGCTCCTCGGTCGCGCCCTTCCTCACTTACTCAACGGACCGCGCCCTGCGCGAGAAGGTCTGGCGCGCCTTCATTTCGCGCGGCGACAATGGCAATGCCAGCGACAACAAGGCCGGCATCGCCGAGATCCTCAAGCTCCGCCAGCAGCGCGCCAAGCTGCTCGGCTTCAGGAACCACGCCTATTTCCGCATGGACGATACCATGGCCGAGACCCCGGCCAATGCGATGAAGCTGATGATGGCGGTCTGGCCCGCCGCCCGCGCCCGCGTGGCGGAGGAAGTCGCCGACATGCAGGCGCTCGCGGACAAGGAAGGGGCGAAGATCACCATCGAGCCCTGGGACTATCGCTTCTATGCCGAGAAGGTCCGCAAGGCGAAGTACGACCTCGATGAGAGCGAGGTGAAGCCATACCTCGAACTGAACAACATCCTCCAGGGCGCCTTCTACGCCGCCGGCCGGCTCTACGATCTCGGCTTCAAGGAGGTGAAGGACGTGCCGGTATTCGATCCGGCCGTGCGTACCTTCGAAGTAACCGACACGCGGACCGGCAAGAATATCGGCATCTTCTATTTCGACGGCTATGCGCGTTCCGGAAAGCGTTCGGGCGCCTGGGCCACCCGCTATCGCGGCCAGCAGAAGTTCGACGGGGTGCGCAACACGCTCGCCTCGAACAACAACAATTTCGTCAAGGGCGGGGCGGGCGAGCCGACGCTGATCAGCCTCGACGATGCGACCACGCTGTTCCACGAGTTCGGCCACGCGATCCACAGCCTGCTCCAGAACATCACCTATCCGGGGCTTGCCGGCACGCCGCGCGATTTCGTCGAATATCCGAGCCAGGTGAACGAGAACTGGCTGCTCACCCGCGACGTGCTCGACAAATACGCGAAGCACTACAAGACCGGCGCGCCGATGCCCCAGGCGCTGGTCGACAAGATCGAGAAGTCCTCGACCTTCAACCAGGGCTTCGACACGGTCGAATATCTCGCCTGTGCGATCCTCGACATGCAGCTGCATGATCGCGAGGAACCGGTCGCCGACATCGCCGCGTTCGAGAAGGAGGCGCTTGCCGCGCTCGGCATGCCGAAGGAGATCGTGCTGCGTCACCGCATGCCGCAGTTCAGCCACCTCTTCTCGTCGGACGCCTATTCGGCCGGCTATTATTCGTACCTCTGGTCCGAGACGATGGATGCGGACACCTGGGCGGCGTTCCAGGAGACGGGCAATGTCTGGGACAAACCGACCGCCGACCGCTTCCGCGCCACCCTGCTTTCCACCGGCAACGAGACCGACCGCAAGGTGGCGTATCGCGCGTTCCGCGGCCGCGATCCGGACGTGTCCGCGCTGTTCAAGCGCCGCGGGTTTCCCGTAGCGTGATCTAGCCCTTGGTTCCCCGGCGAAAGCCGGGGCCCAGGGTTTCTCTGCCAAATCGCTTGTGATCCTGGGCCCCGGCTTCCGCCGGGGAGCAGCTTAGTGTCGCAGGGTATCCGTCCGCCCTGAATTCCCATCCTTTCGCCCGGCATTTCAGGTCAGCACCTCTGACCTACTTGCGCGCGCATTTGAAATTTTATAACAACGGCGCGAAACGTGATTCCCGGGCGTTTGGCAACGGGAACCTATGTCCGGAGAGCCCATGTGAGCGAGCGCGATCGCGCCAACCTGCCCCCGCTTGCGCTGCACGTGCCCGAGCCGCGATTCCGCCCGGGCGACGAGGCGGACTTCAGCGACATCGCGGTGCCGCCCGCCGGCGCCACCCGCCGCCCCGACACTGCCGATGCTGCCTCCAGCTTCCACGAGCTGGCCTATGGCCTGGTCCGCGTCCTCGACGACGAGGGCAATGCGGTCGGCCCCTGGGATCCTCGCCTCGACGCAGACGCCAAGCGCCGCATGCTCCGCTCGATGGCGCTTACCCGCGCGTTCGACGAGCGCATGTTCCGCGCCCAGCGCCAGGGCAAGACCAGCTTCTACATGAAGTCGACCGGCGAGGAGGCCGTCTCGATCGGCGCCGCGATGGCGCTGGCCGCCGACGACATGTGCTTCCCCTCCTATCGCCAGCAGGGGATCCTCATCACGCGCGGTTATCCGATCGTGACGATGATGAACCAGATCTACTCGAACAAGGCCGATCCGCTCGAGGGCCGCCAGCTGCCGATCATGTACTCCTCGAAGGAGTATGGCTTTTTCTCGATCTCAGGCAATCTCGCCACCCAATACCCGCAGGCGGTGGGCTGGGCGATGGCGAGCGCGGCCAAGGGCGACACGCGCATCTCGGCCACCTGGTGCGGCGAAGGCTCGACGGCGGAGGGCGACTTCCACTCGGCGCTGACCTTCGCGACGGTCTACAAGGCGCCGGTCATCTTCAACGTCGTCAACAACCAATGGGCGATCTCGAGCTTCTCCGGTTTCGCCGGGGCCGAGGCGACCACCTTCGCGGCGCGCGCGATCGGCTATGGCATCGCGGGTCTCCGCGTCGACGGCAATGACGCGCTGGCGGTCTATGCGGCGACCGAATGGGCCGCCGAGCGCGCGCGGACCAACCAGGGCCCGACGCTGATCGAGCATTTCACCTACCGTGCCGAAGGCCATTCCACCTCCGACGATCCCACCGCCTATCGCTCGGCCGGCGAGCCCAATGCCTGGCCGCTCGGCGATCCGATCCGTCGCCTCAAGGAACATCTGATCAAGATCGGCGAATGGGACGAGGAACGCCACGCCGCGCAGGATCTCGAGCTCGCCGAGCTGGTCAAGCGTGAGCAGAAGGAAGCCGAGAAGAACGGCATCCTCGGCCACGGCATGCACCAGCCCTTCGAATCGATGTTCGAAGGCGTGTTCGAGACGATCCCGTGGCACCTCAAGGAACAGCAGCAGCAGATGCTGGACGAGCAGAAGGCGGCCGGCCTGTGAGCGACGTGACGCAGATGAACATGATCCAGGCGATCAATTCCGCCATGGACGTGATGATGGAACGCGATCCCAATGTGATCGTGATGGGCGAGGATGTCGGCTATTTCGGCGGCGTCTTCCGCGCCACCGCCGGGCTCCAGGCCAAATACGGCAAGGCGCGCGCCTTCGACACGCCGATCACCGAGATCGGCATCATGGGCGTGGCGATCGGCATGGGCGCCTATGGCCTGCGCCCGGTCCCCGAGATCCAGTTCGCCGATTATATCTATCCGGCGCTCGACCAGCTCGTCTCCGAAGCCGCACGCCTGCGCTATCGCTCGGCCGCGGACTTCACCGCGCCGATCACGATCCGCTCGCCCTATGGCGGCGGCATCTTCGGCGGCCAGACCCACTCGCAGTCGCCCGAAGGCATCTTCACCCATGTCTCGGGCATGAAGACGGTGATCCCCTCGACGCCGTACGACGCCAAGGGGCTCCTCATTGCGGCGATCGAGGACAATGACCCCGTCCTCTTCCTCGAGCCCAAGCGCATCTATAACGGCCCGTTCCACGGCCATTATGACCGCCCGGCCAAGACCTGGGCCGATCATCCCGGCGCGCAGGTGCCCGAGGGCCACTACCGCGTCGAGCTGGGCAAGGCTTCGGTGGTCCGCCCCGGCGAGGCCGTCACGATCCTCTGCTACGGCACGATGGTGCACGTCGTCGCCAACACGGTCGAGGAACTGGGCGTGGACGCCGAGATCGTCGATCTGCGCACGCTCGTACCGCTCGACATCGAGACGATCGAGGAATCGGTGAAGAAGACCGGCCGCTGCCTGATCGTCCATGAAGCGACGCGCACCTCGGGCTTCGGCGCCGAGCTCTCGGCCCAGGTCCAGGAGCGTTGCTTCTACCATCTCGAAGCGCCGATCGAACGCGTCACCGGCTTCGACACGCCGTACCCGCACAGCCTGGAATGGGCCTATTTTCCCGGCCCGGTCCGTATCGGCACCGCCCTCAAGAAGATCCTGAAGGACTGATCCGCCATGGCACGCTTCACTTTTCGTCTGCCGGACATCGGCGAAGGCATTGCCGAGGCCGAGATCGTCGCCTGGCACGTCAAGGTCGGCGACAAGGTGTCGGAGGACCAGCAGGTCGCCGACATGATGACCGACAAGGCTACCGTCGAGATGGAATCGCCCGTCTCCGGCGTGGTGGTCGAGCTCGCCGGCGAAGTCGGCGAGATGGTCGCGATCGGCTCGGGCCTGATGGTGATCGAAGTCGAGGGCGATGCTGCCGAGACGGCACCCGCGGCGGACGAGACCCCCGTCGAGGAGCAGGTCGAGGCGGAGACGCCTGGCGTCGAGGAAGAATCTCCCTCTCCCCTTCAGGGGAGAGGGCAGGGAGAGGGGGACGTATCCCCGGCTCCCGTGCCCACCGAACCTGCCCCTCTCCCCGCAAGCGGAGAGAGGGAGAAAGTCCTAGCCTCCCCCGCAGTCCGCGCCCGCGCCAAGGATCTCGGCATCGACCTCGCCACCGTGAAGTCGGACGGCAACCACATCCGCCACGCCGATCTCGACGCCTATCTCCGCTACGGCAGCGCCCAAGGCTATCATGCTCCGCATGTCAGCCGCGCTCGTGAAGACCAGCCGATCAAGGTCATCGGCATGCGCCGCCGCATCGCCGAAAACATGGCCGCCTCGAAGCGTGCCATCCCACACTTCACCTATGTCGACGAGATCGACGTCACCGCGCTGGAAGCGATGCGCGGCGATCTCAACGACAATCGTGGGGCACGCCCCAAGCTGACCATGCTGCCGTTCCTGATCGTCGCGATCTGCCGGGCGCTGCCCGACTTCCCGATGATCAACGCGCGCTATGACGACGAGGCCGGCGTGGTCACCCGCCATGGCCGCGTCCATCTCGGCATGGCGGCGCAGACGGACGCAGGCCTGATGGTCCCGGTGATCCGCGATGCCCAGGACCGCAATGTCTGGCAGCTCGCCACCGAGATCAGCCGCCTCGCCGAGGCCGCGCGCACCGGCAAGGCCAAGTCGGAGGAGCTGTCCGGCTCCACCCTCACCGTCACCTCGCTCGGCCCGCTCGGCGGCATCGCGACCACCCCGGTGATCAACCGTCCCGAAGTCGCGATCATCGGTCCGAACAAGATCGTCGAGCGCCCGATCTTCCACGGTGACGAGATCGTCCGCGCCAAGCTGATGAACCTGTCGATCTCGTGCGACCACCGTGTCGTCGACGGCTGGGATGCGGCGAGCTTCGTCCAGGCGGTGAAGAAGCTGCTCGAGACCCCCGTGCTGCTGTTCGCCGACTGATGCGCTGGCGGGCGATGACTTCGGGCGATCTCGACGGCGTCGTCGCGGTCGCCCGCATCGCCTTCCCGGACCATCCCGAGGGCTGCGCCTGTTTCGAGGAGCGGCTCGCGCTGGCGCCGGAAAGCTGCTTCGTCCTCGAAGGCGAGGGGCGCATAGCCGGCTATCTCATCGCCTATCCCTGGCCGCCGGAGGCGATCCCTCCGCTCGACACCCTGCTCGGCGGCTTGCCGGACAAGCGCGACAGCTGGTACCTCCACGACCTTGCCCTGCTCCCGGAGGCACGCGGCGGCGGCAATGCCCGCGCCGGCCTCGCGCTCCTCTTCGCAAGGCTCGACGCCCCCATCGCCCTGGTCTCGGTCAACGACTCCGCCGCCTTCTGGCAGGCCCAGGGCTTCGAACCCCAGGACTCCCCCGCGCTGAAAGCTAAGCTCTCCAGTTATGGCCCGGATGCGCGTTACATGGTGCGGAGCGTCACAAAGCCGGTGCAGACCTTCACCATGCACTTCGATCTCCTCCAGTCGATCAGCCTCGCCGGCGATGTCGCCGTCCCCAATGACGACCGCACCGGTTTCGCCGCGCGCCATGCCTGGGTGATCGACGGTGCCACCGATCTCGGCCCGCCCGGGCTGGTCGGCGCGCAGGGCCGGGCGGCCTGGCTGGCGGGCATCGCCCACGCCGCTTTCACCGAAAGCCGCGCCACCTCGGTCGAATCGCTGTTCGGCGAAGTCGGCGACGCGATCCGCCACGCCTGGCAGCGCGACCGAACTCGCGATCCGGAGGACCGCTGGGAATACCCGCTCGCCTCCGCGCTCGCCGTCCGGCTGGGCGAGGGCGTGCTGGAGATCGGCTGGCTCGGCGACTGTGTCGGCTTCCTCTGGTCGGGCGGCCCGGTCACCCGGCTCGGCCCGCTTCGCGAGATCCGCAATTCGGAGGCCGAGCGTGCCGCCAGCCTCGCCGAGCACGGCCTGGGCAGCCCCAAGCGTTCGGCCCCGATCCTCGCCAATCTCCGCTCCACCCGCGGCCGCACCGGCATGCGCGTACTCAGCATCGATCCCGAGCACATGTCCGAAGTCGCCGGCGCCAGCATCGCCTGTACGCCTGGCGACGAACTCTTCCTGATGAGCGATGGCTATGCCGCGCTGGTCGACAGCTACGGCGCCCATGACGACACCAGCCTGATCGAGGCGATCCGGTCGCGCGGCCTCGCTGCCATTGCCGAGGAGCTGCGCGCGATCGAGCGCGAAGACGCCGCCTGCACCCGCTTCCCGCGCTTCAAGGCGTCGGACGACGCCACCGCCCTGTGGCTCCGCATCGGAGGCTGAGATGCACTGGATCCTCCGCTACGCCACCGCGCCCGACTATATCGAGCGCCGCGTTGCCTTTCGCGACGCGCATCTCGCCCTAGCCTGGCAGAGCGTCGACAGAGGCGAGCTGCTGCTCGGCGGCGCCCTCGGCGACCCGCCCGAGAGCGCGCTGCTGCTCTTCGCGAACGAAGCCGCGGCCAGCGCCTTTGCCGAGGCCGATCCCTATGTCGCGAACGGCCTGGTCGTGCGCTGGGAGGTGCTGCCCTGGAACACCGTGGTCGGCGAACAGGCGGCGAACCCGGTCAGGCCCGCCGCCTGAGCCTTTAGTCCTTGGTGTAGATCGAGCGGCTCAGCGCGTCGCGCACCTGCTCGCGCCCGTCCAGGATCCGCGTCTTGGCTGCGGCGGCTACTGCGTCCGCCTGCTCGGCCAGCGTCTGGCGTTTCGCCTTGTTCGCGGTGAAGGCCGCGGCGTCGGCACCGCTGTGGAAGCCGAAATAGCCATTGTCATTGTACCAGCTCCGGCGCGCGAGCAGCGTGCAGAGCTCGGCCGTCGCGTCGAGCATCGCCTGCTGGTTGGCGAGCAGCGCATCCTCCTTCGTATCGCCGGCGATCCGGGCGATGCCCAGCTTGGCAGCCTTGGGCAGACTCGCGCTGCCGATCGCCTCGGCCAGCGCCGAGCGCCGCGCCGTGCGCGCCAGGCTCTGCTCGGCGGCGAGCGCGCGCAACTGTTCGATCTCGCCGCAATTGCCGATCGCATGCGGGTTCTGCTGGAGCAGATAGGGGCTGGTGAGCGCCCCCATGCCGAACTTGCCCTGGGCATCGAGGAAGGCGCGCGCCGCCGCCGCATCGGCCTGCACCGCATCGGCATAGAGCTGCGAGACCGGCCCGCGCGTCCGCACCCCGGCGGGCAGGATCACCGCCCCGTCGGGCGCCAGCTCGATCTCGGCGAAGCTGCTCGCATCGGCGCGCGACTGGGTCTGGAACTGGCCGTGGGCGATCGCCGCCGCGCCGGCACCCGCGCCGATCAGCAGCACCAGCGATCCGAGCTTCCAGGCCAGGCTGGCATGGCGCGTCGTGATCGCGAAGCCGATCAGCCACAGCACCAGCCCAGCCGCCGCCCCGCCGATCAGCAGCGCCGGCAAGGGCAGCGGCGTCGCGAAGCGCGGGCCGAGCAGGGCCGCGAGCACCAGCACTGCCGCGCCCGCCAGCGTGGCGATCAGCGGATGACCGTCGCGGCCGCCCTCTTCCCAATGATCCGGCATGATTCCCCCTTGTTCGCGAACAGCCTAGCGGGGAAGCGTTTCGGTGCAATCGCTTTGGCGGTCCCAAGCGGCGCTTGCTTGCGCGGGCGCCCCGCTCCGCGCAAGGGAGCCCGATGACCAGCACCACTCCAACCGCGCGCGCCTCCGGCAATCGGGGCCTCGCGCTCGCCATCGGCGCCTATGGCATCTGGGGAGTCCTGCCGCTCTATTTCCACGTCCTCGCCACCGTGCCGGCGCTGCAGATCCTCGCCCACCGGGTCGTCTGGTCGGTGCTGTTCCTCGGCGTGCTGGTCTTTGCGATGGGCCGGGCCCGGGATATCTGGCGGGCGGCGCGCGGCCGCACGCTGCTGCTGCTCTGCGCCAGCGCCGCGCTGATCGCGATCAACTGGTTCGTCTATATCTGGTCGGTCGAGACCGATCATGTGCTGGAAGCCAGCCTCGGCTATTTCATCAACCCGCTGGTCAGCGTCGCGCTCGGCCTGCTCGTGCTCGGCGAGCGGTTGCGGCGCTGGCAGGGCGTGGCGATCGCTATGGCCGGGGCGGGCGTGCTGGTGATGGCGGTGAGCGGTGGCGGCGCGATACTGATCTCGCTCTCGCTGGCCTTCAGCTTCGGCTTCTACGGGCTGGTCCGCAAGGTGGTGGCGATCGATGCGCTGGGCGGGCTGACGGTCGAGACGGTGCTGCTCGTGCCGTTCGCCGGCGGCTGGCTGCTCTATACGGCCTGGCAGGGGACGAGCGGCTTCGGCGTATCGGGCGCGCAGAACGCATTGCTGCTCGCCGCCGGCGTGATCACGGCGATCCCGCTGCTGATGTTCGCCGCCGCGGCCCGGCTGCTGACGCTCTCGATGATGGGGCTGATGCAATATATCGCGCCGACGCTCCAGTTCTTCGTCGCGCTGGCGCTGGGCGAGCCGCTGCAGACGGTCCACCTGGTCACCTTCCCGCTGATCTGGGCCGGCTGCGCGCTCTACGCCTGGGACAGCATCCGCGCCGCCCGCGCGCCGGTGCCGGCCTAGGCGTAAGGCGTCAGTTCGGGCCACTTTATCCTTCGTCATCCCCGCGAAAGCGGGGACCCATCTCCCAGACGATCCTCAGGCGCACCGGCAGTATGTGTCGATAACGCACGAGATGGGTCCCCGCTTTCGCGGGGATGACGAGAGAAGTTCGCGTCGCGCGCTTCGTCAAAAATATTAAACCAATCGGTTGACTATCCCGCCCGCTGCGCAGATATTAAACTACATGGTTGAATATAGACTCGACGCCACCTTTCACGCCCTTTCCGACCCGACCCGGCGCGGAATGCTTGCGCATCTCTCGCTGGGCGAGAAATCGATCGGCGAGCTGGCCGAGCCCTTCGCGATGACCTTCGCGGGGGCCGCCAAGCATGTGAAGGTGCTCGAGGGTGCGGGCCTGGTCGCCCGCCGCAAGGTGGGACGCAGCTATATGTGCGCCTTGAAGCCCGATCCGCTCGCCGAGGCCGAACGCTGGCTGAAGCAGTGGGAGAAGTTCTGGACCGTCCGCCTCGATGCGCTCGAAGCGCTGATCGCCGCAGACCAGAAGGAGACCCGTTCATGACCCAGGCCACGCCTTTCCTGATGTTCCAGGGCGGCAAGGGCCAGGCCGCGCTCGATTTCTGGATCGAGACCGTGCCCGGCAGCCGCATCGACTCGGTCGAGCGCTTCGGCCCCGACGGCCCGGGTCCCGAGGGCACGATCATCCGCGCCCATGCGGTGATCGCCGGGCAGAAGGTGATGGTGCATGACAGCTTCCTCACCCATGGCTTCGACTTCACGCCGAGCTGGTCTTTCTTCCTCGACGTAGCGGACCGGGACGAGTTCGACCGGCTGTTCGCCGCGCTGTCCGAGGAGGGCGGCGTGCTGATGCCGCCCGACAACTATGGCTGGAGCACCCGCTTCGGCTGGGCCAGCGACAAGTTCGGCGTCTCGTGGCAGGTCAACCTGGCATGAGCGCGCCGGTGGTCCTCACCGTCACGCGCGAATTTGCTGCGAGCCCGGAGCGGGTGTTCGACGCCTGGCTCGATCCCGCACAGGCTTCGCGCTTCCTCTTCGCCACGCCGGACGGCGAGATGCTCCGCTGCGAGATCGATCCCAAGGTCGGCGGGCGCGGGCTGATCGTCGAGCGGCGCGCCTCGGGCGATGCGCATCACCGCATCCGGTTCGAGGCAATCGAACGCCCGCACCGGCTCGTCTTCCTCTTCTCGGCCGATCCAGCAGAGGACGGGGAATGGACCCGCGTGGCGATCGACATCGCTCCCACCCATGGGGGCTGCACGCTCACTCTCACCCATGAAATGGACCCCGCTTGGGCCGCCTACGAGGACCAGACCCGCAAGGGCTGGACGATGATCCTCGAAAGCCTGGGCCGCATCACGGAGAAGCAAGATGGCTGATACGCTCGTTGCCGATACGATCACCCCGCAGATGCTCCGCTTCGAGCGCGACCTGGCCGCGCCGATCGAGACGGTGTGGCAATATCTGGTCGATCCGGAGCTGCGCGCGCGCTGGTTCATGGGCGGCCCGACCGAGGCGCGCGAAGGCGGCAAGCTCGGCCTGACCTTCAACCACCAGGACCTGTCCGACGGCGAGGTGCCCAACCCCGAGCGCTATGCCAAGCACCAGGGCAAGGCCTGGTCGGAGACGATCCTCAAGATCGAGCCGCCGCATTTCCTCGCCTTCACCTGGGACGATGGCGAGGCCGGCGAAGTGAAGATCGAGCTGTTCGCCTTCTCGCCGGACCGTACCCGCCTCGTCCTCACCCATAGCCGCCTGCGCGGCGCCGAGGACGCCCGCAACTTCGGCGGCGGCTGGGGCGCGCATCTCGCGGTGCTGCAGAAGCGCCTGGCCGGGGAGCCCGTGGAGAATTTCTGGGACCTGCACGCGGAAGCCGAGAAGCGCGCGGCACAGGCGGTGGGGCTCTGACCTTCTGGTCACCCCGCCCCCCAAACCGTCACCCCGGCCTTGTGCCGGGGTCCACCGGGCGGCGAGTCATGGACAAGAGGTCAAAGGCCAGTCCTCGCGGCATGGTGGATCCCGGCACAAGCCTGCCCTGAGCGCCTGCCTTGCAGTCAGCCGAAGGGGCCGGGATGACGAGAAAGGGAGGGGGCGTCCCAAGCTCTCCGCCAACCACGGTTGCAATGTAGGATTCCGCCTGCTTGCCTTTCCAGGCTGGGTCCCGGGCCCGGCCGCTCTTTGCCCTGTAGGAACAATAGGATCGGTCGCGCGCAAGCAAGTTGCGAGATGCGCGGCGTTCGCGGGAAGTGTGTCAACCTAAGCGCCGCGAGAACCCGCTCTTGGCGTGTACTTCGTGTCCTTTGGCGAGTCGCCGCGGCGCGCGGCGTAGGCGATCAGGGAATCTCGAACAGCCCCGCCGCGCCCATGCCCCCCGCGGTGCACATCGATACCACGACATAGCGCACCCCGCGCTTGCGCCCCTCGATCAGCGCATGGCCCACCAGTCGCGATCCGCTCATCCCGAACGGGTGGCCGATCGCGATGGCGCCGCCATTGACGTTGAACCGGTCGGGATCGATGCCCAGCGTGTCGCGGCAATAGAGGCACTGGCTGGCGAACGCCTCGTTGATCTCCCAAAGGCCGATATCCTCGACCGTGAGGCCAGCGCGCTTGAGCAGCTTGGGCACCGCGAAGACCGGGCCGATGCCCATCTCGTCGGGCTCGCAGCCGGCGACCTGGAAGCCGCGATAGATGCCCAGGATCTCCTTGCCCTCGGCCTCGGCGGCCCGGCGGTCCATCAGGATCTGGGCGGCGGCGCCGTCGGAGAGCTGGCTGGCATTGCCGGCGGTGACGTGATGGCCTTGCTGGACGAACTGGCCATCCTTCCACACCGGCTTCAGTCCGGCGAGCACCTCGGGGGTGGTGCCGGCGCGGATGCCCTCGTCCTGGGTGACGGTCACCGTCTCGCTGCCGGTGCGACTGCCTTCCTTGTCGAACAGCGCCTTGGTCACGGTGATCGGCGCGATCTCCTCGGCAAAGGCGCCGTTGGCCAGCCCCGCGGCAGCGCGCTGCTGGCTCGCGGCGGCGAAGGCGTCCTGCGCTTCCCGGCTGATGCCATAGCGCTCGGCGACGATCTCGGCGGTCTCGATCATCGGGATGTACGCCGCCGGCACCCTGTCGGTCACCGACTGGTTCACGTAGCGCGGCGCGTTCCGCATCGTCAGGCTGATCGATTCCATGCCCCCGGCCAGCGCGACATCGATCTCGTCGGTCATGATCGATCGGGCGGCCAGGGCGATGGCGGTCAGGCCCGATCCACACTTCCGGTCGAGGCTGAAGGCGGGGACGCTATGCGGCAGCCCGGCGGCGAACAGTGCCATCCGCGCCATGTTCGCGCCCTGCGTGCCCCATTGGTTGCCCATGCCGTAAAAGACGTCGTCGATCCGCGCCGGATCGATCCCGGCACGTTCGACCGCGGCGTTCATCACATGCGCGGCGAGCACCGGCGCCTCGGTGTCGTTGAAATAGCCGCGACCCGCCTTGCCGATGCCGGTACGCGCAGTCGAGACGATCACAGCTTCGCGCATCCCGGCATTCCTCTCCATTTTTAGAGGATGCGGTATGGCGCTGCGGGGCGGCGATTGCAATGGCTTCGCGCCGCCCCATATCCGCGTCCGGAGGTAGCGCATGGCGAGCAGGCAGATACTGGTTCCGGGGCCGGATCATCCGATCACGGTCACGCCCTCGGGCGCGCATGTCGTTGTCCGCGCGGGCGGCAGGGTGATCGCCGATACCAGGCAGGCGCTGGAGCTGCGCGAGGCAAGCTACCCGCCGGTCTTCTACATCCCGCGCGCGGATGCCGACATGGCGCTGCTTGAGCGGAGCGACCATGCCAGCTACTGCCCCTACAAGGGCGAGGCGTCCTATTTCTCGATTCCCGATGGCGCCGCGAATGCGGTGTGGAGCTACGAGACGCCCTATGACGCGGTCGCGGCGATCCGCGACCATCTCGCCTTCTATCCCGACCGCGTGGAGATCGAGATCAGTCGCTGAACACCGGCGGGCGCTTCTGCATGTTGGCCATCACCGCCTCGATCTGGTTGGGGGTGCGCAGGAGGGCGGCCTGCTCGCGGCTCTCGGCCAGCAGGGTCTCTGCCGCGCCTGCCTCGAGATTGGCCAACCGCTTGGCGGCGCGGATGGCCTGGGGGTTGCGGCCCGCGATCGCCCGGGCCAGGGCCAGTGCCTCGGCAAGCGGATCGTGCGCGATGTTCGTCACGAATCCCAGCCTTTGCCCTTCCTCGGCGCCGAACTCCCGCGCGGTATAGGCCAGCTCGCGCAGCGCATCGTCGCGGACATTGCCGCGCCACAGCGCATAGCCGGCCATGTCGGGCACGATGCCCCATTTCATCTCCATCACCGACAGCCGCGTGCCTGGCGCGGCGATGCGGATGTCCGCGCCGCTGGCGATCTGCAGCCCGCCCCCGAACGCCACGCCGTGCATCGCCGCGATCACTGGCACCGGCAGCGTCCGCCAGCCCCAGGCGACTGCCTGGAAGTCGTTGGCGAGCCCCTGCGTCCGCGCCATCAGGTCGGTGCCCGATCCGGCCGATGCCATGCTCGCCATGTCGAGCCCGGCGCAGAAGCCCCGCCCTTCGCCCGACAGCACCACCGCGCGAAGCCCCGCTTCCGTCTCCAGCCGGGCGATCGCGGCGATGATCCCCGCGAACATCGCCGGGTCGAGCGCGTTCAGCTTGTCCGGCCGCGCCAGCCGCACATCGGCCACGCCTTCGCTGATCTGGACCGTGACGCGCTCTTCCATGCCTGCTCTCCCAAGTTCCCGGCAGAATAGCGCGCAATCACGCCGCGCAAAGCCGGTAGCCGCGTCCCTTGTCGGTCAGCAACATCGGCGCGCCGAAGCCGCGGTCGAGCTTGGCGCGCAGCCGCGAGACATGGACTTCGACGACATTGGTGCCCGGGTCATAGCCGAGCCCCCAGACGGCGGCGAGCAGCTCCGATCGCCCCGCAGGCCGCTCGCCCTGGCGGATCAGGTGGAGCAGCAGGGCGTATTCGCGGGGGAGCAGCGGCAGGATCCGCCCGGCACGCGTCACCCGCCGCTCGACCGGATCGATATGCAGATCGCCGAGCACGATCTCGGGGCGCCGGCGGACCCGCGCGGCAAGTCGGGCGGCGACTTCTTCGGGCGTTGCGGACGAGAGAACAGCGTCATCGGCCCCCGCATCGAGCGCACGCGCCACGCCGTCCTCGGTGTTGGTGAGGAGGAGCAGCAGCGGCCCGTGCCATCCATGCGCCCGGATCGACGAGACCTGCTCCGCCCGCCCGGCGAGCAGCGCCGCTTCCGCCTTCACGCCGGGGGCGAAGGGCACCAGCCCCAGCCCGCGCGCCGAGGCGGCCTCTGCCAGGCCGGGCAGATCGACGGCACAGGCGACGGGAACGGTCACGACATCGAGGCTAGCGGCGATATCCCCGTTTTGGTTGCAACCATGTCCGTTATGGAGTCAGTCGCATCCGGGCATGTCCGGCGACGAAGCGATCGGGATCATCGGCCGCCTGGGCGAAGCGTGCCGCGGCCTGGTCGGGCTGGGCCGAGGCGAGCGCATCGAGCGCGGTCACCCGCATCCGCGGGCAGGGATGACGCCGGGCGAAGCGCTCGGCAAGGTCGAGGCCGTTGCCGGTGTGCACGGCGATCGCCACGAGCGCTTCCGCGGCGGTCACGGTGAGCCCCGCGGCGATCGTGCCGCGGCCGATGTCGAAGCGATACTGGTCGAGCCAGGGCTGGGCGGGATCGGCGCCGAGGATGTTGAGCGACACCGACATGCTGTCGGGCGGCAGCTGGACGTGGATGTCGCGCCGCATCCGGTAGAGCATCAGCTTGCCGGGATCGAGCCGGGCGCGCTCGATGAAACGCAGCCCCGCCTCCTCGCCGGGCAGCCCGACCAGCGGGGCGACGTCATATTCGTAATAGTCGCTCCAATAGCCCGGGCCGAGATAGCCATAGGTGAGGAACGGGAAATTATGGTCGTGCGGCAGGTCGTAGAAGAAGGCCGCGGGCCCGCTGGCGCGCGTGACCGGATCCGCGCGGGCCAGCCAGAAATTGGCGCGCAGCACATAGCGGCCGTTGGGTGGGCGGAGCAGGAAGACCTGGGCGCCATAGCCATTGCCTTCATGCTGCGCGGCGCAGCGCGTCTTGAGCTCCTCGATCGCCAGCTCGGCAAGGAAGTCGGGATTGCGGCCCAGCCGGGCGAGTAGCGGACCCCAGCTGGCGAAGGCGTCCTCGTCGCGCGCATCGACGGGATAGGTGTCGAGCGTCTCGACCAGCTCGTCGAGACCGATCGCACCGCCGGTACCGGGATCGATCAGGCGGGGCATGCGGGCTCCAGCCGCGATCGCACCACCGATAGCGTCCGCGCCGCGGCCTCCCGCACTTCAACGTGGGGATCGCTCGCCGCCATCGCCTCGAGCCGGGGCAGGGCGGCGCGCGCATCGAGGGCCAGCCATTCGCGCATCGCCGCCCAGCGCAGGTGAAAGGCGGAGTCGCGCGTCGCCTCGTCGAAACGCGGCCCGGCATCGGCGCGGCCGGCGAGGCGGAGAAAGGCGAGCAGCATCTCGGTGCGCGAGGCGCGGTCGTCGCCGCTCGCGATCCGGAGCAGCCGGCCATCGGCGACCGCATGCTCGCGCATCAGTGGCGCAGCGCCGGTGCGGACCGTCGCCACCAAGGTGACCACGTCGCTTTGCGCATCGGCGAGCAGTTGTGCCTCGGTGCGCCCGTCGATCGCATGGACCTGGCCATCGGCGAGCGGCAGCGACGCCAGCTCGGTGCAAGGCGGTGCATCTGCTGCCCGGAAACCCGGTCCCGCCAGCGCCACCTGCCAGCGCCGCAACCGCGCCCCACCGCCGCGGACATAGCGGGTCACCACCCGTCGGCCCGAGAAGGTCAGTGCGCCGGGTGCCGGCAGCCGCCGCATCGCCGCCGCGCTGGTCACGCAGGCGGAGAGAGCGACCGCCGGGCACTCGAACAGCACCGCGCCGATGCGCAGGCCGTCGCGGCTGGTCCGGAAGGGCGGCTCGAACAGCGGATCCGCGGCGAGTGCCTCGACCAGCGGCTGGAGCAGCGCCGTCGCCCAGCCCGGATCGCCGAGCAGCCGCGTCGCGCGGACCATGGCCTCGGCCGCATCGTCCGCCGGGCAATCGGCGAAGACGGCATCGACGGCGCGATAGGCCTCTCCGGCGCGCCACCCCAGGATCGTGCCGCGTGCTGCTACCCGCGCCGCGACGATTGCCGCACGTGTCTCCGTGTCGATCCCGCTCATGCGAAGTCGGGCGCGATCTCGTAGATCAGGATGGCGATCCCGACGATCAGCTCGAACAGATCGTCGACATCGCCGATCGCCGCCCGCAGCGTGCCGTGCATCGCCACATTGGTGCCGAGCTCGGCGATCTCGCCCATGTCGATCCGTACCAGTCCCATTGCTTCCCCCTTCTCCAAAGGTCCCGACGGGGGGAGGCTAGGGTCGGCGGCGGAAATGGTGCATCTTACAACGATGTAATTGCCCCCATTTGCGTGCTTTCCGCCGCCGCGCTAGGGCCGGACCATGAGCCAGCCGGCCCCTTCCAGCTTCGACCCGCAGCTTTTCTTCGGCCTGCGCTATGCCAGCCACGGCACGCGGCTGGGCGTCGGCTATCGCACGCACGGGCCCGACTGGGCCGAGCTCGAGCTGCCCTATCGCGAGGATTTGATCGGCGATCCGGCCTCCGGCGTGCTCGCTTCCGGGCCGATCCTCGCGCTGATGGACATGGCCACCGCGGTCTCGGTCTGGCTGCGCGCCGGCGCCTTCGTGCCCCAGGCGACGCTCGACCTGCGCATCGACTATCTGCGCCCCGCCACACCGGGCCGCACGGTGATCGGCCGGGGCGAATGCTACCGGCTGACCCGCTCGATCGCGTTCGTGCGCGGCCAGGCGCATGACGGCGATCCCGACGACCCGATTGCCCATGTCGCCGGCACCTTCATGGCTACGGAGGGCTATCGATGATCCTGCCCCCCTATGCCAGGCTGCTCGGCCTCACCGTCGAGCCGGGCGACGACGCCCCGGTGCTGGTGATGCCCTTCGGCCCCGACGTGCTCGGCCGGCCCGGCTTCCTGCACGGCGGCGCGATCGGCGGGCTGCTCGAGATGGCGGCGGTCGGCGCGCTGTGGCAGGCGCTCGGCACCGACGAGACCCAGGTCAAGCCGATCAACCTGACCGTCGATTACATGCGCGGCGGCCGCGACAAGCCGACCCGCGCCCGGGGCATCGTCACCCGGCTCGGCACCCGCGTCGCCAATGTCGAGGCGGTGGCCTGGCAGGACGAGCCCGATCGGCCGATCGCCGCGGCGCGGATGAACTATCTGATCCTGCGCTAGGCGCTTCCTACATCGCAGGCGGCTGCGGCTCGTCAAAGTACACGAAGTCCACGCCCGAAGCGGGCTTCGCGGCGCCTGAGCTGGCCCGCTTCGTGGGAGTGCCGCGCATCGCGCAATATCCTTGCGCGTGATTGATCCTATTGTTCCTACAGGGCACAAAGTGCTGCAGTCCCCCGGCGAAAGCCGGGGCCCAGGATCACGAGCGAGTCGGCAGAGAAACCCTGGGCCCCGGCCTTCGCCGGGGAACAGCGGAGCTCACTGCTTCGGCGTGAGCTTGAACAGCCGGCCGTTGGTCTTGCCGGCATCCTCGAGCAGCCACACTGCGCCGTCCGGGCCCTGGACGACATCGCGGATGCGCATGTTGAGGTCCCATTGCTCGGCCTTGCTTGCCTTGTCGCCATCGAGCGCGACGCGGATCAGCCCGCGGCCCGACAGCGCGCCGATCAGCAGAGAACCCCTCCATTTCGGGAACAGGCTGCCCGAATAATAGGCCATGCCGCCCGGCGAGATCGACGGGTTCCAGAAGACCTTGGGCGCCTCATAGCCGTCGCCCGGAGCGTGATCGGGGATCGGTGTGTCGTCGTAATTGTCGCCGTTCGAGACATTGGGCCAGCCATAGTTGCGGCCCTTGACGATCAAATTGACCTCGTCGCCGCCCTTGGGGCCCATCTCATTCTCCCAGAGTCGGCCGCCGGCGTCGAACACCAGGCCATAGGGATTGCGATGGCCGAGGCTCCAGGTCTCCGACGGCACGAGGTTGGTGCCTTCCACCGTCTCGGTGCGGCCCGGCGCGGTCTTGGCGATCTCGGTGTTCCTGGGCGGATCGGTGACGGTCACGGTCGGCGTGCCGGTCTTGCCTGCCCAGGGATTGCCCGGTGCCGGCTTGCCGTCGAGCGTCAGGTGCAGGATCTTGCCGAGCGCCTGGTTGGGGTCCTGCGCCGGAGTGAAGCGCTGGCGCTCGCCCGAAGTGAGGAACAGCGACTTGCCGTCGGGCGCGAAGGCGATGATCGCGCCGAACTGGCCGCCCTTGCCGTCCGATCCGGCACGCCACAGCACCTGCGGATTGGTGAGCGCGGGCGCGGCGCCATCGATGAAGGTGGCGCGGGCCATCGCCAGGCTCGACCCGTTCGGGCGCGGTTCGGCATAGGTGTAATAGACCAGATGGCTCTTCGCGAAGTCGGGCGCGGGGATCACGTCGAGCAGGCCGCCCTGGCCCTGGAACGCGACATCGATGTTGGCGATCGGCTGTTGCGACTTGCCGTCTGCCGAGACGAGCAGGATCTTGCCTGCCTTCTCGGTCACCAGCATGCGGCCATCGGGGAGGAAGGCCAGCGCCCAGGGCGTGTCGAAATCGGCGACCTGGGTGAGGGTGAAGGGCGGCGTGCTGTCCGCCGGGGTGGCCGGCTGTTGCTGGGCCGAGGCGCCGGAACCGGCATTGCAGGCGGCGAGCAGTGCGAGCGCGGGCAGCGCCAGGCGGATATGCGAGTGCATCGGCAGGACCCTCTTGGTTTCGCGGGTGCCAACGCGCAGGCGACACTGCGGCTCCGCGGGACCCGAAAGCCTTGTGCGGGCGAAACGCGCGCTTGCCAAGCGGGACCGGATCGCAAGCGTTTCGATACGTCGCCGGATCATAACGCTGCCGTTTCAATAAGTTGCGCAAATCTACGGTATTGCGCAACTTTCGTTCTTTCCCCATCCTCGGCAACGGAATCGGGTGGGGGTTTTGTTGGCTTATCTTCCCTGGGCAGGCGCCGCCGCATTGGCGGGCATCCTCGTATTTTCTTCACCGGTTCGGGCCGATCCCGAGCCGCGCGCACCGACCGCCGCGGAGCTGCTCGCGCCGCCGGCGATCGAGGATCCCCAGCTCTCGCCCGACGGCAGCGGCATCGCGGCGCGGATCGCACCGCGCGGCCAGCTCGCCCTGTTCGACCTCGCCCGTCCCGACGCGACGCCGCATCCGCTGGCCTTGCCGCGGGGCGAGCGGCTCGAATGGTATGTCTGGCGCGGCCCGGGCCGGCTGCTTGCCAGCCTCCGCCGCGACGAGGGCGCGCCGATGACCCGGCTGGTCGAGATCGAATCCGGCAACGGCCAGGTCGTGCAGCTCGGCCAGGCCCGCCCCGCGGAGATCGGCGAGGAACTGCTCCATATCGATCGCAAGGCCGGCTTCCTGCTGCTCAAGGCGCAGGACCGCCGCCACGACACGCCCGCGGTGTGGCGCGTCGATCTCGCCACCGGCCTGCGCACGCTCGCGGTTGCCGCACAGCCGCATGTCCGCGACTGGGTGGTCGACGGTGCCGGGGTGGTTCGCGCTGGCATGGGCGAGAAGGGCGACCGTTCCTTCCTGGTCTATCGCCGCGGCGAAGGCGACCGGTTCAGCCGGGGCGAGGGGGCTGCCGATCCCGACATCGCCCAGTTCGCACCGGTGCAGGGCAGCGACCAGGGCTATGCGCTGGCCGAGGCGCCGTCGGGGCGCATCGCGCTCTATGGCTATGATTTCCGCCGCAGCCGGCTCGGCGCTTTGGTCTATGAGAATGACAAGGCCGATCTCGACGGGTTCGAGCTGGGGCCGGACGGCAAGCCCGCCGGCGTCGCCTATACTGACGACCGCGACCGGATGCTGTGGTTCGACGGCACCGCGCGCAGCCGCCAGGCGGCGATCGACGCGGTGCTGCCCGGCCGCACCAACCGCATCGTCTCGGCGAGCGACGACCGTGCGCGGCTGCTGGTCTACAGTGCCACGGCGAGCGATCCCGGCACCTATTATCTGTTCGAGCACGGCCAGGCCCGGCGGATCGCGGCGATCAACCCGGCGCTGGAGGGCAAGCCGCTCGCGGCGGTGACCAGCATCGCCTATGCCGCGCGCGACGGGCTGACCATCCAGGGCTATCTGACCCTGCCGGCCGGCCGGGAAGCACGCGACCTGCCGCTGATCGTGATGCCGCATGGCGGGCCCTTCGCGCGGGACGGCTGGGACTATGATCCCTGGGTCCAGTATCTCGCCGGCAAGGGCTATGCGGTGCTCCAGCCCAATTATCGCGGCTCGACCGGATTCGGGCGGAAGATGACCGAGCGGGGCGATGGCCAATGGGGCCGGGGCATGCAGGACGATGCCGATGACGGCGTCGCCTGGCTGGCCGGTCGCGGCGCGATCGATCCGAAGCGGGTGTGCATCATGGGCGCCTCCTACGGCGGCTATGCGGCGATGTGGGCGGCGGCGCGCGACAAGGGCATCTATCGCTGCGCGATCAGCTATGCCGGGATCTCGGACGTGCGCGCGCAGCTCGACTATGACCACAAGACCTTCGAGGAACGCGCCTTCCGCGCCTGGCGGAACCGTATCCAGGGTCGCGCGCCCTCGCTCGAATCGCTGTCGCCGGTGACCTATGCCGCCGGGCTGACCATGCCGATCCTGATCGCGCACGGCACTGCCGACCAGACCGTGCCGGTCGACCAGTCCGAGCGGATGCACGATGCGCTGACCCGGCTGGGCAAGGCGCACGAGTTCGTCGAATATGCCGGCGAGGACCACACGATGCGCGATCCGGCGAACGAGGCGGACTTCCTGGCGCGGGTGGGGAAGTTCCTGGATGCGCATAATCCGGGGTGAGCGGGTGTAGATTCTATATCCCGTCACCCCGGCCTTGTGCCGGGGTCCACTATGCCTCACGCAATACGGCGGGAGCCTCTTGTCTGGCGCGCGCCTCCCGGTGGACCCCGGCACAAGGCCGGGGTGACGAGGGGAGCGGGGCGGGCTGCATCCCCCGAATCCGATTGCTCTTGCCGCAGCGCAGCCAAGTGCGTATATCGCACGTGCTTTCTCGACATCGTCAAACATGCCGAGGTCGGGGCCCGCAGGGCTCCGGCGCTGAAGCTGCTTGACCATATCCGGAGTCCCGCGTGGCGAATATTGCCGACCTCACCAAGCTGATCGAACCCGAAGCCGCAGCGCTCGGGCTCGCGCTGGTGCGCGTGAAGATGTTCGGCGGCACCAGCGATCCGACGCTGCAGGTGATGGCCGAGCGCCCGGACACGCGGCAGCTGACCATCGATGATTGCGCCGACCTGTCGCGCCGCATCTCGGACGTGTTCGATGCGCTGGAAGAGGCGGGCAAGGACCCGTTCGACCATGCCTATCGCCTCGAGGTCAGCTCGCCCGGCATCGACCGGCCGCTGACCCGCGCGCAGGATTTCGAGGACTGGAAGGGCCATGAGGCGCGCCTCAACCTGGTCGAGCCGCTCGAGGACGGGCGCAAGCAGCTCACCGGCGACCTGATCGGCGCCGAGGGCGAGCTGATCTCGATCGACGTCCGCAAGTACAAGGTCGTCAGCGTTCCGTTCGGCGCCATCGCCGACGCCAAGCTGCTGATGACCGACAAGCTCATTGCCGCAACCGTGCCGCTCTCCGCAGAGGGCGCCGAAGAATACGAAGCAGAGGAAAACGACTGATGGCCACTGCCATTTCCGCCAACAAGGCCGAGCTGCTCGCCATCGCCGATTCGGTCGCGAAGGAGAAGCTGATCGACAAGGCCATCGTCATCGAGGCGATGGAAGACGCGATCCAGCGCGCCGCGAAGAACCGCTACGGCGTCGAGAACGACATCCGCGCCAAGCTCGACCCGAACACCGGCGACCTGCGCCTGTGGCGCGTCGTCGAGGTGGTCGAGGCGGTCGACGACTATTTCAAGCAGGTCGACGTCAACCAGGCGCAGAAGCTGCAGAAGGGCGCCGTGATCGGCGACTATATCGTCGATCCGCTGCCCCCGATCGAGTTCGGCCGCATCCAGGCCCAGGCCTCGAAGCAGATCATCTTCCAGAAGGTCCGCGACGCCGAGCGCGAGCGCCAGCATGAAGAGTTCAAGGACCGGGTGAACGAGATCATCACCGGTGTGGTGAAGCGCGTCGAGTTCGGTCACGTCGTGGTCGATCTGGGCCGCGCCGAGGGCGTGATCCGTCGCGACCAGCAGATCCCGCGCGAAGTGGTTCGCGTCGGCGACCGTGTCCGCTCGATCATCCTTAACGTCCGCCGCGAGAACCGGGGTCCGCAGATCTTCCTGAGCCGCGCGCACCCCGAGTTCATGAAGAAGCTGTTCGCGCAGGAAGTGCCCGAGATCTACGACGGCATCATCGAGATCAAGGCCGCCGCCCGCGATCCGGGTTCGCGCGCCAAGATCGGCGTCATCTCGCATGACAGCTCGATCGACCCGGTCGGCGCCTGCGTCGGCATGAAGGGCTCGCGCGTCCAGGCCGTCGTGCAGGAGATGCAGGGCGAGAAGATCGACATCATCCCCTGGTCGCCCGACACCGCGACCTTCGTCGTCAACGCGCTGCAGCCGGCCAATGTCAGCCGCGTCGTGATCGACGAGGAAGAGGATCGCATCGAAGTCGTCGTTCCCGACGATCAGCTCAGCCTCGCCATCGGCCGCCGCGGCCAGAATGTGCGCCTGGCCTCGCAGCTGACCGCCAAGGCGATCGACATCCTCACCGAGACCGACGCCAGCGAGAAGCGCCAGGCCGAGTTCGTCGCGAACAGCGAGATGTTCCAGAACGAGCTCGACGTCGACGAGACGCTGGCCCAGCTGCTGGTCGCCGAAGGCTTTTCGAGCCTCGAGGAAGTCGCCTATGTCGAGCTCGACGAGATCGCCGGGATCGAAGGTTTCGACGAGGAGCTCGGCCAGGAGCTGCAGAGCCGTGCGCAGGAAGCGCTGGAGCGCCGCGAGGAAGCCAACCGTACCGCCCGCCGCGAGCTGGGCGTCGAGGACGACCTCGCCACCATGCCGTACCTGACCGAGGCGATGCTGGTCACGCTCGGCAAGGCGGGCATCAGGACGCTCGACGACCTCGCCGACCTGGCGACCGACGAGCTGGTGCAGAAGAAGCGCGCCGAGCCGCGCCGCCGCAACGAGGACGCGCCGAAGCGCGAGCAGGACAAGGGCGGGATCCTCGCCGAGTACGGCCTGAGCGACGAGCAGGGCAACGAGATCATCATGGCCGCCCGCGCCCACTGGTTCGCGGACGAAGAGCCCGCCGCCGAGGCCGTCACGGCCGGGGAGGACGAAGCCTGATGCCATTCATCGACATCCGCCTGGCCGGCCCGGCCACCCGCGAGCAGAAGGCTGGCATCGTCGCCGATGTCACGGCCTCGATGGTCGCGCGCCTGGGCAAGCCGGCGGCTGCGGTTCAGGTCAACATCACCGAGCTTTCCCTCGAGAATTACGGTGCGGGCGGTCAGCTGATCGCGGACCGCGACGCGCCGGCGAAGGGAGACGCGCATGCGGAACCCTCGCAATGATACCGCTTCGGTAAAGGCGAAGAAGCAAGCGGTGGACGGTCCCGTCCGCCGCTGCATCCTCTCGGGCGACCGCGAGGTGCGTGACGGGTTGATCCGTCTCGCGCTTTCGCCGGATGGCGAGGTGCTGCCCGATGTCCGTGCCAAGGCCCCGGGCCGCGGCGCCTGGATCGGCGTGACCCGCGCCGAGCTGGAGGCGAGCGGTGGCAAGCTCAAGGGCGCGCTCAGCCGCGCCTTCAAGACCGGCGACATCCGCATTCCCGAGGATCTGGGCGCGCGCATCGCCGAGCAGTTGCAGCGCGCGACGCTCGACCGGCTGGGCCTGGAGTTCAAGGCGGGCAATGTCGCGATCGGCGGCGACCGCATCCAGGAAGCCGGGCGCAGCGGCCGACTCCACCTGCTGCTCCATGCGAGCGACGCGGGCGAGGACGGGGCGCGCAAGCTGGCTCAGGCATGGCGCGTCGGCCTCGATGAAGAAGGAAGCGGGCGCAAGGGCTTAACATTGCCGATCCCGCGCACCATATTGTCCTTGGCGCTAGGCCGCGAAAATGTGGTACATGCCGGCCTGACCGACGCCAAAGCAGCCGCCCGAACGCGCGAAGCGCTCGATCGGTGGCTGCACTTTATCGGACCCGATTCCAATCCACGCCCTTGCGAAACCCTTTCGCAAGGCGCATCGGCGCTTCCGTCGGAAGCGTCTGACGACGAACGACAGACTGAAGGACTTTAGGCAGCGCATGAGCGACACCGACAACGAAAAGCCGAAACTGGGCATGCGCGCGCCGCTGGGGATCAAGCGCACGGTCGAGACGGGCAAGGTGAAGCAGAGCTTCAGCCATGGCCGCTCGAATACGGTCATCGTCGAGACCAAGAAGGCGCGCGTCTTCCGCAAGCCGGGCGAAGGTCCGGCGGAAGCGCCCGCGCCCGAACCCCAGGTCTCCGCACCTGCACCCGTCGCGGCTCCCGCGCCGACGCCGGCCCCTGCCCCGCGCCCGCCCGTCTCGAACGAGTCGGCGCAGGAGCGCCAGGCACGCCTGCTGCGCGAGGCTGACGAGCAGCGCATGAACGCGCTCGAGGAAGCGCGCCGCCGCGAGGAGCGCGAGCGTGCCGAGGCCGCCGAGGCCGAAGCGCGCCGCGTCGAGGAGAAGGCCCGCGCCGAGGCGGAGGCCGCCAAGGCTCCGCCGGCGCCCGAGCCGACCCCTGCGCCCGCACCGGCTCCCGAAGCGCCCAAGGTTGAGGCTGCCGCTCCGGCGCCTGCGCCCAAGCCCGCTCCGGCTCCGGCCCCCGCTCCGGCTCCGGCCCCCGCGCCGACTCCGGCCCCGCCGCCGGCGCCGGTCGCGCTGCAGCTCGATCCGAGCCGCCCGGCGCCGCGCCTGTTCACCCCGGTCCAGCGTCCCGAGATCCCCAAGCCGCAGCCCAAGCCCGAGCCGAAGCCGGAGGCCGCCGCGGCCCCCGCTCCGACCCAGGCCGCGCGTCCGGCCGGTGCCGGTGCGCCCGCAGCGCGTCCCGCCCCCACGGGCGGTGCGCCGGTGCGCCGCGGCCCCGAGCCCGCGCGTCCGCAGCAGCGTGACCGCAAGGGCGACGATCGCCGCCAGTCGGGCAAGCTCACCGTCAACCGCGCGCTGGGCGGCGAGGACGGCGCCCGCGCGCGTTCGCTGGCAGCCCTCAAGCGTGCCCGCGAGAAGGAGCATCGTCGTTCCTATGGCGGCTCGTCGGCGCCGCGCGAGAAGCAGGTCCGCGACGTGGTCGTCCCCGAGGCGATCACCGTGCAGGAGCTCGCCAACCGCATGGCCGAGAAGGGCGCCGACCTGGTGAAGGCCCTCTTCAAGATGGGCATGCCGGTCACCGTCAACCAGACGATCGACCAGGACACCGCCGAGCTGCTGGTGACCGAGTTCGGCCACAACCTGCAGCGCGTCAGCGAGAGCGATATCGACCTGGACGTGGCCGAGGCCGATGCCGAGGACACGCTGCAGCCGCGCGCGCCGGTGGTGACGATCATGGGTCACGTCGACCACGGCAAGACCTCGCTGCTCGATGCCCTGCGCGGCACCGATGTGGTGAAGGGCGAGGCCGGCGGCATCACCCAGCATATCGGCGCCTATCAGGTCACGCTGAAGGACAAGTCGAAGGTCACCTTCCTCGACACGCCGGGCCACGAGGCGTTCACCCAGATGCGCGCTCGCGGTGCCGACATCACCGACATCGTCGTGCTGGTGGTCGCCGCGAATGACGGCCTGATGCCGCAGACGATCGAGGCGATCAACCACACCAAGGCGGCCGGCGTGCCGATGATCGTGGCGATCAACAAGGTCGACCTCGACAGCGCCAATCCGCAGCGCGTGCGCGAGCGTCTGCTCGAGCATGAGGTGATTGTCGAGGAGATGGGCGGCGAGACCCAGGACGTCGAAGTCTCGGCGCTCAAGAAGATCGGTCTCGACACGCTGATCGAGAAGATCCAGCTCCAGGCCGAACTGCTCGAACTCAAGGCCAATCCGGACCGCGAGGCCGAGGGCACGGTGATCGAGGCGAAGCTCGACAAGGGCCGCGGCCCGGTCGCGACGATCCTGGTCAACCGCGGCACCCTCAAGGTCGGCGACGTGTTCGTCGTCGGTGCCGAGAGCGGCAAGGTCCGCGCGCTGGTCAACGACAAGGGCCAGCAGGTCAAGGAAGCCGGCCCCTCGACTCCGGTCGAAGTGCTGGGCCTCTCGGGCGTGCCGATGGCGGGCGATCCGCTGCAGGTCGTCGAGAACGAGGCGCGTGCCCGCGAAGTCGCCGAATATCGCCAGGGCGTCGCGCTCCAGAAGCGCACGACCAACGCACCGGCCAGCCTCGAGAGCATGTTCTCGGCGCTCAAGGAAAAGCAGGCGATGGAATATCCGCTGGTCGTCAAGGCGGATACCCAGGGTACGGTCGAGGCGATCGTCGCGGCGATCAACAAGATCAGCACCGACGACATCAAGGCGCGCGTGCTCCATTCGGGCGTGGGCGGCATCACCGAGAGCGACGTGTCGCTCGCCGGCGCCGCCGGTGCCCCGATCATCGGCTTCAACGTGCGTCCGAACGCCAAGGCGCGCGAGATCGCCGAGCGCAACAAGGTCGCGTTCAAATATTATGACGTGATCTACGACCTGACCGACGAGATCCGTGCCGGCATGGCCGGCCAGCTCGGTCCGGAAGCGTTCGAAACCGTCGTCGGCCGCGCCGAGATCAAGGAAGTCTTCTCGGCGGGCAAGCACGGCAAGGCCGCCGGTCTGCTGGTCACCGAAGGCGCGATCCGCAAGGCGCTCAAGGCGCGCATCACCCGGGACGATGTCATCATCTACCAGGGCGAGATCGCCTCGCTGCGCCGCTTCAAGGACGACGTCGCCGAAGTGCGCGCCGGCCTGGAGTGCGGTGTGACGTTCAGCCAGAACTTCACCGACATCAAGGCGGGCGACTATCTCGAAACCTTCGAAGTCGAGATGCGCGAGCGCACCCTCTAATGCCGGTAAGCCGGGGGAGACGACGCAAGTCATCGCCTCCGGCACCGCGCCGGCGGAGCTGGTGGCGGGATACCCTGGCGTGGGTGGCTGACGGCATCGGCCTCGTGCTGCGAGGATGGACGCCGTGATGCACTCGATCTTCGACGATTTCCCGTCGCCTTCCTCGGCCCGGCTGCTCGGTTGGGAGATGAAGGGGTTCGACGCGGAAGCGCGGACGATCGAGATCGGCTTCCAACTCGACGATCGCTTCCTCAATCCCGCCGGCACGGTGCAGGGCGGGTTCCTGGCGGCGATGCTCGACGATACGCAGGGGCCCTGCCTGTTCGCGGCGAGCGAAGGCACGGTATATGCGCCGACGATCGACTTCCATGTCGTCTGCCTGAAGCCGGCATTGCCCGGGCGCTTCACCGGCAGGGGCAGGGTGGTGAGCCTGGGCAAGACGATCGCCGTCACCGAGGCGGAATTGTTCGACGAAGGCGGCAACATGGTCGCCCGCGGCACCTTCACGGGCCGCGTGATGCAGGGCGCGATGGCGCGCCGGGGTGAGAAATGAAGACCACGACCACCACCGAGGAACGCTCCGTCCGCGTGCTGCGCGTCGGCGAGCAGGTGCGCCACATCCTGAGCGAGATCCTGCAGCGCGGCGAAGTGCATGACGATGTGCTGGCCAAGCACCTGGTGTCGATCACCGAAGTGCGCATGTCGCCCGACCTGCGCCACGCCACCGTCTTCGTGAAGCCGCTGCTCGGCAAGGACGAGGAAGTGGTGATCAAGGCGCTGCGCACCAACACCGCCTATCTCCAGCGCGAAGTCGCCGCCCGGGTGAAGATGAAATATGCCGCCAAGCTCAAGTTCCTGGCGGACGAGAGCTTCGACGAGGGCAGCCATATCGACAAGCTGCTCCGCTCGCCGGAAGTGGCGCGCGACCTGGGTGATACCGACGAGGATTGATTCCGTCGCCAGGCGGCGCATGATCGCATCATGCGCGTGCTGATCCTCTGCCTCCTCACTTGTGCCTTCTGGGTGCTGCCGGCGCATGCCCAGGTCGGCGCGCTCCAGACTGCCTGCAAGCTCGGCGGGCAGGGCAGGGCGGGTTATCAGTTCGTTGCGACCTGTCCCGGCCGGGCCCGCTCGCCGGACGGGCGCTTCGCCGTGGTCCAGCGCGCCTATCGGGATCGGCAGCCGCCGATCGAACTGCGTGACGCGAATAACCGGCTGGTCGCCACCTTGCCCAGCCTCAGCGACGACATGCCGTTCACCGTCCATTGGGCGCCCAATTCGCGTTGGTTCTTCGTCAATCACCATGTCGGCTCGTTCATGGACGTGCTGCGCATCTTCGAGATCGCGGACGGCAAGCCGATCGAGCGCCCCGCGCTGGTTCGGTCTGCGGTAAAGATCGCGTCGCGGCGCTATCCCTGCCTGCGTCCGGACATGATTCTGCCCAGTGGCACCCGCTGGACGCGGGGCGGCGGCGCGATCGTGCTGGTGACGATCAGCCGCGCCGATGCATGCAGCGCGGAGTACGCGAGAAGGCCCGGCAGCTGGCAACCGCTCTGGATGATCGGCGATGTACGGACCGGAAGGGTGGAAGCGCGCTCGATTCAGGTGGAGCGCAGCGATACCGGCCTGCGCGAACCGCGCGGGGGGCTTTACTCGCGGCGCTGACCCTCGGAAGAAGCGGCCATGGCCAAGCTCTATTTCTACTATGCCTCGATGAACGCGGGCAAATCGACCACGTTGCTGCAGGCCGATTTCAACTATCGCGAGCGCGGCATGCGCACCTTGCTGTTCACCGCCGGCATCCATGACCGCGGCGGCAAGGGCGTGATCGATTCGCGGCTCGGCATCAGCGCGGTCGCGACGCCCTTCGAGGAAGCGACCGACCTGCGCCGCATCGCCGAGGACGAGCATTACAAGTCGCCGCTCGCCTGCATCCTGGTCGACGAGGCGCAGTTCCTTTCCGCGAGCCAGGTCCGTCAGCTCGCCCATCTGGCGGACGAAGTGGGCATCCCGGTACTCTGCTACGGCCTGCGTACCGATTTCCAGGGCGCGCTGTTTCCCGGCTCGGCCGAGCTGCTCGCGCTCGCCGACTCGCTGGTCGAGATCAAGTCGGTCTGCGAATGCGGGCGCAAGGCGATCATGAACCTGCGCGTCGATGGCGAGGGCAATGCCGTGCGCCAGGGCGAGCAGCGCGAAGTCGGCGGGAACGAGCGCTATGTCGCCTTGTGCCGCCGGCATTTCATGCAGCGTACAGCCTGAGTACAGCCGCAAGTATTATACAAGGCGGCAAGGGAGTGCCCCACATCGGTCTCCGGAAGGAGATGAACCATGTTCCGCAAGACTATCCTCGCCTGCGCGCTGCCCGCGCTATTCCTCGCCACCGCTGCCTCGGCGCAGCAAGCGGGGCCGACGCCCGGCCCCAAGTCGGGCGAGCAGGCGACGATCCCGTTCTTCACCCAGAGCGACATCCGCACCTTCGAGCCCACCGGCTATGGCGACGGCGTCTATGTCCAGGATTCCCGGCGCAACTGGTATTATGTCTCGTTCTTCGGCCGCTGCGACAACCTGCCCTGGTCGATCGGCGTCGGCTTCAAGACTTTTCCGGGTGCCGCGCAGATCGATCGCGGCGACACGATCTTCGCCGGGCGCGAGCGCTGCCAGATCGCCAACATCGTCCATAGCGGCCCGCCGCCGGTGAAGCCGAAAAAGGCGAAGAAGGCCAAGCCGGCCGCCTGATGCTGGCCCTGTGCCCGCGGCTCCGCTAGGGCGCCGCGGATGCACGGCTGGATCATCCTCGACAAACCCCTGGGCCTGGGCTCGACGCAAGGCGTGAGCGCGGTCAAGCGCGCGCTGCGCGACGGCAAGTACGGCAAGTTCAAGGTCGGTCATGGCGGCACGCTCGACCCGCTGGCCACGGGCGTGCTGCCGATCGCGCTGGGCGAGGCGACCAAGCTGGCGGGGCGGATGCTCGACAGCGACAAGGTGTATGATTTCACGATCGCCTTCGGGACGCAGACCGATACGCTCGATCTCGAGGGCAAGGTGGTCGCCACCTCGGAGGTGCGCCCCACGCTTGCCCAGCTGGAGGCGGTGCTGCCGCGCTTCACCGGACCGATCGAGCAGGTGCCGCCCGCCTATTCGGCGCTCAAGGTCGATGGCGAGCGCGCCTATGACCTCGCCCGGGCCGGGGAAGAGGTGACGCTGGCGAGCCGCGCGGTCACGATCCATTCCCTTCAATTCCTCCCCGAGCTTGTCTCGGGGAGGGGGACCATCGGCGAAGCCGATGGTGGAGGGGCTGGTACAGCCGGTGCTGACGCACCGCCCCTCCACCACGCCGCTGAAGCGGCGCGGTCCCCCTCCCCGAGCGAGCTCGGGGAGGAATTGGATGCGGTCACCCTTCGCGCCCATGTCTCCAAGGGCACCTATATCCGCTCCCTCGCGCGCGACATCGCGCTGGCGCTCGGCAGCGTCGGCCATGTCACGATGCTGCGCCGGGTGAAGGCCGGTCCCTTCACCCTGGATTCCGCGATTTCGCTGGACAAACTGGACGAAGCCGCTAAGGGCCGCTCCCTTGAACAACTTCTCCTGCCACTGAGGGCGGGGCTGGACGACATCCCGGCTCTATCCCTCACCCCCGACCAGGCAGGGCTGCTCCGACAGGGGCAGGTTCTGGCCGGGATTGCCAAGGAAGACGGCCAATATTTCGCGTGCCTGGGGGACACCCCGATCGCGCTGGTGGAGGCTCTATCCGGTCAAATCCGGGTCGTCCGCGGCTTCAATCTTTAAGCGATGTCGAAGGAAAGACCATGTCGATCACTGCAGAGCGCAAGGAAGCGCTGATCAAGGAACACGCCCGCGGCGGCACCGACACCGGCAGCCCGGAAGTGCAGATCGCGATCCTCTCGGAGCGCATCGCCAACCTGACCGAGCACTTCAAGACGCACGCCAAGGACAACCATTCGCGTCGCGGCCTGCTCATGCTGGTCAACAAGCGCCGTAGCCTCCTCGACTATCTGAAGAAGAAGGACGAGGGTCGCTACACCGACCTCATCGCGAAGCTCGGTCTTCGCAAGTAACCGGAAAGGCGGCCTTCGGGTCGCCTTTTTGTCATCCCGGCAGGCTAGTGCCGGCGTCAGGCTCCCACGCAGCGGAGCAGACGGGGGATCGGCAATCCGGCCAGTCCCACGAGCCACGTACGGCTCTCTCCATAGGCCCCCGCTGCATCGGGCAGCGGGTGTGAAGGAAAAACAATGTTCGACAAGAAGACTGTATCGATCGAGTGGGGCGGCAAGACGCTGACTCTCGAAACGGGCAAGGTTGCCCGCCAGGCCGACGGCGCGGTGATCGCGACCCTCGGCGAGACCGTGGTGCTCTGCGCCGTGACGGCCGCGAAGAGCGTGAAGGAAGGCCAGGACTTCTTCCCGCTGACCGTCCACTATCAGGAAAAGTTCAGCGCTGCCGGCCGCATCCCCGGCGGCTTCTTCAAGCGTGAGCGTGGCGCGACTGAGAAGGAGACCCTGGTCTCGCGTCTCATCGACCGCCCGATCCGCCCGCTGTTCCCGGAAGGCTTCTACAACGAGATCAACGCCATCGCTCAGGTGCTGAGCTATGACGGCGAGAACGAGCCCGACATCCTCTCGATGGTCGCCGCCTCGGCCGCGCTCACCATCTCGGGCGTGCCCTTCATGGGCCCGATCGGCGCGGCCCGCGTCGGCTATGTCAATGGCGAGTATGTCCTGAACCCGACCGATGCCCAGGTTGCCGAGGGCGAGCTCGATCTCGTCGTCGCCGCTACCTATGACGCGGTGATGATGGTCGAATCGGAAGCCAAGGAGCTTTCGGAAGAGATCATGCTCGGCGCCGTGCTGTTCGCGCACGACGCCTGCCGCGAAGTCGTCAAGGCGATCGTCAAGCTCGCCGAGCAGGCTGCCAAGGATCCGTGGGAAGTCGCGTCGTCGGACGACAACGCCAAGCTCAAAGCCTCGATCAAGAAGCTGATCGGCAAGGACATCACCGCCGCCTACAAGCTGACCGACAAGTCGGCCCGCTCGAACGCGCTCAACGAAGCGCGCGCGAAGGCGAAGGCGCAGTTCGCCGCCGACGGCCTGACCCCGCAGGAAGTCATGGCCGGCATCAAGCTGACCAAGAAGCTGGAAGCCGAGATCGTCCGCACTGCCATCCTCAAGGACGGCAAGCGCATCGACGGCCGCACCACCACGCAGATCCGCCCGATCGAGGCGGAGACGCACTTCCTTCCGCGTGCGCACGGCTCGGCTCTGTTCACCCGCGGCGAGACCCAGACGATCGCGACCGCGACGCTCGGCACCAAGGACGCCGAGCAGATGATCGACGGCCTGGGTGGCCTGTCGTACCAGAACTTCATGCTGCACTATAACTTCCCGCCCTATTCGGTCGGCGAAGTCGGCCGCTTCGGTGCGCCGGGCCGCCGCGAAGTCGGTCACGGCAAGCTGGCATGGCGCGCGCTGCACCCGGTGCTGCCGTCGAAGGAGGACTTCCCCTACACGATCCGCCTGACCAGCGACATCACCGAGTCGAACGGCTCGTCGTCGATGGCGTCGGTCTGCGGCGGCAGCCTCGCGATGATGGACGCCGGCGTGCCGATCAAGCGTCCGGTCTCGGGCATCGCCATGGGCCTGATCCTCGAAGGCAAGGACTTCGCGATCCTGTCGGACATCCTGGGTGACGAAGATCACCTCGGCGACATGGACTTCAAGGTGGCGGGCACGTCCGAAGGCATCACCACGATGCAGATGGACATCAAGATCGCCGGCATCACCAAGGAGATCTTCGAGGCGGCGCTGAACCAGGCCAAGGAAGGCCGTGCGCACATCCTCGGCGAGATGAACAAGGCGCTGTCGGCCACCCGCAGCGAACTGTCGGCGCATGCACCGCGCATCGAGACGATCACGATCGACAAGTCGAAGATCCGTGACGTCATCGGCACCGGCGGCAAGGTGATCCGCGAGATCGTCGCCACCACCGGCGCCAAGGTCGACATCGACGACGAGGGCGTGATCAAGATCAGCTCGTCGGACCTGACCCAGATCGAAGCCGCCAAGAACTGGATCCTCGGCATCGTCGAGGAAGCCGAAGTCGGCAAGATCTACACCGGCAAAGTCGTCAACCTCGTCGATTTCGGTGCCTTCGTGAACTTCATGGGCGGCAAGGACGGTCTCGTCCACGTCTCGGAGATCAAGAACGAGCGCGTCGAGAAGGTCTCGGACGTCCTGAGCGAAGGCCAGGAAGTCAAGGTCAAGGTCCTCGAGATCGATCCGCGCGGCAAGGTCCGCCTGTCGATGCGCGTCGTCGACCAGGAGACCGGTGCCGAACTCGAAGACACCCGCCCGGCCCGCGAGCCGCGCGAGGGTGGCGATCGTGGCCCGCGCGGTGACCGTGGCGACCGTCGTCGCGACGGCGGCCGTGGCGGCGACCGTGACCGTGGTCCGCGCCGCGAGGGCGGTGACCGCGGCGATCGTGGTCCGCGCGGCGAAGGCGGCGATCGCGGCCCGCGCAGCGGCGACCGTGGCCCGCGCCGCGAGCGCTCGGAGTCGAAGGACGAGGGCGGCGAGGACATCGGCCTGCCGGCGTTCCTCACCGGCAGCGACGACTGATCGCCAGCAGTAAATCTGCGAAATGATGAAGGGGCTCGGGAAACCGGGCCCCTTTTTCATTTCGGGGCAAGACGAAAATTCATCCTGGTACAGATGCATGAAAAATTCACTGGACCGGCGAGTTGCGCATTTCTATCCGACGAAAATCGCCTGCTTTCAAAGGAGAGGGGCGATCAGTTCTTGCGTTGGCTAGGAACTTAAAGGGGGACTTCATGAACAAGTTTTTCGCGGCTGCGGCTGCCACGCTTCTGCTCGCGCCGATTTCGGCTTTCGCGCAGGACGAGGCGCCCGCGCATGACTTTGCCGGCCCGCGCGTCGAGGCACGTCTCGGCTATGAGACGCCGACGGTCAGCGACGGCAGCGGCGGCATCTGGAAGATCGGCAGCGCCGTTTCCTATGGCGGCGAGATCGGCGTCGATGTGCGCGCGGGCAAGAACGTCGTGGTCGGCCCCTATGCCAATTACGAATTCTCGAGCGTCTCGCTGTGCGACGGCGGCATCTGCCTCGAAGAGACCGGCAACCTCAGCGTCGGCGGCCGCCTGGGCGTGGTCGTCGGTGCCAAGTCGCTGGTCTATGTAAAGGCCGGCTATGCGAGCATGACGATCAAGGGCACCCTGGGTGGCCAGTCGGAATCGGAGAGCAAGGGCGGCGTGCAGGGCTCGATCGGCTTCGAGTTCGGCCTCGGGAAGAAGGCCTATGCCTTCCTCGACGCCAGCTATGCCGATTACGGCAAGTTCTACGCCATCAACCTGCAGCGCCGTCAGGTCGCGGGTGGCATCGGCATCCGCTTCTGATCGACCGGCTCGATTGAATGCGAGGGGGCGTCCGGCGACGGGCGCCCCTTTTCCGGAAGGGCTCGGGCGATGGCACCATTTCGGCGCTTCTTCCCCGTTTGTCAGTGGCTTGTCCGGGCTTGTTAAGCATGTCAGTGGCGTGTCGTGCCCGCAGTGGGGAAACGGCGCGGGCAAAAAGGGGGTTCTATGCGCAAGTCGATGGGATTCGGCGGACTGTTGCTGCTCGCCGCCTGTTCGGGAGGGGCCGATTCCAGCGGGGGCAGCGTCTCGGGACCGCCGCCGCTGCCGACGCTGAGCGTCACGCTCGACCGCACCGCGCAGAGCCAGGCTGCCAGCGAGACCGACAGCCGGGCGAGCTTCTCCTTCGTCGCTACCTATAGCGGCAGCACCGACGCGGCGATCTATCCCCAGCTGAGCTTCGACGGCATGGTGCTTGCCCAGACCGGCAGCACCGTGCAGTCGGGCAAGAGCTATACCGTCTCGCTCCAGAGCCTGGCCGATCTCGGCGCCGAGCCGCGCTCGGGCGACGTCACCTTCCGCCTCTGCCGCGACACGGCCTGTACGGAGGTCTATCCCGGCTCGACCCAGACCTTCCGCTACACGCTGGACGTGAAGCTGCTCGACTGGGAGATGTTCCAGCGCAACGCGGCGCACACTGCCTATGTCCATGCCAGCTTCGATCCGGCCAGGATCGCCAAGCTGTGGGACAAGACCTTCACCGATACCGGCACGTTCAGCCCGGTGGCGACCAGGGGCGACACCGTGTTCGTCACACGCAGGGCGGTGAACACCAGCGTCTATGCGCTGGACGGCGGGACGGGTACGCAGCGCTGGGCCTATGATATCGGTCCGGTCTACAGCGCGGGCGGGCCGACGGTGACCGGCGACCAGCTGCAGATCGTCTCGATGATCTCGTCCTCGGGCAGCAACCGTATCGTCACGCTCGACACAAATGGCCAGTTCGTCCGCAATTCGCTGTTCGCAGCGCAATGGTCGACCTTTGCCCAGCCGACGGCGATCGGGCGGGAGCTCTATCTCGCCTCGGGCTATTACGGGAACGTGGTCTATGGCTATGACCTCGACAGCGGCGCTTCGCGCTGGACGGCGAACGGCGTGTCCGGAAGGGTCTGGGACGGCGCGGTGACCGCTGCCGACAGCCAGTATGTCTATTATTATTCGGGCAGCCTCGACGTCTTCCGCCGATCGGACGGCAGTCTGGTCAAGAGCATCGCCGATCCCTTCTGGGTCTGGAACGGCTATAGCTATGCCGGCGGCCCGATCCTCGGCTCGAACAAGAATGCCATCGCCTATTCGGGCAGTGGCATGGGCACCTATCCGGTCTCCTTCCCGCTGGTGAACTATGATGTCGAAGGCGGCAAGGTCGCGTGGCGCACGGCTGCGAGCTACAGCATCGCGCCCGCGCTGGCGAAGGGGCTGCTGTTCGCCGCGAGCAACGCCCAGGGCCAGCTCGACGCGATCGGCGAGGATGACGGCAAGGTCCGCTGGTCCTGGCCGCTGCCCGTGGGCGAGCAGTTCCAGGGCAACATCATCGTGACCGACAATCTCGTCTTCTTCTCGACCACGGCAAGGGTCTATGCGGTCTCGCTCACCGGCGCGCATGCGACGGCCTGGTCCGCGCCGACGCCGGGCGCGCTCGCCATCGCAGCAGGCGGTCGCCTGATCGTCACGCCAGTCGACTCGACCAAGCCGACCATCACCAGCTATTCGCTGCGGTAAGGCGAAGGGGGCGGGATACCTGTCCCCTTTTCCCTGCGCACCGTCGGGACAGCTGGCCGATAGCCACGGGGTTTAACACCGATTATCGTGTCGGGACCGGGGCTGTGCTATCTGGAGAGGTGCGGGGGTTGGGGCGATGACACGGGCCCATGGCGATGTGCGGTGGCTGGAAAGCCTGCCGATCCTGCGGGACCGGCCATGGCTGCAGCTTGGCCTGACGCTGGCGATCACCGGCGTGGCGCTGCTGCTCCGGCTCGCGATTGGGCCCTTCCTGCCGCCCGGCCTGCCCTATGCGACCTTCTTCCCCGCGGTGATCGTCATCGCCTTCCTGTTCGGCGCGCGGCCGGGGCTGCTCGCCGCGGTGCTGGGCGGGATCCTGGGCTGGGTGCTCTTCATCCGCGATCCGTTCGATGCGCCCGTGCCCGGCATGGCGCCTTCGCTGCTGCTCTACGTCACCGCCGACGCGCTGATCCTGCTGCTCTTCCACTGGATGCAGACGGCGACCGCCAGCCTGGTCGAGCAGCGCGAACGCAACCACAAGCTGGCCGAGACGCGCACGCTGCTGTTCCACGAGCTGCAGCACCGCGTGTCGAACAACCTCCAGGTCGCCGCCGGGCTGCTCGCGTTGCAGAAGCGCCATGTCGAGGATCCCGAAGCCCAGGCCGCGCTCGACGAGGCGGTGCGGCGGATCGGGACGATCGGGCGGATCAGCCGCCAGCTCTACCGCTCCGATGGCCGGGCGCGGGACATGCGCGCGCTGCTCGCGCCGCTGATCGAGAATGTGATCGAGGCCAATGGCAAGCCGGTCGAAGTGGCGATCGAGGACCGCGACGCGCTCCAGCTCGCGCCCGATGCGGCGGTGCCGGTAGCACTGATCGTCGCCGAGGCCGTGGCCAATGCTATCGAGCATGGCTTTGCCGAACGCGAGGACGGCCGCGTCGCGATCCGCTGCGTGAAGCTGGAAGCCGGCTTCGTCATCGAGATCGAGGATGACGGGCAGGGACTGCGCGAGGCGTTCGACATCACCCGCCATGCCAGCCTGGGGCTGCACATCGCCGCGACGCTGGCGGGCCAGCTCGGTGGCCGCTTCGAGATGGAGGCACTGCCTGGCGGCGCGCTCGCCCGGCTGACCGCGCCGGACGGCTAGGGCGCGCGGTAGCGCAGCGCCTCGACGATCGCCGCAAAGGCCGGGGTCGGCTGGCGGCGGCTGGGATAGAAGAGGTGATAGCCCTCGAAGGGCGGCGACCATTCCTCGAGCACAGCCTCGAGCGTGCCGTCCTCCAGCTGCGCGCGGATCAGGTCGACCATCAGATAGGCGATGCCGAACCCGTCGAGCGCGGCGTCGCGGCACTGGTAGATGGTGTTGAAGGTCAGCTGCCCGTCGACCCGCACCCGCTGCGCCCGGCCGTTCCGCTCGAACTCCCAGGCATAGAGGCCGCCATAGGTGGGCAGGCGCAGGTTGATGCAGCAATGCTCGGCCAGGTCCTGCGGCACGCGCGGGCGGCCGCGCCGGGCGAAATAGTCAGGTGTCGCCACTGCCAGCATCCGCACCGGCGGGCCGATCGGCACCGCGATCATGTCCTTGTCGATGCTCTCGCCCAGCCGCACGCCGGCGTCGAACTTCTCGGCGACGATGTCGGTCAGCCGGTAATCGGCCTCGATCTCCACCTTGATGTCGGGATGCTCGGCCAGCACGCCGCGCAGCCGGGGCCACAGCACCGTGCGGAGCGAATATTCGTCGGCGGTGATGCGGATATTGCCTGCCGGGCGCTCGCGCAGGTCGTTGAGCGCGGCGACGTGGGTCTCGATCTCGTCGAGATGGAAGGCGACCGAGCGCAGCATCCGCTCGCCCGCCTCGGTGGGGGTGACGCTGCGCGTGGTGCGGTTGAGCAGGCGGACGCCCAGCCGCTCCTCCAGCGCGCGCATGCAATGGCTGAGTGCCGAGGGGGTGATGCCCAGCCGCGCCGCTGCCCGGGTGAAGCTCTTCTCGCGCGCCACCGCGACAAAGGCGGAGAGGTCCGCCAGATCCTGTCGGTTCATTGCTGAAAGTTACTCACAAACGCGTTCAGATTACAGCCCCTAATCGGGCGTCGGATCCGGCCTATCTCTTCTGCGCACGGGGCATTCCCATCTCAGGAAGACAGATATGCAGAAGCGCATTCTCGGCAGCGGGCTGGAAGTCTCGGCCATCGGCTATGGCTGCATGGGCCTGGACTTCGCCTATGGCAGCAAGCTGAGCCCGGACGAGGCCAATGCCCTGCTCCGCGCCGCGGTCGAGCGCGGGGTTACCTTTTTCGACACCGCCGAAGTCTATGGCCCCTTCACCAATGAAGGCCTGGTCGGCGCGGCGCTGCGCCCGGTGCGTGACCAGGTGGTGATCGCCACCAAGTTCGGCTTCAACATCCTGGACGGCGTCCAGCAACCAGGGCTGAACAGCCGGCCCGAGCATATCCGCGCGGTCGCCCACGCCTCGCTCCAGCGGCTCGGCATCGAGCAGATCGATCTGTTCTACCAGCACCGCGTCGACCCCGACGTGCCGATCGAGGAGGTCGCCGGCACGGTGCGCGCGCTGATCGCGGAGGGCAAGGTCAAGCATTTCGGCCTGTCCGAGCCGAGCGCCGATACCGCGCGCCGCGCCCATGCCGTCCAGCCGGTCACGGCGATCCAGAACGAATATTCGCTGTGGACGCGCGGCGTCGAGACCAACGGCATCTTTGAGGTCTGCGAGGAGCTGGGCATCGGCCTGGTGCCCTACAGCCCGCTCGGGCGCGGCTTCCTCACCGGCGCGATGAGCCAGGATACCGGCTTTGCGGCGGGGGACTTCCGCAGCAAGCTGCCGCGCTTCACGCCCGAGGCGATGGCGAAGAACCAGGCGCTGGTCGACCTGCTCAAGCGCATCGCCGCGGACAAGCAGGGCACGCCGGCCCAGGTCGCGCTTGCCTGGATCCTCGCCCAGAAGCCCTGGATCGTGCCGATCCCCGGGACCACCAAGCTCCACCGGCTGGAGGAGAATCTCGGTGCGGCGGACCTCATACTCACCCCCGAGGACCTCGCCGGCATCGCCGCCGCGCTCGCCGAGATCGATGTCGAGGGCGAGCGCTATCCCGAGCAGCTGATGTCCACCGTCGGCCGCTGACCTTCCCTTCCCAACCTTCCAAGCAAACAGGGACCAACATGACCACCCAAGCCAAGGCCTATGCCGCCCAGTCGGCCACGACCCCGCTCGCCCCCTTCACCTTCGAGCGCCGCGACCTGCTGCCCGACGACGTCTCGATCGACATCCTGTTCTGCGGCGTCTGCCATTCGGACCTGCACACCGCGCGCAGCGAATGGGACGGCACGCTCTTCCCCTGCGTCCCCGGCCACGAGATCGTCGGCCGTGTCACCGCGGTGGGCGGTGACGTCACCAGGTTCGCGGTGGGCGACCTGGTCGGCGTCGGCTGCATGGTCGACAGCTGCGGCCATTGCCCGTCCTGCGACGCCGGCGAGGAGCAATATTGCGAGACCACCGGCCTGGTCGGCACCTATAACGGCCCGGACACGGTGCTCGGCGGCCACACCTTTGGCGGCTATTCGGACCATATCGTCGTCAAGGAGAGCTTCGTCCTGAAGGTCGGCCATGACGAGAAGGACCTGGCGGCGGTCGCGCCCCTGCTCTGCGCCGGCATCACCACCTATTCGCCGCTGCGCCACTGGAATGCGGGCCCGGGCAAGAAGGTCGGTGTGGTCGGCATCGGCGGCCTGGGCCATATGGGCATCAAGATCGCCGCGGCGATGGGCGCGCATGTCGTCGCCTTCACCACCTCGCCTTCCAAGATCGAGGACGCGAAGAAGCTCGGCGCGCACGAAGTGATCGTCTCGCGCGATGCCGATCAGATGGCGGCGCACGCCAACAGCTTCGACTTCATCCTCGATACCGTGGCGGCGAGCCATGACCTCGATGCGCTGACCGGCCTGCTCAAGCGCGACGGCACGCTCACCCTGGTCGGCGTGCCCGAGCATGCCCATCCCTCGCCCAACGTCGCGAACCTGGTGTTCAAGCGCCGCTCGATCGCCGGCTCGCTGATCGGCGGCATCGCCGAGACGCAGGAGATGCTCGATTTCTGCAACACGCACGGCATCACCGCGGACATCGAGATGATCCGCATGGACGAGATCGAGACGGCTTATGACCGGATGGTGAAGAGCGACGTGAAGTACCGCTTCGTCATCGACATGGCGTCACTGAAGCAGGAAGGCTGAGGGCGCCAGGCGGCGTCCTCCCCCGGGGCCGGCGCGTCGCCGCCGGCTGCCGGCCACCGGCGCCGTGGCTTCCCTGCGGGGAAGCCGCGGCGGCCGCGCACCTTCGGCGACCATCGTCGAGGCGATCATCCCGAAGGCGATGAGTGCGGTCACTTTACGGGCTTGCCGGTCCATGCCGGCAGAAAAGCGCATCGCGGCTGCCCGCGACATTCGGGGGATCGCCGCTCCGGGTTCGCCCTTGCGGGATACCGCTTAAGTAGAAGGGGAAGTGGGGAGCTTCTGTTGCCCGGTGCTCCCCGTACCGCTGGATTCCCCTTCTGTTGCCCGGTGGGGTCCAACCGCGCATTTTAGAGTAACCTTAAGCCGTTAGGCCTTGGGGTTACGCCGCAATAGCGAGTGCTTCGTTATCGTTGGCACTTGTGTAATGGACCGTCACAGTGGCCCACGCTGAGAGATAGATAGCGCTTTTCAACACACGTCGATCCTAGTTCGGCCCCGTCAACAACTGCCTTAAGCAGGTAGCTGGTGGTGGAGCCGCCGGGTACCGCCCCCGGGTCCGCTGCGCCTATTGCACGCCTTCGTTTATCCCCATAGCCGACCGAGGCCGGCAGGACCCATATAGGGGCGGAATCGATTAATGAAAAGGTCAGGTGAAGATAGCTAAGGCCTTCACAGTGCCGCAAACACTTGGCATGGACATTTTCGAACCATGTTGACCCAGCGTTCCCGCTACGCCCTTCGCGCGATGCTTTTCCTGGCCGGCCAGCCAGCGGCAGGCGCGCCCACGCCGATGAACCGCATCGCCGCCGAGGCGAACGTGCCTCGTAAGTTCCTCGAGCTGATCCTCGCCGACCTGCGCGAAGCCGGTTTCCTCAGTTCGACGCGCGGCAAGGCCGGCGGCTATCGCCTGGCGCGGCCCAAGCACCTCATCTCGCTCGGCGAGATCATCCGGGTGATCGAGGGGCCGCTGGCGTTGGTCCCCTGTGTCAGCCGTACCGCCTATCGCCCGTGCAACGACTGCAAGGACGAGGCGAGTTGCGCCATCCGCCACGCGATGGCGCGGGTGCGCGACGAGACCGCCCGCATCCTCGACGGCACCAGCCTTGCGGATGCCACCGCCGAGGATCTCGCCGCGGCCTGAGGGCCGGGCAAGCTGCTTGCAATGTAGGATTTTCTCTGGCGTGGTCGTCGCATGACGTCCGCCAGCCCTTTGCCGCGTTTTCAGCCGGCAAAGGGAGGCGCGGGCAAAGTGAAACGATTTGCCGCGACTCCCTTCACTTATGTCTCAGGCGGCGTTCTTCTTCTTCAGCTCGTCGCGGATCTCGCGCAGCAGCGTCACGTCGGCCGGCTCGGCAGGTGCGGCTTCGTCCGCCTTGGGGATCACGCGGTTCACCGCGCGCACCAGCAGGAAGATGATGAAGGCGACGATCACGAAGTTCACCGCCGCGGTGATGAAGGCGCCATAGCCGAACAGCGGCACGCCGGCCTTTTTGAGCGCGGCATAGTCCGTCGATCCGGCCAGCGCGGCGGGGATCGGACCCAGCGCGATGAAGTAGCTCGAGAAATCGAGCCCGCCGAAGACCTTGCCGATCAGCGGCATCAGCAGATCGTCGGTGAGCGAGCTGACGATCTTGCTGAACGCCGCGCCGATGATCACCGCCACGGCCAGGTCGAGCACGTTGCCGCGCGAAATGAACGCCTTGAATTCCTTGAACATCCCAGGGTCTCCCACCAGTTGCCGCCCGGGCGCGGCATCGCCGCCATGATGCACCGATGCGGCGCCTGCGCAAAGCCGCGCTGTCCGATTTCGCTTTCGGAGCCCGGTGTTGCGATTGTATAAGACACTTCGAACCAGATCCGGAGGATCATGACGTGATGAAGTTTCGTGCTCTTGTTGCCCTTGCCGCCGCTGCCATGCTCGCCGGCTGCGGGATCAACAGCGTGCCCACGGCGGAAGAAAATGCGAAGGCGCGCTGGGCCGATGTGCAGACCAACTATCAGCGCCGCGCCGACCTGATCCCGAATCTGGTCGCGACGGTGAAGGGTGCCGCCGGCTCGGAGGAGAAGATTCTCACCGAGGTGACCAATGCGCGCGCGCAGGCGACGCAGGTGAAGGTCACCGGCGACGATCTCACCGATCCGGCCAAGATGTCGGCGTTCAACCAGGCGCAGAACGGCCTGTCGCTCTCGCTGCAGCGCCTGCAGGAAGCCTATCCGCAGCTGCAGAGCCAGGGCAATTTCAAGACGCTGATGGACCAGCTCGAAGGCACCGAGAACCGCATCGCGATCTCGATCCGCGACTATAATGCCGCGGTCCAGGCCTATAACACCCGCATCCGCACCTTCCCCGACGCGATCGGCGCCAAGATCTTCTACGGCGCCAAGCCGATGACGCCGTTCGAGGCCAAGGCGGGCGCGGAGAATGCCCCGACCGTCAGCTTCGGGAACAGCAACTGATCCTGAGGGCGCTCCTCCTCTGCGGAGCGCTCGCGGCCTGCTCGTCCGCGGCGCCGGCCCAGCAGAACCGGGCCGCCGGGCATGAGTTCCCGGCGGCTGGCGGGCGCGTGGTCGACGGCGCGAACGTGCTGCCGGCCGATGTCAAGGCCGCGCTCGAGACGCGGCTGGCCGAGGTCGAGCGGCAGTCGAAGCACCAGTTCGTGGTGGTGACGGTGAAGAGCCTGGAGGGCGAGAACGTGGAGGCGTACAGTCTCAGGCTGTTCAACCGCTGGGGTATCGGCCGCAAGGGCGTGAACGACGGCGTCGGCCTGCTCGTCGCGCCCGATGACCGCAAGGTCCGCATCGAAGTCGGTGGCGGGCTTGGCAAGGCGCTCACCGATGCCGAAACGGGTGCGATCATCGAGAAGGACATAGTGCCGCGCTTCAAGACCGGCGACATGCCCGGGGGCATCACCGCCGGCAGCGAAGCCATCATCCGCGAGATCACTCAATGACCGTGTTGCGTAGCCTGCTCGCCTTCCTGCTGCTCCTGATGCCGCTTTCGGCGCAGGCGCAGTCGCAGCCCAATTTCCCCAAGCGTGATCGCGAGCCCGTGGTGGATGCGGCGGGGCTGCTCAATCCGCAGCAAAAGGCCGAGATCACCGCGCTGGCCGAGGACATCAACAAGACGACGACCCGTCAGTTCGTCGTCGCGACCATCCCCGACCTGCAGGGTTATGACATCGCCGATTACGGCTATCAGCTCGGCCGCGCCTGGGGGATCGGGCAGAAGGACGCCAATAACGGCATCCTCCTCATCGTCGCGCCCAAGGAGCGCAAGGTGCGGATCGAGGTCGGCTATGGGCTTGAGCCGATCATGACCGACGGGCTCTCCAGCCAGATCATCAACGAGAAGATCATCCCTCGCTTCAAGGCCGGCGACATGCCGGGCGGCATCGTTGCCGGCGCGCAGGCGATCGCCGAGCAGATGAAATTGCCTCTGGAGGCCGCCGAGCAGCGTGCCCAGCAGCAACAGACCCAGGTGACCCAGAAGCGCCAGAAGAGCCATGGCGGCTTCCCGATCGGCCTGGTCTTCTGGGGCATCATCTTCCTGTTCGTGATCCTGCCGATGCTCGGCGCCGGGTTCGGCCGGCGCAAGCGGCGCGGGCCATGGGACCGCCGCTATCGCAGCGACGACAGCGGCGCGCTGCCGATCATCCTCTGGTCGATCGCCAACGAGATCGGCCGCGAGGCGAGCCGCGGCGGCAGCAGCAGCTGGGGCGGCGGAGGCGGGAGCGACTGGGGTGGTGGCGGCGGAGGTGGCGGAGGCTTCTCCGGCGGCGGCGGATCGTTCGGGGGCGGCGGCGCCTCGGGGAGCTGGTGAGATGCGATTGACCGATCAGGACCGCGCCGCCGTCACGGCTGCCGTCACCGCCGCCGAGCTCACTACCAATGGCGAGATCGTCACGGTCGTCGCCGGGCGCTCGGATCCCTATCACGACGTCGCGCTGCACTGGGCGGTGCTGGCGATGCTGCTCGTCCTGGCGCTGCTCGCCTGGCAGCCCTGGCCGGCCGAATGGCTCCATTCGCGCTTCATCGACAGCTGGGCGCAGGTCGTGCCCGCACGCTGGTACCTCACCATCGCGCTGGTGCTGATGGCGGCGACCTTCCTGGCCGTGCGCATCCTGCTCGCGCTCGATGCACTGCGGCTGTTCCTCACCCCGGGCGCGACCAAGACCCGGCGGGTACATCGCCGGGCGATCGAGCTGTTCCGCGCCGCTGCCGAGAAGCGCACCCGCGAATCGACCGGCGTGCTGGTCTATCTCAGCCTCGCCGAGCACCGCGCCGAGATCATCGCCGATGCCGCGATCCATTCGAAGGTCACCGCCGATGTCTGGGGCGCGGCGATGGCCGCGCTGATCGGCGGGGTGAAGCGCGGCGAGGCGGGCGAGGGCATGGCCGAGGCGGTGCGCCGGATCGGCCTGGTCCTGGCCGAGCATTTCCCACGCAGCGAGGACGATGTGAACGAACTTCCCGACCGGGTGATCGAATTGTGAACGACATGGACGAAGAGATTGCCTGGGCCGGCAAGTGGATCACCGCCAAGCGGCGGGGGAAGTGGGAATATGTCTCGCGCGCCCGCAATATCCGCGCCGCGGTGATCGTCGCGATCGACGACGAGGATCATGTCCTGCTCGTCGACCAGTACCGGGTGCCGCTCGGCAAGCGCTGTCTGGAGCTGCCCGCCGGGCTGATCGGCGACGAGGCCGGGCGCGAGAATGACAGCCCGTTCGAAGCCGCGCGCCGCGAGCTGATCGAGGAGACCGGCTATGACAGCGCCGCGATCGAGGATCTCGGCGAATATCATTCCTCGCCCGGCCTGGTCAGCGAGAGCTTCACCCTGGTCCGCGCGCGCGGACTGACCAAGGTCGGCGAGGGCGGCGGACTGGAGGACGAGGACATCATCGTCCACCGCGTGCCCCGTGCCGGGCTTCCCGCCTTCGTCGCGGCAAAGCGCGCCGAGGGGCTGGCGATCGACGTGAAGCTGTTGCTGCTGCTTTCGGGGGCGCTGCTGGGAGATTGAAGCCCTCGTTCCCCGGCGAAAGCCGGGGCCCAGGGTTTCTCATCCGAAGCGCTTGTGACTCTGGGCCCCGGCTTTCGCCGGGGAACAGAGGAGCTAGTGCCGCTTAGCGGAAATTGTCGGCGTAAGCCTGCAGCTTGAGCTTGCGCTCGGGCGCGGCGACCACATGGAAGGCGAGCCCCTCGCGCTCGGCATAGCCGGTGGCGGCCTCGAGCGTCGGGAAGCTCATGCGCAGCTGGTTGGTCGTCGCGTCGCCGCCGGCCCAGCCGGTCAGCGGATCGGCCTGTTGCTGGCGCACCGGCTCGAACTCGACGATCCAGCGATCGGTGCGGGCACGGCCCGACTGCATGGCGTTCTTGGGCTTCTGATAGATGCGAGCGGTCTTGGTCATGGTCAGTCCCTTTAACGCGGCCCGGCGCCCCTTGCATCTGCCTTTTTCGTCCGGAGCGTCGCCGATGCGGCGGCGGGATCCTCGGGCCAGGGATGGCGAGGGTAGCGCCCGCGCATCTCCTTGGCGACGGCGGCCCAGCTGCCCTTCCAGAAGCCGGGCAGGTCGCGCGTCGTCTGGATCGGTCGGCCGGCGGGGGAGGTGAGGCTGAGCACCAGCGGCGTGCCGTCGCCCAGCGTCGGATGCGTATCGAGCCCGTACAGCGCCTGCACCCGTACTTCGACCGTCGGCCCGCCCTCGGCCGCATAGTCGATCGCATAGGTCGAGCCCTCGGGGGTCTCGAAGCGGGCAGGGGCCAGCCGGTCGAGCGCCTTCTGCCCGTCCCAGCCGAGCAGATTGTTGAGCGCATTGGTCAGCCCCTCGACCGCATCGAGCCGCCGCTTGCCCGCGAGCAGTCCCGGCAACCAGTCGTCGAGCTCGGCGAGCAGCCTTGCGTCGGAGAGCGAATCATTGCCCGCATAGGCGGCACGGGTGCGCAGCGCGCTCGCGGTGTCGGACCAGGGCAACAGATCTAGGCCATGCTCGCGCACGCCCTCCAGCAGCGCCTTCTCGATCTCCGTCGGATCGGCCGCCGAATCGGGGCCGCTCGACAGGCGGATCGCGCCGAGCCGGCGTTCGCGGAGCGCTTCGATCCGGCCGGTGCCGGGATCGAAGCGGACGCTGCGGCGGGTCTCGATCCGGTCGGCGAACAGCGATTCGACTTCGCTCGGGTCGATCGGCGCGGCGGAAAGGATGCGCGCGCCGGCGGCCATGCCCTGCGTCTCGGCGACCGCCAGCCATTCGGCGCGGGCGAGCAAGGAGGTCGGGTCGAGCTTGAACCCGCGCCCGCCGGCCGAAGCCCAGGTCTCGCCGCTGGCGTCGCGGCGCTTGGCGATCCGGTCGGGAAAGGCGAGGGCGACGCAGGCGGCAAGCGCATTCTCCCTCTCCCCGCTGGCGGGGAGAGGGAGAATGCGGGCCCAGCGCTGCGCCAGCCGCCGGGCATTCTCCGCCCGGGGTCCGCGCTCGCTCCGCCAGCGGCGCAGGCGCAGCTCGAGGTCAGGGTCGTTGCCGCCCAGCCCGCGCTCGCCGAGCAGCACCGCGATCTCCGCTGCCGTCTTCGCCATGTCGCGCTCGCCTGCCCGCACCAGCATATGGCCGAGCCGTGGCGGCAGCGGCAGGCCGGCGATCGCCTTGCCATGCGCGGTCGGGCGGCCGTCCTGGTCGAGCGCCTCGAGCGTGCCCAGCCGCTTGCGCGCTTCGGAGACCGCGGCTTCGGGCGGCGGGTCGAGCCAGTTGAGGTCGCGCGGATCGCTCACGCCCCACAGCGCGCAGTCGAGCACCAGCGCCGAGAGATCGGCCTCCAATATCTCGGGCGGGTCGAAGCGCGGCAGGCCGGCGGTCGCCGCTTCCTCCCACAGCCGATAGGCGACGCCCGGCCCCTGGCGTGCGGCGCGGCCGGCGCGCTGGGTGACGGCGGCCTGGCTCGCCCGCTCGGTGACCAGCCGGGTCATCCCTGCCGCACGGTCGTAACGCGGCCGACGGGCGAGGCCCGAATCGACCACGATACGGATTCCCTCAAGGGTCAGCGAGGTTTCGGCGATCGAGGTGGCCAGAACGATCTTTCGCCGGCCCTGCGGATCGGGTGCGATCGCGGCGCGTTGGGCGGCGGGCTCCAGCGAGCCGTGCAACTTGTGGACTACCGCGCCCGGCACCTCGCCCAGCCGCTCGGCGGTGCGCTCGATCTCGGCGACGCCGGGCAGGAAGGCGAGCACCCCGCCCTCGGCATCGCGCAGCGCCGTGCGCAGGGCGGCGGTCATCGAATCCTCGATCCGCGCCTCGGCAGCGCGGCCGATATGGCGCAGCTCGAGCGGCCAGCTGCGGCCTTCGCTCTCGATCACCGGCGCGCCGCTCATCAGGTCGGAGAAGCGCGCGCCGTCGAGCGTCGCCGACATCGCCGCCAGCCGCAGGTCGGGCCGCAGCGCCGCCTGGGCGTCGAGCGCCAGCGCCAGTCCGAAATCGCTGTCGAGGCTGCGCTCATGGACTTCGTCGAACAGCACGGCGGAGACGCCGGCCAGCTCGGGATCGGCCTGGATGCGATTGACGAAGATGCCCTCGGTTACGACCGTCACGCGCGTCGCCGCCGAGCGCTTGCTGTCCATCCGGGTGGCGTAGCCGAAGGTCTGGCCGACATTCTCGCCGGCCAGCGCCGCCATCCGCTCGCCCGCCGCGCGCGCCGCCAGCCTGCGCGGGGAGAGCAGCAGCACTTCGCCGGTGCACCAGCCCTCGCCGAGCAGCGCGGGGGCCACCGCAGTGGTCTTGCCCGCGCCCGGCGGCGCGACCAGCACGGCGTTGCTTCCTGCCCGCAGCTGGCCCAGCAGATCGGGTAAAACGACATGGATCGGCAGCGAGTCACTCATTGCGCGCAACCAATTCCCCGAAGCCGGGTTTGGCGCAAGCAAAGCCTATGGAGTGAAGACATGGCGAGAACCCTGGCACAGTTCAGCATCACCCCCGACAGCGACGGCGACTACACGCTCCATCTCGAGGACGACGATGGCGAGACGCTGGAATTCACCGCCAGCTTCGAGCAGCTCGACCTGATCACCGAAGCGATCGAGGAAGTGCTCGACGAGGACGAGGAAGACGCGCTCACCGCGGATGACGACGATGATGACGAGCCGTCGGACGATGAGTGAGAGTCAGTAGGCGCGCGCTACCGCGAACTCTACTGCCTCGATCATCGCATCCTTGGCCGCGCCTGCCGCGAAGCCGCCCAGCGCGTCGATCGCGCGCTGGCCGTAATGGCGGGCGCGGGCAAGCGTGTCGTCGACCGAGCGGCTCGCCTGGACCAGGCGGATCGCCTCGGCGAAATCCTCGTCCGAATTGCGATGGCCGGTGATCGCCGCCTTCCAGAAGGCGCGGGCGCTCTCGTCGCCCCGGGCATAGGCGAGGATGACCGGCAGGGTCATCTTGCCTTCGCGGAAATCGTCGCCGGCGTCCTTGCCCATCGTGCCCGCGTCCGAGACGTAATCGATCGCGTCGTCGACCAGCTGGAAGGCGATGCCGAGGTTGCGGCCATAGGCGTCGAGCGCCAGCTCCTCGGCCTCCGAGCGCTCGGCCACCACTGCGGCGATGCGGCAGGCGGCGGCGAACAGCGCGGCGGTCTTGGCGCCGATGATGTCGAGATAGCGTTCCTCGCCCAGGTCGAGCCGGCGCACCGCGGTGAGCTGGTTGACTTCGCCCTCGGCGATCACGGCAGAGGCGTTGCTGAGGATGTGGAGCGCCTTCAGGCTCTCGCTCTCGACCATCAGCTCGAACGACTTGGAGAACAGGAAGTCCCCGACCAGCACGCTCGCCGGGTTGCCCCAGATGATGTTGGCGGTGCGGCGGCCGCGGCGCAGGTCCGAGCCGTCGACGACGTCGTCGTGGAGCAACGTGGCGGTGTGGATGAACTCCACCGCGGCGGCGAGCCGGTGGTGGCGGGTGCCGGGATAGCCGAGCAGCTTGGCGCTCGCGAGCGTGAGCATCGGGCGCATCCGCTTGCCGCCGCCGGCGATCAGGTGACCGGCCAGCTCGGGGATCAGCGGGATCTCGGACTTCATCCGATCGAGGATCACCGCGTTCACGAGGTTCATGTCGTGCGCGACCAGCGCCATCATCGGATCGAGCGAGGGGGCGGGGCCGCCGCCGAGGCGATGGAGGGTGGCGCTCATATGCGAAAGCCTCTGGCGGGTGCGGCGCACAAAGGCAAGGCTTGCGTGACGCTACGTCGGTGCGCAAAGAGGGCAGCCATGTCGGACGAGACCCTTACCCGCTACCGCCAGAGCATCGACAATATCGATGCTGCGCTCGTGTTCCTGCTCGCCGAGCGCTTCAAGGTGACGCAGGCGGTGGGGCGCTACAAGGCGGAGTCGGGCCTGCCGCCGGCCGATCCCGGCCGCGAGGACCGCCAGATCGCCCGGCTGCGCGAGCTGGCCAAGACGGCGGACCTCGATCCGGAATTCTCCGAGAAGTTCCTGCGCTTCATCATCGACGAAGTGATCCGCCACCACGAGCAGCTGCGGGACGAGAAATGAGGGCGCCCGCCGCCCTGCTGCTGCCGGCACTGATGCTGGCGGGGTGCGGCGGCAACCAGGCGCAGAAGCCCGCGCCGACTCCTAGCCCGAGCGTGACCGCCACGCCGATGGCCGATCCCGCCGCGCGCCTTGCCGCCGCGGTGAAGGCCGCCTGGCCCGAGGGCGTGAAGCAGGGGCCGGTCACCTTCGACGACAACAAGCTGATCGATACGGCGTTCGGCCCGGTACTGGTCAGCCACGGCCATGTGCCCGATGCCGCGCATGTCGATGCCGGCACGATCGCAGTGACCTATCTCGATGCCGACGGCACGGGCTTCCGGGTACGCAAGCGCTTCCCCAAGGCGGCGGAGAGCGGCAGCTTCGGCGACCTCGCCGAATGGTCGGTCAGCGACAAGTTCCTCGACCGGCCGGTGATCTATGTCGAGGGCGGCGGCACCTGGCAGGGTTACACGTGCAGCTACACCAGCCTGGTCGCGCTGGAGCCCGAGGGGCCGAAGGAAGTGGCGAGCTTCCAGTCCGTCTACGACAATGGTGGCGCGGTCGAGGACGACGCCCAGTCGGTCCGTGGCAGGATCGGGGCGATCCGAAAGGGTGTCGATTTCACCGTGAAATTCGAGGGAACCCGATCCTTCGCCGAGCGATACCTTTGGCGAGACGGCAAGTACCGGCGCGAAGGCGGGGAAAGCCAGGTTCCAACCTGCTGAGGGGACAGATGTGGCGGCGGACGATGATTTCCTGATCTTCCGCCCCGACGATGTCGACCTTTCCCGCTCGCCGCTGCGCAAGGGCGTGGACGCGCCGACTCATGTGCTTGGCGCCTTCAACCCCGGCTTCGCGCGGCTGCCGAACGGCAATCTGCTGCTGATGGTCCGCGTGGCCGAGGCGCTGCGCGATCCGGTCGAGGGCGACTGCGCCCGGGCGATTCGCTGGACGGCGGACGGCTATGTCCTCGATCGCCACCCGGTCGCCGGCATCGACATGGACGATCCGCGCCAGTTCGCGCTCAAGGACCGCAATCCGCGGCTGCTCGGTCTCACCTCGCTGTCCTGGCTGCTGCCGGTCGAGCTGAGCAGGGACGCGGGCAGGATCGTGAAGGTCCATTACGACAAGGCGATCCAGCCTTCGGCTTCGTTCATGGATTACGGTGTCGAGGATGCCCGGATCAGCCTGGTCGGCGGCAGCTGGTGGATGACCGTGTGCGGCGTCTCGGCAGAGCGGCACTGTACGGCGATGTACCATTCGGTGAACGGGCTCGACTACCGGCTGCTCGGCGTGGTGCTCGATCACCAGAACAAGGACATGATCCTGTTCGAGGGCAAGCCGGGCGGCAAGTACATGGCGCTCACCCGGCCGCTGGGCGAAGTCTATTTCGCCTATCCCGACGATTCGCCCTGGCTCGGCGGGCCTTCGATCAACATGGCCCAGTCGCCCGATGGTCTCCACTGGAAGCCGCTCGACACGCCAGGCATCCGCGCGCGCAAGGGCACGAGCTCGACCCAGCGGATCGGCGGCGGCAGCCAGCCGGTGCTGACGCCCGAGGGCTGGATGCTGATCTATCACGGCGTCGAGAAGCAGGGCGCGGTCGGCGTCTATCGCAGCTTCTGGGCGCTGCTCGACAAGGACGATCCGTCCAGGATCCTGCGGCTGGAGGACGAGACGCCCTTGCTCGAGGCCAATCCCGCGCTCACCGATCCGATCGCGCACCAGCTTTATCTGCCCACCCCCGTGGTGTTCACCACCGGCGTGGCGGATGCGGGCGACCATTATATCGTCGCGAGCGGCGAGGCGGATCTGGCGTGCCGGATCACTCGGGTTTCGAAGGAGCGGTTCCGGTGATGCCGGGCGACGCAAAATCCCCCTTCCGCTTGCGGGAGGGGTTAGGGGAGGGGGTGTGTCTTGCTCCCGTCGCTTCGCTGGAGGACATCCCCTCCCCCGACCCCTCCCGCAAGCGGAAGGGGAGCGCAGACGGAGGACGCGTGCCATGACCCAAAGCGACTGGTGGAAATCCGCCGTCATCTACCAGGTCTATCCGCGCTCCTTCCAGGATTCGAACGGCGACGGTATCGGCGACCTCAAGGGCATCGAGAACCGGCTCGACGACCTCAAGGCGCTCGGCATCGACGCGATCTGGATCTCGCCGATCTTCCCCAGCCCGATGGCCGACTTCGGCTATGACGTTGCCGATTATTGCGACGTCGACCCGCGCTTCGGCACGCTCGCCGACTTCGACGCCCTGCTTGCCGCGGCGCACGAACGCGGCATCCGGCTGCTGCTCGACCTGGTGCCCAACCACAGCTCCGACCAGCATCCCTGGTTCCAGGAGAGCCGCAGCGCCCGCGACGACCCCCGGCGCGACTGGTATATCTGGCGCGACGCGAAGCCCGACGGCTCGCCGCCCAACAACTGGATCAGCGATTTCGGCGGCTCGGCCTGGGAATGGGACGCGGCCACCGGCCAATATTATTACCATGCCTTTCTGAAGGAGCAGCCGGACCTCAACTGGCGCAACCCGGCGGTGCGCTCGGCGATGATGGACGTGCTGCGCTTCTGGTTCGCGCGCGGGATCGACGGGTTCCGGATCGACGTGCTGTGGCACATGGTCAAGCATGCCGAGCTGCCCGACAATCCGGTGAACGAGGACTGGGCGCCGGGCCAGCCCGATTACACCCGGGTCCACCAGCTCCACTCGACCGACCAGCCCGAAGTGCACGACATCGCCGGCGAGATGCGGGCGATCGCCGACACGTTCGGCGCACGCGTGCTGATCGGCGAGATCTACCTGCCGGTGCCGCAGCTGGTCGGCTATTATGGCACGGCGCAGAAGCCCGGCGTGCATTTGCCCTTCAACTTCCAGCTGATCGGCGCCGAATGGAACGCGCGCGGCCTCGCGAAGATGATCGCGGACTATGAAGCGGCGCTGCCCGAGACCGGCTGGCCCAACTGGGTGCTGGGCAATCACGACCGCCCCCGCATCGCCACGCGGGTCGGCCCGGAACAGGCGCGCGTCGCGATGATGCTGCTCCTGACGCTGCGCGGCACGCCGACGCTCTATTATGGCGACGAGATCGGCATGGAGGATGGCGCGATCCCGGCGGACATGGTCCAGGATCCGCGCGAGCTGCGCGATCCCGGCATCGGCCTGGGCCGCGATCCGGTGCGCACGCCGATGGCCTGGGACCAGTCGCCGAACGCCGGGTTCAGCGCCGCCGACCCCTGGCTGCCGCTCCATCCCGACTGGCTCGCGCGCAATGTCGAGGCGCAGCGCGGCGATCCCGGCTCGATGTGGCGGCTGACCCAGAAGCTGCTGTTCCTGCGCCACGAGCATCCGGCGCTGGCGCTGGGCGACTATCACCCGGTCGACAGCGGCGGCGAACTGCTCGCCTTCGAGCGGCGCCACGAGCATGACCGGCTGCTGGTCGTGCTCAACCTCGGCGACACGCCCCAGGGCTTCGCCATCCCCGAATGGGCGGAGGATTTCACCGTCCTCGCCTCGGCGCGCGGCGGGCACGACCCCGCGCTGCTCTCCCCCAACGAAGGCTATATCCTGGGATGAAGATCGCGATGCTGGCGCCGATCGCGTGGCGCACGCCGCCGCGGCACTATGGGCCGTGGGAACTGGTGACGAGCCTGCTGACCGAGGCCCTGGTCGCGCGCGGGATCGACGTGACGTTGTTCGCCACGCAGGATTCGATCACCGCGGGCACGCTCGGTGGCGTGGTGCCGGCGGGCTATGAGGAGGATCCCGGGATCGATGCGAAAGTGTGGGAATATGCCCATCTCGCGCATCTGTTCGAGCGGGCGGGGGAGTTCGACCTGATCCACAACCAGGCCGATTTCCCGGCGCATGCCTTTTCCCGGCTGGTCGACACCCCGATGGTGACGACGATCCACGGCTTCTCGTCCGAGCGGATCCTGCCGATGTACAAGCCGTTCGAGGAGCGGGTGCATTATGTCGCGATCAGTGCAGCGGACCGGCATCCCGCCTTGAAATACGCCGCGACGATCCATCACGGCATCCGCCTCGACGAATTCCCGTTCGAGGCGGATGGCGGGGAGGATTTGCTGTTCTTCGGCCGCATGCACCCGGACAAGGGCGCGGCCGAGGCGATCGAAGTCGCGCGCTCGACCGGGCGGCGCCTCAACCTCTACGGCATCATCCAGGACCAGGGCTATTTCGACCGCGAGGTCGCGCCCTTCCTCGACGAGCGTATCGTCTATCACGGGCCGGTCGGGGGCGCGGAACGGCTGCGCGCGCTCGGCAAGGCGCAGGTGCTGCTTCATCTGATCAATTTCGACGAGCCCTTCGGCCTGTCGGTGGTCGAGGCGATGGCCTGCGGGACGCCGGTGATCGCGATCGACCGGGGGAGCATGCCCGAGCTGATCACGCCGGAGACGGGGGTACTGGTCGAGTCGGTCGGCGGCGCGATCACCGCGCTGGGGCAGGTCGAGGGCATCGACCGGGCGGCGTGCCGGGCGCGGGTGGCAGAATGCTTCTCGGTCGAGGCGATGGCGGAGAACTATATCGAATTGTACCGGCGCATCCTCGGCCAAGCCTGAAGACTTTTCTTCGTTCCCCGGCGAAGGCCGGGGCCCAGTTGCAACGTCGTTCGTGAGTCTCCCGCGCCATCGAGAGTGCGCCGAGACTGGACCCCGGCCTTCGCCGGGGAACTGCTGGAGCCAAAACCGTCATCCCGGTGGAAGCCGGGACCTCAGGCGATGGCGCGGGTAAGGAACCGCACGAGATCCCGGCTTCCGCCGGGATGACGGCTTATTGGTCGGTGTGCACCCAAGCCTACAGCGTTCCCCGGCGAAAGCCGGGGCCCAGGGTTTTTCTGCTGCATCGCTTGTGGCCCTGGACCCCGGCTTTCGCCGGGGAACGGCAACTTCGATGCACTATGCAAAAGCCGGCTGATACGCGTAGAGCCCCGGCGTCCCGCCGGTCATCACGAAAAGCACATCCCCGCGCAGCGAACCCTCACGAAGCCCCGCCAGCACCCCGGCGAACGCCTTGCCGCTATAGACCGGGTCGATCAGCAGCCCCTCGGCCCGCGCCATCAGCCGGACGGCGGCGAGCATCGCCTCGGTCGGGATGCCATAGGCCTCCCCGCGCTGCGACCCGTCGATGCGGATATCCTCCGCGCCCAGCGGCGCACCGCCGATCAACGCCCGCGTCGCATTGGCCAGCGCAAGCGTGCCGCGCTCGGCCTCGGCCAGCTCGGCGAGCACGGTGAAGGAGAGGACGCGGCGCGGATCGTCGATCCCGGCGGCGAGCCCGGCATGGGTGCCATGGCTGCCATTGGCGACGATCACCGTTCCGAAGCGCAGCCCAAGCGCAGCTTCCTGCGCCTGAATCTCCCGCGCGCAGGAGACATAGCCCAGCGCGCCCACCGGCGAGGAGCCGCCCGAGCCGACGACATAGGGCCTGCGCCCCTCGGCCTTGAGTTCCTCGGCCCGGGCATGTGCCGCCGCGAGCGAATCCGTGCCGCGCGGCAAATGGTGCACCTTCGCCCCGAACAGCCCGTCGAGCAGCTGGTTGCCGTTGTGGAGATAGCTCGGGTCCTCGCGCTGCACCGTGTCGGTGAGCATCAGCTCGGCCTTGAGGCCCATCCGCGCCGCCGCCGCCGCGCTCAGCCGGGCGTGATTCGATTGCCGCGCGCCGGTGGTGACGAAGGTGTCGCAGCCCTGCTCGATCGCCGCGCCGAGCAGGAATTCGAGCTTGCGCAGCTTGTTGCCGCCGCCGCCCAGCCCCATCAGGTCGTCGCGCTTCACGAACAGCCGCGCGCCGCTCAGTTTCAAAGCCGCCTCGATCCGCTCCAGCCGCTGGATCGGGGTCGGCGCGTCGAACAGGGGAGTGCGGGGGAAGGCGTCGAGGGTCATGGAGTGTCCCAGCGGAGGGTCAGGATCGCAATTCCATACGCCTCATCGTCATCCCGGCGAAAGCCGGGATCTCAGGCGATGGCGGGAAAAGAGCCGCACGAGATCCCGGCTTTCGCCGGGATGACGGAGGGGCTACAGCGCCGGCTTGCACCCGCGTGTCTGGTACACGCCGCGCAGGAAGCCGCGCCGCGCAAAGCCGGCGTCCACCGCAGCATTGAGCTCGCGCTGCGCCGATGCCGCGCCGCTCACTTCGCGGACCAGCCCGCGGAACGGCACGATCAGTCCCGCCACCGTGTCGCCGGTGACCTTCACCTTGCGGCTCTTCTTGCGATCCACCCCCTGGACGAAATCGGGCCCGAGCGCCTCGCCCAGATCGTCGAACGCATCGGCGATCTGCGTGCATTTCGACAGGCCGGACAGGCTGTAGGGCGAAGCGGCGGCCTTTTGCAGCACGGGCGGGATCTTCGTCTTCACCGCGCCGACGTCCCTGGCCGGCTGCTCGGCGATGTCGCCGGCGCGCTCGGCGGTCGATTGCTGCTTGTCCTGGGCAAAAGCGGGGCTGGTCACCAGCATCGCGCCGGCAAGGCCGATCCAGAAGCTCGATCGCATGCACTTCCTCCTGTTGCCGTCCCGGTTGAGATAGGGTGCGTCTGCGCAACAACCAACCTGGCTGCTCCCTGGCGAAAGGGTGCGCGGAGCGATGCGCGGCTATTCCGCCGCCAACAGGCTCTCCGCCCCGCCCAGGTCGACCGAGACCAGCCGGCTGACCCCGCGCTCGACCATGGTCACGCCGAACAGCCGGTGCATGCGGCTCATCGTCGCGGCATTGTGGGTGACGATCAGGTAGCGGGTCGCGGTCTCCTCGGTCATCCGCTCGAGCAGGTCGCAGAACCGGTCGATGTTCGCGTCGTCGAGCGGCGCATCGACTTCGTCGAGCACGCAGATCGGCGCCGGGTTGGTCAGGAACAGCGCGAAGATCAGCGCGACGGCCGTGAGCGCCTGCTCGCCGCCCGAGAGCAGGGTCAGCGACTGGAGCTTCTTGCCCGGCGGCTGGGCCATGATCTCGAGACCTGCCTCCAGCGGATCGTCCGAATCGATCAGCTCGAGATGCGCCGCGCCGCCGTTGAACAGGGTCGAGAACAGCCGGCGGAAATGCTGGTCGACCGCCTCGAACGCACTGAGCAGCCGCTGGCGGCCTTCCCGGTTCAGGGTCCCGATCGAGCCGCGCAGCTGGTTGACCGCCTGGGCAAGCTCGTCGCGCTCGGCGGCGTTGCTGGTGAAGGCGGCCTCCAGCTCGGCCAGCTCGGTCTCGGCGACCAGGTTCACCGGCCCGATCCGCTCGCGCTCGGCATTGAGCTTCTCATGGCCCGTCGATTCCTCCTCGGGCGCACGCACCGTCGCTTCGTCGAAGCCGGCTTTCTGGGGGAGGAGGGGCGGCGGGCATTCGAAGCGCTCGCCCGAGATGCGGCCCATCTCGATCCGGCGCATCTCCTGGTTCTCGGCCCGTGCTGCCGCGCCGGCGCGTTCCTCGCGCGCCTGGGCCAGGATCTCGTTGGCGCCGCGCACCGCGCCTTCGGTCTCGCGCACCGCGATCTCGGCCTCGCGCTCGGCGGCCTGGGCGGCGGCGCTTTCGATCCGCGCCTTCTCGGTCGCCGCTTCGGCCTCGGCGAGCTGAGCGGCGAGCGCCGCGGGCTTGCCGGCAAGCGCCTCGCTCTCCTCGGCGAGCTGGAGCCCGCGCTTCTCCATCTCGTTCGCCCGCCGTGCCGCATCGCCGGCGCGCGATTTCCAGCTCTTCGCCTCGGCCCCCGCCGCGGCATGGCGTTCGCGTGTCGCGGCGATCTCGCGCTCGAGCGTGCCGCGCTCGGCGCGGGCCGAGGCAGCGGCGGCGCGCTTGCCCTCGGCATCGGTGGAGAGCGACGCCACCCGGGCGCGCGTCTCGGTGCCGTCGGGCAGCGCCGCCTTGGCAGCCTCGGCGCGGTTCAGCTCGGTCGCCGCCTCGTCCTGCTCGGCAGCGATCCGGCGGATGCGCACGTCGAGATCGGCGCGCTGCGAATCGAGCCGCTCCAGCTGCGCGGTGGCGCGGTCCTCGGCCCGGCCCGCCTCGCGCCCGGCATTCTCGGCATGCTCCAGCACCCGGCGGCAATCGACGGCGGCGCGGCGCGCCTCGGCGATGTTGTCCTCGATCCGCATCAGCTCGGCATCGGCACTCTCGACCGCGCGCACCGCCGCCGGCCGCGCCTTCTCGATCGCCGCGAGCCGGTTGACCCGCACCAGCCGCTCCGCTGCTGCAGCACCACCCGATTTGGCGACATAGCCGTCCCAGCGCCGCAGCACGCCCGCCAGCGTCACCAGCCGCTGGCCGACCGCAAGCGGTTGCCCGTCATCGCTTTCCGCCACCAGCACCTGCGCCAGCCGCCGCGACAGACCCGCGGGCGCCTGGACATGTTGCCCCAGCGGCGAAGTGCCCGAAGGCGCGCCGGGGTCACCCTTTTGCGGCTCGGCGCCCGCCCAATAGCGCTCGGCGCTGGTGTCGAGCCCGGCCTCCAGATCGTCGCCCAAGGCCGCCGCCAGCGCGCGCTCATAGCCGGCATCGACCTTGAGCTTGTCGAGCAGCCGGTCCTTGTCCGAAGGCCGTGTCGCCTTGGCCAGCGCCGCGGCCTCGCTGTCGAGCTGGGCGAGCTCGGCATGGGCGGTGGCGCGCTTGGCCTGGGCATGGTTGCGCGCCTCGATCGCGCTGCGCTCCTCGGCATCGGCGCGGGCCAGCCCGGTGCGGGCGCTCTCCGCCTGGCGGATCGCCTGGGCACGCGCCTCGGCGGCGCGCAGTTTCTCGGCCTTCAAAGGCTCGGGATCGGGCAATGCCTTCAGCTCGGCATCGATCCGCGCCCGGTCGCGCTCGGAGCGCTCGACCCGAGTACGCGCGGCGGCCAGCGCCGCCTCGGCGACCCGCGCCTCGGCCGCCTCGGTCGCCTGCGCCGCCAGCGCCTGGGCGAGCGCGACCTCGGCATCGCGCGCGGCACGTTCCGCGTCCGCAAGCGCGGCATCGAGATGCGGCATCCGCGCCGTCGTCTCGGCGATGCGCCGGTCGAGCGTCTTCCCTTCCTCGTCGAGCCGGGCCAGCGCCTCGGCGGCGTCGCGGGCGAGCGCGCCTTCGCGGCCGCGATCCTCCTCCAGCCGGCGCGTCGCGTCCTGCAATTCCTGGATGCGCCGCTCGACCGCCGCCTTGTCGGCGCGCAGCGTGGCGAGCCCGTGCATCGCCTCGGTCGCCCTGTCGCGCACGCTCAGCGCCTCGGCGCGCAAGGTAGCGAGCTTCTCGGCCGCATCCTGCTGCACCGCCACCGCCGAATCATGCGCCCGGGTCCGCTCGGCGACCAGGGCCTCGGCCGCCGCCGCTTCCTTCTTGGCCGCATCCGCCGCGCTCGCCGCGTCGCGCCAGCGGGCGAAGATCATCCGCGCCTCGGCGACGCGGATCCGGTCGGAGAGCTCGCGGTAGCGCTCGGCCTGGCGCGCCTGGCGCTTGAGCTGCGCCGCGCGATTCTCCTGGTCGCCGATCACTTCGTCGAGCCGGGTGAGGTTGGCCTCGGTCGCGCGCAGGCGTTGCTCGGCATCCTTGCGGCGCACGTGCAGGCCGGAGATGCCCGCGGCTTCTTCCAGCATCGCCCGGCGCTCGCCCGGCTTGGCCATGATGATCGCGCTGATCCGCCCCTGGCTGACCAGCGCGGGGGAGTGGGCGCCCGTCGCCGCATCGGCGAACATCAGCGCCACGTCCTTGGCGCGCACGTCGCGCCCGTTGATCCGATAGGCGGAGCCGGCGCCGCGCTCGATCCGGCGGACGACTTCCAGCTCGTCGTCCTCGCCGACCTGGTCGGCCTGGATGGTGACTTCGGCGAAGTCGCGCGAGGGGCGGGTGGCGGTGCCGGCGAAGATCACGTCTTCCATGCCGGCGCCGCGCATCGACTTGGCGCTGGTCTCGCCCATCACCCAGCGCAGCGCTTCGAGCAGGTTGGACTTGCCGCACCCATTGGGGCCGACGATCCCCGTCAGCCCCGGCTCGATGCGGAGGTCAGCCGGGTCGACGAAGCTCTTGAAGCCCGTCAGCCGCAGCCGCTTGATCTGCACCCTGGCTTACCCCCGCCGCGTCATGGGCGTCAGCGCGCGCCCGCTGCCTTGAGCAGCGGCTCGAGCTGCTCCCAGGAGCCGGCATCGACCTTCTTGCCGTTGATGAAGAAGCTCGGGGTGCCGCTCACGCCATAGACCGTGGCGGCATCGGCATTGACCTTGGCGATCGCGTCGATCTTCTTCTGGTCGGCCAGGCACGCGCGGGCCTTGGCTTCGGGCACGCCGCGCTGCTTCATGAAGTCGATCATGCCGAGCGCCTCGGCAAAGCCCACCGCGGCCTGCGGCGCCGCCTGGCCCTGGAGCTGCTGGACCAGCTGCGGGTTGGTCTTCACCAGCTGCTCGGTGCGGCTGAGGAACTGCTCCTGGTTCTCGAAATACTGGTCGAGCATGCTGAAGAAGCTCTCGTCCGGCACGCACTGGTTGAGCAGCGCCGCGGCAAGGTCGGGCGCGCCGTGGATCAGGAAGTCGCGGAATTCCCAGCTGACCTTGCCGGTGGAGATATAGTTCTTGCGCAGCGGCTCGGGCGCGGTGCGGCCGAACAGCCCGCAATAGGGGCAGTTGCGCGAGCCATATTCGACCAGCTTGATCGGGGCGTTCGGATTGCCCTGGAGATAGCCGCCATCCTTGGTCTTGGTGATCGTGTCGACCCAGGCCTTGCCGGCGGGCGCGGTGACCGACGCGACCGGCGCGGCGCTCACCGCCGCGCTGCTGTTGCCCTTGTCGTCGCCGCCGCACGAAGCGAGCGCGAACAGCGCGGGGATCAGGGCCAGGGCCAATTTGATACGCATGGGGTCTTTCTCTCCAGAAAAGTCAGGCGCCGTTCGCCCAGAGCTCGGGCAGCAACCGGTCCCAGGTGAACGCACTTACCTTGCGGGCATTGACGATGAAAGTGGGCGTGCTCTGCACCTGGTAGACCTTCACCGCATCGGCATTGGTCTGCGAGATGCGGGCGATCAGCTTGGGATCGGCCAGGCACTTGCGCGCCTGGGCCTCGGGCAGGCCCTGGGTCTTCATGAAGGCGATCATGCCGGTCGCCTCGGCGAAGCGCGTCGCCATCTGGCCCGCCGGCAGCTTCTGCCAGGCCTCGACCTGCTGGGGCTGGTTCTTCAGCGCGGCCTCCAGCTTCTCCTCGAACTGGTGCTGGTTGGCGAACAGCGCATCGAGCACCGGGAAGAAGCGGGCGGTGGGCACGCACTGGTTGAGCAGCGCCGCGGCCAGGTCGGGCGGGCCGTGGATCAGATAGTCGCGGAACTCGTAGCTCACCTTGCCGCTGGCGATATAGTCGCTGCGCAGCGGCGGCACGCCCTCGGCGGCGAAGCGCCCGCAGGTCGGGCAGCCGCGCGAGCCATATTCGACCAGCTTGACCGGCGCGTCCGGATTGCCCTGGCGGAAGCCGCCCTGCGGGGTGATGGCGACGGTGGCGGTCCAGTTGGGCGCCGCTGCGGGTTTGGCCGGAGCCTTCGCCTGCTGCGCCGAGGCGCCGCCAGCCAGGGCCAGCGCAAGCGCGCCGGCGATCATGAAATAGGTTCGCATCAGTCGATCCGGCCGATCTTGGGTTTCTCGTCGCTCGCCGCGACGCCGGCGGCCAGTGCCTCGAGCACGGCCTTCAATTCGGGATCGGCGATGCCGCGCAGGCTGTCGCCCATCGCCTCGCTCAGCGGCTTGAGGCTGGGCGGCGGCGCGGCCTTTGCCGGCGCCTTCACCTGGCCGTGGCGGATGGCGATCCTCGCCACCGCCGGATAGCCGAAGAAGCGGTTCACCCGGTCCATGATCTCGGGCGCGACATGCTGCATCGTCGGCGCGAAGGCGCCCGAGACGATCAGGCTCAGCACGCCCTGCTCGCGCTTGCCCTGGGGGAACTTGATCGATTCGGGGATCGAGACCCGGGCATAGCGCTCGCCGACGATCTCGGCCCAGCGGCTGACGATCGAATGCTGGACGAAGCCGAACTTGCGGAAGCTCGCCGCGCCGACATCGGGCAGCAGCTCGGAGACCGAGCGGGCGCGGAGCGCACGCGGCGGTATCGGGGCCGGCTGGCGGGTCGTGGCACGTGGGGGTTTCGTCATTTCCGCCAACCCATGCCATAGGGCCCTGTGCCCGACAACGCCTCTCGCGCAATCGCCGCTGCGCTGCTCCACTGGTATGACCGCAATGCCCGCGACCTGCCCTGGCGCGCGCGGCCCGGCGCCAACGCGCCCGACCCCTATCGCGTCTGGCTGTCCGAGGTGATGCTGCAGCAGACCCAGGTCGCCAGCGTCATCCCCTATTTCGACAAATTCACTTCGCGCTGGCCGAGCGTGGAGGCGCTCGCCGCGTCGCAGGATGCCGATCTGATGGCCGCCTGGGCAGGGCTCGGCTATTATGCCCGCGCCCGCAACCTGCTCGCCTGCGCCCGCGAAGTGGCGCGGCGCGGGGCGTTCCCGGACACCGAATCGGGCCTGCGCGAGCTGCCGGGCGTGGGCGGCTATACCGCCGCGGCGATCGCCGCGATCGCCTTCGGCCGGCGCGCGGTGGTGGTCGATGCCAATGTCGAGCGCGTCGTCTCGCGGCTGTTCGCCGTCGAGGAATCGCTGCCGGGGGCGAAGGCGAAGATCTATGCGCTCACCGATTCGGTGACGCCGGAGCTGCGCTCGGGCGACTTCGCCCAGGCGATGATGGACCTCGGCAGCGGCATCTGCACCGCCCGCTCGCCGAAATGCCTGCTCTGCCCTCTCAGGGAGCATTGCGCCGGTTTCGCGGGCGGGGCGCCCGAGCGCTATCCCATCAAGGCCGCCAAACCGCCCAAGCCGCAGCGCTTCGGCACGATGTTCTGGCTCGAGCGGGACGGCGCGGTGCTGCTCGTCCGCCGTCCGGACAAGGGGCTGCTGGGGGGCATGCGCGCACTGCCCACCGGCCCCTGGGCCGATTCGGCGCCGGGCCTCGCCGGTGCCCCTGCCGATGCCGCGTGGCGCACGCTCGATGACAGCGTCAGCCACGGCTTCACCCATTTCAACCTCGATGTCGCACTTGCAGCTGCAACATTGTCGTCGCATGCAGGCGCCGCCGTGGAAGGCGAGTGGTGGCCGATAGCCGATCTCGAATCGGCCGGACTGCCCACGGTCTTCGCCAAGGCGATGCGAGTTTTCAGGAGACGGTTATGCGCGGAGTGATCGGTTTCGGCTTTGGCATCGCGGCGCTGGCCGCGCCGGCTTTCGCGCAGACCGCTCCCAAGCCTCCTGCCGCGCCCAGTGTCTCCGCCGAGACCGCGCTGGCCAAGCGCTATGTCGCCGAAGGCAAGGTGCCCGGCATCGTCATCCTCGCCGGCCGCCCCGATGGCAGCATCTCCGTGGTCAGCGAAGGTCGCGTCGCCGACGAGCCGACCGCGCACAAGGCGGATGTCGACAGCCTGTGGCGCGTCTATTCGATGACCAAGCCGATCACCGGCATCGCCGCGATGATCCTGGTCGAGCAGGGCAAGCTCAGGCTCGACCAGCCGATCAGCGACTTCATCCCGGCTTTCAAGAACATGAAGGTGCTGGTCGATCCGTCCAAGGACCTGACCACCCGCCCGGCGACGACGCCGATCACCGTGCGCCACCTGCTCACCCACACCGCGGGCCTCGGCTACAACATCATCACCAAGGGGCCGCTGCTCGACGAATACAACAAGCTCGGCATCAACCCGGCCCAGGTGAACGCCCAGATGGAAGCCCAGATGGCGCAGCTGCGCCCGGACAGCCTGGAGGAATTCGCCAACCGCACCGCCTCGCTCCCGCTGATCGCCGAGCCGGGCACCAAGTGGAGCTATTCGATCGGCCTCGATGTGCTCGGCCGGGTGATCGAAGTGGCGAGCGGCATGCCCTTCGACCAGTTCGTCAACACGCGCATCTTCGCACCTCTCAAGATGCAGCAGAGCTACTGGACGGTGCCGGCGGACAAGCTCGGCAATTTCTCCAGCAACTATGTCTTCATGGGCACCACCCGCGTCGTCGCCGATCCGGCGGCAAGCTCGATCTACCTGAAGAAGCCCGAATTCCCCTATGGCGGCGCAGGCCTCGTCATGTCGGCGCGCGACTATGACCGGTTCCTCCACATGCTGCTGAACGGGGGCACGCTCGACGGCGTCCGTATCCTCAAGCCCGAAACCGTTGCAGTCGCGATGTCGAACCTGCTGCCCGCCTGCGCCGACACCTCGATCCTCAACGAAACCGCGAAGGACACCGGCGCGCAGATGGGCTTCGGTGCTGGCGGCTCGGTCTATCTGAACGACGTGGCCGGTGGCCCCGGCAAGGGCACGTTCGGCTGGGGCGGTGCCGCGGGCACGATCGCCTGGGTCGATCCGGTCCACAAGGTGCGCGGCGTCGGCATGATCAACCTGTTCGGCGACACGCCGCTCAAGCGCGAAGTGTCCAAGGCGATCTACGCCGATATCGCCAAGTGAATCCGGGCCCAGTGCTGACGCCCGGTTTCACCGGCAACACGCTCGACCGTGCCGACCGTGTCCGCCACCAGCCCGAGCTGCTCGAGGCGGCGCTGACCGACCCGGCCGCGCGGCTGCTAGTGCTCGACGGGCTCGATCCGGTGCTCGACGAGCAGGGCCGGCTGACCTGGACTAGCCTGGCCGAGGCGCAGGGGGCGCTGCTCTTCCTCGGCTATGACCAGGGCGCGCCGCGCTTCGTCTCGGCCCTGCCCGACGACATGCCCGTGCCGATGGGCCGCTCGCCGGCGATGTTCGCACTGCTCGATCGCTTCGCCGCGCCCGATGCCGCCAACTATGCCGCGGCGCGCAGCCTGGTCTTCTGGCACGGCCGCCACCGTTTCTGCGCCAATTGCGGCTCGTTGACCGATATCTCGCATGCCGGCTGGGGGCGTCACTGCCCGAATTGCGGCGCCGAGCATTTCCCGCGGGTCGAGCCTGTGGTCATCATGCTCGCGGAAAGTGGCGACGCTGCGCTGCTCGGCCGCCAGCCGAGCTGGCCTCCGGGCCGCTATTCGGCGCTGGCCGGTTTCCTTGAGGTGGGCGAAGCGATCGAGGAAGCGGTGCGTCGCGAAACGTCCGAGGAGTCCGGTATCCGCATCGGCGCGGTCCGCTATGTCGCCAGCCAGCCCTGGCCCTTCCCGGCGTCGCTGATGGTCGCCTGTATCGGCGAGGCGCTGAACGAGGACATCGCGATCGACGCCAACGAGCTGGAGGATGCCCGCTGGTTCACCCGTGACGAGGTCCGCCAGGCCCTGGCCCGCGATCCCGCCGCGCCGTTCCTCGCGCCGCCGCCCTATGCGATCGCCCACACGCTGCTGCGCGCCTGGGCGGAGGAGGGCGCCTAGTCCTCCGCCACTGGCTGGGTCGTCCAGCTCGCGTGGAGCGTTGGCACGGTCAAATAGAGCACGAACAGCATATAGGTGAAGTTGGCCAGCTGCCCGATCAGCACGTCGCGGCTCCAGTTGCCGATCAGCGTCAGCCCAAGCGTCAGCCACAGGCCGACAAAGGCCGTGAACGCCACCGTCGCGAAGCCGGCGAGGAAGGCGCGCTGGCGCAGCTGGCGGTCGAATTCGTCGGCCTTGGGCGTGCCCCAGGCCTTGATCGGTCCGAAGATCGGCAGGAACACGCCGAGCGCAAACCCGACCGAGATCGCGGCATAGCCGAGCTGCGTCGCGTCGGGCCGCGCCAGCCCCCAGATCCACCCGCCGATCGCGAGGGCCAGTGCGAACATCGGGATCCAGCGGAAATGCCGCCGCCGCACCTCGTGCCGGGCCAGTGCGGGGATGCCGGTGCGCTCGGACGCGGCGTCGAGCTTGGAGAACAGGCGCTCGTTGAACTTGGACATGGCGGCCTCCGGCATCATTCGGCGGCGCGGCGCAGGGCGGCCGCTACCGATTCGAAGGGGGTGAAGGAGAAGACGAGCTCGACCGGCAGGTCGAATGCCTGCGCGATCTTCATGCCGAGCTCGAGGCTGGGGCTGTAGTCGCCGCGCTCGAGATAGCCGATCGTCTGGGGGTTCACCCCCACCGTCTCGGCCAGCTCGCGCCGGCTCATCCCGCGTTCGGCGCGGAACAGGGCAATTCGGTTGTGGATCTGCGGCAATGTGGCGACTCGGATGACGATATGTTGTCTATACACAACGATTCGTCACCCGAGTCAAGCAGGCGCGCGGTCCCGCCGGGAATCGCGTCCCGGCGCCAACTTACGGCCTTTCGGTGTCCGCTACGCTCGCTCGCGCGCCTGCTTGTAGGTGCCGAGCACGCGCATCCACTTGGTGTGGAACTTCAACTCCTCCAGCGCCCGCGCCACCGGCGCCTCGTCGGGGCTGCCGACGATGTCGGTGTAGAATTCGGTCGCCGCGAAGCTGCCGCCGCGCTGGTAGCTCTCCAGCTTGGTCATGTTGACCCCGTTGGTCGCGAAGCCGCCCAGCGCCTTGTACAGCGCGGCGGGCACGTTCTTCACCTCGAAGACGAAGGTGGTCATGAACGGGCCTTCCTCCTCGGCCGCCAGCGGCTCGCGCGCCAGGATCACGAAGCGGGTCATGTTGTGCTCGGCATCGGCGATGTCCTCGCCCAGCATCCTCAGGCCATAGAGCTCGGCCGCGCCCGGGGGGGCCAGCGCGGCGACCGCGGGATCGGCGTCCTCGGCCACCATCGCGGCGGCGCCGGCGGTGTCGGGATAGGCGAGCGGCGAGATGCCCTGCGCCTTCAGCCAGTGGCGGCACTGGCCGAGCGCCTGGGGGTGGCTCATCGCCTGTTTGACGCCTTCGATCGGGCCCAGGCCCATCAGCCCGTAGCGGATCGGCAGGAAATGCTCGCCGATGATCGACAGCCCCGATTCGGGCAGCAGGAAATGGATGTCGGCGACGCGGCCGTGCAGCGAATTCTCGATCGGGATCATCGCGCAGCCGGCCCGGCCTTCCTTCACCGCGTCGATCGCGTCCTCGAAAGAAAAGCAGGGGAGCGGCAGCCCGTCGGGAAAGCATTCGCGCACCGCGATATGCGAATTGGCGCCCGGCGCGCCCTGGAAGGCGACGGCGCGTACGGGGGTCCTTGCGGCCGCCTCGGTCATCTCCGCGACGAGCTTTCTCGCCGGGCTCGCGAAATTCTCCATAATGCGCGGGCGCTAGCTGCCGAACCTCGCAGCCGCAAGCCCCGCTTGCTTTCGCTGCAAGGGCGGCTTTAAAGAAGCGCAACATATCCGCAGGGGCATTTCATGGACAATCGCTTCAATACGATCGCGGGATGGGCACTTGCGGGGGGGATTGCTGCGCTCGGACTCTCGATCGCCAGCGGAATGTACTTCCATGCCGAGCGCCCCGAGCACATGGGCTATGTGATCGAAGGTGTCGAGGAAGCCAGCGAAGGCGGCGCCGCAGTGGTCGCGCCGATCGCGACGCGCCTGGCCAGCGCCGATCTCGCCAAGGGCGAGGCGTCGTTCAAGAAGTGCATGGCCTGCCACACGATCAACCAGGGCGGCGCCAACGGCATCGGTCCGAACCTCTATGGCACGATGGGTGAGGGCATTGCCCAAGGCAAGGCCGGCTTCGCCTTCTCCGATGCGCTCAAGGCCGTCGGCGGCAGCTGGGACTTCGACAAGATGGACGCGTGGCTGACCAACCCGCGCAAGTTCGCCACCGGCACCAAGATGACCTTCGCGGGCATCCCGGACGCCCAGGAGCGCGCCAACGTCATCGCCTATCTCAACGCCCAGGGCTCGAACCTGCCGCTGCCGGCAGCTCCGGCCGCTGGAGCGGCCCCGGTCGAGGGCAATGCCACCGACGATCATGCCGCGGGCGGCAATCTCTCGAACCAGGCGACTCCGGCCGAGGGCGCGCCCTCGACGGACCCCGCCGCCAAGGCGCAGGCCGAGAAGAAGGGCGTCTGAGGACGCGTTTCCGCCGACCGAATCACCAGGGCGCCGCGGGTCATTCCGCGGCGCTTTTGGTTTGGCGCCCCCAGCAATGAGGCAGATGCCGGCGGCCGAATCGCGCCGGTTCTCGACCCGGCTGGTCGCGCGCCAGGTCTCGGAGCTGCTGCTCGCGCGCAGCCGGCGCGGGCTGGCGCTCGTGCCGCAGGAGCGGCTGGCCGGCTTCGTCTTCGAAGTGGTGCTGGGCGGCAGCATCGCCCACCATCCCTATCGCGATGCCGCTTCTAGCCGCTGGATCGGCGTCGAGGATGCGGCCACGCTCGGTCGGCCGGTCAACGCCACCGCCATCGCCCATTCGATGCGCCTGCCGCACACCACGGTGCGGCGCCGGGCGGCCGAGCTGGTCGAGGAAGGGCTACTGGTCCGCGGCGCCAGCGGCTTCAGCGTCGCGCCCGGCTTTTTCGAAGGCGATGTGCTCGCCCGCCTCGCGGCCGAGGATGCCGCCGATCTGATGCGCATGCTGGGGATCCTCGCCGAGGCGGGCTATGATCCCGCCATCGCGGCGCTGGATGCCGGCGCCGCGGCCTTGCCGGCCGGCGTGGTCGAGCGGCTGATCCTCGCCTTCAGCCTGCGCGCCTTGGAGACGCTGACCGAGCTCTATGGTGATGTGACCGCCGGCACGATCGTCGCCGCGATCACCGCGATCAATGTCCGCCGCGTCACCGAGGATGCCCAGCTCGCCCAGCTCTACGCGGCCGAGGACATGCCGCCGCCCGACGATCTGCGCGCGCCGGTGTCGTTGCGCGCGCTCGCCCGAGCGATCGACCTGCCGTTCGAGACCGTCCGTCGCCGCGTCTCTGCGCTGGTCGCTGCGGAGCTCGTCGCCTGGAAGGATGGCGGGGTGTTCGTGCCGATGCGGGTGATGCTGGACGATCGCCATGTCGCCAACAACCGGCGCATCACCCTGCATTTCGATCAGATGCTCGCCACGCTCGCAGCTCTGGCGGGCTAGCGCCTTTGACCCATTTTGGCAGGCCGTTCGATTGCTTCCACGGCCTCCGGTAAACTACGTAAAATCCGACAAATAAAGCCGCATGGCCAGGGGGTTGGGCGCATGGGGAATTTACCGTCTTCGGACGGATTGAATGCCGGCGAGTGGCGCGATCTCGGCAGTGTGGAAGCGCCGGCCGCCGGCCCTGCGCCTGTGGCCCGGCGGCTCTCCGCGACCAGGCTCCACCTCAATGCCCGGCCCGCCAGCTTGGCGGTGGAGCGCGAGCGGGCCCGCGAGATCGTCGGCCTGGTGAAGGACAGCGTCACCGCGACCTTCTCGGACATCCGGTTCGGCCGGAAGATCCAGGCCGCTAACCTCGCGCCAATGGTCTCGGCGATCGCCGCCTCGGTGGCGCGCAGCCCAACCGCCCTGCCCAGCGTCACCCGCATCAAGCTGCATGACGAATATACCTATCTCCATTCGGTCGCGGTCTGCGGGCTGATGATCGCACTCGGCAACAAGCTGCGGCTGAGCCCCGAACTCACCCAGGAGATCGGCCTGGCCGGGCTGCTCCACGATATCGGCAAGGCGCGGATCGACGCAGACCTGCTCAACAAGCCCGGCCCGCTCGACCTCGACGAATATGGCCGGGTCCAGGCGCATACGCTGCGCGGCTATGAGCTGCTGCGCGATTCGGGGATCGAATCGGAAATAGCGCTCGACGTCTGCCTGCATCATCACGAGCGGATCGACGGCAGCGGCTACCCTTCCGGCATCTCGCAGGAGACGCTGAGCATCCATGCCCGGATGGCGGCAGTGTGCGACGTGTTCGATGCGGTGACCTCGAACCGGGCGTACAAGCGCAGCTGGTCGCCCGGCGCGGCGCTCGACTGGATGATGGGGACGACCGGCCATTTCGACCCGCGCGTGCTGCGGGCGTTTCGCGGGCTGCTCGGCGTGTTTCCGGTCGGCGCGCTGGTGCTTCTCGAGAGCCAGCGCCTCGCGGTGGTGATTGACGAGCCGGCCGAGTCGCCGACCACGCCCGACGTCGCCGTCTTCCTCTGCGCGGCCACGAAGCGCGAACTGGCGCCGGTGCGGGTGAGCACCCGCTCCGATCCGATCATCGGGCTGGAAGTGGCATCGAAATGGGCGCTCGACGATTTCGAGGCGAAGCGCGAACGGCTGCTGGACGAATTCGGCCCCGCCTAGCTAGGGGAAGGCCATGGCCTCGCAACTCGGTCCCGAACTCGCCATCCGCCTGCGCCGCGCTGCGTTCAACCGCGCGCTGGCCGAGGCCGACCTCGCCGCGATCGGGCCGATCCTCGCGCAGGATGTTGTGCTGGTCGCGGGCACCGATTCGGCGCTGATATCGGGGCGCAAGGCGCAGCTGCTCGCCTGGAAGCGCGAGTTCGCCGTCAAGGACCGCAGCATCTACACCCGCACGCCCGAGACGATCCTCGCCTCGCCGGTCGAGCCGATCGCCTTCGAGCATGGCGCCTGGCAGGGCGTGTCGGCGGCGAGCGGGGCGGTGCAGGCCTCGGGGACCTACACCGCTAAATGGCGCAAGCTCGGCACCGACTGGATGATCGAGGCCGAGCTCTACCTCACTCTGGCTTGATCACCGTCTCCGGCTTGTCGATCCCCGGGCGCGGCCGCGCGATCACCGTGTGGTCCTTGTCCTTCCAGAAGTCCTGGACGATCTGCCAGCCCTCTTCCGCGGTCTCGCAGAAGTGGAACAGGTCGAGATCCTTGGGCGAGATCACGCCTTCGTCGCACAGCGCCTCGAAATTGACGACGCGGTTCCAGAATTCCTTGCCGTAGAAGATCACCGGGATCGGCTCGATCTTGCCGGTCTGGATCAGCGTCAGCAGCTCGAACGATTCGTCGAACGTGCCGAAGCCGCCCGGGAACACCGCCACCGCGCGCGCGTGCAGCAGGAAGTGCATCTTGCGCAGCGCGAAATAGTGGAACTGCATCGACAGGCCGGGGGTGACGTACGGGTTCGGCGCCTGCTCGTGGGGGAGCAGGATGTTGAGCCCGATCGTGTCCGCGCCCACGTCGCGCGCACCACGATTCGCCGCTTCCATGATCGACGGGCCGCCGCCCGAGGTCACCACGAAGTGGCGATTCCCCGCCTCGTCGAGCGGGAAGTTGGAGGCGAGGCGGCCCAGCTCGCGGGCGACGTCGTAATATTTGGACTTCTCGACCAGCCGTCCGGCGATCTTCTTCTGCTGCGGCGTCTCGGCCAGCTCAAGCAGCGCGCCGGCTTTCTCCGGCTCGGGGATGCGCGCCGATCCATAGATGACGAAGGTCGACTTGATGTGCGCCTCGTCGAGCAGCAGCTGCGGCTTGAGCAGCTCCAGCTGGAAGCGGACCGGGCGAAGGTCGTCGCGCAGCAGGAAGTCCATGTCCTGGAAGGCGAGGCGGTAGGCGGGATGCTCGGTCTGGGGCGTGCCGCTGTGCGTGTTGGCGTGTTCCACTTCCTGCTGGGCAGGGCGGAAGACGCGGCTCGGAACTTTCGTATCGCTCATTTAGACCCGCTTAGGCCGATCGCGGGCGCCCTGCAATCAGCGACAAAACGGCCCCCGCCCCATGTCGAGGTGCAGGTGGTTGTAGTGCGCCGCATTGTAATCGGGGCTCAGCACCGTCGCGAAGCGCTTGCAGGCCGATCCGTGGATCGTGTCGAGAAAGGCGCGGACCTGCTGGTCTCCCGTCCGCCAGTCGCGCTCGATCGTGATCCGGCGCCCATCGGCGAGGATGAATCCCGACACGTCCACCGCATTGGCCAGGCCATGCTCGGACATGCGCTGCGCCGATGCCGCGCCATTGCCGATGATCCCGCGGCACGAATAGGTGCCATAGGTCTCGACCTTGACCAGGTCGCTGCCCAGCATCTGCCGCGCCGCGGGAACCACCGCGAAGCGCACCCAGGCGGTGAAGCTGCGTGCCAGCCCGCATTTCATCGACTTGAGCCCGGTCACCGGCACGCCGATGTCGAGCAGCTGCACCGCCCCGGTGACCACGCAGCCGCTGCCGAAATCGCGGTCGGGCAGGGCGGAGTAGCGCACCCTTTCACGGGAGAGATCGGCGAAGCATTGCTGCGTCTCGCGCGGGGTCGGGCCGTTCAGGGTTATCGGTCCACCCGGCCGCTCGCGAATCGGTGTCGGGGCAGGACGATCGTCACCCCCGCCGAACATGCAGCCGGCAAGGATCAGGGGCAGGAACAGGCCGAAAACGCGCATGGTACGTATCCTAGCAGCATCGTCGTACGACATGGTTAACGTCAGAAATGTGCGCAGAGCGCGCATTTTGCGCAATTGACTTTCACGGGCTCGCCGCTAGGGCCGTCGGCGGGCCACGCGGTCCCAACGCCGCGCGCGCTCTCTGTAAGGAGAGACTACATGACTGATTCGACTGCCGCCGACGCCACCCTTGCGCCTGTCGCAAAGCCCGCCACCAAGCCGGCGCGTCCCTATTTCTCCTCCGGTCCCTGTGCCAAGCCTCCGGGCTGGTCGCCCGAGAAGCTCGCCACCGAGTCGCTCGGCCGCTCGCACCGCTCGAAGATCGGCAAGACCCGCCTGCAGTACTGCATCGACCTGATGCGCGAGGCGCTCCGTCTGCCCGACACCCACCGCATCGGCATCGTGCCGGGCTCGGACACCGGCGCCTTCGAAATGGCGATGTGGACGATGCTCGGCGCCCGCGGCGTGACCACGCTTGCCTGGGAATCGTTCGGTGAAGGTTGGGTCACCGATGCGGTCAAGCAGCTCAAGCTCGAGCCGAATGTCGTCCGCGCCGATTACGGCCAGCTGCCCGATCTCGACAGCCTCGACTGGTCGACCGACGTGCTGTTCACCTGGAACGGCACCACGTCGGGCGTGCGTGTGCCGGACGGCGAGTGGATCCCGGCGAACCGCGAGGGCCTGACCTTCGCCGACGCCACCTCGGCGGTGTTCGCCTACGACCTGCCCTGGGAGAAGATCGACGTCGCCACCTTCTCCTGGCAGAAGGTGCTGGGCGGTGAAGGCGCGCACGGCGTGCTGATCCTCGGCCCGCGCGCGGTCGAGCGCCTCACCGAATACACCCCGTCCTGGCCGCTGCCCAAGGTGTTCCGCCTCGTCTCGAAGGGCGCGCTCGCCGAGGGCGTGTTCAAGGGCGAGACGATCAACACCCCCTCGATGCTCGCCGTCGAGGACGCGATCTTCGCGCTCGAATGGGCCCGCGGTCTCGGCGGCCTCGAAGGGCTGATCGCCCGTTCGGACGCCAATGCCGCCGCGCTCGACAAGATCGTCGCGGCACGGCCTTGGCTCGGCCATCTCGCCGAGCTGCATGGCATCCGCTCGAAGACCAGCGTGTGCCTCACCGTGGCCGGCGCCGACGAAGCCTTCATCAAGAAGCTCGCCGGCCTGCTCGAGAAGGAAGGCGCGGCGTACGACGTCGCCGGCTATCGTGATGCCCCGCCGGGCCTGCGCATCTGGTGCGGCGCCACCGTCGACTCCGCCGATATCGAGGCGCTCGGCCCTTGGCTCGACTGGGCCTACGCCACCGCCCGCGCTTCCTGATCCTGTGCCGTGCTCCTGCGAAAGCAGGAGCCCAGGATCACACACGACTTCCATAGAAACTCTGGGCTCCTGCTTTCGCAGGAGCACCGGCTCTCCGAAGGAGCACCCAAATGCCCAAGGTACTGATTTCCGACAAAATGGACCCCAAGGCCGCCGAGATCTTCCGCGCGCGCGGCGTCGAGGTCGACGAGATCACCGGCAAGACCCCCGAAGAATTGAAGGCGATCATCGGCCAGTATGACGGCCTTGCCATCCGCTCGTCGACCAAGGCGACCAAGGAAATCCTCGAAGCCGCGACCAACTTGAAGGTCATCGGGCGCGCCGGCATCGGCGTCGACAATGTCGATATCCCCGCCGCCTCGGCGCTCGGCATCGTCGTGATGAACACGCCGTTCGGCAACTCGATCACCACCGCCGAGCATGCCATCGCGCTGATGTTCGCGCTCGCCCGCCAGCTGCCCGAGGCCGACGCGTCGACCCAGGCCGGCAAGTGGGAGAAGAACCGCTTCATGGGCGTCGAGCTGACCGGCAAGACGCTCGGCCTGATCGGCGCCGGCAATATCGGCTCGATCGTCGCCGACCGTGCCCAGGGCCTCAAGATGAAGGTCGTCGCCTTCGATCCGTTCCTCACCCCCGAGCGCGCGATCGAGATGGGCGTGGAGAAGGTGTCGCTCGACGACCTGCTGCTGCGCGCCGACTTCATCACGCTGCACACCCCGCTCACCGACCAGACCCGCAACATCCTGTCGGCCGAGAACCTCGCCAAGACCAAGCGCGGCGTGCGCATCATCAACTGCGCGCGCGGCGGCCTGATCGACGAGGCGGCGCTCAAGCAGGGCCTCGAATCGGGCCATATCGCCGGCGCCGCGCTCGACGTGTTCCAGGTCGAGCCCGCCAAGGAGCATCCGCTGTTCGGCACGCCCAACTTCGTCTCGACCCCGCACCTCGGCGCCTCGACCACCGAAGCGCAGGTCAATGTCGCGATCCAGGTCGCCGAGCAGATGGCCGATTTCCTTGTCTCGGGCGGCGTCACCAACGCGCTCAACATGCCGAGCCTCTCGGCCGAGGAAGCCCCGCGCCTCAAGCCGTACATGGCGCTGGCGGAGAAGCTCGGCAGCCTGGTCGGCCAGCTCGCGCATGGTGAGCTTCGCAACATCGCGATCGAGAGCGAAGGCGCCGCCGCCGAGCTCAACCAGAAGCCGATCGTCGGCGCGGTGCTCGCCGGGCTGATGCGCGTCCATTCAGACACGGTGAACATGGTCAACGCGCCGTTCCTCGCCAAGGAGCGCGGGCTCGACGTGCGGGAAGTCCGCCACGACCGCGAGGGCGATTACCACACGCTGGTCCGCGTCACCGTCGGCACCGCCCAGGGCGATCGCTCGGTCGCCGGCACGCTGTTCGGCAACGCCGCGCCGCGCCTGGTCGAGCTGTTCGGCATCAAGGTCGAGGCCGATCTCGCCGGCCATATGCTCTACATCGTCAATGAGGACGCGCCGGGCTTCATCGGCCGGCTCGGCACCACCTTGGGCGAGGCGGGCGTCAACATCGGCACCTTCCACCTCGGCCGCCGCGAAGCGGGTGGCGAAGCCATCCTGCTGCTCTCGGTCGACGACGTGGTCAGCGAGGAACTCCTCGCCAAGGTCCGCGCCCTCCCGGGCGTGAAGACCGCGATGGCGCTGACGTTCTGACGACACAAATCCCGTCATCCCGGCGAAAGCCGGGATCTCAGGCGATGGCGCCGTGCCCGCCGCACGAGATCCCGACTTCCGTCGGGATGACGGAATGTTCTAGGGGGACGGGATGAGCGGCTTACTTCCCGAAGGCTTTCACGATCGCCTCCCCCCCGCGGCCGATGCCGCGACCCGGCTCGAATCCCGCGTGCTCGGCGTTGCGCGCGCCTATGGCTATGAGCAGGTCGATCCGCCGCTCGCCGAATTCGCCGACGAGCTGAGCGCCCGCCTCAAGGCCGCGGGCGGGTTGCGCGACGCGGTGCGCTTCGTCGATCCGGTGTCGCAGCGCACGCTGGCGATCCGCCCCGACATAACCGCCCAGGTCGGGCGTATCGCCGCCACCCGCATGGGCCACCACCCGCGCCCGGTGCGCCTCTCCTATGCCGGCCCGGTGATCAAGCTCTCAGCCTCCGAGCTCGATCCACTGCGCGCCACCCGCCAGATCGGCGCCGAGCTGATCGGCCTAGACACCGTCGCCGCCGCCACCGAAGTGGTGCGCGTTGCGATCGAGGCGCTGCAGGCGGGTGGAGTCGAAGGCATCGCGCTCGACTTCACGCTGCCCGATCTGGTGGATTGCCTGGCCGATGGCAGCCTGACGCCCGCCCAGCTCGCGACGCTGCGCGACCGCCTCGACGCCAAGGACGCCGCCGGGGTCGCCGCGATCGATCCACGCTACCTGCCGCTGATCGAAGCCGCCGGCCCGTTCGACGCTGCGATCGAGCGGCTGCGCGCGATCGATGCCGGCAAGGCGCTCGCCACAAGGCTCGACGGCCTTGCCGAGATCGCCGCCAGCATCCGGGGCCAGGCCGCGCTCACCCTCGATCCCACCGAGCGCCACGGCTTCGAATATCAGAGCTGGCTCGGCTTCTCGCTCTTCGCCCGCGGGGTGCGCGGCGAGATCGGCCGCGGCGGCACCTATACGATCCTGCACGGCAATGGCCGCGAGGAAGCCGCGGTCGGCTTCTCGCTCTATGCCGATCCGATCCTCTATGCCGGCATCGGCGCCGGCGATCGCCGCCGGCTGTTCCTGCCCTTCGGCACCCCCGCCGGCATCGGCGCGAAGCTGCGCGAAGAGGGCTGGGTGACGGTCGCCGCGCTCGAGGAAGACGATACGCCCGAGGCGCAGCTGTGCACCCATCTGCTGCGCGACGGGGCGCCGGCGGTAATTTGATCCTGATCTCTCTACACGGCCTGACAAACGCAGCGCTGCGGAGCCGAGGCTCGCAGCGCCGCGCTCGTTTCCAGCGGTTAGATTCTATCCATCATTGCAAAGGCGCGATTTCGCGGTGCAATTGTCCCCGAACGGATTGTAGCCGGGAAGATCGATAAGGAACATTCCGCCGCCGCCGCCGCCCGAGCCGCCACCGCCGCCGATGGGCTCGCCCGAACCAGGAAGTCCGCTGCCGTCGCTGCCGCCGCTAACTTGATAGTCGTAATATGCCAAGGCAGCGTAGTAGCATTGTTCGTAGCTTGGATATGCCAAGTCAGCCCATCTGTTATTGTCGCACTGCTGCGATGCATAAGTAGCTGAATCTGGATAATCCGGCTTGGCCAAGGCTGTTGTGGGGATTGAGGAGAAAGACACGATTGCGAGCATCGCCGAGGTAATTGATTTCCTCATTATATCATCTCCAGATTGCGCCCATCTTATTGACTGATGCCATAAGCATTGGGGTGTGATGATACATGCGTAAATATCGTCGTCGTGCAAAGTATATTTGTAATATTTGGCTGAGATTATAAGCCATTATGAAGCATTGTTGCTTGCTTCGTGTGCTTGGCGATCTGCCCGGACGATTGTCCGCAGGCAGACCAAGTAGGGAGCGCGATTCCCTGCGGGGTCAGCGCGCCAGCAGCTCCATCGCTCGGCCGTCGAGGAATGCCGGCACGGCCGCCGTCAATGCGTCGCGGAAGCGCGCATCCTCGGCCAGCTGGGCCGGGAACACCTCCCGCAGCGCCAGCGCCGCACTCGCCGGATCGGCACTTGAAGCAGCACCGGACAGCAGCTCGGCCAGCGGATCGGTGATCTTGTCGCCAGCCTCGGTCTTGCGGCGCAGGAAGGCGATCCACGCCGCTACCGGCACCGCCAGCCGCGCCACGTCTTCGCCCGCCGCCAACCGGTCGCGGACCGTGTCGAGCAGGCGATAGGGCAGCTTCTGCGAGCCGTCCCAGGCGATCTGGCTGAGCAGATGGCGGATCGCCGGGTTGCGGAACCGGTCGAACACCGCGTCGGCATAGCCCTGCACGTCGAGGCCTCCGACCGGCTTGAGCGAACCGGCGATATCCTCGTGCATCAGCCGGCTGGCAAAGCCGCCCAGCGCCGGATCGCTCACCGCCTCGAACACCGTCTCATGGCCCAGCGCCAGCCCGATATAGGCTAGGCTCGAATGCGCGCCGTTGAGGATGCGCAGCTTGGCCTGCTCATAGCCCTGGACGTCGTTGGTCAGCGTGACGCCCGCGGCGGCGAGATCGGGGCCGTCGGCCAGCTCGAAGCGCTGCAGCACCCATTGGGTGAAGCGCTCGCGCTGCACTGCCGCTTTGTCTTCGACGCCGAGCTCATCCGCGATCTTGGCGAGGAAGGCCGGGTCGCTCGCCGGGGTGATCGAATCGACCATCGAATCGGGGAAGGCGACCTCGCCTTCGATCCAGTCGGCCAGCCCGGCGTCCCATTCGCGGGCCAGCGCAACGCAGGCCGCGCGAAGCTTGCCGCCATTGCCGGTCATGTTGTCGCAGCACAGCATCGCAAAGGGTGCGGCACCCGCGGCGCGGCGCTCGGCTAGGCCCGAGACGATCCAGCCGATCACGCTCGCCGGCTCGGCGGGGCGAGCGCGGTCATGGACGATGTCGGCGTGGTTGAAATCAAGGGTGCCGTCGGCGGCGAGGCAATAACCCTTCTCGGTCACCGTGCTGGTGGCCAGCTTCACCGCCGGGTCGGCGAGCAAGGTGCGGAGCCGGGCGCCTTCGCCGGGGCCGATCGCGTCCGCATGGGCGGCGATGATGCGGGTCGCGGGCTCGCGGTCGATCACGGCCAGCGTGTAGAGCCCGTCCTGCGCCCTGAGCGCATCCACCGTGCCGGCGCTGCGCAGCGAGATCGCGGCGATGCCCCAGCGCGGATCGCTGTCCAGTACCCGGTCGAAATAGGCGGCCTGGTGGGCGCGGTGGAAGGCGCCGGGGCCGAAATGGACCACGCCGGTGCGGATGGCGGCGGGATCGTGTCCGGGCCGCGCAACGGCGGCGGGAAGCGAGGCGAGGGCGGCGCGCGAAAGACTGGTCATGCCCCCGGTGTCAACGCGTCCGTGCGGGCAAAGTCAATGGCCCGGCGTTGCATCCAGCGGGAAGGGCGTAGCAGTCAGTAGCTATGCGCTCCAGCGGGATTGGATCCCGGGATTCGCGAGCCGGTATAGCGCCGCTGCGAAACCGCACCCTCAGGCATCAGGAAACGGACCTGCCGGTTGGGGAAGTCGATATCGACCCGGCGAAAGGCGCGCAGCGCGTCCATGCCGAGCAACAGTGCCGGGCGCTTGGTAAGGCCGAAGCGCTCGAACGGCGTCACATCGGCAAAGGCGACCGGCATGGCGCCGAAGCGCACCTTGCCGACCAGGATGTCGGGCACCTGGGTATAGTCGGCGGCTGTCTGGGCGCCGGTCACGCTGGTCAGCTGGATTCGCTGCGGCTTGGGCGCATTGCGGCCCACCCGCTTGCGCAGCGCGCTGTTGCCCATCGTTACCTGGCTGCCCGTGTCGAGCACCACCTGGATGCGCGTCGTGCCGTAATAGGCGTCGGTCACGATCAATTGGCCGAACACGTTCTTGGCGGTGACGATGATCTCGTCGGGATCGCGCCGGGTGACGGTCTTGCGCTTCACGCTGGGGCGAACCGCCATAGTGCCGTTCTCAAAGTCGATCGTCACCTGGTGGTTACGCAGCGTGTCGATGCCAAGCAGGCCGAGCGCCCCAAGGTTGCGCGCCTCCAGCGCGGGGGCGACGATCGTGTGTTGCTCGCCGATCGACTTGATGCTCAGCCCGGGCACCACCACCGTGTTGACCGTATCGCGCCCGGTCATCGAGGTGATGATCACCGGGGTAGAGGTGCCGAGCCGCAGCGAACCGGCCAGCTCGCGGGCGATGACGGTACGCTCCGCGCCGGTGTCGATGATGAAGTTGTAGGGCCCCTTGTCGCCCACCGCGACGGGGACGGTGAGGCGCTTGTCGATCTCGCCCAGCGCGAGCAGGGTCGCCTCGACATCCTCCGGCTTGGGCACGGTCAGCTCGGGATCCTGGGCACGGACCACGGGCGGCGGGGCGTGCTCGCTCGGGTTCTGGGTGAGGTCACGCGCTCCGGCGGTTGCGGCCAGCGGGAGCAGGAGAAGCACTGCAAGCCTTTTCATGGATGTGAAGATACACCTTCACATGCTGCGCAGCAATATTTCTGGAATGTTTCTGTCCCAGTCTAGTCGAGCCGCATCGCTTCGGCGGCGATGTCCTCGGCTTCCATCAGCAGCGCGTCCTCGGTCATGCCCTGCGCGACATTCTCGCGGCCGATCATGATGAGCACCGGCACCGCCATCGGCGAGACGCGGGGCAGGTCGACATGCAGCATCGTGTCGGCCGCAGTGTCGAGCAGATGGCCGAGGCGCCCGACATCGGTCATCCGGGCCCGGGCATCGGCCCAGGCGGCGCGCAGGAGGAGGTGATCGGGCTCGTACTTGCGCAGCACGTCGTAGATCAGGTCGGTGGAGAAGGTGACCTGGCGCCCGGTCTTCTTCTTGCCCGGATGCTGCCGCTCGACCAGCCCGCCGATGATCGCCACTTCGCGGAAGGCGCGCTTGAGCAGTGCCGAGCTTTGCACCCATTCGACGAACTCATGCTCGAGGATGTCGGGCGAGAAGAGCGCGGCGGGATCAGCGATCTTCTCGAGCCCGTAGACGGCGAGGGCATAGTCGTTGGCGACGAAGCCCAGCGGCTTGAGCCCCAGCGCCTCCATCCGCCGGGTGATCAGCATGCCCAGCGACTGGTGCGCGTTCCAGCCCTCGAAGCTGTAGGCGACCATGTGGTGCTTGCCTTCGTGCGGGAAGGTCTCGACCAGCAGCTGCCCCGGGGCAGGAATGGCGGAACGCCGCTCCTGCACCTCCAGCCATTCGCGGACATCGTCGGGGAAGCGGCGCCACTGGCTGCGGTCGTGGAGGAAATGGCGGACGCGCTCGGCCAGGGTCGCGGTGATCGCCAGCCGGGCGCCCATATAGGAGACGTAGCGCGCCGGCTTGGCGGTGGCGCGGACGATCAGGTCGGTCAGCTCGACGCGTTCCACCTCCACCGCCATGCCGGCGAAGACGAAGGCATCGCCGGGCGAGAGCTGGGTGCCGAACGCCTCCTCGACCTTGCCGAGCCGGCGGCCATTCTTGAAGCGGACCTCCATCATCGGCGATTCGACGATGATCCCGGCATTGAGCCGATGCTGCGCAACAAAGGCCGGGGTGGTCACCCGCCACAGCCCGTCCTTACCCTTGGTCAGCCGCTTGAACTTGTCATAGGCGCGTAGGGCATAGCCGCCATCGGCGATGAAGCTCAGCACTCGGTCGAACACCTCGTCCGCCAACGCCGAATAGGGCAATGCTGCGCGGATCTCGTGCAGCAACTGGTCGCGGTCGAACGGCGCGGCGCAGGCGCAGGCCATGACGTGCTGGGCCAGCACATCGAGTGCGCCGGGGCGGAAGACATCTGGATCGAGTTCGCCATGCTCGACGGCATCGAGCGCGGCGCGTGCCTCGAGATATTCGAAGCGGTTGCCGGGGACGAGCACCGCTTCCGAGGGCTCGTCGAGGCGGTGGTTGGCGCGGCCGATGCGCTGGAGCAGGCGCGAGGAGCCCTTGGGCGCGCCCATCTGGATCACGCAATCGACATCGCCCCAATCGACGCCGAGATCGAGGCTGGCAGTGGCGACCAGCGCGCGCAGCTGCCCATCGGCCATCGCCTGTTCGGCCCGCTGTCGTGCCTCCAGGCTCAGGCTGCCATGATGCACGCCGATCGGCAGCTTGAGCTCGTTGACCTTCCACAGCTGCTGGAAGACCAGCTCGGCCAGGCCGCGAGTGTTGCAGAAGACGATCGTCGTCTTGTGCGTCTCGATCTCGGCCATCACCTGGGGGATGGCATAGACGCCCGAATGGCCGGCCCAGGGCACCCGGTCCTCGGGGAGCAGGATGGCGATATTGGGCTCCGCGCCCTTCTCGCCCTGCACCAGGGTGACCGCGTCGATGTCGCCATGCGGCGCGAGCCAAGCGCGGTAGCCGTCGGGATCCGCCACCGTCGCCGAGAGCGCAACGCGGCGCAGATGCGGGGCGAGGTGCTGTAGCCGGGCCATGGCCAGGGCGAGCAGGTCGCCGCGCTTGCCGGTGGCAAAGGCATGGACCTCGTCGATCACCACGGTCTTCAGCCCCTCGAACATCGTCAGGCTGTCCTCATAGGACAGCAGCAGGCTGAGCGACTCGGGCGTGGTCAGCAGGATCTGCGGCGGCCGGGCGCGCTGGCGGACCTTCTTCTCCCAGGGCGTGTCGCCGGTGCGCGTCTCGACGCGGATCGGGGCGCCCATCTCGTCGATCGGGGTGAGCAGGTTGCGCTGCACGTCCACCGCCAGCGCCTTGAGCGGCGAGATGTAGAGCGTGTGCAGCCCGTCGGCCGGGTTCTCGATCAGATCGGCGAGCGTCGGCAGGAAGCCGGCCAGCGTCTTGCCCGCGCCGGTGGGGGCGACGAGCAGGGCATGCTCGCCGCGGCGGCCCGCCTCGAGCATCTCGAGCTGGTGGCGGCGCGGCGCCCAGCCGCGGCTTGCGAACCAGTCCTGCAATATCGGGGGGAGCTGGGAACCAAGGGCCATCCCGCCCATATAGGCATGATGGCGAAGCTCGGCGACTGGATCGATCCGCGGCCCACGGGCATCTATCTGCCTGCGGCCGATATCTGGATCGACCCGTCGCAGCCGGTCCGCCGCGCGCTGGTGACGCATGGCCATGCCGATCACGCCCGGGGCGGGCACGAGGCGGTATGGGCGACGCCGCAGACGCTGGCGATCATGGAAGCGCGTTACGGCCCGCAGCAGGGCAATCCGGTGGAATATGGCGAGCGGATCGCGATGCACGGCATCGACATCCGCTTTGTCCCCGCCGGCCATGTCCTCGGCTCGGCCCAGATCGTGCTCGAGCATCGGGGCGAGCGGATCGTCGTCTCGGGTGATTACAAGCGCCGCGCGGACCCGACCTGCGCGCCCTTCGAGCCGGTGCCGTGCGACGTGTTCGTCACCGAGGCGACGTTCGGGCTCCCCGTATTTCGCCATCCGGAGACGCATGACGAGCTCGACAAGCTGCTTGCTGCCCTGCGCGCCAATCCGGAGCGCTGCGTGCTGGTCGGCGCCTATGCGTTGGGCAAGGCGCAGCGGGTGATCAGCGAACTGCGCGTGCTGGGGTTCGACGATCCCATCTACATCCACGGCGCGCTCCAGCGGCTCTGCGACCTCTATGTCGAGCAAGGCGTCGACCTGGGCGAGCTGCGACCGGCCACCGGCGTCGCCAAGGCCGAGCTGCAGGGCCGCATCATCCTCTGTCCGCCGGGCGCGCTCAACGACCGCTGGTCGCGGCGGCTGCCCGATCCGATCACCGCGATGGCATCGGGCTGGATGCGGGTGCGTCAGCGTGCCCGGCAGCGCAATGTCGAGCTGCCGCTGATCCTCTCCGACCATGCCGACTGGGACGAACTGACCCGCACGATCCTGGAGCTCGAACCACGCGAGGTGTGGGTGACGCATGGCCGCGAGGACGCGCTGGTCCATTGGTGCCGGCTGCATCAGGTGAAAGCCAGGGCGCTGGATCTCGCCGGGTTCGAGGACGAGGACGACTGAGCCTGCCGATCCAACAGCGCCATCCCGATTCTCCGCAGAAATGTTGAATCTCTTGCGTCGTTTCAGGGGCAGGCGGCGCGGAAGTTCACTAAGTTCGCACTAGCGAGCGCCGACATCGCCGCCGCCGCATATTATGATTGCCCGTGCCCGATCCAATTTTTCCAACAACATGAAATAGCGGCGGGAAATTCCCGGCCGCCGGAGCACAACAGACGAAATCCTACTTTGCAAGCCGCTCAGGCGGCGGCGCGGTCCGAGCCGGAGAACAGCCAGGCTTCCGCCGTCGCGCTATCGTCGAAACAGCGAGCGTAGCGCTGATCGAGCGCGCGGCCGAGCTGCGTGCGTGCCAGCGTCCGACCGATCACGAAGGCGAGCCGGCGCGAGCGATAGGCCGGATCGGCCAGCATCGTACGGAACATCTCCACACTGTCCTGCGCCTGGATCTTCATCTCGCGCAGGTCATTCAGCGTAAGATGCTGGTTTGGCCCGCAGCGTAGCTGCGTGTGCGCCTCTGCACGCCGGGCCAGAAAGGCATCGATATCCTCGGCCGTGAAGAAGCCGCTCATCCGGATGCGGATGAGGTCACGGGCAGGCTCGACATCAATGGTGAAATCGGCGGACATCGAATCGGCGATACCTCGCTGCTGGCTACCAAAATGCTAAGGCCACGGGTTCCCTAGCGTCAACGGGTCCTGGGCCAGGCGAGCGTGGCGACCACTGGATAATGGTCCGACGGATAGAGCTCGCCGCGATGCGTATCGATCGTGCGATAGCCGCGCACGGTGAAGCCGCGGGTGAAGAGCCAGTCGATCCGCCGATCGGCCACGCCCTTGAAGCCGTGGAAGGTCGCCTCCGGGCCTGTCGGGCGTGCGACGGCAGTGCGGGCGTCCGCCAAGGTTTCCGCGAGCGCCGCGTGCGACCTGGATTCGGGCGCGGTGTTGAAGTCGCCGGTGAGAACGACCGGCACACCCTTCGGCAAGGCCGCAATGCGCTTGCGGATCAGTTCCGCGCATTTCTCGCGCGCCGCTTCGTCCTCTTCGCGATAGGGGAAATGGGTGTTGAGCAGGTAGAAGCGCTTGCCGGCCTTCGTCTCGAACAGGCCCCAGGTCACCATGCGCGGGAAGATGTTGCCCCAGCTGATGCTCGCGACCACATCGGGCGTATCCGACAGCCAGAAATTGCCTTGCTCGACCAGCTTGAGCCGGTCGCGGCGATAGAAGACGCCCATATGCTCGTCGGCATGGCCGCCACGCCGGTCGATCCCGAACCAGCTATATTGCGGCAGCTTGGCGACGAGATGGTCGCCTTGAAGCTGGAACAGCTCCTGCGTGCCGATCACGTCGGGCGCGGCGGCGGCGACGGTCTCGACGAACAGGTCGCGGCGCTTCTCCCAGACATTGGCGCCGTCGTTCGGCGAGGGATAGCGGACGTTGAAGCTCATCACGACGAGCCTGTCCTGCGCCTGCGCCGCCACCGGGGCGAGCAGGGCGAGCAACAACCACAGGAAACGCATCAACCCACACCCTCCAGAGCCTTTTGCCGGCGGCGCTGCACCGAGCTGCCGATCCCCATCGCCTCGCGATATTTGGCGACGGTGCGCCGGGCGATGTCGAAGCCCTTGGCGTTGAGCAGCTCGACGAGCGTGTCGTCGGACAGGATCTTCTTGGGATCCTCGGCCTGGATCAGCGTGCGGATCGCGTTCTTCACCGCCTCGGCCGAGACCGCGTCGCCGCCATCGGCCGACTGGATCGCCGAGGTGAAGAAATATTTCAGCTCGAACAGCCCGCGCGCGCAGCTGAGATATTTGTTCGAGGTGACCCGGCTTACCGTCGATTCGTGCATCTCGATCGCCTCGGCGACCTGGCGCAGGGTCATCGGCTTGAGGTGCGCGACGCCCTTGAGGAAAAAGGCTTCCTGCTGCTTCACGATCTCGGAGGCGACCTTGATGATCGTGCGCTGGCGCTGGTCGAGCGCCTTCACCAGCCAGTTGGCGCTGGCCAGCATGTCGGACAGCCAGGCCTTGCTCGCCTTGTCCTGCGGGCCCGACGAGACCTCGGTGTAATAGGCGCGGTTGACCAGCAGCTTCGGCAGGGTCGCGGCGTTGATCTCCACCGCCCAGCCAGCGCCGCGGCGCGCGACGAAGATGTCGGGGGTGACGGCCAGCGTGGGTTCCCCGCCATAGCGGCAGCCGGGCTTGGGATCATAGTTGCGCAGCTCGCGGATCATGTCCGCGAGATCCTCGTCATCGACGTTGCAGATGCGCTTGAGCCGGGGCAGGTCGCCGCGTGCGACCAGATCGAGATTGTCGATCAGCCGCGCCATGCAGGGATCGTAGCGATCGGCTTCCTTCGCCTGGAGCGCGAGGCACTCGGCGAGGTTGCGCGCGCCGACCCCCGTGGGATCGAAGGTCTGGATCGTCGCCAGCACGGCTTCCACCCGGGCGAGCGCGAGGTTCAGCCGGTTGGCGACATCGAGCAGCGGCGCGGTGAGATAGCCGGCCTCGTCGATCTGGTCGATCAGATGGGCGGCGATGAACAGGTCGGCGCCGTCGACGGTCGCGCCGGCCTGCGCCATCAGGTGATCGGCGAGGCTGAGATCGCTGCTGCCGAGATTGTCGAAGTCCGGGCCGTCTTCCGACCCGCCACCGCCGGTGCCGGTGAGGCCGAGGCTGCCGTCGAGCCCGCCGCCCGCGCCGATCGTGTCGCTGCCGCTGTCGTGATGGAAGGTCTCGGCGGCGAAATCGACGTCGAGCGCGGCCTCGCCCGAGGCTTCGCCGCCGCCGGCGATCAGCTCGCTGGCATCGGCCGGGCCGTCGCGCTCCTCGAACTCGAAATCGGGCTCGGGGGCGTCCGGGGCCTCGCCGCCGCTCTCGCGCTCGTCACCGCCGGTGCCGCTGTTCTCGAGCAGCGGGTTCTTCTCCAACTCCTCGGCGATGAAGGTCTCGATCTCGAGATTGGACAGCGCCAGCAGCTTGATCGCCTGCTGGAGCTGCGGCGTCATCACCAGCGATTGCGACTGGCGCAGATCGAGGCGAGGGGCGAGACTCATTTCAAGCTCGTCACCCCGGCGACCCCGGACTTGATCCGGGGCGGGGTCTCGTGCGGCGGGTGCGTGCGATATGGCCTGAGATCCCGGCTTTCGCCGGGATGACGGTCATGAAAGGCGCCGCCTTTCATGACCTACAGCTCGAAGCTCTCGCCGAGATAGAGGCGGCGGACATTCTCGTCCTTGACGAGGTCGTTCGGCGCGCCGGCGAAGAGCACGCGGCCGTCATAGATGATGTAGCCGCGATCGACGATGTCGAGCGTCTCGCGGACATTGTGATCGGTGATCAGCACGCCGATGCCGCGCTTCTTGAGCTGGATGATCAGGTCGCGAATGTCGGAGATCGAGATCGGGTCGATGCCGGCGAACGGTTCGTCGAGCAGGATGATCGTCGGATCGGCGGCGAGCGCGCGGGCGATCTCGGCGCGGCGACGCTCGCCGCCCGACAGCGCCATGGCGGGCGCGGCGCGCAGGCGGGTGAGGCCGAATTCCTCGAGCAGCTCGTCGAGCCGGCGCTTGCGCGCTTCCTTGTCGGGCTCGGCCAGCTCGAGCACGGCGGAGATGTTGCCCTCGACGCTGAGGCCGCGGAAGATCGAGGTTTCCTGCGGGAGATAGCCGAGGCCGAGGATCGCGCGGCGGTACATGGGCAGGCGGGTGATGTCCTCGCCATCGAGCATGATGCGGCCGCTGTCGGGCTTCACCAGCCCCATCACCGAATAGAAGCAGGTGGTCTTGCCGGCACCGTTGGGGCCGAGCAGGCCGACCACCTCGCCGCGGCCGACCGAGACCGACACGTCGGTGAGGACCACGCGCTTGTCGTACGACTTGGCGATCGAGACGACGGCCAGGCCCTTGTCGGGCAGCGGCGCCGGATCGGCGACGGGGGTTTCGAGGGTGTTGACGTCAGCCATACTCGGTCCCTGCATGGACGGTTCGCGTTACCGTGGAGTTTCCTCCGCGGCCGTTTGGCAGGATTCCTGCATGAAGACGACCGGGAAGGGAAGAGCCCGCGCGGCGTGCCGAGGAAAAAGGGCGATTACTGCTTGGGCGCGGGGGTTGCGGAGGGGGCGGGCGCGGTCGCCGGGGCGTTTGCGCGCTTGGGCACCGAGAAGCGACCGGTGACGCGGCCGCCGCGGCTCTGCACGCCGGGGGTGCCCGGCGCCGCGGTCGAGCCGCCGACGCCCGAGCCGTCGATCGTGGCGCGGCCGGTGTCGAGGTTGATCACCAGGCGACCGCCCGAGACGATGTTCGGACCCTGTTTGAGCGTGACGCCGCCGACCATGGTGATGATCCGCTTGTTGACGTCGTATACCGCATACTGGCCGCTCGCGCTCTGGTCCGGGCGAGTGACGGTGACGCCGCCGGCGGCGTCGAGCCGCGAGACCTCGGGCGAGCCGTCGGTGATCTGGCCGGTATAGGCGAGGGTGACGCGCGCGCCGGTGAGCGTCATCTCGGCCTGCTTGATGCGGACGCCGCCGGAGAGGATGACGCGGTTGTTCTTGTCCTGCAGCTCGATGTGCTGGGCGTCGAAATCGATCGGCGCATTGCTGTCGTGCCGCTGCTGGGCAGCCGCGGGCGATGCGGCGAGCAGCGCCAGCGTGAAGCCGATCGGAAGCAGGGCAGTCGCACGGATCATGATCTAGCGCCTATTCGCGCGCTTGGGCGTAATCCGCAAGCGTGCATTGCCATCTAGGGAGATGGTGCGGTTTTCCAAGTCGGCGGTCAGCTTGTTGGCGCTGAACACGCCGGTCGGCGTCTTGCCCGAGACTGCGCCGCCGCTTTCCATCCTGCGGGTCTTGAGGTCGACGGTGGCGTTGGTGGTGTCGAGCGTATAGCCGTCGGTCGTCCGGAACTGGATCGGTCCGTCGGACGAGACCTGTTCCTTGTCGAGATCATAATGGCCGCGATCGGCCTTCAGCGTCGCCGGCCCCTCGGGCAGCTTGATCTCGGCGGCGAGGTCGCGGAGCTGGACGATCGGCTCGGACGAGCTCTTCTGGATCGCCGAGCCCGCATTGAGGCGGAAGGGCTGCCCCTTCTCGTCCTCGCCGCGATAGATCGCCGATTCGAGGCGGAGGCGCTCGGGCGACAGCTCGACCTTGTTCTTGTCGAGCACGAAGCTGACTTCACCCTTGGTGAGCAGCGGTGCGAGGACGAGGAAGGCCGAGAGCACGCCGATGCCGACGGGCAGGAAGATCAGCGACAGCCGCACGACTCGATCATGCGCGGAGCCAGGATGCGCCCAGCCGCGTTTTTGTGATCTTAGGCGTGTGGCGACTTCCGACATCAGATGTGCGCGAAGATGTCGGTTTCCGGCCAGCCGGCGAGATCGAGTTCCGCACGCGCCGGAAGGAAGTCGAAGCAGGCCTGCGCCAAGTCGGTGCGGCCTTCGCGCTCGAGGCGCTTGTCGAGTTCGGTCTTCATTGCGTGCAGGTAACGCACGTCGGACGCTGCGTATTCACGCTGCGGCTCGGAAAGTTCGGGACCGCCCCAGTCCGAGCTCTGCTGCTGCTTCGAGATCTCGACGCCGACCAGCTCGCGGGCGAGGTCCTTGAGGCCATGGCGGTCGGTATAGGTGCGCACCAGGCGCGAGGCGATCTTGGTGCAATAGACCGGGCCGGCGGTGACGCCGAGATAGAAGCGGATCGCCGCCAGGTCGAAGCGGGCGAAGTGATAGAGCTTCAGCCGCTCGGGATCGGCGAGCAGCATGCGCAGGTTCGGCGCGTCATAGCTGGAACGCGGACCGAAGCGGACGAGATGCTCGTCGCCCGAACCGTCGGACAGCTGGACGACGCACAATCGGTCGCGCGGGGTGATCAGTCCCATCGTCTCGGTGTCGACGGCGATCGAGGCGCCCGGCGCGAACAGGCCCTCGGGGATGTCTTCTTCGTGGAAATGCACAGTCATGCGGGTCGCCTAGCTCCGTTCGCCGCCGGGCTCAATGGCTGGAGGCTGCGGTTGTTTCACCCCCTGTTTGCGGGCGCGGGCGTTCCGCGACCAGATGTTGAGCCCCTCGACCGCCGCCGAGAAGGCCATGGCGGTATAGATATAGCCCTTGGGGATGTGCGCGCCGAACGCCTCGCCGATCAGCACCATGCCGATCATCAGCAGGAAGCCGAGCGCGAGCATGACGACGCTGGGATTGCGGTTGATGAAGTTGGCGAGCGGATCGGCGGCGACCAGCATCACGCCGACCGCGACGATCACCGACACGTACATGATCTGCACATGCTCGGTCATGCCGACCGCGGTGAGGATCGAATCGACCGAGAAGACGATGTCGAGCAGCAGGATCTGGACGATCGCGGCGGTGAAGGTGAGCGAGGCGACCTTGTGCTTGTCGAGCAGTTGGTCCTGCTCGCCCGGTTCGTCGGCATCGACCGAATGGTGGATCTCGGTTGTCGCCTTCCACATCAGGAACAGGCCGCCGGCGAGCAGGATCAGGTCCTTCCAGGAGAAATCGGTCTCGAAGGCGCGCTCGCCGTGCGAATCGAGCGGGCCGTAGATGCCGAGCGAGAACACGGTGTTCTTCAGGCTGATGATCCAGCTGATCCCGGTGAGCAGGGCGAGGCGCATGACCAGGGCGAGGCTGATGCCGACTCGGCGCGCGCGCTGGCGCTGGCCCTCGGGCAGCTTGTTCGAGAGAATCGAGATGAAGATGAGATTGTCGATGCCGAGCACCACCTCCATCACGATGAGCGTGAGGAGTGCGACCCAGGCGGCCGGACTGGCGAGCAAATCGACGATCGCGTCCATATTGCTACCGTGCCCTGCGACGAAATGTGGCGCAAGCGCCGCGGTTAACGGATGTTCGCCCTGTTCAAGTCGAATTTCGTTCGCTCGCTGTTCGATTTTGGGCTATGACCGATTCCATGGCGCAGTTTTTTGCGCTTGAAGACCTGCGTTTTTCGTCCGGCGCTTGGCTTTTGATTGTGATTTTGGGCGAACCGGGAAGACGAACAGGGCATGAGTTTCGATAGAGGGCGCCGTGGGGATCGCGGCGGACGTGGCCGCGACAAGCGTGATGGCTTCGGCGGCGATGACTTTGGTGGCGGCGGCTTCGGCGGCGGCTTTGAGGATCGTGGTGGTTTCGGCGGCGGCGGCGGTTTCCGCAGCGGCGGCGGCTATGGCGGTGATCGCGGCGGCTTCGGCGGCGGCGGTGGCGGCGGTGGCTATCGCGGCGGTGGTGGCGGCGGCTTCGGCGGCGGCGGTGGTGGCGGCTTCGGCGGCGGCAACCGGATGCCCCCGCAGGTCATCGGCGAAGGCACCGGCGTCGTTAAGTTCTTCAACGGCCAGAAGGGCTTCGGCTTCATCGTCCGTGACGATGGCGGCGAGGACGTCTTCGTGCACATCTCGGCGGTCGAGCAGGCGGGTCTCACCGGCCTGGCCGAGGGCCAGCCGCTCGGCTTCACGCTCGTCGATCGCGGCGGCCGCATCTCGGCCACCGAGCTCAAGATCGACGGCGAGCCGATGCCGGTCGAAGAGCGTGCGCCCCGCGAGGACCGCGGCGGTGATCGCGGCGGCTTCGGCGGCGAGCGTGGCAGCGGTGGTCCGCAGCGCCAGCTGACCGGCGAGAAGGCGACCGGCACGGTCAAGTTCTTCAACGCGATGAAGGGCTTCGGCTTCATCCAGCGCGATGACGGCCAGCCGGACGCGTTCGTCCACATCTCGGCCGTCGAGCGTGCGGGCATGCCGACGCTCAATGAAGGCGACCGTCTCGAGTTCGAGCTCGAGGTCGATCGTCGCGGCAAGTACGCGGCGGTGAACCTCACGCCGGGTAGCTGAGACGAGCCTTCAGGCTAAGTAAAACGAAGGGGCCGGGCGGAAACGTCCGGCCCTTTTGCTTTGCGGGACGAGTCGGGGTGGGTTCACCGATTCGCGCGGAGCCGGAGAAGCGGGTGATTCGCGTGGGCGCGGGACGCGGGAATTGGTCTCACCGGGTGGAGAGGCAACATTCTTCTCCCCGGCGCAGGCCGGGGCCCAGACTCAGCGTGCGCGAAGACGCGCCAAGGCGCGTGACTTTCAAGGACTGGGCCCCGGCCTTCGCCGGGGAAAGAAGAGTGGGGGGTGCCGGCGCCTAAGCCAGGATCAGCGCCGCGCCGGCGAGTATCCCCAGCACGCTGAGCGCGCGCATGAGCGTCACCCGCTCGCCGAGGAAGAGGATCGCGATCGCCACGGCAGTCACCATCCCCGTCTCGCGCAGCGCGGCGAGCGGGGCGATGGTGCCGAGGGCGAAGGCGTTGAGCGCCAGGCCATAGGTGACGATCGACAGCGCCCCCGCGGTCACGCCCGGCTTCCACTGGGCGAGCGCGGCAGCGAAGATCCGGCCGCGCGAGGCGAGGCCGAACATCGTCACGATCGCGCCGCCGGACAGGACGAAGGACCAGACGATATAGCTGACCGGCCGCGGCGCCGCGCGCACGCCGTGGGCATCGGCAACGGTGTAGCAGCCGATCATCGCCGCGGTGAGCAGCGCCCAGCCGAGCCCGGCCCGGCCGAGATGGCGGCCGATCACCAGCATCGCGACCGCGCCGCCGATCAGCGCGATCCCGACGATCTCGCGTGTCGAGACATGCTCGCCGAACACGAGAATCGCGAGGGTCGCGGTGAGCATCGGGGCGACGCCGCGCATCACCGGATAGGCGGCGGAGAAGTCGCTCGTCTCGAAGGCGCGGACCACGGCGTAGAGATAGAGGCAATGGATCGCCGCGCTGAGGCCGAGCCAGCCCCAGGCGCCGGCCGGCAGCGGCACGAGCAGCGTAGCGGGCAGGAGGATCAGTGCGCTCGACCCGTCGATGATCGCGCGGCCGGTCATCTTGTCCTTGCCGCCCTTGAGGATGGCGTTGACCACCGCATGGATCGAGCCCGAGGCGATCATCATCGCCGGGGCGAGGAATTCGGGGGTCACAACTCGATCTGGCGGCGGCCCAGCCACAGAGCGAGGATGACTCTGGATACGATTGCCGAGAGCAGGACGAGCGGAACGACGATCCAGAGCGTCAGAACCTGCACTTCGGCCCATTGTCCGGCGATCAGGTTGCGCGTGCTGGTCAGCGCGGTCCAGCCGAGCACGATGGCGGCGGTCAGCAGCCCGGCGAGCAGCCCGGCACCGAACCAGCGCCGCCAGGGCAGCGCCGGATCCCGCAGGAACAGCAAGGCGAGCGGCACCCCGACGATCGCGGCATAGCAGATGCCGAACAGCGACAGCGTGCCCCAGATGCGCAGGAAGCTGTCGCCCGGGTTAGACCCGGCGGCGAAGATGCCCGGCAGCAGCGACGCGACTACCGGGCCGGCGAGGACGCAGGCGACAAGCGGCAGGAGCGGAACGCGTTCTTCCCCCATGAGCGGAGACTGGCGCAGCGCGGCGGCGCGCGCAACGCCTCACTGCAAGGGCACGACCTTGCCGCGCACCATCACATAGCCGATGCGCAGCACCGCGGCGGGATCGGTGAGCGGATCGCCGTCCACCGCGATCAGGTCGGCCGACTTGCCGGGTTCGAGTGTGCCGGTCTCGGCGGACAGGCCGAGCAGGTCGGCGCCGCCCTTGGTCGCGGCGACCAGCGCGTCGCGCGGGCTCATGCCGCCCTTGGAGACCATCAGCCCGATCTCTTCGCCATTGCGGCCATGCGGATAGACCGCGGCATCGGTGCCCAGCGCGATCTTCACCCCGGCCTTGTAGGCGCGGTTGAGCGCCTTGCCCCATTGATCGAGTGTCTGGCGGGCCTTGATCTCGCTATTCTCGCTGAAGATGCCCTTGCCGAGATACATTTGCAGCCCGCTGAACGCCATCAGCGTCGCCGAGAAATAGGTGCCCTTCGCCTTCATCAGCTGGACGTCGACATCGTCGGCGAAGGTGCCGTGCTCCATCGAATCGACGCCGGCGCGCACCGCCGCCTCGATCCCGCGCGCACCGTGTGCGTGGGCGGCGCATTTGAGGTGCATCTGGTGCGCGGTGTCGCAGATCGCCTTCATCTCCTCGTCGGTGAAATGCTGCTCCAGCCCCATCGCGCCGGGATCGAGCACGCCGCCGGTGGCGTGGAACTTGATCGCGTCCATGCCCATCGCCGCCAGCTTGCGCACCGCCTTGGCGCACTCCGCGGCGCCGGTGCACACCCAGAATTGCTCGCCGGTCCGGTCGATCGCGTCGCGCAGCTCGGGGGCGAGGCCGGTGGTCTGGTCGCCATGCCCGCCGATGATCGACAGCGCCGGCCCGGCAACGAGGACGCGCGGGCCGGGGAAGCTGCCATCGGCGATCGCATCGCGTACCGCGAGGCTGGCATTGGCCGCCCCGCCCAGGTCACGCACCGTGGTGAAGCCGGCGCGGGCGGTGACCAGCGCGTTCTTCAGGCCGACGGTGGCGGCATAGGGCTCGGAATATTTGGTGGTCAGGCCCTGATACCAGGGCTCGCCGGCGCTGAAGGTGAGGTGGACATGCACGTCGATCAGCCCGGGCAGCACGGTCTTCCCGCGCAGATCGACCACGGTGGCGCCGGCGGGCGCGGTGGCGCCGTCCTCGATCCGGACGATCCGGCCCTTCTCGACGATCAGCGTCGACGGGCCGCGTGCCGGCTTGGAGGCATCGGTGATCACATGGCCGGCCTGGATGGCATAGGTTTGCGCCTGGGCCGTGCCCGCGGTGACGAGCAATGCGGTGGCGAGCAATTTGCGGATCATGGCATCCCCCCTTTTTCGTTGGGCGGAGCTTATGCCCGTGCGCGGGGATGTCGAGAGGCGCTCAGGTAGCGAGCTTGCGCAGGCTCTCTATCGTATCGGCCTCGTGCGCGGGCTTGTCGGTGCGGATGCGGCTGATCCGGGGGAAGCGCATCGCCAGGCCGGACTTGTGGCGCTTCGATTCGTGGATCGAATCGAAGGCGACTTCGAGGACGAGGGTCTTGTCGGTCTCGCGTACCGGGCCGAAGCGATTGACCGTGTGGTTGCGGACATGGCGGTCGAGCCATTTCAGCTCCTCGTCGGTGAAGCCGAAATAGGCCTTGCCGACGGGGAGCAGCTCGCCCTCCGGGGTCCAGGCGCCGAAGGTATAGTCCGAATAGAAGCTGCTGCGCTTGCCGCTGCCGCGCTGGGCGTACATCAGCACGCAATCGGCGATCAGCGGGTCGCGCTTCCATTTGTACCAGAGCCCGGCGCGGCGGCCGGCGACATAGGGCGAATCGCGGCGTTTGAGCATCACGCCCTCGATCGACGCGTCGCGGGCGCCGGCGCGGATCTCCTCGAGGGCGGCGAAGTCGGCGGCTTCGATCACGGCGGAGACGTCGAAGCGCTCGGGGTCGAGGCGGCTGGCGAAGCTTTCCAGCCGGGTGCGGCGCGCGGTCCAGGGCAGTTCGCGCAGGTCTTGCTCGCCGTCGAACAGGATGTCGTAGAGGCGGACGAAGGCGGGATATTCGGCGAGCGTCTTCGCGCTGACCTGCTTGCGGCCGAGGCGCTGCTGGAGCGCGTTGAAGCTCGCGGCTTCCCCGCCCTGGAACTCGCCCTTCACCAGCAGCTCGCCATCGAGCACGCCGGGGGCGGCGAAGCTGCTGGCCACTTCGGGGAAGCTGTGGGTGATGTCGTCGCCGGCGCGGCTGTAGAGCCGCGTCTCGCCCGCGACATGGACGAGCTGGACGCGGATGCCGTCCCACTTCCACTCGGCGGCATAGTCGGCGAGGTCGACGCTCTCGGCCTCGAGCGGGTGGGCGAGCATGAATGGGCGGAAGACGGGGACGTTGCGCGCGGTCGGCTGGGCGCCGCGGCCCTCGGCCCAGTCGAACAGCGGGGCATAGGGTGGCGTCAGGCCGTGCCACACCTCCTCGACGGCATCGACATCGAGCCCGAAGGCCTGGGCGAGCGCGGTCTTGGCGAGGCGGGCGGAAATGCCGACGCGCAGCGCGCCCATGGCGAGCTTGAGCAGGGCGAATCGCTCGTCGGCCTCGAGCCGGTCGAGCATCGATGCCAGGATCGCGGGGGCGTCCGATTTCGAGATGCTGCCGAGCGTGGCGACGACGTGCGAGAGGGCGAGGGGCGTGCTGTCCTCTGGCGGCACGGGCGGCTCGGGCCAGAGCAGCGCGATCGTCTCGGCCGAATCGCCGACGAAGTCGCGGCTCATCGCGTAGAGCACCGGATCGACGCGGGCCTCGACCATCGCGCGGATCAGCGCGGGCTTGACCGCCGGCAGGTCGAGCGTGCCGGTGAGCGCCGCCATCGCCCAGCCGCGATCGGGATCGGGGGTGGCGCGCAGATAGTCGCCGATCAGCTTGAGCTTGGCGTTGCGCGAGCGCGTGTAGATCAGGCTGTCGAGCAGGTCGGCAAAGGCACGCATGATGGCGCAACGCATAGCGCAGCCGATGCGCTCCCGTTACGATGTTCTGATGCGCAAGCTCCTCGCGATTCTCGCCACGCTGGCCTTTCTGGGCGCCGCGTTTCTCGGCTGGTGTTTCCGGGAGGCGACCAGCGATCCGGTGGTGCGCCGCGCCGAAGTGGCGATGCCGGGGCTGGCGCAGCCGTTGAAGATCGTGCTGCTCAGCGACATTCATGTCGGCACCGCCGCGATGGGGCCTAAACGGCTTGGCCGGATCGTCGCGCAGGTGAACGCGCTGAAGCCGGACCTGGTGGTAATCGCGGGCGACTTCATCTTCGGCCACGATCCGCAGGGCGCGGCGAAGCTCGGGCCGGCGATGGTGGAGCCGTTGCGCGCGCTGCGGGCACCGCTTGGCGTGACAGCGGTGCTCGGCAATCATGATTACTGGACCGGTGCACAGGCAGTGCGCGCGCAACTCGTCAGGGCAGGGGTGACCGTGCTGGAGAACAGCGCGGCGCTGCGTGGACCGGTGGCGCTGGGCGGGATCAGCGACGATTTCTCCGGCCATGCCGATGTGCGGGCGACGATGCAGGCGGCGCGGGCGCTGGACAGGCCGATCGTGCTGGTCACCCATTCGCCCGACGTCGCGCCGGACCTGCCGGCCGATGCGCATCTGCTGCTCGCCGGGCACACGCATTGCGGGCAGGTGACGCTGTTCGGCCATCCGGTCGCGCCCGAGGTCAGCCGGTACGGCGCGCGCTATCGTTGTGGGCTGGTGAGCGAAGGCGAGCGGACCGTGGTGGTCACAGCGGGGCTGGGGACCAGCGCGGTACCGTTCCGGCTGGGTGCGAGACCCGATGTCTGGCTGCTTACACTCGTGCCAGCAGCAATAGCGCCGTCACAAAAAGCGCGTTAGGCTCAGCGTTCCACCACCGGAGGGGACTCCAAGTAATGAAGCTCATTCTCACCGCTGCCGCGCTCGCCTGCCTGCCGGCCGCTGCCTTCGCCCAGACCGCGCCTGCGCCCGCCGCGACTCCGGCGCCTGCTGCTGCGCCGGCCCCGGCTGCCGCCGCCAAGTTCAGCGCCGACACACCGATCGAGGCGCTGTTCGCCAATGAGGCGGCCAAGGCGGTGCTGGTCGCCGACGGGCTGGGCGATGTCGACAAGCACCCCGCCTATGAGCAGTTCAAGGCGATGAGCTTCCGCGGGGTCGCCCCCTATTCGGAAGGCAAGATCACCGACGAGCTGCTCGCCAAGCTCGATGCCGACCTGGCGAAGGTGAAGTAATAGAAAAGGGGCCGGAATCGCCTGATTCCGGCCCCGTTTTTTGTCCGGCTTCGTCGGGCCGCATCGTTCAGCTTTGGCTGAACAGCAAAAGGCATCAGCCCTTGCGGCTGGCCTCGAACAGGAACCAGGCGCGCTCCTCGGCCTGGTCGGTCCATTCGTCGACGATCCCGCTGGTCGCATTGTCGCCGGCATCCTCGGCGGCCTGCTTCACGGTGCGGAAGCTCTCGACCAGCTTGAGATTGTCCTCGCGCAGCTCGGCCAGCATGTCGCCGGGCGACACGTAATCCGCATCATTGTCGGTCAGCGTCTGGCGGCGGGCGATGTCGCCGATCGAGCGCAGCGTGACGTTGCCGGTCTTCCGCACGCGCTCGGCAATGGCGTCAGTGATGCCGTAGATCTGCGCCGCCTGATCGTCGAGCAGCAGGTGATAGTCGCGGAAATGCGGGCCCGAGACGTGCCAGTGGAAGTTCTTGGTCTTGAAATAGAGCGCGAAGCAGTCCGCCAGCGCGCTGTTGAGCGCGTCCGCGACGCTCTTCGTGTCGTTGCGGTTGAGGTCGGTCGGGGTGCGGAGCGCCGCGTTGGTATCTGCCATGTTCGTCTCCCTGGGGAATTGGTTCGGAGGGTCAACGAACGGGATATAGTGCGCGGTTCCGGCCATGCACCTGCAATTTCCCCGATCTCAGAAATCGATCAGGTCAGGCGCAGCGCATCGACGCCGATCCAGCAGCCGGCGACGAGGAAGCCGACGCCGCTGAGGATACGCAGCCAGCGCCAGGGTGCCGCCTGCCAGATCCGCTCGCCGAGCACGGCGGCGACGAACGCCACGGCGAAGCAGGCGATCGAGGCGCCCGCGGCGGCGAACCAGGGCTGGCCGCCGGTGGAGAGGGCGAGGGTGAAGAAGGGCGTGCTCTCCCCAAAAGCGAGAATCAGCACGCCGAGGAAGGGGGTGAGGACCGAGCCGAGCTTCCAGCCGGCCAGCCGGTCCTTCACCCTGGCCGATCCGATCGTGCCGAGCGCGCCGAAGATCAAAGCGAGCGCGAGCAGCAGCGCGCGGGCATTGGGGGTCATCATCGGGGCGACCAGCAGGCCGCCCAGCCCGGCGGCGAAATTGACCGCGGCATGCGCGAGGCCGGCGGCGATCGCCACGGTGAGCGGCCGCCCATAGCGATCGGCGAGGATCGCGCTGAGCATCGCCGGCTTGTCGCAGAGCTGGGTGAGTGCGGCCAGAAGGAAGGCCGGGACCAGAGCTTCCATGCGCCTCCCTTTCGGCGGCCATTGTGTCCGGGCAGGGTTAAATGCGTGTGAAGCATGTGGGAATGCGGCTTTCCCGTCACCCCGGCCTTGTGCCGGGGTCCACCAGGCCGCGCGGTCTGTCCTACCGCCTCCTGTCCGGAATTCGCCTCCCGGTGGACCCCGGCACAAGTCCGGGGTGACGAAGAATATGGGGAGAGGCGATGACCTGCTCCTCCCAGCCTTGACTTTTGGCAGAGAATCGCACAGTTGCCCGCGTCTGGCAGCGGTGCGCCTCAGCGTGCCGCTCTTTTCTTTTTACAGAATCAAGGGTTTTGGGTCATGGCGAAGCCGACCACTGTCAAGATCAAGCTCGTCAGCACGGCGGACACGGGTTTCTTCTACGTCACGAAGAAGAATCCGCGTACCCAGACCGAGAAGTTCTCGTTCCGCAAGTACGACCCGGTCGTGCGCAAGCATGTCGAGTTCAAGGAAGCCAAGATCAAGTAAGCCAGGCCTAGGCCCGGCTTGCCCGTCCCCGCCGCGTGCGGGGACCGATCAGAAGAGAAGCCCCGGGCCCTTAGGCTGCGGGGCTTCTTCTGTGCCCGTTGCCGGAGCCTCGGGTGCCGATGCCTCGGGCGCCGGCGATTCGGCCGGCATCAGCGCGCGCACTTCCTCCATGAAGCGGACCAGGCCGATCGGCTTGGAGACATAGGCATTGGCGCCCGCGGCGCGGATCCGCTCCTCGTCGTCGCGGCCGGCATAGGCGGTCACTGCCATGATCGGGATGGCGCGCAGCTGGGGATCGCGCTTCATGTGCTGGATGATCTCCAGGCCGGTGATGTGCGGCATCTGGATGTCCATCACCACCAGCTGCGGATCGAAATCGCGGGCACGCACCACCGCCTCGCGCCCGTCGCGCACCGGCTCCGCCTCGAACTGGTGCGCGCGCAGCAGGTCGCAGAACAGCTTCAGATTGAGTTCGTTGTCCTCGACAACGAGCACCCTTTTTGCCACGCGCTAACCCCCAGGGACCAATTTGGGCGATGTAGGCTATGGCGAGCGCGGAAACAAATGCGGAAGCGCTGGCGCTGCAGGCACTTGTCTGGACGCTGGGCGACGAATCGCGGGCCCGGCGCCTGCTCGACCTGACCGGACTCGACCCGTCCGAGCTGCGCGCCCGGGCCGGCGAGGCGACGTTGCTCGCGGCCACGCTGAGCTTCCTCGAATCCTACGAGCCCGACCTTGTCGCCTGCGCCGAGGCGCTCGATATCAGCCCCGAACAACTGGTCGCCGCCCGGGCGACGCTGGAAAGATCATGAAGCCGCTGCTGATCACCGATTGCGACGAAGTCCTGCTCCACATGGTGCGCCATTTCGGCGTGTGGCTGGGCGAGACCCATGACATCGACTTCAACCCCGACGGCGCGGACTTCGCCAATTCGATGCGCCGCCGCGGCGATTCGTCGGTGATCGCGCGCGAGGAGATGTGGGGGCTGCTCGACGGCTTCTTCCCCGCCGAGATGGAGCGCCAGACCCTGGTGCCGCATGCCCGCGAGGCGCTGGCCGCATTGGCCGAGCAGGCCGATATCGTCGTGCTCACCAACCTGCAGGACCATTGCCGCGATCACCGCATCGCCCAGCTGGCGAATCACGGGATCGCGCACCGGGTGGAGTGCAACCAGGGCGGCAAGGGCTCGCCGGTCGCGCGGCTGATCGAGGAATTCGCGCCCAGCGTCGCCGTGTTCGTCGATGACCTGGCGGTGCACCACGAATCGGTCGCCAAGCACGCGCCGGAGGTGTTCCGCCTGCACATGGTCGCCGAGCCGAGCCTGGCGCCCAATGTCGCCAGGGCGCCGCATGCCCATGCCCGGATCGACGACTGGCGCGATGCCCGGGGCTGGATCGAAGCCCGTTTCGCGGGCTTGACGCTTTGAACCACCAGTGATTGAGCGAGGACCATGACCACTGCAATCGATCGCAAGCTCGAAGAGCTCGGCCTCACCCTTCCCGAAGCCGCGGCGCCCGTCGCCGCCTATGTCCCCGTGGTGGAGGCCGGCGGCCTGCTCCACATCTCGGGCCAGCTGCCGTTCAAGGACGGTGCGCTGATGACCGGCCGGCTCGGCGAGGACCGGGACCTGGAATATGGCGCCGAGGCCGCGCAGCGCTGCGCGCTGATGCTGGTCGCGCAGATCAAGAAGTATCTGAACGGAGACACGGCACGGGTCGCGCGGATCGTCAAGCTCGGCGTGTTCGTCAACTCCACCGCCGACTTCACCGACCAGCCCAAGGTCGCCAACGGCGCCTCGGAGCTGATGCAGGCGCTGTTCGGCGATGACGGCAAGCATGCCCGCAGTGCGGTGGGCGTGCCCACCCTGCCGCTGGGTGCCGCCGTCGAGATCGACGCGATCGTCCAGATCCGCTGATCCACCCTATTTCGGTTAGAATGCCGGCCCGCTTCCCAACCCGGGAAGCGGGCCGGTTCCGTTTTGGACGCTGTGGCCGCGCAGCAACAGTTCGTCACGATCCCGTGACGGAACAGCAATTAATGTTGTGCGCTGCAGCGGCGTGCGGCAAGGAACGGATGTCGCCGCAAGCAGCGCAGGCCCATGAGGCAATGACGCAGCACCGGGGGCAGCAGGCGGGAACCCTTTTGAATAAACGGGAAGGGTATTCCATGCGCTACACCATGATCAGCCTCGCCGCCCTTGCGGCTGCGGTTGCCGCAACGCCGGCAATGGCTCAGGACCAGACCGATCCGCCCCCCGCCGTGACCGTCAGCGGCAGCGTCGGCGTCGTCAGCGATTACAAGTTCCGCGGTATCTCGCAGACCGACGGCAATTTCGCCGTGCAGGGCGGCATCACCGTGAGCCACGCATCGGGCTTCTACGTCTCGGTCTGGGGTTCCTCGATCGACGACTATGTGACCGTGCACGGCACCGCCCATCAGGAAATCGACCTGATCGCCGGCTACAAGCATGCGTTCGACGGCGGCGTCACCGTCGATGTCGGCGCGCTCTATTATGTCTATCCGGGCACCCGGCCGGGCTTCGCCGGCGACAAGAGCGCCTCGGACTTCGTCGAGCCCTATGCCTCGGTCTCCTATGCGATCGGTCCGGTCACTGGGAAGGTGACGGGTAACTACGCGCCGAAGCAGAAGGCGCTGGCGATCGACCAGGGCCAGACCGGCCTGCTCAAGAAGGAAGACAATTTCTACTTGGCCGGCGACCTGTCGGTCGCGATCCCGAAGACGCCAATCGGCCTCACCGCCCATCTCGGCCACACCTGGGGTCCGAGCTGGCTGTCGGGCCCGACCGACGAATATACCGACTGGGGCGTGGGCGCGACCTTCACCTACAAGTCGCTGACCTTCGGCGTGAACTATGTCGACACCGACACGACCTTCATCACGCCGAGCGGCAAGGACGCCGCCAAGGGCGGTATCCTCGGCTCGGTGAGCGTCGCTTTCTAAATCTGGGAGGATGGGGAGCACCACGCGCGCTCTTCGCCATAGCAAAGCGCCGGCCCGCATATGCGGACCGGCGCTTTTTCATGTGCGCTGGAGGCGGCCCCTTGAGGCCGGCCGCTTCTACTGCGGCGTGCTGGCCTTGGCGTCCTTGCCGTCGCCTTCGGGCGCCGCGACGATGTCACGCGTGGTGGTGCCCTTGTCGACGACGCTGGTGTTCGGGCTGCCGGCGGTCGAGCGGGCGCTCTGGTCGGCGCCGGTGCTGCCCGACTGGTCCATGATCGCCTGCTCGCCGGGGCTGCGCGCCGCCGAGCCGCCGAACATCGCGTCGAGCGCCTGGTTGGCCGGGTTGCCTTCCTGCGGACGCGGGGCGCCCGGCTGCGGCGGGACCAGCGCGAAATCGGGCGGGATCACCAGCGGCGCCTGGCGGGCGACGGCGAACTCGTCCGGACGCGCACGATCATAGCCCTTCTTGCCGCAGGCGGAGAGCGAGGCCGCAAGCGCGATCGCGCTCACGATGGTAACGGTCTTACGCATTGACTTCATTCTCCACAGCGGCCGGGCTGTCGCCTGCGGCCTTATCGCGCACGAGGAGCGCGCGGATCAACAGGATCAGCACGCCGATGGTAATCGCCGCATCGGCGACGTTGAAGACCAAAAACGGGCGCCATGTCCCGAAATGCAGGTCGGCGAAATCGACGACGAAGCCGAGTCGCGCGCGATCGAGGATGTTGCCGAGCGCACCGCCCAGCACCAGGCCGAGCGCGCAGACATCGGGCAGCTTCTTCTCGCGGAACATCCACCAGACCACGCCCACGGCGATCGCGCCGGTGAGCGCGACGAGCATCCAGCGGGTCGCGTCGCTGTTCGCGGCGAACAGGCCGAGCGACACACCGATATTGGCGACGAAGCGCAGGTCGAAGATCGGCAGCACTTCCTGGACATGGTTGAGCCCGTCCAGGCCGAGCTTCTGCTGGATCAGCGACTGGACGAACGCCAGATCGACACCGAGCGCGCGCACGACCAACAGCTTCGTCACCTGATCGATGACGAAAACCAGAGCCGCCACGGCAAAGCCGATTCCACGAGTCACGTTCATTCCACCACCCCGGCACAGCGGTCGCACAAGGCGCCGTCCTGCGCAACTTCCGGGAGATGCCGCCAACAGCGGCCGCATTTATGGCGCTGGGTGGGCACGACCGTGACCGCGTCACCTTTGCTCACCTTCGAGACGATGAACAGCTCGGTGAGGTCCGCTTCCGATGCCGGCAGCGCGGGCACGGTGACTTCGGCCTCGAGGCTGGAACGCACCTGCTTCTCGCGGCGATAGGGCTCGATCGCCTCGGTCACCTGTTGGCGCAGCGCGCGGATCGCAACCCAGTCGCTCTCGACCGAGGCGCCTTCCGGCAGCACCGGCCATTCGAGCATGTGGACCGATTCGTCCTCGCTCGGGAAGCGGCCCTGCCACACTTCCTCGGCGGTGAAGGCGAGGATAGGCGCGGCATAGCGGACCAGGGCGTGGAACAGCACGTCCAGCACGGTGCGATAGGCGCGGCGCTTGGGGCTCGTCTCGGCCTCGCAATAGAGGCAGTCCTTGCGGATATCGAAGAAGAAGGCCGAGAGGTCCTCGTTCATGAAATCCGTCAGCGCGCGGCTGTAGCGGTTGAACTCGAACGCCTCCGCGGCCGAACGCAGCTCCGCGTCCAGTTCCACGAGCTTGGCGAGGATGTAGCGCTCGAGCTCGGGCATCTCGGCCACCGGCAGGCGCTCCGCCTCGCCGAAGCCGTCGAGCGCGCCGAGCAGGTAGCGGAAGGTGTTGCGGACCTTGCGATAGGCGTCGCCGGTGCCGGCAAGCACTTCCTTACCGATGCGGACATCGTCGAAATAGTCGGTCTGCGCGACCCAGAGGCGCAGGATGTCGGCGCCGCCCTGGTCGATCTCCTTGAGGGGATCGATGACATTGCCTTCCGACTTGGACATCTTCTTGCCCTTGCCGTCGAGCGCGAAGCCGTGGGTCAGCACCGCGTCGTAGGGCGCCCGGCCGCGCGTGCCTGAGCTTTCGAGCAACGACGACTGGAACCAGCCGCGATGCTGGTCCGAACCCTCGACATAGAGGTTCGCGCGGGTGCCGGCACCGTAGCGCGCCTCGATCACGAAGCTGTGGGTCGAGCCTGAATCGAACCAGACGTCGAGGATGTCGGTGATCACCTCATAGTGCGCGAGGTCGTATTTCTCGCCGAGCAGCGCCTGGTGATCGCCCTGGTACCAGGCGTCGGCGCCGCCGGTGGTGAAGGCCTCGAGGATGCGGGCGTTCACGTCCGGATCGCGGAGATACTCGCCGGTCTGGCGGTGGACATAGAGCGCGATCGGCACGCCCCAGGCGCGCTGGCGGCTGATCACCCAGTCCGGGCGGCCCTCGACCATCGCACGGATGCGGTTCTGCGCTTTTTCCGGCACCCAGCGAGTGTTCTCGATCGCATCGAGTGCGATGCCGCGCAGGGTGGCGCCGTTCGAGGCGGTCGCCTCGCGCGATTCGTCGTCCCAGCTGGTGTCGTGGGTGGCGGTGCTGGGGCGGTCCATCGGGATGAACCACTGCGGGGTGCAGCGGAAGATCACCTTGGCCTTGGAGCGCCAGCTGTGCGGATAGCTGTGGGTGAAGTCGTCCGAGGCAGCGAGCAGCGCGCCCGCTTCGCGCAGATCGGTGCAGATCGGGCCATCGCTGGCGACCAACTTCTTGTTGATCACCGAACCCTGGCCGCCGAGCCACAGCCAGTCCGGCCGGTACATGCCCGCCGCGTCGACCGCGAACACTGGATCGATGCCGTGTGCCTTGCAGAGCAGGAAATCGTCCTCGCCGTGATCCGGCGCCATATGGACGAGACCGGTACCCGCATCGGTGGTGACGAAGTCGCCGGCGAGCAGCGGGCGCGGCTTGGCGAAGAAGCCGCCGAGCTTATGCATCGGGTGGTGGGCGACGGCGCCCTCCAGAGCCGAACCCAGATACTGAAGGATATCCTGCGGTCCATCGGCGGTTGGGTCAAAGCCCCAGCGCTGCATGGTCTTCGCTTGCAGGTCGCGAGCGATCACATACCGTGCTCCATTGAAGGGCACGACATCGTAGGCAACGTCACGGCCATAGGCGAGCGCCTGGTTGACCGGGATCGTCCAAGGGGTCGTGGTCCAGATGACCGCGTAAACCTTCTCACCAGCATCGATGAGAGCTTGGATACCCGGCGCGTTCGGCGCCTCAGTGATCTCGAACGCCACATCGATCTGCGTCGAGGTGATGTCCTCATACTCAACCTCGGCCTCGGCCAGCGCGGTCTTCTCGACCGGCGACCACATCACCGGCTTGGCGCCGCGATAGAGCTGGCCGCTCTCGGCGAACTTGAGCAGCTCGCCGGCGATGATCGCCTCGCTCTCGAAGTTCATCGTCAGGTACGGATTGGTCCAGTCGCCCATCACGCCCAGCCGCTCGAACTGCGCACGCTGCACGCCGACCCATTTCTCGGCATAGGCGCGGCATTCGGCGCGGAAGGCGACGGGATCGACTTCGTCCTTGTTGAGCTTCTTGGCGCGATAGGCCTCTTCGACCTTCCACTCGATCGGCAGGCCGTGGCAGTCCCAGCCCGGGATATAGGGCGCGTCCTTGCCCATCAGGCTCTGCGAGCGGACGATGATGTCCTTGAGGACCTTGTTCATCGCATGGCCCATGTGAATGTCGCCATTCGCATAGGGCGGGCCGTCGTGCAGGATGAAGCGGGTGCGGCCGGCGCGCTGCGTGCGCAGCTTGTCGTACAGCCCGATCTTCGCCCAGCGTGCGAGGATGGCCGGCTCCTTCTGGGCCAGGCCGGCCTTCATGGGGAACTCGGTCTTCGGCAGGAAGACGGTGTCGCGATAGTCTTTTTGGTCGGTCATGCGTGCGCGGGAATTAGAGGAAGCGGGCGCCCATGCAAAGCAGATGTTCCGATCACGGGCTTAACCTTCAATTTTCGGAACTGCGCACGGCCCTTGGGCGTCCCTTTGGCATGAACATTCCGGTCCAGAACCTTCCTGGGCCCGGTGCAACCGACGAGATCGCCGAGCTGGCCGGGCAGTATCTGCTCCTTCCCGAGCGGGAGGCGCTGACGCGGATCGATGCCGAGATCGCCCGGGCCACCGACGAATCGCGCTGGGACGACCTCAGCAAATGGCACCGGGTGCGTTTCCGGCTGATCCGGCTGCACCAGATCGCAGCGCGCTAGCCGAGGATTTCCCGCGCGCGGGCCGCGTCGAGGTCGATCTGCAGCTTGAGCGCATCGAGCGAATCGAACTTCGCCTCGGGGCGGAGATAGTCGATCAGCGCGACCTCGATCACCTGGCCGTAGAGATCGCCCGAGAAATCGAAGAAGAACGGCTCGAGCAGCTCGACCGGCGGCTCGAAGGTCGGGCGGATGCCGAGGCTGGCGACACCGCCGACCACGCGCCCATCGGGCAGGCGCCCGCGCACCGCATAGATGCCGTAGGCGGGGCGGAGATAATTGGCGAGGCTGAGGTTCGCGGTCGGGAAGCCGAGCGTGCGGCCGACCTGATCGCCATGCTGGACCACGCCTTCGATCGCAAAGGGGCGGGTGAGCAAGCGGGCGGCCTCTGCCGGGCGGCCCTGGCGCAGATGCTCGCGGATGCGGCTCGACGACACGGTCTCGCCGTCCAGCTGCACCGGGGCGACGGTCTCGGCCGAATAGCCGAGCTCGCTGCCCAGCGCGGCCAGGGTGGCGACATCGCCCTCGCGGCCCTTGCCGAAGGTGAAGTCGTTGCCGGTGACCACGCCGCCGGCGCCGAGGAAGCCGACCAGCCGCTCCTCGGCGAAGTCGCGGGCGCTGAGCGCCGCCAGCTCGGCGTTGAACGGGAAGACCAGCATCGCATCGACGCCCGCTTCGGCGAGGAGGCGCTGGCGCTGGTCCATGGTGGTCAGGCGGAACCAGGGGCTGTCCGGGCGGAAATAGCGTTGCGGATGCGGATCGAAGGTGCCGACGATCGCCGGCCGCCCCTCGGCGCGCGCGCGCTCGACCGCATGGCCCACCACCGCCTGATGCCCCAGGTGAAATCCGTCGAAATTCCCCAGCGCGACGATCGCGCCCCGATAGCGGGACGGGACCGGCGCGCCGCCGTCGAGACGCTCCATGGGCGGGGCTATAGGGGGGGAGTCTCGGTTCTTAAAGCCCTCTCCCTTTGGGAGAGGGTTGGGTGAGGGGCGGTGTGAGGAATGCACTAGGATCGACCCTCACCCTTCCGCTGCCTTCGGCAGCTCCCTCCCTCTCCCGCGGGCAGAGGGATTATTGCGCCACGATCCCCGCGCGGATCACGCGCAGCACATTGCCACCCATCACCTTGCGGATGTCGTCGGGCGAGAGGCCGGCATCGACCAGGCCGCCGGTGATCGCGATCAGCTGGGACGAATCCCAACCGGTGGTGACCGCGCCGTCGAAATCCGAGCCGAGGCCGACATGGTCGATGCCGACCAGGTCGCGGACGTGGAGGATCGCGCGGACGACATTGGCCGGCTCGGTGCCGCAGACTGCCGCATCCCAATAGCCGATGCCAACCACGCCGCCGGTGCGCGCGACGCCCCGAATCTCGTCATCGGTCAGGTTGCGGTTGACCTTGCAGGTCGCCTGGACGCCGCCATGGCTTGAGACGACCGGGCGCTTCGCCAGCTTCAATATCTCGGCGACCGATTCGTGGCTCGAATGGGCGATGTCGACGATCATGCCGAGCTGCTCCATCCGCGCCAGCACCTGGCGGCCGAGCGGGGTGAGCCCGCCCTTCTTCACTCCGTGCATCGATCCGGCGACGTCATTGTCGAAGAAATGGGCGAGGCCGGCCATGCGGAAGCCGGCGGCGTGGAGCTTGTCGAGATTGCCGAGCTGGCCTTCGAGGTCCTGCAGCCCCTCGATCGAGAGCATGCCGCCGACCACCTTCCTACCGCGGGCGCGATCGGCGAGCAGCTGGTCGAGCTCGGCGGGCGTGTGGATCACGCGCAGCTTGCCGTTCGATCCGGCGGCGGCGCGGTCGAGCCTGCGGGCGTGGAACAGCGAGCGCTCGAGCAGCGAGGTCCAGGTCCTGGGCGGCTGGAGCTGCGCGATGGTCAGCAGCGTGATGTTGTCGGTGTCGCCGGGGTTCGAATCGTAATTCTGGTGCTTCGGGGTCTTGGTGACCGAGGAGAAGACCTGGAGCGCGACATTGCCTTCGAGCAGCCGGGGCAGATCGACCTGGCCGGTGTTAGAGCGATCGAGCAGGCTGCGGCGCCACATCAGCGTGTCGGCATGCATGTCGGCGATCTGGAGCGAGGCGTGGAGCTTCTTCACCGCGTCGCTGGGTTTGGCCAGCTTGACCGGCACCACCTTGTTCATGCTGCCTTCGACGATCCCCGGGGCGAAGCCAAAAAAGCCGACCGCGGCCAGCAACAGCACGATCAGCACTCCCCAGAGGATCTTCTTCTTCATCCCATCCGCTCCAGCGTCACGAAGCTGTAGGCAGGGCGCCCCGCTTCTTCGCCGAAATCCTCGCGCGCAACCTCGTGCCATTCAACCCCGAAAGCGGGGACGACGGCATCGCCTTCGGGGGAAGCATGGACTTCGGTGAGCTCGATCCGGTCGGCGGTGAACAGCGCGAATATCTCCGCGCCGCCGATCACCGCGACCTCGCCATCGCCGGCGAGCGCCAGCGCCTCGGCTGGGGAGTGGGCGACTTCGGCACCCTCGGCATGCCAGCCGGTGTCGCGGGTCAGCACGATGTGGCGGCGGCCGGGCAAGGGCGCGGGGAAGCTGTCGAAGGTCTTGCGCCCCATGATCATCGGCTTGCCCATGGTCTGCGCCTTGAAGCGCCTGAGGTCGGCGGGCAGGCGCCAGGGCAGCTGGCCGTCGACGCCGATCACGCCATTGTCGGCGCGGGCTAGATGGAAGGTGATCATCCCTTGTTCCCCTTCCGCTTGCGGGAGGGGTTAGGGGAGGGGGTGTCCTCGAACTTCATAAGGGGAGGACATGCCCTCCCCCGGCCCCTCCCGCAAGCGGAAGGGGGGATGGATCACACCGCCACCGGGGCCTTGATGTGCGGCTGGGCTTCGTAGCCGTGGATCACGAAGTCTTCGTACTCGTACGCATCGATCGAGCCCGGATTGCGCAGAATCTCCAGCCGCGGGATCTGGCCGGGCGTGCGCGACAGCTGTTCGCGGGCCTGGTCGAGATGGTTCGAATAGAGGTGGCAGTCGCCGCCGGTCCAGACGAAGTCGCCCACTTCCAGCCCCGCCTGCTGGGCGAGGATATGGGTCAGCAGCGCATAGCTGGCGATGTTGAACGGCACGCCGAGGAAAATGTCGGCCGAGCGCTGGTAGAGCTGGAGGCTCAGCTTGCCATTGGCGACATGGCACTGGAACAGGCAGTGGCAGGGCGCCAGTGCCATGGCGTGGAGCTCGCCGGGGTTCCAGGCCGAGACGACCATGCGGCGCGAGCCGGGATTGGTCTTCAGCGTCTCGATCAGCTCCTTGATCTGGTCGATATGGCGGCCGTCCGCCGCCTCCCAGTCGCGCCACTGCTTGCCATAGACCGGGCCGAGATCGCCATTCTCGTCGGCCCATTCGTTCCAGATGCTGACCTTGCGCTCCTGCAGCCACTTCACATTGGTGTCGCAGCGCAGGAACCAGAGCAGCTCGATGATGATCGACCTGAGATGCAGCTTCTTGGTGGTGAGCAGCGGGAAGCCCTGTGACAGGTCGAAGCGCATCTGGTGGCCGAACACGCTCAGCGTGCCGATGCCGGTTCGGTCCATTTGCTTGGCGCCGTGGTTGAGCGCGCGGTCCATCAGGTCGAGATACTGCTGCATGGGTGCAGCCTAGCTCCGCGCTCCGGCGCCGCCAAGCGGACGAGTTATAATCCATTGTGGAGAAAAGCTTCGTCCGGAGCGGACGCGGTCGCGCTTCGATGCGACGGCTGGCGGTGGCAGTCGCTGGGCGTGTTGTTCGACCTACCCCATCGGCCGATGCGCCTGCACGATGCGCAGGAGGCGGGCGAATTGTTCGCGCCGCTAGCACGCGAGCGGGTGGAGGTGCTCGCCTTCGCCTATCTCGACCGGCACCAGCAGATACTCGGCATGCGCCATGCTCGCTCGGAGCATCGAGACCAGCTCGACCTGCCGATCCGCGACGTGGCCGCGGACGCGATCGCGTTCCATGCGGTCGCCGTGGTGATGGCGCATAATCATCCGAGCGGCGACCCGACGCCGAGCAGGGCGGACCGCGAGGCGACGGAAAAGCTCGCCCGCGCGCTCGATGCGCTGGGCGTGCGGCTGCTCGATCACCTGGTGGTCGCCGCCAAGGGCACCACCAGCTTCCGCAGCCTAGGGTTCCTTTGATTCCCGCGCCATGCTCGCCGGCGTGGCGGTCTTGCCGCTCCTGCAGGCGCGGATCGCGCTCGGCTCGGGCCGCTCGCCCCGCGCCTCGAAGATCGCGATATAGCCGCCGGCCGAGGGCATCGGCTTGATCGAGACCAGCGAGTAGCCGACCGCGGCGAACTCGCACTTGAGCAGTTCGGGCGGGGTGCCGTGATCCTGGGTCGGGCGATTGGCGTCGACCACCACCGCCTGGCCGCCGGGCGCGAGCGCCGGGCGGAGCCGCCAGAGGAATTCGTAGGGGCTCTCGATCTCATGGTACATGTGGACCATGAGGACGCGGTCGAAGCTGTTCTCGGGCAGGCGCGGATCGGCGGGCAGGCCGAGACGCACGCTGACATTGTCGAGCTTCTCGCGCAGCACGCGGGTGGCGAGATAGTCGCGCGTCTCGGGGACGATGTCCTCGGCGACGACGCGGCCCTTCTTGCCGACGCGGGTGGCGAGGCGGACGGTGTAATAGCCTTCGCCTGCGCCGATATCGGCGACGGTCATGTCCGGCTTGATGCCCGCCAGGTCCATCACCTGGCCGGCTTCGTTCAGCCGGTCGCGCGCTTCCTCGGTCGACCAGCGCGGCGAGAGGATGGTGGCGACGGGCCGGTCGGCGGCGGGGAAGCCGCTGTGCGGCGCCGGCGCGTCGTCATCCTGGGCCTTGTTGTCGATCATCGCCGCCCCGCCGCACGCGGCGAGCGCCATGGTCAGCAGCAGGGCGAGGCCCGATCTCAATCGACATCCTCCACTTCGACCGTCTCGCCGGTCACGCGCTGGGATAGCGCGGCAGCCATGAACGCGTCGAGGTCCCCGTCGAGCACATCACCGGGCGCGGTGGAAGTCACGCCGGTGCGCAGGTCCTTCACCAGCTGGTAGGGCTGGAGGACATAGGAGCGGATCTGGTGGCCCCAGCCGATATCGGTCTTGCTGGCGTTGGTCGCGTTCGCAGCGGCCTCGCGCTCGGCCAGCTCGCGCTCGTAGAGGCGGGCGCGCAGCTGGTTATAGGCCTCGGCCTTGTTCTTGTGCTGCGAACGCTGGTTCTGGCACTGCACGACGATGCCGGTGGGAAGGTGCGTGATGCGCACCGCCGAATCGGTGGTGTTGATGTGCTGGCCGCCCGCGCCCGAGGCGCGGTAGGTGTCGATGCGCAGCTCGCTCTCGTTGATCTCTATGGCGATGTCGTCGTCGATCACCGGGTACACCCAGATCGAGGAGAAGCTGGTGTGGCGGCGCGCGGCGCTATCGTACGGCGAGATACGGACGAGGCGGTGCACGCCGCTCTCGGTCTTGGCGTAGCCGTATGCGTTCTCGCCCTTCACCAGCAGGGTCGCCGACTTGATGCCCGCCTGCTCGCCGGCGTGGTAATCGACCAGCTCGACCTTGAGGCCGTGGCGCTCCGCCCAGCGCGTGTACATGCGCTGGAGCATGCCCGCCCAGTCGTTGCTCTCGGTGCCGCCGGCGCCCGAATTGATCTCGATATAGGTGTCGTTGGCATCGGCCTCGCCCGAGAGCAGGGCCATGACCTTGTCCTTCTCGGCGCGCTCGGCCAGCGCGGCGAGGCTGGCGGTGCCTTCGCTCGCCATTTCCTCGTCGCCCTCGGCCTCGGCCATCTCGATCAGCTCGGCGGTGTCGTTGAGCTCGGTCTCGATCGCGCGGGTGGCGGTGATCGATTCGTCGAGGCGGCGACGCTCGCGCATCACGTCCTGGGCCTTCTTGGCGTCGTTCCAGAGAGTCGGATCCTCGACGCGCGCGTTCAGCTCGTCGAGCCGGCGCAGCGCCCGGTCCCAATCGAGGAAGCGGCGGAGCAGCGCGAGCGACTCCTTGATGTTGTCGACATGAGCCTGCGCTTCGGCGCGCATAATCAGTAACTCCAAATCATTCCGTCATCCCGGCGAAAGCCGGGATCTCGTGCCTCAGGCTGCACCTTCTACTGCCTGAGATCCCGGCTTTCGCCGGGATGACGAGATGGGCCGGGATGACGATATAGGTGCCGCGCTAGTAGATTCCGCCCTCGCGTTGCAAGAAGTCGCTGTCGCCTTCCTGCTTCTTGGGGGCGGCCTTCTTCTCGACGGCCTTGGTTTCGGGCGCCTCTTCCTGGTCGCGGCGGCCGCGGCGTTGCTCGGTCTCGGGCTTGAAGGCTTCCCAGATCACGCCGGAGAGCGGATCGCTGGACGGCCAGGCGCCGGTCACCGGCTTGCCCGAGGCGCGGTCGATGCGGACCATGCGGATGCCCTGGGGCGCGGTGAAGGGGACCTTCTCCATGCCTTCGAAGGCGGGGATGGCGAACTGCTTGAAGATCGGCGCGGCGATCGAGCCGCCCTGGGCATAGCCGCCCAGGTTGGTCGGCGTGTCATAGCCGATATAGAGGCCGCCGATCATCTGCGGGGTGCCGCCGACGAACCACACATCGGTCGGGCCCGAGGTGGTGCCGGTCTTGCCCATCATCGGGCGATTCAGGTCGCGCAGCACGGTGGCGGTGCCGCGCTGGACCACGCCCTCGGCGATATGGACCATCTGATAGGCGGAGAGCGCGTCGATCACCTGCTTGGCGCGGTTGACCGGCCGCGGCATCGCTCCGCCCTTCCAGTCGGGCGCGTTGCAGCCTTCGCAGGGGCGCCAGTTCTCGGGCCACACCACCGCGCCCTTGCGGTTCTGGACGAAGTCGATCAGCGACGGGTTGAGTGCCCGGCCATGGTTCACCAGGATCGAATAGGCGTTGACCATGCGCAGCACGGTCGTCTCGCCGGCGCCCAGCGCATAGCTGAGATAGGGCGGGAATTTTTGGCGCGACACGCCGATGCGCTGGATCAGGTCGACGACGTGATCCATGCCGGTCTGGTTGGCGATCTGCACCGTCATCAGGTTGCGCGACTGCTCGATGCCCCAGCGCAGCGTCTTGGGGCCGGCGCCGCGGGCATTGCCGAAGTTGCGGAAGCATTTCTGGCCGAGATTGGCGCCCTGCCACACGCAGAACGGGCCATCGACCACGATCGAGGCCGGGGTCATCCCCTGCTCGAGCGCGGAGGCATAGACGATCGGTTTGATCGTCGAGCCCGGCTGGCGCTGGGCCTGGGTGGCGCGGTTGAAACTCTGGATGCGCGAATCGAAGCCGCCCTGCATGGCGAGGATGCGGCCGGTGCGCGGATCCTCGACCACCATGCCGCCCGAGACCTTGGGGATCGAGCGCAGCGACCATTGGCCGCCGGCCTCGGGCGCCACCGCGACGATGTCGCCGGGCTTGAACGCGTCGAACGCCTGGCCGCCCTGGCCGCGCACCGGCATGGTCGCCGCCCATTTGGGCAGGGTGCCGGTCGAGCCGTCGTCGAAGCCGATCTGCCAGCCATCGCCGCTGCGCTCGATCAGCACGCCGGCGCGCCAATTCTCGTAATCGACGCCGATATTGGTGTTGAGGAAGGACTGGAGCCAGCTGCGGCCGATATCGGCATGACCGATCGGGCCCGACCAGCCACGGCCGCGGTCGTAGCGCAGCAGGCCGTCGCGCAGTGCCTTTTGCGCGTACTGCTGGAGCTTGGGATCGAGCGAGGTGCGCACCCACAGGCCGCCCGAATAGACGCTGTACGGGCCGGTCTCGTCGGTCTCGCCGAACTTGTCGATCAGTTGGCGGCGGACCTCCTCGGTGAAATAGCCGCCGACGCGCTCGAACTTCGGCGTCTGGCGCGGCACGGTTCCCAAGGGCGAGGCGACCGCCGAATCATGCTGGGCCTGGTCGATGAAGCCGTTCTCGAGCATCTGCCCGAGCACCCAGTTGCGCCGGTCGAGCGCGCGCTGGGTGTGGCGCTCGGGATCGTAGTTGGACGGGCCCTTGGGCAGGATCGCCAGATAGGCCATCTGCGGCAGGGTCAGCTCGCCCAGCTCCTTGCCGAAATAGGCCTGGCTCGCCGCCTCGACGCCGCCGGCGTTGCGCCCCAGCTCGATCGAGTTGAGGTAGAGTTCCATGATCTGCTGCTTGGTGAGCACATCCTCCATGCGCCAGGCGAGGATGCCCTCCTTGGCCTTGCGGAGATAGCTGGTCTCGTTGCCGACCAGCAGGTTCTTGGCGACCTGCTGGGTGATCGTCGAGGTGCCGCGCGGGGTCGAGCCGCTGACCAGCCCCTGGAAGGCGGCGCGCACCAGGCCGGGGAAATCGACGCCGTGATGCTCGAAGAAGGTCTTGTCCTCGGCGGACATGTACGCCTCGACGAGGAGCTTGGGATATTCCTCGAAGCTCAGCTGCACGCGGCGCTCGCGCGCATAGCTGTGGATCGGCAGGCCTTCCGCCGAGCGGACATTGGTCGGCAGCGGCGGCTCGTAGTTCTTCAGCGTGTCGACCGAGGGCAGGTTGCGCGCGATGAACAGCCAGACCAGGAAGACGAAGACGCCCGATAGCAGGGCGAGGACCGCGAGAATCCGGAACCACCAGCGGTGGCGGACGCGACCGAACAGCCCCTTGAAGCCCCCGATCTCGCGCTTGATGCGCATCTTTACGCTGGAAGTGGAACCGTCGGACATGCGGGTCGCGGTTTAGCAGGATTGAAGGCGGATGCCAGCCGGAGTCTCGGCGGCTCGTCGTGCGGGAGGATCGCTCCCGAAATGGGATTATTCCCTAAGTGAAACCACATCCCCTCGCGCCCTCTATAATGAGGGCACAAGGGGATTGATGAGGAGAGTTTTTCAGCGAGACGCCAGCGTCCGCGTCGCCATGCGCGTCGCGAAATGGATTTCCACGGCCTTGCGCACGCTCTGCGCCACTTTCCTGCGCCCTTCGTCCGAGGCCAGGAAGGCGGCGTCGCTATCGTTCGAGATATAGCCCGTCTCGAACAGCACGGAGGGCATGTCCGGCGCCTTGAGCACCATCAGCGACGCCATGCGGTGATAATTGGCCTTGATCGGGATGAGCGGCTGCGCCTCGCGGCCGAGCAGGCGTGCGAAGCTCGCCGACATGTTCATCGTCTCGCGCTGGGTGAGATCGATGAGGATCGAGGAGATGTCCGGATTCTGCGAGCCGAGGTCGACGCCGGCGATGATGTCGGCCTTGTTTTCGCGCGCCGCCAGCCGCGCCGCTTCCTTGTCTGAGGCGACTTCGGAGAGCGTGTAGACGGTGGCACCCGAGGCATCGGCATTGCCTGCGCTGTCGCAGTGGACCGAGATGAACAGGTCCGCGCCCAGCTTGCGGGCGAGGCCGTAGCGTTCTTGGAGGACCAGGAAGCGATCATCCTCGCGGGTGAGCGCCACGCGCACCCGGCCCGAGGCGAGCAGCGCGTCCTTCATGGCGAGCGCGGCCTTGAGGGTGAGGTCCTTCTCGCGCAGGCCATTGGCGCCGATCGCGCCGGGATCGTGCCCGCCATGGCCGGCATCGATCACCACCAGCGGGCGATCGGAGGCGCCATAGACGCGCGGCAGCGATGCCGGCGGCGCGCGGCGGGGCAGCGCGATCGTCTCGCTGTAGCGGCTATGGCCCGCGGGCTGCACATAGGAGAAGGGCGGCAGGAAGCTCATCCGCCGCTCGGCCGCGGCGCGAGCGAACTGCGCGTCGTCCACGGTGCGCAGCTGCAGGGTGAGTGTGCGCCCGTCGCGCCCGAAGCTGCCTTCGGTCACGATCGCCGGCCGCGCGAGATCGAGCACGATCCGCGCGCCCTCGGCGCCTTGCGAGCCCTGTCGGATGCTCGTTACCGGTCCCTCGGCATACGCGCGGCTACCCGGCTCGGCGCCCTTGGCGTCCAGCACGATCCGCTGCGGTCCAGCCAGCATGAAAGCGCTCGCCTGGGTCACCGGCTCGTCGAACTTGACGATCACGCGGTCACCCTTGACGCGCACTTCCTGCACGACGCCCGCCCAGCTTGGAACTCCGGTCAACCAGCCGGAGAGCAAGGCGAGCAGGAACAGCACCCTGACGCTATGCCGCGCCGGGGCTCTGGGGGTCCAGCCCAAAACCATAGATTGATACTCTGACTACACGTCTGCCCTGACGTGACCGGACTAGACGGCGCGCCTCAAATCGACGTGAAGCGACGCGGTTAATTTCCGATTCGGCATGTTTTTGCCGGCAAGGCTGCAAATGCTTGCCGGTCTCTTTGCCGGTTTTGGCCAAGGTTGCCGCGCCGTTACGGTAATGCTAGGCAGCTTTGTCCGGCCCTTGCGCCGGACCTTTCCCGCGGCCACATCTGCCGCGACAGTTCAGGTTGACGCTCACATGAGGCAATTTCCGCAACGTCTGCACCGATTGGCCGAACCGGCCGGTCGCGTGGTGGCGGCGGAGCTGGCGGACCACCGGTTCGCGCGTGCCCTGCGAGCAGCAGCAGTTTTCGAAACCCGCGAGACCGCAGCCGGCCAATCCGCCGGCCAGGGCCGCATTGTATGTCGCGCGCCTGCGCGAGCCCTCCGCAACACAAATTCAGAGGGCTGGGGCCGGCGCGCCCGGAGAATAATAAATGACCATGCGTATGCTGATCGACGCACGCCACCGGGAGGAAACCCGCGTGGCCGTCGTCAAGGGAAGCCGAATCGAGGAGTTTGATTTCGAGTCCGCCGAGCGCAAGCAGCTCAAGGGCAATATCTATCTGGCCAAGGTGACCCGCGTGGAGCCGTCGCTCCAGGCGGCGTTCGTGGATTACGGTGGCAACCGCCACGGCTTCCTGGCCTTTAGCGAAATCCATCCCGATTATTACCAGATTCCCAAGGAAGATCGCGAAGCGCTGCTCCGCGAGGAAGCCGAGCATGCGGCCGAGGAAGCCGCGCTGCGCGCCGAGGAGGATGGCGACGAGGATCATCTCGACGGCGATGACGGCGTCGAGGTGCTCGAGCGTCCGCATGACGACGAGGAAGAGCACGACCACGATCACGAGGATGCCGAAAGCGAGACCTCGGAAGGTGGCGAGGGCGAGGAAGGCCGTGGTCGCGGTCGCCGCGGCAAGCGCCGTGGCGGTGGTGGCGGCGAGGACAGCCCGGCCGAGGCGCTGCGCCAGCGCCGCATGAACCTGCGCCGCCGCTACAAGATCCAGGACGTGATCCGCCGCCGCCAGGTGCTGCTGGTCCAGGTCGTCAAGGAAGAGCGCGGCAACAAGGGCGCTGCCCTCACCACCTATCTGTCGCTCGCCGGCCGCTACTGCGTGCTGATGCCGAACACCGCGCATGGCGGCGGCATCTCGCGCAAGATCAGCTCGGCTGCCGACCGCAAGCGCCTCAAGACGATCATGGCGGAGCTCAAGCTGCCGCCGACGATGGGCTGCATCGTCCGCACCGCCGGCCTCCAGCGCACCAAGGTCGAGATCAAGCGCGACTTCGACTATCTCGCCCGGCTGTGGGACGGCATCCGCGAGGAGACGCTCAAGTCGACCGCGCCGGCGCTCGTCTATGGCGATTCGGACCTGCTCAAGCGCGCGATCCGCGACATCTATAATCGCGACATCGACGAGGTGATCGTCGAGGGCGAGGACGGCTATCGCCAGGCCAAGGACTTCATGAAGCTCCTGATGCCGAGTCACGCCAAGAAGGTGAAGCAGTACGCCGACGCGGTGCCGCTGTTCCAGCGTGCCGGCGTCGAGGACCAGCTCTCGGCGATGTACAACCCCGTCGTCCAGCTGAAGAGCGGCGGTTACCTGGTGATCAACCCGACCGAGGCGCTCGTCTCGATCGACATCAACTCGGGCCGCTCGACGCGCGAGCACAATATCGAGCAGACCGCGACCGCGACCAACCTGGAAGCGGCGCACGAGATCGCCCGCCAGCTGCGCCTGCGCGACATGGCCGGCCTGGTCGTGATCGACTTCATCGACATGGATCACTCGTCCAACGTCCGGAAGGTCGAGAAGGCGATGAAGGAGGCGCTGAAGAACGATCGCGCCCGCATCCAGGTGGGCCGCATCTCCGCTTTCGGCCTGATGGAGATGAGCCGCCAGCGCCTGCGCACCGGTGTGCTCGAGGCGTCGACCGTGCAGTGCCCGCATTGCGAAGGCACCGGCCTGGTCCGCACCGCTTCGTCGGCCGGCCTCTCGGCCCTGCGCCTGATCGAGGACGAGGCCGCCCGTGGCCGCGGCTCGGTGATCACGCTGCGCGCGAGCCAGGAAGCCGCCTTCTACGTACTCAACAAGAAGCGCGCCGACATCGCCGAGATCGAGGACCGCTACGGCGTGACCGTCGAAATCCTGTCGGACGGCGAGCTCGAGGGCGCGCGCATGTCGGTCGAGGCTTCGGGCCCGCCGCCGGCGCATGCGCCGAAGTTCGAGAAGCTGATCGAAGAGCCCGAGGACGACGACTACGTCGAGGAGATCGACGAGGAGGAAGAGGAGCTCGAGGAAGAGGCCGAGGCCGGCAATCGCCGCGAAGGTCGTGGCGAGCGCCGCGAGCGTGGCGACGACGAGGGTGGCGAGCGCGGCAAGCGTCGCCGCCGCCGCCGTGGCCGTGGCCGTGGCCGTCGCGAGGAAGGCGAAGGCGCCGAGGGTGATGCCGAGGCCGAAACCGGCGAGGAAGCCGAAGGCGAAGTCGCTGAGGGCGAGGAAGCGCCTGCTGCTGTCGAGGGTGAAGGCGAGGGCCGCGAGAATGGCCGCAAGCGCCGTCGCCGTGGCCGTCGTGGCGGTCGCCGTGGCGATCGTGCCGAGGGCGGCGAGGATGCCGGTGAGGAAGCTGCCGAAGCGGTGACCGAAGCCGCCGCGCCGGTCGAGGCCGCGCCGGAGCCGGTCGCCGAGGAAGCACCGGCCAAGCCGAAGCGCACCCGCAAGAAGAAGGTGGAGGCTGTCGAGGCCGAAGCCGCGCCTGCGGTCGAAGCCCCGGTCGAGGTCGTTGCCGAGCCGGTTGCCGAGGAGGCTCCGGCCAAGCCGAAGCGGACCCGCAAGAAGAAGGTGGAGGCCGTCGCGGCCGAAGCCGCACCTGCGGTCGAAGCCCCGGTCGAGGTCGTTGCCGAGCCTGTTGCCGAGGAGGCCCCGGCCAAGCCGAAGCGTACCCGCAAGAAGAAGGTCGAAGCCGTCGAGGTCGAGCCTGCTCCGGCGGAAGCCGCCCCGGTTGCGCAGGACACCGAGGCTGCTGAAGTCGAAGGTGAGGCCGAAGCCGAGGGCGAGAATCCCGACGGCACGCCGCGTCGCGGCTGGTGGCAGCGCACCTTCGGGGCCTGACCCTTAAAGCCTGAGAGAAACGGGGCGCCGGTCCGCAGGGATCGGCGCCCTTTTTCATGGCTTCAGACGCGGTTCATCGGGGCGGGGGCACGGCCAATGCCATTGATCACGGGTGGAATTCGGAGGATACGAACGGGCATGAAGCGCATCCTCGCCCTGCTCTCGGCAGCCTTGCTGCTCTGGGTCCAGCCTGCTGCCGCCCAGTCGATCCTGCGCGACGCCGAGACCGAGGCGCTGCTCAACGACATGGCCCGGCCGCTGTTCATCGCCGCCGGCCTGTCGCCTGCCAATGCCAAGGTGGTGCTGATCCAGGACAGCTCGATCAACGCCTTCGTCGCCGGCGGGCAGATCGTCTATGTCCATTCCGGGCTGATCGACGCCGCCTCGAGCGCCAACGAAGTGCAGGGCGTGATCGCGCACGAGATCGGCCATATCGTCGGCGGCCATGCCGTGTTCCAGAATGACGGTGGTTATACCAACATCTCGATCCTCAGCCTGCTGCTCGGCGTGGCGGCGATGGCGGCGGGCAGCGGCGAGGCTGGCACCGGCATCCTGATGGCCGGCCAGCGCGCCGCGATCGGCAAGTATCTCGCCTTCAGCCGCGTCCAGGAAAGCTCGGCCGACGCCGCAGGCGCCAAGTTCATCAACAGCGCCGGGATCAGCGGCAAGGGCATGCTGAGCTTCTTCGACAAGCTCACCGCCCAGATGCACCGCTATGGCTATTACACCAGCAATCCCGAGGTCGATCCCTTCGCCCAGACCCACCCGATGTCGCAGGACCGCGTCGAGACGCTGAAGGCGGACCTGATGAACGCGCCGAGCTGGAACAAGCCGCTCGACCAGAATCTTGAAGTCCGCTTCAAGCGCGTCCAGGCCAAGCTGCGCGGCTATGTCAGCGATCCCAAGGACACGCTGGCCAAATATCCGCCGGGCAACCAGTCGGTCGAGGCGCATTATGCCCGCGCCTATGCCTATCACAAATCGGGCTATCCCGAGCAGGCGGCGGCCGAGACCCAGGCGCTGGTCAAGGCCGAGCCCAAGGACCCCTATTTCCTCGAGCTCGAAGGGCAGATCATGCTCGAATCGGGCGACCCCAGGGGGGCGATCGCGCCGCTGCGCGAGGCGACCGCGCTGTCGAACAACGCGCCGCTGATCGCCAGCACTTTGGGCCATGCGCTGCTCGCCACCGAGGACAAGGCCAATCTCGACGAAGCCGAGCGCGTGCTCAAGCAATCGGTGGCGCGCGACAACGACAATCCCTTCGCCTGGCTCAACCTCGGCACCGTCTATGACCGCAAGGGCGACGAGGCGCGCACCGCGCTCGCCACGGCCGAGCGCGCGCACATGATGGGCGATGTCGGCACCGCGCTGATGAGCTCGCGCGCGGCGATGGCGCGCCTGCCCCAGGGCTCGGCGGACTGGGTACGGGCACAGGACATCAACATGGTCTCGCAGACCGCCTGGGACGAGATGCGGAAGAAGAAGGGGCGGCAGGGCCAGTGATCGAGCGTTTGTTGGGCAACAGGCTGGCGCTGGCCGGCGCCTTCGTGCTGTGTGCGCTGCTGGGCGCGGCGCTGTTCGCGGCGATCCAGGCGCTGGTGCCGGGCATGGGCGCGCGCGGCCAAGGCGAGCAGGCGATGCGCCAATGGGTGCTTGCCCATCCCGAGGTGCTGCTCGAATCGGTCGAGCGCTACAACCAGAAGCAGAGCGCCAGTGCCGACAAGGCGCAGGCCGAGGCAGTGGCGGCAGCGGAGAAGACCCTGCCCGCCGAGCGGCCGAAGCTCGAGGCGCCCTATGCCGGCGCCTGGGCGGGCAATCCCAAGGGCGATGTCACGCTGGTCGCCTTCATGGACTATGCCTGCGGCTATTGCCGGGCCAGCCTGCCGGCGATCGAGGAGCTGCTGAAGCGCGATCCCAATGTGAAGGTGGTCTACCGCGAATATCCGGTGCTGGGGCCGGATAGCCTAGTCGCGGCGCGCTGGGCGCTGGCAGCGGCCGAGCAGGACAAGTTCCGCGCCTTCCACGACGCGCTGTTCGCTACCGACGGTCCGAGCGCGGCGAACATCGAGGCGGCGGCGCAGAAGGCCGGGCTCGACATGGGCCGGGCCAAGCAGGTCGCCCAGTCCAGGGCGGTCGAGGGCGAGATCGTCACCAACCACAAGTTCGGCCAGAAGCTGGCGATGACCGGGACGCCGAGCTGGGTGGTCGGCGGCAAGCTGCTCTACGGCATGCGCGACTATGCCGGCCTCGCCGCGGCCGTGACGGAAGCGCGCAAGGGGAAGTAACGCTCTCCCTCTTCCTTCAGAGGCGTTTCTCCCGATTTTTGTACCGAGCGGTTGCCGCCGCGCGCTGCCGTGCCTAATTAGCGGGTCCTTTCCCGGCCGGGGGCATCATGACATCCATTCTTTCGATAAACGGCGTGAGCAAGACCTATGGCTCAGGCCACAAGGCGCTCGATCATGTCGACCTTGAGATCCGCCGCGGCGAGATCTTCGCGCTGCTCGGGCCGAACGGCGCGGGCAAGACCACGCTGATCTCGATCATCTGCGGCATCGTCACGCCGAGCACCGGCACGATCCTGGTCGACGGGCATGACGCGGTGCGCGAGCCGCGCGCTGCCCGCTCGAAGATCGGGCTGGTGCCGCAGGAGATCGCGGTCGACATGTTCTCGACCGTGGGCTCGGCGCTGCGCTTCTCGCGCGGACTGTTCGGCAAGGCGCCGAACCAGGAGTTTTGCGACCAGATCCTCCGGGACCTGTCGCTGTGGGACAAGCGCAACTCGAAGATCATGGAGCTGTCGGGCGGCATGAAGCGCCGCGTGATGATCGCCAAGGCGCTGAGCCATGAGCCCGACATCCTGTTCCTCGACGAGCCCACCGCCGGCGTCGACGTGTCGCTGCGCCGCGACATGTGGAAGATGATCGGCAAGCTGCGCGAGCGCGGCGTCACCATCATCCTGACCACCCACTATATCGAGGAGGCCGAGGAGATGGCCGACCGGGTCGGCGTGATCGACAAGGGCCAGCTGCTCCTCGTCGAGGAAAAGGCCGAGCTGATGAAGAAGCTCGGCAAGCGCGAGCTCGACGTCAGCCTGGTCGAGCCGATGACGGCGATCCCGGCGGGGCTGGAGGAATGGCATCTCAGCCTCGAGGACGAGGGCACGCGCCTGCGCTACACTTTCGACGCCCAGGCCGAGCGCACCGGCATTCCGTCCTTGCTGAGGAAGCTCGGCGAGATGGGCATCGGGTTCAAGGACCTCGACACCAGCAAATCCAGCCTCGAGGACATCTTCGTCGGCCTCGTCGAACATAAGGAGGCCCGGGCATGAACTTCCACGGCATCTGGGCGATCTACAAGTTCGAGATGGCGCGCACGCTGCGCACGCTCTGGCAGTCGATCGTCACCCCGGTAATCACCACCGCGCTCTATTTCATCGTGTTCGGCAGCGGCATGGGCAGCCGCATCCCCTCGATCGAGGGCGTGCCCTATGGCAGCTTCATCGTGCCCGGGCTGATCATGCTGTCGCTGCTCACCCAGAGCGTCGCCAATGCCTCGATCGGCATCTATTTCCCCAAGTTCACCGGCACCGTGTTCGAGCTGCTCTCGGCACCGATCTCGGCGGTCGAGCTGGTGATCGGGTTCGTCGGCGCGGCCGCGACCAAGTCGGTGGTGATCGGGCTGATCATCCTGCTCACCTCGGGCCTGTTCGTGCCGCTGCGCGTCGATCATCCGCTGGCGATGCTCGCCTTCCTGCTGCTCACCTCGATCAGCTTCTCGATGTTCGGCTTCATCATCGGCATCTGGGCCAAGGGCTTCGAGCAGCTCAACGTGGTGCCGGCGCTGATCCTCACACCGCTCACCTTCCTGGGCGGCAGCTTCTATCCGCTGAGCTTCCTGCCCGAGCCGTGGCGCACGGTGAGCCTGTTCAACCCGGTCGCCTATCTGATCAGCGGCTTCCGCTGGGCGTTCTTCGGCGATGTCGGCGACATCGACGTGCGCTGGAGCCTGGGCTTCGTCGCGCTGTTCCTGGCCCTATGCCTTGGTCTTATCGTCACGATCTTCCGGACCGGCTACAGACTCAAGAACTGATGACACCCTTTCCCCTGGATATCTTCACCGAGCCCGAGGACGTCGATCCCCACACGCTCGCCAATCTCGGCCCGCTGGCGCCCCTCGCGGGGCACTGGGAGGGGCACAAGGGCGTGGACCTCAACCCCAAGGCCGAAGGCCCCGAACGGCGCGAGTTCATCGAGCGGATCGAGTTCGTGCCGATCGATCCCCAGGCCAATGGCCCGCAGCTCTTCTACGGGCTGCGCTACCATATCCACATCACCACCGAGGAAGAGGACATCACCTTCCACGACCAGGTGGGCTATTGGTTGTGGGAGCCGGCCACCGGCCTGATCCTGCAGACGCTGGCGATCCCGCGCGGCCAGGTGCTGCTCGCCAGCGGCAAGGGTGCGCCGGGCGACAAGACGATCCATGTCGAGGCGAAGCGGGGCGAGACCAGCTACGGCATCTGCTCGACCGACTTCCTCGAATATGCCTTCCGCACCGATGCCTATAGGATCGACATCGCCTTCACCGAGGATGGTGGCTGGAGCTACGACATCCACACCACGCTGGAGGTGAAGGGCCAGGGGCCGTTCGACCATCACGACCGCAACACGCTGAAGCGCGTGGGGGTGGCGAAGCCCAACCCCTGGGTGCAGATCCTCGCGGCGAAGGGCGAGGCGGCCTGAGTCCTGTCGACTGATTGAGCGTCACCCCGGCCTTGTGCCGGGGTCCACCATGCCGCACCGACTACCCTCTAAACTACTCGCTCGGCACTCGCCTCCCGGTGGACCCCGGCACAAGGCCGGGGTGACGGAGAGAGAGGGGGAGTGTTTAGTTCCCCACCACCGGCAGCATGATCGCCGAGCCGGAACACACCTTCTGCGTCGCCTTCTGATAGTCCGCCGGCTTGGCCTTGTAGATGTTCGGCACGAAGGTCTGCGGGTTGCGGTCGATCATCGGGAACCAGCTCGACTGGATCTGCACCATGATCCGGTGGCCCTTCTTGAAGACATGGTCGTGGTTCCTGAGCGGGATCGTCCAGTCGTTCACCTGGTTGGGCACCAGCGGCGTCGATTTTTCCATCGACTGGAGGTAGCGGCCGCGCTTGACCTCCATTGCGATCGGCAGCTGATAGCCGTTCAGCCCCTTCGCATAGGCGCCGATCGCAGTCGGCGGCTTCTCGAAATCCTCGGGGTACACGTCGATCAGCTTGACGATGAAGTCGCTGTCCGTCCCGCTGGTCGCAGCCTGCAGCGCGGCGGTGATCGCGCCGGTGATGGTCAGGTCGGCGTCGAGCGGGGCGCTGGTGTAGCTCAGCACGTCCGGGCGGTACTCGACGAAGCGCTGGTCCTCGGTCTCCCACCAGCGCCAGTCGGGCGTGGCATAGGTCGCCGACATCGGGCGGGCGCGGAACGGCACCGGGTTGGCGGGATCGGAGATGTACTCGCGGCAGCCCTCGCCCTGCGCCGGTGCGGTGAACGACACGCTGCCATCGGCGTGGAGGTAGAGGCTCTTGCTGCTCGCGGTCGTCAGCGGCCACTGGTTGTAGGTCTTCCACTGCCAGCTGCCCGACTGGAAGCTCTTCATCCGGTAATCGGGCTTGGTGCCCTTGCCGTGCAGCCAATAGGCGAAGAACGGCGCCTCGACCTGCTCCATGAACTGGGTACCGCTGTCGGTGCCGATCGGGATGCGACCGAGCATGTTGCCGGGCGAGCGCCAGCTGCCATGGTTCCACGGGCCGGCGACCATCAGCGACAGGTTGTTCGGATCGTTCTCGCGCTGCTTGTCGAAGATCTGCCAGCTGCCCCAAGGGTCTTCCTGGTCCCAGTAACCGGCGACGTTGAGCGTCGGCACGGTCGTCTTCTTCAGCGTGTCCGACCAGACCTGCTTCTTCCAGAAATCGTCATAGTCGGGATGCTCGATCATCTGCTTGTACAGCGGCACCCGGCCCTTGAAATACTTCGCCTCGATGTCCGCCGGCGAGCCTGCCTTCAGGAACCACTCATAGGTGTCGTAGCGGTCGTAGATCTCGATGCCGTCATTGGTCTTGTCGGCCTGGAGGCTGTTCACCCAGTCGCTGGCATAGGTGAGCCGCATCGCGCCCCAGCGGTGGAGGTCGTCATTCTTCCAATAGTCGATCCACGCCGCCTGCGGACTCACCGCCTTCAGCGCGGGGTGCGGGCGGGCGACGGCGATCGCGGCGGTGAAGCCGGGGTACGACACGCCCCACATGCCGACCTTGCCGTTGTTCGGCTTCACATTCTTCACCAGCCAGTCGATCGAATCATAGGCGTCGGTCGATTCGTCGGTCGCGCCCTTGCCGGTCTTGATCTCGGTCGAGAGGGTGAAGGGGCCGCCTTCGGAGCCGAAGCGGCCGCGCATGTCCTGGAACACGAAGACATAGCCGTCCTTGCCGAGCGCCGCCCAGCTGCCCGGCATGCTGCGCGGCGCGGCGCCGGGCGTGCCATAGGGGGTGCGCTGGAACAGGATCGGCAACGGCCCGGTCTGGCCCTTGGGGCGGATGATGACGGTGTGCAGCTTCACCCCGTCGCGCATCGGGATCATCGCCTCCTCGAAGGTGAAGGCGCTGTCGGCGGCCTGGGGCGCCGGTGCGGCCTGCTTCGCGGGCAGGGCCGCCAGCGGCGCGGCGGTGGCGACCGCCAGGGCGAACAGACTGACCAACCGCATGCTTATCCTCCCGCTAAAATCGATTGCGGGAGGGGTAGTCGGTGTATTGTGGCTGTCAATCGGTTCGCGGGCGGAAGCTGAGCTCGATCGCGGGACGCAGCACCAGCGTGGCGGCATTGACGAGCAAGTGGACGAGGATCGGCGCGGTCAGCCCCGGCCAGCCGAGATACAGCAGGGCGAAGATCGCGCCGAGCAGGCTGGTCTGCACCACGCCTACCCAGCCCTGGTAGCGATGGAGCAGCCCGAAGATCAGCGTCGATGCGGTAAAGGCGAGCGCGGCGCTGCCACCGCTGCCGGTGATGAGCAGCGGCAGATAGAGGCGGAACGCCACTTCCTCGCTGATCCCGGCGCTCGCGATCAACGGCAGGATATGGCGCAGCTCGGCATGGTTGCGCGGTATCAGCGGAGCGATGTCGGCGATCGGGGCGCCCCGGAGCGGGCGACGGAGGAGCAGCATGCGCAGCAGCGCGCCGATCAGTGCCCCGACGATCAGCGCGCCCGTGGCCATGCCCAGAAAGGCCGGGTTGCCGGTGCCGAGATCGGGCAGTTGCTCGACCAGCGGGGCGAACTCGGTGGGGAAGGTCCAGAGCGCATCGACTCGGCCCAGCAGCGCCAGCCCGACCAGTGAAGGCAAGAGATAGAGTGCGCAGTTCTTGCCAGCCATGCGGAGAAACAGTGGCTGTCGGCGTGCGCTGTCCTTGACCTTGCCGAAGCGCCGGTAGTTGCGGCGGTCGTTGCGCTGGGCCCAGACGAGCAGCGCGAGAGTGGCGATCAGCAGCAACGGCGCGAGCATCTGCGGCGGCATAGCGGGCACCGCGTGGGAGGCAAGGATCGAGTAGTGCGCAAAGATGAAGGTAAATCGAGTGTAAGCCGTAACAAATAGTGCATGACACTATATTGGTGCGATCCTTGATTGACGCGGAACTATAGTTGATGGAACCCAGTGCCATCGCAGTCGCCTGCGAAGCTTGGGGGAAATTGTCATGCATCTGACGCACAAGGAAGGCGAGCTCTCCGCGCGCCCGTTGAAGTTCCTCGAGACCGACACGCTGGTGGTGCGCTGGATCGCGCAAGCGGCGGTGAATGTCGAGCTGTTCACCATCCCGCTCTACATGACCTCGCTCTACTCGATCACCGGCATGCACCTCATCACCAGCCAGGGGAACAGCTTCTACAAGGGGCGGCAGTGGCCGGGCGCCAAGACCAGCGCCTTCACCGACTACAAGCCGGGCAAGAAGGGCTGGGGCAACAAGAAGGCGTTCAACATCGTCTTCTCGGTGTTCATCCAGGAGATGCTCCACCTGCAGATGGCGGCGAACCTCGCCACCTCGATCGGTGCCGTGCCCAGCTTCACCGCCACCGCGCTGCAGAGCGGCGACCATGGCTGGACCTGTTTCGGTCCCAAGCTCACCGCGATCCCCGGCATCGTCGACCTGACCGACACCAACCGGTTCAAGGACGTGAAGGTCAATGTCGGCCCGCTCGACGAGGAGCGGATCAAGCTGTTCCTCGCCATCGAGCAGCCGCAGGAGACCGCCGAGCAGGACATCGTCCGCAACAAGGACCGCTATTTCCCCAAGGTGCCGTTCAAGTACGACACGGTGGCAGAGCTCGACGCCAACATCATGTTCGGGTCGATCGGCTATATGTACCAGTGCTACCGCGACTATCTGCTGATCCGCTACGAGGACGGCACGCGGCTTTGGGACCATGTGATGAACCCCGGCGGCCAGCAGAACGACCTGTTCAACAATTTCAGCTTTCCCGGCCATCCGATGCGCGAGTTCATGGGCTTCGAGACCACGATCGCGCTGACCGATCCGGAGATCGCGCTCCGCCAAGCGCTCAACATGATGAACGCGATCACCGACCAGGGCGAAGGCGCCACGCTCGGTGCGCGCTATGACGAGAAGGGGCATCGGCTCGACGACGGGAAGGCCAAGCTCGTCCAGGGCGACGTGAACCCGAGCTATTGCCCGAACCGCGATGCGCTGGCGTCGGACTATCCGAGCTATTCGATGGAGGGGAAGCTGGTCCCCTCGGCCGATGCCGCGGCGCGTTCCGACAATGACGGCGTCGACCATTATACCCGTTTCCGCGAGATCGAGGACATCCGGGGCAGCGGCGGGCTCGAGACCTGGGACCAGTCGCCCAAGATCGGCAAATGGGCGGCATCGGACCTGACTACCGAGGGCTATGACCCCAACGACAATCCCTATGGCCTGCCGGCGCCCGAGGCGATCGCCAATGCGCTCAACGCGCTCAAGAATGGCGGCGATGCGGCGGCCAATTTCCAGAAGATGAGCCAGGCGGTGTGCGGCGCGATCAAGGGCGTCACCACCGTGCTCGACGATTACTGGAACCCGGCCGGCGCTGCCGTGTCCTTCCCCTTCCCGTCGATGGCCGGATCGGGCGACCGCATGTCGACCGCCTGGGCGGTGTTCGGCGCGACGCCCGACCTGTCGGTCGGCGTCGGCGAGCCGGACAAGTACATCGTCAACCATGCCTGCCAGGGCCTCGACGTCGAGGAGACCGGCGGGAAATGGGGCGCGAACAGCTGCGCCGAGACGTCGATCTACCATACCTGCCGCGGCTCGAACCTGTGCAAGGGCCAGGGCGGCTGCGGCTTCGTCCAGCTGACCAGCGGCGGCGGCAGCTGCGGCGGGGCGAGCAGCGGGTGCGGGGCGGCATCCTCCAAGACCTCGAACGCGCCCAAGGCGAGCCCGGTGGCGAGCGGCAGCTGCGGCACGCCGACCACGATCAAGGGCGGCGGCTGCTCTGCGGTGACCTTGCGCAGCTTCGGCGGGCTCTGTGGCACGCCGACCCCTTCGCCCACCCCGACCCCGACCCCGAGCGGGCCGATGTACACCGCGCCGAGCGACAATATCTGCGGCGGCTTCGGCGGCTGCGCGGTGCCGATCTCGGCGATGCAGCTCTATCCCAAGGCGGGCACGATGGAGGTGTGGGCCCTGGTCGGCAGCTCGAAGCCGGTGCTGTGCGGCACCCCCAAGCCGACGCCGTCGCCCTCGGGCTGCGGTGCGCCAAAGGCGAATGCCGACAAGAACCTCTGCGGCACGCCATCCCCTTCGCCGACGCCTTCCCCCTCAGGCTGCGGCGCGCCTTCCTCGAAGAAGATCGCCACGATCGACTTCAAGGAAGGCGATAAGGTCGAGGACATCGCCTTCCAGGCATTCGCCAAGGTGGTGGCCTTCAAGGTCAACGGCGATCCGGACAAGCCCGTCGAAGGGCTGGTCCAGCAGGCGCCGAACGACCTGCGCCTTGCCTATCCGCCCTCGACCTAGGGACTGGCAAGGTGACCCCGCAGCCCCGGCTCGGCCTGCCCAACCCCGGCGACGGGTTGGGGCTGCGCGAGGAGCATTTCCCGCACCTCATGTCGACGCCCCCGGAAGCCTGGGGCGTCGACTGGTTCGAGGCGGTCACCGAGAACCTGCTCGACAATCAGGGCTGGGGCATGCGGGTGTTCGAGCATGTCGCGGCGCACCGGCCGGTGGTGCTGCACGGCGTGTCGCTGTCGATCGGCAGCACCGCGCCGCTCGACCTAGCCTATCTCGGCAAGCTGCGCGACCTGGCCGAGCGCTTCCGGCCGCTCTGGGTCTCGGACCATCTCTGCTGGACCGGGGTGCAGGGGGTGAACAGCCACGACCTGCTGCCGCTGCCGCTGACCGAGGCGGCGCTGACCCATGTCGCGCAGCGGGTGCGCGCGGTGCAGGATTTCCTCGGCCGGCCGCTGATCGTCGAGAATCCCAGCACCTATCTCCAGTTCCGCGCCAGCCAGATGCCCGAGGCCGAGTTCCTCGCCCGGCTCTGCGACCTGACCGGCTGCGGGCTGTTGCTCGACGTCAACAACGTCCATGTCTCGAGCTTCAACCATGCGCTCGACCCGCTGGCCTATCTCGAGGCGATCCCGGCCGAGCATGTCGTGCAGGTCCATCTCGCCGGGCCGAGCGATCACGGCACCCATTTGATCGACACGCATGACGCGCCGGTGCCCGATGCGGTGTGGCCGCTCTATGCCCGGGTCTGGGAGCGCTGCGGACCGGTGGCGACGATGGTCGAATGGGATGCGAGCATCCCGGCCTTCGAGGTGGTCGCAGCCGAGCTGGGCAAGGCACGCCGGGTGCGCGAGGGGCTGCCGCTTGCCGCCTGACCTCGCCGCGCTGCAGGACTGGATGCAGGAAGCGATCCTGGCGGCCTCCGGTGCGGATGCGCGCGACTTCGTGCACGGCGACAACCGCCTCACCGCCGAGGACCGTATCCACATCTATGCGAGAGGCTATCGCCAGCGCCTGCTCGAATGCCTGGAGAGCGAATATCCGCTGCTCGCGGCGCTTGCCGGGCCGACCGCCTTCGGGCTGTTCGCCCAGGGCTATATCGCCGCGCGGCCGTCGCACAGCTACACGCTCTACGACTTTGGCGCGGACTTTGCCGCCTGGCTCGACGCCGCCCGGCCTTCGGGGAGCGCGCAGGCAGTCGAGGCGATCCCCGCTGCGCTGGCACGGATCGAGCGGACCAAGGCCGAGGTCCACCGTGCCCGCGGGATCGAGCGCGACATGCCTGCCTGGCCGGGGATCGACCCGGCGATCGCCGAGCTGCTTGCGCTGGCCGGCGGGCGGCGCTGGTACCGGCCCGACAGCTGCCGCCTGCTCGCGCTGCCCTTCGATTTCAGCGAGATGCTCGCCAGCGGCGGACCCGTGCCACCTAGGCCCGAGCCGATGCTGCTCGCGGTGGCGCGGGCGAACTACCGCGTCGCCTGCCTCCCGCTCGAGCCCTGGCACTATGACTGGCTGGCGGTGCTGCCCGAGGATCCCGCCCGGGCGATGGCGCTGCCCGAGGACGAGCGGATCGCCGCATGGCTGCCCTTTGCCACCGCGCACGGGCTGGTGGTGGCGGCCGGGTAGAGGCTTCCTACACGACGTCGCCGCGAATCACGCGGAAGTTCACAAAGTTCGCGACCTCAACGGATTTCCGCCGAGGGGGACTTTCGCAATTTCGTTGCCGGGCGCGGCGCTGCACGCGTCCTATCTTTCCTACGGGTCAAAGAGCGGCCGGGCAGCAGGCCCGGCCGAGCGAGCAGGCCATGCGAAATCCTACATTGCAAGGGCAGCCCTCGGGGAGGCGGCGCCGATGCAATTCCTCCCTCGGAGCGCAGCTCCGGGGGAGGGGGACCGCCGCCGAAGGCGGTGGTGGAGGGGGGATAGAAGGGTGCGCCCCTCAGCATCATGAGTCACCGCTCGCGGAGAGGCCCCCTCCACCACGCGCTTGCGCGCGCGGTCCCCCTCCCCCGCTTCGCGAGGGAGGATTGGAGACCTTACAGCCGATGCTCGCCCTTCACCCAGCGCACCGTGCCGGAGTGCGCGCGCATCACCACGCTCTCGGTGGTCATCTTGGTGGCGAAGCGCTTGACGCCTTCGAGCAGCGAGCCGTCCGTAACACCCGTGGCGGCGAAGATGCAGTCGCCCTTGGCCAGCTCGGTCAGGTCGTAGATCTTGTCCAGATCCTCGATGCCCCATTTCCGCGCGCGCTGGCGCTCGTCGTCGTTGCGGAAGACGAGGCGGCCCTTGAACTGGCCGCCGACGCAGCGGAGCGCCGCGCAGGCGAGCACGCCCTCGGGCGCGCCGCCCTGGCCCATATAGACGTCGATCGTCGTTTCGGGATCGGTGGTGGCGATCACGCCGGCCACGTCGCCGTCGCCGATCAGCACCACGCCGCAGCCGATGTCGCGCAGCTCGGCGATCAGCTTCTCGTGGCGCGGGCGATCGAGCACGCAGGCGATGATCTCGTGCGGCTCGACGCCCTTGGCAGCTGCGATCGCCTTTACGTTCTCGGTCGGCGACCGAGCGAGGTCGATCACGCCTTCGGGATAGCCCGGGCCGACCGCGATCTTGTCCATGTACACGTCCGGCGCGTTGAGCAGGCCGCCCTTCTCGGCGACGGCGAGCACCGCCAGCGCATTGGGGCCGGCCTTGGCGCAGATGGTGGTGCCTTCGAGCGGATCGAGCGCGATGTCGATCGCCGGGCCCTTGCCCTGCGCCGCGCCGACCTTCTCGCCGATGAACAGCATCGGGGCCTCGTCGCGCTCGCCCTCGCCGATCACCACCGTGCCGTCGAGATAGAGCTTGTTGAGCGCGTCGCGCATCGCCTCGACCGCGGCGGCATCGGCCGCCTTCTCGTCGCCGCGCCCGACCAGGGTGGAAGCAGCGATCGCCGCCGCTTCGGTCACCCGCACCATTTCGAGGACGAGGACACGGTCAAGGGCGTGGCTGGGCTGAGTCATGGGATACCCCGGTGGTTGGACTTGCGGCGGCGATTAGGCAGCACCGTGGCGCTTGTCGATGCCGCTAACGTTGTCAGGGCGGCGCTGCTCCCAATTCCGCCACAACATGCCGCTATCGCAACGAAACCGGGGGCGGAGGGATGTGCAAATGCTGCTTTTCGCCTTGCTCCTGCTCGGCCAGGACGATGCCCCGCCACGCGAGATGACGCCGGCCGCGGTGCTGGAGATGCACCGCGAGCGCTGGTCGGCCAATCCGAAATGCCGGCGTGCGCGCGACGAGAGCGAGATCGTCGTCTGCTCGCGGCGCGACGCGGACAAATATCGCGTGCCGCTGGTGACGAGCTATAGCGGGCCCGACACCGATCAGGGGCGGCTGGACCGCGTGTTCGACGGTGCCGATGGCCATTTGCCGTGCGGCCAGGGCGCCTTCACGGTGCGGTGCGGCTCCGTCGGGGTGGGCGTCACAGTCAGCGCGCGGGGCGTGCGGACGAGCCGGAGGGAATTGGCGCCCTGAAGGGAAACCGGCGGCGAGCCGTGCGTTGAGCACGGCGAACCTGTTTTCCGGAGACCTGCCCGATGCTGCTGCTCGTTGCCCTCACCTTGTCCAGCGCAATGCCCGCGATCGACCCGCAGCGCCGCAGGGCCAAGGCACGGGTGACCCGCGTTACGCGCATTCCGATGCGTGCGCGGCCGCTGACGGCGATCCCGATCGTGAAGGCCGATCCCAGCCAGCGCTACCGCCTGCCGCTGGCCAGCAGCGAGATCGCCGATGCCAAGGGCGATGCGGTGAAGAGCGCCGGCATGGCCTGCGGCACCACCGGCGCGCCGGTCTGCCCGCACAAGGGGCGGCAGGTGCTGAAGGCGAGCCTGGACGATTGAATTTCTCCCTCTCCCCATCGGGGAGAGGGAGAATGGGGCTCACCCCAGGATATGCATCCACATCGGCTCGCCGGTCAGGCTGGCCGAGCCGCGCAGCTTGTCCAGCGCCTGCGCCACCGCGCGCTCCGGGCCTTCGTGCGTGACGATCGCCACCAGCACGCTGCCGTCCGGATTGGCGCCGCGCTGCATCAGGCTCTCGATCGAGACGCCGGCGTCGCGCATCGCCGCCGCGATCTCGGCGAGCACGCCGACCTTGTCCGCCACGGTGAAGCGCACATAGGCGCGGCCGGTCCGCTCGCCGGCATCGGCGGCGCCCGGCTGGGCGAGCGCGGCGGCCGGCATGGCATAGGGCGGGCCGAATTCGCCGCGGGCGATGTCGATCAGGTCGGCGACCACGGCGCTCGCGGTCGGGCCGTCGCCGGCGCCGGCGCCCTGGAACAGCAGCCGGCCGACGAAATTGCCCTCGGCGACGACGGCGTTGGTCGATCCGGTGACATGGGCGAGCGGGTGGCTGAGCGGCACGAGATGCGGGTGGACGCGCTGGAACAGGCCATGGCCATTGGCCTCGGCCAGGCCGAGCAGGCGGATGCGATAGCCGAGCGACGCGGCCTCGGCGATGTCGGCGGCGAGCACGTGGCGCACGCCGGTGATCGCGACCTGGTCGAAGGCCGGCTGGGTGCCGAAGGCGAGGCTGGCGAGGATCGACAGCTTGTGCGCGGCATCGACGCCGTCGATGTCGAAGCTGGGATCGGCCTCGGCATAGCCCAGGCGCTGCGCCTCGGCGAGGATCTCGGCGAAGTCGCGCCCTTCCGCTTCCATCTTGGACAGGATGAAATTGCAGGTGCCGTTGAGGATGCCATAGACCCGGGCGATCTCGTTGGCGGCGGCGCCTTCGCGCAGCCCCTTGATCACCGGCACGCCGCCGGCGACCGCGGCTTCGAACTTGAGCGCGAGGCCCGCGCTCTCGGCGGCATTGGCCAGCTCGAGCCCGTGATGCGCGATCATCGCCTTGTTGGCAGTGACGAAGCTCTTGCCGCCGGCGAGCGCGGCGCGGGCGAGGGTGAGCGCCGGGCCGTCCGAGCCGCCGACCAGCTCGACGACCACGTCGGCTTTGGGGTGGCGGGCCAGCTCGGTGGTGTCGTCGACCCAGTCGAAGCGGGTGATGTCGACGCCGCGATCCTTGGCGCGGTCGCGGGCAGAGACGGCGACCACTTCGATCGGCCGGCCGGCACGGCGGGCGATCAGCTCGCCATTCGCGTCGATCAGGCGAATGACGCCCGCGCCGACGGTGCCAAGGCCTGCAAGTGCGATACGAAGCGGTTCGGTCACGATATCCCCCGAAGAATGGAACCGCTCACCCCTAACCCCAGCTTTCGGGGGAGGGGAAGAAGCTTTTCTTCACCGGGATGACACGGGGACCTGGATGGTGACCGAGCAGCCGTCTTGGCAGGGACCCAGCCACTGGGAGTCGACGGCGAGAAGGGCGAAGGAGAGCAGGGGGCGATGAGCGAGAGGCGCCACTTGCGCAGCACCAGCGCGGTCAGCTGGGCCGCCAGGATTCCGGTGAGCACCCAGCCGATCGCTTCATGCAGCGTCGCGCCGTGCATCCAGGACTGCGAAAGGATGAAGGCGACCGGCAGCGACAATATGCCGATGCCGATCGCCAGCCATTTCCACATTACTTCTTGATCAGTCCGATCTCGACCAGCCGCTCGAACAGATAGTCGTGCGCGGTGATCGGGGTCGGATAGCGGTTGGGGTTCTCGTCCGTGATCGTCGACGGCAGCGTCTCGATCAGGAAGTCGGGCGCCGGATGCAGGAAGAAGGGCATCGAATAGCGCGGGGTGCCGCGGCGCTCGACCGGGGGGTTGACCACGCGGTGGGTGGTCGAGGGGAGATAGTGGTTGGTCAGCCGCTGCAGCATGTCGCCGACATTGACCACCATCGCGCCTTCGGGCGGCTTGACCGGCAGCCAGCGGCCGTCCTTGTCGAGCAGCTCGAGCCCGGCTTCCTCGGCGCCGAGCAGCAGGGTGATCAGGTTGATGTCCTCATGCGCACCGGCACGGACTTCGGGGGCATCGGCGGCGACCGGCGGATAATGGAGCAGGCGGAGGACCGAATTGCCGTCCTTCACCGCGCGGTCGAACCAGTGGGGCTCCAGCCCGAGATAGAGCGCGATCGCCGAGAGCAGCCGGTCGCCGGCATCGTCCAGCGCCTGGAACAGTTCGAGGAAGGTCTCCTTGAAGCCCTCCGGCGCATGCGGCCAGATGTTCGGCGCCATCTGCGCCTCGAAGCGGTGGCCCTTGGCCAGCTCGCGGCCGATATGCCAGAATTCCTTCAGGTCGACATGCGTCGCGCCCTTGGCGATCTCGGTCTTGAACGGAGTCAGGCCGCGCGCGCCGCCGCCGCCGGGAATGTGGTACTGGCGCTTCTCTTCCTCGCTCAGCGCGAAGAATTCCTTGGTCTTGGCCCAGGCGCGGTCGATCAGCTCCTGCGGCACGCCGTGATCGGCGACCATCGCGAAGCCGAAGCGGCGGAACGACTGGCCGAACTTCTGGGCGAACCCCTGCGGGTCGTTCGCCTGCTCGGCCATCGAGACGAGAGGCACCTCGTCGAGAACAGTTGCCATAGTACGAGTCTCCTTGCCGGCCAGTTAGACCCGTGGGGGCTGGCGCGACAAGGGGCGCGGGCGCCCGCATCCATTCCAGTTCCCCGGCGAAAGCCGGGGCCCAGGGTCACAAGCGAGTCGGCAGAGAAACCCTGGGCTCCGGCTTTCGCCGGAGAACAGCTCGGCTTTGGTAGCGGGAACCTAGCTCCCGACGATCTCCATCTTCCCGCTGGTCTTCTCCCCGCCATCGGCCGAAAGATCGAGGGTGAAGCGCTCGCCGTCCTCGGTGGTGCCGGCGAAGCCGTTGCCCTTTTCGCTGAACTTGAAGCCCTTGGCGGTCAGCTTGTCGCGGAACCAGCGCTGCACGGTCGCGAGCGCGGCGGGGCTGGTGAAGGCGGCGACGACCTTGCCTTCGTCCTTCGCCTCGCCCGGGTGATCCTTGGCGTCGATGTTGAAGCTGGTGATCGTCGAGTTGGGATAGAGCTTCACCCCGTCCATGTCGAAATTCTCGGCGGTCATCTTGATCGCGGGCAGCTTGAAATTGCCCTTGAAGCCATCGCCATCGTCCGAGGTCGCGTTGATCGAGATCGAGGTGCCGCCCTTGCCGTCACAGGCAGCGAGCGCGAGGGGAAGGACCAGCAGCAGGGGCAGGTGACGCATCATTCACTCTCCGGCAGTGTGTCATTTAGGCAATACACTAACGCAAGCGCATGGGCTGCGCAACAATGGCGCTGGCTTTGGGGGTGACGTAGCGGCCGCGATGCGCCATTTGCGCCGGCATGGAAGAGCCGCACCTTACCGCAGACTCGCAGAACAAGGCGCCGCTCGCGTTCGGCGAGTTCGTCAGCCTGATCGCCGCGATGATGGCGCTGACCGCGCTCGGCATCGATTCGATGCTTCCAGCGCTACCGGCGATCGGCGCGAGCCTGGGCGTCGACGAGCCCAATCACCGCCAGTATGTGATCACCGCCTTCCTGATCGGCTTCGCCTTCGCCCAGCTGATCTATGGCCCGCTCTCGGACCGGTTCGGCCGGCGCCCGGTGCTGGCGATCGCGCTGACTTCCTATGTGGTGACCAGCGTGGTGGCGGCGGCCTCGGGCAGCTTCACCCTGTTGCTGATCGCCCGCGCGGCGATGGGCGCCTCGGCGGCGGGCGCGCGCGTCGTCTCGGTGGCGCTGGTGCGCGATTGTTTCGCCGGGCGTTCGATGGCGCGGGTGATGAGCCTGGCCTTCATCGTCTTCATGGCCGCGCCGATCGTCGCGCCCAGCCTGGGCCAGCTGATCCTCTATGTGGGTTCCTGGCGGCTGATCTTCTGGGCGATCGGCGGCGTCGCGACGCTGGTGGTGCTGTGGTTCTGGCTGCGCATGCCCGAGACGCTGGGGCAGGAGGCGAGGCTGTCGCTCAACCCGGTGCGGGTGATCGGCGACTATGCCCTGATGCTCCGCGACCGCCAGGCGGTGGGCTATACGATCGGCATCATGCTGCTGTCGGGCGGCATGTTCGGCTTCATCGGGTCGGTGCAGCAGGTGATGGAGGATGTGTTCCACGCGCCCGAGCTGCTCGCGGTGGTCTTCCCCTGCGTCGCCTCGACCATGGCGCTTGGCTCGTTCCTCAACTCGCGGCTGGTGATGAAGGTCGGCATGCGCCGGATCTCGCATACCGCGCTGATGGGCATGATCGTCTTTGCCGCGATCCACCTCGCCATTGCCTGGACCGATCTCGAATCGATCTGGAGCTTCACCATCCTCCAGGCGCTGATGATGGGCTGCGTGGGCCTGTCCACCTCCAACTTCTCGGCGATGGCGATGGAGAAGATGGGCGAGATCGCCGGCACCGCCTCGAGCCTGCAGGGCTTCGTCACCACGCTCGGCTCGGCGCTGATCGGCGCGGCGATCGGCCAGGCATTCGACGGCACCACCGTGCCGCTCTATGCCGGATTCCTGCTTATGGGCCTCATCGCTTTCGTGGTAGTGCTGGTCACCGAGCGCGGACGGATGTTCCGGCCCAGCTGAGGGAACGCGCGGGGCATCCCCGCCGTTCGCACTTTCGGAAAGCTCCGCCGTCGTGGCGGGTGCAAGGCGCGAGGTAGATGATGGGTGGCTATCAGGTTCCCGGGCGTGGTCCGGGCGACGACGGTTTCGACGAGGAGGGCTATGACGAGAGCCAGCGCGCCGAGATCCTCGAGACGACCAATGACGGCCCGAGCGACGGCAACCTCCTGACCGACCTCGTGCCCGATTATGGCGATGACGACGATGACGATGCGGACGACCTCCGCATGGTCGACGACGAGATCGGCGAGGAGGATGACGACGCCGAGGAGGATGCGCGCGCCATATCCGAGGACGAGGTCCAGGAGGATTTCGACGAGGACGACCTCGAGGATGATGACGATCTCGACGATGCCGACGAGGATGCGCTCGAGCCCTGACCTCGCTACGTATTGACCTGCGCCACGGGGCGGCGGAACATGCCGTCCCATGGCCAGGGACCCCAGGATAGACAGCTATATCGAAGGCCGCGCCGAATTCGCGCGGCCTATCCTTTCATGGATCCGCGAACGCTTCCACGCCGCGGTGCCGGAGGTGGAGGAGACGATCAAATGGTCGCATCCCTTCTTCACGCTCGGCGGCAAGCCGCTGGCCAACATGGCGTCGTTCAAGGCGCATGCGAGCTTCGGCTTCTGGAACCGCCAGGACAATGAGACCGGCAAGGAAGGCGAGGCGATGGGCCAGTTCGGCCGGATCGAATCGCTGGACGACCTGCCGCCGGCCGAGGAAGTCGAGCGGCTGATCCGCGAGGCGGTGGTGCTGCTCGGCGAAGCGAAGCCGGCCCGTCCCCGCGCCGCGCCCAAGCCGGAGGCCGAAGTGCCGCCCGAGCTGACCGAGGCGCTTGCGGCGGACGATGCGGCAGCCGCCACCTTCAACGCCTTCCCGCCGGGCTGCCGGCGCGAATATTGCGAGTGGATCGCCGAGGCCAAGCGCCCCGAGACGAAGGCGAAGCGCGTGGCCGAAGCGGTGAGCTGGATGCGAGAGGGCAAGCGTCGGAACTGGAAATACGAGAATTGTTGACCGCTTCTCCCTCTCCCCGCTGGCGGGGGGGGGGAGAGCGGGGGAGAGGGGCGTGACGTAGCCGCGCCGCCCTGCGTCATCGATCAAGACACACTGCCCCTCTCCCCGATCCTCTCCCCCAAGGGGTAGAGGGAGAGCGCTTGCCATCCTCTTTCCTCTATGTGATGTCACAACATCATAACGAGGAGAAGTGCCATGGCCCGTGTCGTCCGTGCTCGTCGCATCCCCGATACCGCCCCGATCGGTGCGATCAACATCACTCCGTTGATCGACGTGATGCTGGTGCTGCTCGTCGTGATCATCATCGCCATTCCGATCGCAAGTCATGAAGTGCCGGTCGAGCTGCCCTCTGGCCCGAGCACCGTCACCGAACAACTGCCCCCGGCCGTCCTCGCCATCGACCGCCAGGGTGCGCTGACCTGGAACGGCGAGTCGGTGCCCGACGCCGCGCTGCCCGATCGGCTCGCAGCACTTCAGCAATCCGGCGCGACGCTCCATCTCCAGACCGATCCCGAGGCGCGCTACGAGCGGTTCGACGGCATCCTCGCCGTAGTGAAGCGCGCGGGCATCACCCGGCTTGGATTCGTCGGCAATCGTCCGCTGGAGGACTGACGGAACAGGCGCATCCGGCTAGACGTTCGTTTCGTTCCCGACGAACAAGGACCCCGGATGCGCCTGACCATCATCGCCCTGCTCGCCCTCGCTGCCTGCTCCAGCCAGCCGCCTGCGGCCAATACCAGCAACATCGTGCAGAGCGAGGAGACCAACATCACCGCCGACGCCTCGCCGGCGCCGCTCGACAAGGCGCCGATCGCCAAGGACAGCGAGGTCCGCTTCCGCTGCATGGACGGGGTGCGGATCGTGGCGCGCTTCGATGCGGACAAGGGGACGGCCACGCTCACCCGCGCCGGCCGGACGATCCGGCTGAAGCAGGAGCGCATGGCCTCGGGCATCCGCTATTCGGACGGGGGCACGGTCTTCCAGGGCAAGGGCGACGACATGTCGTTCGAAGCGTCCGGCCAGCCGCCGATCGCCTGCACGGCGATCCGCCGCTGAGTTTCGGCACCCCGGCCTAACCCCCGGCGAAGTTCCTCAGCACCGCGAGGTCGCCATCGCTGATATTGGCGCCGGTTGCGTCCTCGAGCGCGGCCGCCGCCTGGTGGCTTTCCTTGTCGCCGAAGCCGATGAAGGTGACGGCGGTGAAGATCACGCCGGCCGCCCAGAACAGGGCGGCCCAGCGGCTGCGGAAGATCCGGGAGGGGCGGCGCGGGATCATCGTGCCGGGATAAGCCGACACGATGAAGGCTGCGCTTCCGGACGTGGTTAAGCTAGAAGGCGCGCATGGCCAGCTACACCGCCACCATCACCGCCGGGCCCGAAGACATCGACGAGCTCGGCCATGTCAACAATGCCGTCTGGGTGAAGTGGATCCAGGACGTTGCGGTGGCGCATTGGTACGCCGTCGCGGCGCCGGAGCATAGCGACGCCTATATGTGGGTCGTGACCCGGCACGAGATCGATTATCGCGGCAACGTCACCGAAGGCGAGACGGTGGTCGCCGAAACCTGGGTCCCCGAGCCCCCGCGCGGCGCACGTTTCGACCGGCACATGAAGTTCACCGGCGCGGACGGCAAGGTGCGGGTCGAGGCCAAGACCACCTGGGCGATCATCGACCGGGCGAGCGGCCGGCTGATCCGCGTGCCGGCGGAGGTGGCGGCGCCGTTTCTCCAATAGCCGTCATCCCGGCGAAAGCCGGGATCTCAGGCAATGGCGCGGGACAAGAGCCGCACGAGATCCCGGCTTTCGCCGGGATGACGATTTTACCCGCTATTCCTCAGCGCCGTAGCGATCGCGTTGATCGACAGCAGGATGCCCTCGCCGATCCGCGGATCTTCCTCGCCCGCACGATGGCGCTTGAGCAGCTCGATCTGGAGCAGGTTCAGCGGCTCGATATAGGGCAGGCGCAGGCGGATCGAGGTCTCCAGCCCGGCATGCTTCTCGAGCAGCCGCGTCTGGCGGGTCGCCTGGAGCAGACCGTCATGCGTCTTCTGCCAGCCCTCGCGGATCCGGCCGAAGATCGCGTCACGAAGGCCCTCGTCCTCGACCAGAGCGGCATAATGCGCGGCGATCTCCATGTCGGATTTGGCGAGCACCTGCTCCATGTTCGCCAGCGTCGAGGCGAAGAGCGGCCAGGCCGTCGCCATCTCGCGCAACAAACCCTTGTCCTCGAACTGTTCGATCGCCTGGCCGACGCCATACCAGCCCGGCAGCATGATCCGCGCCTGTGCCCAGCTGAACACCCAGGGGATCGCGCGCAGATCCTCGATCGCGTCGCTCTTCTTGCGGCTGGCCGGGCGCGAGCCGATCTTCAGTCCGGCGATCTCGGCGATCGGCGTCGCCTGGCGGAAGAAGCTGGTGAAGCCCTCGGTCTCATAGACCAGCCCGCGATAGGCCTTGAACGCGGCGTCGGAGAGCTGGTCCATCGCCGCGGCGAAGCGCGCCGCATCGGCGGCACCCAGCTTCTCGGGCTCGAGGCTGGCGAGCAGGGTCGCCGATGCCATCGCTTCCAGGTTGGTCTGGGCGCTTTCGCGCGTGCCGTATTTGGCGGCGATGATCTCGCCCTGCTCGGTCACGCGGATGCGGCCCTGCACCGTGCCCTTGGGCTGGGCGAGGATCGCCGCGAAGCTCGATCCGCCGCCGCGCCCGACCGCGCCGCCGCGGCCATGGAACAGCTGCATGCCGAGGCCGGCCTTCTCGAACACCGGCTTGAGCGCAGTCGAGCCGCGCGACAGCTGCCAGGTCGAGGTCAGATAGCCGCCGTCCTTGTTGGAGTCGGAATAGCCGATCATCACTTCCTGGTGGCCGCGCTTCGCCGCGATCACCGCGACTTCGGGCAGGCCGAGCCAGGCCTCCATGATCGCCGGCGCGCCTTCGAGATCGCCGATCGTCTCGAACAGCGGGATCGCCATGATGTGCGCCTGGGGCTCGTCGCCGGGGATGTAGAGGCCTGCTTCCTTGAGCAGGATATGCACTTCGAGCAGGTCCGACACCGACTGCGCCATCGAGACGATATAGTGGGTGATGCACTGGCGGCCGTATTTGGCGTGCGCCTGCGCCGCGGCGCGGACGATGGCGAGCTCGGAGGCGGTCTCCTCCGAATATTCGGCATAGGGGCTGGTCAGCGGCCGGGCATTGGCCAGCTCCTTGCGCAGGATCTCGACGCGCTTGTCCTCGGGAAGCGCCGCATAGTCGTCCGCAACGCCGCCGGCCTTGAGCAGCTCTGCGATCACGCGCTCGTGCACCGCGCTGTTCTGGCGCATGTCGAGCGTGGCGAGGTGGAAGCCGAAGGTCTCGACCGCGCGGATCAGCCGGCCGAGCGCGCCGCCGGTGGCGAGGGGGCCCTGGCCCTCCTCCGCCAGCGCGTGTGCGACGATCACCAGCTCCTCGCGGAAATCGGCCGGCGTCGCATAGGGCTCGGCGGCGATCGCGGCGGGGCGGGGCGGGGCCTTGCCGGTCAGCTTCTCGTGCGTGGCCGAAAGCCGGGCATAGACGCCGGTGATCGCGCGGCGATAGGGCTCGTCGGCGCGGCTCTTCGCCTCGTCATGGCTGGCCTCGGCGAGCTTGAGCAGCGCCTCGCTCACCTGGACATGCTCGGTCGAGATCGACAGCTCGGCACCCAGCGCGTGCACCGCGTCGAGATAATAGCCGAGCACCGCCTCGGCGGCGCGAGCCAGCGCGAACTGCATCGAATCGGCGGTGACGAAGGGATTGCCGTCACGGTCGCCGCCGATCCAGCTGCCGGGGCGCAGGAACGAAGGCGCCCGGCCGCCCAGCGCGCGGTCCCAGCGGGCATAGAGCGCCGGCAGCACGGGCAGGAAGATGTCGCGGAGGTAGGAAAGCGCGGTCTCGACCTCGTCGGCGACGCCCAGCTTCTCGCGGCGCAGCACCCGGGTCTGCCAGAGCAAAGCGATCTGGCGGAGGATCGCTTCCTCGACCTGGTCGCCATCCTCGGTCTCGGCCACGCCGCGGTCGCGCAGCAGCATCAGTTCGGCGATCCGGTTCTTGTGGTCGATCATCGACTTGCGGCGCACTTCGGTCGGGTGCGCGGTGAGCACCGGGGCGACCAGCGCCTGGTCGAGCAGCGCCATCACCGCGTCGCGGCCGATGCCTTCGCCTTCGAGCCGTTTGAGCGCCGAGGCGATGTCGGCATCCTTCTCGGTCGCGACGCCCTGGCGGTCCTCGGCCAGGTTGGCGAGCATCGAGAAGAGCATGAAGCCGCGGGTGAAGTCGAGCGTCTCGTCCAGGCTCAGCCGGTCGAGCCCGCGATCCACCGCGCCGGCACCCGCCACGCCGCGCGCGCGGTCGACCGAGGTGGAGCGGATATATTCGATGCGCTTGAACAGCTCCTCGCCGCCATAGGCACGGATCACGTTGCCGAGGAGTCGACCGAGGAAGCGAACATCCTCGTTGTTTGCGATTGCGAGGCTAGCCATGAGGCGCGTTGCTGCACTGCGAAATGTTACGAGGTCAACGCGAAAGCGCTTGGGGCCGTGTTTAGTTTCGCTTGTCGTCGCAAAGGTCTGAGGAATCAGCGTGCAAAGACGCTGGCATCCTCCATCCAGTCGGCCACGCCCGGATCGTTCTCGATCAATGCGTCGGGATCCTGGGTCGGCGGGGCGAGATCGGGGCCGAGGCCGAGCGAATCGGGAATCACCACCATGGTGGTGCCGGGCCCGACCACTTCGGCCAGCGCGCGGCGGAACGGATCGCTGCCCTGGAAGCGGCCGGCATCGGGCGCCGCATAGCTGGCGGTGGCGCCGATCTGGCCCGGCAGGGTCATGCGCTGCCAGCGATAGTCGCCGCCCGTCACGTCCTGTAGCACATAGGCTTGGGTGCGCTCGATCACCCCGTCGAACGCCACCGGCGCCGATCCGATCTCCACGCCGTTGCGCAGCACCACCATCCGCCGGTCAGCGCCGCTGACCACGATCGAGACCGGGCCCGAACGCGACAGCTCGGGGCGCCATACCGCCGGGCCGGCGGGGAAGGCGGGGCTGGTCGGCTTGGGACCCACGCGCAGCGCCGGCGCCTGGTTGGTGACGATCACGGTCATGCCCAGGTCGGTCTCGTCGAACAGTAGCCGGGCGAATTCGTGCGGCAGGCGGATGCAGCCATGCGAGGCCGGATAGCCGGGCAGGCTCCCGGCGTGCAGCGCGATGCCGTACCAGGTCAGCCGCTGCATGAACGGCATCGGCGCGTTCGAATATTTGCTCGAGCGGTGCCACTTCGCCTTTTGCAGGATGGTGAACACGCCGGTCGGCGTGCGGTGCCCCGCCTTGCCGGTCGACACGGTGGAGACCGCGATCGGCACGCCGTTGCGATAGGCGACGACGCGCTGGGTGGCGATGTTGACCACCACCAGCATTGGCCCGCGCGGCGCGATCTCGGGCACCCAGATATATTGGCCGGGCTTCAGCCGCGCGACCGAGTCCATGACGGTGCCGGTGTTGATCGGCTGCATCTGCGCGGTACCCGCAGTCGCCAGCAACCCGCAGGCGGCGGCAAGCACAAGCGCGCGGATTCGCGTCGATCGGAACAAGATTCACCCCGGAACTGACGTCATGACACCCTATCAGCGCGGAGCCGTAACGGAAACGGGCGGTTGCAGGAAAGCTGTTAGTCCCTAGCTTGGGCGCATGAGTCCCGCCGACGGCATCGCGAAACGGCTCCGCGGAGCGCTGATCGGCCAGGTGCGCGCGGTGTTCAACGACCAGGCCCGCGGCGAGAAGCCGGTCCAGCGCAAGCCGGACGAGAGCCTGTTCGGCCCGGAATCGGTGGTGTGGCGGGTGCACGGCGACGTCACCACGATGATGGTCGGCGGAGTGACCGCGCTGCTCCTCCAGATGCTCCACCCCGCGGTGCTGGCGGGCGTGTGGGACCATTCTACCTTCCGCGGCGACATGCTCGGGCGATTGCGCCGCACCGCGCGCTTCATCGCGGTGACCACCTATGGCTCGGCTGCCGAGGCCGAGGCGATGATCGACAAGGTGCGCGACGTGCACACCCGGGTGAAAGGCGTGTTGCCGGATGGCACGCCCTATGCCGCCGACGATCCGCATCTTCTCGCCTGGGTGCATGTCACCGAGGCGGTGAGCTTCCTCGACGCCTGGATCCGCTATGCCGAGCCGGACATGTCGCGCGCGGATCAGGACAGCTATTTCGCCGATTTCGCCCGCATCGCCGAGGCATTGGGCACGGTGGACGTGCCGCGCAGCCGGGCCGAGGCGGAGGCGCTGATCGCGCGGATGCGTCCCGAACTGGTGGTCGATGCGCGCACCCGCGAAGTCGCGCGGATGGTGCTCGACCAGCCGGCGCCAAGCGTTGCGGTGAGGCCCTTCCAGGCGCTCACCTTCGGCGCGGCGGTCGATCTTCTGCCCGGCTGGGCGCGAACGATGCACGGGCTTTCGGGCGCCGGGCTGGCCACGCCAGCGGTGCGCCTCGGCACGCGCGGCGTCGCCAACACGCTGCGCTGGGCGTTTCGTTAGTCTTCGCTGGTCTCTGCGCCAGTCGCAGGCGCTTCTTCGTCCTCCGCCAGCGCGATCGAGACGGTGCCCCGGCCCCGGCGGGCAAGCCCGATTTCCTTCGCTGCGGCGCGGGAGATGTCGATCAGCCGGCCCTTGCCCCAGGGGCCGCGGTCATTGATCCGCACGACCACGCTGCGCCCGGTCTCGACATCGGTGACGCGCACGCGGGTGCCGAAGGGCAGGCTGCGGTGCGCGGCGGTGAAGTCGCTGGGGTCATAGGCTTCGCCGCTGGCGGTGCGCTTGCCGGCGAAACGGTCGGCATAATAGCTGGCTTCGCCCGTGGCGATCGCGGCTTCGGGCGCCAGGCCGGGCGCGTTGGCATGGGAGATCGCGCAGGACGACAGCAGCATCGCCGCAATGGCGAATGCCATCCCCCGTTCGAACCTTGCCCCCATTACCCACGCCTTGATGTTGTCCCCGGCGCGGGCCTGCCGCCGATCGGTGAACAAATCCACACCGGCAGGCGGATAGTGCGTCATGTCGTGGCGGTGCGGCGACGAGCCGCACCGCCGGGGTGCGCTCAGGCCGCGTCGAAGGCGAGCGTATAGGTATAGCTGCGATAGGGAGTCGCCGATCCCGCCGGCGCCTCGGTACGGTGGCGGACGAGGATCAGGTAGACGCCGGCATCGCTCGGGTGCAGCGCGAAATTGCCCTGCGCGTCGGACTTGACCGTGCCGACGATCTTCTTGCCGTCGTAATTGCCGGTGGCGCGGAACAGGGTGACTTCGGTGTCCGCCAGCGGCTTGCCGTCGAAGAGCAGCCTGAACTTCGCGTCGCTGCCCGCGCTGATCTCGCCCGGATGGGTGATCGCCTGCACTTCCAGCGCGGTGCCGATCGGCCTGAGCGCGCCGCTGCTCGCCGCACCCCGCGTGACATAGGCCTCGGCCAGCGTGGTGCTCTGCACCGCCACTTCGCGGGAACCGGCGGGCGGCGCGCCGTCCTCGCCGGCGATGATCCACTTGCCGCCGACCCAATACATCTTGCCCATCCGCCCGAGCCGCTGGCCGCTGGTCAGGCGATAAGTGCCCTCGGCCGACAGGTCCGCCTCGAAGATGGTCAGGTCGCGCAGATAGGTCGGCTTGCCGACTTCGCCGCGGGTGCCGTCGGGCTTGATGAAGTGGAAGGGCGCGTCCTTCATCCCGATCTCGGGCACGAACGCATCCTCGCCGAACGCCGAGGTGACGGTGACGTGATCGCCCTTGCCTACGTCGAACAGGGTGGGGAGGAGGTAGGGCATGTGCGCCTGGGCAGTGCTGCCCAGCGCCAGCGCCAGCGCGGCAAGCGCGCCCGACGGGATCAGTTTCGGAAATCGCATGATCGGCCCCCATGAAGCATTGAGGATCAATTATTGCGATTCACTATCAATCGCAAGTCTTGCATCGATCCATCGCGGCTTTGATTTGGACGGCCTGCGGCCATCCAATAGCCAGCGACCGAACCTGGCCTCCATCCGGGTGAAGGCCGGCGAGCATGACGCGCGAGTTGCGGGCCGGGCTTCTTGCGGGAGCCGGCAGGCGCGATTGGAAGAGTTGCCCACTCATCGTCTCCTCCTTGACGAGAGGCCGCATCCGCAGGTCAACTCGCCGCTCGGGGGAGGGGGCAATGCAAACCGAGTCGCTGCGGCAGGTTTCGACTGAGGGCGCACAACGCCGCGACATCACCATATTGTTTGCCGACCTTGCGGGATCCACCGAACTGGCTCGGTCGATGGATCCGGAAGCCTCCCACCGGTTGCTGAGCGCGTTCCTCGAACATTGTGCTGCGTGCGTCTCCAGCGCCGGGGGCCATGTCGCGCGCTTCATGGGAGATGGCGTGCTCGCCTATTTCGGCTTTCCGCAGGTCCGCGAAGACGATGCGGAGCGCGCCGTCTCGGCGGCGCTGGCGATACGGGATGGTTGTCCGCAATTGGGGGCCGCCCTGCTTGCGCGTTCGGGGATCGCAAGTGGCAGCGTGATATTGGGGGCAGCGATCGGGTCCGAGGAGGCTCGGGAGGTACCCGTATTCGGTGATGTCGCCAATCTTGCGTCGCGTCTCCAGGCCGCGGCCCAGCCAGGCCATATCCTTGTGGCCTCCGGCGTGGCCGAGCGTGCAGGGGCGCGCTTCCTCTTCCGGCAATCGCCGCCTCTCGTCCTGAAGGGCTTTCCTGAGTTCGGCCATGGTTGGGAGGTACTGGGACGCAGAAGTTTCGGTAGCCATGCTGGCGGCAGTCGCCCGCAGGAGGGCCTGATCGTCGGGCGGGCAGGCGAGCGGGACCGGCTCATCGCCGCATGGCGAGCAGCCCGTGAAGGCCATGGCGGGGCGTTCCTGATCGAGGGGCAGGCTGGAGTAGGCAAGACGCGGTTGGTGGAGGAACTTGCGAGACACCTCCCTCCCAGCGCCCCTGCCTACAGGGTCGCGGCGGACTCGTTGCGAACGCAGACCCCGCTCGATCTGATCTCGCGCCTCCTCGATCAGTTCGCGCCTTGTCCTGCTGTCGACAAGGGCCTGCGGTATTCGGACGCGGAAGGCGATGAGGCAGCGCAGGGCGATATGATAGCACGAGCCGTGGTCGACGCGATTGGCGAGCCTGCGATCCTCATTGTGGAGGATCTGCACTGGGCTGACCCCCCGTCGCGCGAGGTGCTCGGCGCAATGGCCGCCGAAGCCGTTGGTCGGCCAGTCCTGATCCTGGCTACCGCTCGTCCGGAATCAGGAGGGGAGCCTCAGGCGCTCGGGAAGAACTGGCAGCGCATCTCTCTGGCGCCGCTCGATCGGACCCAGACGGCCGAACTCGTTGGCGGGCTGGCCGGTCCGGCCTTGTCCGAACGTGACTTGCGACATGTCATTGACCGGTCCGGAGGGATTCCGCTTTTCGCGCGCGAGCTGGTGCGGCTTCTGTCCGACGGCGGGCACGGATCGAGCATTCGTGCGGTCCCGGAAAACCTGACCGGCCTTCTGCTGGCCCGGTTGACGGCCTTGGGACCCGCGATGGCCCTGGCCCAATGCGCTGCCGTCCTAGGTGTCGAGGCGCCTGTTTCCACGCTCTCCGCGCTCGCCAGGCGCCAAGGCGTCGACTTGGCCTCTGGCTTGGAGGCGCTTGCACGCGAAGGTGTTGCGATGGTCTCAGGAACGCCGCCTATATTGCGTTTCGCCCATGCACTATTTCGCGAGGCGGCGCTGGAAACGCTGCTGAGCGATGACAGGCGGATGCTTCACCGGGATGCGGCCGAGGTCCTTGAGGATGGTGCCGATGGTGTCCCGGATGCCGTGGTTGCGGAGTTGTGGGAAAGGGCGGGAGACGCGGAAAGGGCGCTTCTGGCACTGGATCGTGCAGTCGCCGGAGCGCGCGGGCGACGTGCATGGCTGGAGGTTCGCATCCTGACGGAACGGAGCCTTGCGCTCCTACGCCAGCTCCCCCAGGAACGTCAGGGCGTTCGGCGCGAACTGGAGATGCGGAACCTGCTCGCCGAGGCGCTCCAGATCACCACAGGCTATTCTTCGCCCCAGACGCGTGCCGCTGCCGCGGAGGCGCAGCGGACTGCCAGACGAGCCGGCGAGATCTATCAGTCGATGCTGGGCGTGGCGGGGCAATGGATGGTCGCCTCGAGCGCGGGCGACTACAAGAAGGCCCAGGCGATTGCGGCCGAGAGCATGTCGGTCGCGCGCCTTCACGGCGGCGCGGACGCGCTCGCCGCCGGGCACATGATAGACATGACGACACGCTACCGCGTGGGGGATCTGGTCGGCGCGGAAGCCAGCTTTGTCTCCGGACAGAGCTTCTTCGATGCCGAACTCTTCGTGTCGCGGGCCGGTGCGATTCCTCAGACCTTCGGAAATGCAGCCCTGGTCGCGGTGCTCCTTGGCGACAGTGTCTCGGCGAGAAGGCGCTGCGCCCATGCTCTACGGGCATCCCGACGTCAGTCCGGTCCGTACGATCGGTGTTTCGCTGCCTATATGGTGGCGATGGTCGAGATCCTGCTCGGCGCCGACCGGCGCGCAGCGGGGCTTGGCGAAACTGCGTTGCGCCTGGCCGGCGCACTCGGCTTTCCGCAGTTCGCAGCAACCGCCCGGATCGCCCTCGGTCGGGCACGCGCCGGTTGCGGTGATGTGGCATCCGGCATGCACTTGCTGCGCGAAGGGCTGCAGGCGATGGCGGAGACGCATGCGCGCAATGCCCAGACACTCTATTTCACCTGGTTCGCCGAAGCGGCATTGTCGGGCGGAGATTCCCTGGCCGCGATCGAGGCCACTCGCTCGGCGCTCGAGATCAATCCGGACGAACTGTTCTATCGCCCCGAGACGCTGCGTATCCGTGCGCTTGCCTTGCTTGGGCAGGGTCTGAAGGCGGAAGCACGGGACGCGTCGGAGGAGGGATTGGCACTCGCCCGCGCGATGCAGGCGCCTTGGTTCCTCGACCGGATGCGGCCGCTTGTCGGGCGTCTCGGCCTCGAGTGATCAGGAAATGCGGACAAGCTCACCTTCCACCACTTCCATCGCAATCTGCGTCGTCGGCAATCGACCGGTCCGAACCTGGGTGCCCGCCTTTGAAATCACCCAATAGCGATCCTGCGCGGCTGCCCTGACGAACGAGAAGTCGCCCGTCAGCGTCTGCGCTTCGTTGGCCGTGGCGTCTTGTTGCACGAATTCGAGACTGGCGGAGCCAATATGGCTAGTCGGGTCCAGTCTGAAATGCCCAGTCACTGCGAACTGCCAATGAACGGGAGGCTCCGCACCGCCACTTATCCGTACATGGGTCGAATGATGCTGGCCGCTTACTTTCCCCTTTGTAACCTCCAGCCAGCCGAGCCCGACGAGGAAATTTCCGAGCGTTGCAGTGTCCTGGGCAAATCCGCTGAACTTGTAGGTATAGATTCCATCCGAAATCGTGCTCATCGCATTCGCCCCTTCGGTCTCGCTCGTGCTATTCTCGGAAGGCTTCGAGAGCAATGGGGGGATTTGATGCAGCAACGTGATTACCTGTTCCGCGCGCGCGTGTCAGAGCAGTTGTCGAAGATGATCTGCGCCAATCCCGTCGTGAGACAGATGACGCCCGGGCAATTGGCAACGATGCACGTTTTCAAGCATGAGGTGCTGTCCGCATTTCATCGCGTCTACATCACGGTGCCTGCCAACTTCGCTGATCCCTTGCTGAAGGAATTTCTGAAGGCTCTGCCGGATCTGCTGGAGGAAGACCATGTTCCCTCGGAGGACGATCAGGCCTCCTGAACAGCGGGCTGCGCAGGCATATCTGGCCGCGTGGTAAGAGACAGGGGATAGCCCAGCTCGACCTCGACCAGCCTGGCGAGTTGGACGATATCGAGTTCGATCCACTTGCGGCCACGTCGTAGCACGCCTGCGTCGCTCAATTGCGCAAGTTCGCGGGAGACCGCCTCGCGCTGACTTCCAATGCGCTGCGCGAGCGCTTCGTGGGTAGGCGCCGGCTCGAGTTGGACCCGATCTCCCGCACGCGGAGCCGTGCCCGCCAGTCGCAGCAATTCGCAGTGGAGGCGCCCACGTGCGGCGAGCGCGCTCAGCTCGAAGATCCGGTCGGTCAGGCGCCGTACCTCCCTGCCGAGTCGGTTCATGAACCAACGGCTTGCTTCTGGAATTTCCGAGACAGCTGCGAGGAAGATTTCGGCCGGTACGCTCGCGAGCTTGCTGTCCGACGTCGCTATGACATTGGCCGAGCGGGGCTGCCGGTCGAGCGCCGAAAGATCCCCGAAAATGGCGCCGGGGCCCAGATCGCGGACGACCACATCGACACCGTCTCGTGCCGTGATCGAGACCTCGAAGCTGCCGCTCAGGACGAAATATACATCGTTCGCCAGGGTACTGTGGCCCACGACGATCTGGCTCGCCTTGATGCGCATCGTCCGGGCTCGCGGGAGGATCCTGTCGAGCAGCGCGGCCGGCGGGGCTTCTTCGGCGCCCCGTGCACCTTCATCCACCATTGCCGAGTCATGCCTCCCCGGTTCGCGTCGCGGCGCAGCGGCTGCCTGGGCAAGGTGATAAAAATCACCTTTGTCCCGTGCAAGCCGGCACCGAAGCCATTTCGGTTTTGACGCACAGATCTTCCTGCAAGGCCGGCATGCGTCGGCTTGCTCAGAAGGGGGACTCCGTCGGGCCTGACTGCGTTCGCAGCAGGTGCCGACGCGATGCCTCTCTCCGATGGATGATGAAACGCGACCGCCACTATCCGGCAGTCAGCCAGAAGGAGACCGATATGCGTTGCCTTATTGTCGCGCCGGTTCTCGCCCTTGCGGCGGTCCCCGGCACAGCGCACGCCCAGTTCGCGGAGATCGCGGCCGGGGCCACAATGGGTTCGATCGTCGACCAACTCGAGGGGTCGGTGAGGAATATCATCAACAATGCCGACGACGCTGTAAGCAACAATAGTTTCCGTATCCGACAGCAGGGCGAGGTGTTGCTCGGCCAGTTGAATGCAATGGTTGCCGATCAACGCGACAAGACCTTCGCGCAGCTCAATGAGAGCCAGAAGCAGGCCTTTCTGGGGATCCGAAACAGTATCGCGCAGCTCAGCCGGCTCGAGCGTGTGACGGCGAGGGACATTCAGCGTACGACGAACACCGTCGGAACCGCGATGGGTAATCTTCCTTTCGGCAAGTCCACGCCGCGTGTGATCGAATATGGTCCTACCTATATCCTGGGCAAGCCGGCGGGCGGTCCGGCGACACGGGAGATAGTCTCTGTGTCGGGCATCGCGCTGGGGGAGGGAACGCCTCAGTTGAAGATGCAGGGCGTGCAATGCCAGCCGCTCGCGAAGACCGAGATCTCGCTCAAATTCGCGTGCCCCGGTTCGTGGTCCGCCGACGCGGAAGTGAAGGCCGCGAGCGGAGAGCTGCAGGTCTATCAGAAGCCTGGTTTCTGGCGGGGCCTGTTTGGAGCGAGGGCCAAGCCGCGTTCCTATAAGCTCTCCGTATTCGTGGTGCCGCCGGAGCTGGGCAAGTATGATCTGTCGGTGATCCGCAAGGTGCTTGGTCAGGAGGAGAATTCCCGTAGCCAGGATTTTCGGTCGGACAATGGTCACTGCGATGGCAACCGCGAGGTCCTGTTTCCATTCAACGTTACCCCCGGTTGGAGGATCGACCCCGCTTCCATCCGCGTGAATTGCGACACTTCCAGCCGGTCGAGTTGCTCTGGCCTGCGCAATGTGACGGCGACCAGCTTCGGGTATCTCGGCGTGGTCCGTAACAGCGGCAGTTGCGGCAGGACCCCATTCGGAAACGCCTGGGTCGATGCGCGCGGCAATGTGCGCGGGCGTGCCACATGGACGGAAGTTCGTGAGATCGAGAAGATCGTGACCGAGCCGGTCGGGCAGGGTGGCCTGGAGTGGGCCAAGGCCGTGCAGCTGCCGATCCCTGAGGGCGTCCAGCGGATCAGCCTGACCGTCAACCAGCTCGACGGCAAGCGGACCATCGTGACCGGGGATGATGCGACCCAGCGCTGGTATGCGGTGCAGTCCGATCCAGTGAACAGGTTCGTCCTGGTGAGCCCTCGCACGCTCGACGAGGCTATGGGAGACTGAGTGGCGCGATCTCGGCGCTGGAGATGCCGGCGCCGAGGTCTGCGTTCGCTCCTGGCCGTCCGGACCGAATTGGTTCGGACGGCCAGGAGCGCTATTCCGGCGCAATCAAGGCCAGATACGCCCTGTCCGCATCCGCCTTCAAATCATGTGGATCAGACGTCGAGATTGGCGACGCTCAGCGCATTCTCCTGGATGAAGTCGCGGCGCGGCTCGACCACGTCGCCCATCAGCTGGGTGAAGATCTCGTCGGCAACATCGGCCTGGTCGATCTGCACCACCAGCATCGAGCGGTTGGCCGGATCGAGCGTGGTCTCCCAGAGCTGCTCGGCGTTCATCTCGCCAAGGCCCTTGTAGCGCTGGATCGACAGGCCCTTGCGGCCGAACGCCAGGATCGCGTCGAGCAACTGGCTCGGGCGCGAGACCAGGGCCTCGCCCTTGCCCACCGCCACCGGCACGTCATTCTCGTCGACGTCCACCGGTGCGGGCGCTTCGGCCTCTGCCGCGGCGCTCGCCTTGGACGGGACCAGCTTCGAGGGCACGAGATAGCTCGGTGCCTGCTCGGCGGCGAGGCTGTGCAGCTTGCGCGCCTCGGCCGATACCAGGAACGCCGCCTCGACGATGTGGTGATCGGTCACGCCGCGCCACAGCCGCTCGAAATGATAGCCGCCATCCTCGGTGATCCGCGCCGTCCAGCGCGCCTCGGTATCGGCCGCTTCCAGCCGGGCGACGGTGGTGGTCAGGCTCGCGGCGCGCTGCTCGCGCGTCGCCACCGGATCGAGCCCGCCGCCGAGCGCCAGCACTTCGATGATGTCGGGCGAATAGCGGCGCGGCACATAGCGCATCAGGGTCCGCATGCGCCGGGCATGCTCGATCAGCTCGCGCAGGTCGTTATTGACGCGGAACGTTCCCTGCGTGTCGAGCACCGTGCCGCCCACGCCGGCATCGACCAGATACTGGTCGAGCGCGGCATCGTCCTTGAGGTACACCTCGCTGCGGCCCTTGCTCGCCTTATAGAGCGGCGGCTGGGCGATATAGAGGTGCCCGTTGGCGATGATCTCGGGCATCTGGCGGTAGAAGAAGGTCAGCAGCAGCGTGCGGATGTGCGCGCCGTCCACGTCTGCGTCGGTCATGATGACGATCTTGTGGTAGCGCAGCTTCTCGATGTTGAAATCGTCGCGGATGCCGGTGCCCAGCGCCGTGATGATCGTGCCGATTTCGCGGCTGGCGAGCATCCGGTCGAAGCGCGCGCGCTCGACGTTCAGGATCTTGCCGCGCAGCGGCAGGATCGCCTGGAACTGGCGGTCGCGGCCCTGCTTGGCCGAGCCGCCCGCCGAGTCACCCTCGACGAAGAACAGCTCGGACTTGGCCGGATCGCGCTCCTGGCAGTCGGCCAGCTTGCCGGGCAGGCTGGCGATGTCGAGCACGCCCTTGCGGCGCGTCAGCTCGCGCGCCTTCTTGGCGGCTTCGCGTGCGGCGGCAGCGTCGATCACCTTCTGGATGATCGTCTTGGCGTTGGCGGGGTTCTCTTCGAGATACTCGGCCAGCTTGTCGGCCATCAGGCTTTCGAGCGGCTGGCGCACTTCGGACGAGACCAGCTTGTCCTTGGTCTGCGAGCTGAACTTCGGGTCGGGCAGCTTGACCGATACGATCGCGGTCAGCCCCTCGCGCATGTCGTCGCCGGTAAGGCTGACCTTCTCCTTCTTCAGCGCGCCGCTCTTGTCGGCATAGCTGTTGATGGTGCGGGTCAGCGCCGCGCGAAACGCCGCCAGGTGGGTGCCGCCATCCCGCTGCGGGATGTTGTTGGTGAAGCAGAGGACGTTCTCATAATAAGAATCGTTCCACTCCAGCGCCACGTCGATGGTCACGTCGTCGCGGGTGCCGGCGATCGCCACCGGTTCGGGCATCAGCGGCTGCTTGTTGCGGTCGAGCCACTTCACGAACGCCGCGATGCCGCCCTCGTAATAGAGCTCGACTTCCTTCACTTCCTCGTGCCGCGCGTCGCGCAGGAACAGGCGCACGCCCGAATTGAGGAAGGCCAGCTCGCGGTAGCGATGCTCGAGCTTGTCGAAGTCATACTCGATCTGGTTGCGGAAGGTGCCGCCGTCGCCCGGGGTCTTCTCGGTCGAGGCGAGGAAGGTCACGCGCGTGCCCTTCTTGCCCTCGGGCGCCTTGCCGATCACCTTGAGCGGGGCAGTGGCGTCGCCATAGGCGAAGCGCATCCAATGCTCTTCGCCGTCGCGCCAGATGTTGAGGTCGAGCCACTCGGAAAGCGCGTTCACCACCGAGACGCCCACGCCGTGCAGGCCGCCCGAGACCTTGTAGGCATTGTCGTCGCTGGTGTTCTCGAACTTACCGCCGGCGTGGAGCTGGGTCATGATGACCTCGGCCGCCGACACGCCTTCTTCCTTGTGGATGCCGGTCGGGATGCCGCGGCCATTGTCCTCGACCGAGACCGAGCCGTCCGGATTCAGCTGGATGATGATCTTGTCGCAGTGGCCGGCCAGCGCCTCGTCGATCGCGTTGTCCGAGACCTCGAACACCATGTGGTGGAGGCCCGAACCGTCGTCGGTGTCGCCGATATACATGCCGGGGCGCTTGCGCACGGCGTCCAGTCCCTTGAGGACCTTGATCGAGTCTGCGCCGTAGCTGTTCTGGTTCGGGGTATTTTCGGGAGTGGTGTCGTCGCTTGCCATGCCCAGCATATAGGTATTGGCGTCACGAAACGGAAGCAAAATAGGGGGCTGCGTGCCCCCTGCCGACCCTAGTCGTGCTCGAAGCTGAAAGTGACGATCGCTGCCGCGTGAACCGGCTTTCCCTTGTAGCTCGCAGGCGTGAAATGGGCGCGCTGGATCAGCCCGGAACAAGCGGCTTCGTCGAACTTGGCAATGCCGCTTCCTTTGGAAACAACGCAGCTGTTTACCGAGCCGCCCTCATCGACTTCGTAGATCAGCGTCACGCTGGCGCTCGCGCCGGCCTTCATGTCATTGACCGGATATTCGCTCGGAAGCAGCCAGTCATTGACCCGCGTCGCTGTCGTGGCGGGAACGATTCCAGCCGGAATGCCTTTGGCGATGAGCGCCGCGCAGGCAGCCTTGGTCTTGGTTGCGTCCTCGGTGGTATTGAGCGGCAGGCACTGGCTGATGCGATTTGCCTCGGTGGCGATCGCATAATTGGCGCCGCCTTCCCGCATTGCGGGCCACGCGACCGTCTGGCTGGCGGGGCTTGGAGTCAGCGTGATTGCGGCGCCGAGTATCAGTAATCCGGCCATGGCGTTTCCTTCCCTGTTCCCGGGAAGGTGCGACGAAATGCCAGGAGCGTCCAGCCCTATTCAGGAAGGACCGCGCCTTCCGCCACCCGGTAGCGCGTAGCCCCGCCCGGCACCGCCTCGAACAGCCCCGGCTCGGTGCCCGTCATCCACACCTGCCCGCGCCCCTCCAGCCGTTCGAACAGCGCTGCGCGCCGCCCGGGATCGAGATGCGCGGCGACTTCGTCGAGCAGCAGGATCGGCGCGCGGCCCGCCCGCTCGGCGACCAGCTCGGCATGTCCCAGGACGAGCCCGAGTAGCAGCGCCTTCTGCTCGCCGGTCGAGCAGAGATGCGCCGCCTGGTTCTTTCCCAGATGCGTGACGAGCAGGTCGGCGCGGTGCGGTCCGCTGAGCGTCCGCCCCGCCGCGGCATCGCGCCGGCGCCCGGTGGCGAGCTCGCGGGCGAGCGTGTCGGCATCGCCTTGCCAGCCCTCCAGTGCCAGTCCTGCTCGGGCGAACGGCCCCTCGGGCTGTGCCTCCAGCCGCTCAGCCAGCGCCGCGACCATCTCGCGCCGGGCGGCGTCGATCGCCGCGCCATGCTCGGCCATGCGCGCCTCCAGCGCGGTCAGCCAGTCGGCGTCGGGCGTGCCCTTCTCCGCCAGCAGCCGGTTGCGCTCGCGCATCGCCGCTTCGTAGCGGGTCGAGTGATGCGCGTGCCCGGGTGCCAGCGCCAGGGTCAGCCGGTCGAGGAAGCGCCGGCGCTCGCCCGCGGCATCGACGAACAGCCGGTCCATCGCCGGGGTCAGCCACAGCACGCTCACCCATTCGGCGAGCGTCGTGGCAGCGGCGGTGGCGCCGTTGATCCGCACCAGCCGCCGCTCGGGCGCATCGGGATTGGTGCCGGTGCCGATGTCCGTCTCGCCCAGCCGCGCCGCCACGCCGAACCCGCCGCTGCCGCCCTGCCGCGCCATCTCGGTTAGCGGCGCGCGGCGCAGGCCCCGGCCCGGCGCGAGCAGCGAGAGCGCCTCCAGCACGTTCGTCTTGCCCGCGCCATTCTCGCCGCTCAGCACGACGAAGCCCGGCCCCGGCACGAGCACGGCGTCTTCATGGTTGCGGAAGTCGGTCAGGACGAGGCGGGACACTGCCATGACCCGCCGATAGCCGCTATTGCCGCCGCGCGCGACATCGCGGATGATCGCGCCGACACGAAAAGGGGGATTATCGATGCGTACCCGTCTGTTCCTCGCCGCGCTGCTCGCGCTCGCGCCGATGCCGGCGCTGGCCGACGTCACCGCGCGCTACACCGCCGGCGGCAAGGAGCTGGTGATTGAAGTCGATGACGGCGGCAATTCACGCCTCGACGTCGGTGGCAAGTTCATGATCATCCACCGCGACGGCGTCGATTACATCGCCGTGACCGACAAGGAAGGCACCAAGGTCTTCGAGCTCCAGGCGATGCTCGACCTGATCAAGGGCTTCATCCCCAAGAGCGAGGATCCCAAGGCCAAGGAATTGCAGTTCGGCCTCGCACCTGGCGTCGCGGCGACCATCGCCGGCCAGCAGGGCGAGGCCTGGAAGCTGATGATGGTCAAGGGCGACGAGGCTTCGAGGAAGAAGCATATCGAGATGGTGGTCAGCGCCGATCCGAAGCTCGTGCCCGTCGGCAATGTGTTCCGCCGCGCGATCGAGGTGGTGAACAGCTTCTTCGGGTCGATGTTCCCCGAGGAGACCGGCTTCGCCGCCCGCCTCACCGAGCTGTTCGCCAAGGGCACCCCGCTGCGCGTCACGCCGATCGAGGAGGGCGCCGCCAAGCAGGAAGCGCCGCTGATCGAGTTCAAGTCGCTCGACATCGCCGAGATCGACGCCAAGCATTTCGAGCTGCCCGCCCCGGTCACCTCGGCCGACGAGATCTTCGGTGCGATGGATGCGCTGATGAAGCCGAACGCCGGCGGCGCGATCAAGGACCTGCCCTGACTGGCTGGAAATGCGCGGTTACAGCCTGAACTGATCCCCGGCGAAGGCCGGGGCCCAGTTTCGGCGCACTATCGATGACGCAGGAACCTCACGAACGACATGGCAACTGGGCCCCGGCCTTCGCCGGGGAACCGGGTAGCGATGTGCCCTAGATACCCTCGAGCCCGGCAGCCTTCAGGCTCGCCTGCGCCTTCCGATAGCGGACGGGATCGCCGATGTTCAACCGCTTGCGGACCTGGTCGAGTGGCTCGGCGAGCAAAGTCTCGTAATCCTCGCCGTGCAGCCACGCCGCGCGCTTGCCGTGGCGATAGCCCTCGACAACCGCCTTGAAGAAGTCGAGCTTGCCGGTGATGCGGATGCTCTTCAGCGCCGCGCCCATGCCGATGAACCCCCAGCCGAGCCCGCCGGTCTGGGCATAGGAGAAGGCGACCAGGCAGGCCTCGCCGAGATGCTCGTCGGCCTGGTAGCCGGTGATCACATGCCACAAATCGTGGATGTCGCGCTCGCGCCGGCCCATCCAGGCATAGGGATGCTGGAGATCGGCATTCTGGAACGCCCCCTCGACCATGCTCACCGCGACCAGCCCGTCGGCCGAATAGCCGGTCGAATCGAGGAAGCTGCGATAGGCCGCGCCCACCGTTCCCTCGGCGAAGCCGTCGATCCAGGCGCGGTCGCCCAGCCGCTCGGCCATCTCGACATGCTGGAAGGCGATGCGCCCGCCCTCGGGCATGGTGAGCAGCTTGCGATAGCTCCGCTGCGTCGCATCGCCGTTCAGCGCGCGCATGATCCGGAAGACCTGCTCGGTATCGTCGCCATTGGCGAGCAGCCGCCCCAGGGCGCGGAATGCGGTGCCCCATTCCCGCTTCATCGGGATGCCGGGGTTGAAGACCTGCGGTGCGGGCCGGGTGGCCATAAGCGATTCCCTTACTGACAAGAGTGTCAATACAGTAGTCGGGTTAAGGAATCAACCTGCGTCGCCACGCAGGCACGCCTGACAAGAGTTCTTGACAATCCAGTGCCAGAATGACAAGAACTCTTGTCATATGGTACAGAGTTCTGGACAGCGCGAATGAAGAACCGGCTGCGCGTGCTGCGGGCCGAGGCCGGGCTCAGCCAGGGTGACCTGGCCGGCCTGCTCGGCGTCTCGCGCCAGACGATCAACGCGGTCGAGACCGACAAATATGACCCGAGCCTGCCGCTGGCGATGCGGCTGTCGAAGATTTTCGGAGTGCCCATCGATGCCATCTTCCTTGACGACTGGATCCCGCCCGAGCGCCCCCATGGCTGAGCCCGGGAACCGCCGCCGCCTCGTCCGTGCCGCGATCGGCGCGGTGGTCGGCCTCGTGCTCGGCTTCGGTGCCGGACAGGCCGGGCTGTTCGACTGGCTGGAAGGCCTGCCGGGCGAGGACATCGCCTCCACCACACTCGCCGGCATATTGCTGCTGCTCGGCCTGTTCGCGCTGGTCGCCGCATCGAGCCGCACGCTCTACCGGCGCATGGCCGAGAATTACCGGGAGGGCGATCCGCTCGACGGCAGCGTGCTGCGCTATCTGCGCGCCAGCGGCGTCGTGCTGCTCCTCTCTGCGGTGCTGCTCCTCGCGCCGCCGCTGGCGGTGCGCTACGGCCTCACCGGCGACGCCGCGATCGCGGTCGCCGCGGGCATGGCGGCGCTGCTCGCCTTCCAGACCTGGCTCAACCTCCGGATCATGCGGACCAGCGACGAGCTCAGCCGCGCCGCGATGGCCGAGGCCTCGGTCGCCAGCTTCTGGCTGCTCCAGCTCGGCCTGTTCGGCTGGGCGGCACTCGCCAGGCTCGGGCTGGTCGCCGAGGTCGGCATGTGGACGCTGATGACGATCTCGACGGCGATCTATCTGGTCGTGTCGATCGTCTCGGCGCTGCGCCGGGGCATGTTCGCCTGAGGCGGAGGCGGCCAGTTCTACCTTGCTCCCCTCCCTGAAAGGGAGGGGGTGGGGGTGGGTTGCGAGCGAAGCGAGCCCAGCGAGACGGCCGGCGAAAAACAGAAAAGGCCGGGCATCGAGCCCGGCCTTTTCTAACCCACCCCTGGCCCCTCCCTTGCAGGGAGGGGGAGGCACTACGGGATCACACCCGCATCGGCATCAGCACGTACAGTGCCGGCGACTTGTCGTTCTCGCGGATCAGCGTCGGTGCCGCGGCGTCGGCAAGATGGACTTCCACCGAATCGCCTTCGATCTGGTTGAGGATGTCCATCAGGTAGCGGCTGTTGAAGCCGATCTCGAAGCCCTGGGCGGCGTAGTCGCCCGGCACTTCTTCGGCCGCCGCGCCGTTCTCCGGGCTGGTCACCGACAGGATGATCTTGTCGCGCTCCAGCGCCATCTTCACTGCGCGGGTCTTCTCGGTCGCGATGGTCGAGACGCGGTCGACGCCTTCCATGAAGCTCTTCGGATCGAGCTTCAGCAGCTTGTCGTTCGCGGTCGGGATCACGCGGGTGTAATCGGGGAAGGTGCCGTCGATCAGCTTCGAGGTCAGGATCGCCTGGCCCAGGTCGAAGCGGATCTTAGAATTGCTCAGCGACACGCCGACCGAGCCATCGACCTCGTCGAGCAGCTTGCGCAGCTCGCCCACGCACTTGCGCGGGATGATCACGCCCGGCATCGAATCGGCGCCGTCCGGCCGCGCCACGGTGACGCGGGCGAGGCGGTGGCCGTCGGTGGCGGCCGCGCGCAGCACCGGCGTCGCCTCGTCGACGACATGCAGATAGATGCCGTTGAGATAGTAGCGCGTCTCTTCGGTCGAGATCGCGAACCGGGTCTTGTCGATGATCTGCTTGAGCGTCTCGGCCGGCAGCTCGAACACGGTCGGCAGCTCGCCCTCGGCGATCATCGGGAAATCGTCGCGCGGCAGCGTGGCGAGCGTGAAGCGCGCGCGGCCGGCATTGACGGTGATGCGACCTTCCGCCGCCGACAGCTCCACCTGCGCGCCCTCGGGCAGCTTGCGGACGATGTCGAACAAGGTGTGCGCCGGCACGGTGATCGCGCCCGGCTGGTCCACCGCCGCTGCGATCGTCTCGTCGATCTGCAGGTCGAGGTCGGTCGCCATCAGGCGCAGCGCGCCGCCCGGCTGGGCCTCGATCAGCACGTTGGACAGGATGGGGATCGTGTTGCGCCGCTCGACCACGGACTGGACGTGGCTCAAGCCCCTCAACAGAGTTGCGCGTTCGATCGTCGCCTTCATCAAGAACCCCCGGGGCATGTATCGCCCGAATCTAACCCGGTACCGGGACTTATCCGACCTTTACCCTTAACGGCAAAAAGAGCCGGAGCAAGCGCTCCGGCCCTGTAGTTCACACCTTAAATAGGCGGTTGATCGCCTTTGCAGCGATCTCAGAAGCGCACGCCGAGGCCGGCGACCACCTGGTGGCGCTTGGCATCGATGCCGGCATCGTCGTTATTGTACTTCGAATAGCGATACTCGCCCTTCAGATAGACCTTGTCGTTGAGCTTCACTTCGGCGCCCGCGCCGGCGCGCCAGCCATCGGCATTGTCAGAGGTGCGGATGTCGGTCGCGCCCGCGACATAATGGCTGTCGAACTTGGCGTTGGTGTAGCCGCCCTTGGCATAGATCAGCGCCTTGCCGCCGACGGTGAAGCCGACGCGCCCGCCGACATAGAGGTCGCGGCCGGTGCTGATGCGGCCGCGGTCGCCGGCGACGAGGATGTCGGTCTCGGTGCGCTTGGCGGTGGAGCCGGTGGCCTCGCCTTCGACGCCGATCACGGCGCTGCCGGCCTGGAAGTCATAGCCGATCTGGCCGCCATAGAGCACGCCGTCGGCGCCCTTCACGCCGCTGCCCGACGGCTTCACATGATCCCAGCCGGTGATGACTTCGGCACGCGGGCCGGTGAAGCCGGCATCGGTGTCCTGGGCAAAGGCAGGCGCGGCAAAGGCCGAGCCGGCGAGAAGTGCTGCTGCGGCGGCGATGAACTTGGTACGCATAACTGAACTCCTTGGGTACGCACCCGTGCGTTTCGGCGCGGGCAGGGTTCAAAACCGGGATGCATCCCGCACTGTTTCATGAACCCCAGATAAACAGGAAAAAGCGTGACTTACGGGCAACAGCTCGGCATCGGCCGGGCAGCCCGTCGTGCCTTCACCCCGGTGCGGCGAACATGATGGACATGGAGCCTCCCTCATTTCGTTGCGCCCGTCCGGCGCTGGTGTGGTAGTGAGCTACCGCACCTGTTCGTTGGATGAACGAAACGAGGTCATATTTGGGCACTTGCCTTTCTCTCGCCACGAGGGCTTGTGCGACGGCGATGACGAACCAGCGCAAAGGCCGCGATTTCATCGCCCGCCACGGCGAAACCGTATTCAACCTCGCCCGCCGCATGCAGGGCGATCATCCGCACACCCCGCTCACCCGCGCCGGCTTCGCCCAGGCCGATGCGATGGGTGCCGCGCTGCGCGAGATCCTCGGGCCCAGGCCGAAGCTGACCATGTGGTCGTCGAGCGCCGGCCGCGCGCTGCAGACGCTGGCGGTGATCGCCGAGCATCTCGAGCTCGACTGGCACCAGGCCCGGCACGACGACCGGCTGGTCGAGATCGGCATGGGCGAATGGAGTGGGCGCTACTACGCCGACCTCATGGCCGAGGCGCCGGGCTTCCTCGATGTCGAGCACGGCCTCTACACGCGCCCGCCGCCGGGTGGCGAATGGTATGATTCGATCGCGATCCGGGTGTCGTCCTGGCTCGCCGATACCGATGACGATCCGGGCGACCGGCTGGTGATCATGCACGGCATGTCGAGCCGCATCCTGCGCGGGGTGATGACCGGCCTGCCGGTCCGCCCGGAATTCGGCGCGCCGGTGGCGCCCGATCTGCCCCAGGGCTCGGTGGTCAGGATCGAGGGCGGGGTGGAGACGGTGGTGCATCTCGGCACCGGGCGCGGGGCCGCGCCGGCATGAGCGCGCTGGCGCTGGCGCTGCTGCTCGCCCAGGGTCGGGTGCCGCTCGGCATCTATGACAGTTGGGGCGCGTTCCGCGATCCCTCGCCCTTGCGCTGCTTCGCCATCGCCCAGCCGGTGGAGAAGCGCCGCGACCCCGGGCCCTTTGCCAGCGTGGCAAACTGGCCGCGCGACGGGGTGCGCAACCAGCTCCACATCCGCCTGAGCCGCGCCCGCGCGCCGAACGCGCGGGTCACCCTGTCGATCGGTGAGCGCCGCTTCGAGCTCCAGGCCGGCGACAGCGACGCCTGGGCGCCCGACGCCCGCACCGACGCCGCGATCGTCGCGGCGATGCGCTCTGGCCGCAGCATGAGCGTGGAGACGCTGGGCGCGAACGGCGCGCCCTTCGCCGACAGCTATGCGCTCAAGGGCGCGGCGACCGCGATCGATGCGGCCGCACTGGGCTGCGCGAAGGGGTAGTTTCGACGTTCCTCGGCTTGTGTTCCTGCGAAAGCAGGAACACGGGAAACTTGAAAGGTGGACATGGAAAAGCCGGAGCCGAAGCCCCGGCTTTTCGCATCGATGCCCTGAAGCCTTACGGCTGCTTCGCCGCCGGCGCGCCGCCCGAAGCAGCGAGCTTCGCGCTGGCAGCCATCTGGATGCGCTTGTTGAGCGTCGGGTCGTTCTGCATCGCCTGACCGATCGCGTTGAAGCGCTCGGCGGTCAGGCCCGCGCCGGTGGCGGCGGCGGCCATCTTGGCGCCCTTGTCGGCTTCGGGGGTGGCGGTGTCCTTGCGGATCTTCTCGACCTCTAGCGCCGCGGTGGCGAACTGATCGACCTCCGCATCGGTCACCGGGCCATTGGCCTGCGGTGCGGCGGGGGTGGTCTGGGCCGAGGCGTCCGGCGTCGCCGGAGCCGGGCTGCTCTGCGTGGTCTGGGCCAGCGCGGCGGGGGCAAAGGCCAGCGTCGCGCCGGCAAGGATCGTACCGATAAGCTTCATTACTGCACTCCAAAACGCAACTAACTCGCCCCCTTGAACGCAATGCTGCGGTGCGGGGATGCAACAGGACAAGCCGAACGCGGTGCGTCGTGGCCTGTCCGGGGTTAGTTGAGATAGGCCTGCAGCCCCGTAACGAGTGCGTCGAATACTGTGCGGACCCGCGCGAGGCCGCGCAGATCCTCGTGACAGACCACCCAAGTCTCCAGCTCGAAGCGGAAATCGGGCAGCAATCGGACCAGCCCGTCGCGCGTGCCGATCGGCACCTGGCAGATGCCGATTCCCAGTCCTGCGCGGATCGCGGCGAGCTGGGCATGGTCGCTGTCGCTGCGAAAGGCGAGGTCGCCCAGCTCCACCGCAAACCCCGCCGCCTGCACCGCGCGCAGCGTCGGCGAATCGCTCTCCGGCCCGATCAGCCGGTGTCCGGACAGATCGGCCATGGAAGTGGGCGGCGACCGCTCGGCGAGATAGCTCGGGTGCGCATGCACGCCCAGCGGCACCGCGCCGATCCGCCGCGCGACCAGGGCGTAGGGCTGGGGCGGCACCATGCGGACCGCGACATCGGCTTCGCGGCGCAGCACGTCCTCGTTGCGGTTGCTCGGGCTCAACTCGATCACCAGACGCGGATGTTTGCGGGCAAGGTCCGCGAGGATCGGCGGCAGCGCCTCAACCGCGATCACTTCGCTGGCGGTGACCCGCACCGTGCCCGCCACCTCGTCGGGCGCGGCGGAGGCGGTGCGAACAAAGGCGTCCGAAGCGATCGCCATGGCACGGGCGTGCTCGTGCAGCGCGCGTCCGCTCTCCGTGGGGGTGAGCCCGCCGGGGGAGCGGGTGAACAGCGGCGTGCCCAGCGCCGCCTCCAGTGCGAAGATCCGCGTCCGAACCGTCGGCTGCGCCAGGTTCAGCCGACGCGCCGCTCCGGAAAGGCTCCCGGTCTCCAGCACCGCCAGGAATGCCCGCTGCTGCTCCCAGTCGATCGCTCTCATCAAATTCCTATAGGCTGACTGCAAAGGTTGGGCAATTTTCTTCCAACTCCGATTCATCCACCCTCGCAACATCGGCAAGATTGGAGGCTGGAATGGAACGGATCGCATTGGTGCTCGGCACAAGCGGCGGGGTAGGCGGCGAGACGGCGCGGGCGCTGCTCGGCAAGGGCTGGCGGGTGCGCGGGCTGGTCCGCCAGCTGCGCCCCGGCCTCGATCCCCGGATCGACTGGCGCGAGGGCGACGCAAGGGTCCTGGGTGACGTGCTGGACGCGGCGGAGGGCGTCGCGGCACTGGTCCATGCGGTCAACCCGCCGGGCTATCTCGAATGGGACAAGCGCGTCCTGCCGATGCTCGAGAACAGCATCGAGGCCGCCCGGGCCAACGACGCCCGGCTCGCCTTGCCGGGGACGATCTACAATTACGACCCCGCCCAGACGCCTGTCGCCCACCCCGATTCGCACCAGGCGCCGGGCACCCGCAAGGGCGGTATCCGCAAGGCGATGGAGGCGCGGATCGAGGCGTCGGGCGTTCGCGGGCTGATCCTGCGCGCCGGCGACTATTATGGCCCAAGGCCCGGCAATAGCTGGCTTTCCCAGGGCATGATCACTCCCGGCAAGCCGGTGACGCGGGTCACCAATCCGGGGCGCAAGGGCGTTGGTCATGCCTGGGCTTATCTCCCCGACGTCGGCGAGGCCTTTGCCCGGCTGCTCGATCGCGAGGCTGAGCTGCCCCGTTTCGCCCGCTTCCATTTCGCCGGCCACTGGGACCCCGATGGCAGCGCCTTCCCCGCGGCGATCGCGGAGGCGGGCGGGCGCAAGGCGAAGCAGGTCCGCCTCCCCTGGGCCCTCCTCCCGCTCGTCGCGCTCTTCAATCCGACGATCCGCGAGCTGCTGGAAATGCGCCCCTTCTGGAACTACCCGGTCCGCCTCGACAATCGCGAGCTGGTCGCCTTTCTCGGCGAGGAACCGCACACCCCGCTGGCCGAATCGCTGCGCATCAGTCTCAAAGCGCTGGGGTCACTGGAATAATCGCGCGAGATCGACTATGTGCGCGCCTATGCAGACAGCTTCGGCCGCCCCCATGCCCATCCCCGGGCACATCGATCCCGTGCCCGTGCCCCGCCCCGCGGTGGCGCGTGAGGACGGACGTGTCGACCTGATCGGTCTCACCCGCGACCAGCTTCGCGCGGTGCTGGCCGATGCCGGCATGGAGCCGAAGCAGGCCAAGCTGCGCGCCAAGCAGATCTGGCACTGGGTCTATAATCGCGGCGCGACCGAGTTCGAGTCGATGACCGACATTGCCAAGGCGCAGCACCCCTGGCTCACCGAGCGCTTCGTGATCGGCCGCCCCGAAGTGGTCGAGGCCCAGGTCTCGACCGACGGCACGCGCAAATGGCTGCTCCGCTCGGCGGACGGCCAGGATTACGAGATGGTCTTCATCCCCGATGCGGACCGCGGAACCCTTTGCGTGTCCTCGCAGGTCGGCTGCACGCTCAATTGCCGCTTCTGCCACACCGGCACGATGCGGCTGGTGCGCAACCTCACCGCCGGCGAGATCGTCAGCCAGGTGATGCTCGCCCGCGATTCGCTCGGCGAATGGCCGAGCCAGCCCGAGGGGCGGATGCTCACCAACATCGTGATGATGGGCATGGGCGAGCCGCTCTACAATTTCGACAATGTCCGCGACGGCCTGTCGATCGTGATGGACGGCGATGGCCTCGCCCTGTCGAAGCGCCGCATCACCCTGTCGACCTCTGGTGTGGTGCCGATGATGGCTCGGGCTGGTGTGGAGATCGGTGTCAACCTGGCGGTGTCGCTCCATGCGGTGACCAAGGAAGTGCGCGACGAGATCGTGCCGCTCAACCGCAAGTACGGCATCGAGGAGCTGCTCCAGGCCTGCGCCGACTATCCCGGCGCCAACAATGCCCGCCGCATCACCTTCGAGTACGTCATGCTCAAGGACAAGAACGACAGCGACGACGAGGCGCGCGAGCTGGTCCGCCTGCTCAAGAAGTACGATCTGCCCGCCAAGGTGAACCTGATCCCGTTCAACCCCTGGCCCGGCGCGCCCTACGACACCTCGACGCCCGAGCGCGTCCGCGCCTTCTCGAACATCATCTTCGAGGCGGGCATCTCGGCGCCGGTGCGCACGCCGCGCGGTCGCGACATCGACGCCGCCTGCGGCCAGCTCAAGACCGCCGCCGAGAAGAAGAGCCGCGCCCAGCTCGACCGCGAGGCCGAGGAGAAGATGGCGGCGCTCGGGTGAATCCCTTTGTCGAGGTCGAGCGCGTCGAAACGCTCGATCCGATGTGGTTCGCCGATTGCGATTTCAGCTTCGAGCTGTCGAGGCCGGCGGGGCAGCGTGACGCCTATCCGTTCGACCCGGCCCATGAATCGTCCCGGCTTGCGGGCGACCGGATGATCGCGGTCCTGCGCGTTGGCCGCCGCATGGCGGGCTATATCGTTTGCCAGATCGATGGGCGGGGCACTGCGGAAGTACGGCGGCTCGAGATCGATCGCCGCCGCCGGAATCAGGGCCTTGGACGCCGGCTCGTGCGTGAGGCGAAGGACTGGGCGCGGGAGTGCGGCTTGTCCGGGCTTCGGCTGGCCACGCTGGGGAATAATCGTGCGGCCGGCAATTTCTTCGGCCGGCGCGGCTTCAGGCTCGACGGCTACAAGGCCGGGGTCTTCCAATGGCATCTGCCCTTCGAGGCCTAGAAACTCCTCGACAAGCGCGCCCTGCGCCGGGATTTAGGACGCGTGCTCGACCCGACCGACCTGATCCTCGCCGCCGCGGCCGGCACGCTGGGTGGCGCGATGAACGCGCTGGCGGGGGGCGGCACCTTCGCGACGCTGCCGGCGCTGATCGCGCTGGGCCTGCCCTCGAACATCGCCAACGCCACCTCGAACGTCGCGCTGCTGCCCGGTGCCGGGGCGAGCGCCTGGACCTATCGCGACGAGCTGGCGCCGGTGGGCGGCATGTCGGTGCGCATGCTCGCTGCGATCACCTTTGCCGGCGGGCTGGCCGGCAGCGTGCTGCTGGTGCTCACGCCCTCGCGCGCCTTCGACATGATCATCCCCTGGCTGCTGCTCTTCGCCCTCGTGGTGATGATCTTCGGCAAGCGCGCCTCGGACTGGCTGCACGCCCGCGTCACGATCGGGCCGCGCACCCTGGTCACCGCGCAGAGCCTGCTCGGCATCTATGGCGGCTATTTCGGCGGCGGGGTGGGGCTGATCACCACCGCGGTCTATGGCCTGCTCGCCGGCGCCGATCCGCGCTCGCTCTTCTCGATCCGCACGCTGATGCTCGCCATCGCCAATTTCGCCGCGGCGTTCGTCTTCATCGCGATCGGCATGGTGTACTGGTCGGCCTGCCTGCCGATGCTCGCCGGCGGCGTGCTGGGGGGCTGGCTCGGCGCGCATGTCGGCAAGCGGCTGCCGCATCATGTCGTGCGGATCTGGACCTTGCTGGTGACCGCGGCGACGACCATAGTCTTCTTCGCACGCGCCTACGGATGATCGGCTGAGCAGGAATATATGCAGGTTTATCGCCACCGGCTGATCACGCGCATCTGGCACTGGATCAACGCGATTGCGGTGCTGGTGATGATCCCCAGCGGGCTGATGATCTTCAACGCCCATCCGCGCCTCTATTGGGGCAATTACGGCGCGAATTTCGATCACGCCTGGCTCAAGCTCCCGCAATGGCCGGGATGGCTGACCCTGCCTTCCACCTATGACCTGGCGGGCGCGCGGCACTGGCACCTCGCCTTCGCGCTGGTGCTCGCCTTCTCGCTGCTGGTCTATCTGCCGTGGAGCCTGCTCAACCGTCACCTCCAGCGGGACCTGCGCATCCGCAGGGCGGAGCTGGCGCCGACGCATCTCGCCGAGGATCTCGAGGCGCATTGGCAGCTGCGGTTCCACGATCCCGCCGATCCGAAGGCGTACAACATCTTCCAGAAGGCCAGCTATGCCGGGGTGCTCTTCATCCTGCTGCCTTTGCTGATCTTCACCGGCCTCGCGCTCGCGCCCGGCATGTGGCCGTGGCTCGCCGATGTGTTCGGCGGCCGGCAATCGGCGCGGTCGCTCCACTTCATCGCGATGGCGCTGCTCAGCCTGTTCGTGGTGGTGCATTTGACGCTGGTGATTCTTGCCGGTCCCGTCAACGAGGTCGGCTCGATGATCACCGGCTGGTGGAAGGCCCCCAAGGACGCGGAGGAAGCGGCATGATTACCCGGCGCGGCCTGATCGTCTCCGGAGGGGCGACGCTGCTCGCGGGCTGCGACGCCTGGAGCAACAGCCCGATCCTGCTGAACGCCGATGAAGCGCATCGCTATCTCCAGCGCTCGATCACCGGCCGCGCGGCGCTGGCGCGCGAGTTTCGTCCGGATCAGCGCAGCCCGCGCTTCCGCACCAACGGCACCGCCAATCCGAACACGCCGGAGTATAACGCGCTCGCCGCCAACGGCTTTGCCGACTGGCGGCTGCAGGTGGGCGGGATGGTGCAGCGGCCATTGTCGCTCAGCCTGGCACAGCTGCGTTCGTTGCCGCAGCGTGCCCAGATCACCCGGCACGACTGCGTCGAAGGGTGGAGCGCGATCGGCAAATGGCAGGGGCCGCAGCTGGAGCAGGTCCTCCGCCTCGCCGGCCTGCGCGACGGCGCGCGCTACATCGTCTTCCACTGCGCCGACGTGTTCGGCCAGCGGAAGATCCCCTATTATGAATCGATCGACCTGATCGACGCCTTCCATCCCCAGACGATCCTCGCCTGGTCGATGAACGACACCCCGCTCGGCGTCGGCCATGGCGCGCCCCTGCGGCTCAGGGTCGAGCGCCAGCTCGGCTACAAGCAGGCCAAATATCTCATGCGGATCGAGGCGGTGGCGAGCCTGGACGGGATCGGCCGGGGCAAGGGCGGCTTCTGGGAGGATATCGCCGGCTATGAATGGTACGCCGGAATCTGATTATGTCGGATTCTTCGCAGTCGCGGAAATATTGCGGAAATCCCGTATATCCCTAAGGTGCCTATGGGGGCTGTTGACCTTCAGATGGTGGGTGACGGCTGAATGGCGTTGATTGATCGATTTTTCGCACGCGCAGTGAAGCGCGGACAACTCACCGTCATCCACGCGGATGGCACCCAGCAGAGCTTCGGCGAACCCGATCCCGCGCTCAAGCCGGTAACGATCCGATTCGGCGCGGGTGCGACGCGGCGCATCCTGCGCGATCCCTCGCTCGGCGCGGCCGAGGCGTTCATGGACGGCGACATCGACATCGTCGAGGGCGAGATCCTCGACCTGCTGATCCTTTTCGCCTCCAACAATCGTTGGGAGGACGACAATTCGGTGCTGATGCCGGGCACCCTCAAGACGGTGATGGACAAGCTCGCCTTCCGCATCGGCCGGATCAACATGCAGCGCCGCTCGAAGAAGAACGTCGCGCATCACTATGACCTGTCGGGCAAGCTCTACGACCTCTTCCTCGATACTGACCGCCAGTATAGCTGCGCCTATTTCAGCGATGCCGGCATCAGCCTCGAACAGGCGCAGCTCGACAAGAAGGCGCACATCGTCGCCAAGCTGGCGATCGGGCCCGACATGAAGGTGCTCGACATCGGCTGCGGCTGGGGCGGCATGGCGCTCTACATCCACGAGAAGACCGGAGCCGAGGTGCTCGGCGTCACCCTGTCCGAGGAGCAGCTCAAGGTCGCGCGGCAGCGTGCCCTGGACGCCGGCGTGGCGGACAAGGTGAAGTTCGAGCTGATCGACTATCGCAACCTCACCGGCCAGTTCGACCGGATCGTCTCGGTCGGCATGTTCGAGCATGTCGGCACGCCGCATTACCGGACCTTCTTCCGCAAGGTCCGCGAGCTGCTGACGCCGGAAGGCGTGATGCTGCTCCACACGATCGGCCGCGCCGGTGCGCCGGGCGTCACCGATGCCTTCACGCTCAAGTACATCTTCCCCGGCGGCTATATCCCCGCGCTCTCCGAGATCGCCAAGGGCTATGAGGGGCTGCGCTACTTCATGACCGATGTGGAGGTGCTGCGCCTCCACTATGCCAAGACGCTCAAGCACTGGTACGAGCGCACGGTGGCATCGCGCGATGCGATCGTCGGCCTCTATGACGAGCGCTTCTACCGGATGTGGTGCTTCTACCTGGCCGGTTGCTTTGTCAGCTTCGAATATGGCGGCCTGGTCAACTACCAGCTGCAATTCTCGCGCTCGCGCGACGCGCTGCCGCTGACCCGCGACTATATGTTCGATGGCGAACGCGAACTGCGCGAGCCGCACAAGGTGACCTTGCGTCAGGCGGGATAGGTCGCGTCCATATGGGCGATGGCGGTGCGGGTGATCTCCTCCAGCACCGCCATGTCCACATCGGCCAGTTTCTTGACGTAGAGGCAGCTCTTGCCCGTCTTGTGCTTGCCCAGCCGGGCGAGCAGCGGCGCCTGATCGGGCTGGCCGGTCAGCACGTAGAGCACCAGCTCGGCCTTGCGCGGCGAGAAGCCGATCCGGCACATCTCGCCCGAATGGCCGCTGTCATAGGTGTAGCGATAGCTGCCGAAGCCGATGATCGTCGGCCCCCACATTCGGGGTTCCTCGCCGGTCAGCCGCTGCAGCATCGCGCGCACGATCTCCGCATCGGCACGGCGCACCGGATCGGGCACCGCGGCGATGAAATCGGCGACGCTGACTTCGGTCGCCTTGGTCTTGAGCTCGGCCATTGCCCGTCTCCTATCGCCAGCCCGTGGGTGCGCGGCGCAGCTTGCTGATGTTCGATGCTTGCATCGTCCTCGCCAGGTCCGGGAATCCACCCAGCAAGCCAGGTCGCGGCTTCTCGATCGCATGGACCAGGCCCGGCAGGTCGCAGCGTGCGTCATAATAGCAATAGAGCTTGATATGGGTCTCGGCGGCAAGGCGCAGCTCGCTTCCGCTTGGGTCGTCCCGCACCAGCTTGTGCAGTGCCGTCAGCCGCTGCGCTGGTGCGTCCACCCGCGCCAGTGGCGTTTCGTACCCGTTGGTATAGCGCAGGAATGCCGCCCATGCCCGGGGGCCATGCCGCAGCGCGGCGGGCCCCCAGCCAGGTTCTCGCGCCCGCATCAGCGGCGCGGCGAGACGAAAGCCCCGGGGGCCGATCTCGACCACATAGGGCATCGTCACCGTGCCCGAGAAGGCCGTGAAGGCATAGGCCGAGCTGAAGTCGTAGAGCAGCATCACCGGGCGCGGATATCCAGGCAGGCGGCGCCAGCTGCTCTTCTCATGGTCCCGCTGCGAAAGGCGCGTGACGGCTACCCCCTTGCCGTTCGCGCGGAACACGACCTGGGTGAAGCAGCAATGTGCGCCGCCCGACCAATAGGTGCTGGTCAGCTCGGTTCGCCCGTCGCCATCCAGATCGAGCGCCTTGAAGCCGGTCCAGTGCAGCGCGTCCGGTCGCACGATCCTGCGAACGAGATGCTTGCCGCGGCAGAAGGAAATCGCAGCACCGTCAACGCCATCGGGGGTCTCGCGCCGGCGCACCGCCATGCCTTGCCAGGTCATGATCCGCTCCCCGCCGGGGCAGGGCGTGGCGGCCATGAAGAGCATTGGCAGCAGGGCATTCATGAACGCGTCTTCCCCTCCGAATCGTATCGGCCGAGCATGCCCCAGCCGCAAAACTTGCGGAAGCGGCGCATGGACCCTAGAGCGCCCCGGTTTTCCCGCACATCCTTCGGAGTCGCCCATGTCAGACAAGATCAACCGTGTCGTCCTCGCCTATTCGGGCGGCCTGGACACGAGCGTGATCCTGAAATGGCTCCAGCAGGAATATCAGTGCGAGGTCGTGACCTTCACCGCCGACCTGGGCCAGGGCGAGGAGCTCGAGCCGGCGCGCAAGAAGGCCGAGATGGCCGGCGTGAAGCCCGAGCATATCTTCATCGACGATCTGCGCGAGGAGTTCGTCAAGGACTTCGTCTTCCCGATGATGCGCGCGAATGCCTTGTACGAAGGCCTGTACCTGCTCGGCACCTCGATTGCGCGCCCGCTGATCGCTAAGCGCCAGATCGAGATCGCCAAGATGGTGGGTGCCGACGCGGTCAGCCACGGCGCCACCGGCAAGGGCAACGACCAGGTCCGCTTCGAGCTCGGCTATTACGCGCTGAACCCGGACATCAAGGTGATCGCACCCTGGCGTGAATGGGACCTCACTTCGCGTACGAAGCTGATCGAGTTCGCCGAGAAGCACCAGATCCCGGTCGCCAAGGACAAGCGCGGCGAATCGCCGTTCTCGACCGACGCGAACCTTCTCCACACCTCGTCCGAGGGCAAGGTGCTCGAGGATCCGTGGGAGGAAGTGCCCGATTACGTCTATTCGCGCACGGTGAACCCGGAAGACGCGCCGAACGAGCCGGAAGTCATCACGATCGATTTCGAGCGTGGCGACGGCGTCGCGCTGAACGGCGTGGCGATGAGCCCGGCGACGCTGCTCACCGCGCTCAACGAGCTTGGCCGCAAGCACGGCATCGGCCGCCTCGACCTGGTCGAGAACCGCTTCGTCGGCATGAAGTCGCGCGGCATGTACGAGACGCCGGGCGGCACCATCTATCACCTTGCGCACCGCGGTATCGAGCAGATCACGCTCGATCGCGGCGCCGCGCACCTCAAGGACGAGCTGGCCCCGCGCTATGCCGAGCTGATCTATAACGGCTTCTGGTTCGCCCCCGAGCGCGAGATGCTCCAGGCCGCGATCGATTACAGCCAGGAAAAGGTCACCGGCACGGTGCGCCTGAAGCTCTACAAGGGCAGCGTGAACGTCACCGGCCGCAAGTCGCCGTACAGCCTGTACAGCGAGAAGGTCGTGACCTTCGAGGACGACCAGGGCGCCTATGACCAGCGCGACGCGGCGGGCTTCATCAAGCTCAACGCGCTGCGGCTTCGGTTGCTCGGCCGCCGCGAGGGTTGATCGTTTCGGACCGGCGGGCGTGCCACGTCCGCCGGCCTGGCTCTAACGCGGGATTAACCAAAATATCCTAGCGCGGGCGCATGGAAACGAGCCCGCATCGTCCCGCGTGGCGCGACCTTGGCGTCGCGCTGCTGCTGGCCGTGGTGCTGAGCCTCGCCTGGGCGGCGCGCGACTGGCACGATCTGGCGGCTTTGCGGCTGCCCGATACCGACGACATGGTGCGGCTCCAGCAGATCCGCGACTGGCTATCGGGGCAGGGCTTTGCCGATCTGGCCCAGCATCGGCTCGGCGCGCCGCCGGGACTGGAGATGCACTGGTCGCGCCTGCCCGATCTCGTGCCCGGCCTGTTGCTGGCACTGCTCACCCCGTTGCTCGGCGGCCATGGCGCGGCCCTGGCGATGGTGATCCTGTGGCCGGCGCTGCTGTTCTTCCTGGCGCTGGTGCTCACCGGAGCCGTCGCGCGTCGCCTGGGCGCGCCTGCCGCGACTGCGATCCTGATCGCGGCGCTGGCCTATCCGGCGACGAGCCTGTTCCTTCCCGGGCGGATCGATCATCACGCCTTGCAGATGGTGCTGCTCCTGCTGCTGGTGCGCGCATTGCTCGGCACCGGCAGGCTGCGCGATGGGGTGGTCGCCGCGCTCGCGATCGCCGCATCGCTGGTGATCGGCCTCGAGACGCTGCCCTTGCTCGGGGTGGCGGGGGTGGCGCTGGTGCTGCTCTGGGTGGCCGACCGGCCCGGCAGCCGTGACCGGCTGTTCGGCTTCGGTCTCGCCCTGCCGCTCGCGCTCGCCGGCGTGGCCGTGCTGTTCCGGACGAGCGGCTGGACGGTGCCGGCCTGTGACGGCTTCACCGGGCTCTCCTGGCGCGCCGCGCAGGGCGCATCGCTGGCGCCGCTGGCATTGGCGCTGTTCGCCCTTGCCGGCCAACGAACCTTGCGCAGCCGGGCGATCGCCGCAGGGATCGTCGCTGCCCTGGCGGGCCTCGCCGTGCTGACGATCGCGCCGCAATGCCTGAGCCCCTATGGCGAGGTCGACCCGCTGCTCGCCCGGCTCTGGCTGGCCGAGGTGGGCGAGGCCCAGCCCCTGTTCGGCGCTCCGCCGGCGAACGCCATCGCCTATACGGGCCTGGCGCTGGTCGGACTGCTCGCCACGCTCGTCCTCGCCTGGCGCCGCCGCTCCCCCGGCTGGTCGATCCTGGCCGCGCTCCAGTTGACCGCGCTGGCGGTCACGCTGCTCCAGTTGCGCGGGGCCTATCCCGCCGCGCTGCTCGCCGCGTCCGGGCTGGCAGTCATGGTCGGCGCGGCACGCATCCGCGGCGCGCTCGCGCTGGCCGCCGCCTGGATCGCGGGCACCGGCATCCTCTACCCGATCGCCGCCACCGCGATCTTCCCGCCACATGCCGAGCCGGGCCCGAACTGCACCGCGCCCGAAAGCCTCGCCCGGCTCGCGGCCCTGCCGCCCGGGCGCCTGCTCGCGCCGCTCGACCTGGGCGCCTATGCGCTCGCCGCCACGCCGCACGCGGTGGTCGCCGCGCCCTATCATCGCAACAATCGGGGGAATCGCGCCATGTACGACTTCTTCATGGGAGCGCCCGCGCAGTCCGAGACGATCGCGCGGCAATGGGGCATCGACTATGTCGCCTTCTGCCCCGCCGATCTCGAAGGCCTAGCGAAGCAGGCAAGCAGCCCGCACAGCCTCGCGGCGGAGCTGCGCGCAGGCCGGGTACCCGAATGGCTGGTGCCGGTCGACCCCGGAGACGCGCCGCGCGTCTACCGGCTGGCGAAGCGTCACTGATGGCGCAGGCGGCGACGCTCCGCTGGTGGGAAACGCGCTGGTTCGCGCTTGCTGCGATCCTGGCCTCCTGCGTGCCGCTGCTCGCGCCCGGCCTGCCGCCGCTCGCCGACCTGCCCGGCCATATCGGCCGCTACCACATTGCTGCCGGGATCGCCGACTCGGCCGATCTCCAGCGCCACTGGAGCTTCCACTGGGGACTGGTCGGCAATCTCGGCGTCGATCTGATCGTCCAGTTCCTTGCGCCGGTGATGGGTGCCGAGGCTGCGGCGAAGCTGGTCGTGCTGCTGATCCCGCCGCTCTGGGTCAGCGGGCTGATCCTGCTTGCACGCCGCGCGGGAGGCAGCCTGTCGCCCGCCGCCGGCTTCGCCTTCCCCCTGATCTATGGCTATGCCTTCCAGCTCGGCTTCGTGAACTTCATGCTGGCCGGCGGGCTGGCGCTGCACGCGCTGTTGCTCTGGTGCACGCTCGCGCACCGGCCGGTGCTGCGCGCGGTGCTGTTCGTGCCGATCGCCTTCCTTCTATGGGTCGCGCACAGCTTCGGCTGGGGCATGTTCGGGCTGCTCGCCTTTGGCGCCGAATGGGTGCGCCAGCGCGAAGCGGGGGAGGGGCGCGGCGCCGCGCTGGTCCGCGCCGTCGTCTGGTGCCTGCCGCTTGCCGGGCCCGCCGCGCTGATGATCGGCGCACCGCCGGGCGAAGGACCGCTCTGGGACTGGAAGGCCAAGGCGAGCTGGTTCCCCTCGCTGCTGCGCGAGCGCTGGAAATGGTATGATGTCGGCTGCGCGATCCTGGTGTTCGGGCTGCTCTGGGCGGCGGTGCGCGACCGGCGCTTCCGCTTCGATCCGCTCACCGGTACGGCTGCGCTGCTCTGCCTCGCCGCCTTTGCGGTGCTGCCCCGGCTGATCGTCGGCGGCGCCTATGTCGACATGCGGATGCTCGCCCCCGCGGTCGCCCTTGCGCTGATCGCCGTCCGGATGCGCCCCGGGCATGACCGGCTGGAACGCTGGCTGGCGCTGGCCGGCGCTGGTTTCTTCGCGATGCGCACGGCCAGCTCGACCATCGCCTTCCTGCTCTTCGCCCAGACCCAGCAGGCGGCGCTCGAGGCGGTCGATCACATCCCGCGCGGCACGGGCGTGCTGGTGCTGGTCAACGAACCCTGCTCCTCGCAGTGGCACAGCGACAGGCTCGGCCATATCGCCGGCATCGCGGTGGCGCGGCGCGACGTGTTCGAGAACGGCCAATGGGCACTCGATGGCCAGCAGCTGCTCCGTGCCCGCCACCCCGAGGCCGATCCCTATCGGACCGACCCCTCGCAGCTCGTCTATCCTGCGGTCTGCGAGTACAAGACGACGCAATTCGACACGGCGATCCGCGATTTCGATCGCGGTACTTTCCGCTATGTCTGGACGCTCGATTTCCCCGCCCGGCCCGTGCTGGCGCCCGATGTGAAGCTGATCTGGGCCAATAAAGTGTCCGCGCTGTATGCGGTGAAGTGATCCGCCGCTTGCGGCGAGGGGCTTTGCTCCCCTAAAGCCGCGGGATGGACAGGGGCGACGCGTTGCAATGGTGGCAGACACGATGGTTCGTGGCGCTCTGCATCTTCATAGCCGTGATTCCGCTGCTCTGGCCGACCATCCCGCCGCTGGTCGACCTGCCGGGGCACATGGGGCGCTACCGCGTCCAGTTCACCTATGACCAATATCCCTTCCTGCGCGAGTGGTATGATTTCCGCTGGAGCCTGATGGGCAATCTCGGCGTCGACCTGCTCGTCATCCCGCTCCACTATGTCTTCGGGCTCGAGCTGGCGGTGAAGCTGGTCGTGATCTCGATTCCCGCGATGACCGTGGCGGGCATGCTGTGGATCGCGCGCGAGGTGCATGGCCGGATCCCGGCGACCGCGCTGTTCGCGCTGCCGCTCGCCTATGCCTTCCCCTTCCATTTCGGCTTCGTCAATTTCGCGCTGTCGATGGCGTTCGCGCTGCTCGCGTTCGGCTGGTGGCTGCGGCTGGCCCGGCTGGGCAAGTTCGTCTTCCGCTCGATGGTGTTCCTGCCGGTCTCGGTGCTGATCTGGGTCTGCCACACCTATGGCTGGGGCCTGCTCGGCGTGCTCGCCTTCTCGGCCGAGCTGATCCGCCAGCACGATCTGCGCCGCAATCCGGAGTTGCCCTGGTACAAGGACATTGTCGGCGGCTGGATCCTGCCCTGCTTCTTCGCGGGCCTGCAGTGCATCGTCCTCGTCCCGCCGGCGGTGATGATGGTCGTGTGGCGCTCGGGCGACCATGTCTCGGGCCAGACCTTCGACATGTTCAACTGGCGCGCGAAGATGCTGTGGATCACCCAGGTCTTCCGCGACCGCTGGCAGCTGTTCGACCTCGCCTCGGTCGGCGTGCTGTTCCTGCTGCTGTTCAAGGCGGTGCGCGATCCGAACATCCAATATTCGCGCAACCTGGCGCTGTCGGCGATCTTCCTGACCCTGGTCTACGCGCTGCTGCCGCGCGTCGTGTTCGGCTCGGCCTATGCGGACATGCGCCTGGTGCCGTTCCTGCTCGCGGTCGGCATCCTCGCGATCCGGCCCAAGCCCGGCCTGTCGATCCGCGGCGCCGCCACCGTCGCGGTACTGGGCATGACGTTCTTCTGCGTGCGCATCGCCGCCACCACCTGGAGCTTCGCGCTCTATAGCGGCACCTATGACCGCGAGCTCAAGGCGCTCGAGCACCTGCCGCAGGGCGCGCGCCTGATCACCTTTGTCGGCGAGACCTGCCGCTATGAGTGGAAGCAGACCCGCCTCCAGCACGTTCCCGCGCTCGCGCTGGAGCGCAAGCTCGCCTATACCAACGACCAATGGTCTATGGCCGGCGGCCAGCTGCTCACCGTGCGCTACGCCGCCGCCAAGCGCTTCGCGCACGATCCCTCGCAGATCGTCACCGACGTGCAGTGCCCGCGCGAATATTGGCGCCCGGTCGCCTGGGCGCTGGCGCGCTTCCCGCGCGACGCGTTCGACTATGTCTGGATGATCGAGACGCCGGCCTACAACCCGCGCTTCGAGCAGGGCCTGATTCCGCTGTGGCGCGACGGATCAAGCGCGCTGTTCAAGATCGATCATTCGGTGCCCGCCCCCGTGATCGAGCCCGGCGAGCTGCCGGTGCCGCGCTGGGAACGCGACATCATCCTGCGCGAAGGCCATGGCGGCGAGAGCCGCCTGCCCGATCCCGAGGCGAGCCCGGTGCCGGAGCCGGAGGAATCGCCGGTGCCTGTCGCCTCGCCCAGTCCGTCGCCGTCTGCCAGCCCGACCCACAAGGCGAAGCACAGGAAGGCAAGGCACTAGCCTGCAAGTCTCCCGTCACCCCGGCCCTGTGCCGGGGTCCACCGGGAGGCGAATCATGGGCAAGAGGTTCGAGCCTATCCGGTGCGGCTTGGTGGACCCCGGAACAAGTCCGGGGTGACGGGAAGGGGGTCGCTTTCCCAACCCCAACCCAAGCGACAGCCCTAGCTACCCGCCCCGCCGGAACGGCGTCAGCTCGCCGAGATATTCCTGCTCCTGCGCCACCGATTCGCGCTCGCGCTCCAGATAATCGGCAACGGCGCGGCGGAAGCCCGGATCGGGAAGATAGTGCGCCGACCAGGTGGTGACAGGGGCATAGCCGCGCGCCAGCTTGTGCTCGCCCTGCGCGCCGGCCTCGACACGCTGCAGCCCGCGCGCGATCGCGGCATCGATCGCCTGATAATAGCAGAGCTCGAAATGGAGGAAGGGCACTTCCTCGGTGCAGCCCCAATAGCGGCCATAGAGCGTGTCGGCGCCGATCAGGTTGAGCGCGCCGGCGATCGGCCGGCCCTCGCGATAGGCGAGGATCAGCAGCACCTTGCCGGCCATCTCGCGGCCGAGCAGCGTGAAGAACTCGCGGGTGAGATAGGGGCGGCCCCATTTGCGGCTGCCGGTGTCCTGGTAGAAGGTCCAGAACACGTCCCAATGCGCCTCGTCGATCTCGCTGCCGGTCAGGTGGCGGATGTCCAGCCCTTGCACCGCCGCGGTGCGCTCCTTGCGGATCGCCTTGCGCTTGCGGCTGGCGAGCACGCCCAGGAATTCGTCGAAGTCGCCATAGCCTTCGTTCGCCCAGTGGAACTGGGTGCCGGCGCGGATCAGCCAGCCGGCCGCCTCGAACAGCGGCAGCTGGGCGTCGTCGAGGAAGGTGACGTGCGCCGAGGACAGCCGGTTCTGGTCGGTCACCGCCTCGATCCCGGCGATCAGCCCGGGGGCCAGCGCCCCGTCGCGCAGCAGCAGGCGCGGGCCGGGCACCGGCGTGAAGGGCACCGCGATCTGCAGCTTGGGATAATATTGGCCGCCCGCCTGCTCCCACGCATCGGCCCAGGCGTGGTCGAAGACATATTCGCCCTGGCTGTGGCTCTTGGCATAGGCCGGGGCGATGGCGGCGGGCACGCCCTGGCCGTCCTCGATCACGATCGGCAGCGATTGCCAGCCGGCGCGCGGGCTCACCGATCCTGAGCGTTCGAGGATCGAGAGGAAGGCGTGGCTGACGAACGGGTTGCGGTCGCCCGCGCAGGCGTCCCAGTCGCCCGGCAGGATCGAGCTGACTCCATCGGCGATGCGGGCGGTCACGGAAGCGGCGGGCACGCAGGACAGATAGGGACGGTGCCCCCGAAAGGGCAATGGGCCGCGCTTGCAATGCAGGATTTCGCCTGCTTGGTTCCCGGTGCCGGCCCCAGGCGGCGCGTAGGAAGCTAGCCCCGCTTCCCGTCGTCCCGGGTGATCCGCACCTCGCGCTGCGGCAGCGCCAGCGTGATGCCATGTTCCTTGAACATCACCCAGAGCCGGTTGAGCACGTCGCTCTTCACATTGCCGACGCCGCTCTCGGGATCGCTGATCCAGGTGAGGATCTCATGCTCCACCCCATTCTCGCCGAATGCCGAGAGGCGGACATTGGTCGGCGGGTCGTTGAGCGCGCGCGGGCTTTCCTTCGCGGCGCGCAGCATCAGTTCCTGGGCGAGCTTGAGGTCGCAGTCATAGGCGACGGTGACGGGAATGCGGACGCGGACGTTGCGATCGGTGTACGACCAATTCTCCACTTCCTGGGTCATCAGGATCTCGTTCGGGATCAGATGCTCCTTGCCGTCGCGGGTGACGACGCTGACCGCGCGGACGCCGATCTTGTTCACCCAGCCGAAGCTGTCGCCGACCACGATCACGTCGCCCGGCTTGATCGAGCGGTCCATCAGCAGGATGATCCCGGCGATCAGATTGCCGATCGTCTTCTGCAGGCCGAAGCCGATCGCCAGGCCGAACGCGCCGGAGAAGACCGCGAAGGCGGTGAGGTCGATGCCCAGCAGGTCGATGCCGACGAAGAAGGCGACCACCACCGCGGCGATCGCGGCGAGCTTCTGGAACAGCAGCTTCTGGGTCGGGTCGAAACCGCGCGCCGTTGCGATCCACTGCGTCAATATGCGGTTGAACAGGCGGACGCCGGCGAAGAGCAGCAATACCGTGATGCTGATGCTGATCAGCGAGAGCAGGGTGAGCCGGCGCGCGCCGATGTCGATGCCGACGCGCTCCAGCGTCTCGCGGGTCGCGGCGAACCCGCCGATCGCGTGGCTGAGGATCGCGGCGAAGGCGATCGCCGCCGCCGTCCAGGCGATCGAGCGCGGCAGGTTGAGGCCGCGCAATACCGCGATGCTGAACATCGCCGCCGCGGCACCGGTGGCGAAGCCCAGGCCGAGCGCCGCCAGCGGGTGCCAGTTCCAGCCGGCGAGGATGATGCCGAGCAGCACCGTCGCGACGCCGTGGCGGATCACCTCGCACACGCGCCCGCTGAACAACGGCCCGTGATCGGCGTCGCGCGACCAATATTCGGCGATCCGCGGCCCGATCCGCCGCCCGGCCAGCCAGCCCAGCGCCAGCGCGGCGATGGCGAGCCCCACGGCGATGCCTGCTTCGCTCAGCTCCGGAGGGGAGGGGAGATTGTGCCCCGCCAGCCAGTCGCCGAACCGCTGCATCATCCCCGGGCATCCCTGAAGGCAGCCAGCCCGCGCTCGAGATCGGCGATCAGGTCTTGGGGATCCTCGAGGCCGATCTGCAGGCGGACCACCGGCCCCTCGGCCTTCCATTCGGTCGCGGTGCGGAAGCGCTGCGGATCGACCGGCAAAGCGAGGCTCTCATAGCCGCCCCAGCTATAGCCGATGCCGAAATGCTCCAGCGTGTCGATCAGCGCCGCGCGCTCCTTCTCGCCGCCGCCGTTCAGCACGAAGGAGAACAGGCCGGCCGCACCCCTGAAGTCGCGGTGGAAGAGTTCATGCCCCGGGCAATCGGGCAGCGCCGGGTGGAGCACCCGCGCGACTTCGGGCCGGGTCTTGAGCCATTCGGCGATCTGCAGCGCGGCGCGGCCATGCTGCTCGAGCCGGATCGCCATGGTCCTGAGGCCGCGCGCGCCCAGCCAGGCGTCGTCGGGGCTCGCGGTCTGGCCGAGCTGGTAGCTGGTGTCGCGCAGCTTCTGATACTTGCCCTCGGCGGCGGTGACCGAACCGAGCATCACGTCCGAATGGCCGACGACATATTTGGTCGCGGCGAGGATGGTATAGTCGATCCCCAGCTGGATCGCCGGGAACAGCAGGGGCGTCGCCCAGGTATTGTCGAGTATCGTGGCGATGCCGCGATCCTTGGCCACCGCGACGATCGCCGGCACGTCCTGCACCTCGAAGGTCAGGCTGCCCGGGCTCTCGAGGAAGATCACTTTGGTGTTCTCGCGGCACAGCGCCGCGATGCCCTCGCCGATCAGCGGATCGTAATAAGTCGTCTCGACCCCCATCCGCTTGAGCAGGCCGTTGGCGAAGTTGCGGGTGGGGTCATAGGCGCTGTCGGGCACCAGCAGGTGATCGCCGGGCGAGAGCAGCGCGAGCAGGGTCGAGACGATCGCGGCGACGCCCGAGGGGTAGAGCAGGGTTGCTTCGGCGCCTGGCTCCAGCTCGGTCAGCGCCTCGGCGAGCGACCATTGGGTCGGCGTGCCGCGCCGGCCGTAGAACAGGCGGTGATGGGTGTCCTTGGCACCGCTCGCGCGCAGGTCCGCGACATTGTCGTAGAGGATCGTCGAGGCGCGCCACACCGGCGGGTTGACGATGCCCTGGGTCCATTCCTTGCGCCGGCCGGCGGAAACGACCTTGGTCTTGTCCTGCTTTTCGCTGCTCATGCCGGGCCCAATGCCTTGGCGGTCTCGGGACGGCTACCCCATTCGGTCCAGCTGCCGTCATAGAGCGCGGCCTCGTTGTCGAGCAGATGCGCGCCGAACGCCAGGATCGCGGCGGTGATGCCCGAACCACAGGTGGTGACCAGCGGCTGGGCAAGGTCGATGCCATGCTCCTCGAACACCGCGCGGATATGCTCGGGCGCCTTCCAGGTGCCGTCGGCATTGAAGAATTTGGGGTAGGGGATGTTCTTCGAGCCCGGGATATGGCCGGCGGCGACCTCGGCACGCGGATCGGCTTCGTCGCCGGTGAAGCGCGCGGCGGAGCGGGCATCGGCGATCTGGCCGGTCTCGGCCTTCATCTCGTGCAGGGTGCGGGCGCGAGCCTTGGGCGCACGGGCCTCGAAATCGCCGGGTTCGGCTTCGTGCGGCCCGTTGGTGCACAACCGGCCTTCCGCCTTCCACTTGGTCATGCCGCCGTCGAGCAGCGCGACATCGACGCCGGCGAGCCGCAGCACCCACCAGGCGCGGCACGAAGTGTGGTGCGGGCCGTTGTCGTAGAGGACGATCGGCGTCTCGGTGTTCGCGCCCAGCGCGCGCAGCCGCTCGGCGATCTTCGCGACGGTCGGCATGGTCGAGGGGAGCGGGCTGTCCTCATCGACCAGCGTGTCGAGATCGAGGAAGCGCGCGCCCGCGATATGCTCGGCCTCGAATTCCGCCCGCGGGCTGCGCGGCGGCGATCCTGGGATCGTCGATGTATAGGTTGCATCGAGCACCAGCACATGATCTGCGCCAGCCAGCCATTCGGTCGTTACGAGCCCGTCCATGGCTCCGTCTCCTAGAAGGATGCAAAGCGCATCGCAAACGCCTACATGGCGGGCATGGACGCCAAGCATCTCGGAAAAACCTCGACCCTTCCCGCCACGCCGGAAGAGGCCGAGCTCGACTATGTGCCCAATCCGCGCAAGGGCACGCGCTATCTCATCCGCTTCGCGGCACCCGAGTTCACCTCGCTCTGCCCGATCACCGGCCAGCCCGATTTCGCGCATCTGGTGATCGACTATGTGCCGAACGACACCATCGTCGAATCCAAGTCGCTCAAGCTGTTCCTGGGCAGCTTCCGCAACCACGGCGCCTTCCACGAGGATTGCACCGTCGGCATCGGCCAGCGGCTGTTCGACGAGATGCAGCCGGAATGGCTCAGGATCGGCGGGTACTGGTACCCCCGCGGTGGTATACCGATCGACGTTTTCTGGCAGTCTGGTGCAGCGCCGGAAGGTGTCTGGGTACCCGATCAGGGGGTGCCGGGCTATCGCGGCCGCGGCTGAACGACACATTTACAAGCTGCAGTGCGAGTCGTATCATGCCGCACTGCAGCATGATGAAACCTTATTGAAAACAGTTGGTTTGGAAGGATGAGCGTGGGGGCAACACGCAATTGAGTTTGCGATAGCGAAAGGAAAGATCGGCGCATGAAAGCCCCGAAAATCCAGCACATCGCGCTGATCGGCAACTTCCTGCCGCGCAAATGCGGCATCGCCACCTACACCACCGATACCCATGCCGCGCTCAAGGCGCGCTTCCCCGAGCTTCGAGTCGACGTCTATGCGATGGACGACCATCCGGGGCGCTACGCCTATCCCGATGTGGTCACCGGCTCGATCCCGCAGCAGGAGCGCCCGGCCTATATCGAGACCGCCCGTCGGATCGAGGCCTCGGGCGCGCAGGCGCTGTGGGTCCAGCATGAATATGGCATCTATGGCGGCCCGGCCGGCGAGCATCTGATCGCGCTGCTCGACCGCCTGTCGATCCCGGTGATCGCGACGCTGCACACGGTGCTGGAGAAGCCCAATCCCGACGAACGCCGCGTGATGGAGGCGCTGCTGCGCCGGGCCTCGCGGGTGATCGTGATGGCCGAGAAGGGCCGCGAGATCCTCAAGCGCGTGCACGGCGCCGACGACAAGAAGATAGCGATGATCCCGCACGGCGTGCCGGACCGTCCCTTCGCCGATCCCGAGGATTTCAAGCCGCGCTTCGGCTGGCAGGGCCGCGAGGTGATCCTCACCTTCGGCCTGCTTGCGCCGAGCAAGGGCATCGAGACGATGATCGAGGCCATGCCGGCGATCGCCGAGGCCCGGCCCGATTCGCTCTATGTGATCCTGGGCGCCACGCACCCCAATCTCGTCGCGCATGAGGGCGAGGCCTATCGCGACCGGTTGAAGGCGCTTGCCGGCGAACTGGGCGTGGCGGAGCATGTCGCGTTCGTCGATGGTTTCGTCGAGCAGGACCAACTGCTCGACTATCTCCAGGCGGCGGACGTCTATGCGACGCCCTATCCCAATCCCGCGCAGATCACCTCGGGGACGCTGTCCTATGCGGTGGCGGTGGGCAAGCCGGTGGTCTCGACCCCCTATATCCATGCGACCGAGATTCTCGGACAGGAGCATGGCGTGCTGGTGCCATTCAACGACAGCGCGGCCTTCGCGCGCGAGATCGGCCGACTGCTCGCCGACAAGGATGCCCGGCTGGCGCTGGCGCATCGCGCCTATGCCCGGGGCAGGACCATGTTGTGGCCGCGCCTTGCCGAGACCGCGATGGACACGCTGGCGAGCATCATCGCCGCCAGGCCGCGGCGCTTCGCCCGGGCCAGCCAGGAGCTCGCGCCGCTCAAGCCGGACCTCGCTGCCGTGGAGCGGATGAGCGATGCCACCGGCATGCTCCAGCACTCGATCTTCTCGGTGCCCGACCGGCGCCACGGCTATTGCATCGACGACAATGCCCGCGCGCTGATCCTGATGTCGAAGATCGACGGGATCGACGAGACGCTGCGCGACAAATGGACGAGCGTCTATGCCGCCTTCGTCCAATATGCCTGGAACCCGGATCTGCGCCGGTTCCGCAACTTCATGAACTTCGACCGGACCTGGTGCGAGGATGTGGGGTCGGAAGACTCGAACGGACGGGCGCTCTGGGCGCTGGGCGTCACTGCGCGCGATGCCAAGGCGCTCAAGCATCGCGACTGGGCGTCGGCACTGTTCGACGCCACCGCCTCGATCGCGCTGGAGCTGGGCAGTCCGCGCGCTCGCGCCTTCGCGATGCTGGGCGCGGCGGCGATGCTCGATGCGCATCCCGGGCATACGCTCAGCCGCGAGATCCTCATGCGCTTCGGCGAGGAGCTGATTGCGCTGCTCGACGGCAATCGCCGGCCCGAATGGAGCTGGTTCGAGATCGTGCTGGCCTATGACAATGCCCGCCTGCCCGAGGCGTTGCTGCGTGCCGGCATGGCGCTGGGTCGCAGCGCGTTCACCAGCGTCGGGCTCGAGACGCTCGAATGGATCGTCGGCCAACAGACTTCGCCCGAGGGCCGCTTCCGCGCCGTCGGCACCGAAAGCTTCGGTCGCGAATATGCCGCGCCGCTCCAGTTCGACCAGCAGCCGCTGGAGGCGCAGGCGACGGTGGAGGCCTGTGTCGCCGCGCATGAAGCGACGGGCGAGCGGCGCTGGGTGGACGAGGCGATGCGTGCCTATCGCTGGTATCTCGGTGCCAACGACCTCGAGCTGCCGCTGGCCAGCGCGCAGGACGGCGGCTGCTTCGACGGGCTGATGCCGCACGGGCTGAACCGCAACCAGGGCGCCGAGTCGATTTTGGCGCTCCAGTTGGCGAATTGTGCGATTTCCGCCCTTTCAAATGCAACCGGAACCGTGGCAACACCGTTACGAGCTGCCGTCGCCTAGGGCTTCAGGCCTGGGCGCCGGTGCGGGAAATGGCTGGGAGCCGGATGCTCGAACTTTTCAATCATGCATTGCGCCTGCGGGCAGATCCCTCCCGCGTGGTGGTCCGCCCGTTCCACATAGCCTGGGCCTCCAACGGGTCGGCGCCGAGCCGGACCGAGCGGCTGGTGAGCGAAGTGCTCGCCATGTCGCCCGGCGCGGCGCGGGCCCAGCTGGAGATCGTGCTCAAGGACTTCGAGGCGCGCCACTGGCAGACGCGGCGCGTGTTCATGACGCGCTATGACGAGATCGAGGGCATGCTCGGGCTCGACGGCAGCCAGATCGGGGACGAGAAGCGCCAGCTGATCGGCGCCTATTTCTGCCACGAGTACAGCTATGCCGCCGCCGCGCTGATGAACCCGAGCGCGGTGCCGCATTACGACCAGACCGGCATGCCGGAGGGGTCGTTGCGCATCCTGATGAGCCTGCGGGCGGTGGGCGAGGGGCATATCTCCTCGGTCGCCTTCCGCGAGGGGATCATCACCGAGAGCAACGAGCTGACCCTGGCGCCCGAGCCGCCCTTCGCCACCGCGGCGGATGCCCGGGAAGAGGATGAGGAGCATGTTCCCGAGGGGCCGGTGACGGTCTATCGCCACCGCGACTCGACGCTCTCCGGCACGGTGATCTTCCCGATCACCAAGGCCCAGTCGAACGGGCTCGAGGACCTGCGCATCACCCATTTCCGCCATGAGGGCGGCGAAGAGGAATGGATCGGCACCTACACCGCCTATAACGGCTCGGTGATCCAGTCCGAGCTGCTGCGTACCCGCGACTGGCGCAGCTTCGACCTGGTGCCGATGTCGGGCAGCGCCAGCCGCAACAAGGGCATGGCGTTGTTCCCGCGCACGGTGAACGGCAAGTACATGATGCTCGGCCGGCAGGACGGCGAGAACATCTTCCTCCATGCCTCGGACGACATCACCCGCTGGGAGGGCGGCGAGCTGCTGATCAAGCCGAAATTCCCCTGGGAGCTGGTCCAGATGGGCAATTGCGGCCCGCCGATCGAGCTCGATGAGGGCTGGCTGATCCTCACCCATGGCGTTGGCGCGATGCGCAAATATTCGATCGGCGCGGCGCTGCTCGACAAGAACGACCCGTCCAAGGTGCTGGCGCGCTCGCCCGAGCCTTTGCTGGCCGCGGCGGACCAGGACCGCGAGGGCTATGTGCCCAACGTCGTCTATACCTGCGGCGCCATCAAGCATGGCGACAAGCTGTTCATTCCGTACGGCGTGGCGGACAGCTCGGTGGCGTTCGGCTTCGTGCCGATCAGCTCGCTGCTCGCCCAGATGGACTGACCTGATTCCCCTCCCGCTTTGCGGGAGGGGTTAGGGAAGGGGCTATCCCGCCCTCACCCACCTCACGCCCTCCCCCGACCCCTCCCGCAAGCGGGAGGGGAGAAGTTTCAGCGATAGTTGGCGACGTCGTCGGCCGGGGTTTCCGGACCGGCGCCCGTCGGCGTGCCGCGGACCAGCTTGCGGGTCATCGCATAGGAGACCGCGATCAGCCCGAAGAACAGGAGCGGCGCGATCCACATCGCGATGCCCTCGAAGCTCTCGGGCATGATCGCCAGCGGCGCGTCGTTGGGCGGGATCGGCGAATTGCGGTTGGCCCAGGCGAGGATGCCCGCGAACGCGACGCCGAACAGCGATTCGCCCACGATAAGCCCGGTGGCCGCCAGCACGCCCATCCGCTCGGCGAACTCGGGATTGGCCTGCTTCTTCGCCCAGCGGTCGTAGAAATGGCCGATCAGCGCGCCGACCGGGATCAGCAGGGTGAGGCCCATCGGCAGATAGATGCCCATGCCGACGGCGAGCGGCGGCAGGCGCATCTTGCCGGTCTTGCCCAGCACTTCGTCGACGACGATCACGCCGACGCCGATCAGCGCGCCGAGCCCGATCAGGTTCCAGTCGATGTCGCCGCCGAGCACGCCCTTGGCGATCGACGAGATCAGCGCGGCCTGGGGTGCGGAGAGCGCATTGGGACCGGCGCCGGGCATGCCGACAAAGCCGAGCGTGTTCTTGAGCAGGTCGAGCACCAGCGGAATAGCGAGCGAGCCGAACACCACGCCGAGGATCAGCGCGAGCTGCTGCTTCCACGGCGTCGCGCCGACCAGCTGCCCGGTCTTGAGGTCCTGGAGATTGTCGTTCGAGATGGTCGCGATCGAGAAGATGATCGCGGTGGTGAACAGCGCATAGGCGATCAGTGCATTGGTGCGCGACGGATCGGCCTCGTGCCCGAACACCGCGACGAGCAGCAGCGAGGCGCCGAGCACGGCGAGGATGCCGACGCCCGAGACCGGCGAGTTAGACGCACCGATCAGGCCGGCCATGTAGCCGCAGATTGCCGCGATCATCACGCCGACGATCAGGACATAGGCGAGCGAGCCGCCGATCACTGCGATCGGATGGTCGTGCACCGGGCCGCCGGCCGAGAAGGTCCAGAGCAGCCAGGCGATGGGGATCAGCGTGGCGAGGGTGATCAGCGCAACGATGCCGATCGGCATGTCGCGCTCGGTGATGTCGAGCGCCTGGCCGCCCTGGCGGGCGCGCGAGGCGGCGAGGGCGGAGCGCAGGCCGGCGATGATCGGGCCGATGATCTTGAGCAGCGACCAGATCGCGGCGACGCCGATCGTGCCGGCGCCGATGAAGCGGACCTGGCCGCGGAAGGTGGAGCCGACCAGCGCGTCGATCGCGCTCATGTCTCCGCCCGAGGCGAAATAGGGCACCAGCACGGTCCAGGAGATCAGCATGCCGAAGAACATCGCGGCGCCGACCGAGATGCCGACGAGATGGCCGACGCCGATCAGCAGCATCGACCAGCTGGTCGACCAGCCGGTAGCGGTGCCGCCGACGGCGAAATTCTTGCCCGCCTCTTCGGCGACCAGCTTCATCTTGGCGAGCAGCGCGAACAGGCCGGAGAAGAGCGTGCCGATCACCAGCGTGCGCAGGCCCTTGGCATTCTCCGCATCGCCGGCACCCGAACCCGAGCCGACCTTGAGCACTTCGGCGGCGGCGACGCCTTCGGGATAGGGCAGGTCGGTGCCGGTGACGAGCGCACGGCGCAGCGGCACCGAGAACATCACGCCGAGCACGCCGCCGGTGATGCATACCGCCACCGTGGTCCAATAGGGGAAGCCCGACCACCAGCCGACCATGATCAGGCCGGGCAGCACGAACACGATGGCGGCGAGGGTGCCCGCGGCGGACGCGATCGTCTGGACGATGTTGTTCTCGAGGATCGTGCCGCTCTTGAACGCCTTGAGGATCGCCATCGAGACGACCGCGGCGGGGATCGAGGTGGCGAAGGTGAGGCCGACCTTGAGGCCGGCATAGACGTTGGCAGCGGTGAACAGGATGGTGATCAGCGCGCCGAGGAGGATTCCCCGGAGGGTGAGCTCGGCCATCGGGCGGGGCGATTCGCCAGTCTTTTCGGGGCTCATCGGCTCAGATCTCCGCGCGGAAGTTCACTAAGTTCACGACATGCACGCGCGATCGCGTGCCCGTGCGCGAGGCGCCAGGGGCGGCGACGAGCTTGGTAAGGAATGCATTGGTCATCGGTGGAGCGTGGCATTTGCGCGCCGTGTAGGACAGCATTTTTTGACGCGCAGTTGATTCGAATAACCAATTGGTTATGAGTCCCCACATGGAGCCGACTGCCCCTTCCGCTGCCGATGCGCTGTTCCGCGCGCTGGGCGATCCCACCCGACGCGCCCTGTTCGAGCGGCTGGCACAGTCGGAGCTGACCGTGCGGGCGCTGACCGACGGGGCGGGGATCTCGCAGCCGGCGGTGTCCAAGCATCTCGCGGTGCTGAAGGGCGCCGGGCTGGTGCTCGACCGGCCGCAGGGCCGCGAGACGCATTACCGCGCCAATCCGCGGGGGCTGGCGCCCCTGCTCGACTGGATGCGACTGCACGAGAATTTATGGGCCGACAGCTTCGACCGGCTCGAGGACCTGCTCAAGAGGATGGACCAATGACCGAGACGCGCACTTTGGTGATGGAGCGCGAATTCCCCCATCCGCCCGAGCGGCTGTGGCGGGCGATCACCCAGCCGCACCTGATCGCCGAATGGCTGCTGCCCAACGACTTCGCGGCGGAGCAGGGGCACCACTTCACCCTGCAGAGCCCGGGCGCGCCGGGCTGGAGCGGGCGGATCGATTGTGCGGTGCGCGAGATCGATCCCGGCCGGCAGCTCTCCTATAGCTGGGACACGGGCGGGGGCGAGGAAGCGATGCCGCGCTTCGAATCGGTGGTGACGCTGACGCTCGAGCCGGTCGCCGGCGGCACCAGGCTGCGGATGGAGCAGACCGGGTTCACCAATGCGAACAACTATGGTGGCGCGCGCTTTGGGTGGGGCAAGTTCCTGGAGCGGCTGGAAGGGGTTGTTGCGGGGTTGGAGCAATAACCGTCATCCCGACGAAAGTCGGGATCTCGTGCCGTATCGCGCCTTCGCCTGAGATCCCGGCTTTCGCCGGGATGACGTAAAGGGGGGAGTTGAGACGAGCCACCGTCCTGCTACGCTTCCCCCATGAACACGGGAACCGAGACGGCGCAGCGCGCCGCGCGACTGGCGCTGGTGGGGGGGCTGCTTCTGGTCGGCCTATGGGTGGCGCATGGCTTCGTGCCGGCATTGCTCTGGGCGGTTGTGCTGACCATCGCAGTCGACCCGCTGCACCTCAGGCTGCGCGCCTGGATGAAGGGGACGCACCGGATCGTCATCCCGCTGATCATCACCCTGATTGCGGCGCTGGTCGTGCTGGTGCCGCTCGGCTTCGGCATCACCCAGGCGCTGCGCGAGGCGCATGACATCTCGAGCTGGATCGGCCAGGCCCAGGCACAGGGCGTGCCGGTGCCCGACTGGGTCGCGCGCCTGCCCTTCGGCGCCGATGCGGTGCGTGACTGGTGGCAGACCCATCTCGCCCGGCCCGAGGATGCCGCCGAGCAGCTCCGCATGCTGAGCGGCGGCGAGTGGCTGGCGCATTCCCGGGCGATCGGCGCCAATGTCGCGCATCGCGGCGTGGTGTTCGGCTTTACCTTGCTCACCCTGTTCTTCGTGCTGCGCGACCGCGACGCGCTGCTCGAGCAGGGCCGGCGCGCGGTGCTCAAGCTGTTCGGCCCGGCGGGCGAGCGGGTGGGGACGCAGGCGATCCGATCGGTGCGTGGGACGATCGACGGTCTGGTGCTGGTCGGCCTGGGCGTCGGCGCGCTGATGGCGGTGGTCTACCTGGTCGCGGGCGTGCCGCATCCGCTGCTGCTCGGCGCGGCGACGGCGATCGCGGCGATGATCCCGTTCGGCGCGCCGCTGATCTTCGCGCTCGCCGCGGTGCTGCTGCTGCTCCAGGGATCGGTGGTGGGCGCCGTCGTGGTAGTGGCGATCGGCGCGGCGATCATCTTCGTCGCCGACCATTTCATCCGCCCGGCGATGATCGGCGGGGCGACCCAGCTGCCGTTCCTCTGGGTGCTGATCGGCATCCTGGGCGGGGTCGAGACGCTCGGCCTGCTCGGGCTGTTCATCGGGCCGGCGGTGATGGCGGTGCTGGTGATGCTGTGGCGGGAGTTTCTGGCGGTGACGGGGGCGGAGGTAGCGGCAAACTAAAAGCCCTCTCCCTTTGGGAGAGGGTTGGGTGAGGGCAGCTTCCAGCGAGCGTCGCGGTTTGAGGCGCGCCTACCCTCATCCTTCCCACCGCCTTCGGCGGCGGGCCCCTTCCTTCTCCCAATGGGAGAAGGAGATTCCTACCGCCCCTTGAACAACCCGCCGAGCACGCCGCGGACCAGTCCGCCGAGGATGCTCGCGCCGGCGCCGCTCTTCTTGCCGAACACCGCCTTGGAGACTTCGTTCGCCACGGCGCGGCCCGCCGCCGAGGAGGCGGAGCGGGTGGCCGAGGTGATCGCCCGGTTCCACGGGTTGTTCGCCGCCTCGCGTTCCGCTGCCTTCTGGGCCTGGGCATCGAGACGGGCCTGGCGATCGGCGTCGCGCTGGGCGGCGAGGCGCTGGCGCTCGGCTTCCTTGGCGAGGCGGGCATCCTCCTTGGCCTGGGCGGCGGCGGCCTTTTCGGCCTCGTCCTGCGCCTTGGCCTCGGCAGCGGCGGCGGATGCCTCGGCCGACTTGGCGGCGAGCAGCTCCTCGGCCGATTCGCGGTCGATCAGCGTGTCGTACTTCGAACCGATCGCATCGGTCTGGATCAGGATCTTGCGCTCGTCGGGCGTGACCGGGCCGACGCGCGACGCCGGCGGGCGGATCAGCGTGCGCTGCACCGGGCTCGGTGCACCATCGTCCTGCAGCACCGAGACCAAGGCCTCGCCGACCTTGAGCTCGGTGATCACCGTCTCGACATCAACATCGGGATTGGCGCGGAAGGTGGTCGCGGCCGCCTTCACTGCCTGCTGGTCGCGCGGGGTGAAGGCGCGCAGGGCATGCTGGACGCGGTTGCCGAGCTGGCCGGCGATCGTGTCGGGCACGTCGATCGGGTTCTGGGTGATGAAATAGACGCCGACGCCCTTGGAGCGGATCAGGCGCACGACCTGCTCGATCTTGTCGAGCAGCGCCTTGGGCGCATCGTCGAACAGCAGATGCGCCTCGTCGAAGAAGAAGGCGAGCTTGGGCTTGTCGGGATCGCCGACTTCGGGGAGCGATTCGAACAGGGCGGAGAGCAGCCAGAGCAGGAAGGTGGCGTAGAGCTTGGGCGACGCCATCAGCTTGTCGGCGGCGAGGATATTGACGACGCCGCGGCCCTTGTCGTCTAGCCCGAGGAAATCCTCCATCGACAGCGCCGGCTCGCCGAAGAAATTGGCGCCGCCCTGGCTGCGGAGCTGGAGCAGCGCGCGCTGGATCGCGCCGACCGACTGCTTCGAGACATTGCCATAGCTGGCGGTCAGCTCGTCGGCCCGCTCGGCGCAATGGGCGAGCATCGATTGCAGGTCGTCGAGGTCGAGGAGGAGGAGGCCGTCCTTGTCGGCGACGGTGAAGGCGATGGTCAGCACGCCTTCCTGCACTTCATTGAGGTCCATCAGCCGGGCGAGGAGCAGCGGGCCCATCTCCGAGATGGTGGTGCGGATCGGGTGGCCCTGCTCGCCGTACAGGTCCCAGAACTGCACGGGCGTGTCGGCATAGGCCCAGTCGGCGAGGCCGATCTCGGCGGCGCGGGCCTTGAAGATCTCGTGCGTCTTGGCGGTGGGGGAGCCGGCCATGGCGAGGCCGGACAGGTCGCCCTTCACGTCCGCCACGAAACAGGGGACGCCGGCACTCGACAGGCCCTCGATGATCCCCTGGATCGTCACCGTCTTGCCGGTGCCGGTGGCGCCGGCGATCAGCCCGTGGCGGTTGGCGCGCCGAAGGACCAGGGACTGCGGGTTGGCGCCGCCGGTGCCCGCGCCAATGAAGATGCCCGTTTCTCCCGCCATGTCCGATCTCCTGATTTGGGAGACCGGAATAGAGGAGAAACGGGCATTCGTCAGCCCGATTGGGCCGCCTTTTGAGGTTGGGAGCCAACCCTGACCCGGGGACCAACCCCGTCACCCCGGCCTTGTGCCGGGGTCCACCGGGAGGCGGGCGACAGGATAGAGGCTGTAGGCCAGCCGTCGAAGCACCGTGGACCCCGGCACAAGGCCGGGGTGACGCAGTATTTGACGGGCTCGCCCTGTACCGCCTTTAGTTGATGCCGACCGACACGAAGCGGCCGAGCGCGCGGCGCTGGACCCAGAGCAGGACGTTGGTCTTGCCCGCGGCCTTGGCGGCGCCGACCTGCTTGGCGACGTCCGCCGCGCTGGTGACGGGCTGGCGGTTCACCGTGGTGATCACGTCGCCGCGCGCCAGACCCTTGCCGGCCGCGTCGCTGGCCGGGCTGACCTGGAGCACGACCACACCGGTGGTGCCCGGGGTGACGCCGACGCTCTGGGCGATCTGCGGGGTGAGCGGAGTGACCTGCACGCCGAGCGAGGCCGCGGCCATCGTCTCGCTGTCGCCGCCCGGAGCCGGCGAATTCTCGTCGTTCGGATCGAACTGGGCGAGCTGCTCCTCGGGCGGTCGGGTGCCGACGACGAGGTTCAGGGTCATGCGCTTGCCGTCGCGGTAGAGCTCGAGCGGGATTCGGGTGCCCGGCTTCACGTTGGCGACGAGATAGGACAGCGTCTGGTCCGGCGTGACGTCGCGGCCGTCGACCTTGACGATCACGTCGCCCTGCTTGAGCCCGGCCTTCTCCGCCGGCTGGCCCGGCTCGATGCGGGCGACGACGGTGCCCTGGCCCTTGGGCACGCCCAGGCCGTCGGCGATGTCGTCGGTCAGGTCCTGCATGCCGATGCCGAGATAGCCGCGAGCGATCTTCTGGCCCTTCATCAGCGTGTCGATGACCGGCTTGGCCTCTTCGGCGGGGATCGCGAAGCCGATGCCGACATTGCCGCCGGTCGGCGACAGGATCTGCGAGTTGATGCCGATGACGTTGCCGTTCAGGTCGAACATCGGGCCGCCCGAATTGCCGCGGTTGATCGAGGCGTCGGTCTGGATGAAGCGGTCATAGGCGCCGCCCGAGCCGGTGACGCGGTGCACGGCCGAGACGATGCCGGCGGTGACCGAGCCGCCCAGGCCGAACGGGTTGCCAATCGCGACGACCCAGTCGCCGACGCGCGCCGCGGTCGAATCGCCGAACTTCACGAAGGGCAGGTTGGCGCCTTCGATCTTGAGCACGGCGAGGTCCGACTGCGCGTCGTTGCCGATCAGCTTGGCCTTGAACTCGCGCTTGTCGGGCAGGGTGACGGTGATCGATTCGACCGTGGCGCCGCGGGCGCCGGCCGAGATGACGTGGTTGTTGGTCACGACATAGCCGTCGGCCGAGATGATGAAGCCCGAGCCGAGCGATTCGGCCTGGCGGGTCACCGGCTGGTTGCCGCCGCCGAACGCCTCGAACGGGGTGCCGGCGAACGGATTGGCGTTCATCGTCACGCGCTGGGTGGTCGAGATGTTGACCACTGCCGGCTGCAGCCGGGCGACCATGTCGGCGAAGCTCATCGGCGCGCCGGCCTTGGGCGCGGTCGCCTGGATCGCGCCGGGCTCGTTCTGCGCGGTCTGCGCGCCGGCCGGCTGGTTGAGCGTCATCGTCGCGGCGGCGCCGCTCAGCAGGATGGCGGTAGTTAGGGCGTAGGCATAACGCACGTGAGTCGGTCCTCTCAGACGAAGGAAAAGCGTTCGAAACGGATTTTTGCGCCGAAATGCTGAACGGCGATTGAATATGAACGGATCGACAGCGTCATCGTTGCCCCATGAACTCCTTCAGATAGCTATTCTGCGGAGACAGGATGACCGAAGTCTCGCCCTTGGCGGGATCGTTGTTGAGGAACGTCGTCCGGTACGAACGCATCGCGCGCCAGAAATTGTAGAAGTCGGCATCCTTGTTGAACGCCTGGGCATAGATCTGGGCGGCCTGGGCATCGGCATTGGCGCGGATGATCTGCGCGTCCTTCAGGCCCTGCGCCTCGATCGTCTTGGCTTCCTGGTTGCGCGCGGTGCGCATCCGCTCGAGCGCGCTGTCGAGCGGCGAGCCCGAGGGGAGCTCGGTCTGCTTGATCCGCACGTCGACGATCGACACGCCATATTGCCCGGCGAGCTGCTGGAGCGAGTTCTGGATATTGTCCATCACCTGGCCGCGCTCCGGGCTGAGCAGGATCGCCGAGGGACGCTTGCCGAGCTCGTTGCGCAGCGCCGAGCGGAACAGCGGCTGGAGCTGGTCGCGCGCCCGGTCCTCGGTGCCGATCGAGACGACCATCTTGAGCGGATCGGTGACGCGGAAGCGCGCATAGGCGTCGATCTGCAGGCGGAGCTGGTCGGTCGACAGCACCGGCTCGTTGGGCAGGTCGACCGATAGCACGCGCTTGTCGACCCAGACGATCCGGTCGAAGAACGGAATCCGCACGATCGGGCCGGCATTGGTGCGGCCGAACTGCTCGCCCTCGTGCCACTGATTGACGGTACGATAGGGCTTTTCGAGCCGCAGGATCACCGCCTGCTTGGTCTCGGGCACGATCGCGACGGTGCTCATCACCACGATGAGCAGGATGATCACCGATACGGCGATGCCGATGGGGCTGCGCAGCCAGGTCATTTCTGGTCTCCCTGCTGGGCCTTGCCCGCATCGGGGCGAATCCCCGGCAGCGGCAGATAGGGGGTGACGCCGGGCGCCTCGACGATCGTCTTGTTGGTACGCGCGAGCACCTGTTCCATCGTCTCGTAATAGAGACGGCGGCGGGTGACTTCGGGCGCGGCCTTGTACTGTTCGTAGATCTTGTCGAACTCGGCGGCCTCGCCCTGCGCGACGGCGATCACCTGCTGGGCATAGCCATTGGCGTTGTTGCGGGCGCCCTGCGCGCCCTGCTGCGCGGCCTGGACCGCCTTGAAGGCGTCATCGACCTGCTCGGGCGCCGCGGCCTTGGTCAGCGCGACGCTCTGGATGCGGATGCCCGAATGATATTCGTCGAGGATCTTCTGCATTCCCGCCTGCACATCGGACGAGATGCGGCCCTGGCCCTCGCCGATCGCCTCGTTGAGCGTGGTCGTCGCGATCACCGCGCGCATCGCGCTCTCGGCGGTGTCCTTCACTGTCTCGGTCGGGTCCTTGATCTGGAAGGAATAGTCGGCGGCGTCCGCGATGTACCAGTTCACCGAATAGGAAAGATCGACGATGTTCTGATCGCCGGTGAGCATCAGATTGGCGCCGCTCTCGGGGAATTTCAGCGTCCGTACGCTGCCGACATCGACGACGTCGACGAGCTGGAACGGCGCCGGCAGCGTCGGCTGGATGCCCGAGCCGAGCGTGCCGCTGTAGCGGCCGAGCGTGGTCACCACGCCGCGCTCGCGCGGGCCGATCACGTGGAAGCTGGTGAAGATCACCCAGATGGCAAGCAGGCCGGCGATGACCAGCATCCACAGCCGGGCGCCGCCCGGGAAGGGCAGGCCGCCACCGCCGCCGACGCGCCGCAGCAGGTCGTCGAACGGACCGTTGCCGCCGCCATTACCACCGCCGCCTCCGCCACCGGGCCGGGGGCGCCGCCCCTCGGGCGGGAAAGACCAGGGGTTGCGGGGACCGGAGCCGCCGCCGGAGCCGCCCTTGCCATCGCCCGAGCCGCCGCCATTACCGCCGCTGCCCGAGCCCCAGGGGCTCTTGGGAGCCTCGTTATGCAAGTTGCCGGCGTTGTTCAGCCAGCCAAAGAGGTTTGCCATTCAGCCTTTATAAGGGCGCCTACGCGGATTTACAGTGGCGCGCGGCGATTGTGCGCCTATCTGGCACGCGATGACCGATACCGAAGCCCTGAGCGCCGCGCTCGCCCCCATCGCCGCCGGCCGCGCCACTGCCCGTCTCGAGGGATCGCGTGCCTCGATCGTGCTCGACGTGACCGGCCTGGCCGAGGGTACGCGCGAGGAGCTCGAGGCCGATATCCGCCGCGTGGCGGGAGCGCTGCCCGGGATCGAGGAAGTGCGCGTGCTGATGACCAGCGAGCGCCGCACCCGGCGGCTGATCGCGGTGGCGAGCGGCAAGGGTGGCGTGGGCAAGTCCACCGTCGCCGCGAATCTGGCGATCGCGCTCCAGCGCAGGGGCCGCAAGGTCGGGCTGGTCGACGCCGATATCTATGGCCCGTCCCAGCCGCGGCTGCTCGGGGTCGAAGGGGTGAAGCCCCAGGCGCGTGATAAAGTGTTGCTGCCGGTCCAGACCCGGTTCGGCGTGCCGATGCTGTCGATGGGCGGGCTGGTCGCCGAGGGGCAGGCGATCGCCTGGCGCGGGCCGATGGCGGGCGGTGCGCTCGGCCAGCTGGTCGATGCAGATTGGGGCGAGACCGACCTGCTCGTGCTCGACCTGCCGCCGGGCACCGGCGACGTGCAGCTGACGATGATCCAGAAGCACAAGCCGGCGGGCGCGGTGATCGTCTCGACCCCGCAGGATCTGGCGCTGATCGACGCGACGCGCGCGATCGACCTGTTCAACAAGGCCGGCATTCCGGTGATCGGCCTGATCGAGAACATGTCGGGCTATGCCTGCCCGCATTGCGGCGAAGTCTCCGACCCGTTCGGTGCGGGCGGCGCCGAGGCGGCGGCGGCGAAGCTCGGTATTCCGTTCCTCGGCCGCGTGCCGCTCGAGATGGCGATCCGCGTCGCGTCCGATGCCGGCGAGCCGCCCGCGGCAGGGAACGGGCCGGAGGGCGAAGTGTTTGCCGGACTGGCAGGACAGGTGGACGACTGGCTGAGGAGATAACCCATGCCGCTGACGCGTGACGAGGACATCAAGGCGCTGCTCGAAAGCGTGCGCACCATTGCGCTGGTCGGCGCATCCGACCGGCCGGACCGGCCGAGCTATGGCGTGATGGCCTTTCTCCAGCGGCAGGGATACCGGGTGATCCCGGTCAATCCGCAGATCACCGGCGAGCATGTGCACGGCGAGTTCGTGTTCCGCGAGCTTGCGCAGATCGGCGAGCAGATCGACCTGGTCGACATCTTCCGCCGTCCGATGGCGGCCGGGGAGGCGGTGGACGAGGCGATCGCCGCGGGCGCCAAGGCCGTGTGGATGCAGCTCGGCGTGATCAACGAGGAGGCTGCGGCGCGCGCCGAGGCGGCGGGGCTGAAGGTAGTGATGGACCGCTGCCCGGCGATCGAGATCCCGCGGCTGGGCGTGGCGGCGGTCGCTTAGGCCGACTTCCGTCAAATTCTCGTCACCCCGGCCTTGTGCCGGGGGCCACCAAGCCTTTAAGACTGCGATTGGGCTTCTTGTCTGGCCCTCGCCTCCCAGTGGACCCCGGCACAAGGCCGGGGTGACGGTTGGTAGGGCGGGGCGCTTTACCCCCGTCGATAATCCGGCACGGTCCCGCTCTCGCGCCAATAGCGTTCCAGTCCGATCTCCTGTGCCAGCTTCGCGAAGCGTGGATCCGCGCGCATTGCCGCCGTCGAGGGCAGGAACAGCATGTGCGTCCGCCGGGCGTTGCGCCGGGTATAGGTGCCTTGCTCGGTCGAGAAGCGCAGCTCGCCCGGATCGAAGCCGCGCGCGAAATAATAAGCGTCGGCCACCGCGAAGGCCTTGTCGACCTGGCCCAGCGCCGAGAGGAACTGCATGCCGTTCTCGGCAAAGCCCGCACCGCGACGCGCGCCTTCGAGCGATGCCGCCACGGCGGCGTCGATGTCGCGCGGCGCGCGGCTGAGCATGGCGCGGGCGACGATCAGCACCTGCTCGAAATTCCATTCGGGAATGCCGGTCGGGCGTGCCCCGCGATTCTCGCCGAGCGCGATCGCCTCGCGCACCCGGCCGGTGTACATCAGCAGGTAGAAGCGCGTGAACCACACGGCGAAATGGGTGGAGAACAGCGCGACCGCGTCGTCCATCGCCTTGTCGGCCTCGTCGAGCCTGCCCGCGGCCCACAGGGTCTGGACATGGGTATAGGCGAGCCCGGGGTTGGGCGGAACGCGCTTCCAGATCCCGTCGATCAGGCTTGCGGCTTCGGTGCAGCGGCCGACATTGATCATCAACCCGGCCAGCGAGCTGACCAGCATGTCGTTGCCGGGATGGCTGCTCAGGCTGGTGCGCAGCCCGCGCTCGGCGGCAAGCCAGTTGCCCAGTACCGGCCTGCCCAGCCCGTCCGCGGCGCGGGCATAGGCGTTGGCCGGGTCGAGCGCCAGCGCCCGGCGGCGCGCCTCGGCGGCACGGGCGCGCATGTCCGCTTCATATTGCTGGGGCCGGCCAACCGCCGCCGCCGAATAGGAAAGCGCGAGCAATCCCCAGCCATCGGCATAGTCGGGGCGCAGGGTCACCACCCGGCGGAGCAGCCCGATCGCCTGGTTGCCGCCTTCGACCGTACCCTGTGTCATCGCCATCTGTGCCTGGATCATCAGCGGCGCGATATCGGCAGGCGGCTTCTGCTCGCCCGCGGGCCCGGAGACCGCGCCGAAATGGCGCCAGGCGAGCAGCCCGCCGCCGACGCTCACTGCGGCCAGCCCCGATCCGGCCAGCATCGCGCGGCGATCGAGCCGCAGGCGATGCGCCTCGGCGCGGGCCTGGGCCAGCGGGCTGTCCGGCGCGGGGGCGGGCGTGCCGGTCTGGCCCTCGCGCAGCAGGCGATAGCCGACCTTGGTGATCGTCTCGATCCGGAAGGCGCCCTGGCCGATCCCCTCGGCCGCGCGGCGCAGGCGCGAGATGACGCGGTTGATCGCATCCTCGCCGACCACCCGGCCTTCCCAGCAGCTGCGGGTCAGGTCGTCGCGGCTGACGATCGCACCGTCCGCCCGGGCGAGCGCGACGAGCACCTGCATCACCCGCGGCTCGAGCACTTCCTCGCTGCCGTCGTCGCGGGCGAGCTGGCGCAGCGCCGGACGCACTTCGAGCGCGCCCAGCCGGAACGGCGCTTGATGCGCAAGATCGATGCGGCCCTCCACGCCTCTCCCATCCCCGGAAATCGCGCCCCGCGCCACCCTATCGGCGAATCATCGGCATTTCATCAGCTCTTCATCGGCTCCTCATCCTCCCGGTCGGGCGGCGTCCTGGCGATGCTGGAAGGGTCACAGGAAAGGAGTGCCCCATGTACAAGTGCATCATCGCCTTCGCCGCCGCCGGCCTGATCGCCACCCCGGCGCTGGCTGCACCCGAGTTCGAACACAGCGTGGTCGTCCGCCATGGCGATCTCGACCTGAAGAGCGCGGCCGGGCGTGCCGTGCTCGACCGCCGGATCGCCGCGGCGACCGAGCGGGTGTGCGGCTCCTATGCCGGCGCCGATGTGACCGAGGACCAGGAGATAAAGCGCTGCCGCGCGGTGGTGGCCCGCGACGTTGGGCGGCAGTTGCGCGTGCAGCTCGCGCGGCGCTGAGCTCCCTTACGGCCGGGCGCGGCGCGCATTGCGTGCCCGGCCGCTTTTTCAGCGCAGATACGAGAGCGCCTCGATCAGCCGCGTCACGTCACGGCTGTCCTGGTAGAGGCCGAAGCCGATGCGCAGCACATCGCCGCGGACATCGGTGATCACGTCCTCCGCCTCCAGCTCGGCCTTCCAGCGCTGGGCGTGAGGGGAGCGCAGCGCGAGGAAGCGCGCGGGGCTGCCCGGGTTGAGCAGCTCGGCTTCGATCGGCAGGCCGGCGAGCAGCTGCGCGCGCAGGCTGTCGACATGCGCCGCGATCGCCGCGGTAGTCAGGCCTTCCTGGCGCAGCATGTCGCGCACCGCGACGAAGCGGTAGATGCCCGAAGGATCGAAGGTCGCGCCGAGGAAGCGGCGTGCGTCGGGGGCGTAGCCGATGCTGCCCGGCGGCAGCGCCAGATCCTCGAACTCGGCATACCAGCCGGTGATCTCGGGACGGGCGCCGAAGCCGGGCGGGGCGTGGAGGAACGCGCAGCCTTCGCCGGCCATGGCGTATTTGTAGCCGCCCGCGAGGTAGAAGACGCGGTCCGCCACTGCCGACAGATCGACGTCCATCGCCATGAAGGCGTGATAGCCGTCGACCACCACCCAGGGACCTTCAGGCTTTGCGAGCGCGGCAAGCTCGGCGATGCTGTCGAACACATGGCCGGTGCCGAACTGGACCTGGCTGACGAAGATCAGGTCGTGCTCGCCCGACTTGGCGCGCTCGACGATCCGCTCCAGCGGCACGCGTTCCACGGTGGCGCTGCCCGCCTCTTCCCAGCGCATCGACTGGCGGCGGAAGCTGTGGAACTCGCCGTCGCTGGCGAGGATGCGCAGCGGGCGCTTCGGCAGGGCCGAGGCGATGCGGAGCAGCAACTCGTGCGTGTTGGGTGCGAAGACGATCGTGTCGGGATCGGGCAGCTTGAGCTCGGCGGCGACATGCGCCTGGGCGGCGGGCCAGATCTCGCCCATCACCCGCTCCCATTTCCGGTCGGCGAGGCGCACCCCGTCCTCCCAGGCGGCGATCTGGCCGACATAGGAGGCGTCGGGCCAGAGATGGTGCGAATGCGCCGCGAAGTGCAGCCGGTCGGGCGCCGCCGCCAGCGCGCGCTGGAACAGGTGCTTGTAGCTCACAGCTGCGTCCTGAGCGTCCACAGCTCGGGGAAGGCGCGCTTCGACAGGGTCGAGGCGAGATAGGGCACGCCCGGCGTGCCACCGGTGCCGGGCTTCATCCCGATCACCCGGCTGACGGTGAGGACATGCTTGTGCCGCCAGGTTGCCAGCGCATCGTCGATGTCGACCAGCTTCTCGGCGAGCTGGTACAGCTCCCAATAGCGATCGGTGTCGCGATAGACCTGCGCCCAGGCGTCCTCGACCGCCTGGCTCGGCGCATAGGGCTGGGCCCAGTCACGGTTCAGCATTTCGGGGGGCAGGTCGAAGCCGGCGCGGGCGAGCGCGGCATTGGCTTCGTCCCACAGGCTGGGGATCGCCGAGAATTCGGTGGTGAGCGGCCCCGGCACGCCGCCGCCGCGCACGCCCAGCAGCGTCTCCACCGCGCGGAACTGGTCCGACTGGAAGCCCGAGCTGGAACCGAGCACGTCGCGGAAGCGGGTATAGTCGCTCGGCGTCATCGTGGTCAGCACTTCCCAGCTCAGCGTCATCACCGCCTGGATGCGGCTGACCCGGGCCAGCGATTTGTACGCCTCCACCGGCTTGTCGGCGCGGACCAGATCGAGCGCGAGGCGGATCTCGGCGATCGCCTGCTTGAGCCACAGCTCCTTGGTCTGGTGGATGATGATGAACAGCAGCTCGTCATGCCGGTCCGACAGCGGATGCTGGGCAGCGAGAAGCTCTTCGAGCGCGAGATAGCGCCCATAGGTCATGGCATCGGTCATGCCCCGTCCCTACGCCATCTCGCCGCCCGGATGAAAGCGGTAACGATTGAAACTATCCCACCCCATCCGTCATCCCGCTCCAATCCGTCATCCCGGCGAAAGCCGGGATCTCAGGCGATGGCGCGGGGAAGGAGCCGCACGAGATCCCGCCCCGGATCAGGTCCGGGGCGGGATGACGATTAGTCCCTGAGCAGCTCGTTGATCCCGGTCTTGCTCCGGGTCTGCGCGTCCACCGTCTTGACGATGACGGCGCAATAGAGGCCCGGCTTGCCGGCCTCGCCCGGGATCGTGCCCGGCACGACCACCGAATAGGGCGGCACAGCCCCACGATGCACTTCGCCGGTGGCGCGGTCGATGATCTTGGTCGAGGCGCCGAGATAGACGCCCATCGAGAGCACCGCGCCCTCGCCGACGCGCACGCCCTCGGCCACCTCGGCGCGCGCGCCGATGAACGCGCCGTCGCCGATGATCACCGGATCGGCCTGGAGCGGCTCGAGCACGCCGCCGATGCCCACACCGCCCGACAGGTGGACGTTCTTGCCGATCTGCGCGCAGCTGCCGACGGTTGCCCAGGTGTCGACCATCGTGCCCTCCCCGACATAGGCGCCGATATTGACGAAGCTCGGCATCAGCACCGCGCCCTTGGCGACGTGCGCGCCGTGGCGGACGACCGATCCCGGGACCGCGCGGAAGCCGGCCTGGCGGAAGGCGTCCTCACCCCAATTGGCGAATTTCGACGGCACCTTGTCGAACCAGTTGGCACCGCCCGGGCCCTGGACCACGACATTGTCGTTGAGGCGGAACGAGAGAAGCACTGCCTTCTTCAGCCACTGGTTGACCTGCCAGCCGCCCTCGACGGGCTCGGCGACGCGCGCTTCGCCGCGGTCGAGCAGGTTGAGCGCCTCGGCCACGGCCTCGCGGACTGCACCTTCAGTGGAGAAGCCGAGATTGGCGCGGTCTTCCCAGGCGGCGTCGATGGTCGTCTGCAGGTCGGTCATTCGGAAGTCTCCAGGATACTGTGGAGCCAGGCTCCGAGGTCGGTGACGGTATAGTCGATGAAGCTGCGGTCGGCGTCGCCCGGCACTTGTTCGGAGCCGTTGTCGATCCACACCGTGGTCATGCCGATCGCCTTGGCCGGCGCAAGGTTGCGCGCCATGTCCTCGACGAACAGCGAAGCATGCGGATCGAGATCATAGGCGTCGCACAGGCCCTGATAGGCCTGGGGATCGGGCTTGGGGCGATACTGGGTCGCGTGGACGTCGTGGATCGCTTCGAAACTGGCGCCCAGGCCGAGCCTGTCGAGCACCTTGCTGGCATAGGGCGCATCGCCATTGGTGAAGACCAGCTTGCGGCCGGGCAGCTTCGCCAGCGCCTCGACCAGCGCTTCGTTCACTTCGAGCACGCTCATGTCGACGTCATGGACATCGGCCAGATAATGGTGCGGGTCGGTGCCGTGCTCGGCCATCAGCCCCGCGAGCGTGGTGCCATGCGCGTGGAAATAGCCCTTCTGCACCTTGTGCGCGGCGACGGGATCGAGGCCGAGCAGGTTCTGCACATATTGGCCGATGCGCGCATCGATCATCGCGAACAGGTTCGCGCTCACCGGGTAGAGCGTATTGTCCAGATCGAAGATCCAGTTGCGGACGTGCGACAGGGCAGGGTTCATGGCGGCGCGGTTAGGCCGGGGCGGCGCGGCTATCAAGCAACTGTTTCTTCGCTTGGGCACACACGACCAAAACTTTATGGCAGAGCGGGCGGCGCCTCCCCATCTGCCGCTCCATGACAGCCTATTCCCTGCTCGACCTCGTCCCCATCATCCAGGGCGGGACCGCTTCCCAGGCCCTCGCCAACGCCGCCGATCTGGCGAAGCATGTCGAGGGGCTCGGCTATACCCGCTATTGGGTCGCCGAGCATCACGGGATGGACGGGATTGCCAGCGCGGCCACCGCGGTGGTGATCGCGCATGTCGGCCAGGCGACCTCGACGATCCGGGTGGGCTCGGGCGGGATCATGCTGCCCAACCACTCGCCGCTCCAGGTCGCCGAACAGTTCGGCACGCTCGACGCGCTGTTCCCGGGCCGCGTCGACCTCGGCCTCGGCCGCGCGCCGGGATCGGACCAGCGCGTCTCCGCCGCGATCCGCCGCGGGCTCGACAGCGACGGCAACGAGTTCCCCCGCGACGTGCAGGAGCTGCAGAGCTATTTCGCCGACGACGGCCGCACCGGCATCCGCGCCACGCCGGGCGCCGGCGCCAAGGTCGATATCTGGATCCTCGGCTCCAGCCTGTTCGGCGCGCAGCTCGCGGCGATGCTGGGGCTGCCCTATGCCTTCGCCTCGCATTTCGCGCCGGGGCTGCTCGACGAGGCGATCGACATGTATCGCCGCAACTTCCGTCCGTCGGAGGCGCTGGACAAGCCGCACCTGATGCTCGGCTTCAACGTATTCGCCGCAGACACCGACGAGGAAGCCGAGCTGCTAGCCAGCTCGCAGCAACAGGCATTCGTCGCGATCCGCACCACCGGCAAGGGCATCCAGCTGCCGCCGCCGGTGCCCGGCTATCGCGCCAGCCTGGGCGGGCATGGCAATGCGATGCTCGATCAGGTGCTGTCGGCCAGCGCGATCGGCGGGCCGGCGAAGGTCCGCGAGCAGCTCGCAGCTTTCATCCAGCGCACCGGCGCCGACGAGCTGATGCTGACCAGCGCGATGTTCGATCACGAGGCGCGCAGGAAAAGCCTCACGCTGGCGGCGGAGGCGATGCGGGGTTTGTGATTCGGTAGGTCTCTCAGGCCCTGGTGTCGATCACCCAGCCGGTCGCCGAGCTGCCATTGCTGCTGGTCCCCGAATTGCTGCCATAGGTGATGGCGCCCGATGCCGCGGCGTTGCGCAGCTTGTCGAGAAACGCCGCCATCGCGTCTAGCTGGCGCGTTGCTGCTTCGCTGATCGGCCTGGTCGGCGAAGCGCTGGTCTGCGCCTCGGCCTTGCTCGGGGTCTCGCCGCCAATGCGCTGCGCGAAGAAGCTCCGCAGCTCGTTCGCCTGCTCGTCGCTCAGGGCGCCGCTTTCGGTCTGATTGTCGATCAGCTTGTCGAGCTTGGCCTGCATGTCCTCGGGTTCGCCGGGATCGGCGGACAGCGCAGTGTCGCCTGCATCCGGCTCCGCCTGCTGCGCGGCAGCAGCGCGCGCGTCCAATTCCACCGGCACGAGCCCCGCATCGATCGGTGCGCGCTCGGGATGCTGCGGGATCGCGGAAATGGAAGTCATGTCGATGCCTTTGTCGCTGCAATCCCAAGCAGCATTTTAGCACGGCTCTGCTAAAATATTGTAAAGGATGCGCAATCATTCGGCCGCGCGGTTTGGGCGGCGCTGGCCCCAGAACCAGCGCCGCCACGCGACCCGACGGATAAAAGAGGGCAATCCGCGAGCTCGCCGACGCTGATGCGTCCGGCACGTCACGGCAGAATTTCAGTTTGTTGCAGCTATGTCAGTTCGCGGCAGGCAGGCGCAGGCGGACGAGCAGCCCGCCCAGATCCTCGCTCTCCTCGAGGCTGACGGTGCCGTCATAGATCTCCGCCACGTCGCGGACGATGGCGAGGCCCAGGCCGGTGCCCGGCTTGCCGCTGTCGAGGCGGACGCCTCGGTCGAAGATGCGGATACGGTCCGCCTCGGGGATTCCGCGGCCATCGTCCTCCACGAGGATCTCGACGAAGCCCGAATCGACCCGGGCGGTGATGAACACGCTGCCCCCGCCGTACTTCGCGGCGTTCTCGACCAGGTTGCCGAGCAAATCGTCCAGATCCTGCCGCTCGATATGCGCGACCAGGTCCTTCTGCCCGTCGATGTCGATGCGGACATTGGGATAGAGCCGGGCGACGGCGCGCTCGACCGCCTCGATCGACGGCCAGACCTGGGCGCGGCTGTGCGCCGAGCCGCGCCGGCCGACCGCACGGGCGCGGGCGAGGTGGTGGTCGATCTGGCGGCGCATCGTCCGCGCCTCGCGGATCACCGCCTGGGCAAGGTCGGGCTGGCCCGCGGCGGCGGCGTTCATGATCACGCTCAGCGGGGTCTTGAGCGCATGGGCGAGGTTGCCGGCGTGGCGCCGTGCCTCCTCGGCCTGGCGGTCGTTATGCTCGACCAGCGCGTTGAGCTCCTCGACCATCGGCGCCACTTCGGCCGGCATCGCGCCTTCCACCCGGGTCGACTGGCCGGCGCGCAGCCGTGCGATCTCCTGGCGCACCCGGCGCAGCGGCAGCAGCCCGTACCAGGTCTGCAGCGCGACCATGATGATCAGCCCGAGCCCGAGCAGCACGAAGCTGCGCACCAAGGTACGGCGCAGCGTCGCGATCTGGCTGTCGAGCGTCGCGCGGCTCTGCGCCACCTGGAAACGCCAGCGCACCGTCGATCCCGGCAGCGTCGCGTCGCGCTCGGCGATGCGCAACAGCTGGCCGGGCAGCTGGCGGCTGTCATAGACATGGACGTTGGTGTCGTTGTGCTGCTGGTCGTCCTTCAGCCGCTGATCCCAGAGCGAGCGTGACGGAAACGCCTCGTGCCCCTTGCCGCTGATCTGCCAATAGGCACCCGAATTATATTCGAGGAAGCGCTGGTCGGCGAGCTCGCGGTTGAGCATCACCTCGCCATTCTGGTCGAGCTCGGCGGAGAAGATCATCGCCTTGAGCAGATAGTCGAGCTGCTCGTCGAAATTCTTGGTGACGGTGCTGACCAGCACCCGGTCGAGCGCCACGCCGCCGCCGACCAGCAGGATCATGATCCAGGCGGTGGCGACGAGCAGCATGCGCCGGCTCACCGATCCGGTCGAGCGGGTATAGTGGCGCGGCTGCGGCTCGCCGGGCGCCACCGGCTCCGGCTCGCTCAGCGAACGGCCGAACAGGCGATGGCGCAGCTCGCCTAGTTTCCGGGCGAGCGTGGCCATCGAATCAGGCGTCGGCCGGCTCTTCCAGGCTGTAGCCCAGGCCGCGGATGGTGGTGATCACGTCTGCGCCCAGCTTCTTGCGGATGCGCGTGACGAAGACTTCGATCGTGTTCGAATCGCGATCGAAATCCTGGTCGTAGATATGCTCGATCAGCTCGGTGCGGCTGACCACCTTGCCCTTGTGGTGGAGCAGGTAGGAGAGGAGCTTGTACTCCTGCGCGGTCAGCTTCACCGGCTCGCCGGCCTTGGTGACCTTGCCCGAGCGGGTGTCGAGGCGGATGTCGCCGGCGATCAGCTCGGCCGAGGCGTTGCCCGAGGCGCGGCGGATCAGCGCGCGCAGGCGGGCGATCAGCTCCTCGGTCTGGAACGGCTTGGCGACATAGTCGTCGGCACCGGCATCGAGGCCCGCCACCTTGTCCGACCAGCTGTCGCGCGCGGTGAGCACCAGCACCGGGGTGGTCTTGCCTTCCTTGCGCCAGCGGTCGAGCACGGTCAGCCCGTCGATCTCGGGCAGGCCGAGGTCGAGGATGATCGCGTCATATTGCTCGTTGGAGCCGAGATAGAGGCCTTCCTCGCCATCGGTGGCGAGGTCCACCGCATAGCCAGCGCCTTCGAGCGCGTTGCGGAGCTGCTGCCCCAGAGTCGGCTCATCCTCGACGATCAGAAGTCGCATGTGTTTCCCTTCGCCAGGCCCTAGCTGCCCGATTTGCGGACGATGTTGCCGCTGCGGGCATCCACGTCCACCCAGATCACCGATCCATTGCGCAGGAACTTCAGCGTGTAAACTTCCGACGCGGGATCATAGTCGAAACCGAGATATTGGGCGCCGGGCAGGCGCGGCACGACGCGGCGCTCGATCTCGCGGACCGAGAGCGGCGGCGCGGCCTGGCGCCGGGGCGCACGAGCGTCCGAATCCTGCTGCCAGGCGGGCTGCGCAGCGGCAGTCCCGGCGGGCGCGAACGCCGCCACACAGGCGCAAAGAAGGGGCGTCACCAACATCTTCATGCGAGATGGCATAGGGTCCGGGCATTGAATAGCCCCTGAACGCAGCCGTAAGCCGCGTGTAACCTTGCCGGGCGCCGCTGCCCCCCCTAGTTGGAGCCAATTCGACGGCACCGGCCCGCTCCCCCACCCGGCCACCCATATGATACTGCCGTTGGGTGGCCGGGTGGGGGAGCGGGCCGGTGCCGCAACCGATCAAAGGTCCCATGGCTGCACCCGTTCTTGCTTTCGAAAATCTCGGTCTCGTCCAGGGCCATGGCTGGCTGTTCCGCGGGCTCAACCTCTATATCGGCGAGCGCGACCGGTTGGCGCTGATCGGCCGCAATGGCGCGGGCAAGACCACCTTGCTCAAGCTGATCGCCGGCACGATCGAGGGGGACGAGGGCCGACGCACCATCGTGCCGGGCACCCATGTCGTGCTGCTCGAGCAGGAGCCGCGGATGGAAGGCTGCGCGACCCTGCTCGACTATGTGCTCTCCGGAAACGACGCGCCGCCGCAGCACGAGGCGGAAGCGATCGCCGATCAGCTCGGCATCGACCTGAGCCGCGAGGCGAAGACCGCATCGGGCGGCGAACGCCGCCGCGCCGCGATCGCCCGCGCGCTCGCGCAGAACCCGGACGTGCTGCTGCTCGACGAGCCGACCAACCATCTCGACCTCGCCGCGATCGAATGGCTGGAAGACTGGCTCAGCCGCTTCACCGGCGCCTTCATCGTGATCAGCCACGACCGTACCTTCCTCACCCGCCTGACCCGCTCGACCCTGTGGCTCGACCGCGGCGCGATCCGCCGTGCCGAAGTCGGTTTCGGCGGGTTCGAGGCCTGGACCGACCAGGTCTATGCCGAGGAGGAGCGCAACGCCCAGCGGCTCGACGCCAAGCTCAAGATCGAGGAGCATTGGCTCCAGCGCGGCGTCACCGGCCGGCGCCGGCGCAACCAGGGGCGGCTCGAAAAGCTCAAGGAGATGCGCGCCACCCGCGCCGCGATGATGGGGCCGCAGGGCGCCGCCAAGCTGGTCACCGCTGCCGACGACAGCAACACCAAGGTGGTGATCGACGTGAAGCACGTCACCAAGCGCTTCGGTGACCGCACGATCATCAAGGACCTGACCTTCCGCGTCACCAAGGGCGACCGGATCGGCATCGTCGGCGCCAATGGCGCGGGCAAGTCGACGCTGCTCAAGCTGCTCACCGGCGAGATCCAGCCCGACGAAGGCACGGTCAAGCTGTCGAACACGCTCAACGGCGTGATCATCGACCAGCAGCGCAGCCTGATGGACCCGGCCAAGACGGTGCGCGACGTGCTCGCCGATGGCGGCGACTGGATCGACGTGCTCGGCGTGCGCAAGCATGTCCATGGCTATCTCAAGGAGTTCCTGTTCGATCCGAGCATCGCGGAAGCCAAGATCGGCACGCTCTCGGGCGGCGAGCGCTCGCGCCTGCTGCTCGCCCGCGAGTTCGCCCGGCATTCGAACCTGCTGGTGCTCGACGAGCCGACCAACGATCTCGACCTCGAGACGCTCGACCTGCTCCAGGAAGTGATCGCTGACTATGAAGGCACGGTGCTGATCGTCAGCCACGACCGCGACTTCCTCGATCGCACCGTGACGGTGACGCTGGGCCTCGACGGCTCGGGTACGGTCGATGTCGTGGTCGGCGGCTATGCCGATTGGGAAGCCAAGCGCCGGCCCAAGGCGGATGCGAAGAAGGCTGCGCCCAAGGCTGTTGCTGCCGCCGAGGCGCCAAAGAAGGCGACCAAGCTCAGCTACAAGGACCAGCGCGACTACGACCTGCTGCCCAAGCGGATCGAGGAGATCGAGGCGCAGATCGCGAAGGACGAGGCGGCGATGGCCGATCCGGACCTCTATGCGAAGAACCCGGGCAAGTTCGCGACGCTGAGCGACGGCATCTCGAGGCTGCGCGACGAGAAGGACGCCGCCGAGATGCGCTGGCTGGAGCTGGCGGAGATGGTCGAGGCGCTGGGCTGAGGCCTGACGGCTCGGCCAATTACGTCATCCCGCCCCACAGCCGTCATCCCGGCGAAAGCCGGGATCTCGTGCGGCTCCGTCCCCGCGCCTTCGCCTGAGATCCCGGCTTTCGCCGGGATGACGGTTAGGCCTCCAGCGCCACCGTCACCTTCGTCCCCTCCGTCCCGGTCTCGACGTTCGCCTTGCCGCGGGCCTGGCGGACGAAGCCGTCGACCAGCTTCTGGCCCAGCCCGCCGTCCTTGCGGGCCCTGGGCGTCTCGGGCATGCCGACGCCGTCGTCGCGCACCACCAGCCGCCAGCCCGGCGATGCCGCCTCGAAGCGCACTTCGATCCGCCCGCCATGGCGCCCGGCAAAGGCGTGCTTGGCGGCGTTGGTGACCAGCTCGTTGACGATCAGCCCGATCGAGACGGCGCGGTCGCGCGGGATCGCGCCATGGTCGCAGAAACAGTCGAGCGTGATCGCTCCGCGCAGGAACAGGGCCTCGGCCAGCGCCGCGCACAGCTCCTCCAGATAGGTCGCCATGTCGACCTCGCCGCGCGTGGCCGCTCCGCCGCGATAGAGGTGGCGATGCGCGCGGGCGATGCTCTCGACCCGGTTGAGTGCGGAGGACAGCGCCTCCGCCGTCTCGCCTTCCTTTGCCCGGCGGCGCTGCATGTCGAGCAGGGCGGCGACCAGGGTGAAGTTGTTCTTCACCCGGTGGTCGAACTCCTCGAGGAACAGGTCGCGCTCGGCCAGCTCGCGGTCGCGCTCCGCGGTCGCCCGGCGCACCGCGCGGCGGAACAGCTCGGCGATCACCAGCACCGCGGCATAGTTGATCGTGGCGAGCACCAGCCGGCCGGTATCGTCCGGGGTCTTGAGCAGGAAGCTGTGCTGCACCGGCAGCACGAAATACCAGCTGTAGAGCAGGGTCAGCGTGCCGGTGAGCAGCCCCGCCTGCCACCTGCCGAACAGGGTGGCGATCAGCACGGCGGGGAAGCCCAGTGCGAAGGGGCCGGCGGCGGGCGAAATCCCGTCGATCACCGCGCGCAGCCCGATGGCCAGGCCGGTGATCAGCAGGCCGAAGCCCAGCTGCACGAGCAACGCGCCGCGCCCGCCAGGTGCCAGCCGGTCCGCAAGATCGGTTTCGCCTATTCGCCCCATGGAATGGAGTGAGCTATGACCTTGGCTTCCATGTCAAGCATCCGGGCCGGTCTTTTAACATCGATCAACCCGATTTGACGATTTCGCCCGGATATTGACGCCATATCAACCACATATCCGGTGTTTGCGACCGTCAGGGCCGGCGCGAGACCCGGTTGCCGGTGCCGGTGACGCTCAGCTTGGGCCGCGCCGCGCCGGGTGCGCTCCAGCGGATCTCGTTGTCGGCGCCCTCGACCCGGATCGCCGACTGGGCGGCGAGGTCGATGGTGATCCGGTTGCTCGCCCCGGCCACGCTGAGGTTCTTGCACGGGCCATGGATGGTCAGCGTGTTGTCAGCCCCTTCGACATGGACGCTGCCGCCGTCGCAATGGATATCGGAAGTCTCGCCGGCGCCGCTGAACTCGGTCTGGGCCTGGGCGGGAATCGCCCAGCCCGCCGCGATCGGGGCGAGGATCATCAGGGTGAGCTTCCGGACGTCGCGCATCGGCATTCCTTCATGGTTACGCAGTCGCAAGCAGACGCGCCGAAGGAAGCGAGGTTCCGCAGCCGGTCAGAGATTTCGCCCGGACCGTCCCGCCAGGTCGACGACATATTGCCAGGCGACGCGGCCCGAGCGGCTGCCGCGCCGCGTCGCCCAGCCGATCGCATCGACCGGATCGAAGCTCAGGCCATGCGCCTCGGCATAGCCGCGGACGATGTCGACATAGGTGTCCTGGTCGACGACATGGAAGCCCAGGCTCAGCCCGAACCGGTCGGCTAGCGCCAGCCCGTCGTCCGCCGAATCGCGCGGATTGATCGCGCTGGCCTGCTCGGCGATGTCGCGGGTGACGAGATGGCGGCGGTTCGAGGTGACGAGCAGCCGGGCATTGTTCGGCCGCGCCTCGGCCCCGCCCTGGAGCAGCGAGCGCAGCGCCCGGGCGTCGCCTACCCCGTCGAAGCCGAGATCGTCGAGGAAGATGGCGAAGGGCCGGTCGGTGGTGCCGAGCAGGCCGAACAGCTCGGGCAGGGTGGCGAGCTCGGTGGTCACTGCCTCGACCAGCGCAAGGCGACCGCCCTGCGCCTGGACGGCGGCCACCGCGCTCTTCACCAGCGCCGACTTGCCGGTGCCGCGCGCGCCCCACAGCAGCACGTCCTGCGCGGCATGGCCCTGGGAGAGGCGGGTGAGGTTGGCGACCAGCGCGTCGCGCTGGGCATCGACACCGCGCAGGATCTCGATCGGCAGCGGATCGAACGCCCGCGCCGGCGCCAGCCCGTGCCCGCGCCATACATAGGCCGGATGCGCCTCCAGGTCGGCGGGCGGGGGCGGCGGCGGGGCGAGCCGGTCGAGCGCATCGGCGATGCGGGCGAGGATCTCTTCGTTCATGGGGGTGGCTATAGCGAGGCGCTATCGCCGGCTCACCCCCAGTTTCGCTATCAGCGCCCTTGGGTGCCGCTTGTCAGGCGTTGAGCCCGCCATCGACGGTGACCACCGATCCGGTGACGAAGCGTGCCGCCGGGCTGGCGAGGAAGGCGACGACTGCCGCCACGTCCTCGGGCTTGCCGTAATGGCCGAGCGCGGTGTGGGCGCGCAGCGTGTCGGCGAAATCGCCATCGGCGGGGTTCATGTCGGTGTCGATCGGGCCGGGCTGGACCAGGTTGGCGGTGACTCCGGCCGGCCCCACGTCGCGGGCCAGGCCGCGGTTGAAGGCGAGCAGCGCCGACTTGGTCATCGAATAGAGCGTCGAACCGGCAAAGGGCACGCGCTCGGCCAGGCACGAACCGATGGTGATGATGCGGCCGCCTTCCTTGAGATGCGGGATCGCCGCGCCCGAGGCGATCACCGCCGAGCGGACATTGACGTTCAGCAGCGCGTCGATCTCCTCGAGGTTGAGGTCGGCGACCTGGCTGTAGCGGGCGATGCCGGCATTGTTGACGAGGATGTCGAGCCCGCCCAGCGCCTCGACGGCTTGTGCCACCGAGCGCTTAACCGCCTCGGGATCGGCGCTGTCGGCCTGGATGGCGATAGCGCGGCGGCCCTTGGCCTCGATCGCGCGGACCAGCTCGGCGGCGCGCTCGGCGGAGCGCTCATAGGTGATGGCGATATCGGCGCCCTTGTCCGCCAGCGCCAGCGCGATGCCGGCCCCGATGCCGCGCGAAGCACCCGTCACCAGTGCGCGTTTGCCCAGAAGCTCGCTCATGATCCTTGTCCCATATTTGTATAGTGATCGATACACAAATAGCTAGGAAGCTTGTCTGGGGCCGTCAAGGGAATTATGTAGCGATCGATGCAGAATTCTCCAACCGACGGAAAAACAAGGGCGCGGGGCCGGCCGCGGGCGTTCGATCGCGAGGCTGCGCTGGCGCGCGCGACGCGGCTGTTCTGGGAAAAGGGCTATGCCGCGACCTCGATCGCCGACCTGACCGAGGCGATGGAGATTGGTGCGCCGAGCCTCTACGCCGCCTTCGGCTCGAAGGAGGCGCTCTATGTCGAGGCGCTCGGCCATTATCGCGACACGACCGAGGACCTGGTCTGGGCTGACTTCCTCGCCGCGGATACGGCACGCGAGGCGGTGAAGGCGCTGCTGATGGATTCGGCGGCGGCGCTGACCGGCTGCCTTGCCGACATGCCCACCGGCTGCATGGTCACGCTCTCCGCCGCCGGCAGCGAAGGCAATGCCGAGCTCGGCGCGCTGGTCCGCGCGGCGCGGGCGGTGGGCTTCGAGCGGCTGCGCGATCGATTGGAGCGGGGCAGGGAAGAGGGCGAGATTCCGGCCTCGGTCGATCTCGATGCGCTCGCCCGCTTCGTCCAGACCCTCCAGAACGGCATGTCGATCCTTGCCCGCGACGGGGCCAGTCGGGCCGAGCTGGAAGGCGTGGCCGATGTCGCGATGCTGGGCTGGGACGCGCGGGTCGGCGTCTAGCCGTTCGCCATCGCCTGCGCCGCCGCCCGGTCGGTGAAGCCCGGGTCGGCGAGCGCGGCCTGGGCGTTCTGCCTGGCCTCCGCCTTGCGGCCGAGCGCGGCATAGACCTGGGCCAGGTGCCAGCGCAGCCCGGGATGCCGGGGCGCCAGGATCACCGCCTTCTGGAGCAGCTCGAGCGCGCCGTCCTTGTCGCCGCCCTTGAACAGCGCCCAGCCATAGGCGTCGACCACCGCGGGGTTGGCGGGGGCGAGGCCATAGGCTGCCTCGCCGAAATCGACCGCGGTGCCGGTCTCGCCCGCGCCGGCATAGGCGGCAGCGAGCTCGGCATCGAGCGCGGCGTCGCCGTCGCCGATCTGCGTGCGGATGTCCTCGAGCGTGTCGATCGCCGCGTCATAGTCGCCGGCGGCGAGCTGCCAGTGCGCCGAGAGGCGCTGCGCCGCGACGCTTACCGGGTTCTGCGAGAGGAACAGCGCCAGCGCGTTCGCCGCATCCTCGCGCTTGCCGCTGCGATCGAGCGCCTCGACCAGGCGGAGCAGGGTCGGCTCGTCGAAGCGCAGGTCGGCGGCGCGCTTATAGGCATTCGCGGCGTCGGCCGGCCGGTTGAGCAGCATCAGCATGTCGCCCAGCACCACCTGCGCGCCGGGGGCGCCCTGGTTCTTCGCGGCGATGTCCTGCGCCCGGGCGAGCGCCGCGCCCTTGTCGCCGCCGGCGATCAGGCTGCGGATCAGCGGGAGCGTCGCCTCGGGATCGTTCGGCCGCTGGGCAGCATCGGCGGCGAGCGTCGCGGTGCTGTCGTCGGCGCTGAACGCGGTGGACTCGCCGGTTGCCGGGAAGGCGGCACGGTCGAGGAAGCGCGACGCATTTTCCCGGTCTCCGATCCGCTCGAAGCCGCGCGCGACCAGGGTCAGTGCATAGCTGTCGGCATCGGCGCGGGCGACGACGGGGCGCAGCATGTCGATCGCGTTGCGGGCACGGTCGGTACGCAACAGGGCGACGGCGAGCAGCTTGCGCGCGGTGATGTTCATCGGCTGCATCGCGACCAGGCCGGTCAGCTTCTCGATCGCCTGCTCATATTCGCCGCTCTCGAGGTCGAGCGTGCCGCCGAGCAGCATCGCGCCGGGAAGCGAGTCGATCGCGCCGCCGGTCTTCTCCAGGATCGCGCGCGACAGGTCGAAATTGCCGGCGCGTGCGGCGATCACTGCCTGGAGATAGAGCGCCTGGGCGCTGCCGGGGCGGACGGCGAGGGCGCGGCGGGTGGCGGCGAGCGCATCGACGGTGCGGCCGGCATCGCCCAGCGTCGCGGCATATTCGATCAGCGCATTGTGGCGCGCCGGATCGCGCTTCAGCGCCTGCTCGAACCAGGGCAATGCGGCGACCAGGCCATATTGGCTGCGGACGATCTCGCCGCGCAGCACCAGTGCGTCGACGCTGCCCGGGGCCAGCTTGACGGCGCGGTCCGATGCCTCGGCGGCGCCGAGCAGGTCGCCCGCGGCGAAGCGGAAGCGGCCGAGATCGGTCCACACGCCGGCATCGTCCGGGGCGAGGCGCAGCGCTTCGTCGAGCGCATTCTGCGCCCCGGCATAGTCGCCGGTCGCGGTGAGCGCCCGGGCGCGGATGCGCAGGCCATAGGGGCGCAGCTTCTCCGGCGCCTTGTCGGCCTCGGCAGGGGCCTTGTCGGTCTTGCCCTGGAGCACCCAGGCCTCGGCGCGCCATTGCGGCACGGCCCTGGCGTCATAGCCGGCATCGACCGCGCGCTGGATCTCGCCCTCGGCACCGACGCCGTCCTGCAAGGCGAGCAGCGCGCGGGCGAGGACGATATGCGCGTTCTCATTGTCGGGATCGCCGCGCACCGCCTCTGCCGCCAGGTCGCGCGCGGCGGTGGCGTTGTCGGCCTTGAGCAGCGCCTCGGCGCGGGTGGTCGCCTCGGCGGCGTCGGCGGTGCTCATCTTGCCGGTGGTCAGCGTGAACCAGCCGATCAGAACGGCGAGCAGCACTGCGAGCGCGCCGCCGATGACGAGCACGCCGCGCACGCCGAAGCCCGAGGATCTGGCGCGGGCGCGCCTATGGCTGGAGGTCATAGGCCTTCATCAGATCATAGAGGGTGGGACGGCTGATGCCGAGCAGACGGGCGGTGCCGGAGATATTGCCTTCGGCGCGGGCGAGCGCGTGCCGGATCGCCTTGCGATCGGCCAGCTCGCGCGCGGCCTTGAGGTTGACCGGCTCGATCTCCGCCTGCGCCTCGAGGTCGAGATCGGCGGCGGCGACATGCTTGCCCTCGGCCATGATCGCCGCGCGCTTCACGCGGTTCTCGAGCTCGCGGACATTGCCGGGCCAACCCCAGGCGTCGATCGCGGCGAGCGCGTCAGGGGCGAAGCTGCGCGCCGTCGTGTTCATCTGCGCGGCATATTTCTGGAGGAAGTGCCGCGCGAGCAGCCCGGCATCGCCCGGCCGTTCGGCCAGGCTCGGGATGCGCACGACGATCTCGGCGAGGCGGTAGTAGAGGTCCTCGCGGAAGCGATTGTCGGCGACCATCGCGTCGATGTCCTGGTGCGTCGCGCAGACGATGCGGGTGTCGACCGCGATCGCCTGGCGCCCGCCGACGCGCTCGATCACGCGCTCCTGCAGGAAGCGCAGCAGCTTGACCTGGAGGGGAAGGGGGACGTCGCCGATCTCGTCGAGGAACAGCGTGCCGCCCTGGGCCAGCTCGATCTTGCCCTCGGTGGTCTTCACCGCACCGGTGAACGCGCCCTTCTCATGGCCGAACAGTTCCGATTCGAGCAACGTCTCGGGGATCGCCGCACAGTTGATCGCGACGAAGCGGCCCTTGCGCCCGCTCTTGTCGTGCAGGCCGCGGGCGAGCAGCTCCTTGCCGGTGCCGCTGGCGCCGAGCAGCATCACCGACACGTCAGCACTGGCGACGCGCTCGATCGTGCGGGTGACCTTGAGCATCTCGGGGGCGCCGGTGAGCATGCCGCCGAGCACCGCGCCGGCCTCGACCCGCTCGGCGAGGCGGCGATTCTCGGCCTCCAGCGCATGGACGTGGAAGGCACGCGCGACGATCAACCCCAGCGCGTCGATGTCGATCGGCTTCTGGTAGAAGTCCCAGGCACCCAGCGAGATCGCGCGCAGCATTGATTCATGCGCGCCGTGGCCCGAGGCGACGATCACCTTGGTGTCGGGGCGCAGCGACAGGATCGTCTCCAGCGTGGCGAAGCCTTCGGTGGTGCCGTCGGGATCGGGCGGCAGGCCGAGATCGAGCGTCACCACCGGCGGCTCCTCGGCGCGCAGCACGGTGATCGCTTCCTCGCGGGTGGAGGCAGTGAAGATCTCATAGCCGTCATAGGCCCAGCGCAGCTGGCGTTGGAGCCCGGCATCGTCCTCGACGATGAGCAGCTTGGGCAGGGCGCGGCTGTCGCTCATGCGGCGCGGCCCATTCCCAGGTCGGCGGGATGCGCGGCCTTGAGGATCACGCGGAAGCGCGTGCCCTTGCCTTCGCGCGACGTCACTTCGATGCGGCCCTCCATGGCATGCGCGAGCTGGCGGGCCTCGAAGGCGCCGATGCCGAACCCGCCTTCCTTCGACGAGACGAAGGGCTTGAACAATTTGTCGCGGATGAAGGCCGGGGACATGCCGCAGCCCTGGTCGATCACGTCGACCGCCACCCGCTCGCCATCGGCCGAGACCGACAGGGTCACCGGCTCGTGCGCCGGGCTCGCCTCGATCGCATTCTGGACGAGATGGCCGAGCAGCTGCTCGAGGCTGGCCGGATCGGCATGGGCGATGGCATTGCGCACGCCGCTGAGGACGACCGGGTGCTGGCCCTTGCGCTGGTTCACGACGCGCTCGACCAGCGCGACCACCTCGATCGCATGCGGCGCCTCGGCGCGGCCGCGATGATGCTGGGAGAGGCGGGCGAGCAGCGCGTTCATCCGCTCGGCGGAGTTCTGCAGCGTCGCGATCATGTCGGCGCGGAACTCGGGCTTGTCGGCATGGCGCTCGGCATTGCGGGCGGTGAGGGTCAGCTGGCTCACGAGATTCTTGATGTCGTGGAGGATGAAGGCGAAGCGGCGGTTGAACTCGTCGAAGCGCTGCGCCTCGGCCAGCGCGTCCTGCGCGCGCGCCTCGGCGAGATAGGAGGCGACCTGGCGGCCGGCGACCTTGAGCAGGTCGAAATCCTCCCAGTCGAGCGCGCGGTCGAGCGGGGGGCGGGCGAGCAGGATCGCGCCGCCCAGCTCGGCATGATGGGGAAGCGGCACGATCACCCAGGCCTCGGGCAGGTCGAGCATCCATTGCGGCACGGCGGCCGAATCGACATGGTCCTCGTTGCGGCGGACCGCGTCGAGCTCGATGATCCGGCCGGTCCGCTGGAGATGCTCGCCCAGCGCCGTGTCGCTCGCGACGGGAAGCGTCGCATGGTCCCAGTTCCAGCGCGCGCCGATGCCGAGCCCGCCGCCATCGGGCACCAGCAGCACGCCGGCCGGGCTTTCGGTGAGGTCGGCTACGGCCTTGACGATGCGCTCCTCGAGCGCGGCGCCGCCCTGGGGGGCACCCAGCGTCTCGGTGAAACGCATCCATTCGGTGCGATAATCATAGCGGTGGCGGAAAAGGTGCTTGGCCAGCTTCACCTTCAGCCAGGCGCGCAGCCAGCTGTTTGCGACGAGCGTGAGGATCGCCGCGGTCGAGCCGAGCACGAATGCGGTCTGCAGGATGCGCGCATTGGCACCGCCCACCGTGGCGATGGCGGAGGTGGCGAGCGCGAGCAGCGCGAAATAGGCGCCGACCGCGACGAGCGAGAGCGACTGGTAGGTGACCGCGCGGGAGACTTCGATCTTCCACTCGCCCTTGCGCTGGAGCGCGGCGCCGATCGCCAGCGCGATCGCCAGATAGGCCACCCCGCGTAGCACCACCGGCTCGATCCGCCACTCGGCGGCGAGATAGGCGAAGGTGTAGAGCGCGAACTCGGCGCACCACATGCCGGCGAGCGCCAGCGCGAGCGGGCGCAGCGGCCCGCCCGTGGCCGGGCTCAGCGCCGACCACAGCGCCTGGACCAGCACCAGCGCGGCCACCGCGACCAGCATGCGCAGCAGCACCGCGGCATTGGCGGTCTGGGCGGCGGCCTCGGGGACCGGCTGGGCATAGGCGACCAGAGTGAGCGCCAGCGCGGCGATCTGGACCAGCGCGACCACGCCATAGACCGTGCCGAGCGCGATCGGCGGGCGCGTCTGCGCGTCGCGGCGATGGAGGACCAGCATGAAGCCGAGCCAGGCCAAGTTGCGCAGCGTCTCGGCGAACCAGCTGGCGATGTCGGCGGATCCGATGCCGGCAATGGCGAGAGCCCAGAGCGCAGTGGCCGCCAGCGCGAAGGCCAGCGGGCGGCGCGGCAGCCCGGCGATGTCGCTGCGCCATGCCCAGAGCGCGAGCGCCCCGAACAGCAGCGCCGCCAGCGCGTGCAGCCAGAGCAGCAGCGCGCCCATTCAGCGCGCGCCTTCGGGGAACAGTACGACGCGGATGGTCTGGAGCAGGATCAGCACGTCGAGGAAGGGCGAATAATTCTTGGCGTAATAGAGATCGTATTCGAGCTTCTGGCGCGAATCCTCGATCGAGGCGCCATAGGGATAGTTGATCTGCGCCCAGCCGGTGATGCCCGGCTTCACCATGTGGCGCTCGGCATAATAAGGCAGCTTGGTCTCGAGATCCTCGACGAACTGCGGGCGTTCGGGGCGGGGACCGACAAAGCTCATCTCGCCCTTGAGCACGCTCCAGCATTGCGGCAGCTCGTCGATCCGCGTCTTGCGGATGATGCGGCCGATGCGGGTGATGCGCGGATCGTCCTTCTCGGCCCACACCGCCTGGCCGCCCACCTCGGCATCCTGGCGCATCGAGCGCAGCTTGATCACGTCGAAGCCGGTGCCGTAGAGGCCGACGCGGCGCTGGCGGTAGAAAGCCGGCCCCTTGCTCTCCAGCTTCACGGCGAGCGCGGTCAGCAGGATGATCGGCAGCATCAGCGAGAGCAGCAGCGCGCTGGCGCCGATGTCGAACAGCCGCTTGAACATGCTCGACAGCATGCGGCCCGAGGAGAAGCCGTCGGAGAAGATCAGCCAGCTCGGATTGACGCTGTCCAGATCGACACGGCCGGTCTCGCGCTCGAGGAAGGTCGAGATCTCGTTGACGTGCACGCCGGTGGTCTTGATCCGCAGCAGGTCCTTGAGCGGCAGCGCGTTGCGGCGCTCCTCCAGCGCGAGCACCACTTCGCTGGCGTTGAGCACCACGACATGGTCGGCGAGATTGTAGATCGCGTCGCGGGCGATCGCCTCTGGAATGACGCGGTTGGCTTCGCTCATCGCGACATAGCCGACCACGACGAAGCCGGCGCCGGGGGTCTTGGACAGGTCCTTGAGCCGCTGCGCGCGGGCGCCGGCGCCGAGCACGACGATGCGGCGCTTGAACGCCTGGCTGCCCAGCGCCTTGCCGAGCAGGATGCGCAGCGCGACCAGCGAGAGGATCGAGCAGCCCATCGCGTAGAGCAGGTTCGAGCGCCAGAAGCCGATCTCGGGGATCAGGAAATAGAGCACGCTCAGCCCGATCACGCCGAGCGAGATCGAGACGATCAGCCGTGCCATCGCATAGCGCAGCGACTGGAGCGCATCGGCGCCATAGACGCCGACCGAGATCATCGCGACTTCGAGGAACAGCGCATAGCTGACCAGCTGCGGCCAGCGCGTCTGCACCGGCGGTAGGGTGATGCCGATCTGGTGCGCGCGGAGCATCCAGCCGAGCTCGCCCGACACTGCCAGCAGCAGGATGTCGAGAAAGCCGAGCAGCAGCACGGCGTTGGGCACGTAATGCTTGAAGAGCCGGATCATGATCATCCGCTTTAAGGCGGAAGTGTAAACAAATCCGACATGACGGTGCGCGGGAGGGCGAGCGGAAAAATCCCGAGAGGATCCGAAACCGCGGCGCAATCCAAGTGTTTGACCGGCGCGGCAATTCGCCGCATTGCAATATCTTCAGGAGGTCCGAAGCACATGCCGGATTCGAATCCGATCGTCCCAGTCATCCTGTCGGGAGGATCAGGTACCCGACTCTGGCCGATGTCGCGGGCCGAGAAACCCAAGCAGCTGCTGTCGCTCACCGCCGAGGAGACGATGCTCCAGCTCACCGCGCGGCGCGCGGCGGGTGAGCGATTCGGGGCGCCGATCGTCGTCGCCAACGCGCATCATGCCGACATGGTCGAGGAACAGCTCGCCGCCGCGGACAGCACCGCGCGGGCGCTGGTGCTCGAGCCGATGGGGCGCAACACCGCGCCGGCGATCGCGCTCGCCGCCATCGCCGCGGGCGGCGGGGCCGAGCCGCTGCTGGTGATGCCGTCGGACCATGTCATCGCCGATGTCGATGCCTTCCACGCCGCGATCCAGGCGGCGTTGCCGCTGGTGCGCGACGGCTGGCTGGTCACCTTCGGCATCACCCCCGATTCGCCCGAGACCGGCTATGGCTGGATCAAGGTGGGCGATGCGATCAGCGAGGGCGTGCACCGGGTCGAACGCTTCGTCGAGAAGCCGCCGCGCGACCGGGCCGAGGAAATGCTCGCCCAGGGCGGGCACACCTGGAACGGCGGCATCTTCCTGTTCCGGGCGGACATCTATCTCGGTGCGCTGGCCAGTTATGCGCCCGAGATGCTCGCCGCCGCCCAGGCATCGATGGAGAAGGGCCGGCGCGAAGGCGCGCGGATCTGGCCCGATGCCGACAGCTTCGCCGCCAGCCCCTCGGACTCGATCGACTATGCGGTGATGGAAAAGGCGCCGCGCGTGGCGGTGGTGCCGGTGACGATGGGCTGGAGCGACGTCGGCAGCTGGGACGCGCTGCACGCGATCAGCCATGCCGATGCCGGCGGCAATGTCGTGCGCGGCGACGCGGTGGTGATCGAGAGCAGCAACTGCCTGGTCCGCGCCGAATCCGGCAAGCGCGTGGCGCTGGTCGGTGTCGAGGATCTGATCGTGGTCGCCTCGGGCGACGACATCCTCGTCCTGCCGCGCGGGCGCAGCCAGGAAGTGAAGAAGATCATCGAGGCGATGCAGAAGGACGGCTGAGACCGCTAGGCGGCCGCGCGCCGGGCCTCCAGCGCGGCGAAGACCGGGGCGAGATAGTGTTCGGCGGTGGCGCGCAGCCCGGCATCGGCCTCGCGCTGCTTAGTCCCAGCATCGGCCTGGAAGCGCGTGCCGGGTGCCTTGGAATGGCTCCCCGCCGCTTCTGCCATCGCGGCTCCTGCCGCTGCATTGGGCGTAATGCCGAAATGCGGCAGGATGCGGCTGAAGAAGGCCTCGGGCAGCTCGGCATAGTTGACCAGCAGCCCGTCTCCCCGGCCATGCTCGATCACCGCGCTGCAGGTCCGTTCGAGCACCCTGGCGATGAAATCACGTTCGGGGAGCTGCGCCTCGTCGGGGCGGAAGCCGAACCATTCGAGCGGGACGATGCCGGGCACCGTCTGCACTCCGCGCAGGCGCAGCTGCGAGACCAGCACCTCCACCGGATCGCGATAGAGGAAGATCCAGGGCGTCTCGGGAAAGGCACGGCGGAGCAGGGGCAGTGCGCGCGTGTGCCAGCTGTCGAGCTTGACGAACAGATGTTCGGCATCGCGGCCATAGGCATGGACAAGCCCGCGCAGCGCCTCGGCATGCGTCTCCGGATCGGCGAACTGATGCTGGATCAGCGCGTCGAGCGGCGGGGCTTCGGAGATCGAGACATGGCCGGGCGCGGCGCCGAGCATCTGCGAGACCAGCGTCGATCCGCAGCGCGACATGTGGAAGACGAAGCCGCTGGGTGCGCGCAGGTCCGTGTGCCCGAGAAAGCTGGCGATCGGCGTCGCGGTGCGGAACAGGCGGTTGAACGGCCGGCCCGATATCTCGCGCACCGCATCCTCGAAGAAGGGGCTGTTCGGCGAGACCCCGGCGAAATGGAGCCAGTGGATTGCGGGCTCCGGCTCTGCCGAAAAGCGCACCGGCAGCCAGCCCCGGGGTGGCCAGTCGGCCCGGACCAGTGGTGCCGGGGCGAAACGGTGGAGTCCGATCGGATCGACCCGGCTGCCCTCTGCCAGGTCGCTCGCGGCAAGCGCGATGCCGCGCGCCGCTGCCCAGGCGCGCGCGCGCGCCTCGAACTCCGCTGGATCATAGGGCTCGGCGAGATGCGCCTGCGCTTCGGCATCGGCCATCACGGCGGCGCGGAACAGCTCGAGCGGAGACGGCGGCGTTGCAATCATCGGGGGCTGGGATAGGCTCGCACGGGAAGGACATGACAGGCTAATATGGCGACAGCACCCACACAATCCGTCTGGCCCGATCGGGTGCGGCTGCCGCTGGCCTTTGATCCGGCGCCGCTCGCGGCGGATATCGCCGCGCTGGAGCGGGGTGACTGGACCGAGCATTTCGTGAGGCAGAATTACGAAGGCGAGTGGAGCGCGCTGCCGCTGCGCGCGCCCGCCACAGCCAAGCATCCGATCCAGATGATCTATCCCGCGCCCGGCGTCACCGAGTTCGTCGACACACCGTGGCGGACGCGCATGCCGGCGCTGTCGGCGGTGGTCGACGCCTTTCAGTGCGAGGTGCGCACCGTGCGGCTGATGCGGCTCGCGGCAGGCTCGGTGATCAAGGAGCATGAGGATCTCGACCTCGACGTCGCCCAGGGCTTTGCCCGGGTCCACGTGCCGATCGTCACCAGCCCCGATGTCGACTTCCGGCTGAACGGCGCACGCGTGACGATGGCGCCGGGCGAGGTCTGGTACCTGCGGCTCGCCGACCCGCACAGCGTTGCCAATCGCAGCGACATTGCCCGCATCCATCTGGTCATCGACCTGGTGGTGAACGACTGGCTGCTACGTCAGCTCGCGGGATGAGCGGGCGCGTCCGGCGCAAGCAGGTTGCCGCCGCGATGGAGGCGGCCGCAAGCGCCGCGCCGCCCGAGGCCTGCGCGCTTTGCGCCCGGGCGCTCGGCGCCAGGATCGAGTGGCACCATGTCGTGCCGAAGAGCGAGGGTGGCCGCGATACCGTGCCGCTCCACCCGATCTGCCACCGCACGATCCATGCTAGCGCGAGCAATGCCGAGCTTGCCCGGCTCTACCCCACGCTCGAGGCGCTGCTCGCGCGCGAGGACATCCGCCGCTTCGTCGCATGGATCGCGGACAAGCCGCCCGATTTCCATGCGCCGACGCGAAAGCGCATCTAGGCGGTGCCGGCCCGCTCCCCCGCCCGGCCTCCCACAGAATACTACCGCGGGGAGGCCGGGCGGGGGAGCGGGCCGGCACCGTTCACAGGCTTAGCCGACCAACGCCTCGGCCTGGTCGAGCACGTTCTTGAAGTCGGCGATCAGCGCCTGGTACGGGGCCGGGCTCGCCATATCGAGGCCGGCACGCTTCAGGATCTCGGTCGGATAGTCCGAACCGCCTGCCTTCAGCACCGACAGGTAATTGTCGCGCTCCTTCGGGCCGCCCTTCAGGATGGACTGGGCGAAGAAGGTCGCCGCCGAGATGCAGGTGGCATACTGGTAGACGTAGAAGCTGTTGTAGAAATGGGGGATATAGGCCCATTCATTGGCATATTCGGGCGCCAGGATCATGTTCGGCCCGTGATAGGTGCGCAGCAGCTCGCCATAGACCTTGGTGAACTTCTCGCCCGACAGGCCCTCGCCCGCTTCCGCCATGTCGTGTGCCTTGAGCTCGAACTCGGCGAACATGGTCTGGCGGTAGAAGGTGCCGCGATAATTCTCCATCTGCTGGCCGAGGTAGAAGAGCTTCTCCTCCCTGGTCTTCGCGTTCTTCATCAGATGGGCGAACAGCAGCTGCTCGTTCAGCGTCGAGGCGATCTCCGCCAGGAAGATCGGGTAATCGGCCTTGTCGTAGACCTGGGTCGAGTTGGCGAGCAGCGAGTGGAGCGCATGCCCCCATTCATGCGCATAGGTGCTCATCCCGTCATATTTGTCGCTGAGGTTGAGCAGCAGATAGGGATGCACGTCGAACGCGCCTGGGTTCATGTAGGCGCCCGGGCGCTTGCCCTCGCGGGGCCAGGGATCCATCCACTTGGCCGCCGTCGCCTTGGCGATGCGCGCCTGATAGTCGGCGCCGAGCGGCTTGACCGCCTCCAGCGTGGTGCTGCGCATCTGGTCGAGCGTGTAGCTGCGGTCCATCGAGACGAGCGGCGGATAGATGTCGTAATAGCCGATGTCCGGCAGCTTGAGCATCTTGCGGCGCAGCTCGAAATAGCGGTGGAGCTGGGGCAGGCCCTTGTTCGCCTCGGCCACCAGCGTGCGGTACACTGCTTCGGGCACGTTGTTGCCGGAGAGCGCGCGGGCCAGCGAGGTCGGATACTTGCGCGCCTTGGCGTAGAAGATGTCGCCGCGCACCTTGGCAGCATAGGTCGTGCCGAACGAGCTCTGGAACTTGCCATGCGCAGTCCAGAAGGCGTTGAACACCGCCTTGCGGTCCTCGCGGTTGGGCGCATCGCGGTTGAGCGAATAGCCCTGTGAATCGAGGCGGACCGCCTTGCCGGTCGACAGCGTGATCGTCGGCCACGGGATATCGGACGAGCGCAACTGGCCCGAGATCTCACCGGGTGCCGAAAGCGGCGAGCCGGCGCTGGCGAGGATCGACTCGCCTTCGGGCGAGAGTGTGTGCTCGGCCTGGCGCAGCGTGTCGGCCAGGGCGAAGTCGAAGCGGGTGCGCAGCGTCTGGCTGGCGGCGAGGAATGCCTCGATCTTGGCCTTGCCCAGGGTCAGCAGCTCGGGCGAGGTCCAGGACGTCGCCTCGCCGAACGCGGTGTAGAGATCGCGGGCCTGGGCCAGTTTCTCCTGGTTCGCCGAGATGCGGACGTCCTCGTCGCCCTTCAGGCTGGCATAGGTGTAGATGCGGCCGATCGTGCGGCCGAGATCAGACTGGAGCGACAGCGCTTCGGCGAGCACGTCGGCGCTGTCACCCAGCCGGCCCTTGTACTTGGTCACGCCGGGGATCGCGGCGAGCATCTGCTTGCGGGCGGCCTCCCAGGCGGCTTCGTTCGGATAGAGCTCGGTCAGGTCCCATTGCGCGCCGGCGGGCGCGGCGGCCTGGCGGGCCCATGCGGGCAGGGCGGCGGCAGCGCCGGCGAACGCAGCGGCGGCGGCCAGCGCCTCGCGGCGAGAAAGTTCGGTCATGTTCCAGTTTCCCCGAAGCGCACCTGTAGGCCGGCGCTGTTGTGAGGCGGCCAGTCTGTCGCGGTTTCCGCGGGAAGGGAAGTGGTTTGTCGGCTTAGCACGCCAACACGCTGCTTCAGCGATTTCCAGCTTCCATCGCCGCTTGCATCCGCCAGGGTTCCGTCACGGCGGAGCGGGTGCAGGGGCCAGGGCGGATCGCCAGGCACAGGCTGCCGTCGGCATCGCCGCGGCAGGCGAGGTTGCGATAGGCGGGCGGTGCCTGTCCGGGGGCGGCGATGATCGCGTCATAGGCGCTCGACCCCGCGGTCAGGCGGGCAAGCGTGTCGGAGGGGTCGCGGCCCTGGACATAATAGAGCGGCGCGCTGCCCAGATAGGTGTGGCCGCCGCTCTTCCAGTAGCTCCGGTCCGCCAGCGCCAGCCCGCAGGCCCCGTGCAGCCGGGCCTCCCGGGCGAGGCGGAAGCCGGATTCGAAGCGGCGCCAGCCGGGGTTCGAGGGCTCGGCAAGCGCGAGCGTAGCCGAGGCGAGGGCCCAGAGCGCGACAAGGCCGGCAAGCAGCCGGTCGCCATGCCGGCGTCCGTCCATCAGATCGGCCGTCCCGATCGCGGCGAGGAGGATCGCGATCTCGGTGGTCAGCAGGATGAAGCGATATTCCTTGTGGCCGATCAGCAGATGGACCGCGAGATTGACCAGCGCCGCGGCGGGGAGCGCCGGAAAGCGCCGCGCGCCCTTCGCCGCCAGCCAGAGGATCGGGACCAGCGCCACCGACCAGGCGAGCCAGACCATCTGGCCATAGGCTTCGATCCCGTAGCGGCCGAACTCCGATGCCTTGTCGGCCAGGATGTTCTGCGCGAAATTCCGGTAGATCCAGAGGAACGGGGCCTGGCCCATCGCCGCGTCGATCGCGCCGCTGGCGATCGCTATCGCTATGCCGCCGAGTGCCAGCCAGCCCCAGTCCCGCCACCGCATCCCCAGGCTGACCAGTGCGAAGGCGGCGATGGCGGGGAGATAATGGAAGCGGACCAGCGCGGCGAGGGCGAGTAGCGCGCCGGCGCCGATCAGCCGGGCGGGGCGGGCGTCGGGCTTGAGCAGGGCGGCGGCGCAGAAGAAGGCGGAGACGGCCAAGGTCTCGGTCAGCACATGGACCGAGAAATAGACGCTCTCGTACCACAGGCCGGTCACCGCTATCGCGGCCAGCCCGTGCCGCGGCGAGATGCGGCGGCCGATCGCATAGGCGGCGGGGACTATGGCGAAGGCGAGCAGCGCCGCGGTCAGCCGGGGCAGCACGACATAGGCGAGCGAGCCGGGCGCCAGCGCCTCGCCGAGCCGCATCGGCCCGGCGAGCAGCAGCGGCACCAGCCAGCTGCGCATGCCTTCCCGATATTCCCAGGGCACCAGGCCGGTGCCGAAGGCGAGGCGGTGGGCCTGCTCGATATACTGGATCGCCTCGTCGGGGTGGTGGACCGCAAAGGGCGAAAAGGCGAGCGCCCGGAGCAGCACCGCGACAAGCAGCACCAGCGGGACCAGGATGTGATGCTTGCCGAACCGGGCCATGGCCGGTTCCTGGCACGGCGGCGGCTAAGGCAGGGTTAAATCGCCGGAAAGCAAAAGGGCCGGGGATCGCTCCCCGGCCCTTCGCTTGTGCTTGCGCGGACTCTTAGAAGTCCATGCCGCCCATGCCGCCGCCCGGCATCGCCGGCATGGCGGGCTTGTCTTCCGGCAGCTCGCTCACCGCCGCTTCGGTGGTGATGAGCAGGCCGGCGACCGAGGCCGCATTCTGGAGCGCGGTGCGGACGACCTTGGTCGGGTCGATCACGCCGGCGGTCACCAGGTTCTCATAGGTGTCGGTCGAGGCGTTGAAGCCGATCGTGGCGTCGTTGCCGTCGAGCAGCTTGCCGGCGACCACGGCACCGTCATGGCCGGCGTTCTGGGCGATCTGGCGAACCAGGGCCGAGAGCGAACGGCGGACGATGTCCACGCCGCGGGTCTGGTCCTCATTGGCGCCGGTGACGCCGTCGAGAGCCTTCGACGCATAGAGCAGCGCCGTGCCGCCGCCGGGGACGATGCCCTCTTCGACTGCCGCGCGGGTAGCATGGAGAGCGTCGTCGACGCGGTCCTTGCGCTCCTTCACCTCGACCTCGGTCGCGCCGCCGACCTTGATCACGGCCACGCCGCCGGCGAGCTTGGCGAGACGCTCCTGGAGCTTCTCGCGGTCATAGTCGCTGGTGGTGACTTCGATCTGCTGGCGGATCGCCTCGGTGCGGCCCTTGATCGCATCGGCTTCACCGGCGCCATCGACGATGGTGGTGTTGTCCTTGTCGATCGTGACGCGCTTGGCGGTGCCGAGCATGCCCAGGGTGACGCTCTCGAGCTTGATGCCGAGGTCTTCCGAGACGACTTCGCCCTTGGTGAGGATCGCGATGTCCTCGAGCATCGCCTTGCGGCGATCGCCGAAGCCCGGCGCCTTGACGGCCGCGACCTTCAGGCCGCCGCGCAGCTTGTTGACGACCAGGGTGGCCAGCGCCTCGCCCTCGATGTCCTCGGCGATGATCAGCAGCGGGCGGCCCGACTGCACGACCGCCTCGAGGATCGGAAGCATCGACTGGAGGTTCGACAGCTTCTTCTCGTGGATCAGGATGTACGGGTCGTTGAGCTCGACCGTCATCTTCTCCGGGTTGGTGATGAAGTAGGGCGAGAGGTAGCCGCGGTCGAACTGCATGCCCTCGACGACGTCGAGCTCGAACTCGAGACCCTTCGCCTCTTCGACGGTGATCACGCCTTCCTTGCCGACCTTCTCCATCGCTTCCGCGATCTTCTGACCGACTTCGACGTCGCCATTGGCCGAGATGATGCCGACCTGCGCGACTTCCGACGAGCCCGAGACGGGCTTCGAGCGGGCCTTCACGTCCTCGACGACCTTGCCGACGGCGAGATCGATGCCGCGCTTCAGGTCCATCGGGTTCATGCCGGCGGCCACCGACTTCATGCCCTCGCGGACGATCGCCTGGGCGAGCACGGTCGCGGTGGTGGTGCCGTCACCGGCGATGTCGTTGGTCTTCGAGGCCACTTCGCGCACCATCTGGGCGCCCATGTTCTCGAACTTGTCCTTGAGCTCGATTTCCTTGGCGACGCTGACGCCGTCCTTGGTGATGCGCGGGGCGCCGAAGCTCTTCTCGATCACGACGTTGCGGCCCTTCGGGCCCAGGGTCACCTTCACCGCATCGGCGAGGATGTCGACGCCGCGCAGAATGCGCTCACGGGCGTCACGGCTGAATTTCACGTCCTTGGCTGCCATTTGGCTGACCTTTCCGTTTCAAAGTACACAAAGTACACGCCAGAAGCAGTTTCTGGCGCGCATGAATTGTCTGAGTTAACCGATGATCCCGAGGATATCGGATTCCTTCATGATCAGCAGGTCTTCGCCGTTGACCTTGACCTCGGTGCCCGACCACTTGCCGAACAGGATGCGGTCGCCGGCCTTGACGTCGAGCGGGGTGACCTCGCCCTTGTCGTTCTTGGCGCCCGAACCGGCGGCGACGACTTCGCCTTCCTGCGGCTTTTCCTGGGCGGTGTCCGGGATGATGATGCCGCCGGCGGTCTTCGCCTCGGCTTCGACGCGGCGAACGAGCACGCGGTCGTGCAACGGACGGAAGTTCATTGCGGGTTCCTCACTTGGGTTGATCTCTGGTTTGGCACTCAACGGAGTCGAGTGCCAGCGGCGGCGATATGCGAAGCCGATCCGCCCGCGTCAACCGGTGCGCGGTGGCCCGGTGCAAATTTAGGGGGCGCCGTCTTCCCGGCAAGGGTTGCCGGTTAAGTTTCGATCAACCACGAATCTGTGCAACCAATTGAAACAATATCCAAAGCAACAGATTGAAGCGCCACCAACAAGTAAAAGTAAGTATCCAACACAGGAGAGGTGGCATGATTACTAATCATGGCCGGCTGGCCGGACTTGCACTTGCGTCGATTGGAATGCTTTCTCTTGCGGCCTGCAACAGCTCCGGCAGCTATCGCGTCGCTTCGGTCGGAACTACCGCACCCGGCGATACGGCCGGCGACGGGTCGGGCGGTACTGGCGGAACCGGTGGCGGGACTGGCGGTGGTGGCGCGACCGGCGGCGGAACCGGAGCCGGCGGCACGGGAAGCGGCACTGGTTCCGGTACCGGAAGCGGCGCGATGGGCGGCAATCTGCTCGCGGCGTCCGGCAACGCCGTGATCGGCGTCGCCAATGCCCAGACCGGCCTCACCGCGGGGCTCGGCATCCCCGCGACCGGGGTGGTGACCGGCACGGTCAACCGCGTGCTCACCGCGACCGGCCAGACGCTGGTCGGGCTGGGCAATGGCAGCAGCCTGATCCTCGACGGCAAGGGCGGTGCGCTCGGCTCGCTGGTCTCGATCGATCTCGGCCAGGGCAAGGTGATCGGCGGGTCGAGCGGCGCTTCGCCGCTGATCGGCCTCAACGTGCTGGCGCGCAATCCCTCGACCGGCCAGCTCGCCACGGTGAGCGCGGCATCGGGCGGGAACCTGGTGAGCGTGACGGTGCCCAACGGGCAGGGCGGCAACCTGCTCAACGTCTCGGTGCCGGGCACGCTCGGCGGCGGCACGGGCAGCACCACCGGCGGGCTGCTGGGCGGCGTGACCGGGGCGACCAACGCGAACGCAAACGTCAACGGCACGCTGGGCACGACGCTCGGCACGGTCAACGCGACGGTGAACGGCGTGCTCAATCCGCAGGGCGCGAGCGCCGGCGCCAATGCCAACACCAACCTGCTGACCGGTGCCACCAACACCGTGGACGGCGTGGTCAACACGCTGCTGACGCCCACCAAGCCGCGCTGAGACGCGGGTCCGGGAAAGCCGCGCGCAACCGCCCTAGCGCGCGGCTCGCCTATCACATCAGGGAGAGGGACCATGCTGATCGCGCTCGTCGCGCTCGCCTGGCAGGATGCGGGCGTCATCGTCGACCGCAACCGGATCGACCGTGCCACGGCGCCGCGCGAGGCACCGCCAGCGCCGCACAGCACGCCCCGGCGCGATACCACCAATGTCGCCGCGACCGGCACCGATGTGCCGATCCGCGGCATCCGCTTCCAGGGAGCCCAGGCGCCCGGGCCGGTGGCCGATGCGGCGAAGCGCTTCATCGGCCGGCCGGGCAGCAAGGACACGCTGATCGAGCTCGCGGGCACTCTGTCCAAGGCCTATCAGCGCACCGATGTGGCGCTCTACACGGTGGCGATCCCTGAGCAGGATACCAGCGCGGGCACGGTGACCGTGCTGCTCACCGAAGGGCGGATCGCCAAAGCGAGCGTGAAGAGCGACAAGGGCGGCCACCGGCTGCTGCGCGCCCGCATGGCACCGATGCTCGACGAGACGCCGCTCCGCCGTGCGACCTTCGAGCGCCAGGTGACGCTGATGCGCGCGATTCCGGGCCTGACCTTCACCAGCGACTTCGCCGATCCGGCTGCCGATGGCGGGCTCGCGCTGACCGTGACGCCGAAGCAGAAGCGCAGCCGCTTCACCGCCGGCTTCTCCAATCGCGGGATCACCCAGCTGGGCGACGGCCAGTTCGACGCGAAGGCGGAGTTCTTCGGGCTGGGAATCGACGGTGACCAGCTCACCTTCGCGGCGTCGGCGGCGAGCGACCTCAAGCGCTATCGCTATCTGAGCGGCAGCTACGCCGTGCCGATCACCGCGAGCGGGCTGACGCTCACCACCAGCGGCGGCTATCTGGAGACCCGGCCCCGCGGCTATCCGGTGCGCGGCAAGGCCAAGCTGGCCGGCACCGCGCTCAGCTATCCGCTGGTCCGCGACTTCCATCGCAGTCTCGACCTGTCACTGGGCGTGGACGGGCTCAACAGCGACAATGCCGCGTTCGGCGCGCTGATCGCCACCGAGCGGACCCGGGCGCTGCGCGGCGGGGCGAGCTTCGCCAGCACACGCGAGCGGCGCAGCATCGCCATCGGCCTGTCCGCCTCGCAGGGGCTCGCGATCCTCGGCGCGCGCACCGACCCGCTCCAGGCCAGGCGACGCTTCCGCAAGCTCAACGGCTCGGCCTATCTTGCCCAGGCGATCGGCAAAAGCTTCGTCGCGCGGGTGCAGGCCGGCGGGCAATGGAGCGGCGACCGGCTGCCGGCGGCCGAGCGCTTCGCGGTGGGCGGCGACAATTACGGCCGCGCCTTCGACGTCAGCTTCGCCAGCGGCGATCGCGGCGCCGGCGCGCTCGGCGAGCTGGCGGTGCGCCCGCTCAAGGGCGGCAGGTTCGGCACCAGCGAGATCTACACTTTCATCGACCGCGCCTGGATCGGGATCGAGGGGCGGGGCGGCGTGACCGGCCGTAGCGACTATGCGCTGGCCTCGGCCGGATTCGGCACGCGGCTGCGCTGGGTGGACAAGGCCGAGATCGGGCTGGAGGCCGCGCATGTGATCGACGATCCCTATCCCGGCTATGCCGAGGACTGGCGCTTCTCGCTCGCCTGGCGACTCTCGCTCTGAGACGGATTCGGCGGCAATTGCTGTCTTGCTGCGATAATACAGGCATTTACGCGCCCGGTTCGATCCTCTAGCACGAGGGGCATATTCCTTCGCATTGGGAGCGGCACGTGAAGCTTGTTCGGGGCGCCTGGAAGATCCTGGTGGGGATCAAGGACTTTCTGGTCCTGGTCTTCATGCTGCTGTTCTTCACGATGCTGTTCGTGGCCTTGTCCGCCAAGCCCAATCCGGGCGCGATCCGCGACGGCGCGCTGCTCGTCTCGCTCGACGGCGCGCTGGTCGAGCAGCCGGAGGAAGCTGATCCCTTCGCCAAGCTCACCGGCGGCGACGTCGCCAAGCAGCAGCGGCTGCGCGACGTGCTGCGCGCGCTCGATGCGGCGAAGACCGACGATCATGTGAAGGCGGTGGTGCTCGATCTCGACCGCTTCATGGGCGGCTATCCCGCGGCGATCAGCCAGGTCGCCGAAGCGGTGGGCAAGGTGCGCGCCAGCGGCAAGCCGGTGCTCGCCTATGCGACCGCCTATACCGACGACAGCTATGCGCTGGCCGCCAATGCCAGCGAAGTCTGGGTGAACCCGCTGGGCGGCACGATGTTCGCCGGCCCGGGCGGCACACGCCTCTTCTACAAGGGCCTGCTCGACAAGCTGGGGGTCAACGCGCACATCTACCGCGTCGGCAAGTTCAAGTCGGCGGTCGAGCCGTACATGCGCAGCGACATGTCGCCCGAGGCCAAGGAAGCCGAGCTGGCGATCTACCAGCCGATCTTCCAGCAGTGGCAGCAGGAGATCGCCAAGGCGCGGCCCAAGGCGCGCATCGCCGACTATCTCGCCAAGCCCGCCGAAGTGATCACCGCCGCCAAGGGCGACATCGCCAAGACCAACCTGGCGCTGGGCATCGTCGACAAGCTAGGCGACCGCATGGCGTTCGGCAAGCGCGTGGCGGAGATCGCCGGCGTGGCGAGCGGCAAGCCGGTGGGCAATTTCAACCGGATCAAGCTGGCCGACTTCGTCGCCGCGCATCCGATGCCGACCGGCGGCGATGCGATCGGCGTGATCACCGTCGCCGGCGAGATCGTCGACGGCAAGGCCGGCCCGGGCCATGCCGGCGGCGACACGATCAGCGCGCAGTTGCTCAAGGGGCTGGCGACCAAGAACCTCAAGGCGCTGGTGGTGCGCGTCGATTCGCCGGGCGGCTCGGCGCTCGCCTCGGAGCAGATCCGCCAGGCGGTGCTCCAGGCCAAGGCCAAGGGGCTGCCGGTGGTGGTCTCGATGGGCAGCCTGGCGGCCAGCGGCGGCTATTGGGTGTCGACCGCGGGCGACACGATCTTCGCCGAGCCCAACACGATCACCGGCTCGATCGGCATCTTCGGCGTGATCCCGACCTTCGAGAAGACACTCGCCAAGATCGGCGTGGGCGCGGACGGCGTGAAGACCACCCCGCTCAGCGGCCAGCCGGACGTGTTCGGCGGCACCAATGCGGAGACCGATGCGCTGCTCCAGTCGGCGATCGAGGCGGGCTATGCGCGCTTCATCGGGCTGGTAGCGGGTGCCCGCAAGATGACGCCCGAGAAGGTCAACGAGATCGCCCAGGGCCGCGTATGGATCGGCGGCACCGCCCACCAGATCGGGCTGGTCGACCGGTTCGGCGGCGTGGACGACGCGATCGCCGAGGCGGCGCGGCGCGCCAAGCTGGATCCGGCCAAGGTCCATGCCGTCTATCTCGAGAAGGAGCCGTCGGGCTGGGCCAGGCTGATCGAGAGCTTCGCCGACGATTCGAACGACGAGGGCGACTGGGCCGACGAGCCGGCGGGGGCGGACATGTTCGCCCGCGTCGCGATCGAGCAGCGCGCGCTGTTCGCCCAGGCACTGGGCGATGCGACGCGGCTGGCGCGCGGCGGATCGGTGCAGGCACGCTGCCTCGAATGCGGCGCGCTCGGCCCGGCGACCGGCAGCATCGAGGACCGCACCCTGTTCGACGCGATCGCGGCGCGGCTCGGCCTGTGATCGCGATCCGTGCAGCGACGCCCGAGGATGCGGGCGCGATCGCGGCGATCTATGCGCCGCACGTCCTGACCGGCACCGCTTCGTTCGAGATCGAGCCGCCGGAAAAGGCGGAGATGCGCAAGCGGATGGCGGCAAGCGACGGGCTCTATCCCTGGCTGGTCGCCACCACCGGCGATTCGGAGGATGCCGGGGTGATCGGCTATGCCTATGCCAGCAGGTTCCGCGACCGGCCGGCCTATCGCTATGTCTGCGAGACCTCGATCTACCTGACCGACGCGTCGAGCGGCTCGGGCGTCGGGCGGCTGCTCTACAGCGCGCTGATCGACACGCTGCGGGCGCAGGGCTTCGTCCATGCGATCGGCACGATCACCCTGCCCAACGATCGCTCGATACGGCTGCACGAGGCAGTCGGCTTCCGCCGCCAGGGCGTCTATCGCGAGGTCGGCTACAAGCATGGCCAGTGGATTGATGTCGGCTTCTGGCAGGTCGAGCTGAACGAGCCGCGCGTGCCGCCGGTCGAGCCGCGCCGCTTTGCCGATATGGGGTTAGTGCGGGATTGAGCCCTGCGGGGGGCTGCGGCTATCGCTGGAGCCTGTCAGTAACGCGTGGTCCTGTCGCATGCCTCACAAGGTTTCCCACAGCATCGAAGTCGATCTGGAGCGCAAGCTGGTCGACCTGCGCATCGGCGGGCTGATCTCGCCCGAGGATGCGGCCTGGATCGGCGAGGAGCTGCGCGCGGCGATCCGTGCGCTCGGCCCCGATGTCGGCAAGCACGTGACGCTCTATGACGCCAGCGGCGTGCAGGTGGTGCCGCAGGACACGGTCGAGCTGATCAAGAACACGCTCGACAATGCCGCGGTGCGCGCGCTCTGGGCCCGCAAGATCGCCTTCGTGGTCAGCACCGCGCTTGCCCGGATGCAGGTCCAGCGGCTGCGCGAGGTGCGCGCCGATATCGGTGTGTTCGACGATCGCGAGAGCGCGATCGCCTGGCTGATGGAGCCCTGACCGGCGCCTATCCGAAGGCCGCGAGGCGCCGCTCGGCTTCGCGGGCGCCGGCATTGCCGCCCGGAAAATGCGCGTCGAGCGCGGAATAACGCTGGAGCGCATCCGTCCAATATCCCCGCGCCGCTTCGCGCTCGCCCAGCGCGGTCGCCAGCAGCGCGACGCTGCGTATCATATTGGCCATGGCCAGCGGCGGCGTGTCGATATCGGCGCGGTAGATGTCCAGCGCTTCGTGGAGACAGGCGACGGCATGGGGCAGGCGTTGCTGCTCCAGGAACATGTCGCCGGCATGGCGCAGCGCCTTGGCAAGGCCCAGCCCGTCGCCGGTGCGGCGATAGAGCGCGATGGCTTCGGTCTGGTCATGCAACGCCCAGTCGAGATCGCCGGCATCGCGGGCGATCTGCGACTGGCGGGTCAGCGCCAGTGCCTCGCCGGACAGGTCGCCGGCCCTGCGGAACACGAGCAGCGCCTCCGAAAAGGCGGCGCGTGCCGTTTCGGTGTCTCCGTCCCGCCGGGCGGTCTCGCCCGTGGACAGCAATTGCTGGCCGCGACTCGACTCTTCCATGAGGCGAGTATGTGGAGTGCAGGTTGGCGGTGCAATTGCACGGATGCTAACGGACCCGCACGAATTCCCGTCGCCGGTCGCCAGCGATCGTCGCATAGCCGCCCGGCGTCCGCACCCAGCGGCTCTTTCCGAAATCGAGGCCCTGGGCGGTCGGCGTCACCACGCCTTCGGATACCGGCCCCTTGTCGTTGCGATAGGCGAAGCGGATGCGCGTGCCGTCGGCGCGATAGTCGGTGTCGCCCTGATAGACTTTCGCACCCTGCACGCGGACCTCGTGATGGTCGCGCACGCCCGTGCCGGTCCGCGTGAAGCAATGCGTGTCGATGGTATCGGGTGCCAGCGTCGTCTGCCAGCAATGCCCCACCCAATAGTCGAGCGGGGCCAGCACGTCCTGGGCGGCGAGCAGCAGCGCGAGCGCGATCATCGCCGGCCCCGATAGGCGGGCAGGCCGAGTTTCCAGACGATCGCCGCGCCGCGCAGGCCGAAGCCGGCGCAGGCGGCGAGCAGGCCGGCGGCGAACACCGGCAGCCCGGCCAGGGTCAGCACCACCTGCAGCGCCGCGGTGAGCGCTGCGGCGGTGACGTAGAGCTCGGGCCGCATCAGGATCGAGGGCTCGCCGGCCAGCACGTCGCGGATGATCCCGCCCACGCAGGCGGTGACCACGCCCATCACCGCGGCGGGCACCGGCGGGATGCCGTAGCTCAGCGCCTTGGCCGCACCGAACGCGGCATAGGCGGCGAGCCCGAAGGCATCGAGCCAGGCGAGGGTGGTATCGCTCCACCAGCGCTGCGGGGTGATCCAGACGAGCAGGGCGACGCTCAGCACCAGCGCGGCGACGGTTGCGTCATGCACCCAGAACACCGGCGCGCCGATCAGCAGGTCGCGGATCGTGCCGCCACCGACGCCGGTAACCAGCGCGAAGAAGGCGGCGGTGACGAAGGTCTGGGCGCGATGCGCGGCGGCGAGCGCACCGGTGGCGGCGAACACGGCGATGCCGAACAGGTCCAGCCAGGGCAGGATCGGCCCGATGCGGGCGGCGGCGTCTACGGCTTCCATGACCAATGTTTCATGGCGTGACGGCTTGCTGTCAAATGCGCGGCTGGGCATGACTGCGGCCATGCAGCGTACCGAGTCTCCGCTAATCGTCATCGCCATCTGCCTCGCCGCGCTTGCCGGCTTCGTCGACGCGCTGGCCTTCACCAGCCTGGGCGGCTTCTTCGCCTCGTTCATGAGTGGCAACACCACCCGGCTGGGCGTGGGGCTGGGCGCCGACCTGCCCGGCGACGCGGCGGTGGCCGGCAGCCTGGTGATGAGCTTCGTCAGCGGCGTGATCCTGGCCAGCGTGGTGACGCGCTGGCGCCAGGCGCGATTCCGCGAGAGCCTGATGCTGGTGGTGACGGCGCTGCTCGTCGCCGCCGCGACGCTCGCCAGCCTGATGCCTGGGCCGATCGTGCTGATCTTCCTCGCCATGGCGATGGGCTGCGAGAACGGCATTCTCCACCGCGAGGGCGAAGTGACGGTGGGCGTGACCTATATGACCGGGTCGCTGGTCAAGATGGGCCAGAAGCTCGCCGGCGCGCTGATGGGCGATCCCGATCGCTGGGCGTGGACCGCCTATCTGTTCCTTTGGCTGGGCTTCATCGCCGGCGCGGTGATGGGCGCGGCCAGCCATGCCCGCTGGGGCTGGCAGGCGCTGTGGCTCGCGCCGATCGCCAGCGCGGTGCTCGCCTTCGCGCTGGTGCGGATGCGGCCGCGGCTGAGCGGGCCGGTGGTGGTGAACTAAATCCCTCTCCCATTGGGAGAGGGAAGGGGCCCGTTCGGCGAAGCCGAATGGGAAGGGTGAGGGTAGCGCTTTACCCTCGACCCTCACCCTTCCGCCGACTGCGTCGGCTCCCTCCCTCTCCCAGAGGGAGAGGGAATCTTGTCCTGGACAGCGCCGCGGCAAAGCCGCGTCGCCGGCTCGGCTCAGATGTGGATCGGCTTGCCCTGCACGGCCATCGCCGCTTCCTTGAACGCTTCCGAGTGGGTCGGGTGGGCGTGGCAGGTATAGGCGATGTCTTCCGAGGTCGCGCCGAACTCCATCGCCTGGGCAGCCTGGGCGATCATCGTGCCGGCGACCGAGGCGATCATCCACACGCCGAGCACGCGGTCCGACTTGGCGTCGGCGATCACCTTCACCCAGCCGTCCGGCTCGTGGTTGGTCTTGGCGCGGCTGTTGCCGACCATCGGGAACTTGCCGATCTTGACCTCGGTGCGCTCCCGGGCCTGCTCCTCGGTCAGGCCGACGCCCGAGATTTCGGGCCAAGTGTAGACGACCGACGGGATCACGTCATGGTTCACGATGCCGGTGAGGCCGGCGATGTTCTCGGCGACCGCGATGCCTTCATCCTCGGCCTTGTGCGCGAGCATCGGGCCGGGGACGACGTCGCCGATCGCCCAGATGCCGGGGACCGAGGTGCGGAAGTCGTGATCGATCTCGATCTGGCCGCGCTGGTTGGTTGAGAGGCCTGCAGCCTCGAGGCCGAGGCCCGAGGTGTTCGGGCGGCGGCCGATCGAGACCAGCACCGCATCCGCCTCGATCGTCTCGGCAGCGCCGCCGGCCGAGGGTTCGACCGTGAGCGTGGCCTTGTCGCCATTGACCTGCACGCCGGTGACCTTGGTGCTCAGCTTCAGGGTCATGCCCTGCTTCTTGAACAGCTTGCCGGCTTCCTTGCGGACTTCGCCGTCCATGCCGGGCAGCAGCTGGTCGAGGAACTCGACCACGGTGACCTTGGCGCCGACGCGGCGCCACACCGAGCCGAGCTCGAGGCCGATCACGCCGCCGCCGATGACGACGAGATGCTCGGGGACCTTGGGCAGCTCGAGCGCGCCGGTGCTGTCCACGACCACCTTCTGGTCGATCTCGACGCCCGGCAGCGGGGTGACCGAGGAGCCGGTGGCGATGACGATGTTCTTGGCGCGGACCTCACGGTCGCCGACCTTGACGCTGTCCTTGCCGGTGAAGGTGGCATGGCCCTTGAGCCACTCGACCTTGTTCTTCTTGAACAGGAACTCGATGCCGCCGGTCAGGCCCTTGACCGCGTCGATGCGCTGGGCGTGCATCGCTTCCAGGTCGAGCTCGACGGTCGGGGTCTTGATGCCGAGCTTGGCGAGCTTGCCGCTGGTGGCTTCCTCGAACAACTCGGAGGCATGGAGCAGCGCCTTGGAGGGGATGCAGCCGACATTGAGGCAGGTGCCGCCCAGCGTCTCGCGGCTCTCCGCGCACGCGGTCTTGAGGCCCAGCTGCGCCGCGCGGATCGCCGCGACATAGCCGCCGGGGCCCGAACCGATCACCAGGACGTCGAAATCATAGTCGGCCATTTTTCGTTCCCTTGTTCCCCGGCGAAGGCCGGGGCCCAGTTTCGAGACGGAATCTGGTGCGCGTCTCGCTTAGTTTCAAACGTCATCGCAACTGGACCCCGGCCTTCGCCGGGGAACAGTCGGTTTGCCTCGATCAGAGGTCGATCAGCAGGCGCGTCGGATCCTCGATCGCGTTCTTGAGCGCGACGAGGAAGGTGACCGCCTCGCGGCCGTCGACCAGGCGGTGATCGTACGACAGCGCGAGATACATCATCGGGCGGATGACGATCTGGCCGTCGCGGACGACCGGGCGGTCCTCGATGCGGTGCAGGCCGAGCACGGCCGACTGCGGCGGGTTGATGATCGGGGTCGACATCAGCGAGCCGAACACGCCGCCGTTCGAGATGGTGAAGGTACCGCCCTTCATTTCTTCCATCTTGAGCGTGCCGTCCTTGGCGCGCTTGCCGAAGTCGCCGATGGTCCGCTCGATGCCGGCGACCGACAGGGTCTCGGCGTCGCGGATCACGGGCACGACCAGGCCGTTCGGGGCCGAGACGGCGACCGAGATGTCGCAATAGTCGTGATAGACGATCTCATCGCCTTCGATCGAGCCGTTGACGCCCGGGATGTCCTTGAGCGCCATGCAGGCGGCCTTCACGAAGAAGCCCATGAAGCCCAGGCGAACGCCGTGCTTCTTCTCGAACAGGTCCTTGTACTTGGCGCGCGCCTCGATCACCGCGGTCATGTCCACGTCGTTGAACGTGGTGAGCATCGCGGCGGTGTTCTGCGCTTCCTTGAGGCGCTTGGCGACGGTCTGGCGCAGGCGCGTCATCTTGACGCGCTCTTCCTTGCGGCCGCCGGCCGACGAGGCGGCAGGGGCTGCAGCCGGAGCCGCGGCGGGGGCCGGAGCCGGCTTGTTCTGCGCGGCGGTCAGCACGTCGTCCTTGGTCAGGCGGCCGTCCTTGCCGGTGCCCTGCACGGTCGACGGATCGACACCGGTCTCGAGCACCGCGCGGCGGACCGACGGCGAGAGCGCGGCAGCTTCACCCGCGGGCGCAGCGGCAGGCGCCGGAGCGGCAGCGGCGGCCGGAGCCGGGCTCGGCGCAGCGGCGGCGGCACCACCTTCGGTCACCACGGCGATCACCGCACCGACCTCGACCGTGTCGCCGACCTTGACGAGCTGATCGCCCATCACGCCTGCGACCGGGCTGCCGACCTCGACCGAGACCTTGTCGGTCTCGAGGCTGGCGATCGGCTCGTCGAGCTGCACGGGATCACCCGGGTTCTTCAGCCATTCACCAAGCGTGGCTTCGGTGATCGATTCACCCAGCACCGGGACTTTAACGTCTGCCATTGTCTTTCCTCGTTCCCTGGGGATCTCAGTTGTTGCGGGTCCGGCGAATTTCTTCGCGGACATTGTGACCGAGCGCGTCGGCGATCAGCGCGCCCTGCTCGGCCTGGTGGCGCTTCATCAGGCCGGTGGCGACCGCTGCGGCCGGCGCGCGGCCGGCATAGCGCGGACGCTCGACCTTCGAGCCGGCTTCCTTCAGGCTCGCCTCGATGAACGGCTCGACAAAGGTCCAGTAGCCGTTGTTCTTCGGCTCTTCCTGCGCCCAGATCACTTCCTCGAGGTTGGTCATGCGCGCGATGCGTGCGGCCAGTGCCTCGCCGGGGAAGGGATAGAGCTGCTCGATGCGGACGATCGCGGTGTTCTTGTCACCGGCGGCGTCGCGGGCCTCGATCAGGTCATAGGCGACCTTGCCGGTGCACAGCACCAGGCGCTTGACGTCCTGGTCCGCCGGCGCCGACGGATCGCTGAGGATGCGGCGGAAGTGGCTGTCGCCCAGGAAGTCCTCGGCCTTCGACACCGCCATCTTGTGGCGGAGCAGCGACTTGGGCGTCATCTGCACCAGCGGCTTGCGGAAGGTGCGGTGCATCTGGCGGCGCAGCAGGTGGAAGTAGTTCGCCGGCGTCGTGATGTTGACGACCTGCATGTTGTCTTCCGCGCAGAGCTGGAGATAGCGCTCCGGACGCGCCGAGCTGTGCTCGGGGCCCTGGCCCTCATAGCCGTGCGGCAGCAGCATCACCAGGCCGTTGGCGCGCAGCCACTTGGCCTCGCCGGCGGCGATGAACTGGTCGATCATGATCTGCGCGCCATTGGCGAAGTCGCCGAACTGCGCTTCCCACAGCACCAGCGTCTTCGGATCGGCGAGCGCATAGCCATACTCGAAGCCGAGCACGCCGTACTCCGAGAGCGGCGAATCCAGCACTTCGAACGAACCGTGCGGGATCGTCTGGAGCGGGATGTAGCGATGCTCGTCCTTCTGATCGACCCAGACGGCGTGGCGCTGCGAGAAGGTGCCGCGGCCGACGTCCTGGCCGGACAGACGGACGCCATATCCTTCCGACAGCAGCGCGCCGAAGGCCAGCGCCTCGCCGGTCGCCCAGTCGAAATTCTCGCCGCTGGTGAACATCGCGCGCTTGGCATCGAGCACGCGGCCCAGCGTCTTGTGGATCTCCAGCCCTTCCGGAACTTCGGTCAGCGTGCGGCCCAGGCTGTCGAACAGCTTCTTCTCGATGCCGGTATCGACGCTGCGGCGGGCATTCTCGGCATCGGCCGGGGCCGACAGGCCCGACCAGCGGCCGCCGAACCAGTCCGCCTTGTTGGGCAGGTACGACTTGCCGGCCTCGAACTCGCCTTCGAGCAGCAGGTTGAACTGCTTCGTCTTCTCGTCGACGAAACCCTGGTCGATCGTGCCCTCGGCGATCAGCTTCTTGGCATAGACGACGCTGACCGACGGATGCTGGCGGATCGCCTTGTACATCAGCGGCTGGGTGAACGAGGGCTCGTCGCCTTCGTTATGGCCGAAGCGGCGGTAGCACCACATGTCGATCACGACGTCGCGCTTGAAGGTCTGGCGGAACTCGACCGCCATCTTGCAGGCGAAGGTGACCGCTTCGGGATCGTCGCCATTGACGTGGAAGATCGGCGCCTGGACGCCCTTGGCGACGTCCGACGGATAGGGCGAGGAGCGCGCGAACTGCGGGCTCGTCGTGAAGCCGATCTGGTTGTTGATGATGAAGTGCAGGCAGCCGCCGGTGTTGTAGCCGCGGATGCCCGAGAAGCCGAGGCACTCCCACACGATGCCCTGGCCAGCGAACGCGGCGTCGCCGTGCAGCAGCACGGGCAGCGAGCCGGTGTGCTGCTCGAGGTCGTTGGCGATCGTCTGGATCGCGCGGGTCTTGCCGAGCACGACCGGATCGGCCGCTTCGAGGTGCGAGGGGTTGGCGACCAGCGACATGTGGACGCTGATCCCGTCGAACTCACGGTCGGTGCTGGTGCCGAGGTGATACTTCACGTCGCCCGAGCCGCCGACATCGTCGGGGTTGGACGAGCCGCCCGAGAATTCGTGGAAGATCGCGCGGTACGGCTTCGACATCACGTTGGTCAGCATGTTCAGCCGGCCGCGATGCGCCATGCCGTACACGATCTCGCGCACGCCGAGCTGGCCGCCATATTTGATGATGGCTTCCATCGCCGGGATCATCGCTTCGCCGCCGTCGAGGCCGAAGCGCTTCGTGCCGACGTACTTCTTGCCGCAGAACTTCTCCCACTCCTCGGCCTCGATGACCTTGGAGAGAATGGCCTTCTTGCCGTCCACGGTGAACTGGATGGCCTTGTCCTTGCCCTCCATCCGCTCCTGGAGGAAGCGGCGCTCCTCGACGTCGGAGATGTGCATATATTCGAGGCCGACATTGCCGCAGTAATTGGCGCGCAGGATGTCGACGATCTCGCGCACCGTGGCCTTCTCCAGGCCGAGCGCGCCGCCGAGATAGACCGGGCGGTCGAGGTCGGCGGCGGTGAAGCCGTGATATTCCGGCGTCATGTCCGCCGGCAGGTCCTGACGGGCGAGGCCGAGCGGATCGAGCGTGGCGGCGAGGTGGCCGCGGACCCGGTAGGTGCGGATCAGCAGCATCGCGCGGATCGAATCGCCGGCGGCGCGGGCGATATCGGCTTCCGAGGCGGCCGGGCCGGCGGGCTTGGCCACAGGCGCGGCGCCGCCCTTGGCCGGCTTGGGCGCGGGCTCCATCTGGGTGGGATCGAGCCCGGCGGTGAGGGCATCGGTATCGGCGAGCGGCCAGCGCGGGTTCGCCCAGCTGGGGCCGGAGGCGGTGGTTTCGAGGCCTTCGAAGAACTGCTGCCACTGCGGCTCGATGCCGGTGGGATCCGCCTTGTAGCGGCGGTACAGCGTTTCAACGAAGGCGGGGCTCACCCCACCGGCAACTTGCTCGAAATCCAGGCCCTCATAGCCCATCGTCAATTCCAGTCCGTGTTAGCGCTCCCATTTCCCGAAGGAGATAGGAGCGCGCACCTTGAGTTTCAGCCCTTGAGCACTTCGACCAGCGTGGAGCCGAGCTCCGACGGGCTGGCGGCGACGCGGATGCCCGCCTCTTCCATCTTGGCGATCTTCTCTTCGGCGCCGCCCTGGCCGCCCGAGACGATCGCGCCGGCATGGCCCATGCGGCGGCCCGGAGGCGCCGTGCGGCCCGCGATGAAGCCGGCCATCGGCTTCTTGCGGCCACGCTTGGCCTCGTCGATCAGGAACTGCGCGGCTTCCTCTTCGGCCGAGCCGCCGATCTCGCCGATCATGATCATCGACTGGGTCGCGTCGTCGGCGAGGAACAGCTCGAGCACGTCGATGAAGTTGGTGCCGTTGACGGGGTCGCCGCCGATGCCCACCGCGGTGGTCTGGCCGAGGCCGGCATTGGTGGTCTGGAACACCGCCTCATAGGTGAGGGTGCCCGAGCGCGAGACGACGCCGACCGAGCCCTTCGAGAAGATCGAGCCCGGCATGATGCCGATCTTGCACTCGCCCGGGGTCAGCAGGCCGGGGCAGTTCGGGCCGATCAGGCGCGACTTCGAACCCGAAAGCGCGCGCTTCACCTTGACCATGTCGAGCACCGGAATGCCCTCGGTGATGCAGACGATCAGCGGAACCTCGGCGTCGATCGCCTCGAGGATCGAGTCGGCGGCGAAGGGCGGCGGGACATAGATGACCGAGGCGTCGGCACCGGTCTTGGTGACGGCTTCGGCGACGGTGTCGAACACGGGCAGGCCGATATGCTCGGTGCCGCCCTTGCCGGGGGTCACGCCGCCGACCATCTGCGTCCCATAGGCGAGCGCCTGCTGGGTGTGGAAGGTGCCGGTCTCACCGGTCATCCCCTGGGTGATGACCTTGGTGTTCTTGTTGATCAGGATGCTCATGCGTTCACTGGGCTCCAGGCGCTTTGGATTCGGTAAGGGAGGAGGAGCGCAGCACGACCCAGCCGCCATAGGCGGCGGCGGTCATGCGGACACTGTCTCCAGCGGAAGTGGCGACCGACGCGCCGACCGCGCTGGCGGTCGGGCGGGCGGTGAGCGGCACGGTCTCCTCGTTGGGAAGGACGAGCCTGCGTGCGGCGAAATAATCCTCGTCGGACAGCGCGTGCCACAGCACGATGCAGCTGTCCCCGATCGGGGTGTGGCTGGGCTGCGCGGTGGGCGGCACCAGATAGAGCTGCCCGCCGGCGATCCGGTAGATGATGTTGGGCGCCTGCGCCGCCGTCGGCGCGGGAAGCTTCTCGGCCTCGCCGCGCGTCGCCACGGTGCTGGCGCCGAGCGCACGCTGGGCGGCGGCAGGCAGCGCGGCGAAAGGCGTCGCCTCTGCGATGCTCTTGGTGAGCCGCACTGCGCCGCTGATGCAGGCCGCCTGGAACAGCGGCACCGGCTCCGCCGGGGCGGTGGGCGTGGCTTCCTGGGCCTGGGCAACCGACGGAAGCAGGGCAAGGCACAGTGTAAATGCGGAAGCGCGAAGCATCATGGGACTGCCTTCTCCTCCAGCAGATCGATCGCGATGATACCCATAGCGTTCCGGATTCCGCCAATCGATTTGCTGACCGCCACCAGGCGCCCACTGCGCGCTTCAGGCATCCAGACGGCGATGGTGTCCTCGCGCTTGCTGGGCGCGCGGGCCATCCGGACGGTCATGGCATCGACCGTCTCCGCGAACGCCGCGCCACTATATGATATGGCGCAGGCCGTATGCGGAGAGGCACTATAGGCGGTCTTGAAGCCGATGGTCAGGATCAGATCTGGCCCGGCAGGCGAGAAAAGCAGGGTATCGCGCAGCGCGGGAAGATCGGTGAGCACGCCGCTGATCCGATCATTCGACCACCCGGCGGCATGGGCCAACGCGACCGTACCGGGAAAGGCGTTGGCCTGGCTGAGGCACAGGCGCGCAAAATCGTCCGCCATCGCGGTCGCGCCGTCGAACGGGAGCGGTGACGCTCCCGCCAGCGCGGCGGCGATGGCGGCTTGGATCACGCCAGCGAGCCGTCGATCGCCTTGCAGGCGACCAGCAGTTCCTTCACCGCGTCGACCGAGACCGTCAGATTGGCCTTGGCTTCGTCGGTCAGGCTGATCTCGATGATCTTCTCGACGCCGTCCTTGCCGATGATGATCGGCACGCCGACGTACAGGTCGTCGACGCCATACTGGCCGGTCAGGTGCGCAGCGGCCGGCAGGACGCGCTTCTTGTCGTAGAGATAGCTCTCGGCCATCGCGATCGCCGAGGTGGCGGGCGCGTAGAAGGCCGAGCCGGTCTTGAGCAGGCCGACGATCTCGCCGCCGCCCGAACGGGTGCGCGCCACGATCGCGTCGATGCGCTCCTTGGTCGAGAAGCCCATCGCGATCAGGTCGGTGACCGGGATGCCCGAGACGGTCGAATATTCGAGGACCGGGACCATGGTGTCGCCGTGGCCGCCCAGCACGAAGCTGTTCACGTCCTTGACCGAGACGGCGAACTCCTCGGCGAGGAAGTGGCTGAAGCGGGCCGAGTCGAGCACACCGGCCATGCCGACCACCTTGGTGTGCGGCAGACCCGAAAATTCGCGCAGCGCCCAGACCATCGCATCGAGCGGGTTGGTGATGCAGATCACGAAAGCGTCCGGAGCATGCGCGGCGATGCCCTCGCCGACGGCCTTCATGACCTTGAGGTTGATGCCGAGCAGGTCGTCGCGGCTCATGCCCGGCTTGCGGGCGACGCCGGCGGTCACGATGATGACATCCGCGCCCGCAATGTCCGCATAGTCGTTCGAGCCGGTGATCTTGGCGTCGAAGCCTTCGACCGGGCCGCACTGGCTCAGGTCGAGCGCCTTGCCCTGGGGCACGCCTTCGACCACGTCGAACAGGACGATGTCGCCCAGGCCCTTGAGTGCGGCGAGGTGCGCGAGCGTACCGCCGATGTTGCCGGCGCCGATCAGCGCGATCTTCTTGCGGGCCATGGAAACTCCCTATGGGTCTGGTTCAACCGGACACCAGCACGCACGTACCGGCGCGCCGGTGAAAGCGGTGGCGGCTTAGGCCCATAATAGGAGAGTCGCAACCCATGAAAAAGCAGGGGCTGTGATTATCTTTGCAAATAATTCGCAACTGCAATAAAGGGTTGCGCCGCGTTTCGCAAGGGAGGCGCGGCGCTGCCTGCTACCCCGTTGCGCCTGCCGGGTTCAACCTGCCTGCATCAGATCCTGATAGAGCATCAGTGCGTTGCCGTCGGGGTCGTAGAAGGTAAGCAGCCGGACCATGCCGGGGATGTCCTGGATCGGCCCGTCCTGCCGCACCCCGGCGTTATCGAGCACCTTCTGTGCCGCCTCGATGTCGGTCACGCCGAAAGTCAGCGTCGCGCCGCCGCCCTGGGCGACGCTCTCGCGCTGGGCGAGGCCGACATTCACCCGCCCTACCGGGCTCTCCAGCTCGCACCAGGCGATCTCGTCGACACGGTAGAGCAGGTTCATGCCCAGCACTTCGCGATACCAGGCGATGCCGGCATCGAGATCGGTGACGTTGATCGCGCAGGTCAGCCCGCCATCATAGCCGAGCGCGGCGCGGGCGGGTGCTTCGAGGGTAGTTGCCATCCTGGGTCTCCGACTCTATGGTTCCGTTTGTATAGTCGATATGAATTTGATGAACGAGTCAATGCCCCCGACCGCGCAACTTTTGCGCACATTGGAGTCCAGTCGCTGGGTGATCCCGGTGCTGGCGCTGCTCCACCGCGAGCAGGGCTCGCGTTTCGCGGTGATGGCGCGCGCCTTCGACCTGTCGCACAACAGCCTGGCGCGCTGCCTGGCCTGGCTGAAGGAATGCGGCTGGGTGCTGCCCAACCCCGGCCATGGCCACCCGTTGCGCCCCGAATATGTGCTGAGCGAGGCCGGTCGCCCGGTTGCGGCGCTCTGCGCGCGGATCGAGGAGGCGCGGGTGCAGCTGAAGCTCGAGGCGGGTGCCCTGCCGCGCTGGTCGCTGCCTTTGGTCGCCGGGCTCGGACCGGACTGGACCCGCTTCGGGGAGTTGCAGGCGCGCCTCGCCCCGGTCACGCCGCGGGCGCTGTCGACCACGCTCAAGGCCGTGATCGACGAGGAGCTGGTCCGCCGCCGTCTCGAGGACCGTTACCCGCCGCTGCCGCTCTATGCGCTGACGGGGAAGGGGAGCGAGTTCGCGGCGGCGCTGGCGGCCTAGCGCTCCGCCTTCTCCCGCGCGGCATAGTCCTCGGCCAGCACGGCGAATGCCTGTTTGCGCTGCCCCGTCTCGGAGATCAGCCCCTTGCGGTTCCAGCCCTGCTGATAGACCGGATGCTGGCGGCGCGGCGAGCGGAAGTCCTTGAGGATCCAGGGGCTGAGGCCGCGCAGATACGGCACCTTGGCCGCCATCTCCAGTGTACGGCGATAATATTCGGCCTGATATTCCTCGCTGAACTTGTGCGGGGCGGCGGCGCCGTCGTGATAGCCGTAGAGCGCATCGGCGCCGAACTCGGAGAAGATCAGCGGCTTGGTCACCGGGCTGTTCCAGCGGATCGAGGGCAGGTCGGCGAGCGGGTCGTCCGAATACCAGCCATTGTACGTGTTGATCGCCATCACATCGAGGTCGCCGACCAGCGGATCGTCGATCCGCATCTCCTTGCCCTTGCGCGCACTGAGCAGCGCGGCGGTGACCAGCCGGCTGTCATCCAGCGTGCGGACATCGCCGATCAGCGTGCGGAGAAAGGTGTTTCGGGCATTCGACACCGGCGTTTCGTTGGCGACGCTCCACAGCACGATCGCGGCCCGGTTGCGGTCGCGGCGGATATTCTCGGCGATCATCCGGCGCGCCGTGGTGAGCGTCTCGGCATTGTCCCAGGCCACGCGCCAATAGACCGGCACTTCGCTCCACACGAGCAACCCCATCTCGTCGGCGAGCCGGGTGGTGCCTTCGTCATGCGGATAATGGGCGAGGCGGACGAAATTGCCGTGCAGCCCGTGCTTGATCTCGTCGAACAGCGCGCGGGCGGCAGCGGGACTCATCGCGCGGACGGGATCCTTGCCCAACTCCTCCTCGTGCATCGAGATGCCGCGCAGGAAGATCGACTTGCCGTTGAGCAGGATCTTGTCGCCCTGCACTTCGATCGTGCGGAAACCGATCCGGTCGGCGAAGCGGTCATCGCCGGTGCTGATCTGGACGTCGTAGAGCGTCGGGCTCTCGGGCGACCAGCGCTCGAGACCGCGCGGCGCGGCCAGGCTGGCGGACCAGTTCCCCTCGCCATCGGTGCGCCCCTCAAGCGTGGCGGCGAGCGCAGGGATGGCGAGCCGGATCGGCGCATTGGCCGCTTGCGGGCCGAGCAGATGCGCGGAAACAGCGATGCGCCCGTCCTTGTCGAGCCGCACAAAGGCGTCGTCGACAAAGGTCTCGGGCACGGTGACCAGGCGGACCGAGCGGGTGATGCCGCCATAGGTCTCCCAATCGGTGACCGGCGGCGGCACGTCGCTGTCGGTACGGGCGGAATCGACGCCGACGGTGATCTGGTTGCTGCCCGGGCGCAGCCGGTCGGTCACGTCAAAGGCGAAGGGGGTGAAGGCGCCGACATGCTTGCCGACCGGCTTGCCGTTGAGAAACACGCTGGCGGCATAGTCGGCGCTGCCGAAGCGCAGATAGACGCGCTTGCCGGGGCCGGCCGGCTTGTAGTCGAAGGTCCGTTGGTACCAGACGAGGCCCTGATAATAGCGCATCTCGGGGGCGTGGCCGATCCAGCTGCCGGGGAGGTGGGTGATCGCCGAGCGCTGCATGTCGAACTCGAACAAGGCGGTCGGGCGCTTTTCGGCCTCATCGGCCTGGATCTTGTCCTGGTAGCGCGCAGTGCTCTCGCTCGGCGGCCCGCCATGGAAGCCGGCAACGCCGTCGCGATAGGGATCGACCGACCAGTGCCAGGCGCCGTCGAGGCTCTGGCCCGGCCGCAGATCGGCGGCGACCAGGGTCTGTGCCGATGCGGCAATGGGTGTCAGCAGTGCCGCAAGCGCGAGCCCGATGAAACGCATATACTCTCCCCGTACTTTGCTTTTGCGGGGAGCCTATCGATTGTCAGGCCATTCGGCCAGACCACTAAATGCGGTAAATCGGGATCGGTTGCTTATTGCTCGCCATGCCCCTCGGCGAGGTAGCTGTCCGAGCGCATCTCCATCAGCCGGCTGACGGTGCGGTCGAACTCGAAGCGGCCATCGCCCTTCTCGTACAGGTCCTGCGGCTCGGCATCGGCGGCGGCGAGCAGCTTGACCTTATGCTCGTACAGCGCGTCGATCAGCGTGACGAAGCGCGCCGCCTCGTTGCGGTTCTCCGGCCCCAGCTTGGGGATGCCGACTAGGATCACGGTGTGGAAGCGCCGGGCGATGGCGAGATAGTCGGCGGCGCCGCGCGCCTCGCCGCACAGCCGCTTGAACGAGAAGACCGCGACGCCCTTCAGGCATTTCGGCACGTGCAGCTCGCGCCCGCCCTGCACCGGCAGCTCGCAGGTCGGCACGTGCGCGGCGTCTTCCACCGGATAGTCGGTCAGGCGGAAGAAGGCGGCGGAGAGCTGCCTCGTCGCCTCGGGGCCATTGGGCACCAGCCAGGTGTCCATCCGGCCCAGGCGATCGAGCCGATAGTCGGTCGGCCCGTTCAGCGTCAGCACGTCCATCTTCGCCTCGATCAGCTCGATGAAGGGGATGAACAGCTCGCGGTTGAGCCCGTCCTTATAGAGGTCGCGCGGGGGCCGGTTCGAGGTGGCGACCATGGTGAGGCCGTGGCCCATCATCTCGGTGAACAGGCGCGAGAGGATCATCGCGTCGGCGGGATTGTTGACCACCATCTCGTCGAAGGCGAGCAGGCGGACATCCTCGGCCATCGCATCGGCGACTGCGACGACGGGATCGCGCGTGTCCTTCTTGCGCTCCTCGTTCAGGCGCTCATGCACCTCGAGCATGAATTCGTGGAAATGGACGCGGCGCTTCCGCCGGATGTTCACCGTCTCGTAGAACAGGTCCATCAGCATCGACTTGCCGCGGCCGACGCTGCCCCAGATGTAAAGCCCGCGCGGCGGCTCCGGCAGCCGGCCGAGCGCGCGCCACAGGATGCTGCCCTTTTTCGGCACCGCCTCCAGCTCACCGGCAAGGCTGTTCAGCCGCTCGGCGGCGGCGGCCTGCTCCGGATCGGGGCGCAGCTCGCCGGCGGAGACGAGGGCGCGGTATTTTTCGAGGACGCTGGTCATGACTTGGGCGGGGGAGAACTCTTGCGGATGGTGCCGAGGAAGCTCGCAACGGTCATGTCACCCTGGCGGACGACGCCGCGCAGGAACAGCATGCGGCCGGTCTCGCGGAGCAGCTCGACTTCGGCTTCGGTATCGGTGCCGATCGCGCCGCCGGCGATGAACTGGATCGACATGTCGACGGTCGAGGCTGGGCCGGCAAGCACGCCGAGGCCGCGTGCGCCGGCGAACAAGGCCATGTCGATGAACCCGGCCAGCGCGCCGCCATGGATATGGTCGCGCAAATTGGAATGCTGGCGCTCGAAGCGGTGGCGGACCAGCGCGGTCCGCGCGTCCACCGCCTTTACCGAGAGCGCGCCGATGAAGCTGTTGAACCGCCCCTGGTCCAGGATCTGCCAGCGCTTCCAGCCTGGCAGGTCCGGATCATCTTCGTAGAAGAAATGCTCTGGGCCGGGTTGGTTCACAGGATCAGATCGTGCGCTCGGCTTCCATCTTCTTGATCTCGGCGATCGCCTTGCCGGGGTTCAGGCCCTTCGGACAGACGTTCGAGCAGTTCATGATCGTGTGGCAGCGATAGAGGCGGAACGGATCCTCGAGATTGTCGAGGCGCTCGCCGGTCATCTCGTCGCGCGAGTCGGCCAGCCAGCGATAGGCCTGGAGCAGGATCGCGGGGCCGAGGAACTTGTCGCTGTTCCACCAGTAGCTCGGGCACGAGGTCGAGCAGCAGGCGCACAGGATGCACTCGTACAGGCCGTCGAGCTTCTCGCGCTGTTCGGGCGACTGGAGCCGCTCCTTGCCCGAAGGCGTGGTCGACACGGTCTGCAGCCACGGCTTGATCGAGGCGTACTGCGCATAGAAGTGCGTGAAGTCGGGAACCAGGTCCTTGATCACGTCCATGTGCGGCAGCGGCGTAATGCGGATGTCGCCCTTGATGTCCTCGATCGCGGTGGTGCAGGCGAGGCCGTTGCGCCCGTCCATGTTCATCGAGCACGAGCCGCAAATGCCTTCGCGGCACGAGCGGCGGAAGGTCAGCGAGCTGTCCTGCTCCGACTTGATCTTGATCAGCGCGTCGAGGACCATCGGGCCGCATTCGTCGAGGTCGATCTCGAAAGTGTCGTAGCGCGGATTCTCGCCCGAATCCGGATCGTAGCGATAGATCTTGAACTTCTTGACGTTCTTCGCGCCCGGGGCCGCCTTGTGCTCCTTGCCCTTGGTGGAGATGCGGCTGTTCTTGGGAAGGCGGAATTCGGCCATCGAGGGGTTCCTTATGCTTGGCCGCGCGATAGCCAATCGCGCCGCGTGGCTCAACCTCTCAGATGATGTCGAGCACCAGCCCCAGCGAACGCGCCTCTTCCGCCTCGATATACCAGTTGGCCGGCGCGCGCTCGCTGACCTGCTCGAAGCTTACGGTCGAACCCGCGATGATGTCGCGGAAGCCCTCTTCCTCGATCCGCACCGATTCCTCGATTTCGTGCAGCTTGGCCTTCAGGCTGGCGACCTGCGTGCGAAGCGGGCCGGACAGCGCGAGCGTCGACTGGATCTGGCGCTCATGGATCATCAGCCGCGTGCCGCGGGTCAGGAAGCGCTTGTCGGCGGGGAAGGCGGCCATGAAGGTAGCGCCGGCCGAATAGACCGCGACCTTGCCGAGGAACAGGATCTCGCGCCCCGAATAGTCGCGCAGCAGCCGGATCTCGTCGCCCATCAGCCGCGCAACCTCGGGGTCGCCGCCGAGCGTCGACAGCGAGACGACCAGCGTGCCGTCCCTGGGCGCGGCACCGAGCTGCTCGCGGAAGCTGGCGTACATCGCCTGATCGACCGGCCCGGAAAGTGCGACATGCGGCCGGGCGAGCAGCGGATAACGGGTCGCCTGGCTGCCGTCGTCCGGCAGCGGCTCGGGAGGGGGAGCGTTGGTCACAGGCGCGGTAACCGCCACGGGCGCGTCGGGTTCCGGCGCCGCGGGAAGGGCGGGGGCGGCGGGCCGGGGCGCCAGCGCCCGGCGCTGTGCCTCGCGCTGCTCGATCCAGCGGCGGACCAGGAACGCGAAACCAAGGGTGATGAGCAGGCCGAGCCCGACCTGGAGCAGCCGGTTGCGGAAGCCGCCGGGAAGCGCCCTCTGGATCGCCGCGGGGATCTGGTGCTCCAGATCGCCGGGGACCAGCCGCTCCAGCAGGGTTTCCTGCTCGGCCATCTATCCCCCGCGCTTCAGCGCATCGGTCGCCGGGCGGCCGACCGGTGGCGTATCGGTCTTCGGGATGCGCGCCTCGAGCTGGGTCAGCCAGGTCGCGACATGGTCGCCGATGCTCACTTGCGGGTTGGACGGCGGCACGCGTGCGGCGCTTTCCCAGTCGCCGATCATCATCCGCGCCTCGTCCGACGCCTTCTCCAGCGGCTGGCTCTTGCGCAGCGCATGGTTGATCATCGCGTCGCCGAAGAAGGTCCAGTCATTGTCCGCCTGGCATCCGAACGAAGTGCGGTCGGAGGAGGCAGCGGTGAACAGCGCGGTGTCGGGGCTGGAGAGCGGGCCGACGAAGATGCCCGAATAGCAGGCCGACAGGATCAGCACGCGGTTCTTTATGCCCAGTTCGTCGAGTAGCGTCTCGAGCCGCTTCGGACTCAATATGCCGAAACCCTCGTCGCCGTCATGATAGGCGATGCCCACCTGGGCGCCATGGCTGGTGGTGTAGAGGACGAGGACGTCCTGCTCCTTGTCCATCACCTCGGCGATGCGGGCAAGGGCGAGGGTGAGGCTGGTCAGCGATCCATTCGGCAGCTCGCTCGGCAGGTTGCCGGCGCTGCCGGCAAGGACGACGGTGCGACCGGCGGCATCGAAGCGCCGTGACAGTACCTTGCCGGCCTCGCGCGCCTCGCGCCCGAACACCGGATCGCTGTCCAGCGCGACCGAGATCACATAGGCGTCGACCAGCGTCTTGCGCTGCGGCTGGAGCGCGTTGAGTGCGACGTTGAGCTTGCGGCTGTCGGCGAGCATCGCCCTGGCCGAGCGCCCGCGCTGCAACTCGGGGCCGGGATCGAGCCCCTCGATGCCATCGGTTCCGGAGACCATCCCCGGCCAGCCCGCCTTGTGTTCCGGCGCCCTATACTGGGCGGCGGCCGGCGTGGTGGCGAGCGCGGCAACCGCCGCAAGCATGGCGAACGCGATACGCATGGGCAGGCCAGAACCCCCGGAATAGTTAACATCTCACTCTCGCGGGCGCGGGAGCGGTGTCAAGCCATCTGGGGAGTGCCGGGCCTCAATGCCAGATGGCGGTGAGCGGATAGAGCAGGATCAGCCAGATCAGGCAGCCGATCACGATGCGCCGGTCCTTCACGATGATCGCGATCAGCGAGACGGGGAAGAAGGACCAACTGAGGACGAAGAACCGGAAGGTGAACATGCCCTTGGTGCCGGCTAGCCCGATGATCGTCGCCATCAGCGCGACATTGCAGAGCATGATGCCGCCCAGAACCTTGCAATGATATTTGTCGAAATAGCGATCGAGATCGCCCCACTCCTCGGGATCGTCGGGGAAGATCAGCGAGGCGGCGACATAATAGGTGGCGGTGACGAGGAAACCGCAGAACAGCACCGGCCAGTTGAGCTGCAATGCGTCGCGCAAGCCCCAGCCATACATCCAGAAGGAGACGACATCGCAGGAGACGAAGACCGCGAGCAGGATCGTTGCCCAGCCGATCCGCACCTTGTGGCTGGCCTTGAGCGCACGGCTGAGCCCGCCAAGCCCGTCGGCGAGCGCCAGGCCGAGCAGCAGGCCGAAGAAGCTGAAGATGAATTCGAACGCGCTCATGCAGTGCCCCCTGGCCCAAGCACTCGCGTGGTTAGGGCGAGGGTGTCAAGCGCACCTGTTTGTCAAGTGACGCTTGACGCTTTACGTTGCTACCCATATCTTCGGTGCGTGCAGATCGAGTCCATTCGGCACAAGGCACTCCGAAGCTTCGTCGAGACCGGCAAGCCGAAGGGGCTGAACGCGAATGTCGCCGAGCGGCTTTTACGGATGATCGCCTATCTTGCCGCGATCGAGAGTGCCGAGGAACTCTATATCCCACCGAACTGGGGTGCGCATCTGCTCACCGGCGACCGCGCAGGCACCTGGTCGCTGACCGTGACGAAGAACTGGCGGATGACCTTCCGGATCACGGAAGAGGGCATGATCGTCGATATGGATCTGGAGGATTATCACTGATGGCCATCACCGTCGCTTCCGCCTTCGCGGTCCATCCCGGCGAATGGCTGCGCCATGAGATCGTCGAACCGCATGGACTGGGCGTGACCGAGGTGGCTGCGCATCTCGGCGTCACCCGCCAGGCGATGAGCGCGCTGCTCAACGGCCGGGCCGGCCTATCCGCCGAAATGGCGATCCGTTTCGAGAAGGCCTTCGGGGTGAAGGCCGATACGCTGCTCCGCATGCAGGGCGCACACGAGCTGGCGAATGCGCGCGCGCAGGCGGATGCGATCAAGGTCGAGCGGTTTGGGAAGGCGGCTTAGCGTTTGGCTTTTGCACGAACCTGCGCTCGCTCACGGAACGGCTTTCGGGTGCCTTCCAATCCGATCCAGTTTAGTAGATCGTCGGCGCTTTTTAGTAACGGAGTGCCCGATAGGGCACCCGAAGACGACTCATCGCTCATGAATGCGATGCCTTCCTCGGAGAGGATCGCGAAGAAGCGCTCTCCCGAAGATGTGCGGAGCTCGATTTTAACCGAGCGATAGCTGGCATCGACCTCCGCAATCTTCAGTGTCATGATCCAAGAGCCTCTTTAGTACACCCGCTTCTTCGGCTTGATGTACTCGATCTCGTCGGTGAGCGTGTAGTCGTGGACCGGGCGGTAATCGATGCTCGTGGCGCCGCCCTTGCCGCCCCAGCCTTCGAAGGTGGCTACGGTGTGCTTCATCCAGTTCTTGTCGTCGCGCTCGGGGAAGTCCTCGTGCATGTGCGCGCCGCGGCTTTCCTTGCGGTTGGCGGCGCACTCGATGGTGACGACGGCCTGGCCGATCAGATTGTCGAGCTCGAGCGTCTCGACCAGGTCGGTGTTCCAGATCAGCGAGCGGTCCTGGATGCCCACGTCCTGGAAGCCCTTATAGACTTCCTTCATGTGCTCGACGCCTTCCGCCAGCAGCGCGCTGTCGCGGAACACGGCGCAGTGGCGCTGCATCGTCTTCTGCATGTCGGCGCGGATCTGCGCGGTCGGCTTCTCGCCCTTGGCGTTGCGGAAATGGTCGAGGCGGCTCAGCGCGAACTCTTCCGAGCCCTTGGGCAGCTCGTTGTGCTTGGTGCCCGGCTTGACGATCTCCTTGAGGCGCAGGCCGGTAGCGCGGCCGAACACCACGAGGTCGATCAGCGAGTTGGAGCCGAGGCGGTTGGCGCCGTGGACCGACACGCAGGCCGCTTCGCCGACCGCGAACAGGCCGGGGACGACCGAGTCCGGATCGCCGTCCTTATTGCGGACGACTTCGCCGTGATAATTGGTCGGGATGCCACCCATATTGTAGTGGACGGTCGGCACCACCGGCAGCGGCTGGCGGGTCAGGTCGACGCCGGCGAAGATCTTGCCGGTCTCGGTGATGCCCGGCAGGCGCTCGTGCAGGATCTTCGGGTCGATATGGTTGAGGTGAAGGAAGATGTGATCCTTCTCCTTGCCGACGCCGCGGCCCTCGCGGATTTCCATCGCCATCGAGCGCGCGACGACGTCGCGGCTGGCGAGATCCTTCGCCGACGGAGCATAGCGCTCCATGAAGCGCTCGCCCTCGGAGTTGGTGAGATAGCCGCCTTCACCGCGCGCGCCCTCGGTGATGAGGACGCCGGCGCCGTAGATGCCGGTCGGGTGGAACTGGACGAACTCCATGTCCTGCAGCGCGATGCCCGCGCGCAGCGCCATGCCGTTGCCGTCGCCGGTGCAGGTGTGCGCCGAGGTCGCCGACTGGTAGACGCGGCCGCCGCCGCCCGTCGCGAGGACGACGGCGTGGCTGCGAAAGCGGTGGATCGAGCCGTCTTCCATGCACAGCGCGATCACACCGCGGCAGGCGCCGTCTTCCATGATCAGGTCGAGCGCGAAATATTCGACGTAGAAGTCGGCGTCATACTTCAGGCTCTGCTGGTAGAGCGCGTGGAGCATGGCATGGCCGGTGCGGTCCGCCGCGGCGCAGGTGCGCTGCACGGGCGGGCCTTCGCCCATGTTCTGCATGTGGCCGCCGAACGGACGCTGGTAGATCGTGCCGTTGTCGTTTCGGCTGAACGGCACGCCGGCATGCTCGAGCTCGTAGACCGCGGCCGGGGCCTCGCGGACCATATACTCGATCGCGTCCTGGTCGCCGAGCCAGTCGGAGCCCTTGACGGTGTCGAACATGTGCCACGACCAGTGGTCGGGCGTGTTGTTGCCGAGGCTCGCCGCGATGCCGCCCTGGGCGGCGACGGTGTGCGAGCGGGTGGGGAACACCTTGGTGATGCAGGCGGTCTTCAGCCCGGCCTCGGCGCAGCCCATGGTGGCGCGCAGGCCCGAGCCGCCGGCACCGACGACGACGGCGTCATAGGTGTGGTCGATGATCTTGTAGGCGGACATCAGAGCGCGGCTCCCGCCGTGAAGGCGATCTTGAGGATCGAGAAGATGGCGGTCGTGCCGGCCGCCAGCGTGAAGAAGTTGAGCAGGATCATCAGGACGATGTGCGTCTCGTCATGCTGATAATCCTCGATCACCACCTGCAGGCCCAGGCGGAAGTGATAGAAGGTGCTGAGGACGAGCAGGATCAGCGGCACCGCGACCTGGGTCTGGCCGATCCAGTGGCGGACGGTCTCGAAGTCATAGGCCGGCAGCAGCGCGAGGCTGACCACGAACCAGACCATCAGGATCAGGTTGGAGCCGGCGGTGAGGCGCTGGTGCCACCAGTGGTGCGTGCCTTCCTTGGCGGGGCCGAGGCCGCGGACGCGGCCGATGCTGGTGCCGTTACCCATTGGTCTTCCCCCAGATGATGAAGGCCCAGAAGGCCGCGGTGAGGATCACGGCGGCGACATAGGTCAGCGTCGCCGTGGTCTTGTTGGCCTTGAGCTCGAAATTGGCGCCCTGGTCGAGGAACAGGTGACGGATGCCCGAGCTCATGTGCTGGAAGAAGGACAGGGTCAGGCCGATGCCGAAGATATAGCCGACCAGGTTCAGCGCGCCGGACTGCACCGTGAATATGTCGAGGAACTGGCCATACGCCGCCGGGCCGGATGCCAGCGCGACCAGCCACCAGACGAACAGGAGCGCGCCCACGGTCGCCATGCCGCTGCCGGTGACGCGGTGCGTGATCGAGACCGCCATGGACGGGCCCCACTTCCAGATCGATAGATGCGGCGACGTGGGTCGCGCCGTGTTGCGCACATTGGCCAAGATGATGTCCTTCCTCGGTCGGTGCCCGTCTCCTTAGTCCGAGCGTGGCGGGATGCAAGCTGGCACGCGCAACCAGTGCATGTCGGGCGCCGTTGACTAACCCGGCCTTAACCAGTTCGCCCGCATAGGCAGGGCAAGTGGCCATTCGTCCCATGGCCGCACAGGGGACTTTGTCGTGACCAACGCCGTTTCGCCTCAGGATCTGCCGGAGCCCGGCACCGTGGCCGCCCGCATCGATGTGCGTGCGCGCCTGCGCATCTTCGACTTCGAAGGCTCGCTGGTCGCCTCGGGCCGCGCCGCCTGGGAAGCGCTCGAGCCGGAGATCCGTGCGGTCTCCGAGGCTTACTGGCAGCAATGGCTGCGCTGCTTCGCCGACGAGCGCAACTGGGCGCCCGACGACACGCAGAAGATGATTGATGTCGGCGTGGTCTTCCTCAAGAATCGCTTCCTCGAGACCGAGGGCCGGGCCTGGATCGAATCGATCGAGCGCTCGGTCGCCGCGGCCTATGCCTCGGGCGTGCCGCCGATGGCGCTGCTGTCGATGATCAGTGCGAGTGACCGGGCGGCGCTCGAGATCCTGATCCGCCGCATGGGCACCGAAGATGCGCGACTCGCCGGGCTGATCGACACGCTGATGCGCCTGTCGGCGCTCGAGGGCGACATCACCGTCGAGATCTACAACATGTACCGCGAGCACAGCGCCCAGGCGGCGCGCGACCGGCTCGCCGAGGATTTCCGCGACTCGATCGGCGGCACCGTCCAGCGCGCCTCGCGCGAAGGCGAGCAGCTCCGCGTCCAGGCCAGCCACACCTCCGCCTCGGCGCGCGGCATGCTGGGCAAGGCGTCGGAAGTCGCTGCGGCGGCCGAGCAGTCGGCAGTCGCGATGCGCGAGGCGGCACAGACCGCGGCGGGCCTGATCCGCGCGATCGAGGACGCCCGCATGGAAGTCGAAGCCGCAGCCGGCATCGCCACCCGCGCCTCCAGCCAGGCCACCGATGCCGTCGGCATGAGCGAAGCCCTTTCCGATCACGCCAAGTCGATCGAATCGATCCTCGGCCTGATCCGCGACATTGCCGGCCAGACCAACCTGCTCGCATTGAACGCGACGATCGAGGCGGCCCGTGCCGGCGATGCCGGCCGCGGCTTCGCGGTGGTCGCGCAGGAAGTGAAGAGCCTGGCCAACCAGACCGCCCGCGCCACCGACGACATCGCCGCCAAGATCGCCGCGATCCAGTCGGCGACGAAGAGCACGGTCGAGACCAATGCCTCGATCCGCTCGACGGTGACCGAGGTGCAGGAAAGCGCCAACCGCATCCGCGTCGCGATGGAAGTCCAGGCGCAGACGGTGACCGCGATCACCGCGGCAGTCGATGAGACGGCGCTCGCCGCCGACTCGATGTCCGCCACGATCGGCGCGATCCGCGAGGATACCGAGGCGGTGGCGAGCGAGATCGACCGGGTCGGCCAGGGCTTCGCCGCGCTCGAGGGGCAGCTGGGAAGCCTGAAGGGAAGCGCCAGCGATTTCATCGCCAAGGTCGCGGCCTGAGGGGGAGAGGCAGGATGGTTGCAACGCGCGAACCCGGCCGCTGGAGCGGCGGCACGCGGACGGTGGAGGATCACCGCCGCGAATATGACTGGGATGGTGCGGTGGAGCCCGCCTGCCGCGAGATCGTCGCGCTGATCGGCCACCGCCAGCGCGCGATCGCCGAGGGCTTCTGGAACCACTTCAAGGCGATGCCGGCCAGCCAGGCGATGCGCAAGACCTTCGACGATCCTGCCCTCTACGAAGCGCAGGTCGCGCACGGCGCGCGCTATGGCACGGTCAAGTTCGAGAAGCCGTTCAGCGAGGAATGGGTCGAGATGGTGTGCAGCTATGCCGCCCAGACCTATGCCGCGGGCATTCCGCTGCCGGCGGTGATCGCCGCCTTCTCCTTCGCGCATAGCGAGACGATGCGCGCGCTGCGCGAGGCGCTGCCGGGCGACGCCGAGACGCTCGGCCGGCTTTGCGACGTCGTCCAGCGCATGGCGATGGCCGAGGCCGATCTGATGGCCGGTCATCTCGGCGCGCGCGACGCGGCCTATGCCGACCAGGCGCGCCGCGACCGGTCGCTCCAGTTCAAGGCGAGCATCGCCGAATCGATCGAAGGGGCCACCGGCCTCGCCAACCGCATCCGGGTGCAGGCGCAGGGCGCCTCGGGCTCGGCGCGGGGCATGCTGGGCAAGGCGTCGGAAGTCGCTGCGGCGGCCGAGCAGTCGGCGGTCGCGATGCGCGAGGCGGCGCAGACCGCGGCCGGCCTGATCCGCGCGATCGAGGACGCTCGCATGGAAGTGGAAGCGGCGGCGGGCATCGCCACCCGCGCTTCGTCGCAGGCCACCGATGCCGTCGGCATGAGCGAAGCACTCAGCGATCACGCCAAGTCGATCGAATCGATCCTCGGCCTGATCCGCGACATTGCCGGCCAGACCAACCTGCTTGCGCTCAACGCAACGATCGAGGCAGCCCGTGCCGGTGATGCCGGCCGCGGCTTCGCGGTGGTCGCGCAGGAAGTGAAGAGCCTGGCCAACCAGACCGCCCGCGCCACCGACGACATCGCCGCCAAGATCGCCGCGATCCAGTCGGCGACGAAGAGCACGGTGGAGACCAACGCCTCGATCCGCTCGACGGTGACCGAGGTGCAGGAAAGCGCCAACCGCATCCGTGTCGCGATGGAAGTCCAGGCGCAGACCGTCACCGCGATCACCGCGGCGGTGGACGAGACAGCGCTTGCCGCCGATTCGATGTCCGCCACGATCGGCGCGATCCGCGAGGACACTAAGTCGGTGACGCACGAGATCGACACGCTCCAGAAGGACGTGGCCGAAGTCGACGACCGCCTCCACAAGCTGCGCACCGCAGCGGACAGCTTCTCGAGCAGCGTGGCGGCCTGAGGCGCAAATGCCGCCTCCCTCGTCACCCCGGCCTTGTGCCGGGGTCCACCGGGAGGCGAATACAAGATAAGATGCTCTTTCCGCAGGGCCCGAGGCACCGTGGACCCCGGCACAAGGCCGGGGTGACGGACTGGTAATGTGTTCCTACTCTCGCGGGGATGACGGGGAAGAGGCGACGCGCTACGCAGGCGCATGGCCACCCATATCCTCCTCACCGGCGCGAGCCGCGGCATCGGCGCGGCGATTGCCGAGAGCTTCAAGCACGACAAGGTCCGCCTGATCGGCCAGGGCACCCGCAGCGGCATTCCCACCGACTTCGCCGATCCCAAGGCGCCCGTCGCCCTGTGGAACAAGGCGCTCGATGCGCTCGACGGCCGGATCGACGTGCTGATCAACAATGCGGGCGTGTTCGAGACCAACCCGCTCGACATCGATCATGAAGACTGGGTGGCGAACTGGGAGCGGACGATGCGGGTGAACCTCACCGCTTCCGCAGAGCTCTGCCGCCTCGCCATCTGCCACTGGCAGGCCGAGGGGCGTCCGGGCCGCATCGTCAACATGGCGAGCCGCGCCGCCTATCGCGGCGACAGTCCGGCGCACTGGCATTATGCCGCGTCCAAGGCCGGCATGGTCGGCATGACCAAGAGCATCGCGCGCGGCTATGCCCGCCAGGGCATCCTAGCCTTCGCGATCTGCCCAGGCTTCACCATGACCGGCATGGCCGACGATTATCTCGCCAGCCGCGGCGGCGAGAAGCTGCTCGCCGACATCCCCCTCGGCCGGGTGGCCGATACCGATGAAGTGGCGGTCCTCGCCCGCTTCTGCGCGCTGTCCGCGCCGCCCTCGATGACCGGGGCGGTGCTCGACATCAACGGAGCCAGCTATGTCCGATAGTCCGCCGCCCTATCAGCCGCCGCTCCGCGGTCGGTTGTCGGAGATGATCCTGCGCGTGCTGGCGGCGATCGGCCTGGTCGCAGTGCTCGGCTTTGGAGCCTATCTGCTCGCGCTGACGACAGGCGAGCGCCGCGCGCCGGCGAAGGTGGAGGCGAAGGGTGCCAAGCAGGTCTTCGCCGTCGCCGCGGTCAATCCGCTCCACGGCACGAATCTCACCGAGATACTGATCGCCACCGACGGCTCGATCACGCGAGGCGACGGGTCCTACAGCCGCGCCAGCGCCGACGAGCGCAACGTGATCCTGCTCGACAAGGCGAGCGGCGCCAATCGCAAGCTGCTGCCCGACAACGCGCGCCAGATCGTCGAGCGCATCTACCTGCCCGCGGCGGCGGGCGCGAGTTCGGACGAGAATGTCCAGCTGGTGGATGCCGCGGGCAACAAGGTCGATCCGCCGCTCGCTTATTATCTGCTGCGCGTCGGCGCCGGCGGCAATGCGGAGGACGTGCTGGTCGGCGACCTCGCCAGCGGGCGTCAGGCCTTTGTCCTCACCGGTATCGACGGCGTCGACAAGGTCTGGATGCAGAGCCCGACGCGAGTGGCGCTGTTGCTGCGCCAGAACCGCAAGCTGGTCTATCGCGCGATCGACATTCCCACGCTCAAGGTCGTGGTCGCGCATCCCGTGGAGATCGATTGATGTCGAGCTGGAAGCTCATCCTGCCCTGTACCCGCGCCGAAGCCGAGGCGATCGACGCCAATGACGAAGCGGTGTTCGAGATCGAGCCCTCGCCGGTGCTGCTCACCAGCGAAGTGATCGCCGACGATCCGCTCGCCTGGCAGCTCGAAGCCTATTTCGAGAGCAAGCCAAACAGCGCCGCACTCTCCGCGGTGCAGGCGCTGGTGCCGAGCTCGAAGGGCGTGAAGGCCGTCGCCGAGAAGATCCGCGATGCTGATTGGGTGACGCTCAGCCAGGCGGGGATCGAGCCGGTCCATGCCGGGCGCTTCTATGTCCATACCGACACCAACAAGGGCAGGGTGCCGGCGGGCACCAAGGCGTTCCGTATCGACGCCGGCCTCGCCTTCGGCACCGGCACGCACGAGACGACCGCGGGCTGCCTGCTCGCGCTCGACCGGCTGAAGGCCGAGGGCAAGCGCTTCGAGAATGTCGTCGATATCGGCACCGGCACCGGGCTGCTCGCCTTCGCCGCGCTCCATCTCTGGCCGCGCGCCTATGCCACCGCGTCGGACATCGATGCGCGCGCGGTCGATGTGACCGGCGACAATGCCGAGATCAACGGCATCCGGCTGGGCGGCGGGCAGGGCGAGCTGGCGTTGGCCGCGGCGGCGGGCGTCGAGCATCCGCTGCTGATCGGCCGCGCGCCCTATGACCTGGTGATCGCCAACATCCTTGCCGGCCCGCTGGTCGAGCTGGCCCCGAGCCTCGGCGCGGTGCTGGCCGAGGGCGGCACGCTGATCCTCGCCGGGCTGCTCAAGGGCCAGGTAGGCACGGTCGCCCAGGCCTATCGCCGCCAGGGCCTCCGCCTCATCCACCGCGCCGATCGTGGGGACTGGCCGACGCTGACGCTGACGAAGCGCGTGCGCTACGGCACCGAGCGAGTGACCCGCCTCAGCCGCGGCAAGGGCGAGGCGCCCGGGTTCGGCAGCTGGTAATCCTTCTTCCCCTCCCTGGAAGGGAGGGGATCGAGGGGTGGGTGGCGTCTGGGCGATATTGATGGGTGCAGTCTGTCTGCACCGTATCGCGTGCATCGACCCACCCCCAACCCCTCCCTTTCAGGGAGGGGCGTTAGCCGTCGCCCTTGCGGATCGAGACCGTGCCATAGGTCATGAACACATGCGTCGGCCCCGCCGGGCCGCGATAGCCGCCCTGTGCACCTGCAAGGTGGCAGGCGAGCGCGGTGAAGGTCCAGGCGTCGCTCTCATCGGCATGGATCTGGCGCGTGGTCAGCGCCTCCAACCCATATTGCTTGCCGAACGCATGAACCCGTTTGGCATCCTGCGAGATAGGCTCGGGCACGGACGGGTGGTCCCAGCCCCATAGCCAGGTGCCGTCGGACGTGTTGTAGGTCCCGATCACCTGGACCGGCGCGGTGATCTCCCAATCCCTGTCGTTGGTGAAGGTGATCGTGCCCGCATCTAGATCGGCCGCCCATTGGCCGCCCTGGCCCAGGCCCCAGGTCTCCTGCGCGAACGCGGTCTTGAGCTGCAGCTCCTCCTGGGCACGGGCGAAGCTGAGATCGGGCTCGGACAGGGCTTCCGCTTCGGGTTCCGCCTTGCCGCCGCCGAACAGCTTCGACAGGAAGCCGGCCATCAGGCCGCCTTGCCCTTCGCATAGTCCTGGGTGCCGCGCGTGATCACGTCATCGCCGGGCAGGATCTCGGCGATCGGGATGTCCGGCTGGCCGAGGATCTCGCCATAGAGCGGCGCGAAGTCGGTCTCCACCGTGGCACGCAGCAGCGCATCATAGCTCGGGATGACGAAATAATTCTGCTGGAAGTCGTCGATCCGATAGTCGGTGCGCATCACCCGCTTCAGGTCGAAGCCGATCCGGTTGGGGCTGTCGCTCTCCAGCGCGAAATGGCTCTCCGCGGACGACGAGACGATCCCCGCGCCATAGATGCGCAGCCCGTCATCCTCGCGGATCAGTCCGAACTCCACCGTGTACCAGTAGAGCCGGCCGAGCTGCTTGAGCGCGCCCAGCTCGAGCGCGCGGTTGCCGCCGCGGCCATAGGCCTCGAGATAGTCGGCGAACACCGGGTCGGTGAGCAGCGGCACATGGCCGAACACGTCGTGGAAGACGTCCGGCTCCTGGATATAGTCGAGCTGGTCGGGGCGGCGGATGAAATTGCCCGCCACGAAGCGGCGATTGGCCATATGGTCGAAGAACACGTCGTCGGGCACCAGGCCCGGCACCGCGACCACCTGCCAGCCGGTCAGCTTCATCAGCCGCTCGCTGAGTTCCTCGAAGTTCGGAATGCCCGAGTCGGACAGGCGCAGCGCGTCCAGGCCCTTGAGATAGGCCTTGCTCGCGCGGCCGGGCAGCAGCTTCGCCTGGCGGGCGTAGAGCCGGTCCCAGGTCGCGTGTTCCTCGGCCGTATAGGCCTGCCAGTTCTGCGGTATCGTCCAGTCGGCCGATGCGCCCTCGGGCGGGCGATCGAGCACATGCGTGTCTTGAGCCATGGATATGGCATAGCATGCCATGGTGCGGGTGCGAAATGGGGGTGGCATGCGGATAGTGGGACGGCTGGTCGGGGCGCTGATATTGCTGGTGGTCGCCTATCTCGCCGCTGCGGCGCTCGGCGCGGGCCTCGCCGTAAATGGCGGCCGCGAGCCGCCGGCCGAAGGCGTGCGCATCTATGTCGCCGACAATGGCGTGCACACCGACCTGATCCTGCCCGCCGCCGCCTTTCGCGATATCGCCCGGGCCGAGCATCTCCGCGATCCGCGCTACGGCGTCGAGCCGTATCTCGCATTCGGCTGGGGCGACCGCGACTTCTACCTGCACACAGCCACCTGGGCCGACGTCAACGCCTGGCGCGTGGCCAAGGCGATGGTCGGCGCCGGCTCGACCGTGCTGCACGTCGCGCACGTCCCCGAGCCCCGCGCCGGCGGGCCGGTCCGCACCCTGCTGCTCCGGCCCGAGGAATATCGCCGGCTGGTCGAGCATGTCCGCGGCAGTTTCGCCGCTGGCCCGGTCGTCCGCGGCTATGGCGCGCGCGACGCCTTCTACACCGCGAAAGGCGGGTACAGCGCGATCCGCACCTGCAACGAATGGACCGGCCGGGGCCTGCGCAAGGCGGGCGTGCCGATGGGTATCTGGACGCCGCTGCCCTGGGGGGTGATGCTGTGGCTATGATTCCGCGCACCGCCGCCGATCCGCCGCCCGGCCTCGCCTTCGCGCTCGAGCCGGCCCGCGCCGCGCTCACCCTTGCCGAGCTGACCCGCTTCCGCATCGCCGGCCTGCCGCGGGGCGATGGCCGCCCGGTGCTGGTCTCGCCGGGGCTGTGCAACACCGATCGCTCGAACTTCGTGCTGCGCACCATGCTGCGCCGGCTCGGTTATCGCCCCTATCCCTGGACGCTCGGCCGCAATTTCGGCGTGCGCACCGTCGGCCCCGAATGCGAGCGGCTGATCGCCCGGGTCGAGGCGATCCATGCCGAGACCGGCGAGAAGGTCACGCTGATCGGCATCTCGCTCGGCGGGGTGATGAGCCGCATCGTCGCGCACCGCCGGCCCGACCTCGTCCGCGCGGTGCTGACGATCAGCTCGCCCTTTGCCGGGCCGCCCAGCGCCACCAATGTCTGGCGCCCCTTTCAGCTGTTCACCGGCGAGAAGATCACCGATCCGGTCGTCGCCCGCCGGCTGGAGGAAGCGGTCCGCCCGCTGCCGATGCCGTCCGCGGCGATCTGGAGCCGCAGCGACGGCTTCGTCAACGGCCTGATCTGCCGCGAAGGCGAGGGGGCGGAATGCCGCGCCGTCGAGGTGCGCAGCAGCCATCTCTTCGTCCAGATGAAGCCCCAGGTGCTGCGCGCCGTGGCGGAGATATTGGGCGGCTGGGTCTAGGACGCGACGACTCGCCGCCCCGTCGGCCGCACGGTGGCGCAGGTCGGCGTGCCGTCCTTGCCGGTGCCGTCGACCGTGATCTCCAGCACGCCGCCCTCCGCCGCGCGTGCCAGCAACGCCGGGTCGATGTCATGGATGTCGATCTTCATCCGCCGCGACCAGGGCGAGCCGGGATCGCCCGCCGCCTGGCCGATCCGGATATAGACGAAGCGCCGCTCCGGCCCTTCGCGCCGCACCTGGTCGCCGAAGAATTTCGGGCCCGGTGCCACGCGCACCGGAAAGTCGAAGCACAAAGGCTCGCCCGCCTGCGATAGTTTGGGATCGAGCGGCAGATCGTCCTTCGCCTGCAGGCTGTGCAGCACCCCGGCCACCGGCTGCGCGATGACGATCCGGAAGGGCACGGGAATCTGCTCTGCCTTCGCCATGCCGGCGATCCTAGCAGGCCTGGCCGGCGTCCGTCTCGAACAGCGTGAGGTCGCGCTCGCCGATGTCGAGCCCGGGCCAGGCCGCGCGCCAGTCCTGGATGTGCGGGCTGGCCCAATGTGCCTCCAGCGTCGCGCGGTCCGCCCAATGCTCGGTCACATGGATCAGTCCGGGATCGAGCACGTCCTCGCCATAGCTGTAGTGCAGGCACCCCGCTTCCGCCCGGCTGCCCGCGATCATCGCCGCCATCACCGGTCGCGCAGCTTCCATGCTGGCGAGCGGCACCCGGAAGGTGCCCGTGATGATCAGCATCAGCGGCGCTCGGGGCGCAGCGAAGTGCCCGCGCGGCTTCCGCGCAGCGAGGTCAGGTACGCGAGCGGGTTCAGCCAGCTGCCTTCGCCCGAATAGCTGTGGGTGATGATCTCGGCGCGCCCGCCCAGGCTCTCGACCGGCACCGGCCCGCCCAGGCCCTTTTCCGCGAGCGAGAAGCGGCTGTCGGCCGACTGGTCGCGATTGTCGCCCATCAGGAAGACATGGCCGGCCGGCACCTTGACCGGGCCATAGGTGTCGCGCGGGCTGAGATAGCCGCCAGGAAGATAGGTGTCGCCTAGGTCGATCACGTCATAGCTCGCGCCGTTCGGCAGCGTCTCGCGGAACAGCGGCAGCGCGCAGATCAGCGTGCCGTCCGCCATCACCTTGCGGAAGGGCTGGAGTACCGGCTCGTCGCAGGGCACGTTCGCATCGACGGGAATGTCGGCGGTGCCGTCCGCCACCCGCGGCACTGGCTTGCCGTTGAGGATCACCACGCCGTGGCTGACCGCCACCGTGTCGCCCGGCAGTCCGATCACCCGCTTGATCAGGTCCGACCCATCCTCGCGCCGCGCCACCGTGACGATGTCGCCGCGCTCGGGCAGCCGGCCGAGAAGCCGGCCCGGCACCACGTCGCTGCCATGGATCGAGAGCGAGGCATAGGACCAGCCATAGGGATATTTGGAGACGACCAGCCGGTCGCCCTTGAGCAGCGCCGGCATCATCGAGCTGGACGGGATGTAGAAGGGCTTGGCCGCCACGCTCTGGAAGGCGAACACGCCGCCGAACAGCAGGCCCCAGGCCAGCACGGTCCGCGCCCAGCCCTGTTTCTGCGGCATCGCGGCCGCATCCTCGACCGCCGCCATCGCTCAGACCGTCTCGCGGTCGAGCAGCTCGTGCACGTCGAGCCCGAGCAGGGCGATATGCTCCTTCACGCGCGGCCAATAGCCGGTGAGGAAGCGCTCGCGCTCGGCGATGCGCAGCTTCTCCACGGCGCCCGGCAGCACGAACATGCCGACGCCGCGACGGACCTCGACATAGCCATCGTCCTGGAAGCTCTGATAGGCCTTGGCCACCGTCAGCGGGTTGGCGCCATGCTCGGCGGCAAGCGCACGCACCGACGGAAGCTGATCCCCTGCCCGGTATTGCCCACGCAGGATCGCCGCAGCGATGCTGGCGCGCAGCTTGAGGTAGACCGGGCTGTCCTCGTGCTCTAGCGCTGTCATGCTGCCATAATACACCAATTAGGCTCGGGGTCCATACCCCGGATTCCACCTATGTGCGATTTCGGACAGGTCCGGCCGCGGACGCTCCTCCAGCGGGCGCTCGGGCGTGCCGATGAAGACGAAGCCGGCGATCTTCTGCCCCTCGGTGCCGAACAGGTCGCGCACCGCATTCGAATAGGCCGCCCAGCCGGTCAGCCAGCCCCCGGCAAAGCCCATCGCATGCGCAGCATGGAGCAGGTTCATGCACACGGCACCGGCGGAGAGCTCCTGCTCCCACACCGGAATCTTGTGCGGCACCACCGGGGCGGAGAGCACCACCACCAGCGCCGGGGCCTGGGTGGCGAACTGGATCGCCGCCTCCTCGTCGCGCACGGTGCAGTCGGCCTTTTCGCTGCGCAATATCGCGGCGAGCTTCTCGCCCAGCGCCTGGCGCGCGTCGTCCGGCACAACCACGAAGCGCCAGGGGAAGAGCTTGCCGTGATCGGGCGTGCGCGCCGCGATCGCGATCATCGCGTCGAGCTGCTCGGGGCTCGGGCCGGGGGCGACCAGGTCGCGCGGCTTGCCCGATCGGCGGGTGGCGAGGAGCGAAAGCGGGGAGCTGGTATCGTTGAAGGCCATGCCGCGCATCTAGGGAGCGAGGTGGGCGCCGCCAACCTCGCCGCCGATCGAAACTGCGCCGCGGCCGATCCGATCGCGTTCCTATCCGCGGCGTGGCGGCCACCTCCGCTGCGCACAATCGCACATGCTTTACAGCCGCTTCATTCCCTCTAGTCTGGTTTTCCATGCGCCGAACGTCTGTTCGGATACCGATATCAAAGGGCAACATACCGCATGGTCGACACTCCAACCGCCGATAGTCCGGCAGAACCGGACATCACCCACGTCAATCCCGCGAGGGAAGCGACGTGGTTCGGGCACCCCCGCCAGCTGGCGCGCATGTTCACCACCGAGATGTGGGAGCGCTTCGGCTACTACGGCATGCGCGCGCTGCTGACGCTCTATCTGACGCAGCACTTCATGTTCGGCGACCGCGAGGCGACCGGCATCTATGGCGGGTTCACTGCCCTGGTCTATCTCACTCCGCTGGTCGGCGGCTATCTGGCCGACCAGTATCTCGGCTCGAAGCGCGCAGTGAAGTTCGGCGCGATCATCATGTCGCTCGGCTATGCGATCCTCTGCTTCGGCGGCCCCACCGCGACGCCGCACGCGACGATCGACGGTCAGCGCTACGAAGTGTCGATCGAGAAGAACGCCGAGGGCAAGGAAGTCCGCTACGTCGTCGACGGCGCGAAGAAGCTCGAGATCAAGGGCAATGACGACGGCAGCGTCGACCTGCTCAACGCCGGCACCGCCGAGCGCAAGATCGCCAAGGGCAGCTTCGAATCCGGCGCGGACCGCAGCCCCTTCTACGTCATGGTGATGCTGGTCGCGCTGTCGATGGTCTCGGTGGGCAACGGCTTCTTCAAGCCGAACATCTCCACCATGGTCGGCGAGCTCTACGAGCAGGGCGACCGACGACGCGACAGCGGCTTCACCATCTTCTACATGGGCATCAATCTCGGATCGCTCTTCTCGCAGATCCTCTGCCCCTGGCTCGCCGTGGCCTACGGCTGGAGCTGGGGCTTCGCGCTCGCCGCGATCGGCATGATGATCTCCTGGGCGCTGATCCAGTTCAACGGCGGCAAGCTCGACGGCTATGGCGAACCGCCGGCCAAGCCGGGCGTAAACAGCCAGCAATGGATCATCTACGCGGTCGCGCTCTGCGTCGTGCCGCTCTTCTACCTGCTCTACGTCAACCTGATGCACTCGGCCGCCCCGGCCGAGGGTTCGGGCTTCCTCGGCTATGTCGCCTCGCTGCCGCTGATGGGCAAGCTGCTGTTCGGCTCGTTCCTGCTCGGCGTGCCGGCGATCCTGGTCTGGTCGTTCTTCGCGGGCAGCAAGACCGAATTCCAGATGATGCTCGCCGCGATGGTGCTGATCGTCTTCAACGTGGTGTTCTGGACGCTGTTCGAGCAGGCGGGTTCGTCGCTCACCCTGTTCGCCGATCGCAACACCAATCTCTCGGTCTTCGGCCTGTTCAGCATCACCGCCGGCCAGACCCAGTTCTTCAACGCCGCCTTCATTGTGCTGCTCGCGCCGTTCATGTCGATCATGTGGGGCGCGCTGGCCAGGCGCGGGCTCGAGCCGTCGATCCCGGTCAAGTTCGGCATCGCGCTGATCGGCGTGGCGGCGGGCTTCCTGCTGCTCGTCTGGGGTGCGCAATATGCCGATACCAACTTCCAGGTGGGCATCTGGTGGCTGGCCGGCCTCTACTTCATCCACTCCTTCGCCGAGCTGTGCATCTCGCCGGTCGGCTTGTCGATGATCACCAAGCTCTCGATCGCGCGCGTGGTCGGGCTGATGATGGGCGTGTGGTTCCTGTCGATCTCGGTGGCGCAGTATTTCGCCGGCGTGATCGCGCAGTTCGCCAGCGTCGACACGGTCGGCGGCCAGGTGACCAACTATGCCGTGAGCCTGAAGGCCTATGTCGACGTGTTCACGACGATCTCGATCGCCGCGATCATCCTCGGCGCGCTCCTGCTCCTGCTGAGCTGGCCGCTGAAATACTGGATGCACGGCGTGAAGTAAGCGCTCGCGTCCTGCACGAACGAAAAGGGGGAGCCGTGAGGCTCCCCCTTTTTGCGTCTGCTATGTCCGCCGAATCAGGCGGCGCGGCGCAGCTCGACCTGCTCGTTGGCGGCAACACGCGGCGCCTGCACGGCAACCGGCATCGTGATTTCGCGACGCGCGGCGAGGATGAGCGAGATAAGCGAGAACATCGGAAAACCCTTCTGCATGCATTTGCTTGCTGCAATGCAACATAGAAGGAAATGGTTGGGGCGTGCGCTTTCTGCAACTGCAATGAATCGGGGTGCGGATTGCAGAATGTGCAACTGTAACTCCCTCTCCCCTCGGGGAGAGGGTCGGGAGAGGGGCAGTGTGTCTCAATCCGCGAGCCAGGGTACGAAGAGGCCAAGTCACTGCCCCTCTCCCAACCCTCTCCCCAGAGGGGAGAGGGCTAAGGAAGCCTACCGCTTCCGCCCGAACCAGATCACGTGCCGCGGCCCCTTGCCGTTGCTGCGCGCGCGCACCGCAACTTCCTCCACCTGGAAGCCGGTGTCCTTCAGCCGCCGGGTGAAGGCATTGTCGGGTGCCGCCGACCATACCGCCAGCACGCCGCCCGGCTTCAGCGCCTCCCACTGTTTCTGCAGCCCGCGCGGCGAATAGAGCCGGTCGTTGGCGTCGCGGGTCAGTCCGTCCGGGCCGTTGTCGACGTCGAGCAGGATCGCGTCATAGGTCGCGCGTGCCCGGCCGATCACCGCCGCGACATCGTCGATCACGACCTCGACGCGCGGATCGTCGAGGCAGCCCGCGGCCAGCTCGGCCATCGGTCCCTTCGCCCAGGCGATGATCTCGGGCACCAGCTCGGCAACGGTCAGCCTGGCATCCGGCCCCAGCACCCCCTGTGCCGCGCGCAGGGTGAAGCCCATGCCGTATCCGCCGATCAGCAGGTGCGGCGCGGGTGCATCCAGCCGCTCGCAGGTCATCGTCGCGAGCGCTTCTTCCGATCCGCTCATCCGGCTCGACATCAGCTCGTTGCGGTCGAGCACGATCATGAAGTCGCGTCCGCGGCGGAACAGGCGCAGCGCCTCGCCCCCGCCGGGGACGATCGCAGTGTCGAGGAGTTCGCGGGGAGTCATGTGCCCCTTTGGCGCCTCTGGGGTCCGGCTTGCAATGTAGGATTTCGTCTGGTTGCCTTGGCGGGCCGGACGATCACCCGGCCGCTCTTTCAGATGGTAGGAAGAATAGGATCACGCGCGCGCAATCCTGTTGCGCGATGCGGCGTGTTTTCGAGAAATTAGGGAAAATACGCCCGGCAGAAACCCGCTCCCGGGTGCGAACTTTGTGAACTTTGGCGAGTCGCCGCCCACCGCCATGTTGGAAACGAAAACGGCCCGGCATCGCTGCCGGGCCGTCTCGTTTCGGTCAGGCGCCAGGCCTTACCAGATGTGCACGCGCTGCTCGGGCGCGAGGTAGAGCGCGTCGCCCGGCTGGATGTTGAACGCCTTGTACCAGGCGTCGACATTGCGGACGATGCCGTTGACGCGGAACTTGGCCGGCGAGTGCGGATCGATCAGCGCGTACTGGCGGGCGGTGTCCTCGCGCAGCTTGGTCTGCCAGGCCTGGGCATAGGACAGGAAGAAGCGCTGGTCGCCGGTCAGGCCGCCGATCACCGGGGCCTTGCCGTGCTCGGCCTGGTACTTCTGGAATGCGCCGTACGCTGCCTCGACGCCGCCGAGGTCGCCGATATTCTCGCCGAGCGTCAGCTTGCCCTGGATCTTGGTGCCGGGCACGGCCTCATAGCCGTCATACTGGGCGACTAGCGCCGCGGTGCGCTCGCCGAACGCCTTCTTGGCGCTGTCGGTCCACCAGTTCTCGAACTTGCCGGTCGGGCCGAACTGGCTGCCCTGGTCGTCGAAGCCGTGGCCCATCTCATGGCCGATGATCGCGCCGATCGCGCCATAGTTCACCGCCGGATCGGCATTGGGATCGAAGAAGGGCGGCTGCAGGATCGCGGCCGGGAAGGTGATCTGGTTGGAGAGCGGGTTGTAATAGGCGTTCACCGTCTGCGGGGTCATGTCCCACAGGGTGCGGTCCACCGGCTTGCCGAAGCGCGACAGCTCGAGCTGATGCTCGAACTCGCCCGAACGCATCGCATTGCCGAGCAGGTCGCCGCGGACGACCTTGAACGACGAATAGTCGATATACTTGTCGGGGTGGCCGATGCGCGGCTCGAAGGCGGCGAGCTTGGCCAGCGCCTTCTGCTTGGTGGCGTCGTCCATCCAGCTCGAGGCGGTGATGCGGTCCTTGTAGGCGCCGCGCAGATTCTCGATCAGCTCGGCCATCTGCTTCTCGGCCGCCGGCGGGAAATATTTGGCGACATAGATCGCGCCGACCGCTTCGCCGAGCGCGCCGTTGACCAGCTGGATGCCGCGCTTCCAGCGCTCGCGCTGCACCTTCACGCCCGACAGCGTCTGCGAATAGAAGCCGAAGCGGGTGTCGTCGAAGGCCTTGGGCAGGAACTGCGCGTGATCGCTGACGAAGCGATAGGCGAGATAGTCCTTCCAGGTCTGCAGTGGCGTCGCGGTCATCACCTTGCCGATCGCGGTGACGGCGGTGTTCTGCGTCATCAGCACCGTCGGCGAGCTTTCGAGCCCGGCGGTCTTGAGCATCAGCGCCCAGTTGAAGTCGGGCGCCTTGGCCTTCAGGCCCGCCAGCGTCTGCGGGTCGTTGAGCTTGGCGATGTCGCGGCTCTCGGCCGGCGACCACTGGACCTTGGCCATTGCGGTCTCGAGCGCGACGATCGCATCGGCCTTGGCGGCGGCGTTCGGGATGCCGGCCAGTTCCTGGATCTTCTGGACATAGGCGCGATAGGCGGTGCGGAACGCGTCATATTTGGCGCCTTCCAGCAGGTAATAGTCGCGCGGCATGCCCAGGCCGCCCTGGCCGGTTACCGCGGTATAGTGGGTCGGGTCGGCGAGGTCGGGGATGATGCCCAGCTCGACCGGCGAGGCATAGCCGGTGGTGGCGAACAGCACCTGCAGCGCGTTCAGGTCCTTCACGCCGTCGATCGTGGCGAGATAGGGCTTGAGCGGCGCGGTGCCGGCCTTCTCGATCGCGGCTTCGTCCATCCAGCTGGCATAGAAGTCGCCGACCTGCCTGCCGCCGGCACCGTATGCGGCCGGGTTCTTCGCCATGTCGTCGAGGATCGCGCGGACATTCGCCTCGGCCTCGATCGAGAGCTGGGTGCCGAAGCCGGCCGAGGAACGGTCGGCGGCGATCTCGGTGCGGTCGTTCCAGCCGCCGTTCGCGAAGCTCCAGAAGTCGTCGCCCGGCTTCACGCTGGTCTTCTGCGCGTTCAGGTCGACGCCGAAGCTGCCATAGCGCGGTGCGGGCTTGGCGGTCTGTGCGATTGCCGGCGAAACGGCGACCAGCGCCACGCCCGCGGCGAGACGCACCATGTTGCGGATGTTCATCTGTGTACCCCCGAAAGAACTGTATTAGCCGAGTGTATCGCCGGGTAGTAACGCCCGCAACGGGATTCGCGTTACAGTTCGTGTCTGTAGGCGGCGGTGACCGCGTCGCCGAAGGTAGCGAAGATCACCTCCAGCTCCGGGGCTTCGGCCAGCGCCTTGCGCGTCTCTGTCACGGCGATCCGGGTCGCGGCTTCGATCGGATAGCCATAGACGCCGCAGCTGATCGCCGGGAAGGCGAGGGTGCGGAAGCCCTCCGCCCGGGCGATCTCGAAGCACCGGCGATAGCAGCTGGCGAGCAGTTCGGGCTCGCCCTTGCTGCCGCCCTGCCAGACCGGGCCGACGGTGTGGATGATGTGCCCGGCGGGCAGGCGATAGCCCTTGGTCAGCTTCGCATCGCCGGTCTTGCAGCCGCTAAGCGAGCGGAGCTTGCGGCATTCGTCCAGCAGTTCCGGCCCGGCGGCACGGTGGATCGCGCCGTCCACCCCGCCGCCGCCGAGCAGCGACGAGTTGGCGGCGTTGACGATCGCATCCACTTCGAGCCGGGTGATATCCCCCTCGACAATGCGGATGCGGTCTCCGCTCATCCCACCCGGTTCTTCACCAGGTCGTCGACCACGCTGGGGTCGGCAAGCGTCGAGGTATCGCCCAGCGACGAGACGTCGCCCTCGGCGATCTTGCGCAGGATGCGGCGCATGATCTTGCCCGAGCGCGTCTTGGGCAGGCCCGGCGCGAACTGGAGCGCGTCGGGCGTGGCGATCGGGCCGATCTCGGTGCGCACCCATTTGATCAGCTCGGCGCGCAGCGCGTCGTCGGCCTGGCAGTTGGCGTTGAGGGTGACATAGGCATAGATGCCCTGGCCCTTGATGTCGTGCGGCATGCCGACCACCGCGGCCTCGGCGACCTTGGGATGGAGCACCAGCGCGCTTTCGACTTCGGCGGTGCCCATGCGGTGGCCCGAGACGTTGATCACGTCGTCGACGCGGCCGGTGATCCAGTAATAGCCGTCCTCGTCGCGCCGGCAGCCGTCGCCGGTGAAATACTTGCCGCGATAGGTGGTGAAATAGGTCTGGAAGAAGCGCTCGTGATCGCCCCAGACGGTGCGCATCTGCCCCGGCCAGCTGCGCGCGATGACCAGGTTGCCTTCGGTCGGCCCGTGCAGCACCTTGCCCTCGGCATCCACCACCTGCGGGTCGACGCCCGGGAAGGGCTTGGTCGCCGAGCCCGGCTTGAGCGCGGTGGCGCCGGGCAGCGGGGTGATCATCTGGCCGCCGGTTTCGGTCTGCCACCAGGTGTCGACGATCGGGCAGCGCCCTTCGCCGACCACGTCGTAATACCAGCGCCAAGCCTCGGGGTTGATCGGCTCGCCGACCGAGCCGAGCAGCCGCAGCGACTGGCGCGAGGTGCGGGTGACATAATCGTCGCCTTCGCGCATCAGCGCGCGCAGCGCGGTCGGGGCGGTGTAGAGGATCTCGACCTTGTGGCGATCGACCACCTGCCAGATCCGGCTGGCATCGGGCCAGTTGGGCACGCCTTCGTACATCAGCGTGGTGCCGCCATTGGCGAGCGGCCCGTAGACGATATAGCTATGGCCCGTGACCCAGCCGATGTCCGCTGCGCACCAGTAGATCTGGCCCGGCCGGTAATCGAACACCAGCTCGTGGGTCAGGCTCGCCCAGAGCAGATAGCCGCCCGAGGAATGGAGTACGCCTTTGGGCTTGCCGGTGGAGCCCGAGGTGTAGAGGATGAACAGCGGGTCCTCGGCGCCCATCGGCTCGGCGGGGCATTCTGCGGGCACGTCGGTGGCGGCCTCGTGATACCAGAGGTCGCGGCCTTCCTGCATCGGGATGTCGCCGCCGGTGGCCTTCACCACGATGACCTTCTGCAGGCAGCGGACATGCGCCGCGGCCGCATCGACATTGGTCTTGAGCGGCACCTTCTTGCCGCCGCGCCGGCCTTCGTCGGCGGTGATCACCACGGTGGAATCGCAATCGGTGATCCGGCCCGCGAGCGCCTCCGGCGAGAAGCCGCCGAACACCACCGAATGGATCGCGCCGATCCGGGCGCAGGCGAGCAATGCGAACGCCGCCTCGGGGATCATCGGCATGTAGATGGTGACGCGGTCGCCCTTCTTGACGCCCTGCGCCTTCAGCACATTGGCGAAGCGGCAGACCTCGGCATGGAGCTGGCGATAGGTGATGCGCTTCGGCTCTTCCTCCGGCGCATCGGGCTCCCAGATGATCGCGACGCTGTCGCCGCGCCTGGCCAGATGCCGGTCGATGCAATTGGCCGCGACGTTGAGCTTACCGTCGGCGAACCAGTTGATCCGGAAGTCGCTCTCGTCAAACGACCAGTCGCCGGCGATCTCGGGGCGCTTGATCCAGTCGAGCCGGCGCGCCTGCTCCAGCCAGAAGCTGCCCGGATCGGCCAGGCTCATGCCGTAGAGCTTCTCATAGCCCGCAGCATCCACCCGAGCGGTGCGCGCCCAGTTCTCGGGCACGGGGTGTACGCTGACGGTATCGCTCATCGTTGCGGCTCCTCGCTCTGATTTGGCGCCTCTCTGCCCAAGCGAAGCCGCCACGCCAAGCGCAGAATGGCTTTCGGCGCACGATCCGGCATGGACCGCGACATATTGCGACAATATTCTTCTGGAACCGAAACGGCTTCGGAAACATCTAGGACCCCATGGCCAATCGTCCATTGACCCTGAGCCTGATGCTCGCCCTGTCGCTCTCCGCCTGCGCGGTGGGCCCGGACTATCATCCGCGCGCCGCTTCCGAACTGGGCGTGCCCGATGCTTGGTCGGTCCCTGCCGGGCAGAAGGCGCAGGAGGATCTGAGCCAGTGGTGGACCCGCTTCGACGATCCGATGCTCGGCAGCCTCGTGCAGCGCGCCCAGGCCGCGAACCTCGACGTCGCCCAGGCAGTGGTGCGGCTGCGCCAGGCGCGCGAGGCGCTGGTCCAGCAGCGCGCCGACCTGTTCCCCAGCCTCAGCGCCTCAGGCGGCGTGTCGCACAGCGAGCCGCTGCGCGGCGGCACCAGCACCACGACGCTGCCCGACGGCACGGTGACCAGCTTCTCGCAGGGCGGCAACACCAGCTTCTCGCTCGGCCTCGACGCCAGCTACCAGGTCGATCTGTTCGGCGGGGTGCGCCGGGGCGTCGAGGGCGCGCGCGCCTCCTATGAAGCGAGCGGGTTCGACTATGCGACGGTGCTGATCTCGGTCGAGGCCGAGACGGCGCGCAACTATGTGCTCGCCCGGGTGGCGCAGGCGCAGATCGCTAATGCGCACGGCAATCTCGCCATCTCCGACGACAATCTCCAGATCGCCGGCTGGCGCGTGCAGGCAGGGCTCGTCTCGTCGGTCGACCAGGAGCAGGCGCGCGCCAGCCGGGCGCAGATCGCCGCGTCGATCCCGACGCTGGAGGCGAGCTACAACAGCGCGGTGTCGCGCCTCGGCGTACTCACCGGCCAGGCGCCGGGCGCGCTCAAGGCCGAGATGGAAGCGGTCAAGCCGATCCCCAAGGGGCCGGCGGAAGTCGCGGCGGGCATTCCCGCCGACGCGCTGCGCCAGCGGCCCGACGTGCGCGCCGCGGAACGCAACCTCGCCGCCGCCAGCGCCAATATCGGCGTCGCCACCGCCCAGCTCTATCCGTCGCTGTCGATCGGCGGCAGCATCGATTCGGGCAGCAGCGCGCTCACCTCGATCCTCGACACGATCACCGGGCGGCTGTTCGCCAACATCGCCCAGACGCTCTTCGACGGCGGCCGCCGCGCCAGCCAGGTGCGCTCGGCCGAGGCTGCGGCGGACGGCGCCTTCCTCGCCTACAAGTCGACGGTGCTGACCAGCCTCGAGGATATCGAGAACGCCATCGTCGCGCTGCAGACCGCCCAGCGCCGGCAGCAGGAATTTGGCGTGGCACTCGATGCCTCGAACAACCAGGCGATCCTGGCGCGGATGCAATATCGCACCGGCCTCACCGATTTCACCACGCTCAACACGGCCGAGGCCTCGCTCATCTCCGCGCGCAACGGGCTCCTCTCCGCCCGCTCGGACGAAGCGACCGCGCTGATCCAGCTCTACCAGGCGCTGGGCGGCGGCTGGGACGCGAGCAAGACCCCCACCGTTCCCACGACAGGCAGCACCGCCAATGGCAACTGATCCCAACCAGAATCTCGACGCCTTTCTCGGCACGCCGCCGCGTCCGTGGTGGCGCCGCTGGCTCAAATGGGGCCTGATCGCACTTGCCGCACTGCTGGTGGTCCTGCTCGCCTGGCGCTTCCTGGGGGGCAAGGAAGAAGTGAAATACGCGACCGACGATGTCGCGCGCGGTAACCTGACCGTCACCGTCTCCGCCACCGGCAAGCTGGCGCCGACCAACCAGGTCACCGTCGGCTCGCAGCTTTCGGGCCAGGTCATCAAGGTGCTGGCGGACGTGAATGATCGCGTCACCGCCGGACAGCCGCTCGCGCTGATCGATCCTTCGCAGTTCGACGATCAGGTCAAGCAGGCCGAGGCGACGCTGGCGGCGAACATCGCCGCGGTCGGCCAGGCGCAGGCGACGGTGCAGCAGAGCAACGCCACGCTGGCCCGCTATCAGGAAGTCAGCCGGCTGTCGGGTGGCAAGGTGCCGGCCAAGACCGAGATGGACAGCGCGATCGGCGACCGCAATCGTGCGCTCGCCAATCTCAATGCGGCGAAGGCGAATGTGACTTCGGCGCGCGCCCAGCTTTCCTCGGCGCAGACCCAGCGGACGCGGGCGATCATCCGCTCGCCCGTCACCGGCGTGATCCTCGCCCGCCAGGTTGATCCGGGCCAGACGGTCGCCGCCTCGTTCAACACGCCGACCCTGTTCGTGATCGCGCAGGACCTGTCGCAGATGAAGCTGGAAGTCGCGATCGACGAAGCCGATGTCGGCCAGGTCCGCCAGGGCCAGGACGCGAGCTTCACCGTCGATGCCTTCCCGGGCAAGACCTTCCCGGCGAAGATCACGCGGGTGGAAGTCGGCTCCAACCTGTCGGTGCAGGACGCCAGCTCTTCCTCGTCCACCAGCACCAGCACGACCGCGAACCAGGTAGTGTCCTATGCCGCCGATCTCTCGGTCTCCAATGCGAACGAGCAGTTGCGCCCGGGCATGACCGCGACGGCCGACATCGTGACCATGGCGCGCCAGAATGTGCTGCTGGTGCCCAATGCGGCGCTGCGCTTCACGCCGGCCGCGCCCGGCCAGGGCGCCAGCGGCGGCTCGAGTGGCGGCATCGCCGGTGCGCTGGTCCCCAGCCGTCCGCGGCGCGGCGGCAATAGCGGCCAGCAGAAAACCGCGACCGGCGGCGAGCAGGGCGGGCAGCGGACCGTCTATATCCTCGGCGCCGATGGCCAGCCCAAGGCGGTGGACGTGACCACCGGCAGCACCGACGGCACCGTCACCGAGATCACCGGCGGCAATCTGAAGGCCGGCGACAAGGTGATCACCGGCCAGCTCGCCAATGGCGCCTCGGCTACGCGCCGCTCCGGCGGACAGCGCCGTCAGGGCGGCGGCCAGGGCGGATCGGGCGCCGGAGGCCAGCGTGGCGGACAGTGATGCGCCGCTGATCCAGCTGCGGCGGATCATCAAGACCTTCGGCGAGGGCCCCACTGCCTTCCAGGCGCTCAAGGGCGTCGACCTGGAGATTGCGGCGGGTGACTTCATCGCGGTGATGGGCCCGTCGGGTTCGGGCAAGTCGACGACGATGAACATCCTGGGCTGTCTCGACGTGCCGACCTCGGGCGAGTTCCTGTTCAAGGGCGTGCATGTCGAGAAGCTCGAGCGCGACCAGCGCGCGCTGCTCCGGCGGAAATATCTCGGCTTCGTGTTCCAGGGCTTCAATCTGCTCGCGCGCACCTCGGCGCTGGAGAATGTCGAGCTGCCCCTGCTCTATCGCGGCGACCCCAAGGCGCAGCGCCGCGAGGCGGCGATGGCTGCGCTCGACAAGGTCGGGCTGAAGAACTGGTGGGACCATACCCCCGCCGAGCTTTCGGGCGGCCAGCAGCAGCGCGTCGCCATCGCCCGGGCGATCGTCACCAATCCTGACGTGCTGCTCGCCGACGAGCCGACCGGCAATCTCGATTCCGAGCGCTCGGTGGAGATCATGGAGCTGCTCACCGATCTCAACAAGAACAGCGGCATCACCGTGCTGATGGTCACCCACGAACCCGACATGGCCGCCTTCGCGCGCACCATCATCCACTTCAAGGACGGGCTGGTCGAGCGGATCGAGACCGGCCACCACCAGGGGGAGAGGGTGGAATGAGCAATACCTTCTCCTTGTCATTCTTGTCCCCCTTCCGCTTGCGGGAGGGGCTAGGGGAGGGCCTGTCTCTCGCCCTATTTTTTCAGCCCCTCCCCCGACCCCTCCCGCAAGCGGGAGGGGAGAAGTAGATGTTCGGCACCACCTTCATCCTCGCGATCCGCTCGATCCTGCGCCACAAGCTGCGCTCGATCCTGACGGCACTCGGCATCATCATCGGCGTTGCCGCAGTGGTCACCATGGTGACGCTGGGCAAGGCGACCACGGCGGCGGTGCAGCAGCAGATTTCCGCGCTCGGCACCAACATCCTCCAGATCCGCCCCGGCCAGGGCTTCGGCCGCGGCGGCGGCGGCCCGCGTCCGCCCGATTTCAAGCCGGCCGACGTCACGGCGATCCGTGATCAGGTCGCCGGCGTCACTGCGGTCGCGCCCCAGGCCCAGACCACCGCGACGGTGATCTACAACGGCGCCAACTGGTCGACCACGGTCAACGGCACCACCAACGGCTATTTCGAAGTCTCGCCCTGGCCGCTGATCGAAGGGCGGTATTGGACGCGGGCGGAGGAGCAGGCGGGCAAGGCCGTGTGCATCATCGGCACCACGATCCAGACCAACCTGTTCCGCGGCGGCAGCGCGGCGGGCTCGCGCATCCGCGTGAACGGCATTTCCTGCGATGTGATCGGCGTGCTCAAGACCAAGGGCCAGGCCGGGTTCGGCGGCGATCAGGACGATGTCGTGATCATGCCGATCAAGCAGGTCCAGCGCCGCTTCACCGGCAGCACCGACATCCGGCTGATGCTGGTCGGCACCGATCCCGCCTATAACAGTGCCCAGATCCAGTCCTCGATCACCGATCTGCTGCGCGAACGGCGCAACATCAGCGGCGGCAAGCAGGATGACTTCAACATCTTCGACACCGCCCAGATCAGCCAGACGCTGACCGGCACCACCACCCTGCTCACCCAGATCGTCGCGGCGGTCGCAGGGATCAGCCTGGTCGTCGGTGGCATCGGGATCATGAACATCATGCTGGTGTCGGTGACCGAGCGGACGCGCGAGATCGGCATCCGCCTGGCGATCGGTGCGGTGGCGAGCGAAGTGCTGATGCAGTTCCTGGTCGAGGCGGTGGTGCTGTCGATGCTCGGCGGGCTGATCGGGCTGCTGCTGGCGCAGATGGCGGTCGCGCTGATGTCGTGGCTGGGCTCGCTGCCCTTCCTGTTCGACGTGCAGATCAACGTCATCGCCTTCGCCATCTCGGCGATCATCGGCGTGGTGTTCGGCTATTTCCCGGCGCGGCGCGCGGCGAGCCTCAATCCAATCGACGCGCTTCGTCACGAATGAGTGCCGGCGGGCGCTCGGGCAGCCCGTCGGTGCGCAGGCCGTAGAGCTCGCGCAGCGCGCGCAGGTCCTCCTGGGTGTCGACATCGACCAGCTCGGCGGGCGGCGCGATAACGTGGTGGCCGCGCAGGATCAGGTCGCGCGCGCCCTGGTCGCCTTCGAGCCTGAGCAGCTCGTCGAACATGTCCTTGCCGAACAGCGCCGGCGGCATCGGGCTCACCCCGTCCGACGAGGCGACGATCGTCGCCGGCCCGTCGGCAGCGTCGAACATGCGGTGGATATGCGCGGCGGTGACGCGCGGCATATCGGCCAGCGCGACCAGCACCGCCTCCACCCCCAGTCGCCTTGCCCGCTCCACGCCGAAGCAGAGCGAGCGCGCCTGGCCGAGCGACGGGTCGGGGTTCTCGACAACGTCATAGCCGAGCGCCGCGAAGTCGAGTTCGGTGCCGGAAACCACGGCTATCCGCGCGGCGAAGGGGATGCGCTCCAGCGCGGTGACGACATGATAGGCGAGCGGCTTGTCGAGGAACGGCTCGGCGAGCTTGTCGCCGTCGTTGAACCGGCGAGAGCGGCCGGCGGCGAGCAGGATCAGGGCGGTCTGGTCAGGCTTGAGCATGGAATTTCTTCACCATGGCTGCGGCGATGGAAAGGGCGATCTCGGCGGGGCCGATCGCCCCGATGGCGAGCCCGGCGGGGCCTTCGATGCGGGGCAGGTCGGCAGGCGCGACACCGGCGGCGGCCAGGCGCTCCAGCCGCGCTTCATGGCTCCGCCGCGATCCCAGCGCGGCGACATAGCCGGTCGGGAAGCGCAGCGCGGCAAGCAGCGCTGCATCATCGATCTTGGGATCATGGCTCAGCGTCACCACGGCGGTGGCGGGATCGGGCTGCAGGGCGGTCACGGCCTCGTCTGGCCATCGGTCGTCTAGCATCACCCCGGGGAAACGCTCGGCGGTCAAAAATCTCCCGCGCGGGTCTATAACATAGGTTAGGATGCCCAGTTCGCGCGCCAGGCCGGCGAGCGTCTGGGCGATCTGCACCGCGCCGATGATCAGCAGCCGGCGGGGCGGATCGTAGCGGTTGAGGAACCCCCCGGAACCTTGCGCGGACACACCGCTGCCGAGGTCGGTCCCGACATCGAAGGGCTCGCCTCGCGCCCGCGCCGCATCGATCGCCTCGAACAGCGCGGGCGGGAAGCCCTGGTCGGAAACGGGCTGGACCAGCACCGAGATTTCCCCGCCGCAGGGCAGCCCGACTTCCCAGGCCGCTGCATCGGCGACGCCGTAGCGCTTCACCACCGCCGGCGCCCCGGCGATCACTTCGGCCGCTGCCTGCAGGATATCGGTCTCGACACAGCCGCCCGAGACCGATCCCTCGAACCGGCCGTCCGCGTGCACCAGCATGTGGCTGCCCCGCGGCCGCGGCGCCGATCCCCAGGTCGAGACGACGGTGGCCAGCGCCAGCCGCTCGCCCTTCCAGGCGCGGGCCGCCGCGAGCACGCTGTCATTATCCGCCATATCGCCTCGCAACCGTCATATCCGCAGCCTAGGCCCAACCCCGTAACGAGTGGAGAGTTTCGTGACGAGATCGCTGATTGCCGCGTTGATGCTGATGGTGCCGGGCGTCGCGCTGGGGCAAGGTCATGCCATGCATGGGAACACTGACAAGGTAATCGTGATCGCGCACCGCGGTGCTTCGGGCGAACGCCCCGAGCACACGCTGCTCTCCTACCAGCGCGCGATCGATCAGGGCGCCGACTTCATCGAGCCCGATCTGGTGCCGACCAGGGACGGTATCCTCGTAGCCCGGCACGAGAACAATATCACCGAGACGACTAACGTCGCCGACCATCCCGAATTCGCCGACCGCAAGGCGACCAAGACGATCGACGGCGAGACGATGACCGGCTGGTTCACCGAGGACTTCACCCTCGCCGAGCTGAAGACGCTGCGCGCCAGGGAGCGCCTGCCCAAGCTGCGTCCGGACAACACCAAATATGACGGCCAGGCCGAGGTGCCGACGCTAGACGAGGTCATCGCGCTGGCCAAGCAGGCGTCGAAGCAGACCGGCCGCACGATCGGCATCTATCCCGAGACCAAGCACCCCAGCTATTTCGCCTCGATCGGGCTGCCGGTGGAGCAGCGGCTGGTCGACAAGCTCAAGAAGGCGGGCTGGGACCGTGCCGACGCGCCGGTGTTCATCCAGTCGTTCGAGGTGAACAACCTCAAGAAGCTGAAGACGATGACCAAGGTCCGGCTGATCCAGCTGATGGCCGGCGCCGGCGGTCCGGCGGACAATGCCCAGCCGAGCTACAAGGCGATGATCACGCCCGAGGGGCTGAAGGCGGTCGCGGCCTATGCGTACGGGATCGGGCCCGAGCTGACGATGATCCAGCCGGTATCCGGCCCCGCCACCACGCTGATCGCCGACGCGCATGCCGCCGGGCTCAAGTTGCACCCCTGGACGTTTCGGGCGGAGAACTTCTTCCTCCTGCCCAGCTACCGGTCCGGCGCAAATCCGGCCGACCATGGTCGCCTGAAGGACGAGATGCTGTATTTCATCGGGCTTGGCGTGGACGGTTTCTTCACCGATTTCCCCTATATCGGTGTCGAGGCGCGGGATGCTGCTGCAGCGTCGCACGCGCACGCCGGGGGATAAGGTTTTTCTATGCGCAAGTTTCTGCTTCCGATCGTCGTGGCGCTGCCGCTGCTCAGTGGCGGCTGTATCGCCAAGACCGTGGTCGATGTCGCCACCCTGCCGGTAAAGGCCGGCGGCAAGGTGGTCGACTGGACGACGACCAGCCAGGACGAGAGCGACCGCAACTACGGCCGCAAGATGCGCGAGAAGGAAGAGCGCGAGGGCAAGGAGCTGCGCAAGCTCTGCAAGAAGCATCCCGAGGACCAGCGCTGCAATGGCGGTCCGGACAATGGCTTCCGCGCCGATCCGGGCGGCAATCGCTACAATTGATCGCGTCCGGGCGCCTGCGCCCGGTCGTTCTTCCCATAGTCGCGCACCACGGTCGCGATCCTGAGCCGATAGTCGCGGAAGATGTCCGCGCGCCCCTCGGCCTGCGCCATGCGGTGCGGGCCGAAGCCGCGCCACGCCGCGATCGCCGCCTCGTCGCGCCACCAGGAAAGCGAGAGCAGTTTGCCGGGCTCGGCCAGGCTCTCGAATCGCTCGATCCCCAGGAACCCGTCGATCGCGTCGAGCTCGGGGCGGAGCGCGGCGGCGATGTCGAGATAGCGGTCGCTGCGGCCCGCTTCGGGCCAAGCTTCGAACAGCACGGCGATCATGGCCGCACCAGCGGCGCATGCGGGGCCGAGACGCAGCGCAGGAAGATCCGGTCCTCGCGGCGGATGAACTTCTCGCGCGCAGCGAAATCATAATTGGCGCGGCCGGCGGGATCGTCGCGCAGCCGGGTGCGATAGGCCTCATAGGCGGCCAGCGAGTCGATGTTGTAGACGCCGTAGGCGATGGTGGCGGAGCCTTCGGCGGGGCCGAAATAGCCGATCAGGTCGGCGCCGCAGCGCGGGATCGCCTGGCCCCAGTTGCGGGCATATTCGGCGAAGGCCTCCGCCCCGAAGGGCTCGATCTCGTAGCGGATGAAGCAGGTCAGCATCGGAATTCCTCCCTGGCCCTGCCTCTGCCACCGGGGCGCCGCGCGATGCTTCGGCCGGTACCGTAGCATCGACCGCGCCGGACAGGCATGATGCAGCCGATGCAGCGCATTTCCGCCTTTGCCGAGACCGCCGCGCTGATGGGCGATCCTGCCCGCGCCAACATGCTGTTCGCGCTGATGGACGGGCGCGCGCTCACCGCGAGCGAGCTGGCCCGCTTCGCCGGGGTCACCCCGCAGACCGCGAGCGGCCATCTCGCCCGGCTCGCCGAAGCCGGGATGATCGTGCCGACGCCGCAGGGCCGCCACCGCTATTTCCGCCTGGCCTCGCCCGCGGTGGCGCAGATGGTCGAGAGCGTGATGGGCGTCGCCGAGGAGCTCTCGCGCCGGCCGCTCCCGGTCACCGGCCCCCGCGACGCGGGACTGCGCCGGGCGCGGACCTGCTACGATCATCTCGCCGGCCAGCTGGCCGTGGCGATCGCCGGGCGCATGGCCGAGCGCGGCCAGCTGGTGCTCGGCCATGACGGCGCAGCACTGACCGGCGCCGGCGTCACCCTGCTCATCGATCTCGGCATCGCCGGCGATGCGCTCGACGCGCCCTGCCGGGCCTGTCTCGACTGGAGCGAGCGCCGCCCGCACCTCGCCGGCGCCCCCGCCACCGCGCTCTACCGCCACTTCGTCGCACAGAGCTGGGTGCGGCCCCGCGCGGGCAGCCGGGCGCTCGAGGTCACCCGCGCCGGCGAGGCCGCCCTGTCGCGCTGGTTCGGTATCTCGCTGTAACTACAGCCATTTCGGCGCCATCTGACCGCGAGGCATCCGCCGGCTTGGGCTATGTACCCAGGCTCTAAAGGGGGAAGCTCTACGCGGCGAAGCCCTCGGCATCGATCGCGTAGAGCATTTCCGCCTTGGCCATCGCCGCGGGCATCAGTCCCAGCGCCTCGGGCACGATCTGCGCGACATAGAAGCGTGCCGCCGCCTGCTTCATCTTCAGGAACGCCGGATCGCCCTCGCTGCGCGCCGCTGCCCGACCGCTCGCTTCCATCAGCCAGCCGCACACCGCGGTCGAGAGCATCGTCAGGAACGGATAGCTCGCCGCCAGCCGGTCGTCCGCATCGCTCGACAGCAGGTTGCGCGCGACTTCCTCGCAGGCGTCGATCAGGTTGACCAGGCCGGTGTCCTCGGCGTCCCCGCGCATCTGCCCGATCAGGCCGAGCAGCGTGCCGCCATTGTCCATGCTGAGCTTGCGCCCGACCAGGTCGGCAGCCTGGATGCCGTTGGTGCCCTCATAGATAGGGGTGATCCGCGCATCGCGGAAATGCTGGGCCGCGCCGGTCTCCTCGATATAGCCCATGCCGCCATGGACCTGGATGCCGAGCGAGGCGACTTCGTTGCCCAGATCGGTGCCATGCGCCTTGGCGAGCGGGGTCAGTAGCTCGACGCGCTTCTCCGCCTCGGCATCACCGGCCCGCGCCCGGTCGAGCTGGCCGAAGGCGTAATAGACCAGCGCCCGTGCTGCCTGGGTCTGCGCCTTCATCCGCAGCAGCATGCGGCGGACATCGGGATGCTCGACGATCGCGACCTGCTCCCCACCGCGAGTGCCCTGCACGCGCTCCCGGGCATAGGCGACCGCGCGCTGGGTGGCGCGCTCGGCGACCTGCACGCCCTGCAGGCCGACATTCAGCCGCGCGTTGTTCATCATCGTGAACATGGCGCGGATACCGCCCAGCTCGGGGCCGACCAGCTCGCCGATGCAGTCGTCATTGTCGCCGAAGCTCAGCACGCAGGTCGGCGAGGCGTGCAGCCCCATCTTGTGCTCGATCGAGACGGTGCGGACGTCGTTGAACTCGCCCGGCGTGCCGTCGGCATTCAGCCGGTACTTCGGGACCAGGAACAGCGAGATGCCCTTGGTCCCCGCCGGCGCGCCCGGCGTACGGGCGAGGACGAGATGGACGATGTTATCGGCCATGTCGTGATCGCCGAAGCTGATGAAGATCTTGGTGCCCTTGATCCGGAAGGTTCCGTCGCCGACCGGCTCGGCGCGGGTCTTGAGCGCGCCGACGTCCGATCCGGCCTGCGGCTCGGTGAGGTTCATCGTGCCGGTCCAGGCGCCGGTCGACAGGTGCGGCAGGTAGAGCGCCTGTTGCTCGGGCGTGCCATGGTGCATCAGCGCCTCGACTGCGCCGACCGTCAGGATCGGGGCGAGCGCAAAGCCCATGTTCGCGGTGCCCAGCGTCTCCAGCACTGCGATCGACAGGCTGACCGGCAGGCCCTGGCCGCCATGCTCGGCCGGCGATCCGATCGTGCCCCAGCCGCCTTCGACATAGGCCTGGTACGCCGCGGCGAAGCCCGCCGGCATCTTCACGCCGTCGGGCGTCCACTTGGGTCCGTCGGTGTCGCCCAGCCGCTCGAGCGGCGCCCATTCGCCGGCGGCGAACTGGCCGGCGCCCTCCAGCACCGCATCGGTCATTTCGGCGGCTTCCGCGCTGATCTCGTCCAGGCGGACGATGGTCTCGAGCACGAAGCGCTGATCGGCGGTGGCGGGGGTGAACATAGAGCCTCTCTTGTGGTCTGGTTTCGCGCCGTATAGCTCGCCCAAAGTGAGCCCGACAAATCCGCGAATCTTACCCTACGGCATGGCCGCGATTGCCGAGGCCGCGGCACTGATTCGCGCGGGCGAATGCGTCGCGGTGCCGACCGAGACGGTCTATGGCCTCGCCGCCGACGCCACCGAGTCGCGGGCCGTGGCAGGCATCTACGCCGCCAAGGGTCGGCCGAGCTTCAACCCGCTGATCGTCCATGTGCCCGATCTCGCCGCCGCTGAGCGGATCGCGCTGTTCGACGATCGCGCGCGCGATCTGGCTACACGCTTCTGGCCGGGGCCGCTGACCCTCGTGCTACCGGTACGGCCCAATGCGGGCATCGCGTCCCTGGTCACCGCCGGGCTCGACACGATCGCGCTCCGGGTGCCCCGTCACCGCGCGATGCAGGCATTGCTCGAAGCCTCGGGCAAGCCGCTCGCCGCGCCTTCCGCCAACGCCAGCGGCTCGATCAGCCCCACCCGGGCCGAGCATGTCGCGAAGAGCTTGGCCGGGCGCATCCCGCTGGTGATCGACGACGGAGCGACGCCGGCAGGCGTGGAATCGACGATCGTGATGGGCAACCAGATCCTGCGCCCCGGCCCGCTGAGCGCGGAAGAACTTTTCCCCGGCGAAGGCCGGGGCCCAGACTTGGAGTCTGAGGCTGGACCCCGGCCTTCGCCGGGGAAAGAAGCGGGGATTGTCGCACCCGGCCAGCTCGACAGCCATTACGCTCCGTCCAAACCGGTCCGCCTCAACGCCGATAGCGCGCGGGACGGCGAGTATCTGATCGGCTTCGGTCCGGTCGTCGGCACCGAAACCCTTTCCGCCACCGGCGACCTCACCGAAGCCGCCGCCAACTTGTTCCACGCGCTCCACCGCGCCGATGCCAGCACCGCGCCCGCCATCGCGGTCGCCCCGATCCCCGCCACCGGCATCGGCGAAGCGATCAACGACCGGCTGCGCCGCGCCGCCTTCTAGGCCGCTCTTCCACGCTGTTGGAAAAATAGGATCACGCGCGCGCAAGAATATTGCGAGATGCGCTGCGGTACCGGGAAGCGTGTCAACTTCCGCCCGGCGAAAACCCGCTTCTGGCGTGAACTTCGTGGACTTTGGCGAGCCGCCACCGAACCCGATGTTGGAACCGAGGCGTTCTAGCGCGCGACCAGCCGCAGCCAGCCCTGCGCGTCGGTCTCGACATCGAGATCGCGATAGTCCGCCCGGGCCGGGTGCGGCGTGGCGATCGTCTCGTGATGCGTCTCGGTGATCATAACCGCCGCGGCGCCCGAGGCATCCGCTGCGGCGAGGCCGGCGGGGCTGTCCTCCCAGACGAGGCAATCGGCGATATCGACACCAAGCCGTTCGGCACCCAGCAGGAAGCAATCGGGGGCGGGCTTGCCATGTGCGACATCCTCGGCGGTGATCACCACTTCGGGCAGGGGAATGCCGGCCGCCTCGAGCCGGCGCAGCGCCAGCGCCCGCGGCGCCGAGGTCACCAGCGCCCAGCGCCCGGCAGGGATTCGCACCAGGAACGCAGCCGCGCCCCGGATCTCGGCCAGCCCTTCGATATCGTCGATCTCGGCCTGGGTGAGTGCCTCGGTCTCCGCTTCGGCATCGACGCCGGCCGGTGCGAAGCGGCGGATCGTCTCGATCGCGCGGACGCCGTGCAGCGCCGCCATCAGCGGATCGGTCTCGATCCCATGCCGCGCCGCCCAGGCCCGCCATACGCGGTCGACCACCGCCATCGAGTTCACGAGCGTGCCGTCCATGTCGAACAGGAAGGCGGCGAAGCTGCGGGTGGGGAGACTCATCGCGGTCCCCACACCACAGCAGCGCCGCCGCCGCAACCCGCGCGCCGCTTTACTTCCGGCTCCATCAAGACCTACAAATCTGCGCAGGTCTGGGGGCTGGGGAGAGACCGGACACAGCAGGAGGGCAACACATGAGCAATGTGCAACGTGGACTTGCCGAACTGATCGGCACTTTCTGGCTCGTCTTCGGCGGATGCGGCAGCGCGGTGCTGGCCGCGGCGTTCCCCGAGGTCGGCATCGGGCTGGCGGGCGTCAGCCTCGCCTTTGGCCTGACCGTGCTGACCATGGCCTATTCGATCGGCCATATCTCGGGCTGCCATCTCAACCCGGCGGTGACCTTCGGCCTGTGGGCCGGCGGGCGCTTTCCGGCCAGGGACATCCCGCTCTATGTGATCGCGCAGGTGATCGGTGCGGTGATCGCGGCGGGCCTGCTCTGGTACGTCGCCAGCGGCGCGCCGGGCTATGCCGGTGGCCTCGCCTCCAACGGCTTCGGCGAACATTCGCCCGGCCATTTCTCGTTCGAGGCGGGCATGGTGATCGAGGTCGTGCTGACCTTCATGTTCCTGATGGTGATCATGGGCTCGACCGACAGCCGCGCCCCGGCCGGCTTTGCGCCGATCGCGATCGGGCTGGCGCTGACGCTGATCCACCTGATCTCGATTCCGGTGACCAACACCTCGGTCAATCCGGCGCGCTCGACCGGACCGGCGCTGCTCGAAGGCGGCATCGCGCTCCAGCAGCTGCTCTGGTTCTGGATCGCGCCGATCGTGGGCGGGCTGATCGGCGGCTTCGTCTACAAGGCGCTCGGCGCCGAAGCGGGCAAGCGCCCGCCCATCGAAGGCGAAGCGCTGCCGGGAGGAGGGGACTGAACTCCATTCCTCCCTCGGCAAAGCCGGGGGAGGGGGGCCGCCGCCGAAGGCGGTGGTGGAGGGGGCGGAGCAACGAGCGATGTCGCTCGCGGTTAGGCCCCCTCCACCAGCCTGCGGCTGGTCCCCCTCCCCCGCTTCGCGAGGGAGGATCTAAGTCAGGTCAGGCTGTCGCGCCTTCCTTGCTGCGTGCGGCGAAGCTCTTGCGGAGCTTGCGCAGCTTGGGCGGGATCACCGCCAGGCAATAGGGGTTACGCTGGCCGTCGCCCTGCCAATATTCCTGGTGGTAATCCTCGGCGGACCACCATTCGCCCAGCGGCTCGATCGCGGTCACGATCGGCTCGGGCCAGTCGGGGCGGGCACGCTCGATCGCGTCCAGCGCCTCGCGCTCCTGCTCCGCCGAATGCGGGAAGATCGCCGAGCGATACTGGGTGCCGATATCGTTGCCCTGGCGGTTGAGCTGGGTCGGATCGTGCGTCGCCAGGAAGATGTCGAGGATCTCGCCATAGGAGATCTGATCGGTGTCGAAGCTCACCCGGATTGCCTCGGCATGGCCGGTCGTTCCGGTGCACACTTCCTTGTAGGTCGGGTTGTCCTTGGTGCCCCCGATATAGCCGCTTTCGACCGACTGGACGCCGATCACATCGTTGAACACGGCCTCGGTGCACCAAAAGCACCCTCCGGCCAGCGTAGCGGTTTCAATGCTCATCGCGAACTCCTTGCTATCGGCGCAAAGATAGGATTGGACGCGCCAAGAACAATGCGGAGTTTGGTATGCGCGAAGGCACGGTGCTGGTTACGGGCGGGGCGGGCTATATCGGCAGCCATGCGGTGCTGGCGCTGCTCGATGCGGGCTGGCAGGTCGTGGTGGTCGACAACCTCGTCACCGGCTTCGACTGGGCCGTCGATCCGCGTGCCAAATTGGTGGTCGCCAACATCGCCGACGACGACAAGGTCCGCGCCGCGATCCGCGAGCATGGCGTGATCGCGATCATGCATTTCGCCGGATCGGTGGTGGTGCCGGAAAGCGTGAGCGACCCGCTCAAATATTATCGCAACAACACAGCCGCGAGCCGCTCGCTGATCGAGAGCGCGGTGGCGGAAGGCGTGAAGCACTTCATCTTCTCCTCGACCGCGGCGACCTATGGCATCCCCGAGGTCGTGCCGGTACGCGAGGACAGCCCGAAGCAGCCGATCAACCCCTATGGCATGTCCAAGCTGATGACCGAGATCATGCTCAAGGACGTCGCCGCCGCACACCCGATCAACTATGCGGCGCTGCGCTATTTCAACGTCGCCGGCGCCGATCCGCAGGGCCGCAGCGGTCAGTCGACCGCGGGCGCGACGCACCTGATCAAGATCGCGGCCGAGGCGGCGACGGGCAAGCGCGGCCATGTCTCGGTGTTCGGCACCGATTTCGACACGCCCGACGGCACCGGCGTGCGCGACTATATCCATGTCAGCGACCTGGCCGCTGCGCATGTCGACGCGCTCGACCTGCTGATCGCAAGGCCGAGCGAGAACCACACGATGAACGCCGGTTATGGCCGTGGCTTCTCGGTGCTGCAGGTGCTCGACGCGGTCGATCGGGTGACCAACCTGACGATCGAGCGCAAGCTCGAGGGGCGCCGTGCGGGCGATCCCGACGCGCTGGTCGCCGACAACAGCGCGATCCTCGCGGCACTGCCCTGGCGGCCGAAGCACGACGATCTCGAAGGCATCGTCAAGGACGCGCTGGCCTGGGAACGCAAGCTCGCCGAGCGCCAGGGCTGATCCGCCAAAGTACACGAAGTACACGCCAAGAAGCGATTTGAGGCAGTCCCACGCAACATCCTTGCGTGGGGATTGTCCTACATTTCCAACAGCCTGAGGGACTTGCCTAGAATACGGGCCGGGCACGGCCGAGCACCGCCAGCTCGATCCGCCACCACAGCATCGCCCAGACTCCGCCGAACGCCCAGCCGGCGACGACGTCGCTCGGCCAGTGGACCCCTAGATAGACACGGCTGACCCCTACAGAGGCGGTAAGCGCCAACGCGACGATCAGCACGAAGGCGCGGATACGGCGGTCGGGCAGCACCGGGAAGAGCAGGGTGGCGAGGGTCAGGTAGACGATCGCACTCAATGCGGCATGGCCGCTCGGGAAGCTTTTGGAGGTCTCTTCCATCAGCCGGCCGGCCAGGTCGGGGCGCGAGCGGCTGACCAGCGCCTTGATCGTCTCGACGGTGAGCGAGCCGAGCGCGGTCGCGGCGATCAGGAGCAGCGCGGTGCGCAGGCGTCCGGCGAGCCAGAGGAAGATCGCAGTGACCAGCACGAGGAAGGTCAGCACGGTGGTGCTGCCGAGCGCGGTCACGTCGCGGACGGCCGAGGGGAGCCAGGCCGGGCCGATCGGATGGCCGCCGCTGCGCATCGCCAGCAGGATCGCCTGGTCGATCCGGGCGCCGTCGCCCTCGACCAGTTCATGGCCGAACCAGATCAGCGCGAGAAGGAACAGCGCCAAGCCCGCCGCGGCGAGGATGGGCCAGGGGATGCGGCGCGAGGCGGGCGGGGCTTCGTCGGGCGGGTGCATTGCCATCGGATCGCGTAACGAGGCACCGGGCGCAACGATCCTCTTCTCCCTCTCCCCATCGGGGAGAGGGCCGGGGAGAGGGGAAGTGTGTCTTGAATCGAGAGCCAGGTGCGCGAGGTTGGCGTCCTGCCCCTCTCCCAACCCTCTCCCCGATGGGGAGAGGGCTATTTGAAGGTCAGATCTGGATGCGCGCGGTCACGCGGATGTCCCGGCCGGGGAGCGGGGCATAGTCCTTGAGCACGCTGGCGGCGCGGCGGGCCTCGACGTCGAAGATGTTGTTGGCCGAGAGCTGCAGGCTGGTGTTCGAGCCGGCGCCCCAGGGCTTCCACGATATCGAGGCGTTGACGAAGGTGAAGCCGTCGGTCGGCGTCTCGAAGGCCGAGATGCGGGTCTGGTCGAAGACATGCTCGACTTCGCCGCGGATCGTGAAGGCATCCGAGGTCGCCTCCAGCCCGCCATTGATCCGCAGCGGGGGGATGCGCGGGGCGGGGCCGGTGCCGGTGATCTCGGCATGGACATAGTCGGCCAGCGCGGTGGCGTTGATCGTGAAGGCCTTCACCGTCGCCAGGCGCAGCGAGCCCTCGGCCTCGAAGCCGTAATAGCGCGCATCGGCCTGATTGTACTGGAAGACGGGCAGGTCGTCCCGCGTCGCGCCGGTGGGCGCGTCGTAGATGTAGCCAGTGAACCAGTTGTAATAAGCCGCGGTCGAGAATGCGAATCCATCCCCCGAACCCTTGAACGTGGCTTCCACGCCCCAGCTCTTCTCGGTACCGAAATTGGGATTGCCGATCTCGAACGCCTGGGTGCCGGCATGCGGGCCGTTGGCGAACAGCTCTTCCGGCGTCGGCGCACGCTCGGCGCGCGAGACGTTGACGCCGAAGCGCATGCCGTCGGCCACCGCATAGCTGGCGCCGAGCGAGGCGGAGAAGCTGTCGAAGCTGCGGTTATACGCCGGATTGCCGATATCGGCATCGGCCTGGGCGCTCAGGTCGTTATGTTCGAAGCGGGCCGAGGCCTCCGCCTTGAACGCGCCGAGATCGAGCGACTGGAGCGTGAACAGGCCGAACTGCTGGGCCGAGTTCTTGGGCAGGAACTTCTCGTCGCCGACGATATGCATGTCGCGCAGCGAGAACTGCCCGCCGATCAGGCCGTCCCAGCCGCCGCGGGCGCTCTGGACCAGCTCGAGCCGGCCTTCATAGCCCTGGTTGTAGAAGGTGGTGCCGACGGCGCCGTCCTCCTCGATCTCGCTATGCTTGTAATCGGCCGCGGCCCAGCGGGTGCGGAGCTGCTTGAACAGCCCGTCGCCGATATTGACCTCGCCGCGGATGTCGACGCGGGTCTGCTGGGCGTGAAGGCGGACATTCTCCGCCTCGATCGCGGGATCGAGCGAATAGCGGACCGGCACGCCGTAGAAGGTGTCGAAATGGCTGACCGAGAAGCCGAGATTGTTGGTGCCGTCGATGATCGCGGCGCCGCCGGCGACGTCCCAGGTCTTGCCGGCGGTGTTGGGCACCTTGCCCTTGAGGTCGGCGAGCTCCTGGATATCGGGATCGGCGCTGGCGGCAGCGGCGGCGCGCAGCGGGCGGCTGAGGACATAGCCGCCGGTGCGCTGGTCGCCGGTCTGCGAGAAGCTGCCATCGGCATGGAGGACGATCTTGCTGGTCACCGGCACGTCCGCGGCGCCCGAGACCGAGCGCTCATCGGCGGCGCTGCCATAGCTGGCGATACCGTCGAAATGTACCGCTTCCTCGGGCATGTGGCGCGGGATGCGGCTGTCGATCACATTGACCACGCCGCCAATCGCCGAGGGGCCGAAGATCAGCGCGGTCGGCCCGCGCAGCACTTCGATGCGGTCGGCGGTGAGCGGGTTGATGATCGGCGCGTGATCGGCCGAGGTGTTCGACACGTCGATGCTGCCGATGCCGTCGGTGAGCAGCGGGGCGCGCGCACCGATGAAACCGCGCAGTACCGGGCGCGAGGCATTGGGGCCGAAGGACGTCGCCGAGACGCCCGGCTGCTGCGCCAGCGTGTCGCCGATCGTCGGGCGCAGGTCGCGGGTCAGTTCGTCCTTGGCAAGCACTGCTGTGCCGCCCAGCACATCGGCAGTGTTGCGCGCGCGGGTGCCGGTGACGACGATCTGGGCGCCCGGCTGGTCATGATCCTGATCGGCTGCCGGCGCGGTTTCGCTGCTGGCTGCCGGCGCGTCGTTGGTGCTGGCCGGCTTCTCCTCGGCGTGGGCGGGGAGGGCGAGCAGGGCAACGGAGGCGAGCAGCAGCGGACGCAACATCAACGAATCTTCCCGAACAAAGGTACTTGCTGCGCCGCGGTAGCTGCGATGATATAAGGTATCAAGTCCGTTTCGGTCATACTTTCGGATAGCTGGCCGCCGACGCCCGGCGAGAGGCAGAGGGCAAGCCGGCCGTTACGGCATCGCGGAAGATCGTCGCAGTTGCGGAAACCTTGAGATGCCGCCCGCACGGCTAATCAACGCAGCGCTTCGCGCCTAGATGCCCGGCAACAGGAGGACATCATGGCGTATCTCGATACCCAGGCACATCTGCTCGAAGGGCTTGCCGGCACCGTTCCGGCGGAAGTGGCGCTGAGCCCGCTCGAATTGCGCACGCTGCAGCTTTCGCAGGCGGATGGCCGCGCCTCGCTGCGCGCGCCGCGCCGGATCGAGCGGCTGGGCGCGATGCTGTTCGGGTCGCGCCGTGTGGCGGGTCTCGCCAATGCCCGGCTCGAGGCGCTTCGCCGCTTCGCCATTCTCTACCGGCTCGACGGCAAGCGGATCGACTCGACCGAATATGCCCGGGCGGAAGCTGCCGGCCTCGATGGCGCGATGCTCGCCCGGGTGCGGCGGATCATCGATGGCTGGCCGCGCCGGGTCGGCCCGTTGCTGCATGCCGCGTCGCTGCTCGGGGCAGTCGGACTTGCCACTGCTGCCAGTGTCACGGCCTATTTCTGGCTCGCCGACCAGCTCGAGCCTGCGGTCGCGGCGATCCTACTTGGCACGGTCGCTGTGACGCTCGCCCCACTCTTTGCAGGGCGGCCGAGGGGTGCACGCGGCTAATTTGGTATAGAACCACTGGGCTAAATCCGGTCCGTTAAATTGGTATTCAAATTGGCTTGCGCGTAAATTGCGCGACTGGTAGGCATCCCCATCGGCCACAAGAGCCGGTGGGGAGGATCCGTTGCGACTCTGGGCGCTGTCGATGGGGATGCTTGTGGCGGCTGCCAGTCCGGCGGCGGCGCGCGACACCCTTGTCCATGATCAGCAGGAATATACAGCGGCGGCGAAGGCGCTGGCGCCGGGCGACCGCATCGTCCTGGCCAATGGCGAATGGCGCGATTTCGCGGTGCGCTTCTCGGGTGCCGGCACGCAGGACAAGCCGATCACGCTGACCGCCGAGACGCCGGGCAAGGTGATCCTGACCGGTGCCTCGAGCCTGCGCATGGCGGGCAACTGGCTGGTCGTCTCGAACCTGGTCTTCAAGGACGGGCACGGCACTGGCGAGGATTTGATCGCCTTTCGCTACGACACCAGGCGCTGGGCCGAGAATTCGCGCCTGACCGGCGTGGTGGTCGACGGCTATGGCGCGCCGACCGCGGCGAAGACCGATCACTGGGTGTCGCTCTACGGGCAGAACAACCGGGTCGATCACTCGCAGTTCTTCGGCAAGGCGCATGGCGGCGCGATGCTCGTCGTGGTCCGCGCCTCCTATGGCCCGAGCGAGAACCATCACCGGATCGACCACAATTATTTCGGCCCGCGGCCTCCCTTGGGGGAAAATGGCGGCGAGACGATCCGCATCGGCACCAGCCAGGAATCGCAAAGCGACTCCTTCACGGTGGTCGAGGACAATTATTTCGAGCGTTGCGACGGCGAGGTCGAGATCGTCTCGATCAAGTCCGGCAGGAACATCCTCCGCCGCAACACCGTGGTCGAGAGCCAGGGCGCGTTCGTGATGCGCCACGGCCATGGCAACCGGATCGAGGACAATGTGTTCTTCGGCAATGGCGTGAAGCGCACCGGCGGCATCCGGGTGATCAACAAGCACCAGGTCGTCCGCAACAATTACATCGAAGGCGTGACTGGCGAGGGGCCGTACAGCGCGATCACGCTGATGAACGGCGTGCCCAACTCGCCGCTCAACCGCTATGTCCAGGTCGAGGATGCGCTGATCGAGCGCAACAGCGTGATCGATGCCAACACCGTGACGCTGGGCAATGGCGCGGACCAGGAGCTGTCGCTGGCGCCGATCTCGACGCGCTTCGTCGGCAACCTGTTCGTCAACCAGAAGCGCGGCGATCCGTTCGTCGCCAAGTCGGACATCGCCGGGATCAGCTTCAGCGGCAATGTCATGTCCGTGACCGGACCCGCCACCCTGCCCATCGCGATGGACCGCCGAGCGGTGACGCTCGAGCGCGCCGCCAACGGCCTGCTCTATCCGACCGATCCGGTGCTGGCGAAGGTCGGTGCCGATCGCACGCTCAAGCCCATCACGCGCGAGGAGACGGGTGTCTCCTGGTACGCCAAGCCTGCGGCCTCGCCGCATCCGGGAAGCAATTGATGACTCGTTTCGCGTTTCTCCTCGCCGGTACCACTCTGCTCGCCACGCCTGCGATGGCGCAGACCGCGCCGGGTACCCAGCCGACCTTGTTCCGCGCCCCCGAGATGGCGGCCACGGCCAAGGAAGCCACCGCATATCCGCTGTTCAGCGCCGAGCTGAAGCGGGTACGCCGCGAAGTCGACAAGGCGATCAAGGCCGGCGTGGTCGTGCCGGTGCCGAAGGATCCGGGCGGCGGCTATACGCATGAGCAGCACAAGCGGAACTACACCGCCATCTATGGCGCCGGCTTGCTGTTCCGGATCACCGGCGAGCAGCGCTATGCCGATTTCGCCAAGGCGGAACTGCTCGAGTACGCCAAGCTCTACCCGACGCTGGGCAATCATCCGGCGGCGAGCGACCAGCGCCCCGGTCGCCTGTTCTGGCAGAGCCTTAACGACGCGGTGTGGGCGGTCTATGCCGTGCAGGGCTATGACGCGATCCGGGAGTCGCTGAGTGCCGCCGATCGCGCGACGATCGACGACAAGGTGTTCCGCCCGATGGCGAGCTTCCTCTCGGCCGGCCAGGCCGAGGAGTTCGACCAGATCCACAACCATGCCACCTGGGCCTGCGCCGCAGTGGGCATGATCGGCTATACGCTGCGCGACAAGGACTTTGTCGAGGTGGCGCTGAAGGGCCTGAAGCGCGATGGCAAGTTCGGCTTCCTGGCGCAGATCGACCAGCTCTTCTCGCCCGACGGCTATTATGTCGAAGGGCCGTACTACCAACGCTACGCGATGCTGCCCTTCGTGCTGTTCGCGCGCTTCATCGACGCGAACCAGCCCGAGCAGAAGATCTTCCAGCACCGGAGTGGCGTGCTGCTCAAGGCGATCCGGACCTCGATCCAGACGACCTATGATGGCTTCTTCTTCCCGTTCAACGACGCGATGCCGGACAAGAGCCTGAAGACCGACGAGCTCTATCAGTCGGTGGCGATCGGCTATGAAGTGACCAAGGATCCGGCTTTGCTTTCGATCGCCAAATGGCAGGGCCGCACCGTGCTGACGCCCGATGGCCTGATGGTCGCCAAGGACCTGGCGGCCGGCAAGGCCCAGCCTTTCCCCTTCGCCTCGCAGTTCCTGAGCGACGGGCCGAAGGGCGAGATGGGCGGGCTGGCGATCATGCGCTCGGGGCCCACCGACACCGACCAGGTGCTCGTCGCCAAGAATGCCGCGATGGGCATGGGGCATGGCCATTTCGACAAGCTCAACTGGATCCTCTACGACAACGGCCACGCCATCGTGACCGATTATGGCGCGGCGCGCTTCCTCAATGTCGAGAGCAAGGACGGCGGGCGCTACCTCAAGGAAAACGAGAGCTGGGCGAAGCAGACCGTCGCCCACAACACGCTGGTGGTGAACGAGACCAGCAATTTCGGCGGCAAGTGGAAGGTGGGCGACAAGCTCGCGCCGAAGCAGCTGTTCTGGGCGAGCACGCCGCAGGCCACGGTGAGCACCGCCGAGATGGTGGGGGCCTATCCGGGGGTGCGCTATCGCCGCACGCTGATCCAGCTGCCGGTCGACGGCACCGAGAGCCCGATGGTCGTCGACCTGCTCGACGTGACCGGCGACAAGCCCGCCACCTATGACCTGCCGCTGCACTATGCCGGGCAGATCACCAAGATCGACTTCCCGCTCCAGTCGAACGTCGCGGAGCGGCCGGTGCTGGGCAAGGCCAATGGCTATCAGCACATCTGGGTGGATGCGACCGGCACGCCGAGTGCGGACAAGGGCGCGATCACCTGGATCAACGACAACCGCTTCTACACCTATCGGATGATCGCGCCGACGGGTGCCAGCGTGATCCTGGGCGAGAGCGGGGCGAACGATCCCAAGTTCAACCTGCGCCGCGAGCCGCTGCTGATCGAGCGCGTCACGAATGCGACCAGTGCCCAGTTCGTCAACCTGCTCGAGCCGCATGGCAATTACGATGCGGGCGAGGAGAAGACGACCGCCAGCAACAGCCGGGTGAAGGGCTTCACCTATGTCCGCACCGGCGATGCCGATGTGGTGACGATCAGGCTGGCCGATGGCCGCAGCATCACGCTCGCCATCGCCTTCTCCGCCGATGCCGCCGCAGCACACTCGGCCACGGTCGATGGCCGGAAGCTCGACTGGAAGGGCCATTTCGCGCGCTTCGATGCGGGCAAGGGAAACTGAGCCGATGACCAGGGTCAAAGGGCTTCGCTGGTTCGTCATCGGCCTGATCGGGCTGGTCACCGTCATCAACTATATCGATCGCAACGCGCTCGCCGTGATGTGGCCGGCCGTCTCCAAGGACATCGGCGCGGACAAGGCGGATTATGCCCTACTCGTGACCATGTTCATGGTCGCCTATGCGTTCGGCCAGTCGCTGTTCGGCAAGCTGCTCGACCGGATCGGCACGCGGATCGGCTTCGTCATCGCGATCGCGGTGTGGTCGGTGTCGATCGGCGCGCATGCGCTGGTCCGCTCGCTGGGCATGCTGATCGGCCTGCGCGTCACGCTGGGCGTAGCCGAGGCGGGCAACTGGCCCGGCGCGGTCAAGGCCAATGCCCTTTGGTTCCCGCCGCAGGAGCGCGCCTTCGCCCAGGGCATCTTCAACGCCGGTGCGGCGATCGGCGCGATCATCGCGGCGCCTGCGGTGGCGGCGCTCTACGGCTCGTTCGGCTGGCGGACGACCTTCGTGCTGGTCGGCGTGCTTGGCTTTGTCTGGCTGATCCCCTGGCTGTTCGTCTACCGCGCCGATCCCGATCGCCATCCCTGGCTGAGCGACGAGGAACGCGCCCATATCAATGCGCGCCCCGCCACCGCGGACGCGTCGGAGAGCGAAGCGCCGGCGCCCGGCATGCTCGAGCTGCTGCGCTATCGCCAGAGCTGGGCGATCCTGCTCAGCCGCTTCTTCCTCGATCCGGTCTGGTGGCTGTTCGTCTCCTGGCTGCCGATCTACCTGGCCGAGACCTTCCATTTCGACGTGAAGCAGATCGGCATGTTCGGCTGGGTGCCGTTCGTCGGCGCGATGCTCGGCAGCCTGGGTGGCGGCTGGTTCTCCGGCGTGCTGATCGCCCGGGGCTGGGACGCGCTGGCGGCGCGCAAGCTCGCCATCGCCATCGGCTGCGTGATCATGCTGCCGGCGCTGCTGCTCACCGCGCAAGCTTCGACGCCGCTTAGCGCCGTGCTGCTGATCGCAGTGATCCTGTTCGGCTTCCAGGTGGCGATCAACAACATCCAGACCATGCCGGGCGACTATTTCGCCGGCGGCGCGGTCGGCAGCCTCGCGGGCATCAGCGGCACCGCCGCGGTCGCCGGCACGCTGATCACCACCTGGCTCGTGCCGGTGATGACCACCCAGGGCTATGCGCCGATCTTCGCGCTGGCCGCGGCGATCGTCCCGCTCGCGCTCCTCTCCATCCTGCTCCTCGGCCGCGGACTTCCGCGCGCCGCGGGCACTACCTCCCCAGAACGGAATCCAGCATGAAATTGAAGGACAAGGTCGCCATCGTAACCGGCGGCGGGCGCGACATCGGCAAGTCGGTTTCGCTGCAGCTCGCAGCGGAAGGCGCCAAGGTCGCGGTGAACTATCGCAGCGACGAAGACGCGGCCAAGGCCACCGTCGCCGAGATCGAGGCCGCGGGCGGCACTGCGATCCTGGTCCAGGCCGACGTCACCAAGCCGGCCGAAGTCGCGCGGCTGGTCGAGGAGACCACCGCCGCGTTCGGCGAGCGGGTCGACGTGCTGGTCAACGTCGCTGGCGGCATGGTCGCCCGCAAGACGCTGGCCGACATGGACGAGGCGTTTTTCGACCATGTCATGGAGCTCAACCTCAAGTCGACCTTCCTGGTCACCAAGGCGGTGCTGCCGCATCTCGGCGAGGGCAGCGCGATCGTGAACCTGTCGTCGCTCGCCGGGCGCGACGGCGGCGGGCCGGGCGCGTCGATCTACGCCACCGCCAAGGGTGCGCTGATGACCTTCACCCGCAGCATGGCCAAGGAACTGGGCCCGCAGGGCATCCGGGTCAACGCGCTGTGCCCGGGCCTGATCGGCACCAGCTTCCACGACACCTTCTCCAAGCCCGAGGGCCGCAAGGCGGTGGCCGGCAACACGCCGCTGCGCCGCGAGGGTCATCCGGACGAAGTGGCGTCGGCAGTCGTCTTCCTCGCTTCGAACGACGCCGCGTTCCTGACCGGCGTGAACATGGACATCAACGGCGGCCTCGCCTTCTCCTGAGGGACGGAAGGCCGCAACCTGGGAGGGATTATGTTCAAGACTGCACTCACGCTGGCGGCCCTGCTCGCCGTACCGGGGGCGGCCTTCGCCCAGACTTCGGAGGCCCAGCCTCCGCTCGACAAGCGCGAGAAGCGGACCGATGCGCCGCCGATCTCCGCCTACAAGATCATCCTGGTCGGCGACTCGACCATGGCGCCGGGCAGCGGCTGGGCATCGGTGTTCTGCGCCTATCACGTCAAGTCGAACGTCGCCTGCCTCAACATGGGCCGCGGCGGCCGCTCGACCCGCAGCTACCGGGCCGAGGGCAGCTGGGACATCGCGCTGGGGGAAGCCAAGGCGCCCGGCTATGCCAAGAAGTACGTCCTGATCCAGTTCGGCCATAACGACCAGTCGACCAAGGCCGAGCGCTGGACCGACCTCAACACCGATTTCCAGTCGAACCTCAGGCAGATGGTGCTCGACGTCCGCGCCGCCGGCGCCGTGCCGGTGCTGGTCACGCCGCTGTCGCGCCGCGAGTTCCGCGGCGGCAAGCTCAACAACACGCTGGCCGCCTGGGCAGATGCGGTGCGCAAGATCGGCGTCGAGACCAAGGCGCCGGTGATCGAGCTGAACCGGGACAGTGCGAAGGCGGTCGAGCAGCTCGGTGCGGTCGAAGCGATGAAGCTCGCCATGGCCGAGCCGCTTCCCGAGGAAGTCGCGGCAGGCAAGGCCGGCACCACGCTGCGCCCGCGCCCGGCCCCGGAATCGCCGCCCGCCTCGACGCTTCCGAAGACCGGCCCGCGCGGCCGGATCGCCCCGAAGTTCGACTATACCCATGTCGGCGAAGGCGGCGCCAAGGTGTTCGCCAAGATCGTCGCCTATGACCTGGCCGTCGCCATTCCCGAATTGAGCAGCCAGCTGCTCCCCTGAGCTCCGTCCCTGGAGGTGCGGTTCGACTCCCTCGGCCGCGCCTCCTTTTTTATTCGGCCGCACCGCTCTAACGGAGCGCATGCATCTGACCCCCGACATCCTTGCCTTCCTCGTCTCCATGGCGCTGCTCGCCGGCACGATCGACGCGATGGCGGGCGGGGGCGGGCTGATCTCGATCCCCGCGCTGATGGCCGTGGGCATCCCGCCGGTCTCGGCGATCGCCACCAACAAGCTGCAGAGCGCCTGCGGCACCGCCTCGGCGGTGTTCGCCTATGCCCGGGCCGGCCATGTCGACTGGCGCCGCTTCGCGCTGCCGGCGCTCGGTGCCTTCCTCGGCGCGGCGGCGGGGGCGACCACGCTGCAATTCATCGACCCCGGCTTCCTCGCCGCCTTCGTGCCGGTGCTGCTGATCCTGATGGGGCTCTATTTCCTGCTCGCCCCCAAGATGAGCGAGGCGGACCGCCATGCCCGGATCGGCACGATCGGCCTGACGCTGATCGTCTCCGGCATCGGCTTTTATGACGGCTTCTTCGGACCGGGCACCGGATCCTTCCTGACCACCGTGCTGGTCGCGCTCGCCGGGCTCGGGCTGGTGCGGGCGATCGGCAATGCCAAGTTCCTCAACCTCTCGACCAACATCGCCGGGGTGCTGGCGATGGTCGCCGGCGGCAAGATGCTGTGGGGCCTGGCCATCGCGATGGCCGCGGCGAACATCGTCGGCAACCAGATCGGCGCGCGGCTGGCGATCCGCTTCGGCGGGCGCGGGGTGCGGCCGCTCCTGGTGCTGCTCTCGGTGGCGCTGACCGCGAAGCTGCTGGCCGATCCGAAGAATCCGATCTGGGGCTGGTTCTGAGCTTCCTATGCCGCTGGCGGCGCGACTCGTGGAAGTTCACTAAGTTCATCCCCAGCACGGGTTCTTGCCGGGCCTGAATTGACACGGTTGCCGCGAATGCGCGCCATCTCGCAACATTGCTGCGCGGGCGAGGTCCTATCTTTCCTACGGTTGAAAGAGCGGCCGGGTGGTGACCCGGCCAGGGGAGTGCAGCAGGCGGAATCCTATTTTGCAAGCTGGCCCTCCCAGAGGGAGCGCTTTCCTTCCTTCTTCGTCACCCCGGCCCCCTCGGCTGCCTGCAAGGCAGGCGCTCAGGACAAGCTTGTGCCGGGGTCCACCAAGCCGCACCGGATGCGCTCGAACCTCTTGCGCATGGCTCGCCTCCCGGTGGACCCCGGAACAAGTCCGGGGTGACGGTTTGGGGTTTTTTTGGGCGCCCTCAGCGCTTCACATCCACCCCTTCGCCCGAGAAGCCCTCCACATCTGCCCGCGCGAACAGCGCCATGTCCCCCGGCACGCTGTGCTTGAGGCAGGCCAGCGCCAGCCCGAGTTCCGCGACGCGGGAAACATCCGCGCCCTCGAGCAGGCCGTGCAGCACCCCCGCCGCAAAGGCGTCGCCGCCGCCGATCCGGTCGACGATGCCCGGCATCGCGACCTCGGGCGTCTGGAAGCCGGCCTCGGGCGTGTCGATGCGCGCGGCGAGGCGGTGGCAGTCGCTGGTCTCGACCTCGCGGGCGGTGGAGGCGATCCATTTGAGGTTGGGGAAGGCGGCGAAGCCGGCCAGCGCCGCCTCGCGCCGCCGCGCCGCGCCATCGCCGGAGAAGGGCTGGCCGAGCAGCAGCGCCATGTCGCGGTGGTTGGCGAAGAACAGGTCGGCCTGGCGGACCAGTCCGGTGAGGATCGCACGGGGATCGCTGTCCCAGCTCTCCCACAGCGCCGGCCGGTAATTGCCGTCGAAGGAGATGCGCATGCCGAGGGCGCGGGCGGCGGCCACCGCATTGTGCGTCGCCAGCGCGAGATCGGGGCCGAGCGCGGGCGTGATGCCGGAGACATGGAGCCATTCGGCGCCGGCGAATGCCGCGGACCAGTCGAAGCCGGACCAGTCCTGCGTCGCGAAGGCGCTGCCGGCGCGGTCGTAGAGGATCTCCGAGGCGCGCAGCGATGCGCCGGGGGCGAGGAAGTACAGGCCCTGGCGGCCGGGCGCGCGGAAGCTGCGCGACAGGTCGACGCCCGCGGCGGCAAGCGCGCGCCACGCGCCGTCGCCCAGGCCATTGGCGGGGATCGCCGAGACCATCGCCGCGCGGTGACCGAGCGTGGCGAGCGCCGCCATCACATTGGCCTCCGCCCCGCCGACATGGAGATCGAGGCTGGCCGCCTGGGGCAGCTGGACCTTTCCTTGCGTCGCCAGGCGGGTGAGCACCTCGCCGAAACCGATGATCCGCGCTGGTCCACAGCTGGCTAGTCCGGTTGCCATCCAATCCTCTCCTCTGGTTTTGCTGCGCCGCATTAATCGGATTGGAGAATTGGTATCAAGATGACATTGACTTCATCCGGACCGGTGGTACCTAGAATTGGTATAAAAAGACGATTGGGGAGGATTCGAATGGCTTTGGGCTCCATCCGTGCGCGCGTGCGCGCCCGCTCGGCGCTGCTCACCGGCGTGTCGATCGCCGCGGCCCTGGCGGCGGTGCCGGCCTGGGCGCAGGACAGCGCGCCCGCACCAGCGGAGACGGCCGCTCCCGAGGCGTCGCAGGAAGACCAGATCGTCGTCACCGCGATCCGCGAGACGATCCAGAGCTCAATCCAGTCCAAGCGCGATTCCGATGCGATCGTCGACTCGGTCTCGGCCAAGGAAATCGGTGACCTGCCCGGCCAGTCGGTCGGCGAAGTGATCGCGACGATCACCGGCGCTTCGATCGACCGCGCCAATTACGGCCCGACCGAAGTTTCGATCCGCGGCCTCGGCTCGGGCCTGAGCATGACCACGCTAAACAAGCGCGAGGCGACCAACGGCTCGGGCGACCGTGCGGTCAATTTCGGCCAGTTCCCCTCCGAGCTGTTCAACGCGATCAAGATCTACAAGACGCAGCAGGCCGATTTGATCGAAGGCGGCGTGGCCGGCCTGATCGAGCTCGAGACGCGCAAGCCGCTCGACCACAAGCGCCGTTCGATCCAGGCGGAGATCAAGGGCAATTTCAATCCGTACCAGGACCGGATCAGCGGCTCGAGCCCGTTCGGCTATCGCGCGACGCTCAGCTATATCGACCAGTTCGACGCCGGCGACCTTGGCAGGATCGGCATCTCGCTCGGCTATCAGCGCAACGACGTGAACGATCCGGTCGAGCGCTTCTATACCAGCTCGACCTGGTTCACCTGCAACGCGGCGATCGTCTCGACCACCAACTGCACCGAAGTGACGCGCCAGCAGGGCAATTCGGGCACGCCCTATTACCACGCGTCCAACTCGTATCTCTATCGCCAGATGATCACCTCGGACCTGCGCAACGCCGTGTTCGGGGCGCTGCAATGGCAGCCGAGCCCGACGATCGACGTCAATCTCGACCTGCAATATTCGCGGCGCCAGTATAGCGAGACGCGCAACGACTTCGGCACTGCCGAGGGGCGCTACAACCTCAAGAATGTCGTGGTCGGCGACAACCACCAGATGCTCTCGGCCGACGGCACCGCAACGCTGCAGACACTGTCCGGCCTGTTCCAGCGCGACGAGAAATATCTGGGCTTCGGCGGCAATGTCGAATGGAAGCCGAGCGACCGGCTGACGGTGACTGCGGACTTCGGCTATTCGCATACCAAGCGCGTCGACATCACGCGCACGGTGCGGCTGCGCACCGATCCGCTCGACATCTATGGCGTGCGGACCGCGATCAACAACCAGCGCATTCCCTATTCGGTGGACTTCTCCAAGAGCTTCCTGCCGGTCTTCAGCTTCGATCCGCGCTTCGATCCGAACAACCACAACCTGTTCAGCGACGATACCCAGCTGACCCGCTCGCAGGACGGCCGGGAGGACGAGATCTATTCGGGCCGGCTGGACGCCAGCTACAAGCTCGACGGCTTCATCGAGCGGATCGACATCGGCGGACGCTGGGCGAAGCGGCAGTTCTTCGGCTACAGCAACGACGTGGTGACCCTGTCGGCGCCGCTGGACAAGGACCGCGAGGTCAATCTGGCCTGCCGCACGCCGTTCCCCGAGCGCAACTTCTTCGCCGATTCGCCGAACAGGCAGACGATCAGCTACGCGACCTTCGACGTGCTCTGCCAATTCCGCGGCTATCTCGGCACCGAGGATCCCGGCCCCAGCGCGGACCTGCGTTCGGTCGACAATCCGGACGTCACCGAGGAGACGCTGGCCGGCTATGCGATGGCCACCTATTCGGGCAGCCTCGGCGGCATTCCGGTGCGCGGCAATTTCGGCGTGCGCGGCGTGCATACCCAGGTGACCGCGGTGGGTCTTCGCGCCGCGCTCAAGGTCATTCCACGCGCCGGCGGCAACATCTCGCTGGAGGCCGATCCGACCAGCTTCACCGAGACCCGGATCAGCTCGGGCACGATGCGCTGGCTGCCGAGCATCAACGCGATCTTCGACGTGGCTCCGAAGATGCGCGTCCGCACCGGCATCTACCGCGCCATGTCGCGGCCCGCGCCGAGCGCGCTGGGCGCCGGCCGCCGCATCACGCTGGAAGAGGATGCGGGCCAGGGCTTCCCCTCGGTGGACGAAGCGATCGGCACGATCGTCGCCTCGGGCAGCCCGCGGCTGAAGCCGGTGATGTCGTGGAATGCCGACCTGGCGTTCGAATATTATGCCAACAAGGACACGCTGTTCGCGGCGACCGGCTATTACAAGCGCTTCACCGGCGGCAAGATGCCGATCTCGATCGACGAGACCTTCGTGGTCGACGGGCAGGATTATCTGGTTCCGGTCAGCCAGACGACCAACAGCAACGACAAGACCGACCTGTACGGCGTGGAGATCACCGCCTCGAACCGGTTCAGCTGGCTGCCGCACCCGCTCGACGGGCTGGGCGTGAAGCTGAGCTACAATTACGCCTGGTCGAACTACAAGACGCAGGACATCCGGTACGGCGACATCATCGACAGCGCGACCGGCGACGTGATCCCCGGCCTGATCCCGGCGGCGGGGCTGAGTGGCTATTCGAAGCACGTCTTCTCGGCCCAGGCATTCTACGAGATCGGGCCGATCTCGCTGCAGGGCATCTATCGCTACCGCTCGCGCTATTATCAGGCGTTCACCAGCGACAATACCCAGTTGCGCTATGTGGAAGGCAACAACACCTTCGACGTGAACCTGAGCTACAAGATCAACAAGCAGGCGGATATTCGCTTCCAGGCGCTCAACCTCTTCAACGAACCGCGGGTCGAGTACATGCCGGTGGTCGGCAGCACCCGGAACGTCGAATATTACGGGCCGCAATATTTCCTGAGCTTCCGGGTTCGTCTCCGTTAAGGCGGAGTGGAAGCAGGCTGCGGACCAATTGCCTATTCCAAAATCCCGCAGCCTGGGGCATTGCTGATCGTCAGACCAAGCTTACCCGAGGACCCAATGGCCGAACGCCGTCTCTTCCAGGATATCGCCGAGCGTATCGCGGCGATGATCGCAGAGGGCACTTTCCCTCCCGGCTCGCGCCTGCCCGGCGAGCGCGAGATGGCGGAGCGGCTCGGGGTAAGCCGGGTGACGATCCGCGAGGCGGAGATCGCGCTCCAGGCCCAGGGGCTGGTGCGGATCAAGACGGGCTCGGGCGTCTATGTCTGCGACCGCAACGAGCCGAGCGTCGGCCAGCTGCCGGTGGTGAGCGCGTTCGAGCTGACCGAGGCGCGCTCGCTGTTCGAGTCCGAGGCGGCGGCACTGGCGGCGCCGACGATCAGCGACGAGCAGCTCCAGGTGCTCGAATCGCTGGTGGTCGCGATGGACGAGGCCGAGGAGGGCAGCGCAGCGGCGACCGAGGCGGACCGCGCCTTCCACCTGACCATCGCCAGCGCATCGGGCAACCAGGCGATCATGTTCGTGATCAATACGCTCTGGAGAATGCGCACCGAGATCCCCGAGATCTGCGCGCTCCACGCCTCGGTCTGCGGGCATGACGAGGACACGCGGCATGACGAGCATGCCGCGGTGCTCGAGGCGCTCAAGCAGCGCGACTCGGCGGCGGCGCGCACGGCGATGCGCAAGCATTTCAGCCGGCTGCTCGAGGCGATGCTCAAGGCATCGGAAGAGCGCGAGATCATGGAGCTGCGCCGCAAGGCCGAGGCGAGCCGCAACCGCTTCCTGATCAGCGCGCAGCTGAGCTGAGCGGCTAGCTTCCTTCGATTGCTGCAATTTCCACGCGCGCCCGGCACGCGCCGCGGCGCGCGTTTGCTTGTGCCGGCGCCGTAAATCGGTCCGGAAATTGGTATGCGAACCAATATGCCAAATATGGACTAACCATTCTATTGACTCTGGATTGAAGCTCTGGCCTTATCCGGCATGATAAGCTGGCGCTCACCTTGGTGGGACAAGCCGGCAAGCCGCCAGGGAGAGATGCCGGATGCGGATGCGAAGATAAGCGTGCGCCCATAGGGGCCGCAGCCGGCCGCCTGCCGTGCGCTGCCCCCCGCCGACACCAGAACAGCCGGCCATCGACCGGCCTTAGCCATGCGGCATTTGCCGCGATGGGGGGATGACTCATGACCTTTCCGATCCGCGCCCGCAGCCTGCGCACCCGCCTGCTGCTCTCCGCCTGCTTCGTCGCGCTGCCGACCGCCGCGCATGCCCAGAACACGACGATCGCCTCGGGCACGACCAAGACGAGCAACACCAATCTCGATGCCGACGACACGCTGACCGTCGAGGCGGGCGGGACGATCCAGGTGACCGGCAACCGCGCGGTGACGATCAACGGCGCAAGCACCGGGACCGGCATCGTCATCACCAACAACGGCACGATCGAAGGCGTGCCGAACTCGGCGACCAATGGCCGCGCGATCAGCGGCACCGGCGGCGCGGCCAATGGCAGCACGCCCGCGCCGGTCTGGGAGCGGACGCTCACCATCATCAACACCGGCCTGATCCGCGGCGCCAACGACGCGATCCAGATCACCGCGACCGCCGCCGACACCGGGGTGATCACGATCACCAATTCGGGCACGATCCTCAGCACCGGCGCCACCAATGCCGCGGGCATCGGCCAGGTCGCGCAGGGCGTCGAGGTGACGATCCCGGGCGCGACGCTCAACCTCACCAACGCGGCCGGGGGCTCGATCACCGGTAATGAGGGCGTGCTCACCTCGGCGACTTCGACGATCGTCAATGCGGGCACGATCACCGGCACCGGCGCGGTGGTGCAGACCGGCACCAACAGCAGCGGCGACCCGGTCTACAATGCCAGCCAGGGCGAAGGCATCCGCGCCAATGGCACGCTGACGCTGACCAACGAGGCGGGCGGCACCATCAGCGGCGTCTATGGCGTCATCGGCACCGGCAACACGACCATCGTCAATGCGGGCACGATCACCGGCGGCGAGGGCGGGCTGACCACCTCGACGCTGACCCGCGAGGCGATCCGCATCAATCTGAGCGCGACGAGCACCACCAACAGCATCACCCTGGCCGCCGGCAGCGTCACCAGCGCGGGCACCGGCCCCAATGCCAGCGGCGCGGCGGTGACCTTTGGCGGCTCGGCGGCGAACGTCGCGCCGGGCACGGTCAACACCGTCACGATCGAGGTGGGAGCGACGATCAACGGATCGATCACCGCCGCCTCGAGCATCAACGCCACCGACATCCTCAACCTGACCGGCAGCGGCGCGCAGGTGCTGGGCGTGGCGACCGGTTTCGACACGCTCAACGTGCAGGGCGGGACCTGGGGCATCACCAATGGCCAGACGCTGCGGAACGGCGCGACCATCGCGGCGGGCGCGACGCTGCGCTATGACGACAGCGGCAGCTCGGGCGGGTCGGTCGCCGGCGGAATCGTCAACAACGGCACGCTGATCCAGAACCGCACCAGCACGGTGACCAACACCGGCACGATCAGCGGCACCGGCGGCGTGCAGATCGTCAACACCGGCCAGCTCGTGCTGTTCGGCCAGAACAGCTATCAGGGCGATACCCTGGTCAGCAACGGGCGGCTGCGCTCGGGCATGACCGACAACAGCTTCTCGGCCAGTTCGGCGCTGATCGTCACCGATCTCGGCGTGGTCGACATGACCGACACGACCACCACGCTGGTCGACGGCGTCTCCACCAGCACCCCGGTCGCGCGCAACCAGATCGTCGCCAACATCTCGGGCAACGGCTCGATCCGGACGAGCAGTGGCGCCTCGGGCGGGGCGATCCTGACCACCGGGTCGGGTGGCGGCAACACCGAATTCTCGGGCGTGATCAGCGGGCTCGGCGGGCTGACCAAGGTCGGTAGCGGCACGCTCACCCTGTCGGGCGCCAACACCGCGAGCGGCCAGCTCAGCGTGACCGGCGGCACCGTCGAGCTCACCCGCTGGAGCGGCGCGACCAGCGTGACCAACGGGGCGACGCTGACCGGCGCCGCGCGCATCTACGGCGTGCTCAGCGTCGGCAACGGCACGCTCGCGCCGGGCAGCAACGGCATCGGCACGCTCAATGTCGACGGGCTGGTCCTGTCCGCGGATTCGGTGCTGAGCTACGACCTGGCCGCACCCGGTACCGGCGACCGCATCCAGGTCAATGGCGACCTGACCCTCGACGGCACGCTCAACATCAACGATGTCGGCGGCTTCGGGGAGGGCGTGTACCGGCTGGTCAATTACAGCGGCGCGCTGACCGACAACGGCCTGGTGATCGGCGGCGTGCCCGCGGGCGCCAATGCCGGGCTGATGACGATCCAGACCTCGGTCGCGACCCAGGTGAACCTGGTCTATGGCACCCCTGCCGCGACCACGATCCAGTTCTGGGACGGCACCGACAATTCGGGCGACGGCGTGGCGCAGGGCGGCAGCGGCAGCTGGACCAACGGCTTCCCCAACTGGACCAACGCGGCGGCGACCGACAATAGCGGCTGGGCCGGCGCGTTCGGCGTGTTCCAGGGCGCGGCGGGCGTGGTCACCGTCGACGACGCGATCCTGTTCACCGGCGCGCAGTTCATGACCGACGGCTATGCGATCGCCGGCGGCAGCGGCACGCTGACCACCAACAGCGCGCTGACCAATATCCGCGTCGATCCGGGCGTGACCGCGACGATCAGCGCGGGCATGGGCGGCACCGGCGGGCTGCTCAAGAACGATGCCGGCACGCTGATCCTCTCCGGCGCCAACAGCTATGGCGGCAACACCACCATCCTGGGCGGCACCGTCGCGGTGCTCGGCGGCGCGGCGATCCCGGTGACGAGCAGCGTCTCGGTGGCGACGGGCGCGACGCTCGACATACGGGCGGACCAGGCGATCGGCGGGCTCACCGGTTCGGGCGTCGTGCTGCTCAGCGGCGGGGCGCTGACCACCGGCGCGCTGGGCGGCAATGACAGCTTCACCGGCACGATCGACGGCGCCGGCGGCCTGATCAAGACCGGGACCGGGACCACCATTCTCGGCGGCGCCAACAGCTATGCCGGCGGCACCAGCGTGCAGGCCGGCACGCTGGCGTTGGCGAGCGGCGGCACGCTCGGCCAGGGCGATCTCGACATAGCGGGTGCGGGCACGGTCGATCTGGGCGGCCATGCGACCAGCATCGGCGCGCTTAGCGGCGCGGGCACGCTGCAGCTCGGCGCGGGCGGCGCGCTGACCACGAGCAGCACGGCGAACACCAGCTTCACGGGCACGATCCATGGGGCCGGGGCGAGCCTGACCAAGGCGGGCAGCGGCACGCTGACCCTGGGCGGCACCAATGATTTCGGTGCGCTCGACATCGCCGGCGGCCGTGTCGTCGCCGGCACCGCCGGAGCGCTCGGCGGCTCGACGAGCGTCACGGTGAATGGTGGTGCGCTCGAACTCGGCGCCAGCCAGAGCGTCGCCGCGCTGAACGGTGGCGGCGATGTGGCGCTGAACGGCAATCGCCTGACCATCGGCGGCGGCAGCTATGCCGGCGTCGCGAGCGGCGCCGGCGGCATCACCGTGGCGGGCAATGTGACGCTGAGCGGCGCCAATGTCTATGGCGGCACGACCAGTGTCGCCTCCGGCACGCTGGTGCTCAGCGGCAGTGTTGCGGGCGATGTCGATGTCGCGAGCGGCGCGACGCTGAACGGCATCGGCAGCGCTGCGGGCACGGTCAACCTTGCCAGCGGCGCGACGCTCGAGATCGGCAGCGGCGCGAGCGCGGGCAATTTCACCACCGGCGGCCTGGCCCTGTCCTCGGGCTCGACGCTCGCTTTCGGGCTTGGCGCGGCAGGCGTCGCCGGCGCAAGCGACCATATCCAGGTCAATGGCGACCTGGTGCTCGACGGCACGCTCGACGTCACCGATATCGGCGGCTTCGGCGTCGGCGTGTACCGCCTGATCGACTATACCGGTGCGCTGACCGACAATGGCCTCGAGCTCGGCACGCTGCCGGCGGGCACCAACCGGACCCGCACCCAGGTGCAGACCGCGATCGGATCGCAGGTGAACCTAGTGGTGGCCGACAGCCTGCCCGAAGTGCAGTTCTGGAATGGCGCCAGCAGCAGCTCCAACGGCACGATCGAAGGCGGCTCGGGCTCCTGGACTGTCGGGCGCACCGCCTGGTCCGATGCCAATGGCGCCGGCAACGACAGCTGGGGCGGCCGCTTCGCCGTGTTCCAGGGCGCCGCCGGCACCGTCACCGTCGACGATGCGATCGAATTCTCGGGCATGCAGTTCATGACCGATGGCTATGTCATCGCCGCCGGCACCGGCACGCTGAGCGCGATCGAGGCGCAGACCACTATCCGAGTCGATCCGGGCGTCACCGCGACGATCGCCGCGGGCATTGGCGGCAGCGGTGGGCTGAACAAGCTCGACACCGGCACGCTGATTCTGACCGGGGCCAACAGCTATGCCGGCGCCACGACAGTCGCGGGCGGCACGCTACGCGCCGGTGGCGTGGGGTCGCTGCCGACCAACACCGCCGTGACGGTGGCGGCGGGCGCGACGCTCGACATCGCCGCGGCGCAGACCATTGCCAGCCTTGCCGGCGCGGGCAGCGTCACCTTGTCGGGCGGCGGCCTTACCACGGGCGGCGACGACAGCAGCACGCGCTTCGCCGGCATGATCAGCGGCGAAGGCAGCCTGACCAAGACGGGCAGCGGCACCTTCACCCTGGCCGGCGCGAACAGCTATGCCGGCGGCACCAGCATCCTGGGCGGCACGCTACGGCTCGACGGCGGCACCATCGGCGGCGGCGACCTTGCCGTCACGGCGGGGGCGACCTTCGACCTGAACGGCAGCAATGCCAGCGTCGCGGCGCTGGGCGGCACCGGCAGCATCCTGCTCGGCAGCGGCACGCTCAGCGCGGGCGGCACGGTCGACAGCAGCTTCGCCGGCGTGATCTCGGGCGAGGGCGGGCTGGTGAAGACCGGCAGCGGCAACCTGACGCTGACCGGCGCCAATCTCTACACCGGCCTCACCAGCATCCGCGGCGGCACGCTGACCATCGGCAGCGGTATCCTCCCGACCGGCGGGGCGGTTGCGATCGATGCGGGCGCCGCGCTCGCGCTGACCGGCGCGGTGACGCTCGGCAATCTGGCCGGCGCGGGCAATGTCGCGCTGGGCGCCAACACCCTGACGCTGGCGGCCGGCAATTATGGCGGCGTGATCGCCGGCACCGGCGGCCTCACCAAGGCGGGGACGGGCGTGCTGACCCTGGCTGGCGTCAACCTTTATACCGGCGCGACCAATGTGAGCGGCGGCACGCTGGCGATCGGGGCGGGCGGGTCGATCGCCGGTTCTTCGGGCGTTGCCCTGTCGGGGGGCGCGAGCCTCAACATCGCCGCGGCGACTGTGCCCCAGGTCCTGGCCGGGCTCACCGGCGTGGCCGGTACCAGCGTGGTGCTCGGCGCCAACCAACTGGTCGTCAGCAACGGCACGGCGAACAGCTTCGCCGGCCTGATCAGCGGCACCGGCAGCCTGGGCAAGTCGGGGGCGGGCACACTGACGCTCGGCGCCGCGAACACCTACTCCGGCGGCACGGTGGTGACTGGCGGCACGCTGGCTGCGGGCGTGGCCAATGCCTTCGGTTCGGGGGTGCTCACCGTCACTGCGCCCGGCACGGTCAACCTAGCGAACTTCGCGACCACGGTGGGCGGGCTGGCCGGCGACGGCAATATCGCGCTGGGCAGCGCGGTGCTGACCGTGAACGGCTCGGGATCGACGGCCTATTCGGGCGTCCTCTCGGGCAGCGGCCGGCTGATCAAGTCGGGGGGCGGCACGCTGACGCTGAACGGCGCCAATAGCTACACCGGCTCGACGACGATCAACGAGGGCATGCTGGTGGTCAACGGATCGCTGGCCGGCACGCTGACGATCGGCGCGAACGGGCGGCTGGGCGGATCGGGCCGGACCGGATCGCTGAGCGTCGGCGGCATCGTCGCGCCGGGCAATTCGATCGGCACGCTCAACGTCGCCGGCAGCCTGACCCTGGCGGCGGGATCGACCTATCAGGTCGAAGTGTCGCCGACCGGCATCTCCGACCAGATCATCGCCACCGGTGCGGTGACGATCAATGGCGGCACGGTCTCGGTGCTGACCGGCGGGGCGACCAATTTCCTGCCGCTCACCACCTATACGATCCTGAGCGGATCGAGCGTGACGGGAACGTTCGGCAGCGTCGTCACCGACCTTGCCTTCCTGACGCCGTCGCTGGTCTACAATGCCGCGAACGTGCAGCTGCGGCTGCTGCGCAACGATGTCAGCCTGGGCGCGGTGGCGCAGACCAGCAACCAGGTCGCGGTCGCCGCGGCGGTTAGCGCGCAGAGCTCGGGCGGGGTGTTCGACGCGGTGATCGGGCTCAATGCGAGCGACGCGCGCACCGCCTTCGACCAGCTTTCGGGCGAGGTGTTCACCGCGGGGCTCGCGGTGGCCGGGCGCGACGGGCATGACGCGGCGCGCGAGCTGCTCGCCCGTGCCGATGCGCCGCGCGGCCAGGCGAAGAGCTTCTGGATCGCCGGCGATATCGGCCAGATCAGCGCCGGTGCGCGCAGCGGCCATGCCGAGATCGAATCGGATCGCCAGACCGTCTCGGCCGGTGTCGAGGTGACCGGCGACACGCTGCGCTACGGCTTCGCCTATCGCTATGCCCGCAACGACCTCCGCCTCGATGCGCGGGGCAGCGAGGGCGTGCTGGTGAGCAATTCGGCCTATGCCTATTTCGGCTACACGCTGGGTGGCCTGCGCGTCGCCGGCGGCGTCGGCTATGCCAAGCATGCGCTGTCGACCGATCGCCGGGTGGCGTTTGGCGGACTTTCCAACCAGCTTACTTCGGACGGCGACGGCAAGAGCTTCTCCAGCTTCGGCGAGGCGGCCTGGCTGGTCCCGGTCGGCAAGGCGTTGCGGGTAGGTCCCTATGCCGGGGCGAGCGTGACCTCGGCGCGCTTCGACCGGGTGCGGGAATGGGGCGGTGCGGCGGCACTGGTCGCGGACAAGGCGCGCAGCACCACCACGCTCGCCGGCTACGGCCTGCGCGGCACCGCGGTGATCGACGGCATCACGCTGAGCGGCGACATTGGCGGGCGCTCCTATCTCGACGATCCCGAGGCGCGGCGGGTGTTCAACTTCGTTGATACCGGCAACGGATTCGAAGCGGGGGCGGGGCAGTTCGGCAAGACGACCATTAGCGGGCGGTTCGACGCTTCCGCCGCGGTCGGGCGCTTCGTGCTGGGCGTGGGGCTGCGCGGCGAGAGCGGCAGCGGCGGCTCGAGCTACGGTGTGCGGGCCAGCGCCGGTTTCCGTTTCTGATCCAACAAGCGAACCAAGGAGAGAGAAGAATGATCAAGACCGTGAAGATCGCCATTACCGTCGGCGCGCTGCTGCTCTCGGGTCAGGCGCTTGCCCAGAAGGCCGGCCAGACCCGTGCCGAGGCGCAGGCGGCATCGGCGAAGAAGTTCAGGAACCTCGATGCCGATGGCAACGGCAAGGGCAGCCCGGCCGAGCTGCTCGCCTTCATGACCAAGGCGGCGGAGAAGCGCGGCGAGACCATGGACCAGGCCAAGGTCGATCGCCGGCTCAAGCGGCTCGACACCGATGGCGACGGCAATGTCAGCGCCGCCGAGCTGGCCGCCGAGGACCTCGCCAAGTTCGACAAGGCAGACGTCAACAAGAACGGCGTGATCGACGCCGACGAAGCCGTCCAGTGACGGCGTGCCCTCCCCCGGCCACGCGCGCCGGGGGAGGGACCTGCTTCAGTTCAGGCGGAGTGCCGCCTCGGCGACTTCGTCCATGGTCTTCTGCGAATAGCCGGTGTTGTTGAGGACCACGACGCTGCCCTTGCCGTCGAGCCGGTGGCCGAGCACCGAGCGATAGCCTTCGCGGTTGCCGGTGTCCCAGGCGCAGCGGACCGACTTGCCCCCGATAACCACCTCCCGGACGCGGCCGCCCAGCGCATAGTGATCCGACTCCACTTCGATCGTGGTCAGCGCGCGGCGCGAGTCCGGGGTGAGGAAGCGCGTGTCATAGACGAGATGGGCGAAGCGCATCAGGTCGCGCGCCGTGCCGTAGAAGCCGCCGCCCGCCGCGAGATAGTCGGCGGTAGGCGAGGTCCAGACGGTGCGCGGCTCGGTCGGGCGATAGGAGGTCGCGCCGCCGAGATGCTCGAGCCGTATGGCGGGCAGGCGCAGCGGGCCGGTGACCAGCGTGCGGATCAGCGCGGGATAGGGCGTTCCCGACACGGCCTCGAGGATCGCCAGCACCAGGATCCAGTTGGTCAACGCATAGTCGAACCGCGCGCCGGGCTCGAACACCGGATCGCCCGAGGCGAACAGCTTCACCGCCTCGGCGGCGGGCATCGGCTTGCCGAGCAGGCTGGGGTCTGCCTTGACCACCGCGCCGAACTGGTTGGGGATGCCGCTGGCGTTGGAGAGCAGGTGGCGCAGCGTCACCTTCGCGCCGCTGTCCTGGCGATAGGCGGGGAGGTAGCGGGCGATCGGCGCGTCGAGCGACAGCGTGCCGCGCTCGACCAGCCGCATCACCGCGACCGAAGTGATGCGCTTCGAGATCGAGGCGATCGCCACGGGCAGGTCGATGTCGAACGCGAGGCCGATCTCGACATTGGCGAGGCCCTGGGCGGCGTGGACCTGCACCTGCCCCTTGTGGCCGAGCGCGACCAGCCCACGAAAGCCCTGCTCGCCGGCCCATTTGGCGACCAGGGCGTCGAGCCCGGCCTGCCGGACGCTTGCCGCGCGGGCAGCGACGGGCAGCAGGGCTATGCCGGCGATCATCATGCGGCGATCGATACACTTCACTCTCATACTCCTTGCGGGCCTTGCGCGATCCCGGCGCGCGCGTCAGGAAAGCGCCATGGGGCGTTCCACTCACTCCTGCGATCGACCCTGGCGGGTTGCCACCGCCAATCGGTGAACGCCCGTGCCGCTCGGTGAACGCATCCCTGAGCGCCTGCGCGCACCGCTGCTCCTGCTGGCCGGACTGGCCGCGCTACTGATCGCCGCCTGGCCGTGGCACGCTGCTTCCCCCTCGACCGCGCCGCCCTGGTGGATCTGCCCGTCACAGGCCGCTTGCCATTGGGGCGACCCGACCCGCGAGCCGCTCGCCGCACCGGTGACGGTGCTGCGGCGGGTGGTGCGGATCGACGACCCGCGGCGGACCGCGGCACTGGCGGTCGAGGTGACTGCGATGGCGAGCGCCGAGGCGCGCTGGAACGGGGGGGCGATCGGCGCCAACGGCACGGTCGGGCTGGACCGCGCCAGCGAAGTGCCGGGGCACTTCGTCGCCCGCTTCCCGGTGCCCTGGGAAGCCATGCGCGCAGGCGACAACCTCGTCGAGGTGCGGCTGTCGGCGCATCACCTCTGGGTACCCGTCGCGCGGCCGGTGCACCGGCTGGCGGTCGGGCCGCCGCAGGAGCCGCTGCGCGGGGTGCTGCGCGCCTATCTGCCGACGCTGATCGCGCTGGGGCTGCTGGCAGCGACCTTGCTGCTCCAGCTGCTCGTCCGGACCGGCCGGGCGGCGGTGCTGCTCAACGCCGCGGTCCTCGCCCAGGCGATGGCCGAGGCGTCCAAGCTGATCCTCACCTATGCCTATCCCTGGCAGGTGACCCGGCTGTTCGCGGTCGCGCTGCTCGCCGGGATCGCCGCTTTGCTGCTCGCGCGGATCGCCGGCGGACTGGCGGAGCGCCGGGGCCGGACATTGCTGGCCGTGACGGCGCTCGCGGTGGCGCTCGCCTGGCTGCTGCCCGCCTGGGACGCCAAGACCTTATGGGCATTGCGCGCCGGGGCGAGCGCGGCGCTGCTGGCTGCCGCCTTCGGGCGCGGGCCGCTGCGCGCGGTGCTGGGCGGCTATGTCCTCGCCCTGCTCTGGCTGTCGCTGACCCCGGGTTTCCTGGACTCGAGCCACTATCTGCTCGCCGCGGTCTTCTTCGCCACCATCGCCTTGCTGAAGCGCAGCGCGCCCGTCGAGACCCCCGTCGCGCCGCCCGCGCCCAGCCTCGTCGCCCTGCCGCACGGCAATGCGCAGCACCGCATCGCCGTCGACGACCTGCTCTACGCCCAGGCCGAGGACGATTATTGCCGCGTCCACCTCGCCGATGGGCGCAGCCTGCTGGTGACCGCCAATCTCGGTGCGCTAGTGCGGATGACCGCGCCGCACATGGTGCGGGTGCACCGCAGCTATGCGGTCAACGGCGCCAGGGTCGCGGTGCTGCACCGGGGCGGGCCGCTCGCGCTGGCGAACGGCGTGTCGATCCCGGTCGGCCGCACCTATCGCGCGGCGCTGGCGGCCTGGGCTCAGTAGATCGCGGGCGGGTCGCTCGCCGGGAAGCTTTCCTCAAGCGCCTCGTCCAGCTCGCGATCGAGCTCCTCGGCGCGTTCGTCGACCGGCAGCCGGCCGGCCAGCCACAGCGCCAGGTTGCGCACATAGGCGCGGACCGATGCCTGCGCCTCGGGCGAGCCGGCCAGGCCGTCGCCCGGCGCCTCGCTCACGAAGCTCGGGCAGCCGGTGGCGGGATCCCAATTATAGTCGGCGAAATGGTGGAAGGTGGATTCGGCCCAGGCCGGGCCGCCCGCTTCCGACGGTTCGAAGGCGACCGCGATGTTGAACGCGCGGCCGGTGACCTTGCTGGTGCCGGTGGCGATCACCCGGGCGGTGACGTCGTTGGCCGGCACGCCGACCGCGCCTTCGTGCGGATGCGCCGGCAGGAAGCGGATCAGGCCGGTCGGGGCATCGGCGTCGCGCAGCACCGGATGCGGATCGCCATGGATCTCGATCTCCTGGAAGTCACCGTTCGCGCCCGAATGATAATTGGGCCAGAGGATGTAGCTGGTCTCCTCGTCGTCGATCACCCGGCGGCTCTCGTCGGGGTCGAGATGCTTGCTGTGGAAGAAATGCGCCGCGCCGACGCCGCCCAACGTGCAGACCGAGCTGCCCAGGTCCATATGGTCGCGCGTCACCATCAGGCCGCGGCCGCTCTCGCGGAAGCGGCTGATCGCGGCGCAATCCTCGGGCGTCAGGCCGTCGCCGGTGTCGACCGCGAACAGCCAGAGCGCGGCATAGTCCGACTCGTCGAGCGTCGAGAGCACCGGATCGGGCGTGCCCGGCGCGGTGCGGTCGCGTGCGGTCACCTCGAACAGCGGCGCGCCGTCCTCGCCGGTCAGCCCGGCAAGATGATCGCGCAGCAGCGAGAAGCGCGAGATGTTCCAGTCATCCTCGACCGTCGGGATCGTGGTCTGGAGGAGGATCTTGATCGGCGACGCCATGCTACACTCCCAAGCTATACCTTCCGATTATCACGGCGGCCCGGAGCGCTCCAGCACTCCTAAAGGGTTACTTGACGCGCATCGGCAGGCCGGCGACGACCAGCATGACCTCGCCGGCGATGACCGCCACCGCCTGGTTGATCCGGCCGGCGGCATCGCGGAAGCGCCGGGCCAGCGCATTGTCGGGGACGATGCCCAGGCCGGTTTCATTGGCGACGAGGATCAACTCCCCCTCGAAGCGCGCGATCGCCTCGGCCAGGCCGGCAGTCGCTGCTTCCATGTCCGCATCGGCGAGCAGCAGGTTGCTGGCCCAGAGGGTGAGGCAATCGACCAGCACCACCGCGCCGGTGCCGCTCGCCGCATCGAGCGCGGCGGCGAGGTCGCGCGGCGCGTCGACCGTCTCCCAGCGCGCATCGCGATCGGCGCGGTGGCGGGCGATGCGCTCGGCCATCTCTTCATCCCAGGCCTCGGCAGTGGCGATGAAGACATGGCGGCCGGCCAGCGCCTCGGCGCGCTGCTGGGCATAGCGGCTCTTGCCCGAGCGCGCGCCGCCCAGGACAAACAGGCGAGTCACGGCACCTCCTTCGCAAGCGCGAGCAGCGCGTCCACGTCGACATGCTCTTCGAGCCGGGCGGCGATCTCGTCGAGCGCTGCATCAACATCGGCGGCATAGTCGCGCCCGCTGCCGGTCACGCCGATCCTGGCGAGCAGCGCGGTGCGCGCCTCGGGCGAGGCGAGCAGGCCGTGGAGATAGCTGCCCATCGCCGATCCGTCGGGGCTGACCGCGCCTTCGGGACCGAGGCCTTCCAGCTCGGCAAAGGGCCGGGCGGTGTCGGGGCCGCGCGTATTGCCCATGTGCATCTCATAGCCGGTGACCGGCGCGCCGAGCGCGGTGCCGGCGGCGTGGCGGAGTATCTTGGCAGGCGCCAGCTCGGTCTCGACATCGAGCAGGCCAAGCCCCTCGACCCGGCCCGGCGGCCCTTCGATCCCGAGCGGATCGGCGACGCTGCGGCCGAGCATCTGATAGCCGCCACACAGCCCGAGCACCGCGCCGCCCCGGCGGTGATGCGCAAGAATGTCGATGTCCCAGCCCTGGGCGCGGAGAAAGGCGAGATCGGCGATCGTCGCCTTGGAGCCGGGCAGCACGACCAGCGCGGCATCGCCCGGGATCGGGGTACCAGGCGGGATCATGGCCAGTTCAACGCCGGGCTCGAGCTTGAGCGGATCGAGGTCGTCGAAATTGGCGATGCGCGGCAGGATCGGGCAGGCGACCAGCTTGCGGCCTTCGCGGCGCGGCGTGGTGCGGTCGAGCACCACGGCGTCCTCGCTCGGCAGGCGGACGGTGGCGGGCAGCCAGGGCACCACGCCGAAGCCGCGCCAGCCCGAGCGGGTCTCGATCGCGCGATAGCCGTCCTCGAACAAGGCCGGGTCGCCGCGGAACTTGTTGATCAGGAAGCCGCGGATCATCGCCGCATCGGCAAGCGTCAGCACCGCGCGGGTGCCGACGATCGCGGCGATCACGCCGCCCCGGTCGATATCGCCGACCAGCACCACGGGGACGTTGGCGGCGCGGGCGAAACCCATGTTGGCGATGTCGCCGGCGCGCAAATTGATCTCGGCGGGCGAGCCGGCGCCTTCGACCACCACCAGATCGCATTCGGCGCGCAGCCGCTCGTAGCTTTCCAGCACCTCGCCGAGCAGGCTGCGCCGCGCCTCGCGGAAATTGCCCGATCCGAGCGTGCCGCGCACCTTGCCGTGCACGACCAGCTGCGAGGTGCGGTCGGCCTGGGGTTTGAGCAGCACCGGGTTCATGTCGGTATGCGGCGACACGCGGCAGGCAATCGCCTGGAGCGCCTGGGCGCGGCCGATCTCGCCGCCGTCCATCGTCACTGCGGCATTGTTCGACATGTTCTGCGGCTTGAACGGGCGCACGCGCAGGCCGCGATTGGCGAAGGCGCGGCAGAGCCCGGCGACCAGCACCGACTTGCCGACGTCCGAGCCGGTGCCCTGCAGCATCAGCGCGCCCATGCGACGGCTCCCGCGAGGATCCAGAGCAGCAGGCAGGCACGGACATAGAGGCGCAATGCGTGGGCGATGTCGCCCGAATGCGCGTCGCTGCGTCCGTCGCCGATCCAGGGCTTGACGTGCATCACGCCGTCATAGGCGATCGGGCCGGCCAGGCGCAGCCCCAGCGCGCCGGCCATCGCCGCTTCGGGCCAGCCGGCATTGGGCGAGGCGTGCTTGCCATGATCGCGCCATAGCGTGCGCCAGCCGCCCGAACCGGCGAGGCAGAGCAGCAGGCCGGAAAGGCGGGCGGGGAGCAGGTTGAGCAGGTCGTCGGTCCGCGCCGCCGCCCAGCCGAACGCGCGCCAGCGGGGCTCGCGGTGGCCGATCATCGAGTCTGCGGTGTTGATCGCCTTGTAGGTCCAGATCCCGGGCAGGCCGAGCAGGAGCAGCCAGAAGAGCGGCGCGACCACGCCGTCGCAGAAGCTCTCGGCCAGGCTCTCGATGGCGGCGCGGGCGATGCCGGGTTCGTCGAGCGACGCGGTGTCGCGGCCGACGATCCTGCCGACGGCGTCGCGGGCGGCGGGAAGGTCGTCCGTCTGCAGGGCCTTGGCGATCGGCCGGACATGGTCGAACAGGCTGCGCTGGGCGAGCGCGGGCCAGGCGAGCAGCGCCACTGCCAGCCAGCCCCAGGCGCCGAGATGGGCGAGCAACATGGACTGGACGATCCAGCCGGTGCCGGCGGTGAGGATGACTAGCAGGAGGATGGTGAGGATGCCGAGCGCGCGCCGGGCGGTGGTTCCGCGCTCGGGCCGGTTCCACAGCGCCTCGCACGCCCCGATGATCCGGGCGAACAGGCCGACCGGATGGCCGATCCGGCGATAGAGCGCGCCCGGCCAGCCGATCGCCGCATCGAGCGCCAGCGCGGCGAGCGCCACCGGCTCAGCCATGCGCAAGCGCCGCCTCTAACCGGTCGAGGCCTTCGCCGCCGGGCAGGCCGATGCGGAGCCAGCGCGGCTGCTCGGCAAAGGGGCGGGTGAGGATGGCGTGCCGGGCCAGTCGCTCGAACAGCGCCATGCCGTCCGGCACCTCGATCAGGCGGAACAGCGGGCAGGCGCCGGCCGGGCGATGGCCGGCGCCGACGAGGGTTGCGTCGAGCGCTTCCGCTTCTGCCTGAAGCTGGCTACGCATCGCTTCGATCCATGCGCGGTCGCGATAGGCGGCGGTGCCGATCGTGATCGCGGCGGCGGAAACCGGCCAGGCGCCGAGCGCGGCGCGGACCGCATCGAGGACCAGTGCGGGTCCGAGCACGAAGCCCAGCCGCACGCCGGCCAGCCCGAAGAACTTGCCGAAGGAACGGAAGATCACCAGCCGCCGCGTATCGTCGATCGCTGGGGCGAGGCTCAGCGCGGGATCGACATCGGCGAATGCCTCGTCGAGCAGCAGCCAGCCATCGCCCCCGCGGGCGTCGAGCAGTTCGAGCAGCCGGACGGGGGGCAGGGTGCGGCCGTCCGGGTTGTTGGGATTGGCGAGGATCAGCGTGCCGCCTCCCGCTTCGTCCAGCGCGACCGGCGTGGCGCCCGCGATCATCTCGCCATGGGTGCGATAGGTCGGGGCGACATAGCGGGCGGTGCCGCCGATCAGCCCGCCGAGCAGCCGCAGCCCGATCTCGGTGCCGGGCACCGCGCAGACATGGCGCGGGTCGAGCCCGAAATGGCCGGCCGCGGCGGCTTCGAGTTCCGCCAGCGCGTGCGGCTCGGGCAGGCGCTGCCAGTCGATCGCGAGGGCATGGGTGCCGGGCCAGGGATGCGGGTTGATGCCCGTCGAAAGGTCGATCCAGTCGTCCCCGCCAAATTGGCGTCGCGCCGCCTCCAGGCCGCCGCCATGCCAGGTCCAGCTGGTCATGCGATCCTCGTCAGGATCAGCGCGGCGAGCAGCAGGCCGGTCTCCGTGACCTCGATCCCGCCGCCATGGCCGTCGCCGGAGATGCCGCCGAACCTGCGCCACAGCCATGCGGCCCAGCCGAACAGCAGTAGCGGCGCGACGAGCAGGCTCGGCGAGAACCAGGCGGCACCGAGCCCCGCGAGCGTCCACAGGGCAAGGTCGATCGGGCGCACCGCATCGCGGAAGCGCGCGGCGAGGCCAGGATGGAGATCGGGCAACCAACGCGTCCAGAGCAAGGGCCCTATACGCGCGGCAAACGGGATCAGTGCGATGGCGACGAAGCCGTTGATCGAGACCAGCCCGTGGAGCAGCACCAGCTTGGCGATCAGCTGCACGCCGATCGTGACTGCGCCGAAGCTGCCGATATGCGGATCGGCGAGCACTTCGAGCACGCGCTCGCGGCTCTTGTGCGCGGCCCCGGCGGCATCGGCGATGTCGCCCAGCCCGTCGAGATGCAGCGCGCCGGTCACTGCGACCCACAGCACCAGCCCGGCCAGCGCGCCGGTCCAGGGATCGATCCGCGTGCCCGCCCAGCAGGCGCCGGCGACGAGCGCACCGAGAATCAGCCCGACTGCGGGAAACCAGCGCATCGAGGCGGCGAACTCGGCATTGCTCACCGCGATGCGCGGCGTCGGCAGGCGCGTGAGGAACTGGATGGCGATAATCAGGCCCTTCACGGGTAGATCCCAACAATCTGCGCGCTCGGCTTGTCGCCGGGCCAGACGCGCAGCGAGACCAGCACGCCGTACGGCAGGTCGAACGCCCAGAGCCGGGGCTGGTCGAAGCCGCAGAGCAAATGGAGTGCCGCCCGCATCGCGCCGCCATGGCTGACGACCAGCGTCGGCACCGGCGCCAGCGCGTCGAGCGCGTCCGAGACGCGGGCGACCAAAGCCGACCAGCGCTCGCCACCTGGCGGCGGATTGGCGTCGGGGTCTTCCCAGAAGCGGACGAGCGCGGCGGAATCGACCTGGTCCGGGGCGAGCCCGTCCCAGTCCCCGAAATCGAGCTCGCGCCAGCGCGGGTCGATGGTCGCCGGGCCGACCGCCTCGGCGGCGGCGCGGGCGCGCAGCAGGTCCGAACTGACGATCCGCTCGACGCCAAGGTCTTCCGCCTGCGCGACACAGGCCGCGATCCCCTCGGGCGTCGGCGCGCAATCGGTGCGGCCCATCAGCCGGCCGGGCAGCATAGGGGCGCCGTGGCGCAGCAGGTGGAGCGCGAAGGGGGTCACAATTGCCCGGAAACCTGCGCCTCGGCAAAGGTCGCCATCTGGTCATGCGCGGCGAGCGCCGAGCGGATCACATTGACCGCCACGGCGGCGCCGCTGCCTTCGCCCAGCCGCATGCCGAGCGCCAGCAGCGGCTCCAGCCCCAGCCTGGCGAGAAGGCGGGCATGGCCCGGCTCGGCCGAGACATGGCCGGCGATGCAGTGCGCGGTGATGTCGATATTGTCGACCGCGAGCGGCGCGATTGCCGAGCTGCTGATGAAGCCGTCGAGCACGACAGGAATGCCAAGCTGCCGGGCGCGTAGCACGGCGCCGGCGATCGCGACGATCTCGCGGCCGCCGACGCGGCGCAACGTTTCGAAGGCGTCGGCGGGCGCATCGGCGTGAAAGGCAAGCGCGCGCTCGACCACTGCGGTCTTGCGGGCGATCCCTTCGGCATCGACGCCGGTGCCCGGGCCGATCCAGTCGGCCGCCGCGCCGCCATAGCTGCGCAGGCAGAGCGCCGCTGCGGCGGTCGAGTTGCCGATGCCCATCTCGCCGACGGTGAGCAGGTCGAGGTCGTCGGTCACTGCCGCTGCGCCGGCGTTCAGCGCGGCGAGGCATTCGGCTTCGGTCAATGCCGGCGCCATGGTGAAGTCGGCGGTCGGCGTGTCGAGGTCGAGCGCGGTCACCTGCAGCTCGAGCCCGGCGGCGCCCGACAGCGCATTGATCGCGGCGCCGCCGGCCTGGAAATTGGCGACCATCTGCACGGTCACGCTTGCCGGAAAGGCGCTGACGCCGTGTACGGTGAAACCGTGATTGCCGGCGAAGATCGCGGTGCGGGCATGTTCGATCCTCGGGCGCGGATTGCCCTGCCAGCCGGCGAGGAAGATCGCGATCTCCTCCAGCCGGCCGAGCGAGCCCGCGGGTTTGGTCAGCTCGGCCTGGCGCGCACGGGCGGCGGCGATGGCGTCCTGGTCAGGCGCGCGCAGATCGGCGAGCGCGGCGCGGAAATCGGCAATCGAGGCGAAGGTCATTCGGCGACAAATCCAGGAGGCGGGGTGCGGGTGATGAAATGGCCCTTAATCCCCTCGGGCCAGGCCGAATAGGGCACCCGGCCATGTTCGCTCGCCGCATAGTGCACGGCATAGTCGAGAATGGCGCGTGCGCTGTCCTCGTCCGGGGTGAACCGGCCAAGGACATAGCCGACCTTGTCGGGCGCGCGCAGGTGCAGGGTGCAGAAATCGGTGCAGGCGAACAGGCAGGGCATCTCCTGCACGGCGATCCCGGCATAAAGCGGATCGCTCGCCTGCACGGCGCGCAGGGCGGCGACCAGCCGGGCGCCGCCGCGCATGCCTTCGCCATCGTCGCGCGCGGCGAGCGAATGGCGACAGGTGTTGCAGGCGACGATCGCCGGGCCGTCCTCGACGCGGGTGAGCATCAGGCGGCGGCCAGCCTTCCGCCGGGCGCCGGGACGCCGAGCGCCACCAGCAGCCGGTAGAAGGCGTAGAGCCCGATCAGGATCGCGCCGTTGCGGACGAACTGGTCGAACGAATAGCCGGGATGCAGGGTGATCGCCACGCCGCCCAGTACCGCCGCCCAGCAGAGCGTGACCAGCTTGCCCGCGACGAACGCTGCGACATAGGCGATGGCCAGCTTCGCGATGGTCGAGCGGAGCTTGAGGCGGTCGAGCGCCGCATAGGCGCCGATCGCCGATCCTGCCGCGGCGGTGCCGAGCCCGACGCCCCAGAGGAGCGTCTTCGGGTCATGCGGATAATGGAGGACGAGGAAGCCCACCGCCTGGTTGGCACCCCAGGCGGCGAGGGCCAGCGCGACCCCGTCGCGCCGGCGCATGTGCACCGCCGCCAGCGCGGCGAGCGCCGCGACCGGGGCCGTGCAGGCAAGGGCGAAGCTGGTCGCCATGCTCGCCAGGGTGAGCAGCATGATCCACAGCGTGGAGGCACGTGCCTGCGTCATCTTGTCTTCTCCCATCAGAAGCGCCCGCGGATGCCGGCATAGATGCTGCGGCCCAAAGTGCCGTAGCGATAGGCGGTCATGTACTTCTCGTCGAACAGGTTCTCGGCGCGCGCGAACACGCTGAGATTGTCGCCTGCCTTCAGCTCGGCGCGCAGGTCGACCAGCGTATAGTCGTCGAGCTTCGTGGTGTTCGCCGCATTGTCGAAGCTGTGCCCGGCCCAGCGCACGGCGGCGCCGGTGGTCAGGCCGAACGGGAAGGCATAGCTGATCGAGCCGTTGGCGGTGTTCTGCGGGCGGCGCGGCAGCCACTTGCCGAAGGTCACGGTGCCGGCCGAGCGATCCTCGGCGACGGTCCAGCTGTAGTTGCCGTCCAGGGTGAAGCCGCCCAGGTTGAGCGCGCCGGCCGCCTCGATGCCGTGCGCCTCGGCGCGCGAGACGTTCGAATAATAGCCGAAGCGGTGGACGGTGGGGCTGCCGGGGACGAAGCAGAGCGGCACGGTCGAGGTCGCGGTGCAGCTGTTGAAGATGATCTGGCCGGTGGTCCTGCGCTCGAAATAGGTCGCGCCGAAGGTCAGCTTGCGGCCGAACAGCTGCTGCTCGACGCCGGCTTCCCAGCCCTTGGCCTGCTCGGGATCGAGCGCGGTGTTCCCATACTCGCTGAACTGCTGGTAGAGCGACGGCGCCTTGAAGCCTTCGCCGTAATTGGCGCGGACGATCGTGCCCCAGGAGGAGCGCCACACGCCGCCGGCCTGGAACAGCGTCTGCCCGCCGAAGCGGCTGTGATCGTCATAGCGGATGCCGCCATTGAGGGTCAGGCCGGTGATCGGCTCGACGCTGAGCTGGGCATAGGCGCTGGTCAGCTCGGCGCTGCCGCGCGCGAAGGCCGGCAGCGGCGTCACCAGCGACGCGGCGGGCGAGCGGCTGCGGAAGTCCGAATTCTCGTTCTCGACGCCGAACACTGCAGAGATCTGCTTGGTGAAGGCGAAGCTGCCCTGGTACTCGAAGCGCTTGTTCCCGCCGTCGGATTCGAAGCTCAGCGGGCGGGCGCGGGTCGGGCCGTAGCTGTCGCGATCGGTGTCGGTATAGGCATAGGCGACGCGGTTGCGGAACCGGCCGTCGAGCAGCGACAGGTTGATCCCCGCATAGCCGACGAACTCCTCGCTGGTCGAATAGTCGCTGTTGTCGCCGCTGGTCGCATCGATCTCGGTGCGGCCGTTCGAATAATAGCCGCGCACCTCGACGCTGAGGTTGCTGGTCAGCGTCAGCTCGGCGCGACCGCTGGCGCTGCTGTTGTTGTAGCCGTCCGCTTCCTTGCCGCCGAACTCGGGCGCGATCGCCGAGATGCCGGCGGTGGTGAAGCGCTGGCCGCCGATGCGCCAGGCGAGCGGGCCGGTCTTGCCGCCGATCGCGGCACGGGCGCTGACCGTCTCGCGCGAGCCGGCCTCGATGTCGAAGCTGCCTTCGAGCGGCTTCTCGGGCGCGGCGGTGACGATGTTGACCACGCCGCCGATCGCCTGGCTGCCCCACAGGATCGACTGCGGGCCGCGCAGCACTTCGATGCGCGCGGTGTCGCCGATCAGCAGGTTGGCGAAATTGTAGCCGCCGCCGGTGGCCGCGGGATCGTTGAGCTTGACGCCATCGATCACCACCACGGTCTGGTCGGACTCGGCGCCGCGGATGCGCAGCGAGGTGGAGGTGCCATAGCCGCCATTGCGCGCGATGCTGATGCCGGGCGTGCGGAGCAGGATCTCGGTCGCGCCGATATCCTGGCTGCGGTCGATCGCGGCCTTGTCGAGCACGGTGATCGAGGCGGGGACCTGATCGATGTTCACCGGCGAACGGGTGGCGGTGACGACGATCTGGTCGCTGTCCTCGGTCGCGGCGGCATCGGGCGCGGGCGCCTGCTGGGCGAAGGCCGCCGGCGCGGCGGCCAGGGCGGCGAGGGAAACGGAGAGACGGAAAACGGACTTCAGCATTGTCATTCGACCCAATCGACATGCCGCGTCCGCGCGCGGACGGTGCCGGGGCCGGAGAGGGCGCGCACGACAGCGTCCGCGTGCACACGCGGCCAACTTCGTCGTCGCTCGGGTTCACCCCCGTCCGCCCGGCACACCCTGTCCGCGCGAAAGACGACCGCGACGGGCAGGTCTCCTGGCTCGCGGGTCAATGCCGGTCCGGCCGCCTTCTCGGGATCGCTCCCAATGGCATCTGGCCGATGGCTCACCGCTTACAGTTGCAGGGGCAGCCGGAGTGCATCCGTTCCCTTTTCATCCCCGTCCCCGGGGAACCTGTCGCGCCGCCTCCCTAATCGTTACGCGCGCGGCTGGCAATCGCCGCAGTGCAGCGAAAGCTCAGGCGGCCTTGAACCAGATGACCAGCGCGAAGCGTGCCCTGTTCGCGGGCAGCGTGCGGTGGGGCGTGAAGCGATCGAGCAGCAGCACGGTGCCCGCCGGGCATTCGGGCTCGAGGCGCGGCATGCCGGCGATCGCGTCCTCGGTGATGCGCAGGCCATTGTCGGTCACGCTGGCGAGCGGGGCGGGCTGGCGGCCGGGGATGATCTCCAGCCCGCCATTGCCGGGGCCGGCGTCGCAGAGCGGGATCCAGGCGGTGGTCCAGACCTGGCCGCAGGCGACGCCATCGTCGCGCGCGACATCCGAATGCCAGGCGTGGCGATGCTCGGGGAAGCTGGCGATGCTGGCGCGGATGCGGACGACCTTGCCCGCTAGTTCGCGTTCGCTGACCCGCTCCGCTTCGGCGCGCAGGCGCGGGTCGTTGGCGATCTCCTGGAGGCGCGGGCCGCGATGCGCATCGGTACAGATCGCGACGCGGAGCAGGTTGGCCTGGCTGCGGTCGCTCTCGTAAATCCGGTCGAGCCGGTCGGCGAGCGGCGCGTCGGGGCAGCTCTGCTCGTAGGGGAGGTAGAGCGCGTGCGACAGCCGGTCGATATGCTCGGCGATGTCGGCCTGGGCGGCCTCGACCAGCGCGCGATCGAACAGTGGCAGGGCGGCGTAGCCCTGCGCGTGGTAGAAGGCGGGATCGCTCATCGGCTGCGGCCCAGGGTGGTGATCGTCGGCCAGTCGCCGGTGAGCTCGACCCGGGCGTCGATGCCATAGACCGACTTGAGGTTGGCGGGGGTGAGCACCTCGGCGGGTGTGCCCTCCGCGACGACGGTGCCGCCATCGATCAGCACCAGCCGGTCGCAATAGCGCGCGGCCATGGTGAGGTCGTGGAGCACGGCGATCACCAGCCCGCCGGCGCGAGCCTCGGACTGGAGCAGCTCCATCACGTCGATCTGGTGGCCGGGGTCGAGGCTGGCGAGCGGCTCGTCGGCGATCAGCGCGGGAGCCTCCACCGCCAGCGCGCGGGCGAGCAGGACGCGGGCGCGTTCGCCGCCCGAAAGCTCGGTGGCGATGCGGTCGCGCAGGGACACGACATCGGCGCGTTCCATCGCCCGCTCGATCGCGGTGGTGTCGCCCTCGCCGATGCGGGACATCGGGGCGAGATGGGGCAGGCGGCCGAGCTCGACCAGCCGCTCCACGGTGAGCGGCCAGTGCAGCGTCTGGCCCTGGGGGAGATAGGCGACGCGCTTCGCCAGCTCGGCGCGGGGCAGGGTCGCGACATCGGAATCGTCGACCAGGATCGAGCCCTTGTGCGGCACCAGCGCCAGCATCGCGCGGGCGAGAGTCGACTTGCCGGCGCCGTTCGGGCCGACGATGCCGGTCAGGGTTCCGGGGGCGAATGCGGTGCTGGCGTTTTGCACCACGATACGGTTTCCGAGCGTGACCGCGACGTTTTCGAGGCGAATGTTCACCACAGGCGGCGCTCCCGCATCAGATGGATCAGGAAGACCGGCACGCCGAGGAAAGCGGTGACGACTCCGAGCTTGAGTTCGTTCTTGGTGTCGATCAGGCGGACGGCGAGATCGGCAAAGGTGAGCAGGGCCGCGCCGCCGATCGCCGAGGGCAGCAGGATCGCCGAGGGGCTGCGGTCGGTGAGCGGGCGGACGAGGTGCGGGACGATCAGCCCGACGAACCCGATCGCGCCCGATACCGCCACCGCCCCGCCGACGCCGATCGCAGTGCCGAGCAGCAGGCGGATGCGGGTGCGCTGGATGTCGACGCCGAGCGCCTGCGCGCCATCCTCGCCCAGGGTCAGCGCGTCGAGCGCGCGGCCGTCCCAGAACAGCAGCAGCCCGCCGATCGCGATGCAGGGATAGGCGATCCAGACATGATCGAACGAGCGGTTCTCCAGGCTGCCGAGCAGCCAGGTCATGATCTCCATCGCCGCGAACGGATTGGGCGAGAGGTTGAGCGCGAGGCTAACCCCCGCCGTGGCCAAGGTGGCGATGGCGATGCCGGCGAGGATCAGGGTGAGCGGGCTCTCCGAGCGGCCGGCGAGCACCGACAGGCCGACCAGCGAGAGCAAGGCAGCCAGCACCGACAGCGCCGGCAGCATGATCGGGTGCAGCTCGGCCAGCCCGAAATAGAGCGCGGCGACCGCGCCCAGGGAGGCGGCATTCGAGGTGCCCAGCACCGCCGGCTCGGCGAGCGGGTTACGAAGGTATCCCTGCAGCGCCGCGCCGGCCAGGCCGAGCATCGCACCGACGCCAAGCCCGAGCAGCATGCGCGGCAGGCGCAGCTCGAGCAGGATGGTGGAGGCGATCCGGTCGCCATGGCCGGTGAAGGCGGCGAACATCCGGGCGAGCGAAAGATGGACCGGCCCGAACAGGATCGATCCGATCGCGGCGACCAGGGTGAGGGCGAGCAGCCCGGTTATCAGCACGGGGCGGGAGAGGGTCATCGGGCGTGGGTCCGATCCTGAAAACGGGCCAGTTGCTGCGCCATCCCTTCAGCCGCCTGGGCATAGGCGGGGCTGCCGCACACGGTCCAGGCCTGGGGGATGGAGATGCGGGGGATGCCGGCGAGCGCGGGATGGTGGAGCATCTCGGTGCCCTGGTCGGCGATCTTGTCGGTGGCGCTCTCGACGATCAGGTAATCGGGCTGGGCCGCGACCATCTCCTCGAGGCTGAGCTGCGAGAGCGGCGGCTTGTCGAGCTTTGCCGCGAGATTCACCAGCCCCATGCGCTGCATGAGGTCGTCGATCAGCGTGCCGGTGCCGGTCATGAAGCCGCGGCGCTGGTAATAGGCGGCGACCTTGCCGCCGCCGGGCTTGCCCAGCCGCGCCAGCGCCGCCTGCATGCGCGCGACCAGCGCCTCGCCGCGCTCGGGATGGCCGACCGCGACTGCAGTCTGGCGGACCGAGGCATAGATCTGGTCGACCGTGTCGGCGGATTGGAGGTCGAGCAGATTGAAGCGATGGCCCTTGAGCGCGCGCATCGGGGCGCTGCGGCTGGCGGGCATGCCGACGACCAGGTCGGGATCGATCGCGAGGATCTGCTCGGCGGAGTTCTTGAGCACCGGCAGCCCGCGCGCCTTCGCCGCCTCGCCCGACATCTCGCTGTCGGTGGCATTGCGCGTCACCCCGGCGATCTGGTCGCGATCGGCGAGGGCGAGGACGAGCTGGTCGGCGCACAGGTTAAGCGAGACGATGCGCCTGGGCTTGGTGGCGGGTGGCATGGTCGGTGCTGGAGCGCTCGCCCACAGCGCCGCGCCGCCCAAGGCAAGTAGAGGCAAGGCCAGGAGCTTGGCCGGAGCCATCAGAACTCGATCCCCGCCTGCGCCTTGACGTTCTGCTCGCGGAAGGGGTGCTTCACCTGCGCCATCTCGGTGACGAGATCGGCGGCGTCGATCAGCGCCTGGGGGGCGTTGCGGCCGGTGATGATGACGTGCTTCATCTCCGGCTTGGCGGCGAGCGCCTCGAGCACCTCCTCGGTCGGCAGGTAATCATAGCGCAGCACGATGTTGAGCTCGTCGGCGATCACCATCCTGTAATCGGGATCCGCGATCATCCGCTTCACCTCTTCCCAGGCCTCGCGCGCCACGGCGATGTCGCGGGCGCGATCCTGGGTGTCCCAGGTGAAGCCCTCGCCCATCGGCTTGAACTCCACGAGCTCGGGGAAGCGGTCGAACACCGCCTTTTCGCCGGTGGCCATCGCGCCCTTCACGAACTGGACGATGCCCACCTTCATGCCGTGCCCGATCGCGCGCACCGCCATGCCGAGCGCGGCGGAGGTCTTGCCCTTGCCCGGCCCGGTATGGACGATGATCAGGCCCTTTTCGACCGTCTTGGTGGCGATCTTCTTCGCCTGGGCGGCCTGGACCTTCTTCATCTTGGCATTGTGTTCTTCGTCGGTGCGCTGCTTCACGGCCGCTTCCCCCTGCCTGTTCAGAACGCGACGCGCACGCCGCCATAGGCGGCGGCACCCGGGCTCGCGAAGCTGAACACCTCTTCGTACTTCACGTCGAACAGGTTCTCGACCCGCCCGAACACCGAGAAGCGCTCGCTCAGCTTGTACTGGGCATTGAGATTGACCAGCGTGAAGGGCTTGAGCGAGACGCGCACCGGCACATAGCTCGGATCGGTATAGGCGACGTCGTCGATCCGGCCATTGTAGCGCACGGTCAGCGTGGTCGAGAAACGCTCGTCCTTGCTGAAAACCGTGGCGTTGAAGCTGGCGATGTCGCCGGGGCGGCGGACTTCGATCGTGCCGTCCTCGGTCGCGTCGAGGTGGGTATAGACCGCCTCGACCTGCACCTGGCGGACGGGGCGCAGGCTGGCGGTGACTTCGACGCCGTGCTGCCTGGAGTCAGTCGCGCGGTTGGCTGGCGTCGCAGTGAAGTTCGGCGCCGGATAGCTGGTGTAGATCTCGTCCTTGAGCTTGGAATCGAAGTACGTCGCGCCAAGCACGGCCTTGCCGTCCCAGAAGCTCTGGTCGACGCCGATTTCCCAGCCCTGCGACTTCTCCGGCTTGAGGTTGGGATTGCCGATATAGGTGCCGCTCGAATAGCCGTAGAGCTCGTAATAGCCGGGGTTCTTGACGCCGGTGCCATAGGCGGCATGGACGCGCGTGTTCGTCGGCAGGCGATAGCCGGCCTGGACGCGCCAGGTGGTGGTGTCGGCGAAGCGGTTATTGTCGTCGTAGCGGATCGAAGCGCCGCCGGTGAAGCCGCCCGCGGTTAGCTCATATTGCCCGACCAGGCCGAGGTTGTCGGTGTCGCGGCGGCCGCGGAACGCGTCATAGGGCGAGCCGGTCGATGGCGCGATGTTCTGGAACTGCTCGCGCTCCCAATCGACCGCGCCGGTCAGCCGGTGGCTGACCGCGTCGGTGCCGAAGCGGAAGCTCGACACGAACGATCCCTTGTAGCGCTGGCCCTTGTCGCCATAGTTCATCCCGAAGGCATTGTAGCCCTTGCGCGTCGTGTCCGAGAACTGGCCCGACAGCGTGTTGGTCCAGCGGCCGTCGAGCGCGGTCAGCTCGGCGCTGAGCAGGCCGTAGAATGCTTCGTTGGTGAAATAGGTGCCAGGGCTGTCGATCGTGTAGCCGAAGCTCGGGCTGGCCGGATTGGCATCGCTGTCATTGGCTTCGGCATCGGTATAGCTGTAGCGCAGCACGCCGCTGAGCTTGAAGTTCTCGGCCGGGGTCCAGTTGAGCTTGGTGGTCGCGCCGACATTGTCCGAGCCCACATCGCGGCTGCCGCCGCGCGCGGTGGGATAGCCCTTGGTGTGGTACCAGCTGCCCGACACGGCATAGTCGAAATCGCCCGAGGCGCCGGCGGCGCGGGCCGCGGTGCCGAGCGTGCCGAACGAGCCGCCTTCGACCCGGGCGCTATAACCCGGCGCCTCGCGGCCCGACAGGGTGATGTAGTTGATCACGCCGCCGATCGCGTCGGAGCCGTAAAGCGAGCTCTGCTGGCCGCGCAGCACTTCGACGCGCGCCGCCGGATCGGCGATCAGCGTGCCGAGGTCATATTCGCCATAATAGGGATCGGCCGCCTCGATCCCGTCGATCAGGACGAGGACATGATTGCTCTCCGAGCCGCGGATGCGGATCTGGGTCTGGCCGCCGATCGCGCCGATCCGGCTGACCGAGACGCCGGGCACGTCGCGCAGCACATCGGAGACGATGCGGGTCTGGCGCTGGTCGAGCTGCTGCGCGGTGATCACCGTGGCGGAGGCGGGCAGGTCCTTGAGCTCGGTGCCCTCGCCCGAGCGCGAGGCGGTGACGATGATCGTGTCCTGCGGATCGCTGGCGGGGTCCTCGCTCTGGGCGAAGGCCGGCGTGGCGGCGGCGATCGCGAGCAGCGAGACGAAACGGGTCTTCAACATGGGCAGTCCCCCCGGCGCCGGTGCAACGAGGGCAGGGGCCTGCCGCGAACGGCCGGTGCGAGACGCGAGGCGGGCGCTTGGTCGCCGTCGCGCACGTACCGAAGCGGCCCCGGCCGCTTGGTCGTCGCTCAGACGGAGAGATACCGTGCCCTGGCCATCCCCTGGACCAAAGCAAGAGCGACCGTTGCGCCGGCAGGTCTCCTGGCTCGCGGGTCAGGGCGTGATGCACGGCCTTCCCGGACCGATGGTCCAGTGGCTGCTCCCTCGAATGGGGAGCCAGTGCATCGCGCTCGCCGCTTACAGTTGCAGGGACAGCCGCGGAGTTGGACGGAAGGCCCGTCCGCACCGCATTCCCGTTTAAGCCCCTTTCGGGGCACCGGCGCGATCATTTCTGTGCGGCGCGTTAGCCTGTGCCCTGTCGGGAGGGAAGTCCGAAATTCGGGTCCGGGCGGACCATATGGCACGCGTCCGGCCTGGCCCATGCCGGCAGGATCGAACAGGACGACGCGCCCGGCCAGGGGGATGGCCGGGCGCGCCTGCGGGTTTCACGATCCTTGCTGTCCGATGGGAAGACCGCGAAGCCCGTTACTCCGCCGCCTTCTTCACCTCGCCCTTGCCCATCGCGGAGACGAGGGCGTTGCCCGAGCCGCTGAAGTTGGTGGCGGGCAGGGTGGCGGTCTTGTCGCCGGTCCGGACCAGCACCTGCTGGACGACGCCGCGCGAGGTCGAACGGACCGACTGGACCGTACCGATCAGCTTACCCCGGGCATCGGTGACCGGCATGCCGGCCGAGACCGGGAAGCTGCCGCTGCCATTGGCCGCCGCCGATCCGGCCAGCGCCAGCGTGCCGCTGCCCAGCGATGCCGCGCCATTCGCCGCACCCGAGGCCGTGCCGGACACCTCCGGCGTGGCGGGTACTGCGTTGCGGGCGCGCGAGACGGTGTTGCCGGCGGTATCCCGGGTGGTGCGCACGGCGTTGCCGCCGCGGTCGCGCAGGTTCGAGGCCGCATCGCGGGTCCGTCCGACTGCGCTGCCCGTAGTGCTGCGGACCGCATCGGTGCCGATCAGCTGGGCATCGGCGCTGCCGCCGGCATTGCCCGAGGCCGATCCGCTGCCGCCGATCGTCCGGTCGCTGACACGGCTGCTGTTGGCGATGGTGGAGTCGAGCGCGCTGTCGTTCGACGCCTTCACCCGGCCCTTGCGGGTATCGACATTCCGCTCGCTGCGGGTCGAGCCGCGGACATCGCCGGTCGTGTCACTGCGAGTGGGCAGGCGGCGCATCGAGCTGTCGAGCGAGCCGTCGAGCGAACCCATGCCCGAGCCGGTGAGGCCGCCGAGCGATCCGCCGAGATTGCCGCCCAGCCCGCCGCCGCCACTGCCGCCGAGCAGCTGCGCCGAAGCCGGCGTGGCCGCGAGCGCAAGGGCGAGGAAGGCGCTGGTGCCGAGAAACCTGATCATGTCCATTCTCCCAAAATCCACTGACATCGGGAGAACGGTGGCCGGATCGCGTTTAATCCCGGCGGCCGAAAAATTATCGCGCCGGGGTCCGGCAGGCCTCGCACAGCACGCCGCGGCCATAGCTGCGGTCCGGTCCGCGCGACCCGGCATCGCGCGCCTCGCGGTCGACCCTGGCGATCGCCGCGCCGAGGCCGGCGGGGTTGGGCGTGGGATAGACGCGCGCGATCACCGCCGCGACGAAGGGCGCGGCGAAGGAGGTGCCGCGCACCCGCATCGGGCGACCGCTTCCGGCCATGGCCAGCATGTCCGCCCCCGGGGCGGCGTAATCGAGATGGGTGGCGCGCCCGGCTTCGATCAGCGCCCGCCCGCGCCCGTCCACCCCGGTCACTGCGATCACGCCGGGATAGGAGGCAGGATAGGCGGGTGGTGCTGCCGGGCCATTGTTGCCGACCGCCGCGACGATCGCGACGCCGCGCGCCTGCGCCGCTGCGATCACGCGCGCCAGCAGCGGGTTGGCGGGGCCGGTCAGGCTGATCGTCACCACGCTCACCCGGTTCTGCACCATCCAGCCGATCGCCCGGGCGATGGCGGTGGCGTTGCCGCCCGCCGGATCGCTGCCATAGACATCGGCCGAGGCGATGCGCGCACCGGGCAGGCCGCCACGCACCGTGCCCGCGCCGGCGATCAGCGAGGCGACGGCGGTGCCGTGATCATTGGCGCGAGGAGCCCCCGTGGCGAAGCCCGCCGAGAGCGCCGCGCCCGAGACGCCGCCGTCGATCACGCCGACCAACGGCCCGGTCCCCGGCGCCACCGGTGCCGCGCTGCCCGGAACGCTGCCGCTCTGGGCATGGAGCTGGTCCGCGGTCACTTCCGCGGCACCGAGCTTGCGGATTTCGCGGATCGCCTGTTTCAGCGAGCGCCCGCGGGGTGCCTCGAGCCGGGCGAAGCCGATGCCAAGCACCTCCTGCCGCTCGATCAGGCGATAGCCCTTCGCGGTCGCCGCGGCGAGCAGCGCATCGCTCGGGTCCTCGACCACCACTTCGCCTGCGCGCGCGGGGAAGCCCTGGGGATCTAGCGCGATCCGGTCGGGATGCTCGCGGACCAGCGTCGCTGCTGCCGCGCGCCTTGTGTCCTCAAGCTGCCGGGCGACGTCGCCGGTGAGTGTCTCGACATCCTGTCCGACGCGATCCAGCACGCCGCTGCCGGTGGCCGGTAGCGACGGCAGCTGGGGCAATAGCTGCGCGCGGGCCGGTGCCGCCGCGCTCAGGGCGGCCAGGCCGAGGAGCCACATGCTGCGCATCATCGCGCCTTCCTTGCACATTTTCGCGATCATGTGGATTAAACGGCGCACGCCATCCGTTTCATCCCCGGAAAAGGAATTTGGGCTTGGCGGCATTCGAGGACGACCTGCTGGCGCTGCTGCCGCGATTGCGGCGGTTCGCGCGGGCGCTCGCCCGCGATGCGGCGGATGCCGACGATCTGTGCCAGGTGGCGCTGGAGAAGGCGCTCCGCGCACGCACGTCGTGGCAGCCCGGCACCAGGATGGACAGTTGGATGTACCGGATCATGCGAAACAGCTGGATCGATACCGCCCGCAGCCGGTCGCGTGCCGCGCAGACCTTCGTCGAGGAAGAGGCCGGCGTGGCTGTCGGCACCGAGGGCGATGCCGAGGCGCGGCTGGTGCAGCACGATATCGACGCTGCGATGCATGCGCTGCCCGACGAGCAGCGCGAGGCGGTCGCGCTCGTGCTGGTCGAGGGGCTGGCCTACAAGGAGGCGGCTGAGATACTCGACATCCCGATGGGCACGCTCACCTCGCGGCTGGTGCGCGGACGCCAGGCGTTGATGGCGCGGCTGGGGGAAGCGGCATGAGCATCGATCCCGAAATGCTGATGGCCTATGCCGATGGCGAGCTCGGTCCGATCGAAGCGAAACGGGTCGAACGGGCGATCGCCGAGGATCCGGCGCTGGCGGAGGAAGTCGCGCGCCACCGCGCGCTGCGTGCAGCGCTGGGCGCCCGGTTCGCGCCGATCGCCGACGAGCCGGTCCCGGACCCGCTCGCCGTGGTGCTCCGGTCGAACGTGATCGCACTGCCGCATGCCAGGGCGCGGCGGGCAGTGCCGGGCTGGGCGCGCTGGGGAGGCGCGATCGCGGCGTCGCTCGTCCTCGGGCTTGCCATCGGCCATGGCGTGCAGGATCCGGGCTATGTGCGCACCCAGGGTGGGCAGCTCTACGCGGCTGGCAAGCTGGCCAATGCGCTCGACACGCAGCTCGCTGCCGGCTCCGGCACGGTGCGGATGCCGGTGAGCTTTCGCGACGCGCAGGGTGGCTATTGCCGGGTCTTCACCTCGCCCGTCGCCGATGGCATCGCCTGTCGCGGTGCGCAGGGCTGGGCACTTCGTCAGACCCGTCCGGGTTCCGCCCGCGCAACGACCGAATATGCCCAGGCCGGATCTGTCGATCCCGCCCTGATGGCGGCGGCGCAGGAGATGATGGCCGGCGACCCGCTCGATGCCGCGGCGGAGGCGCGCGCGCGGTCCGCGGGCTGGAGGCGTTAACAGCCGCCCCGTCAGCCGAGACCCGCTGCGCTGACCGGCCGCGGCGTCACTCGAACAGCGTGCGCGCCGCGGCGAACAGGCCGAGGACCTCCTCGACGACGAGGCGGATCGCCGGGCTGTGGCGGTCGCGGCGCCGCGTCAGGAGATAGACGTCGCGCGGCGCGGGCGCCGGGCCGATCGCGCAGGGCCGCAGGCTCGGCTCGGCCCGTCCGATATAATGCGGCAGCAGCGCGATACCGACGCCCGAGCGCGCGGCGATCGCCTGGGCATGCTGGTTGCTCGCGCGGAAGGCGAGCCGCGCGCGGGGGAAATGGCGGCTGAGCCACAGGGCTTCGGGGAGATGCGCATCCGCTTCGTCGAACCCGATGAACACCGGCGCCTTCGCGTCCCAGCGTCCGCACGCCCCTTCGGTGCCGTAATAGCCATAGCCGATGGTTCCCAGCTGCCGGGCGATGATGTCGCCATCCTCCGGCCGGCCGACGCGGATCGCGATGTCGGCCTCATGCCGCTCAAGGCTTACCGAGCGCAGGCTGGTGGCGAGATCGATGTCGAGTGCCGTGTGGCGGGAGGCGATCCCGGCCAGCCCGGCGGTCAGGAAGGCGGCCGCCAGCGCGGGCGGTGCGTTGACCCGCACCAGGCCGGCCGGCGCACCATCGCCCGCGCCGCGGATGAGCGTATCGGCGGCGCGCTCCATCTCGCTCGCCGCCTCCAGCGCATAGCCGCCGGCAGCGGTGAGCACATAGCCTTCGGGCCGCCGTTCGAGCAGCTTCTCGTCCAGGTCCGCCTCCAGCGAATGGAGCCGCCGCGCGATGGTGGCGTGATTCACCGACAGCGCCCGTGCGGCGGCCGAAAGGCTGCCATGGCGCGCAACGGCAAGGAACACCCGCATGTCCTGCCAGTCTGGCTCTGTGCGTTTTCTATCAGCCACCGTGCGAAGATAGCCAATTTTGCGTGAGGCACCAGCCTCCTAGCTCTGGGCCACGGCGCTCCCCTGGCGCCGCGGCAACAGGCAGGAAGAAACATCATGTCGGACATTCAGAAGGTCGCCATCGTGACCGGCGCCTCGCAGGGCCTCGGCCTGGGCATCGTCAACGCATTCCGCGCGCGCGGCTACCGCGTGGTCGCCAATTCTCGCTCGATCGCGCCGTCGGACGATCCCGGCCTGATCGCCATCCCCGGCGATATCGGCGATCCCGCGACGGCGAAGCGGCTCGTTGAAGAAGCCGTCGGCAGGTTCGGCCGGCTCGATACGCTGGTCAACAATGCCGGCATCTTCATCGCCAGCCCGTTCACCGACTACAGCGAGGACCAGTATCGCCAGAAGCTGCGCACCAACCTCGACGGCTTCTTCTTCACCACCCAGGAAGCGATTCGGGTGATGGAGAAGCAGGGCAGCGGCCATATCGTCCAGATCACCACTACCCTGGTGGACAATGCGGATTCGCGCATTCCCTCGGTGCTGGCCTCGCTCACCAAGGGCGGGCTCGACGCGGCGACGCGCAGTCTGGCGATCGAATATGCGGCGCGCGGCATCCGGGTGAACGCCGTGGCGCCCGGCATCATCAAGACCCCGATGAACCCGCCCGAGATGCACGAGACGCTGGCTGCACTTCACCCGATGGGCCGGATGGGCGAGATCGAGGATATCGCGCAGGCCGTGCTCTATCTCGACGACGCCAAGTTCGTGACCGGCGAGATCCTCCACGTCGATGGCGGCCAGATCGCCGGACACTGAACCCGCAACCGAGGAACAAGATCATGCCTATCGTCACGATCCAAGTCACGCGGCAGGGAACCGTGCCCGGTGCCGATCGCACTACCGACGCGCAGAAGGCTGCGCTCTACAAGGGTGTGAGCGACCTGCTGCACCAGGTCATGGGCAAGCATCCCGACGACACCTTCGTCGTCTTCCAGGAAGTCGAACTCGAGGACTGGGGCCGCGGCGGCGTGCCGGTGCGCGAATGGTTCGCGCGGACCAGGCCGGCGGGAGCGGGCTAGGACCGGGCCGGCAGCGGGGCGCGTTGCGCTTGTCGTCAACGCGCCCCGCCCGGCGCTCAGCTGATATGGACGGCCTTGGTGATCATATGGCCTTCCACACCCTCGGGCCCGTCTTCCGATCCGAAGCCGCTTTCCTTGATCCCGCCGAACGGCGCGTCAGGCCAGGAAGTGCGGACATTGTTGATCACGACCATGCCGGACTCGACCGAGTCCGCGAGCAGGTTCTGCCGGCGGCCATTCTCGGTGAAGCAATAGGCGGCAAGGCCATAGGGCAGGCGGTTGGCATGGCCGATCGCCTCCTCGACGCTGCCGAAGCGGGCGAGCAGGGCGAGCGGGCCGAAGGGCTCGTCGTTCATCGCCGCGGCCTCGATCGGCACGTCGCCGAGCACGGTCGGCTGGAAGAAGAAGCCCTCGCCTTCGCCGCGCCCGCCGCCGGCGAGCAGCGTGGCACCGACGCTGCGGGCATTCTCCACCAGCGCCTCGATCGTGCCGGGGCGGCGCGGATTGGCGGTCGGGCCCATGTTGATGCCGGCCTCGCGCCCGTCGCCCATCCTGATCCGCCCGGTCCGCTCGGCAAAGCCGGCGGCGAAGCGGTCGTAGATCCCTTCCTGCACATAGAAGCGGGTCGGCGAGACGCAGACCTGGCCGGCGTTGCGGAACTTGTGCGCGACGAGCGTGTCGAGCGTCTTCTCCACATCGCAATCGTCGAACACCAGCACCGGCGAGTGGCCGCCCAGCTCCATCGTCATCCGCATCACCGTGTCGGAGGCGAGCTTCATCAGATGCTTGCCGATCGGCACCGAGCCGGTGAAGCTGAGCTTGCGGGTGACCGGCGAGGCGAGCAGCGTGCGCGAGACGGTGTCGGGCACGCCGAACACGATCTGGCAGACATCGCCCGGAAGCCCGGCATCCTGGAAGCACTTCATCACCGCGATGGCACTCGCAGGCGTCTCCTCGCTTGGCTTCAGGATCACCGAGCAGCCGGCGGCGAGCGCCGGCGAGATCTTGCGGACCGGATTGATCACCGGGAAGTTCCAGGCGCAGAAGGCCGCGACAGGGCCGACCGGCTGCTTGAGCACCAGCGAGCGCAGCCCCGGCGCGCGCGGCAGCACCTTGCCATAGTTGCGCAGCGCCTCACCGGCATGGAATTCGAGCAGCGCGGCGGAATAGAGCGCCTCGCCGCGCGACTCCGCCAGCGGCTTGCCCTGTTCGAGCGTGGCGATCTGGGCCAGCTCCTCGGCGCGCTCGCGCAGCAGCGCGGCGGTGCGCAGCAGCACGGCGGCGCGCTGCTCGGGCGGCGTCGCGCGCCAGGTTGCGAAGCCGCGCTCGGCGGTTTCGAGCGCATCGGCCAGGTCTTGGGCATTGGCCAGCGGCAGCTCGCCGATCGTCTCGCCGGTCGCGGGGTTGAGCACCGGCTGGGTCTCGCGCCCCGCCGGGCCGCGCCACTCGCCGCCGATATAGAGGTTCAGATCGGGGAGCACTCCAGCGGTCATCTCAAAGCCTTTCGCGAACATCCGGCAATTGATTCCGGCGTGTTCCCATCGGCTTTGCTGGCGGCCTTGTCGAGAGCGGTGGCTGGGTAGCCCGTCGCGTCGACAATGTTGGGAGAGGTGGTGGGTCCGATGCCTACTGGGGGCCCGGTCAGAAATGGCTGAAATCAGCCTTCCTTCGTGCCGACGATCACAAAACTACCCCTGCCAATACCCCCGGAAAATAATTCGTATGTAGCGTGTGTTCGGTGCCTCGGAACCGGCGAACCGCCACCCGCAGCACAAACATCGTTTCAAATCTCATGAACTATGCAATGATGCTTTTAGGCGGGGGCCTTTGGTACGTGGAGTAAATGATGGTCCTCGCTCTCACCCTGGCCGGGTTAATCGCCGTGGCTGTCGTCTACGGATTGCTCGAGCGTTCCAAGCGCCTTCGTCGTGCTTCATACAAGATCGACGTGCGTCGGAGGTAGTTCCGCGGCTAACGGATGACGCACGCGTAGTTGAGAGGACGTCTGTTCTTTCGATGAGACCCGTCTATCGTGCTCTGCGCGATGATACTTCGAATCCTCCTCGCCATATCTGCATCAATCACACTCGCGGCTTGTGGTAAAAGCGAGTCCGCGTGCGAGCGCGCGACGAGAGCCACTTTATCGGCGGGGAGCGAATACCAGAAGATCGCAGCAAAAGAGGAGCCTGGGAAAACGCCCGTGATGACCTATTGGGTCATCGATTATTTTGTAACTGCGCCGAACGGAGCGCGGCGACGGGAAACGGTGCACTGCTCTTACGTTTACGATACCGGCGAGGCGATCCCGCACCGGATCGCTTCAACCCCGGCGCCGTTGTGAATAGCGGTGTAATTCACCCGCAGACATAGCCTTCGTGGAGTCCCTTTCTGCAAGCAACCCATCTGCCCGCTGAACGCCGAAGGTGAAACGTGAACTCACCATCCCTAGGCAGGTCCATGTGCGCAATGTAGCGGATCGTAAGAGTGCGCGACGGCGGGCGCCCTTTTAGGACCTTGGATATTTTCAGGTCAGCGACCATGATTGCTGACAGACTGAACTCGCTGTCGAGCGTCTCGTAATCTCGGGTGGCTACATGCCCCTTTACGATGAGATCACCAGGCCGGAACCGAGCCTTCTCCTGGGTCACTTCAGCTGGGGCTGATTGCGACAGAGCGACCGATGCGAGGGCAAGCAGGAGCTTCATAGCTGCCGGTGTAACCACGCCTTGAGGGGTTGCAAACGGTCCGATAGCCGAGCGGATTGCAGCAATCTCCATATCCCACATCCCCGCCGATCGGCGCCAATCCGGTGTGACTAATGGGTGAATTTTGATCGGGCACCGGCTATGATCGGGACATGGCTGAAGACAAGACCCCGCCTGCCGAACCCGCGGATGCCGAGCGTGAGTCCGTCAAAGACGTTTCCGAAGCTCTCAGGGAGCGTCTGGGCGAGCCAAAAAAGGTTCGCGTGCAGCTTGCCGACAACACTGCCAAAGGTCGTAAGAGCGGTTAGGCGCTAGCCAGTTGTCAATCCGACGAATGGCTTTTTGATCTCGCGAGGGACCATTGCGGATCGGAAGGCGGGCATTGCACCGGCGGCAGATACCTCGATAGTCAGCTCTATGGACTGGTCGCAAATCGCTTCCGACTTCGAGGCAGACGGTTCCCTGCGGGACATCTACATCCTCGACACCTCGTTGGAAGATTGGGCAAGCGTCTGGGCGATCCTTACGGCCGCCTCGGGCAGCCTATTGTTCAACGTGGACGGCGAGTCTTGCTCGCCACCAGTCGACGTCGGGGAGGCCTTTGCCCTTCGCCTCAACCACTCTGTAGCTGCCTCCTACACTCTCGGTAGACAGCGGCTAAACTGCCACTTCTTCACGGAGGAGGAAGTGGAGTTCGACTTTGACCCACGCCAGGTCGACGGTCCCCAAGAAGCTGAGCACCTGGAGCAATTTTTGTCTGAACTGGGACGCGCGACATTAAAGGAGGTGCGCCTGACGCTCGAAAACGCGCCGGACGCCATAATCGCTCGCTACGAACCAAGCCGCGGGCAAGTCGTGTGGATCCCCGCTGCGGCGAACGTAAAAGCGATGTCGCCCAGTCAGGCAAGCTCCGCGGGCCTTTGACCGTCTTGGCCGCGGGAGGGCGCTCCCTATACCTCTCAGCAATTGGGGCGTTGGGGATCGAGCCGGGGTCATGATCGCCGAATCAGGACGAGCCTGCTTCGTCCCGACGCTGCCTGCTCTTGGCCTCGTCCGCTCGCATCTGGTAGAGCTTGGCCAGTTCCCGGTGAATGCGCGCGGTGCTGCGCTGGCCCAACGCTTCTGCAATCTCAAGTTCTCTCGCTGCACGCGCCCGGTAATACTCAATCGCATTTGACATGGGGTCGATCTTCGTTCTCCCATCCTATTGTCCGCACGAACCTTCTGAAACATGAAGTAGTTCCGTCGGTTGGGATTGCTCACGTACTTAGGACACGGCTCGCGCAGACGGCGTCCAGGCGGGAACGCGCATGACCCGTCAACCGAAGGACATGCCTCGCCCTTTGAAGGTTGAACGAATTTGCAGATATAGTGTTTTCGCCAGAAGGAGTTGAGCCTTGAGTGCGGACCGTATTGTCGCAGTAGCCCTTTTGACCCAGCTTGAGGCAGACCGCCTCAAGGGCACTCTGGAGCATTGCTATCCGGTACCGGACGAAGGCACGTTCGATCATTTGCTGGCGCAGCTCGACGGCGTGGACATCGAGGCATTCGGCAAGGGGGTGGTGATCCGTCCCACGGTCCCGACCAGGTAGGCAGTGCCTAATCTCTGCCAACGACCTTACATATATTTGATGTCCACAGCTGGGGCGTTAGCGCTTGACCGTTCCTAGCCGGTCAAATTGTGACCGGAATGGCTGAGGATGGGTGGAAGGCCTTCCGTTGCTAAACGCCTATTCGCGCGCTTGCGGATACGTCCAAGCTTTATGTGGTCGGAAGGCTTGAAGAGGGAGCCTCCCGACCACGCGCCCGAGGGGAGCGGTCTCAACCTGCCGCCACCGCCCCGGGGGCGCGACAACCTAAGTTACACAGCGTCAACTAAATCGGCTGCGAAAGCCAGACCTAGGATAAGTCGAGCAGGCGGAGGCTTTCGTCGGACGTTGCCGGAATATGGAGGTAGTTCGGCCGAAACTCGCCGGCTGCCACTAGCCTTCGCCAGTGCAGAATGTGCGCTTCGCGATCGTGAAGGACGACGAGATTCTCTTCTCTCAGTCCTCTCAGCACCCGGTTTACATGCACCGGGGTCAAGCCGGTGATGTCCGCGAGGTGCTCCTGGGTGAGCGGCATCGGAAAAACGATCTTTCCTGCGACCTCCCGGCTTCCGGAGCGAAGCGCAAGCTCGCAGAATAGATGAGCAATACGGGTCTTCGAATCGCGCCTCCCGATGTTGACCATCCACTGCCTCGTTATGTCGGCTTCGAGGGCGGCTTCGCGCCAGAGTGCCTCTGCGACGCCCGGCAGCCGGGCTGCGACCCTCCGCAGAGCCGTTATTGGGACGCGCGCGATTGTCGTCGGGACCAGCGCAATATGACCTGATGAGGACCGCAGCTGCACGATAGAGCGAGGGTTGACCGGATCACCTGGCAAATGAAGGGCGGTCAACAGCCGTGCGCCTTCGTCCGTAATGTCGAAACGAGCGGCCAAGCCGCTCGAAACAATGTCCACGTGCTGGACGATCTTCCCTGCCTCGATGAAGGCCTGACCCGGAAGGAGTGGGCGCGTATCGTATGGAAGGCCTGCGAGGGCGGCGCGTTCGCCAGGCATGAGAAGCGTGCGCGCTGCCAGACGGGAGGTGAACGATTCGAGTGATAGTTGAGCCATGCGGCGCTCCGGATGCGGAGCCCTATCACGGACAATCTCCGCGGTCGGTGAAATAACCCAGGTTAAAATCGGTTCCCCAGAAGCCGGTATGGGAGAGAATTTGAGGTTGCTTTGAGCGTGGCCTTTTGCCGCCGTGAGCGGGCTTGCGGCTCTCAAGTCGTGCATCGGACGAGCCAAAACCTGCGGCCTTCCCCGCCGCCTGCGCTCCATCCGTGACGCGAGGCCTTCTCAAGGCTATGGCGCCAGCATGCGGGAACGACATCAGATAGCGCTTCGGATGCGCGACGTGGGTGCAACCTTTCAGAAGATCGGCGAGGCGCTCGGCGTGAGCCCGAGCCGCGCGAACGAGATCTACAAGCGGGCGCTCGTCGTGCAAGAGGAGGAAGCGGCTGGAATGGGCGTGCAGGCCATCAGGATCCTGCGCGACTATCGGGGCGATCTGCACGAGCTTGCGTCCTTCGCTGAACGAGACCCTCATGGCGCGTGCACGTTGCTGATCCAGGAGCCCAATTGCCTTCGCCGGCACGCGTATCAAATCATCGCTTGGCTCAAGGCTGGCAACCGCAAGAAGCCTTGAGTGAGGGCGGGATCGGGGACCAGGCGACGGCTACGCAGCCCGCGTCGTTAGCTCAGTGTAGGCCACTTCCATTCTTCAGCTGAGGCACAGGCTGTCCCGCTATCAACGACCGCAGCTTACGCTCGTAGTGGCGCGCAAATTCGGTGTGAATACGATAGGTGGCCGGCTCACCAGCGCGCTCAGCTTTTTCGCGTTCTTCCTCAACCCGGCGGCTGAAATATTCGATGTCCGACTTGAGTGCCATTGCGCGCTCCGTGTGCCCCCCAGAGCCCGACTCGATCCTAGCCGATGAAGCGGAAAGCCGCCATCCCGGCCCCTCCCAAGCTCCGGATTCGCATGCAAATTTCGCTCGCGACGAGGGCCGTTATTAGGCCGTGGCCCTCTAAAGCAGCCCGTCGGCTAGCGCCCCACTAGACGCCGTTCGGCTGAATGTCGCCGATCCCTAAAGCGATCGTCGCTGTGGTGCCTACGATGTCAATTTCGCCGCCGTGATGACCGCCTGTCTTCTTAGCTATAAGCTACGCTGTCGGCGACCGTCCGAATAATAGCAAGGTTTGCCCTGGGCATGTGCTATGATTCCAGCAAGGCCGAGTCCGCCATCACTCATGCGTGCGGCCGTGTGCTCTACATAGGACTTCATTCCGGAGAAACCTGGGGGCCGAAAGGACTCCACGTGCCCGACACAGCATCCGAAGCTCCCGAGCTGAGCCTCAATCTTGCCATGGCCGTAGTCGCATCGTCGCATGCGCCGGTGTTGCTCCTCGACGAGAATCGCGTTGTGGTCGGGGCCAGCGAAGCCTTTTGCGATGCCTTCGGCATCGATGCCCACACCATCGCAGGCCGTGAGTTCGCCAAGCTGGGTGCCGGCGAATGGGCTGTCGCACAGCTCCAATCGCTGCTGAAGGCGACTGCGTCCGGCTTAGCCGAAGTTAAGAACTACGAGTTCGACCTGGAGCGCGAGGGACGCGCGTCGCGCTGCCTGGTTCTGAATGCCCATAAGCTCAATTATGGCAGGGGCGAACCGGTCAGGCTTTTGCTCGCCATTGCCGACGTAACCGATGCCCGGATCGCGGAAAAGATGACCGAGGATCTGATCCGCGACAAAGGGATGCTCCTTCAGGAGCTCCAGCATCGCGTCGCCAACAGCCTTCAGATCATAGCCAGCGTGTTGATGCAGAGCGCTAAGCGGGTGCAGTCCGAGGAGGCGCGCGCACATCTGCACGAGGCCCATCACCGCGTGATGTCGGTGGCCGCCATCCAGAGGCTGCTCGCCGTGTCCTCGATCGACCGCGTCAGGCTCAGGCCATACTTGACCCAGCTGTGTGAAAGCATTGGCGCATCGATGATCCACGATCCCGGTCAGATCAGCCTCAACGTCACCAGCGACGAGAGCAGCGTGAATGCCGAGGTGTCGGTCAGCGTCGGTCTGATTGTCACCGAACTCGTCATCAATGCGTTAAAGCATGCCTTCCCCGAAGGGCGGCGGGGCAAGATCATGGTGAACTATGGTAGCCGGGGGCCCGTCTGGAGCCTGTCGGTGGTGGACGATGGCGTCGGCATGCCGAAGCAGCCGTCCGGGACGCCTAAGGCGGGCTTGGGCACCAACATCGTCCAGGCACTCGCCAAACAACTCGAGGCGCATATCACGATCTTCGACGCGACACCCGGAACGGCGGTATTGTTGGAGCATGGCGAGGGCGGTCCTGGCACAGAGCCCGTCGCCGCTGTCTAAGCATGGCCACCGCCTCGGCGGGAACTACGGCGGACTTATTGGTCAAAGGGCGGTTCGTCCTCGGCGACACGAAGCGCGCATTCGGCGGGCGCTGGAGGATGTATTCTAGCATACTCGAATAACGCCAATGATAATTATTGGCGATCGTAAAATAAAATTTGCAAATTATATTTGATTTTATTTTGGGCTTTTACGCAGGGCGAGCCGTTCAGTACCTGATTATATCCGTAGTTAGGAACAGAGATCATGAAAAACATATATCTTGCGGTCGCCATATTGGTCGTCGCGGCTCCCTCCTGGCCCGCGCTGGCACAGCCCAATCAACCTCGAAACGAACAGCGCGGGGACCTCCGCGCGGCCGATCAGGAATATCATGGGGACCGCGATGCCGACAATTCACGCGAGGGTCGCAAGGCCCAGCGTGCGTATGCACGCAACCTCGCGGAAGCCAATCGCAACGCGCGACAGGCCAATCGCGGCTGGCGCAGATACGCCAATTATGACTGGGATCGCCGCGAACCCGGAATGAACCGCTATGACGCTGGGCGCTACTATCGCAGCGGCAACTACTATCGTACCCGGACGCTTGCCGCGAACGACCGCATCTATCGCGGCCAGAACGGGCGCTATTATTGCCGTCGTTCGGATGGCACGACGGGGCTGATCATCGGCGCCGCCGCCGGCGGACTGCTCGGCAATACCCTCGTGCGCGGCGACAGTCAGGTCCTGGGAACATTGGTCGGCGCTGCCGGCGGTGCGTTTGCAGGTCGAGCGATCGAGCGGGACGGCGTTCGCTGCCGATAAAGCTAGGCATCTCACAGGGAGGATGGTGGGAAACCGCCACCTCCTTCGAGAGGCCGGTGCCGGTATCGGGTGATCTGAATCGCCCTTGCCAGACCGAGTGCAAGAACTCCAGGCGCTGGAATTACCCATCGAACTGTACCTTTTCATTACCTGCATTCTGGCCGCAGTAATCGCACTGCTTGTCAGCGTGTGTGTCTGGACGCTGTGGAATGACGCGCGCCAGCGCCGGATCGCTCGGCGAAGTGAGCTATGATGGCTGGTGATTGGACAGTCTCCTCAACATGCTCGGTGTTCGCGGGGCCACGGCCTCCGAGGCTGAACGCAATCTCGGGCAATTCTCGCCTCCTGCGGCTTCCGCAGGATTTCCGACGCCATTGCCGCCGGATCCCGGAACTCCGCTAAACGACCGCTTCCGCCGGACCGCTTGCCGATAGCGGCCAGGAAGAATCACCCCTTCTCCGCCGTTCAGGCATCGCCGGGTTGATTTAGAAGCCGCCGGGCGGCTTCCGCCCCAAACACGACGTTCAGGAGGCCAGTCCCGCCGGGAACGGCTAGGGCGATCACCGCGACCATACACCAGAGGCTGCTGCCCCCATGCATTCTGGTGCAGGTACTAGCCGAATCATGCTTGTTCCCTTTATGTTCAGCCTGTGGACTACAACGATCCTCGAGCGCTACAGCACGCACTAGCCATCCTGCGTGAGAGCATCGCCGAAGGCCCAGGGAGGCCGTTGACGACTTGCGAGAAGCTGGCGTGCCGAATGCTCCTGCCGGTCGTCGGCCGACGCGCGCTGGTACATTTCTGCGAGACGGTCGAAGGGGCGAACCCGCTCTACCGGAAGTCACACTTGGCGCTGTCATGCGCTTCCATTGAGCGCGACGTGCAGCGGTATCTCAAGACCTGCAAATAATGGGGATGAGCCGAGGGCTCGTTGCAACGACGTATGGGCAGCATCGCTCCGCTCAATCGCCAACGTCACCCGCGCCGTGTCCGCCGGCGCCATCGCGGTTGCCGCCGGATAGGTACTGCGACCCGCGGCGAGTACGCCGAAGGCCAGGCGGTCGCCATCGGCGAGTTTGGCGCGGGTCGCCGGGTCGAACGCGCCGACGCTAAAGGCTGTCATTTCCGCCACGACGGCATAGCCATTCTCTATGCTGGCTGCGCGGTCCGCCGCCTTGGCGATGCTCGCCTCGGTGGGCGGCCGCACCTCGAACGAAGCGCACGCCGAAAGGCTCGCCACGAGGGCGAGCGCGAGGAAGAACCTCTTCATGATCGTCTCCTTGGGTTGCCGCGGAACCGCGCGGCGCGGTGTCAGAGAAGGGCTAGAGCCCGATCCGCTTCAGCTCGGCCGTCACGTCGAAGCTCGGGCAGGCCTTGGCCACGTTCGGCCAGTCGCGATGGCCGCGGATGCGCGCGCCGGGATATTGCGCGCGCAGCTTGACGAGCCGCGCGGCCATGGCGGCTTCCGCATCAGCAAGGCAGAGCCTGTTCGGCCGCGCCGCCAGCACGGCACGTTCGCAGAGGCAGAGGCGGAAGCCCGGCGGCTCTCCCGGGCAAATCCGGGAAGCGCCTTCGTCATTGCACAGGAAGTGGCCCGGGTCGTCAGCACCGGCCCTGGAGGTGAGCGGATATGACCTGCTCTACCTGCCAGCACTTCCTCAGCCGGGGCGTCATCGACGCCTCGGCTGAGCCCGGCGATCTCAAGGGGCCCCGTTGGACGGGCGTGTGCCGGCGGCATCCGCCCCGGATCGAGAGCGTCACCTGGGCTGAGTCCACCCCCGAGGGGTTCTCGGTCTTTCCCCTTGTCCACCCTGACCAGCACTGCGGCGAGTTCAGCGCCGCGGTGCCGCTGTAGGAGTTCCCTGACATGCTAGGTGTTTTCGACGCCAGTCGCGGCTGGGTGCCGTTCAGCTCGATCGCCCGCGCCAAGCCGTCGACTAATCAGTACGGCACCGAGGTGGCTGATTTCATTCTTACCGATGGCACTGAGTTGAAAAACTTCGGCCCGATATGGGAGGGGCTCTGGAGGCTGCCGACGCAGCTCATCCAAGCCGAGCCGGGATGGAAACTGTGTGACATCTGGGTCGAGGGTGAGCCCGGCATGCGTCTCACGCCGATCATTGCCTGGGCATATTGTGTCGACGGAGAAATCCGTCCGGTCACGCCCTGCGGCATCAATGACGGGCTCGCCGACCCAGCAATGGGCATCTTCGTCCAGCGGCCGGATGGGGCGGTCGAGTCCGCTTCGTCCTGGGGGGATGGCGGCACATTCCACAACCCCGCGCACCTGCTCGACCACTATGTTGCTCGTGAGCAGGCTCGGCGGCGTGAGGCTGAAGGTGCTGCCAATGCCTGACCCGCGAACCTGCGCTGCGTGCGCCTGGTGGAAGAGGTCGGCACCGAAGCTGGCCAATGCCCTGCGGGATCCGTCCGCCTCGGAGGTGGTCGGCGTCTGTCACCTCAATCCCCCGGTGGTCGTGCAGGGCAACGCGGCCTTCCCGGTGACCCTCTACCCCGAGACGCACGAGAGCCGCTTCTGTGGCTCTTGGCGGGATGCTTCCGACGGCCCGACCGGAGGAGCGCGGACGGTGGTCGAGTTCAAGCCCAGGGAGGCTGCATGATGTCCGCGCAAACGCCGAATTCCGACGCCTTCGTCCGGCTTCCGCAGGTTATCCAGCGAACCGGCCTGTCGAAGGCGACCATCCGCCGCAAGGAGCTGCGGGGCGAGTTCCCGCGCCGGCATAAGATCAGCGCGAATGTCGTCGCCTGGTACGAGAGCGACCTGCAGCGGTGGCTGCGGTCGCCGATGTTTTGGGAGGGGTAGGGTGAGCCCCGCGGCGCCGGTTTAGTTTGGCGTGATGTGGCTTCTTTGTCATCAGCAGCGACAAGACGGGCTGAGCGTTCCGTCACAGCAGGTTTTACGGCCGCCAGAGCACCCGCAGACGCCCCCATGATGCGAACAGCACCCCGATTGCCGAGCCTCGGCGACCGTGGCGAACGTGCGACCCAAGCAGTCGGGCTTATAGGCGCCCAGCGACGTCCCGAGCGCTAACAGCGCGATACCTACCTTTATCATTCTCCCCTCCGTATCGTTGACGAATCTGGCCTGGGTGGATTTAGATACCGCTACGGAACCATGATGTTGGGCTTCACCGCATCGACGGCAGGCTTGCAGCTTACCCTGACCCGCTCGAACGTGCCGGGCTTATGCGCCGCCCAGCAGTCTTTGCATTGGGCGAAAGACCCGAAAAGCTGCACCGCGCCGTTCGATGTGATGACTAGCAGTGTGGCAAGTTCAAAAGGTTATTCGGCGGAAAGCTGTCCCCTTCCGTAGTAAGGTACTTCCTGCCGTTGGAGTGCTGTCTGACAAGCACGTTAACACGGTAGCCTCGCACGCTGACCCAGAAGGTATGCCCTTCCTCGATCCAGCGGATAACGTCATCAATCGGCGCTGTCTTGAAGTTGGGGCCGCCTAGACTATCAATCCTTCTATCTGCATCGCGTCCATCTGGAATGATGCAGCCTACTTGATAGTCACCCATGATCTGTCCTCCCCCGAGTCGATCGGAGAAAAATACATCACCGGTACTACTGCACAATCCTCCACGTTGACATTTGCCCTGGCCTGAGATGAAATTTGCAAGGGGCTCGGGGCGCAAAGACGAGTCAAGGGGGTGCAATGAAAGCGATAGGAAAATGGTCGCTGGCGCTTGCCAGCTTTTCGCTGGCGATGCCCGCTCAGGCAGCGCCGCGAGTTGAGATACAGCCAGTTCAGCGAGGCGAGGAAACACTGCGTTGGGACAGGGGCTTCCCCACCCTAGACCTCAAGGGGGCGCGCGGTTCCGTGCAGGTCCGCCGACTCCTCTTCGACCATGGAAGCATGGTCTTCGCAGTCGCGGTGTACAACTCGAGTGATATCGAAGCCGATTTTGACGTCGAGAACGTTGAGGTTTCGGTCGGCGGCAAGCCCCAGCGCGCGATGAGCCTCCAAGAGGTCCAGGCGAAGGCGGAAAGCCGGGCCAGGTGGTCACAGGTCGGCATGGCGCTGCTTGGGGGATTCGCTGTTGCGGGTGCTGCCAGTCAGCGTGATCATTACACCAGCACCTATCGAACTCCCCGTGGCAGTTATCGCTTCGATTACAGCACTCCTAGCACCGCGGGGCAGATTGAAGCTGCGGCTATCGCCGCTGGGACAGCCTACAGCATCAAGATGATGCGGGATCGTTTGGATCGAACCCTTGGCGAGTTGGGGGACCGAGTTGTTCAACGCACGACGGTCGGACCCAGCGAAGGTTACGGCGGCCAGGTGATTATCACGAAGGCGGTATTCTCGAAGATGCCGACCCCGGTGGAGATGGTCGTTCATTGGAACGGCGAGGACTTCCGCTTTTCGTTTCGAGCAGTGCCTTTGGGGACGCCTGATCCGACGTGGATTCGGAAGCCCCTCTCGCCGCCCGCGCCCGCGCCTCAGGCGCCGGCACCTGAGGTGCCCGTGGGGCTCGTGCCTGCTGCGCCGAAGCCGACCAGCGCCTAGGTTTACCGTATTACAGTGCCAACTTTCATAGCGCCGCTTCATCAGCGGACGGCGGTTGATCCAAAGAATCATTTTCGTCCATCTGGCGCTCAGCGTCGCAGATGGCATCCATCGCGTCTCCGCCGTCGCGGGGACGAGCTTTGTACATTTGATCCAGTCGGTGTCGCTTGCCGAACACGTCCTCGTAAACGTGCCTCACCACGAGATAGAGCGTGATCTCGTTCTTGAGCCAGCGCGCCTTATCGGCTGGGGAGAGTGTTAGGCTGCGTCGAAAAGCCCCCAATGTTCGATCGGGTCCAAGCGTCTGCCCGGGCCTACTAAGAACGCTGTTGATATCGGGCAATTGGGGAGCGTGGTCCCAATCATCAAAATAGGCGTGAATCTCGCCTTTGACGTTTCGTGCAGGAGTTTGACCGCAATTTCGTAGGACGCAACTGTAGGTTGGCTTCTCAGACTTCGGCAGGCCACTGAACCCAACAATATCTATCGCGAGATAGGCCCGTAGCTGCCGGCGAGCAGTATCGCGTGCGATGATATTGGCTTTTCTCGCCTTTTTTAGGCCGGCCCTTCCTTGGACAAGGGTCCAGAGAAGCGCAGCCAAAGCAGCACCGCTCAAGAGCGTTGCGACAATTGCCCAAGTGCCCGCTCGCCTGGCCTCATGCGCTGCTTTCTCCGCAGCGATGGCGGCGCGCCATTGGGCGCACAGATCGGCGGCGTCCTTGTCCTTGGCATGGTAGCAGGGATCGGGATCATAGCCTACGTAAGGCGTAAACTTCGGGCCTGGGCTAGGTGTGAGCGCTGGCGCTGGCTGCGCCGCTGGGATGGTATTACGAGTGCGATTGCCGCCCTCAACCTGTTTTGCTGGCGGCTGAGCACCGCATAAAATTAGCCATCCGACAAGCGCAAGGACTGCGCGCCAATTGCCTCTAGACATTGTATCAAAAAAACCGCTGTGAATTTGCTCCGGCTGATTTTGTTCCTGATGTTTGGCTCGGAGTCCACCGGTGTAGAGGCGAGGCCACTCGAGCCCCGCCCCAAATCCTCAATGCTTCGGCTTGTCAGCGCTCGTCGTGACGGCGGGCGTGAGCGCCGGTGGCGCTGCCGCGACCGTCTCATTGGCCGGAGTGGCTGGCGCCGCCTTCACGGCCACGGCCATGACAGGAGCGGGCATCGCCGGATCCGTGCCCTCAGGCAGTGCGACCGGCAACGCTTCAGCGGTATGGGCCTTGAACTCTCGTCCAGCTGGAATGCGAGCTGACTTTCCGGTCACAACGAGCAGGGGCGCGGTGAGCACGATGGCACCGACTGCTGCCAGCGTGTTGCCCTCACCCTCTTGCCGGTACTTCCCGGTAAGCGGAATGCGCCGACCGTTGAGATCGATGAAGCGCAGCTCAATGTCCATCTTCCCCGACTTGCCGAACACCGCTCGACCAGTGCGCCAGGTCACCTCACCGCGCGCCAGGGTACCCTTGGGAATTACGACGAAGCCACTGAGCATGACGTCGTGCGATACGGTGAGGTCGAACATGTCGCCCTCCTCATGTCGCTTCGAGCTAAGCTCGCTGTTCAATGTCAGGAAGATCTCGGTATTCGCCGGCAGTGCCACGGTCGGCGCGCTCCGGGCGACCGCGGCGACAGGAACTGGCGGGGCCGGACTAGCAGGAGCAGCCGATGGCACGGCCTGGGCTGCGGTCTGGGCACTGGCGATCGTCGGAACCGCAAGCAAAGCGGCGCCTATCAGGCATAGTTGTCTCATAGTCATCCCCCCGAATTATTGGGGTATCATCTCCAAGCTTCTCCGAGAGTCAATTCCGTTGTTTTGGAGTAACAATAGAGCGATGTGCCTGATGGACACGATTTCTCGCGCGGATGGGTGCCGTTCAGCGCTATCGCTCGAGTAACGATAGGCAAGGACAGGTTCGACAACGAGGTAATGGGGCTCAAGCTTCACGACGGCACGAAGCTCGAGGAGTTCGGGCCGGTGCGGGAGGCGTTCGAGCGCCTGCCTGTTCAGCTGGTGCCTGCCGAGCCGGGCTGGCAGCTCTGCCGGATCTGGTTCGGGGATGACGAGGAAGGTCCCGGCGTGGGCTTCTGCGGGCCACATCATCTGGCAGGATGAGCACCAACTTGTGGCAGAACCCGGAGCCCGAAAATTCTGAGACGAAACGTCCGAGTTGCGGTGAGAGGTAATCGTACGACCAAATTTGGCTGACGGCGAACGCGACCTTCAATTCCGATGGTTCACGTGTAACAATATTTCGCACGCCGGGAGTGGGCGTGCGTGGGTGCATCAGTATCTACAAGGAGGGAGTGGTCATGTTTGGTTGGGGGAAAAGGCCAAAGCCGGACACGGGCGCCGGAAGCCGGGAAGGTGACAGCTATTTGCAAGGCGCCTACCGCCTGCATCGCCCGGAAGATGTCGCACATTTCACGGCTCTCGCGACGGAGGCTTTCCCGGAATTCGCGGAGCGGATCAGCTGCTTTGGGGCCGACTGGCTGGGGCGCCAGTTCGCGACGGATGAAGGCAGGATCATCGCCGGCAAGCCGCTCGTGCTATTGCTCGAACCGGGAACCGGTGAAGCGCTTGAGATACCGCTCGACCGCGTTTCATTCCATGAGCAGGAGCTGGTCGAAGAGCCGGACGCCGCGGTGGCGTATTCGTTCTTCGAGCAGTGGCTCGCAACGGGTGGAATTCGGCCAGGCTATGACCAATGTATCGCCTACAGGCAGCCTCTTTTCCTCGGCGGCGCTGATGAGGTGAGCAATCTGGAGCTGAGCGACCTGGACGTCTATTGGACGATTTCAGCGCAGCTGTTGGCCGAGGCTCGAAAGCGCTGATCGAGTGCCGGCCAGCCAAAAGGTGGCTATCTGAGCTTCCGAAGGCAACGCTATTGAGGTTTTTGGGAAGGACCGCCTGCTCGAAGCAGCGAATGATTTCGACCTATCACATCATTGCGCTGGTCCTCGGATTAGCGGCGGCGGTAGCCGCAGTGGAGGCAGAGAAACTCTTACTGCCACCAGCCGGCAATCCGCGAATCTTCACCTATTTCGGGTTGCCGAACGTCGCCATCTGGTTGGCTTTCGGCTTCCTGCTCGGGTTCATTTTTAATCAGCTCGAGCTGAAAGGCGGGATACGCCGCGTTGCCGTCCTGGAATTTGTGGTCGTGCTGATTGTCTACTCGAGGTTCCGTAAGACGAGATGAAGGACAGGCATCACGCGCGCTGCGTCTACTGGTACGCAGCGGCCTTTGCCCGCACCGCCGTCTGGCCGAGTTCGAGTTCCGGTATAACAATCGCATCGCCAACGGCGTTGATGATAAGCAGCGCGCCCGCAACGCAGTGGCGGGTATCGTTGGCAAACGGCTTACCTATCAACAATCTGATATCTGAGCCTCGCAAAAGCCGAGTCGCAACTCGACAAGTTCAAGCAAGCCGCGCGCGAGCTTGAGACTGACGACGATCCTTACCGCTTCAAGAGTGCGTGGTGAGGCTGGTGGAGTAGAAGCCAGTCGCGGAGCGCGGCAAAAGCGGGGGTAAATGGGGTTCCCGAGCGGCTAGAACTGCGCGCCCGAGGCAGGGGGTGTGGGCGAGTTGAGCGGAATAATCTCCGCATAAGCCCCCCGCACTGTGCCGATGCGCCAAGCCTTGCCCATCTCTTCAAGCTGGCCATTCATCCATTCGCGCGGCGGCAGTTCCAATCCTGCCAGTAATGCGGGTGAAAGCCCATCATGGCTGAAAATGTATAGCTGGGTGAGCTGGCGGATGACGGCGCTGTAGTCATCCCCGACGTCCCCATGCGCCTCGATCTGCGGGGGCGGGCTCTCGGTAGCCTGCCGCAGCTCCGACAGCTTACGCTCGCGATCCGCTATCTGCTCGTCCTTGAGCTTCAGGCGCTCCCCGACCGTGTCGAGTCGCGCAATGAACTGCCAGCCAGCGAGCTTGTAGCCCAGCATCCCGGCCAGCAAAACTGCGATCAGGAATGTGATCGGCGCTTGCCAGATCACTGAGCTTTCCTTCGCCAGATAGGTGAAGAACTCCATGGGCTCTTCATACGACTTTCCCCCATGGTGCGTACAGGGGCCTTTAAGGCCACCGCTAGATTCACCCCGCGCGGTCCCAGCCATCCAGCAAGGTGCCAGCCGGCGGCAGCCCCTTCATCGTCTCATCCGCCCACCACCGCGCCAGCTCCCAGCGCCGCGGCATGTGCCTGGCGCGGTTGTACGCCATCTCGGCCGCAGAGATGCCCCTGGGCTTATGGGAGAGCATCGCATCGATGATGGGCCGGTCGCCCTCAAGCCCGAGTACGGTGGCGCGCTCGTTCATGATGGTCGAGAACGCGCTGCGCCAACCGTGCGGGACATGACGATTGCGGTAGCCGCACTGGTTGTAGCGATAGCCGATCGTGTTCGCGCTCATGGGCTGGTGCGTCGAGCGGACGCTGTGGAAGAGGTAGGGGAACCGTCCGGATAGCCGGTGGACCGCGCGCAGGACGTCGACCGCCTGCGGTACGAGCGGCACGATATGCTCGAATGCCTCGTCGGCCTTGTTTTCCTGCTCGAGCTTCATCCGGTCCGCGGCGATCCGCCAGATCGGCTCCGGGGCATCGCCGGCGCCGGTCGGATCAGACCAGTCGATCCCCTCGAACTCCTCCCATCGCGCGGTCGGGATCAGGCCAGGGCGGACAAAGGTGAGGCCCAGCAGCCGCGACGCGAGCTTGGTCAGCGGGCCGCCCGTCGATGCGTCGATCGTCGCGTGCAACTCCCGGAGTTCGGCGATGGTCCTGAGGCCGGGTTGGCTTCCGCCGATCGGCGTCGGCAGCATCGCCTTGAGCAGATGCCTGCCGGCGGGGTCAGCGGCGCAGAGGCCCTCGGCCATACCATATCCGAAGACTGCGGAGATGTGCTGGCGGATGCGCTTTGCCGTGTCGATGGCGCCGCGTTGCTCGACCTTGCGCAGCACGGCGAGCACCGCGGGCCCGTCGATATCGGTGAGGGGGAGCCCGCCGATCTCGGGATACACGTCGCGCTGCATCGCCTGGGCGATCTTAGTCGCGTTGACCTTGGCCCAACGCCCGAGCTGGGCTTGGTACCAGCGCTCGGCGACGACCTTGAAGGTCGCGCCGGCGGCGGCGTAAGCTGCGGCCCTGATCTTGCGCGCCTCGATCGCCGGGTCGCGATGCTCCCGGAGCAGACGTTTCGCTTCATCGCGCCGGTCGCGCGCTTCCCGCAGGGGGACCTCCGGATAGAGGCCGAAGGTCAGCAGCTTTTCCTTGCCGCCGAATCGGTATTTGAGCCGCCAGGATTTTCCGCCCTTGGGGGTAACGAACAGGTACAGGCCGCCAGAGTCAGCGAGCTTGTAGTTGCGCTCACCTGGCGCGGCCTTCTGGCATTGCTTGTCCGTCAGCGGCATGCGTACCCCCATTCCCGATTTGGGCACCCCCGGCGTTACCCCCAAGATCAATGAGCTTGGGCAGCCCGAGGTGAACCTCGTTGAAGGTCGGGAAGGGCGGATTTCTGCGGGGAAGACAATCCCGTGAACCGGGATGATGCGCCCTGGATCGGGGGTTTGGTGGGTCCGATGGGATTCGAACCCATGACCTCTCGATTAAAAGTCGCTTGCTCTACCGACTGAGCTACGGACCCACACCGGCCCTGCCCCTAGGCGGCTGGGCCGGGCGGGTCAACGGCGGGCTTCGATCCGCGTCACCTGGACATGGGCGACCTGCCAGCGGCCGTTCGTCCTGCGAAAGGTATCGGCGAAGCGGATCCGGCTCGAGAAACGCTGCCCGCCCGAAGTGCCGCTGAGCATCGTCTCGGCATTGGCGACGGCCGCATCGGGGCCGAGCGGGACGATCACGCGGTCGACCAGCACGATCGGGTCATAGCGGTCGCCCGGCGCCATCCAGCCGTCGATGAACGCCTGCTTTCCCTGCCGCTTCCCCGATCCGTCGATAAAGACCAGATCGTCGGCGATCATCGCCTCCATCGCCGCGCGGTCCTGCCGCAGCTGTGCCTGGTCGAACGCGTCGGCAAAGGCGACCAGACTCGGGTCGGGGTCCGCCAGGGCAAGTGCCAGCAACGCCAGGATCATCGCTTCCTCCTCAGCCGCGCGTATAGCTGGCGCATGCTAAGCCCGGTGACCGGATCGCGCCAGTCGGGTGCCACCTGGACCAGCGGGGCCAGGACGAAGTCGCGCTGGCGAAACAGGCGGTGGGGCACGGTCAGCCGGGGCTCGCCCCAGCTGCCGCCCGACCACAGGACGATGTCGAGATCGATCACCCGCGCCGCCCAGTTCTGCCCGCGCCGGCGCCCGAAGGCGTGCTCAATGCCCTTCAGCCGGCGGAGCAGGGCGGGGGGCGCCTCGTTGCTCTCGATCAGCGTGACGGCATTGGCGAAGCGGCGCTTGGAGGGGCCGAGCGGCGGGGTGTGGTGGATCGGCGAGGCCGCGGTCACGCCGCCCAGCGCCCGGATCGCCGCCATCACTTCCTGTGCGGGGGAGCCGTGGCGGCCCCGGCGGTTCGATCCGATCGCGATGGCATAGCTTGTCCTCGGCACGCTCCCGCGCCTATCGCGCGGCCATGTCCGCGCCAAGCCATGATTGTCCGCTCTGCCCCCGTCTCGTGTCGCTGCGTACCGAGCTGCGCGCCGCCCATCCCGACTGGTGGAACGCTCCGGTGCCCGCGCTCGGTGACCTCGACGCGCCGATCGCGATCGTCGGGCTGGCGCCGGGTAAGCATGGGGCCAACCGCACCGGCCGCGCCTTTACCGGCGACGCCTCGGGCGAACTGCTGTTCGCGACGCTGGAGAAGTTCGGGCTCGCTGAGGGCGGCGAGCCGAAGGGCGTGGTGATCCTCAACGCGGTGCGCTGCCTGCCGCCCGAGAACAAGCCCGAGCCCGCCGAGATCCATGCCTGCCGGCCGTTCCTGGCGGCCGAGCTTAGGGCACCGGTGGTGCTGGCGCTCGGCCAGATCGCGCATCAGTCGGCGGTGAAGGCGATGGGCGGCAAGCTGCCCAAGCATCGCTTCGCGCACGGCGCCGAGCATCGCATGCACCGCGGGCAATGGCTGGTCGATAGCTATCACTGCTCGCGCTACAACCAGAATACCGGCCGGCTGACCCCCGAGATGCTCGAGGCGGTGGTGGCGCGGGCTATTGCCCTGGCGAGGCCGGAAGCCCCCTGACGTCGAGCGCCCAGGGGATCGCCGAATCGCACCAGATCTGGCTGCGCGGCGGCAGGTCGGCGCGCTGGTCGACCGAGCCGAGGCGGATCGCATAGACGCGCGGGTCGGCCGGGGTGAAGGCATAGAGGCCCGAGCCGCATTCGCCGCAGAAGGCCTGGCCGCGCCGCGTGCCGCTGTCGGCGGTCTTCACATAGACCTTGGGCGTGCCGGTGACGCGGAAGTCGGCGGCGTCGACCCGCACCGAGGCACGCCAGGCCGAGCCGCTTAGGACCTGGCAATCGGTGCAATGGCAGAGCGCGACCCGGGCAGGGTCGGCCTCGGCTTCGTAGCGGATCGCACCGCAATGGCAGCTTCCGGTGATGTGCATGGGCGTGCGCATAGCCGGATGCGCGGGCCTCCGCCACGAAGATCCGGGGAGCGCTGGGCTAGGAATCCCGGCTGTAGCGCTGCTCGGCCCAGGGATCGCCGCGCATGTGATAGCCGTTGACCTCCCAGAAGCCGGGCTTGTCCGCGCCGATCAGCTCGATCTTGCGGATCCACTTGGCGCTCTTCCAGAAATAGAGGTGCGGGATCACCAGCCGGGCCGGACCGCCATGGTCGCGCGCCAGCGGCTGGCCGGCCCAGCCATGCGCGATCAGCGCATCGGGCACGGCGAAGTCGGCGAGCAGCACATTGGTGGTGTAGCCGTCATAGCCGTGGAGCATCACCGCCGCCGCCTCGTCGCGCGGCTCGACATGGGCGAGCAGGTCGCGGGTCAGCACGCCCTGCCAGTCATTGTCGTAGCGCGACCAGCTGGTGACGCAGTGGATGTCGCTCCTGAGCCGGGTCTGGGGCAGCGCCATCAGCCCGGCCCAGTCGAGCGTCACCGGCCGCGCGACCATGCCGGCCACTTCGAGCTTCCAGCGTTCGCGCGGGATGTCGGGCTGGCGGCCGAGATCGAGCACCGGCCATTTGACCGTCAGGTGCTGGCCGGGCGGCAGCCGCTCTTCTTCGGGCCGCGCGATATGGCCGGTCAGGAACTTGCCCTGCTCCGCCCATTGCTGCTTCGAGCGCGTGAGCTTGCTGTCTTCCGGGACCTCGGGATCGTCCATCTGCACGGCTCCTGATCAGGTGGCGAGGATGACTCGGGCGGGGAAGCGGCGCAAGCAACACGAAAGGGTAGGGGCGTGGCTCCAACACGGGTCGCGCCGCCGACTCGTCAAAGTACGCGAAGTACACGCCTAGAGCGGGTTTTCGCGGCGGCAAAGTTGACACAGTTCCCGCGAGCGCACCCCATCTCGCAAGATCCTTGCGCGGTCGAGTTCCTATCTTTCCTACGGCGTCAAAGAGCGGCCAGCTGCGATGCCGGCGGCTTGAGCCGAGCAGGCGAAATCCTATTTTACAAGGCGGCTGTATATCTCCTGTTCCCCGGCTTTCGCCGGGGAACAGATCAGGGGATCAGCTATCAGATATCCTGCACCAGCCGGCCGTACAGCTCCGGACGGCGGTCGCGGAAGAAGCCGAAGGCGGCGCGGTGGCGCTTGGCGAGGGTCAGGTCGAGCGTCGCGGTGATCACGCCTTCTTCCTCGCGGTCCAGCTCGGCGCGGATGTCGCCGCGCTCGTCGGTGATGAAGCTGGTGCCGTAGAAGGTCTGGCCATGCTCGGTGCCGACGCGGTTGGCGGCGACGATCGGCACGACGTTCGACACGGCATGGCCGACCATCGCCCGGCGCCACAGGCGCGCGGTGTCGAGGCTGTCGTCATGCGGCTCGCTGCCGATCGCGGTAGGGTAGAACAGGATGTCGGCGCCCATCAGCATCATCGCGCGGGCAGTCTCCGGGTACCATTGGTCCCAGCACACGCCGACGCCGAGCGTCGCCTTTTCGGGGCCGTCCCACACCTTGAACCCGGTGTTGCCGGGGCGGAAGTAGAACTTCTCCTCGTAGCCGGGACCGTCGGGGATGTGGCTCTTGCGATAGACGCCGGCGATCTTGCCGTCGGGATCGATCATCGCGAGGCTGTTGTAGTAATGATGGCCGTCCATCTCGAAGAAGCTGGTCGGGATGTGGATCTTCAGCTCGCGCGCCAGCTCCTGCATCGCGCGCACCGACTTGTGCTCGGCGGTCGGCGCGGCATTGGCAAACAGGCCTTCGTCCTCGACCCGGCAGAAATATTCGCCTTCGAACAGCTCGGGCGGCAGCACGACCTGGGCGCCGCGCGACGCCGCCTCGCGGACGAGCCGCGACACGTTCGCGATGTTCGCGTCGATATTGTCGGAAAAGGCGAGCTGCAGGGCGGCGACGGTGATCTCGGTCATGGCGCGCCATGTAGTGTGGTCGGGGGGGATTCGCTACCCGATCCATTCCGCATATCCGTCACCCCGGCCTTGTGCCGGGGTCCACCAAGCCTCTCGGACTGGCGATAGAGCCTCTTGTCCATGACTTGCCTCCCGGTGGACCCCGGCACAAGGCCGGGGTGACGAAGAGGAGCGTTTCGGCTCCAGCTACCGCAGCGGGGGAGGATCGGTTAAGCACGCACCCGATGCTCACCCGCCCCCTGCTCACCGCGCTGATCGCCGGCTTCCTTTCCGCCACCGGATTCGCCCCGCTCGATCTGTGGCCGGTCACGCTGATCTGCCTGGCGGTGCTGCTGCACCTGACCTGGCATGCGCCGAGCGCGAAGAGCGTGCTGCTGCGCGGCTGGCTGTTCGGTGTCGGCCATTTCACCCTGGGCAACAACTGGATCCAGCACGCCTTCGATTTCCAGGACAAGATGCCGCCGGTGCTCGGCTATTTCGCCGTGCTGCTGCTCGCGCTCTATCTGGCCGTCTACCCAGCGGTCGCGATGGGGCTCGCCTGGCGCTTCACCCGGCTGGTCAAGGCGCGCTGGAACGAGCCAGACCTCGGCTTCGTCCTTGCCGCCGCCGCTGCCTGGATCGTCACCGAATATCTGCGCGGCACGCTGTTCACCGGCTATCCGTGGAACCCGATGGGGGTGATCTGGGTGCCGACGCCGATCGCGCAGCTGGCGGCCTTTGCCGGCACCTATGCGCTGTCCGGACTGACGCTGTTCGTCGCGGGCGCGCTCTATCTCGCCACCCAGCACCAGTATCGCGTGTCGCTCGCCACGGCAGCGCTGCTGCTCGTCAGCGGCTTCGCGCTCAATCCGGGCCAGCCGGTGGAGGACATGACGCGTCCCCATGTCCGCGTCGTCCAGCCCAATATCGGCCAGGAGGGCGTCGATCAGCCCGACTATGCGCCGCGCGTGCTCAACAAGCTCGCCGAATGGAGCGGCGCGCCCGGTGCCGTGCCGCGGCTGGTGGTATGGCCCGAGGGCATGGTCAATTATCTGATCGAGGACGGCTATCCCCGCGCCTATTACCGCCAGGGCGATCCGCGCTGGGTGCGTGGCCGGATCGGCGGTCTGCTCGGCGCCAGGGACCGGGCGATGGTGGGCGGCAACGCCTTGTTCTTCGACGGCGAGAAGCTGACCGGCGCCGGCAATTCGGTGTGGACGGTCGATCCGGCGGGGATGCTCGGCCAGCGCTACGACAAGGCGCATCTGGTGCCCTATGGCGAATATCTGCCGATGCGCACCTTGCTCGCCCCCCTCGGGCTGGCGCGGCTGGTGATGGGCGATGTCGACTTCATCCCCGGCCCGGGCCCGAAAACGCTCGATGTCGACGGGTTCGGCAAGGCTGGGGTGGCGGTCTGCTACGAGATCATCTTCTCGGGCGAGATCATCGACCAGCGCAACCGCCCCGACTTCCTGTTCAATCCCTCGAACGACGCCTGGTTCGGCAGCTGGGGGCCGGTGCAGCATCTGGCCCAGGCGCGGCTGCGGGCGATCGAGGAGGGCTTGCCGATCCTGCGCGCCACGCCGACCGGGGTCTCGGCGATCATCGATGCGCATGGCCGGCTGGTCGGCACGGTGCCGGCGGGGCAGGAAGGCGCGGTCGAGGCGCCGCTGCCTGCGCCGCTGCCGCCGACCTTGTTCTCGCGCCTCGGCAACTGGCTGGCGCTGATCGCCGCGCTGGCTTCCGTAGTCTTGGCAATTGCCATCCGGCGCTTCGCCCGCTAGGGGCTTGATATAAGGAAAGCTTTATATGGGCATGGCAACGGCCCGGCTTTCCTCCCCACAAGAGGAATTTCCATGCGTTCCAATTATCTCTTCACGTCCGAATCGGTTTCCGAAGGCCATCCCGACAAGGTCGCCGACCAGATTTCCGACGCCATCGTCGATCTGTTCCTGTCGAAGGACCCCGAGGCCCGCATCGCCTGCGAGACGCTGACCACCACCCAGCTGGTCGTCCTTGCCGGCGAGATCCGCGGCAAGGGCATCATGGACACCGAGGGCAACTGGGCCCCGGGCGTGCAGGAAGAGGTCGAGAAGACCGTCCGCGATACCGTCAAGCGCATCGGCTATGAGCAGGACGGTTTCCACTGGGAGACGCTCCGCTTCGAGAACAACCTGCACCCGCAGTCGGCGCATATCGCGCAGGGCGTGGACGCTTCGGGCAACAAGGACGAAGGCGCGGGCGACCAGGGCATCATGTTCGGTTTCGCCACCGACGAGACCCCGGACCTGATGCCGGCGACGCTCGACTACAGCCACAAGATCCTCGCGCGCATGGCGGCTGACCGTCATTCGGGCGCCGCGCCGTTCCTCGAGCCCGACGCCAAGAGCCAGGTCACGCTGCGCTTCGAGAATGGCGTGCCGGTCGCGGCCACCGCGATCGTCGTCTCGACCCAGCACGGCAAGGGCTATGACGAAGGCGACAAGGAAGCCGAGCTCAAGGCCTATGTGAAGAAGGTCGTCGCGGACGTGATCCCGGCCGCCCTGCTTTCGGACGCCACCGAGTATCACATCAACCCGACCGGCTCGTTCGAGATCGGTGGTCCGGACGGCGACGCAGGCGTCACCGGCCGCAAGATCATCGTCGACACCTATGGCGGCGCGGCTCCGCACGGCGGCGGCGCCTTCTCGGGCAAGGACCCGACCAAGGTCGACCGTTCGGCGGCGTACATCACCCGCTATCTCGCCAAGAACATCGTCGCCGCCGGCCTCGCCAAGCGCGTGACGATCCAGCTGGCCTATGCCATCGGCGTGTCCAAGCCGCTGTCGCTCTATGTCGACACCCACGGCACCGGCACCGTCGGCGACGACAAGATCGAAGCGGCGATCGCGGGCATCGAGAAGCTGGGCGGCCTCACCCCGCGCGGCATCCGCACGCACCTGCAGCTCAACAAGCCGATCTATTCGAAGACCGCGGCGTACGGCCATTTCGGCCGCAAGCCGGAAGGCGACTTCTTCCCCTGGGAGAAGACCGACCTGGTCGAGGATCTGAAGGCCGCGCTGGCCTGATCCTTCGCTTCGAAGGCAAGCAATCGAGAGCCCCGCGCCGGACCGTCCGGCGCGGGGCTTTCTCGTTTCCGGCCAACGGATTCGCGCGAATCCCCCGTAGTCGTACGGACCGTCCTATAAAGCACTGGGCAACCGTAATTCTGCATCAGGAAGGACGGGAAAGGAGCGAGTCGGTGGAGTCGGAGAATTCGATGATGGGTCCGGAGGCAACGGCGTCGGCTGGCGCGAGCGCGGGACTTGCGATCGCCTTCCAGCCCATCGCGGAGATCGCCGGCAGCCGCATCCATGCCTATGAGGCGCAGGTGCAGCGCAACGGCGCGCCTGCCGCGCAGGATTTCGACCAGCTCTCGGCCGAGCAGCGCTGCGACGTCGATCGCCGCTGCGCCGTGGCCGCGATCCGCTGGGCGGCGACCGCGGGCTTCGCCAATTCGGGCGGCCGCCTGGCCATTCCGATGAGCGCGCCGGCGATCGGCGACCCGGCCGAGCATATCCAGCCGGCGCTGGTCACCGCCCGCCAGTACAACATCGTGCCCGAGCGGCTGGTGTTCATGCTGCACCATTACCAGGCGATCACCAGCTCGCAGCTCGCCGACATCATGCATGTGTTCAACAAGCTGGGCCCGACGGTCGCCTTCCACGGCATCGGGCCGAATGAATCGGGTCTGGCCGCCTGCGGCAAGTTCGCCCCGCACATGGTGACGATCGAGCCCGAGCTGATCACCGGTGTCGCCTCCAGCTGGTCGCGCCGCATCGCGATCGAGGACCTGGTGCGCCGCATGCAGAGCCTCAGCCTGCGCATCGTCGCGGCGGGTGTGGACAGCGAGGCGGCCTATGAGCGGCTGCGCAGCTTCGGCGTGCCTCTGGTCCAGGGCAGCTATGTCGGCGCGCCTGCCGCCGGGATCCTGCCCCAGCCGATGTCGCGCAGCGCGGCCTGATCCGGCGCAATCTCCGGCTTGCGGTTTGACCGCCATCCCCTAGCCTTGGGGCAGGGGGATATCGTCATGCGCTTCACCATCCTGTTTGCCGCCGCCTTGTGCGCGAGTGCCGTTTCGCCTGCCGCCGCGCAGGACGCGGCCCGGATCGACGTGCCGGCCGCGGCGAGCTGGAAGCATGCCGGGACCGGCCTGGTCCTGCGACCCAGGATCGCCGGCTATCCGCGCGGCACGATCGCCGATTCGAGCGGAAGCGAGCTCGATGTGATGGTGCAATATGCCGAGGGCGGGGCGACCAGCGTGACGCTCTACATCTTCCGCCCCTCGCTGATGAGCGTGCCGATGTGGTTCGACCGGTCGGAGACGCAGATCCTGCTGCGGAGCGACGCGTATGGAACGCCCGTGCCCGCCGGCCCCGCCCGCGCCTTCACGCCGCCGCATGCCGAGGCCGCCTCCGGCCTGCAGCGCGTCTATGTGCCGGGAAGCGGCGCCTATAAGAGCACCGGGCTTGCGATGATTCCGCTCGGCGAGTGGCTGGTGGCGGTGCGCGCCAGCTCGACCGAGCTCGACCCGGTTGCGCTGGATGCCCGGCTGGGCGAGATCGTCGGCGGGATCGTCTGGCCCGACAAGGTCGCGGCATCGCCGGCGGCCGTACCCGTCGCCGCCTGCGCCGGCGTGCTCGCCTATGACCCGAAGGCCAAGCCGAAAAAGCCCGATATGGCCCAGGCGCTGATGGGCGCGGTGCTTCTCGGCATTCCCGCGGACAAGATCGAGAAGGAGACGCCGGCCAAGGCGTCGCCGCCGCCGGTCTGGTGCCGCGAGGGAACGCCCGGCAGCGACTATGGTGTCTACCGCGCCGACAATGCCGCCAACGCCTATCTGCTCGCGGTCGGCGATGCCGGGGTGACCATCGGCGTCGGGCCCGCCTTCCCGCTGGAGGGCAAGAAGGTGGGATCCACGCTGAGCGTCGGCACGCTCGACCGGACTCTCATCTATCCGAACTTCGACAAGCTGCCGGCGCCCCAGGCAGCCTTCGATGCGATCCAGCGGCTCAAGCCGATATCGAGCACGACGCGGGGTAGCGGGGATCTGACGATCACCATGTGATTCGCGTTGGGCGCACCACGATTCGCGCTCCCGTCCATCGGTAGATGCCGCCATTCCGGCTATAATCTTCGAACGATCGTTTCGCAGCCGACTCTCGCGATCCCGCTGCGACTCGCGGATTCCCGTGGGGCAAGCCGAATCCGCCGGCGGCCCGCTTGGTAGAATCCCCATGGGGGGAATCCCCCTTCGGCGACGCACGGAATGGAGTTGATATCGTTAACCATCTTTAAAGGGAGGCAGAAAGGAAGCGTTCCATGTCCACCGAAGCTGCCCCGCACGCACTCCAGTCCGGTCTCGCCATCGCCTTTCAGCCGATGATCGCCACGGCGACCGGCCTGCCCTTTGCCTGGGCGGCGATCGCCTCGGCCCAGGGACGCAGCTTCGCGCAGATTGCCGCCGCGCTGGCTCCCGAGGCGCGCGCCGAACTCGAGATGGAGCGGATCAGCGCGGCGATTGCCGGTGCGCTCGATGCCGGGCTGCTCGAGGGCGAGGCGCTGCTCGCCATTCCCGTCGGTGCCGCCGGCGGCTCTCCCGACGCGCTGCTCGCCCATCTCTTCCGCACCGCGGTCGAGCACCGTGTTGCCCTCGATCGCATCGTCGTCGAGATCAATGCCGACGAGCGCGGCGATCTTGCCCCCGTCGCCGCCCTGGCCCAGGCCTGTGTCGACCGCGGCATCGCCATCGCCTTCGACAGCTTCGCCGTCGGCCCGCTTGCCGTCCGCCTGCTCGGCCGCTTCACCCCGCGCTTCGTCAAGCTCGATGCCGGACTGGTCCGCAACATCTCCGACAGCCGCTCGCGCCGGGTGATCGTCGAGGGCGTGCTGCGCCTCGCCCGCAACATGGACGTGACGCTGATCGCCAACGGCATCGTCCGCCGCGAGGACCTGGTCCTGCTGTGCACCATGGGCATCCGCCACATGCAGGGCGACTGGATCGCCCCGGCCCAGGCGCATCCGCTGCCGCGCCCGCACATCGCCCGCCGCGAGCCGCGCACCACCGTGCCGCAGCACCGCCGCCTAGCCGCGCATCAGCGCAGCGCCGCCAGCCGCCCGCCCGCGCCTTCGTCGCTCGCCCAGGCGCTCTAAAGCTTGTCCTCTCCGCCGGGGACGCTAACAGCGCTCCCGTGTCCGATCCCGTTTCCATCCGCCGTCTCTATGGCCGCCGCGCTGGCCACAAGCTCCGCCAGGGCCAGTCCGAACTCGTCGAGGCGGCGCTGCCGCAAGTGAGCGTGCCCGAGTCCGGTCCGCTCGATTCCCGGATACTCTTCGGCGACGACCGTCCGCTCGAATTCGAGATCGGCTTCGGCGCGGGCGAGCATCTCGCCGGCCAGGCGACGGCGCGCCCCGATCACGGCTTCATCGGCTGCGAGCCCTTCCTCAACGGCGTGGTCGGCGCGCTCGGCCATATCCGCGACGGCGACCTGCAGAACGTCCGCCTGCACATGGGCGATGCGCTCGAAGTGCTTGAGCGGCTGCCCGATGCCAGCCTCGACCGGCTCTACCTCCTTCATCCCGATCCCTGGCGGAAAGCGCGCCACGCCAAGCGCCGGATGGTCAATCACGGCCCGATGGACATCATCGCCGCCAAGCTGAAGCCGGGCTGCGAGTTCCGTCTCGGCACCGACCATCCGGTCTATGTCCGCTGGGCGATGATGATCATGAACCAGCGCCGCGACTTCGAGTGGCAGGCGCAGACCGCCGAGGACTTCCTCACCCGTCCCGACGACTGGCCCGAGACGCGCTACGAACGCAAGGCGCGGCGGCTGGGGCACGAGGTCTGGTACTTCCGCTACATCCGCGTCTGAACAGGGAAGGGGAGATGATGGACCGCAGGACCCTGCTCGGCGCGGCCGCCGCCGCCGCTTCCGTCCCTCCCGCCCTTGCCGCAGACGAGGACCGCTGGGCGAAGATCGCCGCCCAGTATGACATCACCCGCAAGACCGTGCAGCTCGAGCATGGCAATTGGGGGATGATGGCCAGGCCGGTGCTCGCCGCCTATCGCGGCCAGGTCGAGCGGGTGAACCGCGACACCAGCTTCTATGCCCGGCGCGAGATGCCCGGCGAGATCGAGGCTATCCGCGCCCGGGTCGCCGCCGCGATGGGCGTCTCGGTGCAGGAGATCGCCTTCACCCGCAACGCTACCGAGGCGATGCGCGCGCTGATCCTCGGCTATAACCGCCTGCGCCCTGGCGACGCGGTGCTCCATGCCGATCTCGACTATGATTCGATGCAGGCATGCATGGAGTCGCTCAAGGCCCGGCGCGGGGTGGAGGTGGTGAAGATCGCGCTGCCCTGCCCGCCGACGCACCAGGGGCTGATCGACGCCTATGACGCGGCGTTCCGCGCCAATCCGCGCCTCCGCATGGTGCTGCTCACCCAGGTCAGCCACCGCACCGGGCTGGTATTGCCGGTTGCCGAGATCGCGACGATGGCACGGGCGCGGGGGATCGACGCGCTGGTCGATGCCGCGCACGGCGTGGGCCAGATCGACTATCGGCTGCCCGATCTCGGCGCCGACTTCATCGGCATCAACCTGCACAAATGGATCGGCGCACCGCTCGGCGTAGGGGCGATCGTGATCCGCGAGGGGCGCCTGGCGGATATCGATGTCGATGCGGCCGAGCCGAGTGCGAACCCCGGCGATATCCGTTCGCGGGTTCACACGGGCACGGTCGACTATGCAGCGCAGCTCTCGGTACCCGCTGCGCTCGACTTCCAGGAGAGCATCGGGCTTGCCGCCAAGCAGGCGCGGCTGCGGGCGCTGCGCGACCGCTGGGTACGGCCGGCGCGGGAATTGGCGAACGTCGAGATCCTCACGCCCGACGATCCGCGCTGCTACGGCGCGATCACGGCGTTCCGGCTGAAGGGGCAGGTCTCGCACGACGCCAATGTCGTGCTGGCGAAGCGGCTGCTGGAGGGACACGGCATCTTCACCGTGCATCGCGACGGACTGGCGAGCGGCAGCTGCGTGCGGGTGACGCCGGCGCTGGCGACGACGATGGACGAGGTTGATCGGTTCGTGGCGGCTTTGCGGAACGTGGCGGGCTAGATACTCTTCTTTTCCCCGACGAAGGCCGGGGCCCAGTCCTTGAAAGTCACGCGCCTTTGGCGCGTCTGCGACGCGCACGCTTAGTCTGGGCCCCGGCCTTCGCCGGGAAAAGAAGAGGCACTTACCCGGAAAGCTCGACCCACACCGGCGCATGGTCGCTGGTCTTCTCCCAGCCGCGCACTTCCCGGTCGACCTCCGCGCGCTTGAGCCGCTTTGCCGCGGGCGGGTTGAGCAGCAGATGGTCGATGCGCAGCCCGGCGTTGCGGGCATGGGCGTTCCGGAAATAGTCCCAGAAGGTGTAGATCGTCTCGCCGGGATGGAGGTGGCGCAGCGCGTCGGTCCAGCCCTGGTCGAGCAGCCGGGCATAGGCGGCGCGGGCCTCCGGCGCGAACAGCGCGTCGTCCAGCCAGCGCTCGGGCTTGTAGACGTCGAGATCGGTCGGCATGACGTTATAGTCGCCCGCCAGCACCACCGGCTCGCCGAGCCCGACCAGATCGGCGGCGCGCAGCGCGAAGCGCTCCATCCATCTGAGCTTGTAGTCGAACTTGGGGCCGGGCTTCGGATTGCCGTTGGGCAGGTACAAGCCGCCGACCAGCACCCCATTTACCGCCGCCTCGATATAGCGGCTCTGCACATCCTCGGGATCGCCGGGCAGGCCGCGATGCGTCTCGACGGGATCGCAACCGCGCGCGAGGATGGCGACGCCGTTCCAGCTCTTCTGCCCGTGCCAAACCGCGCCGTATCCCGCGTCGCGGATCGCGCCTTCGGGGAATTTCTCCTGCGGCGCCTTGAGCTCCTGCAGGCAGACCACGTCGGGCCGGGCCTCGGCCAGCCAGCGCAGCAGCACCGGCAGGCGCCCGTTGACGCCGTTGACGTTGTAGGTTGCGATCTTCACGCGGAGAGATGTCGTGGGGAGGGGAAGGGTTCCCTGACCCCAATCGTCATCCCGGCGAAAGCCGGGATCTCAGGCGAAGGCGCGGGACAGAGCCGCACGAGATCCCGGCTTTCGCCGGGATGACGGATTTGGCGGCGGATGACGGCTCTTATTTGGCGCCGGGGTGACCGCTATTGGCGAGGCCAGGCTACGCCGCCTCCAGCTTCGCCCTGTCCCGGATAGTGATCCCGCGTGCGCCCATCAGGTTGATCGCGCCTTCGGCCTTGAGCTTGCTCAGCTGGCGGCTCACCGTCTCGATAGTCAGGCCCAGCACTTCGGCGATCTCGCCACGAGTGAGGGGCAGGTCGAAGGTCAGCGGGCCGAAGGCAGTGGCGCTGCAGCCATGCGAGCGATCGGCCAGGTCGAGCAGAAAGCCCGCCAGCTTCTCGCGCGCGGAGAGCCGGGCAAGCGTGAGCATCCGCCCGCGCGCCTCGTCGAGCGCGGCGAGCGTGCGCTGGAGCAGCAGCCGTTCCATGCGGACGTGATCCTCCAACACCCGCTCGAACGGGCCGCGGGGGAAGACGCAAAGCTCGACATCGCCGAGTGCGGTTATGGTGAAATCCGCGGTTTCGGCCCAGGGGCGGCCGACGAAATCGGCGGGATAGAGCAGCCCGACCACCTGCTCGCGCCCGTCGGGCGTGGTGGCGCTGAGCTTGAGCACGCCCGAGACCAGGTTGCCGCAGACCAGGCTTTCCTCGCCCGCCCATTGCAGCGTCTCGCCGCGCGCGAGCCTGCGCTTCTGCCCCAGTGTGTTCAGCGCCTCCAGCTCGACATCGTCGAGGCTGGCGCAAAGCGCCCGGTCGCGCACCGCGCAGTCGGAGCAGAGCTGGGCCGTCATGCTCGCCACTATGCCGGCCATTTGACGATCGTCAAAGCGACGGATTGTCCCAGGGGGCAGGCAAGGCGGGTCAATATCCGAAAGAGGGAAGCCGATGTACCTCTATCTAGTTAGCGCCGCCTTTGGCCTATTCGTCGCCGCGCTCGCCTGCCTGAGCATCGACGACGCCATCCGCTTCCGCCGGCGCTGATTCGCCCTCGGCACGGCCGGTGCGCTTCCAGGCCGAGCGGAGCAGCTTGCCCGCCAGCGCGTCGATCCCGGGCCGGACGAACAGCCAGTCGCGGATCGCCGGGCCCTTCTCGGCACCGATCACCTGCTTGTAGCCGCTGTCGCCGGCGCCCCAGTCGACCTTGGCGATGCCGTCCTCGATCGCGCGGACCAGGTTGCGGTAATAGAGCAGCTTGCCCGGCGAATGCTTGGCGACGCGCGGATCATAGCTGTTGGCGATGGCGTATTTGAGCGTGCCGGCGTTCATGTCGAACGAGAAGGCGGTGGGCGCGCCGTCGATGCGGAGCAGCGCGGCCCACATCATGCCGGCGATCACCGGATCCTCGGCCGCCGCGCGCCAGAAGCCGCCATGGCCCTGCGCGGTGAACTTCGCGTCGGAGCCGTCGGTCCGCGCCGCGATCCAGCTCTTCTCCTCGATCTCCGCCAGCGCATCGAACGCCGCGCCGGTCCAGCCGCTGCCGTGGACGAAGCTCCAGTCGAGTTCGCCATGGCTGCCGAGGTGCTTCTCGTGGAAACGGTTCTTCTTGAGTGTCGAGTTGCGCGGCCAGGTGCCTTCGCCCCGCGCCGCCGCGATATCGAGCAGGAAGCTGTCGGCGACGAAGCGGTCGAGCACCGCCCAACCCTTGGCCAGGGCGGCTTCCCTGAGCAGCTCGAGTCCGGGATCGCCATCATAGACTGGCCCGACGCGCAGCGAGCGCGCCTCGCGGGCAAGGCGAGGGAGCAGCGCTTCCACGGCCTCGACCCCGGCGTCCTCGCGCACCGGGAAGCTGCGGAACGGCCAGTAGCAGCCGGGCACCGAGACGAGCCTGGCCCAGGCGGGACCGGAAGCGACGATCGGCAGCGCCACCACGGCCTCGCCCTCGCGCGCCACGGTGATCGTGCGCGCGGCGCCGCCATAGGCCTTGAGCGCGGCGGCGAACCAGCCATAGCGCAGGAAACGGTGCGACGGCGCCGCGCCGATGGCGACCGAATCGATCGCACCGGCCAGCCCGTCGACGCAATCGACGGTGAGCGCCGGCGGCAGGCGCGTGAATTCCTCGAGCAGCATCGGCTTCGACATGGCCATGCTCTTAGCGCACCACCCGTTACCAAGCCGTGATGACGCTCATCCCTCCCGAACCCAGGCGCGCGCGGCCTCGATCTGGTCGGGCTTGAACAGCTTCACCTCGGCGGGGACCATCACGCTGCCTGCCCTGGTCATCATCTCGATCCAGCTGCTGTCGGTCACGATCCCCGCGCGGCGGACCTTGCTCATATGGGTGGCGCCCCAGCTGACGTCCTTCCACCAGGCGCCCAGCTCCATGCCCGAGAAATCGCGGATCACTGCGATCGCCGAGAGCGTGCCCTTGCCGGCGATCACTGCCTCCATCGCGGCGACGCCGGCATCATATTCGGCGCGGGTCACCCCGCCATCGACGAGGAACTCGACCACTCCCGCCTGCGTATCGGTCTCGAACGTCATCATGCGCACTTCACTCCTCGTTTCGCACCCGGCATAAGGCTTAACTGATGGAAGGTCCCTATCTCTCCACGGTTTCGGAAACGATCCAGGCGGCGATCGCGCCGGTGTTCCTCCTCGCGGGCATCGGGGCGTTCCTCAACGTCATGGTCGGCCGGCTGGCGCGCATCGTCGACCGGGCGCGCAACATCGAGCAGCTCCACCCGCGCTCGACCGGGCCCGAGCATGACCGCCATGTCTGGGAGCTGCGGATCATCGATCGCCGGATCGCCGTGATCAACAATGCGATCTTCCTGTGCACCGCCAGCGGCCTCGCCATCTGCCTCGTCGTTGCGATGATGTTCGTCTCGCGCCTGGCCAACTGGCATATCGGCATCTGGGTGGCGATATGCTTCATCATCTCGATGCTGCTGCTGATGGCCGGGCTGATCTATTTCCTGGTCGAGGTACGCATGTCGCTCGAGGCGATCCATGTGCGCGAGGAACTGCTCGAGCTGGACGGGAAGAAGTAATAGTCGTCATCCCGACGAAAGCCGGGATCTCGTGCGGCTCCTTCCCGCGCCTTCGCCTGAGATCCCGGCTTTCGCCGGGATGACGGTTATTTCTCGCCGCTCACCCGGCTCCGGTTGCGGTTATTTCCGCGGCCCCAGGTCCGCCGGGATCGTCGCCAGGTATTTCGGCGCGACCCGGGCGTGCGTCGCCTGCTCATAGGCATAGCCCGCCTTGAGCAGCAGCCCGTCGCTATAGGCCGTGCCGATGAAGGAGAGTCCTGCCGGCAGCCCGTTCACCAGCCCCATCGGGACGGTGAGGTGCGGATAGCCCGACACCGCGGGCAGCTCGCTGGCTGAGGGCCCCTGGAACTGGTCGCCATGCGCGGGGTCGCTGAGCCATGGCGTGCCATAGGTCGGGGTGACCAGCAGCTGCGCGTCGGCGGCCTTGAGCATCGCGTCGATCCCCTCGGGGCCGGCCATGCGCGCGGACTTCTCCCGCGCCGCCTTGTATTCGGGATCGTCGAGCCCCTTGGTCTTGTCGGCCTTGATAAAGGTCTCCTGGCCGAAGAACGGCATCTCGCTGTCCTTGTGCGCGTCGTTGAACGCGATCAGGTCGGCGAGCGTCCTGGGACTGACGCTGGCAGGGGTGGTGGCGAGATAGGTCGCCATGTCGGCCTTGAGCTCGGTATAGAGCACCAGCCCCTCGGCCTCGCCCAGGCCCTTCAGCTCGGGCATCTTCACTTCGACCAGCACCGCGCCGGCCGCGGTCAGCTCCTCCAGCGCCTTGTCGAAGCGCGCGGCGAGGTCGGCGGCCATTTCGGGCTTCCAGTATCCGACCCGCATGCCCTTCAGCGCATCGGGGGTGAGGCCGGCGGCATAGTCCTTGCGGTGCTTGTCGGCGTCCTTCGTCGCCGGATCGGCGGGATCGCTGCCGATCATCGCGCCGAACAGGATCGCCGCGTCCTTGACCGAACGCGCCATCGGCCCCGGGGTGTCCTGGCTATGGCTGATCGGCACCACCCCGGTCCGGCTGACCAGGCCGAGCGTCGGCTTGAGGCCGACCAGCCCGTTCATCGCCGCCGGGCAGACCACCGAGCCGTCGGTCTCGGTGCCGACCGCGACCGCCGCGAGGCTCGCCGCCACCGCCGCGCCCGAGCCGCTCGACGAGCCGCAGGCCGAGCGATCGAGCGCATAGGGGTTCCGCACCAGCCCGCCGACCGCGCTCCATCCGCTCATCGAGTTGTTCGAGCGGATGTTCGCCCATTCGCTGAGGTTGGTCTTGCCGAGGATGATCGCGCCCTGCGCGCGCAGCTTCGCGACCAGCGGCGCGTCGCGGCCGGTGTCGTTGTTGGCGAGCGCCAGGCTGCCCGCGGTGGTGGGCATGTTCTGCGTCTCGATATTGTCCTTGATGAGGACCGGGATGCCGTCGAGCGGCCCGAGCGTCTTGCCTGCCTTGCGCCGGTCGTCGCTGGCGCGGCCGTCATAGCGCAGGTCCTTGGCCGGGGCGGTGACGATCACCGAGCGCAGCGTCGGCCCGTCGCGGTCGAGCCTGCCGATCCGCTCGACATAGAGGTCGGCGAGCTTCCACGCCTCGACCTTGCCGGCCGCCAGCATCGCCTGCAGCTCGTCGATCGAGCGCTCGGCGACCAGGTCGGTCGCGACGTCGCCGGTGCTGACCACCACGGCGTCCGCCGGCAGCGGGGTGGGGGTGATCACCGGTGCCGCCTCGGGCGCCGGTACGGGCGCCGCATCCTGCGCCCAGGCAGGCGCCGCCCAAGCCAGAGCCACCGCCAGAGCTGCCAGTCCCGTCCGCATATGCCGTCCTCGAATCCTGTTTCGGGGACAGCCTAGCGCGCGCGCCTCCACCCCCACAACCGTCATCCCCTTCACACCGTCATCCCGGCGAAAGCCGGGATCTCAGGCGAAAGCGCGGGGAAGGAGCCGCACGAGATCCCGGCTTTCGCCGGGATGACGGATATTGGTTACCGTCCAACCTCCACGCTCGCTTCCACCGACATGCCGGGCCGCAGCCGCGCAGCCATCGGCTGGTTCGGATCGATCCGGATCCGCACCGCGATGCGCTGGGGGATCTTGACGAAATTGCCCGTGGCATTGTCGCTGCGGATCACCGCGAACTCGGATCCCGCTGCCGGCGCCAGCTGCTCGACCACGCCGGTCAGCCGCGCGCCCGCCAGCGCGTCGACCTTGAAGCTCGCCTTGGCGCCCGGCCGGATCTTCGCGGTCTGGGCCTCCTTGTAGTTGGCGGTGACCCAGAGCGTCTGCGGCACCAGCGCCATCAGCTGGGTGCCGGCGGTGACATATTGTCCCTGCCGCCCGCCGATTTCGCCCAGCTGCCCGGCGACCGGCGCGCGGATCACCGTGTTGGCGAGGTCGATCTCGGCGAGGTGCAGTGCCGCCCGGGCGGCATCGACCGCGGCGACCAGCCCGCCCTTGCTGACCGTGACGCTGCGAATGTCCTGGCTCGCTACCGCGCGCGCCGCCTGGGCCTGGGCGACCGCCGACTGGGCGGTGCGCAGGGTGGCGAGCGCGGCGTCGCGGTCGCGCCGGGTGATGAAGCCGTCCTTGGCCAGCGCGTCGATCCGCGCATAATCGGCCTGCGCCTTGGTCAGCTGCGCCTGGGCCGAGGCGACCGCCGCCTCCTGCGAGCCATAGCTCGCCGCCTTGGCGGCCGCCTGCTGGGGATTGTTGGCGAGCGCGGCCTGGGCGCTGGCGACGTTCGCCTTGGCCTGGTCGACGCGCTGGCGATAGATGCGGTCGTCGATCGTCGCGAGCACATCGCCCGCCTTCACGCTGGCGAAGTCCTGCACCGGCACTTGCGTGAGATAGCCGCTCACCTGCGGGCTGATGATCGTCACCTGGCCGCGGACATAGGCATTCTCGGTCGACTGGACATGGCCCGCAAAGGGCCAGACCCGCCACGCCATCAGCACCGCGGTGACCCCGGCCAGGATCAGCAGCGCGGCGATCCCGATCGAGAGCAGTGGCAGCCTGGGCGGAGTCCAGCGCCGCGCGACGACCTCGGGCGCGGGCGGCGGATCGGCGCCCTCGCTCACGGCAGGCGGCGGCGGTGGCGGGGGTGCCGCTGCCGGTTCCGCTGCGGGTGTCGGGGCGGCCGGTTCAGCCATTCTGCGCTCCTGCTTGTGCTTGCTGTTCGGCGGCTATCCGGGCGAGCGTCTCGCGCCGGATCCGCATGATGTGGACCGAGGCCCAGAGGATCGTTCCCGCCGCGATCGCCGCGATCAGCAGGAATGTGTCGTTATAGGCCAGGATGTTCGCCTCGCGCGTCACCGTCTGCGAGAGGATCGCCGCACCCTCGGCCTGGCGCAGCCCAGGGTCGACCAGCACCCGGCCATAGGCGGCGGCGTTCTGCTGGAGGCGCTGCGCCACCAGCGGGTCGCCGCTCATCAGCCCGGCGACGATCGCATTGTTGTGGGCATGCTCGCGGATCACCTGGAAGGTGCCGAGCATCGCCGATCCGAACAGCCCGCCCAGATTCTGGGTGATGCCGAACAGCGCCGAGAAGCTGACGAAGTGCGTCGGTCCCTCGCGCAGCGCCCGGGTCAGCCCGACCAGCAGCGCCGGCCCGATGAACAGCGCGCTGGCAAAGCCGAGCAGCGCCTGGCTGAAATACATGTCGTGCGGGCGGATCAGGTTGGTCGAATCCGAATCGAGCAGCGCGCCGACGCAGATCAGCGCCAGCGCGATCAGGATCGGCTTGCCCAGGAAGGTCGGGTCGATCGTCATCGCCCCGATGACCGCCCCGGCCAGCGTGGCGACCAGCACCACGGCGTAGAGCATCCGCAGCTGGTCGTTGCCCATGCCCACCACCGCGAGCAGCCCCGACGCGCCGATCGTCTGCTCGGACAGCACCACGCGGGCCAGGATCGAGACGAGGGCGAAACGCACTATGGCGCCGCTGCCCAGCCAGCGCGTGTTGAGCAACGGGTTCCTGCGGTTGTGCTCGATCACCAGCGCGGTGGGGATCAGGACGATCGCGCCGATCAGCGCCGGGGCGATCCACGGCGCCTCGAACCACCAGAGCGTCCGCCCGAGGCCGAGCACCGCGCAGAGCAGGGCGATGCCGGTCGCGAAGATCGGGAAGGTGACGAAGTCGAGTGGCTCGAACGCCTTCATCCGTTCGACCGGGGGCAGCACGAGCAGGCGCACGCCGGCAAGGCAGAACAGAGCCAGGCCCAGCTCGAACAGGTATAGCGACTGCCAGCGATCCGCCTCGAACACCTCGGTCGGGAAGAGCCGGGCGAGCGGCACCGCGGTCTGGGGCAGCGAGACGGCGAGGACGATGCCCTTCAGCCGGTGCTCGGGCGTCCAGGCCTGCACCATGTAGAGCAACCCGACCGTGCTGCATGCCGCCGCCGCGATCCCGCTCAGCGCACGCACCGCCACGGCGGTCGCGAAGCTGTGGGTGAAGATATGCGCCCCGGTGGTCAGCGCGAAGCCGATCAGGAAGATCTGGGTGAACAGCCGGATGCCGAACTGCTGGCGGAACTTGATCAGCAGCATGTTCGCGCAGACGTTGGTCATCACATAGACGGTCGGCAGCCACTGGATCTCGGCGGAATAGAGGCCGAGCGAGCCCTGCAGCGTGGTCAGGTTGGCGGTGACGATCGCATTGCCGAGCGAGCCCGACATGACCACCAGCACCGCGACCGAGAAATAGGCGATGCGCCGCGGCAGCGGGTGCCAGGGGGTGGGGGGCGAGCCGGGGATCGGCGAGCGCTCGTGCGGAGCCGGCTCCCATGCCGCCTGCTCCTCCACTGCACCGTTCGTTGCCATCCCGACATAATCCCTTGCAGGGCGGAACGATCCGCCAAAGGACTGCCTCTAGACTGTGCTATCCTCGCATGAATATCGCGCAATCGGCAACGCTCGGTTGCGTAAACTGCAACTGCTCTTTGGGGTGGGCGCAGCGGGAAGGGCGGAGAGTGTCGCCGCGTCGGAAGAAAGCTCTCCCCGGCGAAGGCCGGGGCCCAGACTAAACAGTGCGCGGCGAAGGCGCGCGACTTTCAAGGACTGGGCCCCGGCCTTCGCCGGGGAAAGGAAAATATCTGCCTTGGCGCACGCGTTCCACTATTCTGGCAACCGCACCTCACACCCGCGCATTACGCTCAGATCGCCTCGCCACTCCAGCACCCCGGCCTCGGCAAGATCGGCCAGGCGCGCATGCAGCACGATGTCACCCACTTGATAGAGGCCGTTGTCGGCGAAGTCTCGAAGCGCCATCCCCACGATCAGCGCCATTTTCTGCCACGCCACCGTCGCATGCTTCAGCAGGTCCGCGTCGAAATGGTCGAGCGGCGCCGACTCCAGCGCACCGTCTGCGCCCAGCACGCGCAGGGGAGCATCCTCCGCCTGAAGCCGTGCCCAGGTCGCCAGCCATGCCGCGCGCCGTGCCGCCGGCAACGGCTCCGCCCGGTCGAGATAGTCGAGCAGTTCCTCGGCGTGGAGCGTGTGCAGGCGCGGCACTTCCAGGACCAGGCAGTCCCGTTCGCCCTGATGCGACAGCCACCATAGAAAGCCTGCCACGCTCTGTGCGCTGTCGGGGGAGATCCACGCTATCGGCGGGTCGCGTGTCTCGGCCGATGTCAAGAGGACCGGCAAGCTGTCCTCGACGGCCTCTCCCCAGTCCGCATAGCCCAACACCTCTTCCACCCATGCGGCGCGCGGGCGTGCGTCGTAGTGCGCGATCGGGCCGAAGCTGAGATCGTCATAAGGCGCGACTGCGATGTCGGCACGGCGTGCCAGCGCGAGCGCCTGCTCCAGGCTGCCCCGCGCGGAGCGGCTGAAGATCACATGAAGCCGGGATTCCGGTGAAGCCATGCCCGCGCCCTAACCAGATATTGTGACAGGCTCCATCTGCGGTGCGTTTCGGCGGGCACCTACAAGCCCTTGTGGTTGTCACGATTCCTTCACACCAAAAAATTTAACGTTCCGCGTTCGTTCCCTTGCCTTTCGGAAACCCTAGGGAAGTCCGCGCGTCGCGGCATTGCAGCAGATGTGAAGGTGCCATGAGACGAGTCATTTTAGCGATGAAACGTTGTGGAAATTAACCATTTCGGGTCTTGTGTGCGGACTCGGTTTGGCACAATCTGTTGTGGTTGCACTGAGGGGCAAGCTCAAGCACTGGTGGACTCGCTGCCGCATACCCATATGCGGAAGGGACCGACTCGTGCCTGGGTCAAGGTGCGATGGACATGTTTTGTTCTTCGCGCGCGACCGCGTCGATGCTATGGTCGTCAGCCCCTTGAGTCGGGATTTGGTGCCAGCCCTGCGGGGCGGCGAGTACGCTTTGCCAGGGGTGAGAGTCATGGAATTCAGGGACACGGAAAACAGCGTGAACGATACCGTCGCCGAAGCTCCTGCCGCCGCCGCCAAGGCCGGCGCGAAGGTGCGCAAGAAGAATGATTCGAAGTCCGTCGCTCCCCGTGCCTTCGACGTCGAGGTCGATCATTCGCGCGACGCGCTGCTGACCGAGTTCGGCAAGGAAACGCTGCGCGACCGCTATCTGCTGCCGGGCGAATCCTTCCAGGACCTGTTCGTGCGCGTCGCCTCGGCCTATGCCGACGATCAGGCGCACGCCCAGCGCATCTACGACTATATCTCGAAGCTGTGGTTCATGCCCGCCACCCCCGTTCTGTCGAACGGCGGCACCGGCCGCGGCCTGCCGATCTCGTGCTTCCTCAACTCGGTGCCGGACAGCCTGAATGGCATCGTCGACACCTGGAACGAGAATGTCTGGCTCGCCTCGCGCGGCGGCGGCATCGGCACCTATTGGGGCAATGTTCGCGGCATCGGCGAGCCGGTCGGCCTCAACGGCAAGACCTCGGGCATCATCCCGTTCGTCCGCGTGATGGATTCGCTGACGCTGGCGATCTCGCAGGGCTCGCTGCGCCGCGGCTCGGCCGCCTGCTATCTCGACATCTCGCACCCGGAGATCGAGGAGTTCCTCGAGATCCGCAAGCCGTCGGGCGACTTCAACCGCAAGGCATTGAACCTGCACCACGGCGTGCTGATCCCCGACGCGTTCATGGAAGCGGTGCGGGGCGGCGAGGAATGGATCCTGCGTTCGCCCAAGGACGGCTCGGAGCGCGGCAAGGTCGATGCCCGTGCGCTGTTCCAGAAGCTGGTCGAGACCCGTCTCGCCACCGGCGAGCCGTACATCGTGTTCGCCGATCACGTGAACTCCAACATGCCGAAGCATCACCGCGATCTGGGCCTCAAGGTCTCGACCTCGAACCTGTGCTCGGAAATCACGCTCCCCACCGGCAAGGACCATCTGGGCAATGAGCGCACCGCCGTGTGCTGCCTCTCGTCGCTCAACATGGAAACCTGGGACCAGTGGAAGGACGACAAGAACCTGGTCGAGGACGTGATGCGCTTCCTCGACAACGTCCTGCAGGACTATATCGACCGTGCCGAGCCCGGCATGGAAAAGGCCGCCTATTCGGCCAGCCGTGAGCGTTCGGTCGGCCTCGGCGTGATGGGCTTCCACTCCTTCCTCCAGGCGCGCGGCATCCCGTTCGAGGGCGCGATGGCGAAGTCGTGGAACCTGCGGATGTTCAAGCACATCAAGTCGCAGGTCGATCAGGCCTCGATGGCGCTCGCCGTCGAGCGCGGGCCGTGCCCGGATGCGGCCGACATGGGCGTGATGGAGCGGTTCAGCTGCAAGATGGCGATCGCGCCGACCGCGTCGATCTCGATCATCTGCGGCGGCACCTCGGCCTGCATCGAGCCGATCCCGGCCAACATCTACACGCACAAGACGCTGTCGGGCTCCTTCTCGGTCAAGAACCCGTATCTGGAGAAGCTGCTCTCGGAGAAGAGCAAGAACTCGGATGCGGTGTGGAACTCGATCCTCGAGCAGGGCGGCTCGGTCCAGCACCTCGACTTCCTCACGCCGGAAGAGAAGGACGTCTACAAGACGAGCTTCGAGATCGACCAGCGCTGGCTGCTCGAGCTCGCCGGCGATCGCACGCCCTATATCGACCAGGCCCAGTCGCTGAACCTGTTCATCCCGGCCGACGTCGAGAAGTGGGACCTGCTGATGCTCCACTTCCGCGCATGGGAACTCGGCATCAAGTCGCTCTACTATCTGCGTTCGAAGAGCGTGCAGCGTGCCGGCTTCGCGGGCGGCGTCGAGGCCGACAACACGATCGACAAGCCGCAGTTCAACCTGGGTGAGTCGACCGACTACGACGAGTGCCTGGCGTGCCAGTGAGGCAATGATCCCTCTCCCTCTGGGAGAGGGAGGGAGCCGCCAAAGGCGGCGGAAGGGTGAGGGCAGAATGCGCCTCTATCAGGATCAACCGTCAGGCACCGTGCCGCAGCTCCGAGCGCTGCGCCGCAATGCCACGGAAACTGAGAAGAGGCTGCTTCGCGCGCTGCGTGGCGCGTTCCCCGAGAGGAAATGGCGGTTTCAGGCCCCGGTCGGGCCGTATCGCGTCGATTTCCTCTGCTTCGCCGAGCGTCTGATCATCGAGGTAGATGGCGGCCAGCATGCGGAGGCCGTCGAATATGACGCGCGCCGCACGCGCTTCATCGAATCCGAGGGTTATCGCGTGCTGCGGTTCTGGAACAATGATGTGCTGGAAAACGCCGAGGGCGTGATCGCCCAAATCTCCCTCTCCCTTTGGGAGAGGGAAGGGGCCCGCTCGGCGAAGCCGAGTGGGAAGGGTGAGGGTCGCCAATCGCAAGCTGCATCGCGCTCACCCTCACCCCGCGCCGCTGCGCGGCTTGCCCCTCTCCCAAAGGGAGAGGGGTTGTGAGCTCAAGCCTCTTCCTCGAAGATCTCGACCGCCACATCGGCGTTCGCGCTCAGGCGGACCGTGTCGCCTTCCACGCCGGCGACCAGGCCGAGCGAGATGTAGTGGTGGTGCCCGGCATGCGAGCCCTCGGCGCCTTCGACCTCGGCGCCCGAATCCTTCTTGGTGAGCTTGATCCGCTCGCCCTCGACATGGTCGACGGTGCCGACATGCACGCCGTCGGCGCCGATCACTTCCATATGCTCCTTGATTGCGCTCGCGTCGGTCATTGGGGTTCTCCTTGGGGGAATGGTGCGCACGCTAAACGCGCGCGGCCACGAAACGATGCAGCGCGGCGCGCACGCTGTCACTCACCCGAAAGGGGTATTGCATGAAGCCGTTCCGCACCCTGTCCGTCGCCGCCTTCCTGCTGCTCGCCGCCTGCGCGAAGCAGGTGCCGAGCGCGGTCCAGCCCGAGGCGCCCGGCTTCCTGCTGGGGCTCTGGCACGGCTTCATCTTCCCGGTCGCCTGGTTCCTCTCGCTCATCATCCCCGACGTTGCGATCTACGCCGTGCCCAACAATGGCGGCTGGTACGACTTCGGCTATTTCCTCGGCATCTGCGTGTTCGGCGTCGGCGCCAATCGCGGCACCAAGGTGACCAAGGTCGTCTACCGCGACCGCGTCGTGCGCGAGCGCGGCGCCACGGTGATCGACCACGAATGACCCGCAGCCTCGCCTTGATGGCCGGCATCGCCGGAGCCGCGGGTGCCGCAGGGCTGGCGACGCTCGTCCGCCCGGCGCTGGCCCGCCGCGCGTTCGGCCTGCCCGAGGGCGAGGCAGCGACCTATGCCCTGCGCATCGCCGGCATGATGCTGCTCGCGCTCGGCCTGTTCCTCGGCGGCTTCGCGGCCGTCTTCACTTTGGCGGGAGGGACGGCATGACCGGCCCGCTCGCACCCGCCCTTCCTTTTCCCAAGTTCATCCCGGAGTAATCCCCATGCCGCTTCTCGAAGCCCGCAAGACCTACAAGCCCTTCGAATATCCTTGGGCGTTCGATTTCTGGAAGCGCCAGCAGCAGATCCACTGGCTGCCTGAGGAAGTGCCGCTGGGCGAGGATTGCCGCGACTGGGCGCAGAAGCTCACCGATCACGAGCGCAACCTGCTCACCCAGATCTTCCGCTTCTTCACCCAGGCGGATGTCGAGGTGCAGGATTGCTACCACGAGAAATACGGCCGCGTGTTCAAGCCGACCGAGATCAAGATGATGCTGACCGCGTTCAGCAACATGGAGACGGTCCATATCGCCGCCTATTCGCACCTGCTCGACACGATCGGCATGCCCGAGACCGAATATGCCGCCTTCCTCCAGTACAAGGAGATGAAGGACAAGCATGATTATCTGAGCACCTTCGGCGTCGACAGCGACGAGGACATCGCCAAGACGCTCGCCATGTTCGGCGGCTTCACCGAGGGCCTGCAGCTCTTCGCCTCGTTCGCGATGCTGATGAACTTCCCGCGCTTCAACAAGATGAAGGGCATGGGCCAGATCGTCAGCTGGTCGGTCCGCGACGAGAGCCTGCACTGCGAAGGCATCATCAAGCTGTTCCACGCCTTCACCAAGGAGCGCAACTGCCTCACCCCGTCGGTCCGCGACGACATTCTCGACATGTGCCAGAAGACGGTGCGCATCGAGGACGCGTTCATCGACCTCGTCTTCGAGATGGGCCCGGTCAACGGCATGACGCCCAAGGAGATCAAGAAGTATGTCCGCTACATCGCGGACTGGCGCCTGGGCCAGCTCGGCCTCAAGCCGATCTACATGGTCGAGGAGCACCCGCTCCCCTGGCTCGCCCCGCTGCTTAACGGCGTCGAGCACGCCAACTTCTTCGAGACCCGCGCGACGGAATATTCGAAGGCCGCCACCCGCGGCAACTGGGGCGAGGTGTGGGACTCGTTCGACAAGCGCCAGAAGGCCAAGGTGGCGCCGGTCGCCAACGAGGACGCGGCCGAGGGCGGGCCGGATATGTTCTCGGGGTCGGGGATTGCGGCGGAGTGAGGATCCTGAGAAAGCCAGCCTCTTCAAGTACTGCAAATTTTGCGCTCGTTTCGGCGACGTTAAGGTGCGAAGAACGGTTGGCTTTTAACGCTAACGATATTGTTGTTCTCGTCGGCTCTAATAACAGTGGTAAATCGACTTTCCTGCGGGGAGTGAAAGATTTCATAGAGGATAGCGATAGTTACAATGTGATATTTTCTGGATTGGCCTTTTCATCGTTTTCGAAGGCTAAAATTCAGGAGAGGTTGGAAAGTTATTATCACATTTTAACTGATGGAAATCTTCGATATGTATTAGATAATCGGGGCAGTCGAGATTTCTATATACATGAAGATTCGGAAGGGCCCTCAAGCTTTAGGCTTCGCCAAGGGGCGGGGGCTTTTGTGTCTCTGCTTAATTCAGAAAAGAGACTCTCTCTTTCTAACGACGTGCAAACGATCGATTTGCTCGCAAGTAAACCGAGGCATCCTTATCATATATTTATGATAGATCCCGATAAGTTGGCGAGCTTTTCTCGGAATATTGAGGAAGCTTTCGGAGTTGGTTTCACAATTACGAGGATTGGTAATCCAATCCGGGCTTATGTTGGAACTCAATTCCGGAAATCGGATACCGTATCTGCCGACCAAGAAATCCCGAAGCAGGGGGTTTCGCTCCTTACTCAAGGGGATGGTTTGCGCAGCTACATCGGAATGCTTGCTGAGATTCAAGCTATGTCCCATCCAATTGTGTTATTGGATGAGCCAGAAGCATTCTTGCATCCCCCGCAAGCACGTCGTTTCGGTAGAACTTTAGTTCGTGAGTTCGAGGGCGATCGACAAGCATTTATAGCTACGCACAGCTCTCATATCTTACAAGGTATCCTCTCGGGCGACACGCAACGCGTTAGAGTGATAAGGCTCGATAGGAAATCTAAAGAAAAGTACGCTACGGTTCTAGAAAATAACCAGCTAGCTGCGGCTATAGACCATCCTTCTGTTGCAAATTCTAACCTTTTAGACGCTCTATTTTTTGAGCAAGCGGTTGTTTGCGAAGGCGATGCTGATTGTAAGATATTTGACTGGATTGACAGGAGAAAGCAGCCATCAGAGAGAGTTGATCGTTTCTGGTATTCGGCTGGCGGTAAGCACCAAGTTACAAAAATATCAGCGCTCCTGAACTCATTCGGAGTCGATTGGCGAGTGATTCTGGATTTGGATGCATTACAAGATTGGGGAATTGTAAGTAGTCTTGCTAAGATGAAAGGCCTTGGCCTTGATGGTTACAAGGCCCGTATTAATCACGCTCTTAAGAATGCTCAAGATTCTGATTTGAAGGTTATTCGAGAAGGTGCTCTTAGAGCTCTTCGTGATTCTTGCGATGATGAGACGGCGTTGCGCGAGGCTTCGCGCGCGATGGAAGGTAGAAAATTAAGCTCGAGTCTCAAAAGATACGGAATTGGCGCCTTTCGGAACGGGCAAGAAAGGGAGGCAGTTGAGAGTCTGCTCTCGATGCTTGAGGATCGCGGCATATGCTTGCTCCGGAAGGGTGAGCTAGAAAGCTACGCGCCTACAGTAGGCAAGCACGGTCCTGTTTGGGTGTCGAGCGTTCTGGAAACGCCAGCAATATATTCGGAGGAGATTGGCGCTTTAGGTAAGGATATCGATAAGGCGCTCTGCCCATTGAGTTAAACTATTGGCCGCTCCCAACCGTGTCCCCCACGCAACACCCCCGCAGCAATCCCGCCCACCCCGCAACCCTCTGACTCCTCGCGCATTTCCTATAATGCCCCGCCGCCAGCGTCCGCGTATCCAGGGCGGCATTGGCGGGGCGTGTGTCTGAAGTAATCACGAGGTTTCCCCCAACATGCGTATCATCCTCGCCGCCGCGGCATTCGCCGCGCTGCCCTTCGCCGTCCCCGCCGCCCAGGCCCAGGCCCAGGACACCGATGGCACCGCCACCACCACCAGCGTCGCCGAGACCGCACCCGACGGCACCCGCGCCTTCGGCATCGAGCCCTATGTCGGCATCCTCGGCGGCTATGAGCGGTTCGACGAGCAGGCCAATGCCGGCATCCCGCTCCCCGCGGACGGCAAGGCTTATGATGGCGGGCTGGTCCAGGGCGTCGCCGGCATCAACGTGCCGCTCGGTCCGGTCTTCATCGGCGCCGAGGGCAATGTCGTGAAGGGCTTCAAGGGCGATATCGACTGGGAATATGGCGCCGCCGGCCGCTTTGGCGTGCGCGGGGGCGAGAGCGGCCTGATCTATGGCAAGGTCGGCTATCAATGGGTCAATTTCGCCGCGCTCGGCGATGACAGCCGCGATTTCCACGCGATGACCTATGGCGCCGGCGTCGAGGTCGGGCCCAAGGACATCGGCCTGGGCGGCATCACCGGCAACAGCGGGGTGCGCCTGCGCATGGAGATCAACACCTTCGGCGCCGCCAAGAGCTTCCGCCCGATGGCCGGCCTGATCGCGCATTTCTAAGGCACGGAAAGGCGGCGCGGTCTTCGGACTGCGCCGCCGTTTCTGGTTCGCACGATGGTGCGACAGCATAGAAAATCACGCGGAGGCACGTAGGACGCAGGGAGGTGCGGCTCGCCGCGTCGGCGGCTCGCTCTCCGCGAACTCCGACCAGTTCCTGCCACTGAAGCGGCGCCAGACCGTGCCGCCAGCACGATCTCCGCGCCTCCGTGTGAATGCCCTTCCTTCTTCGTCGCGCTCTCGCGTGAGTCAAAAAATGCTTTCCTACACGAACCAATATGGTTATCTGACTCGACTCACTTCAAACCAGAAGGAGTCGATGCGATGGAACACAAGCCGATCCAGCCCGAATCCGAGGCTGACCCGCTAGCCAGCTACACCCCGATAGTCCTGCGCACGCGCCGCGATGGCTGGACCGCCGATCGCCAGCGCCGCTTCCTGCTGGCGCTGGCCGAGACCGGCTGCGTGTCGGAGGCCTGCTCCGCGGTAGGGCTCTCGGCACGCTCAGCCTATGCCCTGCGGCGCCGCCCGGACGCGACCGCCTTTGCCGAAGCCTGGAACGACGCGCTGCTCGTCTCCACCGCCCGGCTCACCGCGCTTGCCTTCGAACGGGCGACGCGCGGCACGGTCCGCGAATATTGGAAGAATGGCGAGCTGGTCGGCGAAAGCCGCCAGCCTTCTGACCGGCTGTTGCTGTTCCTGCTCCAGCATCTGCGCAGCGACTGGTTCAGCGGCGCTGCGGTGCGCTCGCCGGTTGCCGGCGCACGCCAGCGCCTTGATGCGGCGGTGCAGGGGCTCGTCGACAATGAGGAGCCGGGCGAGCCGTTGACGTTGCGCGACTATCAGGCCCAGCCGCCGCGCGATCCGCTCGATCCGCCGGAAGACAGCGAGGAGTGGTGATCGCGCGCGTAGAGGTCGTGAACTTAGTGAACTTCCGCGCTGGCCGGGTGGGGTCGATGAAGAAGAAAGAAGATTGGTTCACGCGAAGGCGCGGAGACGCGAAGATGTACCGCGCGCGGCACCATCCGTTCGCCGCGTCAGCGGCATTCAAAGTTCGAAGAAGGAGGGCCGCTCACGCGGCTGGGCGAAGAATCTTCGCGCCTCCGCGCCTTCGCGTGAACCCCATTCTTCTTCTTCGCAAAACTGCGCGAAAACCTCAGGCCCGCTTGCGCGCCGGGGTCTCGCCGTGATCGCAGGTGAAGCCTTCGCCCTCGCAGATCAGCCGGTCATAGCCGCTGCCCGGGCAGATGGCGTGCGCGGTCAGGATCGCCGGGGTCAGCGCCTCAAGGCCCGATCCGCGGCGGTCGAGCAGGCGGCGCACGGGGCGGCGCGAGCCGGTCCAGGCCTGGTGGCCGGCCTTGGGCGCTGGCGGCGGGGTCACCAGCAGGCCGACCGGGCGGTAATCGCCCATCGCCAGCCTGGGGAACACGCCCTTGGCGATCTTGCGCGCCCAGCCCGGCGTCGCGGGGCTCAGGGGGAGGTGGGGGACGACGTCGCCCGGCATCTCGTAGCGCAGGCAGGCGATGCGGGTGCGCTCATAGCTGGCGGCGAAATCGGCATTGCCCGCGCGCGCCGCGGCGATGGTCGCCACGCTCACCGGCAGGTCGGTCCATTCGCTCGCCTGGGCCGCGCGCACCGCGGCAAGGTTGGCGAGCGCGCCGCCCTTGGAGTGGCCGGTCAGGAACAGGTGCCGGCGCGCCTTGCGGTCGAGCAGGCTCTGGTCGAGCATCGCCTGGATCGCGGTGCGCACGCCCGGGCCGGACCCTGCGTCGCTCCACAGCCGGCGCATCGATTCGGCGAAGCCGAAATGCACGCCGCCGCCATAATGCGAATCCTCGATGCACAAGGAGAAGGCGTCGTTCAGCCAGTCGAGCACCACGTCCCAGCCGTCATGCGCGTCGCCGAAGAAAGGGGGGAGCGAGCCGCGGAACGCCACCACCACGCCTTCGGGGGTGCGGCCGACCAGCGCCTGGTCGATCTGGCGGTTGCCGATCGCAGTCTCGCGGCGCACGACGAACGGCGCCTCGATCCAGCCGACATTGCGGCCATGGACCTGCATGCCCGGCTGATAGGCCTGGCTGGACGCGTAGAGCAGGCGGCGTTTCATGCAATCGTGCATCGGTGATACTCCCCGGGACCCTATGCCTGTGCGCCACATCATGGTGAATGCACAATTAAGGTTAACACCGGAAAGTAGAGTCGCGCAGCCGGGCTTTCGCCGCGCCGAACCGTTGCGGAGCGCCCCCGCGGGAGGGGCGCCCCGTCGGGATCAATGCTTCTCGTCGGGCTTGCGATAGCTGTCGTGGCACGCCTTGCAGGCCTTGCCCAGTTCGCCGAACTGGGCGGCGAAGCCGGGCTTGTCGCCGGCCTTGGCGAGATCGGCCAGCTTGGTCGCGGCGGCGGCATAGTCGGCGGCGCGCGCCTCGAAGCCGGCGCGGTCGCTCCAGATCGTGGGCAGCGCCTCGGAGGTCGGGGACGTGCTGCCGGCGGGGAACATGCCGGGAATCGCCTTGGCCCAGTTGGCGAGCGCGCGTGCGGCGAAGCCGACCGTCTTGGGATCGTCGTCCCGGTCGATCGCGCCCTTGATCTGGCCGGTCAGCGCGGCGGAGAGCAGGAAGGCGGCGCGGCGGCCGGCGATGAGGTCGGCATTGGCGTCGGCGGTGGTCGCAGCGGGGGCGGCGGCCACGGCGTGGCTGCCCTGGGCGGTCGCCGCCATGGTGACGAACAGCGCCGCGGCGGCGCCGAGTGCAAGCGTGGTAATGCGCATCGATGGCTCCCTTGGTCGGAGGGGCACAGGCTTAGGCCGGGCGGTGGCGGCCCGCAACGGGGACGGAAGCTTGTCCATAATGGAGGAGCTTCCGTCCGAAACGGCGCGCGGATCGCCTATCGTCCCGGCGTGGCAGAAGGCGAAGCTCCTCGGGTCGAACAGGCATGCGAACGTTGTGGCGGCGTGGCCGTCACCCGCGACGCCTGGGCCGAATGGGACGTCAGTTCCCAGGCCTGGGTGCTCAGCGAAACGTTCGATTTCGCCTTCTGCCACCAATGCCACCGCGAGACACGGCTGGTGGCACGGGGAGTGGAGGCGGGGCGCTGATGCTCGCGCGCTTCCACCTCTCTCCCCACAGTCTGCCGGATCGCGGCGGGCGTCAGCCGGCGGCGCCCAGCTGCCACAGCATGAAGGCCATCTCGTCGGCGGATTCCTTCAGGCTCTCCCAGCGGCCCGACTTGCCGCCATGGCCGGCGCCCATGTTGGTCTTGAGGACCAGGACATTGTCGTCGGTCTTGGTCGCCCGCAGCTTCGCCGCCCATTTGGCGGGCTCCCAGTACGTCACCCGCGGGTCGTTGAGCCCGCCCGAGATGAACAGCGGCGGATAGGCCTGGGCGGTGACATTGTCGTACGGGCTGTAGGAGCGGATCAGTTCGAACGCCGCGGCGTCCTCCAGCGGATTGCCCCATTCCGGCCATTCGCCCGGGGTCAGCGGCAGGCTCTCGTCGAGCATGGTGTTGAGCACGTCCACGAACGGCACGTCCGCCACGACCACGCCCCACAGCTCGGGGTCGGAGTTGACCACTGCGCCCATCAGCTCGCCGCCGGCCGAGCGTCCGGCGATGGCGATGCCGCCCTTGTGGGTGAAGCCCTGGTCGATCAGCCCCTTGGCCACGTCGACAAAGTCGTTGAACGTGTTGGTCCGCTTGGTCAGCTTGCCGTCGAGATACCATTGCTGGCCCAGATCGTCGCCGCCGCGGATATGGGCAATGGCGAAGGCGACGCCGCGGTCGAGGAAGGAGATGCGGCTGGTCGAGAAGCCCGGCGGGATGGCATAGCCATAGGCGCCATAGGCATAGAGATAGAGCTTGCCGCTGCCGTCCCTCGGGAAGTCCTTGGGGTAGACGATCGACACCGGCACCTCGGTTCCGTCGCGGGCGGCGATCTTCAGCCGCTCGGTGCGGTACTTGGCGCCGTCATAGCCCGACGGGATCTCCTGCACCTTCAGCGTCTCGAGCGCGCCGGTGGCGACGTCATAGTCATAGACCGTGCCCGGCGTGACCATCGACTCGTAGCTCAGCCGCAGCTTGTCGACAGCATATTCGGGATTGTCGCCCAGGCCCGCGACATAGCTCGCCTCGGGGAATTTGAGGCGGACCGGGGCGATGGCTGCGTCGTAGCGGTGGAGCTCGATCTGATCGAGCCCGTCCTCGCGGCCCTCGACGATGAAGAAGTCGGCGAAGCAGGCGACGCCGGTCATGTAGAAATGCGGCGAGGGCGCGATCCGCTCGGCCCATTCGCCCGGATTGGCGAGGCTGGCGGTGACCAGCCGGAATTGCGGGTCGGTATCGTTGGTATGGATGAACAGCGTGTCGCCGTGCAGGTCGACATCATATTCGCGGCCCCGCTTGCGCGGGCTGACCAGGATCGGCGTGGCGAGCGGATCGCTGGCCGGGTAGAGGCGGATCTCGCTGGTCTCATGATCGCTGGTGGTGAGCAGGATCCATTTGCGGTCGCTGCTCAGCTCGGCGCCAACCGAGAAGCCGAGCTCCTCCTCGAAATAGACCGTCACGTCACTGGCCGGATCGGTGCCCAGCCGGTGAAGCTTGATCGTCCGCGTCCGCCAGTTCTCGTCGGTCACGCCGTAGAGGATCGCGTCGCCGGTGCTGGTGAAGACGATGTTGCCGATCGTGCCTTCGATCGAGACGTCGCCCCATTTGCCCGCGGCGCCTTCGATCCGCTCGCCGATCGCCTCGCCGCCGGCCAGGTCCTTGAAGCGGATCGTGTAGCGCTCCGATCCGTCGTCATCGGTCGAATAGGCCATCAGCGCGCCGTCCTCGCTGATCGTGATCGCGCCGACGCGGAAATATTCCTTGCCTGCGGCGAGCGCCGGCTCGTCGAGGATCAACTGGTCGGCGCCGCCGGCGACCGGTTTGCGCCACAGCCGCGGATATTCGCCGCCGACCTCATGGTCGCTCCAGTAGAGCCAGTCGCCGTCCTTTTGCGGTACGGAGGATTCGTCTTCCTTGATCCGCCCGCGCATCTCCTTGAACAGCGTCTCGGAGAGCGGCTTGAGCGGCTCCATCACCTTCTCGAAGAAACCGTTCTCCTCCTCGAGATAGGCGAGCACGTCCTTGTCGGTGACGGTGGGATAGCCCGGGTCCCTGAGCCAGGCCCAGGGATCCTCGATCGTGACACCGTGGGTGGTGAAGCTGTGGGGGCGGGTGGCGGCGACGGGCGGCTTGGGAAGGTCGGTCATACCCGTTCCTTAGCCCAGCCGCGGCGTCTGTCGAACCCGCCTTTAGCGTGGTTGTGCAGCGTTGGGCGGTGTCGCCATCGCCTGCCGGATCAGCGTAACCCGAAATGCCGCAATCCCTTTCACGGGTGCGCCGGCGGGATTCTTTGCGGGAGTGAACAGCTTTTGCGCGACCAGCGGATCGCAGCCGAGCTTCTCGATCGGGTCGTTCGCCGGGGCTTCTTCGCGCTTGCAGCTGATGATCGCGCCATTGGGGGCAATGGTCACGCGGAAGAGATAATCGGCATTGGTACCGCTGGAGGCGCCGGCCAGCTTCAGCAACTGATCGTTGGTCAGCCAGTCGTCACGATCCTTGATGGCGACCGGGCGGGTGCCGCCGGGAGCGAACTGGGCAGGGTCCGCGCCCCATTCGAGCAGCTGGTCGTCGATGCATTTGCGGAGTGCGGCAATGGCCTCGCCCGCCCGCGGGACGTCGAAGCTGGCAAAGCTGCGGCTGGTGCTTCCCACGCTCACCGTGCGCGCGGCGGCAAAGGCGCCGAGCATTGCCGGCTTGAACGGGGCAAGCTGAAGTGCCGGGCCCGCTGCCAGCTTGCCGAGCGGGGTTGCGGTCGCGTTGATCGGCTTGCCGCCGTCGAAGCTTAGCCGGGCGGGGAAGCCTTCCGGCTTTCCGCCCTCGGGGACGTCCCTGCCGCTGGCCAGCACGATGAACTCATCGGTACCCGGCACCGTCCGCACTGCCAGCAATGCGGGGACGGGGGTCTGGACGACACGAACTAGCGAACACTCCGCAGGGGCGACCTTCACTTCCCATTTGCCCGCGCCCTGCGCCTGGGCGGAGAGTGGTACGAGCGCGAACAGAATGGCGTTCGATGCGATACGGATCATGAGGTGCCCCTTTTCGAAGGCTATCGTTCTTCCGCAATCCGCCGCTGCCGCGCAAGCGTTTCAGGCAAGGGCGGCGGGGCGTCGCACCAGCCGCGGCGCCAGCACCATGGCAAGGCTGACCAGCGCCATGGCGGCGGCGGCGAGCGAGACTGCCGGATAGCCCAGCCCCTCGCGGATCACTTCGCCGCCCAGCGCCGCGCCGATCGCATTGCCCAGGTTGAACGCGCCGATGTTCATCGCGGAGGCAAGGTTGGGCGCCTCATGCGCGGCGTCCATCACCCGCATCTGCAGCGGCGGCACCAGCGCGAAGCTGGCGGCACCCCAGAGCGGCATCAGGATGATGGCGACCGGCAGCGAGAACATGCCGAAGGCGAAGGCGACGAGCAGCACCGCCAGCGCCGCGGTCATCGTGATCAGCGCGCCCTCGACCGACTTGTCGGCATAGCGCCCGCCCAGCCAGTTGCCTGCGGTCAGCCCGACGCCGAAGATCACCAGCGCCGCGGTCACCCAGAAGGTCGAGGCGTGCGAGGCTTCGCGCAGGATCGGCGCGATATAGGTGAACACGGTGAACATCGCGCTGAACCCGACCATCGTCAGGGCGAGTGCGAACAGCACCGGCCCACGGCCGAGCACGCGCAGCTCGGCCATCATGTCGACATCCTTCTCGGCGGGCAGGGCAGGGACGAACAGCCGCAGCGCGATCATCGTGACCACGCCGATCGCGGCGATGGCGGCGAACACCGACCGCCAGCCGAATACTTCGCCCGCCCAGGTCGCGAGCGGCACGCCGCCGATCGTCGCGATCGTCAGCCCCATGAACATGGTGGCGATGGCGCCCGCGCGCTTCTCGGGCGCGACCAGCCCGGCGGCGACCACCGATCCGACGCCGAAGAATGCGCCGTGGTTGAGCGAGGTGACGATCCGTGCGGCGAGCAGTATCGCATAGCTGTCCGACACCGCCGCCAGCAGGTTGCCGGCGGTGAAGATCGCGGCGAGCGCGATCAGCAATGTGCGGCGCGGCACCCGGCCGGTGGTGAGCGTCATCAGCGGCGCGCCGATCAGCACGCCGATCGCATAGGCGCTGACCAGCAGCCCGGCGGTGGGGATCGATACGCCGAGGTCGCCCGCGATCACGGGCAGCAGGCCCATCGGGGTGAATTCGGTGACACCGATGCCAAAGGCACCGATGGCGAGCGCAGTGAGCGCGGGACGGGAACTCATGGGGCGATGCTCCGGGGATTTGTGCGGCAGCGCAAATGGACTGGCGCGGCCACTTCCGGTAGACGGCGTAAAGGCGAAACATCTGTGCACTGGATTCACGAATGACCCGCGCCATGGCCGATCGCTCGGGCGAGATGGAAATCTTCGTCACCGCGGTGCGCGAAGGCAGCCTTTCCGCCGCCGCCCGCCGGCTCGAGCTCACCCCTTCGGCAGTCAGCCGGGCGCTCGCCCGGATCGAAGCGCGGCTGGGCGTCCGCCTGATCACCCGCACCACCCGCAAGCTGGTGCTGACGCCCGAGGGCGATGCCTATCTCCATGCCGCCCAGCGCATCCTCACCGACATCGCCGAGGTGGAGGAGGAGCTTGCCGACCAGGCCTCGCCGCGCGGACGGCTGCGGGTCAGTGCGGCGCTCGCCCATGGCCGGCTGGCGATCGTGCCCTTGCTCGGCGAGTTCGTCACCCGCTATCCGGGCATCCTGGTCGACATCAGCCTGAGCGATACGCTGGAGGATGTAGCGGGCGGCCGCGCCGATGTCGCGATCCGCTTCGGCCCGCTGGCGGACAGCGCGCTCACCGCCCGCAAGATCGGCGAGACCGGGCGCTCGATCGTCGCCGCGCCGGCCTATCTCGGCCGGATGGGCATGCCGCAGGTCCCCGAGGACCTGCACGCGCATAACTGCCTCAACTTCAACTTCCGCCGTGCGGAGCCGGTCTGGCCGTTCCGCCAGGACGGGCGCGACTATGCGTTGCCAGTGGGCGGCAATATCGAGGCGAACAATGGCGAGACGCTGGTCGAGCTGGCGCTGGCCGGGGTCGGCATCGCCCGGGTCGGCAGCTTCAGCGTGGCCGCGGACCTCGCCGCCGGCCGGCTGGTCTCCCTGCTCGATCCGTTCAACCCGGGCGACCGGGAGGATATCCATGCAGTGTTCGTCGGCGGCGCGACCCGGCCCGCGCGGGTGCGGGCGTTCGTCGAGTTTCTGGTGGAGAAGCTGGCGGCCCGAGCCTCCTAGTTCTTCGTCACCCCGGCCTTGTGCCGGGGGCCACCGGGAGGCGAGTCATGTACCAGAGGCTCTACCGGCATAGTTCGCGGCGCAGTGGACCCCGGCACAAGGCCGGGGTGACGATGGAGTCAATTCTCCGGCCGGTCATACAGCTCCCATTGCTGCTCGCCGGTCACCACATCGGCATAGGGCCTGCCGCTGGCATCCCGGCTCGGCGCGTAGCGGAAGCGCTTCTTGATCAGCCGGCACGTCGTCTCGTCGAGATCGGCATTGCCGCTCGAGCGGGTCACTTGGCAATCGGTCACCCGCCCGTTCACGCCGACGATGAAACGCAGCCCCACCGTCCCCTGCGCGCCCGCTCGGGCTGCCGCTTTGGGATAGTCGCGCCCGGTGATGTCGCCTTCGAGCAATCGCAGCGCGGTGCCGCCGCCACCGCCGGCGCCATTGCCGCGCCCGCCCGATCCGGTGCCGTTGCCGACGCCGCCAGCGCCGGTTCCCGGCCCGGCGACCGGCGCGTTGCCCGAGCTGGCGTCGCTCCCCTGGGCAGGCGTGGTCGCGGCCGGCATGGGCTGGGGCAGGACCGTCTTCACCGGCGTCGCCACTTCGGTGGCGCGGGAGACGAGATTGGGCGGGGCGGCCTTGCCCTCCTCCTTGGGCGTGCGTGGCTTGGGTTTGGGGGCGATCTCGGGCTCCGGGGGCGGTGGTGGGGGCAGGGTGAAGTCGACCAGCTGCATCGCCCGGGTCGGCACCACGCTCAGCCGCACGCCCAGTCCGTGCATCAGCATCCAGACCAGCAGCCCCACCAGGACGAGCGCGCCGAGCGCGCTGCCCAGCCGCTCGCGCGGAGAGGAAATGCCGGCTCCTTGACGCATGCCCGATCAATGCCCTGTGGGGGCCGAACGATCCCATGAACGGCTTGTTGTTTTCAGTTCATGCAACCGGGCGTACCCGGGCGCCGTTCTAACCTGCATTGGTTTAAGGAAGGGATGGAAATCATGCGTAAGCTCATTGCGGCCGTTGCCGCTCTCGCGCTGGCCATGCCCGTCGCAATGCCGATCGAGGCGGCGCAGGCTCAGAGTCACTACAAGGGCAAGTCGACCAAGGGACGTGCCTATTACAAGAAATGCCGTCGCTCGCCCGGCCATGCCGGCCTGATCGGCGGTGCCGCGGTCGGCGTGCTTGCCGGTCCGGCGATCATCGGCCACGGCCTGCTCGGCGCAGCGGTCGGCGGTGTCGGCGGTGCCTTTGGCGGCCGCGCGATCGATCGCACGATCAGCGCCAAGCACCGCTGCTATTATGTTCGCCGCCGCTAGGTAGAGCGGCCTCGCGCGGTCACCGGCCAGCTGCCGGTGACCGTGTCGCCCTCTACCAGCCAGTAGCAATCGTACAGATTCACCGTCGGGTCGCAGTGCGGCGGCACCAGTGTCGTCCGCTCCGCCAGGCCCGGCAGATCCTCCCCGATCAGCGCTCCCTGCTCGTCGCCCATGAAGGCGTAACGCGCGGTGCCTGACATGGGTACGGGCACCCCGGCATCGGTGGCGAAAGACTTCAATCCCGCATCGATCGTCACCATGCCGGGCGTGTTCGCGCTGACCACGGTGGAATCCACCCAGAGCGCCTGCTCGAAGCTCGGCCCCGCCAGCTCGCAATCGCGATATTCGCGGTCGAGGAAGATGTAGCTGCCCACCTGCAGCTCGGTCAGCACGCCCAGTTCGGCATCGATCGCGAAGGTGCCAGTGCCCGCACCCGTCACCACCGGGATCGCGAAACCTGCCGCTTCCAGTGCCGCCAGCACCGTCTGCAGATAATCGGTCTTCCCGACGATCGCCGCATGCCGGTCGGCGAAGGTGGTGATGTGCTGCTCGGCGCCGCAATAATATTGCACCCCACCCAGCGTCAGCCCGGCCGCGGCGATCGCCCGGGTGAGCTCGACGGCGGCTTCGGGGGAAGTCACGCCGGTGCGATGCTTGCCCGGATCGACATCGACGAACACCGTCACGCTGCTGCCAGCGAGCGACCGCACCACGTCGGGATGGTCCGCCACCGCCGACAACCGGATCTTGCCCGCCAGCGCCGTCAGCCGCGCGATCCCGTTCTTGGTCACCACCGGCGAAGTGAGGTGGATGTCGCCCACCCCGTCCGCCGCCAGCGCCTCGGCCTCGGCCAGCTTGGCGCAGCATATGCCCACTGCGCCCGCCGCGATCTGCCGCCGGGCGATCTTGCCGCTCTTGTGCGTCTTGGCATGCGGCCTGAGCGCCAGTCCCTTCGCCCGCGCATAATCGGCCATCGCCGCGATGTTGCGGTCCATCGCCGCCACGTCGAGCAGCAGGGCGGGGGTGGGCAGGTCGGTACGGGGCAGAGGGAAATGCGTCATCGCTTCCGACTAGCGCAGGATGTGACTTTTGCCGAATATCGGCGCAAAGCAGCCCCATAGATTCCAGCAATAGAGTAATCCCATGTCCAGCTATGCCGACCGCCTCCAGGCCCTTCGCGAACAGCTGAAGCGCGACCGACTCGATGGATTCGTCGTGCCGCTCACCGATGAGCACATGTCTGAATATGTCGGCGCCTATGCCCAGCGCCTCGCCTGGCTGACCGGCTTCCAGGGCTCGGCCGGTACCGCGGTGGTGTTGCCCGAGGCGGCCGCGATCTTCACCGACGGCCGCTACACGATCCAGGTCCGCCAGCAGGTCTCGGCGGACGAGTGGGAATATGTCGGCGTGCCGGCCACCAGCGTTGCGTCCTGGCTGGGCGCGCATGCCCCCGACGGCGGCCGTATCGGCTATGATCCCTGGCTGCACACCCGCGCCTGGGTCGAGGAAGCCCGCAAGGCGTTGGCCGAGAAGGGCGCCGAACTGGTCGCGGTGAACACCAATCCGATCGATGCGGTCTGGCCCGACAAGCCCCAGCCCTCGGACGCGACGCTCGCCGTCCAGTCCGACGATCTGGCCGGCAAGTCCTCCCCCGCCAAGCGCGCCGAAATCGCCGACTGGCTGGCCGAGCGCAAGGCCGACGCGGTCGTCCTTTCCGCGCTCGATTCGATCGCCTGGGCGTTCAACATCCGCGGCACCGATGTCAGCCATACGCCCGTCGCGCTCGCTTATGCCGTGGTCAACGCCGACGGCACCGCTGATTTCTTCGTCGCCGAGGAGAAGGTGACCGACGAAGTCCGCAAGCATCTCGGCAATGCGATCCGCATCCACGACCGCTCGGCCTTCGCGCCGGCGCTCCAGGGCTTTGCCGGCAAGCGCGTCGCCGCCGATCCGGGCAGCGCAGTCGCGGCGATCTTCGATGCGCTCGATGCCGGCGGCGCCAAGGTGCTTTCGCTGCGCGATCCGGTGATCCTCGCCAAGGCGATCAAGAACCCGGCCGAGATCGCCGGCCAGAAGGCGGCCCAGGCGCGCGACGGCGCCGCTCTCTCGCGCTTCCTGAAGTGGTTCGAGGAAACCGCGCCCCAGGGCGGCCTCACCGAGATGTCCGCTGCCGACAAGCTGCGCGAATTCCGCGACCAGACCGGCGCGCTCAAGGATCTGAGCTTCGACACCATCTCCGCCACCGGCCCGAACGGTGCGATCCCGCATTACAAGGTCACCGACGAATCGAGCCTGCCGATCGAGCTGGGCCAGCTCTATCTCGTCGATTCGGGCGGCCAGTACGCCGACGGCACCACCGACGTGACGCGCGTCATGCCGGTGGGCGAGGCGAGCGACGAGATGAAGGACCGCTTCACCCGCGTGCTGAAGGGCCATATCGCCATCGCCACCGCGATCTTCCCCGATGGCACCACCGGCGCCCAGCTCGACAGCTTCGCGCGGCGTCCGCTGTGGGAAGTCGGGCTCGATTACGGGCACGGCACCGGCCACGGCGTCGGCTCGTACCTGTCGGTGCATGAAGGCCCGCAGCGCATTGCCCAGCCCTTCTATCCGGGCGGCCAGAGCCTCGAGCCGTTGCGCGAGGGCATGTTCCTGTCGAACGAGCCCGGTTACTATAAAGCGCAGGAATTCGGCATCCGCATCGAGAACCTGGTGCTGGTCACCAAGCAGTTGATTTCGGGTGCGGAACAACAAATGCTCGGCTTCGAGACGCTGACCTTCGCGCCGATAGAGCGAACGCTGATTAAACCATCTTTGCTAACCGAGCAGGAACTGGCCTGGCTCAATGCTTATCATGCTGAAGTTCTGCGGATTTTGGGGCCGCAGCTGAGCGGGGACGAGTATCAATGGTTAGAGGCGAAGTGCGCACCCATCGGGTGATGTGGTTCCTGGCCGGCGCGGTCACGATGGCGATGTATCTGCAGGGGCCGCACGCGATCGCGCGCAACGCCTATGATGCAAGCGAACGCGTATCGCTCTGGTTCGGCTCGCTCTGAGAATCGGGGGAGTCGCCGGGCGCGGCCTGCTCGCGGGCCTGGGCCTTGCGCTTCCTCAGATTCGCCCGCAGCGCCTCCGCCAATCGGGCTTTCTTTTCCGCATCGCTCATTTTCCCGCGATAAACCGTCCGCATGCGGGTTGACAATCAGGCGTACCCAAGCACATAGGCGCCTCCCGCTTGGGACCCGGCACCTGCCGGACCGTTCGAGCGAGTGCTGCCGTAGCTCAGTGGTAGAGCGCATCCTTGGTAAGGCTGAGGTCGTGAGTTCAATCCTCACCGGCAGCACCACTCGCCCCTAGAAGGCGAACAAGTCCCCCATGCGGGGCTCCTGCTCCAGGAAATCGGTGATCGTGCGATAGATGGCGTCGAGATCGGCGTCGTCGATGCAATAGGGTGGCATCACATAGACGGTGTTGCCCAGCGGCCGGATCAGCACGCCGCGCTCGTGTGCGAAGGCCTTGAGCCGCGGTCCCACCGAGTTGAGATAGGCCGATTCGCTCGCCCCGATCTCCGCCGCGACGATCGTGCCCAGCCGGCGCGGGTTGCGAATCAGCGCATGGGTGGCGAGCCGGTCGAGCCGGTCCTGCTGGCGGTCGCCCAGATCGGCGATTCGGTCTAGCACCGGTTCCTCGCGCCAGATCGCCAGGTTTGCATTGGCGGCGGCGCAGGCGATCGGGTTGGCGGTGTAGCTCGACGAGTGGAAGAACATCCGCGCGCGGTCTTGTGAGAAATGCGCCTTGAAGATCGGCGCGGTCGCCAGCGTCACCGCCAGCGGGATCGCGCCGCCGGTGAGGCCCTTGGACAGGCAGAGGATGTCGGGGACCACGCCTGCCCGCTCGCAGGCGAGCAGGCTGCCGGTGCGGCCCCAGCCGGTCATCACTTCGTCGGCGATGAACAGGACGTCGTATTTCGTGCAGATCTTGCGCATCTCGGCGAGCAGGCTGGCCGAGTAGAATTTCATGCCCCCGGCGCCCAGCACCAGCGGCTCGACCAGCAGCGCGGCCGGCTTCTCGCGGCACTGCGCCTCGAGCGCGTCGAGCGTCGCCTGGCTCTGGCCGGGCTCGGGGAAGGGAATGGTCGATACGTCGAACAGCAGCGGCTGGTAGGGCCGGTTGAACACCCCGCGCGCGCCGACCGACATGCCGCCGATCGTGTCGCCGTGATAGCCGTGTTCGAGGACCAGGATACGGTTTCTGGGTTCGCCGCGATTGTCCCAGAAGCCTAAAGCCATCTTCAGCGCGACTTCGACGCTGGTCGAGCCGCTGTCCGAGTAGAAGACGTGCTGGAGCGGGTCGGGCAGAATCCGCACCAGCTCGCGTGCCAGCGTCTCGGCAGGCTCGTGGGTCCAGCCGGCGAAGATGATCTGGTCCATGCGCGCCGCCTGCTCGGCGATCGCCGCCATGATGCGCGGGTGGCAATGGCCGTGGGTGGTCACCCACCAGGACGAGATCGCATCGACGAAGCGGCAGCCATCGCGGGTGTGGAGCGCGGCGCCTTCGGTGCGCACGACTTCGGGGATCGGCTCGCCGAGCCCGTGCTGGGTGAAGGGGTGCCAGACGGGCGAGGTCATGCGGGGAAATCCGGAAAGGCCTGGGCAAAGGCGGCGGCGAGGGCAGGGCGGTCGAGCGAGTCGAGGATCGGCAGGCGGCCGAGCCGGCGCACGCCGCCGATCGCGGCGATGGTCGTCTCGCTGTCTTCGTTGGCCTCGCCGACGAACGCCACGCCGAGGATCGGCACGCCGCGGGCGCGCAGCGCCTCGATCGAGAGCAGGCTGTGGTTGATCGTGCCGAGCGCGGTCCGCGCGACCAGCACCGTCGGCAGGCCCCAGCGCGCGAACAGGTCGGCATAGAGCAGCTCGCGCGTCACCGGGACCAGCACGCCGCCCGCGCCCTCGATCACCAGCGGATCGATATCGGGCGGCATCAGCCGGTCGGGATCGATCGTCACCCCGTCGATCTCGGCGGCGAGATGCGGCGAGCAGGGCGTGGCCAGCCGATAGGCCTCGGGCAGCACCGTCGCGCCCGAGAGCGCCGCGACCCGCTCGCCATCGCTCCCGCCGTCGAGCCCGCTCTGGATCGGCTTCCAGTAAGTCGTGCCCAGCGCGCCGGCCAGGCCCGCGGCGAAGACGGTCTTGCCGATATCGGTATCGGTGCCGGTGACGACGATCCTCATGCCAGCCCCCCGATCGCTTCGGCCAGCGCTGCGACATCGGCGTCGGTGACGTTGAGCGTCAGCGAGATGCGCAGCCGCGAGGTGCCCGTCGGCACCGTCGGCGGCCTGATCCCGCGCACGTCGAAGCCGAGCCGCTGCAGCTCCGCCGCCATCGCCATGGTCCGCGCATCCTCGCCGATCACCAGCGGCAGGATCTGCGATCCGGTCGCCTGCACGCCCACCGGCGCGAGCAGCGCCTCGGCGCGTGCGATCAGCCCGTGCAGCCGTTCGCGCCGCGCCGGATCGGCGATCAGCCCGAGCGCCGCTTCCACCGCCACCGCCATCAGCGGCGAAGGTGCGGTCGAGAAGATGAAGGCCCGCCCGCGATTGACCAGGAAGTCGCGTACCACGCGCGGCCCGCAGAGCAGCGCGCCTTCGCAGCCCAGCGCCTTGCCGCAGGTGTGCAGCGTGATCAGGTTCTCGCGCCCCGCCAGTTCCGCCGCCAGCCCGCGCCCGTCGGGCCTGAACACGCCGGTGGCATGCGCCTCGTCGACGATCAGGATCGCGTCGTGCCGGTCGGCCAGCGCGGCGAGATCGGCCAGCGGCGCCTGGTCGCCGTCCATCGAATAGAGGCTCTCGACCGTGATCCACACGCGCCCGGTGCCGCCTTCGTGTCGCCAGTCGAGGATCGCGTCTTCGAAGTCGCCGACATCGTTATGCGCCGCGCTCCGCGCCTCGGCCCGGCTCAGCCGCATCCCCTCATGCGCGCTGGCATGGACCAGCGCATCGTGCAGGATCAGGTCGCCGCGCTGGGGCAGAGTGGAGAGCAGAGCGGCATTGGCCGCATAGCCGGTCGAGAAATAGAGCGCGCTCTCGCTGCCGAAGAAACGCGCCGCCGTCGCCTCCAGCCGCTCATGCTCGCCGTGGTTGCCGCGCAGCAGCCGCGACCCGCCAGACCCGATCGGCACGCCCGCATCGATCGCGTCGCGCACCGCCGCCGCCAGCGCGGGATCGCCGGCGAGGCCGAGATAGTCGTTGGAGGAGAAGTCCAGGCCCGCACGTTCCGCCAGGCGCCGGGATCGGCTGCGTTCGGCAAGCTCGGCTAAGTCGCGCCGCTGCGCTTCGAAAGGATCCATGCGGGGCCCATAGGCCATCCTTGCTCCCCGGCGAAAGCCGGGGCCCAGGGTTTCTCTGCCGGATCGCTTGTGACCCTAGGCCCCGGCTTTCGCCGGGGAACAGTCTTGTCATTCGTCTTGCCTGTTAACACGACGGAGTGTATTATCAATACAATACACATGGAGGCGAGAGATGCAGCGGTCCTTTGTCGGCGATCATGGAAGGCCCTTCGGCACGGTCGCCGCGCTGCTTTGCCTGTTGTTCATCGTCGCGCTGTTCGTGCTCGGCGATGTCGCGCACGACCTGGCCGGGGCGGCGGACCCGTTCGCGGCGATCGCCCGCAACCGGCTCGACATGGCCCAGCCCTATTGGGGTCTGCTGCTCGCCAACGAGATCGTCCGCTGCGTATTCGCCGGCGCGCTGCTGCTGGCGATGCTTACGCTCGCAGGCCCGATCGGCCCGCGCAGCCCGGGGCGCGACTTCGCCCTGCTCGCGGGCGGCGCGGGTGTGGTCTGCCTCGCCGTCGCCGCGCATTTCCGGATCGAGGCGGCTGCGCTGATCGGCCAGGGCCGCATCTCGCCGCGCGCCGATCTCGTCGCCGCGCTGATGCTGCTCGGTCATGCCGGCGTCGCGCTCTGGGCGACGCTGACCGTGCGCGAGGCGCGTGCCGCCGCCAGCCTGCCCGCCTGGGTACAGCTCGCCGGCCTGGTCTTTGCCGGCCTCGCCTTCACCTCGGGCTTCGTCCGCCCCTTCCTCGAGTTCGCTGGCTTTGCCGCCATCCTCTGGTGGGGCGGCGTCTTCCTCACCCTCTATCGCCCGGAAGACCGCATCCGGAGCTGACTCCCATTGCAACCCGGCACCGTTTCCCCGATCAGGCCGGCAAGCAAGGAGAAAGCCCATGAAGACCCGCGCCGCCGTCGCCTTCGAAGCGAAGAAGCCGCTCGAAATCGTCGAGCTCGATCTCGAAGGGCCCAAGGCGGGCGAAGTGCTGGTCGAGATCATGGCGACCGGCATCTGTCACACCGATGCCTATACGCTGGACGGCTTCGACTCGGAGGGCATCTTTCCCAGCGTGCTCGGCCATGAAGGCGCCGGCGTGGTCCGCGAGGTCGGCCCGGGCGTGACCAGCGTGAAGCCGGGCGATCACGTCATCCCGCTCTACACGCCCGAATGCCGCCAGTGTAAGTCGTGCCTCAGCGGCAAGACCAACCTGTGCACCGCGATCCGCGCCACCCAGGGCAAGGGCCTGATGCCCGACGGTACCACGCGGTTCAGCTACAAGGGCCAGCCGATCTACCATTATATGGGCTGCTCGACCTTCTCGAACTTCACCGTGCTGCCCGAGATCGCGGTGGCGAAGATCCGCGAGGACGCGCCGTTCCAGAGCAGCTGCTATATCGGCTGCGGCGTCACCACCGGTGTCGGCGCGGTGATCAACACCGCCAAGGTGCAGGTCGGCGACAATGTCGTGGTCTTCGGCCTGGGCGGCATCGGCCTGAACGTGATCCAGGGCGCGCGCCTGGCCGGCGCCAACAAGATCATCGGCGTCGACATCAACCCGGACCGCGAGGAATGGGGCCGCCGCTTCGGCATGACCGAGTTCCTCAACTCCAGGGGCATGAGCCGCGAGGACGTGGTCGCCGCGATCGTCGCGATGACCGACGGCGGCGCCGACTATACGTTCGACGCGACCGGCAACACCGAAGTGATGCGCATCGCGCTCGAGGCCTGCCATCGCGGCTGGGGCACCAGCATCATCATCGGCGTGGCCGAGGCCGGCAAGGAGATCGCGACACGGCCCTTCCAGCTGGTCACCGGGCGGAACTGGCGCGGTACCGCGTTCGGCGGGGCCAAGGGCCGCACCGACGTGCCGAAGATCGTCGACATGTACATGGCCGGCAAGATCGAGATCGACCCGATGATCACGCATGTCATGGGCCTGGAAGAGATCAACAAGGGCTTCGACCTGATGCACGCCGGCGAGAGCATCCGCAGCGTCGTGGTCTTCTAAGCGAAGGGAGCGGGGACATGTTCAACCACATCATGGTCGGCGCGAACGATATCGAGCGGTCCAAGATCTTCTACGATGCCGTGCTGGGCACGCTCGGCGCGGGCCAGCCGGTGCGCAACGTTGCTGCCAGCGGCCATGTCCGCCTCTTCTACCGCCACAATGGCGGCAGCTTCGGGATCAGCGAACCGATCGACGACGAGCCGGCGACCTTTGCGAACGGGGGCACGATCGGCTTCAAGTGCGAGACGCCCGAGCAGGTGAAGGCCTTTCACGATGCCGGCATCGCGCATGGCGGCACCTCGATCGAGGATCCGCCCGGCCTGCGCGACGGCGGCGCGCTGGGAGCGATGCACCTCGCCTATGTCCGCGATCCGGACGGCAACAAGCTGTGCGCGATCTGCCGCGTGCCGGCATGAGCGACGGCGCCGTCAACCTGGCGGAGAAGTTCGCCACCTTCAGCGAGCATTGGGCGCCGCGCCTCGTCGCCAGCTACAACGGCAACGACATCCGCATCGTGAAGGTGGAGGGCGAGTTCGTCTGGCACAGCCATGACGACACCGACGACTTCTTCCTGGTGCTCGACGGCATACTCGACATCGAGCTTCGCGACCGCACGGTCACCCTTGGCCCGGGCGAGCTCTATGTCGTGCCGCGCGGGGTCGAGCATCGCCCGGTCGCCCGGCACGGCGAGGTACGGATGATCAACATCGAGCCGGGCGGCACGAACAATCTCGGCGAAGGCTCTCCGCAGCGCCCGGTGGTGTCGGCATGACGGCACCGGCCTGGATCCTCACCCTCGACTGCGAGGACCGGCCGGGCATCGTCGCCGCGGTGAGCGGGTTCCTGGCGGAGCGGGACGGATTCATTCTCGACAGCCAGCAATATGCCGATCTCGATGCCGGGCGCTTCTTCATGCGCGTCGAGTTCAAGGCGGCGGGGGCGCCGTTCGAGACCGACCAGCTGCGCACGGCCTTTGCGCCCGTAGCCACGCGTTTCGGGCTGCACTGGGCGCTGGCCGAGAGCGGGGCACGCCCGCGCATCCTGATCGCGGTGTCCAAGGGCTCGCACTGCCTCAACGACCTGCTCCATCGCTGGAAGACCGATCATCTCGGCGTCGAGATCGCCGGGGTGGTCTCCAACCACGAGACGCTGCGCGACCTCACCGAATGGCATGGCCTGCCCTTCACCTTGCTGCCCGAGGGCAAGGACGCGCAAGAAGCGGCGCTGCTCGCCGAGTTCGACCGGGCGGGCGCCGATTACCTGATCCTCGCGCGCTACATGCAGATCCTGTCGTCGGGTCTTGCCGACCGGCTGGCGGGGCGCTGCATCAACATCCATCACAGCTTCCTGCCCGGCTTCAAGGGGGCGCGGCCCTATCACCGGGCGCATGAGCGCGGCGTCAAGCTGATCGGCGCCACCGCGCATTTCGTCACCAGCGACCTCGACGAGGGGCCGATCATCGAGCAGGCGGTCGAGCGCGTCGATCACCGCGCCTCGGTAGACGACATGATCCGTATCGGCCGCGACATCGAGGCCCAGGTGCTCGCCCGCGCGGTGCAATGGGTGGGCGCGCGCCGCGTCTTCCTCAACGGCAACCGTACCATCGTATTTCGCTGAAAAGGCCGCCCATGGAACAGCTCTCCTCGAACAAGTCGCATGGCGGCATGCAGGGCGTGTACCGCCACGCCTCCGCGGTCACCGGCACCGACATGACCTTCTCGGTCTTCGTGCCCGATCATGCGCCGGGGGCGAAGCTGCCGGTGCTGTGGTTCCTCTCCGGCCTCACCTGCACCCATGCGAACGTCACCGAGAAGGGCGAGTATCGCGCGGCCTGTGCCGAGCATGGCGTGATCCTGGTCGCGCCGGACACGAGCCCGCGCGGCGAGGGCGTGCCCAATGACGAGGCCTATGATTTCGGCCAGGGCGCCGGCTTCTATGTCGATGCGACCGAAGCCCCCTGGGCGACGCATTTCCGGATGCGGTCGTATATCGAGCAGGAGCTGCCGGCGCTGATCGGTGCGGAATTCTCCGCCGACATGGACCGCCAGGGCATCACCGGCCATTCGATGGGCGGCCACGGGGCGCTCACCATCGGCCTGCGCAATCCCGGCCGCTTCCGCTCGGTCTCGGCCTTCTCGCCGATCGTCGCGCCCAGCCAGGTGCCCTGGGGGCAGAAGGCGCTGGCCGGTTATCTTGGTGAGGACCGTGCGGCCTGGCGGCCCTATGACGCTGTGGCGCTGATCGAGGATGGCGCGCGCGTCCCCGAGCTGCTGGTCGATACCGGCAGCGCCGACCAGTTCCTCGACGTCCAACTCAAGCCCGAGCTGCTCGAGGCCGCCTGCCGCAATGCCGGCATCGCGCTCACCCAGCGGCTCCAGCCGGGCTATGACCATAGCTATTATTTCGTCTCGACCTTCCTCGGCGATCATGTCGCCTGGCATGCGGAGCGGTTGAACAAATGAAGTTCGACGTCCTCATCGTCGGGGCCGGCCATGGCGGCGCCCAGGCCGCGATCGCGCTGCGCCAGAACAAGTTCGAAGGCAGCATCGCGCTGCTCGGCGACGAGCCCGAGCTGCCTTATGAGCGGCCGCCGCTCTCCAAGGAATATCTGTCGGGCGAGAAGGCGTTCGAGCGGCTGCTGATCCGCAACGCCGCTTTCTGGGAAGAGCGCCAGGTGACGATGCTGACGGGGCGCACCGTCACGGCGGTCGATTCCGTAGCGCACAGCATCACCGCCGATGGCGAGACGATCGCGTACGGCCAACTGGTCTGGGCGACCGGCGGCAAGCCGCGCCGCCTGTCGTGCGACGGGCATGACCTGGCCGGCATCCACACGGTGCGCACCCGCGCCGATGTCGACCAGATGATGGCCGAGCTGGACGGCGTCACCCGCGTCGCGGTGGTCGGCGGCGGTTATATCGGGCTGGAGGCTGCCGCCGTGCTCGCCAAGCTCGGCAAGCAGGTCGTGGTGCTCGAGGCGCAGGACCGTGTCCTCGCCCGCGTCGCCGGCGAGGCCCTGTCGCGCTTCTTCGAGGCCGAGCATCGCGCCCACGGCGTCGACGTCCGGCTGGGCGTGCAGGTCGAGGCGATCGAGGGCGAAACCAGCGTCACCGGCGTGCGGCTGGCGGGCGGCGAGGTGATTCCCGCCGAGATGGCGATCATCGGCATCGGCATCGTTCCCGCGGTCGAGCCCCTGCTTGCGGCAGGGGCCGCGGGCGGCAACGGCGTGCTGGTCGACGACCAGTCGCGCACCAGCCTGCCCGATATCTTCGCGATCGGCGACTGCGCGCTCCATGTGAACCGCTATGCCGCCGACAGCGCGATCCGGCTCGAGTCGGTGCAGAACGCCAACGACCAGGCGACGGTCGCGGCGAAGACGATCTGCGGGGTCGAGGCGGGCTATGACTCGGTGCCCTGGTTCTGGTCGAACCAGTACGACCTCAAGCTCCAGACGGTCGGCATCTCGGCCGGGCATGACGCGGTGGTGGTGCGCGGCGATCCCGCGGCGCGCAGCTTCTCGCTGATCTACCTCCGCGCCGGCCGGGTGATCGCGCTCGACTGCGTCAATGCGGTCAAGGACTATGTCCAGGGCCGCAAGCTGGTGGTGGAGGGGCTCGCCCTAAATCCCGCCGCGCTGGGTGACACCAATGTGCCGCTCAAGGAACTCGCCGCCAGCTAGTCCTGACAATATGTCAGGTCTTGTTGACAATCACATTCGACTCGCTATGTAAGGTGTGCCTGACAGAAAGTCAGGACATGGGAACAGCAACAGGATGCGAAATCGCCTGAAAGTGCTGCGCGCCGAACGCGACTGGAGCCAGGCGGAGCTTGGCGGTCGGCTCGGCGTGTCGCGCCAGGCGGTGAACGCGATCGAGACGGGCAAGCACGATCCTTCGCTGCCGCTCGCCTTCAAGGTCGCGCGCCTGTTCGCCATGCCCATCGAGGAGATATTTTTCGATGACGAGTCGGGGGATGGCTGAAGGTCCGGGCGAGCGCGCCGAGAAATCGCGCAGCAACCGTTTCTGGGGCCTGATGGGCGGCTTCATGCTGCTCGGTGGTGTGATCGGCGCTGCGCTCGTCCTGCTCGAGCGCGACGGCGCGTTGCCCGGCTGGGCGGCGATCGGAATCGTAGTGCTGCTGGTGATCGGCCTGGGCGGTGGCAGCTGGTATTTCTACCGCGGCATCGACGAAGTCGAGCGAAGCGCCAATCTGTGGGGTGCCGCGGTCGCGCTGCATTTCTACCTGATCGGCTATGCCTCCTGGTATTTCCTGTGGAAGGGCGCGCTGGTGCCCGAGCCCGATCATGAGGCGCTCTTCATCGCCACACTGATCGTCATGACCCTTGCCTATCTTTGGAAGAAAGTCCGGCCCTGACGGCCGCGCAATGTGGAGTGAATTCATGATGTTGAAGAAGAAGCTGCTCACTGCCGCGGCCGGCCTGGCCGTCGCGCTCTCCTTGCCCGTCGCTGCCCGTGCCCAGGCCGCGCCGGCCCCCGCGGCCCCGGCGACCAAGGATGCCGATCCGGCACTCTGGGTGGTCAAGGATGCCGATACCACCATCTATCTGTTCGGCACCGTCCATGTCCTCAAGCCCGGCCTCAGCTGGTTCGACGAGGCAGTGAAGGCCGCGTTCGACAAGAGCGACACCGTCGCGCTCGAGATGGTCATGCCCGATCCCGCGACGATGCAGGGCGTGACCATGCAGGCGGCGATGGCCCCGCAGGGCGATCCGGCGCTCACTGCCAAACTGCCCGAGGCCACCCGCCCAGCCTATGCCGCCGCGCTCACCAGCGTCGGTATCCCCGCTTCGGCGCTGGATCGCTTCGAGCCGTGGTTCGCCGCGATGACTCTCGCCATGGCACCGCTGCCCAAGCTCGGCTACGACCCCAGCAGCGGCGCCGAGATGACGATCACCGCCGCCGCCAAGACTGCCAACAAGCAGCTCATCGGCCTCGAGACCTTCGAGCAGCAGATCGGTTTCTTCGACAAGTTGCCGGAGGACGTGCAGGTCAAGTTCCTCGTCAACACGGTCAACGAGTTCGCCAATGTCGGTCCGGTGCTCGACAAGATGGTCGCGCAGTGGAGCGCCGGCGATCCGGATGCGCTGGGCAAGACGATGAACGAGGAAATGCGCAAGACGCCGGAGGTGGCGAAGGTGCTGCTTTCGGATCGCAACGCGCGCTGGGCGGACTGGATCAGCGAACGCATGGCCAAGCCTGGCACCGTGTTCATTGCGGTCGGCGCCGGGCACCTCGCCGGTAATGACAGCGTTCAGACCTATCTGGCCAAGCACAATCTGAAGGCCGAGCGCATCCAATATTGATGTGACCGGTTGAGCCGGGCAGGGAGCGTTTGCCCCCTTCCTGCCCGGAGACCCCAATGGCCAAGCCCCGCCCCCTTCTCGGTCTGCTCGCCGGCGTTGCCGCCGGCCTCGTCGCCTCGGCGGCGATGGCGGCCGTCCAGGCCCAGGCGAGGAATCTGCTGCCGGACGAAGGCGGGGACGAGGATCCGGCGACGGTGAAGGCAGCCGACGCGGCGAGCGAGGCGATCCTCGATGCGCCGGTGCCCGACGACTATCGCGAGCAGGCGGGTCAGGCCGTCCATTACATCACCGGCGCGGTGCTCGGCGGCATCTACGGCGTGATCACCGAATACAAGCCTGAGGCGAGCGCCGGTTTCGGCAGCGCTTACGGCATCGCCACCAGCGCCCTGCTCGACGAGGCGGCGGTGCCGGCGGCGGGCCTGGCCCCCGCCCCCGACGAGACCCCGCTGGCGGCCCACGCCTATGGTGCGGCCTCGCACCTGGTCTATGGCCTGGTTCTCGAAGGGGTACGCTGGCTGATCGCCGGGCGGCGCTAGCTCAGAACAACAGCCTTTGCGCCGGCGCGTCCGGCCCCACCGGCGCCCCACCGCGGCGGCGGGCGAATTCGGTCTGCGCGGTGAAGCGGATGTCCTCGTCGCGGTCGTTCATGAAGGCGGCGAGCGAGTCGTCATCGATCTCGCTCCATTCCTTGCCGCGATCGGGGCCGTAGCGGACGCGCGGCAACAGCCCCGGCGACTTCGACCATTCGATCAACTGCGCCACGCTCGCCTCGTTGAGCATGTCGCGCAGGTGATGCGCGGTCACATAGGCATCGGGGAAGGCACGGTGCGCCGGCAGGCCGCGCTCATGCTCCAGACCCACCGGATTGCGGAAATAGCGGAGAAACTGGTTCGAGAAGCCGCCGCTGTCCGGCCACAGCCGCAGCGCGCATTTCCAGGTGCAGATCCAGTCGGCACCGCGGGTGAGGGCCGGGGTGCAATATTGCTCCTCGAAGCTCGCGCGGTGCGCTGCCAGCGCCACCCGGCGCGGCCAGGGATCGAGGATCGGCCGCGCGACGTCGTGCCACCAGGGCGCATCGGCGACGTCCTCGTCGCGGATATGGTGGATCGCCATGGTAAGCGGCGGGATCGGCCGGCCGGGATTGACCAGGCGGTTGCCACCCTCGCCATAGAGCTCCCAGCGCCCGTCCTTGCCGAGCGCGACGTCCTGCCAGCCGATCTCGCACACGGCGTGCGCCGGCGGCTTGTCGCCGGTGGTCTCGAGATCGATGACGCGGATGATGGGCGGGTGGGATGACGCCATGAGGGCGCATGTGGGGGCTGGGGCGCGGAAATGCGAGTCAAAAGTCCCAGGTCGAGATACCTGGGGGCGGGGAGCAGGTTTTCCGCAATTGTAAGAATCACCATCAACCCGCTGATAAACGGAAATATAGCAAGTAGCGTTCAATGATCTGAAATGAATTCATTCAGGTTTTTCATGAAGAGATAATTGCGATAAGGTTCTGGATGTCTGTTCAAGGGGGTGGGCATGGCATATTCAAAATGGATTCGTAATTACGGACTGATTTCTGCAGCCGGAATTTCTCTTCTCTTGGGGCTGTACTCTACTTCGGCGGTTTCCGCGGAAGAAGAGCCTATTGCCTATATCGGGCATGGCGCATTCTTCGATGCCCGGGGCAAGCAGATCGAACCGACGATGGAGTTTCTCCAGAAGGCGGAGCGCTGGTACGAGAAGAAGCTGCTCTCGACCAACGCAAAGTCCGCCGAGTTCGAAGGCAAGGCGCGCGAGGTCACGCGCGGTCTCGACCTCAGCCCCTATGAGCGACTATTCGCGCGACAGGCGGTGTTGAGCTGGATGGCGAGCAACTCCGCGCTGGAGGGTGTCGCCGGCGAGACGCTCGGCAAGCTGCGGGCGCTCGAGTACCGGATGCGCCGCACGCTGTCGCAAAAGGGCATGAAGGCGCTGTTCAACACCGGAGGCGGGCCAGTCAATCTCCAGCTGTTGAGCCGTATCGATGCGCTGCCCAGGGCAAAGGCGTCGGCAATGAAGAGCCTGATGGCGGGGGAGGCCGCCGCCGGGGTCCGCGAGGGCAAGGACTATGTCGACGATTGTGCGGCAGCGGGCGTACCGATCCCTCCGCCGATCGGGCGGATGGCCGCGCCGGGCGTTGAGGGCTGGAAGGTCGAAGGCATGCTGCCGACGGCAAGCCAGTTCATCGTCGGTACGCCGGCCGAGCTGCGATCCTACGAGAATTCGCAGGGCATGTGCTATGCGCTGCCCCGGTACGAAGATGAGAGCATGTCGCAGGTGTCGCTCGATGGCGTGGTGTGCCTCAGCAAGACTACAGGCAAGAGCTGCTTCTGGGACAATCAGATGAACAAGCTGGGCTTCCCGTTCGCGCCAGGAACGGTGATCCCGATCGGCTATCCGGATCTAGCGGTGAATTCTGATGGCCTCTACCAGGCCGGCGGCGCCGAATTGGAGCAAGGCTCGGGGGGCGTCTGCACCAGCTGCCACGCCGGCGAGAATCCCTTCATCGTCCATCCCAAGCTGGAGCTTCGCCCCGGCTTCACCTGGGGCAGGCTGCAGAACAGCATGCCTGCCTTCGCGCCGGTGCGGTTCACGCCGATGGTGCCGGCATCCTGGCCTCAGAACGAGGCTTCCGCGCCGGATGACATGGTGCTGGCGGCCTGTGCCGGCTGTCACAGCCCCGATGGCGAGAAGGGGCGGCTGCCGGCGCTATCCCCGGCACTGCGTGGCTATTGCTTCACTATCCTGCCCCAGGCGTTGGAAAAGACCATGCCGCCCAACAAGCCGGGCAGCCAGGCCGACACGGCGGACGTGCGGGCCTATATCGCGCTGTGCGGGCCACCACCGCCGCCGGAAGACGGCAAATAAAACGCCCTGCACGGGCCGGTGCGCCAGAACCGTCCCGTGCAGCGTTGCGTCGCTCAATGCCCCACCGTCTCCCCGCGCACGACGCCGCTCTTGCCGAGCTGGTCGTCGATCTGCGCGAGCAGGCGGTCGAGGCCGGCCTGGTCCTTCGCCTCGGCGCGGGCGACCAGCACGTCCTGGGTGTTCGACGCGCGGAGTAGCCACCAGCCGTCGGCAGTGTTCACACGGGCGCCGTCGGTGCGGTTGACGTCGGCACCCTCGGCCTCGAGCCGGTCGAGCACCTCGTCGACCACCGCGAACTTGCGGCTCTCGTCGACCTGGAAGCGCATCTCCGGCGTGTTGACCAGCCTGGGCATCTCGTCCTTGAGCTGGGTCAGCGACTTGCCGATCACATGCACCGCCTGGATCAGCCGCACAGCGGCGTATTGCGCGTCGTCGAAGCCGTAATAGTCCTGGGCGAAGAAGATGTGGCCGCTCATCTCGCCGGCGAGCGGCGCATGGGTTTCCTTCATCTTGGTCTTCACCAGGCTGTGCCCGGTCTTCCACATCAGCGGCTTGCCGCCCAGCTCCGCGACTCGGTCGAACAGCATCTGCGACGCCTTCACATCGGCGATGATCGTCGCGCCGGGCTCCACGCGGAGAACAGGTTCAGCCAGAATGGACAGAAGCTGATCGCCCCAGATCACACGGCCTTGGCCGTCGATCGCACCCAGGCGGTCGCCATCGCCGTCAAAGGCAAGTCCGAAATCGAGCTGCTTCTCCGCGACGAGCTTCTTCAGATCGGCGAGGTTCTTCTCCTCGGTGGGATCGGGATGATGATTGGGGAAATTGCCGTCCACATCGGTGAACAGCGTGTGGTGCTCACCGGGCAGCAGCTTCACCAGCTTCTCGATCACCGGGCCGGCGGCGCCATTGCCCGTATCCCATCCGACGCGATAGGCGCCGCCGGCAAATCCCGCGAACAGCCGGCTGACATACAGGTCCTCGACGTCCGCCTCGGTCACCGTCTCGGTGCCGTCGCCTTCGTCCCAATCGCCTTCCGCCGCCATCTTGCCGAGAAGCTGGATCTTCTCGCCGAAGAAGCTGGCGTGCTGAAACACCATCTTGAAGCCGTTATAGTGACCGGGATTGTGGCTGCCGGTTATCTGGATGCCGCCATCAACCTCCAGCGTAGCCTCGGCATAATATAGCATCGGCGTCGGGCCCATGCCGGTGCGCACCACCGAGCAGCCCGAGGCGGTCAGGCCTTCGATCAGCGCAGCCTCGAGCGCAGGGGAGGAGAGGCGGCCGTCGCGGCCCACCGCGACGCGGGTGCCGCCGGCGCGGCGCAGCAGGGTGGCGAAGCCGCGGCCGATCGCGCGCGCGTCATCGGGGCCGAGGGTCTCCCCCACGATCCCGCGAATGTCGTACTCGCGCAGCGAAGTGGGGTCGAAACGATGCGTCATGATGCCTCCCGGGGAAATCCTGCGCGCCTAAATCGCGAGCAGGGGGAAAGTTCAATTGCGACTGCGCAGCAGCGTGTCGCGCGCCGCGTTTATCCGGCGCGTCAGCTCGGCGGAACCGCCCTTGTCGGGGTGAACCGCCGAAACGAGCCGCCGGTGCGCCGCACGGATCGCGTCGGCATCGGCTTCGCCCGAAACGCCCAGGATCGCGCGGGCCTCGTCCTCGGGCATGCGCGGCGGCGCCGAGCGCGGCTTCAGCACGAGCTGGTAGAGCGCGTAGAGAATCGCCGCCGCGATAAGCAGCTTGAACAGCATCAGGCGAACAGCGGCATGGTGACTTCGGGCAGCGCCAGCCCGGCCATCATTTCGCGCAGCTCCTGCCGCGCGGCGACATGCGCCAGGCCCATCTCGCCGAACTCGCGGCTGTCGAGCATGGTCAGGCCCTGGGGGAACAGCTCGCGGTAGATCACGCGCTCGGACAGGCCGGAGATCACCCGGAAGCCGACGCGCTTGGAAAGCTGGTCAATTGCCTCGGACACGCGCTTCATGTTGCGCGCCTCGATGTGCTGCATGCGGTTGCGCAGGACGACCCAGTCGATCGTCTCGCCGTCGGCCTTGGCGCGGCGCTTGCGCGATTCCCAGATCAGCTCGGAATAGAAGCTGGGGCGGACCACCTTGAACGTGTCCGGGTCCACCTGGCCGATCAGGTCGAAATCGACGAAGCTGTCGTTCATCGGCGTGACCAGCGTGTCGGCATTGGTCACCGCGATGCGCGCGAACTTGTCGTCACGGCCCGGGGTGTCGATCACCAGGAAGTCGGCGCCTTCGCCCAGCTTGTCGAGCGCCTCGGAGAAATAGGCCATGCTCTCGCCGTCATGCGTGTCATAGACCGGCATCGGCAGCGGCTTGCCCATCCGCTTGGCGGTCGCCGCGCGGTTGTCCAGATAGCGGCCCATGGTGCGCTGGCGGTGGTCCAGGTCGAAGCACGCGACGCGCGCGCCCTTGGACGCCAGCGCGATCGCCGTATGGACGGCGGTGGTGGACTTTCCGGTGCCGCCCTTCTCGTTCGCGAACACCAGAACGTGCAGCCGCTTCGACCCGTCGCTCAAAGTTCCAACATCCTTTATTGATCGAACCGCCTCCCCCCCATAGAAGGCCGCGCTTCCGTCTTATCGAAAGTGTTAACGCGTGCAAACAGTCCGTCAGCTCGAAGACCTTCGCGAGGCGACCGCCGCCTGGCGCCAGGCAGGCGAGCGTATCGCTCTCGTTCCCACCATGGGCGCATTGCATGACGGGCACATGGCGCTGGTCGAAGCGGCCAAGCGCGCCGCGAACCGCGTTATCGTCTCGATCTTCGTCAACCCGAAGCAGTTCGGCGCGAACGAGGACCTGGCGAAATATCCGCGCAAGGAAGCGGCGGATTCGCGCATGCTCACCGGCGCCGGCGTCGACCTGCTGTGGATGCCGCCGGTCGAGGTCGTCTATCCCGATGGCTTCGCGACCAACATCTCGGTCTCGGGCGTGAGCGAACTGCTCGAAGGCGCGCACCGGCCCGGCCATTTCGACGGCGTCGCCACCGTGGTCGCCAAGCTGTTCAACCAGGTCCAGCCCGACATCGCCCTGTTCGGCGAGAAGGACTGGCAGCAGCTCGCGGTGATCCGCCGCATGACGACGGACCTCAACCTGCCCATCGAGATCCAGTCGGTGCTCACCCAGCGCGAGGATGACGGCCTCGCCCTCTCGTCGCGCAACGCCTATCTGATGCCAGAAGAGCGCGCCAAGGCCGTGGCGCTGCCGCGGGCGCTGGGCGCCGCCGCCAAGGCGATTGCGGAGGGTGGCGATGTCGAGGCGGCACTGGCCCAGGCGCGCGAGGCGCTCGCCGCCGCCGGCTTTGAGATCGACTATGTCGCGCTGGCCGATGCCGAGACGCTGCAGCCCGCCACCGCCTATGAAGCCGGCAAGCTCCGCCTGCTCGCCGCGGCGAAGCTCGGCGCCACCCGGCTGATCGACAATATCGCGGTACCCTGAAGAAGTACGGACCTGAACAAATACAGTTAACGCTGTTAACCATTTGTTGTCGGTTTGGCTGCCAAACCCCAAGCCACCACAAGAGGGTGTGGTGAACAGGGGTTAAGCGACATGGGCAGCAGCCTTAAGAGTGCGCGTTTCCTCGTCGAGAGCCGGCTGCGCGATGCGGCCCGCGGCGACGCCAACGCGTGTTACGATCTGGGTATGGTCTATTCGAGCGGCGCCGACGGCGTCGGCGTCGATCTGATCGAGGCCCATAAGTGGTTCAACATCGCCGCCGTCACCGGGGACAGCCGCGCGCAGGAATGCCGCGCCGAGATCGCAGAGGACATGACCGCGCGCGAGATCATCGAAGCGCAGAAGGCCGCGCGTGCGTGGCTCCGCGGCTTCGAGGTGCGGGCGGCGTAATTCTCCTTCTCCCCTTCCGCTTGCGGGAGGGGCCGGGGGAGGGGCTATCGCAACTCCGCCCGAGGTGATGGGAGGCCACGCCCTCCCCTGACCCCTCCCGCAAGCGGAAGGGGAAGTTCGGTTTCTCCGTCACGGCTTCCACCACGCGTCATCCCGGCGAACGCCGGGATCTCAGGCGAGGGACGTTGGAAAAGAGCCGCACGAGATCCCGGCCTTCGCCGGGATGACGGCTATTCCTTGGCAGCAGCCTTCTTAGCCGCCGGCTTCTTCGCTGCGGCCTTCTTCGGCGCCGCAGCCTTCTTGGCAGGCGCCTTCTTCTTCCCCTTGCCCTTGGCCGGACCCGCCGCCGCGCGGGCGTCGATCAGCTGGGCGGCTTCCTCGAGCGTCAGCTGCTCCTTGTCGATCGACTTGGGCAGCGTGGCGTTGGTCTCGCCGTCGGTGACATAGGCGCCGTAGCGGCCGTCCATCAGCTTGATCTCGGCCTCGGTGCGTGGATGCTTGCCGAGCACCTTCAGCGGTTCGCGCGAAGCGCCGCGGGCCGGACGGCCCGAATTCGCCGCCGCCTCGGCCAGCTTGACCACCGCCGCGTTCATCCCGGTCTCGAACACTTCCATCGTGCCCTGCAGCCGGGCGTATTTCCCGTCATGCGCCAGATACGGCCCGTAGCGGCCGATCGAAGCGGTGATCGGGTTGCCCGTCTCGGGGTGGTCGCCGATCACGCGCGGCAGCTTGAGCAGCTTCAGCGCCAGCTCCAGGTCGAGCTCGACATCCTTGGGGATCGAGGCGCGCGCCGCTTCCTTGCCTTCGCCAAGCTGGATGTACGGCCCGAACCGGCCCGACTTGCGCTCGACATTCAGGCCCGTGTCCGGATCCTGGCCCAGCACTTCCGGCCCGCTGTCCTCGCCGCTTTCCCCGCCCGGCTGGGCGAAGCGCCGCGTGTATTTGCACTCGGGATAGTTGGAGCAGGCGATGAACGCGCCGAACTTGCCGCCGCGCAGCGCCAGCCGGCCATTGCCGCAGTTCGGGCACAGCCGCGGATCGCTGCCGTCCGCCTTTTCGGGGAACAGGTAAGGCGCCAGGAACTCGTCGAGCGCCGCCGTGATGTCCGACGGCTTCTGCTCCATCACATCGGCCGTGCGCGGCTTGAAGTCGCGCCAGAACGCCTCGAGCACTTCCTGCCACTGGGCGCGGCCGCCCGACACGTCGTCCAGCTCCTCCTCCAGCTCGGCGGTGAAGTCGTAGTTGACGTATTTCTGGAAGAAGCGCTCGAGGAACGCGGTCAGCAGCCGCCCGCTCTCCTCGGCGAAGAAGCGGTTCTTCTCGAGGCGGACATAGGCGCGGTCCTTGAGCACCTGGATGACCGAGGCATAGGTCGAAGGCCGGCCGATGCCGAGCTCCTCCATCCGCTTGACCAGCGACGCTTCGCTGAAGCGGGGCGGCGGCTGGGTGAAATGCTGCTCGGCGTTGACCGCCTTCTTGGCCGGCGTCGCGCCTTCGCTCATGCGGGGCAGGCGGCGCGAATCCTCATCGCCTTCGTCGTCGCGGCCTTCCTCGTACAGCGCGAGATAGCCGGGGAAGATCACCACCTGGCCGGTGGCGCGCAGCCCGTGCTGGCTGGTGCCGTCCTCCAGATCGATCGTCGTGCGCTCCATCCGGGCCGATGCCATCTGGCTGGCGAGCGCGCGCTTCCAGATCAGCTCGTACAGCTTGGCATGATCGCCCGAGCCCGCGCGGTCCTTGGAGAAATCGGTCGGGCGGATCGCCTCGTGCGCTTCCTGGGCGTTCTTCGCCTTGGCGGTGTAGATACGCGGCTTGTCGGGCACGTACGACCCGTCATAGCGTGTCGCCACGGCCTTGCGGGCGTCCTGAATCGCGCTCGGGTCCATCTGGACGCCGTCGGTACGCATATAGGTGATCGCGCCGTCCTCGTAGAGGCCCTGGGCGATCCGCATCGTGTGGCTGGCCGAGAAGCCCAGCTTGCGCGCGGCTTCCTGCTGCAGCGTCGAGGTGGTGAACGGCGCGGCCGGGTTGCGCATCGCCGGCTTGGTCTCGACCGAGACCACGGTGAAGCGGCCTTCCTCGACGGCCTTCTTCGCCGCCTCGGCCGTCTTGCCGTCGCCGATCGACAGGCGATCGAGCTTGTCGCCCTTATACTTGACCAGGCGGCTGACGAACGGCGTGCCGTCCTGCTCCATGTCGGCGGTGACCGACCAATATTCCTGCGGCTTGAACCCTTCGATCTCGCGCTCGCGATCGACGATGATGCGCAGCGCGACCGACTGGACGCGGCCCGCCGACTTGGCGCCGGGCAGCTTGCGCCACAGCACCGGTGACAGGGTGAAGCCCACCAGATAATCGAGCGCGCGGCGGGCGCGATAGGCGTCGATCAGGTCGGTATCCAGCTCGCGTGGATGCTCCATCGCGGTCAGGATCGCCGGCTTGGTGATCGCGTTGAAGGTGACGCGCTCCACTTCCTTGGGCAGCGCCTTCTTGTTGCGCAGCACTTCCTGCACGTGCCAGCTGATCGCCTCGCCTTCGCGATCAGGGTCGGTCGCGAGGATCAGTCGGTCGGCCTTCTTCGCCTCGTCGGCGATCGCCTTCAGCTGCTTCGATTTGTCGGCATAGGTTTCCCACTCCATCGCGAACCCTTCCTCGGGATCGACGGAGCCGTCGCGTGCCGGCAGGTCGCGGACATGGCCGTAGGAGGCGAGGACGCGGTAGTCCTTGCCGAGATATTTCTCGATGGTCTTCGCCTTGGCCGGCGATTCTACGATGACGAGCTGCATGGGGGGTAAGCGTTCCTCACGTGTACGCGTGTAAGGTGGGGAGGGGCAGAGGGGGCCGTCAAGCCGGTTGATCTGGAACTTGGTAACGCTTCGCGGGTATCACTTCGCCACGCCCAGGGGGAGCCAAACTTTGCCCGAGGACATCGCCGCACCATCGCCTCGCCGCCCGCACCGGCTGCTTTGGATATTCGGGACCGTCCTTGCCCTGCTCGCAGCCGGTGCTGGCGCGGGCTTCTTCTGGCTCCGCGCGAAGCTCGATGTCAAAGCCGAGCCGCCGCCCCGCGCCAGCGACGCGATCGAAGTGCCCCGCCAGGTCTCGGCGCTCGACGTGCCGCTCGACGTCAACGTCTCGGTCCTCAGCCGCGCGCTCGAGAAGTCGGTGCCGCGCACGCTCTGGTCGATCGACCAGCATGTCGACAAATGCGTGCCCGCCCAGCGCGTCAAGCTGTTCAAGGCGAAGCTCAAGGTCAGCCCCGATCTCGGCTGCGACGTGATCGGCACCGTCACCCGCTCCGCCATCCGGCTGCGCGGGGTGGGGGACGAGATCGTCGCCGACATGCCGATCCGCGCGACGATCGCCGCGCGCCATGTCGGCGGCTTCCTCAAGGGCGAGACCGCGACCGGATCGGCCATGGTCCATGCCCGCATCCGCCTGTCGGTAAGCGACAATTGGCAGCCCCGCGCGACCATCCGCCTCGCCTATGACTGGACCACCCCGCCGGGCATCGACTTTCTCGGCCGCCGGATCACCTTCACCGACAAAGCCGACGCGAAGCTCGGCCCGATCGTCCGCGATCTCGAACGCACGCTGCCGCGCGAGATCGCCCGGGTCGACATCCGCAGCCGCGTCGCCGACGCCTGGCGGCAGAGCTTCACCATCCTCCAGCTCAACCAGGAGAACCCGCCGGTGTGGATGCGGATCACCCCGGAGAAGCTCAGCTATGGCGGCTATCGCCTGACCGGCAACCGCCTGCGCCTCGGCCTTGGCCTCGCCGCGCTCACCGAGACCTTTGTCGGGCCCAAGCCCGAGGATCCCAAGCCCATCCCGCTCCCGCCGCTCGGCCACGACGCCAGGGGATCGAAGCTGCAATTCTTCATCCCCGTCATCGCCGATTATGCCCAGCTCGAGCCGGTGCTCCAGCGCGCGCTCGACAAGCGGGCCAAGCGCCCCTTCGAGCTGCCCCGCATCGGCCCGGTGGAGGCGCGTTTCAGCGGGGTGGTGATGTACGGCACCACCAACGGCCGCATCGCCGTCGGCTTGACCATCGCCGCGCGCCCGCAGAGCGGCGGCGGCGAGACGCATGGCCGGGTCTGGCTCACCGCCCGGCCGGTCAACGCCCCGGGCTCGCAGCGCGTCCATTTCGAGGACCTCTCCGTCTCGGGCGAGACCGACCGGATGGCCGGCGACCTGGTCGTGCTGCTCGCCCGGAGCCCGGGCGTGGCCGAGACTTTGGCGGAATCGCTCACCCAGAACTTCACCCATGATTTCGACAAGCTGCTCGGCAAGATCCGCCGCGCGATCGTCAGCAAGCGCGCCGGCGCCTTCCTCATCCGCGCCGACCTGGCCGAGGCCCGCAACGGCACGCTCAAGGCGAGCGGGCAGGGGCTGTACCTGCCCGTCTGGGCGGAGGGCACGGCGCGGGTGGAGTATCTGCCCGGCAGATAGCATGCGCTCATTCCCAACTCCCCTCCCTGGAAGGGAGGGGCTGGGGGTGGGTGGATGCATGCGATACGGTGGGGTGGCACCTGCGTCCGCAGTACGCCCGGACGCGACCCACCCCCGACCCCTCCCTTCCAGGGAGGGGAGGTTTCTACGCCAGCATCTTCGCCCGCACCGCGTCGATGTCCGCCGCCGAATGCCGCTCGGCGAGACGGAACTCCTCCGGACCCGAGCCGCGATTGACCAGCCGTCCGCGCTGTACCGCCTCGCGCTCGCCGACCTCGGCGACCCAGCGGTTGAAATGCTCATACTCGCCGACATTCAGGAACTCGGCGGCACCCGCATAGGCGTCGCCGCGCGCCACGCCGCCATACCAGGGCCAGATCGCGATGTCGGCGATCGTGTACTCGTCGCCGGCCATGAACCGGTTCTTCGCCAGGTGCGTGTCGAGAACGTGCAGCTGGCGCTTCACTTCCATCGCATAGCGGTTGATCGCATATTCGATCTTGAACGGGGCATAGGCGAAGAAATGGCCGAAGCCGCCGCCCAGGAACGGCGCCGAGCCCATCTGCCACATCAGCCAGCTCATCGTGGCGGCGCGCTTCGCCGGGTCGGTCGGCAGAAAGGCGCCGAACTTCTCGGCCAGATAGACCAGGATCGCGCCGCTCTCGAACACGGTGATGTTGGGCGAGACCGAATGGTCGACCATCGCGGGGATCTTCGAGTTCGGATTGATCCCGACGAACCCGCTGCCGAACTGGTCGCCCTCGCCGATATTGATCTTCCAGGCGTCATACTCGGCGCCCGCATGGCCGGCGGCGAGCAGCTCCTCGAGCATGATCGTCACCTTCTGGCCATTGGGCGTGCCCAGCGAATAGAGCTGGATCGGATGTTCGCCGACCGGCAGCACCTTCTCGTGCGTCGCGCCCGAGACCGGCCGGTTGATGTTGGCGAACTGGCCGCCGCTCGGTTGCTCCCAGGTCCACACCTTGGGCGGGACATAGCCGGCAGGCTGGTTGTTGGCGGGATCGGATGCGTCGGCCATGTCGATAGTCTCCCCTGGGGATTGCTGCGGGCATGTAGGAACGGCTCCGAAACTTGCCAGTCCCCCGCGCTTGAATCGCGTGCGAATGGCTGTCAGCCTGCGATGGGACTGGGGGAGGGATGCGATGAAAGGCCGGCATCTGCTGCTTGTTGGCGCGCTCGCCATGCTGGCCGCATGTGCTGCGAGCCATAGTGGCAAAAGCTTCACGATTCCCGCGAGCGAGATCACCACCGGCTGGACGAACGCGCTTTACCGGGAAATGGCTCGAGCCGCCGAGGACGGAACCGATCCCTCATGGAATATCGTGCCCAGCTTCTCGGATGCGCGATGCCGATGGACCGTCCCGGGGCGCGAGGCGATGTGCCGCTACACGTGGTGCAGCCGTCTGCACTGCCGGCCGCAGCTCACCGGCAGCGAACCCGAACACCGGACCACCAGGACCGAGCATGGCTGGGACTTCGGCCTCTAGCTGTGCCCGGCCGCTGCTCCCTCAGGCGAAGACCTGTTCGAGATCGTTCGACGGGCCGCGGGTCAGCCGATGGATCGCCACTGCCGTGTGCCAAGTCAGGGCCTGCGCGGTGTAGACCATCAGGTTCGAGAGCAGCGCCAGCCCGATCGGCACTGGGCCATATTCGGGATAGAAAAACACAGTCCCGAGGAACAGCAGCATGGGCACGCCCGACACCAGCATGGCAGCCGAGATCGGCACCACCAGCGGCTGCGTGCGCGACCAGCTCTCCCGCATCGCCTGACTGCTGGTCATGCCCTCGCCGACGATGAGCGGCGCCACGATCGACCAGCGCGCCCATAGATAGATGCCGGGCAGGATCAGGAAGAGGAAGCCGATCGTGATACCCAGGCCGCTGAGGATCAGCGCGAGGACGAAGGACCCGCCCCGCCCGCGCCGTCCTTCCGCATCGAGCAGTCCGGCGCCCCGCAGCGCGCCGCGGGTCACGCCATATTGGGCAAAGATCGTACCGATCCCGATGGCGAGGTTCAGCCCGGCGCCGTCCGAACCGATCGCATCGGCCGCGGTGCCCAGCAGCACCAGCACCAGCATGACGGCAAGCGTGGTCGGCAGGTTCGTGCTGAGCAGCGCAAAGCTGTTCCGCACGATCAGCGCGGTGTCGATCTTCTGTTCCATATCCCCCTCAGTTCCCTGTTTGGCCTGGCTGCCCGGGTCCGCCCATGCGGCGGATTCTGCGCCAGAGCAGGCGCGGCCCCCACTCCAGTGCCATCGACAGGGCGGAGCGTTTCCTCGTGTCGCCCTCGAAGCGATAAAAGGCCGGCTTGCCGTCATGGAATATCTCGTGCGTGAGCGTCAGGCCCTCCGCGTCGAACAGCCCCGCGCTGACCGCAATCTCGGGGCCGAGCGTCGGGCGATGGAAGATGCTGCTCCCGCACTTCTCGCAAAAGCCGCGCTCGGCAAAGCCCGATGCCTGGAAGGTGCGCAGGGTCTCGCCCGCAATCTCCGCCTCGGGCGCCTGGATCGCCATCCAGGGGCCGCTGCACCAGCGTCGGCACATCGCACAATGGCAGGCGCCGACCGCGCTGCGTTCGACGGGAACCGAGGCGCGGACGCCGCCGCACAGGCATCGGCCGTGGCGACGGGCCTCGCTCATGCCAGGCTCACCCGGCCGCCGGCGTGCCGCTCCAGCCGCCCGGCCAGTTCCAGCTCGAGCAGCACGGTCTGCACCACCGCGGGCGCCAGTCCCGATTGCCGGATCAGCTCGTCGACGCTGACCGCCACCGGCCCGAGCAGCCCGGTCACCGCGCGCCGATCGGCATCGCTGGCATCCTCGGGCGGCGGGCCCTGCCAGCCGCTCGCCGGCGCGCGCACCGCGCGGGGATCGATCGGGCGTACCATCTCGAGGATGTCGTCCACGCCCTGCACCAGGGTCGCGCCCTCGCGGATCAGCAGGTTGCAGCCCTGCGCGCGCGGATCGAGCGGCGATCCCGGCACCGCCATCACGTCGCGCCCGGCTTCGCCCGCGATCCGCGCGGTGATCAGCGAGCCCGATCGCGGCGCCGCCTCGACCACCACGGTGCCGAGCGCGAGCCCGGCGATGATCCGGTTGCGCGAGGGGAAGAAACGGGCGAGCGGCTCGGTGCCCGGCGGCTGCTCGGCGAGCAGCAGGCCCTCGCGGGCGACGCGCTCCTGCAATTCGCCATTCTCGGGCGGGAAGGCGATGTCGATCCCGCTGGCGATCACGCCCACCGTGCCGCCGCCCAGCGATCCTACATGCGCCGCCGTGTCGATCCCGCGCGCCAGGCCGGAGACCACGGTGACGCCCGCCTCGGCCAGCCCCAGCGCGATCTGCCGGGCGAAGCGGCAGGCGGCGGCGGAGGCGTTGCGCGCGCCGACGATCGCCACGGCCGGCCGGTCGAGCAGCTCCGTCCGCCCGCGCAGGATCAGCGCCGGCGGGGCGCTGTCCAGCTCGGCGAGCAGCGGCGGATAGCCGTCATCATCGAGGAAAAGATAGCGCGCGCCCAGCCGCTCCACTGCGGCGATCTCGCGCCGGACAGCGGCGGCATCGGCGATCACCGGCGCGCGGCCGCCGCCCCGCGCCGCCAGCATCGGCAGTGCGTCGAGCGCCGCCTCGGCGGTGCCGAAGCGCACGACCAGCTGGCGATAGGTTACGGGGCCGATATTGGCGGAGCGCAGCAGCCTTAGCCGTGCCTCGCGCCCGTCAGGCACTTTTCTTGCCGCCGCTCTTACTGCCGCCGACGCGCGGTTCGGTGCCGTTGAGCAGCCGATCGATATTGGCGCGATGCTTCCACAGCACGATCATCGTCAGCGCGAGCAGCATCAGCACCAGTTCGATCCGTCCGAAGAATGCGGCGCTCACCGGCGCGCTGATCGCCGCGCTCATCCCGGCGAGCGAGGAGATGCGGAGCGCCGCGAGCAGGCCGAGCCAGACGACCGCGAAGACGATGCCCGAGGGCCAGTGGAGCGCGAGCACCACGCCCATCATCGTCGCCACGCCCTTGCCGCCGTTGAACTTCAGCCACACCGGGTAGCAATGGCCGATGAACGCGGCCAGGCCGCCCAGCACGCCGCCGCCGGGCAGGATCGCGCCGGCGATCAGCACCGCCGCCGCGCCCTTGGCCAGGTCGAGCAGCAGGGTCGCCGCCGCCAGTCCCTTGCGGCCGGTACGCAGCACATTGGTCGCGCCGATATTGCCCGAGCCGATCTGGCGCAGGTCGCCGGCGCCGAAGAAGCGGGTCAGCAACAGCCCGAAGGGGATCGAGCCCAGCAGATAACCGAGCAGCAAGACCCCTGCGGGAACCAGCCATGGAATATCGTTCGTCAAAGGATCCCCCTGCGCACCGGTCAACATAGTGGGTTGCTGCGGGTGCGCAATGTGGATGGGGTACCAATCGCTCCGACTTGGGCGAAACTCGACTTTCGCCTAGCCTCGGGCGCCAATGGGGGCGGGGAGTTGCGCGTGCTGGACGATCGAATGCGGGCGGCGATCGCCCGGCTGACCGAGAATGAGAAGGAATGCCTGCGCCGCCGCCTGCTGCCCCAGACCGCCAAGGAAATGGCGATCGATCTCGGCGTCTCGCCGCATGCGGTCGAGAAACGGCTCAAGATGGCGCGCACCAAGCTGGGCCTGTCCTCCTCGCTCCACGCCGCCCGGCTGCTCGTCCAGGCGGAGTCCCATGCGTTGGTACCCCATGCGCCGGACCTCGTGCTGTCTGAGGATCGATTTCACATCACTCTCCTATCCGGCGGCAGGCGCCGGTGGTGGATTGGAGGTATCACGGCAATGAGCATCACGATCGCGGCGGCCCTCGCCGTCACCCTGGCCGGCGTGCCGGCACCGCAGCAGCAGGGCGCACCCGCGCCGCAGCAAAAGGCGAAGATGTACGACGGCCCCTTCGTCCCGGCGACGCCCGAGCAGGCCACGGCCTTCATCGCGGCGAGCTTCGTGACGATGGACAGGGACAAGTCCGGCTATCTCGAAGCCGGCGAGGCACCGCGTGCCTCCGTCAGCGTCAATCATGGTCCGCGCAAGGACATAGGGGTGGAGCAGGGCGGCCGGATGTTCCTCGCCCGCTTCGATACCAATGGCGACGGCAAGGTGAGCAGGGACGAATATATCGCGACGCGCCGCCCGATGGTCCTCGCCATGGGCATCCCGGCCAACTGGAAACCGCGCAACTGATTGCCGTGCGAGGACGGATCGGCATTCCAGTCCAGGGATGATGCCCGCGCAAAAAGCCTCGTCACCCCGGCCTTGTGCCGGGGTCCACGGTGCAGCACGCGTTGAACTGGAACCTCGAGCCCTGCCCCCGCCGCTCGGTGGACCCCGGCACAAGGCCGGGGTGACGGTAGGATGAGGGCGATGGCAGCTTTTCAATACTGAATGTCGATTTGGCCTGGTTCCTCAAGGTCGAAGGCCAAGCACGGCGTCTAGCAAATTGAACCTCGGATCCCCCCAGGGGGTGTTCCCAAACTCGGGGCGGTTGACGCTCACCCGTCGCGGAGCCATGCCCGCGGCGATGACCGACGACCGCCCCATATTGTTCTTCGATTCCGGCGTGGGCGGGCTCTCGGTGCTCGCGCCCACCGCCGCGCTGCTCCCGCATGCGCCTCTCGTCTATGTCGCGGATTCGGCTGGCTTTCCCTATGGCACGCGCAGCGAGGGCGAGATCGCCGCGCGGGTGCCGGCGCTGCTCGGCCGCTTGGCGGAGCGCTATGATCCGCGCCTGATCGTCATCGCCTGCAACACTGCCTCGACGATCGCGCTCCACCATGTCCGCGCCGCGCTCGACGTGCCGATCGTCGGCACCGTCCCCGCGATCAAGCCGGCGGCGGCGATCAGCCAGACCCGGGTGATCGGCGTGCTCGGCACCGAGGCGACCGTCCGCCAGCCCTATGTCGACGATCTCGCCGCCCGCTTCGCCGGCGACTGCACCGTGCTGCGCCATGGCTCGGCCGAGCTGGTCGAGATCGCCGAGGCCTCGCTGGAAGGGGTGAAGCCGCTGCCCGAGCGGATGCGCGCGGTGCTCGCCGGCCTGTTCGATCAGCCGGGCGGAGAGCGGATCGACGTGATCGTCAACGCCTGCACCCATTTCCCGCTGGTCGAGGCCGAGCTGGCGGCCGCCGCGCCGCATCCCGTCCGCTTCGTCGATGGTGGCCCGGGTATCGCCCGGCGAGTCGCGCACCTCACCAAGGGCCAATCCTGGCCCCATGTGGTCGGATCGGCGTCAGCGTTGTCGGGGAAGGCGGTGTTCACGGCGCGCAGTGCCCGGACCGATATGCTGGCGCCCGCCCTGGCGCGCTACGGCCTGGTCGAGATCGAGTCGCTCTAGCCGGTCAGGCGTGAGCGGAGGGCGCTCCGACGACATGGATGTCGCGCAGCCGGGCCGAATAGCGCTCGGCCATCTCCTGATGGACGCGCCGCGCGGTCATGTCGTCGCTGCGTTCGGCATGCTCGCGCTCCTGCCGTTCGCGCATGGTGAAATATTCTATGTCTCTGGCGCTCATATGGTGGTGCTCCTTGTACAAGCGGGAGCGCGCTAGGTCTCTCAGCCGCGGACTCGCTTGATAAGCCGACTCGCCCGCGATGATCCTTGTTTACCACATCCGGCTCGATTCCCGCAGCAAACCCTCTCAATTTCGGACCAACCGGCTTTTGTCTTGGATCAAAGGTGTTCCGGACCGCACCGATTAGGCAATATGTCCAACTGGAAATCGCCGTATTTTGACGGTAGGAACGCCTGATGCACAGCGCAGACAGCCACGCGCCCGTCGACTATGGCCGGGTCTTCACGTCCGCGATCGACCGGCTGCACGCCGAGGGCCGCTACCGCGTCTTCATCGACATTCTGCGCAACAAGGGCATGTTCCCCAATGCGCGCTGCTTCGCCGGGCACAACGGGCCGAAGCCGATCACCGTCTGGTGCTCGAACGACTATCTGGCGATGGGCCAGCACCCCAAGGTGATCGCGGCGATGGAGGAGGCCCTTCACGATGTCGGCGCCGGCTCGGGCGGCACGCGCAACATCGGCGGCAACACCCATTATCATATCGAGCTCGAGCAGGAGCTCGCCGATCTCCACGGCAAGGAGAATGCGCTACTCTTCACCTCGGGCTATGTCTCGAACGAAGCGACGCTTTCCACCCTCGCCAAGGTGCTGCCGGGCTGCATCGTCTATTCGGACGAATTGAACCATGCCTCGATGATCGCGGGCATCCGCAATTCGGGCTGCGAGAAGCGCGTCTTCCGCCACAACGACCTCGCGCATCTCGAGGAATTGCTCGCCGCAGACGATCCCGGCGTGCCCAAGCTGATCGCGTTCGAGAGCGTCTATTCGATGGACGCCGACATCGCCCCGATCGCCGAGATCTGCGACCTGGCCGACAAGTATAACGCGCTGACCTATCTCGACGAGGTCCATGCCGTCGGCATGTACGGCCCGCGCGGCGGCGGCATCTCGGACCGCGAGGGGCTGGCCGACCGGCTGACGATCATCGAGGGCACGCTCGGCAAGGCGTTCGGCGTGATGGGCGGCTATATCGCGGCCGACCAGATGATCATCGACGTGATCCGCAGCTATGCGCCAGGCTTCATCTTCACCACCTCGCTCTCGCCGGTGCTGGTCGCCGGCGCGCTGGCCAGCGTGAAGCATCTCAAGGGCTCGTCGGAAGAGCGCGAGGGCCAGCAGGCCGCTGCCGCCAAGCTCAAGGCGATGATGGCCGAGGCGGGGCTGCCCGTCATGGCCTCGACCACGCACATCGTGCCGCTGATGGTCGGCGATCCGGTCAAGGCCAAGAAGATCAGCGACATCCTGCTCGCCGAGTACGGCGTCTACGTCCAGCCGATCAACTATCCCACCGTGCCGCGCGGCACCGAGCGCCTGCGCTTCACCCCCGGCCCCGCGCATGACGAGAGCATGATGCGCGAGCTGGTCGATGCGCTGGTCGAGATCTGGGGCCGGCTGGAACTGCGCCGGGCCGCCTGATGCGCTGGAGCAAGCTCCGCCAGCTGGTGATCGAGCGCTTCGCCGAGCCGCTGCAGGGCAGGCTCGACATCCATAGCGCCGCTTATGGCAATTGCAGCTGCGGCCATGCCTGGCTGACGCTCGACGGCGATGTGATCGCCAATTTCTGCACCCGGGCGAACGGCAATGCGGAATATGTCATCCCGCGTCAGGATGGTGACTCGCCCATCAGGTACGCAGCCAACACCATGTATGACGAGCAGCTGACCGCCTATGGCGAGCGCAGCCGTCAGGATGTGTACCGGACGCTCTGGGACTTCGTGCACAGCGTGCCGGTCGAGGAAGCGTTGGCGAGCGACGACATGCTGTTCCAGGCGCTGGCGATCGTCGATGCCCGGATCGGCAAGCGCCGGCTCGCGCAGTTCGATCCCGACAAGCTTCATCCGCTCTGCGGCTACCTGCTGATGCTGCGGCGGGGCGAGGCCGATGGCCTCACGCCCGCCGACTATGCCGCGCTCCGCCGGGAGGCAGCAGCCGAGGCCGCCTAGGTTTCCCTTGGCCGCGCCGGCAGGAACCGGCTGTTGCGCAGCAGCGCGGCCGAAACCAGCGACACCAGCACGCCCACCGGGAATATCTCGACGAACGTCATCGGCAGCCGGAACAACGGGTTGTGATAGGCGGTGCGGAACGACGCCATCTCCGCCTGCGCCCTGGCCAGCTCCGCGCCGCTCTTGCCGTCGAGCATCGCCCCGGCGAACTTGTCGATGAACGCGTCGATGCCGATCGTCGCCAGCGCCAGGTCCCAGCACAGCGCATAGACAATGCCCGCGACCAGGCTGATCGCCAGCCCCATGCCGAAGGCTGGCCAGAAGCGGATCACCCCGCCCTGCGCCACGTCGCGCTGGCGCTTGATCGCGATGAAGATGGCGCTCAGCCCGATCAGCATGATCAGATAGCCGATCGCCATGCCGTACTGGCCGGTGGCGCCTTCGAAGTTGAGCACGATGACGGAGAGCAGGCCGCCGGCGATCAGTCCGCCGATCACGCCGTGGGTCAGGATGGTGCGCAGCATGGTCGTCCCCCTTGGGTTCAGGTTGCGCCCCGATCAGCCGCGCCGCAAGCCGCTGCGGCAATCCCCCGAAAGGATGATTTGCGTGAAACGGGGTCCAACTCGCTCCCCTTCCGCTTGCGGGAGGGGCCGGGGGAGGGGATGTGACGAACGCGGGAGTGGTCTTGGTAGACAGTCCCTCTCCTGACCCCTCCCGCAAGCGGAAGGGGGATTAGCGCACGATCCCCAGTTCCCGCGCTCGCGCCACGGCGTCCCCGCGCCGCTTCGCGCCCAGCTTCTCCAGCAGCCGCGCGACATGCGTCTTCACCGTGTTCAGCGACACACCCAGCCGCTCGGCGATCTCCTGGTTCGATCGCCCGGCGAGCAATTCCTCCAGCACCTGCAGCTCGCGCGGCGAGAGCCCCAGCACCGCCACCGCCTGGGGATTGCCGTCGAACGCGCGCGGGGCCGGCCGGGCGATCCCGCGCGCGCCGAGCCATACGCCCAGCACCAGGAAGCCGCCCGCGATCAGGAAGACATAGACGTCGCCGATGTGCGAGCGCACCAGCCGCTGGTAATCGAGCCATTGCAGCAGCAGCGTCCCCGCCGCCAGCAGCGTGCCGTACAGGACGATGCGCTTCCACATCGTCCCCGCCCTCAATCCCGCGTCAGCGTCGCGCTCCACACATAGCCGCGCAAGGTCGAGCGGAAGTCGAGCCGCAGTCCCTGCTCCTCGGCGACGCGCTTGAGCACCGCCGGCAGCGTGTCGCGCGGGAAAACGTGGAAGTCGTTCAGCGACTTGAAGTGCAGCCGCTTGGCAAAGCCCGGCAGCCGCTCATATTGCCCGAAATCGACGATGTGCAGGCTGCCACCCGGCGCCAGCGCCTTCGCGCCCAGCTCGATCGCCTCCACCCAGGGTGGGATCATCGAGAGCGTATAGCTCATGAACACCCGGTCGAGCTTCTCGACGCCGAACAGTGTCTGCACGTCGAACGCGCCGGCATCGGCCTGCGCCAGGGTGATCTTGCCGCTCAGGCCATTCTTCTCGACCGAGGCGCGTGCCGTCTCCAGCATCGCCTCGCTGATGTCGAAGCCATAGAAGCGCGCCTCGGGGAAACGCTTCGCCGCGACGATCAAGTTGCGCGCCGTGCCGCAGCCCACCTCCAACACCGTCCCGCCCCTGGGCGGGTTCAGCCCGCGGATCAGCGCGTCGCGGCCCAGCAGGTAGAACTTCCGCGTGAAGTCGTAGAAGTGGCGATGGAGCGCATAGGTCGCGTCCATCAGCCCCTTCTGGTCGGCGCCCCCGGTTGCAGCGCTCATGCGTGCGGCTTCAGCGTCCAGACGTGGGTCGCGCCATAGACCGACGAACGGTCGCGGCGCGTCCAGTCGTCGAGCTTGGCCTGGTCCTCATATTCCCACTGGCTCATCAGCTCCTCGGGGATATGGCCCTTCACCACATCGGGGATCGCCGCGGTGCGATAGAGCACGCGCGCGCCCGGCTTGGCGGTGCGGGTGATCTCGCCCCAGATGCGGGTGAGCTGCTCGTCGGTCATCCAGTCCTGCGCATCGAGCAGGATGTAGCGGTCGAGCGACTGGGCCGGCATCGTCTCGAGATAGTCGGCATAGTTGGTGTGGCGGATCTCGACGCGGTTGGCGCGCTCGCGCACCACGTCCCAGTTCTTCGCCTCGAGATACGGCGGCAGCGGCGCGTCTGGACCCTCGCCATAGCCGCGGCCAAAGGCCTGCCAGGCGTAGAAATTGTCCTTCAGGTCGAAGTCGCAGGCGAGCTTGCGCAGGCGGCTCTTGAGGGCGCCGGTGATGCCGGCCTTGTCGTCGATCTTGAGCAGGTCGTACTGCGCCGGCGGAATGCCGAAGCCGAACAGGGCGGCGGGCTGGTCGACCAGCCAGCGCAGGAACTTCTTCTCGAAGAACGGCTCGAAGCGCGTCTCGAAGATGTGGCGCTGCTCCTCGATGTTCTTCGCGGCGAGGATCTCGCGCGGATCGATCCCGTAGCGGTGCGCCAGCCAGTGGACGAAGCCGATCAGCCGGCCAAGCAGGCCGTATTTGTAGAAGCCATGCTTGAACGCCTCGATGCGGCGCGTGCCGTTCAGGCCGCGGCGCTCCCAGTAATCGCGATAGGGCGCATCGAGGTGCGGCGCGATGAACTGGCGATAGGCCTCGACATTCTCGGCCTTGTTGGCCTGGCCGAAGAAGCGGTGGAACGAAGCATAATCGGGCAGGTTCAGCGCCGCCTGCTTCTTGAGGTTGTTGAGCGCGATATGTGCCGGATTGAGATCGACCGCGGTGATCTTCGCCGGGTTCGCCGTCAGGTACGAGAAGACGTTGCACCCGCCCGAGGCGATCGTGACCATGTGGTGGTCCGGCTGGAGCTGCAGCGCCTCCATGTCGATCACCGGGTCTTCCCAGATCTGCGGGTAGACGAGGCCTCTGAACGCGAAGGTGAAGGCGCGCTCGAGCAGGCCCTCCTTGGTCATGTGCTCATGGCGGTGCACGGCGCCGCGGACGGCGACATTCTTCGGCGTCTTGGTAATCGAACCCATCAATAGCTCCTGGACGCCCCGGCGGACGAGCGGTGGTCCGCCACGCCCTATTACCCCTTTGTGACGAACCGGCGTCACTCTAGGGTCTATCCCCTGTGCCCGCAACGCCTCGTCGCGGGCACTCCCGGGGACGCCCCTAGGGTCAGGAGCCCAGCAAAATCAATCCCGTGTCACGCTGCCGGCGACCGGCCAGTCGCTGTCGCCGATGCGCTTGAGCACCATCTTGAAGAAGGGGCGGGCCGGTTGGCCCTCCGCGAGGAAATCACCGGTCTCGGTCCAGGTCGTGCCGTCGAAGCTCGCCTTGTACCGGACCTTGGCATTGGGACCGGCCGGCACTTCCCAGGCGTAACCCTTGTCGAGCACCGTCATCGGGAAGTTGCCCGATCGCCCGCCGGTATAGCTCTGCATCGAAAAACTCTGGGTCCGCGCGTCGTAGGAGACCACGGCGAAGGCGTTGAACGGCACCTTGCCGGCGTCGTCGAACGATTTGCCTTCGATCACCGTCACCGTGCCGTCGAGCAGCGTGCCGACGCGCTCGGTATGCACCACCACCTTCTCGCCGGCGCTCGGCATCAGCATCCGCGCCTCGCCGCGCCATTTGCCGTGCATCCAGTCGAGCCTGTGCATCGCCGCGGATTGCTGTGCCATCGCGGCGGTGTCGGTCTGCTGGGCGTGGGCGGCGAAGGGCAGGGCGAGGGCTAGGAGCAAGGCTCCGACCATCGGGCGCCTCCCATAACCGTCATCCCCGCGAAGGCGGGGATCCAGGGTTTCTCTACCCGTTCGCCTGTGACTCTGGATCCCCGCCTTCGCGGGGATGACGAAATTGAAGAACATGCGGGTCTCCCGTTGTCGTCGGACGCATCGCATGGCAGCCTCTCCGCCATGCCCGCCGCCCGGTCGCTCCGCACTGGCCCCGCCGCCCGCTCGCCGGGCAAGCGCGGTTTCGCGAAGCGCGCGTTCGGCTTCGCGAAACGTGCGCTGCCGAAAGCGCCGGTGCCGGGCTTTCCTCTGCTCTGGGTCGCCTGTCTTGCCGCCGCGGCGCTGATGATCGTCACCGGCGGGTTCAACACCGGCGCGCTGCCGCTCGGCCAGCGCACCGCCTTCTGGCTGCTGCTGATGGGCTGGAACGCGCTCAAATGGCAGGCGCTGTTCGCCTGGGGCGTCCGCAAGCCGAGCGACTGGCCGCGCGTCGCGCTGCTCGGTGCCATCCCGCTCAACCTGCCGTTGCCGCTCGAGATCCCGCTCGTCGGCGCGCTGATCGGCCGGAGCATGCGCGTGATGCCGCTCGACGTCTGGCTGCGCGCGGCGGCGATCAGCGTGGTGATCTTCGCCGTCTGCGCGCTGGTCGCCTGGATATTGCTGCGCCGGATGCGCCCGGTCCGCGCCGAAACCGGGCTGCTCGCCCGCACCCGGGTCCGCGCCGAGGACCTCGCGGGAATCGAGGCCGAGGACCATTATTGCCGCGTTCACCGCCGCGACGGGACGAGCGCGCTGCTCCATTACCGTTTCGGCGACGCGCTGGACGAAGTCGCCGGCATCGACGGTCTCCAGGTCCATCGCGGCGCCTGGGTCGCGGCGGAGGCAGTCGAAGGCGCCGAGCGCGACGGCCGCAAATGGCGCCTGCTGCTTGCCGGCGGCGGCAGCGTGCCGGTCAGCGCGACCTATGTGGCGGCGGCAAGGGCGCGGGGGTGGCTGCGGGGGCGGGGGTAGATGCTAGGTGCCATTCTCAACGCGTTGCGCGGCTATCGGCGTGTCTTCCTGCCGCTGGAGGCCGCCATCCTCGCCGAGGTCCGGTCCTCTCTTCCCGAGCAGGTGCATCCCGCATTCGATGATCGCCTTGCCCGGATCAACATGATCCAGCCCATTCTCGGCGGGCGAGAGGTCAATCTCTATGAGCGCCGCAACGGCGTGATCCTGTTCCCCGCGTCGAGCCGAATACTATCCGCCGACGCCTCGCTCTGCATCGCCACGGTAGAGCTTCTCTCATCTGATCCCATGTCCCGGCTGAAGGCACGGCTCTATTGCGGGCGCGGCGTCCTCACCTCGCTCGAATTCGACCAGCCCAGCGAACACGCGGAACTCGAAACCGTCACCGCGATGAAGGTGCAGGTGACGCCGAAATTGCCCTGGAACTGACGGAGGGCGCTGGCAGCAAGAACCAAGCTGATCCCCGGCGAGGGCCGGGGATCAGCTTGCGTCAGTGGTAACCGCGCGTTGTTGCGTGGCCTTGTGCCGGGGTAGCGGTTGGAGGTGAAGGACTTCAGTCCCGGCAATAGCCCTCGCCGGTATGCACGGTCAGGCAGTCCTTCTTGCCGGCGAGGTACTTCAGCCCCGTCGCATCGCCATCGCTAGCGTGGAGCGTCTGCTCGCCATCGGGCCGCTTGAACGCGATGCCCGCGCTGGTGCCCTTGCCGTCGAACGATCCCTTGTCGTCGAGCGTGTATTGCATCTCGAGCTTGTAGGTCCCCGGCTCGGCGCCCTTGGCGACGACCAGATAGGTCCCCTCGACGCCCTTCCACCGCCCGACCCAGTCGTCGCGGTCGACCGGCTTGCCGGACACTTCCTTTTTCAGGTCGGCAGCGCCCTGCTCCACGGCATTGGCGATCGACCCGCCCACCGCCACTGCGGCATTGCCGGCGGTCTCGGTGGCATTGGCCGTCGCGTCGGCAGCCTTGTCGGCGGTGTTGCACGCGGCGAGCGCCAGCGCCGGCGCGAGGATCAGCAGCGCGCGCATCAGCGAGTCGCCTCGTCGATCGCATTGCCGACATGTTCGGCGCGGTTGCCGATGTCGTCGGCGGTGTTGTCGAAGGCGTTGCCGGCATCGTCCGCCGCGGCGTCGATGCTGTTCCCCAGGTCGTTCGCGGCGTTGCTCAGCGAGTCGCCGGTGCGATCCAGCGAGTTGCTCAGATTGCTCTCCGCACTCGGCGAGCAGGCCGCGAGGCCCAGCGCGAGGGCGGGAAGCAGGGCGAAAATCGTCTTGCGCATGTTTCTCTCCGAATAGTCGGTCTAGCCAGCCGGTCCCGCGCGGCGTAGGGGAGCGCGCATGCCACACACCATCGCCATCGCATCGGACCATGCCGCCTACGCAATGAAGGCAGAACTCGCCGAATGGTTGCGTAACGAAGGGCACGAAGTGCTCGATTTGGGCACGAACGGCCCCGAGAGCGTCGATTATCCCGATTACGGCTATCGTCTCGCCAAGGCGATCGAGGATGGCCGGGCCGAGCGCGGCGTCGCGCTCTGCGGCTCGGGCATCGGCATCTCGATCGCGGTCAACCGCAATCCGGCCGCCCGCTGCGCGCTCGTCTCCGAGCCGCTCTCGGCCAGCCTTGCGCGCCAGCACAACGATGCCAATGTCGTCGCCCTCGGCGCCCGCCTCGTCGGCATCGAGATGGCCAAGGCCTGCATCACCACCTTCCTCGCAACCGAGTTCCTCGGCGACCGCCACCAGCGCCGGGTCGAGAAGCTCAGCCACCCCGAAAGGAACCCCGCATGAGCACCAATCCCGTTAGCAATGGCGTGCAGCCGGACGGTTTCTTCACCCGCGGCCTCGCCGAGGCCGATCCCGCGGTCTTCGCCGGCGTCGAGCACGAGCTGAAGCGCGAGCAGTATCAGATCGAGCTGATCGCCTCGGAGAACATCGTCTCCAAGGCAGTGCTCGAGGCCCAGGGCTCGGTCTTCACCAACAAATATGCCGAGGGCTATCCCGGCAAGCGCTACTATCAGGGCTGCCACCCCTCGGACGAAGTCGAGCAGCTGGCGATCGATCGCGCCAAGCAGATCTTCGGCTGCGACTTCGCCAACGTCCAGCCGCACTCGGGCGCGCAGGCGAACGGCGCGGTGATGCTCGCGCTCGCCAAGCCGGGCGACACGATCATGGGCCTCAGCCTCGATTCGGGCGGCCACCTCACCCACGGCGCCAAGGCGGCGATGTCGGGTAAGTGGTTCAACGCGGTCCAGTACGGCGTCGACCCCGTCACCCACCTGATCGACTTCGACGAGGTGCTGGCCAAGGCCAAGGAGAGCCAGCCGCGGATCATCATCGCCGGCGGCTCGGCCTATCCGCGCCACATCGATTTCGCGAAGTTCCGCGCGATCGCCGATGAAGTCGGCGCGATCTTCATGGTCGACATGGCGCACTTCGCCGGCCTGGTCGCCGGCGGCGTCCACCCGACGCCGTTCGGTCACGCCCATGTCGTTACCACCACCACCCACAAGACCCTGCGCGGCCCGCGCGGCGGCGCGGTATTCACCAATGACGAGGCGATCGCCAAGAAGATCAACTCGGCGGTGTTCCCGGGGCTCCAGGGCGGCCCGCTGATGCACGTCATCGCTGCCAAGGCAGTCGCGTTCGGCGAGGCGCTCCAGCCCGAGTTCAAGAGCTATGCGGCGGCGATCGTCGAGAATGCCAAGATCCTCGCGGCCACGCTCAAGGAGCGCGGCGCGGCAGTGGTCTCGGGCGGCACCGACACGCATCTCGCGCTGATCGACCTCACCCCGCTGGGCGTCACCGGCAAGGATGCCGACGAAGCGCTCGAGCGGGCGGCGATCACCTGCAACAAGAACGGCATCCCCAACGATCCGCTGCCGCCGGTCAAGACCAGCGGCATCCGCGTCGGCTCGCCGGCGGGCACCACCCGCGGCTTCGGACCCGCAGAGTTCCGCGAGATCGGCAACATGGTCGCCGACGTGCTCGACGGCCTCAAGAAGAATGGCGAGCAGGGCGACGCCCAGGTCGAAGCCAATGTCCGCGAGCGCGTCCGCGCGCTGTGCGAGCGCTTCCCCATTTATCCGGAGCTTTGATGGCTAATCTCCCTCTCCCCTCTGGGGAGAGGGCAGGGGAGAGGGGCATGAGCCGAGACCTCTCCTCTCTGCCCCTCTCCCTCCGCCGCTTCGCGGCTCCTCCCTCTCCCCAGAGGGGAGAGGGATAAGATGCGCTGCCCCTTCTGCGGACATGAAGACAGCCAGGTAAAGGACAGCCGCCCCACCGAAGACGGGGCGGCGATCCGCCGCCGGCGCCAGTGCGAGGCCTGCGCCGCGCGCTTCACCACGTTCGAGCGCATCCAGCTGCGCGAGCTGACTGTCCTCAAGAGCGAGGACAAGCGCGAGCCGTTCGATCGCGACAAGCTGGTCCGCTCGATCTCGGTCGCCACCCGCAAGCGCCCGGTCAACAGCGTGCAGATCGAGAAGCTGGTCTCCGGCATCCAGCGCCAGCTGGAGACGATGGGCGACACCGAAATCCCCTCGCAGAAAATCGGCGAGCTGGTGATGCAGGGGCTGAAGGGCCTGGATTCGGTCGCCTATATCCGCTTCGCCAGCGTCTATAAGGACTTCCGCGAGGCCAAGGACTTCGAGGAATTCGCGGGCAATGTGAGCGAGGTGGGGAAGGGGTAAGCCCCTTTTCGTCATCCCGCGAAAGCGGGGACCCATCTCCCGGACTATCCGGCCACGTACCGGTTATATCTGCCGATAGCGCAGGAGCTGGGTCCCCGCTTTCGCGGGGATGACGGTTGTTGGTACTAGTGCCAAGTTGAAGAGATCGAAGCAGTGAGCAAAGCCGTGGCCCCACCCCCCGTCATCGTCCTCGTCCGCCCGCAGCTCGGCGAGAATATCGGCAAGGCCGCGCGCGCGATGCTCAATTTCGGGCTGGTCGAGATGCGCCTCGTCGCCCCGCGCGACGGCTGGCCCAATCCCAGCGCCGGTCCGGCCGCCTCGGGCGCCGATATCGTGCTCGAAAAGGCCCGGGTCTATGAGACCGTCGCCGATGCCGTGGCCGATTGCGCGCATGTCTATGCCACCACGGTGCGCAAGCGGGGCGTCACCAAGCCGGTGATGACCCCCGAAGAGGCCTCGCACGAGATCCATCGCGAGGAAGGCCGCTCGGCGATCCTGTTCGGGCCCGAGCGCTCGGGGCTCGAGACCGACGACGTCGCCGTCGCCCGCACCATCGTCACCGTGCCGATCAACCCCGAGTTCGGTTCGCTCAACCTCGCCCAGGCGGTCATCCTCGTCGCCTATGAATGGTCGAAGCACGTGCCGAGTTCGGCAGAGGGCGGCGTGAGCCTCGCCCAGCCGACCCAAGAGGAGCTCGATCCCCCCGCGCCGCAGGAAGAACTCGACGGGATGATCGGCCAGCTCGATGCGATGCTCGAGGAATCTGGCTATTATTTCCCGCCCGATCGCGTGCCTTCAACCAAGCGTACGTTGCGCACTTTGCTCACCAAGCCGCGCTGGTCGAGCCAGGAACTGCGCACCCTGCGCGGCGTGCTCTCGGCCCTCGAAGGGAAGAAGCGCCACCGCAACGGCTGACACATTACTGCAATATGCTTCCGCTTTTCGCTGGCGTGAAACCGCGATACGCTCGGTGAATCTTGGGAGGGGCCCGATGCGTTTTGTTACCTTTGCTGCCTTGCTTGCCCTGTCTGCACCGGCATTGGCCCAGCAGACCGATACCGCGCCTGCGCCTGCCTCGCCGGTGAAGGAAAAGAAGATCTGCCGTGCTCTCGATGTGACCGGCTCGATCATGTCGAAGCGTACCTGTCATACCCGCGAGGAATGGCGCCAGATCGACGATTCCAATGGCGACAATGCCCAGCGGACGCTCGGCAATCGTCGGGCGGGCGCAACCGGTCTCGACCCGAGCTGAGCCGGCGCCACCTTGGCGACATAGGTGGCATTCGATTTGCTGATCCAGGATCGTCCCGCCAGACGACGCGGACCTGTTATCCGAACCGACGCCCGGCAGTGCGGGCGTTCTTGCTATTGCGGAGACTTGCCAGATGCGTTTCGTTACCGCGCTTACTCTCCTTGCTCTGGCGGCGCCCGTCGCCGCGCAGGAAGCTCCAGTCTATAGCGGCCAGGCCAGCGCCCCCGCCAAGGCCAAGAAGAGCAAGAATGACCCGGACAAGGTTATATGCCGCAGCGTCGCATCGACGGGCAGCCTGATCGTCGGTCGCAGCGAATGCCATACCCGCGCCGAATGGGAGCAGCTGACGCGCGAGACGCGCGAGGCATTGCGGGGGCGCGGTGCGACCGTGCCGGCTCCGCCGATCCGCCCCGGCGGCGGCGGTTGAAACCGGCAACCGTTTTCAGCGCCGGTCGAACGCCTCGAGCTCATAGGCGATCGAGGCTTCGACCAGTAATTCCCAGATCTCGCCGATCGCCGCATCGGGGATGCCCGCGGCCCGGGCATGGGTGCGGGCATTGGCGATCACCTGCGCCTTGCGGGCTTCGTCGCGGACATGGCCGCGCTCGGGCTTGATGCGGGCGGCGGCATCCATATAGCCGAAGCGGCGCTTGAGCAGCTGCACCAGCGCCGCGTCCACCGCATCGACGCCGGCACGGACTTCCAGCATCGTCGTGCAGGCTTCGGGGTCGAGTATCTCTTGCATCGCCGTTCCTTGGCGGCGCGGGGAGGCGCTGTCCAGCATGTGCGGTAATTCGTCCTCGAGACGGGCTCGTGGAGGCCCGGAGAACTTGACTCCAGCCCCCCGCGCCGCTAACCGCGCGCCTTCGCAATGGTCCCGCACCCCGGTGAAGCGGTGGCCCTGCCTCTCTTCGAGAACCGCAGGCGGATACCGGGAATACCGTTGTTAGCGATTGCAAGGATTACAGAATGTCGAAGCGTTCCAGCGCAAAGTACAAGCTTGACCGCCGCATGGGCGAGAACATCTGGGGCCGTCCCAAGTCCCCGGTGAACAAGCGCGAATACGGCCCGGGCCAGCACGGCCAGCGCCGCAAGGGCAAGATGTCGGACTTCGGCATCCAGCTGCGCGCCAAGCAGAAGCTCAAGGGCTATTACGGCGACGTCACCGAGAAGCAGTTCAAGAAGGCGTATGAAGACGCCTCGAAGATGAAGGGCGATACGTCGCAGAACCTCATCGGTCTGCTCGAGCAGCGCCTCGACATGATCGTCTACCGCGCCAAGTTCGCGCCGACGATCTTCGCGGCCCGCCAGCTGGTCAACCACGGCCACGTCCTGGTCGATGGCGAGAAGTGCAACATCGGTTCGCGCCGCATCAAGCCGGGCCAGACCGTGTCGCTCCGCCAGAAGGCGCAGGAAATGGCGCTGGTGATGGAGGCGCAGAGCCTCGCCGAGCGCGACATCCCCGATTACGTGTCGCCGGACGGCGCCTCGAAGATCACCTTCACCCGTGTGCCGACCCTCGACGAGGTGCCGTACCCGGTGAAGATGGAGCCGAACCTGGTCGTCGAATTCTATTCGCGCTAAGCTTCGCTCCCTTCGGGAACGGAAAAGAGGGCGGTCCTTCGGGGCCGCCCTTTTCGTTTGCGCCGTCTCCCGTTCCCAGCCCGTCATGCCGCCCTACAACCGTCATCCCGGCGAAAGCCGGGATGACGGTTGTAGGGCGGACGACGATCGTGGTCAGGGCTTCGCCGGCAACCCCAGCGCTGTCCGCAGGAACGTGTCGCTCTTGTCGAGCATCTGCGTCCGCGCCTGATCGTCGTCGAGCTGGTGGTCGAGGCCCTTGAACTCGACATATTCCACCCGCTTGCCCGCATCCTTCAGCCGATTGGCCATCAGACGCGATTCGCCTACGCCGACGTTCAGGTCCTGGTTGCCATGGAACAGCAGCACCGGTGCCTTGATCTTCTGGGCATTCTGCGCCGGTGAGCCTTCGCGCACATGCGGGCCGTTGCCGATGAACCGGCTGACGATATTGGCGCTGGTATAGCCCATGGCCTCGTTGCGCAGCGATTCCAGGTCGGTCACCGGCGCGATCGCCACGATTGCCTTGAACAGGTCGGGGTCCAGGGCGGGGCTTTGCAGCGCGGCATAGCCGCCATAGGACCAGCCGACGATCGCCAGCTTGTCCGGCGCGGCGATGCCCTGCTTTATCAGCCAGCGCCCGCCATCATTCACGTCGCCCACCGCCGTCCGCCAGGACTGGAAGCCGTTCTTCTGGAACCAGCTATCGCCATAGCCGGTCGATCCGCGGAAATTGGGCTGGAGCACCGCGAAGCCCCGCGCGGCATAGAATTGCGCCAGCCAGTCGAAGCCCCATTCGTCGCGCGCGCCCGGTCCGCCATGCGGCATCACGATCGCGGGCAGGTTCTTGCCGTCGCTGCCGGCGGGCAGGGTCAGATAGCCGGGGATCTGCGTGCCGTCCGCCGCCGGGAAGGTCACCGGCCGCATCTCGGCCAGCTTGGTCCGGGCGAGCTGGGGCCGCTGGTCCAGCACCTCGGCCAGGTGCCGGCTGGCCTTGTCATAGACATAGTAGGTGCCCGCATCGGTATCGCCGCCGGCGTAGAGCAGCAGCTTCTTCTCGTCGGCGCTCGCATCGACGAAGCTCACCATCGGCTTGCCGGGCAGCGCCTTGCCCAGTGCGGTGCGCAGCTTCTGCAGCTCGGGGTCGAAGAATTCGGTGACGCGGTGGTCGGTTGCATAGCTCAACCCGACCACGCGGCGCTGGCGGCCGATGCGGACCAGCCCGTCGACATCGACCTCGGGATGCGCGAACACCAGCTTGCGGGTCAGGCTGCCGTCCAGCGCGATGCTGTAGAGCGCCCGCCGCCCGTCCTTGTTATCGAAGCCAAAGACGACATTGGTGTCGCGATCGACCGCATAGGGGTTGAAGCCGGTATAGTTGCCGCCGCCACCGTCGGTCACCAGTTCGCCCAGCTTCTTCCACTCGCGATCGTCGGCGGTGCGATAGCTGTAGACATAGCGGCCGGTGCTCAGGCCCCCGTTGCTCTCGTCCTCGATGCCCATGATCCGGACATTGCCGTGCCCGTCGCTGATGAACTCGGCGACGTTGCGCCGGGGCAGCTCGACGATCTTGCGCTTGAGCGAGGTCGCGTCGACCAGTTCCACCGCCAGTCCCTCGCGGGTGTTGGCGGTGTGGGTACCGGTCGAATATTCGGGCACGAACACCCGCGTCATCAGCACCGATCCGTTCGAGCCGTCCGGCCCCCAGTCGATGATGTCGCCGCCCGACTGCATGATGTTCAGCGCATTGGCATTCTCGCGCCGGCTGAGCAGCTTGAGGTCGGACCCGTCGGCGTTGAGCGAGACCATCCGGGTGAAGCTCAGCTTCTGGTCGAGCTGCTGGATCATGTAGATGTTGCACACGATCCGCGTCGTGCTCGCCCAGCGGCAGCTACTGAGCTGCTCGGGGTCGCCCGTCGCGGTGAGCACCACCTTGTTCGCGCCGGTCTCGAGATTGGCCACCACCAGCGCGTCGCCACGTCCGCTGATCGGCTGGATCATCGCCACTTGGCTGCCGTCGGGCGACAGGCTGATCTGCTGGATGAACTCGCGCGCCCCGAAATTGCGCGCGTCCTCGCTCTGCGCGAAGGCGAGCGCCGGCATGGCCGAGGCGGCAAGCAGCGCCCCGCGAACGATATTCTTCATGAACCCCCCAAGATTTCTCGGGCCTGAGCCTAGCTGGCGCGCCGGCTTTGGCAATGTCTTGAAAGCACCGCGGCGGTGTGGCAGGGGGATCTTGTCCATGCACCCTGTGACAGGGTCTATAACTTGCTGATATTACTGTCATAATATCGCAAGCCAGGCGTCATCCCGGCGCCTTGGCCCTGCCGCCACATCGCAACATCCCCGGCCTAGCGGCGCCCCGAGCAGTCCTTCGCTGCCCATCGACCAAGGGGATTATCCATGCAGATCAGCCGCACGCTGACGCGCACCAGCTTCGCCGCCCTCCTGCTGACCGCCAGCGCCCCCGCGCTCGCCCAGGCGCAGGAGGCGGCCGCCACCGCCACCGCCGCCGCCGACACGCCCCACGAGGAGATCGTCGTCACCGGCCGCGCCGGCGCCGGCGAGCGCACCAAGCTCGACACCAGCTACGCCGTCACCACCCTGTCGAACGACATGATCCGTTCGCGCGCGCCGTCGAGCGTGACCGAGACGCTCAAGTCGGTTCCCGGCTTCTGGGTCGAGGCCTCGGGCGGCGAAGGCTCGGGCAATGTCCGCGCCCGCGGCATTCCCGTGGACGGCTTCGGCTCGATCAACCTGCTCGAGGACGGCCTGCCGGTGCAGCACGATCCCGCGCTCGGCTATCTCAACGCCGACCAGGCCTTCCGCCTAGACGAATCGATCGACCGGATCGAAGTCGTCCGCGGTGGCCCGTCCTCGGTCTTCTACTCGAACGCCCCCGGCGGCGTGGTCAACTACATCACCCGCCGCGCCGGCGATTCGCTCACCGGCAATGCCCGCGTCCTCTACGGCCCCACCGCCGAGCTCTACCGCTTCGACGGCTGGATCGGCGCGCCCCTCGGCGACGGCCTCAAGCTCGGCGTCGGCGGCTTCTACCGCAGCGAGCAGGGCGTCCGCGATCCCGGCTTCACCGGCAACAAGGGCGGCCAGGTCCGCGCCGACCTCGTCAAGGAATTCGACGGCGGCTCGCTGACCTTCAGCTACAAGCATCTCGACGACAACGCGATCTTCTATACCGGCATCCCGCTGACCAAGGACCGCAACGGCGACGTGGTCGGACTGCCCGGCTTCGATCCGCATTACGGCACCACCGCCAGCCCCGCCTCGGCCCACCTGACGCTCAAGAGCGCAACCGGCCTGGTCGATTTCGACAACACCAAGGGCACCGACATCCGCCTCGACCAGGGCTCGATCCTCACCGACTACGAGTTCGCGCCGGGCTGGAAGCTGACCAACGGCATGCGCTACCGCGACAGCTACACGGTCCGCAACGGCGTCTACCCGACCTCGGTCAGCACTGCCGCCTCGTTCCTCACCAGCAACCGCGCCGCCCTGCTCGCCGCCTTCCCGGGCGCGACCGACGTGCAGATCCGCTACGCCGACAACGGTCAGGCGTTCAACGTTGCGAACCAGAACGGCAATGGCGACATCTTCATCAACGCCGCCCGTCCCGTCACCGTCTGGGAGCGCGAGTTCCTCAACGACTTCCGCATCGCCCACAAGTTCGAGGCGGCCGGCACGCATGATTTCGCGGTCGGCTTCTACTACGCGAACATCGACGAGACCTTCAGCCGCTACTCGGCCTCGACCGTGCAGGACGTCTCGAACAATTCCCGCCTGCTCGACGTCGTCGCGGTCAACGCCGCCGGCAATGTCGTCGGCTCGCTGACGAAGAACGGCGTCGCCCGCTACGGCTCGGAATTCGCCAACGGCACCGGCAGCCAGACCACGATCGCGCTCTACGCCTCGGACGAGTGGCAGATCACCCCGACCTTGCGCATCGATGGCGGCATCCGCTGGGAGCAGATGAAGGCCCGCGGCGCGCAGGAAGGCCAGAAGACGGTCAATCTCGGCGACGCCACCACCCTGGCCGACGATCAGGTGCTGACCGGTAACGGCATCTACACCAACTTCAACCGCAAGTTCGACGATGTCGGCTACACCGCCGGCATCGACTGGCAGTTCGCGAAGATCGGCGGCGCCTTCGCGCGCTACACCCATGCCTTCCGCATGCCGAGCGTCGGCAGCTTCATCACCAGCGCCACTGCCCAGCCGGTGATCCAGGGCATCGATATGTGGGAAGGCGGGCTCAAGCTCTCCACCCCGCTGGTCAGCGTCTATGCCACCGGCTTCCTCACCGATTTCGACTCCTATTCGATCGGCAACTTCGTCTTCGCTCCGCCGCCCGCCAGCGGCGTGATCCAGCAGACCGTCTATACCGACACGCGCGCCTATGGCGTCGAATTCGAAGGCGTGATCCGCCCGGCCAAGTGGTTCGACCTCACCGTCCAGGCGACCTGGCAGAACCCGACCTTCCGCAACCTGCGCTACAATGAGAGCACCACGGTCGGCGGCGTCGCCACGCTGGTCCCGCGCGACTATTCGGGCAACCAGCTGCTCCGCGTGCCCAAGATCGCGCTGCGTGCCACCCCGGCGGTCACCCTGTTCGACGGCCGCCTGCGCGCGCAGATGGACGTCGAGCATTACAGCGATCGCTATGCCGATGCGGCCAACATCTCGAAGCTGCCGGCCTATACGGTGATCAACGCCAGCATCAGCGTGCGCGCCACGAAGAACATCCGCGTCTGGGCCTATGGCGACAACCTCACCAACGCGCTCGGCCTCACCGAAGGCAATCCGCGCGCCGGCGAGCTGACCAGCGGCCAGGCCAACGACCTGCTGTTCATCGGTCGCCCGATCGTGGGCCGCAACATCCGCTTCGCCGTCGACTTCTCGTTCTGACCTTTCTTTATCCTCCCCCGGAAACGGCGTTTCCGGGGGAGGGGGACCATGCGAAGCATGGTGGAGGGGGTCTACGACGCTGGTTGCTAAGCCCCCTCCACCACGTCGCTTCGCGACGCGGTCCCCCTCCCCCGGAGCCGAGGCTCCGAGGGAGGAAATTATTGGAATTCACCATGCTCCGCCTCCTGCCCGCGCTGGCCCTTCTCCTCCTCCAGACCCCCGCGCATGCCCAGCAGGCGGACCAGGTCGCCACCGGCGAGATCACCGGCGCCGATCACGAGACCTACAAGCAGATCCCCTTCGACGTGCCCGAGGGCACCGAGCGGATCACCGTCCGCCTGACCTATGACAAGGCGAACAAGACCGTCGTCGATCTCGGCGTGTTCGATCCGCAGCGCTTCCGCGGCTGGAGCGGCGGCACGCGCGACCGCTTCACGCTTTCCGCCAGCGACGCCTCGCCCGGCTATCTCCCCGGCGCGCTGCCCGCCGGCCGCTGGCACGTCCAGTTTGGCGTGCCCAATGCCCGCAAGGACGCGCATAGTCCCTATAAGGTCGAGATATTCCTCGACCGCGGCACCGTCCGCAACGCCAGCGCCGCCATCGCCGACGCGCCGATCAAGGCTGCCCCCGGCTGGTTCCGCGGCGACCTCCACATGCACGACGCCCATTCGGACGGCAGTTGCGTCAGCAAGGCGGGCAGGAAGATCCCGTGCCCGCTGTTCCGCACCGTCGATGCCGCGGCGAATGCCGGGCTCGATTTCGTCGCGGTCACCGACCACAACACCGTCTCGCATTTCGGCGGGCTGCGCGAGCTCCAGCCGTACTTCGACAACATCCTGCTGATCCCGGGTACCGAGGTCACCACCTTTGGCGGCCATGCCAATGCGATCGGGCTCACCCGCTGGGTCGATTTCCGCATCGGCACGCCGGGCGTCCCCAATGTCGCCGCGGTCGAGAAGGCCGTCGCCGATGCCGGCGCGATCCTCTCGATCAACCATCCCGGCCTGCCTTCGGGAGAGGCCTGCATGGGCTGCGGCTGGGTCTGGCCCGACACCGACTGGAACGGCATCACCGCGATCGAGGCGATCAACGCCAACACCGTCAACACGCCGCTCTCGGGCATCGGCTTCTGGTACAGGCAGCTCAACGCCGGCCATCGCCTCACCGGCGTGGGCGGCAGCGACAACCACAATCCCGATGCGGAAAAGGGCCGCGCCGGCATCGGCCGCCCGACCACCGTCGTCCATGCCGAGGCGCTCTCCACCCCCGCGATCCTGGCCGGCATCCGCGCCGGGCGGGTCTTCGTCGATGTCGAAGGCACGCGCACCCGCATGCTCGATGTCGAGGCCGTCTCGGGCCGCACCCACGCCCTGATGGGCGAGGCGCTCACGCCCGGCGCCAAGCTCGACGTCACCGCGACGATCGCCGGCGTCGATGCGGGCAAGGCCGTGCTGATCGCCAATGGCACCGAGGCCCAGTCGCTCCCGCTGGCGCCGAGTGTCACCTTCCATCTCGACCGCAAGGCCGCCTGCGGCTGGATCGCGGTCAACGTGACGACCCAGGACGGCAAGCTCCTGCTGGTCGGCAACCCGATCTACGTGCGCTGCGGGCGCTGAAATTCCTCCCCCGGAAACGGCGTTTCCGGGGGAGGGGGACCGCCGCCGAAGGCGGTGGTGGAGGGGGTCTGCAACGGCTGCCGTAAAGCCCCCTCCACCACGACGCTGCGCGTCGCGGTCCCCCTCCCCCGCAGCTGCGCTGCGAGGGAGGATCTTCACCATCATCCCGGTCCCATCATCGTCATCCCGACGAAAGTCGGGATCTCATGCGGCTCCTTCCCCGCGTCATCGCCTGAGATCCCGGCTTTCGCCGGGATGACGGAAAGGGGCGCGCCGCCGCCTTTCCACAAAATCTACTCAATCTGGCGGAATCACCCCGCCATCCCCGCCAGTCCGACCCAAAATGGCGCTACCTCCGCTGCCCTGGCGCTCCACCGCGCTGTAACCCTCCCGGCAAAACAAGGTCGCGCATCGCATCTTCGCCCGCCTTGCCCGGCGGGCATGGGGGTGCTCATGAAGCGCGCGGGGCGGGGCCTTGGGGGAAAGGCCCCGCCCCCAGCGCCGGAGTCCGGGGGGGACTTGATTTGGGGCTGATCCATCGGGACGTCGATCCCGGTCATCCGGCATTGCCGTCGCTGCTCGCCCGGCTGGGCGCGGCCGATGTGCTCGCGGTGCCGCGCTATCCGCTGCCCGGCAGCCGCCAGGGCCGCTGCTACTGGAACGTGCGCGATCAGGTGCGGGCGCAGGGCGGCAGCTGCCTGTTCGGCTGGATGCTGGTCGAGATCCCGGGCGTCGTGCTGTTCGGCTGGCATCATGCGGTGTGGCGTGCGCCTTCCGGCCAGCCGACCGACATCTCGCCGCACCCGCTCACCGGCTGGGGCGTGGGCAGCACCGCCTTCGCGGTCGATCCGGTGCAGGACCATCCGCTCGACTGGCCGCCGGGCCTGCCCCAGGTCTTCGAGCCGCTGGTCCAGGATCCCGCGCTCGACCGCTTCATCGCCGCCGAGGCCGAGGTCCATACGCTGCGGTCCCGCTACCGCGATGCCGAGCAGGCGATCCCCTCGGCCACCTGTTATGACGGTGATGCGGAGTTGATCGTCCATGTCGAGACGGTCGCCGACATGGCCCGGCTCAAGAAGCTCGAGCGCCGCTATTTGCCGGGCATCCGCACCGCCGAAGCCCGCCGCGACGCGCTGATCCCCGCACTGGCGGCGCTCCAGGACGCAGCGCTGGAGGGGACGGAACGCCTGCGGGCGTGAGGGCAACACACCACCGTCATCCCGGCGAAAGCCGGGATCTCAGGCGATGGCGGGAAAAGAGCCGCGCGAGATCCCGACTTCCGTCGGGATGACGAAGGGGAGGGCGTAGGCCGTCTCTTACGAGCCTCGAGCGCCTCACCAACTCACCGCCCCAATTCCCGCACCGCGAACGCGATGAAGCTCGGCCAGTTGTCCCGGTTGTTATGCCCGCCGCGATGCTGCCGGAACGCGAGCGTCCCCCCGGTCACCGGCGTAAGCTCCGGCGGGAACACCGTGGAACTCAGCCCCTTCGCCCCGCGGATCGTCCAGGCCGGCGACGCCGCCACCGCCGCCAGGAAGCTGCCCCTGGGGTCGACCCAGCCGTCCCCCGTGTCCACCGTCCCCGCCCCGATGAACAGCGGGCGTGGTGCCGAGAGGGCGATCAGCATGTGCGCATCCACCGGCAGGTCGAACTCGGTCTTCGGCCCGGCATATTTCAGGAAATTGCCGGCGAACCAGTGATACTCGCCCCCGGCGGCGAGGTTGCCCATCCGCTCGCCGAAGTTGCGGCGATAGAGCGCCGCGCCGCCCGCGCCCGAGGAGCCGACGAACCCGATCGCGAAGTGCGGGTCATAGGCCATCGCCACCAGCGCCGCCTTGCCGTAGCGCGACAGGCCTTCGATGCCGATCCGGCGGGCGTCAACTTTCGCGTCCGCAGCCAGCGCTTCGCGCGCGCGGCTCGCACCCCAGGCCCAGGCGCGCAGCACGCCCCAGTCCTCGGGGCCGCGCGGGCGCCCCTGCAGCGAGATGCCGATCACCCCGGTCTTCAGCTCCCCGCCATTGTCCGCCTGGATCGAGCTCGCCACCACCACGGCATAGCCGAAGCCGTGCTTGAGCAGCTGCTCGGTATAGGGCGGGCCGGGATCGGCGGGGCGGGGCGGGCCGGGGAATTTGAAGCCCTCGGGAAAGCCGAAACTGAGGATCACCGGCACGCGGCGGTCGCTTTCGGGCAGGGTGTAGCGGACGGCAATGGTGGTGGAGGCGCGCGGCCAGGCCCGGTTGTCCGCCACGCCCTCGATCCAGCGTTTGGTCACCGCGATCCCGGCCTCGACCGCCTTTTCCTCGCGGACGAGATTCCACGTTATTTTCGGGGCGGTTAGCGGCACGCGGCCATAGATCTCGCGGTCGAACAGCTCGACGATCTCGCGGCGGCGGCGGTCCCAGTACTTGCTGTTGCGGACGGGGAGGCCGGCGTTCGTACGCAGCAGAGGCGGAAGTTCGGGGGTGCCCGCTTTCGCTTCGTCATAGTTGGCGGCATTGGGTGCGTTCGGGTTGAAACCGTCTGCGCCGGCACGGATTTCCCCGATTCCCAGCCGGTCGAGCATCGCCTGGCGATCGGCGTTGGCGGCGGTGTAATCCTGCTGCTGCGCACTCGCGGGCAGGGCGAGTGCCAATATCGGCGCACAGAGCGTCCACAAGCGCATGCATCCCTCTCCTATGTTATCGCTACCAAGGCTGCCTCGCATTGCGGTCGGGCGCAACCCTTGCCAACATCCGCCCACGAATGTTCCGCAAAGGGGATCCCATGCGCCACCTGCTCACCGCCGCCCTGCTCCTCGCCGGCACTGCGGCCAACGCCCAGACCATCTCGGCCGACACGATGAAGGAGGTGACCAAGGAGCTCTCCTCGGACGCCTATGAGGGCCGCGCGCCGACCACGCCAGCGGAGGACAAGACGATCGCCTATATCGTCCAACGCTTTGAAAAGGCTGGGCTGAAGCCGGGCAACAAGGGCAAGTGGACCCAGGACGTGCCGCTGGTCGAGATCACCGCCAGCAATGTCCAGCCTTTGGTCTTCTCGGGCGGCAAGGCGCCGGTCAGCCTCGACTATCGCAAGGACATGGTCATCGCCACCTACCGGGTGGTCCCCAAGGTCGCGGTCAAGGACAGCGACGTCGTCTTCGTCGGCTACGGCATCAACGCCCCCGAGCGCGGCTGGAACGACTATGCCGGGCTCGACGTGAAGGGGAAGACGGTCGTCATCCTGGTCAACGACCCCGACTATAAGTCCCCCGAAACCAAGGGTTTGTTCGAGGGCAAGGCGATGACCTACTATGGCCGCTGGGTCTACAAGTACGAGGAGGCCGCGCGGCAGGGCGCGGCGGCGGCGATCATCGTCCACGACACGTACCCGGCCGCCTATGGCTGGGGCGTGGTCCAGTCCTCCTGGACCGGCCCGCAGCTTGAGCAGGACACGCCGGGCGACCACATGGACCAGAGCCAGGCGATCGGCTGGATGCAGCTCGACAAGGCCAAGGAACTCTTCGCCGCCGCCGGCAAGGACTTTGACGCGCTGGTCGCCTCGGCCGGCAAGCAGGACTTCAAGGCCGTACCGCTCGGCGTAAAGGCCTCTGTCAGCTGGGATAATTCGATCAAGCGCCAGGCCTCGAAGAATGTCGTCGGTATCCTGCCGGGCACAGCGAAGCCCGACGAGGTCGTGCTCTATTCGGCGCATTGGGACCATCTCGGCCGCTGCGACGCGGTCAATGGCGACGACATCTGCAACGGCGCGGTCGACAATGCCTCGGGCATCGGCGGGCTGGTCGCGCTCGCCGAGGCGCATGCCAAGGCCGGCCCGGCCAAGCGCAGCGTCGTCTTCCTGGCGGTCACCGCCGAGGAATCGGGCCTGCTCGGCAGCAAGTTCTACGCCGAGAACCCGGTCTATCCGCTCGCCAAGACGGTGGGCGGAGTGAACATGGACTCGCTCAATGTCCTTGGAAAGACGAAGGATTTCACGCTGGTCGGGGCCGGCAAGTCCGAGCTCGAGGACCTGGTAAAGCCCTTTGTCGCGGTGGAGGGCCGGGTGATCGTTCCCGAGGAGCGGCCCGAGGCGGGCGGCTATTACCGCTCGGACCATTTCAGCTTCGCCAAGCTCGGCGTGCCGATGCTCTATGGCGAGAGCGGCGACGACCTGGTCAATGGCGGCAAGGAAGCAGGCAAGAAGGCTGCCGAGGACTATACCAGGAACCGCTATCACAAGCCCCAGGACGAATATGATGCGAACTGGGACTGGAGCGGCGCGGTCTCGGACCTGAACATCTATTACGGCCTGGGCCGCCAGCTCGCCGAGGGCGCGGCCTGGCCCAACTGGTACAAGACCGCCGAATTCCGCGCGGTCCGCGACAAGTCTCGCTCCGGGCAGTGAAGGGGACTATGGGGGCGGAATGACGATTCCGCCTCCCCCCAAGCCCGAATGGGCGCACCACCACGCCGTGTGGATCGGCTTCCCCAGCCATCCCGAACTCTGGCTCGACGATCTCGCCTCCGCGCGCCTCGAAGTCGCCGCCTTCGCCAAGGCGGTGCATGCCGAGGGCAAGGGCGAGCAGGTGATCCTGGTCGCCGCCAACGAGGAATCCGCCAAGGCCGCCAAGCTGCTCGCCGGCAACGCTGCCAAGGTGGTGATCGAGCCGTTCGGCGACATCTGGCTGCGTGATACCGCCGCGATCATCGGCGGCAACGGCACCGCGCATGACTTCCGGTTCAACGGCTGGGGCGGCAAGTACGACCTCGAGGGCGATGACGATATCGGCCACCGTCTTGCCGAGCGCGCCCAGATGCGCGTCGAGGACCATGGCTGGGTGCTCGAGGGCGGCGCGATCGACGGCGATGGTACCGGTCTGGTCGTCACCACCGAGCAGTGCCTGCTCAACCGCAACCGTAACCCGCAGCTCAGCAAGGCCGATGTCGAGGAGATGTTGCTGAAGGACCTGGGCTATACCCAGGTGCTGTGGCTCGGCGACGGCCTGCTCAACGACCATACCGACGGCCATGTCGACAACCTCGCCCGCTTCATCGGCCCGAACCGGCTGCTGATCCCCGAGGGCGCCGAGAACGACCCGAACTGGCGCATCTACCAGGACGCCGCGGCCCGCGCGGAGCGTGCCGGCGTCGAAGTTGTCCGCTTCCCCTCGCCGGGCCGCGTGCTCAACGAGGATGAGGAGATCATCCCGGCGAGCTACATGAACTTCTACATCGGCAATGCCGCGGTGGTGGTGCCACTCTACGGCCAGGAGAATGACGTCGCCGCCGTGGACAAGCTCGCCGAGCTGTTCCCCGGCCGCGCGATCATCGGCCAGCGCGCCGACCATATCCTGACCGGCGGCGGCAGCTTCCACTGCATCAGCCAGCAGATTCCGGCGTCCTGAGGCGCCGAGACAGCCTTCACTCCGGCCTCGCGCCGGGGTGAAGGAGCCTGCACGGCAGCGCAGCGCGCAACTGCGCGATCCCGTTTCTTGACGGCTTCACAGAGCGGCGGGCGCCAGGCCCGACCGCGTGAGGCAAGCAGGCAAAATCCTACATTGCAAGCCGCGCGCTGCGCCTGCCGGATTTACTTGGCGGCGGGCGCCCCGGCGATCGGCGCGCCTGCGGTGCTGCTCACCCGCCAGATCACATTGCCGACATCGTCCGCCACCAGCAGCGCGCCGCCGGCGTCGGTGATCACGCCGACCGGGCGGCCCTGCACCGTCTTGCCGTCCTTGGCGAGGAAGCCGGTGAGCAGGTCGACCGGCTTGGCGGTCTTGAGCGGATAGCCATTGTCGCCGAAGGGCACGAAGACGAGCTTGTAGCCCGAGGGCGGCTCGCGGTTCCACGAGCCGTGCAGCGCGACGAAGGCGCCATTGGTGAACTGGCCGCCGAGCTTGGCATCGGCGGCGAAGGCGAGGCCCAGCGGGGCGGTATGGGCGCCGAGCGCGAAGTCCGGGCGCTTGGTATATTCGCGCAGGTCCGGCCGCTCGGGCGTCACGCGCTTGTCGATATAGCCGCCCCAGTAGTTCCACGGCCAGCCATAGAAGGCGCCGAAATCGACCTGGGTGAGATAGTCGGGCGGCATGTCCGAGCCGAGCATGTCGCGCTCATTGACCACGGTCCACAGATTGCCGGTATGCGGCTCGAAGGCCATGCCGTTCGGGTTGCGCAGGCCCCAGGCATAGACGCGCGAGGACTTGGTCTCGGGCACCACCTCGAGGATCGCGGCGCGGGTACGCTTGGCGGCGTCGAGCTGCTTGGCCACGGCGAAGGGCGAGTCGGCGGTGTAGATGTCGCCTTCCTTGTCGAGCCCGTTCTCGGCGATGTTCGACGAGGAGCCGACCGCGACATAGATGCGCTTGCCGTCGGGCGAGGCGAGGATGTTGCGGGCCCAGTGATTGCCGCCGCCGGCCAGGTCGATGATCTTCTCGACCTTGACAGCGATCCTGGTGTCGCCGGTCTTGTAGGGGAAGCGGACCAGCGCGTCGGTGTTGGCGACGTAGAGCCAGTCGCCGACCAGCGCCATGCCGCTCGGCGAGTTCAGCCCTTCGAGGAAGGCCGAGCGCTGGTCGGCGACGCCGTCGCCATTGGTGTCGCGCAGCAGGGTGATGCGGTTGGCCGAGGGCACGCCGGCGCCGGCGCGGTTGAGCAGGATGCCCATGATCCAGCCGGTGAACCCGCCGCTCTCGCGCGGGGGCGAGTTGGTCTCGGCGACCAGCACGTCGCCGTTCGGCAGGCGATAGAGCCAGCGCGGGTGATCGAGCTTGTCGGCGAAGGGGGCGACCGAGATGCCCGCGGGCGCGGTCGGTTTGGCGCCGTTCGCCCAGCCGACCGGCTTGGCGATGCGGACCGTCGGGATGTCCTGGTAGCGCGCCTCGCTCAGCTGCGGGACCACGCCGGTCACCGCGGCTTCGGAGAGCTTGGCCTTGTCGGGCTGGGTCGCCCAGATGAACAGGCCGATGAGCACCACCGCGAGGATGGCAAGGACGATGAGGATCCGCTTGAGCATTGCGGAAGGATAGGGGCGAGGAGGGGGGAAGCCAATTCCCTAATTCCTCCCCGGAACGGGGAGGGGGACCGCGCCAGTAAGGGCGTGGTGGAGGGGGCCCGCCCTCCACCAGCGTGTCATTCGAGGAGAGCGGGCCCCCTCCACCATTGCTTCGCAATGGTCCCCCTCCCCGTTCCGGGGAGGATTTTACCGGGTCACTTCAGGTCGAAGCGATCGGCATTCATCACCTTGGTCCAGGCGGCGACGAAGTCCTTCACGAACTTCTCCTCGTTGCCGTTCTCGGCATAGATCTCGCCGACTGCGCGCAGTTCCGAGTTCGAGCCGAAGATCAGGTCCGCGCGGGTCGCACGCCAGGTCTCGTGACCTGCCGTGCGGTCGGTGGCGACATATTCGTCATCGCCTTCCCCGGCAGCCGCCCAGACATTGGTCATGTCGTAGAGGTTGACGAAGAAGTCGTTGGTCAGCTGGCCCGGACGCCTGGTGAAATGGCCATGGCCGCGCTCGCCGTGATTGGCGCCGAGCACGCGCAGACCGCCGATCAGCACGGTCATCTCGGGCACCGAGAGGCCGAGCAGCGAGGCGCGGTCGAGCATCATCTCCTCGACCTTCACCGCCAGCTTCTTCTTGCCGACATAGTTGCGGAAGGCGTCCGCCTCGGGCTCCATCACCTCGAAGCTCTCGGCGTCGGTCTGCGCCGCCGTCGCATCGCCGCGCCCGCCGGTGAACGGCACCGCGACGCCGAAGCCGGCATCCTTGATCGCCTTTTCGAGCCCGACCACGCCGCCGAGCACGATGGCATCGGCCAGCGACAGCGAGCCGCGAAGCCCGTTGAGCGTATCGATCACCTTGGCGAGGGTCTCGGGCTCGTTGACTTCCCAGTCCTTCTGCGGGGCCAGCGCGACGCGCGCGCCATTGGCGCCGCCGCGGAAGTCCGACTTGCGGAAGGTGCTGGCCGAGGCCCAGGCGGTCTTGACCAGCTGGCTGACGGTGAGGCCGCTGCCGGCGATCTTCGCCTTCACGGCGGCGACGTCAGCGTCGGAGGGCATGGTGCCCGCCGGGATCGGATCCTGCCAGATCAGGTCTTCGGCGGGGACTTCCGGTCCGAGGTAGCGGACCTTGGGCCCCATGTCGCGGTGGGTCAGCTTGAACCAGGCACGGGCGAAGGCGTCCTTGAACGCTTCGTGATCGTTGCGGAACTTCTCCGAGATCGCCCGGTAGGCCGGATCGCGCTTGAGCGCCATGTCGGCGGTGGTCATCATCGTCGGGACCTTGCGGCCCGGGACATGTGCGTCGGGCGCCATGTCCTCTTCCTTCTGGTTGATCGGCTGCCACTGGTTGGCGCCCGCCGGCGACTGCACCAGCTCATAGTCATAGTCGAGCAGCAGGCGGAAGAAGTTCTCGCTCCACTCGCGCGGGGTGTTGGTCCAGGCGCCCTCGATGCCGCTGGTGACGGTGTGCTCGCCGATGCCGCCGCTCTCATGGCCGCTGACCCAGCCAAAGCCCTGCGCGACGAGATCGGCGCCCGAAGGAGCCGCGCCGAGCAGCGAGGCGTCGCCATTGCCATGCGCCTTGCCGAAAGTGTGGCCGCCGGCGGTGAGCGCGACGGTCTCCTCGTCGTTCATCGCCATGCGCGCGAAGGTCTCCTTCATGTCGCGCGCCATGCCGGCATCGTCATGCGGATTGCCCTGCGGGCCTTCGGGATTGACGTAGATCAGGCCCATCTGGATCGCGGCGAGCGGGCCTTCGATCTCATGGAAGCCATGCTCGGGGGCGATGCGGGTCTGGACGCCTTCGTTGACCCATTTGTCCTCCGAGCCCCAATAGATGTCGCGCTCGGGCTCGAACACGTCGGGGCGGCCGCCGCCGAAGCCGAACACCGGCCCGCCCATGCTCTCGATCGCGACATTGCCGGCGAGGATGAACAGGTCGGCCCAGCTGATATGCTTGCCGTATTTCTGCTTGATCGGCCACAGCAGGCGGCGCGCCTTGTCGAGATTGCCGTTGTCGGGCCAGCTGTCGAGCGGAGCGAAGCGCTGCTGGCCGCTATTGGCGCCGCCACGGCCATCGGCGGTGCGATAGGTGCCGGCGGCGTGCCAGGCCATGCGGATGAAGAAGGGGCCGTAATGCCCGTAATCGGCCGGCCACCAGGGCTGGCTGTCGGTCATCAGCGCGGTGAGGTCGGCCTTGAGCGCGGGATAATCGAGCTGCCTGAAGGCTTCGGCATAGTCGAAATCGGCGCCCATCGGGTTGGAGGAGCCGTTGGGGTTGAGGATTTCGGTGGCGAGCATCTCGGGCCACCAATCCTTGTTGGTGCGGCCGAGCAGCGCGCGTGCACCGCCAGCGCCATGCATCGGACAGCCGCCGCCGTCGATCGATCCAGTCTTTGCGTCCATCTCCCAAGCTCCTTGCTGATTGCGGCTCAAGGGATGCCACCCCGGATGCAATCGAAGAAATGGATTAGTTGATGATCACTGATCGACCGGGTGATTTTTACGACATGTGGTTGTCACCATTTCCGTCATCCCGGCGGAAGCCGTGATCTCGTGTGGCTCCTTCGCCGCGCTTCCGCCTGAGATCCCGGCTTTCGCCGGGATGACGGTTTGGGGCCGGGATGACGGTTTAGGGTGGGGCGGCGATACTGAAGCGTTGGGTGGGGCGCTGCGGTCTCGCGTGCATCGACCCACCCCCGACCCCTCCCTTTCAGGGAGGGGAGCCTGTAGGGATCACTCCTCCGCCAGCGCCTTCTCCGCAGGCGGATGCAGGCGCAGCCGGGTGACGCGCTTGGGATCGGCCTCGACGATCTCGAGCTTCCAGCCGCTGTCATGCTCGAGGCATTCGCCGGCCTCGGGCACATGGCCAGCGAGCACGAAGGCGAGGCCGCCGAGCGTATCGACATCGCCGTCCACCTCGGCAAGGCGCGGGTCGACCGTCTCGGCGACGTCCTCGAGGTCGGCGCGGGCATCGGCATCCCAGCCGCCGCCGTCGATCGGCACGAGCAGCGCGGTCGGCGCCTCGTCATGCTCGTCCTCGATCTCGCCGACGATCTCCTCGATCAGGTCCTCGATCGTGATCAGCCCCTCGGTGCCCGAATATTCGTCGAGCACGATGGCGAGGTGCGTCCGGCGCCCGCGCATCTGGGCGAGCAGGTCGAGCGCGCCCATCGACTGGGGCACGTAGAGCGGCTGGCGGATCAGGCCGGTCAGGTTCGCCGGGTGCGGCGCGCCGCTCGCCAGTATGTTGAACACGTCCTTGATGTGGACCATGCCGATGATGGTATCGAGCTCTTCGCGATAGACGGGCAGGCGGCTGTGTCCGGCCTCCTCGAACAGCTTCACCAGATCGGCGAAGCTGGTCTCCTCGTCGACCGCGATGATGTCCGCCCGGGGCACGCCGACATCGCCGGCATCGCGCTCGCCGAAATGGAGCAGGTTCTTGAGCATCTGGCGCTCGATCGGCGCGAGATCGCCAGCCGGGCCCCTGCCGCCCTCGTCCTCATGCTCGTCGATCGCATCCTCGATGCGGTCGCGCAAAGTCTCTTCCTGGTCATCACCGAACAGGAGGGTGCGGATGCCGCGCCATATCCCGCCACCTTCGTGGTTGTCGCCGTTGCTGGTGCTACTGGGGCCCTCGGGCATGTTCGGTGTTCAATCCTCGCGTATTAGATAGGGGTCGTGAAGGCCGAGTTCGGCGAGCGCGGCGCGCTCCATCTCCTCCATCGCCTCGGCCTCGGCGTCGTCCATATGGTCATAGCCTAGCAAATGCAGCAGGCCGTGGACAATCAGGTGCGTGGCATGATCTTCGATCCTGACCTTGCGCTCGACGGCCTCGGCCGCGCAGACGCCGTGGGCCAGCACGATGTCGCCGAGCAGCACCTCGCCATCGTCGCTGTTCTCGGTCACCGCTTCCATCAGGTCCGGCTGGATCATCGGGAAGGACAGCACGTTGGTCGGCTTGTCCTTCTCGCGGTACTGCCGGTTGAGGACATGGACCTCTTCGTCGGACGTGAAGCGCACCGCGACTTCGATCGTCGCGGGGTGATCGAGCCACTCGAGATAGGGCGTTTGGCGGAGCGCGGTCTCGGCAGCGCGGATGGCGAGAGCTTCCCAGTCTGCGTCCGGCCAGGGGGATTCGACGAGGGCGGCGACGTCCAACACTTACTTCCCCTCCCTTTCAAGGGAGGGGAGCGAGAGGTGGGTGGCGTCCTGGCGATACTGAAGATGGGTGGCCATGCCGCCGCCGTAGCGCGTGCATCGACCCACCCCCAGCCCCTCCCTTTCAGGGAGGGGAGTTTTTCGCCCTTCAAGCATTCGGGCCCTCATAGGCTTCGACGATGCGGCCGACGATCGGGTGGCGGACGACGTCCGCGGTCGAGAAGCGCGAGAAGGCGATGCCTTCCACGCCCTCGAGCCGCCGGGTCGCGTCGTTGAGGCCCGAGGCGGGCGGGCCGCCGGGCAGGTCGACCTGGTTGGGATCGCCGCAGATCACCATCCGGCTGTTCTGGCCGAAGCGGGTGAGGAACATCTTCATCTGCGCCGGCGTGGTGTTCTGCGCCTCGTCGAGGATGACGAAGGCATCGGCGAGCGTGCGGCCGCGCATGAAGGCGATCGGGGCGATCTCGATCTCGCCCGAGGCGATGCGCCGCTCGACCTGCTCGGCGGGCAGGCAGTCATAGAGCGCGTCGTAGATCGGGCGGAGATAGGGATCGACCTTCTCCTTCATGTCGCCGGGCAGGAAGCCGAGCCGCTCGCCGGCCTCGACCGCCGGGCGCGACAGGATCAGCCGCTGGACGCTGCCGGTGATCAGCTGGGCGACGGCCTGGGCGACGGCGAGATAGGTCTTGCCGGTGCCCGCCGGCCCGAGCGCGAAGATCATGTCGTGCGAGACCAGCGCGCGCATATATTGGGTCTGGGCGACCGAGCGCGGCACGATCGTCTTCTTGCGCGTGCGGATCATGATCTGGGGCGGGGCATTGCCATTGTCCGCCTTGATGATGCCGGTCAGCGTCGGCTCGCTCGACATCGCGATCACCGCGTCGATCAACCCGGTATCGACTTCCTCGCCGCGGATGACGCGAGCGTGGAGCTCCTGCAGCACCTCGCGGGCATGGGCGACGGCCTCGGCCGACCCTTCGATCTGTACGCGCTGGCCGCGGGCATGGATATAGACGCCCAGCCGCTCTTCGAGGGCGAGGATGTTGCTGTCGAACTCGCCGAAGAGCTGGGGCAGGAGCTGGGGCTTGTCGAAGTTCACCTCTACCCGGGAGCGTTCACCGGACTGGGCTGGGACAGGCTTGCGGCTCATGCGGCTCCTTCGCGCGGAAAAATGTTGAATCTCTTGATAGGCGAACGCGTGCGCGCGATCGCTGACGGTGCAACGCGCGTAGCGGCGCTGCGTGTCAAAGCGAAGACGATGCGGGCGGTTCCCTTGCGCATGCGATATGGGGAGAGTGACAGAGGTTTTCCAACTTGGACAGGGGAAAAGGCGCGGCGGAGCGCAAGCCGGCCCCGCCGTGGCGCGCATGCAACGCTCAGGCGATCTTGCCCGACTGGCTCATCCGCCACATCAGTGCGTCCTTCCAGCGATCGGGCAGCCAATGGGCGAGGAAGAGGAAGACCTTCGCCCCGCCGCCGGTGCCGTAGCGGATGCGCGGGCGACGCGCGGCAGCGGCCCTGGCGATGGTGTTGGCGACGACTTCGGGCGGCGAGGCGAAGCTCATCGCGTCGGCATTGCCGAGCAGCGCGGCATATTTGCGTGCCCAGGGGGCATAGGCGCTGCTCCCGCCCGAACGCTCGACCAGGCTCTGGTGCGCGATGCCGGCCCATTCGGTGCGGATCGCGCCGGGCTCGATCACCACGACGCGGATGCCGAAGGGGCGGAGTTCCATGCGCAGACAGTCCGACAGGCCCTCCACCGCGAACTTGGTGGCATGGTACCAGCCGCCGAACGGCTCGCCGAACTTGCCGCCGATCGACGTGACGTTGACGATCGTCCCCGATTTCTGGGCGCGCATCAGCGGGGTGACGAGCTGGCAGAGCCGGGCAAGGCCGAAGACGTTCACTTCCATCTGGCGGCGGGCTTCCGCCATCGGCACGTCCTCGATTGCGCCATAGCTGCCATAGCCGGCATTGTTGACGAGCAGATCGAGCCGGCCGGCGGCAGTGCGGATCGTCTCGACCGCGGCGAGGATCGAGGCATCGTCGGTCAGGTCGAGGGCGATCAGCTCGGCGCCGAGGCGGGCGAGCGGCGCCATCCGGTCGAGGCGGCGGGCGGCGGCGAAGACCCGGTAGCCGTCCTGGATCAGGCGCTTGACGGTGGCTTCGCCGATCCCGGCCGAGGCGCCGGTGACGAGGGCGGTTTTCTGCATTTCTGGCTCCGGTTGCGAGGTGGAGCCCAGCCATATAAGTGTGGACCATAGTCCATGGTCAAGGGATGAATCGCGTGCTGATCTCCGAATTCGCCAGGCGCGCCGGCATGAGCACCGACACGGTGCGCTTCTATATCCGCAAGGGGCTGCTGGCACCGGCAACGGGCGTGAAGGGCGGCTCCAACCCGTACCAGATCTTCACCGAGGAGCATCTCGAAGCGGCGCGGATGGTGCGGATGGCGCAGAGCCTGGGCTTTTCGCTGCGCGAGATCGCGACGCTCTCCGCCGAATATTATGCCGGCGGGATGACCCCCGAGCGCAGCCTGGAGCTGATGCGGATGCAGCTCGCCCGGCTGGAGGAAAAGGCGGCGCAGTTGAACGCGATGGTCGACTATACCCGCGCCAAGGTGCGCTGGCTGGAGGCTGGGCAGAAGGGCTCGGAGCCGGTGTTCGGCGAGTTCGAGGGCTGCTGGGCCGAGCCGGTCACCGCTGCGGAGCGCGCGGCATGAGGGTGCTGGCGCTGCTCGCGCTGGCTCTTGCGCCGATGCAGGACGATGTCGTCGCGCAGCGCGCGGCCGAATGGGAAGCGGCGGTCGCCGAGGTCGAGGCGCAGCCCGAGCCCGAACATCCGACGCTGGCGCAGAAGGTCGCCAGGCTGGTCGCGCTCGACGAGGTCACCCGCCAGCATATGTGGCGCGCGGACGATCCGGCGCTCGCCCCCGATCAGCAGCGCGCGCTCGGCCTAAAGATCGGGACCCGTATGGCCGAGATCGATGCGGCCAATACCGCGGCGCTGAAGCTGTTGCTCCCCGCCGATGGCTGGTTTCGTAACAGCCGCGACGGCCGGCAGGTGACGCACGGCGCCTGGCTGATCGCCCAGCATAGCCCGGACAACGCCTTTCAGATCGGGGTGATCGGGGCGATGGGCAAGCGGTTGAACGCGGGCGACGTCGACGCGATGGACTTCGCGCTTATCACGGACCGGGTGCTGGTCCGCCAGGGTGGGCTGCAGGTCTTTGGCAGCCAGGCGGGTTGCATCCAGGGCCGCCTGGCGATCCTGCCCATTACGGTTCCCGACAAGGTGGACGAGCGCCGGGCAAGGATCGGTTGGGCCAAGACGCTGGCCGAGACCAAGGGCGACCTCGAGATCGGCAAACCCTGCGCCTTATAGGCGCTCAGGCGTCGAGCATCCGGGCCTCGTCGATCTCGATGCGGTCGCGGCCGGCGTGCTTCGCGGCATAGAGTGCCTTGTCGGCGCGCTGCATCGCCCCGGCGATCTGTTCGGGGCCGTGCAGGAAGGCGAGGCCGCAGGAGAAGGTGACCGGCTCCTCCGGATTGGGGCCGATCGGATCGGCGTGGAGCGCGGTGCGCAGCCGCTCCATCAGCGCCTGCGCCTCGCGCGGGCCCATGCCGGGGATCAGGATCGCGAACTCCTCGCTGCCCCAGCGCGCGACGAGGTCTGAGCGGCGCATCGTCTCGGTGAGATGATGGGCGAATTCCTGGAGGACCAGGTCGCCTTCGTCATGGCCGAAGATGTCGTTCATCCGCTTGAAATGGTCGATGTCGACCAGCGCCAGCGTCGCCCGGGTGCCGGTGCGCAGATGGGCAGCGGCATCGAGGAAGCCGCGGCGGTTGCGCAGGCCGGTGAGCAGGTCGCGCTCGGCGGCGTCGCGCAGCTGGCTGATCCGGCTGTTGGTGGCGATCGCGGCAAGGCCGACGCTGTCGAGCAGCTCGCCGGCAAGGTCGCGGCCGCCGGCGGGGACGCTCGCCACCGGCTCGCCGTCCTGCACCGCGCGCAGCATCGCCGAGGCCTGGCGGATCGGGGCGAGCAGCGCGCCGAGTGCAGCGATCGCCGAGAGCGTGCCGGCGAGCGTGGCGAGCAGCAGCGGCACGAACACCTGCCAGTGCCATTCCCCGAGCAGCGCCTGGCTGGCGATGAAGGCGATCAGCGGTAAATGCACCGCGGCGAAACAGATGGCGAAGATGCGCAGATGGAAGTGGCGCGGGAAAAGGAACCGCGTCGCGAGATAGAAACGCATTCTGTCGTCCCCTCTTTTCTCGTGTCACCCGGCCGGAGGGCGGGGGCTGGAGGGAGAGGGGCTAGATTTGCGAAGCTTACCCGTAGTTTACGGGGGATCGTTAACGCGTTCGGATGAGCGGGTATGGCGGCGGTTGGAGCGAGTGTGGCGCTTTTTCCTCAGCCCCTCCCCCGACCCCTCCCGCAAGCGGAAGGGGAGCGATTGTTGCCAGCGCTACCCTCACTCGTTCCCCTTCCGCTTGCGGGAGGGGTTAGGGGAGGGGAAATAACAGCCGGCCTCGACCTCAGGCCGCTTCGCGCACCACCTGAGTGCCGGTGAGCGAATTGCCGAAGCCCTCGGCGATCTCGACCTCGACCATGTCGCCGATCCTGGCATCGGTATTGAGGTACACCGACTGGAGCCAGGGCGACTTGCCGAGCATCTGGCCGGGCAGCTTGCCCTGGCGCTCGATCAGCACCTGGCAGGTCTTGCCGGTGGTAGCCTGGTTGAAGGCGAGCTGGTCGCGGTTGAGCGCGGCCTGGAGGCGCTGGAGGCGCTCGTCCATCACCGAAGCGGGCACGAAGACGTCGCTCATCTCGGCGGCGGGCGTACCGGGGCGGGGGCTGTACTTGAAGCTGAAGCACTGGGCGTAGCCGACCGCGTCGACCAGGCTCAGTGTCTCCTCGAACTCGGCGTCGGTCTCGCCGGGGAAGCCGACGATGAAGTCGCCCGACAGCGCGATGTCGGGGCGGGCGGCGCGGACGCGGTCGAGGATCTTCAGGTAGGAATCGCGGGTGTGCGACCGGTTCATCGCCTTGAGGATGCGGTCGCTGCCGGCCTGCACGGGCAAATGCAGGAAGGGCATCAGCTTCTCCACCTCGGCATGGGCGCGGATCAGGCCCTCGCGCATGTCGTTGGGATGGCTGGTGGTGTAGCGGATGCGGTGCAGCCCCTCGATCCGGTCGAGCGCGTGGATCAGGCCGTGGAGTCCGGTGCCGGCCTCGTCGTCCCAGGCATTGACGTTCTGGCCGAGCAGAGTGATCTCGCGCGCGCCGGCATCGACCAGCGCCTTCGCCTCGTCGACGAGCTCGGCGAAGGGGCGGCTGATCTCGGCGCCGCGGGTATAGGGCACCACGCAATAGGTGCAGAACTTGTCGCAGCCTTCCTGAACGGTGAGGAAGGCGGTGGGGCCGACCTTGCGGCGCTTGGGGAGCGTGCCGAACTTGCTGAGCGCCGGCATGTCGGTGTCGAGGCTCGCCTGGCCGCTGGCGGCCTTGGCGATCAGGTCGGGGAGGTTGTGATAGGCTTGGGGGCCGACCACGACATCGACCTTGGCGCGGCGGACGATCTCCTCGCCTTCGGCCTGCGCCACGCAGCCGGCGACCGCGATCATCGGCTCGGCGCGGCCGAGCTCGCGCGCGCCCTTCCGCAGGCGGCCGATGTCCGAATAGACCTTCTCGGTCGCCTTTTCGCGGATGTGGCAGGTGTTGAGCACGACGAGATCGGCGGCCTCGCCCTCGGCGGCGGCGGTCATGCCCTGTGCGGCCATCAGCTCGGCCATGCGCTCGCCGTCATAGACGTTCATCTGGCAGCCGAACGACTTGACGTGGAAGGTCCTGGGATTCTTTGGGGCGTTCATCGCGGCGCCTGTACACCAGCCGTCACCCCGACGAAAGTCGGGGTCTCGGGCGGCTCCTGTTCCGCGCCTTCGCCTGAGATCCCGGCTTTCGCCGGGATGACGATTTGGGGCGGGAGAATGGTTAGGAAGTAGCCCCCGGCTTCGGCTTGTAGCCGATCGGGTCCTCGGCGAAGCGGAAGGTGCGCAGGGGATGGCCGAGCGTCTTGACCAGCGCCTCCTCGATCCGCCGGCGGCTCTCCGCGGCGATCACCTTGCGGCCCGGGAAGTCGCGCGGGTGGAAGGGCTCGAGGAAATGGACGTCGAGGCGGAAGCTGCCCTTGCGGCTGAGGATACGCTTCGCGTTGTTGAGGCCGGTCTCCTGGCCGATCCAGCAGATGTCGTCGGCCGCTGCGCCGTAATAGAGCATCACCGGCTGGACCATCACGCCGGGCGGCGGCGGCTCGAGCACGCGGAGCATCGGCGTCTTGAACGGCAGCAGCGACTTGCCGTCGGTGGTGGTGCCTTCGGGGAAGACGGTGATCGCCCAGGTCTCGGCCAGCGCGTCGCGCAGCTCGTTGATCTGCTCGGCGACGCCCAGCCGGTTCTCGCGCTTCACATAGACGGTGCGGTTGAGCCCGGCGAGCCAGCCGACCACCGGCGAGCTCTGGATTTCCGCCTTGGCGATGAAGGCGGTGCCGCTCGCGCCGCCGAGCGCGAGAATGTCGATCCAGCTGAGATGGTTGGAGATGTAGAAGACGTCGCGCTTGAGATGCGTGCCGATGCGGTTGACCCGCGCGCCGCAGATCCGCGCCGCGGTCGACAGGAAATAGCGCGGCCAGGGCGAGGGCAGGCGGACCAGCCGGAAGAGGTAATGGAGCGGCACCAGCACCAGCAGCGCCAGCACGAGCAGCGCGACGCGGCGCCACAGCCGGAACTGGCCGCGCAGGCTCAGCGGGGTGTCATGGCCCTGGATAGCCTCCTCGCGGAGGCGGGCGGCGCGTTCGGCCCGGGTTTCGCCCGCAGGCGCCACCTCAGTTCTTGCGGTCGAGCGCGACGCCGTAGAGCTCCATGCGGTGATCGACCAGGCGGAAGCCAAGCCGCTCGGCGATCTGCTTCTGGAGCTGCTCGAGCTCCGGATCGACGAACTCGATCACTTCGCCGGTCTCGACGTTGATCAGATGGTCGTGATGCGCTTCGGGCGAAGGCTCGTAGCGGGCGCGGCCGTCGCCGAAATCGTGACGGTCGAGGATGCCGGCCTCTTCGAACAGGCGCACGGTGCGATAGACGGTGGCGATCGAGATACCCGGATCGATTGCCGAGGCGCGCTCATAGACCTTCTCGACGTCCGGATGGTCCTCGGCATCGGAGAGGACGCGCGCAATCACCTTGCGCTGTTCGGTGATGCGCAGCCCCTTTTCGTGACAGAGCGCTTCGAGATCGATCTTGCGAGCCATGGCCGCGATGTAGCGTGGGCCGGGCCAAGTTGGAAGACTGTGGCCGCGAAAAGGCGTGAACGCGAAACGAAAAGGCCGGCCCGGAGCGATCCCCGGGCCGGCCTTCTGTATTTCAGTCCGTTGCAGCTCAGCGCTTGCGGCGCTTGGTGCCCAGGCCGATCTTCTTCGCCAGGCTGCGGCGCTGCTCGGCATAATTCGGGGCGACCATGGGATAGTCGGCCGGCAGGTTCCACTTGGCGCGGTACTGCTCGGGGGTCATCTGATAGTGCGTCATCAGGTGGCGCTTCAGCATCTTGAGCTTCTTGCCGTCCTCGAGGCACACGATGTAGTCGGGCTTCACCGAGGCGCGAATGGAGACGGCCGGCTCCTGCTTGACTTCGGGCTCGGCGACGGTGCGGCCAAGACCCGAAAGCGCGCCATGCACGTTCTGGATCAGAGTCGGAAGGTCGGAGACCGCAACGCTGTTGTTGCTGACATGTGCTGCAACAATATCCGCCGTCAGCGTGACCAGCGTTTCATCAATCTCAGCTTGCGTTTCCATTTTTATCCTTTCGACCCGAATAAGAACGACTTTTACACGTCGCCCGGAAACATCCTATCGGACCGTTTCGGTTCAAACGCAAGACCATAATTGCGCGTTTCCGTAAGTCTCAGTCCAGGTCCTTGATGTCGCGTGCATAAGTATGCGCGTCGAACAATTGCCCGCTACGTCCCCGATAGTAATCCCGACGCTCGCCGACCTTTTCGAAGCCTTCGCGACGGTAGAGCCATACGGCATCGTTTCCTGAACGAACCTCAAGATGGATGCGCGCCACGCCGCGGCCGCGCGCTTCTTCGATGACGGCGCGAAGCAGCGCGCCGGCGACACCGCGGCGGCGGGCGGCAGGGCGGGTGGCGAGGAGCAGCAGCTCGGCCTCATCGAGCGTGACCCGGGCCAGCGCGAAGCCGACATCCTGCCCGTCGATGCTGGCGATCACCAGCCAGACGCCGGGCAGCGAGAGCATGCCCAGGCACTGGGCGCTGGTCCACGCCTCGCCATAGCGCGCGTCGAACGCGTCCTGCATGATGATGTTGACGTTGTAGAGGTCCTGCGAGCCGCCTTCGCGCAGCTCGACCAGGTTGACCGTACCGCTCACGCCAGCCCTCGCTCGGCCAGGGTCTTGGCGTCGGGCGCGCGGCCGTAGATCGGGCGGGCGGGAAGCGTGGTGAAGCCCGGAGCGAGCAGCCGGGCGTCGGCGGCGGAGGGCAGGGTCTCGCGCAGGTCCAGCCCCTCGGCCAGCGGGGCGAGATGGCGCACGCCGCTGCCGAAGGCCGGGCGGCCGGCCAGTGCCTCGAGCGCGGCGGCGGGAACGAGCGAGCGGAACGGCCCGTCCTCCCCGAAAGGCTGGGAATGGAACGCCTGCATGAACACCTCACCGTGCCCGCCTTCGAGCACCACGGCAAGCTGTGGCATGTCCGCATTGCCGGCAAAGCCGGACGCAGCGAGCAGCGCGAGCGACGAATAGCCGCGAACCTCCGCGCCCCAGCCGATCGACAGGCCGAGCGCGGCGGCCAGGCCGACGCGCACGCCGGTGAAGCTGCCGGGGCCGACATCGACCAGGATGCGCGCCGCGCGGCCCTGGCCGGGCAGCGCGGCGATCATCGGCACCAGCCGCTCGGCATGGCCGCGGCCCACCACTTCATGGGCCGCGGCGATCACCGTCGTTCCGTCGAGCAAGGCGACCGAGCAGGCTGCGGTCGCGGTCTCGATGACGAGAGTCAGATCAGAGGACGCGATTGAACCGCTCGAATTCGGGGCGGGGGAGTCGATCGAAGATGGAGGAAGGGTCGCCATGTCCCAGCGTGGAAATGAAGTTGGACTTCACATTGGGCTGGTCTGCAAAAAACGCTTCGTCAACCTTGGCGTTGTCGAAACCCGACATCGGGCCGGTATCGAAGCCGAGCGCGCGGGCGGCTAGCAGTAGGTATGCGCCCTGCAGCGACGAGTTGCGGAAGGCCGTGGTGTAGCGGGCTTCCTCGGTCGGGAACCAGTCCTTGGCGGTCGGCGCGTGCGGGAAGAGCCAGGGCAGCTGCTCGTTGAACGCCAGGTCCATGCCGATGATCACGGTGGCGGGCGCCTTGCGGATCTTGTCGGCATTGGCGGCGCTGGCGAACTGGGCGAGCTTTTCCTTTGCTTCGTCGGTGGTCAGCCAGACGAGTCGGGCGGCCTGGTTGTTCGCCGAGGTCGGGCCCATCTTGGTGAGCTCGTAGATGGCGCGGATGTCCGCCTCGGTCACCGGGGCATCGGTGTAGCCATTGTAGGAACGCGCGGTACGGAACAGCTTGTCCAGCGCCGCGTCGTCGAGCGGAGTGGCCATTGAGATAGTCCTTTCGTGGGCGTGTGGGCTCAGACGGCCCGGACTTCAGTGACTTCGGGGACGTAGTATTTCAGCAACTGCTCGATGCCGTTCTTGAGCGTGGCGGTCGAGCTCGGGCAGCCCGAACAGGCGCCCTGCATCTGGAGATAGACCTTGCCGGCGTCAAAGCCGCGATAGACGATGTCGCCGCCGTCATTGGCGACGGCGGGACGCACGCGCGTCTCGATCAGTTCCTTGATCTGCGCGACGATCTCGGCGTCTTCGGGATTGTCGCCGAAGTCGGCGCTCTCGGCGGGGACGCTGAACCCGGCGGCGGCGGCATGGAACAGCGGCATGTTCGCAGCGAAATGGTCGAGCAGGATGCCGAGCACGTCGGGCTTCACGTCGCGCCAATCGGAACCGGGGGCGATGGTGACCGAAATGAAGTCGCGGCCGAAGAACACGCCGGTCACGTCGCCCAGGGTGAACAGGGCAGTGGCGAGCGGCGAGGCCTCGGCCTCCTCGGGCGAGGCGAAGTCACGGGTGCCGGCGTCCATCACGGTACGGCCGGGCAGGAACTTCAGGGTCGCCGGATTGGGCGTGGCTTCGGTCTCGATCAGCATAGCCGCCATTTGGGCGCTCGGAGGGCGGGGATCAAGCGGGGAGGGGGAAACGAAAGGTTTCCTGGTGTGAGGGCCGACCAACTATCCGTCACCCCGGCCTTGTGCCGGGGTCCACTGCCCGGCAAGCTTCAAGCATGGGGCGGGAGCGGCAACCTTGCGTCTACATCCTGGCGAGTACGCGGAACGGCACGCTCTATACCGGCGTCACGTCCGATCTGCTTGGGCGTATCTACCAGCACCGCAACGGCATCACGAAGGGTTTCGTGGCGGAGCATCGCACCTATCGGCTGGTCTTCTACGAGATGCATCAGGAGATGGAGACCGCGATATGCCGCGAGAAATCCATCAAGCGATGGAAGTGGGATTGGAAACTCAACATTATCGAGCGCGACAACCCGCATTGGGATGACCTAGCGGTGGCGCTGGGGTTCGAGCCTTTGCCATAGGATGCGCGGCACCGTGGACCCCGGCACAAGGCCGGGGTGACGATTATTACTGTGCGTCCTCATGCGAAGTCGCGTCGCTCACGCTCTGGTCATGGCCGCTCTTGTCGCTGAAGAAGGCGGCGGCGAACAGGCCGCAGCCGAGCAGGGTGGAGATGAACACGCCGCCGATCGTCGCCGCGATCGCCGACGGGTAGAGCGCGTCGTAGAGCGAGAGATACCAGAGCGCGCCTGCGACCATCACCACGCCGGCAAGCGCGATCCAGAAGATCATCCGGCGAAATTCGGTCCAGGCCCTGGTGCGTTCGCTAGCCATGTCGGCAACTCCTTGGTTGCGGCGCATGTGGGTGTGGCGGCCCGGTCTATCAATTGGACGTATTGCCCACCTGGTTCCACCGGGTCAGATTCGCGCGGGCATCCTGGACGAAGGCCGAATGGCGGATCCAGGCGAGGAACTTGTCGACGAACCAGCGGCCCGGCTGGCGCAGCGGGCGGCGGAACTGGATGAGCAGCACGACGCGGGTGCCGCTGGTGTCGTTCCATACCTCGTGATCATAGGTGTCGTCGAACACCAAAGTCTCTCCCTCGGACCAGCGCAGGATGCGATCGTCGAGGCGCATGCGGGCATCGCCGTCGCGCGGCACGACCAGGCCAAGATGGCAGGTGATCAGCCCCTTGGTGACGCCGCGATGCGCCGGGATATGGGTGCCGGGCGCGAGGATCGAGAAGAAGGCGCTGTTGAGGCCGGGGATCGCCTCGACCAGCCGGGTGGTCACCGGGCAGCGATCGAGATTCTCCTGCACCAGATAGCCATAGCCATAGAGGAAATAGCTGCGCCACTTGTTCGCCGGCGCGATCGCGCGGTGGTCGGGCGAGACCTGGGCGAGCGAAGGCGCGCGATTGTCGAGCGCGGCGGCGATCGCCTCGGCGCGGATCGCCTGCCAGTTGGCGCGCAGCGCCTCGGTCCAGGCAAAGTCGCGCACGTCGAGCACCGGCTCGGTCGAGACCAGCGAGAAGCGGGCGATGAACCGGTCGAAGGTGCCGCGCAGATATTTGCCATATTTGATCAGGAAGGGGCGGTCGCGCTCGGCGCGCAAAGGCGCGTCGGGCATCACTGCCCCCGACATGACCGTGAGATCGGGAATCATCTCGCGCGCTTCCGCCGCTTCGACTTCGCCCGCGTCCCGCCACATTGCGCTGCCCCGCGCGCTCGGCTCGACCTTCACTGCACCTGACCTTGCTGGGTTCGTCACCTGTTCGTCCGCGAGTCGCGCCCGCATCTTGGCTGGATAAGCGGCGCATGGGTCGAAAACATGGCCCTGCCGCGGCGCACAAGGGCGGGTTCGTGACGCAGGGGTAATGTATCCGAACTCCTTCTCCCCCTGTGGGAGAAGGAAGGGGCCCGCTCGCGCAGCGAGTGGGAAGGATGAGGGGGCTGAGACCAACACCCTGTCCCCCTCACCCTTCCGCCGACTTCGTCGGCTCCCTCCCTCTCCCACAAGGGGAGAGGGAGATGGTCAGGCCGCCCGTGCGCCGCACATTCTCAACACCACGTACATCCGGGGGAAAGGTTCGCGCTGGCATGCCCGGCGCTTCGCTCCTAGATGGACCTCTATGCACTCTTTCCTGCGTGCGCCTCTCGCGCTCCTCGCCCTTGCCTCGCTCGCCCCGGTGCTGCCGGCCCAGGCCCAGCAGAATACCAACCCCCCGGGCGTGCCCGACACGCAGACGGTGGGGCGCCCGGTCCAGACCGCGAAGGACCCGTGGCTCTACGAGAAGAGCGACCTCGTCCATGACGATGCGTGGAAGTTCGGCCGGCTGCCCAACGGCCTGCGCTATGCCGTGCGCAAGAACGGCGTGCCGCCGGGCCAGGTCTCGGTGCGCGTGCGCATGGATGTCGGCTCGCTGATGGAGCAGGACAGCGAGCGGGGCTTCGCGCACCTGCTCGAGCACCTCTCCTTCCGCGGATCGGTGCACGTGCCCGATGGCGAATCGAAGCGGATCTGGCAGCGGCTCGGCGTGACCTTCGGCTCCGACTCGAACGCGAGCACGACCTTCACCGCGACCACCTACAAGCTCGACCTGCCCAATGCGACGCCGGCCGGGCTCGACGAGAGCTTCAAGATCCTGGCGGGCATGATGTCCGGCCCGGACATCACCCAGAAGATCCTCGATTCCGAGCGCCCGGTGGTGCTGGCCGAGCAGCGCGAGCAGCCAGGGCCGCAGGTCCGCCTGCAGGACGCGATGCTCGACCTGATGTTCGCCGGCCAGCCGCTGTCGCAGCGCGAGCCGATCGGCACGGTCGAGACGCTGAACGGCGCGACGCCGGCGAGCGTGCAGGCCTTCCACGATCGCTGGTACCGCCCCGAGCGCGCCACCGTCATCGTCAGCGGCGATGTCGATCCGGCGCTGCTCGAGCAGATGGTGGTCAAGCATTTCTCCGACTGGAAGGGCACCGGCCCCGCGGTGCCGACGCCGGACTTCGGCAAGCCGGTGGAAGGCAAGCCGGTCGCCGCCAGCATCGTCGAGCCGGCGCTGCCGGTGCTGACCACCATGGCGATCGTCCGCCCCTGGACGGTCGATGGCGACACGGTGATCTTCAACCAGAAGCGGATGATCGACCTGGTCGCGATCCGCATCATCAACCGCAGGCTCGAGACGCGGGCGCGCTCGGGCGGCACCTTCATCGCCGCCGGCGCGGACCTGAGCGACGTCGGCCGCTCGGCCAACATCACCACGGTGCAGGTGCTTCCGGTCGGGGACGACTGGGAGGCCGCGCTGCGCGACGTGCGCGCAGTGATCGCAGATGCCCAGGCGACCCCGCCGACCCAGGCCGAGATCGACCGCGAAGTCGCCGAGATCGAATCGTCGATGAAGCAGCGGATCAACACCGCGCCGGTCGAGGCCGGGGCCAAGCTCGCCGACGACCTGGCCGAGGCGGTGGACATCAACGAGACGGTGACGACGCCTGAATTCTCCTACGCGATCTTCAAGGGCGCGGTGGACGGCAAGATGTTCACCCCCGCCACGGTGCTCGCCTCGTCGAAGACGGTGTTCCAGGGCACCGCGACGCGCGCGATGGTCAATCTCCACACGCCCGACGCGACGATCACCGCCAAGGTCGCCTCGGCGCTCGAGGCCAATGTCGCGGCGAACGCCAGGCGCAAGCTGGTCGGCAATGTCAGCTTCGACGCGCTGCCCAAGCTCGGCGTCCCCGGCAAGGTGGCGACCCGCGAGCAGATCCTGCCCGGCACCGGCATGGAGAAGCTCGTCTTCGCCAATGGCGTGACCATGCTGATGCGCCAGGACCCGTCCGAGACCGGCAAGGTCTATGTCAATGTGCGCTTCGGCCGCGGGCTTTCGGGCCTGTCCCACACCGCCCAGACCCCGGCCTGGGCCGGCGAGGGCGCGCTGATGGCGAGCGGCGTCGGCAAATATGGCCAGGACGAGATCGACGCGCTGACCGGCCGCCGCCAGATCGGCGCCGATTTCGACATGGACGACGACGCCTTCACGCTGAAGGCGCAGACCACCAAGGACGACCTGACCGACCAGCTCAAGCTGCTCGCCGCCAAGCTCGTCGCGCCGGGCTGGGATCCCAATCCGGTGCTCCGCGCCAAGGTCGCGACGCTGTCCGGCTATGCCAATCTCTCCTCCTCGCCCGACGCAGTGCTGAGCCGCGATCTTGAGCGGCTGCTCCACAATGGCGATGCGCGCTGGGGCATCCCGCCCCGGGCGACGATCGAGGGGACGACCCCGGCGAGCTTCCGCAAGTTCTGGGAGCCGATCCTGGCGAGCGGGCCGATCGAGGTCGAGGTGTTCGGCGACATGGATGCCGAGGCGACGGTGAAGGCCGTGGCCGCCACCTTCGGCGCGCTGAAGCCGCGCCTGGCGAGCAAGGCGCCGCTCGCGCCGGTCGTCTTCCCGGCGCATGTCGAGACGCCGGTGACGCTGACCCACAAGGGCCAGCCCAACCAGGCCGCGGCGGTGATCGCCTGGCCGACCGGCGGCGGCACCGACAATGGCGGGATCACCGAGAGCCGCAAGCTCGAGGTGCTCGCCGCGGTGTTCCGCGACCGGCTGCTCGATCAGCTGCGCAGCCAGGCGGGCGTGAGCTATTCGCCCCAGGTCGCCAGCCAGTGGCCGCTCGGCCTGCCGGCGGGCGGCAAGGTCATGGCGCTCGGCCTGGTGCCGCCCGACAAGGTCGACTTCTTCTTCGAGCTGTCGCGCAAGATCGCGGCGGACCTCGTTGCCAAGCCGATCGACGCGGACGAGCTCAACCGCGCGCTGACGCCGCTCAAGCAGCAGATCCTGCGCATGTCCTCGGGCAACATGTTCTGGATGCGCCTGGTCGAGGGCGGCACCTATGATCCGGCGCGGATCGCCGGCGTCGAGACGCTCGCCGCCGATTATTCGCGGGTGACGCCGATGGACGTGCAGGGCCTGGCGATGAAGTATCTCCGCCCGGACAAGGACTGGACGCTGAAGGTGGTGCCGGAGAAGAAGTGAGGCTTCGGGCTATCGGGTAAAGGAAAGGCCGGGGAGCGATCCCCGGCCTTTTTCATACCGTCATCCCGCCATTACACCGTCATCCCGGCGAAAGCCGGGATCTCAGGCGGAGGCACAGGGAAGGAGCCGCACGAGATCCCGGCTTTCGCCGGGATGACGATTGGGGGGCGGAGAGCGCCGTCTTACTTGTACAGCCCGTCCAGCCGTTCCCCATATGCTGCCTTCAGCACATGCCGGCGGATCTTCAGCGACGGCGTCAGCTGCTCGTTCTCGATCGTGAACGGCTCGTCGGCGACGATGAACTTGCGGACCCGCTCGATCACCGACAGGTCCTTGTTGACCCGCTCCACTGCCGCGCCCAGCGCCGCCTTGTAGTCGGGGTCGTGGGCCAGTTCCTTGAAGTCGCACTTGGTGGCGGTGTGGGCGCACCATTCGGCGGTCCATTCGGGATCGGGGACGATCACCGCCGACATGTAGGGCTTCTTGTCGCCGGCGATCATCGCCTGGACGATCTCGGGCTGCAGGGTCAGCATGCCCTCGACCTTCTGGGGCGCGACATTGTCGCCCTTGTCGTTGACGATGATGTCCTTCTTGCGATCGGTGATCTTGATCCGGCCCTTCTCGTCGATATGGCCGATGTCGCCGGTATAGAGCCAGCCGTCCTTGAGGACGCGCCTGGTCTCCTCCTCGTTGCGCCAATAGCCGTGCATGACCAGCTCGCCGCGCACCAGTATCTCGCCGTCATCGGCGATGCGCACCTCGACGCCTTCCAGCGGCGGCCCGACCGTGTCCATCTTGAGGCCCGCCTTGGGCCGGTTGCACGAGATCACCGGGGCGGCCTCGGTCTGGCCGTACCCTTGCAGGAACGTGATGCCGAGGCTCTGGAAGAAGATGCCGACCTCGGGGTTGAGCGGCGCGCCGCCCGAGACCATCGCCTTGATCCGCCCGCCGAACTTCTTCGCGAGCTTCGGCTTGAGCGTGGCGCCGAGCAGCAGGTTCATCGGCAGGTCGCCGATTCCCGATTTGCCCGCCGCCTTGCGGCCGCCGATCGCCACTGCCTTGTCGAGCAGGAAATTGGCGAAATTGCCCTGTTTCTCGACCTGCTTGACGATGCGGGTGCGTAGCACCTCGAACAGGCGGGGCACGACGACCATCAGCGTCGGCCGCACTTCCTCGATGTTCGAGGCGAGCTTCTCCAGCCCTTCGGAATAATAGATCTGCGCGCCGAGCCCGATCGGGAAATACTGCCCGCCGGTATGCTCATAGGCATGGCTGAGCGGCAGGAAGCTGAGGAACACTTCTTCCTCCCAGCCGAAATCCTCCGAGATGATCGCGCAGCACGCCTCGACATTGCTCAGGATCGCGCCGTGATGCTGCATCACGCCGCGCGGAGAGCCGCCGGTGCCGCTGGTGTAGATGATGCAGGCCAGGTCCTCGCGGCGGAAAGTGCAGCTCACCCCGCGCGGATCGGTGTCGTGCTTCGCGATCAGGCCGTGCCAGTCGTGGAACTCCAGGCTGCCCTGCTGGCTGATGCGCAGGTCCTCGAGCCCGATGATCATCCGCGCGGTCGAGGCGCGGATCGCTGCCGGCAGCAGCGTCTTGGCCAGCTTGCCGTTCGAGACGATGATCGCGCAGGCGCCCGAATTCTCGATGATGTGCTGGTGGTCGCGCTCGGTATTGGTCGTGTAGGTCGGCACGGTCACGCAACCGGCGGCCATGATCGCCAGGTCGCTGATGCAGAATTCCGGGCGGTTCTCCGAGACCAGCATCACCCGGTCGCCGCGCTTCAGGCCGAGCGCGGTGAGCGCCGCCGACAGGCTCGCCACCTGCCGGGCGGCTTCCGCCCAGCTGGTCGGCTGCCACTTCCCATTCGCCTTGTGCCAGAGGAAGGGCGCATCGCCCTTTTCCTTCGCCCGCGCGAAGAACATCTGGACCAGGTTGTCGAACCGTTCGAGCCTGCGCATTCTCTCTCCCCATTGCGGGCGCCCCTTTGGAGCGTCCCGCCTTGCCCCGACTATTCCGACGGCCGGTTCGGCTGCGCGCCCACGCGGCTGATAACGGTCGTATGGCCCTGTTGGTCCATCACGACGCCTTCACTGCGCGGATCGGCGCCGCCGGTCCAGCGGCCATTCACCCGCTCGACCGCATTCATCTTGAGTCCGAGCGGGGCCGACTGGACCTTCTCGCCCAGCGCCTGCAGCGCAGGAAGCATCGCGTCGAGCTGGGTGCCCTTCTCGGCATAGGCGGTCGGGCCGGGCGCATAGAGCAGGCCCAGCGCGATCGCGTCCTGTGCCGACAGCTTCCAGTCGACCACGCCGATGATGCCCTTCGCCACCTGGGCAATGATCGTCGAGCCGCCGGCCGCGCCGATCGCCAGGCGAACCTTGCCATCCGGGCCATAGACGATGGTCGGCGCCATCGAGCTGCGCGGGCGCTTGCCGCCCTCGACCCGGTTGGCGACCAGATAACCGTCCTTCTCGGGCACGATGTCGAAATCGGTGAGCTCGTTGTTGAGCATCGTGCCGTCCACCGACAGGCCCGAGCCGAAGGCGCCTTCGATCGTGGTCGTCACCTGGGCGACGTTGCCGGCCTTGTCGACCACCGAGAGCGAGGTGGTGCCGGGCACTTCCTGCGGCTTCACCGCGATGCGCTTCGGGGCGCCGGCGGGCAGGCCGGCCTTCACCTCGGCCATCGAGCGGTCCGGGTTGATCAGCGCCGAGCGACCGGCGAGGTAGCTGCGGTCGAGCAGCCCGGCGATCGGCACCTGCACATAATCCGGATCGCCGACATACATGTCGCGGTCGGCATAGGCGAGGCGCGAGCTCTCGGCGAACAGGTGCCAGGCGACGGGATTGTCCTTGCCGAGCCTGGCCATGTCGAAGCGCTCGAGCTGGGCAAGGATCATCATCACGGTGACGCCGCCCGAGGAGGGCGGGCCCATCGAGCAGATCTTGTACGCGCGGTACTTGCCGCACAGCACCGGGCGATCCTTGGCCGCATAGGAGGCGAGGTCACCGGTGGTCATCTTCGACGGGTTGCGCGCGGCGTTGTTGACCGTGGCGACCAGCTTCTCGGCCTGCGGGCCGACATAGAAGCTGTCGGGGCCGAGCCTGGCGACGCGCTCGAGCAGATCGGCCTGGGCGGTGTTGCGGACATGCGCGCCGGCGGGCATCGGCTTGCCGGCGGCGTCGTAGAAGATCGCGCGGACGCCGGCATCGACATGCGGGCCATAGCTGCGCAGCGCATTGCCGAGCCGCGAGGAGATATCGAAGCCGTCGCGGGCAAGCCGGATCGCGGGCTGGAACAGCCGGGCCCAGGGCAGCTTGCCGCCGCGCTGATGGGCAAGGGCCATGGCGCGCAGCGTGCCGGGCACGCCGACGCTGCGGCCGCCGGGCACCGCCGCCATATGGCTTAGCGGCTGGCCGTCGGAGGCGTAGAACCAGTGGTCGGTCGCGGCCATCGGCGCGGCCTCGCGCCCGTCGACCGTGGCGATCTTGCCGGTCTTCACATCGTACTGGAGGATGAAGGCGCCGCCGCCGATGCCGGCGCTCTGCGGCTCGACCACGTTCAGCGCGAGCATCGTCGCGATCGCCGCGTCGGTGGCGCTGCCGCCCGCGTTGAGGATCTCGGTGCCCGCGGCGGCGGCGCGGGAATCCGCCGCGCTGACTACGCCCTGGGCGGAAGCCGCAACCGGCGCGGCGACGAGGGCGAACAGCAAAAGCAACTTCTTCATGGCACTAGGCCTAGCGGGCTTTGGCCGGAGCGCAAAGACGCTACGTCGGGCGTCATACAATCGGATGATTGCCTGGGGGTATAACCAGGCGCAATCTCCCGGGCAGGGAAAGCGCGGGTATCCGCCCATGCCGGACGGCCACGCGCTTCCATGGAGGGCTCGCCATGACCGACACTGCCAGCTTCGCATCCACAACTCCTTCGCTGCTGCGCGCGCTTGGCAAGCGCTGGTGGCTGTTCGCGTTGCGCGGTGCCGCCGGCATCGCCTTCGGCTTCCTCGCGCTGCTCTGGCCCGGCCTCGCGCTGCTTACCCTGGCGCTGGTCTGGGGCGCCTATGCGCTGGTCGATGGCTGTTTTGCGCTGGCCGCGGCGATGTCGGGCATGCGCAGCGGCGACACGCCGCGCTGGTGGCTGGTGCTGACCGGCCTGGCCGGGATCGCCGCAGGCCTGCTCACCTTCATCTGGCCGGGCATCACTGTGCAGGTGCTTCTCCTCCTGATCGCTGCCTGGGCGATCGTCACCGGCATGATGGAAGTCGCCGGCGCGGTCGCGCTGCGCAAGGAGATCGAAGGCGAGATCTTCCTGATCCTCGCCGGGCTGATCTCGATCGCCTTTGGCGTGGTGATCCTGGGCTGGCCGGCGGCGGGCGCGCTCAGCCTGGTGCTGCTGGTCGCTTGGCTCGCGATCATCGGTGGCGCGGCCTATATCGGCCTGGCGCTCCGCCTGCGGAAGCTGGCGCGCTAGGCAAGCGCCCTGGCGATCGCGCGGGCCAGGCCGGGGCCTTTGAACACCAGGGCCGAATAGACCTGGACCAGTGTGGCGCCGGCATCGATCCGGCGCTTCGCTTCGTCCGGGCTATCGATCCCGCCCGCCGAGATCAGCGGCAGCGCGCCTGCGGCGATCTCCGCTGCCTCGACCAGCTTGGTGCGCGCCAGCTCGGTCAGCGGCTTGCCTGACAGGCCGCCGGCCTCGCCCGCATGCGCCGAGCGCAGCGGCGGGCGCGAGATGGTGGTGTTCGAGACGATCAGCGCGTCGACATGGTTGTCGAGCGCCGCCCGGATCGCGCCCTCCAGCCCGGCACGGTCGAGATCGGGGGCGACCTTCAGGAACAGCGGGACCTTGCCGCGCGCCGTATGGCTGGCGGCGAGCAGCTCGTCGAGTGCCGGGCGAGACTGGAGGTCGCGCAGGCCCGGGGTGTTGGGCGAGCTGACGTTGATCGTGATGTAGTCGGCATGCGCGGCGGCCTTGCCGACGCCCAGCGCATAGTCCGCCACCCGGTCGTCGCTGTCCTTGTTCGCGCCGACATTGATGCCGAGCACGCCCTTGCGCGCCTTCAGTTTCGCGATGCGCGCCAGCGCCGCGTCGATCCCGCCATTGTTGAAGCCCATGCGGTTGATCACCGCCTCGTCCTCGGCAAGCCGGAACAGCCGCGGCTTGGGGTTGCCGGGCTGGGGGCGGGGAGTCAGCGTACCGACCTCGACTGCGCCGAAGCCCAGGGCGAACAGTCCCGGGATCGCCTCGGCATCCTTGTCCAGCCCTGCCGCGAGCCCGATTCGGTTGGGAAAGGTCAATCCTCCCAAATGGATGGGAGATCGAACCATATCGGATCCAAAAACGGTTCCGATCGAATCCCACAGCGCCAGCGCGCGGATCGCGGCGCGGTGCGCCTTTTCGGCATCGAGCGCGAACAGCGCGGAACGGAGCGGATAGGCCATGGACGCGGCCATTCGCACCGCTTTTCCTCTCCGTAAAGCTGCGTATGTCGATTCCTTGCAATACGCATGCCGGGGCCTCGGCTAGGAAAGTGCTGCGACCCGAGGGGTTTCCGCTCAATGGGGGAACCCTTTCCTTTTGGCCCGGTTGGCTTAGGCTGACCGGGCCACTTTTCTATTCCGCGACTGTGCGGTATATTTGCGTGGAAAATAAGGAATCCGAGGAGGGGATAATCTCGGATCAACAGGGCAAGAGATGCGGGGCGCAACCAGGATGAAACCGGCCCAACCGGCCGCCATGAACGACCGCGATCCGCGGCCGCAGATCGAATTCCGCAAGGCGGAAGGCGCGCTGATCCCGCATGTCGAATCCTATTATCTCTATCGCTACGACGGCGGCGAGATCGAGGGGATCGAGCGCGTCGACCTCGGCCAGCTCCGCTTCCTGATCCAGGGCAGCGGCACGGTCCATTTCCCCGACGGCCATAGCGAGAGCACCAAGAAGGTGATGATCAACGGCCCGGGCACGGCCGCCGCGACCTATCGCATGCAGGGGCCGTTCCAGTGCTTCGGCGTGTCGCTGCGCGCGATCGGCTGGAAGGCGCTGATCGGCCTGCCGGCCTACAAGGTCACCGATCACATCGTCGATGGCGAGAAGCTGTTCTGCGAGCAGGCCGGCCTGCTCTGGCACCGCCTCCACAAGATGGAGACGCTGGAGGAGATGATCGCGGCGATCGAGCCGCTGCTCCGCATGCGCCAGCAGGAAGTGAAGCCGGTGCCGGCCGCGCATCTCGTCTTCCTGCGCGCGGTGCGCGAATGGGCGGCGACCAAGGATCCGACGATCGACGATCTCTATGCGCGCATCCGCAAGAGCTCGAACATCGGCGAGCGCCAGGTCCAGCGGCTGTGCAAGGACTATTTCGCCGGCAGCCCCGCGCATCTGAAGCGCAAGTTCCGGGCGATCGGCGCGGCGATGCGCATCTATCAGGGCGCGAGCGTCGACGAAGTGGTCGAGCCCTTTTCCGACCAGTCGCACATGATCAACGAGGTCCGCCAGTTCACCGGCCACACCCCGACCTCGCTGCGCGCACGCATCGATCCGGTGCTGGCGCTGACGCTCGACAACGAGACCTTCCATTTCCTGCCCGACGTGATCCCCGAATCGGTTGACCTTCGCCGCCGTTGAGCCCATTTGCCCAATCGGAACGAATTTGTCCGATTGAGCCCGTGGCGCGATTGCGCCCGAGGCGGCCAAGGGATTTGAAGTGCGCCTGTCGAGCCTTGCCGACTATGCGGTGGTGATGATGTCCGCAGCGGCGCGCCATTGCGGCGCGACGTGCCGGCTCAACGCGACCACGCTTGCCGAGGATACCGGCCTGCCGCTGCCCACGGTGCAGAAACTGGTGAGCAAGCTTTCCGGCGCCGGCCTGATCGAGAGCGCGCGCGGCACCGGCGGGGGCTTCCGCCTGGCACGGCCCGCCGCGGCGATCAGCCTGGCCGACATCGTCGAGGCCGTCGAAGGCCCGATCGCGCTGACCTCCTGCGTCGATGCCGGCAAGCAGGATTGCTGCGTGCAGGACAGCTGCAAGGTCAAGCCGCACTGGAATGTCGTGAACGGTGCTGTAAAGGGCGCGCTCGCGGGCATCTCCCTCGCCCAGATTTCCAGCGCTCCGGCCCAGGCCGAAGCGCCACATCCGGCAGATCAGATCCGGACCCCGGCGCTGGCCGGGGAGCAGGTGTAAGCATGGCTACGAAGAACGCGGAAGCACTGGCAGCCGCCAACAAGAAATATGAGTGGGGCTTCGCCTCGAACGTCGAGCAGGAGTTCGCGCCCAAGGGATTGAGCGAGGACACGGTCCGCTACATCTCGGCCAAGAAGGGCGAGCCCGAGTGGATGCTCGAATGGCGGCTCAAGGCGTTCCGCATGTGGCAGGAGATGACCCTGCCCGAATGGGCGAAGCTGTCGATCCCGCACATCGACTATCAGGACGCGTATTACTACGCCGAGCCCAAGCAGAAGAAGACGATCAGCTCGCTCGACGAGCTCGATCCCGAGATCCGGCGCACCTATGAGAAGCTGGGCATTCCGATCGAGGAGCAGAAGGTCCTCGCCGGCGTCGAGGGCGCGCGAAAGATCGCGGTCGACGCGGTGTTCGACAGCGTCTCGGTCGCGACCACCTTCCGCGAGGAGCTGAAGGCCGCCGGCGTGATCTTCCTGTCGATCTCGGAAGCGATCCGCGAATATCCCGAGCTGGTGAAGAAGTGGCTCGGCAAGGTCGTGCCGGTCCGCGACAATTTCTATTCGGCGTTGAACAGCGCGGTCTTTTCCGACGGCACCTTCGTCTATGTACCCGAGGGCGTGCGCTGCCCGATGGAGCTCAGCACCTATTTCCGCATCAATGCCGAGAATACCGGCCAGTTCGAGCGCACGCTGATCGTCGCCGACAAGGGCGCCTATGTCTCGTACCTCGAGGGCTGCACCGCGCCGATGCGCGACGAGAACCAGCTCCACGCCGCGGTGGTCGAGCTGGTCGCGCTCGACGATGCCGAGATCAAGTACAGCACGGTGCAGAACTGGTATCCGGGCGACGAGAATGGCGTCGGCGGCATCTTCAACTTCGTGACCAAGCGCGCGCTGTGCGCCGGCACCAATTCAAAGGTGAGCTGGACCCAGGTCGAGACCGGCAGCGCGATCACCTGGAAATACCCCAGCTGCATCCTGCAGGGCGACGGCTCGGTCGGCGAATTCTATTCGGTGGCGGTCACCAACGGCCACCAGCAGGCCGATACCGGCACCAAGATGCTGCACATCGGCAAGAACACCAAGTCGACGATCGTCTCCAAGGGCATCTCGGCGGGCAGGTCGAACAACACCTATCGCGGCCGCGTGCTGGTCAACGCGGCGGCGGAGAATGTCCGCAACTTCACCCAGTGCGACAGCCTGCTGCTCGGCGACCAGTGCGGCGCGCACACCGTGCCCTATATCGAAGTGAAGAACCCGAGCGCGCAGATCGAGCATGAGGCGACCACCTCGAAGATCAGCGAGGACCAGATGTTCTACGCGATGCAGCGCGGGCTGGACCAGGAGGCTGCGGTGGCGCTGATCGTCAACGGCTTCGCCAAGGAAGTGCTGCAGCAGCTGCCGATGGAGTTCGCGGTCGAGGCGCAGAAGCTGCTGGGGATCAGCCTGGAGGGTTCGGTCGGGTGATCTTGCTTGCGTTGTTCCTGATGCAGGCAGCGCCGGCCCAGCCGGGCGCGCCACAGGCGGTCGAAGCGGGTTTCTACGCTCCGGAATCGCTTACCCCGGCAATCGAGACCTATCTTGGTTGCCTTGGCCCGACGATGCAGGGGATCAGCCGAAAGGCCGGCCCCCAGTTCACCGATGGCATGCGCAAGGTCATCGACCAGACACTCGAGCGCTGCGCGCCCAGCCGCGCAAAGGCGCGCCGCATGGCGCTGCGACTGATCGAGGATGACCGGAAGGTGAGCGCCGCGGACCGCGAAGCGACGGTCGACCATACGCTTGGCGAGATCGATGCGGTGTTCCGTCGCATGCCCGATCAGTTGCCGCCCGAAGGAAAGCCGGAAGCGGAGAAGGCCAGGCCGTGATCCTCGCCGCCGCCCTCCTGCTCCTCGCCCAGGACGTGCCCGCCACCCAGGCGGTCGGCACGCCTGCGGAGGACGAAGCGAACATCGTCGTGCGCGCCACCTTCGGGCGCACCACGATGCTGTTCGACAAGGGTTCGGACGGTCGGCTGCGCAACTGCCGGGTGATGGTCTCGAGCGGCAGCCAGCGGCGCGACAGCAATGCCTGCCAGGCGACCCCGGTCTGCTATGCCAGGACAGCCGACGAAGTGACCGATTGCCGCGAGTTGAGCGTGCTGGAGCAGGCCGCCGCCGCAGTGTCCGCGCCGCCGCCGATACCGGCGCCGGGCAAGGCGCAGGTCTTCGAGCTGCCCAAGCTGGTTCAGCCCAAGGCGGCGCTGCCCAGCTCCGCGATCGGCCCCAATGCCGCCACCGAGGAAAGCCGCGAGACCGAGCGCCAGCGCGTCAAGCCGATCGCGCCGCCGGTGAACCCGGCCGCGGACGGCCCGGTGGTGCGCTTCACCACCGGCAACCAGCCCCAGCGCGACGATACCGACAAGTCAGAAAAGGGGCCGATTTTCGGGCCCAAGGAATGAACGACAGCATGTTGAAGATCACCGACCTCCGCGCCGAAATCGACGGCAAGGAAATCCTCAAGGGCCTGAGCCTGGACGTGAACGCGGGCGAGATCCACGCGATCATGGGCCCGAACGGCGCCGGCAAGTCGACGCTCGGCTACACGTTGGGCGGCAGACCGAACTACGAACCGACCGGCGGCAGCGTGACGTTCGACGGGCAGGACCTGCTCGAGCTGGCGCCGCACGAGCGCGCCGCGGCCGGTCTGTTCCTCGGCTTCCAATATCCGGTCGAGATCCCCGGCATCTCGAACCTGCATTTCCTGCGCGAGGCGCTGAACAGCCAACGCCGCGCCCGCGACGAGGCCCCGCTCTCGGGTGGCGAGTTCCTCAAGCTCGCCCGTGCCCAGGCCGATGCGCTCGGCATGGACGTCGAGATGCTCAAGCGCCCGGTCAATGTCGGCTTCTCGGGCGGCGAGAAGAAGCGCAACGAGATGGTCCAGATGGGCATCATCGGCCCCAAGCTGGCGATCCTCGACGAAACCGATTCCGGCCTCGACATCGACGCGCTCAAGGCGGTGGGCGAGGGGATCAACCGGATCATGCGCGCGCCCGACAAGGCGGTGCTACTGATCACCCACTACCAGCGGCTGCTCGATTATGTGCAGCCGGACTTCGTCCATGTCCTCGCCGATGGCCGCATCGTCCGCTCGGGCGGACCCGAGCTCGCGCATGAGCTGGAGCGCGAAGGCTATGGGATCCTGGCGGCGTGATCCTGTCCCTGATCCTGGCGCTGGCGGTGCAGGAGGCGCCGCAGGACGAGCTCAACATCGAGGTCGTCGGGCGTAAGCTCGCGGCGATCTCCGCGACGGTCAGCCAGGGTGCGGGCGGCAAGCTCGGCTGCGCGCTGAGCGAATCCAGCGGTTACGCGAAGCTCGACGAACAGCTCTGCCGCACCGCGACTGCCTGTGTCCGCAAGGGCGCACGCGATTCCGCGGGCGTGAAGGCCTGTATCGACAAGCGCAAGCCGGCGCTGCTCGCCGACTTCAAGCGCAGCTGGAGGGCCGGCCAGTGACCACGCTCGCACTCCCGACGCCGCGCATGGAGGAATGGCGCTGGGCCGATATGGCGGCGCTCAAGGCCGCTGCCGACAGCCCACGCGCCGACACCGCGATCGATCCCGGCACGCTGTTCCTCGACATCGAAGGCCCGCGCCTGTTGTTCGTCGATGGCTGTTTCGAGCCGGCGCATTCCACGCCGGGCCCGGTCCAGGTGACCCAGCAGCTGGCCACGACCGATCATCCGCTCGGCAGCCTCACCGATGGCGAGGGCTGGTCGCTGCATCTCGGGCCCGAACATGCCGCGACGTCGATCCAGATCGTCCATATCGGCACCGGCGGCGAGAGCCATGTCCCCGCCCGGCTGATGCTCGACGAGGATGCGGTCGCCTCGGTGATCGAGACCTATGCCGGCTCGGGCTGGGCCAACCGGCTGACCACGCTCTGCCTCAAGCGCGGGGCGCGGCTGATGCGTTCGGTGCGGCTGGTGCAGTCGGACGGCTTCGTCTCGCTGCGCGACGAGGCCGAGGTGGGCGAGGCGGCGAGCCTCGTCTCGATCTTCCTCGGCGCCGGCGGCATGGGCAGCCGGATCGACGGATCGCTGCTGATCAACGGCAAGGGCGGTTTCGCCGAGATGGGCGGCGCGCTGCTGACCTCCGGCAGCCAGAAGCAGGAAGCTGCGGTCGCGGTGCGCCATGAGGATGTCGAGGGCACCTCGCGCCAGCTGTGGCGCGCGGTGGCGGCGGACAAGTCGGCTGCCGGCCTCGCCGCCCGGGTCGAAGTGGCGCGCGGCGCGCAGCAGACCGATGGCGAGCAGTCGCTGCGCGGCCTGCTGCTCCAGCGCTCGGCAACGGTGAACCTCAAGCCCGAGCTCGAGATCTTCGCCGACGACGTGAAGTGCGCCCACGGCGCCACGGTCGGCGAGCTCGACAAGATGGCTTTGTTCTACCTGCAGAGCCGCGGGATCGACAAAGGCCGCGCCCAGGCGCTGCTCACTCGCGCCTTCGTGGCGGATGCGCTCGCCCGCATCGGCGAGGACGCGGTGCGCGAGGCCTTCGCGGCGGATGCGGATGCGTGGTTGGAGGCGGCGCTGGGGTCCCCCTCCCGCTTGCGGGAGGGGTTAGGGGAGGGGATGTCCGCATGACCTCGCTTCCCGAACAGGCCCTCCCCCGACCCCTCCCGCAAGCGGAAGGGGAGATGCGTCCCCTCGACCTGCTCGCCGATTTCCCGGCGATCCCGCGCGGCTGGCATTATCTCGATACCGCCGCGACCTCGCAGAAGCCGCAGCCGGTGCTCGATGCAATCAACCGCGCATATGGCGAGACCTATGCCACCGTGCATCGCGGCGTGTACCAGCGCTCGGCCGACATGACGCTCGCCTATGAGGCGGCGCGCAAGCGGGTGGCGAAGTTCCTCGGCGGGCGCGAGGAGGAAGTCGTCTTCGTCCGCGGCGCGACCGAGGGGATCAACCTCGTCGCGCAATGTTGGGCGGGCACCCAGCTCAAGGCCGGCGACCGCATCCTGCTCTCCACGCTCGAGCATCATTCGAACATCGTGCCCTGGCAGATGGTCGCCGAGCGGGTCGGCGCCGAGATCGACGTTGTGCCGCTCACCGCCGACCAGCGCATCGATCTCGACGCGATGGCGGCGATGCTCACCGATCGCCACAAGCTGGTCGCGCTCGCCCATGTCTCAAACGTGCTGGGCTCGGTGCTCGATGCGAAGCGCGCGACCGCGCTGGCGCACAAGGTCGGGGCGAAGATTCTGCTCGACGGCTGTCAGGCGGTGCCGCGCATGCCGGTGGACGTCGCCGAGATCGGCTGCGATTTCTATGTGATGTCGGGCCACAAGCTCTACGGCCCGACCGGCATCGGCGCGCTCTGGGGCCGTTACGAGCTGCTCGACGCGATGCCGCCCTATCAGGGTGGCGGATCGATGATCGACCGGGTGACCTTCGCGAAGACCACCTATGCGCCGCCGCCGGGCCGGTTCGAGGCGGGGACGCCGCATATCGTCGGCGTGGTCGGGCTGCATGCGGCCATCGATTATGTGGAGGGCATCGGTCTCGAGCGTATCCATGCGCACGAGACGGCGCTTGTCACCCAGGCGCGCGAGGCGCTGTCGCAGCTCAACTCGGTCAGGCTGTTCGGCCCGGCCGACAGCGCGGGCATCGTCAGTTTCGCGGTCGAGGGGGTGCACCCGCACGATGTCGCCACCATATTGGATGAAGCCAATGTCGCGATCCGCGCCGGGCATCACTGCGCACAGCCGCTGATGGACAGCCTGGGCGTGCCGGCGACGGCGCGGGCGAGCTTCGGGGTTTACAACGGCGCGAGCGACATCGCCGCGCTGGTCGCTGGAATAGAACGGGTCACAAGGATCTTCGGATGAACGAAGAACGCAAGATTGAAGTCGAGGAAGTGGAGGCCGTGGCGGCCCCGCCCAAGGCGCGCGTGGACGACGCGGTTGAAACCGCCACGGAGACGTTCGAGCGCAAGCGCGACTATCTCTCGGGCTTCCTGTCGCAGAAGCCGCAGGCGCTGTCGGGCACCGAGCCGGGCGGCGAGCTCTATGAGGCGGTGATCACCGCGCTCAAGGAGATCTACGATCCCGAGATTCCGGTGAACATCTATGATCTCGGCCTTATCTACGGCGTCGACATCACTGCCGAAGGCCATGCTGCGGTGCAGATGACGCTGACCACGCCGCATTGCCCGGTGGCGGAATCGATGCCCGGCGAAGTCGAGCTGCGCGTCGGCTCGGTGCCGGGGATCGGCCATGCCGAAGTCAACCTCGTCTGGGATCCGCCATGGGACCCGCAGAAGATGAGCGACGAGGCCAAGCTCGAACTGGGGATGCTGTGATGACCACCGCCACCCGCGCCCGCCCCGCCGCGCTGATCCTGACGCCGGCCGCCGAGCAGCGCATCGCCGACCTGATGGCCAAGGCGCCCGCCGATGCGGTGGGCGTCAAGCTGTCGACTCCGCGCCGCGGCTGCTCGGGGCTCGCCTATTCGGTCGATTACGTCACCGAGGCCAAGCCGTTCGACGAGAAGATCGAGACGCCCGGCGGCACCTTCTATGTCGACGGCAGCTCGATCCTCTATCTGATCGGCTCGACGATGGACTGGCAGGAAGACGACTTCACCGCCGGTTTCGTGTTCCAGAACCCGAATGCCAAGGGCAGCTGCGGCTGCGGCGAGAGCTTCACCGTCTAGGCGGCGCGCCGCCGGCGCATGCCCGCGGCCATGTCGGCATAGAGCTGCGCATCGTCGTCGATGCCGAGCGTCTGGTAGAACATCGCGAGGTTCTGCGCGGCGAGATGGCTGCCGCAGCCCTCGACCGAGCCGTCGAGATCGGGCCGCTCGCCGATCTCCAGGCAGCGCTTCCACGCGCTCTCGACGATCGGCAGCAGCTCGCTCATCGCGATCGCCGGATTGCGGCTCGCCCAGTCGAGATAGAGGTCGGCGACGGCGAAATAGAAGTCGGGCGAGCGCTGCCAGTTGCGGTGCTCGAGGTCGGCGAACGCCAGCGCCTCCTCGAACCGCTCGGCCCGCTTGAGCGCCTGCAGCGTCGCCACGACAGTGCCGTGGCGCCATGCCGTGCCGGGCGCGCCGGTGCGGTGCGCGGTGAGCAGCGCGTCGGCGGCCTGGCCGGGCCGCTCGCGCACCAGATGCTCGCGGCCGAGCTGGTACCAGAGATAGGAGTCCTCCGGCGTCACAGCGAGCTCGGCACGCAGCAGCGCCTCGTTGCGGCCGTCCTTGCGGGCGAGCTGGGCTTCCTCGAAGCCGTCATGGCGGAGCGCAAGCGGCAGCGGCACCAGCGGCAGCGGCGAGACCGGCAGCTCGTGGATGCGCCCCTGATAGCGCACGCCGCGCGGCAGGAGTCGGGGCGACAGGCGGCGCGTGGCGGGGGCGTCGTCCTGGCTGCGATTGACCAGTTGCATGCAGCCCAGGAAGCGCGGCGGCGCGACCGAGGCGGGCGGAAGCGTGGCGGCGCCGAGCGCGGCGGCGTCGTCTTCGATCCATTCGTCGGCGTCGAGGATCAGGTTCCAGTCCGCGTCGGAATGGTCGAGCGCGGCGTTGCGGGCCGCCGAGAAGTCGTCACACCATGTGAAATGATGCACCGTCGCGCCGCAGCGCTCGGCGATCGCCACCGTCGCGTCGGTCGAGCCGGTGTCGAGCACGATCATCGCATCGACATGCGGGCGCGCGCTTTCGAGGCAGCGCGCAAGGCAGCGTTCCTCGTTCCGCACGATCATGACGAGCGCCAATCGGGGCATTTGCATGGAGTCCTTCACTGCTGGCCGGGATTCATTATAGGACGCCGCGAAGCCGAAGCGCGCCACGCGGAGAGACCAGATGCCCCATCCCCAGCCCTACACTGCCGATCCCGCCCGTTATGACGGCCGCATGCCCTATCGCCGCTGCGGGCGCTCGGGGCTCGACCTGCCGGCGATCAGCCTCGGCCTCTGGCAGAATTTCGGCGGCACCGATGTGTTCGAGACCGGCCGGGCGATGCTGCGCCGCGCGTTCGACCGGGGCGTGACGCACTTCGACCTCGCGAACAATTACGGCCCGCCCTATGGCTCGGCAGAGGAGAATTTCGGCCGCGTGATGGCGACCGACTTCGCGCATCACCGCGACGAGCTGATCGTCTCGACCAAGGCGGGCTGGGACATGTGGCCCGGGCCCTATGGCGATGTCGGTGGCAGCAAGAAGTACCTGATCGCCTCGTGCGACCAGAGCCTCAAGCGGATGGGGCTCGACTATGTCGACATCTTCTATTCGCACCGCGTCGATCCGAAGACCCCGCTGGAGGAGACGATGGGCGCGCTCGCGCAGCTCCACCGCCAGGGCAAGGCGCTCTATGTCGGCATCTCCAGCTACTCGCCGGAGCTGACCCGCCAGGCCGCCGCGATCCTCGCCGAGCACAAGGTGCCGCTGCTGATCCACCAGCCGAGCTATTCGATGCTCAACCGCTGGGTCGAGGCCGAGCTGCTGAACACGCTCGGCGATCTTGGCACCGGCTGCATCGCCTTCTCGCCGCTCGCCCAGGGCATGCTGAGCAACAAGTATCTCAACGGCGTGCCCGAGGATGCGCGGGCGGCCAAGGGCGGCTCGCTGAACCAGCGGCTGCTGTCGGACGACAATATCGAGCGCATCCGCGCGCTGCACGCCATCGCCCAGAAGCGCGGCCAGACGCTGGCGCAGATGGCGATCGCCTGGGTGCTGCGCGACCCGCGCGTCACCTCGGCGCTGATCGGCGCACGCACCGTCGAGCAGCTCGACAACTCGCTGGACGCGGTCAACAATCTCGACTTCAGCGCGGAAGAGCTGGCCGAGATCGACGCGCATGCAACCGATGGCAGCCTGGATCTTTGGAAGGTCTCGTCCAGCATCGAGGAACTCCCCCAGGCATGAGTGTCGCGTTTCGCCGCGAGAGCGACGAGGAACACAAGGAACCGAAGTTCGAGCTGCCGCTGCCGCCGGGACCCAACATGGTCACGGCGCGCGGCCTTGCGCTGATCGAGGCGAAGGTCGCCGAGCTGGAGGCCGCGGTCGCGGCGGGCGGTGAGGAAGAGGCGCTCGAAGGGCTGAAGCGAGAGCTGCGCTACTGGAACACCCGCCGCACCACGGCGCAGATCGTGCCGGCGCCCGAGGAAGGCGTGGTCGGCATCGGATCGCGGGTGCGGATCAGGATGGCCGGCAAGGAGCGGGTGATCGACCTGGTCGGGCATGACGAGGCCGATCCTGCTGCGGACCGGCTGTCCTTCCAGGCCCCGCTCGCCAAGGCGCTGATCGGTGCCGAGGAAGGCGAGAAGGTCGATTTCGCCGGCAAGGCGCAGGCAATCGAGATCATCGAGATCGAAACGATTCCGGACTGAGCGAAACGCGGTTTAGGGTGGGCGCATGACTCGCCTGCTCCTCGCCGCTGCGCTGCTCGCGTCCACCGCCGCCAATGCCCAGACCGATGCCGAACGCTGGAAGGCGAGCGCGGCGCGGGTGACGATCACCCGGGACGATTGGGGCGTGGCGCATATCAACGGCAGGACCGACGCCGATGCGGTGTTCGGGATGATCTATGCCCAGGCCGAGGACGACTTCAACCGGATCGAGACCAACTATCTGGTCAGCCTCGGCCGGCTCGCCGAGGCGGAGGGCGAGGGGGCGATCTGGCAGGATCTGCGCCAGCGGCTGTTCGTCGATCCGGAGGTGCTGAAGGCCGATTATGCGAAGAGCCCGGCATGGCTCCGCAAACTGATGCAGGCCTGGGCGGACGGGCTGAACTATTATCTCGCCACGCACCCGCAAGTGAAGCCGCGAGTGCTCACGCGGTTCGAGCCGTGGATGGCGCTGAGCTTCTCCGAAGGGAGCATCGGCGGCGATATCGAGCGGGTGCCGCTCAGCCAACTCGAAGCGTTCTACGGCAAGCAGAAGCAGGCGATGACCAATGCCGAGAAGGACCTGCTCTACAAGGAGCCCAAGGGCTCGAACGGCTTCGCCATCGCGCCGAGCCATACGAAGGACGGCCATGCGCTGCTGCTGATCAACCCGCACACCAGCTTCTTCTTCCGCTCCGAGCAGCAGGTGACGAGCGGCGAGGGGCTCAACGCCTATGGCGCGGCGACCTGGGGGCAGTTCTTCATCTACCAGGGGTTCAACGCCAGGGCCGGCTGGATGCACACGTCGAGCGGCGTCGACAATGTCGACGAGTTCGCGGAGAAGATCCTCGCCAACGACGATCGTTCGCGCTTCCTCTATTGGTATGATCATGCAATCCGCTCGGTGACGGCGAAGACGATCGCGCTTTCCTATCGTGCTGCGGACGGCACCCAGGCGCATCGCAGCTTCGCCACCTATGCCACCCATCACGGCCCGATTGTCCGTGAGACCGCGGACGGCAAATGGATCGCGGTCTCGCTGATGAACAAGCCGGTCGAGGCGCTGCAGCAGAGCTTCCTGCGCACCAAGGCCAGCGATTATGCGAGCTTCCTCAAGGTTGCGGAGCGCAAGGCCAACAGCTCGAACAACACGCTGTTCGCGGACTCGAAGGGCGAGATCGCTTTCCTGATGCCGCAGTTCATGCCGGTGCGCGACAATCGCTTCGACTATCGCAAGCCGGTGGACGGCAGCGATCCGGCGACCGACTGGAAGGGGCTGCATAGGCTCGCCAGCCTGCCCAAGGTGGTGAACCCGAAGAATGGCTGGGCCTATAACTCGAACAACTGGCCCTGGAACGCGGCAGGCGCAGACAGCCCCAAGGCGGCGGACTATCCGCGCTATTTCGACCAGGCCGGTGAGAACCCGCGCGGCGCCCATGCGCTGCGGGTGCTGAACGCGCGCCGGGACTTCACCCCCGAGACGCTGCGCCAGGCGGCCTATGACAGCTTCCTGCCCGCCTTCGACCGGCTGCTGCCCGGGCTGGTCGCGGCCTGGGAGAAGCTGCCCGACGGCGATGCCCGCAAGGCGAGGCTCGCCGAGCCGGTGGCGCTGCTCAAGACCTGGGACCGGCGCTGGGCCGCGGACTCGGCGGCGACCTCGCTGGCAGTGTTCTGGGGCGAGGCGCTGTGGGCGCCCTCGGCCGCGCCGGCCAAGGAGGCGGGGCTGTCGGTGTGGGACTGGATGGCCGAGCGTGCGACCGACGCGCAGCGGATCGACGCACTCGCCTCGGCGGCGGACCGGCTGACCCAGGACTTTGGCAGCTGGAAGGTCGCCTGGGGCGAGATCAACCGCTTCCAGCGCAATGACGGGGCGATCGTCCAGAAGTTCGACGATGCGAAGCCCAGCATCCCGGTGCCCTTCACCTCGGCGCAATGGGGCTCGCTCGCCTCGTTCGGGGCGAAGCGCTGGCCGGGGACGAAGCGCTATTACGGCACGCTCGGCAACAGCTTCGTCGCGACGGTGGAGTTCGGGCCGAAAGTGAAGGCCTGGGCTGTCACTGCGGGGGGCGAGAGCGGGTATCCGGAGTCGAGGCACTTCAGGGATCAGGCCGAGCGCTATGCGGCGGGCGACCTGCGGCCGGTGTATTTCTACCCCGAGGATTTGAAGGGGCATGTCGAGCGGGTGTACCGGCCGGGGGAATAGGGCGTTCCTACATCCGGCGGGGCGCCGGCAGGCCAAAGGACATGAAGTACACGCCAAAAGCGGGTTTTCGCGCTCGGAAGTTCACCAAGTTCGCACCATTGGCGGTTCCTCCCGCGCCAGCCGCACAACATCCTTGCGCGTGCGGGATCCTATCTTTCCTACGGAATCAAAGAGCGGCTGGAGCAGAGCTCCGGCCGGTTGAACCAAGCAGGCGAAATCCTATTTTGCAAGCCGCTCAGGCTGCGGCCCAATGATCGAAGGCCTCGCGCTGGAGCCTGTCGACGAACGCCCGTGCCTCCGGGCCTTCCCAGGGGCCGGCATGCCCCTCCAGCGAGGCGCGCGGACTGACCCACCAGCCCTGGCCGGGCATGCCGTCGGATTCGCGGACGACCAGCACGGCGAGCTCGGGCTCACCCTTTGCCGCGGCATCGTCGTCGATCGCGTCGAGCGTCTTGCACAAGGCACGCATCAGCGGGCGGGTGAAGCGGTGGCCGAGCAGCGCCAGCATCTCGGAATAGCTGACCGCGCGGCGCTCGCGGGCCGCCTCGATCAGCAAAGCGCGGACATGGGCGATGTCGGAGACCGGGATCGGATCGCCGGTCATGGCGCGAACGGCTTGCTGAGGAAGCGCGAGCCCGCCTCGCCGAAGCGCCACGGCACGTCGACCGCCTTGCTGATCCCGATCCGCACGCCGACCGCGACGGTGCGCGGGGCATCGGCGTCGCGCAACTCCAAGGGCGGCGCGTCGATCGGAGCGCCGTCCAGGCTGTGGTCGACGGCCAGCGCCTGGCAGAGCCGGCCCGGTCCCGAGCAGAGCAGCCGGATGTCGCCGGTGCCGCGGCGCTCGACCATTTGTTCGATGCCGTGGCGCGGCTCGATCGCGCGGATCAGCACCGCGCTGACGGGGCTGCACACGAAGTTCATGCACCAATGCAGGCCATAGATGCGGTAGATATAGGCATGGCCGGGCGGGCCGAACAGGACGGCGTTGCGGGCCGTCGGGCCGCGAAAGCTGTGCGAGGCGGGGTCGCCCGCGTCATAGGCCTCGGTCTCGACGATCGGCCCGCCGACGCCGTCGACCAGAACCTCGACGCCGATCAGCGCGCGGGCGACGGTTATCGCGTCGCGCTCGAAGAAGGTGCGGTCCAGTGTCATTGCAGACTTGCATCCGGGCGTTTCGAGGCGGTCTATCCGGGCCTCGAGGGTCTGAAGATCCTATCGAATAGTTCGGCACTTATCCCTTTGAGGCAAGGGGGCGTCATCCCCGCGAAGGCGGGGATCCAGGGTGGCGGAGCGCAGTCCCTCGTGACTCTGGATCCCCGCCTTCGCGGGGATGACGAACACACTAGCTGACGCTCAGCGTATCGATTCGCTTGACGACCCATGAGCCATCACGCCTCTTTTCCAGAAGCACCCAACTCGTGCCTCCCGCCAGAGGGCCATAGTAATCGCTGGTCGTCAAAGCTGCGGTGCGGCCATCCCGGTCTATCACGGGCATCGACATGGTCAGGACGCCGAAGGGATAGCGTGTTGTTGTTGCCGGGTCGGCCAACCGGTCGATCTCTGCGTCGTTGTGCAGGATGCCCGCGCCATCGAGAAGCGCACGCAGATTCGGGCAACTCGTGACCGGGCTCAGCCTACGGACCTCGGTTTCCGCCAGCACAAGGCGGAGATCCTGGCTGCCGACGAATTCCGGATGCTCGCGAACGATCGCCTCGATTTCCTTGCGCTTGGGAAGCATCAGCCCCCTGGGGCCGTGCGCCACTGCGATCGGTCCGGAAGCTTCCTTCAGGAAATGCCGGGCATAGGCCTCGGCGACCTTGCAGCCTTCGCCGAGATTGCCGCCCGACAGGAAGCTGCATCCTGTGAGGGAGAACAGCGCAAGGAGAAGGGCGAGCCGGGGCATCATCGCAATGCCTATAGTCAAAACGGCAGTTCCTCGCCCAGCCGTTCCTCGAAGTTCGATACCGTCACGCCGACCAGCCGGATCCCCTTGGGCGTGGGCAGCACCGAGCGGATCAGCGAGAGGCTCATTTCGCGCAGCGCCTCGCGGCGGTCGACCAGGCCGGCGGTGAGGCTGCGGCTGCGGGTGATGATCTGGAAGTCGGCATATTTCACCTTCACCGTGACGGTGCGGCCGAATTCCTGCGCCTTTTCGCACCACAGCCAGACTTCCTCGGCCATCTCCAGCACGCCGGCCTCGATCTCTTCGTTCTCGGTCAGATCGGTGTTGAAGGTGGTCTCGGAGCCCGAGGATTTGCGGATGCGCTCGGCATCGACCGGGCGGTCGTCCTCGCCGCGGGCGATCGCATAATACCAGTCGGCCGAGCTGCCGAAATGGGCGCGGAGGAACTCGATCGGCTTGCTGCGCAGGTCGGCGCCGGTCTCGATGCCGAGGCCCTGCATCTTGCGCGCGGTCACCGGGCCGACGCCGTGGAAGCGCTTGACCGGCAGGGTCTCGACCCAGGCGGCGCCCATATCGGGCGTCACCGCGAACTGGCCGTTGGGCTTGCGCTGGTCCGAGGCGAGCTTGGCGAGGAACTTGTTGTACGAGATGCCGGCCGAGGCGGTGAGGCCGGTCTCTTCGAGGATGCGCGCGCGGATCTCCTTGGCGGTGGCCCAGGCGGTCTCGATCCCGCGCAGGTTCGCGGTGACGTCGAGATAGGCCTCGTCGAGCGAGAGCGGCTGGATGATCGGGGTATAGTCGGCGAAGATCGCGTGGATCTGCTTGGAGACGGCGCGATAGACGTCGAAGCGCGGCTTGACGAAGACCAGCTCGGGGCAGCGGCGCAGCGCGGTGACCGAGGGCAGGGCGGAGCGCACCCCGAACTTGCGCGCCTCATAGCTGGCGGCCGCGACAACGCCGCGCGCCGCGGCATAGCCGACCGCGACCGGCTTGCCGCGCAGCGCCGGATCGTCGCGCTGCTCCACCGACGCGTAAAAGGCATCCATGTCGACATGGATGATCTTGCGGACCGGCGCTTGCGCCATGTCAGTCGTCCATCGGCTCCAGGGCGGCGGCGAAGATGCGGGTGAGGCGCTTCTCGAATCGCGCATCCTCTTCGGGGGTGCATTCGAGCGTGTCGATCGAGAGCATGTTGTGCATGATGCCCATGCCCATCAGCACCGCCAGCGCCATCGCCGCGCGCATCTCGCGATCCTCGCCCTCCAGCTCCTGGGATACGGGATCGAGGATGTCGGCCTGCACCGCGTTATGGATGATCTGCCCCGCCTTGGGCGAGCCGATCGAATGGAGCAGGATCAGGATGCGCTCGATATGGATGTCGCGCTCGCCCGGCGGCGCATCGTCCTTTTCGAGGAAGAGCTGGGCGAAATGGCGGGCGAGCGTCTCGCGCGTCGCGCCGTCCATGATGTCCTTCTCGTCATCGTCGCGCAGCGTCTCGCGGAACAGGGCTTCCTTGCTGCCGAAATAGCGGCTGACCAGGGCGGGATCGACGCCGGCATGGCCTGCGATCTCGCGCAGGCCGACATTCTCGTAATTCTCGCGTGCGAAATGCTTCCGTGCCGAGGCGAGAATGGCCTGGCGCGTCGCAACGGCATTGCGATGCCGCGACGGAACCGGTGGGATCATGGACATTTTCCCTAACATGGTGGTGAACATAGTCAACCGCCGTGGACATATGTCACCAGTCGTTGACAAGTTCCCAGAACCTGCTTAGCGGGACCAAATCGGAAGTCGTTCGTTTCCAGCAACGACACCGCGGAGGATGTCCGGCCAAGGGCACGGATTGAGGGATCGGAAATGCATTCGAAGAACCGCCAGCTGCTCATCCCGGCTCTCGCAGCCGCGCTTGCCCTTTCCGGCTGCGGCGGAGGCGGTGCGCAGCCGCCCCAGCAGGGTGCGCCGCCCGTCACCGTCTCCGCGCCGCTGGTGCAGGACGTGGTAGACTGGGACGAGTTCGTCGGCCGCTTCGAGGCGATCCAGAATGTCGAGGTGCGCCCGCGCGCCTCGGGCTATCTCCAGGGCGTGTGGTTCAAGGACGGCCAGTTCGTCCGCAAGGGCCAGCTGCTCTTCACCATCGATCCGCGCCCGGCCCAGGCCGCGGTGTCGCAGGCCGTGGCGCAGGTCGCCCAGGCCAAGGCGACGCTCGCCAACGCCCAGACCGAATATGCCCGCTCGGAAGCTTTGGTCGCCCAGCGCGCCGCCAGCCAGGAAGAGCTCGAGCAGCGCCGCGCCGCGCTGCGCTCGGGCGCCGCGCAGGTGGCCGCCGCCGAGGCGAATCTGCGCGCCCGCCAGCTCGACCTCGGCTTCACCCGCGTCGTCGCGCCGCTGAGCGGCCGCATCTCGGAGCGCAAGGTGGACGTCGGCAACTCGGTGGCCGCCGACCAGACGGTGCTGACCACGATCGTCTCGGTCGATCCGCTCCACTTCGTCTTCCAGGGCTCGGAAGCTTTGCTGCTCAAGTATCAGCGCCAGGGCACCGGCACGCAGGACGGTACGCCGGTGAAGGTCAAGCTCAGCGACGAGACCGACTACACGCATACCGGCTCGCTCGACTTCGTCGACAATGCGCTCGACGCCGGTGCCGGCACGATCCGCGCCCGTGCGATCATCGCCAATCCGGGCGGCTTCCTGAAGCCCGGCATGTTCGGATCGGCCCGGCTCGAGGCGAGCAAGCCCTATCCGGCGCTGCTGGTGCCGGACACGGCGGTGATGGCCGATGCGGCCCGCCAGATCGTCTTCGTCGTCGACAAGAGCAACACGGTGACGGCGCGCCCGGTGCAGACCGGTCCGCTGCGCGGCAACCTGCGCGTGATCCGCTCGGGCCTGACCAAGGATGACCGGGTCGTGATCGACGGCACCCAGCGCGCCCGTCCGGGCGTCAAGGTCACGCCGCAGCCGGGCAAGATCACCGAGACGCCCGCCGCCTCGGTGCCGCCGTCCGATCAGCCCGCCGGCACCGCCCAGCCGGCCGGCAACCGCTAAGGATCGCGGCCATGAGCGAACCCCAGGCCCAGAAGCCCGAGGCGCAGACGCGCAGCGGCTTCTCCAGCTTCTTCATCGACCGGCCGATCTTCGCGGCCGTGATCTCGGTGTTCATCACCCTGATCGGCGCCTTCTGCTATCCGCTGCTGCCGCTGTCGCAATATCCCGAGATCGCCCCGCCGACGATCGCGGTGAGCGCCTTCTATGCGGGCGCCTCGCCGGAGATCATCGCCGAGACGGTCTCGACGCCGCTCGAGCAGGAGATCAACGGCGTCGAGGGCATGCTCTACATGAGCTCGTCCTCGACCCAGGGCGCATCGACCGTCACCGTCACCTTCAAGCCCGGCACCGACCTGGATGCCGCGCAGGTGCTGGTGCAGAACCGCGTCAACCTGGCCGTGCCGCGCCTGCCCGACCAGGTCCGCCAGATCGGCGTGACGGTGAACAAGCAGGAATCGGGCTTCCTGATGATCGTGGCGCTCACCTCGCCCGACAACAGCCTCGACGTCGACTATATGGGCAATTACGCCAACACGGTGATCCGCGACCGGCTGCTGCGCCTCGAGGGCGTCGGCACGGTGCAGATCTTCGGCGGCGGCAACTACTCGATGCGCGTCTGGATCGATCCGGACAAGGCGGCGGCGCGCAACCTGACCGCGGCGGAGATCGTCACGGCGCTCAAGGCGCAGAACATCCAGACCGCCGGCGGCGCGCTCGGCTCGGCACCGACGGGCAGGGACAATCCCTCGTTCGAAGTGCCGGTGGACGTGCAGGGCCGCCTCGCCACGGTCGAGCAATTCTCCAACATCACGGTCAAGGCCGACCCGACCGGCGCGGCGCTCACCAAGCTGGGCGACGTCGCGCGGATCGAGCTGGGCAGCCAGGATTATTCGATCCGCGGCTCGTTCGGCGGCAAGCGCGGCATCGCGCTCGCCATCGTCCAGCAGCCGGGCGCCAACTCGCTGAACGCGGCGGACCTGGTGCTCAAGGAGATGGACACGCTCAAGAAGGACTTCCCGCAGGGCCTTCAGTACACCATCCCCTACAACCCGACCGAATATGTCGCGGCATCGGTGGAAGCCGTGCAGCACACGCTGCTCGAAGCGGTGGTCCTCGTCGTCGTCGTCGTGGTGATCTTCCTCCAGACCTGGCGTGCGGCGGTGATCCCGATCGTCGCCATCCCGATCGCGCTGGTCGGCACCTTCGCGGTGCAGCTCGCGCTCGGCTATTCGATCAACTCGCTGTCGCTGTTCGCGCTGGTGCTCGCGGTGGGCATCGTGGTCGACGACGCGATCGTCGTGGTCGAGGCGGTGGAGAAGCATATCCGCGAGGGCAAAAACCCGCGCGAGGCGGCGCACCTGACGATGAAGGAAGTGTCGGGCGCGCTGGTCGCGATCGGCCTGGTGCTCGTCTCGGTGTTCATCCCGACCGCGATGGTCGGCGGCATCCCCGGCATCTTCTACCGCCAGTTCGCGGTGACGATCGCCGCGGCCTCGGCGATCTCGCTGCTCGTCTCGCTGACCCTGTCGCCGGCGCTCGCCGCGCTGCTGCTCAAGCCGCACCAGCATATCGACGCGGACAAGGGCCCGCGCTGGATGCGCCCGATCCGGGTCGGCGCGGACAAGTTCAACCAGGGCTTCGATTGGCTGTCGGACCGCTATGGCCGCGTCACCGGCCGGCTGATCCGCATGGGCCTGATCATGATGCTGATCTATGCGGGCCTGCTCGCGCTGACCGGCTGGCGCCTGACCGCCACGCCGACCGGCTTCATCCCCGAGCAGGACCAGGGCTTCCTGATCGGCGTCGTCCAGCTGCCGCCGGGCTCGTCGCTCGACCGCACCAGCGAAGTCGTCGACAAGGCCTATGACATCGCCGCCAAGACCGACGGCGTGATCGACGGCGCGGCGTTCGCCGGCCTGGACGGCGCGAGTTTCAGCCAGGCATCGAATGCGGGCGTGTTCTTCATCAAGCTGAAGGACTGGTCCGAGCGCGGCAAGAAGCAGAGCGCGGAGGCGCTGGCCGGCCAGCTGACCGGCGCGATCGCCGGGCAGATCAGCGGCGCCAACATCTTCATGATCGCGCCGCCCGCAGTGCAGGGCCTGGGCAACGGCTCCGGCTTCGTGATGATGATCGAGGACCGGGCGGCCAATGGCGGCTGGCGCGGGCTCGAGGGCGCGACCGGCGCGATGATGGGCGCGGCGATGCAGGAGCAGAAGGTCACCCAGGTCTTCTCGCTGTTCAACACCGCCAATCCCAAGATCCGCGCGGATGTCGACCGCGACAAGGCGCAGATCCTCGGCGTCGATCCCAGCCAGGTGTTCGACGCGATCGGCACCTATGTCGGCTCGACCTATGTCAACGACTTCAACCTGCTCGGCCGCACCTTCCGCGTGACCGCCCAGGCGGAGCCGCATGCGCGCGACGACCTCGCCGATCTCGGCCGCCTGCAGGTGCGCTCGTCGAGCGGCCAGATGGTGCCGGTGTCGGCGGTGGCGACCTTCCACCGCGACTCGGGCTCGTCGCGCGTGGTCCGCTACAATTTGCTGCCCGCAGTGGAGCTGCAGGGTGCCGCGGCGCCGGGCGTCTCCTCGGGCGATGCGCTCGCGGCGATGGAGGCGATGGCCAGCAAGGTGCTGCCGCAGGGCTATGGCTATGAATGGACCGGCCTTGCCTATCAGCAAAAGGCGGCGGGCAGCTCCTCGGCGCTGATCTTCGTCCTCGCCGTGGTGTTCGTCTTCCTCGTGCTGGCCGCCCAGTATGAAGCGCTGACGCTGCCGCTCGCGGTGATCCTGATCGTGCCGATGTGCATCCTGGCGGCGCTGCTCGGCGTGAACCTGCGGGGGATGGACAACAACATCCTCACCCAGGTCGGCCTGGTCGTGCTCATCGCGCTCGCGGCGAAGAACGCGATCCTGATCGTCGAGTTCGCCAAGCAGGGCGAGGAAGAGGGCATGAACCGGTTCGACGCGGCGATCCATGCCGCGCGCTCGCGCCTTCGTCCGATCCTGATGACCTCGTTCGCCTTCATCTTCGGCGTGGTCCCGCTGGCGATCGCCAGCGGCCCGGGCCAGGAGATGCGCCAGTCGCTCGGCACCGCCGTGGCGTTTGGCATGATCGGCGTCACCGTCTTCGGCCTGATCTTCACCCCGATCTTCTATGTGCTGCTGCGCAAATGGGGCGGCGGGAAGGTCAGCGCGAACGCGCCTTCGGTGCCCGAGACGCCTGCAACCGCGACGGGAGAAGCGCAGTGAAGCGTAGCATCATCCTGCTCGCCGCCGGCCTGACCCTGTCGGGCTGCGTGGTCGGCCCCAACTATGTCTCGCCCGCGCCCAAGGCGCCGGCCCAGGGCGACCTCAGCCAGGCGAGCGCGCCGGGCTTCGTGCCCGACGAGCCGCCGGCGGACTGGTGGAAGCTGTTCGACACGCCGGTGATCGACCGGCTGGTCGGCGAGGCGCTGAGCGCCAATACCGACCTGCGCGTCGCCGAGGCCAATTTGCGCCAGGCGCGGGCGGTGCTGCGCGAGACGCGCTCGCAGCGGCTGCCGAGCACCACGGTCAACGCCCAGGCGACGCATGCCCGTACCCCGGGCGCGGCGATGGGCATCCCCAACGCCTCGTTCGAAGGCGAGACCTACACCGTCGGCCTCGACGCCAGCTATCAGGTCGACCTGTTTGGCAAGATCACGCGCGCCATCCAGGCCGGGCGCGCCGATGTCGAGGCCAGCCAGGCCGCCTATGACCTGACCCGCGTCACCGTCGTCGCCGAGACGATCCGCGCCTATGCGGACGCCTGCGCCGCCGGCCAGCAGCTCAAGGTCGCCTCGCAGACGCTCAAGCTGCAGGAAGACACGTTCGACCTGACCCGCCGGCTCGAGGCCGGCGGCCGCGGCACCGGGCTGGAGACGGCCCAGGGCGGCGCGCTGCTCGAGCAGACCCGCGCCACCGTCCCGGTGTTCGAGGCGCAGCGCAAGGCGGCGCTGTTCCGTCTCGCCACGCTCACCGGCAAGCCGCCGGCCGAGGCGCCGACCGACGTTGCCGGTTGCGAGACGGTGCCCGTCGTGAAGCAGGCCATCCCGGTCGGCAATGGCGCGACGCTGCTCGCTCGCCGTGCCGATGTCCGCGCTGCCGAGCGCCGCCTGGCGTCGGCTACGGCGCAGATCGGCGTCGCGACCGCGGACCTCTATCCGAACATCTCGATCGGCGGTTCGATCGGATCGACCGCGCTCGATCCCAAGGACCTGTTCAACAGCTCGAGCTTCCGCTTCAGCGTTGGGCCGCTGCTCTCGTTCAGCTTCCCGAACATGAGCGTCGCCCGCGCGCGTATCGCCCAGGCCAGGGCAGGGGCGGATGCGGCGCTCGCCACGTTCGACGGCACCTGGCTCACCGCGCTGCGCGACACCGAGACGGCGCTCGCCAGCTATGTGGCGCAGGGCCAGCGGGTCGAGGCGCTGCGCCGCGGACGCGACCAGAGCGCCGAAGCCGCCCGCATCGCGCGGCTGCGCTACCGTGCCGGTGCCGAGCCGTTCCAGACGGTGCTCGATGCCGAGCGCTCGCTCGCCAACAACGAATTGTCGCTGGCGCAGGCCGAATCGGACTTCTCCGACGCCACCGTAACCCTGTTCCTCGCCCTTGGCGGGGGATGGCAGCAGTCTCCCCAGGGCTGAACTGCCACCCCTCGCCCCCGCGCCCCGCGTGCCTTTCGGCGCGCGGGGGCGCGGCTGTTTCGGCCGCCTGACGGCGCCGAACGCGGTTTTCTACCCGAAAGTGTAGCTGGACACAGCCCGCTTGAGCGTGACCATTTGGCTCGCTGCGGAGGCGTTTTCGCGCCTTTCGCTCCCTGTGCCCGACCAATAATGCAATGTGGCCTGACCATTCTATTGACACTTGTCGCGGTATCAGCCTTATTGGCCTGACACCGGTGGCCAGCATGGACTGGCAACGCACAAAAGCCGGGGACAGACGGGGAGGAGAGTCATGCGACGGACTACTCTATTTGCCAGTTCGGCGCTTTGCGCCGTCCTGATGGCGGCGCCTGCGCTCGCCCAGAATAGCAGCACGAATACCAGCAACGGCACCGACGGCCAGGCCAGCCCGCCACAGGCGGCGGAACCCACGCCTTCGGACCAGATCGTGGTTACCGGTTTCCGCCGGGCCTATGCCGATGCGCTCAACATCAAGCGCGAGTCCGATCAGATCACCGATTCGATCTCGTCCGACGGCCTGGGCCGCTTCCCGGACCTGAACGTCGGCGAGGCGGTGCAGCGCATCCCGGGCGTGCAGATCAACCGCGAGGCGGATTCGCGCAACGCGACGATCTCGCTGCGCGGCCTGCCGGGCTCGTTCGCGCGCACCACGCTGAACGGCGGCGGCTTCGCCGACCCGATCCTGGGCAGCGCGACCAACACTTCATCGACGCCGCTCGGCGCGTTCAATTCGGACATCTTCTCGGCGATCACCGTGATCAAGTCGCCCTCGGCGGCGAACCTTGCCGGTGGTCTTTCGGGCAATGTCGACCTGCGCATCGCCTCGGCGCTGAGCCGCAAGGCCGGCGGCTGGGCCAAGGCGTCCTATGAATATAACGACCTGGGCGACCTGGGCAGCCCGGCGATCTCGGCCGGCTACAATGCGCACATCACCGACAATTTCGCGGTGTTCGGCGTGGTCGCCTGGAAGGACGAGAAGTTCCGCCGCGATTCGATATCGGTGAACAGCTGGGCCAACCGGCTGGGCTCGATCCAGGTCGGCAACCAGGCGGTGCCGGCGTCGAACCCGACCTATCAGGCGCTGATGGCGCAATATCCGGGCGGCGTTTACTATCCCACCCAGGTCCGCCAGTTCGTCCGCCTCAACAAGGGCCATCTGCTGACCGGTGCGGCCGGTTACGAATGGCAGGCGACCGACAAGATCAAGTTCGGCGCCACCGGTTTCTATACCGAGCGCAACCTCGACCAGGGCACCAACCACCTGCTCTATATCGATACCTCGGCGGGCAATAACGGCACCGGCGCGCTGGGGCCGACTTCGGCGGTGGCGCATTTCACCAGCCTCGGCACGCCCTATGTCGTCCAGACCCCGAACGGGCCGCGCGCATACATCAACAAGTTCACCGCCGAGAATCTGCAGACCTTCGATTCGATCCGTTCCGAGCCGGCCAAGCAGAAGACCTGGGCGATCAACCCGACGATCGAGTTCAAGGACGATCAGTGGCGGGTGACCGCGCAGGGAACGATCTCGCGCGCGCAGGTGCTCGCCAACCAGATCGAGCTGGACATCATCCAGAATCCGTACCGCAATCTCAGCGGGCTGAACGGCATCACCGCCTCGGTCTATACCGGTGGCACGAGCCTGCAGAACGCGCAGTTCATCCTCAACACGCCCAATGCCTCGCACGTCCCGACCGGGGGCTATCCGCTCGCCTCACCGGCCAACCAGGCGACCCAGGCGGGCGCGCAGATGCCGGGCGCGCCGGCGAACACGCTGGGCGACCGCTTCGGCGTCACCGGCACCAACGGCCAGTCGTGGAACGCGCTCGACGCGATCCAGCTCGATATCGAGCGGAGCTTCGCGAACAGCTTCGTCTCGGGCTTCCAGGTCGGGCTGCGCTACGAGAACAACGAATATACTTCGATCGGCTCGCGCAACACCTCGATCGGCGCGATGACCGGCAATGTCACGCCGGGCATGTCGCTGGTGAACCCCTATGTCGGCGACTTCTTCGGTGGCACGGCCCCCGGCTACACCACCAACTGGCGCGACATGAACGTCAACCAGGTGCTGGGCGCGATCACGCCGGTGGTGCTCACCCCGCGCCCCTCGCAATTCGCCAACGGCCTGCCGACGCAATTCGCCTATGGCGCGCAATATGGCGTGTTCCTCACCCCATACGGGCTGGTGAACAACTACTGGGATCCGAACTACTGGAACAACAACTTCACCAACAGCAAGGAGGTCATGTCGGCCTATGCGATGGCGAAGTTCGACGGCGACCTATTCGGCATCCGTATCCGCGGCAATGTCGGCCTGCGCTACGAGACCACGACGCAGAAGATCGATGCGCTGGATTGCCGCAACTGCAGCGCCGGCCTGTCGCTGCAGCCGGGGCCGGTCAACCACAGCATGTCACGCCGGCTGTACAAGGACGATTACGATTATTGGCTGCCCTCGGCGATGTTCGCCGCGGACCTGACCAGCAAGCTCGTCCTGCGCGGTGCCTATTACCAGACCTATGTCCGCCCGCAGCCGCGCGACAATGTGCCGGCGACCTCGGTGCAGATCCCCGATCCGGCCGTGGTCGGCACGCCGACCTACAACGTCATCATCGGCGCGACCAACCTGAGCCCCTACACCGCGGATTCCTACGACCTGTCGCTCGAATGGTATAACCGCCCCGGCGGGGCCTTCGCGGTGGCGGTCTATCAGAAGGACATCCAGGGCTATGTCGGCCCGATCACCGATCGCCGCGTGCTGTGCCCGACCAACGGCCAGTATAACGGCATCGATTTCGGGCTGGGCCAGCTCCAGGACGACGGGGTCAACTGCAACATCGTCGGCAGCCCGACGGGGGCGCGGGTCCAGGCCAGCGGCATCACCAACCAGAACCCGATGCGCGTGCGCGGCGTCGAGGTCTCGGTGCAGCAGAACCTCGATTTCCTGCCGGGCTTCCTCAAGTATCTCGGCGGTGCGGCCAACTACACCTATACCGAGATCAGCGGGAAGGACACGCAGGGCAATCCGATCACGCTGCCCAGCGTCGCCAAGCACAACATCAACCTGATCGGCTATTACGAGACCAAGCTGTTCGGCCTGCGCGTGGTGTTCAACCATCGCGGCAAGTACGACCTGGCCGCCGGCAACAGCTTCGTCGGCGACGCCCGCACCGTGAAGGCGCGCAGCCAGCTCGATGCCTCGGCCTCGCTCAACATCATGAAGAACTTCTCGATCTCGCTCGACGCGTTCAACCTGACCAACGCGACCCGATCGGAATATGAGAGCGATCCGATGCTGCCGCGCCGTATCGACTATGACGGCCGGACCTATACGCTGACGATCCGCAGCAGCTTCTAGCGTCCCCTGACGCGGAGCGGCTATCTTCCGGCCGCTCCGCACCCCTTTCGGCGAGTCCCGTCCTGATGAAGCTTCTCCTCTCCAGCGCCGTCGCCCTGCTCGCGCTCGGTGCCGTTCCCGTGTCGGCGCAGGACAATGCGATCCTTGGCCCGGGCTTCGCGAAGAATATTCCCGCGAGCGATCCGGTGGCACGGCAGGTGATCGCCCGCGCCGATGCGGCGCTGGAGCGGGCGCCTGGCGCGATCCCCCAACTCCACACCGAAGGCACGCTGCCCGGCAAGGGCATCCGCGAGATCAGCCTCAAGGCCAAGCAGGACCAGCCGATCGTCATCGCGCTGGCGCTCGCCTGGCGGCTGACCGGCGACCGGCGCTATCTCGACCAGGCGGGCCGCTATCTGGAGAATTGGGCGGACGTCTACCAGATGTCGTTCAACCCGATCGACGAGACCGGCTTCGATGCGCTGATCCTCGCCACCGACCTGAGCGAGGACGACCTGCCGCCCGCGCTCAAGGCCAAGCTGGACGGCTTCTGGCGGAGGATGGCCAAGGGCTATCTCGATGCGATGGACGGCGCGCCGAAGAATTCCCACACCAACTGGCAGAGCCACCGCATCAAGCTGGCGACGATGGCGGCGTTCGAGGTCGGCGACGCGAAGCTGATCGAGCGCGCCCGCGCGGCGTTCCGCAAGCAGGTGGCCGGCAATATCCGACCCGACGGATCGGTGTTCGACTTCTACGAGCGCGATGCGCTCCATTATGTCACCTATAATCTCGATCCGATGCTGATGGCCGCGCTTGCGGCGCAGGCGCATGACCAGGCCTGGTACGACTGGAAGAGCCCGACGGGATCGAGCCTGGCGGGCGCGGTCAAATGGCTGGAGCCCTATGCGCTGGGCGAGAAGACCCATAGCGAGTTCGCCAATTCGAAGATCGCCTTCGACCGCGAGCGCGCGGCGGCCGGGCAGAAGGAATATGCGCCGCATCCCTGGGATCCGGGCAATGCCGTGAACACCTACGCGCTCGCCGCGGCGATCACCGGCATCCCCTATCGCGACTTCGCCGCCAAGCTTGCGGAACGCACCGGCCGCAAGCCGATCGACTGGGTAACGCTGATCGGGCGCTGAGCGGGAACCATCGGCGGGCGCCGCTGGTAGGAGCCTCCATGGAACCGCAGGAATCGCCGCCGCTTACGCCTCGTCGCCGGCGCGGGCTGGTGCTCATCCCGATCATCATCCTCGCGCTGGTGGTGGTGATCTTCGTCGGCCTGAACCTGAGCCACTACAAGCAGGTGGAGCAGGGCGAGGCAGTCGGCAACGCATCGGGCGTGCCGGGGCCGGACAATCGCTGACTTGGCCTAGCGGCGCGGGTGCATCGACAGCGATACGCGGAAGGGCGCCCAGCCGATCCGGCTGGCGAGCGCTTGCGGATCGGAGAGGACGAGATAGCCGGCGGCCCAGAGCGCCTCGTCGTCCTGCCGCATCGTCTTGACCACGCGGTTCACATGGACCGGGGTGAGCCCGGTCACGTCGGCGACCAGTTCCTGGGTGAGCGGATGCTCGAAGGCGTTGCCCCGAGTGAGGCCCGCCATCGACAGGCGCTCGAACAGCTCGAGGAAGAGATCCGCCAGCCGCTCGCTGGCGTTCATCCGGCCCAATCGGGTGATCTGGGCGAGGAGGAAGGCCTCGTCGAGCGCATGGCTGGTCGCATAGACGCATTCGAGCGAGGGGAAGTCCTGGGCGGACGGCGCCGAGCATATCTCCAGATCGGTCAGCGCCATGATCGTCGAGGTGGCGAGCGGCTGGGGCTGGTAGCAATGGCCGATCAGGTCGCCGGGGAGCAGCAGGCCCATGATCTGGCGGCGGCCATCGGGCAGGATGCGGATGCGCGCGGCCCAGCCCGACAGCAGGATCTGCGGCTCCATCACCGGCTTGCCCTCGGAGAGCAGCTCGTGTCGGACCGAGATACGGCGCGCGCGGCGTGCGGCCTCGTGCAGCGCGGCGCCAGCCGCTTCGTCGAACGTCCCCAATGCGGCCAGCCTGCGCAGGGCCGGGAGCGTGGGAGGCGGAGCAATGGCCGCCTGGCTCATGCGGCGGCTACCGGGGTGTGGCGCGGATGCCCGGTCGCGAGGGCGCGTACCGTTTCGAGGCCCTTTCCTGGCATCTGCTCATCCCCCTTCCGCGCCCCGTGCCGCGATCCTGTCCTGCGGCAACGAACGTCCCCATTCCGCATCCCGAGCTGGCCAGGCAGTGCCTCGATCAGCCCGCGCCCAAAGCTTTGAGGTCCGGGCTGAACCGGGAGGGGGACGCCCTCTCGCGTCCATCTAGGGTCGAGCCGAGGCAGCGCACCACAACCCATGTTGGTGCTCCTGTTTATGTCGCGCTGCCGCCAGCGCGGCCTTGGCCGATCTTCGATCGCATTGGCAGCGAGACATTCGGACGCCGCACCTGCGGCTCTGCGCGAACCGGGCGCGCGCTTCGGCAGGCACCGATCGGGATCGGGCATCGTCGCCTGCCTTGCAGGCTCAACGCATGGTGCCTGGCTTTGGACCCATCAAGGTCCGGATGCGACCGATCAGGCGGCCAGCGCCTCGCCGATCAGGCGGAAGAAGGCGCGACTGCCGGCCTGCTGCTCGACATGCCATTCGGGATGCCATTGCACCGCCAGCACCGGCGCGCCGTTCGGGCGGGCGGAGAAGCCCTCGACCAGCCCGTCCTCGGGCGAAAGCGCCTCCACGTCGAGCCCGGTGCCGAGCCGGTCGATGCCCTGACGGTGCACCGAATTGACCGCGAGCCGCGTCTCGCCGGTCGCGGCGGCGAGCACGCCGGTCTCGGTGAGCGTCACGTCATGGCCGTGGGTGAACAGGCATTCGAACGGCCGGCTGTCATCCTCGAGATGATGGCCGTCGAGATCGCCACGCAGCGTGCCGCCGAACAGCACGTTTAGCTCCTGCAGCCCGCGGCAGATGCCGAACACCGGGCGACCGGCATCGATCATCGCCCCGGCCAGCGCCAGCGCAACCTCGTCGCGCTGCTCGTCGAGCGGCGTCTGGTCCCAGCTGCCGCCATAGCGATGCGCCGCGACGTTCGAGCGCGAGCCGGTGAGCAGCAACCCGTCCAGCCGGCGCGCGATCGACCGGGCGTCGAGCGTGTCGGCGAGCGCCGGCACCAGCAACACGGTCGCGTCGGACAATCTGGAAAGCGGCGAGATGAAGCGGCTCGCCACCGCCTGGATCGGCCGCTCCGAGACTTCGTTGCAGCAAAGCACGCCGATCAGCGGTTTCATGCGCCATGCTCCGCCAGCCGGGCGCCGACATGATCCGCACCGCTGTCGTCGAGCCGCACCGCGCCGGGCTGCACGACCACGCTGCCCGCGGGGACGTCGTCGAGCAGCCAGACATTGCCGCCGATCGTGCTGCCGCGCCCGATCGTCACCCGGCCGAGGATGGTGGCGCCGGCATAGACGATCACGTCGTCCTCGAGGATCGGGTGCCGGGCGAAGCGCTCGCGCGGGCCGGCCGGTGCCAGGCCGAGCGGGCTGCGGCCCCCAAGGGTAACATGCTGGTAGAGCCGCACGTTGCGGCCGATGATCGAAGTCTCGCCGATCACCACGCCGGTGCCGTGATCGATGAAGAAGCTGTGCCCGATCACCGCGCCCGGATGGATGTCGATGCCGGTGCGGGCGTTGGCGAGCTCCGAGACGATCCGCGCGACGATCACGGCGCCGAGCGCATGAAGCTCGTGGGCGATGCGGTGATAGCGGATCGCCAGCGCGCCGGGATAGGAGACGAGGATCTCATCGACGCTGCGCGCGGCGGGATCGCCGACGAATGCCGCCTCGACATCGGCGTCGATCGCCGCGCGGATCTCCGGCAGGGTCGCGGCGAACAGGCGGACGATTGCCTCGGCCTGGTCGGGATCGAAGGGCTGGTCGGACTCGCGCTGCCAGTAATCGAGCTCGTTCCCGATCTCCTGGCCGAGCAGGCGGAATGCCTGGCCGAGATGCCCGGCGACGAAATCATCCTCGCGCGCCAGCCCGCCGCCAAAGCCGCCGAGCCGGGCGGGGAAGAGCGCCGCCGAAAGATGCTCCACCGCCTCCGCCAGCACGGCGGGGGAGGGGAAGCGCGTCACCGCATGGCGCCCGGCCTGGCGATCCCGCCAGGCCGAGCGCGCCGCATTGAGCGCGGATACCGCACCGGCGATCTCCGCCGAAAATGGCGACGAGAGAGGAGATGCCGTCACGGGTTCGCTCAATGCGCGATGTCGGGCTGCGCCACGGTGCGCAGATAGGAAGTGTGCTCGGTCCAGCCGGCGGGGAAGAGCGCACGCGCCTCCTCGGCGCCGACCGAGGGGAGGATGATCACGTCCTCGCCCCGCTGCCAGTCGGCCGGGGTGGCGACCTTGTGGTTGTCGGTCAGCTGCAGGCTGTCGATCGTGCGCAGAATCTCGTTGAAGTTGCGCCCGGTCGAGGCGGGATAGGTGAGGGTGAGGCGCACGCGCTTCTGCGGGTCGATCACGAAGACGGTGCGCACGGTCACCGTGTCCGAGGCATTGGGATGGATCAGGCCGAGCAGCTCGGAGATGCGCCGGTCGACATCGGCGATCAGCGGGAAGTTGAGCGAGGAGCCTTGCGTGCGGGCGATGTCGTTCGCCCAGTCGAGATGGCGGTCGACCGGATCGACCGACAGGCCGATCACCTTGACCCCGCGCCTGTCGAACTCGGGCTTGAGCCGGGCGACGGTGCCCAGCTCGGTGGTGCATACCGGGGTGAAGTCGCGCGGGTGCGAGAAGAGCACGACCCAGTCCTTGCCCGCCCAATCGTAGAAATTGAGCGTGCCGAAGGTCGATTCCTGGGTGAAGTCGGGGACGGTATCGAAGAGCTTGAGCGACATCGGGTCACCTTTGGCTGGGAGTCTCAGGCCGGTTTATGGGCGCTAGAATATCCCACTGAATTGGTAGGTGAATAAACAAATGCTTCTGCGGGGGCATGGCGAAACTAGGCTGTGGATAGCGCGTCGCCGGCACTGGACAGCCGCCGCGCCGGCTGGCTACGGGCCGCCAAATGCCTGTCATTGCCACCGTCATGAATTCGACCACCGGTCAGCCGATCCAGAAGATGAGCTTCGGCCGCATGCCCAAGCCCTGGGCCTCGTTCAATCTCGAGACCGGCGAGCTGGTCGCGATCGACCGCGTCGATATCGGCAAGCCCGCGCCCGGCAAGGTGGTGGTGCCGGTGCACGTCTGGGTCACGCCTAAGAAATAGCCTGGCGCCCCGCCGCCCGGGCAAAGCCCAGGATGTAGAGATAGGCGAGGGCCGGCACTGCGAAGGCCCAGCCGAGCCCCGCTGCGTCGGCGATTCCGCCGGCGAGCAGCGGCAGCGCCGCGCCCGGGCCGACCGCGAGGATGAGCAGCCCCGAGGTCGCCGCGGCCGGTGTGCCCGAACGCTCGAGTGTCAGCGCGAAGATCGTCGGGAACATGATCGAGTTGCACAGCCCCACGGCGAGCAGGCACCAGGCGCTGGCCGGTCCCGGCAATGCCAGCGAGGCGAGGCAGAGCGCTGCTGCGGCGGCGCCGGCAAGCGCGAGCAGGCGCGGTGCGGGCACGAAGCGAAGCAGCCAGCTGCCGAGGAACCGCCCCGCCAGCGAGCCGCCCCAATAGAGATTGGCGACCCGGGCGCCGGCTGCGTCGAGTGGCAGGCCCAGCGTGTCGACCTGGGCAAGATAGAGGATCAGCGTGCTGCCGATCGTCACCTCCGCTCCGACATAGAGCGCGATGCCGAGCGCACCGAGCAATGCCCAGCGCGAGCGCAGCGCGGCGAGGGCGCCGCCGGCGGCGGGCGGCTCGGGGATATGCGCGGCGGCGATGCTGCGGCGGGCGAGGAGCGACAGCAGGGCGAGGCCGGCGAGCAGTAGCGCCATGACCAGATATGCCTGGGCCATCGCGTCGATGCCGGCGGCACGTTCGGCGGCGGAGCGGATCGGCGCGGCCGACTGGAACACCGGCCCGGCCAGCACGAAGCGCGCGCCGAAATGGACGCCGCAGACGACGCCGAGGGCGTTGAACGAATGGGCGAGGGTGAGCCGATAATGGCTATGCTCGGGCGGGCCGAGTGCGGCGGCGAGCGGATTGGCGGCGACCTGGAGCAGGGTGACGCCGCTCGCCAGCACGAAGATCGCGCCAAGCACCAGGGCGAAGTCGGGCAGCCAGCGTATGCCCTGCATCGCCAGGCACCCCGCCGCCATCCCGGCCAGCGCCAGCCAGATCGTCTGCACCGCGCCGGCCCGGGCGAGCAATGAAGCGGCGGGGAGCGACAACAGCGCGAAGGCGAGGAACGAAGCGATCTGGGTGAGCAGCGCCTCGGTATAGCTCAGCCCGAACACCCGCCTCGCCGCGGCGATCAGCGGATCGTTGTTCGCGCAGATGAACCCCCAGCCGAAGAACAGCGCCGTGACGCTGGCAAAGGCGAAGCGGGCCGGGCGTGCGCTCAACGCGGCTTGCGCCACCGGAAGGTCGCGGCGCCCTGCGCGGCGAGGCGATAGGCGAAGTGGTTGCCCTCGGCCGAGACGGTGAGGTCGCGCGCCTGCTTGCCGGCATTGAAGGCGATCAGCACGCGGGTGCCGTCGGGATTGGCATAGGCGACGGTCTCGATCCCGCCCGGCTCGCTGGTCGCCGCGATCCGCGTGGCGTCGGGGCGGACGAAGCGCGAGGCCTGGCCGAGGGCATAATATTCGGGATTGCGGGTGATCGCGCCGGTCCTGCTGTCGATCGTCACCACGCCGCGGCAATCGCCGCAGCCGCCGAGATGCGGCCCGTGATTCTCGTCGAGCGCGAGGTTCCACATCAGCACGCCGCGCGCCCAGTTGAGGGGGGCGCCCATCACCAGGGTGCGCAGCGTCCAGCTCCAGCTGTCCGCCCAGGCGCCGGACCAGTTGCCGCCCGAGCATTCGGTGAAGAACACGTCCTTGCCGGGATAGGCCTCGCGCACCTTGGTCTGCGCCGAGACGTCACCGCCATAGCAGTGCCAGGCGACCCCCGCGACATGGCGGTTGGCGGCCGGATCGGCGAGGACGCCGAGCGGATGCTCGGGTTTATCCCAGTTATGGTCCCAGTCGAGGATGCGGGTCTTCAGCCCCAGTCGCGCGAATTCGGGGCCGACATGGTCGCCGATGATCCGCGCGCGTTGGGCGGCGCTCAGGCGCATGCCGGGATAATTGTCCGGCTCGAAATCGGGCTCGTTCTGGATGCTGAGATAGTCGATCGGCCCGATCGCGGCGCTGAAGCCCTGCACCGTCCGGCCGAGATAGCGGGCGAAGGGGGCATAGGCTTGCTCCTTGAGCGTGCCCTTCACCAGCGAGTCGGTCGATTTCATCCAGCCCGGCGCGCTCCACGGCGAGATCATCACCGCGAGCTTGGGATTGATCGCCCGGGCGGCGCGGGCGGTGGGGAGGACATCCTGCCGCGCGGGCGCGATCGAGAAATGGGCGAGGGCGGGATCGGCCGCGCCCTTGGGCATGTCGTCATAGCTGTAATGGCTGCGCGAGAAGTCCGAGGCGCCGACGGTCAGCCGGGTGAAGGCGAAGCCCAGGCCTTCGCTGCCGAACAGCTCGCGGAGCAATGCGGTGCGCTGGCGGGGGCTCAGCTTGCGCTGGATCAGATATGCCGAGGCATCGGTGATCGCGGCGCCGAAGCCGACCATCTTCTGGTAGCGCTTCGCCGGATCGACCGCGATCGCGCCGGTGGCGCCGCGCTCGAGCGGGACCGGGGCCTGCCGGGCGAGCAATGCCGACTTGTCGGGCAAGGTGAGCCAGACCTCGACCTGCGGCCGGGGCGCGGGCGCCGCGGCGGTGGCGGCGAGGAGGGCAAGGGCGGGCAGCAAGCGCATCATTTCTCTCCTCGGCAGGGCGTCGGCAAGGGGGTGGTGCGTGCATCGACGCAGGGAAATCGGGCTGTTAGGCTTGAGCGATCATGACACCCATCCGCATCCGGCACGACGTCACGCCCGAAGCCTTTCAGGAGATCCGCGCGGCCGGCGAGCCAGTGGTGATGCAGGGACTGGCGGCGGACTGGCCGCTGGTGCGCGCTGCCGACGCCGCCGACTTTCTGCGCGGGCTCGCCTTGCCCGGGGCGGTGCACTTCATGCGCGCGCCGCCCGAGGTCGATGGGCGCATGCATTACGGCGCGACGATCGGCTCGCGCAATTTCACTCGCGAGGAGGCGAGCTTCTCCGGCTTTCTCGATCTGCTCGCTGAGCAGGCCGGGAAGGAACGGCCGGACGCCATCGCCTTGCAGGGGCTGCCCGCGCCGCAGCTGATGCCCGGCTTTGCCGAGGCGCATCCGATGGCCCTCGTCCCCGGCGTCTCGCCGCGGCTGTGGATCGGCAATGCCGCCAAGGTCGCGATCCATCACGACCCGACCGAGAACATTGCCGTGGTCGGGGCCGGCCGCCGCCGCTTCACTTTGTTCGCGCCCGACCAGGTGGGCAATCTCTACATGGGCCCGTTCGACCCGACCCCGGCGGGCGTGCAGGTGAGCATGGTCCATCTGACCGCGCCCGATCTCGAACGCTATCCGCGCTTCGCCGCGGCGATGGCGGCGGCGCGGGTCGCCGAGCTCGATCCGGGCGACGCGCTCTACATCCCCTATCAATGGTACCACCATGTCGAGGCGCTCGACCGGTTCAACGTGCTGGTGAACTATTGGTGGGACCCGGTCGCCGACGCCTCGCCCTGGGAGGCGATGATGCACGGCTTCGTCAGCCTGCGGAGCCTGCCGCCCGACCAGCGCCGCGCCTGGCGGGCGATGTTCGACCGCTATGTCTTCCTGACCGACGGCGATCCGGGCGCCCACCTGCCGCCCGAGGCGCGCGGGGTGCTCGGCGCGACGTCGCCCCAGGCGATCGCGCAGATGCGGGCGATGCTGTTCGACGGGCTGCGGAAGCGGTTGGGGCGGTAGGAGGGGCCTTCTGCTCTTCTTCGTCACCCCGGCCTTGTGCCGGGGTGACGGGATGGATAGGGAGCCTCCCGGCTTCCGCAGGCGGCTCAGGCCGCGCATGTCTTCGCCACGAACTCGGCATGGCTCGGCATCACGGCGACGCATTTGGCGATCACCCGCTGGACGTTGCCGAGATACTCCTCGACCTGCGCCTCGGGCCGGATGTCGACCAGCGGGTCATAGCCGCGCGGGATCACGCCCTGGCCGAGGAACACCTGGATCCAGCTCTCCTCGGTGAACAGCTCGTCGTCCTCGCGGAAGACCCGGCCATTGGCGGCGAACAGGTCGATCTTGCGCCGAAGCGTGTCGGGCACCTCCATGTCGCGGCACTGGCGCCAGAAGGGCGTGTCGTCACGCTCGGTCGCCTTGTAGTGGAGGATGATGAAATCGCGGATCCGCTCATACTCGAAGTCGGTCTGGCGGTTGAACTCGGCGATCGTCGCGGGATCGAAGCCGCCATCGGGGAGCAGCCGGACGAGCCGGATCACCGAGGACTGGATCAGGTGGATGCTGGTCGATTCGAGCGGCTCGAGGAAGCCCGAGGCGAGGCCGATCGCGACGCAGTTCCGGTTCCAGATCCGCTTGCGCTTGCCGGTGGTGAAGCGAAGGCGATTGGGCTCGGCGAGCTGCTCGCCGTCGAGGTTCGAGAGCAGCTGCGCCTCGGCTTCTTCGTCCGAGATATGCGCGCTCGAATAGACATGGCCGTTGCCCGTGCGGTGCTGGAGCGGGATGCGCCATTGCCAGCCGGCGGTGCGCGCGGTGGCGCGGGTATAGGGCGTGAAGGGCTCGGTCCGCGCGCAGGGCACGGCGATGGCGCGGTCGCAGGGCAGCCAGTGCGTCCAGCTTTCATAGCCGGTCTGCATCGCCTGCTCGATGATCAGCCCGCGAAAGCCCGAGCAGTCGATGAACAGGTCGGCGGCGATCGTCTCGCCGTCCGCCATCGTCACCGATTCGACGAAGCCGTCCGCGCTGCGTAGCGTGACGTCCGCCACCTTGCCCTCGCGCCGGATCACGCCGCGCGCCTCGGCATAGCTGCGCAGGAACCTCGCATAGAGGCCGGCGTCGAACTGGAAGGCATGGGCGATGTGGCCGATCGGGCTCTCGGCCATCTTGGGATCGGCGCGCAGGAACTTGTTGGCGCGCGCCGCGGCGCTGTTGATCGAATAGGCGGAGAAATCGGCGGCGCGGCCCTGGGGGCGCATCTTGAGCCAGTACTGGTGGCAGCGCAGCCAGCCTAGGTCCTGGCCGATCACGCCGAAGCTGTGGAAATAGGCGTCGCCCAGCCGCGTCCAGTCAACGAACTCGATGCCGAGCTTGAAGCTGCCCTGGGTGCGGCGGACGAAGTCGTTCTCGTCGATCTCGAGCAACTCGTTGTACTTCTTGATCGCCGGGATCGTCGCCTCGCCGACACCGATCGTGCCGATCTCCTCGCTCTCGATCAGGGTGATCTCGTACAGCCCCTGGAAGAGCTTGCCGAGCAAGGCGGCGGTCATCCAGCCCGCCGTGCCGCCGCCCACGATCAGGATGCGCTTGATCTGCTGCATCGCTTTTCATCCCCTGTTGTCACCCCGGCCTTGTGCCGGGGTCCACTGTGCCTCGCGGGCCGGCGTGGAGCCTCTTGTCCGCAGCTTGCCTCCCGGTGGACCCCGGAACAAGTCCGGGGTGACGGGGGAGGGTGTTCAGCACGTCGCCGGTAGCGCCGGCTCCGGCAGCGCGCCGGTGTTGGCCGGCCTGGCGTAACTCAGGCCGTAGCCGCGGGCGAACTGCACCACCTCGCCCGGCCCCTCGCCGGTGGAGCAGGCCGAGCCCGGCCAGGCGAAGGACAGGCGGCCGGTGAAGTCGTGGCGCCTGCCGACGAGCAGGTCGGCCAGGCCCGCGCCTTCGGTGCCGGGCAGGAAGGCGGCGACAAAGGCGTCGGACAGGTTGATCAGGTCGTTGGCATAGGCGGGGCGGCCCGAATAGAGCAGCGAGACCACCGGCACGCCCTTGCCCGAGACGCGGCGGAGCACCGCGAGATCGTCGGGGTATAGCGCGCTGTGCGCCACCGGCTTCGGCGCGCGGACATCACCATGATATTCGGCATAGGGCGTCTCGCCGATCACTGCGACGACCGCGTCGAACTTGCTCGGGTCCACGCCCTTGCCGTCCGCGTCGAAGGTGACGTTCGAGGCGCCGAGCGCATCGCGCAGCGCGGCGAGCAGGGTGGTGCCGCCCTTGAAGTCGCGGTTCCGGTTCTCGGTGCCCTGCCAGGTGAGCGACCAGCCGCCGGTCTGGTTGGAGAGGCTGTCGGCGCTGGCGCCGACTACCAGCACGCGCTTGCCCGGCGCGAGCGGTAGTGCGCCCTGGTTCTTGAGCAGCACCACCGACTTGCGCACCGCCTCGCGGCCCAGGTCGCGGGCGTCGAGCGCCTCGGCCCTGCCGGCATAGGCGCTGGTGTTCGGATTGCGGTCGAACAGCCCGGCGCGCAGCTTGATGCGCAGGATGCGGGTGACCGCGTCATCGATGCGCGCCTCGGCGATACGGCCCGCGCGGACATCGGCGACGGTGTTGGCGATGAACGCCTTCCAGTCGTCGGGCACCATGATCATGTCGATCCCGGCATTGACCGCCTGGGGGCAATGATCCTTGGCGCAGCCGGGCACCTGCTGGATGCCGTTCCAGTCGGAGACGACGAGGCCGTCGAAGCCGAGCCGGGCCTTGAGCACATCGGCGATCAGCTCGCGATTGCCGTGCATCTTGCCATAGTCCTTGCCGGCGCCGGTGTCGTTCCAGCTGTTGTACGAGATCATCACCGTCTGCACGCCGGCCTTGAGCGCGGGATAATAGCCGGCGCCCTGGACCTGGATCATGTGGGTGCGCGCGGCGCGGTTCTCGCCCTGGTCGATGCCGTCGAAGGTGCCGCCGTCGCCCAGATAATGCTTGGCGGTGGCGACCACGTCGCCGTCGCCGGTCAGCCCGCCCTGCAGGCCGCGGACCATGGCGCGCGCATAGGATGCGACGAGCGCCGGATCGCTCGAATAGCTTTCATAGGTGCGGCCCCAGCGACGGTTCTCGCCCACAGCCAGCGTCGGCGCGAAGACCCAGGAGATGCCGGTGGCGCGCACCTGCCTGGCGGTGGCGCGACCGATCCGCTCGACCAACGCGGGGTCATGCGCCGCGCCCAGGCCGATATTGTGCGGGAACAGCGTGGCGCCGGCGACATTGCCATGGCCGTGGACCGCGTCGGTGCCCCAGATGACGGGCACCTGCACCGCCATGTCGGTCGACATCGAGGCGCGGTAATAGGCGTCGGACAGGGCGGTCCAGTCGGTGACCGCAGCGTCCTTCTTCTGCCCGGGCCAGGCGCCGCCGCCGTTGAGCACCGAGCCGATATAATAAAGGCGCACCTCGTCTGGGGTGATCGAGCGGATGTCCGCCTGGGTGATCTGGCCGATCTTCTGCTCGAGCCTCATGCCCCTGAGGATGGTCGCGATCCGCGCCTCCATCGCCGCGTCGCGCGGCGTGGGGGAGCGCAGGGCCGGCCAGTCCTTGCCGTGCCAGAGCAGGTCGCCGCCCGGACCGGTGCCGGCGCAGCTCGCCAGCAGGGGGAGGACCAGCCAGAGGCCGGATCGCAGAGCTTTCATGTTCGACACTCGTACTGGGGGCCGAGCCTGCGGCCGCGCGGATAAAAGAGGGGAGGCGCCGGCATTGCCGTGCACCTCCCCTCGAACGCCCGGAAGGTCGACCCGGGGGGAGGAAATCAGAAGCGGTAGCTCATCCCGAGCAGGAACTGCCGGCCGTATTTCTCATAGGTCTCGGGCAGCGGCGTACCGTCGGTGGTGTGCGTGCCGCCGGTGTCGAGGCCGAGCCGGGTGCGATAGGGCGAGTCGGTGACGTTGCTCACCTGGAGCAGCACCCCGAGGCCCTTCAGCGCCGAGCTGTCCGGGAAGGTATAGCCGATCTGCGCGTCGAGCTGCTTGTCGGCGAGGATCTCGGTATAGCCCCGGTTGGTGAACAGCTGCACCGTCTCGCCCTTGAAGGCAGAGCGGAAGCGATAGCTCGCCCGCGCCTGGAAGCCCCATTTCTCGAAATAGCCGGTGACGTTGTACACGGTGCCCGACAGGCCGGGGATGCGCACCACGTCATTGGTATCGGTCGGATTGAGATTGGCCTCGGTGTACGAATAGCTGCCGGTAAAGCCGAATCCGTCGAGCGCGGGGATCAGGCGCCCGATCTCGAACGCGCCGCTGACCTCGATGCCCTTCAGATTGCCGCCGGGCCCGTTCGCCGGCATCGTCACCTGCCCGAACGGGCTGATGTTGACTCCGGCCGGGATCAGGTTGGTCGGGATCGGCAACCCGGTGAAGTCCACCACGAAGTTGCGGTTATAGATGTAGTTGTCGAGCCATTTGTAGAAGCCGGCGACGCTGATGTAGGTCGCCTTGCCGACGTACCATTCATAGGCCGCGTCCAACGCCTTGGCCCGCCAAGGCTGGAGGTTAGGATTGCCGCCGCTCGCCGACCAGGGGTTCACCGTTCCGCCCGGCTGGCAGGGCGAGGGCGTGCCGCTGCACGGATTGGTGTTGAAGCTCGGCGTGAAGTTGGCGCGCATGTCATCCATGCGCGGCCGCGCCAACACCTTCGACGCGGCAAGGCGGAAGCGGTGGCCGCCGCCGAGGTCGTAGATCAGGTTCACGCTCGGCAGCACGTCGGTATAGCTGTCGGTCTCGAATACCTGCGACAGCGCGATCGGAGTGAGCGTCTGGTTGATCCGCAGGCCCGAGGACGACTGGAACTGCTGCACCACTTGCACGCCGACATTGCCGCGCAGCCGGCCCCAGTCGATGTTCGCCTTGGCCTTCCAGCTGATGACGTCTTCCTTGATCTTCCACGTCTTGTCGAAGTGGTTGGCGTCCTCCAGCGGGGTCTTGTTGTAATAGTCGTCGAGCGCGGCGGGCACGTTCCAGGCGATCACGTTGCCGAAGCCGACGAAATCGAGCGAAGTCGGGTCGAGCAGGTATTGCGACCCGATCAGCACCTGCTGGCGGCCGTTCTTCAGGTTGAGATCGAGCTCGTCGACCGTCTTGTGCTTGTTGCGCTGGGTGTAGTTCACGCCGAGCTCAATGCCGCTGAAGAAGCCTTCGAGGTCGTGGCTCAGCGAGAGATCAACGGCGCCGAGCTCTTCCTTGACGTGCGGCGACTTGAGCAGGCCGTCATGGCCCCAGCCGCCCCAGGGCGCGCGGTCGCCGAGCGAGACCTTGCTGGCATCGGCATAGTCGAGCCCGAAATCATAGGACGGGAAGGCGCCGTCGACCGGGAAGGAGAAGTCGTAGCTGTCCGGCGTGCGGGTCTGGAACGGGCCCGCGCCATAGCCGCTGTACGTCTCGATATAGGTCTCGTCGCGCTTGTTGGTCGAATAGCTGAGGTCGGCGACGAAGCGGGTGCGGTCGTCGAGCTTGAACTCGTTGTTGAGCCCGATCGCGAACAGCTCGTCCTCACGGGTGTTCATGTCGTTGCGCAGGATCGGAATGGCGTTGGTGACGTGGCCCGACGTGGCGAGCTGCGATCCGCCCACCGTGGTGGTGCCGATATTGGAGAAGGTCGCGCTGTCCGCCCAGCCGTTCGAGAACCACTGCGCGCCGCGGATCACTTCCTTCTGCTTGAAGCGCGAATAATAGAGGTCGAGCACGCTGTGGACGGTGTCGCTCGGCTTCCATTCGAGCGTGCCCATCACGCCGTCGCGCTGGTTGCGGCGATTGGTCGCCCAGGCTTCCTGGCCGTTCAGCTGCAGCGCGGCATCGGCGGAATCGGGGGTGACCGTGTCGGGCGAGCAGGACGGGGGAAGCGCGGTCCCCGGCTCGCACACGCCGCCAAAGGCTTCATAGCCATAGGCCTTGTAGTGATCGACATGGCTCGGCGAATCGAGATGGGCATAGCCGATCGACCAGCCGAGCGTGCCGCTGGCATTCTGGTCGATATAGCTCGCCGTGCCGCGCCAGCCCCATTTGGAGAAGTCGGCGTTCCGGCCGCCATCGGCATCGAGCTCGCCGCGGAGGTTGAGCGCGATCACACGCTTGCCGAACGCGAGTGGCCGCACGGTGCGCAGGTCGGCGCTGCCCGACAGGCCCATGCCGGCGATGCTCGCATCGGGCGTCTTGTAGACGACGACGCTCGACAGCAGCTCGGACGGATATTGATCGAACTCGACGGCGCGGTTGTCGCCCGAGCTCGCCTGCTGGCGGCCGTTGAGCAGGGTGGTGGTGAAGTCGGGCGCCAGACCGCGGATCGAGATGACCTGCGCGCGGCCATTGACGCGCTGCGCGGCGAGGCCGGGCAGGCGGGCGATCGACTCGGCGATCGAGACGTCGGGCAGCTTGCCGATGTCCTCGGCCGACACCGCCTCGACGATCGAGGTCTGGTCGCGCTTGATGTTGATCGAGTTCTGCAGGCTGGCGCGCAGGCCGGTTACGACGATCGCATCCTCTTCGGCCGGCTGATCCTGGTTGGCGGCGGTGCCGCTGTCCTGCGCCCAGGCCTGCACTGGCAACGTTGTCGCCAGAGCCAGCGTCGAAATGGTCAGCCCGAGATTGATCTTCGCGCGATTCATTACGCGCAACTGCGGAAGCTCCGCCATCGCCTCTTCCCCTCTCCTGTTAAGCGGCCGTTATCGACCGTCTTGTCCCCTGCGGCGCCTCAAAACTGGAAGCGCTTCCAATTGGTATCATCGCGTCGCGCGAAATTGTCAACGCGTTACGGAAAACGCGTGCGGAGGAAGTTGGTGCCGGGGCCCCTGTGTCGGGTTCAGGCGCGGGGCGAAGCGACCGATTCGCGCAGGACGAGATGGTGGTCGATCACGTCGAATCCAGGGGTGCCGGTGCCGTGGCCGCGCAGCAGCGTCTCGATCAGGCGCTCCACCGCGCGCGAGGCGATGCGGCGGATCGGCTGGTGGATGGTGGTGAGCGGCGGCCAGATATAGGCGGCGACCGGCGCATCGTCGAAGCCGACCACCGAGAGGTCGCCGGGCAACGTCAGGTGCATGCGGTGCGCGGCGAACATCGCGCCGACCGCCATGTCGTCATTGGCGCAGACGATCGCGGTGGGGCGCTCGGGCCGGGCGAGCAGCTCCTCGGCAAGCTCGACGCCCGAGCGGAAGCTGAAGTCGCCGCGCAGGGCGATCACCGACTCCTCGCCGATCCCGACTTCGGCAAGTGCGCGCAGGAAGCCGCCATAGCGCATCTCGGCGGCGAGATGCCCTTCGATGCCGAGCATATAGCCGAAGCGGCGGTGCCCGGCGGCGACGACATGGCGCGCGATCTCGTATCCGGCGGCCGCCTCGTCGAAGCCGACGCTGGGGAGCAGCGCGCGGACTTCGTCGCTGGGCGAGATGCACACCAGCGGGCAGCCCTGCGCCATCAGCCGGCGGACCAGCGGCAGGTTGGCGGAAAGCGGCGGCGACAGGACCATGCCCGCGCTGCGGCCCGAGGCGAACAGCTCGACCAGCCGGTCGTCGCGGTCCTCGTCCTCGATATGGAGATTATAGGTGGTCAGCTCGAAGCCCGCGGCGGCGGCGGCGCGCAGCGCGCCCAGCTCGATCGCGGCGAAATAATAGCTGTTGGGTGGCGCGTCGCGGGCGTTGCAGTTGATCAGGGTGAGTGTCTTGCTGGTCCTGCTGGCGAGGTTGCGCGCCTGCGGGTTGACCCGATAGTCGAGCGCCTCGACTGCGCGCATCACCCGGTCGCGCATCCGGTCGCTGACATGCGCCTGGTCGTTGAGCGCGCGCGACACGGTGGCGCGGCCGACCCCGGCCAGCGCCGCGACATCGTCGATCGTCGGCGCCCGGCCGTTGCGGCCGGCATCGGAACCGAGTGCGCCCGGAATTGGCGAAGGTTTGGACAGCGATGACATTTCTTCGCCGCGATGGGTGGCACAGGCGCTGGCGGAGCGGCAACCTAAAATGCGTGTCCCGCTCGTGCCCCGGGAATCGCCTAGCCGTGCAGGTTGAGCAGCGAATCCATCAGCCCGTCCTCGGCGCTGGAGCAGACGCCGAGGATCACCGCCTCGTCGCAATCCTCGCCGGTGACATAGCCGTGGCCCATGTTCGAATCGATGTAGATCGACTCGCCGGCCTTGAGCGTGACTGGATCGTAGAATTCGGTGTGCACGACGATGCTGCCGCTGACGACATAGATATATTCCTCGCCCGAATGATGGACGAGGTCGCCGAACTCCTCGGCGGTCTTGGCGCGGACCTTGGTGATCACCGGGATCATCCGTTTCCGACGCAGCTCGGTGCAGAGATAATAATAGTCGTAGTTCGCGGTGTTCACCCGCACCGCGCGATCGAGATCGCCGATGCTGCGCCGCGCGGTCACCTGGGTCTCGGGCGCCGAATCATTTTCGGCGAACAGCTCCGACATGCGGATGTTGAGGCGCTGGCTGAGCTGGAGCAGCTTGTCATAGGTCAGGGTCAGCCGGTCATGCTCGACCTTGGACAGGGTCGACACCGGAATGCCGCTCTTCAGGCTCATCTCCTTGAGCGTCCAGCCATTCCTTGCACGCAGCGCCTTCAGCAGCGTGCCCAGCGTCGGATGTTCGGCCTTCAGCTTCGTTGCCATGCGGCACCTCGGTTTGACATTTCTCTGAATAGGATCATCATGTCCCAATCAGGCGTATCTGTTTACATATCACAGCCTAGCCGCAGACACATACCGGCGCAATCGACATGCCGGAGTCCTGGCCAGGGAAGAGGGAGGACGACGCGCTCATGTGGAAACGTTCGCTCGGGGTGTTGGCAGCGGGGCTGCTCGGCATCGCCATTTCGGTGCCGGCCTTTACCCAGGCACCCGCACCGCTCACGCCGGTAGCGCAGACCAATGCGCCCGCGCCGACGGCCCGGCCGGCGGTCGCGCCGAATCTGACCAAGGCGGATGCGGATGCCTGGCTCGACGGCTTCATGCCCTATGCGCTGGCCCGCGGCGATGTTGCCGGCGCGGTGGTGGTGATCGTCAAGGACGGCCAGGTCGTCACCCAGCGCGGCTTCGGCTATGCCGATGTGGCGAAGCGCAAGCCGGTCGACCCGGCGACAACGCTGTTCCGCCCCGGCTCGACCTCGAAGCTCTATACCTGGACCGCGGTGATGCAACTGGTCGAGGCAGGCAAGCTGAACCTCGACGCCGATGTGAACCAGTATCTCGACTTCAAGATCCCGGCCTATCAGGGCAAGCCGATCACGCTGCGCAACATCATGACGCACACGGCCGGGTTCGAGGAGATCATCAAGGGGCTGCTGACCTTCGACAAGCCGGTCCCCAGCCTGGGCGACGTGCTCAAGCACCGCATCCCCGAGCGGATCTATGCGCCGGGCACCACGCCGGCCTATTCCAACTATGCCACCGCGCTGGCCGGCTATATCGTCGAGCGCGCCTCGGGGCTGAGCTTCGACGACTATGTCGAGAAGAACATCTTCGGCCGGCTGGGCATGCAATATGCGAGCTTCCGCCAGCCGCTGCCCGCCAATCTCAAGCCGTTCATGTCGCAGGGCTACGAGCTCGGCTCGGGCCCGGCCAAGGGCTATGAGCTGATCGGCATGGCACCCGCCGGCGCCTCGGCGATCAGCGGCGGCGACATGGCCAAGTTCATGATCGCGCACCTGGCCAATGGCGGCCCGCTGCTCAAGCCCGAGACCGCGAAGCTGATGCACGGCCCGCAGGCCAGCGCGATTCCGGCGATCAACCAGATGGCGCTCGGCTTCTACGAGCAGCGGATCAACGGGCACCGGGCGATCGCGCATGGGGGGGATACGGTTTACTTCCACAGCGACCTGTGGATCTTCCCCGAAGACAATGTCGGGCTGTACATTTCGATGAACAGCGGCGGCAAGGACGGGGTCACCCGCGTGCTGCGCGGCTCGCTGTTCGACGAGTTCGCCGACCGCTATTTGCCCGATCCGAACAAGGCGCCGCCCAAGGAGCTGCCCACCGCCAAGGAGCATGCCAGGCTGCTCGTCGGCACCTGGACCAACAGCCGCCGGATCGATTCGAGCTTCGCCAAGATCATCGGCCTGATCGGCGACACCAAGGTGACCCTCGACGCCGAGGGGCGCCCGGTGATCCCGGCGCTGACCAGCCCGGGCGGTGCGCCGCGCAAGCTGATCGAAGTCGCGCCCTTCGTCTGGCAGGACGCCTATGGCCATGAGAAACTCGCCGCGCAGGTTGTCGACGGCAAGGTCGTGCGCTGGAGCTTCGGCGAGGTCTCGCCCTTCATGATCTGGTACCGCACGCCCGCCGCGCTCGACTCGGCCTGGCTGCTGCCGGCGGTGCTGTTCGGGCTGGGCGTGGTGCTGCTCACCGCGCTGTCCTGGCCGGTCGGCTGGTTCGCGCGCCGCCGCTATGCCGCGCCGTTCAAGCTCGAGGGCGAGGCGAAGCGCACCTACCGCGTGCTGCGCGGCTTCGCCTGGCTGGTGCTGGCGGTGTTCGTCGGCTGGTTCCTGATCATCAGCGGGCTCGAGAATTTCGAGAGCCATGGCTCGACCGACTGGCTGATCCTGCTCGTCCAGTTCGTCGGCACCTTGGCATTCTTCGGGATGTTCGGCCTGTCGGTGTGGAGCGCCTGGCTGACCTGGCGCGACAAGCGCGGCTGGTTCGCCCGGATCTGGAGCGTGCTGCTCGTGCTCGGCAGCTTCTTCATCCTGTGGATGGCCTTGGTCTACAAGCTGGTCTCGTTCGGGACCGAGTTCTGAGGACGTGGTGATGCGCCGCGTGCTCGACGTGACGGTGGAACGGCTGCCCTTCGCCAAGCCGTTCCGCATTTCCGGCCATGTCTTCACCGAGTCTCCGGTGGTGGTTGTCAGCCTGTCTGACGGCCTCCACACGGGGCGCGGCGAGGCGAGCGGCGTCTATTATCTGGGCGATGACGAAGCGACGATGACCGCCGCGCTGGCAAGCGTGCGCGAGGGGCTCGAACGCGGCATGACCCGCGCCGAGCTCCAGCACGCGCTGCCGGCCGGGGGCGCGCGTAACGCGGCGGACTGCGCGCTGTGGGAACTGGATGCGAAGCGCGAAGGCGTGCCGGTTTGGAAGCTCGCCGGCCTGCCCGAGCCGCGGCCCTTGCTCACGACTTTCACCTTGGGCGCCGACGATCCGGCGGTGATGGCCGAGGGCGCGCGGGCCTATGCAGATGCCCAGGCGCTCAAGCTCAAGCTGACCGGCGAGCTCGATCTCGACATCGCGCGGGTGCGGGCGGTGCGGGCGGCGCGGCCGGAATGCTGGATCGGCGTCGATGCCAATCAGGGCTTCAAGGCCGACGAGCTCGATCCGCTGGTCGCGGTGCTGGTCGAATGCGGGATTGCGCTGCTCGAGCAGCCGCTGGCGCGCGGGCGGGAGGCGGTTCTGGACGGATTCAGAACGCCGATCCCGATCGCCGCGGACGAGAGCGCGCTGACGCTTGCCGATGTCGATGGACTCGTCGGGCGGTTCCAGACGGTCAACATCAAGCTCGACAAGTGCGGCGGGCTCACCGAGGCGATCGCGATCGCAAGGCGGGCGCGGGCGCTCGGGCTCGACGTGATGGTCGGCAACATGGTCGGATCAAGCTGGGCGATGGCGCCGGCCTGGCTGCTTGGCCAGCTCTGCGACGTGGTCGATCTCGACGGGCCGACGTTCCTGGCCGCCGACCGCGATCCCGGCATCGTCTATCGCGACGGCCATATCGATTGCCCCGCCGCGGTGTGGGGAAACATTGCGAAGGTCGCGCACGCGGCATCGTAACATAATTGCAAATTAGGTTGACTCTTCTCCAATCAGGATAATAGCATCCTGATCAGGCAAAGAGAGGGCCGGTAAGCGCCAAAGCGCGCACGGCCGCCACCGCCCCGAACCGGGCGGGTGACATCGAACTCCGAGGGGGAGACCGACGATGACGCGCATGACCAACCGGGCCAGTCTGTTGATTACCGTCGCGGCGGGAGCGCTGCTGCTGCCCGTCGCCGCCTTCGCGCAGGATGCGCAGCCGGCAACCGCCCAGACGCCCGTCGCGGGCGACGACGAGATCGTCGTCACCGCGCAGAAGCGCGAGGAGCGGCTGCAGGACGTGCCGATCTCGATCAGCGTGGTCGGCGGCGAGCAGATGCAGCAGAGCGGCGCATCGCAGCTTGCCGACTATGCCGCCTATGTCCCGGGCTTCCAGGTCGACAATGCCGGTTCGCCCGGTCGATCGACCCTGTCGCTGCGCGGCGTCGCGCCGATCGGGCCGAGCGCCACGGTGGGCATCTATCTCGACGACGCCCCGATCGGCTCGAGCGGCATCTACAACCGTGCCCAGACCTTCTCGCTCGACCTGCTGCCCTATGACGTGGAGCAGATCGAAGTGCTGCGCGGCCCGCAGGGCACGCTCTACGGCGCCAGCTCGATCGGCGGCCTGCTGAAATACGTCACGGTGCAGCCCGACCTCAACAAATTCTCGGTCCGCGCCGGTGGCGAGGTGTTCACCATCGCGCATGGCAGCGATGCAGGCTGGGCGGCGAGCGGGCTGGTCAATGTGCCGATCGTCGCCGACAAGCTGGCGATCAGCGGCAGCTACGCGCGCCGCAAGACGCCGGGCTTCATCGACAATGTGCTGACCGGCGAGAAGGACGTGAATTCCGCCGTCCAGCAGGGCGCCCGCGTCGCGCTGCTGTGGAAGCCGGACACCAAGTTCACGCTCAAGCTCAGCGGCCTGTGGCAGCGCACCGAGTCGGACAATTTCGGCATCCTCTACGAGACCCAGGGCAGCCCGGTGCCGCTGGCGCCCGGCGCGTCGTGGCTCAGCACCAACTCGCAGCTGCCCGAGCCCTTCCACAGCGACTTCAAGTTCGTCTCGGGAACCGCCAGCTACGATCTGGGCTTTGCCGAGCTGGCCTCGACCACTTCGTACAGCGAGCTGAAGATTCTCGAGACCAGCGACGCCTCGCGCGTCTATGGCGTGATCTGGGGCGGCCTCGCCAATTATCCGGCGAACCTGCACCAGAAGAAATGGACCGAGGAGGTCCGCCTGACCTCGGCATCGAGCAACCGCTTCGAGTGGCAGCTCGGCTTCTTCTACACCGACGAGGACAACAACCACAGCCAGGTCGTCCGCGCGCTCGACGCCAATGGCCAGCCGCTCGCGCCGTTCGATCCCTTCGCGATCGTCGGCTTGCCCAACACCTACAAGGAATATGCGGTCTTCGGGAACGCGACGGTCAAGTTCGGCGAGGTCTTCCACGTCACCGGCGGGCTGCGCTGGGCGCGCAACGACCAGACCTTCACCCAGAGCACGCAAATCCCGCTGCTCGGGCTGAACAGCGGCGGCGACGGTTCGTCGAGCGAGGACATCGTCACCTGGAGCGTCAGTCCGCAGGTCAACATCAACCGCGACACGATGCTCTATGTCCGCGCCGCCAGCGGCTATCGCCCCGGCGGCCCGAACATCGCGCTGCCCGGCTTCCCGGCTACGGTCACCTCGGAAAAGGTGACCAGCTACGAGGCGGGCATCAAGGCCCGCTTCCTCGACCGCAAGGTGACATTCAACGCCGCTGCCTTCCTGCTCGACTGGAACGACCTGCAGGTGGCCCAGGCCTTTGCCAATGGCATCAACGGGCTGGTCAATGCCGGCACGGCGCGCAGCCAGGGCGTCGAGGCGCAGCTGCTGATCCAGCCGGTGCCCGGGTTCAGTGTCGGCGGCAATTTTGCGTACACCGATGCCAAGTGCACCCAGACCACGCCGAACTGCACCGATGGCGACCAGCTGCCCAACGTGCCCAAGCTCGCCGCGGCGATGACCGCGGACTATGACTGGGCGCTCGGCGGATCGACCCGTGCGCATGTCGGCGGCGCGGTACGCATCGTCGGCGACCGCATCTCGGCGGTGGCGAGCGATCCGCTGTCGGTGCCGGTCGACGGCTATGCCACCTTCGACCTCAACGCCTCGGTGACGTTCGACAGCAAGTGGACGCTGCGCGCCTATGCCCGCAACCTGACCGACAGCCAGGGGCGGATCACCACCAGCGTTGCCACGGTCAATCCGGGTTACCTCTCCACCGTCCCCGTCCAGCCGCGCACGCTTGGCCTCGCGCTCGACCTGGCATTCTGATCGGAACGCACATGAACGCGCCCTTCGCCGCGCGCGGCACCGCCACGGCGCTGCCGCAGCCCTATCTGCTCTTCCTCGGCGACACGACCGAGCCCGGCTTCGCCAAGACCGCGTTCGGCCTGCGCGACTGGGCCGGCGAGAAGTGCGTGGGCGAATATGCGTGCGGCGCCACCGTCTCCACCGGCCTGCCGCGCCTGACGCCGGCCGAGGCGGTGGCGAAGGGCGCGCGCGGGCTGGTGATCGGCGTCGCCAATCCGGGCGGAGTGATCCCGCCGAGCTGGCGCACCTCGCTGGTCGAGGCGCTGGAGGCGGGACTCGACATCGTATCGGGCATGCACGTCCGGCTCGCCGACATCCCCGAGGTGGCCGAGGTGGCGGCGCTGCTCGGGCGGCGGCTGATCGACATCCGCGTGCCCCCGGGCGACATCCCTGTCGCCACCGGGCGCAAGCGCAGCGGCAAGAGGCTGCTCACCGTCGGCACCGATTGCGCGCTCGGCAAGAAATACACCGCGCTCGCCATCGCCCGGGCGCTCGAGGCGCGCGGGATCGATGCGGACTTCCGCGCGACCGGCCAGACCGGGATCATGATCGCCGGCGGCGGCATGCCGATGGACGCGGTGATCTCCGACTTCGAGGCGGGCGCAGCGGAGGTACTTTCGCCGGATGCAGCGCCCGGACATTGGGACGTGATCGAGGGCCAGGGATCGCTCGCGCATCCGGCCTATGCCGCGGTTTCGCTCGGTCTGCTCCACGGCAGCCAGCCGGACGTGTTCGTGGTCTGCCACGAGCCCGGGCGCAGCGTGATGCTCGGTACGGCAGGCTACAAGGTCGCGACGATCGAGGAGATCATCGACCTGACCACCGCGCTCGGCAGGCGGACCAACCCGAACATCCGCTGCGGCGGCGTGAGCTTCAACAGCTCGGCGCTCGGCGAGGCCGAGGCGGCGGCGCTGATGGAAGCGGAGAGCAAACGCCTTGGCCTGCCCGTCGCCGATCCGGTGCGCGGCGGGCCCGCCTTCGACGCACTGGTCGAAAGCTGCCTGGCATGAGCGCGCCGGCGGCAGGGTCGAGCTGGTTCCAGCGCTTCCTGCTGCCGGGCTTCGCGATGAAGGCCGTCATCATCGGCGGCGGCTATGCGACCGGGCGCGAGCTGGCGGAATATTTCCTGCCCGCCGGACCCTGGGGCGGGCTGGCCGGGATGCTGCTGGCGATGCTGCTGTGGAGCGTGATCGCAGCGGCGACCTTCGCCTATGCCCGGATGGTCGGCGCGCTCGACTATCGCGCCTTCTTCGCTGACCTGCTCGGGCCCGCCTGGATCGCGTTCGAGGGGGCGTACATCCTGTTCGTCGTGCTGATCCTCGCGGTGTTCGGGGCAAGCGCGGGGGCGATCGGCGCGGCGATGTTCGGCTGGCCGGTGTTCGCGGGCACGATGGCGCTGGCGCTCGCCATTCTTGCCACCGTGACGCTCGGCAATGCGGCGGTGGAGGGCGTGTTCAAATACGTCTCCTTCCTGCTCTATGCCGTCTATGCGATCTTCCTCGCGCTGAGCCTGTGGCGCTTCGGCGACCGCATCGCGGATGGCTTCGCGACACCCGCGCCGTGGAGCGGCTGGGCGAGCGGCGGGCTGACCTATGCCAGCTACAACATCATCGGCGCGGTGGTGATCCTGCCGGTGCTCCGGCACCTGACCAGCACGCGCGACGCGGTGATCGCGGGCCTGATCGCCGGGCCGCTGGCGATGCTGCCGGCGATCCTGTTCTTCACCTGCATGATCGCCTTCTATCCGGGAATCGGCGCAGAGACGCTGCCTTCGGACTTCCTGCTGCGCCAGCTCGATGTGCCGCTGTTCCACTGGGCGTTCCAGATGATGATCTTCGCCGCCCTGCTCGAGAGCGGGGCGGGCGCGGTGCATGCGATCAACGAGCGGGTGGCGGGGGTGGTGCGCCGGCGGCGCGGCGTGGCGCTGGGGGCAAAGGCCCGGGCCGCGATCGCCGGCGTGCTGCTGCTTATCTGCATGTTCGTCGCAGACCGGGTCGGGCTGATCGCGCTGATCGCCAGCGGCTACCGGTTGCTCGCGTACCTCTTCCTCGCCGTGTTCGTGCTGCCGCTGCTGACCATCGGTCTGGCACGACTGCTCCGGCGCCCCGCCCTTCCCCAGGAGATTGCCGCATGAAGCTGCGCCACCTGCTCACCCTGCCGTTGCTCGCGCTCGCTACCCCGGCGCTGGCCGATCCGCCCGGCGGGCTCGACGCCAAGGTGGAGGCGCTGCGCAAGGCGAGCGGGGCGCCGGGCATCGCCGTCGCGATCGTCGAGCATGGCAAGACGACCCTGGCCAAGGGCTGGGGATTCCGCAAGCTGGGCGAGCCGGCAAAGGTGGATGCCGACACGATCTTCCAGACCGGATCGACCGGGAAGGCGTTCACCGCCGCCGCGCTCGCCATCCTGGTCGACCAGGGCAGGATCGGCTGGGACGACAAGGTGATCGACCACATGCCGTGGTTCCGCATGTACGATCCCTGGGTGACGCGCGAGATCACGATCCGCGACCTGCTCGTCCATCATTCCGGGCTCGGGCTGGGGGCGGGGGACCTGCTGTTCGTTCCGCGCGGGAGCCTGTCGCGCAAGGAGACGGTGAAACGGCTCGCCTTCATCAAGCCGGCGACCAGCTTCCGCTCCAGCTATGCGTACGACAACATCCTCTACATGGTCGCGGGCCAGCTGATCGAGGAAGTCAGCGGCAAGAGCTGGGAAGACTTCATGACCAGCGAGGTGCTCAGGCGCGGCGGCATGGCGACGGCGACCGCGACCTATGAGGCGCGCTGGGCGACCGCCGACCGCGCCTTCCCGCATGCCCGGATCGGCGGCGCGGTGCGCGGGGACGGGCCGAATTCGGTGCTCGACGAGCGCGAGGAGCTGGGCCGGGCGGCGATGCCGGCGGGCGGGCTGGCGCTCAGCGCCAACGACTTGGCGCAATGGCTCAAGATCCAGCTCGGCCACGGCGCGCTGCCGGGCGGCGGGCGGCTGTTCAGCGAGGCCCAGGCCGCGGAGATGTGGAAGGGCGTCACCGTCCAGCCGCTGACGCCATACCCCGGCAGCCTCGCGCCGCTTAGCCCCAAGTTCAGCACCTATGCGCTCGGCTGGGAGGTCGAGGATTACAAGGGCGCGCGGATCATCTCGCATGGCGGCGGGGTGTTCGGATCGATCACCCATGTGATCCTGCTGCCCGACCAGGATGTCGGCATCGCGGTGGTGGTGAACTCGGAGGACGTGGCGCTGCTGCGCGGCGTCGCGCACCTGCTGGTCGACCATTATCTCGGGATACCCGACCAGGACTGGCCGAAGCGGTTCGGTGAGTTCATGACCGCGAGGATCGAGGGCGGCAAGGCGGCGCTCTCGGCGGTCAAGGCCGCGCCGGCCAAGGTCGGGCCCTCGCTGCCGCTCGAACGCTATGTGGGGACCTATCGCGATCCCTGGTACGGCGATGTCGCGGTGACCCAGGGTGTCGATGGGCTGCGGATCGACTTCACGACCACGCCGCGCATGGCGGGCAAGCTGGTCCATTGGCAGTACGACACCTTCGTCACCCGCTTCGACGACAAGGCGATCGAGCCGGCCTATGTGACCTTCGCGCTCGATGCCGATGGCAAGGTGGCACGGGTGACGATGAAGCCGGAGAGCCCGATCGCCGACTTCAGCTATGACTATCGCGATCTCGATCTGCGGCCGGTGGAAGACAAGAAATGACCAAGCGTCTCGCGTTGCTCGCCCTGCTCCTCTCCGGCTGCGCGGCGGCGCCCGTGGCCCAGGCGCCCGCGCAAAAGGCGCACAAGGACTTCCTCGTCCTCGACACGCATCTCGACACGCCGCTGCACTTCGCCCGGGCGGGGTGGAGCTTCGACGGGCATCATGATCCGGCGACCGATCTGGTGCAGGTCGACATGGAGCGGATGGCGGCGGGGGCGCTCGATGGCGGGTTCTTCGCCATCTATACCGAGCAGGGGCCGCTGACGGCCAAGGGCTATGCCGATGCGCTGGCCTATGCGCGCGGGCGATCCGACCTGATCGATTCGACGCTGGCGAAGTTTCCGGGGAAGATCGGGCGGGCGCTGACCCCGGACGATGCGCTGCGGCTGAACCGCGAGGGCAGGCTGGTCGCGTTCAAGAGCATGGAGAACAGCTACGAGCTGGGCGAGGACGTCGCGCTGCTCAAGGAGTTTTACGACCGCGGCGTGCGGCTGGCCGGGCCGGTGCACGCGGCCAACAACCAGTTCGCCGACAGCTCGGGCGATAAGCCGAAATGGAACGGCCTCTCTCCCCTCGGGCGCAAATGGGTGGCGGAGATGAACCGGCTGGGCATGGTGATCGACGCCAGCCATTCGTCGGACGCGACGTTCGACCAGATGCTGGAGCTGTCGAAGACGCCACTGCTGCTGTCGCATTCCAGCGGGCGCTGGGCGTTCGACCATCCGCGCAACCTGGACGACGGGCGCATCCGCAAGCTGGCGGCGAAGGGCGGGGCGATCTGCGTCAGCACGATCTTCCTGGCGAACATGAACATGACGCCCGAGCGCGCGGCGCTGTTCACCCGGTACGAGCATATCTCGGACCTTTCGCCCGAGGAGCAGGTGGAGCTTGCCCGCAAATGGCGGGAGCTCGACAAGACCCAGCCGATCTGGGGCAAGGCCGATTTCGAGCGCTACATGGAGATGGTGCTGCACGTCATCAAAGTCGCCGGCGTCGACCATGTCTGCTTCGGGGCGGACTGGGACGGCGGCGGCGGGCTGCCGGGGATCGCCGACATCTCGGCGCTGCCCAAGGTCACCGAGCGGCTGCGCAAGGCGGGGTACAGCGACGCGGACCTCGAGAAGATGTGGAGCGGCAACATCCTGCGCGTCGTCGGAGAAGCGCAGAAGGCGGCTAGGGAATAGGCAGCGCGGTCGTCGCCTTCACCTGGCTTAGCGCGACGGTCGAGTTGATCTCCTGCACGCCGGGCAGCTTGGAGAGCTTGGTGAAGAAGAAGCGCTCATAGGCCTCGATGTCCGCCGCGACGATGCGCAGCATGAAGTCGAACACGCCCATCAGAACATAGGCCTCGAGCACCTCGGGGAAGGAGCGGATCTGCGCGGCGAACTCGTCGAGATTGGCGCGGCCGTGGGCGTTGAGCTTGATCTGGGCGAAGATGTGGGCGTTGAGCCCGACCTTCTGCCGGTCGACCAGCGCGACGCGGCGGGTGATGATCCCGTCCTTCTCCAGCCGGTCCACCCGGCGCCAGCAGGGCGAGCTCGACAGGCCGACGATCTCGCCCAGCTTCGCCGTTGGCATCGAGGCGTCCTCCTGGAGGACCTGGAGGATCTTGCGTTCGAACGGGTCGAGGTCGGCGGGCAAATCTATCCTCCAATGTGGCCAACATAGGTCAGATCATGCTGATCTTGTGTCAAAGGCCGCGAACAAGGCCACATTCTCCCGCAAATCCATGGAAGAGTCACCTCAGGATTTCAGGAGCCCTTTCCCATGGTCGACACCGTCTGCGATACCGCCACCCCGCCCGAGAGCGTGCACGTGCTGCGCGACGAGGAGAGCGGGCTGAACGGGGTCATCGTGCTGCACTCGACCCGGCGCGGGCCGGCGGCGGGCGGGTGCCGGCTGTGGCGCTATGGCGACCATGCCGCGCTGGTCGGCGACGCGATGCGGCTGGCCGAGGGGATGACCTACAAGAACGCGATGGCCGACCTGCCGCTCGGCGGCGGCAAGGCAGTGCTCAACCTGCCAGAGGGCGATTTCGACCGGCGCCGGCTGTTCGCTGCGTTCGGCCGGGCGGTGGCGCGGCTGGAGGGGGCCTATGTCACTGCCGAAGATGTCGGCACGAGCGTTGCCGACATGGAGACGGTGCGCGGCGAGACCCGCCATGTCGCCGGCCTGCCCCCGCGCGACGGCAGGCCCGGCGGCGATCCCTCGCCCTGGACCGCGCGCGGCGTGTTCCTGGCGATGGAGGAAGCGGCGCGGCGCCAGCTGGGCAGCGAGCTCAGGGGCGTGCGCGTCGCGGTGCAGGGGCTCGGCAATGTCGGCTCGGCGCTGTGCGGGATGCTCCACGAGGCGGGCGCCCGGCTGATCGTCGCCGAGCCGCGCCCCGGCGTCGCCGCCGAGATCGCCTGCCGCTACGATGCCGAGATCATGGGACGCGACAGCATCCTCGACGCGCGCTGCGCGATCTTCGCCCCCTGCGCGCTGGGCGGGGTGATCGACGGCGACAGCGTCGCCCGGCTGCGTGCCCGCATCGTCTGCGGCGCTGCCAACAACGTGCTGGCCACGCCCGAGGATGGCGACCGGCTCGCCGATCGCGGCATCCTCTATGCGCCCGACTATGTCGTGAATGCCGGCGGGATCATCAGCGTCGCCGGCGAATATCTCGGCTGGAGCATCGACGAGGTGGCGACGCGCGTTCACGCGACCGGGTTGCGGCTCGGCGCCGTGCTGAGCCATGCCGGGCGCGAGGGACTGGCGCCGCACCGCGCCGCCGACGCGCTGGCCCGGGCGCGGATCACCGCCGCGCCGCTTGCCCCGGTACGCGAAGCTGCCTGAGCCGTGCGTCTCGACATCGTCGGCGAATCGAGCGCCGCCTTGCTCTGCCGGCTGGTCGGTCTCGCCGCGCAGCACGATCTGGCGGCGCCTGACATGGAGGTGCGCGTGACGGATGGCGGCATGACCGTCCGGCTCGATCTTGAGCTGGAGGGCGCGCCCGGCGTGATCGTCGCGGAGAAGATGCTGCGCTGTGTAGGTGTCGAGGCGGTCAGGCTCGACGGGGTGCTGCTGTAGTTCAGCAGGATCGTCACCCCGGCCTTGTGCCGGGGTCCACAGTGCCGCACGCGCTGACCTAGAGCCTCGAACCCTGCACCCGCCGCCCGGTGGACCCCGGCACAAGGCCGGGGTGACGGTGGGATGGGGTGGCGGAACCCCCTCACTCCGGCGCGAAGGCGCGCAGGAAGATGTCGGCCATCTCCCCGGCCTCGTGGTCGCGCTCGGCGGCCGATAGCGCATGTCCCCAGATCATCCGCTGCTGCACGCCGAGGCAGAGCGAGGCGAGCACGCGGGCGGCGAACAGCGGCTCGGCGCGGCGCAGCTGCCCCGCATCCATCGCGCGCTCGAAGAACGCGGCCAGCATCTGCTGGGTGGGCAGGGGGGCGCGGCGATAGAAGATGTCGCCGATCTCGGGAAAGCGGGCGACTTCCGAGGCGATCAGCCGGTGAAGTCGCAGTCCGTCGGGCGAGCAGACCTTGGCGAGGAAGCCCTTGCAGAACTGGCGCACCGCCGCGCCGACATCTTCGCCGGGCTTGAGCACATCGGCGAGCTGGGCGCGATACTCCTTGGTCGCGTCGTCGAGCACCGCGGCAAACAGCTCTTCCTTGGACGGGAAATAGCTCCACAGCGTGCCCTTGGACCCGCCCAGCTCGGCCGAGATCGCCGACATCGATGCGCCCGAATAGCCCTGGTCGAGGAATACGCGCTTGGCGATCGCCAGGATCGCCTCGCGGCGTTCCTCCTTGCGTGCCTCACGCTTGCCGGGCGCCTTCTCCGCTATTCTTGTCATAACCGTACTATAGGGTACGATTTTGGGTTGACAAGATGCCGGGTCGCGCCCATTTGCGACGCCGTACCAGACAGTACGGTATTTAAATCATGACTCGATTCTTTCTTCGCCCGCTGCTGCTCACCGCGACCGCCGGGACCGCGCTTCTTTCCGCCTGCGCGCCAGTGCCGAACCTCGGTGCCCGCCCCGAAGTGCGTGCGGCGACGGCCTATGCCGCCGACCAGTCGCTGGCTGCCAGGGCCGATGCCTCGAACTGGCCCGCGAACGACTGGTGGAGCGCCTATGGCGACGCCCAGCTGAGCAGCCTGATCGCCGAGGGCCTGGCCGACTCGCCCGATCTCGCCGCTGCCGCCGCGCGGCTACGCTCGGCCCAGGGCTATGCCCAGCAGGCCGGCGCCGCCTTGCTCCCGTCGGTCGGCGTCCAGGCCGGCGCGACCGAGGGCAAGCAGAGCTACAACAACGGCATCCCGCCGGCCTTCGTACCCAAGGGCTGGAACGACAGCGGCCATGTCGATGCGAATCTGAGCTTCGATCTCGACCTGTGGGGCAAGAACCGCGCGTCGCTCGCCGCCGCCACTTCGGATGCCGAGGCCGCACGGATCGAACTCGAGCAGTCGCGCCTTGTCCTCTCGACCAACATCGCCAGCGCCTATGCCGATCTCGCCCGCCTCGCCGCGCAGCGCGAAGTCCAGGCCAAGGCGCTCGAGCTGCGCACCCAGACGCAGAAGCTGGTGAGCGACCGCGTCACCAACGGCCTCGATACCCGCGCCGAATTGAAGCAGGCCGATGCCGCTGTTCCCGCCGCCCGCGCCGATCTCGCCGCGACCGACGAGGCGATCGGCCTCACCCGCAACCGCATCGCGGCGTTGCTCGGCAAGGGCCCGGACCGCGGCCTCACCATCGCGCTTCCCGTCGGCCCGGCCGAGACGCACGGGCTTCCCGCCGGCGTCACCACCGACCTGATCGGCCGCCGGCCGGACATCGCCGCCGCCCGCGCCCGGGTCGAGGCCGCCGCCAGCCGCATCAAGGTGGCGCGCGCCGACTTCTACCCCTCGGTCAACCTCAGCGCGCTGATCGGCTTCCAGTCGTTCGGCATCGGCAACCTGTTCAAGAGCGGATCGACCTATGGCTCGGTCGGCCCCGCCGTCAGCCTGCCGATCTTCCGCGGCGGCGCGCTTGCCGGCCAGTACAAGGGCGCGCGTGCCGGGTTCGACGAAGCGGTCGCCACCTATGATTCGACCGTCACCACGGCCTATCGCGAAGTGGCCGATGCGGTGACCAGCAAGAACGCCCTGGTCACCCGTCTCTCCGAGAGCCGCCAGGCGCTGAGCGACTCCGAGGCTGCCTATTCGATCGCCCGCCAGCGCTATGAAGGCGGGCTCTCGACGTTCCTCGACGTGCTGACCGCCGAGCAGAGCGTGCTGCAGAACCGCCAGATCGTCGCCGACCTCCAGGCCCGGGCCTTCACGCTCGACGTCCAGCTGGTCCGTGCGCTGGGCGGCGGCTTTTCCACCAACACCGCGGCCGCCGCCGCAACCAAGGACTCGACCCATGGCTGATGCCGAACCCAATCTCCATGTCGCGAACGCCGCGCCCGAAGCCGCTGCTCCGGAAGCCCCGGCCAAGCCGAACCTGCGCAGGCGCCTGCTGACCGGCATCGCCGGCGCGGTGCTGGTCGCCGGCGTCGGCTATGGCGGCTGGTATGCGCTGGTCGGCAGTCACTATATCAGCACCGACAACGCCTATGTCGGCGCCGATACCGCCAGCGTGACGCCGATGGTCGCCGCGCAGGTCGCAGGCGTCGCGGTGTCCGATACGCAGGTGGTGAAGAAGGGCGATATCCTCGTCCAGCTCGACGACAGCGATGCGCGGATCGCGCTCGCCCAGGCCGAGGCCGATCTCGCCAAGGCCCGCCGCCAGTACGGCCAGACCTCTGCCACGAGCGCTGCGCTCGCCGCGCAGGTCCAGGCCCGCGGTGCCGCTATTTCCCGAGCCCGTGCCCAGCTCGTCGCCGCCGAGGCGGATTACGAGAAGGCGCGGGTGGGCCTCGCCCGGCGCCAGCGCCTAGCCCCCAATGGTGCGGTGTCGGGTGAGGAGCTTACCTCGGCGACCAACGCCTTCTCCTCGGCCAAGGCCAATCTGGAGCTGGCACGCGCCGGTGTGGCGCAGGCCAACTCGACCCGCGGCGCCGCCAGCGGCGAGCTGGCCGCGAACAACGCGCTGATCAGCGGCACCACCGCCAATTCGGCACCCGAGGTGCTCGCCGCCCAGGCCAGGGTCGATCAGGCCCGGCTCGACCTGACGCGCACCGTGATCCGCGCGCCGGTCGACGGCGTCGTCACCCGCCGCGCGGTCCAGGTCGGCCAGCGCGTCGCCCCGGGCGCGCAGCTGATGCTGATCGTCCCGGTCGGCCAGCTCTATGTCGATGCGAACTTCAAGGAAGGCCAGCTGACCAAGGTGAAGGTCGGCCAGCCGGTGACGCTCAAGTCCGACCTCTATGGCGGCGGCGTCGAGTATCACGGCAAGGTCGTCGGCCTGTCGGGCGGCACCGGCTCGTCCTTCGCGCTGATCCCGGCGCAGAACGCCACCGGCAACTGGATCAAGGTGGTCCAGCGTCTGCCGGTGCGCGTCGCGCTCGACCCGAAGGAACTCGCCGCGCATCCGCTGCGCGTCGGCCTTTCCATGGACGCCGAGATCGACGTCTCGAAGAACTGAGGATCGGGCCATGAACGGCAAGGCCGAGGAAATGGCGCCGCTGAAGGGCGTGTCGCTGATCCTTGCGGGCGTGGTGCTCGCGCTCACCAACTTCATGGTGGTGCTCGACACCACCATCGCCAACGTCTCCGTGCCGCACATCGCCGGCAGCCTGGGCATCTCGGGCAGCCAGGGGACGTGGATCATCACCTCCTATGCCGTGGCGGAGGCGGTATGCGTGCCGCTCACCGGCTGGCTCGCCGGCCGCTTCGGCACGGTGCGCACCTTCACCTTCGGGATGATCGGCTTCGGCGTCTTCTCGGTGCTGTGCGGCCTGTCGAGCTCGCTCGGCATGCTGGTCGCCTGCCGCATCGGCCAGGGCCTGTGCGGCGGCCCGCTGATGCCGCTCAGCCAGACGCTGCTGATGCGCATCTTCCCGCCCCAGCAGCGCGCCCAGGCGATGGGCGTCTGGGCGATGACCACCGTCGTCGCGCCGATCCTCGGCCCGATCCTCGGCGGCACCATCTCGGACAGCTGGTCGTGGCACTGGATCTTCTTCATCAACATCCCGGTCGCCGCGCTCTGCGCCTTCGGTGCGATGCGCCTGCTGTCGAAGGTCGAGACCCCGACGAGCCAGCTGCGCGTCGACCGGGTCGGCCTGATGCTGATGCTGCTGTGGATCGGCGCGCTGCAGATCATGCTCGATCTCGGCCGCGAGCATGACTGGTTCAACGACGGTACCATCGTGATGCTCGGCGTGATCGCGCTGATCGGCTTCCTGGTGTTCCTTGCCTGGGAAGGGACCGAGGACCAGCCGATCGTCGACCTGCGGGTGTTCCGCCACCGGGGCTTCACCGTGGCGGTGGCATCCCTGTCCTTCGCCTTCGCGACCTTCTTCGCCTCGGCGGTGATCATCCCGCAATGGCTGCAGACCAGCATGGGCTACACGGCGACCTATGCCGGCTATGCCACTGCCTTTACCGGTGTGGCGGCGGTGATCATGTCGCCGATCGTCGCCAAGCTCAGCACCAAGGCCGATCCGCGCGCTTTGGTCTGCTTCGGCATCCTCTGGCTCGGCTTCACCTCGCTGCTCCGTGTCCACTGGAACAGCCAGGCGGACTTCTGGAGCCTCGCCTTCCCGCAGATGCTCCAGGGCATCGGCATGCCCTTCTTCTTCATCCCGCTGACCACGCTCGCGCTGGGCTCGGTCAAGCCGGAGGAGACGGCGTCGGCGGCGGGCGTGATGAGCTTCCTGCGGACGATGGCGGGTGCGATCGGCACCTCGATCGCGACCACGGCCTGGGACGACAGCGCCCGGGTCGCGCGCAGCGAGCTTGCCTCGAAGCTCAACAGCGACGGCACCGTCAATGCGCTGGCGGCGCAGGGCTTCTCGCTCGACCAGGCGCGCGCCTCCATCGCCCAGCTGGTCGACAAGGAGGCGTTCGCGCTGGCGACGAGCCATATCTTCCTGCTCTCGGCGATCGTCTTCGTCGCCGCGGCGATGATCATCTGGCTGACCCCGCGCCCGACCCGCGCGGTCGGCCCCGGGGCGGCGCACTAAAGGCGGCGGCTCGCGGCCTAGCGCGCGAGCCGCACCGTCACCGTGGTCGACAGGCCGGGCCGCAGCCGGGACAGCGCCGGCTGGTTGGCATCGAGCGCGATGCGCACCGGCACGCGCTGGACGATCTTGGTGAAATTGCCCGATCCCGGCTCGAACGGCAGCAGGGTGAATTCCGATCCCGATCCCGGCGCGAAGCTCTCGACATGGCCGGTCAGCACCGCGTCGCCCAGCGCATCGACATGCACCCTGGCCGGCTGGCCGGCGAGCATGCGCGCGGTCTGGGTCTCCTTGAAATTGGCGACGACATAGAGCTGGCGGCTGGGCACCAGGGTCAGCAGCCGCGTGCCGGGCTGGACGAAGTCGCCGGGCTGGGCGCGGCGATTGCCGACCACGCCGCCCACCGGCGCGCGGACCAAAGTGTAGCTCTCGTCCTGCTCGGCGAGGCGCAGCGCGGCGCGGGCGCGCTCGGCGCCGGCCCGGGCACTTTCCAGCGCGGCGAGCAGGCTGTCCTTCTGCGCGATCGTCACCCCCGCCTTGTCCTGCGAAGCGGCGAGGCTGGCGCCGCTCTGGCGCGCCTTGGCCCGCGCGTCGAGCAGCGCCGCGTGGATGCGCTCGGCATCGCGGCGGGTGGCGAAGCCCTGGGCGAGCAAGGCCTGGTAGCGGGCATCATCGGCCTCGGCGCGCTGAAGCTCGGCCGAGGTCGAGGCGATCGCGGTCCGCACCACCGCGACGTCCGCGCTCGCCAGCCTTGTCTCGGCGCCATGCGACTTGATCGCGGCGAGTGCGGCGGCGACTGCGGCATCGGCGTCGCGCACCGCAGCGCGCGCGGCATCGAGCCGGGCGGCGAACTCGCGGTCCTCGATCCGAACCAGTGGGTCGCCTGCCTTCACTTCCTGGTTATCGCGGACCAGCAGCTCGGCGATCTGCCCGCCGATCCGCGCCGAGACGATCGTGCTGTCGGCGCGCAGATAGGCGTTGTCGGTGGTCTCGCTCGATGCCGGGCTGGTGATCCACAGCGCGCCGCTGGCGGCGAGCAGCACGGCGACGCCGCCGGCAAGGGCAGCCTTGGGCAGCTTGCGCCGCTTGCCGGTCTCGGCCTGCTCGCTCATTGGCTGATCACCAGCAGGGTGGAGGTGGCGGAGGCGAGCAGCCGGCCCTCGGCATCGACGAGCTTCGCCTCGGCAAAGGCGACCCGGCGGCCGATCGACAGGACCGTGCCGGTCGCGCGGACCGGGCCGGTATTCTCGGTCATCGCGCGGTGATAGGCGATCTTGAGCTCGAGCGTGGTGTAGCTCTGCCCCTCCGCCAGCGCGCTGTGGGTGGCGATGCCGCAGGCCGAATCGAGCAGGGTTGCGGCATAGCCGCCATGGATCGTGCCGAGCGGGTTGTAGGCGCGCCGGTCTGGCACGCCCTCGAATACCGCATGGCCCCTGGCGACCTCGACCAGCGCGAAGGCGAGCGTCTCGCCGATCGGCGGCTGCTTGCCGGCGGCGAGCAGCGCCTGCACCTGTTCCAGCCCGGTCATTGTGCGGCTTCCAGCCTGTAGCGCGTGCGGATCGCAGCGGCGGAATCGGCGAGGATCGCGTCGGACTCGGCGGGGTCGGCCACGGCGCGGGACAGCAGCAGCGCGCCGGCCAGTTCGGACAGCATCGAGCGGCCGGCCAGCTGCGCATCGGCGACGCCATGCCGCTCCAGCGTCTCGCCCAGCCAGCCGGACAGCGCGGCGATGCCCTGGCCGAAGCGGGTGCGCGCCTCGGGCTCGAGCCGCGCCATGTCGCCCGAAAGCGCCGCCACCGGGCAGCCGCGGCCGCGCGCATCACGGTGCCGGGGGGAGAGGTAGAAGCCGACATACTTGTCGAGCGCCGCGCGCGGGTCGGTCTTCGCCTGGTCGCGGTCGAAGCGGTTGCGGGCCTCCTCGAACATCACTCCGATCGCCTCGGCGACCAGCGCGTCCTTCGATCCGAAATGCGCATAGAAGCCGCCATGGGTCAGCCCGGCCTGCTTCATCAGCGCGGCCACGCCGACGCCTTCCGGCCCCCTGGCGCGGATCGCCGAAGCGGCTTCCTTCAGGATCTTCTCCCGCGTCTTCCCGCGGTGCTCGGCATCGTAGCGCATTGCGCATCCTTGTTTTATATTACGACTATCATATAATGATCCTCACACCCGTTCAAGAGGCCCGGATGGCGCAGACGATCGATCCCCAGGCGCTGCCCGACAGCCGCAAGTTCCTGATCTTCGGCGTGATGGCGTTCGGCCAGTTCATGGCGCTGATCGACATCCAGATCGTCGCCGCCTCGCTCAACGAGGTGCGCGCCGGGCTGTCGGCGAGCTCGGACGAGATCAGCTGGGTGCAGACCGCCTATCTGATGGCCGAGCTGGTGATGATCCCCTTCGCCGCCTTCCTCGCCCAGGCGCTGTCGACGCGATGGCTGTTCGCGCTCTCCGCCGGACTGTTCACTCTGGCGAGCGCGCTGTGCGGCCTGGCGTGGAGCATCGAGTCGATGATTGCCTTCCGTGCGCTTCAGGGGTTCGTCGGCGGGGCGATGGTGCCCACCGTGTTCGCCACCGGCTTTGCGATGTTCACCGGCAAGCAGCGTGCGATGATCCCGGCGATCCTCGGCATGGTGTCCGTCCTCGCGCCGACCCTGGGGCCGACGCTGGGCGGCTGGATCACCGATGCCGCCGGCTGGCGCTGGATCTTCTACGTCAACATCCTGCCCGGCGCCGCGGTGACCGCGCTCGCCCTGTTCTGCATCCGGGTCGACCTGCCCAATCTGGCGATGCTCCGGCGGATCGACTGGATGCACCTCGCCGCCATGGCGGTATTCCTGGGCGGCCTCGAATATGTGCTGGAGGAGGGCCCGCGGAACGACTGGTTCCAGGACCGCGCCATCGCCACCGGCGCCTGGCTGAGCTTCGTGGCACTCCTGCTGTTCCTCGAGCGCTCGTTCCGCTCCGAGAACCCGATCGTCAACCTGTCGCCCTTCCGCAAGCCGACCTTCGTCTTCGCCTGCGTGTTCAACCTGGTGATCGGCTTCGGCATCTATTCGGCGACCTACCTCGTCCCCGTCTTCCTCGGCACGGTGCGCGGCTACAACGCGGCGGAGATCGGCACGACGGTGTTCATCGCCGGGGTGGTCCAGATGCTGGGGGTGCCGATCGCGGCAGGCCTGTCGCAGCGGCTCGATCCGCGGATCATGATAACCTTCGGGCTGAGCCTCTTCGCCGCGGGGCTGTGGCTGTTCAGCTTCATGACGCCCGAATGGGGGTTCCACGCGCTGCTCTGGCCGCAGGCGGTGCGCAGCTTCGCGATCATGCTGTGCATCGTGCCGAGCGTGAACCTGGCGCTGGCCGGGTTCGAGGGGCCCGAGCTGCGCTACGCCTCGGGCCTGTTCAACCTGATGCGCAACCTGGGCGGGGCGATCGGCATCGCGCTGGTCAACACCTGGCTGCAGGACAATGCCCGGCTCCACATGCTGCGCCTGGGCGAGGCGCTGGGCGTGGCGGGCCGCACCAGCGGCGAACTGATCGAGAACCTCGCCGCCTATGCCCGCAGCTACACGCCCGACAGTGCCGAGGCGCTGCTGATGGCGCAGGGCGTGGCGGGCCGGCTGGTCCAGCGCGAGGCGATGACGCTTGCCTTCAACGACGTGTTCCGGGTCATGGCCTTCCTGTTCCTCGCCGCGCTGGTGCTGGTGCCGTTCTGCCGGCGGCCGAAGGTCTCTTGAGCCCTCTCCCCGGAGGGGGAGAGGGAAACCTAAGCCGCCGCCCGCGCGTCGAATGCCTGGCGTGCCTCCTCGACCATCGCGAGATGCTCGAACGTCCAGACGTGCAGCGCCTTGAACGGCCCCTGGAGCGAGCGGCCTAGCGGGGTGATCTCATATTCCACCGCCACCGGCGACAGCGGCAGCACGCGGCGCAGGATGATCCCGTTGCGCTCCAGCCGGCGGAGGCACTGGGTCAGCGCCTTCTGGGTCACGCCCTCAAGGTGGCGCTTGATCATATTGAACCGCAGCGGCCCGCCATCCAGCACCGCGAGCACCATCATCGACCATTTGTCGGCGATCTGGTCGAGCAGCTTCCGGCTCGGGCATTCGGCCGAGAAGCGGGTGGGATCGCAGATGGGCAAAGTATCCTCCGATATACCTGGGCGATTGCAGGTGCGTTCTTGCGCCCAAGTTTACATCATATACCTAGTCTCGTCCAACCAACATGGATTTCACGCCCCATGCCCGACAGCGATACCCTGTTCCGCCCCTTCGAACTTGGCAGCCTCCGCCTCGAGAACCGTATCGTCATGGCCCCCATGACCCGCAGTTTCGCGCCCGAAGGTATCCCCGGCGAACCGAACGCAGCCTATTATCGCCGCCGGGCCGAAGGCGGCGTCGGCCTGATCCTGTCCGAGGGCACGGTGATCGACCGCCCGGCATCGCGCAACGAAGCCGGAATCCCCTTCTTCCATGGCGAGCGGGCGCTGGCCGGCTGGCAGGGCGTGATCGACGCGGTGCACGGCGCCGGAGGCAAGATGGGCCCGCAGATCTGGCACACCGGCTCGACCCGCAGCCAGGGCGGCTGGGAACCGGAGAGCCCGGTCGAGAGCCCCTCCGGCCTGCTCGGTCCGGGTACGCCGCGCGGCGAGGTGATGAACGAGGAGGCGATCGCCGACACCGTCGCCGCCTTCGCCCGCGCCGCGGCCGACGCTAAGCGCCTCGGCTTCGACCTGGTCGAGCTGCATGGTGCGCATGGCTATCTGATCGACCAGTTCTTCTGGTCGGGCACCAACGAGCGTGCCGATCGCTATGGCGGCGCCTCGATCCGCGAGCGCGCGCGCTTCGCCGGCGAGGTGATCGCGGCGGTGCGTGCGGCGGTCGGCCCCGATTATCCGCTCGCGCTGCGCGTCAGCCAGTGGAAGCAGCAGGACTTCGCCGCGCGCCTCGCCGAGACGCCGCAGCTGATGGAAGACTGGCTGCAGCCGCTGGTCGAGGCCGGCGTCGATATCCTCCACTGCTCGCAGCGGCGCTTCTGGGAGCCCGAGTTCCCGGAGATTGACGGCGAGGAAGGGCTGAATTTCGCCGGCTGGGCGAAGAAGCTCACCGGCGCCGCGACGATCAGCGTCGGCTCGGTCGGCCTGTCGGGCGAGTTCATCGCGGCGTTCGGCGGCGAGGCCTCGACCAGCGCGGGGATCGAGAAGCTGATCGCGCGGATGGAGCGCGACGAGTTCGACCTGATCGCCGTCGGCCGCGCGCTGATCAGCGACCCGAACTGGGTCGAGAAGATCCGCACCGACGATACCGGCAGCCTGAAGGGATTCGATCGCTCGGTGCTCGCCGAGCTGGTTTGAGCCGAAAGGGGCGGGGCGGCTCCATAGTCGCTCCGCCAACACAGGCGGCTCCCTGCTCCGCCGTCCGATCGCGTCCGCGGTCATCAACATGTCATGCCAGGCGTCTTTGAGAGGCGCCTCCATGCCTTCGCCGATTCGGCCGGCGGCAATCCCGTGGGTCACGAGCGGCTGATATCGAATGGATGAGGATCTCGTCTCAGCCTGGATCGGCAGGGAAATCCTCCCGCATGAGCGGGGAGTGCGTAGCTGGCTTGCCCGCCGCTGGGGGCATGTCCTCGATCCGAACGACGTTATCCAGGAAGCCTATTGCCGGATCGCTAGCCTGGGTTCCGTCGATCATATCCGCAGCCCGATGGCCTATTTCTATCGGACCGCCCAAACGGTGGCCGCGGACATCATGCGTCGTTCCGGCGTAATTAATTTCACGTCGATGACCGAAATCGAATGGTTGAACGTCATGGATAGTGCGCCACTGGCAGATCGAACGATAGCAGCGGCGCAGGAAATCGAGCGAGTGAACGGGGTGCTGTCGGAATTGTCCGATACCGCCCGGAAGGCGATCGAGCTGCGACGGATAGAAGGCGTATCGCAAAGAGAGACGGCGGAGCGCCTGGGCGTGAGCGAGGATGTCGTACGGAATCATCTTGTGCGCGGCGTGCAGAAGGTCCTCCAGCGGCTGGCGGCCCAGGACGCCGAGATGAGTGGCGACGCGCGGGAGACTATGGAACAAAAGGCAGAAGCGGTTGATACCTCCCGGTCTCTCTAACAGCATCGACGACCAGGCCGCGCATTGGGCGGTCGAGGCTGGCTATGGCGACATGTTGCCGGAACGCCGGGCGACGCTGGATGCCTGGCTGGCGGCCGATCCGCGCCATCGGGGCGCGTTCGTGCGCGTCCGCGCGGCGATGCATGTGATGGAAGGTGCGGTCGTCGGCGCGCCGGCGGCTCCGGCATCGCCCGTGGCGGCCCGGACAGCCTCCGTGTTCGACAGCGGCAACAGCGGCGGCCACGCTGCCGGCGACCATGCGCGTCCGCGCAGAGGCCTGATCCGATGGGGCGGACGCGCCGCCGCGATCGGCTCAGCGCTGGCCGCGTCCGTCGCGGTGCTGGTGACCGCCGGCGTGCCGGTTTTCGGCCCCTTCAAGCTTGTCGAACCTGCCAGCGCCGAAGAGGTAGTGATGCTTCAGGACGGCTCGATGGCTACCTTGCGGCATCACGCGAAAATCGAGGTCCATCTCTCCGCCAATTTCCGCAATGTGATCCTGCTCAATGGGGAGGCGCTGTTCCGGGTGGCGAAGGATAAGGCACGCCCCTTCGTCGTCCGATCCGGCGAGGTGTTCGCGCAGGCGACGGGCACCGTCTATTCGGTCGCCCGGGTCGGCGCGACCGGCGGCACGGTGAAGGTGAAGCAGGGCAGCGTGCTGGTCTGGTCGCGCGACGAGCGGGATCAGGCCGTGTTGCTGCACGCCGGCGATGCAGTGACGCTCGACCTGGGGCAGCCGCAGCCGGCGGCCTCCAGGACGGTCGCCAGGCCCGCGCTGCCACCCCCCGATCTCGCCCAGATCTCGCTCGACAATGTGCCGATCAAATCGGCCGTGGCCCGCTTCAACCGCGTCAACAGCATCAAGATCGTCATTGCCGATCCGGAAATCGCCGATACGCGGATCGTCGGCTTGTTTGGTGCGAACGATGTCGAGGAATTCGCGCAAGCAGCCGCGGCGTTGTCCGGCGGGAAGGTCGAGCGCAGTGGAAGAATTATTGTAATAAAACCTAAATAAAACTGCCACTAGAAATTAATTTTCCATTTCGGACCGAAATCGAAAAATCCCCCGTCATTCGCTTTGAACGCATCAAGCGTCGGGGAACTATGATGAACGCTCACTTACATCGATCCGTTGTTTCCATGGCGGCGGTCGCCACGGCGATCGCCATACCTGCCATGGCCCAGGCGCAGACCCGCAGCTTCAACATCCCGGCACAGTCCGCATCGAGCGCGGTTCTCGCCTTTGCCCGCCAGGCCGGCATCCGGGTGATCGTCGCGGGGCGCGATACCGATGGCCGCACCACCAACGCCGTCCAGGGGGATCTCGAGACGCGCGAGGCGCTCGACCGGCTGCTCGCGCGGACCGGCCTGATCGTCCGCTCCTTCGACAAGGGTATCGCGATCCTGGGGGTGTCGCCCGATCAGACCGCGGCCACGGAAGCGCCCGCCGAGGATATCCAGGTCACCGGCACCCGCATCATCCGCAACGGCTATGACGCGCCGACGCCGACGACCGTGCTCGGCGAGGAGGAGATCCGCCGCAAGGCGCCGGAGAATATCGCCGATGTCGTCACGCTGCTGCCGGGCGTCGCCGCGGGCAATTCCCCCGCGCAGAATACGGGCACCACCAGCTCGGGCTATACCGGCGTCAATTCGCTGAACCTGCGCAACCTCGGCTCGAGCCGGACGCTGGTGCTGCTGGACGGCCGGCGCCTGCCCGCTGCCACGGTCAACGGCTCGATCGTCGACATCAACGTCATTCCCAACGCCTTCATCAAGCGGGTCGACGTGGTGACCGGCGGCGCCTCGGCGGCATGGGGCTCCGATGCCGATGCCGGCGTCGTCAACTTCGTCCTCGACAAGGATTTCACCGGCGTTCGGGGCAAGATCCAAGGTGGCGCCACCACCGAGGGCGACCGCAAGAACTATACGCTGTCCCTGGGTGCCGGCGCCAGGTTCGCCGGCGATCGTGGCCACCTGCTGGTTAGCGCCGAGCATTCCTATATCGAGGGCATCGATGGCCTGCCCCGCGACTGGTATACCGGCTATCGGACCTTCGCCAATCCGAACTGGACGGCGACCAACGGCCAGCCCAGATATCTCTCGCTAGAGCATGTCGGCTATGCATCGATCACCCCGGGCGGCGTCGTCACCTCGGGGCCTTTGCGCGGCGTCTATTTCGGCCAGAACGGCACGCCGGGGCAGCTCAACTACGGCACGCTGCTCACCTCGGACACCTTCGTCGGCGGCGACTGGCAATATACCGACTGGTCGAAGAACACCCAGTCGTTCCTGAACGCCAATTCGCGCCAGAGCGCCTTTGCCCGCGTCAGCTTCGATGTGAGCGACCGCGTCCAGCTGTTCGGTCAGTTCCTCTTCACGCGCTCCCACGTGACTTCGGCGGCACCGCCGACGATCGCGGGCAACACCGTCCGCCGCGACAATGCCTTCCTGCCCGAGAGCATCGGGCTGCGCATGGATCAGCTTGGGCTGACGACGCTCAGCATCGGTTCGTCGAACGCGGATCTCGGCAAGCGCACCTACAGCAGTGACCATTCACTCTACCAGTATCTCCTCGGCGCCAACGGGTCGGTCGGCCTGTTCGGGACCGATTTCACCTGGGAGGTGTCGGGCTATCGCAGCATCAGCAAGATCGGCCAGGACGTGCTGGTGCCGATCAGCGCCAACTTCACCAAGGCGCTCGATGCGGTCCGCGGCCCCAATGGCACGATCGTCTGCCGCTCGACGCTCACCGATCCCACCAATGGATGCGCGCCCTATAATCCGTTCGGCGTCGGCGTGAACAGCAGCACCAGCATCCAGTATTTCATGAGCACCGACTGGGTCCGCCAGACGATCCATCAGGACGGTTTCGCCGGCACGCTGCGCGGCGAGCCCTTCTCGACCTGGGCCGGCCCGGTCTCGATCGCCACCGGCGTCGAATATCGCCGGGATTCAGCGGAGGGCACCGCCAATCCCATCGGCCTGGCCGACGGCTTCGGCAACGCGAACTACAAGCCGATCCACGGCTCGGTGAACGTGAAGGAAGGGTTCGCGGAGGTCGTCGTTCCGCTTCTCAAGGACATGTTCTTCAAGTCGCTCGACTTCAATGGCGCGGTGCGCGCTACCGACTACAGCTCCTCCGGCTTCGTCACGACCTGGAAGACGGGCCTCACCTTCGCGCCGATCGACGATGTGAAGATCCGCTTCACCCGGTCGCGCGATATCCGTGCGGGCAATCTGTCCGAACTGTTCGCCGCCGGCTCGACGGGGTCCGCCGTTGCGTCCGATCCGTTCCTCGGCGGACAGACCTATACCGTCCAGCAGGTCACCACCGGCAATCCGACCATCCGTCCGGAGAGGGCCGATACGATCACCTTCGGTGCCGTGGTCACGCCGCGGGCCATTCGCGGCCTGTCGCTGTCGGCGGACTATTGGGACGTGAAGATCCGCGATGCGATCACCACCGCATCGAGCAGCTCGACCGTCGACCAGTGCTTCAAGGGCGACCAGGACCTGTGCGACAACATCGTCCGCGGCGGCGACGGCAAGATCAAATACATCTATGTCCGGCCGGTGAACCTCGACCTGTTCTGGGCGCGCGGCATCGATTTCGAGGCGAGCTATCGGGTGCGCATGTCCGATATCGCTGCGTCGCTGGGGTCCGGGAGCCTCTCGATCCGGGCGCTCGGCACCCTCAACCTCAAAAATGGTAGCGAGAGCGGTATCACCGGCATCTTCAATTCCAGCCTGCGGGAAGGCGGCGCGCCGCGCTATCGCTATCTGATCGACCTTGCCTATCACACGGGATCGTTCGACGTGTCGCTGACCGGGCGCGGGATCAGTGCGGGCGTCCGCGATGCCACCTTCATCGAATGCACCGCCAATTGCCCGGGCGGGAACAACACGATCAACATCAATCGTGTCGACGGCGCCTTCTATATCGATGGCTCGGTGAGCCATGCCATCGCCAAGGGCGTCGAGGGCTTCTTCGTCATGACCAATATCGCCAACCGCTCGCCGATTCCGTCGGCCGACGGGCCGGGGTTCAGCTCGGCGCAGTTCGGGTACAACCGCACCTATTCCGACACCGGCCGCGCCTTCCGCGCCGGCATCCGGTTCGAGCTTTAGGCCGCGGACGGGCAGGCGTCCTTCCCGAGGCGATCGGGAAGGGCGCCGCTGCCCGCACGCCGGGCACCACCAGGAATTTCCCCGAGAATCCGGAGCATATCGATGAAGCGCAGAGAGTTCATGCTTGCCGCGACGCTGTCCCCTTTCGTCCCATTGCGGGCGATCGCCGCCGAACGCGAGGTGAAGCCCGATCTGGTCGGCACGCCCTTCCTGCAGCGCTGGCCCGATGGCCCCTATGCCCGGAACATCTGGGCGATGCAGGTCTTCGGCGGCCGCTTGTTCCTGGGCGCGGGGAACAGCTCGAACTTCGGGCCCTCGTCCAATGCCGGGCCGGTTCCGATCCTGTCCTATGACGGGAGGAAGTTCACCGAGGAATATACCGTCAACGACGAGCAGGTCGCGCGCTTCTACCAGGCGGGCGATGTCCTCTACGTTCCCGGCCACGATCCCCGCGACGACTGGTCCTATGGCAATCTGTATCGGCTGGCCGGCGGCGCATGGACCAAGCTGCGCAACATCCCCCGCGGCATCCACGTCTATGACATCCGTCACCATGCCGGGCGGCTGGTCGCCGTCGGCGGCGCCTATGGCCAGCCGCTTTCCGCATGGATATCCGAAGACGAGGCCGCCAGCTGGCAGCCCGCGGCGCTGATCCCCAACCCCGCCCTGGCCCAGTCGCTGGTCCCGCTGGGCAGGGCCACAAAGGTGCTGGGTCAGGACACCCAGGTCGTCGGCCGGTTCTGGACGCTGTTCGAGATCGGCGACTCGCTCTATGCGAGCACGTCCGCGCCGCTGGGAAGCGTCCAAGACGATCCCCATCCGCGCATGGCGACGCTCTTCCGCTTCGACCCGGCGCAGAACGGCTTCCAACCGCTCGCCTTGGGCCATTCGTCCGCCCTGTTCCCGGACACGCCCGCCACCGGCGCCCAGGTCGGGCTGGTCGAGCGCTGGGCCAGGCTCGGCAAGGAAACCGCCTATATCGGCGGCTGGCAGCATAACGACCATCAATGGCTGCCGATCGGCCTTTATGCGGCAAGCTCGGCCGACAATGCGCGGCGGCTGCAGCTGCCGGCATCCGAGCAGCCTCGGGACCTGCTCGTCGAGAAGGGGCGGCTCTATTGCCTCTCCTCGCGCGCGGAAGGTCCCGACCGGTATCGCGTCTCGGTCACGCGCTTCGGCCGCGATCTCAAGGCCGGAACGGTGGTGCTCAGCTTCCCTGCGCCTACCTTCGCGCGGTCCTTCGCGCTGTTCCAGGGCCGCTTCTATTTCGGGCTGGGCACCGAAACCGGCACGGGTGCGGCGCTGTCCGACGCGGCAGGCACGATCCTGAGCACGCCCTTCGTCCCGTGATTGTAGCCTGAGGCGGTCACACGAGCATTCGGAACCCGCGAACCACATATTTCCAAGGAAACAGCCATGTCACGAATGATTGGACGTCTTGGCCGGCAGGTCGCCCGGCACCTCATCGGCAGATCGTCCGTCGTGGCGCTCGTCGCGGTCGCTACGACGCTTTGCCCGGGCAGCCCAGTCCAGGCCCGGCCAGCGCGGAACGTGATCCTGTTCCTCGGCGATGCCGGGGGCCTGCCGACGCTGAGCGCCGCCGGCATCTACGCGCATAACCGCCCGCAATCGCTGTTCATCCAGTCGATGCCGCATATCGGCCTGTCGGACACCTCAGCGCTCAATCACTGGGTGACCGATTCCGCGGCCGGCATGACGGCGATCGTCACCGGCCGCAAGACGAACAGCGGCATGAACTCCGTCGTTCCCGCGGGCGACGGGACCGGCGTCACCCCGGTGAAGACGATCCTCGAATATGCCGAGCAGCACGGGCTCTCCACGGGCGTGATCACCAACATGCCGCTCTGGGACGCGACGCCGGCTGCCTGCTACGCGCATGTCGCCAGGCGCACCGACAAGGACGAGATCTTCCGCCAGCTCCTCGCGCCGCGCTTCGGCGACGGCGTCGACATCCTGATCGGCAAGGATCGCGCCTCCGCCGATGCCGCATTCACCAAGATGGGGACGACCACCGAACAGGCGTTCGTCCGTGCCGGCTATCTGTTCGGCCGGGATCCGTCGATGCTGACGCCACAGACCCGCCGCGCAGCGATCATCCGCGACGAAGACTATGCGCCGATCCCCGCAGTGCAGGCGACGATCGCCAGCCTGAGCCGCAATCGGAAGGGCTATTTCCTGATGGTCGAATGGGACATGCACACAGACAGACTCCAGGACGGGCTGCGGCACGCTGTCGAGATGGACGACATGATCCGCAAGATCAGCGCCACGGCGGGCAAGGACACGCTGATCCTGTTCGTCGCTGATCATTCCTATGATCTCAAATTGCTGTCGGGCACGCGCGACCGTCCACTCGCGGAGCAACTGGCATCGCCTGCGGGTGGCCGGCCCGTGATCGCCGCCGACACCAGGGGCGCGCATGCCGGCGAAGAGGTCGTGGCGGCTGCCATGGGGCCCGGCGCGCAGGGCGTGAAGGGGTTCTTCCCCAATACCTGGCTGTTCAGTGTCATGATGTCGGCCTTCGGGTGGAAAGCCGACTGAGGCGCAGCATGCCGTCAGCCCGCGGCAGGCCGCAATACGGCGTGTCGCGGGCCAAGGCGAGCCGCGAGCCCTGCGGCCATCCTCCGCCCAAGCCGATCATTTGCCGGGTGGCCTGGTGCGGATTGGAGATATCCTTCCCTGACACTCCGGTCTTTCGCGACTGCAGCATTTTTTAGCCTCTGCGGATGTGGTTTCGGGCTCCCCCGGCGTCTCCATGCCGAGGGAGACGAATGCGTCGGCCGAGACCTCGGCATGAGGGCGGCACGCACGGTGATCCCGTCACCAGATGCAGGGTATCTTCGTAAATGGTTGCGCAGCGTGAATTTAGTGGCCGTGGTCATATCGACATCAATGATGATTCGGAAATGAGCTACTGGACGCACCAGTTGTCCGTAACGCCGGCGCAACTATTCGCGGCGGTGTGCGCAGTAGGGACTTCAACTCGGCTGGTAATCCAGTATCTCGGCATCGCCTCCGCCTGAACGCGCTGGCTTTGCCATGGCGTGTGAGCCTGCGCCGCTTCCTCACATGCATCGTTGCACCCCTTGAGACCTATTCGCCTCCGGACCGTGCCGCAGGCCGATGGCCCTGCCTGCAATCCCGGGAAGCAACGCCACGGCCTCCCGCCCGCAGGTTCGATCCTCATTCCGGACGATCGATCATGGATTCGGGAGGCCGCGGCATGGGTTCAAAAACGGCCCTGCGATACTCCTCCGATCACAGCATCACTGGGATGCTTCAGTATCGAAGGACTAGCAAAATGAAGATGTTGATCGCCTCCGCCGCCGCTTCCGTCCTTGCAATCGGCGCCAATGCGCAGACCGTCGAGAAGCCCGCCATCGTCCTGGTGCACGGCGCTTTCGAGAACGACCAGGTCTGGGGCCATGTCAGCGCGAAGCTGCAGAAGGACGGCTACCAGGTCGTCGCCGTCGACCTGCCGGGCCGTCCGGGCAATCCCGCGACGCCCGACAAGGTCAGCCTGGACCTGTACCGCGACACCGTCGTCAAGGCGCTGGGTTCGATCAAGCGTCCCGCCGTCGTCGTCGGCCACAGCTTCGGCGGCATCGTGATCTCCGCGGCGGCCGAGAAGGCGCCGAAGAAGATCAAGACTTTGGTCTACCTCGCTGCCTATCTGCCGCAGGACGGTGACTCGCTGGTGTCGCTTGCCCAGCGCGATCCGGATGCCAAGGTCGGCCCGCACCTGCAGATCCAGAAGGAGAAGGGGCTGGCCTCGATCGAATATTCGGCCCGTGCCGACCTGTTCGCCAATGACGGCCCCGATGGCCTGCGCAAGGCGATCCCCGACCTGATCCTCGACGAGCCGCTGGCGCCGCTCGCAACGCCGGTGAAGGTGACTGCCGCCAATTTCGGCAAGGTCGACAAGGTCTATATCCACACTGCGATGGATCAGGTCATCAGCCCGGCCTTCCAGGCCAAGATGGTCGCCGCGACCCCGGTCCGCGTCGAATACACCCTGCAGACCGGCCATACGCCGTTCCTGACCAATCCGGACGGCCTGGCCGATGCGATCGAGCGTGCCGCCCAATAAGGCGCGGCCGATCCATGGGCCCGAAAAGGGGCGGGAGATCATGATCCTCCCGCCCCATGATCGGCGCGACGCTCTGGACATTGAAGAGGACTGACATGCTGCGCACTGCGATCAACCTTGCTACCGCCTTTGCCCTGGCTGGCACTCTGGTTGCCCCGTCCGCCGTCGCCCAGGAGGCGCCGCGCGACGCCGAGATTGCGCCGGAATTCCGGCTGAAGGGCGAGGCCGTCTCGATCCCCTTCGTGATGGTCCGCGAGTTCCCGTTCGTGGAGGCCGAGGTCAACGGGGTGAAGGGCAAGCTCCTGCTCGACACCGGCGCGCTCGAGGCACTCAGTCTGAACCACAATCACCTCAAGCTGCCCGAGGGCCGCGTTCTCCGGCGCGGCAATTTCGCCAGCGGCCAGAGTTTCGAGATCATCCTGCGCCCGAGCGTCGATAATGTTCGCCTGGCTGGCGGGCCCGCCTATGGCCGCGTCACAACCGTCCGCAGCCAGGACGCCGCGCAACTCGAGCGTATCACCCCCGATTTCCTCGGCTGGCTCGGCCATTGGTACTGGGAAGGCTATGCCGCAAAGTTCGACTACAAGGCGTTGAGGGCGACCTTCTACAAGGGCGGTCCCAAGGCATTTCTGAAGGGTGAGACGGTGGTCGCCGCCATTCCCTTCGAGACTCGCAACCGGCCCAATGTGCCGGTTCTGACGGCCAGAATCGGCGATATGGACTTCGAGACACTTCTCGATACGGGCCAATATGGCAATATCTACGCCGATGCCGCGACGCTCGAGCATCTCTCCGCGATCGGGGCGATCAAGCCCGCAACGGGCGCGGAAGGCGCCTTCGACATCAAGGCGGTCCGGTTCAGCAAGGGCCCGGCGATTCCCATGGCCAAACTCGGAAGCCATTCGATCGAAGGAGCGGCACCCTTCGCCAAGGCGATCGGTGTGGATTCGTCTCGGATTTTGAGCCTGGGATACGCTTTCCTGCGGCAGTACAAGACCGTTTGGGACTATTCGAACAAGACGCTCTACCTGCTGAAGCCCTAGGGCGCCGTTTTAGGAGTCAATGAGCGCGAGGGCGGCGTTCAGGGCGTGCTCGATCGGTCGGCGTGCCTGATCGCTGTCGACCATCGCCCGGGAGACCTCGATCGCACCGATCATCGTGGCGACGATATTCCAGGCACGCTGCTCGCGATCGGCTTCGGCGCCGCCCAGGACTGCGGCGATCTTGCCGACCAGCTCGACCATGCGGCGCTGATAGGCCTCGCGGACCGCAGGCCCGACACGGGCCACGTCCGCGCTCAGCGTGGGCATGACGCAGCCCAGCGCCGGATTCTCGCGATGGTAGAGGCTGACATATTCGTGCAGCCACGCCTTCAGCTGCTCGCGCCGCTCGGCCACCGTGCCGGCGGCTTCGACAAAGGGCATGCCCAGATACGTGTCGATCACGCCCTCGAGCAGCGCCTCCTTGTTGGCGAAGTTCGAATAGAAGGCGCCCGAGGTCACGCCGGCCGCCGCCGCCAGCGCATCCACGCCGACCCCGTTGAAGCCCTTGACCCTAAGCGTCTCCGCGCCGGCCCGCAGGATCGCATCCCTGGCCTTCGCCTTCTGGTCTGCCGGGTATCTCATCTCAATTCTCTCCAGAACATCACGTCGTCCTCTTGAACATAGGATAACGACCGTTATATAACGATCGTTATCCTATGGGCGCAACCCCGTGCCCGACGGTGACCCAATCGAAAGGACCAGGATCATGAGCTTCAACACCGCACCGACCGAGACGATCGACGTGGAAGGCACGAACTTCCTCTACAGGCAGGCAGGGGAAAGGGGCGGCGTGCCCGTCATCCTGCTCCATCATCTGACCGCGGTGCTCGACGATTGGGACCCGGCACTGGTCGATGGGCTGGCCGTTGATCGCCACCTCATCGCGTTCGACAATCGCGGGGTGGGCGGTTCGGGGGGCACCACGCCCAATTCGGTCGAGGAAATGGCGGCGGATGCGATCGCCTTCATCCGCGCCCTCGGCTTCACCAAGGTGGACCTTCTGGGCTTCTCGCTGGGCGGCTTCGTCGCACAGGCCATTGCGCAGCAGCAGCCGGATCTCGTCCGCAAGATGATCATCGCCGGCTCGGCCCCGGCGGGCGGCGCAGGCATTTCCGACATGGGCGCGGTCCTGCAGGATGCGCTCGGCAAGGCCGGCGCGGCCGGCAAGCACCCGAAGCACTTCCTCTTCTTCTCCCAGACCAGCAACGGTCAGGAAGCGGCCAATGCCTTTCTCGCCCGCCTGGCCGAGCGCAAGACCGATCGCGACACGCCGATCAGCAACGAGACGATCGGTGCCCAGCTGACCGCGATCCACGCCTGGGGCCAGGGCGACCCTTCGAGCCTGAACAAGACCGCGCATCCGGTCCTGGTCGTCAACGGCGATGACGACGTGATGGCGCCGACGATCAACTCGTTCGAGCTGGCCCGCCGCCTCCCCAATGCCGAGCTGAGCATCTTCCCCGATGCCGGCCACGGCGGAATCTTCCAGTACCACCAGGTGTTCGTCCAGCAGGCGCTCGCCTTCCTGGCCTGAGCAGCCGGCCGAGGCGGCTGTCCCCATGCCGCCTCGGCAGCGCTCGAACCCACTTCCAAAGGAGCCAATCATGCACACCGCCCAGGTCACGTCGCGCACGATCGCCGTGGAGCACGTCAGGATTACCTCGATCCACCCCTTCGCGCAGGTCCGCGCCGCGCTGGAAGCGCAGCTTCCGCAGCTCGATCCGAGCATCATGGGCCTGCTCGCCAGCGGAGACGAGGATGCCGTGAACTATCAGGACGCGCACGGCCCGACGCTTTCGATATTCCTGACGCGCGAGCATGGCGACCTGCTCGCGATCGCCGGCGGGAAGCGCAATGCCGTCCAGTTCGAGATCGGCAATCCGATCATAGCATCGAAGATGACGCGCCACGATCTCGCGGCTTCGCTCTACGCGCCGCTCCGCGTCGCGTTGTTCGAAACCCCGGAAGGCGAGGCCGTCTTCGAATATGACAAGCCTTCCACCCTGTTCGGCCAGACCGGTAACGCGCAGGTCACCGAGGTCGCGCTGTTCCTCGATCGCGAGCTGGAAACGGCGCTTGTGCGGGCAGCCGGTTGAGCGGTGCCCGGACATGGCCGCCCGACGACGCGCATCGCCGGGCGGCCCTGCCATCAGACCTGCAATTGCTGCTGCTGCCTCGTCTCGCTCGGCGCATATCCGAAATGCGTCTTGAAGGCCCGGCTGAACGCCGCATCCGAGCTATAGCCGCATCGATACGCTGCCTCGGTGACCTTCAGCCCGCCGCCGCGAAGCAGGTCCGCCGCTATCGTCAGCCGCCATCGCGACAGATAGCGCAGCGGCGGCTCGCCCACCACCGCGTTGAAGCGCTCGGCAAAGATCGAGCGCGACATCATCGCCACCTTGGCGAGCGATTCCACCGTCCAGCGATCGAAGGGATTGGCGTGCATCGCGCTGAGGACGCGGCCGATGCGTTCCTCGCCCAGGCCGCCCAGCCACCCCGTGCGGTTCGCCTCGGCCGCCGCCCAGCTGCGCAGCGTCCGGATGACGAGAAGGTCGATCAGCCGCGAGATCATCAGCGAGGAACCCGGATTGGGCTGCTGCGCCTCGGCGACGAGGAAATGCGATATCGCCTCGAGCCAGGGCGGCGCCCCGGCATCGCCGCGCGGGATCAGGATGACAGGCGGAAGCGCGGACATGATCGCGGGCAGGGGGCTCCCCTCGAGGCTGAAGAAGCCGCTGACCAGATGCGCGGCGGTACCCCCGCCGCCATGCCGGAGGACCAGTTCGTCCCGGTTGAAATGGTCCCTTGCAACCGTGCCGATATCCCGTGCCGGTGACTTCAGCATATCGGTAATCACATGCCCGTCGCCCAAGGGCAGCAGGACCAGATCGCCCTGCTTGATCCGGACGGGTGCTCCGCCGACGGGCGTTACCCAGGCCTCTCCGCGCTCCACGAAATGGAAATGCGCAGGCCCGGCTGGAAAGTTCAGGCCCCAGGGCTCTCCGAGGAAGGCGGTATAGACCAGTTCGCCGCGCAGCCGGATCAGGGTGAGCACTTGTGACAGCACGTCGTTCCGCGCGGCCGACATTCCAAAATTTTCCGTCATTCCGGACGATCCATCATGCAATCCGGAGGCCGCGGCATGTCCGGTTCCCCTCGGTCAGCTTAGTTTTTGCCCATCGGCTCACTCCCCTAGAACCGATTGCTGCGAAGGAACAATGACATGAAATCCGAAAATGCGACGCCCGCTTCCGCGAACCTCTCCAACTCGATCGCGCCGAACGCACAACCCCCGATCGTCCTCGTCCATGGCGCCTTCGCCGATGCGCCGGGCTGGGGACATGTCGCCGGCCGGCTGAGCGCCGCCGGGCGCGAAGTCCGCAGCATCGACCTGCCCGGCCGTCCGGGCAATCCTATGGCGCCGGATCAGGTCACGCTCGATATGCACCGCGACGCGCTGCTCGCGGCCCTGGACGAACTCGGCCGGCCCGCGGTCGTCGTCGGCCACAGCTTCGCCGGAATCGTCATCGCCGCGGCGGCCGAGCAGGCGCCGGAGAAGATCAGGACGCTCGTCTTTGTCGCCGCCTATCTGCCGCAGGACGGAGAATCGCTGGTATCGCTGGCGATGACCGATCCGGACGCGAAGATCGGCGCGCACCTCAAGATCGAGCCGGAGAACGGCGTCGCCATCGTCGAATATTCGGCCCGCGCCGAGCTCTTCGCCAATGATGGGTCGGAGCCGCTCAAGGCGAAGCTCCCGGATCTGATCCTCGACGAGCCGCTGAAGCCGCTGGGCACCCCGGTGCAGGTGAGCGACGCCGGCTTCGGCAAGGTCGACAGGATCTATGTCCACACCAGCCTGGACCAGGTCGTCAGCCCGGCGCTTCAGGCCCGGATGGTCGCAGCGACGCCGGTTCGCAAGGCAGTGACGCTGGCGACCGGTCACCTGCCGTTCCTCACCGATCCGGATGGGCTGGCCCAGGCGATTGCCCAGGCTGCGGAGTAATCGATCCTGGCCGAAGACATGGGAAAGGGGCAGGCCGCCACGCGACGGCCTGCCCCTTCTTGCTGCCCCCGTCTGGTCTGCCATCAAAGGCCCAGTTCGCTCAGGCCCGGATGATCGTCGGGGCGGCGCCCCAACGGCCAGTGGAACTTGCGATCCGCTTCGGCGATCGGATGCTCATTGATGCTTGCGAGCCTGAGCTCCATCAGCCCCTCGGCATCGAATTGCCAATTCTCGTTGCCATAGGCACGGAACCACTGGCCGTTATCGTCGCGATATTCATAGGCGAAACGCACCGCGATGCGGTTGCCGGCATGGGCCCATAGTTCCTTGATCAGCCGATAATCGTGCTCGCGGTTCCACTTGCGTGTCAGGAACGCTTCTATCTCGGCACGGCCTACCGGAAACTCCACGCGGTTCCGCCAGCGGCAATCCGGGGTGTAGGCCAGCGCCACCCTGGCCGGATCGCGGCTGTTCCACCCGTCCTCCGCGGCCCGGACTTTCTCGATCGCAGTCGTCTCGGTGAAGGGCGGGAGCGGGGGACGGGGCATATTATTTCTCCTGAGAACCAGGCCGGGTGCCGGGAGGCACGGATGTATCCGAGGGGATATCCTCCATCCACCGAGATGTGACGACTGCTCTCCGGATGGTGATTCGCACGAAAGAGCGAAGCGCAGGACGATCGCTTTCGTTTTGGAATCCCCTGGTCCGCGGCACCTTGCCTGCTTCTGAGGATCCGGCGGCGGGAGGGGCGCCGCCGCCGGAAAGCTTCAGAAGCGCTGCGTCAGGTTCATGTTGAACGTGCGCATCCGGGGATCGCCGTTCGGAGCGTAGCCCGAGGTGCGGGTCACGTCATAGGGCGGGCGCTTGTTGAGGACATTGTTCAGGCCGATGCTGAGCTCGGTCTTCCTGAACAGCTTCACGCCGCCATAGATGTCGAAATAGGTCGATGCCTCGACCCGGCTCGATCCCTGCTCCAGCACCACCGTGTGCAGGTTGTTGACATAATAGCCGCTGAAATGACGCGCCCGTACGCCGAAATTCCACTTCGGCGTGGAATAGTTGGCAGACAGGACGCCCTTGAACTTCAGGCTGTCGCCATTGCTGTAGAAGTTCGCGGTGGAGACAACGCCGGTGAGATCGCGCGGCGCCGCCGAGGGAGTCAGCTTGCTCGTGATATTGAGCAGCAGCGTCGCGCTGCCGCTGATCGTGAGCTGGCCTTCTCCGATCTGCGTCTGATAATCGCCCGAGAAGTCGAGGGCTTCGCTGGTGTAACGCGAAAGGTTCGCCGTGGTCGCATCGACATAGATGATTGGACCGACGCTATAGGGATCGCCGGCCGGCACCGGCCCGCGGCGGAACCGTTCCGGAAAGGCCGCCATGAAATCGGCCAGCGCGGCCAGCTCCTGCGGCGTCGTCGCGTTGAGCAGCGACTGCGGATCGTAATAGCCGTTGTTGATCACGATCCGCGTCCAGTCGGCCCGCAACGTCAGCCCCTTGATGAAGCGCGGTGTGAGGACGGTGCCGAAGGACCAGCTGTCCGACTTTTGCGGATCGATGTTCGGATTGCCGCCGTTCAGGCCTTCGACCAGATAGAAAATGCCGAAGATCGAGGTGCCGATCCGCTCGTTGCCGCGCAGCGGATCCCGTGCGGCGACGGACAGGGCGTTGGTGAAGCCGAGGGTCGACAGGCCGGTGGACGGCACGATGTTGTTGAGCTGGGGCGGCGTGTAGCCGGTCGAATAAGAACCGCGAAAGGCGATGTCCGGCGTCACCGACCATTTCGCCGCGACCACGGGATTGATCGAGTGGTTGCGCGCCGTGCGATAGGGGATCGTCACGCCGGGCGCGGGGCAGGGCGAGTCTTCCTCCGCCGGGGTCAGCACGCCGGGGTGGCCGCTTACGCACTGAAAGGTCCTGTTCGTGCCGACCCCCTCATAGGCGTCGTAACGACCCGACAGGCGTAGTTCGAAGCCATACATCAGCGGCACATGGTTGTCCGCTCCCACGACCGGCAGCACCAACTGGCCATAGGCACTCTTGGTGTCGAGGCTACGCTCGGGCGAATAGGAGACGGTCGCCGAGCCCGGGCCGTCATTATAGGCGATGCTGTCGCCGAGCCATTGCCGCTGCTTCTCGATGGCCAAGGTCAGCACCGGCTTGCCGCCCCATAGCCGCGCGAAGCCGATCGGGCCGGCGAGCGTCAGCTTGTACGAGGTGTAGCTCGACTTGGAGGGCGAACGTCGCGAATAATGGCCGCCGGTATCATATTGATAGGCGAGCGGGTAAGCGAGCGTATCGAGCAGCACGTTGATCGACGGGTTGGTGACCAGCTGGGCGTAATAGGTCGCATCGAGCTGGCGCTTCGAGTTGTAGGAACTCGAGGTGCTCGTGCTCGTATTGACGTCGAAATTGGCCTGCCAGTGCCAGGGCAGCTTGACGATCGCGCCGCCGATCAGCTGCACGCTCTCCGACTTGGACTGAAACCGCACGAACGGCTCGTTCGAAGGAAAGGAGACGTCGATCGCGGTGGTGAAGGGATTGAGCGGATTGCCGGCCGCCAGCGAGAGGCCGTTCGGCACCGGCGAGGTATCCGAGCTGGCCTCGACCCGTGAATAGGCTGCCGAGCCGTAAAGGCTGAGCCAGTTGGTCACGTCGCTGCGCAGCGTCGCCGTGCCGTTCCAGACCGTGCTGCCATAGGTGAGGGCGACGCGGTCGCCCAGGATCGGGCCCTGGCCGCTGTCGTTCGGGCTCGGCGCGACATTCTGGCGGCCGGCATTGGCGAGCAGCGCGCTGGCACCATCAAGGGCGATGCCGCGATAGCCTGCGGGGATATAGGTGATCGCCGAGCCCAGCGCGGTCACGCCGTTCACGGCATATTGCGGCCGCAGCACCAGGTTCGAGCCATTGCTGGCGCGAATGTTGGGCGTGGTCGAATAGATGAGCGGCGCGGTTTCGAGATATTTCGGGTTGTTCTTCAGGATGAACGCCAACCGCTCGTTGATGAAGTCGGTATCGCCGGCATAGAGCGGGTCGGCCTTCTTCCAGCTGCCGCTCAGCGTGAGCGTGGTCTTGGGGAGCAGGGGAAAGGTGGCATTCACGCTCAGCCTCCGCTCCAGCGCAGCGCCCTTGGTGGTGCCGCCCAGATAGGCGCTCGTCTCGATGCCGTGAAAGTCGCGGCGCAGGACGATGTTGATCACGCCGCCGACTGCGTTGCTGCCATATTGGCCGGCCGCCGACGAGGCGAGCACCTCGACGCGTTCGATCTGCTCGAGCGGAATGCCGACCACCGAGGACTGGGTGAAAGTCCCCGCGACGCCGCTATTGGGTTCGGCATAGCGGCGGCCGTCCACCAGGATCAGCGTACCGTCCAGGCCGATGCCGCGCAGGTTGATCACCGAGTCGCGCGATGTGACGCCGCCGCCCTGGGCGGACGTGCGGACGCTGGTCATCGCGCCCAGATTGTCGCGAAGAAAGTCCTCGAGGTTCGATGCGCCCGAGCGCTTGATCTGCTCGCGGGAGAAGACCGTGTAGGGCTGCGCCTCGTCCTCATTGTGCGGAATGTCGGCGTTGAGCGTGAGCGCGCGGCGCCCGGTCACCAGGATTTCGGGGATGCCGGGATCGCCGTTCACGAAACCCTGGTCGCTCGCGGCGTCCGCCGCGTAGCGCCGGACTGTGTCGACCGCCGCCTTGGTCGGGCCGCCGACCACATAGGAGCCGTTCTGCAGCCGCTGGACACCCAACAGGGTGCCGCGCAGCAACCGGGCCAGCGCCTCGTCGATGGTGAAGTTGCCCCGGAGACGCGAAACCTTCCGGCCGGCTACCCGGTCGGGCAGGAACGCGATCTGCACCTTGGCCTGGCGGCCCAGCGCGATCAGCGCATCGCCGAGATTGCCGGCGGGAATGTCGATGTCGATCGACTGGCGGGCGGCTGCACTCTGCGCCGTCGCCGTGCCGCCCTGCAACGCGCAGCTCGCGGCGCCGACGGCAAGCGCCATTTTCAGAACCCGCACCTTGTTTGCGAAACCAGCCATCCTAACCCCCTGTGTCTTTTTCCCCCGGGGCCATCGCGGCCCCTGGAGCTTCAGACGAAGGTCAGAAACAAATCCACATCGGACCGGTAAAAAAATTGTCGCAAAAGCCGACGCGGCGCAGGGTCACTGCGCCGCGCGCGCGCTCGGATAGAGTTCGATTTCACCGCGATTGGTATCGCGCGCCGCAACCGGCAGCATCGTCGACACCAGATCCGCAAAGGCATTGGGATCGCCGGTCTTGTAGACCCCGCTGATCCGCATCTGGCCCACCCGCGCATCCGAGATCACGATCGGCTTAAGCGAATAGCGGTTGAGCTCGGCCACCGCCTGGGAAACCGGTGCATCGTCGAACTCGACGAGCTGCTGCCGCCAGAGCAGCTGGCGATTGACGTCCACCGCATGGACCTCCGGCGCGCTGCGCATGGTGACGGTGAATTGCTGACCCGGCGTGAGATAGGTGGGCACCTGCGCCGCGGGAGCGGCCGTGCCACCGGTCGCGGCGCGCGGCGGATCGATCACCACCTTGCCGCGCATCAGCGTGACATGAAGCTGACCGCGGCCGATCTGCACCTCGAACACCGTGCCGAGCGCCGTGACAACGCGGCCACCCGCGGCGACCGAGAAAGGACGCTTCGGATTGTGCGCGACGTCGAACAAGGCCTGGCCGCGGACCAGCCGGACGATCCGCCGGTCGGGACGGAAATCGACAGTGATCTGGCTGCCCGTATTCATCGTCACGCGCGACCCGTCGGCAAGCACGAGTACGCGCTGCTCGCCGATCGCGGTGGCATAGGCCCCGCTCGCGGCAGGCGCGGCGACTTCCGGGATGCTGGGTTCGGCCTTGGCGATCTGCGGGGTCGTCGGCTGCGGAGCACCTCCGGGCTGACCGAGCAGGGTGAAGCCGAGGACTCCGGCGATGCCGGCCGCGATCGCCCCGCCCGCCGCCCAGGGCAGCCAAGGCCGGCGCGTGCGGTGAGCCTGCGCTTCCTTGCGCAGCGCCTCGAGCCCGGAAAGATCGACACCATCCAGATCGTCGAACACGTCGAGCGCGTCGCGCGCGCGCGCATAGGCATCGGCGCTGCCCGGCTCGGTGAGCCAGGCGTCGAACTCGGCCTGCTCGGCGGCATCGAGCGAGTCCGCATCGTCGCGCACCGCCCAGTGGGCCGCGCGGTCGAGCGGCGTATCTGCCCTGTCGGGGACAAGTCGCGGACCCATCACTCCTCAAGCCCCCTTGCCAGATGCGCGACCGCGCGCTCCATATGCTTCTCGACGGCGCTGACCGATATGCCGAGCTGCGCCGCTATGTCCCTGTATTTGACACCTTCCAGACGTCTAAGCACGAAAATAACCCTGGTACGCTCAGGCAGCACCTGCAGCAATTCAATCACGCGTGCGAGGCGCTCTCGCTTCATCAGGACGTGTTCGGGCGAGAAATCCACATCGCCGTGCAACGCTTCGTCGAAACTTTCGTGCGCATCGCCGTGTCGGCTGCTGCGATTGCGAAGATAATCGGCGAAAACGCTGCGCGCCGTCTGGAACACATAGCCGCCGAGATGGTCGATCGACTCGATCTCGCCGCGCCGCAGCAGGCGCTCGAACACCTGCTGAGTCAGATCCTCGGCCGCGCCGGCATCGGGAACGCGCCGGCCGAAATAACGGAGCAGGGACGCGCGATAGTTCCGGTGCAACGCATCGAACGAGACGTTGCCCGGCGGATCAGGCGACAATTCCCCGCGTGCGGCCAGCGGTGATCTCCTTGCGCAAATCTGTAACAATGAATGAACCAAATCGGAGCGACGTCAAGCCGTGCATCTCCGCAGATCCTCACGCGCGTGCGGGATGCACATAAGGTGCAAAAAAATGGGCCGATCCTGAATTTTTCGGGATCGGGATGGGGAATCCCGATCGGCGTCCGTCTTGCCTGCTGATGGAGACGGCGCGCGACAAGATGGCGCCGGCTGCCAGTCAGGGAGGGTAAGTTAATGCGGAATTCTGGTCGCGAGCGCCTGCTCATCGGCGCGTCGGTGGTGAGCCTGTTGCTGGGAACAGGGGCGTTCGGCGAAGACCGGACGGGCGCGCAGGCGCCGGCAGCCGCCGCGCCGCATGTGGTTCCCGATCGCGGCGCGCCACAGGACGCCGCCCGTGCTCAGGACGCCACTCCGCCTTCGCAGCCCTGGGCGCACGAAAAGAGCGACGTGCCGGCCGATCCTTCGATCCGCTTCGGCACCCTGCCAAATGGCGTGCGCTACGCGATCAAGCGTAACACCACGCCGCCGGGCCAGGCATCGGTCTGGCTGCGCATCGATGCCGGCTCGCTGGTGGAAAAGCCGAACCAGCGCGGCCTTGCCCATTTCATGGAGCATATGGCCTTCAACGGCACGGCGGACATTCCGAAGAACGAGCTGATCCACAAGCTCGAGCGGCTCGGCCTGCAGTTCGGCGCGGATCTCAATGCCGCTACCTCGTACGACCAAACCTTCTACCGGCTCGACATGCCGCGCGTGGACGACGAGAAGCTGAGCGCGGCGCTCCACGTCCTGCGCCAGCAGGTCTCGGCCGCGACGATGGATCCCAAGGACATCGACGACGAACGCGGCGTGATCGCGGGCGAGGAGCGGCTGCGCAATTCGCCGGCGGCAAAGGTGGGCGAGAAGCAGCTCGCGCTCCTGGGCAATGGCACGCTGCTGCCCACCCGCTCGCCGATCGGCGACATGGAGGTGATTCGTACCGCGCCGCGCGAACGCTTCGCCGACTATTACGCGACCTATTACCGGCCGTCGCGCGCAACGGTGATCGCCGTCGGCGACTTCGACGTCGATGCGATGGAGGCGAAGATCAAGCTCGCCTTTGCCGATTGGCGCCCCAAGCTGCCCGACGGCCCCGAGCCCGAACTCGGCAAGATCGTCAAGCATGCCCAGGAAACGCGGGTCTATGTCGAACCGAGCCTTAGCCCGCAGGTTTCGATCGCCTGGGTCAGCCCGCCCAAGCTGGCCGAGGACAATCTCGCCAATCGCCGCGCGGATTGGGTGCGCGAGATCGGCCTCGCGGTGCTCAGGCGCCGCTTCGGCGAGATGGGCAATGCCGACAACCCGCCCTTCAACACTGTCGAGACGATCGATTCCGATCTCTTCCGCAGCTTCCATCTGGCGACGGTCTCCGCGTCCTATTTCCCGGGCAAGTGGAAGGAAGCGCTGGCCAGCATCGAGCAGGCTGTGCGCCAGTTCGGCCAGTTCGGCGTGACCCAGGCCGAGATCACGCGTGAGCTCAACACCTTCCGCACCCGCATGGAGGGCGCGGTGAAGAACGCCGCGACCCGCAACACGGTGCAGCTGGCCGCCAGCATCGAGAACAACGTGAACGCGCGCGAAGTCACCACCACGCCGGAAACCGATCTGGAGATCTTCGAATCGGTCGCCGGCAAGGTCACCCCGGCGCAGGTCAACGAGGTCATCAAGACGATCTTCGTCGGCGAAGGGCCGATCGTGACGCTCAATTCGACCACCCCGGTCGACGGCGGAGAGGCGACACTCGCCGCCGCGTTCGACGCTTCGAAGCAGGTTGCGGTCGCGCAGCTTCAGCCGCCGGTGGCCAAGGCCTGGGCCTATACCGACTTCGGCACGCCCGGGCAGGTCGTCAGCCGCACCGGCCCGGACAAGCTCGGCGCGATGACGGCGACCTTCGCCAACGGCGTCAAGGTCACGGTCAAGACCACCGATTTCAGCAAGAATTCGATCCAGGTCGGCCTGCTGACCGGTATCGGCGAGCGCAATTTCTCGCCCGACAAGCTGGACGTGCGCGCCGCCGCGGTCGGCAACCTCGTGTCGGGCGGCCTGAACAAGATGACCTTCGACGAGGCGATTCGTTCGCTGAACGGCCATTCCGTCGGTGCGGGTCTCACCACGCTGGGGCAGCGTTTCCTCTTCTCGGGCAATACCCGCCCGGTCGATCTCAACCTGCAGCTCCAATATATGGCCGCCTTCATGACCGACGCGGCGTACCGCTCCGCGCCGTTCGCCAAGGCATTGGCGGGCGTGCCGGTGGGCTGGGCGCTGATCAACGCTTCACCGGAGGGCGTCTACGGCCTCAAGGTGGCGCCGCTGATCGCCGGCGGCGACCAGCGTCTTGCCAAGGTGCCGCCTGAAGTGGCCAGCAGCTGGACGATGGATTCGGCGCGCGATGAAGCGCGCGCGATGCTCTCCAAGGGACCGATCGAGATCGTCATGGTCGGCGAAGTGACGCTGGATCAGGCGATCAACGCCGTCGCGCCGACGTTCGGCGCGCTGCCGCCGCGGCCCGACTATAACGCCCCCGCCCCCGGCTCCGACCAGCGCCGCTTCGCCGCGCCGACTCCGACGCCGCTCACCTTCACGCATAACGGTCTGAAGGAGCAGTCGCTGGGCGTGGTGGCATTCCCGACCGTCGACGTCACCGGCAACCGCAAGCTCGCGCGGCAGATCGGCGTGCTCAAGGCGGTGGTCCAGCTGCGCGTGCTCGACGTGATCCGCGAGGAAGAGGCGCTGGCCTATTCCCCGGGCGTGAAGGACGACTACTCGCCTGACTATAAGGGTTTCGGTACGCTCGAGATTCAAGCGGCGACCGCGCCCGACAAACTGCCTGCCTTCTATGCGGCGGTGGAGCGGATCGTGCTTGGGCTTCAGACCAAGCCGGTCACCGCGGACGAGCTTCAGCGCGCCCGCCAGCCGATGATCGAGCATGCCCGGCAGAGCATGAACACCAACGGCTTCTGGTTCAGCGCGCTGCTCGGCCAGGACTATCGCCCTTCGAGTGCCGATGACGCGCTCACGGTCGAAGCCGATCTGAACAGTGTCACCCCGGCGATGATCCAGGCGCTTGCCCGCCAGTATCTGCGCATGGACAAGGCGTTCAAGGCCTCGGTACTGCCGGGCGCCCAGGCCGAAGGAAACTAAGTGACGAAGCCGGCGGTATCCGGTTCGGATATCGCCGGCTTCTCGCTGCCATCTCCAAGCCGGGCCTATGCCCCTATGTGCCCGGCCATTCGTCGAGAACGCCGTCATGCGCGCGCTCGAGCCCGGCATATGCATCGTCCGGGCGTGGCTCCACCCGACCCTGGAAGCAGGCGACCTCCTGATGCGTGGTGCCGAACACGTCCTGATAGTCGGCCACGATCCTGACCGTCACGGCGATGAAGGCTGACTGACGGATCGAGGCAATGACTTCGGGGTCGTTCCGTTGCCGCAAGGCCAGGGGAGGCGATGTCCAGGAGTCCGCGGACGGGAGATCCTGGCGCCAATGCGACCTTTCCAGATCCGGCTCGCCGCCCAGGGTCAGGCTGCGCTGCTCGTCCTCGCCATGGATCACGACGAGATGTGCGTTGTAGAGCCAGCGCAACCGGGTGAAAGCCCGGAGTTCTGGAACTTCACTCTGGCCGTCAGATCGCCATGCTCGCTTAGCCGGCACTCCACGGACTGGACCACGACATAGGCCGCTGCCCTTGCATGAAGGCGATGATCAAGCCGATCAGGGCGGCGCCACTCGCCGCCAGCGAGCCGAAGGATAGCCAGAGCGCCCATCGGGCGACAGTGGTTGCGCCTTCCGTCGCGATGGCCGATCGCAGCGCTGTGCAGTCCGCCCACCGGTCTTTCCCGGGCAGATGCCCGCATATCGCCGACATGTCGTCCGGCGCGGGCGGCGTCTGCTGCCCCATCAGGAAGCCGATCCCGATGGCGATCGTCAGCGCCAGGGAGATGCCCAGGATAGGCATGACCCAATCCTGTTGATCTGGCCCGTTCGGTTTCGTCATGCCGAAGGAGCGCGGAACGCTTCTGGGCGGGAAACCCGAATGCGGGTACGGCTATTGGAAAATGGTGCCCGGGGACGGAGTCGAACCGCCGACACTGCGATTTTCAGTCGCATGCTCTACCAACTGAGCTACCCGGGCACGCCCGGCGAGTGCCGGGGAGCGGGCCTCTTAGTATCGCGAATCGGGGCTGTCCACCCCTGAATCTGCATTGGGATCAACTGCCTCGCCGGGGATGCGATAGCCCTCTCCCAGCCACTGCAGCAGGTCGCGGTCCTTGCAGCCGCGGCTGCAGAAGGGCTTGTGCGCCGGATCGATCGCCTGCCCGCATACGGGGCAGCTCTGGTTCTTCGTCATTTTCAGTCCTTAGCAAACGTGAATTCGGTCACGCCGCCGATTCGCCGCGCCAGCTCCGCGGTCCAGCCCGGTCGCTGGGCGAGGCGGCGCGCGATGTTCCTGGTCACCATATGGGTAGCCGGTGGCGGCGGGGGAAGCCGCTCGATCCGACGCAGCTCCGCGCGCGTCCCGGCGCCGGCCAGGTCGGCGCGCAGCAATTCGGGCAGCGAGGGGCGCAGGCGACGGCGCACGATCTGGAGGAAGCCGAAGCCGTTCACCGCGGTCCGCTCGAAGGGCTGGGGCAAAGCGGCGTCGATCGCCTCGGCCACGGCATTGCGGGCGCCCTTGCCGCTGAGGGTGGGGAAGTCGATGCCGATCGAGCCGGCGATGCCGTGGCGCTCAATCGCCCGCGCCACCGCATGGGCTGCTGCGACCGCCAGCGTGTCGAGCGGCCCGTTGCCGTCGACATCGAACAGCGCCATCGCCGGGGTGGGCGAGAGCCGCAGTGCGCCGCCGGCAAAGGCAATCTCGCCGGTGATCGCCTCGTCGAGCACTTCCGACCAGCCGGCTTCCTCCAGCGCGTCCGGCTCGTGCGCGCGCAGCGTGCGGACGGGCAGGCCGGTGGCGGTGATCCGCTCGAGCAGGGTCGGGCCGTCGGACAGCAGCTCGTCGCTCGGCACGGCCTTGGGCAGCTTGGCGCGGCCGGGCTCGGGGATCGCCTCGCGGGTGATCTTTACGCGCAGCTTCGCGCCTTGCGTGACTGCCTTAGGGATATGGTTGCACAGCGCCTCGCCGCCGCCGTCGAGGGCGACCAGCTTGGCGGCCTTGTCGACGAGCCGGGCCTCGAGCACCGCATCGACGCGCGGGCTCGTGCCTTCAAGCTCGATCCGGGCCTTCCAGATGCTGCCGCGCGAGACGAGCGCGGCGCGGTTCTCGCCGATCCCGGCTTCGTAGAGCCACTCAGCCAAGGGAAAGGCCGGCGCTTTCCAGCAGCGCGCGCGTCTCGAACACGGGCAGACCGACCACGCCCGAATGGCTGCCGGCGAGATAGCGGACGAATGCCTCGGCCTTGCCCTGGATGGCATAGCCGCCCGCCTTGCCCATGCCTTCTCCGGAAGACACGTACCAGTCGATCTCGGCATCGGTCAGCCGCTTGAAGGCGACGATGGTGTCGGAGATGCGGGTACGCGCCTTGCCGTCCGCACCGATCAGGCAGATCGCGGACAGGCAATGATGGCGCCGGCCGGAGAGCAGGCCGAGCATGCGGCGCAGGTCCGCCTCATCCTCTGGCTTGCCCAGGATGCGCTTGCCGACTGCGATGGTGGTGTCGCCGGCGAGGATCAGCTCATCCGCGGCGCGCTCGACGGCATGCGCCTTGGCGATCGCGACGCGCAGCACATAGGCGCGCGGGCTCTCGCCCGGGCGGACATCCTCGTCCACGTCCGGAGCGGCGATGCGCGCGGGCTCGGCCCCGATCCGCCGAAGCAGATCGAGCCGTCGCGGGGACGTGGATGCCAAAACGAGCCGCACGGGCGGACCGCTTATTTGAAGCGGTAGGTGATACGGCCCTTGGTCAGGTCGTAGGGCGTGAGCTCGACGAGCACTTCGTCGCCGACCAGCACGCGGATGCGGTTCTTGCGCATCTTGCCGGCAGTGTGGCCGAGGATCTCGTGATCATTCTCGAGCCGGACACGGAACATGGCGTTGGGCAGAAGCTCAACGACCTGGCCCCGCATTTCAAGCAGTTCTTCTTTGGCCAAAAATTACCTCATGGGATAAGCGCGCGCTGAAAGTGGCGGTGCCTTTACTCCGGTGCGCAGCAAAAGGGAAGGAGGCGCGGCGCGCGCAGTCGCACGCCGCTATCGCCCCAATATGGGCGCAACTGCCTGGTTTTGCCAGCGCAGCGCTGCGAGATACTTCTTCCAATCGGCTGATTTCTACGGCATGATACATAGTTACATAATCCGGAGGAGGGACGGATGATCGTGCGCTGGGCTTTGGGCTTGTTGTGTCTTCTGGCGCCGGTCGCCCTGTCGGCGCAGACCGCGCCGTCCAAGGGCAGTCCGAGCCTCACGGCGCTCGCCAACGGCATCCGGGACGAAGCGCATGCCCGCGACATCGCGCTGAGCCGGCTCGACATCGCCGTCACGCTGCGCGGCGGCATCGCCGAGACGGTGGTGACCGCGAAGTTTGCCAATGGCGGCAAGGAGCCGCTCGAAGGCGATTTCCGCCTCGCGCTGCCCGCCGACGCCGTGGTCACCGGCTATGCACTCGACATCAAGGGCAGGCTGCTCGACGGCGTGCTGGTCGATCGCGGCCGGGCCAAGGCGGTGTACGAGACCGCGGTACGCGGCCGGATCGACCCGGGCCTGGCCGAGGTCGAGCCTGAGGGCGTGTTCCACACTCGCGTCTTCCCGATCCCCGCCAAGGGCAGCCGCACGATCCGGCTGCGCTATGTCGCGCCGGTGTTCAACGCGCATCGCGGCGAGGACGTCTATGTCCTGCCGCTCGACCTGCCGGCCCCGGGCGAGGGCTGGTCGATCAGCGTGCGGGCCGAGGGTGTGGGCGCCGCGCCCAGCCTGACCTGGCCGGGCCGCGAGCCGATCGCGATGGCCCGCGAGGGCACGGCGTTCGTCGCACGCGAGGAAGACAAGCGCGCACTGAACGGGCCGCTGATCCTCGGCCGCCCGGCGCTGCCTGAGGCGCTGGCCAGCCGCAACGCGCTGGGCGAGCGCTTCGTCCAGCTTTCGGGCACGGTCCCGGCGGGCGCGGCGGACACTGCCGAGCGCGTGCGCATCTATTGGGACCGCTCGCGCTCGCGGCTCGGCGACCACAAGGACGAGCTGATGTTGCTGCGCCGCGTGCTCGCGGGGCTCAAGCCGCGCGAGATCGAGGTCGTCACCTTCAATTCTAGCGGGGCCGAGCGGCGCAAGGTCGCCAGCGCCGATGCCGCGATCGCGCTGCTGGAGGGCGTGCGCTATCGCGGCGCGACCAATTTTGCGCCACTAGCGGGCGACCTGGTCCGCGCCGATCGCTGCCTGCTCCTCACCAACGGCAAGTCGGCGGTCGACCGCGACGCCAAGGCAGACCTGCCTTGCCGGGTCGATGCGATCACCACCTCGAAGAGCGCTGACATGGCCTGGTTGCGCCATTTCGCGACGCTGCATGGCGGGCGTGCCTGGCGGCTCGGCGACGATATCGGCGAGCTGGAGAAGGCGCTGGTGCGCACCGTGCCGACGGTCACCGCGGTCCTCGACGATCAGGGCCGGCGCCTGTCCTTCGTGCCGATCGAGAGCAGCAACGGCCAATGGCTGGTCGCCGCGCGCGCGCCCGACCGGGGCGGCGTCCGCGTGCTGATCGGCGGCACCGAGCAGCGCCGCTCCGTGCCCGAGGCGGCTGACTTCGCTGGCGAGAGCGCGCTGATCGCAGTCGATACACTGGCGACCTTGGGTGCCACCGAGCGCCGCGCCGACTATGTCGCGCTCAGCCGCCGCTACGGCGTGGCGAGCCCGAGCCTGTCCTTCCTCGTCCTCGAAACCCCGCAGGACTATGTCAACGCGGATGTCGCGCCCCCGGCCAGCTATGACGGCGAGGATCTGGCCAGCTATCGCGCGGCGCGGGAAAGCGCCGACAAGGAAGCGGCGGAAGCGAAGCAGGGACGGCTCGAACAGGTCGTCGGCCTGTGGAACGAGCAGGTCAGCTGGTGGCAGCGCAAGTTCGATCCCATGGCCCGGCCCAAGCGGGAGCGGGACGAGCGCCAGATAATCCCATCCCCCGCTATGTCCGCGCCGGCCCCCGAGCCCACGCCGACTCCCGAGCCGATGCCGGCGGACGATAGCGACGCGATCGTGGTGACCAGCCAGCGCGCTCCGGCGAGCGAGGCGGCGGCGAGCCCGGTCACCGCGGTCACTGCGGAAGACATCGGCAGATTCCCTGACACGGCATCCTCGGGCCCGCGCATCGAGATCGACGCCTGGCAGCCCGAGCGGCCCTATCTCAAGGCGTTCGATGCCGCGCCCGCCCGCTTCGACGCGCTGTTCCTCGAGCAGGAGAAGCTCCACGGCACGCTGCCGGCCTTCTATCTCGACACCGCCGAATGGCTGCGCCGCCATGGCCGCGCGGGCGAGGCGCGCGAGATGGTGCTGGCCGCGCTCGACCTGCCGGTCGCCAACGAAGTGACGCTCGGCCTCGTCGCCGCACGGCTCGAGCGCTACGGCGCGTGGGACCGGGCGATCGAGCTGCGCGAACGGGAAGCGGCGCTCGATCCCACCCGCCCGCAGCCCAAGCGACTACTTGCATTGGCGCTCGCCCGCCGCGCCGAGGCGGTGCCGGCGCATGCTCGCGCCGATCTCGAGCGGGCGATCGCGCTGCTCTCCGAAGTGGCGCTCACGCCCTGGTCGGACGCCTGGGCCGGCATCGAGACGATTGCGCTGATGGAAGCCAATGCGCTGATCCCCAAGCTGCGTGCGTTGGGCGGCGACACCGATCTCGACCGGCGGCTGATCGCGCTGCTCGACGCCGATATCCGGGTGATCGCCGAGTGGAACACCGACGCGACCGACCTCGACCTGTGGGTCGACGAGGCCAATGGCGAGCGGGCGATCTACAGCCATCCGCGCACCGCGATCGGGGGGCACCTCTCCAACGACATGACCAGTGGCTATGGCCCGGAGGAATATTTCATCCGCCGGGCGCCGCGGGGCACCTACACGATCCGCGCCAATGTCTTCGCCGGCGACCGGATCGATCCGAACGGTCCGTCGGTGGTCACCGCGCACATCATCCGCAATTTCGGCCGGCCCAACCAGAGCGACGAATCGGTCGATATCGAAGTGCTGGGCGACGACAAGGAAGGGCGGCTGATCGGCCGCGTCGTGGTCGGCGCGAAGCCGAAATGAGCGGGGGCGTGGCGGTCCGCTCGGGCGGGCGCGCCGATCTCGGCGGCATCACGCTCGTGGTGCGCTTCGGTTAGGCCGAGGCGCTGGTCAACGCGGGGCCGCAGGTGGAGCTGTAATCGGAGGCAAATACGCTTCGCTCGAAACAGGCTCCCCCTTCGTCATCCCCGCGCAGGCGGGGATCCAGAGCCAGGAAGGACATCGCTTTGCCACCCTGGATCCCCGCCTGCGCGGGGATGACGACGTATCTCAATGGTGGGCCCGGAATGAGCGCCAAAGAAAAGCCCCGCCCGGAGAGGTTCCGGGCGGGGCCAGTATCGGGTCCTGCCGAAAGGATCAGCCGGCGGCGTGGCCCGCGAGTGCCGCGAGCAGCAGCAGCGCCACGATGTTGGTGATCTTGATCATCGGGTTCACCGCCGGACCGGCAGTGTCCTTGTACGGATCGCCCACGGTGTCGCCGGTCACAGCCGCCTTGTGCGCGTCCGATCCCTTGCCGCCGTAATTGCCGTCCTCGATATACTTCTTGGCATTGTCCCAGGCGCCGCCGCCCGAGGTCATCGAGATGGCGACGAACAGGCCGGAGACGATCACGCCGAGCAGCATCGCGCCGACTGCCGCGAAGCCCTGCGACTGACCGGCGACCGCGGTGATGATGAAGTAGATCGCGATCGGGCTGAGCACCGGCAGCAGCGACGGGACGATCATCTCCTTGATCGCCGCCTTGGTGACGATGTCCACCGTGCGGGCATAATTGGGGCGGCTGGTGCCGGCCATGATGCCCGGATCGTCGCGGAACTGGTTGCGGACGTCCTCGACCACCGAACCCGCCGCGCGGCCGACGGCGGTCATGCCGAAGGCGCCGAACAGATAGGGCAGCAGCGCGCCGAGCAGCAGCCCGACGATGACGTACGGATTGTTCAGGCTAAAATCGACCGGGACGTCAGGGAAGAACTCCTTGAGGTCGGTCGTATAGGCACCGAACAGCACCAAAGCGGCGAGCGCGGCGGAGCCGATCGCATAGCCCTTGGTCACCGCCTTGGTGGTGTTGCCCACCGCGTCGAGCGCGTCGGTCTTGTGGCGGACCTCGTCCTCCAGCCCGGCCATCTCGGCGATGCCGCCGGCATTGTCGGTCACCGGGCCATAGGCGTCGAGCGCGACGACCATGCCGGCCAGCGCCAGCAGCGAGGTCGCGGCGAAGGCCACGCCGATGATCCCGGCGATCTGATAGGCCGCGATCACCGCGACGACGATGACGAGCGTCGGCAGCGCGGTCGACTCAAGGCTGATTGCCAGGCCCTGGATGACGTTGGTGCCGTGGCCGGTCACCGAAGCCTTGGCGATCGACTTGACCGGGCGATAGTTGGTGCCGGTGTAATATTCGGTGATCCACACCAGCAGGCCGGTCACCGCCAGGCCGATCATCATGCAGATGAACAGGCTCATGCCGGTGAACTGCGCGCCCGAGGCGAGGCCGAGCGCCGCCTCGGCGGTGACATGGTCGTTCGCCTCGAGGAAGGCGGTCGGATCGACCGGCAGCGCGCCGATCGTCGCGTTCATGTCGCCCAGCGTGTACTGGGTGACCAGGTAGATTGCCGGCACCGAGAGGATCGCGGTGGTCCAGAAGCCCTTGTAGAGCGCGCCCATGATCGACTGGCTCTTGCCGAGCCGGACCATATAGGTGCCGATGATCGAGGTGATGATGCACACGCCGCCGACGATCAGCGGCAGCGCCATCAGCTTGAGCAGCTGCTCGGACGCGAGGTTCTTCACCAGCAGCGCGATCGAGACCATGGTGAGGCCGAGCGTCACGACATAGGTCTCGAACAGGTCGGCGGCCATGCCGGCGCAGTCGCCGACATTGTCGCCGACATTGTCGGCGATCACCGCCGGGTTGCGGGGGTCGTCCTCGGGAATGCCCGCCTCGACCTTGCCGACCAGATCGGCGCCGACATCGGCGGCCTTGGTGAAGATGCCGCCGCCGAGGCGCGCGAAGATCGAGATCAGCGAGGCGCCGAGCGCCAGCGCGGTCAGCGCGAGCGTCACCGCGCGCGAATTGGGCGCGAGGCCGGCCGGGCCGGTCAGGTACCAGAACAGTACGGCGATCGCGAGCAGGCCGAGGCCCGCCACGAACATGCCGGTGATCGCGCCCGAGCGGAAGGCGAGGGTGAGTCCGCCCTGCAGCGAGCCGCGCGCGGCCTCTGCGGTGCGCACATTGGCGCGGACCGAGATGTTCATGCCGATATAGCCGGCGACGCCCGAAAGCACCGCACCGGCCAGGAACCCGATCGTCGGCAGCGTGCCGAGCGTGAAGAACACGACCACGGCGACGATCACGCCGACGATGCCGATCGTGGTATATTGCCGGCCGAGATAGGCCTTGGCGCCTTCCTGGATGGCAGCGGCGATGCTCTGCATCTTCTCGTTGCCCGCCGGCGCTTTCAGCACCTGCTGGCTGGTCAACAAGCCATAAAGCACTGCGAGCACGCCGCAGGCTATGGCGATGTACACAATCGTCATGCGTTCAAGCCCTTCCCCTATTGGATATCGAGCCGCGCCGGTCTGTGTCGCCGGATTTAAAAGGCCCGGTATGGGGAGGCTATAGAGGGTATAGCCTGAGCGCAAGCCGCTCAGCGATGCTGGTATCCCAGTGCGATTTCCGGGACTTGGCCGTCGAGTATCAGGGGTGCCTTGCCCGCCGCCGCCATCGCGCCGATCCGCGCGGCTGGCACCGGCGGGACGAAATCGGCGGGCGCGGCGAACAGCAGCTCGTAATCGTCGCCCCAGGTCACCGCGCGCAGCGGATCGGCACCGGGGGCGAGCGGGACTTTGCTCAGCACGATGTCGGCGGTGCAGCCGCTCGCCTCGGCCATGCGGCTGGCGTCGAGCAATAGCCCGTCGGACACGTCCATCATCGCGGTCACATGCCCCGCCAGCGCGCGGCCATCGGCCAGCCGGGGGCGGGGGCGCAGATAGGCGGTGCCCTTGCCGCTCTCGAACCCGAGCATCGCCGCGCCGACGGGCCCGGTGATCCACAGCCCGTCGCCCGCCCGCGCGCCGTCGCGCCGGGGCACGGGCGTCACGGTCGCCCGGCCGATCGCGGTGCAGCCGAAGGTGGCCGGCGATACCGAGATGGTGTCCCCGCCGAGCAGCGGCACGTCATATTCGGTGAGGATCGCGCGCAGCCCCTCGACGAAGCGCTCGGCGCCTTCGATCAGCACCGCGCCGATAAGCACGCCCATTGGCTCGGCGCCCTTGGCGGCGAGGTCGGACAGGTTGGTCGCGACCAGCTTCCAGGCGATGTCGAACGGATCGGTGCCGGGGCGGTAGTGGACGCCCTCGGCGATCGCGTCATGGGTGAGGATGAGCGTCTCGCCGCCGATGGCGAGCGTCGCCACATCGTCGCGCAGCCCCTCCGACCCGGGGTGGAGCGGCAGGGTGCGCAAGGCGGCGATGAACTGGGCCTCGTTCATGCGCTTTCCTCCCTCGGAGCGGAGCTCCGGGGGAGGGGGACCGCCGCCGAAGGCGGTGGTGGAGGGGGTAAAGCCCCATGCACCGTCGCCCGTGGAGAAGCCCCCTCCACCATTCGCTGCGCGAATGGTCCCCCTCCCCCGCTTCGCGAGGGAGGAGAAAAGGTGTTCAACCCCGCACTTCCTTGGCGACGGCGTCGAGGATGCCGTTGACGAAGCCCTTCTCGCGGCGGTCGTAGAAGGCGTCGGTGACGTCGAGATACTCGCTGATCGCGGCGCCGACCGGCACATCCTTGCGCCCCATCAGCTCATAGGTGCCGGCGCGCAGGATCTGGCGCATCGGCTTGTCGAGCCGGTCGAGCGTCCAGTCGGCGGTCAGCTTGCCGGCGATGATCCGGTCGATCTCGTCGCGGCGCTCGCTCACCCCGGTGACGATGTCGTCGAAGAACGCGATGTCCGCCTCGGCATATTCGACGTCCTCGATCGTCGCCCCCAGGCGATGATTGTGGAACTCGTGGAGCAGCGCGGGAATCGAGACCGCTTCCATTTCGTGCTGGTACAGCGCCTGCACGGCGGCGAGGCGCGCCGCGGCGCGCGCCTTGGAACGGGACTTTGCTTGATGGCTTGGCATGGTCCGCCCCATAGGTCGCTTCGGGCGAGTTGGCAAAGGTGCGTTGCATGGCGGTGGTTCCGCGCCTGTACGCTGAACTGTCACCCCGGCCTCGTGCCGGGGTCCACCGGGAGGCGAGTCATGGGCATGAGGCTCTACGGCAGCGCGCGAGGCACAATGGACCCCGGCACAAGGCCGGGGTGACGGATTGAATTAACCCCGCGGCCACGCCTTCAGCGGCTCGCGCCCGGCATAGGCGACGCTCTCGTCATTCCCCGCCTGCACCTCGATCACATGCTCCGGCCCGAACGGCACCTCGGTGCCCAGCCAGAACTCGTCATTCTCGTCGATCTCGGGCTCGTTATCGAGCAGCCCGAAATAGCCGCCATCTGCGGCTTCGCGCACCACCACCCACATCCGCTCGACGATCGGCTCGTCATCCTCCTCAACTGCGATGACGAAGATCAACTTGGCGAAGTCACCCGGCCGCAGACCGGTACGGGTCGCTTCGTCGGGGATCTCGAAGCTCTCGGGGTGGAGCAGATGGCGCTCAAGGCCGCTTTCGAGGCACCAGCCATCCTCATCCAGATCGGGTGTGCGCATCACTTGCTCCTCAGACGGATGGCGACCGACTCGGCATGCGCCGGCAGCCCCTCGGCATGGGCGAGCGCCACCGCGGCCGGGCCGATCGCCGCCAGTCCGGCCTGATCGAGCGACAGGAAACTGGTGCGCTTCATGAAGTCGAGCACCGAAAGACCCGAGGCGAAGCGCGCCCGGCGGCCGGTCGGCAGCACATGGTTCGGCCCCGCGACATAATCGCCCACCGCCTCCGGCGTGTAGCGGCCGATGAAGACGGAGCCGGCATGGCGCACCATGTCGAACAGCCCCTCGGCCTGGTCGCAGGCCAGCTCGAGATGCTCGGGCGCCAGCCGGTCGACCAGCGGCATCGCGCTGACCAGGTCGGGCACGACGATGATCGCGCCATTCGCGTCCCAGCTCGCCCGCGCGGTCTGCTCGGTCGCCAGCTTGGCGAGCGCGCGCTCGACCGCTTCGGCGACCTTGTCGGCGAAGGCCGCATCGTCGGTGAACAGGATCGACTGGCTGGTCGGGTCATGCTCGGCCTGGCTGAGCAGGTCGGCGGCGATCCAGTCGGCGTCGTTCTTGCCGTCCGCGACCACCACGATCTCGCTGGGGCCGGCGACCATGTCGATGCCGACCACGCCGTAGAGCTGGCGCTTGGCCTCGGCCACCCAGGCATTGCCCGGGCCGGTGATCACGTCGACCGGCGCGATCTTCTCGGTGCCATAGGCGAGCGCGGCGATCGCCTGCGCCCCGCCGACGCGCCAGATCTCGTCCACCCCGGCGAGATGCGCGGCGGCCAGCACCAGCGGGTTGACCTCGCCGTTCGGGGTCGGCGTGACCATCACCAGCCGGCCGACCCCCGCCGCGCGCGCCGGCAGCGCGTTCATCAGCACCGAGCTGGGATAGGCCGCGCGTCCGCCGGGAACATAGACGCCGGCGGCATCCACCGCCCGCCAGCGCGCGCCCAGCCGGATGCCGGCGGAATCGATCTCGTCGCGATCCTCGGGCTTCTGCTTGGAATGGTAGATGGCGATCCGCTCGGCGGCGAGCTCGAGCGCGTCGCGCAGTTCGGGGGTGAGCCCTTCCCAGGCGGCCAGGCAATCGGCGCGGTCGAGCTTCCAGCCCTGGGCATCGAGGTCGAACTTGTCGAAGCGCTGGGTGAGGTCCCTGAGCGCCGCATCGCCCTCGGTCCTGACCTTCGCGACGATCGTCGCAACGTCGCGCGCGACATCCTCGTCGGCCTCGCGCCGGGCGTTGACCAGATCGGTGAAGGCGGCGGCGAAGCCGGGGTCGGAGGCGTTCAGGCGGATCAAATTCCCCTCCCGCTTGCGGGAGGGGTCAGGGGAGAGGCTATCCCAACCTCGCCCAGATCAGGCCCTCCCCCGACCCCTCCCGCAAGCGGGAGGGGAGAGACAGCCTTCCTGAACTTGTCGACCAGCGGCACGACATCCGTCGCCCGCGTCTTGAACGCGGCGCGGTTGACCACCAGCCGGCTGCTCACCTCGGCGATCACCTCGACCTCGACCAGCCCATTCTCCTTGAGCGTCCGCCCCGAGGAGACCAGGTCGACGATGCGCGGCGCCAGCCCCAGCACCGGGGCCAGCTCCATCGCGCCGTTGAGCTTGATGCACTCGGCCTGCACCCCGCGCGCCTCGAAATGGGCGCGGGTGATGTGCGGATACTTCGTCGCGACGCGGACATGGCTCCAGCCGCGCGGATCGTCCTTCTCCGCCAGGTCCGCCGGCTCGGCGACCGAGATGCGGCAATGGCCGATACCGAGGTCCACCGGCGCGTAGAGCTCCGAATAGTCGAACTCGGCAAGCACGTCCGACCCGACGATGCCCAGCTGCGCGGCGCCATGCGCGACGAAGGTCGCCACGTCGAACGCGCGCACGCGGATCAGGTCGATCGCCGGCGTGTTGGTCTTGAAGCGCAGCGCCCGCGAGCGCTCGTCCGAAAAGTCGGGCTCGGGGATGATGCCGACGCGGGCGAGCAGCGGCAGCGCCTCGTCGAGGATGCGCCCCTTGGGGACGGCAAGGATCAGCGGTTCGGTCATCGAAGCCGGGGCTTTACTCGGGGCACCCCCAAGGCGCAACAGAGCGGCCGCGGAGGGTTTCTAATGGCCAGTGAAGAGAATAACCGCAGCGCGTTTCGCATCCAGGAATTCTATTGCCGCAAGATGGATGCGCCGATCTACGCGGCCATCTGCGCCGCGATCGCCGACGGGCTCGACCGCGGCAGCGAGACCGGGCGCAAGGTGCTCGACTGGCCGGGCGAGCCGACTCGCGATGCCCTCCCGCTGCGATTGATCGGCGGGCTCCACGCGCTGGTGCTGGCCGGCAAGGACGCGGAACTGGCCGAGGTCTTCGCCGGCCGGCTGGAGGGCACGGCGCTGCAGGCGGCGCTCAACCGCGTGCTCGCCCGCAACGATGCCGCCTTGCTCCCCTGGCTCGACGGCCCGCCCCAGACCAACGAGCCCGGCCGTTCGGGCGCGCTGATCGTCGGGCTGCTCGAAGTCGCGCGGCGGCTGGGGCCGAAGCTGGAGATCGTCGAGATCGGCTCGAGCGGCGGGCTCAACCTGCTGATCGACCGCTATCGCTTCGACCTGGGCGGTGCGCTGCTCGGCCCGGCCGACTCGCCGGTGATCATCGCCCCCGCCTGGCTCGGCGACCCGCCCGCACTGCCCGAACTGGAGATCGTCTCCACCCGCGGCTGCGACATCCAGCCGCTCGACGTCACCGACCCTGCGGTCGAGGCGCGGCTGTCGGCCTATGTCTGGGCGGAGACGCCGATGCGACTGGAGCGGCTGCAAAAGGCGATCGGCATGATCCGCAAGCAGGGCGTCCGTCTCGACCGCGCAGATGCCGCTGACTGGGTCGAGGCGCGGCTGGCCGAGCCGCAGGAGTCGGGCGTCACCCGCGTGCTGATGCATTCGGTCGTCTGGCAATATGTCCCCGATGCCAGCACCGCGCGCATCCGCGCGGCAATGGAAGCGGCCGGTGCGGCGGCTACGTCCGAACGCCCGCTCGCCTGGGTCGCGATGGAGCCCGATCGTGCGCTTGGCGAGCAGGTGGTGAGCGTGCGGACCTGGCCCGATGGCGGCTCGCGCATCACGGTCGCCACCGCGCACGCCCATGCCGCCTGGGTCCGTCCGGGCGCGGAGCGCAGTTCCGAACAGGGCATTCTCCTCGATGCGGCGGCGGAGGTGCGGATCTGATGAAGTCGACCAATTATCGCGACACGCTGATCACCGCTTCGCCGGACAGCCCGGTGTCGGCGGGGACAATCCCCGAGAAGCCCGGCACGGTGGCCGCGGTCCAGCATGCTCTGCTGGCCGAGCCCTATTCGATGACCAGCGACGACCTGCTCTTCGCCGCCTATCGTGAGCGCGGCGGCGACAAGGATCGCGACGAATTCTTCGCCAAACCCCAGGCCTGCCTGCGCGCCTCGCCGCTGGTGAAGCAGTTCGGCTGGGGCGTGCATCATGACGGCGAGGGGCGGATCGCGCTGCTCGGCATGGAGAGCGCCGACTATCGCCGGCTGTTGGAGGATCCCGCCGTTGCCAAAGCGCCGGGGATGCGGCGGAGTCGATCCTGATCCGCCATCCCGGCCGCCCCAATCGTCATCCCGGCGAAAGCCGGGATCTCAGGCGAAGGCGCGGACGGCAGGACAAGAGCCGCAGGAGATCCCGGCTTTCGCCGGGATGACGGGTGTAGTTGCAAGGTAGGATTTCGCCTGCTCTGGTCGCTGGATGGCGTGGCACGCACTTCGATTTCGGGGTGATTCGGATCGATGCGCAGGGCGCCCGGGCAAAGTGAAACGACTTGCCGCGACTCCCTTCACTTTGCGGTCAGGCGAGCCACTCCAATATCGCCTCGGTCACCAACTCGGGCTTCTCCCAGGGCACGAAATGCCCGGCATTCGCGATCTTCACCACGGTGAGGTCCGGCACATAGCGATCCAGCCCGTCGAGCTGCACGGGCAGCAGCGCGGTGTCCTTCATCGCCCAGATCACCAAGGTCGGCTGGGTCACCGGCGGGAAGGGCGCGTCGAGCCATATCGGGCGTTCGGGCGTCTCGCCGGGCGCGGGCACCAGCACCGCGCTGCCGCGGTACCAGTTGAGCATCGCAGTCAACGCGCCCGGCGGGCTCCATTCGGCCAGATAGGCGGGCTTTTCCGGCTCGAGCAGCGCAGCATCGGTGTATTTGGCGAAGCTCTGGTCGAAGAAGGTCTCCAGCCCGATCCGCTCGACGAACTGTTCGAAGTCGGGGTTGCGGAAGGCGGTCATGTACTGGCTCGCCGCGCGCTGGTCGGGGTCGTCGAACAGGCTGCGCTGGAAGACCAGGGGGTGCGGCGCGTTGACGATGATCAGCCGGGCGATGCGCTGCGGGTTCTGCAGCGCCGCCATCCAGGCGATCGCGCCGCCCCAGTCATGCCCGATCAAGGTGAACGGCCCGATGCCGAGATGGTCGGCCAGCGCGAGCAGGTCGCCCACCGGCTTGTCCGGCGTGTAATTCTCCACCCCTTCCGGCTTGGAACTGTGGCCGAAGCCGCGCTGGTCGGGCGCGATGACATAATGGTCGCGGGCCAGCGCCGGGATCTGGTTGCGCCAGGTGCGGTGCGATTCGGGGAAGCCGTGGAGCAGCACCACCGGCGGGTTGGCGGGATCGCCCGCGATCGCCACGTTCAGCTCGACGCCGGTGGGCAGCGTGATGCGCTGGAGTTCGAACTCGGCCATGTCGCCTCTCCCTTTTCGGCCGAGCCTAGCGAACATGCGACGACCTGCAAGGACCCGATGGTCGCCGCGGACGTTGAGCCGCGGGACGAGAGGAGAGGGACATGCTCGCATTGCTGCCGTTGATGCTGGGGCTCGCCCTGCCGGACGGGTTCGTGACCAAGAACATCAACAGCCTGGACGGCGAAGTGCTGGCGCTGCTCGGCCCGGGCTTCGTCAGCGCGCCGCGGCCGGGCAAGCTGGCCTATAGCTGCCCCGATTGCGCCGGCCAGCCGATTCTCGGCATCGAGTTCGGCCGCCAGGTCGACGGTACCGAGGGGCGGGTCCGCTCGGGCGAGACGAAGATCGAGGACCTGCAGGCGCAATGCCAGGCGCGCAGCCCGGAGTGCAGGATCGAGGCGCTCGATGCCGGCCCGGCTGTCGGCTGGGTGAGCAGCTATGCGATCGGCAGCGACCAGGGCGCCACCGCGATACTGATCCGCGACGGCGACCTGCTGACGATCCGCTCGGTCGCCAACGACGCAGGCATGGCCCGCGCCAATCTCGACAAGCTGCTGCCGCTGGTGCGGGAGAAGATTGTCGGCCCATAGGCGTCGCCGCGCCCCACAACCGTCATCCCAACCAGTCCGTCATCCCGACGAAAGTCGGGATCTCAGGCGAAGGCGCGGGAAGGAGCCGCACGAGATCCCGGCTTTCGCCGGGATGACGACCTTGAGGCAGCCGGGATGACAGATTCGCCGGGGGCGACGGGCTGGCCGGGGTTATGGTTACGCGGAAGACCGAGCCGCCCCCTTCCCCTTGGTCCGGCTGGTCAGATGGAACTGCCAGCACCGGTCGCAGCGATAGGGCCGAAGCTCCCAGCCGCTCTTCGCGATCGCCGCCAGCGCTTCCTCCCGCGTGGGAAAGCGCGCCTTGCGCCGACAGACGCTCAGGCGGGTGCTAGGGATAGCTCACCGTCTTGGGCACTTCGGGGATCGGGATGAATTCCTTGTCGTCGCCCGGCACCTTGGGGAAGTTGCCGGCCTTCCAGTCTTCCTTGGCCTGGTTGATCCGGTCGCGGCTCGACGAGACGAAGTTCCACCAGACATGGCGCGGCGTGGCGAAGTCCTCGCCGCCGCAGAGCGCTACCCGGCCGCCGCCGGCAGAGCGCAGGATCGCAGTGATGCCCGGGCGCAGGATGTAGAGGGTCGCTATTTCCATCTCGATCCCGTCGATGCTGGCATCTCCATAGGCGAGATAGACGGCACGCTCGGTCGCCGACGGATCGATCGGCACCGCGCCGCCTTCGGCCAGCTCGATATCGGCATAGATGGTCTGGGCATAGGTGGTGGTCGGCGCCTTGGCGCCCCACAGCTCGCCCATGATCACCCGGCAGCGCGCGCCCGGTTCCTCGACGATCGGCAGGTCGGCGGCGCTGACGTGCTCGAAAGCGGGGTTCATCTCTTCCCGGTCCTCGGGCAGCGCGAGCCAGGTCTGGATGCCGGAGAGCTCGGGACCCTTCTCCCGTTCGGCGCTCGGCGAGCGCTCGGAATGGACGATGCCGTGGCCGGCGGTCATCAGGTTCACCGCGCCCGGCTCGATCGTCGCGAAGGTGCCGAGCGAGTCGCGATGGTCGATCGCGCCGGCATAGAGATAGGTCACCGTCGCCAGGTTGATGTGCGGATGTGGGCGCACATCGATGCCGGTGCCGACGGTGAGGCGCGCCGGGCCCATCTGGTCGAAGAAGATGAAGGGTCCGACCATCGTCCGCGGCTTCGACGGCAGCGTGCGGTGGACCTTGAAGCCGCCCAGGTCATGGGTGGTCGGCGTGATGATCTGGGTGAAAAGCTCGTCGGTCATGAATGGCCCTCTCGTCCCTGAACATCTAGTCTGCACCCTGTGCGGCGGACAGCCATAGTTTGGAAACCCACCCTTTCGGGTCAGGCCGCATCCAGCTCGGGATAGTGGCGGAAGATGCCCTGGGTGTTGAACGGGATGCGCCGCGCGCTGCTCAGATAGGCAGCGATTCCCGGCAGGTCCGCCACGCGGTCGCGGATCGCAATCAGCCTGGGATAATCGCCCTCGATCGCAGCCATCCGCCGGGGGAACATGTAGCGCAGCCCCTCGACCAGCTGGAAGATCGAGGTGTCGCCGTACGACCAGCGCGTGCCGGCCAGCCACTCGCCCTCGACCGAACGCTCGAACCAGTCGAGGAACTTGGGCATGCGCTCCTCGCGGAATTCCTCGGCGAAGCGCGCGGCCTCGGGCCTCTGGTCCTCGTAATAAAGGCCGGTGCCGACCGGGTGATGGACCTGGTGCACCTCGGCGACGAAATCGGTGACGGTGAGCTGGACCTCGTGGATCCAGATGCGGGTGGCGGCATCCTCGGGCGCCAGGCCGTGGCGGTCGCCCAGCCAGAGCAGGATGTTGGCGACCTGCGCGATCACCTGGCTGCCGGTGTCGAGATAGGGCGGGGCGAAGGGCGGGCGCCGGTCGCGCGCCTGCATGTCCGCGACCAGCGCGTCGCTGCCCTGCTCGCGGGCGACATCGACATAGGCAATCCCGGCCGCCTCCATCGGCAGCCGGACGAACTCGCCCCGGCCCTGGATTTCCGCCCAGTACCAGAGCTTGTACTTCATGCTTATTCTCCCGGCGCCCGCGCCTTGATCGCCAGCGCGTGGATGCGGCCGGTGAGCAGGTCGGCGAGCAGCTTGTTGACCATGCGCTGCCGTCCAACGCGCGAGAGGCCGGCAAAGGCTCCGCTCTCGACCACCACGGTCCAATGCGATTCGCCGGTTCCGTCATCGCCGAGATGCCCCGAATGATGATGGCTGTCGTTGATCACCTCGAGATGCGTCGGGGAGAGGCCGGCGGTGAGACGGGCAGCGATGATGTCGGCGAGTCCGCCGCTGGAAGGGTTCGTCATCGCGCCTATATAGGCGGTTTGCGCAAGGGAGGTCACGTGGCTGAGAGCCAGCCCAAGAAGGACAGGCCGAATGCACGCTTCCACGGCCGGGTGGAGGCGCAGGGGAGGCTATGCTCGGAGCCGGGCTGCAACGAGCCGGGCGAATTCCGCGCGCCGGCGACGGGCAGCCGCGCCACGTTCGACGGTCCGGGCGAATATCGCTGGCTGTGCCTCGATCACGTCCGCGCGTTCAATTCGGGCTACAATTTCTTCCAGGGGATGAGCCCGGACGAGATCCACGACGCCCAGCGGCCCTATGCCGGCTGGGAGCGCGAGACGCGTGCGTTCAGCGGCAATGGCGGTGCCGACCGTCCGCCGCGCTGGGCCGATTTCGCCGACCCGCTCGATGCGATCGGCGCACGGTTCCGCGACCGCATGAAGGACCGCGGCGAGCGCAAGGACGGCAGGCCGCTGTCCGGGCAGGATCGCGAGTCGCTCAAGATCCTCGACCTCGAGATCGACGCCGACCGCACCGCGCTGCGCAAGCGCTATTCCGAGCTGGTCCGCAAGTTCCACCCCGACCGCAACGGCGGCGACCGCAGCCATGAGGGCCGGCTCCAGCGCGTGATCGAGGCGTACCAGCACCTGAAGAAGGCGCCTGCCTTCGCCTAAGGTCGCGTATTCACCGCCAGCTGGTCCGCGAACGCGCGCCGGTATGCCGGTCGCGCCTCGCCGCGGGCGACATAGGCGGCGAGCGTCGGATAGTCGTCGAGCATGCCCGACGGCCGCAGCCGGAGCAGCACCGAGACCATCATCAGGTCCCCCGCGCTGAACGCGCCGTCGAGCCATTCGGCCTCGCCGAGCCGCGCGGCAAGCTGGTCGAGCCGGGGCCGGATGCGCGCCTGCACCAGCGGCAGTCGCTCCGCCGCCCAGGGCTTGTCGCCCTCGAATATCCGGGCGGTTACCAGGTCGAGGATCACTGGCTCCACCGTGTTAACCGCCGCGAACATCCAGGCGATCGCCCGCGCCCGGGCGTCGGCATCCCCCGGGAACAGCCCGGGAAAGCGCTCGGCCAAATGGAAGACGATCGCGCCGGTCTCGAACAGCGCGAGATCGCCTTCCTCCAGCGTCGGAATCTGGCCGAAGGGATGGATCGCCAGATGCGCCGGTTCCTTGAGCGCGGCGAAACTGACCAGCCGCACGTCATAGGGCTGGCCGACCTCCTCGAGCGCCCAGCGCACCCGCGTGTCGCGGGCCAGCCCCTTGCCGCCATCGGGAGAACGATCGAAGGCGGTGATGGTGATCGTCATCCGCTCTTGCCCGGCGAGACGAAGCCGCAGGTCACGCCTTCGGGATCGACGATGTTGATCACCCATTCGCCGCCCGGCACCTCGTGCGGGCCCCAGATGACCTTGCCGCCGCCGGCCTCCACCTTCGCCTGCGCCTCGGTGATGTCGGGCACGCGGAAATAGAAGCCCCAGCCGGCGGGCGTGCCCGGCTGCGCCTTCATCACCGCGCCGACCGCCTCGCCCTTGCTGTCGCCATTGGCGATGAAGCTGTACTCGCCCATCTCGCCCATCGGCATGGAGCCGACCTTCTCGATGGCGAACAGCTTGGCGTAGAAGGCGAGCGCTGCGGCATCGTCGGTGGTCAGCAGCTCGTTCCAGGCGACATGGCCGAAGCCGGTGCGCTGATAGGCGGTGCTGCTTTCGGGCGAAGCGCCGCGCATCACGTAGAAGGGAATGCCCTGCGGATCGGCGACCATCGCCAGCCGGCCCACCTCCGGAATGTCGAACGCGGGAAGATGGACCTGCCCGCCCTCCGCCACCACCGAGGCGACCGAGGCATCGACGTCATCGACGCCCAGATAGCCGAGCCAGACCGGCTTGGCGCCGCCGGCGATCATGTCGGCATTGAGTTGCATCACGCCGCCCGCCTGGCCGTCCCCGGCATTGATCATGCGATAGTCCATGCCGCCCGGAGGCGCCTCGGCGTCGATGTTCCAGCCACAGACCGAGTCGTAGAACGCCTTGGCCTTGCCTGCGTCCTTGGTCAGCAGCTCGTACCAGATGAAGCTTCCATGCGCGTTGGACATGATCTTTCCTTTCATGCCTCCCTCGCGAAGCGGGGGAGGGGGACCGCCCGCCGCAGGCGGGTGGTGGAGGGGGCGCCGCGTCGGCGGCAAATGTCCTGGTCATCGCGAGGGGCTTTCCCCCTCCACCACGCGCTGCGCGCGCGGTCCCCCTCCCCCGGAGCTGCGCTCCGAGGGAGGATCGGGCATCACGCCTGGGTATCGACGATGCTCTCGAAGCCGCCCCAGAACATGCGCTGGCCGTCGAACGGCATGGGCTCGGGCGGCTTCATCCGCTCGTCGGCCATCACCTTTTCCCAGCCCGCGTCGCGGGTCGCCTTGTCGGGCCATTCGATCCAGGAGAAGACCGGCGTCTCGTTCTCCTCGGCCTTCACCGCCATGTAGAAGTCGGTCACCTTGCCGCGCGGCACGTCATGGCCGAAGCCTTCCACCACGCGCAGCGCGCCATGCTCCAGGAAGATCGGGGCGGCCTTCCTCGCCATCGCCAGATAGGCCTCCCGGTCGCGCGCCGGCGCGACGAAACCGTCGATATAAGTCATTTCACTCTCCTCTATTATCTCTGTCAGGCCGCGACCGGCGCGGGCTGGAAATCGGCGAGTTGCGCGTCCATCGCCCGCCGGAAGCCGGGCCGCGCCATGCCGCGCTCGACATAGGCGGCAAGCGCCGGCCGGCTGCTGATCAGCTCGCTGCCATCGGCATTGCGCAGCACCGTCACCATCGCGATGTCCGCCACGCTGAACTCCCCGACCAGCCAGTCGCGGTCGCCCAGCGCATCGGCCAGCCGGTCGAGCCGCTTGCCGATATCCTCGATCAGGCTCGGCTTGCGCAGCTTCGCCCATTCCTCGTCCTTGGAGAACAGGGTGACGTTGCCCAGCTCGAACAGCCCGGGCTCGACGCTGTTGAGCGACGCGAACAGCCAGGCGAGGGTCGTCGCCCGCTGCTGCGGATCGCGCGACAACAGCCTCGTGTCCTTCTCGGCCAGATGGAGCAGGATCGCGCCGCTCTCGAACAGCTGGATCCCGGCATCGTGCAGCACCGGCACCTGACCCCAGGGTTGCTCGTCGAAATAATAAGCCGGCTTGGGCGGGACCGGACTGATCAGCCGCGTGGTATAGGGCTGGCCGATCTCCTCGCAGGCCCAGCGCGGCCTGAGGTCGCGGACATAGCCGCGGGCGAAGTCCGGCACCCAGTTGAAGCCGGTGATCTCGATGGTCATGGCTGCCTCCTTAACCTTTCGCCGCGGCTTCCACCGCCGCGATGTCGATCTTCTTCATCGTCATCATCGCCTCGAAGCCGCGCCGCGCAGCCTCGGGATCGTCGCCGAAGTTGATCTCGATCAGCCGGCGCGGGGTGATCTGCCAGTTGAAGCCCCATTTGTCCTTGCACCAGCCGCACATGGACTCCGCGCCGCCATTGCCGACGATGGCGTTCCACAGCCTATCGGTCTCTTCCTGGTCCTCGGTGAGGATCTGGAAGGAGACGCTCTCGTTCGGCTTGAAGTTCGGCCCGCCATTGAGGCCGGCATAGCTGCGCCCGGCCAGGGTGAACTCGACGACCAGCGCCGCGCCTTCCTCGGTGCTCGGATTGTCGCCGGGCGCGCGGTACACCTTGCCGACCTGACTGTCGGGCAGCAGCGAGACGTAGAAGTTCGCCGCCTCCTCGGCCACATGGTCGAACCACAATACGGTCGTGATCTTGTCTGCCATCGGTCCTCTCCTCTGGACTCTTGGGGATTGTCAGCCGGCGATCGGGATCAGCGCGCGGACGCGGGGATCGCGGAACCACAGTCCGCCCCAGGCGAGCACGCCCAGATAGACGCCGAACAGGGTGTGGCTGAACAACGGGCTGCCCACCCGCCAGTGCATTGCGACGGCACCGCCCAGATAGCCGGTGAGCAGGATCGCCCCCAGCACCGCGGTGCGCGGCACCGCATAGAGCAGCGCGCAGACCGCCAGGATCAGCCCGAGCTGCTGGTAGAGTCCGGGCTCGCCCGGGATGCCGAGCGGCGGGCTGTAGGCGATCATCGTCGCCGGTGCGATCAGCTTGCCGCCGGCGTCCATCGCCAGGAACAGGAGGACGAGGCCGCTCAGCACCCATCCGATGATGTTGTCACGCTTCATGCCGCGTCTCCCTGGTCCCGCGCTTGCTCAGGCCGGCTCGTGGGCCGGGCCTTCGGGGAAGGCGGCCATGGCGGCTTCCATGTCCATGAACATCGGCTCGAAGATATGGCCGTCCGGATCCTCGAAGCTGCGGCCGTACATGAAGCCCATGTCCTGCTTCTCGCGCACGTCCGCCTTGCCGCCGGCCTTGCCCGCCGCCTCGACGATCGCGTCCACCGCCTCGCGGCTGTCGCGCGAGATGCAGATCAGCGCCTCGGTGACGCTGTGCGCATCGGCGATCTGCTTCGGGGTGAAGGTCTGGAAGAAGTCCTTCGACAGGATCATGAACACGATCGCGTCGCTCAGCTGCATGGCGGAAGCCTGCTCGTTGCTGAAGCGCGCGTCCTTGGTGCAGCCGATCGCTTCGTAGAAGGCCGTCGACTTGGCCACGTCGCTGACGGGCAGGTTGACGAAGATCATCTGGGTCATGTTGCTCTCCTCGGGGGTATTTTCTCAGTAGGTGAGGGAAGGGTACCAGTCGGTGCCGCGGCCCTCGGGTGTGCAATCGAGTATCGTCCACAGCGGCATCAGGTCGGGCGCGCCGCGCGGGTCCTGGCCGGGGTCCATGCTTTCGGAGCCCATCTCGCCGGCCCAGAAGAACCGGATCGTGCCGTCGCGCCGGGTGAAGACCAGCAGCTGCGGGATGTCGCTGCCGTCCGGCGCGATCGCGTTATAGTCGCCGCTGAAGTCCTGGTCGCCGTCCGAATAGAGCGGCAGGTGCTGCCAGCCGCGCTCGGCCTTGAACGCCTTGAGCTTGTCGATCGGCGAGCGTGCGGTCACCGCGAAGCCGACCCGCTGCGCGATGTCGGGCGTCTCACCATCCCAGGCCGAGAGCAGCGAGGTGCACATCGGGCAGGGCCGCTCGCGCTCCGGGCCGAACATCCAGGTGTAGACCACCAGCGTATCGTGGCCGGCGAACAAGTCAGCCAGATGAACCGGGCCGTTCTCGCCCTGGAAGACATAGTCCCGGGTCACCTCCGGCCCTGCCGGCAGTGCGCGGCGCTGCTCGGCCACGCGCTCCAGATGACGGCGCAGTTCGATCTCCTCGGCGAGCAGCGCAGTGCGCGCGGCGCGATATTCGGGGGACTCGCCCGGCCAGCGCGAAGTCTCGCGCGCGGCCAGTTCGGCGGCAGGTACCAGTGTCATCGGACTAAACCTCCACTTCGGGTGGCCAGCGAATCGCTTTCTTGATCCTGATGCCCGACTCGGTTATTAAAAGCAACCATGGAGTCACAAAAAGTAACTAGCAACGATTTCGCCAAGGCGCGCCGCTGGTATCAGGACGCGTGCGGGACGGCGCTCGCAATGGATCTCATTGGAGAACGCTGGTCGCTGCTGATCGTTCGCGAATTGCTGCTTGGGCCGCGTCGTTTCGGCGAAATCCGCGGCGCGCTGGAGGGATTGAGCGCCAATATCCTTACCCAGCGGCTCGAAGGGCTGGAGAAGGGCGGCATCCTGCGCCGCAGGCAGCTGCCCTCGCCGGTCAACGCCCAGGTCTATGAGCTCACCCGCTGGGGTGCCCAGCTCGAGGAGCCGATCTTCGCGCTCAGCCGCTGGGCGGCAGGCTCGCCCGCCCATGACGTCACGCTGCCGCTCAGCAACGGCGCCTTCATGCTGTCGCTCAAGACGATGATCGCGCGTGACAAGGCGCGGGGCATGTCGGTCGATCTCGGCTTCCGGGTGGGCGGCGAGCCGTTCCGCGCGCATATCCTGGATGGCGGGCTGGTGATCGAGCGCCGCGATCCCGCCGGCGCCGATGTGGTCTTCGAAGGCGTGCCGACCCCGCTCGCCGCGACCTTCTACGGCCCGTTGCCGCTGACCGAGTCGATCCGCGAGGGACGGGTGTCGGTGACCGGCGACCTCGCGCTGGGCCAGCGCTTCGTCGATCTGTTCGGGTTGCCGAAGTTCGAGAATGACTGCCCAGCAGAAGCCAAATAACCGTCATCCCGGGCCCCAATCGTCATCCGTCCCCAATCGGCGCTCACCCCCAATCGTCATCCCGGCGAAAGCCGGGATCTCATGCGGCTCTTGTCCCGCGTCCCGCGCCTTCTCCTGAGATCCCGGCTTTCGCCGGGACGGGAAGAGGAGGGGTGACGGCTGCCTTGCAAAATAGGATTTCGCCTGTTGCACTCCCGCAGCCGGATCATCGCCCGGCCGCTCTTTAACCTCGTAGGAAAGATAGGATCACAGCCACGCAACAATGCTGCTAGATGCGAAGCCTCCGCGGGAACCGTGTCAACTTAGGCGCCGCGAAAACCTGCTTTGGGCGTGTACTTCGTGTCCTTTGGCGAGTCGGCCCTGCCCGCACGGTAGGAAAGCGTCAGACCCGGTTGCAGAAGCCCGGCTTGCGCTCGCCCGCGTCCCAGCAGCCGTCGAGGATCATCGTCTTCAGCGTCTCGCAGCCGCGCTGCGGCCCGCACTGGCCGTCGGGATTGACCACTGCGCATTGCCGGGCGAGCAGCGCCGCCTTCTGCCAGCCGATCTTCGAGGCGCAGGTCGGGCCGTTGTCGCGCCAGTTCCAGCGCTTCTCGCGCGGACGATAGTGCACCGGCCGCGGGCGAGGCGGGGCGGGGCGCCATTCGGGCTCGGGCGTCCAGCGCTGCGGGCCGCGCAGGTAGCGGCGATAGGCGGTGGCGACGCACTCGGCGGTCTCGCAGGCGTCGCGCTCGCTCGCCAGCGCCTGGAGCTGCTGGCGCTGCACCCAGAGCTGCTGCTTGCTCGCGCCCTGCCGGTCCTCCGCCCATTGTCCGGCCAGGGTGCGGTGCAGCCAGTTCAGGCCCTTGTTGTCGCAGACCAGCCACTGGCCGCGGCGCAGCCGGCCCTCGCAGCTGGGATAGACGGCCAGCCACTCCGGCTCGCGGTCGATCGGGCGGGCAACCGGGGGCGGGGGACGGTGCGGTGGCGCCGCCGGCTGCTGGCCCCAGTCGCACGCCGCCAGCGGCGCGAGCAGCGCCAGGAACAACAGCTTCCCGTTCATCGACTTCCCCAAGAATCGGTGTTGGTACGCGACCGTTGCTTTGACGTCATGATCCCATGAAAGCCGATTCGAGGAAAGGGCTTGCGACCGGGGCGGCCGATCGTGCGTTTTGCGCGAAGCCCGTTGCAGTGCGGCACGGGAGCTTCTAGTCGCTCTCGCGACGGAAGGACGAATAGATGGCGGACATCCCCAACACCCAGCCCGACAGCCGGGAAACCACGATCCTCGAAGCGCCCGACAAGATGGTGAAGGTGCGCGACCTGTTCGGGATCGACAGCGACCTCGAAGTGCCCGCGTTCAGCGAGGCGGACGAGCGCGTGCCCGATCTCGACCCGGCCTATGTCTTCGATCCGGATACGACGCTCGCGATCCTGGCCGGCTTCGCCCACAACCGCCGCGTGATGGTCCAGGGCTATCACGGCACCGGCAAGTCGACGCATATCGAGCAGGTGGCGTCGCGCCTCAACTGGCCGTGCATCCGCATCAATCTCGACGCGCATATCAGCCGTATCGACCTGATCGGCCGCGACGCGATCGTGCTCAAGGACGGCCAGCAGGTCACCGAGTTCCGCGAGGGCCTGCTTCCCTGGGCGCTGCAGACCCCGACCGCGCTGGTGTTCGACGAATATGACGCCGGCCGCCCGGACGTGATGTTCGTGATCCAGCGCGTGCTCGAGACCGAGGGCAAGCTGACCCTGCTCGACCAGAACCGCGTGATCCGCCCCAACCCCTATTTCCGCCTGTTCGCCACCGCGAACACCGTGGGCCTGGGCGACACCAGCGGCCTCTATCACGGCACCCAGCAGATCAACCAGGGCCAGATGGACCGCTGGAACATCGTGGTGACGCTCAACTACCTCCCCGCCGCGGTCGAGGCACAGATCGTGCTGGCCAAGTCGGGCGACTTCGACAAGCCGGGCGGCAAGGAGCTGGTCGAGAACATGGTCCGCGTCGCCGACCTGACCCGCAAGGGCTTCGTCAACGGCGACATCTCGACCGTGATGAGCCCGCGCACCGTGATCACCTGGGCGCAGAATGCCGAGATCTTCAAGGATGTCGGCTTCGCGTTCCGGCTGAGCTTCCTCAACAAGTGCGACGAGGCGGAGCGCGCGCAGGTGGCGGAGTACTATCAGCGCGTGTTCGGCAAGGACCTGCCGGAGAGCGTGGTCGGCAAGGCCTGAGCGACCGGGCCGACGTTCCGCGCCGCCGCGCGGTGCGGGCGTCAGGCCGTGCCGGCCCCGCGATCGCGCGGGTTGAACTCGGCGATCAGCGCCATGGCCAGCCACACCGCCAGCGTCGGCTGGAGCTTGGGCGGCAGCTGCGCACCGGGCGAGACCATCGTGCCGAGCACATAGGGCAGTGCCGCGATGAGGGCGAAGGCGAGGATCGAATAGGCGATCCGGTGCCGGCTCGACGAGACATAGAGGATGGTGATCACCATCGACGCCGTGGTGAACAGCACCAGCACATAGTCCTTGGTGCTCAGAGTCTCGGTGGTCGCCATCACGAAGCCGAGCACCGCGCCGAAGAAGATGCCGAGCCCGCTGAGGTTCGCACTATACTCGCCATGGCTCATCCGGCCGACAAGGCCGATACGATCGAGAAACTTCATCTGATCCCCCTGGTCGCCAACCATGGCGTCCAAGGGATGCCAAGGCAATCGTGATCGGCGTTGCCTTTGGGATTGGCGGCGGGCAGGATCGTTGCGGGGACAAGCGTGGGTCATGCACGCGGCAAAAGGGGGAATCATGATCCGGAACTGGAAGGGGCTCGCCATGCTGGCGGGTGTGCCGATGCTTGCGGCTGCTGCTCCGGCCGGCGGCGGCACCATGCCGGTATATCCGCTGCCTGACACGATGTGGCCCGATCCGGCCGCGCCGATCGGCAAGGTGCTGACGCTGAAGCCCGGCGAGGAGTTGATGCGCGCCTCGGTCAAGCAGACCCAGAAGCTCACCCTGCTTGCGCCGGTGAAGGTGTCGATCGACAAGTTCACGGACGAGATCGCAACCGGCGAGGAACTGACCGCGGTGATCGCTCCTCCGGAGACGCAGGAAAGAGTGGGCGGCAAGGGGCTCTATTTCTGCGGTCGCGACCAGCGCGGCCGCTCGGGGCTGGGCGCGGCGCTGCTCGGCGGGATCGGTGCCCGGTTCATGCCGATCGTCCGTTTCTGCTTCATCGATGGCGACAAGGACGGCAAGCTCGACCAGGTCTTCCTCGCCGGTGCCAAGGACAAGGCGCTGCAAAAGGCGATTTCGATCGAACCGGTGGCGTACAAGATCGAATATCTGGTGCCGCGCGATGCGGGCCAGTATCTTCGGCTGCGCTATCGGAAACATATACCCGAGAGCAACAAGGTGCAGCTTGAGCTCGAAGTCTATGACGGCGGCAAGAAGCAGAGCTTCGACTATGTGCTGTACGACGGCTTCGGTGGCCCCCTGCAGCGCGAATATGCCTATCTTCTGACCAATCCGAAGAAGGTCCCCTATCCGGCATTCTTCAACAATGTGATGGGCGCGATCGTGCGGGTCGACGGGGTCGATGCCGATGGCAATGCGCGCTTCGTGGTCGAGCGCAATTTCCGCCCGACCCTGTTCCGTCCGGTCTCGATCCAGGTGCAGTACATTTACATCTACATCTAGTCGGAGGCTTGCATCGAGCGGCCAAGCTTCCCAAAGCGGAAACATGGCTGCCGACTCTCCTCTCGACCGGTTCCGCAACGTCCTTGGCGGCACCGCCCGCGCGCTTTCGGGCGAGCGCGAGGCCGAACTGAGCTTCACCGGTGAGGCGCCACGCCAGGATGGGCGCCAGATCAAGGTGCCGGCGCCGTCGCGCGGCCTGCCCGCCGAGGAAGTCGCCGAGGCGCGCGGCTTTGCCGACAGCTTCGCGCTGCGCATGCGCCACCACGACAATGCGCTCCACCTGAGGAGCGCGCCCAAGGAGCCGGTGGCGCGCGCGGTGTTCGACGCGGTCGAGACGGCGCGGGTCGAGGCGCTGGGCTCGCGCGGCTATGCCGGCATCGCCGCCAATCTCGAACATGCGCTCGAGCTCAAGCTGCGGGCCGACCCGATCAACCGGGCGCGCAACCGCGAGGAAGTGCCGCTTTCTACCGCGCTCGGCCTGATGGTCCGCGAGCGGTTGACCGGCCGCGAGTCGCCGGCTGCCGCGGCGCTCGGCATGGCGCTGATCCGCGACTGGATCGAGGAGCGCGCCGGCTCGGACCTCGACGCGCTGGCGCTGGCGATCGACGACCAGCGGGCCTTTGCCTCGCTCACCTCGAAGCTGCTCCAGGACCTCGAGCTGACCGAGGGCGATCTCCTCCCCGACGAAGCCGATGAGGGCGGCGGCGAGGACGAGGGCACCGACGACCAGGAACAGCCCGGCGACGAGGAAGGCGAGAGCGAGTCGAGCCAGAGCGAGGGCCAGGCCGAGGCGCGCGGCGAGCAGCGCGAGTCCGACCAGGGCGAGGAAGGCGAGCAGCAGCAGTCCGACGCGATGGAGGATGGCGACGGCGAGCCCGGTGACGAAGGCGAGGAGGGCATGATGCCCGTCCGCCCGAACCGTCCGTGGAGCGACCTGCCGCCGCAGTTCGAATACAGGCCCTACACCACCCAGTTCGACGAGGTCGTCGCCGCTACCGATCTGTGCGACACCGAGGAGCTGGATCGCCTCCGCTCCTATCTCGACCAGCAGCTCGTCCATCTCCAGGGTGCGGTGACCAAGCTCGCCAACCGGCTCCAGCGCCGGCTGATGGCACAGCAGAACCGCAGCTGGGACTTCGACCAGGAAGAGGGCATCCTCGATGCCGCCCGGCTGGCCCGCATCGTCGTCAATCCGATGCTGTCGCTCTCATACAAGAGCGAGAAGGACACCGAGTTCAAGGACACGGTGGTGACTTTGCTGATCGACAATTCGGGCTCGATGCGCGGGCGGCCGATCTCGATCGCGGCGATCAGCGCCGACATCATGGCGCGCACGCTGGAGCGCGTTGGGGTGAAGACCGAAATCCTCGGCTTCACCACCCGTGCCTGGAAGGGCGGGCAGAGCCGCGAGAAATGGCTGGCCGACGGCCGCCCGGCCCAGCCCGGCCGCCTCAACGACATCCGCCACATCGTCTACAAGCAGGCCGACGAGCCGTGGCGCCGGGCCAAGAAATCGCTCGGGCTGATGATGCGCGAGGGGCTGCTCAAGGAGAATATCGACGGCGAGGCGCTGCTCTGGGCGCACCAGCGGCTGATCGGCCGCAGCGAGGATCGCAAGATCCTGATGGTGATCTCCGATGGTGCACCGGTCGATGATTCCACCCTGTCGGTGAACTCGGGTTCCTATCTCGAGCGCCACCTGCGCCAGGTGATCGGCTGGATCGAGACACGCTCCCCGGTCGAGCTGGTCGCGATCGGCATCGGCCACGACGTCACCCGCTACTATCAGCGCGCCGTGACGATCATGGATGCCGAGCAACTCGCCGGCACGATGGTCGAGCAGCTGGCGGCGCTGTTCGATACGGAATGAAGGTCGAGCCGCCCCCTGGCGGTTTCGAGGGGCCGGTCAAGCGGTCGGTCACCATTGCCGGGCACCAGACCTCGATCAGCCTTGAGCCACTGTTCTGGGATGCGCTCGAAGCGGCTGCCGCCAAACGGTCGCTGCCGCTCAACGCGCTGGTCGCGGCGATCGACCACGCCCGGATCCAGGGCGAGGACCCGCCCAATCTGGCCAGCGCAATTCGGACCTGGCTGCTGGCGCAACCGCGCGCCTGACCTCCCCATGCAGACCCGGCGGTAACGGTTTGCAACAATTTCGCGACAAAGTTGCGAACCGCTCTCATTAGCATTGACTCTGAGAACGCCTCGCAATAGCTGGCGGCGAAACAATCCGCTAAGGGGGTTACCCAGTGAATCTTTCGAACGGCGCCGCAGCGCCTGCTTTCCTCGCGCTCGCCTGTGTCGGCTTCGTCGCCAGCGCGCCCGCCCATGCCGCGACCGATGGCCCCGATGCCAAGACTCCCGCCGCGGCCGAGGACGATCAGGACCGTGCCGGGCAGGATCACATCACGGTCAACGGCCAGATCTATCAGCCGAAGCAGGAAAGCCCGAAGAACACGCGTCCGCTGCGCGACACGCCGCAGACGGTGACCGTGATTACCGCCGAGGTGATGGAGCAGCAGAACATCCTGTCGCTGCGCGATGCGCTGGCGACGGTGCCGGGCATCACCTTCGGCGCCGGCGAGGGCGGCAGCGGCTATGGCGACAGCATCAACCTGCGCGGCTTCAGCGCCAACAACGACATCACGGTCGATAACGTCCGCGACAGCGCGCAATATACCCGCTCGGACAATTTCAACATCGAGCAGATCGAAGTCACCAACGGCTCGAACTCGGTCTATTCGGGCGGCGGCTCGGTCGCCGGCAACATCAACCTGGTCAGCAAGCGCCCGACCGGCCGGGATCATTCGGTCGTGCAGGCCGGCGTCGGCACCGACGATTACTACCGCGCCACTGCCGATATCGAGCGCAAGCTGAGCGATAGCGTCGGCGTTCGCCTGAACGCCATGTACCACCACAATGACGTGCCCGGCCGCGAAGTCGAAAATGCCAAGCGCTGGGGCGTGATGCCCTCGGTCACCTTCGGCCTGGGCGGCCCGACCAAGCTGACGCTGATCTACCTCCACCAGGAGGACAACAACATCCCGCAGTTCGGCGTGCCCTATGTCAGCAGCGTGACCAATGGGTTCACCGGCCAGGTGCCCGGCACCAGCCGCAGCGGCTATTACGGCTTCCGCAACCTCGACAAGCAGGACAGCAATCTCGACCAGGCGACGGCGATCATCGAGCATGAGCTGAGCAGCACGATCTCGCTGCGCAACCTCACCCGCTATCAGGACGTCGAGCAATACTCGATCGCCGACGGTCCCGAGGGCACCTTCTGCCTGCCGAGCGGCTTCACCGCGGCGGGCCTGGCCTGCACCACGCCGGGGCTGTTCACGCCGAGCGGCGGCTCGCGCGGCAACACCCGCGATACCCGCAACCAGATCATCTACAACCAGACCGACCTCAAGGGGACGTTCGACACCTTCGGCATCGAGCACAGCTTCGACCTGGGCTTCTCGATGTCGCGGGAGTTCTATGACCTGCGCTCGGGCAATTCGCAGCGCGCCGCCAACGGTGCGACCGTCACCATCCCGCCCTATGCGTGGAACGATCCGAACCTCAACGACCGCAACGTCTATAGCGGCCCGGTGAACTTCATCGTCGGCTCGCGGAGCCATGCCGAGATCGCCAACAAGGCGGTCTACCTGTTCGACACGATGAAGCTGTCGAACCATTTCGAGCTCAACGGCGGCGTGCGCTGGGAGCGCAACATCGGCGAGAACACCGCCTATACCATCGCGACCAGCGGCGCGGCGCTCGGCCAGATCACGGCGGTGACCCGGACCGGCAACCGCGACAGCCTGTTCTCCTACCGGATCGGCGCCGTCTACAAGCCGGTCGAGGCGGTCAGCCTCTATGTCGCCTATGGCAACTCCAAGACCCCGTCGCAGAGCACGGTCAACGGCAGCTGCTCGGCAACGGGCGCGTCGCAGACCTGCAACGTCAAGCCGGAAGGCGCCAAGAACTACGAGATCGGCGGCAAGGCCGAGCTGTTCCATGGCGGCCTGCTGCTCACCGCCGCGCTGTTCCGCACCGATCGCGACAGCTACAAGGTCGCCTCGAACGACCCGACCGTGCCGGACCAGCAGCTCGACGGCCACTCGCGGGTCGACGGCATCGCGCTGGGCGCCACCGGCCACATCACCTCGGCGTGGCAGATCACCGCGAACTACACCTATCTCAAGAGCAAGCTGATCCAGTCGCTCTCCAACGAGTGCATCGCGCGTCCCGGCCCGGTTTCGACGACGGTCGGCGGGGTGACGACGATCACCAATCCCTGCGGCAACTCGACCGCGGTGCTGGACCCCGCAAAGGGCGCGGCGCTCAACCAGACGCCGAAGCATTCCGGCAGCATCTATACCGCCTACAGCTTCCCGTTCGGCCTCACCGTCGGCTATGGCGCGACCTATCAGGGCCGGTTCGCGATCAACCTGCCGGCGCTGACGACGCCGCTGGTGGCGGGCAGCTCGACGCTGACGCCGGTGCTCTATTCGAAGTCCTATCTCGTCCACAATCTGACGCTGGCGTACGACATCACCCATGCGCTGCAGGCGCAGCTCAACGTCAAGAACATCGGCGACAAGCTCTACTACACCCGCATCCGCGCCAATAATGGCTGGGCGACCCCGGGCGACGGCCGGTCGGCTGTCCTGACGCTGAGCTACAAGTTCTGATATAGCCAAGGCATGACGCAGCTCGATCGACTGTCGAGCGAAGACATCGCCGCCCGCCTCTCCGGTTCGCCGGAGGCGCGGGCGGCGTTGATTCGCGAAGGGGCACAGGCCGGCCTGGCAGAGGCGCAGGCGGTGCTTGGCCAGATGCTGCTCGACCAGCAGAAGCCGGCCGAGGCGTTCGGCTGGTTCTGGAAGGCGGCGCAGCAGGGCCATGCGATGGGGCTCAACATGCTGGGGCGCTGCTATGACCTTGGCTGGGGCACGCCGGTGGACAAGCTGCGCGCGGCGGAGTGCTTCCGTGTCGCTGCCGAGGCCGGGCTCGACTGGGGCATGTACAATTACGGCTCGGCGCTGGCGCTCGGGTCCGGCTTGACCCAGGACAAGGCGGCCGCGCTCGGCTGGTTCGAGAAGGCTGCCGCGATGGGGCACGCCAAATCCGCCAACTTCGTCGGCAGCTTCCATGAGGAAGGCACGATCGTGCCGCGCGACATGGCGGCGGCGGCGGCCTGCTATGCCCGGGCGGCGGAGGGCGGAGACTTCCGCGGCATGTTCAACCATGCCCGGATGCTCGCCGAGGCGGGCGACATCGACGGCGCGTTGCTGTGGATCGAGCGGTGCGGGGCGGAGGCCAAGCCCGTGTTCCGCGACAAGGCGCTTGCCTGGCTGGCCCAGGTCCCGGACGTGCGCCTGCGCACCGAAGGCACCGCCGCCTTGCTGAAGGAACGCTGATGCTGATCGCCATCCCCGAGCTGTTCTCGCCAGCGCAGGTGGCCGAGCTGCGCGGCATCATCGACGCGGCGGAATGGGTGGACGGCAACGCCACCTCGGGCGCGCAATCGGCGCTCGCCAAGCAGAACGAGCAGTTGCCCGAGGGCAGCGAGGCGCATCGCCGGGCCGGGGCGATGGTGCTCGACGCGCTGGGCAAGTCGCCGCTGTTCTTCGCCGCCGCGCTGCCGCTCAAGGTCTTCCCGCCGCTGTTCAACCGCTATGGCGGCGGGCAGAAGTTCGACACCCATGTCGACAATGCCGTGCGCATCCAGCGCGGCACCGAGTTCCGCATCCGCAGCGACCTGTCGATGACCGTCTTCCTCGAGGATCCCGCGGCCTATGACGGCGGCGAGCTGCTGATCGAGGGCCAGTTCGGCGTGCAATCGGTCAAGCTGCCGGCGGGGCACGCGATCCTCTATCCCTCGTCGAGCCTGCACCGGGTGGCGCCGGTGACGCGCGGGCGCCGGGTGGCGAGCTTCTTCTGGATCCAGTCGATGGTCCGCGACGACAGCGCGCGGCGCATCCTGTTCGAGACGGACCAGGCGGTGCAGCGGCTGGTCGGCACGCTGGGCAATGACGACCGATCGGTGATCGAGCTGACCGGCGTGTACCACAATCTCCTGCGCCGCTGGGCCGACGCCTGAGCCAAAGTCCACGAAGTACACGCCAAAGGCGGGTTTTTGCGCGCGGAAGTTCACTAAGTTCCTGCCAGTGAGCCTCGCCACGAGCCTGGTGCGCAACATGCTTGCGCAGGCGTGATCCTATCTTTCCTACCGGGTCAAGGAGCGGCCGGGCGGGGGCTCGGCTGCGGGAGCCAAGCAGGCGAAATCCTATTTTGCAACCTAGTCGTCATCCCGGCGAAAGCCGGGATCTCAGGCGATGGCGCGGGGAAGGAGCCGCACGAGATCCCGGCTTTCGCCGGGATGACGGTTTGGGGGCGGGACGGCGATTGGTGGGCGCCGGGACGACGATTGGGTTGGAGGCTAGAGCATCGCCTGCAGTGCGGGGGAGAGATGCTCGGTGAAGCCCGCGCCGTCGCGCACTGCCATGTGCGCCGCGAGGCCCTCGCGTTCCGCCAGCGCCATGCCGTCCGGGCCCAGCACGCTGAGCGCCGTCGCCCAGGCATCGGCGAGCATGCAGATCGGGTGCAGCACGGTTACCGACGCCACGCCATCGTCGAGCGGGCGGCCGGTGCGTGGGTCGATTGTGTGGGCATAGGCGCGGCCGGCATGGGCGAAGCTGCGGCGATAGTCGCCCGAGGTGGCGACCGACAGGCCGTGCAGCGCGGCGCGGATCGGGGCGAGGCGGCTGCCGGGCGGTGCCTCGAGATCGACCCACCAGGGCTGACCGTCCGGCTTGATGCCCTCGCCGCGCAGCTCACCGCCGACCTCGACCAGGAAATCGCGCAGCCCCATGCTGCGGAGCATCTCGGAGACGCGGTCGACGCCGTGGCCCTTGGCGATACCGGAGAAATCGAGTCTCGCCTCGGCGGTGCGGCGGGCGCGGCGGTCGTCCTGCTCGACATGGGCGCGGCCGGAAAGGGCGCGGGCGGCGGCGATCTCGCTGTCGCCCGGCAGACCCTCGCGCGGGCCGGGCGGGCCGAAGCCCCAGAGATCGACCAGCGCGCCCATCGCGGGATCGAAGGCGCCATCGCTCTTCTCCGCCACGTCGAGCGCGGCGGCTAGGACATGCGCGAAGCCGATCGGCAGGGGCTGCCAGCGACCGGGGGTGCTGCGGTTGAAGCGCGAGAGATCGGAGTCCGGCGCCCAGTGGCTCATCTCGGCGACGACGCGGTCGAGCTCGGCCTGGATGGCGCCGGCCACGCCCTCGGGCGCAGCGACGATGCGGGCGGACCAGCTGGTGCCCATGGTCTGGCCGGCGCAGGCGACGACCGGGGCGCCCGCCTGGCGGCGATGAAATGCCGCCGGGGAGAGGGCGGGGGGGATGGCTATGCGGGGTTCGGCGTTCACTTCTTCACCGTCATCCCCGCGAAGGCGGGGATCCAGAGCCAAATAGCGGCTCGCTTGTGACTCTGGATCCCCGCCTTCGCCGGGATGACGAGAAAGGGGAATGACGGAATGGCTTTACGGCGCCAGCACTTCGAGCGTGGTGACATAGCTCACGCGGGCGCGGACCGGGCCCATCGGACGGCCGCCGGGGCCACCCGGGCCTGCCTGCGGACCACCCGCCGGCGCCGCGCCCTGGCCGCCGCCCGGAGCGCCCTGCGGACGCGGACCGCCGGCACCCGGGCCCTCGGGCCGCTCGCCGCCCTCGTTGACCATCACCCAGTACATGCCGGGCTGGCCCCATTTGATCGAGACCTTGCCCTCGGCATCGGTCTTGAGGATCTGCTCGTGCAGCGCGTCGCGGTAGCGGATGCCGCCCGGGATCACCGTGACGGTGAGGCCGGCGCCGGGCTTGCCGTTCTTGAGGAACTGGAAGTTGCCGGGCTCATTGGTGACTAGGTCGTTCGGGTGGGTGACCGGCACCAGCTCGATGCCCTTGCCGCTGGTCTTGAACACGGTGTTGGTCGGCGCGCCCTGGGTGATGAAGATCTCGTTGCGCGAGACATTCTCGGCAGTCTGGACGTCGGTGGCACCGGCGGGAATCGCCGCGGCGAGATTGGCGGTGTTGGTGCCGCGCGGCAGCATCTTGCGCTCGCCGTTCAGCACATAGCTGCCGAACACGCCTTCGTTGACCACGGCGACCTTGTAGGTGCCCTGCTGGGTGAGGTGCAGGTCGAAGGTCGCGCGGAACTTGCCGACATTGTGGTTCTCGACCTTGCCCTCGGTGCCGTCGGGCTGGGTCACCACCGGCACGGCGCGCATCGGCTGGTGATCGAAGAAGAACAGGTCGTTCGACACCGCGGCGTCGACGGTCACCCAATTGTCGGTGCCAGAGACGGTGGTCGAGCTGGGCAGCATCCACTGGCGGTGGGCGATGGCGGCCGGGGCGGCGATCGCGATGACGGCGGCTGCGGCGAGAAGCGGCTTGCGGAAGTTCATTGCTCTATTCCCCCTGAGAGATCAGCGCTTGATCGAGACGGTGACGGCGCCGAGCTCGCTCGCGCCCTTGGCGCTGGCGGTGACGGCCTTGCCGTTCCAGGTGAAGGGCACGGTGACGACCTCGCGGCCGCCGACTTCGCGCGCGGCCTCGACCAGCAGCTTGTAGTTGCCGGGGGCGAGCGCAGGCAGGCCGCCCTTGCCGCCGGCCAGCGCGATCTTGTGCGTGCCCGCGCCCTTGGTGGCGCCGGTGACGCCGTCCGCCGGGAAGGTCATGCCGCGGCCGACCACGCGCCACCATTGGCGCATGTCGCGCAGCCACTTGGTGCCGGCGCCCTCGGCGCTGCGCCCGTCGAAATCATACCAGACCTGGAGCGTGCGCGGGGCGGCGCCCTCCTTCTCCAGCCAGATCGCGACATAGGGCTTGTGATATTCGGCGACGCGGAGCTGCGGGATGGTGACCGACAGATCGAGCGTCTGAGCGCCGGCGGCGCCGGGCAGGCCCGCGCCGATCGCCGCGAGCGTGAGGCCGGTGATGCGATACTGCATGGATTTGGGCTCCCCTAGTGGATCAGGAAAATGGCGATGAGCGCCGGGATGACGAGGCCGGCGATGACGATCGGCCAGGTGCTCTTGCGATGCTTCGAATGCATCCACAGCAGCACCAGCCCGGTGAGCGTGAAGACGATGCAGGCGAAGACGAAGATGTCGATGAACCACTTCCAGGCGGTGCCGGCGTTGCGGCCCTTGTGGAGGTCGTTCAGATAGGCGACCCAGCCGCGCGAGCTGACTTCGCTGGTCACCGCGCCGGTATCGCGGTCGATCGAGATCCAGGCGTCGCCACCCGGGCGCGGCTTGGCGAGGTAGATCTCACCGGCCGACCATTCGGCGGTGCCGCTCGCGTCGATCTTCACCTGGTCCTGCACCCATTTGGCGACATCGGCCGGGATCGGCTTCTTGCTGTCCGGCTGGTCGTCGGCCTTCACCTTGGCGAGCAAAGGCGCGGGCAGTTGGACGGCACGGTCGACCGACTTGGGCGAGGCCTCGATCTCGGCGGCATGGTTGAGCGTGAAGCCGGTGATCGCGAACAGCAGCAGGCCGACAAGGCTGATCGCCGAGCTCATCCAGTGCCAGGTGTGCAGCTGCTTCAGCCAGAAGCTCTTGCGGGCGCGCTTGGCTTTGGCCTTGGCCAGTTCTTCTGCCTGGGCGGTGGGGGCGTGCATTTTGGGTGGGTGGTTCCGAACGATTCGATCTCGGTCGGATAACGCGAACGATTCGCAATTGCAAACCTGATGCGGGTGCCGGGGGGGATCGATTCCGCGCCGTGCGGAGGCTGGGCGCAGCGGAAAAAGATGGCCCAGAGTCCAATGCCCCAATGGCATGGAATCCAAGGCGTTTCTCGCTAATGCAGCAAAGATGCGCCGCAGTGCAGCGACGAATGTTTCTTGCCGTGTTCCAAGAAATTACGCAGCATCCTTCCAGATAAAGACTTGGGAGGACTGGATGTCGGCACTGTATCTTGGTCTTGCGGTGGTTTGCGTGGTCGGGGTTTCGGCCTGTCTGGGAGGCATGTACCTCATCCTACGGAGCACCCCGGCGGTGCGGCGACCCGACGAAGCCTGAGTCTTCGGGGCATGAAAAACCCGGCCGGTCGCAAGGACCGGCCGGGTTTTTCTTTGCCCGTAGCTTGGCTTAGCGGCCGAGCAGCACGCGGGCCTGGCCGGCGATCTGGGCGAGCATCGCGGCATTGGGCACCGCCGACTGGCGCGCGCGGCGGACCAGGGCGGCGAACTGCTCGACCCGGCCGGCATTGGCGGCGAGCCAGGCATCGACCGCTTCCTGCGGCACGCCCTTCTGGCCGCGGCTGAGGAAGTCGAGCCGGATCTGCTGGAAGTCGCGGGCGAGGCCGGCGATCAGCAGCCGCTCCCACACATCGCCGGTGGTGATGCGCGCGGCCGTCGACTGGGCCCAGTCGAGCCCGAGCGCCTGGCCGAGCGAAGTGAAGGCGCGGGTGAGCGGGGTAACCTCGACGCCGAGGCGGACGCTGAGATCGGCCAGGCCGACCGCGCCGTCCAGCTCGAACAGCTTGACCACTTTGGCGACCAGCTCGCTGGGCGCGCCGGCGGCTTCGAGCCGCGACGAGATGCGGTTCGACTGCGCCTTGACCTCGTCCAACAGGAGCCCCTTGGCAGCCTTGTCGAGTGCATCGATGCCGGGCTTGAGGCGGGCGATCACCTCGGCCGGGCTGGCGCCCGGCGGGGTGACGCGCAGCAGGTCAGCGACCTGGCCGCGCACCGCGACCGCCATCTCGTCGAGCAACGCGATGCGCGCGCCTTCGGAGATCGCCGCGGTCTCGACCGCTTCCCACAAGGCGGGCAGGCAGAACAGCCGCTCGGCGACGACGAACATCGCCGCGATATCGGCCATCGCCGCGCCTTCCTCCTCGGCCAACTCGAACGGGTGGAGCACGCCGAGGCGGTTCACCACGCGGTTGGCGAGCTTGGTGGCGACGATCTCGCCGCGCAGGCGATGTTCTTCGATCGCCTTGCCGAAGCGCGCCTGCATCGCCTTGGGGAAGGCATTGCACAGGTCGCTCTCCAGCGCCGGATCCTGGCCGAGCGCGGTGTGCTCGATCGCGTCCTGCAGCGCCAGCTTGGTCGAGGCGAGCAGCACGGCGAGCTCGGGGCGGGTGAGGCCGCGCTTGTCCTGGGCGCGGCGCAGCAGCTCCTCGTTGCCGGCCAGCCCCTCGACCGCGCGGTCGAGCCGGCCCGAGCCTTCGAGGATCTCGATGACGCGGACATAGGAAGGCAGCGCGACATAGCCGTCATTCTCCATGAAGGAGAGCGCGAGCGTCTGGAGGCGGTTGTCCTCGAGCACCAGGTGCGCGACGTCGTCGGTCATCGAGACGAGGAGCTGGTTGCGATCCTCGAACTCCAGCCGGCCCTCGATCATCTCGCGGTTGAGCGCGATCTTGATGTTGACCTCATTGTCCGAGCAGTCGACGCCCGCCGAATTGTCGATGAAGTCGGTGTTGATGCGGCCGCCGAGCGAGGCGAAGGCGATGCGCGCAGCCTGGGTGACGCCCAGGTTGGCGCCTTCGCCCACGGCCTTGCAGCGCAGCTGCTCGGCATTGACGCGGAGGCGGTCATTGGCCGGATCGCCGACATCACCGTGGCTCTCGGAAGCAGCCTTGATGTAGGTGCCGATGCCGCCGAACCAGAGCAGCCCGACCTGGGCCTTGAGGATCGCCGAGATCAGCGAGGTCGGGTCGATCTCGGCGACGTCGAGGCCGAGCAGCGCCTGGACTTCGGGCGAAAGCGGGATCGACTTCTCGGTGCGCGGGAAGACGCCGCCGCCCTTGGAGATCAGCGCGGGGTTGTAATCCGCCCAGCTCGACCGGGGCAGCGCGAACATGCGGTCGCGCTCCTTCCACGATGCTGCCGGATCGGGATCGGGATCGAGGAAGATGTGGCGGTGGTCGAAGGCGGCGACCAGCTTGATCGACTTGCTGAGCAGCATGCCGTTGCCGAACACGTCGCCCGACATGTCGCCGCAGCCGGCGACGGTGACCGGCTCGGACTGGATGTCGGTGCCCATCTCGAGGAAGTGGCGGCGGACCGAGACCCAGGCGCCCTTGGCGGTGATGCCCATCGCCTTATGGTCATAGCCGACCGAACCACCGCTGGCGAAAGCGTCGCCCAGCCAGAAGTTGCGCTCGATCGCGATCGCATTGGCGACGTCGGAGAAGGTCGCGGTGCCCTTGTCGGCGGCGACGACGAAATAGGGATCGTCCCCGTCGAGGATGCGGACGCTGTCCGGATGGACGACGGTGCCCGAGACGATGTTGTCGGTGATCGACAACAGGGTGCGGATGAAGATGCGGTAGCTCTCGGTGCCCTCGGCGAACCAGGCGTCGCGGTCCACGGTGGGCGAGGGGAGCTGCTTGGGATAGAAGCCGCCCTTGGCGCCGGTCGGCACGATCACTGCGTTCTTCACGCGCTGCGCCTTCATCAGGCCGAGGATCTCGGTGCGGAAGTCGTCGCGGCGATCGGACCAGCGCAGGCCGCCGCGCGCGACCGGGCCGGCGCGCAGGTGGATGCCCTCGACGCGCGGGCTGTAGACCCAGATCTCGCGCCAGGGGAGCGGCTGGGGCAGGCCCGGCACCTTGGCGGAGTCGAGCTTGAAGGCCAGCGCCTCCTTGGCGGCGGGGGCATAGGCGTTGGTGCGCAGGGTCGCCAGGACGACGCCGCGGATGGTGCGCAGGATGCGGTCGTCGTCGATCGCCTGGACCTGGGCGAGGCCGGTCTCGATCGCGGCGGATGCCGCCTCGATGGCCGCTTCGTCGCCGGCGCGCGCCGGATTGTGCGCGGCGTCGAAGCGCTCGATCAGTGCATTGGCGACCTTGGGCGCGCGACGCAGCGCGTCGACCACCGTCGCCATGCCGAAGTTCATGCCGGTCTGGCGCAGATAGCGGAACCAGGCGCGGAACAGGATCACCGAGGCGGGCTTCATGCCGCTCTCGACGATCAGCCGGTTGAACGCGTCATTCTCGGCATTGCCCTCGAGTACCGCGGCGAGCGCTTCCTCGATCACCGAGACGTCGCCGCTCAGGCCGGTGGCGGCCACGGCGAAATCATGGACGAAGGCGCCGCCGCTGAGCGCGGTCGGCACTTCCTCGATCACGCGGAAGCCGAAATTCTCGAACGCCGGCACCGCGTCGGACAGCGCCAGCGCGCCGTCCTGGGCGTAGAGCTTCACGCGATATTCGCCGGGCTTGCCGTCGATCGCGGTGATCCGCGCCGAGCGGTCGCCGGGGCCTTCGAGCTTGGCGAAGCAGAGGATGTCGCGCGCCGCCTCTTCGGGGGTGCTGGTGGTGCGATAGGCGGGCGGGAAAGCCTGGGCGTAGCGCAGCGCGAGCCGTGTCGCGCCGGTCGGCCCGGTATCCTCCATCAAGGCGGCTTCCACCGCCGGCACCCAGCCGCGCATCATCCGCTCGAGCTGGCGGTCGAGCGCCTCGGCATCGGGCATGGTGCCGCCGGCGCGCAGATCGAGCGTGTAGCGCAGCAGTGCCACTTCGCCGTCTTCCAGCGCGATCGACCAGTTGATGATCTTGGCGTGGCTCGCATCGGCGAGCAGCTCGCCCACCGCCTCGCGCCGGGTGGTGGTAACTTCGTCGCGCGGCAGCCAGACGAACGCGAACAAATGGCGGCCGAGCAGGCTCTTGACCAGCGCGAGCTTGGAGCGCGGCCGATCGGCGACCGACATCGAGGTGAGCACGAGATGCTCGAGCGAATCGGCATCGAACGCGGTGGTGAGGTCGTGCGGCAGCGCGGTGAGCGCGTGCGCCATCGCCTTGCCGGTATGGCCCTTGGGATCGAAGCCGAACTTGCGCTCCAGCCCTTCCAGCCGCGCGCGCAGCACCGGCACTTCGTCGGGATCGGCGAACAGCGCGGCGCTGGTCCACAGGCCGGCATGGATCGACAGGCCGGTCACGTCGCTGCCGGTGGTGATCGGCACCGCGACGATGTCGAGCGGCACGCGGCGGTGGACCGGCGAGATCGAATTGGACTTGAGCAGCAGCGGCGCCTCGCCGCCCTTCTTGAAATAGTCGATCGCGGCCTTGCGCGAGGCCTCGGCGAGGATCGGCGTGTCGAGTTCGTGCCGGGCGAGGCCGAGCTGATCGGACACGTCGCCATTGGTACGCCAGGTCTCGTGGCCGAGCAGCGTCATCGCGCCTTCCTGGAACCAGCGGAGCAGCTTCGCACCTTCGCGCGAGCCGATCGTGGCGGCATCCGCGCCCATCGCGCCCTGCAGCGCGCGCCAGTCGTGCACGGCGTCGCGAACCTGGGCGAGGGTGCGCTCCAGCTCGACGACCAGGCTGCGGCGCGCGCGCGCATCGGCACGGTCCATCTCGATATAGATCATCGATTCGCGCTTGCCGGCGCCGATCGATTCGAGCTTGCCCGATGCCTCGCGCTCGACGGCGATGACGGGATGGATGATGCGGTGAACGGCAACGCCGTAGGTCGCGATCGCGCCCGAGATCGAATCGACGAGGAAGGGCATGTCGTCATTGACGACGGCGAGCCGCATCCGGCGGCTCTCCTCGCCCTGGAAGGTCTCCAGCGCGACCTTCGCGGTATCCGGCGGCCGGATGGCGGCGGCTTCCGCGACGAAATTCGCCGCCTCCGCGCGCTCGGCCTCGCCGAAATCTTCCAACTCTCCCGGCAGCGCTCCCTCGAGCAACCGCGCTTCGAACGCCTGCGTCAGCGACGTCATCATGCTTTTCATGAGAGTGAGGCCTACGCCTCTGCGGTGACCGGCTCAAGACTCTCGCGCAAGAAAATTACAATTTTGCGGAGAATGACCGGAAGGCGCACGAAAGTGTCGGGGTGGTTACCGTCATCCCCGCGAAAGCGGGGACCCATCTCGCGGCCTATCCGCGAGTACGGCAGGCATATTCGTTGCGCGCACAGGAGACAGGCCCCCGCTTTCGCGGGGGTGACGACGGGAACTGCGATGCAGGCAGGCTCAGGCCGCGGCCTTGCGTACCGCGCGTTCGGTGAGCGGGCTGTCCTCGACCCGGGCGACGATATCGAGGCCCTTCTTGCCGGCGCGGGCGAGCAGCACGACGAACTCGCTGTTCGTCGGCATGTCGACCGTGATGTCGATATGGGCGAGCGGCGGGCGGCTGCGCAGCTCGGCGGCGATCTGGGCGAAGGTGTCGGGCTTCGGCGCCGGGCGGCGATATTCGCGCTCGGCCTTCACCACGCCCTTGATCCCGCCCTCGGCCGAATCGAGGAATGCGTCGAGCCCGCCCTGCGGCACGTCTGCGCGCTTTGCATGGCTGAGCACCGCGGCGAATTCGGTGACGCGGGTCTTGTCGTAATCGGCGCCGAAGACGAGCTTCACGGCCGGGGTCATCGGCGCGCGGGCCTGGACGGTGAGGCCGGCATCGGCGAGCAGCTCGGCATAGGTCTCGCCATCCTCGTCGGCGGCGAGCGCGAAATCATAGGCGCGGGCGAGGGCGCGGTAGAGCGCCGAGCGGCTGCGCGTGTCCGATGCACGGGCGGCAGCGGCCGATTCGCGGGCGAGCAGCAGCTTGTCGGCCAGGCTGGCATCGGCGCGGACCGGCGATTCGGCGGGCGTCTCCTCGGCCGGGGCGCTGGGCGCGAAGCCGGCGCTGGGGCCGTCGGCCCAGACCGGGGCGGCGACCAGACTGCGCGGCGCGGTGCGGCGGGCTTCCTCGACTTCGGCTTCCAGCTTGGCCTGGGTCTCGGCGTCGACCAGCTCCTTCCAGTTGATCACGCCATAGATGAAGTCGATCGTGTCCTCATCGGAGGAGAAGGGCATCAGGATGCCGCGATAGAGCGTGTTGTGCCCACGCGTGCCGACGAACTCGGCCTCGAAGCCGATCGGCGCGCGATTCGCGATGATCTGCAGATAATGGTCGGTCAGGCGCGAGAGCAGCGAGCGGCTGGGCACCTGGGCGACATGGGTGATCGAAGTGTCGAGCCCGGTCTCCTCGCGCAGCGCGCGGCCGAGGAAGCGAATCGCCGGATCGTCGACGCCCTTGGAGAAGTCGAGCAGCACGCTGTGCGCGCCGAAATCCATGATGTTGTCCGGATCAAGATCCTCGATCGACGGATAGGCGCGGCCGTGGAGCAGCGAGACCCAGTGGTTGTAGGCGCGCACGTGCATGCGGCGCTCGTCGGTGCCGATTTCGAGCGGGCGATCGTTGACGGCCTCGTCCGGCTCTCCTCGCGGGTTCGAGTCGAGCGGGTGATTGCTGCCGCGCGCCATGTCCATGCCAGATGCTCCACTCGGGGCGAACGCGCCCCCTTATTTGTAGAACGGCTTGTGCACGCCCTGTGGTAAACGACGCGTAAAGGCGGTGCTTTTACGGAGGTTTTGGCGGCAAGGGTTTCGCAACGCTTGTCAGCTACAAAACATGCTGGTAAGCGCGCCGCTCCTTCGGGGGTGGAAGCACTTCCGTTCGGTTGGCCGCCTTAGCTCAGCTGGTAGAGCATCGCATTCGTAATGCGGGGGTCACAGGTTCGAGTCCTGTAGGCGGCACCATTTTCCATACAGCGTTGGAACAAGGACGGGCAGCACCGCACGGTCGCGAGCGTCAGGCCGGGACGCGTCGCGGGGAGAGCGCCTCGATGATGCGGCAATCGGCGATCGTCGGCCCCTTGCAGCCTTCCAGGCGGCGGACCAGCTCTTCCCGCAGTGCCTGCAGGTCCGCCAGCTTGCGGTCGATCTCGGCGACATGGGCGATCGTGATCGCGTCCACCTCGCTGCAGGGCGCGTCGCGGTCGTCGGCCAGCCGCAGCAGCGTCCGCACCTGGTCCAGCGTGAAACCGAGATCGCGCGAGCGGCGGATGAAGGACAGCCGGTCGAGATGCGGCTGCTCGTAGATCCGGTAGTTGCCGCCGTTGCGCGCGGGCGCCGGGATCAGCCCCTCCGCCTCGTAATAGCGGATCGTCTCCACCTTGGTGCCGGTGGCGCGGGCCAGGTCGCCGATCTTCATCCTTGACCCTCTAGTCACTTCAGGGTGCACGGGTCGAGCCCGAAGCGCCGACTCAGGGGATGCCGATGGCCGATGATTGCCGCGCGATGACATTGCGATCCTCAGCGGCTATGCCGGGGGCGATGCTGCGACGCGCATGGGTCTTGCTCCTTTGCCTGCTGGCGTCGTCGCTGATGGCGACGGCGACCGTGCACGCGCAGGAGAACTATGGTGCGACCCCGGCCAGCTGCGAGGGCGCCGCGCACGTCGAAGGCGATGCCGATCAGGTTCCCGCCGATGGCGACCAGCCCTTCCCGCATCATCATGCCACCTGCCACGGGCACAGCCTGTCCGCCCCCACTGCTTCCCCGGCCTTCCTTCTGGTGACGAACAGGGGCGAGAGGCCCAGCGCGTCCAGCATGTCCCGGCTTGCGAAGCGCATGATCGATCCCGCCCTGGAGCCTCCGCGCGCCTGACCCTCGGGCCCTCGCGCCCGTCGTCAATTTTCAAGGCTCGCTCGGCGCGACTCTCCGCCGATCCAGGGAAGAAACCATGCAACGCATCTTTGCGGCATTGCCGCTCCTGTTCACGCTCGCCGCCTGTGGGGGCGAGGGAAATCCGTCCGGCGCTCCGGAAAACCACGCCGAGGCCGAGGCCGGCCACATGGCGGAAGGCGTCGTCACCCTGACGCCGCAGCAGATCGCGACGGCGGGCATCGAACTCGTTCGGCCGACCCTCGGCGGCGCCGGCGGCGCGATCGAGGCCCCCGCCATGATCGAAAGCGATCCCGACCTGACCCGCGTGGTCGCTGCCCCGATCGAGGGCCGGGTCGTCGCGCTCACCCGCAACCTTGGCGATCAGGTCCGGCGCGGCGAGACGCTGGCGGTCCTCGAAAGCCGCGAGGCTGCGTCGATGCAGGCGGAGGTCGAGAAGGCGGTCTCGCGGCTGAAGCTGGCCCGCGCCACGCTCGACCGCGACGAAGCGCTCTACAAGCGCGGGTTCCGGCCCCTGCGCGAAGTCCAGATCTCGCGCGCCGATTTCGAACAGGCCGAAACCGGGCTGCGGCTCGCCCGGCAGCAGCTCGCCGCTTCGGGCGTGCGCGGCACCAGCCTCAACCGGATCGTCGTCGCTGCACCGATCTCGGGCCGGATCGTCGCCCGGAGCGCTTCGCTGGGGCAGGTGTTCATGGCCGATGCGGCCGAGACCGAGCTGTTCCGCATCGCCGATACCGGCCGGCTGAGCGTCACCCTGTCGCTCTCCGCGGCGGATGCCGCGCGCGTCAAGCCGGGCGCCCCGGTGGAGGTCAGCGCAACCGGCCGGCGTGCGACCGCCAGCATCCGCTTCGTATCGCCCGCGCTCGATCCGCAGACCCGGCTGGTGCGGGCCATCGCCCGGCTCGACAATCGCAGCGGGACGTGGCGCGTCGGCGAGACGGTCAATGCCGCCGTCCAGCTTCCCGGCGGGGGCGGCGACGGCGCGCTGCGCGTGCCGACCACCGCGGTGCAGACCGTCGAAGGCAAGGCGATGGTGTTCGTCCGCACCGATAGCGGCTTCCGCGCCACGCCCGTCACGCTGGGGCGGCAGGATGGTGCCGCGGTGGTCGTGACCGGGGGCCTCACCGGGCGCGAGCAGATCGCCGCGACCAACAGCTTCACCCTGAAGTCCGCGCTCGGTGCCGCCGAAGCCGGGCATGAGGACTGAGCGATGATCGGCAAGCTCGTCAGCTGGGCCGTCGACAAGCGCTGGCTTGTCCTGTTGCTCACCGCCGTCGCCGCGATCATCGGAGCCGCCAGCCTGTGGCGCCTGCCGATCGACGCCGTGCCCGATATCACCAACAACCAGGTGCAGGTGAACGTCCTCGCGCCTGCCCTGTCGCCCGAGCTGATCGAGAAGCAGGTCGCCTTTCCGATCGAGACGGCGCTGGCCGGGATCAAGGGGCTGGAGAACACCCGCTCACTGAGCCGCAACGGCTTCGCGCAGGTGACCGCGGTATTCAGCGATTCGACCGACATCTATTTCGCCAGGGCGCAGGTGCAGGAGCGCCTGACCGCGGCGCAGGAGACGCTGCCCGCGGGCGTCAGGCCCGAGATGGGGCCGATCGCGACCGGCCTGGGCGAGGTCTATATCTGGACGCTGCGCTATGCCGAGCGCGGCCATGCCCAGCACCGCCCCGGCGAACCGGGCCTGCAGCCCGACGGCAGCTATATCACGCCCGAGGGCGACCGGCTGGCGAACGAGGCCGACAAGGCGACCTATCTCCACACCGTGCAGGACTGGATCGTCGCGCCGCAGGTGAAGGCGGTGGACGGCGTGGCGGGCGTCGATTCGCTCGGCGGCTATGAGAAGGAATATCTCGTCGTCCCCGATGCGCAGCGGCTGGCGGGGCTCCGGCTCTCGCTCGCCGATCTCGCGGCGGCGCTGGAGCGCAACAACGTCGCCACCGGCGGCGGCACGGTCAACCGGAACGGCGAGGGGCTGGCGGTGCGTGCCGATGCCCGCATCCGCAGCCTTGCCCAGCTGCGCGACCGGGTGATCGCCACTCGTGACGGCGTGCCGATCACGCTCGGGCAGGTCGCGGAGGTGCGGCTCGGCCAGGGCGTCCGCATGGGCTCGGGATCGGAGAATGCGAAGGAAGTCGTCACCGGCACCGCGATCATGCGGATCGGCGAGAACAGCCGCACGGTTTCCTCGGGCGTCGATGCCAAGCTCAAGACGATCGGGTCCGCACTGCCGCGGGACATCGTGATCGAGCCGGTGCTCGACCGGACCAAGCTGGTCGATGCGACCATCGCCACCGTCGCGCGCAATCTCTCCGAGGGCGCGCTGCTGGTGATCGCGGTGCTGTTCCTGCTGCTCGGAAACCTGCGCGCGGCGCTGATCGCGGCGCTGGTCATTCCGATCACCATGCTGATGACGAGCTTCGGGATGCTCCGTGTCGGCGTATCGGCGAACCTGATGAGCCTCGGCGCGCTCGATTTCGGGCTGATCGTCGATGGCGCGGTGATCATCGTCGAGAATGCGCTGCGGCGCATCGCCGATCGCCAGCATGCCGAGGGCCGGGCGCTCACGCTGCCGGAGCGGCTCGAGGTGATTGCCGCCGCCGCCCGCGAGATGATCCGTCCCTCGGTCTATGGGCAGGCGATCGTCATCCTCGTCTATGTGCCGCTGCTCACCCTGAGCGGGGTCGAGGGGCGGACCTTCGAGCCGATGGCGCTCACCGTGATCATCGCGCTGGCCTGCGCCTTCCTGCTTTCGATCACCTTCGTGCCGGCGGCGATCGCCTGCCTGTTGTCGCGGCCGGTCGCGGAGAAGGAGAACCGTATCCTCGCCTGGCTGCGCCGGCGCTACGAGCCGGGGCTGGACCGTGCGCTGCGCTGGCCGAAGCTGGTGATCGGTATCGCGATCGGCGCGGCGGCGCTCGGTGGGCTGGCCTTCACCACCCTGGGCCAGGAGTTCCTCCCCCAGCTCGATGAGGGCGATGTGCTGGTCTCGGCCTTCCGCGTGCCGGGCACCTCGGTCGAGCAGAGCCAGGCGATGCAGTTCCAGATCGAGCGCGCGTTGCGTGGCATGCCCGAGATCCGGACGGTGTTCTCGCGCACCGGCACCGCGGAGGTCGCCTCCGATCCGATGCCGCCCAACGCCACCGACACCTTCATCATGCTCAAGGACCGCAAGGACTGGCCCAACCCGTCGGAGCCGAAATCTTCGGTGGTCGAGCGGATCGAGGCGCGGCTCGCGAGCGTCCCCGGCCATGCCTATGAAGTCACCCAGCCGATCCAGATGCGCTTCAACGAGCTGATCGCGGGTGTCCGCTCGGACGTTGCCGTGAAGGTGTTCGGCGAGGACTTTGCCGAGATGAACGCCACCGCGGCGAAGATCGCCGCGGTGCTGCGCCGCACGCCGGGGGCACAAGATGTGAAGGTGGAGCAGACCGAGGGCCTGCCGATGCTCGACATCGCCTATGCCCAGGACCGCGCCTCGGTGGTGGGCGTCAGCGCCCAGGATGTGGCCGATACCGTCGCCATCGCCGTGGGCGGCCGCGAAGCGGGCAGGATCTTCGAGGGGGATCGCAGTTTCCCCGTCATGATCCGCCTGGACGATGCCAGCCGCGCCAATCTTGAGACGCTGGGGCAGACTCCGGTGCCAACGCCCGGGGGCGGCTTCGTGCCGCTTGCCTCGGTCGCCGATATCCGGCTGGTCGATGGGCCGAACCAGATCAGCCGCGAGAACGGCAAGCGCCGCGTGGTGGTACAGGCCAATGTCCGCGGCCGCGACGTTGCCGGCGTCGTCGCCGATGCCCGTGCGGCGATCGGGCGTGAGGTGCAGCTGCCGGCGGGTACCTGGCTGGAATGGGGCGGGCAGTTCGAGAACCTCGCCTCCGCGCGCGACCGGCTGATGCTGGTGGTGCCCGGCTGCTTCGCGCTGATCCTGCTGCTGCTGTTCGGGGCACTGGGCAATCTCCGCGATGCCGCGATCGTGTTCACCGGGGTTCCGCTGGCGCTTGTCGGTGGTGTGCTTGCCCTGCTGCTGCGCGGCATGCCGTTCTCGATCTCCGCTGCGGTGGGGCTGATCGCCCTGTCCGGCATCGCCGTGCTCAACGGACTGGTGATGCTGACCGCGATCCAGCAGCTCGTCGCCGAAGGACGCGATCGCGCGACGGCGGCGCGGGAGGGGGCGCTCGCCCGCCTGCGGCCGGTGGCGATGACCGCGCTGGTGGCGAGCCTGGGCTTCGTGCCGATGGCGCTCGGCCATGGCGCGGGTGCCGAGGTACAGAAGCCGCTGGCGACCGTTGTGATCGGGGGGCTGATCAGCGCGACGCTGCTGACCCTGTTCGTGCTGCCGACACTCTACGCGAGATTCGGCCAGGGGCGACGACGAGCAGGTGATTGAGGTGTGGCGCGGGTGGTGGTGCGTTCATTTCAGCCCTGATGTGCCACTACCCATGTCCCGGCGCCGGACCAAGAGGCCGAGCTCGATCTCGGCAAGCCCACCACGTTCGGCGTCTCCTGTACTAGCGCCTATGGTACGCACGCGACCGGGCACGGCGGAGGTGTGTCGATCAACCTATGGTTCGAAAGCAAGCCATCTCCGGATCCGGTCGACAACGCGTCCGACAGCGGTGGATAGGTCCGGATTTGCGCAGCGCAATAAAATGATCCCAAAATGTTTTCGGGGATGTTGACAGCGGATTGGGTCCCCCGTAGAGGCGCTCGCCTACCCCGTGCCCAGATGGCGGAATTGGTAGACGCACCAGCTTCAGGTGCTGGCGCTCGCAAGGGCGTGGAGGTTCGAGTCCTCTTCTGGGCACCATTTTCCCCGTCCGGTGACGTCCATGAGCGTCGCGTAAGCGGCTGGGGAAAAACGCTTTTTTCAAATATCTTTCCGACGAGATTTGGGCGGGTCCGCCGAGATACCACCAATTTTGGTGGTATAAATCGGCCGTGGATTCGCCCGTTTTCGGACGGAGATACCACCATGGCACTTACCGCACTTGCCATCAGAAACGCCCAGCCCAAAGCGAAGCAATACAAGCTCGGCGACGGGCGTTCCCTCTTCCTCCTGGTGATGCCGAACGGCGCCAAATACTGGCGCTTCCGCTATCGCTTTCTCGACAAGCAGAAGGTTCTCGCGATCGGCGTATGGCCCGAGGTCAGCCTGGCCGATGCTCGCGCCAAGCGCGACTCCGCGCGCAGGATGATCGACGACGGCGTCGATCCGATGGTCGAGAAGAAGCGCCGGAAGCTTCGCGCCCAGATTGACGCGAACGTCACCTTCAAGGGCGTCGCTGAGGAATGGTTCGTTAAGATCACGCGAGAAGAGCGCGCCGAGGTGACGCTCAGCAAGGTCCGCTGGCTGCTGGAGAAGGTCTATCCGTTTCTCGGCCACCTCCCGCTTCATGAGATAGAGGTGCAGGAGGTGCTCGCCGTCCTGCGCAAGATCGAGGCGACGGGCCATTACGAAAGCGCGCGCCGTATGCGCAGCGTGATCAGCCGCGTGTTTCGCTATGGCATCGCCACCGGACGGGCGAAGGTTGATGTCGCGCGCGACCTGCGCGGGGCGATCATCGTTCCCAAGACCAAGCACTTCGCCGCGATCACCCGCCCCAAGGAAGTCGGGCAGCTTCTGCGCGACATCGACGATAGCGCGGGCAGCGCGATCACGAGGTTCGCCCTTCGCATGACGCCGCACGTCTTCGTGCGCCCTGGGGAGCTGCGCCGGGCCGAATGGAGCGAGTTCGACCTCGAGCGTGCGGTGTGGTCGATCCCGGCCGAGAAGATGAAGATGCGTTGGCCGCATCAGGTGCCGCTTTCGCGCCAGGTGCTCGACCTGCTCGACGAGATTCGGCCGCTGACCGGCCATAGCCCTTATGTGTTCCCGGCACTTCATACCTGGAAGCGCCCGATGTCTGAGAATACCGTCACGTTCGCGTTGCGGCGTATGGGCTACAGCGGCGACCAGATGACTGCGCACGGCTTCCGCGCCATGGCGGCAACGCTGCTGAACGAGATGGGACTATGGAACCCCGACGCGATCGAACGGCAGCTCGCCCACTTGGAGAATAACGGCGTGCGACGCGCCTATGCGCGAGGCCAGTACTGGGAGGAGCGCGTGCGCATGATGCAGCACTGGTCGGACTATCTCGACCAGCTTCGGGGCAGCGATGACGGCGGTACGTTTGCCGACGACAGCAAAGTGGTCACGGTCGATTTTGGTGGTCGATCGAGGCGATCATCGCGATGAGCAAGCAGATTTCGCCGTCGGTGCGAGCCGACGGCGGCTTCGCGCCCCAATCTCGGACGTTCGGCTTGACAGCCGACAAACCCGAAAGCCGTCTTTGTTTAGGCGATGGCTGAAAGGCCCGTGGCCTACTGCCGCCTAACCTGTTTGATGGCCCGTCTTTGCGGGCTGCGGTTTTCAGGTCAGCGCGCCTAAGTTACGCTACCGATCACATACGCACCAAATCATACAGGCTGAGTGAGTGCGCAGGCCGGTGTCGTGGCGAACGCTAAAGGTCAGTCGACCCATTATCGGCGACCCGCTGCCGCGCCAATGCCAGCACAATCTCACGCAACTGCCGAGCCCGCGTCAGCTTCATGCATACTGGCTCGTATCTTCGCACTTCAGCTCGACCTCCACGGGGGAATCGCATTAATCTGCAGCAAGTTCGCCAAATCGACGGACCCTTGGTGCGGCACCGCCGGTTGAACCTCCGACAATCAGGAGCGGGCACATGGCGACGAATACCAGGCAAAGCGGCGATGGCGGCGAGACACACCAGATCGCCGGTGACGGCACGGAGGTGCTCACCACCAATCAGGGCATTGCGGTTTCCGATAACCAGAACAGCCTGAGGGCGGGCCTGCGCGGCCCGACGCTACTGGAGGATTTCGTCCTTCGCGAGAAAATCTTCCACTTCGATCATGAACGTATTCCCGAACGCATCGTCCACGCCCGCGGCACCGGTGCGCATGGCTTTTTCGAAGCGACCGACGATATCTCGGACCTGTCCAAGGCAGCGCTGTTCACCAAAGGCGAGAAGACCGAGGTCTTTGTGCGCTTCTCGACCGTCGCCGGTGGCGCGGGATCGGTCGATACGCCGCGTGACGTCCGTGGCTTCGCGGTCAAATTCTACACGCGCGAAGGCAATTGGGACCTGGTTGGCAACAACATCCCGGTCTTCTTCATCCAGGACGCGATCAAGTTTCCCGACCTCATCCATTCGGTGAAGATGGAGGCGGACCGCGCCTATCCGCAGGCCGGCTCCGCGCACGACACCTTCTGGGACTTCGCGTCGTTGATACCCGAGACGACGCACATGCTGTTCTGGGCGATGTCCGACCGCACCTTGCCGCGCTCGCTCCGGATGATGGAGGGCTTCGGCATCCACACCTTCCTGCTGGTCAATGCAGCCGGCAAGGCCAGTTTCGTCAAGTTCCACTGGAAGCCGAAGCTCGGGATCCAGTCGACGATCTGGGACGAGGCGCTCAAGCTTCAGGCCGCCGACAACGACTATCACCGTCGTGACCTGTTCGAAGCTATCGACACGGGTGATTTTCCCGAATGGGAGCTCGGCATCCAGGTGTTCGATCAGGCATTCGCCGATGCCCAGCCCTATGACGTACTGGACTCCACCAAGCTGATCCCCGAGGATGATATTCCCGTGCGGATCATCGGGCGGATGGTGCTCGATCGGAACGTCGATAACTTCTTCGCCGAGACCGAACAGGTCGCCTTCTGCCCCGGCAACATCGTGCCCGGCATCGATTTCTCCAACGATCCGCTGCTGCAGGGGCGCCTGTTCAGCTATCTCGACACGCAGAAATCGCGGCTTGGCACCGCCAATTTCCACCAGATCCCGGTCAATGCGCCCCGCTGCCCGATGGCGAACTTCCAGCGCGATGGCATGATGCAGATGGCGGTGCCCAAGGGGCGCGCCAACTACGAGCCCAACAGCCTTGCGGCGCATGGCGAGGAAGGCGGGCCGCGCGAATGTCCCGCCAGCGGTTTCGCCACCAGCACCGCGCCTACCGGCCGGGACGAGACAGGCGACAAGCTGCGCGTACGGAGCGAATTGTTCGCCGACCATTACAGCCAGGCACGGATGTTCCTCGCCTCACAGACCGAAAGCGAGCAGGCGCATATCGCCTCGTCCTTCGTGTTCGAACTCTCCAAGGTCGGGTTGCTCGACCAAGTACCGGGCCGGATGGTCGCCAATCTTCGCAATGTCGATGAAGCGTTCGCCAAACGGGTGGCTGACGGTCTCGGTATCCCGCTGCCGCCAAAGGCCACGGCCGCGCGCGAACCGGTTGAGATCGCGCCGTCCGATGCGCTGTCGATCCAAAAGAACATGAAGGACACGCTCGAAGGCCGCGCGATCGGCGTGCTGATCGCAGACGGTACCGACGCCGCCGACCTGAGCACGCTCATCGGCGCGATCGAGAAGGCCAAAGCCAAGGCCGTGATCGTCGCACCCAAGGTGGGCGGCGCGACCTTGTCCGACGGCAAAGTGCAGAAGGCCGACGGGCAACTCGCAGGGACGCCATCGCAGATCTTCGACGCGGTGGCGGTGGTGCTTTCGGAAGAAGGTTGCGCGGCACTGATGAACGAAGGTGCGGCAGTCGAATGGGTGATGAACGCCTTCGGTCACCTGAAGGCCATCGGCGCCAGCGACGCGGCAAAGCCGCTGCTCGACAAGGCCGGTATTGAGCCCGACGATGGCGTTACCGGCTTGGATGACGGGTTCGTGCCAGCCGCAGCAAAACGCTTCTACGCTCGCGAGCCGGGTCTCAGAACGCTCGCATAACGAAGCGCCGACGCTGCGATCGAAGCAGGTGGAAATGATACGGGCGGGCAAAGGGTTCGCCCGCCCGTATCACGAGGCGTCTTTGCAGTTTGCGATCAGACCGTGACGTCGGTCATCGTGGTAAGCTCCGGCTTCGGCAGCCCACTCGCCTTATAGGTGGCGAGCAACTCGGTCTTGCGGGCGAGCAGCTGTTCGCCCAGCGCGTCCATATCCAGCCCGGCCTTGCGCGCCTGGGCGAACATGCCTTCCATGCGCTGCTCTTCCTCGCCGACATGGTGCTCGATCTGCTCGGACAGCACCTTCACCTTGGCATCGTAGAAATCGTCACTCGGCGCGCCGGCTTCGATTTCGGCAATTAGCACCTTGGCGCCGTCATGCTCGACATAGGCTTCCTTGAGCAGGTCTTCCTCGATCTTGCCCTCGCAGGCCGGGTAGAAGATTTCCTCCTCGATCTTCGCATGGACGGTCAGCTCCATGCAGATCTGCATCGCGATCTTCTGCTTCTTGCCGTCGCCCGAAGCTCCTTCGTACTGCTCGAACAACGCTTCCACGGTACGGTGATCGGCCTTGAGAAGGGCGATTGCATCTTTCTTGGTGTCAGCCATGTTATTTCTCCTGAGACGAAGATCAAACAGGATGAAAAGAATATACGTTCCAAGAAATTTCCTGTTGCGAGTCGTTAGCATCTCATAGGGATCGCAATTATCTATTTGACTGATCTGGATCATTATTTTCAATTGCAGGCTTATCGACTAGCCACATTACTAATCTGAACCAGCAGTTTTCCTACGCTGCCACCGGTCCATCAGCTGGAGTGACGGGGTCACCGTGATCCCGTGCAGCAGGATCGAGGCGAGCACCACCGCACCGACCGTCGCCCAAAGGCGGCGCGGATCGGGGAAATTCGCGTGGTTTAGGGCGAAGGCCAGATAGTAGATCGATCCCATGCCGCGGATGCCGAAGAAGGAAATCACCAGCTTCTCCCGCCAAGGCAATCTCGTCCCCGCCAGGCCGATCATGCCCGCCACGGGCCGCGCGACGAGCAGAACTCCGGCCACGAAAAGCAGCATCGGCCAATCGAACGGCGCGAGCAGCCCGCTATAGGTCACGATGCCGCCGAACAGGACCAGCAACGACATCATCAGCAGCCGCTCCGCCTCTTCGGCAAAGCCATGGAGCCGCTCCTGATAGTCATGGTCCCGGCTCGCGTTGCGCAAGGCGAGTGCCGAGACGAAGACCGCCAGGAAGCCGTAACCGCCTAGCATCTCGACCACGCCATAGGCGAGGAAGGTGGCGGCCAGCGCGACGAAGCCGTCGCCAGTGCGGGAGATGTTGGCGCGGTTGGGAAGGTGGAAGGTAAGATAGCCCAGCCCCCGCCCGATCGCATAACCGGCGGCCACGCCGAGCAAGGTCTTCCAGAGCAGGTCGCGTGCCAGCCAGGTGAGAGCATCTCCCGCACCGAAGCTCGCCGCGCTCAGCGCGATCGCCAGATAGACGAACGGAAATGCCAGGCCGTCGTTGAGACCGGCTTCCGAAGTTAGAGCGAAGCGCGCTTCGTCCTCGCCGCCTTCCCCGGGACCATTCACCTGGACGTCGCTCGCCAGCACCGGGTCGGTGGGTGCCAGCACCGCGGCGATCAGGAGCGCGGCAGCAAGGCCGAGACCCAATATCCCCGAGGCGAGACCGGCAACGATCAGCATGGTGATCGGCATGGCGATGCCCAGCAACCGCCAGGTCAGCGCCCAGCGGCGCAGGCCAATCAGCCGGTCGATCTTGAGACCCGCGCCCATCAGCGAAACGATAACGACCAGCTCGCTCAGCCGCTGTACCGTCACCGGGAAGGCAAGCGGGTGGACTGCGAAAGGGCGCAGCGCCGGAAGTGCGAACAGTGCTGCGCCGGTGGCAACGCAAAGGATGGGAAGCGACAGCGGCATCTTGCGCAGCAGCATCGGCAACCACGCTGTCATCAGCACCAGCACACCGACCCCTGCGATCAACTGGATGTAGAGGTCGTGCGGTGGCTGCATGGAAGCTCCTTCCGGCGCGATCAGCGCATCAACCCGGCTGCCCTCAGCGCTTCCTCGATTATCCGCCCGACTCCCGTGCCGGTATCTGCCTTGTCGAGCTGCCTACCCTCTATCCTGGCGGTTTCCCGGACCCGAGAAGGCGCGCGTGCGGCCCCGGTCCCGATCAGCCCCCAGAAGCGCGCGATATGGCGCGTGGAGGATATGCCGGCTTCCAGCATATAAGGTCCCGGCACTCCGCAGGCGTCGGAGCCCGAGGTGCTGAGCGGCGTGCCATGCCCGAGCCCGGCAATGCGATATTCCTCGATCACTTCGCGGCCTGCGGCGTCCCGCCAGAGGCGATGGGTATGGCCTTCGACGGCATCGGTTTCGCAGGGAGACTCTGCAACGCCGTGCAGCCGGCGCCACTGCTCGAGGATGAGCGCGGCATTTGCGGGGCTGACCGTCATGTCGCTGATGCCGTGCCATATCGAAATACTTGGCCATCGGCCGGCATGGGCGGACGCCGCCGTCACCAGCGCTCCCAGCGCGGCCCCGCTCGGACCGCCCTGCGCGCGCATGCGGTCCAGAGCCTGTGGGATCGACTCCGCGGTGCCATAGGGCAGACCGGCGATGATAGCGCCGCCGGCGAAGACCTCCGGATAGGTCGCCAGCATCACCGAGGTCATCGCACCGCCGGCGGAGAGGCCGGTCACGAAGACGCGAGCCGGATCAAGCCGGTGTGTGGCGATCATCGCCGCCACCATCTGGCGGATCGACAGCGCCTCGCCGGCGTCACGCCGGGTGTGGTCCCGGCTGAACCAGTTGAAGCAAAGGTTCGCGTTATTGGCGCGCCGCTGCTCAGGGAAGAGCACCGCAAAACCCTGTTCGTCGGCCAGTTGGGACCAGCCCGAGCCGCGATCATATGCGGCGGCATCCTGGGTGCAGCCGTGCATCACGACGACGAGCGCTGCATTTTCTCCCAGGCTCGCCGGCACATGGCAAAAGGCTCGCAGTGCGCCGGGGTTGGACCCGAAGTCGCGCAGTTCCGTGAGCCGGCTCGCACCCGTCGGGATGATATTCTGCCCGGCGCGCAACGCATTGAGGTGCTTTATCGTGTCGTTCAGGGGTCGCATTTGGCGTTCTCCTGGCCACGGCGGAAGCCCTGACAATGCAGCAACCGTCCCTGGCCAGGCCAATTGCTGCAGCGCACAATATCAGGCCGACTGTGGCCGGGCACAACCCATGCTGGCTGAGAAACTGCGATTTACCGGGGTCGGGGTGGCGTAACCGCCATTGGCACCCCACATAACTTGTATCGCACCGCCTGCCATGAGCCTGGGTGCGACTGAGAGTTCATGCTCCCGCTCTGACGTGGAGCACCTCCATGCAGATTTTCCTGATAGTTGCGCCCAGCGCCGAGCACGCGCGACCAAGCGGCGCGCCTCCTTGCCCAAGCCCTGGCACCCCGACGCAAATGCGTCCGCGGCCTCGCTTGTCCATTCGCTTCACACGCATCTGAAACCGTCAGGAAGGAACTTTGCATGGCCAAGGGTCAACGCCGAAGCAACAAAGAGGCTCGAAAGCCCAAAAAGGTCGCGGCGCCGAAACTGGTGCCGGTCAGCGCAGCCTTGAAAGGCACACCGCTGGTGCAGCCTCTCAAGAAATCGTGATGCCAGACAGCGTCGCCTCCTCAAGCGGAAAGACCGATCCATGCAACCGACTGCCATTTTCTGCCGCGCGGAAGAGGCGCGCCAGCGCGCCCTGGCCGGCACAGCCAAGCTCGAGAACGTAAAGCGCATTGCGATTGTGGCAGCAGCCGCATGGGCAAAGGAAGGCGCTGCCGCCGAACATCGCGAGGCCCGCAAGCTGCGCTCTCAGGAAATCGCCCGGGCTGGGGTGATGAAGGACGAACCGGCGTTCATGGAAGATCGCAACTTGAGCGAAAATCCGGATCGCGCCCTCTATAATCGCGAATTTGCATAGGGATATATCTGGTGTAGCCATTGTAATGCCAACCAGATCGACCATCTTAGACTAGCTGTCGTCGCTTGCGACGGAAATTGATGCCTTCGGGCGGATCTTCCTTTTCTCGCTTCCTGGCTCGGATTGCATTTGCGGTCCGGCACTTCATTTTTGCGAAAGGAACAGATCATGCCTGTCGGCACCGTTAAATTCTTCAATAGCAGCAAGGGCTATGGCTTCATTTCTCCCGAGGACGGTGGAAATGACAGCTTCGTGCATATCAGCGCCGTCGAACGCGCCGGCATGACGACGCTCCAGCAAAGCCAGCGCCTCTCCTATGAGGTGGAATCGGATCAGCGCGGAAAGACGTCGGCAGTGAACCTGCAGGAAGTCTGATGCCGCAGTGCGGCAGCCCGGAATTCGGTCTGCCGCACACTGCTCGCGCTAGCCAGCAAGGGTGAGCGTGTATGCGCCTGCACATCTCCCACACCACAAGCTACACCTATCGCGATCCGGTCGTGCTGCTGCCGCATCGCGTGATGTTGAGCCCGCGAGCCTCCCCGGTCCTCAACCCGATCGTCACCCAGCTTCACTGCACGCCTGCCGCCGAACTGGCATGGACACAGGATGTGTTCGGCAATTTGATCGCCACCGCATCCTTCTCGCACCTGGCCACCCGGCTCGAAATCCACAGCCTGCTGGTGGTCGAGCAGACCGCCGATGCCTGGCCCATTTTCAATATCGCACCGCACGCGCATAGCTACCCCTTCCGCTATTCCGAAGAGGAACAAAGCGATTTGGGTGGGCTGCTGGCGCCGGTCCATCCCGATCCTGGCGGCCGCCTGGCGATCTGGGCTCGCGCATTGGTTCGCTCCGACCCCACCGACACGCTGGCCCTGCTTCAGGATGTGAGCGCCGCCAGCCGGAACGGCGTCGCCTATGCCGCGCGCGAATCGGAAGGGACGCAGCTTCCCGGCGCCACGCTCGATCTGGGATCGGGCTCCTGCCGGGACATCGCCATGCTCTTCATCGAAGCGGTGCGGCACCTGGGCTTCGCCGCCCGCGCAGTGTCCGGCTATATCTTTGACCCGCTGACAGATGACCCCGGCGGAGGGGAGCGCCAGCACGGCGCAACCCATGCCTGGGCAGAAGTCTATCTACCCTGTGCCGGATGGATCGCCTTCGATCCAACCAACGGCCGCATGGGAGAGGCCAATCTAGTGCCCACCGCAGTCGGACGCGACATCGCCCGTCTGCGCCCCGTGGAAGGGCATTATCTCGGCCCGGCTGCAGCTTTTCTCGGCATGACGGTGGAGGTCATGGTTTCCGCCGATCCCCTGCAAAGCACTGCGAGCAACCCAGGAGGTGCATGATGGAACCCAGACTGATCGCCGCCTACAGCCTGATGCTGGTCATCACCCTGCTGGTCGCAGGTTTCATCGCGTACCGCATCTATCATGGGCGTGCCCGTTCCTATCACCGGCGGTTGCGGAAAGAAGCACGGATCCATGCGGGGCGCCACCGCGGCGAGCCACACCCTTGATCCGCGCGGTCGATTAGCGCTCCGAGATCACGACGCGGACAATAGAGCTTCGGTACGCATCGCCGCGAGTTGCGCCGTCAACTGCCGCAGGACGCGTGCGCGATGTTGGTAGGTGTTATGCCGGACGCCCATCCGCCCGGCGACATAATCCCGCGAGAAGGAGGCAGACATGTCGCGAAGGCTTGCTTCCAGTGCATCGGCTTCCAACTGGAGGGCCGTCGGATCGGTCGAACGCGTTGGTGTTCGCATATTCGCGCCCGTAATCGGCGGGTAGATGCTCATGGTTTGTCTCCGTCACTGAGCGGGAGCGCGAAGCATCTCTCGGTCGCGGCCGGGCTCGTGGCAGGTGGCGCGATAATCCTGATATGGGGGCTGCGGCCGGATTACCAATGGATGCCGATACTGTGGCTAACATTCTGACGGAAAAGCCCTAGCCCGCGACCGCTCCTCATGCTGCCGGCAAGTATTCCGGCACGCATCATGGCCAGGCAAGGCGAATGCATGTACAAAGCGCGGATCGTCGACTCATCCGCTTCGCAAGCGCGCGACGCCCGAGAGAAATTCAATTGCTCCCGCTTGCCCACGGGAGAAATCATGTGTCGACCAATTCCATATTCTGCGAACTGAAGCGGCCCCATGCCGCGGTCACTGACCTGCCTGCAGATGTTTCGGAAGCACTTCTCAGCGTCTCCGCCGCAAACGATAGCGGCCGCCCGGAGGCGGACGGACAATGCTATTTCGAAATCTATCGTGCCGATGAGGTGCGTCTTACCTCCATCCTGATGGCGGGCGGCGACTGGCGGTGGCAATTTCGCTCGGGATCCGGTGCGCTGCTGGCGACCTGTGCCGGCTATACGAGCGAACAGGAATGCACCACGGCCGTAGTGGCTCTTCGCAGCGGCGCCGGTAGCGCGACGATCCTGGGCGGAAGAGGTGCCAGTCTGGGATTTAGCTGACTTGGAGTGACCATACCGGGCCGCCCAGGATCATCAGGCCTGTGCATCCGCCCACGCCACCATGGAGGCAGCTCGGTTCCGTTCATCGTTCTGGCGGCTTCCTGTCCCGCGCGGCCGACGCGAGCCGCCTGTTACAAACCAACTCTGCTTCGCCGAGAAGTAGGGCGGATACAGTCAAGAAGCTTGAAAGGAAGCCTCCATGTCCCGCGCGTTGAACATTGATGCCACCGTTGCCGATGTAACGGCGATGTCGGCCAAACATGCCGCCGTCATCAGTGCAATCGAGCCGTTGCTGCCGCGGGGAACCCACGTCGTCTTCATGAACGCCAAAGATGCAGCCACTATGGCGCAAGCCTATGGCTCGCGCGTCCTCAGTGGAGCGGTTAAGCGTGCCCCTTGGGCGTCGCGCCGAGACATTTAATCCCGCCCCATCTCAAGACCGGTGGATTACGGAAATGCGCATCATTTGATTATATTTAATATGATAATTGTGATATGCTGTACCCATAAAGGGCGACTCGCCGGGCAACCTTGACTTGAGATCATCGTGCTCCGTTTTCACGGGAGCGTGCACGATGACTATGGAATATTACACAAGGCGGCTGAAGGAATCTTTGGCTGCGGCGAAGGCTGCGACAGAGCCCACTTCCCGGATCGCCCATGAAGGTATGGCAAAGGCCTATCGCGGATTGTTGGACGCCGTGGTGGTTCCTCTGGGGCAAACCTGGCGCAAGATCCGCCCTGAAACGCGCGACGATCAACTGCGCAAGGCGCTTGACGATTGGGAAAATGAAGGTGGCGGGAATCGCAAATAGTTCAGCCGTTCGGGTCTAATGACTTTCTGTCTCCGCAAGTGTTAGCTTCCTGATCTGAGAAGGATTGTGAGAAGCTTCTGAAGTCCGACGCTAATGGTCGTTCGGCTGGCCCTCTCCCTAATGGCAGCTATTGCGGACTGGCTTCCAGGAGCGGTCAGGCAGCAAACGGCCCACTACCGGTCGTTCAAGCGCCCGTGCCTCCGGCTGCCGTCAGGCCCGTACATGGCCCGCCAGCGCATAGAGGTTAGCTCCGCTCGAACAGCCGCTTCAGGCTGGGATAGAGGATGAAGGTCGATCGCCCGATCTTCACCGTCTCGATCGTCCCATCGCCGATGAGCTCGTAGATCGTAGAGCGACAGATGCCGGTGATCCTGACGGCGGTGGAAATCCGTACGCTGATCGGCTCCAGCGTTGCTTCATCGGGCTCCAGAGCATGCCGGCTCATTTCGACCTCCCCTTGCTGAACGCGCGATCGCTTTCGAGGAACGCCGCGAGTATCGCCGGGATGAGATCCGCGATCGGCTCCTCCCGGCCATAGGCCTGGGCGTAAAGCGCCGCATATGCGACGAGCGCCTGATGGAGGTCCGGCATCACCGAGATGCCGAGCTTGACCGGCATGCGATCGGGAAGTTGCGCAAGTTTGAGTTCGGGCATCTTATTGCTCCTGGCCGGGCCATGGCGCGAGGACGATGTCCTTGTGCACCACGACGCGGAGTGGCCAGCCGGGCCGCACCTTGATGGTCGGCTGGACGTTGAGGTTCTTGGTGACGATCTGGTCGCCGGCGCGCGACGTGCCCTGCTGTGCGGATTCGCGGATCGCGCGGACGAGATCGCTTTCGCGGTCGCCCAGGCTCAGCTCGGTCCCGACGCCGAGCAGCGTCGACAGCGCCACGCCCTTGAGCAGCTGCCAGGTGTGGGCATCGACCTTGTCTGCAAGGCCGGCATAGCCGGCCATGTCGGTCGCGGGCACATTGTCGATCCGGATCGAGCTGCCGTTCGGCAGGACGATCCGCTGCCAGACGACCAGAGCCCGGCTTTGCCCATAGGCCACGACGCTGTCGTAGCTTCCGATCAGCCGGGCACCCTGCGGAACCAGCAGGATATGGCCGGTAGCGCTGTCATAGGCGTTCTCGGTCACCTGCGCGGTGACGAGCCCGGGCAGGTCCGAGTTGAGACCGGTGACGAGGCTGGCGGCGATGATGCTGCCCGCACTCAGCGTATAGGGTGATGGCGATGCCATAAGCGCATGCGGATTGATGTCGCCGGTCTGATCCTTTCCGGCGAGGAAGTCGGCCTTGCGCTGCTGGCTGCCCGGATCTCGCGCCGGATCGACCGCGATCGTCCCCGATGGCGCCTCCCGCGCCGGAACCGCGCCCGGTGCAGCGGAAGCTGGAGCAGCACCGGTTGCGTGCTCGGCAGCGCCGAGCTGCATCATGATGCCGGATTCGCGGGCCGCCTTGCGCTCGGCGAGAAGCCGCTGTCGCTCGGCTTCGGCCGCCTGCGCGGCCTGGTCCGAGGAGCCCGGGGTCGGCAATCCGCCAAGCGCCTCCTGCCGGCGCAGGATCGGACGCCCGAGATCGCCGGGGAGCGGCGGCCCGAGCCTGGGCACATCGCCATAGCCTTTCGGCGCGCCGGCGAGGGCGTCGTCGGGCGCATGGTTGGCGATGTCCTTCTGGTCCTCGGCACCGGCGACGATCCGGAAGGTCGCGGGCTTGAGCGCAACCCAGGTGACCCCGACGATCGCCGTCGATCCCAGCGCCGCGATCGCGATGATCGCGCCGCGACGGAAGCGGATGATCCGGTTCGGGCGGCCGCGCAGCACCAGCGTCTCGGGATCGAGCTTGGGCGAGGTCGCCGCGGCAGGAACGGTCTCGCTCATGATGCCCTCCGCTGCCGCCGGCTTCGGTCGGCGCCGAGCCGGACGATGCGGACCACGGCCTGTTTCTTCGTGCCCAGCCGAAGCTCGGCGGCGTCGAACAGCCGGTCGACCACATAGAAGCGGCCAGCCATGCGGTAGTTGACGAGCTGCGCATCGCCCCTGTTGCCGATGACGAACAGCGGCGGCGCCTCGCCGACGCCGACGCTCGCCGGGAATTCGACGAACGTCTGCCGCCCGTCGTCGAATGCGCGCAGCGGCCGCCAAGCCGGCCTGTCGCCGGTCACCGCATAGCCGAAGTCGAGCCGCTCGACAGCGAGGCCCGAAGCGACCGGCCTTGCCGCTTCCGCCGACGCCTGCTGGCGGCGGATCGCGATCATCTCGTCCTGCGGATAGGTCCAGGACAAGGCAGCCATGGCGGTGGCCGGCGTGCTGTCGAGCTGGAGATGATAGGCGCGCCGGTCGGTCGTGATGACGAGGTTGGTCGAGAGCCCGGCGGCGAACGGCTTGACGAGGATATGGACGCGCCTGCTCTCGCCGGAACCGCTGGTCGTGTCGCCGACGGTCCAGCGCGCCGTGTCGCCCGCCGCCACCGAGACGATCGCCTCTCCGGGCTGCAGGGCGATGTCGCTGACCCGCTCGGGCGCGGCGAACAGGCGGTAGAGGACGCCCTCGCCATAAGGGTAGACCTGCACGGCGTTGACGAAGGCCGGTGCCGCGGGCTCCTGGGTAGCCTTCGCATTCGCAGTGCGAACCCGAAGCTCGGCTGGCGACGGCTTGTGGCGACGGGGCGCCACGGGAGGAGGCACTACCGACGGGGGAGCGATGGTAGTCGCGACCGGCGGCGAGCTGGGACTCGCCGTGGCGGCCTGAGGCGGCTGGGGCGGCGAGGTTTGCGCGAAAGCGGGCACAGCGACGAGCGCGCTCGCCGCAAGCAGGATGCGGTTCATGGGCGGTTCTCCGGTTGGGCTTGGGAGGGCTGGCCGAGGCGGGGATCGAGTGGCGATCCGCTGGGCACGCCGGGATCCGGCACGGGCGTCGGCGCCGTGCCCGACGAATGGTCGGCAGGCGTCTCGAGCTCGCGGCTCCAGTCGATCGCATCGACATAGAGGCCGAGCGGGTTCCTGCGCAGCGTCTCGGCGTCGCGCGGCGGCTTGAGCACGACGGTGACGATCGCGGTCCAGCGCGACGTGCCTGAAAGGCTCCCGCGGTCATAGGCGCGCTCGGCCCATTTCACCTGGAAGCTCGTCGCAGACGCGCGGACGACGCTGGTCACCTGGACCGATACGGTCTTGTCGCCGACATCGGCGAACGGGTTCGCCGAGCGGGCATATTCGCCGAGGAAGATGGCGCCGCGCTTCGACGCGAAGTCATAGGCCTGGAGCCAGTTCTCGCGCATCAGCACCGCGTCGAGCGACCGTCCACGGATGTCGGTGACGAAGCGCGCAAGGAACCAGGCGAGTTGGGGGTCGGTCGGCCGGTATTCGGCGGTGGCGGGAGACACTGCCTGTGCCTGGCCGAGGCTGTCGACCGCGACGACATAGGGGACGACGCGGCTCTGCATCGACTGCCAGACCAGCGCGCCGGACAGGCCGGTCGTCAGCGCCAGCCCGCCGAACGCCATCAGCCGCCAGTTGCTCGCCTGGGCCCGGGCGGAGCCGATCCGCTCGTCCCAGAGCTGGCCCGCGCGGCGGTACGGTGTCTCGGGTTCGTCCGTGCGCCCGTAGCGCTGGACGGCACGTTTGAAGCGCATCAGTCCTTCTCCTTGATGTCGGGGGTCGCGCCGCCGCCGCCGCGATCCGAACCCTGGAGGGCGTGGATCGCCGCTTGGCGATGGTGACGGCGGGATTGCGTGTTCTGGAGGTCGCGCGCCCAACCCGGCATGGCGTTAGACGCAGGAGCCGCCGCTTCCCCGGGGTTGGCCTGCGCGCCCGTCGTCCCGGCATTCCAGGCAGCGCGCTGGCCTTCGGCCGTCGCCGCGCGGAACCCGAGCCCGCCGCTCATGCGCTGGGCGACCGCACCGCGCGCGGCGCTCGCGACGCCGCCCATGCCGGCCGCGACCGATTTCGATCCGGAGGTCTCCTGGCCGAGCTTGTACGCGGTCGAGGCTGCCGACCCCATCGAGGTGCCGGCGCGGATCGCGCCGAGCCCGGCACCGGCCAGCCCCTTCGCCGCAGCCATGCCCGCGCCGCCGGCGACCGCGAACCCGCCTGCCGCGAGCGCCGTGGTCGCGACCGCAGAGCCGGCGCCGAGCTGCGGCGCGCCGGAGGCGAGCCCGGAGGCGATGCCCGGCCCGAAGATGCCGAGGCCGAACAATGCGAGGCTCGCGAGCACGAGGCTCATCGCCTGGCCGATATCGGGCTCCTTGCCCTGGAGCGCGGAGGCGAACTCGGTGAAGAAGCCCGACCCGATGCCGACGATCACCGCGAGCACCATCACCTTGATGCCCGACGAGATGACGTTGCCGAGCACGCGTTCGGCGAGGAAACTGGTCCGGTTCCACAGCGCGAACGGCACGAGGATGAACCCGGCGAGCGTCGTCAGCTTGAACTCGAGGATGCAGACGAACATCTGCACGGCGAGGATGAAGAAGGCGACGATCACGATCACCCAGGCGATCAGGAGCACCATGATCGTCATGAAGTTCTCGAAGAAGGTCGTGAAGCCGAGCAGGTCGCTGGCCTGGTCGAGCAGCGGCCAGGCCGCCTGGAACCCGGTGCCCGCGAGGCGGCCCGGGCGGAGCAGGTCGTCGGCGGAGAGCGTTCCCCCGCCGGCGGTCAACCCTGCCTGGGCGAAGGAGCGGAAGATGATGTCGGCGAGCGTGGAGAAGCGGTTCAGGATCAGCGCGAACACGCCGATATAGAGGATCTTCTTGAGGAAGCGGCCGATCATGTCGTCCTCGCCGCCCATCGCCCAGAACAGGCCGGCGAGCGTGATGTCGATGCCGATCAGCACGGATGTCAGGAAGCCGACATCGGGCCCGAGCAGGCCGAACCCGCTATCGATGTAGCGGATGAAGTCGGCCATGAACCGGTCGATCACGTTGAGGTCGTTCACGGGTTCTTCCTTGGATCTGGGTGCCGCGGGGCCCGGCCAGGGGGAGCGATTGGCCAGGGCCCCGCGGGCTGCGACCGCGGCGGCAGGGGGCTTGGTCCGCCGCGGCCGGTCTCGCTATTGCCGGGGCGTGTAGGCGGTGCCGGTGCCGAGGAACCTGCGCGTCGCGGCGCGCGACGCCTCGGACTCGGTCAGCTGGCGCTGCTTCTCGAGCGCGTCGGCACGGAACTGCGCGGCCATCATCTGCTGGAGGGCCATGCCCTGCTTGGCGGTGAGCGCGAGCAGCTGGTTGGTTGCCTGGCCGACGGCAAGCGCGCCTTCCGCGCCCTGGCTGCGCGCCGCGATCTCGGCCAGCGCCTCGGCATCCTCGCGCGCCTGCTGCACGATACCGCTCTGGACGGTCATCGTCCGGCGCAGGGCGTCGGTGCTCGCGTCGTAGCGCGCACGGGCCGCCTGCAGCCGCTGGTCGCGTGTCGAGGCGGGATCGAAGCTGCGCGGATAGAGCGACTTCAGCCTTGCCTCGAGCTGGTCCACCTCGAAGTCGACGCTCTGCGCCTGCTGCATCAGCCGGTCGATACCGTCGAGCTTGTCGAGCAGCGCCTGGAGCTGCGGAAAGGCGATGCCCTTCAGGTTCCTGTCCAGCCGGAGCAGCATCTGCGCCTCGTTCTGGAGCGACTGGATCTGGTTGTTGACCTGCTGGAGCGTGCGCGCCGCGGTCAGGACGGTCTGGCTGTAATTGGTGGGGTCGAACACCGTGATCTGCGCGTGTGCGCTGGTCACGAAGCCCATCGTCAGCGAGCCCAGGGCGCCGAGACCCAGCGCCGTCGCGATCAGGTTCTTGCGGGTGAGGATACGCATCAGGTCTACTCCTTCGCTTGGGGATCGGGGAATTGGGCGAGCAGCGCCGCGGCCCAGTCGAGCCCGGCCTCCTCGAGGAAGCGCGCGGCGAATCCGGCCGGACCGTGCGCGGCGAGCAGCGCGTCGATGCGCGCCTGCGTGGCGGGATCGGAGGCGCCGCACAGCGCGAGCGCGATGGGCCCGAGACCCAGCTCGAAGAGGCGGTTGCCGGCCGCGGACTGGAGGTAATAATGCCGCTTGGGCGTCGCGCGGCTGACGAGCTCGATCTGCCGGTCGTTGAGCCCGAACCGCTGATAGGCCGCACGTCCCTGCGGCTCGATCGCCGCGGCATTGGGAAGCAGGATGCGCTGCGGGCAACTCTCGATGATGGCGGGCGCGATGCCGCTGTCGGCGATGTCGGCGAGGCTCTGGCTCGCGAAGATCACCGCGACATTCTTCTTGCGCAGCGTCTTCAGCCACTCGCGGATGCGCGCGGCGAACAGCGGGTGGTCGAGGAACTTCCAGGCCTCGTCGAGGATCAGCAATGTCGGGCGTCCGGTGAACCGCGCCTCGAGCCGGTGGAAGAGATAGGTCAGGACCGGCGCGACCACGCTGCCGGCGCCCATCAGCGCCTCGGTCTCGAAGCACTGGACGTCCGCCATGTGCAGATCGTCCTCGGCCGCGTCGAGCAGCCGGCCGAACGGGCCCTCGAGTGTATAGGGCGCGAGCGCTGAGCGGAGCGCCGTCGACTGGAGCAGCAGCGACAGGCCGGTGAGCGTCCGCTCCTCGCACGGTGCACTCGCCAGGCTGGTCAGCGCCGACCAGACTGCTTCCTTCACCTCCGGCGTGACCACGACCTTCTCGTGGGCGAGCAGCGCGGCGATCCACTCCGCCGCCCAGGCGCGCTCGCCGGCATTGTCGGTCCCGGCCAGCGGCTGGAACGCAATCGTCTCGCCGGCGTCGCCGCCGAGCCCGAGGCCGTGATGCGCACCGCCCATCGCCAGCATGGCCGCGCGCGCCGAGCGGCCCATGTCGAAGAGGTAGAGTTGGCTCCCCGAATAGCGGCGGAACTGGAGCGCGATCAGCGCGAGCAGGACCGACTTGCCGGCACCCGTCGGCCCGACAATCATCATGTGTCCGACGTCGCCGACATGGGTCGACAACCGGAACGGGGTCGACCCGCTGGTCTCGGCATGGAGGAGCGGCGGCCCATCGAGATGCCGGTTGCGAGCTGACCCCGCCCAGACGCTCGACAACGGCATCAGGTGTGCGAGGTTGAGCGTATGGACGAGCGGCTGCCGGACATTGGCATAGGCCTGCCCGGGCAGGCTCGAAAGCCAGGCCTCGACCGCGTTCAGCCCCTCGCGGATGCAGGTGAAGCCGAGCCCGTTGACGATCCGCTCGACCGCGCGGACCTTGTCCTCGACGCGGGCGCGATCCTCGTCGGCGACGGTGATCGTCGTGGTGAGGTAGCCGAAGGCGACATGGTCGCCGCCCAGCGCCTGGAGCGCGAGATCGGCGTCGGCGGTCTTGTTGTCGGCGTCGCTGTCGAGCAGCTGGACCGGCTGGTTGTAGATCACCTCGCGCAGCATCGCAGTGACCGACTTGCGCTTGTTGAACCATTGGCGGCGCAGCCGCGTCAGCGCCTTGGTAGCGTCGGTCTTGTCGAGCGCGATGAACCGCGTGACCCAGCGATAGCCGAAATCCTGGTGGTTGAGCGCGTCGAGGATCCCGGGCCGGCTGAGGCCGGGGAAGCCGAGGATGGTCAGCGTGCGCAGGTGCAGGCTACCGAGCATCGGCTCGAGCCCGCCGGTCAGCGGCGTATCGGCGAGCAGCCCGTCGAGATACATCGGCGTCTCGGGCACGCGCACGCCGTGGCGTCGCGTCGAGATCGTGCCGTGAAGGAAGGAGAGCGTCTCCGCATCGTCGAGCGCGGCGATCTCGGGCATGAAGCCCGAGAAGAGATCGAGCGCGCGATCGGTCTCCGCGACGAACCCGGCCAGCGCTTGGCGCCAGTCGCGGCCCTGCGGCGCATCGGCACGCTCGACCAGCGCGCGACCGGCGCTGTCCGCCTGGTCGGGCGGCGGCAGGAAGGTCAAAGTGAGATGGTAGCGGCTCTCGAAATGGGCACCCGCCGCCTCGAACGACGCGCGCCGTTCCTCGTCGACCAGCCAGGACGCCGCGTCCGGGAAGCCGCTCGCCGGATAGCCCGGTGCCTCGCGACGCTCGGCCTCGATGTGCAGCGCCCAGCCCGAGCCGAAGCGCTTGAGCACATTGTTGGCGCGTGCACACGTCGAGACCAGCTCGGCCTCGGTCGCCGATTCAAGGTCGGGACCGCGGAAGCGCAGCGTGCGCTGGAAGCCGCCGTCCTTGTTGAGCACCACGCCGGGCGCGACCAGCGCCGCCCAGGGGAGATGATCGGCCAGCCGGTCGGCGCGGTTGCGATATTCGCGCAGGTTCAGCATGCGAGATATCCCCGCTGGAGCAGGTGGCGCGCGAGCACCGAAGCGAAGTCCGGGTCGCGCTTCGCCGCGAAGACCGCGATGGTGTGGCCCACGGCCCAGACCAGCACGCCCGCGATCCATTGCTGGAGCCCGAGGCCCAGCGCGGCGGCGACGGTGCCGTTGACGATCGCGATGGCGTGCGGCGCGCCGCCGAGCAGGATCGGCTCGGCGAGCGACCGGTGGAGCGGCGCCTCGAACCCGTCGAGATGCTGGCCGTCGCCGATCATGCCAGCAGCGCCCCGCCGCCGAACGAGAAGAAGGACAGGAAGAAGCTCGAGGCCGCGAACGCGATGCTCAGGCCGAAGATGATCTGGATGAGCCGGCGGAAGCCGCCGGCCGTCTCGCCGAACGCCAGCGTCAGGCCGGTCACGATGATGATGATCACCGCGACGATCTTGGCGACCGGGCCCTGGACCGACTCCAGCACCTGCTGGAGCGGCTCCTCCCACGGCATGCCGGTTCCGGAGGCCCAGGCCTGCCCGGCGGCCAGGACGGCGATGGCGGCGCCGGCCAGCAGGCGCGGCTTGGCGGGCAGGTCTATGGTCTTCATGGTCAGGCTCCTTGGCTGGTGGGAAGGTGGAACGGGGCGAGCGCGTAGGCGCCGGTGTCGGGATCGACGCCGACGACGCGCGCGATCGCGTCGACCGAGCGGTGGGCACCGCGTCCGGCGATGAAGACGACGAGGTCGATCGCCTCGGCGACGAGGCGGCGGGGTACGGTGACGACCGCTTCCTGGACGAGCTGTTCGACGCGGTAGAGCGCAGCCTCGGCCGAGTTGGCGTGGACGGTCGCGATCCCGCCGGGGTGCCCGGTGTTCCAGGCCTTGAGCATATCGAGCGCCTCGGGTCCGCGGACCTCGCCGACGATGATCCGGTCCGGGCGGAGGCGGAGCGTCGAGCGCACCAGGTCGGTCATCGACACGATTCCCGGGCGGGTGCGCAGCGCCACCGTGTCCGGCGCCGGGCTCTGCAGCTCTCGCGTATCCTCGATCAGGATGACGCGGGCATCCACCCAGCGCATCTCGGCTAGCAGCGCGTTGGCGAGGGTCGTCTTGCCCGAGCTCGTCCCGCCGGCGATGAGGATGTTGAACCGCTGGGTGACCGCCGCCCTGAGCGCGTCCGCCATCGCGGCGGACATGATCCCGTCCGCCGCATAGTCGTCCAGCGTGTAGAGACGCTGGGCGGGCTTGCGGATCGAGAAGCAGGGCCCCGTCGAAACGGGAGGCAGCACGCCTTCGAAGCGCTCGCCGGCCCGGCCGTCGAGATGCGCCGGCAGCTCGGCCGAGATGATGGGCTGCCCGGCATGGACCTCGGCGCGGGCATGGCTCGCGACCAGCCGGACGATCCGCTCGACCTGCGATGCCTCGAGGACGACGCCCGTGTCGATCCGGCCTTCGCCGAGCCGGTCGAGGCGCAGCGACCCGTCGGGATTGACCATGACCTCGATCACTTGGCTGTCGGCGAGCGCCGAGACGATGTCGGGACCCATCGCGGTGCGCAGCATCGCGCGCCGGCGGTCGGACGAGAGGATCTCGCTCATCGCTCCTCCTCCGCAGGAAGGAGCGTGCGCCTGCCGGTCGCGACGGCGCGGCCGACCTGGGTGACGAACGCCTCGAAGCGCTCGCGCGCGAGCGCACGGCCCGCTACGTCGTTCTCGGCGAGCGGCGCCTGGATCGCGAGCTCGAACCGGATGAACAGCGCGAGCGTCTCGAGCACGACATGGCCGTCGCGCTCGATGCGGCCGAGCGCATTGGACATCCGGTCGAGCCGCAGCGCGAAGCGGTCCTCCAGCTCGGACGCGCCGCGGCGGTTGAGCCAGGCGGTCACCGCATCGGCGAGGATCGCGGACTTGGTCGCGCCGGGCGCTGCGGCAAGCGCCTCGAGCCGATCGCTGACCGGCCTCGGCAGGAAGAGCTGGTGGCGGACGCGCTCGGCCATCTCAGAAATCCAGCTCGAGATTGCCGGGCCGCCTGTCGGCCATGTCCAGCGCATAGGCGCGCCGCGCGGTGCCGGTCGCGGCCTGGTCCATCGCGCGCTTGTCGGCGGCAGGGTCACTCTCGTCCTCGCCCAGCCCGAGCGGGTCGGCAGGCGCCAGATCGACAGGGGTAACGGTTACGATCTCCTGGGCGGGATGGCGCGCCTGCTCGAGTCCGCCGGCCTCCTCCTCGTCTTCGGGTGCAGCCTCGGCGAGCCGCGCATCGACCGGGCGGACCCGGTCCTGCCAGTCATGGGCGCGGTGGGGCGGTAGGTCGGCTGCCCTGCCGCGTCCGAGCGTCGGGGGCGGCAGCACGCGCGCCTTGAACTGCGCATCCTCGAAGTAGCGCAGCTTCCGGGCGCGGACCGGCGGATGCCCCGCGACCAGCACGACCTCGTCGGTCGGCGGCAGCTGCATGACCTCGCCGGGCGTCAGCAGTGCGCGCGCGGTCTCCTGGCGGCTGACCATGACGTGCGCGAGCCAGGGCGCGAGGCGGTGGCCGGCATAGTTGCGCATGGCGCGCTGCTCGGTCGCGGTGCCGAGCGCGTCGGAGATCCGCTTGGCCGTCCGCTCGTCGTTGGTCGCGAAGGCGACGCGGACATGGCAGTTGTCGAGGATGGCGTTGTGCTCGCCATACGCCTTCTCGATCTGGTTCAGGCTCTGCGCGATCAGGAAGGCGCGGACACCGTAGCCGGCAAGGAAGGCGAGGCTCGTTTCGAAGAAGTCGAGGCGCCCGAGCGCCGGGAACTCGTCGAGCATCATCAGCAGCCTGTGCCGCCCGGGCGTGCCGGCGGCATGGAGCTGCTCGGTCAGGCGCCGGCCGATCTGGTTGAGCACGAGGCGGATCAGCGGCTTGGTGCGGCTGATGTCCGAGGGCGGGACGACCAGGTAGAGCGATACCGGATGCCGTGCGGCGACCAGGTCCTCGACCCGCCAGTCGGACGCGGCGGTGACGGCGGCGACGGTCGGATCGCGGTAGAGGCCGAGGAACGACATCGCCGTCGACAGCACGCCCGAGCGCTCGTTGTCCGACTTGTTGAGCACCTCGCGCGCGGCCGAGGCGACGACGGGATGCACCAGCGGCATCTCTTCGGTGCCGAGGTGATTGGTCGTCATCATCGCGCGCAGCGTGGCGACGAAGGGGCGCTCGGGGTCGGACAGGAAGGTCGCGACACGCGCTAGCGTCTTCTCCTCCTCGGCGTAGAGGATGTGGAGGATCGCGCCGACCAGCAGCGAATGGCTGGTCTTCTCCCAATGGTTGCGGCGCTCGAGCGCACCCTCGGGATCGACCAGGATGTCGGCGATGTTCTGGACGTCGCGGACCTCGTCGGCGCCGCGACGGACCTCGAGCAACGGGTTGTACCGCGCCGAGCGCGCATCGGTCGGGTCGAACAGCAGGCAGTGCGAGAAGCGCGCGCGCCAGCCGGCGGTCAGCTGCCAGTTCTCGCCCTTGATGTCGTGGACGACCGTCGAGCCGGTCCAGCCGAGCAGGGTCGGTACGACCAGGCCGACGCCCTTGCCGGAGCGCGTCGGCGCGAACGCCATGACATGTTCCGGTCCGTCATGGCGCAGGTAGCGCGAAGCGGCGCGGCCGAGGAACACGCCCGCATCCGCCGCCAGTCCCGCGGCGGCGATGTCGCCGGGACCGGCCCAACGGGCCGAGCCATAGGTCGTGACGTTGCGCTGCTGGCGTGCCCGCCAGACCGAGCCGGCGATCGCCGCCCCACAGCCAAGAAGGCCGCCCCCGGCGGCGATCGCACCGGCCTCGTCGAAGACGACCGGGGCATAGGCGTCGAAATGGAACCACCAGGGGAAGAGCGACCAGGGGGCATAGACGGGCGTTTCGCCGAGCCGGAACCAGGGCGTGCCGAGCTCGGGCTGATAGGCGAGCGACGCCGCCGCCCACTGGGTCGCGAACCAGATGCCCGCGACGACGATCGCGGCGACGACCAGCATCTGGCCAAGGAGGAGCTTCGTCGGTGTCATGCGGGCCTCCGCCCGCACGACTCAAGGGCGCGGGCTCGGCCTCAAGGGTCGCCGGATTCCGGGTCCGGCATCAGGCCCTCGCTGGTGACTCGGCGTACCTCGCTGGTGCCAGTCGGCCCCCCGCCGCCGCGTCGGCTCGAAACAGGTGCGGCGGATTGCCGGTTTCCGAGCCGCCTTAAAGCGAAGACTCGATGCGCCTCTCGTGCGATCCCGGAAGCAGGAGGCGGGCGGCCGCCGCGCCGAGCAGGGCCCCGGCGAGTTGGAAAAGGACGAACATCGGCACATCGCGCGGGGCGATGCCGGAGAAGCTGTCAGTAAGGCTTCGCGCGACCGTGATCGCGGGGTTGGCGAAGCTGGTCGACGAGGTGAACCAGTAGGCGGCGACGATGTAAAGCGCGACCGCGGCAGGCACCGAGGAAGGGCGCTGCCTTGCGGTGCCAAGAATGGTGAGGACGAGACCGAAGGTCGCGACAGCCTCGCCGGTCCATTGTCCCGGTCCGGCCCGCAGATGCGTCGAGACCTGCAATACGGGCACGTCGAACATGAGATGCGTCAGCCACGCGCCGGCAATGCCGCACAGCAGCTGGGTCAGCGCGTAAGGCGCGGCGTCGCGCCACTCGAGCTCGCCGCGAAGCGCCATGACGAGGGACACGGCCGGGTTGAGATGGGCGCCGGAAATCGGGCCCAGGATCGTGATCAGCACGAACAGCATGGCACCGGTCGCCACGCTGTTCGCAAGCAGCGCCACGGCGACGTTCCCGCCCGCGAGGGGCTCCGCGATGATCCCCGATCCGATCACTGCCGCGAAGAGCATCGCCGAGCCCAAGCCTTCGGCTAGCAGGCGGCGCGCGAGCGGCTCGGTCATTCGGCCGCCGCCGCCGGCTCGGCGAGGGCGGCAAGATGCTCGGCACCCGCCGGGGGACGGCCCTCGGCACGGCGCTCCGAATAGCGATCGGTCAGATAGGCGCTGCGATCGCGGGTCAGCAGCGTGAACTTGACCAGCTCCTCCATCACGTCGACGACGCGGTCGTAGAGCGGGCCGGGCTTCATGCGGCCGGCATCGTCGAACTCGGAATAGGCCTTGGGCACGCTCGACTGGTTGGGGATGGTGATCATCCGCATCCAGCGGCCGAGCAGGCGCAGCGTGTTGACCGCGTTGAACGACTGGCTTCCGCCGGAAACCTGCATGACGGCGAGCGTGCGCCCCTGGGTCGGGCGGATGCCGCGATCCTCGAGCGGCAGCCAGTCGATCTGTGCCTTGAGGATCGCCGTGATCGCCCCGTGCCGCTCGGGCGAGCACCAGACCTGCCCCTCGGACCAGAGCGAGAGCGCGCGCAGCTCGGCGACCTTGGGATGATCGCTCGAAACGCTGTCGGGCAGCGGCAGGCCGGCGGGGTCGAACACTCGCGTCTCGCACCCGAAGGCCTGGAGCAGCCGCTCGGCCTCGAGCGTCAGCAGCTTGCTGTAGGAGCGCTCGCGCAGCGATCCGTAGAGCAGCAGGATGCGCGGCGGATGCGAGGCGCCCTCGGGGGCATGGAGCACGCGCGACAGCGCCGGATCGACAAAGGCCGGATCGACATTGGGAAGCGCGCTCATGCGGCGGCGCCGCCACCCACGGCGCGCTGCATGTAGACGGTGTCGAGCAGCCGCCCGAACTTGCGACCGACCTCGCGCATACGCCCGGCATGGACGAACCCCAGCCTGGCATGGAGCGCGATCGAGGCCGGCTCGCCACCGCCGATCACCGCGATTATCTGCTCGAAGCCTGCCCGGCCCGCGCGCTCGAGCAGCGCGCCCAGCAGCGCCGTGCCGATTCCGCCGCCGAGCGCATCGGGCGCCACATAGATGCTGTTCTCACAGGTCGTGGCATAGGCCGGGCGGTCGCGGAACTGCGTCGCATAGGCATAGCCGGTGACCGCACCGTCGCGCTCGCTCACGAGCATCGGCCAGCCCCTGGCGCGGATATCGAGGATCTTTGCCCGCCAGCTGTCGACGGACGGGGGTTCGGTATCGAAGGTCGCGGTGCCATGTAGCACATGATGCGCGTAGATCGCCGCGATCGCGGGCGTGTCGTCCGGACGGGCATCGCGCACGATCATGCGCGCACGACCTCGCCGTCTTCCTTGACGAAGTCGGCGGGCAAGGGATCGGGCAGGATCTCGAGCACGATCTCCGAGGGGCGGCACAGGCGCGTGCCGAGCGGCGTCTCGACCAGGGGGCGGTTGATGAGGATCGGATGGGCCAGCATCGCGTCGATCAGTTCCGCATCGCCCAGACTCGCATCGTCGAGCCCCAGCCCGCCATAGGGCGTGCCCTTCTGCCGCAGCAGCGCGCGCGGCGTCAGACCGGCGGCGTCGATCAGCGCGACGAGCCTGGCGCGCGATGGAGGATTTTCGAGATACTCGACGACTTCCGGCTCCGTGCCGGTCGCCCGAATTATCGCCAGCGTGTTGCGCGAGGTGCCGCACGCCGGATTGTGCCAGATGGTGACCTTGCTCATGCCGCGTCCTCCCGGGCGACGGTCGCGCACGCTACGGTCGGGGTGCAGGAAGCGCCGCCGCAGCAATTCTCCGTCAGGAAATCGATCAGGCCGGTCATCGCGACATAATTTGCCCGGTAGATCTGCGAGCGTCCCTGGCGCTGCTGCTCGATCAGGCCGGCACGCACCAGATGCATCAGGTGGAAGGACAGCGAGCTGGCCGGCAGGTCGAGACGTTCGGCGATCGCGCCGGCGGACAGGCCGGGCTCGCCGGCCTGCACCAGCAGGCGATAGGCGGCGAGCCGGTGCTCCTGGGCTAGCGCGGCGAGCGATTCGACGGCATCGGATGAGGTCAACATCCTTCGATGATTATCGAAGAGTCTTTGGCCTGTCCAGACGCTTCGAGAAAAGTCGAACGATTGCCCTCAAGGGCGCGTGATCGATCCGGCGGCACGCGTACGACCGCCGCTTTTAGGTCACGAAATGTCCGGGCCGCCCCGTGCCCTGCCGAATCGCCAGTTGATCCCGTCGCTTCGCAAGATGCCGGCGACCGGCTTGCCCAGCTGACGTTCGAGCACCGGTCGCCATCGCACCAAGGTGAACTCGCGGCTGCGCTCGACCAGTGCGTAACGCTCGCCCGCCGCCTCGATCTGCCGGGTCAGCCGCCCTTCGATGCGCGCGCCTCGTACGGCCTCGACATGGGTCTTGCCGAGTTCGTCCGTCAGCTCGCGGGCGATCCGTAGCAGCTCGCGGCGCTGCAGCAGGGCCATCGCCCCTTGCTTCAGGCTGACGCCATTGCCCACCTCGTCTGCCAGGCCCTGTTCGACCAGCCATTGCCGGCGCGCGGCGAGCGCGTCGCGAACCTCCCGTCCGAACCCGGCGTCGCGCGCGACGAGCCTCTCCTCGCCGGCGAGCGTGCGGTCGAGCCAGGTGGGGCCGTCGGCGCTCGCCAGGCGCTCGATCGGCGCGGTGGACAGGGTCTCGATCGCGACCGGCCGGTCGCGGAGCTGCCGCGCCTCGTAGGCAGCCGCTTGCTCGACATGGTTCTCCCGGATGGCCCAGCTCCCGTCCGGTAGCCGTTCGGAGAACCCCGCCCGCCGCAACGCCTCAAGGCGACGGACATGCGCTTCGGCGAACGCCCGGCTGGCCCGCGGGTCGTGCTCGAGATGGTGCGCCACCGAATAGCGCCCGTCATGCGACGCGGCGACCGAGGCGATCGTGCGATCGACCTCGCGGACATCGGCCGTGCGCGGCGCCACGCGGACGATCGCTCCTTCCGGGGTAGCCTCGGTCGCAATGGCGCGGCCGATATCGAGATAATGCGCCCGCCCGTCGATCCCGTCGACGATCAGATAGTGGCGATCACGGTGCTCGTCGGAAGACCCTCGCCGGACGACACGGCCGATGACCTGCTCCCGCAACTCGCCCTCGATGACCCGGTCGGCCTGCGCCCGCTCGAGTCGGCGCGCGGTCAGCTCGCGCTGCATCAGCCGGATGATGTCGCCGCGCTCGCCCATGCGGCGCAGTGTCTCCTCCAGCCCGTCGGCGAGCCGCCAACGCCCGCTGCCCAAGTCCTCGGCCAAGCCCATCGCGGAGAGCTTGCGCAGCCTGCCCGTGGCCACCGCCTGCTGGAACGGATCGTTGTGCGCGGGGCCGGTGATCCGGTCAGCATCCATCCGGCTAAGGAGCCGGCGGTCGATCGCGGTCAGTCGCTCCTGCTCGACATCGTGGCGCAGCCGGTCCTGGATCTCGCGATCGGTGCGGGGGCCGAGGTCGAGCGTGGCGAGCTCGGCGGCGCGCTCGCGAAGCCCGTGCGCGATATATTCGCGGGCGATGACGAGGTTCTGCCCCTGGTCGTCGATGCCGCGCAGCATGATGTGGGTGTGCGGATTGTCGGTGTTGAAGTGATCGACCGCGACCCAGTCGAGGCGGGTGCTGAGGTCGTGCTCGGCCTGCGCCATCAGCCGGCGGACATAGGGCTTGAGGTCGGGATATTCCGCGCCGTCCTCGGCCGAGACGATGAAGCGGAAGTGGTGGCGGTCGCCGGCGCAGCGATCGAGGAACGCCTTGCCGTCGGCGGCGTCGATATCGCGCCCATAGAGCTCGCCGGGATTACCATCGCGCGTCACGCCGTCGCGCTGGATATAGCGCAAGTGGGCGCGCGCCGCCGCGAGGCCGGTGACCGCCATCCTGACCAGCCGTACCTTGACCATCGCGCGCCGTGCCCGGGCCCCGGCGAACCGGTCGCGGCTCGACAGCAGCCGGCCGATGCCCGCACCGCGGCCGATCCGGCTGCCATCGAAGCGCCGCGACAGTACGCCAGTCTTGCTGCCCGCGAGGCGCGCTGCGGCGAGGACGCGCCCGCCATATTTGACGAGGCGCTTGGCGTCCTTCGCGCCAGGCTTGCCCAGCCTGGGCGTGAACTCGTCCTCGCTCACCGCCGGCCTCGCGGAGTCTCGCGGAAAGGCACCAAAAACGGCGGATTTCCGCCAGTTGCCAAAAGCCTGTCTCGCGCCGTTGCCGCCGAGTCTCGCGAAAAAAGGATGTGCAGACAGTCACTTGAGCAGGGTCGCGAGACACTGCCTTTATCTTGTTTTCCCTGTCTCTCCTGCCTGCCTCTCACAAGGCGCAAAAAGAGAGCCGGGACACGCTGCCTGTGCCGCAGCGCATCCCGGCCCGAACCGAGAGCTATTTCACGCATCCGCGAACGCCCTTCGCGCCTGCTCCGCGCGTCCGAAGCTGCGCTTGCCGAGCATCCCGCGCGCGTCGCCATCGCCGTCGACGAGCATCACTGCAACGAACCAGCGCCCGTCGATCCGCCCGAGAATACGCACCCGGTCGAGCTCGATTTCGCTCTCCTCACCGCCGAAATAGCCGCCGAGCCAGCGCTCCTCGACCCGTGCGTCCCAGAGAAAATCGGCCTCCTCGGCATCAAGGAAACGTTCCGCGAGCGCTACCCCCGCCTGCCGTCCGAACTCGATCTCGAGCCCCGAGACCAGTGCCGCCATCACGCGATCGGCCGCGTCCGAGATGGATTGAACCTGTGCCATGATCAGTCTCCGCTTGCGGTCCTCGCCATCGAGGACAGCGTCTCGAAGACGGACGGCGAAGCGGCGGTCAGGGCCGCCGGAGCGGGAGCGGAGGCGCCGCGAAGCGGACATGGGGGGAACCGATTTGCGTAGCAAATTGGGGGGTGCCCATGGGCCTTGAGGGCCGCTTTGCCGCCCGTCATGCTGGGACTTCACGACGACCCCTTCCACCCCCGCCATGTCACGGCACCTCGCGGCGGAGCACGAATATCGCCGGCGCCTGGCTCGGAGCGGGGACGGAGGCGTTTGGTGCGGGCGCCTCCCGACGAACCAGGAACAACGTCTCGGGTAGTCGGGTCGCTACCTCGACTGGCGCTGGCGCAGCACCAGTGACGCGCCGCAGATAAACCATGGTCTCGGTCGGCAACTTTGCCTCGCCGGCGAGCCAGGCGGCGTAGCGCGCCGGCCCTGCATTGTACGCGCCGAACAGCCCAGGATAGCCGAAGCGGTCGTACATGCGCCGCAGATAGCCGGCCCCCGCGACGATATTGTCGGCGGGCAGGTCGGGATCGTCGCCGAGCCCGAGTTCGCGCCGCTGTTCGTCCCACGTCGGCGGCATCAGCTGCATCAGCCCGATCGCGCCCCTGGGGCTGCGGATCGGTCGCCCGTCGAGGGTGGTGCGGCCGGCGCTCTCGGCAAGCATCATCCGCGCGATCCAGTCTTGAGGTACGCCGCAGCGTGCCGCGGCGGCATCGATCTCCGCCGACCAGCGCGACACGCCACTGGCCGGATCGGCCAGGACCAGCATGCCGGCGAGTGCAAGGCTCAGCGCCGCCATATCAGCCTCGCCCGGCCGACCAGATCGCGCCCCGAACTGATCCCGAAATAGCGTCCGTCGAACGAGCCCGGCGCATCCGTCAGCAGCAGATATTCCTGGCCGAGCAGGCGCCGGCAGCCCTGCCACCAGGGCAAAGCGCGGCCGCTCGGATCGCGTGGCAGGCGGGTCGCGACGCGCAGGCCATTGACCGAAATCTCGGACCCCGACGCGCAGACCAGGTCGTCGCGTGCGGCGGCGACACGCTTCACCAGCGGGACGTTGGCAGGGAGGTAATGGCGCTCAGCGGCAAGCGCGCGCCAGCGCGGCGGCGCCCAGGCGATCGCCATCTCGCCGCGGGCGGGCGCGTCGCCGGGCCATACCCAATAGAGCCCAATCGGCGCGCTGGCGCTGGCGTTCCACACCAGTCGCGGGGCCGGACCATAGACGGGCGGCACCGCGAGCAACACCAGCGCGGCACCGCCGAGGATGGCGAGGCGCAGCCGGTGGAGCTCGCGCTGGCGATGGCTATGCCGAGCTTCACCCCAGGCGAGCAGCGGTGCGTCGCCGGGCGGGCGTCGCCGGATCATGGCCGGATTCCGCGCGCGCTGTGCTCGCGGCTCCAGGCGTCGAGGTCGTCGATATGATATTGGACGAAGCGGCAGTGCCGGCGAAACACCGGCCCGTCACCCCGCACGCGCAGCCGCTTCAGCGAACGGCTCGACAGGCCCAGCCAGGCGGCGGCCTGCTCGGTATTGAGGAAGGGCGAGCCGCGTTTGGCGCTGCTTGCCCGGTCGATATCGTCGCCGTCCATGCGCAATTCCTCGGATGCCTCGAACGGCACCCGGGATGGCGGGCGAGGCACCCCGCGAGGAGTGTCGAAAACGGCATCTGCCGAATTCGACACTCCCCGTGCGCATGCTCAGCGCGACCAGATCAGGTTGTGCGTGCCGTGCTCGCCCTCGACCAGGGTCGCGTAGATCGGCGCGGGCAGCGACGGATCGTCGAGCTTGACCGAGACATAGGGCCGGTCCTCGCGCGAGGTCTTGGTCCAGCCGGCGCCGAACTCGACATTGCCCGAGTTCATCACCCGGTAGTCGGGTGCCTTGTCATTGTCCTTGGTCGCGGGCCGGATGCTCGCCTTCACGTTGAGCGTCAGGGTCCGGATGGTGCCGGTGAATACGCCGGAGTCGTCGCGGGTGAAGCTGCCGATGGTGGCCATGATCATTCTCCTTGGATCTCGAAGCCGCGCCAGTGCGGCCTCGATGGCGTCGATCCGGCACCGGCGGCGCCCGGGATGCACCCGGTCCGCAGGGCAGGGCCGCAGCGCAGCGAAGGGCGGCCAAAGCCGGCTTTCTTGCCTCGCGAGGAAGGCGCAGGGAGAAGCCCGAAGCCGGGGAAGAAAGCCGGCGACGCCGTTGCTGGCCCAGGGCGCGCGGTGCCAGACGGCCATCGTGAAGAGGGCACGTGCGGCTTTCGGGAATCCCGGGCGTGATGTCCGCACCGCAACAGGTACGCCGCGCACGAACCATCCAGCTTGCCGTCGCCGGCCCGAACCCACTAGATGCAAAGGACAATATGGCAGGGCTGAGGGAAGCGACATGACGACATCGGACCAGGTCCGCGCCCTGATCGAGCGGCTGGCGCCCGAGCCGGTATGCGACGACTGCATCGCGGAGCGGCTGGCGTTGAGCGTCCGGCAGCACGCCAATATCAGGACCCGCGAGCTCGCAGGCGTAGGCGGGTTCGAGCGCCGAAAGGATGTCTGCTCGCTGTGCGGGGAGACCAGGATGGTGATCCGGCGTGGCGCGCATTGAGGCGCTCGCCATTGCGGCGCTGCTGTTGATCGCCGCCGCGCCCGCCCCGCAATCGGGCGTCGTCGCCTGGGTGACCGATGGCGATACCTTCCGGCTGGAGAGCGGCGAGCGCATCCGCATCGCCGGGATCGACGCGCCCGAGACGCAACCCGGCAACGCCAAGTGCAGCGCCGAGCTGGCCCGCGGCAAGCAGGCGACCCGGGCCGCGATCGTGCTGCTCAAGGGCCGGACGGTCGAGATCGAGCGGGTGGGGCGTAGCTACAACCGCTCCGTGGCCCGGGTACGGCTCGACGGCCGGGACCTCGCCGCGACGCTGGTCGACAAGGGAATCGCGCGCTGGTGGCCGCGCGGGAAGGCGAAGCCCGATTGGTGCCGGGGCTAGGAAAAAGGGGCGGCAGGACGCCGCCCCTCGAAGGTCAGGCCGCGAGCGGCTGCGGCTGCGACTCGGGCACGTGCGCCGCGAGCGCCGCCTCGACCTCGGCACGCATGGCGACCGTGCCGACGCCGCCACGCGCGGTATAGGCGCTAGGCGGGAAGGCCATCCAGCGCGGCATCCAGTGCTCGACCTTGGCGCGTCCTCCGGCACCGGCCAGATGGTCGGCGACGATCCGGCGCAGCGTCTTGCCGGTCTCGCCGGCATTGGCATCGGCGACGGTGGCGCCGGCCACGTCGGCGACGATATGCGCCAGCACTTCCCTGTCGCGGACCAGTTCGAGGAAGGCGGTATCGGCCTGCCACCAGTCCGCCATGCGGACACCGAGCTCCGACCCGACTGCCTCGACCGCCGCGCTCCCCGCGGCGAGCGTCTCACCCATCAGCACCGCGATCACGTCCATCAGCTTGGCATCGGGCAGGTCGAGCAGGGCGAGGAAGACGCCGACGACGCCGTGTCCGCCATGCCCGCCCCGGATCGTCGGGGCCTCGGGATCGAAGCCGAGCACCGCCAGCATCCGCCGCCGCTTGGCGTCGAAGACCGTCTCGCCCCGGCAGGTCTCGACCGACTCCGCGATGGCGTCGCTACGCGCCAGTTGCGGCTCGGCCTCGACCCGCCAGAGCGGCGAGCCGGCGATGGCGTGCGCGACCATCAGCCGCAACGCGACCTTGGGCCGCGACAGCAAGGCGGCGCGCACGGCAGCATGGCGATGCAGGTCGATATAGACCTGCAGCGGCCCGCTGACTTCCGGCCGAACCGGCCTGGCCTGCGCCGCCTCGGGCGTCTCGCCGCGTTCAATGCGCTTGACCTCTTTGCGGGTCAGATAGCCTTCGTGGAACACGACCTCGCCATTGGCGCGGACCTCGATATAGACGCGGCCGCCCTTGCGCTTCGGGGTCTTCACCTGCTCCCAGCCCTGATACTGCTGCGTGGGGCCGATAATCTCGACCGCGCTCCAGCCGGCCTCGAGATAGGCTGCCCGCCGCGCCTCGATCGCCGCATTCTGCGCGGTCCAGAAGGCGTCGGGGTCCGCGACATAACGCTGCTCGGCGAACAGGTCGGCGACCAAAGCGAGCCCGCTTTCCTCCACGTCGAACAGCGCATGGTCGGCGCTGATCGCTTGCCCGCCGAGCAGCCAGCCGCGCAGTTGCCAGCCGGTCGGACAATGCGCTTGCGGATCGTCCCACAGCGCCAGCCAGTCGCGCTGCCGCGCCTTGCTGGCAAGCGTCAGGTGGCGCACCGTCGCCGCATCGATCTTCTCGCGGCGGTAGAGGTCGCGGATGCGCGGCAGCAGATTGCCGAGCGCCAGCGTCCGCCGCACCGCGAGCACCGGTAGCGCGAAGGTGTCGGCGATCTCCTCGGGCGAGCGGCCCTCGCGGACCAGCCGGACGAAGCTCTCCCAGCGCGTCACCTCGTCGGGGTCGAGCCGCGCCATGTTCTCGATCAGCGAGGCTTCGACGGCGGCGGCATCGTCGCCGGCCTCGAGGATCGCGCAGGGGAAGAGGAAGGGCTCGGGATCCTGGCCGTCGGCGTCGGCGCGCTCGGCCGCGACGATTTCCCCGGCGCGGAAGCGCCGGGCGCCTGCGAGAATGCCGAACCGGTCTTCGTCGCCGGGCCGGACGATCAGGGTCTGGAGGATGCCGCGCTTGCGCACGCTCGGCAGGATGTCGGAGACGTCCGGCGGGCGCTTGGCAAAGCGCATGTTCGCCTTGTCGACATAGAGCTTGTCGAGCGGAAGGAAGTCTAGTTTCATCGGTCTTGCTCCTTGTGGGCGCCGGTCCCGTGCATCTGGACAGTGAGCGGGGCCGGCTTCGGTTATGCGGCGGAAGCGGCGCGCCGCGCGCCTTTCGCGCCGTCATTCTGGCGGCGGAAACCGGTCGGACAGGTCGGATGCGGTGCGGCGCGCGCGCCGCAGGAGCGCCTCGGCCCAGAGGATCGACCCCGCCTTGCGCGCCCATGCGGCCCAATCGGTCAGCGGCAGGGCGGTCGCGAAATACAGGTCGCGCTCGATGCGTAGCCCATAGGGCAGGCGCAGCGCCTCGATCTCGGACAGCGAGAACCAGCCGAGTTCCGGGCAGCCGAAGCCGAGGTCGGCGAGGCCGAACAGCGCGTCGCCGTCCTCGGCCAACTCGCTCGCCAGCCATGTCGCGGCGGAGAGGGGATGGAACAGCTTGACCAGCGGGCGCGTGTACGTCGCCTCGCTGCGATATTGCGCGCGGAGCGCGGCGCGCAGCTCGGGGGTGAGCAGGCTCATGCGGCCTCTCCCAACACAGGAGATTCGGCCCCAAAGGCGAGCAGATAGTCGGCGGCCTTGCTGGCGAGACTGGCGGCGCGGAAGATCGCGCGATTGTCGGCGCGCAGCACCGCGAGCCACGACCCGAGATAATCGGCATGGCGGACGCTCGGCTGGATTCCGAGCGCGGCGCAGAGAAACGCCGAGGCCAGCTCGGCGACCAGTTCCTCGCGGGCATAGCCGGCGCTGCCGAACGGGTTGGAGAGGTCGCGCGCCAGCCGCGAGGCGTGCCCGGTCCAGTGGCCAAGCTCGTGGAGCGCGGTGCGGTAATAATCGATCTGGTGGCGAAAGGCGGGCTGCGGCGGCACCCGGACATAGTCCTCGCCCGGCGCATAATAGGCCTCGGCCCCGCCTATCCGGAAGTCGGCTCGGCAAGCCGCTATCAGCGCCTCGGCGACGGGCACAAGCTCGCGCTCGGGAAGCGGCGCGGCGCCTGCCAGCATGCGCTCGGGCAACCCCGCTACTTGCGCGACGTTGAACACGGTGAAGCGCTTGAGGAACGGCACCGTGCGGGCCGCGTCGCCCTCGGCAGCGGCGCGTTCCTTTTCCGCCTCGGGGCTGAACCTGTCGGCATAGACCACGCCGACGCCGTGCTCGCCCTTGCGGACGCAGCCGCCGGCCTCGATGGCCTGCCGGAAGGTCAGCCAGCCCTGCGAGGCATAGCCGCGCGCGAACCCCTCGCCCCACAGGATCAGGACGTTGATCCCGGAATAGGCGCGGTTGGAGGCGGCGTTGCGCGGCAGCCTCGGCGCGGCAGCGGTGCTGTCCCAAGGCTGCACCCATGGGAAGCGCCCGGCCTCCAGCTCGGCGACGATCCGTGCCGTCACCTCGTCATAGAGCGAGGCGCGCGCAGCGCCTCCAGCATCTCCCCCCGCGCGACGCCCGCGAACCCTGCCCATGCCCAGCCTCCTCGACCAAAAAGCCACACCCGGCCCTGCGAAAGCGGGGTGGGCGGCGAGGACGCCCGCACGGGCCCGCGGCACAGGGCAGGGCGCACCGCAGGCCGGAACGTGAGTGGAGGACCCGGACCGCAGGCCGGGTTGCGCCCTGGCCGCGCGGGCCCAGAAGGGCGTGCCGGCCACCTCGCTTGCGCCAGGCCGGACATATAACGCCGGCGCTACCAGCGCCGACCACACTCCCGCGCCAGCGATCGTCACCCGAAGGGACGGGGACGCGCGCAGCGCGGCCCGGCGGCTTGCCGTAGAGCGCGGTCGCGGAACAAAGCGATGTCAGAAAAAAGAGGAGACGCACCCTTGCCGACACCGCAGGCGGGGCGGCGTGCGCGCGCGAGCTGTGCGTTAGCCGCCGCCGCGCCCCCCGGTTCAAGGCAAGCGCGCATGCGCGGGCGTACATCAAGGCGCGGACCCCGGGGGCTTCCCAGCCCCCTGTACGCCCATTATTCCCGCGCGCCCTCGACATCGCCCGCGAGGCGCCGAGAGCCAAGGGTCAATCGGCTTTCCGCTTCAGGACCAACGGGTTGGACAGCAGGGGGATTGAGCGGCCTCGCTTTGCGGGGCAAGCTGCGGCATGGCCCAACGCGCTTCCCGCATTCCGCTGATACGCTTCTCGACGGACGACTTCCCCGCGTGCGAGCGTTTCGCAGCCTGGCACCGTGCCATGGCACCGATGTTCGAGATTCCCGCGTGTGGGGATGCATCCGAGTTCCGCGGCACCGCCTTCACCTATCTGATGGGACGGATCGCGTTCGGCGGTACCGATGTCGATGCGCTCGCCTATTCGCGCACAGCCGCCAAGATCCGCACCGATGGCATCGACCATTATCTGATCCGGCTCGATTTCACGCGGGAGAACCCCGAAGGGCTGCTCTTCGTCATCGACCTGGGCCAGCCGATCGAGCTGCCGCTCGCTCCCATGCACTGCCTGTGCATCTTCGTGCCGCGCGACATGGTCGACGGCGCGATGCATGGCATCTCCGCGCTGCACGGCCGGATCGTCACCGGCGCGCGGGGACGGATTTTCGCCGACTATATGAAGGTGCTGGCGAGCCAGGCGAGCGGGCTGGACAATGCGGATGGCCCGGCCATGGCCGACAGCATGATCGCGATGATGCGATCCTGCCTCGAGCCGCGCGAGGGCACCGAAAGCCAGACGCGCAGCGTGCTGGACGCCACACAGCTGGGTCGCGCACGGCGCTTCGTCGATGCGCATCTGACCTCGGCGGACCTCGGCCCGGAGATCATGGCGGAGGGCCTGGCGATGTCGCGTGCCAGCCTCTACCGGCTGTTCCGCCCGCTCGGGGGCGTCGCCCGCTTCATCCAGCAGCGCCGGCTCCAGCGCATCCACGACCTGCTGTCGAGCGCGGAGGAGCATCGCCGGATCAGCGAGATCGCGCTGACCTATGGCTTTCCCGACGAAGCGAGCTTCAGCCGGGCCTTCCGCCGCGAATATGGCTACACCGCCAGCGAGGCGCGCGCGATGCGCGGGCTCCAGAAGGTCGACCGGCTGGCCGGTGACCCGGAGAAGCTGGCCTTGTCGCCGCCCGAGCGGATGATGATGTGGGGCGACTGGATGAACCGGCTCGCCGAATAACGTCCTAATCGGCGCGGATTTTTTGCGCCGCGTCTCAGTCCTTTGGTCCTGCGTCTCAACTTCTTGCGCCTCGATTGACTTGGGGACCCGCGTCGATCCACTTCCCTGATCGTCTGAACGGCTGATCGAAACGGGGGATCATGCGACACGACAGCAAGGCTGGCGCCGTGCCTGCACGCGGCCGCCATCCGCTGGGCGCGGCCTGACCACCCGACCGACGGATTGTCTTTTCGCAAACCCATACCGGAGCGCCTGTCCGCGCGCCCGAAGGAGTCCGCATGCCTACGCTTCGCCGCACCGTCCGCCGCCCGTTCACGCCGGCGCGGGTACGCCACGGCCTGCTCTGCTCGAGCGCGCTGGTTGCCGCAGCGCTGGCCCTGCCGGCGCATGCGCAGTTGGCCGCGCTACCGCGCGATGGCGGCGACATCCTGGGGGAGAACCCCGGCACGGTGATCGATAGCACCGCCGCCAATGGAGGCGTCCGGCTGCTGGGAACGACCGGCGAGGTGGTGCTGACCAATGTCGTAATCCGCAACACCAGTGGTTCCAACCCGGGCGGCAATGTCCGTCCCCAGGATGGCTATTATCAGCTCTCGGCCACGGGCGATGCCGCGGCGACGCTGCGCGGCAGCACCCGCATCTCAAGCACCCAGACCATCGGTGGCGATGGTGCCGCGATCTTCATCGATGGCGCGGACAAAGGCGCCGCGACGCTGACGCTCGATAGCGGAAGCCACAGCTTCACCAGCTCGGACCAAGGAGTTCGCCTGCGCTCCACCGTCGGCGCCGCCAGCCTGATCAACACCGGAAGTCTCAGCATTACGGCGCCTAACGGTATCGATGCGGCCGGCCGCGGCGTCGACCTGCTGCTGGGCCAGGTCGATATCCAGGGAAATTACGGAATCCGAGCGAGCGCCGTTGGCAATGGGTCGGTTTCGGTGGTGACGCGGGGTGGTACCATACGCGCGCTCGAAAGGGGGATCATGGCCAGCGTCCGGGGGCCATCCGCCAACGTCGCCGTGGACCTGCAGGGCGCGATGCTGATCACCAACACCAACATGGGCGGCTTCGGCCTGAACCTCGATTATGAAGGAACCGGCGCTTCGGATACCGGCGCGATAACCGTGACCACCAGCGCGGGCGGCACGATCGATGCCTTGGGGCCTGCCCGCACCACCGGCAATGTCGGAATCTCGGCTGATTCTGATTCGGGCTCTGGCGGCGTCAACCTGGACATCGGCGCGGCCATCGGCAGCGCCAGCTTCAATCTCGGGATAGGCATCAGCGCAGGTACCGCCGCGACTTCGAGCGGCAAGGTTTCAATCAGCACGACCGCAAGCATCACGGCCGTGACGGGTATCTCGAGCGGTTCCGGCGCTGCCGCGGGGAACAGCATCGCCCTGGGAGGCGACCTCACCGCGACCAGATCAGCCGTTATCATATCGCGCGGTATCGGAGCCTACGACATCAGCATAGGCGAGGGCGTCACTGTCCGGGGCAATCTGGGCAATACGGGCATGGGCACTATCGTGACCCTTGGCGGATCGATCGACAACAGCGGCATCATCCGCAACGGTGCCGACGAGAGCCTCGGCAACGGCGCGGCGATCCAGCTGGGCACGTCCGGCGGCCCGCTTACCATCACCAACCGGGCCGGCGCGACGATCCAGGGCGGCAGCCGCGCGATCTCGCTCCAGGGCGCCGCCACGCACGCCATCGACCTCCAGCTCGGGTCGAGGACCATCGGCGACATCGTCGAGGCGGGAAGCGGCGCCAACACGCTGATCATTGCCGGCCGGCTCGACGGCCGCTTCGACGCCAGCGGCACCTCCGCGGATTTCGTCACGCTCGAGGCGACCGGTTCGCTTGCCGGCGCCAATCTGGGCACGGGCGACGACACCTTCCTCTACCGCGGCGGCGATCTCACCGGCCAGGTCGATGGCGGTACGGGTACCGACACGCTGGCGATCGATGTCGGCGACGGCATCACCGCGCAGATCGACGTCACGGGATTCGAAATCCTCGACCAGCGCTCGGGCATCGCCGCGATCGGGGGGGCGATGGCGAGCCTGACGCGCATCGAGGTGGGCAGCGGCACCATGGACTTCCTCGACGGCCGCAACCTGACCGCCGACATCCACGTCAATGGCGGATCGATCCGCGCGGGGGCGGCGGGCGCGTTCGGCACCGGCACGATCCATCTGGTCGATCCGACGATCCAGCTCAGCGCCAATGGCAGCTATGGCAACGACATCGTGCTCGAGGCAATCGACCCGGTGAACGATCCCTCGCGGATCCTCGTCGATGCGGGAATCAGCGCCTATCTCAACGGCCGGATCAGCGAGACCGGCAGCCAGCCGCTGGTGATCGGCGGTGGCGGCACGCTGACGCTGACCAATGCCGCCAACAGCTGGACCGGCACGACCACGATCGACGCCGGCACGACGCTCGTCTCGCTGACCCCCGGCACGCTGGGGCCCGACGGCACCACCGGAATTGTCAACAACGGCACGCTCGTCTTCGACTGGAGCGGCTATGGGGGGCATCTCTCGGCGATATCCGGCAGCGGGGCGCTCGTGAAGCGCGGCACCGGGGCGCTGACCCTTGCGGCGAACAACGGCTATGCCGGCGGCACCACCTTGGAGAACGGCAACCTGATCCTGGGCGGCAGCCAGGCACTCGGTGCCGGTGCCCTGACGCTCACCGGCGGTACGCTGCAGCTGCGTGGCTATACGCAGGCCGCGTCGGCGCTCTCTGGCACCGGCGGTATCCTCCTGCTGCAGGCCGGAGTGCTGGACCTCAACCAGGCCGGCGACAGCGTCTATGCGGGCTCGATAGACTTCAGTGGCGCCGACTATGCCAGCACGCTCAACAAGCGCGGCGCCGGCGCGCTGACGCTCTCGGGCGTGCTGACCGGAGGCTTGGGCACGATCAACCTGGATGGCGGCACGCTGACCCTGAGCGGCAACAACGATTTCACCGGCGAAGTCTATCTCCGCGCCGCGACGCTGCGCCTTTCCGGAGACAATGCGCTGGGACGGGCCGACCTGTTCACCAGCAGCAGCCTCGGCCGGATCGAGGCCGTCGGCAGCCTGACGCTGTCGAACGACCTCTATCTCGGCGGCGCGCTCGGCACCCAGACGGTCATCTCGGTCGATGACGGCGAGACGCTGAGCCTTGCCGGCCAGATCAACGGCAACCGACCGATCGTCAAGCAGGGGGGCGGCACGCTCGCCTTCTCGCGGACCAACTACATGGCGTCCAACATGCTGCTCCAGCAGGGCGGCATCGCCGTCCTGGCCAACCAGGCGCTCGGTACCGGATCGGTGACCGCCTCGGACGGCACGCGGCTGGTGCTCGCGGACGGCATCAATGTGGCACAGAACGCGCTGGTCCTGAACGGCAACCTGGCCGTCGATGTCGCGAGTGGCGCCGCGCACATCAGCAAGGCCGTCTCGGGAAGCGGCAGCCTGACCAAGACCGGCGACGGCACGCTCTATCTGGACGTACAGAACAGCTTCACCGGCGGCATGCATTTCGACGCCGGCACCACCGTTCTAGGGGTCACCGGCACGCTGCGCGGATATACGCCGATCGACTTCAACGGCGGTACGTTGGTCGTCAATCAATTCGGCACGATCCTTGGCCCACTCACCGGCACTGCCGGCGCGATACAGCTCACCAACGCAAGCTATGGCATCGTGATCGAGCAGGACGCCGACACCCGCTATGCCGGCACGGTCGGCGGGGCCGGCTTCTTCGCCAAACAGGGTAGCGGCACCCTGACCATGGCGGGCGAGATCAGCGGCGACGACGTCTGGGTTCGCTCGATCTGGGGCACACTCGTGCTCGACGCGGCCAACAGCTATGGCGGCGGCACCGAGATCAACAATGGCTCGAGACTGATCGTCGGCAATGACGCGGCGCTCGGCACCGGCGACCTCGTCGCCGCGATCCTCGAGGCGCAGCTCGAATCGAACAGGAGCGTCACGCTCGCCAACAACATCTTCATCGAGCGGAACGACTCCACCTACGGCAATCTTGCCATCGGCGGCGATCACGACCTGACGCTGACCGGGACAGTGGCCGAGCGCGGCACCGGCTATGGCGGCGTGCTGATCAAGCGCGGCGGCGGCACGCTGACGCTGGCGGGCCATAACAGCTATACCCAGGGCACTGTCCTCGAGCGCGGCACGATCGTCGCCGGGACAGACGATGCCTTCGGCACGGGCACGGTCCATGTCGTCGGTACCGGCACGATCGCGCTCGGCAACGGACGGGTTATCGCCAATGCCATCGATCTCGTTCGCGATAGCGGCCAGGGCTATGACGGCCAGCTCACCGTGGACGTGGCGAGCGGCAGCGCCGTGCTGTCCGGGCCGATCGGCGGAGACGGTTCGCTCAGCGTCAGCGGCGCCAGCCTGCTGCTTGCCGGCGATCTCTCCTATACCGGCGCGACGACCCTGCGCGGCGGCGCAAATCTCACGCTGGGCGGCAGTGGCCTGGTTTCCGGCATGCTCGGTCCGGTCACGATCGACGACGGCATCTTCACGGTGGATCGTGCCGGCGATGTCGTCATCGAGCAGATCGACGGCGCGGCCGGCAGCTTCGTCAAGACGGGTAGCGGCACCACCAGCCTGTGGCGCGAAGGCAGCTTCACCGGCGATGTGACCCTGGCCAACGGCACGCTCAAGCTCAGCGATCCCGGTGCGATCGCCCAGGCCCGCTCGGTGTCGCTGACCGGCGCGGATACGGCCATCGACCTGTCGGTGCTCGATGGTTTCGCCGCCGCCGCGACGCTGCACAATCTCTCTGGCGTGGCGGGCAGCACGATCGGGCTGGGCTATAGCGGTGTCCTGCTGATCGACAACGACCGCGAGACCGAGTTCGCCGGCACCATCCAGGGCACCTTGGATCCGGCATGGGTCGGCCGGGTATTCGCACTCGGCACGGGTACGTTGACGCTGAGCGGCGCAAATAATCTGCGCGAAGTCGATATCGAGAACGGCACGGTCAAGATGGCCGGGGCGGGAACGCTCGGCGAGAATGCCTGGGTGTCGATGTGGGATTCGACGCTCGACCTGTCGGGCGTCACCGGCGGGCAGTTCGCGATCGGCGGGCTGAGTGGCGGCCCCAGCACCATCGCGCTCGGCGCGACCACGCTGACGATCAACGATGGCGGGGACATCTACGAAGGCACGATCACCGGCACCGGCGGGCTGCACCTCGTCTCGGGCTGGCTCGGGCTCACCGGCGCACACGACTATACCGGCGAGACGGTGATCGATGCGGATGCGGCGCTCTACACCGCCGCCGCCCAACTCGCGAGTTCGGTGCGGGTCGAGGGCACGCTCGACATCTCGCAATATAATTTCTCGAGCAGCTTTGGCGGGCTCAACGGCAAAGGCACGGTCTCGCTCGGTGGCAACGAGCTTATCCTCACCGGCGGCGGCGACTTCGGCGGTGCGATCGAAAGCGAGAGCGCGGGGATCACGCTGCTCGCGGGCAGGCTGAACCTGTCCGGCACCAACTATTTCGGCGGCAGCGCGGGCATTGCGGAGGGCGCGACGATCGCGCTGATCGGCAACGGATCGATGGCGAACGCCACGCTCGACATGAGCGGCACCTTCGACATCAGCGCCGCCACCGTGCCGGTGTCGCTCGCGGGCCTGTACGGCAGCGGCAGCCTGGCGCTCGGCAACGGCCAACTGACGCTTCGCGGCGACAGCGAGTATTCGGGCACGATCTCGGGCGGCACGCTCGCCATCGCCTCGGGCACGACGCTCCATCTGGGGGGCGGGGCATCTTCGGACGGCACGCAACTGGAGGTGCGTGGCACGCTCGACCTCGGCCTGATGAACGGCGATATCGGCTTCGTCGGACTGACCGGTGCCGGCTCGATATCGCTTGGCGCGCATGACCTGCTGAGCGGCGGCGGAACCTTCGAGGGCACGATCGACGGGCTGGGCGGGCTGCGCGCGCAGGCGGGCGTGGTCACGCTCACCGGCGCGACCTTCTATACCGGCGCCACCACCGTCGATGCCGGTGCGACCCTGCGCCTCGACGGCGGCACGCTCGCCAGCGATACGATCGTCGCCAATGGCGTGTTCGACGCTGCCGGCGCGGGCGCTGCGCTGACGCTCGCCAGCCTCGGCGGCACGGGTTCGGTCCAGCTCGGCGGGCATGCGCTGACGCTCACCGGCGCGAGCAGCTTCGGCGGCACGATCTCGGGCAGCGACACCCTCTCGGTGCTGGGCGGCGCCACGCTGGCGCTGACCGGATCGGCGGCGATCACCGGCGCGCCCGTGCTGCTCGGCGGCACGCTGGACCTGCGCGGCGCAGGCGGCGACATGGCGATCGCGCTGGGCGGCAGCGGCTCGGTGCTGCTGGGCAGCCATGCGCTGGTGCTGGGGGGCGAGAGCGGCGACAGCGCCTTCGCCGGGGTGATCTCGGGCACCGGCGGCCTCACCAAGACCGGCACGGGCACGCTGACGCTGTCTGGGACCAATCTCTATACCGGCCTCACCCTGGTCAGCGCGGGCACGCTGCGTATCGGCGGAGTGAATGTGCTCGCCGACGACTCGCTGCTCGAGGTGCGCGACGGGGCGACGCTCGACCTCAACGGCTATGACGAAGTCGTCGCACGCTTCGTCATCCAGGGCAACCTGATCGGCGGCGGCACGCTGCGCGCCAATGAATATGTCCTCGACGGCGGCATCATCGATCATGCGCTGGGCGGCGGCCTGCTGGACCAGCGCAGCGGCACGACGCTGCTGACGGGCCCGGCCGGGGCGCTCGACATCCGCGTCAATGGTGGCACGCTGCGGCTCGGCGCGAGCGAGCGGCTCGCGGATAGCGCGACGCTGCTGGTCCGGGCCGGCGGTACGCTGGACCTGGGCGGGTTCGACGAGACGGTCGGCGCAGCCTGGATCGCCGGCACGCTCGCCGGTAGCGGCACGCTGACCGCGGGCAGCTACACCTTCGACGGCGCGACGATCCTCGCCAAACTGGGCGCTGGGGAAGTGGTGCAGCACTCGGGTGTATCGACCCTGCTCGGCCAGGCCTCCGGTTCGGCTCGGATCGAGGGCGGCACGCTCCGCATCGGCGATGGCGGAACGACCGGCGCGCTGGTGGGCGACATCGCGGTCGATGGCGGCATTCTGGCATTCAATCGCGCTGACGCAGCGACCTATGCCGGTAGCCTGTCCGGTGCGGGTGCGATCACTCAGGCGGGTGGTTTGCTGACGCTGAGCGGGAACAGCAGGGACTTCACCGGCACGATGACCGTCTCGGGCGGGTTGGCCGTAACCGGAAGCTTCGGCGGTACGGGCTCGACCCTCCGCATCGATAGCGGCGGCCTGTCGGGAACCGGACGCATCGGCGGCGTGGTCGCGCTGGCGGACGGTGCGCATCTGGTCGGCGCGCAGGGCAGCACCCTGTCGCTCGGTGCGCTGACGCTGGGCGCGGGGTCGATCGTCGACGTGACGCTGGCCCAGGCATCGACGAGCGCGCTGTTCGACGTGGCGGGCAACCTGACGCTCGACGGCACGCTCAACGTCACCGCCGCGCCGGGCTTCGGGGCCGGCGTCTACCGGCTGTTCGACTATGGCGGCACGCTCACCGACAATGGCCTGGCGCTCGGGGTGGTAGCCGGTTCGTCTGCCGATGGGCTCTCTATCCAGACCGGCGCCGCCGGCCGGGTCAACCTGGTCAATAACGCCGGCGTCGCGCTAGCCTTCTGGGACGGCGGCATCGCCGCGCAGCATGACAACGGCACCGTTGAGGGCGGTGCCGGGACCTGGAGCCTGGGTGGACGCAACTGGACCGACGCCAATGGCAGCGTGAACGGTGCGATGACGCCGCAACCGAGCTTTGCCGTGTTTCAGGGCATTGGCGGCACGGTGATGGTCGATAATGGTGCTGGCCAAGTCTCGGTCCTCGGCATGCAGTTCGCCTCCGGCGGCTATATGCTGGCCGGCGGCGCGATCGCCTTGTCGGGACCGAGCGCGACGATCCGCGTCGGCGACGGAAGCGCGGCGGGGGCGGGCATTACCGCCACGATCGCGGCTGCGCTCAATGGCAATTCGATGCTGGTGAAAGACGATCTCGGTACGCTCGTGCTGGCGGGCGCCAACGGCTATTCCGGTGGAACCCTGGTATCGGCCGGCACGCTGGTCGGCGACACGCGGTCGCTTGTGGGCGCCATCGCCAACAATGCCGCGCTGGTGTTCGATATGGGTCGGGACGGCATCTATGCCGGTGCGCTCACCGGCACCGGCATGACGACCAAGGCCGGGCAGGGCATTCTGACCCTCACGGGCACCAGCACGACCGACTGGACGGTCTCCGGTGGCAGGCTGGTGGCGAGCAGCGCCTCGCTCGCCGGCGACGTGGCGCTGGCGGCGGGGGCCGGCCTCACCTTCGACCAGGCGGCAGCCGGCACCTTTGCCGGAAGCCTCTCCGGCGCCGGCGCGCTGACCAAGACGGGCGCGCTGCTCACTCTTAGCGGCGACAGCGCGGCGTTCGAGGGTGCCGTTACCGTCGCCAGCGGTGGCCTCACCGTGACCGGCACGCTCGGTTCGGCCAGCTCGACCGTGGCGGTCGCGAGCGGCACGCTGGCGGGCACCGGCACGATCGGCGGCGCGGTGACCATTGCCGATGGCGCGCATCTCGCCGGCAGCCAGGGTGGAACGCTATCGCTCGGCGCGCTGGCGTTGGGTTCGGGTGCGATCGTCGATGTGGCGCTGTCCCATGCCTCGGACATCGCGCTGTTCGGCGTTGCCGGCAATCTCACGCTCGACGGCACCCTCAACGTCACGGCCGCACCGGGGTTCGGCGCCGGCATCTACCGGCTGTTCGACTATGGCGGCACGCTCACCGACAAGGGCCTGGTGCTCGGTAGCGTGGCCGGCGCCTCGGCCGATGCCCTGACGATCCAGACCGCGCTGGCGGGACAGGTCAATCTGCTCAACAGCGCCGGTGCGACGCTTGCCTTCTGGGACGGCGGCGATAGCGCGCTCCACGACAATGGCGCGGTCAATGGCGGTTCCGGCACCTGGGACGCGGGTGGCCGCAACTGGACCGATACCGGCGGCACGCTCAATGGACCGATGCAGCCGGTGCCGAGCTTCGCGGTGTTCGGCGGCACGGCCGGCACGGTGACGGTGGACGGCCACGTCTTGACGACCGGCATGCAGTTCGCCACGACCGGCTACACAGTGACCGGCGGTACCGTCGCGCTCTCGGGCGACCGCGCAACGATCCGGGTCGGCGACGGCAGCGCGGCGGGCGCCGGCTTTACCGCCACCATCGGCTCGGCGCTCACCGGCGGCGCCGCCCTGGTCAAGACGGACCGGGGCACGCTCGTGCTGACCGGCGCCAACAGCTATACCGGCGGCACCGTGATCGAGGCGGGCACGCTGGTCGGCGACACCCGCTCGATCCAGGGCAATGTCACCAACAATGCGAGCCTTGTGTTCGACCTGGCCAATGCCGGCAGCTATGGCGGCAGCGTCAGCGGCACCGGCGTGACGACCAAGGCCGGGCAGGGCGTGCTGACCCTAGCCGGCGCCAATGCCGGCGACTGGGGCGTCACCGGCGGCAGCCTGGTCTCCACGACGGCCCTGTTTACCGGCGATGTCGATCTGGCGGCCGGCACGAGCCTCACCTTCGACCAATCGGCGGCGGGACGCTATGCCGGGACGCTCACCGGCACCGGCAGCCTCGTCCTGCGCGGCGGCGGGGCCGTTTCGCTGACCGGCAATTCCTCTGGCTTCCAGGGAATCACGACCGCCGGCGGCCTGGTCTTGGTCGATGGCATGCTCGGCGGTACGCTCGACCTGCTCGCGGGGGGGCGTCTCCAGGGCACCGGCACGATCGGGTCGGGACGGATCGCCGGTACCATCGCGCCGGGCAATTCGATCGGGACCCTGAACGTCGCCGGCAACCTCAGCTTGCTTGCCGGCAGCAGCTATGAGGTCGAGACCAATGCCGCGGGACAGAGCGACCGGATCGTCGTAGCCGGGACCGCCTCGATCCAGAGCGGGGCGGTGGTCCGGGTGCTGGCGGCGGAAGGCAATTACGCGGCCAACACCAGCTACACCATCCTGACCGCGGCGGGCGGGCTCTCCGGCACATTCTCGAACGTGACTTCGAACCTTGCCTTCCTCACGCCGAGCCTGGCCTATAGCGCCAACGCCGTGACGCTGACCCTCAGGCGCAACATGATCGACTTCGCGGCGGTCGCGCAGACCCGAAACCAGCAGGGCGTGGCGCCGGCGGTGGAGGCGCTCGGGCTCGGCAACCCGCTCCATGACGCCGTCGTCGCGCTCGCCGCGCCGGAAGCACGACGCGCCTTCGACCAGCTCGCGGGCTCGGACTATGCCAGCATGCGCGGGCGCCTGATCGAGGACAGCCGCTTCGTGCGCGACGCGCTGCTCGCGCGCGGCGAACTCGCGGGCGAGGAAGGCCCCGCCGCCTGGGGCACGGCGCTCGGCAGCTGGGGTTCGACGCGGGGCGGGGCGCTCGCGCAGGGCTATGATCGCGACCTCAAGGGACTGGTTGCCGGCTTCGATGCCGCGCTTGGCGGCCATTGGCGCGCGGGCCTCGCCACCGGCTACAGCACGACCGACCTGCGGACCGGCAGCGCCACGCACAAGGCGGACAGCTATCATGCCGGCGGCTACCTTGCCGGCGGCTACGGCATTGCCTCGATCCAGCTGGGCGCGGCCTATGCATGGAATGATGTCCGCTCGCAGCGCCGCATCGCGTTCGGCGGTCTCGCCCAGGGACTGGGCGACCGCTACCGCGCTGATACCCTGCAGCTGTTCGGCGAAGTCGCGGCCAGGGCCGATCTGCGCGGTGTTACGCTCCAGCCCTTTGCCGGCTTGGCCCATGTCCGCCTCGGGGGCGCGGAAATCGCCGAGCATGGGGGTAGTGCTGCGCTTCACGGCGGCACGCGGGACGAGCGCATGACCTATGGCACGGTCGGCCTGCGCGCGAGCACGGCGCTCGACCTTGGCCGCACGGTGTTGCGCTTCAAGGGATCGACGGCGCTACGCCATGCCTTTGGCGACACGCTGCCGAGCGTGGATTTCGGCTTCGCTGCCGGTCCCGGCTTCGCCGTCGCGGGCAACGCATTGGACCGCGACAGCGCGGCGATCGATGGCGGGCTGGAGCTCGATCTCTCCCGGCGTGTCACGCTCGAAATCTCCTATGCCGGCAACCTTGGCGAGCGGACGACCGATCACGGCGCCCGTGCGGCGCTGCGCCTGCGATTCTAAGCTGCGGTATGGCGCGGCCCGCCGACGCCGACCCCGGGCGATCGCGCGCCTCGGCGTCCGGCCCGGGCCTTCCCGAGGCTGGCTCGCGGTTTCGGCGTCTTGTCTGGCGCCGACCTTGCGGTTGAGGCGCATGCAGGACAGCCCGCGTTACTTTACACCAGCTGCTGGCCGGGTGCCGGCTTCAGGCGATCGCGAGCAGTGCGTGCTTGATATCCTCGAGCGAACGGAATCGAACGAGGCCACCGGCTGGTCCCTCCGGATGCAGGGAGAGGGGAGATTGCAGCCGATCGCTTTCGATCGCTTCCACCAGTTTCTCCCACTCCGCCGGCGTCAGTGCGAAAAGAGTCGATACCTCACCGCCAATTTGTTTCATTGCCACTCCCTGTCCTGTTTCCGCGAACCCGCCCAAGGCCAAGTTCGCGCCATCCGATGCCGAGGACGGCCGGTGCGTCCGCGCACCCCTCACCGTAGATCGCTTCTCATGCTACCAGCACCGGGCGGTCTGTCCGCCCCCAGGCCCTCGCCGGAGCCAACTCGGATCCGGCGCATTGGATTTCAAACACCCCGTCCACGACGCATCACTCGGCAGGGCGAGTGCGCTGGTCATGCGCCACCCGGAGGAAATGGAGCGCCGCCGCGATTTGCTGGCGCCATTGATCGAGAAACTCGAACAGCGCCGGAAAGTCCGGCGCCCGATCGTTCTGCTGCCAGACGAACAACTGAAGCCGGAAGGGCGCGCCGGGCGGTAGTAACGGACCTCGGCGGCAGTGCGCCCATGGCCGTCCGACCGTGCCATGAAGATGTTGTCGGTCATCGTCCTACGCCATCTGCACGAATGTGCGGGAGACCGAGGTCACCCGAGGACCGCAGCGCCTTTTCGGCTCTCATTCGCCTCTTTGCGCCTAGTGGCACCCGCGGTGCCGGCACGCAGGGGCGCGCAGAGCTGTCGGAAGCCCAACGCGCCAGGATCGCGCGTTTCACTTCGGGCTCCGGGCTCGGGTGGTGCGCGAATTCGAACGGGTGAAGAATGCGGGAGACGGGTTGCGACATGATCGTCCTCCTTTCCTTGGTCGCTCCTTTCTCGTGGCCTTCTGGCCGGGCAGAATTTTGGTGGATTGCGCGCCCTCGTCAAGGGCTTGGCTTGCGCCAGGTGTCCAGGATCGGAGGGTTTTATGCCGCGTTCTCACCGGGTGAAAAAAATCGGCGCTCCGGGTCTTGAACGGAAAAATCGAGGTTCCTAATTCGCCGCCGCCCGCCGCTGCTAGGGAGCGTCGGGCACATTGACATCATGCTTTTGCAACTGGAGGTTTTGCCATGCATTTCCGCCCCTTGCACGACCGTGTGGTCGTCCGCCGCATCGAAGCCGAGGAGAAGACCTCGGGCGGCATCATCATCCCCGACACCGCCAAGGAAAAGCCGCAGGAAGGCGAAGTCATCGCCGTCGGCCCGGGCGCGCGTGACGCCAATGGCACGCTCGTCGCCCTGTCGGTGAAGGCCGGCGACCATATCCTGTTCGGCAAATGGTCCGGCACCGAGGTCAAGATCGAGGGCGAGGACCTGCTCATCATGAAGGAGAGCGACATCCTCGGCGTGATCGAGGCGCAGGCCGAGCTCAAGCAGGCTGCGTGATCGCCCGATCCCTCAACATCTCAGGAAGGACATAAGAAAGGAGTTAGCCAAAATGGCTGCCAAGGAAGTGAAATTTGCGTCGGACGCGCGTGATCGCATGCTGCGCGGCGTGGATACGCTTGCGAATGCAGTGAAGGTCACGCTGGGGCCGAAAGGCCGCAACGTCGTGATCGAGAAGAGCTTCGGCGCGCCCCGCATCACCAAGGACGGCGTGACGGTCGCCAAGGAGATCGAACTCGCCGACAAGTTCGAGAATATGGGCGCGCAGATGCTGCGCGAGGTCGCCAACAAGCAGAACGACAAGGCGGGCGACGGTACCACCACCGCGACCGTGCTCGCCCAGGCGATCGTTCGCGAGGGCTCCAAGGCGGTCGCCGCGGGCATGAACCCGATGGACGTCAAGCGCGGCATCGACCTGGCGGTCGGTGCGGTCGTCAAGGATCTCGAAGCGCATGCCAGGCAGGTCAGCGCCAATAGCGAGATCGCCCAGGTCGCGACCATCTCGGCCAATGGCGACGAGGAAGTCGGCCGCATCCTGGCGGCGGCGATGGAGAAGGTCGGCAACGAGGGCGTGATCACCGTCGAGGAGGCCAAGAGCCTCGAGACCGAGCTCGAGACGGTCGAGGGCATGCAGTTCGACCGCGGCTATCTCTCGCCCTATTTCGTCACCAACCCCGAGAAGCTGCGCGCAGAGCTCGACGACCCCTATATCCTGATCCACGAGAAGAAGCTCGCCAACCTCCAGGCGCTGGTGCCGCTGCTCGAGAAGGTGGTCCAGTCGGGTCGCCCGCTGCTGATCATCGCGGAGGATGTCGAGGGCGAGGCGCTCGCCACGCTGGTGGTCAACAAGCTGCGCGGCGGCCTCAAGGTCGCCGCGGTCAAGGCGCCGGGCTTCGGCGATCGCCGTAAGGCGATGCTCGAGGACATCGCCGTGCTCACCGGCGGCAACGTGGTGAGCGAGGATCTCGGCACCAAGCTTGAGAATGTCACCATCTCGATGCTCGGGCGCGCCAAGAAGGTGGTGATCGACAAGGACAACACCACGATCATCGACGGCGTCGGCACCAAGGCCGACATCGACAGCCGCGTTGCCCAGATCCGCCAGCAGATCGAGGCGACCACCAGCGACTATGACCGCGAGAAGCTGCAGGAGCGGCTTGCCAAGCTCGCCGGCGGGGTCGCGGTGATCCGGGTCGGCGGCGCGACCGAGGTCGAGGTGAAGGAAAGGAAGGACCGCGTCGACGACGCGCTCCACGCCACCCGCGCCGCGGTCGAGGAAGGCATCCTGCCGGGTGGCGGCATCGCGCTGCTGCGCGCGCTGAAGGCGCTCGATGGCCTCAAGGCGGCGAATGACGACCAGCAGTCGGGTATCGACATCGTCCGCAGGGCGCTGCGCGCGCCCGCGCGCCAGATCGCCGACAATGCCGGCGAGGACGGCGCGTGGATCGTGGGCAAGCTGCTCGAGAGCGAGGACTATAACTGGGGCTTCAATGCCGCGACCGGCGAATATCAGGACCTGTTCGCGTCGGGCGTGATCGATCCGGCCAAGGTCGTGCGCACCGCGCTCCAGGACGCCGCTTCCGTGGCCTCGCTGCTGATCACCACCGAGGCGCTCGTCGCCGAGTTGCCGAAGGAGGAAAAGCCGGCAGCGATGCCCGCGATGGAGTATTGAGCGCTTGGGCCCGGCCGCTTGGCCGGGCCCATTTTGAATGGACGCACATCTTACCGTCCCTGGGGCGATATGGCCGCGAAATATCGGCCGGCCATCCCTTGGGTCGTCGAAAGGAAAGCGGCCGCACGGCCCACATGGGCGCCGGAGCCAAGGCGGGCACCCATGGTCGGGACCACCGATCGCGAGATCAGCAGCGACAGCGGATTGCGTGAGCCCTTGATCCAGGAACCCGACAAGGGCGGATCGCAGGAAGAATTCAAGCCAGGGAGAAAGCCGGACAGGACGCGAGGGCAAACTACACGTCCTGTCCGGATACAGGGACGGTGGTGACCGGACCCCATATGCGATGCCGTCTCCTTCCCAACGATGCGGCGCGGCTGCGGTTCCGGCCGCTGACCGGCGGCCCCAGGGCCGGCTGAGATAGCCCGCCTGCCTGACCCGGGTTGAAGCAGGGGAACATGCTTCTAATACGGCCCGCCGGACTTCGCGACCTCGGCGCGCCTCCGCGCAGCGCGTTCAGCCCTGCGCCGCTCTTGGCCAAAGCACCGATTTTCGCGCCTGATCGCGACGACGGTTTATCGCATCTCTATTTCGTGGCCCTCCGCGTTCGGGCGGCGGGATGAAGGAGGGGTTGCGATCGCCGAGCCCGGCACCGGAAGCGGGCGGCTTGAACTAGGCCGCAGACTCATAAATGCGGCCTTTCGGCAAACGCTCCAATGTCGGCCGTTGAGCGAAGAGGCGGCCGATCCAGAAGCGGTCAGGCTGTAAACGCCCCAATAACAGGCGCTATGTTTGTGACTGGCAGTCGCGAGGGTTGCCGCCTCCAAGCCTATTACTCCCGAGGTACCGGGCTGACATGCCAACCTCGCGCATCGCGCGCGCGGCCTCTCCAGCACGAAGCAGACATAGGGTCGCCAGCCAAGCGTGATGGCGTGCCTCGGATTGACCGCCCATTTCTTCCGCGGCCTGAAAATGACGATCCGCCAAGGCACTATAATAATCCACTGCATCGATCTTCATGGCATGCTCCAGTGCCCCATTTCATTTCACCGTTCTCAAGCAACAACCCAGCTTAGATGAGCCGATGCGAGCTAGTCTCATGCACACGCCATGTTTTTCAAATCTGTAAGATTGCACCCGTTACATTACTGAGTTGCTCAGGAATGCTTTGTTACGTGACATCGCCCCTGCTCATGAATTGGGCAAAATACTCAACCCAGGGGCGTCGGGATCGATTAAGGAATTTCGAATTGATCGAACAGGCTCGCGCATGTAACCAAGCGGAACTCGCAGAGCTGCGGCGTCAGGCGCGCGTGCTGACGAGCGGCGTGTTTGGCATGAGCGGCGACGCCGAGCTCTCCCAAATCGTTGAGCGGGTCGCCGCAGAGACCGGTTTTCCCTTTTCTGCAGTGTCTATCGTGGACCGCTCGACTCTGTGGCTGGCCGTCGCCTACGGCTTCGATCCCAGGGAGTTCGCCAGGCCCGACAGCTTCTGCGACGCCGCGATTGGAGTTCGCAATTACGCGCCTTTGTGTGTCCCCGATGCTTGGCACGAGCCACGCTTCAAGTTCGCTCCCGCCGTGCTCGAGATGAACGTGCGTGCCTATTTCGCCGCACCTCTGGTTACCAGCGATGGCTTTGCGCTGGGTACATTATGCCTTCTGGACCAGAAACCCAGGACCATGGACGCGAACGGCCTCGAACTCCTGAAATCCCTCGCAAGCCAGGCGACCGAGGTGATCGAGCGCGAGGCAAACGCGCTGGCATACGCCAAACATGCCATGGCCGAGCTCAGTACCCGTATCCGCTTCGCAGTTGCGGACCAGAATGACTCTGAGGTGGCCGTGCTCGACGAGGAACTTCGTCGGATGGAGGCGAAATTTGGGACTCATTGGAAATAGAAGCTCTGGCGCTGGCCGCGTGTAGCGCGCAAGAACGGCTGCCTTTTCGGGGATACGCCGGGAACTGTCGGGCGGCAGTCCACCCAATCAGCCGATTGACCGGGGATGCCGAATGCAGTCGTTTGTCGGTTCACGACCTGGCCTGCATGCTGCGTGGGATCCGAGTCTCGCGGCGTGCCGGAGGGACACCAGATTAGAGGCCAATTCCGGCCAGCGCATCCTGCAGTTCGCTCGCGCGAAACGGCTTGGTCAGCCGTGGCAGGTCGGGGGCAATCCCTTCGACATCGGCATAGCCCGACACGATCAGGCAGGGGAGCCCAGGCCGTATCCTCCCTACTGCCCTGACGAGCTGGGTCCCGTCCATGCCCGCCATGAGATGATCGGTCACGAGCAGGGCGAAATGCTCGCCCGCCTTGAGCAGGTTGAGTGCTGCCTGCGCCGATTCCGCCTCCACCACGTCGAACCCGCATTCCTCGAGCATGTGCGCCGTACTCGCACGAACTGCTTCCTCGTCATCGACGAGCAACGCCGTACCCCGCGGTCCGGCGCGAGCGATGGCCTCGTCGGAGCCGGCGGGCGACGGTATCGCGGCCTCCGCTGCGGCTGGAAGCCAGATCTCGACGTTCGTGCCGAGTCCCGGCGTGCTGAGGATGCGAAGGCCGCCGCCCAGCTGCTGCGCCAGTCCGTGAACCATTGAGAGCCCGAGACCCGTGCCTTTCCCAATCCCCTTGGTGGAGAAGAAGGGCTCGATGGCGCGCGCCAGCGTGTCCGAGTCCATACCAATCCCGCTGTCGGCCACCGAGATCATCACGTAGCGGCCGGGCCGCAGTTCGCCTTGCTCCTTGCCGCGCACGTCCCGCACGGTGGCGCCGATGCGAAGCGTCCCGCCCTCGGGCATCGCGTCGCGCGCGTTCACGCTCAGGTTCAACAGGGCCATCTCGACCTGGTTATAATCCGCCATCGCTGCGGGCAGATCGCTGGCCGCCTCGACCCGCACCTGAATCTGCGGGCCCGTCGTGCTCGCGATCAGGTCGCCCATGCCGGCGACCAGCGCACCTACGTCGATGGCGGTCGGCTGGAGCGGCTGGCGCCGCGCAAAGGCGAGCAGGCGCTGCACGAGGGTCCGCGCCCGCTCCGCCGACTGCAGCGCGCCCGCCACGAGCCGCTGCTCGCGCTCGTTGCCGAGCTGCTTGCGGCTGAGCAAGTCCAGCGAGCCGATGATGGGCGTCAGCAGATTGTTGAAGTCATGGGCCACGCCGCCGGTGAGCTGGCCGAGTGCCTCGACTTTCTGGGACTGGCGCAGCTGCTCTTCCGCCTGGGACAGCCGTCGCTGCTCGGCCATCCGCTCGGTGACGTCGTGCACGATCTGATAGGCGCCGATCCGCTGGCCCGAGCGGTCGCGCAGCACATTGAAGGTGATCTCGAAGAAGCGTCGCTCGCGCCCCGGGTCTCCGAATTCCTCGACCATGGTGAATTCCTCACCGGCCAGCGCGCGTCCCCAGGTCCGGCGCACCTGCTCGCGATGCTCCGGCAGGTGATCGAGCGCGTCGAGCATCGAGGTGCCGACGCTGGGCCGGATGCCATAGACGGCCTCGAAGGCCTTGGCGGCGGCGCGGTTCACCGCCAGCCAGCGATAGTCGAGATCGGCGACGAGGATGATCGCCGTGGTGTTCTCGACCACGTCGGCGAGCAGCTTGCGCTCGGCCAGTCCCTCGGCGACGCGTTGCTCGAGCGTCTGGTTCAGCTCGAGCAGCGCGCGCTCGGTCCGCTTGCGCGTCGTGATGTCGATCGCGGTGCCGATGATACGGACGCACCTGTCCCCTTCGAAGACGCCGCGGCCTTTTGCGGCGACCCAGCGGACGATACCGTCCTCCTTGCCGATCGTGCGATACTCGACGTCGTAAAGGGCACGCCGCGCCGGATCGGCGGCGGCGCCATAGGCCGCCACGGTCGCCTCAAAGTCCTCAGGGTGCAGCCCGGCGTAGAAATCCTTCATCGAGACAGGCACATCGGGAGAGATGCCGAACATCCCCTTCACCCGCGCCGGCCAGAACAGGGTGTCCGCGACCGTGTCGACGTCCCACTGCCCGATTTCGGCGGCATCCAGCGCCAGGCGAAGTTGCTCCTCGCTCGCGCGAAGATTGGCCTCGGCCGCGACCCGCTCGACATGTGCCCAGGATCGGCTCGTGACTTCGCGCATCACGGTCAGGTCATACTCGCTCCAGCGACGCGGCACTCTGTCATGGATGGCCATCAGGGCGGTCAGGCGGCCGTTCTTCACCAGCGGCATGCAAAGGGTGGCGGCGACACCGATGTCCTGGAAGGTCCTGGCCTCCTCGGGCGCGATTTCGACAAGGTTGTCGTTGATGACCAGCGGCCGGCCGGCGCCCAGCTCGCCGACCGCCAGCCGTCCGAAATCGGCCAGGCTGTAATGGCCCAGGATCGAAGGCGAGCCTTCGGCATGCCAGTTGCCGCGAATGGTGAAGCCATCCGCATCGGGATCCATGTCGGCATAGGCGCAGTTGGTGACGGACAGGTGCGACGCGATCATGCGCACGGTGACCGACAGGACCTGCTGCGCGTCCTGCAGCGGCGCGACCGCCTGGCCTAGCTCGTCCAGGAAGCGATAGAGTTCCTCGCTCCGCGCAAGCCGCCGCTCGGCAAGAATCCGCTGGGTGATATCGAAGACCAGCGCGAGCATGCCAACCGCCCGGCCGGTCGCATCGCGCACGGGAAGATATTCCAGGTCCATCCAGACCTGTTCGGGGCGGCCATGCCGCCAGAGCTCCAGCTCCTGGGCGTGAAAGCTGAGGGATTCGCCCCGCATCGCGGCATCCAGCACGCGCGCATTGAACGCGTGCGCCTCGGGCCAGACATCGAGCAGCTTGCCGCCGAGCGCCGCGGGATGGCGCGGGCCGCAGATCTCCGCATAGCCGTCATTGTAGAGGAGGACGCCGTCCGGCCCCCAGAGCAGGGCCATGGGCACGGGGGACGCCAGCACGATCTGGACATGGGCGAGCAGCGCGCTCGGCCAGTCCTCGATGGCGCCGAGCGGCGTTGCGCGCCAGTCCATCGAGCGAATGCGCTCGCCGGTATCCCCGCCGCCAACAAGGCCGGAAGATGTCACGATCTCGCTATCCCCCCTGGCCGGCGCGATCGCCTGCCGCCGATCCGCTCTTTGTTACAGCGTCGCGGTCCATGCGCCAGCGAGGCGCGCTGGCCCATCGCCGGGACAAGTCCGGGCGCGGGCGCGCGGCGGCCCGGATGCGGACCACCAGGCGGCAGGCATCCTCTGAAACGCCGCCTTGGCGTCCAGCGCGCATACCACACCCTCAGCCTTCCTTGTGGCCGAAGCCCCGTTCGACGGGACGTTCGCCGGGTGAATGGCGATCAAGCGCCACCCGGATGCGATCCGCCAGTTCCTGGCGGCGATAGGGCTTGCCGATCACGTCGAGACGGCTGCCCCGCGGAATGTCCGCGACCAGGTCCTCGTTATAGCCGGTGGTCATCAGGATGGGCGTTTCGGGCCGCAGCGCATGGAATTGCTCGACCAGTTCCAGGCCGCTCATGCCGCCAGGCATCACGATGTCGGTAAACAGGAGGTCGACCGGACGGTCTCCCAGCAGCGCCAAAGCTTCTTCGCCGCTCGATACGACCAGCACCGTGTAGCCGAGCGCCTCCAGCTGCTCCTGGGCAAGTGCGCGGACATCGTCGCTGTCCTCGACAAGCAGGATCGTCTCGCTGCCACCGGTGCTCGCCTTGTCGACACGCGGCGCGGGCGCGGCGACGCTCTGCGTTCCGGCCACCGGGAACAGCATGCGCACGGTGGTGCCGCGCCCCGGCTCGGAATCGATCTCGAGGCGCCCGCGCGACTGCTGGAGGAATCCGTGGACCATCGCGAGGCCGAGCCCGGTACCCCGCTCGCTGCCCTTGGTGGTGAAGAAGGGTTCGGTGGCGCGCTGGCGCACCTCCTCGCTCATGCCACTGCCCTCGTCGGTGATCGCGAGCACGACATAGTCGCCCTCGGGCAGCTGATGCGCGGCGGCATTGCCGTTGAGCTTCCACAGTTCGGTCGCGATCGTCACCTTGCCGCCCTGGGGCATGGCGTCGCGCGCGTTGAGCAGGACATTGAGGACGGCCATCTCGAGATGCGTCGCATCGATGTCGATCTCGGGCAGCCGGCGCTCGAGCGCAGTGACCAGGCGAACCTGCGCGCCGACGGTGTTGTCGATGAGGTCGCCGAACTCGTGGATCAGGGTGTTGAGGTCGGTCCGCCTGGGCTCGAGGCGGGTCTTGCGGGCGAAGGCGAGCAGCTGGCGGGTCAGGCGCGAGCCTCGATCGGCGGCGCGCGCCGCGTTGGCGACCAGCCGGTGCTGCCGATCGGTGAGCGCGTCGCCCTGCAGCATGTCGAGGTTGCCGGCGACGACCTGGAGCAGGTTATTGAAGTCGTGCGCGAGCCCGGCGGTGAGCTGGCCGATGGCCTCCATCTTCTGCGCTTGGCGGAAGGCCTGCTCGGAGGAACGACGGCGCGTCACGTCGAGCTGGCTGGCGAAGAAATATATCAGCTGGCCGTCGGCATCGTAGACGGGAGCGACGAACACCGCGTTCCAGAAGGCCGAGCCGTCGCGGCGATAGTTGAGGATCTCGATCGATATCGCTTCCTCGGCGGCGATCGCATCGCGCAGCTCGCGGACGGTCTCGCGATCGGTGTCGGTGCCCTGCAGGAAGCGGCAATTGCGGCCAACGACCTCGGCCTCTTCATAACCGGTCAGGTCGAGAAAGGCCTTGTTCGAGAAGACGATCGGATTGTCGTCCTGCCGGGGGTCGGTCAGGATCATCGGCATGCGCGTCATCTGGAGCGCCGCGAAGAACACGGTGCCGCGCTGGTCGAGGCCGGGCTCGGCAACGGTCGAGCGCTTCCAGTGCTGCTGCCCCTTGTTGCCCGTGGGGCTGTACGACGTGGGGTCCTTGAGATTGCCCGCCGGCTCGCCGGTCGCTTCCTGGGCAGTGTCGGCTTCGCCGCTGTCCTTGCTGCTCACCATTGTCCTCGAAGAAAAGTCTATGGCAAGAATGTTCCCGGAGCGTTTCGGTTTCCATGCGCGCGCAAATCCGCCGCAAGGTCCGCCACGGGCGACCGCCATCGAACCGGGAGACCGACACCGCCGCGGGCCTTCCCCGCAAGGCGGGGCCTCACGCGAGAATCGTGGCGCACCCGCCGGAAGGGCTTTCGCCGCCGGCATGCCCCGCTATCAGCCGGCCATGGCAAAGTACGATCCCCTCCGCGATCACCTCAAGTCCGATGGCAGGCCGCTGATCACCCTCTCGTTCACGACCATCTCCCGCCTGGTCGGCGGCCTGCCTGATTCCGCCTCGGACTACCGGTCGTGGTGGTCCAACCAGCGAGGCAGTTCGCGCTATGTCCAGGCGCGCGCCTGGCGCGATGCCGGCTATATCGCCGAGCCGGACCTGATGAGCCAGATGGTGCTGTTTCGCAGGGGCTGATCCCGGCGCCTGCCCCCGCCGTTTCGGCTTGGGCAATGTCCGGGCACGGGGAACGAAGGCATGGCACCGGCATTGTCCTGACGATGACGTCGTTGGCGGCACAACTGAACCGGGACTATGCGATCGGGCTGGCACGTGCCTTTGCCGGTGCGATCCTTTTCGGGCTGCCGCTGCTGATGACGATGGAGATGTGGGCGATCGGCCTGCACATCGCGCCGGCGCGCCTGTTGCTGTTCCTGCTCTTCAACTTCGCGGTGCTGGTGGTGCTGTCGCGCTTCGGGGGCTTCGAGCGGACCGCGACGCTGACCGAGGACGTGCTCGATGCCCTGGCGGCCCAGGCGGTCGGCATGATCGCCTCGATCGCGATCCTCGCCCTGTTCGGGCTCCTGCGCCTAGATCTCCCGTTCGACGCCGCGCTCGGGCAGGTCGCGATCCAGTGCGTGCCCGCCAGCTTCGGCGCGATGATCGCGCGCAAGCAACTGGGCTCGGGCGAAGGGGACGAGGACGAGAGCCTTGCGCATCGATCGGCCGGCTATGCCGGGCAATTGTTCCTGATGCTCACGGGCGCGCTGTTCTTCGCCTTCAACGTCGCACCGACCGAGGAGATGATATTGATCGCGTACAAGATGAGCGCCGGACATGCCCTGGCGCTCGTTCTCGCCTCGCTCGTTCTGCTGCACATCCTGGTGTTCACGGTCGGACTGGCGGGACAGGAAGCCGGCCCGGAAGGCGCTGCGCCCCTGCGCCTGTTCCTGGTCTTTACCGTTCCCGGCTATGCCATCGCGCTGCTGGTCAGCCTCTATGTGCTTTGGACCTTCGGCAGCCTCGACGGGCAGGACAGCTTCACCATCGCGCGCATCGTCGTCGTGCTCGGCTTTCCCGCCGCGACCGGGGCCGCGATCGCGCGGCTGGTGGTCTGACCATGGCAAGGCGCGAACCGCATGCACGAACCTCGGCGCTCGAATGGGCATCGGCGGCGCTCGGCCTGGCCGTGCTGCTGCTGGTGTTCGGCGTGATCGGCGCCGACCTCCGGCGCGGGGGCGCCACCCCGCCGGCGATCACCGTCGAGGTGCGTGAAGTAGCAGCATCGGGGCAAGGGTTCGTGGTCGTATTCGAGGCGATCAACCGCGGCGGCACCGCTGCTTCGGTAGAGATCGAAGGCACGCTGTCCGTCCCCGGCAAGCCGTCCGAGACGGCAAGCGCGACGCTCGACTATGTCGCGGCTGGCGCCCGGGTCGAGGGCGGGCTCATGTTCGCACAGGACCCGCGCCAGGGCAGGCTCAGGTTGCGGGCGCTCGGCTATCAGGACCCGTGACGGACCGCCGCCCTGCTCTCGGGCATCGGGGGAATTCCTCATCCGCTGGTCGGCCGCGCGGCGCCAGGCACCGACGAACCGGCGAAGCACGATTAGCAGCGCGCCGAAGGGCAGGCGCCGTTCGCTATGCCCGTCCGGCGCTGCCTTGGGACCCTGCCGCCTCTGAAGCGTTGGACCTGTACGCAGTTGCACGGAGAGGTCTCAGATGCGCGACGATCAGGAACGAGGCGGCGGAGCAAAGCCAGGCGACACACCCGCTGACACGCAGGAAATGAATGACGAAAACACAGCGACGCGGTCCGGCAAGCAGCAGCCCGCCGACGACGGCCTCAAGCCCGAGAACGTTAACCCGCTCGCACCGCCGATCAACATCGAAGGCGGGGGCTGAACCGACCCGTCAGCCGGAAGGGGAAGGCACTCCCACGGCGACCAGACCCGGCAAGGCACGGGCGTCTCGGATTGGCCCTTATTCCGGGGTTTCAGTCCCTGCTGGCAGGCACGATGGCGGCAAGACGGCCTGCTCGGGGGGGGGCGGTACCAGGACCGCGCAAATGGACAGAAGTCAGCTACTACGATCCGGCCCGCGGCCGGGAAACTCTTTCTTCGAGACTCCCGGCCATCATTAAAGGGCGCAGTCGCTTTGCCCTTGCACCCGCACGAGAGACTGGGCCGCACTGCCTGAGGCTTGCTAGGTCAAGCGCGGACCTTTCGGTCCACTTCCCGGTCCGCGCGATCATGCGGCGTCCAGTTCCCTGCTGATCTCGGCTGAGAAAAAGGATAGGGGATTTCGAGCCAGTGCGCCTCAGCATCGGACGTGCCGGCGTATAGTCTGGTTACCGGCCCGATGCATTCGATCCCCGACGAGAACACGACATCGGCGAGGTCCGGCCGTTTCGCCGCGCCGGGTGAGAACTGATTGCGAGCGGCGATGATCCGATAGTCACGCCACCGGCGCGTGGCGGGATCGAATGTGAACGCGATCGCATGGTAGCGGCGATGGCCGGTGCTATCGTCCTCCTCGAAATAGGCGGCGTGTGCGACGATCCCGATTTCGCCATTCTCGAGCAGATGTGTTTCGTTGGCGCCGCCCCAGTCATGCGGATGGAACATGTCCTCGATCATCGGCGCGCCTTCGATCGCCTCGACGGTCAGGTCGTCGAGAGTTGGCACCTCGGTGTAGCCGATCATGCCGCGCTCGCCCCACAGCCCGCGCGGGCGGGTGAAGATGCCCACCCGGCCATCGGACAACTCGCACAGGCGAATGTCTTTCATGCCCATGGGCCCGGCGAAGAACCGGCGTAGCTCAAAGATGTTCTGTCCCCGGTAGAATACGGTGCGCCATATCAGCCCGATCTGCTCATGGCTGATCTCGACGCCGCCAAAGACAATCTCGCCGGCGACCTGGGTGACGAACGGATCCTGCAGCTTCAGATGCGGCGCGCCATCGATCGGGTGCCAAACCTCGCCGCACTCCTCGAAGAAGATCGCGGTCGAGTCCTCGCTGTCGCGGCGCTCCACCCGGCCGGCGATCACCCTGCGCCCGGCGGAGTGAAAGGGAGCGGTGATGTTGTAGACGTCGCGCCCATCGACACCGGTGAAATGCAGCTTTGCGGTCAGCGGCGCCTGCGCGGAAGCTGCGGCAAAGGCGTCGTAGTGCACGCTCACGCGCGTGATGCTCCGGCGATCCACGGTCGTTCTTCTCCCTGAAATCAGTTTGTCGGCGCTTCGGCGTCAGACGCCCATCGCTTCCCAAAGATCGGCGAGCGCCATCGTGCCCAGCGCCATCACCCGGTCGGCGGCGCCATAATAGACCCGCAGTTCCCCTCCCTCGATCAAGGCTCCGCAGCTGAACAGGACATTGTCGAAGAAACCGTGCAGTTCGTAGGATTCGGTCGGCTCGGCGAGCGGGTGGGCGAGGCGGGCGCGGACGATGCGCGGATCCTCGATATCGAGCAGTAGCGCACCCAGGCTGTAGCGCTGACCGGCATCGACGCCGTGATAGATCTGCAGCCAGCCCCTGTCTGTCTCGAGCATCTGGGCCCCGCCGCCGATCTTGTTGCTTTCCCAGCCTGTCCCCAGGCACCCCGCGAGATGCTGATGCGCGCCCCAGTGGATCAGGTCGGGCGAGCGGGCTATCCAGATTTCCGGCGCTCCGAAGTGGAGCGGGGCGGGCCGGTGGAGGCACCAGTAGCTGCCGTCGATCCGGCGCGGGAACAGGCAGACGTCGCGATTGTCGGGCGCGTGGATGATGCCAAGCCGCTCGACCCGCAGGAAGTCGTCGGTCACCGCGAGCGCGGTCGCGATGCCGAGGTCGGACACGGCGGTGTAGTTGATATAGCAGCGCCCCTCGATCACCGTGAGCCGCGCATCCTCGCAACCATAGCGCTCCGTCGCGTCGGCGGGAAAGAGCAGCGGCGTGTCCGCGACGGTGAAGTGTACGCCATCGCTGCTCCGGGCGATGCGCAGATGCGACATCGAGGTGAGGTGGACGCGGCGCGGGTCGGCGCGGGAAACGATCACTCGTGGATCCGAAAAATCATAGTCCGGATCTTCGGTGCGAAAGGTTCGTGTCGTGCAGCGCCAGCCATCGCCCAACTGCTCGAGCAGCGGCACCCGGACTTCGCCCGCACCCGCGTGCGCCACGCTCTCCGCGATGCGCACAAGCATGATCGTCTCGCCGCCCATGCGGGCGACGCCGGCGTTGAAGGTGCAATCGACTTTCCAGTCCGGTCGGCTGGGCCGAACATCCTCGGGGGCCAGGATCGGGTTGTCGGGCCAGCGCTTCAACATGCAGTTTCCTTTGGGCGTGGTGCGTTACTTAAGCGTCAGGGACATGCCCTGCAGGAAGTGGCGGCGGAACAGGACGAAGAGCAGCACCAGCGGCAGCGTCTGGAGCACCGCGCCGGCCATTACCGGACCGGCATAGCCGCCATATTGCTTGCTGAAGGTCGCGAGCAGTACCGAAAGCGGCATGCGGTCGGTGTCGGAGATCGCGATCAGCGGCCACAGGAAATTGTCCCAGGTGCCGGTGAAGGTAAACAGGGCGACGATGGCGATGATTGACTTGTTGAGCGGTGCGACGACCCGAGTCACGGTCTGCCACAGGCTGGCCCGGTCGAGCCGTGCGGCGTCGAAATATTCCTCGGGCATCGCCTTGAACGACTGCGCCATCATGTAGATGCCCCAGCCCGACATCATGAAGGGCAGGATCAACGCACCCAGCGAATTGAGCAGGCCGAGCTGCTTGATCAGGACGAACAGCGGCAGGATGAACATCGTCGTCGGGATGACCATCTGCAGCAGCAGGAAGTCGCCGAACAGCTTGCGTCCGGGGAAGCGCAGGCGCGCCAGCGCGAAGGCGATGAATGCCGAGGAAAGCAGGACCGACAGGGTGACGCTGACGGTCACCAGAAGCGAGATTCCCATCGCCTGGAGGAAGGGACGGTCGAGCTTGTCGGCGGTGGCGAACAGAAAGCGGAAATTGTCGAGGGTGAAGTCACCCTCGAACAGGCCGGTATTGTAAATCTGCGCGGTCGGCTTCAGCGCGGCGGCCACCATCCACAGGAAGGGATAGAGCCAGGTCAGCGCCAGAGCATAGATGCATACCGTCGCGGCCCAGCCGCGGGGGCTGCGGGATCGCAGCAACTTCCCGATCCGCTCCGCCGCCCTCATGCAAGTGTGACCTTTCTTTCGAACAGACGCCGGGCGATCACGATCAGCGCGTAGCTCGCGACCGAGACGAGGATGCTCATCATCGCCGCATGACTGGGCTGGAGCCGGCGGAAAGCGGTTTCGTAGATCATCATCTGCGGCGGCATGGTGCTGTCGCCGGGGCCGCCACCGGTGATCAGGAACGGCTCGGTGAACAGGCCGAACGACACCAGGATGGCGAAGACCAGCACCATCATCAGCTGGGCGTTGAGCAGCGGCAGGGTGATGCGCGCCAGGCGGGTGAGCGGCGAGGCATGATCTAGCCGCGCCGCGTCGTAGATGTCCTTGGGGATCGTCAGCAGGCCCGAATAGAGGATCAGGCCGTAATAGCCGACGAACTTCCATGCGACGACCAGCGCGATGGCGAGCATCGCCAGCGTCGGATGCGTGGTCCAGGGAATCCGGATGCCGAGCCAGTCGAACAGCAGCGCGTTGAGCGGCCCGGTCGAGCTGAAGATCTTGGTGAAGACCAGCGACAGGGCGACGCCCGACGACACGTTCGACAGGAGGAAGCACAGCGCCACGAACGCCTTGCCCCGGCCGACATGCTGCAGACCGAAAGCGACGACCAGTGCGCCGCCGAACGCAATCGGCACGTACATCACCAGAAAGCGCAGCACATTCAAAAGGGACTGGAGGAATTGCGGGTCCTGCAAGGTCATCACCAGATTGCGCGTGCCGGTGAAGATCGGCTCGTCGAAGAAGCGCCATTGGGTGACCGACAGCCGGGCGAGCCAGAAGAAGGGATAGACCCAGAAGATCGCGGTGAAGACCATGTAGGAAAGCGCGAGCGACAGCCCGATCCAGGATTCGCGCGAGAGGCGGCGGCGCCGATTCACATCTGCACCTTGAGCATCTGATCGGTCTGCGCGACTGCCTGGGCGAGCGCTTCTTCGGGGGACTTCTGGCCGGTCATGAGGGGCTCGACCAGTCGGCCGGTCATGATCTTCTGGATGTCGATCGTATATTCCGAAAGCGCCGGCGGCCGGGCGTTCGAGACATGCGCGGCATAGGCGCGACCGATCGGGCTGGTTCGGTAATAGCCGGCGAAATGCGGATTATCGAGCAGGTCGCCGCGCGCCGGCGAAAGGCCGGTTCGCTGTAGCCAGAGCAGGTTGAGATCTTCCTCGCCCAATACCCAGGCGAGGAAATCGAAGGCTTGGCGCCCGACCTTGCTGCTCTTGAAGATCACCACGCCCTTGCTGTCGGAGAAGGTCGCGCCCGGCCCCGGCGATGCCGCGGTCCGGGCGATCATCGGCCCGACCTCGATGCGCGCCAAGGTTTCCGGATAAATCCGGGCGAAGCGCTCGACGTCCCAGGGACCGCGGACGCCGCCTGCGGCGAGGCCGGAGACGAGCGGTTCCTCGGCATCGAAGTCGAGCGCGGTCCAGCCCTTGCGGAACATGTGGTTCATGAAGCCGGCCGCCTGGCGGCCGGCGGCATTGTCGTAGAGCGCCCGCGCGCCCTCGAGATAGGGCTGCCCGCCGGATGCTGCATAGTAGAAGGAGATGAAGTCGAACCAGCGATCCGCCCAGGACCGGCCGGCGGCCACCTGCATGCCGTAGCGCGACCGCGCGCGGCCATAGCGTTCGCAAAAGGCATAGACGTCTTCATAGGTCCGCGGCGGTGCCGTGAAACCATGCGCCTCGAGCAGGTCGGCGCGCCACCAGATCAGCGTGGGGCTAGAATAGATCGGCAGCGCGCTGACCTTGCCATCCTGCGTCCAGCCCGGCGTGATTTCGGCCATGTGGCGCCGGGCGATCAATGCGCCATAGCCGGGCATGGCCGCCAGGTTCTCGACCTGGCCGAGCGCCGCCAACTGGACGGCGAAGCCCGAAAAGACGTTGGTGCAGAGATCGGGCTCGTTGCCCGAGACCAGCGCCGACAGCACGGTATCCTCCGAGCTTCCGGCGGTGGGAATGGTGGTGAAGCTGACCGGGAGCCCGCGCCCGAGCGCATTCCAGCGCGCGACCGCGATCTTCCAGAACCCTTCTTCCGCCTCGTTGGGCGCGACCCAGAGGCGGATCCGGTCGGTGCGCTTTTCGGCGTTCTTCGGCGAACAGCCCGCCAGCAGCGCCGCGCTGCCGGCAAGCCCCAGCCGCAGCATGGCGCGCCGGGCGATCATGGTAGCGCCACGCCTTCGAGCGCGCGCAGCGCCATCAGTCCCTCGACCGTCGATTCCGCGCCGGAATTGGGATTGGCCGAGCCCGCCGCGACGATCCCGTCGAGCATGCGGCCGCGGGCCGGGTCATAGACCGGCACGCCGGCGTCGTTGCTGCCCGAGAACCAGGCGCCGAGGCGGCGGGCGGTGTCGCGGTAGCGCGCCTGTCCGGTCACCCGATAGGCTTCCATCGACGCCAATATCATCGGGCTCAGCCCATAGGCGATCTGCGGAAAGCGGCGGATATCGGCGGCCTCGGTGCGTTCGCCCGACCGGCGTAGGGTGAAGCTGGCCAGCATGCCGTGGCGGAGCAGATAGGAGTAGAAATGATCGACCTCGGCGAGCGCGCTTGCGATGAAGTCGCGGCGGCCGAACAGCGTGCCCGCACGCAGCAGCGCATAGGCCTGGGCATTGCCCCAGCCATGCCATTGGTTGCGCCAACTGAGATGGGCGCCGTGCGGGAAATGCGCCGCGTCGCCGGCCTGCATCCGCACCAGCCCTTCGCCCAGCCGCTCGGCGAGTGCGCGGGCGCCGGCGTCGCGGGTTCGCTGGTAATAGGGAAGGAGGCCAAGCAGCGCGGTCGACGCGGCATCCGCACCTGAGCCGAAGGGCAGCCAGCCAGGCACCTCGACCCCATCGAAACTTTCCAGCTTCCGACCGGCGGGCAGGTCGCGCTTCAGGTTGGCGACAAGCCGAGCCGTTGCCGTGCGCATGCGCGTGGCCGTGTCCGACTTCGCCGGCAGGCGACGGAGCGCCGCCTCCAGGCCCCAGAGTGCCCGCAGCGACCACCAGTTGAGCTCGGCGCGCGAGGTTCGGTACTCGCGATTAATCCGGCCGCCCGCCCAGATGAAATTGTGGAAATAGCCGTTATCGGCCTGCATCCGGAGGACGAACCGCGTCATCAGCTCGAGCTGGCGCAGCCGGCCGGCGTCCAGCCGTGGTTCCGCTGCCAGCAGCACCATCGCGCGCGCCACGTCATCTACGCAGGCATAGCCCTCATTGGGTTCGATCGCGAAGCGATAATCGGGCGCCTCGCTGTAGATGTGTAGCACGCCGACCCGCTCGCCCTCGACCGTCGCTTCGGCAAACAGATGATCCAGATGCGCGAATGAGACTCGTGGTGCGCTGTAGTTCGCCACGGCGTCGGTCGCGGCCGGCGGATGTGGGCCGGCGCAGGCGAAAAGCGCCAGCGCCAGGAGCGAGACCGCGGGACGGATCGCGCGTGCACCGTGCCGCGATGCGCTGTCTTCCTGGGCTCTGGACGCGGTGGCCATCGATGCGGATCGCTCCCCTCCAGCCCTTGATTAACAAGTGGCTTGTTAAACGATAAACAAGCGCGGTTGTCTGTGTCAAGCTGGCGAGCTAGGCTTGGCCAGAACATCCGGTAAGAACAGATGGGCAGGAGAGCAACGGTGCGGGCGAAGCGGGCCACACTCAAATCGATCGCGTCGGAGCTCGGCGTCACTCCGACTTCGGTTTCCAATGCCTACAACAACCCGGCCAAGGTCTCCAAGGCGCTGCGCGACCGCATCATCGCCCATGCCCGGGCAGTCAATTATGACGGCCCCAACCCGACGGCGCGCTCGCTGCGCACCGGCCGCTGCGGCGCGATCGGCGTGCTGTTCAACGACCAGTTGAGCTACGCCTTCACCGATGCGCACGACATCACCTTCCTGCGCGGCATTTCGACGGTGTGCGAGGAGGAGGGGGCCAACCTCGTGCTCATCCCACTCAAGGACAAGCATCCAGAGCAGCGCGACACGCTGACCGCCATCGTCGACGGCTACATCCTCAACGCCCCCTATAAAAATCATCCGACGATCCGCCAGGCGCTGGCGCGCGGCCTGCCGACGGTGGTCGTCGATTTCGACGCGCCCGATCTCGCCAGCGTGCAGACCAATGACCGCGAGATGATGCGCGAGGTGGTCGGGCATCTGCTCGGCCTCGGACACCGCAATCTCGCCATCGTGACCTTTCCCCGGTCGGAGGATCATGGCGAGATCTTCTCGCTCGCGCATGATTTCCCCGACGACAGCCATGTCGTGCACGAACGTATCGCCGGCTGCCGCGATGCCCTCGATGCCGCCGGGGTTGAACAGGCTGGCGTGCTGGTCTGTGAGACGATCAACAGCGAGGAAGGCGGGCAGCGCGCTGCCGAGCGACTGCTGGGGCGACGCCCCGACCTGACCGCCCTGATATGCTTTTCCGACCGGCTGGCGCGCGGCGCGATCGCCCATTGCGAGGCGCACGACCTAGCGGTGCCGGGGCGGATCTCGGTCACGGGCTTCGACGGGCTCGATCCGCCCGGCCGCCCGCCTGAGATGTCACGGCTGACCACCGTGCGGCAGAATGCGTTCGAGAAGGGGCGCCGGGCAGCCGAGATCCTGCTGCGGGAGGATGCGTCAGTGGGCAGGTTCGGCGTCGAGGCCGAGCTGGTGATCGGCGATACCAGTGCCGAGGCTTGGAAGATGCGCGACGCATGACGGCATTGATCCTTGCGGGACTGGGCAAGTCCTATGACGGTGTGGAGACGATCCGGGGCATCGACCTGGAAGTCGCCGCGGGTGAGTTCGTCGTCCTGGTCGGCTCGTCGGGATGCGGCAAGTCGACCGTGCTGCGGATGATCGCCGGGCTCGAGCAAGTCTCGGCCGGTTCGATCCGGATCGGCGGCGCCGATGTCACCCATGCGCCCGCCGCGGCGCGCGGCGTGGCGATGGTCTTCCAGTCCTATGCACTCTATCCGCACATGACGGTGCGCCAGAATCTCAGCTTCGGGCTGCGCAACATGAAGGTGCCGCGCGACCAGATCGCCGCGCAGGTTGCGCATGCGGCGGAAATCCTCGAACTCGAAGACTTGCTCGACCGGATGCCGCACCAGCTTTCCGGCGGGCAGCGGCAGCGCGTGGCGATCGGCCGGGCGATCGTGCGCGATCCGACGATCTTCTTGTTCGACGAGCCGCTGTCGAACCTCGATGCCGATCTTCGCGTCCGGATGCGGCACGAGCTCGCCCGGCTGCACAGGCGGCTGGGCGCCACGATGATCTATGTCACCCACGACCAGGTCGAGGCGATGACGCTGGCCGACCGGTTGGTCGTGCTCGACAAGGGGCGGATCTCGCAGGTTGGCACGCCGCTGGAGATTTACGAGCGGCCGGCCAATGTCTTTACCGCCGGCTTCATCGGCAGTCCGCGCATGAACCTGCTCGATGCGACCGTGGTCGGACACCACGGCGGCGATACGTTGTTCGAGGTTGTCGGCGGCATCCGCTTCGCCAAGGCCTGTGGCGAAGCGCTCCACATTGGCGACCGCGTCACGATCGGACTACGCCCCGAGCATGTTCGAACCGGGCAGGACGGCGACGGGATCGCGCTCGCGCTGCGCGTCGAGGCAGTCGAGGCGCTCGGCCATTCGACCTTCCTCTACGCGCATCTGGGCGGCGTCGGGGAGTTCCGCGCGAAGCTGGACGGCCATCATGCCGTGCCCGTCTCCGGCGCGCTGACCCTTTACGCCGATCCGGCCCGGATCCTGCTGTTCGATGCGGCGGGACAGGCGATGGCTTCCGGGACCTACTGACGCGTTCGTGCGTAGTGCGCTCGATCTGCCTGCTTGCCGTCTGCTTGGTTGATCGTTTAACAAGAGCAATCTCCGGGGAGAGAGTCCGCAAAGACGGGCAGCGCCACCGGAGGAAAAAGAGGAGGATAGCCATGAAGCCCAACAAGCGTTTCCGCTTCGTCGGCATGACTGGAATGGCGACGATTCTGATCGCCACGGCGCCCGCGATGGCTGCCGGCAATCCCGTCGATGCGCGCGATATTCGGCCCCAGGATACCCCCACGCCGCCGTCCGCGAGCGCGCAAGCCCCTGCGCAGTCGAGCGACGAAGAGCAGGCGATCATCGTCAACGGCCTGCGCGAGAGCCTCAGGCGCGCGGTCGATATCAAGCGTTCGGCCGACAACATCGTCGACTCGATCGTGGCCGACGATATCGGCAAGCTTCCCGACCAGAACATCGCCGAGGCGATCCAGCGCATCCCGGGCGTCACCATCTCGCGCGACAATGGCGAGGGGCAGTTCATCACGGTGCGCGGCCTGGGGCCGGCATTCAGCACCGCCCTCTATAATGGCCGTATCCTCGCGACCGAGAACCAGGGGCGCGAGTTCAGCTTCGACATCCTGCCGGCCGAGCTGATCAACCGTGTCGATGTGTCGAAGACGCCGACGGCCGCACAGGTCGAAGGCGGCATCGCATCGACCGTCGACATGTATACCGCGCGGCCGTTCGACTTCGGCAAGACCAAGCTCGTCGTCTCGGCGCAGGGCAATTACGACAAGCTGCGCGGGCAGATCTCTCCCCAGGCCTCGGGGCTGTTCAGCACCACCTTCGGCGGCGGCAATTTCGGTGTGCTGGCGGCGTTTTCCTATATCGACCGCAAGATCGAAGGCCGCCGGATCTTCACCGACGGGTGGGAAGCCAATCAGAGCCTCGACTTCGACCGCGACGGCACGCCCGAACATAGCGGCGTGTCGCTCCCGACCTATGTCGAATACGGCGTCAACGCGACCAATCGCAAGCGGATCTCCGGGCTGCTGACTCTCCAGGCGAGGCTCTCCGACAGTCTGGTCTTCACCGCCGACGGTCTTTATTCGAAGCTCGACGTCAACGACGATAACAAGGTGTTCTTCGTCTATGGTGGTCCGGGCGACGTGCGCGCCGGCACGGTGGATTCGAACAACACGCTCACCAGCTACACGGGCATTGCCTCCGGGCCGATGGTCACCAACCAGATCCGGCCGCGCCTCGCCCAGACCTACCAGGTCGGCGGCAATCTGGAATGGAAGCCGGATGGCCCCCTGTCCGGATTCCTTGATGTTTCCTGGTCCAGGGCCAAGGACGAGACCGGCGGCAACCAGGCCTGGTTCGAGAGCAATCTCGCTGCCCCTGGCTATTCGCCTGCAGCGGTGCAGATGCAGCTTCAGAACGGCCTGCCTGTCTATACCGGGCTGGGCAACTTCCTCGACACGACAAATGCCCGGCTCGGCTACATCACCTTCGAAGGCGTCAGCGTTTCCGATGAAATCTATCAGATCAATTCCGAGCTGAAATATGATTTCGACGGCGGGCTGCTGCGCCAGATCGCGCTGGGCGGCAATTATTCGGACCGCAAGAAGGAGCGCTTCTCCTACAAGACACCGGATGCGCTGCAGAGCGTGTTCGGCGGGATAGCGGTGCCGCAAAGCGTGTTCGGCACGCCGGCCGACGCCAGCGACTTCCTCGGGCTAAACATGTTCCCCAACGGCTTCCCTGCCTATAGCGCGAGCGATATCGCAGCCTATCTGCTCACCGACCAGGCGATCAACGCGACGTCCAATCCGGCGGCCACGCGCGCCGCGCTCGCGGCAAACGGCGGCACGCTCGACGTGGCACTAGTGCCGAGCAACAGCGGCTCGGCACAGGAGCGCACCTTTGGCGGCTTCGCCCAGGCATCGTTCGGCGGCAGCCTCGGCTCGCACAAATGGTCGGGCAATATCGGCGTGCGCTACACCAATACCAGGGTGACGTCGCGGGGGTTCGGCCAGGAGATCCTCAGCATCACCACGCCGCCCGGCCTCGATCCGGTCGTCAACCTGTCGGACCCGCAGCCGATCGTCGCCAAGGGCGCGTACAGCCAGTGGCTGCCCAGCGCGAACGTCAAGTTCGATGTCGCCAGGAACCTGGTGTTCCAGGCCGCCGTGGCGAAGACCCTGACCCGGGCGACGCTCAGCGACCTCCTGCTCATCCGCAACATCAACCCGCGCCCGCGCGAACGGGCGATCACCGATGGCAATCCCGGCCTGCTGCCGATGATCGGGTGGAACTATGATGCGGCGCTGACCTGGTATCTGGACAAGTCGAGCTTCCTGAGCGTCGCGGCCTTCGCCAAGGACCTCGACAATATCTCGGAAACGGTGACGACCAACATCCAGATCCTGGGGCTCGATTTCCGCCGCACCCGGCCGGAGAATGTCGGCAGCGACAGCTACAAGGGCATCGAGTTCTCGGGTCAGTACACCTTCAGCGGACTGCCCGCGCCGCTCGACGGCCTCGGCATCCAGGCCAATATCAGCCTGGTGGAGCCCAAGGGCACGACCTACAATGTCGTCGGCTTCTACGAGAAGGGGCCGCTGCAGATGCGCCTGGCCTATAACTACCGCAATGCCTATGAGCAGACGGCCCAGGGCAATCGCGGCCAGCCGGTCAATGTCGATGCATACGGGATCTGGGACGCCAGTATCAACTTCGCGCTGAACGACCATGTCACGCTGTTCGCCCAGGGGCTCAACCTGTTCAACGAGAAGACCTTCACCTATTCGGTCTTCAAGGAACGCGTGATCACCTACGAGACGTACGGCCCGCGCTACGCACTGGGTATCCGTGCGAACTTCTAGATCGTCCCTCGCATCCTCCAGCGGCCGCCGGTGGCGGCCGCTGGAGGCGCACCGATCGGTAGCCAGCTGCGCCTAGGCCAACGAGTTTCGATCGTGGACATCGACGATGATGACTGCGTCATTCTCGTGGAGCAGTCGGCAGGGCTGGGGCCGGTATCGCTTGGGCGCCCCACGGCCCTGCGCCGGGGAATTCGATCATCGAGGACCGATGCGTGCTCCGCCGCCTAGCAGCGCCCCGATCGGAAATGGCCGGAATCAGCCCTCCCCGGCACCTCGGCCCAGAAGCTAGGCCGTAAACTCATAAAACGACCGCTCTTGGCGAGAGCGCTAAACGTCCGACATTGGGTGGTTTCCTGTCCGTCGGTTCTCGGAACGATACTCCATTGAAGCAGACGTTCAACCGAGCAGCGGCATCGGTGGTCTATCGGGTTGTTGCCAGAGCCCGAGGCAAGCATCCGCTGCAGGCGGTGATTGTCATTTCACGCCTCGTTCGCCGTCATCACCGCATGAGACTTGCAATGTAGGATTTCAAATGTTCCGTGTATGTTCTCGACCTTTCGAGATCATAGGAGAAGCGATCATGGCTTTTGTAACGGACACGGACCTTGGAGCGTCGGGCGCCGCCCAAGGAGCAAATATGGTCGGTTTTGTTCAAGATGGCGCCGGTGCCGTTGCCCGGACAGCGATGGCAAAACTGAGAGAGACGGTATCGATCGCCGACTATGGCGGAGTGACGGGTGGCAACCTCAACCTGCCAGTGGCGACCGCCCTGTCTGCGATCGGAACCGCCAACCCGGTGCGACTGATCTTCCCGCGCGGAAACTATACGATTGACGCCCATGTTGATTGGAGTCCCTATCGCAACGTCACTTTCGTGGTCGAGCCGGGCGTCTCCATCAATCATGGAGCGAACGACATCACCTTCCCCGAACGCGTAGAGATCGGGCTCGGTGTCAGCTTGATCGGCGCGGGCAAGGTGACGCAGAAGAACAAGGATGAAACGCCGCTCGCCGTGACGCCGGGCGGCTATATCGCTCTCGGTAACGTCGCGCAGGGCCTCGGCGCGCTGTCCGCGAACATTGGCGGGCACAACAATTTTGCCTTTGGCGTCGATGCGCTCAGCAAGGCGCAGCATGTTCGCAGCGCCATCGCGATCGGTAACAGCGCGCAACAGAACATCGTCGGCGATGCGACCGGTGCGCGAGCAATGGTGGGCGCAGGTGATCCGCTGAGCTTCTTCGCCAACGGCGATGCCTGCGTCGCGATCGGCGATTTCACGCTTCGCAAGAACCTCACCGGCACGGAAAGCATCGCGATCGGGGTAAATACGCTCCTGGAGCAGACGGCAGGTCATTGTAACGTGGCCGTGGGCGCGCACAGTCAGATCAATGGCGCCGACACCGGCTATAATTGCTCGCTGGGCGGCTATTGCCTCGTCAACAACCAGAGCAAGAACAACGTCGCGGTCGGCTGGGCTGCGCTCGAAGGGCAAACACTTGGCGCCAATATCGCGATCGGCCATTCCGCGATGAACGGCAACAAGACCGGCACGCGCAACGTCGGTATCGGCTCTCTGGTCATGCTTGATGGGCAGACCGGCACGGACAACGTCGCAATTGGCCAGGAAGCCGCAAAGAACATGGTCGAGCCGGTTCAGTGCACGATCATCGGCTCCTATGCTGGCGGCTCGGGCGGTGGTTCCGTCACGAACTTGACCGCGGTGGGTTATATGGCGGGACTCACCGTCACGGGTGCAGGAATCAGCAACACTGCGATCGGCGTCAATGCGCTGACGGGCGTAACGACCTTCGAGAATTGCTTTGGGCTCGGCGCGAGCGCCACGGTCACGGGTTCCAATCAGGGGCAACTCGGCAGCAGCAACGTAACCGTCTATGCCTATGGTGCGATCCAGAACCGCTCCGATATCCGCGACAAGGAAGACGTGCGCGACACGGTGCTTGGGCTCGACTTCATCATGGCGCTGCGCCCAGTCGACTTCCGATGGGATCGCCGCGACGAGTATCGCACGGATCCGCCATCGATGCCTGATATCGAGCGGCCGAACGTGCCTGCCCCGATCGAAGGAAGTCCGACCTACGTGGAGGACATGCGGGCCTTCACGAAGATCATGATTCCTTATGAAGCGGCGATGGCGCGCCACCGCGAGGAGATGCTGGCATGGGCCGAAAGCAACAAACTCGCCAACATCACAAAGGACGGATCGAAGAAGCGCAATCGCTACCACCACGGCCTGATCGCGCAGGAAGTCAGGGCGGTGCTTAGCGAGCAAGGTATCGACTTTGGCGGCTATCAGGATCACTCCATCAACGGCGGTGATGACGTGCTCTCGATCGGCTACGAAGAACTGATCTCGCCGCTCATCAAAGCGGTGCAGGAACTGACCGCAAGAGTTGAGGCCCTCGAAGAATCTTCCTAGTCTTGGAGCTCACACCCCCGTGGAAAACATTTTGCACGGGGGTGCTGTGACGCTTGGGGTGCCATCACTGCATTGAGCAGCTTTGGGGTATTGCGACAAGCACCGTGTATGGCCGGCTTCGGGGCGATAGCCGCCCGGCCGCTTTTTGGTGCGGCCGTCCTACCGCTGGACGGCCGACGTTGGGTGGTTTGCGGACAGGCCGCTTTTAGATCGCATTTGTGGTTTCCGGCCTGATAGGACCCTTGGTCAGCGCTTCGCGTCCGCGACCAGGGCGAGCTTGCGGCGAAACTCCACGCTGTCGTTCATGTTGCGGGAAATTCGCGCCGAGTGCCACAGATGCCGCCGTCCGACTTCCAGCTGGCCGCCGGCGATTTCATGGGTGCCGAGCCGTTCGCACGCTTGCGCCTTCATTGGTTCGTCGTCGAAGCCGTCGCGGTCGCATAGCAGCGCATAAAGCTTCATCGCGCCAGCGCCATCGCCCATCTTCTGCAGCGCTTCGCCACCCCACAGGGGGACGACCGGGCGGCGGTCGGCATCCAGATCGAACCGCGCGAGCAGCTGGCGCGCCATCGGAGCAAGCGCCGGCGAAGTGACGTTCGACAACAGCCGCAGCATATAGACATCGGGCCGCGCGAACCGCTCGGGCGCCACGCGCGCCAGCAGTTCGGCGAGCGCCACCGCGCGGTCACCGCCCTGGCCCGTCATGCGCGCCCGAAATGCCTGGAGCAGCGCCTCGTCCAGTAGCTGCTCTATTACCATAGGCGCCGGCTTCGTGCCGATCGCACGCGCAACCTCCGCCAGCGACCGGTCGAAATCGATGGCCTCGCCGCCCGCTACCCAGCCGTCGAAAAAGGCCAGGCCGAACGGCTGGCGTAGGACCTCTGCATAGTCGAGCTGCGCTAGCGCCGAGGGTGTGTCCGCATTGGCGAGGAAGATGAAGGTCAGCTTTTTGTCGGGGACGCGCAGGAACAGGGCGGATTCGGCTTGGCCATAGCCGAACACCCAGTGCAGCCGCGTTCCCACGCTGGACTGGGTGAACCAGCCAAAGCCATAGGGATGCCCGTTGCGCGGCGTCGTCAGACGGTCGTAGGCGGCCTGGCCGATCAGCGCGTTGCGGTCGAGCGCGGCCGCGTATTTGGCGAGGTCGTCGATCGTCGAGATCAGGCCCGAGGCCGGATAGGCCGCATCCCAGTCATAGGGCCTCTCTATATAGTTCCAGCCGGTCGCGGAGGCCACGGCTTCATAGCGCCGCACGGCTCGCGCGGCGAGCGGACTGTCCTTCTGATAGCCCGTCATTGTGTCGGTCATGCCGAGCGGCCTGAGGATCCGCTGGCGGTTTTGCACGACATAGCTCTGCGGCGATTCCATCCCACTGATCTTGTCGAACACGCCGGACAGGAGGTTGAAGCGCGCGCCGTTGTAGAAATAGGTCTCGCCCGGGCGCCCGCCCGCACTCATGCTGAGCACGTCGCCGAGTGTGATGTTGGGGTCGCCGATGCCTTCCGGCGGATGCCAGCCGGTGTTGAGCGGATAGGCGAGCAACGGATCGTCCAACCGGATCCTGCCTTCCGCCTCGAGCTGGCTGAGGATGATCCCGGTCATCGACTTGGTGACTGAGGCGATGCCGAACAGCGAATTGGCCTTCACCGGCGCGCCAGAGCCCCGGTCAGCGACGCCTTCTTGGTGGCGATAGACGATCCTGCCGTCGCGAACGACGGCGGCGCTGAAGCCGGGAAGCTGGAGCTGGACCGCGATGCGGTGCAGCCGGGCGGTGAAGGCAGCTTCGCTGGGCTGCGCTTGAGTCGGCGTCGCGAAGGCGAGCGCCACCGCCGAGATCCAGAACCGCGCATGCATGATCTCTCTCCCCAACCCCGATTCGGTGCCGAAACATGCCGCACTATGAAACCGGTTACAATCTCGCGTTGACCTTGCCGCGGTGAGAGGTCCGGAGGGGGCACCGAATGGCAGCTAATGGACCCAGCTGCGCCTAACCCCGCACGACGACGCTTGGGGCGTTTGCAGCCTGGCGGCTTTTGGATCAGCCGCCGCACCGCGGAACGACCGCCATTGGGTGGAGAGCGGATTGGCAGATCCTGGGTGGAATGCGGACAGGCGACTTTACGGATGATGTCTTCGAAAGCGGACATTGTCATTGGTCCGTGCGGCCGCTTATGGTTTTGCTTTCGACCGGGATCCAGCATGCTTAAGACACTCGTCGCCAAGCTCATAGCCTGCGTTGCGCTCCTCTCGGCCGCAACAGCTGCTAACAGCGACGACAAGGCCATCGATGGCCGTTTCGATGTAGGCGGGCGCTCCATACGTCTAGCCTGCAAGGGCGCAGGCAGCCCTACCGTGGTGATCGACGCGGGAATGGGAACGGCGCCTGTCGAAGACCCGGGCTGGAACGCCATCGCGGACCAGGTGGCCCCGGTTACGCGAGTTTGCCTATACGATCGGGCCGGGCTCGGCGGGAGCGATCCGGCACCGGCGGGGTCGCGCTCCAGCCTCGATTTCGCAGCTGATCTGCACGCCGCGCTGTCCGCCGCCCGGATAAAGGGGCCCTATCTTCTGGTCGGCCATTCGGTAGGCGGGCTCCACGCGCAGGTGTTCGCCGCCAAATATCCATCCGACACCGCCGGGCTCGTATTGGTGTCCACGACGCATCCCGATCAATTTTCGAAATGGCTCGCGCTGTTGCCCGCGCCCGCCCAGGGCGAGGAAAAGGCCGTCACCGAGGCACGCTCTTTCCTCCTCAGCATGCAGACGGATCCCAGCAAGAACGAAGAACGGCTGGATATGCGGGCAAGTGCCAGGCAGGCACATCTCCTCACTTCGCTCGGCAGCAAGCCGGTCATAATCGCCACGCACAGCCCGCGCTTCCGGATGGTGCCCGGATTGTCGGAGCCGCTCGCCGTCAAGCTGGAAGACGCAACGCAGCGCATGCAGCGCGGATATCTGTCGCTGTCGACCAATGCACACCAGAACGTCGCCGAACGCGCCGGTCATGGCCTGCCGCACGAAGCACCGAAGTTCGTAGTCGATAACATCCTTCAAGGTGTAGCGGCGGTCCGGGAGCGGGCAGTTCGATAATAGGGTTGCGCGGCCGTCGCGCCCCGAGTCCCGGCGCGAAAGCGTTTCACCTAATGGCCGGGATTGAGGCGCTTGCGGCCTGACCGCTGGCGGATCGGCACCCCCCGGCCGCGAACGGCCGGGAATGGGGGTGGATTGCCGCTGGACCGTTCTCGGTGTCACCCTTGATTAGTCAGACACTCCAAGGGCCATCTTGTGCGCTACGCGCGACCAGCCCAGGGCCTCTATTTCCAATGAGCCCCAAACTTCGCCTCCATCCGACGAAGTTCCTCATCGAGCACGGCGACCTCAGCGTCGTTCTGGTCCGCAACCGCGAAGCGGATGCGGGTAGTAAGCTCAGCGATCGCATATTTTGCGTACGCGAGCGCATTTGCCTCGCGCTCGATCACCTCTGTCGCTTGGCTGGCGAGGGACTTCAAGAGTTCAAGTCCGTTCGCGTCGACGGTCCGGGGTTTCTGATCCAGAAGGCATAATGTACCCAGCGCAAAGCCATCGCTGGTTACGAGAGGTGCGCAAAATAGGCACGCACATTCATCTCAAGCACCGCGGGAGCGAACTTGAAGCGTGGCTCGTGCCAAGCATCGGGGACACATAACGGCGCGTAATTCCGAACGCCGATCGCGGCGTCGCAGAAGCTGTCGGGCCTGGTGAATTCCCTGGGATCGAAGCCGTAGGCCACGGCGAGCCACAGCGTGGAACGGTCGACGATAGACACTGCGGAAAAGGGAAAACCCGTCTCTGCGGCGACCCGCTCAGCGATCTGGGAGAGCTCGGCGTCGCCGCTCATGCCAAACACGCCGCTCGTGAGCACGCGCGCCTGACGGCGAAGCTCTGTGAGGCCCGTCGGGTTATATTCGCGAGCTTGCCCGATCAATGCGAAATTCCTCAATCGATCCCAACCCCTAGCGGGCTTGATCTTCGCGCAGCCTGCGATCAGCCTCATCGGCGCGCAACTGATAAAGCTTGGCAAGCTCCCGGTGGATGCGCGCTGTTGCGCGCTGACCCAACGCTTCTGCAATCTCAAGTTCTCTCGCTGCACGCGCCCGGTAATACTCGATTGCATTTGGCATGAGGCCGGTCTTCGTTCGTCCTTCCTATTCTCCGCATTAACCTTCTGAAACATGAAGCAGTTCCTGGTGGTTGCGGTTCTTCGCGCACCTTGAACACGGCTTGTCGCAGGCCTCGAGGCCGATCGTCTCACGGGCACTCTGGAGCATGTTAACCCGTCATGGACGAAGGTACGTTCGACCATTTGTTGGCGCAGCTCGAAGGCGTCGATCTCGAGGCCTTCGGCAAGGGAGTTGTGATCCTCCCATGATTTCGGCCAGGTAGACGGTACCCAGTCCCGCGGCGCGCAGAACCGGGATGGGAGGTGGCCCTCAACTAGGGCGCTAGAGGGGGCGTGGGTCTTCCTGCGCCTTGAATTGCCAATATTCGGCACGTTCCATCTCGGCGCCGCCTCGGAAAGCGTAACCCACCAGGCGCTGCAGATTTCGCGCGCAGTGCACCGCAGACTCAACGGTGTGTTCCGTCCCATGATCACATCGCCCGAGCCGTGCCAGGGATCTCAAGGAAAAGAGCAGGTCACCGGTCACGACCACATCTCCACAAACCTCGCACTATTTTATTCAGTGGAGTGCAGGTTCGCAACGGGGCGCCCGTGTGGGCGCGTGTAGTCGTACCGTTGCGATCGTGACGGGGCATGCTCGAGGCTATGCCCCGATATGCGGGAGCGACATCAGATCGTGCGCGCGAAGGGGAGCGACCTTCCTGAAGATCGGCGAGGCGCTCGGCGTGAGCCGGCGCCGCGCGAACGGATCTAAAAGCGGACGCTCGCAGCGCAGGAGCAGGAAGCGGCCGGAATGGGCGTGCAGGCCATCAGGATCCTGCGCGACTATCGAGGCGACCTGCACGAACGCGTGTCCTTCGCTCAGCGAGACGCTCATGGCGCTGCACGCTGCTGATCCAGGAGCCCAATTGCCTTCGCCAGCATGCATACCAATTCATCGCCTGGCTCCGGGCTGGCAACCGCGAGAAGCCTTGATCAGCCGTCCAACCTGTTCCCACCGTCATCGCCACGAGGCAAAGTTGCGAGCAGCCTGGCCGCTCACCATATCGCCGGATCGCAGAGACTGCATAGCTCTACTTTGAAGAAGGAGGGTTACTCGATGCTGGTGGCGGCACAACAGGCGATCGTGCGTAAGGCCGGAGCTGCGAAAGCTGTGGTCCTACTTGCAGGTCAAGCTAAAGAAATAAGCCTCATCGTGAAGTCGGCCGATGAATTCGGTATCTCAGCGGAGCCCATTGCCGGAGATTCACGCGTCATCGTCATTCCGTGGTCGGCGATTACATCGCTATCATTCGAAAAATAGGTCTTGGCTGCACCGCGGCGAGCAATGGACCTTCGACGCTAACCCTGGTCAGGCCGCCGGCACCGCGGGGGCAACCAAGGCAGCCCCCGGATCCCGACGGCTGCCAGGGACGATCGCTTCATGGTCCCGTCGGTGGCGACGAGGCCCCATGGCGGATACACAGATGCAGGTGGTGCCGCGCGCGCAGGCCGGCAGGACGTCCTTCGTGCCGAACAACCCGCGCGGGCTCGGTCAACGGCGTTTGCGCGCGGCGCGTTTGGCGGGCGGCGCGGCCTTCTGGTCCTTCGGCGCGAGTGCGACGCCGAGGCGACCGGCCAGGTTTCGGCCGATCGCGGCGATGCTCTCCTCGCCCTGGCGCGTCAGGAGCGGCGGCGCGGAGAAGGTTCGCGCCGTAAGCAGGACGACCACGTGCTTCGAGCCCGTAAGCCGCTTGACCGCCGGCACCTGGGATTCGTGAATCTGGCCGGCCCGATCGACGATCTCGCCGACTCCCTCGATCGTATCCCTGACGAGGCCGGCGAGCCCCGGGGGCCCGGCAAAGCCGGTGAACGGGGTCACGAAGCTGGTGAGGACGCCGTCGAAACTGTACGTCTTGTCCGGGATGAAGACATGCGCGTGATAGTCGCTGGGGATGTCGACTTCATTGACGCGAATGACCTGTTCGTCCGGCCCGCCATAGGGCGAAGGCACGAACTCCTCGATCTTCGCACCGGCGGCGATCCCGCTCCAGACGAAGCGTTCGTCGTGACCGGCCATTTCGCGAAGCACCGCCTCCAGCGCGTGGGTGCCGCGGCCCTCGAAGACGACGTCCTTGAAGAGAAGGTTGTGGCGGCGCAGGACGGTGAGCGATCCGCTTCGCCTGCCACCCTTCAGCCACCGGGGCCCGAACGCGATTCCTGGGAGCGCTGCGGCCTGGTCGGACACGACCCAGCCATATCGAACCTTCGCCATGAAGTTTCTCCTTTCCTTCGCCCGGGATTGGGCGGTCACGCATGCGATCGAAAAGCTCAGCAGGTGCCGGATTGCGGCTGCACGGTCGTCCCGGCGATGCGCAGGCAGGTCCCTGCGCGCCGCCTCGCAACCTCATTCCAGTAGCCAGCCTGGCGCCAGTCATTGTGGAAGAAATCCAGCTCGCCCAGCACGGTGAGACCCCGGGCGTCCGCGGGAACGGAAATGGTGCGCCGCCAGCCCGCGGTCTGGACACCGCTATGCCAGCTTCTGTCCTCGGTCTCCTCGCCGACACCCCGCGGCTGCTGCCATCTGACGATGAACCGGCCCCGGTACCCGCCGTCGTGGCGCAGCTCGATCGCGTAATTGTCGAGGGTCCTGCAACTCGGTACCGCGAAGGGACCATCGTAGCGGGCATGGGCCAGCTCGCCGGTCAGCAGATTGACGGTATAGCCGATCGGCAGGCCCGGATTGTCCCGGGCGAGCTGGCTGCCGCTCTCGATGATGTCCTTCACCTGCCGGTCGTTGTCCGGACCCTGGGCGACGACCCGCGCCGCATGTTCGGCGCCGCCGCCAAGGACGATGACCCCGAACCGCGAATTGTTCGCCACGCGCCGGGCGTGCGCGTTGACCTGCCCCTCGGCGCCGGTCCCGCCCGTCGCATAGTCGAGCGCCGCCTTCGCATCCGCTTCGCTGACCGAGGCCTCGGTCTCCATGCTGACCAGGATGAGCCGGCCATAGGCGACGCTGCTCACATAGCCGGGCAACCGGGCAGGGCCGAAGTCGCTGCGCAGCCGCGCGAGGCCGACATCCCTGCGGAAGAAGCCTGCGACGTTGCGCGGGCGGTCGACCCCGACGGTATAGAAAACCTGCCGGAAGACCGCGAGGTAGGTCGCCCTGGACTGGTCGCTCGACGCCGAGAGCATCGCCGAAGCCCTGCCCCCGGCCCATTGCGCGCTGAAGCCCAGGCCCGCCGCGGCCTGCTGCGCGTTGTAGGAGCGCGTCCTGCGGTAGCTGACGATCGCCGGCGCCCGATAGCCTCGCCCGGCCGGGCCCGAGAGCCAGGCGCTGACGATGCCGTCGACCGCGGCATGGACGGTGCCCGCACTCGGCTGCTGGACCAGGAACCGCGCATCGGCGCCGAGGCCGGGCAGCGAGATGTTCAGGGCGAGGGGCGGGCGCGGGTAGCTGGTGACGGTCGGCCGGCCCTGGGCGAGCCGCTGGTCGACGGCCAGGATCGCCCCGGGGTAGATCCGGTTGGTGTCGGCGGACAGGATCGCAAAGGAATCCTCGAGCTGGCTGCCGCTGAGCTCCTGCGGTTCACAGACGATCGTCTGTACCTGCGTCTCGCGGCGGGAAGCGGGCGGCACGGCCGGTGCCGAGAGCGACAGCAGCTGGGTCGCATCGCGCGGGAGGCCGAGCAGGAAGGACTCGACCGGATCGGCGACCTGGGCCGCGACGCCCGGGGCCAGGGCGAGAAGCATTGTCGCTGGCAGGATGGCACGCATGAGTGGCTGTCCTTTCATCGGTTGGAGCGGGCGGACGGCACAGCCGCCCCATCAGGTGTTCACGCCGGCAGCAAAGCGCCCGGCGCGGCGGGCGCCAGTCCCCGCGCCGCACGGGACCTGCCCCTGCTGCGCGGCCGCATGGTCAGGTCCGGCGCTGCCGGCGCACCCCTCGGCAATACGCCGGTCCAGTGCTGCGGGCGCGGCTGCACGACCCTGTCCGCGACCCGCCAACAGGTTCGGCAATAAGGGGCCGGGGTGATCAGCAAGCAGTGCTTAAGGCCCTGCCAATCATCAACTGCTCTGGCCCGGCTTTCCGGCGGGCAATATTCTTGGTCGACCGGCACATGCTACGTGCGGAGGACCGATCTGCAACGTAACTTTGGTGGCATATCCTCCCTCCCAGGCGACGCGGCAGCCACCATCGCGCCCGAGCTTGCGTTCGCGCGCGCGGCGGAGTGGATGGAAGAGGTCGCTCGCCTTTTCTCGCATCCGGCGTTCGGTGCGGCGCTGGTCCGGCTCGGCGGCAACCTGCTCGCGATCTCCGAGGCGAATCGGGCCTGCGCCCGCGCGATCGGGCAGCATCGCCGCTACGGCGTCGCGGCGCTGGTCGTCTATTTCGACCGGCGCTTCCGAAGCGGGCTCGGGCCGGCGCCGACCCGGGCGATGCTGACAGGGCTGGCGCAGCGGGCGGGGCTGGGCACCCGCCGGGGCATCGGGGCGATCCTCGACGTGCTGCTGCACTTCGGCTTCGTCTGCGAGGCGGCCCTGCCCGATGCCCGGTCGCGCCGCCTGGTCCCGGCCGCGCCGCTGACCGATTATCTCACGGCCGGGCTCGCCGCCCGGCTCGACGCGGCGGCCCTGCTCGGCCCCCTGCCGTCCGCCGCGGGGCAGCCCGATCGGATATTGCCGGTCTATCTCGACCAGCTGGTCGCGCCGCTCCTCGCCGAGAACCGCATGCCGCGGCAGGCCTTTCCCGAGCTGGCGCCCTTCGCCGACCGCGTGGCGGGATATATGCTGCTCTTCCATCTGCTGGCGTTGTCGGAACAGTCGCCACCGGGCGCGCCGGTCGCGATCCGGGTCGGCGATCTCGCACGCCGGCTCCACGTCTCGCGCATGCAGGTGGCGAAGATCCTGGCGGCGGCGGCGCGAGCGGGCCTGTGGACGACCCATGCCGGGCCGGCCATAATCTGGAACCCGGAAATCCATCACCGGCTGAGGCTGTTCGCCGCGGTCGAGCTGGCGCGGGCGACCTGCGCGGCACGGACATGCGACTTTGCGATGCAGGGATAACCCTCGCGATACGAACAGCTCGCTGGGTTGGGGCGCAGCCGTAGAGCGGAGTCGCACCAGCGATCCAACAAGCACGCACCTTGGCCGACACCGCAGGCGCGGCGGCGTGCGCGCGCAGACATGTGCGCCCGCCGCCGCCGCGTCCCCGGTCCAAGGCAAGCGTGCCGCGCGGCCCAAACCAAAGCGCAAACCCTGCCGGCTGCGCAGCAGCCGCAGTGTGCGCCCAACCAAGGCCGCGCCCGAAAAGGATCGCCGCGAGGTGCCAGCCTCCCGACCAAGGGACCTTCAGTCCACGCGCTTCGTCGACCCGAAAACCTCAGGAGGCACCATGGACACCGCCGGGACCACGCCGATCGAACGCATCGCCCGGGTGCCCGCCGCCCATGCGCTGAGCAGGAACGCCGAAGGCGACAACCCGTCCGCGGGAGAGGCGGTCAATGCGCTCTGGCCCGACCACGCCGACGTCGCCTTGGCTGTGCTCAAGGCGCTACGCGAACCCAGCTCCAGAATGGCCGAAGCTAGCGACCCTGCCATCTGGGAGCGGATGGTCATCGCCGCGATGGAGGACGAACCCGCCGCAGCCGAACCGCGGGTCACTCGTTCGCCGCCGCTGCGACTGAAGCAGCTCGGAGCCCGTAGTACCGACAAGCAAGTTATTACGCCGATTTCGGCGCACCCAGTTACCGACGGTTATCGTCAGGTCAGCCCTTGGGCCGCGAAAGACCGCCTCAGCCGAGAAAAAGATGCTCGTGAAGCGCTTCGGCCTCCGAGGCTGTCAAACGCGTAATGACCTGCGGCGGATGAAAGCCCGCGCGAAGCGCTTTTAGGGCTTGCATCGAAACTGGGTGGCCAACCGCCACTTCCTCCAAAACCAGGCCGTAAGCCGTCCGCGAGCCGTCGAAATACTGATCAAAATGGGTTCGCGTCAGCCCGGTTCGCGACCCACATGCCAGCCATACCTCAGCAGGATCGCCCTCGACGATCTCGGTAACCCTAGCGATACCGCGAACCTCGCCGACCGGCTTTGTGACGTAGATCCAGAGGCGAGCGCCGAGCTTGATCGGTGGAATTTTCCGCCGGACCTCGACTGATTTCGAACCGTTGAAGATGGCGTCGGCGAAGGTTGGACGAATGGATATCAAAAGTTCGTCGTCAACCGATACCACGGAGCCATCCTTGAGTGAGAATCTGCGTAATCTTCTCACTGGAGAGCGAGACGGCGGAGATAAGGTTGGCGTTACCGGCCGCGCCAATCGACTTCAGATAGCGCAACGGAACCGGCATCGGAAGGGCGAATAGGTTGTCGAATGTCGTGATCAGGATATCGTCTCGGGCGGAGAGCGCATCTACATCATCTACCACCAGCCGCCTCTGGTCGTCGGCCGAGAGCTCGGCCTTGGGCTGCAGGGTCCGATCGACAATGCGGGCTATCGCCACGACTGCGCCGCGGCCACCTGTACGACTGGATTCGTAGAACAGGATCGGGGCATCCACCGTCATGAGCTGGGCATTGCGTGGGGCGCTCGCATAGGCGCGACGCGCGAGAAAAGCCGCATCCTTCGCTTCTACGAAGGCGAAGGCGTGTTGAGGGGCGGTGCCGAGCAACTCATCCGCATAGACCCTGGCGATCGGAACGATCACTCCACTCGCGCCGGGCCATATCACGACCGTGGGCGAAAGAAGATCGCCGAGCTGCGAGGCGGGATAGGCGAGCGCCTCGCCCCCTGGTGATACGAGCGGAATCTCTGTGCTCTCGAGCGCCGTTTCTGGCATCGTGCCCGGCAAAGAAAAGCCGGTTCTTCGTCGCGCCTCAGCCGTACATTCTGCCCAATTGACCGTCGTCAACGGTCGACCGATCGCGATCTTCTGAAACACTCCGCCAGATCGGGAGCGGATGAATCCTCGCGATTGGGCAATGCGATTTACGCTCGATTGACCCGGGATATGGACCAACTCGATCGCAGCTGGATGTGCGGCGGCCGCGTCGCGCGTCAGCCGGTCGATCAGGTAGTCTGCGAACAGGCCGGCATCGGGCTGGTCCTCGCGGGCATGGACCAGCATTTTTGCAATCGGCTGCATGTCTTGCGACACGAGCAGTACGCCGATCGCGAGCAACTCGTTAGCGGCTCGGATAGCGCCGGCAACGCGGACCATACCGTGGAGAGGTGAACGGGAGAATTCACGCGCGGTGCCGGCAAGCTCAGTCATCGACGCTACATAGGCCGCGATTTCCGCGCCGCTGGCCTCGCCAAAGGAGAAGCCTTCCCCAGACCTCGCCGCCGGTGCCGCGCAACCGATCTCGCCAGGGAGAAGCGACGCGATTTCATCGACGGAAATGACATCGATCCCGACCTGGTCGAGTAGCGTCCCGCTTGCAGCGAGGAGTGTTCCATCTCGTGTGATGAATGCAGATGCGCGCGATAGGGCGGCGTGCGCAATATGCGCCGCATCGCTCAGCGACTGGGCGCTACCCGCGGAGGAGCGGCCTGGATCCGCAAAAACTATCTGGTGGATACGTGCGGCAAGTTCCTCGCACTGTTCACGATCTACCGACGGCAGACGCGGCAGACGAAGCGCCATTTGCAGGACGGGGTCGTTCGTCTGTTCGGATGAGGTGCGTTTCAATTCGAGGGCAAATTCGTCCGAGACGGTAAGACGGATCTGGTGCGCCAGTGCCGCGCCAAAGAGCGCCCGCGCCTTTTCGGACTGACGGCGGTCTCGAACCAGGTCGAAATAGACATTGAGATCGAAGGCATAAAGCGGGTCTTCGCCTGCGGCCGCTCGTCACCGCGCTCCCCGATCATGGCCGCAAGATCGTAGCCGCGATCGATCCCGCTGCGCGCAGCTTAGGCATAGCGCCCGGCATGACCGTCACCAGGGCGCGCAGCCTGGCGCCCGGGCTGATGGTGGTCGATGCCGATCCGGAAGGCGATCTCGCCGCGCTCCGGCGCCTCGCCTTGTGGTGCTCGCGCTATTCCCCCGTCGTCGCCCCCGATCCGCCCCGGGGCGTCTGGATCGACGTCACCGGCTGCGCGCCGCTGTTCGGTAGCGAGCGCGCGCTGCTCGAGGACCTGCACCGCCGCATCGCCGGCGCCGGCTTCGCGGTACAGGTCGCGGTGGCCGATACGCCGGGCTGCGCCCATGCGGTCGCCCGGCACGTGCTTGCCGGCCGGCCGGTCGCGATCCCCCCTGGCGACCAGCGCAAGGCGATGGCGCTGCTGCCCCTCGCGGCGCTGCGGCTCGAGGCGCAGCTGGTCGAAGGGCTGCGCAAGCTCGGCTTGGAGCGGATCGAGCAGATCCTCGCGACGCCGCGCGGCCCGCTCGCCCGCCGGTTCGGCCGGGTGCTGCACCAGCGGCTCGACCAGGCGCTCGGCCACGCGCCCGAGCCGATCGAGCCGATCTTCGCGCCGCGGGTGCCGCGCGCCCGGCGCGCCCTGCTCGAGCCGATCGCGACGCCGGAGGCGTTCGGCCGGGTGATCGGCGATCTCGTGGGCGACATAACCGCGCAGCTCGTCCGGCTCGGCAAGGGCGCGCGCCGGCTCGACTGCCATTTCCAGCGCGTCGACGGCCAGACGCAGGCGATCCGCGTCGGTACCGCCGCGCCGACGCGCGACGCTGCCCATCTCGCCCGGCTGCTCCAGGCGCGTATCGACCAGATCGAGCCGGGGCTCGGCATCGAGGCGATGACCTTGGTAGCGCAGCTCGTCGAGCCGCTGGCCGCCGCCCAGGCCGATCTTGCCCGCGCCGGCCGTCGCGAGGCGGACGTGGCGGGCCTGGTCGACACGCTCGCCAACCGCTTCGGCGAAGCGAGCCTTCGCCGCGCCGCGCCCTTGCCGGGCGGCATGCCCGAGCGGTCGGTGGCGACCTTGCCCGCGCTCGCCCCTGCCGCAGGCGCGCGCTGGGCCGACGACCTGCCGCGCCCCGGCCGGCTGATCGATCCACCCCAGCCGATCCAGGTGACGGCGATGCTGCCCGATCATCCGCCGGCGATGTTCGTCTGGCGACGCAAGCGCTACCGGGTGGTCCAGGCCGACGGGCCCGAGCGCCTGCACGGCGAATGGTGGCGCGAGGGCGGCACGGAAGCACGGGCGCCTTATTCGGTGCGTGATTATTTCCAGGTCGAGGTCGAGGGCGGCGGGCGCTACTGGCTGTTTCGCCTCGGCGACGGCGAGCGCGGCGCCACCGGCCCGATGACCTGGTTCATCCACGGTGCCTTTGCCTGATCGTGCCGGGACGGGCCAGGTGCCGGAACGACAACGGCCCGCCCCGGCAAGCGCAGGCGCGCCGCCTGCGTCCTCGCGACGGGCCCGGCGATGCCGCAAAAAATTCTCCGAAAGAGGTCTTGAAGCCGCCTTTGCAAAAACCATCTTCGCGTCGCCGGACGCGAAAACTCGGTCCGGCAGGACCTGAGGGCACCGGCTCTCTCCCGGTGCGCCTCGTGCTCAAATTGCTCATATGGAGGATTTGGATATGAGGACTTTCGACTTTTCGCCCTATCGCCGCTCGACGGTCGGCTTCGACCGTCTGTTCGACCTGCTTGAGGCAGGCGCGCGCGGCGAGACCGACAGCTACCCGCCGTTCGATATCGAGCAGGCCGGTGAGGACCGCTATCGCATCACCCTGGCGGTCGCGGGTTTCCGCCCCGACGAGATCGAGATCGTGGCGCAGAGCAACCAGCTCAGCGTGACCGGCCGCAAGGAAGAGGAGGAGGGCGACACCGGTCGCTTCCTGCACCGCGGCATCGCCACGCGCGCCTTCGAACGCCGCTTCCAGCTGGCCGACTTCGTCGTCGTCGAGGATGCGCAGTTCGACAACGGCCTGTTGCGGATCGCGCTCAAGCGCGAAGTCCCCGAGGCGATGAAGCCCCGGCGCATCGCGATCGGCGGCACGGCTTCCGCGCCCGCCAACGATCGGCTGGAGGGCCCTTCCACGCCCGTAAGCGAGGCCGAGCCCGCAGACCGCGAAGCGGCGTAAGCCGACATGCCCGCCCGGCAAGGGCGGGCATGCCCCGATCGACCGCATCGAGGAGGATTCGACGATGACCGTCCATTTCCTGGGGCTGCTGCGCGATCCGCGGGAACTGGTCGAGCACCCGCAACTCGAGCCCGAGGTCAAGCGTGCCATCCTGGCGTCCTGGGCTTCGGACGCCCACGCCGTCCGCTCGCAACCCAGGCTGCGCAAGCCGCCCGAGCTCAGCGATCCCGTCCCCGTGGGCGAGCTGCTCGCGGCGCTCCGCCAGCTCGACGCGGGCCAGCCCGGAGCCGCCTGACATGCCCGGGACGATCGCCCCGGAGATCGTCGCGTGCATCGCACGCGGCGGCCAGCCCAGCGAGGCCGATCTGCAGCGGGTGGCGGCGCACATCCGGCGCGATCTCGAGACCGCGCTCGGGTTCGGCAGACGGCCCGGACCATCGGCGCCGGATCGGGTCGCCACCGAGGCAATCCGCGCGGCGCGTGCCGCGCTGGAAGGTGCTCCCTGAAACAGGACGCCGGCTGCCTTAGGCAGCCGGCGTCCAGTCTTTCGGAAATAGCGCGTCGCCGATATCGTCCGCGCGTCGCGCCGCGCCGTCAGCGAAGGCTGCCGCGCCGCACCAGGTTGACGATGCCGAGCAGCACGACGGCGCCGAGCAGCGAGACCAGGAACGAGGTCACCGTCAGCGGTGCGTTGTTGATCGAGCCGCCGACGACGATGAGGGCGCCGATAAAACCGATAAAGGCGCCGACGATCCCCACCACGATGTTGAGGAAGACGGCCGGCTGTGCATCGGTCCGCATGATCATGCTCGCGAGCCACCCGATCACGCCGCCCACGACCAGCCACAAAATGAATCCCATCGATCTTCTCTTTGCGCAAGGCGAGACGCGCCGGCCATGGTGCAGGTTCCCGCACGCCGGAGCCCGATGCCGGACGGCGCCGTCAATAGCGCGCCAGCAGGCGCTCGACCGTCGGGCGGGTCGTCGTCTCCTTGCCATGGTCCTGGGCGATGTCCTTCTCGAGCGCGTCGCGGATCTCGCAGATCTGCGCATCGGTCAGGTGCTCGATGCCGACGAACTCGCCGCGCGCCTTGTCGACGGCGCGCAGCAGTTCGTCGAGCTTGGCCTGCATCGCGGCGCCGTCGCGGTTCTGGCTGTTCTGGATCAGGAAGACGGCGAGGAAGGTGAGCACGGTCGTCGCGGTGTTCACGATCAGCTGCCAGGTGTCCGAATAGTGGAGCAGCGGACCGCTCGCGGCCCAGAGCAGCACGAACGCGACCGAGATGATGAAGGCCAGGGGATGCCCCATCAGCGAGGCCGAGCGGCTCGCTACGCGCGTGAAGAATTGGTCCATCTTTTCCTCCTTGCTCAGGTGGAAGGAGCAACGAAGCGTCATTCGCGCCGGTTTCACCCGGCGAACGGGTCGCCACCGCTCTCTTGCGCCGTCACTGGGCCGGTTTGACCGATACGGACTGGTTCTCCATCACCGCCTCGCCAAAGGCGGTCAGGAACGCGACGTCGGCGGCGTCTCGACCGATGCCGATCTTTGCCATCTCCGCCTCCGTCGCCATGCCGGTCGCGTCGAGCAGGTGCCATTCGCCGCCGAGGAATATCTCGGCGACCGCATGGAAGTCCTGAGGCTCGACGCCCAGGGCGTAGACACTCGCGATGCGCGCGGGAATGCCTGCTGCGCGGGCGAGGGTGATCAGGACGTGCGCATAGTCGCGGCAGACGCCCTCGCGCCGGATGAACGTATCGGCGGCGGTGGTCTCGGTATTGCTTACCCCTGGGACGTAGCGAAAGTTGCGCTGGATCCAATCGCGCATCGCGAGCACCCTGGGCCCGCCATCGATACTACCGAACTCAGCGGCCACGAAGCTCTGGAACTGGTCGGCGGGACAATAGCGCGACGCCATCAGATATTGGACCGTCTCGCCGGGCAGCTGGTGGGGCGGCACGATCGCGAGGTCGGCGCACTCGGTCAGCAGCCGCTGGAGGGAGACTATAGCGCGGTAGCTGACAAGGAGCCGGCCTTCCGCGCGCACCCAAATCCGCTCGCCGATGCCGTCTTGTGCCGGGACGCGCGCGAAATGCGCATGCGGCGAAACCTCGATATGCGCCTTCTCGACGCACTGTTCGGGGATCGCCGCCGCCTCGAGCTGCAACAGGATGTCGGTCGGCTGGGCCAGCCGGTAGGCGATCTCGGTATGGATATCGATCTTCATGCGCGCCGCAACGCGCCGGAATTGGCTTGGGACCCGGCCGACACGGGTGCGGCGTAAAATTGGCTGAAAGACAGTGGCCCCGAGATTTGCGAAAGGTCCGCGAGAAGCGTTTGCAGACACGCCCGCCTGATAACTCGAGGCTAAGCCTGCGGTGCTGCAACCGATTGATTAATTGCGCATTGTGTCGGCATGCCCCTCTATCATTTCCAGGTCGCCCGCCACGGCGACGCCGAGATTTTCGGACGTGAGAGCCATGATTGCAGGGACCTGCCGGCGGCGCTGAGGAAGGCGCATTCGCGCGCTCGTGCGTTCCTGCGCCACTACGCCCGCTGCCGGCCAGAGGAAGTCCGGGGAACCCTCGATATCCAGGACGCAGGCAACCATGTCGTTGCGCGTATCTATCTCTCCGAGTTGGCGCACCAGATCTCATAGCGGGCACCGTCCTCGGCAGAGGCCGACCGGCGATCGTCAGTTGAGGATCGCCTGGCCCTTGCCCTCGGCGGTCATTGCGCCGTGGCCGGAGAAGCTGCCGCGGGACCTGCCCGCAGATAGTCGCCCTCGAATTCCGCGGCGCGCGCGAGGCGCGGCCAATCTGGAACCTCGATGATCCGTCCGCGCGCGATCGCCAGGCCCTCGGCGCGCAGATCTTGAAAGGTTCTGCTTACATGCACGGGCGTCAGGCCCAGGACATCGGCCAAGAGCATCTGCGACGCATCGAGCCGAAAATGCTGCCGCGACCCTAGGCCAGTAGCCTCCAGGCGCAGGCCCATCTCGCAAAGCAGATGGGCAAGGCGTGTCCGGGCGTCGCGTCGGCCCAAGCCGACCAGCCATTCCGCGGTGATTCCCGCCTGCACCGCCGTCTCGCGCCACAAGGCCCACGCGACCGCGGGATATTCCTGCGCGATCCCTAGTACGGCGCTACACGACAGGCTCAGTGCCAGCGTGTCGCAGCCGGTACCCACCTCCCAGCCGCGTCGTATCCCGATCGCCTTATCGAGTCCGCAAAGGTCGCCAGGGACGTAGAGCGCTGCGACCTGGCGTCGTCCGCCGGCGAGCTGGCGGACGCCGGCCAGCAAACCCTCAATGACGAGGTAGAGGCGATCGTCGCCGTCGCCCTGCGTAATCTGGGCAGCGGCTCGGCAACGAACGACTGTACCGGAAAGCGCCAGGATAGCCTGGCGCTCGCATGCACCCAGCCCGTGCTGCGCGGCAAGACGCTCGGCCACGCGCTCCAGCGCAAATTTTCCAACTCCCTGCATGCGCGCACCCTAGGGGCAAGATCGGCGCCCCTGTCGCGCTGCTTCCCGTTTGGGCGGGAGTAATTCCACAACCTGGGTTGGTTTCAGCCGGCAAACGCAGCGCGCGCAGCTGCATCTGCTGGATCCGACGAAAGCTTGAAACCTCTTGCTTTCGAGGAAGTTATCGCCGCCATGCGGTATTTCTTCCATATCCAGAACGGCAATGGCTGCACCCGGGACGAGGAAGGCCAGGAATTCGTAGATCTCGATGCGGCCCGCCAGTCCGCGCTGACGGGCATCCGGTCGGTTCTCGGAGAGGAACTGATGCGTGGCATCGTCGACCTCTCCGGACGCCTGGATATCTGCGACGCGGACGACAGGGTACTTCTGTCGATTCCCTTCACAGAGGCCGTCCTGGTCCAGCGAACGCGGATGGAGCAATGATCGAGAAGCATCTCCGGATGCTCCGGGTCCGCGACGATGTCTCGCTCGAGGAAGAAGCTGTGCTGCTTGCGCTGATTTCCGAGACGCGCGAAGTGCCGGCGAAGACGAATTTCATTCGCGCCGGGCAACGCTTGTCCAGCTCGACCTTGCTGCTCGAGGGCATGATGTGCCGTCACAAGGACCTACGCGAAGGCGAGCGCCAGATCACTGATTTGCATCTCGCCGGCGATTTCGTCGACCTGCACGGCTTTACCCTGAAGCGCCTGGATCATCACCTGATGACGCTGACGCCGTGCAAGGTCGCTATCGTACCGCACGAGCGCCTGAAGTCGCTGTCGGAGCACCATCCGCACCTTTCGCGCCTATACTGGTTTTGCACCAACATGGACGCGGCGTCGCACCGCGAGTGGGAATTGTCGCTCGGTCGCAGGATGGCGATCGCTCGCGTCTCGCACCTGCTGTGCGAGCTTCGCATCCGCTTCGAACTGGTCGGCATGACAAATGGCCCCGCCTTCGCACTTCCCCTGACCCAGGTCGAACTCGCCGAATGTGTCGGGCTGACTCCCGTCCACGTCAATCGCATCGTCCGACAATTGCGCGAGCGCGGACTCGCCGATGTCCGGCGCGGCCACGTTAAGATACTGGACCTGCCGGGACTGGAAACGCTTGCCGAGTTCGACCCGAACTATCTCTATCTCGAGAAATTGCCGCGTTGAGCCCTTTTGACGCCTGAAGCGGGACGTGGCACCTGCAGCGGCCAAGCCTTGCGCGGAAGACGGCGGCGACCCGATCGATCGCGGGATATGCCTTGCGCTCGCTTGTCGGACTGGCGGCGTGGAGAAGATGACAGCCCTTCAGGCTCGATTGCGCAGCCTGCTCCCGAGACTACCCTGGGCCGGTGCAGGCGGGTTAGCTTCGCGTATCAGTGCCTCGACTTCGCCATCGTTGCCTTCGGGCCGGAATCCAGCCCAGCATTTTATTGAGCGACACTGCCATCCTTTCGGGATCGCACGCGGACACGCGCATGGGGCTTGAGCGTCCGCGTCACGAAGCCCTAGCCGCGCGTCTCGGGCAAGCCGTCGCCGCCGCGCCGTTCCGATCTAATAATCCATGTTATCAAATGCTTGAAACCGCACCGTAATGGGGAACGGCGGAGATGGCGACACGTTCAGCGAGCAGGAAATCCCGGAGATGATGATGCTTGCCACCGCCGACCGACGAACCCAGCGCGGTTCGCAGTTCCTTACCGACAGCTTCCAGCGCGGACTGGCGCACTGGAATCGCGAGCGGCTTGCGCCCGGGCTCGCCGACGACGACTGGCAGAAGATTTTCGAGCGCGACGTCAAGATGCAGCGGCTCGAGGGCGGTTTCCTTGAGGAGCTGCGCGCCGAGGTTTCCGAGGAAGCGGCAGCGGCGCCGACCGATGTCGAGGGCTTTGTCGCCTGGTTCGAAGGGCTGAAGGCGACCGGACCCGGCCAAGGTGATCCGCTGTTTCCGTGGCTGGCGGAGACGGCCGATCGCGACCAGCTTCGCTGGTTCTTCGAGCAGGAGGCCGCCGGAGAGGCGGGGTTCGACGATCTGGTCGCGATGACGCAGGTGAAGCTGCCGGTGCGCCCCAAGCTTGAGCTCGCCCGCAACTATTGGGACGAGATGGGGCACGGTACCCAGAAGGGCATGCACGGGCCGATGCTCGACGCGCTGGTCGAGACGCTCGAAGTCGCGCCGGTGATCGAGAACACCGTGTGGGAGAGCCTGTGCCTCGCCAATGCGATGACAGCGATGGCGACGCAGCGCCGTTATGCCTGGCATTCGGTGGGCGCGCTTGGCGTGATCGAGCTGACCGCGCCGGGCCGCGCCGCGCTGGTGGCCGAGGGGCTCAAGCGCGTCGGCCTGAGCCCGAAGGAAGCACGCTATTTCACACTGCACGCGGTGCTCGACGTCAAGCACAGCGAGGATTGGAATCGCGAGGCGATCCGCCCGGCGGTGGAGGAGGATCCGCGCCGCGCCACCGCGATGGCCGAGGGTGCGCTGATCCGCCTGCGCTGCGGCGAGCGCTGCTTCGCGCGCTACCGCGCGCAGTTGATGCCCGGCGCCTGACCGGTCCCGCCGGGCGATCCCGGCGATCGACGAACGAACGACGTCACCGGGCACCCAGGCAATCGGCGCCGGGCGCCCGGCTCAAAGGGAGATGCGGAGATGGTCAAGGGAACGAACGACAAGCTGGTCGGCGATGCGCCGGCCGAGTTCGAGACGAAGCGCGGCAATGGCGGCGAGCTCCACCAGCTCGCTGGCGACGAGGGCGCGCTCACGACGCAACAGGGCGTGGCGGTCGCCGACGACCAGAACACCCTGCGCCTCGGCGCGCGCGGACCGGCGCTGCTCGAGGACTTCCATTTTCGCGAGAAGATCTTTCACTTCGACCATGAGCGCATCCCCGAGCGCGTCGTCCACGCCCGCGGCTACGGCGTGCATGGCACCTTCACGCTCACCGAGTCGCTCGAGGAATTCACGACCGCGCGCATCCTGACCGAGGTCGGCGAGAAGACGCCGATGTTCACGCGCTTCTCGACCGTGGCCGGCAGTAAGGGCTCGTTCGACCTGGCGCGCGACGTGCGCGGCTTCGCGTGCAAATTCTATACGAAGGACGGCAACTGGGACCTGGTCGGCAACAACATCCCGGTCTTCTTCATCCAGGACGCGATCAAGTTTCCGGACCTGATCCACGCCGCCAAGCCGGCGCCCGACCGCAACTTCCCCCAGGCGCAGACGGCGCACGACAATTTCTGGGACTTCATCAGCCTCACGCCCGAGGCGATGCACATGATCATGTGGACCATGTCCGACCGTGCGATCCCGCGCTCGTTCCGCTTCATGGAAGGGTTCGGCGTCCACAGCTTCCGGCTGATCAACGCCAAGAGCAAGTCGACCTTCGTCAAGTTCCACTTCAAGCCGCGCCTCGGCCTCCAGTCGGTGCTGTGGAACGAGGCGGTCAAGATCAACGGCGCCGATCCCGATTTCCATCGCCGCGACCTCTGGGACGCGATCGACATGGGGACGCCGCCCGAATGGGACCTGGGCGTACAGCTGTTCGACGAGGCGTTCGCCGAGCACTTCGAGTTCGACATCCTCGATCCCACCAAGATCATCCCCGAGGAGCAGGTGCCGGTGCGGATCGTCGGCAGCTTCGTCCTCGACGGGCTGGTCGACAATTTCTTCGCCGAGACCGAGCAGGTCGCCTTCTGCACCCAGAATGTCGTGCCGGGGATCGGCTTCACCAACGATCCGCTGCTCCAGGGCCGCAACTTCTCCTATCTCGACACGCAGCTGAAGCGGCTGGGCTCGCCGAACTTCACCCATATCCCGATCAACCAGCCGCGCGGCTGCCCGGTCCACAATTTCCAGCAGGACGGGCACATGGCGATGCGCAACCCCAAGGGCCGCGCCAATTACGAGCCGAACAGCTGGGGCGGGCCGCGCGAGGACCCCAAGGCGGGCTATCGCCATTTCGCGGCCGAGGAAGCGGGCGAGAAGGTCCAGCTTCGTCCCGAGAGCTTCGCCGATCATTATAGCCAGGCGCGCCGGTTCTTCGTCAGCCAGACCCCGATCGAGCGCAAGCATATCGGCGATGCGCTGGTCTTCGAGCTGTCCAAATGCGCACGCGTCGATATCCGCGAGCGGATGGTCGGCCATCTGCGCAACATCGACGCGGCACTCGCCAGCACCGTCGCCGCAGGGCTCGGGCTCGCCAAGCTGCCGCCGGCGGCGAAGGCGGCGGTCTCGCCGCGCGACGACCTGCCGCCTTCCGATGCGCTCAGCATCGTCAAGCGCGCGCCCGGCAGCTTCGCCGGACGCAAGCTCGGCATCCTGGTCAGTGACGGCGCGCCGGCCGCACTGCTCGCCGCACTGGTCAAGGCAGTAGAGGCGCTTCCCGCGAGCTACGAGCTCGTCACTCCGAAGGTCGGCGGCGTCGTCCTCGACGACGGCACGCTGGCGCAAGGCAAGCAGAAGATCGATGGCGGCCCCTCGGTCCTGTACGACGCGGTGGCGCTGCTGGTCACCGCGGAGGGCGCGGCACAGCTCGCGCGCGACGGGGCGGCCCGCGACTTCGTGGCCGATGCCTTCGGGCACCTCAAGTTCATCGGCTACACGCCGGACGCGATGCCGCTTCTCGCCAAGGCGGGAATCGCGGAGGCCGACATGGACGAGGCGCTTGTCCAACTCGAGGGAGCGGCGTCCGCCAAGGCCTTTCTCGACGCTACCGGGCAGCTTCGCTTCTGGGAGCGCGAGTTCAAGGTCGACCTCGATGCCGAGGCGTTCCTCGAGAACAACCCCATTGAATAGGGTGGCGCGTGGGACGCGCCGCGCGGCGCGTCGCTTTGGCAACCAAGTCGATCGCCGGGAACCGGCCCGCTGCCTGGATATCGCCGGTAGGGCCCGTAACTATGGCGTGGTGCCCTGCGCCGAGGGCGGACGTCCTGTGCGTCGGGCCGTCTCGCCGCGCGCGCGCCGCGCCGTGTCGCGCAGCTGCCGCCGGATCGTTGGCCCGACCAGATGAGAGGCGACGTGCGAATACCCCTCGGCGGTGAGCTTGCGCTCGATTTGGTCGATGCGCTCGAACTCACCGGTTCCGGCGAGTTCGAGCGCCCGTTGGATCAGGTTCTTTTCCATGCTCGAAGCTCTGCCGCCGGAGCCGAGCTCGCGCGCCAACCCAGGTTAAGAAAGGCCGGGCAAGGACCCGGTCAGCCGCGCAGGCTGTCGGGCACTACGCCGCCATTTTCGGCGAGCTTCGCCATCACTGCCTTGTGCAGGGCGATATTCTGCTCCGCGCTGCCTTTTTCGCCGGCATGGACGCCCAGTTCCTCTCCGAGCGCCTTGCGCGCCTCGAGGCTCGAATCGAGATCGAGCAGCTTGAGCAGGTCGACGATGGAGGTCTGGTAGTTGCCGCCGCCGCCCTTCATCTCCGCCATCTCCGAAAGTACGGCGCCGACATCGACGGCCGGATTGGGCGCGGGCGTCGCGTTGGGAGCCGGGGCGGGCGCCGGCGACGCGGGGCTCGGGGCCGGCGCCGGTGCGGACGCAGGCGTAGCGGCCTTGTGACCGAAGATCTTGTCCTTGATGCTGCTGAAGATGCCCATGGCCTGCTCCTTGTCTCCTGGCGTCGGGCGAGAAAACGCGGAACCGCTTCAAAGGGTTCGCGCGGAACGCGCCGGAAATGCGGGCGTTGGAGGAGCGAGCCCGCAAGGGGCGACAATCGGGAGGCAAGGATGCACGCAGTTCGTTGGATGACGCTTGGCGCCGCGGCGCTGGCACTCGCAGGCTGTGGTTCGAAGACCGAGACCAGCTCCACGGATACCACGACCGTCACCGCCAATAGCGATGGCACGATGGCCAACGACATGGCGATGGTCCCTGCCGCCTCGGCCGGAGAGACCTTCGCCAATGCGGCGGCGGCAAGCGACGCTTTCGAGATCGCGACGTCCCAGCTCGCCGATGCGCAGGGCGCTTCGGCCAAGACCAAGAAGTTCGCCGCCGACATGATCAAGGCGCACACCGATTCGACCGCCAAGCTCAAGACCGCCGCGAGCGCCGCGACGCCGGCGATCGTTCCCGATGCCACGCTCACCGCCGAGCAGCAGCAGGTACTCGACTCGCTCAAGGGCGTGAAGGGTGCCGATTTCGACAAGGCCTATGCGACGGCCCAGGTCGATGCTCACCAGAAGACGCTCGATGCGCTCAAGGCCAATGCCGGCGACAACGCCGTACCGCAGTCGCTGCGGGACTTCGCGGCCAAGCTGATCTCGACCGTCGCCGCGCACCTCAACATGGCCAAGTCGCTCTGACCGACGGCCTCGCGAGGCAATGCGCGAGTCCGCCCCACGCTGGCCCCTGCAACTCTGGCTGGTCCGCCACGGCCAGAGCGCGGGCAATGTCGCGCGCGACGAGGCGCATGCGGCCGGTCTCGAGCGCATCCCGCTGACGCTGCGCGACGTCGATGTCCCGCTGTCGGCGCTCGGCGAGCAGCAGGCGGAGGCGCTCGGCCGCTGGTTCGCGCGCGGCTGCGGCAACGGCCTGCCCGACGTGATCCTTTCCAGCCCCTATGTCCGCTCGAGGGACACGGCCCGCCGCTTCCGCGACGCGGGCGGTGCGGAGCCAGAGGAGCCGGTCTGCGTCGACGAACGGCTGCGCGAGAAGGAGTTCGGCATCCTGGACGGGCTCACCACCGCGGGCGTCGCAGCGCAGGAGCCCCAGCAGGCGGAATTTCGCCGGCTGCTCGGCAAATTCTACCATCGTCCGCCCGGCGGCGAGAGCTGGGCAGACGTGATTCTCAGGCTGCGCAGCCTGCTCGATACCGTGTCGCTCCACTACGGCGGGCGCCGCGTCATGATCGTCGCCCACCAGGTCGTAGTGCTGTGCCTGCGCTACATCCTCGAGAATATGAGCGAGGAGGAGATTCTGGCCGTCGACAGGCTCGGCGATGTCGCCAATTGCTCGGTGACCGAATATCTCTTCGACGCATCGTCGGGCAAGGACGGCGGGCTCGTGCTGGTCCGGTACAATGAAGTGGCGCCGATGGAGGAAGATCCCGCGGCGCAAGTGACGCGCGCGCCCGACGCGCGCGTCGCCGCACGCGGATGAGCCCGCTCGATTCCGCCTGGCTGGCGGCGCATCCGCTGCCGGCGATCGGGCAGGAGACCGACAAGAATGCGCGCGGGCGCATGCTCTGCGCCGGCGGTTCGCTGGCGGTTCCGGGCGCACTCGCGCTTACCGGCGAGGCGGCGCTGCGCGCCGGTGCCGGCAAGGCGCTGCTCGCGGTGCCGGAGCCGGCGCGGCTGGGGCTCGGCATCGCCATGCCCGAAGCCGCCGTCTTCGCGCTCCCGACGAATGACGAGGGCGAGTTGGCCGGCAAGGCCGGCGAACGGGTCGCTGGCCTGCTCGATCGCTGCGACAGTCTGGTGCTTGGTCCGGGCATGGGCGAGCGATCTGCCGCGGCTACGATCCTGCGCCATATCCTTGCCGAGGCGCGCGCCGACCTTCCGATCCTGCTGGACGCCGCCGTTATCGCGGGCGCGCGCGGATGCGCCGACGCGGTCCGCGCCCGCGATGGCAAGGTGGTGCTGACGCCGCACCCCGGCGAGATGATCGCGCTGATGGAGTGCGACGCGGCCGAGCTTCGCGATGCGCCGGACGCGCTGGCGCGCCGCGCCAGCGCGCATTTCGGTGCGGTCGTGGTGCTCAAGCAGGCCGAGACCTGGATCGCGGCCCCGCATGGGGAACTGTTTCATTATCGAGGCGGCGGCCCGGGCCTCGCAACCGCGGGATCGGGCGACGTGCTGGCCGGGATACTCGGCGGCCTGCTGGCGCGCGGTGCGGCGCCTTGCCTGGCAGCCGCCTGGGCCGTGTGGCTGCACGGCGAGGCCGGACGCTTCCTCGCCGAGGAGTCCGGCCCGATCGGCTTCCTCGCCCGCGAGCTTCCGCCGCGCTTACCATCGCTGCTCGCCACGTTCGGCACGCGATGAAAATTGCGGCGGGGCACGGACCCCGGGGAAATTCCGGCGGGTTGAACCCTGGTGCACATATTCTGTGCTTGACGAAAGGATGACGCGATGGACAGGCAGATTTCCGAACCGCCCGCCGATGCCGGGCAGGACAAGGATGACCAGACGCCGGGCGGCCTTCCGCCGGAGCCGGTCGAGGACCGCCCGGGCGTGGGCAGCGTGAAGCCCGAGGACTATGCTGAGCCCGCCAAGGGAGACCAGGCATGACCGACAAGCGTAATGAGGGACCGGGCGAGGCGGAGCGCGCCAACCCGGGCAGCACCGACGTCGATCCGACGAACAAATCCTCGCAACAGCCCGCCGAGGGGGCCGACGATGTTCCGCCCGAGCAGCCGGGCTCGCCGCGCGGCTAGCGACGCCGCTTTTGCACGACGCTGAGCTTTCCGCTGCTCTCAAGCGTCGCCAGCGCGACATCGTCGATATCGCGGATCTGCTCGCTGCGAATTCCCTGGGCAAGGTCCTGGTCCGACAGGTTGGCGCGCCGCATCGCCCTGGCATCGACCTTGCCGTCCTCGACGAGCGTGATCGGTCGCGACTTGACCAGCGCGGCGACCCAGTGCCAGCGCATCGCGACAAGGGCCAGCAGGCGGTGCAGGACCACCAGGGCCAGCGTCGCCGCAAGGACGGGGAAGAACGGCGCCTTGCCCGTCATGACTCGACTGATATTGGATCCGACGATCAGCGCGACGACGATGTCGAGCGGCGAGAAATGCGCGAAGGTCCGGCGCCCCGCGATCCGCACGCACAGGATCCCGAAGGCGAGGAGCGGCAGCACCCGGAAGCAAAGCTGCAGTGCGCTGGCCCCCTCGTCGGGCCCGATAAGCTGGCGAAACCATTCCATGCCCGGCCAACGCCCGCGAATTGGCGCGGGTTTCACGCAAGCCGGAACCGCGCCCGATCGGCAGGGTTCTCGCGCAAAAGCATCGGGAGGCTGTCGAATGATGTACATGCACGCGATCGACGAACCCGGGTTCATCCGTCCGGGCTCGCCGAGGGTTCGAGCGCCAAGCCTCGGAACCGTACGACGTTCGGGTCGCGCGGCGGCGGGCCGTACGCCTGTCCGATTTACCCAGGTGTCTCGGCAGCCTCGCCGCGCCGGCCGGCGGGAGGTCGCCTAGCCATGCACGGACCTAGCCATGACGCGGTTGCCGGCGCCACGCCGGGCGCGGTGCTGCTGCGAGAGGAGCTGCGCCGCGGCACGATGTCAGAGCTTTGCCAGTTGTCGCTCGGCACGCGGACGATCTCGCTCGCGGCGGGCCATGACGCGGTCTGGGTGATCGTGCGCCGCCCGGGCCGCGGCGGCATCGCGATGCGGGCGGCCTTCTGTCCGGCGGGCTATGAGGAAGCGCGAACGCTGCGCGCGCGGAAGGGCGAGGCGGCGCGGATCGAGGTCAGGAGCCCGATCGGTACGCACAGGATCGCGGTGCGCCTGATCGAGGGCGCGATTCCGGTACTGCAGGTGGCGACGAGCCTCGAGGCCAAGGTCCCGTTGCTTACCTCCTTCGTGCCGCGCGACTTATATCCGCTCGACGCGCACGACGATCCCCTGGGTGCGGTCGGGCAGGTCGAGGCGGCACAGCGCGGCTTCAACACCGGCGCCATCTATTTCCGCTTCGAGGAACCGGACTTCGGCAGCGTGCTCTATTGCCAGGACCTGACCCGCCTGAACCGCTACTTCGCCCTAACCGATACCAAGCCCGACGGCGCGGTCGGCGGCGTCTGGCCCGAGATCGGCTATCTCCTGCCGACGCCGCCGCAGCGCGGAACCCCGCCGGTCGATCCCTTGCCCGCGGGCGAGGAGGTTCTCCTTTCCCACGCCCTGATCGCCTTCCACGACGACAGCGACGGTGACGAGCAGGCGATGGCGCAGCGCTATCTCTCGCTGCTCGGCGCCGTGTTCGGCCAGATCGAGCAGCCCGACATCGCCTATCGCGACTGGACCGCTCGCGCCGAGGATTCGCTGCGCGACCTCGCCCGTTCGCCCAAGGCGACGATCCGCCATTATGGCCATAGCTATGTCCATCCCTATACCGCCGCCGAATATCCGGATTCGATGGTCCAGCTCTCCGTGCTGAGCGCGATCCGCGACTGGGAGGTATGGGCCGGCGGGAAGGCCGCCATCGGTGTCGACCTGGCGGCCGGGCTCGGCAAGTTCTACGATCCCAAGCTCGGAACGCTGCGCCGCTACCTGCCCAATGTCGGCAAGGACAAGGACAGGAATGCGGTCGACAGCTGGTATCTCTATCATCCGCTGTCGAAGCTCGGGCGCCTCGCCATCGACGGCGACAAGCCGGCGTTGCGGCTGTTCAGCAAGTCGCTCGACTACGGAATCCGGGCTGCCCGCCACTTCGAGTACAGATGGCCGATCCAATATGACGTGCGCGACTTCAAGGTGCTGCAGGCGGCGCGCGACGATGCCGGGCTAGGCCAAACCGATGTCGGCGGCATGTACGCCTATGTCATGCTCCAGGCCTTCGAGCTGACCGATGAGTGGCGCTACCTCGACGAGGCGCGCGCGGCGATCGACGCGGCGCGCGAGATGCGCTTCGAGCTCAACTACCAGGCAAATCTGACCGCCTGGGGGGCCGCCGCCTGCATTCGGCTATGGCGGATCACCGGCGAGGAAACCTATCTGCGCCAGAGCTATGTCTATCTGGCGAGCTTCTTCCACAACACTGCGATGTGGGAATCGGAGATCGGCCATGCCCGCCACTATCGCAACTTCCTCGGCGCGACGGCGCTCCACGATGCGCCCTATATGGCGATGTACGAGTGCTTCGACAGCTTCGCGGCGTTCGAGCGCTATCTGAAGGACGCCGGCCCCGAGCTCGATCCCGCCGCGAAGCTGTTGATCTGCGAATATTGCCGCTACGCGCTCGACCGCGCCTGGTTCTACTATCCCGACGCGCTTCCGGAAGACGCGATCGCGCCGAAGCAGCGCCCGACCAACGGCCATATCGACCGCGCGCTCTCCTTCCCGGTGGAGGACCTGTATGTCGACGGGCAGCCGGCGGGGCAGGTCGGGCAGGAAATCTATGGCGCGGGCTCGGCCTTCGTCTTCGCCAGCCGCGCCTTTCACCGCGTCGAGGGTGCGCCCTTCCTGCTGTTCTGCGATCACTTCCTGCTCGGCCTGGACCGCCCGGGAGAGAAGGCTCTGCGCTTCCAGCTCGCGGGCAGCCCAGGCCGCGACGCTCGGCTCAGCCTGATCCGGGCGGGAAGCGCCGGGCTACCGGAATTCACCCTGTCGGCGCACGGCGGCAAGGCGTTGCGGCCGCGGCACGCGTCCGCGGGCCGCATCGAGTATCACGTTCCGGCGGACGCGACGATCGAGTTGCTCTGGTAGGCTAGGCGCCAAGCCCGGTCTTCATCGCGGCAAGACGCTGCTCATAGGCTTCGGCGAGCCGGCGATGGGCATAGGCCACGCCCATATCGTCCGCCTGCTCGGCGCGCGCGCGTTCCTCCCGGGCGCGCCGCTCGAGATAGTCGCGGTCCGCCACGTCGCCCGCCCGGCGGTCTCCCCATGGGTCGCTCATCGCCGCCTCAATGCGCGTGCGCCTGGTGGCGGTGGGTTTCCCAACCCTTCTTCGCCGCCGCCGAGCGCTTTGCCGCGCTTTGCGAGGCGCCGCCCTTCTCGCCGCCCTTGCGCGCGCTGTCGTGATTCTCCTGCTTGCCGCGTCCCGAGCCCGATTTCTTGCCGCCGCCGGACTCCTTGTTGACGGTCGCCCAGGCGCGGCGCTCGGCCTCCTCCTTGCCGACGCCGCGGTCCTCATAGCCTTCCTCGATATGCTTGGCCTTGCGCTTCTGCTTGTCGGTGTAACTGCTCTTGTCGCCTTGGGGCATGATCGCTCTCCCATCGTCTAACCGACTGCAACAACGCCCGATTTCAGCGGCCAGTTGCGCGCCATAACCTGGGTTATGCCGGGAACCCGCGCGTGTCCCTTTGGTTCGAGCCGGGAAGGAGAATGCAGCCATGACCGAGATTGCCGACCCGCCGGCCCGCGACCTTTCCGACGCGCATACCGAGATGCCGAGCCTCGAGGGGCGCAAGGCGATCGTCACCGGCGGGACCACCGGCATCGGCCGGGCGATCGCCGTGCTGCTCGCGTCCGAAGGTGTCGACGTGTTCATCTGCGGCCGCGATCCGCAGCATCTCCAGGACGGGCTCGGCCGCATCCGCGAGGTCGGCAAGGGCGACGGCATCAACATCGACCTCGCCGACCCCGACGGCGTCGCCCGCTTCGTGGAGGCGGCGAAGGACTATTTCGGCGCGTTCGACATCGCGGTCGTCAATGCGGCGATCCCGGCGCAGGGCGTGACCAAGATGAACGCGGAGGAGCTCCGCTATGCCATCGCCACCGACTTCACCGCCTATCTCGCGAGCGTCGATGCCGCGGCGGAGGTGATGCAGGACCATGGCGATATCGTCCTGATCGGCTCGATGAGCGCGCATGTGCTGGGGCCGGATTCCAGCGTCTATGCCGGGATGAAGGCCGGCATCGCCGGCTTTGCCGAAGCGGTGCGCAAGGAGCTCGGCCCCAAGGGAATCAAGGTCGCGCTGGTCGAGCCCGGCAAGACGGGCGCCGACTTTCAATATTCGAGCTTCACCGCCGAGGAGCAGGCCGAGCAGATCAACAAGGAGTGGATGTTGCGCGCCGAGGATATCGCCGTCGGGGTCCATTACGTCCTGACCCAGCCCCGGCGTGCCGTCGTCCAGCAGGTGACGATCGCGCCTCGCACGCAGGACAAGGAATGAGCAGCTTCCCGGTCGACCGGCTCGTCTTCGGCCCCGACGACATCGACCTGTCGCGCTCTCCGCTGGCGGGGCATTTCGATGCCGAGACCTATGTGCTCGGCGCCTTCAACCCTGCGCTGACGCGGCTGCCTAACGGCAACCTGGCGATCTTCGTCCGAGTGGCGGAGGCGCTCCGCAATCCGATCGTCGAGGGCAAGATCCACGCAATCCGCTGGCACGAGGGCCGCTACGTCCTCGATCCCTGGCCGCTCGAGCTGGTCGATACCGGCGATCCCCGCAAGTTCCTGATCCGCGGTGGCCGGTGGAAAGTGATGGCGCTGACTTCGCTCTCGTGGATCCTGCCGGTGGAACTGACGCCGGATGGCCTCGAGATCGTCGAAGTCCATTACGACAAGGCGATCGCACCCCAAGGCAGCTTCCAATGCTATGGCGTGGAGGATGCGCGGGTGTCGAAAGTCGGCGATCGCTGGCTGATGACGACCTGCTCGGTGAGTCCCGAGCGCCACTCGACGACGCTGTACAGCTCGCAGAACGGCCTCGACTTCACCTTCGAGGACGTGGTCCTCGACCACCAGAACAAGGACATGCTGATCTTCGAAGGGCTTGTGGACGGCAAATACTGGGCGCAGACGCGGCCGCTCGGCGATCTCTATTTCACCTATCCCCCGGGCAGCGAATGGCGCGGCGGCCCGTCGATCAATCTCGCCACCTCGCCCGACGCCCTCCACTGGAAGCCGCACCGCGAGCCCGGCATCCGGCCGCACGCGGCGACGATCGCCACAGCGCGGATGGGCGGTGGCACACCACCGATCCTCACCGATGCCGGCTGGCTGACCTTGTGGCACGGCGTCGAGCCCAAGGAGATCGTCGGCATCTACCGGACCTATTGGTCGATCCTCGACCGCGACGATCCCGCCCGGGTGTTGCGCACCGAGCATATGCCCTTGCTCGAGGCGGCGCCCGAACTGACCAGGCCGCTCGAGGAAAAGATGTATGTCCGCGACGTGGTGTTCACCACCGGCATCGCGGATGCGGGCGACCATTATGTCGTGGCGTCGGGCGAGGCGGACCTCGCATGCCGCATCACCCACATCCCCAAGAGCAGGTTTGCATGAAGGGTCGGCGCGGCATCGCCGCGCACGTCAGCGCCGGCGGACGCCCCGCAGTCCGTTGATCAGCGCCATCGCGGCGATCCCGATGAATGCCGCACTGGTCCAGGGACGCGCCTTGGCGAAACCCTTGGCCTTTTCCGTCAGCGGCGCATCGCCGGCGAAATGCTTGACGATGTCGTCGGTCAGCGCGGTCTTGCTGTTGGATTGCGGGGCGGAAGCGTCGTCGGTCATGCAAATCTCCTTGGAACACCGGCGGATAACGCGGTCGCCGCCTCGAAGTTCTCTCCGGCTAGCGGCGGAGCGACTATTGCCTGCCGAGGGCCGGTCGACGCTGGCCGTATCTGCACCGCTGAGGCGAAAACACGATGCTGGAAAGACGCCCGCCTTCCAGTTGCAATCGATTCGCAGGCGGAACCGAACGCAATTCCGGACCGCTTAGATCGCGCGCAAGCGGGAGATCCAACATGGCTGAATTCACGGACGCAATCGCACTGCTCAAGGCCGATCACCGCAAGGTCGAAGCCTTGTTCGAGCAATATGAAGGCACCAACGGTGCCGCCGCGAAGAAGAAGATCGCCCATCAGATCTGCGTGGAGCTGAAGGTCCATACCGCGATCGAGGAGGAGATCTTCTACCCGGCGTTCAAGGGCAAGATCGAGGACGATATCCTTGAGGAAGCTTATGTCGAGCATGACGGCGCGAAGGTGCTGGTCAACGATATCGAGGCCGGAGATCCCGGCGACGATTTCTACGACGCCAAGGTCAAGGTGCTCTCCGAGGAGATCAAGCACCATGTGCACGAGGAGGAGATGCCCTCGGAGGGCATGTTCGCCCAGTGCAGGGCGACCGATGTCGATCTCGTCGCGCTGCGCGACGAGATGCTGTCGCTGAAGCAGAGCCTGCTTGCGCAGGAGGAAGCGTCGGGGCTTCCCGTGGCGAAGCCCCGGGCCGTGAATTTGATCACCGCCTGAGCAGGACCGGATGCGGGCGCCGGTTCGCCCGCACCCTAAGTGCTTGCTGCCGAAGATCGCGAAAGGCCGGCTTGCGAAACGCTCGGCGGGAAATCCGCCCGGCAAGATGCCGAGGCCGAGACGGAAATGGAGAACGCCATGGATCGCGAATCCCCGTTGGAAGCGTTGGGCATCGGCTTTCGCCTCTGGCAGCTCGGCGTCGAGGCGAGCATCGTGATCGGCCTGCGGTCCTGGAAGATCGCGAGCGGCGGGAGCGGCGCCGGCGCCGAGGCGAGCCGCATGGTGTCGGAGAAATGGCTGGCACTGGTCGACGCCAATACCCGCCTGCTGACGGGCAGCTATGGCAGCTCGCCGCACAGCGTGGCCGATGCTTTGCTGCGTCTTTATGGCGGCAAGGTCCGCGCGAACCGCAGGCGGCTCACCCGGCGCTGACCCCGATCGCGCAGTATCGCGAAAAGCTTTCGCAAATTCGCAGGCATCCGCACCGACCTGGAAACGGCGCCGGCGTGGCAGGAACGGGCGCGGCGCTCCGATCGTTGCTCGGCGCGATCATGAAGTCGCGTTCGATTCCGCAGCCGATGGAGGCAGTGCTGGCCGACGACCTGCCTACGGGCGGCGGCTGGCAGTTCGAGCCCAAATGGGACGGATTTCGCGCGCTTGCGCTGCGCGAGGGAGAGGAGGTCGAGCTCTGGTCGAAGTCGGGCAAGCCGCTCGGCCGATATTTTCCCGACATCGTCGATATGCTGCGGGGCCTTGCGGCGAAGCGCTTCCTTCTCGATGGCGAGCTCATCATTCCCGTCGGGGACAGCCTGTCCTTCGCGGCGCTCCAGGCCCGGCTCCATCCGTCGGCTTCCCGTGTCGCCAAGCTGGTCGCCGAGGCACCCGCACAGTTCATGCTGTTCGACTGCCTGCAGGTCGGCGAAACGTTCCTGGCGGACAAGCCGCTCGTCGAAAGGCGCGCTGCGCTCGAGGCATTCCACGCGGCGCATGCATTGCCCCGGCTGATGCTGTCCCCTCGGACCGAGGAAGCGCAGGTGGCACGGAACTGGCTCGCCGGAAGCGGCGGCGCGCTCGACGGCATTGTCGCGAAGCCGCTGGGCGAACCTTATCGTGCCGGCGAACGCGCTATGCGCAAGGTCAAGCAATTAAGGACCGCCGACTGCGTCGTGGGTGGCTATCGGCAGGGCGCCAAGGGAAGCGTGTCCCTGTTGCTCGGTCTCTACGACGAGGACGGATTGCTCGATCATGTTGGCTTCACCTCGAGTTTCGCGGCCGCCGACCGAGCTGAAATCCTGCAAAGGGTGACCGGAGCCGTGGGCGAGCCGGGCTTCACCGGCGACGCACCCGGCGCACCGAGCCGGTGGAGCGGGGTTGCCAAGCCTTATGTGAAGCTGCGCCACGCGCTGGTGGCCGAGGTGGTCTACGACCAGGTCAGCGCAGGGCGCTTTCGCCATGGCACGCGGTTCCTGCGCTGGAGGCCCGACAAGGCACCGGCGCAATGTACGCGAGACCAGTTGATACGCGAACTCCGGCCCGCCGAGTTGGAGGTGATCCTGGCCAAGGCGTGATCTATCGGTCGAATCGCCCCGGGGCGGACGATCCGCAGGCGCGCGGCGCGAGCGGTCACCGCCGACATGTCATTTGGTCAAGGCGCGCCGCAGGCCGATCGGGCATGACAGGCAGTTCCGCGCGAAACCCAGGCTGAACTGTGGCGACAGATGGAAAGCGGCGCGCGACGGACGGATCGATGCAGGCCGGAACGGCGCGAATAGCGCATTGTTCTAACGAGATAATCTCCCGGAGAGACGAAGATGGGCGAGACTCTCGACACGCCGCAGCGCGACGATGCGCCACTGGCGACTTCCAAGGATTCGGCCGCGGTCGATGCGGCGACCGATACGCTGATCGACAAGCCTGGCCAGGGTGACGCCGACGTGCTGGTCGGCCGTACTGTGACGATCAACCGGCCGCGCGAAGAGCTGTTCGCCTATTGGCGCGACTTCGCCAATCTTGCGACGTTCATGGAGAATGTCGAACGCATCGACGTGCTCGATGACAGGCGCTCGCACTGGGTCGTCAAGGCCCCCGGCGGCAGGACCGTCGAATGGACCTCGGCGATCACCGAGGAGCGGGACGGCAGCTTCATCGCCTGGGCTTCCGAGGATGGCGCCGACGTGCCGAACAGCGGTCGCATCGACTTTCGCGATGCGCAAGGTGGTCGCGGCACGATCGTGACTGCGACGATCCTCTACGATCCGCCAGCCGGCGCGATCGGCAAGCTGATCGCGAAGATGTTCCAGCGCGAGCCGGCCATTCAGGCGCGCCGGGACCTGCGCCGCTTCAAGCAACTGATGGAAACCGGCGAGATCGCCACCGGCGCGCGCAACAAGCGGCTCCAGGACGAAGGGAAGAACTGATGCGCGCGAGTCTTTTTGAAGAGGGAGCACGCTGATGCGCGCACTGGCCTGGCACGGAAAGCACGACGTCCGCGTCGATACGGTCGACGATCCCGAGATCCTCAACCCGCGCGACGCGATCATCAAGGTGACCTCGACCGCGATCTGCGGATCCGACCTTCATCTCTACGACGGCTACATCCCGACGATGATGAAGGGCGACATTCTCGGCCATGAGTTCATGGGCGAGGTGGTCGAGGTCGGTCCCAAATCGACGCTGAAGATGGGCCAGCGCGTCGTGGTGCCGTTCACCATCGCCTGCGGCAGCTGCTACCATTGCGGCAAACACCAGTACTCGGCCTGCGATAACGGGCTGCCCGCCGATAACCAGGATATCGCCCAGGAACTGTACGGGCAGCCGATGAGCGGGCTGTTCGGCTATAGCCACATGACCGGCGGCTATTCGGGCGGACAGGCCGAATATGTCCGCATTCCCTTCAGCGACGTCGGCCCGCTCGTCATCCCCGAGGGGATCGAGGACGAGAAGGTGCTGTTCCTCTCCGACATCCTGCCGACCGGCTGGATGGCGGCGGAGAATGCGCAGATCGAACCCGGCGACACGGTGGCGGTCTGGGGCTGCGGCCCGGTCGGGTTGTTCGCGGTCCAGTCGGCCTTCCTGATGGGGGCCGAGCGCGTGATCGCGATCGACCATTTTCCGCGCCGGCTTGAGCTCGCGAAGAAGTTCGGTGCGGAGACGATCAACTTCGAAGAGACGCGCACCTACGAGGCGCTGATGGAGATGACCGGCGGCATTGGCCCCGACGCGGTGATCGACGCGGTCGGGCTCGAAGCGCATGGCTTCTTCGTCGACAATGTGATCGACCAGATCAAGGCAAGCACCTTTCTCGGCACCGATCGCATCCACTCGATCCGTCAGGCGATCCACGCCTGCCGCAAGGGCGGCCGCGTCTCGATGCCAGCCGTCTATGGCGGTTTCGTCGACAAGTTTCCCCTGGGAGCCTTCATGGAGAAGGGCCTGACGCTGAAGACCGGCCAGACCCATGTCCAGCACTACATGCCGGCGCTGCTCAACGCGATCCTGGAAGGCAAGATCGATACGACCTTCCTGATCAGCCACACGCTGCCGCTCGAGGACGCGCCCAAGGGCTACAAGATGTTCCACGACAACCAGAACGAAGTGACCAAAGTCGTGCTCAAGCCCGGCCTGGCGCTGGCAGCGGAGTAGGGAAAATGGCGAACAAACTCGCGATCGTGACCGGTGCCTCCACGGGGATCGGGTTCGAACTGGCGACACTCGCGGCGAAGGAAGGCTATGATCTGATCGTCGTCGCCGACGAACCGCTAATAGATGCGGCGGCAGCGGACTTCCGGCAGTTCGGCACCGAGGTACAGTCGGTGCAGGCCGACCTCTCGACGCTCGACGGCGTCGAGGCGCTGCTCGCGACAGCTGCCGGCCGCGCCATCGATCTGGTTTGCGCGAACGCGGGCATTGGCACCGGCGGTCCCTTTCTCGAGCAGGACGTCGCGGCCTGGCGACATTCGATCGACACCAACGTCACCGGCACCGTCTATCTGCTCCAGAACGTCCTGCGCGACATGGTAGCCCGAGACAGCGGCAAGGTGTTGGTGACCGGCTCGATCGCCGGATACATTCCCGGGAGCTTCAATGCCGTGTACAATGCCACCAAGGCGTTCATCGACAATTTCACCGAGGCGCTGCGCAACGAGCTCAAGGACGCCAAGGGCGTCACGCTGACCACGCTGATGCCTGGCGCGACCGACACCGAATTCTTTGCACGTGCCGACATGCTCGACACCAAGGTCGGCCGGGACGATTCCAAGGCCGATCCTGCCAAGGTGGCGAAGGACGGCTGGGATGCGCTGATGGCCGGCAAGGGTCATATCGTGTCGGGCCTCGCCAACAAGCTGCAGGTGGCAGCTGCAGGGATCGCGCCGCAATCGGTGCTGGCGGAACTGCATCGGGGCATGGCCGAGCCTGGTGCCGATTCCGACTGACTAGATCTGGCCCAGGGTGGCGAGGCAAGCTTCGAGGACTTCGCGGCGAAGCCATCGCTGGCGCCGGCAAGAGCCGATCGCGAGGACGGCTAGCCCGGGGCGAAGTCCGGCAATGGCGTCCGGGTCGCGACCCACTTCGCCGTTAGCCGGGCCTGGCCTTACCGAACAGGGTCCGTGGCTCCGCCCTCGCCGGCCTCGCGGATCGTCGCGAGCAATTCCTCTATCCGCTCGAGCCTGGCGAGCGGATCCTCGATGCGATCCCTTGCGATCAGCCGGTCGCCCTTCCGCTCGAGCGCGAGGGCCTCGAACGCGCGACCGCTATCGGGTCGCGGCGTCAGCGCGATCGCAGCCGGCCCGGCATCAATGCGGGCGATGCCTGCCGAGCGCGCTTCGGTTCGGACGCGGGCGATCGCAAGCAATGTCCTCGCTTCGGGAAGCAGCGATCCGAACCGATCTTCCAGCTCCTCCTCGATCCGATCGATCTCGCCCGACGATCGCGCACGGGCGAGCCTGATATAGAAAGTGATCCGGATCTCAGCTTCCGGAATCAACAATCCCGGGAGCCGGCCCTCGATGCCGAGGCGAAGATCGGGCGTCCAGCGCTCCACGGATTCGCCGCGCGCGGCGCGAAGCGCCGCCCCCAGCAGATCCTGATAGAGGTCTATGCCGATCAGCTTCATATGGCCGGCCTGTGCGTCGCCCATGAGGTCGCCCGCGCCGCGCATGTCGAGGTCCGCCGCGCTCACCGCGAAGCCTGCGCCGAGCCGATCGAAGGCCTCGAGCGTCCGCAGGCGCTTCAACGTTCGCGGCGCCAGCGCCTTGTCCGGGTCGGTCAGGAGGATGACCTGGCCACGGCGTCCGCCGCGACCGACGCGTCCGCGCAGCTGGTGGAGCTGGCTCAGGCCGAACCGGTCCGCCCGCCAGATCACCATGGTGTTCGCGCGCGGTACGTCGAGGCCGGCCTCGATGATGTTGGTCGCCAGCAGGACGTCGCCGTCGCCCCGCGCGAAGCGGACCATGGTCTCGTCGATCTCCGCCGCGCCCATCTTGCCATGGGCAGTCAGCACCTCGAGTTCCGGCACGAGCTCGCCGAGAATTGTGGCGAGCGGCGCCATGTCCTCGATACGCGGCACGACCACGAAGCTCTGGCCCGCCCGGCTGCGCTCGCGCAGCAGTGCCGCCCGTATCGCGGCCTTGTCGAACGCGGTGACCGCAGTGCGGATCGGCTGCCGCCGCGCTGGCGGCGATGCGATGATCGAGAGCTGCTGGATGCCGACAAGTGCGCTTTGCAGCGTGCGCGGGATCGGAGTCGCGCTCAGCGAGAGCGCATGGCCTGCCCCCAGCTTACGAAGGCGTTCCTTGTCGGCTGTGCCGAACCGCTGCTCTTCGTCGATGATGACCAGGCCTAGCCTGTTGTAGGTGACGCCCTTGCCGGCCACGGCGCCCGTGCCGACGACGACCCGGATCGAGCCGTCCGCGATGCCGGCTCGGACGCGCCTGCGCTCGGCCGGCGTGGAAAGCCGGGACAGACCCGCGACCTCTATTCCGGTTCCCTCGAACCGCGCGGCGAAATTTTCAAGGTGCTGGCGCGCGAGCACGGTGGTGGGGGCGGCGATCGCGACCTGATATCCCGCGAGCGCAGCGAGCGCGGCCGCGCGCAGCGCCACCTCGGTCTTGCCGTATCCAACATCGCCGATGACGAGGCGGTCCATCGGCTTTCCCGAGGCGAGATCGGCGCGCACCGCATCGATCGCCCTGGCCTGGTCCCGCGTCTCGGTGAATGCGAATCCGCCGGCGAATTTCTCATACTCAGCCGAGTCCGGCGCGAGCACCGGCGCCGTTCGCCCGGCGCTCGCCGCTGCGATCTCGATCAGCCCCGCTGCGGTCTCCGCGATCGCGGCGTCGATCGCGGAACGGCGCTTCTCCCAACTGGAACCGTCGAGCCTGTCCAGCGTCACTGCGTCGGCGTCCGCGCCGTAGCGCCACAGGCGATCGGCCTGGCCGATCGGCACGAGCCGCATTGCGCCCCCTGCATATTCGAGTGCGATCGCTTCCGTGTCCCCTGCCGGCGAGGCTCCGAGCCCATGGACGCGGCCGATGCCATGGTCCTCATGGACGACGACGTCGCCGATGCGGATCTCGTCCAGCGCGAAGACCAATGCCTGGTGGCTGTCGGCGATCTCATCGCCGCGTTCCGCCCGGCTGCCGAGCAGATCGGCGGCCGCAACGGCAACCAGATTGCCGCGGCGGAAGCCGCGGTCCAGGGGCACTTGGAGGGCGAGAAGGCGGCCAGGCTCGGCTCCGACGACGCTCGCCCAGTCCGGCATGTCCGTGATCTCGGCCCTTGCCGCCTTGGCGACGCGTGCGCGAAGAAAGCGCAGGTCGCGGGCGGTTCCGAGGATCGCCAGGGTGCCACCCCCCGCGAGCAGCGCGCGCGCGAATGCTCCAAAGGCGCGCATTGGGGATCTTTCCTCCACGAACCGGGGGACGGGAGCCGGTTCGGCTTCCAGCTCTATAGCCTTGCGCTCCGCGATCGCTGCGGACCAGTCGCGATCGCCGACGACGTGCCGGCGCGCCTTGCCAGGACGCCTCCGCTCGGCATCCGCGACGAGGGCGAGCAATCGACGCCGGCGCTCCTCCGCGCCGGTCTCGATCGCGAGCCGGGCGCCCGGGAGGTGATCGACGAGCGAGACGCCTTCGTTCCCAATATCCGGCTCGGCCACGCGCCCAAGCTCGCGCGCGTCGAGTTCCTCTACCGAACGCTGGTCGATCGGATCGTAGCTCCGGATGGAAACAATCACGCCATCGACAATCTCGACGCGCAGCGGAAGCTCGGCATCGGCCGGAAACACGTCGAGGACCTGGCCCCGAAGCGCCACTTCTCCCGGTTCGTCGACCCGTTCGTCGCTGACATAGCCAGCCTCGACGAGGCCGTCGAAGAGGCTGGCCAGGTCCACTGCCTCGCCGCGGACAACCCTGGGCGGCTCGGCATCGAAAGCCTGTGGCGGCGGGTAGCGATGGCCGAGCGCCTCGCCGCTGGTCACCAATGCGATCCGGCGCTGGCGCTCGTGCGCCTGGGCGAGGCGGAGGCGGCGCAACGCAGAGACGCGTTGCCCGACATTCACCGGGGATGCCGGCGCGTCGTCGCCCGGAATCGCGTCGCTGCCGGGGCAGTAGATGATCTCTGCTTCGGTGAGAGCGTCTAGCGTCCGGGCAAGCGCCGCCGCCCGCTGTTCATCGCCAGCGGCGACGATGACGTCTTCCAAGGCAAGGATCTCGGCCAACTGGGCCGCGGCCGCGCCGATCGGGGCGGGGCGCACCTTATCGGGGGTAGCGAGGGCGCGGACCGCAGGCTCGGGCATGGATGACACGCTGTTCTACCTTTCGGATGGGAAGGTCATGCCAGCCGGAGGCTGGGCAAGCGTCCTCCGGGGAGCCGCATCCCCACGCGCTGGGCGCAGACGGCGAGCCGCACCCGAGCGGCCGATGCCGATCACGACGCATGGTCCAGCACGACTTTCACGGGCCAGTCGCCGCCGTCGAGCGGCTCGATCGCGTCGAAGAGGTTGCGCGGCATATCGAGCGCCAGGAAGTCGCAGCCGAAACGGATCGCCTGGCGCGGCACTGCGCGCAGCGCCTCGCCAATCCCGGCGGGCGGTCCGCTCGCCACTACCACATAGCTGATCTCGCCGGTCGCGCATTCGACAAGCCCCTCGACCGCCTTCCCCACGCGGTCGCCGACGCTGTCGACGACAGGCATCCCGGCCAGGCCGGTGGCAGTGAATAGCGATGGCGCGGCGGCGCGCCGGCTCGCCTGGGAGGCGGACTTCCCGCCATCCTCATAGACGCGCTGGCGGCCCAGCCAGCGCCAGATCCCCACCGCGTTGACGAGCGTCAGGAAGCAGTTGGTCGCGAGCAAATTGGTCTGTCCGCTGGAAAGGCCGACCGTCGCCCAGCCGAGCGATCCGACGGTGAAGACGACGAAGCCCCATCCCGTCAAACGGGCACCGAGGTTCGCGGCGGTCATCATCGCCGCGATCATGGTCGCGCAGGGCGCTACCCAGCCAGCAATCGCAATAAGCGTGGCGACCTCCCATGATAGTCCGGTCGCGACGCGCAGGTCGCGGCCTTTGCCAAAGTGGCGCGTCGCCCTATGGCGTCGGTGCGCTGCTCAACTCGAAAGCGGGCACGGCGTTCCTCAGAAATCTCGCGCTCGCTCAGGCACTTGCTTCAGGTTAAACCCCTAGGCGACGGTTGGGAGCATGGTTGCAGCAACAGTTTGTTACAACCCGGCCGCTCGGGCGTTGCAGCGTTTCCCAATGAGGAAGCCAGATTTGCCGATGCCACTCCCAGCCGACCGCAAGACCATGTTGGAAAGTCGCCGCGCCATGAAGATGGCCCGGTCCGCGCACGCCTTCGTCCGCGGCAACACCGCCAAATTCTACGAATGGCTGGCGGCATCGCCCGCCGCGCGCCGGGTCCCGCAGGGGCCGGCGATATGGATTTGCGGCGACTGCCACCTCGGCAATCTCGGACCGCTCGCCAACGAACTGGGCGACGTGGAAATTCAGATCCGCGACCTCGACCAGGCCGTCATCGGAAATCCGGCCCACGACCTGATTCGCCTGGGCCTGTCGCTCGCGACGGCGGCACGCGGTTCCGATCTTCCGGGTGTCGTGACCGCTCGAATGATGGAGGAAATGGTGGATGGCTATGGCGCGGCGCTGCGCGATCCCGATCGGGACGACCCCGGTGTGGAGCCCGAGCTCGTCCGCAGCGTCAAGCGGCGAGCGCTGGGACGCCGCTGGAAACACCTTGCCAAGGAGCGCCTGGACGCGATCGAGCCGAGGCTGCCGCTGGGCAAGCGCTTCTGGGCGCTGGACCCCGACGAGCGTGCCGCGCTGCAAAGCCTGTTCGAGGATGGCGATGTCGCGCGGCTGATCCTGTCGCTCGACCGCAAAGGGAAGGCGCGCAGCGTCCGGCTCGTCGATGCAGCCTATTGGATGAAAGGCTGCAGCTCGCTCGGGTCGCTGCGTTTCGCGGCGATCGTCGGCTTGGAGACGGGCAAGGGGAAATCGGAATACGCCTTGATGGATTTGAAAGAGGCGGTCGAGCCGATCGCGCCGGCCTATCGGGGCGCCCGCCTGCCCAAGGACCAGGGGGAAAGGGTTGTCACCGCCGCGAAGGCACTCTCGCCTCACCTCGGCTCGCGCATGATGCCCGTGCATATGCTGGGCCGCAGCCTGGTGCTGCGCGAACTGGCGCCCCAGGACCTCAAGATCGAAGTCGAGCAGTTCAGCCAGGGACAGGCGATTAAGGCTGCACGCTATCTCGCCTTCGTGGTGGCCAAGGCGCATGCGAGGCAACTCGACGCCCATGACCGCAAGGCGTGGGGGGAGGCGCTTGACGCCGACCGGCGCGGATTGATCGACGCCCCCTCTTGGCTCTGGGAGAGCGTCGTTTCCCTCGCAGGGAGCCACGAGGCGGGGTATCTTGAGCATTGCAGGCGCTACGCGCTGGCCGCCTGACGCACGCCCTTCCTTGCGATCGTCGCGTCCCCGGTGGCGGACGGCCTGACTCTGCCGGCGAAAGGGAACTGGGTGCATTCGCGTCGGTTGGAAGCGCGAATTCCGACGGGAGCAAATCACATGACGACGACTCCGACAGAAGCCGCCGGCGCCGCCGCGGCGCCCGAGGCGCCCGAGGCGGCGTCGCCCTCGGCACTGTCTCACATCGCCAGCCGCATCGGCACCTCGAGCAATGCCCTTGTCGACCAGGGTATCGCGCGGCTTGGCCGGATTGCCGAAGAGCGAAAGGCAGGAGCTGCCGATGCCATCGGCACCGTCGTCGAGATCGTGCGCCAGTTCGGCGACGATGCCGGGGAAAGATTTGGCGATACTGCCGGAAGCGCCGTCCATCGTGGTGGAGACGCCCTCGATCGGCTCGCGAAGACGGTGCGGAACACGCAACTGGACGAAATCGCCGTCGGCACGCGGCGCGTCATCGGGCGCAACCCGGTGATCGCGATCGGCGCGGCCTCGCTGCTGGGCTTCGCGGCCGGACGCATTTTCAAGGCCGGGCTGGTTCGGTCCGGGTCCGGTAGCCAGGCACGCGCAAAGGAGGCGCTCGCATGACCCGTCAGACCGCTACGAAGCTCAACGCCGCCACGAGCCAGGCACGGGGGGCGCACAAGGCACGCCGCATCGACACAGGCCGCGCCGTGATCGCCGGCGCTGGCGGTCGCCTCGGCCGGCTGGCATCGGCAGGTGCGCGGCAGGTCGCGGAAAATCCGATTACCGCCGCGCTTGGTGCCGCCACGATCGGCGCCGGAATCGCGCTGCTGTTGCCCGTAACGCGCCGCGAAGCCGAGGTTCTCGGTCCGCTCGCGGACACGCTGGAGGACGTCGCGCGCGGCGCCACGGAGAGTGCGATCGATATCGGCCGGCAGGAAGTGAAGGAGTTGGCGCAGACTGCGATTGCGGGCGTCGGTGGCGCCATGGTCGAATCGATGCTGGCTGGCGACACCGCCACAGGCGGCAAGTCCTAGCGTTGTGTTTCGCCGGTGCCGTGGGGACTTCGGTTGCCAGCCGTTGCTGCCCATTCTGATGACGACCGGCTATAACGAGGATCTTGTCGCGGATATTCCGCGCGGCACACAGCTCGACGTGGTCGGCAAGCCCTATCGCAAGGGGAGCTAGCGGACCGGGTTCGGATCGCGCTCGACCGCCGCAGCAGCCGGCGCGGGACGATATGGGCGACTTCGGACCCAAGGAGGGCTAGGCGGCGTCTCGCACGTCGACCAGCCCGGCGAAGGTGCCGCGGATCGACGGATCGGTATCCCGGCAAAGTGCGGCGATACGGCCGCCGAACTGGTCCTGCGTCTCCTGGAAGCTGCGGCGGGCCATCGACCATTCGCCGAATTCGCGCCGCGTGGTTTCGCGCCGCGAGAGAAGCACCAGCGCATGGTGGCGAGGGTCGGCGATGATGCGAAGGAAGACGTCCTCGACCGCGGTCTTCGGTCCTTCGAGCGCCTGGAGAAACCGACGCCCATCGGTGTAGAGAAGGCCGGTGATCTCGTCGCGCGCATTGTTGCGCTGCGCCTGTGCAAGGAGCTGGTCGAGATCGATGACTTCGTTCTTGCGCGCCGAGCTGATGTAGAGAAGTTGCAGCATCGAATTCTCCTTGCAGAAGTCATCTGGGCGCTAACCACCTAATAAATCACGAATTAACCCAGATCAGGCTCGGGCCGAATGTAGTGCCGGGGAGCGCGCGCGATTGGGTAAGAGACTCGGCCTGGCAGCAGGCCGGCCGAGCGGAGATCATGTCTCGCCGTGCGACGCCGGATCGGCAACCAACAGGACGCCGCGGTCGGATGCGGCCAGCTCGACCTGGTCGAGTTGGCGCAAAAGATCTTTGAACCCTTCGTCGGCCGGCACGGGTATCGCGCCCCGGAAGCTCGCTCCCAGCCGGTCCAGGTCCTGCCGGGTAAGCAGACCAATGGCGACGATTCGAGAATCCGACACAATGATTTCCTGCACTTAGCTGCCTTCAGGGCATGCTTTCCAGGCGGTGATATCAACCCCTTGGCAACGCGCACGTTCCGCCCACAGCCATAAGCGGCCCGCCGTTCTGAGCCATGCCCGCCTCTCGGAGCCGCTCTGGCCGCTACGCATCCTTCGGCCCGGAGGAGCCGGACAATCTCCAGCAATCTCCGCCTTCTAGCGGGATTTGCGCGGCCGCGCCCATGCGCGCTATGGCGGCGCAGCGCCTTCTTTTCAGGAAATAATATGGTCCAATCGCCGCTCGAGGATCCTGTCGCAAACCGGTTCGAGATACTGGTCCAGTCGGTGATCGACTATGCGATCTACATGCTCGATCGCGAAGGCCGGATCGTCACCTGGAATGCGGGTGCCGAGCGGCTCAAGGGCTATGTCGCGGAGGAGATCGTCGGCGAGCATTATTCGCGCTTCTTCACGCCGGAGGATCGCGCGGCCGGGCTTCCCGCCAAAGCGCTCGCCAATGCGGCCGACGAGGGGCGATCGGAGGTCGAGGGCTGGCGGGTGCGCAAGGACGGCAGCCGGTTCTGGGCGCATGCGGTGCTCGACCCGATCCGCGCCGAGGATGGGACGCTGGTCGGGTTCGCCAAGATCACGCGCGACATCACCGAGCGGCGCCAGCTCGAACAGGCGCGCCTGGCCAGCGAACTGCAATTCCGCATGCTCGTACAGGGCGTGCACGACTATGCCATCTACATGCTCGATCCGGGCGGGCGCATTACCAGTTGGAACGCCGGCGCCCGCGCGATCAAGGGCTATGAGGAGCAGGAGGTGCTGGGCCAGCATTTCTCGCTCTTCCACACCGAAGACGATCGCGTGCGGGGCACGCCGGCCATGGCGCTCGAGACGGCACTGCGCGAAGGCAAGTTCGAGGCCGAGGCTCGCCGGGTCCGCAAGGATGGATCGCTGTTCTGGGCCCATGTCGTCATCGATCCGATCTACGACGAGGCCGGCACCCATATCGGCTTCGCGAAGATCACGCGCGACGTGACCGAGCGCAAGCTCGCGCAGGACGAACTGCGCGACACCCAGGCCGCGCTCCTCCAGTCGCAGAAGCTCCAGGCACTCGGCGAGCTGGCTGGGGGTATCGCGCACGACTTCAATAATCTGATGACCGTCATCCGCGGCTCGACCGATTTCCTTCTGCAGCAGCCGGACCTGCCCGCGGAGAAGCGTAACCGCTATCTCCACGTCATGCTGGAGACCGCCGAGCGCGCCGCCAGCCTGACCTCGCAGCTCTTGGCCTTTGCGCGGCGCCAGCCGCTCGAGCCCGAGGTTCTTGATCTGAGCGTGCGTCTCGATGCGGTGGCCGAGATGCTCCAGCGTACGCTGGGCGGCAATGTCGCGCTCGAGCTCGACCTGGCGCCGGCGCTCTGGCCGGTCGAGATCGATCCGACGGGACTCGAGACTGCGTTGCTCAACGCGGTGCTGAATGCGCGCGATGCGATGCCGAACGGAGGCCGGATCCGTCTCGTGACGAGCAACCTGTCGCGGCCCGAGGGCGACATGGTATGCCTTGCGATAAGCGATACCGGCGAGGGTATCGCGCCCGAGAAGCTGGAGCGCGTGTTCGAGCCTTTCTTCACGACCAAACCGGCCGGAAAGGGCACCGGGCTCGGCCTGTCCCAGATCCATGGGTTCGCCGTGCAATCCGGGGGTTCCGCAACGATCGAATCGGAGCTCGGCCAGGGCACGACGGTCCGCATCCTGCTGCCCCGGACCGACAAGCCGGCGCAAAAGGCGGCAGAGCTCGATCCCCAAGTCTCGATTTCCGCCGGCCTCAAGGTGCTGCTGGTCGAGGATAGCGACCATGTCCGCTATTTCGCGCGACAGCTGCTAGAGGATCTTGGTTGCGAGGTGGTCGAGGCTGCGAGCGGCGAGGAAGCGCTCGAGCGCCTGAAAGACAACTCGGTCGACCTGATATTCTCCGACATCGTCATGCCGGGCATGAACGGCTTGGAATTGGCCAAGCGCGTGCGCGAGCAGAACGATCGGGTCGCGGTGCTGCTGGCGAGCGGCTATAGCAGCAAGCAGTTCATTCCGGCGGACCAGCGGGAATTTCCCATTCTTCGCAAGCCATACAAGCTCCAGACGCTTGCGGTGGCGATCCGCACGTTACTGGCGCAGGGCAACTAGGCGGCGGTCGACCCCGGACACCACCGTCGGTTCGGGGCGATGGGCAGAGAGGATCGAGGAGAGATTCGACCCGGCCGGCAAGAACATATAAGGAACATCGTTCCTCTTGCCGACTCGTCCCATGTCCAGCCCTTCTTATGTCGAACTCCAGGTAACCACGCATTTCAGCTTCCTGCGCGGTGCCTCCTCGCCTGAGGAATTGTTTGCCGCAGCGGCACTGCTAGGTCTCCCCGCGCTCGGTATCGCCGATCGCAACTCGGTCGCGGGAATCGTTCGCGCCTGGGACGCCCAGAAGGCGACCGGCGTGCGCTCCATCGCCGGCTGCAGGCTCGATCTGGCCGATGGCACTGCGCTGCTCGTCTATCCGACCGACCGGGCCGCATGGAGCCGGCTCACGCGTCTGCTTTCGATCGGCAAGAGCCGCGCCGGCAAGGGCGCCTGTCATCTCGACTGGGGCGATATCGAGACCTGGAACCAGGGACTTATCGGCGTGTTGGTTCCGGACCGGGCCAATGCCGATACTCAGGCGGCATTGGACCGGACCAGCCGTATCTTCGCCGACCGATCCTATCTGGCGCTTGTGCTGCGCCGCGGCCCGCGCGACGCGGTGCGGCTGCGCGACCTGTCCGAAATGGCGGCGAAGGCGCGGGTCGCCACCGTGGCGACCGGTGACGTGCTCTATCACGCGGCGGAGCGGCGTTTGCTGCAGGACGTGGTCACCTGCATCCGGGAGAAATGTACGGTCGACGCGCTGGGCGACCGCCGCGAAAGGATCGCCGACCGGCACCTGAAGACCGGCGCGGAGATGGAGCGGCTGTACCGCCGCTATCTGGGCGACACGCGTCCGGTCGCACGAAGCCTTGAGATTGCGGAGCGCTGCAGCTTCGACCTCGAGCACCTCCGCTATCAATATCCCGACGAGATCAAGGGGGCGGGGCGCACTCCCCAGGAGGAGCTTGAGCGGCTGACCTGGGAGAAGGCCCCCGGGCGCTATCCGGACGGCGTGACGCCGAAGATCCGCGCGCAGCTCGAGCATGAGCTCCGCCTCATAGGCCAGCTCGAATACGCGCCCTATTTCCTGACCGTCCATTCGATCGTCGCCTTCGCGCGCTCGCGGGACATCCTCTGCCAGGGCCGGGGTTCGGCCGCCAACTCGGCAGTGTGCTATTGCCTCGGCATCACGTCGATCGATCCGGTCCGCTCCGAGCTTCTCTTCGAGCGCTTCGTCAGCGCCGAGCGCAGGGAGCCGCCGGATATCGACGTCGACTTCGAACATGAGCGGCGCGAGGAAGTGATCCAGTGGATCTACGAGACCTATGGCCGTGACCACAGCGCGCTCACCGCCGTCGTCAGCCGCTACCGCGCGCGCGGGGCGGTACGCGAGGTCGGCAAGGCGCTGGGGCTCAGCGAGGACATGACTGCCGGGCTGGCAAGCCAGGTCTGGGGCTGGAGCCGCGAGGGCGTCACTTCCGCCCAGGCCGAGGAACTCAACCTCGACATGGCCGATCCCCGGCTCGCGCTCACGCTCGAGCTGGCGCGGCAGCTGATCAACACGCCGCGCCATCTCTCCCAGCACCCCGGCGGCTTCGTGCTGACGCGGGACCGGCTAGACGACCTGGTGCCGATCGAGCCCGCCGCGATGGAGGACCGCCAGGTCATCGAATGGGACAAGGACGACATCGACGCCTTGGGCTTCATGAAGGTCGACGTGCTGGCGCTCGGTATGCTGAGCTGCATGCGGCGCGCCTTCGAATTCCTCGAGGCCGACAAGGGCGTCGCGCTCGACCTCGCGACCATCCCGGCGGAGGATCCGGCCACCTATGCGATGATCCGGAAGGCCGACACGCTCGGCGTCTTCCAGATCGAGAGCCGCGCGCAAATGGCGATGCTGCCGCGCATCAAGCCGCGCACCTTCTACGACCTGGTGATCGAGGTCGCGATCGTGCGCCCGGGCCCGATCCAGGGCGACATGGTCCATCCCTATCTCCGGCGTCGCGAAGGCAAGGAGGCGGTCACCTATCCGAAAGAGGAGCTGCGCCGCGTGCTCGAGAAGACGCTCGGCGTACCGCTCTTCCAGGAGCAGGCGATGCGCGTTGCGATCGAATGCGCTGGCTTTTCGGCGAGCGAGGCGGATCTGCTCCGCCGCGCCATGGCGACGTTCAAGCTGACCGGCGGCGTCAGCCATTTTCGCGACAAGCTGATCGACGGCATGGTCGCGCGCGGATACGCCCATGGCTTCGCCGAGAAGACCTTCAAGCAGATCGAGGGATTCGGCAGCTATGGCTTCCCCGAGAGCCATGCGGCGAGCTTCGCGCTCATCGCCTATGCCTCGAGCTGGATGAAATGCCATCATCCCGACGCCTTCTGCGCAGCGTTGCTCAATGCCCAGCCGATGGGCTTCTACGCGCCCGCACAGATCGTCCGGGACGCCCGCGAACACGGCGTCGAGGTGCGCCCGATAGACGTCAACGCCAGCCGCTGGGACTGTACGCTGGAGCCGACCGACGGGCGCTACATGGCGGTGCGCCTGGGCCTGCGCATGGTTCGCGACCTCGCCAATGCCGATGCGGCTGCGATCGTCGCCGCGCGGGGCGAAGGGCGATATGCCAGCGTAGAGGAAATCCAGCGGCGCGCCGGAATCGGCGCCGGCGCGCTCAACCGTATCGGCGAGGCCGATGGGTTCGGCTCGCTGGACCAGACGCGACGGAGCGGTCTTTGGCAGGTCAGGGGCCTGGGCGACGCGCCGCTGCCGTTGTTCGCGGCCGCCGACCGGCGCGACCAGGCCTGGCGCGACGAGGCCGTCGAGCCCGAGGTGATACTGGCGCCGATGGGCGAGGGCCAGGAAGTAGTCGAGGATTATCGCAGCACGAGCCTGTCGCTGCGCGCGCATCCGCTCGCCTTCCTCCGCAAGGAACTCGCCGACAGGCATATCCTGCCCTGCTCGGCGACCCGGACGACGAGGGACGGCCGCTGGATCAATCTCGCGGGACTGGTCCTGGTCCGGCAGAAGCCGGGCTCGGCCAGGGGCGTGATGTTCATCACGATCGAGGACGAAACCGATATCGCCAACCTCGTCGTCTGGACCAGCGTCTTCGAGAAATATCGCAGCGTCGTGCTCGGCGCGTCCATGATCGGTCTTCGCGGAAAGGTGCAGCGCGAAGGCGACGTCATCCACGTCATCGCCGAGCGGCTCGACGACCTGTCCTCCCTGCTGGCGAGCGTCGGGAGCCGCCGCGAGGTCGCCGACATCTACCGCGTCGCGAGGGCCGATGTGGTCAGGCACGGCCAGGGCACCGATCCGCGCGATCCGGCGGAGCGGCCGCTCGGCCGTAACCCTCGCGATATCTATATCCCGGACCTCCGCCTGGGATCCGGCATCATTCCCGGACAGCCGACCGAGGGCATCAAGATCAAGCCACGCGACTTCCGCTAGATCGGCGGTCAGCCACTCGGGCCGGGCCCGGTCACGCCAGCTACCTCAATGTCTTCCGCCGAGCCCGGGATACGACCGGGCTCGACGCTGTCGCTACCGTCCACCGACTCCTGCGGCGCCTCGGCGCGCTCCGTGCGCACGAACTCGGCGGCACCCGCGCTCGAATCGCCGTCGCTCACCTGCGCGAGCGGATCCTCCTCGCCGGTCTGGGGGATGCCATCGGCATCCTGCCGTCCCGGATCGTCGCCGGCCGGTACAGCCGCAGCCGCGTAGCTGGCGCTCTCATCGGCGATACCGGCATCGAGGCTGCGTTCGGCAGTCTCGCGGAAATCCTGGGGACTGGCCCCTTGGCGAACATGATCGGTCATAGTGTCTTTCCTAGTCCTTTCCCAACCGTCCCGCCGGGTGCCTGTTCCGGGCCTCAGGCGGCCGCGCGCATCCCGTCTGTACGCACGCACCACAGGCCGCTCTCGAGCGGCGGCAAATCCGCGTCGGCCTCGTTCAGCCGCCAGGCTTCGTCGAGCAGGCGTTCCGAGCACATCACATGACGGTCGCGCTCATCGACGGACTGCGCGCTCCTAGCCCGGCGAAGCTCCGTTTCGGATTGGGCGATGAGGCGGTCTATCTCGGTCATGGCACGCTCCAATGCCCCCATCGACAGAACGAGGAGCCATCGGCGCGGGTTCCTGGGAAGGCGTCAGCTCCGGAGTGGCAGGGCCCGGCCGGGCTTCGAGAGGCGTCGTCGCCCGAAAAAATGCGTGCGATGTCAGCTCCTTGCGATTGAAACAGAGGCACCGGCATCCCACATCCAGGCCATCGTCAACAACGGAAAGGAGGTGGTCGGATGTCTCATTGTCACATGCCGCTCGCGGCAAATTCTCTGAGCATGGCCTCCACCGCGGGGGTCCGGCTCGGCTGAGCTGTCCGCGTTCGGATGACAATGGAAGGGCCGTCCGAAAGGGCGGCCCTTCGCGTTTCACCCGCCGGCACCCAGGAGCGCGCCGCGCGTTCCCGCGCAGAGAGGATCGGAAATGGCCAATGGCTGGGCGCAGGATGGCGCCGTCCAGGAGCAGATCGAGGATACCGTCACCGACGCAGTGAGCCTTGCGCGGGCGAGACTCGCGACCGGCGAAGGCACGCGGTATTGCGAGGATTGCGGAGAAGAGATTCCCGAGGCCCGGCGCAAGGCGCAGCCGGCAAGCCGCACCTGCATTCCTTGCCAGTCCGATCGCGATGCGGCGGTCCGCTCCACCGGAATCAACCGGCGCGGGAGCAAGGACAGCCAGTTACGCTGATGGTAGAAAAGGTAGGTCCCGCCGGCAAATATCCGGTGACGCCGGACCGTCGGTACTTCGTCGTGCGCGGCCGGCTCTGGCGGATGGCCAACCCCGCTTTGCCTGACGGCGAGCGAGAGACGCTCGTGCATACCCTGATGGCTGCCAGGCGGGCGGTCGGCGTTGCGAAGCGGCGGGACGACCCATCCGGAGAGGCCGAGGCGCGCGCCGCGGTCGATCGCGCGAAGCATGCCTTGGGCGAGCGCGGGCCGGTCTGGTGGGACGACGGCGCACCGGACCTGAACAGGCGCATGGCGAGGACCACCGACTACGCCGAATGGTTCGCCGGTCTTGAGGACGCGGTCCGTCCTGGTCAATCCGATAGTTCGACCCACACGGGGGCGTGATCGCTCGTTTTCTCCCAGCCACGCGGGCGCCTGTCGACTTCCGCGGCGACCAGTCTTCGGGCAGCGACCGGGTTGAGCAGAAGGTGATCGATCCGCAGTCCCGCGTTCCTCTCGAACGCAAAGCGCAGATACTTCCAGAAGGTGTAGATCGTCTCATCCGGATGCATGTGGCGCAGCGCGTCCGTCCATCCCTGGTCGAGGACCCTGAAATAGGCTTGCTTCACCTCCGGGGCGAAAAGCGCGTCGTCGCGCCAGCGGTCGGGCACATAGACGTCCAGATCGGTCGGCATGACGTTATAGTCGCCCGCGACGATCACCGGTGCGTCCAGCGCGACCAGCCCGGCCATGTGCTGGTGCAGGCGCTCGAACCAGCGCAGCTTGAAGTCGAATTTCGGTCCCGGCCGCGGATTGCCGTTGGGAAGGTAGAGACCAGCGATGAGCACTCCGCCGATCGCGGCCTCGAGATAGCGGCTTTGGGCGTCCTCGGGGTCGCCGGGCAGCCCTCGCCGCGTCTCGTGGATTTCGCCGATCCTGCTGAGGAGCGCGACGCCGTTCCAGCGGCTCTGCCCGTGCCAGACCACATCATAGCCGAGATCCCGGATGGGCTTTTCCGGAAACCTGTCCTGCGGGGCCTTCAACTCCTGAAGGCATACGATGTCGGGTTCGGCCAGCTTCAGCCAGCGCAGCAGCACCGGTAGCCGGCCGTTCACGCCGTTCACATTATAGGTGGCGATCCTCACAGGTCCGGGAGTTCCTGATCGGCGCGACCCCAGTTGGACAGCGCCTTGGACTCGGCGCGCCGTATCAGCTCGCCCGCGTTTCGGATGCAGAAGTGTGAAGGCTTGTCGATCGTCTCCATTTCCTTCCAGGTGATCGGCGCCGCCACGGGCGCCCCCTCCCGGGCACGCACGGCATAGGGCATCACTGCGGTCGCCCCGCGCTGGTTGCGCAGATAATCGACGAAGATCCGGCCCTTGCGCTGTACCTTCGGCAGCGCCGCCGTGGAATTCTCCGGGTCGCTTTGCGCGACCGCAAGCGCCAGCCGGTGCGCGAAGTCCTTCACCTCCGGCCACTCCGCGCGCGGAGTCAGGGGCGCGATGACGTGCACGCCCTTGCCGCCGGTCAGCATGGGGAAGGTCTCCAGCCCGATCGAGCGCAGGATATCGCGGAAATGGAAGGCGGCTGTCCTCACATTCTCGAAGTCTAGGCCAACGTCCGGGTCGAGGTCGAACACCAGCCGGTCGGCCTTTTCGACATCCTCGATCCTTGCACCCCAGCCGTGAAACTCGATCGTGCCCATCTGGACGCACGTCATCAGGCCGGCGGGCGTGTCGATATAGAGATAGGGCTCCTCATGGCCGTCCTTCTCCTGGATGCCGACATGCCGGACGGCATCCCCGAAGCTCCCCGCATCATGCTTCTGGAAGAAGCATTTCCGGGCCCGGCCCTGCGGGCATCGCACCAGACTGATCGGTCGCGATCCGACCCAGGGCAGCATGATCGGCGCGACCGCCTCGTAATAGTCCGCAAGTTCGCCTTTCGTGATCGCGCTCTCCGGATAGATCACACGTTCGCGATTGCTGATCTTCACGCCTGAACCGGGCGCGCCCGCCGTGGCGGCAGGCGCTTCCGTCTCCAGCACCACCGCCTCGGGCTTCTTGTCGGCCCGAAGACCCAGATAGCTGGGATGACGCAGCGTCCCCTCGTTGGTCATCTCGGTATAGGCGATCTCCGCGACGAGCTTCGGCACGATCCAGTGTGCGCCCCGAACCTCGGCGCGCGGGGCCTCGACGGTTGGACCCTCGATCTCGAGGGGGCGCATCAACTCAATGAGCCGGAATAGTTCGTCGGTGCCGAAGCCGGTCCCGACCTTGCCCGCGTAGCGAAGATGGCCTTGATCGTGGAGACCAAGGATGAGCGAACGGAAAGTTCGCGACTTGTCCGAAGGCGTCCAGCCGACGATCACGAATTCCTGCCGCTTGATGCACTTGGTCTTGACCCAGCTTCCCGAGCGCGACCCGACATATTTGCTCGACGCAAGCTTGGAGATCACGCCCTCGAGACCGGCCCCGCAGAACTGGCCGAGCAGCCGCTCGCCATTGCCGACGATATGTTCGGAGTAGCGCAGGCGGCTTGAGCCCTCGGGAAGGATCGCCTGGAGCCTCTGCTTCCGCTCGAGGAGTGGAAGGCCGGTCAGGTCCTCGCCGTTCAGCTCGAGCAGATCGAAGGCATAGAAGTCGATCCGCCCCGGCGCGCCCTTGAGCGCATTCTGGAGCGCCTGGAAGCTGGACCGGCCGTCCCTGTCGAGCACGACCGCCTCGCCGTCGACCAACGCCGAAGAGACAGCGAGCGACCGTGCCTCCTCCAGGATCGCCGGGTAGCGATCGGACCAGTCGAGGCCGGAGCGAGTATATCCGCGCGCATCGCCGCCGCCGATCGCGATGAGCGTGCGGTACCCATCATACTTCATTTCATGAAGCCAGCGATCGCCCGCGGGAACGGTGTCGACGAGCTGGGCGAGTTGCACGGGGCGAAACGCCGGCGGCTTCTGGACATCCTTGAGGGAGTAGCCTTTGCGGCGCCGGGGAGGATCGACGGATTTGACGGCCATGCGTGCCATCTCTCCTAGACTCGATTCAGCAACGGTTCGTTCCGATCCGACGCAACTCTCCGGAAACTCACGGGAATCGGAAGCGTTGGGCCCTCAGCAAAAGAGGAGGCCGACATGGCGGACAACAAGACCCTGCGCGCGCCGCAGGACAGCTCCCGCATCGCAATGGGTGAGGATTACGAGGTGCAATATTGGACGGACAAGTTCGGCGTGAGCCGAGAACGTCTGCAGGAGGCCGTCGATGCCGTCGGCAACGGAGCCGATGCGGTCGAAGCCTATTTCAAACGATAGGCGGTAGTCGCTCGATCCGCCCGGACGCTACCAGGGCAATTCCTCGATGAAGAGGATCATTTCCTGAAAGGCCGCACCTTCGAAGCCAATTCCGCCATCCGCTTCGACAAGCGGGTGGCGGGCCGTCGCTTCGATCGCCGCTTCCGGATCTGATTGCCGTAGCGGGTCGTGCAGAGCCGTCCATTTCGCGAGAGCCGTAACGCGTGCGTGCAGCGCCGCACCGGCGATCGCTACGTCGGAAAAGCCCGCATCGACCGCGTAGGTCTGAAGCGCAACCGACTGTGCAAGCGGATCGTCGCGTTGCCGCTCCGGTAACCCCGCAACGATCTGGAGCGCTGCGGCGATCTGGGGGCCTGTCAGCGCAACCGAATTGAGTTGCCCGGTCGCCGCGGAGGCTAGCTGGACGGGCGCGGTCATGGGAGATGTCTGGTTGAACATGTGCGATCTCGATCAAAGAGCCAGCATGCGCTGGCGGTCGGCGAGGCCCCGCTTGCCCACTTCCTCGATCTGATAGCTGTGCTTGGGCAGCGCCCTCAGCAGCTCGGATTGGGGTTGAGTGAGGTCGAGCCAGGCCATGTTCTCACGCCGGAGCAACACGGCGCCCTGACGCTCCTGGTAGAAGAAGATGTCCGGATTGGCCGGAAGCGTGATGATCGCGTAGCTGACGTCACGCTCGCCCGAGCTGGGGCGCCAGATCCCGGCGAGATAGAAGAAATTCCCGTCGTCGAGCGTGACGCGGAACTTGCGCTCGCCATTGGTCACCTGGAATTCGCTCGCTGGCACCAGGCAGCGCTGATGGGGGAATGTCCGGCCTTCGGAGCGAATGAACCTGAATGGCTTGCCGTCCGGCTCCCACGGCTCGAGCCCCCAGCTGGCCTCGCGAGCCCCCAGCTGGCCTCGATCGCCTGGGGCTTGCCCGACCGCGGGTTGCGCCGGATGATGATCTTGCGGCTGCCAAAGGGTGCATCCGACTCGAAGGGACTCGCTTGCATGATGAGAACATAATGCGAACGAATCCTGCTTGCAAATCGAGGATCTCTCATGTGCAATGACTATCGCCTCGAGGTGGACATCGCCTCGATCATGGAGGATTTCGACGAGCTAGAGATCGACATCGATACGCCGGAGGGCACACCCAATGTGGCCGCGCGCGAGGACATCAAGATCACCGATGTCGCTCCGATCGTCACCAATCCGCAGGGCGAGAGCGGGCGAGGCGCACTGGTCAACAGGCGATGGAGCTGGCCGGGACCGACGGGCAAGCCGGTCTATAACTATCGCGCGGAGGGCCGCGAGTTCGCGGCCAATCGGTGCCTCATCCTCGCCGACGGGTTCTACGAATTCACCAAGTCCGATGATCCGAAGCAGAAACGTCAGAACAAGTGGCTGTTCACGCTCAATGATCACGACTGGTTTGCCATTGCCGGGATCTGGCGCAGGGATCCGGTGATCGGCGAGGCCTTTACGATGCTGACGTTGGATGCTGGTCCCGATGTAGCGCCATATCACCATCGACAGGTCATTCCCCTCGCGCGCGATCAATGGGCAGCGTGGCTCGACCCTGCTACTCCCGCCGCAGACGCGCTGCGCATCCTTCCGGCCGGCAGTCTCACGGTCTGCCAGGTTCACGGTACTCCGCCCGCCGAGCCTTTGCCGACGCTTCTCTAGACGTTACTCGCCGCCATCCTCCGGCACCGTGCTGGACCTGACTCAATATGTGCCAACGCGAGCCGTCGGTGTGTTCGGCGGCGGCAGCCTCCTATAAGCTCACCATAGAAAGTTCTTGGGCTTCCGCTGATGTCAGTATGGACATTTTTGGTGACAGAGAGTATATGTTCGGTGTCGGAGAGATAAGGAGAAGGTTGGTAACTCAGGACTCGAACCGTTGACGCGAAATTGTATCGTGGTGCTATTTGCGGGTACAATTTCTGCGTCGGAAATAGTTTGAGAAATCATATCAAATCGATGTCAATATTTAGTCGGTTCTCTTCTGGCACCATTCACCCATTCGCTGAGATTCCGGCGAATTGGCTAAGCTTCAGAAAAGTAACGAAAATATCGCTAGATGCGACCCGGCCGGTCCGCAGTCGTTCGCGTGCGAGTAGGGGCCTTTCGGGGCTGCGCTGGGGGCCTCGCTTTTTGGCCCCTCCGATAGCCCCGCAGCCTGCTTTTTCAGGGCGTCCAACTGGTCGCTCCACGCCCGCATCATCTCGACCCGAGCGTTCCAGTAGGAGGTGCGATTGTAGATTGCGCGGATGGCGTTCTTGTCCTGGTGCGCCAGTGCGTGCTTGATGACATCCGGCGGCCAATTGCCGCTTTCGTTCAGCAGCGAGCTGGCGGTCGAGCGGAAGCCGTGCGCGGTCATTGGGCAAGCGGCCGGGTGCCGATCCCCATGGAGCGGGCTGCTGAACTCTCGGAAGCTTTGGGCATGGACGACAGAGGCTTCTTGCTGGTCGTCCTGCAACAGAGGCGGCTTCAGTCTTTGCCGCATGGCACCTTGCGCATCGCGGAACACCGGTGCCCGATTTCGAGGGGAAGCGGCGCAATCCCCGATGGCCTGGGATCAATACCGACCAACCGCTTGCAGCACGGGAGCGCAGCCTGGCCGGTGTTGGCCGATACGACTCCAGGATCATGTTCGACGCCAGGGCTGGGCTGGGACTCGCTCTCGTTACTGCAATCGCCGGCGCTCATGATGGGCACGCCGAATTCAGCGATGGCGAAGGGGCTAGAGGCCGGCATCTCCTACAGCCCCAATGCAATAAGGAAGCTGCGGCTGGGAAAGACAGGCAAGAGACACAAGCAGCGGCAGGTCTCGTCCGCTTACCCGACTGCAGGACGCTTGAAGGTCCGGAAACCGCACTGTGGTTCGAGGCGCCTAGCTCGTCTTCCTCAAGCCGGGAGGTTCAATCCGCTCGCATAGTAACAATTGCAACGTCCTCGCCGGGATGGAAAAAGGACGAGCATGAACGATCAGGTGATTCAAATCCGACGCGATGCCGAGACGGTCGCGCATATCGAGCGCATCGAGCAGCGGCTTCGCTGGCTCGCTTCTTGGACGATCCACAACGCCAATCATCTACGCGACAGCCGCGACGGCCTCAAAGTCGGCGGACACCAGGCCAGCTGCGCCTCTATAAGCGCGATCATGGCCGCACTCTACTTCGGCGCGCTCGGGCCCAATGACAAAGTGGCGGTCAAGCCGCATGCCGGCCCGATCCTCCATGCGATCCATTATCTGCTCGGCAACCAGTCGCGCGAGCAGCTCGAGCGCTTCCGCGGCTTTGGCGGCGCGCAGAGCTATCCGTCGCGGACCAAGGACCAGATCCCGGTCGATTTCTCGACCGGCTCGGTCGGCCTGGGCGTGGCGATCACGGCCTTTGCCAGCCTGGTCCAGGACTATCTGATCGCCCATGGCTGGAAGGACCCGGACACGGCGGGCCGCATGATCGCGCTGATGGGGGATGCCGAGCTCGACGAAGGCAATATCTACGAGTGCCTGATCGAAGCCTATAAGCACGACATCCGCAACTGCTGGTGGATCGTCGACTACAATCGCCAGTCGCTCGATGCGACCACCGCCGATCGGATGTTCAACCGCTTCGACGACATGTTCGCGACCTGCGGATGGCGCGTCGTGACGCTGAAGCATGGGCGGCGGCAGAGGGAGGCGTTCGAACGCCCCGGCGGTGCGGCGCTCGCGCGGTGGATAGATGCCTGTCCGAACGCGGATTACGCCGCGCTCACCTATCAGGGCGGCGCGGCGTGGCGCGCCAGGCTGTCCATGGACCTGGCGGGCGAGCAGCAGGCCCTCGACCTGCTTGCGAGCTTTGACGATGCGGCGCTGGGCGAGCTGATGACCAATCTCGGTGGCCATTGCATCGAGACCCTGCTCGACGCGTTCGACCGCGCCCAGGACGACAAGCCGACCCTGTTCATCGCCTATACGATCAAGGGCTACGGCCTGCCCTTCGCCGGCCACAAGGACAATCACGCCGGCCTGATGAACCCGAGCCAGATCGCGGCACTTCGCGACACGATGGGCATCGCCGAAGGGGAGGAATGGCAGCCCTGGGCCGGCCTGGGCGACAACGCCGCGCGGGCACTGGAGGACTTCGTCTCCTCGGCCCCCTTCGCGGCTGAAAGCGAGCGTTCGGCCGCGGCCAGGATCACCGTTCCCGCGATCCCGACGCCCGAGGGCACCATGTCGACCCAATGGGCGTTCGGGCGCATCCTCCACGACCTCGCCAAGTCGGGCGATCCGCTCGCCGACCGATTGGTCACGACGTCGCCGGACGTGACAGTGTCGACCAACCTGGGCGGCTTCGTGAACCTGCGCGGCCTGTTCCGGCGGCAGGAGCTGAAGGACGTCTTCCACGCCTCCCGGATCGTCTCGGCACAGAAATGGGCGGGCCATGCCGCAGGCCAGCACATCGAGCTCGGCATTGCAGAGAACAATCTCTTCCTGATGCTCGCGGCGCTCGGGCTGTCCGGGAGCGTGTTCGGCGAGCGGCTCCTGCCGGTCGGGACCGTCTACGATCCGTTCATCGCGCGCGGCCTCGATGCGCTCAACTATGGCTGCTACCAGGACTCGCGCTTCCTGCTCGTCGCCACGCCTTCGGGGCTGACGCTCGGGCCCGAGGGCGGCGCCCACCAATCGATCAACACGCCGCTGATTGGGATGGGCCAGCCTGGCCTGACCTGCTTCGAACCGGCTTTCTCCGACGAGCTCGCGGCCTGCATGGAATGGGCATTCGGCCATCTCCAGGCGGACAAGGGCGGCTCCGTCTATCTGCGCCTTTCGACCCGCGAGCAGGCCCAGCCGCACCGCGAGGACGATAGCTGGCGGCAGGATGCTCTCAAGGGCGGCTATTGGCTCCGGCGTCCGGCGGACGGCGTCGAGGCGGCCATCGTCTATTGCGGCGCGGTCGCCCCCGAAGCGCTCCAGGCCTGGGCGGAGCTCGTCGACGATATCCCCGGTCTCGGCCTGTTGGCGGTGACGTCGCCCGATCTGCTGCACCGAGACTGGAGCGTGGCACGGGCGGCGCGCTGGGAAGGCCGGGGCGCGGCACGAAGCCATGTCGAGCAGCTGCTGGCCCCGCTCGCGCGCGGCGCCGGCCTGGTCACCGTCATCGACGCAGCGCCCGCCTCCCTGTCCTGGATCGGCGGGGTGATGGGACACCGCGTCAGCCCGCTCGGGATCGACCGCTTTGGCCAGACCGGAGATCTTCCCGACCTGTATCGGGCCTATCGCCTCGACAAGGACGCCATCCACGACGCCGCGGCCGAGCTGTTCCTCTAGGTCGGATCCGGGGATGACCTCCCCGCCGCCGTCCGGACGTGGCGGCGGGGAGGGGGCTGGCTCATGAAGTCTGCAGCACGCTCGATGCCGAGCGGAGGCTGAGGACCGGATTCCGGCTTTCGGGTTACGATCGCTGCCGCCCAAGAGCCATGGCCGCAGAACCGAGGGCTTCCAGGAAAATTTTGCACCGCAATGGCGGAAAACCGACCCCGACGGCTCCCAAGGGGCAGCGCACGCACGCTGCGACTGGAGCTTTGGGGGGTATATGAAATCGGATCGTTCGGTTCTGTTCAGTGGTTCGGCGATCGCCGCGATCACGATCGCAATGGCGTCGCCGGCGCTTGCGCAGGCGCAAGGAAGCGCAGTGCCCGCCCAGGCCGGCGAGCGCGCCGTGGGGGAAGGCACGCTCACCGGCGTGATCGCGAAGGAAATCGGCGGCGACACGCTGCGCGACGCCGTGATCACGGTCGATGCCGGGGGCAAGCAGTATAGGGGCGTGAGCGACGAGGACGGGTCCTACACGGTACGCGACCTGCCGGCCGGCCCGGCTGCGGTGACGGTCGAATTCGTCGGCTATGTCACGCAGACGCAGGACGTGGTGATCGCCGCCGGCGGTACGGCGCGGCTCGATTTCAACCTGGCGCAGAGCGGCCGGGGCGGCCAGGCGGCGCGCGAGAACGAGATCATCGTCAACGGCGAGCGCGAGGGCCAGGCCAGCTCGATCCAGGCACAGCGCCGCGAAATGCAGATCGCCGACATCATCTCGACCGAGGCCTATGGCGACGTCGCCGGCGGCAATCCGGCGGAGATGATCAAGTACATGCCCGGCGTCGACGTGGACGGCACCAACGGCACCGCGATCTACGCCTCGCTGCGCGGCCTGCCGGGCGAGTTCACCCGCACCCAGCTGAACGGCATGGACGTGATCTCGGCCAACGCCAACTCGCCCACCGGCTATGCCAATTCGGCCGCGGCGGCGCGCGTTTTCAGCTATGAGGCGATCGGCGTGTCGGCGATCGATTCGATCGTGCTCTACAAGACGGTTGGCGCCAACCAGAATGCCGACGCGCCGGCGGGCATCGTCGATCTGCGCACCAAGCACGCCTATAACCGCAAGAAGCCGGTGCTGACCTTCTCGCTCAGCGCGTTCACGTCGGACGACATGCTGGACAAGTATCGGCATACCGGGCCGAAATCCGACGGCTGGGGCGGCAAGCGCTTCCTGCCCAATGCGAACCTGTTCTTCGCCGACAGTTTCTTCAACCACCGGCTGGGCGTGATGTTCTCGCTGGGCTTCAACGACCAGTATCTGGGTTACGAACAGAACACGATGAGCCGCAGCTACGCGCCAACGGCGAAAAGCCCGGGGCCGCTTGCCTTCACTGCCTATGAGACCGCTGCCAACCCGCGCCAGACCACGCGGCGCACCGGCTCGCTCCAGCTCGACTTCAAGGCGAACGACAAGCTGAATTTCGGCTTCCTCGCGATCGCCTATCGCGGCGACGTGTACCAGAACACGACCGGCGATGTGACCTACACCACCGGCGCGCGCAGCGGCGTGATTGGCGATCCGCTGAGCAACTTCACCACCACCACCGGTGCCAAGATGACGGTGAGCGGCGGCGGCCAGTACAAGGTCAACAACGGCAACATCCTGGCGCCGAGCTTCGAATGGAAGAGCGGCAATTTCCACCTGGACGGCAGCTTCGCCTATTCGGACAGCCACAGCTATTACGATACGCCGCACCGCGAACAGGTGGGCACCGCGCCGACGCTGACGCTGTCCGGCACCCCGCAGTTCAGCATGGTCAAGAACAGCCGGGGGCTGATGGGCACCGACTGGACGGTGACCCAGACCGCCGGCCTCGACTGGTCGAACCCGGCCAACTACACGATCAGCGCGCCGCAGATCCGCACCAGCGGCGGGCAGGACGCCTTCATCTACGAGAAATCGGGCCAGATGAATGCGCGCTATGAGGGGCATCTCGGCAATGTGCCGCTGACGCTGCAGTCGGGCTTCAAGATCAGCAACGTCAATTACCGCTTCGGCGACGACACCTTCCTCGACAGCATCTACAACTATGTCGGGCCGATGACGAACGCGCAGTTCATCCAGGCGTTCGTCAATCCCTATCAGCGGACGGTGTACGATCAGTCGGGATCGTACCATTATTCACTCTCGGGCTCGAACTACATCCCGACCTTCGACACCCACAAGCTCTATCTCGACTTCGCCAACAACCCGAGCAACTGGACCAAGGCGGTGCCGACCGCAGCCAATTACGCGGCGGCGGCGTACAACAACAAGACGCGGTTCCAGGAGAACATCAAGGCGATCTACGGCATGGCGACCGCGGAGATCGCGCCGCGGCTGAAGTTCCGCGCCGGCCTGCGCGCCGAATGGACCAGCAACACCTCCTTCGGCTTCACGCAGATGCCGGCGGCGGAGCTCAAGACGCACACCGATCCGGCGACCGGCAAGGCCTGCGCGGTCGCCACCACCGGCATCGCCACCACCATCCCCTGCGTCGACATCCAATATGGCAGCAACGGGGTCCAGAAGACGACGGGCAGCTATTTCAACCTGTTCCCCTCGGCCTCGATCAAGTGGACCTTCGGCGACAGCAACGACATCGACGCGGGCTATAGCCACACGATCCTGCGCCCCGGCCTGAACGCGACCGCGGGCAATGCCAGCTATGATCCGTTGGGCGGCGACCTGGGCACCGGGCTGATCACCATCCCCAACCCGGCACTGCAGCCGGCGACGTCGGACAATTTCTCGGCCCGCTACTCGCGCTATTTCAAGAGCGTTGGCCTGTTCAACGTCGGGGTCTATTACAACCGGATCAAGGGCCTGGCGGTCGCCCAGGCGAACCTGACCGCCGACGAGGCGGGCCCGGCCGCGACCCAGGCGCTGGCGCAGCTGGGCATCGACGATCCGACGGGCATCCTGTTCACCACCTACAAGCAGGTGAGCCTGGTCACTATCAAGGGCATCGAGGCGAGCTTCCAGCACAGCTTCAGCTGGCTGCCCTCGCCGCTCAACGGCCTGTCGGTGCGCGGCGCCTTCATGCACAACGAGCCCGACACGCATGGCGACGACCCGCTGCTGCGCCTGGGCAACAATATCGGCTCGGCCGCAGTCATGTACGAAAAGGGGCCGGTGCGCTTCTACGTCAACTTGCTGTGGAACGACGACAAGCTGCGCTCGACCACGCCGAGCTGGTTCCAGGCCCGCACCGATCTGAGCGCGAACCTGCGCGTCAAGGTGAACAAGCATTTCGAGCTGTTCGGCACCATGTCGAACCTGCTCAACAAGCCGTACAATGTCGTGGTCCCCGGCAATGCCCCGGGCACGCAGACCGCGGATCCCACGCTGCCCAACCACACGGCGATCGAGAACTGGTTCGGCCGCTCCGGCACCATCGGCATCCGCGGCCGCTTCTAGAACCCTCATGCCTGGCCGGCGCCCAATCCGTCGCGCTCGAACTCGAGTTTCGGCGATTGGGCGCCGGCCCGCGCGGCCTGCGTGCGCTTCCCACCTTCGATACCGGAGATAACCGAATGACCCTCGTGCTCGATCGCCGCAAGCTGCTTGCCGGTGCCGGCGGCCTTGCCCTGTTCGCCGGGCTGGCGCCTGCCTCCTGGGCGGCGGCGGGGTTCAACCGTTATCCCTTCTCGCTGGGCATCGCCGCAGGCGATCCCTGGCCGGACGGGTTCGTGATCTGGACCCGATTGGCCCCCGAACCGCTTGCCGAGCATGGCGGCATGCCGATGGTCGCCGTGCCGGTGCGCTGGGAAGTGGCGGAGGACGCGCGCTTCGCGCGGATCGTGCAGAAAGGCGAGGCGGTCGCCCGGCCGGAGCTCGGCCATTCGGTGCATGTCGAGCTCGCCAGCCTCAATCCGGGGCGCCCCTATTGGTACCGCTTCCTCGTCGAGGGCGCCGAGGCGAGCCCGGTCGGCATGGCGCGCATGGCCCCCGTCACCGGCGCGGCGGTCGATCGCCTGCGTCTCGCGGTCGCCGGCTGCCAGGCCTATCCGCAGGGCTGGTACGAAGCCTGGCGCCACATCAGCCGGGAAAGCGATCTGGACGCTGTCTTCCACTATGGCGACTACATCTATGAAAGCGCGATGCATCCGCCGACGAAGAACATGCTGATCCGCGATGCGGCCGGCAGCCTGGTTTCGCGCGATCATTTCGGAGACGAAATCTACAGCCTCGACGATTATCGGCGGCGCTATGCCCAGTACAAGAGCGACCCGGATCTGCAGGCGGCGCATGCCGCGGCAGCGTTCGTGATGTCGTTCGACGATCACGAGGTCGACAACAACTGGGCCAGCAGGTTCGATCAGGACGGCACGCCGCCCGAAGCGTTCCTGCTCCGCCGCTATGCTGCGATGCAGGCATGGTACGAGCATATGCCGGTGCGCCGGGCGCAGATGCCGGGGCCGGGCGGGATCACCATGTATCGCCGGCTCGACTTCGGTTCGCTGCTGCGCATGCATGTGCTCGATACCCGCAGCTACCGGGACGACCAGCTCTGCGAGAAGCCGGGCGAGACCGCCTGCCGCGCCACCGACGGGCCCGAGGCGACGATCACGGGCAAGGCGCAGGAGGCCTGGCTCGACCAGGGCCTCGCCGGCAAGGCGCGCTGGAACCTGATCGCGCAACAGGTCTTCGTCATGCCGCTCTATGGCGCCGGCGCCGATGGCGGGCGGCAGCTGCGGCCCGGTCCGGACACCTGGAGCGGCTATCCCGCTTCGCGAGCGCGGCTCGTCCAGTCGATTGCGCGCCACAAGCTCAGCAATGTCGTCATCGCCACCGGCGACGCGCATATCCATGCGATCGGCACCGTGCCGATGCGCGACGATGCACCGGATGGCCCGGCCGCGGCCGTCGAGTTCCTCGCCACGTCGGTCACCTCGGGCGGGGACGGCACGCCGGGCGAGATCCCGCGGCACAAGGCGCTGCGCGAGGCCAGCCCCAATGTCGCGCTGCTCAACAACCAGCGCGGCTATCAGATGTTCGATATTACCACGAAGGATTGGCGGACGGACGTTAAGGTGCTGGACAGGGTCCAGTCGCCTGATGGGACGCTCAGCACGCTTGCCCGTTTCGCGGTCGAGCCGGACAAGGTTGCGCTGCATCGCCTTTGACCAGGTCCCGGGATGGCCGAAGCGAATTGGGCGTCTTGTTGGCTCACTGCCACAGACGCCCTGAACCGCTATCCTTGCGCGGGCTCGCCCGGTGCCATGCCGGACCCAAGCGAGACTTCGGGCTCGCGCGCCTGAAATGCCTCTCCCCAATCGCGGAGACTGATCAGTACCGGCTCCAGCGTCCGTCCGAAATCGGTCAGCTCATACTCCACGCGCGGCGGTACCTCCGGATAGACGATGCGGCGAATGACGCCGTCCTCTTCGAGCTCCCGAAGCTGCAAGGTGATCATGCGCGGCGTGGCATTGGGGGTCAGCCGGCAGAGTGCGTTGAAGCGCACCCGCCCATCGAGGAGATGGAACACCAGGACGGGTTTCCAGAGCCCGCCCACCACGCTCATCGTCGCCTCCACCGCGCATCCGGTCTTGGTCGCGCGGCGGCGCGGACCTCTCACACTATCATTCATGTACGTACATGTCCTTTTTGTACGTACTTACGGTAATGACGATGCAAGCCTAGGTCCATCCTCGATCAACAAGCCGAGGAGAATCCCATGCGTGCCTATCGATTGAACGGAGCCGCCGCTCCCCTGAGGCCTGTGGAAGAAGCCGATCCCACGCCCGGCCCGGGCCAGGTGCTGGTCGACTTGAAGGCGGCGACTCTGAACTACCGCGACATGATTGTCCGGGAGGGACGATATGGCGGGGAGCAGCGGGCGGATCTGGTTCCCCTGTCGGACGGCGCGGGCATCATCAGCGCTGTCGGCGAAGGCGTGTCGCCCGATCGCCTCGGCGAGCGCGTGGCGATCGGGTTCATGCCGGGCTGGAGCGAAGGGCCGTTCAGCGCAGGGAAGCAAGCCGGCGCTCTGGGGGGCGGGTTCGTCGATGGCGTGCTGCAGGAGAAGATCGTCGTGCCCGCGAGCGGGACGGCGCGCCTTCCGGAAGACTGGTCCTTCGTCGAAGGCGCGGCCTATCCGTGCGCCGGGGTCACGGCATGGAACTGCCTGTTCGGGGGACGAGGCGTCTGGCTTGGCGAAACCGTGCTGATTCAGGGGACCGGAGGCGTCTCGACCTTCGCCCTGCAATTCGCCCACGCCGTCGGCGCGCGGGTGATCGTGACATCCAGTTCCGATGCCAAGCTCGCCCAGGCCAAGGCGCTCGGCGCGGCGGAAGGCATCAACTATCGCGACACGCCGGAATGGGGCTTGCGGGCGGCGGAGATCGCGGGCGGGGAAGGGGTCGACCACGTCGTCGAAGTCGGCGGATCCGGGACGTTGAACCAGGCCCTGCAAGCGGTTCGCCCCGGCGGCGAAGTCGCGCTGGTCGGCGTGCTGACCGGCTTTGGCGGCGAAGTGAATACCGGCGCGATTCTGATGAAGGCTATCAATGTGCGCGGCGTTTACGTGGGATCGGTGGCCGAGCTGGCGGCCGCGCTGCGATCGGGCATTCGCCCTGTCATCGACCGGGTTTTCCCGTTCGACCGGGCCGATGCCGCATTCGAGCATCTGCGCAGTGGAGCCCATCGCGGCAAAGTCGCCATCCAGATCGCGGAGTGACGATATCGGGCGCCGGGCGGTCTTGCATGTCCGCCCGGCGCCCATCGTCACACCAGCCATTTCGCTCGGCCAGTCGGCGTGGTCTCAGTGCGGCGTCGGCCGAAAGCCCCCGGCCATCAGGCGAAATGCCTCCGCCGCCCGCGGCAATATGGCCTGGGGATCGTCGCTGGCGGCCACCCACAGCGCCGCGTTCAAGGCCGCGCCGCACAGCAGCCGAGCGGCTGCCTCGATATCGACGTTCCGCATGACGCCATCGGCGACGAGGTTTTCGACCGCCTCTATCGTCGCCTGCAGGCAAGCATTCTGGCTCGGCCAATGCGAGGGATCGCCAAGAAAGGCAGGCCCGTCGAGAAGCACGATCCGGCGGACCTCGGGATCCAGTGCCATCGCGATATAGGCCTCTCCCTCCGCCAGGAGCTGCTCCCAGGCATCGCCGGCACCGGCGCTTGCCGCCCGGGCGCGCTCGGCCATCTCGCCGTCGACCTGCGCGACGACAGCGGCGAGCAGGCCCTTCTTGTCACCGAAATTGTGATACAGCGCGCCGCGGGTCAGGCCGACGGATGCGGTCAGCTCGTCCATCGAGGCGCTGGCGAACCCCTCCGCAGCGAACGCCTTGCGACCGGCCGCGAGCAGCTTGGTCCGGTTCTCCTCCATTGTATCGATGCGACGTCGCGCGGCCACGGCATTCCTCTTTTCACATACGGGTCGTATATGAATTGACATACGGTACGTATGTCACCATTTCCGGATACGCCGCGTATGTGACGCGCGGCCGCTCAAATCAAGGCCGCCTTCGCGCGGCGTACCAGGAGATTCCCATGGCCAAGCGTGATGCCGTCTTCCCTGCCGGTCGGCACGACCTCTATGAGCAGCATCGTTATTCAGCGGCGGTTCGATCGGGTGACCTGCTCTTCGTCTCGGGCCAGGTCGGCAGTCGCACCGATGGCTCGCCCGAGCCGGATTTCGAGGCCCAGGTCCGCCTCGCCTTCGCCAATCTCGAAGCGACGCTGAAGGCGGGCGGTTGCGGGCTGGACGATATCCTGGACGTCACGACCTTCCACACCGACCCTGAGAAGCAGTTCGACACCGTCCTGAAGGTGAAGGACGAAGCGTTCCCGCTGGCGCCCTATCCGGCCTGGACCGCGATCGGCGTCAACTGGTTGGCGGGCTTCGATTTCGAGATCAAGGTGACCGCCCGCATTCCGCGCTAACCGTCCGCCCCTTTGGCATGAGTGGGCTTCGTCGCATCGTCGCGAAGCCCGTGCCGGCCCTGGCGTGTCTCGACGACGAAGGCGAAGCAAGCGCCGTGCGCCCGGCACCATGGTCAAGCCTGCAGCTCCGCGCTCGGGCTAATCGCATTCCTGGTACGCCCGCCGCGAGTCTCGTGACCGGATCAGCGACAACCGCGGATGGCGGATCGAACGCGCCAGACATGCGTCTATTGCGGGCGGTTCCGCCGGGCCGCTGCGTAGTGAGGATGGCCATGAAGGTTCAGAAATTCGGTGCGTCGGATGTGGCCTTTGAACGGTCGCCCGGACAGACAGCGGGCGTCTTCGCGGGCAATCTTGTCGACCAGCGCCACGGCGGACCCGTCACCATTGGCTATGGGCGCTACGACCCGGATCAGTCGATCGACGAGGAGATCGCGGTCGACGACATCATGATCGTGCTGACAGGCCGCATATCCGTGACGAGCGACGGCGCTACCCTGACCGCCGGCCCGGGCGAGATCCTCTACATGCCCAAGGGCAACGCAGTGACCATCCGCTCCGATGCGGAAGGCGCGCTTACCGCCTATGTCACCTATCCGCACTGGCAGGAACCAGACGGCGGCGGCGCCTGACCCCGGGTAAACCCGCAATCGGATTCATACCCTCCATTTCCCGGACGATCGTCGAAGCGCGGCGGCGCAGCCTGGTCTTTGCCATCGCCGCCGCCGCCGCGCAGGCGATCAGAAGTTCTGCCAGTCGTTCTGGGCAGCATGCGCTGAGATGGACCGCGGCAGCTGCTTGACGGGAGCGAGGTAGGCGGCGTTGCTCGCGGCAGGCTTCCGGGTGACCACGGGGCGAGCGCCGGGCGATGCCTTCCCGATGTCGAACCGCGCCGCCTGTTCGGCGAGCTGGGCGACTTCGCCCGACAGGTTGCGGGCAGCCGCGGAGGTTTCCTCCACCATCGCGGCATTCTGCTGGGTGGACTGGTCCATCGTTCCCACCGCGACGCTGATCTGGGTGATCGCGGTCGATTGCGCCTGATTGTCGGCCGCCATCTGTCCGAGCAGCATATGGACCTCGCCGACCTGGCCCGAGATGTCCGCCAGGGCGCCATCGACCCTCTCGACCATCGCTACGGCTTCGATGATGTCGGACTGGGTCGCGGTGAGCTGCTCGCGGGCGCGGCCCGCTTCTTCTTCGGCGCGCATGGCCAGCGCCGAGACCAGATCGGCGACCACGGCGAAACCACGGCCCGCCTCCCCGGCACGCCCGGCCTCGACTGCGGCGTTCATGGCGAGAACGCGGGTCTGGAAGGCGATCTTGTCGAGGCCCTCGATGACGCTGTCGATGCCCTTGGCGCTCTCGCTGACCCGCGTCATAGCCTGCATCGCCTCGTCCGCGACGCCGCGCCCGCCCTGGACCGTGGCGATGGCTTCGTCCGCCCGGGCGACCGTGCGCCCGGCTGCGTCCGCCCCCGCTTTCAGGCGGCCATCCATCTGCGTGATGGCAGCCGAGGTCTCTTCGAGGCTCGCCGCATTGGCTTCGGTCCGGCGCGCCAGGTCTTCCGAGGCCTGGGCGATCTCGACCGAGCCCGTCCGGATCGCCGCCGTGCTGTCGGTCACCGAGCCGATCAAACCGCGCAGGCTCGCCAGTGCCTCGTTGAAGTTCGTCTTCAATTCTGCATAGCCCTCGGGATAGGCGGTATGGATTTCCGCGGTCAGGTCGCCCTTGCTGAGCGCGGACAGGCCATCGCGCAGGGTGGAGGTTACGACCTGCTGCGCAGCCGCGGCACGGGCGTCCGCCTCCGCGCGTTCGACCGCCGCGACGCGGAACTGCTCGACTGCCTGCGCGACATCGCCCAGTTCGTCCGCGCGCCGGCGGTGCGGGACTTCCGCCTCGCCGCCTTCGGCGAGGCGCTTGGTGACCTGGCTAAGCTCCGCCATCGGCACGGAAACAGTCCGGGTGATCAGGCGCCATATGCCGAACAATGCGCCCAGCCCGAGCGCGGACAGGACGATCACGCACCAGAAGGCCGTGCTCGCGAAGCGGCGCCCGATATGGTCGTTGGTCTGGGCGCGCAGGTGATGCGCGTTGATCAGCACCTCGGCGTTCTCGATCGCGGCATTGGAAGCGTCACGGGCTTCGCCCTTTACGATCGGCAGGGCTGCTGCCGCGCCCTGGTCACGGCGCACCGAGAAGATCCGCGCGTTGAGCTTCTCGAGGCCCGCGACCTTCGCCTGCAATGCGTCGAGCTGGGGCGCGAGCTCGCCGGCAAGCGGCCGATAGCCGCGCATCGCGTCGTCGATCAGTTTCTGGTTGGCGACATAACGCTGGTCATATTTGGCTTCTTCCTGCGCGGACGACGCATTCATCTGAGACCAGATGATGATGCGGTGTTCCCGCAAGCGCGAGACGAGCTTGCCCAGCGTCTCGGTACCCCCGATGCCGCGCTCGACATGGCGGCTCGCGATCGCGCTGAGCTGGGACATGACGAAGATGCCGGCACCGGCGATACCGCTCATCGTCATGCCGATGACGGCAAATGCGACGAGCATCTTCTTTGAAAGACGCCAACTGTTGAAAGTATCGATCATGCTCCAGGATCCTCTAATTCTATGAGGATATTATAGAAGCCGGGCAGGGTGCCTCCTTTGGTTTGGTGCTGTGGATTTGTAACAAATTATTGCTGGGAGAGTATTGGTCACGTTAGAAAAGCATAGATTACGACATTTTCCACATATCGGAAATATTCTGGACATGTTGGATGCTTCGTTGCTGCCCATCATGGCCGCATTGCTTGCCAGTCCGAGCACCCGCTGTGTCGAGCCTTTCTCCGATGCACGAAGAGATTGGCGAGATACTGCCGACCAGAACAATAGGTCGAGGCTGCATTTCCGAAGCTTCGAAGGCCATTTCCGTGGCCAGGCTGCTTTGCAAGATGATGCAGTTCAACTGTCCGATGCCGGGTGGAAGAGACGGGCTAGCGCTTGCGCTTCACGCTGGAGCCGGCGACCTGCCTTCCTGCTTCGCAGGCAAAATCGCCGGGCGCTCGTGGCGAGCCATTCCCAGCATAGGTCGTCCGGCGGGGATAGGCACATAGCGGCCGCTGGAAGGCGATCCGCTTCGGATCGGCGCTTTCGAACTTGGTCGCGACGACACGCTCGGGCGCCTTCCCCTGTTCGCGCCACACCATCAAGGCCCGGAACAGGTCGTCGTTCGGACTATCCTCGGGTGGCGCAGGCACACCAGCGGCTGCGGAATTGAACGAATCGGGCCCCGCTCCGCCGCCGCAGTGCATCACCCCCGGCGCGAGAAAGAGCCTGGCGGTTTCGCGCAATCGTGAAACACCGCCCAATGCCCGCGCCTGACGATCGTAGAACGCCACGGTCTGCCCCGGCGGGACCAGCGTGTCGGCCAATCCGTGATAGAGGATGAGCTTGCCCCCACGGGCGCGAAAAGCTTCGAGGTTCCCGCGCGTCGCGTCGTTCACGTCGGCGGCCAGCGCGCCATCCACGATCGGCATGTCGCGGTCCAGGTCGAATCCACGCCAGTCCCAGCTGCTGCCGAACACCCATTTGAACAGGCTGGCGAATTGCGGCTGTCCGTTGCTCGGGCTCTGGAGGAACGACCAGCCGAACCGACCGGGCCCTTCGCTACCCGGCAGCCAGCCGAAAAAGGCCGGCTTTCCGTCGCGCGTGGTGGGGCCGGCATAGAATGCGCGCGCCGTGGCCACTTCGGCGGCGGAGAGGCACTGGTCGCTACTCGCGCCGCGGCACAGGAGCGTCGCGGGATCGAAATCGCAGGCGAGCGGATCGGTGACGAAGGGATCGCCGGCAAGGGCGGCACCCTGGCGGCGGCACTCGGAGACCGCGGCGCGGTTGAGCAAGCCGAGCTTGATATCGGACAACCGGCTCCCCGGCGTGCGGTTCGCGGCGGCGAAGTCCCACGCGACGGCGGCGTGTCCCCAGGTCCGGTTGATGACCGGCGCGCCGACCAGGATGCCGTCATAATCGGCGGGATAATGCAGCGCCTCGATCAGGCCCTGCTGCCCGCCGGTCGAGCAGCCCGTATAATAGGAACGCCGGGCGCCGCGGCCATAAAAGGCCTTGGCCACGGCCTTGCCGGTGACCGTCATCACATGGGTGGAGAGCCGGCCCCAGTCCTTCCATTTTCGGGGATGGCCGATCAGCGCGTCGCCGTCGAGCATGGTCGCCGGCGCGGTACCGGTGTCGGTCGTCGCCGTGGCGAAGCCGCGCCGCAAGCCGTTCAGCATGCCGCCATAGCCGGCCTGGAGCGTGCCGGCGAAGCCGCCATTGCCGTTGCCGTGGAAGACGCCCGTCCATCCCTCGACGGGCAGCCAGATCTCGACGCCGACATCGGAATCGGGCGCGGACCGCACCTGCGCGACCACCCGGCAAAAGGCCGGCAGATCGGCTCCGGCGGGGAGGTTGAGTGCTGCCGCGGCCATGCCCTTCGGGACCATCGTGGCGCTGGTGATGGTCGTGTCCGGCAAGCGGAGGCCTGAGAGCACCTCGCATCCGATGGGGTTGGCGGGTGCGCCTGGGCGAGCCTGCGCCGCGGCAAGCGACGGCAGCGCGAGCGACAGGATCATCGTGGCACCGCCTGCCAGGCGTCGGGAAAGGACCGAATGCGGCATGATCACGAACCCTGTTTGGCGGGAGAGGCCGGCGCGCAACCCGGGGCCGGCGCGGGCAGCACCGGGGCAGTGCTCCCGGTCCGCCAGTTCCAGGACTGGGTGCCGCCGGCCCGGCGCCGGCACACCGCCTGCTCGTGCAGGGCGTACATGCCGGGCATGAACCCGCTGGACGCCCGCGGGGCCTCTGCGAACTCCATGAAGGCGCTGTCGGTGCCGAAGCTGCGCCAGGCGGGGCCGTTGGTGGAGGAGGGATTTCCACTGCGGGCGAAGCTGGTCCAATAGTCGAGCATTGTCGCTGAGAGACGGTGTTCTGCCGGCGTGTTTGGGATGGCGGGCCAGGAAGGCGGCGTCGCGGCGATCGTTCCGAACACGAAGGGCACTTCGCTGGCGTGGAAGCCGGTCAGGCCGGCGGCATCGGCGCTCGGATAGCTGTGGCTGAAATAATAGAGGAACGAAGGCTGGCCGATCGCGACCTGGTTGCGCACCAGCCGCTCGGAGGTCCAGCCGAACACCGCGTCGCGCGTGCTGTCGAACCCGTTGCGCGCAAGGTCGCGGGCCGCCGGATAGAGGCGAAGATAGGCGTCCGCGAGATCGCCATATTGCGCCCGGATGCCCTTCACATAGTCGTCGCGGCTCGGCGGGACCGGCGGCGCGAGGAAGCTGAGCGAGCGGATCTCGCCGCTGTTGAACCCGGCGATCAGCGGCACCTTCGCCTGCTCGCCGCGCTCGAAGGTATCGACCAGCTGGCGCGGGAGGATCTTGCCGTCGATCGTGCCGTAGGGGACATATCCGGTCCTGGCGGACGCCTCGACCAGCTTGCCGGCGTCCATTGCCCGCAGCGCCGCCAGGTTCGGCGCCTCGAGCTTGCCCCCGAGCCAAGCGCCGATATCCTCCGCCGGGAATTCCTCCCCGCGCTTGCTGCGCAGCTCGGGCATCGTGAAGAGATAGCCGCTCTCCACGATCGCCCGGTCGAACAGACCCCGTGCCCGCGGCGAGGCGAGCAGATATTCGACGCTCAGCGCTCCGGCGGATTCGCCGAAGACCGTCACGTTGCGCGGATCGCCGCCGAACGCCGCGATATTGTCCCGCACCCAGTGCAGCGCCTGGATCTGGTCGAGCAGCCCGTAATTGCCGGAGACCCCGTCGGGGGACTCCCTGCTCAGCTCGGGATGCGCGAGATAGCCGAGCACGCCGAGGCGATAGTTTATCGAGACCAGGATGACGCCGCGTTTGGCGAACTCCCGGCCGTCATACATCTGCGAATGCCCCGATCCCCAGATCAGCGTGCCGCCATGGATCCAGACCATCACCGGCGCATTGCGCGCATCGGCGGGCGCCGTGACGTCGAGCGTCAGGCAATCCTCCGCCATCGGCACCTTGCCGCGATCATAGGGGCCGGCGGCCATCGGCGGCTGCATGCAGGCGACCCCCATCGTCTGCGCCGCACGCACGCCGTTCCAGCGCGGCATCGGCGCGGGCGGGCGCCAGCGGCGCTCCCCGACCGGCGGCAGCGCATAGGGGATCGCCCGGAAGACGTCCGCATCCCCTTCGCGCAGACCCTTCACCGACCCCGCGGGCGCGTTCGCCACCGGCGCTTGGTCGGGCGCGGCCTGATAGGCATTGCCCGATCCGGCCGGCATTCCGCAGGCAAGGGCAGTGGCGACCAGCAGGCGCGACAGAGTCTTCATCACAGGCTTCCTTCGTGGCGGGTTTCGCTGCGGCGGATCAGCCGCGCGAGGAGCAGGAACAGCGCGGCCCCGATCAGGTACATCGGCGCCAGCGCGTAATAGGCGGCCTGCAGGGCATGCGGGCCGTGGGTGGGGCGGAAGAAATCGCTCGCCATGCCGACATAGGTCGGCCCGAGCCCGAGCCCGATGAAGTTCATCACCAGCAGCAGCAGCGCGCCCGAGATCACCCGCCGCTCGGGCGGCACTTCCCCCTGCACGAAGGTCACGGTGGCCGAGAGGAAGAACGAGTTCAGGAACATCGGCACGCTGAGGAAGGCGAGCGCCAGCTGCCAGCCCGGCGCCCAGGCGAAGCCCAGGAAGAAGGGCAGGGCGAGCAGCAGCGAAATCGCGGGGATCGTCGCATAGGCCGCCTTGTCGCGGCGGCTGAACCGGTCGACCACGCGCCCCGAGACATAGATGCCGGCGCTCATCCCGATCCCGACGACCAGCGCATACCAGATCGCGACCTCGTCCAGCGTCATGCCCTTTTCGCGCATCAGGAACAGCGTCGTGAAGTTGAGCAACCCATAGGTGATGAAATTGCCGGCGCCGCTCGCCAGCGAGGCCATCAGCAGGACCGGATTGCGGAAGAACTGGGCGATGGTGGCGCCGAACCCGATGGTCCTTTCATCGACGCGCACCGCCGTCGCCGGCGTGTCCGTCTGCCCGCGGTCCGGCTCGTGCACGATCAGATAGACCGCCAGCGCCGTCACCACGCCGATCGCGCCGATGACGTAGAAGGGAATGCGCCAGCTGAACGCCGCCGCCAGCGACGCACCGAAGGCGACCCCCAGCGCGGACCCGATCGGCGGGCCGAGATTGAAGATCGCCATCGCCGTGGTCCGCCGCTCGCGCGGGAAGGAATCCGAGATGATCGCATAGGAAGGGGGCACGCCGCCCGCCTCGCCGACGCCGACCATCATCCGCGCAACGACCAGCTGCCCATAGCTGCCGACCATCCCGCAGGCCGCGGTCGCGGCGCTCCACAGCGCGCAGGCGACCGACAGGACCTTCACCCGGTTCATGTGGTCTGCCAGCCAGCCGATCGGGATGGCGATGAAGCAATAGAAGAGCGCGAAATAGAAGCCGGTGAGCCGGCCCAGCTGGCCATCGGTGATGTGCAGGCTGTCCTGGATCGGCTTGGCGAGGATCGAGATGAGCTGGCGATCGAGGAAATTGAGCACATAGACGAAGCACAGCATAGCAAGCGTGATCCGCGCGCTGCGGCCGGACGCCGGGGGGGCGCCATCCCCGCTGATTGTCGATATCTTTTCCACGCTCATCTCTCCGATATCCTTTCAGGCGCGCGCAGCCAGCCCGGCTTGCTACGCCCGCCCGCATAGCCCGCGGCGACGCGCTGTTTCAGCAGGGCAGGCGGACGGAAGCGCTCGCCATAGCTATCCTGCAGCAGCGCCTGCACCTGCAGGCAAAGGCTCGACGTCACATTGTCCATCAGCGCGAACGGTCCGATCGGGTGGCCAAGCCCCAGCCGGCACGCAGTATCGAGATCCTCCGGCGTCGCGACGCCTTCCTCGACCAGCTTCACGGCCTCGATCAGCATCGCGTGCAGCATCCGGTTGACCGCGAAGCCGGCGACGTCCTTCACCACGATCGGTTGCTTGCCTGCGCTTTCGAGCATCGCGGCGGTCCAGCCGACGATCTCGGGGTCGGTGTCGAAGCCGGGGACGATCTCGACCAGGCGCATGCGCGAGACGGGCGAGAAATAATGCGTCCCGAGGAAGTTCCGCCGGCGGTCTGCCGGGAGTGCCGCGCCCAGCGTCGAGATCGGGATGGTCGAGGTGTTCGATGCGATCACGCAGGTCTCGGGGCACACTTCGCCGAGCGCCGCCAGCACCTCGCGCTTGACGTCGAGCGCTTCGAAGACCGCCTCGGTCGCCAGGTCGCGGTCAGCGAATGCGGCAAGGTCCGCTGCCGGCCGGATGCGCTCGATCGCGGTTGCGTGCCGCTCCTCGGTGTAGAGGCCGCGCGCCAGCCCGCGCTCGAGGAGCAGGCGCAGCCGCGCCCGTGCAGCCTCCAGCGCGGCGGGATCGCGATCGTGGAGCAGCACGTCCATGCCGGCCAGCGCGAACACGAAGGCGATCTCCGCCCCCATCAGGCCGGCCCCTACCACGCCGACGCGCATCTCACGAACGGGTGGCGACATAGCGGTCCAGCTCCCCATCCTCATAATCCGCACGCAGCTTCATCTTGTCGATCTTGCCGGTCGCAGCCAGCGGCATCCGCGGGAGCTGGACGACCTCGTCCGGCAGCCACCAGTCGGCGACCTTTCCCCGCAGCGCATCGATCCATGTCGGGGGATCGCCGCTCTCGCCCGGGCGCAGCTCCACCACCAGCACCGGACGCTCGCCCCATTTGGGGTGCGGCTTGCCGATCACCGCCACCTGCCCGACGCGCGGGTCGCGGCCGACGATCGCTTCCATCTCCGCCGGGTTGATCCATTCCCCGCCGGACTTGATCAGGTCCTTGGACCGTCCGCAGATGGTGAGGTTGCCGGCTTCGTCGATCATCGCCAGGTCGCCCGTGTCGAAATAGCCCCGGGCATCGAGCGCGCTCGCCTCGGCGTTGAAATAGCGCTCGATCACCGAGTGCCCCTTGACCTTCAGATGGCCGACGGTGCCGCGCTGCTCCGCCATCGGCGTGCCATCGGCCTGGGTGAGCTCGAGATCGACGCCGATCTGGGGACGTCCCGAAGACCGTTCGGCCGCCGGCGGTAACTGGATCGAATCCGCCGTGCCGAGCGGCGACATCTCGGTCATGCCCCAGGTCGTCTGGACGCGCACGCCCAGGCGCTCCTCCATGCGCCGGATCAGCGCATCGGGGCATTTCGAGCCGCCGATGATGACGCGTTCCAGGCTGGGCACGTCCTCGCCCGTGGCGTCGAGATGATCGAGCAGGCCGATCCACACCGTCTGCACGCCGCCGGCGATCGTCACCTTCTCGCCGCGGATCAGCGCGGCCAGGCTCGCCCCGTCGAGATCGCGCCCCGGAAGCACCAGGCTGGCGCCAACCGCCGGCGCGGAGAAGGGCAGCCCCCAGGCATTGGCGTGGAACATCGGGATGGCGACGAGGATACGATCTCGGGCGGACAAGCAATAGGCGTCCGGCTGGATCGACATCATCGTGTGGAGATAGTTGGAGCGATGCGTGAACACGACGCCCTTGGGCCGGCCGGTGGTGCCCGAGGTGAAGCACAGGCCGGCGGTGCTGGCTTCGTCGAATTGCCCCCATTGCACCGGCTCGCCGTGTGCCTCGACCAGCGCGTCGATCCCTTCGACCGGAACGGTGCAGAGGCCGGCGATCCCCGGATCCACCGCTTCGTCGAGCACGATCACCCGCTCGACCGTGGGGCACAAGGGCAGCAGCTCCGGCAGCACCGGCGCGAGGCTGGCGGCGATCGCCAGCACGCGGTCCTCGGCGTCGTTGATCATCGCCGAGAGATGCGCCGGGGTAAGCCGCGGGTTGAGCGTGTGGCAGACCAGCCCGGCATTCATCGTCGCATAATAGAGCTCGAGATGATGCTGGGTGTTCCATGCCAGCGTGCCCACGCGGTCCCCGGTCCGCAGGCCCAGGGCGAGCAACGCGCCTGACAGGCGGTTGCTGCGTTCGCGGAGCTCGGCATAGCCGGTGCGCCGCAAGATCGCGCCGCGCGATGCCGTGGTGACCGTGGCGGCGCCGTGCCACTTCGCCGCATGATCGATGAACTTGTCGAGGGTCAGTGCGAATTGTTGCATAGGTTCCAGGTGCTTGCTTGGGGGCAGGGCGGACGGAGCGCCGGCGCGGGCCGGCGCTCCTCCCCCGGTCAGAAGCTCTTCCGCAGCCCGACCGACACGTTGCGGCCGAGATTGTAGCTGCCGCCGATCCCGTCGGTGGCCGGGAAGAAGGGCGGCCGCTGGTCGAGCAGGTCGTTCACCTGCAGCGACAGCTCCGTGCCCTTGGCGAAGCCGATATCCGGCAGCTTCACCGAGAAGTGCAGGTCCACCGTGGTGTAGGACCCGGCGCTGTACTGGGCCGTGCCGGTCGGCGTCGCATAGAGGCTGGTGATGCCGTGGCGGTAGTTGACGAAGCCGACGGCGCTCAACGGACCGACCTGCGCGCCCAGCGTGCCCCGCATCGTCGCCTTGGGAATGCCGAGGTCGAGCTGGTTGGAGCTGGCCGAGGTGGGCGAGAGCTGGGTGTCGAACTTGAGGATGTAGTTGCCGGCAAGGCCTGCGAACACCGCACCGAATTTGGTAGCCTTGCGATAGCCGATGTCGAAGTCCAGCCCGTTGGTGTCGCGCACCCCGAAATTGCCCTGGCGGAAGTCCAGCAGGTTGCCGATCGCCGGCAGGGCGCCCGGCGCGAAGTTCACCGGCACCGCGATCGACAGGAGGCTCGAGAGCTGTGCGGCGCTGGGATTGCGGTAGACGACCGCGGCGAAGGTCGGATCGGTGAAGGCGATGCTGCCGCCCGGCGTTCCGATCACGTCGGTATAATGGATGTCGTAGAAGGTCAGGCTTGCCCGCAGGTCGGGCAGGAAGGTCGGCCGGAAGTCCGCTCCCACCGACCAGGTCCGGGCCTTTTCCGGCTGCAGGCCGCGATTGCCGCCGTACAGGGCGACCGTATCGACCTGCGCAGCGCCGCGTGACGGATCGCGCAGCGTGCTGCCGGCGATCGCCGCCGCGTTGAAATAATAGGCGCCGACGGTGGCCGCGACGTCGCGCAGGCCCGGTGCGCGGAAGGAGGTGCCATAGGTGCCCCGCAGCGTCAGCCCGCGTACCGGCTCCCAGTTGACGCCGACCTTGGGATTGGTCGTCGATCCAAAGTCGCTGTAATCGTCGTAGCGGGCGGACAGCGACAGGGCGAGGCTGCGCATCAGCGGCGCCTCGTTGCCGGCGCCGAAGATCGGCACGAAGATCTCGCCATAGACCGACTTGATGTTGCGATCGAGCGTCTCGGGCACCTGGGCGCCGCCATAGATGCCGCGCTGCCGGAACGCCTCGTGCCGATATTCGGTGCCCGCGGCGATCTTCAGCTGCCCGCCGGGCAGGGTGGCCAGCGTCCCGTCGATCTTGGCCGCGCCGAGATAGGTCCGCTGGCGGATCGTCAGGTCACCGGCATAATCGAGGATCTTGGCGACGACCGCCGGCGCCGTGCCGTTGCCGAACGGATCGAGCGCGGTGGCGAGGGTGGAGGCGGATGCCGCCGCGTCGAGCGCGGCGGGGTTGATCGCCGGAAGGTAGCTGTCGTTCCGCGCCCAGTCATAGGTGCCGTAGACGCTCAGCTTGAAGTCGCCCGCCAGCTTCGCGTCGATCCCGGCGGAGGAGTTGCCCGCCCGCACGCGGAATTTGTTGTCGATATGGTCGGCGCCGTAGAGATTGTCGGTGCGGAACTGGACGAACTCGATGGTGGCGCCGCTGCCCGGCGGTGCCTTGAAGAACGGGTTCTGCGAGAAGCCGGGGATATTGTAGAGGATCACGCCGCCCGAGGCGCCCGCGCCGGGCGGCGGCGGTGCCTGGACCGTGTCCTTGCGGTCGGAATACAGGACCTCGCCCCACAGCGTGATGCGGTCGCTCAGATCCTGATGGGCAGTGATATAGCCGCTGTGCAGCCGCGTTTCGGGCACGATGTCGGTAACCGCGCCGTTGTCGCACAGGTTGCGCGTGTTGGGCGCCAGGCCGGGCGCGGCATAGTAGATCGCATAGGCCGTGGTGTTCACCGCAACGTTCGCCGCCGGGCAGACAGTGCTGCGCGAGTCGACGCCGCCATAGGGGCGGAAGTCGACCACGCGGAAATCGCGGTCGGCGCCGGTGATGTTGCTGTTCTCGGCATATTGATAGGCCGCGACGAACGAGCCGCTGCCCCAGTCGTGGCCGAACAGGCCGCTGGCGGTGAAGTTGTGGAAATCGTCGGCCATGCCGTAGCGCACCGAGGTCTCCAGCCCGGAGGCGCGCTTGCGGGTGATGAAGTTGATCACGCCGGCCACGGCATCCGAGCCGTAGATCGCCGAGGCGCCGTCGGCGACGATCTCGACCCGCTCGATCGCGAGATCGGGGATGAACGGGAAGTCCGGGTTGGTCTCCTTGGTGCTGGAGGCCACCAGGCGATGCCCGTTCATCAGCGGCAGCGTCGCGGTCGCCGGCAGGCTGCGCAGGCCGGGCGCGAACGAGCCGGCTCCGCCGCCCGTCGCCCGGGGAGTGGTGTTGAAGCTGTTGAGCTGCGGGACGGTCGCCAGCAGGTCCGCGGTCGTGTTCGCGCCGATCGTCTTGATGTCGTCGCGCGTCACGCTGATCAGGTTGGAGCCGGTCGGCGGCACGCCGCGGATGCTCGATCCGGTGACGACGATCTCGTTCTTGTCTGGCGCCGTCGCTTCCTGCGCGTCCGGCGCAGGCGCCGGGGTGCTTTCCTGTGCCCGGGCGGGCGATGCGGCGCAGAGCGCCATCGCCAGCGCCGAGGCGCCGGACAAGGCGGCCCGGCCATTGAGAATCCGATTCCCGATCATGCAATCCTCCCCACTTCTTTTTGTTGGGGGCATCGTCATCGCTGATGCATGGATTGGCGATGGCAGGTTTGACGGCCAGATTTAACCCAAGTGACCAGGCCTGGTCGGGTCAGGCGCCGGTCCGCTCGCTCAGCAGCATCGATGCGGCGGCCTGGCGCGCGCCGTCGGGCTTGTATCGGTCGCGATATTGGGTCGGGGTCAGCCCGGCCCATTCGGCGAAGTTGCGCGAGAAGCTGCCGGGTTCGCTGAAGCCGACGCGGTAGCCGACCTCGGTGATCGGCAGGTCGGTGACGAGCAGATAGGCCGCGGCGAGCTCGCCGCGCAGGCGGGTGCGGATCTGCTGGAAGCTCTCGCCTTCGCGCGCGAGGTCGCGCCGTAGCCGGCGCGGGCGGCTGCACAGCCGCTCGGCGACGGCCTCGATCGGCGCCGACCAGTTCTGCGATCGCTGGAAATCGACCAGCGCATGCTCAGTCTTCGACCGCCAGGTGGTGCGGCCGGTGGGGGTGGCGAACCAGTCCGGGTTGCTGGCGTTATATTCCTCGACATCGGCTAGCGTCCCGTGCCGCAGCCGCGTGCTCAGGTCGCTACGATCGTAGAACAGCGCGTCGAACGGCGCGTCATAGCGCACCGGGCACCCGAACACGGCAAAGCGATCGAACCCGTTCGGCTGCACGGGCCGCGGCCCCTGTATCTGGACACCGCGCAGGCGGAGCGGGCGTCCGATCAGCCAGCTGAAGAACTGGAAGATCCAGATGAAGCGGAACCAGACGAAGATGTCGCGGTCCACCTCCTCGATGGTATGGTAGACACAGACATGCTTCGCCCCCGCGCGATCCTCGATAAGCTGTGGGCCGATGTCCTCCGACAGCGCCTGGGTGAAGCGGATGCTGACGCGGATCGACTCGCCGAAGGTCTCGCAGTGCAGATAGGCGAGCATGCGCTCCAGATCGAGCGCGAGCCGGCAACGCTCGGCCATGAAACCGATAAAGGCGTCATCCAGCGCCAGCTGGATTTGCTGGATCAGCCGCGACAGTGCCCGGCCGTCGATCGACGTATCGACATTGCCGTAGGTGGACGGATCGATGCCAGCCTTGCGCAGCAATGCTTCGGGATCATGCCCCTTCAGCACCGCGCCCTGCAACAGGCGCTTGACCGCTATGCCGTCCAATCCGGCAAGCTTCTCCGGCGCGGGTTCAGAGTGCGCAGCGGGAGGCAGGATGTCGGAACGCTTGGTCACGCAGCCAGATTTCCACGATCGTTCGCCGTGCGCCAGCGCAATAACGAAGCAGCCGCATCGCGCTATCTCGTTGCCGATTGCGCGGCCGGGCCTGGTTTCGGAAGCAATCTGCCGGCGCAGAACAGCCATAGTGTGCCGGCTGCGATGCCGATGACGAGCAGGTTGGCGGCGCCGAACAGGAACGGCGCCAGCGCCGCCATCGCGGTCTCTCCTGGCACCATCGACAGACGGATCGCGGCACCGGCGAGGGCCGTCGCGCCGAAGGTGAAGGCCCAGTAGGACGCGCCGAATGGCTGCTGGGCGATCCAGCGCGCCATCCGCAACAGGATCAGCGCCTGGACCAGCGCATAGCCGACCAGCATGTGCGCCAGCATGTCCGATTGCCCGCCGGTCACCGCGAGATAGGCGGTCGCCCCCACCGCCGGCGGCGCGAGCTGGATGCCCAAGGTCGGCCGCAGCGCGGGAGTCATCGGCGCTGCGGTGTAGAGACGATGCAGCAACACCGACTCGATCGCGAGCCAGGCGAAGAAGGCGCAACCGAAGGCCAGCTGCCCCCATTGCGGATAGCCGAGCGTTGCCGCGACGGTGGCGGTGACGAACCCGCCCGCGACCAGCGGAAGATAGAGCACCGGCGTCGTCGTTGCCGGATCGCGGTCGCCGCGCCAGAGATGCCCGGTCCGCCAGATGCCGAACCCGAAGGTGAACGCGACTCCCAGGACGAACAGCACCACCGCCGCAGGCCGCGAGAAGGCCTGCGCGCCCTGCGCAATCAGCAGCGTCGCGACACCGGCAAGACCGACGAAGCAACACTGGACAGCATGGCCGAACTCGTCCCGGGCGACCTGCGGCGCGACGAGCCATTTCAGCGCATAGAGCGCGACGATCACGAGCCAGGCCAGCGCCGCGAGCGCGAAGATCGCCTCGCCCACCGCAGCGGGAAGGCCCCAGGCGAGGTGCGCGGCGCGCCAGTCGTTGGCGAGGCCCGCCAGGCCGAGCACGATACCGAAGAACGAGGCGGGGACGAGCGGGATCCTGGTGGTCACGACACGAGCTTTCGGCTGATCGCCTCGGCCATCATGATCGTCGTCACGTTGGTCGGTGCGGAGATGATGTCCGGCATGATCGAGGCATCGACGACGTGCAAGCCCTCGACCCCGCGCACCGCGCCGGCGAAGTCGACCACTGCGCCGGGGTCGCGCGCACTGCCCATCGGCACGGTCGAGGTGGGATGCGAATAGCCGTCGACCTGGGCGATGATTGCGCGTTCCAGCGCCGCATCATCCATCACATCCGCGCCCGGCGCCATCTCCAGGGCGATCATGTCGCTGAAGGGCGCGGTCCGCCCGATCCGGCGCGACAGGCGCACCGCTTCCTTCATGCGGCGCAGGTCGCTCGGATCCTCGAAGAAGTTGAAGCGGATCTGCGGCATGGCGCGCGGGTCGCGGCTGGCGAGCCGGAGCGATCCGTTCGACTTGGGCAGGGTCACCGCGCAGGCCAGCACGATCGCGCCGCCGGTCGGGCTCAGCGCCGGATCGAAGATGTGCGTGCCCGAGATGTGGAGATCCAACTCGTCCGGCCCGGCCTCGCTAGATCCGGTCCAAATGATCGCGCCGGCCACCGGCGTCATCGCCCTCGCCTCAGGGGTGAGCGCGTAGACATTGTAGTAGAAGGGATGCTCCTTCAGCCGCTCGCCGACGGGTGCGTTCTGCAGCACCGGGATATCGAGCGCGCGCAGATACACCGCCGGGCCGATGCCCGAGCGCATCAGGATCGCCGGGCTGCCATAGGCGCCGGCGGAAAGGATCACCTGGCCGGCCAGAATCGCCTCGCCGCTCACCAGCCGCACGCCGCTGGCGCGCCGCCCGTCGAACAGCACCATGTCGATCTCGGCATCGCCGCGGATCGTCAGGTTCGGCCGCGCCCGCACTTCATTGGTGAGATAGGCGATGCCGGTGTTGATCCGCTTCTCCGCGACGACGTTGAGCGGATAGGGCGAGACGCCGTCCTGCTCGGCGCCGTTGAAATCGGCGACCCGCTTGAGGCCCACTGCTTCCGATGCGCGGACAAAGGCGCGCATCGACGGCGTGATCTCCTCCATCGTGCGCTGGCGGATCGGGAAGGGGCCGGCGCGGCCGTGCCAGGCATCGTCGCCGGTCGGCGTGTTCTCCATCGCCTTGAAGATCGGGAACACCTCGTCCCAGCTCCAGCCCTCGACGCCCATCGCGCTCCAGCGGGCGAAGTCTGACGGACGCGCGCGCATCGCCACCGCGGCATTCACGCCGGAGCTGCCGCCCAGCACCTTGCCGCGGATCGCATTCACGTCATGGCCGAGCCCGGCACGGTCCTGGGTGTGATAGCCCCAGTCATGCGCGGCATCGCCGCCGACCCGGTTGGCATTGGCGATCACGTCGGGATAGGCGGACGGCGCATAGGCCGCGCCTGCTTCGAGCAGCAGCACGCGCCGGCTGGCATCCTCGCTGAGCCGACGGGCGAGCACGGCACCGGCCGAGCCGCCGCCGACGATGACGACGTCATAGGCAGTTTCGGAACTGGACTGGGCGATCATGGCGTATCTCCTTTCCGAGGGGGATCAGGCGTTGAAGGCGCGGGCGAGGAAGCTGGCGGCGCGATCGAGCGCGACGCGGCTGCTCTCGAGATGCGCGACGTCGAGCTGGAAGACATGGTGCATGCCCTCCCACACCTCGAGCTCGACCGGGGTGCCGGCTTTGGCGCCGCGTCCGGCGAACTGGCAGGAATCGTCGAGCAGGCGCTCGTCGGTGCCGACCTGGATCAGCAGCGGCGGCAGGCCGGCGAGATCGCCGTGCAGCGGCGAGGCGAGCGGATCCGCGGGGGAGAAATCGCCGACATATTTGCTGGCGCAATCCTGCAGATAGTCATGGCCGATCAGCGGATCGATGATGCCCGGATCGGTCATCGACTGGCCGGTGAAGGCTAGATCGGTCCAGGGCGAGAAGACCACGCCGGCGACCGGGTGCGGGAAGGTCGCCTGCTTCGCCAGCTGCGCCATGGTGACCAGCGACAGCCCGCCGCCCGCCGAGTCCCCGACGATCGCGATCCGCGAGAAGCGGTTCTCGGCCAGATAGCTCCAGGCCGCGAGCGCGGCGTTCGGCGCCGCCGGCAGGGTGGCTTCCGGCGCGAGTGGATAATCGATCACCAGCGCCGGGACGCCGGTGCGGCTGACGATCTGGCTGACAAAGCCGCGATAGGCCCTGGCGGAGCCCTGCACATAGCCGCCGCCATGGATAAACAGGATCGCCTGGCCGGGAACAGCCGTGCGCGGCCGCACCCACCAGCCATGCACGGTATCGGTGGCGACTTCTTCCAGCGTCACGCTCTCGACGAGCGGGCTGGCGGCGATGAACCGGTCATAGATTTCACGGGGGGCGCCGGTGGCGCTCGCCCAGAAATCGGCGAAATGCGCACGCAGCGCCGCCTCGCGCTGCCGTTCCTCGTCCGAAAGCCAGCGGATCGTGGTTTTCACCAGTCCGTCGATGCTGGTCGTGTCGTTCATTGCTCGTCTCCCAGGATTGTGGTTCACCGCCGCGCTGCGTCGGGCACCGCGCGTGATCTGCAGTCGGAATGGATGGGGCGGGTCAGGCCGGGATGCGGCCGAACTTCCCTTCGGCGTAATTGGCGAGCGTCCGGCGCACGTCGTCCGCGGTGGTCATGACCAGCGGGCCGTGCTTGACGAAGCTCTCGTGGATCGGCTTGCCGGCCATCAGCACGAAATGCGCGCGGTCGTCGGCGGCGAGCGCGATGTCGGTGGCCGCGCCGGCCTCGACAGTGGTGGCGGTGCCCGCGTCGAGCAGGCTGTCCTCACCCTGGCAATGGATGCTGACGCTGCCGGATACGGCATAGAGCCAGGCCTGGCGGCCCTCGGGCAGGGCATGGACGAAGCTGCCGCCGGCGCTGAGGAACCCGTCGAGCATAGTCATTTCCTCGGGCGTGCCGGTGGCGCCGGTGGCGCCGCTGCTCTGGCCGAGCACGACCCGGACGCGATGCCCGTCGCCCTCGATCACCGGCACCTCGCCAGCTTCGACCTGCAGGGCGCGCGCCGGGCATTTCTTCAGCCGCTCGGGCAGGTTGACGAAGATCTGCAGCGCGTGGACCCGTGCGCCCTCGGCCGGCTTCTCCTCATGCGCCGCGCCGCTCGCCGCGGCCAGCCAGTAGAGATCGCCTGCCTTGAGCGCGATCGTATGGCCCAGCGTGTCGCGGTTGAGGAACTCGCCCTGCGAATCCTCGAACATCGCGGTCACCGCCGAGATGCCGGCATGAAGATGCGGTGCGAAGGTGGGCGCGGTCATCACGAAGTGATCGACCATCAGCAACGGATCCATCGCGCCGCCGAACATCTCCTCGGAGAAATGCTTCGCCGAGAAGCCGTTGCCGATATCGTGCGGAACCCCGGCGACCACCGCGCCGAGCCTCGGGACGGTTCGTCCGGCCTTTTCGATCTTTTCCATATTGCCCATCGCGATCACTCCAAATCTCTTGATCACGGCCATTATGGAGCGGCGGTATTGGCCGAGAAGTCGATCATTTTGCAACCTAGCGTCCAGTAGGTTGAACGATGAGCGTTGGACGCGCAGAAGCGCCGGCATGCCCGGACGGGAGCAGCCGAGGGCAAGCCGCTCAGTGGGTGTGGGCGGAGAAGAAGGCCTTGATGCGGGCGAGCAGGGCAGGGCCGTGCGCGTCCGGCTGGGCGGCGCGGGCGGCCGCATCGCGGTCGAGCAGGTCGAGGCCGCGCTGGACGGATTGCGCCATCGTGGCGTTCAGGCCCGGGTTCGACCGGAGCAGCCCGGCCAGGCTCTCGCCCGGCAGCTCGAACAGGCGGGCTCGGGTAAGCGCGGTCATCGTCACGCCGCGCGGGGCGCCGAGGATCAGGCCGAGCTCGCCGATATATTCGCCGGGCCCGACATGGCCGAGCAGCTGGCGGTCGGCGGTGCCGGCGCTGCGCGCGAGTTCGAGCACACCGGCCTCGACGATGTAGATCGAGTCGCTGGTGCTGCCTTCCTCGAACAGCACGGTACCGGGATCGACGCAGTGCGGGACGAGCTGGGCGGCGAGCGTGTCCGTCTCGGCGGGCGACAGTGCTTCGAAAAGCACCACTGCGCCGAGCAGCGCGGCGGGGGAAAGCGCCTGCGCGGGCAGGATGCCGGCATGGTAGAGCAGCCGGCGGATCTGGCGCAGCACGTTGCTCCGCGCCCGCAGCAGCGCCGGGCTGTCGGCGATGAAGAAGGTCGTGACATAGGTGGCGGAGGTCAGCCCGGAGCGGCGCAGGGTGAACAGGGGCGCCGGCTCGGCCAGGACATCGGGGCAGAGCAAGGTGGCCTGGCGCATCAGCTCCAGCACCCGTTCCGACGGGATGTCGGCGGGCAGGGTGATTTCCACGGTGGTCGCGCGCCGTCGGGTTGGGACGCTGCGATTGATGATCTGGCCCCTGGCGACGATGCTGTTGGGGATCGTGACCTGATCCTCGCTGTCCGTCTGGATGCGGATCGAGCGCCAGTTGATCCCGACGATCACGCCTTCGTTCTCGCCCAGCGACACGCGGTCTCCGGCATGGAACGGCTTTTCCAGCCCCACCGCGATGCCCGAGAAGACGTCGGCCAGCGTGTTCTGCAGCGCCAGGCCGAGGACGATCGCGATCACTCCGGAGGTGGCGAGCAGCCCGGCGACGGGCAGGTTCAGCACCGAGTTGAGCACGACCAGCCCGGCCGCGAGATAGATGATCGCGGCGATCAGTTCGGAGAACAGCCTTGCGTCGCGGGCCCGCGGATCGCGGCCACGGGCGAGGATGGTGAGGTTCACCACCAGCCGCGCGGCGATCAGCCACCAGATCACCGCGAGCGCACGCAGCCAGATTCCCGCCAGTCCTGCGGGGAGGCCGACGCCCGGCAGCGGCCCGGTGCCGTGCCAGGCGAGGCATGCGGTCAATACGGCAAGAAGCAGGATCTCGGCGGCAAGCTGGATGAGCAGCCCGCGCCGCCGGATTGCGAGAAGCGTGACGATCGTCAGCGCCAGGAGTGCGACCAGGGGAAATGCGCCGTACATGACGCGCAAAGCTGGTGCGGGGCGCAGGGGCTGGGAAGTCCCTGAAAACTGGAGTTTGCGTCCAACCTGCTGGACGATGGACCCGGCTACATCAGCACGGTCTTGGGGAATTCGGCGGTCAGGTGATCGAGGAAGGCGCGGACCGAGGGGAGCAGGCCTTGCCGATAGGGGATCAGCGCGGTGAGCGTCGAATCGCCGGCGATCCAGTCGGGCAGCACGCGCTCCAGCGCGCCGGAGCGGACTGCGTCACGGCAGATATAGCCGGGCAGCGCGACCACGCCGAGGCCCTTGATCGCGGCGCGCTGCAGGCCGACCATGTCGTCGCCGAGCAGGCGCGGGGTGAGTGGCATGACGATCTCGTCGCGCTGCTGGCGGGCATGGCGCAGGCGCCAGAGCGGCTGGACGCCGGTCCGCATCATGAACAGCGACGGATGCTCCTGCAGGTCCTGCGGCGTCCTGGGCGCGCCGCGCGCCTTCAGATAGTCGGCGCCGGCGAACAGATACCAGGGCGCGGGCGCGAGCGTGCGCTGGACAAGGTTGGAATCGGGCAGCGGATCGGAATGGGCGCGCACGGCGAGGTCGAAATTCTCGCCGACGATGTCGACGGTGCGATCCGCGGCATGGGCGACCACGTTCACCTTGGGATATTGGACCAGGAAGTCGGCGATGATGTCCGACAGGGCGAACTGCATCGTCGCCGATCCCGCCGTGCAGCGGACCGTGCCGGTCGGTTCGGTCAGGCGGCCGCGGATGGTCATCTCCGCCTGTTCCGCCTCGCGCAGCATCGCGACGGCGTGGTGGTAGAAGTCGCCGCCCGCATCGGTCATCCCGAAGCGGCGCGAGGTGCGGTTGAGCAGGCGGACGCCGAGGTCGCGCTCGAGCTGCTGGATGCGGTGGCTGAGCGTCGACTTGGGCACGCGCAGCGTCCGGCCGGCGGCGGTGAACCCGCCGCGATCGACGACCTGCACGAAATAATAGAAGTCGTTCAGATCGAGCATCGCGCAGTCTCCATCGTCCATATGATTGGACGCTGGGTTGCAGTTTTGGCGTCTTCTGGTCCTCTCGTCCAGCCTCTAGCTCTTGGGCCGTCACGAAATGCTCGTGGCCGGAGCGACCGATATTTCGATTTGGAGGATGTTATGACCCTGCGCACCTACGAGCCGCTGACCCGCGACAATGCCGCCCTGATCCTGGTCGATCACCAGGTGAACCTGATGACCGGCGTGCGCGATTACGAGACCGGCGAACTCAAGCACAATGTCGTGGCGCTGGCCCGCGCGGCCAAGGCGCTGGGCCTGCCGATCGTCGCCACCAGCACGGCGCGCGACACGCTGTGGGGGCCGACCTTCCCCGAACTGGTCGAGGCGCTGGACGGGCTGGAGATCATCGACCGCTCGACGGTCAACGCCTATGACGATCCCCGCGTTGCGGCAGCGATCGAGGCGACCGGCCGCAGGAAGCTGATCTTCGCCGGCATCTCGCTCGAAGTGTGCGCCGGCTTCCCGGCGATGACCGCGGTGGCCAAGGGCTATGACGCCTATGTCGCGGTCGATGCCTCGGGCACCTTCAGCCGCACCAAGCATGACGTGAACTTGCTCCGCCTGCAGCAGGCCGGGGTGGTGCTCTCCGACTATGCGACCTTCATGGTCGAGATACTGGGCGACAATGCAGCCCCGGAATCGGGTGCGGTCTATGACGCGCTCGACATGCCCTGGGCCAAGCTCGTCGGGCAGATCGTGGGCCACTACGCTCGATAATCGCATAAACCGGAAGTCCGGGGCATGCGCAGGGAGCGCATGCCCCGGACTTCCGGGAACGAAGGCGGGGCATCGGCATTGTGGTGGCGATGACCTCGATGGCCGCGAAACTGAACCGGGACTATGCGGTCGGGCTGGCCCGTGCCTTTGCCGGGGCGATCCTTTTCGGGCTGCCGCTCCTGATGACGATGGAGATGTGGGCGATCGGGCTGCACATCGCGCCGGCGCGGCTGCTGCTCTTCCTATTCTTCAACTTCGCGGTGCTGGTCGTGCTGTCGCGCTTCGGCGGGTTCGAGCGGACCGCGACGCTGACCGAGGACGTGCTCGACGCCCTGGCGGCCCAGGCAGTGGGGATGTTGGCATCCTTCGCGATCCTTGCGCTGTTCGGGCTGTTCCGGCCCGGGCTGTCCTTTGCTGCGCTGGTCGGGCAGGTCGCGATCCAGTGCGTGCCTGCCAGCTTCGGGGCGATGATCGCGCGCAAGCAGCTGGGGTCGGGCGAGGTCGATAGCGACGAAAGCCTCGCCCAGCGATCGGCTGGCTATGCCGGGCAGCTGTTCCTGATGCTTGCCGGCGCGCTGTTCTTCGCCTTCAACGTCGCGCCGACCGAGGAGATGATCCTGATCGGCCACAAGATGAACGCCGGACATGCTCTGGCGCTGGTCCTGGTCTCGCTCGGCCTACTCCATGCGCTGGTGTTCACCGTAGGACTGGCAGGGCAGGAAGCCGCGCCGGAGGGTTATGGCAGCTGGCGCCTGTTCCTGATCTTCACGATCCCCGGCTATGCCATCGCGCTGCTCGTCAGCCTCTATGTGCTGTGGACCTTCGGCAGCCTCGACGGCCAGGGCAGCTTCACGCTCGCGCGCATCGCCATCGTGCTTGGTTTCCCCGCCGCGATCGGCGCCGCGATCGCGCGGCTGGTGATCTGAGGCAGGGCCATGGCCAGACGCGAACCACATGCGCAGACCTCGGCGCTCGAATGGGCATCGGCGGCATTGGGCCTGGCCTTGCTCCTGCTTGTCTTCGCAGTGATCGGGGCCGACCTGTTGCGCGGAGGCGGCACACCGCCTGCAATCAAGGTAGAGCAGCGCGGGGCTACCGCCTCCGGACAGGGGTTCGTCGTCGCGTTCGAGGCGGTCAATCTCGGCAGCACCACTGCCGCCGCGGTCGAGATCGAAGGGACGCTGTCGGTGCGCGGCAAACCGCCCGAGACGGCGAAGGCGACGCTCGACTATGTTGCAGGCGAAGCCCGGACAGGGGGCGGACTCTTCTTCACGCAGGACCCGCGCTCGGGTACGCTCACGCTGCGTGCGCTTGGGTATCAGGAGCCGTGAGGGAGGGGCGATTTGAAGGGGCTAATCGAAGAATGCCGCCAAATCTGCCGGAAACACCGGTGGACTACACCGACCCTCGGTGCCGCGTATCAGGACCATGTCCCAATCCTGCCTTGCAAAAACATATGACAGGCTTTGATTCAGCTGGTTAATTGCTGATAACCTGTCGCGAAATTTCAGAAAGACGGCATCGATGACGCAAGCTTCCGACCGCGAGTTCTTGTCCGCGCCGCGATCGGGCATGAATATCGGGGCCGTGATCGGCCTCGGCTTGGCGATTCTATTCTTTCTCGTCAGCGGCACCATCGCATATCAAAACGTCACGATCCTTCGGGACGACGACGCGAGAATTCGACATTCGCATGACGTGATTGCGGGGCTGGATGACGTCCTTTCGACCATACAGGATGCCGAGACAGGCCAGCGCGGCTATCTGCTGACCGGCCGCGATCAGTATCTCGCCCCCTATAATGAAGCCGCGGCACGAATCGGTGGCAAGCTCGATGCCATCGCGGGGCTGACGCGCGACAATGCCAGCCAGCAGGCCCGAATCGAAACGCTGCGTCGCCATGTCAGCGCCAAGCTGGCCGAGCTGAAGCAGACGATCGACCTGCGTCGCAGCGCCGGGGCAGCCGCCGCACTCAACATCGTCAACGACGATCGCGGCAAGGCCGAGATGGATGCGATCCGCGCCCAGCTCGACCTCATGCAGCAGGAGGAGGCCCGGCTCCGTCAGCAGCGGCTGGACGAGATGGCGGATGCATATCAGGCCGCCCGCCTCACCGGATTGCTGGCCACCCTGGTCGGGATCGCGCTGACCCTGGTCATCGGCGAAGTGCTTCGGCGGGCGACCAAGGCGCGCGAGCGCCAGCAATGGCTGGAATCCGGCCAGGCACGGCTTGCCGCAGTCATGCTCGGCGATCCGGGCGCCGATGCGCTCGGCGAGCATATCCTCGGTTTCCTCTCCCGGTTCCTGGGGGCGCAGGGCGGGGCGATCTTCGCCAGCGACGGTGCGCTGTACCGCCGGATCGCGACGCTGGGGGTTCCGGATGACGCAAACATCACCGATCGGTTCGCGCCCAGGGAAGGCCTGCTCGGGCAGGTCGCAGCCGATCGCGCGGCGGTGCTGCTGTCGGACATCCCCGAAGGCTATCTGACCATCGGCTCGGCGCTGGGCCGGGACAAGCCGCGCCACCTGATCATCTCTCCGGCCATCGCCGATGACGTGGTGCAGGGCGTGCTGGAACTGGGCTTCCTGCAACCGGTGAGCCCGGATGCGCGGACCTTCCTCGAGCAGGCCGCCGGCGCGATCGGTGTGGCGCTTCGCTCCGCCCAGATGCGCACCGCGCTCCAGAACCTTCTCGAAGAGACCCAGCGCCAGTCCGACGAGCTGCAGGTGCAGACCGAGGAGCTGCGCGTCTCGAACGAGGAGCTGGAGGAGCAGGGCAATGCCCTCAAGGAACAGCAGGTCCGGCTCGAGCAGCAGCAGGTCGAGATGGAGCAGACCAATGCCCAGCTCGAGGAACAGGCCCAGCAGCTCGAGACGCAGCGCGACGACCTTGCCCGCTCCAATGCCGCGGTCGAGCTCAAGGCCCGCGAGTTGGAGCAGACGAGCCGCTACAAGTCCGATTTCCTCGCCAACATGTCGCACGAGCTGCGCACGCCGCTCAATTCGCTGCTGATCCTCTCCAAGCTGCTCGGCGACAATCCGAAGGGCAATTTGACCGAGGAGCAGGTCAAGTACGCGACCACGATCCAGTCCTCGGGCAACGACCTGCTCCAGCTGATCAACGACATTCTCGACCTCTCCAAGATCGAGGCAGGGCATGTGCAGATCCGGCCGGAAAGCGTTTCGCTGGACCGGCTCACGCGCGACATGCTCCAGGTCTTTCAGCCGATCGCCGACGAACGCGGCCTGGCGTTCGACATCAAGGTCCCTGATGACAGCCCTGCGACGATCGACACCGATCGCCAGCGGCTGGAGCAGATCCTCAAGAACCTGCTGTCCAATGCCTTCAAGTTCACCGAGAAGGGCAGCGTGACGCTGGAGATCGCGCCGGCAGCCAGGGGGCGGATCACGCTCGGCGTCACCGATACCGGCATCGGCATCGCCGAGGAGCAGCAGCGCGAGATATTCGAGGCCTTCCGCCAGGCGGACGGCACGATCAGCCGCAAATATGGCGGCACCGGCCTGGGCCTGTCGATCTCGCGCGAGCTGGCGCGCCTGCTCGGCGGCACGATCGCGCTGAGCAGTACTCCGGGCGAGGGCAGCCACTTCGCCCTGACCATACCGCTTGCCTATGATCCCGAACTGGTCGCGGAGCGCGAGGAGCCCGTGATGCCGCCGGCCCAGGCCAAGCCTGCGTCCGCAGCAGCAGAGGCGCGCCCCAAGCCCCGGGTGGTTCGCCGGGTCCTGGATGACCGCGACAGCCTGAGAACCGCCGAGCGCATCCTGCTTGTCGTCGAGGACGACAGCATCTTCGCCTCGATCGTGCGCGACCTTGCGCATGAGATGGGCTTCCAGTGCCTGGTTGCCGGCACCGCGGAGGAAGCGCTGACGCTCGCCCGCGAACACAAGCCCAGCGCCATCGTACTCGATGTCGGCCTGCCGGACCAGTCTGGCCTGGCCGTGCTCGACCGGCTGAAGAGCGACGTCGAGACCCGGCACATCCCGGTGCATATCGTCTCCGCCGCCGATCACAGTCAGACGGCGCTGTCGCTCGGCGCGATCGGCTATCTGGTGAAGCCGGTGCAGCGCGAGGACCTGGCGGCCGTGCTCCAGACGCTGGCCACCAAGCTTTCCACCAGCAGCCGGCGGGTGCTGATCGTCGAGGACGATCCGGTCCAGCGCGACGCCGTCGCCAAGCTGCTCGCCTCTGGCGAAGTCGAGACCGTCGGCGTCGGCACCGTCGCCGAGAGCCTGGACCGGCTGAAGAGCGAAACCTTCGACTGCATGGTGCTCGACCTCAGCCTGCCCGATGCTTCGGGCTTCGCGCTGCTGGAAACGCTGCAGGAGGATCAGGGGCACAGCTTTCCGCCGGTGATCGTCTATACCGGCCATGATCTCTCGCCCGACGACGAGCAGCGGCTGCGGCGTTATTCGGATTCGATCATCATCAAGGGCGCGCGTTCGCCGGAGCGGTTGCTCGACGAAGTGTCGCTGTTCCTCCACCAGGTGGTGACCGACATGCCGCCCGAGCATCAGCAGATGATCCAGACCGCGCGCAACCGCGACGCGATCCTGGAAGGCCGGCGCATCCTCATCGTCGAGGACGATGTCCGTAACGTCTATTCGCTCACCAATATCCTCGAGCCGCACGGCGTGACGATAGAAATCGCGCGTAACGGCAAGGAAGCGATCGAGGCCCTGGAGAAAACGGGCGCCGATGGGGGTTCTGCCATCGATCTGGTTCTGATGGATGTGATGATGCCGGTAATGGATGGACTGACCGCTACGCGCGCGATCCGCAAGAAGGCGCGCTGGAAGAAGCTGCCAATTATTGCGCTCACCGCCAAGGCGATGCCCGACGACCAGCAGCGCTGCATCGAGGCCGGCGCGAGCGACTATATGGCCAAGCCGCTGGACGTGGACAAATTGCTGTCGCTCGTCCGCGTATGGATGCCGCGCTGAGGGACGCCGGCTTGTCAGACGTCATCGAGGACATCGAGATCCGGTTGCTGCTGGAGGCGCTGAACCTGCGCTATCACTACGACTTCCGGAATTATGCCCAGGCTTCGATCCGGCGGCGCCTGAAGCAGGCCCGGCAGCGGCTCGGCATGCCGACCTTCTCGGCGCTGCAGGAAGCGTTGCTGCACGACAAGGCGATGCTGCCGCAGTTGCTCGGCTATCTGACCGTCCAGGTCAGCGAAATGTTTCGCGACCCCTCCTATTTCAGGGCGATCCGCGAGAAGGTCGTGCCGGTCCTGCGGACCTATCCCTCGCTCAGGATCTGGATCGCGGGGTGCAGCGGGGGCGAGGAGCTTTACTCCCTCGTCATCCTGTTCCGCGAGGAAGGGCTGGAAGAGCGCACGATCTTCTACGCGACCGACATCAGCCAGGAAGCGCTGGAGACCGCATCGCGCGGCATCTATGCGCTCGACCGGATCAAGGGCTTCACCGAGAATCACCGCCTGTCCGGCGGCAAGTCGTCCCTCTCCGACTATTACACCACCGGCTATGGCGGCGCAGTGTTCGATAAGAGCCTGCGCGACCGGGTGGTGTTCTCCGACCACAGTCTGGTGACCGACGCCGTGTTCGCCGAGATGCAGCTGATTTCGTGCCGCAACGTGCTGATCTATTTCAATCGCGAGCTGCAGAATCGCGCGATCGGCCTGTTCCGCGATTCCCTGGTGCGCGGCGGCTTCCTTGGCCTCGGCTCGAAGGAGAATCTCCGCTTCTCGGCCCATGCGGACGGGTTCGCCAATTTCGTGCGGGACGAGAAGATCTACCAGAGGCGCGAAGGATGAGCGGCGCACCGCCCCGCATCGTGGTGATCGGCGCGTCCGCGGGCGCGATCCAGGCGCTTTCGGTGATCCTTCCCGAACTGCCGGCGGACTTCCCCGTGCCGATCATCATCGTGGTGCATGTCCCGACCGACCGCAGCAACATCCTCGCGCCATTGTTCGAGACCAGGTGCCGGATGACGGTCCGGGAAGCAGAGGACAAGGAACAGGCTTTGCCGGGTGTCATCTATTTCGCCCCGCCCGACTATCACCTGCTGGTGGAGAGTGACGCCACCCTCTCGCTTTCGACAGACGAACCGGTGCTCTACTCGCGTCCTTCGATCGACGTGCTGTTCGAAAGCGCGGCGGACAGCTTTGGAGACGCCGTCTCCGCCGTCATCCTGACCGGTGCCAGCGCCGATGGCGCCAGGGGGCTGAAGGCGATTTGCGAGGCCGGCGGCGTGGCAATGATCGAGGAACCCGAGACCGCCCAGGCCGATACCATGCCGCTGGCCGCCGCCGCGGCCTGTCCCGAAGCCCGCATCCTCACGCTCGAGGCGATCGCAGACTATCTCATGAAAGACATCGCAGCATGACGCCGCCCCCCGTGAAGTGCCTTCTCGTCGACGACCTGCGGGAGAACCTCCTCTCGCTCGAAGGGTTGCTCCGCCGGGATGGCCTGGAGATCCTCAAGGCGCGCTCGGGCGAGGAGGCGCTCGAACTGCTGCTGCAGCACGAAGTCGCGCTTGCGCTGCTCGACGTGCAGATGCCGGGGATGGACGGATTCGAACTCGCCGAGTTCATGCGCGGCAACGAGCGGACCCGGCATATCCCGATCATCTTCGTCACGGCAGGCAGCGCCGACGCGCAGCGCCGCTTCCGCGGCTATGAGGCAGGGGCGGTCGATTTCATCCAGAAGCCGATCGAGGCGGACATCCTGCGCAGCAAGGCGGAAGTATTTTTCGACCTGCATCGCCAGCGCCAGATCGTCGCGGCGCAGCGGGATGCGCTGGAAGCGGCGACGCTGGCCCTCAAGGAGGCCGATCGCCGCAAGGACGTGTTCATCGCGATCCTGGCGCATGAGCTGCGCAACCCGGTCGCGGCACTGCATGCCGGCATGCATTTGCTCCAGAAGCGCGCGGATACCGACCAGGCCGTCTATATCCGCGAGCGGATGGAGCGGCAGCTCGCGCATCTGCGGCGGCTGGTCGACGACCTGCTCGACACCTCGCGCATCGTGGAAGGCAAGATCTCCCTCAGGAAGGAGCGGATCGAGCTCGCGACGATCCTGAACTCGGCGGTCGAGGCCAGCCAGGCCAATATCGATGCGTCGGGGCACAGCTTCACCGCCTTCATGCCCGAGGATCCGGTCTGGCTCGTGGCGGACCATACGCGCGTCGCCCAGATCGTGGCCAATCTCCTCAACAACGCGGCGCGCTACACGCCGCCGGGCGGCAGGATCGAGCTATATGCCCGCAAGGCCGGGGACGCAGTCGAGATCGAGGTGCGCGACAATGGCGTCGGCATTCCGCAGGAAATGCAGGCGCGCATCTTCCAGATCTTCGCCCAGGTCGAGGGGCAGCAGGACCGCGCCTCCGGCGGCCTGGGCATCGGCCTCGCCCTCGTCCGCCAGCTGGTGGAACTGCATCAGGGCTCGATCGCAGTCGCGAGTGCCGGCGCCGGCCTCGGCAGCAGCTTCACGGTGCGCATTCCGCTCGCGGGCGGGGAAATGCCCGGATCGCCCGGTTTGCGCGAGGAAACCGAGGAGGTCGCCTAGACGGGCCGGTATGCGCCCGGCAGTCTGATCGGCCGCTATCCTCTGCCCCCGGTGGTGCCGCCATGCTCGCTTTTCTCGATTTCGAAGCCTCTTCGCTCGGCAAGCGCAGCTATCCGATCGAGGTGGCCTGGGTGTTCGAGGACGGCCGCTCCGAAGCCCATCTGATCCGGCCGGCGCCCGAATGGACGGATTGGGATCCGGCAGCGGAGGCGATCCATCGCATCCCGCGCGCCGAACTCGAGCGCGACGGCATCGCGCACGATATCGTCGCCCGGCGCATGATCGAGGTGCTCAGCGGCCACGACCTGTTCGCCAGCGCGCCGTCCTGGGACGGGAAGTGGCTGTCGGTCCTGCTGCGCGGCGCAGGGCTTCCCCGGCACAGCCTGAGGCTGCGCGACAGCGACGAAGCCCATCGGGCGATCGCGGCCCGGATCCTCTCCATTGCGCAGCCGCAGGGGCTGGAGACCGCGGTCGAGGACCTTCTCGCCGCAACCGACAGGCGCAGTATCGGCCAAGTGCCGGCGCACCGTGCCCTGGCCGATGCCGTTGCCGAGCGGGAGCGTTGGCTGGCAATCCGTGCCGCCGCGGAGGCAGCCGTCGCGGGGGGCTCCGGCCATGGCTGATCCCGCGAGGGAAGGCGCCGCGCTCGCCGCCTAGAACTTCGCCCCCGCCCTTATGCCGATCGTCCGCGGCGTGATCGGGACGATATAGGGGCGCTGGTCGCACGCGCCGCATTGCTGGAAGCGGGAGATCTGGCCGCGCTCGTCCCAGATATTCTGGGCGAACAGCTCAAGGCTGTAGCGGGCCAGCTCGAAGCCGAAGGCGAGATTGCCGGTCGTATAGGCCTCGATCCGGCCAAGCGCGGCGGCCTTGGCGACGCGGATGTCCGACGACGCCGAGCTCTGGTGCGCGATCAGCCCCTGCACATAGCCGCGGCCCGATCCCAGCGGGACCGAATAGCGTGCGGTGCTGCTGATCTTGAAGCGCGGGGTGATCGGCAGGCGCGTGCCGCTGGGCGCGAGCACGTCGCTGCCGTCGCCGATGCAGACCTGCGTCGCGCACAGATCCTCGCGTGTCTTGGCATCGGTATAGGATCCGGCGACGGTGAGGTTGAGCCCGCCAAGCGAGAGATTGGCATCCATCTCGGCGCCGCGGATGCGCGCATCGGGCCCGTTCTGGATGATCGTGAAGCTGTTGGGCCCGAGGAACGAGAACTGGAAGGCTTTCCAGTTCTGCTGATAGATCGCGCCGTTGAAGCGCAGCTTGCCATCGGCCAGCGTCGTCTTCCAGCCGAGCTCGTAATTGTACAGCGTGTCGGTGGAATAGGGCGCGACGTCCCCGCGCCGGTTGATGCCGCCCGGGCGGAAGCCACTGGAAGCGACGGCGTAGAACAGCAGGTCGTCGGTCGGCTTCCAGGTCAGGTTGAAGCGATAGGTTATGCCCTGGTCGATCGTCTTCTTGGGGATCAGCTTGCCGCTCGCATAGGTGGCGAGATTGGTGCACGGCCCGCCCGCCACCATCGCGGGCAGCAGCGTGTTGGTGGGGCTTCCGTCGAGATAGGCGTCGCGCAGCGTCCGGCCATCGGCCATGAAGCAGCTCGCAACGCCGGTGCGCGAGCTTCCGGCGGCGTTGAACGGCGAGGCGGTATAGGGGCGCCCGTCGCCGGCATCGACGCCCGGGTTCCGCCCGAAGCCGAAGAAGCCGATCAGCGAGTTGTCATAGATATAGACGCGCGCGCCCGCGGTGAAGGTCAGCTTGGGCGAGATGTCGAAGCTCGCCTCGCCGAACATCGCGTAATCCTTGTCGACGCGGTGCTGCTGGGTGAGCCAGAGCGTGCCCGGCGAGCCGTTGACCGACACGGCGGTGCCGAGGCCGGGGATCTTGTAGTCCTGGTGGATCAGGTTCGACTGGCGCTGGTAGAACATGCCCGCGACGATCCGGAAGCGATCGGTCGAGGGCGAGGCCACGCGCAGTTCCTGGCTGGTCTTCTTGAAATGATCGGTACCGATCACCCATTGGCGCGGGTCTATCGTGTTGCCGGCATTGTCCTGATAGTAGAAATAGCCGGCAAGCCCGCCGACCGAGGCATAGAGATTGTCATAGGCCTCCGAATAGTCGGTATAGTCGGTCGCCGAATAAGCCTTCCGGTCGAGATAGGCACCGGCATAGGTCAGGTCCCAGTTGCCGATCTTGCCTTCGATCGTCAGCGCGCCCTGAATGAAGCGGTCGCGGCGGCTCTCGGGATAGAAATGCTGGACCTGAAGGTCGCCGACCCGCGGGTCGAACGCATAGCTGCCATGCCCGCGCATCTCCTGGTAGAGCACGGTCGGCGTGACCGTCCAGACATCGTCGAGATCGACCTTGAGCGCGGCGCGGCCGCCCCAGGTATCGGTGTCGTTATAGTTGTCCTTGACGAACGCGTTGTTGTTGACGGTGATGCCGCCCGGGATCGGCAGGAAGCTGCGCGTGCCGGCGACATTGTCGATATATCCGGCGTCGCGCTGATAGAAGCCGACGACACGAAGCGCCGCGAAGCTCGACAGCGGCGCGTTGATCATGCCCTCGATCTTGCCGCCCTGGCCGCCATGCGCGACCGTATTGCCCTCGATATCCACCCGCCCCTCGAACGCCGAGGTGTCGGGCTTGTTGGTGATGATGCGGATCGTGCCCGCCTGGCTCGACGCGCCGTAGAGCGTGCCCTGCGGCCCGGCGAGGCTCTCGATGCGGGCGATGTCGTAGATATGGACGTCGAGCGTGCCGCCGATCGTCGTCACCGGCTGCTCGTCGAGATAGCTGCCGACCGAGGGCAGCGAGCCCGAATGGTTGCCGTCGCCGCCCGAGGCCACGCCGCGCATATAGACGGTGGTGACACCGGGCTGCGAGGTCTGGAAGGCCACCGAGGGCAGCAGCTGGGTGAACTCGTTGAAGTTCGAGATGTTGAGCTGATCGAGCTTGCGCGTGCCGATCGCCTGGATGCTGATCGGGACCGACTGGATATTCTCGTCGCGCTTCTGCGCGGTGACGACGATCTCGTCCTGATCTGGGGGAAGCTCGGAAGGGGTTGTCTGAGTACTCTGGGCTTGCGCCATGGCGGGGAGGGACAGGGCCGTCGAAGCGAGCAACCCGGAAATCACGGCACGGCGCACGGATAATATCATCGCAGCCCCCAGTGTAATCTCAATGTCATGGGAGACTGTGCTGCGATGCAGCAGCCGTCAATCGGCCTGCCGGAAACGCGTGTGCAATCTTCGCGGACCGTGATGTTTCTGCAACGTTACAAGTTGCCGGGCACCTGCGGATAGGGATCGACGACGTTGCCGAGCGCGGCGATCAACGGCTCCAGATGCGGGGCGAAGGGGCGCCAGGCGCTGTTCCCGCCGGTGAAGATCGGCTGGCGCACCTGCTCCGAGCTTGCGGTACGCACCGCGCGCTCGGTCTCGTGAAAGGCGAGGCAGGCGGGCTCGAACTCGACGCCACAAGCCTGGAGCAACCGGCGCACCTCGGCCTCGGTATCGGCGACCAGCGCTTCGTGGATTACGCGGTAGGCGCTGCCAGGCTGGACGCGATCGAGATGCGCCATCATCCGCACATAGTCGCGATAATAGCGGCCCATGTCGTCGAGCGCATAGCTGAACGCCTGGCCGCGCGCGAAATGCTGCTTGAAGTTGGAGAAGCTACAGGCACGCGGCTCGCGGCGCGCGTCGATGATCGTGGCATTGGGCAGGATCAGCCGGATCAGCAGGACATGCGCCCAGTTGTTGGGTAGCTTGTCGATGAAGAAGGGCCGGTCGGTCCGGCGCTGGACCGCGGTCCTGCGGAGATACTCCTCGCCGAGGTCGCGTGCCTGGTCTCGCGTCAGTTCGGCCAGGCCGTGCGGATAATTGGGGATGCGGCGGGCGAGGGCGGGCAAGTCGGGAAGCTCGGTCGTCCCCTCGATCGCGCTGTGGCTGGCGAGGATCTGCTCGACCAGCGTGGAGCCCGCACGGGGCATGCCGAGGATGAAGATCGGGTCGCCCGCATCGCAGCCCCAGCCGGCGCGGTCGGCGAGGAAATCACCGGTGGCGAGCGTGATGCAATCGTCGACGAAGCGCTCGGTCTCGTCGGCATCATAGACGAGCTGGGTGCGGCGCAGCCGGTTGCCCGCGGCATAATGCGCGAAGGCGCGATCGGCCTCGCGCCGGTCCTCGAAAGCCTTGCCCAGCGCGAAATCGAGATGGAAGCGGTCCTCGTCGCCAATGGCGCTGTCGGCCAGCGCGGCTTCCATCGCCGCGATGTCGGCATCGTCGAAGCGCACGGTCTTGAGATTGGCGAGGCTCCACCACGCTTCGCCCAGCTCCGGGCGCAGCGCGATCGCCCGGCGATAGGCAGCGATGCCGTCGGCCTGGCGGCCCACCGTCTTGAGCATATGGCCATAGCTCATCCACAGCTTGGGCTGGTCGGGCGCGGTGGCGAGGACATGCTCGTAGAGCTGGATCGCCTCCTCGAATGCGCCGAGCCGGCCGAGCGTGGCGGCCTTGAGATTGGCGTGGCCGGGGTGATCGGGCTCGGCCTCGATCAGCCGGTCGAGCTCGTCGAGCGCTTCGCTCGCGCGGTTCTGGCGGTAGAGCACCAGTGCGAGGTTGGCGCGGGCCGCAGTGAAGGCGGGCGCGATCTCGACTGCGCGGCGCAGCAGGTTCTCGGCATCCTTCAGCCGGCCGATACGGCCCGCGAGTTCGGCGAGCATGCGGATCGCGCGGGCATCGAAGGGATCGCGCTTGAGATAGGCCTTGAGGCCGCGCTCGGCTTCCGGAAGGCGATTGTCGTGCAGCGCGAGCGCGGCGTCCAGCAGGTCGGGAGGAAAGCGCGTCGCCAGCATCGCGCGATGTGACCACGCACGCGCCGCGCGATCAAGCGGGAAGACGCGTTCGCCGGGGCATTGTGGGTGACCCTTTCCAACGGCGGTGAATGCAATGGCATTGCGTCGAACAGCGTGTATGCTGCCCGTATCGCTCACGGTGCAGAGGATCGATCATGGAAGACCTGGCGTTGCTGTTCGCACTCTTCTTCGGTTTCACCACGCAGGATGCGGATATGTGCCCGAACGGCGGCGGCAACTGCTGAGCCAGGCGGCTGGAGCTGCCATGCCGGTCGCCGGGCGCGCGATCATCGACATCATGGCCGCGTGAGCGATACGCTCCCTCCACCCCGGCGTGCGCTCGGCTTCTGGCCGACGCTGGCGCTGGTGGTGGGCAACATGATCGGCTCGGGCATCTATCTGCTGCCCGCGACGCTTGCGCCGCTCGGCGCCAATGCGCTGATCGGCTGGGGCGTGACGATCCTCGGCGCCATGGCGCTGGCCTTCGTGTTCGCGCGGCTCGCGGCGCGGATTCCCTGCGCCGGCGGGCCCTATGCCTTTGCCGATGCCGCGTTCGGCCCGGCGGTGGGGTTCGCGGTGGCATGGAGCTACTGGATCCTGGTCTGGGCGGGCAATGGCGCGCTCGCCATCGCGGTGGTGAGCGCGCTCAGCGTGCCGTTCCCCCGGCTCGGCAGCGGCACGCCGGCGTTCGCCACGGCGCTGCTGCTGATCTGGGCCGCGGTCGCCGTGAACATCCGCGGGGTTGCGCTGGCCGGGCGAATCCAGCTGGTCACCGCGGTGCTGAAGCTGGCGCCGCTCGTCGCGGTGATGCTGCTCGCCTTCTGGCTGCTGGCCCGCGAAGGCGGTGCCGCGATCGCCGCCAATCCGGCGGTGCCGATCAGCGCCAATGCCATTGCCGGCGCGGTGGCGCTCACCTTCTGGGGATTCCTCGGCGTCGAATCCGCGACCGTTCCGGCCGACAAGGTGAGGAACGCGGCACGGATCGTGCCGCTCGCCACGCTGCTCGGCACGGCGCTGACCGGGCTGGTCTATGTCCTGGTCGCCGGCTCGATCGGGCTGATGATGCCTGCGGACGTGACCGCCGTCTCACCGGCGCCGCTCGCCGAGTTCCTCGGGCGTGCATGGGGAAGCGGGGCGCTGCAGGTCGTGGCCCTCTTCGCGGCGATCAGCGCGCTCGGGACGCTCAACGGCTTCGTCCTGCTGCAGGGCGAGATGCCCTGGGCGATGGCGCGGGGCGGCGTCTTCCCGGCCTGGTTCGCCCGGGAGAGCCGCCACGGTACCCCGGCGCGCGCGCACCTCGTATCGGGCGTGCTGGTGACGATCGTGATGGCGCTCAACTATACCGGGTCGACCGGCGCGCTGTTCGCCGAGATCGCGACGATCAGCCTCGCCGCGGGCATGCTCGCCTATTTCGTCAGCGCGCTGGCCGGGCTCAGGCTGCTTGCGGGCGACCGCCTGGCGCAGCTGGCCGCGCTCGCCTCCACCGGCTTCGTGCTGTGGATGATCTACGGGCTGGGCCTGCACGCCAATGCATGGGGACTGGGCCTGCTCGTGCTGGGCATCCCGGTATTCCTCTGGGTGCGGCGAACCCGGTCAGATCGGCAATAGCCGCCGCACCAGCGATCGGTCGCGCAGGATCTCGTGCGCGGCATTGTGTCCGGGCGCGCCCGTCACGCCGCCGCCCGGATGCGTGCCCGATCCGCACATGTAGAGCCCCGAAACCGGTGCGCGATAGTCGCCATGCCCCAGCACCGGCCGCGCCGCCCAGAGCTGGTCGAGCCCCATCGTGCCGTGGAAGATGTCGCCGCCGATCAGCCCGAACTTGCGTTCCAGGTCGAGCGGCGAGTGGATCTGCCGGGCGATCACGCTCGCCTTGAAATTGGGGGCATGGTCGTTGACCGTCTCGATGATCAGGTCGGCGACTTCCTCGCGCGCATCGTCCCAGCTGCGCCCGTCCGGTAGCTGCGGCGCGAATTGCTGGCAGAACAGGCTGGCGATGTGCATCCCCTCGGGCGCCAGGCTGTCGTCGACCGTGGTCGGCAGCTTCATCTCGACGATCGGCTTCTTCGACCAGCCCTGCGCCTTCGCGTCGTCATAGGCCTGGTCCATATAGTCCATGCCCGGCGCGATGATGATCCCGGCGGTGTGGTGCTCGGCCTTCTCCTTGCCGCGCAACACGCTGAAGTCCGGCAGCTCGCTGAGCGCGACGTTCATCCGGAAGGTGCCCGAGCCGGTCTTGAAGCTCCGCATCCGCTTGTTGAAGTCGGCGGGCAGGTCGCTGGTGTCGAGCATCTGGCGATAGAGCATCGCCGGCCCGACATTGGCGGCGACGATCCCCGCGGCGATCTCTTCCCCGCTCTCCAGCCGCACGCCGGCCGCCTTGCCGCCGTCGACAAGCACCTTCGCGACCGGCGCCTCCAGGCTGATCTCGACGCCGGCATCCTCGCAGGCGCGCGCCATCGCCTGGGTGATCGCGCCCATGCCGCCCACCGAATGGCCCCAGGCGCCGAGCTTGCCGTTCACTTCGCCGAAGACGTGGTGGAGCAGGACATAGGCCGAGCCGGGGGTCGACACCCCGGCATAGTTGCCGACGACCGCGTCGAAGGCGAAGGCGGTCTTGACGTGGTCGTCCTCGTACCAGCCGTCGAGGAAGTCGCGCGCCGACTTGGTGAACACATCGAGCAGGTCGCGCTGCGCCTCGATCCCCATCTTCGACAGCGGCCAGCCCTGCGCCGCGCCGCTCAGCAACGCGCGCAGCCCTCCGCCGACATTGGGGGGCGTCTTGAGCGCGAGGTCGCGCAGCACCTGGGCGACCTTCTCGAGCGCCGCGTCATAGGCCGGATAGGCGTCCGCGTCCTTCTGCGAGAAGCGCGCGAACTCGGCCTGGGTCCGCGCGGTGCCGCCGCCGAGCTTGAGATAGGTGTCCTCGAACGGAAAGAAGTTGCTGATCGTCCGCTCGATGATCCGGAAGCCGCGCTCGTGCAGCTTCATGTCGGCGATCACCTTGGGCCGCAGCAGGCTGACCGTGTAGCTGGCGGTCGAGTTGCGGAAGCCGGGATGGAATTCCTCGGTCACCGCCGCCCCGCCGACGACGTGCCGGCGCTCGAGCACGCGGACCTTGAGCCCCGCCCGGGCGAGATAGAAGGCGCAGACCAGTCCGTTGTGCCCACCACCGATGACGATCGCGTCGTATCGCTTCATGCTTCCTCCCGAGAATCAGATATTGCGCGGTCGGCGCGACCAGCCCGGTGCCGGCGCTCGGTGCAGCCGGGCCTCGGGGATGATCGCGCGGACCTTGGCGGCGAAGCTGCGCAGGCACACTTCGCTCGCCCCGATCGGCCCGGCGGTATAGCTGCGCGACGCCATGCCCTGCTGGACGCGTTCGATCAGCCAGGTGTCCTCGGCGTTGACGACGCGGTTGATCCGCCAGTTGGCGTAGCGGACCAGCTTCATCTCGCGGCGGTCGTCCGGCAGCGCGAACGCCATCTCGCGCAGCACGCAGCTTGTCGGCGAGACCGGCAGCCACTGCATGAAGTCGATCTGGTCGGCATAGATGTCGAACGCCATGTTGGGCCACAGCTTGTAGTAGAGCCACAGCCGCTGGTTGGCCTCCGGCAGGTGATCGACGCGCGGCAAATGGCGCTGGTAGAACGCCTCCCACGGATTGGCCGAGACGCGGTCGACGAGCTGGCCGGACATCTTGTCGACCCAGCCCGACGCCTCGATCGCATAGGATTTGCCGAACAGCCGGGTCAGCCCGTCATGCGCGACGGGGATGTGGAGATTGTCCGAATAATTGTCGCCGACGTTCTTCCAGTTGACCGCGCGTTCGCGCGTCCTGACATCGCCGATCCGCCGCATCTCCTCGAAGCGATAGGGCGCAATCTCTGTCTCGTAGGGCGCCATCATCTCGGCCACCGACGGCCCGCCATCATCCTCGAGCCGGACGAAGACGAAGCCCCGCCAGATCGACAGGTCGACCGGCACGAGCCCGCTCGCGTCCATGTCGAGTGCCGGATAGTCGTGGCGCATCGGTACGCCCGACAGGCGTCCGTCGAGCTCATAGGCCCAGGCATGATAGGGGCAGACCAGCTTCCGGGTGCAGCCGCTGTCGCCCTCGACGATCCGCATCGCGCGGTGGCGACAGACATTGTGGAAGGCCCGCAGCACGCCGTCGCGTCCGCGCACCGCCACGACATTCTCGCCCAGATAGGAAAGGGTGCGCCAGTCACCCGGCCCGGCCAGGTCGCTCTCGTGGCAGAGGATCTGCCAGGACGGGCGCAGGATATGCGCGGTCTCGAGCTCGAGGAACTCGGGATCGGTATAGATCCAGCCCGGCAGCGACCAGTCGGCATCGGGGTCGCGGCCCGGTTCGGGCAAGGGGACGGTGGTTGCCATGGCCGGCTCCAGGCGTTGCTTGTTGTACGATCGTATAATAAGCTCGCGCGATGAGCAAGCCCGGCTTCACCCGCGCCGAACCCGATGCGCGGCGCCTGTCGCTGATCGAGGCGACCGCGCGCGTACTGGCGCGCGACGGGGCGAGCGGCGCATCGGTACGCGCCATCGCGCTGGAGGCGAGCGTCTCGCCGGGGCTGGTCGCGCATCATTTCGGCGGCGTCGATGCGCTGATCGCCGCGACCTACGCCCATGTCGGCGAGCAGGTCTCGGCAGCGCTCGAAAGCGCGATGGAGGCGGCCGGCGACGATCCGCATGCGCAGCTGCTGGCCTATGTCGCGGCGAGCTTCGCCCCGCCGATTGCCGACCGCGCGCTGCTTGCCACCTGGACGGCATTCTGGGGGCTGGTGATCGCGCGCGGCGAGATCGCGGCGCTCCATGACGTGCAATATGCCCGCTATCGCGAGGGGCTGGAGGCCTTGCTGGCCGCATGCGGGCTCCGGCCGGCGGCGCGTCGCCGCGCAGCGATCGCGATTGCTGCGCTGGTCGACGGCCTGTGGCTCGAGCTCTGCCTTTCTCCCTCGGTGCTCGACGCGGACGAAGCGCGCGCGATCGCGGAAGCGCAGATCGCCGCATTGCTCGAAGCGTGACGGATTCCGGATCGCCCGGCGCGGAACGTGCTGATCCATGTGAGTCCCGGCGGTTTTGCAGGAACCCCGGTGCCGGGCACCGAGTTTTCCCCGGGGCATATGCGATGCAGGGAGGATGTCATGTCGAAGTCGATCATCGAACGCGGGCTGGAGCTGGCCAATACCGGCGCCTATCGCCGCATCGAGGAGATCGAGCGCGAAGTGTCGTTCGAAGGCTATTCGAATGCCGCGCAGCATTTCTCGGCGCCCACCTTCCGCAAGCAACTGCGCAACCTGATGCAGTCCTCGCGCGCTTCCCGGCTCTTGTAAGGCGTCCCGGTTCTATCTTGACCTATGTTGAAGCCAGCGCCGGCAATCGCGTCCAGAACGGGCGCATGCATGGAAAGACCCTGATCGAGCGCGCCATCGAACTGGCCAAGTCGGGAAGCTATGAACGGATCGATCAGATCGAACGGCAGTTGAATGCGGAAGGCTATTCGAACGTCGCGTCGCATCTGGACGGGCCGTCGCTGCGCCGGCAGCTCAACCAGCTGAGCCGCGCCGCGCGAGGTCAACCGGTGCGGGCGCGGGGACGGCCGGCGATGTCGCGGGTGTCCGACGGAGGAAGCGATGGAGCAGAACCCTAAGTCCAACGACCGGCAGGGGCCGCCGCCGCGCGACGGCGCGGTCGATGCGCTCGCCGGTGCCGAGCCCGATGATATCCCGATGACCGGCGAGGAGGATCCGTTGGCCGAAGTAAGCGACGGCGATTTTTCCGACGTCGTGGCGGAATTCGCCCGCTCGGAGCACAAGCGCAAATAGGGCGGCCGGCCTAGGCGCGGCCGCCCTTTCCCGGCCTAGAGCTTCAGGCCCTTGGCCATGTTGAGATGCGCGGCCACGGTCGGGCTCAGCTTGGTCGCGAAGTCGCGCAACGATGCCGGCACATTGGTGTCGGCCGAATTGACCTTGAGCGCGGCCAGCGTCTTCTCATGCGCATCGATCTGGGCGGCGACATAGGCCTTGTCGAAGTCGGCGCCCTTGAGCGGCTTCAGCGAGTCGAGCGCCTGCTGCTGCTCGGCGGTCAGCGTCGGGTCGGGGGTGATCGCGCCGGCGGCGGTCTTGAGCTTGGCGGTCGATTCGGTGTGCGCCTTGATCATCGACGCGGCGAATTTCTTCACTGCAGCCGATTCTGCCTGCCCTTCGGCAAGCTGCGAGCTGGCGATCTCGAAGGCGTCGCTGGAAGCTGCCGCATTCGCAAAGGCCTGGCCCGCCGAGACTGCCGGCGCTGGCGCCATGTCCGTCCCGTTGGCCATCATCATCCCGCCATCGGTGTTGGTCGTCGTGGTCGTCGTGGTGGTTTCGGTGCTGCTGGTCTCGGTCTTCGATCCGCAACCTGCGAGCGCGAGCGCGGCGACGCCCAGTGTCATCCAACGAACTATTGGCATCCGTACCTCCCTGGCATGGCCCCGCAAGGAGGGGCTGTCAGGGGAACGCCCACCTTTATCGCCCGTTCCGCCCGAACCCTTTGATGGCGCGTGCGTTCTGCAGGGGCGCCGCGTCGGCGCATGGACGGGAGGAAGAGATGAGCATCTTCGGCAACATCATGGGGAAGATCTTCGGGCACAAATCGGCCGCGCCCGCACCGGCCCCCGCACCCGAGCCTGCCCCCGCCGAGGCAGCGGCTGCGCCGGCCCCCGCGCCCGCGCCGGTGCCCGAACCCGCCGCGCAGGTCGATGTCGGCGCGGTGCTTTCCGAGATGGCGGAGATGAAGGGCGGCGGCGGCAATTACCAGACGTCGATCGTCGACCTGCTCAAGCTGCTCGACCTCGATTCCGGCCTCGATGCGCGCAAGGAGCTCGCCGAGGAGCTGAACGTGCATGCCGGCGAGCATGGCAGCGCCGAGCAGAACATCGCGCTGCACAAGGCGGTGATGGCCAAGCTCGCCGAGAATGGCGGCGTGGTGCCGGACAGCCTGCGCAACGCCTGACCTGCCTGCCGGGACCGCTGTCCCGCCCGATCACGCGGCGAGATAGCGGTCCAGGAACTGCTGGTGTCCCGGCATCTGCGCCACGGTGCGCGCGATGCCGGACTTCAGCTCGCCGAGCGCGGACTGCAGCTCGCCCTCGACGATCATCCGGCCCATATGGTGATGGCTCTTCGGCTCCAGCCGCTGGCCGAGCATCACCTGCACCCAGCTGTCGACCCGGAACAGGTCGTCCGATGCCTGCCAGGCGATCGCGCCGTCGCGGAATGCCTCGATCCGCTCGGCGAGCGAGTCGGGGATCTCCATCGTGCGGCAATGATCCCAGAAGCCGCCATCGTTCCGCTGGTTCAGGTGATAATGGAGGATGATGAAGTCGCGGATCCGCTCGATCTCGACCTGGCTGAGCGCGTTGAACCGAGCCGCGACGCCTTCGCCGATTCCGCCGAACGGGAAGAGCTGCACGAGGCGGGTGATCGCGATCATGATCAGATGGATGCTGGTCGATTCCAGCGGCTCGACGAAACCGCTGGCAAGGCCGAGGGCTATGACGTTCTTGTCCCACACTTTCTTGCGGCGGCCGGCCTTGAAGCGGATCAGGCGCGGCTCGATCAGCGTCTTGCCCTCGATCCGGCTGTCGAGCAGCGCGCGAGCCTTGTCGTCGTCGAGGAAATCCTTGGCATAGACCAGCCCGTTGCCGACCCGGTGCTGGAGCGGGATGCGCCATTGCCAGCCCGCCTCGTGCGCCGTCGCGCGGGTGTAAGGTACTGCGGGGCCTACGGATTCGGTCTGCACCGCGAGGGCGCTGTCGGTGGGGAGCCAATGGCTCCAATCCTCGTATCCGGCGTGCAAGGTCTGCTCGATCAGCAGGCCGCGAAAGCCGGTGCAGTCGATGAACAGATCGCCCTCCAGCCGCTCGCCCGAGGCGAGCTTGAGGGCAGTGACGAAGCCGGTTTCGGGGTGCTGTTCGACGCTTTCGATTTTACCCTCGATACGGTTTACGCCCTGCGGTTCCGCGAAAGCGCGCAGGAAGCGGGCATAACGGCCGGCATCGAGGTGATAGGCGTAGTTGATGTGCCCCTGTTCGGGGATGGCGAAGCGTTCGGCCTTGGCGGCCTGCAGCTCGAAGCAATAGTCGCCGAGATCGCCGCCCCAGCCTTCCGCGCGTGCCTGCATCCAGAAATGGTGGAAGTCGCCCATCCAGGTCGATTTGCCGATCTGGCCGAAGCTATGGATGTAGCGGTCGCCCTCAAGCGCCCAGTCCTCGAACAGGATGCCGAGCTTGAAGGTGGACAGCGTCTCGCGGAGGAACGCCTTCTCGTCGATGCCGAGCAGCTGGTGGAAGGTGCGCGCGGTGGGGATGGTGCTCTCGCCGACGCCGATGGTGCCGATCTCGTCACTCTCGACCAGGGTGATCTCGAGCAGCGGACCCAGCGTCTTGGCGAGCGCCGCTGCGGCGATCCAGCCGGCGGTGCCGCCACCCGCGATCACGACGCGCCTGACCGGTGCCTGGTCCATCCCCGTTCCCCCTAGCGATTGAGCTTGTTGATGATCTGCGCGCGCAGCCGCCGCGCCGATGTCGCGTCGATCCGTGCGAGCGGCCCCTGGGCGTGCGCCGGCAGATGCGCCGCGGCCCGGTCCGCGGGACCGAAGACATAATAGTCGAACATCGCCTTCCACGCCGCCTTCTCCGCCGGCGAGCGATCGCGCAGGCTCAGCATCGCGTGGAGCAGGGTGGTCTGCGGCGTGTCGAGGAACGCCGGCGCCTCGTTCCACCAGTAATTGACCAGCACGTTGAAGCGCGCCAGCGCCTCGACATGGTGCCACCAGAGCGCGGGGTAGAAGAGCAGATCGCCGGGTTCCAGCTCGGCGACCTGCGCCGCCGCCATTGCCTCGCGGAAGCGCGGCTGCGCGACGAAGTCGGGCGCGGCGAAGTCGACCATCGAGATCACCTGGCCGCCAGGCGTCGGCTCGAGCGGGCCGGGATAGAGATTGGCGACCTGGTCGGGCGGGAACAGGGTGAAGCGCCGGCGCCCGGCCGCGCAGATCGCCATGTTGTGCGACATGTCGTGATGCGCGTGCGCAGTGGTGCGGTTGCCGATCCAGATGCTGGCGAGCACGCCGTGGTCGAACATCGGATCGCCGAGCGGCAGGTCGTTCTCGGCGCGGAAGCCCGGTAGATAGCGGTCGAGGTCGGTCGAGCCGATATAGAGGCTCTCGGGATCGGGCGCGTCGAGCCCGGCGCGCAGCCGTTCGAGGAAATCGGTCATGCCGACCCGGGCGCCCTCGAAATTGAAGCCGGTCAGATCGGGATTATAGTGGAAGCGGCCCTGGATCGCGGGGGCGCCGGTGAAGCCGACCACAGGTTGGCCGGCATCGAAGCGCTCCAGATAGGCGATGGCGGCGGCGTCGCCTTCGCGCGCAGCGGCGACCAGCGGCCAGTCTCGCGCGACGCCGCGCAGGATGACCGGCGCCTGGGCTTCGAGCAGCTCGGCATAGGGAATGGCGCCAAGCGGAACGCCGTGCAGTTCGCGGACCCGCGGGGCGCTGTCCGCGACCAGGTTCACGCGCTTGCCACGGTCTTGCGCTCGATCAGCCGCGACATGTTGCCGAGCGAGGCGGCGATCAGGAAGGCGGGGCCGAGATAGCCGGCGCGGTGCAGTTCCCCCAGCTGCGCGGCATCGAGTGCGTCGAGCCGTTCGGCGGCGAGCACTTCGTGATCGGCGATCATGTAGCGGCGCTCCTCGTCGAGCATCAGTTCGAGCGCGACCGGCTGGATCAGCCCGAGCGCATCGAACGCGGCGTACATCGCCGCAGCCTCGCCCATGCCGACATGGATCGCGGCGAGGATGCGGCCGACATGGTCGAGATAGCGGCTCTGTCCGCCATGCGGCAGGAACAGCGGCTCGCCGTCCGCGGCGCCGACCCGGGGATCGTCGAGATCGAGCTGGATGACGGCGCCCGCGCCCTCCTCGGTCAGGCCGATCAGGAAGGGGCCACGCTGGAGGATCAGCGGGATGTGGCGGCTCGCCCAGCGATCGCCTTCGAGGAACAGATTCTCGTCACGGTCGAGCCCGAGCAGGGCGACCGCCTGGAGACCCTCGGCGGGATCGCGGTTGAACAGGATCGGGAAGTCGCGCTGGGCGTCGGCGAATTCGGTGGGGAAGAGCAGCGCCTGGTTGACTGAATCGCCATAGGCGGCGCCGTGGCGTAGCGCGACGCGCAGATCGGCATGGGCGACATTGTCGAGCGCGACCGGTCGGGTCATCGTGTTGGAAATCCAGCTGTGGAAGGCCAGCATGGCGCAAAGCGCGCCGGGCCTCAATCATCAGGAGAAAGGGGCCGCCGCACATGGCGGCAGCCCCAGTTCCCCCTTTTTATCTCCCTCTCCCCATCGAGGGAGAGGGTGGCGAGGCGTTGCCTGCCCCTCTCCCCGACCCTCTCCCCTGAGGGGGAGAGGGAGATGGGGCTTCACCTCGCTACCGCTACGATCAGAACTTGAAGCGGGCACCGAGCAGGAAGCGCCGGTCGAGCTCCTGCGCGAACCAGAGCTGCTTCTCGTTGCGGGCATAGGTCCGCACCGCGGTCTCGGTGAGGTTGATGCCCTCGAGCGTCACGGCGATGTTCGGCGTGAACTCGTAGCTGATCGTCGCATCGAGCTGGCCGAACGGCGCGGTGAACTCGGGGTTGCGCGAGCCCTGGCGGTTGATCCCCGAGAGGAACTTGTCGCGCCAGTTATAGGCCACGCGGGCCGAGAGGCCGTGCTTCTCGTAGATCAGCGTGCCGCTGAACGTGTCCGACAGGCCGAGCAGCGCGAACTGGTCTTCCGCCGGGTTGGCGCCCAGGTTGAAGCCCACATCGCCCCGCACCAGCGTATAGGCCGCCGCGATGCCGAAGCCCGTCGAGCCAAGGAAATACTGGCCGGCGAGCTCGACGCCGTAGATCTCGGCGTCCTTGTTGTTGATCGGCCGCGTCACCTGGAACTGGTAGAGCGGATCACTGGCGTTGCCCGACAGGTCATAGGTGTTGTTGATCGTCTGGACGAAGGAGTCGTTCAGCGACCGGGTTGCCGGGTTGTAGTTCGCCGAGAACTGCGCGGTCGCCGCTGCCACCGATCCGGTTGCCTGGATCAGCGCCGACATGACGAACAGGTTCACGTCGCTGACATCCGCGCCGAGGCCGCCCAGCGCGGTCTTGGCCTGGCCCGAACGGCTGCCCGCCGCGCCCGAGCTCGGATCGCGAAGGCCGAACAGGTCGGAAGTGAACTGGCCGTTGCCGATGAAGTTGCGCACGCGCTTGTCGAAGAACGCGACCGACACATAGCTGTCCGGCTTGAAATACCATTCCAGCGAAGCGTCGAAGTTATCCGATTCGAGCGGGCGCAGGCGGGCGTTGCCGGTCGATGCGCCGGGGATGCCGCCATTGTTGGTCGGACGCGGCGGACCGCCGACCGTCGTCGCGGTGTAGAGGTTGTTGTAGTTCGGCCGGGCGATCGTCTTGCTGTACGACAGGCGGCCGATCAGGTTCCGGGCGAACTCCACCTGGAAATCGACCTGCGGCAGGATGTTGCTGTAGCTGCCGCCATCGACGACGAACTGGGTGTTGTTCGAGATCGACACGGTGAAGTCGTTGTCCGACACCCAGGCGATACCCGCCGGGATGGCTTCGAGCGAGGTGGTAGTCGACTTGGTGTGCTCGTAGCGGACGCCCGCGACGAGGCGTGCCGGCGCACCGCCCAGATCACCCTTCCAGGTCAGCTGGCCATAGGCCGCCCAGATCTCTTCCTTGACCCGGTTGTCCTGGCTGCTGGTGATGCCAACCGCCTTGCCCTGGCTGGCATAATAGGGCGAGAGGATCGAGTAGAGGTCCGAGGCGACGCCACGGAAGGCGATCTGCGATTCGGGATCGCCGCCCGGATTGAACTTGTGGAACTTGCATTCAAGGCAGAAGGCCTGGAGCGCACCCGGTGCCCGTGCCTGGACGTCGCCCGGGCTGGTGATGCCCCAGTCGCCCAGCGTCTGCTGGGTGGCCACGAAGGTCTGGTGCATGTCGGTGGTGCGATAGTTGCCGCCGAAGTCGAAGCGGCTGTCACCGCCCAGATCCCAGCCGAAGTCCGCACGCAGTTCCTTCACCTTCTGGCGCTGCGTCGAGCGGAAAGTGCGGCCGACCTGCGAGCCGACGTCATTGACGTCAAGCGGGCCGCTCGCGCCCAGGGTGATGTCCTGCTGCGGGATGCCGTTCGAATAATCGACCGAGTGCGCGGACACGACGTTGGCGCCCATGCCGACCAGCGTCGACGAGTTGCCATTGGCATTGTCCGGCGTGCTCGACGAGGTCGAGATATGGCCGTCCAGCTTCAGCGAGAAGTTGCTGGCGAACTGCCATTCGAGGTTGAGGCCGTAGTCCTCGAGCTTGCCCTTCTGCGCGCGCGACTGGGCCTCGAAGCCTTCGTCCTTCTGGCCGTTGATCGTCTCGTGCAGATATTGCGCGGTGGCGACGGTGGTGTTGCCGTCGAAGGTCACCACGTCGAACGGGCGGCTGAACCAGTTGGACAGGTCCGAACGGGTCTCGCGCTGCTTGTTCTGCGCGAACAGGGCGTCGGCGGTGATGGTCAGCGCGTCGGTCGGCCTGAACTGGACCACCGCCTGGCCGTTGATGCGCTCGCGCGAGCCCTCGGCATAGTGGTAGCGGCTGTCGTTCGGGATCGCGACCAGCTGGTTCGGGTTGGTCGGTGCGTTGTTGACCACGGTGCAGGTCGGCCCCGGGGTCGAGGTCGGGCAGGCGCCGCCGGACCGGGCGAAGCCGCCGGTCAGGAAGGTGCTGTAGGGGATGATGTTCCAGTCGTTCGACGTGGCGGCGATCGAGGTGTAGTTGCGCTTCTGATAGCTGCCGAACAGCATCACGCCGAAGCGCTGCTCCGGATCGCTCCAGCTGGCAACGCCCGAGACTTCCGGGGTGACCTTCGAGCCGCAATCGATGCAGTCGTTGACGCTGGTGTCATAGACCGCCTTGGCGCCGATGCTGCCGTGCAGGCCGGTCTTGTTGTCGTCGAGCGGCTTGCGCGAGACGACGTTGATCGTCGCGCCGATGCCGCCCGAGGGAACGGCCGCGCGGCCGGTCTTGTAGACTTCGAGGGTGCGGACGCCTTCGGTCGCGAGGTTCGAGAAGTCGAACGAGCGGCTGGTGCCCTGGGCGCCGTCCGAATTCTGGTCGCCGCCGACGACGGACACGGCAGCGGTGGCGAGCTGGCGGCCGTTCAGCGTGACCATGTTGTAGGTCGGGCCGAAGCCGCGGACGGTGACCTGCGAGCCTTCGCCATTGGTGCGGTTGATCGACACGCCCGGGATACGCTGCAGCGATTCGGCCAGGTTGGTGTCGGGGAACTTGCCGATGTCCTCGGCCGAGATCGCATCGACGATGCCGGGCGCCTCGCGCTTGATCTGGATCGAGCGCTCGAGGCTGGCGCGGATGCCGGTGACTACGATCGCGCCGTCGTCCTGCGGCGTCTCGGCGACCTGGCCGCCATCGCTGGCCTGCGCACTGACAGCGTTGTCGGTCTGCGCATGGGCGAAGCTGGGCAGGGCAAGCCCGACGGCAACGGCGAAGATGGATGCGGAACGCGCAAGTATAGGCGTGCGCTTGAAGCTAGTCATAACCCCTCCTCAGCGCGCCCCCTGTTAGGGCGCGACATTTTATTATTTACGGGCGAGCGAAATGCCTCCCGGATGTTATCGCTATCATCGACAATCCGTCTGTCAATTGGGTGGAATAAATTGGAACCGCTTCCACGTGCGGATTGATGCAAACTGTTGCATCGCTGCGACAGATTGTGACGAGGCATTGCCCGGTTTCGCCGCGCAGGTTGCTGGAGAGTCGGGCTTTTTCGGTCCGGATCGGTGCCGTTTGCAGGTGCCGAGTCGGCGCGGTCAGGCGTGGAAGCGCGTCCATTCGGCGAGCGGCGCGCGTTCGATCGGGAAAAGGTTGATCGGCGCCTCGGGATCGCGAAAGCCGATCGCCATGCCGGTGAACAGCAGCTGCTCCTCGGGGATGTCGAGGAAGCTGCGGACCGTGGCGTGGTGGACCGACCAGGCTTCCTGCGCGCAGCTGTCGAGCCCGGCCTCGCGCAGGAGCAGCATCAGCGTCTGGAGGAACATGCCGCAGTCGGACCATTGCGGCGGCCCGTGATCGCGGCGCAGCGTGCAGAACAGTCCCACGGGCGCGCCGAAGAACTGCCAGTTGGCGGCAAACCAGCGCAGGCGCGCCGCCTTGTCCTCGCGCGGGATGCCGAGGCTGGCGTACATCGCCTCGCCGACCGCGAAGCGGCGGTCGCGATAGGGGCTGCCCAGCGGCTGCGGGTAGACGGGATATTCCGGCGGGTCGCCGAACGGGGCTTCGGCCAGCCGGGCGCGCATGATTGCTTTCAGCCGTTCGATGGCGTCGCCGGACACGACATGGACATGCCAGGGCTGAAGGTTGCCGCCCGAAGGCGCCCGGCCGGCCCGCTCGATCAGCTCGGCGAGCAGGGCGATGTCGACCGGCCTGTCGAGGAACGCGCGGACCGAGCGGCGGCCGGCGACGGCTTCGCTGACGTTCAAAGCGACCGCCCGATCACTTCCTTCATGATCTCGTTGGTGCCGCCATAGATGCGCGACACCCGAGCATCGCGCCACAGCCGGGCGATCGGATATTCGTTCATATATCCGGCGCCGCCATGGAGCTGGAGCGCGGCGTCGCAGACCTCGCCTTGCAGGTCGGTGTGCCACAGCTTGGCGGCGGAGGCCTCGACTGCGGTCAGCTCGCCGGCCACATGCCGCCGGATCGCCCAGTCGAGATGCGCCCAGCCGACCTGGAGCTTGCTCGCCAGGTCGGCCAGCACGAAGCGGGTATTCTGGAAGTCGAACACCGTCCTGCCGAACGCCTTGCGCTCCTTGACGAAGGCCAGCGCCTCGTCGAACGCGCGCTGCGCCGCCGCCTGGGCGCCGACCGCAATGGAGAGCCGCTCCTGGGGCAGCTGGTTCATCAGATAGGCGAAGCCGCGGCCTTCCTCGCCCAGGCAATTGGTGATCGGCACGCGGACATCGTTGAAGAACAGCTCCGACGTGTCGGCCGAATGCTGGCCGATCTTGTCGAGGTTGCGCCCGCGGGCAAAGCCTTCGCGGTTCGCCTCTACCAGGATCAGCGAGATGCCCTTCGCCCCCGCCTCGGGATCGGTCCTGGCGACGACGATGATCAGGTCGGCATTCTGGCCGTTGGTGATATAGGTCTTGGAGCCGTTGACGACATAATGGTTGCCGTCCTTGCGCGCGCTGGTCTTCACGCCCTGCAGGTCCGATCCCGCGCCCGGCTCGGTCATCGCGATCGCGGTGACGACTTCGCCCGAGATCATCCCCGGCAGCCATTGCCGCTTCTGCTCCTCGGAACCGTAGTGAAGGATATAGTCGGCGACGATGTCCGACTGCAGCGTGATGCCCGCCGACGAGCCCGACCAGGCCAGCTCCTCGCCGACCACGGCGTTGTAGCCGAAGTCGAGGCCGAGCCCGCCATATGCCTCGGGCATGGTCGGGCAGAGCAGCCCGGCCTCGCCGCAATCGCGCCAGAACTGGCGGTCGACGATGCCTTCCTCCTCCCAGCGCTCGAGGTTCGGCGTGAGCCTGGCGTCGAAGAACTTGCGTACCTGGTCGCGAAACAGCGCATGGTTCTCGTCATAGGCGGTGCGGCCATTGGTGTTCAGCACATCCCGTCTCCCTTTGTGGTCTCAGGCCACTTCGACGACGCGCATTGCCGGCGCGGCGCTGCGATATTGGTGGAGCGGCTTGCCCTGTTCGGCAAGGGAACGCAGCAGTGGGGAGGGGGTGTGCCCCATTTCCTCCAGCGCATCGGCGATCTTCGCCAGCCCCACGCCGTCCGCCCAGAACAGCGGGCCGCCGGTGAATACCGGCCAGCCATAGCCATAGACCAGCGCGACATCGACATCGGAGGCGCGGATCGCCACGCCTTCCTCGAGGATCCTCGCGCCTTCGTTGACCACCGGGTAGAGCAGGTGCGCGACGATCTCCTCGTCGCTGAACGGGCGCTGCGCCACGCCGGTCCGGGCTGCGAAGTCGCGGATCACCTGCTCCGCGACCGGCGAGGGCGCGGCCCGACGCTTCTCGTCATAATCATAATAGCCGCCGCCCTTCTTCTGCCCCCAGCGGCCCATCTCGCACAGTATCTCGACCACGCTCGACGAGCTGCTCGTCGTCGCATCCCAGCCGATCACGTCGAGCCCGACCAGGTCGAGCATCGCGAACGGCCCCATCGGAAAGCCATAGTCGAGCATCACCCGGTCCACCTCCCAGGGCAGCGGCCCTTCGAGGACGAGCGCCTGGGCGGCGGCCATGCGCGGTGCCATCATCCGGTTGGCGATGAAGCCGTCGCACACCCGGCTCAGCACCGCGACCTTGCCGATCCTGCGGCCGATCGCCATCGCCGCGGCGACCACTTGCGGGTCGGTCTCGGCCCCGCGCACTACCTCCAGCAGCTTCATCACATTGGCCGGCGAGAAGAAGTGCATGCCGACCACGCTTTCGGGGCGCTCGGTCGCGCCGGCGATCGCATCGACGTCGAGGAAGGACGTGTTGGTGGCGAGGATCGCGTCCGCCTTGGCCACCTTGTCGAGCCGCGCGAATATCTCCTGCTTGAGCGACAGCTTCTCGAACACCGCTTCGATCACCAGATCGACGTCACCGAGCGCCTCGAACTCCAGGCTCGGGGTGAGCAGGGCCATGCGCTGCTCCAGCTGCTCCGCCGTCATCCGCCCCTTGTCGACCGTGACCTGATAGTTGCGTCGGATCGTCGCCACCCCGCGGTCGAGCGCTTCCTGTGCCTGCTCGACGATCGTCACCGGCAGTCCGACATTGAGGAAGTTCATCGCGATGCCGCCGCCCATCGTGCCCGCGCCGATCACGCCGACTCGCTTTACCGGGATCTCGGGCAGGTCGGCGGCCAGGTCGGGCACCTTGGCGGTCTGACGCTCGGCGAAGAAGAAATAGCGCTGCGCGGCGGCTTCGCGGCTGCGGAACAGCTCCCAGAACAATTCGGCCTCGCGCTTCATGCCTGCGTCGAAAGGCAGTGTGACTGCCGCCTCGACGGCCTTGATGATGTTCTCCGGCGCCTTGAACCCCTTGAAGGCGCGGGCGTGCCTGGCGCGGAAGGCATCGAACAGCGCCGGGTCCTGGTTCGCGATCCTGTCGGCCCGGTCGCGGATGCGGGTGCGCGGGGCATCGAGTTTGCCCTTGAGGAAGGCGGCAGCATCGGCATGCAGCGCGTCTTCGCGGGTGATCGCATCGACCAGCCCCATCGCCAGCGCGTCCCTTGCGCGCACCGGCTTGCCGATCGCCATCATTTCCAGTGCCGCCTCGGCGCCGACCACGCGCGGCAGGCGCTGGGTACCGCCGGCACCAGGCAGCAGGCCGAGCGCGACTTCGGGCAGGCCAAGCTTCGCGGAGGGCGTGGTAACGCGGTAGTCGCACACCAGGGCCGTCTCCAGCCCGCCGCCCAGCGCGGTGCCATGGATCGCCGCGACTACCGGCTTGGGCGAGGCTTCGATCAGCGCGAGCACGTCGTGCAGCGGTGCCCCCGTCGGTGCCTTGTCGAACTCGCTGATGTCGGCGCCCGCGATGAAGGTGCGGCCTGTGCAGATCAACACGATGCCCTTCACCGCGTCATCCTCGATCGCCGTGCGGAAGCCCTGGTCGAGCCCGTCGCGCACTGCTGCAGACAGAGCGTTCACCGGTGGAGAGTCGAGCGTGAGCGTCGCGATCCCGTCCACGATACCGAGCCGGGCGACCGAATTTATCTGCATGACTAAATTTCCTCTCGCGCTTTGTTTCTTTCGCATTTATTCGGATAATTAAATCGAGAAACAACTAGCGGAGTGGATGGGCGTGGGCAACGGGGAACGCGATCTCGAAGGGCGCGTGACGCTGGTGACGGGTGCGTCCTCGGGGCTGGGTGCCCGTTTCGCCCGCGTCCTGGCCGCGCGCGGCGCCCGGCTGGTGCTGGCCGCCCGCCGCGAATCGCTGCTCGCCGACGTGCGCGACTCGATCGAGGCGGCAGGGGGCCAGGCGCTCGGCGTGGCGATGGACGTGACCGACGAAGCCTCGGTCCGGGCGGCATATGACAAGGCGGAAAACGCCTTCGGCCCGGTCGACACCCTGATCGCCAATGCCGGGATGAACATGGAAGGCCCGGCGCTCGACCTCGATATCGCAGCATTCGACCAAGTGATGGCGGTCAATGTCCGCGGCGTGTTCCTCACCGTGCGCGAGGGCGCGCGGCGGATGATCGCGGCGGAGGCGGACGGGCGGATTGTCATCGTCTCCTCGATCACCGCGCAGTCCGTGTCGCCAGGCCTCGCTGCGTACAGCGCTTCCAAGGCGGCAGTGCTTCAGCTCGGCCGGGTGCTGGCGCGCGACTGGGCGAACAAGGGCGTCAACCTCAACATCCTCTGCCCCGGCTATATCGAGACCGATCTCAACGCCGAATGGTTCGGCACCGAGGGCGGGCACAGGCAGATCGCCAAATGGCCCCGCCGCCGGCTGATGGACGGCGACGCGCTCGACGGGGCCGTCGCGTATCTGTGCGGCCCGGCGAGCCGCTTCGTCACCGGATCGGTGGTCACCGTCGATGACGGCCAGTCGCTCTGAAGGAGAATAGCGCATGATCCGCACCCGTTTCACCGAGGCCTTCGGCGTCGAGCATCCGATCGTGCAGGGCGGGATGATGTGGGTCGGCACGGCCGAGCTCGTCGCCCCCGTCGCCGACGCTGGCGCGCTCGGCTTCCTAACCGCACTCACCCAGCCCACGCCTGAGGCGCTGGTCAGGGAGATCGCCCGTGTCCGCGAACGCACCGACAAGGTGTTCGGCGTGAACCTGACGATCCTCCCCTCGATCAACCCGCCGCCCTATGCCGAATATCGCCGCGCGATAATCGAGAGCGGTATCCCCATCGTCGAGACCGCCGGCTACAAGCCGCAGGAGCATGTCGACGACTTCAAGGCCGCCGGCATCAAGGTCATCCACAAATGCACCGCCGTCCGCCACGCGCTCTCCGCGGAACGGATGGGGGTGGACGCGATCTCGATCGACGGCTTCGAATGCGCCGGCCATCCCGGCGAGGACGACATACCCGGCCTGATCCTGATCCCCGCTGCCGCCGACAAGGTGAAGGTGCCGATCCTCGCCAGCGGCGGCTTCGGCGACGGCCGCGGGCTCGCTGCGGCGCTGGCGCTCGGCGCCGACGGCATCAACATGGGCACCCGCTTCTGCGCCACGCGCGAGGCGCCGATCCACGACAATTTCAAGGCCGCGATGGTCGCCAATGACGAGCGCGCGACCGAGCTGATCTTCCGCTCCTACCGCAACACTGCCCGTGTCGCCCGCAACCGGATCGCCGAACAGGTCGTTGCGATCGAGCGCGAGGGCCGCCCGTTCGAGGATGTCGCCGCGCTGGTTAAGGGTGCCCGCGGCCGCGAGGGGCTAACGAGCGGCGACACCGATCACGGCATCTGGACCGCCGGCATGGTCCAGGGCCTGATCCACGACGTGCCCAGTGTCCGCGAACTGGTCGAGCGCATCGTCGAGGATGCCGAGGCGATCATCGCCCGCCGGCTTGCGGCAATGCTGCAGCCCGAGCCTGTGGCAGCCTGAAGGAACCGCGCATGGACATGAACTGGACCCAGGCCGAGCTCGCCTTCCGCGACGAGGTGCGCGCCTTCCTCGCCGACAAGCTCACCCCCGAGATCCGCCGGGCCGGCACGCTGGCGACGAGCGTCTACCCGGATCACGAGGCCAGCATGGCCTGGCAGCATATCCTCCACGAACGTGGCTGGGCCGCGCCCCATTGGCCGGTCGAGCATGGCGGCTGCGACTGGAGCGTCGCTCAGCACTATATCTTCAACCGCGAGCGCATCGCGGCGGGAGCGCCTTCGCTCTCGCCGATGGGCATCCACATGGTCGCGCACGTCATCATCCGCTTCGGCACCCCCGAGCAGAAGGCATATTTCCTCCCCCGCATCCTCACTGGCGAAGTCTTCTTCTGCCAGGGCTATTCCGAGCCCGGCGCCGGCTCCGACCTCGCCTCGCTCCAGATGCGCGCCGAGCCCGACGGCGACGACTTTGTCCTCAACGGCTCGAAGATCTGGACCACCCATGCGACCGAGGCGAACTGGATCTTCTGCCTGGTCCGCACCGCGAAGCTGGGCCGACCGCAACAGGGCATCACCTTCCTGCTCGTGCCGATGGACCTGCCCGGCATCGAGGTCCGCCCGATCCTGATGACCTCGGGCGAGCATGTGCAGAACCAGATCTTCTTCGACAATGTCCGCGCCCCGCGCGCGAACGTGCTGGGCGAGGTCGATGCCGGCTGGTCGGTGGCGAAGTATCTGCTCGAGTTCGAGCGCGGCGGCTCCTATGCGCCGGCATTGCAGGTGCGGGTGGGCGAGATCGACGCGTCGGTCCGGGACCGGCTCGACGACCCGCTCTTCGCCACCCGCCTCGCCGAGCTGCGCATCCGCATCGACGTGCTCGAGATGATGGAGCTGCGCCTGCTCTCGGCGAGCGAAGGCGCCAGTGTCGGCGTGCTCGCCTCGATGATGAAGATCCTCGGCACCGAGCTGGCCCAGGATCTGGCGGCGCTGCATCTCGAAGCGGCGGGGGCGGAGGGGCTGGCCTATCAGCCGCACGCGGTGATGCCGGGCGGCGCGGTGCCGGCCCATGCCGCACCGGCGGACGGCTATGCGGCGGGCGCGCCGTGGCAGGCACTGGCGCCTTTGCGCTACCTCAACGAGCGGGCGGGCTCGATCTACGCCGGATCGAACGAAATCCAGCGCAACATCCTGGCGAAAGCCGTGCTGGGACTATAGCCGCCCCAAGCCGTCATCCCGGCGAAAGCCGGGATCTCGTGCGGCTCTTGTTCTGCCGCCCGCGCCTTCGCCTGAGATCCCGGCTTTCGCCGGGATGACGGTTGAAGAACTACGCCGCCCGCATCAGCGCCGCGTAGCGCGTCACCTGCGCATCGGTGCTGCCGAAGCTCTGCGCGATCACCGTCGCCCGCTTGAAATAATGGCCGACCGCCAGCTCGTCGGTCATCCCCATCGCGCCGTGGAGCTGCACCGCATTCTCGCCGATGAAGCGTGCCGCCTTGCCGATCGTCGCCTTGGCCGCCGCGCCCGCGCGGGCGCGCGTCTCGGGCTGGGCGGAGAGGTTGAGCGTGGCGAGATGGCTCGCCGAAACCGCCTGCTCCAGCGCCAGGAACATGTCGACCATCCGGTGCTGCAGCGCCTGGAAGCTCGCCAGCGGCTGCCCGAACTGGCGGCGCTGCTTGGCGAACGCCACCGTGTCGTCGAGCATCCGGCGCAGCACGCCCACCGCCTCGGCGCAGAGCGCGGCGCGGGCGGTGTCGAGCACCGTCTCGATCAACGGGCCGGCGGTACCCGGCGTGCCGAGCAGGGTTTCGGCGGGAAGATGCACGTCGATGTCGAGATCGGCGGCCGGGCGGTCGTCGATCAGCTGGTAGCCGTGCAGGGTGATGCCGGGTGTGCCGGCTTCGACCAGGAACAGCGACGGACCATCGCCCCAAGTACGCGCTGCGAGGATCAGGTGGCTGGCCCCCGGCGCGGCGATGACAACCGGCGCCCGACCGGCAAGGCGCCAGCCGCCCGGCGCCGGTTCGGCGGCGAGTGCGGCGGGCTCCAGCGACGCCGCGATACGGACGGCGCCGCTGGCGATTCCGGAGAGCAACTTGGAATCATGCGCCTGGAGCAGCGCGCCGCCGATCACGACCGTCTCGAGAAAGGGCTCGGCGACCAGTGCTTCGCCCAGCGCCTCCATCACCACCATCGTCTCGACCGGCCCGCCCCCGAGCCCGCCCGCCACCTCGGGCAGCAGCACGGCGAGGATACCGAGATCGGCCAGACCCTGCCACAGCATCCTGTCCTGCCCGCGCCCAGCATTCACCCGGGCGCGCCGTGTCTCGAAGTCATATTGTTCGCGCAGATAGCGTTGCAGCATATCGCGCAGCATCGTCTGGTCTTCGGAAAGGTCGAAATTCACCGGCGGTCCTCCACCGGTAAAGCCTTGGCGAAGCAGGCGGATGCGACAACTGCGAGAAGTGCTAGGGCGTATCGACTTCAGCTGTTTCAGTTCCCCGGCGAAAGCCGCGGCCCAGGGTTTCTCTGCTACCCTGTGCCCCGGTTTTCGCCTGGGAGCAGAGAACGTGGAACGTCGATAAGTTGCAGGGATGGTGACGGACAGGAGGCTGGGTTACCCTCCGGCGATGACACCCGAAGCACTGAATGCGCTGGAAGCGCTCGAGCAGGCCGCGTCTGCCGGCCCCTGGCATGTCCGGCGGCTGGATGACGAAGACTGCATGGGCGGTCTTGCCATTTCCACGCATCCCGACACCGGGCGCGGCGAGAGCATGCGATCGGGAGAATGGCGTGGGGAGGAGATGGTGGCCGCCTGCCTGATTCAGGCCCCGCCCTATGTCGTTCCTGCGGACGACAGGTTCGAGGAGAATGCGGCGCTGATCGCAACCATGCGCAATGTACTTCCCGAACTCATCCGGTTGGCGCGGCTGGGTTTGCAGGCCTGAGCCAATCGTCACCGCGCGCTGACGAAGCCCAGCCCTGCCGCGATCTGGATCGCCTGCGCCCGCCCCGTGCTGCCCAGCTTCGACCCCGCATTGCGCAGGTGGAAGCGCACCGTGGAGGTGGAGAGCGACAGGATGATGCCGATCTCGCCGTCGGTCTTGCCCGCCGCCGCCCAGCGCAGGCACTGGACCTCACGCCTTGTCAGCACCATCGGCGCCGCGGGCGCGCGCAGGCGGGACGAGGCCTCGGCATGGCTGGCGACCAGCTTGAGCGCCAGCCCCTGCAGCCGCACCGCATGCTTCGCGAACACCGTCTCGACCGCGACTGGCTCACGCGCTGCCCATACCACCGCGCCGACGATCGCGCGGGGCAGGTGGACCGGCGCGATGATCGCCGCGGCAATGCCGGTGGTCGCGGTCACCTGCCGGCAGTCGATCGCGTCGAGCAGCGCGCTGGTCCGCCAGGTGGCGAGCGTTCCGCCCGCATAGAAGCACGGCTCCGCCATCACCCGCGCTGCCTGGAGGAAAGGGGCGTGCAGCGCGAGGCGGCGATTGTGCCAATAATGGTCGGTCGGATCGAGCCACTGGAAATGCGTCTCGGCATAGGGGCGGCCATCGGCATCGCGCATCGGCTCGGGATCGGCGATGTCGCCCTGCGCCGCGACGAAGGGCAGACCGATCTCGATCCCCGCCTCGCGCACTGCCTCGATCAGCGAATTGGTCTCCGCCCACGCCCGGTCGCGCTCGATCGCCATGCCTCTCTCCCGAAACCCTGTGACGGGCACCAGCTTGATCTGTTCTGCCGGCAGGCGATGGTCTGCAGCAAATGAACGGGCTCCGAAAGCCGGAAAACGGAGCGAAATGGGAGAGTTGGATGACGCGGTTTCGTTTGGGATCGGCGATCCCCTTCCTGTTGCTTGTGGCCGGCTGCGACTGGGGTTCGAGCGTCGATCTGCGCAATGAATCCGGGGCGGTCGTGGCGGAGCAGATCCGTAGGGTCGCGGCCGGCGGCGACTTCGCCCAGCCCGGGCGCTGGGAAACGAAGATCACCCTCAATCAGGTCGATGCGCCCGGCATGCCCGCGGCGTTCACCGAGAAGCTCAAGGCGCAGATGCGCCAGCCCCAGACCGCCGCCAGCTGCCTCACTGCCGAGGATGTGAAGAAGGGCGCCTTCTATGTCGGCGAGGAGAACCAGGCGTGTCGTTACGAGCGTTTCGCGATGGGGAAGGGCCGGATCGACGGAGTGCTGCGCTGCACGGACCAGATGGGCACCCGCTCGATGGCGATGTCGGGCAGCTATGGCCGCGACACCTACAAGCTCGTCGTCACCACGGACAGCCAGAGCGCGCAGCAGGCGGGCGCGGCGGGCAAGGTCTCGGTGACGATGACGATGGACGCGCGGCGTTCGGGGCAGTGCCTGGGGACGGAAGGAAGGCCGCTGACGCGGTTGTAGGGCGTCGCGACGCAGGCGCCGCTGGGCCTAGCTGCTCCTCGGCGAATATCTCGTCACCCCGGCCTTGTGCCGGGGTCCACCAAGCCGCAAGCAACGCTGCAAGAGCCTCTTGTCCAGCCAATGCCTCCCAGTGGACCCCGGCACAAGGCCGGGGTGACGGTAAGGGGAGTCCCCCAACAACCTGCCACGTTCGCCAGCTTGCCGCCCGCGCACCCCCGCAGCATTTTCCGATCAAATGCCGGCACAGCGGCCCGTCCGCACGATGCCCGGCGACATGGGAGAGGTGCGATGGCCAACTGGACTGCCCTGCTCGCGAGCGCTGCGATACCGCTCGCGCTCGCCCCCGCCGCGCTGGCACAGACCCAGCCGCTGCTCGACGAAGCCGCGATCCGCTCGCCGCTGGCCGCAGGCTGCAACGGCAAGTCGGACGCGACGCCGCTGCCGGTCGATCCGCGCACGCTGATCACCCCCAGCGTGAACAGCAATCCCAACGGCGCGGTCCGCTTCAATTCCTTCTTCACCGATCTGCACAATCCGCCGGCGCCTTATGTGAAGCGCCTGCCGTCGCGCCCCACCACCTGCGGCGCCTGGCGCGCCAGCGTCGCGCGGGGCCGGCAGAACCTCGAGACGCGCCAATATTTCCTGCCCTTCTCGCTCGCCCAGGACTATGACCGGCTCTGGGCGGTCTGGGGCCTCAGCGCCAAGCCCGCCGACTTCAACGAGCAGGTCGAGAAGCGCTACGGCTTCTATCCCGCGCCGTTCCGCAATCCCTATCCGCTGCCCGGCGAGAACCCGAACACCACCAATGGCGGCTCGGGCCAGCTCCCGCTCGGCCTGGTCCAGGGCAAGGGCGACGACGGCAAATGGACGAGCACGATCACTGCCTCCTGCTCGGCCTGCCACGATTCGCGGCTGGGCACGACGAACGAGGCGGGCTTCAGCTGGGGGCTGGCCAACAGCGCCAATGACGCGGGCCTGCTCGCCTCGGACCTGTTCCGCACCAGCCCGGTCACCTGGCTCGGCCTCGCGCTGCCGATCCCGTGGAGCGACGGGCGCGGTTCTAGCGACGCGATCGGCCTGATCACGCTGCTGCCGGCCCTGTTCGACATGGACACGCTGCAGCTGGCGCCGAGCCTGCTCGAATATACGCCCGACACCCCGGCGGGCGGCATGACCAAGGCACCCAACTGGTTCAACCGCGCCTTCAAGACGCGGCAATTCTGGGACGGCTCGCTCACCTCGGACAATGTCCATTCGGAGATGGCGTTCGGCGTCGCCTCGATCACCCGCGACGCGTCGGGCCGCCGCGCGCTCGATACCGAGTTCGAGGACATCAACAATTTCCTGCTCTCGCTGTCGGCGCCCAAATATCCGGGCACGATCGACCGGCCGCTCGCCGAGCAGGGCGCGGTGGTGTTCCATGAGCGCGACCTCTGGGCGAACGGGGCCAATGTCGAGATCCCGCGCCAGCCGGGTAACGGCTCCTGCGCGAGCTGCCACGGCGTCTATTCGCCGCGCTATGCCAGCGACACCGCTTATCTGCCCGATCCGCGGCTCAAGGGCCTGCCGGGCAACGTCACGCCGATCGCGACGATCCAGACCGATCCGCGCCGCTTCAACCTGTTCGCCGATCCGCGCCAGCGCCGGGCGTGGAACAGCAGCTGGTGGGCGTACAACTCGCTCAGCCCGAGCTGGTATGGCTATCCGGTCGAATCGCTGCTCGCGAGCTCGATCCGCCGGGTCTATCGCGCGGTCTATGACAATGGCGGGCCGATCTATTCGCCGCTCGGGCCGAACGAATGGGTCGAGCCCAAGGGCTATGTCTCGCCGCCGCTCTATGGCGCCTGGGCGTCGGGCCCGTTCCTCCACAATGGCAGCGTCCCGGACATCTGGGGCGTGCTCAAGCCGTCGGACCGCCCGGCGATCTGGAAGCGGCCCTATTCGGCGGCCGGCATCGGCGGCAAGAACCAGGGCTATGACTATAGCTACGCGTCGTACGATTTCGCCAAGCTCGGCTGGAAGTACGAGACGCTGAACTGCAACGCCCAGTCGGCGCCGACCTATCTGCCCTGCGCCAACGGCATGGCGACGCCGGACCGCTTCTATTCGGCCTTCTCCAACGCGGTCGGACCCTATTTGAACCTGGCCTACCAGACGCCGCCGCCGATCACCGACGCGCAGATCCGCTCGCGCATGACGTTCAACAGCAACCTCTATGGCGACGGCAATGGCGGCCACACCTTCACCCAGTCGCTTACCGACGCCGAACGGCTGGCGCTGATCGAGTATCTGAAGACGCTGTGAGATGGTGGGGCTGCGAGGGCAGCCTCTAATCGTCATCCCCGCGAAGGCGGGGATGACGGTATTAGCCGAGAGCAGGTTCCTGGGTCGCTTCCCAATACCGATCCCGCAACAGCCGCTTGTACAGCTTCCCCGTCGGATGCCGCGGCAGTTCCTCGATAAAGTCGATCCGCCGCGGCTGCTTCACCCGCGAGAGCTGCGGTGCCAGCCACTCGGCCAGTTCCTCGGCCAGCGCAGGCGAAGGCGTGACGCCTTCCGCCGGCTGCACCACCGCCACCACCTGCTCGCCCATATCGGCATGCGGCGCCCCGATCACTGCGACGTCCGCCACCTTGGGGTGCAGCACGAGCAGATTCTCGATCTCCTGCGGATAGATGTTCACGCCGCCCGAGATGATCATGAAGCTCTTGCGGTCGGTGAGATAGAGATAGCCCTCGGCATCGACATGGCCGACATCGCCGAGCGTGGTCCAGCCATGCTTGTTGGCCGCCGCCTCGGTCTTCCCGGGGTCGTTGTGATAGTGGAAGCCCGGCCCGCCTTCGAAATGGACGAGACCCGTCTCGCCTGGCGCCAGCGGCTCGCCTTCCTCGTCGCAGATCCGGATCGTGCCCAGCACCGCCCGGCCCACCGAGCCCGGATGCGTCAGCCAGTCCCTGGCGCCGATCATCGTCAGGCCATTGCCCTCGGTCCCGGCATAATATTCGAGCAGCACCGGCCCCCACCAGTCGATCATCGCCTGCTTTACCGGCACCGGGCAGGGTGCCGCGGCATGGATCGCCATGCGCAGCGAGGTCAGGTCGTGGCGGCTGCGCGCTTCCTCGGGCAGCTTGAGCATGCGGATGAAATGGGTGGGCACCCACTGCGCATGCGTCACCTTGTGCCGCTCGATCAGCGCCAGCGCGCGCTCGGGATCGAACTTGTCCATCACCACCACGGTACCGCCCAGCCGGTGCACCGCCATGCACCAGCGCAGGGGTGCCGCATGATAGAGCGGGGCGGGGGAGAGGTAGATCGTGTCGGCATCCACCGCGGCGTGCCGGGCGATGCCGACCATCGCATTGGGCATGGTGATGTCGGTCTCGGGCAGCTGCGGACGGATGCCCTTGGGCCGGCCGGTGGTGCCCGAGGAATAGAGCATGTCGGTGCCGGCGCGCTCGTCGGCGATGCGCGTCGTCGGCATCGCGCCGGCTTCGGCTTCCCAGCTCCGGAAGGGCGGCACGGCGCCGTCGAGCATGAACAGCGCGACATCGTCCAGCGCCACCTCCGTCGCCACCGCGCTCGCCACCGATGCCAGAGCCGACGAGGAGATTAGCGCCCGCGCGCCGCTGTCCTTGAGGATGAACGCGGCTTCGCTCGCCGTCAGCCGCGAGGAGACCGCGACGAAATACAGCCCCGCGCGCTGCGCGCCCCAGGCGATCTCGAGGAAGCGGAGATGATTCTCGAGCAGCACTGCCACCGCATCGCCCGGCTGGAACCCCAAGGCGCGGAACAGCTGGGCGGTCTGGTTCGAGCGCGCTTCGAGCTCGCCATAGCTCATGCTCTCGCCCGTCTCGGCCAGGATCAGCGCGGGTTTCCCCGGCGCGGTTTCGGCGTGGACGCAGGGATGCATTCGGCCCTTACTCCTCTCCTCGGGAGCGGCTCCGCTCTCCGATGCGCAGCATAGCCGAACCGGGGAAATGCGCTGCTATCGCTAGTGATAGTTCCGCGCGGAGGTGCGCACGGCGATACCGGGCAGGCGACCAGGGAGAGGAAGATGGCGCCAGACACGCCGGTGATATTGGGCATCGGGGAATCGATCGACCGCCCCTTTGCGATCAGTTCGGCGAAGGAGCCGCTGGCGCTGATGGCCGACGCCGCACGCGCCGCCGGGGATGATGCGGGCGGCGGGCTGCTCGCGCAGGTCGATGCGCTCGACGTGGTGAGCATCGTCAGCTGGCGCTATTCCGATGCTGCGGCGTCCTTGTGCGCGGAACTGGGGATCGCGCCGGCCTTGCGGACCAATCACGAAGTCGGCGGCGAATCGCCGGTCCGCCTGATCCACGAAGCGGCGCTGCGCATCGCGCGGGGCGAGAGCCGGGTCGCGTTGGTCTGCGGCGCCGAGGCGCAGCACAGCGCAGCAAGGGCCAAGCGCGAAGGCGAGATGCCGCCCTGGACGCCCTTCGCGAAGGACGCGCCCTCGCCCTTGCGCGGAGCGGATATCGTCCACCCGCTGGCGTTGCGCCACGGCCTGTCGACGCCCACCCAGGTCTATCCGCTCTTCGAGATGGCCAGCGCCGCCGCCTGGGGCCAGTCGCCGGCAGAAGCGCGGGCGGAGTCCGGGGCACTCTGGGCCCGCTACGCCACCGTCGCCGCCGCGAACCCCCGCGCGTGGATGCGCAAGGCCCCGCGTGCGGACGAGATCGTCACGCCCAGCGAGGCCAACCGGTTGATCGCCTGGCCCTATACCAAGCTGATGGTCGCCAATCCGGCGGTGAACCAGGGTGCCGCGGTGATCGTCACCAGCCTGGAAGTGGCGCGGGCAGCCGGCATTCCCGAGGACCGCATCGTCCATATCCTTGGCGGTGCAGCGGCGAGCGAGCCGCGCGATTTCCTTGCCCGCGACGGCTTTGCCGGCAGCCCGGCACAGGACGCGGTGCTCGCCGCAGCATCCGCGCTGGCGCCCCAGGGCTTCGACGCGCTCGAACTCTATTCCTGCTTTCCCTGCGTGCCGAAGATGGCACGACGCAGCCTCGGCCTCGGGCCGGACGTGCAACCGACCGTCACCGGCGGGCTCACCTTCTTCGGCGGGCCGCTCAGCAACTATATGCTGCACGCCGCCTGCGCGATGACGCGCGAATTACGCGGCGGCGGCACCGGGCTGCTCTACGGCCAGGGCGAGTTCGTCACCAAGCATCACGCGCTGGTGCTCTCCCGCGGACCCGGCGCACCGATCGCCCCGGACTATTCGGTCCAGGTTGCAGCCGACTTCCGGCGCGGACCGGTGCCCGATCTGGTGGAGCCCGAGCCCGGCCCGGCAACGCTCGAAAGCGCGACGATTCTCTATCAGCGCGACGGTTCGGTCGATCGCGGCGCGGTGGTGCTGCGCACCCTCGATGGCGCCCGAACCCTCGCCACCATTCCGGCCGAGGATGGCGAGACGCTCGCCCTGATCGCCGGCGATGCCCGCTTCCCGGTCGGCCTGATCGGCACGATCACCGAGCAAGGCGCGTGGAGCCCGAAATGACCGCCACTCTCTATCACTGCCGCGACGCGCGCTCGTTCCGGGTGCTCTGGATGCTCGAGGAACTGGAGGTCGAATACAGGCTCGAGCTGCTGCCCTTTCCCCCGCGCGACCGCGCGCCCGAGTATCTGGCGCTCAACCCGCTTGGCACGATCCCGCTCTTCCTCGAAGGCGATGCCCGGATGACCGAGTCCGCCGCGATCTGCCATTATCTGGCCACCACGCGCGGGGACGGGCGGTTTGCGGTGGGTCCGGGCGAGCCGGGCTATGCCGCCTATCTCGACGCGCTCTCCTTCGGCGAGGCGACGCTGACCTTCCCGCAGACCCTGGTGCTGCGCTACGCGATGTTCGAGCCGGAGGACCGGCGCCTGCCCCAGGTCGCCGACGATTACCGCCAATGGTACCTCGCCCGCCTGCGCGGCCTCGACGCGATGCTCGCCTCGGCCGATTATGTCGCGGGCGACCGGTTCACCGCGGCGGACATCTCGGTCGGCTATGCGCTGATGCTCGCCGAGTTCGTCCGGATCGGCGACGGCGGTTCGCCGCGCATCGCCGCCTATTGGGAGCGATTGCGCACCCGGCCTGCCTTTGCCCGCGCCAAGGCGGCCCAGTCATGAAAATGCTGGAGGGAATCCGTATCGTCGACATGACCACCATCGTCTTCGGCCCCTATGCGACGCAGATGCTCGCCGACATGGGCGCCGAGGTGATCAAGGTCGAAGCGCCGGGCGGCGACCAGACCCGCCAGTTCGGGCGATCCCGGGCTGCGGCGCGGCAGATGGGGCCGGTGCACTGCACGCTCAACCGCGGCAAGCGCGCCATCGCCCTCGACCTCAAGGTCGCCGAGGATGCCGAGACGATGCGCCGCCTGCTCGCCACGGCCGACGTGTTCATCCACAATGTCCGCGGCGAGGCGATGGAGCGGCTCGGCTTCGGCTATGCGGCGGTGCGCGGGCTGCGCGGCGACATCGTCTATGTCCATTGCCAGGGCTTCGGCTCGGGCGGGCCGTATGAGGGCCTCCAGGCCTATGACGATGTCATCCAGGCTGCGACCGGCACCGCCACGCTGCTACCCCGCGCCGACGGCAATCCCGCCCCGCGCTACCTGCCCTCGCTGATCGCTGACAAGGTTGCGGGGCTCTACGGCGCCCAGGCGGTGCTCGGTGCGCTGGTCCACCGGCTGCGCAGCGGGGAGGGGCAGTTCGTCGAGGTGCCGCTGTTCGAGAGCTTCGCGCATTTCATGCTGCAGGAGCATCTGTTCGGCGCCACCTTCGATCCGCCGCTCGAACCCGCCGGCTATCCGCGCCAGATCGATCCCAACCGCCAGCCTTTCCCGACTGCCGACGGCCATGTCAGCATCGTGCCCTACACCCCGGCGACGATCGCGAAGCTGTTCGAGTTGCTCGGCGCGACGGAGGTTTTCGAGGACCCGCGCTTCGCCACGCCGATGGACCGGCTGCGCAACATCAGCGCGCTCTATTGCGAGATCGCGCGCTACACCCCGGCGAAGACCAGCGCGGAGTGGGTGCGGATCCTCAACGCCGGCGGCGTGCCCTGCATGCCGGTCCGCGATCTCGATACGATCCGCGAAGATCCGCATCTTGCCGCGACGGGCTTCTTCCGGGCGCGGAGCCATCCGGAAGAGGGGGCGTATGTCGAGATGCCGCTCCCGATCCGCTTCGGCGCGCGGGCGGTGCCGGAAGGCGCGGTACCGCCGGGGATAGATGCGGACGGGGACGCGATAAGGCGCGAGTTGAAGCGATCCGCTCCCAATAGCCGTCATCCCCGCGAAGGCGGGGATCCAGGGTAACAGAGCGACGCCCTTCGTGACTCTGGATCCCCGCCTTCGCGGGGATGACGGTGATAGGAAAGGGCCAGCGCTAAGCCGCCACCCGCGCCTTCGCCGCCGCCAGGATCATGTCGCTGGCTTTCTCCGCGATCGCGATCGTCGGCGCGTTGGTGTTGCCCGAGACGATCCGCGGCATGATGCTCGCATCGACCACGCGCAGCCCCGCCACGCCGTGCACGCGCAGCTCGGGATCGACCACCGCGCGCGGGCCGTGCCCCATCATGCAGGTGCCGACCGGATGGGTAGAGCGTCGTCCCCGCGCGCCGGGCATGGGCGAGCAGTTCTGCGTCGGTCTGCAGTTCGGCGCCCGGTTGCAACTCATGCTCGATGAAGTCCGCCAGGGGCTGCTGTGCAGCAATCCGGCGCCCCCAGCGCAGCCCGGCGACGATGACCTCCTGGTCGAGCGGATCGCTGAGGTAGTTGGGCGTGATCCGCGGCGGTGCCAGCGGGTCGGCCGAGCGGATGCGCACGCTTCCGCGCGATTCCGGGCGGAGCTGGCAGGCCGCGATGCTGATCCCCGGCAGCTTCTCCAACTGCATCTTCTGCAGCCGCGCCAGCGCATCGCCGTCCACCGTCGCGGGCAGGATGTGGAACTGGATGTCGGGCGAGGCGAGGTCTGGGCGCGAGCGGCAGAAGGCGGCGATGTGGGCGGCCGAAAGCGTCAGCAGCCCCTTGCGCGCCACTGCATAGCGCGCGACTTCGCCGAGCAGCCTTAGGCCCCGGCTCAACTCGTTGACCGAGACGGTGCCCGGCTTGAGCCGGTAATTGGCCGAGATCGGCAGATGGTCCTGGAGGTTCTCGCCCACGCCGGGCAGGTCGCGCACCACCGCGATGCCCTGTTCGCGCAGCAAGTCGCCCGACCCGATGCCCGAGAGCTGGAGCAGCTGCGGCGAGTTGATCACGCCGCCCGCCAGGATCACTTCGCGTGCGGCTTGCGCCACCAGTCGCTCGCCGCCTCGCACGAACTCCACGCCGGTCGCCCGCCCGTCCGCGATCACCACGCGCGTCGCCTGGGCATGGGTGACCACGCGCAGGTTCGGCCGCTGCATCGCCGGGTGGAGATAGGCGACCGCCGCGGAGCAGCGCCGCCCGTTCCGGACGGTGAGCTGATACCAGGCGACGCCTTCCTGTTCCGGCCCGTTGATGTCGCGCTGGGGCAGGCCGAGCGCCTCGCAGGCCTGCACCACCGCCTCGGACACCGGGTGCGATCCCGCCGGATCGGTCACGCTCAGCGGTCCGCCGGCGCCGTGCGTTTCGCAGGCGCCGTGCTGCTGGTCCTCGGAGCGGCGGAAATAGGGGGCGATATCGTCCCAGCTCCAGCCGGTGCAGCCCATCTGCCGCCAGCCGTCATAATCGGCGCGCTGGCCGCGGACATAGAGCAGCCCGTTGATCGAAGAGGAGCCGCCCAGCACCTTGCCGCGCGGCCAGATATGGCGGCGGCCCTCGGTGCCCGCGTCCGGCTCGGTGCGGTAGAGCCAGTTGACCTTGGGGTCCTTCAGCGTCTGCGCATAGCCGACGGGGACGTGGATCATCAGGTTGGACAGGAACTGGCCGCGCTCGCGCAAGGGACGGTCGTCGCCGCCCGCCTCGAGCAGCAGCACGCGGTTGCGGCCATCGGCGCTCAGCCGGTCGGCGAGCACGCAGCCCGCCGAGCCGGCGCCCACGATCACGTAATCGGCTTCGAACACTTCGGACATCAGGCTTTCCGGCGGCGATAGAGGTAATTGGCGGGCAGGCCGAGCCGCTTGCTGGCCTCGACCGGCGGCGTGCCGGGGATCGGCAAGCGCTCGAACAGGGCGCCGAGCATCCGGACGGTGCGGCGTTCCCAGCCGCGCAGCCGCCATTTCTCGCCGTCCAGCTCGAGTGTCTTCCGTGCCCAGTCCGGCAGCAGCGCGATCGCTGCGCGCACCATCATTCCCTGGAAAGGGCGCAGCGGCAGCGGCATGCCCTTTGTGCGCAGCATGATGTCGAGGAACTGGCCGATGATCGCATGCGGCTCCAGCTTCGGCCGCATCGCTTCGAACTGCGCCTGCTGCTCGGCCACCGAGAGCGGCGCGCCATGCGCAAGGAAAAGGTCGGCCGAAGGCTTGGCCTCCAGATAGGAGCGGTCCTTCTCCGCCAGCGTCAGCCTCCGGCAATAGGCCGAATAGGCTTCCATGAAGCCGAACCCGACCGTGCACTGCACCCAGTTCAGCAGCTCGGGGTCATTGGCGTGATAGGCCTCGCCCGCGGGCGTCGTCCCGCGCACCCGCTCGTGCATCCGCGTCACCCCGGTGATCACCCTGGCGGCGACATTGGCGGGGGCATAGACGCTGACATGGGTGACATAGCCGGTGCGCTGCAGCCGGGTGAGCGGATCGGTGGGGAAGATCGAATGCTCCCAAACCCCCGATCGCACCCGGGGCTCGCTCAGCTCGAGCAGCACCGCCGCGATCCCCCCGACGAACAAGGCGACGGGGTTCTTGAACACCGCCCAGGCCACCGAGTCTGGCGGGTAGAGCGCCGGTGCGCCCGGCGGAATGGCGTAGTCGATGCGGGGCAGGATACGCTTTCCGCCCGGCGCCGCGGCGGGCACGGGGCCGGGGGGAAGCGGAATGGCCTGCTCGCGCATCGCGATCAGAAGCCGGCGGTCAGCGAGGCGCCGAAGGTACGCGGACGCCCGGCATAGCGGACGTTGAGGTTCTGGTTGTCGACCACCGAGGTCCAGTAATATTCATTGGTCAGGTTGCGCGCCCAGATCGTCAGGCCCCATTTCCCGTCGGCGCTGGCCACGCCGATGCTGCCGTTTACCAGCGCATAGCCCTTGATCCGGAACAGCGGATCCTCGCCGAAGTCGCTGTGCGTCTCGCTTTGATAGGTGGCGTTGGCCGTCGCCTGGAAGTTCAGGCTCGACGAGATCGGCAGGTTGAGCGTCGCGGTGCCGCTGGTCGAGAATTCCGGCGCGAAGGAGAATTCCGAACCGTCGTAATTGGTCGGGATGCCCGCCGCATTGGCGCCGGTATAGTCGGTGATCTTGGTCTTCAGATAGGTCGCGTTCCAGGCGAGGGTGAAGGCCGGCGAGGGCCGCAGCGTGATCTCGCCGTCGATGCCCCAGGCATGCGAGCTGGGGATGTTCACCAGCCGCTGCAGCGCGCCGAAGGTCGGATCGGCAACGTAGGAGCTGAACTGCTTGTCGGTATAGTCGTAGTAGAAGCCGCTGACATTCACCTGGGCGAAGCGGCCGCCGACCGCGGTCTTGATGCCGGCTTCATAGGCGGTCAGCTTCTCCTGCCGGGCGGGCGTGAACTGCACCGCGCGGTTGGCCGGCACGATCGGCACCACGCCCGACTTCACGCCGCGCGCGATCGAAGCGTAGAGCAGGGTGCCCGGCGCCGCCTGGTAATTGAGCGAGAAGCGGCCCGAGAAGTTGCTCTCGTCGAGCACCGAATGGACGAGCGTGTCCGAGTTGGTGGCCGGATCATAGGTGGTGCAGCCGTCCTTCTGCACCATCGGCGCGAGCACGCCATAGCTCTGGAAGATCACCGCGCGGCCGGCGGTGTTCACGATCGGCAGGTAGTTGCCGTTGTAATCGACCGAGCAGCCGTCCAGCTCGCCATGGTCGATGCCAAGGCGTGCGCCGGCATTGATCTTGAAGCCGCTGCCCAGGTCGAACTCGGTGGTGGCGAAGCCGCTGTACGTCTCGTTATAGCCCTGCGCCCGGCCCGCGCCCTCGCGGAAGCCGATGGCGACCTGGGCGGGCGTATAGCCGGCGCTGTTGAACACCGCATTGGTCACCGGATTGGCGAGGATGCCCAGCGCGGCGAGGCGCAGATAGACGACCGAGCTGTTCTCGCCGATCAGGAAGCGGCTGTTCTCGCGCAGATCGTCATGGGCGAAATAGCCGCCCACCGTCCAGCGGAAGCCCGGGCCGCTCCCCTCGAAGCGCAGCTCCTGCGAGAAGGACTTGATCCGCGCATCATATTGCGTTGACACGATTTCCCACGGCGCACCGCTGAAGTCGACCACGTCCTTGCGGGTGAAGTCGTTGTACCCGGTCAGCGAGATGATCGAGAGCTGGTCGTTGGGCGACCAGGTCAGCCGCATCTGGGCCGAGATGAAGTCGGACTTGGCGCGCGGCGGCCCCATGCCGGTGGCGAGGCCGACCGTGGCGGCGCGGGCCGAGGCGGGCTGCCAGCCGGCATCGCTCGCTTTGGTCGGCTGGTTGTTCTGCAGATAGGCGAGCAGGGCCGCCGAGTTGAAGTCGCCCGGGCCGACGGCGGGGGAGGCGGCGGAGAGCCGGTTGGTCAGGTTGAGGCTGATCGCCTGGCCCGCCTGGGTGTCCGAACGGTCGCGCCAGCCCGAGACGGTGATCAGCCCCTCGAACTTGCTCGACGGCTGGAAGCTCAGCGAGGCGCGGGCGCCCCAGCGCTTGACCTTGCCCAGCTTCTCGCCGCGGCTCTGGTCGATCTGCCAGCCCTCGTCGCTATTCTCGTCGCGGCCCGAGATGCGCAGCGCGGCATGATCGCCCAGCGGCACGTTCAGATAGGCTTCGACATTATAGGTCTTGTAGTTGCCGCCCTCGATCGTCCCGCCCGCGGCGAAGTCCTTGCCCGGCTTGGCGGTGATGAAGTCGATCAGGCCGGCGGTGGTGTTGCGGCCATAGAGCGTGCCCTGCGGTCCCTTGAGCACTTCGACGCGCTCCAGGTCGTAGATCGGCCCGCCCGCCATCGACGGATAGGGATAGGCCAGCTCGTCCTGATAGATGCCCACGGTCGAAGTGGCGGTGATGTTGGTGGTGTTGAAGCCGATGCCGCGCAGCGTGAAGATCGGCACGCCCGAATAGGCGGGGGCGACCTGCAGGCCCGGGACCGAGCTGGCCAGCGACTCGACATCGGTGATCTGCAGGTCCTTCAGCGTGTCGGCGGACAGCGCCTGCACCGCCAGCGGCACCTTGTTGATCGATTCGGAGCGGCGCTGGGCAGTCACGACGATCTCGTCGCTCTTGCTCTGCGGACCCTCCGCCTTGGGCGCGGGCGCCTCCTGCACTTCCTGCGCCAGCGCCGGCGCCGCGAGCAGCAGCCCGAGCGCGGATCCCATCAGCAGGCCTGCCTTGATCGCCATATCCCTCTTCCCCTCCATGTTGCCGCGCCGCCCAGGTTTTCGGGGTCGATTTCCGGCTGTTGTTTGTTTGAATAATTAGCTTTAGGGAAGGCGCTGTGCAGCTATCGCATGTGACAGGGGCGGATATGGCCGGTGACACAGAGAACATGCCCTATGAACTGGCCGGGCGGATCGTCGAGCATGGCCGCCGCATGGGCCTGCCGCTGATCGCCGCCTGTGCCGATATCAGCAGCGCCCGTCCGGTGCAGCTGGCCGACGGCACGCCGGTCAGCGCGCTGTTCGAGTTCACCCATGATGCCGGGGCCTATTGGGCGCAGGGCGATTTCGCGCTGCGCAACGCGATCGTCTCGGTCGCGCGGCATCTGGCCGAGCCCTTCTATTACGACCAGGGCCGCATCCGCAGCTGGCGCCCGCTGCGCATCGAGCCGCAGATCGAGCGCGAGGCGATGCAACGCAGCTACCGGGTGGAAAGCGCGATCGTCGCACCGGTGCATTTGCCCGCCGGGGTGATCGGCGCGGTGGTCTGGGCATCGACCACGCCGGGGCTCGATGTCGATGCGATCTTCGAGCGCGAGGCTTCGGTGCTGCACCCGCTGGCGCTGCGCTTCATCGCCACCTGCAATGCCGGGCCCGACGCCTCGACCGAGATCGTCCAGCACCGGCTGACGCGGCGCGAGGTCCAGTGCCTCAAGCTCGCCGCGGCGGGGAAGACGGATGGCGAGATCGGCACGATCCTCGGCCTGTCGGTGCCGACGATCCGTTTCCACATGCGCCGTGCGAGCAGTCGGCTGGGCGAGAATGGCCGGCTGCGCACCGTGCAGCGCGCGGTGGCGCTGGGCTTTGCGCGGCCGAACTGACAAGGATGGGAGGTTGGCGCGGCGGTGTCGCGCCGGTTAAGGTACGGAAATGGCAAGCAACGCAAAAGTCCCGGTCGGGCGGATCGAGGCAAGCTCGGCGGATCAGCTGCTCAACGCGACCAGCGCGCTGATGATCGAGCGCAACACCGTCGACATCACCTTCGCGGACATCGCCGAGAAATCGGGGCTCAACGCCGCGCTGATCCGCTATCATTTCGGCAGCAAGCTCGGCATGTTCATGGCGCTGCTGGAGCGCGATGCCGGCGGCACGTTCGACGATCTCGAGCGGCTGGTGAAGGCCGACATGGATGCCGGGCAGAAGCTGCGGCACCATATCCACGGCATCATTAAGGTCTATTATCGCTACCCGTACATGAACCGGCTGGTCGCCGCGCTGGCGGTGGAGACCGACAGCGAGACGGCGCGCTTCATCTCGGAGCGGTTCAGCCGCCCGCTGGCGGCGGCGCAGAAGGCGATCCTGGAGCAGGGCGAGGCCGAGGGGCTGTTCCGCAGGATCGATCCGATGCTGTTCTATTTCTCGCTGATCGGCATGTGCGACCATCTCTTCATCGGCCGCCACTCGCTCAAATATGCGTTCGGGGTGGACGATATCGATGACGACCTGCGCAAGGCCTATGCGGTGCACGTCACCGATCTGCTGATGCGCAGCGTGCTGGTGAAGCCCGAAACCGACGCCTGACTTGCGAATCGCTTAATCAAGCGATTAAACAATGCTGGAGGGCGATAACGCCCCGCGGTTCGAACCGGCTCGGAGAGGAGCGGCATATGGGTGAGTCACTGGTTGCGGAAGCCTCGTCGGGCTGGATCGAGTACGAGGCGATGCCCCGGCTGGGCGACATCCCCGCCTATCATGCCCGGCACCGCCCCCAGGCGATCGCGACGCGCTTCGAGGGGCGCGATACCGACTGGGCCACGCTCGACCGGCGCAGCGACCAGGTCGCCCGCGCATTGCGTGCCGCCGGCTGCCGGGTGGGAGACCGCATCGCCTATCTCGGCAAGGGCAGCGACGAGTTCTTCGAGCTGCTGTTCGGTGCCGCCCGCGCGGGCGTGGTGATGGTGCCGGTCCAGTGGCGGCTCGCCACCGCCGAGATCTGCAAGATCCTGGGCAATGCCGAGGTCAGCCTGCTCTTCGCCGGCCCCGATCAGATCGGCCGCGCTGCCGAATGCGCCAACGAGCTGATCCGCGAAACGATCGCGATGGAGGACGGCGCCGAGGGCTTTTCCCGCTTCGCCGCCTGGCGCGATGCGGCCCCGGTCGAAGCCATCCCCGATGATGTCGAGCCGAGCGACGTCGCGCTCCAGCTCTACACTTCGGGCACCACCGGCGAGCCCAAGGGCGTGATGCTCAGCCACGCCAATCTGCTGCGCGGCCGCACCGATTCGATGGCGCAGCCCATGCCCTGGAACGAGTGGCTGGAAGGCGACGTCAATCTCGTCGCGCTGCCGCTCGGCCATATCGGCGGGGTCGGCTGGGCGATCGTCGGCTATTTCAACGGCGCCACCTCGATCGTTCACCGCGAGTTCGTGCCCGCCGCGGTGCTGGACGCGATCGCCCAGGGTGGCGTCACCAAGATGTTCCTCGTGCCCACCGCGCTCCAGATGCTGCTGATGCTGCCCGGCGTGCGCGAGGCCGATTTCAGCCGGCTGCGCTACATCCTCTACGGCGCCTCGCCGATCGCGCTCGAGCTGCTGCGCGAGGCGACCGAAGTGTTCGGCTGCGGCTTCGCCCAGCAGTACGGCATGACCGAAACCTGCGGCACGATCGTCTACCTCCCGCCCGAGGATCACGATCCCGCCGGCAACGAGCGGATGCGCGGCGCCGGCCTGCCCATGCCCGGCGTCGAGATCCGCGTCGTCCACCCGACCGAGCGCACCCCGCTCGCCGTCCGCGAGGTCGGCGAGGTCGAGACCCGCTCGGTCGCTAACATGCTCGGATACTGGAACCTGCCCGAGACGACGGCGGAGACGGTGGACGGCGGCGGCTGGCTGCGCACCGGCGACGCGGGCTATCTCGACGAAGACGGCTATCTCTATATCTGCGACCGCTTCAAGGACATGATCTGCTCGGGCGCGGAGAACATCTATCCCGCCGAAGTGGAGAGCGCGATCTACGGCCATCCCGCCGTGCAGGAAGTCGCGGTGATCGGTGTGCCCCACGAGAAATGGGGCGAGGAGGTCAAGGCGGTGGTGGTGTCCCGGCCCGGCGCCGCGCCCGACGAGGCCTCGATCCTCGCTTATGCCCGCGAGCGGATCGGCGGGTTCAAGGTCCCCAAGTCGGTCGATTTCGTCGAGGCACTGCCGCGCACGCCCTCGGGCAAGGTGATGCGTCGCGCGCTGCGCGATCCCTATTGGGCCGGTCGCGATCGGGGGGTGAACTGATGCTCGATACCGCCCGCCGCACCGGCCAGGACGAGAGCCAGGCCCTGTTCCGCGAAAGCGTCCGCCGCTTCCTCGCTGCCGAGGGCGTGCCGCATCTCGATCGCTGGGAGGAAGCCGGCATCGTCGATCGCGACTTCTGGACCAAGGCGGGCAGTGCCGGGCTGCTCTGCCCGACCGTGCCCGAGGCATATGGCGGCCCGGGCCTCGACTTCGGCTACAATGCGATCGTCACCGAGGAGCATGCCTATGCCCGCGTCCCCTCGGGCATCACGCTGCAGTCGGACGTGCTGGCCGACTATCTCCTGGCCTATGGCTCGGAGGAGCAGAAGCGCGAATGGCTGCCCGGCATGGTCTCGGGCGAGAAGGTCGCGGCGATCGCGATGACCGAGCCCGGCGCGGGCTCCGACCTCCAGGCGATCCGCACCACCGCGCGGCTCGACGGCAACCATTATGTGATCAACGGCGCGAAGACCTATATCTCGAACGGCCAGACCGCCGATGTCGTGATCGTGGTGGCCAAGACGAACGTGGAGCTGGGCGCCAAGGGCACCAGCCTGTTCCTGGTCGAAGCCGATCGCGCAGGCTTCGCGCGCGGGCGCAACCTCGACAAGATCGGCCTGCACGGCGCCGACACCAGCGAGCTGTTCTTCGAGGATGTCCGCGTTCCGGCGACCAACATGCTCGGAGAGGAGGGGCGCGGCTTCGCCTATCTGATGCGCAACCTGCCCCAGGAGCGGCTGACCATCGCGATTGGCGCCCAGGCCAGCGCCCAGCGCGCCTTCGACGAGGCGCTCGGCTTCGTGAAGGAGCGCAAGGCGTTCGGGAAGACGGTGTTCGATTTCCAGAACACCCGCTTCACCTTGGCCGACCTCGCGGCGAAGCTGCAGATCGGCTGGGCGCATATCGACTGGGCGCTCGCCCGGCATCTCCGCCACGAACTGACGCCGGAGGAAGCCTCGGCCGCCAAGCTCTGGCACACCGACACCCAGTGGCAGATCATCGACGCCGCGCTCCAGCTCCATGGCGGTGCCGGCTATATGAACGAATATCCGATCGCCCGGATCTGGCGCGACGCGCGCGTCTCGCGGATCTTCGGCGGGACGAACGAGATCATGAAGGAAGTGATCGGGCGGGGGTTGTAGCACTTCTCCCTCTCCCCGCGCGCGGGGAGAGGGCTGGGGAGAGGGCTGGGGAGAGGGGCAATGCGCTCAGGCCACGTCCTCGACCTGGTCGAGATAGGCGCCGTAACCCTGGGCCTCCATCTCGGCTTTGGGCACGAAGCGCAGCGACGCCGAGTTGATGCAGTAGCGCAGCCCGCCGCGATCGAGCGGGCCGTCCTCGAACACATGGCCGAGATGGCTGTCGCCATGCGCCGAGCGGACCTCGGTGCGGATCATGCCGTGCGTCGTGTCGCGCAGCTCGGTGACGTTGGCGATCGGCTTGGTGAAGCTCGGCCAGCCGCAGCCGGACTCGAACTTGTCCGAGGAGGCGAACAGCGGCTCGCCCGAGACGATGTCGACATAGATGCCCGGTTCCTTGTTGTAGAGCAGGGGGCCGGTGCCGGGCCGCTCGGTGCCGTTCTGCTGGGTCACGCGGAACTGCTCGGGGGTCAGCGCGGCGATGGCTTCGTCGGTCTTGCGATAGTCGGTCATGCAAATCTCCGTTTCGCTGCGCTATGTGGGGTGCCGCATGGCAAAGAAGAAGCGCCTCCTCACCGCGACCATGGCTGATGGCTATGTGAAGACGATCGGCCCGACCAACGCGCCCTTCACCCATTACTGGCGCATCGTCGCGCATCTCGGCGGCGGCAAGACCGAGGTGTTCTGGGGCCACGCCAAGTCGCTCAAGGAAGCGACCGGCAAGAAGGCGGCGCTGGCCGATGCGGCGAAGCAACGCGGCTGGGAGGGGTATGATTTCGAAGTGGTCGAGCTGGTGGAGAGCTGAGGGGGCGGTGTGCTGTGTTCCCTGCTGTTCCCCGGCGAAAGCCGGGCCCCAGGGTTTCTCTGCCGTCCCACCTTTGACCCTGGACCCCGGCTTTCGCCGGGGAGCAGCCAGGTTGGGTACTAGGCCGGCGCCGAAAACCGCGGCGCAGGCGCAGGCTGCACCACGCCCTCCCGCTCGATAAAAGCACCCCTCGCGCGGTTGTGCGGATGCGCCGGCGCCTCGGCCATCGACAGCACCGGCGCGAAGCAGATGTCGGTCCCTTCCATCAGCGCGCACCACTCCTCGCGCGTCTTCGTCCGGAACACCGCCGCCAGCTTGTCCTTGAGCGCCGGCCAGGCTGCCGGATTCATCTGCGCATCGAAATCGGGGTCGGCATCCAGCCCGGTCACCGCGCGAAGCTGGGCATAGAATTGCGGCTCGATCGCGCCGATCGCGACATGCTTGCCGTCGGCTGTCTCGTAGCTGTCGTAGAAATGCGCCCCGGTATCGAGGATGTTCACGCCCCGCTCATCCCGCCAGCCCAGGGTGGAGCGGAACCCCCAGACCATCGACATCAGCAGCGCCGCGCCCTCGGTCATCGCGCAGTCGATCACGCTGCCCTGACCGCTGGTCTTCGCCTGGAGCAGCCCCGCGCTCATCGCAAAGGCGAGCAGCATGCCGCCGCCGCCGAAATCGCCCACCGCGTTGACCGGCGGCGTCGGCTTCTCGCCCGCCCGCCCGAACGCGTGGAGCGCGCCGGCCAGCGCGATGTAATTGATGTCGTGCCCCGCCGCCTGCGCCAGCGGCCCGGTCTGCCCCCAGCCGGTCATCCGGCCATAGACGAGCCGCGGATTGGCGGCGTGCAGCTCGGCCGGGCCCAGGCTCAGCCGCTCCATCACGCCCGGCCGGAACCCTTCGATCAGCCCATCCGCCCCCGCAGCAAGCTCGCGGACTTGGGCGATCCCCTCGGGCGACTTGAGATCGACCTCCACCGCCGTCCGCCCGCGCAGCAGCGGGTCGCGCGGGTTGGGCGCTTGGCCCGGGCGGTGGACGTACAGCACCTCCGCCCCGTGATCGGCGAGCATCATCCCGCAGAACGGCGCCGGGCCGATCCCGCCCATCTCGATGATCCGGATGCCGGTAAGGGGCTGCATGGCGAGGCTCCTCGTTCCCCTTCCGCTTGCGGGAGGGGCTAGGGGAGGGGGTGTCCTTTAACTCGCGGCAGTCAGGCCCTCCCCCAACCCCTCCCGCAAGCGGAAGGGGAGTTACCGCGGCGCCATCCGGATACCGCCGTCCAGCCGCACGTCCTCGCCGTTGAAATAGCCCGTCTCGATCATGCACAGCGCAAGGTTCGCATATTCCTCCGGCCGTCCGAGCCGCTTGGGGAAGGGCACCGAGGCTGCCAGCGCATCCTTCACCGGCTGCGGCGCGGCGGCGAGCAGCGGCGTGTCGAAAATCCCCGGCAGGATCGTGTTCACCCGGATGCCTTCGCCCATCAGGTCGCGTGCGATCGGCAGGGTCATGCCGACCACGCCGCCCTTCGACGCCGAATAGGCCGCCTGGCCGATCTGCCCGTCCTCGGCCGCGACGCTGGCGGTGTTGACGATCGCGCCGCGCTCGCCATCCTCCTGTGGCTCAAGCGTCAGCATTCCCGCCGCCGACTTGGCGATGCAGCGGAAGGTGCCGACCAGGTTGATCTGGATCACCCAGTTGAACGCCTCGAGCGGGAAGTGGCGGATCGATCCGTCTTCCTTGGCGCGGCTCGCGGTCTTCACCGCATTGCCGGTGCCTGCGCAATTGACCAGCACGCGCTCCTGTCCGTGCGCCGCCCGCGCCTTGGCGAAGCCGGCATCGACGCTTTCGTCCGAGGTCACGTTCACTTCGCAGAACACCCCGCCGATCTCGGCGGCGACGGCTTCGCCCTTTTCCTTCTGCAGGTCGAAGATCGCGACCTTCACGCCCTTCGCCGCCAGCGCCCGCGCGGTCGCCGCGCCGAGCCCCGAAGCGCCGCCGGTCACCACCGCGGCCACATTGTTATCGAGCTTCATCCATCCCCTCCTATGATCTCAAAGCCGCTCGACGATCGTGACATTGGCCAGGCCGCCGCCCTCGCACATCGTCTGCAGCCCGTAGCGCAGCCCACGCTTGTGGAGCGCGTGGACCAAAGTCGCCATCAGCTTGGTGCCCGAGGCGCCGAGCGGATGCCCCAGCGCGATCGCGCCGCCATTGACGTTGAGCTTCGCCGGATCGCCGCCGACATGCTTGAGCCAGGCAAGCGGCACCGGCGCGAACGCCTCGTTGACTTCGTACAGGTCGATCTCGTCGATCGACATGCCCGCCCGCTTCAACGCCCGGTCGGTCGCGAACAGCGGTTCCTCGAGCATGATGACGGGATCGCCGCCAGTCACGGTGAGGTTGTGGATGCGCGCCAGCGGCGTCAGGCCATGCGCCTTGAGCGCCGCTTCGGAGACGATCAGCACCGCGCTGGCGCCGTCGCAGATCTGGCTGGCATTGGCCGCGCTGATCATCCCGCCCTCGGCAAGCAGCTTGACCGAACCGATGCTCTCCAGCGTCGCATCGGCGCGGATGCCTTCGTCCCGGGTGTGGAGTGCCGGCCCCTCGGGCGTCTCGACTTCCAGCGGCACGATCTCGGCATCGAAGTCGCCGCGCTCGGTTGCGGCGGCGGCGCGGCGATGGCTCTCCAGCGCATAGGCGTCGAGCAGTTCGCGGGTGAAGCCGTGCTTGCGCGCCATCATCTCGGCGCCCATGAACTGGCTGAACTGCACGCCCGGATAGCGCGCTTCCTGCCTGGGCGACTTGGGCCCGCCCAGCCCCGCCTGGGCGAACAGCGCTCCGGTCGATCCCATCGGCACGCGGGTCATGCTCTCCACGCCCGCCGCGATCACCACGTCCTGCGTGCCCGAAAGCACCGCCTGCGCGGCGAACTGGATCGCCTGTTGCGAGCTGCCGCACTGGCGGTCGATCGTCACCGCCGGCACGCTCTCGGGCAGGCGCGAGGCGAGCACGGCGTTGCGGCCCACCTGGAAGCCCTGCTCGCCACCCTGGCTCACACAGCCCATGATCACGTCCTCGATCGCGGCCGGATCGATGCCGCTGCGGTCGGCGACGGCGTTGAGCACTTCGCCCGCCATGTCGGCGGGGTGCCAGCCGGCCAGCCGTCCGCCGCGCCGCCCTCCCGCCGTGCGCACGGCTTCGACAATATAGGCGGTAGGTGCTGCCATCATCCTGCTCCTGTGTGTTTTCGAATCAGCGGTACCAGCCCCGGCTAGCGCGATCAACGGCGTTAATCACCTGACTAAGTAAATAGTGGCCGTCTTCGCAGGGGCACTCTATGCTCGCGCCAAACAGAGTCTGGAGGAGAGGAAATGACTGCGTTCGACCGCGATTTCACCATGACGATCGACGGCCGGCCCGTGCCCGGCGACGCGACGATCCCGGTGCTCAATCCGGCAACCGAGGAGGCCGTAGCGGAAGCCCCGGATTGCAGCGCGACCGAGCTCGACGCCGCTATCGCCGCCGCCCGCGCCGCGTTCCCCGGCTGGCGTGCGACGCCGATCGACCAGCGCCGCGCCGCGGTGGCGAAGATCGCCGAGGTGATTTCCACCAATCTCGACGCATTCGCCCGGCTGTTCACCCAGGAACAGGGCCGCCCGCTCGCCAAGGCGACCGAGGAACTGATGGGCGCCGCCTTCTGGGCGGCCAGCGTCGCCAAGCAGGAAATCCCGGTGCTGGTGAACGAGGACACGCCCGATCGCCGCTCCGAGACGCGGCGCGTGCCGATCGGCGTGGTCGGCGGGATCGTACCGTGGAATTTCCCGATGCTGCTCGGCGTGTGGAAGATCGCCGGCGCGCTGCTCACCGGCAACACGCTGGTCATCAAGCCCTCGCCCTTCACCCCGCTGACCATGCTCAAGCTTGGCGAGCTGATGCGCCCGCATCTGCCGCCCGGCGTGTTCAACGTGGTCAGTGGCGGTGACCAGTTGGGCCCTTGGATGACCGCGCATCCCGGCATCGACAAGATCAGCTTCACCGGCTCCACCGCCACCGGCAAGCGGGTGATGGCCAGCGCCGCCGCCAATCTGAAGCGCGTCACGCTCGAGCTGGGCGGCAATGACGCCGCGATCGTGCTGGGGGATATCGATGTCGCCAAGGTCGCCGAACCGCTCTTCTGGTCGGCGTTCGGCAATAACGGCCAGGTCTGCATCGCGACCAAGCGCCTCTATATCCACGACACTGCCTATGACGCGCTCGCCGCCGAACTGACCGCGATCGCCAACCGCGTGAAGACGGGCAATGGGCTGGAGCAGGGCACCGATCTCGGCCCGGTCCAGAACCGCGCCCAATATGAGCGGGTCAAGGCGCTGATCGCCGATGCGCAGGCCGAGGGCCTTACCTTCCTCGCCGGCGGCGATGTGCCCGAAGGGAAGGGCTATTTCATCCCCGTCACCCTGGTCGACAACCCGCCCGAGGACAGCCGCGTTGTGGCGGAAGAGGCGTTCGGCCCGGTCCTCCCGCTGATCCGCTTCGACGATGTCGAGGATGTCATCGCCCGCGCCAACAACAGCGAGTACGGCCTGGCCGGCTCGGTCTGGTCGGCGGACACCGGCGCCGCGCTCGCCATCGCCGGGCGGCTCGACACCGGCACCGTCTGGATCAACGAGGCGCAGCACGTCACCCCCTGGGCGCCGTTCGGCGGCCACAAGCAATCGGGAATCGGCGTCGAGAACGGCACCGAGGGCCTGCTCGAATATACCAACGCCCAGACGATCTCGGTGCGCAAGTGATGCAGTACGAGCAGATAAGCTACGAAGTCGCCGACGGCATCGCCACGCTCACCCTCGACCGGCCCGACAAGCTCAACGCCTATTCGATCCGGATGATGGAGGAGATGATCCATGCGTTCGACCGCGCCGATGCGGACGACCAAGTCGGTGCGGTGATCGTCACCGGCGAGGGGAGGGCCTTTTGCGCCGGCGCCGACCTCGAGATGGGCGCCAAGGTGTTCGACGCCGCCGGCAGCCCGGACTCGCCGATCCGCGCGGATGGTTCGATCGACTATGCCAGCCCGCACGCCCGTGACTATGGCGGCCGCCTGACCCTGCGCATCTTCGAGAGCCTCAAGCCGGTGATCGCCGCGGTCAACGGCCCCGCGGTCGGCATCGGCGCGACGATGCTGCTGCCGATGGACATCCGCCTCGCCAGCGACGCCGCGCGCTTCGGCTTTGTTTTCGCAAGGCGCGGGATCGTCCCCGAAGGCGCGTCGATGTGGTTCCTGCCGCGCATCGTGGGCATCGACCGCGCGCTCGAATGGTGCATGAGCGGCCGGCTGCTCGGTGCCGAGGAAGCGCTGGCCGGGCGGCTGGTGCGTTCGGTGCATGCGCCGGAGGATCTACTGTCGTCCGCCCGCGCGCTGGCCCGCGAGATCGTCGACAATGCCGCGCCGGTCTCGGTCGCGCTCACGCGTCAGATGCTGTGGCGCGGGCTCGGTATGGCGCATCCGATGGAGGCGCACCGGGTCGACAGCCGCGGCGTGCTGGCCCGCGGCCGCAGCGGCGATGCGCGGGAGGGGGTGATGGCGTTCCTCGAGAAGCGCGCGGCGGTGTTCCCCGATCGCGTCTCAAGCGGCATGCCCGATTACTTCCCCTGGTGGGAAGAGCCGGGCTATTTCTGAGCCCCAAAGCCAAACCCCGACAATCCGTCATCCCCGCGAAGGCGGGGATCCAGGGTAGTGAAGGGCGGTCCGCGCGATAGAGCATCTGCTATCGGTACGGCCAAAGCCAACCACACGCGTCGCTTGTGACTCTGGATCCCCGCCTTCGCGGGGATGACGAAAGACAGGAAGCCCGATGAACCCCTCCGAAATCGCCACCCGGGTCGAGAGCTTCGTCCGCGAAACCATCGCTCCCTATGAGCGCGACCCCCGCTGCACCCCGCACGGCCCCTCCGAGGACCTGGTGGCCGAACTCCGCGACCACGCCCGCACCGCCGGCCTGCTAACCCCGCACATCGCGGACGGCACCCATCTCACCCACCGCGAGATCGCGCATGTCCTGCGTGCCGCCGGCCTCTCCCCGCTCGGCCCGGTAGCGCTCAACGTCGCCGCGCCGGACGAGGGCAACATGGTTCTGCTCGGCCGCGTCGCCACGCCGGAACAGAAGGCGCGCTTCCTCGATCCGCTCATCGCCGGCACCGCCCGCTCGGCCTTCTTCATGACCGAGCCGGCCAGCGACGGCGGCGCCGGCTCCGATCCTTCGATGATGCAGACCGTCGCCCGCCAGGATGGCAACCACTGGGTGATCGACGGCCGCAAGGCGTTCATCACCGGCGCGCAAGGGGCCAAAGTCGGCATCGTCATGGCGAAGACGGAAGAAGGCGCTACCCTGTTCCTGGTCGACCTGCCGGATCCCGCCATCCGCATCGAGCGCGTGCTCGACACGATCGACAGCTCGATGCCCGGCGGTCATTCGATCGTCGCCATAGACGGCTTGCGCGTCCCCGCCGACCAGATCCTCGGCTTGCCCCACAAGGGCTTCGACTATGCCCAGATCCGCCTCGCCCCCGCCCGGCTCACCCACTGCATGCGCTGGCTGGGCGCCGCCACTCGCGCGCACGAAATCGCCTGCGCCTATGCCGTCAGGCGCCACGCCTTCGGCAAGCCGCTGATCGATCACGAAGGTGTCGGCTTCATGCTCGCCGACAACCGCATCGCGCTGCAACAGGCCTGGCTGATGATCGACTGGTGCGCCGGGGTGCTCGACGGCGGCGCGCCCGGCATCGCGGAGAGCTCGATGGCCAAGGTCGCGGTGTCCGACCTGCTGTTCGGCGTGGCGGACCGCTGCGTCCAGGTGATGGGCGGCACCGGCGTCTCGGGCGACACGATCGTCGAGCAGGTCTTCCGCGAGATCCGCGCCTTCCGCATCTATGACGGGCCGACCGAGGTCCACAAATGGAGCCTCGCCAAGCGCATCAAGCGCGAGACGCTGGCGGGGTAAGCCGAGGGCGCCTTCTCATCGTCATCCCCGCGAAAGCGGGGACCCATCTCGGAGAGATGTCACGACCGCAACAGCTGTCGTATCGGGCGCGCGTGGAGGAGATGGGTCCCCGCTTTCGCGGGGATGACGTTCGCAACATCAGGCGCTCGGTTTGCGCAACTCGTCCAGAAACGCCCCGACCAGCCCGCCACGCGCCTCCGCCGGCGCCGCCTCCAGCGCATCTTCCAGCGCCGACGCCTTGCTGCCCAGTGCCGCCTGGCCGAACAGACCCGCCGATCCGGCGAACTTGTGGAGCAGCCCGCCAAGCGTCTCCGCCTCCGCATTGCCCTGTTCGCCCGCGAGGAACGCCTCGGTCGCCGCGAGCAGCTCGGCCTTGCGCGCCGCGAATTTCTCCCAAAGCGCCGGTGAGATCGTCATCGCCGGCTCGGCCTTGGCGATCGACGCGGCCGGAGCCTCCGCAGCCGCCGGCGCCCAGCGCGCGATCGCCGCGGCAAGGTCGGCCAGCTGGATCGGCTTGGCGAGATGCGCCTGCATCCCGGCCTCGAGACAGGCGGCGATATCGTCGGCATAGGCATTGGCGGTGAGCGCCAGGATCGGCAGCTGCGCCGCCGCGATCCCCGCGCCGCGGATCGCCCGCGCCGCGCCGATGCCGTCGAGCACCGGCATCTGCATGTCCATCAGCACCAGGTCGAAGGGCCGCTCGCCGCCATCCGCCGTCGTCACTGCCTCGAGCGCGGCGGCGCCGTCCGTGACGATCGTCACGTCATGCCCCAGCCGGCCCAGCATCTCCTGCATCAGCAGCTGGTTGACGTCGTGATCCTCGGCGACGAGCACGTTGAGCGCCTGCACGGCGCGCTCGGGGCCGCGCGCGATGGCCCCGTCGCTCTCCTCGCCCTCGGCGACGACCAGCGGCAGGCACAGGGTGAAAATGCTGCCCTGGCCTGGCTCGCTCTTCAGCCCCAGTTCGCCGCCCATCAGCCCGGCCAGCCGGCTGCTGATCGCCAGGCCCAGGCCGGTCCCGCCATAGCGGCGCGCGGTCGATTGCTCGGCCTGGACGAACTGCTCGAAGATCGCGGCGTGCCGGTCGGGCGGGATGCCGATGCCGGTATCCGCGATGGCGATGGCGATGCCTGCGCTGCCGTCGTCCCGCGTCACCCGGTCCGCGCACAGCGTCACCCGGCCCTGGCTGGTGAACTTCACCGCATTGCCCAGCAGGTTGAGCGCGATCTGGCGCAGCCGCAGCCCGTCGACCATCACGAAGCGGGGCAGGGCGGGATCGATATGGAATTCCAGCGCCAGCCCCTTCTGCGCGGCGGCGGGCTCGATCAGCTTCAGGCAACCTCTGAGCGCATGGCGCAGGTCGACGCGCTCGGCACTCACCTGCATCTGCCCGGCCTCGATCTTGGACAGGTCGAGGATGTCGTTGAGCAGCCGCATCATCGCCCGGCTCGAATCGACGATCAGCTGGGCGTGGCGGTGCTGCTCGGGCGGCAGGTCGCTGGCGAGCAGCAGGTCGGCAAAGCCCAGCACGCCGTTCATCGGAGTGCGGATCTCGTGGCTCATGTTCGCCAGGAAGCTCGACTTGGCCTGCACCGCCGCCTCGGCCCGCCCGCGCGCGGCATCGAGCTCATGCTCCAGTTCCTTGCGGCGCGTGACGTCGCGCAGCGAGGCGATGATCTCGGCCGGCGCCCCAGTGGCGGGATCGCGGACCAGCCCGCAATGCGCCTCGATCCACTGCGCCGGCGCGGTCGGGTCGAGCATATGGGTGCGATAGGTGATCACGCCGCGCTCCAGCTCGCCGGTGGTGAGCAAATGCTGGAATTCGTACATCTCCGCGCGATGCTCGGCCGACACGCCGAAGCCGATCTGCTTGCCAAGGATATGCGCCGGCTCGACCCCCAGCACCGGCTCGGTGGAAGGCGAGGCATAGATGCAGCAGCCGTCGAGGTCGAAGCGCAGAACCGCGTCCGTCGCGTTCATCGCGAGCAACGCCAGCTCGGCCTCGACCACCTGGCGCCGGGTGATGTCGTCGTGCAGCCGGCGATTGGCGTCGCGCAGGATCGTCACCCGCTCGCGCCGCTCGCGCGAGATCAGCCAGGCGAGCAGCAGGACGAGCAGCCCGCTGGTGAGGCCGGCGAGCTGGATCGGCGCTTCGAACCCGCGCGCGCGATCGAGGCGCTCCTGGAGCAGCCGCTGCTCCTCGTCGCGGATCTGGTTGATCTGCGCGAGCATCCTGGCGGTTTCCTGGCGGTTCGCCTCGCTTGCGAGGATCGACGTCGCCTCCGCTGCGCGATTGGCGCCGCGCAGCGCCAGCGTCTGCTCGGTCTCGACCAGCCGCTGCCGGATCAGCGCGGCGAAATAGGCGACGCGCTCGCGCTGGCGCGGATTGTCGTCGGTCATGTCCTCGAGACCGGCCAGCTCGTCCGGCAGCGCGCGCTTGAGCGCCTCGATATTCTTGCGCGCATCGGGATCGCCGGTGAGCAGATAGCCGCGGCGATAGACTTCGGCGCGCAGCGTCAGAATCCGCACGCGTGAGAGGCGGTCGGAGACCTGGAAGGTGTGACGCACCCAATTGTCCGCATTCTGCTTCTGGGCGAACAGCCACACGCCGGAACCGGCCGTGAAGGCGAGCAGCGCCAGCGCAGCGGCCAGAATCCATTGGGAGCGGCGCGTCAGTATCTCGGCCATCGATGCGATCCCTAGGAAAAAAGCCTTAACGCCGTGTTCTGCGGTTTCCTGCAAAACGCCGGAAAGACATAGTCGTCACAAATTTCGGCACAGGGGCGCAACCATATCCGTTCCGAGCGTTATAATTTAGATTGGGATGACGGCGAACCGTGCGGATATGTGAGGAATAATGGCGCGTATCATCATTGCGGATGACGACGAGATCGTCGGCGAGATCGCCCGCGACGCACTCATCGCGGCGGGGCATGGTGCCGGTCTGGTCAAGGACGGTGCCGAGGCGCTGCGCGTGATCAAGGCGCGCCGGCCCGATCTGGTGATCCTCGATTGCAACATGCCCGAGCTGTCGGGCGTTCTGCTGGTCCAGGAGCTGCGCAAGATGCCGGACTTCGCCGATCTGCCCGTGATGATGCTCACCGGCCGCCGCAGCGAGCGCGACGAGGAGCTGGCGCGCTTCGCCGGCGCCAACGAATATCTCAAAAAGCCCTTCGATCCGGACGAGCTCGTCTTCCGGGTCGAGGAGATGCTGGCAAAGGCGGCCTGAGCCATGGCGCGGATCATCTATGTCGAGGATGACGAGCTGGTCGGCGCCGTGGTGCAGCAGGTGCTGAGCGCGGCGGGCCACATCGTCGGGGTGATCAACCACGGCACGCTGGCGTTCGACACGATCGCGTTCAAGAAGCCCGACCTGGTGATCCTCGACCAGTCGCTGCCGGGCATGCAGGGCGTCGACATCCTCAAGGCGCTGCGCCGGCTGCCGGCGCTCTACCTCACCCCGATCCTGATGCTCTCGGCCAAGGGCAGCGAGCAGGCGATCGACGAGGCGATGGGGGCGGGGGCGAACGACTATCTGCCCAAGCCGTTCGAGCCCGAGGAGCTGGTGCGCCGCGTCGCCGACGTGCTGCGCAACAACAGTTTCGCGGCGCGCAGCGGCTGATTTCCCGCCAGACTTTACTACCGTCATCCCCGCGAAGGCGGGGACCCATCTCGGAGAGATGTCACGACCGCAACAGCTGTCGTATCGGTCGGCGCCTGCAGGAGATGGGTCCCCGCTTTCGCGGGGATGACGATAAGGGCAGGGACGACCTAGGTCTGCTGCCGGCTCTCCGCCGCCAGCACTTCGGCCGCCTGCAGCGCCAGCTCGCGCAGGCGCCTGCTCTGCTCGGGCAGCAGCTTCATCCGCGGATGCGAATCGATCGCGCACAGCGCGCCCAGCGCCTCGCCCTCGGGCGAGATCATCGGCATGCCGACATAGAAGCGGATGTTCGGCGTGCCGAGCACCAGCGGGTTGCCGGCGAAGCGCGGATCGTTCGCCGCATCGAACACGCACATGATTTCCTTGGGATTGGCGATGGTGTGGCCGCAAAAGGAAATGTCGCGCGGGCCCGAGGTCAGTTCGGGACCATGGCAGGCGAGGATGTGCTGGGTCTGGCGGTCGATCATCGTGACCACGCCCGACTGGGCGCCGAACAGCTCGGCCACTTCGTCGACGATCGGCTGGAGCGCGGGCGAGTGCTTGCCGATCGCACCCCGGTGCTTGTCCACCGCGGCCTGGCGCTGCTTCTCGCCACGCAGAAGCGGTGCGAGTGCATGGAAGATCGGTTTAAGCTTGGGCCCCATGGCAGCTCCTTTGCCACAGATTGTTCTAACTCTTGGTGAAGCAGGAAATACGCGCCTGCTTGCGTATTGGATGCAGGATCAGGCCCGGACGAACAGATTTTTGAGCCAAAGCGGCCCGGTTCGGCCGGCATCGCGCCAGTCGCCTTCGTCCTCGGCGGCATCGGGCGTGTAGCCGCGCGGGTCGAACAATTTCACCTTTGCGCCCTTGAACGCACCGGTATTGCGGGTGACCAGGGTGAGCCCATGCTCGAGCGCGGTGGCCGCAAGCAGCGCGTCGCGCGTCTCGGCAAGGGCAAGCTGGCCGCGTCGTCGCGCCACCGATGCGTCGAGCGGCAGCACATGGCCCTCGAAGGCCGGCAGCAGCTGCGCGTCGATCCAGCTCCGGAGCGCCGCGCCCGCCGCCTTGTCGCGCCGTGCCGTCTCCGCCGCGCTGGTCTCCAGCTCGACCAGGCTGATCGCCGAGACGAACAGCCGCTCGCGCGCCACCCCCGATGCCCAGGCGGTCAGCCCCGCCTCGGCGGTGCCGGCCCGCGCCTTGCGAAGCTCGAAGACGATGGGCGTGTCGAGCAGGAACATCACCAGCGCCCCGGCGGTGCCAGCTCGGCATCGGGCGTACCGGGCGCGATGGCGAGCAGGTCGATAATGCTCTCGCGCTGGCCGCTCAATGCACGGAACTGGTCGATGCTCATCAGCACGTGCGTCGGCCGGCCGCGGTCGGTGACGAACACCGGTTCGCCCCGCGCGAGTCGCTTGGCGGCGCTGACGTCCTGGTTGAATTCGCGGCTGGTGATGACCTTCATTTTGTACCTACGTACCTAGATTGTCTGCGTTGTCATGTAGGTACGTTACTACTGTGTGCGCTGGTTGCAACACAAAGCGCGCCGCAGCCGGAAAAATGCATCTGCGCAGACAAATTATAGTTGCGCGAAGCTGCGGCCCCGCGCTCCCTTGGGTGCAGCGACAGGCGCCCAAGCGCCGCGCAACGAGGATTTCGGGGGAGGTTTAATGCTCGATCTACTGAACAGTGCCTGGCATGCGTTGACCGATGTGCTCAGTCCGCACGGCCCCGCGGTGAACGCCGCGAAGAGCTATGCGCCCGGTGACTACAGCATCCATTTCTTCCTGCAGCTGGCGATCATCATCCTCGCCTGCCGCGTGGTCGGCTGGCTCGGCCAGAAGCTCCTGAAGCAGCCTCAGGTGGTCGGCGAGATGATCGCCGGCGTCGTCCTCGGCCCGTCGCTGTTCGGCCTGTTCTTCCCCGATCTCCAGCTCGCGATCTTCCCCAAGGAGACGCGCAACGTGCTCTATACCGGCGCGCAGCTCGGCGTCGGTCTCTACATGTTCATGGTCGGCCTCACCCTGCGGCTCGATCACTTCCAGTCCAAGGCGAAGAGCGCCGCGGGCGTCTCGGCCGCCGGCATCGCAGCACCCTTCCTGCTCGCCGCGCTGATCACGCCGTTCCTGCTGACCGTGCCCGGCCTGTTCACCCCCGGCATCAGCCAGTCGAACGCGACGCTGTTCATGGGCGCCTGCATCGCGCTCACCGCCTTCCCGATGCTCGCCCGCATCATCAACGAGAACGGCCTCGCCAACTCGTCGCTCGGCACGCTGTCGCTGACCGCCGGCGCATTCGACGACGCCGCTTCCTGGTGCGTGCTGGCGCTGGTGCTGGCGACCTTCGGCGCCGGCCCGGGCGTGGCCGTGCTCGCGATCGGTGGTGCGGTGCTCTACACCGCCTTCATGCTGCTCTGGGGCCGCAAGCTGCTCGCCCCGCTCGGCCGCATCGTCGAGGAAAAGGGCGAGATGACCACGGGCATGCTCGCGGTCACGATGATGCTGTTCTGTGCCTCGGCCTTCTTCATGGACGCGATCGGCATCCACGCCATCTTCGGCGGCTTCCTGATGGGCGTCTGCATGCCGCGCGGCCTTTTCGTCCGCGAGCTGCAGCGCAAGGTCGAGCCGATCGCAGTCGTCCTCCTCCTGCCGATGTTCTTCACCTATTCGGGCCTCAACACCCGGATGGACATGGTCAACTCGGTCGAGCTGCTGCTCATCGCGCTGGGCGTGCTGGCAGTGTCGATCCTCGCCAAGTTCGGCGCCTGCTGGGGCGCTGCCCGCCTTGCCGGCGAGGACAATCGTACCGCGCTCGGCATCGGCGCGCTGATGAACTCGCGCGGGCTGATGGAGCTGATCATCATCAATATCGGCCTGCAGAAGGGCATCATCGGCCCGACGCTCTTCTCGATGCTGGTGCTGATGGCGATCGTCACCACCGTGATGGCCACCCCGTTGTTCGAGCTGGTCTATGGCCGCAAGGCCCGCGAGACCGGCGAACTGGGCGCCCGCGGCGAAGCCGAGCCCGAACCGCAGCTCGCAGCCGCCTGAGAGGTCCTCCTCCCCCGTCCCGCGCCCACCCGCGCGGGACGGGTTTTCTTTGTCGGAGAAACAGGATGCGATACGCGCTTCTATGCGCCACGGGGCTGCTTGCCGCCGGTACGGCGCACGCGCAGGACGTGAAGCTCACCCCCACCGCCGAGGTGCGGCTGCGCTACGAGCATGTCGATCAGGACGGGCTGCCCCAGGATGCCGATGCGCTGACCCTGCGCGTCCGCCCCGGCCTGGCCGCGAGCTGGCAGGGCTGGTCGGCGCTGGTCGAGGCCGATGCCGTGGTCGCGCTCGCCACCGGTTACAATGACGGGTTCAACGGCAAGACCCGCTATCCGCTGGTCGGCGATGCCGAGAACATCGAGCTCAACCGCGCCCAGCTCCGCTATGCCGGCAAGGACGGGCTGGCGCTGACCGCCGGCCGCCAGCGGCTCAATTTCGCCGACGACCGCTTCGTCGGCAACGCGCCCTGGCGCCAGAGCGAGCAGACCTTCGATGCCGTGCGCGTGCAGTACGGCAAGCCGCTCGGGCTGAATGCCGACATCGCCTATAGCTGGAACGCGCTCACCGTGAACGGCCGCAAGGGCACGCCCGCCCGGCCCCAGGCGATCGGCGGCGACAATCTCTTCGCGGTCCTCGGCTATGGCACCAAGGCGGGTACGTTCAGCACCTTTGCCTATCTGGTCGACCAGGACGAGGCGGCGCTTCAGGGCTTCCGCCTGTCGAGCCAGACCTATGGCGTGCGCTTCGCCGGCAAGCAGGCGCTCGCAAAGGATCTGGCGCTGGGCTACGCCGCCAGCTGGGCCCGCCAAAGCGGCTGGCACCGCAACCCCAATCGCTACACCGCCGATTACTGGCTCGGGGAGCTGACCCTGACCGCGAAAGCGCTCAGCCTCACCGCCGGCTATGAAGTGCTCGGCGCCGACAAGGGCGTCGCGCTCACCAGCGTCCAGACGCCGCTTGCCTCGCTGTTCAAGTTCAACGGCTGGGCGAGCAAGTTCGCCACCACCCCGCCCAACGGCCTGCACGATCTCTACGGCACCGCGGGCTATGTCTGGAAGAAGGTCGGCCCGCTCGACGCGGTCAATATCGGCGCGACCTGGCATCGTTTCCGCAGCGACCGGCTCGACCAGCATTATGGCGACGAGCTCGACCTGATCGCCGGCATCAAGCGCGGCCACTACGCGCTGTCCGCCCGCTACGCCCACTACAAGGCGGACCGCTTCGCGACCGACACCGACAAGGTCTGGCTCCAGCTGGATTGGACACTTTAGCCAAACTCCCGCTCCCTTTGGGAGCGGGAAGGGGCCCGCGAGGCGAAGCCGAGTGGGAAGGGTGAGGGCAGTTCGGCCAATCGACCCTCACCCTTCCGCTGCCTTCGGCAGCTCCCTCCCTCTCCCAAAGGGAGAGGGATTCAAGCATTAATCGCCCGGATCAGTGCCCGGTGCGTCGGCAGGTCCTCCGTCGCGCGCTCGGAAAACCCCCGGATCCGCGCGAACAGCTTCTCCGCCGCCGCGACATTGGGGAAATCCCCGCGCCCGCCCGACAGGTCGGTGCGGAAGTCCATCCCATAGAGGATGTACTGGTAATTGAAGAAGGCGAAGCTCTCGAGGTCGAGCAGGAAGTCGAAGCGGCCCGGCGGCCGGTGGCGCCATTGCCGCAGCAGCTCCTGCAGCGTGTCGGGGATCGAGGCCGGATCGGCATTGTCGCGCCAGAAGGGCTCGTCGCGCCGGCTCAGGCAGTAATGCAGCTTGAGGAAGTCGATGATCCGCTCATAGCGCCCGACGATCAGCTGGTTGAAGCGCTTCGCCGGGGCATCGACCGGGCCGCCATGCGGGAACAGCTCGGCGATCATGCCGACGGCGGCTTCGATCAGCAGCACGCCGGTCGATTCCAGCGGCTCGACGAACCCGCCCGACAGCCCCACCGCCACGCAGTTCTTCACCCATTGCGTCTCGCGATAGCCGGGCTCGAAGGGCAGCAGCCGCGCGGAGAAATCGTCATGGCCGATATAGGTTCGCAGCACCTGCGCTGCCTCGTCGTCGGTCATGTGGGCGGAGGAATAGACCGTGCCGATGCCGCGCGCGCCCTCCAGTCCGATGTCCCAGGTCCAGCCCGCCTCGTGCGCTGCGGCGATGGTGAAGCTCTCGATCGGCGCGTCGGGATCGCCATAGGGGATCTTGGCGGCCAGCGCCCGGTCGGCGAACAGCACGTCGCGCACCGACTTGAACGGCGCGCCCAGTGCCTTGCCGATCAGCTCGGCGCGGAACCCCGAACAATCGATATAGAGGTCGGCCTCCAGCGCGCCCAGCTCGCGCGTCTCGACCCGGGCGATCGCGCCATCAGCGTCCAGCGCGACATGGGTGAGCAGCCCGGCGAGGTGCCGCACGCCCAGCGCCACCGCACGTTCCTTGAGGATGCGGGCGAGCTTGGCGGCGTCGAAATGATAGGCATAGTTGAGCGGCCCCGAGAACTCGCCCTCGCCCTGCTTCTTGGGCGCGCGCCGGCTCTCGGCGACGCGGTTCTGGATGGTAACGGCCTCGGCAAAGGGCGGGCGGACCGCTTCGTCCTGAAGCAGCCAATAGGGCACCAGGCTGGTCCCTTCGGTATAGAAGGGCGCCTCGAACGGGTGGAGATAATGGTGGCGCGTGCCGTCGGGCAGGGGCGCGTGCAGCCAGTCGTTGAAGCGGATGCCCTGCTTGAACGTGGCGGAGGTGGCGCGGATGAACTGCGTCTCGTCGATGCCGAGGAACTTGAGCGTCGATCGGATGGTGGGGAAGGTGCCTTCGCCCACGCCGATGATGCCGAGCTCGGGCGATTCGAGCAGGCTGATCTCGATCTGCGCCTGGTCGGCGATGTCGAGATACCGCGCGAGATAGGCCGCGGTAAGCCACCCCGCGGTGCCCCCGCCGACGATAAGGATACGCCTCTTGCCCATGCGGGGCGGAGCTTAGCGTGGGGGCGGGGGCAACTCCACCCGTGATCCTCTCTACTTCGTCACCCCGCCACCAATCCGTCATCCCGACCCACAACCGTCATCCCGGCGAAAGCCGGGATCTCGTGCGGCTCCTTCCCTGCGCCTTCGCCTGAGATCCCGACTTTCGTCGGGATGACGGTTTGAGGCGCGGGTGACGATTTTGTGGGCGGTGCCGAATGACAGTTGAAGTTGAGCCCGGCCCCCTCCGCCGCTAGCCTCTCCCACGCGCCAGCGGAGACCGCTCCATGAAGCTAGACGACACCGCCGCCAGCCGCATCCGCGACCGAGTGCTGGAGATCGTCGATCTCGCCGCGACCTTCGTGCTCGCCGTCGAATGCGCGCTGACCGCTGTGCAGGCGGATTTCGACCTGTTCGGCATCCTGGTGCTCGCCTTTGTCGGCTCGGTCGGCGGCGCGGTGCTGCGCGATCTGCTGCTCGGCGAGCATCCGCCCGCGCCGTTCCGCGACTGGCGCTATGCCGCGCTGGCGCTGACCGCCACGCTGGTCGTGTTGCTGGCCTCGCTCGCGACCGGCGATGTCGGCAGCTACACCCCGCCGCTGGCGATCGACATCTTCGAGGGTGGTGGCCTCGCGCTCGCCGCGATCGCCGGTGCGCGCAAATGTCTCGACTATCGGCTCAACAGCGCCTCGGTGGTGATCATCGCCACCGTCAATGGCTGTGGCGGCGGCATGCTGCGGGACGTGCTGCTGGCCCGGGTGCCGAAGGTGCTGCACGAGGATTTCTACGCCACCGCCGCGATCGCCGGCGCGACGCTGATCGTCCTGCTGGTCCGCCGCTTCCAGGTCCGTCAGGACGTGGCGGGCGCGGCCGGCGGCGTGGCGATCTTCGCGCTACGTGCCGCGGCGCTCCTCGGCGCATGGCGGCTGCCGCATCTGCACTAGCCTCGCACCACCTGCCATTCGCCGCTCGGCAGGCCGTCGAGCGTCCAGTCCCCGATGCTCCACCGCACCAGCCGCAGGGTCGGGTGGCCCACCGCCGCGGTCATCCGGCGCACCTGGCGGTTGCGCCCTTCGCGGATGGTCAGCCGGATCCAGCAATCGGGGATGTTCGCGCGGTAGCGGATCGGCGGATCGCGCGGCCACAACGCGGGTGCCTCGATCCGCTCGGCCAGCGCCGGCAGCGTCGGGCCGTCCTTCAGCATCACCCCGGTGCGCAGCCGGTGCAGCGCCGCGTCGCCGGCCTCGCCCTCGACCTGGACGAGATAGGTCTTGGGCAGCTTGAACTTCGGGTCGGCGATCCGCGCCTGCAGCCTGCCGTCATCGGTGAGCAGCAGCAGCCCCTCGCTGTCCCGGTCGAGCCGGCCGGCGGGATAGACGCCGGGCAGGTCGATCAGGCCGGACAGGGTGGCGCGCGCCGTTTCCGTGCCGCGATCGGTGAACTGGCTGAGCACGCCGAACGGCTTGTTGAGCCGGACGAGCGTCACGCCGCGCCTGCCGCGGAAGAGGTGCGCAAGATGCCGGCATCGATCATGACCGCCCGCCTAGCGCGGAACCGCCAGGGTCGCCAAGCTCGGTGGGCCCGGCTCAGACGTTTTGCCTTCTGCCGTCACCCCGGCCTTGTGCCGGGGTCCACGGTGCCGCCCGCATTGAACTGGAGCCTCGAAACCTGTCCTCGCCGCCCGGTGGACCCCGGCACAAGGCCGGGGTGACGCGCTATTTACCGGCAACCCGAACCTGAAACCGCAACCTAAAGCGCCCGGAAGCGGAAGTCCCTGAACTTCGCCGCGCCCGCACCCGCCGAATACAGCCCCGGCCGCAGCATCAGGAAGCCGCCGCGGACATTATGGTGGTAGCCCGACACTTCCATCCCCCGGTCGAACCGCTTCCACGTCTTCCCGCCGTCACCCGACAGGTGGAACGCCACGATATGCTCCCGGTTCGACACCCGCATCCGCAGCCGCCGGCCATAGGGATTGGCCGGCCGCCCGCGCTCCATGCCGTACTGGTGGGTGACGAACTTCTTCTCGTCGAAGCCGAGCCCGCAATAGAGCTTCTCGTCATAGAAGAGCACCAGCCCCGCGGTGCCGCCCGGCGCGATCTCGATGTCGCATTCGAATTCATATCCCGTGTCGCCGGCGATCAGCAGCAGCGGCGACGAGTCCACCGGCGCCTTGCCCGAGGCTTTCAGCACCAGCGTGCCAGCTTCCACGGACACTCTGTCCGCTTCGTCCGGACCCGGCTTGAAGAAGTTCCACTTCCGCCCGAGCGCGAGCGGCCCCGAGAAGTCGTCCGACAGCGCCTGGCCATGCGGCACCCGCGCGCCGCCCTTCGGCTTGCGGATCGGCTTGGACAGGTCGCCGCCGGTCATCCGGAACCAGCCGTCCGCCGTCCATTCGATCGGATCGAGCAGCGCCTGACGGCCCAGTGTCCAATAGCCGTTCTCGAAGCCGTGATAGACCGACCACCAGCTCCCGTCGGGCGCCTCGACCAGCGAGGCGTGCCCCCGTGACCACCAGGCCTCGTCGTTGCGGACGGTGCGGACCAGTGGGTTGGCGGGGCATTGCTCCCAGGGCCCGTGGATCGAGCGCGCGCGCGCCGCGATCACCATGTGCCCGGTCGGCGGGCCCGCCGTGCCGCCCACCGCGGTGATCATGTAGAACCAGCCGCCATGACGGTGGATCTTCGGTCCCTCCGGGGAAAAGCCCTCGACGTCCCAATCCTCGGGATAGTGCCAGGGATCGTAGACATGCTCGACCGGGCCCGCAGTGGACAGTCCGTCCTCGGAAAGTCGCACCCGGTCTCCGCCGGAGAGGAACAGCCAGCGCGAGCCGTCCTCGCCCACCGCGTGGCAGGGGTCGATATGGGCATGCAGCCCCAGGTCGATCGGCTCGCTCCACGGCCCGTCGATATGGTCCGCCCAGATCACGAAGATCGAGTTCGGGCTGGCCTTGACCGGTATGTAGAGGAAATAGCGCCCGTTGTGCTTCTCCAGGCTGACGGCCCAGACCGCGCCGATATTCTTGGTCAGCGCCGCCCCCCGCGGCTGCCAGTTCACCAGGTCGCGGCTGTGCCAGATCGTCAGCCCCGGATAGGAATCGAAGCTGGAGAAGGTTATGTAATAGTCCGCGCCGTCCTTCAGGATGGCCGGATCGGGGTGGTCGCCGGCGAGCAGCGGGTTGAGGAACCGCCCGTCGCCCAGGTCGCAGATCCGCTGGTTGTCGAAGCCGCGCTTCCAGTCGGGGACCGGAGCGTCCGCAGCGGCTCCGCCCGGGGAGGCGGCGGCCTCGCCCGGCGGGAGCAGCGTGGCGCCCCCTGCCAACAAAAACGCTCCGAACGTTCCGCGCCGACTGATGTCCATTCCGGATCCTCTCCTGTTTGGACCTTTATGCCACCGGTGTCATTTCAAGGGAAGGGATGTTCGCCGTCGCCAACTTAGGACCTTTCTGTGTCCGTTGCGTCCACTTCGGCGCGATGTCGAATATTTGCTATTAATGTAGGGAATCCCGTGCCTAAAACGCTCCGACGTTTGAGGGGGCGTATGGGGATGCGGCAAACCACACTGTCGGTTGCACTCGAGGTGAAGCCCGAGAGCTTCGACCATTTGTCGGGCCTGCTGGACGCCCTGCGCGACCGGCGCAGCCAGAACCCGTCGGGGGGCACCGGCCCCTTCGCCGACTTCCTGACCACGGTGCCGGCGGTGCACTTCATGTCGCTCACCGCCTTTCCGGGGTTCGACTATGATCCGCTCTTCGTGATCGAGGCGAATTTCGACGGCGCGCCCGGCCCCTTCTGGGCGCAGCTCGAAGCCGCCATCGGCCCGGACCTGCGCGCCTTCCTGCGCTGCTGCAAGCGCCCGCTCGATCATACGGGCCCGCTGTTCGACGCCGTCACCGCGCCCGACAGCCGTGCCCCGATCGCCCCCTATCTCGAGGCGCGGACGCTCACCCCGACCGTCTATCACCACGGTAATCGCGGCATGACTCGCGACCGCATCCTCGACGAATCCAAGCTGTTCCTCGGCACCCGCACCGAGCTGGCGCAGAGCAATGACGGCGGGCCCAGCCCCTATCGCAAGCTCACGCCCGTAGAGATCCACGCCAAGCTCCGCGCGGCCCTGCTCCCGCAGTTCGGCTGGCTCGACCAGAAGGCGCCGGCGCGCATCCCCTTCACCCAGAGCGTCGGCGACTATCTCCGCCTCGCCTGGTTCGTGCTGCTGGTGGTATTCGCGCTGTCGATCCCCGGGCTGGTGCTCAAGAGCCAGCTCAGCTGGCAATGGTATGTCGCGCTCTGCGTCGGCCTGTTCGCGCTGTTCACCGGCATCCTCTACCGGATGGGCAAGCCGCTGCCCGGCACGGCGACGCCGACACGGTTCAGCTTCCTCACCTTCTTCCTCCGGCATCTGCTCGTCCCCGTCGCGATCGCAGTCGCCGCCTATGTCGCGATCGCCGCCACGCTCAGCGCGCCGGTCTGGTCGTGGATCGGGCACAAGGCCTTCTGGCCGGCATGGAAGGACATGGCGATCTGGGCCGCCTGGAGCGGCGCCAGCATCGCGGTGACGGTCGCCGGCATCCTCGTCTGGCTGCGCTGGCTCGAGCGGCGCGATGCTTCGCAGGACGCGCCGCCGGTCGATCCCAAGATGCTGCGCGAGATGGCGCGGCGCGAGGACTGGATTCCGCAGAACCACATGGGCTCGGTCGTGCTGATCAAGCCGGGCGTGCTGCGCGCGATCCTGATCCGCGTCGGCCATCACGGCCTGCACCTGCTGCTCCGCGCCCAGAAGGCGGCGCGCAACGGCTATCTCGGCTCGATGCGCACGATCCATTTCGCGCATTGGGCCCGGGTCAACAACGACAGCCGGCTGATGTTCTTCTCGAATTTCGACCAGACTTGGGAGAGCTATCTCGATGACTTCATCGAGAAGGCGCATGCCGGCCTCACCCTCGCCTGGAGCAGCGGGGTGGGCTTCCCGCCGACGCGCTTCCTGGTGAAGGACGGCGCCAGCCATGGCCGCCAGTTCAAGGAATGGGCGCGCCATTCGATGGCGGTCAGCCGCTTCTGGTACTCGGCCTACAAGGATCTCACCGCGGAGCAGGTCGAACGGAATTACCGCATCGCCTGCGGCCTCAGGAAAAAACAGCTCAGCGAGAAGGAGGCTGCGGCGTGGATCAACGACCTGTGAGCGAGGGCGGCGGCACGCCGAACTGGCATCTTTCCGCGCCGACCAACACCAAGGCCCAGGGCCTGGTGGTAAGCGGCTTCGCCAACCTGCCCACGGGCCGCGCGCTGTTCCTCGAATTCAGCTGGAAGGGCGTGAAGAAGAAGGGCGGCGGCGCCTGGGTGGAGGCGCTGCGCAAGGTGGCGCAGGTGACCGACGCCGATGGCCGCGATCCGCGCGCCGTGGCGATGGGCTTCACCTGGTCCGGGCTCCAGAAGATGGGGCTCAACCAGAACGCGCTCGCCTCGTTCGACCGGCCCTTCAAGGAAGGCATGTTCCAGGAGGACCGCCTCCGCCGCCTGGGCGACCGGCGCGGCGAGGAATGGCAGGGCACAGTGATCCCCGGCGGGCCGAAGTGGAGCGGCAACACCCCGCTCGACGATGCCGCGGTGGACGACGAGGCACGTGCCTTCGACGACCGCGAGGAAATCCGCGAGCAGCGGATCAAGACGCCGGTGACGGTCCATGCCCTCGTCCTGCTCTATTGCGAGCATGACGAGGCGGCCGAGGCCTGGTGCGCCGAGGTCAGCGCGGCGCTCGCGCCCTTCGAGGTGACCGTCTCGCACCACCTCCCGCTCGACCTGCGCCTCGACAAGCAGGGCATCGCCCGCGAGCATTTCGGCTTTGCCGACGGCATCTCGCAACCGATCCCGTTCGAAGAGGGCACCGTCGTCTACAAGGACGGCACCGAGGTGCCCAAGGACTATTGGAACGGCGTGCCGCTCGGCGAGATCCTGATGGGCCATATGAACGGCCATAACGAGATCGCGCAGGGCCCGGTGGTCGCCGACGGCATCGGCGATACCAGCGGCCTGCCCGAGCACCCCAGGGGCGTCGGCTTCAAGGACCTGGGCCTCAACGGCAGCTACATGGTCGTCCGTGAGCTCAAGCAGGACGTCTATGCCTTCTGGCAGTCGATGCGGGCAGGCGCGGCCTATATCCGCGAGCGTGACCCCGAGGGCTCGGCCCATGTCACCACCACCTGGCTCGCCGAGCGCGTGGTCGGACGCGACACGCATGGCAATCTGCTCTGCCCGCTCGGTGGTACGATCCCGGTCGAGAACAATGATTTCGGCTTCTGGGACCGCGATCGTCACGGTCATGGCTGCCCGATGGGCAGTCACGTTCGCCGCGCGAATCCCCGGGATGGTCTGGCGCCAACGCCGGCGGACAAGCAGACCCTGCTCGATGCGGCGAATAACCACCGCATCCTCCGCCGCGGGCGGAAGTACGGCAAGACGATCAGCGTGCCGCCGACGCCCGACGACGTCGATCGCGGGCTGCTGTTCATCTGCCTCAACACCGACATCACGCGCCAGTTCGAGTTCGTCCAGCAGACCTGGATCCTCAACCCGAACTTCGCCTTCCTCTATGACGAGACCGATCCGCTGATCGGCCCCAAGGGCACGATGACGATCCCCGAGAATCCGCTGCGCCGGATCATCGACGTCGAGACCTTCGTGCAGATGGCGGGCGGCGAATATTTCTTCCTGCCGAGCATGCCGGCGCTCGATTATCTGGGGTCGCTATGAACGCGCTCACCTCGCGCGACGTGCTGCGCCCCGGCAAGAAGGGGATCGCCCGCTGGATCGGGGGGCGGGTGTTCGCGCTGATGCCCTATGCCTTCGCCTTTTTCCGGCGCTGGAAGCCGGTGGTGAAGTTCGGCGGCATGACGCTCACCTCGCGCTATGACGACGTCAAGGAAGTGTTCGGCACCGATCCGGTGTTCGGCACGCCCTACAAGGCCAAGCTCGACGTGATCATGGGCGGCGAGCCCTTCTTCCTCGGTATGGGCGACACGCCGCTCTACCACCGCGACACCGATGCAATGCGCATGGTCGTGCTGCCGAAGGACCTGCCCGAACTGGGCCGGAAGGTCGAGGCGATGGCTGAGGCGATCGTTGCCGCCGCGCCCGGGCGGGTCGAGGTGGTGGATACGCTGGTGCGCCGCGTGACCTTCTCGGTGCTCGCCGATTACTTTGGCGTGCCCGAGCCCAAGGGCGGCGACCTGCGCGTATGGGGCACGCGGCTGTTCGAGTTCCAGTTCGCCGATCCCAAGGGCGATCCCGCGCTGCGCGCCGATGTCGACCAGATCGCGCCGGCACTCCGCGCGCATATCGATGCGGAGATCGCCGCGCGGAAGGCCACGCCCGGCCGCGACGACGTCCTGACGCGCTGTCTCGCCCTGCAGAAGAAGGGCGTGCCCGGCTTCTCGGATGTCGAGATCCGCACCAATCTGATGGGCTTCATCGTCGGCGGGCCGCCCCAGCCGCCGATGGTCGTGCCCCAGGCGATGGAGCAGCTGCTCCGCCGGCCGAAGGAACTGGCTGCGGCCCAGGCGGCGGCGCGGGCAGGGGATGACGATCTGCTCTGGGGCTATGTGGTCGAGGCGATGCGCTTCGACCCGTTGGCGCCGGGCCTGCCGCGCAACGTGCTGGTCGATGGCGTGATCGCGCGCGGCACCGCGCACCAGGCCGAGGTCAAGGCCGGCGACACGGTGCTGGCCGCCTTCGCCTCGGCGATGATGGACCCGCGCCGGGTGACCGATCCCGCCCGCTTCGATCCGCACCGCCCGGCGAGCGATTACATCCATTTCGGATATAGTTTGCACCAGTGCTTCGGCCGCCACATCAACCGCGCGACGCTGCACCTGATGCTCAAGCCCTTGTTAAAGCGCGTAAATCTCCGCCGCGCGCCGGGTGGAGCCGGGCGGCTGGTCAAGAACGGCCCCTTCGCGGAGTCGCTGACAGTGGTGTTCGACTGATCCGCAGTCCCTCTCCCGCTTTCGCGGGAGAGGGAGGGAGCCGCCAAAGGCGGCGGAAGGGTGAGGGCGCTTACCGGCGCTCGCTCGGCCCGCCGCGATAGCCGTTCTGGCGCTCGATCATCCAGCCGGGATATTCGGCCGGCAGCTTGCTGACTTCGTCGAGCCGGGCCAGCTCCTCGGGGGTGAACGCTACGTCCACCGCACCCAGATTGTCCGCCAGCTGGTCGGGGCGCTTGGCGCCCAGGATCACCGTGGAGACGCTCTTCTGATGCAGCAGCCAGGCCAGCGCGAGCTGCGCGACCGAGCGGCCCTTGGCCTCGGCCAGCGCGCGCAGCACGTCGATCACGGCATAGCCGCGGTCCTTGTTGACCGGCGGGAAGTCGAACGCGGCGCGGCGGCCCTCGCCTTCGCCCTCGCGGGTGTACTTGCCCGACAGGAAGCCGCCGGCGAGCGGGCTCCATACCATCAGGCCCACGCCTTCGCTGTCGAGCATCGGGATCACCTCCCGCTCCAGGTCGCGCCCGGCGAGGGTGTAATAGGCCTGGAGCGAGGCGATCGGGGCATAGTCCTTCGCGGCGGCGATGCCGACCGCCTTCATCACCTGCCACGCCGCCCAGTTGGACAGGCCGACATAGCGCACCACGCCCTTCCGGACGAGGCTGTCGAGCGCGTAGAGCGTCTCCTCGAACGGCGTCGCACTGTCGAAGCCGTGGATCTGGTACAGGTCGATAAAGTCGGTGCCGAGCCGCTCCAGGCTCTTCTCCACCTGCGCCAGGATATGCCCGCGCGATGCGCCGGCGCCGTTCGGGCCGGCGTGCATCCGGCCGAGCACCTTGGTCGCCACCACCACTTCGTCACGCGCCACGCCCAGATTCTTGAGCGACTGGCCGATGATCTGTTCCGACCGGCCCTCCGAATACATGTTCGCGGTGTCGAAGAAATTGATCCCGGCATCGAGCGCGGCCTTCACGAGTGCATCGGCCTCTTCCTGCTGGAGCTGGCCGATCTTTCCCCAAAGCTCGCCTTCGCCGCCAAAGGTCATGGTGCCGAGGCAAAGTTCGGAGACGATCAGGCCGGTGCGGCCGAGCTGGTTGTAGCGCATGGGTACCTCTGGGAAGGGAGGGAGGAGAGGCCCGGCAAATGTGGTCCCCAGTGCGCCGCCGCAATGGCAACGGAGCGCGAAATTTGCGCGGCGGTCGCCTGAGTCGAGCACCGGCAACGGTGTCAGCAAACTCATACAATAAGTTGCGGAGCCGCAATGTTCTAACACCGCGTGGTTAAGGCATTGCAATCACGTCGAACTTATTGAGTGCAAATGTATGAGTTGACAGCCGCGCCTGTCAGGCATAGCCAAATGTGACCGCTAACATCGTGCTGTGCGATGCGAGCTATGGCCCGGAAGAGGCCCTTACAGGAGGGGATTTATGCACGCCCGAGTTGCATCTCGTTCGGCTGCGCGCCGCATGGCAATCATGGGGGCAGCGCTGCTTGCCGGCTCGGCCTGGCCCGCGCTTGCCCAGACGTCGACCACCGCTTCGGACACGCCCGCCCCGCAGGCGCAGAATGTGCCCGAGGAAGAGCAGTCGATCGTTGTCACCGGCTATCGCGCCTCGCTCGCCAGCTCGACCAATGCGAAGAAGAACTCGGTCGGCTTCACCGACTCGATCTTCGCCGAGGACATCGGCAAGTTCCCGGACACCAACATCGCGGAGAGCTTCAACCGCATTCCGGGCGTGACCATCGCCCGCGAAGTGACCGGCGAGGGCCTCAACGTCACCATCCGCGGCCTCGGCACCAACTTCACCCGCGTGCTGCTGAACGGCGCACCGGTGGCGGTCGCCTCGACCGGCCGTACCGACTCGCAGAACACCAACCGCGAAGTCGATCTCGACATGTTCCCGACCGAGCTGTTCACCTCGCTGGTGGTGAACAAGAGCGGCATCGCCGACCAGGTCGAGGGCGGCGCCGCCGGCACGGTCAACATGCGCAGCGCCCGGCCGTTCGATCGCGCGGGCACGCGCCTCACCTATGGCGCGCAACTGACCAAGAACACCAATTCGAAGGACTGGGGCTATCGCGGCTCGCTGCTCGGCAGCACCACGATGGGCGATTTCGGCATCCTGCTCGGCGTCGCCGGCGTCCACAACAAGGTGCGCAGCACCGGCTTCGAGACGATCGGCTGGACCAACCCGAACCTGTCCGCGGCGCAGTGCGGCGCCGCCAGCGGCTGCAACCCCACCGGGGGCGGCAACTGGACGATCCCGGGCACCGTGCCGGCCAATGCCGGCAACGGCCTCGTCACCGGCACGACGATCGACCAGGCCTTTCTGCTCGCCCGCAATCCGGGTGCCTCGATCTCGCAGCTCGACAATGGCATCATCCCGCGTCTCGGCCGCCCGATGTTCGAGCAGGGCACCAAGGACCGCATCAACGCGATCGCCAGCCTCGAATACAAGGGCGACAGCTTCCACGCCTATGTCGACGGCATGTTCGGGTGGAAGGACAACCAGCTCGAGCGTGTCGACATGAACTGGGTCGGCCGCAACGGCGCGGCGATTCCGCTCAACACCCAATATGACCGCTCGGACTGCACCGCCGGCTGCGTGGTGACCAAGGGCACCTATGCCAACGCCCAGTGGTTCCTCGAATATCGCCCGTTCATCGAGAAGACCAAGTTCTGGGGCGTCAATCCCGGCTTCGACTGGCAGCTTGCCGACAAGCTGAAGGTCGATGTCGCGGCCAACTACACCTGGTCGAGCTTCCACCGCGAATCGCCGAGCGTCGTGGTGCTGACCGCGCCCAATTCGGGCGTGACGGTGAACTATGACAACACCGGCGGCGACGTCCCGTCGATCACCACCAATATCGACCTCAACAACCCCGCCAACTTCGCCTGGCCGGGTGGGCGCGTGAACATCCAGGACGAGAAGCGCGAGACCGAGACCAAGGGCATCCGCGGCAACCTGACCTGGGGCGACAACAGCTTCAACATCAAGGTCGGCGCTGCCTGGGACGACACGTCGCGGCGGATCAACGCGTACGACAATAGCCAGGCCTGGCAGAATGCGGTTTGCGGCAACGCGCCGAGCGTGTTCCTGCCTTCGCCGAACACCCAGCCGCCGTGCAACGGCCTGGTCCAGCCCGGCGCGGCACCGGCAGGCTATCCGAGCTACCCGGCCTATGGCACCGGCTATTCGAGCGGTGCGACCGGCCCCGTCACCTATGGCGGCTCGCTGATCTCCAACGCCCAGCTCGCCAGCCTGCTGCGCCCGACCTCGGCCGGCTTCGTCACGGTCGACTGGAACGCGTTCAAGGCGGCCTCTAACTATGACGCGTTCCACAACGCCGCGCCCGAGGCCGGCTCGTCGAACACCGGCGCCAGCGGCGGCTATGTCCGCGAGAAGGTGATCGGCGCCTATGCCGAGGTGAATGGCGACCTGCAGATCGGCGACAACAACCACCTGAACTACAATGCCGGCGTCCGCTATGTCCGCACCGACCAGACGATCGGCGGTCGCGTCTCGATCAGCGACCCGCGCAATTCGCAGGATCCGGACGGCGCGGGCCCGCTGCCCAATGCCTGCCCGGGCACCGGCAATCCGCGCGACGGCAGCTGCTATCCGAACATCACCAACTTCGTTTACACCGACTCGCGCTACGAGAACTGGCTGCCGTCGGTGAGCGGCGCCTTCCATATCGGGGATGCGGCGGTGGTCCGCGCCGCGGTCTCGCGGACGATGACCCGGCCCAATCCGAACACGATGCTGCCGGGCCTCAACTTCTCGACGCCCTCGGCCGATGTCGGCTCGGTCGGCAACCCGTCGCTCGATCCCTATCTGTCGACCAATATCGACCTTGGCTTCGAATATTATACCGGCAAGGAAGGCTATGTCGGCTTCACTGCCTTCCGCAAGGCGGTGACCGGCTTCACCACCACCGGTACGGTGACGGTGCCATTTACGGCACTGGCCGCCTACGGCGTCACCTATGATACGCTGACGCCCACCCAGCAGATCGCGATCAATTCGCGTGGCGGCCCGAACAGCGCCACTGTCGTGCTCAACCAGCAAGTCAACGCGACTGGCACGCTCAAGGTCAACGGCCTCGAAGTGAACTGGGTGCAGCCGCTCGACTTCCTGCTCGGCAAGATCGGCCTCAACGGCTTCGGCTTCAACGCCAACCTGACGCTGATCGACCAGACCGGTTCGGGCGCTGCCCCGGCGGTCGCCGTGGGCGTGTCGCCGGTGACTTACAACATCAGCGGCTATTACGAGAAGGGTGGCATCAATGTCCGCCTGTCGACCACCTTCCAGCGTGGCTCGGTCTCGTCGGATGCGAACCAGAACGGCATCGCACTCGCCCGGCTCTATTCGAACGACTATCAGCAGTTCGACATGTCGGCGAGCGTCGACTTCGCCGAGGTGTTCGACCTGAAATGGGCGCCGGAACTCACCCTCGACGTGATCAACCTCACCAAGGAAAAGCAGCGCAGCTACTTCCAGTTCGATAATGCCGCCTTCACGCTCTACGATCCGGGCCGCCAGGTCATGATCGGGCTGCGGGGCCGCTTCTGATCGGGTCGCAAAGGGGGAGTGGCGGCCGGGCCTTTCAACCGGCCGCCGCTGCCCAACCCATCCTCCATGGTGATCTGGCCGCCTTCGGGCGGCCTCTTTTTTCTCCGGCGCTTTCTTGCCGGCCTTAACCACGCTAGCGAAACCGCATGACGCAGGAAAAACTGATCGCCGGGCTCGAACTCGGTGGCACGAAATGCGTGGCGCTCCTTGCCACAGGACCCGATGATGTGCGCGATCGGGTGACGGTGCCGACCACGGACCCGGGCGCCACGCTGGCGGGGATCGAGGCGGTGCTCGATCGCTGGGGATTCGACGCGATCGGCGTGGCGAGCTTCGGTCCGGTCGGCCTCGATCCTGCGCGCAGCGACTATGGTTCGATCACCGCGACGACCAAGCCGGGCTGGACCGGCACCGATCTCGTCCATCGGCTCGAGGTGCGCTACGGCAAGCCGATCGGCTTCCAGACCGACGTCAATGGCGCTGCGCTTGCCGAAGGGCGCTGGGGCGCCGCGCAGGGCATGTCGTCGCATGCCTATATCACGATCGGCACTGGCGTCGGCGTCGGGTTGGTCACCGGTGGCAGGCCGGTGATGGGCTGGGCGCATGGCGAGGCGGGGCATATGCGCCTGCCGCGTGCGCCGGGCGACAGCTATGCCGGCTGGTGCCGCTTCCACGGCGATTGCCTGGAAGGGCTGATCTCCGGCCCCGCGCTCGCCCAGCGCTTCGGCGTGCCGGGCGACCAGTTGCCCGATGACGGGCCCGAATGGGACCTGTTCGTCCATGATCTCGTGGGCATGCTCCACAATCTCGTCGTCACCGCGGCGCCTGAACGCATCGCCATCGGCGGCGGCGTGGTGGCGGCCCGCGACACGCTCTTCCCGCGCATCCGCACCCGGCTGGTTAAGAGCCTGGGCGGCTATGGTGCGCTTGCCGAATGGGCGGAGGCCATCGACATGCGGGTCGGCGCGCCCGGGCTGGGGACGATGGCCGGGCCACTCGGCGGGATCGCGGTGGGGCTGGGGGCGTAACCCCCCAATATAATCCGTCATCCCCGCGCAGGCGGGGATCCAGGGTTTCTCTGCCGCATCGCTTCTTGGCTCTGGATCCCCGCCTGCGCGGGGATGACGATGATTTGAATCAGCGTGGCTGGCCTCAAATCACGTCCATCTCGGAATTATAGTGGTGCCACGCGAACACCGCCGCCGCGCCGCGGTGGGGGCGCCAGGCCTCGGCGATCTCGCGGGTCAGCTTCTCGCTGGGCCGCTCGGCATGGCCCATGATCCGGCCAACCTCGATCTGCACCGCCAGGTCGCCCGCCGGCCAGATATCGGGGCGCCCCTCGGCGAACAGCAGATAGACCTCGGCGGACCAGCGGCCGATGCCCTTGATCCGCACCAGCTGGGCGATCGCTGCCTCGTCGTCCTGGGGCAGGGCAGCCAGGTCGAGCCTGCCGCTGGTCACTTCCTCGGCCAGGCTATGGGCATAGGCGGCCTTCTGGCGCGACAGCCCGGCGGCGCGCAGCTCGTCTAGAGTGGCCCGCGCGACATTGCCCGGATCGGTCAGCGCGCCCAGTTGCGCGGCCATCTTGTTCCAGATCGACTGCGCCGCGGCGACGCTCACCTGCTGCCCGACGATGGTGCGCAGCAGCGTCTCATAGCCGCGGTCGCGGATGCGGGGCGGGGGATAGCCGACGCGCCCGATCGCTGCCGCGATCAGCGGCTCGCGCGCTGCGAGTGCGTCGAGCGACGCCCGGAGCTGCTCCGCGCTCAGGCCCATGGGGCACCGCCTTGCGAAGCGCCGCGTTCGGCGGCATGGACGGGGCCATAGAAGGAGAACGTCATGCCCAAGCTTATCGTCGTGACCAGGAGTGGTGAAGAGCGCGAGGTCATGGGCGAGGCGGGCCTTAGCGTGATGGAAGTGATCCGCGAGAGCGGCTTCGACGAGCTGCTCGCGCTGTGTGGCGGCTGCTGCTCGTGCGCGACCTGCCACGTCCATGTCGATCCGGAATTTGCGGCCAAACTGCCGAAGATGAGCATGGACGAGGACGATCTGCTCGACAGCGCCGGAGACCGCGACGAATATTCGCGCCTGTCGTGCCAGATCCCGTTCGGCCCGGACCTCGACGGCCTGCGGGTAAGGATCGCGGAAGAGGATTGATTGAATAACCCTCTCCCGCTTTTGCGGGAGAGGGTGGCCGCGCGAAGCGCAGGCCGGGTGAGGGGCTGAGCGAGAGGCAAGCGCTCCGGTCGCCTTGCGTGCCCTCACCCTTCCGCCGCTTCGCGGCTCCCTCCCTCACCCTTCCGCCGCTTCGCGGCTCCCTCCCTCTCCCGCAAAAGCGGGAGAGGGATAGAAGTTACTGCACCGCCCGCACCCGGATCGAGGCCATCGGCGCATCGTCGGTGTTGGTGTCGGTCTTCCAGGTGACGACCTTATCCTTGCCAACGGTCACCGCGCCGGCCTCGTTGTTCTGGCTCACCAGCTCGGCATCGGTGGTCAGCACGAAGGTGCCTTCCAGCCGGGAAAAGGCCTGGCCCATGTCGCCCAGGCCCGCGCCCAGCGCGCTCATGTCGCCCATGCCATTGCCCTTGCCGCCTTCGCGGACATAGCCCGGCGCCTTGATGCGGATCAGGTCCTTGCCGCGCAGCTCCACCGCGATCCACGGCATCACCATCTGGTTGTCGAGATTGTACGGATAGACGAAGCCGTGATCGAGCGTGCCGGAGATCTGGTAGTCGACCCAGAACAGCCCGTCGCCGCGATATTCGACGCTGCGATAGCCGGCCTCCTTGGCGATCTCGACCGCGAGCTTGCGGAAATTCTCGTCCTGCTTGGCCTTTTCCTCGGGCGTCAGGGTGAAGTCCGGCTCCTTCTCGGGCGTCTTGCCCTTCTTGCCGGACTTCTCCTTGGCCGCGTCCGCCATGCCCTCCTGCATCGCCTTGCCCATGAAGCCCTGCAGGTCGACTGCCATCACCTCGCCCTTGTAGGAGAAGGTGAAGGTGCGGTCGGCATGGATGGTCAGCGCCGATTCGAACTTGCCCGGCACGAACAGGCAGCTGGCCAGCACCAGCGGTGCGGCCAGCGCGAACAGGGCGGCCTTCAGACGATGCAGCATGGAATCCCCCTTGGCGTTCAGCTGCGGGTGGTCACCGCATAGAGGGCGATCGCCGCGGCATTGGACACGTTCAGGCTCTCGACCTTATCCGAGATCGGAAGCTTCGCAAGTTCGTCGCAATGCGCCTCGGTGTTCTGGCGCATGCCCTCGCCCTCGGCGCCGAGCACCAGCGCGACCTTGCGCTGCTCGCCCATCACCTCGGCCAGCGTGCCCTTGGCATGGCCGGTCAGGCCGATCCGCCAGAAGCCCGCCTCGGCGATCTCCTCCAGCGCGCGGGCCAGGTTGACCACGCGGCACCACGGCACCTGCTCCAGCGTCCCCGCCGCGGCGCGGGCGAGCGTGCCCGTCTCGCTCGGCGCGTGCCGGTCCTGGGTGACGATGCCGAGCGCGTCGAACGCCGCCGCCGAGCGCAGGATCGCGCCGACATTGTGCGGATCGGTCACCTGGTCGAGCACGATGAGCGGGCGATTGTCGCCCGCCCCCTGTGCCAGCAGGTCGCCCAGCCACATCTCCTCGAGCGGATCGACTTCGGCGACCAGCCCCTGGTGCGGCGCGTCGCTGGGCACCAGCCGGCCTAGATCGGCGGCATTGGCGAAGGTGATCGGGATCGTCGCCGGGATGTCGAGATTGGCGAGCGCGTCGTGCGTCCCCCAGATCTTGCGCACCACCCGCTCGGGATTGTCCAGCGCCGCCAGCACCGCGTGCCGCCCGTAGAAACGCGGGCGGTTCGACGATGCCTGGCTCGGCCGATGTCCACGCTTTGCCATCAATGCGCTCCCGGTGCGGCGTAGAATTCGTCCGATGCCTTGGGCTCGCTCGCCAGCGGCAGGCGCGGCAGCGGCTCGGGGGCATTGGCGGCGTTGACCAGGAAGGCGGCGAGGATGATCGCGCCCTGGCGCATGTCGTCGGCCTTCAGGTGGTCGAAGGTATCGACATCGGTGTGGTGGACGTTCGAGCCATAGTCGAGCGGATCCTGGATGAACTGGAAGGCCGGGATGCCGACGGCGTCGAAGAAGACGTGGTCGGTGCTGCCGGTGCGGCCGGTCGCCACCTTGGTCGCGCCCATCGAGTTGAACGGCGCCATCCACTCGCGGAAGATCGGCACCACCGCGGTGTTGCCCTGGGTGTAGATGCCGCGGATCTTGCCCGAGCCATTGTCGAGGTTGAAATAGGCGGCGAGCTTGCCGTGATCGGCGCCCGGCTTGATCGGGAAGGCCTTGCTCCAGTTCATGTATCGCGCGGTGCCGGTCAGCGCCGGATCGACCGGGCGGCTGGCGACATGGTTCTCGACATAGGCCATCGAGCCAAGCAGGCCCTGCTCCTCGCCCGACCACAGCGCGAAGCGGATCGCGCGCTTCGTCTTGATGCCCGAAGCCTTGATGATGCGCGCGGCTTCCATGACCATCGAGACGCCGGCGGCATTGTCCGCCGCGCCATCGCCCATCGCCCAGCTGTCCATATGGGCGCCGGCCATCACATAGCCGGCCTTGGCGTCGGTGCCGGGGATGTCGGCCAGGATGTTGTAGGCCTTGGTGTCGCTGTCGTCATAGCTGACGTCGCTGCTGAGCTCGAGGCTTGGCGCCGCGCCCATCTTGGCGAGGCGGGCGAGGCGGCGATAATCTTCGGCGGCGATCTCGAAGCCCGGCAGGGGCGGGGTGGCGCCGACCTGGAACTGGCTGTTCTGGCCGTGCACCAGCTTGCCGTTGCGCGACGACATCGTCGCGTACGCAATCGCGCCCTCGGCCTTCAGGAAGGCGTCGCGTTTGGCCGCGAAGGCCATGCGGCTGGCGCTGCTCGGGCGGCGATTCGCGCTGCCGCCGCCATTCTGCAGCTGGAAGGTGTCGGCCTTGTCGAGATCGGCGTCCTCATAGCGGCGGAAATCGGGGGTGGTCGCGTCGGTGATGTCGGCCGGCTCGGTGAGCAGCACGATCTTGCCCTTGAGCTTGCCCTTGTACTGGTCGAGCGCGGCCTCGTCGGCCATCGGCGCGAGCACGATCTGGCCGGTGATCGAGCCGTTGGTTCCCGGCGTCCAGGCGAGCGGCGCGGCGATCAGGGTGAGCGGACGCGGCGCGACCATCTTCACGCTGGCGTTCTTCGCCGACCAGCCCCTGCCGAACTCGAAGCCTTCCTTGTGGACGTTGACCAGGCCCCATTCGCGGAACTTGGCCTGGGTCCACTCCTCGGCCTGGCGCATGCCCGGCGAATTGGTGAGTCGCGCGCCGATCACGTCGGTCAGATACTGGGCGACGCGCATCACTTCGCTGCGGTTGGTGCCTTCGTCGACGATCTTGTCGACGGGTGCGCTCGACGCGGCGGGGCCGTCCGGGCCCTTGGCGATGGCGAGCGGCGCCATGGCAGTGGCTGCGAGCAGCGTGGCGATGGCGAAGGAAAGTCGGCGCATTGGGCCCCCGGGGAGTATAGTATCAGGAAGCGGCGGACGCTATGCCGCGCAAAGACTGCGCGCAAGGCGTTGACAGGGGGCTTCTGCTTCGGCAATGGCCCCCCTCTCGCCGAACGGCGCCATGGACAGGTGGCCGAGTGGTTAAAGGCAGCAGACTGTAAATCTGCCCGTGCAAGCGTACGCTGGTTCGAATCCAGCCCTGTCCACCACCTTCCCGCCAGCGCGAATCGGGAAGGTCACTCGCCCGGGGCGAGCGGAACCGGCAGGTCCTTCACGAAATTGATGTTCCGCAGACCCAGATGCGCATCGTCGATAAGCCGCGCTTCGCTCGCCTGCAGCCAGCTGCGGATCGACAGCGCACCGCTCGCCAGGTGCAGGTCGAGTGCCGGGCCCAGCGCGGCAGGCCAATGCCCGACGGCCCATTGCGTCCGCAGCACCGCGGGCGATTCGCCTAACAGGAGCGCTAGCGCGCCAGGCAAGGGATATACGTCGATCGGCGCGCACAGCACCATGTCGAAGCCGTTCTCCGCCGCGTGACGTAGCGCGGCATTCAGGCCGGCCAGGGGGCCGTGGCCGCCGGCGGGATTGTCGGGAAGCGAAGCGAGGCCCGGCCAGTCGCGCCCGCAGCTGACGACCGTATTGGCATGCGCGGCGAGCGCCTCGATCGCGTGCGCGATCAGCGGCCTGCCCTCCAGCACCGCCAGCACCTTGTCGCTGCCGAAGCGGCGCGACCGGCCGCCGGCAAGGACCGCGCCGAGGATCCGCATCAGAAGCGCAGCGTCTCGGCGCGCGTGCCGGCGGACAGCGTGCCGGCACCGGCGGGAAGGCGGACCAGCGTGTCGGCCAGGGCGAGCATGCACTGCGCCGATGCCGACTGGCGGGCGAGAACACGAGCGCCTTCGTCCAGCCGCTCGGCACAGAGGAACGCCTCGCGGTCGCCCGCGGTGACGTTCTCGAGAAGCGGGATGCGCTCCCAGCGCAGCGCCGGGCCCACGCCGCGCCCACCCAGCGCCGTCAACAGCGGCGCGAGGAATAGCCGGGCGACCGTCATCGCCGCGGTGGGATTGCCCGGCAGGCCGAGCACCAGCTTCGGGCCGACCCGGCCGAGCCAGATCGGCTTGCCTGGCTTGATCGCGATATCGGCGAAAACCAGCTCCAGGCCGAGCGGCACCAGCGCGACCTTGGCGAAGTCGCGATCCCCGCGCGAGGCACCGCCGCACAGGACCAGCACGTCGCTGTCTGCCAGCGCCGCCTCGGCCGCTGCAGTGAGTAGCGCCGGGTCGTCGCGCACCTGCGCGGCACCAAGCGGTCTGGCGCCCCATTGCCTGGCCATCAGCAGCACCGCTTCGGACAGGCTGTCGGGCACGCCGCCGCTCGCCTGTGCCTCGCCGGCCCGCACCAACTCGTCACCGGTCGCGATCACGCGGACCCGCGGCGTGCGCCACACGGTCAGCACTGCTGCGTCGGCGGCTGCGGCGACGACGACGAGCGCGCGCGGATCGAGGAGTCTCCCCGCCGGCAGTACGATCGTTCCGGCCGCCGTGTCCGATCCTCGCATCCGTACATGCGGCTTGGCGGGGACCGGACTGTCGAGCGTGATGGTAGAATCCGCAGCGGTGACCAGCTCGCGCATCAACACCCGGTCGGCGCCTGCGGGCATCGGCGCGCCGGTCATGATCCTCGCTGCCTCGCCTTGCCCGACCGTCCCATCGAACGGCGCGCCCGGATAGGCGGTGCCGACCACCGCGAACCGGCGCAGCCCAGCGGCAAGATCGGCCTCGCGCACTGCAAAGCCGTCCATCGCCGCCAGATCGCGTGACGGAATGTCCATCGCCGCGCAGACCGGCTCCGCCAGCACGCGCCTGCCTGCCTTGGCGAGCGGCACGCGCTCCGTCCCAAGCGGCTGGGCAAGCGCGGCGAGGATCGCCTGGGCGGCATCGAACCGCAGCGAAGCACCGCAGGGCACGCGCTCCTCCTCGGCAATCCGGACATGCTTCATGCGCAGCGCTCCGCCAGTTCCGCGGCGATTCCCGCGCCACCGCTCGCCACCGCCTCGCCGACCAGCAGGAGCGTGGGCTTGTCCCCGGCGATCGCACTGGTCGCGATCGGCAGCAGGTCGAGCCTTGTATGGAGCAGCCGCTCGCCCCGCAGGCTGATGTCGCAGGCGACCAGCACCGGGGTGGCGCCGTCCAGCCCGGCGGCGATCAACTGGCGGCTGATCTCGCCGGCGGCGCCCCGGCCCATATAGAAAGCGGTGGTGCTGTGCGGATCGGCGAGCGCCGCCCAATCGAGTGCCAGCGGCTCGCCCGCCCGCACATGCGCGGTGACGAACTGGACACGGCGCGCAAGGCCCCGCAACGACAGCGAGATGCCGGCCGAAGCCGCCGCCGCGCTCGCCGCGGTGATGCCTGGGCAGATGCGTGCCTTGATCCCGACCGCGGCCAGTGCAGCGATCTCCTCGGTCGAGCGGCCGAACACCGAGGGGTCGCCGCCCTTCAGCCGGACCACGCGTTCGCCATCGAGCGCAGCCTCGACCAGCAGCGCGTCGATCGTGCCCTGGTCCTTCGAATGCCGGCCCGATCGCTTGCCGACCGGCACCAGCCGCACATGCTCGGGGATCAGCGCCAGCACGCCAAGACCGACCAGCGCGTCGTAGAACACCACGCTCGCCGTGCGCAGCAGCCGTTCGGCCTTGCGGGTGAGCAGGTCGGGATCGCCCGGTCCGGCGCCGACCAGCCAGACTTCGCCCGGAAGCATCTCATCCATTGGCGGCACTCCTGTTCTCTTCGAGGATCCGGCGGATCGACGGGCGGCACGAGCCGCAATTGGTTCCCGCGGACAGTGCCGCGCCCACCGCCTCGACCGTGGTGAGCTGCTGGCTGCCGATCGCCGCGACGATGGTCTTCAGGCCGATATCGAAGCACAGGCAGATGATCGGCCCGCGATCCTCGCGCGCGCCCGGCGGGGCGCCGGCGAGCAGCGCGGCGGTAGCGGCCTGGCCCAGCTGCTCGACCAGCCATTCGCGCTTGGGCAATATCCCGCGCTCGGTGCGGAACAGCGCCGCGACCAGCCGGCCCTCACGCATCACGGCGATGCGGTGCGATCCGCGCGCGCGGTCGAAGCTCTCGATCCGCTCTCCGCGCGGCAGCTTCGCTTCGATCGCCTGCGCATCGCCGTCGCCGGCGAGCTCGAACAGCGTGCCGCCCGGCACGGTGACGCGGGTTGCCCACAGGCAATCGGGCCGCTCCATCGCCTCGGTGGTGATCAGGAAGCCACGCCAGGCGGGGGTCACCGCTTCGATCCTGGCTGGGGTCGACTTGAAGCCGGGCTGGCCCGAATGGGGATCGACCAGCGGGCGGGGGAGCAACCCGGTGCGCCCGCCGGTAGATTGCCGGTCGGTCCAGTGGATCGGAGTGAATATCTCGCTGCGGCGCTGGCCGGTGCTGAACTGGACGCGGAACAGGCTCTCGCCCTGCGGGGTCGAGACGCGGGCGAGGCCACCATCCTCCAGACCCTGGGCGGCCGCGTCCTCGGGATGGACCTCGACCAGGGGCTCCTCGCGATGGCGCGAGAGCTTGGGGCTGAGGCCCGTGCGCGTCATCGTATGCCACTGGTCGCGGTAACGACCGGTGTTGAGCGTCAGCGGCCAGTTGGCGAGCGGCGCAGGCAAGGGCATCTGGCTGACCGGCACCAGCCGGGCGCGGCCATCGGGGGTCGGGAAGCGGCCATCGGCAAAGGCGTCGCCACCCCAGCGGAACGGCGCCATCGTCTCGTAATCGGCATTGCCGATCGCGACCTTGTCGCACAGGTCGAACAGCCGGGCCCCGTCATTCTGATAGGCGGACAGGCGCGCATGCTCGCGGAAGATGTCGGCGGGGCGCGAATAGGCGAAGTCGCCGGGCCAGCCCATGCGGCGGCCGACTTCCTTGATGATCCACCAGTCGGGCTTTGCATCGCCCGGTGCCTCGAACAGCGCACGCTGGCGGCTGACGCGACGCTCCGAATTGGTAACCGTGCCGTCCTTCTCGCCCCAGCCGGTGGCGGGCAGGCGGACATGCGCGAAAGGGGTGCAATCGGTCTCGGCGATCACGTCGGAGATGACGACAAACGGGCAGCGCGCCAGTGCCTCGCGGACGGCGCCAGCGTCGGGCATCGAGACCGCCGGGTTGGTCGCCATGATCCATAACGCCTTGATCCGACCCTCGCCCATCGCGCGGAACAGATCGACTGCCTTGAGACCAGGCTTTGGTGCGATCGTGGGCGAGGCCCAGAAACGCTGGACGCGGGTGCGGTTCTCGGGGGCGAAGTCCATGTGGGAGGCGAGGCTGGATGCCAGCCCGCCCACCTCGCGTCCGCCCATCGCATTGGGCTGGCCGGTGATCGAGAAGGGCGCCGCGCCCGGCTTGCCGATCCGGCCGGTGGCGAGATGGACGTTCGTGATCGCGTTGACCTGATCGGTGCCGCGGATCGACTGGTTGATGCCCTGGCTGAACAGGGTGATCGTGCGCGGATTCGCGGCGAACAGTTCGTAGAAGCGCCTGAGGTCGGCGGCCGGCACTTCGCATGTCCGCGCCACCGACCACAGGTCGCTTCCCTCTCCGACCCCTTCCCAGAACCCTTCCGGCACGCTGACGCTACGCGCCAGATAGTCCTGATCGACCAGCCCCGCCTCGCGGCAATGCGCGAGCAGCCCGTTCATCAGTGCCACGTCGCTGCCGGGGCGGATGGCGAGATGCAGATCGGCGCCCTCGCAGGTCTCGGTGCGGCGCGGATCGATCACCACCAGCTTCGCCCCGGCATCGCAGCGCGCGCGGATGCGCTGGTAGACGATCGGGTGGCACCAGGCGGTGTTCGAGCCGACCAGTATGATCAGGTCGGCCGCGTCGAGATCGTCATAGCTCGCCGGCACCACGTCCTCGCCGAACGCGCGGACATGGCCGACCACCGCGCTCGACATGCAGAGCCGCGAATTGGTGTCGATGTTGCCCGAGCCGATGAACCCCTTCATCAGCTTGTTGGCGACATAATAATCCTCGGTCAGCAGCTGGCCCGAGACATAGAAGGCGACGCTGTCCGGCCCATGCTCGGCGATCGCCTGCTTGAAGCGCTTCGCGACCAGGTCCAGCGCCTTGTCCCAGCTCGCCCGGCGCTTGCCGGTCATCGGGTGGAGCAGCCGGCCCTCGAGGCCCACCGTTTCGCCGAGATGCGTGCCCTTGGAGCAGAGCCGGCCGCGATTGGCGGGATGCTCGGGGTCGCCCTTGATCGCGACCGCGCGCGCGCCGGTTCGCGTCGCGACGATCCCGCAGCCGACTCCGCAATAGGCGCAGGTGGTGCGGGTCACTTCTCCCTCTCCCCGCTCGCGGGGAGAGGGCCGGGGAGAGGGGCGTATCGATGGCGCGTGGCGCTTTCCCCTCTCCCCGACCCTCTCCCCAGGAGGGGAGAGGGAGAAGAGAAATTCTCCCTCACGCAGCAGCCCTTAGCGCACCCGCGCGGCAGATCAGCACGCGGCCGCCGCTGACCTTCACCGGGATCACCGGTGTGCAGCCCTTGTCCTCGCCCTGTGCCTGGCCGGTCGCCAGCGCGATGTTCCAGTTGTGCAGCGGGCAGGCGACGCTGTGGCCATGGACGATACCCTGGCTGAGCGGGCCGCCCTTGTGCGGGCAGCGATTGACCAGCGCGAACACCTTGTCGTCGCCGGTGCGGAACACTGCGATCTCCTCGCCGCCCTCGACCGGCACGGTGCGGCTGCCGCGCACCGGGATCTCCTGCAGCCAGCCGATGTCGAGCCACTCGCCGATCATGCGATTTCCTCCTGGAGCATGGGTTTGAAGGCAGCCATGTGCGCGTGCTGTTCGCGTTCCTGGCCGGCGGCGCGCTCGGCCCAGGGGTCGTCCTGGCTGAAGGTCTGGGAGTGCCAGAAGCGCGCGGCGAGGGCGTCGCGCGCCTCCGCGTCCTCGACGATCCGGTCCTTGACGTACTGCAGCCCGACGCGCTCGATCCACGGCGCGGTGCGCTCGAGATAGCGCGCCTCCTCGCGGTAGAGTTGGACGAAGGCGGCGGCATAATGGAGCGACTCCTCCTCGGTCGCGACTTTCACCAGCAGGTCGGTCGCGCGGACATGGATGCCGCCATTGCCGCCGACATGGAGCTCGTAGCCCGAGTCCACGCAGACCACCCCGAAATCCTTGATCGTCGCCTCGGCGCAGTTCCGGGGGCAGCCCGAGACCGCCATCTTGAACTTATGCGGCATCCAGCTGCCCCAGAAGCCGCGCTCCAGCTTCACGCCCAGGCCCGTCGAATCCTGCGTGCCGAAGCGGCACCATTCGGAACCGACACAGGTCTTCACCGTGCGCAGCGCCTTGCCGTATGCATGGCCCGAGACCATCCCGGCGGCATTCAGATCGGCCCAGACGGCGGGCAAATCCTCCTTCCTGATCCCGAAGATATCGAGCCGCTGGCCGCCGGTGACCTTGACCATCGGCGCGTCGTATTTCTCGACGACATCGGCGATCGCGCGCAGCTCCTGCGGGGTGGTGATCCCGCCCCACATGCGCGGGACGACCGAATAGGTGCCGTCCTTCTGGATGTTGGCGTGCATCCGCTCGTTGACGAAGCGGCTCTGCTGGTCGTCCTGATATTCGCCGGGCAGCGCGCAGAGCAGGTAATAGTTGAGCGCTGGGCGGCAGCTCGAACAGCCATCGGGCGTCGACCAATGAAGCTTCTGCATCACCTCGGGGATCGAGCGCATGCCCTGCGCGACGATCTCGCGGCGAACATCGTCATGGCCGAAGCTGGTGCACTTGCACATCGTCTTCGGGCCGGACTGGACCGCGTCGCCCAGCGTCACCGCGAGCAACGTCTCGACCAGCCCGGTGCACGATCCGCAGCTCGCCGATGCCTTGCACCCCGCGCGCACCGCATCGAGGCTGCACGCGCCCTTCTCGATGCAGGCGACGACCTGGCCCTTGGACACGCCGTTGCAGCCGCAGATCTCGGCATCGTCCGAGAGCGCCGCAACGGCCGCTTTAGGGTCCGCCTGCCCCCCTCCCTGGGCGAAGGCCTGGCCGAAGATCAACAGGTCGCGCAGCTCGGAGATGTCCTCCTGCTTCTTGAGCAGGTCGAAATACCAGCTGCCATCGGCGGTATCGCCGTAGAGCACCGCGCCGACGATGCGGTCGTCCTTCACCACCACGCGCTTGTAGATGCCGCGGCTGGCGTCGCGCAGCACGATGTCCTCGGCGCCGTCGCCGCCCGAAAAGTCGCCGGCGGAGAACAGGTCGATGCCCGAGACCTTGAGCTTGGTCGAGGTGACCGAGCCGCGATAGCCGGTGGGCGCCTCGACCAGCCCGTCGGCGAGCGCGCGGCACATCTCCCAGAGCGGCGCGACCAGGCCATAGACATTGCCGTCATGCTCGACGCATTCGCCGACCGCGAGCACATCGGGGTCGCTGGTGACCATGTGATCGTCGACCTGGATGCCGCGGCCCACCGCCAGCCCGGCCTCGCGGGCGAGCGCGGTCGAGGGACGGATGCCGACCGCCATCACCACCAGGCTGGCCGGGATCACCCGCCCGTCCTTGAGCTTCACGCCCTCGACATGGGTATTGCCCAGGATCTCGGCGGTGTCGGCGCCGGTCAGGATGGTCTGGCCGCGCGATTCCAGTTCGGACTTGAGCAGCCAGCCGGCCGCCTCGTCGAGCTGGCGCTCCATCAGCGTCGGCATCAGGTGGAGCACGGTGACCTTCATGCCGCGCAACGTCAGGCCATGCGCCGCCTCGAGCCCGAGCAGGCCGCCGCCGATCACCACCGCGTCGCCGCCGCGCTCTGCCGCGGCGAGCATCGCGTCGACATCCTTCATGTCGCGGAAGCTGATCACGCCGGGCAGGTCCTTGCCCGGCACCGGGATGATGAAGGGATCGGAGCCGGTGGCGATCAGCAGCTTGTCGTAGCTGACGCTGCGCCCACTGGCCGCGGTGACGGTGCGTGCCTCCCTGTCGATCCCGGTGACGCTGTCGCCGGCGACCAGCTCGATGCCGTTGCCGTCATACCAGTCGCGCGGGTTGATCACGATCTCGTCGAACGTCTTTTCGCCGGCGAGAACAGGCGAGAGCATGATCCGGTTATAGTTCACATGCGGCTCGGCGCCGAAGATCGTCACGCGGTAGCGGTTCGGATCGCGGGCGAGCAGCTCCTCCACGGCGCGGCAACCGGCCATGCCGTTGCCGATCACCACAAGGTGCGGGCGTTCGATGTGATGCGTCATGATTGGTCACTCACAGGCTGAAATCGAGCTGGAGCCACAGCTTGCGCGTGTCGGTCGCGAAGCTGGTGGCGCGGTAATCGGCATATTTGATCAGGGCGGCGAGGTGCTTGGCCGGCTTGAAGCCGAGCTGCAGGTCCCATTCCTCGCCGTAAAGGCGGGCGTTCCGGTCGCTGTCGAAGCGGTGGTAGATCGCCTGGAGCGTCACCGTCGGCGCCTTGCCGAGCGCCAACGCGTAGCTACCGCCGGCATAGAGGTCGCGGATGCCCTCAGCCGGGGTGACGAGGAATTTGTCCGCCCAGCCCTGGAACTTGTGGAGCGTCGCGAGCGGGGTCTGGAAGCTGGTGTTCGCCAGCCCCTTGTCGGCACCGAGTACCTCATAGCCGCCGCTCAGCCCGAGGGCCTTCACCTGCAGCTGCCCCTCGGCTAGCCAGTAATCGGCGGCATAGCGATTGGGATTGTCCCGCCAGTCCGACTGGCGGGCATAGCTCGCGACCAGCGACAGCTTGGCCGGGCCGAGGGGGAGGGTGGTCGTTGCCCGTCCGCCATAGGTCTGGCTTGAGAATTGCCGCCGCCCGGTCGCGTCCTGGTCAACCAGATAGGCGAAGCCCTTGGCCGTTACCGGGCCCAGCTTCGCCGTCGCGCCCGCGAAGACATTGTCGCCGCCGATCCCGGCGATAGGGCTTTCCACGCCGTAGATAGTCCGCGCCGCCCAGGCATAGGTGACGTCGATCGCCACTGGCCCCAGCGCCTTGCTCTCGACCCGGACGGCATCGAAGGTCTGCTCGTTCTGCCGCCAGGCGACATTGCCGACGAAGCGCTGATCGTCGAGCGCGATGCGCTGGCGGCCGGCAGTGAAGACCGTATCCTTGATCCCGCGATACTGGAGCTGGATCCGGTTGACCTCGACATTCTCGGGATCGGCCACGGTCGGGTAGGCGATGCGCCCGTTGACGCTGCTGTTGTAGCGCTCGACCAGCGCCAGCGTGCCTTCGCCCTCGGCGAGCAGTGCGAAATCGCCCTGCTTGAGCTCGAACCCGGCACGGACCCGCAGCGTAAGGGCATCGGCGTCGCGGGCGATCCCTGCCTGATCGACGCCCTCATAGCGAAGCCGGGCGTCGACCAGCGGCTTCATCTCCTGCGCCGCCGCCGGGGTGGCGATGAGCGCGAAGGGAAGGAGCGCCAGTGCGCGCATCAGATCCGCACCCCCGCGGCTGCCGCCCAGCGCATCCGCCACTTGCCCTTGACGAAGGTCAGCGCGGCAAGCGCGCCCAGCGCCAGCATCGCGAAGATCAGGAAGCCGGGGCCGAAGCTGCCCGTCGCCTGGCGCGCGAAGCCGAGCGAGGAAGCGAGGTAGAAGCCGCCCACGCCGCCGGCCATGCCGACCAGCCCGGTCAGGATGCCGATCTCCTTGCCGAAGCGCTGCGGCACCAGCTGGAACACCGCGCCATTGCCGGTGCCGAGCGCCAGCATCGCGATGACGAACAGGGTGAGCGCGACGCCGAGGCTGGCGGGTGAGGTGCTGACCCCGAGCAACGCGATCGCCGCGACGATATAGACGGCGGTCAGCGCCGCGACGCCGCCGACCCGGTCGGCCAGCGCGCCGCCGAGCGGGCGGACCAGCGATCCGGCGAACACGCAGGCCGCGGTGCAATAGCCGGCGGTGATCGTGCTGAGCGCGAACTGGTCGCTGAAATAGATGGTCAGCGAGGAGGCGAGACCCGAGAAGCCGCCGAATGTGACGCCGTAGAACAGCATGAACCACCAGGCATCGGCGGTCTTGAGCGGCTCGAGATAGGCGGCGAGCGGCTTGGGCGCGGGCTGATTCGGCGCATCCTTGGCCAGCACGACATAGACGACCAGCACGATCGCCAGCGGGATGCAGACCAGCCCCAGCACCGCGTTCCAGCCGAACGCCTTGGCGAGCATCGGCGCGAACAGCGCGGCGAGCACCGTGCCCGAATTGCCCATGCCGGCAATGCCCATCGCCTTGCCCTGATGCTCGGGCGGATACCAGCGGCTGGCGAGCGGCAGCGCCACCGCGAAGCTGGCGCCGGCAAAGCCGAGCACGCCGCCCAGCGCCAGCGTGCCGGCGAAGCTGTGCACGCCCAGCCGCCAGGCGGTGAGCAGGCCGGCGATCACGATCACCTGGCCGATCACGCCGGTGCGCTTCGGCCCGATCCGGTCGGCGAGCAGCCCGACGAGCAGGCGCAGCATCGCGCCGGCGAGGGTGGGGGTTGCCACCATCAGGCCCTTCTGCGCCGGGCTCAGCCCGATATCCCGGGCAATCTCCGGCGCGAGCGGGCCGAGCAGCACCCAGACCATGAAGGCCAGGTCGAAATAGAGGAAGGCGGCGATCAGCGTCGGCGTGTGGCCGCTGCTCCAGAATGCCGACTTCGCCTTGCGCTGCGGGAAGCTGTCGATGTCGGCACCCCCGCCGATCGCCTCGAAGCCTTCGCGCGCCAGTTCCGCGATCTTCATCCGCTCTGCCTTCCTGTGCCGCAGGCACGAAAAAAGCCGCTGTCGATCTCCCGCGAGGCGGGGATCGGACAGCGGCTTTGCTGAATTCCGGTGGATGCTCGCGCCTACTTCGCCGCGAAGATCCGATATGCGTCACCCGGCCATTCGGGCGACTCGCTTAAGCTGACGCGAAGTCGGTTTCTTCGCAAGTGCAAAAATTTCAGCTTTGTTTCAGTCCGCGCAAATAGGCCTCGAGGTCCTGCGGATCGAAGGCGCGGCCGTCGAAGAACCGGTCGGGCGCCAGGGTCAGGCTGCCCTCATGCGAGGCGGCGGCGAGGGGGCTGGTAAGCGCGCCCTCCACCTTCATGCTCGCCCCCGGCATGGCGACGCCGCGCCCGGCCAATGCGCTGCGGTAGAGATCGGAGCGGAACACGCCCGCCGCGGCACGCTCCGCCTCGGCGCTGGGCTCGACCATGTTCCAGCGGACGAACTGCGAATAGATCCACAGCGCCTGGCTACGCCACGGGAAGTTCGCTGCACCGCGGTGGAAAACGGTAAAGTTGGGCAGGTCGACCACGTCGCCGCCCTGCATCAGCGGCATCCGCCCGGCGAGTGCCTGGACGATCAGGTCGGCAGGCTGGCCGACATGGTCGGGCCGGGAGAGCAGGGTCGCCAGCTCCTGGCGGTTGGCCGGATCGTCGCACCAGGCGGCGGCACGGTCGAGCGCGCGGAGCAGGCGGCCGAGCGTCTCGCCATTGGCCTCGGCCCAGTCGGCGCGGGTGGCGAGCACCTTCTCCACGCCGCGCTGCCAGATGTTGACGCCGGCGGCGGCGATCTCGCCGATCCCCTCGGCCACCGCCACGCTGCTCCACGGCTCGCCGGCGATGAAGCCGTCGATCTCGCCGAGGCGCAGCGCCTGGACCATCAGCGAGGGGGGCAGCACGCGCAGGGTGACGTCGCGGTCGGGGTTCACGCCGGCATAGGCCAGCCAGTAGCGCAGCATCAGCGCATGGCTCGAATAGCGGTGGACGATGCCGATCACCGGCTTGCGGCGGTGCAGCCCGATCGCCGCGGCGAAGTCGTGCGCGGTGGCGATCGGATCCTCGACCCGGTTGCGCGGATCGGGATCGAGCGCGGCGGCCAGCTCGGCGGAGAGGGTCAGGGCATTGCCATTGTCGTTGAGCTTGAACGGAGCGGCGATCGCGCAGGGCGCCTGGCTCAGCCCCAGGGTCACCGCCACGGCGAGCGGGGCGAGCATGTGTGCGCATTGCACCTGGCCATAGACCAGCCGGTCGCGCACCGTCGCCCAGCTGGTGTCGCGCACCAGCGTCAGCGCGATCCCCTCGGCTTCGGCAAAGCCGCGTTCGCGCGCGACGATCAGCGGGGCGCTGTCGGTCAGCGGCAGGAAGGCGATCGAAAGCGGCGTCATCGCCCGTCTCCAAACAGGTCGGCGGCTGTGATCAGGGCTTCGGCGACCTCGACGATCCGCCGTCCCTGCTTCATCGCGGTGGTGCGCAGCAGCGCATAGGCCTCGGGCTCGCTGAGGCCGCGGCTCTGCATCAGGATCGCCTTGGCGCGGTCGAGTGTCTTGCGCTCGGCCAGTTCGGTGCGCGCGGCGTCCAGCTCGGTCTGCAGCCGGGAGAAGGCATTGAACCGTCGGATCGCCAACTCGAGCACCGGCTTCACCCGGTCCTTGCGCAGCCCGTCGACGACATAGGCGGAGACGCCGGCGTCGATCGCCGCGCCGATCATGCCGTCGTCGGACTGGTCGACGAACATCGCGATCGGCCGCGCCAGCGCGCGGCTCACCGCGAGCATCTCTTCCAGCGAATCGCGATTGGCGTTGCCGAGGTTCATCAGCACGACATCGGGCGCCATCCGCTCGAGCCGCGCCACAAAGGCGCCGTGCGGGGGCACGACTTCGATCTCCTCGAAGCCGGCATCGCGCAGACCCTCCTCGAGGATCGTGGCGCGCAGCCCGCTGTCGTCGATGATGGCAATACGCAACGTCAGGTCCCCAAGCCTACGCGCGCGAGGCTAGGCCGGTCGCTTCACAGGTCAACGTCGCGGCGGTGCGTCACAGCGGGCAGGTTTCGCAGCCGCTCGCAGGCTTGTCATGCTCGGCGCGTTCGCGCGGGGCCTTCGGCGCATCCAGCGCGAGAAGCTCTTCCCCCATATTATCTTCCTCGATCCCGGTTTCGGTATGCGTCTTGTGGACGTGTCGTATCATCGTCGCCCATTGGCGGAATGAACCCATCTGCGACCCCTCGCTGAAGTTCTGGTAAGCGAGGGGTCATAACTTAAGTTTCGATGGGAAGTTGCGGGAAATAAATCCTTAACGCGCCGCGAATCACGTTTCTCAGTCGAGCACCGCCGCAACCAGCTGGCGGAAGGCATCCGCCCGGTGGCTCATCGCGTGCTTGGCGCCCGGCGCCATCTCGCCGAACGTCTCCTGATGGCCGTTGGGCAGGAACATCGGGTCATAGCCGAAGCCCTGATCGCCGCGCGGCGGCCAGACCAGCGTCCCGTCCACGCGCCCCTCGAACCATTCGACATGCCCGTCGGGCCAGGCGAGCGCGAGCGCGCAGACGAAATGCGCGTCGCGGCTGGCTTCGGGCGGCAGCTTGGCGAGATTGTCCTCGACCAGCTGCATTGCGAGCCCGAAGTCCTTGCTGGGGCCCGCCCAGCGTGCCGAGAAGATGCCCGGATCGTTGTTCAGCGCTTCGACGCACAGGCCGGAATCGTCGGCCAGCGCGGGCAGGCCGGACAGGTCGGCCGCCTGCAGCGCCTTCAGCTCGGCATTGGCGACGAAGGTCGTCCCCGTCTCCTCGGGCTCGGGCAGGTCGAGCTCGCCTGCCGAGACCGGCTCGATCCCATAAGGACCGAGCAGCTCGCGGATCTCGCGCACCTTGCCCTGGTTGTGGCTGGCGATAACCAGCTTGCCGGGCTGCAGCTTGCGGATCGCCTGAGGAGTGTCGCCTTCGCCGCTCATCCGATTGCCTTCAACTGTGCTTCGAAGATCTGGTTGCAGCCGATGCGGGCGAGGCGGAGCAGGCGAAGCAGCCCTTCCTCGTCATAGGTCGCGCCCTCGGCGGTCGCCTGCGCCTCGGCGATGTTGCCGTTAGACAGCAGCACGAAATTGGCGTCGGCATCGGCGGCGCTGTCCTCGATATAGTCGAGGTCGAGCACCGGCGTGCCCTGATGGATGCCGCAGGAGACCGCGGCGACCTGCGCGGTGATCGGGTCTTCCTTGATCAGGCCCTGGGCCATCAGCTTGTTCACCGCGATGCGCAGCGCGACGAACGCGCCCGAGATCGCCGCGGTGCGGGTGCCGCCATCGGCCTGGATCACGTCGCAATCGAGCGTGATCTGGCGCTCGCCGAGCTTCTTGAGGTCGGTGACGGCGCGCAGCGAGCGGCCGATCAGGCGCTGGATCTCCTGGGTGCGGCCCGACTGCTTGCCCTTGGCCGCCTCGCGCTGGCCGCGGGTGTGGGTGGCGCGCGGGAGCATGCCGTATTCGGCGGTCACCCAGCCTTCGCCCTTGCCCTTCAGCCAGGGCGGCAGCCGCTCCTCGACGCTGGCGGTGACGAGCACGCGGGTGTCCCCGAAGCTGATCAGCACCGAACCCTCGGCATAGCGGGTGAAATGGGGCTCGATCGTGATCGCACGCATCTCGTCGGGGGCGCGGCCGGAAGGGCGCATCTGCTTCAGTCTCCTGCAAGGTTTCGTGCGCCACGTAGACGTAACGGTCGGAACGCGCCAGTGTCGGCGGGCGATCCGCGTAGAGGGCCGCAGGGAGAACAGGGTATGCGTAGGCTTGCAATCATGGGTTTAGGTCTGTTGGCGCTGGCGGGCTGTGTGCGGCCGAGCGGCGAGCCGGCCGGACCCGGCAAGCCGGTGGCGATCGAGAGCGATTCGATCCGCTACGAGACTGGTCCCTGCTACGGCCGCTGCCCGGTCTATTCTGTCACCGTGCGCCCCGACGGCACCGGCATGTTCGAGGGCAAGCGCTTCACCGCGGTGACTGGCGAGCGGGCGTTCAGGCTCACCCCCGCGCAGTATGATGCCTTCGCCGCGAAGCTCGCGCCCTATCGTCCCGCGAGCGGCCAGGTCCGCTATGCGCCGGGGCAGAAGAATTGCGAGCCGGCGGTCACCGACGCCTCGAGCGTCGACGTCACCTGGACCCGCGCGATCGGCGACAGCCAGGGGCTGTACTTCTATTATGGCTGCCGCTCGGAGAAGAACCGCCCGCTCGGCCAGGCGCTCGGCGACGCGATCGAGGGCCTGCCGATCCACGACCTGATCGGCGAGCGGCCCTGAGGCCAATTTCGTCACCCCGGCCTTGTGCCGGGGTCCACCAAGCCGCGCATTCTGCGCTCTCGCCTCCTGTCCATGACTGGCCTCCCGGTGGACCCCGGCACAAGGCCGGGGTGACGGCAGAGGTTGGCGGGCGAGATGCGCGCGCTACATAGAGCGACATGACCACCCCGCCGATCCGCGAACTGACCGACCGCGCCCGCGACGTCTTCCGCATGGTGGTCGAGTCGTATCTCGACACCGGCACGCCGGTCGGCTCGCGGACGATCGCGCAGATTTCCGGGCTCAATCTCTCGCCCGCCTCGATCCGCAACGTGATGCAGGACCTCGAGGAGCTCGGCCTGCTCGCAGCGCCCCACACCAGCGCCGGCCGCATGCCGACCGAGACCGGGCTGCGCCTGTTCGTCGACGGCATGATGCAGGCCAACGAGCCCTCGGCCGAGGAGCGCGCCGCGATCGAGCGCAACGCCGCCGAGCGCGGTCCGGTCGAGGAGGCGCTGGCCAACACCACCGCCGCGCTGTCGGGCCTCTCGGCCTGTGCCGGGCTGGTGCTGGTGCCCAAGGTCGAGCCGGTGCTGCGCCAGTTCGGCTTCGTGCCCTTGAGCCATGACCGTGCGCTCGCCGTGCTGGTCGGCGAGGACGGCTCGGTCGAGAATCGCGTGGTCGAAGTGCCCGGCGGCATGGACCCCACCGCCCTCCAGCGCGCCGCCAACTATCTCTCCGCCACCTTTGGCGGGCTGACGCTCAGCCAGGCCTTTGCCCGGGCGGAGCGCGAGCTGGGCGCGCAGCGCGCGGCGCTCGACAGCGCGGCCGCGGCACTCGTCGAGCGCGGCCTCGCGGTATGGAGTGAGGATGGCGGCCGCCGCCCGGTGCTGATCGTGCGCGGCCAGGCCCGGCTGATCGACACTGCCGCGGCCGAGGATCTCGACAAGGTCAGCCAGCTGCTCGACCAGCTCGAAGGGCAGGAGGAGATCGCCCGCCTGCTCGATTCGGCGCGCGAGGGCGAGGCGACGCGCATCTTCATTGGATCGGAAAACAAGCTATTCGCGTTGTCGGGGTCGTCGGTGATCGCCAAGCCGGTGCGGTCGCTCGACGGGCGCGTGGTCGGCGTGGTGGGCGTGATCGGCCCGACTCGGTTGAACTATGCGCGCGTCGTCCCCATGGTGGATTTCACGGCGGCCACTTTGGCCCGACTACTGGCCTGAACAGGGAAATATGACGGAAGAATCGAAGGTGACGGACTCGGAAGACACGACGCTGCGTGCGGAAACCGCGGAGGGCGCGCCCGAAGTGGCGGAGCATGACCGCGCGGCCGAGCTGGAGGCGCAGATCGCCGAGCTCAAGTCCGCGGTGCTCTATGCCCAGGCGGAGACGCAGAATGTCCGCCGCCGCGCCGAGAAGGAAGCGCAGGACGCCAAGACCTATGCCGCGACCGCGTTCGCGCGCGACGTGCTGTCGGTGGCGGACAATCTCAGCCGCGCGCTCGCCGCGATCCCGGCCGAGCTCAAGGACGACGAGAAGTTCAAGGGCCTGGTCACCGGCCTCGAGGCGACCGGCCGCGAGCTAGACTCGGTATTTGCCCGCCACGGCATCTCGAAGATCGTCGCGCTGGGCGAGGCGCTCGATCCCAACCGCCACCAGGCGATGATGGAGATGCCGAGCGCCGATGCCGAGCCCGGCACGATCGTCGCCGAGATCCAGGCCGGCTACATGATCCGCGACCGCCTGCTGCGCCCGGCGCTGGTCGGCGTGGCGAAGAAGCCGGACTGAGGTTCGCGCGTTCGCTGAACGAAGAGGCCGGGGTAATTCCCCGGCTTTTTCTTGCACCTTTCCCTTCTTCTTTCCCCGGCGAAGGCCGGGGCCCAGACTAGGCAGTGCGCGGCGAAGACGCGCCAAGGCGCGTGACTTTCAAGTCTGGGCTCCGGCCTTCGCCGGGGAAAAGCCTGTTCGCGACGAAGGTCTAAACCCGCATCCCCGCGATCAGGATATCCACCAGCCGCCGCGCGGTATCCTGCCAGCCCGGCCCCGCGCTGGCGACGCCGGCGATTGCGCGCAGCAGGTCGATCGGGTCCATGTCGAGCCGGACCTCGCCGCTCGCCACCGCACGGCCGGTGAGCAGCGCGATCGCCTCGGGCGTGCCGCTGTTGCAGGCGGCATAGAGCGCCGCGGTGCCGCCGGTGACCGATCCGAACACCGCCGCCATGCCATATTTGGTGCCGAGATAGTCGATGAACAGCAGCAGCCATTGGCGCAGCGCCTCGACCGGCGGATGCGCCTCGCTGAGGCGCGTCGCCGCGGCGGCAAGTTGCCCGGTCTCGTTGCGATAGACCGCTTCGATCAGTGCGTCGCGCGTCGGATAGTGGCGATAGAGCGTGCCGATGCCCACCCCGGCCTCGCGCGCGATCTCCTCCAGGCTCGCGCTCGGGCCCTTCTCGCCGAACACCGCCTTGGCCGTGTCGAGCAGCCGCAGCCGGTTGCGCTCGGCATCGGCGCGCGGCTTGCGGGAAGGGGAATCGACGGTTTCGGCCACGCGCGTGCAAGGGTCCCTTGAAAAACGGAGGACGCCTCCGTATTTATTTCCGGAGACGCCCTCCACTTAGTGTTTCCAAGGCCGCCGGGCAAGGGGCTCGCGGCCGGTGGAGCCGTGCGTCCGCGTGACGGAGACAGGCAATGACCCAGGTTTTCAATGCAGCTTCCACCACCGACGAAGTGCTCGCCGGCGTCGATCTGAGCGGCAAGCGCGTGCTCGTCACCGGCGTGTCCGCCGGTCTCGGCGTCGAGACCGCGCGGGTGCTGGCGGCGCATGGCGCGCAGGTGGTCGGTGCCGCGCGCGACCTCGCCAAGGCCGAGCGCGCGACCCAAATCGTCCGCGATCAGGCAGCGAACGGCGGCAGCCTCGAACTGATCGAGCTCGACCTCGCCTCGCTCGCAAGCGTGCGCGCCGCCTCGGACAGGCTCGTCGCGGATGGCCGCCAATTCGACGTGGTGATCGCCAATGCCGGCGTGATGGCCACCCCGCTCGGCCATACCGCCGACGGCTTCGAGACCCAGTTCGGCACCAACCATCTCGGCCATTTCGTCTTCGTCAATCGCATCGCGTCGCTGATCAAGGACGGCGGCCGGCTGGTGAACCTCGCTTCCTCAGGCCACCGCTATTCGAACGTCGATCTCGAGGATCCGAATTTCGAGCACACCGCCTATGAGCCGATGGTCGCCTATGGCCGCTCCAAGACCGCGAACATCCTGTTCGCCGTCGAGTTCGATCGCCGCCACAAGGACCGCGGCGTCCGCGCCACCGCGCTCCACCCCGGCGGCATCCAGACCGAGCTCGGCCGCCATATCGGCGAGGAGACGCTCGAGCAGGTGATCGCGCGGATCAATGCCGAGCTCGCCGAGCAGGGCCAGCCGCCCTTCCAGTGGAAGACCATCCCCCAGGGCGCCGCCACCAGCGTCTGGGCCGGCTTCGTCGCCCCTGCTGAGGACGTCGCCGCGCGCTATTGCGAGAACTGCCACGTCTCGCAGGTGACCGACGGGCTGATCAATCCGGTGAGCGAGGGCGTGCGCTCCTATGCGCTCGATCCGGAGAACGCCAAGGCGCTCTGGGCGAAGAGCGAGGAGATGGTCGGCGAGCGCTTCTGAGCCTCGCCGGGGCCGTTATTGCGAACATGACGGCTTTTTCATTTGTAATCCGGGGGCGAGGGGACCATCTCGCCCTCGGATGCACAACCGTGCAGCCACAACCGCCAGCTCCGAGAATGGGGTCATGTCCAGCAACGACCATAGTCGATCGACCGTGCCGTCCAGGGCCGCCGCGCTGAGCTGATCCGCTCACCTCCTGCGCAGCCGCCCCGGGCGGCCGGTCGGCAGTGAGGTGTATTATGAACGCAGCCATCCGTTTCCTCGCGGATCTTCGCTTCTTCAGCGTGGGTCGCGATCCCAACGCGCTGTTCGACGAGCGGCTGACCTTTGGCGAGAAGCTCGCCGACCGGGTCGCCGCGGTCGGCGGCTCCTGGGGTTTCATCATCGGCTTCGGCCTGTTCCTCGGCGCCTGGGCGCTGCTGAACACGGTCGTCCTTGCCGCGCATGCCTTCGATCCCTTCCCCTTCATCTTTCTCAACCTGATGCTGTCGATGCTCGCCGCGCTGCAGGCACCGATCATCATGATGAGCCAGAACCGCCAGGCGGCGAAGGACCGGTTCGAGGCGCGGCTCGACTACGAGACCAATCTGCGCGCCGAGGCGCAGATCGACAGCCTGCACCACAAGATCGACCTGCTCACCGCCGAGATCGCGCGGCTTTCGCGGGTCGATTGAAACTACGCTATTGCTAATCATTCGCAAATAACTCTATGGCGATCCCGGCCCGTGGATACCCCGCGGGCAGGGGATCGCCATTGTACCAGTTCCTCGATCGCTTCGCCGGCCAGCTCTCCTATACGGACCAGCTGCTGCTCACCTCGATGCGGCAATGGGTGGCGACGATGCGCGCCGGGCGCTGCCCGTGCAGCGTGCTCGCGCCTGCCCTGCGCGGGCGCGGGCTCGTCGAGTTGCTCCCCGATCTCAACATGGCGATGCTGCTGATCGAGCGCGAGGCGCTGTCCCAACTTTGCTTCAAACCGCCCTTCGCGGCGGAAATAGGCGATGACGAGGCCTTGCTCCTTTCGCTGCATGCGCTAGCACGCGCGGGCGCGCAGCCGCGCGTCGACGCGGTCATCGAGCAGATCGTGAAACCCGAAGCGCGCCTTCCGCTTTCCGTGGCGGTGGCGCGTATCGCCGTTGCTTTCGCGCGTTGAAGGAAAAGTACGTTGCAGCGCACCGTGGAATTGGAAAGAGCCGACCTCGTGAATATGCATGCCCGCCCGCCCATCATCCTGCCCGAGCACCCCGCCTTCCAGACGGGCGCGGTACGCTGGGTGAAGCATTGGAACGAGCATCTGTTCAGCTTCGCGATCGAGCGGCCGGCCAGCTTCCGCTTTCGCGCCGGCGAGTTCGTGATGATCGGCCTGGAAGGCGAAGGCAAGCCGCTGATGCGCGCCTATTCGATCGCCAGCCCGACCTGGTCGGACGAAATCGAGTTCCTGTCGATCAAGGTCGAGAACGGCCCGCTCACCTCGCGCCTCCAGCTGATCCAGCCGGGCGACCAGGTCTACCTCGGCAAGAAGCCCACCGGCACGCTGGTCGCCGACGCGCTGCTGCCCGGCAAGCGCCTCTTCATGTTGTCGACCGGCACCGGCTTGGCGCCCTTCCTCAGCATCGCCCGCGATCCGGATACCTATGACCGGTTCGAGCAGGTGGTGATCGTCCACTCGACCCGCCGGGTGAGCGACCTCGCCTATCATGACGAGCTGACCGCGCAGCTCGCCAACGATCCGCTGGTGGCGGATCAGGCGCTGCTCCAGTTCCACTATATCCCCACCGTGACGCGCGAGCCGTTCCGCACCTCGGGGCGCATCGGCCAGCTGATCGAGAATGGCTGGCTGTTCAAGGCGCCGGTCCAGGGCCATCCCGAGTTCAACCCGGAAACCGACCGCGTCATGCTCTGCGGCTCGAACGCGATGATCAAGGACTTCGCGCAGATGCTCGAAGGGCATGGCTTCTCGGAAGGCTCGAACGCCAACCCCGGCAGCTTCGTCCTGGAACGCGCCTTCGTCGGCTGACAATTGATGCCTCCCCCAGCTTGCTGGGGGAGGGGGACCGCTCGCGAAGCGAGTGGTGGTGGGGCCGTCGCGATAGCGACGGTCTTCTCGTATCTGCCCCTCCACCACCGGCCTGCGGCCGGCGGTCCCCCTCCCCGAGACGAGCTCGGGGAGGAATTGAGCACGTGACGTATACGCCTCCGCGCCCTATCTCCCCCACATGTCCAGCCGCTTCGACAATGTCCCGAACCGCCGCGCGCTGACCGACCGGCGCGGCGTTGCCGAGCGGCTGCATGCACTGCACGCCAAGGATGGCGCCAAGCTGCGCGCGGCCGGCACGAAGGAGCTCCGCGCCGCGCTCGACGCCGGCCGGGCCGAGATCGCCCGCCGCCTCGCCGAGCATCCCTCTCGCGGGCACGAGATCGCCGCCTCGGGCGCCTTCCTGATCGACCAGCTGCTCCGCCTGCTCTGGGACTTCACCGTCGAGCGTCTCCATCCCAACCCCAATCCCAGCGCCGCCGAGCGCATGGTGCTGATCGCGGTCGGCGGATATGGCCGCGGCGAGATGGCGCCGCATTCCGATATCGATATCGGCTTCATCACCCCGTGGAAGGTCACCGGCTGGTGCGAGCAGGTGATCGAGTCGATGCTCTATTCGCTGTGGGACATGCAGCTGAAGGTCGGCCATTCGTCGCGCTCGCTCGACGAGATGGTGCGCCAGTCCAAGGCAGATGTCACCGTGCGTACCGCGCTGCTCGAGGCGCGCTATGTCTGGGGCGACACCAGCCTCTATGACGAGGCCGCCGCGCGCTTCAAGAACGAGGTCCAGGCCGATACCGCCCGCGCCTTCATCGCCGACAAGCTCGCCGAGCGCGAGGCGCGGCACAAGCGGATGGGCGACAGCCGTTATGTCGTCGAGCCCAATATCAAGGAGGGCAAGGGCGGGTTGCGCGATCTGCACACGCTCTTCTGGATCGGCAAATACGCCTATAACGTCCGCGAGACCGCCGAGCTGGTCGAGAAGGGGCTGCTGACCAAGCTCGAATATCGCCAGTTCCGCCGCGCCGAGAATTTCCTCTGGGCGGTGCGCTGCCACCTCCATCTGATCACCGGCCGCGCCGAGGACCGGCTGACCTTCGACGTCCAGCGCGAGATCGCCGAGCGGATGCGCTATGCCGACCGCCCCGGCATGTCGAAGGTCGAGCGCTTCATGCGCTTCTACTTCCTCCAGGCGAAGGGCGTGGGCGACCTGACCGGCGTGTTCCTCGCCCATCTCGACGAGAAGTTCGCCGCCCGCGGTTCGCGCTTCGGCTTCCCGCAGCTGTGGAGAAGGCCGAGGAAACTCAAGGGCTTCACCCTCGATCGCGGCCGGCTGGCGATCCCCCGCGACGATTATTTCCGCGAGGATCCGGTCCGCCTGATCGAGCTGTTCCAGCTCGCCGACCTGCACAAGCTGGAAGTCCATCCGCTGGCGATGCGCGTCGCCGCCCGCGACGCCAAGCTAGTGGACGATGTTCGCGATGATCCGCGCGCCAACGCGCTGTTCCTCGACGTGCTGACGTCCCCGCGCGATCCCGAGACGGTGCTGCGCTGGATGAACGAGGCCGGCGTGTTCGGCCGCTTCGTGCCGGACTTCGGCCGCGTCGTCGCGCAGATGCAGTTCGACATGTATCATCATTACACGGTCGACGAGCATTCGATCCGGGCGATCGGCCTGCTGAGCCAGATCGAGAAGGGCGAGCTGCGCGACGATCATCCGCTCGGCACCAGCATCTTCAAGCAGATCGCCCAGCGCCGCGCGCTCTATGTCGCGGTGCTGCTCCACGACATCGCCAAGGGCCGCGGCGGCGATCACTCGATCCTGGGCGCCGAAGTCGCCGAGCGACTCTGCCCGCGCCTCGGCATGAGCCCGGCCGAGACCGAGGCGGTGGCCTGGCTGGTGCGCTGGCACCTGATCATGTCCGCCACCGCCTTCAAGCGCGACCTGTCGGACTTCAAGACGATCCTCGACTTCGCCGGCCAGGTGCAGAGCCCCGAGCGGCTGCGCATGCTGCTGCTGCTGACCATCGTCGACATCCGCGCGGTGGGGCCGGGCGTGTGGAACGGCTGGAAGCGCCAGCTGCTCGCCGACCTCTATGACGGCACCGAGGAGGTGCTCCGCCTCGGCCACAAGCAGCGCGGGCGGACCGAGCGGATCGCCGCCAAGCAGCAGGAACTGGCCGATATGCTGCGCTGGGACGAGGCCCGCATGGCCGCGTTCAAGAAGCGGATGACCGAGAGCTACTGGATCGCCGAGCCGGCCGATGTGCTCGAGCGCAACGCGAAGCAGATCGACGCGGCGGGCGATGCCCAGCTCTCGGTGGAGGCGCAGGTCTATCCCGAGCGCGGCGCGACGCTGGTGACGGTCTATGCCGCCGACCATCCCGGCCTGTTCTACCGCATCGCCGGCGCGATCCATGTCGCGGGCGGCAACATCATCGACGCGCGCATCCACACCACCCGCGACGGCATGGCGCTCGATAATTTCCTTATCCAGGATCCCCTGGGGCGGCCTTTTGACGAGGAAGCAAGGCTCAACCGGATCAAGACGACGATCGCCGATGCGCTGGCCAACCGGGCGAAGCTGCAGGACCGTCTCAAGGCCAAGCCGCTGGTCCGTCCGCGCGCCGAGGCTTTCGCGATCGAGCCGAACGTGCTGATCGACAACAATGCCTCGAACCGCTTCACCGTGGTCGAGATCAACGCGCGCGATCGTCCGGCGCTGCTGTTCCATCTCGCCTATGCGCTGTTCCAGTCGAAGGTGACGATCCACTCCGCGCATGTCGCCACCTATGGCGAGCGGGCGGTCGATACCTTCTACCTGACCGATCTGATCGGCGATAAGATCGAGGCGGGGTCGCGATTGAAGACGATCGAACGCCGCTTGCTCGAAGCTGCGACGGGTGACGGGACGGTGGCCGAAGCCGCCTGACGAAAGGGGATCGATGATGCCGGTTGTGGGATTTGGAGGCTATTTCTTCCGGGCGCAGGACCCCGAGGGGCTCAAGGCATGGTATGGCGAGGTGCTCGGCGTCGGCGGCGGCTTCGGCGCGGACGAGAGCGGCCAGACCAGCCCCTGGTTCTGGCACCCCGAGCCGGGCCCGATCGTGTTCGAGCCCTTCAAGGCGACCACCGACTATTTTGCGCCGGACAAGAGCTGCATGCTCAATTTCCGGGTGCGCGACCTCGACAGCCTGCTCGAGCAGCTCAATGCGCGCGGCATCGAGATCGTGACGAAGGACGAATGGGACACGCCGGAAACCGGCCGCTTCGCCCGCATCCACGATCCTGAGGGCAATCCGATCGAACTGTGGGAGCCGCCGGTGGCATGAGCCTGTTCCGGAGGATTGCCCTGCTCGGCCTCGCGCTCGGCTCGGAGGTGGCGTGCGCACCGCAATCAGCCGCGGTCGCGGCGCCGGGCGAGCAGATCGTGCTGGTACATCTCAAGCTTTCGGACGGCGACATGGGCGCCAGCGGCGAGGCCGGCCAGCTATTCGATGTCGAGGACGCGGTAGAGGCCGCCCTTGGCGATAAAGGCGAGTTGGACGGCAATGAAGTCGGCGGCGGGTTCTTCACCCTCTACATTTACGGCCCGGATTCGGAGGCGATTCTGAAGGCGATCGTTCCGGCGCTGAAGAGCCCACTGGTCCGTAAGGGCTCCTATATCGAGGCGGGACCCGAGGCCGACCCAGCGAAGCGCCGCAAGCTGAGCCTGCCGCTGGCCGGATCGTGATGCTGGCTTGCAATGTAGGATTTCGCCTGCTTGGCTTGCGCGGCCGGCCCTGGTGCCGGCTGCTCTTTGACCCTGTTGGAGAAATAGGATCGCGCTCGCGTAAGAATGTTGCGGAACGCCGCATATGGCGCGCCGCGAAACGCTCCATTGGTGTGACTTTAGTGAACTTCCGGCGTCGCGGCCGAGTCGCGTTGTAGGAAGCCGCTCAGCGCTTCTGCCACACCCGTACATAGTCGACGTCCATCCGCGCCGGGAACGCCGCGTCGTCGATGCCATTCTGTCCGCCCCAGCCGCCCACGGCGACGTTGAGGATCAGATATTGCGGCTTGTCGAACGGCCAGGTGGCGGGGTCGCCCTTATGATCGTTGTCGAAGCGCATGAAGGCGCGGCCGTCCATGCCGATCAGGATGCGGTCGCCGTTCCAGTCGAGCTGGTAGGTGTGGAAGGCGGTGCAGGCGTCCGCCACCAGCGTGTTGGCGCCGCGCTGGGTGTGGATGGCGTGGTTGTACGCCTTGGTGTGGATCGTGCCATGGACGCGGCCCTGGTCCCAGCCGACATGCTCCATGATGTCGATCTCGCCGAGTGCCGGCCAGCCGGCCTTGCCGTCGGTGCCGAGCATCCAGATCGCCGGCCAGATGCCGCGCCCGCAGGGAAGCTTGGCGCGGACCTCGATAAAGCCATAGGTCCAGGAGGCGGGGCTGACGAGCTTGCCCGAGGCATAATCCTGCCCGCCGAAATCGGGACGGTCGGCCAGCCGCTCCTTGCGTGCTTCGATGACGAGATGGCCGTTCTCGACGCGGACATTCTCGCGGCGGTCGGCGGCGTAATATTGGAGTTCGTTGTTGTACCAGCCCGCCTTGTTGCGGCTGGTGTCGTAGCGCCACTTTCTGGAGTTCGGGGCACCGGGCCGGTCGAACTCGTCGCCCCAGACCTTCGCGTAGCCGGCGGGCACCGCCATCGGCTCGCTGGTCTCGGAGGTGGTGGAGGAGGCGGCAGTGGTTTCCTGCGCCGCCACAGGCAGGGGAAGGGCGGCGAGGGCCGCGATCAGCAGCCCTCGCGCCTCGTGCATCACTTGGGCGCCAGCACCATCAGCATCTGGCGGCCTTCCATGCGCGGATAGCTCTCGACCTTGGCATCCTCGGCGCAGTCCTCCTGGACGCGCTTGAGCAGGTTCATGCCGAGCTGGCCGTGCGAAAGCTCGCGGCCACGGAAGCGCAGGGTGATCTTCACCTTGTCGCCTTCGCCGATGAACTTGTGAACGGCCTTCATCTTCGTATCATAGTCATGATCGTCGATGTTCGGACGCATCTTGATCTCCTTGATCTCCTGCGTCTTCTGGCTCTTGCGGGCGAGGTTGGCCTTCTTCTGCGCCTCGTACTTGAACTTGCCGACATCGAGGAACTTGGCGACGGGCGGGTCCGCATTCGGGGACACTTCGACCAGGTCGAGCCCATGCTCCTGCGCCTGCTCGATCGCCTCGCGCGTGTACATCACGCCGAGATTCTCGCCCTCATGGTCGATCACACGGACCTTGGGCGACTGAATGAATTCGTTAAACCGCGGACCGTTCATCGGCGGTGCCACCATCGAGCGGCGATTCATGGGCGGACGTATACGACTTGCTCCTGTTGTTGCAGACTCGGCGTTTGGGCGGCTCAATAACGCAGGAAGCGGGACTCCGGTAGCCCGGTGCCTGCATTTCCGCCGAAATTCCGCGCAGTGTGGCGCGGACGCACCGCAGATATCGGGACTCAGCCCGGATAACGCAAGTGGATGATCGGATAAGGCCGGCCCTGGGGATCCCTTTCCGAGCGGCCGGTCACCTCGAAGCCGCGGGCCAGATAGAAGGGCAGGGCGTTGTCCGCCTGCGCATTGGCATCGACCCGGGCATCGGGCGACAGGCTGAGCGCATGGGCGACCAGGGCACTGCCGAAGCCGCGGCCATGGGCGGCGGGATCGACGAACAGCGCGTCGATCATGTCGCCGTCGAGCGCCAGGAAGCCCTGCACCGTGCCGGCCTCGTCCTCGACCAGCCAGAGCGGGACATGCGGCAGGAATTGCTCGGCGACGATGGCGTCGATCTCGGCGCGGTGCTCCGGGCTGAGGAAGCCATGCGTGGCATCGACAGCGGCACGCCAGATCGCCAGCGCCCGCGGCACATCGGCTTCGGTGCCCAGGCGGATGCGGGCCATCAGCGGCGTCCCCAGAGGATGACGATGCAGCCCAGCACCGCCAGCGCGGCGCCGGCCAGGTCCCAGCGTGTGGGCGTCACCCGCTCGACCAGCACCAGCCAGCCGAGCGAGGCGAGGATGTAGATCCCGCCATAGGCGGCATAGGCCCGCCCGGCCGCATCGGCACTGCTCAGCGTGAGCAGCCAGGCGAACAGGGCAAGCGACACGCCGCCGGGGACGAGCCACCAGCCGCTCTTGCCCAGCCGCAGCACCGCCCAGAAGGCGAAGCAGCCCGCGATCTCCGCCAGCGCGGCGGCGGCGTAGATCGCGAGCGTCGCCGGGTTCACGCCAGGTCGGGCGGAGTCGCCTCGGCCACCAGCTTGGCGACGACCTCATCGAGGCTGAGCATCTGCTGGCCCTGCGAGCCGAGCACGCGCAGCGCCACGGTGCCTTCCTCGGCCTCGCGCTTGCCGACGACGAGCAGGTTGGGGACCTTGGCCACCGAATGCTCGCGGACCTTGTAGTTGATCTTCTCGTTGCGAAGATCGGTCTCGACGCGGATGCCCGCGGCCTGGAGACGCTTGGTCACCTGTACCGCATAGTCATCGGCGTCCGAGACGATCGTCGCGACGACAGCCTGGGTCGGTGCGAGCCAGGTCGGCAGCTTGCCGGCAAAATGCTCGATCAGGATGCCGATGAAGCGCTCGTACGAACCGAAGATCGCGCGGTGGAGCATCACCGGCCGGTGACGCTCGCCATCCTCGGCGACGTACGACGCATCGAGGCGCTCGGGCAGCACGCGGTCCGACTGGATCGTGCCGACCTGCCAGGTGCGGCCGATCGCGTCGGTCAGGTGCCACTCCAGCTTCGGCGCATAGAAGGCGCCTTCGCCGGGCAGCTCTTCCCAGCCATATTCTTCCGTAGCCATGCCGGCACGGACCACGGCGTCGCGCAGTTCGGTCTCGGCCTGGTCCCACATCTCTTCGGTGCCGAAGCGATTGTCGGGGCGCAGCGCCAGCTTGATCGAATAGTTGAAGCCGAAGTCCTTGTAGACCCGGTCGGCCAGGCGGCAGAAATCCTGCACCTCGTCGACGATCTGGTCCTCACGGCAGAAGATGTGGCCGTCGTCCTGGGTGAACTGGCGGACGCGCATCAGCCCGTGCAGTGCGCCATGCGGCTCGTTGCGGTGGCAGCAGCCATTCTCGACGAGGCGCAGCGGCAGGTCGCGATACGACTTGATGCCCTGCTTGAAGATCAGGATGTGCGCCGGGCAGTTCATCGGCTTGAGCGCCATCCACTGCACGTCTTCCGACACCATCGGACCTTCGTCCTCGATGTTCGGCGTCTCGTCGGGGATGACGAACATGTTCTCGCGGTACTTGCCCCAGTGGCCGGACTGCTCCCACTGGCGCGCGTCCATCACCTGCGGCGTCTTCACTTCCTTGCTGCCCGCGCCATTCACCGCGCGGCGCATGTAATCCTCGAGCGCGCGGTAGATGACATAGCCGTTCGGGTGCCAGAACACGCTGCCATGCGCTTCCTGCTGGAGGTGGAACAGGTCCATCTCCTGGCCGAGCTTGCGGTGGTCGCGCTTGGCGGCCTCCTCGAGGCGCATCATGTGCTCGTCGAGCTGCTTCTTGTTGAGCCAGCCCGTGCCGTAGATGCGCGAGAGCATCGCGTTCTTCTGGTCGCCGCGCCAATAGGCGCCCGAGACGCGCGTCAGCTTGAAGGCGTTGGGATCGACCTTGCCGGTGGAGGCGAGGTGCGGGCCGCGGCACATGTCGAGCCAGGCGTCCTCGCCCTTGCCGGCGCGGTACACGGTCAGCTCTTCGCCTTCGGGCAGTTCCTGCGCCCACTCGGCCTTGAAGCTCTCGCCCTGCTTGGTCCAGCGATCGATCAGCTGCTGGCGCGACCAGACCTCGCGGATCAGCGGCTCGTCCTTGCCGATAATCTTGCGCATCTCGGCCTCGATCGCCGGCAGGTCCTCGTCGGTGAAGGGGCGGTCCTTCGGCGCGAAGTCGTAGTAGAAGCCGTCGTCGGTCGCCGGCCCGAAGGTGATCTGTGTGCCGGGGAAGAGGTTCTGCACGGCTTCGGCAAGGATATGCGCGAAGTCGTGGCGCGCGAGCTCGAGCGCGTCCTTCTCGTCCTTCGACGTGACCAGCGCGAGCTGGGCGTCCCCTTCGAACGGGCGGCCGATGTCGCGCAGCTCGCCATCGACGCGCGCGGCGAGCGCCGCCTTAGCCAGACCCGGACCGATCGCCGCGGCGATGTCCGCCGGGGTAGTCCCCGGGGCTACCTCGCGGACGGAACCGTCGGGCAGCGTAATGCGGAACATCTCGGACACGGGTTTGACTTTCGTGAGGGGTTGGTCGGAGCGCGGCTTATGCCTTCGCGGGCGCGATATAAGCAAGCGCTCGCGAAATTGCTTGTCGGAAGCGCGCAAAGTGAACGGAGTCGCGTCCTATCATTTCACTTTGGCCCGCGGCCCCGATCGCTATCCCGGCGATCGATTCTGCAGCTCCTTTGCGCATGCGTCGGCGGTGACAGACAAAATCCTACATTGGAAGCCCGTTTCGAGATGGCATAGAGCAGCCGGAGAAACGGAGAGGGCGAGATGGAAGAGCAGCGCGCGACAACGATCCTGCCTTGCAACGACCTGACGGCGAGTCTGGCCTTTTACGAGCGGCTCGGGTTCCGGCTGGTCAGCGACTATGGCGACTACAAGATCCTCGAGGACGGCAAGGGTTGGCATTTGCACCTCAACAAGGCAGTGCTCGGCTGGTTGGTACCGGGTCACAATCCGTTCGGCATCTATCTCTACACCGACGATGTCGACGGCGTGGCGGAGCGGGTGCGCGAGCTGATCATCGAGAAGGAAGGGCCGAGCCTCAAGGCCTGGGGCTGCTACGAGTTCGCGGTGAGCGACCCGGACGGTACGCTGGTACGGATCGGCCGCGTTGCATCCTGAAGCCGGGCAATTGCTGCGCATGGCGGCCGATGCCGCCAACCGGGGCGACTTCGCGCAGGCGCTGCCGATGCTGAGCCATGCGCTGGCGATAGATTCCGAGGCGACCGCCCCGGCCTATGCCGAGCTGTTGTCTCACTTGTCTCTCACCAGCTGGCCGCGCCAGCTCGAAGCCGACCTGGTGACGTGCCTTAATGCAGGCGCTGTTGATCCGCAGACACTGGCGCGTGCCGCGGCGCGGATGCTGCTGGTCAAATATCCCGAGCCGGTGGTGGCGGGGGATGCACTGTGGGAGGCCTTCCTCACCCGCTGCATCAATGTCGATCCGGCGATGGAGGTCCGGCTGATATGGCTGGCGGGGCAGGATCTCCCGGACGGGCTGCGCGATGCGTTGGCGGTGCAGGCGTTCGCGAGCGAGTATGTGTGGGGCGGGGAGCGACTGGGGGTTCCTGCCGACGCCATGGTTGAGCTTGCCGAGGAGCTTGTGCTGGCGGTGGAAATGCCGTCGCTGGAATCGAGTTTTCCCCGGCGAAGGCCGGGGCCCAGACTTGAAAGCTGCGACGCTGAGTCTGGGCCCCGGCCTTCGCCGGGGAAAGAAGAGGAGGAAGATGCGGGGCGGCGTATCTCGGGCGCCGTGCGTGCGCAGTACGAGACCAATCCCTATCCCCGCTGGCGCGCTCCGGCGGCGCGGCAGCACGTGTCTGTGTCGGCGCATCTCGCCGCGCTGGGAGCGCCCCAAGAGCAGCCGCTCGCGGTCCTCGTCGCCGGCTGCGGCACCGGGTTCGAGCCGATCGACCTGGCGGGGATGGACAAGTCGCTGGCGATCACCGCGCTTGATCTCAGCGCCGCCAGCCTCGCCTATGGCAAGCGTATGGCCGGGGTGCTGGGCGTGGAGCGGGTCCGCTTCGTGCAGGGGGATATCCTCGACGTCGAAGCGCTCGGCCAGCGCTTCGGACTGGTGAACTGCACGGGCGTGCTCCATCATATGGAGCGACCCGAGGATGGGCTTGCTGCGCTGGTGGAGGTGCTGGAGCCGGGCGGGGTGCTGCGCCTCGCGCTCTACAGCGAGCGGGCGCGGGCCTGGGTGGCTGAGGCGCGCCGGGTGATCGGCGAGCAGGGCTGGGACGCGAACCCGGCGGGAATCCGTGCCTTCCGTGCCTATGTGTTTGCGCTGCCGCCCGAGCAGCCACTGGCGCGGCTGCGCGAGAGCGACGATTTCTATTCGCTGAGCGGCTGCCGCGACTTGTGCTTCCACGTCCGCGAGCATTGGTACCGCCTGCCGGCCGTCCAGGAGATGCTCGCCGGGGCAGGGCTCGAGCTGCTGATGCTCGATGCACCGCCCGAGGCGCAGCATTGTTTCACCCAGCTCTTCGGCACGGCCGGCGACCGGCGCGATCTGGGGCTATGGGACCGGGTGGAGGGAACATACCCGCATCTGTTCGCGGGCATGTTCCACCTCTGGGCGCGCAAGCCCGGCTAAGGGCTCAGCCGTCGATCGGCAGCGGTGCTTCCGGCGAGACCAGGCCTGCCTCGCGCAGCTCGCGCCAGAAATCGGCCGGAATAACTTCGTTGAGCGCGGCATGATCCTCGGCGAGGCGGCTCGGCTTGCTGGCGCCCGGGATCACCGCGGCGACCGCGGGGTTGGCGAGCGAGAATTGCAGGCCGGCGGCCTTCATGCTGATCCCGTGGCGATCGGCGATCGCCTTGATCCGCGCGACCTTGTCGAGCATCGCCTGCGGCGCCGGGGCATATTCGAAATGCGCGCCGCCGACGAGCACGCCTGAGCTGTACGGACCGCCCACGACGATGCCGAGCCCGCGCTCGGCGACCTTGGGCATCAGCCGCTGCAGCGCGCGCTCGTGATCGAGCAGGGTGTAGCGCCCGGCGAGCAGGAAGCCGTCGGGGCGCGGTTCCTCAAGGTCGAGCAGCAGCTCGCACGCCTCGACCTTGTTCACGCCGAGGCCCCAGGCCTTGATCACGCCTTCGTCGCGCAAGCGGTCGAGCGTGCGGAAGGCGCCCTTGCGCGCCTCGGCGAAGCGGTCGACCCATTCGTCGCGGTAAAAATCCTGGGCGAGGTCGTGGACGAAGACGATCTCGATGCGGTCGGTCTTGAGCCGCTTCAGGCTGTCCTCGATCGAGCGCATCGTCGCGTCGGCCGAATAGTCGTTGATCACCTTGTTGGCGCGGCCATGGGCGAAGACGCCGGCCTTCTCGCCCTGGTCGCGTGCGCTGACATCCTCCAGCTCGTCGAGGATGACGCGGCCGACCTTGGTGCTGATCACATATTCGTCGCGGGGCCGGTTCGCGAGCACGTCGCCCATCCGGATCTCGGCCAGGCCGGCGCCGTAAAAGGGGGCGGTGTCGTAATAGCGGATGCCCTGGTCCCAGGCGGCATCGACGGTGGCGAGCGCTTCCGCCTCGGGAATGTCGCGGAACATGTTGCCGAGCGGCGCGGCGCCGAAGCCCAGCTTGCCGGGAAGGATGTCCTTGATCGCCATGTCGCGCCGTCCTTTGTCCTAGCCTTGTCGAGCCCGGCAGATAGGAGGCCGTGATGACAGGCGAAAGACCCGGACGGGGTGGCTCAGATCAGCCCGAACGGCACCACGCGGTTCAGCTCGACATGGCCTATCTCTGCGCGGCCGAGATAGGGGACGCCCATCTCCCCGCACCAGCGCAGGATCATCTGGTCAATCGTCTCGCCGAAGCTGTAATTGCCCTCGGCCTCGCCATTGTCCTTGACTGCGGTCACTGCGCCCAGGCGGACGCCGGCAATGCCCTTGAGCTGGGTGGCGTGCGCCATCTGGAACAGCATCCGGTCGATCCGGTAGAGCGGTTCGTCGACCTCCTCGATATAGAGGACATGGTCGGTCAGGTCGGGCAGGTATTTGGTGCCGATCAGCGACGCCAGGATCGCCAGGTTGAACGCGGCGGCGGGGCGGCCGTCGGCCAGGCCGGGCTCGAGTCCGCGCTTGTCGCCGTCGATCAGCCAGCCGAGCACCCAGCCGGCGGCGGTGCCGTCGTCATTCTTGCCGATGCTCGATGCCATCGCGCCGTGCGCGACCCGGCCGATCCGCCGGGCATAGAGCGCGCCGAGCAGGAAGCCCATGTCGGAGAAGCCGATATAGGTCTTGTGGTTCGCCGCCGGGCCGAGCTTCGGCATCACCGCTTCGAGGATACGGTTCGAGCCATAGCCGCCGCGCGCGAACCAGATCGCGTCGAACGCCGGATCATTGGCGAATTCGAGGAAGGCGGCGGCGCGCTGTTCGTCGGTGCCGGCGAAATGGCCGGCCTCCAGATAGCATTGCGGGTGGAAGATGATCTCGTGCTGGGGGTAGGTCAGCGCCATGAACGCGGCCATGCGCAGCGATCCCTCGCGGCTGACCGGTCTTGCTGGTGCGACGACTCCGATGCGCATGCCTTGCCCCTTTGCTTCGAATTGCCGATAGCGCGGGGTCATGGAGCATCGCAAACCTTACTTCTTCGTGGGCATCGGCGGTTCGGGGATGATGCCCCTCGCGATGATCCTGGCCGGGCAGGGCGCCAAGGTGGCGGGATCGGACCGCAGTCTCGATTCGGGGCGGCTGCCCGCCAAGTTCGATTTTCTCAAGACGAGCGGCATCGGCCTGTTCGCGCAGGACGGCAGCGGCATCACCTCAAGCGAGCAGATTGTCGTCGCCTCCGCGGCGATCGAGGAGACGGTGCCCGATGCCCGCCGCGCGGCCGAGCTGGGCAACCCGCGGATGACGCGGGCGGAGCTCAACGCGGCGCTGTTCAACGCCTCGCCGCTGTCGATCGGCGTGGCGGGGACCAGCGGCAAATCGACCGTGACCGGGATGATCGGCTGGATTCTCCATGCGCTGGGCCGCGATCCGACGGTGATGAACGGCGCGGTGATGAAGAATTTCGTCACGCCCGAGGCGCCCTTCGCGACTGCGCTGGTCGGCGGGGGCGGCACCTATGTGAGCGAGGTCGACGAGAGCGACGGCTCGATCGCGCTCTATCGCCCGAAGGTGGCGGTGCTCAACAATGTCAGCCTCGATCACCTGCCGATGGAGAAGCTGATCGAGCTGTTCGGCGCGTTCATCGCGCGTGCGGGCAAGGCAGTGATCAACCTCGACAATGGCGAGGGCGCGTTGCTCGCCGCGACCATGCCGCGCGACCGGCTGCTGACCTTCGCGATCGGCAGCCCGGCCGACCTGACCGCAATCAACCTGCGCGAGCAGCGCTACGGCATCGCCTTCGAGCTGGCCCGGGAAGGCGAGCCGTCGATCCCGGTGACCTTGCAGGTGCCGGGGCGGCACAATGTCTCCAATGCGCTGGCGGCGATCGGCGCGGCGGTGGCGGCGGGGCTCCATATCCGTGATGCAGCCCAGGCGATCCAGGGCTTCCAGGGCCTCAAGCGCCGCTTCGAGCTGGTCGGCGAGGCCAGTGACATCGCGGTGATCGACGATTTCGGGCACAACCCGGACAAGATCGCCGCGACGCTGGACACGCTCCATGCGTTCGAGGGGCGGCTGCTGCTGTTGTTCCAGCCGCATGGCTATGGCCCGCTCAAGGTGATGCGCGCCGAGCTGGTGGGGATGTTCGCCGCGAAGCTGGGCGCGGAGGACGTGCTCGTCCTGCCCGATCCGGTCTATCATGGCGGCACCACCAGCCGCGAGGTGACCAGCGCCGACATCGTCGCCGATGTCGCGGCGACGGGGCGGAACGCAGTCCATATCCCCGACCGCGCGGCGGCGGCGGCGCATCTCGTCGCGATCGCGAAGCCGGGCGACCGCATCGTGGTGATGGGTGCACGCGACGACACGCTGAGCCAGCTTGCCGCGGACATGCTGGGCAAGCTGGCGGGCTGAAAACCGCACATTTCAGGGGTTTCTGAGCGGGTCGCTAGAAAGCGACCTTGGCATATAGTCATGCCTGCTTTCCGATATGGAAAGCATCATTGACATTACGCGACTCGTTGCGTAAAGCTCGCTTTACAAGCTGTAAAGGGAGCCAGTCATGGCGATGAATCGTGCGCAGAAGCGCTATTCGGTTTCGGTGATGCTGCTCATGGCCAGCTATGTGCTGACGCTGATGGGTGTGGTCCTCTATCATGACAACCACCCGCTGCACGGTCCGCTGGGTTATGTCGTCGGCCTGATGCCCGCCTTTCCGGTGATCGGCGTGTTCTTCGTGCTCGGCCGCTATCTGGTCGAGGAGCGGGACGAGTATCTGCGCATGCAGGTCACCCGCCAGGCGCTGATCGCCACCGGCTTCGCGATGAGCATCGCCACGGCCTGGGGCTTCCTTGAGAATTTCGATCTCGTGCCGCACGTCTATGCCTATTACGCAGCGATCCTGTGGTTTGCCGGGCTGGGCCTGGGCGCCTGCATCAACAAGGTCGCGGCGATGCGGGGAGGCGGGGAATGATCAACCGCCTCCGCGTGCTGCGCGCCGAGCGCGCCTGGAGCCAGCAGGACTTGGCCGAGCGGCTCGAGGTTTCCCGCCAGAGCGTCAACGCGATCGAGACGGGCCGCTACGATCCCTCGCTGCCGCTCGCCTTCAAGATCGCCGACCTGTTCGGCCTGACCATCGAAGAGATCTTCACCAATCCCGCCAAGGAGCCCAAGCAATGATCCGTCGTATCGCTTTCGCCATGCTCGCCACTGCCAGCATTCCCGCCATCCTCGGCGCGCCGCAGGCCCATGCCGCGGTCGCGCCCGCCCAGGCCGGGCTGATCCAGATGGACCACATCTCGGTGCAGGTGATCGGCAAGGGCAGCCCGGTGATCCTGATCCCCGGCCTCTCCAGCCCGCGCGCGGTGTGGGACGGCGTGGCGCCCGAGCTGGCCAAGACGCACGCCGTCTATCTCGTCCAGGTCAACGGCTTTGGCGGGGATGCCCCGGGCGCCAATCTCGGCACGGGAATGCTGCCCGGCATCGTCGCCGACCTGCACAAGCTGATCGCCGACAAGAAGCTCGGCGGCGCGGCGGTGGTCGGCCATTCGATGGGCGGGCTGGTGGCGCTGATGCTCGCCAAAGCGCATCCGGGCGATGTCGGCAAGGCGCTGATCGTCGATGCGCTGCCGTTCGTCGGCTCGGCCTTCTTCCCGGGATCGACCGTCGACAGCGTGAAGCCCCAGGCCGGGGCGATGCGCGCCCAGATGGCAGGGCTGTACGGCAAGCCCTTCCCGGCGGCGGTGGGTCAGGCGATCGGGCGCCAGAACGCGCTGAAGCCGGAATCGCAGACGCAGGTCGCGGCCTGGTCCGCCGCGGCGGACATGCGCGTCTCGGCGCAGGCGCTCTACGAGGACCTGCAGACCGACATGCGGCCCGATCTGGCGGGCATCGCCGCGCCGGTCACGGTGCTGGTGCCCTGGACGGCGGCGCGCGGCGGCGAAGGGGCGGTGCTCGATCTCTACAAGCGCGAATATGCCGGCGCGCCCAAGGCCAGCGTGAAGGGGGTGGCGGAGAGCGGGCACTTCATCATGCTCGACCAGCCCGAGGCCTTCCGGGCGGCGCTGACTGCCTTCCTCGCCGGCTGAGCGGACAAAGAAGGGCCCGGGAACATCCCGGGCCCAGTTCTGCTCACTTCTGTTATCTGGGGATCAATAGGTGCCGGAGAAGCTCCGGTTGAGGTTCCTGTCGCGGCTCCAGTCCTGATCGTCGCGTCCGCCGAACAGCGCGCCGGAGCGCTCCTCGTCCTTCCACGCCGCCTGCGCCTCGTCGGCGGTCTTGCGCAGCGTCACCTTGTCGTCGACCGACTGCACCCAGCGCGACGGGATCGAGTGATGATGGCCGCCGGCATCGGTGTCGTTCTTCGTCAGGATGATCCGGTCGCCACGCACCTTGTCGACCTTGCCGACATGGCTGCCGTCCGACCCGACCACTTCCATATGCTCGCTGACCCGGCGCACGGCGTCGCGCTGGCCCTGGCGATCGGTGCGCCAGGTATTGAACTCGTTCTGGAAGCGCTGAGCGTTCTCGCGGCGATATTCGTCATAATCGCTGTCGAGCTCAGCGATGCGCTCGCGGCGCCAGCTGCCATAATGGTCGTCCGGGCCGTGCGCCCAGCGCTCGGCCCGATCCTGGCGGGCATCGTAGCGCATGTCCTCCTCGCGGCGCTGCTCCGCCTCGCGGTCGCCGAACCAGGAGCGGACCTCGTCGCCGGCACGGTCGAGAAAGCCGCGATCCGCATCGTAGCCGGTGCTGCGCGCCCCGCGATCGTAGCGGCTCTGGCTGCCGTAGGCGCGATCCTGGCCGCGGGTGTCTTCCCAGCCGCCGCGATAGTCGCGGCCGCCGCGGTCCCAGTCATTGCCATAGCCGCTCCGGCCATAGCTGGACTGACTGCCATAGCCGCGCGGGCTGCGCCCGAGTTCGCCGGCCGCGGCATATTCGCGCGCGCTCGAATAATGCTCGCCGCCGGCGCGCCGCGCGCCGCTGACCTGATATTGATCCTCGGGGCCGAAATAACGGGGCTCGGTGTAGCGGTCGTTCATGGAATCCTCTCCATTGCCGGTTGGGCGAATTAGTGCGGATTCAGCGGACAAGGACCGCGAATGGTTCCTGGAAAAGCCCGGCTTTTCAATGTCATTCGCCGCGCGAACGAAGCGTTTTGCCGCGCATGCCGCAAGCCGGTTGCATTGGCTGAGAAGCGCCGCTAATGCAGCGCCTCCCGGGCAACCGGGACAGGCGGCGGGGCTGTAGCTCAGATGGGAGAGCGCTGCAATCGCACTGCAGAGGTCAGGGGTTCGATTCCCCTCAGCTCCACCAGCCGCCCTTTGCTTTTCAACGACTTGATGCAAATGTGGCCAAGCGGGCGAAATGGCATGCTTGCGCCGATGCTTGGCGCGACCCGGCGCCAACTGGAAATCGGGTGTTGGCGGCGGCGGTCATTCAAATCACGCCGCCGTGCCCGGTTTGATTCGCAAGATATCATGGGGCCGGCGTCCAGCGCGGTGGCTGACTTCTAGTTTTGGAATTCAGCCAAGCCCGAGACCCGATCAGGCATGCTCTTCGAGGAAGAGCCGCGCGAACCGCTCGCGCAGTTCCTTCTTCTGTATCTTGCCCATGGTGTTGCGGGGGAGCTCGGGCAGGAACAGGATCCGGCGAGGCTGCTTGAACCGGGCCAGTTGCCCGGCGAGCGCTGCGACGATCCGGCCCTCGCTCAGCGCGGGGTCCTTCGCCTGCACCACGGCCACCACGCCTTCGCCCATGTCCGGGTGCGGCAGGCCGATGACCGCGCTCTCGGCGACGCCGGGGATCGCGTCGAGCAGCGTCTCGACCTCCGCAGGATACACATTGTAGCCACCGCAGATGATCAGGTCGCGGGCGCGGCCCACGATCGAGACATAACCGCGCGCATCGACCATGCCGAGATCGCCGGTGATGAAGAAGCCGCTTTGCCGCAGCTCCTCGCGGGTCTTCTCGGGCAGTTCCCAATAGCCCTTGAAGACGTTCGGGCCACGTACTTCGATCATGCCCACGCTACCCTGGGGAAGCTCGGCCCCCGTCTCGGGATCTGTGATCTGGAGCTCGATGCCGGGAAGCGGAAAGCCGACGCTGCCGGGCACGCGGTCCCCGTCATAGGGGTTCGACGTGTTCATGTTGGTCTCGGTCATGCCGTAGCGCTCGAGGATGGCATGGCCCGTGCGCACCTGGAACGCCTTGTGCGTCTCGGCGGAAAGCGGCGCCGAGCCCGACACGAACAGCCGGACATGGGCGACCAGTGCGTGCGTGAACGCCGGCTCGGACAGGAGGCGGGTGTAGAAGGTGGGCACGCCCATCATCACGGTGACGCCGGGCAGTGCCTGCAGGACCTTGCCCGCGTCGAAGCGGGGCAGCAGCCGGATCGCGCTGCCCGCGACGATCGTGGTGTTGGTGGCGACGAACAGGCCGTGCGTGTGGAAGATGGGGAGGGCATGGAGCAGCACGTCGGAAGCGGTGAAGCGCCAATAGTCCGCGAGCGTCGCCGCGTTCGAGGCCAGGTTACCATGGGTCAGCATCGCGCCCTTCGACCGGCCGGTTGTCCCAGAGGTGTAGAGGATCGCGGCGAGATCGTCGGGATGCGCATCATGGGCGTCGGCAGGGGCAGGCTGCGCATCGGCACCGTCCGCGAGCGTGCCGCGGCCGTCCGCGCCAAGGGTGAGCCGCTCGGGCACCCCCAGTTCGGCGCAGAGCGCAGCCATCTCCGCCTCGTCCTCGGCGCGGTGGAGGAACAGCGCCGGCCGTGCATCGCCCAGGAAGAAGCGGATCTCCGCTGCGGTATAGGCGGTGTTGAGCGGCAGATAGACCGCGCCGATCCGCAGCGATGCGAGATAGGTGAGGAGGGTATCGACGCCCTTCTCGGCCTGGATGGCGATGCGGTCTCCTGGCTTCACGCCCCGCGCCAGGAACAGGTTGGCGATCTGGCCGGTGCGGTCGAACGCCGCGCGATAGCTTAAGGTCGTCCCATCCTCGAGATGGAGGAAAGGGGCGTCGGGCGAGCGTCGGGCACGGTCCTGGAAGATCGGGAAGATGGCGCGTTTCATGAATTCCCCCACCGGGTCGGGATGCGCCGCGTCGCAGCGACGATGTGCAGTTGTCTGTTCCTCTAGTGTATGCAAGATCGTTTCTCTAGCCATTTCCCGCATGCAGGATGTCAGAATGCCGAGCGACGACGCGAACCCCAATCCGCTCCTGTCGGAGCGTATCCGCATCGCGCTTGCCGACGAGATCATGGCCGGCGCCCTGGCACCCGGCCAGGCGCTGGACGAGCAGCAGATCGGCGACAGGTTCGGCGCCTCGCGCACGCCGGTGCGCGAGGCGCTGCGTCAGCTCGCCGCCGCCGGCCTGGTCGAGATCCGTCCGCGGCGCGGTGCGATCGTCGGCGGCTTCACTGCCGAGCGGATCGTGGAGATGTTCGAGATGACCGCAGAGATCGAGGCCCTGTGCGTGCGCCTCGCTGCATGGCGGATGACGCCGGTCGAGCGAAGCCGCCTGGCACGGCTGCACGACGAGTCCGAGGCGATGGTCGCGAACAATGATATCGACGGATACGACCGGCTGAACTGGGAATTCCACCGGACGATCTACGAGGGGACGCATAACAGCTTCCTTGCCGAGCAGGCGATTGCGCTGCGCGATCGCATGGCGGCCTTTCGCCGGACCCAGTTGCGCGAGGAGGGGCGCCCGGTGCGCTCCCGCGGCGAGCATGAGAAGGTGCTGGAGGCCATCATGCGCGGCGATGGCGAGGAGGCGGCGCGCTGCATGCGCGCGCACATGTTCAACGCGTCGATCGCGCTGGAGCGGTTCACCGCCAAGCGTGAGCCGGCACCGAACAACTAATCACAAGATCAAGGGGGGAATGCATGGCGATTTACGGGACGGCGCTTCTCGCGTTGTGCACGCTGCTGGGCGTCGCGCTCGGCGAGCTGCTCGGCCGCTTGCTGCAGGTGAAGGCAAATGTCGGCGGCGTCGGGATCGCGATGCTGCTGCTCATCCTCGCCAAGATCTGGCTGACGCGCCGCGGCAAGCTGACACCCGGCATGCGGCTCGGCGTCGAGTTCTGGGCGATGATGTACATTCCGATCGTGGTCGCGATGGCGTCCCAGCAGAATGTGCTGGCCGCAGTCGAGGGCGGGCCGATGGTGATCCTTACCGGCGTCCTCGTCGTCGCGGCTTGCTTCGCACTGGTCGGACTGCTCGGTCGCGCGGCGGGCGGCGCGCGATGATCGGGGTTCTCGAGAAGATCGCGGAGGAGCAGGCGCTCGTCCTTTCCTTCGCGCTGGTGGGCGCACTGATGTGGCTCAGTGTGGTGATCTCGCGCCGGCTGACGCGCGGGCGAATCCATGCGAGCGCGATCGCGATCGTGGCCGCGCTGGCCCTGGCCTGGTGGGGCGGAGTGCTGACCGGCGGCAGGAAGGGATTGGCAGACATTCCCGCATTGGCGGGCCTTGGCCTCATGGGCGGGGCAATGCTGCGGGACTTCGCCATCGTCGCCACGGCCTTCGAAGTCGATGTCGTCGAGGCGCGCAAGGCCGGGTTGCTCGGCGTCGTAGCCCTGGCGCTGGGCACGATCGTGCCTTTCGTCATGGGCGTCGCCATCGCCTGGAGCTTCGGCTACCGGGACGCGGTCTCGCTGACCACGCTGGGGGCGGGGGCGGTCACCTACATCGTCGGGCCGGTGACCGGGGCGGCGCTTGGGGCGTCTTCGCCGGTGGTTGCGCTCTCGATCGCGATCGGGGTGCTGAAGGCCGTGCTGGTGATGGTCGCGACGCCGATGGTCGCGCGCTTCATCGGCCTCGACAATCCGCGCAGCGCCATGGCCTTTGGCGGGTTGATGGGCACCGTTAGCGGAGTCGCTGGCGGGCTGGCGGCCACGGACGAGCGCCTCGTTCCCTATGGTGCGCTGACGGCTACCTTCCATACCGGGATCGGCTGCTTGTTCTGCCCGTCGCTGTTCTTCCTGGTGGTGAATGCGCTCGCCTAGCGGTGTCGCCATTCCCCGCGATAGCTCGATCCTCGGAACGGCCGCGCGAGCCTGACGTGCGCGGCCTTGGCAATTGCTTCCCGAACCTTACCATTGCAGCACACCCCTTGTGCACAATAGCGGCACCAAGGTTGAATCATGTATATAATATGATAAGTGTGACTGATAATCGGCATACAAGGGGGAGGGAATCGTGACCACTCGCAACAGGTTTTTGTTGATCGGCGTATCGGTGCTTGGCCTGACCACGCCCATGCTCGCGACCGCGCAGACGGTGCCTTCGACGGCGCAGGACGGTTCGAAGAACGTGCCCGAAGCGGCCGAGGCGGATGGGGACGGTATCGTGGTCACTGCGATCCGGCGCAGTCTCGAGACATCCCAGGCGATCAAGCAGGATGCCGACCAGATCATCGATTCGGTCGTGGCCGAGGATATCGGCAAGCTGCCGGACGTAACCGGTGCCGAATCGCTGGCCCGCATCACCGGCGTGCAGGTCGATCGCGGGGGCGGCGAAGCATCCGGCGTGCGGGTGCGTGGCCTGCCCGATCTCACCACCACCTATAATGGCCGCGAGATCTTCACCGCGGAGGGCCGCTCCGTGGCGCTCCAGGATTTCCCGTCCGCCAGCATCGCGCGGATCGACGTGTACAAGTCAGCCAGCGCCAATCTGGTCGAGCCGGGGATCGCCGGCCTGATCGACGTGCGCTCGCGCATGCCGCTCGACTTCAAGGGCAGCCGGATCGCCGGTGGCATCTCGGGCGTGCACTGGACGCAGTCGCAGAAGATCGGGATCGACGCGAACCTGCTGCTCAGCACGCGCTGGCATACCGGGATCGGCGAGATGGGCTTCCTGATCGAGGGTTCCTATGCCGATGTGAACTTCCTCGATTCGGCGCGCGTGGTCAGCCAGGGGATCCTGACGCGCACCGGCGTGCCCGGCACGACCGGCGCGATCCGCTATCCGAACAACATCAACATGACCTATTCGCCGGGCGACCGCTATCGCCCCTCGGTCCACACCGCCTTCCAGTGGCGCCCGAGCAGCAACCTCGAAATCTATGCCGATGGCCTGTACCAGGGCTTCCGCAGCGATGACGCGGGCCGCAACCTGACCGTCAACAACGGCGCGGCGGCGACGCTGACCAACATCACCTTCTTCGAAGGCACGAACCTGGTCCGCAGCTTCACCGCGACGGGCGGCACCTTCCCGACCGGCCAGCAGAACGCGATCAAGGGCAAGACCGACACCTACCAGGCCGGCGGCGGCTTCATCTGGAAGCCGGGCAAATGGCGCATCACCGGCGATGCCGCCTATACCGACTCGACCTACACCCAGCTCAACCAGTCGTTCGTCTTCACCCAGACCCGGGTGCAGCCGACCCGCAACTTCAACTTCGACTCGCCGTACGGTGCGGGCGGCGGTTCCGTCACCGTTTCGAACTATGACCTGTACGATCCGCTGAACTACCGGATCACCGCGTTCAACGAGTCCGGCCGCCGCGCCAACGGGCGGGACATCCAGGCCCGGCTGGACTTCGAATATCCGCTCGAGGGCTGGCTGACCAAGATCCAGGGCGGCATCCGCTTCAACACGCGCGATGCCAAGCTGCAGACCTATACGCAGAACGGGAATGCCCCTGTCGGGTACAACTACACGGTGCTGCCGCTCGACTTCACCAGCAATTTCGCCGGCCGTCGGGGCGACGAGGTCAATTCGATCGTTTCCTGGATCTCGCCTACGCCGGAGAGCATTCGCGCGAACGTCGATTATCTGCGGACGCTGGTCGGCAAGGCGAAGGGGCAGCCGGCATTCCTGGCGCCGACCTTCCGGGGCACCGAGAAGGGCTATTCGGCCTATCTGCAGGCGCGCTATGCTTTCGACATCGGAGTGCCGGTGGATGGCCTGATCGGCATCCGGGCGATCCGCACCGAGGACAATATCAACGGCTTCACCACCGTGCCGGGGGCGACCGCAGGCTCGACGGTGGACGTGCCGGTGATCCGCAACAACAGCTACACCGACTATCTTCCCAATGTCAGCCTGCGCGCCAAGCTGACCCGCGAGTTGCAGATGCGCCTCGCCTTCACCCAGACGCGCACGCGTCCGGCATTCGCAAGCCTGAGCCCTTCGATCACGGTGGGTGTTCCCTCGGATATCTGCTCGACCGACCCGACCAATGCCGACTGCCTGCGCGTGGCATCGGGCGGCAACCCGGACCTGAAGCCGACCAAGTCGACCAACTATGACGCGTCGCTGGAATATTACTTCACCCGCGACGGGTCGATCACCGTCGGCGCCTTCTATCGGGACCTGACCGGGTTCATCAACACCACCACCACGACGATCATCGATCCGGTCTACAACCGGCTTAAGATCACCCGTCCGGAAAATGGCGGGAAGGGCCGTATCCGCGGCGTCGAGGCGGGCTTCCGCACCTTCCTGCGGGCGCCGTGGCTGCCCGAGTGGATGCACGATTTCGGCGTGCTGGCGAACTACACCTATCTCGATCATCAGTCCGAGCTCGCCCCGGCGCTTGCGGCGACCCTGCCCGGCATGCAGCCGATCTCGGGAGTGTCCTCGCACCTCGTCAACGGGTCCGTATTCTACGAGAACCGCTTCATTTCGCTGCGCGCTGCGTACAATTACCGCTCGAATTTCCAGACCTACAGCCAGGTCGTGAATCCGACCACCAACATCCTGGGACCGACGCTGCCGACTAGGGAGGAGGCCCGGGGGACGCTCGACCTGTCCGGCACGATCAATCCGGGTGAGAACATCAGTGTCAACTTCAGCGTCGCGAACGTCCTGGGCGCGGTTGCCACCAACAGCCGGCCCTTCGACGTGGAAGGCGACGCCTATCCCTATCAGGTGCGCTTCCTGGAGACCGTCTACCGCCTCGGCGTCCGTTTCCGGTTCTGACGCCGCTGCAGTGCCATGGCTTGCCGAACCGTCGGCGAGGCAAGCCTTTCGGCGGTGGAAGAGCCGGACAGGTGGGACGCTCGACTGCCATTTCGTTGGCCGCAGGGTGAAATCGGAAAAACCCCTGCGTTCGTCATCCCTGTCGCGTCCGATTGACACGGCTCCCCAAGCTGCCCGGGCTGGCCCGGAGCCTCCGGTACATTTGTGCGGCACGTCCCTGCCGTCCGCATCTGGCCAGGGGCAGGGGAACGGCCCGACCTTTGTCGGAGCGCGCCTAGACCCGGGTACAGGTTCTGCAGAAGCCGTCGCTCCCTACTTCCGGATCAGTCAATTCTGGAGGAAAACCATGGCTTTGCTCAGCGGCAAGACGGCGATGATCACGGGCGGCACGAGCGGGATCGGCTTCGCCATCGCCCGATCCTTTGCGGCGGAAGGCGCGCAGGTGATCGTCACCGGCCGCCGGGCGGATGCCGCGGAGGAAGCGGTGCGGCGGATCGGCAATGGCGCGACCTCGGTGATCGGCGATGTCGGCGATCCCGAATTCCATGGCTGGGCGGCGGACGTTGTGAGCGAGCGCTTCGGCGGGCTCGACATCTATGTCGCCAATGCCGGGATCAACACGATTCGCCATTCGGCCGAAGTGCCGCAGGACGAATATGACGCGCAGTTCGCCACCAACACGCGCGGCGTGTTCGTCGGGGTGCAGAAGATGGCGCCGCTCCTTCGCGATCACGGCGCGATCGTGATCACCGGATCGCTCGCCAGCGAGAAGGTGCTCGACGGGCATGCGGTCTATGCCGGGTCGAAGGCGGCGATCAACGCCTTCGCGCGCAGCTGGGCGCTCGAGCTCAGGGAGCGCGGCATTCGCGTCAACGTCCTGAGCCCGGGCCCCACGGATACCGAGATACTCGGCAAGCTGGGCGTCTCGGCCGAGCAGCGTCCGGCCTTCGAGGCACAGATGGCTGCCGCGATCCCGCTCGGCCGGCTCGGCCGGCCCGAGGAGTTGGCGAGCGCGGCCCTGTTCCTCGCCTCGGACATGAGCAGCTTCGTGACCGGCGTGAATCTGCGCGTCGATGGCGGGATGGCGCTGCTCTAGAGCTCGATGATCCCGCGACGGGCGGCGACCGTCACCGCATGGGTGCGGTCGCTGACGTCGAGCTTGGCGAAGATATTCTTGAGGTGGGCCTTCACCGTCTCCTCGGAGAGGGCGAGGGCATGGGCGATCTCCTTGTTCGCCTTGCCTTCGGCGACCAGCCGCAGCACCGAGATCTCCCGCTCGCTGAGATTGTCGTCCGCTACGTGCAGCGCGATCTCTGCGGCGACCTCGCCGTGCACATGGCGCCGGCCGCGATGGACGTTGTGAATCGCATCGAGCATCTCGGTGCGCAGGCTGCTCTTGAGCAGATAGCCGGTCGCCCCGGCCTTGAGCGCGCGCACCGCCTGGACGTCGCCGGCATAGGTGGTGAGGACGAGGATGCGGGCGTCGGAGAATTCGGCGCGGATCGCGGTTATCGCATCGACGCCGTTCATAACCGGCATCTGCAGGTCCATCAGCGTCACGTCCGGGCGCAGCTCGCGAAAGCGCGCGACGGCCTCGGCTCCGTCGCGGGCCTCGCCGATCACGATCATGTCGGTACGATCCTCGAGGATCGCGGTGACGCCTTCGCGCAGCACTGGGTGATCGTCGACGATCAGGATCCGGATAGGCGAAGCACCCTTTTCAGGCGGCATGATCGTGGTTCCTGTTGCGGAAGAAGCGGGAGAAGAAGCGGCGGCGGCCCGGCGCGTGGTCGGCGAAGGCGAGGCGGGCGGGCAGGGTCATCGTCACCGCGCAGCCCATGCCGGGGCGGCTGTCGATCGAGAAGCTGCACCCGATCCGCTCCGCGCGCTCGCGCATGCCGATCAACCCGAAATGGCCGGGCTTGTGCCCTCGCGCGACGATCTCGGCGGGGATGCCGACACCATCGTCGCGGATCTCGACGCCCAGCTGGTGCCCCCCGAAGCGGATGACGATCTCGACCGCGCTGGCATTGGCGTGGCGATGGACGTTGAACAACGCTTCGTCGACGATCCGGCTGAGCTCGGCTGCGACCAGCGGATCGACCGGGCGCTGGCGGCCCTCCACCACGATACGCACACCGACCGCCGGATCGAAGCCCGCGGCAACCGCGCGCTCCTTGAGCAGCTCGGGCAAGTCGCCCTTGTCGTCGGTGCCGCGCAGGCCCTGCACCCGCTCGCGCCCATCGGCGATGATCTCGTCGGCACGGGCAAGCGCCGCCTCGAGCTGACCCCGGGCCGGCCCCTCCGGCGGCATCTTGTTGGCGACCGACTGGAAGCGGAGGACCAGGCCCTGGACGCTCTGGAGCAGCGTGTCGTGCAACTCGCGGGCGATCCGCTCGCGCTCGCCCATCCGTTCCTCGAGGCGGGCGCGGATACGGCCGGCGACCTGGGCCATGCGCAGCCGATAGGCAAGCCATAGCAGCGCCAGCACGATCGCGGCGCACAAGGCGAGGAACCATTTCGACTGCACGAAGGTCGGCGGGATGGTAAATTCCACCGTGGCCCCGGCCTCGTTCCACGCACCATTGTCGTTCGCGGCGATCAACTGGAAGCGATAGGTGCCGGGGGCGAGATTGGTGTAGAAAGCCTGGCGCCGCGTGCCAGGATCGACCCACTCGCTGTCCTGCCCTTCGATCCGGTAGCGGACCTGGGTGGCGTGCTGGTTGGAGAAGCTCAGCACCGCGAAATCGATCTGCACGTTCGAGCGGCCGGCGGGCAGGGTGACGCTCGTCGGATCGCGATAGACCTTGTCGGCGACCAGCGCGCCGATGGCGACCCGGGGCGGTGCCAAGCTGCGCTTCACATCCTTGGGATCGAGCCACAAGGTTCCGGTCTGCGTCGCGATCCAGAGACGCCCGTCACCGCCCTGCACGATCGCATTGCGGCTGTGGGAATGCGGCCGGCTGCGCAGGCCGTCGGCGGCGCCGAAAACCTGCATCGGCGGTGTCCAGTCATGCCGGGTGAAGGCACGGTCGAGATCGGTGGTGCGGATACGCAGGATGCCGCCGGGGCTCGCCAGCCAGGTTTCTCCCGAGGCGCTGCGGGCCATGCCGTTGACGCCGCCGAAAAGGGGCGCCTGGCGGGTGGAGATGGTCTGGAAGCGATTGTCGCGCAGTCGGGCTAGGCCAAATTCGCCGGCGACGAACAGCGCGCCGGGTTCCGGATGCAGGGCGATCTCGTCATTGCCATGGCTGCCGAAGGGGATCTGGAAGGACTGGCGGGTCAATCCGTCGAGCCGGCCCAGCACCCGGTCGCTCCAATGGACCAGGATTCGACCCTGTGCGTCCGCGGTCATCGAGCGCGGTGCGAAGGACTGGCCAGGCGGCAGCGTGACGCGCTGCCAGCGTCCGTCGTGCAGACGCGCCATGCCGCCCAGCCAGGCAGTCACCCAGAAATCCCCGCGCGCATCGAAGGCGCAGTCGTAAACGACATAGTTCAGCGGCACCCGCGGCCCGGCGCGAACCTTGCCGTCCTTCCAGATCATCACCGGCTTGCTGGGGGGCGGGCCGGGCCCCACGCTCTTGCTCATACCGATCCAGATCGCGTGGTCCGGCGCTTCGCACAGGGTGCGCGGCTCATTGTCCGGCGTGCGGAAGATCGGCTCCGGCCTGCCGCCGGGCCGCACGCGGTACACCGTCGCTGCCTGGCCGATATAGACGCTGCCGTCCGAGCCGCGCAGCAGCAGGTCGCCGAATGCAGCAGGCTGGGAGAGCTGAGGTTCGTAGCGCAGCGTCGCAGGCCAGAACCGGTCGAGGCCATTCTCGGTCCCCGCCCAGACATTGCCCTCCGCGTCCTGGAAGATCTGGGTAGCGGCATTGGACGAAAGGCCATCATGCGCGGTGAAGCGCTCGACCCGTGCCCGCGCCTCGGCCGGCGTGGCGGCGCCGCGCGGATCGGGACGGCGCACGCGCTGGAGCCCGCCATAATAGGTCGCGATCCACAGATTGCCCTCGCGGTCGAAACGCGGCCAGCCGCGGATCTCGGCGCTGTCTGTGGCGTAGGGGTATCGAAGTGCGGGCGGCTTTCCGCGGCCGCCCGGGCCGGTGAGCGGATAGCTGCCATGGCGGTCGCTGATCCAGACCCGCTCCTCAGGATCGAGCGAGAGCCTGCCAAGGGCACGGAAGTCCTTGCGCACCGACTCGAAGCGGCTGGCATTGGGGCCGAGCCGCATCACTTCGCCGGAAAAGGCGACCCATGCGGTGCCGTCCCGCGTCACCACCAGGCTGAAGGGGTTGTCGACCGGCGCGCCCAGTTCGCTGCCGAACGAGGCCCAGCGGCCGTTCCGGAAGCGCAGGAGCGGAAGCCCCATCCGTTCGGTCATCACCCAGATCGTGCCATCCGCCGCCTCCTGCATCGAGAGGACCCGATCGGGTGAGGGGGGCGCATCGAGGAAACGCAGCCGGCCTTCGCGATAGACGGCAAAGCGGCCGCTCCGCTCGAAATTGGTCCAGACCTCGCCATTGCGCCGGACGAGGATCGCCGAGGGCGGGCCATGGACCGCAAGGTCGACGCCGGTGCTCATCCGCTCGAAACGGATACCGTCGAAGCGGAACAGCCCGGCATTGGCCGCGATCCACAGATAGCCGCGCCGATCCTGCGCCAGGGCGACCACCGGGCGCGGCGCGTCGCTCTCCTCGCTCCAGCGCTGATGGGTATAATGGGCGATCAGACGCGGGGCATCGGCCGGCGCCGCGCCGACGGGCTGGAACAGCAGCGCCGCGACGAGGGTCGCCAGCACAGGTAGCCCCCTGATCAATTGCATCGCCGTTCCAGCAATCCCGCCGGGTCTCCGCCTGAGCCTGTTCGAAGCAACCCGCCCCTTCGCCGTCAGGTGGATGCGATGCTACCCCCGAATGGGGGAGCGGCATATCCCCGGACCGAAGGCTGGCCGGCCCCCATGGGGGAGCTATCGCCTGGCGGTGCCCAAATTGATTCTACGCTATCCGGATGGTCTGTTCGGCGTCGCGCTGCTGCTGCTGCGCCTGTCCTATGCAGCGATCGCCTATCCTTCGCTCGCGCTGCTCTGGCCGGCGCCGTCGAACGCGGTATCGATCGGGCTGGGGGCGAGCCTGCTCGGCCTGGCGCTGGTTCTGGGCTTCGGGGCGCGGGCGGCGGGCGCGCTGCTCGTCGTCGTGCTGGTGGTCGGCTTTGCCGGGACGCCGGGCCTGCTCGCCTGGTTCCTGCTCGCCTGTGCCGGGGGAGCCGCGGCGTTCGTGCTGCTCGGGCCGGGCGCCTTTTCGATCGACGCGCATCTCCATGGCCGGCGGGTGATCCGGCTCGAGCCGCGCTCCCCGGATCGGGTAGGTCCCGGCTAACCGGAACCGGGATGGCGCCCAGTCGCGCCCAGTGGAAGGATCACTCGTCTCCAGCCGACAAGCCAGGAGGTCCTGCGATGAACCAGATGACGCAAATGCCCCGGCCCGCCATACCGGCCCGCCCGCTGGTGCTGATCGTCGACGACGACGCCGCCGTGCGCACCGCGATCGAGGAGCTGATGCTCTCGGTGGGGATCGAGGCCGCCGGCTTCGCCTCATCGCGCGAGCTGCTCGAGGCCGATCTGCCCGAGCGGCCGGGATGCATGGTGCTCGACGTGCGCATGCCGGGATCGAGCGGGCTCGACCTGCAGCAATATCTGGCCAGCACCGGCAATGCCAAGCCGATCATCTTCCTCACCGGCCATGGCGACATCCCGATGTCGGTGCAGGCGATGAAGGCCGGCGCGGTCGATTTCCTGACCAAGCCGGCGCGCGACCAGTCGCTGCTCGACGCGGTGACCGCCGGGATCGAGCGCGACCTGGCCCAGCGCGCCGACGCCGAGCTGGCCAAGCGCCAGGCCGACCGCCACGCCACGCTCACCCCGCGCGAGCGCCAGGTGCTCCGCCAGGTCGCGCGAGGCAGGCTCAACAAGCAGATCGCCTATGATCTTGGGATCAGCGAAGTCACGGTGAAGCTCCACCGCAGCAGCGTGATGCGCAAGATGGAGGCGAGCACGGTCGGCGAGCTGATCCGTGCCTGGGACCTGCTGCCCGAACCCCTTCGGCAGGAGGAGACCTAGACCATGGTATGGTTACGGCTGCCTGGGCCTTGGGCGACAGTCGCGGACGGGCGCAGCTCGCGCCGGAAGGACGCGTCGCTTGTCCAGGCCAGTGGTGATCGCGATCGTGGATGACGACCTGGCCGTGCGCGAGGCGCTGTGCGAGCTCCTCGAGGTCGAGGGGATGGCGGCGCTCGGTTTCGAGCGGGCGGTCGCGTTCCTCGACCGCGCGGGCGAGTTCGACTGCGTGATCTCCGATGTCCGCATGCCGGGGATGGACGGGCTGGAGCTGCAGCGCCGGCTGCGCGCCTGCGGCTCGGCGATCCCGATGATCTTCGTAACCTCGCTGGCCGACGAGACGGCATGTGCCCGTGCGCTGCGGGACGGGGCGACCGCCTGGTTCGCCAAGCCCGTCGCGAATGTTGCGCTGCTCGGCGCGCTTCGCGTGGCGCTGGGCAGCACAGGCAGGGGCGCCTGAGATGGAGCCGCTGTCCCGGCAGGAAGAGGCGGCGGACGGCGCCGACCCCGAACTATCGTCGGCGCTGCTCCCGCGCATCGGCGATATCGCCCATGCCGGGATGGACGAGGAAACGAGCGCGTGGAGCGTGTTCGACATTTCCGGCGCGCGCGGGCTGATCGTCCGGATCGCCGCCGGTGAGGTGCCGGGCGACTGGAAGCGCGCGCTGCTCGATGCCGTGCGCGTGGTCGATGTCGACGACAATGCCCTGCGCGCGCTCGGCCCGATCGGCGGGCGCCGGCGGATGATCGGCGCGCCGGTCACCGCCTATTGGCCAGCCGAGAGCTGGCCGGCCCTGGCCGAGCTGATCCTCGCCGAGCTGGCCGACATTCCCGGCGCGGCGCGAACCCGCAAGATAATCTCGAGCGTGTTCAACGATGCGACGGTCAACATCTCGACCGATCCCGCCCATCCCGATCTCGTCTTCGTCTCGGTGGGCGGCGGCGTGACCGACAAGCGCTCGCTCTGGTCGCTGCGCGCGAGCGAGGAGCGCTACCGCACGCTGATCCATCATCTCCCCTGGGCCCTGGTGCTGGTCGACTCCACCGCGATGCTGCCGATCTTCGACGCGCTGCGCGCGGCGGGCGTGACCGATGTCGGCGCCTATCTCGATGCGAACCCCGACCTGCCGTTCGAATCGCGTGCGATCGTCCGGGTGACCGATGCGAACCGCAACGCGGTGGAGCTGTTCGGGGCGGGGAGCGCCGATCGGCTGGTCGGGCCGGTCGATTATCTGTTCGCAGCCTCGCCCGATACCGCCAAGCGGGTGATCACCGCGCATTTCGACGGGCGCCGCAACCTCACCGAGATCATGAAGCTGCGGACTTTCGACGGGCAGCTGCGCGACGTGCAGCTGTCGATCACCTATCCGACGCCGCCCGAGCGGCTAGACGTGACGCTGCTGATGTTCGAGGACGTCACCGAGCGGCTGCAGACCGAGGTGCAGCTGCGCCAGCTCCAGGAGGAATATGCCCGCGCGGCGCGGATCGCGACGCTGGGCGAGCTGGCCAGCTCGATCGCGCATGAAGTGAACCAGCCGCTCGCCGCGATCGCGATGAACGCGGAGACCAGCCTGCGCTGGCTGGCGCGCGACGAGCCGAACCTCGCCAAGGTCGAGCAGTTGACCAAACGGATCGCCGACAGCGCGCGCCATGCCAGCGAGATCGTCCAGCGCATCCGCGGCATGGCCGGGCGCCATGTGCCGAACCGCACCGCGCTCGACCTGAATCGGGTGGTCGAGGAGGCGCTGATGTTCGTCTGCCACGACATCGAGGCGCGCGGCATCCAGCTGGGCGTGAAGCTCGACATCGCCTTGCCGCGCGTGCTCGGCGACCGGGTCCAGCTCCAGCAGGTCGTGGTCAATCTGCTGGTCAACAGCCTGCAGGCAATGGCCGGGCGGCCGCAGTCGCAGATCGAGATCACCACCGGGCGGGATGGCTTCGGGGGCGTGCGCCTGTCGGTGCGCGACAATGGGCCGGGCATCGCCGCCGGGGATCTCCACCGGGTGTTCGAGGGCTTCTTCACCACCAAGCAGGACGGGATGGGGATTGGCCTGGCCGTCTGCCAGTCGATCCTCGCCGCGCATGGCGGGGGCATCTCGGCGGCGAACCAGGCACAGGGCGGTGCCCTGTTCCAGGTGACGCTGCCGCCGATTTCGGGCTGACGCCCGGCGGCGCTGGGGACACCGCCGGGCGTCTCCGCTTCAGCTGCGCAGGAAGGCGAGCAGATCGGCGTTGAACCGATCGGCATGCGTCGCGGTCAGGCCATGAGGGAGGCCCGGATAGAAGAGCGACTGTGCGCCCTGCACCAGCTTGGCGGATTTGTGGGCCGAGTCCGCGATCGGCACGATCTGGTCGTCCTCGCCGTGGACGATCAGCGTCGGCACGTCGAACTTCTTGAGGTCCTCGGTGAAGTCGGTCTCGCTGAATGCCTTGATGCACTCATAAGCGTTCTTCAGGCCGGCCTGCATGCTGATCAGCCAGAACTCGTCGAGCAGGCTCTGCGACACGTTCGCGTCCGGGCGATTGGCGCTGAAGAAGGGGATCGCGAAGTCCTTGTAGAATTGCGAGCGGTTCTTGAGGATGTCCCTGCGCAGCCCGTCGAACACGCTGAACGGCAGGCCATCGGGGTTGGCGGCGCTCTGTACCATCACCGGCGGCACCGCACCGAGCAGCACGGCCTTTTTCACGCGGCCCGTGCCGTGGCGGCCGATATAGCGCGCGACCTCGCCGCCGCCGGTCGAATGGCCGACCATGGTGATGTCCTGCAGGTCGAGCGCCGCGAACAGCTGCTCGAGATCATCGGCATAGGTATCCATCTCGTTGCCCGTGCCGGTCTGGGCCGACTTGCCATGGCCGCGGCGATCATGCGCGATGCAGCGATAGCCCTGCTCGGCGAGGAACTGCATCTGACCGCTCCACGCGTCCGAGCTGAGCGGCCAGCCATGCGAGAAGGTGACGACCGGGCCCTGGCCCCAGTCCTTGTAGTGCATCATGTGTCCGTCGCTGGTGGTGAACATCGGCATCGAGTGTCTCCCTGGATGCGCGCCGCACGACCCGCCACGGGCCGCCTCCCGGCGGAGAGGGGCTAGGGGAGGGCGTGCCTCCCGGTCGATCGCACCTCCGGGGGAGCCCGGTGGGGCAAGGGGAGGGGCAGGGCTCGCCCAAGGTCGGGCATTGCGATGCGCAGGTATCGGTTCCGCCGCGTGGCCCTGCGCCGAGGTGGCGGAACCTGCACCTTGGGAGAGGGGTGCCTGCCAAATAGCGAGGGTCGCGCATGCCTCTGCACGATGGAGGCGCGGGGGGCGATCGATGATCCTGCCCTCCAGTTCGAATGCGGAGACGGGACATGCGCATTACCGTGGTGGGAGGCACCGGCCTGGTCGGCACGCGGCTGGTCCGCCAGCTCGAGTCGGCGGACCACCAGGTGGCGGTCGCGGCACGGGCGACTGGCGTGGACATCGTCACCGGTACGGGGCTCGACCGGGCACTGGACGGTGCCGAGGCGGTCATCGACGTCTCCAGTCCCGGCTATGCCGACGCAGTGGAGATGCTGCGCTTCTTCGAGCAAGCCGGCGCCACGCTGCTCGCCGCCGAGCAGGCGGCGGGGATCGCGCACCACATCACCTTCTCCGCTATCGGTGCCGAGCGGATCGGAGACGGCTATTATCGCGCCAAACGCGCGCAGGAACGGCTGATCGCGGGATCGGGCATCCCCTTCACCATCGTCCGCTCGACGCCGCTGTTCGAATATATCCATGACGTGATCGACGCCGGGCGCAGCGAGGCGGAAGTTCGGGTGCCGCCGATCCGCGTCCAGCCGATCGCGACGGAGGACGCGGCGCGGGTGCTGATGCAGGTGGCGCTGCGCGCGCCGGTCAATGCGGTGCTCGAGGTCGCCGGGCCCAACAGCTACGCGCTGCCGGGCCTCGCCCAGCAGATGCTGACCGCAGGCGAGGATTTTCGCCCCGTGCTGACCGACGCCGATGCCCGCTTCTTCGGCGCGCGGCTGGGCGAAGAGAGGCTCGTCTCCGATGCTGCGGTGGGGCCGGGCGAGACGGGTCTCGAGACCTGGCTCCGCGGCGCGCTCGCGCCAGCCTGAACCCATCCATCGAAAGGACGCAACATGAAGATCGTGGTGATTGGCGGCACTGGCCTGATCGGGTCGAAGACCGTCGCCCTGCTGGCGAAGGAAGGGCACGAGGTGTTCGCCGCCGCACCCAACACCGGTGTCGACACGCTGACCGGCGAGGGGCTCGACCAGGCGCTGCACGGCGCCGACGTGGTGATCGACGTCTCCAACTCGCCGACGCTCGACGGCCCGGCGGCGCTCGACTTCTTCGAAAAGGCCGGGCGCAACATCGCCGCCGCCGAGAAGAAGGCGGGCGTGCGCCACCATATCGCGCTCTCGGTGGTCGGCACCGAGCGGCTCCAGGCCAGCGGCTATTTCCAGGCCAAGCTCGCCCAGGAAAAGGGCATCGCCGCATCGGGCATCCCGTTCACGCTGATCCACGCGACGCAGTTCTTCGAGTTCCTGCGCGGCATCGCCAATTCGGCGACCGAGGGCGACACGGTCCGCCTGTCGCCGGCGCGCTTCCAGCCGATGGCGGCGCAGGACGTCGCCGAGGCGGTCGCCCGTGCGGCGCTGTCCGAGCCGGTCAACGGCCTGATCGAAGTGGCCGGCCCGCAGGCCTGGCGCATCGACGAACTGGTCGCGCAGGTGCTGGCGTTCGACAAGGATCCGCGCCGCGTGGTCGCCGATCCGGCGGCGCCCTATTTCGGCGTCACCATAGACGACGCCTCGCTGATGCCGGGGCGGGACGCCCGGCTGGGTACTACCGGCTTCGACTGGTGGCTCGCCAATGTGCCCGCGCCGGTGGCGAAATGAGCGCGCGTGCACACCCCGCCCGCGATGACAGGCCGGTGCTTCGCCAGCTCTGCGTGTCGCTCGCGATGCTGCTCGGCGTCGGCGGGCTGCTCAACGGCATCTACATGCTGATCTCGCCGGTCGGCTGGTATTTCGCAGTGCCCGGCGTGACCACCACCGGCCCGTTCAACCAGCACTTCATCCGCGACATCGGAATCATCTTCCTGTTCATCGGCGCCGCCTTCCTGATCGGCACGGTGCGGCACCAGATGCGGGCGGTGCTGTGGGGCGGGGCGACGCTGTGGCTCGCCTGCCACGCGCTCTTCCATTTCTGGGAGGTCGCGGCCGGCATCTGCGGTCCCTCGGTGCTGCTGCGCGACTTCCCCGCCGTCACGCTCCCCGCGCTGATCGGCGCCGGGCTCACCCTCTTCGCGCTGCGCGACCCTTTGCCTGCGCGCCCCTGATCCATCCAAGCAAGGAGAACATCCATGACCCCGCGTATGAACATCTTCGAGGTCGCCGGCGAAGGCACCAAGGCGATGATCGGCGTCGAGACCGCGATCGCCAAGTCCGGCCTCGATTCCAGCCTGCTCCACCTGGTTAAGATCCGCGCCTCGCAGATCAACGGCTGCGCCTTCTGCATCGACATGCACGTGAAGGATGCAGTGAAGTCGGGCGAGAGCCACCAGCGCCTCCACCTGCTCGACGGCTGGCGCGATTCGCCGGCGTTTACCGATCGCGAGCGTGCCGCGCTCAACTGGACCGAGGCGCTCACCCGTATCGCCAAGACGCATGCGCCGGACGCCGACTACGCGATGCTCCAGGCCCAGTTCAACGAGACCGAGATCGCCTGGCTGACGCTGGCGATCGGCGCGATCAACCTGTGGAACCGCGTGCAGATCGGCCTTCGCGCGGTGCACCCGGTCGAGGTCCCGGCGGCCGCGGCGGCCTGACCGGTCGGGCCGCGGGGTGGCTCCCCCTCCGCACCCCGCGGCCCCCTCTCTGAAAAGGAGCTCGGTGATGGTTCCTCAGACCCCGGTCCTGCACGGACAGGAGATACTGCCGCCCTTGCGTCCGGCAGCGGGCGGCGAGGTCGCGCTCGCCGCGGCTGGCATGCTCCATGACCTGGGCAATCTGGTCCAGATCGCAACGTCCGCGCTCAATATCCTGGCGCGGACGCCGGACATGCCGGTGACCCATCGCGAGCCGCTCCTCCATCGCGCCCGCACCTCGCTCGATCATGCGGGTACGATCCTCCACCAGAACATGGCGCAGGCCAGCGCCCGGGCGATGGCGAACCTGCACTGCGATGTCGCGGAATGCCTTGCCGATATCGTCGCGCTGATCGCCGGCGGCGAGGATCGGCTGCTGCGTGTCGTCGTAATCGCCGAGCCCGGGCTGCCTGCCCTGGCATGTGATCCGATCGGGCTGCGCCGGGCGCTACTCAACCTGGTCCTCAACGCGCGCGACGCGATGAGCGGGCAGGGGACCGTGTGGATCGAGGCACGCGCATTTCCTTCGACGGTGACGCTAAGCGTCCGCGATCACGGTGCCGGCATGTCGCCCGCGACGCTCGCCCGCGTCTTCGATCCCTTCTTCACCACAAAGCGCGACGGGCTGGGCGGCATCGGCCTGCCGATGGTCGAGCGCTTCGCCCGAAGTGCCGGTGGCGGCGTCTCGATCGAGAGCGAAGCCGGCATCGGCACCCTCGTCACCCTGCATTTGCCCGCAGCTTTTCAGGAGTCCCGATCATGAAGCTCTATTATGCCCCCGGCGCCTGCAGCCTGTCCGGCCGGATCTCGCTGCACGAGGCCGGCCTCGCCGCCGAGTTCGAGCGGGTCGACATCAAGACCAAGACGACCGAGCACGGCTATGACTATACCGCGATCAACCCGCGCGGCTATGTGCCGCTGCTCGTCCTCGACGACGGCAATGCGGTGAGCGAGAACACCGCGATCCTCGAATTCATCGCCGGCATGGACGCCAGCCTGACCCCCGGCGGTCCGCTCGGCCGCACCCGGTTGATCGAAATGCTCTCCTGGCTGTCAACCGAGCTGCATGTCGCCTTCAAGCCCTTCTGGCATTCGGAGGAAGAGGCCGAGCGCGCGGCGGCCAGCGAGGCGGTGGCCAGGCGGCTGGCGCTGATCGAGGAGCATATCAACGAACTCTACCTGTTCGGTCCGCGCTTCACCGTCGCCGATGCCTATCTGTTCGTCATGCTGCGCTGGGCGCAGGCGTTCGGCGTGCCGATGTCCGCCGACATGCTCGGCTATTTCGAACGCGTCGCAGAGCGCCCGACGGTTCGCCAGGCGCTGATGGAGGAGGGGCTGTTCGTACCGCTCCCCTCGGTCGACACCTCTTCGATCGAGGCGCTGATATGAAGGTCGCGGTGATCGGCAGCCGCGGCCGGATCGGCGAGCGGCTGGTGCGCAACCTGCGCCAGGAGGATTTGCGCGTCGTCGAGGCCTCGCGCAGCACCGGCGTGGACAGCTTCACCGGTGCCGGGCTCGACGCCGCGCTGGACGGCGCCGAGGTGGTGATCGACGTCACCAACGTCTCGCCCGATGACGGCGATGCGGCGATGCGCTTCTTCGAGACATCGAGCCGCAACCTGCTCGATGCCGGGCGGCGCGCGGGCGTGCGGCACCATGTCGTGCTGTCGATCGTCGGCACCGACGGGCTGCTCGCCAGCGGTTATTTCCGCGGCAAGAAGCTGCAGGAGGAGATGGCCGCCGGATCGGGCATCCCGTTCACCATCCTGCGCTCCACCCAGTTCTTCGAGTTCATCAGCTCTGTGGTGCAGGCCGGGACCGAACGCGACATCCGGATCGCGCCGGCACTGGTCCAGCCGATCGCCGGCGAGGACCTGGCCGACATGCTGGCCGACGCGGTGTTCAGCGATCCGTTCAACGGCATGCTCGAGGTCGCCGGCCCCGAGCGGCTGCGGCTCGACGCTGTCGCCGTCGAGATCGCCACCGCGCAGGAGGATCCGCGTCGGATCGTCGCCGACGCCGCCGCGCCCTATTTCGGTGCCGAGCTCGGCGAGCATTCGCTGCTGCCGGGCGCCGAAGCGCGGATCGCCAGGCTCACCTTCGACGACTGGCTGCGCGACAGCCTCCAGCCCCACCGCATCTCCATTCCCAATTGAGGAGGATATCCATGCGTTTCTCGACACTTTTGCTGCCCGCCGCACTGCTCCTCTCCGGCGGCGCCCATGCCCAGACCAAACCCGAGAAGCCGGTGATCGTGCTGGTCCACGGTGCCTTTGCCGAAAGCGCCAGCTGGGAGCCGGTGATCACCCGGCTGGAGAAGGACGGCTATACCGTCATCGCCGCCGCCAACCCGCTGCGCAGCGTGGCGAGCGACGGGGCCGCGGTCTCGGCGGTGGTCAAGTCGATCAAGGGGCCCGTCGTATTGGTCGGCCACAGCTATGGCGGCCCGGTGATCACCGAGGCGGCGAACGGCAATCCGAACATCAGGGCGCTGGTCTATGTCGCGGGCTTCGCCCCGGAAACCGGGGAATCGAGCTTCTCGCTTTCGGGCAAGTTCCCGGGCAGCACGCTGGGTGAGGCGCTGACCGCGGTTCCGCTGCCGGATGGCGGGCAGGACCTCTATATCCAGCCGGCGAAGTTCCATGCCCAGTTCGCCGCGGACGTGCCCGCAGGCCAGGCTGCGGTGATGGCGGCCACCCAGCGACCGATCACGATGAAGGCGCTTCAGGAGCCCACGGGAGTCGCGGCCTGGAAGACGCTGCCGAACTACATGATCTATGGCACCGCCGACCGGAATATCCCCGCCGCGGTGATGAAGTTCATGGCCGAGCGGGCGCATTCCCGGAAGACGGTGGAGATTCCCGGCGGCTCGCATGCCCTGATGGTCTCGCACCCCGCGGAGGTCGCGGCGCTGATCGAGGATGCGGCAGCGGCGAAATAGCTGGTCGTCGGGCGCCGTTTCAGACGAACGGCGCCACCAGCACCATCAGCGCGGCGACCGGCACCACGGCGCGCGGCACCGCCGGGCGGTAGGTGAGGCCGAGCAGGAGGATCGCGCTGACCAGAGGAATCAGCCCGAACCACAGGACGAGTGCCTGGCCGCCATCGCGCGCGAAGGCCGCCAGGAGCGCGGAGAGCGCCACCAGCACCCAGCCATAGCGGGCCGGATGGCGGAGCGCCGAGAGCTTGGACTGCGCGCCGAGCAGGGGTGGGGCGTGGCGCGACATGCCGGCGGCAAGGGCGAACATGCCGAGATAGAGCAGGCCGGTGATGGCGAGGGTCATGTTGCGGCGTGTCTCTTGCGCTCGGGACGTTTCGCCGGACCGCGCAGCTGCTTCCGGACGAGCAGCGCCAGGCTGGCGGCGGTGGCGAGCAGCACCGCCGACATCATGCTCGGTGGCAGGCCGATGAGTGCCGAGACCGCGCAGGCGAGGGCGGTGGCGCCGGTGAGGAGGGGCCAGGACCAGCGGGGCTTGAGTGCGATGCCGATCGCCAGTGCGGCGGCGGCGGTCCACAATGCGATCGATACCTCGAGCTCGGCGCGGCCATTCAGGCCGAGGGGGAGCAGGCGGTTGGCGAGCAGATAGGCGGCGCAACCAAGGGGGACTCCTCCCAGAAAGCCGGCATTGAGGCGTTCCAGGATACGGTTTCCGAGCGAGAGCGGCGCGCGTTCGCGGCGTTTCACGATCCAGAGGACCATTCCCGTCGCAATTGCGAGCGTCAGCATCACGCCGCCGAGGAAATAGAGCCAGCGCGTCGCGAGCGGAGCGAAGCGGGCCATGTGGAGGCCGTAGACGATATTGTAGGTCTGGATCGCCCCGCGCGTCTCGCGCCAGGTGCCGAGCGGCTTGCCGGTGACGCCGTCGAAGCTGATCTGGGACGGGTTGAAGCCGATCTGGTCGGCATCCGAGCGATAGACGGTGACCAGCGCGGCCTTGTCGCCGGGGTTGAGGACATAGACCCGGCCGATCGTGCCGCCCAGCTGCCGCTGCGCCTCGCGCAGCATCGGCGCGACCGGGGCGAGCGCCGCCTTCTCGCCGGTCGGCGCGCGCTGGGTGAAACCGGGGGTGAAGTCCTGATAGAATTTCGCCAGATCGCTGCCGTAGAGCGCGGTGATCCCCCAGGGCATCGACAGCGAGGCAAGCGTGACCAGCCCGGTGAAGGTGATCATCAGGTGGAAGGGCGTGGCGAGCACGCCCAGCGCATTGTGCCCGTCGAGCCAGGAGCGCTGGCCCTTGGCGGGGCGGAAGGTGAAATAGTCCTTGAAGATGCGGCGGTGCGCGATGATCCCGGTGATCAGCGCGACCAGCATGAACATCGCCGCGAGCGAGGCGAGCAGCCGGCCCCAGGGATAGGGCAGCTCGAGCTCGAAATGCAGCCGGTAGAAGAACTCGCCGCCCAGCGTCTCGCGCGGGGCCGCCGCACCGCTCACCGGATCGAGCGCGCGGTAGAGGAAGGCGCCGTCGCTGTCGTACGCGGCCTCGACCGTGTTGCTCCGGTCGTTCGGTGCGGTGAGGTACCAGCCGGTCGAGCCCTTGCTGTTCTTCGCCAGCCAGTCGGTCGCCGCCTGCACCGCATCGGCCGGATCGGCGGTGGCGACGGTCTCCGGGCGCATCCATTGGCCGATCTCGGGCTTGAACACGCTGAGTGTGCCGGCGAGGCACATGACGAACAGCACCCAGCCGAGCAGCAGACCGACCCAGCCATGGAGCCAGGCCATGACCTGGCGGACGCCTTCGCGGACCGCGGCGCTCATGCCGGCGCCCCCACGGCCCAGGCGATCGCGGCGAAGAGCGCGCCGAACGCGACCACGCCGCCCCAGGCGCGCCACGGGCCGCGGGCGAGGAACGCCCAGATCGTCACCGCCGGGCCGACCAGGAAGGCGAGCAGGGTCGCCGGCACGACCGCCTGCGCCCGGTCCATCGGCAATATCCGGGCGAGCGCCATGGCGAACAGTCCGGCGACCGCATAGGCGCCGATCGTTCCCGCCACCACGCGCGCCGCGACATTGGCGCGATAGCGCCAGCCGGCTCGTTGTTGTGCTGCCCCCGCCACCTGGAAACCGTAGATCAGTAGGCGAAGCGAAGCGAGACGGTCGCGCTGCGGGGCGCGGCGTAGAAGGCCTGGCCCCACATCAGGCTGCCGAGATATTTCTCGTCGCCGACATTGCGGACATTGACCGCGGCGGTGAGCCGGTCGACCAGCCTGATGCTCGCCATCAGATCGACCACCGCATAGCTGGGCTGGCGCAGGATCACGTCGCCGGTGACCAGGCCGGCGCTCTGCACGCCGCTATCGGCATAGGTGATCGCGTTCTGCCAGCGCAGCTGCGCGCCGAGCTTGAGGTCGTTGAGCCGCGGCACGGCATAGGTGGTGGCGAACTTGAGCGTCCGGTTGGGCAGCCAGGTGCGGGTGCGGTTGCCGGCATCGTCCTCGATCTTCATGCCGGTATAGCCGCCGCTGATCGACCAGTTGTCGGTCACCTTGCCCGAAAGCTCGACTTCGAAGCCCCTGGAGGTGGTGTCGACGCCCAGATAGCAGCTGTCGCCCAGCTTGCCGCCGGTCGGGCAGGGGCCGGCCGGATCGCCGAAATCGCCGGCATAGGCGGCGAGCCCCTTCTGCCTGGCGCGGAACAGGGTGGCGGTGGCGTAGAGCCGGCCGCCGAACCATTCGCTCTTGATGCCGCCTTCCAGGCTGCTGCCCTTGGCTGGCGCGAGCTTGGCGCCATCGACGCCGAGCTCGACCTGCGGATTGAAGATGTCGGTATAGCTCGCATAGAGCGTGACGTTCTTCGTCACGTCGAACAGCAGGCCGGCATAGGGGCTGACGGCGCTGTCCTTGCGCGCCTGGTCGGTGCCGTAGGAGGTGCCGTTGGACCGGATCCACATCGCGCTGGCGCCGACCACGGCCTTGAGCCGGTCGGTGAAGTTGAGGTGCGCGGCGCCGTATGCGCGGGTCAGCTTGTCGGTATACTTCGCCGCGAGATATTCGCCCGGATAGGTCGGCTCGGCGACCTGGGTGCTGCCCCAGTCCTGCCATTTCGGATAGACGATCGTATCGAGCGAGAAATTCTCCCATTCGCGCCCGTCCGAGCGGCCGGTGGAAACGCCGAAGGCGAGGCTGTGCTCGCGGCCGAACAGGGTGACCGGACCCGAGGCGTAGAAATCGCCGAGATACTGGTCGTAGACCGAGGGATAGATGCCCGACATGCCTTCGACGCCGAGGCCGGTCGTCTTGTCGGGGTAGTTATAGGCGTAGAGGAGCTTCGCATTCTCTTCGAAGCGCTTGTAGGTGAATACCCCCTTGGCCTGCCAGCCGCCGCCGAACTCGTAGTTCAGCTCGGCGAAGACGCTCTGGTCCTTGACGTCCCAATAGGTCCAGTCGGCCGAGGTGGAGGCCGAGACCGGATAGGGGACGCGCGTGCCGTCGGTATAGGTGAGCGGCAGCGCCCCCCACAGCACGCCATCGGCGTTGTTCTCCTGGCGGGTATAGCCGGCAGTGACCGTCAGCCCCTGTGCCGGCTTCCAGGCGATAATCGCGCCGTACACGTTCCGGTTGACGTGGTTGTAGTCGAGATAGGAATCGCGCTGGTCGTGCGCATAGACGAAGCGCGCGGCGAGCGTGTCGCTCACCGGCACGTTGACGTCCGCCTCGCCGCGCCACTGGTTCCACGAGCCGCCCTGGGCGGCGACGCTGGCGTGGAGTGCGTCGAAGGACGGGCGCTTGCGGACATAGTTGATCGTCGCCGACGGATTGCCGATGCCGGTCATGATCGCATTGGCGCCGCGCACCGCCTCGACCCGGTCGAACAGCGCGGTGTCGAGATCGCCGAACTGGATGCCCCAGAACAGCGGCATGCCGATGCCGTCGACCTGGAAGTTCGACACGTCGAAGCCGCGCGAGTTGAAATAGGTGCGGTCGGTCTCGACCCGCTCGACATTGATGCCGGGCAGCTGGGCGATCAGGTCGTTGACGTTGGTCAGCGCGAAATCGTCGATCCGGGTGCGATCGAAGATGGTGATCGACTGCGGGGTTTCCTTCGGCGTCAGCGCCAGGCCGGTGGCCGACGGCGTCTTCTCGTTCGCCAGGCCGGTGACGACGATCTCGTCGCGGCTCTTGTCCTGATCCTCGTCTCCCTCCGGTCCGGCAGCCCAGGCGGTCATGGGCAGGAGCATGGCGCTGGCAAGCAGCGCGCTGCGGAGGAAGGTCTGCATCCCGGATACCCTTTGAAACGATTGGTCCGGGGGCTGGTAGGGAAGGGTATATTGCGAGTCAATCTCATTAGCGAAAGCGGTGCGCGAACCCTGCCCGCCGCGTAAAAAGAAGGGAGCGGTTTGGCCGCTCCCCGCATCAGGTGATGATGGTGTCGATTGGATCGAGGTGTCAGGCGGGCTTGGCACCCGCGGTGCCGCACTTCACGAACTTGCCCTTGGCGTCCTTGCAGCGAGTCGCCTTGGCAGGGGCGGCGGGCTTGGTCGCGCATTTCACGAACTTGCCATGCGCGTCGCGACACGGCGCGGCGGCGATCGAAGGCGAGGCTGCGGCGAGCATCGCGAGCGAGGCGCCGGCGACTATCAACTTCCTGAGCATGGGCATCTTCTCCGTTGTGGAGCCTGGAAATTGCGCCCCGCCGGATGGCCCGCAGGTCTCCGCAGGATGAACTTTCCGCAATATTCGGTGCCTGGATGCTCGTTGCTCGATTCTATTATTTCGGCGCACGGGGAAAACATCCTGGCGCAGGGGCAATTGCACAGTGAGTGAGTGGGAATAAGCTGGCGACTCGTTGAGCGTGCTTTCCCCAGCTTGAGGGAGTTAAGCGAATGCCCGAAAATGGCCTCTTCGATACGTCGCTTCCGACCCTGACGATCTATGACCGTGCCGATCGTCCATCCCGCAATCTGCTAGCCCATGCCGGGCAGATCATCGAGCTTGGCGCCGGTGGCGGCGGGCGCAATCTCTGGGCCGCGCGGCTCGACGAGGCGGTGCGCCTGACCGAGCGCCCGGTGATCCTGGTCGCGCACGGCATCGGCTGCTTCGCCGTGACCTGGTGGGCGCGGCTCTCGCCGGCCTCCTATGTCGAGAAGGTGGCGGGGGCGGTGTTCGTCCGGCCGCTGGGATCGGTGGTCGGCGCTTCGCCCGAGCAGCTGTTCGCCGGGCCGCGGCTGCGCATCGCCTTCCCCTCGATCCTGGCCGACACCGGGGCGGATGCCGCGGCGCTGGCGCGGGACTGGGGCAGCCGCTTCCTCGATTCCTCGCCGCTGCGATCGATCGGCGAGCTGCTCGCCTCGCTGCGCGGCGATGCGGACGGGCAGCCGGAGACCGAACGCAGCCTGCTCAGCCTGGCGCGCTGAGACACAAACGACTGGATTTCTGCAGAGGTGCAGGCTAGGGGCCAATGCGCTGCCCCTGGGCGGCACCTCGCTATTTGGGGAGTAGCCAGCCGCGCACCTGCGCGGGCTCCCGCGTCAACATACTTGGCCGAGAGGCCATGGCGCGGGAGGGACGGGATCACCGTTCGGGCGAGACCAATGGCGTCGCATCTCCGTCCTTGCCGGGCGGGGAGGTGCGATGTCGTTGGATTTCGCCTCCGTCCGGCCCGGAGTTCCTCTTGCTCGAAGCCCTGTTCAGCTCGACCGCGCTCGTCGCGCTCGCCGAGATCGGCGACAAGACCCAGCTGCTCGCCATCCTGCTCGCCACCCGCTTCAGGAAGCCGGTGCCGATCGTGCTCGGCATCCTGGTCGCGACGCTGGCCAATCATTTCCTCGCCGCGCTGGTCGGCTCCTCGGCTGCCGAGCTGCTCTCGGGCGCCTGGTTCCGCTATCTGATCGCGGCGTCGTTCATCGCAATGGGACTGTGGACGCTGATCCCGGACAAGATCGACGATCTAGAAGACAAGCCGGCGCGCTTCGGCGCCTTCCTGACCACGGCGATCGCCTTCTTCCTGGTCGAGATGGGCGACAAGACCCAGCTCGCCACCGTCGCGCTGGGCGCGAAGTTCCACAATGTCTGGGCGGTCACGGCAGGCACCACGATCGGCATGATGCTCGCCAATGTGCCCGCGGTGTTCCTGGGCAATGCGCTGCTGCAGCGCGTCCCGCTCAAGCTGGTGCACGGCATTGCCGCGGCGCTGTTCCTGGCCGCGGGCGCCTGGATGCTCGTCGAGACGGCGGGCTGGCTCTAGATCTCGCCCATCTCGGCGGTGAAGGTGACGCGCAGCGCCTCGGAGAGGCTGCGCGCGCCGAGCTTCTGCATCAGGTTGGCGCGGTGCACCTCGACCGTGCGCGGCGAGATGCCGAGATCATAGGCGATGGTCTTGTTGGGGAAGCCGGCCGCCAGCCCGTCCAGCACTTCGCGCTCACGCATCGACAGGCTGGCGAGCTGGGTGCGCGCGGCGTCGGTGCGCGAGGCGCTGCTTCCCTCACAGGCGCGGCCGAAGGCAGTCTCGATCGCGCAGAGCAGCTGCTCGGCCTCGAACGGCTTTTCGAGGAAGTCGACTGCGCCGTTGCGCATCGCCTTCACTGCGATGGTGACGTCGCCATGCCCGGTCAGCACGATCACCGGCATGGTGACGCCGCGCGCGGCGAGCTGCTGCTGCACCTGCAGCCCGTCCATCTCGGGCATGCGGATGTCGAGCAGGATGCAGCCCTGCTCGGCGCTGCGCAGATCGCGCAGGAACGCGGCACCCGACGGCCAGGTGCGCACGGCATAGCCGGTGGTCTGCAGCATGAACCCGATCGAGTTCCGGACGCTTTCCTCGTCATCGATGATGTGCACCAGACGCCGGTCGTTCATTCAGACTGCTCCGTTTCCATGCGTGCGAGAGTGAAATGGAATGCCGTGCCGCCCTCGGGCCGCGCCTCGCTCCAGATCTTTCCGCCATTGGCCTCGACGATCGTCCGGCAGATGGAGAGGCCCAGTCCCATCCCGCCATGCTTGCTGCTGTTGAAGGCGCGGAAGAGATTCTCCGCGATTTCGGGTTCGATCCCGGGTCCCGTATCCGCCACGGTGACGCGGACATAGCCGCCGGGTTCCGGCTGGCTCGAAACGGTGAGGCGGCGGATCTCCGATTCCCCCATGGCGTCCACCGCGTTGCGCATCAGGTTGATCAGCACCTGCTGCGTCTGGATCTTGTCGACCAGCACCTCGGCGCTCGCCCGGTCGATGACGAAGCGGGTCTCGATCCCGCGCTCGCGCGCGCCGATCAGCGCCAGCTGCGACGCTTCCTCGACCAGCGCCTCGAGATCCTCGACGCTCTTCTCGCTATCGCCGCGCGCGACGAATTCGCGCAGCCGGCGGACGATGCCGCCGGCGCGCATCGCCTCGGCGGTCGCTTCGTCGAGCGCATGCTGGATGATCGGCAGGTTGGAGCGTTCGGCGACGCGCATCAGGTTGCCGGCGCCGCGGACATAATTGACCACCGCGGTGATCGGCTGGTTGAGCTCGTGCGCCAGGGTCGACGCCATGGTGCCCATCGCGCTGAGGCGCGCGGCATGGACCAGGTCGCCGCGAAGCTGCTCGATCCGCGCTTCGGCCTTCTGCTTCTCGGTCAGGTCGCGGATGAAGCCGGTGAACACGCGGACGCCATCGGTGACCGCCTCGCCGACCGAGAGCTCCATCGGGAAGGTCGAGCCGTCGCGGCGCTGGGCGATGACCACGGTGCGGCCGCGCCCGATCACCCGGCGCTCGCCGGTGGTGAGATAGCGGGCGACATAATCGTCGTGCCGGCCGCTGTCCTGGCGGGGCATCAGCCGGTTGATGTTGCTGCCGACCATCTCGGCCTCGGTGAAGCCGAACAGCCGCTCGGCCGCGGCGCTGAACGAGAGGATCCGGGCGTGCTCGTCGATCACGATCATCGCGTCGGGCACGGTGGCGAGGATCGAGCGGAACTGGTTCAGGCTCGCCCTGAGCTGCCGTTCGGCCTGTTGGTGCGCGCCGCTGGCGAGGATGGTCTGGCCGGCATGCGCCCTGGTGGCGAGCAGGAGGACCAGCCCGGCGCTGGCGAGGAAGAGCAGGAGATCGACGATGCTTTCCGGCGTGCCGTGCGGCGTCGCCAGGTTTTCCATGGCGATCGACAGGATCGTCGCGACCAGGCCCGGGAGCAGCCCGGCCAGCAAGGCCGCGACCAGCACGGCCAGGAGAAAGATCAGATATTGCGGCCGGTCGCCAAGCCAGGGATCGAGCAAGGCGCGCAGCGCGCCGGCGGCGGTTGCCGCAAGCAAGGCGAGGCCTATTCCTCCCCACCGCTTCTGGAACGCCCCGACGATCATCTCAGACGGCAGTATCTCCCGACCTGCCGGAATGGCGGCCGCATGCATTGGAAACTTGAATCACAAGCGCCGAATGGACACGCCAACTGGTGAGTCGGAGAGAGTTGATCATTGCGACCGGGTAATCCGGCTGGCCGACAAGTTCACACCCGTGAAAATACAGTGGTTAATGTGCTGGTGTGCGAAAGCCGGGCAAGGCATTGGACTTTCAGGCCCATCTACATTATGTACCGGTCATTATGGAAATCACTGCCTGCCATGCCGCCAAGGGGCGCCCCCGTGAATTCGACACCGACTCGGCGTTGACCGCGGCGCTGCGCGTCTTCTGGACCAAGGGTTATGAAGGCGCCTCGCTAAGCGATCTGACCGAGGCGATGGGTATCACCCGGCCGAGCCTTTATGCCGCTTTCGGCAACAAGGAAGCGCTCTTCAGGAAGACGCTCGACCTCTATCAGCGCGAGAAGCTCGACTATATGGGCAAGGCGCTCGATGCGCCGACCGCGCGGGGCGTGGCCGAGCGGCTGCTGACGGGCGCGCTCGAGATGCAGATGAGCTCGTGCGACCCCAAGGGCTGCATGGGCGTGATCAACTCGGTCGCCTGCGGCACCGAGGCCGAGTCGATCCGGGCCGAAGTGCTCAAGCGCGGCGCGACCGTGAAGCAGGGCCTGATCGACCGGTTCGAGCGCGCGAAGACCGAGGGCGACCTGCCCGCCGACACCGATGTGATCGGGCTAACCGCCTATCTGACCGCGCTGCTCCAGGGCATCGCGCTGCAGGCCGGTGGCGGCACCTCCTGCGCCGACCTCAAGGCGCTGATCGACACCAGCCTTTCCTGCTGGCCGAGCAAGTGATGTGGACGTCATCCCGGCGAAAGCCGGGATCTCGTGCCGCTGACAGTCCGCTTGCCGCCTGAGATCCCGGCTTTCGCCGGGATGACAGGCGACCCGTCAAACTTTTTTCTCACCCGTCTCGACAAAAAATACCGAGCGGTATAAAAAGTCCCTTGACGCAACGCAGCACGATTTCTATACCAGTCAGTATAGAAATGAGGGAAGTTGCCGAAGCGAGGGAATGGGACTGGGGTCCTAGCCCGAAACTCCAGCAGCGCTGAATTTGGACAGGACCGGGACGGTGCGCCGCAGACACATGCGTCTGCGCGAAGGCCTCGTCTCGTGCCGGTTGAGGATGACCGGAAATGCTCGCGGAAACAGCTCCGCGCGGCACGGGGAGGTTTTGCCTTCCGCCGGGCAACAAGCAGGAGGAGACGATCATGGCCTATCTCAACTTTTCCGCGCTCGAGGGGCGCCCGGTCATGGCGCCTGCCGATGTCCTCCCGGTCACCGGCTTCTCCGCGCTCGAATGGCAGGTCGTCGCGATCGCGCAGCACGACCGGCTGGCGAGCCTCGAGAAACCCGGCCGCCTCTCGGTGGCGCTGGGCATGATCTTCGGGGGTGAGAGCCCCAATCCCAAGCTTGCGGATCTCAAGCTGGAGGCGCTGCGCCGGATGTCGGTGCTCGCCTGGCACAAGGGCTATGCCGTGCCGCGTCACGAGATCCGCGCCTTCCACGAAGCGGGCTTCACGCCCGACCAATATGAAACGCTGCTCGCGAGCATCAGCCGCGGCCGGGCAGCCCTTAATCAGGGGAAGCGATTCCAATGAACATGATCTCGCGCATCGAAACCGAGACCGGCGACAACAAGCCGGGCGTCTCGGCCCGTATCCGCCGCATGCCCTTGTGGCAGCGCGGTAGCCTGGTTGCGATCCCCGTGGTGCTGGTCGCCGCCGGCCTGGGCATCGCCAGCAAGGACGCGCCCGCCGCGATGGCGGCCCCGCCGCCGCCGGTGGTGACCGTCTCCACCCCGCTGGTCCGCGACATCAACGAGTGGGACGACTATGTCGGCCGCTTCGAGCCGAGCCGCGCGGTCGAGGTGCGTCCGCGCGTCTCGGGTGCGATCACCGGCGTCCACTTCACCGATGGCGCGATCGTCCAGAAGGGCCAGCTGCTCTTCACGATCGACCAGCGTCCTTTCGCCGCAGCGCTGGCCGAGGCCCGGGCCGGGCTGGCCAGCGCCGAGAGCGATCTCGCGCTGGCCCGTTCCGACCTGAGCCGCGCCGAGCGTCTCGTTTCGGTCGAGGCGGTGTCGAAGAGCGATGTCGAGCGGCTCCAGGCCCGCGTTCGTGCCGCCGACGCCGCCGTCTCGGCTGCCCAGGCCCGCGTCCGCAGCCGCGCGCTCGACATGGAGTTCACCCAGGTCCGCGCGCCGATCGCCGGCCGCATCTCGGATCGCCGCGTCGATCCGGGCAACCTGGTCGCCGCGGGCGAGGGGCAGGGCGGTTCGCTGCTGACCACGATCAACGCGCTCGATCCGATCTACTTCACCTTCGACGGTTCGGAGGCTTTGTTCCTCAAGACCAAGCGCGCGAAGGAAGCGGGCGCCCAGGAATCGCCGGTGGAGATCCGTCTGCAGGACGAGACCGACTACAAGTGGAAGGGCAAGCTCGACTTCACCGATAACGGGCTCGATCCCAAGTCGGGCACGATCCGCGGGCGCGCGGTGCTGAGCAACCCGGGCATGTTCCTGACGCCCGGCATGTTCGGCAACATGCGCCTCTCGGCCGGCGGCACCACCCAGGCGCTGATGGTGCCCGATGCTGCGATCCAGACCGACCAGGCCCGCAAGCTGGTCCTGGTCGTCGGCAAGGACGGCAGCGTCGCACCGAAGCCGGTGACGCTCGGCCCGGTCGTTGACGGCCTGCGTGTCGTTCGCACCGGTCTGACCGCCCAGGACAAGGTCGTGATCTCGGGCACCCAGTTCGCGCAGCCCGGGGGCAAGGTGACCCCCAAGGCCGGCAAGATCGAGCCCACCGCAACCAGTCAGGCGCCGGCCCTCACGGCGCCGGTCACCGGCGAAGCAACTTTCGCCCGTTGACCATCAGCCGCCGGCTCTCCCCAGGGGCCGGCGGCTGACCCTTTTTCCGAACTCAATTCACGAGGAGTGGCCCGATGCGCCTCTCACGGTTCTTCATCACGCGCCCGATCTTCGCGGCTGTGATCGCGGTGATCATCACGATCATCGGCGCGATCGCCTATCTGGCGCTGCCGATTTCCCAATATCCCGACATCGTCCCGCCGACGGTGACGGTCACCGCTTCCTATCCGGGCGCCTCGGCAGAGACGGTCGCGGAAACCGTGGCCGCGCCGATCGAGCAGGAGATCAACGGCGTCGACGACATGCTCTACCAGTCGTCGCAGTCGACCGGTGACGGCAACGTCACCATCACCGTCACCTTCAAGTCCGGGACCAACCTGGATGCGGCGCAGGTGCTGGTGCAGAACCGCGTCGCGGTCGCCATTCCGCGCCTGCCCGAAGAGGTGCAGCGCCTGGGCGTCGTGACGCGCAAGACCACGCCGGACTTCCTGCTGGTCGTGAACCTGATCTCGCCCGACAATTCGGTCGATCGCGAGTACATCTCCAACTACGCGCTGACCCAGGTTAAGGACCGGCTTGCCCGTGTCGAAGGCGTGGGTGACGTGCGCATGTTCGGTGCGCGCGACTATGCGATGCGCGTGTGGATCGATCCAGGCCGCGCCGCCGCGCTCAACCTGACCGCGGGCGACATCGTCCAGGCGCTGCGCGCGCAGAACGTCCAGGTTGCCGCCGGCACGCTCGGCCAGCCGGGCTCGACTCCGACCGGCAACGCCTTCCAGCTCAACATCGAGACGCAGGGCCGCCTGAAGGACCCGGCGCAGTTCGGCCAGGTCGTCATCCGCACCGATGCCGATGGGCACCAGGTGCGCGTGAGCGACGTGGCGCGCGTCGAACTGGGTGCGGCGGACTATTCGTCCAACACCTATCTCTCGAACAAGCCGACCGTGATCCTCGCCGTCTTCCAGCGCCCGGGCTCGAACGCCCTCGCCGCTGCCAATGCGGTGCAGGACCAGCTGAAGCTGATGTCCAAGAACTTCCCGAAGGGCTTGGAATATCGCGTCATCTACAACCCGACCGAGTTTATCGCCCAGTCGATCGACGCGGTCTATCACACGCTGGGCGAAGCGATCCTGCTCGTCGTGCTGGTGGTCATCGTCTTCCTCCAGAAGTGGCGTGCGGCGATCATCCCGGTGCTCGCCATCCCGGTGTCGCTGATCGGCACGATGGCGGTGCTGCTGCCGCTTGGCTACTCGCTCAACAACCTCTCGCTGTTCGGCCTGGTGCTGGCGATCGGTATCGTCGTCGACGACGCCATCGTCGTGGTCGAGAATGTCGAGCGCAACCTGGCGCGGGGCATGACTCCGCTCAAGGCGGCGCAAACCTCAATGGACGAAGTGTCCGGTGCGCTCGTCGCGATCGTGCTGGTGCTGCTCGCGGTGTTCCTGCCGACCCTGTTCCTCAACGGTCTGTCGGGCGCCTTCTACAAGCAGTTCGCCGTGACGATCTCGGCCGCGACCGCGATCTCGCTGCTCGTCTCGCTGACTCTGTCGCCCGCCATGGCCGCCGTGCTGCTGCGCCACCATGACAGCGAGGCCAAGGGGCCGGTCGGCAGGCTGCTGCGCCGCGGCGCCGATGCGTTCAACAATGGCTTCGAGCGGATGAGCGTCGGCTATGCCAAGCTCACCCAGGTGCTGGTCACCCGCCCGAAGCGGATGATGGTCACCTATGTCGGCCTGATCGCCGCCACCGTGGGCATGTTCTGGGTGACGCCGGTCGGCTTCATTCCGCAGCAGGACCAGGGCTACTTCCTCACCGTCATCCAGCTGCCGCCGGGCTCGTCGCTCGAGCGTACCGACGAAGTGATGCGCAAGGTCGTCGCCCGCATCCTGCCGATCCCGGGTGTGAAGGGCTCGGTGATGCTCGCCGGCTTCGACGGCCCGTCGCAGACGCTCGCTCCGAACTCGGCCGCCGCCTATGTGCCTTTGCTCTCCTTCGAGGAGCGCAAGAAGCTGGGCGTCAGCATCGAGGACATCATGGGCGAGGCACGCAAGCGCACCGCCGACATCAACGAGGCGATGCTGCTCGTCGTCCCGCCGCCCGTCATCCAGGGCATCGGTTCGGCCGGTGGCTATCGGATGATGATCGAGGACCGCGCCGAGCATGGCTATGACGAACTCGGCAAGACCGCCTTCGGTCTGATCGGCAAGGCCAACCAGACTCCCGGCCTGAAGCAGATCTACACCTTCTACAACACCGCCACCCCGCGCGTGTTCGCCGATATCGACCGCCGCAAGGCGGACATGCTCGGCGTGCCCCCGGAGCGGGTGTTCGAGGCGCTGAACGTCTATCTCGGCTCGGCCTTCGTGAACGACTTCAACATGCTCGGCCGCACCTATCGGGTGACCGCGCAGGCTGACGCGCCGTTCCGTTCGACCGAGGCGGATATCGCCAACCTCAAGACCCGCTCGAACTCGGGTGCGATGGTGCCGATCGGTTCGGTGTCGACCTTCGAGAACAAGACCGGTCCGTACCGCGTGACGCGTTACAACCTGTTCCCGGCGGTCGAAGTGGATGGCGATACCGCTCCGGGCTACAGCTCGGGCGCCTCGCTCGACACGATGGAGAAGCTCGCGAGCGAGCTGCCTCCGGGCTATGGCGCCGAGTGGACCGGCATTGCCTTCCAGCAGAAGATGGCTGGCAGCACCGCGGGTCTCGTCTTCGCCCTGGCCGTGGTGTTCGTCTTCCTGGTGCTGGCGGCGCAATATGAGAGCCTGACCATGCCGCTGGCGATCATCCTGATCGTGCCGATGTGTCTGCTTGCGGCCATGGCCGGCGTGAACCTCAGGGGCATGGACAACAACGTCCTCACCCAGATCGGCCTGGTCGTGCTGATCGCGCTGGCGGCGAAGAACGCGATCCTCGTGGTCGAGTTCGCCAAGCAGGCCGAGGAGCAGGATGGCCTGTCGCCGGTGGAAGCTGCGGTGCGTGCCGCCCGTGACCGCCTGCGTCCGATCCTGATGACCTCGTTCGCCTTCATCCTCGGCGCCGTGCCGCTGCTGATCGCGAGCGGCGCGGGTGCGGAGCTCCGCCAGGCGCTCGGTACCGCGGTGTTCTTCGGGATGATGGGCGTGACTGCCTTCGGCCTGCTGTTCACGCCGACCTTCTACGTCGTGTGCCGCGCCCTTGGGGACCGCATCGCCAGGATGCGCGGCAACCGCAAGGCGCATGACGAAGGTGGCCATGCGCCCGAACTGGTGCCGGCTGAATGATGAACCGTCGCCCCGGCGAAAGCCGGGGCCTCGGGCGGCTCTTTTCCCGCCATCGCCTGAGATCCCGGCTTCCGCCGGGATGACGGGCAGGAGGAAGTTGAAATGACCTACCGTATTTTCCTCGCAACCGCTTCGGCCCTGGCGCTCGCCGCCTGCGCCGCCGGTCCGAACTATGTCGCGCCGACGCCGCCGCAGACCGCCGCGGGCAATTTCGTCGCCGCCAATCCCGCGGTCACCGCCGAGCCCGTGCAGGGCGACTGGTGGCGGCTCTACAATGACCCCGTCCTCGACCAGCTCGTCTCCGACGCGCTGGCTGCCAACACCGACATCCGCGTCGCGGTGGCGCGGATCGAGAAGGCCCGGGCCACGCTGCGCGGCGCCAAGGCCAACCAGCTGCCCCAGGCGACCCTGGGCGCCGGCGCCAATTACGGCCGCCTGCCCGAAGGTCAGCGCCAGCCCTCCGCGCCGCTCAACGACTGGCAGATCGATGCCGGCCTGAGCGTCAGCTACGAGGCGGACCTGTTCGGCCGCCTCAGCCGCGGCACCGAGGCCGCGCGCGGCGATGTCGGCGCGGCGGAAGCCGATGCCGATGCGGTCCGCGTGATCGTCGCCGCCGATACGGCGCGTGCCTATGCCGATGCCACCTCGTCTGCCGAGCGGCTGGGCGTGGCCGAGCATATCGTCCAGCTGCTCGACCAATCGATCGAGCTGACCGAGCGGCGCCGCGGCGTTGGTCTCGCGACCCGGCTCGACACCGCCCGGATCGGCGCGCTGCGCAACCAGCGCCAGGCCGATGTGCCGGCGCTCAAGGCGTCGCGTGACGCCGCGCTGTTCCGCCTCGCCACGCTGACCGGCCGCACCCCCGCCGATCTGCCGGCGGTGGTGGGTGAGCGCAACACGACGCTGCGCCTCAGCCAGCCGATTCCGGTCGGCGACGGTGCGGCGCTGCTCGCCCGTCGGCCCGATATCCGAGCCGCCGAGCGCCGCCTCGCCGCTGCCACCGCACGGATCGGCGTGGCGACCGCGGACCTCTATCCGCGCATCACCCTCGGCGCCTCGGGCGGCTCGACCGGTACCGATTTCGGTGACGTGTTCGGTGCCGGGCCGCTGCGCTGGCTGGTCGGCGGACTGCTCAACTGGGCGGTGAATCCGGGCCCGGCACGCGCCCGCGTCGCGGGGGCCGAGGCCGATACCAAGGTCGCGCTCGCTACCTTTGACGGCACGGTGCTCAACGCCTTGCAGGAAACCGAGACCGCGCTCTCCGCCTATGGCCATGCGCTTGAGCGGCGCACCGCGCTGCAGGCGGCGCGCAACGAGGCGGAGGCGGCGGTCAACATCGCCCGTGCCCGCCAGCGCGAGGGCGACATCGACTCGCTCGCGCTGCTCGACGCCGAGCGTACCTTCGCCGATGCCGAGGCCGCGTTGGCCCAGGCGGACGCCTTCATCGCCGAGACTCAGGTGGACCTGTTCCGCGCGCTTGGCGGGGGCTGGCAGAAGAGCTGACACCACTTCCCCTCCCCGAAGGGAGGGGACTGAGGGGTGGGTAGGGCCTGGCGATACGCTTACCGTGCCGCCGGGCCTTTCCGTATCGCCTGGACGCGACCCACCCCCCGGACTCCTCCCTTGCAGGGAGGGGAGAAAGAAAATGCTACCCAAATGGGCTCTGGCGATGTCGGGCGGAGCCGCTAGTCTCCCCGCCATGACCCAAGCCATCGCCAGGATCGGGCGCGACGCCCCTTACGCCACCCAGATCGATTTCGGCACGCACCAGCTCGTCGGCGACGAGCCCGCCGAGCGCGGCGGCGGTGATGCCGGGCCGGCGCCCTATGAGCTGCTGCTCGGCTCGCTCGGCGCCTGCACCGCGATCACGCTGCGCATGTATGCCGAGCGCAAGCAATGGACGGTCGAGAATATCGAAGTCGCGCTGTTCCTCCACGGACAGGGCGAGACGCTCAACATCGAGCGCATCCTGACGATCACCGGCACCGATGCCGAACAGAATGCGCGTCTCGCCGAAATCGCCGAAAAGACGCCGGTCACCCTCACCCTGAAGCGCGGTGTTCCGATCGAAACCCGGCTCGGGTGAACTTTGTTACAACTTAGCGCAACACCGCAGACGCATTTTGTCGTAGAAGCTGAAATATGCTTGCTACCGCGACTCAACAGGACGATTCGGCGACACTGCTCGTCGTAGATGACGACCGCGACATCCGCATGCTGCTGGCGAACAGCCTCGGCTCGCGCGGGTACAAGGTCGAAACCGCTTCCAGCACGCGCGACATGGACCAGATCCTCGCGCGCACGCCGGTCGATCTGGTGATCATGGACATCATGATGCCGGGCGAGGACGGGCTTTCCGCCTGTCGCCGTATCGCGCGTGCCGACGGGCCGGAGATCATCTTCCTGAGTGCGCTCGGCGAGGAGCAGGACCGTATCCTCGGCCTCGAGGTCGGCGCCGGCCATTATCTTCCCAAGCCGTGCAGCCCGCGCGAGATTCTCGCCACGGTGCGCGCGGCGCTGCGCAAGCGCGGTGCGGTCGCCGCCACCAGCGAGAGCGGCGATGTCTACACCTTCGAGGGCTGGCGGATCGACCTGGGCAGCCACGAGCTGTTCGATCCCAACGGCGTGCTGGTCGGGCTGACCGACGGCGAGTTCGCGGTGCTGCGCGTGTTCATCGAGCGGCCGCGCCGGGTGCTGAGCCGCGAGGCGCTGCTCGCGGCTGCCCGCGGGCCGGATTCGGACGCCTATGACCGGGCGATCGACGTGCAGGTCAGCCGGTTGCGCCGCAAGCTGCGCTCGGGCGGAGACGAGATCATCCGCACCGTGCGCAATGAAGGCTATCTGTTCGTCCCCAAGGTGGTGCGCGCGTGACATTGCGACGCGCGGGTGCCGGGTCTCCCCTGTTCCTGCGCGTCTTCGCGCTGATGGTCGTCTGCGTCGCGGTGACGCAGCTGATGAACTTCGGCCTGCTGATCGCGGTCCAGACGCCCACCGCCAAGCTCTACACGGTGGGGCAGGCGGTCGATGCGCTGCGCGGCAAGATCACCGACGACGACTTCTCGGTCTCGCGCGAGGATCGCTTCGCCGAGCAGCCCTGGAACCCGCGCGGCGAGCGCACCGAGATCGCGATGGCCAAGGCGATGGGCGTGCCGGTCGAGCGGGTGCTGATCAGCTTCCCCACGCCCATCCTCACCCGTGAGAAGAGCTACGACCGCGCCAGCGTGCCGCGTCCGGTGCCGCCGCCGACGGTGCAATCGGCGCGCGACGTGATCATCACCGGCGATTTCTCCGCCGCCTATCGCGCCGATGACGGGCGCTGGGTGACCGTCACCACCAGCACCGGCTTCGAGCCGTGGCGCTGGTTCGTGCTGTGGTGGCTGGTCGTCTCGGCAGCCGCCGTGGCGCCCTTCGCCTGGGCGCTGGCCCGCCGCATCGCCAAGCCGATCGGCGCCTTCGCCGAGGCGGCCGAGCGGCTGGGCCGCGATCCGCGCGCCGCACCGATCGCGATCGAGGGACCGTCCGAGATCGCCGACGCCGCCGCAGCGTTCAACCGGATGCAGGCACGGCTCAACCGCTATGTCGACGACCGCGCCACCGTGGTCGGCGCGGTGGCGCACGACCTTCGCACCCCGCTGATGCGGCTGGGGCTGCGGCTCGAGGTGGCGCCCGACGATCTGCGTCAGGCGTGCGAGCGCGATATCCGCGATATGGAGGCGATGATCTCCGCGACGCTCAGCTATCTGCGTGACACCACCAAGCAGGGCGTGCGCAAGCCGCTCGACCTGCGCTCGCTGGCGGAGACGGTGACCGACGACATGAGCGATCATGGTGAGCCGGTGATCCTGGCGCCGGGCGAGCCCGTAGTGGTCGAGGGCAATTCGCCTGCGCTGAAGGCGATGCTCAACAACCTGATCATCAATGCGATAAAATATGCCGGCAGCGCCGAGGTCTCGCTCGGCGAGGCCGACGGGCAGGCGCTGATCGAGGTGCGGGATGATGGCCCCGGCGTGCCGCCAGAGGACCTCGACCGGGTGTTCGAGCCATTTTTCCGCGGCGAGCGTTCGCGCAACCCGGATACCGGCGGGATCGGGCTGGGCCTGGCCAGCGCTCGCGCCGTCGCCCGCGCGCATGGCGGCGACCTGGTCATCCGCAACCGCGAAGAGGGCGGGCTCTCCGCGCTGGTAACCCTGCCTGTCTAATTCGGCCACAAAGCGGAAACGCGGCTGCGACGAACCGAAATCCCCCCGACATTCATGAAGTTGAACTCATGTATCTCAGTGAGGATGCATGCGGCGGGACAAGGATAGCGACAGCGAGGACCGGGAATATGGTGCGTTCGAGCGGCTGCTCGCGCGCCCGGTGCCGCTGTGGAGCCTGGCGCTGGTGCTGCTGCTGGTGCCGCTCGCCGCGATGGGGGCAGGGGCGATCGTCGATGGCTGGGAGAAGTCCGGCGCCGTAGGCCGCGCGGCGATCACGCTGGCCCGGGTGCCCGACACGATCCAGCACCTGTTCCGCAGCAATGCCCCCTATTTCGGCGGCAGATACGAGAAATTGCCCGGCGGATTCACCCGTGACGCCGCCTTCACCGACCCCGGTTATGCGCTGATCTCGCCCTTCGATCCGGCGCGCAAGCGCTCGGTGGTCGAGCTCGTCCGCCTCTCCGACGGGCGCAACGTGCACACATTCGTGCCCGATGTGGACGCAGCCAATGCCCGGTCGAAATTCCGCTCGGCGCTGACCGACGTTCACCGCGACAAGACCGCCGGGCTCAACCGGCTGATGCACCCGCTGCTGCTGCGCGACGGCAGCCTGGTGCTGCACGACAGCTCGCCGCTTGCCCGCTACGACGCCTGCGGCAGGCTGCTCTGGTCACTCGACGGCATCTTCAGCCATTCGACCGAGCTCGGCCCCGACGGCACCATCTGGGCGCCCTATCGCTATCCGGTGCCGCGCGAGCCGGGGGTGAAGGCCGATTTCTGGGACGATGCGGTGGCGCAGGTCTCGCCCGAGGGCGCGCTGCTCAAGGTCGACCGCGTCGCGGACATCCTAGAGCGCAACGGGCTCGCCCGGCTGTGGCGGGGCCGGCCCTATGTGCAGGATCCCTTTCATCTCAACGACATCCAGCCTGCGATGACCGACGGGCGGATGTGGAAGAAGGGCGACCTGTTCCTCAGCATCCGCAACCTCTCGCTGATCGCGCTCTACCGGCCCGAGACGGGCAGGGTCCTGTGGTGGAAGATCGGCCCGTGGCGCTTCCAGCACGATGTCAGCATCCTCGACGACCACCGCATCTCGGTGTTCGATAACAACACGCTGATGGGCTATCCCGACGAGCGGGTGAACGGGCATAACCGCCTGCTCGTCCACGATCTTTCCAACAACAAGACCGGATCGCCCTGGGAGAAGGGCTTCGTCACCAACCGCATCGCCACCCGCGCCCAGGGCCGCGGCACCCCGCTGCCCGGCGGCGACGCGATGATCGAGGAGACCGAGCAGGGTCGTCTCCTCCGCATGTCGCCCGAAGGCGCGGTGCGCTGGCGCTACATCTCCGCCGATTCCGCCGAGCGGCGCATGGCCCTTAGCTGGGCGCGCTATCTCGATCCCACCACCGATGGCCCGGCCATTCAAGCTACGGTGAATGCAAAATGCTCGTAAAAACCCTTCGTTTCCTGTCGCTTGCCCTCGCGCTCTCGGCCCCGATCGCCGCCCAGGCCTATACCGGACCGGGGCTCGGCCTCGGTGCGGTCGGCGTCGCCTTCGGGCTGATCGGCTCGATCCTGCTCGCGATCGTCTCGGTGGTCTGGTACCCGGTCAAGCGGCTGGTCCGCCGCATCCGCGGGCGCGCCCGGTGATCCTGACCTTCCTGGCGATCATCGCGGTGCTCGAACTGGCCCGCGCCCTGCCGCTTATCCCCGCTTTCCAGGAGCTTGGCGGCTGCGGCCAGCATGCCCTGCGGCTGATGGCCCGCAAGGGCGTGTCCGACTGGGGCAAGGAGCGGGCGATGCGGATCCTTTCGGGCCGTATGTTCGCGCGGACGATGCGCGCCGGGGGGCTGCTCGTTGCGGCCGCTTCGCCTCTGCTCGCAGTGCTGGCAGCGGACGCCTGGTGGCCGGAAATTGCGGCCGCGCAGACGGAGTGGACGGCGAAGTTGGCACTGATGCCCTTCACGCTCGGCTATGCCGTGCTGCGCTGGCAGGTGATCCCGCGTGTACAGCGGGGCTGACAAGCTCCTCCACCGCATCGCTTTGGGATCCCCCGCGCTGCTCGAAGCGACCTTCGACATCGAGCGCGCCGCTCAGCGCAAGCGCATCGCGCAGGTGGAGATAGGGCGCCCCGTGTTCATCGCCGGGCTGGCGCGGGCGGGCACCTCGATCCTCACCCGCCTGCTTCATGCCAGCGGCGATTTCGCCGCGCCGTCCTACCGCGACCTTCCGTTTCCACTTGCTCCGAACAGCTGGGCGCGGCTGGGCGGCAAGAGGCATGTCGAGGCCCGCGAACGCGGCCATGGCGACGGTTTGACCCATGATCTCGACAGCCCGGAGGCGATCGAGGAGGTTTTCTGGCGCGCGATGGAGGGAAATCGCTATCTGCGCCGCGACGGACTGGTGCCGGTGGCGCCCGATCCCGAGACGCTCGCCAACTTCCGCGACTATGTGTGCCTGGTGCTGATCCGCCATGGCGGCACCCGCTATCTATCGAAGAACAATAACAATATCCTGCGGCTGGAGGGGCTGGCGGCGAGCTTTCCGGACGCGCTTCTGATACATCCGTTCCGCGATCCTTTGCAGCAGGCTCTGTCGCTCCTGTCGCAGCACCGCCGCGCGATCACGCTGGCCGAGGACGATCCGTTCCGCCGCCGCTTCATGACCTGGCTCGGCCATCACGAGTTCGGCGCCGATCACCGGCCCTTCCTGTTCGACGGCGCCCCTGGGCCGGGCGAGGATGCGATGCGCGTCGATTACTGGCTGAAGCTGTGGGACAGCGTGCACCGCGCGCTGCTCGCCGCGCCGGCCGCAGTCGGGGAACGCCAGCTGTTCCTTGACTATGACGCACTGTGCGCCAGCCCGCGCCTCCATGCGCCGCGGCTGGCGGTGCTGGTCGAGGCGCCGATCGACGCTTCGGTGCTGCGGGCGCCGGATGCGCGGCAGGCGGAGGCGGATCCGGTGCTGCTGGCGCGGGCGGGGGAGACGCATGCTCGGCTGCGGGCACGGTTTCGGAGGGTGTTCGGGTAGAAGGCCTCGAAAAATCCTCCCTCGCGAAGCGGGGGAGGTGGCGCGCGCAGCGCGACGGAGGGGGCGTCTCCGCAAGCTTATTGCCGGCGGCTAGGCCCCCTCCACCACTCGCTTCGCGAGCGGTCCCCCTCCCCCGCTTCGCGAGGGAGGATTTTCTGCATGGAGAGGGAGAAGTGCGACCAAAGTCGTAGCTGCCTAGGCGGCTATCCCCATCCATGATAGCGCTAACGCGTTGATCGGCGGGATACGCGCCGGCGCCAGTCGGAAGAGGGAACCGGGCAATGAAGATCATGGGAACGCGGCGCGACGTGCTGGGCACGATCGGCGCGGGGCTGGTGACCAGCGCGATCGGGCTGCCGGCCTGCGCGCAGGGCAAGCGCAAGCTGGGCTATGCGATCGTCGGGCTGGGCAGCTACGCCACCAACCAGATCATGCCGCGGATCAAGGACTGCGAGTTCGCCGAGCTCAAGGCGCTGGTGAGCGGCACGCCGGCCAAGCTGGAGAAGTTCGGCGCGCAATACGGCATCCCGAAGACGCACTGGTACGACTACAAGAATTACGACCGGATCAAGGACAATCCCGACATCGACCTGGTCTATGTCGTGCTGCCCAACAGCATGCATGCCGAATATGCGATCCGCGCCAGCCAGGCCGGCAAGCATGTGCTGTGCGAGAAGCCGATGGCGACCTCTGTCGCCGAATGCGAGGCGATGATCGCGGCGGCGAAAAAGGCCAATCGCAAGCTGATGATCGGCTATCGCTGCCATTTCGAGCAGTATAATCTCCACGCGGTCGAGCTGGTGAAATCGGGGTTCGTCGGGCGGCCGACGCTGATCACTTCCGAGCATGGCTTCTATGCCCAGCCGAACCAGTGGCGGCTCGACCGGCCGATGTCGGGCGGCGGATCGATGATGGACATCGGCATCTACAGCCTGAATGCCGCGCGTTATCTGGCCGGCGAGGAGCCGGTGGCGGTCAGCGCGATGGAATATACCGACCGGAGCGACCCGCGGTTCAAGACCGTGGAGGACCGGATCGACTGGCAGATGCGCTTCCCCTCGGGCGTGATCGCCAATTGCGTGTCGAGCTATTCGTCCAACCACAATGCCTTCCGCGTGACGGGCACCAAGGGCTGGGTGGGGATGGAGCCGGCCACCGCCTATACCGGGCACCAGATGTGGACGCGCCAGGGCGGCGGCACCGAGCAGGTGACGCTGCCGACGCCGGCCAAGAACCAGTTTGTCGCCCAGCTCGATCACCTGGCGGAAGTGGTGCAGGCCGGCATCCCGCTGCGCGCATCGGGCGAGGAAGGGCTGCGCGACATGCGGCTGATCGAGGCGATCTATCGCTCGGCACGCGAGGGGCGGACGATCAAGCTTGCATGATCGCCGGGTTATTCGCGATGACGCTGCGACGACCCCGCGCACCACGGAGACATTGAACATGATCGAGACGACCCGCCGCGCATTGCTGGGCGGCATGGTTGCGCTGCCCTTCCTGCCCGGCCTGGCGCAGGCCGAGACTCTGGGTGGCATCACCCGGCTCGATCCCGCGCTCGACGCGCTGATCGATGCGGCGAGCCCGATCGAAGTGATCGCCCGCGGCTTCAAATGGGCCGAGGGGCCGGCCTGGTCGAAGAAGGGCGGCTATCTGCTCTTCTCCGACGTGCCGGAGAACATCGCCTATCGCTGGAAGGCGGGCGAGGGGGCGAAGCCGTTCCTGGTGCCCTCGGGTCTGGTCGGGCCGATCCCGGCGGGCGTGCGCGAGGCGGGATCGAACGGGATGCTCGTCGATGCCAAGGGCGACCTGCTGATGGCCGATTCGGGCACGAGGGCGATTGCGCGGGTCAACCTGGCGACGAAGAAGAAGACGATCGTCGTCGGCGACTATGAGGGCAAGAAGTTCAACAGCTGCAACGACCTGGTGATCGGGCGGGGCGGGGCGATCTATTTCACCGATCCGCCCTATGGCCTGAGCGAAGGCGATGAATCGCCGCTCAAGCAGCTGCCCTTCAACGGCGTGTACCGGGTGGGCGCCGATGGCCGCGGCGTGTCGCTGATCGACAAGAGCCTGGAGCGGCCCAACGGGATCGGCATCTCGCCGGGGCTCGACCGGCTGTATGTGAGCCAGTCCGATCCGGATGCTGCGCTCATCTATACCTGCGAGCTGGCCGCGGATGGCTCGGCGAGCTCGGAGCTGGTGCCGTTCGTCGATTTCTCGGATGAGGTGGCGCGGAAGCTGCCGGGGCTGCCCGACGGGATGAAGGTGGCGAAGAGCGGCCATCTGTTCGCCAGCGGGCCGGGCGGGATCTGGGTGATCGCGCCGGACGGCAGGAAGCTGGGCGTGATCGGCACCGGCAAGGCGGCGGCGAACTGCTGCTTCGGCGAGGATGGGAAGACGCTGTTCATCACTTCGTCGGACATGGTGGTGAAGGTGCGGCTGAAGGTTTCCGGGTGGTAGCGGCTTAATTCCTCCCCCAGCTTGCTGGGGGAGGGGGACCATTCGCGTAGCGAATGGTGGAGGGGCCGCCGGCGCAGGCGGCGTCCCGCCTTGCCCCTCCACCACCGCCTTCGGCGGCGGTCCCCCTCCCCGAGACAAGCTCGGGGAGGAATTGTTGGTTGGCCATCGCTCCGCGCGCGACCTAAGCTCGTCCGATGACCGACGAACCCGCGATTCCCGCCGCGACCGTGATCGTGATGCGCGAGATGCCCGGCGGGGCGCCCGAGCTGCTGATGGTCGAGCGGGCGGCGGCGATGTCGTTTGCGGGCGGGGCGCTGGTGTTTCCCGGCGGGCGGGTCGATCCGGGCGACCTGGTGCTGGCCGGGCTGCACGGCGGCGATGCCGAGGAGCAGGCCGCGCGCATCGCCGCGATCCGCGAGACGCTGGAGGAAGCGGGTGTCGCGGTGGGGCTCGATCCGGCCGGCGACATGGTCGCGCTGCGCGATCGGCTCTATGCCGGCGAGCCGATGGGCGAGCTGCTCGAGGAGGCGGGCGCGGCGCTGGCGCTCGATACGCTGGTGCCGTTCGCGCGCTGGCTGCCGGCAGGCGTGCACCACAAGGTGTTCGACACGCGCTTCTATCTGGTCCGCGCGCCCGAGGGGGCCGAGCCGCTGGTCGACGGCAACGAGAATGTCCGCCTGTTCTGGGCGAGCGCCCGGGCGGTGCTCGACGCGGCAGATGCCGGCGAGGTGCACATCATCTTCCCGACCCGGCGCAATCTCGAGCGGCTGGCGCTGTTCGGCAGCTTCGACGATGCGGTGGCCGACGCCCGGGCGCATCCGGTGCGGACGATCACGCCGTGGATCGAGGAACGGGACGGCGAGCGGCACCTCTGCATCCCCGACGATCTCGGCTATCCGGTCACCTCGCAGCGGCTCGACGAGGCGATCCGCGCGTGAAGGATGTGCGCCGGGCGATCTCGGCGACGATCCTGTTCGCCGTGCTGCTCGGGGGCGGACTGCTCGCCTGGGCGGCGCTGCGCGGGCGGCCGCAGGACCTGCCCTGGACGCGGCTCGACCTCAGCCAGCCGATCGGCATCTTCACCGGGCGCAAGCTCGCCGGGCTGACCGACGACTTTGCCGAGTGCCGTGCGCTGCTCCGCTCGGCCGGGGTTCGCTACACCGTGCTGGCCCAGGTGACGGGCGAGGATGCGCAGTGCGGCTATGCCGATGGCGTGCGGCTGGTGGGCGGCGGGTCGCGGGGGATCGGGTTCAGCCCCGCGAACCTGGGCACCTCCTGCCCGGTGGCGGCGGCGCTTTCGCTGTGGGAATGGGAGGTGGTCCAGCCGGCAGCGCAGAAGCATTTCGGGGCGGCGGTGACGCAGGTCGAGCATCTCGGCAGCTATTCGTGCCGGCGGATGTACGGGCGCAGCGCCGGGGACTGGAGCGAGCATGCGACGGCGGACGCGATCGACGTAGCGGGGTTTCGCCTGGGCGACGGGACGCGGATCAGCGTGGTGAAGGACTGGGGCGAGGGCGGGGCGAAGGCCGCATTCCTGCGCGAGGTGCGGAGCGGCGCGTGCCGGCTGTTCTCGACCGTGCTCTCGCCGGACTACAACGCCGCGCACCGCGACCACCTGCACCTTGACGAGGCGGAGCGGGGCGAGATGGGGTGGCGGGCGTGCAGGTGAGGTCCTCCCCCGCTTCGCGAGGGAGGAGTTTTAGTCTTCAGTTCGGCAGGGCGGCCGAGTCGACCTTTTCCACCCAGGCCGGGTAGAAGCTCGGCTGGCGGTTCGACCAGCCCGAGGCAGTCGCGGCGGCTTCGCTGATCGACTGGAGCAGCTTGCGGCGCAGCTCCGGATGGAGGTGCGGCAGCGCCGCCGCGGCGCAGAAGGCCGAGGGGAGCCACGGGCGCACTTCGGCGCCGATCAGCCGCTCGTAGAGGAAGCGGAAGGCCGAGAAGCTGGTGAGGCGGCCCTGGCTGAGGTCGAAGGCGGCGATGGCGACGAGCGGGGCCATGAACGGCTCGATCGAGTCGAGGTCGCTGTCGTCGGGCATCAGCGCGCGCACTTCCTGGAGGCGCTCATAGATATGCGCCTGGGCGCGGATGCTGGCAGCCTCGACCACGTCGCGCGACCAGCGGAGCATCGCGTCGTCGCGCTCCAGCCCGATGTCGAGCGAGCGGCGGATGTAGCGCTGCGTCGCTGCGGAGAATCCCGCGAATTCCTTCATTTCGGCCAGCGTCATCGCGCCTTCTGCCGGCTTAGCCCGTGCTCCCATCGTTCAAAACTCCCACCCCAAAATTACCCTCCAGGACAGATACTGCGCCCATATGGTTAACGGGTCGCTTAACCTGTCGTCGTCCCCTGTTCATTATAGGAGACCAACCGATTCCGCGGCGCAACATGGATGCGACGAACCGAAGTCGCGCTTGTGGAAAAGCTTGCCGGGTGATGGGCTTGCGCAACGATATTGCCCATTCGTGGCCTATCCGGGTCCGGGTTCGCCCGGAGGGTCTGGCCGGCTTTCGGGAGGGGCGGCACGAAGTTTCGAGGCAAAGGTTCCCTCCGGCGGAGGGTTTTTTGCAGGTCATCGGCTCGTCGCAACGGTTCGTCGGATCGACGAGCCGCAGGGGTGTACTTCGCGCCTATACTTTGGTCAGTCGCACTCAACACCTGACTGCTTCCTGACCGGGGGGTCCATGAATTTCCGCGTTTTCGCAGCGCGTTTCGCGCTGATGGCTGTTTGCACGCTGATGATGGCCGCTCCGCAGGCGGCTTCGGCCAAGGGCCGTACCTTCTGGCAGTGCGCGCCCTATGCCCGCGAGATTTCCGGCGTGAACATCCATGGCAATGCCTGGACCTGGTGGAACCAGGCCGCCGGCCGCTACCAGCGCGGCGAGGCCCCGAAGGTCGGCTCGGTGATGTCGTTCCAGCGCACCTCGAAGATGCCGCTCGGCCATGTCGCGATGGTCAGCCAGATCGTCAGCGACCGCGAAGTGCTGCTCACCCATGCCAACTGGTCGCGTGCCGGCGGCATCGAGCGCAACGTCCGCGCCGTCGACGTGTCGGCCGCGGGCGACTGGAGCGAAGTGAAGGTGTGGTTCGCGCCGGTCGGCGGCCTCGGCACCTCGGTCTATCCGGTCAACGGCTTCATCTATTCGGACGGCGCGCCGCGCGACTTCAGCGACGACGACTTCAAGCCGTCGCTCGACCTCGACCTCAGCGACCTGATGGCGGAAGCCAAGAACGAGATCCCCGACGCGGGGTGATCGGTTCTAGAGCTTCGGAACTGGGAAAGCCCGGCAGTGCCGGGCTTTTTCGTATGTATTTCATTCCTCCCTCGCTCCGCAGGAGCGGGGGAGGGGGACCGCGCGACGCAGTCGCGTGGTGGAGGGGGTGTGGCGGGGCGGAGCGCCCCCTCCACCACCGCCTTCGGCGGCGGTCCCCCTCCCCCGGAGGTGCCCTCCGAGGGAGGAATTAGGTTAGCCCTTCGCCACGAACGCCAGCGCGACGCCGTTCATGCAGTAGCGCTTGCCGGTCGGCCTCGGGCCGTCGTCGAAGACGTGGCCGAGATGGCCGCCGCAGCGGCGGCAGCGGACTTCGGTGCGGCGCATGCCGAGCGAATTGTCCGCATCGGTGGCCACCGCGTTGGGAAGCGGCTGCCAGAAGCTCGGCCAGCCGGTGCCGCTGTCGAACTTGGTCGTGGAGCTGAACAAAGGCAGCGCGCAGCCGGCACAGGTGAAGGTGCCGGCGCGGTGCTCCTTGTTGAGCGGGCTGGAGAAGGCATACTCGGTCGCGCCCTGGCGCAGCACGCGATAGGCGGCGGGGCTGAGCCGCTTGCGCCACTCGGCGTCGCTGAGCGTGAAGGGGAATTTCTGCGCCGCCTCGGCGGGCGCGCCGCCACAGGCTGCGGTGAAGGCGCCGAGACCGGCGATGGCGAGGAAGCTGCGGCGGTTGGTTTCCATATGGGAGATGTGGGCTTCTGCTCCCCTCCCTGCAAGGGAGGGGTTGGGGGTGGGTTGCGACCCCGGCGAAGGCCGGGGGCGCCCAGCCAGCCGGCAGCCGAAAATAGAAAAGGCCGGGCATCGAGCCCGGCCTTTCCTAACCCACCCCTAGCCCCTCCCTTGCAGGGAGGGGAATTTGTCGGGCCTCAATAGTGGCTCAGCTCCACGGCCATCTTCTTGTACCCGTGGACGAAGCAGGCCGCGACGCGTTCCGGCTCGGCCAGCACGTTCACCCGCAGGCGGCGCTTGGCCATTTCCTCCATCAGCACACCGATCTGCAGCTCGGCCAGGCGCGCGCCGACGCAGCGGTGGATGCCGTGGCCGAAGGCGAGGTGGCGGCGGGCATTCTCGCGGTCGACGATGATCCGGTCGGCATCCTGGAAGACGCTCTCGTCGCGATTGGCCGAGATGTACCAGAGGCCGAGCTTGTCGCCTTCGCGGATCTTGTGGCCGTCCAGCTCGGTATCCTGCGTCGCGGTGCGGCGCATATGGGCGAGCGGGGTCTGCCAGCGGATGATCTCCTGCGTGGCATTGTGGATCAGCCCGGGATCGGCCTCGAGCTTGGCGCGCTCGTCGGGGAACTGGTTGAGCCCCCAGGCATAGGCGCTCATCGAGTTGCGCGTGGTGTCGTTGCCGCCGACGATGAGCAGGATGAGGTTCCCGAGGAACTCCATCTGGTCCATGTGGCTCATCGCGTCCGAATGGATCATCATCGAGATCAGGTCGGGCCGCGGCTCCTTGCCTAGCTTGCCCTGCCAGAGATTGCCGAAATAGGCGGCGCATTCGAACAGGATCTGACGGCGTTCCTCCTTGCGGACGGGATCCTTGGCGATCTCGATATCGCCGGCCCAGTCGGACCAGTAGGTGAGCTTGCGGCGCTCCTCCCAGGGGAAGTCGAACAGCAGCGCCAGCATCTGGGTGGTCAGCTCGATCGAGACGCGGTCGACCCAGTCGAATTCCTCGCCGACCGGCAGCGAATCGAGGATCTCGGCGGTGCGCATGCGGATATTGTCGCTCATCCGCACCATCTCGCTCGGCGTGAAGGCGGGGGCGACGGTGCGGCGCTGGTCGGTGTGCTTGGGCCGGTCCATCGCGATGAACATCGGCATCTTGATGTCGCCCTCGGCGATGTCGGCGATGGTGATGCCGCCGGCCTCGGACGAGAAGATCTCGGGCAGCGACTCGACCTGGACGAGCGGCTTGTAGGTGGCGATCGACCAGAAGGGGCCGAAGGCGGTGTTCTCGTGATAATGGATGCCGCCGCGGGCGCGCAGCTCGCGGAAGGGCGCGTGCCAGGTGTCGTCGCGGTAGAGCTCGGGGCGGCTGACGTCGAGCGGATCGACCGCCGGGGTGCCGGGAGTTCCGGTTTCGGTCGCAAGCGTAGCCATGCTGCCTCTCCTGTATTCTGCGGAGAGGGAATACCTAATTGACAGTCGTGTCAATAGTGAGAGGTGATAGGGGGTAGGCGGGCTATCGCAAATAGCCGTCATCCCCGCGGAGGCGGGGATGACGATCAAATAGGTGGCGCGCACCGGGCACCGCCGCGTTCCGCGCCGGCCCCTCCACCATTCGCTGCGCGAATGGTCCCCCTCCCCGAGACAAGCTCGGGGAGGAATTTAGATGGTCGCCTCGATCTTCGTCTTGCGCTTGGGGCTGCCCGACTTGAGCACGCCGCGGCGGAAGACGCGGGCGCCAACGGTGATGATGATCGCCACCCACAGCGCCTGCCAGGCGAGCGCGAGCAGATGCGGCCAGATCACCGGGGAGCTGCCCGCCAGCCCGATCATCGCGAAGGGCGAGCTGAACGGGAAGACCTGCGCCGCGATCTCGACCCAGCTGCCCGGCCGCGTCGCCGCGCCCAGCGCCAGGCCGAACATCATCATCTGGAAGATGGTGATCGGCAGCGACAGCATCTGCAGCTCGCGCTGGGTGGAGGTCAGCGCGCCGATGCTGAGGAACATCGCGCCGAGCAGCATGTAGGACATGGTGAAATAGGTGATGAACAGCAGCGCATAGGTCGGCGCGCCGATCACCGCGACCACGCTGGGGAAGCCGGCGGCGATCTCGGGCGGCAGCAGCCTGGTCGCGTTGATGAGCACCGTCGCCCAGAACAGCACGAACAGCATTGCGGCGCCGAACATGCCGATCAGCTTGCCGAAGAATACGCTTTCCAGGGGGACGGCGGCGGCAAGGATCTCGATCACCTTGTTCGAGCGCTCCTCGGCCATGGTGCCGACCGCCTGGCCCGAGAGGAACAGGGTGAGGAAGAAGATCGCGAACACGCCGATCGAGGCGGCCTGGCCGCGCCCGGTGGGCGAGCCCTGGCCGCGCTTGACCGCGGTCTGGGTGACGGTGGCGAGCGGCTCGGCATTGCCCAGCTTCTGGGCACGCAGGCTCTGCTCGGCGAGCTGGGTTAGGAACTGCGCCTCGGTCCAGCCGCGGCGGGCATAGAGGATCTCGGGCTTGTCGAGCGGGCCGTAGAGCACGGCGGCGGCATCGAACTTGTCGCTGTCGAAATAGGCCCGCGCCTGCGCCGCCGGATCGCCCTGCGGTGCCTCGACGGTGAGCGGCGGCGGCATGATCTCGCTCTTCCTGGGGAAGAGCTTGCGCAGCTGCCGGTCGGTCTCGATCAGGGTGGGCGCCTGGGAGGGCGGGGCGATCACCACCATCTTCATCTGCGAATCGTCGCCGACGATCGACTGGGCGCCGATGCCGCCGACCGCGCCGAAGCCGATCATCAGCACCGGGGCGAGCAGGAAGAGCAGGAAGGTGGGGGTGAAGACGGTGGCGGTGAAGTCGCGGCGGGCGACGGTCAGCGCCTGGCGCAGCATGCGCGAAAACTTGCTCATGCCGCTTCCTCCTCGTCCTGATCCTTCAGGGCATCGGCACCGACGATCTTGACGAAGGCATCGTGCAGGCCGGGCCGTTCGATCGACAGGCCGGAGACGCCGTAGCCGCCGTCGATCAGCTTCACGAGCAGCGCCTCGATGCCGTTGGCCGGCAGGGTGAAGCGCCAGCCATCGCCTTCGCGCACGGCATCGGCGGGGAGCAGGACATGGGCACCCTCGACATTGTGGTGCGGCGTGTAATGCGCCTTCATCGGCAGCGTCGCGCGGGCATCGTTGACCGTGCCTTCGAAGCGGACCTTGCCGCCGGCGATGATCGAGAGGCGGTCGCAGAGCCGCTCGGCATGCGCCATGACGTGGGTGGAGAAGAGGATGGTGGCGCCGCGGTCGCGCTCGGCGCGGATCAGCTTTTCGAGCTTCTCCTGGTTGACCGGATCCAGGCCTGAGAACGGCTCGTCGAGGACGAGCAGCTGGGGCTCGTGGACCACCGAGCCGAGCAGCTGGACGAGCTGCGCCATGCCCTTGGAGAGCTTGCGGATCTTCTCGTCCTTGGCATGGCCGAGCCCGGCATTGTCGAGCAGCGTGTCGGCGCGCTTGCGTCCGGTCGCCCAGGGCAGGCCACGCAGGGCACCCATGAAGGCGATCGCCTCGCGGCACTTCATGTTTGGATAGAGGCCGCGCTCCTCGGGGAGATAGCCGACCAGGTCGCTGGCGTCGCGCGGATGGCCATAGCCGAGCATCGAGCGCTCGCCTTCGTCGGGCTCGATGATGCCGAGCAGCATGCGCAGCGTGGTGGTCTTGCCGGCGCCGTTCGGGCCGAGCACGCCATAGACCAGCCCCTTGGGAACCTTGATGTCCACGCCGTCAACCACGCGGCGATCGCCGAAATATTTGACGAGCCCTTGGGCGCTTACGGCCAATTCTCCAGTCAAATGGAGTCCCTCCCTGATTGCTTTGGTGGTAGCGGGTCGGCGTGGAACAGCACAAGCCACTCGAAGCACTAATAAAGGCCAAAGCCGCCGAAATCGGCTTCGCGGCCTGCGGGATCGCGCGCGCCGATGCCGCGCCGAAGACCGCCGAGCGGCTGCGGCAATGGCTGGAGGACGGGCGCCACGGCTCGATGCTGTGGATGGAGGAGCGGGCGCATCATCGCGAGAGCCCGGCGGGGCTGTGGCCCGAGGTGCGCTCGGTGATCTCGCTGGGGATGAGCTATGCGCCGGCGCGCGACCCGCTGGCGCTGGCCGGGCATGGCGAGATCGGGCGGATCTCCACCTATGCCCAGGGGCAGGACTATCATGACGTGGTCAAGCGGCGGCTGAAGGAGCTGGCGCGCTGGCTGGTCGCCGAGGCGCCGGGGACCGACCTGAAGGTGTTCGTCGATACCGCGCCGGTGATGGAGAAGCCGCTGGCCGAGGCGGCGGGGCTGGGCTGGCAGGGCAAGCACACCAATCTGGTCAGCCGCAGCCATGGCAGCTGGCTGTTCCTCGCGGCGATCTACACCACGGCGGAACTGGAACCCGATGCGCGGGTGCGCACCACCTGCGGCAGTTGCGATGCGTGCCAGACGGCGTGCCCGACCGATGCCTTTCCGGCGCCCTATCAGCTCGATGCGCGGCGCTGCATCTCCTACCTGACGATCGAGCACAAGGGGCCGATCCCGGAGGAGTTCCGCGAAGGCATCGGCAACCGCATCTATGGCTGCGACGATTGCCTGGCGGTGTGCCCGTGGAACAAGTTCGCCCATGCGGCGCAGGCGAACCTGGCGTTCGTGCCGCGCGCCGAGCTGACCGCGCCGGCGCTGGCGGACCTGCTGGCGCTCGACGATGCGGGGTTCCGCGAGGTGTTCTCGGGATCGCCGATCAAGCGGATCGGGCGCGACCGGATGGTGCGCAATTGCCTGATCGCGGCGGGGAACAGCGGGGATGCCGGGCTGGCCGAGCCGGTGCGGGCGTTGCTGGGGGATGCGGACGAGACGGTGCGGGAGGCTGCGGGGTGGGCTTTGGCCAAGTTAAGCCCCTCCCCTTCAGGGGAGGGGTTGGGGTGGGGGCTGTCCGCTGGCTCCCGCTCTCGGTGAGACACATGCCCCACCCCAAACCCCTCCCCTGAAGGGGAGGGGCTTAAGCGATCACCGCGCCCTTGCCCCGCTCAGTGCCGCCACACAGCTCGCCTCGTCGATCGGGCGGCCGTCGCGCTGGCGGGCGTCGACATGGGTGACCACCGGCTCGCCGCGGCTCTGCGGATAGAGATAGGTGTCGAGCACGCAGATCGGGCCGGCGAATTGCAGCTTGCGCGCGGTGCCCTCGCTCATGTCGAGCTGGGGCTTGCCGAAGCGCGCGATCAGGCGCGGGGCGGTGGCGCCCTGGACGGCGGCGAGGCCGCCGGGCAGCGGGGTGGCGGGGCCCGGGGTGGGGCGGGCGCTCGGCGTGGCGCGCGCGCTCGGCACCGGCACATAGCCGGCGCGGGGCGGGGGGATCACGCCTTCGCCGCCACAGGCGCCGAGCGCCAGGGCCGTGATCAGGATGAGTTTCTTCATTGTGCCCGCCTCCCGCGGTGAAATGCGTGCGTGGCCATCGCGGCTCCCAGCACCGGGGCGACCAGGTTGAGGATCGGGACGAGCAGAAGCCCGGTGCCGACCGCGCCGAGCGTGAAGCGGCCGATGCTGGTCCGCCGGCGCCAGCCGCGCAGCTCGCCGCGCGGCATGTGGCGGGCGGCGACCATGTCGCCCAGGTCGCGGCCGAGCAGCCAGGAGTTGACCAGGAAGAAGGCGAGCGCGGTGCCGATGCCGGTGACCAGCAGGATCAGGTAGAGCGGCGAGAGCAGCAGGTTGATCGCGAGCAGCCGCACCGCCGAGCCGAGGCCCATCGCGATCGAGCGGCCGAGCGGCACGTCGATCGCCTGGGCATGGGCGCCGGGATAATGTTTCTTCTCGACCGCGGCGACGACCTCGTCGGCGAAGATGCCGATCACCGCGACGGCGATCGCGCGGAACATCAGCCAGTGGAAGAGGATCACCAGCAGGATCGTGGTAATGTCGGCGAACGCCTCCGAGCCGCTCCAGCCGCCGAGCCAGGCGGAGATCCAATCGGCCAGCGCGTGCATGCCGAACCACAGGCCGATGCTCGCCGCGGCGAACAGCACCAGGGTCAGCAGCACGGACTTGACGAAGACGGCGAGTATCGGCCGGTCGAACAGCTGGCCCAGCGAGAGGAAGAAGGCCTGAATCATTGCGCTATCCTTTGCCCGCTACTAGGGCGGCGGCGCAATCTTTTTGGAGCACCCATTTGACCAGCCCGACCTATGACGTCGTCGCCATCGGCAACGCGATCGTCGACATCCTCGCCCAGGCGGAGGACAGCTTCATCGAGGAGATCGGCGTCGCCAAGGGCTCGATGCAGCTGATGTTCTCGCCCGAGGAAGCCGACGCGCTCTACGCCAAGATGGGCCCGGGCCGCGAAGTTTCGGGCGGCTCGGCGAGCAACACCGTGGCGGGCCTCGCCGCGCTCGGCAGCAAGACCGCGTTCATCGGCCAGGTCGCCGACGACCAGCTCGGCGAAGTCTTCGCGCACGACCTGCGCGCCGCCGGCGTGCATTTCGATACCGCGGTGCGCCCCGGCCAGCCGACCACCGCGCGCTGCCTGATCTTCGTGACGCCGGACGGCCAGCGCACGATGAACACCTTCCTCGGTGCCTCGCAGTTCCTGCCGGCCTCGGCGCTGGACGAGCAGCTGATCGCCAGCGGCGCGATCCTCTATCTCGAAGGCTATCTGTGGGATCCGGAAGAGCCGCGCGCGGCGATGCGCAAGGCGATCGAGATCGCGCGGGCGAATGGCCGCAAGGTCGCGTTCACGCTCTCCGACGTGTTCTGCATCTCGCGCCACGGCGACGATTTCCGCAAGCTGATCGAGGACGGGATGATCGACATCCTGTTCGCCAACGAGAACGAGCTGCTCGCGCTGTGCGAGCATGAGGAATTCGAGGCGGCGGTGCAGCACATCCACGGCAAGGTGCCGGTGCTGGTCGTCACGCGCAGCGAGAACGGCGCGATGGCGCTGGTCGGCGACGAGCGCGTCGAGGTTCCGGCCGAGCCGATCGCCCGGCTGGTCGACACCACCGGCGCCGGCGACAGCTTCGCCGCGGGCTTCCTCCACGGCCAGGCCCAGGGTCGCTCGGTCAAGGACTCGCTCCGCCTGGGCGCGCTGTGCGCCGCCGAGATCATCCAGCATTACGGCGCGCGCGCCGAGGTGGATCTGAAGGCGCTGGCGGCAGAGAAGCTGGGCTGATCGCCTGACACCTCTCCCGCTTTCGCGGGAGAGGGAGGGGCCCGCCGCGAAGCGGTGGGAGGGTGAGGGCAGTTCTGCCAAACGATCGCTTCCTCGCCTGGAAGAAGTGCCCTCACCCAACCCTCTCCCGCGAAAGCGGGAGAGGGCTTTGAATAGAAAAAGGGCCGGAGGATCGCTCCTCCGGCCCTTTTCTCATGCCCGGAAACCGGCGCCCTTAATGGGTGCCGGGGACCGGCGGGTCCAGTTCCTCATAGGCCTGGTGCTCGGGCACATCGACGATGCCGCGGCCGACATGGCTGCGCGAGCGGCTGTAGCCGAAATAGACCAGCAGGCCGATCGCCGCCCAGATCAGGAAGAGGATGATGCTCTTGTGATCGAGGCTGACGAACAGATAGAGGCAGCCCAGGATCGCGAACGGCGCGGTGACGTATACCAGCGGCGTCTTGAACGGGCGCTTGCGGGTCGGGTCGGTCTTGCGGATCACCATCACGGCGATCGACACCGCGGCGAAGGCGAACAGCGTGCCCGAGTTGGAGATGTTGGCAAGCTGGCCGACCGGGAAGAAGGCCGCGAACAGCGCCACCGCGATGCCGGTGATGATCGTGATCACGTGCGGCGTGTTGTAGGTCGGGTGGATCTTCGAGAAGGCGGCGGGGAGCAGGCCGTCGCGGCTCATCACGAAGAAGATGCGGGTCTGGCCGAACATCATCATCAGGATGACCGAAGGCAGCGCCAGGCCGGCGGCGAGGCCGAGCAGGTTGCCGATCTGCGGCCAGCCGATCTCGCGCAGGGTGAAGGCGAGCGCTTCCTTCGAGCAGACGACGTCCTTGAAGCCTTCGGCGGCGCGCGTGGCGCACTGGGCGGCAAGCTCGCGGCTGCCCGGCTCGAGCGCATGGCCGGCGGCATCGACCACCGGCTGGCTGCTGAGGCCCGGGGCGCCGATCACGCCGGCGGCGACGAGCAGGTAGAAGATGGTGCAGATGGCGAGCGAGCCGATCAGGCCGATCGGCATGTTGCGCTGCGGGTTCTTGGTCTCCTCGGCCGCGGTGGAGACCGCGTCGAAGCCGACATAGGCGAAGAAGATCGACGCCGCCGCCATCGAGACGCCGATGATGCCCGTCGGGGCGAAGGGCGAGAACTGCGCGCCGTTCATCACCGGCACGGCCAGCACGATGAACACGGTGAGCGCGGTGATCTTGATCGTGACCAGGATGGCGTTGACCGTGGCGCTCTCCTTGGTGCCGATGACCAGCAGCCAGGTGACCAGCGCGGCGATCAGCATCGCGGGCAGGTTGATCAGGCCGCCGTCGAACGGTCCGGTGACCAGCGAGGCGGGTATGTCGATATGGAAAGTATGCTCGATCAGGCCGATCACATAGCCGGACCAGCCGACCGAGACCGCGCCCGCGGCGACCGCATATTCGAGGATGAGGGCCCAGCCGACCATCCAGGCGATCAACTCGCCCATCACGGCATAGCTATAGGTATAGGCCGAGCCCGAGACCGGGACCATCGAGGCCATTTCGGCGTAGCAGAGTGCGGCGAAGGCGCAGACCACGCCGGCGATGATGAACGAGATCATCATGCCGGGGCCGGCCTTTTGCGCGGCTTCGGCGGTAAGAACGAAAATGCCGGTGCCGATCACCGCGCCGATGCCGAGCATGGTGAGCTGAAACGCTCCCAGCGACCGGTGGAGCGATTTTTTCTCGGCGGTGGCCAGGATGGCATCGAGTGGCTTTACGCGCCCGAAGATCATGGATGGTCCCCTCTACGGCGGTGTATCCCGCCGCCCCGTTTGGATGAAAGCGCGGAGCCTAGCCGCAAAACCGGTGGAGGCAATGCTTTAGTGGCCGAAAGCGCGGCTTTAGCGCAGGAATACGTCGAGCCGTGGGGCGCTGGCGCACGGAAATCCTGGAAATGGCGTCGCCATGGCCGGTTTCCGGCACCGGATCAGTGCGGTGCGGCCCTGGAGAAGAGGTTCATCACCAGCACCCCGGCGATGATCAGCGCCATGCCGAGCATGGCCGGCAGGTCGAGCTTCTGCCCCTGGAACAACCAGGCGATCGCCGCGATCAGTACGATGCCGACGCCCGACCAGATCGCATAGGCGATGCCGGTCGGTATCTCGCGCAGGGTGAGCGAGAGGAAATAGAAGGCGACCGCATAGCCGAGGATCGTGACTGCCGAGGGGATCAGCCGGGTGAACCCCTCGGACTGCTTCATGAACGAAGTCGCGGTGACCTCGGCGACGATCGCGATGGCGAGGTTGAGATAGCGCATGGCCTGCTGGCAAGCAGGCTGCGGCGCCTTTTGCAAGCCTGCCGGATCCGGGCTCAGTCGTGCGTCTGCACTTCCCAGCTCGCGTGCAGCACGGTGCGGGTCTTGGCGAGATGCGCGACGATTGCGTCGAGATCGGCATCGACCGCGCCGGTGCTGATCAGGGTCGCCCGGATCTCGACCAGGTCCTCGGCGCGCTCGAGGATCTCGGTATCGGCCACGGGATAGCGCATCAGCTCGAGGTGATCGACGAGCGTATCGCGCAATGCCGATGCATTGGCCGGGTTTGCGGTGAGCGTGACCGAATAGGTCGCCTCCAGCGCGCCGCCGGCCAGCGGGATGCGGTTGATCGCGTTGACGATGGGACGCAGCAAAGTGTTGCCGACCACCACGAATATGGTGAGCGTCGCGGCCTCGGCGGCCATGTCGGTTCCGGCACAGGCCCCCACCGCCGCCGAGCACCAGAGCGTGGCCGCGGTATTGAGGCCGCGGACGTTCATGCCTTCCTTCATGATCACGCCCGCGCCGAGGAAGCCGATCCCCGAGACGGTGTAGGAGATCACCCGCACCGCCTCGACATCGCCGGCGAGCCGCTGGGCGAGATCGACGAACGCCGCGGCGCCCAGGGCGACCAGCGCGTTGGTGCGCAGGCCGGCGGTGCGCTGGCGATACTGGCGCTCGGCGCCGATCAGCGCGCCCAACACCAGCGCGAGCGCATAGCTGACCAGCGTGTCGAGATAGGCGGCCAGATGGAAGGTGTGGAGGAAATGCATGACGGCCCCCGAGCCGGTGCTTCCTGCTAGCGCGACAGCATCGGACCGAGCTGGCGGCCGGCGAAGATATGGACATGGAGGTGCGGAACCTCCTGGTGCGCGTTGGTGCCGGTATTGGCGAGCAGCCGGTAGCCGGGCTTCACCAGGCCCGCCTCGCGCGCGACATGGCCGACGGCGCGGACGAAGCCGGCGATCTCGGCGTCGCTCGCCTTGGCCGAAAAATCGTCCCACGACACATAGGGGCCCTTGGGGATCACCAGGATGTGATGCGGCGCCTGCGGGTTGATGTCGTGGAAGGCGAGGGCGAATTCGTCCTCGAACACCTTCTTCGACGGGATATCGCCGCGCAGGATTTTCGCGAAGATGTTCTGGTCGTCATAAGGCTGGGTGGCGTCGATGGGCATGTTCTTCCCCTTCCGCTTGCGGGAGGGATTAGGGGAGGGGCTGTCCTCCCGCCTGCCGCATCGTTTGGAAGGTCACATGCCCTCCCCCGGCCCCTCCCGCAAGCGGAAGGGGGGGCGTATCAGGCAGGCCGGCTCGCCTTTTCCTCGATCCCCGAAACCCCTTCGCGGCGGGCCAGTTCGGCGCGGATGTCGTCCAGCCCCAAGCCGGCATCGGCGAGCAGCACGAGCAGGTGGAAGACCAGGTCGGCGGCTTCCTTGGTCAGTTCCTCGCGGTCGTCCTGGATCGCGGCGATCACCGTCTCGGTGGCTTCCTCGCCCAGCTTCTGCGCGATCTTGGCGCGGCCGCGATGCGTCAGCTTGGCGACATAGGAGCTGTCCGGGCTCGCGGTGCGGCGCGCGCGGATGGTCTGTTCGAGGATGTCGAGCGGATCGGCCATGGCTCCCGGCTGCGGGAGGCGCGCGCCGCTGTCAATCCTGCGCCGTCAGTCTTTGGGCGATGTCTTGCGGAAGCGGGCGCGCAGCTGGCGCCGCACGAACCAGATGCCGCCGGCGGCGCAGGCGGCGAGCGCCAGATCCGAAAGCTCGGGCATCGAGCGGCTGCCCGCGCGGCCGGTATGCGGCGGCTCGTCGGCGGCGAAAGCCGGGATCGCGGCGAGCAGGGCCAGGGGCAGGAGAGCGGTGCGCATGGGCGGGACCCTAGGCGCAAAGCACCGACAAAGCGTTAATCAGGGTCCGTGCTGGTCGCGAGCAAGCCGCTTGCCGTTCGCACTGACCCTCACCCCGGTCTCCCCGGCTTTCGCCGGGGTCGACCACCCCTCTCCCGCAAAAGCGGTAGAGGGGGAGTGGTTAGCTGCGAACCGGAATCCCCGCCGCGGCCAGCGCGGCGTGCGCGTCGGCGATGCTGGCCTCGCCGAAATGGAAGATCGAGGCGGCGAGGACGGCGCTGGCATGGCCCTGGGTGATGCCGTCGACCAGATGCTGGAGATTGCCGACGCCGCCCGAGGCGACCACCGGCACGGTCACCTGGTCGGCGATCGTGCGGATCAGCTCGAGGTCATAGCCGTCCTTGGTGCCGTCGCGGTCCATCGAGGTGATCAGCAGCTCGCCGGCGCCGAGATGGGCGAGGGCGATGGCGTGCGTGACCGCGTCGATGCCGGTCGGCTTGCGGCCGCCATGGGTGAAGACTTCCCAGCCATTGGCGCTGCGGCGGGCATCGACCGAGGCGACGACGCACTGGCTGCCCATCTTCTCGGCGATCTCGGCGACGACCTCGGGACGGGTGACGGCGGCGCTGTTGACCGCGACCTTGTCCGCGCCGGCGAGGAGGAGCGCGCGGGCATCCTCGACGCTGCGCACCCCGCCGCCGACGGTGAGCGGCATGAAGCAGACCTCGGCGGTGCGGCGGACGACGTCGAGGATCGTGCCGCGCGCCTCGTGGCTGGCGGTGATGTCGAGGAAGCAGAGCTCGTCGGCGCCGGCGACGTCATAGGCACGGGCCTGCTCGACGGGGTCGCCGGCATCGATCAGGTCGACGAAGTTGACGCCCTTGACGACGCGGCCGTTCGCCACGTCGAGGCAGGGGATGACGCGGGCGCGGACGGTCATGCGGTTTTCTCGCGCAACGACGCGACGACGCGACGAAGAAGAAGAGATTGGTTCGCGCGGAGGCGCGGAGGCGCGGAGGGGGCAGGCTGCGTTGCGGCGTCAGCCGCTATAACTGGCGCAGCACGCTTGGCGCGCGGCTGCTGTGAGAGGCCGCTGGCGCGGCTGATCAATATCTCCGCGCCTCCGCGTCTCCGCGCGAACAAAATTGTCGCGTCGTCGCGTCGTTGCGCGGACATCATGCCCGGCCCACTTCGATCGCCCAGGCGAGGTCGAGGCGGCCGTCATAGAGGGCGCGGCCAGTGATCACGCCTTCGACGCCGTCGACGACATGCGGGCGCAGCGCATGGATGTCGGCGATGTCGGTGACGCCGCCGCTGGCGATGACCGGAATCGAGACGGCCCGGGCAAGCGCCACGGTCGCCTCGACATTGCAGCCCTTGAGCAGGCCGTCGCGGCCGACATCGGTGAACAGGAGCGCGGCGACGCCGGCATCCTCGAAGCGGCGGGCGAGATCGACCACCGCGACGTCCGACACGTCCGCCCAGCCGCGGGTGGCGACCAGCCCGTCGCGTGCATCGACCGCGACGACGATGCGGCCGGGATTGTCGCGGGCGGCCTCGCGGACCAGGTCCGGGTTCTCCAGCGCGGCGGTGCCGATCACCACGCGCTGCACACCGAGATCGAGCCAGCGGTCGATCGACTCGCGGTTCCGGATGCCGCCGCCGAGCTGGATATGGCCGCCGAAGCCGCTCTCGAGGATCGATGCGACGGCGCCGCCATTGACCGATTCGCCGGCGAACGCGCCGTCCAGATCGACCACGTGCAGCCATTCGGCGCCGGCCTGGGCGAAGATCTCGGCCTGGGCGGCGGGGTTGTCGCCATAGACGGTGGCGCGGTCCATATCGCCTTCGGCCAGGCGGACGACCTGGCCGCCCTTGAGGTCGATCGCGGGGAAGATGATCAGGCCATTGTCTACGGACGCCACTGGAGGAACCTTTCGACCAGCGCGATGCCGTAGCGCTGGCTCTTTTCGGGGTGGAACTGGACGCCGATCATGGTGTCCCGGCCGATCGCCGCGGTGACCGGGCCGCCATGGTCGGTGGTGGCCAGCACATGCTCGCCGGTGAAGGCGAAGCTGTGGAGGAAATAGGCCTCGCCCGGCTCGATCAGCGAGTGCGGGCTGGCGGGGATCACGTCGTTCCAGCCCATGTGCGGGACATGGACGCCCGGGGCTGGCGCGATCGCGCGGACGGTGCCGGGGATCCAGCCGAGGCCGGGGTGCGTGCCCATCTCTTCCCCCGCATCCGCCATCAGCTGCATGCCGACACAGACGCCGAGGAAGGGCGCGCCCTGCTGGCGGACGCGGGTGTTCAGCGCCTCGGTCATGCCGGGGATGGCGCGCAGGCCCGCGGCGCAGGCGCCGAATGCGCCGACGCCGGGGAGGACGATGCGGTCGGCCTTGAGGACTGCCTCGGGATCGGCGGTGACGGCGATATCGCTCGCGCCCGCGGCCTTCAGCGCGTTGTGGACCGAATAGAGATTGCCCGCGCCGTAGTCGATGAGGGCGATGGTCACATTCCCCTCCCGCTTGCGGGAGGGGCTAGGGGAGGGCGTGTCGCGAGGAAGAGTTTACAGCCCCTCCCCCGACCCCTCCCGCAAGCGGAAGGGGAGCTTTTCACAACACCCCCTTGGTGCTCGGCACCACGTCCGCCTTGCGCGGGTCGATCTCGACCGCTTCGCGCAGCGCGCGGGCCAGGCCCTTGAACGCGGCTTCGGCGATATGGTGGTTGTTGGTGCCGTAGAGCGTCTCGATGTGGAGCGTCACGCCCGCGGTCTGCGCGAAGCTGTGGAACCAGTGCTCGAACATCTCGGTGTCCATCTCGCCGAGGCGCTTCTGCGAGAACTCGGTCTTCCAGACGAGATAGGGGCGGCCGGAGATGTCGATGGCGACGCGGGTGAGCGTTTCGTCCATCGGCGACAGCGCGTCGGCGTAGCGGCGGATGCCCTTCTTGTCGCCGAGCGCCTTGAGGATCGCCTCACCGATCGCCAGGCCGGTGTCCTCCACCGTGTGGTGCTGGTCGATATGGAGATCGCCCACCGTCTTCACTTCCATGTCGATCAGCGAATGACGGCTGAGCTGCTCGAGCATGTGATCGAAGAAGCCGATCCCGGTGGAGACGGAATAGGCTCCGGTACCGTCGAGGTTGACGGTGACGTCGACGGCGGTCTCGCTCGTCTTGCGGCTTACGGTGGCGGTGCGCATCGCGACCCCCATAACGAAGGTTGCCGCGCATGCAATCTTGACCGTGCGGCTCCTTGCGCTACCCAAGGGGCATGACTGGCAACGTGCCCGATAGCCTGATTCCCTATGACGAGATCGTGCAGGAGGCCCTGCGCGCAGTCGTCGGCCGCGTGCTCGGCTCGGTTGCCGAGACGGGCAACCTGCCCGGCGGGCATCATTTCTACATCACCTTCAAGACGCATGCGCCGGGAGTCGACATCCCGCAGCGGCTGATCGACCGGTTCCCGGACGAGATGACCATCGTCCTGCAGCACCGTTTCTGGGACCTGAAGGTGGACGGCGAGAAATTCTCGGTGGGCCTGAGCTTCAACCAGATCCCGGCGATGCTCAACATCCCGTTCTCGGCGATCACCGGCTTCCACGATCCGGCGGTGAACTTCGAGCTGCGCTTCCAGGCGGCCGAGGGTGCCGAACAGGACGAGCCGCAGCACGAGGAAGCGGAGAATGACGGGCCGGCGGCAAAGCCGGTCGAGGACGGCTCGAACGTCGTCTCGGTGGACTTCAAGCGGAAGAAGTGAGGCGGCGCGCCGCGCAGGCGCACCGCCCCCAATGCCTCATTCGAGCGGATATTTGTTGCCGTCGCGGCAGATCGCCGTGGGTGTGTCGATCACATAGGGCGTCCAGGTGCCGAACAGCGTGCCGGCCTGTACGCCCTGCTGCGTGCACCGGTCGAGTTCGCGGCCGACCTGTTCGGTATAGCTGTCGTCGCTGAAATACTGATGGACGTAGAGGGTCTCGCCACCGGGCGCCGCGGCAGCGAGGGCGGGCAGCGTGGCGGTGGCCGCCACCGCGATCAGCGTGCGACGCATCGAGAGTCTGGACATGATTGTTCTCCTCGAAAAGCCTGTGTTCTCCGACGGATGCGACCCTTGTTTCCGTGCGGGCAGACTAGGAGGGCGATGCCGGCCGGGGCAATCGCGCGCGGAGGAGATTTAGCCCCGAAACGGGGATGCCTATGCGGCTGGCTTTAGCCATATGGGCGTGTGGTTCTTTCGGTTCCCCGGCGAAGGCCGGGGTCCAGTCTCGACGCACTATCGATGGAGCCGGAGCCTCACGAGCGACATTGCAACTGGGCCCCGGCCTTCGCCGGGGAACCGAAGGTGGAGAGCCTTTGCTCTTTTACCCGTCGTTGGCGCTGGACGGGCGGAGCAGGCGGGCGCGCAGGTCCTGCATGGCTACGGACTGGGCCGCGGCGCCGGGATCCTCGGCGCCGAGGATCGAGCCGAGATGCTCGAGGATCTGGCTGGCGCGATCGAGATTCTGCAGCGCCTCGAGATGCTGGGCGATGACGTGCGGGTCCTCGACCAGGCGCTCGCCCAGGCTGTTCAGCAGCTCGCGGACGTGGAAGACCTCCTCGACCAGCCGCTCGCCGAGATCGGCCATGGCCGGTGCCGCGGGAGGCGGGGCAGGCTCTGCGGGCAGCACGGTGCCGCTGCGCACCGCTTCCTGGATCGCATCGACCCGGGCCTGGCCGCGATAGCCTTCGAAGCTGGCGACGCGGTTGCCCGAGATCCATTCGTCGACGGTGACGGCGCTGTGATCGAAGGCGACGCCGCAGCGGCCCTCGCTCTGCCAGACGACTCGGGCGGGGACCTCGATCTCGGCGCGGCGCAGCACCAGCGGGGTGCCGGCGCGCGGCAGCACCGAGCCGTCGAGCATCGCGCCGCCCTCGGAAAGGTTGCGGATGCGCACCGCCACCTTCAGCGCATCGGCTTCGATCGCGGCCGCCAGGAACAGGTTCTTGCGCGGCGCGCGCTCCTGCGATCCGTGGGAAGTGGGAAGATGTGCGCCGGCGTGCATGATTCCATTGTAAGAAGCGAAGCACGCACAGTTGGTTAACGCCCCTCAAAATTCCTGCCGGGCCAGACGCCTGCGCGGGGGTGCTGGAATCGCGGGGGGCAAGGCGGTAGAGCCGCGGCGACTCCGCGAGAGGCGGATCCAGAATGAAAGGCCTGATGTGACCACCCGGACCGAAACCGATTCGATCGGCGCGATCGAAGTTCCCGCCGACGCCTATTGGGGCGCCCAGACCCAGCGCTCGATCGAGAATTTCCCGTTCGGCGCGATGGAGCGGATGCCGCTCGGCATCGTCCACGCCCAGGCGATCGTGAAGCAGGCCGCGGCGCGGGTGAACCGCAAGCATGGGATGGATTCGAAAATCGCTGATGCGATCGAGGCGGCGGCGCAGGAGATCGTCGCGGGCGACCTGGACGACCAGTTCCCGCTGGTGATCTGGCAGACCGGCTCGGGCACGCAGACCAACATGAACGTCAACGAAGTCATCGCCGGCCGCGCGAACTTCGTGCTCGCCGGCACCAAGGGCGGCAAGTCGCCGGTGCACCCGAACGACCATGTCAACATGAGCCAGTCGTCGAACGACAGCTTCCCGACCGCGCTGCACGTCGCCGCCGTGCTGGCGACGCGCGACCAGCTGATCCCGGCGCTCGACCAGCTGACCGCCTCGCTGACCGCCAAGGCCGAGGCCTGGGACCACATCATCAAGATCGGCCGCACCCACACCCAGGACGCGACCCCGCTGACGCTCGGCCAGGAATTCGGCGGCTATGCGGCGCAGCTGATCAGCTGCAAGGCGCGGATCGAAGGCGCGCTGAACGGCAATCTGCGCAAGCTGGCGATCGGCGGCACCGCGGTCGGCACCGGGCTCAACGCGCCGGAAGGCTGGGCCGAGGACATGTCGGCGGCGATCACCGACATCGCCGGCACCCAGTTCGAGCCGGCGCCGAACAAGTTCGAGCAGCTGGCCGCCAAGGACGGGCTGGTCTTCTTCTCGGGCGCGCTCAACACGCTGGCGGTGGCGCTCAACAAGATCGCCAACGACATCCGCTTCCTCGGCTCGGGCCCGCGCTCGGGCCTGGGCGAGCTGTCGCTGCCGGCCAACGAGCCGGGCAGCTCGATCATGCCGGGCAAGGTCAACCCGACCCAGTGCGAATCGCTGACGATGGTCGCGGCGCAGGTGATCGGCAACAACCAGGCGGTTACCGTCGGCGGCATGCAGGGCCATTTCGAGCTCAACGTGTTCATGCCGCTGATCGGCGCGAACGTGCTGCGCTCGATCTCGCTGCTGTCCATCGGCATGACGAGCTTCGCCGAGCGCTGCGTCGACGGGATCGAGGCGAATGAGAGCCAGATCAAGGCGCTGGTCGACCGCTCGCTGATGCTGGTGACCGCGCTGGCGCCGGCGATCGGTTACGACAACGCCGCCAAGATCGCCAAGAACGCGCACGAGAAGGGCCTGACGCTCAAGGAGAGCGGGCTGGCGCTGGGTCTGGTCGATGAGGCGACGTTCGACCAGTATGTGCGGCCCGAGACGATGATCGGGCGGTAAGTTAAAACTCCTCCCCGGAACGGGGAGGGGGACCATCGCGAAGCGATGGTGGAGGGGGCCCGCTCTCCCCAAACGACAAGGCTGGTGGAGAGCGGGCCCCCTCCACCACGCCGCTGACGCGGCGCGGTCCCCCTCCCCGTTCCGGGGAGGAATTGAGGAACTTCGCGCCCTTTCAATCGCTTGCTCTTCGTAACCACTTACGCAGGAGCAACCATGATCGGGGACGCAATCGCAGGCTGGATCGGCAACCGCATCGATCGCCGGGACGGCGAGGGCGGGACGCTGGGCGCGCTGGCGGGCGTGCTGACCTGGAAGGCGGCGAAGAAGATCGTGCCCGCCGCCATCGTGCTCGGCGGCGCAGCCTATGCGTATCACCACTTCACCCGCGGGCGCGAGCCCGCCGCATGATCGGCAAGCTGCTCAGCGCCTTTATCGGCAACCGGATCGACCGCGCCGACGGCAAGGGCGGCGTGAAGGGCGCGCTGATCGGTCTGGGCGTCGAGCGGCTGCTCGCCCGGATGGGGCCGGTCGGCTGGGTGCTGGCGGCGCTTTTCCTGGTGCTGCGCTTCTTCTGGCGGCTGGTGTTCCCGAAACGGCGCGTGCGATACGTCCGGTCCTAGCTTGACGCCAAAGACTTGACGGGCGCGGGACTCCCACGCCAAAGGCACCCATGCCCCATTCCACCGAGACCGACCCGCACGGATTCAAGCGACGCGGCGTATTGTTCGTGCTGTCCTCGCCCTCCGGCGCCGGCAAGTCGACGATCGCGCGCAAGCTGCTCGCCGCCGACGAGCATCTCCAGATGTCCGTTTCCGTCACCACCCGGCCGATGCGCCCGGGCGAAGTGGACGGCGTCGACTATCATTTCGTCGATCTCGAGCGGTTCCGCGAAATCGCGAACAACCACGAGTTCCTCGAATGGGCGCATGTGTTCAACCACCGCTACGGCACGCTGCGCTCGACGGTGGAGGAAATCCTCGATTCGGGCCGCGACGTGCTGTTCGACATCGACTGGCAGGGCGCGCAGCAGCTGTTCCAGCTGGCCGGCGGCGACGTGGTCCGCGTGTTCATCCTGCCGCCGTCCTTCGTCGAGCTGCGCCAGCGGCTGGTCAACCGCGCGACCGATCCGATGGAAGTGATCAACGCCCGCATGGACCGCGCGGCCGCCGAGGTCAGCCACTGGGACGGCTATGACTATGTGCTGGTCAACGACGATGTCGACCAATGCTATCGCTCGGTCCACACGATCCTGAACGCCGAGCGGCTCAAGCGCTCGCGCCAGACGGGCTTGATCGGATTCATCCGCGGGTTGATGAAGTAACCTTCCCAAAGGGGAGGGTTATGATGGCTAGACTGTTCCTCGGCGGCGCGCTCGGTGGGCTCGCCATGTGGCTGGTAGGCTTCATCTTCTGGGGCACGCCCCTCAGCCTGCTCGCGCTTTCCAAGACCGATGCGGCAACCACGGCGGCGGTGCAGGCGGCACTTGCCCAGCATCTCGGGCCGCTCGGTACCGGCGCCTATCCGATTCCCTGGCCGGGCACGCCGCAGGGCACCCAGCTCTATGGTCAGGGGCCGACGGCGATGGTGCTGTTCAACACCGGCGGCTTCGCCAATCCGGACAGCGCTGCGCTGATCGGCGGGCTGGTGCTGGCGATACTCTGCGCGCTGCTCGCCGGCTTCGCGCTGCGCATGGTCGCGGCGACCCTGAGCTTTGCCGACCGGCTGAAGCTGGTGGCGATCACCGCGGTGGCGGTGACGGCCTATTCCGATCTCGGCCAGCCGATCTTCAACCACGCACCGCTGGGCTATTTCTTCTACCTGTGGGTGAGCGACGTGGCGAGCTGGATCGCGGCGGGGGCGGTGCTCGCCTGGGCGCTGCCGCGGCCGATCGTGACGCGCATCTGACCATGTACATCTGCGCGCTGGTGATCCCGGTGCCGGAGGCGAAGCGCGAGGCCTATCGCGCCTGGGCGGTGCGCGGCGCGGCGATCTTCAAGGCGCATGGCTGCCTGGAGATCACCGAGGCCTGGGAAGATTTCGTCCCCGACGGATCGGTGACCGACTTCCGCAAGGCGGTGGCGGCGCAGCCGGGGGAGAAGATCGTCATCTCCTGGCAGGTCTGGCCCGACAAGGCGACGCTCGACGCGGCGGAGGCGGCGATGCACGCGGACGGCAGCCTGGAAGTGGAGGGGGAGGTGCCGTTCGATGCGAAGCGGCTGATATTGGGGTGTTTTGCGCCCTTATAGGCATATTTTGTCACCCCGGCCTTGTGCCGGGGTCCACTGCGCCTCGCGCTATGCCATTCCGCCTCTTGTCCGGTACTCGCCTCCCGGTGGACCCCGGCACAAGGCCGGGGTGACGGTTGGGTTTGCGGCACGGCTAATTGAGCAACCCCAGGAACCGCACCCCCGCCAGGAAGTCCGTCCGGCGGTTCTCGCGCGCGGCCAGGGCAAGCTCGTCCTCGCCCCATTGCTCGGCCTGCCACAGCTCGTCGACATGGGCGGCCTGCCACAGGGTCTCGGCGGGAATCGCGCCTTCGAGCAGCGCCAGCGCGCCGACCAGCGAGCCGCTGATCGTCACCACCGGCGAGAGGCCGGCGATGCGGAAGGGATCGAGCGCGTGCACCGCCTCGGCCAGCCGGGAGATTGTCGCCTCGGGCTGGGCCTTGTGGATCACCCCGGTCGCGGTCTCGAAATGCACGTCGTAGCGGCTGCGCGCCCAGTCGAGCAGCGGGTCCCAGGCCTCGGCCTGGCGCAGCACCAGCGGCTCGGGATCCTCGGCGCGGTAGTAGAGCAGGTCGCTCTCGCCATAGGCCGCCAGGCCCTGGGCGAAGGGGGCGGGATCGGCGGAGATCTTGTCGATCGCCGCATTGGCGAGCCCGGTGAGCTTCATCGCGCGCGGATCGATCGTGTCGCCCACGGCGCGCCATTCCTCGGCCACCGCCTCGGCCAGCGCCGGGGTGGGCAAAGCGAGCGGCGCCCGGTCTGGGGTGCGCACCGGCTTGCCGTCGAGCGCCACCTGGCCGTTCTCGACGCTGACTTCCTTCCAGAAACGCTTCATGCCTCGGGCACGACCTCCGCCGGCGTCTTCCAGCGCCGCGCCAGGAAGCGCGGCACCACCGCCATGAAATAGAGCGACGACAGCAGGATCGCGCCGCCGAAGACGGTCATGCCGTAATGCTGCGCGCGGCCGGCGACCAGCAGGCCGACCACCGCGCCGGCGGTGCCGAGCATGTTGACCGCGACGATGATGTAATAGCGCTTCATCGCAAGGCGATCGGCGTCGGTCATAAGGCCTCCAGATGCGCGGGGAGCTGGCTGGCATGGTCGGCGAGCCTGTGGGCGCCGGCGCCGAGCAGCTCCCCGGACGTGTGGTATCCCCATAGCACACCAACGGCGTGGGTGCCAGCGGCGCGCGCCATCGCCATGTCGAAGCTGGTGTCGCCGATCATCGCGGTGGTCTCCGGCGCGGCGCCGGCTTCGGCGATGGCGAGCTCGAGCATCGCGGGATGCGGCTTGGAGGGGTGGCGATCGGCGGTCTGCAGCGTGACGAAGCGGGCGTGCAGGCCGTGATGCTCGAGGATCAGGCGCAGCCCGCGATCGGACTTGCCGGTGGCGACGCCGAGCAGCCAGCCGGCGGCGTCGAGCGCCTCGATCGTTTCGAGGATGCCGTCATAGAGCGGCTCGGGATCGAGCGCGGCACTGGCGCGCATCGCGTGGAAGGCGCGCTTGTACTCCTCGGCCATCGCCTCGTGCAGCGCGGGCTCGGCCTCGGGCAGCAGCTGCGCGATCGCGGGGACGAGGCTGAGGCCGACGATGCGGCGGATGTCGCTGCGGACCGGCGGAGCGAGGCGGTGCGCATCGAAGGTCGCCTCCATCGCGCGACAGATATTGACCTGCGAATCGACGAGCGTGCCGTCGCAATCGAACACGGCGAGGCGGTTGGTCATATAATTCCTCCCCGGAACGGGGAGGGGGACCATTGCGAAGCGATGGTGGAGGGGGCCCGCCATCCGCGGGCATTCCGGTATGAGGAGAGCGGGCCCCCTCCACCACGCCACTTCGTGGCGCGGTCCCCCTCCCCGTTCCGGGGAGGAATTGAGAAGGGCGCCCTCACTTCGTCCCCCGCATCAGCGCGGCCATGGCGCGGCGGCCCTGGGCGTCGAGCGCGTCGGCGGCCGAGAGGCGGGCGGCGTCGGGCTTGTTCTGGCCGAGCTTGAACGTGCCGCGCCAGGCCTGCACCTCGAGCCGATAGCCGATGATCGCGCCGGTCATCTTCGCGAAGAGCGTCGGGTCCATCTTGGCGCGCGTCCATGCCGGCTTGGGGGCGAGGCGGCGCTCCTGCTCCTGGCTGATCGCATCGAGAATCGCGACGAGCCCCGCATCGTCGGTGCGGGTCACCCGGCCCTCGAGCTCGACCGCGACATAGTTCCAGGTCGGCACTTCGTTCGGGCCGGCGCCGTACCAGTCGGGGCTGACATAGGCGTCCGGCCCCTGCACGCTGAACAGGCCGGTGGCGCCGTCGAGATGCCGGGCGATGCCGTTGCCGCGCGCGAGGTGGAAGCCGAGAATGTCCTCGTCCAGCCAGACCAGCGGGACATGCGCGACGCGCGGGCCGTCGGGCGTTGCGGCGAACAGCGCGCCGAAGCCGATGTCACGCACGAGATCGCGGATCGCCGGGCGGTCCTCCCAGCGGAAAGCCGGGTTCGGGTGCATCAGCGGCTCCGCGGCGCGCGGGGCTTGTCCCCGCCGGTCCGCGGGGCGGGGCGGGCAGCGCCGCGCGGCGCCGGCTTGCCGCCCGGCTTCGCGCCACCGGGCTTGCGGGCTGCGGGCTTGCCGCCAGGCTTGGCTGCGGGAGGCTTGCGGGTGCTCGGCTTGCCGCCGCTGCGGGGTGCGGGCTTGTCGCCGCTGGGACCTTCGCCCCGGCCGCGCCGTTCGCCGCGGCGCTCCTTGCGCACCGTCTTGGCGTGTGCGCGGGCATTCGCCTTGAGCTGTTCCTTGGTCATCGGCGGCGGCCCGTCGTCGAGTTGCAGCGCATCGCCCTCGGCCTCCTCGAAGCCGAGCGTGTGGAGCGATTCGGCGAAATGGTGCGGCAGCGCCGCGCGCACGTCGATCTTGTCGCCATCGGGATGGTCGACGCGGATGCGGCGCGCGTGGAGGTGCATCTTGCGGCTGATCCCGCCGGTCAGGAACGCCTCGGGCCCGCCATATTTGCCGTCGCCGACGATCGGGAAGCCGATCGCCGCCATGTGGACGCGCAGCTGGTGGGTGCGCCCGGTGAAGGGCTGCAGCTCGACCCAGGCGGCGCGATTGCCGGCGCGGCCGATCACCCGGTATCGCGAGCGGCTCGGCTGGCCTTCCTTCTCGTCGACCTGCATCTTCTCGCCGCCGGTGCCCGGCTGCTTGCCGATCGGGAGCTCGATCATGCCGTCCTCGATGCTCGGCACGCCGACGACCAGCGCCCAATAGACTTTCCGGGCCGTGCGGCTGGAGAAGTTCTTCGAGAAGGCAGCGGCCGCGCGCGCGGTGCGGGCGACGAGCAGGGCTCCGCTCGTGTCCTTGTCGAGCCGGTGGACGAGCTTGGGCCGGCCCTCCAGATCATATTGCAGCGCGTCGAGCAGCTGGTCGACATGCTCGGTGGTCTTGGTGCCGCCCTGCGTCGCCAGGCCCGGCGGCTTGTTGAGCACGAACGCGGCGTCGTCCTGGTGGATCACCATCGAGCGCGCGAAGTCGATCTGCTCCGCGCTCAGGTCGATGCGCTTCTTCGGCCGGGGGCGGCCGGGCTTGTCGGGCTGCGGCGCCTCGGCCGGGGGCACGCGGATCACCTGGCCCATCGCGACATGGTCGCCCGGCTTGGCCCGCGCGCCGTCGACGCGCAGCTGCCCGGTGCGCGCCCAGCGCGAGACCAGGTTGAAGCTGGTCTCGGGCATGTGCCGCTTGAACCAGCGATCGAGCCGGATGCCGTCGTCATCGGGCTTCACGGTGAACTGGCGGACGGCGTCCTGGGCTTTCGGGGAGGTCATGGAATTGCTCGCAATATGCTGAGGCCCGCGAACAGCGCGAGCGCCGAGCCGAGGACCGAAGCGAAGATATAGCCGAGGCCGAGGCCCCAGTCGCCCCGCTCGACCATGTTCATCAGGTCGAGGGTGAAGGCGGAGAAAGTGGTGTAGCCGCCGAGCACGCCGACGCCGATCAGCAGGCGCCATTGCTCGCCGCCCTGGCCGATCTTCGCGAGCGTGCCGGCGAGCAGGCCCATCAGGAAGCCGCCGATCAGGTTCACGGCGAGCGTTCCCCAGGGATAGTCGGGCCCGAACCAGGCAAGCGTGAGCTTGCCGGTCAGGTAGCGCGCCGCGGAGCCGAAGGCGCCGCCGAGCATGACGAGGAACAGGGCTGGCATCCCGAGCGGTTAGCGCGGAATCGGGGAGAGGGGAACCCAGAGCAAAATCCTCCCTCGCGAAGCGGGGGAGGGGGACCGCTCGCGAAGCGAGTGGTGGAGGGGGCTTGGCCGCGAGCGATTGGCTTGAGGAGAGGCCCCCTCCGTCGCGCTTCGCGCGCCACCTCCCCCGCTTCGCGAGGGAGGATTCTCAGATCCCGTTGTTCGCGACCATGTCGATGTCGGTGCCGCCGTCCGGGCGGGCGGTGAGGAACAGGACGTACGCCCCGCCGTCCTTGTCGCGGGTGCCACCCAGAATATGCTCCTGGCCGTCGACCTGGTGCTCGCCGGTGTACCCGGCGCGGACCGCCTTGGTATAGTACCAGTCGAGCATCACCTGCATCGGCTGGGGCGAAGAGAAGCTGACCACGCGCAGCTGGCAGGCGCCGGCGGTGCTGCCCGCTGCCTCGGTGACGCGCGCCTGGGGATAGAGCGGCAGGTCGCGCGGCAGGCGCTGCGCCCAGCCCGCGGCATATTGCAGCGAGGCGGCGCACTGGCTGCTCTTCGGATCCTTCTGGCGCGCGGCAATGCCGCCCAGGGTCACCGCCTCGCGCGCCGCGGCGCACTGGGTGCAATCCTTGGTCGCCTGGGTCGGAGCGGGGGTCTTGAGCAGCTGGCCATTGTCGACCTTCCCACCGTTCGCCGCGACATTGTCGTTGGGCACGCCGCCCGAATAGGGCTGGCCCGGCGGGCGGATCGCATCGCCATTGGCCTGGCGGCCGAGCTGGGGATCGACCATGATCTGGTCCTGCAGCGCGCTGGCCAGTGCCGGATCGGCGGCGTTGCCGCTCTCCGTATCGGCGACGTCGCCCAGGCTGCCACGGCTGCCGCATCCCGCGAGCGCGAGGGGCAGGGCAAGCATCAGGACGTAGTTGCGGACCATGTTAACGCGCTCCTTTGGCGCTTTTTCATGCCCGAGGAAGGTTAAGGAAGCCTTGGGGAAGGGGTGGATTCCGGCGCATTCCCGCGTTAACCATAAGCGGAACCCCGGACGGATCATGTGCGTATTGCCTCGAGATCGAAGGGGTAGGCATGCATCTGAACGGGAAGTTGGTCGGCGCCGGCGTTGCTGTCGCCATTGCCGCGGGCATCGGATACGCCCTGCTCTTCAAGCCCGAGGACGAAGCCGAGTTCGACATGGTGACGCGCGACGGCGCGTTCAGCGTGCGCGATTATCCGCGCCTGCTCGTCGCGGAAGCCGTGGTCCCCGGATTGCGCCAGGCGGCGCTTTCGGTCGGCTTCACCCGGCTCGCCGACTATGTCTTCGGCAAGGACCGGGCTGGCGGCCGCCTGCCGATGACCGTGCCGGTGCTGTCCGACGGCGACGAGGACGGGCGCGGCTGGCGCACCCGCTTCGTGATGCCGCCCCATGCAAGCATCGACACGCTGCCCGATCCGCGTGGCGGCGTCCGCCTGCGCACGCTGCCGGCCCGGCGCATCGCCGCGCTGCGCTTTGCCGGCGCGGACAGCGAAGGCGCGCTCGACGCCTATGAGGCCGAGTTGCGCGCCTGGATCGGCCGCAACGGCCTGAGCGCGGCCGGGCCGGTGGAGCATGCCTTCTACAACTCGCCCTTCACCCCTGCGCGCCTGCGCCGCACCGAGGTGATGATCCCGCTGGCGGCCTGACTGTTATATATTGATAACACACTCTCGTTAGGATATAGCGACAGCCATGCTGAACCTGCTCTCGATCCTTGTCGGGATCATCGCCCTGCCGCTCATGCTGATCGCACTGATCCCGCTGCTCGGCTGGCTCAATTATCTGGTGATCCCGATCGCGGTGGTCGGCCTGGCGCTGGGCGCGCTTTCGGACTCGAACAGCGGGCGCAACCTCAACATCGTCGTGGCCGGCGTCGGCTTCGTCCGCCTGTGGCTGGGCGGGTTCATCTTCTGATTTTCGGGTAGGCGCGCGGCGGTTTCCCTTCTCCGTCACCCCGGCCTTGTGCCGGGGTCCACGGTGCCTCGCACGATGCCCCCTGGTCTCGTATCCATTGCTCGCCTCCCGGTGGACCCCGGCACAAGGCCGGGGTGACGGTGGGCCTGAGGCCAACGAAAAGGGCCCGACGTTTCCGCCGGGCCCCTCTCTGCCTGCGTGGCAAGCTCCGTTAGCGGCAGCGCACGTCGCCGCGGTCGATCGACGAGCCGAGCGCCGCACCCGCGGCCGCGCCGAGCAGCGTGCCGAGCGTGGCGTTGCGGCCGTTCGACAGCGAATTGCCGAGCAGGCCGCCGGCGACGCCGCCCACGATCAGGCCGGTCGTGCCGTCCGAGCGGCGGCAATAATAGCGGCCGTCATTGCCGCGATAGATGCGGTCGTTCCGGCTCAGGCGGCGCTCGCGATAATAGCGGCCGTCGCGATAATAGTCGCTCGGGTTGTAGTAGCGCTCGCCCGGGGGCAGGCGGTTGTAATCATAGTTGCGATAGCGGCGATAATCGCGGCGCCACTGGCGGTCGTCGCGGCGCTGCGCCTGGCCGATGTCGCGGCGGCAGTCGCGCAGCTCGCGGCGATACTCACCGCGGGTGTCCGAATTGCGCAGGTCGTGGCGGCAATCGGCGCGCGCCTCGCGCTCGTTCCAGCCCTGGGCGGCGGCAGGCGTCGCAAGGGCGGCAGCCGCCACGGCGGCGGCGAAAAGGATACGCATGGAGTCTCTCCTTGTTTTCCCCAACAACCAACGTGTTAGGCGGAGAGGGGTTGCGTGAACGGGAAACTACCTCCCGTTCACGCGGGAGCCATGCGTCAGATCCGGATTTCGCCGGGATAGGCGAAGAGCAGGTCGCTGCCGGCCTCGGCATGCAGCTCGGCACTGCCTTCGAGCGTCAGGCATTCGCCGGCCTGGAAGGCGATGCCGTCGACCACGCCTTCGCCGCGCAGCGGGATCAGCCAGCCGGTGACGCCCTCGGGCAGGGTCAGGCTGCGCGTGCCGCCTTCCCAGCGCTCGAGCACGAACTTGGGGCCCTCGACCAGGATCACCCGGTCCTCGGCGACGCGGCCCGGCATCGGGTGCGGCTGGTACGGCACCGGCTCGGACACCGCGAGGCCGGCATCGAGGTGCAGCTCGCGCGGGCGGCCATAGTCGTAGAGGCGATAGGTGGTCTCGCTGTTCTGCTGCACTTCGACCAGCGTGATGCCGGCGCCGATCGCGTGGATCGTGCCCGAGCCCGAATAGAAGAAGTCGCCGGCCTTGACCGGCTTCCAGTCGAGCAGATGCTCGATCGAGCCGTCGAGCGCCGCCTGCTTGAGCGTCTCGCGGTCGGTGGGTTCCTTGGTGCCCAGCGCGATCGTCGAATCGGGCTCGGCGGCGAGGATCACCCAGCATTCGTCCTTGCCGCGCGGCAGACCGGCGGCATGGGCCTGCTCGTCGGTCGGGTGGACCTGGACCGACAGCTTCTCGCTGGTGAACAGGTACTTGATCAGCAGGTCGGGCGCGGCGTTGCCCGGCGTCTGGAACCAGATCTCGCCCACCGGCTCGCCGTCCGCGGCGGGATCGGCAAAGCCGGGCCACAGGGTGTGGCGGCCCCAGGGCTTCTCGACGCGGTGGGTGGCAAGCAGGGTAGCGGTCACAAAACTTCTCCGATTCCAACTTCGGTACGGCAACGCGCATGGCCCGTCGGGGCTCCCACCGCAATTGCTGATTGGAGGTGCTTGCCGCTCTGACACAATCACGCCGCGAAAAGGATTGTTTGAAGCCACGGGACCGCGCTAAGACCCCCGCCCATGCGTACTTCCACCACTCGCGCGCTTGCGCTCTCCCTGCTTCCGGTTCTCGCGCTCTCGATGGCCGGTTGCGCCAAGAAGAGTGGCGGCAAGGACCTTCCCTATGTCGCGCGCGACGTCGGCACGCTCTATTCCACCGCCAAGCAGAAGCTCGACCAGCACCAGTACAAGCTGGCTGCGGCGCTGTTCGACGAAGTCGAGCGCCAGCACCCCTATTCGGTCTGGGCGCGCCGCGCGCAGCTGATGGGCGCGTTCAGCTATTATCTGAACCGCGACTACACCGAATCCATCTCGTCGGCGCAGCGCTTCCTCGCCGTCCACCCGGGCAACCGCGATGCGCCCTACGCTTACTATCTGATCGGCCTGAGCTATTACGAGCAGATCAGCGACGTGCAGCGCGACCAGAAGATCACCCAGCAGGCACTCGATTCGCTGGGCGAGCTGACCCGCCGCTATCCGAATACCAAGTACGCCGCCGATGCGCGCCTGAAGATCGACCTTGTCCGCGACCACCTCGCCGGCAAGGAAATGGAGATCGGCCGCTTCTACGAGACGCGCGGCCAGTGGCTCGCCGCCACGCTGCGCTTCCGCACCGTGGTCGACCAGTATCAGACCACCACGCACGTGCCCGAGGCGCTGATGCGCCTGACCGAGGCTTATCTCGCGCTTGGCGTGCCGGAGGAGGCGAACAAGGCCGCGGCCGTGCTCGGCACCAACTATCCGGGCACCGACTGGTACAGCCACGCCTACAAGCTGATGCAGGAAAACCAGGGCAAGCTGCAGGAGGCCCGGGCGACGACCAAGCCTGCGGGCTGATGCTCGGGGCTTTCGTTCCCGCTAGGGTGTGCACCCACTTCCCGCAATGGCCGGGACGGAGCGGATTTGGGCGCACAGGTAGGAGCGAGGAGGGAGCGATGCCAAAGCATCGTGACCGACGAGCGACGCCGCTGTGCGCCCAAATCCGCCCGCCGCGAAGCGGTCGCGGGGGGGAGGGCGCGGGGGGCCGGGGCGGGGGTTGGGGGGGGGGGGGGCCCCCCCCGGGGGCGCCGGGGCGGGCCGCGGGCGGGGCCGGGCGAGCAGCGGCGGGGAGGGG
>NZ_JAUSTJ010000002.1 GCF_030812785.1 Sphingomonas kyeonggiensis
TGGTCGTGTTGATCCTGACCCTCGGCTTCTCCGGCGACCCTACCGACCCCCCCGCGCCCCCCCACCCCCCCCCCCCCGCCCCCCCCCCCCCCCCGCCGCGAAGCGGTCGCGTCAGGAAGGCCGCTGGACAGCGTCACGTCTCTTGCGCGTGGCGCCGCCACGCGACTGCGAGCCGTTCCTTGCCAGCGGCCTTCCTGACGCGATCACGGCCGTTGCGGGAAGTGGGTGCACACCCTTGGTTCCTGCGATAGGGGCAGGCGCATGCTGACTGCGCTGGCCATACGCGACGTCGTCCTGATCGAGGCGCTGGACCTGGAGTTCGGCGCCGGCCTGGGCGTGCTCACCGGCGAAACCGGGGCGGGCAAGTCGATCCTGCTCGATGCGCTGGGCCTGGCGCTCGGCGCGCGCGGCGAGACCGGGCTGGTGCGGAACGGCGCGAGCCAGGCGGTGGTGACCGCCAGCTTCGAGCCGCCGGCGCGGGACGGCGAGATCGCCAATATCTTCCACCAGAACGGGCTGGAGCTCGAGCCGGGCGAGCCGCTGATCGTGCGGCGCATCGTCAAGGCCGATGGCGGCAGCCGCGCCTTTCTCAACGACCAGCCGGCGTCCGCCGGGCTGCTGCGCGAACTGGCGCCGCATCTCGTCGAGATCCATGGCCAGCATGACGATCGCGGAATGCTCAATGCGCGGGGGCACCGTGCGCTACTCGACGCATTCGGGCGGTGCGATCCGGGTCCGGTGGCGGTCGCGCACAAGGCGTGGCGCGATGCCGAGGCGGCGCTGGCGGTGGCGCGGGCCGAGCAGGACGTCACCGAGCGCGACCGCGAATGGCTGGAACATGCTGTGGCCGAGCTGCGCGCGCTGGCGCCCGAGGCGGGCGAGGAAGAAACGCTGGCCGAGCGCCGGGCGAGCATGCAGCGCGGCGAGAAGATCGCCGGCGAGCTGCAGGGCATCGCCGAGCTGCTCGACGGATCGGAGGGCGGGCTGAGCCAGCTCCGCCAGGCCGCGCGAGTGCTCGAGCGGATCGCCGAGGATCATGCGGCGCTGGGCGAGGCGCTCGCCGCGATCGACCGCGCGATCACCGAAGCGGCCGAGGCGCAGGACAAGGTCGACAGCGCCGCCGAGGCGCTCGCCTTCGATCCCGCCGCGCTGGAAGCGGACGAGGCACGGCTGTTCGAGTTGCGCGGCATCGCCCGCAAGCACCGGGTGCAGCCGGACGAACTGCCGGCGCTGCTCGAGGAACTGGCCGGAAGGCTGGAACGGGTACAGAGCGGCGGCGCGGGGATCGCCCGTCTCGAGGCGGTGGTGCGCGAGACGCACGCCGCCTATGCCGATGCCGCGAAGACGCTTTCCGCCAATCGTACCCTCGCCGCGGCACGGCTCGATGCGGCGGTGATGACCGAGCTCAAGCCCCTCAAGCTCGACGCTGCGCGATTCCGCACCGTGGTCGAGCCGCAGGCCGAGGCGAACTGGTCGAGCTTTGGCATGGACCGGGTCGAGTTCGAAGTCTCGACCAACCCGGGCGCGCCCTTCGCGCCGCTGATCAAGATCGCCTCGGGCGGCGAGCTGTCACGCTTCATTCTGGCGATGAAGGTGGCGCTGGCCGAAGAGGGCGGGGCGCGGACGCTGATCTTCGACGAGATCGACCGCGGCGTCGGCGGTGCGGTGGCGAGTGCGATCGGCGAGCGGCTTGCCCGGCTGGCCGACACCGCCCAGCTGCTGGTGGTGACGCACAGCCCGCAGGTCGCGGCGCGCGGGGCCCAGCATCTGCTGATCGCCAAGAGCCATGACGGCATCGTCACCCGCACCGGCGTGACGCCGCTCGATGCCGCCCAGCGCCGCGAGGAGATTGCGCGGATGCTCTCGGGCGCCGAGATCACCGACGAGGCGCGTGCGCAGGCGGAACGGCTGATTGCGGCCTGAAGCCCTCTCCCTCTGGGAGAGGGTTGGGTGAGGGCGACGGTTCCGCTAGCGATGCGTCTGGAGCTGCGCGACCCTCATCCCTCCCACCCGCTTTGCGGGCGGGCCCCTCCCTTCTCCCAATGGGAGAAGGGGCTCACCCAATCAGCTTTCCCAGCGCTTCCAGATATTCCGCGAAGGCCTTGCGCCCCTTCGCGGTGATCCGCGCGCGGGTCAGCGGCTTGCGGCCCATGAAGCTCTTCTCGATCTCGACATAGCCGGCATCCTCCAGCTTGCGGAGATGGACCGAGAGGTTGCCCTGCGTCGCCTGGAGCAGCGCCTTGAGCTCGTTGAACTCCGCCGCCTCGGCATCGACGAGATAGGCCATGATCCCCAGGCGCATGCGCCCGTGGATCACGTCGTCGATCTTGCCGATGTCGAACTGGCTCATGGAAGTCAGGCGGTCTCGCGCTGGCCGGCGCGCATGAGGAAATAGCCGGGCAGGGCGAGCAGCCCCAGCATCGCCGCGCCCAGGATCAGCAGGAACAGCGGGATCGGCCCGCCCATGCCGAGCAGTCCGGCCAGCACCAGCGAGCAGAGGAACCACCCCGCCGAGACCAGCCCGTACCAGCCGCGCCGCCGCACCGCATGGGCGATGTACCAGATCGTGCCCTGCACCACGCAGATCATGATCGGGTGGAGCAGCCAGGTCCCCATGTTCTGGGTGCGGAAGGCGAGGAAGCCGAAGATCAGCGCAGTGCTCAGCGCCGCCAGCCCGCCGCCGCCGAACGCGGCGTTGATCGCGCGGGTGCCGACGCTGTGCTTGCTCATCCCCTTGTCGCGCACGGTGATGCGGATGATCGCGACGAGGAAGATCACCGTCGGCAGGATGCCTACCACCAGGTGCACCGCGACGGGCACCGGCACGCCGGTGGAGAGCCAGGACTGGATCAGGCACTGCACCCCGTAGCAGGCGCCGGCCCAGAGCAGCGCCTGTCCCAGCGAATCCTGGACCTGTCCGCTCTCGCTCATGAGCGCGCGGACGAATGCCAGGTCGTCGCGCGCGCTCTCGGTCGGGTCCTTCATGCCGCCTGCATCTCCATTCCGCTCCTAGCCGCGCGCCGGGGAAGCTTGCGCCCGTTCAGCCACTTGCCGATCCAGCTGTGCCGGACAAGCAGGTGATAGCTGGCGAGCAGGATAAGGAAAGCGCCGCCGGTGACGAGGGCGAGTTTCATAAAGGCGGGCGCCTGGACCGGATAGACCAGCACCTGCAGCGCCATCACCACCGGCAGGTGGACGAGGTAGATCCAATAGCTGGCATCGGCGACGTAGCGGATCGCCGGCCGCTCGCGGGTGAGGAAGCGCAGCGCGGCACCGGTCAGGCCCAGCGTCCAGCTCCACACCGCCAGCGCATAGGTGCAGGCAAGCGCGGTCTTGGCGCCACCCTCGGCGATCGGAACCACGAAGCTGATCGCGCCGAGCTGCCACAGGCACGCGCCGGTCAGCGCCAGCGCCGCGACCAGATGGACCGGGAACCAGCGGCGGATGTCGCCGAGCAGGTCCTGTTGGCGGTGGAGCAGCCAGCCGAACGCGAAGGCCGTGCCGAAGCCGATCAGCGCCGCGCTGTTGGGCAGGAAGCCCTTGTCGGGCGTCGGGATGCCGCCCCAGGGGAACCACAGGGGCTGCATCGACAGCGCGATGGCGAGCGGGGCGGCGAGCGCCACCGCGGCGAATGGCGTGGCGGTCAGCAGCCGCATCGCCCCGTCGGCGAGCCCGCCGTCGCGGTCGACCAGCCGGCCCAGCGCCCTAAGCGCCAGCGCGCCCGCATAGAACAGCAGCAGCAGGTACAGGAACCATAAATGGGTGAGCGGGAAGGTCTGCGCCGTCATCGGCGGGGGCGGCGCCTGGTTGGTCGGCGGAGTACCGCCGTTCATCACCACCGCGCCCCAGATGAAGGTGGCGACGATCCCGAACATCGCGATCGGCCAGAAGGCGAGCAGCGGCAGGCCGATGCGCGCCAGCCGGTTGCGGACGAAACCGCCGGTGCCGCGCCGCTCGAGCAGCATCCGCCCGAAAAAGCCCGCGATCAGGAAGAAGGCGGCCATGCGGAAGATATGGGCGACGAAGAAGAAGTCGAGCACGCCGCCGCTCTCCACGTCGCGCACCACCCAGATCTGGGGGCCGGGAAGGAAGGAGAGCGAGGCGTGGAAGGCGACGCCGAGCAGCAGCGCGCCGGCGCGGACGGCATCGAGCGCATGGAGCCGCTCGGGGGCCTGAACCTGGTCTGTGGTCATGGCGAATCTCCTCGGGCGACGTCCGCCCGCGAATCGCTGGATACGTGAACTAGTTTGTAATGTAAACTTGTTGGCGTGTTTCGGGTCGGCGCAGTAGGATACGCCTTCACGGAAACGGTGGAAGATCAGCGGACTGGAAGGGCAGCGCTCAGGCGGTGACGGCGCCGCTGGGCGGCGTGGCGCGGCGTCCCGCGATCCAGCCGGCATAGCCGATCCCCGCGCCGATCAGCCCGGCGGCGAAGGCGAACGGCATCGCCGGCAACTGCGCGAACTGGGCGAATATCTGCCGCCAGGCCGGAAGCGGGCCGAGGAACTGGAACAGCAGCGCCCCCAGTACGACCACCGCGCCGGCGAGGAAGAAGGGGCGGCCATGGCGTCCGCTGCGCAGCGCCAGGACGAAGGCGATCGCGGCGGTGAGCGCATTGGCAAGCTGGAAGCCGATGCCGAGCTTCCAGAAATCCTCAGGCCCATTGATCGCGAGCGGCGGCAGGATCGGCATGAGCCGGCCCAGGATCGGCGGCAGCAGGAAGATCACCGTCGCCAGCATGTAGCGGGCATGGATCTGGACCTGCCGCCGCGTGCGCAGCGCCGAATAATAGCACCAGGCAAAGGCCGCGACCGAGACGACATCGATCCAGGCCAGGCCCGGGGCGAACAGCGGATAGAAGGGCGAGGGCGCCTCGACGAAACGCTGGGCCATGCCGAGGAAGATCATCGATCCGCCGGCGAGGAACAGCGGGAACAGCACCAGGCTCGACGTGCCGAGCGTCCGGTGCAGCCGATTGTTGCCGGCATGGATCGTCCAGCTCTGCGCGATGAGGAGCAGCAGCCACAGGGTCGCGGTCACGCCATGCGCATGCATCTGCAGCGGTGCGGTGCCGATCGTGGCGAGATAGCCGGGCCAGAAGGCCAGTGCGGCCAGCGGGAAGATCGCGAGCAGGAACCAATGGGCGTGACGATACGGCATGCGACTGATCCCCCCGGCATTCACCTTCAGAATATCGCAGGTATGGGGGCAGTCAATGCGGGGAGGTCAGCCCCGGGTCAGCGCCCGCATCAGGTCGTGGCGGATTTCGTCCTGCTTCTCGCGGATCATACCGGGGATCAGTGCGGCGTCGACCAGCAGCCAGACGAAGCCGATCAGGATGAAATAGGACAGGATCTGCAGGATCGCCGACACCGGCTTGCCCAGATAGAAACGGTGCGCGCTGACGAACCAGAGGAAGAACCAGAACAGATAGGCCACCGCGATGCTCGGCCCGTCATTGGTCACGCGCTGTTCGACCAGCGTCATTTCGGCAATCGAGAGCGCCATCGGGTTCCTCTTGGTTTCGCCCCTGAATCTAGAGGCAGCCGACGGGGCGTCAATCGCTTTGCCTCGGCGCGGCCGGCAATCCGCACCGCTTCGGTACGTCGCACCGGGGACTCCTCCTCCCGAAGATGAACGGAACTCTGCGCCCCGCGACAGCTTGCGACACAAAAGCACAGGTCCGGGGACAAGGCTGCGACAGGCACTCGCCATAACGGTGTCAGGCCGCAGGGACGGCCAGGATTTCGAAGAGGAGCGTAGACATGAAGAAGTTCACCCTGATGCTCGCCGGCCTTGGCATCGCCGTCTCAGCCGTTCCGATGACCGCCGCGACGGCCGCGCCGCACCCGGCGCCCGCCTTCCAGGCATGGCAGTCGATCAATGCGCGCCAGGCCAATCTCGATCGCCGGATCGACCAGGGCGTCCGCTCGGGCGCGCTGACCCGGGGCGAGGCTGCCCGGCTCCGCGCCGACCTCAACGGCCTGGCACGGCTCGAGGCCCAGTATCGCCGCTCGCGTCCGGGCCTGACGCTCGCCGAGCGCCGTGACCTCGATCGCCGTTTCGATGCCCTGTCGGCACGGGTCCGCATCGAGAAGCACGACCGCAACGATCGCCCCGGCCGTCCCGGCCGCTGGTAAAAGGCTGACGGGTTCCCTTTTGCCCCCTTGGGGAACCTGACCAGGACGGGCTCCTCCGCAAGGCGGGGCCCGTTGCTGTTTGGGGGCAAGTAGATCCCTACTTCGTCACCCCGGGCTTGTGCCGGGGTCCACTGTGCCGCGAGGACGTAGCAAGCACCTCTTGTCCGGTATCCGCCTCCCGGTGGACCCCGGAACAAGCCCGGGGTGACGGTGGTGTGGGTCACCGCAGCGGCTTGCCGCTGTCCTTCCACTTGTCGAGAATCTGCGACTCGCCCTGGTCCATCGGCGAGACGCTCGGCGCGGGCTTCGGCGCGACATAGCCGCCGATCGGCGTGCCGCTCTGGGCATAGGCCGGCTGGATATTCTCGCGCGGCGTGGCGACGGGTGCGGCACTCTTGCCCGGCACGGCTGCCACCGGCACGGGAAGGGGCGGCGCTACCGGCGCTAGGTCCACCCGGGCATGCGGCTCGGGCAGCGGCTCGCCGCCGCGATAGGCCTGGCGGAAGGCATTGGCGGTGCCCCACCAGCCCTTCCAGCGATGGAAGAAATGCGCGCCGAACACCCCGGTCATCACCAGGCTGCGGTTCCAGGTCGGGGTGACGGCATAGGTGTGGTAGTGCGTCGCCATCCCCACCGGCGCGAACACCTGGCCGGCGAGCGCCGCGGCGGCGACGCGGCCGGCGCGGTCCCAGGCCGAACGGGCCGGCTGGCGGGCCATCGCGCCGTCACAGGCGAAGCTGAACTGGCAGCCGCGCTTCTCCGATCCCTGGAACACCACGCCGCACACGGTGGCGGGGAAGGCGGGATGGCGCACGCGGTTGAGGATCACCTGCGCCACGGCCCGCTGCCCGTCGTTGGGCTCGTTCGCCGCCTCGTAATAGATGGCGGTGGTCAGGCACTGGAGCGCCCGCGTCTTGTCGAGCCCGCTCCCCGCCAGGTGGAAGGGCAGGGCCGGCTGGATCGATCCATCGACGGCATTGTCGACCGCGTCGGCGGGGATCGGCATGTCGGGCAGGGCGGTGGTGCCGGTCGTGCCCGCGCCGACCGCGGCATCGTCGTCCACTGCGTAGTAAAGCGCGGCGCCGGGGAAATGGTCCTCGGCCTCATAGCCGACCGCGACGGGCTTCGGCTCGGCCTTGCGCGGCTGGGCAGGGGCGAGCGCCTGGGCGGAGAAGCCGGCGCCGATCAGCGACACGACGATCGCCGCCGCGAAACCGCGCGCCTGCATCTTCGAGAAACGCCGCCAGAACAAAGTTACGCCTACCCCGCTCGAGCCTTTCGCCCGGGCGCGGCATAGCCGATTTCAGGACGCGCTTCGCCCCCGGATTCTACCGCGTCCCACGGCGAAACACTTGATGGTTAAGGTAATTTTTAGACTAGTGCCCGCCGCCGGCCATTTTCGGGAAGAGCAGCAGGATCACCACCAGGTTCACCGCCATGCCGGCGATCAGCAGCGGCTCGACCGGCCGGCTCGGCACCAGATAGGAAGCGAGCGCGACCGAGAAGACGCCGAAAGCATAGGCATTGGCGGCGACCAGGGCTGCGGCCGCGCCCTTGTTCGGGATCAGCGCGGCAAGCACCATCGCGGCGCCGACGGCGAGGTCGGGCACCTTGAACAGCGTGCCGACCATGTGCCCGTCGAGCACGCGCCAGGCGGTGAAGCCGCCGACGATCAGCGAAAGCAGGCGAAGCGCCAGCAGCATCGGATACCCCTCTTGTCCCGGATCAGTCCCGCCCGCCATGATAAGCGGCGCGGAAGCCATTGGCGAATTCGGTCAGCCGGCCCGCCGCGATCGCGTCGCGCAGGTCCTGCATCAACACCTGGTAGAACCAGATATTATGCTCGGTCATCAGCATCGCGCCGAGGATCTCGCCGGCGCGGACGAGATGGTGGAGATAGGCGCGGCTCCAGCCCGCACAGGTCGGGCAGGGGCAGGCGGGATCGAGCGGGCCCTGGTCCTCGGCGAACTTGGCGTTGCGGATGTTGATCGGGCCGGTGCGGGTGAAGGCCTGGCCGGTGCGGCCGGAACGGGTGGGCAGCACGCAATCGAACATGTCGATGCCGCGCTCGACCGCGCCGACGATGTCGTCGGGCTTGCCGACGCCCATCAGATAGCGCGGCTTGGCGGGATCGAGCTGGCCTGGGGCATAGTCGAGCACCCCGAACATCGCTTCCTGGCCTTCGCCGACCGCGAGGCCGCCCACGGCATAGCCGTCGAAGCCGACGTCGAGCAGCGCGTCGGCGCTGGCCTTGCGCAGCCCCTCGTCGAGCGCACCCTGCTGGATGCCGAAGATCGCATTGTGCTCGGCATGGTCTTCGGCGGCTAAGAAGGCGTCGCGGCTGCGCTTCGCCCAGCGCATCGATCGCTCCATCGCCGCGGCCTGCACCTCGCGGGTCGAGGTGGTCGGGACGAGCTCGTCGAACGCCATGGTGATCGAGCTGCCGAGCAGCCGCTGGATCTCGATCGAGCGCTCGGGGCTCAGCATGTGGCGCGAGCCGTCGAGATGCGACTTGAAGGCGACGCCTTCCTCACTGCGCGTGGTCAGGTCGGCCAGGCTCATCACCTGGTAGCCGCCCGAATCGGTGAGGATCGGCCTGTCCCAGCCCATGAACTTGTGCAGCCCGCCGAGCCGCGCGACGCGCTCGGCGCCGGGGCGCAGCATCAGGTGATAGGTATTGCCGAGGATGATGTCGGCGCCCGCAGCGCGGACGTCCTGCGGCTTCATCGCCTTGACGGTGGCGGCGGTGCCGACCGGCATGAAGGCGGGCGTGCGGATTTCGCCGCGCTGCATGGCAATGGTGCCAAGGCGCGCCTTGCCATCGGTGGCGTGGATGGTGAACTCGAAACGGGGCATGGGAGTTGCCTTGGCGCGAGAGGCGAGCAGAGTCTACATCTCCCGCTCCCTTTGGGAGCGGGAAGGGGCCCGCGAGGCGAAGCCGAGTGGGAAGGGTGAGGGTCGTGCTACTTCTCGACCCTCACCCTTCCGCCGCTTCGCGGCTCCCTCCCTCTCCCGATGGGAGAGGGATATAGGAACAGGAATGATCGCCAATCTCCTCGCCGATCTGCCCGATGCCAGCGCGGGCGAAGTCTTCACCGAGCTGCTCGAGCGCCCCGGCATCCGCATCGAGCGCATCGTCTCGCGCGGCCAGTCGACGCCCGAGGACGAACCGATGGTGCAGGACTGGGACGAGTGGGTGCTGCTGCTCGAAGGCGCCGCCGGTATCCGGATCGAGGATTCGGCGGTGGTCGCGCTGGCACCCGGCGATCACCTGCTGATCGAGAAGGGTCAAAAGCACTGGGTCGCCTGGACCGCGAAGGACCGCGCTACGGTGTGGCTGGCGGTACATCTCGGCTGAGATCGAGCGACCAGGTCTCGCCCATGATCGGCTCGCCGAACCGGTCATGTTCCTCGGTGCCGACCAGTTCGAAGCCGTGTCCGTCATAGATCCGCCGTGCACTCGTCAGGATCGTGTGTGTCCACAAGTCCAGTCGAGCATAGCCCGCCTCCCGCGCGAACGCGATGCAGCGCCGGACCAGCGCCTCGCCGATGCCAAGGCCCCGGGCCCAGGACTCGACATAGAGCAGGCGCAGCTTGGCGACGCCGTCGCCGCCATCGGCGAGCATCACCGAGCCGAGCATCTCGCCGCCGCGCTCGGCGACCCAGCATTGCTCGCGCCCCGGCTGGAAGTCGCGCAGGAAGCCGGTGGTGACGTCGTTGAGCAGCAGCTCCATCGGCCGCTCCCAGCCATAATGCTCGGCATAGAGGATCGCCTGGCGGCTGGCGATCGCGCCCATGTCGCCGGGGCGGAGCGTGCGGATCGTCCAGGCACCGGCGCCGCCCTCGATCAGCGCGCGCGCCGCCGCGAGATGATGGCCGAGCAACGCGCCACCGCCTGGGCCGAGCGACTCCAGCTGGCGGCGGCTGTGGGAACGCGTCGCCTCGTCGAGCGCGTCGAATATTGTCTGTCCGGCGGGTAGCAGGGCGATCGGGCGCTGGCGGGCGTCCTCCGCGCCGCGTTCGCGCACGACCCAGCCGCGTTCCTCGAAGCGCTTGACCGCCCGGCTGACATAGCCGGCGTCCAGTCCCAGTATCTCCTGAAGTTCGCTCGCCAGCACGGGCTGGCGCCCGGCGATCTCGTAGAGCAGCCGCGCTTCGGCGACGCCCATTTCCGTGTCCATATAGTGCGGAGCGAGCACTGCGGCGAAGCGGGTATGGGCGCGGTTGAAGGCGCGGAATTGATCGACGGCATGTTCCATGGGCAGAAAGGTGCACTGATATAGTTGATTGAGTCAAGTATATCAGTGCGAGAAGGTGCCCGTCGGCGCCACTTTGGCGAACTTAGGGGACCAGAGTGGTGAAGACGAACACCCCGAAGATGACTAGATGGACCACGCCCTGCAGCACCGTCGTCCGCGCGGTGGCGAGCGACTGGGTGGTGACCAGCAGGGTCAGCGAGAGCAGCACGATGCCCTTCGAATCGAGGCCGAGCGCCAGCGGCAGGCCCTGGCTAAGCGAGAGCATCGCCACTGCCGGGATGGTCAGGCCGATCGTCGCCAGCGCCGATCCGAGCGCGAGGTTGAGGCTGGTCTGCAGCCGGTTGGCCATCGCCGCGCGCACCGCCGCGACGCTCTCGGGCAGCAGCACCAGCGCTGCGATCACTACGCCGACCACGGCATGCGGCGCCCCCGCCGCGGCGACGCCATCCTCGATCGACGGCGCCAGCGCCTTGGCGAGCAGCACCACTTCGACCAGGCAGGCGATGAGCAGCACGCCGGAGATCAGCGTCTGGCGGTTGCTGGGCGGCGGGGCATGCTCTTCCTCCGTGGCCTCTCCGCCGGGCGGGAGGAAATAGCCGCGGTGCCGCACCGTCTGGACCATCACGAAGGTCAGGTAGAGCAGCAGCGACACGATCGCGACGAAGGCGAGCTGCGAGGGCGCGTAATAGGGGCCGCGCTCTGCGGCGGCGAAATTGGGCAGGACCAGGGTCAGCACGGTCAGGGTGCAGAGCGTGGCGAGCGAGGCACTGACTCCGACCTGCTGGAAGCTCTGCTCGCGGTGGCGCAGCGCGCCGAGCAGGATGAACGCGCCGAGCAGGCCGTTGAGGATGATCATCACCGCGGAGAAGACCGTGTCGCGCGCCAGCGTCTCGGCGCCGGCCTTGCCCTGCAGCATCAGCGTGAGGATCAGCCCGACCTCGATCACCGTGACGGCGAGCGCGAGCAGGAAGGTGCCAAAGGGCTCGCCCACCTTGTGCGCGATCAGCTCGGCATGATGTACCGCGGCCAGCACGGTGACGATCAGCACGATGCCGAGCAGCAGCGCCGGGATGGAGGCCGTGCCCCCGAGCAACAGGCTGGCCGCGCCCGCAAAGGGGGGAAGCCAGATCCAGGTCCAACGCAATCGCTCCATGCCCGTCACTCTACAGGTCGGGCAGGCGAGTTCAACGACCAGCTGGACCGGTTCGGGCCTCAGCGATGCGCGGCGACATATTCGATGATGTCCTGCGGGGTGCGGAACATCACGTCGGGCTGCATCGCGGAGAGCAGCTCCTCGGCGGCATAGCCCCAGAGCACCGAGCCGGCGCGCATGCCCACCTCGCGCGCCGCATCCACGTCGCGGGTCTCGTCGCCGATCGCTAGCACCTCGTGCGGCTTCACGCCCATCTTCCGGAGCACGCGGCGGAACTTGGGCGCCTTGCCGAACAGCGAGGAGCCGCAGGCGAAGCAGTCGATCCGTGCGGCGTGCACCGGGCCGAGGATCTTGCGGGCATTGTCCTCGGCATTGGAGGTGACCAGCGCGATCTTCACGCCGGTCGCGGCGATCTGCTCGAGCAGGTCGGGCGTGCCGGGAAACAGCTCGATCTGGTGCGCGTTGCGGCCGACCAGCCGGCGGACATGGCGGGCGATCAGTGGCAGCTTCCACTTGGAGATGCCGAGGAACTCGATCACGTCGCGCGAGCTCTTGTTGCGCAGCATGTCCACTTCGCCCGGCTGGACGGTGCGGAATCGGAACTTGCGCGCCAGCTCGTCGACGACCGACAGGAACCAGTCGCCGCTGTCGCTGAGCGTACCGTCGAAATCGAAGATGACCAGGCGGATGGGCGCCGCGTCAGTCATGCGCGTGTCCATTCCCATGCATCCGACATTCTGCCCCGTCCCCCAATTCGATCTGAACGGTCGTATGATCGATCCTGAAGTCGTGCGCCAGCCGATGTTGCAGCGCGATGAGGAAAGCGTCGCCGGGATGCCCGTCCGGCATGATCAGATGCGCGGTGAGCGCCGCCTCGGTCGTGCTCATCGGCCAGATATGGAGATCGTGCACGCGCGTTACGCCGGGTAGTGCTGCGAGCGCGGCTTCCACCGCCTGCGAATCGATGCCCTTCGGCACGGCCTGCAGCGCCATGGTGAGCGATTCGGTGAACAGGCCCCAGCTGCTCCACAGGATCACGCCGACGATGACCAGGCTGATCACCGGATCGATCCAGTCGGCGCCGGTGAACAGGATCAGCCCGCCGCCGATCACGACCCCGGCGGAGACCGCAGCATCGGCCGCCATGTGGAGATAGGCGCCGCGGATGTTGACGTCGCCCTTGCGCCCGCGGGCGAAGAGCAGGGCGGTCGACAGGTTGATGACGATGCCGGCGCCGGCGACCAGCATCACCGCCAGCCCCGGCACGTCGCGCGGCTCGGACAGGCGCTGGATCGTCTCGAGCAGGATCGCGCCGACCGCGACGAACAGCAGCACGGCATTGGCCAGCGCGGCGAGGATCGAGGAGCCGCGCAGGCCATAGGTGAAGCGCGGCGAGGCCGGGCGCTTGGCCAGCTCGGCACCGCCCCAGGCGATCAGCAGCCCGAGCACGTCGGACAGATTGTGCCCCGCGTCCGCCAGCAGCGCCATCGAATGGGTGAGGAAGCCCGCCGTGCCTTCCACCGCGACGAACGCCAGGTTCAGCGCGGTGCCAATGGCGAAGGCGCGCCCGAAGTCCGCGGGCGCGTGGCTGTGGCCGTGATGGCCGTGGCCATGGTGGCTGTGATTATGCTCGTGATGCGCGGCCATCGTTTCCGCTCTTAGCCGGCTCGCGGCATGTGATGCTAGGACATCAATTCGGGCGGCGATCCTTCTTGCCCCGGCCCGGGCCGTTCGTCGCCTGCGGGCGGATGGTGACGAGCTCCTTGCGCTCCAGCACGCCGTTCTTGTCGGCATCGAAGCGGGTGAAGAGCAGGTCGAAGCGCTCGGCGATCTCGGCATAGGTGATCTTGTTGTCGCCGTCGCGGTCCACCTCGAACGGGCTCGGCACGGTGTTGCGGTCGCCCATCCAGCGCTCCTGCCAGTCCGAATAGGCGATATAGCCGAGCCAGCCCTGGCGCCGCGTGTCGACCGCGTCGAAGCTGCGCCGGAGCCCGGCGTCGAACTCGGCGCGGGTCACCTTGCCGTCGCCGTCCGCGTCGAAGGCGGCGATCATCATCGCGGCCGGCTCGACGATCACGGTAAAGGCCGGCTGCTGGCGCGTGCTGACGCCGATCGCCGTGCCGTCCTGCTGCGGCGTCGGTATCGAGAGCTGGCCCTGCGCAAAGGCGGGAGTCGCGATGAGCGTCGCGAGAGCAAGCAGCAGGCGCATCGGGGTCCTTCTCGAATCGCGGCGGCGAGAACCGCCGGCGCGCGGCCACCCAAGCCGCAATCTGTGGCGAAGGTGGGGCGGGCGCTCAGGGCAGGAGGAGCGAGGCATCGCCATAGGAGTAGAAGCGGTAGTCGCTGGCGATGGCATGGGCATAGGCGCCCTGCATCCGGTCGAGCCCCATCAGTGCCGAGACCAGCATGAACAGCGTCGAGCGGGGCAAATGGAAGTTGGTGACCAGCCCGTCGATCCCCTTGAAGCGATAGCCGGGGGTGATGAAGATCGCGGTGTCGCCTTCGAAGGGGCGGATCAGCTTGTCCTCGCCCGCGGCGCTCTCGATCAAGCGCAGGCTCGTGGTGCCGACTGCGATCACCCGGCCGCCGGCGGCGCGGACGGCGTTGAGGCGGTCGGCGGTGGCCTGGTCGATGCGGCCCCATTCGGCGTGCATCTTGTGATCCGCCGTGTCCTCGGCCTTGACCGGCAGGAAGGTGCCCGCGCCGACATGGAGCGTCAGCGTGGTATGGCCGACGCCGGCGGCATCGAGCGCCGCGAGCAGACCGGGCGTGAAGTGCAGCGCCGCGGTGGGAGCGGCGACGGCGCCGGGTTCGTTGGCGAACATCGTCTGGTAATCGTCGGCGTCCTGGACGTCGGTCGGGCGCTTCGAGGCGATATAGGGCGGCAACGGCATGCGGCCGCAGCGTTCGAGCAGCAGTTCGACCGGCTCGTCGCCGTGGAAGTCGAGCGCGAAGCTGCCGTCCTCGGCACGGTCGCCGGCGGTTGCGGTGACGCCCGCGCCGAAATCGACCGTGTCGCCGTCGCGCAGCCGCTTGGCGTTGCGGATGAAGGCGCGCCAGCGGCGCGGTCCCTCGCGCTTGTGGAGCGTGGCGCCGATCTTCGCCCCAGACGCGCTTTGCGCGTCGTCTTCCCGAGCTTCGCGGGTGCCTTCGAGCTGCGCGGGGATCACGCGGGTGTCGTTGAACACCAGGCAGTCGCCGGCGCGGAGCTGGCCGGGCAGGTCGCGGACATGGAGGTCGCGGGTCGCCTCGGGGCCGTCGAGCACGAGCAAACGGGCCGAATCGCGCGGGGCCGCAGGGCGCAGCGCGATCCGGTCGTTCGGCAGCTCGAAATCGAAAAGGTCGACGTTCACCGGATTATTGCGGCAGCGTCGCCTTGGTCTCGCCCGGCGGCAGCGCCTTGGGGGCGTCGGCCGGCAGGTTCGCATAGGGCGGCGGGTTGTCGGACTGGATATAGGCGTGGACGATCTTGGTCGGGTTCGCCGGCGGCTCGCCGCGCTGGATCTTGTCGACCCACTCCATGCCCGAGACGACGCGGCCGAACACGGTATAGTCGTGGTCGAAGGCCAGCTTCGGCATCATCATGATGTAGAATTGGCTGTTCGCGCTGTTCTCGGCATCGGTCTTCTGCGCCGCGGTGGCATTCTCCGGCGCGCCGCGGCGGGCGGCGGCGACGGTGCCGCGGGTGTGCGGCAGGTTGTTGAACTCGGCCGGCACGTTGGGCAGGTCCGAATCGCCGGTGCCGTCGCCCTTGGGATCGCCGCCCTGCGCCATGTTGTAGGGATCGTCGACCACGCGGTGGAAGGTCAGGCCGTCATAGAAATGGCGGCGGGTGAGCGTCTTGATGCGCTCGACCATCTTGGGCGCGGCATCGGGGCGCAGGCGAATCAGCACGCGACCGCCGGTCGACAGGTCGAGCACCCAGGTCTCGGCGGGATCGGCGGGCACGACAGCGGGATAGATGCTGTTCACATCCTCGGCGCCGACGCCCTTGAGCGGCTCGGCGACCGGCTTGGGGGCCTTTCCGCCGCCGCCCTGGGCGAGCGCGGGCGTGGCAATCATCATCAAGGCCGAAGCGGCCAAAGCGGCAAGCAAACGCATCAAATTCCCCACTCGGAATACACCCTCGATCGGACCGTCTAGCCCAATAGCGTGGGCTCAACCACTCCCTTTGCGACCGATCGTCGCGATCCGGGTAACCATCTCGTCGTTGACCGCGGGTGAGACGAATTTGCGGATGTCGCCGCCATAGAGCGCGATCTCCTTGACCAGCCGGCTGGCGATCGGCTGGAGCGAGACATCGGCCATCAGGAAGACCGTCTCGATCCGGTCGTTCAGCTGCTGGTTCATCCCTGCCATCTGATATTCGTACTCGAAGTCGGCGACGGCGCGCAGGCCGCGGACGATCATGCTGGCGCCCTCGCGCTCGGCAAAGTCCATCAGCAGCGAATCGAAGCTGACGACATGGATCTCGCCGGCGATCCCCTCGACCTCGCGCTTCACCATCTCCATGCGTTCCTCGACGGTGAACATCGGGTTCTTGGAGGGGTTGGTGGTCACGCCGATCACCAGCCGGTCGACCAGCTTCGCGCCGCGGCGGATGATGTCCATATGGCCAAGCGTGATGGGATCGAAGGTGCCGGGATAGACGCCGGTGCGAGTGGTCATGCTGTACCTCGTCTCAGGAACCCTCTGGACGTGCTGCGGGTGCGAAGCCGAGTCAAGGGCGGTGCTGCGCGCTTGCGGCACGCCAGGCTTTCCGCCAGCCTGCGGCCATGATCGACGATGTGCGTAACAACGCGGTGCTGGTGCTCGAGATCGGCTATTACGACGCGGCCGATGCGCGGACCTCCGGCACCGCGATCGAGCGGCTGGCCAATGCCTTTGCCCAGGAGACCCGGGCGGGGCAGAACCGCTATGGGCTGGAGCTGGTCCGCGTCGAGATCGCCAGCCTCCATGCCTGGTTCGACCTCGGCAAGACGATGCTCGACCTGTACGAGCAGCGCGCGCTGCTGGGCGGCTTCCTGCAGACGGTGGCGGTGGCGCTGGAGACGGTGATGAACGCCAGCGGCGGCCAGGTCGGCGGGATTTCCGCCTCGGTGCGCAGCTTCCTCGTCTCGCTCGCCGGGCCGATCGTGCGGAAACAGGCTTCGCACGCCAAGCTCTCGGTGCAGGGCGACAACAACATGATCATCTATATCGAGAACCTGCAGGCCGAGCGGATCGACCAGCTGTTCGACGCGCCGCGGCGGGTGCGGGGCGGGGGCGGGTTCGTCACCCAGGTCGAGAGGGCTCCGGAGGCCAAGGCGGATCTGCCCGCGCCGGAGGAGACCAGTGCGACTTTGCTCAACATCGCCGGCGCCTGGTATGCGCGCCCGGCAGGGTTCCAGGGCGTGATGCTGCCGGTCGCCGAGGGCGGCGTGGCGGTGGAGAAGCTGGCGGAGGCGAGGAGCTATACGGCCTCGGGCATGATCGTGCGCGAAGGCGGCAATCCGACGGCGTTCCGGGTGCGGCGGGTGGAGCGCTGAGGGGGTAGCTTGTGTCAGCCCCTCCCCCGACCCCTCCCGCGAGCGGAAGGGGAGCGATTGGGGCAGGCGCTCCCCTTCCTCGTTCCCCTTCCGCTTGCGGGAGGGGCTAGGGGAGGGGATGGTTGCCTCGGGCGGGTGCCGCCGCTCCCTATTTCGGCCGCGGCGCCGACTCGGCAAAGTCCACGAAGTTCACGCCCAGAGCGGGTTCTTGCGCGCGGAAGTTCACCAAGTTCGCACTAGTGGCGGGCAGCCGCGCAATATCCTTGCGTGGGCGGGGTCCTATTTTTCCTACGGCGTCAAAGAGCGGCTGGGTGGTGCCCGGCCGGAGGAAGGCAAGCAGGGGGAATCCTATTTTGCAAGGTGCGGGCGCCCCACCTTCCCGTCATCCCGGCAGAAGCCGGGATCTCGTGCGGCTCCTGTCCCGCGCCTTCGCCTGAGATCCCGACTTTCGTCGGGATGACGATTTGGGGCGGGATGACGGTTGTGAGGCGGGGTGGCGCCGGCGGGTTCTAGCGATCGCGTTCCAGCGTGTAGCGCGCGATGTCGCGCAGCAGGTCGGCTTCGACGCCATAGGGCTTGAGGTGGGTGATCGCCTGATCGACCAGCATCCGGGCCTGTTCCTTCGCCCGGTCGAGCCCGAGCAGCGAGAGGAAGGTCTCCTTGCCTGCCTCGCCGTCCTTGTGGAGCTTCTTGCCGACTAGCGCCTCGTCGCCCTCGGCATCGAGGATGTCGTCGGCGATCTGGAAGGCGAGGCCGACGTCGCGGGCATAGCCGCGCAGACCGGTGCGGCCCTCGGGCGGGATGCGGCCGAGGATCGCGCCGCTCTCCACCGCGCAGCTGATCAGCGCGCCGGTCTTCATCGCCTGGAGGCGGGTGACGGTGGCGAGGTCGAAGCTCGATTTCTCGGCCTCGAGGTCCATCATCTGCCCGCCCGCCATGCCGGCGGGGCCGGCAGCCTGGGCGAGCGTGCCCGACAGCTCGATCCGCACGAACGGATCGGGATGGGTCCGCTCGTCGGCGATCACTTCGAAGGCGAGCGCGTGCAGGCAGTCGCCCGCCAGGATCGCGGTCGCTTCGTCGAACGCCCTGTGCACCGTCGGCTTGCCGCGGCGGATGTCGTCATCGTCCATCGCCGGCAGGTCGTCGTGGATCAGCGAATAGACATGGATGCATTCGAGCGCGAGCGCGGTGCGGGCGATGCAATTGCGGTCGACGCCGAACAGCTGCGCGGTCGCCGAGACGAGCAGCGGCCGCAGTCGCTTGCCCCCGCCGATCGCGGCGTGGCGCATCGCCTCGTACAGCCCCTTGCGCGGATCGCCGGGCACGGCCAGCAACAGGTCGAACTGGCGGTCCATCTCCGCCGAGACCTGCTTGAGCGCCGCCTGCAGCGCGAGGGAGGCCTGCGCCATGTCCGGGATCAGCCGGCGGCGAAGGGCGTGGTGCCGGCGGCGCGGCCTTCGGCATCGGTGCGGATCGCCTCGATCCGCGCCTGCGCCGCATCGAGCCGCGCGGCGCATTGCCGGCGCAGCCGGTCGCCGCGCTCGTACAGGTCGATCGCTTCCTGGAGCTGGGCCTCGCCGCTCTCCAGCCGTGCGACGATGCGCTCCAGTTCCTTCAGCGCTTCCTCGAACGAAAGCGCGGTGACGTCCGCTTCTTCTGCCATGGCGACGCTATGCGCCGGGCTTGGGCCGGAAGGCAACCTGCCATGGTATGATTGCAACCATGCATCCGCCGCCCTAGCTCCACGTTACCTCGGCTGAAGGAGACGCGCGCATGTTCACCAGCATCAATCCCGCCACCGGAGAGACGGTTGATACCCATGAGGCGCTCGATGCGGACGGGATCGAGATGGCGCTGGCCCGCGCCGATGCCTGTTTCCGCTCATGGCGCGATTCGCCGCTGGAGCGCCGCACCGAGCTGCTGACGAAGATCGCGGATGCCTGGGAGGCCAACAAGCAGCACCTTGCCGAGACCGCGACCAGGGAGATGGGCAAGACGCTGGCGAGCGCGATCGCCGAGGTGGAGAAGTGCATCAGCGGCTTCCGCCATTATGCCAAGGCCGGCCCGTCCTATCTGGAGCCGACGACCGTGCAGACCGCGAGCGGCCATGCCGTGGCGCGCTGGCTGCCGATGGGGCCGGTGCTGGCGGTGATGCCGTGGAACTTCCCTTATTGGCAGGTGATCCGCTTCCTCGCGCCGACGATCATGGCGGGCAATGTCGCGCTGCTGAAGCATGCCTCGAACGTGCAGGGCTGCGCAGCCCTGATCCAGCAGATGATGGGTGCGGCGGGCGCGCCGGACGGGCTGTTCCAGAACCTCGCCATCAAGTCCGACAAGGTCGCCGCGATCATCGCCGACAAGCGGGTGGTGGCGGTGACGCTGACCGGCAGCGAAGGCGCCGGCGCGCAGGTCGCCCAGGCCGCAGGGCGTGCGCTGAAGAAGGTGGTGCTGGAGCTGGGCGGATCGGACCCGCTGATCGTGATGCCCTCGGCCGATCTCGACCTGGCGGCGAAGACCGCGGTCACGGCGCGCGTGCAGAATGCCGGGCAGAGCTGCATCTGCGCCAAGCGGATGATCGTGCATGCCGACGTGTATGAGGCGTTCCTCGAGAAGTTCGAGGCGGGGATGAAGGCGGTGAAGATCGGCGACCCGATGGAGAGGGAGACGGGCATGGGCCCGCTCTCCAGCGTCGCCCAGCGCGATACGGTGCTGGAGCAGGTGGCGCGTGCCGTCAGCGAAGGCGCGACGCTGCGCTTCGGGGCGGAGAAGATTGAGAAGGAAGGCGCCTGGATGACGCCGGGCGTGCTGACCGACATGGATCCGGAGAGCGACGTGGCGAAGGAGGAAGTCTTCGGACCTGTAGCGGCGGTCTACAAGGTCGCCGATATCGATGCGGCGATCGCGCTGGCCAATGACGTGCCCTACGGGCTCGGCTCGGCGGTGTGGACGACGGACGAGGCCGAGATCGAGCGGTTCGTGCGCGACATCCAGTCGGGCATGACCGCGGTCAATTCGCTGCTCGCCTCGACGCCCGAGGCGCCGTTCGGCGGGGTGAAGCTGTCGGGGCATGGCCGCGAGCTGGGGCCGTGGGGCATGCACGAGTTCATGAACCTGAAGGCGGTGATGTTCGGCAAGGATGTGGTGGCGGGGGATTGAGTAGCAATAGCCCCTCCCCTTCAGGGGAGGGGTTGGGGTGGGGGCTGTCAACGGGCTCCCGGTCTCGATGAGATACATGCCCCACCCCAAACCCCTCCCCTGAAGGGGAGGGGCTTAGGAGTTAGCTCACCACGAACTTCCCCGTCATGCCGAAGCTGGCATGGAGCAGGTGGGTGCATTTGATCGGGTAGCTGCCTGCCTTGGGCGCAGTGAAGTGGAGGTCGACGGCGCGGTCGCTGTCCAGCTCGATCTTGCCGTCCTTGAGCTTCGCGCGGTCCGCGGCGGGCATCGTCGCGGCGGCGAAGAAGTCCCTTGCCGCGAAGCTGTGGCCGCCGCTGCTGGTCAGGTGCAGGACGTAGCTCTGGCCGTGGACCAGCGCGATCGTCGCGGGCGTGAACTTGAAGTTGGACAGCGCGACGTCGATCCGCTGCTCGTGCGCGGGGGCCGCGAGGGTCAGTGCCAGAAGCGCCAGCAGCGTCTTCATGCCTGTTCTCCCTGCATTTCCTTCAGCAGGTCCTTGCGGCTGAGCTTGCCGATCATCGTCTTGGGCAGGGTCTCGCGGACCACCACCTCGGACACGCGCTCATGCTTGCCGAGCTTGCCGTTGAGCCAGGCGCAGATCTCGGGCCCGCTCACGTCCGAGCCTTCGTCGAGCGTGACATAGGCGTGGGGCAGCTCGCCATGATAGGCGTCGGGCAGGCCGATCACGAGCGCCTCCTTCACTGCCGGATGCTGGTAGAGCACCGCCTCGATCTGGCTGGGGAAGACCTTGAAGCCGCCGACCGCGATCATGTCCTTCAGCCGGTCGACGATCTTGATATAGCCGTCCTCATCGATCAGCCCGACATCGCCGGTGCGCAGCCAGTGCGGCTCGCCATCGACCGTGACGAACACCTCGGCATCGGCATCGGGGCGATTCCAGTAACCCTGCATGATCTGCGGGCCATGGACGACGATCTCGCCGGGCTCGCCCTCGGGCGGCGGGCGGGTCGGGTCTTCCTTGTCGACCAGCTTGACGCGGGTGCCCTGGAGCGGCTGGCCGATCGTGCCGGGCTTGTTGAGGCCGACATAGGGATTGGTGCAGACCACGCCCGAGCTTTCGGAGAGGCCATAGCCTTCGATCACGCGGGCGCCGGTGATCTTCTCCCATTCCTCCTTGAGCTGGGCGGGAAGCGGGGCGCCGCCCGAGATGCAGTAGCGCAGCGAGGCGAAGTCGGACGGCTTCATGCCCGGCGCGTCGAGCAGCGCCTGGTACATGGTCGGCACGCCGGGCAGCGCGCGCGGCTGGGTGCGGCGCAGCTCGGCCAGTGCCTGCTTGGCGTTGAAGCGCGGCAGCATCGCGATCTCGCCACCGGTCACCACGGTGCGGTTGAGCACGCAGGTATTGGCGAAGACGTGGAAGAAGGGGAGGACGCCCAGCACCTTGTCCTTGGCCGTGCCCATCTCGGGATCGAGCCGGGCGACCTGGCGGGCATTGGCCGAGAGATTCTGGTGGGTCAGCACCGCGCCCTTGGGGGTGCCGGTGGTGCCGCCGGTATACTGGATCAGCGCGACGTCCTTCTCGGGATCGATCTTCGGCGCGTCGCAGATGCCGTTGTTGGCGATCAGCTTGGAGAAGGCGAGGATGCGCTCGTCATGCGGGCGCTGCGCCACTTCGGCGCCACGGAACAGCCGGTAGAAGAGCGACTTGGCCGCGGGCAGCGCACCGGCGACCGACCCGACCACCAGCCGCTCGAGATCGCTCTGCTCGAGCACCTTGAGCGCGGTCGGCAGCAGCGCCGAGGCGGAGATGGTGAAGAGCAGCCGGGTGCCCGAATCGGCGACCTGGTGGCTCAGCTCCTCGACCGTGTAGAGCGGCGAGAAATTGACCACCGTCGCGCCGAGCTTGAGGATGCCGTAATAGGCGGCGACATAATGCGGCACGTTGGGCAGGAAGAGCCCGATCCGGTCGCCTGGACCATAGCCCAGCGCCTTGAGGCCGCAGGCCACGCGGTTGGCGCCGTCCAGCGTCTCGCCATAGCTGTAGTGCCGGCCCATGAAATCGAGCAGCGGGGCCTGGGGGTGGGCGCGGGCGCTCGCCTCGAACAGATCGACCATGGACTGGGGCGGGAAGGGCGTGTCCCAGGCACCGGGATGGTTGTACGCGGTACGCCAGATCTGTTCGGGGTCAGTCATTGACACTGGTGTAAGCAAGCCTTTTCGGGGGTCAAGTCGTAAGCCGCTTGCTCCAGGTGACGAGCACGGAAATCGCGAAGATGCCGATATCGACGACCGCCTCGACCCGTTGCGGCGTGAGGTCGTCCACGCGGTGCATGTGGATGGCGATGTCGGCGCGGCGATCGAGGGATGCGAAGGCAAGCAGCGCAAGCGCGGCAAGCGCCCCGATGGCGATCTTCCTGGCTCGTCCCGACATGGTGAATCCCATACGCCGGGCAGCGGCGCCGGGCAAGCGGATCAGGCGGCTTCGCGGTGGGCCGAGCGCGCGCGGTCGCGGCCGGCGGACTTGGCTTCGAACAGCGCGATGTCGGCGCCGCGATAGAGAGTCTTCCAGTCGATATCGCCGGTCAATGGGCCGGTGCAGCCGCCGATGCTGGCGGTGACCTTCAGGTCGAAGGGCATGCGGGTGGCGCGCAGCCGGGCGAGCAGCTGCTCGGGCTCGATTCGCGCATCGACCGAAGACAGGATGGCGAATTCCTCGCCGCCCATCCGGGCGACTAGCGTGCCGGCGGGGGCGGCGTGGCGCAGCGTGCGGGCGAACAGGCGCAGCACCTCGTCGCCGCCGTCATGGCCGAGCGTCTCGTTGACGCGCTTGAAATGATCGATGTCGGCGATGAGCAATTGCTGCTCGCCCGGCCGGCCGATCGCCTGGGCAAGGAAGGCGCGGCGGTTGAGCAGGCCGGTGAGCGGATCGGTATCGGCCAGGCGGCGGGCCATCACCTCGCTGGCGATGGCGTCGTCGCGCTCGTCGCGCAGCAGCTTGATGCGATAGGCGATGGCGAGGCTCGACATCAGCGCCTCGAGCGCCATCGACAGCAGGGTCGAATTGTCGAGCCAGAAGTTCCACTCGATGAGGTGGAAATTGGCGAGCGTGCGCAGCAGCGAGGTGAGGATCGGTGCCCCCCAGCCGATCGCGAACAGCCAGAGATAGTTGGAGCGCACCTGCCAGGCCCGCCACAGGGTCGGCCCGACCACTGCGCCGAGCAGCAGGAAGGTGGTGGTGAAGGCGGCGTCGACGATCTGGACGTTGAGCGGGGCGAAGCAGAAGACCAGCAGCCCGACGCCCAGCAGCGCGCCCGCCACGACATAGACGAAGCGGCCGAGCCAGCCGGTGAACACCGCCTCCTCGAAGAAGCTGCGCGCGAAGATCAGCGCGCTGGCGCCGGTGAAGCCGAGCAGGAGATAGTTGAGCCGCAGCCGATCGTTGTTGACGATGTCCGGAAAGGCCCAGGCGAGCGCGCCCGAGGACGAGAAGACATAGCCGAGCAGCCCCAGCGCCATCACGCAATAATAGAGCTGGAACCGGTGGCGCAGCGCCCCCCACAGCGCGAGATTATAGACGAGCAGCCCGAGGCACAGGCCACCGAACCCGGCATAGAGTGCGGTGAGGGCGATGGTGGCGCGCTGGCTCTCGGTGCCGGTCACCAGCCGGGTGCCGAGCATGATGCCGCGCATGTTCGCCGAACCCTCGACATGCCAGAGCAGGCGGACGACCTTGGCCTCGCGCCGCTCGATCTGGATCTCGCCGACCGCGCCGAGTTGGATCCAGGGGGTGATGCCGCGCGCATCGGTGCGCTGGCTGAACATCCGCCCATCGGCATAGAGGGTGTGCATTGCCATGCCCTGCTGCCACAGGCTGGCGAAGCGCGCGAACAGGCGGGCGCCGGGGCGCGAGCTCTGGTCGATATCGCCCGAGATCACCCAGAAACTGCCGGGGCCGAGCTTGTACTGCCGGGTGGTGCAGTCGAAGCGTTCGGGATGCTGGATCAGCTCCGCGGGGTTCATGCCGCCGGTGTCGCGCAGCACGCAGATGTCGAGCGCCCGCCCGACATTGCCCTGGGCATTTGCGGGCACGGCGATGCCCAGCAGCGCGATCAACGCGCCGACAAGGACGGACAGCCGCAGGAGACGCAACGCCAGCATGGCGCAGGCCTAGCCCAACATGACAAACAACCCGTAAAGATAACCGGTCCCGGGCCATGTTTATAAAGCGCGCCAGCGGTTTGCCGGACGAAATGAAGGGGCGGCAGGAACGCCGCCGCCCCTTCGGCACCGGTCCGGGTTCAGCAACCGCTGCCCAGGCCCGCGGCGCGCTTCAGCAGGCCGCCCAGCTTGGGCTTGCAGGGCTTGGGCTTGGGCTGCTCGGGCCGGCCGTCCTCATTGTCGGTCCGGCCGAGCATCGCATCGCCCATGTCGGGCATGCCGGGCATGAAGGTGCCCTGCGCCCGATAGCGGACCTTGGCGGTCCATTTCGGGTGCCAGGCGACCTTCGGATCCTTGGGCCGTTCGGGGAAGGCATAATTCGCCTCCGGACCATAGGCGGTGAGGAAGCCCATCATCATCTCGCCTGCGGCGGCCTTCGCCTCGGCGGGGATGGTGCAGCTGGTCTGGCTGGGCGGCATCACCACCTTCTGCCCGATCAGCCGGTTGACCGTGCCCGGCGAGAGCCAGTTCCACAGGTCGCCGCCGAACTGGCGCGAGGCGGAGGAGGCCCACCAGACGACGTCGCCATTCTTCGCGCGGTCGCCGGCGCCCATCGCCCAGGCATAATAGCCGGTCGCCGCCGGCACCGCGCCCCAGTTGAGCGGGATCGAGCCGTCGCCGGCGCTGCCCGACTTCACCCGCGGCGCCGCCATGAAGTCCTGATTGACCGCGAAGCTGATCTCCGGGCTGTAGTTGCCGGCGATCCGGTGCTGGCCGATCAGCGAGGAATTGCCACGGACCTGCGCGCTCGACTTGCCGTTCGGCCAGTCGCCATAGGTGCGGCTGTTGCCCGGGCGCGGTCCGACCTCGGACGCGATGCTCGCCGAGAACAGGTCGGGCGGCACCTGGCCCTTGGCAAGCTTGGCGAAGTCGATGATCACCGGCTGGCCCGGGCCGGCATGCGCGCCGCAACCCCAGAAGATCAGCAGCCGGCCCTTGGGCCGCTCGAACGGCTGGGTGTCGGTTCCGCCCTTGCTCGCCTCGGGCGTGATCAGCGGCACCGATGCGCCCATGCGCATGCCCTCGGGCAGGAAGTGATCGGCCTTGGGGGCGCCGCCGGTCGCGGGCAGCCGCGAGCCGAGCCGCAGCACCACTTCGCGTCGATCGCCCTGGCCCATCATGCCGGCATGGGTGCCGACGTCCATCACATAGCGCGCCTCGGGCGCGGTATCGTTGCTGGTCTGCGCGACGACCAGGCCGGCGGCGAGCATGCCCGCCAGCGCCGTTCCGGCACCCAGTATCTTCATTCTCTTCGATCGCATTCGGATACTCCCTGGAAGAACCATGGCTGCGACCCGAAGCGAGAGTGCGTTGTTCTAATTGCGCGCATCATAGCGCAGGACGCATCTGCGCGATTGTGCAAATCCGACGAAGCGGGCCGGGCGTCCCCGACGCAAACGAAACGGGCCGGGAGTTTCCTCCCGGCCCGATCGGTTCTGCAAAGGTCAGAAGCCTTACTTGGACGCCTTGGCGGCCTCGGTCTTCTTGCCCTTCTTGGGCTTGGGCGCCGCGGGCGTGATCTGGAAGTTCAGGGCATTGTCCTTGAGCTTCACATTCACTTCGCCGCCATGGACGAGCTTGCCGAACAGCAGTTCCTCGGCGAGCGGCTGCTTGACCTTCTCCTGGATCAGCCGGCCCATCGGGCGCGCGCCATAGAGCTTGTCATAGCCCTTCTCGGTGAGCCACGCCTTGGCGGCCTCGTCGAGCTGGATGTGGACGCCGCGGTCCGCCAGCTGCAGTTCGAGCTGGAGGATGAACTTGTCCACCACCCGGCTGACCACCGCGGTCGGCAGGTAATCGAACGGCACGATCGCATCGAGACGGTTGCGGAATTCCGGGGTGAAGAGCTTCTTCACCGCTTCTTCCTGCACGTCGTCGCGACTGATCTCGCCGAAGCCGATCGACTCGCGGGTCATGTCCGACGCACCGGCATTGGTGGTCATGATCAGGATGACGTTCCTGAAATCGACCGTCTTGCCGTGGTGATCGGTCAGCTTGCCGTTGTCCATCACCTGCAGGAGGATGTTGAACAGGTCCGGATGCGCCTTCTCGATCTCGTCGAGCAGGAGCACCGAGTGCGGCTGCTGGTCGACCGCGTCGGTGAGCAGGCCGCCCTGATCATAGCCGACATAGCCCGGAGGGGCACCGATCAGACGGCTGACCGAGTGACGCTCCATATATTCGGACATGTCGAAGCGCTGGAGCGGGATGCCGAGCAGCTCGGAAAGCTGCTTCGCCACCTCGGTCTTGCCGACGCCGGTCGGGCCCGAGAACAGGTAATTGCCGATCGGCTTGTCCGGATCGCGCAGGCCCGCACGGCTGAGCTTGATCGCCGAGCTGAGCACCTCGATCGCCTTGTCCTGGCCGAACACGACCCGCTTGAGGTCGGTTTCCAGATTGGCCAGCGTCTTGGTGTCGTCGGTCGACACGCTCTTCGGCGGGATGCGCGCCATGGTCGCGATGACCGCCTCGATCTCCTTGACCGTGATCGTCTTCTTCCGCTTCGACGGCGGCACCAGCATCTGCATCGCACCAGCCTCGTCGATCACGTCGATCGCCTTGTCCGGCAGCTTGCGGTCGTTGATGTAGCGCGCGCTCAGCTCCACCGCCGACTTGATCGCGTCGGGGGTGTACTTCAGCTGGTGATGCTCCTCGAACGCCGAGCGCAGACCGGTGATGATCTTGATCGTGTCCTCGACCGTCGGCTCGTTCACGTCGATCTTCTGGAAGCGACGGAGCAGCGCCCGGTCCTTCTCGAAGTGGTTGCGGAACTCCTTGTAGGTGGTCGAGCCGATGCAGCGGATCGAGCCGCCCGACAGCGCCGGCTTGAGCAGGTTCGACGCGTCCATCGCGCCGCCGCTGGTCGCGCCGGCACCGATCACGGTGTGGATCTCGTCGATGAAGAGAACCGCGTGCGGCAGCTTCTCGAGTTCGGTGACGACCTGCTTGAGGCGCTCCTCGAAGTCACCGCGATAACGGGTGCCGGCGAGCAGCGCGCCCATGTCGAGCGAGTAGATCACCGCTTCCTTGAGCACGTCGGGCACCTCGCCCTCGACGATCTTGCGCGCCAGGCCCTCGGCGATGGCGGTCTTGCCAACGCCCGGATCGCCCACATAGAGCGGGTTGTTCTTCGAGCGGCGGCACAGGATCTGGATCGTACGATCGACTTCGGCGGCGCGGCCGATCAGCGGATCGACCTTGCCGGCCTTGGCCTTCTCGTTGAGATCGACGGTGAACTGCTTGAGCGCGCTTTCTCCCTTGCCCGACTTGGGCTCCTGCTTGGCGGCCTTGTCCTCGTCGGCCGCGCCCTTCGGCGTGGTCGATTCGGTGCTGCCGGTGCTGCCCTTGCCGACGCCGTGCGAGATGTAGCTCACCGCGTCGAGGCGGCTCATGTCCTGCTGCTGCAGGAAATAGACGGCATAGCTCTCGCGCTCGCTGAACAGGGCGACGAGCACGTTCGCGCCGGTCACTTCGTCGCGGCCCGAGGACTGGACGTGGAGGATGGCGCGCTGGACGACGCGCTGGAAGCCGCTGGTCGGCGAGGGATCGGTGGCCTGCTCGACCTTCAGCGCCTCGAGCTCGGTGTCGAGATAATGCGCCACGGTATTCTTGAGTTCGCCCAGATCCACGCCGCACGCGCTCATCACCTTGCTGGCATGCTCGTCGTCGACGAGTGCGAGCAGCAGATGCTCGAGGGTGGCATATTCGTGGCGACGCGAGCTTGCTGCTTCGAGAGCCTTGTGCAGCGTCGATTCCAGGGCGGAGGCGAAACTAGGCATTCAGGTACAACTCCTGTGGGCCGGAAAGGATACACGGCCCCTGTCTCCCCTTATGTCGGGAGGCATGGGCCCCGCATCAAGCGCCGCGGCCCCGCACCGGAGTTGAATGGCGGAGACCCGCCTGCTGCCAGGTGCGATATGCCACCCGGCATATCGCAGGCCATGCCGGGGGCATGGCCGGCCTGGCACCAGGAGGGTCTCCCCCATCTCCGGTGCCGTAACGCTCATTTCTTAAATAGAGCGTCTGCGCTTGCGCGGTGATTAATGGACCGTGAAATTTTGCTTCGAGTCCGATCTATCTCGGCCTCGAGCAGGGTGATGCGTTCGGTAAGTTCCTCAACCGAAAGGGGATCGAGGTCCTGGCGTCCGAGCTGGACGACAAGGTCGTCCTTGCGACGCGGAAGATTTTCGTCGGCGTCCATCGGGGCAGCGTTGACCCTGGCAGGGCCGATGTCAATAAGACGCCCGGTTTCTCCTGCGTTCGAAAGCGACATGGCGATGGCTCTCCCGGAAACGATGCTGGCAATCGATCCCGAGGCGCCCGGTGGGCCCGAGGTGCTGGTGCCGGTATCGCGCCCCGTGCCGACGCCCGGCCGGGGCGAGGTGCTGGTGAAGGTCGCCGCCGCCGGGGTGAACCGGCCCGAGGTGATGCAGCGCAAGGGCCAGTATCCGCCGCCGCCCGGCGCGCCCTCGATCCTCGGCATGGAGATCGCCGGCAAGGTCGTCGCGGTGGGCGAGGACGTGCCGCGCGAGATGCTGGGCACGCCGGTCTGCGCGCTGATCGCGGGCGGGGCCTATGCCGAATATGCGGTGGCACCTTATGGCCAGTGCCTGCCGGTGCCGCCGGCGATCACGATGATCGAGGCGGCGGCGATTCCCGAGACTTTGTTCACCGTATGGAGCAACGTGTTCGAGCGCGCTTATGCGACGGAAGGGGAGTGGATCCTCGTCCATGGCGGCACTTCGGGCATCGGCACGATGGCGATCCATCTCGCCAATCTGTTCGGGCTCAAGATCATCGTCACCGCCGGATCCGACGACAAGTGCGAAGCGGCGCGGCGGATCGGCGCGGATCACGCGATCAACTACAAGACCGAGGACTTCGTCGCCCGGGTGATGGAGATCACCGCGGGCAAGGGCGTCAACATCGTGCTCGACATGGTCGGCGGCGACTATGTGCCGCGCAACCTCCAGTGCCTGGCCGAGGAGGGGCGGCACGTCTCGATCGCCGTGCAGCGCGGCATGCAGGCGACGATCCCGATCTTCGAGATCATGCGCAAGCGGCTGGTCCTGACCGGCTCGACGCTCCGCCCGCGCTCGGTGGAGTTCAAGTCGCTCCTCGCCGACGAGCTGCACCGCATCGTCTGGCCGTTCGTGGCCGAGGGCAGGCTCAAGCCGGTGATCGACGCGGTCTTCCCGCTGGCCGATGCGGCGGGTGCGCATGCCAGGATGGAATCGGGCGAGCATGTCGGGAAGATCGTGCTGACGGTGGAATAGGGGATGTCCGGCATCCTTCTCCCTCTCCCCTCCGGGGAGAGGGCTGGGGAGAGGGGCATGACGCCAGCGGCATGCATTCGGCTTCGGATCAGGACACACTGCCCCTCTCCCCGAGGGAGAGAGGGAGAGCAGCTCAGCCCTCTGAACAGATTCCGATTTCGCTAGTGGAACGTATGCCCAGCATTTAGGCTCACCCTTCGAATCGGGGGTGTCCAGGGTGCTTGCGTTCCTTCTCGCAGAGGGGAATTTCGCGTTCGTCGTAGCCGTGGTGCTGATGTTGCTCATCGGCATTGTGCAGGCTGTCGGCGTGGGACATGACGTGGACGGGGATCTTCATGCCGACATGCATGCCGATCTCCATTTCGATTTCCTCTCCTGGCTCGGCGTCGGGCGGCTGCCGCTCTTGATGCTGATCGTGATCTTCCTGGCGATCTTCGGGATCGGCGGGCTCGCGCTCCAGCAGCTGCTGCGCGACTGGACCGGCGCGCCGCTGCCGACGCTCGCCGCGGTGCCGGCGGTCGGCGTCGCCGCGCTGCCGCTGACGGGACTCGCAGCGCGGCTGCTTGCACCGATCCTGCCGCGCGACTTCACCACCGCCGTACCGCTCGAGGTGCTGGTCGGCACCAGCGCGCAGATCGTCACCGGCCGCGCTAGCACCGGCTCGCCGGCCCGCGCCCGGGCCGAGGATCACCACGGCCAGGTCCATTACGTCATGGTCGAGCCCGACAATGACGGCCAGGTCTTCGAGGAAGGCGAGCGCGTGCTGCTCGTCCGCCGCGAAGGCGAGTGCTTCCGCGCGATCTCGCGCGGCGATTTCCATTTACCCCGACTGGATGGCTGAACCGATGAACGCGATCGTGCCCGCAGGAGCCACTTCGATGATCCCGTATCTGATCTATGCCGGCATCGCGCTGTTCGCGCTGCTGATCCTCGGCCTCACGCTGGCGCGGCTCTACAAGCGCGCCTCGAAGGAGATCGGCTTCGTCCGCACCGGCTTCGGCGGCGAGAAGGTGGTGATCAACGGCGGCGCGCTGGTGCTGCCGGTGTTCCATGAGACGATGCCGGTGAACATGAACACCGTGCGCCTCGCGGTGGAGCGCAAGAACATGGACGCGCTGATCACGCTCGACCGGCTGCGGATCGACGTGAAGGCGGAATTCTATGTCCGCGTCCGGCCCGACGCCCAGGCGATCGCGACCGCCGCGCAGACGCTCGGAATGCGCACGATGCACCCCGATGCGCTCAAGGAGCTGGTCGAGGGCAAGTTCGTCGACGCGCTGCGCTCGGTCGCCGCGGGCATGACGATGGCGCAGCTCCACGAGCAGCGTGCCGAGTTCGTCCAGAAGGTGCAGCAAGTCTCGTCGGTCGATCTGGCGATGAACGGCCTCGAGCTGGAGTCGGTGTCGCTCACCGGGCTCGACCAGACGTCGATCGAGCATTTCAATGCCAACAACGCGTTCGACGCCGAGGGCCTGACCAAGCTCACCGAGCAGATCGAGCTGCGCAAGAAGGCGCGCAACGATATCGAGCAGGATACGCGCGTGCAGATCGAGACCAAGAATCTCGAGGCCGCCCGCCAGTCCTTCCTGATCAGCCGCGACAATGAGTTCGCCCGGCTGGAGCAGGAGCGCGAGGTCGAGATGCGCCGTGCCGCGCAGGCGGCGGAGGTCGCGCGCGAGCAGGCGCTGCGCCAGCAGGAAGCGGATCAGGCGCGGATCGAGGCGAAGAAGCTGGTCGACAGCCAGCAAATCGAAGCGGACCGCGCGGTGCAGCAGGCCAAGATCGCCCAGGACCAGGCGCTCGAGCTCGCCCGGCAGGAGCAGCAGATCGCGGTGCAGAACAAGAGCCGCGAGGAAAGCCAGGCCAAGGCCGAGGCGGACAAGGCGCGCGCCGAGGCGGTGGTCGCCGAGGAACGCGTCGGCACCGCGCGCGAGGCCGAGGTCGCCGAGCGCCAGAAGCGGATCGAGCTGATCGACGCCGCCCGCGAGGCGGAGCGCGCCGCGATCGGCATCAAGGTTCAGGCCGATGCCGAGAAGCAGGCGGCGTCCGACCGCGCCGAGGCCGCGCGCCTCCAGGCCGAGGGCGAGGCGGAGGCCGCCAAGCTCAAGGCCGAGGCGGACCGGGTGCGCTTCGAGGTGGAGGCCGCCGGCCAGCGCGCGATCAACGAGGCGGCGAACCTGCTCTCGTCCGAGACCATGTCGCTCCAGACCAAGCTGGCGCTGCTCAAGGTGCTGCCGGAAGTGATCCGCGAGGCGTCCAAGCCGCTCGAGGCGATCGATTCGATCAAGATCGTGCAGGTCGACGGGATCACCGGCCGCGGCGGTGCGGGCGGCGGGGTCGCCAATGACGGTGGCGAGGGGGATCGCAACCTCGCCAACTCGGCGGTGGCGGCGGCTTTGCGCTACCGGGCGCAGGCCCCGGTGATCGACGGGCTGATGCGCGAGCTTGGCTTTGACGGCGGCACGCTGGACGGGCTGGTCGCGGGGGCGGCCGATCTTGGCACCAAGGCCATTCCGGCAGTGCCGGCGCAGGATGGCGACGGCGACGACAAGCCGTCGGGCGCGTCGCCGCGAAAGGCGCGTTCCGGCAGCTAGGGCCGGGCGGCAAGGTCACCTTGGGGGAGGGGCATATGGAAGTTCTGCGGAAGGAGTGGGCGCTCAGCCTGGTGTGCGGCGCGCTCGCGCTGGTGCTGCTCGGTGCGCTGGTATTCTCGGATCGCTACTGGGTGGCTGCCAGCCGCCCGACGGTCGACGAGCTGGCCGAGGTGAAGGTGCCGCCCGAGCTGGGCGACATGATCGCGGCGATCGATGCCTATGGCGTCCACATCCAGCGCGTGCACAGCAAGGCCGAGCAATATATCGCGATCAAGCGCGCCCAATACGGGCTGGGCCAGCCCGCGCCTTCCTATGCCAATATGAGCGCGCCGAAGTTCGGCTATTCGGTGCGCGAGACGACCTTTCTCGGCATGCCCTTCTGGTACGGCACCGAATATGGCCATGTGCTGTTCTTCAGCTCGGACTGGGGCGTGGTCGCAGCGCCGCTCAACCCTGTCGGCCAAGCCGCGCTCGACAAGGCCAATGGCCGCGACCTGCGCGCGACCGGCATGATCCCTTGGTGGAAGCATCTTTGGGGCTGGCTGTTCCTCGCCGGCCTGGCGTTCGCGATCTGGCTCTGGCATCGCCGCACGGTCCGCTGGCGGACGGAGAATGGGTATCTCTGATCATAAGCTCGGCTTATGATTTGTCCGGCCCGTTTTGTTGGACGTCGCGCGGGGCTGCGCCCGAAGGGGGCGTCCGGACAAGGGAGGGACTGATGGCCGCGCTGGTGCTTCACGAATATGCCGCCTCGGGCAATTGCTACAAGATCCGGCTGACCGCCGCGCATCTCGGGCTGGAGCTCGAGCGGCGCGAGTACGACATCATGAAGGGCGAGACGCGCACGCCGGCGTTCCTCTCCCAGGTCAACGCCAATGGCCGGATCCCGACGCTCCAGGTCGGCACCGACGACTTCCTGCCCGAGAGCAATGCCGCCTGCTTCTACCTGGCCGATGGCAGCGACCTGATCCCGCACGACCGGTTCGAGCGGGCGGACATGCTGCGCTGGCTGTTCTGGGAGCAGTACAACCACGAGCCCAATGTCGCGACGCTGCGCTTCTGGGCGAAGTGGGTCGGCTTCGACCATCTGAGCGCGGTCCAGCGCGCCAACCTGCCGGCCAAGCAGGCGGCGGGCGAGGCGGCGCTGGCGCTGATGGACGAGCATCTGGGCAGGCGCGACTGGTTCGTGATCGACCGGCTGACGCTCGCCGACATCGCGCTCTACGCATATACCCATGTCGCCGAGGATGGCGGGTTCAGCCTCCAGCCCTATCTGGCCGTGCGCGCCTGGATCGACCGGGTGGCGGCCCAGCCCGGACATATTCCGATCACTGCATGAAGGATAACCCCCTGATTCGTCAGGGGGAAGCGCCCCATTATGCATATTTCTATGACATCCGCGTGAAGCGGAAACGATTCGAAATGTCACATTACGCGGCCATTTAGCCGAGCCAGGCAAGGGCAGTTGCAGGGCTGGTTAGATGGCCACGATCACGAGGCTTCCGTTCGACGCGCAGCACGTCGCGGACTTTCACGCATCGACTCCGTCGATCCCCGAAAAGGCGGTCACGGAGCGCAAGCGCTACCGCACGGTGTGGATCTCCGACGTCCATCTCGGCACGCGCGGCTGCAATGCCGAGATGCTGATCGACTTCCTCGACCATGTCGATTGCGACCTGATGTACCTGGTCGGCGACATCCTCGACGGCTGGGCGCTCAAGAAGCGCTTCTACTGGCCCGATTCGCACAACGACATCGTCTGGCGCTTCCTCAAGCGCGCCAAGCGCGGCACCGAGATCATCTATATCCCGGGCAACCATGACGAAATGTTCCGCCAGTTCTCGGGCCTGAACTTCGGCGGCGTGCACATCCGCCGCCAGGCGATCCACACCACCGCCGATGGCCGCCGCCTGCTGGTGCTGCACGGCGACGAGTTCGACGCGATCACCATGTCGCACCGCTGGCTCGCCCATCTGGGCGACGCCGCCTACGAGATGATGATGGGCCTCAACCGGCTGGTGAACCGCGTCCGCCGCTGGATGGACCTGCCCTATTGGTCGCTGAGCAAATACGCCAAGGCCAAGGTGAAGAACGCCGTCGAGTTCATCTCGAAGTTCGAAGAGATCGTCGCGCACGAAGCCGGTGCGCGGGGAGTCGACGGCGTGATCGCCGGACACATCCACACTGCGGAGATGCGCAGCATCGAAGGCATCGCCTATTACAATGACGGCGATTGGGTGGAGGGTTGCACCGCGCTCGTGGAGCATTACGACGGTACCATGGAAATACTCCATTGGGCCGAAGAGATGGCGAAGCGCGAAAGCGAAGCAGCGTCCGGGGTCAGACTGGCGGCTGCGTGACGGCAACGGAGGTCGGACCGGTGCGGATAGCTATCGTGACGGACGCCTGGGAGCCCCAGGTGAATGGAGTCGTGCGTACGCTGCAATCGGTGCGCAGCGTGCTCGAGAAACAGGGCCACCTGGTCAAGGTGATCTCGCCCGACCTCTTCTATTCGCTGCCATGCCCGACCTATCCGGAGATCCGGCTGGCGCTTGCCCGCGTCGCCAGCGTCGGCGCGATGCTCGAGGAATTCGGGCCCACTGCGATCCATCTGGCTACCGAGGGGCCGCTCTGCGTCGCCGCGCGGCGCTGGTGCATCCGCAACGAGATGCCCTTCACCACCGCCTATCACACCCAGTTCCCCGACTATGTCTCGGCGCGCTCGGGCGTGCCGGCCGAGTGGATCTGGCGTTACATCAAGTGGTTCCACGCGCCGAGCCAGGCGATCCTGGCTTCGACTCCGTCGATCCGCCAGTCGCTGACCGATCATGGGCTCAGCCATGTGAAGCATTGGGGCAGGGGCGTCGATCTGGCCAATTTCCACCCCGGCATCGCGCCGCATCCGGCGATGCAGGGCCTGGAGGGGCCGGTGCAGCTCTATGTCGGCCGCGTCGCGATCGAGAAGAACATCGAGGCGTTCCTGAAGTCGTCGCATCCGGGCACCAAGGTGGTGGTGGGCGACGGCCCGGCCCGCGCCTCGCTTCAGGCGCGCTTCCCCGAGGCGAAGTTCCTCGGCCCGATGTTCGGACCCGAGCTCGCCAGCGCCTATGCCGCGGCCGATGTCTTCGTCTTCCCGAGCAAGACCGACACGTTCGGACTGGTGATGATCGAGGCGCTGGCCTGTGGCGTGCCGGTCGCCGGCTATCCGGTCACCGGGCCGATCGACGTGCTGACGCCCGAGACCGGCGCTACCGACGAGGACCTGACCAGGGCGATCGGCGCAGCGCTGACCAGGGACCGCACGGCCTGCGCCGCCTATGGCCGCACCTTCACCTGGGAAGCGAGCGCGCGCCAGTTCCTCAACGCGCTCTATCCGCTGTACGGGGACCGGGCTGCGGCCTGAGCCGGGTTACAGCTTTAGTATTTTCCTGATCACCTCGGGTATCTGCGCCCGTCGCTCCGCTACGGTTTTCGCTGCGATCGCGGGGTCGGCAAGTCCGGGCTTGTAGCCGGGAGCCGGTTCGACGTTGAAGGTGCGGCCGAACTGGCCCTTGGGCGTTGGCACCTCTCGCGGCGCGCCGGCCTGAAGTCCGGCGGTCATCTTGGCCATGCCGCCGCGACAGACAGTGGGGTTGTAGCCATCGCGGAGCCGACTGGTGGCTGTACGCGCTTCCATTTCGGTTACGATCTCGAACAGGATCTTGCGCGTCTCGATCGGGAACCTGTCGGCGCCGACAAGAGTGTCTCCCGCGATCTGCCCCAATTGATCCATCTGGTGCGCGGGGGCGCTGGCATCGGCGCAATAGGCGCCGTCGACGGTGATCACGGCATAGGCAATGAGTGCCATCATGCTTGCGCTTTCCAGCATCTGCGTCCGCCCCTGCTCGGACATTTGCGATGCCATGGCGCGAAGGTCGCGGATGTAGAGGAAGGTGATGGCGAGTGGCGCGCCGCGGATCGTCCAGTCCCGTTCCCAGTTCATATTGCGATATAGCGCATCGAGATCTTTGGGCGCCGAGAGCGCCTTGCTGACTCCCGAAAGATCGCCGGCGGCCAACATCGCATCGAGTTGGGCCGCATTTGCCGGCATTGGCGCCGGCTGGTTCTGGATTGAGCCGAGAAAAAGCGCGGTAGCGGCGACAAGGCCCAGCATCATGTTCCCCCGATATTCACCTCGACCTAGCGGATCCTGATCGGCACGGCCAGATCATGGGCGCGCTTCTTTCTTGCCCCCGGCGCGTTCCCGCATTAAGTCAGGCCCGTTACAGGCCGCCCGTGAAGGGCGGCCCTTTCTATTTCTGGAGACTCCAAGTGGCCCAGCCGCTGATGCCGCACGCGACCGCTTCCTGGCTGGTCGACAACACGTCGCTCTCGTTCGACCAGATCGCCGAGTTCTGCGGCCTGCACATCCTCGAGGTCCAGGCGATCGCCGACGATACCGCCGCGACCAAGCTCACCGGCCGCGATCCGGTCCGCGCGCACGAGCTGACGATGGACGAGATCGAGAAGGGCCAGAAGGACCCGAACTACGTCCTCAAGATGCTGAAGGGCCCCGAGCAGGTCCGTCGCACCAAGGGCCCGCGCTACACGCCGGTCTCGAAGCGCCAGGACAAGCCGGACGGCATCGCCTGGATCCTGCGCAACCATCCGGAGATCTCGGACGGCGCGATCGGCAAGCTGATCGGCACCACCCGCACGACGATCGCCGCGATCCGTGACCGCAGCCACTGGAACATCGCCAACATCGTGCCGAAGGACCCGGTGACGCTGGGCCTCACTTCGCAGCGCGAGCTTGATGCGCTCGTCGCCAAGGCGGCCAAGGCAGCCGGCATCGAGGCACCGACCGACACGCGCCTGGAAGGCGACCGCGAGGCGCTGATCGAGCAGCTCCGCGCCGAGCGCACCGCGGCGGCCCGTGAGGCCGAGGGCGCAGGCGAGGACGCGCCGGCAGCGCCGATCGAGCATACCGCCGAGACGCTGTTCCGCAGCAGCAGCAACAACTAAGCGTCGTCGGGGAACAGGGCGGCGTGGCGGGCGCAGATCGCGTCCCATAGCCCCGCCGCCTCCGGCACCTGCAATCCGAAGCGCTGGTCGAGCCGCTCGACCAGCGCTTCTGCGTTCTGGAGCCGCTCGCGCGTCTCGCCTTCGGGGCCGCGCGTGATGAGAACGCGGCCGCGCAACGTGCTGTGCGTGTCGCCGCGGCGCTGCTGGACGACGAGATTCTGGACGAAGGGCGATTCGGGATTGGTCTGCAGATCACTGCAGCGCCGGGCGAACAGTGCCTCGTCTGCGGGCGCGGTGGTGAAGTCGTAGCTGAACGGATCGGCCTCGCCATAGTGCTCCTCGAAGCGCCAATGGCCGTCGATCTCGCGCAGGCAGATGCGATAGGGCGGGTGGCTCTCTGCGCCCAGCGCGATCGGCAGAGGTCCGGTCAGGATGCCGCCAAAGCCGACATCGACCAGCCAGGGCCGGTCTTCCAGAGTCACCATGAGCGCGAGATGGTTGCCCATCGATATTTCGCCGTGCACGTGCCGCATCACCCCGCACGAGATGCGCTGGACGTCATAGTCGAGCGCGGTGAGCACCCGACCAAACAGCCCGTTCTGCTCATAGCACCAGCCGCCGCGGCGCCGGGTCACCAGCTTGTCGAAGATCGCCTCGGGATCGAGCGAGACCGGCCGGCCGAGTTGTACGTCGAGATTCTCGAAGGGGAAGGTCGCCAGATGCGCGCGGATCAGCGCGGTCAGTGCCGTGCGGTCGGTGGTGCCGGGCCGCGCCTGGCCGGTCCGCGCGAAATAGGCCTCGAGATTCATGCGCAGCTCCCCCTCGTCCGGCCCGAGGCATGCAGGGGCCGGAAGCGGATGTCGAGCCTCGGCAGGACGGGGCGGGGCGTGTAGCCTCGCCCGGCGCGACTCGGGGCACCGGGCGCCATCCGGACAATGGAGGGATCCCATGTGTGACGAGCTGACCGCCGCCGACAACGAACGCTTCCTGATCACCCGGCGCGAGTTCGGGGCGGGCGCCGCTGCGGCGGGTGCGCTGGCGCTGCTCCCGGTCCCGGCCAATGCCGCCGAGATCAAGGGGCGCGACGTCACCATCACCACGCCGGACGGCAGCTGCGACGCCTATTTCGTCGCGCCGGCCAAGGGCAGGCACCCGGCGGTCATCGTCTGGCCCGACATTTTCGGGCTGCGTCCCGCCTTCCGCCAGATGGCCGATCGGCTCGCCCAGTCGGGCTATGCCGTGCTCACCGTCAATCCCTTCTACCGCTCGACCAGGTCGCCCTTCGTCACGCCCGGCCAGGGCTTCGACGATGCGCTGCGGGCGAAGGTCACGCCGTGGCGAGCGCTGCTCACGCCCGATGCGACCCGGCGCGATGCCGCTGCCTTTATCGGCTTCGTCGACAAGCAGCCCGAGGTGGATACGAAACGCGGCATCGGCACCACCGGCTATTGCATGGGCGGGCCGCTGGTGATGCTCACTGCCGCCGCTTCGCCGGCGCGGGTGCGCGGCGCGGCGACCTTCCATGGCGGTGGGCTCGCCGCGGAGGGCCTGCTCGTGCTGGTGCCGACGATGAAGGCGCGCTTCCTGATCGCCATCGCCGAGAATGACGATGGCCGCGCGCCGGCCGACAAGGACAAGCTGCGCGCGGCGTTCGACGCCGCCAAGCTCCCCGCCGAGATCGAAGTCTACAAGGGCACGATGCACGGCTGGTGCCCGCCGGACAGCCAGGTCTACAACGCCGACCAGGCCAACAGGGCGTGGGACCGGCTGCTGGCGACGTTCAAGACGCTCTGACCCATGACCGTCATCCCGACTTTCGCCGGGACGACGGTTGGCGGGAGCTTGACGACGCGGGTCGTCGTGTTCACCTTATGTTCCATCGATTCGGAGGCAGGCCATGGCAGACGAGCTGATCTTCTACACCCATCCCCAGTCGCGCGGGCGGATCGCCCGCTGGGCGCTGGAGGAAGCGGGCGCATCCTATGAAACGCGGGTCGTCGAGTACGGCACGACGATGAAGGGCGAGGATTATCTCGGCATCAACCCGATGGGGAAGGTGCCCGCGATCGTCCATGACGGCCGCGTCGTCACCGAATGCGCAGCGATCTGCGCCTATCTCGCCGAGGCGTTCCCCGAGGCCGATCTCGCGCCCACCGCGGACGAGCGTGCCGACTATTATCGCTGGCTGTTCTTCGCGGCCGGCCCGGTCGAGCAGGCGGTGACCAACAATTTCGCCAAGTTCGAGCCTTCGGCCGATCAGGGGCGGATGTTCGGCTATGGCAATTACGAGCTGGCCGTCGACGTGCTGGAAAAGGCCGTGTCGGCGCACCCGTACATCGCCGGCGACCGCTTCACCGCAGCGGACATCTATGTCGGCTCGGCGATCGGCTGGGGCACGATGTTCGGCACGCTGCCGAAGCGGCAGCCGTTCCTCGACTATTTTGCCCGGCTGAGCAGCCGCGAGGCGTTCCAGCGCGCGGGCGCGAAGGACGATGCGCTGGCGGCGGAGTTGGAAGCGGCCAAGGCACCGGCCTGACCGCTTCTACCCGGCGGGCGCCAGCTTGTAGAAGCGCATGGCATTGTCGTGCAGGATGTCCTGCTTCTGCGCTTCGGTGAGGAAGTCGGCGCTCTCGATGCCGTCGATGGCGAGGCCGATCGCATCGGGCCAGTACATATGGTCCGACCCGAACATGATGCGCTTCGAGAAGCCCGACTCGACCAGCGTGCGAAGCCAGGCGTGGAAAGCGGGGCGCGGCAGCAGCCAGTCGACCGCGCCGGTGTCGATGTTCACGTTCGGATAGAGCATCAGCATCGCGATCGTGTCGTCGAGATACGGCCAGCCGCCATGCATGATGTTGAGCCGCAGCCTGGGGTGGCGGTTCAGTGCCTCCTCGATCAGCTCGGGATTGCCGAGCCGTGCCCGCGCCGTGGTGCAGCAGGGATCGAAGCTGGTTCCCGCGGGCATCGTGCCGGTGTGGAGCGCGACCGGCGCGTCGAACTCCTCGGCCAGTGCCAGATAGGGCTCGTAGCGGGGATCGCTGAGCGAGAAGCCGGCATATTGCGAGGTCACTTCGCCGAGCACCTTGAGCTTGCCGGAGGCGAACGCCGTGCGGAGCTGGCCGAGCGGCGGCAGCGGCGTGTCCTCCGATCCGCGGATGCCGGCGCCGGCGACGAACCGATCGGGGTCACGGTCGTGCCAGTCGATCGCGGCCTGGATCCGGTCGCCATCGCCGCCGCTGACGACGCCCTTCACGACATTGCGCTTCTTCATCTCGGCGATGCAGGCGGCGAGATGGTCCGCGCCGGTGCGGATCGGGCTCACCAGGCCCGTGATCGGATTGGTGACCGGCGTGGAGAGCTGCATCGTCGCCGGATAGGCGTGCATGTGGACGTCGATGATCGCCCGCCCGCTCGGCGCCGCTACCGCGCCTCCCGCCAGCGCATAGGCGGCGCTGGCCCCGCCGAGCTTGATGAATTCCCTGCGGCCAATACGCATGACGAGTCCTCCCTGGGCGCTCCGTGTCCGCCGGAGCCGCTTCCGGGATCGCAATCCGGGCGGGGCGCTGTCCATGTCGCTGGTCCCGCCGGCGGCGCGTTCGTCACAATTGCGCGCTTACGAAGCGAGCTTCTCCATCCGCGCCGGCAGCTCCGCCATCACCGCGTCGCGATCGGCCTGGTCGGTGCTGCCCCAGCGGGCGATCTCGTCGAGGGTGCGGCCGCAGCCGATGCACCAGCCGGTCGCCTCGTCCATCACACAGATGCTGACGCAGGGGCTTTCGATGATGGGGACATATTCGATCATCGCGTCCAGCGCGCGAGCCAGTCGGCCATTTGCTGGGGCTGCAGGAGCCGGGCATCGCCCAGGCCGAGTATGTCGTCGCGATTGCGCAGCCTGCCGGTGCGCGGATCGACCACCAGGATCGCCGGCACCGCTTGGAGCGGGGCGCCGCCAAAGCGGCGGGGCAGGTCGAGATTGCGGTCGAAAATGCCGATATCGACCTGGACCAGCTCGAAATTGCGGGCCAGCCAGCTACGCATCTCGGGAAGCTCGAGCACGCCGGCCAGTACCCGGCAATCGACACACCAGTTGGCACCGAGATCGATCAGCAGCAGCTTGCCCGACTTCTTCGCCCGGGCAAGCGCCGCGTCGATATCCTTGCGGGCGTCGCGGGTCGCGTCATAGGGCGCGGGCAGGGGAAGCGGCAGCTGGGCGAGCGTGCGCGCCTTGAGCCGCGGTGCGGACTGCTGGGCCAGCGCCGCGCCGGGCAGCATCGCTGCCGCCAGCGCAAGCACCAGCCCGGCGCGCCGGATCATTCGGCGGCGAGCGTGTAGTTCAGGAAGTCCGGGATCGGGCCGTTCCAGCCCACGTCCGGACCGTCATCGCGCTCGTCGCGGCGGCGACCGCCACGCTCGCGGCGCGGCTGCTCGTCGCGGCTGCGGCTCTCGCGGAACAGCGGCTCCTCGCGGCGATCTTCGTCCCGCTGCTTCGGCTCGGCCTTCTTCGCCTTGCCGCGAGCGCCGCGCTCGGCGCCCTTGTCTTCGTCGGCCTTGCGCCTGCGGCTGCGCGGCGCTTCCTCGCGCTCGTCCTCGGACGGGGCGGAGGCCGCCGTCTTCAGCTTTACGCGGTTGATCTTCTGGCCGGTGAGCTTCTCGATATTCTCGATATTCTCGGCGTCTTCCTTGGTCACCAGCGTATAGGCGGTGCCCTTCGCCCCCGCGCGGCCGGTGCGGCCGATGCGGTGGACATAGTCGTCCGGATGCCAGGGCGCGTCGAAATTATAGACGTGGCTGACGCCCTTGATGTCGAGCCCGCGCGCAGCGACGTCCGAGGCGACGAGGATGTTGACGTCGCCCTTCTTGAACCGCTCCAGCTCGGCGAGGCGTGCCGGCTGGTCCATGTCGCCATGGATCTCGGCCGAGCGGAAGCCGTGGCGCTGCAGGCTCTTGTTGAGCTCGCGCACCGTGGTCTTGCGGTTGCAGAAGATGATGCCGGTCTGGACGTTCTCGGCCTCGAGCAGCCCGCGCAGCGTCTCGCGCTTCTTCATCGTCGTGGTCTCGACGAGGAACTGCTTGATGTTGGTGTTGGTCGTCGCCGGGCGGGCGACTTCCACGCGCTTGGGATCGTTGAGGAACTTGTCCGCCAACTTCTTGATCACCGGCGGCATCGTCGCCGAGAAGAGCAAGGTCTGCCGTTCCTTGGGCAGCTTGGTGCAGATTTCCTCGATATCGGGGATGAACCCCATGTCGAGCATCCGGTCCGCCTCGTCGATGACGAGCAGGCTGCAGCCGTTGAGCAGGATCTTGCCGCGGCCGAACAGGTCCATCAGCCGGCCCGGCGTGGCGATCAGCACGTCGACGCCCTTTTCGAGCGCCTTCACCTGGTCGCCCATCTGCACGCCGCCGATCAGCAGGGCCATGGAGAGCTTGTGGTGGGTGCCGTACTTCTCGAAATTCTCGGCGACCTGGGCGGCCAGCTCGCGCGTCGGCTCGAGGATGAGCGAGCGCGGCATCAGCGCGCGGGTGCGCCCTTCGCCGAGGATGTCGATCATCGGAAGGACGAAGGCGGCGGTCTTGCCGGTACCCGTCTGGGCGATGCCGATAAGGTCCTTACCCATGAGGACCGGGGGGATCGACTGCTGCTGGATCGGCGTGGGCTCGGTATAGCCCGCATCGGTCACTGCGCGCAGAAGTTCGTCAGAAAGGCCGAGATCGGCAAAGCTCATGCAATTTTCCGGAAAATCGGCGTGGCAAAACCCACGCGCGAAGTCTGCACGCGCTTGCGGATTTATCGGCCAAAGTCAAGCACAGAGGCGTTTCCGGATATGAAGGAGCGCGCCCGCACCGCCTCGAAATACGCTTTTCGCGTATCTCCGGGCCAAACCTTCAGCGTTCCAGCGATAGCGTCCTGAAGTTCTCGACGTCGCAGGAGCGCCCCGCCCGGGTGCGGATCGAATCGCGTCCGGCGCAGATCTTCTGGTCCTTGTTCGTCTTCACATAGAAGCCGTTGTAGAAGCCCAGCGCCTGGCATTTGCGGCCAAGCTTGGCGCGCAACAGCGAACCGTCGCGCAGCACCAGATCGACGCTGTCCTGGGTGTTGACGCCCGCGAAGCCGGAAATGTCCTGGACCTTCACGCAGTCCTTGGCCTTCTTCTCGATCAGGCGCGGCGCGCGGCGCACGACGATGGTGGTGCTGCTGGTGATCGTGACGCGCGGCACCTGGATCGTCACGCGCTGCTGCTGTCCCTGCTGCTGGAGCGTGAAGCTCGCTCCGGTCCAGTCGGGCGCGCCAGCAGGCGCCGCGGCGGGCGCGGCGGCGAGGAGCAGCAGGCTGGAGGTGACGGCAAACGGATTCGGCATTTCGCGTTGGTTATGTACGACCCAGGTTTGAACAGTGGATGAACTGGTGCCCAGCGTGCTAGCCCAAAAATGTCATGACACCAGCACAACAGCAGCTCGTCGATACCGTATTGGAACGCTTCGGCCCCAAGGCGGTCACCACGGACGCCCAGGAGATCGCTCCCTGGGAATCGGACTGGCGCGGCCGTTATCACGGCAGCGCGCCGGCGCTTCTCTCCCCCGGATCGACCGAGGAGGTGGCTGAGATCGTCCGCCTCGCCGGCGAGCTTGGGGTGAAGATCGTGCCCCAGGGCGGCAATACCGGGATGGTCGGCGGGGCGACCCCGCCCGAGGACGGTTCGGCCCTGCTCCTCTCCACCCGCCGGATGAACCGCATCCGCGCGATCGACACGGTGGGCAATCTCGCCGTGGTCGAGGCCGGCGTGATCCTCACCAATTTCCACAATGCGGTGGCCGAGCAGGACCGCCGCTTCCCGCTCACCCTCGGCGCCAAGGGCAGCGCGACGATCGGCGGGCTGGTCTCCACCAATGCCGGCGGCACCCAGGTGCTGCGCTTCGGCAACATGCGCCACCTCGTCGCGGGGGTGGAGGCGGTGCTGCCCGACGGATCGATCCATGACGGGCTCGCCCCGCTCAAGAAGGACAATCGCGGTTACGACCTCACCCAGCTGCTGATCGGTGCCGAGGGCACGATCGGTATCGTCACCGCCGCGACGCTGCGCCTCTATCCGGCGATCGTCGAGCGCGCCGCCGCCTGGGTGGGCGTGGCGAGCCCCGAGGATGCGCTGAAGATCCTGCGCATGATGGAGGCACGCACCGCCACGATCGAGAGCTTCGAGATCATCCCGGGCGAGATCGTCGGCCATGTCGTCCGGCACATTCCCGGCATCCGCGCGCCGCTGTCCGGCGCGCACGCCTGGCACGTGCTGATCGAATCGGTCGCGACCGAGCCCGGCGCCGAGCCGCCCGCCGAGCTGCTCGAGCGGCTGCTCGCACCGGTGTTCGAGGCGGGGCTGGCCGAGGATGCGGTGATCTCGGCGAGCGAGGCGCAGGTCGAGAGCTTCTGGAAGATCCGCGATTCGATCTCGGAGACCGAGCGCGCGCTCGGGCCGGCGATGCAGCACGACATCTCGGTGCCGGTCGACAAGATGCCGCGCTTCATGATCGAGGCCGCCGCGGAGGCCGAGCGCCGCTTCCCCGGCGCGACCGCCACGGCCTTCGGGCATCTCGGCGACGGCAATGTCCATTTCCATGTCCGCGCGCCGGCCGGCGTCGACCGCGACGGCTGGTATGCCGGCGACGGGCCGGCTATCAGCCGCCTGGTCTATGACATGGTGGTGGCCGAAGGCGGCTCGATCTCGGCCGAGCATGGAATCGGCCAGATGAAGCGTGCCGAACTGGAACGGCTGAGCCCGCCGTCACGCATCGCGGCCCTAAAGGCGATCAAAATGGCACTGGATCCGCGTGGAATCCTAAATCCCGGCAAGCTCGTAAGCCTTGCGCCCGAGGCTGACACCCCATAGACCCTCGCCCCGGGATTCCAGACATCAGCATTTTGTTCCCAGGAGATTTAGGATGGCTTCCGCCCCGCAGCAGTCGCTGCCTCTGTTCTACAACGAGCTTCTGCCGCTCTCGAGCCAGCAGCACGCCGAATACAAGATTCGCGCCGCCGACAAGGCGCCGTTCCTCGCCAAGCAGCACGCGGTGCCGGTCACCGTGGAGGAATTCCCGCTGGTCCAGCGTTTCATGCCGATCGTCTTCTCGCAGGGCGAGGAGCCGGTTCCGCTGGCGCTGATGGCGCTCAACGAAGGCGTGAACACCTTCTTCGACGAGGACGGCTCGCTCAACGAGCAGAACTTCTACGTTCCGGCCTATATCCGCCGCTATCCGTACCTGCTGGCGCGCCTGCGCCCGGACACCGACGAGCTGTCGCTCTGCTTCGATCCGACCTCGGACACGGTCGGCGCGTTCGAGGAAGGCGATGCCCTGTTCGTCAATGGCGAGCCGAGCGAGACCACCAAGAACATCCTGCAGTTCAACGAGCAGTTCGAGCAGGCCGGTGCCCGCACCGCGCAGTTCATGAAGGAGCTCAAGGAGCTCGACCTGCTGATCGACGGTGAAGTCACCATCCAGCCGGACGGCTCGGCGCAGCCCTTCGTCTATCGCGGCTTCATGATGATCGACGAGAACAAGCTCAACGAGCTGCGCGGCGACCAGCTGCGCAAGATCGTCCAGAACGGCATGCTGCCGCTCATCTACGCCCACCTCTTCTCGCTGGGCCTGATGCGCGACATCTTCGGCCGCCAGCTGCGCCAGGGCAAGATGCCCGAGCCGCAGCTCGTGTCGAACGCGTGATGTGCCAATAATTTGATGAGGACTGGGCGCGGCGATCGGTACAGCCGGGGGGCGATCGCCTTCCACTGGTCGATCGCCGCGCTCGTCCTTCTCAACCTGATCATCGGCCTGTTCCACGACGCGATGCCGCGGGCGTGGGGCGTGATGCCGATCCACAAATCGCTGGGCATCGCCGTGCTGGTGCTCACGCTTGGCCGCATCGCCTGGCGACTGACTAACAAGCCGCCGCATTTGCCCGAGCTGCTGCCGGCTTGGGAGAAGGCGACCGCCCACACGGTCCATTTCATCCTGTATGCGCTGCTGCTGATCCTGCCGGTCAGCGGCTGGCTGCTCTCCTCCAATCCCGAGCGCCCGCGCCCGATCAACTGGTTCGGCCTGTTCGAGATCCCCGTGCTGCCCGCCACGCCGGCCATCGCGCACAATGCTCACGAGGCGCATGAGCTGCTCGGTTATCTGATGGCTGCGCTGGTGGCGATCCACATCGCGGCGGCGTTGCGCCACCATTTCCTGCTGCGCGACAAGGTGCTCGCGCGCATGCTTCCGGGGCTTCGCCGCAACGGCTGATCGCGCGTGGAAAACGGTTTCACGCAGCCCCTTGAACTATCTGACCCCTCACTTATATTTGCTGTGTACGGCGTCGTGTCCCCCCTTTCGCGAAGCCGTACGGCACGCCCTCGGGCGTGTCTCCTCCCTGAACCTTGGCCACCTCGTGGGTAACCACGAGGTGGTTTTTTATGTGCGCTTGTCAACGAGGCCGCGGCCCGGCAGTTGGCTCGCATGGGCAAGCGATCCGGGTTCCCCACCGCGACGAAGAATTGGCTGCACTCAGCATCGCGGAGTTGCAGGCCGAACTCACGCGCGCGCAAGACCGGCTGACGTTTGTCGGGGGTGGCGCGAAGGCTGCCAAGCAATGGCACAAGCGCATTCATTGGCTCGAGGCGGCGATTGCCAACCGGGCCTGAGGCGCGGTTTACTCCGCCGCGATCGCTCCCGGCAGGGCCTCGTCGGCCACTGCATCGATGATATCGCGCAGCAGGCGCACTGCCACCGCCAGTCCCGGCCCAGGCTGGTCGAGCGCCGGATCGAGATAGAGCGCTCGGTCGAACTCGAGCTGGATCGCGTGCACGCCGCGGCGCGGCTCGCCGTGGCGCTCGAGGATGTGCCCGCCCGAATAGGGGGTGTTGGCCGCGGTCCGCACGCCGTGCGCGCGCGCCACGCCTTCGATACGCCCGAGGAAGCGCGCCGCGGCCGACTTGCCGAACCGGTCGCCCGGCACCAGCCGCGCCGCTACTGCCGGGCTGCCCAGCGGGGGCATCGAATGGACGTCGAGCAGCACCGCCACGCCGAATCGCGCCCGCGCCGATGCCAGCGCTGCGCCGACCGCTGCGTGCCAGGGGCGATGGTCGGCGAGGATGCGCTGCTGCACTTCGTCGGCACCAAGCCGCCGCCGCCAGATGTCGCCGGCATTGCTGACCCGGCGCGGCACCAGCCCCAACCCCGAGCGGATCTTCGCCGATAGCGGCGCGCCGTGCATCCAGGCCCCGTCGTCGAGCCGTGGGTCGCGGTCCTGCTCGGCGCGGTTGAGGTCGATCCAGGCGCGGGGGCGGGTGGCGACGAACAGCGTCTCGTCGCGCCGGGCGGCGAGGGCGATGGCGTCGGCATGGCGGTCCTCGAGCCCGCGCAGCGCTTCCAGCGGCACACGGAGCAGCGCCTGCAGCGCCGGCGGATAGTCGCGCCCGGCATGCGGCACGGACAGGATCACCGGGCTCAGCGGCTCTGCGGGGCCATGGCGGACGAAGGAAGCTCCGGTCACGACGTCATGACTAAGGCTGCCATTGCCGCGCCGCAATGCCATGGGATAGGATGGGAACGGAAAATCTTAAGGGCTTTCGGTATAGGAATAGCCCTGTCGATTTCGAGTGGGGAAACATGATCCGAATATTGCTGGCCGAGGATGACCGCGTGATGCGGGAATACCTTACCCGGGCGCTCGAGCGTTCGGGATACGCGGTCAGCGCGGTCGATCGCGGCACCGCGGCGATGCCGCTGCTCGAGAGCGAGCGGTTCGACCTGCTGCTCACCGACATCGTGATGCCCGAGATGGACGGCATCGAACTGGCCCAGAAGGCCAGCGAGATCGCGCCCGAGATGCGCGTGATGTTCATCACCGGCTTCGCGGCGGTCACGCTCAAGGCCGGCAAGCAGGTGCCCCAGGCCAAGGTCCTCTCCAAGCCCTTCCACTTGCGCGACCTCGTGCTGGAGGTCGATCGGCTGTTCGAAGCGGAGAACGCCGGATTTAATTGATATTGGGTCCTTGCGCGGTTCGAAAAGTCCCGCTAGAGGCCCGCTTCCCGTTTCGGCCGAAAGGCCAATGGGCGCGTAGCTCAGTGGTAGAGCACTGTGTTGACATCGCAGGGGTCGCAAGTTCAATCCTTGCCGCGCCCACCATATAGAAAACCCCGGAAGTCTCAGGACTTCCGGGGTTTTTTGCTTTTCGAACCAGCATTCCCGCTCCCCGAACCTCTCTCCAAAACGGTTGCATGCGAGGTTGCGCCCGATCGCATTTCTGCGAGACGGTCGGGCAGGGGAGAGGTGCATGGCCGAAATAATCGAAGCTGCAGAAGGGGCTGTGGAGGCGGGGGAGCACGAACGGCAAGCCGGCCTGGGCGCGAAAGCCGAAGCGGGTTCCTTTCTCGATCACATCTTCGCGGCGCCGCCCGCGATCCGACGACATCTGATCGCTTCCTTCGCGCTGTATCTCGGCGGTGCCGTGATGGCGATCGGCGGCATCTGGTGGGACAACGCCGGATATGGCGTGCTGCCAAAACTCGCGACGGCCGTTGGCGTTACGGGGTTCGTCGCGGGCGCCTTTTACGGCCTCGTGGTGATTTCGTACCAGCGCTTCCTGCTGCGGCAGAAGAAGGAGCAGGTGGAAGAGGATGCGGAAAAGGAGGCGCGGGCCAATCCGCAGGTCTCGAAATTCGCCTGGGACGCTGCCCGCCGCAAGCTCGAAAGCTATCTGGACCGCAATCTCAGCCAGGTGAGTTCAATATACCGCGTTGTGGTCTCGGCGATGATCGTTGGCGGCGTGCTGATCGGCATCGGCGTTTGGCGCGCGATCGTCGCGCCGGCCGAGCTTACCGGCCCGCTGCTTCCCGCGGTCAGCGGCGTGATCCTGCAGTTCATCGCCGGTACCTTCCTGGTGATCTATCGCGCCACGATGGAACAGGCGACTCGCCATGTCGAAGTGCTCGAGCGCATCAACGCCGTCGGCATGTCGATCAGCATTCTCGACGCGATCGAGGGCGATCCTGCGGTGCGGAACAGCGCACGCGTCGAGATCGCGCGCGAGTTGCTCGGCCTCTACGGGAGGGCACCGGCTTCGGCCGGAGCGAAGGAGGGCACGCGCACACGCCGCAAGCCGCGGACCGCGGCGGAGGACTAAAAGGCGCTCTGGTATCCTGCTGTGCTTCGGCGCATCCTCGTCCCCATGCAGAAAAGCCTTTCCGAATCCGGCTATGACTGGGCCAGCGGTCGCGGTGCGCTGTGGCGCGACAAGCTCGACGGGATGGAGGCGCTGCTCGCGCCGGTCGATATGCCGCTCATCGAGGCGCTCGCGCTCGACCTGCCCTGCAGGATCGCCGAGATCGCCTGTGGGGGTGGGGGCACCACCCGCGCCATCGCCGCGGCGGCGCCCGCCGGCAGCGAAGTCACCGGCTTCGACATCTCGCCCGACCTCGTCGCCGCCGCCACCGCCCGCGCCGGGGACGTCGCGCGCTTCGTCGAGGCCGATGTCTCCACCTACCGGCCCGATCGCCCCTTCGACCGGCTCGCCTCGCGCTTCGGGGTGATGTTCTTCGAGGATCCGGCCGCAGCCTTCGCCAATCTGCGCCACTGGCTCGCACCCGGCGGGCGCCTCGCCTTCGCCGTCTGGGGACCGGCCGCCGAGGTCGGCTTCATGGCGCAGCTTCGCGCGACGGTCGCTTCGGTGATGGAAGTGGCGTCCGCCGATCCCGACGCGCCCGGCCCGTGCCGCTATGGCGATCCGGCCAAGCTCATCGCGCTGCTCGGCGCCGCCGGCTTCGAGGACACTGCCAGCCGGAGCGTGCATTGCATGCTGCCCGTGCCGGGAGACACGCCCGAGGCTGCCGCGGCCTTCCTGCTCGCCTCCTCGTCGATGGCCGCTCCGCTCGCCGATGCTCCCGCAGAGCTGCGCGAAAGGGCGCACGCCCGCCTGACCGAGATCTGCTCCGGCCATTTCGAGGACGGCCGGGTGCAGATGCCCGCCCGGGTCGAGATCGTCACCGCGGCCGGCTAGGCTACCCGCAGCTCCGCCAGGAAGGCATGGACCTGGTCGGACAGCGCGTCGGCACCGACGTGCAGCCGCCCCGCCACTTCGCGCATCGCCCGCGCCTGGGCCGATGCGTCGCGCGAGGTGCCGCCGATCGCCTCGACGTCGCGCTGGATGCCCGTGCTGGCGTGCACCGCCTCGTCGACGTTGCGTGCGATCGTCCGCGTCGCCTCTTCCTGCCGGGCGACCGCGCTTTCCACCGCATCGGCCAGCGTCGCCATAGCGCCGATCGCCTGCTCCACCCGGTTGTGCCCGGCCGCGACCTCGTCGATCCCGCCGCGGATCTCGCGGACATGCGCGGTGATCCGGTCCGCGGCGATGCCGGTCTGGGTCGAGAGCTGCTTCACTTCGTTCGCCACCACGGTGAAGCCGCGCCCCGCCTCGCCGGCGCGGGCCGCCTCGATCGTGGCGTTGAGCGCGAGCAGGTTCACCTGCCGCGCGATGTCGCTGATCAGCCCGATCACCGAATCGATCGACTGGGCGGAATGGAGCAGGTCGCGGGTGCGTTCGCTGCCGGTCTCGACCAGCTGGGTGACCGCCGCTGCCGCCTGGCGCGCGTCGCTGGTATTGTGCGCGATGCCCGAGAGCGCGCCGGCCAGCTCGCGTCCGCGCGCGGCGATCTCGGCCATGTTGTCGCTGGTCTGCGAGGCGGCGGTCGCCACTGCGATCGCGCGGTCGCCCAGGCCGCTCGCCCGGTCCGCCGTCGCCACCGCGCCGTCCTCCAGCTCGGTCGAGAGATCGCCCATGTCGCGCGACAGCGCCTCCACCTGCGCCTCGAACCGCTTGCTCGCCGCCTCGATCCGCGCCGCGCGCTCCACCTGCGCGCGCGCCGTGGCGATCTCGCGCTCGGCGGCAAGATGGACGAGCCGGCGGTTGTTCACCGTCGCCTGCACCCGGCCTCCCCGGGTCAGGATCATGCCCTCGCTGCCGCCCGAGGCGCGATAGGCTTCCATCAGCCGACCGAGATCCTCGGTCATCTCGGCGGCGGGGCAGGCGCGGACATAGCGCGACACCGCCGCACCGTACGCCGGGTTGCGCATCAGCGCATGGCCGAAGGGGTTGAGCAGCAGCCGCCGCACGTCCTTCTCGAAGATCGCGCCGAGCGGGCGGGCCTTCTCGTCGACGATGGCGACCAGCCGCAGCTCGGGATCGCTGCCGAACAGCTCCGCCGCCCGCCACATCGTGTCGGTGAGCGTCAACAGCGGCGGATCGAGCTCGCGCTCGGTAAGCCAGGTGCCGCGCGGGGCAAGCGGGGGATCGGCGAGAGACATTGCCTGCCGGATAGGTGGCACTTGGTAAATGCGCACTTAGCCCAGCGTTACAGTACCGAGACAAAGCGCATTTTTTCGCGGGTTACGGGCGATTTCTTGCGAAAGTGGCGGGCCCGCCTGTAACCAGCCTGTCATCCGCCGGTGACTAGGACCAAAGCCATGAAGTTCAGCATCGACAATCTGGCCCTGAGCCATGCCGATCACCGGGGGGTCGAGGGTGTCGACGCGGTGCTCGAACCGGGCAGGGTCGTCGTGATTCTCGGGGCTGCCGGGTCGGGCAAGGCGCTGCTGCTGCGCGCGCTGGCCGGCCGGGCCGATGCGGATGCCGGGCAGGTCCGCCTTGGTGGCCGGCTGATCGGCCGGTTCACCGGGGCCGAGCGCGCCGGGGCGATCGCGCAGCCGGGGGCAGGGCGCCGCGGCCTGTTCGGCAGGAAGCCGCTCGACCTTGCCGATGCCATCGCCGGGAAGCCGCACTGGCTGTTCGCCCAGGATCCGCTGAGCGCGCTCGATCCCCTCACGCAATTGGCCCGGATCGCCCAGCTCCGCGACGCCGCGCGACAGGGCATCGGCGTGGTGGTCACGCTCGCGGATCCGGTCCTCGCCGCCCGGCTGGCCGATGACGTGCTGCTGCTCGGCCAGGGGCGCATGCTGGCCTTCGGGCCTGCCCGTGAGGCACTGGAGCACCAGAAGCTGCGCCAGGCATTCGGCGTCGAAGTGATGGTGATCGGCGACGCCAATGGCCGCCTGCTCCCCGTGCCGATCGGCTACGCCACCCAGTAGAGACGCCCTGTCGACCGGCGCGTGACAGCGACCGTTTCTTGTGCCAGTGCGTAATTAAATTACACAGTGAGTCGGGCCGCCAGAGCCTGAAGCAGGAGAAATATGGTGCGTAACATCGACCATGTCATCGTCGGCCATAGCGGCGGCGCGGGTGCCCGCACGGGTGAGGTCTTCAACCCCAACACCGGCCAGGTCCAGGCCCAGGTCCAGCTCGGCAGCCAGGCCGATCTCGACAAGGCGATCGCCGCCGCCCAGGCTGCCCAGCCCGGCTGGGCGGCGACCAACCCGCAGCGCCGCGCCCGCGTGATGTTCGCCTTCAAGGCGCTGGTCGAGAAGAACATGGACGAGCTGGCGCACCTGCTCAGCTCCGAGCATGGCAAGGTGATCGCCGATGCCAAGGGCGACATCCAGCGCGGCCTCGAAGTCATCGAGTTCGCCTGCGGCATCCCGCACGTCCTCAAGGGCGAATATACCCAGGGCGCCGGTCCCGGCATCGACGTCTATTCGATGCGCCAGCCGCTTGGCATCGGTGCGGGCATCACGCCGTTCAACTTCCCGGCGATGATCCCGATGTGGATGTTCGGCGTCGCCATCGCCTGCGGCAATGCCTTCATCCTCAAGCCGTCCGAGCGCGATCCCAGCGTCCCCGTCCGCCTCGCCGAGCTGATGCTCGAGGCCGGCGCGCCCGAGGGCATCCTCCAGGTCGTCCACGGCGACAAGGAAATGGTCGACGCGATCCTCGATCACCCGGCGATCTCGGCGGTCAGCTTTGTCGGCTCGTCGGACATCGCGCACTATGTCTACCGCCGTGGCGTCGAGGCCGGAAAGCGCGTCCAGGCGATGGGCGGCGCCAAGAATCACGGCATCGTCATGCCCGATGCCGATCTCGACCAGGTCGTCGCCGATCTGTCCGGCGCCGCCTTCGGCTCGGCGGGCGAGCGTTGCATGGCGCTGCCGGTGGTCGTCCCCGTCGGCGACAAGACGGCCGATGCCCTGCGCGAGAAGCTGATCCCGGCGATCGAGAAGCTCCGCGTCGGCGTCTCCACCGATGCCGAGGCGCATTACGGCCCGGTCGTGAACGCCGCGCACAAGCAGCGCGTCGAGAACTGGATCCAGACCGGCGTCGACGAAGGCGCCGAGCTGGTGATCGATGGCCGCGGCTTCCAGCTCCAGGGCCATGAGCAGGGCTTCTTCATCGGGCCGAGCCTGTTCGACCGCGTCACGCCGGACATGCAGAGCTACAAGGAAGAGATTTTCGGCCCGGTCCTCCAGATCGTCCGCGCGCCGGACTTCGAGACCGCGCTCAAGCTGCCGAGCGACCACCAATATGGCAACGGCGTCGCCATCTTCACGCGCAACGGCCATGCCGCCCGCGAGTTCGCCGCGCGCGTCAATGTCGGCATGGTCGGCATCAACGTGCCGATCCCGGTGCCGGTCGCCTATCACACCTTTGGCGGCTGGAAGCGTTCGGCGTTCGGCGACACCAACCAGCACGGCATGGAAGGCGTGAAGTTCTGGACCAAGGTCAAGACGATCACCCAGCGCTGGCCCGATGGTGGCGGCACCGGCGACAGCGCCTTCATCATTCCGACGATGGGGTGACGGCATGCCCGCGACGATCGCGCTGGCTGCTCTCTTCCTGGGGTTCGCGCAGGATGCCGATGCGCGGCCGGCGCCGCTGCGCGGTCCGCTTGCGGTCTGCTTCAATTACAGCAGCCTGGACCTGGCAGCCGGCCAGCGCCTCGAGGATTTCCAGGCGGGGACCGAATCGATGCATGCCCGGGTGCGCGGGCCGGGCGCAGGGTACGCGATCATAGAGAGCCAGCTGTTCGGCCCGCCGGAGACGCCGGGCGATCGCGGCACCCTCGTTGCGACCCATGGGGCCACGCGCGTCTATCGCCTCAAGGATGCCAGGGGTACCCGCTACGCGATCTACGGTCCCGCGAAGTTCTTCGGCGGGGAAGAACGGAAGGTCGTTCTGCTCAGTGGCTCCGCCTTCACCGGTGGGAAGGGCGATGCGGCGATCTATTCCCGCTTCCGCATCGTCGACCCCGATAGCGCGCCGTGCAAGCATCGCTTCATCTACGACTGGGAGGCGATGTCCTGGGACGCCGATCCGCCCGCGCCGGACCAGGGCAGCGCCGCCGCCTCGAAAGCCCCGTGATACCCCGGATGCTCGGTGCCCATCCAGCGATCCCACCAGGTGAAGTACAGCCCGAAATTATGTCCGCCGCCGCTATGGTGCAGGTCATGATGCGTCGCCGTGGTCAGCCAGGCGGTGAGGGGGAAGCGCGTGAACCCCGGCGGCATCAGTTCGTGCCCCGAATGGCCGAGCACGTTGCGCCCGATCTGGTGGAGCAGGAAGGCGATCAGCACGATCCCGTGCATCGGCACGAGGAGCAGGAAGAGCGGCAGGAACATGCCCTCCAGCATGCCTTCGATCGGCGCGAAGCTATAGGCGGCCCAGGGCGTCGGCGTGCGCGACTTGTGATGGGTCAGATGCGCACGGCGGAACATCGCCCTGGTGTGCAGCCCGCGGTGCATCCAGTAGAAATAGGCATCGTGCGCGATCACGATTCCGGCGAACTCGAGCGCGGCCTGCCACCAGAGCGGCGCGGCGAAGGTGACGTGGATGATCCCCGCCTGGTTCATCGCCAGCGTGGCAATGCTCCACAGCGCGAAGATAGTGACGGACAGCATCGAATTTCCGAACTCGCGGGCGCGATCCCGCCTCGTCGGCGCGCGCTTCTGGATGCGTCGCGCGGCGGTCCAGCGGGCACCCGCCCAGACTATGCCGGTCATCACCCCGGCGGCGACCAGATAACGGACAAGCTCGACAGTGAAGCTGTGCACGCCGTGCGCGGCGAGCGGGATCATCCAATGCATGTGCCATCCTCGAAAGCGGATGGCGGCGCGTTACCCCGCGCGTTTGGCCCGGTCCCGCCGCGCCCGGAAAATGCCGCGCATTTCCGGAATCGATCAGCTTTTTTCGATTATGGCGGTGCGGCGATACTCGCTCGGGCTGGTGCCGGTCATGTCGCGAAAGGCGCGGTTGAACGGCGCCAGGCTGCCATAGCCCAGGTCCATGGCGAGCGTGAGCACCGGCAGGTCGACGCGGGCCGGGTCGCCGAGCCAGGCGCGCGCGTCGCCGATCCGGTGCGAATTGAGGAAGTCAGAGAAGTTGCGATAGCCCAGCCGCTGGTTGATCAACGCGCGCAGCCGGTGCTCGGGCACGCCCAGTCTGTCGGCGAGCACGCCGATCGTGAGCCCGCTTTCGCGGTAGACATGAGCGGCCATCGCCGCGTCGAGCTTCTGCTTGAGCACATGCTCGGCCGGGGAGAGCAACGCGCGCTCGGGCTTGGGGGCATCGGCATCGAACAGCAGCTCGGCATTGGCCGAGAGCATCGCCACGCCGAACGCCAGGATCGCGATCAGCGCGGTGCTCGACTGGAGCAGCATCAGCCAGATGTCGGTGCGCAGCAGGTCATAGACGCTTTCCGCCACGACGATGCCCAGGGTCTGCACGCCGACCACGATCACGAAGCCGACACGGAACACGCGGCGCTTCTCGCTCAGATCGTCACCCCTGTTGGCAATCGCGATGGCGATGGCATGCGCGGCGCACAGGAAGGCGATGCCATGCTGCACCGCGCCGGCCAGGACCGGCATCTCGTGCGTCACGTAGAGCGCGCGGGCGAACAGCAGCCAGTCGACCAGCGTCACGCCCAAAGCGAGGCCGAACAGGCGCTTGTCCACGCGCCGCTCGAAGATCAGGTGGGCGAACACCCACAGCGCCAGCGGCGCGTTGAGCGAGAAGAGCTGGATCACCGGCCAGGCCAGCGAGCGCCACAGGTGCAGCGCTGGCGAGACGATCGCGAGATAGGCGGCCACGCACACCAGCAGCGCGATTGTCGCCCAGCGGATGCGTGCCGGCGCGGCGCTGCGCCCGATCACCGCCGCCATCAGCAGCAGCTGGCCGACCCCCATCAGCCGCATCGCCGTATCGAAAAGCAACAGCCGCTCCATGCGCTGCCTTATGGCGCCGCTACCGGCCAGCGTCTATTCTCCCGCCCGGCAGGAACAGGCATGGGGGCAGGGGCGTGATCGTGTTGCGGTGGGTCCTGAAGACATTGATCTACGTCGTCGCGCTGGCATTCGTCGTGCCCGGCCAGCGCACGATCAACGTCATCGCGGCACCCCAGCCGGTGGCGGGGAAGCGGATCGCGCTCAGCTTCGACGATGTGCCGCGCGGCGCCGGCGCCTTCCTGACGCCCGACGAGCGCACCGCCCGGCTGGTCGAGATCTTCCACTCGCGCAAGGTGCCCCAGCCGGTCTTCTTCCTGAACCCGGTCCGCATCGTCCATTTCGGCTCGGGGATCGACGCGCCCAAGCGCATCGCCGCCTATGTCGCCGCCGGCGGCGTGCTCGCCAACCATACCGACAGCCACCCCAAGCTGACCAAGGTCTCGGCCGACTATTATCTCGCCGATATCGATCGCGCCGCCGCCTATCTGAAGACGCAGGGCAAGGCGTACCGCCCCTGGTTCCGCTTCCCCTTTCTCGACGAGGGCGGGCCGGACAAGGCCAAGCGCGACGCCGTCCGCACCGGGCTCGCCGCACGCGGGCTGATGAACGGCTATGCGACGATCGACGGGTCCGACTGGAACATGGAAGGCCAGGCAATCGCCGCGAAGAAGGCCGGCAAGACCATCGACATGGACGCGCTGCGCGATCTCTATGTCGAGACGCATGTCGAGTCCGCCGATTTCGGCGACGACCTCGCACGCCGCGCGCTCGGCCGCTCGCCCGCGCATGTCCTGCTGCTGCACGAGACCGATATGGCTGGGCTGTTCCTCGGCGACCTGATCGACGCGTTGCGCAAGGACGGCTGGACGATCATCGGCGCCGACGAGGCCTATGCCGATCCCATCCATCTCGAAAAGCCCGACGTCGCCTGGACTGCCGGCACGCTGATCGAGCAGATCGCCTGGGAGAAAAAGCTCCCCAAGCCGCGCTGGTACGAGCGCAACGACGTCAAGATCGCCAACGCCCTCTTCGCAGAGCGCGTCCTTCACGAAGAAAAGAAGCCATGACCCAGTTCGAACTCACCGACGACCAGCTTGCCATCCAGGAGATGGCGCGGAAATTCACCGCCGATGCGATCACTCCGCACGCGGCCGAGTGGGACGAGAAGCACATCTTCCCGCGCGACACGATCAAGGCGGCGGCCGAGCTCGGCTTTGCCTCTATCTATGTGTCGGAAGAAAGCGGCGGCATCGGCCTCGGCCGGCTCGAGGCGGCGCTGATCATGGAGGCGATGGCCTATGGCTGCCCGTCGACCAGCGCGTTCATCTCGATCCACAACATGGCGAGCTGGATGATCGACACCTTCGCCAGCGCCGAGCTGAAGGCGAAGTATCTGCCCTCGCTGATCACGATGGAGCGGATCGCTTCCTATTGCCTCACCGAGCCGAGCTCGGGCTCGGACGCGGCGGCGCTCAAGACGCGCGCGGTGCGCGACGGCGATCATTATGTCGTGAACGGCTCGAAGCAGTTCATCTCGGGCGCCGGCGAGAACGAAGTCTATGTGACGATGGTCCGCACCGGCGAGGAAGGCCCCAAGGGCATCTCGTGCCTGGTGATCGACAAGGACATGCCGGGCGTCAGCTTCGGTGCCAATGAGCGCAAGCTCGGCTGGCACTCGCAGCCGACGCGCCAGGTCACCTTCGAGGATGTCCGCGTGCCGGTGTCGAACCGCGTCGGCGACGAGGGCGCCGGCTTCCGCTTCGCGATGATGGGCCTCGATGGCGGCCGCCTCAACATCGGTGCCTGCTCGCTCGGCGGCGCCCAGCGCTGCCTCGACGAGGCGGTGCAGTACACCAAGGATCGCCAGCAGTTCGGCAAGCCGATCGCCGATTTCCAGAACACCCAGTTCGTGCTGGCCGACATGGCGACCGAGCTCGAGGCCGCGCGCGCGCTCCTCTATCTCGCCGCCGCCAAGGTGACTGCTGGCGCACCGGACAAGACCAAGTTCGCGGCGATGGCCAAGCGCTTCGCCACTGACACCGGCAGCTCGGTGGTCGACCGCGCGCTCCAGCTGCATGGCGGCTATGGCTATCTGATGGACTATCCGATCGAGCGCTTCTGGCGCGACCTGCGCGTCCACTCGATCCTCGAGGGCACCAACCAGGTCATGCGGATGATCGTCGGCCGGGAGCTGACGCGCCAGTGACCGACGATGTCCTCATCCAGATCGAAGGCCGTACTGGCCGTATCCGGCTCAACCGCCCCAAGGCGATCCACGCGCTCAACACCGGCATGTGCCGGGCGATGCTCGATGCGCTGACGGCGTGGCGGAATGACCCTGCGGTCGAGATCGTGCTGATCGACCATGCCGAGGGGCGCGGATTCTGCGCCGGGGGTGACATCCGGATGATCGCCGAGAGCGGCGCCGGAGACGGCCACGAAGCTCGCGACTTCTTCCGCGTCGAGTATCAGCTCAACCACGCGCTGTTCACCTATGCCAAGCCGGTCGTGTCCTTCATGGACGGCATCACCATGGGCGGCGGCGTCGGCATCTCGCAGCCGGCCAGGTATCGCGTGGCGACGGAGAACACCAAGTTCGCCATGCCCGAGACCGGCATCGGCCTGTTCCCCGATGTCGGTGGCGGCTGGTACCTGTCGCGCCTGCCGGGGAAGATGGGCGAGTATCTCGCGCTCACCGGCCACCGACTCAATGGCGACGAGTGCCTCGCGCTCGGTCTCGCCACGCATCATGTGCCGTCGGCCCTCCTCGAAGCCATGAAGGCCGAAATTGTCGGCGAACCCCATCGGCTGGAGGCGATCCTGGCGGCATGGGGCTATTCGGGCGCGATCGAAGGGCCGATTCTGGCGCATCGCGAAGCCATCGACGGGTTGTTCGCGGCCGACACGGTCGAAGCCATCTTCGCCGCGCTCGAAGCCGATGGCGGCGACTGGGCCACCGCCCAGCTCGCCACGCTGCGCACCAAGTCGCCGCAGTCGATGAAGGTCTCGCTCCGCCTGGTCCGCGAGGGCCGCTCCAGGGCGAGCTTCGCCGAGGAGATGGCGCAGGAATTCGCCATCGGCAGCCGCGTCGCGCAGAGCCATGACTTCATCGAAGGCGTCCGCGCGCTGATCGTTGACAAGGACAATGCGCCGCAATGGAACCCCGCTACGCTTGAAGGCGTCAGCGATGCGATGGTCGACGCGATCTTCGCACCGCTGCCCGCCGATCAGCAATGGAACCCGTGATGCGCTACGCCACGCCCGCTGATTTCTATCATGCCGTCAAACGCGCCTGGAGCGCCGAGACGATCGCGGACGCCTTCGATCCGGCCAATCCCTGCCGCAACCAATGCGCGGTGACGGCGCTCGCCGTCCAGCGCGCGTTCGGCGGCGAGATCTTCAAGACCGCCACCAAGGGCGGCACCCATTTCTATAACCGGATCGACGGACGCTATTGGGACCTTGCGGCCGATCAGTTCGACGAACCGATCCCGTATGACAACAGCCCCAGCTCGACCGATGAGGCGCATGAGCACGCGACCCCCGCACAGCTCGCCACGCTCCTCGCCAATGTCGAGCGCCTGCATCAGGAGGCCTGAATGAGCTACGAAACCATCCTCGTCGAACAGCGCGGCGGCGCCACGCTGGTCACCCTCAACCGGCCCCAGGCGCTCAATGCGCTGAACAGCCAGATCCTCTCCGAGCTGCTCGATGCGATGAAGGCGTTCGACGCCGATCCGTCGCAAGGCTGCGCGGTAATCACCGGCAGCGAGAAGGCGTTCGCCGCCGGCGCCGACATCAAGGAGATGCAGGCCCAGGGCTTTGCCGACATGTACGGCCATGACTTCTTCGCCGGCTGGGACGTGTTCACCCGCACGCGCAAGCCGGTGATCGCCGCGGTCTCGGGCTATGCGCTGGGCGGCGGCTGCGAGCTGGCGATGATGTGCGACTTCATCCTGGCGGGCGACAATGCCAAGTTCGGCCAGCCCGAGATCAAGCTCGCGGTCTCGCCCGGCATGGGCGGCTCGCAGCGGCTCACTCGCGCGGTCGGCAAGGCCAAGGCGATGGAGATGTGCCTCACCGGTCGGATGATGGATGCCCAGGAAGCCGAGCGTGCCGGGCTGGTCAGTCGCATCCTCCCCGCCGCCGAGCTGGTCGAGGAAGCGGTGAAGACCGCGCAGGCGATCGCCTCGATGGCGCCGCTCGCCGTGCTGGCGAACAAGGAGATGGTCAACGCCGCCTTCGAGACCGGCCTTGCCCAGGGCGTCGCCTTCGAGCGCCGCCTGTTCCACGCGCTGTTCGGCACCGCCGATCAGAAGGAAGGCATGACGGCATTCGTCGAGAAGCGTCCGGGGAACTGGACGGGGAAGTAAGCTCTTCTTCCTCCCCTCCTGCTTGCGGGAGGGGTCGGGGGAGGGGCTGTTAATTCCGGGGAGAGGTCAGACAGGCCCTCCCCTAACCCCTCCCGCAAGCGGAAGGGGAACAAGGAGAGAAACGAGTGGCACGCGTAGCATTTATCGGCCTGGGCAATATGGGCGGTGGCATGGCCGCGAACCTTGCGAAGAAGGGGCATGACGTCCGCGCCTTCGACCTGAGCCAGGATGCGCTCGACAAGGCGAAGGCCGCGGGCTGCCTGCCTGCCGCCAGCGCCGTCGAAGCGGTGGACGGTGCCGAGGCGGTGATCACGATGCTGCCCGCCGGCAAGCATGTCGAGGCGACCTATGCCGATGTGCTGCTCGACCATGCCGCGCCCGGCGCGATCCTGATCGATTGCTCGACGATCGACGTCGACACCGCCCGCCGCGTCGCCCAGGCGGCGACCGAGCGCGGGCTGATGGCAGTCGACGCCCCCGTCTCGGGCGGCATCGCGGCGGCCAATGCCGGCACGCTCACCTTCATGGTCGGCGGCACCGAACAGGCTTTCGGCCGCGCCGAGCCCTTCCTGGCCGACATGGGCAAGGCGGTGATCCATGCCGGCGCCAGCGGCGCGGGGCAGGGCGCCAAGATCTGCAACAACATGATCCTGGGCGCGACGATGGTCGCCACCTGCGAGGCGTTCGCGCTGGCCGAGAAGCTCGGCCTCGACGCCCAGCGCTTCTACGACATCGCCTCGGTCAGCTCCGGGCAAAGCTGGTCGATGACGAGCTATTGCCCGGTCCCCGGCGTCGGCCCCGAAAGCCCCGCCGATCGCGACTATCAGGGCGGCTTCGCCGCGCCGCTGATGCTCAAGGACCTCAAGCTCGCGCTGGAGGCGGCGGCAAGTGTCGGCGCGCAGGTGCCGATGGGGACGCGGGCGGAAGAGATCTACCAGGCGTTCGTCGATGGCGAGGGCGCGGGGCTGGATTTTTCGGGCATTATCAAGACGTTCAAATAGTAGCCGTCATCCCGGCGAAAGCCGGGATCTCGTGCGGCTCCTTCCCCGCGCCATCGCCTGAGATCCCGACTTTCGTCGGGATGACGGCTGTGGGCCGGGATGACGATAAGGGGAGATTTAACGCCTCATGCTGCATAGCCTCAGCATGCGCCTGCCCATCCTCTCGGCTCTCGCCCTGATCGCCGCGCCTGCTGTCGCCCAGCAGCAGCGATCGGCCCCCTTCGTCATCGCCGAGACCGGCCAGGGCTTCGCCCACTTGGACGACGCGGTGAACGCGGTCCGCGACGGCACGGCCACCATCCTGATCGCGCCGGGCACCTACCGCGAGTGTACCGTCCAGACCGGCGGCAAGATCACGTTCAAGGCGGTCCAGCCCGGCACCGCGATCTTCGAGAACCAGGTCTGCGAGGAAAAGGCCGCCTTCGTGCTGCGCGGGCGCGGCTCGGCGGTGGATGGCGTGGTCTTCCGCGGCTTCGCGGTGCCCGACGGCAATGGCGCCGGCATCCGCATCGAGATGGGCGACCTCACCGTCACCAACTCGATGTTCCTCGACAGCCAGGAAGGCATCCTCGGCGGCGGGCACGAGACGGTGCGCCGCATCACCATCGACCACACCACTTTCGCCGGGCTCGGCCAGTGCGAGACCGAGAATTGCAGCCACGCGATCTATCTCGCGGTGGACGGCGACGTGATCGTCACCAACTCGCGCTTCGAGCGCGGCACCGGCGGCCACTACGTCAAGCTGCGCGCCCGTCGGGTGACGATCACCGGCAACAGCTTCGACGATTCGAAGGGTAACAAGACCAACTACATGATCGACCTGTCCGAGGGTGGCACCGGCGCGATCACCGGCAACACCTTCGTCCAGGGGCCGCGCAAGGAGAACAGCTCGGGCCTGATCGTGGTCGCGGCAGAGGGCCGGACCTATCCGTCGACCGGTCTGCGCATCGAAGGCAACACCGCGACGCTGGCGCCCGGCGCGCCGGGTAACCCGGCCTTCGTCGCGGACTTCACCGGCCAGGTGGGACCGCTCGGCCAGAACGACCTCGGCCCCGGCATCCGCATCTTCGAGCGGCGGCGGTAATCTCCCTCTCCCCGCTTGCGGGGAGAGGGCGGGGGAGAGGGGCCTGTCGAAGGCACCTGAACTCCCTCTCTCCCCGGCCCTCTCCCCTGAAGGGGAGAGGGAGTGGATCAGCCCCTGTTCGAAATCTGGAATCGGTTCCCGTCCGGGTCATGCCCGTCGCAGAACGCGGTCTCGTCGAACCGGCTCACCTTGCCCATCTTCACGCCGCGCGCGATCAGCTCGGCGCGCACCGCCTCCACGTCCGCGGCGAAGAAGGTGATCTTGTGCGCACCCGCTTCGCCACTGCCGCCACCCCGGCCGGCGTGGATCGCCAGCCGGATCGGCCCCGCGTCGAAATCCGCCCAGCCGTCCTCCTCCTCGGCGAGCTCCAGCCCCAGAACGTCGCGATAGAAATCGCGCATCGCGGCGAAGTTCGTCGTGAAGACGATGACCCGGCGGACTTCCAGGCGGATCACTTGCAGGTGTCACCCTGGCCGGCATCCAGGTCGAGGCAGCGGCCGTCGATCGCCACCGGCACCGGCACATGGATCATCGCCGCCAGCGTCGGGGCGATGTCCACCGTCTCCACCGACAGCGGCTGCTCGAATCCGGTCATGCCCTTGCGCCAGAACAGGATCGGCACGCGGCGGTCATAGTCCCAGAAGCTGCCATGGGTGGCGATCGAGCCGCCCTCGGTGCCGGCGATCGGCGTGACGCGCGGCTTGAGCGCGATCACCAGGTCGCCCGAGCGCTGCGGATCGTAGGAGGCGCGGGCACGCTCGAGCAGGCTCCACGTCTCGGGCGGGGTGTGGACGATCGGCGTCGCCGCGATCTGGGCGCGGGTGAACACTGCCTCGACCTGCGGATTGGCGGTCCAGCGCTTGATCGCCTCCGCCTGCACGCGGCCGCGGTCCGCCTTGCTCAGGTCCGGCGCGAGATAGACGTCGCCCGAATTGCCGCCAACCAGCACCGCACCCCTGATGTTCAGCGCCGCACCGATCTCCTTGCCCATCGTCTTGGCGTCGAGCCCCTTGGCGATGCGCGCCGCCATCGGCGCGGCATGCTCGCGGTTGCGCTCGGGCATGTCATGGCCGCCATGGTCGGCGGTCAGCACCACGGCATAGTCGATGCCGGTCTTGTCGAGCACCGCGAACAGCTTGCCGAGCGTCTGGTCGAGCGAGAGCAGCTGCAGGCACATCTCGCTGCCCTCGGTGCCCAGCGTATGGCCGACATAGTCGGTGGCCGAGGCGCCGACGATCAGCAGGTCGGTATGGCCCGACTGGCCGAGCTTCATGTCGGTCGCCAGGCCGGCGGCGGTCGCCACGATCGCCTCGTCGAACTCGGGCGAGGCGCGGAAGGCGATGCTGTTGCCCGCCGCGCGCGCGAAGCGGCCGGCGCCCACGCTGCGGCTGGGGTTGAGCTGGAAGGCGCGGCTGCGCGCCTGGCAGAAGGGCGGCAGCTCGAGGGGCTCCTGCGCCTCGCCGATGCGCTTGGTCACGTTCGCGTTCATCCGCGTGACCATCGCCGGCTCGGCGCGACCGGCATAGGAGACGAACGCCTTGCCGTTCCACCACCAGATCTCGTCGGTCTTGTGGCCGCCCATCATCACCGCGGCGCGGTCCTTGCCCGCCACCGAGACGACGCGGCTCTGCGGATCGGCCAGCTTCATCCACTCGCCCAGCGTCGGCACCTTCAGATGCTTGTCCGAGACGGTGTAGCTGTTCGAATTGCTGCCGGGCACGCTCTCGTCCTCGGCGCAATAGACGGTCTTGTCCTCGCGCGGGGCGCTGAAATCGGTCCAGTCATTGGCGATGATGCCAGTCTTGGCCGGATGGTCGCCGGTCAGGATCGTCGAGTGGCCGGGGCAGGTCTCGGTCGCCGCGTGGCTCTGATAGCCCGAGGGGAAGACCGCGCCGGTCATCAACCGCGCGAAGCCCGCGCTGAACTGCGCGCGATATTCCGCGAACAGGTCGGCCGAGAACTGGTCGACCGAGACCACCACCACCAGCGACGGCGCGGCGCGCGGCGCCTCGGAAGGGACGATCTGCGCCGGCGGGGTCTCCTGCGCGGCGAGCGGTGCTGCAGCGAGCAGCGCGACGGCTGCCGCGAGCGGACGGAACGACTTCATGCTTTGGCCACCTCCGGCGTGTTCAAATCCTGCCGGGCTGCTATTGGGCCAACAGCTCTTCCACGGCAAGGACGCTCCATGGCGACGGTTCGTTTCGGATTGATGGCGTTGATGTTCTGGTTGTTTGCCGGCGTGGCGATGGCCCAGGCGCCCGGCGAGCAGCATGTGCGGATCGATCTGGTTGCCGAGAGTGACCGCCCCGCCCCCGGCAGCGAGGTCACGCTCGCGCTCGCCTCGGTGCCCGAGAAGGGCTGGCATGCCTATTGGCTCAACCCCGGTGACGCCGGCCTGCCGGCGCGGGCCGAATGGACCCTGCCCCAGGGCGCTAGCACCGGCGACTTCCGCTATCCGGTGCCACAGCGGCTGATGATCGCCGGACTGATGAACTATGTCTATGAAGGCCCCTTCGCGCCGCTGGTGACGCTCAAGGTCCCGGCCGATGCAAAGGGTGCGTTCCCGATCCGGCTGAAGCTCAGCTATCTCGTCTGCACCGACGCGATCTGCGTGCCGGGCAAGGCGGACCTGTCGACCACGCTCCAGATCGGCGACGGCAGCGTCGCCCCCGATCGCCGTGCCCGGTTCGATGCCTGGCGCGCGGCACTCCCGAAGCCGCTCGGTTCGGAAGGGACCTATCAGGTTACGGGCAAGGCGCTGCGCTTCGCCGTGCCGTTCCCCGCCGCGGCCAAGGCGGAGGGCGAGGGCTATTTCTTCCCGGCCACCCACGGTGCGTTCGACTATGCCGCGCCCCAGAAAGTGGTGCGCGACGGCGATCGGGTGGTGGTCGATACCGCGGGCGTGAAGTCGGTCGGGCCGATCGAGGGGCTGCTGGCGTTCGGCAAGCAGGGCTTCTGGGTCAAGGCGGTGCCCGGCACGGTTCCGGTGGCCAGCGGTGCCGCACCGGCTGCGCAGTTGCCGTGGACCGGCGCGGTCCTGGCTTTCCTCGGCGCGGTACTGGGCGGGCTGATCCTAAACATCATGCCCTGCGTCTTCCCGATCCTCAGCCTGAAGGCGCTGAGCCTCGCCAAGGCCAATGCCGAGGGCGGCAGCCCGCGTGCCGAGGCGCTCGCCTATACCGCGGGCGTGGTGCTGGTCTGCCTAGTGCTGGGCGGCGCGTTGCTCGCGCTCCGCGCCGGCGGGGCGACGCTCGGCTGGGCGTTCCAGCTCCAGGATCCGCGCGTGATCCTCGTGCTGCTGCTGCTCGTCACCGGCATCTCGTTCAACCTTGCCGGCCTGTTCGAGCTGTCCGCGCCGGGCTTCGTCAACCGTGCCGCGTCGAAGGGCACCGGCGGCGCCTTCGCCACCGGCGCGCTCGCTGCGTTCGTGGCGACGCCCTGCACCGGACCGTTCATGGGCGCGGCGCTGGGCGCCGCGCTGGTCCTGCCCTGGCCGGCCGCGCTGGCGGTGTTCGGCGGCCTCGGCCTCGGCATCGCCTTGCCCTTCCTGCTGCTCGGCTTCATCCCGCCGCTGCGCCGCCTGCTGCCCAAGCCGGGCGCCTGGATGGAGACGCTGCGCCGCATCCTCTCGGTGCCGATGTTCCTCACCGCGCTGGCACTCGCCTGGGTGCTGGGGCGGCAGGCGGGCGTGCCGGGCATGACGATCGGTCTGGCCGCGGCGCTGCTCGCGACGCTCGGCCTGTGGTGGACGGGCTTGCGCCAGCGCAAGGGCAAGACGCTCGCCTGGGCGCCGGCGGGGGTGCTGTTGCTGGTCGCTATCAGCGCGATCGCTTTCGTCCAGGCGGCGCCGGCGGAGAGCAAGGCGGTGTCCGGCGCCGAGAAGTTCAGCGAGGCACGGCTTGCCGAGCTGACCGCGCAGGGCAAGCCGGTCTTCGCCTATTTCACCGCCGACTGGTGCCTCACCTGCAAGGTCAACGAGAAGGCGGTGATCGAGACCGCTGCGGTCGAGAAGGCGCTGGCCGACAACAAGGTTACCGTGCTGGTCGGCGACTGGACCGATGGCGACCCTGTGCTCGGCCGCTTCATCGAGCGGCACAACCGTGCGGGCGTTCCGCTCTATCTGTGGTACAAGCCGGGCGAGGCCGAGCCGCGAGTCCTGCCCCAGATCCTCACGCAGGACATGCTGCGCGACCTCGCAAGCGGGGGCTGAAGAGGAGAGCGAAGATGATTCATCGCATGCTGGTCGATGCCGCGGTCGTTGCGGCAGGTATCGCTGCCGCCCCGCTGATGGCCGAGCCCGAGGTCGCCGCCACCGTCCCCAATTTCCGCGCCCTCGACATGACCGGCAAGGTCGTCGACCTCTCCGCCTATCGCGGCAAGACCGTGGTGCTCGAATGGAACAACCCCGGCTGCCCCTTCGTGAAGAAGCATTATGGCAGCGGCAACATGCAGAAGACCCAGGCCGCGGCGACCGCGCAGGGCGTGGTCTGGCTGACGATCAACTCGGGCGCGCCGGGCCAGCAGGGCCATATGACCGGGCCCGAGGCACAGAAGTTCGTGGCGGGCGCCAAGGCCAGGCCGACCGCCTATCTGCTCGACCCCAAGGGGCTGGTCGGCAAGGGCTATGGCGCTAAGACCACGCCGCACCTGTACATCATCGATGGCAAGGGCCAGCTCGCCTATAAGGGCGGGATCGACGACAAGCCGACCGCCGATGTCGGGGACATCGCCGGCGCCCGCAACCACGTCCTCGCCGCGCTGGCCGAGATCCGTGCGGGCAAGGCGGTATCGGTGCCCGAGACGCGCCCCTATGGCTGCAGCGTCAAATACGCGAGCTGATCTCCCTCTCCCCGGCCCTCTCCCCTAAAGGGGAGAGGGAGTACCCCCTTGTGCAACGCAGCAAAGCGATGCAGCATGGAACCCGCTGATAATATCGGCATTTGGGAGGCGCATGGGGGCACCGGGAGCGTTCGACGAAATCTGGGGGCATGGCGGGCCTGAGCGTCCGCGCGCCGAATTCGCTGCGCTGTCGCAATGGCTGGCCGAAACCGATGCCGCCGAGCTTCAGCGCCGCCAGCAATCCGCCGAGGCCGCCTTCCGCCAGCTGGGCATTACCTTCGCGGTCTATGGCGACACCGAGGCGGCGGAGCGGATCATCCCGTTCGACATCGTCCCCCGCGTCTTCCTCGCCGGCGAATGGCAGCGGCTCTCCGAGGGGCTGGTCCAGCGGGTCGAGGCGATCAACGCCTTTCTCGAAGACATTTACGGCGAGCGGCGGATCCTCAAGGAAGGGATCATCCCGCCCGAGCTGATCTACCTCAACGAGCAGTTCCGCGCCGAGGTCGACGGCGTCCGTCCGCCCCACGGCGTCTGGGCGCATATCTGCGGCATCGACCTGGTCCGCACCGGCCCGGACGCGTTCTATGTGCTGGAGGACAATGCCCGCACCCCCTCCGGCGTCTCCTATATGCTGGAGAATCGCGAGGCGATGATCCGGCTCTGCCCCGAGCTGTTCCGCGACTTCCGCGTGGCGCCGGTCGACTCCTATCCGGACATGCTGCTCAAGACGATGCAGTCCGTCGCGCCGGGCAACAATCCCCGCCCAGTCTGCGTCGTGCTCACCCCCGGCCATTTCAACTCGGCCTATTACGAGCATAGCTTCCTCGCGGACTCGATGGGCGTCGAGCTGGTCGAGGCGGCGGACCTGGTCGTCGACGACGATGTCGTCTGGATGCAGACCATTGCGGGGCGCGTGAAGGTCGACGTGATCTATCGCCGGATCGACGACGACTTCCTCGATCCGCTGGTGTTTCGCCCGGATTCGATGCTCGGCGTCCCCGGCATCATGGCCGCCTACCGCGCCGGCAATGTCGCGATCCTCAACGCCCCGGGCAACGGCATCGCCGACGACAAGGCGATCTACAGCTACGTGCCCGAGATCGTCCGCTTCTATTCGGGCGGCGAGGCCAAGCTGCCCAATGTCGAGACCTATCGCTGCCGCGAGCCGCAGGCGCTGAAATATGTCCTCGATCGCCTGCCCGAGCTGGTGGTCAAGCTGGTCGATGGCTCGGGCGGCTACGGCATGCTCGTCGGCCCCACCGCGACGAAAGCCCAGATCGAGGAGTTCCGCGCCGCGCTGGTCGCCGAGCCCCACCGCTACATCGCCCAGCCGACCCTCGCGCTCTCCACCGTACCGACTTTGGTCGAGCAGGGCCTAGCCCCGCGCCATGTCGATTTCCGCCCGTTCGTGCTGACCGGCAGCGACGGCGTCCGCGTCGCGCCGGGCGGGCTCACCCGGGTCGCCCTCCGGGAAGGCTCGCTGGTGGTCAACTCCAGCCAGGGCGGCGGCACCAAGGACAGCTTCGTCCTGCTGGACGACGGGGCATGAGGAGGCAGCTCACCCATTCCTCCCTCGCTCGCAGAGCGGGGGAGGGGGACCGCCGGCGAAGCCGGTGGTGGAGGGGGCATGGCCACTGGCGCCCCGCTCGTGGTGAGGCCCCCTCCACCACGCCGCTGCGCGTCGTGGTCCCCCTCCCCCGCTTCGCGAGGGAGGATTTCCCATGCTGATGCTCTCCCGCACTGCCGCCGCGCTCTACTGGCTCGGCCGCTATCTTGAGCGTGCCGACTTCATCGCCCGGCTTGTCGAGGCGACGATCCGCCTCGATGCGCTCTCCACCCGCCCGGCCGGCGAGGCCGCCTGGCAGAGCGCGCTCGCCGTCACCTATACCGACGAGGCCTTCGCCCTGACCGGCGATGAGTTGACCCAGGCCAGGGTCGCCCGCTTCCTCACCCTCGACGACAGCCATCCCGGCTCGATCGTCCGCTGCCTCGACCGCGCGCGCAACAATGCCCGCGCGGTGCGCACCGCGCTCACCCGCGAGGCCTGGACGGCGATCAACCGCGCCTGGCTGCTGTTCCAGAACCGCCAGACCACCGGCGGCGCCACCGCGACGCTCAACCTGCTCGAACAGGTCAAGGGCGAGACCCGCGGCTTCGAAGGCGCGATCCACCGGATGATGCGCAACGAGGCGACGCTGCTGATCCAGCTCGGCGCCGCGATCGAGCGCGCGGACAACACCGCGCGGCTGGTCGACGTGAAATACCATCTGCTCCTCCCCGAGGGCGAGCAGGTCGGTGGCGTGGTCGATCGCGACCAGTGGAACACGATCCTCCAGACCGTCTCCGCGGTGAACGCCTATCGCTGGCTCTACAATGACGGGCTCCAGCCGGCGAACGTCATCGACCTGCTCATCAGCCGCGCCGAGCTGCCGCGCAGCCTTGCCGCCTGTGTCGAGGAAGTCGTGGCGCTGCTCAACGCGCTTGCCAAGCGCACCGGGCTGCAGGGCGAGGCGGACCGCATGGCCCGCGCCCGCATGGCCCGCGCGCAGAAGACGCGGACCCATGACGTGATCGTCTCCGGCCTGCACGAGCATCTCGAGGCCTTTGTCGGCGAGAACGCCCTGCTCGACGGCGCGATCGCCCGGCAGTTCAGGTTCATCTAGGAGCCGGCATGCGCATCGCGATCGAGCACCGCACGACCTATCGCTTCTCGGAGCCCCAGGCCCGCATCGTCCAGATGCTGCGCCTCACCCCCTGCGACACCCAGGACCAGACGGTGGTGAGCTGGCTGGTCGGCGTCGATTGCGACGCCAGGCTGCGCGACGCGAGCGACGGCTATGGCAATGCAGTGACCATGCTCTATGCCGAAGGTCCGATCGAGGCGCTCGACATCACCGTCACCGGCGAGGTGCTGACCAGCGAGTCCAGCGGCGTCGTGCGGGGCAGCGCCGAGTCGCTGCCGCCGCTCTACTATCTGCGCGCCACCCCGCGCACCAAGGCGAGCGACGCGCTGTTCGCCTTCGCGTCGGACAGCATCGGCGCCGGCAGGGATCCGCTGGAGCAGCTCCACGCGCTCAACGCCGCGCTCCACCAGCGCTTCCCCTGCGTGCCCGACCTGCCCGATGCCGGCTGCACCGCCGCCAAGGCATTCGAAGGCAGCCGTAAGGTCAGCTCGCGCGACGTCGCCCAGATGTTCATCGCCGCGGCGCGCGGCCTCGCGGTGCCGGCGCGCTACGTCTCCGGCTACCGCGCCGAGGAAGCCGCCCGCTCGGCCCCGCATGCCTGGGCCGAGGCGCAGGTCGAGGGGCTGGGCTGGGTCGGCTTCGATCCCTCGACCGGCCTCAGCCCCGACGAATCCTATGTCCGCGTCGCGATCGGCCTCGATGCTAGCGGCGCCGCGGCGACCGGCGGGATGCGCATCGGCCAGGGCCAGGAGCAACTGGCCGTCGATCTCCACGTCGATCAGCTGGGGGTGGAGGAATAAAATCCTCCCTCGCGAAGCGGGGGAGGGGGACCGCCGGAGAAGCCGGTGGTGGAGGGGGTCTGGCCTCAAGCGACGCCCATATGGAGAGCGGGTTTCCCCCTCCGTCGCGCTGCGCGCGCCACCTCCCCCGCTGTGCGAAGGAGGATCTAAGGATCAGGCGAAGGCCGAAGCGTTCGCCGGCACCGGCATCGAGACGGCCATGTCCTCGTCCTCGAGCAGCGTCCAGCCATTGGGGCCGAGCACTTCGATCGGGCGGTAGCGCGTCTTGTACGCCATCCGCTCGCTGCCCTTCACCCAATAGCCGAGATAGACATAGGGCAGGCCGGCGGCCTGGCTGCGCAGGATGTGCTCCATGATGATGAAGTTGCCTAGGCCCGGGCGGCTTTCCTCATCGGCCAGGAAGAAGCTGTAGATCATCGACAGGCCGTCGGCCTGCTGGTCGGTGATGCAGGCGCCGACCAGGCGGCCGCGCTCGCCGTTCACCGAAGGCTCGCGATATTCGATCACGTACGAGCTGACGGGCGACTGCTCGACCATGTCGGCATAGTCGTTCTCGTCCATCGCCGCCATGCCGCCGCCCGGATGGCGGGCGCTGAGGTAACGATGAAGCAGGGCGAACTGCTCCTCGGTCGCCCAGGGCTTGCAGGCGGTGATTTCCAGGTCCGAATGGCGCTTCAGCAGCTTGCGCTGGCTGGCATTGGGCTTGAACTCGTCGGCGACGACGCGGACCGAGACGCAGGCGGTGCAGCCCGCGCAGCTCGGCCGGTACGCGACCGACTGGCTGCGGCGAAAGCCGATGCGGCCCAGCGCGTCGTTCAACTCGCCGGCATGCTGTCCCGAAAGCTCGGTGAAGATCTTCCGCTCCTGGCGCCCCGGCAGATAGGGGCAGGGCGAGGGGCTGGTGACGAAGAACCGCGGAAAACGGGAAAGTGCAGTCACCCCAAATGCCCCTTTGCTCCGGCCGTAACCTTGGCCCGATGCAAGGGACTATGCTGCGGTTCTCGAAGGATGAAAAGCTGCTTTACCATGAAAGAGAGTTAACGATTCACCACTTCCTCGGAGAGGGGGTGCGTTAACCATCGGGCCGCGGGATGCGCTGCCGATAAAGCGAAATCTGCCTGGTGCATCGATCATATCGAAGGCGGTGAATCGTGTGAATCCAGCGACGACTCGGTTCGTCGCACGTGCGATTCATTTCGTCGGTTTATCGCGACTCGCGGACTCCTGCCGAGTCGCTGGGATTAAGCCCTCTAAAGCCCCTCCCCTTCAGGGGAGGGGTTTGGGGTGGGGCATGTATCTCACCGAGACCGAGGGCGCGTTGACAGCCCCCACCCCAACCCCTCCCCTGAAGGGGAGGGGCTTTGCGTTGTTGCAAAATAGGATTCCGCCTGCTTGGCTCAGCCGTCTTCGGACCGCTCTTTGACCGGTAGGAAATATAGGATCGCCCGCGCGCACGGATGCTGCGCGGCGACCGCCACACCACCCCTTCAGTGTACGACCTTCGCAATCTTGGCCGCCGAAAAACCAGGCTTTGGCGTGTACTTCGTGTCCTTTGCCGAGTCCCGCCGCGCGCCTGGATAGGAAACGTCAGGCCAGCTCGACCAGCTGCACCTCGTACTGCGCGCGGCGCAGCGCAGTCATCAGCCGGTCGAGATGGTCGCGGTCGCGCGTCTCGCACTCCACGTCCAGGCTCAGGCCCTTGGCGGGGAGGTTGGTGAAGATGCGCTGGTGCGACAGCTCGAGGATGTTGACCGAGAGCTGCTCGAAGATCTGCGCCACCTTGTAGAGCGCGCCCGGCCGGTCCTGCAGGCGGATGCGCAGCCGCGCCATCCGGCCCGAGCGGGCGAGGTCGCGCAGCAGCACATAGGCGAGCAGCCGCGGGTCGATGTTGCCGCCGCACAGGATGATGCCCACGGTCCGGCCCTTGAAGCGCTGCGGCTCGGAGAGCAAAGCGGCCAGGCCGGCGGCGCCGGCGCCCTCGACCACGGTCTTCTCGATCTGGAGCAGCAGGCTGACCGACTCTTCCAGCCGGCGCTCGCTGACCAGCATGATGTCGTCGACCAGCGCCTCGACCAGCTTCGAGGTGATGCCGCCCGGCTCCTTCACCGCGATGCCCTCGGCCAGCGTGTCGCCGGCGCAGGGCATGTCGGTGTGGTGCACCCGGTTGTACATCGACGGGTAGAGCTCGGCCTGCACGCCGATCACTTCGATGTTGCGCCCGTCGGACTTGGCGACCGTCGCGCAGCCCGAGATCAGGCCGCCGCCGCCGATCGGGATCACCAGCGTGTCGATCTCCGGCACGTCCTCGAGCATCTCGAGCGCGACCGTGCCCTGGCCGGCGATGATGCGGGGATCGTCGAACGGATGGACGAAGGTGAAGCCATGCTCGGCCTCGAGCTTGCGGCTGTGCGCATAGGCGGCGTCGAACGTCTCGCCTTCCAGGATGACGTTGGCGCCGTGATGCTCGGTCTGGGTGACCTTCACGATCGGCGTGTTCTTGGGCATCACGATCGTGCTCGGGATGCCGAGCCTTGTGGCGTGATAGGCCAGGCCCTGGGCATGGTTGCCGGCCGATGCGGCGATCACGCCCTTGGCGCGCGCCGCCTCGTCGAGCTGGAGCAGCGTGTTGAGCGCGCCGCGCTCCTTGTATGCGGCGGTGAACTGCAGGTTCTCGAACTTGAGGTAGACCGTCGCGCCGGTCAGCTCCGACAGCGTCTTGCTCACCAGCGTCGGCGTCCGCACGATCTGTCCCATGACGCGCTTCTGCGCGGCTCGGACGTCATCGATCGAAACGGACAGCGGCGTGTTCGCCGGGAGGGTCTTGGTGGCCATAGAATCGCCCGCCTAGACCATCTCGCGGCGAGGGGAAACCACGCTTCTGCAACCAGAGCCATGTTCAGGGGGCATGAAGGCGCGCCATCTGGCGCGGCGGGGGAACAGGCCCTATGCCCTGCGGCCATGCTGAAGCGCCTCCTGCGGCCGTTCGCCGCGCTCGCCCTCCTCCTCGCGCCCGTTGCCGCCCTGGCGGACGGGCTGATTGACAATGTCAACGGCATGACGCTGGACGAGAAGGGCGACGTGGTCCGCTTCACCGGCATATTGTTCAACCGCGACGGCAAGATCACCCAGATCCTGACCCGCGAGGACAAGCGGCCCAAGAAGGTCGAGTGGAAGCTCGACATGGGCGGCAAGACCATGCTCCCCGGCATGATCGACGCGCATGGCCATGTCATGGGGCTGGGCTCGCAGCTGATGCTGCTCGACTTGTCGGGCACCACCTCGCTCGAAGAGGCGCTGGCCAAGATCAAGGCCTATGCGGACGCCAACCCGACCAAGTGGATCCTCGGCGGCGGCTGGAACCAGGAGACCTGGAAGCTCGGCCGCTTTCCGACCGCCGCGGAGCTCGACAAGGTGGTGAGCGACCGGCCGGTCTGGCTCGAGCGGGTCGATGGCCATGCCGCCTGGGCGAACAGCCGCGCGATCCAGATCGCCGGCGTCACCGCCGCCAACAAGGACACCAATGGCGGCCGCATCGAGCGCGACGCCAAGGGGGCGCCGGCGGGCGTGTTCGTCGATGGCGCGATGGGGTTGGTCGACAAGTTCATCCCCAAGCCCACGCCCCGGGAGAGGAACGCCGCCTTCCTCGCCGCGCAGGACAGGCTGCTTTCGCTCGGCATCACCGCCAGCGCCGACATGGGCACCACCACCGACGACTGGCTCACTTATCGCCGCATCGCCGATATCGGCCAGCTCCGCATGCGGATCATGAGCTATGCGCACGGCGTCGAGACGGCGCTGCAGGTGGCGGGGCAGGGGCCCACGCCATGGCTCTATGGCGACAAGCTGCGGATGGGCGGGATCAAGCTCTATGCCGATGGCGCGCTGGGCAGCCGCGGTGCCTGGCTCAAGGCCGACTATAGCGACGCGCCGGGGAACAAGGGCCTGGGTTTCCTCACCGACGACCAGCTGCTCAACCTGATGACCCGCGGCGCGATGGACGGCTTCCAGATCGCCGTCCATGCAATCGGCGACCGCGCCAATGGCCAGGTGCTCGATGCGGTCGAGGTGCTGTCGGACACCTACAAGGACGATCGCCGCTGGCGGATCGAGCATGCCCAGATCGTCGATCCCAAGGACCTGCCGCGCTTCGCCAAGCTGGGCGTGATCGCCTCGATGCAGCCGGTCCACCAGACCAGCGACATGAACATGGCCGAGGCGCGGCTGGGCAAGGACCGGCTGGCGGGCGCCTATGCCTGGAAGACGATGCTCAAGGACGGCACCCACATCGCCTTCGGTTCGGACTATCCGGTCGAGAGCCCCGATCCGTGGGCCGGCTGGGCAGTGAGTTTCACCCGGACCGACGCCAATGGCCAGCCGTTCGGCGGCTGGCGGATCGAGGAGGCGGTGACCCGCGAACAGGGCTGGGCGGGCTTCACCACTGGCGCCGCCTGGGCGGGCTTCGCCGAGAACCTGATCGGCCGCCTCGCACCGGGCATGCGCGCCGACTTCATCATCGTCGACCGCGACCCGCTGCTCGCCGCCCCGGCCGATCTGCGCCGCACCCAGGTGCTCGAGACCTGGGTCGGCGGCGCGCGGGTCTATGTGAAGAAGTAGGATGACTGCCGCACTGCTGAGGCTGCGCCTGCTGGCGGGCGCCAACTGGCGCGAGCGGGCCGTCGCCGCACTGGGCGCGGCGCTCGCCACCGGCATTGCCGGCTATGTCAGCACGCTGGTCGCCGGCCAGCATGCCGCTTTGCTCCTCGCCGCGCCGATCGGCGCCTCGGCGGTAATCCTGTTCGCAGTGCCGTCGAGCCCGCTTGGCCAGCCCTGGCCGGTGATCGGCGGCACGATCGTGTCGGTCGCCTGCAGCATTTTTGCGGCCCAGACGCTCGGCCACGGCGCGCTTGCCGCGGCGGTGGCGGTCGGGCTGTCGATCGTCGCAATGTCGGTGCTGCGCTGCCTGCACCCGCCCGGCGGCGGCTGCGCACTGCTCGCGGTGGTGGGGAGCCCCGAGCTGCTGGCCAAGGGCTATTGGTTCGCGCTGGTGCCCGGCGGGCTCAACGCGCTCCTGCTCGTGCTGGTCGGCTATGTCTTCCACCGCTATTCGGGGCACAGCTATCCGCACCGCCCGGTGCCCGTCCCTGCCGACCCACGCATCCTGGCCGAGGATATCGACGCGGCGCTCGCTGAAGCGCACGAGACCTTCGACATCAGCCCCGAGGACCTGGCGGCGCTGCTCGAAGCGGCTGAGCGCCATGCCATCGCTCGCCGCAAGCAGGCGAAGCGCCGATAAAGGAAAGGCCGCGATCTTGCGGACCGCGGCCTCTTCTACCCCCGTAGAACTTGTGCGTCAGGCGACGGCCGAAACCGGCTCGTGCTCCTCGGCGCCGTCCGGCTCGCGCAGCACATAGCCGCGGCCCCAGACGGTCTCGATGTAATTGTCGCCATCGCATGCCATGCTCAGCTTCTTGCGCAGCTTGCAGATGAACACGTCGATGATCTTGAGCTCGGGCTCGTCCATGCCGCCATAAAGGTGGTTGAGGAACATTTCCTTGGTGAGCGTCGTGCCCTTGCGGAGCGAGAGCAGCTCCAGCATCGCATATTCCTTGCCGGTCAGGTGCACGCGGGCACCGTCGACCTCGACCGTCTTCGCGTCGAGATTGACCGCCAGCTTGCCGGTGCGGATGACCGACTGGCTATGGCCCTTCGAGCGGCGGACGACCGCATGGATGCGGGCAACCAGCTCTTCGCGGTGGAAGGGCTTGGTCACGTAGTCGTCGGCACCGAAGCCGAACGAACGCACTTTGGAATCCATCTCGTTGATGCCCGAAAGGATCAGCACCGGCGTCTGCACGCGGGCGACGCGGACCTTCTTCAGGACGTCATACCCGTGCATGTCGGGCAGGTTCAGGTCGAGCAGGATGATGTCGTAATCATAGAGCTTGGCCAGGTCCAAGCCCTCCTCGCCGAGGTCCGTCGTATAGACGTTGAAGCCCTCGGTCGTGAGCATCAGCTCGATCGCCTTGGCAGTGCTCGGCTCGTCTTCGATCAGCAGCACGCGCATCGTCAAAGTCCCCTTGCCCGCAGGCTGCCTTGCCCCAATGAAAGGCATGCCTCGGACGATTCATTAACCTAAGCGTGTCTGAAGGCAAAAGGTTAATTTCTCCCTAACCGGCCTGACTCCACGAGTCGTAGGGAATCTACCTATGCGAGGACTCAGAACCGTTACGGAGTCGAGTCATTCCGGTGGAATTCCCCACAGGTTTTGCGCAGCCGGTCCGACAGGAACTCGATCAGCACCTCGACGCGTGCGGGGCGCAAGGTGCCCGGCGGCGTTAACAAATGCAGGCCGGCAGCACTGACCGACCAGTCCTCCAGCACCGCCTCCAGTTTACCATTTGCGAGCTCCTGCCCGATCAGGAAGTCCGGCAGCCGTGCGATGCCCAGGCCGGCGCACAAAGCGGGGATCATCGCATCGCCGCTGTCGGTGCGGATCGGCCCGTCGATACGCACCGCGGCCTCTTCGCCGCCCGCCTTGCGGAAGCGCCAGACGTCGGGATTTGCGGTGTTGGTATAGGCGAAGCAGGCGTGGTGGGCGAGGTCAGCGGGATGGCGCGGGCGGCCATGCTTGTCGAAATAGTCGGGCGAACCCACGATGTGCGACACGACCGGTCCCAGCCGGCGGGCGCGCAGCGAGCTGTCGGGCAGCTCGGCGATGCGCAGCGCGATGTCGATGCCCTCGCCGACGATGTCGATGAACGCGTCGGACAGGCGCAGCTCGACCTTGATGCCCGGATAGAGCTTCATGAAGTCCGCCAGCACCGGGGACACCGCCTGGATGCCGAAGGTGAGCGGTGCGGCCAGGCGGACCAGTCCGGCGGGCGCGCTCGCGGATTCGAAGGCGGCCTCTTCCGCTGCCTGGCCTTCGTTGAGGATGCGCTGGGCATGGTCCGCCAGGCTGCGGCCGCTGTCGGTGAGTGTCAGCCGGCGCGAGGTGCGGTGGAACAGGGTGGTGCCAAGACGCCCCTCCAGCCGGGTGATCGCCTTGGATACGGTCGCCTTGGAAACCGCCAGCGCGTCCGCCGCGCCAGAGAAGGAACGGTGCTCGACCACCGCGGCGAAGACGGCCCAGGCCTCGAAATCAGGTAGCTTCATTGATTGGGTCTCCGGCGGTCGTTCATGCGCGCCGCGTATCGATGACGATCCAGTTCACTTCCCAGTTCCTGCCGCCATCGGCGGAGAAGGCCTGTTCGAACCGTGCGGAATTGGGCGTGATGTCCGAGATCACGAAGCGTACCAGGATGGCGCGGTCGTTCCAGTTGTCCTGCGCATAGAATTCGCCGCAGCCGCCACGGAAGGCGCCGATCGTCGGTGGCGTCAGCACGCCCGTGCCCGCGCCGGTGAAATGGAGCGCCCATTGGCGGGCCTTGGGATTGTACAGCCGCAGCGACGCGCCTTCGATACGGCCGGCGGGGCCTGCGACCTTGAGTTCCACAAGATTGGCGCGCCCGTCCATCACCGGGCGGACATCGGTCGTGCCCTCATATTCGAGCCAGGTCGTCGATCCGGACAGCGGGCTCTTTAGGCGCTTGAGCTTGGTCGTCCAGGAGCCGATCTCCCAGTCGAAATCCCTCTGACCATCGGCATCGGCAGACGCAGCGGCGGGGCAGGTGACCGGGACCGGAGCCTGCTGGGCCAGTGCGGGGACGGGCGAGGCGAGAAGTGCGGCATGGAGCGGAAGTCGACGAAGCGGATGCGGCATGACGGCTGCTTTCGGCTGTGGACTTGCCCAGTCTAGCAGCTTTGCCGCCGAACGGAAGGGTTTCGAAACGATCGGTTTCCAACGTTTCCATTTACGGCGCGATCCGCTGCCCTATCTTCCTGCTCAACACAGGAGGTTCACACCCCATGATCGACAAGAGACCCTTTGATACGCTCGGCCATGCCGACCATGGCTGGTTGAACGCACGGCATCATTTCAGCTTTGCCGACTATTATGATCCGAGCCGCATGAGCTGGGGCGCGCTCCGCGTCTGGAACGACGACGAGATCGCCGGCGGGGCCGGCTTCCCGCCGCATCCGCACCAGGACATGGAAATCATCACTTATGTCCGCAAGGGCGCGATCACCCACCAGGACTCGATGGGCAACAAGGGCCGCACCGGGGCCGGCGATGTCCAGGTGATGAGCTCAGGCAGCGGCGTGCGTCATGCCGAGTATAATCTCGAGCCGGAGACGACGACGCTCTTCCAGATCTGGATCATGCCGCGCGAGCGGGGTGGCCAGCCGAGCTGGGGCGCCAAGCCTTTCCCCAAGGGCGATCGCTCGGGCAAGTTCGTCACCCTGGCGAGCGGTTTCGCTGATGACAGCGACGCGCTGCCGATCCGGGCCGATGCCCGGGTGCTCGGGGCCACGCTGAAGGCCGGCGAGAGCGTGACCCACCAAGTGGGTGCCAATCGGCACGCCTATCTGGTGCCTGCAGCCGGCACGATCGAGATCGACGGCGAGCGGGTGAATGCCCGAGACGGAGCCGCGCTCGCCGGCGGCAAGACCTACTCCATCACCGCAATCGAGGACGCCGAGATCGTCCTGGTCGACAGCGAATAACAAGGAAGGGAAACCATCATGTCCAAGATTCTCGTGCTCTACTACTCGTCCTATGGCCACCTCGCGAAGATGGCCGACGCCGTCGCTGAGGGCGCGCGCAGCGCCGGTGCGGTGGTGGATGTCCGCCGCGTTCCAGAGACTGCGCCGTTCGAAGTGGCGCAGGCCGCCGGCTTCGCGGTCGATCACAGCCATGAGGTGCTCGAGGACGTCAACGAACTCGCCAACTATGACGGCATCATCGTCGGCGCGCCAACCCGCTTCGGGCGGATGGCGAGCCAGATGGCGAGCTTCTGGGATCGTGCCGGCGGCGTCTGGTTCCAGGGCCAGCTGAACGGCAAGGTCGGCGGCGCCTTCACCTCGACCGCGACCCAGCATGGCGGCCAGGAGACGACGCTCTTCTCGATCATTACCAACCTGCTGCACTTCGGCCTGAACATCGTCGGCCTCGACTATGGCTTCCAGGGCCAGGGCGGCGTCAACGAAGTGAAGGGCGGCTCGCCCTATGGCGCGACGACCATCGCGGATGGCGACGGCAGCCGCCAGCCGAGCGAGGTCGAGCTGGAAGGCGCCCGCTATCAGGGCCGCAAGGTCGCCGAACTGGCCAACAAGATCGCGGCTCCCCACCGCGAAGCCGAGACCGCGTAAATTCCCCCTCCTGGCGCGGTCTCCAGGGACGGCGGCCGACCTTCGGGTCCGGCCGCCGTTTTTATGTGCGGTGCGGCCGGCAGGGCAGGGAAGCTGGCCTGGGCCGCTGCGAAGCGGGCGCGGGCCGCGGGCGCGCCGACCCAGCGCCAATGCCAGGGTTCCCAGCCGACACCCTGCTTGTTGCCCGCCGGGAACGACATCTCGAAGCCGAATGCCGGCGCGTGGCGCATCAGCCATTGGCCGCCGGGCGTGAGGAAGAAGCATTGCTCGACCGCGCGGCAGTCTCCGCCACGCTGGACGAAGTCGATCGCATAGCCGGTGGCGTGCTCGCTATATCCCGGCGGTGCGACGAAGCGCGCCCGCAGCGCCGCCACCGTGTCGCAATTGCCGGCGCCCGCGCAGAACACCCGGCGCTGGTGCTGGATCGAGCGGAAGCAGGAGACGGCGCCCAATTCGATTCCTTCGGCCCGGGCGGCGGCCAGCAAGCGCTCGACATCGAACACTGCCTCGCGGGCCATGGAACAGCCTGGCAGACTGGGAACCGGGAGCAGTTCGGCCGCGCCCATCTCGCCATAGAGCAGGTGATTGAACAGCCTGGCGACGGAGGCGGTTGCCGGCGGGGGCGGCGTGTCCTCCTCGGCCCGGGCCGCCAGCGGCGCGAGCAGAAGCAGGGCGAGGACCGGGACACGCATAGGCAACCCCATCACGCTGCCGGAAGGGCATCGCCGTTCAAACGCGGTTCAAGCGAAAAAGGTCACGCAACCATGCGCATCGCTGAATCGTTGCGCAGCTGTCTCGATCGGGTCAAATATCGACCCTAGTTGCAGCCAGGGGAGAATGAACCATGCTCGCACGAATTTCCTGCCTAGCCTTGTCCGCGGCGCTGATGGGCGCCACCGCCTCGGCCGCTCCGGCACCGAATCCCGCCGCGCCAGGCGCCATGCAGCGGGTGGACGGCAACAATGCCGGCCGGGTCCGTCACTCGGGCGGCGGTGCCTTTGTCGAGACCCGGCCCGGCCGCTGGGTCGAGTTCGCCGATGACGGCACGCTGATCCACCGCTTCGACGAGACCAACCGCAACCGCGACGCGGTCAACCTCTACGATCCGTCGCGCGGCGCCCGCGTGCGCCTCGATATCCGCGGCGGCGTGATCTCGGGCATTCCGCGCACCGGCGGCCCGCGCCTGCTCTATCGCATCACCGACGTCGATCCGCGCCGTTCGAACGGCTGGGGCGACAGCGGCGGCTGGGGCGAGGGCGGCTGGGGCCGTCCGGGCGGCGGCCGCCCGGGTGGCGGCGGTGGCTGGGATCGTCCCGGCGGCGGCCGTCCCGGTGACGGCGGCTGGGATCGTCCCGGCGGCGGTCGCCCGGGTGACGGCGGCGGCTGGGGCTCGGGCGGCGTGATCCGCGACATCGAGGTAGGCCCGATCTGGAACCAGCGCGACGCCGAGACCAAGTGCCGCAACAAGGCCCGCGACATGCGCGCGGAATGGACCGGCAACTGGCGGACCACCGTGCAGGGGCGCCAGTCGACCTGCTCGATCCGCTTCCAGCGCTGAGCTGAGAATCCACCACCGCTGGCGCTCGGGCGCCGGCGGTGGCATGGGCGGGCGATGTTCAAGGATCGCGTGCTCTTCATCGATGGCGAAGCCCTGGTGATCGACAAACCCGCCGGGCTGCCGGTTGATCGCCCGCGGGACCGCGCCGAAAGCGTCGAGGACCTGCTCGACCAACTCACCTTCGGCTTCCAGCGCTTGCCGCTGCCCGTCCACCGGCTCGACCGCGACACCAGCGGCTGCCTGCTGCTCGCGCGCAATCCCAAGGCGATGAAGCGCTTCGCCCAAGCCTTCGAAGTGGGCGCCGTTACCAAGCGCTACCTCGCCATCCTCGACGGCGAACCCAAGGAAGACAGCGGCACGATCGACCTGCCGCTCGGCAAGGTCTCGACTCGCGAGGAAGGCTGGCGGATGATCGGCGATCCCAAGGGCAAGCCGTCGATCACCCGCTACAAGGTGATGGAGCGCAAGGACGGCAAGAGCCTGGTCGCCTTCTATCCCGAGACCGGCCGCACCCATCAGATCCGCGTCCATGCCGCCGAGGGCTTGGGCGTGCCGGTGCTGGGCGACCCGGTCTATGGCCAGGGCGGGCCGGCGATGATGCTCCACGCGGTCGAGCTGACCGTGCCGCGCGAGGGCAAGCCCGACATCCACGCCACCGCGCCGCTGCCGGTGCGCTTCCACAATGCGGGCTTCGGCCGTGGCTGAGCTGCCCGACGAGGCGATCGTCGAGGAGAAGTTCCTCGCCTCGACCGGACCGGGCGGGCAGAACGTCAACAAGGTGGCGACCGCCGTCCAGCTGCGCATCGACGTGTTCAAGCTCGGCCTCGCACCCTATGCCTATCAGAAGCTCAAGACGCTGGCCGGCACCAAGTTGACCAGCGGCGGCGAACTGGTGATCACGGCCCGCAAGTTCCGCACCCAGGAAGCCAATCGCGCCGATGCCCGGGAACGGGTGATCGAGCTGATCGACAAGGCGCATGAGCGCGACGCCAGGCGGATCAAGACCAAGCCGAGCAAGGCCGCCAAGGCCCGGCGGGTGGACGAGAAGAAGGGCCGGAGCCAGGTCAAGGCCGGGCGCGGCAAGGTGCGGCTGGACTAGCCTTCCCGCTCCACCCAGCCGCGCGGGCTCGTGCCCGTCCAGCGCTTGAAGGCGCGGGAGAAGGCGCTGGGGTCGGAGAAGCCGATCAGATAGGCGGTCTCGTTCACCGAGGTCCGGCCTCCGCTCAGATAGTTCAGCGCCATGCGGTGGCGCAGCGCATCGAGCAGCGCCTCATAGCCGGCATCCTCCTCCCTCAGCCGGCGCTGGAGCGAGCGCTGGCTCAGCCCGAGCTTCCGGGCGACCGTCTCCATCGCCACATCGCCCTTGTGCAGCATCGGGATCAGCGCCGCCTCGACGCGGCCGCGCATCGATTTCGCGCTCTCCAGCTCGTGCATCAGCCGGTCGGCGCGCTCGCTCAGCACGCCGAAGGCGTAACGGCTGGGATTGTGCAGCTCGATGCCGAGCCAGGACGGGTCGATCCGGATCGCATTGTATACGCTGCCGAACACCACAGGAGTTCCCAATACCGCTTCATACTCGGCGGCATGCGCCGGTGCGGGATGGGTGACATGGACGGCCAGCGCGAAGGGCGCGTCGGGGAAGTGGCGGCGCGTCTCTCCGATGAAGCGCGCCCAGGTTGCCTCGGTCATCTCCGGGAAGGCATCGGGATCGGCGCGGGTGTCGGTCAGCCACATGCCGCCGTCGCGCTGCTCGATCCGGAAGCGCGGCCCCGCCATCGCCAGATCGACCTCGGCGACTAGCCGGCCATAGCGGTTGAGCTCGGCCAGCGCCTCGCCCATGGTCGGCGCGGCATAGCAGATCAGCCCGACCACCGAGAATTCGCGGAAGTCGTTGCCGGCGCCCAGGTGCAACGCGAGCGAAGGCATGCGGCACAGCTCCTTGGCGGCGCGCATCAGCGCCTCGTAGCGGGCGAAGGGCACGCGAGTGTCGGGATCGGCGAGTTCCGTCGCGTTGATCCCCGACCGGCGCGCCAGCTCGGCTTCGTCGGCGCCGCGTGCCGCTGCGAAGCGCCACAGATAGCCGGCATAGCCCGCCGAAACGGTCGGCGCCGGCTGGCGTGCAGGGTCATGCTTTCGGGTCGGCGCGGTCATGTCCGCGGCCAGTCTCGCCGGAGTAGGCCCTTGCTGGCAAGTCCGGGAGGGAAGATGGCCGAGAAGACAGTCGCCGCGCGGAGCGTGAAGGCGCTCAGGGGTTCCGCCATCTTCTGGTTCGTCGTGGCCACGATCGGCCAGCTCGCCTTCGTCGCCTATATCGCCGGTTTCTACGGCCGCGCGGCGGCGGAGGGCGACTTCGAGCGGTGGAACAAGGTGCTGGTCGGCGGCTATGTCCCGGGCGGGCTCGCAGGCAACATCGTCCTTGCCGCGCACCTGCTGCTCGCCGCGGTCATCACGCTGGGCGGCCCGGCCCAGCTCCTGCCCTGGATCCGCCGCCATCATCCGCGCCTGCACCGCTGGAACGGTCGCATCTACATGCTGACCGCGCTGCTGATCAGCCTGGGCGGACTCTACATGGTGTGGACCCGCGGCACGGCGGGCGGGCCGTCGCTGCGGATCGGAATCAGCCTGAACGGGCTGATGATCGTCGGCGCGGCGCTCATGGCCTGGAGATTCGCCCGGATGCGCCGCTTCGCCGAGCATCGCCGCTGGGCGCTCCGGACCTTCACCCTAGCAAGCGGCGTATGGTTCTTCCGTGTCGGGCTGATGTTCTGGATCCTCGCCAATCGCGGGCCGGTCGGCATCGGGCCCGGCTTCGACGGGCCCTTCGTCCGAGCCTGGGCATTCGGCTGCTATCTCGTCCCCCTCGCCATGCTCGAGCTCTACCTCTCCGCCGAGCGCCGGGGGCCGCTGTCGCGCTTCGCCACCGCCGCAGGGCTCGGGCTGCTGACGCTAGCGGCCGGAGTCGGCATCTTCGGCGCGGTGATGGCGATGTGGTTGCCGCGCATGCTGCACTGACCCCTCCCGCTGGCGCCCGGGATCGCCTACATGGCTGCCCATGTACGCCTTCGACATCGAAACCACCGACAAGACCGAGCTCTACCGCGACCTCGCCGCCGCGCTCGATTCGCTCACCGCCGACGAGCCCGACGCGATCGCCAACATGGCGAATGTCTCGGCGCTGATCTGGCAGTATCTGCCCGACCTCAACTGGGCCGGTTTCTACCGCAACGTGAACGACGAGCTCGTCCTGGGACCTTTCCAGGGCAAGGCCGCTTGCATCCGTATCCCGTTCGGCAAGGGCGTGTGCGGTGCCGCCGCGACGACCCGCGAGACCCAGCTGGTCGAGGACGTTCACGCGTTCCCGGGCCATATCGCCTGCGACGCGGCCAGCCGCTCGGAGCTGGTCGTGCCGATCGTCGTCCAGGGCGAACTGATCGGCGTGCTCGACCTCGACAGCCCCAATCCGGCACGCTTCGATGCCGGCGACGCGGCGGGCTGCGAGGCGCTGATGCGGATCCTGGGTCCCAGACTCGTCGGCTGACCCGGATCGGGACTCCGTTAAGCATAGGCAAAAGTGGCGCCGGCCCCGCACGGGGTTTAATTCTTCGTCAACCATGGGAGCGACGCGGGCTCCTGGATGGCGAAGGAGTGTATGATGCGTCACCTGATCAAGCCGGCCCTGATGGCCACGGCGCTCCTGGCAGCCCTGCCGGCGGCTGCGCAGGTGACGTCGCCCGGCCCGACCTGGGGCGGCAGCGGCGGTCCGATCCCGGCGCCCGGCGGCACCTATGGCCGCAGCGTGCCGATGCCGCCGCCTCCGCGCGTCTCGCCCAACCCCCCGCACATCCCCGGCCCGCCGCCGGTCGTCCATGGCCGCCCGGGCGTGCCGACCGCCGGCCCGCGCGTCTGGCAGAATGGCCGCTGGAACGCCTTGCCGCCGCGGGGCCATGGCCAGGTCGCCCGGCATGACGGCAATCGCTGGGGCGGGATGGTCAATGGCCGCTGGTATGCCGGCGCCCAGGCGCCCGGCGGCTGGGGTGGCTATCGCCGACTCGGCCGCGGCCATCACCTGCCCAATTACTGGATGGGCAGCGGCTTCCGCATCCCCGACTATCTGAGCTGGGGCCTCGCCGCGCCGCCCACCGGCTATTTCTGGGTGCGCTATTATGACGATGCCGTGCTGGTCGACGACGGCGGCGACGTGTGGGACTCGGTGAGCGGGATCGGCTGGGCCGATGCAGATGCCTGGTCCGATGCGAGCGGCAGCTACTCGAACTCCTACAGCTATTCGAGCGCGGGCGCCGGCTATCGCGAGCCGATCCAGTCCGTCGACCCGAACGACTATTATGACGGTTACTCCAGGGGGAGTCTGCCGCCGGCTGGTGCGATCGGTGCACCGCCGGCGGCACAGGTCCAGGGCTATTACGGCTCGGGCCATGCCTATCAGGGCGGCGGCAGCTACCAGGCGGGCGCGATCTATTATGGCGCCCCGGTCGGCACGACCGTGATCGTCATCCCCGGCGCGACCACGACCACCACTACGGTGACCGAGGAAGTGATCGAGAGCCGCGCGACCTATGTCCGCTCGGCCCCGCGCCGCGTGCTGCGCAAGGCGCCGGTGCGGCGCTACCGCGCGCCGGTGGTGAAGTGCTGCGTCTGCGGCTGCCGCTGAGTTCCTACGCTGCCAGGCTGGGGCGACTCGGCAAAGGACACGAAGTACACGCCTAGAGCGGGTTTTTCGGCGCCCAAGACTGCGAACATCGTGCACCTAAGGGGGAGCGCGACGCTTGCGGCGCAACCTCCGTGCATGCGGCGATTCCTATATTTCCTACGGGTCAAAGAGCGGTCGGAAGACGGCTGAGCCCAGCAGGCGAAATCCTATTTTGCAAGACGCTCTAAAGCCCTCTCCCTTTGGGAGAGGGTTGGGTGAGGGCGACCTGTCCATGGGCGTCGAGGCTTGAGGCCTGCTACCCTCATCCCTCCCACCGCCTTCGGCGGTGGGCCCCTCCCTTCTCCCAATGGGAGAAGGGTTTTTGAGAGAAAGGCTCAGCGCCGCCCGAAGGTCACCAGGCTCTCGCTGCCATCGGCGCCGATCGCCGAGACGCCGACGAAGCTGTCGTCCACCACCACGCCCTTGAGGCTCGCCTCGGTGCCGGTGACGTCGCGCTGGCTGGTCCAGTCCTGCGCGTCGGCGCGGCGCCAGTGGATGCGGTACTTGGCTGCGCCCGGCACCGCGGTCCACTTCACCGAGGTATCCGCGGCGAGTGCGCCACCGATCGTCACCTTGTCCGGCGCGGCCGGAGCCGAGGCGAGGCGGCGGATCGTCGCGACGTTGAGCGCGGTCACCTTGGCGAGATAGGGAAAGTCCATCTTGTCGACCGTGTCGCCCTTGCCGGGGACCAGGTCCTGGTGCTGGGCGTCGTAATTCTCGACGCCGACCGAAAAGCGCACCGCCGGATAGCCGAGCCGGAGGAAGGGCGTGTGGTCGCCGCCGCGGCCGAACCGGTCGGGCCGGCGAACGAGGAAGGCATCGAGCCCGGCAGGGACGGTGCCGGCGACCTGGTCGATCGCCTTGGCGAGCGCACGCGACGGGCCGTCATCCTCGCCGCCATCGGCGCGCAGGCCCTTCAACGCCTTGGGCTCTTCATTCTCGCCAAAGGTCTCGGAGAAGACGCGGACCCGGTCGGCGACCTTCTGGCCGTTGGTGCCGACCGTGTTGCCGACAATGTCGTTGTTGAGGACGGCGGTGATCGTCCAGCCGCGCTCCTTGGCGGTCTCGGCAAGCAACTGGCCGCCATACAGGCCCTGCTCCTCGCCCGACAGCGCTGCATAGACGATCGTCGCCTTGAACTTCTGCTTCGACAGGATCCGCGCCGCCTCGAGTACCAAAGCAGTGCCCGAGCCGTCGTCATTGGCGCCGGGGGCGTCGGCGGTGGCGTTCATCACATCGGTCACACGGCTGTCGATATGGCCCATCAGGATGACGACCCGCTTGGGATCGGTGCCGGCCTGGAAGCCGAGCACGTCGACGATATTGACACCGTTGGGCGCGCGATCGCCAGTGAAACTGCGGGCGATATTGGCGACTTCGATGCAGTTGCACTGGTCGCCGATCTTCGAGAGCTCGGCGGCGAACCAGCGGCGCGCGGCGCCGATGCCGCGGGTGGGATTGTCGGGATCGGAAAGCGTGTGGCGGGTGCCGAAGCTCACCAGCTTCTCGACATCCGCCTTGAGCCGGGCGGGGTCGGGCTTTTCCTGGGCCTGGGCGGGGAGGGCGATCAGGGCGAGGGGGGCTAGGGCTAGGATGCGCATGGAGCGGAGAGTGGCGGGGGAGGGGCTCTGGGTCAATAAATCTCCCGCTCCCGCTGGGAGCGGGAAGGGGCCCGCGAGGCGAAGCCGAGTGGGAAGGGTGAGGGTAGACTGACCTCTCGACCCTCACCCTTCCGCCGACTGCGTCGGCTCCCTCCCTCTCCCAATGGGAGAGGGAATTTTCAACTCAATCGGTCGATCGCATCCATGTCCAGCGCGCCCGGGATGACCATCAGCGGCACCGGCAGGTTGCCGGCGTCCGATCCGGCGAAGTGGGTGACCAACGGCCCCGGCGGGCCGCTTGCCGCGGCGCCGAGCACCAGGGCGGCGATCTCGCGATTGGCGGCGAGCATCTCGCGGACGATTCTTGGACCGTCGCCTTCGCGCACCGTGATCGAGGGCTGGAGGCCCGACTCGGAGAACAGCGTGCCGGCCGCGCGGGCGACCAGAGCCTCGGCGCGTTCGCGCGCTTCCTCCTCGATCGTGGCCATCACGCCGCCCCACTGGACGAAGTCCATCTTGGGAATCAGGGCCAGGATTTCGACGTTTCCGCCGGTCTTCGCGGCGCGCCGCGCGGCGAAGCGCAGCGCGATCTCGGCCTCGGGGCTCTCGTCGATCACCACCAGATAGGTGCGCATGGATTGATCCTCTCGCTCGTGCGTTACGTGCCCCGTAGCGTCATTTCCTGCAAGCGCGTCTCTTGACCCGGGGCGGGGGCGGCGCAAAGAGGGCCCGAACCTGTTCCGGGCTCCAATGACGGGAACCTTCATGTCGATCGAAATCAAGATGCCTGCGCTTTCCCCCACCATGGAAGAGGGCACCCTCGCCAAGTGGCTCGTCAAGGAAGGCGACACCGTAAAGTCCGGCGACCTCATGGCCGAGATCGAGACCGACAAGGCCACCATGGAATTCGAAGCGGTGGACGAGGGCGTGATCGCCAAGATCCTCGTCGCCGAGGGCACCGACAATGTGAAGGTCGGCACCGTGATCGCGATCATCGCAGGTGAGGGCGAGGACGCCTCGACCGCCGCTGCCGCGCCGGCCCCGACTCCGGCGGCCGTCCCAGCTCCGGCACCTGCCGCCGCTCCGACGCCGACTCCGGCCGCTGCGCCTGCGCCGACTCCGGCGCCTGCCCAGGCCCTGGCCGCCTCAGGCGAGCGCGTGAAGGCGAGCCCGCTCGCCAAGCGCATCGCCGCCGAGAAGGGCGTCGATCTTTCCGGCGTTGCCGGCACCGGTCCGAACGGCCGCATCGTCAAGGCGGACATCGAAGGCGCCAAGCCCGGGGCCGCGCCGACCGCTGCCGCTCCCGCCGCATCTGCTGCGCCTGCAGCTGCTCCGGCTGCCGCTGTCGCCCCGGCCGAGCACAAGCCGGTCTGGTGGGACGAATCGATCCCGCACGAGGCCGAGAAGCTCTCGAACATCCGCAAGACGATCGCGCGCCGCCTCACCGAGTCGAAGCAGACCGTCCCGCACATCTACCTGACCCTCGACATCCGCCTGGACGCGCTGCTCAAGCTGCGCGGCGACCTGAACAAGGCGCTCGAGGCGCGCGGCGTGAAGCTCTCGGTCAACGACCTGCTGATCAAGGCGCTCGGCGTGGCGCTGGCCCAGGCGCCGAAGTGCAACGTCACCTACACCGGCGACCAGCTGATCAAGTACAGCCGCGCCGACGTGTCGGTCGCGGTGTCGACGCCGACCGGCCTGATCACCCCGATCATCCGCGATGCGGCGAACAAGGCGGTCTCGGCGATCTCGGCCGAGATGAAGGATCTCGCCGGCCGTGCCCGCGAGGGCAAGCTGAAGCCGGAAGAGTATCAGGGCGGCACCGCGTCGCTCTCGAACATGGGCATGTTCGGCATCAAGCAGTTCGAGGCCGTGATCAATCCGCCCCAGGGCATGATCATGGCGATCGGCGCGGGCGAGAAGCGCCCGTACATCGTCGATGACGCGCTGGGCGTGGCGACCGTGATGTCGGCCACCGGCAGCTTCGATCACCGTGCGATCGACGGGGCCGACGGCGCCGAGATGATGAAGATCTTCAAGGAGCTCGTCGAGAATCCCTTCGGGATGATCGCCTGAACCGGAGGGCTGCGCCGATGCGCGTGCTGATCGAAGTGGTGCATATCGCGATCGGACTGATCGCCGCGGCGTTGATCTCCGCGGCGGCCGCCTGGTCCTATCCGCGCGCGACCGGCGACATCTGGCTGGTCGGCTATGCCTGCATGCTCGCCGTGGTGGCGATGGGCGTGGGTCCGGTGCGCAAGGCCTATGCCGAGGACAAGGCCAGGCTGGCCGGCGGCGTGGGGACGCAGGCCGATGGTTGAGGGCGGCGGACAGCCTCCGCAGCAGCAGCCGGCGATCCGGGTCAGCACCATGCCCGCGGATGCAAACGCTTATGGCGACATCTTCGGCGGCTGGCTGATGGGCCAGATGGACCTGGCCGCCGGGCTGGTCGCCGCGCGCCATTCGCGCGGGCGGGCGGTGACCGTCGCGGTCGAAGGCATGAAGTTCCACGCGCCGGTCTCGGTCGGCGACGAAGTCTCGGTGTTCGCCGATATCGTTAAGGTGGGGCGCACCTCGATGACGATCGAGGTCCAGTCCTGGCGCCGTGCCCGGCATTCGGAAGAGAGCTGCCTGGTCACCCAGGCGCAGTTCGTGTTCGTCGCCGTGGACGAGCACAAGCGGCCGCGCCCTGTTGATACAATTTAGGCGCTCGATGAAATTCCGGGCTGACCGCCCATATTCGCATCAAACCCAATTGAAGGATTCCTCCCTTGGCTGACACCTATGACGTGATCGTGCTCGGTTCGGGCCCCGGCGGCTATGTGGCGGCGATCCGCGCCGCGCAGCTGGGTCTCAAGACGGCGATCGTCGAGCGCGAGCTGCTGGGCGGCATCTGCCTCAACTGGGGCTGCATCCCCACCAAGGCGCTGCTCCGCTCGTCCGAGATCTATCATTACATGCAGCACGCCAAGGATTACGGGCTGGTCGCCGAGAAGATCAGCGCCGACCTGGAAGCCGTGGTGAAGCGCTCGCGCGGCGTCGCCAAGCAGCTCAACCAGGGCGTCACGCACCTGATGAAGAAGAACAAGATCGCGGTGCACTTCGGCACCGGCGTGCTGACCGCGCCGGGCAAGCTGACCGTGACCGCCGAGGACGGCAAGAAGACCGATATCGAAGCGAAGAACATCATCGTCGCGACCGGCGCCCGCGCCCGCGACCTGCCCTTCGCCAAGGCCGACGGCAAGCGCATCTGGACGTACCGCACCGCGATGACCCCGCCGGAGATGCCGACCAAGCTGCTGGTCATCGGCTCGGGCGCGATCGGCGTCGAGTTCGCCAGCTTCTACAACGACATGGGCGCCAAGGTGACCATCGTCGAGATGCTCGACCGGATCGTGCCGGTGGAGGACAAGGACGTCTCCGCGCATCTCGAGAAGCAGTTCAAGAAGCAGGGCATGGACATCCGCACCGCGACCGGCGTCGAGAAGATCGACGTTACGGCCACGGGCGTGAAGGCCTCGATCAAGGGCAAGGACGGCAAGGTCACCGTCGAGGAGTTCAGCCACGTCATCGTCGCGGTCGGCATTGTGCCGAACACCGAGAATATCGGTCTCGAGACGCTGGGCGTGAAGAGCGAGCGCGGCCACATCGTCACCGACGCTTCGTGCAAGACCAACGTGCCGGGCCTCTATGCGATCGGCGACGTCACCGCGCCGCCGTTCCTCGCGCACAAGGCGAGCCATGAGGGCGTGATCGCCGCCGAGGCGATTGCCGGCAAGCATCCGCATGCGATGGACGTCCGCAACATCCCGGGCTGCACCTATTGCCACCCGCAGATCGCGTCGGTCGGCCTGACCGAGGCCAAGGCCAAGGAAGCCGGCTATGAGGTGAAGGTCGGCAACTTCCCCTTCATCGGCAACGGCAAGGCGATTGCGCTGGGCGAGGCCGAGGGCTTCGTGAAGACCGTGTTCGACGCCAAGACCGGCGAGCTGCTCGGTGCCCATATGATCGGCGCGGAAGTGACCGAGATGATCCAGGGCTACACGATCGGCAAGACGCTCGAGACCACCGAGGCCGAGCTGATGGAGACGGTGTTCCCGCACCCGACGATCAGCGAGACGATGCACGAGGCGGTCCTCGGCGCCTATGGCCGCGCGCTGCACATCTAAGCGGCCTTCACGCTTTGTTTCAAATCTTCCGCCATGTTCCCCGGAACTGGTGGGAGATTTGGCGTGCGCGCGTTCAAGCTGATCCTGTCGCTGCTGCCCCTGCTCTATATCGGCGGGCTGCTCTATTATTTCACCGGCTTCTCGGGCTGGAGCGACGGCCCGATGGCGGGCGGGCTGGGGCCGACGGTGCTCGGGCTGGCGGCGGTCGGACTGCTCTTCTGCATCCCGCTGGTCTTCCGGCTGTTCAAGCTGGTGATCACGCCGCGCGGGCCGGCAGCCGCCCGGGAAGGCGTGGAGGAAGAGGCGGGGTCGGACTTCGATGCCGATGCGGCGCTGGCCCGCTATCTGGCGCGCAAGGCCGCGGCCGGCGAGCGGATGCCCGAGGCGCCCGCCGCCTTCGCGCCCGCTGCCTCCCCGCAGGGAGATGCCCCGCGCCCGGTGTTCGGCCGCAAGACCAGCTGAAGGTCTTGCATTGACCCGCGTGTCGCCCGCGGGATGGGCGGCGCTCGCGGCATCTTTGCTCTGCCTCGCCCTGCTCGCCGCCTTCTGGCCGGGCATCGCGATGTTCGACAGCCTCAACCAGTATAGCCAGATCCTTTCGGGCAGCTATGACGACTGGCACCCGCCGGCGATGGCGCGGCTATGGGCGCTGTTCCATGCGGCGGGCTGGCAGGGGCAGGCGCCGATGTTCCTGCTCCAGATGCTGCTTTGCTGGACCGGCCTCGGCCTTATCGCGGCGGCGCTGGCCCGGCGCGGTGCCCGGATCGCGGGCGGCGCGGTGCTGCTGCTCGGCATCTGGCCGCCGATCGCCAGCTGGCAGGTCGCGGTGCTCAAGGACGGGCAGATGGCGGGGGCATTGCTCGCCGCGACGGGGCTCGCTGCCTGGTGGAGGCTGGACGACCGGCCGCTGCCGCGCTGGGCGGTTCTGCTGGTCGGGCTGTTGCTGCTCTATGCCACGCTGGTGCGGATCAACGCGGTGTTCGCGACCGTGCCGCTCGCCTTCGGGCTGCTCGGCAGCGGCGGCTGGAAGCCGGTGCGGCACGGCGCGTTGATGCTGGCGGCGACGGTCGCGGTGCTGGCGGCGATGCCGCTGGTCAATCAAGGGCTGTTGCGCGCGAGCGCCAGCGATGTCGGGCGCTCGCTGCCGATCTACGACCTGGCCGGCATCGCGCAGCATGCCGGGCCCGAGGCGGTGCCGGTGCTGCCCGCTGCTGTTTGGCGCGCAGCCGAGGTGCAGCACTGCATCCGGCCGCTGCTCTGGGACCCGCTTGGCGACCGCTGCGATTTCGTCTCGGACGGCCTCGCCCGTGCCGCGCCCGGCAGCGCGCTGACCCGAGCCTGGATCGCGGCGATCGTGCAGCATCCGCTCGCCTATGCCGCGCATCGGCTCGCCCATTGGAACGCGACGATGCGCTGGTTCGTCCCCGAGCGCTTCCCGCTTGCCGAGCCGCAATCGGACAGCGAGCCCAACAGGCTGGGCCTGGGCTCGCCTTCGCCGCGGATCGCGCCCTTCCAGCGACTGGCGGGGATGCTCGCCGAAAGCCCGCTGGGCGCGCCGATCCTGTGGCTGGCGGCGGCGATGGCAGTGCTGGCGCCGGCCTGGCGGGGCGAGGGCGGGCGGCAGCGGCTGGCCGTGGCGCTCACCTTGTCGGCGGTGCTGACCGAGCTCGCCTTCCTGGTGATCAGCGTGGCGGCGGACTATCGCTATCACCTGTGGGCGATGCTCGCGACCGGGCTGGCGGTGGCGCTGGTGGCGGGTACGAAGCTGCCGCGGCGAGGCCTGGGATTCGCGCTCGCCGCGCTGCTGCTGGTCGGCGCGACCTCGCTCGCGGCACGGCTCGTGCTGCCGCCGGTCGGGGAAACTTACACCGATGCGGCTGGATAAAATCTCCGCGGCGCGAAACTCCGGGCTAGGGCCCACCGTTACGCATGGGTAACGTGACGATAACGGAGAAGCGGGTTGGCAGGTCGCGACGATCACGAGGAGATATGGCGCAAGTTCCACCAGGTGGTGAACATGGCGCCGGCGGAAATCGAAGCGTGGCTGGAGACGGACGAAAGCCGCAAGGTCGGCTTCAAGCGGGACGGCGGGGAGAGCATCGGCCATGCCTCCGGCCGGCGGATCGTCGGGATCCTGCGGACGCAGAAGGACGATCTCGACGGTGGCGATTATGCCCATATGCGCAAGGTCGTCGGCTTCGTCGCCCGCCACCGCGCCCAGGGACCGCACGAGGACTATCGCATCCCCACCTCACGCTGGCGCTATTCGCTGATGAACTGGGGGCATGATCCGATGAAGGAGTAGCTATCGGACGTTCACGAAAGGCGCTCCGAGGACGATCTCTGTCTCGAAGGCCATTTCGCGTAACTCGACCGGCAGGCTTCCGCGATCGAGACGGGCGGTGGGCGAGCACACCAGCTCATAGGCTCCCTTTGCGTCAGCGCGTACACCCGGTCCGGGCGTTTCGCCCTCAAGTCGACTCGGGAATTTAAGCGCCGGCAAAGAGCGGAAGGCGGGCCAGGGGATCAACTGCCCCCCTTTGCCCCCTTCTTCACACATTGAAGATAGGCCTTCCGCACAAAGCTGGGCAGTTCCCCCCGGCTCTGGATTTCCAACAGCTTGTCGAGATTTGGCGATACTACATTCGGCCGAACGGCGCGCATAGATCGATAGGTGGTCAGCGCGCTTTCGACCCCCGCCAACTGCTGTGCATCGGGATCGTTCAACTTGCCGGGATTCTCGAGGATGAAAGCGGCCATGGCCAGCATGTACTGGACTATGATTTCAGGACCCGGAGCAAAGGTCTTTTCAGGCATGCCTCCGAGTGGGTCCGCGCACACGGTGACCGAAACATCCGGGGCATCCGTCAACCATTGAACGGCCCAGGCCCGGTCACTCCGCAGGCGCGGGTCGAAAGGCGTGCGTTCCAGACTTTGCACGATCGTGACGAAGCGCCGCCGATCGTCCGGCGAAGAATGCGCGTTCGTTTGCGCAATCGCCGGCGTCGTGAGGAAGCAGAGCGTAAACAGGGCGGTGAGCGGTGCGACCATCTTCATTGGGATCTTCTGCATCAACGGATCGGATGTTCGCAAGCATGGCACGCCGGTTGGCAGTCCGCCCCCAGCCGTGTGCCCGCCCTGCTGCATTGCTGACCTTGGGCGATGATCGGTCTCTCGATCGCTTCTTCGGGGGTCTGCAGCCGAGGCGCTGACAGTCGTCCAGGTCAATCTCCTGAAACGGCGGCTATGGCCCGTGCAATCTCCAAAGCTGTCAGTCGGCAAACTACCCAATCCCGGTCGGTTCGCCGACTAGGTGCTCGCCGCGGAGCCCACGGTCCCCGCATATTCCTGCGTCAGAACCTCCCAGTCGTTCCAGTCGGGATCGCCCGGATAGCTGCGCGTGGCGCGGGTCTCGACCCAGGGGAGCTTCTCGCTGGCCCAGGCCTCGAGGAAGGGCGGCTGGTCGTCGGGGGTGTCGAGCATCGTCGTGCGGATGTTGACGAACCAGTCCATTCCCTCGGCGCGAGTGAAGACCCAGCTCTTGCAATGGTCGCAGTGATAATGGTGCGCGACAGGACCGTGCAGGCCGCCGATCACCGGCTCGCCCTGGAGCAGCTCGAAGGCCTGTGCGGGCACGGTCAGGGTCAGCGAGAAGGCGCTGCCGCTCATCTTCTGGCAGCCGGTGCAGTGGCAGGCGCTGGTCAGCATCGGCGCCCCGTCCAGGCGGAAGCGCAGCGCCCCGCAGCGGCATCCGCCTTCCTGTGCCTTGGTCCAGTCGGTCATCGCCCATCTCCCTTCTCGCTTCGCCGCATCCCGGCACGATAGCCGGAACGGCGCTCCCACGCCCGCGTTCCTTTCTGCAAAACAGGAGAGGGAATGCCTGCATGAACAGATACTTCTTCGCGCTTGGGCTCGGCCCGGCGGTCGCACTCAGCGCCTGTGGCGGTGCCGAGCCGGTGACCACGGTCGACAATATCGTCGCCACCGACACGATCATCCCCGAGAACAGCATCGACGCCAATGCGGCGAGCGGCACCGACGTCAACATGGCCTCGGGCACTGTGGCGCTGACTGGCCAGACCTTTGCGGACACCGCCGGAGCGAGCGACGCCTATGAGATCGAGGCGGGCAAGCTTGCCCAGCAAAAGGCGACGGTCCAGGCATTGAAGGACTTCGGCGGGATAATGGTGACCGCCCATGGCGAATCGACCGCCAAGCTGAACGCGGCGGGCGGCAAGGCGACTCCCGCGATCAAGCCGGACCCCAGGCTGAGCGCCGAGCAGGAGGCGAACCTGGCGACGCTGCGCCAGGCGACGGGATCGGACTTCGATGCGGCCTACAAGGCGCAGCAGGTCGTCGCGCACGAGAAGACGCTGGCGGTGGTGAAGGACTATGCCGCAGGCGGCACCGTGCCCGAGCTCAAGGGTTTCGCGGCCGAGGTGGCGCCGGTGGTGCAGCAGCATCTGGACAAGATCCGGGGGCTTTGAGCTTCTGACTTCCTTTTCCCCGGCGAAGGCCGGGGCCCAGTCCTTGAAAGTCACCACCGCGCACTGCTTAGTCTGAGCCCCGGCCTTTGCCGGGGAAAGAAGGGGACAGGCCCCGCCCCAAAAGCAAAGGGCGCGCTCTCGTGCGAGAACGCGCCCTGCCTGTTTTCCGAAAAGCCGGGAGCTTATTCGTTCGCCGCCGTCGCGAAGGGCGAGGGGGCCGCTTCGACCGGGCGCGGGCCCGAGGGGGCGGCCGGGGCCGCTGCCTGGACGGTGCTCATATGCTTCAGGCGGCCGTCGATATGGCCGCCATTCTCGATCGTGATGTTCTCATACTCGACATCGCCGGTGATCTTGGCCGAGCGCTCGATGGTGAGCTGGCGCACGCGGACCGTGCCTTCGATCGCGCCGGCGAGGCGGGCGGTCTCGGCGGTGACGTTGCCGAACACCTGGCTGTCGGCGCCCTGGGCCAGGCTGCCGCAATTGACGTCGCCTTCGATGCGGCCGTCGATGTGCAGGTCGGCGCTGGCGGTGATATTGCCGGTCACCGTCACGTCCGGACCGATCACCGAGAACATGCCGCGCTTGCCGCCATTGGCCTGCTGCGGCGGCGCCGGCGGCATTGCCGGACGCTCATCCCTGTCGCGACCACGATTATTACCGTTGAACATTCACGCTACTCCCCAAATTCGTAACCCGAATCCCGTGGGATATCTCTAGCATAACGCAGGGAAGTGGGCACCGGCCAAAAGCTTGCCATGCGTTCCAGAGAGGGATTGTCGTTCGCCGCCGGGCTTCGGGCGCGGCAAAGCCACGCGGCGGCGAGCATCGTTACGCCGGCGACTCCCGCGGCGACGGGTCCGGTGCCGAGCGCGGCGAGCACGCCGGCGAGTGCCAGCGGCGCGGCGAATCGCTCGGCGGGCAGCAGCGCGAGGGCGAGGGTGGCGGGCACGAGCAGGGCGGCCGCGCCGGCATGCGGGAAGATAACCAGCGGGATCAGCGCGGCAGGCAGCGCGGCCCGGGCGAGCGGCGCCGGGGGCAGGGCGGTCAGCTGCGCGAGGTGCCAGGCGAGGAAGCCGGCGCCCCCGACGATCGCCAGCCCGAACGCCTCCCAGCCGAGTAGCGCCGCAGGGCCGGACAGCGCCGGGCCGAAGGCGCCGAGCAGCAGAGTCGCGGCCAGGGCGGCCAGGGCGGCGGCGAGGGGCTTGAAGCGGGAAGCGTAACGAACCATCTCCCCATCTCTAGCCCGGCGGTGGTTGACGCTCTGTTATCCCGCTTCGGGCGACTCAGTTGACCCGCTCGCCACCCGTCGCTATAGGCGCCCCCGTTCCGCGAGGGGCCGGTCTTCCGGCGCGAATCCCCCGTGGGGCAAGAGCTGAACGTTGCTGGAGACGCAATGGCCCGGGGGGTCGAGGACACCCGGGGCCTTTTCGTATTCTCAAACACAGGGTTCCAGCAAAGTAACCGCCGGCCATGCCGGTAACATAAAGGTGAAGGGCTTCATGCCGACGATCAACCAGCTGGTCCGCAAGGGCCGCGAACCGCAGAAGGCCAAGTCGAAGGTCCCTGCGATGGAGCAGAACCCGCAGAAGCGTGGCGTTTGCACCCGCGTCTACACGACGACTCCGAAGAAGCCGAACTCGGCGCTCCGCAAGGTTGCCAAGGTCCGCCTGACCAACCAGCGCGAAGTCATCTCGTACATCCCGGGCGAAGGCCACAACCTGCAGGAGCACTCGGTGGTGCTCATCCGCGGCGGCCGTGTGCGCGACCTTCCCGGCGTGCGCTACCACGTGCTGCGCGGCGTGCTCGACACCCAGGGTGTCAAGGACCGCAAGCAGTCGCGTTCGAAGTACGGCGCCAAGCGTCCCAAGTAATCACAGCCATAGTAAGCCCCGGACAGGTTCCGGATCGGCTGAAGTTTTAGAAGGAAATTCAAGATGGCTCGTCGTCGTCGCCCAGAGAAGCGCGAAATCCTGCCGGATCCCAAGTTCGGTGATATCGTTCTCTCGAAGTTCATGAACTCGGTCATGCTGGACGGTAAGAAGTCCGTTGCCGAGGGCATCGTCTATTCGGCCCTGGAAACCGTCGAGACGCGCGCCAAGCGCGATCCGATCGGCGTGTTCCATGATGCGCTGAACAACATCAAGCCGGGCATCGAGGTCCGCAGCCGCCGCGTCGGCGGTGCGACCTACCAGGTTCCGGTGGAAGTCCGTCCGGAGCGTGCCCAGGCGCTCGCGATCCGCTGGCTGATCACCTCGGCCCGCAATCGCAGCGAGAACACCATGTCGGCGCGCCTCTCGGGCGAGCTGCTGGACGCTTCGAACAATCGCGGCAACGCGGTGAAGAAGCGCGAAGACACCCACCGTATGGCCGAAGCGAACCGCGCTTTCAGCCACTACCGCTGGTAAGTCTTTCTCCAGCGCCGGGGCAACTGGCGCTGGAAATTTTCGTTCCTACATATCGGGGAGCTGGATCGTCCGGCTCCCCACATCCTTAAGGAAACCAGGTCATGGCCCGCAGCCATCCGCTCGAGCGTTACCGCAATATCGGCATCATGGCGCACATCGACGCCGGCAAGACGACGACGACCGAGCGCATCCTCTACTACACCGGCAAGTCCTACAAGATCGGCGAAGTGCACGAAGGCACTGCGACGATGGACTGGATGGAGCAGGAGCAGGAGCGCGGCATCACCATCACCTCGGCGGCGACCACCTGCAAGTGGCGCGCGGAAGAGGGCAAGGGTGAAGAGCACCTGATCAACATCATCGACACCCCCGGCCACGTCGACTTCACCATCGAAGTCGAGCGTTCGCTGCGCGTGCTCGACGGCGCGGTTGCCTGCTTCGACGGCGTTGCCGGCGTGGAGCCGCAGTCGGAGACCGTGTGGCGCCAGGCCGACAAGTACGGCGTGCCGCGGATGTGCTTCGTCAACAAGCTCGACCGTACCGGTGCGAACTTCTATTTCTGCGTGGATACGATCGTCGACCGCCTCGGCGCGCGTCCGGCCGTGTTGTATCTGCCGATCGGCGAGGAAGGCGGCTTCAAGGGCCTGGTCGACCTGGTCGAGAACCGCGCGATCATCTGGCTCGAAGAGTCGCTGGGCGCGAAGTTCGAATATGCCGAGATTCCCGACGACCTGAAGGAAAAGGCTGCGAAGTATCGCAGCGAGCTGATCGAGATGGCCGTCGAGCAGGACGACGCGCTGATGGAAGCGTATCTCGAAGGCAACGAGCCTTCGACCGCCGACCTGAAGCGCCTGATCCGCAAGGGCACGCTCGAGATGGCGTTCGTTCCGATCCTGTGCGGCTCGGCGTTCAAGAACAAGGGCGTGCAGCCGCTGCTCGACGCCGTTGTCGACTATCTGCCTTCGCCGCTGGACATTCCGGACGTGCAGGGCGTGAAGCTCGACGGCGAGACCCCGGATTCGCGTCCGGCCTCGGACTCGGCGCCGCTGTCGCTGCTCGCGTTCAAGATCATGAACGATCCGTTCGTCGGCTCGCTCACCTTCGCCCGTATCTATTCGGGCACCCTCACCAAGGGTCAGTATCTGAACTCGGTGAAGGACAAGAAGGAGAAGATCGGCCGTATGCTCCTGATGCACGCGAACTCGCGTGAGGACATCGAAGAAGCGCGCGCCGGCGACATCGTCGCCATCGCGGGCCTCAAGGAGACGACGACCGGCGACACGCTGTGCGACACCGCGAACCCGATCATCCTGGAGCGCATGGAGTTCCCGGAGCCCGTGATCGAGCTGTCGGTGGAGCCGAAGACCAAGGCCGACCAGGAGAAGATGGGCCTCGCCCTGAACCGCCTGGCCGCCGAGGATCCCTCGTTCCGCGTTTCGACCGACCACGAGTCGGGCCAGACCATCATCAAGGGCATGGGCGAGCTCCATCTCGAGATCCTGGTCGACCGCATGAAGCGCGAGTTCAAGGTCGAGGCGAACGTCGGTGCGCCGCAGGTGGCGTATCGCGAGTATCTCGCGAAGCCGGTGGACATCGACTACACGCACAAGAAGCAGTCGGGCGGCACCGGCCAGTTCGGCCGCGTCAAGGTCAAGCTGACCCCGGGCGAGCGCGGTTCGGGCTTCGTCTTCAAGGACGAAGTCAAGGGCGGCAACGTGCCGAAGGAGTATATCCCGGCGATCGAGAAGGGCTTCCGCGAGACCGCAATGACGGGTTCGCTGGTCGGCTTCCCGATCATCGACTTCGAAGTGCTGCTCTATGACGGTGCGTACCACGACGTCGACTCGTCGGCGCTGGCGTTCGAAATCACTGCCCGCGCAGCAATGCGCGAAGCCGCCCAGAAGGCCGGCATCAAGCTGCTCGAGCCGGTGATGAAGGTGGAAGTCGTGACCCCCGAGGACTATCTCGGCGACGTCATCGGCGACATCAACAGCCGCCGTGGTCAGATCCAGGGCACCGACAGCCGCGGCAACGCGCAGACGGTCGAGGCCATGGTGCCGCTGGCGAACATGTTCGGTTACGTGAACCAGCTCCGCTCGTTCACCCAGGGTCGTGCGCAGTACTCGATGCAGTTCTCGCACTATGACGAAGTGCCGCCGAACGTGGCAGACGAAGTGAAGGCGAAGCTGGCCTGACGCGCTTAGCGCTTGGGCTGGCGTAACTTGAAAACAGCCGCTATGGGGCCGCCTTCCGGCGAATCCCCTGGCGGCGCGGAATCAGAGATCAGAAGGTAGGAAAACAATGGCGAAGGCAAAGTTTGAGCGGAACAAGCCGCACCTCAACATCGGCACCATCGGTCACGTCGACCACGGCAAGACCTCGCTGACGGCCGCTATCACCAAGATTCTGGCAGAGAACGTTGCGGGTAACGCCGCCGTCGACTTCGCCAACATCGACAAGGCTCCGGAAGAGCGTGAGCGCGGCATCACCATCTCGACCGCGCACGTCGAGTACGAGACCGACAAGCGTCACTATGCGCACGTCGACTGCCCGGGCCACGCCGACTATGTGAAGAACATGATCACCGGCGCTGCCCAGATGGACGGCGCGATCCTCGTGGTCGCCGCCACCGACGGCCCGATGCCGCAGACCAAGGAGCACATCCTGCTCGCCCGTCAGGTCGGCGTGCCGACGATGGTCGTGTTCCTCAACAAGGTCGACCTGGTCGACGACGAGGAAATCCTCGAGCTCGTCGAGATGGAGATCCGCGAAGAGCTGTCGCGTCGTGAGTTCGACGGCGACAACATTCCGATCATCCGTGGTTCGGCGACCGCCGCCCTCTCGGGTTCGGACGAAAAGCTCGGCAAGGACGCGATCCTGGCCCTCATGGCCGCTGTCGACGAGTCGATCCCGCAGCCGGAGCGTCCGCTCGACAAGCCGTTCATGATGCCGATCGAAGACGTGTTCTCGATCTCGGGCCGCGGCACCGTGGTGACCGGTCGCGTCGAGACCGGCGTGGTCAAGGTTGGCGAGGAAGTCGAGATCGTCGGCATCCAGGAAGCCGTCCGCAAGACCGTCGTGACCGGCGTCGAAATGTTCCGCAAGCTGCTCGACCAGGGTGAGGCCGGCGATAACATCGGCGCGCTGATCCGCGGCGTCGGCCGTGACGAAGTCGAGCGTGGCCAGGTTCTGGCCAAGCCGGGTTCGATCAAGCCGCACACCGACTTCCAGTCGGAAGTGTACGTCCTGTCGAAGGACGAGGGCGGCCGTCACACGCCGTTCTTCGCGAACTATCGTCCGCAGTTCTACTTCCGCACCACCGACGTCACCGGCACCATCGAGCTGCCGGCCGGCACCGAGATGGTGATGCCGGGCGACAACGTCGCTCTCGGCATCAAGCTGATCGCGCCGATCGCCATGGACGTCGGCCAGCGCTTCACGATCCGCGAAGGCGGCCGCACCGTGGGTGCCGGCGTCGTCGCCGAGATCCAGAAGTAAGCTTCGCCCTTTAGGGTAGAGTTCGAAGGGCCCGGTCTCCGCAAGGAGGCCGGGCCTTTTCGTTTGGAGGCATTCCGCTGGCTGGTGCCCTGGTGGCGGTAGAAGCTGGCTTGGCTGGCTCCGAAGGCGCTAGAGATCGGCTGGGGAAATCTACGGAGCTGGTATGACGAGTCTGTCGCCTACGCTGTTTGCCATCGATCACGACGACTATGGCGCGCGATATGTGGGGCGAACTGCCGACGGCCGCCAATTCTTCCTCACTACGCCCTTCGTCCCCGCAATGGGGCACGCAGGCGGTGAATTCATCGCCCTCTATATCTTCGATGCGCAGGGTGTGCTGCTGGAGGCGCAGATCGACGCCCTTGGTCCTCGCGCTGATCTCGACTTGGGCATCCGTGCGAAGCGCCGGGACGAGTGGCTTGCCGACCTTGGCGACATCCGCTTTGGGCGGATCGAGATTGCTCCCTTCTCAGTCGATCGTTTCGACACCGTGTTCGGGTTGGTGGCGCGGGCGCCGGAGGACGACGACGATGTCTGGGCGGTCGAGGCGCAACCCGGCAACTATATGGCGTTTTTCGAGCCTTGGGACAGCGGTGAGTACGACACCTGAAATGGCGAAGGGCGAGGCTCGGTTCAGGCGCTGCGCACCGGCTTCGCGAAAACTGTCGCCAGCCCCTTGATCCGAATCATATCTGTCTGTAAGGGCCGCCCCTTCGGTTCAAACACAGCATAGAAGTCCGGCAACGGGCTCCGCTCTTTCGCATTGGTAGGGACATGGAAACGCAGAATATCCGTATTCGCCTGAAGGCGTTCGATCATCGAGTGCTCGACCAGGCGACCGGCGACATCGCCGACACTGCCCGCCGTACCGGCGCTCTCATCCGTGGCCCGATTCCGCTTCCGACGAAGATCGAGAAGTTCACGGTCAACCGTGGTCCCCACATCGACAAGAAGTCGCGCGAGCAGTTCGAGGTGCGCACCTACAAGCGCATGCTCGACATCGTGCAGCCGACCCCGCAGACCGTGGACGCGCTGATGAAGCTTGACCTCGCCGCCGGCGTCGACGTCGAGATCAAGCTGGCCTGAGCCGGTTGAAGACCCCTGCGAAAGCGGGGGTCTTTCTCGTCCTGCCGCATACTTCGCAGGAATGCAGGTGTGGGGGTGGACAGGGAAGCGCTGCTGACGTAAAGGCGCGCCTCCACACGAGATTCGCGATTCCCTTATGGGGGATTCGCCAGGTTCCTCCACCGGATCGATCCCGATCCAACGCAAGGAACCGGAGGGCGCCACGGGCGCACTCGCATCGCGATAGGGATACCGCCGGCCTCTTCGGAGAACCGGGACTGCGTCCCCCGTCGCCTCTTCCTTCGGGAAGGGGTTCAGCCCGGACGGGGGCTCGCATCATATTTTCGGGCTGAAGCACGCACCCGTGGGAATTCCCCCTCGGGTGCCTATGCATAGGAGCAACTGGTCATGCGCACTGGCGTGATCGCGAAGAAGTTGGGGATGACCCGCCTGTTCCAGGACGACGGCCGCCACGTGCCCGTCACCGTCCTGGCTCTCGAAGGCGTGCAGGTCGTCTCCGTCCGCGAAAAGGATCGTGACGGCTACACCGCCGTCCAGCTCGGCGCCGGCACGGCGAAGAGCAAGAATGTCGCCAAGCCGCAGCGCGGCCACTTCGGCAAGGCCGAAGTCGAGCCCAAGGCGGTCGTCCATGAGTTCCGCGTCGACGCGGACGGCCTGCTCGAAGTGGGCGCCGAGATCTCGGCCGACCACTATGTCGCCGGCCAGTTCGTCGACATCCAGGGCAAGACCCAGGGCAAGGGCTTCGCCGGCGGCATGAAGCGTTGGGGCTTCGGCGGTCTGCGCGCCACCCACGGCGTCTCGGTCTCGCACCGCTCGCTCGGTTCGACCGGTCAGCGCCAGGATCCGGGCAAGGTCTTCAAGAACAAGAAGATGGCCGGCCACATGGGTGACAAGTTCCGCACCCAGCAGAATCTCGAGATCGTCGGCACCGACGTCGAGCGCGGCCTGATCTTCGTCAAGGGCTCGGTCCCTGGCTCGAAGGGTGGCTGGCTGTTCGTCAAGGACGCCGTCAAGGTCGCCCGTCCCGACGCCGCGCCGTTCCCGGCCGGCATCAAGTCGGTCGCCAACAACAACGACACCGCTCCCGCGGAGACTCCGGCCGAAGTGACCGAGACTCCCGAGGCGACCGAAGGCCAGGAGGGCTAAGTGAAGGTCAAGGTTCAAACCCTCGACGCCAAGGCTTCGGGCGACATCGAGCTCAACGACACCGTCTTCGGTGTCGAGCCGCGCGCCGACATCCTGCACCGCGTCGTCACCTGGCAGCTCGAGAAGCGCCGCGCCACCGCGCGCGGTACTCGCGAGCGTGCCGACGTCGCCCGCTCGGGCAAGAAGTTCGGTCGCCAGAAGGGCGGCGGTACCGCCCGTCACGGCGATCGCCGCGCTCCGGTGTTCATCGGCGGTGGTAAGGCGCACGGCGCCCGCGTCCGCGACTTCAATCCGTCGCTGAACAAGAAGATCCGCGCGCTCGGCCTGAAGATGGCCCTCAGCAGCCACGCCAAGGCCGGCTCGCTGATCGTCCTCGACGCGTTCGGCACCGCCAAGACCGCGGAGCTGAAGACCCAGTTCGCCAAGCTCGGCACCGGCAAGACTGCCCTGGTGATCGACGGCGAGGCCGGCAACGGCTTCCTGGCTGCGCGCAACCTGATCGGCGTGAACGTCCTCCCCGCGGTGGGCGCCAACGTCTATGACATCCTGAAGCACGACACGCTGGTCCTGACCCGCGCTGCCGTCGAGAAGCTGGAGGCGCGCTTCAATGGCTAAGAAGCAGGCAGCCGCGATCGACAACCGTCACTATGACGTGATTGTCGCGCCGCACATCACCGAGAAGTCGACGCTCGTCTCCGAGCACAACGCGGTTGTGTTCCGGGTCGCTGGCGACGCCACCAAGCCCGAGATCAAGGCCGCCGTCGAGGCGATCTGGAAGGTCAAGGTGACTGGCGTCAACACGATCGTCCAGAAGGGCAAGACCAAGAAGTGGAAGGGCGCCCCCTACAAGCGCTCTGACGTGAAGAAGGCTATCGTGACCCTCGCCGACGGTGAGCAGATCGACGTGACCTCGGGGGTCAATTCGTAATGGCACTCAAGAATTACAATCCGACGTCGCCTGGCGTCCGCGGCCTGATCCTGATCGACCGTTCGGCCCTGTACAAGGGTCGTCCGGTCAAGGCTCTGACCGAGGGCAAGACCAAGACCGGCGGCCGCAACAACAAGGGCCATGTGACCTCGCGCGGCATCGCCGGCGGCCACAAGCAGCGCTATCGTATCATCGATTTCAAGCGCCGCCTGTGGGACGTCGAAGGCACCGTCGAGCGGATCGAGTATGACCCGAACCGCACCGCCTTCATCGCGCTGATCAACTACGGCGCCGACGAAGCCGGCAAGGATCGCGTCGCCTACATCATCGCGCCGCAGCGTCTCGCTGTCGGCGACAAGGTGATCGCCGGCAAGAAGACCGACGTGAAGCCGGGCAACGCCATGGAGCTCGGCCAGATGCCGGTCGGCACCATCGTCCACAATGTGGAGATGAAGCCGGGCAAGGGCGGCCAGATCGCCCGTTCGGCAGGCACCTATGTCCAGGTCGTCGGTCGTGACCGCGGCATGGTCATCGTCCGCCTGAACTCGGGCGAGCAGCGCTACATCCACGGCAACTGCATGGCGACGGTCGGTGCGGTGTCCAACCCGGACAACCAGAACACCAACCTCGGCAAGGCCGGCCGCAACCGCTGGAAGGGCATCCGCCCGCTGACCCGCGGTGTCGCGAAGAACCCGGTCGACCACCCGCACGGCGGTGGTGAAGGCCGTACCTCGGGCGGCCGTCACCCGGTCACCCCGTGGGGCAAGCCGACCAAGGGTGCGCGCACCCGCCACAACAAGGCGACGGACAAGATGATCATCCGCAGCCGTCACGCGAAGAAGAAGGGCTAACCCATGGCTCGCTCCGTTTGGAAGGGTCCGTTCGTGGACCTCCACCTGCTCAAGAAGGCGCAGACCGCGCAGGAGCAGGGCACCCGCGCCGGTCCGATCAAGACCTGGTCGCGCCGCTCGACGATCCTGCCGGATTTCGTCGGCCTGACGTTCAGCGTCTACAATGGCCGCAAGTTCGTGCCGGTCTCGGTCAACGAGGACATGGTTGGCATGAAGCTCGGCGAGTTCGCGCCGACCCGCTTCTTCCCCGGCCACGCAGCCGACAAGAAGGGTAAGCGCTAATGTCTAAGCAGGCAGCCCCCCGCAAGGTTGGCGACAAGGAAGCCCTTGCCGTCGCCACGCAGATCCGTGGTTCGGCCCAGAAGCTGAACCTCGTCGCGGGCCTGATCCGCGGCAAGAAGGCCGGCGACGCGCTGAACATCCTTCAGTTCTCGACCAAGGCCATGGCCGTCGATGCTCGCAAGGTTCTCGCCTCGGCGATCGCCAATGCGGAAAACAACCATAACCTCGACGTCGACGCGCTCGTCGTCGCCGAGGCTTCGGTCGGCAAGTCGATCACGATGAAGCGCTTCGCGACCCGCGGCCGTGGCAAGTCCACCCGCATCCTGAAGCCGTTCAGCCGTCTTCGCATCGTCGTCCGCGAGCAGGAAGAAGCATAATGGGTCACAAGAGCAACCCGATCGGCCTGCGTCTCCAGGTCAACCGCACCTGGGACAGCCGCTGGTTCGCCGAGGGCGCCGACTATGGCCGGCTCCTCATGGAGGACCTCAAGATCCGCAAGTACATCCTCGAGACGCTGCCCCAGGCCGCGATCTCGAAGGTGGTGATCGAGCGTCCGGCCAAGCTGTGCCGCGTGTCGATCTACGCTGCCCGTCCCGGTGTCATCATCGGCAAGAAGGGCTCGGACATCGAGAAGCTGCGCAAGACGCTGTCCTCGATGACCTCGAGCGACGTGAGCCTGAACATCGTCGAGATCCGCAAGCCGGAAGTCGACGCCAAGCTCGTCGCCCAGGGCATCGCCGACCAGCTCGAGCGTCGTATCGCCTTCCGCCGCGCCATGAAGCGTGCGGTGCAGTCGGCGATGCGCCTCGGCGCCGAGGGCATCCGGATCAACTGCGGCGGCCGTCTCGGCGGCGCCGAGATCGCCCGCTCGGAATGGTATCGCGAAGGCCGCGTTCCGCTGCACACGCTGCGCGCGAACATCGACCACGCCACGGCCGAAGCGCACACCGCCTATGGCGTCTGCGGCGTGAAGGTCTGGATCTTCAAGGGCGAGATCCTCGGCCATGATCCGATGGCGACCGATCGCCTCAACCTGGAGTCGCAGACGACGGGCGTTCGCCCGGCGCGCGACGACCACCGCCGCTAAGGGTTAGGACAGAGAAATGCTGCAACCGAAGCGCACCAAGTTCCGCAAGGCCTTCAAGGGCCGCATCCACGGCGACGCCAAGGGTGGCACTGCGCTGAACTTCGGGTCGTATGGCCTGAAGGCGATGGAGCCGGAGCGGATCACCGCCCGTCAGATCGAAGCGGCTCGCCGCGCGATCACCCGTCACATCAAGCGCCAGGGCCGTCTCTGGATCCGCATCTTCCCGGACGTGCCGGTTTCGTCGAAGCCTGCTGAAGTCCGCATGGGCTCGGGCAAGGGCTCGCCGGAATTCTGGGTCGCCCGCGTCAAGCCGGGCCGCATCCTGTTCGAGCTGGACGGCGTGCCGGGCCCGCTCGCTGCTGAAGCTTTCGAGCGTGCGGCGATGAAGCTGCCGATCAAGGTCAAGGTCGTGGCTCGCCTCGGCGATACCTCGCACCTGGAGGGTTGATAGAATGACCAAGGCTACCGATCTTCGTGCGAAGACCGAGGACCAGCTGAGCGACGAGCTCGGCAACCTGAAGCGCGAGGCGTTCAACCTTCGCTTCCAGGCCGCGACCAGCCAGCTCGAGAAGCCGAGCCGGGTCCGCGAAGTCCGTCGCGACATCGCCCGCATCAAGACGCTGCAGAACGAGCGCTCGCGCTCGACTGCCAAGTAAAGGACGAAACCATGCCGAAGCGCGTGCTGACCGGGAACGTGGTTTCCGACAAGGGCGACAAGACCGTGGTCGTGCTGGTGGAGCGCAAGGTGAAGCACCCGCTCTACGGCAAGATCATCCGCCGCTCGAAGAAGTATCACGCCCATGACGAGGCGAACGAGTACAAGGCCGGCGAGACCGTGCGCATCGAAGAGACTGCGCCGATCTCCAAGCTCAAGACCTGGAAGGTGATCGAGCGGGTGAACACCCACGCGACCCCGGCCAAGTCGGACGCCGCCGCCTAATTTTTCAACTGGAACCGCCGGGCGACTGTCCCGGTAGGCCTAACGAGAAGGAACCGGATCAATGATCCAGATGCAGTCCAATCTCGACGTCGCAGACAACAGCGGCGCGAAGCGGGTGCAGTGCATCAAGGTGCTGGGCGGATCGAAGCGTCGCTTCGCCTCCGTGGGCGACGTCATCGTCGTCAGCATCAAGGAAGCTGCTCCCCGCGGCAAGGTGAAGAAGGGTGACGTGCACCGTGCCGTCATCGTCCGCACCGCCAAGGACGTCCGCCGCGCCGATGGCTCGGTCATTCGCTTCGACGGCAACGCTGCCGTCCTGGTCAACAAGAACGAGGAGCCGATCGGCACCCGTATCTTTGGCCCGGTGGTCCGCGAGCTGCGCTCGAAGGGCTTCATGAAGATCATTTCGCTCGCCCCCGAGGTGCTGTGATGGCTGCTGCCAAGATCAAGAAGGGCGACCAGGTCATCGTCCTGTCCGGCAAGGACAAGGGCCGGACCGGTGAAGTCGTCAAGTCGCTGCCCAAGGACGGCAAGGTCGTCGTTTCGGGCATCAACGTCGCCGTGCGTCACCGCAAGCCGAGCCAGACCAACCCGCAGGGTGGCCTGGAGCGTTCGGAAGCGCCGCTGGCGATCTCCAAGGTCGCGCACGTGACCAAGGACGGCAAGCCGACCCGCGTCCGCTTCGAGGAGCGCGACGGCAAGAAGGTCCGTGTCGCCGTCAAGACCGGGGAGGTCATCAATGGCTGATTCCTACACGCCGCGCATGCGCAAGCTCTATGACGAGACCATCGCCAAGGCGATGACCGAGAAGTTCGGTTACAAGAACGTCATGGAAGTGCCGAAGATCGAGAAGATCGTGCTCAACATGGGCGTCGGCGAGGCTACCCAGGACAAGAAGAAGGTCGAGCAGGCCGCTTCTGAAATGGAGCTGATCGCGGGCCAGAAGCCGGTGATCACCAAGGCGAAGAAGTCGATCGCGCAGTTCAAGCTGCGCGAGGGCATGCCGATCGGCGCGAAGGTCACCCTTCGCCGCGAGCGCATGTACGAGTTCCTCGACCGCTTCATCACGATCGCGCTGCCGCGCGTTCGCGACTTTCGTGGCCTCAACCCGAAGTCGTTCGACGGCCGTGGCAACTATGCCTGCGGTCTCAAGGAGCAGCTGATCTTCCCGGAAATCAGCTACGATAAGGTCGACAAGATCCGCGGCATGGACGTGATCGTGACCACCACCGCGAAGACCGACGAGGAAGCTCGCGAGCTTCTCCGTCTCTTCGGTTTCCCGTTCCCGCAGGATGCGGACGGCGAAGCCAAGGCCGCGTAAAGGAAAGAGAACTTAAGTCATGGCGAAACTGAGTTCCGTGAACAAGAACGAGCGTCGCAAGCTGCTGGTGAAGAAGTACGCCGGCAAGTATGCGAAGCTCAAGGCGATCGCGAATGACGAGAGCCTCGATGAGACCGAGCGTCTCATCGCGCGTCTCAAGATGGCCGAGCTGCCGCGCAACGGCAACCCGACCCGCATTCGCAACCGGTGCGAGCTCACCGGCCGCCCCCGCGGTTACTACCGCAAGTTCCGTCTCGCTCGTGTGATGCTGCGTGATCTGGCCAACAAGGGCCTCATCCCCGGCGTCACCAAGTCGAGCTGGTAAGGATCACGAAGATGGCAGTGACCGATCCCCTGGGTGATATGCTCACCCGCATCCGCAACGGCCAGCGCGCCCGCAAGGACTCCGTCCTTACGCCGGCGAGCAAGCTGCGTGCGCGCGTTCTCGATGTGCTCCAGCGCGAAGGCTACATCCGTGGCTACAGCGAAGAGCAGATGGGCCCCGCCGCGGGCATCCGCATCGAGCTGAAGTATTTCGAGGGCCAGCCGGCGATCAAGCACGTCGCGCGCATCTCGAAGCCGGGCCGCCGCGTCTACTCGGGCAGCCAGGAGCTTCCCCGCGTGCGCAACGGCCTCGGCATCACGATCGTCTCGACGCCGCGTGGCGTTCTCTCGGACGCGGAAGCGCGCGAGCAGAACGTTGGTGGCGAAGTGCTGGCGGAGGTGTTCTGATGAGCCGCATCGGTAAGAAGCCGGTTCTCGTCCCTGCGGGCGTGACCGCGACTGTCGACGGCGATCAGGTTTCGGTGAAGGGCCCGAAGGGCACCCTCTCGATCCCGAAGGCCGATCTGATCAGCTACGAGCTCGTCGAAGGCGGCATCTCGGTGCAGCCGGCGAACGACACCAAGCGCGCCCGTGCCTTCTGGGGCATGCAGCGTACCCTGGTGCAGAACCTGGTGACCGGCGTGACCACCGGCTTCTCGAAGAAGCTGCTGATCACCGGCGTCGGCTACCGTGCGGCTGCGCAGGGCAAGGTGCTCAAGCTCCAGCTCGGCTATTCGCACGACGTCAACATCGACGTGCCGGAAGGCATCGAGATCAAGACCCCGGATCAGACCACTGTCGAGATCTCGGGCATCGACAAGCAGAAGGTCGGCCAGATTGCGGCCGAGATTCGCCGCTGGCGCAAGCCCGAGCCGTACAAGGGCAAGGGCATCAAGTACGACGGCGAGTTCATCTTCCGTAAGGAAGGGAAGAAGAAGTGATCAGCACCAAGGGTCTCTCGCTTTTCGCGAAGCGTCGTCGCCGCAACCGTACTGCGCTTCGTGCGCGTGCCGGTGGTCGTCCGCGTCTTTCGATCCATCGCTCGGGCAAGCACATCTATGCCCAGGTGATCGACGATGCCGCCGGCAAGACCGTTGCCGCGGCTTCCACCCTCGACAAGGACGTGCGTGGCAAGACCGGCGCGACCATCGAGGCCGCCCAGGACGTCGGCAAGCGTGTTGCCGAGGCCGCCAAGGCCGCCGGCATCACCCAGGTCGTGTTCGACCGCGGTGGCTTCCTCTATCATGGCCGCGTCAAGGCGCTGGCCGATGCCGCTCGTGAGAGCGGGCTGGAGTTCTGAGAATGGCTGACGAAAACAACCAGGCGCCCGCAGAGGGCGCGGGCTTCGAAGCCCAGGACGCCGGCGCTCCCCAGGAGCAGCAGGGTCGTGGCCGCGGCCGTGGCCGTGGCGGCCCGGGCGGCGGTGGCGATCGTGGCCGTGGCGGCCGTGACGGCAACCGCGGTCGTCGCGACGACCGTCGTGGCCAGAACGCCGAGGACGGTGGCGAGGAGCTGATCGAGAAGCTGGTCCACATCAACCGCGTCTCGAAGACGGTGAAGGGCGGCAAGCGCTTCGGCTTCGCGGCGCTGGTCGTCGTGGGCGACGGCAAGGGCCGTGTCGGCTTCGGTCATGGCAAGGCGCGCGAAGTGCCGGAAGCCATCTCGAAGGCGACCGCTTCGGCGAAGAAGAAGATGCTGCGCGTTCCGCTCAAGGAAGGCCGCACGCTGCACCATGACGGTGCTGGCCACTTCGGTGCCGGCCGCGTCTATGTGCGCTCGGCGCCGCAGGGTACCGGCATCATCGCCGGCGGTCCGATGCGCGCCGTCTTCGAATCGCTCGGGGTGGCCGATGTGGTGACCAAGTCGGTCGGCACTTCGAATCCCTACAACATGATCCGCGCCACCTTCGAAGCGCTCGGCGAGCAGACCTCGCCGAAGAGCGTTGCGCAGCGCCGCGGCAAGAAGATCGCCGACCTGCTCGGCCGCGGCGGTTCGCAGACCGCCGAGGCGGACGCTGCGGCTATCGCGGAGTAATCGATCATGGCGAAGATCAAGATCCAGCAGATCGGTTCGCCGATCCGCCGCACCAAGGATCAGCGCGCGACGCTGATCGGCCTGGGCCTCAACAAGATGCACAAGGTCTCGGAGCTCGAGGATACGCCCGAAGTTCGTGGCATGATCCGCAAGCTGCCGCACATGGTGAAGGTGCTCGAGGGCTAAGGCCTTCGCCACCCGGCAAGATTGAGAAGGGGCGGCAGGCGACTGTCGCCCCTTTTCGTTTGAGCGGACGCTGACTGGCCAACCGGAACCGACTATCCTGAATAGCCATGGAGCTCGTCGAGATGGCGTGTCGAAGGACCTCCTCCGATACGGGGCTTCGACAGGCGTGGCCCTCCACTCAGGATGATCGGTGGGGGTGATGGTGGCGTGCGGACGATGCCGGCTCACGCCGAGCAGCAGGGCACAAGCCTCACGCCGCAGCGCGCAGCGTGGGATCGCGGGGCACGGTGAAGCTCACCATTGCGCCGCGGGAAAGATTCTCGGCCTTCAGCTCGCCGCCATGCACGTCGATGATGCTGCGGCAGATCGACAGCCCAATGCCCAGGCCCTGCGCGGCCTTGGTCGAGATGAAGGGCATGTTGAACTTGTCGAACACCGCATCGGGGATGCCGGGACCCGTGTCCTCCACGCTGATGCGCAGGAAATCCTCCGAGGCGACCGCGCAGGTGATGCGGATCGCGCGCCGCTCGGGCGGAAGCGCCGCCATTGCGTCCTCGGCATTGCGGATCAGGTTGACCAGCACCTGCTGGATCTGGATCCGGTCGATCAGCGCTTGGGCGGGCGGCTGCATGCCGGAATAGGTGATCCGCGCGGAAGGGGCGACCTTGGCGCCGCGCGCCAGCTCGATCGCATCGTGGATGACATCGTCTATAGGCTCGATGCGCAGGTCGGCGTCCCCCTTTGCCAGATAGTCGCGGATCCGCCGGATGATGTCGCCCGCGCGCGAGATCTGGCCGCGCGCCTGGCGGATCTGCAGCTGCACCGCCTCGCGGTCGCCATCGCCGTCGCGCTTCAGCATGAGCTCGCTGACCGAGAGGAAGTTCGACGCGGCTGCCAGGGGCTGGTTGAGCTCGTGCGCCAGGCCGCCGGCCATCTCGCTGAGCGACGACACCCGCGCGCTATGGGCGAACTCGTCGCGGATCACGTCGAATCGGTGCTGTGCCTGTTGCTGCTTGTCGACGTGGCGGAAATAGAGCGCGAGCAGGGCGCCGACCATCAGGGTCAGCGCGGATGCCAGCACCAGGAACCAGCGCGCCCGCTGACGCGCCGGCCCTAAGATGTCGCTCTCGCCGATGCCGGAGGTGACGAAGATAGGATAGTTGTCCAACCGCTGGTGGCTGAACAGGCGGCGCTTGCCGTCGATCGCGCTCGGCCCCCAATATTCCCCATTGGGATCAGCCTGCTGGCGCTGCATCACCAGCGTATCCTTGAGGTCCTGCCCCCAGCTCACCGTCTGCCCTTCGCGCCGGGCCAGCGTCATGCCGCGCAGCGAGATGATCGAGATCAGGTCTTCGGGCCGATAATGCAGGCCGGCGTTGAAATCGACGAATCGACCGGTCGGGATATCCACTGCCACCGCGCCGGCGAAATCGCCGCGGGCATCGCGCCAGGACCGGGCGATCAGCAGCACGGCTTCCTTCGATCCCTCCGGCTCGGTGGGGTTGGAGATCGCCCGTGCGACTCCGGGGGCGTCGTGCAGCTCGCGGAACACGCGCTTGTTGCGGACATTGACCGGGCCGCGCTGCTTGGTGGTGAAGAGGATGTGGCCGTCGCGGTCGGCGATCTCGGCGCCGGTGATCATCGGGCCGAAATAGCGGGGCAGGGTGATCAGTTGGGGCTTGCTGTGGTCTGCCTTGTCGACAAGGGCGCCATAGCGCTCGCCGAGATACTGCGTGGCGAGGTCGGCCACTTCGAGCGTGCGCCGCACATATTGCTCGAAGGCGACCACCCGGTCGCGATTCTCCCGCGATGCCGATCGCACGGCCAGGTTGTGGTCTTCCTGGATCTGCCAGATCACCGCGACCCAGGAGATGACGACGAAGAGCAGCGCTCCGGCCACGACGATCCGTGCCGATGGCAGACGCAGGATGGCCAGGAGATTCTTCATCGCCCCCTTGTGCCTCCGCCGAGGGAAGGGCGACAAGTTCGATCTTATACGAATGGCGGCGCGAGTGCCGGCCCGGGCGCGAGGCCGTGGCGGCAGCGAAAACGGGGGTGACAAAGCCTGCTCGCGACGCTATGGGCCCCGCTTCCTTTTCCATCAGCGCGACAAAAGCGAAAGCGAGTGCATAGTATGAAGCTCAACGATCTCCGCGATAACAATGGTGCCCGCAAGAGCCGCGTCCGTGTCGGCCGCGGTATCGGTTCGGGCCTGGGCAAGACCGCTGGCCGCGGCCAGAAGGGTCAGAAGAGCCGCGAAGGCGTCTCGATCAAGGGCTTCGAGGGCGGCCAGATGCCGCTCCACATGCGCATCCCGAAGCGCGGCTTCAACAACATCTTCGCCAAGGACTATGCCGAGGTGAACCTGGGCGCGATCCAGAAGGCGGTCGATTCGGGCAAGCTGACCGCGACCGACATCACCCAGGCCGAGCTGAACGCGGCGGGCCTGACCCGCGGCGGCAAGGACGGCGTGCGCGTGCTCGGCAAGGGCGAGTTCTCGGCCAAGCTGAACTTCACCGTCGCCGGCGTGTCGAAGTCGGCTCGCGAGGCGATCGAGAAGGCCGGTGGCAGCGTGACGATCCCCGAGATCGTGCCGGCTGCCGAGAAGGCCAAGGCCAAGCACCGCGTCGTCCAGAAGGCGCGTGCGGCCGACAAGGAAGCCAAGAAGGCCGCCGCCAAGGCGTGACCATGCCGGTCCCCGGCCTCGCGCCGGGGCAAGCATGACGCCGTTCGGCGACTTGTCCCCAGCGTCTCGCCGGGGACAGATTGCCCTAAGGGTTGGACACCCTATATGAACGGCGGGGGGCGGAGACGCTCATCCGCCGTTTCTGTTTCCGGGACCTAATACGACATGGCCTCCGCCTCCGATCAACTTGCTTCCAGCATCAACCTGGCGAAGTTCGCCAAGGCTACCGATCTCAAGAAGCGCCTGTGGTTCACCCTCGGCGCACTGATCGTCTTCCGCATGCTGAGCTACGTGCCGCTTCCGGGCGTCGACCCCACCCAGCTGAACCTGCTCGCGCAGCAGACCCAGGGCGGCGTGCTCGATTTCTTCAACAACTTCACCGGCGGCGCGCTCAACCGCATGTCGATCGTCGCGCTCGGCGTGATGCCCTACATCACCGCCTCGATCGTGGTGCAGCTGGCGACCTCGCTGTCGCCGACGCTGAACGCGATCAAGAAGGAGGGCGAGAGCGGCCGCAAGCGCCTCAACCAGTACACCCGCTACGGCACGGTGGCGCTGACCGCGGTGCAGGGATACTTCATCGCCGTCGGTCTCGAGACCTTCGGCGCCAGCCAGGGCCTGCAGCCCGTGGTGGAGCCCGGCATGATCTTCCGCATCGGCGCGGTGATCTCCCTGATCGGCGGCACCATGTTCCTGATGTGGATCGGTGAGCAGATCACCAATCGCGGCATCGGCAACGGCATCTCGCTGATCATCATGGCGGGCATCGTCGCCCGCCTGCCCACCACGCTCGTCCAGCTGTTCGAGAGCGGCCGCACCGGCTCGATCGATCCGCTGCGCCTGATCATCATCATCGTCGGCGTGGCCGCGCTGGTGCTGTTCATCTGCTTCATGGAGCGTGCCCAGCGGCGCATCCTGATCCAGTATCCGAAGCGCCAGACCGCGCGCGGCGTGCAGGCTGAGCGCAGCCACCTGCCGCTCAAGCTCAACACCGCCGGCGTGATCCCGCCGATCTTCGCTTCGTCGCTGCTGCTGCTGCCGCTGACGGTCACCCAGTTCGCCGGCAACATGACCGCGGGCGAGAACTGGTACAGCGACCTGATCATCAACCTGAACACGTGGCTGCGTCACGGTTCGCCGATCTACATGGCGCTCTACGGCTTCGGCATCATCTTCTTCTCCTTCTTCTACACCGCCGTGGTGTTCAATCCGGAGGAGACCGCCGAGAACCTCAAGCGCTATGGCGGGTTCATCCCGGGCATCCGTCCGGGCAAGAACACCGAGCTGTACTTCGACTACGTGCTCACCCGCATCACCGTGATCGGCGCTGCCTATCTGACGGTCATCTGCCTCGTTCCCGAAGCGGTGTTCTCGTCGATGAGCATTCCGTTCCTGATGGGCGGCACCAGCCTGCTCATCGTCGTCAACGTGACGATGGACACGGTGACGCAGATCCAGTCGCATTTGCTGGCGCACCAGTATGGCGATCTGATCAAGAAGGCGAAGCTGAAGGGTCGCGCGCGTTAAGCGCGGCCCAGAGCCTAAGAGGGGACAGGCTTAGTGAACATCATCCTGTTGGGCCCGCCGGGAGCCGGCAAGGGCACCCAGGCCAAGCGTCTCGAGCAAGAGCGGGGCATGGTCCAGCTCTCGACGGGCGACATGCTGCGCGCCGCGGTGAAGGCGGGAACGCCCACGGGCATCCAGGCCAAGGCCGTGATGGATGCCGGCGAACTGGTCTCGGACGCGATCGTCTCGGGGATCATCGGCGAGCGGCTGGACATGGAAGACACGCTGAAGGGCGCGATCTTCGACGGCTATCCGCGCACCGCCGCCCAGGCCGAATCGCTCGACACGCTGCTGAGCGAGCGCGGCCGCCAGCTCGACTTCGTGATCGAGCTCGAAGTGAACGAGGATGCGCTGGTCGAGCGCGTCGAGGGTCGTTTCACCTGCGCGAACTGCGGTGAGGGCTATCACGACAAGTTCAAGCTGCCCAAGGTCGAGGGCACCTGCGACGTGTGCGGCCATCACGAGTTCAAGCGCCGTCCGGACGACAATGCCGAGACTGTGCGCACCCGCATGGCCGAATACCGCGCCAAGACCGCGCCGATCCTGCCCTTCTACGAGGCCAAGGGCCTGGTGCGGAAGGTCGACGGCATGGCCGACATCGCCGAGGTCGGCGCGCAGATCGACGCGATCCTCGACGGCAAGGCGTGAGATACCCCTCCTTGTGAGGGACTGGATTTGGGAAAGGCCGGGCATGACGCCCGGCCTTTCCTGTTTCTGATGCCGGTGGGGCGAGCGTGAGCTGCCTTGACAGATACTTCGTCACCCCGGCCTTGTTCCGGGGTCCACCGTGCCGCGCAGACCCGGCAAGCGCCTCCAGGGTCTGCCTTGCCTCCCGGTGGACCCCGGCACAAGGCCGGGGTGACGAATGGAATCCGGAGGGCATCCAACGCCAGCGTCTCCTTCGTAACGGTGCAAGTCATTGTAATATATTGTTGCTCTAACCCCTGCTTAAGCACGGGGTGTGACGATCCCCCGGTCCGGCCATGCAGGCTGGGTGGGGGATTTTCGTTCGATGCTGCCCAAGCGCGCATTGCTGAGAGCTGCCGGCCTAACCGGCCTGTCCGCGCTCGCTCGCCGCGCGACGGGCGGCCAGCTGCGCATCCTCTGCTATCACGGCCTCTGGCTCGCGCCTGGGGCGCCGTTCGGCAGCTGCCTGTTCATGACACCCGACATGTTCGCCGCCCGCATGGCGCGGCTCGCCCGCTCGGGCCTGCCGGTGCTGCCGCTCGGCGAGGCAGTCGAGCGGCTCGCCGCGGACCGGCTGCCACGCTCCGCGGTGGTGATCACGATCGACGATGGCTGGGCCTCGACCCACAGCCATATGCTGCCGGTGCTGGAAGCGCATCGCCTGCCCGCGACGCTCTATGCCACCACCTGGTATGCCGGCCGCGACCTGCCGGTGGTCAATGTCGCGGTCGACTATCTCATCGCGGCATCGGGGCGGGCAGGCGAGGATCGCGGCGCCGTCATCCGCCGGATAGAGGCGCTGCCGGAAGGCGAGCGGCTCGCGGCGCTGCGCAGCTATGGCCGCGCGCTGGGCGTAGGCGAGGCATGGCTCGAGCGCCGCCAGTTCCACCTGATGCGCCCCGACGAGATCGCCGACGCCCATGCGCGCGGCCTCGACATCCAGCTCCACACGCATCGCCATATCGACGTCTCCGGCCGCATCGGCCAGCTGGTGCCCGAGATCGAGGCCAACCGCGCGGCGATCCTGGCGGCAACCGGCGGGACGACACCGGAGCATTTCTGCTACCCGAGCGGCACCTTCCATCCGTCCGCACCGGCGCTGCTCGCTGCCAGCGGGGTGCGCTCGGCCACCCTGGTCAGCGAAGGCCTCAACCCGCCCACGGCGGACCCCTATGCGCTGCGCCGCTTCGTCGATGGGCAGCATGTCTCGGCCAGCGCATTCCAGGCCTATCTCGACGGCACGCTCCATTACCTGTCGCTTGCCCGCAAGGCCGCCGAGCGGATCGAGGTCGCAGTGCCGCGCCGTGTCGCCGCTGCTTCTGGAATGCTGCTCTGCGCGCTATGATCCTCCCGCTTCATGAGGGGAGGGGAATATGAAGACCCGTTCGCTGATCACCCTGACACTGCTCGCCGCATCGCCGGCCGCCGCCGAAGTCACTGCATCCGCCGATACCAGCTTCATCGTCACGCATAAGCTGGCGGTCGCCGCCTCGCCGGCAAAGCTCTGGGCGACGCTGGTTGAGCCCGCCAGCTGGTGGAACCCCGAACATAGCTGGTCGGGCGATGCCGCGAATCTCTCGATGGATGCGCGCGCCGGCGGCTGCTTTTGCGAGAAGCTGGCCGAGGGCGGCAGCGTCGAGCATCTGCGGGTGCTTTTCGTTCAGCCGAACAAGCTGCTGCGTCTTGGCGGCGGACTGGGACCGATCCAGGCGATGCCGGCCAGCGGCGTGATGACCTTCGCGCTCAAGCCGGGCGCTGATGGCAAGTCGACCGAGCTGACCGTCACCTATGCGGTGGCCGGCGGGCCGGGGCTGGGCAAGATCGCCGCGCCGGCCGACGGCATGATTGCCGGCCAGCTCGCCAGGCTGAAGGCGACAGCGGAGCGGTAAGCCCTCCAGTTCCTCGCCGGCAGGAGCTCGGCGAGGGATCGCCAAATCAACATTACCTTTTTGTCATGCCCCGGTCACCGCCCGGGGCAGGGGGTAATCGTATCTGGGATCCGTGGCCGGCGGGATCGTCGGTCGCACGCAGAGGTCTTCAGCATGCGGTCCGCCTCTCCGCGCTTTTCGGCTCAGGGCCGATCGCCGCCCCCGCGATCGTTGCCCGGGTGCCCGCCTCGCCACTGCCCCGGCGGGGCGGGTGTCGCCTGAAGCGCAGGGCTGGCCGCACGCCCCTGAAGTCGTCGATGCTGCCCTGGCATCGACGCAATGGCCGGCGGACACCCCCTTGTTCGCCGGCCAACCCTCTCTTGGAGCGGATGGACGCGGTTGGAGCGACGGATGAATCACCGGATCCTGATCGTTGAGGATGACGCCGCCGCCGCGGACTTCGTGACGCGCGGGCTTGCCGATGCCGGCTTCGCGGTCGAGTCCTGCGAGGACGGCCGCGCCGGCCTGGCCCGGGCCGAGACGGGCAATTTCGATCTCTGGATTTTCGATCGCATGCTTCCCGGCATGGATGGGCTGTCGCTGCTCGGCCTGCTGCGCGAGCAGGGGCGGCGGACCCCGGCGATCATGCTTTCCGCGCTCGGTACGGTGGACGACAAGGTCGGCGGCCTCGCCGCTGGTGCCGACGACTATCTCGCCAAGCCCTTCTCCTTTGCCGAGCTGCGGGCGCGCGTCGCCGCGCTGCTGCGCCGCGCCGACCGGGCCGAGGCGGAGACCCAGGCCACGCGCATCGTGGTGGGCGATCTCGAGATCGACCTGCTTTCCCGCACGGTCGCGCGCTCCGGTCGCGCGGTATCGCTGGTTGCCCGCGAATTCCACCTGCTCGAATATCTCGCCCGCCATGCCGGCGAGGTCGTCACCCGGACGATGATGCTCGAGCATGTCTGGAACTGCCGTTTCGATCCGGGCTCGAACGTGGTCGACGTCCATATCGGCCGCCTGCGCCGCAAGCTGGAGGAAGGCGAGCGCCCGATCCTCCATACCGTGCGCGGCGCGGGGTATCGGCTGGCGGTGGAGGGCTAGTCCCCCTCCATATCGCTATCCCGGCCTCGTGCCGGGGCGACGGGAACCTTGCAAGATAGGACTTCGCCTGCTCTCTGAAAGCATGGTGCGGCTCTCCTCGCCCACACGCAAGTGTATCAAGAGATTCAATGAATTGTTCGATCCGCAGGTCGAACGTTGCATGCCGGGACGGTGGGCCCTCGGGCTGCTTGGCGGCAGAGGCGGGATGGTGTATGAGTCGCTTTCCGGCGAAAGCCTTTCCCGCAGCGCTTGACTCGGCGTTGGCGGATGCATATGTCGCGCATCTTCCGAAAGATCGGTTTCACGGCGGCGCCTTGGCGTGTTCGTCGTGCCGCTGCATTTCGGAAGTCAACGCTACGAGATGGGGTGTGAGCTGCCATGCGGCACCCCGTGGAGCTGGGAGAAAAAATTTCATGGCTCGTATTGCGGGTGTCAACATCCCGACCAACAAGCGCGTCGTCATCGCGCTGCAGTACATCCACGGCATTGGCCCGGCCAAGGCCAAGGAGATCACCGAGAAGCTGAACATCGCGGCCGAGCGCCGGGTTCAGGACCTCTCGGACCAGGAAGTCCTGCAGATCCGCGAGGCGATCGACGCCGGCTACACCGTGGAAGGCGACCTGCGTCGCCAGACCGCGATGAACATCAAGCGCCTGATGGACCTCGCCTGCTACCGTGGCCTGCGCCACCGCAAGGGCCTGCCCGTCCGTGGCCAGCGCACGCATACCAATGCGCGCACCCGCAAGGGCAAGGCCAAGCCGATCGCCGGCAAGAAGAAGTAAGCGCTAGGTCGGAAGGGACAGAAAAATGGCACGTGAACCGCAGCGCATTCGCCGTCGCGAGCGCAAGAACATCACCGCCGGCGTCGCCCATGTGAACGCCAGCTTCAACAACACGATGATCACCATCACCGACGCGCAGGGCAACGCCATCTCGTGGTCGTCGGCCGGCATGATGGGCTTCAAGGGCTCGCGCAAGTCGACCCCGTACGCCGCCCAGGTCGCCGCCGAGGACGCGGGCCGCAAGGCCGCCGAGCACGGCGTGCGCACCCTCGAGGTCGAGGTCAAGGGCCCGGGTTCGGGTCGCGAATCGGCGCTCCGTGCGCTGCAGGCGGTCGGCTTCCAGATCACGTCGATCCGTGACGTGACCCCGATCCCGCACAACGGCGTCCGTCCGTCGAAGCGTCGTCGCGTCTAAATCCTGCTTGCACCGCGAGCCCTGAGGCGGGCTCGCGGTCCTGCAGCTGTTACCTGGCGGGATGGCCTCAAATCCCGCCCAACATGAGGAAAGCCCGTGTCGGTCAACGCTAAGAACTGGCAGGAACTCAAGAAGCCCAACGGCCTCGAGAAGAAGCCCGGTGGCGATCCCAAGCGCAAGTCGACCTTCGTAGCCGAGCCGCTGGAGCGTGGTTTCGGCCTGACGCTCGGCAACGCGCTGCGCCGCGTGCTGCTTTCGTCGCTCCAGGGTGCCGCGGTTACCTCGATCAAGATCGAGAACGTCCTCCACGAGTTCAGCTCGCTGGCAGGCGTGCGCGAGGACGTGACGGACATCGTCCTCAACGTCAAGCAGATCGCGCTCAAGATGCAGGGCGAAGGCCCGAAGCGCCTCCAGCTGTCGGCCACCGGCCCGGCTGAGGTGAAGGCCGGCGACATCGCCGTGTCGGGCGACATCGAGGTGATGAACCCCGATCTCGTCATCTGTCACCTGGACGATGGCGCGACGCTCAACATGGAGCTGACCGCCGACACCGGCAAGGGCTATGTCCCCGCCGCGTCGAACCGTCCGGCAGACGCCCCGATCGGCCTGATCCCGGTCGATGCCCTGTACAGCCCGGTCCGCCAGGTTTCGTACAAGGTCGAGAACACCCGCGTCGGCCAGGAGCTCGACTACGACAAGCTCACGCTGTCGATCGAGACCGATGGCACGATCACCCCGGAAGACGCCGTGGCCTATGCCGCGCGCATCCTCCAGGACCAGCTGGCGCTGTTCGTCCACTTCGACGATTCGGCGGTTACCCGTTCGGCTCCGATCGGCATGGCAGCTGCGGCTGCTCCGGCCGAGGGCGGTTCGGGCGATGCGTCGCAGATCAACCGTTACCTGCTGAAGAAGGTCGACGAGCTGGAGCTTTCGGTCCGCTCGGCGAACTGCCTCAAGAACGACAACATCATCTATATCGGCGACCTGGTCCAGAAGACCGAAGCCGAGATGCTGCGCACGCCGAACTTCGGCCGCAAGTCGCTCAACGAGATCAAGGAAGTCCTGTCGTCGATGGGTCTCCGTCTCGGCATGGAAATCCCGGGCTGGCCGCCTGAGAACATCGAAGAGATGGCCAAGAAGCTCGAGCAGGAGATCATGGGCTAAGGCCTGCGATCACCGCGAAACAAACGAAAGGGCCGTCCCGAAAGGGGCGGCCCTTTTGCTTTGCCTGTGCCCCTCGGTGGTGACGTAGTTTGAAGTTACCCAGCGGGCCAACCCACAACCGTCATCCCGGCGAAAGCCGGGACCCAGGGTTTCTCTGCCTTGTCGCTCTTGGCTCTGGGTCCCGGCTTTCGCCGGGATGACGATATGGGAAGTCGACACCGCCAAATTACGTCACCACCGCCCCTCTCTGCCCTTGACATCGCCGCGCTGATATGGTACAAAACAGGAACAATGCCGTCCTGCGCCTTTGCGCCGGGCGGCATTGTTCGTTTCCGGGATGAGCGATGGCGGGTGGCGACATGGGGAAGATGGGTGAGCAGGGGCGCGTGGTGCGGCAGGCGCGGAATCGGAAGACGCAGGTGATCCGTACCGGGGGCAAGCGCTGGTCCCATGCGGCGGAGCGGGCGTTCCTGGAGGAACTGGCGGCGACCGCCAATGTGCGGGCGGCGGCGGAGGCGGCGGGCTTTTCGACCACGGCGATCTATCGGCGGCGGATGCGCTGGCCCGGCTTCGCGGCCGCGTGGCAGGCCTGCCTGGAGCAGGGCTATGCGCGGATCGAGACGCAGTTGATCGCGCTCGCCACCGACAGCCTGCGGAGCGAGCCGGTCAGTGGCGCCGCCGTGGCGACCGGCAAGGCGATGAGCGTCGCGGAGGCGATGAACCTGCTCAAGCTGCACCGCGCTTCGGTGAAGGGCGGCGCGCCGCAGCGCTATGACGCACGCGCCCGGCCGCCCGACATCGAGGCGGTGCGGGCGAGCATCCTGCGCAAGATCGAGGCGATCGAGCGTGCCGGTGCCGGTGCGGGGAAGCCGGCGCGGGCCGCGAAGCGAAGCGGGCGGACAGGGGAGGCGTGAAATGGGGATGCTGGCGCCGCGGATCGGGCGGCTGGATGCCGGACAGCGTTTGCGGCTGCTCGATGCGCTGAGTGCGGCGGAGCTGCGCGCGCTCGACGGCGACTGGAGCGAATGGGCCCATGCCGGGCAGCAGGCGCCCGAGGGGGACTGGCGGACCTGGGTGCTGATGGCGGGGCGCGGCTTCGGCAAGACGCGGGCGGGCGCCGAATGGCTGCACGCGCTCGTCCGCGAGAGCGGTGCGGTGCGGATCGCGCTGGTCGCGGCGACGATCGAGGAGGCGCGTCGGGTGATGGTGGAAGGCCCATCGGGGCTGCTCGCCACCGCGCCGCACGGGGGCGTGCGCCCGAGCTTCGAGGCCAGCCGGCAGCGGGTGGTCTTCGCCAACGGCGCCGAGGCGGTGCTGTTCTCCGGCGCCAATCCGGACGCGCTGCGCGGCCCCGAGCATCATTTCGCCTGGTGCGACGAACTCGCCAAATGGCGCCATCCCCAGGAGAGCTGGGACATGCTGCAACTGGGGCTGCGCGCCGGTGTGGCACCCCGCGCGCTGGTCACCACCACGCCGCGGGCGGGGCTGGCGGCGCTGCGCGGGATATTGGCCAGCCCGGACACCGTCGCGACGGGCGGGGCGTCGGGCGACAATCCGCATCTCGCCCGATCCTGGCTCGATGCGATGGCCGATGCCTATGGCGGCACCCGGCGCGGGCGCGAGGAGATCGACGGGCTGCTCGATCCCGATATCGAGGGCACGCTGTGGCCGTCGGCGCTGATCGAGGCGTGCCGTGGCCCGGCGCCCGACCCGGCCGGGCTGGTGCGGGTGGTGATCGGGGTGGACCCGCCGGCCAGCGCCGGAGGGACGTGCGGCATCGTGGCGTGCGGGGTGGATGCGGACGGCATCGGCCATGTGCTGGCCGATCATTCGGCGAGCGGGCTTTCGCCGGAGGGCTGGGCGCTGCGCGTCGCGGCGGCGGCGGAGGCGTGCATGGCCGATCGCGTCGTGGTGGAGACCAACCAGGGCGGCGACATGGTGCGCGCGGTGCTGCGCGCGGCGAATGTGCGGCTGCCGCTCCGCACGGTGACGGCGACGCGGGGCAAATCGGCGCGCGCCGAGCCGGTCGCCGCCCTGTTCGAGAGCGGCGGGGTGCGACTGGCCGGACGGTTCGACGCGCTCGAGGCGGAATTGATGGGCATGACCGTGGCGGGAAGCTATAACGGCCCGGGGCGCTCGCCCGACCGCGCCGATGCCATGGTATGGGCAATCTGGGCGCTGATGCTGGCGGCGCCGGCCCCGCCGCGGGTACGCACGGCTTGACTTTCGCGCCCGAATCCGCTTTGGGCGCGCCTTCGCGAAATTCGCACACGGGTTTTGGGCAGCGGCCCTTATCGCTGCCTGGCTTGGGGTACCGGAGGGTACCCATCAAAGTAATACTTTGATGGGCGCCCCCAAACGGCCCCCAGACGAACTGAAGGAAGTTACCATGCGTCATCGTGTTGGCGGCCGTAAGCTGCAGCGTACCTCGGCTCACCGCATTGCGCTGTTCCGCAACCTGAGCGCCGCCCTGATCAAGCACGAGCAGATCACCACCACCCTCGCCAAGGCGAAGGAGCTTCGCCCGTACGTGGAGAAGCTGATCACGCTCGCCAAGAAGGGTGGCCTGTCGAACCGCCGTCTGGCCCATGCTCGCCTGCTCGACGATGCGCAGCTGGTGAAGCTGTTCGACGTGCTGGCGACGCGCTATGCCGACCGCAACGGCGGCTATACCCGCATCATCAAGACCGGCCCGCGCGCTTCGGACGCCTCGCCGATGGCGATCATCGAGTTCGTCGATCGCGACGTCTCGGCCAAGGGCCAGGATTCGGGCCCGGTGCTGGCCGACGAGGACTTCGACGCCGTCGCCTGATCGGCCTCGATCATCGAGATAGGAAAAGGGCGGTCGCACCACGGTGCGGCCGCCCTTTTCCTTTGGGGGCCACCCCGGCGCGGGATACATTCGTGGCGAGGAGAGGCAGTTGAGAGCAGGACTGGCCATCACGATGCTCTTCGCGCTGGCGGGGTGCGACTCGCCGGGCAATGTCGCCGACCCGCAGCCTCAGCCGCAGGCGAAGCCGATCGCCCGCACCGTTCTGGAAAGCGAGGACAGCGCGAAGTTCCGGATGGCAGCACGCAGGCTCTACGCATCGCTCGGCATGCCGTCCTGCGATGCGCCGGCGGGCTTCGACCGCAAGGCGCAGCTCGAGCCCGATCGCGCGGAGGTCGCCGCATTCGAAGCGCGGCTGGGGACGAGCGGGGCGGCCTTCCAGCTGGCGATTGCGCGCGCCGACGCCGAATACACTCTGTCATGCTGGAACGACCGCGACATCGCCTTTGCCCGCAAGCATGTCGAGATGACGCGCGAGGATGTGGCGGGCGGCCTGGCCAGCTTGCGTGCGCTTCTGCCCAGCCTCGATCGCGGGCCGGTGCACGAGCCGATCCCCGCCCGCAGCGCTGCGTTCCGTGGCCTGGTCCGCCGGCTCGTCGAGGCTGTGCAGCCGCAATGCCAGCTTGCCGATGGCGCTGCGAACGAAGCGATTCTGGCGCCCGCGCTCGAACTGGTCCGGCAGTTCCAGACGCGCCTGCCCGATGCGGTCCACCGCCACCATTATGCGATCGCCAAGGCGGATGTGGACCTCGAGCAATCGATGACGCTGGTCGAATGCGTGGCGCCCTCGCGCGTTTCGCCGGACCGGCTGCGCGACGACCTGCTCGCCGATGTCCGCCGCCGGATCGCGGCGCTGCAGGCGATCCGCCTCTAGCTTCGTTTCGCGGGCGGAAAGTTTTTCCTTCCCTCCCGGCGCCGGGTCCGGCTCCCCACATCCGTAGCATGAACAGGAACCCTTCCCATTCCAATGTCGGTGCCTGGCTTTCGGCCGGCGTGGCGCTCGCTCCCGTCCTCGGCGCCCTGGCCTGGGTCGTTTCGGAGACATCGGTGCTCGGTTTCGCTTGAGCGGCGGCGAGGGGGCGCTAGCCTAGGGGCATTCGCCATTCGGAGGCCCCATGCGCCGCTCTCTCATCCTTTCCCTGCTTCTTGCGACCCCCGCATTCGCCCAGACCCAGCCGGAGACCAAAGTGACCAAGCTTGCCTATCCCGAAACCCGCCGCGTCGACGTGGTGGAGGAGCAGTTCGGGGTGAAGGTGGCGGATCCCTATCGCTGGCTCGAGAATGACGTGCGGAACGACAAGGAAGTCGCCGCCTGGGTCGATGCCGAGAACCAGGTGACCAACAGCTATCTTGCCACGCTGCCGGGCCGTGACTGGTTCAAGGCGCGGATCAAGCAGCTGTTCGATTACGAGCGCTTCGGCGTGCCGCAGAAGAAGGGCGGCCGCTATTTCTACATGCACAATAGCGGCCTGCAGAACCAGGCGGTGCTGTTCGTCCGCGACAAGCTCGATGGCGAGGGCCGGGTGCTGATCGATCCCAATGGCTGGTCGAAGGACGGCGCCACCGCGCTTTCCGAATGGGCGCCGTCGGAGGATGGCAAGTACCTGCTCTACGCGATCCAGGACGGCGGCACCGACTGGCGCATCGGAAAGGTGCTCGACGTCGCCACCGGCAAGGAGACCGGCGACAGCGTCCACGGCATGAAGTTCACCCTGGCGGCGGTATGGGCCAAGGACGGTAGCGGCTTCTTCTATTCGCGCTACCCGGACGTCGCGGCGGACGCGAAGTTCCAGGCGCTCAACGAGAACCACAAGATCTACTTCCACAAGCTCGGCACGCCCGACAGCGCCGACAGGCTGGTCTACGAGACGCCGGATCATCCGAGCTGGAGCCACTATGCCCAGATCACCGATGACGGGCGCTGGATGGTGATCACCACCAGCGAGGGCACCGACGACCGCTACCGGATCTCGCTGATCGACCTGAAGGACCCGGCGATGAAGCCGCGGGTGATCATCCCGGCGCTGGAGAACAGCTGGGGCCTGGCCGGCAATGTCGGCAGCAAATTCTACTGGGTGACCAACAAGGGCGCGCCCAAGCACAAGATCGTGACGATGGATGTCGCCTCGGCGGACCTGGCGACGAGCGAGCTGGTGCCCGAGGACAAGGCGACGCTGGAAGGCGCCGCGATCGTCGGCGGCACGCTGGTCGCCAGCTATCTGGTCGACGCCAAGACCGAGGTGCGCCGCTACAAGCTCGACGGCAGCGCGCTCGCCCCGGTCAAGCTGCCGGGCGTCGGCAGCGCCTCGGGCTTCGGCGGCGAGCCGGACGATGCCGAGACCTTCTATTCCTATACCAGCTTCAACGAGCCGACGACGATCTACCGCTACGACATGGCGAGCGGGGTGAGCACGCCCTGGGCGCGGCCGAAGCTCGACTTCAAGCCGGAGGACTACAAGGTCGAGCAGCGCTTCTTCGCGTCGAAGGACGGGACCAGGGTGCCGCTGTTCATCGTCCGCAAGGCGACCACCACCGGCCCGGCGCCGACCCTGCTCTGGGGCTATGGCGGCTTCAACGTGTCCTACGGCCCCAGCTTCTCGTCCTCGCGCCTGGCATGGCTGGAGCAGGGCGGCGTGTTCGTCCTCGCCAACATCCGCGGCGGCGGCGAATATGGCAAGGCATGGCATGACGGCGGGCGGCTGGCGAACAAGCAGAATGTGTTCGACGATTTCATCGGCGCCGGCGAGTATCTGATCCAGCAGGGCATCACCGGCAGGAACCAGCTGGCGATCCAGGGCGGCTCGAACGGCGGGCTGCTCGTGGGCGCGGTGGTCAACCAGCGGCCGGACCTGTTCGCCGCGGCGCTGCCGGCGGTGGGCGTGATGGACATGCTGCGCTTCGACCGGTTCACCGCCGGCCGCTACTGGGTCGACGATTACGGCTATCCGTCGAAGGAAGCCGATTTCAGGACGCTCTACGCCTATTCGCCGTACCACAACGTCAAGTCGGGCGTGGCCTATCCGGCGATCCTGGCGACCACGGCGGACACCGATGACCGCGTCGTGCCGGGGCATACCTTCAAGTACACCGCGGCGATCCAGCATGCCGATATCGGCGACAAGCCGCACCTCGTCCGCATCGAGACGCGCGCGGGGCACGGCTCGGGCAAGCCGACCGACAAGATCATCGACGAGGCGGCGGACCTCTGGGCCTTCACGGCGAAGTGGACCGGCCTGACGGTGAAGACCAAATAGGCGAGGATCCGCTTTTCCTTCCCTTCGCGGCCAAGTATCCCTCCAGCCTTCAAAGGGGCTGGGGGGATCTTGAAGGCGATGCGGATCATGGGGTGGACGGCATTGCTTTGCCTGCTGCCGGTGGAGGTGCTCGCGCAAGGTGCGGCGCCGACGGCGCTCAGCCTGGCGACCGATCAGGACTTCTACACCTGTGACGGCTATTTCGCCCCGGGGCTGAAATATGACGGCATGCAGAAAGGGTCCTGGCTCGGGGCGACGCTCTATTATGGCGACAAGGATCCGTCCGCGGCGATTGTCGCATGCGACAAGGCGCTCGCCGAACCCATGCTCGCGGATCGCTACTGGCTGCGGCGGGTCTCACTGATCCAGGCAAAGGCAGTGCACCAGATCGGCGCGAAGGCCTATGCCGAGGCTCTCGCTTCGCTGGATCGGGCGGATGCCGCGCTCCGACGTCCTGCGGTCGCGGGCTATCAGGACCCCGCCCGGATCGCGTCCCAGATGCTGCGTGCCGTTGCGCTTTATGAGCTGGGGTCCGGCGCGGAAGCGCGGGCTTCCTTGCGAGCGGTGATCGAGAGCCGCCCCTGGTCCATCTCGCTGCGCAACGCGTCCCGCGCGATCGCGCTCAGGCACGAGCCGGACTATGCCATGCAAAAGGCTCTCCTGCGCGAAGGGGCGGTGCAGGATGCCGCGCTGCTGCGCATGCTCTTCTGGCTGACGCTTGCGAAGGGCGATTTCGCGGAGGCCGTCACCTATTCGCGGCAGCTGAGCTTCGACATTCCCCGCGGGCGCATCGGCTGGACGGGGTATACGGACGAGCAGAGGCGCTATGACCTGATCAGCGAGCGGGCATCCGTCGCCGGTGCGACGGCCTATGCCTTGGCCACGCTTGGGGACATGCCGGGTTCGGAGGGCGAATATCGACGCGCGCTCGCAGATATCGAGGATGCGGCCAGCCCGCCGGCCCAGGGCGAGCGCGCGCTCGGTCGGGCCGAACGGCAGGATCTGGAACAGCGCAGGAATGCGGCGGCAAAGGCGCGCCTGCAACTGCAGGATTGGAAGCGGGCGATGGACCTTCGCCGCGCAGCGCCGGGACTCACCGTCGATCAGCTGCGTAGCCATCCCGATCGCCCGCAAGGACAAGCGATGGCGGTGGCGGCGGATTTCCTGCGGCAGGCCAGGTCCGACGGCACGCAACCCGGCCTGGCCACCCAGCTATCGGATTCGCTGCGCGAACGATTTGAGCAGGGACGCCGCGAGGCGATCGCCATCGATCTGATGCGGATCGTGGAGATGCTTCCGCGGATCGACAGCGGAACCGGCCTGCCGGCGATGCGCGGCGAGGGATCCAGCTTCTTCGGTACCGATATGCGCGGCTTCGCCGTGCGAAAGGCCGATGATCCGAACCTCGTCAACATTCGGTTCGGCGATGTTGCCGCTACGAGCGCCACCGTGGAGGAAGCGGCATTCCTGGCGGCGGCGAACTATGTGGAGCGGCAGGGCCTGGATGGCTTCATCGTCGAGGCGAACGAGCTGGTGCGGCGCACGGCTATCGTGGGGGGATATACCAGGAACAGCGAGCCCATGGGCTGGGAGCTCCGCCTGCTGATCCGCCCCGTGACGGTCGCGGCCCTGCCGCCATCGGAGGAGGCATCGCGCTGGCGGGTGATCAAGGTGGCGGAAGTGCAGGCGGCGCTGGCGCGAAAGTTCGCGCCGCCGCCATCGGCGAAATAGGAGCGCGCCGGTTCATCCGCGCGACAGGCTTGGCGGCATAATTCTCGTTCCACGAAAGTAACGGAGGGCGGCATGACGGTTCTGAAGCTTGTGGGCGTCGCGGCCGGCGCGGTGGCGATGGCCGGGCTGGCAATGCCGGCACAGGCGCAAGCGCAGGAGCGCTGGCGCCCGTCGCGCGAAGTGAAGAAGGACAAGTTCGACCTGGGCGACGCGATCGTCGGCGGCCTGGTTGTCGGCGGCGTGCTGGCGCTGATATCCAGCGGGAAGAAGAAGGCGCACGACGTCGCCCCCGCCGAGGAGCGCGTGCCGATCGACACCGGTCCGGTCGAGGAAAGCCGCTATGGCGAGCCTGCCCAACCGGGCGGCGGCCCGATCGCCGAAACGCCCGCACCCGATTCGGCCCGCTTCGACGGGCTCTATGACGAAGACGCCGCCGCGGACCGCTGCGCGATGGAGACCGAGACGCTGGGCGAGCGCCATGCCCGGCTGGCGCGGGTCTCGAACGTCACCAGCACCGTGTGGAACGGCAAGAGCTGGGTGATCAAGGGCCAGGTCGAGCTGGCCAACAGCTACCGCGACACCAACAAGCAGAGCCACGGCTTCCGCTGCTCGCTGCGCCGGGGCAGCGAGCCCGTCGTGACGATCGACGGGGTGGGGGGCGAAACGGAAAGCTGAGGCCGCGGATTCGTGAAGGCGGCCAGACGGCAAGCGCCCCGCCTGAAAACATGCGGCCAGGTTGATAATCGTCGCGATGCGGTGACGCCATGGGACAGGCTTGTCCGATCTGCGACGAGGAAGTGACGACGAATCCGAGGTACCCACGCTAGCTCTGCCGGGCGTGCGTCGGGCGGGCGACCGATGAAAATGCCGAGCAAGTTCATTTCTTTCAATCGAGCCTGGATGGCAGATATGCGGCCCGTTATGTCGCGACGGGAGACGACTATCCCAGTCACGAGTGTTTCATCGACGGCGTAAAATGTTGAGCGGACGAAGCCCGCTTCGGCGGCATCATAGTGCAAGTGATTTAAGGCCGCTTTCGCCCCAGTTGCTACCGATCTGGTTCAATTGGACGATGCCTGAAGGCGGTCGCTCGCTTTAGACGCTGCGATCGAAGCCGGCTCCTTAACGAAGCCGACTAACTACTTGCATTTATATTTGAGTCTCAACTAGCGTGCCTTTGGGGGGGCAGCTCGATGAAATGGACACAAGCCGCGACGCTTATCATCTTCGGGCTGACCACAGCTTGTGGCGGTGGCGGTGGCGGTGGCGGCTCGGGGTCCGTCGTAGCACCGGCCCCAACCCCGACGCCGTCGCCTTCACCGACGCCCACACCTGCAGCCACGCGATTCCAGATCGAAGGCGCCGGGCCCGTGATTGGAGAAGTGCGCTTTTACCCGCGAGGCGTGGTCGTAAGCGGAGGGCCCGACTATTCGGCCTTCGGGACCGACCGAAACGGCGTATTCTATCGCGGGCTGTTTTCTCCGATCAACTTCCCCTATTCTCCCATTCCATTTGTCGACGACGGCAGCAACGCGATCCTGGCATTCGGAATCGACAAGACCTCGGGCCTGACGCTGTCGCAGATGACGGCGCCTGCAGGCTCGACCGTCATCTCGCCGCTGACTACGCTGATCTACGGCACCGGCGATCAGTCGCTGACCAAGCGTGCGCTCCAGCTTGACTCAGGCGGTTTCGCCCTGGGAGACCGGGATCGGGATTTGCGAACCTTCTCGTGGGTTCGGGCAGTCGCGTCTGCCGATGCCATGGAAGTCGCCGACGCGCGGCGCATCCGCGCCGCCAATATCCGGCTGACCGCGTTTCTCTATGCGATCCAGCAGTTTGGCTACGGGCCCGGCTATTCTACCTTCTACTACACGACCCTGTTCGGAACGGATGCTCCCGTGCTGGCGGAGATCCTCAAGGCGCAACCTACACTCCGCATCTATACCGAAGCGGGTGCCGAGGCCGTGCTGCGGGCGCTGCCGCGAAACCCATCCAATTCCGGCAAATACCGCGACGACGTTATCGCCGCTGCCGCGCATCTGATCACGCTCTACTCGGTGGCGATAGGGCCGATCGAGGCAGACGACGACGTCGCGGCTTCCTACATGCTGGGAATCCAGGGCTATCTGCTGCGTGCCTTGTGGGATTTGAGCTCGGCGAACACCGCCGAGGCGGCAGCGCGCGTGCAAGCCATGGGAATTTCAGAGATCTACGCCGCGGTTGCGCCGTTCGCCGAACATCCTGCGCTAAGTTCGAATAGCCTGTTCCCTGAACCCGACTTCTTCTTCGTTGCGCCGGGCGGGACGGCGACGATCCCGTTCTACGATCCCAACTCGAATGGCTCGGTGGCGCTTGCCTCGAACGACCTGACCTGGTTCGTCGAATCGAACAAATATCCGTTAAGCCTGGTTGGCGTGACCGTTCCCTCTCGCTTCGATCCCGCCATCGCCGTCACGCCGCAGGCTGGCGGTGCACTGTTCATCCAGGCGAAAGCCGGCTTCAACGGTGTCGCCTGGTTCGATTATGAGGTCAAAACTCCAGGCGGAATCTCTGCGAGCAGTCGCGCCTATGTCATCGTGAAGTAGCGCCGCCAGCCGTAGGATTGGCCTGAAAGGCAGCTCACGCCCCAGTTGCGGACGTTGGAGTGGCTTGAAGGTGACGCTAGAAGCAGTCGATGACCGAGCCGACAATCCAAGAGCTGAAAGCCTCTCTCGCTGTCGCCAATGATGAGCTGGGGCGAGCAGTGCGGGCCCTCACGCCCAAACATGTCGGCGGCGAAATGGAAGCATACGAGGCGGCATATGAGAGGCTCTTAGACGCCGAGCGCCGACTGGCTGCGGCAGAGGGCCGCCCATACGCTGTCCTTTGCGACTGCCCGGTATCGTGGGACGTTGGAGCCCCGCTCCCGACACTTCTTCAATCGGATCAAACTTCCGCCTTGTTTTTCCTCCTGCCGGACGATGACGAACGAGTAGGTCACGTTCGTTTCGAGCGACTATTGTCCAGCTTATTCGGAGCCCCGAACGACGAGACATTCGAAGGGCACCCGCTTCATGGAAGCGGTTTTCAGCCGTATCGCGCGATGCGCGTTGTCGACTCACCCTGGATCGCGCAGCTTGAGCGGATGAACAGCGTTCATCGCTATCACGACCCGAGCGCCTATGCCGCCGCGAAGCATTTCATCTTCCCGTTCCACGACACGACATTCGAATGTGTCGCGCAGTCGTTTACCGCGTCTACAGTAGACCGACGCCTTGCCGACGCTGTTAAATATGCCGTGGATCAATTGTATTGAGCGTCAGCTATACGGTCTGCTCGCCAGAAGCGGTCGGTCGGCAAACCACCCATTCTCGGACGGTCGGCCCGGTATTGAGCTGATTGCGAAACTGCCGGTCCGCAAATGACCCCAGCTGCGGATGTAAAGAATGACGCGTCCGACGTCGGAATTGGCGCTGGGGCATATGCGCACCCGGCAAGAGGGCGGCAGCGGCCTCCATGGCTGTTTGCGGATTTATCTCCGCCCCGCCCTTGCCCCCCGGGGGCTCTTCTGGTTAAGCGCGCTGGGCATGGACCAACATGCAGATTCCATCCTCATCGTCGATTTCGGCAGCCAGGTAACCCAGCTGATCGCGCGCCGCGTGCGCGAGGCCGGGGTCTATAGCGAGATCGCGCCCTTCACCACCGCCGCCGAGGCATTCGCCCGGATGAAGCCCAAGGGAGTGATCCTCTCCGGTTCGCCTGCATCGGTGCTCGAAGAGGGGTCGCCGCGCGTTCCCCAGGAGATCTTCGACAGCGGCCTGCCGGTGCTCGGCATCTGCTATGGCCAGCAGGTGATGATGCACCAGCTCGGCGGCACGGTGCAGCTGGGCGACAGCGGCGAGTTCGGCCGCGCCTTCATCGACATCGACGATGGCTGCGTGCTGTTCGACGGCATGTGGCACGAAGGCGAGACCCACCAGGTGTGGATGAGCCATGGCGACAAGGTGACCAACCTCGCCCCGGGCTTCCGCCCGGTCGCGCACAGCTCGGGCGCGCCCTTCGCGGTGATCGCCGATGACGACCGCCGCTATTATGCGATGCAGTTCCACCCCGAAGTGGTCCACACGCCCGACGGCGCGAAGCTGCTCGCCAATTTCGTCCGCCATGTCTGCGGCCTGACCGGCGACTGGACGATGGCCGAGTTCCGCCAGACCAAGATCGCCGAGATCCGTGCCCAGGTCGGCAGCGGCAAGGTGATCTGCGGCCTCTCCGGTGGCGTCGACAGCGCGGTCGCCGCGGTGCTGATCCACGAGGCGATCGGCGACCAGCTGACCTGCGTGTTCGTCGATCACGGGCTGATGCGTTCGGGCGAGGCCGAGCAGGTCGTCAGCCTGTTCCGCAACAACTACAACATCCCGCTCGTCCATGTGGATGCCGAGGAACTGTTCCTCGGTGGCCTTGCCGGGGTCACCGATCCCGAGGCCAAGCGCAAGTTCATCGGCAAGACCTTCATCGACGTGTTCGAGGAAGAGGCGAAGAAGATCGGCGGCGCCGATTTCCTGGCCCAGGGCACGCTCTATCCGGACGTGATCGAGAGCGTCAGCTTCACCGGCGGTCCTTCGGTGACGATCAAGAGCCACCACAATGTCGGCGGCCTGCCCGAGCGGATGAACATGCAGCTGGTCGAGCCGCTGCGCGAGCTGTTCAAGGACGAGGTCCGCGCGCTCGGCCGCGAACTGGGCCTGCCCCAGGCGTTCGTCGGCCGGCATCCCTTCCCGGGGCCGGGCCTGGCGATCCGCATCCCGGGCGAAGTCACCAAGGAACGCTGCGACATCCTGCGCAAGGCGGATGCGATCTATCTCGAGGAGATCCGCAATGCGGGGCTCTACGACACGATCTGGCAGGCCTTCGCGGTGCTGACGCCGGTGCGCTCGGTGGGCGTGATGGGCGATGGCCGCACCTATGATTCGGTGCTGGCGCTGCGCGCGGTGACCTCGATCGACGGGATGACCGCCGAGGCCTTCGAGTTCCCGGCGGGCTTCCTGCCGCGCGTCTCGACCCGCATCGTCAACGAAGTGCGCGGCGTGAACCGGGTGACGTATGACTATACGTCGAAGCCGCCTGGGACGATCGAGTGGGAGTGATCCCGCGTCCGGCAGAGGCCGGCGTTCAAAGCTGACAAGATATGGGAAGCCCGCAGAAATGCGGGCTTTTTTTTATGCAAGTACTGCGCGGCATTCCTATTTCATCCCGTGCTGGAGTACAGAAATCATCCTATTTATTGGTATTTCGGATAGAGTATTCGCGCCGAAATCGTTCAATTTCGTCTGGCCTTGCAGGCATCATTTCATGACAACGCGCCACGCCGCTCTGGCGTGGGGGATTTCATGAACGGACCTGGAAAGTCGAGGCTTCGGCTTCTTGTTTCCACTGCGCTTGTCGGGTGCGCGGGCGCTGGATTGGCGCTTGCGGATGAAACCGTCACCTACACCTATGATGCCCTGGGGCGCCTGGTGGTCGCGGAGACATCGGGAGGCGGTTCCAATGGCCAGACCCGTTCGACTTGTTATGATCGAGCCGGTAACCGCTTGAAATACAAGTCGGATGCGGCGGGAGGCTCGGTTAGTTGCGCCGCGCTGCCGCCGGTGCCGGCGCCGAGTCCCATTCCGGCGCCCGGCCCGACCCCGACCCCAACACCGGGCCCCCCTCCGGCCCCGACGCCTAGCCCGACATCTCCTCCCGGTAGCGGTGACGCGGATTGTCACTGGGTCGGGTCCGTACGGGTTTGTGATTGATCGATGTCCCCAGCGGCCCGGTCGCTTTCCAATTTCAGCTGGAGTCGAGGGCGCGATGAGACATGGCAACGCCAAGGCGTCGCGAATTCTGTGCTGGGCAATGGTTTCTGTCGGGCCGCTTGCGGGGGTTGCCCATGCACAGACGGCGGGCGTCTCGGCCCCTCCTGCAGAACAATACAGCATTTCCCCCGGCGGGGTTGATATGCGGACCGGGCGTTATGTCTACCGCCAGACCGATCTGGGCATTGGTCAGGCCGGCGACGAACCTGCTCTCGAGCTCGAACGCATTGAGCCGGCAGGCATCCCCGGGCACATCTCCCCTTTCGCCAATTTCGCGAGCAACTGGGACGTCACGCTGACGGAGCGCCGGCAGAATCTGGTTTCCGGCCAGCTGGTGCAAAGCGGAAGCTCCAATCACAATATCTATGTGAACTGGGGCGGGCGGCTGGTGAATTTCTCTGCCGGCGGTCTTGAGCTTCCTCTCCAGCAACGTTCCCGGGGGCTTGCCGGGAAGATTTCCCATACGGGCGTGCGCGGGGCAGGCGGCGAGATCTACACCTATACGGCGCCGGACGGGACGCGCGTGGTTTTCCGCCCGCTCGGGCTGTGGGGCGCATCGGATTGTTCCGAGCAAGTTCGATGCGCCTATGCATCGGAGATCATTCAACCTGATGGCGAGAAATTCACCCTCGAATATGACGTGCGCTCAACCGGCACGCGGGCGAGGCTGGCTGCCGTTGCCAGCAATCGCGGCTATGTCCTGATATTCGAGCACAATGCGGCGGGCTGGGACCTCGTGTCCAAGGCCTGCGTGCTGAACCTGTCGGACACGGCGCGCCCCGCTGACAATGTTTGTCCAGACGGTATCGGCAGGACTGCCTCCTACGCGTATGTGCGCTTCGGAGATAGCCATAAGCTGGCAAGCGTTGTGGATGCTCTCCAGAGGAACTGGGCGTTTTCCTATGCCACAGCGCCTTCGTCACCCAGTGGCTATTACAAGATGGGCTATCATCGTCCTGGAGAGGCGACGCCCTGGCTGGTCAATCTGATCGGCCTTCAGCCAAATTACTTCATGGTCGATGAGGATATCGTCTGGCGCCAGGACTATGCCGATGGTGCGAGCTGGACCTATAGCTACGATTATACGCCGACCGAAATCGGCCTGCCGCCGGGGCAGCCCACGCATCAGGTGGCGGGGGGCTATTACGAGGACGCGGCCGGCCACAGGACGACCGTCAGCTTCTCCTTTCCCGAAGTGCCGCGCTCGGTGCGCGAAAAGCGCCCGGGACCCAGCGCGGGAACGATATATTCCTACTATCTCAATACGCCGGGAGACCCTCTGGCGCTGGTCTATGCCGGGAGTTCATCGAACCCGGACGGAACCGTTCAGGACAATTATACGGTGGACAGCTCCTCGACGACGAGGAGCAATTTCAGCGATCTCATGATGACGCAGGAACTCAAGGCGCTTGTCCAGTGCCATGAGTGCAGCGGGATATCCTCCTATGAGCTTGCCATATCCTACCAGATCACGCCCGGCCCGACGCGGGTGATCGATCCGCTGGGTCGGACTACGGTCTTCGACTATTGCGACAGGAAAGAGAGTTTTCCGGCGTTCGAGCCCTTTCCCTGCCTGGTCGTAGGGCCTGTCCAGTCGGTCACCGATCCGGAGGGCATCAAGACAAGCTACACCTATTCCGGTACCCGGCTGACCGCAGCGAGGCGCAGCGCCAAGGCCGGTTCGGGCCTTCCCGATATCGTGACCTCCGCAACCTATCCCTCGGATTGCGTGAACCTGGTCACGTGCATCAATCCGCTCACGACCACCGATCCCAACGGCAATACAAAGACCTATGTCTATGACCCCGTGCACGGCGGCGTCACGGCCGAGATCGATCCTGCGGATGCGAACGGCATGCGCCCGGTCAGGCGCTACCAATATACCTTGCGCAGGGCCTGGGTGCGCAACGGTGGCGGCTACAGCCAGTCGGCGGACGGCATCTATCTCCTGACCGGAGAGAGGATGTGCCTCAACTCCGCGACGAGCGAGCCCATCAGCTATTCGAGCAGCTGTGCAGCCGGATCGTCGGACGAAGTGACGACGCGCTATGACTATGGGCCCGACACGGGTGCCGCGGGCAACAACCTGCTCCTGCGCGGCAAGGCGGTCACGTCGAACGGCACGACCTTGCGGACCTGCTACGGCTATGACGGCGACGGCAACAGGATCTGGGAAACCAGCCCGCGCGCCGGCCAGTCGGCCTGTTACTGACAATCGGCCGGGGAAAGACAGATGCGCAGGCTGCTTCTGCCGTTATTGCTGGCGATGGTGCTGCCGGCACCCGCTCTGGCGCAGGCGTCGGCATCGGGCTTCACCAGTGCCACGCGCTATGATGCGCTGCGCCGGGTGGTCGGCACGATCGCGCCCGATCCCGATGATGCCGGCCCGCTTCGCTATCAGGCATCGCGCAACACCTATGACACGGCCGGCAACCTGATCCGTGTCGAAAAGGGCGAGCTGCCGAACTGGCAATCCGAGGCGGTGCTCCCGGAGAACTGGCCTGCGTTCAAGGTCTTTGAAAAGGTCGAGACGAGCTATGACTCGATGGGCCGCAAGATCGTGGAGAAGGCGATCGGCCTGAACGCCTCCGATGTGTTCGAGATCAAGGCGCTCACCCAATATGGCTATGATGCCAACGGGCGGATCGAATGCACCGCAGTGCGGATGAATCCGGCGGTCTATGCGGCGGCGCTGCCCGCGGCCTGCGCGCTCGGGGTGGAAGGTGGACAGGGCCCGGACCGCATCACGCGCCACAGCTATGACGCGGCGGGGCAGCTGCGCAAGGTCACGCGCGCCTATGGTACCGCGGTCCAGATCGACGAGGCGACCTATGCCTATAGCGGCACCGGCAAGCGCACGGCGCTGATCGATGCGAACGGCAATGTCGCGACCCTGTCCTATGACGGGCAGGACCGGCTGGCGCGCTGGAGCTTCCCGTCGAAGACTGCGATCGGTGCGGTTTCGACCGATGATTACGAAGCCTATGGCTATGACGCCAACGGCAACCGCACCGCGCTGCGGAAGCGGGACGGACGCAGCATCGGCTACACCTTCGATGCGCTGAACCGGATGACATCGAAGATCGTCCCGACGTCCTGCGTCGCCGGCTATGCCTGCACCAGCGTGCCGGCATCGATGGCGCGCAGCGTATATTATGGCTACGACCTGCGGGGCTTGCAGACGGCGGCGCGCTTCGACAGCGCGACCGGCGCCGACGCGGTGATCCATGCCTATGACGGGTTCGGGCGGGTCACTTCCAGCACCACCAGCATGGGCGGCGTCAGCCGGACGCTCGGTTTCCTGGTCGACGCGAACGGCAACCGCACACGCGTCACGCATCCGGACGGTGCCTATTTCACCTATGACCATGACGGGCTCGATCGTCCGGTTTCGGTGAAGGAGAATGGTGCGGCGACCGTCGTGACGACGGGCTGGAATGCGCGCGGCCTGCGCTCCGGCGAGGTGCGGGGCGCCGTCGCCTCGACCTACAGCTACGACCCGGTCTCGCGTCTCGCCAGCCTCGCCGACGACCTGGCGGGCTCGACCCATGACGTCGCGACGAGCCTTGCCTATAATCCGGCGGGGCAGATCGTGAGCCGGCGCCGCAGCAACGAACTTTACGCCTATGCCTCCCCTGCGAACCTGACGCTCAGCTATGCGCCCAACGGGCTGAACCAATATGCGAGCGTCAACGCCAATACCTATGGCTATGATTCGAACGGCAACCTGACCTGGGACGGCGGTGCCAGCTACACCTATGACGCCGAGAACCGGCTGGTGGTGACCTCGGCGGGCGTGCAGCTGACCTATGATCCGCTGGGCCGTCTCTACGAGGTGTACAGGGCATCGAGCGGCGCCACGCGGTTCCTCTACGACGGCGACCAGCTGACCGCGGAATATGGCGCATCGGGCAACATGCTGCGGCGCTATGTGCACGGTGCCGGCGAGGACGACCCGCTGCTTTGGTACGAAGGGGCGGGGCTGGGCGAACGGCGCAGCCTGCAGGTGGATCACCAGGGATCGGTGGTGTCGATCGCCAACCCCGACGGCTCCGCGTACCAGCTCAACAAATATGACGAATATGGCGTGCCGGGCGTCAACCTCGGCCGCTTCCAATATACCGGCCAGGCGTGGATCGCCGAGCTGGGCATGTATTACTACAAGGCCCGCATCTACTCGCCGGCGCTCGGGCGGTTCCTGCAGACTGATCCGATCGGGTATGAGGATCAGGTCAATCTGTACGCTTATGTCGGGAATGATCCGGTCAATGGAAGGGATCCTGACGGCAACCAAACTGTGCCGATCATGCCCACCGTTGAGCAGAACCGGGAAGTCGTTAGGCAGATCAAAGCTGACCCTGTTGGTGCGCTGATCAACGTAGTTACGGTTGCCGCCATCGTAATTGATGTCATCGATGGGCCAGCTCCCGATATAGGCGCCCTCGCCGTCGCCGGTCGAGCCGCGCGTCTAAGACGTGCAGCACCAAGGGCCGAGGCGCGGGTGGGGCCGGGTCCCTATGCCCGAGAGTCCATCCCGGCTCAGCCTGGCCGCCCGACCGCTTCTCAGCAACGTGAGATTAATCGTATAGGGCAGGAGAATGGTTGCCATACGTGTGGGGATAGGAACCCGGGAACACGATCGGGAAATTTTGTGGGGGACCATCAGCTACCTACGAAAATAAACCCCCTCGGCCGCCCGCAGCGGTTCTATCCCCAGTGCAAGCGTTGCAGTAACGTGCAGGGCGGTCTTGTTAGGCAGATGCCTAGACCCGGATCTGTCACGACGCCATCTTCTAAATCTTGGTGGAAATTCTGGTAATGACTAAGATAGATGTCAAGATAGCTTCTGAGTATGGCATCATGTTTCTATATGATGCTAGTATAAGGCCGTACTTTCCTAGCAACGCTGGAGAGCAATGTGTTACTTACACTGACACATGCATTGCTTTCAGTGTTCTTTCTTACGTGGACGGCGATGCAAATGTAGTTCTTATGGAAGACGAATCCGATATTACTATTGGTAATGAGGTATTCTATGGAGAACTTCTGTGTCCTAGCAAGGCATTGTCATTGTTTGATACCGATGGGCGGGGAATAGTAACTCTACCATTGAAGAAAGAGTCCGCTCGGATATCTATTAGAATGTCAGAGGATGAAAACCCTGATCTTGTTGAGTGCCTGATAGAGGGCATCGATTCCTTCTGATCCTCATCACGAACTTACCCGCGATATTGTGCGGGCCAAAGGTGTGGTGAGGTTGGCGCACCCTGACGCGCATGATGGCGCTTGTTCTCTATCGGTCGCGTTGTGACGCTGAAAGTCGCTTCAGGAGTGGGTCCGGCTTTAGGGGGGGCGTTAAGCCCGAGGGGCCGCTCAAGGGCGTGCCAACTCCCGCGCGTCCGCGCGGCGTCATATGTCGTCTTATTCGGTATCTCTGCCAGTGATGGATGTCGTAAGAATGGATACGCGCAGCTTGGTGCAATATGAGCTATTCGGATTGTGGCTTCTGAAGCGGATGGCGCTTCGTTTCCGGTGCTTTGCCAAGGACGAGCGCTGCCGGGGAAGCTCCGTCATCGGACTGGTCTGTTCCTGGATAGAGACTGATCTTGAAGGGTATAGATTTGGCGATAACCTGATCGTTGGCTCGATGCTTGATGATCTCGCTCCGGATACTGAGGATCATCAGAGTCGCTATACTTCATCTGCGCTGGATGCGGTTAATGCGGCATCTATCATGCTCGATTTTCTGAAGACCAGGGATGTCTCTCTTATCAAGGAGATCGCCGATCTTGCGCGAGATAGCGTCGATATGCTCGCGCAGGAAATGATCTCGGACGATCTGACGGAGGCGGCGTTGGAAAATGCCATTGAGAACCATCCGCTTATGGTGGAGGAGCTCTCGTTGCAGGAATATCTGTGGTCCCTTGCAGGCGAAGTGGCGGGATCGGGCGATTTCTTTGGCGATCTCATCCGGGCAAATGCCGAGGTGGAAGCGCGCTTGATGAAATAGCGGCTAGTTCCATCGAGTGCGGGTTATAAATATTGCGGTGCGCAGATGAATATCGACATGATAGTTGATCGCATCTCATCGATGACGGAAGCGGATGGATCTTTGAAACTTAAGGCATTTGGCCGTTGCATATTTTATATTGACGATGATATTATTAGAATATTCAGGCCGCAGATAAAGGTTTCTTTCGGCGGCAGGATTTTAATTGGCGATATTGGATTCTTTTTAAGGTCGGAATTACCTGATATCAAAAATGGGCCTAAGAATATTGAGAAGCCAATTTCTCTTACTGTTTGTTCTACGATGAATATGCCGGATATAATCCGGGCCTCCGCCATTTCGGATGGTCAAATAAGTGCCGAATTTGTTAAATTGCTGATGGGATACTTAGGTAAAATACCCAATGATTTAGGTGATCTGGAAGAGATGTTTGGGGATTTTTATTTAAGCAATACGTTGTCACGAGTGCCGAGGCTTGCAAATTTTCTTCGGTAAGCAAGTGTTATCTCGAACGGCCTGACGTTCAACCCGCCTGTGGCCGCGGTATAAGCTATACCTATGACGCCGAGAACCGGCCGGGGGTGACCTCGGTGGGCGCGCAGCGGCGCCGGCGAGGGGGCGAGCGCGTTGGGTTGGGCATGTATTCTGCAGGGCCCGTATCTGCTCGCCTGTGCCCGGATGGTTCCTGCGGACGGGCGAGTAAATCAGGCGCAAATGGCGCATGTCGGGGGCGGCATAAGATATGGTTGCGAAGAAAAATAGAGAGAAGCCCATAGTGAAGGGGAGCGTGTTGGCGATCCCGCTCGAAAAGAATCATTGGGCATTGGGGGTGGTAATCAGTCCAGGGACGAGCTTCTTCATGGGGGTGGCTCTGGCCAGGCTGAACGATCCGGTGGTGGCCAGCGACCTTCAGGTGGATCAGTTGAGAATGTTTTCGTGGACGAACGATGCGGAGGTTTTTAGAGGAAACTGGCTAAATCTTGGAATAAATCTGCCGGTACCACATGTAAAACTTCCAGATTACAAGGTGTACGTGGGCGAAAAGGAAATGGTAGAATCCTTTGATGGAAGCAGCTTGCGAAGCTTTGACGCTGTTGCGGACGAGGGACTAACTTTCAGGAAAATCAGATCGCCTCTTCTGGTGCAGGATGCTGTGCAGGCGGCTCTTGGACTCGGCGCATGGAAAGCAGGTTATCAGGATATGATGCACGGATCGGTGGTAGTTCACTAGGCGGGGCAGGCACGCAGCTGGGCTATGTCCGCTGGGCTGGCAGACGACCATTGAATGGGCATGAGAACCCGCTAAGGTACTCGTTATGTTCCGCGGGTGCCTGGAGGAAAAAGCGTGACGCGCCTATCGCTGAAACAGGCGCGTCGCATCTTTCTTGCGGCGCAGGGATTTGGAGTGCGGCATCCGGCGCTGGTGGGCGCGCCGCATCTCCGCCGCACCGTCGAGCGGCTGGGGCTCCACCAGATCGACAGCGTCAACGTGCTGGCGCGGATGCATTATCTGCCCGCCTTTTCCCGGCTGGGCTGCTACGACCGGGCGCTGCTCGAGCGCGATGCCTGGGGCCCGAAGCGCAGCCGGCGGCTGTTCGAATATTGGGCGCATGAAGCCTCGCTGCTGCCGATCGATCTTCATCCCCATTTCCGCTGGCGCATGGCGCGGGCCGAGCGTGGGGAGATCGGCTGGAAGGGGCTGCGGTCCTTCGCCCGCGAGCGGCATGGCGAGGCGAAGGCGGTGCTCGACCGCATCGCCGCGGAGGGGCCGCTGGCGGCGTCCGACTTCGAGAATGGCGGCAGCAAGAGCGGCTGGTGGGAGTGGAGCGAGACCAAGCTCGCGCTCGAATGGCTGTTCTGGTCGGGCCGGATCACCACGGCGACGCGGCGGGGCAGCTTCGAGCGGATCTACGACCTGAGCGAGCGGGTGATCCCGCGCGCGGTGTTCGATCTGCCGACGCCCGACGCGGCGACTGCCCAGCGCGCGCTGATCGAGCGGAGCGCGCGGGCGCTCGGGGTCGCTACCGCGGCGGACCTGCGCGACTATTTCCGGCTGAAGCCCGAGGAGGCGAACCACGCCATTCCCGAACTGGAGGAGGAGGGCGTGCTGGTGCCGGTGGCGGTGCAGGGCTGGAGCCAGAAGGCCTGGCTGCACCGCGATGCCCGGGTGCCGCGCAAGGTGACGGGCGACGCGCTGCTGGCGCCCTTCGATCCGCTGGTCTGGGAGCGGAGCCGCACCGAGCGGCTGTTCGGCTTCCGCTACCGGATCGAGATCTATGTGCCCGCCGACAAGCGCACCCATGGCTATTTCGTGCTGCCCTTCCTGATGGACGAGGCGCTGACCGCGCGGGTCGACCTCAAGGCGGATCGCCAGAACGGCCGGCTGCTCGCCCACCGGGTCACGCTGGAGCCCGGCGCGCCGGAAGATACCGAGGAGCGGCTGGCGGTCGAGCTGGCGCGGATGGCCGAGTGGCTGGGCCTGGGCGAAGTACATGTCGGCGAGACGGTGAGGGGAGAGCGATGACCGACGATTTACAGCGCTGCAGCTGGGCGGTGGGCGACCCGCTCAACCGCACCTATCACGATGCCGAATGGGGTGTTCCGATCCGCGATTCCCGCGAGCTCTGGGAGACGCTGATGCTCGAGGGCTTCCAGGCGGGGCTCGCCTGGATCGTCATCCTGCGCAAGCGCGAGGCGTTTCGCGAGGCCTTTGCCGGGTTCGATCCGGTCAAGGTCGCCGCTTTCGGGCCCGAGGATGTCGAGCGGCTGATGGGCAATCCCGGCATCGTCCGCGCCCGCGCCAAGATCGAGGCGACGATCCGGGGCGCGCAGATCTGGTGCGAGATGCGCGACCGCGGCGAGGACTTCGCCGAATTCTGCTGGGCGTTCGTCGAGGGCAAGGCGATCCAGCGCCCGGGGCACGGCTTCGTCGCCACCACGCCGCTTTCGGAGACGATCTCGAAGGAGTTGAAGCGCCGCGGCTTCAAGTTCGTCGGGCCGACGATCGTCCATGCCTGGATGCAGGCGGTGGGGCTGGTCAACGACCATCAGCTCGGCTGCTTCCGCCGCGAGCTGGTCGCCGCGCTCGCCTGAAATGATTGCACCCGCCCCGCGTTGGTGAGAGAATCGCGGCGGACCGGGCAAGGGGGATTTCGAAGATGACGCTCAAGCTGTTGCCGTGCGTATTTGCGGCGCTGGGCATGCTCGCCGCCTGCTCGCCCGAGCCGAAGCAGCCGGTCAAGGACAAGGCCCGCGCCAACGAGTCGGAGATCATCGTCCCGCCCGAGGCGAACCTCGAGGCCAATGCCGCGAGTGCCGGGGACGAGGCGCCGGGTGTCGGCGTCAACCTGGCGCCCGACGAACTGACGCTCGTCCTGCCCAATGGCGCGTCCCGCCATGTCCGCTTCGGGATCGCCAAGGCGGATGCGGTGCAGATGCTCGGCACCGCGCTCGGCCATCCGGTCGAGCAGGCCGAGAACCAGGATTGCGGCGCCGGGGCGCTCGGCTATGCGGCGTTCCGCGACGGGCTCTCGCTCTATTTCCAGGACGGCAAGTTCGCCGGCTGGGACCTGGACGGGCGCGAGAACGGCAAGTTCGCCACCGGCAACGGCATCGCGATCGGCATGACCCGCAAGGCACTGGAAGCCGCGGCCGGCAGCATCGATGTCGGCGAGACCTCGATCGGCAACGAGTTCATGGCGGGCGACCTCTCCGGCCTGCTCAGCTCGCCGGCGCCCGACGGCAAGGTGACCAATTTGTGGGCCGGCGTGACCTGCATCGCGCGATGAGCATCGAGCGGCTGCTGATCGAGATCACCGGCTGGACCGGCGCGGCGCTGATCCTCGCCGCCTATCTGCTGCTCTCCTCGGGAAAGCTGACCGGCCAGTCGCGGCTCTACCAGTGGATGAACGTGGCCGGCGCCGGCTGCTTCGTGATCAACAGCGGCTGGAACGGCGCGATCCCTTCGGCGACGCTCAACGTCGTCTGGCTGCTGATCGGCGCGGTGACGCTGTGGCGCATCGCCCGGCGGCCGGAATGACGATCCGGCCGGCGCGCGCCGAGGAAGCCGGGGCGGTGATCGGGCTGTGGTATCTCTGCGGCCTGACCCGGCCGTGGAACGATCCCGTGCAGGACTTCGCCCGGGCATTGGAGGGCGAGAGCTCGACGATCCTGGTGGCGCAGGGCGAGGATGGCGAGATCGCCGGCAGCGCGATGGTCGGCGACGACGGGCATCGCGGCTGGGTCTATTATCTCGCGGTGGCGCCGGCCGTGCGGCGGAGCGGGCTGGGCCGGGCGCTGATGGCCGCTGCGGAGGACTGGCTGCGGGCGCGGGGCTGCCCGAAGGTCCAGCTGATGGTCCGCGAGGGGAACGAGGAGGCGCTCGGCTTCTACGCGGCGCTGGGGCTCGAGCGGCAGGGCGTCGTCACGCTGGGGCGGTTCCTGGGGGACTAGAGCTTCTCGCCCGGCAGCGCGCTCGCCTGGCGGATCCAGTCCGCCAGCTGCACTTCGTCGATCGGATCCTCCTCGCGGATGTCGAGATAGCGGACCTCCTGCTGCTTCGACGGGCCGGGCGGCACCGGATCGAGCGCGGTGCCGCGGAAGAAGGTGAGCTTCACATAGCGGTCGAAACAGTGGAACGAGAGGAACCAGCCTTCCCCGCCGGGGGCGCCGTAGAAGGGCGAGTTCCACTTCACCGCCTTGCGCACGCCGGGCAGGGTGCGGACCACGAGCGCGTCGACCGCGCGGCCGATGCGCTGCTTCCAGCCGGGCATCGCGGCGAGATAGGCGGCGACCGGGGCGTCGCCATCGCCCTTGGGGATCTGCGGGTTGCCGCCGGAGAGGAGTTTGGGTTCGGTCATGCTGCCGGTTCCCTCGATGCCGCGATGAGCCGGGACAGCAATGCCGCGCAGTAGGTGGCGAACGCGGCCAGGAACATGAAGGTGGCCGGCATGATGGGCGCGCCGATGGCGATGTCGAAATCCGGAAAATTGCTCACGGAAAGCAGGATCGCCTGGCCCGCATGGAGCAGCAGAATGGCGCCGGGGAGGACCAGCAGGTGCGCCAGCCAGCCCAGCCGGCCGCGCTTCGACCAGCGCCAGCACAATGCCGCGACCGTGATCGGACCATAGGTGATGACGACCTCGCCCGCGATCCAGATGGCCCATTTGGCTGTAGAGGCGGGCGCCAGATAGATTTCGGAGATCATCCGGAAATTGGGCACGGCAAGCAGGGTGATGAGGATCGCTGTGCACAAGGCCGATATTTCGAAGCGGTTCATCGCGGCGCCGTCCCGGAAATGTCCTGCGCGCGAAGCGTATAGCATGCGCACGCCGATCGAAAGCCGCCTGTATTCCGCCGCGAAGCGCGCTATCGCGGGCGGAAACCGCGAGAAGCGAGGACGCAGCGTGACCATCACCATGTACGGCATCAAGAATTGCGACACGATCAAGAAGGCGCGGACCTGGCTGGACGAGCATGGCGTCGCCTATGCGTTCCACGACTACAAGACGCAGGGCATCGATGCCGCACGGCTGGCGCGCTGGAGCGGGATCACGGGGTGGGAAGTGCTGCTCAACCGGGCCGGCACCACCTTCCGCAAGCTGCCCGAGGCGGATCGCGAGGGCGTAGACGCGGCCAAGGCGACGGCGCTGATGCTGGCCCAGCCCTCGATGATCAAGCGGCCGGTGCTGGAATATCCCGGCGGCGTGCTGGTGGGGTTCAAGCCGGATATCTACGCGCGGGCGCTGTTGTAGGGGGCGCTTTAGGCCGTAGACTCATAAAAGCGGCCCGCCGGCTTACGCCCCATTATCGGTCGTTTGCGTGCCCTGACGTTATGCTCACGGAATTCGCTGAAGGAAGCACGGGATGATAGCCTTACTGAGTGCGTTATTGCTGGCACAAGCCGATGTGGAACCGTGCGAAGAAATCTGCATCGGTGCGACATACAACGGGAACAAGGAGTGGGAGCGGATCGACCCAATCGCTTTTCGCGACATGCTTGCGATCATCCGGCCATATGACGCCTGTTATCTTGAGAAGGTCGCGATGCGCAGTTCGATCGTGGAGCGGGGCAAGGACCTCGAAACGATCGAGTCCGCATCAATCCTGGGATGGAACCTATGCGAAAAAGAGCGGAACTCCGCGACCAGAGCCTTAAGCGAACGTCTTGTTACGTCGGGGAAATCGCAGGAGATAAGTGGCAAACTTGCAGTTCAATTCCGGGCGTTCTTCTTGTCGGCGGCAATGTTGAACCACTTCAAGCGCCTCGGTCTTGACGCGTCGTTCAAGAAGTATCGTAAGGGATTGAGTCGGACTAAACATTGAAAGGCCTCGGCACGGTCGACCCCTCACCGCTTGTCGCTGCACCACCCTGCTGGCGAGCAGGCCCGCTTAATGTCCGCTCTCCACCCATTCTCGGACGCTCGGCCCCTCTGCCGAAAGCGGCCGTTTATGAGTTCACGACCCAGGAAGCATGCGGCCGGTTTGCGTTTAGTCCGTCACCCCGGCCCCTTCGGCGTAGCTCAGGGCTGGCTTGTGCCGGGGGCCACCAAGCCTCCCGGTTCACCGCAAGAGCCTCCTGCCCATCGCCTGCCTCCCGGTGGACCCCGGCACAAGGCCGGGGTGACGGAGTGAGTGGGGTGGGCCCCTCAGAACCCCTTGCGGAACTTCTCCAGCACCCAGATCTCCGGATTGGCGACGACCGGCGAGAAATAGTCGCCCTTGCCGCACACGGTGTTGAGCATGGTCAGCAGCACCGTGCCGGGCTTGGCGAGGGTCGGGTCGCTGGGGCCGGCCTCGGTATCGAGATACGTGCCGCGGACGTAGAAGCTGCTGTCGCGCATGAACGAGGTCATCGCCGTGCAATCGGCCTGGCGGGTGAGCATCGAGCGGTCGAAGTCGCGGGTCGGGCTGGTCGTCTCGTAGATGGTCTGCTGCTTGAACGTCACTACGTTGCCGTTGCGGCGGACCGAATCCACGTCGACGAAATAGGCCATTTGCGGCGCCTGGTTCGAATAGGCGGCGAGGCGCCAGTTCTGGGCCGAGGCCGTGTGCGGAACGACGAGCGCGGCAAGCGCGAGCAAGGTGAGACGCATCCTGATTCCCCCAATCTGGCGCCAACCACGCTAACGTCGATCCATTTCCGTGCAAGTAGCTGGATCAGGAACGCTCATTCCTCCCAGCGGAATACTTCCTCGAGCGGCTTGCCGAACACCAGGGCGATGCGGAACGCTGCTTCGAGCGACGGCGAATATTTGCCCTGTTCGATCGCCGCCACCGTCTGGCGGGTGAGGCCGATCCGGTCGCCCAGCTCGGCCTGGGTCATCTCGCTGGCCAGGAAGCGCAGCGTGCGGATGTCGTTGACGACGCGCCCCTTAGCCATGCCAGCCCCTCCGATAGCTGAGGAGGACCAGGACCTGATTCACCGTTTCGGCAATCACGATGGCGAGCAGCGCGGTGTTGACGATCTTGGGCGCGGGCTCGGTGAAGGGCATCGCCACGCCGACCAGGATGGTGCCCGCCATCAGCGTGTAATAGCCCGCCGAGGCGCCGCGCCGGGCGATCGCCCGGTCGCGCTCGTCCGCGCGGCGACCCTCGGGTCCGGCCTGGAGGGCGAGCACGACATAGCCGATGATCACCGCCACCCCCTGGGTCCCGGCGATGATGCCGAAGTTCCACAATATGTCGAACAGGGTGGGCGGGGTTTCCCGAAGCGCCATCAGCGGGAAGTAGATGCCATAGGCCACGACCATGCAGGCCAAGGTGAGCCAGGCGGTCTTTTCGCGATAGGACATGGTCAGCCTCCGACCCGGTAGCCAATGGCCTGGGTGCCGAACCGCACCGCCTCGCCAAGGATGAACACGCCGATCAGCGCGAAGATCACGTCGGTGCCGTGCAGCCCGACATGCATCGCGAAGATGACTGCGACGATGGCGAGCAGCACCGAGAGATAGGCCGCGCCATTGGCTCGGCGGCCGATCGAGCGGTCGCGCTCGTCGCGCGGGGCATTGGCCTCGCTCGGCGTGAGGATCGCCATCAGCGCGGTGACCGCGGTCATCATCACCGCCTGGCCGATCGTCGCGGCGAGGAACAGGTAGAAGAGCATCGGGTCGTGGGTGTCGCCGGCTGCCGCGCGGGTGATCACGACGGCGAAATAGCTGCCCCAGGCCAGCAGCGTCGTGATGAACGCAGCCCAGGCGATTTTCTCTCGAAAGGACATTTGGCCTCCCCGTGTGGGTTATTGATGACGTCATGTTATGTATTTTTTACATTGAGTCAAGTGATTCGAACGTTGAGGTGGTTGGGCTTACATCCGTCATCCCCGCGAAGGCGGGGATCCAGGGTGGCAGGGCATGGTCCTTCGTGACTCTGGATCCCCGCCTTCGCGGGGATGACGGGGAGTGGGAGGGGGATGACGGGAGTGGGAGGGGGATGGCGAGGAGGGGCGGGGAGGGATTTGGGCTTCGAGTTCTTGTTCCCCGGCGAAAGCCGGGGCCCAGGGTTTCTCTGCTGTGTCGCTTGTGACCCTGGGCCCCGGCTTTCGCCGGGGAACGGCTTTGCGGATTGCGCTCGCTCACCCTCCGCGCCGCGCACTGGCGAGCGTCGCTGCAACCCGCTAGACCCGCGGCCATGTCGCACGTCACCATGGATACGGCCACGAGCCGCGCTAACCCGACCCCCGCTCCGATGAAGCGGCTGACCGTTCCCGCGATCCGCGACCGCAAGGGCAAGGATCCGATCGTGATGCTGACCGCCTATACGACGCGGATGGCGCAGCTGCTCGATCCGCATTGCGACGTGCTGCTGGTGGGGGACAGCCTGGCCCAGGTGATCTACGGCCTGCCCTCGACGCTGCCGGTGACGCTCGACATGATGATCGCGCACGGTGCCGCGGTGGTGCGGGGCAGCTGGCATTCGCTGGTCGTGGTCGACATGCCGTTCGGCAGCTATGAGCAGAGCCCGGAGCAGGCATTCGCCTCGGCGGCGCGCGTGCTCGCCGAGACCGGTGCCGCGGGCGTCAAGATGGAGGGCGGCGAGACGCTGGCCCCGACGGTCGAGTTCCTGACGAAGCGCGGCATCCCGGTGGTGGGGCATGTCGGCCTGACCCCCCAGGCGGTGAACGCGCTGGGCGGCTATGGCGCGCGCGGGCGCAGCAATGCCGAGCATGCCCAGATCCTCGACGATGCTCGGGCGATCGCCGCGGCCGGCGCCTTCGGGCTGGTGGTCGAGGGCGTGGTCGAGACGCTGGCCAAGGAGATCACCGCCGCGGTCTCCTGCCCGGTGATCGGCATCGGCGCCTCGGCCGAGTGCGATGGCCAGGTGCTGGTGATCGACGACATGCTGGGGATGTTCGAGCGGACCGCCCGGTTCGTGAAGAAATATGACGATCTGGCTGGCCGTATTTCCGCCGCGGTTGAAACCTATGCCGCCGATGTCCGGGCCCGGGCCTTTCCGGGACCCGATCAGGTCTATGCGCCGCGGGATTGACGGGCTACCGAGCGCTCTGTTGATTCCCGCACGGTGCGACTAAGGTTCGCGCCCGCAAGAGACGCATGGAGTAGATTTTGGCGCTTCCCCCCTCCGGCACGACAGACGAAGCCTTCCTGCGCGAAGTCGACGAGGAATATCGCCGCTCGCAGGTGCTCGGCATCTGGCAGAAATATGGGCGGCTGATCATCGGCGCCGTGGTGCTCGCGTTCGTCGCGCTCGCCGGTTTCCTGTTCTGGCAGCACCAGACGGATTCCGCCGCGGGCGCCAAGGGCGAGCAATATGACGCCGCGCTGCGCGAGATCGAGCAGAACCAGGGCGACAAGGCCACGCCGGAGCTCGCCAAGCTCGCCGCCAGCGGCAGCAACGGCTATGCGGCGATGTCGTCGATCATCGAGGGCAACCTGCTGGTCCAGAAGAAGGACCTGAAGGGCGCCGCCGCCAAATATGCCGCGGTCGCGGGCAACAGCGCCTTCGCCAAGCCGCTGCGCGACTATGCGCTGCTCCGCCAGACCTCGGTGGAATATGACACGCTGAAGCCCGAAGTGGTGGTGTCGCGCCTCCAGGGCCTGGCCAAGCCGGATTCGGCCTGGTTCGGCAGCGCCGGCGAGCTGGTGGCGACCGCGCAGATCAAGCTCGGCAAGCGTGCCGAAGCAGGCAAGCTTCTCCAGCAGATCGCCCAAGGCGGCGAGAATGTGCCGGATACGACGCGGCAACGCGCGGTTCAGCTGGCGAGCGTATTGGGGATCGACGTCCTCGATCAGTCGAAGGAAAAGCAGGTTAAATGAACAACAAGCTGAGGGTGGCTGGGGCCCTTGCGGCACTCGCGCTGGTTAGCGGCTGCGGGGTATTCAAGGGGCAGGGCAAGAAGACGCCCGTGCTCGGCGAGCGCGTTCCCATCCTGATGTCCGAGAACGACATCACCAGCGACAAGTCGCTGGCGAGTGTCGACGTGATCGTGCCCGAGGCGGCAGTGAACGAGGACTGGACCCAGCCGGGCGGCAATGCCGCCAAGTCGATGGGTTCGCTCGCGCTGTCCGCCACGCCGTCGCGCCTGTGGGACAAGCAGGTCACCAAGACCTCGAAGAAGGAGCGCCTCGGCGCTTCGCCGGTGATCGCGGGCGGCAAGCTGTACGTGATGGACACGGACGGCCAGGTCCATGCGATGGACGCCGCGACCGGCAGCACGCTGTGGACCGCGCCGACCGTGAAGGCGGACGGCAACAAGACCGCCCGCTTCGGCGGCGGCGTCAGCGTCTCGGGCGAGCATCTCTATGCCGCCAACGGCCTGGGCGACGTGGTCGCGCTCAAGGTGGCGGACGGCAGCGAAGTGTGGCGCAAGCGCCCGGGCGGGCCGCTGCGCGGCGCGCCGACGCTGGCCAATGGCAACGCCTATGTCGTCACCCAGGACAACCAGCTCTTCGTGATGAGCCAGGAGACCGGCGAGGTCAGCTGGACCGCTTCGGCGAGCCTCGAATCGCAGGGCGTGTTCGGCGTCGCGGCGCCGGCTTCGGCACAGGGCACGGTGATCGCGGGCTTCTCGTCGGGCGAGCTCAACGCCTATCGCTACGAGAACGGCCGCCAGCTGTGGAGCGACGTGCTGTCGCGCTCGAGCATGACCACCTCGGTCTCGTCGCTGTCGGACATCGATGCCGAGCCGGTGATCGACCAGGGCCGCGTCTATGCCGTGGGCCAGGGCGGCCGCATGGTCGCGATGGACATCGCCACCGGCAATCGCATGTGGGAGCAGAACATCGCCGGCATCTCCACCCCCTGGGTGGCCGGCGAGTGGATCTTCGTGGTGACCGACGACGCGCGGCTGCTGTGCCTGTCGCGCACCAGCGGCAAGGTGCGCTGGATCGCGCAGCTCAAGCGCTACAAGAACGACAAGAAGCCGAAGAACCCCTATGGCTGGGTCGGCCCCGTCCTGGCGGGCGGCAAGCTGATCCTCGGCAATACGCGGGGCGAGCTGGTCTTCGTCTCGCCGGCGGACGGCAGCATCAGCTCGACGATCGAGCTGAAGGACCCGATCTCGCTCCAGCCGGTGGTGGCGAACAACATCCTCTACATTCTGGACGACAAGGGTCGCCTGACCGCGTTCAAATAACCTGGTTCCCGGCCATGGCAGGCGGGCGGGGTCGAAAGGCCTCGCCCGTTGCTTTTTGTGTTACATGCCGTTCTGCCGGGCATTCCCCCGAGAAGAGTTACCTTTATGCCACTGCCCACCGTCGCGATCATCGGCCGGCCCAATGTCGGCAAATCGACGCTGTTCAACCGGCTCGTCGGCAAGCGGCTCGCGCTGGTCGACGATCAGCCGGGGGTGACCCGCGACCGCCGCGAGGGCGAGGCGAACCTGCTCGGGCTCGAATTCCGCATCTTCGATACCGCCGGCTATGAGGACGAGGACGCCGCGACCCTGCCCGGCCGGATGCGCCAGCAGACCGAGGCGGCGGTGCAGGACGCCGATGTCGCGCTGTTCCTGGTCGATGCGCGCGCGGGGGTGACGCCGCTCGACGAGGAGATCGCCCGCTGGCTGCGCTCGACCGACCGGCCGATCGTGCTGGTCGCCAACAAGGCCGAGGGCCGTGCGGGCGAGACCGGGGTGATCGAGGCGATGGCGCTCGGCTTCGGCGAGCCGATCCAGCTCTCCGCCGAGCATGGCGAGGGCATGGCCGACCTGTTCGGCGCGCTGCTGCCGCATGTCGAGCGCGAGGACGAGGAGGAGGATCCCGACAACCCCAATGCCCCGCTCAAGCTGGCGATCGTCGGCCGCCCGAACGCGGGCAAGTCGACCCTGGTCAACCGGCTGCTCGGCGAGGACCGGATGATCACCGGGCCCGAGGCGGGGATCACCCGCGATTCGATCTCGGTCGATTGGGAATGGGAGGATTTCGACGGCAACAAGCGCCCGGTCCGCCTGATCGACACCGCGGGCATGCGCAAAAAGGCCAAGGTCGAGGAGAAGCTCGAGAAGCTCTCGGTGATGGACACGCTGCGCGCGATCGACTTCGCCGAAGTGGTGGTGCTGCTGCTCGACGCGACCCGCGGACTGGAAGTGCAGGACCTCAAGATCGCCGACCGCGTGCTCCAGGAAGGCCGTGCGCTGATCATCGTGCTGAACAAATGGGACGTGGCGGAGAATGCTTCGAGCCTGTTCAACGGGGTGAAGGGTGCGCTCGACGAAGGGCTGGCGCAGGTGAAGGGCGTGCCCCTGCTCACCGTCTCGGCGGTGACCGGCAAGGGGCTCGACACGATGATCGACGTCGCCTTCAAGACGCGCGACGCCTGGTCGCGCCGCGTCTCGACCGGCCAGCTCAACCGCTGGTTCGAGCGTGCGATCGAAGCGAACCCGCCGCCCGCGCCCGGCGGCAAGCGGATCAAGCCGCGCTACGTCACCCAGAACAAGACGCGCCCGCCGACCTTCGTGCTGTTCGGCACCCGCGTCGACCTGCTGCCGACCAGCTACCAGCGCTATCTGATCAATGGCTTGCGCAAGGAGTTCGATTTCGGCGCGGTGCCGGTGCGGCTGAATCTGCGCGCGCCGAAGAACCCGTTCGACCGCGAGAAGGGCTGAGGCGCGACAAGGACTGAGGCGCGATAAGAGACGAGAATCCAGACGCTTCCGTAACGACCCTGATCAGATATCAACCCTGTGTTTACACACGGGCTCTAGGATTCGCCCATGCTCTGGGGGTGCGGAGTAGGGGAATGATGCGATGACCGGCAATGTGCCGCTGGTGAACTGGGACAGCTTCTCGCGGGCGCGGGCCGAGCTCGGCGCCAATTTCGTGCGTATTCTCGGCTATTTCCGCGAGGACGGCGTCAAGTCGGTCGCGCGGATCGAGGAAGCCATGCGCGCGAACAACGCCGCCTCGATGGTCATCCCCGCCCATACGCTGAAGGGCGAATCGCGCCAGTTCGGTGCAGATCCGCTGGCCGACCTGGCCGAGACGATCGAGATGGCCGCCCGCGCCTGCATCGAGCGGCAGGACACCCCGACCGACGTTCTCGAATATGTCGTGGCGCTGCGCCCGCTGTTCGAGGAGACGCTGGCGCTGCTGGAGCGCGAATCGAACCCGCTGGTGGAGCGGCGGCCGGTGTTCGGGCGGCGTTCGCTGGCTGGGTGATTTTTTAAATTCCCCTTCCGCTTGCGGGAGGGGTTAGGGGAGGGCGTGTCCAGTTTGGGCGCGCCCTTTAGTTTTTTCAGCCCCTCCCCCGACCCCTCCCGCAAGCGGAAGGGGGGAAGAAGGGACCGGGGCATCCCTAGCTCGCCTCGACGGCCTCGCTGTTGAGCTGGATGTAATTCTCCAGGCCCATGCGGGCGATCATGTCGAACTGCTTCTCCAGCGTGTCGACATGCTCTTCCTCGCTCTCGAGGATGTCGGCGAACAGGTCGCGCGAGACATAGTCGCGGACGCTCTCGCAATGCTGGATCGCGTCGCGCAGCAGCGGGGTGGCTTCCATCTCCACCGCGAGATCGGCCTTGAGGATCTCCTCCACCGTCTCGCCGATGCGCAGGCGCCCGAGCAGCTGGAAATTGGGCAGGCCGTCGAGGAACAGGATGCGCTCCGCCAGCTTGTCGGCGTGCTTCATCTCGTCGATCGATTCGTGGCGCTCGAGCTCGGCGAGCTTGGTGATGCCCCAATTGTCGAGCAGCCGGTAATGCAGCCAGTACTGGTTGATCGCGGTGAGCTCGTTCTTGAGCGCCTCGTTGAGATAGTCGAGGACCTTGGGATCGCCCTTCATTGCCGCCACCTGTTCTTATGATTGGATTTCGGGCAGCAGAATAGGCGCGGATGGCCGCGTTTAACAGTCAAAAAATGGCGGATTTCTGCGGTTTCCGGCTGTTGCGACTGTTACGCAGCAGCACGCTCCTCGGCGATGATCTCACGTGCGAACGGCACGCATTGTCCGCACTTCGCCTGGCAGCCGAGCGCGCGATAGGCTTGGCAGGCGCTGGTCGCCCCGCCACGCGCGGCTTCGCGCACATCCCGTTCCCGCAGTGCATTGCAAACGCAAACGACCATCGAACCCTCACGACTCTCAAGCGGAGAGTTAGGGCTATTGACACTGATTCGCAAGACTATTGCGAGGCACTCGCATTATTACCTAGGGCGCTGCCGCGGATCGGCTGGAAGCTGCCGCGGGCCAGGCTGCGCCACAGCCATTCGAACGGGCCGAATCGGAAATGGGCCAGCCACAGCCTGGAGCAGATCAGGATCGCCGCCCAGATCGTGAAAACCACGGGGTAGAGCTGCCAGCGGCTGAGATGGCCGTACCAGCCCAGGCCATAGCCGTAGAAGAGCGTGGTGCAGATCAGGCTGGTGGCGAGATAGTTGGTGAAGGCCATGCGGCCGGCGGCGGCCAGCAGGGTGGTCAGCGCGCCGCCGGGGCGGGCGAGGAGCAGGATCAGGCAGATCCACCCGGCGATCATCGGCGGGCGGCAAAGCGCGGTCAGCGGCATCATCGCGGCGATCACCCGGATGTCGAAGCCCGACGACCATTGCCACCAGGCCAGGACGGCATAGGCGGGCAGGGCGATGCTCCAGCAGATAAGCAGCCAGCGGCGATAGCGGTCCGGCGCCCATTCGCCCCGCAGCATGCCGCTGCGCAGCGCCGCCATGCCGAACAGCATATAGCCGAGCGTCTCGGGGCCGAAGAACAGGGACAGGCCGAACAGCGTGCCGCCGGCATCGCGCGACCGGTCGGCCAGCAGCGCGCCATAGCCGCCGCGATGCAAAGCGAGGTCCTTGACGAGGTCGCCGGGCAGGGGGACGCCGAACGACTGGGCATAGCCCTGAAGCGCGGCGGAACCGGGGTTCTCGGCCTGGAGCTGAATGATGTTCAGCGGAATGGCGGCGCACAGCACAGCGCTGGCCAGCGCCAGCATCGTGCCGAGCACCAGCAGGCGCGGGACCGGCATCGCGCGCATCGCATAGGCGATCATGCCGACCAGCGCATAATGGGCGAGGATGTCGCCATGCCAGACCAGGAAGAAATGGGCGAGGCCGAAGACGAGCAGCCAGACCATGCGGTTGTAATGGACCCGGGCGGGATCGCGTCCGCTCGTCTCGGCCCGCTCGATCACCAGCAGGGTCGAGGCGCCGAACAGGAAGGAGAAGAGCCCGCGCATCCGCCCGTCGAACAGGATGAAGTTCGCTGCCCAGGTGACGAGGTCGGCGCCGTGCCAGCCGCCATAGGCGCGCGGGTTCACATAGGCGGCCTCGGGCATGGCGAAGGCGAGGATGTTGAGCAGCAATATGCCCAGCACCGCCACGCCGCGGACGACATCGAGGGAGGCGAGCCGCGAGGCCGCAGTCGCAGTGGGGAAATCCATTCAGCGGCGCGCCGCGATCAGGGCGATGGGGATGCCGACCAGCACGATGTGGCAGAAGAACTGGCTGCCGGTGCCGTACAGGTCGAAATGCGGGAAGGCGGCCGGCCAGCGCAGCGGCAGGACGATGAGGTTCATCACCGCCCAGGTCGCCAGGCCATAGCCGATGCCGGCGAGGATCCGCCGTGCCTTGAGCACAGGCAGCCGGTCGGCAGCGAGGACGAAGACCGTGGCCATCACCGCCATGATGGCGAAATGGACCGCCAGGCCGAGCGCCGCACCGCCGGTGCCCCAGCCGGTCGCGTCGGGGAAGGGGCCGCTGGCCACGGCGCGCAGCATCTTGTCGGGCGTGCGGCCGGCCTGGAGGGCGAGCAAGGATGCGGCGGTGATGTCGAGCGTGCCGGCGACGAGAGTCGCGGTCAGGATCCGGCGTCCAGCCTGTGCCATGTCATGTCCCCTCCAAGCCTGGAGGCGGACGCTACAGCCAGGAGCTGATCTCCTCCAGCGCCTTCTTGCGGACCACCGAAGCGGGGATCAGCGCGTCCTCGGCCGGATGGCCGGCGACGATCAGCATCAGCGGCTTCTCATTGTCCGGGCGGCGGCAGACGAGGTTGAGGAAGCGCATCGGGTGCGGGGTGTGGACCAGGGTGGCGATGCCGGCGGCATGAAGCGTGGCGAGCAGCAGGCCGGTGGCGATCGAGACGCTCTCGGTGACGTAGTAGTTGCGCGGCTGGGTCTCGTCCTCGGCATAGCGCTGGGCGAAGACCGCGATCAGCCAGGGCGCGACCTCGAGATAGGGTTTCTCGGCACCGGTGCCGAGCGGGCGCAGCGCGCTGAGCCAGGCCTCCGGCGCGCGGTTGGTGTAGAATTGGCGCTCCTCTTCCTCGACCGCGACGCGGATCGCCGCCTTGGCCTCGGGCGTCTCGATCGCGCAGAAATGCCAGGGCTGGCGGTTGGCGCCGCTGGGGGCGGAGCCGGCGGCCAGGAGCGCCGCCTCGATCACTTCGCGGGGTACCGGCTGGTCGCTGAAGGCGCGGCAGCTGCGGCGGCTGACCATGTCGGCAAGGAAGGTCCGCGCACGCGCGATGCGCGCTTCGTCAGTCAGTTCGGGATAGGGCTGCCAGGGCAGCGTCTCATGCTCGGCCATAGGGTTTCCGAGGGGGAGCATGCCATCCGCGCCCCCACGCGGGCACTCAGGGGTTTTCCTGAGATTTCAACGATTTTCGCGACGAATCACTAACTTAAGGCCGGACCATACATCGTCGACGGCACAGACCTTTATGTCCACCAATCCCTTGGGGAGCGCAACCTCGCGGATCCTATCCTCGGTTAAGTCTGTGGGCATCCTGGCCGATTTCTTGGGCCAGGAGACCCAGATGAAGCCGTTGCGGTCGATCAGCGCCAATAGCGCATCGAGTTCGCGGTCGAGCCTGGCGCGCTCGGTGACGAAGATATGCGCTGCCTGCAGCCCGGCCGCAGCGGCCTCATATTCCTCCACGCCCAGCGCCGAGGGATCGATCTCGGCGCGGACGCTGTCCGGCATGCCGCAGAACCAGCTGCGCATGCCGGGCTTGAGCCCCAGTTTCTGGGCGAGCGGCGTGCCCGAATAGCCCGCGGACGGCATGGAAACCTCCCTCATTGCCGGCCGGGCACGCGCAATCTCATGCCAGGGCGGCGTCTTCTCCCATCAGCTCTGGGAAGAAACCTTCGTGCGCTGCCTTGAGATCGGTCAAGCTCACGCAGAAATCGCCTTCTTCCAGCTCGAAGATGATGCGGTCCTTGATCGTGCGGCCGATCGGATCGGCGACCAGGCCGGCCTTGTCGGCGGCGACCAGGAAGTCGGCCAGGCAGGTGTCGCAGATCGTGACGACATACAGGCCCTGGTCCTCGCCGAAGAACGAGCCGGCGATGCCGAAGGGCTGGGGCTGGTCGATGATCGCGCCGATGCCCGAGGCCATCGCCATCTCGGCGATCGCCACCGCGAGGCCGCCGTCGGACACGTCGTGGCAGGCGGTGATCGCGCCGGTGCAGATGCCCGAGCGGATGAAGGCGCCGGTGCGGCGCTCCATCATCAGGTCGACCTCGGGCGCCGGGCCTTCCTCGCGGCCATGCAGCTCGCGTAGCCACAGCGACTGGCCGAGATGGCCCGAGCGCTCGCCGACCGCGAGGATGATGTCGCCGGTGCCCTTGAACGCGATGGTCGCGCTCTTCGACCAGTCCTTGAGCAGGCCGATCGCGCCGATCGCCGGAGTCGGCAGGATCGCCGAGCCGCCGCCGGTGGCCTTGGATTCGTTGTAGAGCGAGACGTTGCCCGAGACGATCGGGAAGTCGAGCGCGCGGCAGGCCTCCGACATGCCCTCGAGGCAGCCGACAATCTGGCCCATGATCTCGGGGCGCTGCGGATTGGCGAAGTTGAGGCAGTTGGTCACCGCCAGCGGGGTCGCGCCGACCGCCGACAGGTTGCGCCAGGCTTCCGCGATCGCCTGCTTACCGCCCTCTACGGGATCGGCAAAGCAATAGCGCGGGGTGCAGTCGGTGGTGATCGCCAGGCCCTTGTCGGTGCCGTGGACGCGGACCACCGCGGCGTCGCCGCCCGGGCGCTGCGCGGTGTCGCCGCCGACCATGTGGTCATACTGTTCCCAGATCCAGCGGCGCGAGGCGAGGTCCGGGGTGCCGACCAGCTTGAGCAGGTCCGCGGCCGGATCGACGCTCTCGGGCACGTTCGTCAGCTCGGCCGGCTTCGGCGTCGGCACGTGCGGACGGTCGTAGAGCGGGGCTTCGTCGGCGAGCGGGGCGAGCGGGATGTCGGCGACGGTGTCGCCCTTCCACTTGAGTACCATGCGGCCGGTATCGGTGACATGGCCGATCACGGCGAAATCGAGCTCCCACTTGCGGAAGATCGCCTCGGCAAAGGCTTCGCGGCCGGGCTTGAGCACCATGAGCATGCGCTCCTGGCTCTCCGACAGCATCATCTCATACGGCGTCATGCCGGTTTCGCGCTGGGGAACGTCGTCCATGATCAGCTCGATGCCGACGCCGCCCTTGCTGGCCATCTCGACCGAGGAGGAGGTGAGGCCGGCGGCGCCCATGTCCTGGATCGCGACGATCGCGTCCGACGCCATCAGCTCGAGGCAGGCCTCGATCAGCAGCTTCTCGGTGAAGGGATCGCCGACCTGGACGGTGGGGCGCTTCTCCTCGCTGTCCTCGCCGAAATCGGCCGAGGCCATGGTCGCGCCGTGGATGCCGTCGCGGCCGGTCTTCGAGCCGACATAGACGATCGGATTGCCGACGCCCGATGCGGCCGAATAGAAGATCTTGTCGGTGTCGGCGATGCCGACGGTCATCGCGTTGACGAGGATGTTGCCGTCATAGGCCTTGTGGAAATTGACCTCGCCGCCGACGGTGGGGACGCCGACGCAATTGCCGTAGCCGCCGATGCCATGGACCACGCCGGCGATGAGGTGCTTCATCTTGGGGTGATCGGGCCGGCCGAAGCGCAGCGCGTTCATGTTGGCGATCGGGCGGGCGCCCATGGTGAAGACGTCGCGCAGGATGCCGCCCACGCCGGTCGCCGCGCCCTGATAGGGCTCGATGTAGGACGGGTGGTTGTGGCTCTCCATCTTGAAGATCGCCGCCTGGCCATCGCCGATATCGACTACGCCGGCATTCTCGCCCGGGCCGCAGATGACCTGGGGGCCGGTGGTCGGCAGCTTCTTCAGGTGGATTCGGCTCGACTTGTACGAGCAGTGCTCGGACCACATCACCGAGAAGATGCCCAACTCGGTGATATTGGGCACGCGGCCCATCGCCTTCAGGACGCGCTCATATTCCTCGGGGGTGAAGCCGTGCTCGGCAACGATCTCAGGCGTGATCTCAGTCATGCGACGAGCCCATAGCGGGGGCTTTTCGCCACGTCACCCCCGAGCGGGGAGCCGGAGAGAATGTTGGATCGCCCGCGCGTACGCAAGGGAAGGAGGGTGAGCCCGCATGCCGGCCCGTCAAGCGGATGGAATCCTGCGGTTAAAGACCGGATCGTCATGGAGGCCGGGGGCTGGACTTTAACCCTTTCAGGCGTAGCAAGAGTCATGGGAGTTGGGCCTGGGTGATCGCTGCGTGCCAAGCCACTGGATAGACCGAGTCGCAGAGCCGCGGGTGGGGCGCGTGCCGATGGGCTGGGCGCGCGAGCTGCACGTGGTGCCGTCCGAAGTGCCGACGGTGCTCGCCCCGATGCCGGCGGCCTGGGAATGCGACCTTTCCGACGATTCGCTGCGCTGGACGCCGGGGGTGTTCGAGATATTCGGCCTGCCCGCCGACCGGCCGGTGCGGCGCGACGAGGTGGTCGCGATGTACAGCGAGGAATCGCGCGCCGAGCTCAAGCGGCTGCGCGACGCGGCGATCGCGACCTGTGGCAGCTTCACCTTCGACGCCGAGATCCGCCGGCCGGACGGCGAGGTCCGCTGGATGCGGGTGACGGCGGATGTCGAGGTGCGCGACGGCCGGCCGGTGTATCTCTATGGGCTGAAGCAGGACATCACGCATTTGCGTCGGGAGGAGGGGTAATCCCTTTCAAGCCCTCTCCCTTTGGGAGAGGGTTGGGTGAGGGCGGCCTGGCCGCGCACCTGGTCGTGTGGGCGTGCCGACCCTCATCCCTCCCACCGCCTTCGGCGGCGGGCCCCTCCCTTCTCCCAATGGGAGAAGGGTTTAGCGCAGCGGCAAATACACCTCGGTCACCGCTTCGTTTACCGGCACGTCGGGGAAGAACTTCACTCGCTGGACGAACATCGGGAAGTCGCGCGGTTCCTCGCTGCTGCGGGGGAGCCAGTCGGCATAGAGGAAATGCGCCGGCGCGCGCAGGTCGTCGCCCGGGCCGGTCAGGCGGACCGTGGCGCAGCGGCCTGCGGGGATCAGGCCTTCGGTGACGCCATCGGGATTCGCGGCCACCCGGTCGGCGGCGCAGGCGATGTCGATCCGGTGCTGCTCGGGCGGCACGCCGTCCGGATCATTGCGGAGGATGTTGAAGGTCGCGCTCTTTGCCGGCGGCAGGCCGTTGGCGCGGCGCCAGTCGATGAAGCGGCGTATCGTGTCGCCCACCGCCAGGGGGTCGCCGCGATGCTCGATCAGCGCGACCGGGGTGGCGGGGAAATCGACGATGCGGACATCGGCGTCGGTGAAGCTGGGCGTCATGGTCTGGCTCCTTGCCTGTTCGAGCGGCGCGAGGGCCGCGGTCCAGGGAGCCCATTCCGGCCGGTCGCGGAATCCGCTCGGGCTCTGTCCGATCCGCTGCCGGAACGCGCGCGCAAAGGCCTCCGGCCCGCCGAACCCGGAATCGAGCGCGACGTCGAACACGCTGGTCTTCCGATAGGCGAGGGCGAACGAGGCCCGTTTGAGGCGCGCGAGCTGGACATAGCGGTGGACGCTGATCCCGAAGAGCTCGGCGAACTGGCGGTGGAAATGGAAGGTCGAGAAGGCCGCGACGCCGGCCAGGGCTTCGGTGCTGAGGTCCCCATCCAGATGCGCGTCGACATGGTCGAGCACGCGCTGCATGCGGGCAAGATAGAGCTGGCTTGCGTCTGGCTTCACGGTTCCTGGTCTCCCTGGCGACGGGGAATGCCGCAAGGGGGAGAGGGGCGCCTGACGGATGCTGCGGAGTTGGGGGGACTTGCGCCGGGCGACCTTACTCCCCTCCCTGCAAGGGAGGGGTTGGGGGTGGGTGGCGAGCGTAGCGAGCTCAGCCGGTCGGCAGGTTAAACAGAAAAGGCCGGGCATCGAGCCCGACCTTTTCTAACCCACCCCTAGCCCCTCCCTTGCAGGGAGGGGAATTTTGAGGGCGATAGTTCCTACGCCGCCGAGGCTGCGGAGGCCGCCTGCGAGGCCAGGGTGGTCACCTGATCCTTGCCGGCCCGCTTCGCCGCATAGAGCAGCTCGTCGGCGATGCGCAGCGCGTCGGCCGAGTCGGCTTCGATGGTGGCGACGCCGGCGGAGAAGCTGATCCGGCCGATCGGCAGGTTGGTGGTCTGGTCGCGCAGCAGCCGCTCGCGCAGCCGGGCGCGGCAGGCGTCGAGCGTCTCGGCGGCATCCTCGGCATCGCTGCCTTCGAACAGGCAGACGAACTCCTCGCCGCCATAGCGGGCGACGGTCACGCGCCGGCCGAGGAACTCGCGCAAGGTCCGCCCGACGAAGCGCAGCACCCGGTCGCCGGTATGGTGGCCGTGGCGGTCGTTGATCGCCTTGAAATTGTCGATGTCGCACAGCGCCAGCGCGAAGGGCGCGGCGTCGGGCCGGGCGAGCAGCTCTTCCATGCGGGCGAAGAAGCCGCGGCGATTGGGCAGGCCGGTGAGGTGATCCTCCTCAGCCGCGCGCACCGCGCGCTCGAGATCGCCGCGCAGGCGCTTGGTGTCCTCGCGGGTGCTCTCCAGCCGGCCGCCGATCTTGCGGGTGGTCTCGGCGACTTCGAGCGTGACTTCGAGCAGGCGGCGATAGGTCTCGCCCGGCGCGCGCTCCATCTCGCCTGCGGCCTGGCCGAGCGCAGTGGAATAGGCGCTGGTCGAAGCGGTGGCATCGCCCACCGCGCCAAGGCACTCGACCACCTTGCTCTCCAGCTCGCGGGTGAGCTTCTCGAGCTTGTCGGAGGTGTCGTCGCTGGCGTGGCGCTCCATGATCTTCTCGACGTCGCGGTCGGTCAGGCTGCCCTTGGCGGCGATCAGGTCCTCCGCCGCCTGGAGCAGCTGCAATTCCCGCCCGTCGAGGAAGCGGCCGGCGAAATCGAAATTGAGCGTGCTGGGCTCGAGGCCATGCTCGAACAGCAGGGCGCCGATCTGCTCATAGCGCAGCCGGTGCAGCGCGGCGCGATCGGGCACCGAGTCGCCGCGGCGGAACCAGGAGGTCAGGCGGTCGAGCTGCGAGTGCAGCGAGATGGGCGCGTTCATGCCTGCGCCTCGCCGCGCGATGCGCCGCCGATTCGCATGGGGCTCGCGCCCGTGCACCGCTTCCCGTTCCCGACCGTAATCCGCATCACCCCATCCTATATTTTCGGGATGCAGGATTAGGCGGTGACCGTTAATTTTCGGGTTACCGCGACGGGGGAATTGTCCGGCGCAGCGTCGATTTCGTCAAATTGGGTAACGGGACGGAACCATTTTGGATATTCGGCGTTGCGGCGCGCCTCTCTCCCCTGGGCGAGGGAGGGATTTAGAGGATCTCGCGAATCTTTTCCGGCGGGCGGCCGAGGCGGACGCCCTTTTCGGTGACGACCAGCGGGCGCTCGATCAGGATCGGATTCGCCGCCATCGCATCGAGGATCGTGTCGTCATCGGCGCCCTTGAGCGGCTTGGCGGCGTCCTCGGCGATGCGCAGGCCTTCGCGGGCGGTCATGCCGGCGCGGGCATAGAGGTCCTTCAGCGTCTCGCGGCTCGGTGGGGTCTTGAGATATTCGACCACCTCGACCTCGATGCCCGGCGTCTCGTTCAGGATCGCCAGCGCCTCGCGCGACTTGGAGCAGCGGGGATTGTGGTAGATCGTGGCTTTCATCGTCGCTTGTCCCAATCCCGCGTCATCCCCGCGAAGGCGGGGATCCAGGGTTTCTCTGCCGTATAGCGTTTGACTCTGGATCCCCGCCTTCGCGGGGATGACGGAGGAAATTGGATGGCGGAAAGCTTACGCCTCGTCCTGCCGGGCCAGCCACTCTTCCAGCCACTTGATCGTGTACTCGCCCTTCTGGAAGTCGGGATCGTCGAGCAGCGCCTGGTGGAGCGGGATGGTGGTCTTCATCCCGTCGATCACGAACTCCTCGAGCGCCCGGCGCAGGCGGCGGAGCGCGCCTTCGCGGGTGTGGCCCCAGACGATCAGCTTGGCGATCATCGAGTCGTAGTAAGGCGGCACCTTGTAGCCGGCATAGAGGCCCGAATCGACGCGGACGTTCATGCCGCCCGGCGCGTGATAGCCCTTCACCAGGCCCGGCGAGGGGGCGAAGGTGCGCGGGTCCTCGGCGTTGATGCGGCATTCGATCGCATGGCCGCGGAACTCGACATCCTCCTGGCGGAGGGTGAGGCCATGGCCCTCCGCGACGCGGATCTGCTCGCGGACGAGGTCGAGGCCGGTGATCGCCTCGGTCACCGGATGCTCCACCTGCAGGCGGGTGTTCATCTCGATGAAGTAGAACTCGCCATTTTCCCAGAGGAACTCGATCGTGCCGGCGCCGCGATAGCCCATGTCGGCCATCGCCTTGGCGCAGATCCCGCCGATGCGCGCGCGCTCCTCGGCCGAGAGGACCGGCGAAGGGGCTTCCTCGAGCACCTTCTGGTGGCGGCGCTGGAGCGAGCAGTCGCGCTCGCCCAGGTGGATGGCGTTGCCATTGCCGTCGCCGAACACCTGCACCTCGATATGCCGCGGGTTGCCGAGATATTTTTCGAGATAGACGGTGGCGTCGCCGAAGGCGGCCTTGGCCTCGCTGCCGGCCTGGAGCATCTGCGCTTCGAGATCGGCCGGGTTGGTCACAACCTTCATGCCGCGGCCGCCGCCGCCCGATGCGGCCTTGATGATCACCGGATAGCCGGCGGCTTCGGCGATCTTCTTGGCTTCCTCGACGTCGCTGATCGCGCCGTCCGAGCCGGGGACGAGCGGCAGGCCGAGCGCGCCGGCGGTGCGCTTCGCCTCGATCTTGTCGCCCATCGTGCGGATATGCTCGGGCTTGGGGCCGACGAAGATGATGCCGTGCGCCTCGACGATCTCGGCGAACTTGGCGTTCTCCGAGAGGAAGCCGTAACCGGGGTGGATCGCATCCGCGCCCGAGATCTCCGCCGCGGCGATGATCCGGTCGATCTTCAGATAGCTCTCGCCCGCGGCCGGCGGCCCGATGCAGATCGCCTCGTCGGCGAGGCGCACATGCATCGCGTCGCTATCGGCGGTGGAGTGCACCGCCACCGTCTTGATGCCCATCTCGTGGCAGGCGCGGTGGATGCGCAGCGCGATCTCGCCGCGATTGGCGATCAGGAGCTTCTTGATCTCGGGCACTCGGGCTTACTCGACAACCACGAGGGGCTGGTCGAACTCGATCGGCTGGCCGTTGTCGACCAGGATCGCCTTGACCGTACCGGGCGCGGTGGCGGTGATCGGGTTCATCACCTTCATCGCCTCGATGATCAGCAGCGTGTCGCCGGGTTTCACGGCCTGGCCGACCGCGACGAAGTTCGGCGCCTCGGGGTTGGGCGCGAGATAGACGGTGCCGACCATCGGCGACTTGACCGCGTTGAGCGCGGCGGCGGGCGCGGCCTCGGCGGCCGGAGCGGGCACGGGCGCGGCGGCGACCGGCGCGGCCACGGGGGCGGCGATCGGGGCCTGCAGGAGCGCGGGAGCGGCCTGCACCGTGCGGGCGACACGCACCTTGCGGTCTGCGTCCTCGACCTCGATCTCGGTCAGGTTGGTTTCGTCGAGCACTGCGGCGAGCTGGCGCACCAGCTCGATATCAACCTGCATGGCGCCCGTCTTGTCGTTCTTATCTGCCATTTGATCTCGTCTTCCGATGAAACCGCGCCCTTTGTCAGAGGAGCGCGGCGGCTTCAAGCGCAAGCATGTAGGACAGCGCCCCGAAACCGGCGATGGTTCCCCGGGCGGCCATGCCCACATAGCTGTGGTGGCGAAACTCCTCCCGGGTGAGCGGGTTGGAGAGATGGACTTCGAGTACCGGCGTCTTGATCGCGCGGATCGCGTCGTAGAGCGCGACGCTGGTGTGGGTGAAGGCGCCGGCGTTTAGCAATACCGCCTTCGCCCGGTGCGCCTGGGCCTCGTGCAGCCAGTCGACCAGATGGCCTTCGTGATTCGACTGGCGCAGGTCGATCTCGAGATCGAGTTCCTTGGCCCGGTCCTCCAGGCGCCCTGCAATGTCGTCGAGCGTATCCGATCCGTAGATCTCCGGCTCGCGCAGTCCCAGCAGATTGAGGTTGGGACCGTTGAGGACGTAGATTGTGCCAAGCATGGGGCCCGATAGCAGCTTCGCGCTATCTCGCCTACAACGAGATTATTGGAGAGAAAATGGAAGGTGCAATCATTCCAGCAGCGACGGCAGTGATCGTTGCCGCACTGACTTGGTGGTTTAGCCGCAGTCGAGACAGAGAGGCGCTATGGCGTGCTACCAAATTGAAATACTATGAGGAATTTGTGGTTTCCCTGAGCGGAGTAGTCGGTGGGAATGCCACGCTCGCTGACAAGGCTCGCTGGGCACACGCCTGCAACGCATTACACTTGATTGCCGCGCCTAACGTGTTGGCGCGGCTCTATACCTTTCAGGAACTCACGTCGCCGCCGCCAGGTGGGATTGATCACCGATCGCAAGATGAGGCCTTGGCGGCGCTGGTCTGGGCTATTAGGTCCGACCTCGGATTCCCAACGCGTGGCACTGATTTGTTGCCAATCATGCGGCTTTGGGCTCCCCCACGAGCGGAGTAAGGTAATTGCATACTGACGGCACCGTCTCCATCACCGTAAATGGCGAGCACAAGCGGGTGACCGCCGGGCTGACCATCGCGCAGCTGGCCGAGGAGCTGGGGCTGGTGCCCGCCAAGCTGGCGGTGGAGCGCAACCTCGAGGTCGTCCCGCGCTCGACGCTGAACGAAGTGATCGTCGAGGATGGCGACGAGCTGGAGATCGTCCATTTCGTCGGGGGCGGGGATCATGGCCGCCCGGTCGATGAAGATACCTGGACCGTCGCCGGCAAGACCTTCCGCTCGCGGCTGATCGTCGGCACCGGCAAGTACAAGGATTTCGAGCAGAACGCGGCCGCCGTCGCGGCGAGCGGCGCCGAGATCGTCACGGTGGCGGTGCGCCGGGTGAACGTGAGCGATCCCAATGCGCCGATGCTCACCGACTATATCGATCCCAAGAAGATCACCTATCTGCCCAACACCGCGGGTTGCTTCGATGCCGAGTCGGCGATCCGCACGCTGCGCCTGGCGCGCGAGGCGGGCGGCTGGGAGCTGGTGAAGCTCGAAGTGCTGGGCGAGGCGCGGACGCTCTATCCCGACATGGTCGAGACTCTCCGTGCTACGGAAATCCTCGCGAACGAAGGCTTCAAGCCGATGGTCTATTGCGTCGACGATCCGATCGCAGCCAAGCGGTTGGAGGATGCCGGCGCGGTGGCGATCATGCCGCTCGGTGCGCCGATCGGATCGGGGCTGGGTATCCAGAACCAGGTGACGATCCGGCTGATCGTCGAGGGCGCCAAGGTGCCGGTGCTGGTCGATGCCGGCGTCGGCTCGGCGAGCGACGCGGCGGTCGGCATGGAGCTGGGCTGCGACGGCATCCTGATGAACACCGCGATCGCCGAGGCCAAGGACCCGATCCTGATGGCGGCGGCGATGAAGGCGGCGGTGGAGGCCGGGCGGCTCTCCTATCGCGCCGGGCGCATGGCCAAGCGCCGCTATGCCGATCCGTCGAGCCCGCTGGCGGGGCTGATCTGATGCGCGGGACGGCAGTGGCGGCGCTGGCGCTGCTGGCGCTCTCCGCCTGCCATCCCAAGCCCGCCAACGTGCCCAAGGAAGCGCGCGCCATCTCGGCCGAGCCGGTGACGCTCACCGCGGCGGACGGGGTGAAGGTGGCGGGGATCCATGTCGGGACCGAGCGGCCCAAGGCGCTGATCCTGCTGTTCCACCAGGCCGAATCGGGCAAGGACGAATATGCCACGATCGCGCCGCGGCTCGCGACTTGGGGCTATGAGTCGCTGCGCATCGACCAGCGCGCCGGCGGCGACCTGTTCGGCGGCAACGAGACGGCGAAGGGCATCGGCGTACAGCCGGGCCATGTCGCGACCTCGGCGGAATATCTGGCGGCCAAGCCCGATCTCGAGGCGGCGCTGGCCTGGGCGCGGGCGCGGAAGCTGCCGGTGATCCTGTGGGGCAGCAGCTATTCGGCCTCGCTCGCCTTCCTGCTCGCGGCCGAGCAGCCGGACGCGGTGAAGGCAGTGATGGCCTTTTCGCCGGGCGAGTATTTCGACGACAAGAAGCTGGTCGAGACTGCGGCCGCCAAGGTGAAGGCGCCGGTGTTCGTCACCTCGGCGCAGGACGGGCACGAGATCGACGCGGCGCGCACCATCCTCGCCGCGGTGCCCGGCAAGGACAAGGAGCAGTTCGTGCCCAAGCAGGGCGGCGTCCACGGCTCCTCGACGCTGCTCCGCCCGAAGAACAAGGACGGCGCCGAGCCGGCCTGGGCGGCGGTGATCGCGTTCCTGCAGAAGGTGGCGCCTTAGTTCCCATTCCTCCCCCGCGAAGCGGGGGAGGGGGACCATTCGCATGGCGAATGGTGGAGGGGGCGTAGCCGCGAGCGGTGTCGCCTGTGGTTTTGCCCCCTCCACCACGCCCTGCGGGCGCGGTCCCCCTCCCCCGGAGCTGCGCTCCGAGGGAGGAATTCAATGCGGCTTCCGCACCAGCCATACCGATCGCCCGCCGGTCGCGCTGTCCTCGGGCTTGTAGGCGACCTCGAACAGCCCGGTCCTGGCCAACACCGCGCGATATTCCGCCGGGTCGGCGCTGGCGTGGTAGAGCTCCTCGCCGAACTGGCAGCCCATCGCGGTGCCGCGCGCCGGGCCGGTGTTGAACAGCAGCGCGCCGCGGGGGGACAGATGGGGCGCGAGCCGCCCGATCAGGTCGAGCTGGTCGTCGGCGGGCAGGTGGAACAGGCTGTCCCAGGCGAGGATCCCACCGAACATGCCGTCCAGCGCGACGCGGCGCATGTCGCCGGCGATCCAGCGCTCGCGCGGGAAGCGGGTGCGGCACAGGGCGATCATCGCCTCCGATCCGTCGACTCCGGTTATCGGATGGCCGTGATCGTGGAGATAGCGCGCGATCGGCTCGCCGGCGCCGCAGCCCAGGTCGAGCACCGGCGCGCCCCTGGCTACGCCGAGCAGGAAGCGATCGAGCCAGGCGCGCTCGGCGAAGCGCTTGCGCCGCGCATGATCGAACGCATGGGCATGTCGCTCATAATGCTCGGCAATCCGCTCTGGCATGACGGAACCCAATTCCCGCGCGGACCGTTGTTTCAGTCGAACGGATCACAGGCGCGGCCAGGCGCCGATCCACGGTAGGAGATTGGAATCATGGGTGAACTTACCGACAAGATCAAGGGCAACGTCAACGAGATGGTCGGCAAGGCCAAGCAGGCGATCGCCGGCAATCCGGCCGATCCGCGGCGCACGCACGCCGACGACAAGCTCGATGCCGAGGGCAAGGCCCAGGAGCTGAAGGGCAAGGGCGAGCAGTTCATCGGCAAGGTGAAGGGCGCGCTCGGCGACGATATCTGATCCGCCCGCGGATACTCAGGCGAAGGCCGCTCCGGGAAACCGGGGCGGCCTTTTTTCATTTGCCTCCCCTCCCTGAAAGGGAGGGGTTGGGGGTGGGTCGCGTCCCGGCGATACGGAAAGGCCCGGCGACACGGAACCCGTATCGCCAGGCCTCCACCCACCCCTCGGTCCCCTCCCTTGCAGGGAGGGGAAGTCGGGTTACGCCGCCACCGTCTCGCGGTAGCGCGGGGCGACGTCGCGCTTCGAGAGGTGCGGGCCCATTGCCAGGCGGGCATTGTTGTAGGCCTCGTACAGGCCTTCATCGGCGAGCGGCGGGATGGTGACCGTCTCGCCCTTGTCGAAGCCGGCGAGCGACGCATCAACCAGGTCGTCGACGTCCATCACCATCTCGGGCGGGAAGCTGTCCACGTCCTTGCCGGAACGCTCCCAGATCTCGGTGCGGGTGGCGCCGGGCAGGACTGCCTGGACGCGCACGCCCTTCGGCTCGAGCTGCGTGGCGAGCGAGAGCGAGAGGTTGAGCAGATAGGCCTTGCTGCCCGAATAGACGCCGTCGAACATCTCGGGCGCAAAGGCGAGGATCGAGGCGAGATTGATGATGCCGCCCTTGCCGCGCGCCTGGAACGCCTTGCCGGCTGCCGAGGCGAGCAGGGTGGGGGCGGTGATGTTGAGCGCGATCAGCCGCTCGAGCGCCGGGGCCTCGTTGTCGAGCAGTCCGCCGTTCAGCGACATGCCGGCATTGTTGACCAGCAGGGTGATCGTGGCGTCGTCGGCGAGGCGCTTCGCCACGCGATCGAGATCGTCGCCATCGGTGAGGTCGGCGGGGAGCACTTCGATGCTGCGGCCGGTCTCGGCGGTCAGGCGGTCGGCGAGCGCCTGCATGCGGGCGGCGTCGCGCGCGACGAGGATCAGGTCGTGGCCGCGCTTGGCCAGGCGGTCCGCATAGACAGCGCCGATGCCGGTGGATGCGCCGGTGATCAGGGCAGTGCCAAGGGTGGAATCAGTCATGGTTCGTCTCCGTTGCGGCCCGGAGATCGAGTCGCTTGCATTTTAATAGTAACTCACTATCATTATGCAATGGACGTTGACCAAGAAAAATCGCAGACCTGCTGTCCGGTCGCCCGTGGGCTGGCCAAGGTGGGGGATGCGTGGAGCATGCTGATCCTGCGCGACCTGAGCCTGGGGCTCGGCCGCTTCGAGGCTTTGCGCACCAGCCTGGGGATCGCACCGAACATCCTGACCGCGCGGTTGCGCGCGCTGGTCGAGGCGGGGCTGGTGGCGAAGCGGCGCTACAGCGAGCGCCCGCCGCGCGACGAATATGTGCTCACCGATGCGGGACGCGACTTCCTGCCGGTGCTGCACGTGATCGGGGAATGGGGCCGGCGCCACAATGGCGAGGGCGGCACCAGCCGGCTGGTCGATACCGAGACCGAGGCGCTGGTCGAGCCGATGGTGATCGACCGGGTCAGCGGCAGGCCGCTCACCGAGATGAAGCTGCGCCTGGCGCAGCCGGACGATCCGCTGGTGTCGGGCGCGCCGGCGAAGCGGTCTTGGTTGCTGGATTAGCTTTCCCCGGCGAAGGCCGGGGCCCAGACTAAACAGTGCGCGTCGAAGACGCGCCAAGGCGCGTCACTTTCAAGTCTGGGCCCCGGCCTTCGCCGGGGAAAGAAGAGGAAGAAGGACGCCTCTCCCGGATCAATCCGGGATGTAGAAGCTCCACAGGTCGCTCTGCAGCTTGTGCGCGGCGAAGCGGACCGGGCGGGTCTTGGGGCCGATCTCGCAGACCATGTGCGACAGCACGTCCACCGGCACCATCGGATCGGGCAGGCGGACGGTTTCGGCGTTGATCCAGCGCCATTCCTCATGCCAGACCCGGTGGTTCTGGATGGTCAGATTGTCGCCCTTGCGCCCGACGTGCAGATGCCGCCAGCCCATATGCCTGCCTCTTCGAATGGTCCCTATCCCGATATTATAGGGGACAGGGACCCGGCAAAACGGCGTAGCGGCGGGATTATTTGCTCCGCAGGCCGGTGACGGTGAGCCCCGGCGTGATGAACTCGATATCGGTCTTCAGATGGAGCAGGCGCAGGCCCGGCTGCTCCAGCGCGCGGGCAAGGGCGGGCGCGAACTCCCCGGTTCGCTCCACCGTCTCCGCCCAGCCGCCATAGGCGCGAGCGAGCGCGGCGAAATCGGGGTTCTTGAGCGCCGTGCCGGAGAGGCGCGCGGGATATTCGCGCTCCTGGTGCATGCGGATCGTGCCATAGGTGCCGTTGTCGACCAGGATGACGATCAGGTCGGCGTCATGCTGGACGGCGGTGGCGAGTTCCTGGCCGTTCATCATGAAGTCGCCGTCGCCGGCCAGCGCGACCACGGCGCGGTCCGGGAAGCGGATCGCGGCGGCGACGGCGGCAGGCACGCCATAGCCCATCGCCCCGGCGGTGGGGGCGAGCTGCGAGGGGTGGGCGGCATAGGGCCAGTAGCGGTGCCACCAGCTGGAGAAATTGCCGGCGCCGTTGCAGATGATCGTGTCCGCTGGCATCGCTTCGCGCATCGCCGCGACGCACTGGCCGAGATCGAGCGCCACGCCCTCGCGCGGCCTGGGGGTCGACCATTCGAGCCACTCGGCATGCGCCTGCGCCGCATCGAAGCTGGGCAGCGCGACGTCTTCCTCGGCCGCCAGCGCGACCGCGAACTCGAACGGGCGGGCGCAGATCGGCAGATCGGCGAAATAGACGCGGTTGAGCTCGTTCGGGTCCGGATGGACATGGACCAGCTTCTGGCCGGGGTGCTCGGGAGTGATCAGCGTATAGCCGTCGGTCGTCGCCTCGCCGAGGCGGGCGCCGACCACGAGCAGCAGGTCGGCATCCTTGATCCGCTGGACCAGCTTCGGGTTCGGGCCATAGCCGAGATTGCCGGCCCAGACCGGGGAGGTGTTGGGGATCGCATCCTGGCGGCGGAAGGCGCCGGCCACGGGCAGGGCGATCCGCTCGGCGAATTTCGCGAAATCCTCGCCCGCCTCGGCATCCCAGCCGGCGCCGCCGACGATCGCCACCGGACGCTTCGCCTCGGCGAGCAGGGCGAACATCTGGTCGAGGTCATAGGCGTCGGGCGCCTGGATCGGCGGGGCGATCTCGGGGCGGTCGATCGCCTCGACCACGTCGCACAGCATGTCCTCGGGCAGCGCGACCACCACAGGGCCGGGGCGGCCGGAGGTCGCCACCGCAAAGGCGCGGGCGACATATTCGGGGATGCGGCGGGCATCCTCGATCCGCGTCGCCCATTTGGCGATCGGGCCGAAAAAGGCGGGGAAATCGACTTCCTGGAAACCCTCGCGGTCGCGCATCGAACGATCGACATCGCCGATGAAGAGGATCATCGGCTGCGAATCCTGCATCGCGACATGGACGCCGATCGAGACGTTGGTCGCGCCCGGTCCGCGGGTGACGAAGGCGACGCCCGGCCGCTGCATCATCGCGCCGTCGGCACAGGCCATGAAGCCGACCCCGCCTTCCTGGCGGCAGGTCACCACATCGATCTGCGGCACGTCGTGCAGCGCGTCGAGCACGGCGAGGAAGCTCTCGCCCGGCACGTGGAAGATACGGTCGCAGCCCTGTGCGACCAGATTGTCGACGAGGATTCGGCCCCCGGTTCGTTTCGCGGTCATGCTACCTGTCTAGCGAGGCGCGTGCGCCAGACCAACCCGTGCGATCGTTACTGGCGTATAGGCTGTGGCAATGGCGCGGCGGGCTCCGGCGGCGACGAGCCGGGTATCCGCCAGGTGATCGACGTCGCGAGAGTCCCCTGGGTCGGCTGCCCCGCCTCGTCGAGCGCCGGATTCAGGCGCAGGCGCCGGGCGAGGATCGAGCAGGTCGTGCTGTCGAGGATCGCGCTGCCGCTCGATGCGGTGACGGTGCAATCGCTCACCAGGCCATGCGCCGAGACGGTGAGCCGGACCGAAGTGCGCCCCTGTTCCTCGGCGCGCAATGCGGCTGCGGGATAGTCGTCATCGGTCAGGATGGCGGTGCCCGGGTTGCGCAGCGCCACCTTGGTGACGACCGGCTTGCCCGAGCCGCGATCGTCGCCGGCCAGCTCCATCAGACAGGGGCGGATCGACCGGGCGGCGAGGCCGTAATTATTGTCGACGACCGCGAAGGGCGCCGACTCGCCCTGGCGGTAGAGCGATAGCACTGACCAGATCGTGAAATTATATCCGGGACCGGCCAGCGGAAGGACCACGCCGCTGCGGCCCCGCTTGTCGAGGAAGCCGTGCGCCTCGATGGTCCTCTCGGTGGTGCGTTCCTGGCCATAGGCGGGGTTCGGTATGTCCACGGCGCGCACGCGGATCGACACGGGCGCCTTGTCGGCGAAATGCCAGTCCTTGCCGCTCACCCGGACCCAATAGTCCATGCGCTCGTCCATCCCGAAAGCCGGGGTGACTCCCGTTGCCGGATTGGGGCCGGGACTCGCCCAGCAACCCTGGGCGTCGCGCTCGACCGGCATGGGCGGCGGGGTGACGATGGTCGGAAGGGTCTGCGCGAAGGCCGATCCAGTGGAGGCTGCGAGCAGGGCGGCGGAGGCTAGGGCGAGGCGGCGCATCGCCGATGGTATGCGCATCGCCGATGGTATGCGTATCGCCTCCGTAACGGTCAATCGCTCGACGGGGTCGGTCTGGCGCGGTAGGCCTTGCCCAATCGGAGGGGAGCCCCATGCTCATCATCGGCAACCATGTCTCGCCCTATGCGCGCAAGGTGTTCGTCGCGCTCGACCACAAGGGCGTAGACTATGAGATGGACCCGATCGTGCCCTTTTACGGCACCGAGGACTTCACCCGGGTCAGCCCGTTGCGCCGCATCCCGGTGCTGATCGACGGCGACCTGGTCCTCAACGACTCGACCGTGATCGCCGAATATGTCGACGAGCGCTGGCCCGAGCCGCCGCTGATGCCCAGGTCGCCCGCCGACCGGGCGAAGGCGCGCTGGATGGAGGAGTTCGCCGACAGCCGCCTGGGCGACCTGATCATCTGGCGGCTGTTCTACCAGCGCACCATCGTCCCCTTTGTCTGGAGGCGCGAGCCCGATCATGCGCTGATCGAACGGGTGACGACCATCGACCTGCCCGAGGCGCTCGACTGGATCGAGGCGCGGGTGCCGGCGGACGGCTTCCTGTTCGACCATGTCTGCACCGCCGACTTCACCTATGCCTGCTTCTTCCGCAACGCCTCGCTCGCCGGGTTCGAGGTGGACGCCGGGCGCTGGCCGCGCACCGCGGCCTGGCTGGAGCGGGTGCGCGCGGTGCCGGCGTTTGCGGGCACGATGGAGTATGAACGGGCGATCTTTGGCGTCCGCTCCGCCGAGCGTGCCGACGCGTTGCGCGCGGTGGGCGCCAGGGTGGCGGAGAAGAGCTATGGCGGGCGCGAGCCCTGCCGCTCGATCATGCTGGACGATGGGCCGGCGGGGTAGGTGCCGAAGCATCCAGCTCGGCAACGCGAAGCGGGACGATCGCTTCGTCAGGGTGGTGTCGGCCCGGCCAGTTTCCCCAGATGACCTTGGCCGGGAATTTGCGCCCCCGGCATTCGACCTCGACAACGTCGCCGACCAGGGGCGCCGGGCCTTCGAAGCGGTTCTCGTCCACTCGCAGTTCGCGCTCGGTGACGATCTCGCCGGTCTGCAAGACGATCCGCTTTATCCAGTAGCCCATAGGGGCAGGGTAGCTTGGCGGATGGGTGGTTCAAGCCCGGCAAAACGCAAAAGGGCCGCGCAGTTGCCCGCGCGGCCCCCTTGCTGTCCGGATTTGTCGGTCGCTTAGAAGCGAACGCCGACGCCCGCGACGACCTGGTCGCGGTTCAGGTCGATCTTCTCGTAGCGCGAGTAGCGGTACTCGACCTTGCCGAAGAAGCGGCCGAAGTTGCGCTCGACACCGGCGCCCAGACGGTAGCCGTCGTTGTTGATGCCGTCGTCGCCGAAGCTGACGCGGGCGTTGGTGTAGCCGGCCTTGCCGTAGACCAGCGTCGAGCCGCCGACGACGAAGCCTGCGCGGGCGCCGACATACAGGTCACGGCCGGCTTCCACGCCACCCTCCTTGGTGGTCGCGCCGGTGATCTCGGCGTCGGCACCGATCACGATGTTGTTGAACTGCTTGTCGTAGCCGATGGCGCCGCCATACAGGAAGCCCGAACGGCCATTACCCTCGGAGCCGACATGGTCCACACCGGCTTCGGCCTCGATGCGCGGGCCGCTGAACGGCGCGCTGTCCTGGGCGAAAGCGGGGGTTGCGGTGGCTGCCACGAGGGCGAGCGCGGACACTGCGAGAATTCGCATTATATTTCCTACCTTTGGACTTAATTACTCAGGTTCGGATGGCCATCCGGGGCTCTACGTAGGCCTCCGATTCCGCAGTGCAATATGGCAATTTAATTACAATCCTGCCGTGTTGCCTTTGTGCCACACCACCGAAGTTGATCATCTTCTGTTCAGGTTCGGTAGAGGGCGCCGGCCGGCGCTGCTGCGATGCAGCGAAGTTGAAAGTCGGTTCAGGTTCGCTTGACCGAGGCTTCCGCCCCGGACTATCGCCCCGGGCGAAGTCAGGAGAGAATCGCCGATGAAGAAGCTCTATCCCAACGCAGAAGCAGCGCTGGAAGGGCTGCTGTTCGACGGCATGACGATCTGCGCGGGCGGTTTCGGCCTGTCCGGCATCCCCGAGCGGCTGATCGACGCGATCCGCGATGCGGGCACCAAGGACCTCACCATCGCCTCGAACAATGCCGGCGTGGACGGCGAGGGCCTGGGCAAGCTGCTGCGCACCCGCCAGGTGAAGAAGATGATCTCGTCCTATGTCGGCGAGAACAAGGAGTTCGAGCGGCAATATCTGAGCGGCGAGCTCGAGGTGGAATTCTGCCCCCAGGGCACGCTGGCCGAGCGCTGCCGCGCGGGCGGGGCGGGCATCCCGGGCTTCTACACCAGGACGGGCGTCGGCACGTTGGTCGCCGAGGGCAAGGAAGTGAAGGTCTTCGACGGGGAGGAATATATCCTCGAGCGCGGCATCCGCAGCGACCTGTCGATCATCAAGGGCTGGAAGGCCGACGAGAGCGGCAACCTGATCTTCCGCAAGACCGCGCGCAACTTCAACCAGCCGATGGCGACCGCGGGCAGGATCTGCGTCGCCGAGGTCGAGGAAGTGGTGCCGGTGGGCAGCCTCGACCCCGACCAGATCCACCTGCCGGGCATCTATGTAAAGCGGCTGATCGTCGGCAGCCCCTACGACAAGAAGATCGAGTTCCGGACGACCCGGCCGCGCGAGGCTGCGTGAGCCGAGCGCTGGCGATAGCCGGGCTGGCGCTTGCCGCGACCGGGCTTTCGGGCTGCATCGCGGCGGCGGTGCCGCTCGCGGCCGCGGCCGGCGTGGTCAAGACCACCCAGGACAAGGGGAAGGGCAAAAAGCCCCGGCGCGGCCAGGAGAAGCCGCAGCCCCGGCCGCAGTCGGAGGGCCCGTCGCCGGGCGAGCAGGCGCTGGCGCTGATGCCCGCCCCGGCACCGACCCCCGTCGCGCCGCCGCCAGGCACGGTGCCGCCCGAGATGCAGTTCCTCTACGGCTCGGGCGAAGCATCGGCGCTCAGCCTCCAGGCCTATGCGGCGCTGTGGAATTACATCCATGGCGATCTGCGCTTCCGCCGCGACCGCAGCAAGATCAGCTCGGTGGTGATGACGCGCGATTCGACGCTGACCTCGCCCAAGTTCGACACCTGCGGCAAGCGCCCGCTCGCCGTGGTGTTCGACGTGGACGAGACCGTGCTGCTCAACCTCGGCTTCGAGAGCGACGCGGCGCGGCGCGGGCCGGGCTATGACCAGGGTCGCTGGACGCGCTGGGAAGAGACCGGCGCAGACAAGGTGGAGGCGGTGCCCGGCGCCGCCGAGACGATCGCCGCACTCCGCGCCGACGGCATCACCGTGATCTACAACACCAATCGCTCGGCGAGCACCGCGCCCTTCACGATCGAGGCGCTCAACAAGGCCGGGCTCGGCCCGGTGATGCTGGGCGACACGCTGATCCTGCGCGACGACGCTGCCCCGAGCGGCAAGGACGAGCGGCGCTGGAAGATCGCCGAGCGCTACTGCATCGTCGCGATGGGCGGCGACCAGCTGGGCGACTTCAGCGACCTGTTCAACGCCAAGGACTTGTCGACCCCCGCGCGGCGCAACACCACCAGCAACACGCTGATCGCGCCGCTATGGGGCCGCGGCTGGTTCATCCTGCCCAACCCCGTCTACGGCAGCGGCCTGAAGGGCGGGATGGACGACGTGTTCCCCAAGGACAAGCAATGGGCCGATCCGGCCGGGGCTGTGGCCCGGCCGTGATCGCGCTGCTGCTCGCCTTGACGCTACAGCAGGCCCAGCTTGTCCCCGTCATTCCGGTGGAGGACGACGAGATCGCCTTCAGCATCGGTGCCGAGCGGACATTTCAGCGGGCGGTGGCCGACGCGGTGGCGAGAAAGCCCTGGGTCCGTGATATTCTGGCGCGGCGGGGCGTCGAATTCCTGTGCTGGCAGATCGAGTTGAAGCGCGCGCCGCTCACTGCGAAATATTTCCCACCATATCGCCGTGCGCTCGCTGCCGTCTTCCGTGAAGGCACATCCGACTCGGTCGTGTTCAGCTGGGTGCGCGGCGCGGAGTGGGAACTGGGGAAACAGGATTATCAGCGGCGGCTCGATCTCGTCGCCGCCAAGGGGCAGATCCTTGTCGAGCACGCGGCAAACGCGCTGGTCGACCATCTCATCCGCGCGGGCGAATATGCGCCGGCGCACGTGGCCGATCGGCCGGGCCCCGCCGGAATGGCCGAATTCGACAAGACGCCCGAATTGCTGACCTACTGGTGCTCGCTGAGCCCGAAGCAGCGTGAGCGAGTGGTCGGTGGATATCTTAAGGAAGGTGAATAATGCCCTGGACTCGCGATGAAATGGCGGCGCGCGCCGCGAAGGAGCTGCAGGACGGCTTCTACGTCAATCTGGGCATCGGCATCCCGACGCTGGTGGCGAACCACATTCCGGCGGGGGTGGAGGTGACGCTCCAGTCGGAGAACGGCATGCTCGGCATCGGCCCGTTCCCCTATGACGACGAAGTCGATCCCGACCTGATCAACGCCGGCAAGCAGACGATCAGCGAGCTGCCCCAGTCGGTCTATTTCGGCTCGGAGCAGAGCTTCGCGATGATCCGCGGCGGCCATATCGACCTCACCGTGCTCGGCGCGATGGAAGTGAGCGAGACGGGCGACATCGCCAACTGGATGATCCCCGGCAAGATGATCAAGGGCATGGGCGGCGCCATGGACCTGGTCGCCGGCGTCAAGAAGATCATCGTGGTGATGGAGCACAACTCCAAGGACGGCGCGCCCAAGTTCGTGCCGGGCTGCGACCTGCCGCTCACCGGCAAGAACGTGGTCGACATGATCATCACCGATCTCGCCGTGTTCCAGCGCGCCGATCATGAATCGCCCTTCCGTCTTGTCGAGCTGGCGCCGGGCGTCAGCGAGGCCGAAGTCGCAGAGAAGACCACGGCCAGCTACGAGGTCGCGCTGGCGACGGCCTGAGGCACGGCATGTACCCGCCGGAAATCGTCCGGCGGGTACATGGACGCGAATTAACTGGCGGGCGGGCGCGCAACGGCCTAGTCGATTGAACCGGCAGCGGGGATGGCGCCACTCATTCGAGATGAGACTGTCCCTCTTGTCGCCTCTCCTCCGGCAGGCGTAGCGCCCTATTATGATCGACTGGTTCCGCCGCCGTTATCTCGATCTGCTCGGCTCGATCTACATCTACAACGAGCACCGGGGCTATACGAGCATCGACCGGGTGCTCGAGGCGGTGAAGGCGCGTGCGCCCGACGATCATGCGCTGATCGCCGCGATCGAGAAGCACCGCGCCGACGAGCGCAAGCATTATGTCATGTTCAAGCGCTGGTTCGAGCTGCAGGGCCGCATGCCGCTCCAGGTCGACCGGACCTGCGGGCATATCGACCGGTTCGTCGAGATCATGTTCCGCCACACGATCGACGAGCTCGATACCCAGCGGATCATCGCCGAGGACGACCAGTTCGAGAAGCTGTGCCGGGTGATCTCGCTCACCGAGCAGCGCGGGCACAAGCAGGTGGAGATCCTGCTCAGGCACCCGCTGGTCACCGGCGACAAGGTGCTGATGAAGATCTTCCGGATCATCGAGAAGGACGAGCCGAGCCACTGGGCGCCCTACGACGGCTGGCTCAAGGCCAATGGCAAGCGCGACCCGAAATGGTGGGAGCGGGGGATCGACAGCTTCATCCATTCCGAGCTGCTGTTCCTCAAGCTGCCGGTGCTGTTCCTGAACTTCGGCGTGAAGCGCCGGACCGAGTGGCAGGACGCGGACGAGCCGGCGGAGAGGAAGGCTTCGCCGGTGCCGGTGCTTTCCTAGCGGCTTCTCCATTTCCTTTCCCCGGCGAAGGCCGGGGCCCAGTACTTGAAAGTCACGCGCCTTGGCGCGTCTTCGCCGCGCACTGCTTAGTCTGGGCCCCGGCCTTCGCCGGGGAAAAGCTACTTCGCCGGGGTGACGATTGAGGGCGCGGGGCGCCTGCGCTACCTGCACCCCCATGCGCATCCTCCTGACAGGCTCGTCCGGCTGGCTCGGCCGCTTCCTCGCGCCCCTGCTGCGCGCCAATGGCCATGTCGTCGCCGGCCTCGACATTGCCCCCGGCGCGGACACCGACATCCTCGGCTCGGTCGCCGATCGCGCGCTGGTCGACCGGGTCTTTGCCGAGCGCGGGATCGAGGCGGTGATCCATGGCGGTGCGCTGCACAAGCCGGACATCGCGCGCTATCCCGCCCAGGCATTCGTCGACGTCAACGTCACCGGCACGCTCAACCTGCTCGAGGCGGCGGCGCGGGCGGGGCATAACCGGTTCGTCTTCACCTCCACCACCTCGCTGATGATCAGCCAGGCGATCCGCGACGAGGCGGGCGATGCCGCGGTGTGGCTCGACGAGGATTCCGGCCCGCTCGAGCCGCGCAACATATACGGCGTCACCAAGCTTGCCGCCGAGCAGCTCTGCCGGCTGGCCTGGCTGAACGATGGGCTGGGCTGCGTCGTGCTGCGCACCAGCCGCTTCTTCCCCGAGGAGGACGATACCCACCGCGCGCTGTCGGGCGAGAACATGAAGGCCAACGAGCTGCTCCACCGCCGGCTCACCGTGGAGGATGCCGCCCGCGCGCACCTGTTGGCGCTTGAAAAGGCGCCGGAAATCGGCTTTGACGTGTTCATAGTATCGGCGCCGACGCCGTTCAGCCGGAGCGAGTGTTCCGAGCTCAAGATCGATGCTCCGGCAGTAATCGCTCGCCATTTCCCCGATGCGGAACAGTTATACCGTATGAAGAACTGGGAATTACCCAGGGGTATTGGCCGCGTATACGACGCCGCCCTTGCCGAGCGGAGACTCGGCTTTCGGTGTGAGACCGGGTTCGCTGAAGTTCTGGATGCGCTGCGCGCGGGGAGGCCACTGCCTTTCGCGCATGATCCGGCTTACATCTCGCCCAAGGAAGACGCGGCCACGGCATGACTTGCCCGAAGCTGCGAAGTGTATTAGTGGCATAATACACCACTGGCTTGGGAAGTTTTCAGATGCGTTGGATCGTTCGCGGACTGGCCGTGCTGGCCGGCCTTGTCGTGCTGTTGCTTGCCGTCGTCTATGGCGGCTCGGAGTGGATCATCCGCGCCGGGCACAGGACGCCCGATATCGCCGTCACCGTGCCGAAGGATGCCGCCTCGGTGGCCGAGGGCGGCCGCCTGGCCAACATCGTGATGTGCCGCGACTGCCATGCCGGCAATGGCGAGGGGAAGGTGCTGTTCTCGGTGCCGCTGGTCGGCACGGTGGCGCCGCCGCCGCTCGCCGAGATGGCGGCGAAGATGAGTGACGCCGAGCTTGCCCGGGTGATCCGCTACGGCGTGAAGCCCGACGGCAGCTCGACCTTCATCATGCCCAGCCACTCGCTCGGCCGCATCGCCGATGACGATCTCGGCAGGATCATCGCGTGGATCCGCAGCCTCAGGCCCGGGCCGCAGGACAGCAAGGTGAAGACCGGCTTCGGGCCGATGGGCCGCTTCCTGCTGCTCACCGGCGCGCTGCCGCCGATGGCGACCGCCAGCAATGTCTCGGTGGCGAAGCGCCCCGCGGATATCGGCCGCTATTATGTCGGCGTCGCCTGCCAGGCCTGCCACAAGCTGCACGAGGACAGCGTGATGGAGGACGGCAAGACCAGGGTGCCCGCGCTCGCGCCGGTCGCCGCATCCTATGATCCCGCCGCCTTCCGCAAGCTGATGCGGACCGGCCAGGGCATGAGCGGGCGCGACCTGGGGCTGATGGGCGTGGTCGCCCGGGTCGGCTTCACCGCCTTCACCGACAGCGAGATCGAAGCGGTGCAGGCCTATCTGAAGGGCGAGGCCGCCAGGGTGCCGGCGAAATAGATCCGTCGCGAGGACGTAACGAAACGCGCTATGGATGGCGTCCGGGAATCCGGGGGGAATCCGATGCGCGGCCTGGTGAAGCTGTTCGAAGCGTTGCTGGCGATCGCCATCGTGCTGGCGGCCGGGCTCTATGTCGGCTCCGAATGGATCCTGCGCCGCCCGCATGACGTGCCGGACGACCGCCTCGCGATCCCGCGCGACGCCGCTTCGCTCGCCGAGGGTGCCCGGCTCGCCCGGCTGGCGGGCTGCCGGGGTTGTCACGGGCCCGACGGCCAGGGCGCAACATGGTCCAGCGACTGGCTGGGCGGCACGATCGCGCCGCCGGCGATTGCCCGGAAGATCGCGGGCTATTCGAACGAGGAGCTGGTGCGGCTGCTGCGCTACGGCGTGAAGAAGGACGGCAGCACGCTGTTCATCATGTCCACCGCGGCGATCCGCAACTGGTCCGACGAGGATCTCGGCCGGATCGTCGCCTGGGCGCGCAGCGTGAAGCCGGGGCCGCAGGACTCGCTCGCCGAGACCAGCTATGGTCCGCTGCCCCGCCTTGCGATGCTGACCGGTACGCTGCGCCCGAGCTTCCGGAACGTGCGGCTCGCGCCCGAGCGTCGCCCGGTGGAGACCGGGCGCTATTTCTACGATGCGATCTGCTCGGAATGCCATCATCTCGGCATGGAAACGCCGATGCGGGAAGGCGGCCAGATTGCCCCCGCGCTCGCGCCGATGGCGGCGAGCTATGACCTTGCGGGCTTCCGTCGGCTGTTGCGCAGCGGGGCCGGCAGGAGCCGGCGCGACCTGGGACTGATGCGCGAAGTGGCGACGGAATCGGCCCAGGTGCTCAGCGATGCGGAAATTTCCGCGCTGCATTCCTATCTGAAGGGGGAGGCCGCCAGGCTCGGCCGCGGACCCGGAGAATAGTTCAACTATGCGATGGAAAATTGCACGAACGCTTGCCTGCGCGCAAGAATCGACTAAAGCGCCCGCATGACCGTTCAACCGCGCACTCTGTACGAGAAGATCTGGGCCGACCATGTGGTCGAGCGCCGGGACGATGGAACCTGCCTGATCTATATCGACCGCCACCTCGTCCATGAGGTGACCAGCCCCCAGGCCTTTGCCGGCCTGCGCGCGGCGGGGCGGCCGGTGCGCCGCCCGGACCTCACCCTTGCGGTCCCCGACCATAATTTGCCGACCACGGCGCGCGTCGATGCGGCGGGGCACGAACTGCCGATCGCCGATGCCGCGAGCGCCGGCCAGCTCTCGGCGCTGCGCTCGAACGTCGCCGAGTTCGGCGTGCCCTATATCGACGCGCTCGATGCGCGGCAGGGCATCGTCCATGTCGTCGGCCCGGAGCAGGGCTTCACGCTGCCCGGTACGACCCTGGTCTGCGGCGACAGCCATACCTCGGCGCATGGCGCGCTCGGGGCGCTGGCCTTCGGCATCGGCACCAGCGAGGTCGAGCATGTCCTTGCCACCCAGACGCTGCTGCTGAAGCAGAGCAAGACGCTGGAGATCCGCGTCGACGGCACGCTCGGCTTCGGGGTGACGCCGAAGGATGTGGTGCTGGCGATCATCGGTCGGATCGGCGCCGCCGGCGGTACCGGCTATGTCATCGAGTTCACCGGCGAGGTGATCCGCGCCATGTCGATCGAGGGGCGGCTGACCGTTTCGAACATGTCGATCGAGGGCGGCGCCCGCTCGGGGCTCATCGCGCCGGACCAGACGACGTTCGACTATATCAAGGGCCGGCCGATGGCGCCGAAGGGCGAGGCCTGGGAGCGTGCGGTCGCCTATTGGAAGACGCTGCCGACCGATGCCGGCGCGGCGTACGACAAGAGCGTGATTCTGCAGGCCAGCGACATCGCGCCCTCGCTCACCTGGGGCACCAGCCCCGAGGATGTGGTGCCGATCACCGGCAGCGTGCCCGATCCGGAGAGCTTCGAGGATCCGGCCAAGCGGGTCGCCGCGCAGAAATCGCTCGATTACATGGGCCTGACGCCCGGCATGCGGATGGAGGATGTCGCCATCGAGCATGTCTTCATCGGCTCGTGCACCAACAGCCGGATCGAGGATTTGCGCGCCGCCGCCGCGGTGGTGAAGGGCCATCATGTCGCCGATCGCATCCGCCAGGCGCTGATCGTGCCGGGCTCGGGCCTGGTCAAGCGCCAGGCCGAGGCGGAGGGGCTCGACCGCATCTTCCTCGAGGCCGGCTTCGAATGGCGCGAGCCGGGCTGCTCGATGTGTCTCGCGATGAATCCCGACAAGGTCCCCGCCGGGGAACGTTGTGCTTCCACCTCGAATCGAAATTTCGTAGGGAGACAGGGTCCGGGGGCGCGGACGCACCTGCTTTCGCCGGCCATGGCGGCGGCGGCGGCGATCCGGGGGCGCCTCACCGATGTCAGGGAGCTGATGTCGGCGGATGCGTGAGGGGATGAAGTATGAAGCGGGCGCTGGTGGCGTTGATTGCAAGCACGGTGCTGTGCGGGCTGGCGGCGGGATATGCCGCGACCGGCAAGGGCATGGAAGCGAAGGCGGAGACTGCAGCCGCCCGCTGATCCGGGAGGTTGTGTAAAGTGGAAGCCGTTCGCAAGGTCGAGGGGCGCGCCTATCCGTGGGGCGCCAAGAATATCGACACCGACATCATCATCCCGGCGCACTGGCTGAAGACCACGACGCGCGAGGGGCTGGGCAAGGGCGCCTTCGAAAGCGTGCGCGCGCAGCCCGGCAATGTCTTCGACGACGAGCGCTATGCCGGCGCGCCGGTGCTGGTCGCCGGCGACAATTTCGGCTGCGGCTCCAGCCGCGAGCATGCCGCCTGGGCGCTCGCCGATCTCGGCATCAAGGCGGTGATCGCGCCGAGCTTCTCGGACATCTTCTCGGGCAACGCCTTCAAGAACGGCATCGTCCCGGTGGTGCTGCCCCAGGAGGCCGTCGACCGGCTGGTCGAAGTGGCGAAGACCGAAGAGATCACCGTCGATCTCGAGACGATGACCGTCACCACCCCCTATCAGGATCGCTTCGCCTTCGAACTCGACGCCTTCCGCCGCCAGTGCCTGATGGAAGGGCTGGACGAGATCGGCATGACGCTGGCACAAGATACCGCGATTTCGAAATTCGAATCCGGGATGGCGCAAAGCCGCCCGTGGATCGCGGTGGAGACGGCGAATGAAGGCACTGCTCTCGAAGCAACCGGGCGGACCTGACACTCTAATCCTTGAAGAGGTCGCCGATCCGGCGGCGGGCAAGGGGCAGGTGGTCGTCGCGGTGAAGGCCTGTGCGATCAACTATCCCGACTTCCTGATCATCGAGGACAAATACCAGTTCAAGCCGCCCAGGCCCTTCGCGCCGGGCGGCGAGATCGCCGGCGTGATCGAGAGCGTCGGCGAGGGCGTCACCGGCTGGGAAGTCGGCGACCGGGTGATCGCAGTGACGGGCCATGGCGGTCTGGTCGAGAAGATCGCGATCGAGGCCTTCCGCCTGTTCCGCCTGCCCGAGGGCCGCAGCTTCGAGGAAGGCGCGGCGCTGCTGCTCACCTATGCGACGACGATCCACGCGCTGCTCGACCGCGGGCATCTGCGCGAGGGGCATAACCTGCTGGTGCTCGGCGCGGCCGGCGGCGTCGGGCTGGCGGCGGTCGAGCTGGGCAAGGCGTTCGGCGCCCGGGTGATCGCGGCGGTCTCGTCCGAGGAGAAGGCAGCTGCGGCGAAGGCGGCGGGTGCGGACGAGGCGCTGGTCTATGGCCGGGCGCCGTTCGACAAGGACCAGTCCAGGGCGCTGGCCGAGCAGTTCAAGGCGGCGCTGGGGCCGCAGGGCGCCGACGTGATCTACGACCCGGTGGGCGGCGATTATGCCGAGCCGGCGCTGCGCGCGATCGGCTGGGAAGGGCGTTACCTGGTGGTCGGTTTCCCGGCGGGCATCCCCAGGCTGCCGCTCAACCTGACCCTGCTCAAGAGCTGCGACGTCTGCGGTGTGTTCTGGGGCGCCTTCGCGGCGCGCGATCCCCAGGCCAACCAGGCGCATGTCGAGCATCTCTTCCGGCTCTGGAGCGAGGGGCGCATCGCGCCGAAGGTGACCGAGACGTTTGCATTGGCGGACGGCGGCCAGGCGATCGCCAAGATGGCGGCGCGCCAGGTGATCGGGAAGGTCGTGGTGACGGTCTGAATCTTCCCTCGCGAAGCGGGGGAGGGGGACCATTCGCGCAGCGAATGGTGGAGGGGGCATCTCCGCAAGCGGCGTCTTTGGTGGCTGAGCCCCCTCCACCACGCCCTGCGGGCGCGGTCCCCCTCCCCCGGAGCTACGCCCCGAGGGAGGAATTGGTGCGCTTGCCCTATGCCCATCGCCCCCCTATCTCCGCTCCGAACGCCATATAGGGGACCATGATGACGACTTTCGACGATCGCGAACGGGCATTCGAGGCGAAGTTCGCGCGCGACGAGGACATGGCCTTCCGCGTCACGGCTCGCCGCAACAAGCTCGTCGGCCAGTGGGCCGCCGCGCAGATGAAGCTCACCCCGGAAGAGACCGACGCCTATGCCAAGGCAGTGGTCCAGGCCGATTTCGAGGAAGCCGGCGACGAGGACGTGATCCGCAAGCTGCTCGGCGACCTGCTCGCCGCCGGCGTCGAGACCGATGACGCCACCGTGCGCCGCGCGCTCGAGGAGCAACTGGTCGAGGCCCGCCGCCAGCTGATGGGCGAAGCCTGATGCCGATGGCTGCCACCGAGATCGAGGAACTGATCAAGGCCGGCATCCCCGATGCCCGGGTCGAGATCACCGATCTCGCCGGTGATGGCGATCATTATGCGGCGCGGGTTGTCGCGCCGATGTTCAAGGGCATGCCGCGGGTGCGCCAGCACCAGGCGGTCTATGCCGCGCTCGGCGGGCGCATGGGCGGCGTGCTCCACGCGCTCCAGCTAACCACCGAAGCGCCTGTCGAGGAGTAAGACCAAGTGACCGACGACACCCAGGCCCGCATCCAGCAGCTGGTCGACAGCAACGAAGTGCTGCTGTTCATGAAGGGCAGCCCGCTCTTCCCGCAGTGCGGCTTCTCCAGCCGCGCGATTGCGATCCTCAACCATCTCGGCGCCGAGTTCGAGAGCGTCGACGTGCTCCAAGACCAGGGCATCCGCCAGGGGATCAAGGAATTCTCCGACTGGCCGACCATCCCGCAGCTCTATGTGAAGGGCGAGTTCGTGGGCGGTTCGGACATCATGATGGAAATGTACGAGAGCGGCGAGCTCGCCCAGCTCCTCGCCAAGGACGCCGCGGCCTAAGTTCGGCCGGGCAACCGACTAGTTTTCTTTCGTCACCCCGGCCTTGTGCCGGGGTCCACGGTGCCTCGAACTTTGCCGGTGTGCCTCGTGTCCGATGCGCGCCTCCCGGTGGACCCCGGCACAAGGCCGGGGTGACGGGATTCATGGCTTTGTGCACGAAGTTCCGATCGCGACGAAGCGATACCGCACCGTCGCGGCGCCGCGCGCGCCACGGAAGCGCACCGCATCCACTGCCGTATCGAGGCAGCGCTGCGCCCCTTCATGCCATAGATCCGCCGGCTTCCCCGCCGGATGGCACTGCGCCCTGAGCGCGCCCTCGTGGCAAAGACGGAAGCCGTCCGGCACCGCGACGCTTGCCGACCAGCCCTTGCGGGGTGCCTCGACCGTTCCCGGTGGCGGCAGGGTCGGTGCGGCGGAAGCTCGGGCAGGGGCCGCCGCTAGCCCCTTCACCTGCCGCGCGAGATCGTTGTAGCGGTCGCCGAACCAGCCGGTCAGCGTCACCCGGTCCTTCTGTGCGGCAAGGATCACGGCCTCGTCTTCCGCATTGAGCGGCTGGCCGGCCTCGAGCTTGCTCCGGATCGCGCGCAATTGCTCTGCACGCAGGACATTGGCCCGCTCCAGCCTGAGCCGCTCGATCCTGGCAAGTTCCTCGTCCTGCGGCCGTCCGGCGCGCAGCCAGGCGGGGACGCCGAGCGCGGCCAGCATGCGCTCGGGCGCCAGCATGTTGCCCAGTGCGATCAGCAGCGCGCCGAGCGGCAGGGCGACGAACAGCGCCTGCTCGGCCTTGGGCGAGAGCCGCCCGAACATCCAGCTCGCCAGCAGCACGAACGGTGCCAGCACCAGGAAGGGCAGCGAGGCGCCGAGCGAACGGTCGCCCGGCGCCAGTGCGAAGAGCAGCAGCGGCACGAGCAATGCGAGCAGCAGGCGTCCGAGCAGCCGGGCATAGCCCATCACCGCCGATCCGGCGTCGCCCATGCCGCGCAGCGCCGCGACACCGCCGCCGACCAGCAGCATGCCCGCCAGATGGGCAGGCTGAAGGAATGCGTAGACCGCACCCAGTCCGACCAGGGCGATCAGCGCATAGTTCATCCAGGCCAGGCCCCAGGCACGAAACAGCGCGCCGAGCAGCAGGATCAGGACCAGCGCGGCGACAACCAGGATCACGCGGCGGTGCAGCCGTGCGACCGAAACGCCGGCGGCCTCGATCGCCTCGCCGGCCTCGGTGCGCACCGCGCCGGCCAGCTTCATCGCGCCGGTCTTCGCCGAGCGCGCCAGCCGCGAAAGCCGCCCTTCCCGCGATTGGCTCGCCGATGTGGTGACCTCGGTGCGCGAGTCGGTCATGCATGCCCCCTTGGGACATCTGCATAAACCAGCAGGCAATCGAGGCGAATAGCCTGTTTGCCGCGCATGACGTCATGCCACCACGACGCCATGCATCTGACGCCGTGACGTCATTCGGTCGATCTGTCTGGAGAACCCGGGTCGGGTGGGTCGACGCGAGACCGGGGAAGTAGCGGTCGACCCACCCTGGAATGAAGCGTTGAACGCTTGGGGTGCCTTATGCTTTGCAGCCTGCGTGCCAGTTTGCACGAACCGCAGATTTGCGCGGGTTTCACTGGTTAGCGGATTTTAACCGGGCCTCGCACTTGTAAGCGTTTCCGACAGTTATGAGCCCGGATAGGGCTCGGCCGAGCCCTTTCCGCGTGCATAGGCGTTCGCCGCGCGGCGCGAAGCCGCAACTCCGCCTCTCACGATGTCGGCAAATATGCCTTGCTGGTCCCTGAGCTTCCTCTGCATGCCCGCCTGATATTCGAGGACCTGGTTTACCAGTGCTGCGCCCCCGGGCGTCTTGGCGAAGGCGATCTGGGCGGCGTGCAGGCGATCTTCCTGCTCGCGGGCAGCCCCTCTCTTAGGCTGTGCGGCCTGTGCTTCGCGCACCGAGGGAGCGAAGAGGGTGGCAAGGCGATGCAGGTCCGCCGGGCGCGTTGCCGCGCGCCAGTCGGCTTTGATGCCATTGTGCCATCGGGCAATGGTGGTCGCGCCTTCCGCATCGCAATAGGCGCTTGCCGCAGCGACCATTTCGTCATGGACCCCGGGCAGCTCGCGCTCGACGGCAAGATCGGCGGGATTGCCGGAAAGCTTTGCACGATAGGCTGTGCTGCACGTTTCGTGGAGCGCCTGCAGCAGCGGAGCGCCGGGCATGAAGAAGTTGGTCACCACTTCGAGATCCTCCGCCGCGGCGCCGGCCGAAGCCTGGGCCGAGGCAGGCGATGCCAGGCAAGGAACGGCCAGCGTGGCAAGCGCGGCAAGCGTTGCCGTCAACATCAAGCGCATTGTTTTCCCTCTTCCCCACCCAGCGCGCAGCTTCGGCGCGCGGGAGCGCCGAGCCTAGCCGGTCGGATTCCGTTCAGCCAGCGTTCACCCGCTTGACTACAGACGTAATCGTGACGATTACAGGCGTAGTCATTCGAGAGGGAAGCATGACGGAACGGATCAGCGACGCAGAGCACGCCGTGATGGAAGTGCTGTGGGAAGAGTCGCCGCTCACCGCCCAGGAAGTGGCCGAGCGCGTGCCCGCCGAGCGCGGCTGGAGCGCCAACACGGTCAAGACCCTGCTCGGGCGCCTGCTCGCCAAGAACATCATCGCGCACCAGGAAGAGGGGCGCCGCTACCTCTACCGCCCGCTGGTCGTGCGCGGGGACTATGTCGCCGGGGAATCGCGCAAGCTGATGGACCGGCTGTTCGGTGGCCGGCTCACTCCGCTGGTCGCCCATCTGGCCGAGCGTGACCAGCTCACCGACCAGGACATCGCCGAGATCGAGGCCCTTCTGAAGGAGCTGAAGCAATGAGCGGCTGGATCGTCGAGACCTTCATCGCGAGCACGCTGCTGATGCTGCTGGTGCTCGTCCTGCGTGCGCCCGTCCGCAAGGCGTTCGGCCCGCAAATGGCCTATGCGCTGTGGGCGATGCCGGTGATCCGGATGCTGATGCCGCCGCTGCCCGGCGACTGGACGCTCACCAGCCTGATCGCGCCCTTCGTCCGCGAGGCGGACGTGCCGGGGATCGTCACCGGGGTGATCAAGCCCGAGGCGCTGCCCGCCGGGATCGACCAGAATGCCGTCACCATCGTCGAGCTGGGCACGGCGGGCCATGCCGCCCCCGCGGCGCTGGTCGCGCCCACCTATGCCGCGAGCGGCCCGAGCCTGCTGATCCTGGGACTCGGCCTCTGGGCGATGGGCGCGCTGGCCTTTCTGGCATGGCATCTGATCGCGCATCGCCGCCACTGCGCCCGGCTGCTCAAGGCCGCCCGCATCGACCGCACCATCGCCCAGGGCAAGGTGCATGTGATCGAGACCGACGCAGTGCACGGCCCGCTCGCCTTCGGGGTACTGCGCAAATATGTCGCCTTTCCGTGCGACTTCCACGAGCGTTACGACGAGCAGGAGCGCGACCTCGCGCTCGCCCATGAGCTCGGCCACCATGTCCGCGGCGATCTGATCGCGAACTGGGTCGCGCTGTTCGTCCTCGCCATCCACTGGTTCAATCCGGTCGCCTGGAGGGCCTTCCGCGCCTTCCGTGCCGACCAGGAAATGGCCTGCGACGCCCTGGTGCTCGCCGGCCGCGCCCAGGCACTGCGCCATGCTTATGGCCGTGCGATCGTCAAGTCCGCGCATGGGGGTGCGGTCTCGGCGGCATGTCACTTGCACACGATCAACGAAGTCAAAGGGAGGCTCCGCATGCTTTCGAAGACCCACAAGAATTCCCCCGCTCGTCTCGCCGCCGGCCTGGTCGGCACCGGCGCGCTCGGCCTCGCCGCGCTCGGCCTCACCGCATCGGGCACCCAGGCTGCCGAGACCATCAAGGTGAAGGTGGAGAAGGTCACCGGCCTGAACCTGAGCCAAGACGTGCCGGCACCGCCCGCGCCGCCGGCTTCGCCCTCGGCCGCCATGCCCACCGCGCCGGAAGCACCCGAGGCGCCGGTCAGGGTCCACACCTATAGCTACACCACCAGCCAGGACGGCAAGGGCAAGGACAAGGACGGCAAGCGCGTCACCAGGATCGTGATGGTCCATGCCGATGGCAGCAAGACCGAGAGCGAAATGCCCGACATGGAGGCGATCCGCATCAAGGTGCCCGAGATCCGCAACGCCAACTGCGCCGAGAGCACGGACGGCAAGCCGGTCGTCGAGAAGTTCGAGAAGGACGGCAAGAAGGTGATGATCATCTGCTCGAACCGGATCGAGAAGATCGCGATCAACGCCGAGAAGATGTCGTTCGAGGCCAAGAAGGTCGGGATGCGCTCGGCGGTGATGGGCCTGCGCATGTCCCGCCACGCGATCGAGAACCAGATGGACCTCAGCCCCGAGCAGCGCGCCAAGGCGCTCAAGGGCATCGATGAGGCGATCGCGGAGGTCGAGAAGGGCACTGCCGACGCCGACAAGTAACCCTGGAGGGGAAGGGCGTTCGTTAAAAGCCCCTTTCACGAACGCCTTTCGACGGGGCCGGCCGATCTCCTTCCGGCCGGCCCCGTTTCATTCCAGGGACCATGGGCCTTTCTTCTTTCCCCTGCGACCGGGGCCCAGTCCTTGAAAGTCACGCGCCCTGGCGCGTCTGCGACGCGCACGCTCAGTCTGGGCCCCGGCCTTCGCCGGGGAAAAGCAGGGGGATGCGTCTCTCCCTTGCGCTGCGGCGCGGCAAAGGCCATCTCGGGAGCATGGACATCCCCGCGGACGCTCCGACCGGCCTGGCCATGGCGCTGGATCCGCTGGTCACCCGGATCCTGGCGCCCAATCCCTCGCCCTTCACCTATACCGGTACCCAGACCTATCTGGTCGGCACCACCGAGCTTGCGGTGATCGATCCGGGGCCGGACGATCCCGAGCATCTCGAGGCGCTGGTCGCCGCGATTGCCGGGCGCAGGGTCCTCGCGATCCTCTGCACCCATACCCACCGCGACCACAGCCCCGCCGCCGCGCCGCTCAAGGCGCTGACCGGCGCCCCGGTCATCGGCTGCGCCCCGCTCAGCCTCGCCGATGCCGGCCCGCGCGCCGACGCGGCCTTCGACACCGGCTATGCGCCCGACCGGGTGCTCGAGGACGGCGAGCAGCTGTCCGGCCCCGGCTGGACGCTCACCGCCGTCGCCACGCCCGGCCACACCTCCAACCATCTCTGCTTCGCGCTGGAGGAGACCGGCGGCCTGTTCAGCGGCGACCATGTCATGGGCTGGTCGACCACCGTGGTCGCGCCGCCCGATGGCGACATGGCCGCCTATATGCGCAGCCTCGACAAGCTGATGAACCGTGAGGGCGACCGCATCTATTTCCCCGCGCATGGCGAGCCGATCGAGCGGCCGCACCGCTTCGTGCGCGGGCTGATCGGCCACCGCAAGCAGCGCGAGGGCCAGATATTGCGCCTGCTCAAGGCCGGGACCGGCACGGTTCCCGCGATGGTCGAGCGCATGTATGCTGGGCTGGACCCGCGGCTCAACGGCGCGGCAGGGCGATCGGTGCTCGCGCATCTGATCGACCTCAGGGACCGGGGGCTCGTCGGCGAGGAGGGTGACGCTTGGAAGATGGCGTGAAGCGGGGCGGGGGCTGCCTCAAGCTGTTCGGCGTGACGCTCACCATCGTGCTGGCGGTGGTGCTGGTGATGGGCGGCGGCTTCTGGTTCCTCGGCAACACGATCAAGCAGCAATTCGCCGGCCCGACGCCCGAGACGGTAGCGCAGGCCAGCCTGCAGGGGCTGCGCGAGCAGAACCGCCTGTCCGCCTTCGCCGCCAAGTTCGTCGCGGTGGTCACTTCGAAGCAGAGCCAGCTCGGCCTCACCGCGCAGAAGACGATGATCATGCCGGGCAGCGTCCGCTACGAGGTCGACCTGTCGAAGCTCCGACAGGAGGATGTCCGCTGGGACGCCACGAGCAAACGCCTGACCGTGCGGCTGCCCGCGGTCGAGGCGATGGGGCCGGACGTCGATCTCGACCAGGTCCGCCAATATGACAATGGCGGCATCCTGCTCTCGGTCACCGATGTCGGCGGCAAGCTCGACGATGCCAATCGCAAGGCCGGCCAGCAGGAGCTGCTCCGCCAGGCCCAGTCGGGCCCGTACATGCGCATGGCCCGCGACGCGACCCGCCGCGCGGTCGAGCGCAGCTTCGCCATGCCGCTGCGCGCCACCGGCATCGCCGCCGATGTCGAAGTGCTCTTCCCCGACGAGGCCAACCGCCCGACCGAGCGCTGGGACGAATCCCGCCGGCCCGAGGACGTGATCGCCAACAAATGGTGAGGCGATTCTCCCTCTCCCCGCTGGCGGGGAGAGGGTAGGGGAGAGGGGCCTGTCGATGGCGCTTGCCTCTTGCCCCTCTCCCCTACCCTCTCCCCTGAAGGGGAGAGGGAGAAATGTTGCCAATCCGCCCCCAAACACGATACCTTCGCAAATTCGCAGGTTCATCATCTGGGGGGACTGAACATGGCGACGATTGCCGAACCGATTCCGCGCGCGCGGCGCGACCGCTTCTTCCTGATCCTGTCGCTCGCGATGATCGCAGTGATTATCGGCGGCTTCTCGCTCAACCTGGCGATGGGCCGGTCGAGCTTCGCGCTGCCGCTGATCTACCATGTCCATGCCCTGGTCTTCATGGGCTGGATCGCGATCTTCCTCGCCCAGAACCTGCTGGTCGCGACCGAACATGTCGCGCTCCACCGCCGGCTCGGCTGGATCTCGGTGGCCTGGGTGCCGGCGATGGTGGCGATGGGCATGGCGATCACTGTCTATTCGGTGCGCCATCACGGCGGCCCGTCCTTTTTCGATCTGCCCGAGTTCCTGTTCGGCAACCCCGCCGGGCTGTTCTGCTTCGCCGGGCTGGTGTTCGCCGCCGTCGCGAAGCGCGGGCAGCCGGACTGGCACCGCCGGCTGATGCTCTGCTCTATGGCGGTGATCACCGGGCCCGGCTTCGGGCGTATCCTGCCCGTGCCCTTCATGATCCCCTGGTCCTGGCCGGTCGCGGCGCTGCTCGCGCCGTCGATCTTCCCGCTGATCGGCATGTTCGTCGACCAGCGGCGCACCGGACGCGTGCATCCCGCCTGGATCTGGGGCTTGGGCGCGATGACCGGCAGCTTCCTGCTCGCCGAGGCGATCGCCTTCTCGCCGATGGGCGAGGGGATCACCCGCATGGTCGTGGCGGGATCGTCGGGGGCCGATCGCCCCTTCGCCGCGCATTGGCCGCCCATTCAGCCTTGAACCTGCGCCCGCGCCGCGCCATGTGCGGCGCGGGCAAGGGAGTTTTGAGGCATGGACGCGCGCAACGGCATCGGTGGGAGCCTGGCCGGGCTCGATCTCCGGGCGGAGATCGATCGGCTGCGCAAGGAGCGCAACGCCGTCATCCTCGCGCATTATTACCAGAAGCCCGAGCTGCAGGACCTGGCCGATTTCGTCGGCGACAGCCTCGATCTCTCGCGCAAGGCCGCGGAGACCGATGCCGAGGTGATCGCCTTCTGCGGCGTGCGCTTCATGGCCGAGACCGCCAAGATCCTGTCGCCCGACAAGATCGTCGTGCTGCCCGACATGAATGCCGGCTGCAGCCTCGAGGACAGCTGTCCGCCCGAGCAGTTCGCCGCCTTCCGCGCCGCGCATCCGGACCATATCGCGCTGACTTACATCAACTGCTCGACCGAGGTGAAGGCGCTCAGCGACATCATCGTCACCTCGAGCTCGGCCGAGAAGATCCTCGCCCAGATCCCGCCTGAGCAGAAGATCATCTTCGGGCCGGACCGCAACCTGGGCGGCTATCTCAAGCGCAAGGTCGGCCGCGACCTGCTGCTCTGGCCGGGCGTGTGCATCGTGCATGAGGCGTTCTCGGAGACCGAGCTGCTCAAGCTCAAGGCCCAGCATCCCGGGGCCCCGGTCGCCGCGCATCCCGAATGCCCGCCGCACGTGCTCGATCATGCCGATTATGTCGGCTCGACCCGCGGCATCCTGGAGTTCTCGCAGGCGATGGCCGGCGACACGCTGATCGTCGCCACCGAGCCGCACATCATCCACCAGATGCAGAAGGCGATGCCGGGCAAGACCTTCATCGGCGCGCCCGGTGCCGACGGCAACTGCAACTGCAACATCTGCCCGTACATGGCGCTCAACAACCTGGAGAAGCTCTACCTCGCGCTGCGCGACCTCACTCCGCGCATCGAGATCGAGGAAGGCCTGCGCCTCCAGGCCAAGAAGAGCCTCGACCGCATGCTCGACATGGCGAGCGCCACGGTGGGCATGGGCGACCTGGGCCCGGCGCCGACGATCGGCGGGGACCCGACCAAGGGGGACTGAGGCGGGGCCTTCTTCCCCCTTCTTCTTTCCCCGGCGAAGGCCGGGGCCCAGTACTTGAAAGTCACGCGCCTTGGCGCGTCTTCGCCGCGCACTGCTTAGTCTGGGCCCCGGCCTTCGCCGGGGAAAAGCACAGTCGATGCGGCCGGCGCTACAGGCAAGCCGCTCACCGCCACTCCGGCTGGATCGCCATCTCCGCCGAATAGAAGGTCACATATTGCGCCAGCCGCGGCGTGTCGGTCCGGTTCGGGCTGGCGCCGTGCGGCAGGTCGTGCCGCCAGATGATCAGGTCGCCGGCGCCCGCCGGCACGCGCACCGCCCGGCTGCTCAGATCCACCTTGCGCGGATCGGCGGCACCCAGCGACTCCAGCCATGCCGCCAGCCCGTGGTGGAAGCCGGGCACGAGCTCGAACGCGCCCTGGTCCTCCGCCGTGTCCGTCAGATAGAGCACGCCCAGCATCCCATAGGGGATGGGCGGGATCAGGCTCACGTCCCAGTGCAGCCGCGGCGAGGTGAAGCCGCGATTGGCCGCCAGCGGCGCGTTGAAGCTCATCCGGTCGACATGCGGCCACAGGTCGCTGGTGCCCCAGAGCTGGGCAAAGGCCTTGTGGACGCGGGCCGAGCGCCGCACTGCCTCGAGCGCCGGATGCTGGAAGCGCTGGACCATCATCCCCTGGCCGCGCTGCGAATGCCAGGTCGCCGGATCGGCGGGGTCGCCGCCTATCGTCTCCCAGAGCAGGTCGGCGGCGGCGGCCGCTTCCGCCGGCGTGATCGCGCCGCGCAGGATCACATAGCCCTGCGCCTCCCAATGGGCGAGGTCCCCGGCATCCAGCGCATCCGGCATCGCATCGATCGCGGCGAGCCGCGCGGCGATGGCGGGCGGAGGCGGGGCGCCGTCGAGCATTGCGTGATAGCGCGCGATCACCAGCGGGTCGGGCCGGCCGGCGGTGGCGAGGATCCAGTCGCAGAAGCCGGTGAAATCGCACGGCCCCTCGTTGAAGAAGCTGGAGGTCTGCTCGATCCCCAAGCCCAGTGCGTCGAGCAGGATATTGTCCGCCATCCATTCCTCGGGCGGGGAAGGACGAAAATGCGACTGCCGCTCCCAATATGCGTGGAGACGGCGGACTTCGGGAAAGGGCAGGGATTCGGCATCGGCCATGGCCTATCGATGGCCCGGCAGGCGGGGTGCTTGCAATGTTGGATTTCGTCTGTGCTGCAGGGGCATCGCGCCATTGCCGCCGCCGGGCGCGGCTTTTAAGGGCGATGCATGGCCTTCACGCTCGATCGCTTCGATCTTCCCGCCTTCGTCGCCGCCACCCTCGCCGAGGATCTGGGAGACCGGGGCGACATCACCTCCGCCGCCGTGATCCCCGCCGAGGCGGTGTTCACCGGCGTGATGGACAGCCGCGATGCGATCATCGTCGCCGGCCTGCCCATCGCCGAGGCCTTCTTCCGCGCGCTCGATCCCGATGTCGAAATCGAGCGGCTGGTCGAGGATGGCGACCGCGTCGCCCCCGGCACCGATCTGATTCGGCTGCGCGGCAAGGCACGCGCGCTGCTCACCGCCGAGCGTTCGGCGCTCAATACCGTCCAGCACCTCTCGGGCATCGCGACGATGGCGCGCAGCTATGTCGATGCGATCGAGGGCACCGGCGCGACCTTGCTCGACACCCGCAAGACGCTGCCCGGCCTGCGCGTGCTGGAGAAGTACGCCACTCGCATGGGCGGCGCGACCAACCACCGCATGGGCCTGTGGGACGCCGCGATGATCAAGGACAATCACGTTGCCGTCGCCGGCTCGGTGGCGGAGGCGGCGCGCCGCGCTGTGGCCGCGGGGATCGAGAGCATCATCGTCGAGGTCGACCGGATCGACCAGATCGAGCCCGCGCTTCAGGCCGGGGCGACGCATCTGCTGCTCGACAATATGGGGCCGGAGGTGCTGCGCGAGGCGGTGGCGCTGGTCGCCGGCCGCGTGCCGACCGAGGCTTCGGGCGGGGTGCGGCTCGACACGATCCGCGCGATCGCCGGGAGCGGCGTCACCTATGTCAGCGTCGGCCGGCTGACCCAGTCGGCGCCCGCCGCCGATATCGGCCTGGATTTCGCGCAGGAGGGAGTCGCGTGATGCGCAAGACGGTTCTCGGGGTCATCGGCACGGCTCTGGCGCTGTTGCCGGGCATCGCCTCCGCCCAGGCCTTGATGTGCCGTCCGGCCGGCGGGGTCGAGCGGCCGCGCCCGGACCTGCCCGATGCCAAGCAGCCGCGCCGTATCCTGCCGATCGGCAGCTACACGCTGGCGCTGACCTGGAACCCGGGCGTGTGCCGCGCCGATGCCGGCAATCCGGAGAACCGCTTTCGCTGCAGCCGCAATGCGCGCTTCGGCTTCACCCTGCACGGCCTGTGGCCCGACGGGACGGGCAAGACCTGGCCGCAATATTGCGCGGATACCCGCATCCTGGCGCGGGCGCAGATCAAGCAGATGCTGTGCACTACGCCTTCGGCCCAGCTGATCCAGCACGAATGGGCCAAGCACGGGACGTGCACCAGCATGGCGCCCGCCACCTATTTCGCCACGGCCAAGCGGCTCTACGACCTGGTCCGTTATCCCGACATGGACCGGCTGTCGCGCGGCGACCTGACCGTCGGCCAGTTCAAGGCCCGCTTTGCGGCGGCCAACCCGAACATACCGGCCGAGGCGATCCGGGTGACGGTGACCAAGGAGAACTGGCTCGACGAGCTGTGGCTCTGCCTCGACACCGGCCTGCGCTACGAGCGCTGCAAGCCGAACAGCGGCGGCGCGGCGGACGGCAATCCGCTCCGGATCTGGCGAGGCGGCGGGCGGCGCTAACTGGCGCTTGGCCCTGGGTTGGAAAGATAGGATCACCCCGGCGCAAGAAAGTTGCGCGCCGGGCGGCGTTGTCCCCGAGTGCGGGGGGACAACCGTCGCAGAACCCGCTTTGGGCGTGTACTTCGCGTACTTTGGCGAGCCGACCGCCTGGCCGATGTTGGAGCGCCGGGGCTAGCGGTGGTCGACCGTGCTGGTGCCCGGGTGGTGCTTGTCGAGGTGGCGCCGGATCAGTTTGAGGTTGCGGCTGTTCGACTTGAACACGAAGTCGGCCGCGTCGCCGACCACCGGGACCAGGCCGATCGCCCAGTCGAAGCCGACATTGCCGAGCATGCGCAGCATCGTCGTCTTCGGCATCTTCAGGTTGCGGGCCTCCCAGACGATGTAGAGGCCGAGCAGCGCCGCGATCACGTCGCCGCCGACGGGAACCAGACCCAGGATCGCGTCGAGGCCGACCTTGGCCTTGGTGCCCGGGATCGGCACGCTGCGCTCGAGCAGCTGCTCCATCATCTCGATCCGGCGGCGCACATCCTGTGCGTGCCGGCCCAGGGGCAGGCCTGCCGAAGCCATCCGCGTCGTCTTCGCCACGTTCACCTCGTTTCGTTGCGCAGGTGGTTCAACGGGTGCCAGGCCCGCGCGTTCCCCTGCCACGCCTGGAGCCGCATCGCGACGATAGACCATCGGAAGGGCTGGGCGATAGGGATGTATGCGCCGTCGGCGGTCAGCGCCGCATCCGCCTCGGCGATGCGGTGCGAGCGAGCATAGAGATCGGGGGCGTCGCGTCCCGCCTCGATCAGGGTCCGCGCATCGTCCGAGCAGGCCTGGCAGGCGGTGGCGACGAACCAGCGGGCGCTGTCATAGGGGGCGACGGCGTCGATCAGGCGCAGCTCCGCCGGGTCGTTCGGGCCGGTGCGGACCGGGGTCAGGCCGATCGCGTAGAGCGCCTCGGCCAGCCGCGACCAGACCAGCGTGGCGCCGGGGCCGGATGGCAAGGCGATGCGGAGGGGGACCGGGCCGGGATGGCCGCGCCGCCACGCTGCGACGCTCGCCCTGGCGCTCTGCCGGCGCTGGTCGAGCTCGGCCCCGGCCCAGCCCGGCTGCGCGGGCGGAGCGGCCGAATCGAGCTGGACCGGCAGCAGCGTCTCGACCGGCGCCCAGTCCGGGTGGATCTGGTGGGTGAGCGTGGCGCGATCGATCGCCATGGCGATCGCGGCGCGATTGGCGGCGTCGGCAAGGAAGCCCTCGCGGGACACGACGGCGAGCCCGAACAGGCCGAGCGCATTGTCCAGCTTCACATTGGCGGTGGCGATCCCGGCGACGCTTACCAGCGGCCAGTCGGCGAAGCTGCCGCCGAGGATCAGGTCGGACTGGCCGTCGCGGAAGCGGGCCAGCGCCACGGCCGGGCGCTCGCCATGGAAGAGCAAGGTGTCCTCGGGGCGTGGCCCGGACGAATCGTCGCCGTCAGCCACCTCCGGGGCAGGCTTGAACACGATGCCCGTGCGGTTGCGGGTGGCGCGGAAGGGGCCGCTGCCGTCGAGCTTGTCGAGGCGGAACACCGCCATCTCGGGCTGGGCGAACAGCTTGAGCAGGTCGGGCCGGGGGCGCTTCAGCCGGACCTCGATCACCTGCGGCGTCATCTCGACGATCTCGTCGATCACGGCGAGGAAGGGAGAAAGCAGGTTGCGCGAGCGGGGCGCGATGGCGCGGCGCAGGGTGCGGACCACCTGCTCGGCGGTGACCGGCTCGCCATCGGCCCAGGTCGCGCCGTCGCGCAGGCGGAAGATGAAGCTGCGGCCGTCGTCGATCACGATCCAGCGCTCGGCCAGGCCCGGCTCGATCTGGCCGGTGGCATCGAAGCGCACCAGCCCCTGCGCAGTCGCGCCGAGCAGCACGCGGGCGGCGGGATCGAGGGCGCCGGCGTCGGGGTCGGCAAGCGCATTGCCCGTGCCGATCGCGCTCACCACCACCGCCGTGTCGTCGCGCCGCTGGCCCGAGCCGCCGCACGCCGCGAGCGCGAGCAGGGGCAAGAGGCAGAGAAGGCGAGGGGGCATCAGGCAAATCCGGCTGGGTAAGGCCGGTGTATGGCGGCGGGCCGTGGCTGCCAACCCCCGCAAGCATCCGATGGGTATGGCGAGGCTCCGGCGCTGTCGCCAATCTGAAATGATCGGGCCGTACGGGCGGCGGTGGGCACGCCGCACAAGAAAGACGCCGCCGATCGCGAACATTGCCACAGAAAGCCGGATGCTCGCCTATTCTTCGGGCAATTTCGGCAAGGCGCTGGTGTTCGGCGGCGCGGATCTGACGATCCTGTTCCTGCTGACCGACGTGCTGGGGCTCAGCGGCGCGCAGGCCGCCGGGCTGATGCTGTTCGCGGTGCTCGGCGATCTGGTGTTCGATCTGCTCGCGGCCCGGCTTGTCCTGCATTGGCGTGCGGCGGGGCGCGGCTATCGCTGGACGATCGCCCTGGCCGCGCTGCCTTGCGGAGCAGCCTTCGGGCTGATCTACGCGATGCCGGCGCTGGGCCTGCACCGCGCCTGGATGCTCGCGGCGGCGATCCTCGTCTTCCGCGGCGCCTATGCGGTGGTCGATGTGCCGCACAATGCGCTGATGGCGCAGGTCAGCCGGGACAGCCGGGCGCGCGGGCGCGTCTCGGGCTACCGGCTGTTCTTCAGCACGGCGAGCGCGCTGGCCATCGCCGTCGTGCTCACCCCGCTGGTGCAGCAGGCGGGGCGGGCGCGGCATTTCGACGCGTTGGCGTTCACCGGGATCGGGGCGGGCCTGGTCTTCGCGCTGACCATGCTGCTGTGCGTCTGGGCTTCGGGTACGCGCGGTGAAAGCGGTACGGCATCCGCGCTGCGCGGCGATCGCATCGCGGTTCCGCTGTGCGATCCGATGGTGCTGGCAATGGGCGCGCTGGCCCTGCTCACCGGCTTCGCGATGCCGTGCTTCGGCCGGATGCTGATGTATCTGGGAACCTATGTCGTCGATCGGCCGGGTGCGGTCAGCCTGCTGCTTGCCGCGCTGACGGCGGGGCAGTTCGCCGGCGTCCTCGCCTGGACCGCGCTCACCCACCGCTTCAGCAAGAGCCACCTGCTCGGGGCGGGGCATGCGGCGAGCGCGCTGGGACTTGTCTTCTTCGCCTTTAGCCTGGCGTGGCCGACGGGACAGGTCGCCGCCGCCGCGCTGATCGGCTTCGGCTTTGCGAGCGTGTTCATGCTGCCCTGGGGCCTGCTCGCCGACGCGGTCGACATCATCGAATGGCGGCACGGCCGGAGGTTCGAGACCGGGCTGTTCGCCTTCTACCTAGTCGTGGTGAAGGCCAGCGGCGCCGGCGCGACCGCGATGATCGGCTGGGTGCTGAACGCGCTCGGTTACGTCCCCGGCGCGGTCCAGCCGGCCGGGGTGCGCCTCGGCATGCTCGGCCTCGGCCTGGGCGTGCCGCTTGCCGGCGCGCTGCTGGCGGTGCTGCTGCTCCGGCGCTTCACGCTCGACCATGGCCGCCATGCGCGGCTGCTGGGCGCGCTGGCCTGGCGTCAGGCGGGTGCGGAACCCGTCTCCGGATTGAACCGGGGATTGGAGAAATCGAGGGGCGAAGGCGTCACCCTGGCAGGCGGCGCCGCGCTTTCCGCCCAGGCACGGCAGAGCATGTCGCGCAGCATCGCCGCGCCTGCGGCCGTCCGCTCGTAGATCAGCGCGCGGACCTCCTTGTCGGCCGTGTTGCTGAAGCCGTCACGCTTCTCGAGCTTGTAGACCGTCTCCATCCGATCGCCGGACTGGTCGAGAAAGGCGAGCACCGCGTCGAACATGTCGCCGTGGAGATGGGCCGGCGCGCCGATCCGGGGCGTGATGTCCGTAGCGGTGAGCCCCATGCCATCGACGAAACGGCTCTCGAACCGCCCATGGATGCTGCGGTCGCGGGTATAGCCGTTCGGATTGGGCCCCAGCCAGCCGTCCGAGTTCACCGAGATGTGCAGCGGCTGTGAGCCGTCGCCGATATAATGGCCGAGCCGGATCGCCTGGAACGCGCAATGCTGCTCGGGGACCGATGCATCGCCGCCCTTCGCCTGCGCCGCGCGGATCGCCCGCATGCAGACGATCAGCCGCTCATAGGCTTCCATCGCCGCATAGGGCAGCGTGCCGGTCCAGCGGACGTTGGTGCGCGCGGCAGTGGCCGGATCGCTCTGCCTGATCGTCTCGTAATGCTTGTAGAGCGCGAGGATGAACGCGTAGCGCGAGCGCGGGATGGGCGTCAGGAAGGCGAACTGCTCGCGGAACCAGCCATGGTTGGGGTCTTCCTCGATCTTCGAGAAGCCTTCCGAATCCCCGCGCCAGCTGTCCGGCAGCGAGGCCGAGGCCGAGATATAGTCGGCATAGCGGCGCAGGAAGACGGGGCCATTGTCGGGGATCGTCTGGATCGCCGCGCGGTCGATCACCGCATGCCCGGTGCCGCCCCAGGCATGGGCGACGGCGGGGCTCAGCAGAAGGGCGGCGGTCAGGGCGAAGCGGCGCATGACGGTTCCTTTCAGGGATCGAGGGGATCGCGCGGATCGACGCGCTCGGACGCCCGTGACGGGCGGAACACCAGCTCGGTGGGCGAGACCCGGCGGACGACCGTGCCGGGCTGATAGCCGAGCTCGGCGGCGTTGCGCTCGGTGAACTTCGCGCTTTCGATATAGGCGCTCTGCAACGGGTTGCAGACGATCACCGTCTCCGCCTCGGGCGGCGCGCCGATCCGTGCGAGCAGCCGGCTGGCGTTGCGCAGGTTGGTGGTGGTGTGGCGGGCATAGGGCTCGATGAGGATCGCCTCTGCCGGGACGCCGTAGCGCTCGATCAGCGCCTTGCGCATCTCGTCGGCCTCGGTGAACGGAGTCGCGCGCGGGTGTGCCCGGCCGCCGGTGACCAGGATGAAGGCGATGTCGCCCTGCGCGAACCGGCGCGCGGCGAGGCGCAGATGATATTTGCCGAACGGGCTGAGCGGCTCGCCCTCGATCTCGGGCCCGACGCCGGTGACGATCATCGCACTGTAGCGATAGCGGTGCCAGTCGAGCGTTTTCGCCCGCGCGATTGCCGCCGCGTTGGCGCCGCCGGTCAGCGGTTCATGGCCGATCGCATCGGTGCGGTCGCTCACATCCAGCAGCGCGAGCGCATAGTCGATGCTGGGATCGAGCCGCTGTGCCGATCCGTTACGGGGCGTCTCGGCGATCCAGTCGGCGGCCTGGAGGCGCGTCAGGTGATCCTGGGGCGAGACCGTGCCGGGGCCATCGATCGCAGTGGTGGGGATCGCCCCCAGCGCATAGGTCCGCACGACCATGTTGATGCCGGCGATCTCGCGATCCACCTGCGCGGCGGCGCCATCGTCCGCGGTGGGAAGACCCGACGCCTGCGCAACGGCACGACGCACCGCATCGGCCTCGCGGTCGCTCCAGAGCAGCGCCTGCGCGCGGCAGACGAGGTCGGCTCCGCACGCGGCACGCCGCTCCCGCCGGATGCGCAGCACGCTCTCCATGTCGGGCGCCCGGGCGATCCGCTCGAGCGCCGCCGGATCGTGCCCGGCCGCATCGAGCAACGGGAAGAGCCGCGCGGACAGCGTCGCCATCACCCCGTCGCTCACCGCCGCCTCGGCCGAAGCCGGGGCGGCGATCACCGTCACCGCAAGCGCGGCGGCGGAGAGCAGGGCGCGCATCACCAGCTGCGGCTGACGATGAGGCGGAAGTTCCGGCCGAACAGCGGACGGCCGTAGATCGCCTGGCTAGAGCCCTGGCCGGCGAACTGGTCGGTACGCGTGTTGCCCTCGGTCAGGCCATGGGCGTTGAACAGATTGTCGCCGACAACCTGGAAGTGCCAGGCACCCCAATCGAGCGATGCGCCTGCGCCGGTCGTCTGGTAGCCCGGCATCGCAGTGCGGTTGAAGAGGTCGACATAGCGGCGGCCGACCCATTCGAAGCGGCCGAAGAGCGAGAGCTTCTGTTCGCCCAGATCGAAGTCGAAGCTGGGCCGCAGATTGCCGAAGAACTTAGCCTCGCGGATGATCTGGTTGCCGTTCACCGCACTCGGATCGGCGCCCGAGGTATTCTCGAGATTGGCATATTCCGGGTTCTGCCAGGTCACCGAGCCGTCGAGCGAGAACCAGCGGACCGGCGCGACCCGGCCATCGACCTCGACGCCCTTGACCGAAGCCTCGCCGATGAACGGCAGCGTCTGGTCGTTGCGGCCGGTCAGCGGGTTGAACGCCGCGAACGATGCGTTGAACGGGTCGAACTTGGTGTAGAAGCCGGTCGCATAGAGATAGTTGGGGCCGAAGCTGGCCTTGAGGCCGACCTCGTACTGGCGCGCCTTGGTCTTGACGATCGTGGCGTTGATGCCGGTCACCACGCCCAGCTGCGGCGGCACCTCCAGGTTCGAGATGCGGCCATAGGCGCCGAAATGCCCGTTCAGGTCGTAGTTGACGCCGACCGTCCAGTTGGTCGCATTGGGCTTCAGCCGCTGGTCGAGCACCTGGCCGGTGAAGGCGCGGGTGGTGTCGTCGGCGAGCGTGGTGCCGTCGCCGAGATTGACCTGGGTGGTCGGCAGGGCGATGCCCTTGTAGCTGTAGCGCTCGGTACGGATGCCGGCATCAAGGCGCAGACCCCGGGTAATCTCCCAGGTGTCGTTCGCGTAGAAGGCGATCATCTGCGCATCGCCTTCGCCCTGATTGAGCGTGGTGGTGTAGCGCAGCACGCCGTTCTGCGTGACCGAGCCCAGCACCTGGCCGGTCGCCGAATAGGCGACCAGATCGAGCGTGCGTGGTTGGCTGCGCACTTCGATCAGCATGTCCTGATAGGCCTGGAGCAGCGTGTTGCCGTAGAAGGAGCCGTACATGCCGACCCGGAGATCGTGGGTGCCGATGCCGGTCTCGAACTTGCGGGTGACGCTGAGGTCGCCCTGCACCGAGTAGAAGTCCGATTCCGAGGCACGATACTGGCCGGACATCACCAGGCCCGACGCGGCCGAGGGATCATAGACCGACGCGCCGTTGGTGCCGGCAAGGGCATAGCCGAGCCGCGTGACATTGGGACCGAAGGCAGTCCGCGCGGCAGTCAGGTAACCGGCGGCGAAGGTGGTCGCATCGGCCGGGTTGGTGGTCGAGTAGAAGGCGTCGAAGCTGGACTTGCCCTTGGTGCCGCCGATCTTGGCGGAGACCTGCCAGCCGCTGAAATCTGCCTCGTAGTCGATCGCCGCGTTGAAGAAGCGCATGTGGCGGCCGTCGGAGAGGTCGCGCTGCATGCTCTGCAGCGCGCCGGCACCGTCGCGATACTTGATGTTGACGTTGCGCAGCGACGGCGAGTTCATCGTGCCGGTGAAATAGTCGATATAGCGGTTGAGCGAGACCGACGGGTTGCGCGGATCGTTGGTCGGGATCGGCAGATAGAAGACATTGTGGTCGTTCACATATTCGACCGAGAGCTTTACGAATCCGTTGGTCAGCACGCGCTTGAGGTTGGCGCGGATCTGGCCGCCCTTGTCGCTGGGGAAGCCGGCATAGCGATAGCCGTCATGCTGGCGCACGAAGCCGCCGATCGCGAAATAGGTGTTGTCGCTGATCGGGCCGGACTGCATCGCATCGAGCCGATAGAGGCCGGTATCGCCCAGCGTGACCTGTGCCTTGCCGCGGGCCTGCGGGCCGCCCGACACGGTGATGTTGTTGGCGATCGCCGCCGCGCTGCTGGCATAGATCGGCGCCGGACCGCCGCGCACGATCTCGACCCGCTCGGTCATCAGATCGTAGCGGTTCATGCCTTCGCCGGAGTTGAAGAAGACGCCGTCGATCTCATGATAAAGCGGCAGGCCGTCCTGCTGGAAGATCAGATAGCCGCGATCGGTCGGGATGCCGCGCACGCGGGTGATGTTCTGCACCTCGCCGCCAGTCGCCTCGACCTGGATGCCGGGGACGGTGCCGAGCAGGTCGGCGAAGCTCTTCGGCGCGATCTTCTGGACGTCGGCCTGGCTGAGCGAGTTGACCGCATAGGAGACGTCGAAGCGGCGCTGGGCGCGCGCCGAGCCGGTGACGATGATGTCCGCGCCCGCGTCGTCGGCCTGCGCCGGATCGGCGGCCGGCGCGTCGGCCGCCGGCGTGTCGCTGGTCTGCGCGAAGGCCGGTGCGGACAGCATGCTGAACGCGAGCACCGCGCAGCCGGCGGCGAAATTGTGCTTCTTCATCGGATCGGTCCCCCGAGATTTTGTGAACTCGCGGCGCCGATGGGCGGCGGGGATGACAGATTTATTTATTTCTGAGAAAATAAATCGTGGCCCGCGAGCCGGACTGCTATGGCGATGGACGATGAGGCACCCACCGGTCACGCTGCTCGAGGAGGAGAAGCGGCTGCTCTGGCAGCTGCGCACGCTCGGCCCGCAATCGCGGTCTGCCCTGGCCGAGACGCTGCAGATCAGCAACGGCGCCATCTCGAAGCTGACTAGGACGCTGATCGGGCAGGCGCTGATCGAGGAACTGCCCGCCGAGGCGCTGGCAGGGCGGGGCCGCCCGACCGTGCCGCTGCGGATTTCCCCGGCCGGGGGCTATGCCGTCGGGCTGGCGATCTATGCCGGGCTGCTGGAAATCGCGCTGGTCGATTATGCCGGCGGCGTGGTGTCGCTCACCTCCGAGAAGATCGAGCCGATCGACCCTCGAGAATTCGCCCGCCATGTCGATCGCCGCATCCACGAGCTCGCGATCGAGCACCGCCTGCTGGGGAGCCGGCTGTACGGCGTCGGCTTCAGCGTGCCCGGCCCGGCCTTGTCGCGCGACGGCAACCGCTGGCACGTCGTCCGCAACCTGCCCGGCTGGAAGGACGCGCCGCTGCGTACGATCTTCGAGGAAACGCTGCGGCTGCCGATCTGGATCGAGAACGATGCGACGGCGGCGGCGCTCGCCGAATATTATCTGGGCGGGCTGATCCAGCGCTGCACCACGGCGGTGGTGATCCTGCTCGGGCACGGCGTCGGGGCGGGGATCGTCCATGAAGGCCGGCTGATGCGCGGCGAGACGGGCAGCGCGGGCGAGATCGGCATGTTCTACCCGGGCAACCAGCCGCGGCCGACGACGCTCGACCTGATCGCGACGCTGCAGGCGGCCGGATGCAAGGTCGGATCGCTGGCGGATTTCGCCGAGGCGATCCCGGGATATGAGGCGACGATCGATCAATGGCTGGAACGGGCCGCCGATCAGCTGCTCCAGACGATCAACTCGGCGCTTGCCTGGTTCGATCCGGGCGCCATCCGGCTGATGAGCCCCTTGCCGTCCGCGATCATGCACGGACTTGCCGATCGGCTGAACCGCCGGGCGATCAAATGGGGCGACCATATCGCGGAGAGCGAGAAGGAGCGCTACGACATCGAAATCTCCCGGCTCGGCGGCGCCGGTTCCGCGCTGGGTGCGGCGCTGTTGCCGATCCACGCAACGGTAGCTCGGGCATAAGCGGCTAGGCCCGTCCGGCGCGACCCGATGTCCGGCGCAAATTTCGTAGCTCCGCGGTGCAAAGCCTTGCGGGCGTGAGGAAGATGGGCGACACATGTCGTGCCGTCACGGGAAGAATCCGGGCGGTCTTGTATCTCGGGCGAGGCTCAGGGCCGCACTCCCCACAGTAAGCGTAACAGTAAGAGCAGATTTCGGCTGTTTTCCGGTTTCGGAAGCAAGGGGGGATTCGTGGCAGTCATCACGGGCACGGACGCGGGTGAATGGATCCAGGACACCCCTGGCGACGACACGATCTACGGACTCGGCGGTGACGATCACATCGACGGGGATGACGGCAGCGACACCCTGTATGGCGGCGACGGCAACGACTGGATCAGGGAGGTGTCCTCCGAGCCGGTAGCGAGAACGCACCAGATGTTCGGCGAAGCCGGCGACGACGTGCTCGAGCTCGACCTCAGGTCCAACTCTGCCGACACCGTGCTGCTCGATGGCGGCACCGGCAACGACCGTATCCTATTCGACGCCTGGTACACGGCCCAGGCCCTGACGATCGCGGGCGGCGATGGCGACGACTTCATCCATATCGTGGGCGGCCGGACGGTAGCGCTGGATGCCGGTTCCGGTGCGGATCGCATCGAGCTCACCTACAGCAATGCCGTCACCTCCTACAATTTCACCTTCGGGGCGGGCGCCGATGTGCTCGAGCTTACCCGCACGACCTCGCTGACCATCGGCGCCGCGATCCATATCACCGATTTCGAAGCCGGCGTCGCCGGAGACCGGATCAACTTCGACCGGGTGCTGGCGTCGCTGACCGGATCGGACCGCGTCACCAATCCGTTCGCCAGCGGGCATCTCGCCTTGGTGCAGCGTGGTGCCGACGCGGTCGTGCAGATCGACCTGAACGGCGGCGGCAACGACCTGCGCGATCTCTTCGTCCTGGATGGGGTGAATGCGGCCACGCTGACGAGCTACAATCTCGGCTTCGCGCCCAATGGCGGCGCCTCGCCCTCGATCGCGGCGGATGGCACCGCCGGCGCGGATATTCTCGATGGCTCGGGTGGCAACGACCTGCTCCGGGGGCTCGACGGGGACGACAAGCTGTTTGGTGGTTCTGGCAATGACCAGCTGGAAGGTGGGATCGGTGCCGACACGCTGGAAGGCGGCTTCGGCGACGATGTCCTCCTCGGCGGGGAGGGCAACGATACGCTGTTCGACTATAATTCCGGCAGCGATCAGCTGTTCGGCGGCGACGGCAATGATTCGCTGGAAGTCGGCCGGGCCGCGCGGGAACCCGGCGGCACGATCGTGCTGGATGGTGGCGCAGGCAACGACACCCTGCAGTTCGGGCTATGGCCCTTTTTCCGCGGCACCGCGAAGGCCGATCACGTCACCTTCATCGGCGGAGACGGCAACGACACCATTCGCGCGGAGGGCGCGCTCACGGTCGATGTGGATGCGGGCGCCGGCGCGGATACGGTCGATGTCGCGATCGACGGTACCACCAACTTCATCACGCTCGGCAGCGGCGCGGACACGCTCAGCCTGGGTGCCGAGGCCACCAAGCAGATCGTGGCCGCGGTGGTGCGCGATTTCGAAGCGGGCAACAGCGGCGACCGGCTCGATATCCAGAGTTATCTCGAATATGCGCTGACGGGCTGGAACGGGCAGAGCAACCCGTTCGAGGGCGGCTATCTGCAGAGGATCCAGCGCGGCGCTGACACGGTTCTCCAGATCGACGTGGACGGTGCCGCCGGCCCCGCCGCGATGACCGACCTCGTGATCTTCAAGAATCTTGCCGCCAGCAGCCTCACCACCTTCAACCTTGGCGGCTATGCGACTTTGACCGGGACCGAGGGCAACGACGTCATCGAGGGCGATGGCGGCGCCAATACACTGCACGGCCTGGGCGGCAACGACACGCTCATCGGCAATGGCGGCGATGATCTTCTCGACGGCGGTGCGGGCGACGACATCATGTCGGGCGGTTACGGCACCGACATCTATATCGTCTCGGAGGCCGGCGACCAGGTTATCGAACCCTATGAATTCGTTGTTTATGGTGGCGATGAAGTCCGGACTTCGCTGGCGGTCTATACCATGCCGGCCAATGTCGAGCGGCTGGTCGGCACGTCCAACACGGGCCAGACCCTCACCACGTCAAGCGGCGTCCTTATCGGCGGCATCGGCAACGACATCCTCAACGCCAACGGCTCCGCAAACGCCGTGGGCGGGGGCGGCGACGACCTGATAAAGGGAAGCGGGGACAAGAACACCCTGGTCGGCGGAGAGGGTTCGGACATCCTCTATGGCTATGGCGGCGACGATAGCCTGATCGCTGGAAACGAGCTTTCGGAGGCCATCGGCAACGATTATCTCGATGGCGGTGACGGGGACGACTATCTGCGCGGGAGCATCGGCAACGATACCCTGATCGGCGGCGCCGGTGCCGACTATCTCTATGACAACCAATCCGGTGCCGACCTGTTCGACGCCGGAGACGGAGACGATGAGCTGGGCCTTACCCGCTACAGCTACGGCCCGGCGCCGAGCGGGACGGTCAGCCTTCTTGGCGGCGCCGGAAACGACAAGATCTGGATGGTCATCGGCAATGCAAGCACGGTGACGATCGACGGGGGTGATGGCAACGACGAGGTCGGTTTCTCGACCTTCGCGGGCACTGCCACCGTGACCCTCGGCGCCGGCGCCGACGTGATCAGCTTCTCCGACTATATGCCGCAGGTGAATCCGAACGGCCGGATCACGGTCACCGATTTCGATCTCGGCGCGGGCGGAGACACGCTGTCCTGGACCAGTTTCCTGCAGGCCTGGCTGACCGGATGGGACCCATCCGTCAATCCGTTCCTCTCGGGCCATGTCCGACTGGGCCAGAGCGGCACCTCCACGGTGCTGCAGCTCGATCGGGACGGCGGCGGCGATGGCTTCACCACCTTCCTGACCTTCCAGAACACCAACGCGGCGAACTTCACGGCGGCCCAGCTGGGCTTCACGCCCCAGGGCCCGATCGCGACGGTAGGCGGGGACGGCAACGACACCGCGGCGGGAACCGCGGCGGGCGATCTGCTGGACGGCGGCGCCGGCGACGATATTGTCTGGGGTGGCGCCGGCGCCGACACGATCAGCGGCGGCGCCGGATCGGACACCCTGTTCTCCGCCGATCGCTATGCACCGTTCGGCTATCCGTACAGCATCTATTATTTGAACAACCCGACGCTCGACACCGGCAACGAGGCCGACACGCTCCGCGGCGGGGCGGGCAGCGATTATCTTTTCGCCGGGTTCAACGACAGCGTCGATGGCGGGGACGCCGAGGACGTCCTCTATCTCAGCCTGATGGGCGCGAGCAGCGGCGTCACGCTCGACTTCCGCCAGTCGGTGGTGGCCAATGGCAGTGGGACGATCCGCGGGATCGAGGGCGTGGGCTGGCTGCAGGGCAGCGACTATGCCGACGATTTCACTCTGTACCATGCGGGCGGCTATGCGCCGGGCGCCGTCGTCTATGCGATGGGCGGCAATGACCGGGTCATCGCCGACTATCGGACCAACCAGATATTCGGCGGCGACGGCGACGATTTCCTCGACGGCCGCAACAGCCAGTATTTGCAGCAGATCGACGGCGGCGCCGACAACGACACCATCTATACCAATGCGAACAGCTTCACCGCGGCCTATGGCGGCAGCGGCAACGACACGATCTATTCGCATGGCGAGACCCATGGCGGGTCGGGCAATGACCGCATCATCCTCTCCCAGACCTATTATCGCGGCGGCGTCTATGGCGACGAGGGCGATGACGAGATCCGGGCCTCGGTGAATGGCAACCAGATCTCCGGCGGCGCCGGTGCCGACCGGCTGGTCGGTGGTGACGGTGTCGACCTGCTGGTGTCGGGCGATTTCGCGACGGGCAGCCTGGCGGCCGGCAACGACATGGGCGTCGAGAAGGACGTGCTGACCGGCGGCGGCGGGGACGATGTCCTCGCGATCGGCTGGGGCGACGATGCGGATGGCGGAAGCGGCACCGACACGCTCCAGCTTTCCTTTGCGGGGGCCGGCACGGGCGTGACCTTCAACGCAGGGCAGGTGGTCGGCGGCGGAGCGCTCAGTCTGGGCGGCGGCACGATCCAGAATATCGAGCAGATCAGTCAGGTGCTGGGCAGCAGCTTCGACGACGCGATCGACCTGAGCGTGGCGGGTGGCGCAGTCACGGTGGATGGCGCCGATGGCAGCGACAGCATCCTCGGCGGCAGCGGCAACGACACGCTGCGCGGTGGCGAAGGCGACGACCGCGTCGAGGGCGGCAACGGCAGCGACACCCTGCAGGGCGACGGCGGGCAGGACTGGCTGATCAGCGGCAATGGCGGCGACACGATCACCGGCGGGACCGGCCACGACACGCTCTGGGGCGATGCCGGCGACGACCTGTTCGACGGCGGCGAGGGCGACGATGTCATCGCCGGCGGCGCGGGCATCGATACCGTGACCTATGCCAGTGCGTCCGGCGGGGTCGAGATCGACCTGTCGTGGCTCGAGGACCAGCAGACCCGGGGCGCAGGCATCGATACGCTGATATCGATCGAGAATGTCATCGGATCGAACTTCGACGACGTGCTTGCGGGCAATTGGGAGGCAAACCGGCTGACCGGCGGGCAGGGCAATGACCGCTTCGTCTTCGACGGGCTTGGCGCGCGGGACACGATCACCGATTTCCAGCGGGGCGACCTGATCGACCTGAGCGAGATCGACGCGAATGGCGCCCTTGCAGGGGATGGAAGCTTCGCCTTCATCGGCGCGGCGGCGTTCAGTGGCGTTGCAGGCCAGTTGCGGGTCGTCGGCAGCGGTTACAACTGGACGATTGAAGCGGATACCGACGGCAACGGCGTGGCCGATTTCAGCATTGCGCTGACGACGCAGCTCTGGGGCTTGTCGATCTCGGCCAGCGATTTCTCGCTCTAGAGATGCGCGGGGCGTGCGCGGCAGATGACCTGTTAACTTGCCTGTGCCGGCGCAGGTGGGGCCAGGTCGCGCCGGTTAGCAATTCGGGAAGCGAGTCGTGAGCGCTTGACCATCTGCTCGATGCGCGGCTTCAACGGAGGAAGACCGGCGCCGCGATAGCGATAGCTCGCCCCTGCGCCGAGCGAGGATGCGCACTGGAATATGGTGCGGACGGCGGGACTCGAACCCGCACGCCCCGAGGGGCAGAAGATTTTAAGTCTCCGGCGTCTACCGGTTCCGCCACGTCCGCATGCTCCCCACGCAAGCGCATGAGGCCGCCAGCGTCAAGCGGTGCAGCGCGCTCAAACGTTGAGCTTGATGCGCATTTCCTTGCCGGGCTTGAAATAGGGGACGCGCTTGGCGTCGACTTCGACCGTCTCGCCCGTGCGCGGGTTGCGGCCGGTGCGCGCATCGCGGGCGCGGGTGGAGAAGGCGCCGAAGCCACGCAACTCTACGCGACCATCTTCCTGCAGGCGCCCGACGATCTCGTCGAAGAAGACCGACACGATCTTCTCGACCTCACGGACCGAAAGGCCCGGATTGTCCTGCACGAGCAACTGAACCAGTTCCGAGCGGATCATCCGCAACCCTCCCTTTGCGCACGCGGATCTGCGGACTTCCCCGCGCGAGCGCCAATCCCAGTTGAGGTTCTCTAGCCCCGTTCAGCAACCTGCATCAACCCGCAGATTGCTATTAACCTATGATATTCGGGAATAATCGAAAACGGGGAGCGGTTTTGCCGCTCCCCGTCCCGATGTCTTAGTTCTTCTCGTTGCGGGCCTTGAGGGCCTCGCCGAGAATGTCGCCCAGCGACGCGCCCGAATCGGACGAACCGTACTGCGCCACAGCCTGCTTCTCTTCGGCGATCTGCATCGCCTTGACCGAGAAGGTCGGCTTCTTCGAACGATCGAAGCCGGTGACCATCGCGTCGAGCTTCTGGCCGACGGCGAAACGCTCCGGACGCTGCTCGTCGCGGTCGCGGCCGAGATCGGTGCGCTTGATGAAGCCGGTCGCGCCGTCTTCGCCAACCTGCACTTCGAGGCCCGCGTCGCGGACTTCGAGGATGGTCACGGTGACGACCTGGTTCTTGTTCAGGCGGTCGGCCGAGGTGGTCGAACCGGCAGCGGCGACGCCGCCACGCTCGAGCTGCTTCATGCCGAGCGAGATGCGCTCCTTGTCCGGCTCGACGGCGAGAACGATGGCCTTAACCACCTCGCCCTTGCGGTGCAGGTTGAGCGCGTCCTCGCCCGAGATGCCCCAGGCGATGTCCGACATGTGGACCATGCCGTCGACGTCGTTGTCCAGGCCGATGAACAGGCCGAACTCGGTGGCGTTCTTGACTTCGCCCTCGACTTCGGTGCCGACCGGGTGGGCAGCGGCGAAGGCTTCCCACGGATTGCCCTGGGCCTGCTTGAGGCCGAGCGAGATCCGGCGCTTCTCGGCGTCCACCTCGAGAACCACGACTTCGACTTCCTGCGAGGTCGAGACGATCTTGCCCGGATGCACGTTCTTCTTGGTCCAGCTCATCTCCGAGACGTGGACCAGGCCTTCGATGCCCGGCTCCAGCTCGACGAACGCGCCATACTCGGTGATGTTGGTCACGCGGCCCGACAGCTTCGCGCCGACCGGGTACTTGGCGGCGGCGCCATCCCACGGATCGCTCTCGAGCTGCTTCATGCCGAGCGAGATGCGCTGGGTGTCGCGGTTGATGCGGATGATCTGCACCTTCACCGTGTCGCCGATGTTCAGCATCTCCGACGGGTGGTTGACGCGCTTGTAGCTCAGGTCGGTGACGTGCAGCAGGCCGTCGATGCCGCCCAGGTCAACGAACGCACCGTAATCGGTGATGTTCTTGACGACGCCGTCGATGATCTGGCCCTCGGCCAGGCTCTGGATGAGGCCCGAACGCTGCTCGGCGCGGGTCTCTTCGAGCACGGCGCGGCGCGACACGACGATGTTGCCGCGCTTGCGGTCCATCTTGAGGATCTGGAAGGGCTGCGGGATGTCCATCAGCGGGGTGACGTCGCGCACCGGGCGGATGTCGACCTGCGAGCCGGGGAGGAAGGCCACCGCGCCCGAGAGGTCGACGGTGAAGCCGCCCTTGACGCGGCCGAAGATGACGCCTTCGACGCGGGCCGACTTGGCGAATTCGGTCTCGAGCTTGTCCCAGGCGGCTTCGCGGCGGGCGCGGTCGCGGCTGAGCATCGCTTCGCCGTTCGCGTTCTCGACGCGGTCGACATAGACTTCGACTTCGTCGCCGACCTTGAGGTCTGCCTTCTGGCCCGGCGCGGCGAATTCGCGCAGCGGCACGCGGCCTTCGGACTTGAGGCCGACGTCGATGACCGCGAGGTCGTTCTCGATGCCGGTAACGGTGCCGATCACGACGCGGCCTTCGAAGCCGTCTGCCTGACCGAGGGTCTGTTCGAGGAGGGCCGCGAAATCGTCGCGGCTCGGATTTGCCGTAGTGGCCATAAGAGTTTCAGTTCCTAACAATGTTTTTCCGGCCAGTCGGTTGGGTCCGACGGTCTTTGGGCCAGAGTCGCCGCGGCGGCCGATCGCCGGTCGCGGCATCCGTCGCGCAGGAGCAAGCGGAGGAAGGACTAGCCGCCGGTGAAAGCGAAAAGGGCGCGTGAGAGTCAAACTCTCCGCGCCTTCCTCCGCGGGCACTGCCCGTCGGACGGGCGCGCCTTAGCGGAAACCGCCTTTTCCCGCAAGCATTGCGAAGTGCGTGCGGGATGCGGCGTGCGGGCTTTGGGCCGGAGCGGACGCCGCTCGATCGTCTGAGGTCCGGTGCGCCGCTCAGGCCGGCGTATCGGCGGTTCTCGTCTTGCTCTCGACGATCGCGATCGCGCGCTGCACGGCGGCGTCGATCGAGAGGAAGCTGGTATCGAGCAGCGCCGCGTCGGGTGCCTGGAGCATCGGCGCCTCGGTCCGCTTGGAATCGCGCTCGTCCCGCGAGCGGATATCGGCGAGCACCTTGTCGAGGCTGGTGAGCACGCCGTTCTTGCGCAGCTCGAGATGGCGGCGCTGGGCGCGGATCATCGGGGTCGCCTTGACGAACAGCTTCACGTCGGCGTCGGGCGCGATCACCGTGCCGATGTCGCGCCCGTCGAGCACCGCGCCGCCGGGCTGGCGGGCGAACTTCTTCTGCCGGTTGAGCAGGGCGGCGCGAACCAGGGGGTGCGCGGAGACGACCGAGGCGACCTTGCCGACCTCGTCGGTGCGCAGCCAGGGATCGTCGAGCAGATAGTCCTCGAAGCCGCAGGCGGAGACGGCATCGGCTTCGCGCGACGGATCGAGATCCTCGCGCAGCACGGTGGAGGCGACGGCGCGGTAGAGCAGCCCGGTATCGAGATGCGGCAGCCCGTAATGCTGCGCGAGGGCGCGCGCGATGGTGCCCTTACCAGAGGCTGCCGGTCCGTCGACTGCGATGATCATATGCTTGAGCGTTCGCGGCAGGCGGGCGCGGCGTCAAGCGATTCGGCGGGGAATCGCCATCAAATATCGTGGCGGGCCATCCAGTTGCGCAGCAGGGCGAGATAGGCTTCCGGCTGGTCGGAGAGGATCGAATGCGCCGATCCCATGACCTCGCGGAAGGTCGATCCGGGGACCTGTCTCGAAAACCGGGATACGGTTTCCGGGCGGGCTTCGTCATATTCTCCGCATACGAACAGGGTTCTGGGCCCATCCAGCCTCTTCAGCAGCGGTTCGCCGTCATAATCGCGCAAGGTGCCGGTCGAAACGAACTCGGCCTTGCCCCACATCCGGTGATAGAGCGTGTCCCCGGCATCGCGCGGCGCCCGGGCGCGATATTCGGCGATGCCGTCGGCGCGCTGCGAGCGGATGACATGGCGGCGGTAGAAATCCCAGGTCGCCGATTCGCACACCGCTTCCGGCGGCGGGGCGGCGGTGTCGCACTTCTCCAGCGTGGTGCGCGCCTCGGCCGGCATCTGCGAGCGGAGCAGGTTTGCGTCGGCGAGCCAGCTCCTGGTGGAGACGAGCGGGGATTGCACGATCAGGCTGGCGGTATCAGGCCTCCGCCGCGCGCCATATTCGATCGCCAGCGTGCCACCCCAGCTGCCGCCGCCGACATGCCAGCGGGTGATGCCGAGCGCGTCGCGAATCCGATCGATCTCGTCGACGAAGCGGCTGACCTTCCAGTTCGTCGGATCGAGCGGGGCATCCGAGCGGCCGCTGTCGAGCTGGTCCCACAGGATCACCGCGCGCTCGCCGGCAAGGGCGGTGAGCGGGAGAAGCCCGGAATGATCGCCGCCCGGGCCGCCATGCGCATAGATCAGCGGTGGAAGCTTGCCCTTGAGGTCGCCGTTCACCCGGACATAGACGCTGCCGCCCTCGACCGGGACCATCAGCTCCTTGTCCGGCGCGAACCGGATGTCGCTGCCGGCGATCCGTGCCCAGGCGGGCAGGGCGATGGCGCCGGCGGCAAGGCCGCCGAGGAAAGCGCGGCGGCCGATGAGGGTCATGCGGTCAGGCTGTCCAGCACGTCGAAAAAGGCGGGGTAGCTGGTCTGCACCGGCGCGACGTCGTCGATCGCGATCGGCGCCGCGGCGGCGAGGCCGGCGACGGTCATGCTCATCGCGATGCGGTGGTCGAGCTTCGACACCGCAGCGCCGCCACCCGGGATCGGCGCGCCGCCGGTGCCGGTGATCGCCAGGCCATCGTCAAACTCCTCGAGCACCACGCCATTGGCCTCGAGCGCGGCGCGCATCGTCGCGATCCGGTCCGATTCCTTGACGCGCAGCTCATGCGCGCCGCGCGCCACGGTACGGCCCTCGGCGACCGAGGCGGCGACGAACAGGATCGGATATTCGTCGATCATGCTCGGCGCGAGCTCGGGCGGGACCTCGATCGCCTTGAGCGGTGCGTGGCGGACGCGCAGGTCCGCCACCGGCTCGCCGCCGACTTCGCGCGAATCGACCGCCTCGATCGACGCGCCCATCATACGGAGCGCCTGGATCAGCCCGGTGCGGGTCGGGTTCATGCAGACATTGGCGATGGTGATGTCCGATCCCGGCACGATCGACGCGGCGACCATCCAGAAGCCGGCCGAGGAGGGGTCGCCCGGCACGACGATATGCTGGGGCTTGAGCTCGGCCTCGCCGCGGATCGAGATGATCTTGCCCTCGGGGCTGTCCTCGACGGTCAGCTCGGCGCCGAAGCCCTTGAGCATGCGCTCGCTATGGTCGCGAGTCGGCACCGGCTCGATGACGCGGGTGATGCCCGGGGTGTTGAGGCCGGCGAGCAATACCGCCGACTTCACCTGGGCCGAGGCGACCGGGAGCGTGTAGGTGATCGGCACGGCGGGATTGATGCCCCGCAACATCAAGGGGAGCCGGCCGCCCGGGCTGGCGGTGATCTCGGCGCCCATCTGGCTGAGCGGCTCGATCGCGCGGCCCATCGGGCGGCTGGAAAGCGAGGCGTCGCCGGTGAAGGTCACGGTGATCGGATGGCTGGCGACAAGACCCATCAGCAGGCGCGTCGAGGTGCCCGAATTGCCCATGTCGAGCGCGGTCTCGGGCTGGAGCAGGCCGCCGACACCGACGCCGCTGACGGTCCAGACGCCGTCTTCGCCGCGGTTGATCGTCGCACCCATCGCGCGCATCGCGGCGGCGGTGGCCAGCACGTCCTCGCCCTCGAGCAGCCCTTCGATCCTGCTTTCGCCGACCGCGAGCGCCGAAAACATCAGCGAGCGATGGCTGATCGACTTGTCGCCGGGAACGGTGACTCGGCCCTTCAGCGGACCACGGGAGGAGACGGCGAGCGGGCGGGGCGTGGCAGTGGACATAACGCGCGGCTTTGACAGCGCCCTTGCGGCATGGCAAGGCGCCCACCACTTTCCGGGACAACATCCCGAAATCCGAGATTTTGAAAGGCGAAGAGGCAACACATGGTGAAGCCGGAATGGGGCACCAAGCGCGCGTGCCCGAAGTGCGGTACCCGTTTTTACGATCTGACCAAGGACGAGCCCGTCACCTGCATCAATTGCGGGTTCTCCTGGGATCCGGAGCCGATCCTGAAGTCGAAGCAGCCGCTTCCCTTCGAGATGATCAAGAAGGACGGCGAGAAGCCCGAGACCGAGGACGGTGATCTGGGCGACGAGGATCTGGACATCGGCGAGGACGAAGAGCCCTCGGCCGACGACGACGTTGATCTGGGCGGCGACGACGACCTGGGCGTCGAGACCGGCGGTGACGACGAAGAGCAGTAATTTGCGGGAAAATGGCAGGGGTCGAAAAAAGGCCCTTGCCAGACCCGAAGGGCCCATCTAGAGGGCCCGTCTCCCGAGGAAATGGGGCCGTAGCTCAGCTGGGAGAGCGTCGCAATGGCATTGCGAAGGTCAGGGGTTCGATCCCCCTCGGCTCCACCATTCCCCCAAAAAATCTGATCCAGAATCGACCCCTTGCGGGGCCCCCCGGCAATCCGCCGTTCAGTCTGGTCCCTCGGCGACTCGCGCTGCGGTGAGGTGAACCGCGACGGAGGCCGGCGCCGACGATGCTCGGGTAACCATCCTGAATCTGTCGCACCGGCGAGCTGCAATCCGGCACGCATTGGCGTCCAAGACCATTTGAAGCGATGTGCGCCGTATTCGACAGGCGCCGCGGCAGGGTTGGAGCAACGCTGGGCAGACTGCGTGGCGCATCTCGTATCTTTCTGGATTTGCCGCCACCGTTCCTGGTCTCGCTGGTGAAACTACCGGATAGCCGATGCCGGCAACGCTCGAACAACCGGGTCCAGGTCACTGAAATGGCTAACATTAACAAAATTTCATTTGAGTCTGCTCCGCGGATTGGAGTTGACTGAGGCCGCGGACGAGATTGCGGGCATCGGGCGAGGAACCACTCGCCAGGGCGATCTGCCGCAAAGGGGTGTGTGGCGTGGCTGGAAAGATATTGATCGCGACGGTGCTGCTTGTCGGAACACCCTCGCTCAGTAGCGCATCCGAAACGGTAACCTACACCTATGACGCGAGAGGCCGGCTGGTGAAGGTCGAGCACTCGGGCACCGTCAATAACGGCGTCAAGGCCGAGTACACGCTCGACAAGGCCGACAACCGCAAGAACCTCAAGGTCACCGGATCTCCCAATCCCGCGCCCTGATCGCGCGCGCTTGTTTCCTCTCTGATTGCCGCGGTTGCGTCCCCGACAAAAAGGGTACGCGACAGACCCTCACGCACATCCTTTCGGAGCGATGATGACCCGCAAAAACATGACGCTGCGCGCGAAGCGCCTTGGCCTGCTCTGCGCATCGACCATTCTCGGTGCGGGGCACCTGGTGCCGGCGATGGCCCAGACGACGCCGCCGATCCATGTCGATGTCGACGAGAATGGTGTCGATCTCGTCAGCGGCAACTATGTCACCAGCCTCACCGAGGGGGCGATCGGTAGCGGCGCAGGACAGCTTGCCTTCGTCCGCACGCGCAACAGCAACGGCGGTTGGTACGACGACTGGACGGGGGGACTTGCGCTGCGAACGGTTGGCGGCGTGACGACGGCCTATGTGATCCGTGGGCAAATCTCGGACGCTTTCTCGATAAGCGGCAGCACCTACACGTCCCTGACCGGGGATGGCGCGACATTGGTCGCGACGACCACGGGTTATACCTACACCGCGTCGGACGGCACCAAGACGGAGTTCACCTCGCGCGGCGTGGGGAAGTTGAGCGGCGGCTATCCGGTGCAGGGATATGCCTGCACCCAGCTCTCCGACTTCTCCTGCAGCATCCCGACCAGCGTCACCAGGCCTGACGGGATGAAGTTCAACATCAACTATGGCTGGGTGCAAAAGTGCACGAGCGGGTCGGGACCCAGCTGCACCGCGGGCATTTCCTTCTATCGTCTGCAGAGCGTGACGAATTCGGCCGGCTATGGGTTCACCGTAAGCTACCAGACCGACACTGCGGGCAATTTCTCCGCACCGCAGACCGCCTGGTACCAGAGGACGTCGGTGGCGTTCTCCAACAGCAACCAACCGCCTGTTGCCGCGCCCACCATCACCTATCTGAACCCTGTCCAGAACTTCGGCGATTTTACCGACCCGGCTGGCCGAACCTGGCGGTTCACAGGGAGCGGTCAGCTGACCGGAATCCAGCGCCCGGGCGCCGCGTCGAATTCCACGACCATCGGCTATAGCGGCACGCCGGCCTATGTTTCCTCGATCACGGTCAATGGCGTGACCACCAGCTATCTGCGGAACGTCAATGGCTCCATTGCGACAACGACCGTCACCGATGCGCTTTCGAACCAGAAGATCGTGGAGGCAGACCTGAGCAAGGGGCGGGTGATCAACATCACCCAGGTCATGGCATCGGGCAACCTCGTTACACATTTCGATTACGATACGAGCAGCCGCCTGACTGCGGTCACCTATCCCGAAGGCAACAAGGTCCAATATGGCTATGACGGCCGGGGCAATCTCACCTCGACCACGCTCAAGGCCAAGCCGACGGTGGGTGGTGCGGATATCGTCACGACCGCCAAATATGCGGACAGCTGCAGCAACCTGGTGACCTGCAACAGCCCCATCTGGACCAGGGACGCGAAGCTCAACCAGACCGATTATGCCTATGACCCGACGACGGGGCAGCCAACCTCGGTGACGTCTGCCGCGGCAACGGCGGGGGGCGTGCAGCCGCAAACCCGATATAGCTACTCGTCGGTCGCGGGCGTCTCGATGCTGACGGGCGTCTCGGCCTGCGGCACGACGGGCAGCTGCGTCGGCGGTTCCGACGAAGTGAAGGCGACGATCGCCTATAACAGCAACCTGTTGCCGACGACGATCAGCAAGGGGGCGGGCGACGGAAGCCTGACCGCGACGCAGACCGCGACCTATGACAGCTCCGGCAACCTCCTTTCCGTCGACGGACCGCTGGCGGGAAGCGATGACACCACCACGTTCCGCTACGATGCGGCGAACCGCCGCGTGGGTGTCATCTCCCCGGATCCGGACGGTGCAGGGCCACGACCCCGCAGGGCGCAGCGGACGACGTACAATAGCGACGATCAGCCGACGCTGGTCGAGGCTGGAACCGTGGCCGGGACCGGCGATGGCGACTGGGCTGCCTTCTCCAGCCAGCAGCAACAGGTTTCGACCTATGATTCCAATGGCTTCAAGACCAGGGATGACGTGACCGCGGGGGGCGGGACCTATAATGTCACGCAGTACAGCTACGATGCCGCGGGGCGCCTGGACTGTACTGCGGTTCGGATGAACAGCGCTACCTGGGGCTCCCTTCCCGCTGCCTGCAGTCCGGCGACGACCGGCGCGGCGGGACCGGACCGGATCACGCACAATGTCTATGACGCGGCGGCCCGGGTCACCAAGGTCCAGACGGCCTATGGCACGGCCGATCAGGCGGACGAAATTGTGACCGCCTATACCGGCAACGGCAAGGTCGCGAGCGTCACCGACGGCGAAGGTGGCAAGACGAGTTACGAGTATGACGGATTCGATCGGCTCTCGAAGGCCTCCTATCCGGTGACCACGCAGGGCGCGGCGACGAGTTCGGCGAGCGATTACGAGCAGCTGGGCTATGACGCTGCGAGCAACGTCACCTCGCGCCGCCTGCGGGACGGTCAGACGATCACCTATGGCTATGACAACCTCAATCGCGTCGCCAGCAAGGTGACGCCGAACGTCGCCTATCTCGATTGGGACGTGGCCTATAGCTACGATCTGCTGGGCCGCCTCACCAACGCCACCGGCAATGGCTATGCGGTCGACGCGTTCACCTATGACGCGCTTGGGCGTATCGTGAACGAGCAGAACTACAACGCCGGCACGCTCCATGCCTATGACCTTGCGGGGCGCGAGACGCGGATGACCTGGAGCGACGGCTTCCATGTCGATTACGACTACAACCTGACCGGAGAGGTCACCGCGATCCGCGAGAATGGCGCGACTTCGGGTGCCGGCGTGCTTGCGACCTATGGCTATGACGACCTTGGCCGGCGTACGAGCGTCGCCCGCGGCAACGGCACCAGCACGAGCTATGGCTATGATGCCGTGTCGCGGCTTTCGTCCCTGAGCCAGGACCTGGGCGGCAGCGCCTATGATTTCACCAACGGCTTCACCTATAATCCGGCAGGCCAGATCGACGCATCGACCCGCCCGAACGATGCCTATGCCTGGACGGGGCACTACAATGTCGATCGTCCCTATTCGATCAACGGCCTCAACCAGGTGACGGCCGCCGGCGGCACCTCGCTGGGCTATGATGGCCGCGGCAACCTGACCGCTTCGGGAAGCTCGAGCTACGACTATACCTCGGAGAACCGGATGTCGTCCGCGCCCGGCGTCACGATGGTCTACGAGCCGGCCGGCGGGCAGCTGCTGCAATATTATACCGGCCCCGCCGGGGACACGCGCTTCGCTTGGGCCGGCAGCCGGATGACGGCGGAGTACAACTCGACCAGCGGGACGATCCTGCGCCGCTATGTCTGGGGTCCCGGGACGGACGAGCCGGTGGTTTGGTACGAAGGGTCCGGTACGGGCGACCGTCGCTGGCTCCATGCGGACGAGCGCGGTTCGGTTGTGGCCGTGACCGACGGCTCGGGCAATGCGATCGGCATCAACCGCTATGACGAATATGGCATCCCGGCCGCGGGCAATATCGGGCGCTTCCAATATACCGGGCAGGCATGGATGCCCGAGCTCGGGCTCTATTACTACAAGGCGCGGATGTACTCGCCGACGCTTGGTCGCTTCATGCAGACCGATCCGATCGGGTACGGGGACGGGCTGAACTGGTACAATTATGTCAAATCGGACCCGGTGAACCGATTTGACCCGACCGGCACCTGCCTGAAGGGCACTGCCACCATCGACGAAGACGGAAACGTCAGGATCGTGGCCGTTCCGGTGTATCCGGGACCGTGCGAGAATGGATCCGCCGGCGCCTTCCCCCGGCCGCACGGTGGCGCCCCGTCCAATCCCGGCCCGTCCGGTGGAGGCAAGCCCAATCGGCCAGCGCCGCAGAATGCCGCCCCACTGATTTGCAGTGCCGGAGCGTTTCAGTTTCGAGGCCAGGAAGTCGATGCTGCCGTGGGGGGCGGACTCGTGGGGGTCATTACCGAAGAGGATACAAGGGATGGAACCTCGGTCGGTGTGCTGACGGAAGGATGGCTGGGAGGGGAGGCCCTGTCCGGTGGCGGAGGGTTGATCGTCGGAACCAACGGAAAGGCGCCCAGCGTGAGCGGCTTCGGCTTTGGGGGCCTGTCACTCAGCGCTGGTCCGCTCGCCGGACTGCAAGTGGGCCTGATCGGCAACCCGTTCACCGGCACGCTCGGCATTTACGTGGAAGGGCATCTCGGTACCACGGCCTATGGGGCAGGCGGGTATGTCCAGCACTCCTGCGGGGGGGAGTAAGTGTTCCACAGCCCCTATCCCGGTGACATCGCTGTGATCGGGATAGGCCTTGTCTGCGCAGCGCTCACGCTGCGAGCAGGCTTCAGGCTGGTGTTTGTCGAACTGCCGGTTTCAGAACGAAAGAAGGAGTTCACGGGAGTGCTCCTCTTCGCAGGATGGGTGGGGATCATGACGTGCCTGTTCCTGTATCACCATCATCAGATGGGCATATCAGGCGCCTGACGATCGGAACGCTTCGCCGGCGATCAGGGCCAGACATGCGCGAGCAGCGCCGTGACGCCCAGCAGGTTTATCGCCGCACCGGTTGCGAGCCTGAGGTTCGCCCGGATGGTCGGGGCGCGGTGTTCCGCGGCATCTCTATTCTCGATCATGCGGGAAATATGATCGACGCCGCCTCGCTCGTCTCGCGGGGAATATCGGTGAGACTGATCTGCCGAGGCGATCAAAGGGGCATGCCCCAAGCGATGCGCTAGATCAGCGGCACCACGTCGGCGATCGTCTCCAGTACGTGCGTCGGGCGATAGGGGAAGCGCGGGATATCACCCGGGCGCGTAGAGCCGGTCAGCACCAGCACGGTCTCGAGCCCGGCCTCGATGCCGGCGACCACATCGGTGTCCATCCGGTCGCCGATCATCACCGTGCTCTCCGCATGCGCCTGGATGCGAGTCATCGCGCTTCGGAACATCATCGGATTGGGCTTGCCGATGAAATAGGGCTGGGCGCCGGTGGCCGCGGTGAGCATCGCGGCAATGGCCCCGGTCGCCGGGAACGGGCCGTCCGGGGACGGCGAGGTCACATCGGGATTGGTGACGATGAAGCGCGCGCCGCCCTCGATCAGGCGGACGGCCCGGGTGATCGCATCGAACGACAGGGTCCGCGTCTCGCCGAGCACCACATAGTCCGGGTTGGTATCGGTGAGCGTGTAGCCGGCTTCGTAGAGCGCGGTGGTGAGCCCGGCCTCGCCGATCGCGAAGGCGGTGCCGCGCGGCTGCTGCCGCGACAGGAAGTCCGCCGTCGCCAGCGCGGAGGTCCATATCGCCTGTTCGGGAACGACGAGCCCGGCGCGTGCGAGCCGTGCGGCCAGGTCGCGCGGCGTGAACATCGAATTGTTGGTGAGGACGAGGAACCGCCGCTCGCGCTCGACCAGCCGGGCCAGGAAGGCAGCTGCGCCGGGCAGGGCATGCCCTTCATGGACGAGCACCCCGTCCATGTCCGTGAGCCAGCATTCGGCGGTTCGCCTGTCGTCAGCCATGCCGTTCCTCTTCGATGCGGTCACCCGCCGGATGATCGGCGCGGTGCCGCTTGTCGAGCAGAAACGCGAGCAAGGCCATCCTGCTTGCGGCGGGTCTGCGCCCTGCCTCACCCCGCCCAGCGCGAGGACCGGATCACCTGGCAGAAATTGCCGCGGTGGAAGTGCGGCTCCTTGTCGGCGATGACGTCCGCCTTGACGTTGCCGAAGGTCGTATCGGGCTTGTTGCGGATGCCCTCGTAAAAGGCCTGGATGATGTCCTCCTTGAAGGCCGGCGTGCGGGGGAAGGCAGTGACCACGGCGTCGCGCTCGGCCGCGCTATATTCGCCATAGGTCAGGCCGAGCACGTCCATCTCGACGCCGGCCGTCACCAGCGCGACCACGGGATGCATGTGCACCGGAATCCCGGGCGTGGTGTGCAGTGCGATCGCGGTCCAGACGGTATAGACATCCTCTTCCGGCACGCTGTGTTCGCGCAGGAAGGCGCGCGCACCATTGGCGCCATCGACCTCGAAGCGCTCCTGCGGGCTGGCATGATCCGGCATGAGCCCCAGGTCGTGGAACATCGCGCCGGCATAGAGAAGTTCGCGGTCGAACAGCAGGCCGCGATGCAGCCCGGCAAGCGCGCCGAAATGGTAGACTCGGCTGGAATGGTTGAAGAGCAGGTCCGTCTCATTGTCGCGGACGAACTCGGTGATGGCCCGGGCAAGTTTGCTGTCGGGGATCGCGGCGGCGGGATCGATCATCGGCATCTCGAACTCCTTTAGGAGGGGAGACGAGGAGATAGCGTGCACGCGCACTGGCATGTTCATACGGAAATAGGATAATCCTGCCAAAGCCGGGAACGAACGGACACAGGCAATGGCGGCACGCACGATAGGAATGGTCGCGATGAACGGCGTGCAGCTGCTCGACGTGTCGGGACCGGCGGACGTGTTCGCGGAAGCCAATGTGCAGGCGGGGGAGCCGGTCTATAGCATCCGCGTGCTCGGAAGCGCGCCGGGGACGATCGAGGCGTCGTCAGGCATGCGCATCGTCGCCGACGAGGTGCTGGGTTCCCCGGCCAGCCTCGGTCTCGACACGCTGCTCGTGGCGGGCGCCCCGCATCTGCATCGCCGCGCTCGCGATCCCGAACTCTATGCGCGGCTGCGCGCCATGGCGGAAGCGGCGCGGCGCTATGGCTCGGTCTGCACCGGCGCGTTCCTGCTTGCCGAGACGGGCCTGCTGGACGGGCGCCGGGCAACCACCCACTGGGCGCTTGCCGAACGCTTTGCCGAGCGCTTCCCCGCCGTCCAGCTCGAGATGGACGCCATCCATGTGCGGGACGGGCGGCTGCGTACCTCCGCGGGGGTGACGGCGGGCCTCGACCTTGCCCTGTCGCTGGTCGAGGAGGACCTGGGCAAGGAGATCGCGCGCAGCGTCGCGGCCCAGCTGGTGATGTATTTCCGTCGGCCCGGTGGCCAGCTCCACTATAGCCGGAACCGCCAGGGGAGCCCGGTGGGGCGAAGCATCCTGCAGGAGGTGCAGCGCTGGGTGATCGCCCATCCCGACGCGCCGCACGATGTCGCCAGCCTTGCGGCACGCGCCGGCATCAGCCCCCGGCATTTCGCCCGGCTGTTCCACGAGGAAGTCGGCGCGACGCCGTCCTTCTGGGTGGAGGGCGTGCGGATCGAGGCTGCCCGGCAGCTGCTCGAGGACGGGGTGCCGCCCAAGCTCGCCGCGGCGCGCTGCGGCTTTGCCGAGGGCGAGACGTTTCGCCGGGCCTTTCAGCGGCGGCTGGGCGTCACCCCGGCGGCCTATCGGGCCCAGCATCGGCGGGCCGGGCAGGGCTGACAGGCTTCAGGCCATCGCCTGGCTGGCGCCGCGCTGCATGCCTTCGACCGGCAGCAGCAGCGTGAAGCGCGTGCCGCGGGGGCTCGATTCCATCTCGACCCGCCCGCCGATCACTTCGGCGCGGCGGGCCTGGTTGCCCAGGCCCCGGCCCGGGCCGGTCGCCGCCACGTCGAAACCCTTGCCATTGTCCGCCACGCCCACGCAGACGCAGCCGTCGCGCACCCCGGTGGTGACGGTGATCTCGGTCGCGCCGGCGTGCTTGATGACGTTGGTGAAGGCCTCCTGCAGGATGCGCAGGATGTGGAGCGAGTGGCGCTGGTCGAGCCAGGCGAGCGGCGGCACGTCGCGCACGTCCCAGCGCAGGCGGATGCCGGTCGATTCGAGCCGGGGCTGCAGGCGGAAGCGCAGCGTGCCGAGGAGCAGCAGCAGGTCGGTCTCGACCGGCTCCATCGAATCGATGGTGAGCTTGAGGTCGTCGATGCAGCCCTTGAGCAGCTGGGCGATGTCGGCCTCGTCGATATGGCCGTGCTCGACCATGCGCAGCGTGCTGACCAGCGACGAGCCGAGCCCGTCATGCATGTCCTGCATCAGCCGCTGGCGTTCCTGGAGAAGGACCTCGCGCCGCTCGATCTCGCGCAACTTCTGGTGGCTGGCGGTGAGCTCGGCCTCGCGCTCGGCGAGGCTGCGGGCGAGCACCACGTTGGATTCGGCCACTGCCTTCATCGCCTTGAGGTAGCGGCTCAGCATGATCTGGCAGAAGACGATGATCAGCGAGATCTGGGCGTAGAAGGAGACGAACAGGCTCTCGATGTCGATGATGTTGTTCTGGAGCAGCATGTCGCGCCCGCCGAGGATGAAGGAGAGCAGGCCGCAGATCGCGAGGCCGGCGCCCTCCAGCGTGCCGGCGCGGCGGCTCCAGACGATGTGCAGCGCGAAGGTGACGGCGCCGACTGACACCATGGTGATGTACATCAGCGGCGAGATGATCGTCGCGTCGGTCGTGCCCTCGAACAGCGGCAGGGTGATCCCGCCGAAGCCGATGCACATCAGGGTGATGACCCAGGTCAGCGCGCGGACATGGTGGCGGTGCAGCGCGGTGAGGAAGAGGTGCGTGATCAGCACCGCCCAGCCGACCGAATTGACCGTGATCCAGCCGAACCAGGCGTCGGAGATCGGCAGCCGGTCCGCGCCCATATAGGCATGCATGACGCGCAGGAACGTCACCAGCGTCATCACCGAATAGAGCAGATAGAGCGTCTCGCTGCGGGTACGCAGCCAGATCAGGAAGGCGAACACGCCGGTCGCGAGGAACAGCGCCGAGCTGATATAGGGCAGCTCGGCCTGGAAGAAGGCGCGCATGTAGTAAGCCGCGCCAAGCTGGCGGTAATCGCCGATCCACAGGGTGGAGAGCGCGCCGCCGATGCCGCGGACATGGCGGATGCGGATCAATATGTCCCTGGGCGGGGTGCTCTCGGCGGCTTCCTCGAGCGGGATCCAGAGCGGGCGGTTCGAGCCGTTCCACTGGAGATTGGCATGGGTCTGATAGAAGAGCCGCCCGTCGATATAGATTGCCAGCTCGCCATCGGTCTTCCAGCGCGGGATGTAGATATAGGAATGGGGCGGCGCGGCGTGCTGGGGGCCGAGGCTGAAATGATACCAGCTCGTCCGGGTGGGCAGCTTCCCGCCGTCGCCGGCGCCCGGCACCATCTTGGGGCGCGGCGCATGAGGGAGGGCGACCTGCTGCCACTGGCCCTGCAGCGCGTGCCAGTCCTGGGTGCGTGGCGGCGGGGGATAGCCCTGGGTGTCCTGCACCAGCAGATCGGCGCCGGTCAGGTGGATGCCCTGGGGCCGCGATCCGTAATAGCAGGCGAGCAGGACCAGCAGCGCCAGCCCGGAATAGAGGAGAAAGGCCCGCAGCGTCCTAGAGGATGCCATGGTTGCGGGCCTCGAAGATCGCCTCGGCCTTCGAGGTGACCTCGAGCTTCTGGTAGATGCGGCGGACGAAGGTCATCACGGTGTTGCGCGAGACCTGCATCAGCTCGGCGATCTCGTCATAGCTGAAGCCCTTGGTGATCAGCTCCAGCGCCTCGCGCTCGCGCGGGGAGAGCGGGGTGGCGATCGGGGTCACCTCGGCCAGCGTCGCCGCGGCGGGAACCGGCTCGGCGGGACGGAAGCGCAGCAGGATCTGGCGGGCGATGCGCGGGCTGATCGGGCTGCCCCCGGCATGGAGCGCGCGGATCTCGTCGGCGATCTTCTCGGCCGAGCTGTCCTTGAGCAGATAGCCCGCCGCGCCAGCCTCGATCGAGGCGATGACGTGCTTCTCGTCGGCAAAGGTGGTGCTGACCATGATCCCGCAATCGGGCCAGGCGGCATGGGCGTCGCGGATCACGTCGATCCCCGATCCGTCGGGCAGGCCGAGATCGACGACCAGCACGTCGAGTGGGTCGCCGGCCAGCATCTTGCGCGCCTGGGCGACATTGTGCGCCATGCCGACCAGCCGCATGTCCTCCGAACTGCCCACCGCGGCGGCGAAGCTGTTCTGGAAGGCGATGTCGTCCTCGACCAGCGCGACCTTGAGCCGGGAGGGAGCGGAATCGGCCATTCGGGCATCCTGGAGCGGTCCGCGCCCCGGTGCGCGGCGATCGGAAGGGCGCGCAGCTGCGCCCGGCTTCTTCGCCTTTACCATCGGTTTCGCCTCAGGCCTGTCCCTAGAAATAGCGACATACGCAATATTTCGGGCTCGTTACAATTTGTTCCGGAAGCCCGCCTGGGTTAATCGCGCATTTCCCAGGTCAGGCAAAACAAGAGTCGCGCCATGCCAAGCCCGGAACCCTTGACCCCGATGCTCGTGGCGGAGCTGGTCGGCGGCATCTACGAGGCCGCGCTCGATCCGTGCCTGTGGCAGCGGCTCGTCGACCGGATCGAGTCGATCTATCCCGAGATGACCGTGGCGCTGTTCAGCCATGAGAGCCTCGTGCCCTCGGCGGCGCTCAACGTGGTCGCGAATTATCCCGAGGCTGCGCTGCGCGACTATGCGGCCTGGCACTTCTCGACCAGCCCCTATGTCGACTTCGTGCCGCGCAACCGGGTCGGCAATCCGGTGCGGAGCGAGGCGATCATCCGCGACGAGGAACTCTACCGCACCGAGCATTACAACGACTTCATGCGCCCGCACGGGATCGGCCGCCACGGCACGGGCATGGTGCTCGAGCGCGAGCCCGGCGGCTGGGCCTCGCTGTCCTTCGCCGATCGCTGGAACGATGCCGACCGGCGCGCGCACCAGATGCAGCTGCTCCACCTGCTCGCTCCGCATTTCAGCCGCGCGTTCAAGCTGCGGCGCACGCTGATGGACATGCGCTCGGCCGGCATGGCCTCGCAGACGGTGTTCGACGGCTGGATGCACGCCGCCTTCGTGCTCGACCGCGAAGGGCGGACGATGACGATGAACCGCAAGGCGGAGGCGCTGGTGGCGTGCGGGGAAGGGATCACGCTCAGCCGCTTCGGCCAGCCGCGCAGCTTCGACGACAGGAGCAGCCGCGCGCTCGACGAGGCGTTCGCCAGCTGCCGCGCCGGTGCGGATGCGCCGATGACGGGCGGGGACCTGCCCGGCGTGATGCTGCCGCGGCGCTCGGGCGGGGCGGCGCTTCATGCGATGTTCTGGCCGGTCGCCAGCGCCGCCGGTTTCGGGCTGCCGAGCCTGCCGGGGCAGGTGCTGCTCGTCGTCTCCGATCCCGACGACACCCCGCCGGGCGCGGTCGCCTGGATCGCGCGCCGCTTCGGCCTGTCGCCGGCCGAGGAGAAGCTGGCCGATGCGGTGATCGCCGGCGTGCCGCTGGGGGAGGCGGCGGAGAGACTGGGCATCCAGCTCTCGACGGCGCGCACCCGGCTGAAGACGATCCAAGCCAAGACCGGCTGCCATCGCCAGATGGATCTGGTGCGGCTGGCGATGTCGGTGCCGACGATCCGGCCCGTCTGACGAGCGCCTAAGGGCGCGCGGATTTTACCCCCATATGGGAGCTATTCGCTCCCGCCTTGCCTTTCTAGGCAGCCAGCTTCGCGATCGTGCGTGCGCGTCCGCGGAGGGGGATGGTGTCGATGGAAAAGCGATTTTCCTGCCGTGGCTTAGCCGTCGGCCAGGGTTTCGGGCCGGCCAGCGACGGCTTCCGTAACGTCGTTCCACGGCTGTCACTATTAGTAGCGACAGACGCCAAACCGCCCCTCCGGTACATTACGGATGCAGGATCGCCCAACCGGGTCGTGGGGCAGGGCGGCCTTCCAGTTTCTCCGTTTCAGACAAAAGGCCGATCGATGCCGAAGGTTGCCGTGCACACCCGCTCCAGCGGGCGGAAGACGCTTGCGCTGTTTTCATTCCTTGCGGGCACTGCGCTCGCCACGCCCGCGGCTGCGCAGGTGCTGCCCTCGCGCCAGCAGCTCAACCCGGCCCAGCAATCGCCGGTGCCGGCAGCCCCGCGCGGCGAGCTGTTCCGCGACATGGAGGCGGGGCCGTGCCCCTTTGCCGGCAGCGATCTGAAGGTCACGCTCAGCGGCGTCGAATTCCAGGGCACCAGCGGCAAGCTCGCGCTCTCCGACGAGCGGCTGCGCCTCGCCTATGCCGACCTGATCGGCCGCGAAGTGCCGGTCGCCACGATCTGCACGATCCGCGACCGGGTGGCGTCGCTCTACCTGCGCCGCGGCGTTCTTGCCGCCGTGGAGATCCCGCAGCAGCGCATCGCTGACGGGAAGCTGATCCTCTCGGTCACCGAGGCGCATGTCGCCTCGGTCAATTATCATGGCGATGTCGGCCCGGCGCAGCGCCAGGTCGAGCGCTATCTCGACAAGCTCAAGGGCATGGCGCCGTTCGATCTGAACGTCGCCCAGCGCTATTTGCTGCTCGCCTCGGACATCCCCGGAGTGATCGTCCAGGCCTCGCTCAAGCAGACGCCGGGCGGCAAGGGCGCGGTCGATCTCGACATCGCGGTCTCGCGCACCCCGGTGACGGCCAGCTTCGCGGCGAACAATTACGGCTCGGACTCGATCGGCCGCGACCTCGCCACCGCGCGGGTCGACTATAACAGCTTCACCCCGCTCGGCGAGCGGACGACGATCATTGGCTATGGCACGATCACCAGCCCCGAGCAGCGCGTCATCCAGCTGACCGAGAGCGTCAAGCTGGGCGGGGAGGGGCTGCAGTTCGACCTGTCCGGCTCGTTTGCGCGGACCCGGCCGGGTGCCGCGCTCAAGCCGCTCGACCTGCTCGGCAACAGCTTCGCCGGCAATGCCCGGCTCAGCTATCCGCTGCTGCGCCACCGCCGCTACAATCTGAACCTGTCGGGTGGTCTCGAATGGATCGACCAGAAGGTCGAGTTCGGCGGCGGCATCGCCACGCTGACCGACGACAAGCTGCGCGTGTTCTTCGCCAAGCTCGACGGCTTCATCGCGCCGCGCGAACTGGCTTCCCATTCGGTGGTGGCGACCGGCTCGATCGAGCTGCGCAAGGGCGTCAACGGCCTCGGTGCCACGCCCTATGGCAATCCGGTCGCCTCGCGCTTCGGCGGCCGGCCGGATGCGACCGTGTTCCGGGCCGATGTGTCGGTCGGCGGGCGGCTGTTCGGGCCGGTGACCGCCAGCATCGCGACCAGCTGGCAGTACACGAACACGCCTTTGCTCTCCTACGAGGAGTTCTCCGCCGGCACCCTGTCGATCGGCCGGGGCTACGACCCCTCGGCCGCGTCGGGCGACCGGGCGCTGGGCTCGACCCTCGAGATCAGCACCGCGCCCTTCCAGTTCGCCAAGCGCTCGGTCTTCCGCCCCTATGCATTCCTCGACGCGGTGCGCCTGACCAATATCGGCCCGGGCGCCGATCGGACGACGCTGCGCTCCGCCGGCTATGGCATCCGCGCGCAGATCGGCCCCTGGTTCTCGCTCGATGCCGCCTGGGCGCATCCGTTCGACCGGGTGGCGCCGAACGCGCCCAAGCCCGGCGACCGCTTCCTCGTCAGCCTCACCGCCTCGATCTTCTGAGGGTTCAGATCATGTCCGCTCTCCGCCGCCGCCCCAACCGCCGCCTGCTCACCACCTCGGCATTCGGCGCGCTCGCGCTCGCCGCGGTCTGGGCAGCGCCCGCACACGCCCAGCTCGTCCAGGGCGGCACGCCCGCGCAGAGCAACGGCGCAGCGCCGACGATCGACCAGTCGCTTCCCAACACCACCACGGTGACGCTGGGCGGATCGCGTACCGTGATCGACTGGGACAAGTTCGACATCAACTCGGGCGATACGGCGAACTTCGTCTTCGCCAACCGCAGCGACATCGTGCTCAACCGCGTGGGCGGCGCGGGCAGCACGATCAACGGCAACCTCAACGGCACGATCGGCTCCACCGGCGGCGCGGTGGGCGGCAATATCTGGATCTACAACGCCAATGGCGTGGTGATCGGCGCCAATGCCCGGATCAGCACTGGCGGCCTGCTCGTCACCACCGCGGCGGTGGACCGCGCGACCGACAGCAGCGCGGGCGGCTTCCTCGACGGCAGCGCGACCAGCTTCGGCTTCACCGGGGCGGGGACCGGCAACATCACCGTGCAGAACGGCGCGCAGATCGCCAGCCATGGCGGCGCGATCGCGCTGGTGGCGCCGGTGGTCACCACCGAGGCGGGATCGAGCATCTCGGCGAATGACGGCGGCAATGTGCTGGTCGGCTCGGCGGCCAAGTACAAGGTCAGCTTCCGGCCGACCTCGACCGACGACATGGACCTGCTTAGCTTCGAGGTGGCGGACGGCGCCGGTGCCTCCGGCTCCGATGCGATCAACCTGGCCGGCGACATCAGCGGCAACCGCGTTTTCGTCGCTGCGGTCTCGAAGTCGGGCCTGGTGGCCAGCATCATGAGCACCGGCACGATCAGCGCCAACACGGTCGGTACCGACGAGACTGGCGCGATCGTGCTCAGCGCGAACCACGATATCGTGAACGGCGCTGCGGCGGCGGCACCACTTTCCGGCATCGGGGAGGGACACGTCTCTACCTATGGCGGGTCGGTCGCGGGGCCGAAGGTGGACTTTGTCGCGTCCGAGAACGTGCTGCTGCGCGGCGATGTCGGCGAGGCTGGCGCCACCGTCAATCTCCACAGCGACAATACCGATGTGAAGCAATACGCCGGCGTGATCACGGCGGACACGCTCACTGCCAGCGCGCAGACGGGCATCAACTTCAACTCGTTCAGCGCCAACCGGGTCGACAAGCTCGGCGCGCTCAGCACTGTCACGGGCGATCTTGCCTATATCGGCGACGAGGATGGAGTCATCCTCACCGGCGCGATCAGTGCGCCCGGCAAGGTCACGCTCGGCGCGCGCGGCTTCATGGATACCACGACCGGCTCGATCACCGCCGGCAGCCTCGAGCTGTCTCTCGGCGGCGGTGGTTCGTTCAAGGTCAATGGCGACGCCAACCTAAGCTACGGGCAATCCCAGGGCGCGGTGATGATCCATGCGACCGGCGGCATCACGCTGTCGAACGAGTTCGGGATGATCCTCGGCGATACATTGACGCTGACTGCCGATACCGGGGCGATCCGCGAGACGGGTGGCTTCATCTCCGGCGGCGGCGCCGTCGTCGCCAATGCCGCTGGCGAGATCGACCTCAGCGGCGCCAACAGCTTCACCAGCCTCACCGCCAATTCCGCCGATGGCGAGCGCGTCACGGTCAACGCGACGGGCAATCTCGACTTCAAGGTGAACACCTTCTCGGTCGCGCGCTTCACCGTCGGGGGCGATGCGACGTCTTCGGGCACGAACGCACTGATCGCCGGAGGGCTGTTCGTGACCGCGGGCGGCGCGATCAATCTCAGCTCCGACGGCGGAGACGCTGCGTTCGGGGATATGAGCGCGGGCGGCAATATCGCGGTCACGATGGACGACGATGTCGTCCTCGGCGGTGTCATCCAGGCGGGCAATGGCGGCGCCGCGACCTTCACCTCGAACAACGGCGCGATCCGGCAGGTCACCGGCAGCATCACCGCCGGCTCGATCGTTTTCGATGCGGACAGCACGATCACCCAGAGCAACGGCGCCTTCATCCAGACCGGCGGCCTGTCGCTGACCAGCGGCGGCACCGTGACGATGGGCAGCGCGAACAGCTTCACCAGCATCCAGGACTTGCATGTCGGCGGCGACCTGACGCTGCGCAATGCCGGCACGATCAATCTCACCCCGGTGGTGAGCGGTGGCTACACCGCGGGTGGCCAACTCAACCTGACCTCCGATGCCGGCGATATCATCGGCCCCGATCCCATCACCGCATCGCGCATCACCGCTTCGGCCTGGGGTTCGATAGGCCTTTCGGGCGCGATCGACTCGCTGGGCGCCGTGACGGCCGGCGGCATGATCGGAATCTCGTCCAACCGCGCGCTCTCGGTGACGGGCAATGTCGTCGCCGGAACCAATGTCAGCCTGTCCGGGACCTCGATCGGCCAGGGCGCTGGCACGGCGATCTCGGGCAACGACGTCACGCTCAATGCCTCGGCGGGCGCGATCGACCAGGATGCCAGCGCCAGCATTCACACGAGCAATTATCTCGAGGCGCACGCGGCCACCAACCTGCTGCTGCGCGGTGCGAACGATCTCGGCTACCAGGATGCGTATCTGACCGGGGGCACCGGCAAGGACGTCACGATCCGCTCGATCGGCGACTTCCGCTACAACAGCTACGGCATCACCGTCGGCGCGCTGACGCTGATTTCCGACGCCGGCAGCATCCGCCAGGGCAGCGGCATCTATGCGGACACGCTGATCGCCCAGGCGGCGACGGGGCTGCGGCTCGATGGCGGCGGCGTCGGCAACACGGTCGCCACCGTGGGCGGGCTGACCACCGCCAGCGGCGACATTCTCTTCACCGAAGGCAATGGCTTCGACATCGCCGGCGACATCAGCGCGCCGGGGCTGGTCCAGTTCGGTACCAACGGCGACATCACCACCAGCGCCGGCCATCTCTCCGCCGGCACGCTGGAAGTGACCGCCGGCGGCGGCGCGTCGTTCGATGCGCTCGGCAACATCAAGCTGGGCGCGGTGAGCACGTCCGCTGGCGAATTCTCGCTCGCCACCACCGGCGACATCGAGCTGACCGGCGCCGTCAACACCAACGACCGCAACCTGTACCTCTATTCGTCGAACGGTGCGATCACGACGCACGGCGGGACGGTGTCCAACAGCTTCCCGGGCGCGGTCTATGCCACGGCCCAGGGCGGCATCGATCTCACCGGCGCCGGCAACGTGAACGTCTGGGCGACCTCGACCGGCGGCGGGAACATCAATCTCAGCGGCGACGCCGACGTCTACTTCATGGTGAACACCGCGGGCGACCTCACCGTCACCGCAGCGGGCTCTGCCGGCAACAGCAGCGACGTGACTGCACGCTCGGTCGGGATCACGGCCGGTACCGGGATCAGCCTGTACGACCAGACGGTCAACATCGATATCGGCAGCTACCGCTATCTCAGCGTCGCCGACGGCTATATCGACATCGAGAACCAGCGCGACATCAAGCTCGACGGCAACGTCACCGCCGGCGGCGGGACCAGCGGCAACTGGATCCGCTTGAAGTCGAGCCAGAACTCGATCCTGCAGAACAGCGGCACGATCACCGGCTACAGCGTCGAACTGAACGCTGCCCAGTCTGTCACCCAGGATATCAACGCCAAGGTCGTGACCGGCGATTACGGCCTGACCCTCACGGGTACCGACGTGTCGCTGATCGGCGCGAACGAGTTCCCCTGGATCAACACTTATACGGTCACCCACGACCTGACGCTGCGCGTGGTCGGCAATCTCGACATGAGCGGGAGCGCCAACCAGGCCGGCAGCAACCGCTACACCACGCTGATCTCCGACACCGGCAACATCGTCGGCGGCCCGATCGATGCCGACAGGCTGAGCGCCACCGCTACCAATGGCAGCCTCAGCTTCACCTATGGCAACAACCGGATCCGCAGCCTTGGTGACCTGACCGCGAAGAGCACCGGCGGCACCGACATCAACATCTTCACCGACAGCACGATGGGGCTGACGGGCAACATCACCGGCGGCGGTGTCATCCTCCACGCCACGCAGGGGATCAGCCAGACTGCCGGCGCGATCACCGCCGACCGGCTGGCGGCCGGCACCAGCGGCAATCTGCTGCTCGGCGGCGCGAACAATTTCGGCACGCTGACCGAAGTCGGCCATGGTAACGGCACGAACGTCACGATCCGCAACCTGGGCAGCATCGTGCTGCCGACCACATCGACCACCTTCGGCACGCTAACGCTGACCTCGGATACGGGCAGCATCGGCCAGACCGACGCCATTACCGTCGCTACGCTGATCGCGAACGCCGCCACCGGCATCAATCTGGCCTATGCCAACAACTTCACAGCGCTCGACGGGCTCATCACTGCAGCCGGCGACATCCGGATCGCGGACACCAACGGCTTCGCCATCGAGGGTGACATCACCGCGCCCGGCACCGTCGCGCTCGCCAGCGGTGGCAATATCACCACCGGCACCACCACCGTCGGCATCGTCACGACGCCGCACGGCAAGGTCGACGCCGACACGCTCACCGTTTCGGCAGTCAACGCCACGGTCTACACCGCCGGCGACATCAAGCTGGGCGCGTCCTCGGTCATCAGCGGCTTCACGCTGGTCGGCGATGGCAGCATCGACCTGACCGCGACGAGCAACTTCTTCGCCGCCAGCCTGATCGCCAATACCGGCTCGATCACCCAGAGCGCCGGCATCCTGACCGGCAATACCGTGCTCACCGGCGCGGCCGGCAGCATCACGCTCGCCAAGGCCAACAGCCTCTCCAGCTTCGGCGGCACATCGCAGGGCGGCGGCAACGTCACCTTCAACAATGCCGGTACATCCACGCTCGACCTGAGCATCAGCACCACGGGCAACGCGGTAGTGACCACCGCGGGCGGCGTGCTCGGAGCCTATATCCGGGCGGGCGACCTGTCGCTCACCGCTGGCGGAGCGATCGACCTCACGTTCAATACGGACGTGAACAGCGTCAGCCAGCTGGTCACGACGTCGGGGAATATCCTGCTCACCGACGCCAACAGCTTCCAGATCTCCGGCGATGTCACCGCGGGCACGAGCACGCTGGGCACGGTGGACCTGCGGGCGAATGCGGGCGGGATCTCGCAGCTCGACGGGACGATCACCGGCAACGACGTCCATCTCACCGGCACGGGCAACCTGAACCAGGTCGGCACCGCCCGGATCGTCGCCAACACCATCGCGCTGAGCGGCTATTCCCTGCAGTTCGGCGGCGCGAACAGCTTCAACAGCACCGGGAGCAGCATCTCCACGGCCGCAAACGGCGGTCTGATCCTGCGCAATGCCGGTTCGATCGATCTCGATGCGCTGGGCGGCTACACCTCGGGCAGCACCCTCTCGCTGATTTCGGACAATGGCTCGATCACCTCGACGGGCGCAATAAGTGCCTCCTTGCTGTCCGCGGTGGCCGAGCATGGTACCGTCAGCTTCGGCAATGCCGCCAACAGCTTCATTTCTCTCGGCGCCGTCAGCGCCTCGGGCGACGCCACGATCACGACGAGCAGCACGTCGCTCAGCCTGCTGGGCAGCATCGCTGTCGGCGGCAGGCTGACGCTCGGTGCCCAGGGTGCGATCACGCAGAGCAACGGCACGCTCACCGCCGCGTCGCTCTATGCCACCGCGGGCGGCGCCACCGGCGCGATCGCGCTGGGTGCTGCCAACGACGTCGGTACGCTGGGCGCGCTCACCGCCGACGGCGATGTGAGTTTCCACGACATCAACGGCTTCCAGATCGCCGGCAATGTGCGCGGCGACCATGTCACGCTCATCGCCGATGCCGGCGCGATCCGCGAGAACAGCGGCACCGTCATCGCCAACCATCTCACCGCCTCGGCGGTCGATGCGCTGGTGCTCAACCAGATCGGCAACCAGATCCACACTATCGATGGCCTGACCAATAGCAGCAACGCCACCAATGTCGGGATCTCCATCGCCTCCGATGTCGACATGCACCTCGCCGGCGACGTGAGCGCGCCGGGCCAATATGTCTCGTTCTATGTCGGCAGCGGTTCGCTGATCCAGGACAGCGGCACGATCACCGCGGGCGCATTGCGGCTCTACATCGTCAACGGCAATGCCGTGCTGGGCGCCAATGCCCTCGACAATCTCGATTCGATAAGAATCGACAACGGCGACTTCACCGCCAACTCGAATCTGTCCACCGGGGTGCTCGGCCTGAACGGCAACATCGTGGTCAGCGGCACCACCACGATCACCAATGCCGCCGGGATCACCCAGGGCTCGGGCGGGGTGATCAACACCTATAATCTGAACCTGAACACTGCCGGCACGCTCGACATGGGCAATGTCATCAACATCGTCGGCGGGCAGGCCAATATCGCGATGGGCAGCGGCAGCTTCCTGTCCTATGGCGACCTCAACCTCCGGCTGAACGCCACCGGCGCGGCCACGATCACCTCGGGCGGCAACATCAATTTCACCGGCGCGGGTTCGTCCTCGGCCGGCACGCTGACCCTTTCCGCCGCCAATGGCATCTATTCGGGGGCGGGCGCCGGCGGGCAGATCGCCGTCGACCATCTCGGCACGGTCACCAACAGCGGCGGTGGCGGCATCGCGCTGAACCTGCTCGGTAACGTGCTGCTGGAGGGCGACATCACCGCCGCCGGCCAGACCGTCTCGATCACCGCGGAGGACGGTCTCAGCCAGGCGACCGGCAATGTGATCACCGCGAACCGGCTCAACCTCACGACCACGGCGCCCAACGCCTCGGCCGTCCTCGACAACGCCAATGTCATCGGCACCTTCGGGCTGAACATCACCGGCGACGCGACGCTGCGCTCGACGCTCGCCACCACCATCGCCTCGGGCATGTCGGTCGGCGGCTCGTTGACCGTGAACAGCCCCGGCGACATCGTGATGGCCGGCGGCAGCGTGGGCGGCACGCTGGCGCTCTATGCGGGCGGTGCGGTCAACGGCACCGGCTATGTCAGCGCCGACCGGCTGACCGGCAGCGCCCAGGACTATTTCTATCTCAATTTCACCAATCTCAACACGCTCGACGCGGTTGAGAGCGGCAGCGACATCCAGATCAACGCGTCCAGTTCCAACCTAAACATCGTCGGCGACGTCACCGCGGCGGGCGGCATGGAGCTCAGCGGGCACACGCTCAGCCAGAGCGCCGGCACGATCACCGCCGCTAACGGTATCGGCCTGTCCACCGACGGCGCGATCACCCAGACCGGCACCGGCCGGATCATTGCAGGCAGCATTTCGGCGGTTGGTGGGGACATCAGCCTGCTCGGGGCCAACCAGATCGGCACGGTCGGCAACTACCTCAGTTCGGGCGGCACCAGCATCGCGTTCCGCAACCAGGGCAGCATCGAGGCAAACAGCGATTTCCGCTTCTATAACGGCCGCGGTGCGCTGACGCTGATCTCCGATACCGGCTCGATCACCCAGTCTGTCGCCGTGGATGCGACCAGTGTGACGCTCAGCGCGGCGACGGGCATCGACTTCAGCAATGCGGGCAACACGATCGACGCCATCGGCGGGCTGAGCAACGGCACCAGCGGCGGCATCGCCTTTCACAGCCAGAACAGCGTGGCGATCAATGGCGGCATCAGCGCCGCCGGCCAGACGGTGACGCTCGCAAGCGGCGGGGCACTCACCCAGAACAGCGGCGGGATCGTCGCCGGCTCGCTGAACGCCAGCGCCGACACCGGCATTTCGCTCACCAGCACGACCAACAATGTCGGGACCATCACCGGGCTGAGCAACGCCAGCAGCGGCGGCATCGCCTATACCGACACGGACGGCTACAGCCTCACCGGCAACATCGCCGCGGCGGGGCAGACGCTGTCGCTCGCAATGGCGGGCGCTATCGGCACGGTGAACCAGACTGGCACCAGCGTGGTCTCGGCCGGGCTGCTCAACCTGAGCGGAGGCCAGATCTTCAGCCTGCGCGGCATCGGCGGCACCGGCAACCACATCGATGCGATCGGCAATCTCGGCACCGGAGCCGAGATCTACACCAATGGCAATGTCGACCTGACCGGCACGATCGTCACCACCTATCTCGATCTCCGCGCCACCGGCGGCAACATCTTCCAGAGCGGCGGCTCTATCGACAGCAGCGCCACTGGCAGCGTGCTCGAACTCTACGGCAACAACATCGCGCTGACCCGCAGCGGCAACAGGCTGGGCGGGGCGAACCTCACTACCGCGAGCGGCTCCGGGGACGTCACCGCCGTCTCGACCGGCAACACCAGTTTCGGTTCGGTGGAAGGCGGCAACGTCTCGCTGACCGTCACCGGCGGCAATCTCAGCGGCGGCGTCAACGCCGATACGCTGACGGCGAGCGCTTCGGGCACCATCTCGCTCACCGGCCGGATCATCACGCTCGGCAATGTCGGCGCGGGCGGCGATGCTGCGTTCAACTCCAGCGCCAACCTCACCCTCAACGGCGCGATCAACATCGGCACCGGCCGCCTGACGCTCGCCACGGGCGGCGGTCTCACCCAGATGGGCGGTTCGATCACCGCGGGCGGGCTCGATACCACCGCAGGCACCAGCATCGTCATGACCGGCACCAACAATGTCGGGACGATCTTCCGCCTGGTGAGCCAGACCGGCGGCATCACCTATACCGGCACCAACGGCTTCGATCTCGCCGGCAACGTCACGGCCGGCCTCGGCGGCAACGTCTCACTGGCGACGATCAGCGGCTCGATCAGCCAGAGCGCGGGGATCATCACCGCCGGCCAGCTCAGTGTCGTGGCGGGCAACCAGATCATCCTTACCCAGGCGAACCAGGTCGCGCGGCTGGTCAATATGTCGGGCAGCGGCGGGATCAGCTTCACGGCGCGCGACACGCTGGAACTGACCGGCGGCATCAACAGCGGCGGCGCGGTAACGCTCGCCTCGCTCGACGGCGCGATCAATCAGACCGACGGCGCCATCGGAGCGACGAGCCTGTCCGCCTCGGCAAGCACCGGGCTGGACCTGTTCATGGTCAACAACACCATCGATGCGTTCGGCACGCTGAGCACCATCACAGGCGACCTGCGCCTCAGGAACATGTTCGATATCGGGCTGTCGAACCTCAGCGCGGGCGGCGACGTCACGCTGGAGACGCTCATCGGCGCGATCACCCAGGGCGCCGGCACCACGCTCAGCGCGTCGGGGCTCCTGACCCTCACGGCGCAGAACGGCATCCTGCTCGACAAGGCCAACAGCATCGGCACGCTGGGCACGGTCCGCAACACCAGCACCAACGGCATCACCATCACCAATGCCGGGGACCTGATCCTGGCCGGGGACCTTGTCACGGTCGGCCAGAACATCGTCCTGTCCTCGAACAACGGCGCGATCCGGCAACAGGGCGGCACGATCACCGGCTATAGCCTGTCCGCGCAGGCGCTCGGTGCGATCTCGCTCGATCAAGCAAACGATATCGACGCCAGGAGCGCCAACGCGTTCCTCTCGACGGGTGGCGACATCAGCTTCCGTTCGATTAACGCCATCCTGCTCGGCAGCGTCAGCACGCCGGGCCTGGCTTCGTTCGTCTCGGACACGGGAGGCATCACCCAGTCCGTCGGCATCAACGTCGGTGCCCTGTCCGCCACGGCGCTCGACGGCGACATCGTGTTCGACCAGAGCAACATGATCGGCGCGGTGAAGGACGTTGCCACGGACGGCAGCTTCACCCTGAACACCGCCGGCAATCTGGCGCTGACCGGCGCCATCACGGCGCCGACCCTGGTGAAGCTCACCGCCGGCGGCACGATCACCCAGAATGCCGCGACTTCGGCGATCACCACCGCCGCCCTGCAGGCAACCGGGTCTTCGGGCATCTCGCTGCTCGGCGCGAACGATGTCGGCACGATCAGCCTGGACGCCAATGGCAACGACCTGCGCTTCCGCAACCTCGGCGATATCGCGATCGGCACGGTCAGTGCCGCCGGGCACACGATCCAGCTGATCTCCGATACCGGTTCGGTCACGCAGGACTGGAACACCGGCTCGCTGATCGGCTCGGTGATCATCGACGCGGCCGGCGCCGTCACCCTGGGGGCCGCCAACGGCAACCAGCTCGAGCATGTCGATGTGAAGAGCGGCGGGGACGTCGACATCTATAGCAGCGGCAGCGGCTATGGCGGCGCGATCACGGTCGACCGTATCGAGGCCGCGGGCCACCGCGTGACCCTCAACAACGGCGGGTTCGCGATCAGCGGCGGCAACATCACCGCGGACTATCTCTATGTGTTCGGCGTCGGTGTCGATCTGACCGCCGCCGCCAACAATGTCGCCACGCTCAACATCCACACGCCTGGCGGAAACGCCGCCTTCACCAACACCGGCAATCTGCTGATCGACGGGATCGTGTCCCCCAATTCCCTCGTCTCGCTGCGCAGCGAGCAGGGGGCGATCACCCAGACAGGCGGCGCAATCGTCCAGCTGGTCGGTCTCACCGCCTATGGCCGTGACGGCGTGGCGCTTGCCGGCGATATCCAGCGGATCGACGGGGTTTCGGCGGGTAACGGCGCGGACGTCTCGCTGGTCTCAACCCGCGATCTCGAGATTGCGGGGGACATCACTGCGCGCAACCTCACGCTGCGTTCCAACAACAGCTTCGGGCCGAATTTCGGCGCGCTCACCCAGAGCGGCGGCAGCATCACCGCGAGCAGCCTGCTCGCCACCGCCTATGGCGCGATCGACCTGCGACAGGGCAACCATGTCGGCCGGGTCACCGAGCTGACCTCGTTCACCAGTGCCGCGATCCGCCTGACCAGCCTGGGCGGGCTGACGCTCGACGGCAACGTCACCGGCGGCTACCTCGACTTCAACACCGGCACCGGTGCGCTCGAGCAGGTCAGCGGCATCCTTGCCGGCGGGCATGTCGACGTCGCTGCGGGCGGCGACGTCACGCTCGACGGCGCCAATGCGGTCTCCGAATATTATGTCGCCTCGGGCGGCGACGCGACGCTGCGCGGCACTGGTGCGCTGCGGATCGGCGGCCAGGCCGCGTCGATGACCGTGCGCGCGGGCGGCATGATCAGCCAGCTCGACACGCTCCTTGTCGGATCGCTGGATGCGAGCACGACCAGCGGCGCCATCGTCCTCAACTTCGCCAACCAGATCGGCAGGATCACCGGGCTGAGCGGCGCCGGCGTCACCGTCAACAACAGCGGCGACCTGGAGATCGCCGGCGATGTGACGGGCGGCAGCCAGGCGCAGTTCTTCGTCGATGGCGGCCGCATCGCCCAGACATCGGGCACGGTCTCCGCCACCAGCGTCACCTTCGATGCGGGTACCGACATCGATCAGGCCCCGGCAGCCAGGATCATCACCAGCGACTTCACCGGCACCGCGGGCACCGGCTTGTCGCTCGCCGGCCCGAACCAGATCGCCAGCGTCTCGCTCTCCACGACGAGCGGCAACCTGCTGTTCCGCAACCAGGGCGACCTCGACGCCGCGGCCTTCACCACGCCGGGCGACCTCACGCTGATCTCCGACACCGGCTCGATCACCCAGTCGGCGGCGCTGTCGATCGGCGGTGCGGCGAGCTTCCGCGCTGCGGGCGACATCACGCTCGACAATAGCGGGAACAGCTTCCTGTCGCTGGGCGTGATCAGCGCGGGCGGCGATCTCGACCTGCGGGCCACCAACCTGAAGCTGACCGGGAACGTATCGGCCCAGGACATCTGGTTCCGGACCGGCGGGGACATCGATCAGAGCGCTGGCATCGTCACCACCACCAGCCTGGGCGGCATCGCCGATGGCGGGATCAACCTCGGCAACGCGAACCAGATCGCTACGATCGGCGAGCTGCGCGCGCTGGCCGGCGACCTGACGCTACGCGTGGTGGGCAATATGAGCCTGACCGACGCGATCGCGGCGGCGGGTCATGACGTGACGCTCACCTCCGATACCGGCTCAATCGTCCAGGCGAACGATCCGGATGCGGTGATCTATGGCAGCACGCTCAACGCGAGCGCAGGCGGCGACATCACGCTGGGCGGGGCCAACCAGTTCGGCGTGCTGAGCCTCGACCTGGCGGGCAACGCCACCGTCAAGACGGCCGGCAATGTGATGCTCACCGGCATCGTCGATGTCGGCGGCAATCTGTCGCTTATCTCGGGCGGGCGGATCACCAGCAACACGATGACCGGCGGGGTGACCGGCACGCTCACCGCGCGCGCCCAGACCGGCATCGCGATCGCGTTCGACAGCGGCGACGTCGGCGCGTTCGGCGACCAGATCACTGCCGCGGGCGATGTCGGCCTCCAGGCGCGGAATGTCCGGCTGACCGGCACCGTGACCGCGCCCGGGGCGTTCCGCGCAGATGCGCTCAGCGGCTCGGTCACCCAGTCGGCCGGTTCGATCATCATTGCAGCGAGCGCCGCGGGCTCGGCGACCGGCAACATGCTGCTGGGCGGCAACAACACGATCCGCACGATCCTGGGGCTGACCGCGGCCGGCGACCTGAGCTTCAAGACCAGCGGCGCCCTCGACATCGCCGGCACGCTCACCGCCGGCGCCAGCTCGGCGATGACGCTGACTACGGGCGGCGACATCCGCATCACCGGCGCCGATCCGGTCAGCGGCGGCACGCTGAACGTGCTCGCCACGGGGGCCTGGGCAAGCTTCTACAGCAACCCGATGAACCCGCGCACCGTCAGCTTCAGCGCGCTGGGCAATGTGAGCGCCGGCAACTTCGAGATCTACAACGCAGGCTCGCTCGATCTCACCGGCAACTTCGTCGCGACGATGGGTGTGGTCATCGACGCCGACGGCCAGATCACCCAGTCGGCCGGCACGCTGACGGCCGGCCTGTTGACGCTCAATGGCTATGGCATCGCGGTCGACCGGCAGAACCAGGTCAACAGACTGCAGGGCAGCGCCCATGGCGGCACCGCGTTCAGCTTCACCAATGCCAGGGACCTGGTCCTGATCGGCAATCTCGGCTCGGGCGATGTCACGCTGAACATCGACGGCAACTTCACCAACAATGCCGGCATCCTCACCTACGGGGACATCAGCATCACCGCCGCGGGCGGCTATATGCGCGAGCTCTCGGGCAACAAGGTCACTGTCCAGGGCGGGGCGAACGACCTGTCCATCGACGCCATCACCACCAGCGACGATGTCTCGGTGACCGGCACCGGCAATGTCGCGGTCGGCCTGCTCCACCGGTCCAGCAACAACGACGTGGCGGGCGACGGCTATAATGCGCTGATCTCGGGCCATAACGTCACGCTGGGCGCTCCGAGCGGCTCGATCACGAACTCGGACGTCGTCGACTACAGCGTCGGCGCTACGCCGGGCACGGTAACCATCCAGGCGACCGGCAACGCCACGCTGGGCGTCGACCAAGTCTACAACGCTGCGATCGACATCTCCGCGGCCGGCGACGTCCATGCGGAGTCGAACAACGCACTGATGCTGGGCAATGTCTCCGGCGCGAACATCACGCTGCTCGCCGGCACCGACCTGACGGCCAGCTCGATCGCCACATCGGGCGTCTATTCGGTCACCGCGGGTGACATCGGCGCGGGCGCGTTCAACTTCCAGGGTGGCAACCCGCTCGACATCCTCATCACCGATACCTCCGGCGACCTGACCCTGTCGGGCAACATCGCCGCCCGCCGCAACACCACCGTAACCGCTGCCAGCAATGTCCTGGGCGGCACGGCGACGCTCGCGGCCGGCCTGGCCATGGACGGCACGCTCACCGTCAACGGTACCGACATCACGCTGGGCGCGGCGAACAACGTCTATGACGTGGTGCTCAACGGCACCGGCACGGTCGATGTCGGGCAGGTCTCGGTCGGCCAAGACTATGTGCTGAAGGGCAGCACCTTCCTGCACGGCGCGCTCTCGCCGATCGGCGACAAGGCGGGCAGCTGGACCCTGACCAGCCTTGCCGGCCTCAATCTGGGCGGGCTCACGCTCAACTATAAGGGCAATATCGACTTCCATGTCGCCGGCCTGATCGAGAACGGCTCGGTCTGGTCGATGCAGGGCGCGGTGACCGGCGAGGCCAATGCCGCCGATCTCAGCCAGATCTGGGCCGCGACCAATATCGACGTTTCCGCCACGGCCGGGGCTCTCCGCCTTGTCGATGCCAGCGCCACCCTGGGCAGCGTGACGCTGCGCGGCAATACCGGGCTCACCGTGACCGGCGGCATCGAAGCCGGCACCGATGTGAACCTGACCTCCCAGTTCGGGTCCACCCTCGCCGGCTCCGCCAAGGCGGGCGGGAACATCAGCGTCTTCTCGCTGACGGGCAATGCGATCCTGCGCCAGGCCAAGCTCACCGGCGGCGCCGGCACGCTCAGCGTGCAGAGCATCAGCGGGGCGGCAAGGCTCGGCGCGGACGACGCCAGCTCGATTACCACCGACAATTATTTCGAGCGCGCGGCGGGGTCCGCCGGGAATATCACGGTCGCCGGGGCGACCAGCGCGACCGTGAACCTCCATCATTCGGCGGCGCTGGACCTGATCCAGGCCGGCAATGCCGAGGTGAACCTGGCGTCCGGAGACCTGGCGATCGGCCTGCTATGGGCCCAGAGCGGCAACGCCAAGGTGCTGCTCAGCGACGGTTCGCTCTCGATCGGTTCGGCCACCGGCACCACCGTCAATCTCCGGGCGATCGGCGGCGGCCTGACCCTCGGCGCCGGCGGAATCACCGCAAACGATCTCTACCTGACCAGCGATGGCGTAACGGACACGACCGCCGTCGCGAATCTCTCCGCCACCAACTATCTCTATGTCGAGGGCGGCACGGTCCGCGGGGCCTCGCTCAATTCGAACGGCAATGCGGCGGTCTACGGCACCGCGGGCGGGATCACGGTTGACGCGTTCTCCGCCGGCGGCAACGCGACCGTCAGCACCACCACGGGCGCTCTCTCCATCAACCAGGTCTCGATCATGGGTAGCGGTCAGTTCACGGGGGGTAGCTCCGCGACGATCCGCGATATCGCTGCGACCGGTGGCTTCGCCCTGCAGGCGCAGGGCAACGTCACGCTCGGTGCCGATGCGGGCGCTACGCCCGGCACCGGCAACGCGGTCTCGACCGGCGGTACGCCGGGCGGCGTCAGCGGTGGCGGGAGGGTCGTCTCGCTGGGCGGCAATGTCTCGATCAACCTGTTCGGCGTGACTGGCGTGTTCGACGCGGTCCGCGCCGACGCGGGCGACGCTGCCATCGCGGTCGCCAATGCCGATCTGGCGATCAATCAGCTCCGCGGCCACAATATCGGCGCCGCGGTGGCCGGCGTACTGACGATGTTCGACGTCGGGAGCAGCGGCGGCAGCTACACGCTGACCGCGGCGGACTTCGGTGGCGACGCGCTCAACCCAACGCTGTTCGGCGGCGCCGGCGCGCTGGGCAGTGTCACGATCATCGACACGGCAGGCGACCTCGGCGCCAGCGGGGCGCTCCTTTCCTCGGGCGACATCCATGTCGAGGCGCAGCACGGGGCGATCACCGGCCTCTTGTCGCTCGATGCCCAGGGCGACGTCACGGCGATCGGGCAGGGCGTCCGCCTGAGCGGCGTGTCCGGCCACAACGTCACCATCTATGCCGGCACCGGCACCGCGAACATCGTCAACTCGGTCGGCGTGGACAACAACTACACGCTCACCGCCGGTGACTTTGCCGGTGAGACCCTGGCACCCGGGGCCGCGCGCGCGGGCTCGCTGACGATCACCGACACGGCCGGCAACTTCGACTTCGGCGCGACCGACCTGTCGTTCGGCGGGGCGATCTCGATCAGCGCCGCGCAGGGCCTGCTCAACATCGACAACCTCCGCGCGGGCAACGCGATCAGCCTGAACGCCGCCACCGACCTGTCGCTCGCCAGCGCCGGCTATTACGGTACCGGCGCCAACAGCCTGTCGCTCATCGCCGGCGGGGACCTGCGCTTCGGTGCAGCCGATGCCGCCTCGATCACCACGGGCAACGTCTTCACCAACCATGGCGCGAGCCTGACCGGCACCACCATCCGGGCCGGCGGCGGCAATGTCGCGATCAACCTCTATGAAGCCAGCGCGCTGGGCGCGATCGAGGCGGGGACGCTGCAGCTCGCCGTCACCACCGGCGATTTCTCCGCCGGCGACGTGGACGCGGTCGGCGCGATCGTCGTGCAGGGCCCCTCGGGCAGGCTCACCCTGGGTGACGTGACCACTAGCGCCGGCCACATCAACATCTCCGGCCAGGGCAACACCAGCCTGGGCGACGTCTCCGGCCACTTCGTCGTCAATCTCGGCGCGAGCGCCGGCAGCCTGACCCTCGGTCATGTGACCGGCGGCGACGTGTCGCTCCAGGCGGCAGGCGCGATCAGCGGCGCCGGCGTCTCGGCCGCCACGCTCGGCGTGGTGACGGTGAACGGCAATGTCGATCTCGATGCCGGCGGCACCGGTTCGCAGATCGCCCGCCTGACCGGCCTTTCGGTCCATGGCGGCTTCAGGCTCCGCAACCTCGCCGATCTCGCCCTGGACGGTGCGATCGAAGTCGGTGGCACGCTCGACCTCGGGGTCACCGGCGCGCTCAGCCAGAGCAGCGGCTATGTAGCCGCCGATCGCCTGCAGGGCCAGGTGACCGGCGCGGCGACGCTGGGCGGCGACAACCGGATCGGCCAGCTCGGGGACTTCAGCAGCAACGGCCTGAAGTTCAGCACCACCACCGCACTGACGATCGACGGCGCGGTACAGGGCAATGGCGGCGCGGTGGTGATCGCCTCGCATGGCGGGATGACGATCGGCTCGGACGGCAGCGTCACCTCCGCCGCGGCGGGCGATGCGATCACGCTCGCCTCGGACGGCCGCTTCACCAATCTCGCTGGCGCCTCGGCGCTCAGCGCGGCCAATGGCCGCTGGCTGGTCTACACCCAGACCGGCGGTAATCCGGGCATCTCCGATCCGAACAATGATTTCGGCGGGCTGGCGGGTGTCAGCTATTACGGCGACGCCTATGATTTCGTCTCGGGAGGCTTCGCCACCGCGCCGAACGCGGGCAACCGCTTCGTCTATGGATATCGCCCGATCCTCACCGTCACCCCGTCCAGCCTCCATCTGGTCTATGACGGCACCACGCCGGTCGTCACCGCGACGATCACCGGCCTGATCAATGGCGACAGCGCGGCCAATGCCTGGTCGGGCGCCGCCCAGATCAGCGGCGTCGGCAGCAATGCCGGCACCTATTTCGCCTATAGCGCGCTCGGCACGCTGGCTTCGGAGATGGGCTATGGCTTCACCTTCGTCCCCGGCACGGTGATCATCGATCCGCGCACGATCAGTGCGGTGCTGAACGCCAATGACAAGACCTATGACGGCACGATGGGTGCCACTGGCTCGCTCGACCTGAGCGGCGTGATCGCGGGCGACACCGTGGGGATCAGCAGCACCGGCCTGGCCTTCGACAGCCGGAACGCCGGCACTCGCACGGTCACCGCCGGCGGCCTCTCTTTGTCGGGTGCGGATGCGGGCAATTATGTCCTCGCCGCGACCAGCGTGACCGATCTGGCGGACATCCTCGCCAAGGCGATCACCGCGACGCTGTCGGCCAATGGCAAGACCTATGACGGCACCACCGCTGCCACCGGCAGCCTGTCGCTGGCCGGGCTGGTCGGCACCGACCAGGTGAGCGCCACTGGCAACCTCGCTTTCGACAGCCGGAACGCCGGCACAGGCCGCACCGTAACCGCGGGCGGAATCACCCTCTCGGGCGCAGACGCAGGAAACTACACCGTCAACACGACGGCGACGGCACTGGCGGACATTCTCGCCAAGGCGATCACCGCGACGCTGTCGGCCAATGGCAAGACCTATGACGGCACCACCGCCGCCACCGGCAGCCTGTCGCTGGCCGGTCTGGTCGGCACCGACCAGGTAAGCGCCAATGGCAGTCTTACCTTCGACAGCCGGAACGCCGGCACCGGCCGCACCGTAACCGCGGGCGGAATCACTCTCTCGGGCGCAGACGCAGGAAACTACACCGTCAACACGACGGCGACGGCACTGGCGGACATCCTCGCCAGGACGATCACCGCGACGCTGTCGGCCAATGGCAAGACCTATGACGGCACCACCGCTGCCACCGGCACGCTGGGCCTGGACGGCGTCGTTGGCAGCGATGCGGTGTCCGCGACCAGCACCGGCCTGGCCTTCGACAACCGGAATGCCGGCGCCGCCCGTACCGTAACCGCGAGCGGCCTCGGCCTCTCGGGCGCGGATGCGGGCAATTATGTGCTTTCGTCGACCAGCGTCGCCGCCCTGGCCGACATCCTCGCCAAGGCGATCACCGCGACACTGTCGGCGAACGGCAAGACCTATGACGGCACCACCGCCGCCACCGGCATGCTGGGCCTCGACGGTGTCCTCTCGGGCGACCAGGTGACGGTCGGCACCAGTGGCATCGCCTTCGACAGCAGGAATGCCGGCACCCGCACCGCCACCGCCGGGGGCCTCACCCTCGGTGGCGCCGATGCCGGCAACTACACGATCGTTGGCACCGCCACCGGCACCGCGGTGATCGCGCAGAAGGCCATCACTGCCACCGCGACGGCGGACAGCCGGGTCTATGACGGCACCAATGTCGCCACCGGCCGGATCGCGCTGACCGGCCCGATCGCGGGCGACACGGTGACCGGCACTGCAAGCTATCGCTTCGCCGATGCCAATGCCGGTACCGGCCGCGCGGTGCAGGTGAGCGGGCTGGCGCTGACCGGCGCCGACGCCGCCAATTACAGCGTCACCCTGTCCGCCACCCCGGTGACCGCCGACATCGCCCGCCGCGCGGTGACCGTCACGGTCAACGGCACGACCAAGATCTTCGGCCAGCCCGATCCGGTGTTCGGCTACACCGTCTCCAGCGGCTCGGTGGTGGGCGGCGACGGCTTCAGCGGCGCGCTGGCCCGCGAGGCGGGCGAGCAAGTCGGCCGCTATGCGATCGGGCAGGGGACGCTGGCGCTCTCCGCCAACTACCTGCTCACCGTGGTGCCGGGCACGCTGGTGATCAGCTTCACCCAATCGGGCGCCGATGCCGGCGACGCCCTCAAGATGCTGCAGTCCGGTGTCGGCACCGGCTTCTCGCTCAACCAGGACCCTTCCCGGAATCTCGAGGGCGATGGCGAAGGCGAGGAGCCGGCCGGCAGCGGCAAGTAGCAAGAGGGTCCGCGCGGCTGGGCTGCGCGGGCTCTCGGCCCTCGGGGGAGGGGTGGGCGTCGCGGCGGGGGAGCCGCGGCGCCCCAAGCACCGCGAACCGGTTGCTGCAGGCCGGTGTATTGGCACGTAGCAAAGAGGGCCCGCGCAGTCCCCCACTGCACGGGCCCTCACGGCCCCCCCAAAGGGCCGGCGCCTGCAGCACGGGCGGAGCGGGATTCCAGTCCCCCCGCGCCGTGCAGCGGCTGTGGCTAGAAGCCGTCCCTCGCGCGCGCCCCCGCGAATCGCGGAAACGCGCCGGAATATGCGGACCTGCTTAAGTCAGGACCGGCGATTCCGTCTTGAACATCCTTGTCAGTAGCTTGAACCCATGTCGCAGCCGGGTGCGGTTGGTCGCATCCTCAGCGGTGCAGGACGGCGCGGGCGCGGCAATCGCTTGGGGTTTCGCCGAAGCGTGTCTTGAACAGCCGGCTCAGATGCGCCGCGTCGCTGAAGCCCAGCCGCTCGGCAAGGTCGCCGATCCGCTCGGGACTGCCGGGGTTGAGCAGCGCGTGCCGCGCCGCATCCAGCCGCATGTCGCGGATATAGGCCTGCACGCCGCCGCTCGCCTCGAACACCCGGTGCAGCGTGCTGCGCGAGACGCTCAACCGGCGACACAGATTGGCGACGGTCAGCGCCGGCGATCCCAGATTCTCGCGGATCTCGCGCTCGGCGCGCAGCAGCAGCGTGCTCGGATCCTCCTTGTAGCCATGCGCATCGCTGCGCTGGGCGGCCTTGAGCGACAGGACCAGCACGTCGAGCATCGTGCGGCCCAGCCGCGCCGCATCCGCCTCGGAGAAGCGGGCCAGCACGTCGCGCACGTGCAGGGCGTGCGAGGTAAACATCGCATGCTCGGAGGGGTTCAGCGTCACGCCGTGCAGGCTGGCCACGTCGAGCCCCGCCTCGGTCGCCAGGGCGCGGGGCACCGAGATGCTGATGCTGCGCCCGCCGGCCGAGATGTGCGACGAGGTCTGCTGGCGGTCGACCACGACGGCCGATCCCGGCATCTGGACCCATTCCCGCTCCTCGGCCCCGGCAATGCCCCAGGCCTTGCCGTCGAGATTGACGGTCAGGTTGAGCGTGTCGTTGCCCCGGTCGATGAGCTTGCTGTCGCGTTTCCATCGCTGGGCGGAGATGTCGGTGAAGACGAGCGAGATGTCGCCGAGCAGCGCGATATTGCTCGAGACGCGGAACTCCTCCAGCGGCTCGGTATGGTAAAGCGGTGCCGTGCTCGGCCAGTGGCTCAGCCACACTTCGTGGCGATCCTTGGCTGCGACATTCTCGGTAGTGTAGCGATGGACGCGAAGGGGCTGCGATACCAAACTAAACTCCCCGGCCTTTTTGTTTCTGGGGTTTGGTTTTAATTTCTGACGCTTACAGGAGCTCGCTGTAGCCCGGGAAACATTCGCCTGCACGCAGATTTTATAGGATGGAGTCTCGAACCGGGCGCGGATTGATCCAAATCAAGCGATCGGGGTCCGGTTAACGTCGAGCCGCAGCGTCAGGTCCGCCCAGCCGCTTGCATGGCCAAGCATGTGGCGGGTGATCCGCTCATAATAGTGGACGAAGCGGCGGACCTCGTTATCGGTCATCGGACCGCCCGAATTGCGCTCCTGCTCGATCCGCCAGTCCGCCACCACTTCGAAACCAGGCGCCTCGAGGAAGACGAGCTGGTCGATCCGCGCCCACAGCGCCGCATAGGGCCCGGCGAGCTGGTCGTTGACCCAGCGCCGCCAGCGCCCGTCGGGATCCCGGTCGCGTTCCAGCGCATTGACCGGCACGGAGAGTTCCGCCTCCGCTTGCGGCCGCGCGCCCAGGCACCAGCCTTCGAGGATCAGCATGTCGGCCGGGCCGGGGACCCGCTCGGGCGCGCCGGGCTCGTCGCGCGCCTTGTCGAAGCGGGGGAGCAGGGCAGGGCCGTGCGCCAGCGCCTCGATCGCGGCGAGCCCGGCCGTCACGTCGTGCGTGCCCGGCACGCCGCGAGTGCGCAGTAGCGGGTGGACGGTCTCGGCGAGCCGCTGCCGCGCCGCGCCGTCGAGATAGAGGTCGTCGAGCGACAGCACCGGGCAGCCGAAGCGCGCGGCAAGGGCATGGGCGACCGTGCTCTTGCCGCTGCCCTGCGCGCCGGCGATGCCGAGCACGAAAGGCCGGCGGGTGCCGGGGCGCAGCCGTGCGGCGATCCATTCCGCGGCGGAGAGGGGAGGAACCGGGGTCATCGTCCAGCATCTGTGCTTGCGCACTGCCAGCGCTGTCAAATATGGCTGTTGCAGGCCGGGGCTGCCTCCTGGCGGGGAATGCATGTGTCCAGTCGTCCGACGATCAAGGAAGTCTCGAAGATCGCAGGCGTGTCGTTCAAGACCGTCAGCCGCGTGCTCAACAATGAAAAGCATGTCAGCGAAGAGACGCGCCGCCGTGTCGAGGAAGTCGTCGCCCGGCTCAACTTCCGCCCGAGCCACGCCGCTCGCACGCTAGCCGGGCGCAAGTCCTTCCAGGTCGGCCTGCTCTACGACAATCCCAGTCCCTATTACATCTATCACGTCCAGACCGGCGCGCAGCAGCGCTGCACCGAGCTCGGCTACCGCCTGTTGCTCCAGCCGATCGACAGCCAGTCGCCCGATCTCGTCTCGAACGTGCTGGCGCTGATCGACGAGACGCATCTCGACGGCCTGATCCTCTCGCCGCCGGTGACCGAGGCGACGGCCCTGCTCGACGAGCTCGACCGGCGCGGGCTGCCCTATGTCCGGATCGCGCCGGGCACCCGCAAGGATGCCGGCCTGTCCGCCTCGATGGACGACGTCGTTGCCGCGCGCGAGCTGACTGCGCACCTGATCGGGCTCGGCCATCGCCGTATCGCTATGATCCGCGGCCTGGAGAGCCACGCCTCCTCGGCCGATCGTCTCGCCGGCTACCGGGCAGAGCTGGAGGCGCACGGCATTGCCTTCGATCCCGCACTGGTCGTCGCGGCGGAGAACGACTTCGCCTCGGGCGCGGCCGCCGCGCGCGAGCTGCTGGCGCTGAAGGACCGCCCCACCGCGATCTTCGCCGGCAATGACGACATGGCCGCCGGCGCGCTCGCCACTGCGCATGAGAGCGACATCGACGTGCCCGGCCAGCTCTCGATCGCCGGCTTCGACGATTCGGACCTGGCCCGCGCCGTCTGGCCGCCCCTCACCACGATCCGCCAGCCGGTGCACGAACTCGCCTCGGCCGCGGCCGAGCTGATCCTCGGTGGCGCCGCGCCCCAGCCGCGCGTCACGCTCGAGCACAAGCTGATGGTACGGGCGAGCACGGGGCCCGCGCCCCGGTAACCAAAGGGCGTCCCGCTGCTGGACTCGGTTAACCAAAGCTAGCGCTGGCAGCAAAAGTTAAGAAGTCGTTAACTGCTGGCCATGCAACGCCAGCTCGTCCTCGAGGGCTACGCCCCCCGCCGCCACCCGTTCCGCCGCTATGTCCGCCGCGCCGTGGCGCAGCAGCGCAAGTTGCGTGACGACAGCGACGTGAAGCTCTTCGCACTGAGCTTCACCGCCTTCTTCGTCTGCTTCTTCACGTTCATTGCCTGAAGGCTGCGGCGCGGTCCTAAATCAAGGCAGCACATCCGGTGCGTGCGGTGCGTCCTCGGCCTTGTAGAGCCGGTGGGCGCACCAGGCCGAGGCCAGGCAGAGCAGCACCACCACCAGAATGCACTCGGCGACGCCGACCTTCGGGATGTTGCTGATCCCGAAGATGCCGACCGATCCGAACACCATGAAGCCCGAGTTGACGATGTTGTTCGCCGCCACGGTGCGCGCGGTCTGCGACTTGTCGACGGTGGTGGTCAGGAAGGCATAGAGCGGCACCACGAACATGCCGCCGCTGGTCGCGATCGCCAGCAACAGGCCCAGCACCGCCCAGCCGATCGGCATGGTGATGAAATGCGCGGTCTTGAGCAGCGGGCCGTCATGCACCGGCCAGAAGCGGGCGGTGAAGTAGAACAGGATGACGAAGATCATCATCGTCAGCACCGAGCGCACGGCGTACTTGGCCGACACATGCCCCTTGAGCAGCCGGTTGATGATCACCGATCCGATCGCGATGCCGACCGAGAAGATGCCCAGGAACACGCTCGCCACGTCCTTCTGGGCGTGGAACACGTTCTTCACCAGCGGCGGGAACAGCACGCCCAGCACCGCCGCGATCGTCCAGAACACGCTGATCGCGATGATCGCCAGGTAGAGCCGGCGGATGTGCATGGTGGCCGAGATCAGCCGCCACGAGGCGCGGAAGATGTTGTAGTCGATCTTGAGCTTGGTCAGCGGCGGGGCGGAGGGGATGCGCTGCGAGGCCAGCCAGCCGACCAGCGCCACGCCGATCACCGCGAACGCCGCGGCCTTGGCACTGATCACGCCGCCGGCGATCGTGCCGCACAGGATCGCGATATAGGTGCCGGCCTCGACCATGCCGGTGCCGCCCAGCACTTCGTCTTCCTCCAGATGCTGGGGCAGGATCGCGTATTTGATCGGGCCGAAGAATGCCGAGTGGATGCCCATGCCGACGAGCGCGGCGAGCATCAGCTCGAGATTCTTGAGGAAGATGCCCGAGGCGCCGACCAGCATGATGCCGATCTCGGCGGCCTTGATGATCCGCATGATCTTCGCCTTGTCGTAGCTGTCGGCGAGCTGGCCGGCGAGCGCGGAGAAGAGGAAGAAGGGCAGGATGAAGATGCCCGTCGCGATCGCGCTGAACCGGGTTTCGTCCTCGACCGAGTTGAAGATCTGGTAGGTCGCGAAGAAGATCATCGCGTTCTTGAACAGATTGTCGTTGAACGCGCCGAGGAACTGGGTGACGAAGAGCGGCAGGAACCGGCGCTCCCGCATCAAACCGAGCGCCGCACCATGCATAAGCTAACCTTCACCTCTGATTGCGGTTTTTCCGCCGAATGTCGCGCGGGCATAGCCGAGCGGCATGCGCGGCGGCAATCGGTTAATCGGTTTCCCCGGTCGAGCCACCAATGAGCGCTACATCGTCACCCCGGCCTTGTGCCGGGGTCCACGGCGCCGCGCGTCTTGCGGCAAGAGCCTCTTGCCTGATGCTCGCCTCCCGGTGGACCCCGGCACAAGGCCGGGGTGACGGAGGAAGCGGCTAACTAGGCCCCGCACGATTCCCGTACGATCAGATCCGTCGGCAGGCGCTCCGCGCTGGGATCGGGGGAGGGGTCGAGGATGCGCGAGACCAGCTGACGCCCCGCCTCGAACGTGTCCTGCCGGATCGTGCTGAGCGCCGGCGTGGAGAGACGGGCGAGCAGCATGTCGTCATAGCCCATCACCGACACCTCGTTCGGCACCGACACGCCGGCGCGGCGTAGTGCGCGGATCGCGCCCAGCGCGATCAGGTCGGAGGAGGCGACGATGCCGTCAAAATGGACGTGCCGCCGCAGCAGCCGGCTCACCGCCGCGTCGGCCGATTCGAGCTCGAAATCGACCGGCACCACCAGCTTGGGGTCGGCCGGGATGCCGGCTTCCTTCAGCGCCTCGTCATAGCCGCGCTTGCGCTGCATCGATTCGGGATCGGTGCCGCCCAGGAACAGGATCGCCTTGCGGCCGAGCCGGGCGAGATGCGCCGTCGCGCGCCGGCCGCCCAGCTGGTTGTCCGATCCGATCGAGCAATAGAGCTGCCCCGCCATCTGCGCGCCCCACACCACGAAATTGGCGTTGGTCTGGGTCAGCTGGTTGAACGCGTCGTGGAGCATCGACTGGCCGAGGAAGATCACCCCGCTCGCCCGGCTGGTCGTGGTGGTGGCGACCAGGTCCTCGTAATTGGCCGGGGTGGTGTGGCTCACCGTGAAGTCGCAGTCGCGCGCGCGCGCCGCCTCGCCGATGCTGGCGAGCAGCTCGAGGAAGAAGGGGTGGGAGAGCGGCAGCGGCCGCCCGCGCATGAACGGCGTGACGATCACGATCGTCCCCTCGGCCCCCACCGGCGCGGCCGGCATGTATGGGCGGAAGGGATAGTCATGGTCGCGTGCCAGCGCCCAGATCTTCTGCTTGGTCCGCGCGCTGATCAGCGGATGATCGTTGAGCGCCCGCGAGACGGTCGAGATCGACACGCCCGCCAGCTTCGCCAGATCCTCCAGCGTCGTATTGTTGTTGCTACTGCTGCCCATTGTGCCCAAGCTTGAGGAAGGCCGAATACGGCATGTTTAGAACGGTGAGGGGGGAGCATTGCAAGCAGGCCGGCAGAGCGAGGCGATCGACATCGCCTGCACGCCAGCGCCCGGCACGGGCCGGCTCCGCCTGCTGCAGATCTGGAACATGTGCTTCGGCCTGCTCGGCATCCAGATCGTCTGGGGCCTGCAGAACGTCAACACCAGCCGGATCTTCCAGACCCTGGGCGCCGAGCTCGACGACCTTGCGATATTGTGGATCGCCGGCCCCGCCACCGGGCTGCTCGTCCAGCCGATCATCGGCCATCTGAGCGACCGCACCCGCGGCCCGCTCGGCCGGCGACGCCCCTATATCCTGGCCGGCGCGGTCTGCACCGCGCTTGCCCTGTTCCTGATGCCCAACGCCACCAGCCTGTGGGCGGCGAGTCTGATGCTCTGGGTGCTCACCGCCTCGATCAACATCGCGATGGAGCCGTTCCGCGCGCTGGTCGCGGACCGGGTGCCGGAAAGCCAGCGCACCGCCGGCTTCGCGATGCAGGTGTTCTTCATCGGCATCGGCGCGGTGTTCGCCTCGGCGCTGCCCTGGATGCTGGTTCATTGGGCGGGGCTCAGCGGCCAGCCCGAGCCGCACCTGCTGCCCCAGTCGGTGCGCACCGCTTTCTATATCGGCGGCTTCTGCCTGCTCTTCGCCGTGGCCTGGACGATCGTCACCACCCGCGAATGCCCGGCGCCGCCGCGCCTGCCGGAAGCGGCGATGCCGCCGCATGTCCTCTCGCCCGAGCGCGCCGCCTCGCTGGTCCGCCATGGCATCGTCTGGATGGTGGCCGGAGCAGGGATCGCCGGCGCCGCCGCGCTCGCCGGCTGGAAGCGCGAAATCTATGTCATCGCCGGCATCTGCTTCCTGTTCGGACTGCTCCAGGCGGTGGTGGTCCGCCTGCGCCGGCTCGGCCGCAGCTCGATCGGCATGCTCGAGATCGTCGAGGACATCCGCTCGATGCCCGTGCTGCTCAAGCGCCTCGCCGTGGTCCAGTTCTTCACCTGGTACGGTCTGTTCGCGATGTGGATCTACACCGTGCCCGCGCTGGCGCTCCGCCATTACGGCACCGCCGACCCGGCCTCGCCGGGATACAATGCCGCAGCGGACTGGGTGGGGGTGCTGTTCGCCGGCTATAACGGCGTCGCGGCGCTGGGCGCGCTGCTGCTCCCCGGCATCGGCGAGCGGCTCGGCCGCCGCGCGACGCATGCGCTGTGCCTGGCCTTCGGCGCGGCCGGGCTGGTCGGCTTCCTGCTCGTCAGCGATCCCATGGCCTTGTGGCTGCCGACGGTCGGGGTGGGGCTCGCCTGGGCGGCGATCCTGTCGATGCCCTATGCCATGCTCGCCGGCAGCGTGCCGCCGGGCAAGGCCGGCGTGTACATGGGCATCCACAACATGTTCCTGGTGATCCCCCAGCTCGTCGCCTCGACGATGCTCGGGCCGCTGGTCGGCCGCGTCTTCCACGGCCAGGCCGAATATGCCCTGGTCCTCGCCGCCGCGACGCTGCTGATCGCGGCCGGCTTCGCGCTCACGCTTCCACGCAGCGCCGACACCGGCTCCCGGCAATAGCCCTTTGCGGGCGCAAGGCTGTGCGCTGCTTTGCATTGCTGTGCCAGGTTGTGCAAAACTTGCATTGATTGCAAGGCAAAATTGCACTGTGCGACTCGCATTCCATGCCCGCCGACAGGCTGTTCTGAATGCTTTGTCTCAGTAAAATCGTTATTTTATAATAAGATAATCGCAGAAATATTTTCGAAAATTTCCCTCTTGCGACTTTGCTCAATTTACGCAAAGTTACGCAAAGAGCTTCCCGGGCTGGGCAGCTCGCAGTGGATGGCCGCGCCGGAGAGCGCGGCTGGCACGATGGAGGGTGTCTTGGGGGAAGCGCGGCACGGCCGGCTTGCGATCATGCGCAGCAACAGCGTGGGGCCATGCCCTGCGCGGCCTTCGCGCATCCGCACCTTTGCACACCGACACGAAATCTGACGCGACGTCGCGGGGCGGGGGCTCCGCGGCGTCTTGCATGCAACAGCGCCGCAAAGGCGCGACGGAGGGAGGAAAGATGAAGCAGACCACGATCCTGCGGGGCAGCGCCTCGCTAGCCGCCTTGGCCCTGATGGGCCTGGCCGGCATTGCCCAGGCGCAGACCGCGCCGGCCAGCGCATCCGAAACGGTGCAGGAGGACGATAGCGGCGGCGCGATCGTCGTCGTCGGCGTCCGCAAGGCGCTCGAGAGCGCGCAGACGATCAAGCGCGATTCCGACACCGTTGTCGATTCGATCACCGCGACCGATATCGGCGCCTTCCCGGACACCTCGGTGTCGGGCGCGCTCCAGCGCGTGCCGGGCATCACCACCTCGCGCCTCCAGTCGACCGACGACTCCACGCACCCCTCGGGCGAGCCGACCAGCGTGCTCATCCGCGGCCTCACCTTCGTCCGCACCGAGTTCAACGGGCGCGACAGCTTCTCGGCCGATAGCTATCGCGGCCTCAACTTCAACGACGTCTCGCCCGAGCTGATGGCCGGCGTCGATGCGTACAAGAACCAGACGGCGGAGATGATCGAGGGCGGCCTGGCCGGCACGGTCAATTTGCGCACCCGCCTGCCGTTCGACCAGAAGGGCCTGCTCATCGCCGGCAATGCCAAGGCGACCTATGGTACCCGCTCGAAGGAGTGGACCGGCGAGTTCTCGGGCCTGATCTCGAACACCTGGGATACCGCGATCGGCCGCTTCGGCCTGATGGCCAATTTCGCCCGCAGCCATGTCGTCACGCGCACCGAGAGCGTGATCATGGACAAGATCGACACCTTCTGCACCACCGGCTCGACCAACGCTTCGGGCGGCGGAATCGTCAATGCGGACGGCTCGGTCGCCTGCGCCTCCAACCCGTTCGGCGGCTCGGGCTGGGCCTATATCCCGGACGGCATCCGCTATTCGCAGGTCGATTACGACCGCACCCGCCGCGGCATCTCGGCGGCGGCGCAGTATGAGAACAATGCGGGCAATTTCCGCATGACCGCCCAGTATAACGACAGCGAATATCACAATGCCTGGCTCGAGCGTGCAAGCCACGTGATCTTCCAGGGCGATGCGTACGGCAAGTCGGCCTTCTTCCCGCGCACCAGCTCGATCCTCGGCGCGGCGCCGGGCACCTCGGCCTTCGTCTTCGGGCCGGACGGCATGCTTCAGTCGGGCACGCTGACCCAGGCGCATGGCAGCTGGGCGGGCAGCTGGAGCAGCACGCAGGACGCGATCAACACCGGTTCGGCTGTGCCGGGCCTGCCCTTCGTCAACAATTGCGCCGCGCCCTCGGTCTGCACCACGCTGCAGGACGGCAACTATTTCCAGAACGAGGCGCGCAACTTCGATCACCGCGAGCGCACTCAGGACCTGTCGGGCAACATCAGCTGGGATCCGACCGAGAGGCTCCATGTCAACCTCGACGTCCAGCACATCTGGGCCAACACGACCAATGACGACATTCTCGTCGCGGTCGGCTCGATGGCCAACATGCAGTACAGCGTGAACAGCGACGGCACGCCCAATGTGAAGCTGCTGCCGGGCTCGAACGTGAACTATGCCACCGGCGGCCTCTCCAACCCGCACAATTACTGGATGCCGTTCATCCAGGCGCACATGGAGAATAACGACGCCAAGGAAACCGCCTTCCGCGGCGACGTCGCCTATGACTTCAACGAAGGCAGCTGGCTGGACTCGCTGAAGATCGGCGTGCGCTATGCCGATCGCAGCCAGACGGTCCGCTACTCGACCTTCAACTGGTCGCCGGTTGCGGCCTCGTGGAACTGCAACGGTCCGGGCTTCAACATCGACAACACCACCGGCGGCAACTATCCGGCCTGCAACGCTGCTCATGCGCCGTTCAAGGGCTATGGCGCCGGCATGTGGGAGTCGGTCACGCTCGGCGACAACTTCTACAATGGCGGCGTCTACGCCAATGATCCGCTGGTCTACATGAACCGCGACACGCTGATGGACCGGGCGCGCCTGGTGCAGGGCGTCAGCGGCACCACCACCGGCTCGCCGATGGGCTGGGAGCCGATCTGCTCGCGCACCGGCACGGTCGACGGCTGCTACCTCCCGTCCGAGATCATGCACGTCAAGGAGAAGACCAAGGCGGCCTATGCGATGCTCCGCTTCGGCGGTGAGGGGAAGGACATTGGTGGCGTTAACATCCGCGGCAATATCGGCCTGCGCTATGTCCGCACCGACATCGATTCGGACGGCAGCGTCGGCTATCCGCTGACCACCACCTTCAACAACTATGTCCCCTGCGGCGGTCCGCTGCCGGCGGGCTGGGTGGTCAACCCGATGTGCTTCGTCACCCCGGCGGTCTCGGCCTTCGCCAATGGCGGCGGCTCGCCGAACGTCTACAAGTCGAGCTACGAGAACTGGCTGCCGAGCTTCAACCTGCGCCTCGGCCTCGATGACAAGAGCTTCATCCGCTTCGGCTATTCGCGCGGCATGTCGCGGCCGGACTTCGGCCTGCTGCGCAACTTCGTCTCGATCCAGGGCCCGATCCTCGACGGCACGCCCAACTCGCAGTACCTGATCAAGAACGGCGCAGGCACCGTCACCGGCTACAACTTCGTGTTCCGCGCGGAATCGGGCTTCCCGGCGCTCAAGCCGATCACCGCCGACCAGTTCGACCTGACCTTCGAGCATTATTTCGGCCGCAGCAGCTCGTTCACGATCGACGGCTTCTACAAGAAGCTCAACGGCACGATCTCGTACGGCGAGTTCCTGCGCAGCTTCACCAACAACGGCTCGACCCAGACGGTGCTGATGCGCGGTCCGCGCAACTCGGCCGATGGCGGCACGCTCAAGGGCGTCGAGGTCGCGTTCCAGACCTTCTTCGACTTCCTGCCGGGCGTGCTCAGTGGCCTCGGCACCCAGCTGAACTACACCTTTGTCGACCAGTCGGGCATCAACAATTCGAACCTGGTGACCCAGGGCGCGCTCGATGCCGGAGGCACCGGCGGCTTCGGCGCGGGCCTCGACGTTTCGGGCGGCCGCGGCGTGGTGATCGACTCGCACCAGCTGGCCGGCATCTCGAAGCACACCTTCAACGCCGTGGCGCTCTACGAGAAGGGCCCGATCGGCATGCGTCTCGCCTATAACTGGCGCTCGCGCTTCCTGACCAACAACCTCGACTGCTGCATCGGCCTGCCGGTGTTCCAGAAGGCGGCGGGCTTCCTCGACGGGTCGCTGCGCTTCTCGCTGGCCAAGTGGGTCGAGCTGTCGATCGAAGGCTCGAACCTGCTCGGCACCACCACGGTGTTCCAGCAGCAGATCTTCGGCGACTCCTCGGCGACGCCGGGCGCCAAGCCTGTTTACCGTGACGCAAACTGGAGCCGCGTCGACCGGCGCTTCCAGTTCGGCGCCCGGTTCAAGTTCTAACTCCCCTCGGCGCCGCCGGCTTCATTCCCCGGCGGCGCCAGTTTTTTCCTCTTCACGAGCGGGTGCCATGCAGCCCAGGTCGAACCCTAGCGCGACGCCTCTCCGCGTCGTCATCGTCGGCGGCGGGACCGCCGGCTGGATGTGCGCGGCCGGCCTGACCCGCCTGCTTCCCAACACCGATTACGCGCTGACCCTGATCGAATCCGACGAGATCGGCACGGTCGGGGTGGGCGAGGCGACGCTGCCGCACATCCGCGACTTCAACGCGATGCTCGGGCTCGACGAGGTCGAGTTCCTGCGCGCCACCCAGGGCAGCTTCAAGCTCGGCATCGAGTTCGTAGGCTGGGACAAGCCGGGCGGCCGCTATTTCCATCCCTTCGGCGTGTTCGGCGAGCGCTGGGGCGGCACCGACTTCCAGCACCACTGGCTGCGCGCCCGCGCCGCCGGTCACGATGTCGGCGAACTGGCCGAATACAGCTTCGCCGCCGCGATGTGCCGCGAAGGCGTGTTCGACCTGCCCAACGAAGACACGCGCTCGATCCGCTCGACCTTCTCCTACGCCTATCATTTCGACGCCGGCCTCTATGCCGAGTTCCTCCGCGGCTGGGCGACTCAGCGCGGCGTCCGGCGCATCGAAGGCAGGATCACCGAGGTCGCCCGCAACGCCGAAAGCGGCCTGGTCGAGAGCGTCACCCTCCAGTCCGGCGCGAGCATCGAAGGCGACCTGTTCATCGACTGCTCGGGCTTCCGCTCGCTGCTTCTCGGCAACACGATGGGCGTCGCCTGGCACGACTGGAGCCGGTGGCTCCCCTGCGACCGCGCCATGGCCGTGCCCTGTGCCAGTATCGACGGCATCACCCCCTATACCCGCGCCACGGCCCAGACCGGCGGCTGGACCTGGCGCATCCCGCTCCAGCACCGCACCGGCAATGGCTATGTCTTCTCCAGCGCCTTCTGCAGCGAGGAGCAGGCGCGCGAGACGATCCTCGGCGCGATCGACGGCGCCCCGCTCGCCGATCCGCGCACCTTGCGCTTCCAGGCCGGCCGCCGGGCCAAGGGCTGGGAAGCCAATGTCGTCGCGATCGGCCTCTCCTCGGGCTTCCTCGAGCCGCTCGAATCGACCAGCATCTTCCTGATCCAGGCGGCGATCACCGATCTCGCCAAGCTGATGCCCGTGCCCGGCAGCGGCCCCGATCCGCGCCTCGCCGCCGAGTTCAACCGGCTCTACGAGATCCATTACGATCGCACCCGCGACTTCCTGGTGCTCCACTACACCGCGAACGCCCGCCACGGTGAACCGCTCTGGGACCATGTCCGCGGCATGGCGCTGCCCGACAGCCTCGCCCACAAGATCGAGCTGTTCCGAGCCGCCGGCCGCGCACCCGACTACAAGCTCGGCCTGTTCTCGCGCGATAGCTGGCTGGCGGTGCTGGCCGGGCAGGGGATCGAGCCGCGCACGCACGACCGCGCTGCCGATCGCCTGCCGCTCGACGAAGTCGTCGATCGCCTCACTGATCTCAGGGAGCGCATCGTCACCAACGCCGCTTCGCTGCCCCGGCATGCCGAGTTCATCGCCAGCTATTGCCCGGCCGGCAGCGGCAAGGCCGATACCCAGGCGGTGTCGGCATGACCGCCCCCTTCACCGTGATCGTCGCTGGCCGCGACGCCCCGCTCTGGCTCGCCGCCGCCGCGCTGGCCCGGGGGCTCGGCCCCTCCGGCGTGAGGGTCGAAGCCGTCGAGCTGCCCGGCGCGCTCACGCCTGCGGATGTCTATCCGACCTTCCCGGCGCTGGAGGCGTTGCACAACCAGCTCCGCCTCGACGAGACCGGCCTGCTCCACGCCACCGGGGGGAGCCTGACGCTCGGCCGGAACTTCGTGGAGTTGGAAACGGATATTCTCCCCGGCGAAGGCCGGGGCCCAGACTCAGCGTCCCAGACTGCAAGTCTGGGCCCCGGCCTTCGCCGGGGTAAAGTAGTGGCTCAGCCCTTCCTCCACGCCTATGGCTCGGCCGGCGCCCGGATAGGCGACGGCGACTTCTTCGCCCATTGGATCAAGGCGCGCCGCTACGGCCTCGGCGTCCCGCTCGACGATTTCTCGCTCACCGCCGCTGCCGCGCGGCAGGGCCGGCTCATGTTCCCCGACGAGGAGAACGCGATCTATGGCCGCTGCGACTATGGCTATCACCTGCCGGCCATCCCCTATGCCCGGCTGCTGCGCGAAGCGGCGATCCGCCACGGCGCGACGCTCCACACCGCCGAGCAGGTCAATGTCGAACGCCAGGGCGAGACCATCACTGCGCTCGATCTGGGCGAAGGCCGCCGCCTGACCGCCGATCTGGTGGTCGATGCCGGCGCAGGTATCGGCGGCGGCACCTTCCACAGCTGGCGCGACCATTTTCCGGTCGAGCGCGTCCTGACCGCCGCCGCACCGGCCTTCGCCAACATCCCGGTCTATGCCGAGAACCGCGCCGGCCCCATCGGCTGGACCGCGCTCCACCCGAGCCGCCCGGCGACCTATGTCACCCATGCCTGGTCGAGCGCACTCGCCAGCGACGAGCAGGCACTCCAGGCCGCCACCGCCGCCGTCGGCCTGTCGCTAAGCGGCGCGGTGATCCGCACCGTCGAGCCCGGTCGTCCGGCCCAGCCCTGGACCGGCAACAGCGTCACGCTCGGCGCCAGCTTCGATCCGGTCCACGGCATCGACCTGCTCGGCTTCCAAGTCAGCCTGGTCCAGCTCCTCGCCGATTTCCCGGCCGGCACCGGCTTCGAGGCCGAGCGCGCCGAGTACAACCGCGTCACCCCGGAAGCGCTGGACCGTCTCCGCGACTTCCAGTCCGCCCATTATGCGCTAGCGCGCTACACCGGACCCTTCTGGCGGGCTGCCCGCGAGACCAAGGTCTCTCCCGATCTCGCCCACGCCATCGCGCTGTTCCGCGCCCGCGCCGAGCTCCCCCCGTTCGAGGAGGAGAATCTCCCGCCGGACAGCTGGCGCGCGCTGTTCCTCGGCCACGGCGTCGAGCCCGAAAGCTGGCCGCCCGCGATCGACCGCGTCCCGCCCGAGGAAGTGAAGGCCCAGTTCCGCCGCATGCTCGGCTTCGTCCGCGAGCAGGTGCTGCGCCAGCCCACCCAGGCCGAATGGCTCGCCCGTGCCTGAGCCGCTCCGCCGCGCATCCGACCCCGAGTCCAGCCCGCTCGACGGCCTGCCGCGCGTCGCCGCGCGCGCCGCGCCGCCGCCCGCCGATCTCGCCGAGCTGATCGAGGCCGGCGTGCCCATGGTCCTCAAGGGGCTGTTCGAGCACTGGCTCGCGCTCGCCGCCGGCCGGGCCGGGGCAGGGGAGCTTGCCGCCTATCTCAAGGGGCATGATCGCGGCGCCCCCGTCCCGGTGATGGAGGCGCCGGCGCGTACCCAGGGCAAGTTCGGCTATGGCGCGGACCTGCGCGAGTTCAACTTCAGCCGCCGCAGCGCCAGCCTCAGCGACGCGCTCGACCGCATCCTGCGCCTCGCCGGGGAAGAGAATGCGCCCCATGTCGCGGTCCAGATGCTGCCGCTGGCGGCGCAGATGCCCGGCTTCGTCGCGCAGAACCCGATGCCGCTGCTGCCGGCGGACGTCGCCCCGCGCCTCTGGGTCGGCGGCCCGGTCCATACCCGCACGCACAATGACCGCGACCACAACCTCGCCTGTGTCCTCGCCGGTCGCCGCCGCTTCCTGCTCTTCCCGCCCGAACAGGTCGCCAACCTCTATGTCGGCCCGCTGGATAATCCCCCGCCGCTATCGCTGGTCGATCCCGAGGCACCGGACTTCGTCCGCTTCCCGCTGTTTGCCGATGCGCTGGCCACCGCCCGCGTCGCATTCCTCGATCCCGGCGATGCGCTCTTCATCCCGCGCAACTGGTGGCATCACGTCAGCTCGCTGAGCCCGTTCAACGCGATGGTGAACTATTGGTGGGGCGACGACGCCGTCGGACTCGACCAGCCCAACGATGTCTTCCTCGCCAGCCTGCTCACCTACAAGCACCTGCCGCCGCACGAGCGCGCCTATTGGCGGGCGATGTTCGAGGCGCATGTCTTCGGCGAGCACGGCGCCGACCATATCCCGCCTACCCAGCGCGGCACCCTCGGCACGATGCGCCCCGGCGAGCGCAGCGCGCTCCGCCAGCGCCTGCGCGCCGCGTTCCTCAAATCATGACCTCCCCACAAGAAAGAAACCGGATGATCTCTCGTACCCTCGTCTCGCTTCTCGCGCTTGCCGCGCCGGCCACCGCCATGGCGGCCGACCGGGAGTGCGCCCAGTCGCCCGGCAAGGTGCTGGAGCTGTGCGTCTCGGTCGAGGGGGGCGCGGCGCGCTATGAAGTGAAGCGCGGCGACGTGACCGTGATCGCCCCTTCGGAACTGGGCCTCAGCTTCGCCGGCGAGCCGGCCGCGCGCTACACCGCGATCACCGATGCCCGCCGTTCGGCCTCGGACAGCAGCTGGGAGCAGCCCTGGGGCGAGCAGCGCCTGGTCCGCGACAATCATGCCGAGCTGGCCGTCACCATCGCCGGCGATACCGCGCTCAACAAGGCGATGCAGGTCACCTTCCGCATCTTCGACGACGGCGTCGGCTTCCGCTACACCTATGCCGGCATTCCGGCGGGGCAGGCGGTCGGCGTCACCGCCGATCGCACCCAGTTCCGCACCAGGGGGACATATCAGGCTTGGTGGTATGAAGGGCTGGGGCAGGAGCGCGACGAATATCTCTACACCCAGACCGACGCGCGCCGCATCACATTGGCCGAGACGCCGCTGACGCTGAAGGGCGACAATGGCCTGTACCTCTCGATCCATGAGGCGGCCTTGGTCGATTTCCCGAGCATGCTCCTTCAGGGCGACGGCGCGGGCAAGCTCACCGCCTGGCTGATGCCCTGGCCCGATGGCGTCGGCGCGAAGAAGACCGGCCCGTTCAGCACCCCCTGGCGCACCCTGCTGGTCGGCACCACGCCCGGTGCGCTGGCCGACAGCCGGATCGAATTGAACCTCAACGAGCCCAACAAGCTTCCGGATATCAACAAGTGGTTCAAGCCCGGCAAATATGTCGGCGTCTGGTGGGAGATGCATCTCAACCGGACGACCTGGGGCAGCGGCCCGACGCACGGCGCCAACAACGACAATGTGAAGCGCTACGTGGATTTCGCCGCGAAATACGGCTTCGACGGCGTGCTGGTCGAGGGCTGGAACCAGGGCTGGGACGGCGAGTGGATCAATAACGGCGACAAGTTCAGCTTCACCAAGTCGTACCCCGATTTCGACCTGCCGATGCTGTCGGCGTACGCGAAGTCGAAGGGCGTCCATCTGATCGGCCATCACGAGACCGCCGGCGCGGTGGTGAACTACGAGAACCAACTCGAGGACGCGCTCGATCTGTACGCCAAGGTCGGCGTGCCGTCGGTGAAGACCGGCTATGTCCGCCACTCGGGCGACATCCTCGATCGCGAGGGTGGCAAGGAGTGGTTCGCCGGCCAGTTCATGGTCCGGCATCACCTCAAGGTGATCGAGGCGGCGGCGAAGCGCCACATCACGATGGACACGCATGAGCCGGTGAAGGACACCGGGCTGCGCCGCACCTGGCCCAACTGGGTGAGCCGCGAAGGCGCGCGCGGGCAGGAGTTCAACGCCTGGGGCCGCCCGACCAATCCGCCCGAGCACCTGACGATCTTGCCCTTCACCCGCATGCTCGCCGGGCCGATGGACTTCACCCCGGGCATCTTCGACCTCGAGCATGGCAAGACGCTGCTCACCGAGCGCAACCAGTCAACCCTGGCCGCGCAGCTCGCCGAATATGTCGTGCTCTATTCGCCGATCCACATGGCGGCCGACCTGCCCGAGAATTACGAGAAGCATCTCGACGCCTTCCAGTTCATCCGCGACGTGCCGACCGACTGGGAAGTGACGAAGACCCTGGCATCCGAGATCGGCGACTATGTCGTGGTCGCCCGCCAGCCGCGCGGGGGCGGGGACTGGTATCTCGGCGCGATCACCGACGAGATGGCGCGCACCCTGCCGGTGAAGCTCGACTTCCTCGCACCGGGCAAGCGCTACGAGGCGCAGATCTACCGCGACGCGGCGGACGCGGACTATGTGAAGAAGCCGGTCGCCTATGCGATCGAGAAGCGCGTGGTGACCAGCGCCGATACGCTCGACCTCGCGCTGGCCCCGGGGGGCGGCCAGGCGATCCGGTTCAAGCTGGTGAAGTAGCGGCTCCTCATAAAGCGGACCTGTTCCCCGGCGAAAGCCGGGGCCCAGGGTTTCTCTGCTGGCTCGCTCGTGACCCTGGGCCCCGGCTTTCGCCGGGGAACGGGTGCTACGCGGGGATGACGACGGTGCAATTCCGGTGGTAGAGCAAGCGGCATGCTGACGCTGCCCAACATCCTCACGCTCTCGCGTATCATCACGGTGCCGCTGCTCGCGGCGTTCCTCTGGTGGCCCGAATGGCGGCTGGGATACGGCATCGCCTTCGCGATCTACTGCCTGATGGGCGTCACCGATTATTTCGACGGCTATCTCGCCCGCGCGCAGGGCACGGTGTCGAAGCTCGGCGTGTTCCTCGATCCGATCGCCGACAAGATCATGGTCGCCGCGGTGCTGCTGATCCTCTCCGGGCGCGGCGTGATCACCGATCTCCATCTGATCCCCGCGCTGGTCATCCTGATCCGCGAGATCGCCGTGTCGGGCCTGCGCGAGTTCCTCGGCGGCATCCAGGTCTCGCTCCCCGTCTCGCGCCTCGCCAAGTGGAAGACCATGCTCCAGCTGGTGGCGCTGGGCGGGCTGATCCTCGCCGGCGCGCTGCCCCTTGTCTGGCTCTGGCAGATCGCGCTCGCCGCCTTCTGGGTCTCCGCCGCGCTCACCCTGATCACCGGCTGGGACTATCTCCGCGTCGGCCTGCGGCACATGGACAGCTGATGGAGCTGCTCTACTTCGCCTGGGTCCGCGAAGCGGTGGGCGTGGGGCAGGAGCGTGTCGACCCGCCCGAGGCAGTCTACAATGTCGCCGACCTGATCTGCTGGCTGGCCGAGCAGAGCCCTGGCCATGCCGCCGCCTTTGCCGACCCCGCGAAGCTCCGCGCCGCGATCGACCAGCGCTTCGTCCCGCTCGACACGCCGCTCGGCGATGCCAGGGAAGTCGCGCTCTTCCCCCCGGTGACCGGCGGATGATCCGCGTCTCGATCGATCCCGCTCCGATCGAGCTGGCGATGGAGCTGGCGGCGCTCGAGGAGCGCGGTGCGGGCGGGGTGGCGAGCTTCACCGGCGTGGTCCGTGGCGATGGCGGGGTGACCGCGCTCGAGCTCGAACATTATCCCGGCATGACCGATGACGCGCTATGCACCCTCGCGGAAGCCGCAATGGACCGCTGGAGCCTGCTCGGCGTGACGATCCTCCACCGCGTCGGCCGGATGGAAGTCGGCGAACGCATCGTCTTCATAGGTACAGCCGCCGCCCACCGCCGCGAAGCGCTGGAGGCCTGCGCCTATCTGATCGACCGCCTCAAGACCGACGCTCCTTTCTGGAAGCGCGAATGGCGAGGCGATGCGGCGAGTTGGGTCGAGGCGCGCGCGAGCGACGAGGCGGCCGCGGAGCGCTGGCAAGGTTGAGGCGTCAACGATATTCCACTATATCGTGACAAGGAGGCGCTTATGGCCATGACCCTCAATGTCCGCGTGAATGGTCCGCTCGAAGAATTCATCGCCGAGAATATCGGCGAGCAAGGCTTGTACGAGAATGCCAGCGAATATGTCCGCCACCTGATCCGCCAGGACAAAGAGCGGGTGGAGCAGGCGCGGTTCGAGGAACTCAGGGCTGAACTCCAGCAGGCCTTTTCGGCCCCCGACAGCGATGCCAAGCCCTTTGATCGAGCAGCATTTCTGGAGCGTGCCCGCAAGCGTTGGCAGGCGTGAATGGATATCGTCTGTTTTCCCGAGCCGAACTCCGGCTTGAGGAGATTGTCGACTATACGCGGTCGCGATGGGGCGATGCCCAGGCAGAGGCCTATCTCGACGGCATGCTCGCGCGCATCGAGGCATTGGCCGAGCGTACGATTCCATGGCGAACCATTCCGGCGGAACTGGGCGTCGCGGGATACTATGCCCGCTACGAAAGCCATCTGCTCTATTGGCGGGTTCTTGAAGACGGTGCGATCGGCGTCGTGACGATCCTGCACGAGCGCATGCAGCAGGTGGCTCCTCTGCGTGAAGCTTTCCTGGAGCCGGAACCCTAAGGCCGCGCTTCCGCCAGCACATCGGCCAGCAGCCGGAAGTCCCGCTCCCGCGGCGAAGCCTTCCGCCACACCAGAGCGATTCGCCGCGAGGCATTGTCCGCCTCAAGCGGCCGCGCCGCGACCTGGGTGTGGTCGAGGATCCCGGCGTCCACCGCCATCTCGGGCAGCATCGTCACGCCCAGGCCGTTGTCGACCATCTGCACCATGGTATGCAGCGAGGTGCCCAGCATCGTCGCCTCGGCGCGCATCTCCGGGCGGTTGCATGCGGCCAGCGCATGTTCCTTCAGGCAATGCCCGTCCTCGAGCATCAGCAGACGAGTCTCATCGATCTCGGCCGGATGTATCGAGGCGCTCGGGTCCATCTCGCCCTCCCGGTACGCGACGAACAGCCGGTCGTCGAACAACGGCGCGGTCTCCACATCGCCGCAGGCATAGGGCAAGGCGAGCAGCACGCAGTCGGTCCGGCCATGGTGCAAGCCCTCGCAGGCCTGGCCGCTGGTCTCCTCGCGCAGGTAGAGCTTCAGGTCGGGATAGTCGCGGCGCAGCTTGGGCAGGATACGCGGGAGGAGGAAGGGGGCGATCGTCGGGATCACGCTCATCCGCATCTCGCCCGAGAGCGGCCGCCCGGCGGCGCGGGCGAGGTCGCCCAGTTCGTCCGCCTCGCGCAGCACCCGGCGTGCCTTCTCGACGATGCGTTCCCCAAGGGGCGTGAAGCGCACCACCCGCCGTGTCCGCTCGACCAGCACCACCCCGATCAGCGTCTCCAGCTCGCGGATGCCCGCCGACAGCGTCGACTGGGTGACGTAGCAGCTCTCCGCCGCCCGGCCGAAATGGCCATGGTCCTTGAGCGCGACGAGATACTGGAGCTGCTTGAGCGTGGGGAGGTAGGTGGTCTGCGCCATTGATCGCCTGTATCGATTGTCAGGCGCCTATATAGTGAATAAGGCGATCAAGTCACCCCGTTACCGCATCGGCCCGCAAACGCCGACATTGGGATCGGGAATGATCACCCGCGAGCCCGTGCGAAAGCCCTTGAAGCTGCATCGGTTGAGGTCCCGCGCCACCACGGTCGCCGCGCGTTTCTTGAGCGCCTCGACACCGGCCACGAAATCGTCCCGCGCGGCGGCGAACTCGCGGCCCAGCGCTTCCCTGCGTAGTGCAGATACCCGCGGGCAGGCCTTGGCCAGGGTATCGAGCTGGCCGACCATCTCCCGCCACAGCGCGGGCTCGCCCGTCCGCCGCGCATAGTGATGAAAGGTTGAGGCCTGCAGGCAGTCATGGCCGCGGACCCCGATCTGCAGGACGCGGCCATCGTCGAGCAGTTCGACCGACATGTCGCCTTCGCGCGCGTCCCAGCGCAGATGCAGCTTCTTCCACGCATTGGGCGCATGGATCATCGGCACCTGGTCTGGATCGCGGGTCCATTCCTCCTGGATCAGCGTCATCGATCCGAAGGCGGTGCGATGCTCGACCGTGCCGCTCCATGCAGCAACGGCCAGCATCAAGGGGAGAAGGCCTGCCATGCTCCGATCCTGCCCCGCGCCCGCGCAAAGGAAAAGGGCCGGGAACATGCCCGGCCCTTCCATTTGGTCCACGGTGGAGCGTTACGCCGCCTCGCTGAGTTCCTCGGGCAGCCGGATCATATAGTCGAACGCCGAGAGCGCCGCGGTCGAGCCCGCGCCCATCGCGATCACGATCTGCTTGTAGGGCACGGTGGTGCAGTCGCCCGCCGCGAAGATGCCCTTCTGCGAAGTCTCCCCGCGAGCATCGATCTCGATCTCGCCGCGCGGCGACAGCGCGATGCTGTCCTTCAGCCACTCGGTGTTCGGGACCAGGCCGATCTGCACGAAGATGCCTTCCAGCTCGATCTGGTGCTCGGTGCCGTGGTTGCGGTCCTTGTAGGTCAGGCTGGTGAGCTTCTGCCCGTCGCCCGCAACCTCGGTGGTCAGCGCCGAGGTGATCACCTTGACGTTGGCCATGCTGCCCAGCTTGCGCTGCAGCACCGCATCGGCGCGCAGCTGGCTGTCATATTCGATCAGCGTCACATGACCAACGATCCCGGCCAAGTCGATCGCGGCCTCGACGCCGGAGTTGCCGCCGCCGATCACCGCCACGCGCTTGCCCTTGAACAGCGGGCCGTCGCAGTGCGGGCAATAGGTCACGCCCTTGTTGCGATAGTCCTCCTCGCCGGGCACGCCCATCGTCCGCCAGCGCGCGCCGGTGGAGAGGATCACGGTGCGCGCCTTCAGCGTCGCGCCATTCTCAAGCACCACCTCGTGCAGCCCGCCCTCGTGGCGTGCCGGCACCAGCCTGGCGGCGCGCTGGTGGTTCATGATGTCGACGTCATAGTCCTTGACGTGCTGCTCCAGATGCGCGGCGAGCTTCGGCCCCTCGGTGTGGCTGACCGAGATGAAGTTCTCGATGCTCATCGTGTCGAGCACCTGCCCGCCGAAGCGCTCCGCCGCGATGCCGGTGCGGATGCCCTTGCGCGCCGCATAGATCGCCGCCGCAGCGCCGGCGGGGCCGCCGCCGACCACCAGCACTTCGAACGGCTCCTTGCTCGCGATCTTCGCCGCCGTGCGCGCGCCGGCCGCGGTGTCGATCTTCGCGACGATCTGCTCCAGCTCCATGCGGCCGCTGGCGAAGGGCTCGCCGTTCAGGAACACGCTCGGCACCGCCATGATCTGGCGCGCCTCGACTTCGGCCGGGAACAGCCCGCCGTCGATCGAGGTGTGGCGGATGCGCGGATTGAGCACCGCCATCAGGTTCAGCGCCTGCACCACATCCGGGCAGTTCTGGCAGGTCAGCGAGAAATAGGTCTCGAAGACGAAGTCGCCGTCCAGGTTCCTCACCTGCTCGATCAGCTCCTGCGCCGCCTTGCTCGGATGGCCGCCGACCTGAAGCAGGGCGAGCACCAGCGAGGTGAACTCGTGCCCCATCGGCAGGCCCGCGAAGCGCACGCCGATATCGGTGCCGGTGCGGTGGATCAGGAAGCTGGGCTTGCGGGCATCGTCATCGGTGCGAACGACCGAGACCTTGTCCGACAGCGCGGCGATTTCGTTCAGCAGCTCTTCCAGCTCGCGCGACTTGGCATCGTCACCAAGGCTGGCGACCAGCTCGATCGGCTCCCGGATGTTCGCGAGATAGCCCTTGAGCTGCTGGGTCAGGTTGGCGTCGAGCATGGCATCTTTCCTTCTTCGTCACCCCGGACCTGTTCCGGGGTCCACCGCGCCGCGAGGTACCGGCGGTGGTTGTTTGTCGGGGACGCGGCCAATGCATGCACTGGCCGCATCGCCGGTCGCTCGATGGCCCCCTCGGCAAGGGGCAGGGGCGAGCTGGACACAAAACGGCCCGGGACAGAAGGGTATCGCCGTCCCGGGCCGCTGGGGGCGCCCGCAAGGGGGCTAACGGGCGCCTGGGGGATCAGATCTTGCCGACCAGGTCGAGCGACGGCGCCAGCGTCTCGGCGCCTTCTTCCCACTTGGCGGGGCAGACTTCGCCCGGGTGGGCCGCGATATACTGCGCAGCCTTGATCTTGCGGAGCAGCTCGGCCGCATTGCGGCCCACGCCCTCGCTGGTGATCTCGACCAGCTGGATCACGCCCTCGGGATCGACCACGAAGGTGCCGCGGTCGGCCAGGCCCTGGCCCTCACGGAGCACGTCGAAGTTAGTCGACAGGACGTGGTTCTGGTCGCCGAGCATGTAATAATTGATCTTGCCGATCGCCGGCGAGGTGTCGTGCCAGGCCTTGTGGCTGAAGTGCGTGTCGGTCGACACCGAGTACACCTCGACGCCCATCTTCTGGAGCTGCGGGTAGATGTCCGCCAGGTCCTCGAGCTCGGTCGGGCACACAAAGGTGAAATCGGCCGGGTAGAAGAAGAACACCGCCCACTTGCCCTTCGTGTCCGCGTCGGTGACCTGGACGAACTTGCCTTCCTTATAGGCCTGCGCGGTGAACGGCTTGATGGTGCTGCCGATGAGAGCCATTGCTTGGTATTCCTCCAGAACGGGGGTTGTTGTTGCAAAAGCGAGATAGTCCCGCTGCATCGCAATGTGAAATTGGAATAGCCGGTCGCGTTGATCGGTTTAGTCGATCAGTTCTGGTAAATTGATTGATCGACTGAATTATCTGCAATGCCGTGCAGCTATGCCCGTCTCACCACAGTCTTCACACGGGACGCGCAAGTGCGCAGCGGCGGCGAAGCCTGCTGCATCGCAAGATGAAAAGGGGCTGGTTCGGCCCGATCGGTGGAGGATCAGAAGGCGCGGGCGATCGTCGCGATCACGGTTATCACGATCATGCTGCCCAGGATCAGGTCGAGCGGCCGGCAGGCGCCGAGCCAGTCGACGATCCGGCCCCAGCGCCGCTGCCATCTGCTTTCCTGCACGCCGATACGCCGTATCCGCCCGTGGCGGCTGTTCCTGCTGCTGTCCCACATGCGCGGGGATGTGGGGCGGATCGGCGTAAGGTTTCGAGAGGGAAGATGGGGCGGGGCGTAAGGAAGGTGTAAAGTGCCCACCTCGCCGCACCCCGCAAACATCCGTCATCCCGCGCCAATATTCGTCATCCCGCGCCAATATTCGTCATCCCGGCGAAAGCCGGGATCTCGCGCGGCTCCTTCCCCGCGCCTTCGCCCGAGATCCCGGCTTTCGCCGGGATGACGGATTTGAGGCGCGAGACGAGGTTCGTGGAACGGGCTGAGGCTAAGAGTGGCCGGCTTGACGGTATCGGCCACTGGATAACGGGATCGGTTACCGCCCCACCGCCAGGTAAAGATTGTACAAGCTCGTCAGCGTCAGCACGATGCCGACCATCAGCATCAGCGTCTTGGGCTCCACCCGCTTGGCGAGCAGCGCGCCGAACGGTGCCGCGATCACGCCGCCGATCAGCAGGCCCACCGTCGCCAGGGTGAAGGCGCCCCAGCCGAGCTGGGTGATGAAGGTCGCCGAGATCGTCGTGGTGACGAAGAACTCGGCGGTGTTCACCGTGCCGATCGTGGTGCGCGGGCTCGCGCCCTGGACGAGCAGGTTGCTGGTCACCACCGGGCCCCAGCCGCCGCCGCCCGCCGCGTCGAGGAAGCCGCCGGCCAGACCCAGTGGCTCGACGATCTTGGGCGACTTCTCCTTGGGCGGATAGTGCCGGCTGCGCCACAGCAGGTAGAAGCCGATCCCGGTCAGATAGGCGAGGATGAAGGGCTTGGCGGTCCCGGCATTGATGTTCGACAGCACATAGGCGCCCAGGCCGCCGCCGATAACGCCGGGCACGGCGATGCGCAGGAACAGCTTCCAGTTCACGTTCTTGTGCACCGCATGGCTGATGCCCGAAACGGCGGTGGTGAAGCTCTCGACCGTGTGCACGCCGGCAGAGGCGGCCGCGGGCGGCACCCCCAGGCTCAGCAACAGGGTGTTGGAGATCACGCCAAAGGCCATGCCCAGCGCGCCGTCCACCATCTGGGCGGCGAATCCCACCGCGATGAACGGCAGCAGGAGGGTCAGGTCGATTCCAAAGATCATTCGCACCTTGAAGGTTGGGCCGGGAAGGAATGGATGACGGCCCCGGAACGTTCCAACAAGATACATACGCTTTACCGCGCCCAAGCCCAGAATGGGCCATTCTGGAATTCCGCGGGTTTAGCTATTATGTGGGCTCCCGATAAAAGGGGACCGGCCATGTTCCAGCGCCTGGTGGCGTATCTAGATTCGATCAAGGCGCGCGATCCCGCGCCGCGATCGCGCGCGGAAATCCTGCTCTACCCGGGCGTCTGGGCGCTCGGCTATCACCGCATCGCGCATGCGCTGTTCCGCAACCGCCTGTTCTTCCTCGCCCGCGTGGTGAACCACTGGTCGCGCTTCGTGACCGCGATCGACATCCATCCGGGTGCGAAGATCGGCCGCAACTTCTTCATCGACCATGGCTTCGTGGTGATCGGCGAGACGGCGGAGATCGGCAACGACGTCACCATCTACCAGTGCGTCACCCTAGGCGGCACCAGCCCGGACAATGGCGTGGCCGGCAAGCGCCACCCGACGATCCTCGACGGCGCGATCCTCGGCTCGGGCGCGCAGGTGCTCGGCCCGATCACCGTCGGCGAGCGTGCCCGGGTCGGCGCCAATGCGGTGGTCACCAAGGACGTCGCGCCCGGCGCGGTGATGGTCGGCATCCCGGCCAAGCCGACCCTGGTCGAGGCCGAGAAGTGGCAGAAGGACTTCGTGCCCTATGGCACGCCCTGCAGCGACCTGTTCGATCCGCAGACCCAGAAGCTCGAACTGATGCGCTGCGAGCTGGAGGCGATGCGCAAGCGGCTCGATGCCGTGCTGGCCGAGCGGCGGACGGAAGGGGAGCAGCGCGACAGCGCGTAGATGGGCACCGTAACCCCGCTCCCTCTCGGACGCCCCGGACAGGTCGGTTTCGAGCGTCCGGAACTCACCCGCATCTTCGATCTCTACGGCCGCATGGTCGCCGCCGGCCATTGGCGCGACTATGCGATGTCGTTCGATCTCGACGCCGCGATCTTCGCCGCCTTCCGCCGTGCCGCCGAGCGTCCCGAATACCGCATCGAGAAGCGCCCCAGCCTGCGCAACCGCCAGGGCATGTGGATGCTGGTCGGCGAAGCCGGCACCATCCTCAAGCGCGGCCATGAGCTCGGCCCGGTCCTCGCCCCGGTCGAGCGCCGGCTGATGAAGCTGGTGGAGGAATAGGGGCGGGCGAGGCCCATCGCATTCCCATCGTCACCCCGGCCTTGTGCCGGGGTCCACGGTGCCGCAACGGAGATGCAAGAGCCTCCCGTCTGTCACTCTCCTCCCGGTGGACCCCGGCACAAGGCCGGGGTGACAATAACGGAATTACCCCAATCCCACCGGCACCGGACTCATCCCGCCGGTCTCGCGGATCACCACAAGCGTCTCGAAGGTCCGCACCCGTTCGTCGGCCGAGAAGAGGCGGCGGACCAGATCGTCATAGCTCTCCATGTCGCGGGCGAGGATCCGTACCGCGAAGTCATGGTCGCCGGTAACGTTCCACGCCTCCATCACCTCGGGCTCGCGGCGGAAGATCTCGAACATCTCGCTCACCGTGTCGGCGGTCTCGCGCTCCAGCGTCACCAGCACGATCATCGACAGCGGCCAGCCGAGCGTCTTCGGGCGCACCACCGCGATCTCGCGCTCGATCACCCCCGTCTCGCGCAGCCGCCTTATCCGCCGATAGCAGGCCGGGGCGGACAGCCCGACCTTCTCCGCCAGCGCCGCCACCGGCTGCTGCACATCCAGCTGGAGCAGCTCGAGCAACTTGAGGTCGAACGAATCGAGCGGTTCAATCTTCGTCATTTTGCGAGGGTAGCGCGATAAACTTTATCGTGTAAGCGCCAAAATAAACCACCCTTATCGCCCGATATTTCTATCCTCGGCGCCACACCAGCCAATATCCGAGTAGCAAATGTCCGCTTTCGCCGCCCCGCGCCCCGCCTCCGCACGCCTCGATCTCGTCGCCCTCGCCGCGCTGTTCGTCTCGCTGCTGTCGGTGACGGTCGGCGCCACCTTCGCCAAGCAGCTCTTCCCGCTGGTCGGGGCGGAGGGCGCGACCGCGCTGCGCCTGATCGTCGCCGCGGCGATCCTCTCGGCGATCTTCCGGCCCTGGCGGATCAAGCTCGATGCCGGCTGGCGCTCGCTGCTCGGCTACGGCCTCGTCCTCGGGGTGATGAACCTGAGCTTCTACAAGGCGCTGTCCTATATCCCGCTCGGCATCGCGATCGCCGTCGAGTTCACCGGCCCGCTCGCGGTGGCGGTGCTGACCTCGCGCCGCCGGGTCGATTTCCTGTGGATCGGCCTCGCCGTCATCGGCCTGCTCCTTCTCCTGCCGATCTGGAAGGGCGCCGCCCATCTCGACTGGCGCGGGGTGGCCCTCGCTCTGGTCGCCGGCGCCTGCTGGGCGGCGTACATCCTCACCGGCCGCCATGCCGGCAAGGCGCACGGCCCCGCCGCCGCTGCCGGGGGCATGCTGATCGCCGCCTGCCTCGCCGCACCGGTGGGTATCCTCCATGCCGGCACCGCGCTGCTGCGGCCCGAGGCGCTGCTGCTCGGTCTGCTCGTCGGCATCGTCTCCAGCGCCATCCCCTATGCGCTCGAGATGATCGCGCTGCCCCGGCTCCCCGCCAACACCTTCGGCACCCTGCTCAGCGCCGAACCCGCGGTCGGCGCGCTGATGGGGCTGCTGCTGCTCGGCGAGGTCCTCACCGGCACCCAGTGGCTCGCCGTCGCCCTGATCGTCCTCTCCTCGGTCGGCACCGCGATCAGCGCGCGGCCCGGCCAGCCCGCGGAGCAGCCCGCATGAAAAACCCCTCCCGTACCTGAGGCACGGGAGGGGCAGGGGTGTCGGAAGCGGGGCTGGGGACCGCGCTCCCTACGTAACGCCTGTGTCAGGTCAGGCCGTGACGATCTGGGTGGGCGGCAGCCGCTCCTCGAGCCCGCCGAGCAGGCCGACGACCCTGCGGCGCACCGGCTGCCAGAAGGCCGAGAGCAGCAGCAGCGCCGACCCGATCACCAGCGCGGTCAGCGCCGCGGCCAGCTCGACCGCGCCGGTCGCCTGGAACAGCGCGTACATCGCCCAGAGCACGTAGATCAGGCTCGAGACGAGCAGCGCGCGGCGGTCGACCGCCAGGGCGACAAAGGCGAACACCACATAGAGCGCGATCACCACCGCGGCGACCGGGCCGGTGACATCGCCGTCGAACACGCCGAGCATGTGGAACACCGGGTGCGCGATCAGCGGCGCCGCGGCGAGGTGGAGCCAGAAGGCCACGTCCGAGCGGCGGGTGCGGCGCTCCAGGTCGCTCATGTCCCAGCGCATCGCGAAGAAGAACATCGCCACACCCGCGACGAGCAGCATCTCGTTCACCCAGTCCTTCGCCTGGGGCACCAGCGCCAGCACGATCGCGACCAGCATGCCGACCACGACCATCGCCCCGGCGGCGACGGTGATCGGCACCATGAACCGCTTCCAGTGGATCCAGGTCGCAGCCGCGGTCAGCAGGCCGACGGTGGCGGCGATGCCGGCGCCCAGCTGCTGCTTCTGCAGCTCGCTCGCCAGATGCAGCTGCTCCTCGAGCCAGGGGATGTTGGCGACGAAGATGCCGGAGAGGCCCGCGGCGATGCCGCCGACGAAGCCGAACAGCAGCAGGATCGAGGGCAGCGCCATGCGGCGCTTGGCGGTGAAATATTCGGCGAGCATCCAGCTCGTCGCGGCCACGGCGAAGCCCCCGCCGATCATGTTGCCGCCGGCGATGCGCTCCTCCGGCCCGATGCCGATCAGCCACTCGCCGAAATAGGCCCCGATCCGCCCCGCCGCGACCAGGATCAGCGCGGCGGCGATCGCCACGAAGATGTCGTTGAAGCCGGTGAGCAGCTTGAAATGCTCTTCGTCCACCGCGGGCGCCGACCGGCGCTCGGCGACATAGTTGCGCAGCGCATTGGCCGCGGCGGGCGAAAGCGCCCCCGCTTCCACGGCACTGGCCAGATCGCTCTCGCTATACATGGCAGTCTCCTCCTGTGAGGGAGGATATACCATGTGTGTGTTAGTGAGACAATACGGTAAGGCGGTGCGTGTTCCCCTCCCTGAAAGGGAGGGGTTAGGGGTGGGTGGAGGCTTGGCGATATGGATGGGCTTGGCCTTGTCCGCGCAATATCGCGAGCACTCGACCCACCCCCGACCCCTCCCTTTCAGGGAGGGGAGCTTGCCAGCCTATCCCCGCTGCAATTTCCCCAGGATCAGCATCGTCTGCTCGGACCCCGACCCCGGTACGATCTCCCCCGTCCGGTCGGTGATCTGCGCCCATTGCGCCTGCACCGCCTCGGGGGTCAGCGCTTCCAGCTTGGCGCCCTGGGTCAGGGTCACATAGGCGGCCTGCACCACACCGCCGCCCGCGCCGACGATCTGGTTGGTGGGCGCATCCTCGCTCACCAGGAACAGCGCGGCCGGCGCGACATTCTCCGGCGCGAAGGCCTTGAAGGCTTCTTCGGGGAACAGGTCCTCGGTCATCCGCGTGCCGGCCACCGGGGCGATGGTGTTGACCTTGATCCCGTATTTCGCGCCTTCGAGGTAGAGCGTCTTGGTCAGCCCGGCGAGGCCCAGCTTGGCTGCGCCGTAATTCGCCTGGCCGAAATTGCCGAACAGCCCGGTGGACGAGGCGGTCATCAGGATGCGCCCGTAATTGGCCTCGCGCATCGTCTCCCACACCGCCTTGGTGCAGTTGGCCGAGCCGATCAGGTGGACGTCGACGACGAACCTGAAGTCCTCCGGCTCCATCTTGGCGAAGCTCTTGTCGCGCAGCACGCCGGCATTGTTGATCAATATGTCGATCCGGCCCCATTTCGCCTTGGCCGCCTCGACCATCGCGACCATGTGGGCATAGTCGGTGACGCTGCCGCCGTTCGACATCGCCTCGCCGCCCAGCGCCTCGATCTCCTCGACCACCTTTAATGCGGCGTCCGAATGGCCGGTGCCGTCGCGCGATCCGCCCAGGTCGTTCACGACCACCTTGGCCCCGCGCTTCGCCAGCTCGAGCGCATAGGCCCGGCCCAGCCCGCCGCCGGCCCCGGTGACGATGGCGACGCGGTCCTTGAAGTCGATGGTCATGCGGTTCTCTCCTTTTGGGGAGAGCTTAGCCGCAACCGCCACCACGCAACAATAACCGTCATCCGCCCCACAGCCGTCATCCCGGCGAAAGCCGGGATCTCAGGCGGAGGCGCGGGACAAGAGCCGTACGAGATCCCGGCTTTCGCCGGGATGACGGGAAGGGGTGGGCGGGTAGCCCACCCCCGGGGCGCACAATTACCGCCCCTGGCGGCAATGGTCCTTCACGGTCTTCGAGCAGCGCGGATAGCTCTTCGGGTCCGAAGGCATCGGCGCGGCGGCAGTTGCCGGGGCGGCAGGCGCCGCAGCATCCGCGGTCGTATCCGGCGCGGGAGCGGCCGGCGGTGCGGGCGGAGTCGTCGCCGCATCCGGCGCGGCGGGCGTCTCCGGAGCCGCAGGCGGCGGGTTGGTCGCGGGCGGCGGCGGTGCCGCCGGATCGGCCGGTGTGGCCGGTTCCGCTGGCGCGGTGGGGGTCGTCGGCGTGTCGACCGGCGGAGTGGGCGGCGTGGGAGCCGGGGCCGGCGTGGTCTGCGGGGCGGTCTGGGGCATGTCCTGCGCGATGGCGGTGCCGCCGATCGCAAGGGCGGCCGAGGCCAGGAGCATGAACTTCATCGAAAAACTTCCTCTCTGTCGCTCCCCCTGCACCCCTCGAAAACGCATGTGCCGGGCACGACGTTGCGCGCCCGGCACATTCGGTCCCGCAAAAAGGGGCGTCCGGCGCGTCAGCCGCCGCGCTGGCGGCAGCCGTCGAACTGGCCGCGCTTGCAGACCGGGTAGGCGGCCTTGGGCGCAGGCGGCGGGAAGGCCTCGGTCGGCGTCTGGGTGCTCGGCACGAACACCACCTGGGTGCCCGGCGGCGGGGTGGTGCCGGTGCTGAACAGCGGCGCGGCCGGGGCATAGCCGCCCAGCTTGCTGGCGTCGTTGTTGGTGGGAGCCTCGGCCTTCTGCGCCGAAGTCTGGGCCTGAGCGGCGCCGGCGACGAGCGTCAGCGCGGCTGCCATGGCAAGGAGCTTCATGGGGTGCGTCTCCTGAAACCGGGCGAAATCGTTACGCCCGGTCCCAGCAACGCGAGGGGGAGGGGGATGGTTTCGTTAAATCGAAGTCATCAAAAGCCCCTCCCGCGAACATCACCGTCATCCCGGCGAAAGCCGGGATCTCAGGCGAAGGCGCGAGGCGGCAGGGGCAGGAGCCGCACGAGATCCCGGCTTTCGCCGGGATGACGGTTATCTCTCAATTCCCCGCGTCGAGCGCATAGCCGGCCGAGCGCACGGTCCGGATGATGTCCGGCCGGTTGCCCTTGTTGATCGCCTTGCGCAGGCGGCGGATGTGCACGTCCACCGTGCGGCTCTCGATGTCGCTGTCATGCCCCCACACCGCGTCGAGCAGCCGCTCGCGCGAGAAGACCCAGCCCGGATGCTCAAGGAAGTGCTTCAGCAGCCTGAACTCGGTCGGCCCCAGCTGGACCACTTCGCCGGCGCGGCGGACCTTGTGGCCCACCGTGTCCATCTCGATGTCCGAATAGGTCAGCGCCTCGCCGGCCAGTGCCGGGCGCACGCGGCGCAGCACCGCGCCGACCCGGGCGACCAGCTCGCGGGGCGAGAAGGGCTTGGTGACATAGTCGTCCGCCCCGGTCTCGAGCCCGCGCACGCGATCCTCCTCCTCGCCGCGCGCGGTGAGCATGATGATCGGCACGTTCGCCGTCTCGGGCATGCGGCGCAGGCGGCGGCACACCTCGATGCCGCTAAGCCCCTCGACCATCCAGTCGAGCAGCACGATATCCGGCGTCGCCTCCTTGGCGAGCAGCAGCGCCTCTTCCCCGTCCGGGGTGTGCTTCACCTCATAATCTTCGCGCTTGAAGTGATAGGCGACCAGCTCCGCGATTGCGGCGTCGTCCTCGACGAGAAGCATCTTAACTCGGGCCATATTTTCCCCGTTTCCCCGCTTAGTTCGCTCCGGCCTCGCCGGTCTCGCGCTCGGCCATGTATTCGCCTGTCGCCGCGAAATAGACCATCTCGGCCACGTTGGTGGCGTGATCGCCGATCCTCTCCAGGTTCTTCGCCACGAACAGCAGGTGCGCCACCTGGCTGATCGTCCTCGAATTCTCGACCATATAGGTCACAAGCGTGCGGAAGATCGAATCGTAGAAATCGTCGAGCGCATTGTCGCGCTTGCAGACCCGCACCGCAGCCTCGGGATCGCGCGCCGAATAGGCGTCGAGCACGTCGTGGACCATGTCCGCCGCCAGCTGGCCCATCGACGGCAGGATCGAGACCACTTCGATCCGCTCCTCGCCCTCGGCATGGATCAGCGGCACGCGCTTGGCGATGTTCTTGGCATAGTCGCCGATCCGCTCGATCACCGCGGCGATCTTGAGCGCGGCGATCACCTCGCGCAGGTCGTCGGCCATCGGCGCGCGCAGCGCGATCACCCGGACGACGAGCTTTTCCAGCTCGGCCTCGATGGAGTCGATCTGCTTGTCCTTGCGGCGGACCTCGTCGGCCAGCTCGGCATCGCCGCGCGACAGCGCAAGCATCGCGTCCTCGATCGCCTGCTCGGCGAGCCCGCCCATCTGCGAGATGAGCGCGCGCAGCTGTCCGATGTCCTGATCGAACGCCTTTACGGTATGTTCCTGGCCGGTCGACATGATACCCGCTCTTAGCCGTAACGGCCGGTAATGTAATCCTTCGTCCGCTCCTGCTTCGGCGCGGTGAAGATATTGTCGGTGTCGCCATATTCGACCAGCTGGCCGAGATGGAAGAAGGCGGTCTTCTGGCTGACGCGGGCCGCCTGCTGCATGTTGTGGGTGACGATCACGATGGCGTAGCGGCCCTTGAGCTCGTGGATCAGCTCCTCGATCTTTGCCGTCGCGATCGGGTCGAGCGCCGAGCAGGGCTCGTCCATCAGGATCACCTCGGGGTCCACCGCGATGGCGCGTGCGATGCACAGCCGTTGTTGCTGGCCGCCCGAAAGCGCGGTGCCGCTGTCCGAGAGCCGGTCCTTCACTTCGTCCCACAGGCCGGCGCGGCGCAGCGACTGCTCGACGATCCCGTCCAGCGCGGCCTTTGAGCTCGCCAGCCCGTGGATGCGCGGGCCATAGGCGACGTTCTCGTAGATCGACTTGGGGAAGGGGTTCGGCTTCTGGAACACCATGCCGACCCGGGCGCGCAGCTGCACCACGTCCATCCCGCTCGAATAGATGTCCTCGCCGTCCAGCCTTATGTCGCCGGTCACCCGTGCGCTCGGGATGGTGTCGTTCATCCGGTTGAGCGTGCGCAGGAAGGTCGACTTGCCGCAGCCCGACGGGCCGATGAACGCGGTGACGTGATCCATGTCGACGTCGATCGAGACGTCGCGGATCGCCTGCTTGTCGCCATAGGACACGCTGACGCCGCGGGCGGACATCTTGTGCCCGGTGCCGGTGGGAAGGGGAGTGGCGTCGGTCATTACCAGCGGGTCTCGAACTTGTTGCGAAGATAGATGGCGAGCCCGTTCATGGCGAGCAGGAACACCAGCAGCACCAGGATCGCGGCGGAGGTCTTCTCGACGAAGCCGCGGCTGACTTCGTCGGACCAGAGGAAGATCTGGACCGGCAGCACGGTAGCGGGATCGGTGAAGCCGCTCGGCGGGGTGACGATGAAGGCGCGCATGCCGATCAGCAGCAGCGGCGCGGTCTCGCCCAGCGCGCGCGCCATGCCGATGATCGTGCCGGTCAGGATGCCGGGCATGGCGAGGGGGAGGACATGGTGGAACACCACCTGGATGCGGCTCGCGCCGATGCCCAGCGCGGCGTCGCGGATCGAGGGCGGCACGCCCTTGATCGCGTTGCGGCTGGCGATGACGATGACCGGCATGATCATCAGCGCGAGCGTCAGCCCGCCGACCACCGCGGCCGAGCGCGGGAAGAGCGGGCCGAACGTATGTCCGCCGATCTGCCAGCTGCCCAGGAACACCGCCAGGCCGAGCAGGCCGAAGATGATCGAGGGCACCGCCGCCAGGTTGTTGATCGACACCTCGATCAGGTCGGTCCAGCGGTTCTTCGGGGCATATTCCTCGAGGTAGATCGCCGCCAGCACGCCGACCGGGAAGGCGATCAGGAAAGTCACCAGCATGGTCAGCAGCGAGCCCTTGAGCGCGCCCCAGATACCCACCGCCACCGGATCGTTCGAATTGCTCGCGCTGAAGAAGCCCCAGTTGAAGCCGGTGCGCAGCTGCCCCGCCTGGCTCAGCCTGCGCGCGTCCGCCTGGACGTCCGCCGGTCCTTCGCCGCGCGATCCCATCTCGAGCTCGGTCGAGGCCGGCACCCAGATGGTCGCCTTGCCGTCGAGGACCGAGGGCCGCGCCTTGATCCGGTCGCGCACTGTCAGCCAGGCGCTGTTGGAGGCGAGCGAATAGCCCGCCGGGCTGGTCGCCAGCGTCTCCACCTTGTCCTGCAGCCCGGCACCGGCCAGCGCCAGGTCGGCCCCCGGCGTCGAGAGGTGCGAGCGGTCGATCTTCAGCGCCATTGCCGGGAAGTCGACGCTGAGCGCCACTTCGCTGCGGGTAAAGCCGCGCGCGCCATTGGCGACCATCGTCGCGATCAGGAAGGCGAGGAAGGCGGCCGACAGGATCACCGCCATCATCCCGAACAGCTTGAAGCGGCGCTCGCGCGCATAGCGGCGGCGGATGCGCTTCTGCATCGCCGCGCTCTTCCAGTCGGTCGGCGTCCGCTCGGGCGCGGGGGCAGGGGCGACGCGCTTACTCATAGGCTTCGCGATACTTCTTCACCACGCGCAGCGCGACGATGTTGAGGAGCAGGGTGATGACGAACAGCGTCAGGCCCAAGGCAAATGCAGCAAGCGTCTTGGGGCTGTCGAACTCGCTCTCGCCGGTCAGCAGGTCGACGATCTGCTTGGTCACGGTGGTCGCGCTCTCGAACGGGTTGAGCGTGATGTTCGCCGCGCCGCTCGCGGCCATCACCACGATCATCGTCTCGCCGATCGCGCGGCTGACGGCGAGCAGCACGCCCGCCACCACGCCGGGCAGCGCCGCGGGCAGCAGCACCTTGGAGATCGTCTCCGAATTGGTCGCGCCCATCGCCAGGCTGCCGTCGCGCATCGCGGTCGGCACTGCAGCGATCGAATCATCGGCCAGCGAGGAGACGAACGGGATGATCATCACGCCCATCACCAGGCCCGCCGCCAGCGCGCTCTCGGCCGAGGCGAAGGGCATGCCCAGCGCCACCGCCAGGTTGCGCACCGCCGGCGCCACGGTCAGCGCGGCGAAATAGCCATAGACCACCGTCGGCACGCCGGCGAGGATCTCGAGCATCGGCTTCATCCAGCGGCGCACCCGCGGGGCGGCGTACTGGGTGAGGTAGATCGCGCTCATCAGGCCGAACGGGATGGCGACCAGCATCGCGATCACCGCGCCGATGAAGAAGGTACCCCAGAACAAGGGCACCGCGCCCAGCGACTTGCCCGGATCGTTCGGGTCTATCAGCTGCGGGCTCCAATGGGTGCTGAACAGGAAGTCCTGCGGCGGCACCATCGCGAAGAAGCGCATCGATTCCCAGAACAGCGACAGGAAGATGCCGAGCGTCGTCAGGATCGCGATCAGCGAGGCGAGGAGCAGGATCAGCATCAGCCCGCGCTCCACCCTTGTGCGGGCGCGGAAGGCCGGGCTGGTCCGGCTGAACGCGAAGGCGCCGCCGGCAAAGGCGAGCAGGATCGCGATCCCGGTGCCGGTCCAGCCATAGAAGCGGATCGCATCGCGCATCGGCTCGACCAGCGCCTCGGCGGTCGGATCGAAGGTCGATTCGGCACGGCCCAGCGCCGCGTCGCGCGCCTCGCCCAGGATCGTGTCGCGCTCGAAGGCGAAGTCGGAAAGCTGGGCGGCGGCCGGCGCCTTGAGCACCTGGTCCTTGATCAGTGCCGGGCTCAGCGCGCTCCATACCGCGATGAACAGCAGTGCCGGCAGCACCGTCCACATCGCCACGTACCAGCCATGCTGCGACGGCAGCGAATGGAGCCTTTTCTGTCCGCCGCGATCGAACCGCACGGCGCGGGCGCGCGCCGTCAGCCAGCCGATCAGGCCCAGGCCGGCCACGACGAACAGGAGCGCGAAGACATTCACTTGGACGTCAACTCAGGCCGGGATTCAGGGAAGTGGGAAATGACGTCCTCGTTCAGTGCAACTGGGAGGGATCGAGCGCAATCCCCTTCTCGATGATCTCGGCCGACTCGTCCTGCACCTCGGTAGGGGCGGCGATCAGGCCGCGCTTGTTCAGCTCGCCCTTGGGCTTCCACATCGTGGCGTAGAGATTGAGGAAGTCCTGCATCCCGCGCACCGCCTTGATGTGGCGCTTCTTCACATAGATGTAGAGCGGGCGGCCGCCCGGGTACTTGCCCGTGACGATGTCGTTGTTGGTCGGCGCCACGCCCTCGATCTCGGTGCCGTGCAGCCGGTCGATATTCTCCTCGAGATAGGAATAGCCGAAGATGCCGATCGCGTTCGGGTTCTGGCTCAGGCCCTGGACGATAAGGTTGTCGTTCTCGCCCTTGTCGACATAGGGGCCGTCGTCGCGGATGCGCAGGCACGCATCCTGGAACTTGGCGGGGTCGTGCCCGTCCTTGATCGCCTTGGCCTCGGGCCAGGCGGCCAGGCAACCCGGCTCCATCATCAGCTCGATGAACGCGTCGCGCGTGCCGCTGGTCGAGGGCGGGCCCATCACATAGATCGGGATCGCCGGCAGCGCGGGGTTCACGTCGCGCCAGGTCTTCGCCGTGTTCGGCTTGCCCATCGGGTTGGCGGCGAGCGCCAGATATAGATCCTTGCGGCTCAGCTTCAGCTTCGGCCCGTTGTTGCTCTCGGCCAGCACCACGCCATCGAGCCCGATCTGCACTTCGAGGATCTCGCCGACATTGTTCTTCTGGCACAGGTCATATTCAGTGCGCTTCATCCGGCGCGAGGCGTTGGCCAGGTCGGGATATTGCGATCCCACGCCCTCACAGAACGCGCGGAAGCCCGCTCCCGAGCCGATCGATTCGATTACCGGCGCCGCACGGCGCTTGTCCTGGTTGACAAAGGCCTCGGCCACCGCGGTGGTGAAGGGGAAGACGGTCGAGGACCCGACGGCGCGGATCGGGCGCACTGCGCTGCCGTCGCAAGCCGAGAGAGCCACTACGGAAAACGCGAAAAGCGCAAGTCTGCCAAGCATCGCCGTCTCCTGTCCCTGGGATTGAAAGAATCGCGGAGGCATGCGCCGGACGGTCGCCCCCCCAGCGCGCCCTTCGGCCTCTAGCGTGACAGGTTCATGACAGTCTCTGGACGGGGAGCAGCACGGTGACCGTCGATCCCTTGCCGACGGTGCTGGCGATGTCGAACCGTCCGCGGTGCCGCTCGACGATGTGCTTGACGATCGACAGGCCCAGCCCGGTGCCGCCTATCGTGCGGCTGCGCCCGGCATCGACCCGGTAGAAGCGCTCGGTCAGCCGCGGCAGGTGCTCGGGGGCGATGCCGTCGCCCTGGTCGGTCACGGTCAGGCGGATCATCGATTCGCCCTCGGCCGTCAGGCTCACCAGGATCGGCGTGCCTTCCTTGCCATATTTCATCGCATTGCCGATGACGTTGTGGAGCAGCTGGCTGAGCTGCGAGGCATCGCCGCGCACCGGCGGCACCTCGGCGATCTCGGTCACCACATCGGCCGCGCGCGGCACGCCGGACAACTCCAGGCAGACCTCGTCGATCAGCTCGTCCAGCGCGACAGGATTGTCCGGCGCGCGATATTTCTCGGCCTCGATCCGGCTCAGCGAGATCAGGTCGTCGATCAGGCGCTGCATGCGGCGCGCCTCGTCGTGCATGATCTTGAGGAAGCGCTTGCGCAGTCCCGGCTCCTCGCCCGCGCCGTCCTCCAGCGTCTCGACATAGCCGAGCAGCGAGGCGAGGGGGGTACGCAGCTCGTGGCTGGCATTGGCGACGAAGTCGACCCGCATGCGCTCGCTGGCATAGCTGCCGGTGCGGTCGATCAGGTGGACGATCCGCCGCCCGTCGCCCAGCGCCGTCACCCGCATCTCCCAGCGCTGGTCGCGTGTGCCGAGGCCGACCAGATGGATCGGCGAGCCCGGATTCTGGTCGCTGCTGTTCATCAGCCGCTCGGCGGCGGCGGGGTGGCGGATGGCGACGCGCACGTCCTCGCCCAGGATGTGCTGGCCGAGCAGGACGCGGGCGGGCGGGTTGGCGGCGGTCACCCTTCGGTCGGCGATCAGCAGCACCGGCTCGGCGATCGCGTCGAGCACCTCGGCGATGCCCGGCCCCTCGCTGACGGTCGGCGCGGTGTCGAGCGCCCCGGGCGCTTCGGCGCCGGCAGTCGCGACCAGCACGGCGGCGACGCCGCACACCAGCATCACCAGGCTGGTCTGGACATCGCCATTCAGCAACAGCCCCGCCAGCGCGCCGGCGGCGACGATGCCGAGCGCCACGAGCGCCTTGATACCGGGAGAATAGGGCATGTGGCGGCTCTTCTAGGGGGCGCTCATCCTTTCGTCACCCCGCTACTTCTCCGTCATCCCCGCGAAAGCGGGGACCCATCTCCTGAACGGCCAGCGAACGCACCGGTGCATTTGCCGCCAGCGCGGGAGATGGGCCCCCGCTTTCGCGGGGGTGACGAAGGAGGGGAATGTCCCAGCACTACTCACAATTTACGATTGCGAAACGCCGCCGGGCGCAGGACAATGCATCATGGCAGACGAAGACCAATCCCCAAAGGCTAGCCGCCGCGCGCTGATGCTGGGCGCGGCGAGCGCTTCGGCGATCGTCTCGATCCGCCCGGCGCTGGCGCAGACCAATGCCTCGGTGATGAACTGCGAGATCCCGGTCCCCGATCCGGGCCGCGCCGGCCAATATGTCGCGGCCGACGGCAAGCTTGTGCCTGCCGGCACGCAGGGCGCCTTTCCGGCGGCGGGCAGGCCGTTCAAGGCGGCCGAGGTCAAGAACGCCCTCAACGGCGGCACGCTGCCCGGCACCACCTACGAGCAGAGCCGCGCCTACACCAACTACATCCGCCGCCTCCAGTCGGGCACCAGCGGCTTCACCTGCTTCGCCTCGCTGCAGATGCCGCGCGGCTGAGGCCGTGGCTGCCCACAAATTCCAGTCCCACTCCCGTCATCCCGGCGAAAGCCGGGATCTCGTGCGGTTGGCGCAAGCTGCAGATTTGTTCGCGCGACGACGCGACGGCGCAACGAAGAAGAATTTGTTCACGCGGAGACGCGGAGACGCGGAGGATGTCTCGCGTCGCGTGAGCGACGCCCTCCCTTGTTATCAGTGCCGATATCCCGCCGCTGACGCGGCGCAAACAGGCGCCGCAAGCACTCTCTCCGCGCCTCCGCGTCTCCGCGTGAACCCAATTTCTTCTACTTCTTCGTCGCGTCGTCGCGTCGTTGCGCGAACAAAATAAATGACCAGCTACCGCGCCGCCGGGCCCGAAACCCTCCGCATCATCCCCCTCGACGCGCTCACCCTGGTCTACCACCGCGCCTCCGGCATCACGCATGTGGTGGATGCCCCCGTCCCCGAGATGCTCGAAGCCCTGGGTCGCGACGACCTGAGCGTAGACCAGCTCCTCGCCCGCCTCAGCGAGCGCTACGACCTGCTCGACGCCGATCCCGCAGCTCTCGCCATCCGCCTCGACGAGCTGGTCGAGGCCGGTCTGGTGGAGCGGCTGTGAGGCACGTCGCCCATCTCGGCATCGGTCCCGTCGGTTTCCGCATCGGCAGCGATTGGCGCGGGCCGATCGCGCAGCTCGAAACCCTCTACCGCGACTATCCCAAGCCGAGCATCCCGGACTTCAGCGTCCACCTCTTCGCCGCCCGGCCCTGGCGGAAATATCTCCGCCCTTCGGTGATGATCGGCGGCGACTATACCATCCCCGACGCCGCGCCGCTGCCGCTCGCCCAGGGCCTGCTCGCCGCCGAGATGGGGATGAACCTGCAGATGGCGCTCGCCCAGCGCCGCTATCTGCTGCTGCACGCATCCGCGGTCGAAAGGGACGGGAAGGCGGTGCTGATGACCGGCATCTCCGGCGCCGGCAAGTCCACCCTCGCGGCGCTGCTGATGGCCAGAGGCTGGCGGCTGATGGGCGACGAGTTCGTCCTGATCGACCCCGCCACCGGTCTGGCCCACGGCTTTCCCCGGCTGATCAGCCTCAAGAACCAGGCGATCGCGGTCGCCCAGGCCGCGATGCCCGAAGGCCGCTTCGGCCCGCTGCTCCCCGGGACGCCCAAGGGCGATATCCGCCATCTCGTCCCCGATGCCCGGGCGATCCGGGCGATGGCCGAGCCCGCCCAGCCCGCGCTGCTGCTCTTCCCCCGCTTCGGCTTCGATGCCGCCGAGCGCCCGGTGCCGCCCAGCGAAGCGTTCGTCCGCCTCACGCAAAGCTCGACCAACTATGTCCATCTCGCCGAGCGCGGCTTCGATGCGCTGACCCGCCTCGTCCAGTCCGTTCCGGCGCGCGCAATAGACTATCCGGACACGGATAGTGGCATCGCCCTGGTCGAGGCGCTGGCATGACTCCCGGCTGGCGCCTCGCCGCGGTGCTGCGCGACCCCGGCCGGACCGAGCATTTCTCGGCCCGCCAGTGGACGGAGTTGTTCGCCGTCGCGCGGGCGGAGCAGATGGCCGGAACGCTCGCGCACCGTCTGGACGGCCTCGATCTCCATCCTACCGTCCAGCGCCTGGTCGACGACGCGATCGCCTCGGCCGGGCAGGTTCGCCTCGCCGCGCTGTGGGAGGCCGAGATGGCCCGCCGTGCCCTGGCGCCGCTCGGCGTGCCGGTCGTCCTGCTCAAGGGCACCGCCTTCGCCGCCGCCGGTCTCTCGCCGAGCCTGGGCCGCAACATCGGCGATCTCGACATCCTCGTGCCGCGCGAGCGCATGGACGAGGTCGAGGCCGCGCTGCTCGCCGCCGGCTGGGAATGGGTGAAGCCCGATCCCTATGACGACGCCTATTATCGCCGCTGGATGCACGAGCTGCCCCCGCTGATCCACCGCGAGCGGGACCGGATGATCGACGTCCACCACACCATCCTGCCCCTCACTGCGCGGATCCGTCCGGACGCCGGGGCGCTGCTGGCGGACAGCGAGCCGCTCGAAAACGGCCTGCGCACACTTTCGCGGACGGACCTTCTGGTCCACGCGGTCGCCCATCTTCTCGCGGACGGCGATCTGGCCGGCGGGATGCGCAACCTTTGGGACTTTCACTGTCTGGTACAGGACGGAGGCACGATGGGGCTCGCGGAGCGCGCCCGCCACCACGGCTTGGGCAGGGAAATGGCCCGCGCCGGGCGCCTCAGCCACGCCCTGTACGGCACGGAGGTCCCCTTCGAATGGCAGGCGCTCAAGCCCCTCGACCACCTCTATCTCCGCCGCCTCACCGCCCGCGACGGCTGGGGCCGCCAGGGCCGCAGGCTCACCCGGCTTGGCTTCTACGTCCGCAGCCACTGGTTGCGCATGCCGCCGCTGATGCTCGCCCGCCACCTCTGGACCAAATACCGCAAGGGCTATCGGCCGGTCGGCTGAAACCATTGAAACAAAACAGGAACAAATTCTTGTCTTGTTGAGGGTCAGTGCCTATGCTGCGCGCCGTTCAGGAGGAGAGGTTCGATGTTCCGCAAGGTCGCTTTCACGCTGTATCCGGTCATCGATCTCGATCGCGCCCGGGCCTTTTACGAGCAGACGCTCGGCCTGCCCGCCGCCAGCGCGGAATATGGCATTCCCTGGGTGGAATATGATCTCCCCGGTGGCGGCTGCCTGGCGATCACCACGGTCACCGGCGACAAGCCCGCCTCCGACGCCGGCGGCACGATCGCCTTCGAGGTCGAGGACCTCGACGCGCTCTGCGCCGATCTCGAGGCCAAGGGCGTCACCTTCAAGACCGACCTGATCCACTCCCCGGTCTGCCGGATGCGGGTGATCCAGGACAGCGAAGGCAATGCCGTGCTGCTCCACCAGCTGAAGAACCGGGATTGATTTAAGCCGCCGGTACCCCCAGCCGCTCCAGCACCGGCACCAGCTCGGCATAGGAGTCGATCACCGCATCGGCCCCCAGCTCCTCCACCGGCTGGGAGAGGAACCCGAAGCTGACCGCGATGCTCGGCACCCCGGCGTTCTTCGCCGCCAGCGTGTCGTAGATCGAATCGCCGACGAACGCCGTCCGCCCGCCGCCGCAGCGCCGGATCATCTCCTGGATCGGCAGGGCGGAGGGCTTGGCGTTGCCCTTGCCCATCGTGTCGCCGCCGATAACGCAAGCGAAGCGCGCGGAGAGCCCCAGCTCCTCGATCAGCTTCACCGCCAGATATTCGAACTTGTTGGTGACGATCCCCAGCGTCACGCCCCGCGCCGCCAGGTCGTCCAGTGCTTCAAGCATGCCCGGGAAGGGCCGCGAATGGTCGGAGACATGGTCGCGGTACCATTCCAGCAGCGCCGGATAGAGCCGCGCCATCAGCGCTTCGTCATACCCGCCCGAGGCCTCCAGCGCCTGTTCGAGCATGTGCTTGGCGCCGCGCCCGACCATCGTCATCACCGCCGCCATCTCCAGCCTCGGCCGCCCGGCCAGGTCGAGCGCGTGGTTGGTGGCGCCGAGCAGGTCTGCGCTGGTGTCGAGCAGCGTGCCGTCGAGGTCGAATCCGACGATGTCGAAGGGGAAATCGGTCATGTCGCCGCTGCCTGCCAGCTGCCCTATGGAATTGGCAAGACTAACGTGGCAGGGGACGGCCAACGGAGGGACAATGACGGCACCGATCGCAGCAATCATCCTCGCGGCCGGCAAGGGCACGCGGATGAAGTCCGACACCCACAAGGTCCTCCATCCCATCGCCGGCAGGCCGATGCTGCTCCATCTGGTCGACAGCGTGAAGGCGCTCGGCGCCGAGCGCGAGGTCGTGGTGGTCGGCGCCGGCAAGGAGCAAGTCGAGGCCGCGGTGCACCCCCTCGGCGTCGAGACCGCCGAGCAGGCCGAGCAGCTCGGCACCGGCCATGCAGTCCGCATGGCGGAACAGGCGCTCGCCGATTTCCAGGGCGATGTCCTCATCCTCTATGGCGACGTGCCGCTGGTCACGACCGAGACGATGCGCCGGATGATCGACGCGCTCCACGGCGAGGGCGATCCCAGCGTGGTGGTGCTAGGTTTCCGCCCCGCCGATCCCGGCGCCTATGGCCGCGTCATCGTCGGCCCCGACGGCCGGCTCGACAAGATCGTCGAGTTCAAGGACGCGAGCCCCGAGGAGCGGGCGGTAACCCTCTGCAATTCCGGCCTGATGGCAGTGCGCTCGGCGGACCTGTTCCGCCTGCTCGCCCAGCTCAGGAACGACAATGCCGCCGGCGAATATTACCTGACCGACCTGGTCGAGCTCGCCCGGGCCGAGGGCCGCTTCTCGGTCGGCATCGAGACCGACGCGATTGAGGTCGCCGGGGTCAACAGCCGCGGCGAGCTGGCCGGGCTGGAGCAGGAATGGCAGCAGCGCCGCCGCACCCGCGCGATGGTCGAGGGCGCCACGCTGATCGCGCCGGAGACGGTGTGGTTCGCTTATGACACCCAGATCGGTCGTGACGTCACGATCGAGCCCAACGTGGTGTTCGGCCCCGGCGTCACCGTTGCCGACCGCGTCGTCATCCACGCCTTCAGCCACCTCGAAGGCGCCGAGATCCTCTCGGGCGCAGATATCGGCCCCTATGCCCGCCTGCGCCCCGGCGCGCGAATCGAGCAGGGCGCCAAGGTCGGCAATTTCGTCGAGATCAAGAAGGCGGTGATCGGCCCCGGCGCCAAGGCCAACCACCTCAGCTATATCGGCGATGCCACCGTCGGGGCCGGCGCGAACATCGGCGCGGGCACGATCACCTGCAATTATGACGGTTTCTTAAAGTACCGGACAGTGATCGGTAACGGCGCTTTTGTAGGTAGCAACAGCGCGCTCGTGGCGCCCGTCACCATCGGCGACGGCGCGATCGTCGCCGCCGGATCGGTGGTGACCCGCGATGTCGAGGGCGATGCGCTGGGGATCGTGCGGGCCGAGCAGCAGGTGAAGCCGGGCTGGGCGCGGACGTTCCGCGAGAAGATGAAGGCGAAGAAGGAGGCGGCGAAGAAGTGATGCGCACAACGGCCCTGATCGCTGCTTTCGCCCTCGCCGTGGCGGCGCCTGCCTTCGCGCAGACTGCGCCGATGAACCCCGCCCAGGCGATCGAGGCGGTCGCCGCCTCGAAGGCCGGCGAGGTCGAAGGCACTTTCGAATTCGTCGTCGCCTCCACCGGGGCGGGGGGCTTCAACGCCTATCTCAATTCGGCCGTCGATTATCGCGACCCGGGCAACCTCTCGGTCGTGCTGAACACCACGGGACGCAATGCGCTCAAGGACAAGCTCGGCGGCCATGCCGAGGATATGCTCAAGGGCAAGCGCATCCGCGTGAAGGGCATCGCGCGTCGCGTACCCACCGGCTCCCATTTCCAGATTCGCATCGCCGTCGAGACGGCGGACCAGATCGAAATCCTCGGCTGATCGCCGGGCTCAGGCAGGAACACCCAAAGCATGTGCGGAATCGTCGGAATCGTCGGCAAGGAAGACGTCGCGGAGCGACTGTACGACGGTCTCAAGCGCCTGGAATATCGCGGCTATGATTCGGCCGGCATCGCCACCGATGTCGATGGCCGGATCGAGCGCCGCCGCGCCTCGGGCAAGCTGGTCAATCTCGGCAAGGAGCTGGCGGCCAATCCGCTGCCCGGTACCACCGGCATCGCCCACACGCGCTGGGCGACGCATGGCGGTCCGACCACCAACAACGCGCATCCGCATGCCACCGGCGAAGTCGCTCTGGTCCACAACGGCATCATCGAGAACTTCAAGGCGTTGCGCGACGAGCTGATCGCCCGCGGCCGCGTCTTCGAGAGCGAGACCGACACCGAGGTCGTCGCGCACCTGGTCAGCGAAAAGGTCGAAGCCGGCATGGCCCCGGCCGAAGCCGTCGCCGAGGTGCTGCCGCGCCTGCACGGCGCCTTCGCGCTCGCCATCCTGTTCCGCCAGCATCCGGATCTGCTGGTCGGCGCGCGCCTCGGCTCGCCGCTGGTCGTCGGCTATGGCGAAGGCGAGACCTATCTCGGCTCGGACGCGCTGGCGCTCGCGCCGCTGACCCAGCGCATCGCCTATCTCGAGGAAGGCGACTGGGTCGTCATCACTCGCGACGGCGCGCAGATCTTCGACAAGGACAACAACCCCGTCAAGCGCGCGATCACCATCTCGGGCGTCACCGGCGAGCTGATCTCCAAGGGCAACCACCGCCACTATATGCTCAAGGAGATCTACGAGCAGCCGATCGTCGTCGCCCAGACGCTGCGCTCGTATCTCCAGCGCATGGAAGAGCAGGTCACGCTGCCGATCCCGGACTTCGACCTCTCGGCGATCAAGCGCGTCACCATCGTCGCCTGCGGCACCAGCTTCTATGCCGGCATGGTCGCGAAATACTGGTTCGAGCAGTTCGCCCGCGTGCCGGTCGACCTCGATGTCGCCTCCGAGTTCCGCTACCGCGCGCCGGTGATGGAAGAAGGCGGGCTGATGATCGTCATCAGCCAGTCGGGCGAGACGGCCGATACGCTCGCCGCGCTCCGCCATGCCCGCAGCGAGGGGCAGAAGATCGCCGCGGTGGTCAACGTCCCCACCAGCTCGATGGCGCGCGAGGCGGACCTGCTGCTGCCGACCCATGCCGGGCCGGAGATCGGCGTCGCCTCGACCAAGGCCTTTACTTGCCAGCTCGCGGTACTAGCCGCGCTCGCCGCCAATCTCGCAAAGGCCAAGGGCAAGCTGTCCGAGGCCGAGGAGAAGGCACTGGTCAAGCATCTCGCCGAGGCACCCGCCGCGCTCAACGGCGCGCTTGCCTATGACGAGGCGATCCAGGCGATGGCCCATGTCGTCGCCGCCGCCCGCGACGTACTCTATCTCGGCCGCGGCACCGATTATCCGCTGGCGCTGGAAGGCGCACTCAAGCTCAAGGAAATCTCGTACATCCATGCCGAGGGCTATGCCGCCGGCGAGATGAAGCACGGCCCGATCGCGCTGATCGACGATGCCGTGCCGGTGATCGTGATCGCCCCCTCGGGGCCGCTCTTCGAGAAGACCGTGTCGAACATGCAGGAAGTGCAGGCGCGCGGCGGCAAGGTGATCCTGATCTCCGACTATGACGGGATCGAAGCGGCGGGCGAGGGCACGGTGGCGACGATCACCATGCCCAAGGTCCACCCGCTGATCGCGCCGCTCGTCTATGCGGTGCCGGTGCAGCTGCTCGCCTATCACGTCGCGGTGGCCAAGGGCACCGACGTCGATCAGCCGCGCAACCTCGCCAAGTCGGTCACCGTCGAATAGGCCGCCAGAGCATCGAAAGATGGGTGCCGGCAACGTCGCCGGCATCCTCGAAACCGAGACGCCGGTAGAGCGCCTGCGCGCGCGGGTTCTCATGGGCGACGCTCAGCCGCAACCGGTCCGCGCCGGCCTCGGCTGCCGCCTGTTGCAGCCATTGCACCAGCGCCGTGCCGATCCCGCCGCCCTGCGTCTCGGCGGCCAGCAATATGTCGATCAGCACCCATTCGGGGCCGGTGCGGTTGAAATACAAGCGGCCGACCGGCCGGCCTCCCAGCGTCACCAGCCGGAAGTCGCCTTTGCGGTGCGTCTTCACGAAATGCGCATGCTGGAGCGCGAACTGCGCGTCGAGAAAGGCGCGCTTCTGCGCCGGCGGCCAGGGCGCGAAGAACAACTCGGCCAGGCGCGAGGCGGCATAGAGATCGCTGAGCCAGGGTAATTCCCCTGTGCCCGCCGGCGGCAGGGCCAGGCATTTTGATGTCAGGGGTTCGAGCTGCGCCGGCAGCGGCCGTGCGGGCGGAAAGGGCGGCAACCGGCTCATTTTGTTCCGAACTGGCGCGGACCGGCTTCACGCGGCCGCGCGGGCGCGGCAGGATGGGCCACTGAGTTCGGGCGGCAATAGCTGCCGCCGGAGGGGGAAAATACGCGCATGGATCTTACACCGGAAGATTTCGAACCCTGGGTTGGCCGCAAGGTTCGCCTATCCACGATTCCCGAGCCCGTCGAGATCACGCTCGCCAGCATCCAGCGGCGGCCCGCGCTGATCGGCATCGATGTGCGTCCGCCCTTCTCGCTGTTCTTCGAGGCGCCGCTCGAAGTCTATCTGCTCGACAACACCTATGAGATGGATTGCGGCAAGGGCGGCCCGCATGCGATTCTGATCACCCAGCTCCAGCCACTGCCCGATCGCCGGATCTACCAGGCGGTCTTCTCCTGATCTTCGTTCGAGGCGTAAACAGAACCGGCTCCGTCGCGGGTGCGACGGAGCCGGCTTGGTCTCGAAGCCCCTGCGATCAGTTGCGCGAGGGGAAGACGCCCTCGAGCGCGATGTTGGTCTGCACCGCGAGATAGGGGTTCATGATCGAGAAGGGGATGTTGCTGCCGGTGATGCCGACCTGCACCGAACCCTGCGGGGTGAAGTTGCCGCCGGTGATGTTGACGCCGGCGAGGTTGACCATCGTGCCGGTCGTGCCCGACGGCGCATAGATCTTCACCTGCGCCGCGCCTGCATTGGCGCAGTTCGCCAGCAGCGAGCCGTCGGTCGGGGTGTTGACCTGGGTGGTCTGGCCGGTCACCGCCTGGATGCTGCCGCTCGCGGTGGTCGGGCCGGCGATGCCGGTGAAGTTGGCGACGTGGTTGTGCGCCGGCATGTTCGCGATCGTCAGCGTCTCGTTCTCGGTGCCCGCTGCCTGGCCCCAGACATAGGCGCTGCCGCCCGCAGTGCTCTGGCCCAGGCCGACGAAACCGCGGCCCGCGGCGTTCGGCAGGGCGAAAGTGCTCACGCCGTTTCCGCCGAACGTGGTGCCGAGCAGCGCGAACAGGGCGTTATTCTGCGCAATACCCAGAATTTGCCCATTGCACGAAGCCCAGCCACGCGGCGCGTAATTGAAGCCGACCTGCATGATCTGGCCCATAAACGGTTCAGACATCGTCCTACCCCCGGAATGTAGCCGCGGTCGGCTGGGCGGAATGCCGCGCCGTTTCCCGCTAGCGCGCGTGTTAGATACCCGATCCCGATGGCAGACAAGGGGCTATTACTTCACTTCCGTGCTTTTCGCGGGGCCAATCATGAAGAAGTGCGGATTAATACATTTTATTGACAGAATCCGGGGGTTTCCGCGAATCGCGTAATTGGCAAAGCGATTGATACCATTTTGGTTCTAAATATCCTGATTCGAGAATGTCTGGATATTTCCTCGGTTTAACCGCTGTTGCCGGGTTTATTGCTTGTATGTAGAACAAGGCCGCCTTTTACGGGCGTTGGGGGTATTGTCGGCATGGTGTGGGGCTTGGGGAAAGCGCGTTCCGTTTGCGTTCGGATCGCGGCAGCCGTTTCGGGTGGACAGCGCGTTGGGGAGCGCGCGACACCAACCTCCAGCTCGAACAGGCCAAAGCCCCTCGGGCGGCTGGTCCGCCGCATGGGCGGCGCGCTCGCCGCGGGCATCCTGGTCATGGCGCCGACCAGCGCCTGGGCGATCTCGGGCCAGTGCCAGTCGATCAACAACAACCAGATCGCCACCGGCGCGGGCAACAATGCCCCGGGGACGCTGTCCGGCACCTATTCGATCGGCAACCAGAGCTTTGGCGGCGAGCAGCTGTCGAGCAGCAACTATGCGGACTTCACCCAGGCGCTCGCGCCGGGCGAAGTCATCAACTTCAGCTGGACCCGCAATTCGGGCACCGGCTATGTCCAGGTCACGCTGCAGGAGCAGAGCGGCTTCACCCTGCGCTCGGGCTCGACCGAGAACGTCACCGCCGCCTCGGGCTCGGGCAGCATCACCGTCGGCGCCGCCAACGACGTCTTCAACATCGCCGTGACCAACTATTCGGTCGATGCCGCGAACGGCGTCACCAACGCCGCCGAAGCCGGCCGCAACAATTCCAGCGTCACCTTCACGATCAGCTGCACCGCGCCGACGCCGACGCTCGGCGTCAGCCTGACCCATGGCGGTACCCCGGCCCAGGGCGGCACCTTCACGCTGCTCCCGACCGTGAACAACACCGGCACCGGCGCCACTTCGGGCACGGTCACGCTCACCTCGACGCTGCCGGCAGGCCTCAGCTACAGCAGCGCCACCGGCGCCAACTGGAACTGCGCAGGCTCGAGCGGCACCAATGTCACCTGCGCCTTCACCGGCACGATCGCGGTGGGTGCCTCGAACAACGCGCTATCGATCACCACCGCGGTATCGACCAGCTCGGCGCTATCCCGAAGCGTGACGGTAGGCGTGAGTGGAGGCGGGGCGGCGAATTCGCCAACGGCGTCCCACACGATAACGATGCTGCCAACGATCACCTCGGTCTCACCGACCGCGGGCCCGACCGGTGGCGGCACGTCGGTGACCATCACCGGCACCAACCTGAACGGCACCACCGGCGCCAGCGGCGTGCGCTTCGGCGCGACCAACGCGACCGGCTACACCGTCAACAGCAACACCCAGATCACCGCCACGGCCCCGGCCAACAGCGCAGGCACCTATGACGTGACCGTCACCAATGGCGGCAACACCAGCGCGACCAGCGCGGCCGACCAGTACACCTATATCACGGCACCGACGGTGACCTCGGTCTCGCCGACCGCGGGCCCGACCGCGGGTGGCACGACGGTGACGATCACCGGCACCGGCTTCGCGGCGGCCTCTCCGACCGGGGCGGTCAAGTTCGGCGCGGCCAACGCGACCTACACGATCAACAGCAACACGCAGATCACCGCGACCTCGCCGGCGAACGCCGCGGGTACGTACGACGTCACCGTCGCTACGCCCGGCGGTACCAGCGCGACCAGCGCGGCGGACCAGTTCACCTACATCCCGGCGCCGACGATCACTTCGATCTCGCCGACGGCAGGCCCGACGGGCGGCGGCACCACGGTGACGATCACCGGCACCAACTTCACGGGTGTGTCGGCGGTCACCTTCGGCGGCACTGCGGCGGGCGGGTTCACCTTCGTCAACGCGACCACGATCACTGCGACCTCGCCTGCCGGCAGCGCCGGCACGGTGGACATTCGCGTGACGACCGGTGGCGGCACCAGCGCGACCAGCGCGTCGGACCAGTACACCTATGTTGCGGCGCCAACGGTGACGGCGGTCTCGCCGATCGCGGGCCCGACGGGCGGCGGCCAGACGGTGACGATCACCGGCACCGGCTTCGCGGCAGCGAACCCGACCGGCGCGGTCAAGTTCGGCGCGACCAACGCGACCTACACGATCAACAGCAACACGCAGATCACCGCGACCTCGCCGGCGAATGCGGCGGGCACCTATGACATCACCGTTGCCACGCCCGGCGGCACCAGCGCGACCAGTGCGGCGGACCAGTACACCTATGTCAACGCACCGACGGTGACCTCGGTCTCGCCGACCGCGGGCCCGACCAGCGGCGGCACCACGGTGACGATCACCGGCAGCGGCTTCGCGGCGGCGAACCCGACCGGTGCGGTCAAGTTCGGCGCGACCAACGCGACCTACACGATCAACAGCAACACGCAGATCACCGCGACCTCGCCGGCGAACGCGGCGGGTACGTACGACGTCACCGTCGCGACCCCCGGCGGCACCAGCGCCACCAGCGCGGCGGACCAGTACACCTATGTCGCCGCGCCGGTTGCGAGCTCGTACACGGCGGCGGCCGTCGCCTATGACATCAGCAACACGACCTTCAGCCTCACCGGCCACGCCACCAACAGCCCGACCAACTATGCGGTCGGCTCGGCGACCACGGCCCAAGGCGGCTCGGTCGCGGTCGATTCCTCGGGCACGGTAACCTACAGCGCGCCGAGCGGCTTCCGCGGCAATGACAGCTTCACCTTCACCGCGACCAACCTGGGCGGCACCTCCGCCCCGGCGACGGTGACGGTGCCGGTCAGCAACCCGACCCTCCTCTTCACCTTCCCGGTCGGCGGCGGCACGCGCGGCATTGCGCTGTCGAACGTCCGGATCGACACCACCGGCGGCCGGTCGCCCTACACCTGCTCGACCACGCTGAACACGGGTTCGCTGCCCGCCGGCACGCAGCTCAACGCCGACTGCACGATCACCGGCACGCCCGCGGCGAGCGGGACCTTCACCTTCACCGCCACTGTTACCGACAGCTCGCTCGGCACCGGTCCGTTCACCATGTCGACCGGCCCGATGGTGCTGACGATCGGCGCACCGACGATCAGCATTTCGCCGGCTTCCGGCGCGCTGCCGGGCGCCACGGTCGGTACCGGCTATTCGCAGAGCTTCACGGCGAGCGGCGGCACCGCCGGCTACACCTATGCGCGGACGCTGGGCACGCTCCCGACCGGCCTGACGCTGTCGGGCGGCACGCTGTCGGGCACGCCGACCGCCACCGGCACCTTCAACTTCGACATCACCGCGACCGACGGCTCGACCGCGGGCAGCGGCGGGCCCTACACCCGGACCCAGTCGTACAGCATCACGGTCTCCAAGGGTGCGCAGACGATCACCTTCGGCGCGCTGTCCAACGCGTCGCTCTCGGCCTCGCCGCTGACGCTGTCGGCCACTGCGTCGTCGACCCTGACCGTCGACTTCGCCTCGACCACGACCAGCGTCTGCACCGTCTCGGGCACCACGCTCACGCTGAACCAGACGGGCACCTGCTCGATCACTGCCAGCCAGGCCGGTGACGGCAACTGGGACGCCGCACCCGATGTGGTGCAGAGCTTCACCGTCACCCCGGCGAACCTGACGATCAACACGGGTGCCGCCTCAGGCACCCAGGTCGGCGCCAGCTTCAACCAGAGCAACACCGCTGCCGGTGGTATCGCGCCCTACACCTACTCGGTGCTGAGCGGTACGCTGGTGGCGGGCACCAGCCTCAACGCATCGACCGGTCTGGTTTCGGGTACGCCGACCACTGCCGGCGCGTTCAGCTACCAGATCCGAGTGACCGACAGCCAGGGCACGCCGGTCACCACCGACGGCTCTACCGTCTCGGGCACGATCGCCAAGGGCACCCAGACGCTCAGCTTCACCTCGACCGCGCCGGGCGCGTCGGTGGGTGGCGCGGCCTATACGCCGACCGTCGCGGCATCCTCGGCGCTGACGCCGGTCCTGACGATCGACGCCAGCTCCACCGGGATCTGCAGCATCTCGGGCGGCTCGGTGACCTTCCAGGCGACCGGTACCTGCCTGATCAACGCCAACCAGGCGGGCGACACTAACTGGAACGCCGCGGCCCAGGTGCAGCAGAGCGTCACCGTCAGTGCAGCGGCGGCGATCAGCGTGACGGTCGATTTCTCGACCGCCTCGCTCGGTGTCGGCCAGACCGGCACCGCGACGATCACCTTCACCAATCCCAATGCCTCGGCCTCGCCCAGCATCGCGCCGCTGCTCAGCGGCTCGGCGCTGGTCAGCCGCGGCGCGCTCGGCGGCAGCTGCGGCGCCAGCGGTTCGGATAGCGGTGCGAACTTCCAGTTCAACGGCTTCAGCATCCCCTCGGGCAGCTGCACCGTCACGATCAGCTATACCGGCACCACGGCGGGCTCGACCGCCGGCTTCTCGCTCGGCGCCTTCACGCCGGCCGGCTATCCGACGACGAGCGCGACCCCGGGCAGCGCCTTCGCGGTCGTCCCGACCGTGACCAGCGTCTCGCCGAATACGGGCCCGGTCAGCCAGGTGGTGACGGTCTCGGGCACCGGCTTCAGCACGACCCCGGGCAACAACACCGTGACCTTCGGTTCGGCCGGCAACGGCAATGTGACCGCGGCGAGCGCGACCTCGCTCACCGTCACCGCGCCGGCGGCAGGTTCGGGCGCCAAGGCGGTGACGGTCTCGGTCAACGGCCAGACCAGCACGACCTCGGCGACCTTCACCTTCATCGACAAGCCGATCGCGGCCGACAAGCCGGGCGTGGCGGTGCCGTTCAACAGTGCCGGCACTGCGATCGACCTGGCCAGCTCGATCACCGGCGGCCCACACAGCAGCATCGCCATCGGTACGGCGGTACAGCATGGCACGACGACGATCTCGGGCGATGTCGTGACCTATACCCCGACCGCCGGTTACTTCGGCACCGACAGCTTCACCTATACGGCGACGGGTGCCGGCGGCACCTCGAACATCGCGACGGTGAGCATCACGGTGTCGACGCCTTCGGCACCGGTCGCCGCCGACAAGAGCGGTGTGGCGATCCCGTACAACGGCACGGGCACCGGCATCGATCTCTCGGCCTCGATCACCGGCGTCCATTCGAGCATCGCGATCGGCACCGCGCCGGTGCATGGCTCGGTGACCGTCGCGGGCGATGTCGTGACCTACACCCCGACCACCAACTATTATGGGGCGGACAGCTTCACCTACACGGCAACCGGCCCGGGCGGCACTTCGACGCCCGCGACGGTGACCGTGACGGTGGCGAACCCGCCGGCACCGGTGGCAGCCGACAAGAACGGCGTGGCGGTGCCCTATGCGAGCACCGGCACGGCGATCGACCTGTCGGCCTCGATCACCGGCGTCCATTCGGCCATCGCGGTCGGCACCGCGCCGGCGCATGGCACGGTCACCGTTGCCGGTGACGTCGCCACCTACACCCCGAACGCCACTTATTACGGCGCGGACAGCTTCACCTACACGGCGACCGGTCCTGGCGGCACTTCGGCGCCGGCGACGGTGAATATCACCGTGGGCCTGCCGCCCTCGCCGACCGCGTCGAACAAGGCCGGCGTGGCGGTGCCCTATGCGAGCACCGGCACGGCGATCGACCTGTCGGCCTCGGTCAGCGGCGTCCATTCGAGCCTCGCGGTCGGCACCGCGCCGGCGCACGGCACGGTGACGGTGGCGGGTGACGTGATCACCTACACGCCGGCCGCGACCTATTATGGGGCGGACAGCTTCACCTACACCGCGACCGGCCCGGGCGGCACCTCGGCACCGGCTACGGTCTCGCTGACGGTGGCGACCCCGGCGGCTCCGGTCGCCACGAACAAGCCGGGCGTGGCGGTGCCCTATGCGAGCACCGGCACGGCGATCGACCTGTCGGCTTCGATCACCGGCGTCCATTCGTCCATCGCGATCGGCACGGCGCCGGCGCATGGCACGGTGGCGATCGCCGGTGATGTGGTCACCTACACTCCGGCTGCCACCTATTATGGGGCGGACAGCTTCACCTACACCGCGACGGGCCCGGGCGGCACGTCGGCGCCTGCGACGGTGAGCATCACCGTCGGCCTGCCGCCGGCACCGGTTGCCGCCGACAAGACCGGCGTGAACGTGACCTATGCGAGCACGGGCACGGCGATCGACCTGTTGGCCTCGGTCACCGGCGTCCACTCCTCCATCGCGATCGGCACGGCGCCGACGCATGGCACGGTGACGGTGGCCGGCGATGTGGTGACCTATATCCCGGCTGCCACCTATTATGGCGCGGACAGCTTCACCTACACCGCGACCGGCCCCGGCGGCACTTCGCCCGCCGCCACGGTCTCGCTGACGGTGGCGACCCCGCCGGCGCCGACGGCTGCCAACAAGACCGGCGTGACCGTGGGTTATAACAGCTCGGGCACCGCCATCGATCTCAGCACCTCGATCACCGGCGTCCACAGCACGCTGACCGTCTCCACGGCGCCGACCCATGGCACCACCACGGTCAGCGGCGATGTGGTCACCTACACCCCGACCGCCGGCTATTTCGGAGCGGACAGCTTCGCCTATACCGTCACCGGTCCGGGCGGCACCTCGGCGGCCGCAACGGTGAGCCTCACCGTCGATACGCCGCCGCCGCCGAGCGCGGGGCCGGGCACCTCCACCGTGGCGGGCAGCACCACCACGGCGGGGACCAGCGTTCAGATCAACCTCTCGTCGCTGGTGACCGGCGTCTATGACTCGATCCAGATCGCGAGCCAGCCGGCGCATGGCACCGTCACGCTCAGCGGCGGGGCAGGGCCGAGCCTGACCCCGGTCGCGGCGGCGCCGACCTCGCCCTACATCGCCACCTACACCCCGGCCGCCAACTATGCCGGTACCGACAGCTTCACCTATGTCGCGGTCGGCCCGGGCGGCACCTCGGCACCGGGGACGGTGACGATCACCGTGGTCGGCCAGGTGCCGGTCGCGGCGCCGAAGACCGCGACGGCGGGCGATGGCCAGCTGGTCTCGGTGATGCTCACCGAGGGCGCGGCGCGCGGGCCGTTCACCGGCGCGAACGTGGTCAGCATCTCGCCGGCCAATGCGGCGACCACCAACATCGTCGCGGCGGGCAGTGGCAGCTATCGCCTCGATGTGACGCCGAACAACCGCTTCGGCGGGACGATCGTCGTCACCTACACGCTCAGCAACGTCTACGGCGCCTCGGCACCGTCGACCGTCACGCTCACCGTCCAGGCACGCCCGGATCCGCGCAACGATCCGGACGTGGCGGCGATCAGCGATGCCCAGGCCGAAACGGCACGCCGCTTCGCCCGAGCGCAGGTCGCCAACTTCATGCGGCGCACCGAGCAGCTCCATAATGGCGGCGGCGCTACCGGCCTCGCCATGGGCGTCACGCTCGGCTCGCGCGACGGCATGTCGGTGCGCGAGCGGCCGACCGACAAGGGCTGGAGCCTCGCGATCACCGATCGCATGCGCTTCTCGGGCGAGGATCCGGCGATCGGCCAGTTCGCCAATGACGCCCAGTCGCCGCTCTCGCGTGCCGACCAGCTCGGCTATGGCCGGACGGTCGCCACGACCGGCGGTGCGGGTGCCGTGGGTGGTTCGGGCGGCGCCGCCGGCGCCGGCGGGGCCAAGCAGGCCGCGCCGGGCTCGGACAGCGTCGATGAGGACGGCAACCGCCGGGTCGGCTCGCTGGCCACCTGGGCGGGCGGCGCGATCGACATCGGAACGCGTGACCGGCGGACCGATCGCAGCAAGATCACTGCCACCACCGCGGGCCTCAGCGCCGGCGCCGACATCAAGCTCTCCGAAGGGGTGCTGCTCGGCCTGGGCGGCGGCTATGGCAATGATCTGAGTCAGATCGGCACGGCGGCGCAGGTGCGCGGCACCAGCACGCTCTATGCCGCCTATGCCAGCATCCAGCCTGTCGGCGGGGCGTTCATCGACGGCATGGTCGGCCGCGGCCAGCTCGACTTCACCACCCGGCGTCTTGCCGCGGCGGTGAACGCGACGGCGCGTGGCAGCCGCGACGGCAGCTACACCGTCGCCGCGCTCTCGGTGGGCATCGATAGCCGGACTGGCCCGCTGCAATGGTCGATCTATGGCCGTGGCGAATATCTCGACGCCGATCTCGACGCCTATGTCGAGACCGGGGCCGGGCGCTACAATCTGCGCTTCGATGCGCGCGAGGTCAGCTCGATCACCGGTACGATCGGCGGGCGTCTAGAGTATCGCCAGAAGACGAGCTTCGGTTCGGTCACCCCGCGCATCCGCGCCGAGTGGAACCATGAGTTCGCCGATCTCGATGCGCAGTGGCTCGACTATGCCGATATCCCGGGCACGGCGCTCTACGGCCTCTCGGCCAATAGCTGGAAGCGCGAGCAGCTCCAGCTGAGCATCGGCACGCGGTTCGACATCCTGAGCAGCGGCTGGTCGTTCGACTTCGAGACCGGCCTGCGCGCCGGCCAGGGCGAGAAGTCGGGCACCCTGCAGATCCGCCTGTCGAAGCGCTGGTGATAGAGGGGGAGGGCCCGGGACGGCGGCGTTGTCGCCGTCCCGGGCCTGTCCACAACCTCCGCCTCAATCCGTCATCCCGGCGCAAGCCGGGATCTCAGGCGAAGGCGCGATAAGGACGGCGCACTACCACAGCTTGCAATGTAGGATTCCGCCTGCTTGGCTCACGCAGCCGGGGTCAAACCCGGTCGCTCTTTGCTCCGTTGGGGAAATAGGATCACGCCGGCGCAAGGATGTTGCGAGATGCGGCGCGTTTGCGGGAACTGTGTCAATCTAGCCCGCGCGAAAACCCGCTTTTGGCGTGTACTTCGTGGACTTTGGCGAGTCGCCCGCCACCGCGTGGTAGGAGGCTAGGTCAGCAACCGGCTGAGCGCCCCAGCGACCTGCGCCTCGCGATACGGCTTCTCGATCATCGGCACATTCTCGCCAAAGCCCTCGGGCGGCACGCCATAGCCGCTGGCAAAGGCGAAGCGCAGCCCGCGCAGGCGCAATGCCTCGGCGATCGGCGTGCTCCGCTCGCCGCCCAGGTTGATGTCGAGGATCGCCACGTCGAAATCGCCATGCTCGGCCAGTTCCAGCCCGTCGGCCAGCCGGCTTGCCGGGCCGATCGTCTCGCAGCCCAGCGCGTCGAGCAGGTCCTCGAGATACATGGCGACCACCGGCTCGTCCTCGACGACGAGCACGCGCAGGCCCGCGAAGCCGCTCATTCGGCGCCCTCGGGCAGCGGCGCGTCGACGGTGCAGACCAGCCCGCCCGGGCGGAAGTCGATCTTGACCGTGCCGCCCAGCTCGGCGGCGAGGCCGCGCTCGATCATCCGCGTGCCGAAGCCGCGCCGCGTCGGCGGCTCGACCGCCGGGCCGCCCGACTCTTCCCAGCGCAGCGCCAGCCGCGCCGGCCCGTCGCCGCGGATCCGCTGCCAGGCGACCGAGATGTGCCCCTCGGGGCACGAGAGCGCACCGTGCTTGACCGCGTTGGTCGCCAGCTCGTGGATCGCCAGCGCCAGGCTGATCGCGGTCTTGGGCAGGATCGTCAGGTCCGGCCCGTCGAGCGTGAAGCGGCCGGCCTCACCATGCGGGCGCAGCGCGTCCTCGATGATCTGCCGCATCGAGACCAGGCTCCAATGCTCGCGGGTGAGCAGGTTGTGCGCCTCCGAAAGCGCCGCCAGCCGGCCTTCGAACGCGGCACGCGCCTGGCGCGGCGGCACATCGTCCTTGAAGCTCTGCTGCGCGATGCCCTGGACGATCGCCAGCGTGTTCTTCACCCGGTGGTTGAGCTCGTCGATCAGCAGGCGGAGATGCGTCTCGGCGCGCTTCGCCTCGGTCATGTCGCGCCCGATCGCGTGCAGCGCCGTCGGCCGGCCCTGCTCGTCCAGGCTTAGCCGCGAATTGACTTCCCAGATCAGCTCGCGCCCGTCCTTGGCGCGCAGCCTGACGGTCAGCCGCGTCGAGCCGCCATGCTCGAGCTTGCGGTTGAACGCGTCCATGCTGATCGCGAACTGGTCCTCGTCCATGAACTCGCGGATCGAGTGGCCGATCAGCTCGTCCTCGGCATAGCCGAGCGCCGCGATCACGGCCGGATTCACGGAAGTGACGCGGTTGTCGAGCGTGGTGGTGATCAGGAAGTCGTTGGCCTGCTCGAAGATCGTCCGGAAGCGCGCCTCGCTCTCGCGCAGTTCCTCCTCTGCGCGCTTGCGGCCGGTGATGTCGAACGAGACGCCGACGAAGCGGCTCGGCCGGCTGTCGCCATAGTCGATCCGGTTGCCATGGCTCTGCAGCCAGCGCTCGCTATTGTCGTCCGCGCGGCAGATACGATACTCGATCGTATAGGGCACGCCGTCCCGGAAACAGCGCTCTGCCGCAGCGCGTGCCATCTGGCGGTCGTCGGGATGGACCCGTTCGATCCACTCCTCGAAGGTGCCGCGATTGTCCGGCCGCCGGGGCATGCCGAGCAGGTCGAAGCGGTTGGGCGACCATTCGCCCTCCCGCGTCTCCAGATCGGCTTCCCAGGTCGCCATGCCCGCGGTCTCGGTGGCGAGGCGCAGCGTCTCCTCGTTCTTGCGCAGCGCCTCCTCGTCCTCGCGCCGCCGCGTGACGTCCAGCGCCACTGCCAGCACGCCGAAGGGCTCGCCGCTGGGCCGCCGGATCACCGCCACCGAATTGTTCACCCAGACGATCCCGCCGTCCTTGCGGATATAGCGCTTCTCATGGGTGTAGGGGGTGCCCTCCCGCACTGCCCGCTCGAACAGCGGCTCGTTCCGCGCGAGGTCGTCGGGATGGGTGATCTGCTGCATGGTCATGCCCATCAGCTCGTCGCGGCTCCAGCCGGCGATCTCGCAGAACCGGTCGTTGACCAGGGTGAAGCGGCCTTCCAGATCGACCTGGCCAAAGCCCGCGGTGGTCTGGTTGATGAAGGCGGAAAGCTGCGCCTCGCGTTCCCGAAGGGCGAGCTCGGCGGTCTTCGCCTCGGTCACGTCATGCGCGACGCCGATGAAGCCGATGTGCCGGCCCTGCGCGTCCCGGCGCGGCTGGGAAGTGGAGTGCAGCCAGCGCCACTCGCCGGTGGCGCTGCGGTATCGGCCCTCCAGCGCGAAGGTGGTCAGGCTCGCTTCGCCGGCGATCGATGCTGCCAGGATTTGCGCCGCGTCGTCCGGGTGGATGATCCGTCGCCAGTCGAAATCCAGGGCTTCCTCGTAGGTTACGCCGAGGAACTCGACATAGGCGCGGTTGACGAAGCTGCGCTTGCGGTCGAGGCGGGTGACCCAGACGGCGACGGGGGCGCTGTCCGCGATGAGGCGGAACTCGTCTTCCCCGACCGGGAGCGGTTCTGCCGGCGTTCCGGTCATCGAGGCCCGCTGGAATAGATCCGCAAATTCATGGTGTTACTGCCGTCGCATCGCCAGCACCGCCTGGGCGCGCTTGAGGTGCGGCATGTCGAGCATCTCCCCGTCCAGGCCGATCGTGCCGGCACCCGGATTGGATTTGAAGGCACCCACGATACGGTTCGCCCTCTCGATTTCCGCCAAGGAGGGCGAAAAGGCGCGGTTGATGACGGCTACCTGGTCCGGATGGATGGCGAGCATCCCGCGGAAACCCGCGCGGCGCGCCTTGGTTGCAACCTTCTCCAGTCCGGCGAGATCGCGGAAGTCGCCATGGATCGTCTCGATCGGCGTCACCCCCGCCGCCGCCGCCCCGGCCAGCGCCAGCGCGCGGAACACCTGATAGGGGAAATCATATTCCCCGCTCTCGTCGCGATTGTGCGTCGCGCCCAGCGCCGTGGCGCTGTCCTCGGCCCCCCAGGTGAGCGCTGCAAGGCGCGGGCAGCCGGCATAGTCGCCCAGTCCGAAGATCGCCGGCGCGGTCTCGGTCGCCACCACGATCGTGCGGATCCCGCCCTGGGGCAGGCCGTGCGCCGCCTCAAGCGCGGTGAGGTAATGGTTGAGCAGTTCCGCCTCGGCGCGGGTCGCCTTGGGCAGCATGATCCCGTCGGGCCGGCCCGGCACGATAGCGGCGAGATCGGCGAGCGCATGCGGCGTGTCGAGCGGGTTGATCCGCACCCATTGCGGCTGTGCCCGCACGCCGGTCTTCAGATGCTCGGCGACCAGCGCCCGGGCAGCGCCCTTGTTCGCCTCGGCCACCGCGTCCTCCAGGTCGAGCAGCACCAGATCGGCTTCGCTCGCGCCCGCCTTGGCGAGCTTGCGCTCGGAATCCCCGGGCGCGAACAGCAGCGAGCGGGCGGCCAGCGGTTCAGTCATGCATCCTCCTGTTGTGCGGGCCTTGCTATCGCCTGACGACGGACGGGTAAACCAATGCAGATCATGGCCCGGGCCTTAACCCTCTCCGCACGCTTTTCCCCTCCGCGCCTTCGCGATTTTACCGCTCCTTAACGCTGTCCGCTTACCTCGTTTGAAGAGATGAGCGAGGGGATTTCGCAAGTGCGCATTTTGATCGTGGACGACGAACCGGCGATGCACGAGTCGTATCGCCAGGTGTTCGGGGCCCGCAGCGCCGGCAAAGCGACCGCGCTGAACACGCTGGCGGCCGAACTGTTCGGCGACGAGGAGCCGGTGACCAAGGCATCCGCCGGCGACCTGATCGATTTCGACTGCGCCCATTTCAGCCAGGGCCTCGACGCCGTCGAGGCGATCCAGGATTCGATCGAGACCGGCGCGCGCTTTGCCGTCGCCTTTATCGACGTGCGCATGCCGCCGGGCATCGACGGCAAGGAGACCGCCCGCCGCATCCGCGCACTCGATCCCGACATCAACCTGGTTATCGTCACCGGCTATTCGGACTTCTCGCCCCTCGACATCAGCCGCGCCGCCGGTCCGGCTGACAAGATCTTCTACATCGCCAAGCCCTTCCAGGCCGAGGAGGTGATGCAGACCGCGACCGCGCTCGCCCATCGCTGGGACGCCGATGCCAAGCTGCGCAGCGCCATCACGCTGCTCGAGGAGCAGAAGCTCGAGCTGGCCGCCAATGAATCGCGCGCCGTCCATATCGCCAACCATGACTCGCTGACCGACGCGCCCAATCGCCTGGCCTTCCTCCACATGCTGGGCAAGGCCGTGAAGGGCGACCGCTGCTTCGCCATGGCGATGATGGACCTCGACCGGTTCAAGATCGTCAACGACACGCTCGGCCATCTCGCCGGCGACGAGCTGATCCGCATGGTCTGCGAGATCCTGCGCGAGCAGGTGCCGGCCGAAGGCTTCGTCGCCCGGCTGGGCGGTGACGAGTTCGCGATGCTCTATCCGGTCACCGGTGAGGACGAGGCCGAGATGGCTGCCGAGCGGATGCTCAAGGCGGTATCGATCAGCTTCAAGGTGTTCGGCCATTCGGTGCAGGGCGGTGCCTCGGTCGGCCTGATGGTCGTCCAGCCCGGTACGATCCACGATCCGATCGACGTGATGCGCCGCGCCGACCTGGCGCTCAACGAAGCCAAGCATGGCGGCCGCGGCATGGTCCGCCTGTTCGACGAAGTGATGGACGAGTCGATCCGCTTCCGCCGCCAGATCGAAGGCGGCCTCTCCGAAGCGATCGCCAAGGGCGAGCTCAAGCTGGTCTTCCAGCCGATCGTCGGCCGCGACCAGCTCGAAGTCACCGGCTTCGAGGCGCTGATCCGCTGGTGCAGCCCCGAATACGGCATGGTCTCGCCGGGCATGTTCATCCCGATCGCCGAGGAATCGAACCTGATCCACGAGCTGGGCGACTGGGTGATCGACCGCGCGGTCGAGACGCTCAAGACCTGGCCGGGGCAATATGTCTCGGTGAACTTCTCGCCGCGCCAGTTTCGCCGCCACAACTTCGTCGCGCATGTGATGGAGCGCGTCGCCAATGCCGGCGTCGAGCCGGGCCGCTTCCAGATCGAGATTACCGAGACGGCGATCTTCGACGATGTCGAGCGCGCCGCCGAGACTCTGTTCAAGCTGCGCCAGATGGGCTTCCGCATCGCGCTGGACGATTTCGGCACCGGCTATTCGAGCCTCTACAACATCCGCCGCTTCGCGCTGGATTGCCTGAAGATCGACCGCAGCTTTGTCGACGGCATGGGCCGCGAGCGCGAGAGCGCCGCGATCGTCCATTCGATCATCCATCTCGGCCGCGCGCTGGGCATGGAAGTGGTTGCCGAGGGCGTCGAGACCGAGGCGCAGCTTCAGGCGCTTCGTCTGGCGGGCTGCAGCCATCTCCAGGGCTATTATCTCGCCCGCCCGATGGATGTGGAGGACGCGCTCGTTCTCGCCAACAAGGGCTATATCGGCGACGCGGAGCCGGCTGAGCTCGAGCTGGGCAACGGGACGCACGGCTGATGGCCATTGCGAGGCGCCTCAAGGCGCCGGCCTCGCTCGGCGCGAAACTGGTCCTGATCCTGACCGGCGTCGGCGTGATCGGCGCGGTCGCGCTCACCCTGATGCTGGCCACCGTCATCACGCCGAGCTTCAGCAAGCTGGAGCATGACGCGGTCGACGCCCATGTCGCGCGCACCCAGGCCGTGGTCCATGACGTATCGGCGAAGGTCGAACTGGCGGTGCGCGACTATGGCGACTGGACCTCGTCCTACGATTACATGGCCAACCCGACGCGCGCGTTCGAGAAGGAGAGCTTCTCGACGCTCGCCATGGTCAATCTCGACGTCAACGCCATGGCCTATGTCCGGCCCGACCGTTCGATCGTGATCGCGCGCTGGCTCGACCTGGAGAAGCAGGCCGATGTGCCGGCGATGCGGGCGCGGCTGACCGATGCGATCGCGCGGCTCGATTTCGCCAAGGTTCTCGCCGCGTCGAAGGAAAAGAACTCCACCGGCTTCTTCCTGCGGTTGGGCGACACGCTGGTCGCCATGGGCATCGCCCAGGTGCGTCGCAGCGACGGCAGCGGCGATCCGCGCGGCTATGTGCTGATGGCGCGCACCATCACCGCGGCGCAGCTCAGCAAGCTGCTCGAGCTGAAAGTCAACCTGCCGCTCGATAACCCGGTGGCCGAAGTCACCCAGACTCCCGGCGCCACCCGTACGCAGATCGCCGTGCCGATCCCGGGGCCGGACGGCCGCGCGGTCGCCACCGCCACCTATAGCGTGCCGCGCGACCTATCGACGCTGGGCACCCGCATGCTGGTCCTCGCCGTGGTCGGATCGTCGATCCTGTTGGCGATCGTCCTGCTCGTGCTGCGCCGGATGATCGCGCGGCTGGTGCTCGCGCCGCTCAAGCGCGTCGAGAGCCATATGGGCGTGGTCCGTGCCTCGGGCACGCTCGGGCTGCTCACCGACAAGCGGCGCGACGACGAGATCGGCAGCCTGGTCACCAGCTTCAATTCGATGCTCAAGCAGCTCAAGGACCTGCGCGAGCAGCTCGAGGTGCAGAGCTTCACTTTGGGCCGCAGCGAGAGCGCGGTGGCGGTGATGCACAATGTCCGCAATGCGCTGAACCCGATCAGCACGGTGCTCAGCCAGGGGCTGGGTGCGGGCGCGCCGATGGACCGGGCCTTGCTCGACCGCGCGCTTTCCGAGCTGGCGGGCGAGGAAGTGCCTGCAGTGCGCCGCCAGAAGCTGGTCGCCTTCCTGGCCGCTGCGATCGAGAGCATCGAGCAGGAGCGGGCGGACCGGCGCGAGCAGATCGGCATCGGCCGCGAGGCGCTGCACCATGTGCTGGAGATCATCGGCCAGCAGCAGGAAGCCGCGCACGAACGCCCGCCGCTCGATGCCTGCGACATCACCGACATCGTCGCCCAGAATGCTACGATCGCGCGCTATTCGGGGGAGAACTCGATCGCGTTCAGCTTCCCGTCGCGGGCGCATTGGGTGATGGCCAACCGGGTTATCCTCAGTCAGGTCGTCGGCAACCTCTTCGCCAACGCCGCCGAGGCGATCGCGGCGACCGGGCGCGGCAGCGGCTCGATCTCGGTGACGATCCGGGACAAGGGCGACAGCACCGAGATCCATATCCGCGACGATGGCGAGGGCTTCGATCCTTCGGTGGCGCCGACGCTGTTCCAGCGTGGTTTCTCGACCCGGGCGCATAAGTCCGGCGGGCTGGGGCTGCACTGGTGCGCGAACTCCATGCTGGCGATGGAAGGCAAGCTGGAGCTGATCAGCGACGGCAAGGGCACGGGGGCCAAGGCAATCCTGACGCTGGGGACAGCACGGCTGGCACAACCGAGCGGGCTGGCGGCTTAGAAAATCCTCCCTCGCGAAGCGGGGGAGGGGGACCATTCGCATAGCGAATGGTGGAGGGGGCGCCACTCCACAAGCGATGGATTGCTCGAAGGGCCACTACCCCCTCCACCACGCGACTGCGTCGCGCGGTCCCCCTCCCCCGGAGCTGCGCTCCGAGGGAGGAATGGATCAGCGGCGCCCCGCGGCCTTCCGCGCCCCCGCAACCTCGTCCTTACGCCGCAGATACGGCGCGACGAGGTTGCGCGCGCGGAACCATTCCTGGCGGTCGGGGTCGAGGCTGTCGAAATTGCCGATCACCCGGCGGCAGCCCTCCGCGCGGCACTGGCAGATCATGTGCCAGTTCGATTCCCTGAGCGTCGTGGAATAGTCCCAGGCGATCTCCTCGCCCGGCTCGATCGCGCGGACCGCGACCAGGAACACGCCGGCGTCGGTGAAGCGCAGCCCGGCATTGGGATCGCAGCTATGGTTGACCAGGTCGTCGATCCGGCCGGACGGGCCCATATAATGGTCGGGTGTCACCTGGACGAAGCGGTCGCCGCGGCCGCGCATCAGGCTGGGGATCTGGTCGGCGCGGAAGCGGCGGCCGGTGAACTCGATCAGCACGTCGCCCTCGGCGAACGCGCTCGCCGCATAGACGGCCTTGCCCAGATGGTTGTCGCCCACCTTGAAGAGGTTGCTCGAAGGCCGGTAGCGGTCGAACCAGCGCAGTCCGCCGCGGCGCGTGCCGAAGGAGCGCAGCGGGTTGATCGTCGCCAGGCCGATCAGGAACCAGACGCTGGCATGGCAGAGGAACTCGACAATCACATAGCCGAGCTCGGCGACGCCCGGCTGGGTCGCGCGGACGGCGACCAGCAGGGTGGCGAGATCACCGAAGGTCCACAGGCCCCAGGCCGGCGAGCGCTCGCGGTTGCGATCGGTCCAGACGCTCGCCCAGGTCGGCCAGAAGCTCACCGGTACGGCGAGGACGACGAGCATGTGCGCCCAGAAGGCCTCGCGGAAGGCGAGCCACAGGATCAGCGCGGAGAGGCTGGCGGCGATGCAGAAGGTCTCGGTGGACGAGGGCGGGGCCCAGGATGAGCGGCGCCAGATGCCGAGCGTGACTGCGATACAGGCGACCGAGCTAAGCGCGAACACCCAGCCCTGCGGCGCGCCGGGATTGACCGCGGCATAGGTCAGCGCCTCGAGCGTGGTCGCCGCGCTCCAGATCAGCCAGGACGCGCGGTTCGGCTCGACCAGCTCGCGACGCAGCCCGATCAGGTAGGTCGCATAGCCCGCAAAGCTGAATCCGATCGCCAGAAAGAACCAGATATCGGCGGTCAAAACGCTCCCTCCCAAACGAAGCGTTTACCATGTCCGGGATTCGGCGTCTACGCACGACTCGTGGTGACTCCGCGAGTCGTGGGGAATCGGAGGGAGTCGCTTAGCGGCGGAATCTCAGAGATCCGCGCCGCAGTCCTTCACCGCTTCCAGCACGATCGGCGCCCATTCCTTGCGGCAGATCAGCAGGTCCGGGATGCTCGTGCTCGGCTGATTGTAGACGATCGGGCTGCCGTCGATCCGCGAGGCGTGGAGCCCGGCGGCGAGCGCTACCGCAACCGGCGCGCAATTGTCCCATTGGTGCTGACCGCCCGAATGGAGGTAGATTTCCGCCTCGCCGCGGACCACCGCCATCGCCTTGGCGCCGGCCGAGCCCATGCCGATATGGACCGCGCCGATCCGCTCGCCGACGCCGGCGCAGAGCGCGCTCGGGCGGGTGCGGCTGACCAGCATGCGCGGCGGCAGCTCGCCTTCGGGCAGTGCCGGCGGGCAGTCGCTGGACAGGGTGCAGCCGAGCCTGGGCAGGGCGACTGCACCCACCGCCGCCTGGCCATTGATCGCCAGGGCGATGTGTACCGCCCAGTCGTCGCGACGTTCGGCGAACTCACGGGTGCCGTCGAGCGGATCTACGATCCATACCCGGCTGGTGGAGAGCCGGGCGGGGTCGTCGGCGGATTCCTCGGAGAGGATCGCGTCGTCTGGACGGGCGAGCGCGAGCGCGGCGAGGATCAGGGCGTTGGCCTCACGGTCGCCGCGGTCGCCACCGGCACATTCGCCCTGGATGCGCAGCAGCAGCGCGCCTGCCTCCTCGGCGACTTCCCGGGCGAGTTCGGCGTCGGTCAAATCACCGGACTCCAGGTACCCATGATCGTCTCGACGATCCGCTCGGCGGCTTGCTCGGGCGTCTCCCTGGTCGTGTCCACGCGGATTTCGGGGCTCTGCGGCGCCTCATAGGGGCTGGAGATGCCGGTGAAGTTGGCGATCTGGCCGGCGCGCGCTTTCTTGTAGAGTCCCTTCACGTCGCGCGCCTCGGCCACGTCGAGCGGGGTGTCGACGAAGATTTCGAAGAACTCGCCCTCGGGCAGCATCGCCCGCACCAGCTCGCGCTCGGCCCGGAAGGGGGAGATGAAGGCGGTGAGGACGATCAGCCCGGCATCGGTCATCAGCCGGGCGACCTCGCCGACGCGGCGGATATTCTCGATCCGGTCGGCATCGGTGAAGCCCAGGTCCTTGTTGAGCCCGTGGCGGATATTGTCGCCGTCGAGCAGGAAGCTGTGCTTGCCCATCGCGTGGAGGCGCTTCTCGACCAGGTTGGCGATGGTCGACTTGCCCGAGCCCGAGAGGCCGGTGAACCAGAGCAGGCGCGGGGCCTGGTGCTTCTGCCGGGCATGCGCCTCGCGATTGATCTCGACCGCCTGCCAATGGACGTTCTGGGCGCGGCGCAGCGCGAAGTTGAGCATGCCCGCGGCGACGGTGGCGTTGGTCGCCTTGTCGATCAGGATGAACCCGCCCAGATCCTTGCTGTCGGCATAGGCCTCGAACGCAATGCCGCGGTCGGTATAGACCTCGGCCACGCCGATATCGTTGAGCCCCAGCGTCTTCACGCTGAGCTCGGCCATGGTGTTGACGCAGATCGCGTGGCGCGGCGGCTGGACGGTGGCGCTCACCGTCTGGGTGCCGAGCTTGAGCCAGTATGCGCGGCCCGGCAGCATCTCGGCCTGGTCCATCCACACGATCGTCGCCTGGAACTGGTCGGCGACCTGGGGCGGCGCATCGGCGGCGGCGATCACGTCGCCGCGCGAGCAATCGACTTCGTCGGCGAGGGTGATCGTCACGCTCTCGCCTGCAACGGCTTCGGCCTTGTCCCCGCCGAAGCCGACGATCCGCGCCACCGTGGTCGTCTGGCCCGAGGGCAGGATGCGCACCTTGTCACCGGGCCTGACGCTGCCCGAGGCGATCATGCCGGCGAAACCGCGGAAATCGAGGTTGGGGCGGTTCACCCATTGCACCGGCAAGCGGAAGGGGCGTGCGGCATCGGCGTCCGCATCGAGCGCGACCGTCTCCAGATGCTCGAGCAGCGCCGGCCCGGCGTACCAGGGCGTGTTCGCGCTCGGGCCCGTGATGTTGTCGCCCTTGAAGCCCGAGATCGGGATCGGGGTGAAGGCGGTGATGCCGATGCTCTCGGCAAAGGTGCGATAGTCCGCGACGATCGCGTCGTACGCGGCCTGATCATAGCCGATCAGGTCCATCTTGTTCACCGCCAGCACGATGTGGCGGATGCCGAGCAGGTGACATAGATACGAGTGGCGCCGCGTCTGGGTGAGCACGCCCTTGCGCGCATCGATCAGGATCACGGCAAGGTCGGCGGTCGAGGCGCCGGTCACCATGTTGCGGGTGTATTGTTCGTGCCCAGGCGTGTCGGCGACGATGAACTTGCGCTTCTCGGTCGCGAAGAAGCGATAGGCGACGTCGATCGTGATGCCCTGCTCGCGCTCGGCGGCGAGGCCGTCGACCAGCAGTGCGAAGTCGATCTCGCCGCCCTGGGTGCCTACGCGCTTGCTGTCGGCTTCGAGCGACGCAAGCTGGTCCTCGAAGATCATCTTCGAATCGTAGAGCAGTCGCCCGATCAGCGTCGACTTGCCGTCGTCCACGCTGCCGCAGGTGATGAAGCGCAGCAGCGACTTGTTCTGGTGCAGCTGGAGATAGGCGGAGATGTCGGACGCGATGAGTGCGTCGGGGCGGTAGGAGGTCATACGCGGGCCTCCGTAATCCCGACAAATTTTCTTACGCGAAGGCGCAAAGACGCGAAGATCTTGTTCACGCGGAGGCGCGGAGGCGCGGAGGATGCAGCCGCCGCGTCAGCGGCAGGAAATATCGCCAACTCGCGACCTGCGGCAAGCGATCTGAGACCTGCGCTTTGCGCGAATCCAGACATCTCCGCGCCTCCGCGCCTCCGCGCGAACCAATCTTTTTCTTCTCTTCGCGCCTTTGCGTCTTCGCGTGAAATTGAAAGACGCGGGATACCCGCGTTCGCGGGGACGGCGAGGGGGAGGCGCATCAGAAATACCCCTCCTGCTTCTTCTTCTCCATGCTCGCCGCCTGATCGTGGTCGATCGCGCGGCCCTGGCGTTCGCTGGTGGTGGTCAGCAGCATCTCCTGGATGACCGCCTCCAGCGTATCGGCCTCGCTCTCCACCGCGCCGGTGAGCGGGTAGCAGCCGAGCGTGCGGAAGCGGACCGATCGTTCCACCGGCACTTCGCCCGGATTGAGCCGGAAACGCTCGTCATCGACCATCAGCAGCAGCCCGTCGCGCTCCACCGTCGGCCGGGGTGCGGCGAAGTACAAGGGCACGATCTCGATCCCCTCGGCGAGGATGTATTGCCAGATGTCGAGCTCGGTCCAGTTGGAGAGCGGGAAGATGCGGATGCTCTCGCCCTTGTGCTTGCGGGCATTGTAGAGCCGCCACAGCTCGGGGCGCTGGTTCTTCGGGTCCCAGCGATGCGTCGCGGTGCGGAAGCTGAACACGCGCTCCTTGGCGCGGCTCTTCTCCTCGTCGCGCCGTGCGCCGCCAAACGCGGCGTCGAAGCTGTATTTGTCGAGCGCCTGCTTGAGCCCCTCGGTCTTCCACATGTCGGTGTGGCGGCCGCCATGGTCGAAGGGATTGATCCCCTGCGCCTCGGCCTCGGGGTTCTTGTAGACGATCAGCTCCATGCCGGCGTCGCGCGCCGCCTTGTCGCGCAGGTCGTACATCGCGCGGAACTTCCAGGTCGTGTCGACATGGAGCAGCGGGAAGGGCGGGGGCGCCGGATAGAAGGCCTTGCGGGCAAGGTGCAGCATCACCGCGCTGTCCTTGCCGATCGAATAGAGCATCACCGGGCTTTCGGCCTCGGCGACGACTTCGCGCAGGATGTGGATGCTCTCGGCTTCGAGCCGCTGGAGGTGCGTCAGCCGCGCGGCCGGAATCGTTCCCGCAGCGCCAGCGCTCGCCTGTGTCTCCGTCATGTTCCCGGAATGCAGCATGGCGGGCGATTTAGGAAGCCGCTCGCGGCTGCGCGATCTAGATAATGTTTAGCGCGGCATACCGGCTACCCAGCAGCATGTAACAGGCGTAAGACGTTGTTCGGGCGGGGGCAAATCGAGTCGGAGAGACCGAGGATGCACCAAGAGGGGTTTGAAGGGCCGCGTTCCTACGCGGAGCCGAAGGCGTTCGCATTTGATGGCTGGTCGATGGTCCCTATCGCGCCGCCGCCTGTCGAAATACCGATAGCAGAGGCGGCGTTCGCCGAAGTACCGGTCGAGCCGCAGCCTGCCTGATTTCCACGGTTAGCAGTTCCTGAACCAATTTCGGTGCACAATCCGGTGGTGCGCCGCGCTTCCAAGCGCCTGGGCGCCGGGGAGGGAATTGGTGGCTGCTTCCATATCCGCCGCATCGTCGGACAGGCCGGTGAAGGGGATCATCCTTGCGGGCGGTGCCGGTACGCGCCTGTATCCCGCGACGCTCTCGATCTCGAAGCAGCTGCTGCCGGTGTTCGACAAGCCGATGATCTATTATCCGCTGTCGGTGCTGATGCTCTCCGGCATCCGCGACATCCTGATCATCTCCTCGCCTCGTGACCTGCCGATGTTCCGCCTGTTGCTGGGCGACGGATCGGCGTTCGGGATCAACTTCGAATATGCCGAGCAGCCTGCCCCCGAAGGCCTGGCCCAGGCCTTCCTGATCGGCGAGCAGTTCCTCGATGGCGGTCCGGCCGCGCTGATCCTGGGCGACAACATCTTCCATGGCGACGGGCTGGCGGCAAAGGGCCGCGCCGCCGCCGAAGCCGCCGCGCAGGGCCAGGCGAGCGTCTTCGCCTACCAGGTCGACGATCCCGAGCGCTACGGCGTCGCCACTTTCGATCCCGAGACCGGCAAGGCGACCAGCATCGTCGAGAAGCCCGCCGAGCCCAAGTCGAACTGGGCAGTGACCGGCCTCTATTTCTTCGACGACCAGGTGGTGGACATCGCCCGCACGCTGAAGCCGTCCCCACGCGGCGAACTGGAGATCACCGACGTGATCTCGGCCTATCTGGAGCAGGGCAATCTCAACGTGAACCGGCTCGGCCGCGGCTATGCCTGGCTCGACACCGGTACGCATGACAGCCTGCACGATGCCGGCAGCTTCGTGCGGACGATCGAGAACCGCCAGGGGATCAAGATCGCCTGCCCCGAGGAGATCGCCTTCGACCTCGGCTATCTCGACGCGCAGATGCTGCTCGCCCGCGCCGATACGATGGGCAAGACCGACTATGCGCGGTATCTGCGCCGCTGCGTGGAAGCGGCCGCGGCATGACCTTCCTTCAGCCGATCGCCCCGGCTCCGAAGATGCGCCGCGTGCTGGTCACCGGCGGTGCGGGCTTCATCGGTTCGGCGGTGTGCCGGCTGCTGGTGGCGAAGCGCTACCGCGTCGTCTGCGTCGACAAGCTCACCTATGCCGGCAACATGGCGTCGCTCGGCAGCATCATGGGCCGGCCCAATTTCCGTTTCGTCGGCGCGGATATCGGCGATGCCGCGCAGCTCCACCGGCTGATGCGCGACGAGCGGATCGAAGGGGTGATGCACCTGGCGGCCGAGACGCATGTCGACCGCTCGATCGACAGCCCGGCAGCGTTCGTCGAGACCAATGTGCTGGGCACCGTCCGCTTGCTCGACGCCGCGCTCGAGCATTGGCGCGGCCTGTCCGAGGCGAAGCGCGCGGGCTTCCGCTTCCACCATATCTCCACCGACGAAGTGTTCGGCGACCTGCCGTTCGACAGCGGCGTGTTCACCGAGGCGACGCCCTATGCGCCGTCCTCGCCCTATTCGGCGTCCAAGGCTGCATCGGATCATTTCGTCCGGGCCTGGCACGAGACCTATGGGTTGCCGGTGGTGCTGTCGAACTGCTCGAACAATTACGGGCCGCATCACTTCCCCGAGAAGCTGATCCCGCTGGTCATCCTCAACGCGCTCGAGGGCAGGGAACTGCCGATCTACGGCAAGGGCGCGAACGTCCGCGACTGGCTGTACGTCGACGACCATGCCGAGGCGCTGGAGCAGGTGCTGACCCGGGGCAGGGCCGGCGAGACCTATCTGATCGGCGGCCGGCAGGAGCGCACCAACCTCCAGGTCGTCGAGGCGATCTGCGACCTGCTCGATGCCAAGGTCGGCGGACGGCAGCACCGCGACCTGATCCGCTTCGTGGCCGATCGGCCGGGGCATGACCGGCGCTATGCGATCGATCCGTCGAAGATCGAGGCCGAGCTGGGCTGGACGCCGCGCGAGAGCTTCGAGACCGGGCTGGCGAAGACGGTCGATTGGTATCTGGCGAACCGGGACTGGTGGGAGCCGATCCGCGCCGGGACCTATCAGGGCGAGCGGCTGGGGGTTTTGTAACTTCTCTCCTTCTCCCTTGATGGGAGAAGGAAGGGGCCCGCTGCCGAAGGCAGTGGGAAGGATGAGGGTGAGCGTGCCTTAGGCGACGTCGCTTGCGGAGGGGGCACCCCCACCCAACCCTCCCCCATCAAGGGTGAGGGCTTTAGGTCCCGGAAATCCAGCTGCGCGTCACGTCCAGAGCATCGTTCACCAGCACCATGTCCGCCCGGTAGCCCGGCGCGATGCGCCCCAGCGCACCGCCAAGCCCCAGGAAAGCCGCCGGTGTCGCCGAAGCCATGTGCGCCGCGACGTCCAGCCCCACACGGCCCTGTTCCATCATCCCCTTGACCGCACCGGCCATGGTCAGCGTCGAGCCGGCCAATGTATTGTCGGCGCCGAGCAGCCGGTCGCCGTCGCGGTGGATCTCGCGGCCATGGATCAGGAATATGGTCTCGTCGCTGCCGACGCTCGGCATCGCGTCGGTCACCAGCATCAGCCGCTCCGGCCCCTTGGCACGCAATGCCACGCGCAGCGCCGCCGGATGGAGGTGATAGCCGTCGGCGATGATCCCGGCGAAGACTTCGGGATCCTCCAGCGCCGCGCCGACCATGCCGGGCGCGCGGTTGAGCAGCGGCGACATCGCGTTGAAGAGATGGGTGAAGCCGGTCAGCCCATTGTCGATGGCATCGCGGACGGTCTCGTACCGAGCATCGGAATGGCCTGCCGAGACGATCACCCCGGCCGCGACCAGCCGGGCGACCTGCTCGGGCGTCGCCGCCTCGGGCGCCAGCGTCACCAGCGTCCTGCCGTGCCGGCCCGATTCCAGCAGCGCGAGGAATTCGTCGCGCAGCGGCTGGATCTTGCTCTCGCTGTGAATGCCGCGCCGGACCGGGTTGAGGAATGGCCCCTCGATATGGATGCCGAGCACCCCGGGAACGCCCGCTTCGATCGCGGCATCGACCGCGCGGATGCCGGCCTCGACCACCGACAGGTCGTCGCTGATCAGCGTCGGCAGCAGCCCGGTGGTGCCGTAGCGCCGATGGGTCTCGGCGATCACCCGGATCGTCTCGACACTCGGATCGTCGTTGAACAGCCGACCGCCGCCGCCATTGACCTGTACGTCGATGAAGCCGGGGAGCAGGGTGCCGCCGCCCAGGTCGATCCGTTCGGCGCCCTCCGGCGGTTCGGGCAGGATCGCGGCGATCCGCTCGCCCTCGATCACGACACAGGCATCGTCGCGCCAGCCCTCGGCCAGCAGCATGCGACCGTTGATCAGCGCCTTCATGCGAGGGCGTCCAGCACCTTGCCCAGGCTGCCCTGCGCCGCCGCCAATCGGACCTCGGCATCGTCGGCATCGAGCCCGCGGGCGACCAGTACCGCCTTCTTGATGTCCAGCCCTGCCGTATCGAGCGCCGTCTCGGCCGGGCCCTCGCCGACGCCGGCCAGCGTCCCGACCATGCGGATCGCGCGGGCGCGCAGCTTGGCGTTGGAGACCTGCATGTTCACCATAAGCCCGTGGTGAACGAGCCCCAGGCGCAACATGATCCCGGTGGAGATCAGGTTGAGCGTCACCTTCTGCGCGGTGCCGGCCTTCATCCGAGTGGAGCCGGCGACGACTTCGCTGCCGGTATCGGCGAGGATCGCGTGCTCGGCCGCAGCCAGCACCGGCGTGCCGGCATTGTTGGAGAGGCCGATGGTCAGCGCGCCGGCTGCGCGCGCGGCTTCCAGCGCGGCGATGACATAAGGCGTGCGTCCGCTCGCCGCGACGCCGATCAGCACGTCATTGGGGCCGATATCCTCGGCGGCGACTGCGGCGAGCGCGGCCTCGCGGCTGTCCTCGGCGCCTTCCTGGGTGCGGGTGAGTGCTGCCGGGCCGCCGGCGATCAGGAAGGCCAGCCGGGTGAAGGGCCAGTTGAAGGTGGGGGTGAGCTCCACTCCGTCCTGCACGCCGATGCGTCCGGAGGTGCCGGCGCCGGCATAGGCGATGCGTCCGCCATTCCGCAGCCGCTCGGCCGCCGCGTCGATCGCGGCTGCCATCGCGCCGGTCTGGCTCTTCAGCGCGGCGAGGGCGGCGATCTGCGCCTCGAGCATCGCTTCCACCGCGGTCTCGGTGGGCCAGCGGTCGATCTCGCGATAGCGGGGGTCGGCGGTCTCAGTGGGCATCGGGCTTCCGGGTCGGCAGGGCGGTGGTGGGCAGGCCGGCGAGCAGCAGCGCGCCGTCGAGGGGATCGGAGACGGCGTCGGTCAGCCGCGCCACGGTGCGCGCGCGCAGCCAGGGCCTGATCCGCAGGGCGAGGCCGCCGGCCAGTGCGCAGCGGACGGCGCCGCGGGCGAAGATCGTCTCGATGAAGCGCTCGATATGCTGGGCCGCGTCCTCGACGATCGAGCGGGCGATCGCGTCGTTGTTCTCGGCATAGTCCATCACCAGCGGGGCGAAGGCGGCATAGTCCTTGGGCGTCGCGGCATCCATCCAGGCGACGGCGCGCGCGGTGTCATGCCCGAAGCCGGCGGTGACGGCGTGGCTGAGCGGGGTGACTTCGCTGCGCCCGTCGAGCGCGCGCAGGGCGTGGCGCATCGCGCTGAGACCGAGCGCGGCGCCGCTGCCTTCGTCGGAGATCGGGAAGCCATAACCGCCGATGGTGAAGCTGTTCGTGCCGATGCGGACCTCGGCGACGCTGCCGGTGCCGATGATCAGCGTCGCCCCCTCCGCGCCGCCATGCGCGCCGAGATTGGCGATCGCTGCGTCGGTGACGAACTCGGTCGAGGCGAAGGGGAAGGGCAGGGCGGCGAGCTGCTCGCGCATGCCCGGGCGCGAGATGCCGGCAATGCCCATGCCGGCGCGGATGGTCGCGACCTGCGCTTCGTCGAGCCCGGCGGCGCCGATCGCCTGACCGGCGACGTCGCGCAGCACGAGGTGGAGTTTCTCGATGCCGATCCGGGTATTGGCCGGGCCGCTCTCACCAATGCCCAGGATCGCGCCGTCGGCGTCCGTCAACCGGCTGCGGCAATGGCTGCCGCCTGCGTCTATGCCGAGGAAATAGGCCATGTTCGCTCCCTACAGCAGCCGTGCCGGGCTTTGCCATGCCGAACCGCCCGGGGGCCATAATCCACAGATATGGCTGGGCAAGGTCAGAAGGGCTTCGTCAGATCAGGCCCTGGCGCACCGCGATCACTGCCGCGTGGATCTTGTTGGAGGCGGAGAGCTTGCGCGTGGCGTTGCTCAGGTGGAACTCCACGGTTCGCTGGCTGCGTTCCATGATCTGGGCCGTTTCCCAAGCGGTCTTGCCGAGGCTCAGCCAGCGCAGGCACTCGAGCTCGCGTTCGCTGAGCGCTGCGCCGGCGGCGCCGTTGGCGGTGATGGGGTGGGGCAGTGCGGGATCCTCGCGCATTGCCGGGCGGGTGAAGGCCCGTGCGGCGGCGATCAGCGCGAAATCGGTATTGTCGGTGATGCAACCCAGCGCCTTGTGATGGCCGGATGCGGGGTCGATCACCAGGCAGGCGACCGAGCGGATCCATCGCGCCTGGCCGTCCGGGCGGATCAGCCGAAAATCGACATGATAGCGCAGGTCATGTGCGAGCAGTTCCCCCACCTTTGCGACGTCGATAGTAGTGGCAAGGTCCGCGTCGTCGGGATGAATGAATGGCCGGAAATCGGCAATGCTGCGCACCGAATTGGGTGTCAGGCCCGTGATCTGATACCAACGTGCATCGCAGACGAGAAGGTCTGCATCTATGTCATAGTCCCATAGCCCTACCTCAAGGGCTCTCAGGCGCAGTCTGTTGTTGTCTTCGGGGCGGGGCTCGGTGCTTTCCCCTGATGTCATTAACCCTCCAACCGCTACTTTATTTATCTCATTTTTGATCTCGAACGTTTCTCAAGCGTGACGGTTCCTCTTTTGCCGGAGATGCCGCCGATGGATGGGAAGAAGGGAGCGCCTCTCGGGCTTCGCGGAAATACGTAAATTTACCAGTTTTCCCGCCTCGCGCCCGGGTGCAGGCTTGGTGCCGGTTCAGTGAGTGAAGCGGTCATGCAGGCGAGTGTGAAGCGTAGAAAGCCCGAAACCGAAGCGAAGATCGGTGCATGCGGGCGCATGGTGCTCCGCGATGTCGCGGTCCTCTCGGGTGAAGAACTGCTTCTGCGCTTCGGCGCCTCGACCCCGCAGCAGTTGATCGACCTGATCGTCGCCGCCATCCGCAAGGGTGACGACGACGAAGTCGCGGCGATCGACGGGCGGCTGCGCGAAGTCGAGCGGCTGGCGCGCAGGCAGGGGGCTGGCCTTCCCGGCGGTGCTCCCCCGGGCCGGGAAGGCTAGAACCGCGCTTCCTCATAGACCCGGCGGATGTCGCCACCCCAGTCGCCGTTGAAGCGGTCGAGCAGGATCTGCGCCGGCACCTTGCCGGTGCGCACCACTTCGCGCAGCGGATCGAGGAAGCCGCTCTCATTGTCGCCCGAGGCGTTGAGCCGGCCGCGCGCATTCAAGCCCGCCGCCGCGATGTCGAGCACCTCGCCGGCGATGTCCCTGAGCTTGCCGCCACCCGGCAGCGGCGCGTCGAGCGCGAGCTTCGGCACCGAGCTGCGCAGCGTCTCGCGCTCCTCCATCGACCAGCCCTTGACCAGGTCCCAGGCGGCGTCGAGCGCGCCCTGGTCGTAGAGCAGGCCGACCCAGAGCGCGGGCAGGGCACAGATCCGGCCCCAGCGGCCGCCATCGGCGCCGCGCATCTCGAGGAAGGTCTTGAGGCGCACCTCGGGGAAGGCGGTCGACAGGTGATCGGCCCAGTCGTCGATCGTCGGCTTGTGGCCGGGATAGGCGGGCAGTTCGCCCTTCAGGAAGTCGCGGAAGCTCTGGCCAGCGGCGTCGATGTACTTCCCGTCGCGGTAGACGAAGTACATCGGCACATCGAGCGCATACTCGGCGTAGCGCTCATAGCCGAAGCCGTCCTCGAACACGAAGGGCAGCATGCCGGTGCGGGCCGGATCGGTGTCCGACCAGATGTTCGAGCGGAACGAGAGGAAGCCGTTGGGCTTGCCCTCGGTGAAGGGCGAGTTGGCGAACAGCGCGGTCGCCAGCGGCTGCAGCGCCAGGCCGACGCGGAACTTCTGCGCCATGTCCGCCTCGGACGCGTAATCCAGGTTCACCTGGATCGTGCAGGTGCGCAGCATCATGTCGAGGCCGAGATTGCCCACGCGCGGCATGTGCCGGAGCATAATGGCGTAGCGGCCCTTGGGCATGATCGGCAGCTCGGCGCGCGTCTTGTCGGGCCACATGCCGAGACCGAGGAAGTTGAGGCCGAGCTTGTCGCCGACCTGCTTGACCTGCTCGAGGTGCCGGCCGGTCTCGCCGCACGTCTCGTGGAGGTTCTCCAGCGGCGCGCCGGAAAGCTCGAGCTGGCCGGCGGGCTCCAGGCTGACCGTGCCGTCCGGGCCGGAAAGGGCGATGACATTGTCGCCCTCCAGCACCGGCGTCCAGCCGAACTGGGTCAGCTCACCCAGCAGGTCGCGGATGCCGCCCTGCTCGTCATAGCTGGGGGCGTGGAAGTCCTTGGTCGCGAACACGAACTTCTCGTGCTCGGTGCCGATGCGCCAGCGTTCCTTCGGCTTCTCGCCCTTGGCGAAATACTCGATCAGCTGGGCGCGGTCCTCGATCGGGGCCGAAACCTTGTTGCTCTCGGTCTTGGTGCTCATGCGAAGGTCTCGACGGGAGGGATCGGGCGCCGGTGGCGCAATACGGGAACGCGCGAACGTACATCCTCGACGCGGGCAAGGTCGATCTCGGCCGAGCCGAGCCCGGCTTCCTCGCCCATGTCGAGCAGCACTTCGCCCCAGGGATCGATGACCAGCGAATGGCCATAGGTGGCGCGGCCATCTTCGTGCTCGCCGGTCTGGGCGGTGGCGATCAGGTACGCGGCCGCCTCGATCGCGCGGGCGCGCAGCAGCACGTGCCAATGCGCCTGGCCGGTCGGCCGGGTGAAGGCGGCCGGGACGGAGAGGGCAGTGGCGCCCGCATCGCTCAGCGCGCGGAACAGGTCCGGGAAGCGCATGTCGTAGCAGATGGCGAGGCCCAGCCTGCCGATCGGGGTATCGACCAGGATCGCCCGCTCGCCGCGGTCATAGGTGTTGGACTCGCGCCAGCTCTCGCCGGTTGCCAAGTCGACGTCGAACAGATGGAGCTTGTCGTAGCTCGCCTTGATCGCGCCGGTGCCGTCGATGACGAAACCGCGGTTCAGGAACTTGTCGCCCTCACCCTTCAGCGCAAGCGAGCCGAGATGGACCCAGATGCCGTGCTTCGCCGCCGCCTCGCGGGTCGCGGCGAGGACGAGGTCCTGGTCCTCGGCCACGACATGGCCGCGCGCCCGCTCGCGATTGCCGTCGAGCAGGCCGGACATCTCCGGCGTGAACAGCATAGCGCTGCCCTCCGCCGCCGCCTTTGCCACGCCATCGGCGATGGTGCGCGCATTTGCGGTCGGGTCGATCCCGCTCGTCATCTGCAGCAGGCTGGCCTTCATCGATTTCCTCCCCCGTTGGCCGGGATCAGCCGCGCTTCGGCTTGCCGACGCCGACCAGGGTGAGTCCGGCGCGCTCGGCATCGACGGCGGGATAGACGTTGCGCAGGTCGACGAGCAGCGGGGCCTTGAGCAACGACTTGATCCGGTCGAGGTCGAGCGCACGGAACGCGTCCCACTCGGTCACGATCACCAGCGCATCGGCACCGTCCGCCGCGGCATAGGCGCTCTCGCTGAACTCGACATTCGGCAGCAGCGGCCGGGCCTGCTCGAAACCTTCGGGGTCATAGGCCTTGATCGTCGCGCCGGCATCTTCCAGCGCGGCGACGATCGACAGACTCGGTGCATCGCGCATGTCGTCGGTGTTGGGCTTGAAGGTCAGGCCGAGGATGCCGACGGTCTTGCCGCGAACATCGCCGCCCATCGCCTTGATGACCTTGCGGCCCATGGCGCGCTTGCGGGCGTCGTTGACCTGCACGGTCGCCTCGACGATGCGCAGCGGGGTCTCGTTGTCACCGGCGGTCTTGAGCAGCGCCAGCGTGTCCTTGGGGAAGCACGAGCCGCCATAGCCCGGGCCGGCATGGAGGAACTTCGAGCCGATGCGGTTGTCGAGGCCGATACCGCGCGCGACTTCCTGGACGTCGGCGCCGACTTCCTCGCACAGGTCGGCGATCTCGTTGATGAAGGTGATCTTTACCGCCAGGAACGCGTTGGCGGCATACTTGATCAGCTCGCTGGTGCGGCGGCCGGTGAACAGGATCGGCGCGCTCTGGTTGAGCGAGAGCGGGCGGTAGATCGCGCGCATCACTTCGCGGGCGGCCTCGTCGTCGGTGCCGACGACCACGCGGTCCGGGCGCTTGAAGTCCTCGATCGCGGCGCCTTCGCGTAGGAATTCGGGATTGGAGACGACCTTGGCGCCAGCGTTCGGCGCTACTTCGGCCATGATCCGCTCGACCTCGTCGCCGGTGCCCACCGGCACGGTCGATTTGGTGACGATCACGCTGGGCCGGGTCAGGCTCTCGGCGATCTCGCGCGCGGCGGCGAAGACATAGCTGAGATCGGCATGGCCGTCGCCGCGGCGGCTCGGGGTGCCGACCGCGATGAACACGGCGTCCGCGTCCTTCACGCCTTCGGCCAGGTCGGTGGTGAAGGAGAGGCGGCCGGCCTTGACGTTCGAGGCGACGAGCGCGTCGAGGCCGGGCTCGTAGATCGGCATCACGCCTTGATGGAGGAGCTCGATCTTGCGGGCGTCCTTGTCGACGCAGACCACTTCATGGCCGAAATCCGAGAAACAGGCGCCAGAAACCAGGCCGACATAGCCCGTGCCGATCATCGCGATGCGCAACGTGGATCCCCTTGGGAAGAAATTATGCTGCGCAGATAGCGACGCCTGCGCCCGGGGCAAGGGGCCGCGTGGCGCTCCTCTCCGGTGCGGTGGTCGAGAAAAGCACGGGCAATAAAAAAGGCGGCCTCAGGCCGCCTTCCAGATTGTCGTCCGGGCCGGTCAGCGCGGCCTCGTCTGAGGTCGCTCCACCGCCGGCCCGGATGAACGTTCCTTTTAGAACGGACGGATCTCGCTGCCGCCACCTTCACGGAACAGAAGGGTCAAAAACGCGAACATTGGTAGTCTCCCATCGGTGCGCACGAGTGCGCGATTCGCGTGGTTAAAGATAGCTTAACGATGAATCAATCCGGATTTCTGCGGAGGTGGCTCCGGCAAAAGCGTTTCGGGGGCGTGATTTAACCGTTCCTTCAAGGGTCGGGGGCTAGACCAAGGGGGCATGTCGGCACGCAAAGAGCCTTTGGCGCCCTTGGCCATCGCTGCGCCCAGCGCGGTACCGAATTCCGTGGAACACGCGGAATTCGCGAGGGAATTTGTGCGAATTCAGAGTTCTCGCGAAGGCGCGGAGATCAATCTGCGCGAACGTCGCCCCGGCGCGCCGGGCAAGCGCGAATTGCACCGGGCAAGTAACGATCGTCACATCGAAGGCCGTTACTGGAGCATCCTCGGACTTTGCGAGATTGCCAATTTCGCGTCGCTTCGCCGCCATCTGGGCCGGGCGCGCGCCGATTCGCTGGTGCTCGACGTGGCCCAGCGGCTCTCCGAGATCGTTCCCGACGTGCGCATCGCCGCCGCAAGCCGCGCGATCATCGAGATCATGTTCGAGCGGGAATCGCCCGAAGCGGCCGCCGATGACATCGAGCGGATCAGCAAGGCTTTCCTCCGCCCGCTCGATCTGGACGGGGAGCCCCACCAGCTCCAGATGCACTTCGGCGTCGCCGCCGCGCCTTCGGTCGAGGATGACGAGGTGCTGCTCGCCGAGGCCGCCGAATCCGCGCTGGACCAGGCACGGGTCGACGGCCGGGTGGTGATGCTCGACCTGTCGCGCGCCGACCTCGCCTTCGACAAGCTCACCCTGATGCGCGAGCTGCCGCGGGCGATCGCCAATGGCGAGATGTTCCTGCAATATCAGCCCAAGGTGCATGTCCGCCGCCAGGAGATCGCCAGTGCCGAGGCGCTGGTCCGCTGGCAGCATCCGACCCGCGGCTTGATCCTGCCGGGCGACTTCATCTCGGTCGCGGAGCAGGCGGGCGAGATCAGCCGGCTGACGCTTTGGACGCTGCGCCAGGTGATCGAGGACCAGAGGAAGCTGCGCGAGGACGGCTTCGACATGCTGCTCTTCGTCAACATCTCCGGCCAGCTTCTCGCCGATCCCGCCTTCGTCAACGAAGTGTGCGAGATGCTGGCGAACACCGATGCCAAGCTCGGCTTCGAGATCACCGAGACGGCGGTGATCCGCGATCCGGAAAGTGCGATCCGCCATCTCCAGTTCTTCGCCGACAGCGGCGTCACGCTCGCCATCGACGATTATGGCGCGGGGCTTTCCTCGCTCGCCTATCTGAAGAAGCTGCCGGCACGCGAGCTCAAGATCGACAAGATGTTCGTGCTGCAGCTGACCAGCAGCAACCGCGATCCGCTGATCGTGCGCTCGACGATCGACCTTGCCCATGCCCTTGAGATGGAAGTCACCGCCGAGGGCGTGGAGACCCCGTCCGCGCTTGCGCTGCTCAGCGTGATGGGCTGCGACATGGTCCAGGGCTTCCTGATTTCGCGTCCGCTCGGGCTCGAGGCGTTCCGCAAGTTCCTCGCGGACGATGGCCATCTCGAAAACGCGAACGGCCCCGCCTCGTTCGTCCGTCCCGAGAGCTTCTGGAAGCGCGCCTGATGCGCGCCCTCCCGCGCTTCTTACTCGCCCTTGCGGCATTGTTCGCGGTCCTGCCGGCTGCCGCGCAGATCGCGCCCCAGGCAAAGTCGGAATTCCCCCTGCCGATCCAGCAGGAGATTCAGGCGGCCAAGGACAATATGATGTCCGACCAGGCCGAGGCACTGCGCCACGCCGCAGCGATCGACGCGCTGGCGCAGAAGCTTCCCGACGAACGGCAGCGGGCGCTCGCGCTCGCCACTGCGCGCTGGCTGGCGGCCGAGGCGCATCTGCGCAACGACGAACCGGCCCAGGCGGCGCCCTTGCTCACCGAGGGGCTGCGGCTGGTGAAGCCGATCCCGGAATCGATCAAGCTGCGCGGCGACCTGCTGATGTCGCAGGGCGCGCTGTTCATGTCGCGCGATCAGGCCGTGCAGGCGCTCAACAGTTATCAGAACGCCTATCGCGTCTATGGCGAGGTGAAGGAGCCGCGCAGCCAGGCGATCGCGCTGCAGGGCATCGGATCGCTGTACAGCGTGGCGCGCGACGACGCGCGTGCCGAGCAATATTATCGCCAGGCCGCCGAACTCTATGACGACGACCCGGCGCTGTCGCTTTCGCTGCACAACAGCCGCGGCAATGTGCTGCAGACGCTCGATCGCAATGGCGAGGCGATCAAGGAATATGATGCGGCGATCACCATCGCGCGCCAGATGGGCAAGCCTGTGCTCGAGGCGTTGATGCTCAGCAACCTCGCCCGTGCGCAGATCGCGCTCACGCAGCTCGACGCGGCGGATCGCACCGTCACCCGCGGGTTCGAGCTGCTGCGCGGCGCCGATGCGGATGTCCTGCGCCGCCACATGCTGGCGACGGCGGCCGAGGTCGCCTCGCAGCGCGGCGACAATGGCCGGGCATTGCGGATGATCCGCCAGGCCTTTGACGGCATCGACCTTGCCAAGAGCCGGGTGGAATTCCGCAACGACCATTATTTCGCCTACCAGATCTTCACCCGCGCCGGCGATGCACGCTCGGCGCTGGGGCATCTCGAGGCGCTGAAGCGGCTGAACGACGAGGCGACCAAGGTGGCCACCACCACCGGCGCCGCGCTGATGGCCGCGCAGTTCAACTGGGCCAAGCAGCAGAACGACATCCTCCAGCTCAAGACGCGCGAGGCCGAGGGCCGCGCCCGCTACCAGCTGACGATCTTCCTGCTGGTCGGTGCCGCGACGGTGATCGTCATGGGCGCGCTCGGCTGGGGTCTTCTCACGATCCGCAGGAGCCGCAACCAGGTGCGCGCCGCCAACATCGTATTGGGTGAGACCAATGTCGCGCTGGAGAAGGCGCTCAAGGCCAAGACCGAGTTCCTCGCGACGACCAGCCACGAGATCCGCACCCCGCTGAACGGCATCCTCGGCATGACCCAGGTCATGCTGTCCGATCCGAAGCTGGAAGCGCAGATTCGCGAGCGGATCGGTATCGTCCACGGCGCCGGCGTCACGATGCGCGCGCTGGTCGACGACATCCTCGACGTCGCCAAGATGGAGACGGGCAACCTCAGCGTCGAGGCGGCGCCGGTGGACCTGTGCACCACGCTGCGCGAAGTCACCAAGCTCTGGGAGGAGCAGGCGCGCGCCAAGGGTCTGAGCTTCCGGCTCGAGCTCAGCCATGCGCCGCACTGGATCGTCAGCGACGCCACTCGCCTGCGCCAGGTGGTGTTCAACCTGCTCTCCAACGCGATCAAGTTCACCGAGAAGGGCGGCGTCACGCTGCGCGCCGTAGCCGAGGGGGAGGGCGATGCCCGTCGCCTCAAGCTGGCCATCGAAGACACCGGTATCGGCATCCCGACGGGCAAGTTCGAGGAGATCTTCGAGAGCTTCCGCCAGGTCGACACCAGCACCACGCGCCGCTTCGGCGGCACCGGACTGGGGCTTGCCATCTGCCGTAACCTCGCCCGTGCCCTGGGCGGCGACATCATGGTCGAGAGCGAGGACGGCAAGGGTTCGCGCTTCGTCGTCGACCTGCCGCTTGTCCTGGCCGAGGCGCCCGAGGCGGCCGCCGTCACCGAGAGCGCGGGTGGTCTCGATCTGGTCGTGCTCGACCGGAACCCGATCGCCCGCTCGATGCTGCGCACCCTGCTTGAGCCGCGCGTCGCCCGGCTGCGCTTCGCCGGCTCGGTCGCCGAGGCGCTGCCGATGCTCGCGGAAGGGGATGTCGGGCACCTGCTCGCCGACGAGGCGACGCTCAAGGCCGAGGCGGATGGCGCAGCCCAGGCGCTCGCCGCGCTGCGCGCCGGCGGGGCGGACATTGCCCACACCATTCTCTGGCTGAAGCCGGATGCCGAGACATCGGCTGAGCTGATTGCGGCAAGTGGCGGCAGGATAATCGAAAAACCCATTACCGGGGCAAGCCTGATCGATGCTATCATTCCCCCCACGGAAGAAAATTCCGACGAGCGGAAGGGGGACCCGCTTGTATCTCGGGCGGCTTAGGGCGATAGCACACCGGACATGACAAAAACGGTCGCGCGCATCTCGGGGAAACCGGTCGCCACGGGCGGACGGGCATGAACATCCTCTTCATCGAAGACGATCCGATGAACCGTCGGGTCGTGAAGGACATGCTCGACGTCGCGGGGGCTACGATGGCCGAAGCCAGCTGGGCCGAGGAGGGCCTGGCCATGCTCGACGCCGAGACCTTCGACGTCGTGCTCGTCGATCTGCGCATGCCGGGGATGGACGGGTTCGAGACGATCGAGCGCATCCGCGCGCGCGGCGATGCCAAGGGCGAGATTCCGGTCATCGTCGTCACCGCCGACACCGCGCTCGACCTGCGCGAGCGCTGCCTGGCCGTGGGCGCCGACGATGTGCTGTTCAAGCCGGTGGCGATGGACGCGCTGTTCGATTCGATCGGCCGCGTGCTCGCGATCCGCGGCGGCGGGGGCATGATCCTCTAGCTTTTAGGCGGCACCGGCCCGCACCCCCACCCGGCCACCCAACGGCAGTATCATATGGGTGGCCGGGTGGGGGTGCGGGCCGGTGCCGATCCCCGCGAAAGCGGGCAAGCTATCTTGCGATGCCGATCACTGCGCTTGCCGTATAACCATCAGCGACGCTGCCGCTCATCGCCGGGGTCTGCTGGGCGATCTGCGCGCTGCTGTTGTCGCCGAACACGTTGTCGCCGGTCAGGCTCACGCCGGCGAAGTTTCGGATGCTCGACGAATAGCCGCTCGATCCGTTGTAGACTGTGCTGCACGCCGCGCTCGGCATGGCGAGCTGCGAGACCAGGGTGGCGTAGCGCCCGCCCGTGGCGTTCGCCAGGCTCGAGAACACTTCGAAATGGATGTGCGGCCAGCGCCCGGCATAGCAGCCCGGAAAGATGGTGGTGAAGGTCACCTGGCCATTGCTGTCGGTCACGCCAACGCCGCGCAGATAGCTCTCCGCCGGCAGGTCGTAGAGCGAGTATTTCCCGTCCCGGTCGCAGTGCCAGATATAGATGGCATAGCCAGCCAGCGGCGCGCAGGCGGCATTCACGTCGACCAGGGTCAGCGTCAGCACCACCTGTACGCCCGCCGCGGTCGTGGTCGAATTGCCGAGGAAGGACGCGCGGATGTCGCTGCGCACCACGTTCGCGGCGGTGAGCACGTTCGAGGTGACACCGCTTGACGTGTTGGTGCCGTCGGCGGGGTAGGGGCCGTTGGTCTCGGTCGGGTCGGCCACGCAGCTGCCGCTGGTGGCAGTCGCGCTCGGCGTCGGGGTGACGGTGGCTGTAGGCGTTGGCGTCGCCGTTGCCGCGCTCGAACTGCTGCTCGTGCTCCCGCTGCCCGATCCGCCGTCGCAGGCGGCGAGCATCGCTGCGCCGCTCGCGCCGGCGAACCAGCCCAGTGCGCGGCGGCGGCTGGCCAGCCGGGTCATTGCCTTCAGGTCATGGGCCAGGCCCAGGTCGTGCGCGTCATGATGGTCCATCTTGCCTCCTTGGTCGGAGGCTTCAGTCACATGCCGGACACACAAGGGGATTTCGCACGGTCGCGGAATGTTGCGGCGTTTTGCAGGTTCAGGCCGGCAGCCGCACCCGCACGCGTCCGCCGCCGTCGGGACGATTCTCCAGCGACACCTCGCCGCCATGCGCCTCGGCGATCGAGCGGACGATCGCCAGGCCCAGCCCGGTGCCGCCTGTTTCCCGGTTGCGCGAGGTCTCGCCGCGCACGAACGGGGCGAACAGAGCCTCCGCCCGCGCCAGGTCGAAGCCGCGCCCGTCGTCTTCGACGAGCACGTCCACCTTGCCCTCGGCGAGGCTCCAGCGCAGCCGCGCGCGCTCGCCATAGCGCACCGCATTCTCGATGAGGTTGGCGAACAGGCGGCGCAGCGCCGCGCTGTTGCCGCGCACCACCGCGCGGGGTCCGGCCTCGACGCTCACCGGCTTGCCCGCCGTGGCGAGGTCGTCGACCAGGCTCTCGATCAGGCTGCCCAGGTCGAGCTTCTCGTGCGGCGCCCCGTCGCGCCCGTCGCGGGTGAAGCTCAGCGCCGCCTTGAGCATCGCGCGCATCTCCTCGATGTCGGCCTCGGCGCGGAGGCGCGCATCGTCGGGCAGTTGCTCCACCCAGAAGGCGATCCGCGACAGCGGCGTGCCCAGGTCGTGGGCGATCGCCCCCAGCATCGCGCTGCGGTTCTCCGCCTCGTGGAGGATGCGCTCCTGCATCGAGTCGAGCGCCCGGGCGAGTTCATGGACCTCGCGCGGGCCCTTTTGCGGGATCGGCTGGCGGGCACCCAGCCGCACCCGGGTCGCGGCGCCGGCCAGCTCGCGGATCGGCCGCGAGATGCGCCGTGCCACGCCCCAGGCGAGCAGCGAGAGCACCAGCAGCACGCCCAGCATCCCCAGCAGCCGGGCAAGGTGCCAGCGGGTGAAGGCGGGGCGGGACAGGCTCGAGGCGACGATCCAGCCATTGCCGTCCTCCAGCGCGACGGTGAAGCTGCCGTGCATGTCCTGCTCGGGATCGCGCGCGGGGAACTGGTAGAGGCCGTGAATCCGCTCGACCGGCACGCCGATGAGCCGGGCGATTGCCGCGTCGCGCGCGGGGGAGGGGCGCTCCTTCTCGCGGCCGAACTTGTCCTCCTGCGTGCGGGCGACCGTCATTCGCGCCTGGGCGGTGGCCGGCACGATGCCGGTGCGCAGCGCCTCGGCAAGGCGGGCGAGCGGCAGCGGCCCCGGGCCCGGCGGCGGGCCGTTGAACATGATCGTGAACTGCGTCGTCGTCGCGATCAGCGCCGCGGCGATGACGAGCAATACGATCGGGACGGTGATCGAGCGCCGGGCCACGGGCTATTTGGTCGCCACTTCGGTGACGAACATATAGCCTTCGTTGCGGATCGTGCGGATCAGGTCCTCGGAGCCGGGCCGCGCGAGCTTCTTGCGCAGCCGGCTCATCTGCACGTCGATCGCCCGGTCGAAATGCTCGGCATTGGGGCCGCGCGAGATGTCGAGCAGCATGTCGCGGGTCAGCACGCGGCGCGGCCGCTCGACCAGCGCGAGCAGCAGCCGGAACTCGCCGTCGCTCAGGTTGATGATCACATCGTCCGGATCCCAGAGCTGGCGCGCCACCGGATCGAGCCGCCAGCCGGCGAAGCGCATGAAGGCGCGGATCGGCGTCGCCGCCGGCGCGGCGCGGTCGTTCTGGCTGCGGCGCAGCACCGAGCGGATGCGCGCCAGCAGCTCGCGGGGATTGGCGGGCTTGGGGACATAGTCGTCCGCGCCCATCTCCAGCCCGACGATCCGGTCGATATCCTCGCCGATCACCGAATGGAGGATCACCGCCGGCCCGGCCTCGCGGTCCATCGAGCGCAGGATGGAGAGCCCGTCCTCGCCCGGCATCATCACGTCGAGCACGACGAGGGCATAGTCATGGCGTGCGGCGAGCGTGCGCATCTCGGTCGCGCCCGAAGCGGTGTCCACGACATAGCCATGCTGCGACAGGAAGGCCGCGGTCAGCTCGCGGATACCGGGATCGTCGTCGACGATCAGCAGGCGGGTCTCGATGTCCAAGGCTGGTGCTAAAGCTGCGAGTTGCATCCCATAGGGTTAGGGCACGAGCCTAACGCCGGTATTGCAGGGCTGCAACGCACGGAAACATATAGACGGAGCGGCGGGACGGAAGCCGTAAGGGTTTGTCGCTGCCTTCCTCTTTGACGTCACCCCGGCCTTGTGCCGGGGCCCACCAAGCCTCCCGTTCTGACGTTTGAGCCTCTTGTCCGAAGCTCGCCTCCCGGTGGACCCCGGAACAAGTCCGGGGTGACGAGAGAATGGGGCGAGAATACGCTAATGATTAGCAATAGCCTATCAATCCTCTAGGATCTGCGAATGTTTCGCAGTGTCCCGCATGCGAAGATAGGTCACCAGCGACACCCCGATCATCGCCGTGACGTACCAATAGAAGCCCTGCTCCCAGCCGGCGTCCTTGAACCATAGTGCGACATATTCCGCCGTCCCGCCGAACACCGCATTGGCGATGGCATAGGGCAGGGCGACGCCAAGCGTGCGGATATGGGCGGGAAACAGCTCGGCCTTCACCACCGCGTTGATCGAGGTGTAGCCGGTCACGATCACCAGCGCGCCCAGCATGATCAGGAAGGCGAGGACCGGGCTGCGCACGCTCTCCAGCGCGGTGAAGATCGGCCAGGTCAGCAGCACGCCGAGCACCCCGAACCCGATCATCAGCGGCTTGCGTCCGATCCGGTCGGAAAGCGCGCCCGCCAGCGGCTGGATAAGCATGAAGCCGAACAGCGCCGCGGCGTTGATCTGCGACGCCGTCGCCCGGTCGAAGCCCGAGGTGTTGACCAGGAATTTCTGCAGATAGATCGAATAGGCGTAGAAGGCGAGCGTGCCGCCCGCGGTGAGCAGCATCACCAGCGCCGCCTCGCGCGGATGGTACCGGAACAGCGCGAACAGGCTCGACTGGCCGCCGCTCTTCCTGTTCTCGAAGCTCTCGGTCTCCGCCAGCCGCCGGCGCAGCCAGAACACGATCACCGCCAGCACGCCGCCGATCAGGAAGGGGATGCGCCAGCCCCAGGCGTCTAGATCGGCTTCGCTCAGCGCCGATTGCAGCACCAGCAGGACGAGCAGCGCGACCAACTGGCCGGAGATCAGCGTGACATATTGGAAGCTCGACCAGAAGCCGCGATGCCGCTTGCCGGCCATTTCGGAGAGATAGGTGGCGCTGGCGCCATATTCGCCGCCCACCGAGATGCCCTGCATCAGCCGGGCGAGCACCAGCAGCGCCGGCGCGGCCACGCCGATCGTCGCATAGCCGGGGGTGACCGCGATCAGCAGCGACCCGGCGCACATCAGCGTCACCGACAGGGTCAACCCCGCCTTGCGGCCATAGCGGTCGCCATAGATGCCCATCAGCCAGCCGCCGATCGGCCGCATCAGGAAGCCGACCGCGAACACCGCGGCGGTGTTGAGCAGCTGGGTGGTCTGGTCGCCCTTGGGGAAGAAATGCGGCGCGAAATATAGGGTGAAGGCCGAATAGGCGTACCAGTCATACCATTCGACCAGATTGCCCGCTGATCCCCCCAGGATCGATCGCAGGCGGTGTCGGGGCGGGGCGGCGCTGTCGGCAGAGGTCATCGCCGCACTATGCCGCCAGGAATCGCGCTTGTCTTTGGTTGCGATATCGGCTGAGTGGCGCCACGAATTTGAAGAGGGATTTCCTGAACATGCGTGCCATGCTGCTCGTCGGCGCCGCCCTTGTCCTCGCCGGTTGCCAGTCCGAAGCGGAGCGCCAGGCCGCTGCCACGGGCGAGATCGACGTGCGCAATGCCTCGATGCAGGAGGTCGCCAGCCTCTCGCGCGCCGCGCATTCGAAGACGCTGATGCAGCCCGGCACCTGGGATTCGGGCACGCAGGTCCTCGCCGCCGACTTCAGCGACGGGCCGGACAAGGAAAGCCAGCTGGCGGCGGTGCGCAAGCAGGAGCGCCATGCGGTGAAGTGCCAGACCGCGAGCGACCTCAAGCCGCTCGACATCGAGAATCTCGAAAAGGTCGCCGGCACCTGCACCTTCCCGCGCTTCGTGCAGAAGGGCGGGAAGCTCGACGTCGAGATTCAGTGCACCCAGGCGAGCGGCGCGAAGACCACGCTCGTCTATGCCGGCACCATGGACAAGCAGGCCTATGACGTGACGGTCGACCAGGAGAGCGGCGCGAAGGGCCAGCCGGGCTATGCCGCGATTCGCATGCGGGTCTATGGCAAGCGGCTCGGACTCTGCCAGGGCGGTGCCCAGAGCTGATCGGCTCGCCGCGCCTGAGAGGGGGCAAGGCTTGTTCTCGCTTGAAAAAATGGATTCGCGCTGTTAGGTGGCCGCCACGACGCCGCAACCCCGCGTTCCGGCGAACCCTTTTCTATTGAATAGACCGGAGCACTGACGGGCTTATGCAGATCATCGTTCGCGACAACAACGTCGACCAGGCACTGCGCGCACTCAAGAAGAAGCTGCAGCGCGAGGGCGTGTACCGCGAGATGAAGCTCCGTCGTCACTACGAGAAGCCCAGCGAGAAGCGTGCCCGCGAGCGCGCCGCCGCGGTCCGCCGCGCGCGCAAGCTCGAGCGGAAGCGCATGGAGCGCGACAGCGCCCGTTGATTCGCGATTCGGCCACGCGCGGTCCTCGCGCGTGGCTGTCGTGAACTTAGTGAACTTTCGGTAGCCTGATACCCGCGCCTGGAGCCCAATCGCATGTCCGTGACCGCTGTTCCGCTCCAGCCCGTCAAGCGCAGCTACAAGACCTGGCTCTGGGCCGGTCTGGTGCTGGCGATCGCCATTGCGGTGGCGCTGGCCTGGACGGGAACGCAGTATCTCACCGAAGAGCAGCTCCTGAACTGGAACAAGCACCAGTCGGGCGTCGAGACCACGGCCTCGGGGCTTCAGTACAAGGTGCTGACTCCCGGCACGGGCCCGGCTGCGGCCGAGGGCGACGGCGCGGCGCTGGTGATCCACGGCGTCCTGACGGACGGCAAGGAGTTCCAGCCCGAGACGCCGATGCGCATGCAGGTCGGCCAGCCGATGATTCCCGGCTTCACCGAAGGCGTGAAGCTGATGAAGAAGGGCGCCAAGTACCGCTTCTGGGTGCCGCCGAGCCTCGGCTATGGCGCTCCGGGCGCGCCGCCGAGCCCGCTCTCGAAGAAGGTGCTGGTCTTCGACGTCGAGATGACCGAGCTGATCCCGGCGCAGATGCTCCAGCAGATGATGATGCAGCAGCAGCTGCAGCAGCAACAGGGTGGTGCGCCGGGCGGCCCGCCGCCGGGTGGCCCCGAGGGCGGGCAGTAAGATTTCGAACCGCCGGCGGCCATCCCGCCGGCGGTTTTGATTCTGCCCGTGCCGTTCCTCCCCGTGCAGGATGCATGCGTTGCAATCCTGCGGAAAAGGAATAGGGCGATGGGCGAAGTAATAGAGTAAGCCAATCACGGTCTGCCGGGGGGGAATGACAGGTGATATCGCCCATATGCTCATGACCCGCGAACCCGCGCCCCCCATCGCTCGCCATTTTCTCGAATCGCTCAGCTTCCAGCTGCTCGGGATCCTGGCCGGCTCGGTGGCGGTGCCTCTCCTGCTTGCGCTGAGCGAGAGCAACGTGCTCGCCCAGGGCGGGCCGTTCATTGTCGGCAGCGCGATCGCCTCGTTCGCCGCAGCCGTCTTCGCGCTGCTCATCTATCGGCGCGTGGCGAGCTTCCCCGGCTCGCGCGGCTTCGCCTATATCATGCCGGCCTTCGCCATCACCTATGGCGTCGCCGCCACGGTGCTGCTCGGCTTCCGCCTGCCCTATAGCGGCCTGATGCTGAGCGCGGGCTTCGTTTCCTCGCTCGCCTTCGGCTTCCTCGCCCATTATCTCGCCCAGCGCATGGCGCGGCGGCAATTCTACCTCGTGCCGTTCGGCAATGTCGGCATCATGGACGAAGTGGAGGGGATCGAGTGGATCCTCATGCACGAGCCGTCGATCCCGGTCGATGACCGGCGCGGCGCGATCGTCGCCGACCTGCGCCACGATCACGCCCCCGAATGGGAGCGGATGCTGGCCGAGGCGGCGATCTCCGGCCGGGTGATCTACCATACCAAGCAGCTGCGGGAATCGCTCAGCGGCAAGGTCGAGCTCGAGCATCTCTCGGAGAACAGCTTCGGCTCGCTGCTGCCCAACCTCGCCTATCGCAAGATCAAGCGGGCGTTCGACATCGGCATCGCGCTGGTCGCGCTGCCGGTGCTGTCGATCCCGCTGCTCGTCCTCGCCGTGGCGATCCGGATGGATTCGACGGGGCCGGCGCTCTTCCGCCAGACGCGGATGGGCTATCGCGGTCGCCCGTTCCAGATGGTCAAGTTCCGCACCATGCAGCACGCCCCGGAAAGCGCCGGCGATGCGCGCAACAGCGCGATGACCCAGTCGAGCGACCAGCGCGTCACCCGCATCGGCCGTTTCCTGCGCCGCACCCGCATCGACGAGCTGCCCCAGCTGGTCAACGTGCTGCGCGGCGAGATGAGCCTGATCGGGCCCCGGCCCGAGGCGCTGCCGCTCTCCCAATGGTATGAGTGCGAGCTGCCCTTCTATCGCTATCGCCACATCGTGCGGCCGGGCCTCACCGGCTGGGCGCAGGTCAATCAGGGGCACGTGACCGACCTGGATGCCGTGCACAAGAAGCTGCACTACGACTTTTACTACATCAAATATTTCTCTGCGTGGCTCGATGCGTTGATCATCGTACGCACCATCGGCATCGTGTTCTCAGGCTTCGGCTCCAAGTAGAAGCGGAGTGAAGGTCCTGGAATACCGGTCGCCTGTGGGGCTGTCTGTCGTGCCGCGTTTCCGTACGGCTTAATCTGAAAACGGGGTTTATGTCGAATAACGAGCATATCGTCGTCGTCGGTCTTGGCTATGTTGGCTTGCCGCTCGCCCTGGCGCTGGCGCGCAAGTTCCGGGTCACGGGCCTCGACATCGATGCCGGCCGCATCGCCGAGCTGAAGAGCGGCCACGACCGGACCAACGAAGTGGAAGGCGATGCGCTTACCGCCTCGTCGATCGCGCTCACCGCCGATCCGGCGGAGGGCAAGGGCGCCGATATCTACGTCATCACCGTGCCGACGCCGATCGATGGCGAGAACCGGCCCGACCTCGGCCCGATCGTTTCGGCCAGCCGCAGCGTCGCCAAGCTGCTCGATCCGGCCCGCAAGCCGATCATCGTCTATGAGAGCACCGTCTATCCCGGCGTCACCGAGGACATCTGCGGCCCGCTGCTGGAGCAGGAAACCGGCCTGAAGCAGGGCGTGGACTTCTTCCTCGGCTATTCGCCCGAGCGCATCAATCCGGGCGATCGCGAGCATACGGTCGAGCGGATCACCAAGGTGGTGGCGGGCGAGAATCCCGAGGTCACCCGCTGCCTGGCCGACATGTACGGTGCGATCACCAGCGGCGGCGTGTTCGAGGCAAGCTCGATCAAGACCGCCGAGGCGGCCAAGGTGATCGAGAACGCCCAGCGCGACATCAACATCGCCTTCATGAACGAGATCGCCCAGATCTTCGCCCGGCTCGACATCTCGGTCTGGGAAGTGCTCGAGGCGGCGGGGACCAAGTGGAACTTCCTGCCGTTCCAGCCCGGGCTGGTCGGCGGCCACTGCATCGGCGTCGATCCCTATTATCTGAGCTTCCGCGCCCAGGAACTCGGCCACAACCCGAACGTCATCCTCTCGGGCCGCTCGATCAACGACACTATGGGCGCCTGGGTCGCCGACCAGCTCCATGCGCGGCTGGGCCGTGCGGGCTCGACGCTGGTGCTGGGCCTGGCGTTCAAGGAAAACGTCCCCGACCTGCGCAACAGCCGGGTCGTCGACGTGATCAAGCGGCTGGCGGCGCTCGGTCACGACATCACCGTCCACGATCCGCTCGCCGATCCCGACGAAGCGCGTCACGAATATGGGCTGGAGCTGGACGCCGAGGCGCTGTCGCGGCGCTACGACCTGGTGCTCGTCGCGGTGCCGCACGCGCATTATGCCGAGCTGCCCGACGCGCAGCTCGAGGCGCTGGTCGCCGAGGGCGGCCTGCTCGCCGACCTCAAGAACCTGTTCGGCAAGCGCAGCCTGCCCGGCCATATCGCTCGCTGGTCGCTCTGAGATGGGCGACCCGGCCCCCGGTGCAGCGGTTCCCGGCCCGCTGATCGGCCGGCGCAGCTTCGTGGCGAGCGCCTTCGCGACGGCCATGGTGCCGTTCGCGAGCTGCTCGGCCGGCGCGTTCAAGCCCGAGGGGCCGCAGTTCACGCCCGAGGCATTCGGTGCCAGGGGGGACGGGATCGCCAATGATGGGGCGGCGTTCGCGGCGCTGTCGGAAGCGGTCAACCGCGCCGGCGGCGGCACCGTGTCGCTGCGCAAGGGGGCGACCTATATCGTCGGCGGCCAGACGCGCTCGGCCGATCCCAAGTCGACCGGCGGCTACACCTTCGTGCCCCGCGACGTGCTTCGCTTCCGCCGCTGCCGCAACGCAGTGACGGTGCTGGGCAACGGCGCCACGTTGCGCGCCGTCAACGGCTATCGCTACGGCACCTTCGACACCAGCGGCGCGATTACCCGCAACAAGATGCCCTATTTCGGCCCGCAGATCGCGGCGGGCTATTCGGCGCTGGTCTTTGTAGAGGAATGCAGCGGGCCGGTCTCGATCCAGGACCTCGAGCTCGACGGCAACATGCGCCGCGCGGTGATCGGCGGGACTTGGGGCGATGCCGGCATCCAGCTGCCGGGCTCGGGGCTGGTGTTCCGCAACAACACCGGCAAGTGGCTGGTCCGCAACGTCCGTGCGCACGATCATCCGCTGGACGGCCTGCTGGTCGATGATCCCGGCGCGCCGAACACGCCGCCCTCGGGTTCGGGCACCTCGGGGTGCGACTTCTACGAGAACGGCCGCCAAGCGCTCAGCGTGGTCGGCGGCGTCGGCCATGTCTTCGCCGACAGCAAGTTCCGGCGGACCCGCCGGGGCACCCAGGTCGGCAGCCCGCCGGGTGCCGGCGTCGATCTGGAGGCCGAGGGCGAGAAGATCGTCCGCGGAATCCGCTTCGAGCGCTGTGAGATGAGCGACAATGCCGGCCCGGCCTTGCTCCATGGCGGCGGCAAGGTGAGCGACATCGACGTGGTCGATTGCCGGGTCATCGGCACCAGCACCTGGGCCTATTACAGCGCCGGTGCCGAGAACATGCGCTTCCGCGGCACCACGATCGTCGGCGCGGTAGTCAACCTGCGCGGCGGGCCCAGGGGCGAGCTGTTCGAGAATTGCCTGATCACCAACGATCCCGCGCTAGCGCCGCGCGGCACGCAGCCCTACAGCCCGGGCGGCTTCCTGATCCCCGACGGCGTGACCGGCGTGCGCATCATCGGCGGCGAGATCCGCCAGGCGGGCGGGACGGGCGGCTCGAACGCCAACCAGGACCAGATGCTGCTCGACGGCGTGACGATCCGCGCCACCCGCGGCGCGATCGCGCTCTATGGCCGCTTCCGCAACTGCCGCTTCGTCGAGGCGGGCGGCACCATCCTGGCGCTTCCGGGCGGTGCCGAGGGCAGCCGCAATGCCGGCAACAGCGAGACGCCCTGGACGCTCACTCGCGGCGGGGTGACGCGCCGCTTCCCGGCGACCTGCGCCGGCCGCTGCCCGCCCCGCAAGGGCGAGGGTTGAGCCTCAGCCTGCCGTAGCCAGCCGGGGCGGGGACGAAGGCTGCGGCACGCCGTTCCCGGCGTCGAGCCAGGCCTGGAACATCAGCATCGACCAGATCGCCTGCTCGGAATTGCGCTCGCCGCTGAGGTGCTGGTGCCAGCGCTCGCGGACGCTGGCGGCATCGAGCAGGCCCTGCTGGCGCAGGCGGCTCTCGTCGAGCAGCGCTTCCGCCCAGTCACGCAGCGGCCCCTTGATCCATTCGCCCACCGGCGCAGCGAAGCCGGCCTTGGGCCGGTCGAACAGCGAAGCGGGCGCGTTGCGGAACAGGAGGGTGCGCAGGATGTGCTTCCCGCTGCCGTCGCGCACCTTCATGTCCAGCGGGATGCGCGCCGCCACCGCGGCGACCCGGTGGTCGAGCAGCGGGGCACGGGTCTCCAGGCTGACCGCCATCGCCGCCCGGTCGACCTTGCACATCACGTCGTCGGGCAGATAGGTCATCGCGTCGACATACATCGCCTGGATGGTGTCGGCGGCCGAGGGCAGATTGGTGTCGTTCGCCGGCATCGCCTCGTCCAGCAGCACCGGCGACGCTTCGCCATGCCATTCGTCGACGAAGGAGGTGAAGGCGTCGGCAAAGCTGTGCGAGCGCATCATTACACCCGCCGCCTTGCGCAGCTTCGCCCCCACCTCGGGCCGGCCCCAGCCGGGCACGGACTGGGCGATGCGGTTCCACATATGGGCGGGCAGCCGCTCGACCCCGTTGCCGATCAGGCTGCGCACCGGCGCCGGCACGCGCTGCGCCATGCGCCAGGCACGGGGCACGGCGAGGTGGCGGTTATACCCGCCGAACAGCTCGTCGCCGCCATCGCCCGACAGCGCGACCGTCACCTGCTCGCGGGCAAAGCCGCTGACGATATAGGTCGGTACCTGCGAGGCATCGGCGAAGGGCTCGTCATAGATTTGCGGCAGATGGGGGATCACGTCCCTGGCCTCGCGGGCCGAGACATAATGCTCGTTATGCTCGGTCCCGAAATGCGCGGCGACTGCCTTGGCATATTCGGCCTCGTTGAAGCCGCCTTCCTCGAAGCCGATCGAGAAGGTGCGGACCGTGCCGCTGGTATATTTGCGATAGAGCGCGACGACTGTGGAGGAATCGATGCCGCCGGAAAGGAAGGCGCCGACGGGCACATCGGCCATCGCCTGTTCCTGGATCGATTCCGCCAGCGCCGCTTCGAGCTCGTCGAGCGCTTCCTTTTCGTCGGTGATCGGATCGGCCAGTCCGGCCTCGACCACGTCGCGATAGGCCCAGTAAGGCTCCAGCCGCATGCCGTTCTCGGCCTTGCCGGGAACCGGCGGCGTGGACTGGGACGTGGGGATCGCGCCTGCGTCTATCGACAGGATATGCGCAGGCAGCAGCTTGAAGATGCGCTCGTAGATGCTGAGCGGGGCGGGGACGAAGGCACGTGACGCGAAGCGGGACAGTGCCCGGCGGTCGATCGGATTGTCGAAGCCCGGCAGCGCGAGCAGCGCCTTCAGCTCGGAGGCGAAAGCGAAGCTGCCGCCGACCCAGCCGAAATAGAGCGGCTTCTCGCCGAACCGGTCGCGGGCGAGCCGGAGCACGCGGTCGCGCCGGTCCCACAGCGCCAGTGCGAACATGCCGGCGGCGCGCTCCAGCGTCGCCTCCAGGCCCCAGCGATCGATGCAGGCGAGCAGCACTTCGGTGTCGCTATGCCCGCGCCAGGCGATCGGCGCGCCCGCCGCCTCGGCCGCGGCGCCGATCTCGGCACGCAGCGCGGCGTGGTTGTAGATCTCGCCGTTATAGACGAGCACATAGCGCCCGCTCGCGTCCTGCATCGGCTGGTGCCCGGCGGGAGAGAGGTCGACGATCGCAAGCCGGCGATGCGCCAGGCCGATGCCGGCTGTGTCGTCGTGCCAGACGCCCTGGTCGTCGGGTCCGCGGTGGTGGAGCGCCTCGGCCATACCGCGCAGGCTGGCCGGGTCGACTGCGCCCCGTGTCAGAAGGCCTGCAATACCGCACATGCTTCATGCTCCGTAACTGGCGGGGCGCCTTGTTCGCCACTTGCGCGTCTATCGGAGCAGCCCTCGGCGCGCCAGTGCCCAGCCGCGCCGAACCGGCGGATGGCGCCTTTCCTTTTCCGATCCGCCCGTGCTACGGGCGCCCTGCGCTTGGGGAGGGGGCTCGCGCCATTCCCGCGGCGTTCGTGTCAAGCAAATGAAAGCCGCCCATGGTTTCCTTTATCGATTTGCAGGCCCAGTACTCGCGTATCCAGGAAGATGTGGAAGCCTCGGTGCTTCGCGTCCTGCGCAGCGGGCAATATATCCTGGGTCCCGAAGTGACGAAGCTGGAAGAGCGGCTCGCGGACTATGTTGGCGTAAAGCATTGCGTTTCCTGCGCCTCGGGCACCGATGCCCTGGTGATGGCGCTGATGGCCAAGGGCGTCGGCCCGGGTGACGCAGTCTTCACCGTGCCCTTCACCTTCATGGCGAGCGCCGAGGCGATCGCCACCGTCGGCGCGACGCCGATCTTCGTCGATGTCGAGGCGGACAGCTTCAACATCGATCCCGCGGCGCTGGAGCGCGCAGTGAAGGCGCTGGCCGCTGCCGATCGCTCGATCCACCCGCTGCCGCGCATCTCCGACGAGGAACTGAAGGCGCTCAAGCCCAAGGGCATCATCGCGGTCGACCTGTTCGGCCTGACCGCGGACTATGCCGCGCTCAACGCCATTGCCGACGCGAACGGCCTCTTCGTCCTCGAGGACGCCGCGCAGAGCTTCGGCGCGAGCGCCAACAATGCGCGTGCGGGCGGCCTCGCCGAGATCGGCTGCACCTCCTTCTTCCCGGCCAAGCCGCTCGGCTGCTACGGCGATGGCGGCGCGATCTTCACCAACGATGCGGCCTTCGCCGAAGTGCTCCGCTCGATCCGCGTGCACGGCCAAGGCTCGGACAAGTACGACAATGTCCGCCTCGGCATCACCGGTCGCCTCGATGCGATCCAGGCGGCGATCCTGCAGGTCAAGCTCGATGTGTTCGACGACGAGATGGTCCAGCGCCAGCGCGTCGCGGAGAGCTATCGCAAGGCGATCGCGGCAAGCGGGCTCGACCTCGTCGCGCCGGTGGTACCCGGCCACCAGGTGAGCGCCTGGGCGCAGTACACCGTGGTCGCCAAGGATGCCGCCGCGCGCAGCGCCTTCCAGAAGAAGCTCGCCGACAAGGGCCTGCCCACCGCGATCTACTATCCCAAGGCGCTGCACCAGCAGCAGGCCTTCGCCTATCTCGGCTATGCCGATGGCGATTTCGCCGTCTCCGAGGATCTCGGCGGCCGCGTGTTCAGCCTGCCGATGCATCCCTATCTGCCGGATGCGGAGATCGAGACCATCGTCGAAGCGATGAAGGGCTGAGCGTGGCCGACAACGTCTATATCCACCCCACCGCGAGCGTCGATGCGCGCGCGGAGATCGGGGAGGGGACGCGCATCTGGATCAACGTCCAGGTGCGCGAAGGCGCCCGGATCGGCCGGGACTGCATCCTGTCCAAGGACGTCTATGTCGATCACGCCGTGATCATCGGCGATCGCTGCAAGATCCAGAACTCGGTGTCGGTCTATAACGGCGTGACGATCGAGGACGAGGTCTTTGTCGGCCCCAATGCCTGCTTCACCAACGACAAGGTGCCGCGCGCCAACAATCCGGACTGGAAGGTCACGCCGACCCTGGTCCGCCGCGGCGCGAGCATCGGGGCGAACGCCACCATCGTCTGCGGATCGGTGATCGGCGAGTTCGCCATGATCGCGGCCGGCGCGGTGGTGACCAAGGATGTCGAGCCCTTCGCGCTGATGATGGGCAATCCGGCGCGCTGCGTCGGCTATGTGGATGAGGCGGGCAACCGCGTGGAGGGCAGGCCGTGAACGCAACCGCACCGGTACGCATCGGCATCATCGGCCTCGGCCGGATGGGCCAGAACCATCTTCGTATCCTGTCGCTGCTCGCCGGCGCCGACCTGCGCTTCGTCTACGACCTCGACGCCGACAATGCGCGCCGGATCGTCGGCAGCACGGGCGTCGCCGTCGCGACCGACATCGAGCAGGCGCTGAGCGAGGTCGAGGCGGTGGTGATCGCCAGCCCGACCACCACGCACCAGGCCTATATCGAGCTGGCGGCGCAGCACGTCTCGAACATCTTCGTCGAGAAGCCGGTCACCGACCGGCTCGAGACATCGCTCGCGATGCGCGATTTCGTCGAGAGCCGCGGCCTCAACTTCCAGGTCGGCCTGATCGAGCGCTTCAACCCTGCGGTCGACCAGATGAAGAAGCTGCTCGACCGCTCGGAGCAGGTGGTCAGCGTCGATTTCGTGCGGACCAACAAGCTGAGCGCGCGGATCACCGATGTCGACGTGGTCACCGACCTGATGATCCACGACATCGACCTGGCGCTCTACCTGAACGGCCCCACCGTCGCGGTCTCCGCGCACGGCGTCGCCGAGGGGCCGATGATCGACTATGCCGCGGCGCTGCTCACGCACGCCAATGGCCGCTTCTCGCGGATCCAGGCGAGCCGGATCACCGACAAGAAGATGCGCAGCATCCAGGCCACCTGCAAGGACATGTTCGTCGACTGCGAGCTGCTCCGCAAGGAGATCACGCTCAGCCGCCAGTCCGAAGTCGAGCAGCGTCCGGGCGAGCCCTATCGGATCACCGCGCTGGAGGAGAAGATCGAGGTCCAGCCGCGCGAGGCGCTCCAGCTCGAGCTCCAGGCGTTCCTCGGCTCGTGCCGCGGCAATCCGGCGCCGGGCGCGCCGGGCGTGCGCGAGGGTGTCGATGCGATGATCGTCTGCGACCAGATCCTGAAAGCGATCCTTGGCTGAGGCACTGGCCGACCCGCGTCCGGTCCGCATCGCGGACCGGCAGGGGATGCGCGCATGAAGATCACCCATGTCATCCCCGCGCTTACCAAGGGTGGCGCGGAGCGGGTGCTGATCGACCTGGCCAATGAGGCGAGCGCCGCCGGGCATGCGGTGACGGTTGTCGTCGCGCATCCCGAGGATCCCGCGCTGGGCGAAGGGATGCTCCGCCCGGAGATCATGGTGCGCCACATGCGCGGCGCGCCGTCGCGTTACCGGCGCTATCTGCGGCTCCCGGCCTGGCTGCTCGCCAACTGGTCCTGGCTGCGCGAGCAGGACGTGGTGCACTGCCACCTCACCTTCGCCGCCGCGCTCGGCACCCAGCTGCGTTGGCTGCGGCGGGTCACCGGATCGAAGCGTCCGCGCATCGTCGAGACCTTCCACGGCGTCGGCATGCCGATCCGGCGGCGGCAGCTAATCCTGTCGACCTTCCTGGCGCGCGGCCGCGATGGCCTGGCGCTGATGGCGCGCGATGCGCACTGGACGCGCTTCGCCGAGCGCAACCCGGCGTTGCCGCTGGCGATCATCCCCAATGGCGTGGCGGTGGACGATGCCCCCGTGGGCGCCGCGGAACGCGCGGCCTATCGCGAAGGGCTTGGCATTCCCGCGGATGCACCGCTGGTCGGCACGATCGGGCGCGTCCAGGCCGAGCGCAACCCGCTGGCGATCGTCGCCGCCTTTGCCGGCATCGCCCGCCAGGCCGGCGAGGGCGTCCATTTCCTGATGGGCGGCACCGGGCCGATGCTCGATGCGGTGCGCGCCGAGGGCGAGCGCCTCGGCATCGGGGACCGGCTGCATCTGCCCGGGATGGTGCTCAGCCCGCGCACGGCTATGGCGGCGATGGACGTCTATGTCAGCGTCAATGTCGGCCCGATCACCGGCATTGCCGGGCTCGAGGCGGCCGCCGGCGGCACCCCGGTCGTCGCGGTGCAGGCGCTGGCCGAGCATCGCCGCGGAGAGGCGGACTGGATCTGGTCGGATCCCGATCCGGCGCTGGTGGCGCAGGAAGCCGCGCGCCTGCTCGCCGATGCCGGCGAGCGCACGGCGCTCTCCCAACGCCAGCGCGCCCATGTGCTCGCCCATCACAGCGCCGGGGCGATGGCCCGCGCCTATGAGGCGCTCTACGCCCGCGCCGGAGCGGAATCGCGCTGATCGACCTGCGTTAAGGATTTTGTTTCGGAAACGTACCGGTCAGACACATGTGTTTGCTTGCAATATAGGATTTGAGGGTGTGACCTCCTGCGTGGGATCCCCACCATGATGGAGGCAAGACATGCCATTCAACGGTTCCGGTACCTATGTTCCGCCCGCGCCCCCGGTATTTCCGGCCGATCCGCTCGTGCCCATCCCGCCGGCCGACTATAACACCACCATTCTCGACATCGCCGATGCGCTGAGCGACTGCCTCACCCGTGACGGGCAGGCGGGGATGACCGCCGACCTCGACCATGGCGGCTATCGCGGCACCAACATGGCCTGGCCGGTCGACCCGACCGATGCGGCGAGCAAGGACTATGTCGACAATGTCTCGGCCGGCCTGGTCGATGCGGCGATGGCCCCGTTCGGCATCGTGCCCCTGCTGCCCTGCGACCCGCTCGACGACGCAGCGTTCGCGATCAACGCGGCGCTGCAGGATTGCGCCTCCGGCATCGTCGTGCTGCCGGCAGGGACGTTCGGCATCGCCTCGTCGATCGTTCTCGAAACCGGCAAGACCCTGCGCGGCGCTGGCGCCGGCCTGACCCGGATCGTCGCGCTCGACAGCTTCGACGACACGGTCAGCACCAACGGTCTGATCTACATGCCTCCGGACGTCACCGACGTCGCGGTGCACGATCTGGCCGTGGACGGCGCCAAGATACGAGCATCCGGCGACACGGTGCGACTGACCGGCTTCCAGATGCGCGGCCAGCGCTTCGTGGTCGAGCGGACCAGCTCGTCCAACTGCACCGGCTATGGCCATTTCGCGCAGGGCGATCCGGGCGGCTTCTTCTTCGCCTCGGGCACCTTCCGCGATTGCTGGAGCTATAATTGCCAGATCAACTTCGAGCAGACCGCGTCGGATGGCGTGCTGCTGGAGAACTGCCACGCCCGTGACGGCGATGGCGACCTGATCGGGACCTATTTCCACCCGCTCACCCAGTCGCGCAACATCACCTATATCGCGTGCAGCGCCACCGGTAACGCCTTTGCCGGCATCGAGCTGATCGCCGATGCCTCGGGGCCGATGGACAATATCCGGATCATCGGATGCACCATCCAGATGCTCGGCGCGGTCCCTGCGCTCGTGCAGTCCGGGGTGAGCCAGGTCACCAACCTCCAGCTCCTCGCCAGCAGCTTCAGCTGCGTCGGCGGCAGCGGCGCGGTCGACATGTCCCGGGTCGAAGGCAGCGCGGTGCAGTGCATCTTCGACGGCGGCGCGATCGGCTCCGACTGGACCGAGTCCACCATGTCGTTCACCAACTGCAAGTCGATCGGGCGCGTCGATCCAAGCGGCAGCGCCTCGGCCTATGGCATCAACGTCACCGACGGGAGCAGCCTGCGCTGGTCGGGCGGATCGCTCGAGGCCTATGGCCCGGCAAACGGGCGGTTCTGGACGAGCGTCTCCAGCGACAGCCGCTTCATCAAGACCAACGACACCAGGCTGGTGCCCGCGGGCCCCAATGCGAGCTTCTCGGCGGCGAACCTCGTGCTGACCGCCAATCGCACCGGGCTCGATCTGTCCGCCGGCCCGCCGCTCAACTGGGACACGGCGGCCTTCGATACCGATGGCTATTTCAATTCAGCCACGCCCAGCCGCCTGACCATCCCCAGGGGCATCAAGCGGGCGATCATCAACGCCAATGTCACCGTGCAGGACCTGGTGACCACGGCGACGATCCAGATGAGCCTGGTGCGGAACGGCAACAAGCCGCTTTCGACCAGCGTATCGAGCAATGTGCTCGCCCAGGGCATGTCCTATAGCTCGGGCGTCATCGATGTGACGGCGGGCGACTATTACGAAGTCTGGGTGGGCGTATCCGGCGACACGGCGGTCAACATCCCGTCGCTGCGGTGCAATTTCAGCATCCAGGCCGTCGACTTCACCTGACCTGCAGGCTCACCCGCGCTTTGCGGTGCGGGTGAGCAGCTTGGTGTACTCGGCCCGCTCATGGTCATCGAGCGCCTGCGGGTCGAGTATCGCCAGTGCCCGCCCGCGTGCCGCCCGGCCCATCGCACTGGCATAGTCCCGATCGCGCAGCAGCTTGAGCGCGCGGCGGCCAAGCTCCTCGGGCTCGCGGAACGGCACCAGCTCGCCGGTCTCGCCGGTCTGGACGAGGTCGGCTTGCCAATCGAGGTCATAGGCGACGATCGGCGCGCCACCCAGAGCCGATTCCGACAGTGCCCGGCCGGTCAGCGGCGAGATCACCGCGCCGGAGAAGGCATTGAGCTGGGCAAGGCCGCGCTGGTTCTGGTTGCCGATGAAGCGGACATGTTCGGCCACGCCAAGCGCCTGCGCCATCGCCTCCAGCTCGTCCCGCATCGGGCCGTCGCCGGCATAGGCGAGGTCGATGTCGCCCATCTCGGCGCGGACCAGCGCGAATGCCTTCAGCACGTCCTCGGGATATTTGAGCGGCTGCAGCCGGCCGATGCACAGCAGATACTGGCCTGGACGCAGGCCAAGCCCCTCGAAGAATGCGGTGTCGCAGGTGCGCGCCTCGGGGGCCTCGAGATGCTCGGGGGCGAGCAGGTTGCCGTAGCGGAAGATCGTCACGCGATCGGGATGCGCGCCATTGGCGAGCGAATAATCGACATTGTCCTGGTTCGGCGCGGCGACCAGGTCGGCGCGCGGCAGGATGAAATGCTCGATCCGCTTCTCCATCGCGATCGTCCGGAACAGCTTGGGATAGAGCGGCCGGCCGGTATTCTCGCGGATCTTGTCGTTGTTGCCATTGACCCGGATCAGCATCGGCACCCCGGTGAGGCGCGCAAGCGCCAGGCCGAACAGGCCGAGATAGAGCGGATCGCCGACGCGGATCACTTCGATCCCCTCGCGGCGGATCAGCCGCCACAAAGTGAAGAACAGCGCCGTCTGGCTGATCAGGAAGTTGATCGGGAACACCCGTGACAGCCAGGAAAAGGCGCCGATCTTGCCCTCGATGAAGGTGTGGCGCGGTCCAAGCTCGTGCCAGTCCGGCTTGCCGAAGCGCTTTGCCCAGCCCGGCGAGGTCATCAGGCTCGCCATCGGGTGGACGCTCCACACATGGCGGAAGAAACCGTCCAGGTCGCGGCAGGTCACCGAATTCTCGAGCCCGCGCTCGCGGATCATCTCCAGCGTGTAGGACATGTCCAGCACGAGCAGCGAAGGGCGGCGCGCCGCCTTGTCCTGGGCTGGGGCTCCGGCGTCGATATCGGTGGCGGCGATCGGCATGTGCCGGGCCCTAGGGCCATGCAGCGGCGTGCGCAACGCGTGACGTCGCATTGACCCGCGCCCGGCGCTGCCGCTAATGCGGCCGCCAGACGGCCCTCCGGGCCTTTCCAGTTTCAAGGGGTTCAGATGACGGACGTCGATACCGCGCAGCTTGCAGGTCGTAAGGTGATCGTGACCGGGGGTGCCGGCTTCATCGGGTCGCACCTGTGTGAGGCGCTGGTCGATATCGGCGCCGAAGTGATCTGCATGGACGATCTCTCGGCCGGCAAGCGCGACAATGTCGCGCATCTCGAGAACCGGTCGAACCGCCCGAACTTCCGCTTCGCCGAGCTCGATGTGTGCGACAGCGGGCCGGCCATGGATGCGGTGTTCGAAGGTGTCGATACCGTCTTCCACAATGCGGCGTCGAAGAAGAACATCTGCCTGATCAACCCGCACCGCGATCTCGACGTGAATGCCGGCGGCGCGCTCAACCTGCTGCAGATGTCGATGAAGCACGGCGTCCGCAAGTTCGTCCAGGCATCGACCGGCTCGGTCTATGGCGAGCCGCAGATCTTCCCGACCACCGAGACGCACCCCTTCGAGCCGGTCTCCTATTACGGCGTCTCGAAGCTGGCCGGCGAGCGCTATGTCGACGTGTTCCACAAGCTCTACGGGCTCGACACGACGATCCTGCGCTATTTCCACGTCTATGGCCCGCGCCAGGAATCGAACGAGTTCGGCGGCGTGGTCTCGATCTTCCTGCGTCGGATCACCCAGGGCCAGAACCCGATCGTGTTCGGGCATGGCGAGCAGGTCCGCTCGTTCACCTGGGTCAAGGATCTGGTCGAGGCCAATCTGCGCGCCGCGCTGAGCCCGCGTGCCACCGGCCAGGCGTTCAACGCTGCCTCGGGCATCCGCGTGACGATCAACGAGCTCGCCAAGGGCATGCTCGAGATCCTAGATCCCCAGCAGAAGCTGGCGGTCGAGCATGGTGAGCCGCTGATCGGCGACATCATGGAATTCGACGTGTCGAACACCAAGATCCGCGAAGAGCTCGGCATCGAGTTCGAGGGCGATTTCTGGGGCACGCTGAAGACCGCGCTGGCGGATATCGACTCTTTCCTCGGAAAGACCGACAAGGCCGAAGCCGCGGCCTGAGGGGCCTTTCTTCCTCCCGCGGCGGAAGCAGGGGTTCGTGGACCGGCGCCAATATCTCAAGCACTTCATGGTGCTATTCAGCGGCACGGCCGGTGCGCAGCTCGCCAATCTGGCGAGCTACCCGCTGCTCGGGCGGCTCTATTCCCCGGTCGATTTCGGTGTCTTCGCCATGTTCGTGGCGGTCTCCGCGATCCCCGGGGCGATCGCCTGCGGCCGCTTCGACCTGGCGGTGCCGACCGCGCCCAAGGCGGGGCGCTATGCCATCTACTGGCTGTGCCTTGCGATCGCGGCGGGGATGGGGCTGGTCTCGACCGCGGGCTCGGCGCTCTACTGGGGGCTGACGGGCGCCGGGGTGTCGCCGGTGCTGCCGCTGATGCTCGGCCTGTGCGTGTTCCTCACCGGCTTCTGCGCGGCCTCGTCGCTCTATCTGATGCGGCACGACGCCTATCGGCTCAATTCGGCCTCGCTGCTGCTGCGCACCGGCGGCACGGTGCTCGTCCAGATCGGGCTGGCCTTTGTCTGGCGCGATCCGATGTCACTGATCGTCGGCTTCACCGCCGGCTTCGCCGCGCAGGCGCTGCTGCTGGCCTGGGCGGTCTGGCGCTTCGTCCCGCCCAGGCGGCCGCGCCTGTCGCAGATGCGGGCGATGTTCGCGCGCTATCGCCGCCAGGTGACGGTCGATATCCCCAGCACCTTCATCGCCGCGGTATCGCTCAATCTGCTCACGTTCCTGCTGCTTTCGCTCTACGGAGAGCAGGCTGTCGGCTATTACTCTCTCGGAAACCGTATCGCCATCCTCCCCCTCCAGCTCTTCAACGACGCGCTGAGCCAGGTTTTCTTCCAGAAAGCCGCGCGCGCGCAGGAGGAACGGGGCGATTTCTGGAACGAGATGAAGTTCAACGTCATCGCCTCGGGCCTGCTCTCGATCGGCGTGCTGTGCGGCGTATGGCTGCTCGCCAAGCCGTTCATCACCATCTATCTCGGCCAGCGCTGGGCGCCTGCCGGCGATATCCTGATCATCCTGGCGCCGATGCTGGCGGTGCGCAGCCTCTGCATGTCGATCGGCACCACGGTGTTCGTGCTGCGCCGGGCGCACTGGCTGCTGCTGCACAACATCGCCAATGCCGCCGTGCTGGGCCTTGCCTATGTGATCGCGCGGGCCAGCGGGCTGGAGCTGAACGGCTTCCTCTGGCTGGCCGCGGGCCTGCTCATCGTCGAATATGGCGCCTTCGCGCTCTGGCTCATCCTGGCGGCCTGGCGCGGGCGGAAGCAGCCCGTGTCGGGCCCTCTCGTTGCGAGGCGCGTGCCCAAATGACCGAGACCAGCCAGCCCTTGCCCGCCCCGCGCGGGCCGGAATCGCTCTCGGTGGGGGCCAAGCTCGCCTATCGCGCCTATCTCGCCACGGCGCGACTGGAGGCGAATGGCTGGATGGGCCCGCGCGCCCGGCTGGTCGATACGATGCTGGGCCGGCGCCACGCGGCGCTGTTCGTCTTCCCGAACGTGTTCATCGAGGATTATTACGGCCTGCAGCTGGGCGATCACGTCTCGATCAACCGCAGCTGCAACATCTCCGCGGGCGGCGGGCTGACGATCGGCGACCATGTCGCGATCGGTCACGCGACCTCGATCATGACCACCAATCACGGCTTTGCCGATCCTGCCGCGCCGATCAAATATCAGCCGGTCGACCGCGCGCCGGTCGTGATCGGCTCGAATGTATGGATCGGCGCCAATGTGACGATCCTGCCGGGCGTTACGATCGCCAGTGGCACGGTCATCGCGGCGGGGGCGGTGGTGACGCGATCGGTCACCGAACCCGACACGATCATCGGCGGCGTGCCCGCGAAGCGGCTCAAGAGCCGCTTCGACTGATCCGCCTCATTTCCAGACGATACGGCCGACCCGCAGGTTCATCCGCCGGTAGAGCGCCAGCAGCTTCTGGAAGAACGCCGCTTCCGACGGATAATCGGTGTGCGGCTTTTCGGGGCGCGACATGTAGTCGCGGAACTTCTCTTCCGACCAGCCCATCTTCTTGATGAAATAGAGGCGGTCGGCCTCCATGTCCTTCTCGCTCGGATAGGCGATGCCGCCGGCACGCTCGAGCGCTTCGTCGCGGGTCATCTCGCCGGTCATGATCAGGCTGGAGAGGTGCGGCTTGCGCTTGTCGACGCCGAATTTGTACGGCTGGAGATAGCCCTGGTAGAAGCGCGTGAAGACCGATTCATAGTGCTTGTAGGCATAGGGCTTGTAGCCGAAGTCGCGCTTCAGCACCTCGAGCGCGTCGCTCTTGCGATAGTCGAGATAGTCGAGGAACGAGACCCATTTGATCTTCTGGACGCCGATATAGCGCACCATGTCGAGCGTGCTGATCGACGGGAAGGTCTTGAGCTTCGGGCCCTTGAAGCGCTTCGAGATGCCGACGATGTTGCGCTTGTCGGCCTTGTGCCAGTTCCAGGTCGAGGGGATGTCGACGCCCTCGGTGGCGATGTTGGTGCCGGCCAGGATGTATTTCAGGCCGTGCTTCGCTGCCTGCTGGTAGTTCACCGCGAGCATGGCGTTGTCGTACAGCACTTCGACGTCGATCACGTCGGAGGCGAAGAAGGCCTCCATCAGGCCGCGGATCTCCGGCCAGTCGATCACGTGGGTGTAGAGATCGACTTTCAGCCCGCGCACTAGGTTGGCGATGTTGTTCTGGGCGAGCTCGGAGTTCCAGCCGCTGTCCATATGGACGGCGAGCGGACGCAGGCCGAGGCGGACTGCCTGGACCAGCGACCAGCTCGAATCGACACCGCCGGACAGGCCGACGATGCAGTCGTACTTCTTCCCCTTGCCGGCTTCCTTGACCATGTCGACCAGCGCGCCGAGCCGGCGCAGCCGGTCCTCCTCGTCGAGCGGCAGGTGCTTGGCCTTCTTCTCCAGGAAGGCGGTGCAATAGTTGCAGATGCCTTGCTCGTCGAACTCGATGTCGGGCGCAGTGGTGTCCATGATGCACCGCGAACAGGTCTGGGTATTCGGGATCACGCGTTCTTACTCCAGAGGGCCTGAAGCTCCTCGTAGCGGGGATAGGTGATGAGCACCGCGCGGTGCGGGCCCTGAAACACGAAATAGGCGCCGGCGGCGACGGCGCTGGCACCGGCATCGGTGGCAGCCTTCATGTCGTCCAGCGAGCCGATGCCGCCGATCGCCACCAGCGGCACCTCGGCAAGGGCGCTCGCCTCGCGGATCAGCTCGAGATCGGGCCCGGCCAGCGTGCCGTCCCGGTCGACGGCGTTGAGCAGGATCTCGCCCGCGCCGTTCGCCACGGCTTGGCGGACCGCGTCGCGCCAGTCGCTGGAGGGCTGCTTCACGCCCGCCGCGCTATAGGGCTGCGGGCGCCCGAGCCAGTTGCGCTTGACGTCGATCGACACGACCACCGCCTGCTCGCCGGCACGGTCGGCAATCTCCCGGATGATCCCGGGATTCGTCGCTACAACGGATTGAAGCGCCACTTTCTCGACGCCAAGGCTGAACAATGTCCGCGCGTCCTCGGCCGTGCGGATGCCGCCGCCGTAGCACAGGGGCATAAAGCATTCGCTTGCCAGTTCCTCGATCATCTTGAAGTCGGGCCCGCGTCGCTCGCGCGTCGCGTCGATGTCGAGCACCATCAGCTCGTCGACTTCCTTCTCGTTGAAGATCTTCACCGCATTGATCGGGTCGCCGACATATTTCGGCTTGCCGAACTTGAGGGTCTTCACGAGGCCGCCACGGCTCTGGCTGACCAGCAGGCAGGGGATGACACGATGGATCAGCATGGGACTGCCAGGAAGCGGCGCATCAGTGCCAGCCCGAAGCGGTGGCTCTTCTCAGGATGGAATTGCACGCCATAGATGTTGTCTCGGTGCACCGCGGTGGTGAAGGTGGTGCCGTAGTTCGCCGTGGCGAGCACATCCTCTTCGCGATCGCAGACGGCGCGATATTTGTGGACATGGTAGAATCGCTGCTCGCCCTCATCATCGGGCAGGAGCGGGTTGGGGCGGGTGGGCGTGACCACCGACCAGCCCATGTGCGGGATCTTCAGCGCCTTGTCGCCGCCGGTGTCGATCTTCACCACGTCCGCCGCGATCCAGCTAAGGCCGGGCAGGGTGCCTTCCTCGCTGCGGCGGCAGAGCAGCTGCATACCGAGGCAGATGCCGATGATCGGTACCTTCTTCTCGAGCACGAAATGGTTGAGCCGCTCGATCCAGCCCGGGGCGAGCGCGGTCATGCCCGCGTCGAAGGCGCCGACGCCGGGCAGGGCGAGGCGCTTGCAGCCATCGAGCCGCGCGGGATCATCGACGATCTCCGCCGAGCCGTCCGCCGCCTGGAACATCCGCTGGACCGACTTGATATTGCCGATCCCGCAGTCAACGATTGTCACATCCATGGCATTCCCTGCCGCTGGCCAGGCCGGCGGCACCCCTCCGCATGTTGCACTGCGAGCATGACTTCCGCTTAGCCGCCCGCTGCCACCTCGCCAAGTCCCCGTGACGGCTGACAAATTGGAAGTGCTCGCGTAGGAGGCGCTATCCAGTCTCGCGGGGGTATCAGGTGATCGATAGCTGGCAGAGTTTTCGCGCTTTCGTGCGTGCCGATTTCACGAGCATAGGCTCGCCGCTGACGCTGCGGACGATCCTGCTCGATCCGGTGGCGCGCTTCACCCTGCTGCTGCGCTACTACGAGTACCTGCTGAATACCGGCAAGCCGAAGCTGGTGCGCATTCCGATCCAGCTCTGGTTCCGCCGGCTTTCCGTGCGGCTCGGCTTCAGCCTGGGGCCGAACATCTTCGGGCCGGGCCTGGCGATCGTCCATTACGGGCTGCTGGTGATCGATCCCACCACCCGGATCGGCAAGAACTGCCGTATCCATATGGGCGCGCATATCGGCGGGGCGGCGTTCTTCGTCGATCCGGAAGAGGCGCACAAATATTCGCCGCGGATCGGCGACAATGTCTATATCGGCCCGGGTGCCAAGCTCTACGGGCCGATCCGCATCGCGGACAATTGCGTGATCGGCGCCAATGCGGTCGTCACCAAGTCGTTCGAGCAGCCGGGAGTCACGCTCGCTGGCGTGCCCGCCAAGGTGATCGCCGAGGGCGGGGCCGGGGAGCGGGTGATGAAGGGCGCCTGAGCGCGCCCTCAGGCGAGGAGCTGGAGTTCGCCCTGGCTGAGCCGGTAGCGCTCGCCGGTATGCGGGCAGACCGTCTCGCCATCGCCTTCCACCGGGAGCTCCAGGCGCTCGCCGAACCGGCTCATCCAGCCGATCTGGCGGCCCGGAACGCCGGCGATGAGCGCATAGGGACGCACGTCGCGGTTCACTACCGCGCCGGCGGCGACGAAGGCGAACTCGCCGATCGTGACGCCGCACACCACGGTGCAGTTGGCACCCAGCGTCGCGCCGCGGCCGACATTGGTCTGGCGGTATTCGCTCTTGCGGACGATCAGCGAGCGCGGGTTGTAGACATTGGTGAATACCATGCTCGGCCCGCAGAACACGCCGTCGGCCAGGCGCACGCCGTCATAGACCGAGACGTTGTTCTGGATCTTGCACTCGTCGCCGATCATCACGTCGTTGCCGACGAAGACGTTCTGGCCCAGCGAGACGTTTGCGCCGATCCGCGCGCCGCTACAGACATGGACGAAGTGCCAGACCCGCGAGCCGTCGCCGATCTGTGCGCCTTCGTCGACGATGGCGCTGTCGTGCTTAGTGTAGCTCATTCCGCCGCGGTGCGTACGGCGAGGTCGGCGAGCGGGTGGATCGCGCTCGACGACTTGAGCTGCGGCGCGGTCCGGATCTCGTGCACAAGACGGATCGCCGGCAGGGCGTCGTCGAGCCCGAAGCTGTTGCCGGCGAGGATTTGGCGGTAGCTCTCGGTGTGAAGATCGGTGAAACCATCCGAGAACTCGATCTCCTCGCCGCCCATGGTGATGCTGCGATAGGTGCGCTGGCCCTTGGCCTGCACCCAGTCGGGCAGATAGTCGGCATTGACCGAGAGGAACCAGCGCACGCTGGCGTTCTTGAAGCGCAGCACGCCGCTGCCGACGTCCCAGGTCAGCAGATGGGTGTTGTTCTCGACCAGCGGGCCGAACACCCAGAGCAGCATGTCGAAGAAGTGCACGCCGATATTGGCCGCGATCCCGCCGGACTTGGTTTCCTCACCCTTCCAGGACGCGAAATACCAGGCGCCGCGGCTGGTGATGTAGGTGAGATCGACCTCGAAATGCGCATCCGGATCGGCCGCCACCGCATCGGCGACACGCTGGCGCAGCGCGATGATGCTGGGATGCAGCCGCAGCTGGAGGATGGTGTGGACCTTGCGGCCGCTCTCCGCCTCGATCTCCTGCAGCGCCTCGGCGTTCCAGGGGTTCACCACCAGCGGCTTCTCGCAGATCGCATCGGCGCCGGCGCGCAGCGCGAAGCGGATGTGCGAATCGTGCAGATAGTTGGGCGAGCAGATCGAGATATAGTCGACCTTGCGGCCGTCATCCTTGCGGCGCAGCTTGTCGATATGGCGATCAAACCGCTCGAACTCGACGAAGAACGCGCTGTCCGGGAAGTAGCTGTCGAGGATGCCGACGGAATCATTGGGGTCCATCGCGGCGACGATACGGTTTCCCGTGGCCTTTACCGCGCCCATGTGGCGCGGGGCGATGTAACCGGCTGCGCCGATGAGCGCGAAGTTCTTGATTGTCGACATGATCCGTCCCGCCTTCGGTCTGATCGGAGCTCCGCGCTCCCGGATTTCAGCCGCTGATTAGAAGCGGCCTTCGTCCAGCGCAACCCCGCTTGCGGGAAGGCCGTCAGCCGAAAAGGTTGGGGATCACCGTCTGGTATGGCAGCCAATATTCGGCGTGCTGGGCCAGCACCAGCCAGATGATCTGCACCAGCGCGGAATAGAGCAGCACGATGAAGACGAGCACGTCGCTGCGCCTGCCCCGGGCCGGGAAGGCATAGGGGAGGCGCCCCATCACGAACAGCTGGAGCGGGATGAGATAGAGCGCGAGGCGGTCCACCGCGGTGGACGAGGAGATCAGGATCAGACCCGCCACGGTCGCGAGCGTCGCCAGCGAGAAGTTACGCCAAAGCTGCCGCTCCTGCTCCCCTATCGCGAACCGGCTCTGCAGGGTGAGGAACAGTACCGCCGGCAGCAGGTTCATGGCGATGCGGATGCCGGCGCCCTGCGAACTGCGCTCCGCATCGAGATAGTTCGAGAAGAGCGTGTCGACGAACTGATCGAGGAACACGAAGAAGAGCAGCGCGGCGAGCGCGGCGCCGACGCTGTAGATGGCGAAACGGTGCCGGAGGCTGGACGCGACGATCAGCGGAATGATCAGGATCGCGCTCTTGTGGAAGCTCGCCGCCAGAACGAAGAGCACGAAGGTCCGGAAATAGCGGTGATCCTCGAATTCCCGCAGCGAGGCCATGACGATGGCGATCGCCGTCGCCTGGCGCGTATAGCCCATGCCCACCACGATGATCAGGTACGGCACGCCCACGGCAATGGTCAGCCAAGGATTGGGCTCGCGCTCGGCGAAGCGCAACAGGCCCCAGGAGAACAAAGCGGCGCAGCACAGATTGACGAACCACACATCGAGATTCAGCGTCTGCGCGAGGTGGTTGAGCAACATATAGGCCGGATCCTGCATGCGCAGAAGCTCCGGCACCGTGGCGCCTTGCAGATAGCGGTAGATCTCTTCGTAGTTCTTCCAGTCGGCGCCGACCTTGTAGCGCAGGCCGACCATCAGCATCAGGACGAAGACCGCGACGTACAGCAGGATCGTCGCCTGCTTCTCGCCGCGCGGACGCAGGACGTGCGTTATCGCTCCGAAGGCGAAGATCGAGAACAGCACCCAATAGGGAAACAAGGCGGTCTCCGTGCCGACATCACCGGCCTCCAGCGGACCGCGCTTATCGCTGCCCGCGTATCGCTCCACCGGCGCGCACGCAAGTCGCCAGCGGCAAGCGGGACCCGCAATTCGGGTTTTGGTTTCGGGCAGGGCGTATTAAGGCCGGGCCGATCAGCATTGGCGAGGGCAAATGAGCGCGGGCAAGACGGTTATACTCTCCATCAATGCGTCGTGGAACATCCTGAATTTCCGTCTGGGCCTGGTGCGCGGGTTGCAGGAGGCCGGCTATCAGGTCGTCGCGCTCGCGCCGGCGGATGCGTACACCCAGCAGCTTGCGGACCACGGGATCGGATATCTGCCTATCGCGATGGAACCGCGCGGCACCTCGATCCTGGCCGACATCGCGCTGTTCTGGCGCTATTGGCGTACCTTGCGCCGGGTGCGGCCTGCCGCCTTCCTGGGCTACACGATCAAGCCCAATATCTATGGGTCGCTCGCCGCGCATCTGGTCGGCGTGCCGACGATCAACAACATCGCCGGGCTGGGCGAGACGTTCCTCGACCGCCGTCCGGTCAACCGCCTCGTCCGCTTCCTCTACCGCGTGGCGCTCTCGCGCGCCCGGGTGATCTTCTTCCAGAACCCGGACGACCGTGCGCTGTTCGTCGACAACGGCATCGTCGATGCCGCGCGCAGCCGGTTGCTGCCCGGCTCGGGGATCGACCTGTCGCGCTTCACCCCGCCGAGCGCGCCGCGGGACGAGGCGGAGGGCATCTCCTTCCTGCTCGTCGCGCGCCTGCTCGAGGCCAAGGGGATCGCGGACTATGCCGCCGCCGCCAGAATCGTGCGGCAGCAATATCCCTCGGCGCGCTTCAGGCTGCTCGGCATCCTGCAATCGGGGAAGGGGGCGCTTGCCCGCGAGACCATCGCCGGCTGGGAGGCCGACGGCACGATCGAGTTCCTGGGCAGTTCGGACGACGTCCGCCCGTTCCTGGCCGGGAGCGACTGCGTCGTGCTGCCGACCTATTATCCCGAGGGCACGCCGCGCTCGCTGCTCGAGGCGGCGGCGATGGGCCGCCCGCTGATCGCCTCGGACGTGCCGGGCTGCCGCGAGATCGTTCGGGACGGCGACAATGGCTTCCAGGTGCCGCCGCGCGACCCCGAGACGCTCGCCGCCACGATGCTCCGCTTCATCGCCATGTCCCCGGCCGAACGTGCCGCGATGGGCGCGCGCAGCCGCGAGATCGCCGAGCGCGAATATGACGAGCAGATCGTGGTTCGCCGCTACCTCGAGGCACTGGACGCCGGCTGAGGGCGAAGCGGGTCAGAGCGTCAGGTGACGCGCCTGGCCCGGTCCCTCTCCGCCGTCGCGGCTCCGCCGGGTCCGCACGCGCGGCTCGGCCATCAGCGCCAGCATCGCCGCGAACAGGGCCGAGATCGCCGCGGTGCGCAGCGGATAGTCGACCAGGCTGTGCGCGATCACCGCGGCCGAGGCGATGGTCGCTGCTCGGGCGAACGGGTCCGCATCGGGGTTCCGCCAGATCGCGAAGGTGCGGCGCGCCCACCAGAAAAGGAAGAGCAGCAGCAGGGCGATGCCGGGCAGGCCGGTCTCCAGCGCCACCTCAAGGAAATCGCTGTGCGCGTGGTTCATGAAGAAGCGCGTCGTCGAATTGGTGTCCTCGCCGTCGCGATAGACTTCGACGAAGGTCGAGACGCCCGAGCCGAAGGGCAGATAGTCCACCGCCTTGGCCGAGGTGCGGGTGAACGAGGTGTAGCGCGAGAGCGAGGAGCCGCGCGCATCGTCGCCGGTCAGGTTGTTGCCGAAGGGCGTGGTGAAGACCGCCGCGATCGCGGCGATGCCGATCAGCGCGGCGGCTATCGGCACCCAGCGCGGCAGCTTCCGCCCGGCGAAGAGCAGGGCCGCGCTCGCCATCGCGACCGGCACTGCCAGGCCCCAGCCGGCGAGCGAGCGGTTGAGCGCGAGGCCGACGAGCAGCACCACGAACAGCGAGGCGATGATCATGGTGAGCCCGGAACTGCGCCGGCGCTCGCCCTTCTGCCACTCGATCGAGAGCAGGGCGGCGAGCAGCGGGATCACCATCAGCAACAGGGTCGCGAGGTGGTTGGCGTTCGCGAAGAAGCCCACCGCCACGCCGCGATTGGTGATGCGATAGAGATACCAGATGCCGCCGGCTGCGACCTGCAGGCCGCCGAGCACGATCGACAGGATCGCGACGCCGACGACCGCCCAGGCGATCCACGAGGCGCGATAGTCGCCAAGGCGCAGGATGCCGAGCATCGCGGCAAAGGCGGGGAGGAGCCAGAACAGCGAGAAGATCGTGTCGTCCGGCGCCAGCGAGATCGGCATCCAGGGCGGCTGCACCCCGAGCAGGCGATAGCCTTCGGCAATGTCGTGGCGGCCCGGGAGCGCGGTCCACAGTGCCGGCGGAAGTGGCACGAGCTGGATCACGAAGATCGCCAGCAGCAGGACGAGCAGCGTCATCAGCTGCCGCGCCGGAGGCGGGAAGGGGCTGCCGCGCGGCGTTCCGAAGGCGAAGAGCAGCAGTGCCACCGCCACCAGCTGCAGGAGCATGTTGGCCATATAGCCCGCAGCGCTGGCGCCGCCGAGCAGCAGGCTGAAGACGAGATAGCCCGGGATAATCGCCTGGCGCGGATTCATGTTACTTCTTCGTCCCCGCCTTATCGATACGGACTTCGCTCACTTCGAGCGACTGGTTCGTCGGGAATTCCTGGGCCACGCCTTCGAGGCTGAGCACCTGCGCGCCGCAGCCCGAGGGCACGTTGAACGCGGCGAGCAGCGTCTTGGGCGAATATTTGATGCCCTTCATCGGAATCTCGAGCAGCGCGGTCTTGCCGCCGACGCAGCCGAGCTTCCAGACCAGCCGGCTGCCCTGGCCGTCGGCATTGCCCTCCAGGGTGATGCGGAGTTCATAGGCGCCCGGCGTGAGGAGCAGCGTCTGCTTGGCCAGATCGCCGCTGTCTCGCCCATAATATTCGACCATCAGGCCGCCGCGCCGCTTGATCTCGGCCGCGCCCAGGCTGTTGCTGGTCAGGTCCCAGTTGAACGGAGGCGTTGCCCCCAGGCGCTGGAACTTGGGATTGAAGACGGCGCCTTCCGCGCTGGCGGGGACGTTGTTGAACTTCGCCCAGAGCGCCCGTGCCTGCAGGCCGTCGCCCGCGGCGATCATGTCGTTGACCACTGCAGCCTGCCAGGCCGGCGGATAGCCGCCCGGGGCAGCCGGCTTGCGGCCCTTGGCGAGGTCGAGCACCACGGCCGGGGCGGCATGCGTCTCGGTCAGCCGGTCGAGCACCGCGTCGAGCAGCGGATCGCCGCGCAGCGCCGCGGCGACTGCGGCGCGCGAGCTGCCATTCTCGGCGAGCTGGGCGAGAAGCGGCACCACCAGATCGCCGGCGCGGCTGACCAGCCGGGTGAGGACGGTCAGCTCGGTCGTCGCGGCCTTGATCTGGTTGGTCTTCAGGTAGAATTCGAGCAGCGACAGGCGGGCGAGGCGGTCGCGCGGATTGCGCCGGCGCGCTTCGATCAGCAGCGCTTCGCCCCGGCGGGTGTCGCCGCGCGCCATCGCATCGGCGCCGAGCAGCGAGAAGGGCTCGGCGGCGAGGGGATGGCGCGATGCCGCCCCCTTGATCTGCGCGATACGCGTCGGCGTCAGACGGCGGGCACCGGTCACCAGCTCGACCGCGGCACGGCGGAACACCGTGTCGTCGCTCTGGGCGAATGCCGGCGGCTGGTCGCGCCGGTCGGCAAGCGCCTCGCCGGCTTCGACCTTGAGGATCAGCCCGCCGATGCCGATACCGACGACGCCGAGCAGCCCAGCCTTGACCAGCGTGCCCGGCGCGACGCGCCCGAACTTCCTCTTATTCGCCACGGCCGGCTACCGCCCGGATCTGACGGTTGCGATTTTCCGAGGCGCGGTAGGTATAGGCATCGTAGTTGTAGCCATAGCCGGTGGACTCGTGGCGATACCGGGTGAGGATCGCGCCGACGACATTGGCGCCGGCACCGCGCAGGCGGTTGAGCGCCTCGACCGCCGCACGGGTGCGGGTCTTGCCGGCCTCGACGACCAGCAGCGCGCCATTGGCCGCGGTCGAGAGCAAGGGCGAATCCGCGAGGCCCAGGATCGGCGGACCGTCGACGATGACCATGTCATAGGCTTCTTCGGCCTGGGCCAGGATCGCGGGCATGCGCGCCGAGGCCAGCAGCTCCGCCGGGTTGGGCGGGATCGGGCCGCAGGGGAGCAGCCAGAGATTCTCCGAATCCGTCTGGCGGACATGCTTCTCGAGCGGATCGTGCGTCGTCAGCATGTTCGACAGGCCGTCATCCTTCTCGTCGCCGGTCACGAAGGCAGGCTTGCGCATGTCGGCGTCGATCAGCAGCGTGCGCTTGCCGAGACGGGCGAAATGCTGCGCCAGCGCCCAGGTGGTGGTCGACTTGCCTTCGGCCGGACGCGTGCTGGTGACCAGCAGCGTCCTGGGCACGCCGTCCTCGGTGGTGAACTGCAGCGCAGTACCCGCCGAGAAATAGGCTTCGGTGAGGGGCGAGGTCGATTCCCGCAGCGCCTCGACCGGACGCTGGCCCTTGGAGGTCGGGATGCCGCCAAGGAACGCGAGATGCAGGCGCTCGCGCACATCGTCCGGCGTCTTGATCGTGTCGTTGATGAACTCGAAGGCAAGCGCCGCGCCCAGGCCCAGGCCCGCGCCGGCCAGCAGGCCGAGGAGCAGGTTCATGAGCATGTCGGGCTTGTACGGGCCCTGCGGCGCTTCGGCGCGGTCGACGATCGAGGCGTAGCTCGCGCCGATGCCGCCACCCACGCCGATTTCCTTGAAGCGCTGCAGCAGCGCCTCGTAGAGCGCGCTGTTGGTGTCCACGTCGCGCTTCAGGATCGTGTACTGGATGCTGCGGCCGCGCAGGTCGAGCACCGAGCCGCGCAGGCGCTCGACGCGATCGCGGAGCTCGTTCTCTGTGGCGGCGGCGGCCTGATATTCGGCGCGGCGGCTGCCGGCCTGGCCGGCCTGCACCGCATTGGCTTCCTTGCGGACGGCCTCGTCGAGCGCGTCGATCCGCGAGCGCAGCGCGACCAGCTCCGGATAGTCCGGTTTGAAGATCGTCGCCTTCTCGCGATATTCGCTCTCGAGCTTGGCACGCTCGCCGCGCAGCAGCGAGGTCTGCGCCGCGCTTTCGGTGGAATTGCCGTTGCGGGTCGCCTCGCGATACTGCTGCTCGGCGGCGATGCGCTTGGTCTCGGCCGCGGCGAGCGCGTCGTTCAGCGCGACCAGCGAGGCGCCGGCCAGCGAGTTGGTGTCGGAGCTGCCGCCGCCTTCACCCTGCTGGGTGCGGATGATGCCCTGCTGCTGCGCATAGGCGACGAGCTGGCGCTCCGAATTCTCCAGGTCGCGGCGGACCTTGACGATCTGGCGCTGCAGGAAGTCGCGGGCATAGGACGAGGCCTGGTAGCGGCGCTCGAGGCTGGTCTGGATATAGCTGTCGGCGAACCCGTTCACGATGCGCGCGGCGAGCTGCGGATCGGGCGAGCTGTAGGAGATCTCGACCAGGCGGGTGCGGTCGCTCGCGGTGACCTTGAGGTTCGAGCTCAGGATGTCGGTGGCGATGCGCTGGCGGACCGAGCGGTCGAGGTCGGGGTTGGGCACCAGCGCCTCGTTGGACGCGAGGTTGAGGTCCTGCGCGACGCGTGCGGAAAGCGCGCGGCTGCGGAGCAGGCCGCCCTGGGTCTCGACGAAGGACTGGTCGTTCTGCGCGAACTGCGGGCCCTTGCCCTCCATCACCTCGACGGCGGGCGGGTTGAGCTCGATCACGGCCTTGGCGCGGTAGAGCGGGGTGGTCAGGAGCGTGACGACGATCGCCGCGGCGATGCCGGCGGTGATCGAGGCGAGCAGCACCCAGCGCCACAGCCATACGATGCGCCAGAGCGCCGCGAGGTTGAGGTCGATATTCTGCTGCTTCACGTGCGGCGAATGATCGATCACCTGCGATTGCTCTGCGCCGGTCCAGACAGCCGCGACACCCCGGGGCTCCATTTGCTTCCTAGCCATCATGCTTTCCTTAGGAGTCCGCTACTTACCAGGGCCGAAACAGGGCGAGGAGCGGCAGGGTGTTCAGCAGGTCGCGGAAGACCTGACGGTTGCGCGAGCCGTCCACCACGACGACGTCGCCTGGATAGATTTCGGGGTCCGGCGCCTGTCCGCGGCGGATGGCGGTCAGGTCGAAGGCCGCCGCCATGCGCTGGCCCTTCACCGTCCGGAAGACGGCGACGCGGCGCGGATTGGAGAATTCGTCGGTGCCGCGGGCGAGCGCCACCGCCTTCACCAGCGTCATCTCGTTGGTGGTGGGGTAGGCGCCGGGATTGCGCACCGAGCCATCGACCGTCACGACGCGCGACGCGGCGTTCTTCACCGTCACGGTGACGTCCGGATTGCGCAGATAGCGCTCGGACAGCCGTTCCCGGACGACCTGCTGGATCTCGGGGGTGGTCATGCCGGCTACCGGCACCGAGCCGATCAGGGGCACCGCGATGTTGCCGCTGGGATCGATCTCATAGTCGCGCGAGAGGTCCTCGACGCGGAACACGATGATCGAGATCGTGTCCCCCGGCGCGAGCCGATAGTCCATCCCCGGAGGTGCCGGCTTGGCCGCATCGGGAGCGACGAAATCGGGAACGTCATAGGGGATCGGGCCGCCGCGCTTGTTGGCGCAGGCCGACAATCCGAGACCGATCAGCACAAACGCGAGCGCAAGGAGCGGCTTTTTCGCTCGAGCGGCCATATCGATGAAGCTCCAACAGACGTAAACGGAAGATGGTGGCGATCCATACGCACAGGCTCGATGCATAGGCAAGGCGGTTGAGACGCCTTGCATTCCGCAGCCGAAACTACTGGGCAAATGCTCGTTGGCGATCGGCAGAGGTTTGTCCGACGGCCGGCCCCATGGTCGAAATGAAGCGGCGCTTGTCGCCTTCGATTATTGCAGCAGTAAGTCGCCCGGTACGGTAGGCGCCGGTGTCGATCCCGATGCGGTTCGGCCGCTCCGCGACCTCGTCGACGACCGTGTGCCCATGGACCACGATGAAGCCGTGATCGATCCGGTCCTCCAGGAAGGGTTCGCGGATCCAGCGAAGATCCCGGGGATCCTGTGCCTCCAGCGGCACGCCGGGCCGGATGCCCGCATGCACGAAGAGATAGTCGCCGAAGCGGAACGTATCGGAAAGCTTGCGCAGGAACTCGACATGCGCCTGGGGCACTGCCTCGCGCAGCGCGCGGAGGGCGGCATCCTCTTCCATCGCGATCAGGCGCGTGGCGTCGAGGCCATAGCTCTCGACGCATTCCAGGCCGCCATATTTCAGCCAGTTGTCGAGGATGGACTTCTCGCCCTGCAGCACCCGCAGGAAGAATTCCTCATGGTTGCCGGCGAGGAACACCGGCTCGGCATTGGGCGGATTGTAGCTGCGCAGCCGCTCGATCACGCCTCGGGATTCCGGGCCGCGATCGATGAAATCGCCGAGGAAGACGATGAAGTTGCGCCGCGCGCTGCTCAAGCGGAGGTCGGCCTCGATCTGATCGAGCAATTCCTCGAGCAGGTCGAGCCGGCCATGGATGTCGCCCACCGCATAGGCGCGCATCCCGGCGGCACCCTGGGCCTTGGGCATCGTCAGGCCGCAGGCGCTCGCAATTCGATCCCAAAGGCCCATGCCGGGAATCCGCCTCCACGATATATAGTCGATATGCGCGCTATTTCAGTCGTTTGGCCGAGCGTCAAGCTTGGCACGATGTGGCTGGCGCGGTGGTCGCGCGATGAGCCCGGCGGCCGCAATGGGGCGGGCAGGCATCGCGGACATAAAAAAACGGCGGCCAATTGGCCGCCGTTTAATCCGGAATATTCCGAAGACTACGGGCTGTTCGGCTCGTCGTCGCTGTCGGCCAGCACAACCGCACCACCGATGATGGCGACGGTCGCGAGAACGCCGATCAGCACGGCCGGAGCCAGCTCGCTCTCGTTTTCGCCGGCGGTGGCCGCAGCGCGAACGCTCGACAGCGAGGTCGAGCTCGTCGGAGCTGCCAGAACCGGGGCAGTCGCCATCGACGCGATGGCAGCAGCCGTAAGAAGCTTAGTGAACACTCTTTTTCTCCCTCTTTCGAGCTCTGGTGCTCTCGTCAGGCCGGCCTATGACACAAGACCAAACCTTCCGCAACACCTCAAACCTTTGTCACGACAAGAAATCCACCGTCGTGATCCAGAAGCAACACGGCCCGGATTGGTTCCGGTGCTCTATTCTTTGGCAGACCGAGGCCCCTTGATGGCGCCGGGCTCTTAACGCGGCGCACTGCTATCGCCAAGGGGTTAATGATCCCTCAATCCGGAAACCACGCGCCCCTCATGGCGGCTTTCTGTGACAGTCTCGTGGCCGTCCGGCCAAGTCGTGCCGATGGCGAAACGGAAACAGGCAGTGCGAATCGGGCCCGCAACGAAATGGGCGCATGGCGCGGCCGTCTGGCGGAAGGCGCAGGCCCCGCCTACAGAGGCGTCATGATCGCTCTACGCCGTGTTCTTCCGTCCTGCGCTGCCGTCGCAATCGCCCTTGGGGCGCTGGCCGTCGAATTCCGTGCACCACCGGCGCGTGCCGACGATGTCGCCGTGTTCGAGGCTGTTCGGGCTGCGGATATGCGGCTCGCTACGGTCGGCTGGCGGCTCGCTGCCGCGAATCGAGCGCTGTGCGACCGCATCGAGGCGGGGACCGGACTGCAGGTTCACACGCTCGACCAATATGATGCGGCCAAGCGCGATTCCGCGGCGCGGCATTTCGGCTTCGCAACGCCGGTTGCGGTGGAAGGCGTGTTCGCCGGGAGCCCGGCCGAGCAGGCGGGGGTCCGTGCCGATGATTCGCTGGTCCGTATCGGCCGGGTCGAGATCGGAAAGCTCTCCGGCAAGCCGGGGACGACCGATCGGCTGGTAGCGGCGCAACTCGCCATCGCCGTGCTTCCGGCCGATGCGCCGATCGAAGTCGATGTGGTGCGTGGCGGCAAGCCGTTGCACCTGACAATTCGGCCGATACCGGTCTGCAAGACGCGCTTCGAGCTTGTCTACAATGACGACTTCACCGCTTCGGCGGAGGGCGTGATGGTCAAGATCGGTTCGGGCTTTCTCGAATATCCCGACGACCAGTTCGCCGCGGTCGTCGCGCATGAATTCTCGCACAACATCCTCCACCATCGCGACCGGCTGAAGGCGCGGGGTGTCGATTTCGGCATGCTCTCCGGCCTGGGAGCCAATGTGAAATATTTCCGGCAGACCGAAGTGCAGGCCGATCTGCTCTCGGTCTATCTGCTCACCAACGCCGGTTATCCGTCGCAGGCGCCTGCGGCGTTCTGGAAGCGCTTCGGACCGAGCAAGGCCGGCGGAATCCTGCGCAGCCGCTCGCACCCGGCCTGGCGCGACCGCGTGACGACGCTGGAGGCAGAGGCAGCCAAGGTGACAGCCTTGTCCGTGCGGCCCCTGGTGCCGGGCCTGATTGCCGATCGCGACAAGCCGCTGGACGGCGACTGGCAGTCGATACTGGTGCGCAAGTAGGCGGCTTCAGCTCGCCAGTCGGAGCGGTTCGCCAGCCACGGCGCGCGGCTGATCGGGCCAGATGCCGCGCGTGTCATAGACCTGCTTGTCGGCGCGCTCGTCGAGCGGGACCGACTTGAACACGTCGTGATCGACGAGGACCACGAAGATGCCGCAGCTCTCGATCGCGCTGTCGATGTCGATCAGCCCGGCACCCGTGCCATCGAAGGCGGAGGGCAGGGCGTTCGCATAGGGCTCGACGATCTGGATGCGCTCGCCGAAGCGCTTCGCCAGTGCTTCGGCGACCTTGAGCGCGGGGCTCTCGCGGAAATCGTCGATGTTCGCCTTGAAGGCGAGGCCCAGGCAGGCGACGCGCGCGGCCGGGTTGGACTCGATCATCGCCGCGGCGTGGCCGATTACATAGTCGGTCTTGCCGTCATTCACTTCGCGGGCGGTGCGGATCAGCGGAGTCTGCTCGGGCGCGGCGCTGACCAGGAACCAGGGATCGACGGCGATGCAGTGCCCGCCGACGCCCGGACCCGGCGACAGGATGTTGACGCGCGGATGGCGGTTGGCGAGGCGGATCACTTCCCACACATCGACGCCCATCTTCTCGGCGACGAGGCTCAGCTCGTTGGCGAAGGCGATGTTGACGTCGCGGAAGGCGTTCTCGGTGAGCTTGGTCATCTCCGCGGCCTTGGCCGTGGTGGTGACGCAGGCGCCGCGCACGAAGCGGCGGTAGAATTGCAGCGCCTTGCGCGCGCAGCGCGGGGTGATGCCGCCGATTACCCGGTCATTGTCGATCAGCTCGACCAGGATGCGGCCGGGCAGCACGCGCTCCGGGCAATAGGCGATGGCGATATCGGCGACGCCGGCGCAGTGGCCGGGGACCTTGAGGTCGGGGCGGAGCTTCGCGAGCAGCTCGGCGACCTTTTCGGTGGTGCCCACCGGCGAGGTCGATTCGAGGATCACCACGTCGCCGGCCTTGAGCGTGATCGCGACATTGGTCGCGGCCTTCAGCACATAGCCGATGTCCGGCGCGTGATTCTCGCCGAACGGCGTGGGCACGGCGATGACGAAGACATCGGCCTGCTCGACCTGGAGCGATGCGCGCAGATTGCCGCGCGCCACCACGCCCGAGACCAGGCCGTCGAGGTCGATCTCCTCGATATGGACCTTGCCCGAGTTCACGGTGTCGACCACCGATTCGTGCACGTCGACGCCCAGCACCCTGGCGCCGGTACGCGCGATCACCGCTGCCGTGGGAAGCCCGATATAGCCCAGGCCGAGAACACAGACCTTGAGCTCAGAATCCGAAACCATGTGCGACGATCCCCGCAATCCGCTCAGAGGCATGGCCGTCGCCGAACGGATTGTGGGCGCGGGCCATGGCCGAATAGGCGGAGGGTACGTCGAGGAGGGTTGAGATTTCGGAAACGATACGCTCGGGGCTGGTGCCGACCAGCTTTGCCGTCCCCGCGACGACGCCTTCGGGGCGCTCGGTGGTCTCGCGCATCACCAGCACCGGCTTGCCGAGCGCGGGGGCTTCTTCCTGCACGCCGCCCGAATCGCTGAGCACGACATGGCAAAGCTCGAGCGCGCGGATGAAGTGGGGATAGTCGAGCGGCTCGATGCGGGCGACATTGGCGCGGTCGCCCAGCACCTTGTCCATTGCCGCGACGACGTTCGGGTTGGGATGCATCGGGAAGAGGATCGCGGTGTCGTCGCGGTCGGCGATGCGGCCGAGCGCCCGGGCGATATCTTCCATGCCGCCGCCGAAATTCTCGCGGCGATGCGTGGTGACGAGGACGATGCGCTTGCCGGCGAAGCGGGCGGCGATCGGATCGAGGCCCGAGGCCAGTTCGGGCTCGGCCTCGATCCGAGCACGGGTGGCGAGCAGCGCGTCGATCACCGTGTTGCCGGTGACGTGGATCGTGTCGGACGCGATGTTCTCGCGGCGCAGCGCCTCGGCTGCGGTCTCGGTCGGCGCGAAATGCTGGTCGGCGATCGGCGCGACGATGCGGCGGTTCACTTCCTCGGGCCAGGGCTGGTAGATGTCACCCGAGCGCAGGCCCGCCTCGACATGGCTGACCGGCACCTTGCGGTAATAGGCCGCGAGCGCGCCGACCATCGCGGTGGCGGTGTCGCCCTGGACGATCACCCGGTCGGGCTTCTCCTCGTCCATCACCTTGCCGAGGCCGGTAAGCAGCCGGGCGGTCAGCTGGTCGAGCGTCTGGCCGGGCTCCATCAGGTCGAGATCGATATCGGGGGTGAGGCCGGCGATCGACAGCACCTGGTCGAGCAGCCCGCGATGCTGCGCGGTGACGCAGGTGCGCACGTCGAGGCCCGGCACGCCGGCAAGGGCGCGGACGACGGGGAAGAGCTTGATCGCCTCGGGACGGGTGCCGAAGATCAGCAGGACGCGCTTGCTTGTTCCGTTCATTCCGGCTCCCTTATCCGCCATCCCGTCACCAGGTGGTTACGGCGTGCGACATAATTGCGAAACCCGATGGCCGTCGCTATTGGCGCGCGATTGATCCGGAGAGGCGTTTCCCGAATGACCATCAAGCCCCTGCGCAAGGCCGTGTTTCCCGTTGGCGGCCTGGGTACGCGTTTCCTGCCCGCCACCAAGGCGCTTCCCAAGGAAATGCTGCCCGTGGTCGATCGCCCGCTGATCCAGTACGCGGTGGACGAGGCGCTGGAAGCCGGCATCGAGCAGATGATCTTCGTCACCGGCCGCGGCAAGAGCGCGATCGAGGACCATTTCGACATCGCCTATGAGCTGGAGACGACGATGTCGGCGCGCGGCAAGTCGCTCGAGATCCTCGACGCGACCCGGCTCAAGCCGGGCGCGGTCGCCTATGTCCGCCAGCAGGAGCCGATGGGGCTGGGCCATGCCGTGTGGTGCGCCCGCGACATCGTCGGCGACGAGCCCTTCGCGGTGCTGCTCGCCGACGACTTCATGCTCGGCAAGCCGGGCTGCCTGAAGCAGATGGTCGATGCCTACAACCAGGTCGGCGGCAATTTGATCTGCGCCGAGATCGTCCCCGACGACCAGACGCACCGCTATGGCATCATCACGCCGGGCGCGCAGGACGGCGCGCTGACCGAGGTGAAGGGGCTGGTCGAGAAGCCGGCGCCGGGCACCGCGCCGTCGAACCTGTCGGTGATCGGCCGCTACATCCTGCAGCCCGAGGTGATGCGCGTGCTGGAGAAGCAGGAGAAGGGCGCGGGCGGCGAGATCCAGCTGACCGATGCGATGGCGCAGATGATCGGCGGCCAGCGCTTCCACGGCGTGACCTTCGAGGGCACGCGCTATGATTGCGGCGACAAGGCCGGCTTCATCCAGGCGAACATCGCGGTGGCGCTGGAGCGCGAGGACATCGCGCCGGCGATCCGCGATTTCATGACGAGCCGCTGCCCCGGCTGAGCCGCGGAAGTTCACTAAGTTCACGACATGCACGCGCGGGAACGGTCATCCGTCCCGATGCGCGGGACGCGTTATTCCCAAGGTCAAAGAGCGGTCGGGCGGAAGCCCGGCCGTCTGAGCCAATCAGACGAAATCCTACATTGCAAGGCGTCGGCGCCTGGAGGTAGCGGCTAGAAAGGCTTGGCGACGACCAGCACCGCGATCGACGCGACCGCTGTGGCGATGAACGCCGCGACCCGCAGGGCCGGCGTGGCTGCGGACGGCTCACCGCCCGCGCGACGCAGCCGCCGCAGCTTGCCGGACTGGATGCCGTGCAGCCCAGTCAGGGCGAGGACGAAGGCGAGCTTGGCCCATAGCCAGGGGCTGGCGAACCAGCCGGCCTCGACGGCGATCGTCGCGCCGGTCACCCAGACGAGCAGCATCGCCGGGACCGTGGCCAGCCGGTCCCAGCGCGCCAGCGGGGCGGTGGCTTCCGCCGCGGCAAGGGCAAAGGTCTGGGCGAACAGGCCGCCGATGAAGAGCAGGACGGCGGCGACGTGCACCGCCTTCAGCCAGAGATAGGGCATCAGGCGCGCGCCTCGGCAAGGGCCGCGCGCTTGCGGCGCAGCAGCCCGGCATTGAGGAAGCCGCCAAAGGGCAGGAAGGCCGCGAACCCCAGCCGCGCGATCTCGCCCCGCGACCAGCCGCCGCCGGAGACCGTCGTGATCAGGCACCAGCCATAGGCGATGAAGGCGGCGCCGTGCACCGGCCCCATCAGCCGGACCGCGAGGGGATAGTCGAACAGATGCTTGAGCGGGACGGCGACGAAGACCAGGACCAGGAGCGTGGTGGCTTCGACGAACGAGGCCAGGCGCAGCCGCCTTATCTGGGCGAGATCCTCGGCGACGGCCGAGGGCGGTTGCTGCGGCATGGGGTGGGATTCCGGCACTAGAGATTGGCGGGATCGGCGCCGCAGCGCTGGAGCAGTGCGACGAGCGCGGTCTGGGCGCGCCGATCGGCATCCGGGTCGCGCTGGAAGCGCATCGTGCTGTGGTGCGCGAGATAGATGCCGCGCAGTTCCCACACGACCTGATCGGCATCGGTATCCGCATGGAGATGGCCGAGATCGATCGCCTGGCGGACCTGCGCATGGAGCAGCCGCCGCCATTCCTCGTCCAGCTCGGCGACGCGGTCGCGCACCACGCCGGGCGTGTCGTCGAGCTCGAACATCGCGGCGGCGACGGGACAGCCGCCGCGCAGGCCGGCGCGCGACGACCAGCCGAACCACAGGCCGACCAGCGCCATCAGTCGCGGCAGCCCCTCGGGATTGCGCATCGCCGGCTCGACGACATTGCGCCACGCCAGCCGGACGGTTTCATCGAGCAGGGCGAGCTCCAGCGCCTCGCGCGACCGGAAATGGGCGAACAGCCCGCTCTTGGACAGGCCGGTCGCCTCCGCCAGCCGCCCGATGGTGACGGCCGCAAGCCCGCCCTGGCTCAGCGTCTGCAGCCCTTCTTCGATCACCCGGGTTCGAGTCGTCTCTGCTTTCATGCGGATTTAGTACGAACGGTCGTGCTATTTTGCAAGCATGGTTGCGGGTGGGGAGGGCACCGGATGAATGAGGGCGGCTGCGAAGTGGCGCGCCTCAGGCGGTGTCGCGTGCGAAGATTGTCCTCACCGGGCTCGGCTTGGGTCGCGAACACATAGACGACCGCCTTCGGGACGAGGACTGAACGGGCGCGATTCGGGTGGCTGGCGGACGTAGGATAGATCAAGCGGCCGAGGCAGCTTTGCGCCCTAAGCCGCCGTTCGGAGCGCCGGCTCAATCTCCCACAAGCGGTCGTTCGTTCACACCGCGACAGGCGGCAGCAATCGGGTGGTTAGCTGCCGTTGGCGCGACACTACCTAATGCTTGACCGATCCCGAAAAGCGGGCGGTGTGGCTCATTCATGGCCGACGCTTCTGCCAAAGCGCGCACGAACCCGATAAGAAGGCTGAGCACTGTTCTGATCCGGGAGCGCGGTGCCGGACCACGCACTGGCGGCCGGCGGAAACAGGAGTGAGGGTTATGCCATTCAGGATTGGCAGCGAGTTCCTCGTTAATACCGGCAATACCTACGGAACACAAAATTCAGCCGACATCGCGGGTACTGCTGACGGCGGCTTCACCATTGTCTGGCGCAGCGAATTCCGGCCCGATGATACGAATGATCTTGATTTCGAGATCCAGGCGCGAGCCCTGTTGCCGGGACACGCGATCGCCGAGGAATTTCGTGTCAACACGATCACTGCCGATGCACAGTTCAGTCCGACCGTGATGGCGCGGCCTGATGGCAGCTTCGTAGTCGCCTATAGCAGTGGTGAGGAAAATAGCCTGCCGGGTACATCGGTGAACACGCAGTATCTTGACGTGAATGGTGCACCGGTAGGACCTGAGTATCTGACTGATTACGACTATTATCATCGCAACCCGCAAGTCGCCTCCTTCCCCGATGGCGGCGTCGTGACGGTGTGGAGCGGCGAAAATAATGGCGAGGGCGAAGTGCGGTCGCCCACGGGTGCAGTGTGGTCCAACTTTTCATATGGCTGGGACAGCAGCGTCGACACCAAGGCAGTCGCCACCCTGTCCAACACAAGTTTCGTCGTAACCTGGTACGGTTACAGGGACGAAGAGCACGCGATGGAGGGCGGCGAGACCGTCTTTTACGGCCAGATCCGCCAGCGCGACGGACAGGGCGTCACTCCGTTCGAAATTGGCGAGGCAGCAGGCGGAAGGCCGGATCCTTCGATCGCACTGCTGTCCAACGGCAATTTCGTCGTGGTCTGGCGAGATGGGGAGTTCGGTAGCGATCCGGTGAACGACCCTGGCTCCGAGGTCAGGGCACGTATCTTCGATCCCAACGGCCAGCCAATCGGTGACACCTTCACCGTGAACAGCGAGATTGCGGCCGACCAGTATAACCCTGATGTCGCCGCACTCTCCGACGGGCGCTTTGTTGTGGTCTGGCAGGACGGCGCGGAATCGCCTGGCGTTCCCGCGCCAACTGCGACGATCCGCGCGCAGGTGTTCGACACGGAGGGTGCGCGCCTGGACGAAGAATTCCAGGTCAACGCGCCTTCTTCCATCAACGCGGAGGGGCCGAGCGTCACCAGCCTGGGTGGTGATCGCTTCGCGGTTGCATGGACGGGCGACGAGGGCGCTATCGGATCGGACGGCGGGATCAAGGTGCAACTTTTCGCAGTGGACGGCCCGCCGCCATCGGACACAATCGCCGGCACCGGCGGCAATGACCGACTCACCGGCGGCTTCGGGGACGATCAGATCAGCGGCGGCAAGGGGGCGGATGCGATCTTCGCCGGCTTTGGCGCGGATCTGGTGCTTGGCGACAAGGGAGAGGATTCGCTCTATGGCGGCGCGGGTGACGACGCGATCTTCGGCGGCTGGCAGAGCGATGCGCTCTACGGTGAGCTCGGCAATGACACGCTCTATGGCGATGTCAGCGCCATAGGCGCCGGCAGCCGTGGCGCCAATGACCGCCTCTCCGGCGGCGACGGCGACGACACGCTTTACGGCGATGCCGCGGTGATCGCCTTTGGCGGGCACGGCGGAAACGACGTGCTCAAAGGCGGCCGCGGTAACGACAAGCTTTACGGCGACGGTGCATCGGGGGACGGCGTGGCTGCAGGCGGCAGCGACTCGCTCGACGGGGGTGCGGGGAATGACGAGTTTTGGGGCGGGGGCGGCGATGATCGCTTCGTGTTCAACGGTCTTTCAGGTTCGGACATCATCTGGGATTTCGGACAGGAGCCGGGCGACAACGACGTGATCGATCTGCGCGGAACGGAGGCCGGGAATCCCGACAATGGCGGCCTCCAGATCTATTATGTCGATGGCAATGCCGAACTGTATTTCAACGGGGGTTTCATCAAGGTGATGAACGTGGTCGGCCTCGACCTGTCGGACATCCTGATTTGATCGGCCATGTGCCGGTCATTGTTCCCGGAAAGACGACCAGAACCCACCGACGAGCGGCTCCAGAAAACTTGTTCGAGCGCGGCGCGCTCGCGCAGGGGTAAGCGGACAGTCGGCCTATCCGAACGATCCGTTGAAAGCCGCGAGTCAGAAATCGGCCCAACGGCGGCCCCTTGCGCGTTCGCCAATCCATGTCTGCTTTGACGGATGCGACCGCTGAAAGCGGAAAGCCCGCTCACGGCCCAAAGCTGGTCATCTGCGAACGACAGAAGCAGTGTCAGCAAATTGGGGCGAAAGCCGACAGGCCGTATCGTGAGCCTATGGCCTAGTTTGTATCGACATTCGGATGCAGTGATTGGTTTGGCGGTTCCCCAGAGAAACCCTGGGCCCCGGCTTTCGCCGGGGAACAGAATGAGCCGAACGTCGATCCGCCCTTAGCCTTGATAATGCTCGCGATACCAGGTCACGAACGCCGGTACGCCCTGGCTGGGCGGAGTGGACGGGGCGTAGCCGGTCAGGTTCTTGAGCAGCGCCGAGCTGGCCTCGGTGGCCGGCACGTCGCCCTGTTGCATCGGCATGAAGTTCCGGATCGCTTCCTTGCCGAGCGCGCGCTCGATCTCGGCGATATAGTCCATCAGCTGGGTCTGCTGGCCGGCACCGATATTGACCACGCGGAACGGCGCGACGGGGGAGAGGCTGTCGCCCTCGACCGGTACGCTGCCCGGTACCGCCTCGGTCAGCCGCACGATCGATTCGGCCAGGTCCTCGACATAGGTGAAGTCGCGGACCATCTGGCCGTTATTGTAGATGTCGATCGGTTCGCCGGCGAGGATGCCGCGGGTGAACTTGAACAGCGCCATGTCCGGCCGGCCCCACGGGCCATAGACCGTGAAGAAGCGGAAGAAGGTCATCGGCGTCTTGTAGAGATGCGCGTAGCTGTGCCCCATCAGCTCGGTCGCGCCCTTGGTGGCGGCGTAGAAGCTCATCGGGGTGGCGGTCCGCTGCGTCTCGGTGAACGGCATGTCGGTATTGGCGCCATAGACCGAGCTGGTCGAGGCGGCGAGCAGATGGCCGGTCTTGTGACGGCGGGCCAGCTCGAGCACGTTGAAGGTGCCGATCAGATTGGCCGCGACATAGCTTTCCGGATTGTCGATCGAATAGCGCACGCCGGCCTGGGCGGCGAGGTGGATCACCACATCGGGCTGGAACTCGGCCCAGGCGGCGCCGAACGCCTCCATATTGTCGATCGAGACGCGGGCCACCCGGAAGTTCGGGTGGTTCGACAGCACGTCGTTGCGGGCTTCCTTCAGCGCCGGATCATAATAGTCGCTGAAATTGTCGACCCCGAGCACGGTGGCGCCGCGCTGGAGCAACTTGCTGGCGGTGTGGAAGCCGATGAAGCCGGCCGAGCCGGTGACGAGGACGCGGGTCATGGCGGGGCAGGTGCCCCAAGCAGGGGGCGAAGTCCAGTTTCTCGCTTCAGGGCGCAGCAAATCGCGGGCCTCTGCGATCGGATGCTCCGCTGCCGTTCAAAGGATCGCGGGTTTCAGCGTCGCGAGCAGCGCTTGCGCTTCCTCACGTTCGTATTCGGTAATGTAGTAGGAAGCGTTCGCGGCGGCGAGGCATCGCAGTGCAGCCTGAATGTCCTTCCCGAGGCCTGTGCCGCTCAGATAGCATTTCGCCATATCGAGCTGCGCGCTGCCGTCGCCTGCGCGGGCGACCCGCTCATACCAGCGGAACATGGTCCGCTTCCTGCCCATCTCGCGATAGAGTATCGCGATGTTGGTCGCGGCCGCGTGACTGCCGCGCTTCCAGGCTTTCCGATAGAGCTTCATCGCCAAAGCCTTGTCGGCGGTCACGCCTTCGCCGACATCATACATATAGCCCAGGGACTGGAGGCTCAGGGCGCAGCCAAGGGCAGCGCCGCTCTCATAGCATTGCCGCGCGCGATCGAAATCGCCGGCCTCTGCCGCGTCATGTGCAATGCGAAGAAGCGCGTCGGTATCCAGCATGGACATGCGCTTCGATTGGCATTTTTTCAGCGCGGGGCCAATGTTCGCCAATGGGGCGTCAGCCGCGGTCGGCCTGGTGACGCGGTTCGTGACAGGTCGGGCAGCCCGGATCCTTCGGCAGGGTGAGGGTGCGGAAGCGGAAGGCGAGGGCGTCCACCAGGAGGAGCTTGCCGGCCGGGTCCTCGCCGAAGGGGGCGATGGCGCGGATCGTCTCGAGCGCGGCGAGGCTGCCCATCACGCCGGTGAGCGCGCCGAGCACGCCCTGCTCGGCGCAGCTGATGCCCGGGCGCTCGGGATCATGGCCGACGAAGCAGCGATAGCAGGGCTTGTCGCTCTCCCAGCCGCGGAAGACGCCGAGCTGTCCCTCGAACTCGGAGACGGCGGCGGAGACGAGGGGAGTGCGATGGCGCAGCGCCGCGTCGGCCACCGCTAGCCGGGTGGCGAAATTGTCGCAGCCGTCGAGGATGACGTCGGGCGCGAAGGTCTCGATCAGGGCGTCGGCGTTGCGTGCGTCGATGCGCTGGTCGAAGCCGGTGAAGACGATCTCGGGATTGAGCGCGGCGACGCGGGCGCGGGCCGCCTCGACCTTGGCGCGGCCGACATCGGCGGTGGCATAGAGCGTCTGGCGCTGGAGGTTGGAGAGCGAGACCTGGTCGTCATCGACCGCGCCGAGCGTGCCGATGCCCGCCGCCGCCAGATATTCGATCGCGGGCGAGCCGATCCCGCCCGCGCCGATCACCAGCACGCGCGCGGCCTTCAACCGCATCTGCCCGCCGCCGCCGATTTCGCGCAGCACGATATGGCGGGCGTAGCGCTCCAGCTCCGCGTCGGAGAGAGTCATCTGGTCCAGGTGAAGCTGAGGGTCGTGCGGTACCATTGCTCGGTCGCGCCGGGGCGCGGGAGCAGGTTGTTGCGCGCGAAGCCGGCGGCGAGCGCGGCGGCATATTGCTCGACCGAGGGGCAGGCGATGGCGCGCGGCACGGTGGTGCGGATGCTGCCATTCTCGTCGACCAGCACCGCGACCGCGACTTCGAGCGTGCCGGGCTTGGGCGTGGCGCATCTGCGCAGCTTCACTTCACGCTGGACGAAGGCCTGCATGTCCGGCGTGACGATGGGAGGCGCGCGCCAGGGCAGGGGCGGCAGCGCATCCCAGTTGAGCGGCGATGTCTGCATCGCCGCGGCAAGAAGCAAAAATCCGCTCACGTACCCGTCGATCCGAAGCCCCCGATGCCTCGCGCCGTTTCGTCGAGCGTCCCCACCTCCTCGAGCTCCGCGTGCTGGACCGGCGCGGGCACGAGTTGTGCGATACGGTCTCCGCGCGCGACGGTGAAGGCCGCGTCACCGAGATTGGCGAGGATCACCTTAACCTCGCCGCGATAGTCGCTGTCGATCGTGCCGGGGGTGTTGAGGCAGGTGATGCCGTGCTTGAGCGCGAGGCCCGAGCGCGGGCGGACCTGGACCTCGTAGCCGAGGGGAATCGCCATCGCGAAGCCGGTCGCCACCGCATGGCGAGCGCCGGGGGCGAGCACCACATCCTCGGCCGCGACCACGTCCATGCCGGCGGCGCCCGCGGTGGCATAGGCGGGGAGCGGCAGGCCCTCGCCATGCGGGAGGCGTTGCAGGGCGATACGGATCGGAGCGAGCATCAGGACTTTCCAGGAAGGGCGGCGGCAAGGCGTTGGAGCGCGGAGATCACTTCGGGATCGCCGAGCAGCTCATGGTCCTTGCCGGGGATGATACGATAGTCGGTGGCGATGCCGCGCAGCGACAGCGCCTCGGCGAAGGTCCGCGAGAAGCGCACCGGCGTGGTCTTGTCGTCGGCGCCGACCAGCACCGCGGCACGCAGGCTGGGTGCCATGCCGCCGACCAGCTGTACGGGATCGAGGCTGGTGACGGGGGCGTCCCAGAGCGGCGTCGGCGACACCTTCTTCATGTGCTTGCGCCACTCGGGCAGGGCGCAGGGGCAGGAGACGAGGACGATGCCGTCGACCAGACCGGGATGCGTCGCGGCGAGATCGGCGGCGATCGCGGCACCGCCCGAATGGCCGACCAGCACGGTGCGGGCCAGGGCATAGCGGCGCTGGAGATGGCGGATCGTCGCGGCGACGGCGTTGATCCGGTCGGCGGTGTAATTGTCGCCGGTGGTCTCGCCACGCTCGCCGGGCGAGCGGTGGCCCTGCGGATCCTCGTAGCCGGGGCGCAGCAGCGCGACCGCGATGCTGTCCGGCACCGCTTCCGAGGCGGCGCGGGCAAAGGCGTAGTGATAGTCCGGCTTGGCCGCCGGCGAATCGCCGTGCAGCACGACGATCATCGTGCGGACCTGCTTGGCGGGCGTGTTGCCGAAGCTCTGGCTGTACAGGCTGTTGGCCGGCGCGGGCGGCTCGGCGGGGGTGCCGGTGCGCGGCGTGCAGGCGGCGAGGCTTGCGCCGAGCAGCAGCAGCGCGAGGCTAGAGCGCATCGGCGATACGCTCCGCCAGCCGGCGGGCGACGTCTTGCTTGGGCAGTCTTTCCCAGTGTTCGACACCGTCGGCGGTGACGAGATGGATGGCATTGGCTTCACCGCCCATCACATCGCCCGAAACATCGTTGGCGACAATCCAGTCCGCGCCCTTGCGAGTCCTTTTCGCGACGGCATGATCGACGACCTGCTCGGTTTCCGCGGCGAAGCCCACGACGAGCCCCGGCCGGCGCGGGCTGGCGGCGAGCATGGCGAGGATGTCGGGATTCTCGGACAGGTGGAGCGTGGGCGGGGCGCCGCCTTCCTTCTTGAGCTTCTGCGCGGCCGCCTCGACATGCCAGTCGCCGACCGCGGCGACCATCACCGCGGCATCGGCGGGCAGCGCCTGGGCGACGGCATTGGCCATGTCCTGCGCGGTCTCGACATCGATGCGGGTGACGCCCGGCGGGGTGGCGAGGGTGACGGGGCCGGAGACGAGCGTGACGCGGGCGCCCAGCGCGGCGAGCGCGCCGGCAATGGCATAGCCCTGTTTCCCCGAGGAACGGTTGGCGATGTAGCGCACCGGGTCGATCGGCTCATGGGTGGGGCCGGCGGTGACGAGGATGTGCTTGCCGGTGAGAGTTCCCCTTCCGCTTGCGGGAGGGGTTAGGGGAGGGGCTGTCGTGACGGTGGTATGGGCGGCCACGCCTTCCCCCGACCCCTCCCACAAATTCTGGATCGCCCGCAGGATCGCCTCGGGCTCGGGCAGGCGGCCGGGGCCGTATTCGCCGCAGGCCATCGGGCCCTCGTCGGGCTCGAGGATCGTCACTCCGTCGCCGCGCAGCGTGGCGACGTTGCGGCGGGTGGCGGTGTGCTGCCACATGCGCACGTTCATCGCGGGGGCGGCGAGCACCGGCTTGTCGGTGGCGAGCAGCAGGGTGGTGGCGAGATCGTCGGCGATGCCGGCGGCCATCTTGGCCAGCAGGTCGGCAGTGGCGGGGGCGACCACGACCAGATCGGCCTCGCGGCTGAGCTGGATATGGCCCATCTCGGCCTCGTCCTTGAGATCGAAGAGGTTGGTGTAGACCTGGTTCTCGCTCAGGGCCGCCAGCGTCATCGGGGTGACGAAATGCTGGCCGCCGGCGGTCAGCACGCACTTCACTTCGATCCCGGCCTTGCGGCACAGGCGGATCAGCTCGCACGCCTTGTAGGCAGCGATGCCGCCGCCGACGATCAGGAGGATCTTCTTCATCGTGTGACCTTTGTCACGGTGATCCTGCGCCTGTCGAGCGCCTGGCGGAACAGGTCGCGCAGGACGTCGGGCACGAAGGCGAGGCCGATCAGCGAGAGCGGGGCGACCATCAATGCCCAATAGAAGGTATCGGGCCGCGCGAACAGGCCGAGCGCGACGCCATAGGCGGCGAGGGTGAGGAAGACGCGGCCCGCGGCCTGGTCGCGCCAGCCCGCCCAGCCGAACAGCGCGAGGGTAAAGAGCAGCACCGCCAGCGCCATCGGGAAGAGCTGGAGCGCGCTCGACAGCACCATCGCCTTGGCGAAGAAGCCATAGCCGTGCAGCCCCGCCCAACCGGGCGAGACGGGATCGGCGGCATTGGTGACCTGGCCGACGGCATGGGCGTGGAAGCCGAGCGCGACGGCGAGACAGGCCAGCGCGACCGCCCAGCCGATCGCCTCGCGGCGCTGGCCCTCGAACCAGGCGGTGGCGAGCATGACCAGGGCGAACAGCGCGGCGGTCTCGCGGATCAGCATGGCGATCAGCGCGATGCCGACCGCCTCGATCCAGCGGCCGGGCCGGCGGATGCCGAGGGCGAGGGCGACGAGCAGGCCCGCCCAAATCTCGTGGAACGCCCAGAGATCGGGCTGGACGAAGGCCATCAGCCCGCCGGCGAGCAAGGTGAGGCCGATCGCCACCGGCGGCCAGCGCGTCATCCCCTTGCGCAGCTTCATCGCCCAGACGGCGAAGACCGAGGCGACCAGGGCATAGAGCAGGCCAAGGATAGCCAGGCGCGGGAGGTGCGCCTCGAGCGTGGCCAGGCCGGGCAAGCGGAAGGTGACGAAGGGGCGCAGCGGATAATTGCCGGCACGCAGCGCGTCGGCGGTGACGGCATAGTAATTGCCGCCATGCGCGACGCCGGCGACGATGCTCTCATAGAGGACGACGTCGCTCTGGTCGTCGGCGCGCTTGGCCGGATCGCCGCTCACCGAGGGCGGGCCGGCGGTGACCAAAGCGGTCAGCGAGAGCAGCAGGAACAGGCCGAGAAGGGCGAGCGCGATCCGGGCACGGCCGCGGTTCAGCGCAGCGAAGCGCGTCGGCTCGGCCAGCCACTGGACCGCGGGCAGCTTCACGACAGCAAATACATCATGATCGCCGCGCCGACCGCGCCCGAGAGCACCGCCACCGCCGCATAGCGCCAGCCGCCGACGACGCGGATCCGCTCGATCTCCTTGAGCGGCGGCGCGGGCGGGGCGCCCCCGGGGGCGGGGAAGCGCAGCTCGATGTTGCGGATCAGGTCGGGCAGGCGGGCAAGCGTGCGGATATCCTCGACCAGCCGGTCGGCGATCTTGGCCTCGGGGCCGAGCTCGGTGCGGATCCATTCGCGCACGAACGGGGCCGAGACGTCCCACAGATTGATGTCGGGATCGAGCGTGCGCGCCACACCCTCGACCATCACCATCGTCTTCTGGAGCAGCAGGAGGTGCGGCTGGGTCTGCATGTCGAAGTCGCGCGTGATCGAGAACAGGCCGTCGAGCATCGCGCCCATCGACATGTCCTTGACCGGCAGGCCGCGCATCGGCTCGCCCACGGCACGCAGCGCGGTGGCGAACTCGGCGACATTGTGGTGCGGCGGGACATAGCCCGCCTCGAAATGGATCTCGGCGACGCGCTTGTAGTTGCCGGTGATCAGCCCGTAGAGGATCTCGGCGAGCCAGACGCGGGCGCGCCGGTCGATCCGTCCCATGATGCCGAAGTCGATCGCGGCGATGCGGCCGTCGGGGAGCGCGAACAAATTCCCCTGGTGCATGTCGGCATGGAAGAAGCCCTCAGCAATCGCCTGGCGCAGGAACGCCTTGATCAGCCGGCTGGCGAGGAGGCTCGGGTCATGGCCGGCGGCGACGATGCGGTCGCGGTGCGAGAGCTTGATGCCGTCGATCCACTCGAGCGTCATCACCTTGCCGGTGGTGCGCTGCCAGTCGATCTGCGGGACCATGAAGTCCGGCTCGGCCTGCATGCCCTCGGCCAGCTCCGAGGCGGAGGCGGCTTCGCGGCGCAAGTCGAGCTCGCGCGCGGTCCAGCGCTTGAACGTCTCGATCACCAGGCGCGGGCGCAGGCGCGAGGCCTCACCACCCATCGCCTCGACCTGGGCGGCGGCCCATTCATAGGTGTCGATCGCCTTGGCGAACTCGGTCTCGATGCCCGGGCGCAGCACCTTCACCGCGACCTGGCGGCCGTCGGTGGTGACCGCGCGGTGGACCTGCGCGATCGAGGCGGCGCCGACGGGATGCTCGTCGAACTCGGCGAAGAAGGTCTCGAGCGGGCGGCCGAAGCTGCCCTCGATCCGCTGGCGGATCACCGGGAAGGGGAGCGGCGGCAGCGCGTCCTGCAGGCGGAGCAGGTCATGTGCGGCCTCGTCGCCGACCAGGTCGGGGCGAGTGGCGAGCGTCTGGCCGAGCTTGATCGCGGCGGGGCCGATCGCCTGGAAGGCATCGGCATAATGCGGAACCCTGGGCACGCGCGCGCCGAAGCGGGCGATGCGCGCCACGCGGCGCACGGGCCTGGGCGTGTGCGGATCCTGCTCGATACCGCGCAGCGCGCCGTGGCGCGCGAGGATGCGGCCCCATTTGAGCAGGCGCCAGAGGTGGATGGCGGGGGCGGTCACCTGTTCCCCTTCCGCTTGCGGGAGGGGCTAGGGGAGGGGAAGCAATGACGGGCCGGGCTTTTTCTCAGGCCCTCCCCCGACCCCTCCCGCAAGCGGAAGGGGAGCAGAAGAAGAGAAGCCATCAAATCTTCCAGCCCGAATGGATCGCGACCAGCCCGCCGAGCAGCGGCTCGACCTTGGTCTGGGTGAAGCCGGCCTCGCGGATCATCCGCTCGAACTCGGGCATCTTCGGGAAGCGGCGGATCGATTCGATCAGGTAGCGATAGCTGTCCGCATCGCCCGCCAGCATCTGGCCGAGCTTGGGGACGAGCTTGTGCGAATAGGCGTCGTACACCTCGGCGAAGCCCGGCCATTGGGTGGTCGAGAACTCCAGCACGAACAGCCGGCCGCCGCGCTTCAATACGCGGTGCGCCTCGCGGAGCGCCTTGGGGATGTCGGTGACGTTCCGGATGCCGAAGGCGATGGTGTAGGCGTCGAAGAACTTGTCGGGCCATTGCAGCGTCTCGGCATTGGCCTCGCTCCACACCAGCCCGTCGATCCCGCGCTCGGCGGCGCGCTCGACGCCGACGGCGAGCATCTCGGGATTGATGTCGGCGACGGTGATCGCCGCGCCCGAAGGGGCCATGCGGAAGGCGATGTCGCCGGTGCCGCCGGCCATGTCGAGGATATGCTCGCCTTCGCGTGGCTTCACCCGGCGGACGAACTTGTCCTTCCACAGGCGGTGCAGGCCGCCCGACATGGCATCGTTCATCAGGTCGTATTTGGCCGCGACGCTGGAGAAGACCTCGCCGACGCGGCGGGTCTTTTCCTCGGGGGCCACGTCTTCGTAGCCGAAGGAGACGGTGTCGGTCATGCGAGCGGCTCTAGCGTTGGAAATTTCCCACGTCATCGCCTTTAAACTCGTCATCCCCGCGAAGGCGGGGATCCAGGGTAACAGAGCCATGTCCTTGGTGACTCTGGATCCCCACCTTCGCGGGGATGACGGAGGGGAAGGGCGGGGGATGACGAAGCGGGGCTTGGCGCGTTAGGGAAGCGCCATGCCAGAACTCCCCGAAGTAGAGACCACCGTCCGCGGGCTGGAGCCCGTGCTCAAGGGCGAGACGATCACGCGCGTCACCCTGCACCGCGGCGATTTGCGCCGGCCCTTTCCGGAGGGATTGGGCCAGCGGCTGACCGGCGCGACCGTGACAGCCATGGGCCGGCGGGCGAAATACGGGCTGATCGAGACGAATCGCGGCGACACGCTGATCTTCCATCTCGGCATGTCCGGGCGCTGGCGGATCGATCCGGGCGAGATCGGCAAGCATGATCATATGGTGCTGGAGACGCAGCATCACCGGCTGGCGCTCAACGATCCGCGGCGATTCGGCTCGGTCGACCTGGTGCCGACCGCCGAGCTGGCCGCCTGGCCGTCCTTCGTCGCGCTGGGGCCTGAGCCGCTGGGGCCGGACTTCAACGCCGCGCATCTCGCGCGGATGTTCAAGGACCGAGTGGCGCCGGTGAAGGCGCTGCTGCTCGACCAGCGCGTGGTGGCGGGGCTGGGCAACATCTATGTGTGCGAGGCGCTCTATATCGCGCGCATCTCGCCGGTCCGGGAAGCCGGAACGATCAGCAGGGCACGGCTGGAGAAATTGGTCATGGCGATTCGCGACGTGCTGGAGAGCGCGATCGCGGCCGGCGGCTCGACGATTCGCGATTATGCGCAGCCCGACGGCGAGCTTGGCTATTTCGCCAAGGAATGGCGGGTCTATGGGCGGGAAGGCGAGCCGTGCGGTTGTGGCGGGCTGGTCGAGCGGCGTGTCGATTCGGGCAGGTCGACCTTCTGGTGCCCGCGGTGCCAGAAATGAAAGGGAGCCGTCATCCCGGCGAAAGCCGGGATCTCGTGCGGCTCCTGCCCCGCGCCTTCGCCTGAGATCCCGGCTTTCGCCGGGATGACGGACTTGGCTCGGGATGCGCGCAAGACGGTTGACCCGAATCACCTGTGGGGTTAAGGGGCCCGTCTTTCCGGGCGTGGCGGCATGTTCCCCGCGCCCTAAACATTTCGAGCTAGGAACGACACGGCATGGCGAATACGCCGCAAGCGAAGAAGCGTATCCGGCGCAATGCGCGCCGCGCGGAGATCAACGGCACCCGCGTGAGCCGTATCCGCACCTTCGTGAAGAAGGTCGAGTCGGCCCTTGAGGCCGGCGACAAGACTGCGGCTGCTGCCGCGCTCGCCGCTGCGCAGCCGGAAATGGCCCGCGGCGTTGCCAAGGGCGTGCTTCACAAGAATACGGCTTCGCGCAAGTTCGCGCGTCTGAACAAGCGCGTCGAAGCGCTGGCATAACCGTAACTTTTCCGTAACAAAGCCCCGCGGGACCCCGGTTCCGCGGGGTTTTTGTCGTGTCCGAAAGGGCTTGCGGAACGAATCGTGGTTAGTGTTCTGGAACCCTGAGATTCGCGCGAGTCGCAGTGTCTTGGACTTGCAATAATCTGAAGAAGCCAGTGTTTTCATGGGTTTGTTAGATAGTGCCCACGGTTTTCCGTGGGTTACGGCGAGTCAACAAAACTATTTCAGTATCTTTACAGCCGACCCCCTTGATCGACTCAGAAAGGGGTTCCTAAAACAGACCTCCCAGGCGAGCTCTCGCCGGGGTGTTAGCGAAGCCCTCTACACAGGGACCGGGGATGTCCGGTGTCGGGGGGCCTCTTGTCGGATTGAATTGGCGCGCGGGATGCAGCTGCTTCCCGCGAAGGAGGGGTGCGTCAGGGTGACTCAGGTTCAGGCCTTGGATCGGGACGGAATGGAAGCTGCGGTTGCCAAGGCTTGGTCGCATGTGCGCGCTAATCTGCGGCGCTCTGCGGGCCAGCGCCTGTTCGACCAGTGGCTCAAGCCGGTCGTCCTGATCGAAGGCAGCAATGCCGATGTGGTCCGTCTTGGCCTGCCCTCGGCGTTCATGACGCAGTGGGTGAAGAACCACTATGCCGAGCGGCTGCTGCTCGAGTTCCGGGGCCAGATCCCGGCGGTGCGCGCCGTGTCGATCGAAACGGTGGCGGAAGAGCCCAAGCGCGTCCTGAGCGCGGCACCGGCGGCGCCGGTTGCCGATTCGGCGCCGGTGGCGGCCGCCGCGGTCGAGCGCCCGCAGTTCGACCAGCGCTTCACCTTCGAGCGATTCGTCATCGACGCGACCAACCGCGTCGCCTGCAACGCCGCCAAGGCGATGGCGCAGCCGGGCGCGCCGCAGTTCAGCCCGCTCTACCTCCATGCCGGCACGGGCCAGGGCAAGACGCACCTGATGTACGCGATCGGTCATGCGTTCCTGGATGCGAATCCGGAAGCGACCGCGATCTACGTGACCGCCGAGCGCTTCATGTTCGAGTTCGTGCAGGCATTGCGCAACAAGGACACCCACGCGTTCAAGGCGCGGCTGCGCTCGGTCGATCTGCTGATGATCGACGACCTGCAGTTCATCGGCGGCAAGGACGCGACGCAGCAGGAATTCTTCCACACGGTCAACGAGTTCATGTCCTCGGGCAAGCGACTCGTGATCGCCGCCGATCGTGCGCCCCAGGCGCTCGAGGGCTTCGAGCCGCGCCTGGCCGGCCGTCTCGGCTCGGGCCTGGTCGCCGACATCAAGCCGGCCGAGCTCGAACTGCGCCGCGCGATCGTCGGCCGCAAGCTGCTCGACATGCCGGCGGTGAGCATGCCGCACGAGGTGATGGACCTGCTCGCCGCGCGAATCACCACCAATGTCCGCGAGCTCGAGGGTGCGCTCAACCGTCTGGTCGCCTATGCCCAGCTCAACAGCGAAGTGATCACGATCGACTTCGCCACCAATGTGCTCGGCGAAGTGCTGCGCTCGGCCCAGCGCCGAATCACGATCGACGAGATCCAGCGCGCGGTCTCGGCGCATTTCGAGGTGAAGCAGATCGACCTGATCTCCGAGCGCCGCGCCGTGGCGATCGCCCGGCCGCGCCAGATCGCGATGTATCTGGCCAAGCGGCTGACCACGCGCTCGCTGCCGGAGATCGGGCGGAAGTTCGGCAATCGCGACCATTCGACCGTGATCCACGCGGTGAAGCGCATCGAGGATTTGCGCGCCAAGGACGTGGAGATCGACACCGCCGTGCGCACGCTGATGCGCACGCTGGAGGGCTAACAGGCTGTAATCCCGCTCCTTTCAGGGGCGGGCGGGGTGGAGGAGCTGAGAGCGGGGCAACGCAGATCGGTCACGCCTCCACCCTTCAAAACGGAAAGGCCGGGGCTCCCAGGGAGCTCCGGCCTTTTTGTCTAGACATAAGCGGGATACGGTTTCCCTCAGGGCACCAGCCGGAAATAATAGCTGTAGTTGCGCGCGGCGCCGCCAACGACGACGTTGCTGATCGTCACGTCATAGGTCGTGTTCGCCGCGAGCCCGGACACGCTCCATTGCAGGTTGTTGGGCAGGCCATAGCCTTCATTGTCGAACGAGATGTTCGACACGGTGAGCGCCGCGCCGCCGCGGACGCGGACGGCGATCGTCGCACCCGAGAAATTGACCTGCTGGTTGGAGCCGAAGTTCGAGCTCTTGTTGGCGATCACCCCGAAGGAGAGCAGCGCCCCGTTCTCGAAATAGCGCGCCGGGTAATCCTCGAACGGATAGGCGACATAGTCGGGCAGCGGACCGGCGGTGTTCTGGGTGGAATTGATCACCTTGATCGAGGCGCCGTCGGCCCGGTTATTCGTCTGCCACACTCCGGCGACGCGGCCATAGGCGATGGTCGAGAGGAAGGGGTAGAGCAGCCAGCGGCGATGGCCGATATTGTTCGCGGTGATGTTGTTGGTGTCGGTGAGCCAGCCGATCAGGATGTCGGCATCCTGCGAATAGCGCAGCCCGCCCGTGCCCAGATAGATGTTGCTCTGCCCTGCCGCGGTGGCGCCAGCGCTGGTGTAGCAGTTCCAGCTGCTTGGCGGGAAATGGCTGAGCGCGCCATTGGCGGCCATCATCAGCGCCGATTGCTGGACGGCGGGCTCGTCGGCCGAGGCATAGGTGACGGCGGGCAGGCGGTGATGTGCGCGGATATCGTTGAGCGTCGCCAGCACGCGCGCGCCGACCTCGGCCTTGAGCGTGCCCGCCTGGCAGGCGGCGATGTTCGGCTGGGCGCTGTAGAGCAAGGCGACCGAGCTGAGGAAATCGGAGCCGGTGGCGGGCTCGTTGCTGGTCGGGGTGGGGGTTGCCGTCGGCGAAGGCGTGGGCGTCGTGGTGGGCGTGGGGGTCGGCGTCGGCGTGACGACGGTGCCGCCGTCCGAGCCTCCGCCGCCGCTGCAGGCCGCGATCGCGCTCCCGAGAAGAAGCAGGGGGATCAGTCTACGCATCAAGCACTCTCCGGCACAGAAACCCGGCGGTACCTGTAACTGTTCCCTCCTTGGAGTTCGGTAAATTCCGGGGAGGGAAGTGCCTTTGCATGCGCTTTTCTATCGTCATCCCCGCCTTCGCGGGGATGACGAAGCAGTAAGGGTGGGGATTAAACCTGCAACCCGACCGCCTTCTGCGCGGCGAGCAGCGTCGGTGCGGCGAGTTCGCTTGCGCGCGCCGCACCCTTGGCGAGCTGCGCGCCGACGGCCTCGCGGTCGCCCAGCAGCTGGTTGAGCCGCGCGCGCACCGGCGAGAGCGTCGCGATGGCGAGGTCGGCCAGGGCCGGCTTGAACGACCCGAAGCCCTGGCCGGCGAACTCGGCGATCACCGACTGGGGATCGCGGTCCGACAGCGCGGCGAAGATCGTCACCAGGTTCTTCGCCTCGGGCCGCTCGGCGAGCGCGTCGAACGAATCGGGCAGCGGCTCGGGATCGGTCTTCGCCTTCCTGAACTTCTGCGCGATCGTATCGTCATCGTCGGACAGGTTGATGCGCGACAGGTCCGAGGGATCGGACTTGGACATCTTGGCGCTGCCGTCGCGCAGCGACATGATCCGCGGTGCGGCCTTGGAGATGAACGGCTCGGGCAGCGGGAAGAGATCGACCTCATAGTCGGTGTTGAACTTGGTGGCGATGTCGCGGGCCAGCTCGAGATGCTGCTTCTGGTCCTCACCCACCGGGACGTGCGTCGCCTTGTAGACGAGGACGTCCGCCGCCTGGAGCACCGGATAGGTGAACAGGCCGACGGACGCTCCTTCACGATTCTTGCCCGCCTTGTCCTTCCACTGGGTCATGCGGTTCAGCCAGCCCATGCGCGCGGTGCCGTTGAGGATCCAGCACAGCTCGGCATGCGCGGGAACGCGCGCCTGGTTGAACAGGATGGCGCGATCGTCGACGCCCGACGCCATCAGCGTCGCGGCCATCTCGATCGTCGAATTGGCGAGCTCCTGCGGCGAGATATTGCCCGTCAGCGCATGGAGATCGGCGAGGAAGAAGAGGCACTCCCCCTGGTCCTGCATCGCCACCCACTGCTTGATCGCCCCGAGATAGTTGCCGAGGTGGAGATTGCCGGTGGTCTGGATGCCGGAGACGACACGCATGTTCATTCCTTCCACGCCCGGGCTGACCGTTCGGCCTTTGGACGGGCCGCGGGTCCGAGACGGCGGGGACGCAGCCGCACGATGATGTCAGGGACGGGGGCGTCCTAGTCGAAGGGTATCGCGAGGGTAAGACCTATTCCGTCATCCCGGCGAAAGCCGGGATCTCAGGCGAAGGCGCAGGGAAGGAGCCGCACGAGATCCCGACTTTCGTCGGGATGACGGCTTGGGGTGGAGGGCGATTAGGGGTCAGACGCGCCTGCGTCGCACCAATGCCTTGAGGTCCGAAACCCGGAAAGCCCGCGTCACGAAACAGGCGACGGCATAGATCGCCACGCCGGCGCCGACCAGCACCACCAGTGCCGCGTAACGCTGCCAGAGCTGTCCGCTCAGCCACGGATCGAGCAGCCGGTCGAAGCCGAAGATCGCGGCGCCCATCAGCAGCGCGGCGAGCGCGAGGCGGGGGAGGCGGCGCTTGAGCTGGGCGTCGGCGATGAAATGGCCGCGCTTCCGCAACTCGGCATAGAGCATCCAGACATTGACGGTGGACGACAGCGCGGTCGCCAGCGGCGGGCCGATATGGCCGATCAGCGGGATCAGCGCGAGATTGGCGACGATGTTCACCGCAACCGAGATGGTGGCGAAACGCACCGGGGTCTTCGTGTCCTGCCGTGCGTAGAAGCCGGGGGTGAGCACCTTGACCAGCACATAGCTGGGCAGGCCGATCGAGAAGCCGGCCAGCGCCCAGGCGCACTTCACTGTGTCGTCGGCGGTGAAGTGGCCGTACTGGAACAGCCCGCGGACGATCGGCTCGGCGGCGACGATCAGCGCGACCATCGCGGGCAGGGTGAGGAACAGCGCCAGCTCCATGCCGCGATTCTGCGTCTCCATCGCCTCCGCCTCCTTGCCGGCACCGAGCAGGCGCGAGACGGTGGGGAGCAGGATGGTGCCGAGGCCGATGCCGATCATGCCGAGCGGCAACTGGTTGAGCCGGTCCGCGTAGTAGATGAACGAGATCGAGCCCTCGCCGAGCAGATAGCCGGAGAGCGCGGTGGAGATGACGAGGTTGAGCTGGACCGCCCCGGCGCCGAGCGCGGCGGGGAGGATCAGCTTCATCAGCCTTTTCACCTCGGGATCGAGCCGGGGCAGGCGGGGGCGCAGCGACACGCCGGCGGCGCGGCAGGCGAACCACAGCCAGAGCAGCTGGATCAGGCCGCCGATCGGGATCGAGATCGCCTGGGCGCGCGCCGTCTCCTCGGGCGTGCCGTGGAAGACGAACAGGGCGGTCACCATCGCGACGTTGAGCAGGATCGGCGCGGCGGCATTGACCCAGAATTTGTCGAGCGAATTGAGCAGGCCGCCGAGCAGGGAGGCCAGGCAGATCAGCATCAGATAGGGGATGGTGATCCGGCTCAGCTCGACCGCGAAGGCGAATTGCTCGTGCGTCGGCGCCTGTTTGTGGAAGCCGCCCGAGAGCAAGGCGGTGAGCGGCCATGCGGCGGCGAGCATCACCACCGTCATCACCGCCAGGAAGGTGAACAGCACCGCCAGGGTGCGCTCGGCGAAGTCGAAGGCCGGCCCGCGCTCGCCGTCATGCTCGGCGAGCTTGCGGTTGAACATCGGGATGAACGCCGAGGAGAAGGCCCCTTCCGCGAAGAAGGCGCGAAACATGTTGGGCAGACGGAAGGCGACGAGGAACGCGTCCGAGGCGAAATTCGCGCCGACATAGCGCGCCTGGAGCGAATCGCGGACCAGCGCGAGGATGCGGCTGGCGAGGGTGAGCCCGCCGACCGAGCCGAGGCTGCGGGCGAGCTTCATGCCGCTTCCGTCATCCCCGCGAAAGCGGGGACCCAGCTCGGAGAGAGGCCGCGAGCAACCGCGGCAGTGCCGGTGGATAGTACGGGAGATGGGCCCCCGCTTTCGCGGGGGTGACGATCAGGGGTCACGAGGCCCAGTCTCCCGACTATCGGATCAGGCTTCGCCTGCCACTTCGCCGGTCAGGCCCGACTCGTTGGCCGCGCGCTGCTGGAGATAGATGCCGCCGAAATCGATCGGCTCGAGCATCAGCGGCGGGAAGCCGCCGTCGCGCACCGCGTCGGCCAGCACGCGGCGGGCGAACGGGAAGAGCAGGCGCGGGGCCTCGCCGAGCAGGAAGCCGTCGAGCGCCTCGCCCTCGGGCACGTTGCGGATGCCGAACAGGCCGGCGTACGACAGGTCGACGATGAACGCGGTCTGGCTCTCGGCGGTGGCGCGCACTTCGATCTTGAGCACGACTTCGAACACCTCGTCGGCGACCTTGCCCGAGCCGATGTTGAACTGCACGTCGATCGCAGGCGCGGTCTGGCTCTGGAAGATGGCCGGGGCGTTCGGATTCTCGAACGAGAAGTCCTTCACATATTGCGACAGCAGGCCGGCGGCCGGGGTGGTGTCCTCACCGTTGGCTGCGGGCTCGCCGAATCCGGCGATCGTGTCGTTCTCGGCCATTACAAAATCCTCTTTTCGGAAAGTTTCGCGCTATTGAAGCGTTGGATCGGCTGCGCGCCTAGCAGGCGGGCGCAACGGTTTCAATTGCCCCCGGTTTTGGCCGGATTTGAAACCGGCGCCGCTTGGGCCTATGTTAACCGGCGAAGCGTTTGGAGGCGTAGTGTACACGATAATCCTGTTCGCAATGGTGGCCGGCTTTTTGGCACTCCGACTCTATGCCGTGCTCGGCAAGCGCACCGGCCATGAGCAGGCATTGCCCAAGCCGAGCGAGGAGCGCGTGGCGGTGCCGCCTGCGGCCCGCACCATCGACCAGACCCCCGACGTGCGCGAAGCCAGCGCCCGGGTGATCGGCAACGGTGCGGAATCGGGCCTGAAGGCCGTGATCGCCGCCGATTCCAGCTTCGACGTCGCCCAGTTCGTCGATGGCGCCAAGAGCGCGTACAAGATGATCCTCGAGGCCTTCTGGAAGGGCGACGAAGAGACGCTGGCCTGGCTGGTGGAGGACGATGTCCGCGCCGGCTTCGCCCAGGCGATCGCCGACCGCAAGGCCGCCGGCCATGTGCTGGACAACCGGCTGGTCGCGATCGAGCGCGCGCTGATCTCGGACGCCGTGGTGGAGGGCAAGACCGCCCGCATCACCGTGCGCTTCGATGCCGATATCGCCGCGGTGACCCGTGATGCCGAGGGCAATGTGGTCGCCGGTTCGCTGAGCGACGCAGTCGAGACCCACGACATCTGGACCTTCGCGCGGAACCTGCGCAGCGACGATCCCAACTGGAAGCTCGTCGAGACCGACGAAGCCTGAAGAGGGCCATTATGCGAATCTGGGGGGGAGTCGCGCTCGCGGCGCTGCTGAGCGCCTGTTCGGGCGGCGTGGTGCCGCATTCGGTCGAGCCGGGGTATAATCCGCCGCCGCGCAATGTGCCGCGCGAGACGCCGCGCGAGAACCCGCGGATCTCCGAGCCGCATGGCAATCCCGCCGTGCGCCAGCCGATCCCGGCGACGCCGCTGGCCGCGCTTCCGGCACCGGCCGCGCCTGCCGGCACGCTCACCGCTTCCTCGGCCGGGCTGCTCGCCGGGCCTTCGTTCGATTCGCTGCCGCTGAGCGACGACGGCGCGGCGCGCGCGCTGGTCGCCTATCGGCTGAGCTGCCCCTCGCTGGTGCGCCGCACCGATGCGAGCGGGCTGACCCAGGGGCGCGACTGGCAGGCTTCGTGCGACGCCGCGAAGACCTGGCCCGAGCGCGATGCGCGGGCCTTCTTCGCGCGCTGGTTCGAGACGGTGCAGGTCGCCGACGGCAAGGCGCAGGCGACCGGCTATTACGAGCCTGAGATCGCCGGATCGCGGCATCGCCGCTCGGGCTATGAAGTGCCGGTCTATGCCAAGCCGGACGACATCATCGAAGTCGATCTCGGCCAGTTCTCGGCGGACATGAAGGGCAAGAAGATTCGCGGCCGGGTCGCGGGCAAGACCTTCCTTCCCTATTACGACCGCAAGGACATCGACCAGGGCGCGCTCGACGGGCGCGGGCTGGAGATCGCCTGGGCGGCGGATCCGATCGAGCTGTTCTTCCTGCAGATCCAGGGATCGGGACGGCTGCGCGGGCCGAACGGCGAAGTGATGCGCATCGGTTTCGCCGGGCAGAATGGCCGCGAATATGTCGGCATCGGCGCGCTGATGCGCGAGCGCGGGCTGCTCCAGCCGGGCAAGGCCTCGATGCAGGGCATCATGGAATATCTCCGCACGCATCCCGAGGAGGGGCGCGACATCATGTGGGAGAACAAGAGCTATGTGTTCTTCCAGGAGCTGAAGGGGGCGGGGCCGAACGGCTCGCTCGGGCTGCCGGTGACCGGGCAGGTGAGTGCCGCGGTCGATCCCAGGTTCATTCCGCTGGGCGCGCCGGTGTTCCTCTCGATGGACCGGGCCGAGGCGAACGGGCTGTGGATCGCGCAGGATACCGGCGGGGCGATCAAGGGCAGCAACCGGGTCGATACCTTCTGGGGTGCGGGCGATGACGCGCGGGCGATCGCGGGCGGGATGAATGCGCGCGGCACCGCCTGGCTGCTGCTGCCGGTGGGCACGCTCAGCCGGCTGGGCGGCGCGCCGATCGCCACGGTGCCGACGCCCAGCCGCCAGCGGTGAGGCGCCTCGCGCCCGAGGAAGCGGCGCTGTGGAAACGCGTGATCGCCAGCGTGACGCCGCTCGAGGCGCGTCCGGTCAAGTCGGTCGAGGCGATCGAGAAATCCGCGACGCCTGCGCCTGTTCCGGTGCCGGGGGCGCCCAAGGTGAAGGGGCGGGTGCCGCCGCCGCGGATTGCCGCACCTGCGCCGGCCAGGCCCGCGCGCGGGCAGGCGGTCAACACGCTCGACGCCTCCTGGGACCGGCGGCTGGGGCGCGGGCTGGTCTCGCCCGAATCGACCGTCGACCTGCACGGACACACGCTTTCCTCGGCCTATGACCGGCTCGATTTCGGGCTGGAGGCGGCGCTGGCGCGCGGCGACCGGGTGCTGCTGCTCGTCACCGGCAAGCCGCCGCGGCCGGAATCCGAGCGCCCGCATGCCCGCGGCGCGATCCGCGCGGCGGTGGGCGACTGGCTCGCCGCATCGCGCTTCTCGGATCGTATCGCTGCCGTAAGAACCGCGCATTCCCGCCACGGCGGGACCGGAGCCCTCTATATAGTCCTGCGTCGGCCCCGAGAGAAATCTTAACCTCTCTCTGCGAATGATCGTCCCCGGGTCGCCGCCGGTTTTTCCGGCCGGCGAGGGATTCTGGGGGACGGGCGGAGCATAGTGGAAGGATTCTCGCTCAAGAGCCGTGCGATAGCCTTTGCGATGTGCGCCGGTGCCGTGGCGTTCATCCTCGCCTTGGCTGCCGCCTCCACACCGGGCATGATCAGCGTCGAGAGCGCCGGACGGGCGTTGATCGCCGCGATCGTCTGCGGCGTGATGTGCTGGGCCTCGGCCGAGCGCAGCATCGCCTCTACCGCCGAAGCCATCGACGCCGCGATCGAGCGCCTCCAGGGTGCCGCCAATGGCGATCTGCAGAGCGGCATCCCGCCCCAGGTGCATGAATCGGTGCCGACGCTGGCGCGGGCGATGGACGGGCTGTTCCGCCAGCTCCACGCCAATCTGGAGAGCGTCCAGCGGCTCGCGATGTTCGATCCGGTGACCTCGCTGCCCAACCGCACCAATTTCCGCCGCACCGCCGAGCGGATGCTCGCCGACCTGCCGCCGGGCAATATCGCGGTGCTCTATTTCATCGATCTCGACCGCTTCAAGCATGTCAACGACACGCTGGGCCATGCCACGGGCGATGCGCTGCTCGCCATGGTGGCCAACCGGCTGCGTGCTGTCGCCGACCGTTTCGCCGCCGAGGCCGATGCCCGGCCGCCGCTGATCGGGCGCCTTGCCGGCGACGAGTTCACCATGTTCTTCCCGACGCTGCGCAACGTGCGCGACGCCGAGCGGATCGGCCGCGGTATCCTTTATGCCCTGTCCGAGCCGTTCGACCTGGCCGACCAGGAAGTGTCGATCGGCGCCTCGATCGGCATCGCGCTGCGCCCCGAGCACGGCACCACGCTGCACGACCTGATGCGTGCCGCCGACGCCGCCATGTACCATGCCAAGGCGATGGGCCGCGGCCGTGCCGAGCATTTCACCGAGATCCTCGCCGCCGAGATCGCAGACCGGGCGCGGCTGGAGAGCGACCTGCGCGAGGCGGTGGACAAGGACCAGTTCACCCTGGTCTACCAGCCCCAGGTCTCCGCCGCCGACGGCCGCATCGTCGCTGCCGAGGCGCTGCTGCGCTGGCGCCATCCGGACGGGCTCAAGATGCCGGGCACCTTCATCCAGCGCGCCGAGGAGACCGGCCTGATCGTCGAGATCGGCGAATGGGTGGTCGAGAGCGTCGCCGAGACGATCTCGCGCTGGGGGCGGCTCGGCATCCAGCAGCGGCTCGCGGTCAACATCAGCCCGCGCCAGCTCGACCATGCCAGCTTCTTCCGCAAGCTGCGCGAGGCGATGCTGGCGGCCAATGCGCCGGCGAGCCTGCTCGAGTTGGAGATCACCGAGACGCTGGCGATGCATTGCTCGAGCGAAGTGCTCGAGGCGATCGCGCTGCTGCGCCACGACGGTGCGACCATCGCCATAGACGATTTCGGCACCGGCTATTCGAACATCGCGCGGCTGCGCAAGCTGCCGATCGACCGGATCAAGCTCGATCGCAGCCTGATCGAGCATGTCGCCGACAGCGCCGATGCGCGGACCATCGCCCAGGCGCTGATCGGGCTGATCCACGGCCTGAATTGCGAGGCGGTGGCCGAGGGCATCGAGAGCGAGGCCCAGGCCACGGTGCTGCGCGTCATCGGCTGCGACATCCTTCAGGGCTATGCCGTGGCGACGCCGATGGAGGAGGAGGCCTTCCTCGAATGGGCACGGGGCGTGGAACCGCAGCGGATCGCGGGGTAACAACTCCCCGTCATCCCCGCCTTCGCCGGGATGACGATTAGGCGGCGAAAGCCCGCTTCAGGATTTCCGCATAGACATCCGTCAGCGCTTCCAGGTCGGCCAGGGCCACCGCCTCGTCTAGCTTGTGCATCGTCGCGTTGAGCAGGCCGAACTCCACCACCGGGCAGAGCTTCGAGAGGAAGCGCGCATCCGAGGTGCCGCCGGTGGTCGACAGCTCCGTCTCGACGCCCAGCCGGTCGCGGATGGCGCCGGAGATCAGCGTGGAGAGCTCTCCGGGCTCGGTGAGGAAGGCCTCGCCATAGACGCGGCCCTTCACGATCCCCAGCGGCGCGTGGCGCTGCACGATCTCCTCGATCCGGGCGATCAGGTCGGGGCCATATTGCTGGTCGTTGAAGCGGATGCTGATCCGCGCCCTGGCCTCGCCGGGAATGACGTTGGTGGCGGGATTGCCCACGGTCAGATCGATGATCTCGATGTTCGAGGGCTGGAACCAGGCATTGCCCTCGTCCAGCACGATCGCGTCGATCTCGGCGAGCGCGCGGACGAGGCGCGGGACCGGGTTGTCGGCAAGGTGAGGATAGGCGACATGGCCTTGCCGGCCCGGCACGGTGATGTCGATCACCGTCGAGCCGCGGCGGCCGATCTTGATCATGTCGCCGAGCCGGTGCTGCGAGGTGGGCTCGCCGACCAGGCAAAGGTCCGGCAGCAGTCCGCGCTCCGCCATCCGCTCGATGAGCCGGGGGGTGCCATAGGTGGCGGGGCCTTCCTCGTCGCCGGTGATGATCAGCGTGGTCACGCCGCTCTCGACCCGCGCCGCCGCGGCGGCGAAGGCGGCGATCGCGCCCTTCATGTCGACCGCGCCGCGCCCATAGAGCAGGTCGCCGCGCACTTCGGGCTGGAAGGCGTCGCTGGTCCAGCCCTGACCCGGCGGCACCACGTCGAGATGGCCGGCAAAGGCAAAGTGGCGCCCGCTGGTGCCCCGCACCGCCAGCAGGTTCTCCACCGGCCCCTCGGGCGCCTCGCCCTCGATGAAGCGCTCGACTCTGAAGCCGAGCGGGAGCAGCGCCGCCTCCAGCACGTCGAACACGCTGCCACGCGCGGGGGTGACGCTTTCGGCGGCGATCAGGGCCTTGGTGAGTTCGATGACGTCGGGCAAGATGGTCTCCGGCATTGGTGGAGGTGGCATTGCCCAAGCGCGACGAGGATACAATCCCAGCCTGGTGGATCGGCGCATGACGCTGCTGCTGTTCGTAGCGCTTCTGATGCCTGGCCAGGAAGCGGCGCCAACGCCCACGCGAGGCCTTTGCCGGCTGACCGGCATCAAGGTCGAGATGCTTGCGGACTCCGAGACGCTCGCCCGTGGCCGATACCGTACCGCGGAGGACCAGCGCGTCGGCGAGGCGCGACATGCCATGCTGGAGAAGCTGGCGGCAGCGCTGAAGACCCGGTTCGGCACCGCGCAGCCATCGCGCGTCGAGCTTCAGCGCAGCGACAGTCTCGACAATGACGCGATGCTCAGTCTTGCGGCGGCGTGCCGCGACCTGCCCCAATAGGTGCCGACATGCCCAAGCTCGATCTCGATGCCATCCCGCAGACCAATGCGACGGGATATCCGCCCGAATTTGCCGGGCCGGTGCAGGGGCGCTGGTATCGCCGGCTGGCGCCCGCGAGCGGGATCACCGACTTCGGCTGCAGCCATGTCACGCTCGAGCCGGGTGCCTGGTCCGCCCAGCGGCACTGGCACGAGGGGGAGGACGAGTTCGTCGTGATGCTCGCCGGCGAGGCGGTGCTGGTCGATGATGGCGGCGAAACGGTGATGCGGCCGGGCGATGTTGCGGCATTTCCCAAGAATGACGGCAACGGGCATGTGCTGCAGAACCGCGGCGATGCGCCTTGCGTCTATATCGCGGTGGGAAAGCCGTCGGTGACCGACTGCCATTATCCTGACATCGACATGCATTTGCCTGCCGGGCAGGGGTTTCGGCGAAAGGATGGGAGCCCGTTTACATGATCGCCTTCGCATTGCTGCTCGCCGCCATGGTTTCGGACGATACCGAACCGAAGATCGATGCTCCCATCCTGACGCTCAGGATCGCCGAAGCGCTCGTTTCGAAGCGCATGGCAGTACGGATTGGCATCCGGCCCGTGACCGAGCCGGTGCAGGAAGTGACGGCCGACCGTATCCAGTTCGTGGCCAATTACGAGGATCGCGGCCGGATAAGTCGGCGCTGGACCGATGGCGCGAAATGCCCAGGTGCGATGAACGTGCTCCTCGAGGTCGAGAGGTTGACGATGCCAAGCCCAAGGCTCCCGCTCGTGACGCGATCGATGCAGGGCGGGTATATTGTGATGGACGGCACAAGCTATGACCTGGAGGTCGCCTCCAGTTCGCTGCAGCAACAGGACACGGGGCCAATCCACATTTCCAGCAATGTGGGTACCGATCTGGCCAAATGGGCCGATGCGCTGTCCGCCGCGCTCGAGAATTGCTGGGTTCCTGCGCGAAGCTGGCCTTAAAGGATCAGCGCCTTCATCTTGGCGTACCGGTCCTGGCGGTCGGCCCAGCCATTGGGGTCCTTGGTCGATGTAGGGCTGCCGCGGTTGATGCCGTTGGAGACGGCCCTGAGATTGTCCTGGTCCGCCCAGCTGTTGAGGCTGCAATTGTCCCAATAGGCGCAGAAGGCGAGCAGACCGAGTGACCAGATCTCGAGCAGTTCGGGATTGGTCTCCAGATCGATGCCGAGCTTGCGGCCATAGAGGCGGTAATTGGCGCGGCCGGTGAGCTGGCCGGGGCCGCGGCCGAGATAGCGCAGGCCGTCGCCTGGCTGATCATTACCCAGCGCCGCGTTCATCTCGTACTTTTTCTGCGCAGCGGTGGGGCCCCAGATCTCGCGATTATAGCGGAAGCCGCCGCTCTCATGCGCGCATTGCGCCATGAAATGGGCGAGGCGCAGGCCATTCTCCACGATGCCATAGCTGCGGAAATGGACGTTCGCGGCGAGGCCGAGTTCCGGCGCGATCGTCGCCGATGCACCTGCCTTGACGAACAAGGCCGCAAGCGTGCCGCGCCCCAGCGCACCGTCTGCCGTCACGCCCAGCCGCTGCTGCAGCTTCTTCACGTCGAACATGGATGATCCCCCGACTGATCCGCCCGATCCGGTGGATTGTTGCCTGGTGGAATCTGGACGCAGCTGCAGAGCCGCGCAAGTATATCAGACCGTATCGGCTTCGAATTGCTGGATCACCCAATCCTCTTCCTGCGCCGCGGCGATCCAGTCCTGCATGAAGGGGTGCTGGAGCACTGCATTCATATAGGCAGGCGCGAAGCGGGCGACGGGCAGCGAATAGGTGACGAGGCGCGTCACCACCGGCGCGAACATGATGTCCGCTGCGCCGAACGCGCCGAACAGGAACTGGCCATCGCCACCGAAGCGGGCACGGGCCTGGGCCCAGAGCTCCATGATCCGGCCGATATCCTGGATCACGTCGGCATCGGGCGTCTTGGGCGGATAGACCTGGCGCACGTTCATGCTGTGCTTGCGGCGCAGGGCCGCGAAGCTGGAGTGCATCTCCGCCGCCATCGAGCGGGCCATGGCGCGTGCCGCCGGGTCTTCCGGCCAGAACTTCGTGTTGCCGGTCTTGTCGTTGAGATATTCGACGATCGCCAGGCTGTCCCATACCACGGCGTCGCCGTCCCACAGGATCGGCACCTTGCCCGAGGACGGCGCGAACTCGTCGCCCTCGCGGCGCTTTTCCCAGTCCTGGTCATACAGCGGCACCACCACTTCCTCGAAGGGCAGGCCGGATTGCTTGCAGGCGAGCCAGCCGCGCAGCGACCAGGAGGAATAGGCCTTGTTGCCGATGTAGAGCTTCATGGCAGCCGGGATAGCGAGCGGTTGCGCAAGGGGCAATCGCGCGTGGTGTGCCGAAGTGGAAACGGTGGCATCTTGTCTTGCCAACGTAACGAAATCGCACGAAGAATCCCGACTGCAAGATTTGGGGGAATCCATGCGAGGCAAGTGGTTCGGGTCGACGGCATTGGCCGTAGTGGCCCTTGGTATCGGTTTTCCGGCGGCTGTTCACGCGCAGACGGCCCCGACTGTATCCTCGGCACCGGCCGCCGCGCCGGCTGCGCGGCCGACACGCTACGACACCTCGGTCTTCGCCGAGCTGCCCGCGATCGAGGCGCCTTCGCTTTCGCCCTCCGGGGACAAGATCGCTGCGCGCATCGCGGTGGACGGCGTCCAGTATTTCGGCATCTATCCGGTAGCCGGCGGCGATCCGGCGATCGTGGCGCTAGGCGACACCGATCTGAACTGGTGGCGCTGGGTGAATGACGACTGGCTGGTCATCGGTATCGGCCAGACCGTGCCGGTTCAGGACGAGGAATGGTACCTCACCCGCGCATTCGGCGTGAAGACCGACGGCAAGAAGCTGGTGAAGCTCAACAAGGAGACCGCCGGCCAGAATGCGTCCGACCTGATATGGGTGGCGCGCGACGGATCGCCGCGGGTCCTGCTGGGCTCGCAGAACTCGATCTATGGCGACAATGTCGATTTCTGGCCGCGGGTCGACGAGATCGATGTCACCACCGGCCGGGCGAAGCGGGTCCAGGCCGGCCAGTCCGGCGTCTGGAACTGGTATGCCGACGGCAGCGGCACGGTCCGCATGGGCTATGCCCTGTCCGACGACGGGCGCAAGCGGCGGCTCTATTACCGCCAGCAGCGCGGCGACAGTTTCAAGGTGATCGATCGGGCGACGTCGATCGACGATTCGCTGGAGATGCCGGCGATGTTCCTGGGCGACCCTACCAAGGCGCTGATCATCGGCGACGATGCGGACGGCTATTCGGCGCTGTACGAATATGACCTGACCAAGCTGGAGCGCGGCAAGCAGCTGTTCGCGTCCAAGGGCTATGACATTGGCGGCCTGTGGAGCGATGCCAGCGATACCGGCTATCTCGGCATCGACGTGACCCGCGACAAGCCGGGCATGGTGTGGACCGACCCGGCGATGCTGGAGCTGCAGAAGCGGCTCGACGGCATGATCAAGGGCGGGCAACCGGAAATCGTCTCGATGAGCCGGGATCATGGCACGGTGATCTTCCGCGCCGGCGCGGCCTCGGGGCCGGGCGGCTATTTCCTGTTCCATGCCGCCGACGGCACGGTCGATGCGATCGGCAGCGTCAACCGCACGATCGGGATGAAGCTGGTCCACCGGGTGCGCACGATCCGCTACAAGGCGCGCGACGGGCTGGAGATCCCGGCGGTGCTGACCCTGCCCAATGGCGATCCGCACAACGCCCCGCTGATCGTGATGCCGCATGGCGGCCCCTTCGCGCGCGACACCGAGGAATGGGACTGGTGGGCGCAGTTCCTCGCGGACCGCGGCTATGTGGTGATCCAGCCCAATTATCGCGGCTCCTCGGGCTATGGCACCAAGTTCTCCCGCAAGGGGATCGGGCAATGGGGCCTGGCGATGCAGGACGACCTGGACGACGCGGTGACCGCGCTCGCCGCCCAGGGGCTGATCGATCCCAAGCGGGTGTGCATGGTCGGCGCCTCCTATGGCGGCTATGCGGCGATGCGGGCGGCGCAGCGGGACGGATCGCGCTATCGCTGCGCGGTCTCCTATGCCGGGGTGTCCGACCTCAACCGGATGCTGCGCTTCAACGGCAACTTCCTCGGCGCTGGCGCGCGGCAGGACTGGCTGCGCCAGCAGGTGGGGGACCTGAAGGGGGTGTCGCCGCTCAACTTCCCCGAGCAATTCTCGACGCCGATCCTGATCGTCCATGGCAAGAAGGACCGCACCGTCCCCGTCTCGCAATCGCGGCTGATGGCCAAGCGGCTGAAGGAGGCGGGCAGGAACGCGACCTATATCGAGCAGCCCGAGGGTGATCACCATTTCACCCGCGAGGCAGATCGGCTAGAGTTCCTCAAGGCGCTCGAGGACTTCCTGGCGAAGTACAACCCGGCCTGAGCCGGGATTCGCGCTTGATGTATATGCATGATGTGTACGCATGATGCATATGCATCGTTGATCGGTGGTCTTGATGCATATACATGATGTGCATGCATCAAGAGTCGCTTCCTGCCGTCTGCGCCTGCACCATGCTGCGCAAGGCCGCGCGCACCGTCGGCCGCGTCTATGACGAGGCGCTGGCCGGTCATGGCATGACCACGGCGCAATTCGCGATCCTGCGCCATGTCGCGCGGGACGAGCCGCTGGCGCTCAGCCGGCTGGCCGAACAGCTGGAGATGGACCGCAGCTCGCTCTACCGCGCGCTGGCACCGATCGAGAAGCGGGGCTGGGTGGTGGTGAAGCCCGGTGCCGGGCGCAGCAAGTGCGCGACCCTGTCCGAGGCGGGCCGGGCGGCGCTCCATGCCGCCGAGCCCGACTGGGCGGCGATCCAGCGGCGGGTGGAGGAGGAGGCTGGCTCGGCGCTCTGGTCGGTGATGAAGGCCGGGCTCAAGTCGCTCACCGAAAGCGTCGAGCGCGCCGGAGGCGGGGCATGATCGCTTTGCTCTCCCGCCTGCCGGTCGGCGCGCGGGGCTATGCCGGCATCGTCGCGGCGATCACCTTTGTGGCACTGCTGGTGTCGGCGGGGCTGCGCTCGGCGCCCGGCGTGATGATGCTGCCGCTCGAGCAGCATTTCGGCTGGGACCGGGCGACCATCTCCGCCGCCGCCGCGATCGGCATCTTCCTCTACGGGCTGGTCGGGCCGTTCGCTGCTGCACTGATGCTCAGCGTGGGGATCAAGCGGACGATGCTGGGCGGGCTGGTGCTGATGTCGCTGGCGACCTTCGCCAGCCTGTGGATGTCCGAGCCCTGGCAATATGTGCTGAGCTGGGGCGTGTTCTCGGGCGTGGGCAGCGGCGCCGTGGCGTCGGTGCTGGGCGCGGCGGTGGTCAATCGCTGGTTCGCGACGCGCCAGGGCCTGGTGATGGGCATGCTGACCGCCAGCACCGCGACCGGTGCGCTGGTGTTGCTGCCTCTGCTCGCCTGGCTGGCCGAGGGCGGGGCGTGGCGGCCGGTGGCGCTCGCCGTGTCGATCGCAAGTGCCTGCGTGATCCCGCTAGTGCTGTTCTTCGTGCCGGAGCACCCACAAGACCTTGGCGTGCGCCGCTTCGGCGAGACCGCGGAGAGCGCGCCGCCGCCGCCGATGAAACAGGCGTCGACCCCGGCGCTGGCCTTCACCGCGCTGTTCCGCGCCTCGAAGAGCATGACCTTCTGGCTGCTGTTCGGCACCTTCTTCGTCTGCGGGCTGACCACCAACGGGCTGGTCGGCACCCACCTGATCGCCTTCTGCGGCGACCATGGCATCGCGCCGGTGCAGGCGGCGGGGTTGCTCAGCCTGATGGGGCTGTTCGACCTGATCGGCACCACTGCATCGGGCTGGCTGACCGACCGCTATGATCCCCGGAAACTGCTGTTCGTCTATTACGGGCTGCGCGGGCTCTCGCTGCTGGCGCTGCCGTTCCTCGACTTCAGCGCCTCCAGCCTGCTGATCTTCGCGATCTTCTACGGGCTCGACTGGATCGCGACCGTGCCGCCGACGGTGAAGCTGGCCAACGTCCATTTCGGCGAGCGCGACGCGCCGATCGTGTTCGGCTGGGTGATGGTGGGGCACCAGATCGGGGCGGCGACCGCGGCGTTCGGCGCCGGTGCGGTGCGGGCCTGGACGGGGACCTATACCCCGGCCTTCCTGGTGGCGGGCGCCTTCGGACTGGTCGCGGCGGTGGCGATCCTGGCGGCGCGGGCGGAGAAGCCGGGCACGCGGATGGCGCTGGCTTAGGCCGCGCGCAGCGTTCCCAGGAAGCTCTGCATCTCGCCGAGCAGGCGGCGGGCCTGGCCGACCAGCTCGTCGGTGGCGGCGTCCATCTCGGCGGTGGTGCGCGCCGCGGCATCGGTGGCGCTCTCGGCACTGGCGGCGCCAGCCTGGAGATCGGCGGTGAGCGAGGCGGCGGTGCCGGCATAGCTCTGGATCGAGCGGATCACGTCGCCCTGGCGCGTCATCGCATCGCCGACCGCGCCGCCCACTTCGCCGATCCGGTCGAAGCTGCCGCGCATCTCGCCGACGATCGAGGTGGTCGCCTGCACCGCGCCGCTCATCCGGCTGAGCTGGGCGCGGATGTCGTCGGTGGCATGGGCGGTCTGGGCGGCGAGGCTCTTCACTTCCTGCGCGACGATTGCGAAGCCGCGGCCTGCCTCGCCGGCACGTGCCGCCTCGATGCTGGCGTTAAGCGCGAGCAGGTTGGTCCGTGCGGCGATCTCGGCGATCATGTCGGCGATGCTGCCGACGCTGGCGCTGTGCTCGACCAGCGTGGCGAAGCGGGCATCGGCCGAGCGGGAGAGGTCGTGGAGATGCGCGGTGGTCTCGGCCTGGGCGCCGAGGCTCGCCTCGACCGCGACGAGCGACAGGCCGAGATTGGCCGATTCCTCGAGCAGCGTGGTGGCGCCGGTATCGGCGCGCACCGCCCGGCCGGCCATGCCGCGGATCTCGTCATGGGTGGCGAGGGTGGAGGTCTTGAGCCCCTCGGCCGAAACGCGGGTCTGTTCGGCGGCGGCAGCGAGCTCGCTGATCGCGGAGACGAACTGGCGCTCGAACCGGTCGGCGATGCGGGCGATCTCGGCGCGGCGATCGCGCTCGCCCTCGATCTGGGCGCGGTGGCGAGCCTCGGCGGCGGAGGCGGCCTGTTGCAGCTCCTCGCGCTGGGCGGCGGCGCGCAGCAGATCGCGCTCGCTGGCGGCGCGGGCGAGCGCCTCGCCCTGGGCGAACTGCTCGCTGACCAGCGCGGCCTGGCCGATCACGGTGCGGGCGAGCAGGGCGACGAAGACGGCGAGGAAGACGAACACGCCGGCCGGGATGTTGGCGAAGATGGCGTACAGCGCGCAGATCACCACCGCGATGCCGAGATAGGCGAGGCTGGCGGGCGGGAGCGGGGCGTAGCGCAGCGCGCCGATCGCGGCGACGCCGGCGATGGTGGTCGTCGTGACGATCAGCTGCTGGTCGGTGGCGCCGAGGCCGAGGGTCGACAGGAACAGGAACCAGCCGAGCGAGACGGCGGCGGCCTCGATCACCGTGGCGCGCAGGGCGGCACCGGTGTCGGTGACCTGCCAATCGCGGGCGCGACCGTTGCGCCAGCGGACGAGCACCGCAGTGCTGACCGCGAGGTGGAGCGAAAAGGTAGAGATCTGCCAGGGCAGATAGCCATTGCCGTGGATCGTCAGGATCAGCAGGAGACTGACGAAGATGCTGGCGACGAAAGACACGGGGTAGGCGCGCTGGATGGCGATGCCATGGGCGCGCATCAGGCTGGTCGGCAGCGCCGCCCATTTGCCCCAGAACGCCCCTTTCAGGGCCTCAAGTCTCGCCTCTCCCATCCGGCCCGCTCTAGCCGCACATGGTTACCAGCCCGTTTACAGTCGCATATGGATTCCACGACGGTGGAGCGGGATGAGCAGGGCGATCACCAGCAGCAGCACCGCCAGCGCGAACAGGAACGAGGCGAGGAGGAGATTGCCGGGGAGCAGCGCGGAAAGCGCTTCCCACGCCCAGGCCTGGAAGCCGGTGCGCATCGCGGCGAGCGAGAGCAGCAGCGAGAGCAGATAGCCGAGGATCGCGTTCATCCCCAGCACGTCGAGCGGCCATAGCGCCTTGCGCACCGCGGCGCTGCGCGATGCGACGATGCAGCCGGTGAACAGGATCGCCGAAAGGCCCGAGGTCCAGAGCGCGAAGCTGCTGGTCCACAGCTTCTTGTTGAGCGGGCAGGCGAAGGAGAAGGCATAGCCCAGCGCGGCAAGCGCGATCCCGGCGAGCAGGATGCGCATCGTCGCGCGATCCGGCGCGGCCTTCCACCACAAAGCGGCGAGAGCGCCGAGCAGGACGTTTACGAGGGCGGGGAGGGTGGAGAGCAGCCCTTCGGGATCATAGACCACATTGCCCGCCGCATCGGTGCCCATGCGGTACATGTGATGGGTGGTGACCGTGATCCGGTCGATATAGCCGGCGAGATTGCCCTCGGGGCTCAGATCGCCTGCGGCATGGCCCGGCGTGGCGACGAAGCTGAGCAGCGCCCAATAGCCGATCAGCAGGGCGGCGCTGGCAATGCCGAGCGCGGGGGCACTGAGATGGGCGCGGCCATCGGCGTCCCTGCGTGCGGTGAGGATCGCCAGCGCGGCGGCGAGGCCGTAGCAGAGGCCGAGGCGGGGCAGCACGCCGAACACGCGGAAGTCCGCCAGGCCGGGGCGGGCGAGCATCTGCCATGTCCATCCGATAATGATTAGCAATAGCGTACGGCGAAGCACGCGATTCCAGAGCCTTGCGTCGATCCTGCGGGGAAAGGACAGGCCCAGCGCCACGCCCATCGCGCAGAGAAAGGCGGGGAAGACGAGGTCGGTCGGGGTGAAGCCGTGCCACTCGGCATGATCGAGCGGCCACCAGACATGCGACCAACTGCCGGGCGTGTTGACGATGACCATGAAGGCGACGGTCAGCCCGCGGAACAGGTCGAGCCCGGCAAGGCGGGCGGGTGCGCTGGGCGCTTCGGTCATTGGCGATCCCCTCCGGTTGAAGGGGAGTGTGGCGCGGTTGGCGGTAGAGGTCAAAAGGCGCTTCCTACATCGACGGCGCGGCGACTCGGCCAAAGAACACGAAGTACACGCCAAGAGCGGGTTTTCGGCGGTGGAAGTTCACTAAGTTCATGCCATCGACGGCCGACCATTGGTCGTCGCGCAACATGCTTGCGCGATCGTGATCCTATTTTTCCAACAATAGGAAAGAGCGGCGCGAGGCTTCCCCCGGCCGCTCGAGCCAATCAGACCAAATCCTACATTGCAAGCGGTGGCGATGCGGGCAGGGGCTGCTACCCGGCCAGGGCTTCGTCACCGAGCAGCGCGTCGATCGCCTGCTGCGTCTGGTCCATCGCCTGCTGCATCGCCGCCGCGATCGCGTCGTCGATCTGCTGCTGTTGCACGGGGCTCATCGGCGGAACAGGAACCTGCGGTTCCGGAATCGCGCCGGGCACGCCCGGCACCGGCATGCCTGACTGTGCGCGGAAGACTGCCTGGATCGTCTCCTGCATCGCCTTCAGCGACTGCTGCTGGATGATCGTGATCTGCTGCTTCAGCTCCGCGACACGCTCGGCGGCCTGCTGCAGCATCCACTTGATCTGCTGTTCCGTGGCCGGGTTGGCCGGTGGGGCTTCCATCGCATCTCTCCCGATCGGCGCGCCGGGACAGCGGCTGCCATTACTGGGCAGCCTATCAGCTAAAATCGCCGTGGCAGATGAAGATCGTGCCGGATCGCTTAGGTTGGGGACTCAATCAGGCGAGTGCTGGGCTGGAGGCTCATCTGACAGTGCTGGAGGCATAGTGGACCCCGGCACAAGGCCGGGGTGACGGTGTGTTGTTGTCAGGCCTTCACATAGACCCAGGCGCTGGTGCCGCTGGCCAGCGGCGCCTCGACGCGCATGTAATTCTCGCTCTCGTACACGTCCGCCGCAGCCAGCTCCTCGGCGGTCAGGCGGAAGACCTTGCCGGGGATGGGCGGGGCGTCGGCGTCGGGGACCAGGGCGAGGTGCACCTCGATGCCGCTGGCTTCGAGCACGTCCGGATCGCGGATCGTGATCTCGATCTGCCGATAGCCGTGGAGCGTGTCGTCGCGGCCTTCGAGCAGACGGCCGAACTGGGTCAGCTGCACATTCTCCAGCTGGAGCGTGCCGTAGGAGAAGAGCAGGGCCTCGGCCTGGCTCACCCGATCGCCTCGAGCACCGCGGCGCGCAGCTCGGGGATGCCCATGCCCTTTTCGGACGAGGTGGAGATGATGTCCGGGTGCGCGGCAGGGCGCTTGCGGGCCGCCGCCTGGGTGCGCTCGAGGACCTCGGCCAGCTCGCTCGCCTTGATCTTGTCGGTCTTGGTCAGGACGATGCGGTAGCTCACCGCCGCCGTGTCGAGCATGTCGAGGATCTCGTTGTCGACTTCCTTGATGCCGTGGCGGCTGTCGATCAGCACCAGGGCACGCTTGAGCACGTCACGCCCGCGCAGGAAGTCGTTCACCAGGTAGCGCCACTGGCGCAGCATGTCCTTGGGCGCCTTGGCGAAGCCGTAGCCGGGCATGTCGACCAGGCGGAACTTGAGCGGATCGCCGACGTCGAAGAAGTTGAGCTCCTGCGTGCGCCCCGGGGTGTTCGAGGTGCGCGCCAGGCCGTTGCGGTTGGCGAGCGCGTTGAGCAGCGACGACTTGCCCACGTTCGACCGGCCGGCGAACGCCACCTCGGGCACCACCGGGCTGGGGAGGTGCTCGAGCTTGGGGGCCGATTTCAGGAAGGCGACCGGGCCGGCGAAGATCTTCCGCGCGGCTTCCAGCTGCTCGGCGTCGAAGGGATCAGACATGAGCCGTCATCCCGGCGAAAGCCGGGATCTCCATCAGGAGCGCGCGCCCGCGGCACGAGATCCCGGCTTTCGCCGGGATGACGGACAGAAAATGGCTCACTTCGCCTTGGCTTCCTTCTTCATCGGCTGCTTCAGCACCGGGTGGCGCGAATAGAGCCACTGCTGCTGCAGCACGGTGATCACGTTCGAGGTGATCCAGTAGACCTGCAGGCCGACGGCGAACGGCGCCATCAGGAACATCAGCATCCACGGCATGATCGCGAAGACCTGCTTCTGGATCTCGTCCATCGGCGCCGGGTTGAACTTCATCTGGAAGTACATCGAGACGCCGAGCAGCACCGGCACCACGCCGATCGCCAGGAAGCCCGGCGGGGTGAAGTGGAGATAGCCGAACAGGTTGATGATCGTCGCGGGATCGGGCGCGGAAAGGTCGCGAATCCACAGCACGAAGGGCTGGTGGCGCATTTCGATCGTGAGCAGCAGCACCTTGTAGAGCGCGAACATGATCGGAATCTGCAGCAGGATCGGGAGGCAGCCCGCGAGCGGGTTCACCTTCTCTTCCTTGTAGAGCTTCATGATCTCCTGCTGCTGGCGCTGCTTGTCGTCCTTGTAGCGTTCCTGCAGCGCCTTCATCTTCGGCTGGATGACGCGCATGCGCGCCATCGACTCGAACTGCTTGTGGGCGATCGGGAAGAGCAGGCCGCGGATGGTGATCGTCAGCAGGATGATCGCCACGCCGAAATTGCCGACCAGGCGGAACAGCCAGTCGAGATAGTAGAAGATCGGCTGCTCGATCATGCCGAACCAGCCCCAGTCGATCGCGCGATCGAACTGCACGATGCCGAGGTCCTTCTGATAGCCCTCGAGCAGCTTCACTTCCTTCGCGCCGGCGAAGAAGCGGCTGGAATAGGTGACCTTCTTGCCCGGCGCGATGCTGAGCGCGTCGGTCAGACTGTAGTCGGCCTGATAGGTCTGCTTGGCGGTGCCGCGCTGCTGGAGCGAGACGGGCACGCGCTGATCGGGGACGAGCGCGGTCAGCCAGTAATGGTCGCTATAGCCGATCCAGCCGCCGGTGGTGCTGAGCTGCGTCGGGGCGCTCTCGATGTCGCCCCAGTTGATGTACTTGGCGGCGCCCTGCGCGACCGCGATCGGGCCGACATGCGCGGCCCACTGGTCGACGTCCTTCGAGCGCTCCGAGCGCGAGACCAGGGCATAGGGGGTGATGGTGACCGGTGCCTGGCCGACATTGGCGACCGTCTGGCGGACGGTGAACATATAGTCCTTGTCGACCGACAGCTCGATGCGGAACACCTGGCCCGTGGCGGTCCTGGTGGTCAGCGTGACCGGGGTGGTGGGGGTCAGCTTCGTGCCGCTCGCCTGCCACACCGTGTTCTGGTCCGGCGCCTGGACGCCGGCGCCCTGCCAGCCGAACTGGGCGAAATAGGCGCTCTGCGTGCCGCTGGGGCTGAGCAGGCGGATCGGCGGCGACTTCTTGGCGACCGTCTCGGCATATTCGACCAGGACAAGATCGTCGATCCGCGCGCCCTTGAGGTTGATCGAGCCCTTGAGCGACGGCGTGTCGATCGCGACGCGCGGCGTCTCGGCCAGCACGATGGCGCGATCGCGCAGCACGGCGGGCGAATCGGCATTGGGGCCGGCGGTGCCGGGGGTCGGCTTGGCGACCTGCTTGCCGTTGACCATCTCGGTGGAGGCGGTCTGCTTCTGCTGCGGGAAGAACCAGTTGGTGACCACGGGCCATGCGAACAGCAACAGCCCCGCGATGACCGCGAACAGCAGGAAATTCTTCTGGTCTTCCTTCACGTACCGATTCCCCGGAAAAACTTATGGCACTGGGTCGTAGCCGTGCCCGCCCCATGGGTGGCAGCGGGCGATCCGCCGGACGGCGAGCCAGCTGCCTTTGACAGCCCCATAGCGGCGAAGCGCCTCGATTGCATAGGCCGAACAGCTGGGCTGGTAGCGGCAGCTGGGCGGGAGCACCGCCGAAGGGCCGATCTGCCAGGCCCGGGCGAGCAGGATGAGGAGCTTAGCGAGCATCGCCACACTCCCGTCCTTCATCGCCGCGGAAGCGGGGACCCATCTCCCGGACCATCCAACCGTCCCACCGCCGTGATGCGCATGACATCTGCAGGAGATGGGCCCCCGCTTTCGCGGGGGTGACGGTTGGGGTCGGAGCGATCACCGCTTCACCTTCCCCAGCGCCTTGGCCAGTTCGGCCTTGAGATCGTCGAACGGGCGCTCGACGCCGCCGGCGCGGCCGACCAGCACATGATCGGCGCCGGGCAGGCCGGCCACGGGCAGCACCTCGCGGACGAGCGCGCGGAACCGGCGCTTCATCCGGTTGCGGACCACTGCGTTGCCGACTTTCTTGGATACGGTAATGCCGACCCGCATCAACGGATCGGCATCGTCACGCGCACGCACGATCAGGACGAAGCCGGGCATGGGAGCCCGCTTGCCTGCGTTCGCCGCGAGATAATCCTTGCGCTGCGTGAGCCGGGCGAGGCTCACGGCGTCACGGTCGGTGATTACGCCGACAGCTTCTTGCGGCCGCGGGCACGGCGGGCGCGAATCACATTGCGGCCGCCCGGGGTCGCCATGCGGCTGCGGAAGCCGTGCCGGCGCGCACGCACCAGGTTGCTCGGCTGAAAAGTCCGCTTCATCGCTCATCCTCGAGTATCTAGAACGTAAAATGGCCACCACAGGGGCGGCCGCGTGTCGGGTGCCCATAGTGGGACGATCCGGACGAGTCAACGCGTTCCGTTTCCCAAACCGAGCAGTTCGGCCTCTGCGCGGGCGATTTCCGCGTCCTTTTCGCGCTGGCGGCGGCGCCGGGCGCTGCGGCGGCGGAGCGCCATGTCGGCATAGTGGCCGAATCGCGGCCAGCGCCGCTTCATCCGGCAGAATGCGCGCTGCGCCCAATTGGCGTTCTGGAGGACCAGCACCAGGCCCGCGGCGAACACCAGTATGCCGCCGGGGCCGGGGATGATGCCGACCAGCGGCGACAGGGCGATCACGACAAACCCGGTGATTACCAGGATCGTGCGGACCAGCGGGCTGCGCTTGCGTGCCATGACTCTCAGTTGGGTAGTGTGTGTTGGTTGTGCAAGACACGTGTGCGCGACTGGTCGTGCACGCGGGCGGTTTCGTCGTGCCGCGGGATGCATCCGTTCCGGTCGCATCCCTCGCCGCATCGGGGAAATCGGGCGCTATCGTCGGGGTTTCCGGGGGAGGGGCGGGGCTTGGTCGCGAGCGTTTCGACGGTTGCCTATCTGGGATTGGAAGCGCGGGCGGTGGAGGTCCAGTGCAACCTCGTCGCCGGCCTGCCCAAGTTCGTGGTGGTCGGCCTGCCCGACAAGGCGGTGGCGGAGAGCCGCGAGCGGGTGCGCGCCGCGATGGCCGCGATCGGGCTGGCGCTGCCGCCCAAGCATATCATCCTCAACCTCTCGCCCGCCGACCTGCCCAAGGAAGGATCGCATTTCGACCTGGCGGTGGCGCTGGCGCTGCTGGGCGCGATGGGCGTGGTCGATGCCGAGACGCTGTCGGGCTATGTCGTGGTCGGCGAACTGGCGCTGGACGGGCGGATCGCACCGAGTCCGGGCGTGCTGCTCGCCGCGCTCCATGCCGCCGAGACGGGCAAGGGGCTGGTCTGCCCCGCCGCGCAGGGGCCCGAGGCGAGCTGGGCGGGGCAGGTCGAGGTGGTGGCGGCGCCCGACCTCATCGCTTTGCTCAACCATTTCAAGGGCAACCAGCTGTTGCCGGCGCCGGCTGCGGGCGTGGTCGACACAGTGGTGCCGGGGCCCGACCTCGCCCAGGTGAAGGGGCAGGAGACGGCGCGGCGCGCGCTCGAGATCGCCGCGGCGGGCGGGCACAACCTGTTGATGTGCGGGCCGCCAGGGGCGGGCAAGTCGCTGCTCGCCTCGTGCCTGCCGGGCATATTGCCGCCGCTCGATGCGGGCGAGGCGCTGGAAGTGTCGATGGTCGCCTCGGTGGCGGGGACGCTGCAGGGCGGGCGGCTTACCCGCGCACGGCCTTTCCGTTCGCCGCATCACAGCGCCTCGATGGCGGCGCTTACCGGCGGCGGGCTTCGGGTGAAGCCGGGCGAGGTGAGCCTGGCGCATCTTGGCGTGCTGTTCCTCGACGAACTGCCCGAGTTCCAGCGCGCGGTGCTCGATTCGCTGCGCCAGCCGATCGAGGCGGGCGTGGTCAGCGTGGCGCGGGCGAATGCGCACGTCACCTTCCCGGCGCGGGTGCAGCTGGTCGCGGCGATGAATCCCTGCCGCTGCGGCCATCTGGGCGACCCGGCGCTCGCCTGTGCCCGCGCGCCGCGCTGCGCGGCGGATTACCAGGCCAAGGTCTCGGGCCCGCTGCTCGACCGGATCGACCTGCATGTCGAGGTCCAGCCGGTGACAGCGGCCGACCTGGTGCTCGACCGGCCGGTGGAGGGGTCGGCCGAAGTCGCCGCGCGGGTGGCCGAGGCGCGCTCCGTGCAGTCGGCGCGCTATCGGGACGTGCCGGCGCGGACCAATGCCGAGGCCGATGGTGAGGCGCTCACCGGCCATGCCACGCCCGACGAGGCCGGACGCAAGCTGCTGGCCCAGGCGGCCGAGGCGATGCGGCTCTCCGCGCGCGGCTACACAAGGGTGCTGCGCGTGGCGCGGACGATCGCCGACCTGGCGGGCGCCGAGGGGGTGGGGCGGATCCATGTCGCCGAGGCATTGAGCTATCGGCGCCAGGCGCCGCGGGGATGAGCGGCCGGGCCGAGGGACGCGGGTACGCGCAGCAGCGGCTTGCCCTTGCCCGTCCCATGGTCTAGCCAGCCGCTTCGCTGCGGGTGTGGCGGAATGGTAGACGCAGCGGACTCAAAATCCGCCGTTGGCAACAACATGTCGGTTCGAGTCCGACCACCCGTACCAATCTCCAGATAACCAGAAGATCCAGCCGCTCGCCCGCGCGCGCCTTGTCGTGCGCGGCCAGAAGAAAGGGCCGCCGCATCGGGTGATGCGACGGCCCTCTAGTTGGATCGCGGAGGCGATCAGAGCTTCAGGCGGGCGCCAAACAGGATCGTGCGGCCGAAATGGTTGTTCTCGTAGCTCCGCTCGGCATCGACGTCGGTGTAGCGGTAGCGATATTCGTCGGTCAGGTTGTTGCCCTCGACCGAGAGCTCCAGCCACTCGTTGACCTTGTAGCGGACCGAGGCATCGACGTTCACGGTCGAGCCATAGCCTTCGAACACGTTGCCGGTGCCGCTGTTCGCATCGACATAGGGGCCGCGATAGGTGCCCATGACGCGGGCGCTGAACCGGCCGTCGTCATAATAGAGCGTGCCGTTGAACGCGCGCTTGGAGACACCGAACAGCGTCGAGTCACGCGTCACATTGGTGAGCGGGCCGAGCGCGCCGGTGGCCGGCACATAGGCCACCGTGATCGGCCCCTGGGTGGTATAGCTCGCGGTGGAGTCGATGAAGGTCGCGTTGGCGAGCACGCCGAAGTGCTTGAACACGCCCGGCAGGAAGGTCAGCGGCACCTGCGCGGCGATTTCCACGCCCCGCAGCTTCGCCCCCGCACCGTTCACGTTCGCCGTGATCGTGTACTCCTGGTTGGGATCGAAGTTGATATAGGCCGGCGAACTGGTCGGCAGCGCCGACTTCGGCAGGCCGGTCGAAGCGAAGCTCGCGGTAAAGGCCCGCGAGATCGGGAAGCTGGCGATGTTCTTCTGGAACAATGCCACCGAGAAGATCGACTGGGGCGCGAAATACCATTCCACGGCCAGGTCGAAATTGGTCGCCCGGTAGGGATCCAGCTGCGGATTGCCGTAGCTGATCCGGTAGTTGAAGCCGTCGATCGTGCCGCCCGGGGTCAGGTTGCCCAGCGAGGGGCGGGTGATGACCTTGGCGATCGCGCCGCGGACGGTGATGTCGTGCGTCGGATAGAAGGCAAGGTTGAACGACGGCAGCCAGTCGTCATAGGTGCGCTCCACCGTGACGGTGGTGCCGCTCAGGACGCCGGTCGACGACTGGTCGGTCTTGGCGTAGCGCATGCCCGCATTGCCGGCGAATTCGAGGCCGAGCAGGTTGCCCTTCACGTCGAACTGCAGATAGCCGCCCTTCACCGTCTCCTGCACGCTGCGATTGTTGCCCACGTCGAGGAGCAGCGGGCGGCTGTACAGCTTGGTATAGGCGGCGGCTGCCGGCAGGTTGGCGACCAGCCACTGGTTGGTATTGCCCGAAGGCTGGCCGGCGCTGCCCAGGTTGAATTGCTCCGACAGGGCCGAGGTCACCGGGAAGCCATAGACTGCGCCGGGGCCGAAGACCGTGGTGGCCGAGCAGGTGATCGTGCCGAGCACCAGATCGGCGCCGCCATTGCCGCACACCGCGGTGTCGCGCATGTACGCCTTGGTATCGAAGTTGAAGCGCCGCCACATGGCGCCCGCCTTGATCTGGAAGCCTTCCGCCACGTCCCACTCGGTGCGCAGCTGGCCGGTCTTGAACTTGTTGGTGACGTTCGACGGGCGATCGCGGATCTCGGCGAGCTGGAAATTGGCCGGATCGGTCACGCTGGTGCCGAAGGTCAGCACCGGGCTCTTCATGTTGGTATAGTCGTATTTGTAACCCTGCGCGTCGCGATCGTCGAAGGCGATCGTCGTCTCGACGGGAATATCGGCATCCGACTTGGACAGGCCGCCCAGCAGGGTGAAGCGGAACTTGTCGGTAACGTCCTGATCCCAGGTGCCGCCGAACTGGTAGAATTGGGTGTTCGACTTGCGGAGATAATGCTCGGTGCGGACATAGACGTCGTTGAGCGTCGCCGAGATCATGTTGTTGTTGGCGTCGTACACCGGGTTCACGACATCGACGGCGCGCTCGTTCGAGCGCAGCAGCACTTCACCCCAGCGCTCCTCGCGGTCTTCCTTGAAGCGCGAATAGAGCGCGTCGAGCGAGATCTTGGTCGATTCGGTCGGTGCGAACTGGATCGAGCCGGTCAGGCCCAGGCGATCGCGGCGGTGCTCGACCTGGCCATAGCGCGGGATGCGCGGGTGGAACGACAGCGTCGCCTGGTCGCAGGCCGCGCTGGGACGATAGGTGCCGCCGCTGTTCGTGCGGGGCGTGGTGTAGACCACGTTCGGCGGCGGCGCGCTGGTGTTATAGACGCAAGGCGTGCCGTTGACCGAGTCGAAGCGCGCCTGCGCCCAGCGCACCGAGTTGTTGCCCAGCTCGAGCGTATTGACCTTCGAATAGGCGGCCGAGACCGCGACGCCGAAGGTGCCGGCATCGTTCTTCCAGCTCAGCAGCCCGGCGACGCGCGGGCCGAGATCCTTGGACAGATCGTTGTACGAGCCGAGCACCGAGACCACGCCGTGCAGGCCGGACTTGCCGGCCAGCGGATTGCCGGTGTTGAGGTCGACGACCGCGCCGAGCGAACCTTCGTCGAGCGAGGCTTCGGCGGTCTTGTGAACCACCAGCGAGCTGAACAGCTCGGAGGCGAAGACGTTGAAATCGAAGGCGCGGTCGCGATTGGCGCTGGCGCCGTCGCTCGACGTCGCCACGGTCTCGAGACCGTTAAGACGGACGCGGGTGAACTGCGCGCCGAGGCCGCGCACGGTGATCGCGCGGCCTTCGCCGCCGTCACGCTGGATCGAGATGCCGGGAATGCGCTGCAGCGATTCCGCGAGGTTCTGGTCGGGGAACTTGGCGATATCCTCGGCGACGATCGCATCGACTGCGCCGATCGACTCGCGCTTGAGGTTGAGCGCCTTTTGCAGTGACTGGCGGAAACCGGTGACAACGATGGCGCCGTCGGTGGCCTGGTCCTGCTCCTGCACGGTCGTATCGGCGGGGGCGGGGGCCTGCGTATCCTGCGCCAGCGCAGGGGTCGCGATGCTCGCGCCGGCCATCACCGCCAGCGACGCGCCGGCACACCACAGATTCCGCCTCTTAGTTCCTTTACGCATCCCAATTCTCCCATGGTCAGTATCCCAGGTCCCGCCGCGCACGCAGCTCGCCTGGTGTCTTGGCCGGCTGATGCCGGCTCTCTGCTCGTCCTGGCCGGCTTGCGCCGGCCCTTATCCGATCATCGCCAAGCGCTTGCGGCCGTCGGCCAGCACCTTGCGATGGAATTTCCTGAGCGATTCCTGGCCGTTGCGCTGTGCAGCGGCCCCCATGCGGGCCAGCCCCAGCCAGGTGAGCGCCTCCGCGGCGCGCATGGCGGGTTCAATGCAGATTCGCTCGATATCCTGCGCCATCGGCGCGAAATAGGCCGCCTCTCCCTGCAGTTTCGCGAGCTTGCTGCTCGTCTGTGCCAGTGTTTCTTGTCCGATATGGACACCGGTGTCAACCAGTCCGCGGCCAATCCGGAACAGCAACCAGTGCAAATGGCCCAGAAGGGCACGATCATCGCCGGCAAAGGCGCCTTGGGAGGCCATCAGCTGCTCGGTGTAGATCGCCCAGCCTTCGGCGAAGGCGGGGACATATTCGAGTCGGAGGGGATGCGGGTTGGCGGCGGCTTCGATCGGCAGCTGGATCATGTGGCCTGGCAGCAGCTCGTGATGGACGACGGCGGGCAATGTCCAGGACGGGCGGTCGCGGATGCGCTTGAGGTCGGGATAATAGGCGCCGGGCGTGGTGGGGGTGGAGACGGTGCGATAGCCCTGCTTGCCCTCGGCCTCCTCGGCCCGGCTCATCCGCACCGTGGCGACGTTCAGGCACTGGGGCGGCAGCGGGCCGAACAGGGCGGGCAGGCGAGCCGGAATGTTGGCGAGCGTCGCATTCATGTCGGCGACGGCGCGGTCGCGGCCGGCATCGTCGTCGCTGTAGAGGAAGCGCGGGTCCTTGAACGCGGCGCTGATCCGCGCGCCGACGCTGCCATTGGTGTAGCCGAGGCGCTTGAGGACGGCATCGGCGCGGGCAGTAAGCTCGCGCGCCTTGTGGAGCATGATCCGGTGCGCTTCCGTCGGGTCGATCCGGCCGTAATGGCGTTCGAGCAGCAGCGCGAAATAGTCGCGGCCCCCGGGGAAGCGCCCGGTTCCCGGCTCGGCGGGCGCCCGGGAGGCAAGCTCCGTGAGCAAAGCTGCCTGCCTGCGCAAGGCCTCGGTAGCGGCACCGCCGGCCCTGTCGGCGGCGGCGCCGACCCCCGCGCGCGTTTTCGCCAGCAGCGGTGCGGGGAGGATCACGCCCCGCCGGGCATCAGCCTCGATCTGTGCGGTCTCGGCCTCGATCCGCTCCGCAGACGGCGCGGCTTCGCGCCAGGCGCCCGCATTCGGCGCGATCACATAGGGCGAACGGCCGAAGCGCCCGATGGGAAACAGCCGGATCATCGCGGAATCGGCCTCGAGCCCCACGCGAACCGTATCCAGGTCGATCCGCGACGACGCCGAAAGCCCGTCCGGATCGAATCCGGAGACCCGGCCCAGCTTTACCGAAGGGGTGCCGGAAAGCGCGTCGAGCATCGCCCGCAGCTCGACGTCGCGGTCGGGGGCGGCCAGGGCGACGCGCGGGAGCGCGGCGACACTGGCGGCGGCGAGGAACTGGCGGCGGTGCATCGCGGTCCTCCGGTTCAGTTGGGCAGCTTCACCACATTGTTCAGCTGCGTCACCTCCGGCGCATTGCCGGGAAGCGCGACGCGGATGCGGGCGGCGCCCTTGGGCAGCGCGAGCCTCAGCGTCGCGGTCTTGGGGGTGAGGTCGAGCGGGGCGGCGAGGGCGGGGATGGGCGCGGAGGCGAGCGCCTTGCCCGACGCGTCTTCAACGGTGAGCGTGCCGCCCTCCGCATCCTTGGCGCCGAGGCTGTGGACGGTGACGGCGAGCCTGTCGCCCTTCGCGACCACATCGTCGCTGCCGATGCCGAGATCGGGCCGGGTAGCGACGTCGTCGCCTGGGGTCTTCAGGGTGAGCTCGATCTCGGTCGTCGCGTGCGGGGCGAAGGTGACGCGGGTGGCGGCGCTGCGCTCGAGATGGAGCGGCGTGGTGGTGCCGTTCGTCACCATCTCCCATTCGCCGGCAGTCACGTTCCAGGTCGACATCTCGGCCGATTGCGGCACGCCGCCCGTGTTGTAGGCGATCACCTTGAAGTGGGTCGGCGTCGCGCCGGGGACGAGGATCGCGGTCTTGAGCGCGCCTTCGGGATCGTCGAAGCGCCAGCTCACCGCATTGCCCGGCCAGGTCTGGTTGCGGCGGAGCGCGATGCCGCCGAGGCGCTCGCGCTGGAGGATCTCGTTGGGCTGGTCGACTCGGTCGGACCACCAATGGCCCTCGGTGTACATGTACTGGCGCTGCGACTTGTCCTCGATCGCGGCGGCGTGGAGCGATTCCAGATATTTGGTGTCGCCGGTCGCGTCCCAGGCGGCCCATTGCTCGAAGGCGCCGCCCTTCTTCGCCCTGTCGGTGAGCGTCTTGGACCAGTCCTTGTCACTGCCCAGCAGGCGGATGACGTTCTCGTTGATGTCCTGCACCGAGGCGGGGCCGCTCTTGCCGACGCGGGCGAGGATCGGATTCAGATACTTTGCGTCGCCGGTGAAGCGATAGGCCGACCAGACCGCCTGGATCGGGGTGGAGGCCCCGCCGCCGTCGCCTGCGCGCTCGGCATCGCTGCGCCAGTTGATCTCATTGGGGTAGGTCCAGTTGCCCTTGGCGTCCTGCTTGCCATGCGCCAGCAGCCCGTCGACCGTGCCGGTGATCAGGCCCTTCGCATCGGGATTGCCGTTATAGACGCCGAGCAGCACCGGGGCGTGGAGGACCACCCAGCTATAGGGTTTCTGCCATTCGAACGGCCCTTCGCGGTAGATCTTCTGCGCGCCGTACCAGTTGCTGGCGAAGTGCATATGGCCGGCAGGGTTGGGGAGGATGATCGTCTTGAGCGCCTTCACCGTCGCCATCAGCCGTTCGACCGCGCGCGGCTCGCCCCAGTTGAGATAGAGGCGCTCGGCGTCCGAGTTCATGCCTTCCTCATAGGCGTGGAGCTCGTCAGTGGTGATGTGGCCAAGGCCGTTCACCATCATGCCGTTCCTGTACACGGCTTCCGAAAGCGCGCGGAGCGACGCGTTGATCTTGTCCGGATCGACGCCCATCAGCGCGAGGCCCGGCCATTGCTGGGTGAGGTCGGTATCGTCCGAGATGCCGCCGCCGAAATCGCCATAGGGGACCTGGCGATTGTCGATCCACCAGTTGACGAACTGGCGAGTGATCCTGAGGTCCTCGAGCTGGCGGAAGGCCCAGAGCGGCACGCCGGCGGGGGCTTCGGGCTGCTTGAACTCGGGCAGGTTCTGCGGACCGTAGCTGATGTCCGCCCAGTAGCGGCGCCCTTCGACATTGTCGGGATCGACGCGGAGCAGGTCCTGCGCATCGGCGAAGACGCGGGCGTACATCGCGGCGCGCTTCGAGGCAGTGTGCTCCTCGACCAGGAAGCCCCAATTGTCCTTCATTTGGTTGAAGCGGTCGGCGATGTGCTCGGGGAGTGCGTCCTTGCGGTCCTTGAAGACGAGGCGGATGTTCATCCCGTCGAGCGATGCCGGGCTGAAATCGGGCGCGGCGGAGGCGAGGGAGAGGTAGAGGCTGTCGTTGGTGAGGATACGGTCCCGCAGGTCGAGCCAGAGCGTGCGGGCCTCGTTCGGGCGGACAGAGACCGACAGATCGATCATGTCGCGGCCCGGCCAGATCGGGTCCTTCACCTTGATGTTGAGCGGGATGAGGCCGTCCTTGCCGGGCGCGGCCTTGAGCGCGGGGATGTCGATTGCGATGCCGTCGAGGCCGTCGCGGCTGTTCTCCCAGCCATAGTTCCAGGCGCGGGCGAGGGCGCGGCCGGCAAAGGCGTCGCCAAAACCGGAAGGGATGAGGACGTGGACGATCGGCATCGCGCCTTCGACATGCGCGGCAGCGCCGGTCGAGGCGGCGCTGCCCGCGCCTGCGGCGGCTGAGCCTGCGCCCGGGGGCAGGGCGAGCACGGTGTTGCGTTCGTCGGCGGGATAACGACCGCGGATGAACCTGTTGAGCGGGGCGAGTGCGGCGAGATCGGAGGAGACGTTCGCGTTCACCGTGTAGCTGAGCTTGTAGGCGCCTTCGGGCTCCTTGCCGGCGCCGACATCATAGGCCCAGATTTCCTGGATCGGCTGCTCCTGCATCACATTGGTGAAGCGGAGCGTGCCGCCCTGTGCCTCGCCGAGCGCGGTGACGCTGCGGACGACGCCCTGAGGGCGCTTGGCCAGGCTGCGGAAGCTGGAACCGTCCGCGCTATAGTCGAGCGCACCATAGGCGGCGCCCCGGATCTCGACGCGATTGAACTTCTCGGCGGCGGGGACGGTCAGCGTGTAGGTCTTGCCGCCCTCGACATAGACGTTCCAGTCGGGCAGCTCGAAATAATCGTCGCGGCCGGGCAGGCGCGAGCCGTTGTAGACGCCGGGCCAGGTGGTCTCGGCAATGCCGTCCACACCCTTCCACATCCATTCCTTCAGGTCCTTCGCATCGGCGAACTCGACCTTGCGGACGCTGGTGACCTTGTCGGCGAGGACGGGCGGCGAGGCGCTATCCCAGCCGAAGCGGTGGAGCCAGGCGGCGCGCTTGCCGGCATCGGCGATGGCGGGCGAAGGTGCGGGTTCGGCCTTGGCGGCGAGCGCGGCGATGCCGGCGGCGTCGAGCATGCGGTCATAGACGCGGATCTCGTCGAGATCGCTGCCGCGCATGAAATTGTAGCGGCTCTGCACCTGGTGCGGCGCCATCACGCGCCCGGCGAGACCGAACTGGTCGAGCCCGGTGTCGAGATCGGCCTTCTGGTCCTTGCGCGCGACTTCCTTGCCGTCGACGAAAAGGCGCACGCCAACCGCCTCGTCCCAGGCAAAGGCGATATGCTGCCAGGCATCGGGCGCGGGGTTGGCGGGGAGCTTGAACGAGACGCGGACGCGCGAGAGGTTCGCGTCGGTCACGAAGGCGTCGAAGCCGTGGCCGTTCCAGTCGATGCGCAGGAACGCCATGTCCCAGCTCGAATGATCGGCATAGCCGACGCGGAAGATCACGAAGGGCGCTTCGCCCACCGGCTCGCGGCTGCGCCAGAAGAAGGAGAGGGTGCCGCGTTGCGCCTGGATGTTCCCCGGCGCGTTCCAGGCGAGATAGCCGTCGTCGGCCCAGCGGAAGGCGCCGCCGATCGCGCCGTCCGGCACATTGGTGACCTTGGTCTGGAAATTGGGGACGGCATCGCCGCCCGCCTTCTCCGCAGTGCTGCCCTTGTCGCCCGAAGCGCGGAAGAGCAGGCCGTCGTCCGTGCCCTGCGCGAAGGCGGGGCTCGCGGCGAGCGCGAGTGCCCATGCCAGAGCGATGCTGGTGGACGTGCGGATCATGACATGCCTCTCTGAACCATAGCAGGACGGTCTCAGCCGCCTTTATTGTCAAGCATGACGGCGCTTGACACCGGTGACAACAGCTTTCTCATTTCCCGACCATGTCCGGGCTGAAGCCGGGCAAAGGTACATTCCCAGGCGAGACAGGCGGCGATCGGGTCGTTCCGATGTTTCCGCTACCAATGTGGCACGGGCTTCGACATGCGTTGACGTGCGCATCTGACACCGGTAGCATCATGCCGACATTCCGCGGACCCGCGCAAAGCCGGCCGTGGCCACTCGGAGAGGAGATCGCGCGCAAGTTACTCGACATGGTCCGGCACCGGTTCGGCCTGTCTTCTCCACATGTTCGCGGATCGCAGGAGGCGAGCGATCCCCGGAAAGTGCGAAGCGGGTGGAACGGGGATGTCGGACGACGGCTGTGTTTGCGCGGTCGAGACATGGCGGGCGACCCTCACGCGACCGGAACATGGGGAATTTAGCGTTGATTGAAGGACGGGAACCGGCCGAGGCCATCGCCCAAGCATTTGTTGCGGCCCGACAGGCAGGGAATGCACCGATCGACTATCCGGGCGAGCTGCCCGGCACGCTCGACGAGGCCTATGGCATCCAGGAGCGTGCAATCGAACTGTTCGGCGACAGGGTCGCCGGCTGGAAGGTCGGCAAGATCCCGGCGCCCCTCGATGCCACCTATGGCTCCAACCGGCTGGCCGGCCCGATCTTCGCCGATTCGGTGGTGACCGCCGCCGAGGGCGATGTGCCGGTGATGCCGGTGTTCGAGCGCGGCTTCGCGGCGGGCGAGGCAGAATATCTGCTGCGCCTGGGCACGCTGCCCGAGAATTTCGACCGCGCCTGGACCAATGCCGAAGTCGCCGAATATGTCGATGCCGTCCATGTCGGCATCGAAGTGGCGAGCTCGCCCTTCCCGGGGATCAACGAGCATGGCCCGGCCGTGACCGTATCCGACTTCGGCAACAATAACGGCCTGGTGATCGGCGCGGAAATTCCGCGCGACATGGATTTCCTTGAGTGGCCGGTAGCGCTAACAATCGAAGGCGAAGTGGCAGGCGAGGCGACGGCGAGCACCATGCTCGACGGTCCGTTCGGTGCCGTCCGCTTCCTGTTCGAGCTTGCGGCTAACCGGCAGCTTCCGCTCGCGAAGGGCCAGTGGATTTCCACTGGCGCTGTCACGGGTGTCCATCCGGTTCGCGTAGGCGATCTGGTGGAGGCGCGGTTCGCCGATGATTACAGCGTCAGGTGCCGTATCGTCGGCATTCACGACGCCTGATTCGGCGGTCGCGGAAGAAAATAAAAGGGAGAGAATGATGGCGAGTAAGGGAGAGGCGGCAGTCTCCGGCGCGGTGTCGCGCGTCGGTCGCTACCGCTGGGTGATCGTGGGGCTGCTGTTCGCCGCCACCGCCATCAACTATGTCGACCGGCAGATGATCGCGGTGCTGAAGCCCGATCTCTCCAAGGAGCTCGGCTGGTCCGAGACCGACTACGCCAACATCGTCTTCTACTTCCAGGCCGCCTATGCGATCGGCTATCTCGCCTTCGGCAAGATCGTCGACGCGATCGGCGCGCGCTTCGGCTATGCCATCGCGGTCGTGATCTGGACGATCGCGCACGTGGCGCATGGCGGCGTGCATAGCGTCATGCAGTTCACCCTGGCACGCTTCGGCCTGGGCATCGGTGAATCGGGCAACTTCCCGGCGGGCGTGAAGACCGTCGCCGACTGGTTCCCGGCCAAGGAGCGCGCCTTCGCGGTGGGCCTATTCAATGCCGGCTCGAACGTCGGCGCGATCCTGACGCCGCTGCTGATCTGGGCGATGGTGCCCGCGTTCGGCTGGCGCATGACCTTCGTGATCACGGGCGTGTTCGGCGTGATCTGGCTGATCGCCTGGCTCGCCATCTTCCGCGACAAGCCGGCCGACCACCCCAAGGTGGGTGCGACCGAGCTCGCCTATATCACCCAGGATCCGGCCGATCCCGAAATCAAGGTGAAGAATCTGTGGGGCAAGCTGCTCCGCACCAAGGAAACCTGGGCCTTCGCGCTCGGCAAGTTCTTCATCGACCCGATCTGGTGGTTCTATCTGTTCTGGCTGCCGAGCTGGCTGGGCAAGGAATATGGCCTTAACCTGACGAGCTGGGACACGCCGACCGCGGCGATCGCGCTGGGCGCCATCTACCTGATCTCGGACGTCGGTTCGATCGCGGGCGGCTGGCTGTCGGGCAAGCTGATGGCCACCGGCATGAGCGTGAACAAGGCGCGCAAGCTGACCATGCTGATCTCGGCGTGCTTCGTGCTGCCGGTGATGTTCACCACCTTCTACGGCAATCTGTGGCTCAGCGTGTTCGTGGTCGGCGTTGCCGCGGCGGCGCACCAGAGCTTCTCGGCGACGCTCTACACCATCCCTTCCGACACCGTGCCGCGCTTCGCGGTGGGTTCGGTCATCGGCATCGGCGGTACCGTCGGCGCGGTGGGCGGCATGGTCTTCTCGAAGTACGCGGGCTATGTGCTCGACGTGATCGGCAGCTATGCGCCGCTCTTCATCGTCGCGGGTGCGGCGTACTTCCTGGCGCTGCTTTCGATCCACCTGCTGTCGCCGCGCCTCGAGCGCGCCGACGTCGCGTAAACCGAGAGGATTGAGAGATGGCCCGGCCCCTGAAGCTTGACCCTGACCGGCTGTTCCCGGCGGAGGAGCGCACGCGGAGTATCGCGCGGGCGCTCTATGCCGAGGTGGCCGGGCTGCCGATCATCAGCCCGCACGGGCACACCGATCCGACCTGGTTCTCGACCAATGCCAACTGGTCGAATGCCACCGAGCTGCTGCTCTCGCCGGATCATTACATCTACCGCATGCTCTATTCGCAGGGCGTGTCGCTCGACGCGCTGTGCGTGCCGAGCAAGGCGGGCATGCCGGCGACCGACCCGCGCGAAGCGTGGCGGACCTTTGCCGAGCACACCTACCTCTTCCGCGGCACGCCTTCGGCGATGTGGCTGGGGCATGTGTTCGGCGAGGTGTTCGGCTTCGACGTGGCGCTCGATGCGTCCACGGCCGATCATTATTACGACACGATCAACGCGAAGCTGGCGAGCGATGCGTTCAAGCCGCGCGCGCTGTTCGACCGCTTCAACATCGGCTTCCTCGCCACCACTGAGGGCCCGCAGGACGATTTGTCGCCGCACCATGCGATCCACAATTCGGGCTGGAACGGGCGGGTGGTCACCACCTATCGCCCCGATGCGGTGATCGACGTCGAGCATGAGCAGTTCGCCGGCGCGATGAAGATCTTCGCCGAGAAGACGGGCGAGGACGTGTACAGCTGGGACGGCTATCTGGCCGCCCACCGCAAGCGCCGCGCCGATTTCCGTGCGGCGGGCGCCACCGCGACCGACCATGGCCACCCGACGGCCGCCACGGCCAACCTGAGCAAGGATGAGGCCGAGCGGCTGTTCCGCACGATCCTGTCGGATCGCTGGACCCCGCAGGATGCCGAGCTGTTCCGCGCGCAGATGCTGACCGAGATGGCGGCGATGAGCGTCGAGGACGGGATGGTCATGCAGATCCACCCTGGCAGCTTCCGCAACCACAATGGCGGCCTGTTCGAGAGCCATGGCCGCGACAAGGGCGCGGACATCCCGATGCGCACCGATTATGTGCACGGCCTGAAGCCGCTGCTCGACCGGTTCGGCACTTCGACCGATCTCTCGATCATCCTCTTCACCCTCGACGAGACGGTCTATGCCCGCGAGCTGGCGCCGCTGGCCGGCCATTATCCGTGCCTGAAGCTGGGCCCGAGCTGGTGGTTCCATGACTCGCCGGAGGGCATGCGCCGCTTCCGCGAGCAGGTGACCGAGACCGCCGGCTTCTACAACACCGTCGGCTTCAACGACGATACGCGCGCCTTCCTCTCGATCCCGGCGCGCCACGATGTTGCCCGCCGCGTCGATTGCGCCTTCCTCGCGCGGCTGGTCGCCGAGGGGCGGCTGCTCGACTGGGAAGCGGCGGAACTCGCGCACGAACTTACCAACGGGCTGGTGCGCAAGGCGTACAAGCTCGACCAACCCGCGCCGGCGCCCGTCGCCGCCGCTGCCTGAACGGAGCACCCATGTTCGACCGTACCTATTACGCCACGCACCCCGACATGATGGAGTGCGTCTCGAACGAGGAACTGCGCGATCGCTATCTGATCACCGACCTGTTCCGCGACGGCGAGGTCGTGCTCAACTATACCCATGCCGACCGCATGGTGATCGGCGGCGTCGCGGTGGCCGGCGGCTCGGTGAAGCTGCCTGACCAGACCGAACCGGCCTCGGCGGCGGGGCACCCGTTCCTCGAGCGTCGCGAGCTGGCGGTGGTCAACATCGGCGGTGTCGAAGGCACCGTGACCGTGGACGGCGAGGTCTTCACGCTGGGCAACAAGGACTGCCTGTACGTGACGATGGGCGCCAAGGACGTGCAGTTCTCGGGCGAGGGCGCGCGCTTCTACCTGGTCTCGTGCCCGGCGCATAAGGGTTTCCAGACCCGCAAGCTCGGCATCGCCGATGCAAACCGCCTCGACCGCGGCACGCTGGAGGAATCGAACGAGCGCTCGATCTACCAGCTGGTCATCCCCGGCGTGTGCGACAGCGCGCAGCTGGTGATGGGCCTGACGGTGCTGAAGCCGGGTTCGGTGTGGAACACCATGCCTCCGCACATCCATGAGCGCCGCAGCGAGATCTACCTCTACTTCGAGCTCGACGACCTCGCGAAGGACCGCGTGTTCCATTACATGGGCCAAGAGGATGCGCTGCGGCACATCGTGGTCCAGAACGAGGAAGCGGTGATCAGCCCGCCCTGGTCGGTCCATATGGGTTCGGGGACCAAGGCCTATGCCTTTATCTGGGCGATGGCCGGCGAGAACCAGGACTATACCGACATGAACGTGCTGGACATCTGCCAGCTGGCGTAGGCCTTTCGACTCCCCTCCCGCGTGCGGGAGGGGCTGGGGGGAGGGCGTGTCCCTCCCCGCGCATTGCGGGCCCTCCCCCGACCCCTCCCGCTCCGCGGAAGGGGAGCGATGGTGGTGAGGGTGGGGAGTGAACATGACCAATCCCTTCGATCTTTCCGGCAAGACTGCCGTGGTGACCGGCGCCAATACCGGCATCGGCCAGGGCATCGCACTGGCGCTGGCCGCGGCGGGTGCGGACGTCGCCGCCGTGGGCCGCACGCCGGCGCAGGAAACGGTGGAGAAGGTCCGTGCGCTGGGCCGCCGTGCCGAGATCATCTCGGCCGATCTCTCGACCATCGAGCCTGTGGGCAGGGTTGTGGACGAAGCTGTGGATAAGTTGGGCGGGGTCAACATCCTTGTCAACAATGCCGGCATCATCCGCCGCAACGACAGCCTCGATTTCACCGAGGAGGATTGGGACGCGGTGGTCGACACCAACCTGAAGTCGGTGTTCTTCCTCTGCCAGGCGGCGGGCCGGCACATGGTCGCGAACGGCGGCGGCAAGATCATCAACATCGCCTCGATGCTGACCTTCCAGGGCGGCATCCGCGTGCCGAGCTACACCGCGTCCAAGTCGGGCATCGGCGGGCTGACCAAGCTGCTCGCCAACGAATGGGCGGGCAAGGGCATCAACGTGAATGCGATCGCGCCCGGCTATATCGCCACCAACAACACCGCGGCGCTGCAGGCCGACGAGACGCGCAACCGCCAGATCATGGAACGCATCCCCGCGGCCCGCTGGGGCTCGCCCGAGGACATGGGCGGTGCGGCGGTATTCCTGGCCTCCTCGGCGGCGGACTATGTCCAGGGGCATATCCTGGCGGTCGACGGCGGGTGGCTGGCGCGATGACCATCGCCTTTTTCGGTGAGCTGATGCTGCGGCTCTCGCCCCCGGGGCGCGAGTTGCTGCTCCAGACGCCGAAGCTCGAAGTGAATGTCGGCGGGGCCGAGGCGAACGTCGCCACGGGCTTGGCATGCCTGGGCCACTCCGTCCGCATGATCTCCGCGGTGGCGGACAATCCGCTGGGCGGCGCAGTGATCGGCGAGCTGCGCCGGCGCGGGGTCGACACCGCGACGATCGCGTCGGAGCCGGGCCGGCTGGGCCTGTATTTCCTGACGCCCGGCGCGGGGCTGCGCGCCTCCGAGGTCGTCTATGACCGGGCCTACTCGGTGTTCGCGCAGCGCCCGGCGGACAGCTGGGACTGGGACGTGCTGCTCCAGGGCGCGACCCGGCTGCATCTGTCGGGGATCACCCCGGCGCTTGGCCACAACACCGCCAGCGCGGCCATTGCGGCGGCCGAGGCGGCGAGCGCCAAGGGCATCCCGGTGTCGTTCGACGGCAATTACCGCGCCAAGCTGTGGGAGAGTTGGGACAGCGATCCCAAGGCGGTGCTGACCCGGCTGATCGGCCATGCAGACCTGCTGTTCGGCAACCACCGCGACATCTCGCTGCTGCTCGGGCGCGAATTCTCCGGCGACGGCCCCGATCGGCGGCGCGAGGCGGCGGAGGCGGCGTTCGCGGCCTTCCCGAAGCTCCAGACGATCGCCAACACCGCGCGCCATGTCGACGATGCCGACAGCCATCGCATCTCGGCACGAGTCGATACGCGGGCGGGCGGCTACCAGACCGAGGAAGTGCTGATCGCCGGCATCGTCGATCGTATCGGCGCGGGCGATGCCTTTGCCGCAGGGGTGATGCACGGCCTGATCGAGAGCAATGGCGATGCGAAGGCGGCGGCGCATGCCGGCCTCGCGCTCACCGCGCTCAAGCACTCGCTGCCGGGCGATGCGAGCCTGTTTACGCGTGCCGATCTGGCCGCGTTTGCCGAGGGCGGACTCGACGTCCGTCGTTGAACCTCGCCCGATCCGAGGCGGGGATATTTGGGTCGGGAGAGAGAGATGCAGGTTTCGCGGCGTAGCATTGTGGCGGGCGGCATGGTGCTGGCGGCGGCGCCGCTGATCGCGCGCGCGGCATCGGGTGAGGCGGTGGTCGAGACGCGGGCAGGGCGCTTCGAGGGCGATCGACTCGACGGCGGCATGCTGCGCTTCCGTGGCATCCGCTATGGCAACGCGCCCCGCTTCCGCGCGCCGGTGGCCTTTGCGACGCCGGGCGTAAGCGTGCCCGCGCATGACTATGGCCCGATCTGTCCGCAGGGCAGGGGCGACCAGACCCAGTCCGAGGAATGCCTGTTCCTCAATGTCTGGACGCCCGGCGCCAATCCGGCGGCGAAACGTCCGGTGATGCTCTACATCCATGGCGGCGCCTATTCGAACGGCACCGTCACCGTGCCGCTCAACGACGGCGCGAAGCTGGCGGCGGCCGAGGATGTGGTGGTGGTTACGGTGAACCACCGGCTGAACGCGCTCGGCTATCTCTACCTTGCCCGTTTCGACCCGCGCTTCGCGGACAGCGGCAATCTCGGCCAGCTCGATCTGATCCTTGCGCTGCAATGGGTGCGGGACAATATCGCGGCGTTCGGCGGCGATCCGAAGCGGGTGTTCGTCTTCGGCCAGTCGGGTGGCGGCGCCAAGATCGCGACGCTGATGGGCATGCCGGCGGCGAGGGGCCTGTTCCACTCCGCCGCGACAATGAGCGGGCAGCAGGTCACCGCCTCGGGTCCGATCAACGCCACCAAGCGCGCCCAGGCCTATCTGGCGAAGCTGGGGGTGAGGGAGGACAATCTCCAGCCGATGCTCGACATGCCCACCGAGAAGCTGGTCGATGCGCTCGACGCGACCGATCCGATTCTTGGCGGGGGGCTCTATTTCGGGCCGGTGCTCGACATGAAGTGGCTCACCCGCCACCCGTTCTGGCCGGACGCCAATCCGCAGTCGCTGTCGATCCCGATGATCCTCGGCAACACGCATGACGAGACACGCGCCTTCATCGATCCGGGTTCGGCGAAGGTGAAGGGGCTGACCTGGGACAATGTCGCCGCGCGGATGGCGCCGGAGCTGCGCATGGACCTGCTGCCCGAATGGGTGGTGGGGCAGTATCGCGCGCATTTCCCGTCGGACACGCCCGAGCAGCTCTTCTACCGCGCCACCACCGCCGGGCGGAGCTGGCCGGGGCAATGGCTTGAGGCGGATGCCCGGGCTGCTGCAGGGGCCAAGGCGACCTGGGTCTATCAGGTCGATTACCAGTCGCCGACCAAGCCCGAACGCGGCGCACCGCATACGATGGACATCGCGCTGGCCTTCGGCACGCTCGACGCGCCAGGATCCTATGCCGGCACCGGGGCGGCAGCGCAGAAGCTGAGCGGGCAGGTTATGGGCGCCTTCGCGGCATTGGCGCGGACAGGACGACCGGTGGCGAAGGGGCTGCCCGCCTGGGCGCCCTATACGCTGCCCAACCGTGCGACGATGCTGTTCGACGCGCCGAGCCGGCTGGCCAACGATCCGCGCAAATGGGAGCGCGAGCTGTGGGGCAGGGTGCCGTATATCCAGCCGGGGAGCTGAGGCGCCCACCGTCATCCCCGCGAATGCATCGTCATCCCCGCTAAGGCGGGGATCCAGGGTTTCTCTGCCGGCTCGCCCGCGACTCTGGATCCCCGCCTTCGGTGGGAATTATGACACCGGTTACCAGATTGCTGCGCACGCAAGCAGGTTTGTCTTTGTCCTACGAGCCATTATGGTTGGCAGATGGAGAGAACCGGAAAGCCCACGATCAACGACGTCGCGCGTATCGCGGGCGTCTCGAAAAAGACCGTCAGCCGGGTGATCAATCGCTCGCCGCTGCTCAACGGCGAGACACGAGCCAAGGTCGAGCAGGTGATCGCCGACCTGGGCTATGTCCCCAATGTCCAGGCGCGCGCGCTGGCGCTGCGCCGCAACTTCCTGATCGGCCTGATCCACGACAATCCCAATGCCCAGATGGTGATGAACGTGCAGGCCGGCATGCTCGAGGCGATGCGCGACACCGAGTTCGAACTGATCGTCCGCCCGATCGATCGCGGCAGCTCGACCATGCTCGAGGATGTGCGCAACTTTCTCGAGCGGCAGCGCCTCTATGGCGTGATGTTCCTGCCGCCGGTCTCGGAGAACGAGATGGTGGCCGAGCTCTGCCGCGAACTCGGCATCCGCTATGTCCGGATGGGTTCGGCGACGCTGGACAGCTCCGAGCACATGGTCGCGTCGAACGACAGCGACGTGGTGACCGAGGCGGTGAACCACCTGATCTCGCTCGGCCATCGCCGCATCGGCCTGATCGCGGGGCCGCACGGGTTCCGCTCCGCCCGCGAGCGCCGGAAGGGCTTCGAGAACGCGCTGGAGGAGGCGGGGATCAAGCTGCCGCGCAGCCTGATCGCGGACGGAAACTACACGTTCGAGACCGGGCTTGCCGCTGCCGACCGGCTGCTCGACCTGTCGCCGCGCCCCACCGCGATCTTCGCGTCGAACGACGAGATGGCCGCCGCCACGCTCCACGCCGCGCGCCGCCGCGGGATGAGCGTGCCCGAGGATTTGTCGATCGTCGGCTTCGACGACACTGCCATCGCCTCGCATATCTGGCCGCCGCTCACCACGGTGCACTGGCCGATCATCTCGATGGCGCGGTCCGCGGCGCTCAAGCTGCTCGCCGAGTTCTTCGGTGACGATGGCAGCGCGGTGGAGGAGCCGTCGCTCTTTCCCTCGACGCTGATCCACCGTGCCTCGGTCGCCCCGCCGCGCGAGGGGTAGCTGCATTCCCCTCCCTGCAAGGGAGGGGCTAGGGGTGGGTTAGAAAAGGTCGGGCTTGATGCCCGGCCTTTTCTGTTTTCGGCCAACGGCTCGTTGGGCTCGCTGCGCTCGCAACCCACCCCCGACCCCTCCCTTGCAGGGAGGGGAGGTAGAAGGGCGTGCCTTCGCTGGATTTGGGCGCTGCACGCCGGCATTTCCCCGATGTTGCTGAAATGCCGCAATCCCCCGATTGTGACATTTTCTTCAATGACACCGGTTGACATCGGTGAATGGTAGCGTGATCAATAGGGTGAACAAGCGTGACTGATACGCTTGCGCCCAAGCGGACGAGAAGATTCGCACAAAGGGGCGTGGGAGGGGGCAAGTCGCGACATGGCTGGAAACTTGCGGGGAGACGGAGGTCGTTTTCCGCGATGCTGTGTCGTACCCTGATTCCAGGCTTCCCGGGGCGCATCGACCAGTGCTTGTCGATGAAAGATCCTTGGGGAGGATATCGATGATTTCTACCGCTGACACTCTGGCCCTGCGCCGTTCCGCGCTCCGTGGCACGACGGCGCTCGGCGCGCTCGGCATGGCGCTGCTGATGGCCGCACCAGCCTGGGCGCAGACCACCGAGGCGACCACCGCGGTCACCGCCGCTGCCCAGGACGATCCCCAGGCCCGGCCGCAGGACCAGACCGAGAGCGGCGATTCGATCGTTGTCACCGGTTTCCGCGCGTCGCTGGCCAATTCGGTCAACATCAAGCGCAACTCGAACCAGATCGTCGATGCGATCACCGCCGAGGACATCGCCGATTTCCCGGACGCGAACCTGGCGGAATCGATCCAGCGCCTGCCGGGCGTCTCGATCGACCGCGACAATGGCGAGGGCCGCACGATCACCGTGCGCGGCCTGGGCGGCGATTTCCAGGCGGTGCGCCTGAACGGTGCCGACGCGCAGAACGTCGCGGGCGGCAACCAGTCCGACGCCGGCGCCAACCGCTCGCGCGGCTTCGACTTCAACACCTTCGCCTCGGAGCTGTTCGGCGGCATCAAGGTGACCAAGTCGACCGCGGCCGAGAATGACGAAGGCTCGCTCGGCGCGATCATCGACCTGACCACCGGCCGGCCGCTCTCGTACAAGAAGAACAGCTTCGCGGTGGGCGCCGAGGCCGAGTATCGCGAGAACGGCAAGAAGTGGAACCCGCGCTTCACCGGCCTGGCATCGGTGCGCGTGACCGACAATTTCGGCATCCTGGTCTCCGGCGCCTACCAGAAGCAGGAACAGCAGATCGACGCATATCGCCGCAATATCGGCGTGTTCGAATATACCTATCGCAACTCGCAGATCGCCGGCGTGACTCCGAACGTGTTCGGCTTCGCCCGCCCGAGCAACCAGGGCACCGGCGCCACCTTCGGCTCGGACCCGGCCGCCTATGCGCTGGTCACGCCGACCACGATCATCCCGGGCCTGCCCTCGATCGGCCGCCAGTATCTCGATTATGAGCGGATCGGCGCCACCGCGACGATGCAGTGGAAGCCGAGCGCCGGCACCGAGATCACGCTGGACGGCGTCTGGTCGCGCTACGACCAGAACAGCAACAACACCGGCATCACCCCGATCGGCCTCAACCGCAACGGCACCAATGCGCGCGTGGTCGGCACGGGCAGCGCCGGCCTGCGGGCGATCGGCACGACCAACGGCAATGCCGACCGCGTGGCGCTCTATGCGAACTGCGTGCCCAGCGCGATCATCGACTGCAATGGCGAGCAGGCGGGCAATGGCGTGGGCCAGGCGGCGCTGCCAGGCTATTTGAACAGCCTCAACCCGAACAACCTCAACCCGTTCGATTACTACAATAATCCGGCCTCGCCGGGCTATGTCGCGACGGCGAACCAGACCGGCTATTACAACGAGCTGCTCGGCCGCCCGAACACCAAGATCCGTGCCGCGCATGTCAACGGCGCCGGCCAGGCCGATTATCTCGTCCTCGACGATGTCGACTGGCGCAGCTTCGCCGACACCCAGTTCGGCCGCACCGACTTCAAGCAGGTGACGCTGAACGTCCACCAGGAATTCGCGCCGGGCTTCTATGCCGATGCGACCGGCGGCTGGTCCAAGTCCGAGTTCCGCGCCTATGGCCTGCTCGCCGAGTTCAACGCGATCGACCGCGACGGCTATACGTTCGACGAGCGCGACGGCGGCAAGATGCCGGTGTTCAACCCGGGCTTCGACGTGGCGAACCCGAACAACTGGACGCTGGTCAAGGGTCTGTCGACGATCCGCTACTTCACCAACACGGTGGACAACGAGTTCAAGGTGGCGCGGGTCAACTTCACCTATGAAGCGCTGCCCGAGATGTCGATCCGCTTCGGCGGCACGGCCAAGCAGTTCGCCTATGAGGGCGACCAGGGCCGCCGCAACCAGTCGATCGAGGCGATCAACCCGACGCTGGCGGAGGCGAAGCTCAACATCACCGATCTTGGCCAGACGATCGGCTTCGGCCAGGGGCTGAACGTGACCCAGGGCACGCCGACCAGCTATTATGCGCCGGACATCAACAAGTTCATCAGCCAGTTCGGCATCAACTGCAACTGCGTGAACAAATGGGGCGATTTCCGCGCGGTGGTCGATGGCCGCCAGCGCTCGGGCGTGACCGAGAACGACGTGTCGGGCTTCTTCCAGGTCGACTACAACGTCAACCTGCTCGGCCGTCCGCTGCGCGGCAATGTCGGCCTGCGCGTCGCCAATACCCGCGTCTCGGGCGCGGGCAATGTCGGCGGCGCGGACGGTGTCGCCGGCCTGGCGGTGACCGCCAAGAACGAATATTGGGACTGGCTGCCCTCGATGAACGCGAACTGGGAGGTGATGGACGACCTGCTTGTCCGCTTCGCCGCGTCGAAGGTGATGTCGCGGCCGCAGCTCTCCAGCCTGACGCCGGGTACCACGGCCTTTACCACCAGCCTGAACGCCAATGGCACGGCGCCGTCGCTGACGGTGGGCAACCCCTATCTCAACCCGTTCCGCGCGACCAATCTCGACCTGAGCGTCGAGAAGTATTTCGCGCATAACGGCTTGATCGCGGTGAACCTGTTCAAGAAGAAGATCGACAGCTTCCCGCAGCAGGTCGCGCTCGAGGCGCCGCTCGGCGCGGTGTTCGAGCCGGAAGTCTATCAGCAGGTGCTCGGCTTCATCACCAATCCCGCGCTGCTCAACTACACCATGGCGGGCGGCACCTGGGCGATCCGCCAGTTCAAGGATGCGCCGGGCGGCGACATCAAGGGCATCGAAGTCAATCTGCAGACCGACTTCTTCTTCCTGCCGGGCTTCCTCAAGCATTTCGGCGTGACGGCGAACTACACGCACATCGACTCGAACCTGAGCTATCTGACTGGCACGGTGCTCAACACCAGCCAGACGATCTCGGGCACGGCGGTGAACAGCTATGCCGAGGGGCCGTTCCTCAACACCTCGCCGGATGCGTTCAACGCGACGCTCTACTACGAGGACAGCAAGTTCTCGGCCCGCGTCTCGGGTTCGTGGCGCGCCCGCTACGTCAACCGCTTCCCGCTCTCGACCGGCACCTGCTCGGTGGGCACCACCACCGTCGGCGGGGGCCCCTGCAACTCGCCGGTGTTCGCGGACTTCGGCTATAACGAGGACCAGCTGAACATCGACTTCGCGCTGTCCTATGCGGTGACCGACTTCGCCAAGCTGTCGGTCGAGGGCCGTAACATGACCAACTCGCCGCAGTATCGCACCATGTATGCGGCGAACCCGGTCTCGCAGACCTATGCCAGCACCGGGCGGATCATCACCGCCGGGCTGCGCATGACCTTCTGACCTTCGGGGGAGGGCGTGGGGCGGTGCCGGCTGGCGCCGCTCCATTCCTGGTCCCCGGATGGGCACTCCGTTGCTCACTGGCCGGCGCCATGCCTCCAGGCGCCGGCCGTTTTGTGTGCGGGCAACGGGGTTAGATCTCCACCTGGCTGCCCAGTTCGACCACGCGGTTGGTCGGCAGCTTGAAGAACTCCATCGCGCTTTCCGCATTGCGGACCATCCAGGCGAACAGCTTCTCGCGCCAGATCGCCATGCCGGGGCGCGACGAGGCGATCAGCGTCTGGCGGGCGAGGAAATAGCTGGTTTCCATCGGCTTGAACGGCTCGCCCGCCTCGGCGCCCAGCCCGCGCAGGGCGGCGGGGATGTCGACTTCGTCCATGAAGCCATAGTGGAGGACCACCCGGTAGAAGCCTGCACCGAGCTGGGTCACGTCGTTGCGGGCTTCGGGCGCGACGTGCGGGACCTGCTCGATCGCGACGGTTAGGATCACCACGCGCTCATGCAGCACCTTGTTGTGCTTGAGGTTGTGGAGCAGGGCCGGGGGAATGTCGTCGGTACTGGCGAGGAAGACCGCGGTGCCAGGCACGCGCTGCACCGAATGGCCGGCGGACTGGATGAATATCTGGATCGGCATCGCCCCTTCGTGCAGCCGCGCGCGGACCAGCTTGCGCCCGGTCGCCCAGGTGGTGAGCAGGGTGAAGGCGATCGCGGCGACGAGCAGCGGGAACCAGCCGCCATCGGGAATCTTGGTGACGTTCGAGGCGAAATAGAGCCCGTCGATCAGCAGGAAGCCGCCGGTGACCAGCCCGGCCACCACCGGCGGCCATTTCCACACCGCGAAGGTCAGCACGCCCAGCATGCAGGCAGTGATGAACATCGTCCCGGTCACCGCGATGCCGTACGCCGCAGCGAGGTTGCTCGAGCTGCGGAAGCCGAGGACGAGCAGGATGACCATGACCAGCAGGAGCCAGTTGGCCAGCGGGACATAGATCTGGCCCGCGGCTTTCGCGCTGGTGTGGAGGATGCGCAGACGGGGGAGGAAACCGAGCTGGACGGCTTGCTGCGTGACCGAAAAGGCGCCCGAGATCACCGCCTGCGACGCGATCACCGTCGCCATCGTCGCGAGGATGACGAGGGGGAGTCGGGCCCAGTCCGGCGCCAGCAGGAAGAAGGGGTTCTGGACCGATGCCGGGTGGCTGAGCAGCAGCGCCGACTGGCCGAGATAGTTGAGCATCAGGCAGGGGAAGGCGATGTAAAGCCAGGAGACCATGATCGCCTTGCGGCCGAAATGGCCCATGTCGGCATAGAGCGCCTCCGCACCCGTCACCGCCAGCACCACCGAGCCGAGCGCGAGGAAGGCGAGCATCGGATCGAGCAGGAAGAAGTTGAGCGCGTACCAGGGGTTGAGCGCCCAGAGGATATCCGGGTTCTTCGCGATGCCGAACGCACCGAGCACCGCGATCACCAGGAAATAGAAGACCATCACCGGGCCGAACAGCTTCCCCACCCGGGCGGTGCCGTGCGACTGGATCGCGAACAGGCCGATCAGGATGACGATGCTGATCGGCAGCACCAGCTCGGACAGCGAGCTCTGGACGGTGGCGAGGCCCTCCACGGCGGACAGCACCGAGACCGCCGGCGTGATGATCGCGTCGCCATAGAAGAGCGCGGTGGCGGTCACGCCCAGCGCGGCGATCCACGGCGTCCAGCGCGTCTCGCCGAGCTTGCGCTGGATCAGCGCGAGCAGCGCGAGGCTGCCGCCTTCGCCCTTGTTGTCCGCGCGCAGGATGATGAAGACATATTTGACCGTCACCACCAGCATCATCGTCCAGAAGACCAGCGACAGCACCCCGAAGATGTGCGCCCGGTCCACCGCCAGCGGGTGGTGGCCGATGAAGCTTTCCTTGAGCGAATAGAGCGGCGAGGTGCCGATATCGCCGAACACCACGCCGATCGCGCCTACCGCCAGGGTGCCTAGCCGATCCTGATGGCCGGGTTCGGCCGTGTGTGTGGTGTCCAAGGCGTAGCTTTCACTTCCGGCACCGCCCTCGGCGCCCTCGAACCCGCCTAGTATCCAGAGGTTCCGGCCCCAGCCAACGATTTTATGGAATCTTTATGGTGGGTACCAACTTCCCCGTGGAACCTTAACTCCCCCCCGGACCACATCGCCACGCGACAATGTGGGAGTTTCACCGTGGGTTTGTCGTTGCGTCATCTGGAGGAAGGAACCGGGGGCTGGCCTGCCCAGCTCGGGCTCCGGCTGGGCGGCGTGCTGCTGCTCGGCGCCTGCGCGCTCGCTGTGTGGGCGCTGGTCGTCTCGATGCATCGCCCGCCACAGCACAGCGCAAGTCCCGCCGAGTTCGGCGAGGCAGTCTCCTCCGTCGCGGCCTGGATGCTGGGCTGGGCGCTGCTGATCGAGGGGCCGGGCCTGTTCCGCCTGATCCCGGTGCCGCCCCGCCACGTTCGCTTTGACAAAGGGCGCTTCGACAAGGGGCGCTTCGACAGATCGCGCTTCGACGCACCCCATTCGAAATAGGGAAGAAAACCATGAACGACCTGATCTGGCTGGGGGCACTGGCAGGGCTGGTCCTGCTCACCCTCGGCTTTGTCCGCCTCTGCGACCGGGCCTGAGGAGAACCGCCATGCCGCTGCCGCTCATTCTCGCCGGGCTCACCGCTTTGGGCCTGCTCCTCTACCTCGTGGCCGTGCTCGTCCGGCCCGAGCGCTTCTGATCGGAAATCTCCATGACCGTCCAAGGCTGGATGCTGATCCTCGTCTTCACGCTCATCCTCGTCGCGCTCGCGAAGCCGGTGGGGCTGTGGCTGTTCGCCATCTATGAGGGGCGGCGCACGCCGCTCCACACCGTGCTCGGCCCCGTCGAGCGCGGCTTCTACAAGCTCGCGGGCGTCGACCCCAATGCCGAGCAGGGCTGGCGCCGCTACGCGCTGCACATGCTGGCCTTCCAGGTCGCGACCTTCGCCTTCACCTATTTCATCCTGCGCTTCCAGGACCTGCTGCCGCTCAATCCGCGCGGGCTGGCCGGCCAGTCGCCGGACCTCGCCTTCAACACGGCGGTGAGCTTCACCACCAACACCAACTGGCAGAGCTATTCGGGCGAGACGCTGTCGATCCTGAGCCAGATGCTCGGCCTGACGATCCACAACTTCCTGTCGGCGGCCACCGGCATCGCGATCGCCTTTGCGCTGTTCCGTGGCTTCTCGCGCAAGCAGGCGAACGGCATCGGCAATTTCTGGGCCGACATGACCCGGGTGACGCTCTACGTGTTGCTGCCGGCCTGCCTGCTCTACGCGATCTACTTCATCGCGAGCGGCGTGCCGCAGACCTTCCTGAGCTCGGTCGATGCGACCACGCTGGAAGGCGCCAAGCAGACGATCCTGCTCGGGCCGGTCGCCTCGCAGGAAGCAATCAAGATGCTCGGCACCAATGGCGGCGGCATCTTCAACGTCAATTCGGCGCACCCGTTCGAGAACCCGAGCGCGCTGACCAACTTCGTCCAGATGCTGTCGATCCTCGCGATCGGCGCGGGGCTGACCTACACCTTCGGCAAGGCCGTGGGGAACACGCGCCAGGGCTGGGTGATCCTCGCCGCGATGCTGGCGATGTTCGTCGGCGGCGCCGCCATCACCTATTGGCAGGAAGCCGGGGGCACTCCGATGCTCCACCAGCTGGGCCTTGCCGGCGGCAGCATGGAGGGCAAGGAAGTCCGCTTCGGCATCGCGGCCAGCGCGCTGTTCAGCGTGGTGACCACGGCGGCATCGTGCGGCGCGGTCAATGCGATGCACGACAGCCTGACCCCGCTGGGCGGCCTGATCCCGCTGTTCAACATGCAGCTGGGCGAAGTCGTGATCGGCGGCGTGGGTGCCGGCATCTACGGCTTCCTGCTGTTCGCCATCCTCGCGGTGTTCGTCGCGGGCCTGATGGTCGGCCGCACGCCGGAATATGTCGGCAAGAAGATCGAGAGCCGCGAAGTGAAGCTCGCGGTGCTGGCCATCGCGGTGCTGCCGCTGATGATCCTGGGTTTCACCGCGCTCGCTTCGGTGCTGCCGATGGGGCTTGCAGGTCCGCTCAACAAGGGCCCGCACGGCTTCAGCGAGATCCTCTACGCCTTCACCTCCGCCACGGCCAATAACGGCTCCGCCTTCGCCGGCCTGAGCGCGAACACGCCCTTCTACAATGGGCTGCTCGGCGTCGCGATGTGGATCGGCCGCTTCTTCATCATCGTGCCCGTGCTCGCCATCGCCGGCAGCCTGGCCGCGAAGAAGGTGCACCCGGAAAGCGCGGGCTCGTTCCCGACGACCGGCCTGCTCTGGATCGGCCTGCTCATCGGCATCATCCTGGTCCTGGGCGGACTCACGTTCCTCCCCAGCCTCGCGCTCGGTCCCATCGCCGATCATCTCGCGATGATCCACGGCCAGCTCTTCTGAGGTCCAATTCCATGACGACCGCAACCATGTTCAAACCGTCCCTGATCGGCCCGGCCATCGGCGACGCGTTCAAGAAGCTCGACCCGCGCCAGCTGGTGAAGAACCCCGTGCTCTTCACCACCGCGGTGGTCGCCCTCCTGCTCACCGTGCTGCTGTTCATCGGCGGCACCAACCTCTCCATGGCCTTCCAGATCCAGCTGATCGTGTGGCTGTGGCTGACCGTCCTCTTCGGCACCTTCGCCGAGGCGCTGGCGGAGGGCAGGGGCCGCGCCCAGGCCGCCTCGCTGCGCGCCACCAAGTCCGAGCTGACCGCGCGGCTCCCGAACGGCAAGACCGTCCCGGCCTCGCAGCTCAAGAAGGGCGACACGGTGCTGGTCGAGACCGGCGACCTGATCCCGGCCGACGGCGAGGTGATCGAAGGCGTCGCCTCGGTCAACGAAAGCGCGATCACCGGCGAAAGCGCGCCGGTGATCCGCGAGGCGGGCGGCGACCGCTCGGCGGTGACCGCGGGCACCCGCGTGATCTCGGACCGGATCAAGGTCCGCATCACCCAGGAGCCGGGCCAGGGCTTCCTCGACCGGATGATCGCACTGGTCGAAGGCGCCGAGCGCCAGAAGACCCCGAATGAGATCGCGCTGACGATCCTGCTCGTCGGCCTGACGATCATCTTCCTGATCGCCGTCTCGACCATCCCGGGCTTCGCTTCCTATGCCGGCGGCCAGGTGCCGGTGGCGATCCTCGCCGCGCTGCTCATCACGCTGATCCCGACCACGATCGCGGCCCTGCTCTCGGCGATCGGCATTGCCGGCATGGACCGGCTGGTGCGCTTCAACGTGCTCGCCAAGTCGGGCCGTGCGGTGGAGGCGGCGGGCGACATCGACGTGCTGCTGCTCGACAAGACCGGCACGATCACGATCGGCGACCGCGCCGCGAGCGACTTCCGTCTGCTGGGCGGCGTCACCACCGACGAGCTGGCGCGGGCCGCGCTGCTCGCCAGCCTGGCCGACGAGACGCCCGAGGGCCGCTCGGTCGTCACGCTCGCCCAGGGCAAATATGCGGTGGATATCCGCGAACTGCCCAAGACGGCGGAGATCATCGCCTTCACTGCGCAGACCCGCATCTCGGGCGTGCGGATCGGATCGACGCTGATCCAGAAGGGCGCGGTCGATGCGATCCTGCGCGCTCATCCGGGGCTGGGCGACACTGCCGTTGCTTCGGACATGCGCCGGGTCTCGGAGGAGATCGCGCGGCAGGGCCAGACCCCGCTGGCGGTGGCGGAAGACGGCCGGCTGCTCGGCGTGATCGCGCTCAAGGACGTGGTGAAGGCCGGCGTGCGCGAGCGGTTCGGTGAGCTTCGCCGGATGGGCATCCGCACGGTGATGATCACCGGCGACAACCCGCTGACCGCCGCTGCCATTGCCGCCGAGGCCGGGGTGGACGACTTCCTCGCGGAAGCCACGCCCGAGGACAAGCTCGCGCTGATCCGCAAGGAACAGCAGGGCGGCCGGCTGGTCGCGATGTGCGGTGACGGCACCAACGACGCCCCGGCGCTCGCCCAGTCCGACGTCGGCGTGGCGATGAACACCGGCACCCAGGCGGCGCGCGAGGCGGGCAACATGGTCGATCTCGACAGCGATCCGACCAAGCTCATCGAGATCGTGGGCCTGGGCAAGCAGCTGCTGATGACGCGCGGCGCGCTGACCACCTTCTCGGTGGCCAACGACATCGCCAAGTATTTCGCGATCATCCCGGCGATGTTCATCGCGCTCTATCCGTCGCTCGCGGTGCTCAACGTGATGCAGCTGGCCAGCCCGCAGAGCGCAATCCTGTCGGCGATCATCTTCAACGCGCTGATCATCCCGGCGCTGGTGCCGCTGGCGCTGAAGGGCGTGAAGTATCGCCCGATCGGTGCCGGCCCGCTGCTCGCCCGCAACCTCGCGATCTACGGCCTGGGCGGCGTGCTGGCTCCGTTCGTCGGGATCAAGCTGATCGACCTGGTCGTGGCGGGGCTGCACCTCGCCTGACCGAGAACTCCCCTCCCGCCTGCGGGAGGGGTTGGGGGAGGGCCTGTCCCCACCTCTCGTCACAGGCGCTCCCCCCGACCCCCTCCCGCAAGCGGGAGGGGGAGGAAGAAGGAAGAACAAGATGTTGAAAGACCTCACCACTGCGCTTCGTCCGGCGATCGTCCTGACGATCCTGTTCGCCGCCCTGCTCGGCATCGCCTATCCGGCGGCGCTTACCGGGATCGGCAGCGTCGCCTTCCCGCACCAGGCGGGCGGCAGCCTGATCGTCGAGAACGGCAAGGTCCGCGGCTCCGAGCTGCTCGGCCAGAACTTCGCCGGTGCCACCTATTTCCATGGCCGCCCTTCGGCCGCCGGCGCGGACGGCAACGACCCCACCGCATCCTCCGGCTCCAATCTCGGCCCGACCTCCCAGGCGCTGCACGACCGTGTTGCCAAGGACGTCGCGGCCCTCCGCAACACACCAGGAAGTTCGGTTCCCGCCGATCTGGTGACCACCTCCGCCTCGGGGCTCGACCCTGACATCAGCCCCGAGGCGGCCTTTTTCCAGGTGGACCGCGTCGCCGAGGCGCGCGGGGTGCGTGCGGACAAGGTGCGGCGCATCGCCGAGGCGCATGTCGAGAAGCCGCTGCTCGGCTTCATCGGCGAGGCGCACGTCAATGTGCTCGCGCTCAATCGTGACCTCGACAAGCAGGTGCCGCAGAGCGCAAAAGCTGCCGAGTGAGCGCGGAAGACAATCGACCCGATCCCGACGCCCTTCTGCGCGCCGCCGCGCAGGAGGGCGTTGGCCGTCTGAAGGTGTTCCTCGGCGCCGCGCCGGGGGTGGGCAAGACCTATGAGATGCTCACCGAGGCCGCGGCGCGGCGCAAGGCGGGCGTGGATGTCGTCATCGGCGTAGTCGAGACGCATGGCCGCGCCGAGACCGAGGCGCTGGTCCACGGCCTCGAGATCGTGCCGCGCCGGCCGGTCGACTATCATGGCCGCAGCATCGCCGAGATGGACATCGACGCGATTCTGACGCGGGCGCCGCAGCTGGTGCTGGTCGACGAGCTCGCCCACACCAATGCGCCGGGCAGCCGGCACGACAAGCGCTACCAGGATGTCGAGGAACTGCTCGCCGCGGGGATCGACGTCTATTCGACGGTCAACATCCAGCATATCGAGAGCCTGAACGACGTCGTCGCCAGCTTCACCAAGGTGCGGGTGCGCGAGACGGTGCCGGACCGGGTGCTCGAGGCGGCGGATATCGAGATCGTCGACCTGCCGCCCGACGAGCTGATCGAGCGGCTGCGCGAGGGCAAGGTCTATGTGCCCGAGGAAGCGACCCGGGCGCTCGGGCATTTCTTCTCCAAGTCGAACCTGACCGCGCTGCGCGAGCTGGCCTTGCGCCGCGCCGCCCAGGCAGTCGATGCGCAGATGCTCGACTATCTGCGGACGCACGCGCTGGCGGGCACCTGGGCGGCGAGCGAGCGGCTGGTGGTGGCGGTGAGCGAGCTGCCCGGCTCGGCCGAGCTGGTCCGCGCCGCCAAGCGCATCGCCGACGGGCTGCGCGCACCCTGGACCGCAGTGCATATCGAGACGCCGCGTACCGCTCGGCTGAGCGACGCCGAGAATGCCCAGGTCGCCGCCTCGCTCCACCTCGCCAGCCAGCTCGGCGGGCAGGTGGCGACGGTGCCGGCGGAATCGGTGATCGAGGGGCTGAAGCGCTTCACGATCGAGGCGCGGGCGACCCAGCTGATCGTCGGCAAGTCGGCGCGCTCGCGCTGGTTCGAGCTGCGCCACGGATCGGTGGTCGACCAGCTGGTGCGCGGGACGCCGGGCGTCGCGGTGCATGTGCTGCCGATGCTGGAGGCGCCGAAGCCCGCCGCGGCGCATCGCCGGCCGGCCGGGCAATGGGGCTCGCCCACCGAATATGCGGCGTCGCTCGGGCTGGTGGCGGCGGTCACCCTGCTCGGCGCGACGATCTTCTCGCTGGGCAACATCACCAATATCGGGCTGCTCTACCTGCTGCCGGTGATGGTCGCGGCGACGCGCTACGGCGTGCGCGCGGGCGTGGTGACCGGGCTGATCTCGTCGCTCGCCTACAACTTCTTCTTCATCCCGCCGACCCACACCTTCACCATCCAGGACCCGCAGAACATCATCACCGTGCTGGTGCTGATGGGGGTGGCGGTGGTCTCCAGCCAGCTCGCCGCGCGGGTGCGGGCGCAGGCGGAACTGGCCCAGCGCAGCGCCGCGCAGAACTCCACGCTCGCCGGCTTCGCCCGGCTGCTCACCGGGGTGAGCACGCAGGAGGATCTCGGGCAGACCCTGTGCGCCGAGGTGGCGCGGCTGCTAGACGTCAGCACGGTGCTGCTGCTCCCCGAGCGGAGCCAGCTGGCGCTGAGCGCCGCCTATCCGCCTGAGGACCGGCTGGAGATGATCGAGCAGGCGGCGGCGCAATGGGCGTTCGACCATAACAGCCCGGCCGGGCGCGGATCGGACACGCTCACCGCCTCGGAATGGCTGTTCCATCCGCTTGCCGCCGGCGGGCGCGCGCTCGGCGTGTTCGGCGTGGCGCGGATCGATGCGGGCAATCCGCTGCGATCGGACCAGCTGCCGCTGCTGCTCAGCCTGCTCGACCAGGCCGCGCTCGCCTTCGAGCGGATCGCGCTGGAGAGCGAGATGGCGACGGTCACCCAGCTCAAGGAGCGCGACCGGCTGCGCGCGGCCCTGCTCTCCTCGGTGAGCCACGACCTGCGCACGCCGCTGACCACGATCCTGGGCATGCTCGGCGAGATGCAGCCGGTGGGCGAGGGGCAGGGGGAACAACTCGCCGCTGCCCGGGCCGAGGCGGAGCGGCTCAACCGCTTCGTCGCCAATTTGCTCGACATGGTGCGGATCGAGGCAGGGGCGCTGCACCAGTCGATCGAGCCCGTCGACCTGGCCGAGGCGGTCGCAGCGGCGGTGCACGACCTGCGGCGGGTGCTGGAGGATCATCCGGTGCAGCTCGACGTCTCGCCCGAGCTTCCCTTCGTCTCGGTCGACCCGCAGCTGTTCCATCATTGCCTGATCAACCTCATTGAGAATGCGGGGAAATATGGCGATCCCGGCTCGCCGATCACCATCGCCGCGCGGCGCCAGCCGGGCAGCATGACGCTGAGCGTGATGGACGAGGGCCCCGGCCTGCCGCCGGGCGACGAGACGCGGATCTTCGAGACCTTCACCCGGATCGAGGGGTCGGACCGCAAGGGCGGCACCGGGCTGGGGCTCGCCATCGTCAAGGGTTTCGCCGAGGCGATGGGGCTGAGCGTCTCGGCCGCGAACCGCAATGAGCCGGCGGGGGCGATTTTCACGATACGGTTTCCGGAGGCGCTGTTGCGCAAGATGAGTGCCAGCGATGAGTAACCAGGCCAAGATCCTCGTCGTCGACGACGAGCCGGCGATCCGGCGGCTGCTGAGCGCAGGACTGACCCGGGTCGGCTACCGGGTGGTCGAGGCCGGCAGCGCGCGCGACGCCCTGACCGCGGTGCAGATCGACAAGCCCGAGGCGGTGCTGCTCGACCTGGGACTGCCCGACCGCGACGGGCTGGAGCTGGTGCCCCTGCTCAAGGCGGCGGGGGCATCGGTGCTGGTCGTCTCCGCTCGCGACGCGACCGAGCAGAAGGTGACCGCGCTCGACCTGGGGGCGGACGACTATGTCACCAAGCCCTTCGACACCGAGGAGGTGCTCGCCCGCATCCGCACCGCGCTGCGCCACCGCCTGTCCGCCGAGGCCGAGATGCCGGTGGTACGGATCGGCGCGATCGAGATCGACCTGGGCGCGCGGCTGGTGCGCAAGGGCGGGGAGGAAGTCCACCTGACCCCCAAGGAGTTCGGCTTCCTCGCCGAGCTGGCCAAGCATCCGGGCAAGGTGGTGACGCACAGCCAGTTGCTCCGCACCGTCTGGGGGCCGGGGCATGAGCGCGACGTCGAGTATCTGCGGGTGGCGGCGCGGGGCGTGCGGCGCAAGCTGGAGGACGATCCTGCCATGCCCTCGGCGATCCGCAACGAGCCGGGGGTGGGCTACCGCCTGATGGCGTGAATGGTGCCGGTTGCAGGAATCGAACCCGCGACCTTCGGTTTACAAAACCGCTGCTCTACCAGCTGAGCTAAACCGGCACGGCCCCGCCCTTGATCGGCTTGGGCCGAGCGGTCAAGGCCGAACTAAGCAGGGCCGATCGGTGCGGGGCGGGTGACGATCCACAGCGCCGAGGCGGCCATCGCCGCCGCCACGCCGAGCGCGAGGGCGAGATGCGGGCGCACCGTCACCCAGAAGACGGCATAGCCGAACGCGATGCCGGCACAGGCGGCGATCTTGCCCTTGCGCGGGATCGCGCCCTGCTCGCGCCACTGGCGGATCGGCGGGCCGACTCTGGGATGATCGAGCAGCCAGGCCTCGAGCCGGGCCGAGCCGCGAGCGAAGCAGCCGGCGGCGAGGATCAGGAAGATGGTGGTCGGCATGACCGGCAGCAGCGCCCCGATCACGCCGAGCGCGACGAAGAAGAACCCCAGCAGCACCCAGAACAGGCGCATGGCGCGGTGACCGAGGCGCGGCTCAGGCGGGATGGCGGCGGGCCTGAAGGGAGGCGGTCACGGGGATCTCCTTGGTGGCGCGACTGTGCCAGCGGCGCATGCGCGGATCAATGCCGGCTGGCATGACGCTCGGCCATGTAGCGGCTGGGCGAGGTGCCCAGCGCCTTGCGGAACATGGTGACGAAGCTGGGGACGCTCTCATAGCCGAGGTCGCCCGCGACCTGCTGGATCGAGGCGCCGCCGGCCAGCCATTTGACCGCGAGCATCACCGCCAGCTGCTGGCGCCAGCGGCCGAAGCTCATGCCGGTCTCGCGGTGGATGAGGCGGGCCAAAGTGCGCTCGCTGAGGCCGGCGCGGCGGGCCCAGACGTCGAGCGTGCCGCGGTCGGCGGGGGCGTCCATCAGCAGATCGACCACCCGGCGCAGCCGGGCGTCGGCAGGCATGGGGAGATGGAGATCCTCGATCCCGGCCGAGGCGATCTCGTCGAGCAGGACCGCGACCAGCCGGGCATTGGCGCCGGTCTCCTCGTAGAGCACCGGCAGCGCGGCGGCGCGGGTGAGCAGCTCGCGCAGCAGCGGCGTGACCGAGAGGGCGCAGCAGGCCTGGGGCAGGCCCGCCTCGACGTCCGGCCCGACAAAGGCGTTGTAGCCCTCCAGCACCCCGGTCGCCTTGACCGAATGGAGGGCGCCGCCGGGGATCCACAGGGCGCTGCGGGGCGGGACGATCCACAGGCCGCCCTCGACCTCGCAGCTGAGCGCCCCCCGTTGGGCGAGGATGATCTGGCCCTTGGCATGGCGATGCAGGTCGAGCTCGATGCTGTCGAAATCGTCGGTGATGAAGCCATAGGTGACCACCGGGCGGGGCACTTCGTCCGGATCCACCCACTCCGAATCTTTGCTATGTTTAGTCAGGATGGGCATCGGCCAGGTCCGTCCGATTGGCGGGATTGAATAATATTCTGTCCAGGCTTCGCAATGACGCCGTTGTTGCGAGCCATTATCAGCTCTTTCCGGAACAGTCGAGCCGGGAAGGGCCGCATCAATGGACACATTGGACACGGATATTGTCGCGCAGCTGCTCGAACGGCTGCACCGCGAGGCGCACGCGGCCGATCACGCCCATTTCGAGCAGGTGATGGCCGAGATCGAGGCATCGGGCCAGACCGCGGAGCGATGGGCCGAAACGCTGCTAGTCGAGGAGAGGGCGGGCCTCCGCCCGGTCTATCAGGGCTATGCCGGGCACTTCCTGTCGGTCACCCCCGGTTATGGCGAATTCCTCTACGCGATGGCGCGTGCAAGCAATGCCGTCCGGATCGTCGAGTTCGGCACTTCGATGGGGGTCTCGACCGTCTATCTGGCGGCGGCGCTGCGGGACAATGGCGGCGGCAGGCTGATCGGCAGCGAGCTGGAACCAAGCAAGGTGTCCAGAGCGCGCGGGCATCTGGAAGCCGCGGGCCTCTCCGACCTGGTCGAGATACGCGAGGGCGATGCGCGCGAAACACTCGCGGATGTTCGCACCGCGCTGGGTGGGCCGATCGACCTGCTGCTGCTCGACGGTGCCTTCTCGCTCTATCTGCCGGTGCTCAAGCTGCTCGAGCCGCATCTGCGCCCCGGCGCGGTGGTGCTCGGCGAGAACGCCTTCGACCCCGAATACCAGGCTTATGTCCGCGATCCCGCCAATGGCTATCGCTCGCGCACGCTCGCGATCGACGAGGGGCGCGGCAATGAATTCAGCGTGAGGACCAAGTGATGCTGGCAATGCAATCCCCCGAACGACCCGTGGCGAGAGCGCCCGGACCGATCAGCCAGGCGCTGATCCGGCTGCTGATGAAGCGTGCGACGGTGAGCGCGGTCGAGCAGCTGGCCGGGCCCTTCCGGCTGATCACGCTGGAAGGGCCGGCGCTGGAGGGCGTGGGCTGGACGCCGGGGCAGAAGATCCAGATCGCGATGGGATCGGCGTTCACCGCGCGCACCTATACGCCGATCGAGTGGAACCCGCTGACCGGGCGCGCCTGCATCCTGGGCTATGTCCATGGCGACGGGCCGGGCAGCGCCTGGGTGCGCGACGTGGCGCCGGGCGACGTCTGCGACATCTTCGGCCCGCGATCCTCGCTCGACGCGAGCCGGATGGCCGGGCCGCTGGCGGTGTTCGGCGACGAGACCTCGATCGGGCTCGCCCATGCGCTGGCCTATCAGGACCGCAGCCGCAGCGTGGCGGGCTATTTCGAGGTGGGCGACGCCGAGAGCAGCTGCCTGGCATCCGAGCAGCTGGGCCTGGACCGGGTGGCGCTGTTCGGCCGGGTGCCGGGGGAGGCGCATCTCGACGAGATGCTCGACCGGCTGGACGGGCTGGCGGCCGCGGGCGCTTCGTTCGTGCTGACCGGCAAGGCGGGGACGATCCAGCAGCTGCGGCGGGAACTCAAGCGGCTGGGCGTGCCGGGCAGCCGGATCGCGACCAAGGCCTATTGGGCGCCGGGCAAGACGGGTCCGGACTGAAAGGATGCGGGAGCGCCGGAGGGGGGAGGGCGCTCCCGCAGCTTCCGGGGGGGGGAAGCCTTTGGCAAGGCCCCGATGCCGAGGGGGCTGAGTTGGCATCGTGACCTTGCGAGGTTGGTATGCGCCGATTGAGGGGTGGGGGGTATTGTACGTTGGTTTGGGGTGGGTTGGGTTTTTCTCCCTCTCTCCTTCAGGGGATCATCAGTCGGTCACGCCCGCACGACCTAAGCAGCGCGGAACGCTGTTTACCTGATGATGGCTGGCACGTGTCCCTTTGAAGCAAATAGATCGTCATCCCCGCGAAGGCGGGGATCCAGAGTGGCAGAGCGATGTCCTTCGTGGCTCTGGATCCCCGCCTTCGCGGGGATGACGGTCAGAAACCTTGTTCCAGCGGGATAGGCGCGATGTTTGGTTGGGGAGAGGGGCGTGACTTTGCCGCTGTCCCCTTCGCTTTCGGATTGAGACACACTTCCCCTCTCCCCGGCCCTCTCCCCGGAGGGGAGAGGGAGAAAGGAGGAGGGAGAGGGAGATTTCTCATCCCTTGGTAGCGTTGCCTGTGCGGCTCTCGGGACGTTAGGGAGCGGCATGCGCATTTCGCTTCCCCGCATCGCGACCGCCCCTTTCTGTCCGGCCGAAGTGCAGGGGAGCGTCGCGGTGCCGGCGGGCATGCCGGGCTGGCGGCGGCTGTTGCGGTCGGCGGGGCCGGGGCTGCTCGTCGCGGTCGGCTATATGGACCCGGGCAACTGGGCGACCGATATCGAGGCGGGCTCGCGCTACGGCTACGACCTGCTGTTCGTCGTGCTGTTCTGCGGCGTGGCGGCGATGCTGCTGCAATGGCTGGCGATGCGGCTGGGGCTGGTGGCGCGGCGCGACCTCGCCCAGATGGCGCGCGACCGCTACAGCGTGGGGACCACGCGCACGCTCTGGCTGCTCGCCGAGCTGGCGATCATCGCCACCGATGTCGCCGAGGTGCTGGGATCGGCGCTCGCCTTCAACCTGCTGCTCGGGGTGCCGCTCTGGCTGGGCGTGCTGCTCACCGGGCTCGACACGCTGATCGTGCTCGGGCTGAAGGGGCAGGGCTTCCGCCAGCTCGAGGCGATCGTGCTGGGGCTGATCTCGACGATTGCGATCTGCTTCGCGGTGCAGCTGACGATCGTCGGGCCGAGCGCCGAGGGGCTGCTGCACGGGGCGATGCCGAAGCTGCACATCTTCCAGGACCCGCATGCGCTCTATCTCGCGGTGGGCATCCTCGGCGCGACGGTGATGCCGCACAATCTCTATCTGCACAGCTCGGTGGTGCAGACCCGGGTGACCGCGGGCGGCGAGCCGGCGACGCGCGAGGCGCTGCGCTTCGCGACGATCGACATCGTGGTGGCGCTGTTCCTGGCGACCCTGGTCAACTGCGCGATCCTGACGCTGGCGGCGGCGACCTTCCACAGCAATGGCTATACCGGCGTGGCGGAGATCGACGACGCGTACCGGCTGCTCGAGCCGCTGACCGGGGCGGCGGCGGCCGCCTTGCTGTTCGGCATCGCGCTGTTCGCATCGGGGCAGAGCGCTACCTTCACCGGCACGATCGCCGGGCAGGTGATCCTGGAGGGGTTCCTCAACCTCAGCATCCCCTGCTGGCTGCGCCGGGTGATCACCCGCGGGCTGGCGCTGATCCCGGCGCTGATCGGGGTGGTCTGGATGGGCGAGGACGGGGTGGGCAGGCTGCTGGTGCTGACCCAGGTGGTGCTGTCGCTGCAACTGCCCTTCGCGATCTGGCCGCTGATCCGCTTCACCAGCGATCGCGGGGTGATGGGGGTGTATGCCAACGGGCTGGCGGTGAAGCTGGTCGCCTGGGCGCTGTTCGGGCTGATCGCGGGGGCGAATGTCTGGCTGATCTGGCGGTGGGTTGGGTAGTCGATTTTTCCCTCTCCCGCTTTCGCGGGAGAGGGAGGGAGCCGCGCAGCGGCGGAAGGGTGAGGGTGTGAGCGGGCCGCGAGCGACGTGCTTGCCTCCCTTACTCACCCTCACCCAGGCTCCCCCGGCTTTCGCCGGGCTCGCCGTCCCTCTCCCGCAAAAGCGGTAGAGGGAGATTAGAAACTCCCCCTTATCGTAAACGTGAAGATCGGGCCGATCAGCTGGTCGTTGCGCTGGCGGAAGAGCAGCGGGCTGGCGTTGCGGCGGCCGTCATGGACGGTGCGGTCGAAATAATGCCGGGCGCTGAAGATGTTGCCGACCTGGGCGCGCAGGGTGAGGCCGAACACGTCCTTGTGCTCGACGAACGCGTTGACGAACCAGGGACCTTCATTCTCCTGGTTCACCTCGGTCAGATAGACATATCGCGTATAGTGATAGAGGCTGGCGGTGGCGCCCCAGGCGAAGTCGCTCTTCGGGATGTCGTGGCGGAAGTTGAGCTCGGCCCAGCGGTCCTGCGTGCCGCTGATCGGGCGCATCTCGCCGGTCAGCGGATCGCGGACCCGGGCGATCTCGAAGCCGAGCTTGGCATCGAGCTTGGCGCCGGGCAGGCCGAGGGGCGCGAACTGGATCGTGCTGGTGCTCTCCACGCCGAAGCGGGTGGCATGGGGCAGGTTGCCGACGCCTTCGCCGTCCGCGCCGATCGGCACGATGTCGACGATGTCCTCGACCGCGTAATAATAGCCGCGCAGGCGGGTCTTGCCCGCCGCGCCGAGCGAGCGGCCGACCTCCAGCTCGACTTCCCAGCTCTGCGGCGGGACGAGATCGGGATTGCCGCTGTTCTGCCGCTCCGACTTGAGGTTGGGCTGGGCTAGGAAGTCGTAGAAGCTGATCTGGCCGACGCGGCGGCGCAGCTTGAGGCTGAGGTCCCAGTTCTTGTCGGGCTGCCAGCCCAGCGTGAGGCTGCCCTTGGGACGGAAGAAGCGGCGCGGGGCGAGGTCGCCGTCGACTCGCTCGAGCGTACTGGTCTCGCCGCCGGCGGCGAGCTGGAGGTTGAAGCCCGAGCCGAGCGGGCGGCTGAGCGTGGTCATCCCCTCATAGCGGACCTCGCGGACGATGCCGCTGCCGCCGGGGAAGGGGACGGGAACGAAATCGCCCTGGGGATCGAGCGTGGCGAGTGCGCCGCGCTGGTCAAGCCCGTTGACCGCGCGCTCGAGCGAGACCTCGAGATCGTTCTTCCCCATCTTCCAGCGATATTCGCCGCGCGCGATCGTCTCGGTGACGTGCGAGTCGCGGGTGAAGCGGGTGCCCTGGTCCGGCGCGCCGCTGGCGAAGCTGTCGACCTGGGTGGAGACGATCGGCTCGTGATCGAAATGCCTGAGGCCGATCACCTTGAGCCGGCCGGGGCCGAAGGCGAATTCGTAGTCGGCGTTGATGTCGTACATCCAGCCGTCGAGCTTCTGCAGGCGCAAGCGGGTGCCGTCGTTTCCGTCGGTGCGGAAGCGCTGCTCATAGTCGTAGACCGGGTTCCAATAGGGTGAATAGCCGAGGGTGAGGTTGCCCTTGGCGGTGCCCGGCCCGTCGAACGCCAGGCGGAGCTTGGCGGTGACGGTGTCCGATTCCTGGTGGAAAACCTCCTCGCGCCGCTCGATCAGCGAGCCGTCGGCGGCGTAGAAATGCTCGGGGCCGCCGATCGCGCCGCGGCCGGCCTGGTCTTCGAGCGATAGGGTATAGTCGATCCCGCCGGTCTTGCCGGTATAGCTGATATTGCCGCGGAACAGGTTGGGGCGGGAATAATGCGCGCGGAAGTCGGGGCGCCATTCGAACTGGCCGCCGGCCTTGCGCGCATCCTTGAGGATGATGTTGGCGACCTGGCCGGCGAGCCCGGCGATGCCGAGGCTGGAGGCGTCGACGATCTCGATCCGCTCGACATTGGCGAAGGCGATGCGCTGGAGCTCGGCGATCGCGCCGCCGGTTTTGTTGGCGATGCGCTCGCCGTTGATCAGGACATTCTCCGACGCCTGGCCGAGGCCGCGCTCCTGATCGGCCTCGCGGATGGTGAAGCCGGGGACCTGGACGAGCATGTCATAGGCGGTCTTCGGCGCGAAGCGGGCGAAGTCGGCGGGGGCATGGACCTGCTTGGCGGATGCCGCCGCGGGGGCGGTCTGGGCTGCCGCGCTCCAGGGGAGGAGCGCGGTGCCGGCGAGGAACAGGGCGGCGAGACGCATGGACTGGGGCTTTCCGGGCGCGCTTGCGATCAGTGGCCGAGCACGTGCAGCTGGACGAGCTGCTCGGTGGAGGGCTTCTCGATGCCGATCTTGCGGGCGCGGCGGACATCCTCGCCGGTGACGCCGACGGCGCGCAGCTCGACCAGCTTGTTCGCGGGCAGGTTCGGATAGCCGAGATCGGCGATCTCGCGCACATAGGCGGGGGTGACGCCGACGGCCTTGAGCTGCACCGCGTCGTCGGCGCTGAGGTTGCCGAGGCCGGCCTGCTTCATGCCGGCGAGGAAGTCCGGCGAGACGTCGAGCGCCTTGAGCTGGATCAGGTCGTGCGGACGGACCTCGCCCAGGCCGGCGCGGAGCATGGCGCCGGCATAGCTGGCGTCGATCTTGAGCGCGGTGAAGGCGATCAGGTCTTCGAGATCGTCGGGGCGGACGCCCTGGCGGGCGAGGTCGGCGATATAGGCGGGCGAGGTGCCGAGCGCGGACAGGGCGACGAGCTGGTCGATGCTCGGCTTGGGATAATTGGCCTCGGCGAGCGCATCGACCAGCGCCTTGTTCGCGCCGGTCAGCGCGAGGTCGAGCGACTGCTCGAAGCTGGGGGTGCCGATGCCGCGGCTGGCGAGATAGCCGGAGAAGCCGGCGTCGGGGGTGAAGCTGCACTTGCCGGTGGCGACGCGGCTGGCGGTGTCGCCGGCGCAGTCGAGCCGGCCGGGCTCGCGGGCCAGGGCGAAGCGCAGCGGGCCGTTGGCGCCGAGCGCGCCGCTGTCGAGGCCGAGCTGCTCGCTTTTGATCTGGGTGTTCATGGTGTGGCGCTCGCCCATCGACAGCTTGAGCTCGAAGCGGCTGCCGCTGGCTTCCAGCGAGAGCCGGAAGCTGATCGGGCTCGAGGCAGTGACGGGATCGCGATCACGGGACCGGTCGCCGGCGATGGCGGTGGTGGCGAAGAGCGCGAGGGAGGCGATGACGGCGAGGGTGCGGTTCATGGCATTTCTCCTGGGTGCAAAGAGGCAAGCCGGGGGCGTTCACCCCGGCGGGGGTGTTGTTTTTCGGCAGTTGGGGGTCGGTTAGGCGGGCTTAGTCGTTGGGATCCGGATCCGAGTCCGGATCGGGCGCCGGGTTGGCGCCGTGCTTGATCAGGGCGAGGCTATCGACCCCGACCGGCATGCCGGAGCGCTTCAGGCGGCGGACATCGTCGGCCGTCACCTTCATGCCGGCGAGCGCGATATAGTCGTCGAGGTCGCCGCGATAGCCGGCGGAGACGATGCTGCGGATATAGCCGGGGTTCACGCCCACGGCGCGGGCGCCCATGATGTCGTCGAACGAGCGGATGCGCAGACCGGTGGCCATCATCGCCCGGACATATTCCGGGGTGAGGCCGAGCGCGCGGGCGCCGGTGGCATCGTCGAGGCTGATGCCGAGCTGCGGGGCGGCGCGGCGCAGGCCCTCGATATAGTCGGGCGTGACGCCGACTGCCTTGGCGCCGATGATCGCATCGAGCTCGCGGTGCTGCTGATCGTTGCGATCGGCGCGGTGGTCCTGGGGCGTCGCGGCGGGTGCCGGGCTCGCCGTAGGGGCCGGTGCCGCGGCGGAGGCGATGCGGGCGGGCGCGGTCGCGGTGGTGGCAGCGACGGCGGGGTTGGTGCGGGCCTCGGTTTCGGGCCGGGCGGTATCGGCGGCGGCGTGGCGCTCGGTGGCGCCGACGGTGAGCGCGGCGAGCGGGGCGGCCATCACCAGCATGCCGGCACCGAAGCCGGCGATCCACGAGCCCTGGGCGCGGCCGCGCGGCAGGGTCGCGTCGAGCACGCGGCCGACGCGGCGCTTGAGGCTGCCCTTGCCGGGGGCGACGCCATGGGCGCCGAGCAGCAGGCCCTTGCTCTCGTGCCGGGCGACGCGGACGAGCAGCTGGGCATAGTCCGGCGCGTCGATATTGGCGGCGAGCACCGCGTCGTCGGCGGCTTCCTCGCGCAGCTGGTGCGCCTCGCGGGCCAGGCGCCAGGCGAGCGGGTTGAACCAGTGGATGGCGGTGGCGACGCGGGCGAGCATCAGCTTGGCCCAGTCGAGCGCGGAGACGTGCGCCAGTTCATGGGCGATGATCGCCTCCGCCTCGTCGGTCGCCGCCAGCGCATCGGCGCTGAGCAGGATGGTCGGGCGGGCAAGGCCCCAGGAGATGGGCGAGGGCAGGGCGTCGCTGACCAGCAGCGCGGTGCCGCTTTTCATCCCCATGCGGCGCTGGGCATGGGCGAGCGCGCTCAGCCAGACCGGATCGACCAGCACCTCGGCACCGGCACGCAGCCGAACCAGACGGAGCAGCGCTACGGCGGTGAGCAGCAGCAGCGCCAGCACCGGCAGCGCATAGGCATAGCGTTCCCAGCCCTGGGGCAGGGTGAACCAGGGCTCCGCGGTGTCGGCGGTGACGACCGGCGTCGTCGTGCTGGGCGCGGCGACCTGGCGTGCGGGCAGGTCCGTGCTGGGGAGCAGCGCGGTATCGGTGGCGGGCGCCTCGAACCGGCTCTGGACGAATTCGGGCACCGGCAGCGGCATCGACGGCAGCAGCAGCGTGGCGAGCGGCAGGATCACCAGCCCGGCAAGGCCGAGATGCGCGATCAGCGAGCGTTCCGCCGCCGAACGGCCGCGAGTGAGGCGCAGCAGGAGCAGGGTGATGCCGGCGATCACCAGCGACTTGAGCACAAGGCCGAGCAATGCGGTCATGTTCAGGCTCCCTTCTTGGCGCGGGCCGCGGCGATCATCGCCTCCAGCTCGTCGAGATCGTTGTCGTCGAGCTTCTCGCTCATGCCGAGCAGCGCGCTGGCAGCATGGGTGGTCGATCCGTTGAAGAAGGTCCGCACGACATGGCCGAGCGCAGTGACGCTCGCCTTGCTCTCGGCCTCGACCGGCGCGAAGACATAGCCGCGCTCGCTCATCGTGCGCTTGACCGCGCCCTTCTGCTCGAGCCGGGTGAGCATCGCGCGCACCGCCGAGGCGGAGAGCTTGTCGGGCAGGGCTTCGCAGACATCGGCCACGGCCATTGCGCCATGCACATAGAGCAGGTCGACGATCTGGCGTTCGCGGGGCGGGAGGTTGTTCAACATGGGAATCTCTCTCAGCTACATTTGTAGCTATGCGCTACATTTGTAGCGCGCGCAAGCGGCATTATTCCCCCTCGTCATCCCCGCGAAGGCGGGGATCCAGAGTCACGGGCAGGATGTGCGGGGCTCGCGTTGGGCGCTCCGGAGAGGAATGCGCGCAATTGCATCGTCATCCCGAGCTGCCCTGGATCCCCGCCTTCGCGGGGATGACGGAGTGGATGCGGGGTGACGGGGTAGAGGGCGGGGATGGAAGGAAGTGGGCGTGGCGCTCTCAGCCCAGCGCCGCCAGGTCCGCTTCCACCTTCAGCTCCCACGCACGCGCGCCCTGTTCGCGGGCGAGCGCCAGTGCCTCCTCCAGCACCGCGCGGCCTGCGTCCGGCGCCGAGTCGCAGCGGGCGAGGATGCCGGCCTTGAGGCGGAGCAGCTCGGGTACCGAATAGCGCTCGCCATTGGCGTTGCAGCGGACGAGGGCGGCGTCGATCAGGTCGAGTGCCTCGGGACAGCGCCCGTCGAGCACCAGCCCGCGGGCGAGCGCGATCGAGAAGGGGGTGGTCAGCAGCTCGTAACGCGCGGCGCGCAGGCGCGAGAGGCTTTCCTCCACCGCGCCCAGCGCCTCGCCACCCTGGCCGCGGGCGATCGCCAGCTCGCCGCGGAAGCCCGCAGCCGCGGCGACATAGGGGCCGAGCGCATTGGCCTCGGCACAGGCGCTGAAGGCGGCAAGGTCCTCCTCTGCGGCGGGGAAGTCCTCCATCCAGATATAGACCGCCCAGGACCAGATCAGCGCGATGCAATAGGTCACCGAGTGATCGAGCTGCGCCGCCTCGCGGATCGTCTGGCCCGCTTGGCGGCCGGCCTGGTCGGCATGACCCGAGAGCCAGAGCGTCCGGGCCAGCGCGATCCCCGAGCGGTTGCGGTGATCGAAGCCGTAATGGATCGTCCGGCTGCGCGCCGAGGGCGGGCTGTTCTGCAGCGACAGCTCCAGCTCGCGCCGCGCGCTCTTCTGGTCGCCGCCGAGATGGTGCGAGATGCCGAGCAGCGAATAGGCCACACCGAGCGCCTCGGGGGCGCCGATCTGCTCGGCGACCTGCACCGCATGCTCGGCATGGCGCAGCGCGGTGGCATATTCGCCGATCCGCTCATGAAAGATGTGGAGCCGGCCGAGCAGGCGCAGCTGGTTCCAGCGATCCTCCAGCGCCGTGGCGATCTCCAGCGCCCGGGCGAGCGCGCTGCCCGCCGCCTCGCTATTGCCGCGGGTGAACATCAGCGTGATGCCGAGCGCCGCCTGCAGCTCCAACTCGACCGCGGTGCCGCGCTGGCCGTCCTCGATCTCGGCGAGCGCGCGGCCGCACCAGGTGCGGCACTCGATCAGGTGGGAGAGGTTGAGGAACACCGGCGCGCTGGCGGCGGCGAGGCGCACGGCGATCCGGCGGTCGCCATGCGGGCCGAAGCACCAGTCTAGCGCGCTGCGGATATTGCCGAGCTGCAGGCGAAGCGGCCGGGCGTCCTGCAGCACGCCTTCGTCCTGCTCGGCCATCACCAGCTCGGCGAGGAAATAGGCGGCGTGGCGGCGGGCGATGCCGGCCTGCGCCTCCGGCCCGCGCGCGAACAGCTTTTCGCGGGCATAGGCGCGGGTCATCTCGAGCAGGCGATAGGTGCCGGTGCGGCGCGAGCGATCGGGCGAGATCAGCGACTTGGAGACCAGCTCGTCGAGCGCGAAGGCGACTGCGTCCGATCCGATTTCGGCATCCGCGACCACGTCCAGCGCCGCGTCGATCGAGAAGGGGCCGACGAAGATCGACAGGCGCTCCAGCACGATCCGCTCGACATCGGAGAGCAGCTCATAGCTCCAGTCGAGCGTTGCCTGGAGCGTCTGTTGCCTCGGCTGGGCGGTGCGCCGGCCCGACCAGCCCAGGCTGAACCGCTCGCCGAGCTGGCGGGCGGTCGCCTCGATCCCGTGCGTCGCGACGCGGACGGCGGCCAGCTCGATCGGCAGCGCCATGCCGCCCAGGCGCTGGCACATCTCGGCGATCAGCCGGGCGGCCTCCGCGTCGATCACCAGCGCGCTGTCGGCGGCGGTGGCCCGCTCGCGGAAGAGCTCGACGGCGGGATAGGCGAGGATCTGCTCGGTGGTCAGCCCGGCCAGCTCCTCGGGATAGGCCAGCGCGTCCAGCCGCAGGACATGCTCGGCGCGGACACGCAGCGGCTCGCGCGAGGTGGCGAGGATGCGGGCCTGCGGCGCTTCCTCGACGATGCGCTCGACGATCGCGGCGACCGGCTCGATGACATGCTCGCAATTGTCGAGGATCAGAAGGAAGGGCCGGTCGCGGATATGGCCGAGGATCACGGCGAGCGGATCCTCGCTCTGTACCGCGATGCCCATTGCGCCGGCGATCATCGAGGGCACCACCGCCATGTTCTCGAGCATGCTGAAGTCGACGAAGGCGACCTGGTCGGTGAAGGCGGGGGCGAGGCGGTGGCCGATCTCGATGGCGAGCGAGGTCTTGCCGACGCCGGCGGCGCCGACGATCGAGAAGAGCGGGGTGTCGGCGACGCGCTCGACGAGGAACTCGACGTCGCGCTCACGCCCGATCAGATGGGGCAGGCGGGCGGGCAGATTGGTGGTGCTGACGGGGGGCTTGACGCTCTCGTCGGCCGCGCGGCGCGGCGCGGTGCCGCCCTGGCGCTCGATCGGCGCGACGAACGCATAGCCGACGCCGACCTGGGTGGCGATGTAGCGCGCGCCATCGGTGCCGTCGCCGAGCAGCTTGCGCAGGCCGGCCATGTGGAAGCGGAGACTCCCGTCCTCGACCACGACGTCGGACCAGACGCGCTTGAGCAGCTCGCGCTTGGACAGGACGCGGCCGGGCTGCTCGGTAAGCACCACGAGGAGATCGAAGGAGCGGCCGCCGATCTCGACCGGCTCGCCATGCTTGGTCAGCAGCCGTTCGCCCGGCGCCAGGCAGAAGGGCCCGAAGCACATGCGCTCGCCAAGCTGTTGATCCACGTCCGCCACGATCTGCCATTACCCCATTTATGGTCGAGCGTTCCATGCCGCGCGGGGTGGCGCACCTCAATCCTACCTAGGTGTTATTCCTTCGGAAAATCGGTGGACAGGCTGAGCGTGCGCCAGCGGTCGAGCTCGTCGAGCCGCGCCTTGTCGCTGCGTTCGATCGCGGCGACGGCGTCGCTGCCGAGCGGCAGGCGGAGCGGTGATTCGTCCGCGGCGACGACCCGGAGGATCGCCTGGGCGCCGCGGCGGGGATCGCCGGGCTGGTTGCCGTGATAGGCCGCCTGCATCCGCGCGGCATTGCCGACCACCGCGTCATATTCCGGGCGGCCCGCCTCGAGCGTGGTCGAGGTGCCGGCGAAGTCGGTGCGGAAGCCGCCCGGCTCGACGATCGTCACGCGCACGCCGACCAGCTTCATTTCCTGGGCGAGGACTTCGGAGAAGCCCTCGACGCCCCATTTCGCCGCCGAATAGGGGGCGCGGCCCGGGGCGCCGAGCCGGCCGCCGACCGAGGAGAATTGTACGATATGGCCGCTGCGCCGCGTGCGCATGTGCGGGATCACCGCCTTGGTCATGATGATCGTGCCGAACAGGTTGGTCGCGATCTGGCGGCGGAACGAAGCGAGCGGCGTGTCCTCGACCGAGCCGAGATCGCCATAGCCGGCATTGTTGACCAGCACGTCGAGTGCGCCGAACGCCTCGATCGCGGTGGCCACCGCGGCGGCGGCGTCCTCCTCGCAGGTCACGTCGAGCCGGGCGGTGGCGAGCTTGCCCGGCCGGCCGTCGCCCAGCCCGGCGAGCTGGTCGGGATCGCGTGCCGTCGCCAGCAGATTGTCGCCCGCATCGAGGATCGCCTCGCACAGCGCGCGCCCGAAGCCGCGCGAGCTGCCGGTGACCAGCCAGGTCTTTGTCATGGTTCCATTCCCATCAGCCGAAGGTGAAGACATAGGCGCGCACGCCGGGGCGGGCGAACTCGATCGTGACGGTGCGGTCGGCGATCATGCCGGGCTGGCGGACGAGCTGGTAGAGCCGGTCCTCCTTCACCTGGCCCCAGCCCTGGGCATCGACATCGACGCCGTGGCTGGCGCCGGGCGCGCGGCCGTCGATCGTCACGCGGAAGCGCACCGGCTGGCCGTCGGGCGCGCCGCCGAGGACGAGATGCGCGTCGCGGGCATGGAAGCGAAAGCGGATCGTGCCGGGGCCGCCCTCCAGCAGCGCATATTCGCCGCCGACCTTCCAGCTGCCAGCCAGGTCCCACTGGTTGAGCGAGAGGTCCGCCGCCGAGCTATAGGCGTGCGCCATGTCCTGCTTCAGCCCGCCGGGAGAGGCGAAGTCGACGGCCTTGTCATAGCCGATATAGGCCTCGGGCGAGCGGAGATCGGCCCAGTCGGCCTGCGCCTCGACCCCCTTTGCCTCGATCGGGGCGAGGGGGATGCCGGACACGTCCTGGCCGGCCTCCGCCAGCAGCGTGCGGATCAGCCGCTCGCCCTCGTCATATTTGCCTTCGCCCAGGCGATAGCCGCGCACCTTGCCCTTCCCGTCGATGAAATAGATGCCGGGCCAGCCCTGGTTGGCGAAGTCGCGCCACACGGCATAGTCATTGTCCTGCAGGTTCGGGTAGCGGACGTTCAGCTGGCTGGTGGCCAGGCGGACGTTCGCCGGGTTCTTCTCGAAGCCGAATTCGGGGGCATGGACGCCGACCACCTCCAGGCCCTTCGCACCGTAGCGCTCGCTCCAGGCGCGCAGATAGGGAAGCGCGCGCAGCGAGTTGATGCAGGAATAGGTCCAGAAGTTGACGACCACCACCTTGCCGCGCAGCGCCCTGGGGCTGCCGGGCACAGGGGTGAGCCAGGGGGCGGCGCCCTCCAGCGCGTCGATCGGGCGCCCGGTGGCGCCGAAGGGGGCGGAGGCGATGTCCTCGCTTGCCTTGGCGGAGGAGCGGACGAGGCCGAGCGCGTCGCCGAAGCAGATGGCGGTGGTGGCGGCCGCGGCCACAACGGCGGCGGCGGCGAAGCCTAGGGAGCGTTTCTGGTTCATGATGCCTGCCTCATCTTGCGGTTGAACGCCGATGTAGGCCGCCCGCGCGCCGGCGCCCGTTAGCCCTCGCCGGGCGCGCGTTAGTTCCTGAAAGTCGCCGCCCACGCGCGCTAACGCCGCATCACTCCACTTAACGGGCGCCGCGCCGCCATTCCCCTATCTGTGCCCCATCAGATTTGGAGGGAGTGCAAAGTGTTCGGAGACAATGAAGCGACGCGCCGCCAGTTCGTGGTCGGCGCCGCCATCGCCGGGGCGGTGAGTGCGATCCCGTCGCAGGTGCTCGCCCGGGCGGGCAGCGATGCGGTCCGGCCATTCAGGGCGGCGATCCCCGAGGCGGACGTCCGCGCGATGAAGCGGCGGATCGCCGAGACGCGCTGGGCGGATGCCCAGCCGGTCGCCGACGACAGCCAGGGCGTGCGCCGCCAGGAGCTCGAGCCGCTGATGCGCTACTGGGCGCAGGGCTATGACTGGCGCAAGTTCGAGGCGCGGCTGAACGCGCTGCCGATGTTCCTGACCGAGATCGACGGGCTCGACATCCACTTCATCCATGTCCGCTCGCGCCACGACAAGGCGATGCCGCTGATCCTGACGCATGGCTGGCCGGGCTCGATCATCGAGTTCCTCGGCGTGATCGACCTGCTGACCAACCCGACCGCGCATGGCGGCAAGGCCGAGGACGCGTTCCACGTCGTCGTCCCATCGATCCCTGGCTTCGGCTTCTCCGCCCGCCCGACCGTGCCGGGCTGGGGCTCGGATCATATCGGCCGCGCCTGGAGCGTGCTGATGCGGCGCCTGGGCTATGACCGGTTCGTCAGCCAGGGTGGCGATTGCGGCTCGGTGATCTCGCAGCGCATGGCGCTCCAGCATGTGCCGGGGCTGATCGGCATCCATTTGACCATGCCCGCGGTCGTCCCCGCCGAGATCGCGCACATCCTCGCCGCGGGCGATCCGGCGCCGGCAAGCCTGTCGGAGAAGGAGCGCTTCGCCTTCGACCAGCTCGTCGCCTTCTACCGCGACAATTCGGCCTATGCGGCGATGATGAACACCCGGCCGCAGACGATCGGCTATTCGCTGGTCGACTCGCCGGTCGGCATGGCGGCCTGGATGTACGAGAAGATCGGCCAGTGGACCTATCCCGCCGGCGATCCCCAGCGCGTGCTCGGCCGCGACGCGATCCTCGACGACATGTCGCTCTACTGGCTCACCCAGACCGGCGCCTCCGCCGCGCGCATCTATTGGGAGGACCACACCAACAACTTCAACGCCCGCGGCGTCATCGACCTGCCGGTGTCGGTGAGCGTATTCCCCGGCGAGATTTTCCGCGCGCCGAAGAGCTGGGCCGAGCGCTGCTACACCAACCTCTATTACTTCAACGAAGCCAGCAATGGCGGCCATTTCGCGGCCTGGGAACAGCCCCGGATCTTCGCCGAGGAAGTGCGCGCCGCCTTCCGCCCGCTGCGCTGAATCACCCACCGATCCCAAGGAGAATATCGATGTCCGACAAGACCCTGTACACCGCCCATGTCCATGTGACCGGTGGCCGCGAAGGCGCCGCCCGCAGCTCGGACGGCCGCCTCGACGTCCAGCTCGCCGTGCCCGGCAGCGCCGGCGCGGGCACCAATCCCGAGCAGCTCTTCGCCGCGGGCTGGTCCGCCTGCTTCGAAGGCGCGATGGGCATCGCCGCCAAGGCCAGGGGTATCACCCTGCCGGCCGATCTCGCGATCGACGCCGAGGTCGACCTGCGCCACGGTGACGACGGCTATTCGCTCGCCGCCCGCCTCAACGTCAGCGTCCCCGGCGTGGAGCCGGAGATCGCCCGCCAGCTGATCGAGGCCGCGCACCGCACCTGCCCCTATTCCAAGGCGATCAAGGGCAATATCGACGCCGTCGTCGCGCTCGTCTGAGCGCGGCGCTGAAGGGAGAATCACCATGAAGAAGCTCATCGCCGGCGCGCTCCTGCTCGCCGCCACCGCCCTGGTGCCCGCCGCGCAGGCCCAGGCAGTCAAGCCGACCGTCGTCCTCGTCCACGGCGCCTTCGCCGATTCGTCGAGCTGGAACGGCGTGATCAAGATCCTCGAGCGCGACGGCTATACCGTCATCGCCGCAGCCAACCCGCTGCGCAGCGTGCGCGGCGACGCCGACTCGGTTGCCGACCTGCTCAAGAGCATCGACGGCCCGGTCGTGCTCGTCGGGCACAGCTATGGCGGCTCGGTGATCAGCGAGGCGGCCGAGGGGGCGCCGAACGTCAAGGCCTTGGTCTATGTCTCGGCCTTCGCGCCCGACGAAGGCGAGAGCGCGCTCGGCCTGACCGGCAAGTTCCCGGGCAGCACGCTGCCGCCGACGCTCGCCCCGCCGGTCAAGCTCGCCGGCGGCGGCAACGACCTCTACATCCTCCAGGCGAAGTTCCACGACCAGTTCGCGGCGGACGTGCCCCTGGCCGACGCCAAGCTGATGGCCGCCGGCCAGCGCCCGATCGCCGATGCGGCACTGGGCGAGGCGAGCACCGCGCCCGCGTGGAAGCATGTGCCCTCGTGGTTCATCTATGGCGATGCGGACAAGAACATCCCGCCGGTCGCGCTCAAGTTCATGGCCGATCGCGCCAAGTCGCGCGGCACGGTGGTGGTGAAGGGCGCCTCGCACGTGGTGATGGTCTCGCACGCCCAGGCGGTGGCCAGCCAGATCGAGAAGGCGGCGACCGCGCAATGAGTTGAGGCGCCGGCGGTCCCAGCGCCCCCCTGCGCCGGCGCCCATGCCCACGGTCGGCCACCAGCGTCGCCGACCGTGGGCATTTTTTTGTCCGCCGAACCTTCCGCACGCCTCCATCCGCGCCCGATCGAGCCGGAATGGCGCATCAACTGCCCGCAAAGCGAGGAACTTTCTGCCGCGAAAGGGGTTCGACTGCGGGGCCACAAGACGGGCCTTTTGACGGTTGCGTTGCGTGGGGGAGCTGGTTTGACGCGATTTCGGCATGCCTTGTTCCTGACTGCGCTAGCCTCCCTCACAATCGCCTGTGCCCCAGCGGCGCTTTCGTCGCCCCCGGTGCAGGCCGAGGCGAGCTTTGCCCCGCGCGGCGATCCGGCGTTCGGCGATGCAGCGCCGGCGATCCGGCGGCTGCTCGCCGAGGCGACGCCGCGCCCCAAGGGGCCCCAGCATTTCTGCGCGATCGGCTATCGCGGTCCCGAAGGCACCACCGGCTGGGTGCATTGGCGCGAGGGCGACCGGCTGATCCTCTGGCTCGGCCGGGGCGACGGCAGCGATTCCGCCGACGCGCTGCTGCGCTCGAACCGCAATCTGAACCTCAAGACCGATGTGGTCGCCACCGAGGCCGATGTCTCGGGCAGCACCTATCTCGTCACCCGCGCCTGGGTCGCTGCGAAGCTCGCCGACTGCGCCGCCAGGGGTGACAAATACTCGATCAGCGCATCCTGAACGGCAGGCGAGGGGAACGCGAATGGCCGATCTGCAATGGTTGTCCGGACAGTCCGTCGCGACGCCGATTGTCGCGGTGGCGGGCAATTCCCTGAGGTTGAAAGTGCTGCCCGGCGCCGGCGAGAAGCTGCCGCTGGCCATCGTCTCGTCCACCCCGGCCGTGGCGAACGCGGTCGAGGTCAACAACCGGATGGGGCCGAACTTCACCACCTTCATCCTGCATGCGGTGCTGGGCGGCGAGACCAGCCTGTCTATCCGCTCGGGCGACCGGGTCGTCTACGGGCCGGTGCAGGTCCGGGTGCAGCCGGTGCTGACCCTGCCGGACCAGACCACCGATGCCGGGCTGCTCGCCCGCCTGCTGCTCGCCGAGGCGCCGAACCCCACGCTGGTGGCGGCCAATGCCCAGGCCGAGATCGGCGAATCGCTGCGGCTGATGCGAGTGGTGGTGGAGAACCGCCGCGCCAAGCCGTCGAGCCGCTGGGGCTCGCAGGGCGCGACCAACCTGGCCGACGTGATCCGTGCGCCCGGCCAGTTCCATGGCCTGGGCAGCTATCCGACGATCGCCGGCGACGTGCTGGCCAATATCAACAACATCCTGCGCCTCGCCAACGAAGCGGGCGACCAGCGCCAGCCGGTGCTGCGCGCGCATGTCGAGGCGGTGCTCCAGATCGCCCGCGGCCCGCGTCCGCCCGACCCGACGGGCGGCAAGCTCTACTGGTGGCGCACCGCCGGCAGCGGCGCGCCGAGCAGCGATGTCACACTTTACAAGACGCTCGCGGGAAACAGTTTCTATCAGGAGCGTTGAATGTTCCGGTCGCGACACAAAGCTGAAAGATTAGCTTACTAACATATCTGCAGATATCGGGTTACCGCATAGTAAAATAATAATAAATTATAAGAAAATCGCCAAATGGCGATTGTGGGTTCGTGCGTTCAGGATTGGCACCGTTCTGGTGCCACAGGCGTTTTAAGGGGAAGCGCGGCGTGCATCGTTCAGGGTGGTTCTATCGTAATGGTTGCGGCTTGGGCGCTTTGTTCGCCGGGCTGCTGTGGAGCGGCGCGGCCGCGGCGCAGACCAATCCGCCGCAACAGAGCCTGCCGTCACCGGAGCAGGTGACGCCGCCGACCCCGGAGATCCAGAAGCGCTCGACCGTCAATGTCGACTCGCGCAGCGCCTTCCAGGCGGAGACTTGCCCGTTCGAGGATTCGCCGCTGCGGCTGGACCTGAAGAAGGTCGAGTTCTCGCGCCCCGACGGCTCGGCGCTGCAGCCGGAGATCGCGGCGGCGATATCGGACCTCAGGCTGCCGAGCGGCGACCAGTCGATCCGCGTGGTCTGCGAGCTGCGCGACAGCGTCAACGCGGCGCTGCGCCGGCGCGGCTGGATCGCCTCGGTGCAGATCCCCGCGCAGGAGATCACCGACGGGGTGCTCAAGCTGCAGATCGTCACTGCGCGGATGGTCGAGACCCGCGTGCGCGGCAATCCGGGGCCGTACGAGACGCTGCTGCGCGAGCGGCTGGCCCAGCTCCAGGCCTATGACCCGCTCAACGAGCGCACCGTCGAGCGGCTGCTGCTGCTCGCCGGCGACGTGCCCGGGCTCGACGTGCAGCTGGCGCTGCGCCCGGCCGGCGGGCGCCAGGGCGACGTGATCGGCGAAGTGACGATCAACTATCGCCGCTTCACCGTGCTGGCCAACGCGCAGAACTATAATTCCAAGGTGCTCGGCCGCGAGACCGCTTATGTCCGCGGCGAATATTACGGCCTGACCGGGATGGGCGACCTGACCTATCTCGGCGTGTCGAGCACCGCCGATTTCCACGAGCAGAAGATCCTCCAGGCCGGGCACATCATCAGCCTGGACGGGCAGGGCTCCACCTTTGGCGGGCGGCTGAGCTACGCCTGGTCGCGCCCCGATCTCGGCGCGCTCGACTATCGTACCGACACGCTGATCGCCGGCTTCGACTTCACCCGCCCGCTGGTCCGCTCGCTCAACACCAACATCTCGGTCGGCGCGGGCGTCGACTATATCGACCAGGACACCAACATCTATTCGGGCGGCACCAAGCTGCCGCTGACCCGCGACCGGATGCGGATCGTCTATGCCAGCGTGAGCGGCGACATGCGCGACCTCCGGCAGGATGGCAGCGTCATCTGGTCGCTGCGGACGGCGATCGAGCTGCGCAAGGGATTCGATATCCTGGGCGCGTCGAAGCAGGGATTCGTCGATGGGCACGTCCAGTCGCGCATCGACGGCAATTCGGACGCGTTCGTCGCGCGCGGCAGCGTCGAGGGGATCGTCGGGCCGAGCCCCTGGTTCCGGCTGATCGGCAAGGGCCAGGTCCAGTGGACCAATGTCTCGCTGCTCAACTATGAGGAATTCTCGCTCGGCAACCTGACGATCGGGCGCGGCTACGATCCCGGCGCGAACAGCGGCGACCGGGCGGTGGGCCTGAGCGCCGAGGCCGAGTTCACCCTGCCGATTTCGCCGAGCTTCACCGTGCAGCCCTTCGGCTTCTACGACTTCGTCTATCTCGACAATCTCGACCGCGGCGCGACCGAGCGCAACCGCAAGCTCTCCAGCTTCGGCGGCGGCGTGCGGCTGACCCTGCCGGGCATGGCGCTGCTCGAGGTGACCTATGCCCATCCCAAGGACAAGGCGCTGACGATCGACCAGCGGCGCCCGCCCAATCGCCTGCTTGTGTCCCTGTCGCTGCGGTTCAGCGACGCTGCCCGCTGAGTTCGGCCCGTTGTTCGAGGAGCGTATCATGCTGACCACCCCCGCCAAGGCCCGCGCCGCGCGATCCTCGACCCTGCGGGCGCTGGCATTGTCCACCGCGCTCGCCGGCGGCATGACGCTGATGCCGGGCATGGCCCGCGCGCAGAACAACACGCCGGGCGGACAGACCGTGGTCACGCCCACCGGCGCCGGCGCGCCGACCTTCAACGGCGGCACCGGCAACCTGAGCGGCAACGCGACCAATCTCGACGTCGACCTGCGCGCGCAGAGCACGATCATCAACTGGGACCGGTTCAACATCGCCCAGGGCAGCCGGGTGAACTTCGAGACCGGGCTGGCCGGCGAGGTCGCGGTGCTCAACCGGGTGACCGGCACCGGCGCCTCCAACATCCGCGGCGCGCTCAACTCGGATCCCAATGTCAGCGTGTTCCTGGTCAATCCCAACGGGATCATGATCAGCGGCACCGGCAGCGTTTCGACCGGCTCGTTCGTCGCCTCGACGCGGGACATCTCGAACAGCGACTTCCTCGCCGGCACCTACCAGTTCTCGGGCAACAGCAGCGGCGACATCACCGTCAACGGCAGCATCACCACGCGCGGGACCGGCATCGGCCTGATCCTGCTCGGGCGGCAGGTGATCAGCAACGGCACGCTGGATTCGGGCACGCAGGACACCGCGCTGGTCGCGGCCGACGACGTGACGCTCAACTTCACGCCCGGCAGCCCGCTCGGCATCCAGATCACCCGCGGCACCAATATGAGCCAGGCGATGCAGATCGTCGGCGGGACGATCCAGGGCCGCAACGTCTATTTCGCGATGGCGACGCGGGGCTCGGCGACCAACTCGCTGCTCCAGGTCGACGCCAATGTCCGCGCCGTCGCCGGCGACAAGGGCATCGTCATCGTCGGCGGGCAGTCCTCGATCAATGCAGACATCCGGGCGACCGGCGTCAACACCAACAACAGCGTCGGCGTGCGGGTGGGCGGCACGCTGACCTATCAGGGCGGCGCCGGCAATGCCGGCGTGCATGTCGGCGGGACGGGCACCGTCACCGTCGAGGGCACGATCTCCAGCCAGGGCGACTACAAGGTCCGCGGGCCCAGCGTGGTGCTGGGCAGGACCGGCAGCACGATCCTGCAGCGGGCCAATGGCGCGGTGTCGGTAGTGGCCTATGACGGCGATATCAGCGGCATCGGTTCGCTCCTGCTCGAGGCCGACGGCGATGGCGGCGGCGGGCAGGCGCTCGTCCTCGACGCCGATGACGATATCGACTTCGGCACCGGCACCACGCTCAAGGCCGGCGGCGCGGGGCTGGCCTCGGCGGTCAACATCTTCACCGGCGACCGCAGCGCCAATATCCGGCTCGGCGACGTCGAGGCGCTGACGCTCGACGGCGGCCTGTCGGGCGGCGCGCTCGAGGGCAAGCTCTCCCGCGCGGCGTTCCTCGGCAATGGCGGCGACATCACGCTGGGCACGGTGACACTGGGCGGCGCAGCGACGATCGAGGCCGACGACCTCACCCTGACCAGCCTGACCGCCGCCGGAACGGTGACGCTCGAGGCCGCGAACGTGATGCGGGCGGGCGCGGTGGCCTCGACCGGCGGCGCGGTGATGCTCGACGCCACCACGCTGACCGGCGAGACCAGCGGCACGCGCGCCAGCGTCTCCGCCGCCGGGACGGTCGATATCGATGTCGACGGCAGCGCGCTGCTCGGCACCGTGCGCTCGACCGGCGGGGCGGTGACGCTCGACGCCGGATCGTTCGATGCGTCCAATGTACAGGCGGTGACCGGCGCCACGCTGACGAGCCACAATGGCAATGCCCGGCTCGGCGGGCTGAGCGTGACGAACGGCTCCGCGACGCTCAATGCCGAGGACGACGCCTTCGTCGTCGGCAATGTCTCGGTCAGCGGCGACTATAGCGTGATCGGCGACGCCGTGACGCTGGGCGGCGGCCAACAGGCGGGCGGGGCGGTGACCGTCACCGCGCGCAGCGGCCCGCTGAGCAACAGCGGCGTGCTGGGCCTGACCAGCAATGTCGACGGCGTCGGCACCGAAGCGCTCACCCTGCGCGGGCGGATGACGCTGGGCGCCACCACCACGCTCAACGGCGGCATCGCCAACCAGTCCGCGGTGGTGATCGACACCAACGCGAACAACGACATCAACCTGGGCAACATCAACGGCGCCTCGCTGTCGATCGCCGGCGGCGCGCCGCTGACCGGCGACCTGGTTCTCGGCAATGTCAGCACCACCGCGGCGCTGGACCTGGTGTCGAGCGCGTCGATCACCACCGGCAACCTCAGCAGCGGCGGCCAGATCCGTCTGCAGGCGCCGATCCTCGACACGCGCAACATCAACAGCGCGACCAATGTGATCCTGTCAGGCCGGCAGGTCGATTTCGACGCGATCACCACGAACACCGCGACGCTGTCGACCACGGGCGGCAGCGGCACACGCTATCTTGCCGGCCTGTCGATCACCGCCACCGGCGCCGTGACGCTCAACAGCAGCGGCGGGGTGATCTCGGTCGGTCCGCTCGCCGCCGGGGCGCTAACCGTCGCCTCGGCAGGGGCGGTGTCGTTCGATACCGTGGTGGTGACCGGCGCGGCGACGATCACCACGACCGGTTCGAACGACATCGGCTTCAACACCTTCGTCGCGGGCGGCAATGTCTCGCTGACCAGCGGCGACGACATCGCGATCGGATCGCTCTCCAGCACCGGCGGCACGGTGACGCTCAACGCGGCGGACGACATCACGGGCACCGGCGGCGGCCGTGCCGCGCTGGGCGCCGGTGGCGCGCTCTCTGTGACGGCGGGCGGCGACGCCCGGCTGGCCGCGGTCAGCGGCAGCACGGTCAACCTCCAGGCCGCGACGATCGACGCCGGCGCGGTGAGCGGGGCGGGCGGCATCACGCTGAAGGCGACCGCGGGCGGGCTGACGCTCGACGGGCTCGCCACCACCGGTGGCAATGCCAGCGTCACCGCGAGCGGGGCGGTGACCATCGACGGACCGGTCTCGATCGCCGGCAATTATGCAGTGACCGGCAAGGGCGTCACGCTCGGCGGCACCCAGGATGCGACCGGCACGGTCGACATCACTGCGACCAATGGCAGCACCATCTCCAGCATCGCCGGGCTGCAGCTCACCGCCAATTCCGACGGCGTGGGTACCGAGGCGCTGACGCTGCACGGCGGCGCCAATCTCGGCACCGACAGCCTGTTGCGCGGCGGGCCGGGCCGGCAATCGCTGGTGGTGATCGATTCGGCGACGACGGGCAATTTCCGCCTCGGCGACGTCGATGCGAACGGGCTGGTGATCGCCGGTGGCGCGCCGCTGGCCGGCAGCCTGACCTTCGGCAACGTGACGGTGAACGGCGCGGTCAATCTGGTCGTCGATGGCGGCATCACCGGCACCGGGATCACCAGCACCGGCGGCGCGATCTCGCTGAGCGGCGGCGGCGGCGCGACGATCGGCACGCTTTCGGCCAGCACGATAGACGTGGCGATGCAGGGCCATCTCGCGTTCGGCGACTTCACCGCCACTGCCGGCGCGGCGCATTTCGCCTCGACCGGCGGCACCGTGACGCTCGGCTCGGGCACGGCCACCGGCGATATCCGCGTCGAAGGCAGCGCAGTGTCGATCACCGATGCGATCAGCGCCGGCGGCGACTATCGCGTGCGCGGCACCACGGTGGCGCTGGGCGTGGACAATGATGCCGAGCTCCAGTCGGCCGCCGGCGTGGTCGATATCGTCGCGACCAGCGGCGCGATCACCGGCGGCAACCGGCTCACCCTGCGCAGCGGCACCGGCGCACTGATCCTCGACGGTGCCGGCGGGATCGATTTCGGCGCGGGCGTGCTCCAGGCGGGCAGCACCGGCACCGGCCAGCTCGGCCTGCGCGCGGGCAATGGCCAGCTGATCGACCTGGGCGACAATGTGGAGGCGGGGACGGTGGGCTCGGTCGATGCCGGCCACACCGCGATCGCCGCTTCGCTCACCCACAATGGCAGCCTGCGCTTCGGCACGCTCGATTCCACAGGCGCGGTCGATTTCCACCTGACCAATGGCAACCTCACTGGCACCGCGCTCAACGGCGCGGGCACGGTGGCGATCGATGCGAGCGGCGGCACCGTCGATCTCGGGGCGCTCACCGGCACCACGCTGACCGTCAACGGTGGCGCGCTCAAGGGCGGTTCCTGGACGGCGAGCGGCAATGCGGTGCTCACCGGCGGCACGATCACGCTGGTCGGGCTCGACAGCACCGGCGGCTCGGCGAGCGTCACGACCAGCTCGGGCACGCTGTCGATCGACACCGCCCATGCCCTGACCGACCTGGTGCTGACCGCCAATGGCGGCGACGTGTCGGTCGGCACCGCGAGCGCAGGCGGCAACGTCTCGCTGATCGCGCTGGCCGGCAACATCCTCACTGACAGCGCGACGGCGGGCGCGACGCTGACGCTCAAGTCGGGCGGCGACATCCGCGGCCGCAGCGGCACCAGCCCCGGGCTTGCCGGCACCGACGTGGTGCTGGAGGTGATCGGCAACCTGACCACCGGCAGCATCACCTCGCCGGGCGGGCTCAGCATCACCTCGGGATCGATGAACATCGGCAGCGTCAACGCGGGCGCGGCGCTGAGCCTGACCGCGGTGAGCGGCGCGATGACGCTGGGCAGCGCGACTGCCGGCGGCGCGATCAGCCTGACCGCGACCGGCGGGATCGATGTCGGCACGCTGACCAGCGGCGGCGGCGTGACGCTCGATTCGGGTGCGGCGCTCGCAGTCCACCAGCTGACCGCGCCGGGCGCGGTGACCGCGCGGGCTGGCACGAGCCTGACGCTCGACGAGGTGCAGGCCGCCGGGCTGACCAGCAACGCGGCCTCGGCAACGCTCGGCACGCTGACCCTCGGCACGCTGACGCTGCAGGGCGGATCGGCCACCATCGCCGATGCGACGGTGACCGGCGCGACCACATCGAACCTGGCCGGGACGCTGGCGATCGACACGCTGACCGGCGCCGATGTGACGCTGCGCGCGGCGGGCATCACCGCGAACAGCCTCACCGCCAGCGGCGTCACCACGCTCACCAGCACGGGCGGGACGATCGATCTCGGTCAGCTCGCCGGCACCGGCGCGGTGACGCTGGATTCGGCGGTAGGCGTCGTGATCGACAGCTGGCAGGCGCCGGCTGGCTTGACCATCTCCGCGATCGGCGATGTGACGCTGGGCACTGGTACTTCCAGCCTGCTGACCGTGACGGGCCGGGGCATCACCGTCACCGATGCCACCGTCGTCGGCGGTGCGGCGAGCCTCACCGCGAGCGGTGCGCTCAACGTCCAGACGCTGCGCGGCGGCAACCTCGTCTTCCGGGGAGCCAGCATCACTGCCGACAGTCTGACCGCGACCGGCACGACGGCGCTCACCAGCACGACCGGGGCGATCGACCTGGGCCAGCTCGACAGCACCGGCGCGGTCACGCTGGACTCGGCGGCGGGGGTGTCGCTCGACGGCTGGCAGGCGCCGGCGGGGCTGACCGTCTCCGCGATCGGCGATGTGGCGCTGGGCACCGGCACCTCTAGCCTGCTGACTGTGAGTGGCCGGGCCGTCACTGTCACCGACGCCACTGTGGCGGGCGCCGCGACGCTCACCGCAAGCGGGGCGCTCAACGTCCAGGCGCTGCGCGGCGGCAATCTCGCCTTCCGCGGGGCCAGCATCACTGCCGACAGCCTGACCGCAACGGGCACCACCACGCTCACCAGCACGGCGGGTGCGATCGATCTCGGCCAGCTCGGCAGCACCGGCGCGGTCATGCTGGATTCGGCACAGGGTGTCTCACTCGACAGCTGGCAGGCGCCGGCCGGGCTGACCGTCTCCGCGATCGGCGACGTTGCGCTGGGCACGGGAACCTCTAGCCTGCTGGCGGTGACGGGCAGGGGCATCACCGTTACCGACGCCACCGTCACGGGCGACGCGACGCTCACCGCGAGCGGCGCGCTCGACGTCCAGGCGCTGCGCGGCGGCAACCTCGCCTTCCGGGCGGCCAGCATCACTGCCGACGGCCTGACCGCGACTGGCACCACAACGCTCACCAGCTCCGCCGGCATGATCGACCTTGGCCAGTTGACCAGCGCCGGCGCGATCACCCTGGGCTCGGCCCAGGGCGTGGCGATCGACAGCTGGCAGGCGCCGGCGGGAATGACGGTCACCGCCGCCAATGCCGTCGACCTGGGCACCGGCACGGGCAGCGGGCTGCGCGTCACGGCGGGCAGCATCCAGCTGGCCGACGGCAATCTGACGGGCGACGCCAACCTGACCTCCACCGGTACCCTGGGGATCACCAGGCTCCGCGCGGCCAATGCCGTGCTCAAGGGCGGCACCATGACGCTGGGCACGCTCAACCTGGGTTCGCTGAACCTGAGCGGCGTCACCGCGACGATCGCCGATGCGACGGTGAGCGGCGACGCCACGGTGGATCTGACCGGCGCGCTCGGGCTGGACAAGCTGACCGCCGCGACCGCCACCCTGCGCGCGGGGGGCACCGCGACCCTTGGCGGCCTCACCGCCACCAATGCGCTCACCGTGCGTGCCGGCGACCTGGTCCTGAACGGCACGCTCCGCGCGCCCATCGTCACCGTCGGCAGCAGCGATCCCGCCCGCGGCCTGCGTCTCGGCACCGCAGCCGATGCGGGGGGCGTCGGCCCCGGCCTGAGCGAGAGCGAGATCGCCCGGATCGACGCGGATCGCGCCGTGTTCGATGGCGGCGCCGGCGATGTGACGATCGGCACCCTGGCCTTTGGTGCGCAGACCGGCCGCAGCCATGTCGACATCCTCACCACCGGAGACCTCAAGATCGTCGGCGTGGTCGAGGGGGACGGGGTCGGGCGGCTGTTCCGCTTCGGCGGCGCGGCCAGCGACACGACGCTGGCCCGCACGATCCAGATCCTCGCCACTGCCGATGCCGGCGGGCGGCTGTTCTTCAGCAACGCCGATGTCGAGCTGCGCGGGGCGAAGATCGCGCTCGGCCAGAGCGGGCTGCTCGACGGGCTGTTCGCCAATGGCGGCGCCTCTGCCGACCAGGCGGCGGCGCTGATCGGCAATTCCAACTCGCCGCTCTACAGCGCGCTTGCCGGCGGCTCGCCCTACGTCACCGGCGAGGAGACGACGCTCACCGCGGCGCGGCTCACCGTGCGGTTCAACGACTTCGCGCTGTTCCAGAATACCGGCACGCGCGGGATGAACACCGGCGTGGTGCTGACGGGCAGCCCGGCCGGCGGTCCGGCGCTCAGCCTGTTCGGCCCCGGCAACGGCACCCGCACGGCCTTTGCGCTGTTCGGCACGATCAACGGCGTCGGCGGCACCTCCACTGCGATCCTCGGCAACACGGTGATCAACGCGAACGGCATCGACCTGGCCAATGCCCGGGTCAATGGCTGCGTGCTCGGCACCGCGGCGGGCTGCCTGACCACGACGATCTCGCAGCCGACGCTCAACGTGTTCGATCCCGGCCGGCTCGTCGTGTTCCGCGCCGAGGCCGACTTCACCTTGCCGTTCGATCCGGTGCTCGGCAGCAACAACGAGGCGCTGTTCGCCGGCGTCGGCTCGATCGCCGAGCCGGGCGCTCCGGGCATCGAGCCCCAGCCCATCCCCCAGGAGCAGAAGTGACGATGCGCATGCCCCATGCCCGTACCCGGCTGGCCGCCACCACCGCGATCCTCGCGATGCTCGCCGGATGCGCGTCCGAAGGCGGGCGGCCGCGCACCCAACTCGACAGCCTGAGCCTGGGGCGCAACACCGCCGACGAGCCCTGCATCGCCAGCCGTACCTGGCGCGATGCCGGCGCGAAGGACCTGTTCGACAGCGCCTATCTGATCACCTGCCGCAACGTCACCGCCAGCCGTCCGCTCGGCGCGATGCGGGTGGTGCGCGACACACCCGACGCGCTCAAGGCGGTGGACGCGCTGTTCGATTGCGGGGCCGAGGCGGAGGTGACGATCGCCGGTGCGCCTGCCCGCGCGCGGCGCTGCACCGACAAGACCTTGGGCATCGAGACCGTTCGTGTCGACGTGCCGATGGGCCGCGACACGCTGATCGCCAATGCCACCCCCTCGCTGCTCGGCCAGCTCGAGGAAGGGGTGGGCATGCTCACTGGCCGCCGCAAGCTCGACGGCGATCCGCGGCGCGACGTGAAGGCGACGATCGACCTCGCCGCGCTCCCCGCCGGCCCCGGCAGCGCACCGGTGGTGGCGGATGCGGGCGGCGAAGCGTTCGACGCCGCCGCATCGCTGCGCCAGGGCATCCAGCTCAACCATAATGGCCGCTATGCCGAGGCCTCGCGCCTGCTCAACGACGCGATCAGCCGCCTGCCCCAGGGCACCGACCCTGCGACCCGCACCGAGCTGCTGCTCGAGGCCGGGCTCGCCGATTCCAACGTCTCGTTCAACGACAGCGCCCAGCAGCGCTTCACCCAGGCCGATGCGCTGATCGGCCAGAACGAAGGCGAGCGTGCCGCTTACCTCCAGCGCAAGCGCGACGCCTATGTTGCGCTCGACCAGCTCAACCGCCGCCAGTTCGCCGCGGCGCTGACCACGCTCGACCGGCTGGTCTCGGTCGAGGCGCGGGCCGACCAGCCGCTGATGGACGTCTCGACGATCCGCCAGCTCAACCAGTCGCGCCCCGGCAAGGTGAGCAATGCCGTGGCGGTGCCGGACACCCGCCAGCTGTCGCAGCTGGTGATCGATGCCCAGGCCAATTGGGCGCGCAGCGTCGCGCTGCTCGCGCTCGGCCAGGACGACCGCGCCACCGCCGCGCTCGACGCCTCGACCCGCGCCTATCGCGCGCTGCTCGGCGAGCCGATCGACCCGACCCAGTCGCTCTGGCTCGGCGCGCGGATCGAGCGCCAGCGCGGCCGCCTCGCCGCCCGCCGCAAGGACTGGCCGGTCGCGCTCGCATCGTTCGATCGCGCGCTGCAATATCTCCGCCGCAGCGCGGTGGGCTCGCTCGGCACCGGCAGCGAGCCGGCGATCGCCGAGGCGCAGCTGGAGCGCGCAGGCGTGCTGGCGCGCAGCGGCGCCTCGGCCGCGCAGATCCGCCAGGAATATGCCGTCGCGGTCGATGCGCTGGTCGCCTCGAACAGCACGGGCAGCATCCTGCCGACAGGGCTGGAGAATTATCTCGACGTGCTGGTCGCCGAGGCCAAGGCCAAGCCGCGTGCCGATACCTATGAGCTGTTCTTCCGCGCGGTGCAGTCGGGCGGCCAGCCGGGCGTGGCGCGCCAGCTCAACCAGCTGCAGAACGTCGTCTCGGCTGATCCCGAGCTGGCCAATCTCGTGCGCAGCCGCGCTACGCTCGAGCGCGAGATCACCCGGCTCCGTTACGCCATCGCCGACAAGGCAGCGGCACCCGGAGAGACGGTCGGCGACCTGGAGAACCAGCGCCAGCGCGCCGAGGGGCAGCTGCTGGTGGTCAACGACCAGCTCTCGCGCAACCAGCGCTTCCGCGCGGTCGACGACACGCCGGCCACCGTCTCGGCGATCCGCGACGCGCTGCGCCCGGGCGAGGGCTATCTGAAGCTCTACCAGCTCAGCAACCGCGTCTACGGCATCTACATCACCCGCGAGCAGACCTTCATCTATCCGGTCGTCGCCAGCGCGAAGGAGCGCACCGAGCTCGACGGGCTGGCCGACACCGTCCGCCGCTCGATCGACGGGCGGCTCGCCGATGGCCAGCTGGTGCCCTATGACGCGGGCGGCGCGCACGTGCTGTTCCGCCTGATCGCCGGGCCGGCGCGCGAGGCGATGCTGCGGACCGGCTCGCTGGTCGTCGATCCGGCCGGGCCGCTGACCATGCTGCCGATCGGCGCGCTGGTCACCGACTATGACCCCAAGGTCGTGCACGAGGATCCGTTCGACTTCTCGCAGACCGCCTTCCTCGCCGCCAAGACGACGATCTCGACCGCGCTGTCGCCGCGCTCGTTCCTGGTCTCGCGCGGGCTGCCGCAATCGACTGCGCGGCATGCGCTGCTCGGCTTCGGCGCGCATACCCCGCCGGTGCAGAATGCCGGGGTGAACCGGATGGTCGATGTCGGCTTCGGCTGTACCGTCGGCTACAACCAGCTCGCTTCGATCTCGCGCGGCTTCGCGCCGATCGACAAGGCCGAGCTGGTCACCGCCGCCCAGGCGCTCGGCGACCCCGACGCGCCCTTGGTCACCGCCGCCGCCTTCACCGACACGGCGATCGAGCAGCGCGGCGACCTGGCCGATTACCAAGTGATCCACTTCGCCACCCACGGCCTGCAGGAAGGGCAATGGGGCTGCGCCAAGTCGCCGCCGGCGCTGGTCACTTCGTTCGGCGACGCCGGGTCCGACGGGCTGCTGAGCTTCTCCGAGATCGCCCAGCTCCACTTCAACGCCAATCTCGTCGTGCTCTCGGCCTGCGACACGATCAGCGGCGTGCGCGACCAAGGGCTTGCCCGCGCCTCGGGCCAGGAGGAATCGGGGACGACGCTCGAGGGGCTGGTCCGCGCCTTCCTCGCCGCCAATGCCCGCTCGGTGATGGCGACCTATTGGCAGGTCTCGGCCGAGCAGGAATCGCAGGACCTGATGCGGACCTTCTACGGCGCGGCGCGCACCCAGACGATCGGCCAGGCGCTGCAGAGCGCGCAGCAGACGCTGATGCGCGACCCGAAATACTCGCATCCCTTCTACTGGGCGCCCTATTTCATCGTCGGCGACAGCACCAAGACGATGCTTTCTGGCGCGTCCAGGCCGCCCGTGGTGGCGGGCCGCTGATGGCCGAACCCGGCACCGGCATGCGCGAACAGGTTGCGGCGGCGGGATCGCTGGGAGCGGGGCTCGGCCTGATGGCCGCGATCCTGCTCGCCGGTCCCGGCCTCGTCGCACCGCTGCTGCCGGCTAGCTGGTCCCCGGCAGGTCAGGAGACGGACTTCGTCCTCGCCCTTTATGGCGCGATGGTGGTCGTCGCGCTGGCAGCAGGCGCGGTGCTGCGCCACCGGGTCGCGGCGCTCGGGATCAGCCCGGGCTGGCGGTTCGCGGCCGGCCTCGGCCTCGGCCTGCTTGGCATCTGCCTTGCCACCACCTTCGCGACGATCGCCGGCGGACTGCGCTTCGGCCCGGGCGGCGGCGGGGCGGCGGTGCTGTTCTTCGGGCCGGTGCTGGTGTTCTTCCAGGCCGCCGCCGAGGAGCTGTACTTCCGCGGCTGGATCCAGCCGGTGCTGGCGCGCGCCTGGGGCGTGCTGCCGGCGATCGGGGTGACCGCGCTGGGCTTCGCCGCGCTCCACATGCTGGGTGCCGCCGCCGCGCCGCTTTCCTTCCTCAACCTGCTGCTCGGCGGACTGTTCTTCGGTACCCTCGCCGCGCAGGGCGGCGGGCTCGCCGGCGCGATCGGCGCGCATTTCGCCTGGAACGGCACCGAGCAGCTCGTGTTCGGGCTCGATCCCAATCCGGGCATCGGCAGCTTCGGCAGCCTGCTCGATCTCGACCTGGCCGGCCCCGCCGCCTGGGGTGGCTCGGGCGAGGGCCTCAATGCCAGCTGGGCGATGGCAATGGCGCTGGTGGTGGTGCTCGTTCCGCTCGCGATGCTGGCGCGCACGTCCGCGCCGGCGCCCGCGGTCAGTTCGAGGTAGCGGCGCGTTGCTGGTCGATCCGATCCCGTTCCTTGCGGAAAGCCGCGAGCGCCTTGCCCTCGAGCGTCTTGCCCGTGCCGGTCGGGATCGTCATCGGATCGACCGGCTGGCCATCGATATGGACCTCGTAATGGAGGTGCGGCCCGGTCGAGCGGCCGGTGGTGCCGACCTCGCCGATCTGCTGCCCCTGCGAGACATGCGCGCCGGCGGTTACGCCGGGCAGGATGCGGTTCATGTGGAGGTAGAGCGTCTGCCAGCCATTGTCGTGGCGCAGGCGGACGAAATTGCCATTGGCGCCCTTGGGGCCGGAGAACTCCACCGTGGCGCTGCCCGAGGCGTAGATCGGCGTGCCGGTGGGCGCAGCAAAGTCGGTGCCGCGGTGCATCTTCTGGTAACCGAGGATCGGATGCTCGCGCATGCCGAAGCGCGAGGTGATGCGCGCGGAATCGACCGGGGTGCGCATCAGCGAGCGGATCGTGCTGAGGCCGTTGCCGTCGAACCAGCCCGCCTCGCGCTCGCCGGGCGGGGTGAAGCGGTAGAGCGCGCGCGACTTGGCGGCGGTGCGCAGCGAGACATAGACGAGGCGGGGCACGCCCACCGCCTCGCCCGCGGGGTTGTAGGCCTGCTCGAACCCGGCCTCGAAGATGTCGCCGGGCGCCACTTCGCGCTGCATGTCGAAATCGAAGCTGAAGGCGTTGGCGAAGTCGCTGATCAGGCTGTCGGTCACGCCCGCCGTGACCGCCGAGCTGTAGAAGCTGTTGCTGTCCAGCTCGCCGCGCACCACGGTGACGCGGGTCTTGAGCGCGGCGGCGAGCTTCTTGGCGTCGAAGCTGCCGTCCGCGGCGCGGCGCAGCACCAGCCCGGCGCCGTCGGCGCGCGTTGCCTCGAGCGAGTCCAGCTGGGCGGATCCCGGTTCGCCGTGCAGGTCGAAGATCAAGCGGATCTCGCCGGGTGCAGTGCCCAGCGCCGCCCGGGCCTGGCGGGCCGCTTCGCTCGCCTCGGCGGGGACGATGCCGCCCGAGCGCAGCGTGTCCTCGATCTCGGCGGCGCCGGCGAGGACGAGCGTGCGGCGGCTCGACGTGGCGACCGGTGCGGCGGGCAGCGCTGCGCTTGCCTCGGCTCTGGGCGCGACCGGGTGGGTGGAGCGATTGGCGAAGGCGATCACCGCGCCGGCCAGCGCCAGCACGGCCCCGGTGCCCAGCGCGATGCCATAGCCGCGGAGGCGCGGATCGATCGGCTCGCGGCGGATCGGCGGCGGGGGCGGTGGTGTCGGGCCGCGGCCCCAGCGGCGCACATCGAACGACGCATCCTGCGTGGCGGCGGGCCTGCTGGAGCCCCAGGTCCTCGGGTCGAACGAAGGCTCGTCACGATCCTGCATCTACGCGCCCTGTTCCACGCGCGGGCGGTGCTGCCCGCAGGTGCCCCAGATAACCTTGCTTTATGGGAATCGGAAGCTGTGCTTAAACAAAGCCCTCTGCTCGAAGGAGTGGGATATGGCCGGTAATAACCGCGTCGCCTGGCGTGAGGGCATGTTCCTGCGGCCGCAGCATTTCCAGGCGCAGGACCGCTATATCGACGCGCTGGTCCGCGCCCGGGTCAACAGCGTCTGCCCCTGGCCCTGGGGCTTCACCGAGCTGGTGATCGACGAGGATCTGGCGAGCCTCGGCAAGTTCGGCGTGGTCCGCGCCACCGGCGTGCTGCCCGACGGCACGCCCTTCGCCATCCCCGACGACATGCCGCCCCCCGAGCCGCTCGACGTGCCGGCCGAGGCGCGCGATTCGGTGATCTTCCTGACGCTCCCCGCGCACCAGGACGGCGTCACCGAGTTCCGCGATGCCGAGACCAATGCGCTCGACGCGCGCTTCCTGGTCGACGAGCGCGAGACCGCCGACGCCTTTTCGGACGACCGCACGACCGAGGGCATCGATTATGGCCGGGCGAACCTGCGCTACGGCATCCTGCGCGACCAGATCTATGGCCGGGTGACGCTAGGCGTCGCGCGGGTGCGCGAGGTGCACAACAAGCGCGTCATGTTCGACGATCGCTTCATCCCGCCGACGCTCGACAAGAACGCCTCGCAGCGCCTGCGCGGCGCGGTGACCGACATCCTCGGCCGCGCCGAGCAGCGCGCCGAGGAGCTGGCGATCCGCGCGGTCGAGGCGACCGATGGCGGTGCCGAGACCTTCGGTAGCTTCCTCCTCCTCCAGTCGCTCAACCGCTGGGTGCCCGTGCTCCAGCATGCCGAGCGGCTGCCGATGCTCCACCCCGAGCGGCTCTACGAGAATTTCGTCGCCATGGCCGGCGAGATCGCCACGATGATCCGCCCCGAGCGCAAGCCGCCGCCCTTGCCGCGCTACGATCACGAGCATCCGCAGACCTGCTTCGATCCGGTGCTCGACCTGCTCCAGTCGATGCTCGCGGCGGTGTTCGACCGTTCGGCGATCCAGCTCCCGCTCGATAATGCCGGGCCGGGCGCGTACGTGTCGAAGATCACCGATCACAATCTGTTCCAGAACGGCTATTTCTACCTCGCCGTCGCCGCCTCGGCGCCGCTCGAGGAGATACGCGGGCTGTTCCCCTCGGTCGCCAAGATCGGCGCGATCGGCAAGATGCGGCAGATCGTCGACAGCGCGCTGCCCGGCGTGCCGCTGCGCCACACCCCCACGCCGCCGCCCCAGATCCGCGTGCTGCCCGGCTTCGTCTATTTCGAGCTCGACCGCGGCGCTGCCGACTGGCGCGACGTCACCACCGCGCCCGCGCTCGGCCTGCACGTCGCCGGTGACTGGCCGCAGCTCAAGCTCGAATTGTGGTGCGTGAAGAGGTCCGGCCGATGAGTAACGATCCGGGTGACGGCAACCGCACCGTCTTCCGCCCCTCGCCGCTACAGGGGCTGCGCGGCAATGAGGGGCAGGGCGGCTATGATCCCGCCCCGCCGCTCTCGCGCACCGGCCAGGGCCAGCAGGCAGGCGTCCGCCTCGATCCCTCGCGCCTCGCCGAGGACGACGTGCCCCGGCCCGCGAAACCCCGCGCCGTCCGCAACGTCATGCTCACCGAGGCGGCGCCGGTGCTCGCGCTCGCCGCCGGTATCCGCTCGGGCCGCGTCCGCGCGCCGATGCCACAGTTCCACCGCGAGGCGACCCAGCTGATCGCCACCTTCGAGCGCGCGATCGCCCCGCATTATTCCGAAGAGACCCGCCAGCGCGCGAAGTACGCCGTCTGCGCGACGATCGACGACATCGCCCAGAACCTGCCCAATATCGGCACCGACGGCGCCGAATGGGCGCGCCGCTCGATGGTCGTCCAGTTCTTCCAGGAGAATATCGGCGGCGACCGCTTCTGGCAGCTCACCGACGACATGCTGCGCGCGCCCGCGGACAATCTCGACATCATCGAGCTCTACCATGCCTGCCTCGCCGCCGGGTTCGAGGGCCGCTTCCGGGTGATGCCCGACGGCAAGCGCCGCCTGCACGAGATCATGGCCAAGCTCCAGGGCGCGCTCACCCATACGCGCTCGCTGTCGCAGACCGAGCTGGTGCCGCACTGGCGCGGTGTCGCGGCACCCCTGAAGCGACTGGGCCTGTGGAACCTGATCGCGCTCGCCGCCGCCGGCGCCGCGGCGCTATTGCTACTCGTTTTCATCATCCTGCGCCTGATCCTGATGTCGAGCGGCGAGGCGCCGTCCTCCGCGCTGGCCTCGGTTTCCCCCGGCGCGCCGCTGACCCTGTCGCGCCCCGCCGCCGCGCTGCCCGCCACCGGCAGCGCCCAGGCCGCCGGCCTGCGCAAGTTCCTCGAGCCCGAGATCCGCGAGCATCTCGTCACCGTCGAGGAAGACGCCCAGACCGTCCGCGTCCGCACCACCGTCGGCCAGCTCTTCCAGTCCGGCTCGGACCAGCTCGAATCCGGCCGCGAGACGCTGTTCAAGCGGATCGGCGATGCGATCGAGAAGGAGAAGGGCGCGGTCACGATCGAGGGCCATGCCGATAGCGACCGGGTCGCGACCCTGAGCTTCCCCGACAACATGGCGCTGTCCCAGGCGCGCGCCGAGACGGTCGGCACGATCATCCGCGCGTCGCTCAGCGACCCGAACCGCGTCACCACCAAGGGGCTCGGCGAAACCGTGCCGATCGCGTCGAACGACACGGCGGCAGGCAAATCGAAGAACCGGCGCGTCGAGATCATCGTGCCGCGGCGTTATTGAGCGGAGCAGAGCGGATGCGTCGTCTCTTCAAGAACTGGTGGTTCGTCACCATCGCCTGCGCGCTGATCGTCGCGCTGCTGCTCGCGCTCGGCCTGCCGATCTTCGTCAAGTTCCTGCGGCCCCTGTGGGTGCGGATCCTCTGCGTCGTGCTGGTCGCCGCGATCTGGGGCCTGTTCGCGTATCTCCGCCACCGCCGCCACAAGCGCGCCGCGGATGCGATCGCCGCCGAGCTCGCCGCGCCCGATCCGGCCGGCGAGGAGAGCAAGGCGCTTGGGGCACGGATGCGTGAGGCCGTCGCCCAGCTCAAATCGGCCTCGGGCAAACAGCGCAACTATCTCTACACGCGCCCCTGGTACGTCATCATCGGCCCGCCCGGCGCCGGCAAGACCACCGCGCTGCTCAACTCGGGCCTGCGCTTCCCCTTCGGTGACACCGCGATGAAGGGCGTCGGCGGCACCCGCAATCTCGATTTCTGGTTCGCCGACGAAGCAGTGATGGTCGACACCGCCGGTCGCTACACCACCCAGGATTCGGACTATCAGGTCGACAGCCGCGGCTGGACCTCCTTCCTGGCGCTGCTCAAGAAGAACCGCCCGCTCCAGCCGGTCAACGGCGTGATCGTCGCGATCGGCGTGGACGAGCTGCTAGCCAGCGATTGCGCCAAGATCGACGCGCATGCCGCCGCCGTCCGCCGCCGGCTGGTCGAGGTGCGCAAGACGCTCGAAGTCGCCGCGCCGATCTATGTCCTGTTGACCAAGGCGGACCTGCTCGCCGGCTTCACCGAGTTCTTCGACGATCTCGACGTCGAGGGCCGCCGCGCCGTGCTCGGCCACAGCTTCGATCAGCCGCGCGGCCGCCCGTCCGCCGATGACGTCGCCACCGCATTCGACGAAGTCGCTCAGGCGGTGGCGGACCGTCAGGCCAAGCGCTTGTTCGACGAAGTCGATCCGCTGCGCCGCGCGCTGTTGCTCGGCTTCCCCGCCCAGCTCGGGTCGCTGCGCGCCCGGGTCGCCCGCTTCCTCGAAGGCGCCTTCACCAGCGGCGACGAGCCGAGCGGCCAGCTCCGGGGCTTCTACCTCACCAGCGGCGTCCAGCAGGGCGCGCCGCTCGACCGCATCCTGGCGGGCATGGCCGACATCTATGATCGCCCCGCCCAACCGGCCCAGGGCAGCGGCAGCTCGGGCCGCGCCTATTTCCTCAACCGGCTGCTCGGCGATGTGATGTTCGGCGAGGCCGGGCTGGTGACGATGGACCCCGCCGCCCGCCGCCGCCAGCGCGCCCGGCTGGTCGCCGGGCTCACCGCGATCACGGCGGTGGTGCTGCTCACCTTCACCGCCTGGGGCGTCAGCTTCGCCAATAATCGCGGCTTCCAGAACGACCTGCTGGCGAAGACCGAGGCCGCGCGCGGCCAGTTCCGCGAGGCCGGAATCGACCTGCAACAGGTCCGCGAGAGCGACGGCGACCTGCGCGCCGCGCTGCCCGGCCTCAACGCGCTGCGCAGCCTGCCGCGCGGCTATGCCGATCGCCAGAAGGGCGGCCCGCCGCTGATGATGACCTTCGGCCTCTACGAAAGCGGGCTCAGCAGCCAGGCCGAGGAGACCTATCGCGAGGCGCTGCGCCGGGTGATGCTGCCCCGGCTGATGCTGCGGCTGGAGCAATATATGCGCGGCCATGGCGGCGACGCGATGGCGCTGTACGAGCCGCTCAAGGTCTATCTCATGCTCGGCCAGCAGGGCCCGATGGACGCGAAGACGGTCAAACGCTGGATCACCACCGATTGGGCGACCGAAGTCTATCCGGGTTCGGACAGCAATGCCGAGCGCGGCCAGCTTGCCCGCCATCTCGACGCGCTGCTCGAGGACAGGAACCTCGCCGGCGTCTGGGCCGATCGCAAGCCGCCGCTTGACGGTGCGCTGGTCGCCAGCGCCCGCGCGGCGATCGGCACGCTCTCGCTCGCCGACCGCGCCTATGCGGTGATGAAGCAGAAGGCCGCCACCGCCGGCGCCGATTGGGAAGCCGCCAACATCCTGTCGCAGGGCGACGCCATCGCCTTCGCCGATCGCGAGAAGGTCCTGTCCACCCGCGTGCCCCATTTCTTCACCCGCGACGGGTTCGAGAAGAGCTACACGCTCGGCCTCGCCACCGTGCAGGAAGACTTGAAGCGCGATCTCTGGGTGCTCGGCGGCGATGCCGATACCGGCGGCGTGCGCGACGAGATGAGCAACATCCGCCCCGGCGTCGCCGGCCTTTATGCCAAGGATTATATCGCCGCCTGGGAAGGCGTGATCGCCGCGATGCAGCCCGCGGACTATTTCCGCGATGCCTCTGCGTTCGGCGCGATGACCAAGAGCCCGTCGCCGATCAAGCGCGTGCTGCTCGAGTTGCGCAAGAACACCATCTTCGCCGGCGGCGCTCAGGCGGTCGGCAAGCGGATCGTGCAGGACCGGATCAACCGCTCGCGCTTCGGCCGCTATGCCGGAGACGCCACCAATGGCCGGGCCGCGGGGCTCGACGCGGGCGAGGAGATCACCGCCTATTTCCAGCCGCTCCACGACTATGTCGGCGACGGCAAGGGATCGGCCCCGATCGACGAGTTCGTCGCGGCGGTGAAGCAGGCGGGGCAGGCGGTGATCGCCGCCCAGTCGGTCGGCGGCGGCGGCGGATCGGACGCCACCCAGGCGCAGATGGCCACCGCCATGGCCTCGGTGAAGGCAGCCGCAGCCGGCGCGCCGCCCCAGCTCCAGGGCTTCGTCAACGCCGCGGCCGGCGGCGGATCGGCGGCGCAGATCAGCGCGGCCAAGGGCGCCGTCTCCGAAGCCTATGCCCAGGTTGTCCTCCCGGCGTGCCAGGAGGTCGCGCAGGAGCATTTCCCTTTTTTCGGGGCCGCCGCGGCCAAGGATGCCCCGGCGGTTGATGTGCTCCGCGTGTTCGGCATGGGCGGCACGCTCGATGGCTTCGTCCAGCAGCGGCTGAAGCCGCTGATCGACACCAGCGGCCCGGTCTGGCGCTGGAAGCAGGACGATCCGATCGCGCGCACGCTCGATCCCGGCAGCCCCGAACAGCTGGCCAAGGCGGCGCAGATTCGCGATCTGCTCGCCGGCGGGCTGCCGATCAAGGTGTCGATGGCCAGGTTCGGCCCCGGGGTCACTGCGGTCGAAGTCTCGAACGGCGGCTCGACCTACAAGTTCGACGCGACCAGCAACCTGCCCAAGCCCTTGCTCTGGTCGGTCTCGGGCGGCCTGCCCGAAGCCTCGGTCGTGCTCTACCAGGCCGATGGCAAGGAGCTGCGCCGCTTCGAGGCCGAGGGCCCCTGGGCGCTATTCCGGCTGATGGGCCAGGCGCAGATGGAGAATGCCGGCGCCCAGGCGATCCGCGCGACCTTCGGCGAAGGCTCCGGCAGCGCCACGCTGGCGATCCAGCTGCCCAGCCAGCGCAACCCGTTCAGCCGCGGCGACCTCTGGTCGTTTCGCTGCCCGGCGTCGCTATGAGCGCGCGCCTGTTCGGCAAGCTGCCGGCGCATGGTGATTTCGTCGCGCGCGGGCTCGGTGCGGCGGAGCGCGAGGCGCTCGATGCCTGGCTGTCGGCCGAGATGCTCGCCGCCCGCGAGGCGCTCGGCGTTGATTTCGAGGACCGCTACGACCGCGCACCGCCCTGGCGCTTCGCCGGGCCGGACGGGGCGGGCGTGCTGGTCGCCTCGGTCGACGGGGTGGGGCGGCGCTTTCCGCTCTATCTCGCGCTCGCGGGAGCAGGCGAAAGCGCCGCCGGGCAGATCGAGGACTTCGTCTATCGCACATTCGGCGAAGGCTGGGATGCGGATCGCCTGGCCGCAGAAGTTGGCAGTCTCGATCCGGCCGCCGAATCCGGCACTTCGGCGCCGCGCTGGTGGACGCTGGGCGGAGAGGGTTTCATGCCCGCTTCCTGCGAAGGCGACCGGCCCGAGGGGCTGCTCGCGAAGATGTTGATTTCCGAGGTGAATGCATGAGCGCGCAGCTGCGTCTCGACAGTGTCGGCGGCACCCATGTCGGCCGGGTGCGGACCAATAACGAGGATAGCTATGCCGTCCGCCCGGAACTTGCCTTCTGGGCGGTTGCGGACGGCATGGGCGGGCATGACAAGGGCGAATGGGCCTCGGCGGCGCTCACCGACGCGGCGGGTGCGCTGGTGCTGCCGAGGGACTTCGACCAGGCCTGCACCGCGATCGCCGACATGATCCACGCCGCCAATGCCCATATCCATGGCGAGGCGGCACAGCGCGGCATCCAGATGGGCTCGACCTTCGTCGCGCTCCACTTCAATGGCAGCGCCTTCGCCTTGTTCTGGGTGGGGGACAGCCGCGGCTATGTGCTGCGCGACGGCGTGCTCCACCAGCTCACCCGCGACCACAGCCAGGTCCAGGCGATGGTCGATCGCGGGCTGATCCGCCCCGAGGAAGCCGCCGGCCACCCGATGTCGCACGTCCTCGCTCGCGCCGTGGGTGCGCAGGCCGAGGTGGAGGTCGACGTCATCGTCGACCAGGCCCAGCCCGGGGACGTGTTCCTGCTGTGCAGCGACGGGCTGACCAACCGCGTCTCCGATGCCGAGATTGCCGAGGCGCTGGACGGGCATGGCCACCGCGAGGCGCTCGACTGGCTGATCGCGCTGACGCTCGAACGCGGCGCGCCGGACAATGTCACCGCGGTGATCATCGGGGTCAGCGAAACAACCCAGCTAAGCTTTGCCGCTACCGGGTTGGCGCGATGAGCGACCCCAAGGACGATCCCAAGACGGTGTTCGTGCCGTCCACGCCCGAGCCGGCGCCGGAACCGGCGACCGAGTTCCAGCCGGGCGTGCCGGCCGAGCCTGCGACGGCGTTCCAGCCCGGCGGAACCGGTTTCGCGCCGCGCGGCGAGGGGACGACGATCCGGGTCGGCGACGTCCTCAACCATCTGTTCGAAGTGAAGCGCTTCATCGCCCGGGGCGGGATGGGCGAGGTGTTCGAGGGGGTGAACATCAACACCGACGAGCGCGTCGCGATCAAGGTGATGCTCCCCGCGCTCGCCAAGGACCCCAACGTCGTCTCGATGTTCCGGCGCGAGGCGCAGACCCTGCGCCGGCTGCGGCACGATGCGCTGGTCCACTACATCGTCCTCGCCGAGGAGCCGCAGCTCGGCGTGCTCTACATCGTCACCGAATTTATCGACGGTGCAAACTTATCGCTCGAAATGCGCCAGTTGGGACCGGATTCGTCCGAACTGCTCGCATTGCTCAAGCGCCTAGCCGCCGGCCTCGACACCGCGCACCGCCTTGGCGCGATCCACCGGGACATCGCGCCGGACAATATCCTGCTCGAGGACGGTAGGCTCGACCGCGCAAAGATAATAGACTTCGGGATCGCAAAGGAGATGGACCCGGGCACCGCGACCATCGTCGGCGAGGGGTTCGCGGGCAAGCTCAACTATGTTGCCCCCGAGCAGCTCGGCGACTTCGGCCGCGCGATCGGCCCCTGGACCGATGTCTACAGCCTTGCCCTGGTGATCCTGGCCCTGGCCCAGCGCGGCGACGTGAAGATGGGCGGCTCGCTGGTCGATGCGGTCGACAAGCGCCGTGCCGGGCCGGACCTGAGTGCCGTCGAGGAGCCTCTGCGCGGTGTGCTGGCCAGGATGCTCGCCCCGAACCCGGCCGAGCGCCTCCAGTCGATGGAAGCGGTGCTGGCCGAGGTGGCGAAGATCGAGGCCGTAACCCCTACAAAAACCGACCCGAAGCGCTGGTGGCTGATCGGCGGGGGTGTCGGTGCCCTGGCGGTGGTGCTGGCCGGCGGCGGCCTGATGCTGACCCCGCGCGGCCCGGCGCCCTCGAAGACCGAGACTGCCCCGGCGGCCTCGAACGACCCGGTCCAGCTCGCCCGCTCGGCCATCGACGCGGCGCTGCCTTCGGTTGGCTGCACCTGGCTCCAGATCGTCGAGGTTGCCCCCGGCAAGCCCGGCCCGGTCGCGCGTCTGACGGGGGTGGCGGGCAACCCGTCGGCCTCGCAAAACGAGATTTCCCAGGTACTTGCCCAGCGCAAGATCGAAGGGGCGAGCATCGATTTCAGCGAAGTCGCCCAGATCACCCAGTCGGGCTGCGCCGCGCTCGACACCTATCGCCAGGTCCGCGCCCCGGACTCGCACCAGCTCAGCGTCCCCCAGCGCAAGTTCGAGATGCGCATGCAGCCGGCCGATCCCACGCTCAGCGGCTATCCCGGCGAGAAGGCGGCCAATGTCGTCCTGCAGATCGCCATCGCCAATCCCAAGGACGATATCGCGCTGATCGGCCTCGAGCCCTCGGGCGTAATCGACCCGGAATTCTCCGGCCCGGGCACCGGTGTGCTGGGCCGCGAGGGGCTGAAGAAGCTCGCCGGCCAGACCCGGATGGTCACCGATCGCGGCGGCGACCGCTTCCAGATCCAGCTCGACGTCAACCATCCCGGCTGGTCGGGCGTGCTGATGATCAGCGGCAAGGGCCCGTTCGACCAGGCCCTGATCGCCCCGCCGCTCGGCGGGCGCGGGCCGGAATGGACGAACAAGTTCGTCTCCCAGGCGGCTGCGAATGGCTGGCAGACGCAGATGGTGTGGTTCAAGGTGGTGGACGAGGTGACGGAGTAGCGTTGCTGCGCGGGTGCTGGCCCGCTTCAGGCGCTATACGATTATGCGCCGCACTCTCCTCTTCGTCACCCCGGCCTCGTGCCGGGGTCCACCAAGCCTCCAAGATTGAACTTAGAACCCCTTGTCCATGACGTGCCTCCCGGTGGACCCCGGCACAAGGCCGGGGTGACGGATGAGGGGACTCATCGAGAGGGGACGACGGCCTGCGAGCTACCCCCTCCGCTGCGCCCGCGACTGCTCCTCATAGGCGCGGCGGAATTCCTTGGCGAAGACGTCCATGAACGCCTCGTCCGATCCCTGCGCGACCCCGCCGAACTCCTTCTCATAGGCCTGCCACAAGGCAGCATCGCGCGCGCCGGGCAGGATCCTGGCGAGCAGCCCGCGGCTCTCAGCCCGCTGGCGGATCGCGGTCGGCGAGAAGCGGTCGAGCGTTGCCCGCAGCGCGCCCTGCATCGCGCGCAGCGTCGCGATCTGGTGCGATTGCAGGTCGAAGAATGCGTTCTCGATCGCCGGCCCGGCATCCTGGAAGCCGCGTGCCGGCGGGTTGAGCAGCGCGGCGATCGCCTCTTCGGGCGTGCGCGCGAACTTGATCGGGTTGTTGCCGTCGACTTCGAAGGCGGTCGATTCCGCGCCCATCTGTGACTTGGCCCGCGCCCGCGCCTCGAGCATCACCACCAGCCCGGCGACCAGCCGGTGCAGGACTTGCCCGGCGCGGTCGAGCAAGGCGGGATTGCGCTGCTTGACGCTGCCTTCGACCCCCGCGGCGCGCAGGAATGCCTCGATCAGCGCATAATCCGGTGCAGGCGGCGGGGCCACCGGCGGGGCCGGCTGGGCGGCGCCATTGGACCCGGTGGGACGGGCCGCAGGCATGGCGAAATGTTGCTCTGCCACCGGCGCGCCGATCGGCGTGGGGGCGGGGATGTCGCGCGCGCCGAAGGGCCGGGCAGGGGCAACGCCAAGCGCCTGTTCGGTGCCGACCGGACGGATGCCGAGCGGGTCGCCATTCTCCTGGATCGGCTGGCCGAAACCGCCACGCGCCCAGTCGACGACATTGCCTTCGGCAAGCCGGCCCCAGATGTCGTCGGGCGCCGGCGCGGGCGGGCGGTCCGGTGCCGCGCTCGACCAGCCCGAGGCCGGTTGGGCGCTGGGCGCAGGCGTATGCCAGGCCGAAGCCACAGGGGCCTCGGGTACGGGCGGGGCGGGTGCCCAGCCTTGCGCATTGTCGGAGCGCGGACCCCAGCTGTCATTGTCGCTCGGCGCCGAAGGGATCGGCGCGGCACCCCAATTGCCCGGGGAAGGCGGCGGGTCCCAGCCGGTGGCGGGGCGGTTCGACACCGGTTCTGCCGGGAGCGGTGCCGGGGCGGGGGGAGCGTTGCCCCAGCCATCCCATTGCGAGGTCGCATGGGCATGCACGGGGGCTGCGGCGCCCAGCGTCGCGCGGACCTCGTATCCGCCGATCGTCAGCATGTCGCCATCCACCAAGCGGTGCGGCTGGGTCAGGCGTTCGGGACGGCCGTTCACGAAGGTGCCGTTCATGCTCAGGTCGCTGAGCAGATAGGCGCCATCCTGGTAGCGGATCTCGCAGTGGCGCGACGAGATATGGTTGCGCGGATCGGGCAGGCACCAGTCGCAATTGGGCGAGCGGCCGATCAGCGCGCCGCGCTCGTTCAGCATGATCTCCGCGGGCACGCCATTGTCGAGCGTCGGGCGGCCGAGATTGGCGATGGCGAGGCGGAGGGTCATTGCCGGGGCTGGATCCCGTGCTCGGCGATCGCCTCGGCACGTTCGAGCGCCTGGGCGAAGAAGGTCTTGGGATCGGTGCTGCGCCAGGCCGCCTGGACGACCGCGACAACCGCCAGCCGGTTGGCGAGGCCGGGGGCGGGCTGGACGGGTGCGACGCCCTCGGGCGCGATCGAGCCGCCGCTGTAGAAGATCGCCGTCGCCAGCGTCCGCTCGGGTGCCTCGCGGTCGGCGGACTGGGCGGCGGCATAGGCCTCGCGCCGCCTGGAGTCGTCGGGGTCCTTCAGCCACAGCCGCGCGCGTTCGATCGCGGTGCGTTCGGGGGACGAGGGCGTGGCGGCGGCGGGGTCGATCAGCCCGGCTGCCCAGTGGATCGCCTCGCGCCGGGGCAGGGCATGGCCGATATAGGCGACGGCCTCTGCGGGATCGGCTGCGCGCAACGCAGCGTAGTGCGCGCGCACGGGGACGTCCGGCGCAGGAAGCTCCGCGCCGCGCAACTCCATCAATTCCCCGACCTGGCGTGCCCGAGTGAGATGCACGCTACGCCACGGCTCCATGAACGGCCCCCTAGTTGATCTTCACCAAACCCCCGGTGAGCGTCAGCGTTCCCTTGCCGTCGACCGCGGTCTCGGGCGAATTCATCGTCACCGAGCTGTTGCCGTTCACTTCGATCACCGGCGAGGTCATCGAGATCGATCCCGGCTTCATCTCGATCTTCGAATTGCCGACCTGGAGCACGATGCTGGTGTTGGCGGTCAGCTTGAACGACTGGGTGACGTCGATGATGTCGTCCTTGCCGACCTTGGAATGGCGCTGGGCGACGATGGTCAGGTTCTGGTTGTTGCCGATCTCGACCGTCTCGTCGTTGACCACGCCGCGGGTGCGGTCGTGCCCGACATTGACCGTCTGGTCCTGGCCGACATGGTGCGTCTCGGCCAGGCGGATGCGCGTGTTCATGTCGCGCTCGGCATGGACGTAGATTTCCTCGGCGCCGCCCTTGTCCTCGAAGCGGATCTCGTTGGCGCCCGGCGCGCCACTGTCGAGCGGCTGGGCGTTGGGATAGTCGCCGGTCTCGCCATAGCGCTTGGTGCGCCACAGCGCCCGGGTCTTGTTCCCCGGCAGGTCGTAGATCGGCATGTGGTTGGCGTTGAACACGCGGCCGACCACCACCGGGCGATCGGGATCGCCACCGAGGAAATCGACCAGCACCTCGTGCCCGACGCGCGGCAGGATGAGGTTGCCCAGGCCGCCGGTCTGCGAGACGCGGATCCAGCAGGTCGCGGACTCGCCCGGCGTCGGCCCGCGGTCCCAGTGGAAGCGGACCTTCACCCGGCCGTACTTGTCGGTGTAGATTTCCTCGCCCGCCGGGCCGGCGACGATGCCGGTCTCCAGCCCCTGCACCACCGGGCGCGGCGTCGATTGCGCCGGGTGGAAGCGCGTCTCCGCCGGGATCGCCTCGAACCGCACGTTGAACGAGGTCTCGCGCGCGCTCTGGCCGCTGCGATAGCTCTCGGCGACGATGCTGTGATAGGCCGAGGTGATCAGATAGTCGCCGTTCATCCGGACGACATGGTGGTTGGTCACGCTGACCTTGAAGCCGGTCGACAGGCCCGCCGATTGGGAGGAACCGGTGAACACCCGCCGCTGCGCCCGCGCGCCGGCCAGCATCGTCTCGCTGCGCTCCCCGCCATGCGTCTCGATCGAGCCGGGATCGATCGACTCATGGTAGAAGCGGCCCGGATAGACATAGATCTCGCGATCGTCGCGCTCGTGCTGGCCCTCGCTCTCCGACTTGGCCTCGACGAAGCGGTTCGGCGCGCGGAAATCCCAGTCGCGCACCGTCACCTTCGAGCCCGCCTGGGTGCTCACCCGCTCGTGCCAGCTCTGCAGGTAGAACTTGCCCTGGCTGGCGCGCTCGGCGGAGTCTGCCGAGAAGACCGAGACCGAATTGGGCGCATAGGTGATGCTCGGCGGAGTGCCGGCGACGTGCGACGATGGCGCGTCACAGATCACCATCACATGGCTGTCGGCGCCGTGGCGGAAGAAATAATACCAGCCTTCCTCCTCCATCAGCCGCGAGGCGAAGGCGAAGTCGCTTTCCTGATACTGGACGCAATAGGTGCGCGGGCGCGGGGTGCCGGAGAGCTTGAATTCGAAATCCGAGATGCCGGCATTCTGGAACACCTGCTTGATGATGTCCTGCGCGGTCAGGTCCTGGAAGATCGCCATCGACCGGCCCTGCGCCAGGAAGAAGCTCCACGGCTTGAGCACCAGCCGGTAGCGATGCCCGGTCGGCGATTCGTCGATATATTCGCCCGAGATCACCAGCCCGTGGAAGTGGCGGCGCAGCTCGCCGTCCTCGCTCACCTTCAGGCCGCAGGGTTTCCCCAAATGTGGCTGAATGTCGACCTCTAATGGCGAGAATATGTCGACGGTTATGGTGAAAGGAGAACTAAGGGTCTCCATGGAGTCGATTCGTTCGAGCTCTACCTGCTCGTCCCCCAAATCGATCGTCATTTCGGAAAGTCTTGACGTGCCTGACAACGCGGCCTCCGACCTTACTCTTGCCCGATGCTCTTACGCTTGGGGAGCGAAACGGTTCAAGTCGGCGCGACAAACCGTTCCACTTTCATTTCGACCGTTCTATCGTAACGGCCCGTCGTTAAGCCGGCTTGCGAACGTTACGGACCCATTTTAGACTTGGTGCGTTCTCCGGGGGTGGGAAGCCAGCGAGGACGTGCATGCGTATTGCGTACCTGTCGACGATTGCCGGCACTGCGTTGCTTGTGGGCGTTCCGCCCGCGGCTGCGCAGCAACAGGCCGAGCCTAGCGTCGAGGGATATCTCTGCACCTTTGCCGGCAAGTGCGGCAAGGTCCCGGAGGCTGAGCAGCCGACTCGGGCCGCGCCGGCGACCAAGGGGTTCCGGATCGCGCGGCCCGGTGCGCCTGCCGCGGCCGCCAGGCCTGCCGTCCGTGCCGCCAGCAGCGACTATCGCGCTCCGCGTGCGGCCGCACCCGCGCCGCGTCGCGGCGGTGGCGGTTATCCGAGCTACACCCCCGCTTCGCGCGTGTCCGAAGGGCCACGCGCCGACCTGATGATCGGCTTCGAGCTCAATTCCGCGCAGCTGACCGGCGACGGCATGGCCAAGGCGCGGATCTTCGCGCGCTCGCTGCTGATGCCCGAGCTGCGCGACAAGCGCTTCCTGATCGAGGGGCATACCGATTCGCTGGGCGGCGTGCCGTTCAACATGGAGCTGTCGCGCCGCCGTGCCGAGGCGGTGGCGGCCTATCTCTCCAGCCAGGGCGTCGAGCGGTCTCGCGTCGAGATCCGCGGCTTCGGGCCGAGCATTCCGCTCCCCGGTCGTCGCGCCGACGACCCGCATAACCGTCGTGTGGAGGCCAAGCTGATTTCCTGATCCCGTGGCGGCTTTCGTTTGATTTCGAAGGAGAGGGATTTGTCGGGAATGCGCAGGTGTTGATGCCCATTGGCGAGTTGCTCGCGCCCGTCTCGGAGGAGTCTCCGGGCGGGCTCGACCTGTATGACGATCCCGAGCGCCAGCAGATCGAGCAGGCGTTCGAGGAGGAGCCGTCGGGCGTCGACTGGCGCGAGATCGTCTCGAAGATCGAGGCGCAGAGCCAGCGTACCAAGGACCTGTGGCTGGCTGTCTATCTCGCCCGCGCCGGCGCGCGGATGGGGCGGCTCGATGTGGTCGTCACCGGCTGCGAGATGCTGGCCGGGCTGCTCGAATCCTATTGGGACGTGCTCCATCCCTCGCTCGAGGAATATGGGCTGCAGGGCCGCAAGGCGCCGTGCGAATCGCTCACCCGGATCGGTACCTTCCTCGGGCCGCTCAAGCGGATCGCGCTGATCGAACATGCCCGGCTGGGCGACTACAGCGCCGAGGATCTCGAGCGGTTCGAGAATGAAGGCGAGGGCGCCGACGGGTTCGGCATGTTCCGCCACGCGGTGAGCGAGCTGCCGGCCGATGCGCTCGCCGGCACGATGGTTTCGCTGCGCGCGATGCGATCGGCGATCGAGCGGGCGGACCAGGCGCTGATGGCGCATGCCGAGGGCGATACCGGCACCGACTTCCGGTCGGCCTATCAAGTTATCGATAACATGCTGCGTTGGATAACGCCTTATTCGGCAAATCCAGAGGAGGAAGCCTCGGCCGAAGGCGTCGATTCTGGAAACGAATCGGAAACTATATCTGCCCCGCAGAAAAGCTTCGGGCGCGTGGAATCGCGCGAAGATGTTGCGCGTGCGCTCGACGCAATCGTTGAATATTATGCACGCAGGGAACCAACCAGCCCGATACCCGTTGCACTGCGTCGAGTAAGGGGGTGGATCAACATGGATTTCCTCGCAATTCTACGGGACATCGCACCGGGCGGCATGCACGAGGCGGGTTCCGTATTGCTTGCGCGTCCGGAGGAAGAAAGCTCCGGATACTGAAATAGATCCCTCAAATCCCTGACTTTTTTGGATGATGCCCGAAAGGGGCGACGAAAGGCGGATCCGATGGTTGCAAAGAGTGGACAGCGTTTCATCAAGGAGAACCGGGCGCCGCGCGTCCATATCGAGTACGAGGTCGAGACCTACGGCTCGCGGCAGAAGATCGAACTGCCCTTCGTGATGGGCGTGCTCTCCGACCTTTCGGGCAAGAGCCATGTCGAGAAGAAGGACCTGTCGAAGCGCGACTTCGTCGAGTTCGACATGGACAATTTCGACGAGCGCATGGAGGCGATCGCGCCGCGCGCGGCCTTCACCGTGCAGAACACGCTGACCGGCGAGGGCAAGTTCGGCGTCGACCTGACCTTCAAGTCGGTCAACGACTTCACCCCCGGCGAGGTGGTCAAGAACGTGCCGGCGCTCGCCCAGCTGCTCGAGGCGCGCCAGCAGCTCCAGGACCTGCTGATCTACATGGACGGCAAGGAAGGCGCGCAGGACCTGCTCGAAAAGGTGCTCAAGGACCCTGCGCTGCTCTCGGCCCTCAGCTCGGCCAAGGCGGCAGCGAATGACGAGACCGCGAGCGCGGCTCCGGTCGAGCAGGCTTGAAAGGGAAGATAGGCGATATGGCGCAAGAGGCACTTCAGCAGGCGCAGCCCCAGGCCGAGGCCGTCCAGTTCGACGAATTCTCGGCGCTCCTTCAGAAGGAGTTCAAGCCCGCCGACGACATCCGCAAGAACCGGATCGAGGAAGCGGTGCAGACGCTGGCGCAGCAGGCGCTGCAGGACGCGGCGATCATCGGCGACGACGTCTATGCGACGGTCGATGCGATGCGCGCGGCGATCGACCGCAAGCTGACCGAGCAGGTCAACCAGATCATCCACCAGGAGGAGTTCCAGGCGCTCGAGAGCGCGTGGCGCGGCCTCCACTACATGGTGATGAACACCTCGACCGGTAAGGACATGAAGATCCGGGTCATGAACATCTCGAAGGAGGAATGTCGCAAGATGTTCCGCCAGTATCGCGATGCTGCCTGGGACCAGAGTCCGCTGTTCAAGAAGGTGTACGAGAGCGAGTTCGGCCAGCTCGGCGGCCAGCCGTACGGCGCGTTCGTCTGCGACTATTATTTCGACCACACCGCGCCGAACCTGGAAGTGATGAAGGGTCTCGCCAAGATCGGCGCGGCAGCGCATGCGCCGTTCATCGCCGCCGCGGCGCCGCCGCTGTTCGGCATGGAGAGCTGGACCGAGCTCGCCAATCCGCGCGACCTGGGCAAGCTGTTCGACGCGCAGGAATATATGGCGTGGCGCTCGTTCCGGAATTCGGAAGACGCGCGCTACATGGCGCTGACCATGCCGCGCTTCCTTGGCCGTCCCGTCTATGGCGCGAAGACCGAGCCGGTCGACGAGTTCGACTTCGAGGAAGAGACCGAGGGCGCGCACGACCAGCATCTGTGGCTGAATGCCGCCTATGCGATGGGCACCCGGATCACCGAGGCGTTCAACACCTATGGCTGGTGCACGCGCATCCGCGGTGTGGAATCTGGCGGCACGGTCGAGGACCTGCCGACCGCGACCTTCCCCACCGACGAGGGTGGCATCGACCAGAAGTGCCCGACCGAGATCGCGATCTCGGATCGGCGCGAGGCGGAGCTTTCGGCGGCGGGCATGCTCGCGCTGATCCACCGCAAGAACACCGACCAGGCGACCTTCATCGGCGCGCAGACGCTGCACCGTCCGAAGAACTACGAGAATGTCGACGCGACCGCGAACGCCAATCTCTCGGCGCGCCTGCCGTACATCTTCGCGAGCTGCCGCTTCGCGCATTACCTGAAGTGCATGGTGCGCGACTGGGTTGGCGGCAATCGCGAGGCCGACCAGCTGCAGCGCGACCTGCACAACTGGGTGCTCCAATATGTCGACGGCGCGCCAAGCTCGTCGAGCGAGGAGACCAAGGCGCGCCTGCCGCTGAAGGACGCCAAGATCGAAGTCACGCCGGACGAAGAGAATCCGGGTTACTACAAGGGCAAGTTCATGTTCGTTCCGCACTATCAGTTGGAAGGAATGGATATTGCTCTGAGCATGGTTTCCAGACTCCCACGGGCCAACTGAACTTTAGGTCATTTGGTCGCTAGGGCGTTGTACTGAAGCATATCTGCAATAGTGCAAGTAAATATACGTCACGCAAGTCCGCGTATCTATGGAGGTAGGTGATGGCAGTTGATTTGTTCCTGAAGATCGATGGCATCGAGGGTGAGAGCCAGAAAAAGGGCCATGAGAAGGAGATCGACATCGTGTCGTTCAACTTCGGCGCAGCCCAGCACGGCTCGTTCCACACCGGTGGTGCTGGCGGTGGTTCGGGCAAGGCCGAGATCCGGGACATCTCGATCGTGAAGGAAGTCGACAAGTCTTCCCCCAAGCTGTTCAGCGCTTGTGCTTCGGGCAAGCACATCAAGGAGATCATCATCTACTCGCAGAAGGCGGGTGATGATCAGCAGCCGCTGACCTATTACAAGATCAAGCTGGAGGACGTGATCGTCTCCTCGGTCGACAACCAGGGCGCGAGCCATGGCGATGCGATCATGGAATCGATCGTGTTCAACACCGCCAAGGTGACCTTCGACTATCAGCCGCAGAGCCGCTCCGGCAGCAAGGACGGCGGCGTGGTCACGGCCAGCTACGACATCCGGCAGAACGTCGCCGCCTGATCCTGAAAGGTTCAGCGCCGATGTCGGATGCCGACACGCTGCTTCGTTCCGGCGATCTCGACGGTGCGCGCTCCGCGCTCGTCGAGACCGTCCGGGCGGAGCCCGCCAACCAGCAGGCACGGATGTTCCTGTTCCAGCTCCTCGCCGCGGCGGGGGAATGGGACAAGGCCCGGCGCCAGCTCGATACCCTCGCGCAGCTCTCGGGTGAGGCGCAGATGCTCGCCGTGGCCTATGGCCAGGCGATCGATGCCGAGCGCGAGCGTGCCGAGGTCTTTGCCGGCCGCGCCCGGGCGCGCCAGCACGTCGCCAGCGACTGGCTCGAAGGCGTGATCGACGCCATCGAACATTTCGCCCAGGGCCGCATCGCGGAAGGCGAGGGCGCGCGCGACGCTGCCTTCGATGCCGCGCCCGATGTGCCGGGCAGCTTCAACGATATTGATTTCGACTGGATCGCCGATGCCGATGCGCGCTTCGGGCCCAGCTTCGAGGCGATCATCGGTGGCCGCTACGGCCTCCAGGCTTTCGACCAGGTGGCCAGCATCACCAGCGAGGGGCCGCGCGACCTGCGCGACCTGATCTGGTATCCGGTGCAGATCGCCTTCCGCTCCGGCCAGTCGGTCGCCGCCTTCCTTCCCGCCCGCTATCCCGGCTCCGAAGCCGCTGCCGAGGTCTCCGAGCGGCTCGGCCGGACGACGTCCTGGGCCGATGCCGAATGGGGCCAGGCGGGATCGGGCCAGCGGCTCTGGACCCTGTCCGATGGCGAGGATCAGGCGCTGCTGTCGCTGCGCACGCTGAGTTTGCGCTAGTCATGGCCGTCCGCCAGCGCCTCACGCCGACGCTGTTCGACAAGCTGGTTGCCGATCTGGAGATATCGGGGCTGCGCGACATCGAGTCCGAGACGCCCCAGGTCTCGCGCGAGAAGTTCCGCCATTATGCGGTGCCCAGGCTCGACCGCTTCAACGAGGCGGCGCTGCGCGCAACGATCCGGCGCGAGCTGGCCTGGCTGCTCAACACCACCAACATCGAGGCGCTGCACGACCTCGAACCCTATCCGTATGTCCAGGACTCGGTGCTCAACTATGGGCTGAGCGACCTGGCCGGCAAGGCGCTGACCCGGCGGGCGATCCTCCAGCGCGCCCGCGAGCTGCGCAAGGCGATCCGCCGGTTCGAGCCGCGGCTGGCGGGGGAGTCGCTCACCGTCGATCCCGCCGAGAACCCGGACAAGCCGAATACGATCACCTTCGTGATCCGCGGCGACATCACCGCCGCCGCGCACGCCATGCCGGTCAAGTTCCGCACCGAGGTCGATCCCGAGACCGTCGCTGTCGACGTCACGGAGTAGGGCGAAATGGATCCGCGCCTGCTGCGCCATTACAATGACGAGCTGGCCTATCTCCGCGAAGCCGCGCGCGAGTTCGGCGAGGAGCATGAGGAAGTCGCGGGCCGGCTCGGCCTGAAGACGCCGACCGACCCCGACCCCTATGTCGAGCGGCTGCTCGAGGGCGTGGCGTTCCTCGGCGCGCGGGTGCAGCTCAAGCTGGCGGACCAGTATCCCGAATTCACCTCGCACCTGCTCCACGCGATCCAGCCGCATTACCTCGCGCCGATGCCGTCGATCTGCGTCGCCGGCTTCGACCCCAAGGAAGGCGACCAGGTGCTGCTCAAGGGCCACAAGGTCCCGCACGGCACCCAGCTGACCGCCTTCGCCGCCAGCCAGGACAATGCGCCCGTCATTTTCCGCACCGGCCATGACGTGACGCTCTGGCCGATCAAGCTCGCCGAGGCGGAATATCTCTCCACCCGCGCGGCGGTGGCGCCCTATGCCGCGGCCGCGAACGTCCGCGCCGAGGCCGGCCTCCGCCTGCGCTTCGTGGCGACGCCGGGGGCGGAGCTGCCCAAGGTGCCGGTGAAGGAGCTACCGCTCTATCTCCACGGCGCCGAGGCGGTGCCCAACGAGCTCTATCGCCAGCTGATCGGCGAGACGCTCGCGGTGCTCGGCCGCTCCGCTGACGCCGTGCCCAATGCCCCCTGGGTCGCGCTGCCGGTGCCCGAGCAGGTCGGGTTCGCCGACGAGGAAGCGCTGCTCCCCGCCGACCAGCGCGCCTTTCGCGGCTACCGGCTGCTCTCCGAATATTTCGCCTGTCCGGAGCGCTTCCTGTTCGCCAAGCTGCGCGACCTGCACCGCGCCTTCCAGTCCTCCCCGCGCGCCTGCGACGTGGTCCTGCTGTTCGGCCGCTCCTCGCCGGCGCTCGCCCGCGCGGTCGATGCCAGCAACTTCAGGCTGTTCGCCACGCCGGCGATCAACCTGTTCGAGAAGCAGCTCGACCGCGTCCAGGTCCGCCCGCACGAGCATGAGCTGCACGTCATCCCCGATCGCACCAAGCGCTACGACTTCGAGGTGTTCCGCCTCACCGAGGTCAAGGCCTATGCCCGCGACAATGTCGACGCCCGCACGGTGGCGCCGCTCTACGCGTTCGGCGCGTTGCTCTACGACTGGCGCGAGGCGCTGTTCTACTCGACCCAGCTGCGCCCCCGCCGCCTGTCCACCCGCGAGCAGCGCCTGCGCCGCCGCAGCGAATATGTCGGCACCGAGACCTGGATCAGCCTGACCTCGCCGGGCGACGCCTCGCGGCTAGACGATGTCCACGAACTCGCCGTCCGCGGGCTGGTCACCAATCGCGAGCTGCCCGAACTGCTCACCTTCCGCGGCGACAAGCATTTCACCGTCTCGGGCGTACCCGCCCGTGCCGTCTCCGTGCTGCGCGCGCCGACCCGGCCGCGCCCGCCGCTCGGCCTCGGTGACGCCGCCTGGCGGGTGATCGCGCACCTCACCCCCAATTACGTCACGCTCGCGCCCGAGGATCATGACGACCCCTCGGCGCTGCGCGACCATCTCGCGCTCTACGGCCGCCAGGACGATGCCGTCCTCCGCCGCCAGATCGATGGCGTGCTCGGCATCAGCTCGTCCAAGGTCATGCGCCGCGTGCCCGGGCTCGACCGGATGGCGCTCGCCCGCGGCCACAAGATCCGCATCAAGCTCGACGATGCCGCCTTCGACAAGGGTGGCATGTTCCTGTTCACCGCCGTGCTCGAGCGTTTCCTGGCCGAGTTCGCCAGCATCAACGCCTTCACCGAGTGCAGTTTCTTCAGTCCGAACGAAGGGGAGTTCGCGCAATGGCCGCCGAGGATGGGGCGCCAGCACAACATCTGAGCTTCCTGCGCCGCGTCGGCGAGCAGGCACGGAAGTTCGGAATGTTCCCCGCGGTCCGCGGGGCGGAGGCGCGTGCCCCCCATCTGCCGCGCCTCGGCCGCGCGCGCCGCCCGAATCAGAGCGTCGTCGATCTGGCCCAGGTGCCCGCGATGCACTTCCCGGCGCCGACGCTCCATTCCGCCGAGCCGCGCGGCGAGCGCATCCAGCTCAACGGCTATTGGCTCGGCCTCACCGGCCCCAACGGCCCGCTGCCGATCCACCTCACCGAGTTCGCCACCTTCGAGCATCGCTACGCCAAGCAGCGGCCGTTCGGGCGCTGGCTCGACGTGCTGGCCAACCGGATGCTGCAATTCTTCTTCCGCGCCTGGGCGGATTCGCAGCCCGTCGTCCATGCCGACCGGCCCGCGGACGACCGCTTCGCCGGCTATCTCGCCGCGCTCTCCGGTGCCACCGAAGGCGTCTCGCCCAAGGCGCTGTTCACTGCCCAGGCGCGCGTCCATTACGCCGCACTGTTCGCCGGCCGGCGCAGCGCGATCGCGATCGAGGATGCGCTCGGCCACCTCCTCGGCCAGCCGGTCCAGGTGATCGAGTATCGCCCCCGGTGGCGCGACATCCCGAAGGAGGACCGCAGCCGGCTCGGCCGCAGCTTCGCGACCCTGGGCGGCGACCTGGTGCTGGGCGACCGCATCCGCATGGCCTCGGACGCGTTCAGCGTGGTGATCGAGGCGCGCTCCTTCGCCGAGTTCGAGAAGCTGCTGCCCTCGGGCCCGCGCTTCGCCATCGCCTCGGAAGCGCTCGATGCCTTCGCGCCGAGCCATCTCGAATGGGACATGCGGATCGAAATCGCCGAGCGGAACGTTCCAGCCGCGCGGCTGGACGGACGCACGCGGCTGGGCTGGACGGGCTGGATAGGCCCGCAGCCGAGCGACCGCATCCGATCGGACGCGCATCTGCGGCGGCTCAAGCCCGCCCATGCCGCACTTGGGGGACTTTGATGACGGAAATCAGCCGCTCTGCTCTGTTCGGTCGCCTGGGTCCCGTGCCGCTCAAGGCGATCGAGACCGCGACCAGCTTCTGCAAGATGCGCGGCAATCCCTATGTCGAGCTGGCGCATTGGGTGCACATCCTGCTCCAGGACACGCGCAATGACGTTGCCGCGATCCGCACCGCCTTTGGCCTCAACGATAGCAAGCTGGTCGAGGACACCGTCGCCGCGCTCGACGCACTGCCCCGCGGCGCCACCGCGATCTCGGATTTCGCGCCGCAGATCGAGGAGGCGATCGAGAAGGGCTGGCTCTACGCCTCGCTTCAGTTCGGCGCGGGCCGGGTGCGCAGCGGCCATCTGCTCTACGGCATGCTCAAGACGCCGACCCTGCGCAACGCGCTGTTCGCGCTGAGCCCGGAATGGCGCAAGGTCCAGGCGGAGAAGCTCGGCAGCGACTTTGACCTGGTCGTCCAGTCTTCCGCCGAGACCACCCAGCGCGACGCTGGCCCGGCCACTGCCGGCGGTGACGCCGAAGCCCCCGCCAGCACCGGCGTCGCTAGCCCGGGCGAGGCGCTCGGGAAGTATTCGATCGACCTCACCGCCAAGGCAAAGGCCGGCGAGCTCGACAGGATCGTGGGCCGCGACGCCGAAATCCGCCAGGTGATCGACATCCTGCTGCGCCGCCGCCAGAACAACCCGATCCTCGTCGGCGAGGCCGGCGTCGGCAAGACCGCCGTGGTCGAGGGCTTTGCCCGTCGCATCGCCGATGGCGACGTGCCGCCGGCGCTGCAGGGCGTGTCCCTGCGCACGCTCGACATCGGGCTGATGCAGGCCGGCGCCAGCGTGAAGGGCGAGTTCGAGAAGCGGCTGCGCCAGGTGATCGACGAAGTCGAAAGCTCGCCGACCCCGGTGATCCTGTTCATCGACGAGGCGCACACGCTGATCGGCGCGGGCGGGCAGGCGGGTACCGGCGACGCCGCCAACCTGCTCAAGCCGGCGCTGGCCCGCGGCCGGCTGCGCACGATCGCGGCGACCACCTATGCCGAATATCGCCAGTATTTCGAGAAGGACCCGGCGCTCACTCGCCGCTTCCAGACCGTCGACGTGAGCGAGCCCGAGACCGACAAGGCGATCGACATGATCCGCTCGGTCGCGCCGATGATGGAGGCGCATCACCAGGTCGTGGTGCTCGACGAGGCGGTATCGGCGGCGGTGACGCTGTCGCAGCGCTATGTCCCGGCGCGCCAGTTGCCCGACAAGGCGGTGAGCCTGCTCGACACCGCCTGCGCCCGCGTCGCGGTGTCGCAGCACGCCACACCCGCCGCGGTCGAGGATCGCCGCCGCAAGGTCGAGCTGCTCGAGGTCGAGCGCGAGGTCGTCGCCCGCGAGGCGAGCGGCCAGTACCGCGCCGACGACCGGCTGACGAAGATCGACGAGGAACTGGCCGAGGCCCGTGCCGCCCGCGACGCGGTCGAAGCCAAGTGGAAGCGCGAGGAGCAGGCGCTCGACACGGTCGTCCAGGCCCGCGCCGCGCTGCGCGATGCCCGGGCCGAGGCCGAGGGCGAACCGGCCAACGAGGCCGAGCTGCGCGACGCGCTCGATATCGCGATCGCCACCCTGCGCGAGGCGCAGGAGGACACGCCGATGGTGTTCGGCGTGGTCGATGCCGATGCGGTCGCCGCCGTGGTCGGCGACTGGACCGGGATTCCCGTCGGCCGGATGGTCAAGGACGAGATCCAGAGCGTGCTGACCATTGCCGACCAGCTGAAGGCGCGCGTCGTCGGCCAGGATCATGCGATGGACGCGATCGCCAAGCGCATCCAGACCAGCCGCGCCAAGCTCGACAATCCCAACAAGCCGGTCGGCGTGTTCATGCTCTGCGGCCCCTCGGGCGTCGGCAAGACCGAGACCGCCCACGCGCTGGCCGAGCTGCTCTTCTCGGGCGACGACTCCCTCATCGTAATCAACATGAGCGAGTTCCAGGAGGCGCATACCGTCTCCACCCTCAAGGGCGCGCCCGCCGGCTATGTCGGCTACGGCCAGGGCGGCGTGCTGACCGAGGCGGTGCGCCGCCGGCCCTATTCGGTGGTGCTGCTCGACGAGGTCGAGAAGGCGCACCCCGACGTCCATGAGATGTTCTTCCAGGTGTTCGACAAGGGGTTCATGAACGATAGCGAGGGGCGGTTCATCGACTTCAAGAACACGCTGATCCTGCTCACTTCCAACGTCGGCACCGATCTCGTCATGAACCTGTCCGAGGATGACGAGATGAAGCCCGAGCCCGAAGGGCTGGCGACGGCGCTGCGGCCCGAGCTGCTCAAGGTGTTCCCGCCGGCGCTGCTCGGCCGCCTATTGGTGCTGCCCTATTATCCGCTGAGCCCGGCGATGCTCGCCGGCATCGTCAAGCTGCAGCTGAACCGCATCGTCCGGCGCCTCGCCGACAACCACAAGATCCGCCTCAGCTTCGCGGACTCGGTGGTCGATCTGATCGTCTCGCGCTGCAACGAGGTCGCCTCGGGCGGGCGCGTGATCGATGCGATCCTCACCAACACGATGCTCCCCGAGATGTCGATCGCGCTGCTCGAGCGCCAGATGCGCGGCGAGGATGTCGACGCGATCCATGTCGATACCGGGCCCGAGGGGTTCAGCTATGGGTTCGAAAGCACACGCGACAAGAAGCCGGCGCCGGTCGAACAGAATAACGATGCGGTGGAACGGGTTCCTGAAGCGGTGAACGAAGGATAATTCACGGATCGTGCAGTAGATAGTCATTCCGCTGCAAGATAACGCAAAGAAGCATATCTAGTCATGCCAATGCGGCATCAGTAGGGAGTAGGGGTATGTCAGCGGCCTTGCAGGGTTCAGTCGGATTGAATGGCAATAACGCGCGCGCGGATACGATCGCAGTGCAGAGTTTGCTCACCCGGGCCGGGATGCGGCTCGGCCTGATCGACGGCCGATGCGGGCCGAAGACGATCTCGGCCATCGTCAACTATCAGCGCAACCTGATGCGCAATCCCGATGGACTGGTCGAACCCAATGCCACCACCTGGCGGCATCTGACCGGGCAGGGCAGTGCGGCGCGGTCCGCTGCGCCAGGCGGCGTCCGTCCCGCCACGCCCACCCGCAACGTCACCCCCGTCCGCACGCCGCCGCGGGTGGCCGCGAATGGCAATGGCGGTGGTGGCGCGCCGGCGATCATCGGCCGCGCGACGCCGCCGGCCGCCGCCGCGCCCACGCCCGGCAACAGTTCGACTTCCTACACGACGCTGGTGCCGCGCCCGGACCGCTCGACGCTCAACCGCGGGCTGACCTCGCCGGCCAACCGCGTGCTGCTCGCCAAGTTCGGCGCCCCGCGTGAGAATTACAGCCAGAACGACCAGCCGATCACCAATGCCAAGCTCGCCGCGATGATGAGCACGGAATCGGTCGGCCCGTTCCGCGTCACCGGCCTGCGCCCGGCCGTGGCCAGCCTGCGCGAGGTGCTGTCCGACGTGCAGCGCTCGATCCCCGATCTCTACAACTCGCTGAGCTCGGCGGGGATGAAGGTGGTCCGCAACGTGCGCGGCTCGTCCACCTCGATCTCGAACCACAGCTGGGGCACCGCGATCGACCTCAAGATCAACGGCAAGCTCGACGTCCGCGGCGACAACAAGGTCTATCACGGCCTCGTCCTGCTCGCTCCCTTTTTCAACGCACGCGGCTGGTATTGGGGCGCGGGTTTCCGAACGGAGGATGCAATGCATTTCGAATGTGGCGCCGCTCTCATCGCGAGCTTCCCCAACCCATGAGCGCGCGGATGATCCTGGGCGGCCTCGCCGCCGCCGCGCTGCTCGGTTGCCATCCCGTCATCGCCTCGGGCAACAACCAGGCGCCGGCGAATGTCGCGGCTGAAACGCCAGAAGTGCCCGCCGCTGCCGTGCCCCTGAACGCATCGGCTCCCGCCGACGGCCAGCTGGTCTGGTCGCAGGATCCCGGCAGCAAGTGCCGCTTCGTCGCGCCCAAATCGCTGACCGCCGGGCCGACCAACTGGATCGGCGAGTGCCCGGGCGGCAAGGCGTCGGGCCTCGGCGTGCTGGTGCGGCGCGACGGCGGCAAGGCGACCGCGACCTTCTATGGCGAGCTGCGCGAGGGCGTGCCGGTGATCGGCGCGATCAACGTCGATGGCGGCTATGTCGTCGGCAAGTTCACCGGCGACGATCTGGTCCAGGGCGATCTCGAGCCGCAGGTGCGGATCGACTCGTTCAACGTCGCGGCCAAGGCGGCGCGTGCGGCGAGCGCGCGGTTCCAGGCGCAGAAGAATGCCGCGTCGGCGCGCTTCTATGCCGATGCGGCCAAGCAGCTCGACCTGCAGGTCGAATGAGCGAAGCTGCGCCCACGGCCTATGACGCGGTCGCCTATCCCAGCGCGATCTTCAGCCAGACGGCGCCCGATCGGCTGGCGACGATCGCGCGGCTGGCCGGCCTGTCGCCGCCGCCGATAGCCGGCGCCCGCGTGCTGGAGATCGGCGCGGGCGACGGGATGAACCTGCTCGCGCTCGCCGCCGCCTGGCCGCAGGCGCATTTCACCGGCTTCGACCTCGCGCCCACCGCGGTGGCGCGGGGCGAGCGCTGGCGGGCGCTTGCAGGGATCGCCAATGCCGAGCTTCGGGTGCTCGACATCCTCACCGCCGCTGATCATCTCGACGGGCCGTACGACTATATCGTCGCGCACGGCGTCTATGCCTGGGTGCCGCCGGCGGTGCGCGCGGCGACGATGGCGCTGATCGGCCGGCTGCTGTCGCCCGACGGCGTCGCCTTTGTCAGCTACAATGCGATGCCCGGCGGGCATATCCGGCTGGTGCTGCGCGAGGCGCTGCTGCTCCGCCTCGAAGGGCTGGAGGGTACCGAGCGCTGGCAGGCGGCGCGCGACTATCTCACCGCGCTCGCCGCCGAGCCCGAGGGGCGCGAGAACCCCGCCCAGGCCGCGCTGCGCGACGCGGCGAAGCATACGCTCGACAAGCCCTGGTCGGTGCTCTGCCACGACGAGCTCGGCCCGCATTTCCACCCGCAGTCGCTCGGAGAGGTGGTCTCAGAAGCGTCCGCTAACGGCTTGCAATTCCTGGGCGATGCCGATCGCGAGCGGATGGGCGACGCCTTCCTGCCCGATGATGTGATGCCACAAGGGGATAGCACCGCCCAGCTGGTCCGCCTGCTCCATGTGCGCGATGTTCACGACTTTCGCTTCTTCCGCCAGACGCTGCTTGTCCGCGACACCGCCAGGCCGAAGCGCCGCATCGACCTCGAAGCGCTCGGCGAACTCTACGCGGTCACGCGCTGCCACCGTGACGCCGACGGCATGTTCCGGATGAACGCCAATGTCTTCGAGGTGCAGGACGCGCCGCTCGCCGAGGCGCTCGGCCGGCTGGTCGACGCCCGGCCGGCGCGGATCCGTGTCGACGAACTGGTCGACACGTCGGCGCGCAAGCTGGCGCTGTTCGAGATGTTCGATGCCGGGCTGATTGACCTGTGCACCGCTCCCGCGCCCTATGCCGCCGAAGTCAGCGAGCGCCCTCGCGCCAGTCCGCTGATCCGAGCGATGCTCGGCGAGGGGCTCGAGAATATCTGCACGCTCGATCACCGGCTGATGACCATTCCCGAGTTCGGCCCGCGCCATGTCCTCGCGCATCTCGACGGCACCCGCGACCGTGCCGCGCTTGCCGCGGTGGCCCGCGAGGCCGGGCTCGACAGCGACGAGGCGCTCGACAAGGGCCTGCGCACCCTGGTGACCGAGGGGCTGATCGCGGCATGATCCTGACCGCTTTCCTCGCCCTGGCGCTGACGCCGCAGACCCTCCCGAGGGAGGTCCGCGCCTATGTCGCGCGGCGGGAAAAGTGCGACCATTTTCGTGGCGAGGACTCGCCGGACGCGGCGCGGCAGAGGGAAATTGAATCGGCCACGATACGGTTCTGCACCGGGGCCGATCGGCAACTGGCCCGTTTGAAGCGCCAATATGCGCATAACCGCGCGGTGCAGCGCCGGCTCGGCCGCTACGACCCGCGGATCGAGGACTGAACGGTGCCGATCACCGGATCCGTAGGCCGCGGCGGCGCCAATGTTCCCGCCGATGTCGCGCAGGTGCAGGAACTGCTCAACCTGCGCGTTGGCGAGATGGGGCTGCAGCCGCTGCCGACCAATGGCGTGATCGACAACGCCACCATGGCCGCGATCGGCCGCTACCAGTCGCTGGTGCTCGGCGGGCGCTCGGACGGGCGGGTCGATCCCAATGGCCGGACCTGGACCGCGCTGGCCGACACCCAGCCGACCACGCTGCTGCGCGACCGGCTGCGCGCCCAGGCGGCGCTGCCGAGGCTGAGCGGCGCGGCCTGGTTCAACGCCAACGAGGCGCGCTTCCCGAACAGCGATCGCGTCGCTGATCTCGCCCCGGCCTTCGCCACCCAGACGAGCAGCTTCATCGCCGCACTCCAGCGTGCCGGCGCGACCGTCAGGGTGAGCGCGACCCTGCGCAACCGCAATCGCGCCTGGATCATGCATTATGCCTGGCAGGTCGCCCACGGTGCGGTCCAGCCCGGCGCGGTGCCCGCCAATCCGGAGGTCGACATACTCTGGGATCACGGCGACCCGACCGTCTCGCGCCGCGCCGCCCAGGCGATGGTCAATTTGTTCCACATCGCCTTCAAGCCCTCGCTCACCTCGAACCATATCGAGGGCACCGCGATCGACATGACGATAAGCTGGGACGGGCCGATCGACATCCTCGATGCTGCCGGCCAGACCCACAAGATCGACCAGCCGCGATCGGGCAACACCAACACCGATCTCCACGCCGTGGGCGCGACCTATGGCCTGCTCAAGCTCGCGAGCGATCCGCCGCATTGGTCCGCCAATGGCCGTTGAGCGTTCCAGCCTCACCCCGCGTATCTGGGAGTAAGACCATGCCGCCCGCCGCACGGATTACCGATACCGAAGCCTGCCCGATCAAGAACAAGGGCACGATCATGACCGGCGAGAAGTCGGTGCTGATCTGCGGCCTGCCCGCCGCGCGCAAGGGCGACACGCTCGACTGCGGCAGCCCCAGCCAGATCGAGAGCGGCTGCCCGACGGTGAAGATCGGCAACAACGAGGCCGCGCGGATCGGCGACAGCACCTGCCATGGCGGCAAGATCGCAACCGGCGCGCCGACCGTGCTGATCGGCGACGGCGCCAAGGCGCGCAGCACCACGCTTGGCGACGCGCACGGCAGCGGCGCGCCCTTCGTCACCGAATAAAGCATGGCGAGCGCCGCGCCCCCGATCCTGTTCGCGCCCGTCGCCGCGCGTGACGTCGCCGGCTGGGCGGCGGCGGGGCAGCTCTATGCGCTGGTCGATGGCTGTGTCTCGCCCGACATCCCGGCCATGGCCGAGCAGGCCGGGCAGGGGCGGGCGGCCTGCCTCTATCTCGGCCGCGCCGCGATCAACTATCGCGAGCAGGCACCCTATCTGTTCCGCGTCGACCCCGCCCAGGCAGAGGCGCTGGCGACGCGCTTCGACGGCCAGCCCTGGGGCGTGTTCCTGATCTCCAGCGCCGGGTTCGACGCGACCCGGCGACACCTGCGCCGCTTCCTAAAGGTCCGCTCGCCCGAAGGGGCGGGCTGGCTGTTCCGCTTCTACGACCCCCGGCTGCTGCCCGCCTTTCTGCGCAGCTCGACCCCGGACGAGCTGAACGCCTTTTTCGGCCCGGTCCGGGCCTTCCTGACCGTCGATGCGCGCGGCGAGGGGATGATGGCCTATCGCGCGCCGGAGATCGTCCGCGCCGCGCCGCGCGCCGCCGTCGGCGCCCGCCACCGGATCAGCGAGGCGAACGTCGCCGCCTTCCGTCGCCGCGCGCTCGGCGACCGGATCGCGGCGAGCTTCGAAGGCACCCCGCAAAAGGCCCGGCGCGAGCCGCAGTCGGACGATGTGCTGGTCACCAATCCCGATGGCGGCGTCATGCGGCTGGGCTTCGGCGCGAGCGGCATGCTCGACCGCGTCATCAGTCCGCTCGGTCGGCAATGGCGGGTGGCGAGCAACGAAAGGGGGCAGCTCAAGGGGGTCAAGCTCCCTTCGGGCTTGGAACTCGGCCTCGACTATGACGACGCCGGAGACATCACCCATGTGTCGCGCGGCGGCGAGACGCGGTTCCGCGCGGGCTATGACGACCAGCACCGGCTGACCCGCATCGACTTCCCGGACGGCAGTTTCTCGGGCATCCGCTACCGCGACACCGGCATCGAGGCGACGCGCGACACGCGGGGCAGGTTCATCGCCGCCCAGCGCGACCGGGTCGGCCGGGTCGAGCGCTACGACTATGACGGCGACACGCTCGTCGCGATGGTCGACGGCAACGGCAATGCCACCCGCTTCGACTATGGCGCGGGCGCGCGGCCCGAGGCGCTGGTCCAGGCCGATGGCCGCCGCGAGGCCTATGCCTTCGATCCCGCCGGCCGGCTCCAGCAGATCACCCGCGCCGACGGGCATGTGCTCGACGTCGTCCAGGACGAGGCTGGGCGCGTCACCCGGCTGGCCACGCCCGACGGGGACGTCGCGACCTTCACCTATGACGAGAAGGGTCAACTCGTCGCCGCCAGGAACGGCGATGCCACGCTTGCCTGGGCCTATGACGAAGGCGGCCGGCTGATCGAGGAGCGGCAGGGCGACCAGAGCGTCGCCTATGTCTATGACGATGTCGGCACGCTGACCGGCCTGACCTATCCGACCGGCGAAACGATCCGCTACACGCGTGACGCCGACCTTCGTTTGTCTAGCGTCACCGACTGGGCCGGGCGGCGCCACGCGATCGACTATGCGCCGGAGGACGCCGGCTGGCGCCTGACTTCGCCCGAAGGGCTGGCCACCAGCACCTTCCACAATCCCGTCGGCCTCACCACCGGCGTCCGCGTCGAGGCGGCGGGCAAGCCGGTGTTCGAGCAGGGCTTCGCCTGGGACGGCGACGACCGGCTGGCCGAGCAGCGTGATACAAGGCTGGGCGCCACCCGCTTCGGCTATGACGCGGAAGGCCAGCTCCTCGCGGTCGAACGCCCGAACGGCGCGAGCGAGGCCTTCGCCTATGACGGCGCCGGCAACCGCGTCTCGGGACCCGCCGGACCGGCGCAGTTCGACTCGCTGAACCGTCTGATCGGGCAGGGGAACGAGCGCTTCGACTATGACGGGCGCGGCAACTGCATCGCCCGCAGCGGCGGCGCGCAGGCCTGGCACTATGCCTATGACGGGTTCGACCGGCTGGTGCGGGCCGAGGACGATGGCGGCCGGCTGGTCCGCTTCGGCTATGATCCGCTGGGCCGGCGGATCTGGAAGGAAGTCAGCCAGGGCGGCACCCAGCGGATCACCCGCTATGTCTGGGCCGGCGAGCAGCTGATCCGCGAAGTCGAGCAGGTCCATGGCGAGGGTCGCGACTGGCAGGGCGGCGGCCCCGAGCGTGCCCGCGACTATTGCTACTGGCCGCAGACCTGGAAGCCGCTGTTCCTGCGCGAGGGCGGCGCGATCCACCAATATCATTGCGACCCGCTGGGCGTGCCGATGCGGCTCACCGATGCCGCGGGCAAGGTGACCTGGGAGGCCGAACGCAGCGGCTTCGGCGCGATGGCCGCGCTGCCCGGCGGGATCGAGCAGCCGCTGCGTCTGCCGGGCCAGTATCACGATGCCGAGACCGGCCTCCATTACAACCGCTTCCGCTATTACGACCCGGCGCTTGGCCGTTATCTGAGCCGCGATCCGATCGGCGTGGCGGGCGGGCTCAATTTCTACGCCTATGCCGGCAATGATCCGGTCAACCGTGCCGATCCGACGGGCCTGTGGTGGAAGGCCGCGCTGGCGATCGTCGCGGCGGTGGCGGTGGCGGCGGTCGTCGTCCTGACCGCGCCGATCTCGGGGCCGTTGCTGATCGTCGCCGCCGGCGCGGCGGCAGGTGCTGCGGGCGCGATGGTCAACGAGGCGCTCAACCAGAAGGAGTTCTGCCTCTCCTGCATCCTGCTCGCCGGCCTGAAGGGCGCGGTGGTCGGCGCGATCGCATCGGTGCCGTTCCTGTTGCTGCCCGAGATCGCCGGGCTGGGCGCGTTCATTGCGGCAGGCGCTTCGAGCGGGTTCATTGGCTATGCCGCCGATTGGGGCATCGACAATCTCACCGGCAAGCCGCGTCCGTGGAGCTGGAAGGACGCGGCGATCTCGACCGGCCTGGGCGGCGCCTTTGGTGCTGCGGGACGCTATATCAGCGGCGGCCGCACGGGCACCGGCAGAGGCGTGGTGCCCGAGGAGACGGCACCGGTCGCCCCGCGCGCGGCGACCGCGGCGGACGTGGCGGAATCGCAGGCCGCGCTGGGCCGGGCGAACACCGCCAAGGCGGGGCTCACCAAGAAGGAATATGCGGTCAAGACGACCTCGTCGAACGATGCGAAGACGCTGAGCGGCTGGAAGCAGCCCCGGCCCGAGGGGTTCGACGGCGCGACGGCGCAGCAGGTGCAGAACAAGGCCGGCCAGATCGGCCACGAGCTCGAGCCGCATCCCTTCGACAAGGATTTCCCAGGCCAGTACAATGCTTCCCATGCGGAGAAGCAGATGTCTGTGCTCAGCCCGGATCACCCGATCGGCGTGTCCAAGCCGATGTGCGCCGATTGCCAGGGCTATTTCTCCAAGCTGGCCCAGCACAATGGCGCCGACCAGGTCGTCACCGACCCGAACGGCACCTGGATCTTCAAATCGGACGGCTCGGTGCTGAAGCCGGGCGATCCCAAGCCTTGAACAAGAGGACTGAATGGCAATCCAAGACAGTATCGCAGCGGCCCGGGACGATCTCGCGCGCAATCCGGAGGGCGCGCTGTCGCTGGGGCGCCGCACGGCGATCTGGCGCGATCTCGCTGCGCTGGCTGACGCGCGGACCGGCTATGTGCGCCGGGTGCGGCTGAACGATGCCTGTGTGCGGCACGTGCTCGGCCGCTGGGAGGAGCGTTTCCCGGGAGACGCCGGTGTCAGCCAGATGCTGGACATCGCCGCGCAGCGTGTCGCGGGCACGATCGAGGACGAGGCTGCCGGCGACGCGCGGGACCGTTTCTATGTCGAGGTCGTCGAGAGCCGTAGCTATCCCGGCGACGCTTCCGCGATGTTCGTCGGTCTCGCCGCCGCCAACACCGTCATGGAAGCGCGGATCGAGGACAATGAGGACGCGATCCCGGAGGCGGAGGATGACGAGCAGCTCGATCCCGAAGCCTATGACACCAGCTATATGTGCGCATCGGCGGCGGCGCGCGGCCTGAACGGCCGGCCCTCCGACGCAGCGGCGCGGCGGGCGTTCTGGAGCTGGTATCTCGATACGGCGATCCCGCAAGTCTATGGGATCTGACGGGGCACGGGCCCGGCCGCGGCGATGCGGCTAGGCCCGGTCTCCGGATCAGGCGTCGATCACTTCCTGGCGCTGCTCGCCCAGGCGCGCGATGCCGAGCGCGACCCGGTCGCCCTTGTGGAGCCAGACATTGGGGGTCTGGCCAAGCCCGACGCCCGGCGGCGTGCCGGTGGTGACGATGTCGCCCGGCTGCAGGCTCATGAAGCGGCTGAGATAGGAGAGGATGAAGGCGGGACGGAAGATCATCGTCGAGGTCGAGCCGTCCTGGTAGCGCTTGCCGTTGACCTCCAGCCACATGTGCAGGTCGCTGGTGTCGCCCACCTCGTCCGCGGTGACCAGCCAGGGGCCGATCGGGCCGAAGCTGTCGCAGCCCTTGCCCTTGTCCCAGGTGCCGCCGCGCTCGAGCTGGAAGGCGCGCTCCGACACGTCGTTGCAGACGAAATAGCCGGCGATCGCCGCTTCGGCCTGGGCCTCGTCGACATAGCGGCATTCGCTGCCGACGACGAAGGCGAGCTCGACTTCCCAATCGAGCTTGGTCGCGTCGCGGGGCTTCACGATCGGATCGTTGGGGCCGGATAGCGCGCTGGTCGCCTTCATGAAGATAATCGGCTCTTCGGGAATCGCGGCGCCGGTCTCGGCTGCATGGTCGGCATAGTTGAGGCCGATGCAGAGGAACTTGCCCGGGCGCGCGACGCAGGGGCCGAGGCGCGGATCGCCCTCGACCAGCGGCAGGCTCGCCGGGTCGATCGCGCGGAGCCGGTCCAGGCCCTCGGGGGTGATCGTGCTGCCGTCGATGTCGGAGACGATCCCGCTCAGGTCGCGGATATTGCCCTCGGCATCGACGAGGCCGGGCTTCTCGTTGCCGTTGGGGCCGAAGCGCAGCAATTTCATATCAAGGCTCCTTCAGGATGCGGAATCAGTTGGTCCAGCCGCCATCGATCACATGGATCTGGCCGGTGGTGAAAGCGGACTCGTCCGAGGCGAGATAAAGGGCGAGGGCGGCGACCTCCCCGGCCTGGCCCAGCCGGCCCATGGGCTGGCGCGCGACAAAGGCGGAGAGGGCGGCTTCATAGTCGCCGGTGGCGCGCAGCCGCTCGTGCAGCGAGGGGGTCTCGATCGTGCCCGGGCAGATCGCGTTGCAGCGGATGCCCTGACCGACGAAATCGGCCGCAACCGCCTTGGTCAGGCCGATGACGCCCGCCTTGGTGACGCCGTAGGCGAAGCGGTTGGGCACGCCCTTTATCGAGCTGGCGACCGAGGACATGTTGACGATGCTGCCGCCGCCGCGCGCGATCATCGCGGGCAGGGCGGTGCGGATGATCCGGTACATGCTGGTGAGGTTGAGGTCCTGGGCCAGTGCCCATTGCTCGTCCGTGCAGTCGAGGATCGTCCCGCCCGGCACCGCGCCGGCGCAGTTGAACAGCACGTCGAGCGGGCCGGCACTCCCCAGCGCCTCGGCAATCGAGGCTTCGTCGCGCACGTCGAGCCGCGCGGTCCGGCAGCCGGTGAGGTCGGACAGGCCGTCGAGGTTGACGTCGGTCGCCCATACGGTGGCGCCTTCTGCGGCGAAGAGCTCCGCGGTCGCCCGGCCGATACCCTGCGCCGCTGCGGTCACCAGCGCGGTCTTGCCCGCCAGCCGGCCTGCCTTGGTCATTCCTTGTCTCCGTCAGAGCTTGTAGACGCGTGCCGCATTGGCACCGAAAATTGCCTCGCGCGCACGGCGGTCGCAGCCGGCGAGGAGGGTGTCCGTGATGGCGACCCAGCCGGCATGGCTGCCGGCCAGGGTCAGCACCGGCCAGTCGCTGCCCCACAGGATCCGGTCGGTGCCGAAGCTGCGCGCGACATGGTCGAACCAGGGGGCGAGGGTGGCTGCATCGGCATGCGCCGGCGCCTCGGTGAGCAGACCGGACAGCTTGACCGTCACATTGGGCATGCCGGCCAGCGCCGAGATCGCGTCGAGCCACGCATTGTCGGGCGCATCGCCGATCCGCGGCTTGCCGAAATGGTCGAGGACGATCGACAGGTCGGGATGCAGCGTGGCCAGGACAAGGATCGCGGGCAGCTGCTCCGTGCGGACCAGCGCGTCGAAAACCAGGCCGTGCGCCGCCATAGCGTCCAGGCCGGGACGCACGGCATCGCCGAGGATCCAGTCCGGGTCGTCCAGGTCCTGCAGCATCGGGCGAAGGCCGAGGATCTTGGGCGTTCCCGCCAGCGCGGCGACACGCGCCGGTGCGTCGCTGGCCGCCAGGTCGGCCCAGCCCACCACGCCGGCGATCCACGGGCGGGTCTCGGCATGGTCGAGCAGGAATGCGGTCTCGGCCTCGCTCGGCGCCGCCTGGACGAGGATCGCGGCGTCGATGCCGTGCGCCACCAGCAGCGGGGCGAATTCCTGCGGCTCGTAATCGCGATAGAGGATGCCGGCCGCCGGGGTCAGCCAGCCATAGTCCCCGCGCGCCGGTCGCCAGAGGTGGAAGTGCGAATCGATACGCATCGTCAGCGCTCCGCCGGGATCGGCGCGTCTTCGGCGATCAGGCCTGCCTCGCGCAGGTCCAGCCAGAATTGCGGCGGGATGCGGAACGCGTGCAACCCGATCGTCTCCTCGACCTGCCGCGGCGCACCCAGGCCGAGCAGCACGCTCGCCACGGCGGGATGGGCCAGCGGGAACTGCAGCGCGGCGGCGGCGAGCGGCACGCCATATTCCCGGCAGACCGCCTCGAGCCGGACGACGCGCGCCACGATCTCGGCGGGCGCCTCGCCATAATCGTAGCGCAGCCCGGTCCCCGCCGCGGTGCCGGTCGCGAGGATGCCCGAATTATACGCGCCGCCGATGACCACCGCGACCTGCCGTTCGAGGCAGAGGGGCAGGAACTCGGCCAGCGCACCCTGCTCGAGTAGCGTATAGCGGCCGGCGAGCAGCATCACGTCGAGGTCCGCCGCGCGCAGCGCGTCGAGCCCGACTTGCCACTCGTTCGCGCCGACGCCGAAGCCGGCGATCGCGCCCTCGTCGCGCAGCCGTTCCAGCGCACGGAAGCCGCCGCCCTTCGTCAGCTGGTCGAAATAGCGCGCATTGTCCGCGCCATGCGTCCGCGTCCCGATGTCATGGACATAGAGCAGGTCGATCCGCGCCAGGCCGAGGCGCTGCAGACTGTCCTCGTACGAGCGCAGGACGCCGTCATGCGAATAGTCGAAATGGCGCTCGAAGGGCAGCGGCGAGCGAAAGCCCTGCCGCTCGCCATCGCCCCGCAGCGCCGGATCGGCGCGCAGCAACCGCCCGACCTTGGTCGACAGCACCACGCCGGCGCGCGCGCGCAGCGTATCGCCGGTCCGTCGCTCGCTCAGCCCATGGCCGTAATGCGGGGCGGTATCGACATAGTTCATCCCCGCCGCGAGCGCATGCTCGAGCGTGGCGCGCGCCTCGAGGTCGGTGATCGGCTGGTAGAGATTGCCGAGCGGCGCGGCGCCGAACCCGATCTCGCTGACTTGGATCTTGGCGCGGGGAATCGTCCGTGTCGGAATCATGCCGGGGGCTGCTCATCGAGCGCGAAGATGCGCGTCATCGGCAGCCATTTCGGGCTGCCGGATGCGATCGGGCGCTGATAGGCGTCCATCTCGGCTTCCCATTGGTCGACGATCGGCTGGACGTCAGGGTCGGAAGGAGCGAGACCCTCCGGCGCGATCTCGGCGAGCATGACCAGGCGGTTGGAAACGCGCCAGATCTCCATCTCGCGATAGCCGCGCCGGCGGATGTCGCGCACGATCTCCGGCCATACCGATCCCGGCGCGTGGCGCGCCTCATAGGCGGCGATCAGGTCCGGATCGTCTTCCAGGTCGAGGGCGAACAGGGCACGCGTCACTTGGCCAGTCCTTCACGAAGTCGCAGCACGGCAAAGCCCAATACGCCGGCAAAGGCGAGCATCGGAACCAGCATCATGTGGTGGACGCCGCCGATCCGCTCCGAGACCAGGCCCATCAGCGGCGGGAACACCGCGCCGCCGATGATCGCCATGATCAGGAAGGCCGCGCCGCTCTCGGTCTCCTCGCCCAGCCCCTCGACGCCGAGCGCGAAGATCGTCGGGAACATGATCGACATGAAGAAGCTGGTCAGCCACAGCGCACCGACCGCGGGCATGCCGGTGGCGAAGGCAGCGAAGCCGCAGAGCAGCACATTGGCCACCGCATAGACGGCGAGCAGCCGCGCCGGCGCGATCCGCTTCTGCAGGAACGCACCGCTGAACCGGCCGATCATCAGCATCCCCAGGCTCGCGGAAAGCAAGAAGGCGGTGGCCTGCTCGCTCAGCTGGGGCGCCTGGCTCTTGGCGAAGTCGATGAAGAAGCTCCACACGCCGACCTGGGCGCCGACATAGAGGAACAGCGCGAAGATCGCCGCGCGCAGCCGCGGGTGGCGCAGCACGGCGAACAGCGGGCGGCCGGTGCCGGCGGTCTTCTTCGCCTGTTCGAGCACCGGGAAGCGGGTAAGCGCGATGAGCAGCGCGAGCAGGCACACCGCCACGCCGATCGCGACATAGGGCCCCTGCACCGCGGTCGCCGCGGCGGACCGCCAAGCGGCACGCTCGGCCGGCGCCATCGCGGCGATCTGCGCCTGGGTCCGTTCGTCCGAGGAGAAGATGAAGAGCCCGCCGATGATCGGGCCGATCACCGCGCCGATCCCGTAGAAGGATTGGGCCAGGTTCAGCCGCGCGGAGGCGGTCTGCGGGGCGCCGAGGATCGTCACATAGGGGTTGGACGCCGTCTCGAGGAAGGCGAGCCCGATCGCGATCACGTAGAGCGCGGCGAGGAACAGGCCATATTGCTCGGTGGCCGCCGCCGGATAGAAGAGGAAGGCGCCGCCCGCATAACAGGCCAGCCCGATCAGGATCGTGTTCTTGTAGCCCAGGCGCCGGATCAGCAGGCCGGCGGGAATGGCGGCGCAGAAATAACCGACATAGAAGGCGAACTGGATCAGGCTCGCTTCGGTGCGGGTGAGGTCGAGCGCCTTCTGGAACTGGCGGATCAGCACGTCGTTGAGCGCGGCCGCCAGCGCCCAGGAGAAGAACAGCGTGGTGACGAGCGCAAAGGCGACCGCATAGCGGCGCTCGATGATCGGCGGTGCGGCTGTGGACGCGCGACTGGCCATTACAGGTTCCTCCCCCGGCAAGGCCGGATATGCTCTTTTATAATTGCGTATTTAAAATACAAGTTCATAGGAAAAAACAAGATAGGGATGCCTTGATGATCGCCACTTCGACCAGTGATTTCCGCCGGGCGGCGCAGCGGCGGTTGCCGCGCTTCCTGTTCGACTATGTCGATGGCGGGGCCGGGGCGGAGCTGACATTGGGGCGCAACCAGGCCGATCTGGAGACGCTGACCATCCGCCAGCGCGTCCTTCGCGACGTGAGCGAAGTCGACCTGTCCTGCACCCTGTTCTCCCAGCAGCTCGCGCTTCCGCTCATGCTCGGGCCGGTCGGCCTGACGGGCATGTATGCGCGCCGCGGCGAAGTGCAGGCCGCGCGTGCGGCTGCGGATCGGAACATACCCTTTTGTCTCTCCACGGTATCCGTCTGCGCCCTGGACGAGGTCGCTGCGGCATCCTCAAGGCCGATCTGGTTCCAGCTCTACGTCATCCGGGACCGGGGCTTTATGCGGGACCTGCTCGCCCGCGCCAAGGCGCAAGGCGTGGACACGCTGGTGTTCACGGTCGACATGCCGGTCCCCGGCCCACGCCGCCGCGATGCGCATAGCGGGCTCTCCGGTCCCTGGGCAGGCACAAGGCGCCTCCTGCAGGCGGCGGGCCGGCCGGGCTGGGCATGGGACGTCGGCGTCCGCGGACGGCCGCACATCCTCGGCAATGTCGCGCCGGTGCTGGGCGAGGCGAGCGGGCTCGAGGATTTCATGGGCTGGCTCGCCGCCAACTTCGATCCCACCGTCCAGTGGCGCGACCTCGAATGGATCCGCGAGGCCTGGGACGGTTCGCTGATCATCAAGGGCATTCTCGATCCCGAGGATGCGCGGGATGCGGCGCGGCTCGGTGCGGACGGCATCGTCGTCTCCAACCATGGCGGGCGCCAGCTCGACGGCGCCCTCTCGACCGCCCGCGCGCTGCCTTCCGTGGCGGAAGCGGTCCGGGGGCAGCTCGCCGTGCTGGCGGATTCGGGCATACGCTCCGGGCTCGACGTCGTGCGGATGCTGGCGCTGGGGGCCGAGGGCGTGCTGCTCGGCCGGGCATGGGCCTATGCGCTGGCCGCGGCGGGGGAGGCGGGCGTGGCGCGCCTGCTCGACCTGTTCGCCGCAGAGATGCGCACCACCATGGCACTGGCCGGCGCGCGCACGATCGCGGAGATCGATTCCTCGCTGCTCGACAGGCGCTAGAGCGATCCCGCCTTCCATTGCCGTCATCCCCGCGAAAGCGGGGACCGATCTCCTGCATGCGCCACCCGATCCGACAGCCGTTGCGGTCGTGGCATCTCCCCGAGATGGGTCCCCGCTTTCGCGGGGATGACGGCAGGAGAGCGGGATAGCGGTGGAAATCAGCCAGCGCGCTCGTGACCTTCGGCCCCGGCTTTTGCCGGGGAACAGCCAATCAGGCCGCCTGGCCGCGCCCCGGGCGATACTGGTAGCGGGTCAGCGTTTCCGGCTTCATCTCGATCGAGAAGCCCGGGCGCTCGGGCGGCATATAGGCGGCCGAGCGGATCACGCAGGGATCGAGGAAATGCTCGTGGAGATGGTCGACATATTCGATCACCCGGCCATCGCGCGTGCCGGCGAAGCAGAGATAGTCGATCATCGCGAGATGCTGGACATATTCGCACAGGCCGACGCCGCCGGCATGCGGCCACACCGGCAGGTCGTATTTCGCCGCCATCAGCAGCACCGCCAGCACTTCGTTGACGCCGCCCAGGCGGCAGGCGTCGATCTGCACCACGTCGATCGCGCCGCTCATGATGAACTGCTTGAAGAGGATGCGGTTCTGGCACATCTCGCCGGTCGCCACCTTGACCGGCGCGATGCCGGCGCGGATCCGGGCATGGCCGAGCACGTCGTCCGGGCTGGTCGGCTCCTCGATGAAGAAGGGCTTGGCGAAGGCGAGGGCGTTGACCCATTCGATCGCCTGTTCGACTTCCCAGACCTGATTGGCGTCGATCATCAGCGTGCGATCGGGGCCCAGCACTTCGCGGGCGATCCCGACGCGGCGCACGTCGTCCGCCAGGTCGACGCCGACCTTGAGCTTGATGTGGCGGAAGCCGGCGTCGATCGCCTCCTGCGCCAGGCGGCGCAGCTTGGCGTCGTCATAGCCGAGCCAGCCGGCCGAGGTGGTGTAGCAGGGATAGCCCTCGGCGCGGAGCAGCGCGATCCGCTCCTCCTTGCCGGCGGCGCGGGCCTCGAGCAGCGCGAGCGCCTCGTCGGGCGTGATGCAGTCGGTGATGTAGCGGAAGTCGATCGCCCCGACGAGCTCGGCCGGCGACATGTCCGCTACCAGCTTCCATACCGGCTTGCCCTCGGCCTTCGCCCAGAGGTCCCAGACGGCATTGACGATAGCGCCCGTCGCAAGATGGATCGCGCCCTTGTCGGGGCCGATCCAGCGCAGCTGGCTGTCGCCGGTGATATGGCGCCAGAAGGCGGCCGGCTCGGCCCGGATCGTGTCGAGCGACTGGCCGACCACCAGCGGGCGCAGTGCCTCGATCGCCGCCACGCAGACTTCGTTGCCGCGGCCGATCGTGAAGGTCAGGCCATGGCCGCTCAGGCCGGGGGTGTCGGTCTCCAGGATCACATAGGCGGCGGAGTAATCCGGGTCGGGATTCATCGCATCCGAGCCGTCCAGCGAAAGGCTGGTCGGGAATCTGATGTCCAGCACGCGCAGGCCGGTGATCACGGTCATTGGCGATTTTTCTCTGTGACGGGAGGAAACAAACATCGGGTGCGATTGGAGACTTTCCATATTGACCCTAGTTCATTTTGTATATGGAAATATGATTTCTAGATGAAATCGGATGTTTCTCCTCTCGTGACGAGCGTGAGGCACAGGTACGCGGCTGCGGGGCGGGCCCGCCAAATTCCATTGTCGTCGATCCAGGGCGCGGGCGCCATCCGTCGCGCGACATCGCATGTCGCCAGGCGGGTTTGCTGCCCGGCGTGCGGCGCCGCGGGCCTAGCCGGCCTTGCGGCTCCGGCGCACGCGCTTCGGTTCCGGCACCGAAAGGCTCGGCACTACCGGCGCCTCCTCGCGGTCGTACCAGCCGAGCACGGTCGATATGTCGAGCGCCGCGGCCTTCAGGAGTGCGAGCGTCTCCTCCAGCGACAGGTGCGGCGCATCGTCGATCACCGCCAGATACGGGATGGTGAGCGCCGCGACCACGCTGCCGTTGAAGCCGAAGATCGGGCAAGAAAGGTCCGAAACCCCGGCGAGGCGCGAGCTGGCGATCGATTCATAGCCCTGGGCGCGTACCGTCGCCAGTCGCTTGGCCAGCTTGCTCGACGGCGCTTCGCCAAGCACTTCCTCGCGCCGCGCCTCGTCCATGAATGCCAGCAGCACATGGCCCGAGCAGCTGTTCTCCAGCGGGATCTCGGTGCCCAGGCGCACGGCGAACCCGGTCGGGCCCGAGCTTTCCTGGCGTGCGACGATCAGCCCGCGGCTCTCGTTGACGACCGCGAGGTGGCAGGACTGCATCGTCGCCACCGCCAGGTCGTGCATGCGCGGCGCGGCGACATAGGTCAGCTCCTGCGCCGGCGTGGCGCGGTGGGCGAGCTCGAGCAGCTTGTAGGTGACGCGGTAGCGGTCGCTCGCGGCATCCTTGTGCAGCCATCCCCGCCGGTCCAGCGCGACGATCACGCGGAACAGCTCGCTCACCGAGCGGCCGAGGCGCTGCGATATCTCGGTGATGGTGAGGCCGAACGGCTCGTTGCCGAGCAGCTCGATCACGTCGATGCCCTTCTCCAGCGCGGGCGCGCTGTAGTTGGGCGATGCGGACTTGTCGTCCGACTGGCTAGTCTTTGCGGCCGGCTTGCGCTGCGATGCGGGCTTGGGGGGCATCGGGGGACGCTAGCGTAGCGGAAACGGCTTGTCATGCCTTCCGCGCATGGGCGGTGCGAGTGCTGCCATCGGTCAGAGGTCCGAGAGTTCCGCGACGAAGTCATAGGCGTCGCCGCGATACCAGGACTGGGTATATTCGACCGGCCGGCCGTCGCGCAGGAAGCCGCAGCGCTCGATCAGCAGCCCGGGCGTGCCGGCATCGACATGGAGCAGCCGCGCCTGGGCTGCGGTGAACGGCACGGCGCGAAGCCGCTGCAGCGCGCGCACCGGGCGGTGGTCGGTGCGGGCGAGGGCGGCATAGAGCGATTCGGAAACCTCGTGCACGTCGTCCAGGCAATAGGCGGGGACGGTCGAGAACTCGATCGCCATCGGTGCGCCGTCGGCGATGCGGACGCGGTGGAACCGCATCACCGGCGCGCCGGGGGAGAGGTTGAGCTGCATCGCCTCGGCGGGCGTGACGATGCCCTGGGCACGCAGGATCCAGCTGCTGCTCGCCACTTGCCCGCGCGCCGCCATCTCCTCGGAGAAGGAGCTGATCCGCGAGAAATTCTGTTCGATGCGGCGAGTGACGGTGGTGCCCGCGCCCTGCTTGCGCGACAGCAGCCCGTCTTCCGCCAGCTCGGCGATCGCCTTGCGGATGGTCATGCGCGACAGGCCATATTCGGCGGCCAGGTCGCGCTCGGCGGGCAGGGTGGCGCCGGCCTCTAGCCGCCCGTCGCGGATCGCCTTGCGCAGCAGCTCGGCGAACTGGGCATAGAGCGGCTTGCGGCCATGCGCGACGAGCGCGCCCAGCGAAGGACGGCTGTCCTGACGACTCACGGGAATCGGCTCGCCGGGCTCGGGCCGGAAGAGACCAATCGACTCGGCGGGCTGCTCCTGCGGGAGCGGTTCCGCGCGCATCGCCATGGTCAGCGCAGAGGCATCTGTGTCGTACATTTATCCTCTCATCCGGCTCGTCCTGCCCGGCGCAACATACTGGGTTGAGGGCCAAATGACACGCTTAGTTTTCATATACAAAATATATTTGCAAAAACTGTTGCACGATTGGTTCCCTCGTGGTTACACAATGGTCCTCAGGCGCCCCGAAGCCCGGATTCGCAAAAACCGGTCGGGAGAGGCGCTCCAGACAATCTGTATCCGCAGGAAATCCGGGCTGACGTGGGTCAGCCCTGCGATGCAAGCGAGGGGGGTTTGATAGATGAATCTACGACTCAAGTTCCTGATCGGCACGGCGTTCACCTGTGCTGCCATCCCGGCCTATGCGCAGGATTCGGTGCCTTCCCAGCAGGAAGGCGAGATCGTCGTCACGGGTATCCGCAAGAGCCTTCAGGACGCGATCGAGACCAAGAAGCGCGCCGATTCGATCGTCGACGTGATCAGTGCCGAGGATGTCGGCAAGCTGGCCGACAGCAACGTGGCGGAGTCGCTCTCGCGCCTGCCCGGCGTCACCGTCGACCACCAGTTCGGTGAGGGCGAGCAGCTCTCGATCGCGGGCGTCGAGCCGGCGCTCAACCGCCTGACCATCGACGGCCATTCGGTCGCCTCCGCAGACTGGGGCGGCAACCCCTCGGATCGCTCCAGCCGCTCGTTCAACTATTCGCTGCTCTCGCCGACGATCATCAGCCAGGCGGTCGTCTACAAGACCCCCGAGGCACGCCTCCAGGAAGGCGCGATCGGCGCGAGCGTCGACATCGTCACCCGCAAGCCGCTCGACCTGAAGCCCAACACCGTCGCGATCACCGGCGGCGGCGAGTATAACAGCCGTGCCAAGCGCGGCAGCTTCCGCGGCTCGGCGCTCTACAGCTGGCACAATGAGGACGGCACGATCGGCTTCCTCGGCGCGGTCAACTACGACAAGGAGCAGCTCAGCCGCGCCGGCTCGGCGGTCTATTGGTATCGTACCGGTGATGCCCTGCTCGATCGCTATCCGAAGGATGCCAACGGCAACATCATCTACGGCGCGGACGGCCGCGTCACCAGCGGTCCGACCCTCAACGGCCAGCTGCCCAATGCCGCGATGATCGCCGAGTTCAGCAAGGCGCGCGTCGCCTCGTTCCTCGCCCGCGAATTCTTCAAGCAGGAGCGCGAGCGCATCGGCTTCTCCGGCGCGCTGCAGGTCCGCCCGGCGGACAACCTCACGCTCACCGGCACCGCGCTGGTGATCCGCGGCAACTACGACAATCTGTCGAACTCCCAATATACCTATGGCTATGAAGGCTCGCTGCTCCAGAGCGCGACCTATGCCGACGGCATGGTCACCTCGGCGACCTTCGCCGGCCTCCCCGCCGGCAGCACCGGCGCCACTGGCCAGCTCGACACCAACTTCCGCCGCACCCGGGTCAAGAACGACTCGCTCACCCTGATGCTCGACTGGAAGCCGGGCGACTGGGTGATCACCGCGAACTTCGGCGGCACCCGCGCCTCGGGCGGCAAGGACCCCGAATATCTCCTCGATTTCCGCACCCAGCAGGGGTTCACCTCGGGGACCAACGGCAAGGACACGCTGGTCAACTGGCAATATCCGGCGAGCGACCCGTCGCACTGGCTGGGCAACTACACGGCGCTCGGCGGCGAGAACCAGAGCGAGCCGGCGGTGCTCGCGGCCAATGGCGGCAGGCCCTTCTTCGGGCGCCAGATCGGCGGCATCACCTTCGCCGAGAAGACGCAGGATCGGGAGCTGTTCGGCCAGGCGGACGTGTCGCGTGCCGTCAATCTCGGCCCGATCAACAAGATCCTGTTCGGCGCGCGCTTCGCCAGCCACAACAACAGCAACACTACCTATGGCGGCGCGGCGTTCACCAACCAGAACTTCACGCTCGCCGATCTCAACCCCTATGTCCTCGACAGCAACCTGTTCGACGGCCTGGGCGTGAGCGGCAACGGCACGCCCTATGCCACGCTCGACGCTGACGCGATCCGCGCGACGCTGGAGAAATACGGCACGATCAACGTGAACCGCGGCCTCTCCAAGGACCAGTATTTCCACGTCAAGGAGACGATCGTCTCCGGCTATGTCCAGGCCAATTTCGAGGCCGGCCGTTTCCGCGGCAATATCGGCGGCCGCTACGTCTTCACCCGCGACCAGTCGCAATTCTACGTGCAGAGCGGCGGCGTGTTCGCGCCGACCCAGGTGACGACCGACGACAACCGCTTCCTGCCGGCCGCCAACCTGATCTTCCAGGCCGGCGAGAATGTCGTGCTGCGTGCCTCGGCGGCGAAGGTGATGGCGCGGGCGCGCTATTCGGATCTCGCGGGTTCCTTGTCGCTGGATGACACCACCCGCTCGGGCAGCGGCGGCAATCCGGACCTGAAGCCCTATGCGGCGACCAATTTCGGCCTCTCCGCCGAATGGTATTTCGCTCCGGCGAGCTACATCTCGGGCGAGGTCTTCTACCGCGACGTGTCGAACTATATCGGCAACGCGGTACAGGACGGGGTCAGTCTCACCAACACGGTGACCGGCCGCACGCTGGAATATTCGATCTCGCGGCCGGTCAATGGCGGCAAGGCGAAGGTCACCGGCTTCTCGCTCACCGCGAACGCCAATCTGTTCTGGGGCTTCGGCATCCAGTCCAACTACACCTTCACCGATGCCGATACCGGCTCGCCCACGGGCCTGCCCTATCTGTCGCGCGACACCTTCACCCTCGTCCCCTATTTCGAAAAGGGGCCGTTCCAGGCGCGCGTGAGCTTCAACCGGCGCTCGAAGTATTTCTACCGCTTCGGCCGCCAGCAGTCGCAGGACTATACCGACGGCTACAGCCAGCTCGACGCCTCGCTGTCGTACAACATCACCGACAAGCTCCAGGTCAGCGCCTCGGCATCGAACCTGCTCGACGAGACCTATTACCAGTACAGCTCGGATCCGAAGTTCCCGACCTCGGTCTACAAGAACGGGCGCGTCTACTCGCTGAGCGCTTCGTTCCGCATGTAAGCCTGTTTCCGGGCGCGGTCGCCTCTCCCGCGCCCGGTTCCCTCCGTTTTCCCGAGGTGCCGATGGTCTCCAAGATCGGCACCCAAGCCTCGCCGCCCGTGGTCTGCTACGGGCGGCTTCTTTGTGCCTGGGGCTATTCGGAATAGTTGGTGAAGACGAGGTCCGCCTGCTTGTCGATCGCGTCCAGCTTGATGTGGCAGGCGAAGCAGGACTGGGTGAGCGCGACATTCTGGTCGGCCACGCCCTTCTCGAACTGGCCATAGCCCCAGCCGCCGGTCGCGGCATAGCGTTTCGAATCCTTCACGCTCACCTGCACATTGGTCGGCGCACCCGCCACGAACGACTGGGGCGCCGGGAAGACGCTGTCGTTGCGCGGCGACGACTCATATTGCCACGCCACGCGGACGATGATCGCGCCATCTGGGAAGGGGCGGATGTTCTTGCGAAAGGCCTTCATCGCGATGTCGTTGCCCAGGATGGCGCGGATATCGTTGTTCTTGCCCGCCTCGTGCGCGACGCTGATCACCTGCCAGTCGCGATAGCCCTTGGGCAGCTCGACGCCGAACACCGGCGAGCGCTGGGGCTGCTGCTCCTGCCTGGGCCAGCTGGCCGCGACCCCGAAGACCAGGGTCGCGAGCGCAAGGCCGGCAGCGGAAAGACGCTGCATCTTCATGCCGCTCACCCCGCCATCTTGGCGACGTCGAGCACCGCCTTGGCGAAGGCGGCCGGGGCCTCCTGCGGCAGGTTGTGGCCGATGCCGCCGCTGATCAGCCGGAACTCATAGGGGCCGGTGAACTTGCCGCGATACTGCTCGGGGGCGGGGTGGGGCGCGCCATTGGCGTCGCCTTCCATCGTGATCGTCGGCACCGTGATCACCGGGGTGGTCGCCAGCTTGGCCTCGATCGTATCATACTTCGCCTCGCCCTGGGCCAGGCCCAGCCGCCAGCGATAATTATGGATCACCAGCGCGACATGGTCCGGATTGGCGAAGGAGGCGGCGGTGCGCGCATAGGTCGCATCGTCGAAATTCCACTTGGGCGAGGCGAGCTGCCAGATCAGCTTGTTGAACGCATCGGTGTTCTTGGCATAGCCGGCCTCGCCGCGCGCGGTGGCGAAGTAGAACTGGTACCACCATTGCAGCTCGGCCGCCGGCGGCAGCGGCGCGGCATTGGCGGCCTGGCTGCCGATCAGATAGCCGCTGACGGAGACCAAAGCGGTGCAGCGCTCGGGCCAGAGCAGCGCCATGATGTCGGCGGTGCGGGCGCCCCAGTCGAAGCCGGCGACGATCGCCTTCTTGATGCCCAGCGCGTCCATCAGCGCGATCCCGTCCATCGCGATCGCGGCCTGCTGGGCGTTGCGGAAGGTGTCGGCCGAGCGGAATACGGTGCTGCCATAGCCGCGCAGATAGGGGACGATCACGCGGTAGCCGCGCGCGACCAGCAGCGGCGCGACTTCGGCGAAGGCGTGGATGTCATAGGGCCAGCCATGGAACAGCAGCACCGCCGGGCCGGTCGCCGGGCCCATCTCGACATAGCCGATGCTGAGCGGGCCGGCATCGACCTGCTTGACCGGGCCGAAGGAAGCCGGGGCGGGCGCGCCGCCGCGCGAGGCGCTGGCGGCCTGGGCGGTGACGGCGCCGCCGAGCAGGGCGGCGATGGCGGCGGCGCCATGGACGAAGCCGCGGCGATCGGTGACGGTTTCGGGCATCAGGTTCGACATGATCGGTCCTTTCGGGGCAGCGTGGGTACCGGTCCGAGATAGTCCAGCCCGGCACCGGCCGCCCGTTAATCGCTATGATCTGCTGTGAGCGGCGGTCCGCTCCGGGCGGAAACTAACAGCGTCTAACTGGCAACCACTCTGGCACGCGCGCCATAAGCGGCAATACGCCCTGTGAAGCTGGAAGACCGATGCCCCAATTCAGTCCGGCGACGGAATGGCATGTCCGCGATGCCGAGAATGCCTGGAACATGCGCAACCTGGATGCGCTGCTGCTCAGCCACACGATCGATTGTCAGTGGCGCAACCGGGTGACCTTCCTGTGGGGACGCGAGCAGATTCGCGGCTTCCTCGACCGCCAGTTCCGCCGCGCGCTCGACCTGCGGGTGCTGCACGAGCCCTGGTCGGAAAGCGCCGGGCGGCTCAGCGTCCGCTACGCCGCCGAATTCCACAGCGACAGCGGCACCTGGTTCCGCGTCTATGGCAATGAAGAGATCGAGCTCGACCATGCCGGCCTGATCCGCCGCCGCCTCACCGCCGCCAACGAACACCCGATCCAGGAACGCGAACGCGCCCTGCGCTGGCCGGCAGGGCCAAGGCCGGCCGACCATCCGAGCCTGACGGAACTGGGGTTTTAGCCAGAATCTCCCTCTCCCCTTCAGGGATCATCAGGTCGGCCATGCCCCCGGCATGGCCTAAACAGCGCGGGGCGCTGTTTACCTGATGATGGCCGGGGAGAGGGGCAAGGCCGCACCCTCCCTTCAATCGTCATCCCCGCGAAGGCGGGGATCCAGAGTCACACGCTGTGCGCTGGCGGCTTGCCTTGGAATCTCCGTCTGGCATGTGCTCGATTTCTTCGTTCGTCCTCCCTTACCCTGGATCCCCGCCTTCGCGGGGATGACGAAGACAGAAGCTACCTCGCCTCAGCCCCCCACAAACTCCATCCCCCGCGTCTCGCGCAGCAGTCCCGCCGCGACCAGCACCAGCACATAGGCAACCGAAACATAGATCCCGATCGAATGCGCGATCCCATATGCCGCGATGCTGCCGCCCACCGCGAACGGCGCCAGCCCGGCCACGCCGCGCCCGACATTGTAGCAGAAGCCCAGTCCCGAACCGCGCAGCCGCGTCGGGTAGAGCTCGTTCAGCACCGGGCCGATCGCGCTGTACAGCCCCATGGCGAACAGCCCCAGCGGTGCGCCGAGCGCGAGCAGCATCGCGTCGGAGACCGGCAGCTCGGTCGCGGCCAGCACGGTGACGATCCCGCCGGCGGCGAACAGCGCGAGTGTCGCTCGGCGTCCGATACGATCCGCAAGCGTCGCGCCGAGCGCATAGCCGGCCAGCGATCCGCCGACGAGCATCGCCATGTGCGTGGCGGCTTGGGCGTTGGTCATCCCGCGCTCGAGCTTCAGCATGGTCGGCCACCAGGTCGCCAGCGCCCAATAGCCGCCATGGGTGCCGATCGCGAGCAGCGAGCCGCGCAGCGTGTTGCCCAGCATCGGGGCTGCGAAGATCCGGTGCCAGTCGTCGGCGCCCGGACAGGCCAGGAAGGTCGCGGACTCGTGCAGGCGCTTGCGGACGAGGAAGATCGCACCGGCCATCGGCAGGCTCAGGAAGAAGGCCGCGCGCCAGCCCGGCTCGGGCGGCAGCAGCGCGATGGCAAGGGTGGAGCTCGCGGCGGCCAGCCCCCAGCCGACCGCCCAGGCGCTCTGCGCGGTGCCGACCAGCTGGCCCCGCGTCGCCGCCGCGGCGATCTCGCCCATGAACACTGCGCCCACCGCCCATTCGGCGCCGAAGCCCACGCCCTGGATCACCCGCGCGACGAGCAGCTGCTCGTAATTCTGCGCCAGCCCGCAGGCCATGGTCGACAGCGCCATCCACAGGATCGTCGCCTGCAGCACGCGGACCCGGCCGAGCCGGTCGGAGAGTAGTCCCGCCAGCCAGCCGCCGGCGGCGGAGGCGACCAGGGTCACCGTCGCGAGCAGTCCGCCGGCCGAAGGGGAGAGGTGCCAGAGCGTCAGCAGCACCGGCAAAGTGAACGAGTAGAGCTGGATGTTCATGGCGTCCATGCTGAACGCCGCATAGGTGGAGCCGAACGCGCGGCGGCCGTTCGGATCGAGGTCGCGATACCAGCGCGGTGCCATCATCGGCGTACGAATGTTCCGGTGTCCATTTCTTCCTGAACCACATCTTGAACGATCGTTCCAGTACATTATCTCCCCTGCATGGCACGTCCCCGCGAATTCGATGTCGATACCGCCGTCCAGGCCGCTGTGGAGGTTTTCCGCGAGCATGGCTTCGAGGGCGCCTCTGCGCAGATGCTCGTCGATGCGATGGGGATCGGTCGGCAGAGCCTCTACGACACGTTCGGTGACAAATGGGGCGTCTATCTCGCTGCGGTGAAACGCTATTCGCAGGAAGAGGTGCGCGCCCATACCGATCTGCTGGCGAGCCGCGACCGGGCGATCGAGGGTATCCGTGCGATGTTCGATCGGGTGGTGGCGGAGGCGGACAGCGCCTGTCTCGGCGTCGGCTCCACCGTGGAGTTCGGTTGCAGCCGGCCCGATCTGGTCAAGCTGCGCGAGGCTTCGTCCGCCACGCTGGTCCGCGCGATGAAGGGGGCGCTGGCGCTGGCCCGCGAGCAGGGCGATGTCGCCGCCGATCTCGACATGGACAGCCTCGCCGCCTTCCTGATTACCACCATCTCCAGCATCCGCCTCGCCGCGCGCGCCGGTGCCGGTTCGGCGCAGCGCTCTGCCCTGGTGGATCTTGCGATGCGCGCCCTGCGCTGAGTTTTTTTGACAAATTCTGGAATGATCGTTCAATATAGGAGTCTGCATATGAAGACCGTCGTCATGATCGCAGTTGGTGGCCCGGAAGTTATTGATATTCTTGAATTACCTGAGCCCGTACCGAGCCCGGGGGAGGTGCTGGTCGAGATTGCTGCCGCCGGTGTAAACTTCATGGACATCGGCGTCCGCAACGGCATGGCCTGGCACGAGCTCCCCTTGCCCCGCGCCCTCGGCGTCGAGGGGGCGGGCAGGGTGCTGGCGCTGGGTGAGGGAGTGACCGATCTGGCGGTCGGCCAGCGGGTCGCCTGGGTCTATGCCCCGGGCAGCTATGCCGAGCGCCTCGCCATCCCCGCCGCCGCGCTGGTCCCCATCCCCGACGACATCGACGACCGCACCGCCGCCTCGCTGATGATGCAGGGCCTCACCGCCAGCCACTTCGCCACCGACTTCTACCCGGTCCAGCCGGGCGACGTCGCGCTGGTCCATGCCGCCGCCGGCGGAGTGGGGCAGCTGCTGACCCAGATCGTCAAGCTGCGCGGCGGCACGGTGATTGGCCGGGTCTCGAGCGAAGCCAAGGTCGCGGCGGCCAGGGCAGCCGGGGCCGACCATGTCATCGTCGATGCCGAGGGCGATTTCGCCGCCGAGGTGCTGCGGCTGACCGGGGGCGAGGGCGTGCATGTCGTCTATGACGGCTCGGGTCCGGCGACCTTCGAGGACTCGCTGGCGTCGCTGCGCCGCTCGGGCACCTTCTGCTGGTTCGGCCCGGTGCTGGGCGGGCCCGGCCGGATCGACATCATGAGCCTGCCGCGCAGCATCAAGATCGGCTACGCGACCTTCTTCGACCATATCCACACCGCCGCGCTGCTACGCGCCCGCACCGCCCGGCTGTTCGACTGGGTGCGTCAGGGCAAGCTGCGGATCGCCCCCGCGACCGACTATGCGCTGGCCGATGCAGTGCAGGCGCATGCGGCGATGGAGAGCCGGTCGAGCACCGGCAAGCTGCTGCTCATCCCCTGAGCAAGGCTCTTCCCCAAGTGGCGGCGGCGGTTCATGATATGCGACGGACCGCCGCCGACGAGCGACCGTTGCTGCGTCGATAATCTTCGCTTTTGCGCGACGTCTCCTAATATGAACCCGCGACGCGGGGATTGGGTCGATGAACAAGCAGCACGACTATTATCAGGCTCGCGCCGCGCGCCAGCGCGAGATGGCCGAGCAGTTGAGCGGGTCCGCGCGCGAGCAATATCTGACGCTTGCGGCGATGTACGAGGCGCTGGCGACCGAGCCGAAGAAGCCGGATGGGCAGCCGCGCGAGGCGAAAGTCCACGAGCCCGAGCCCGAGGAAGACGAGCAAGCCTATCTGCAGCGCCGCGCCCGGGAAGAACGAGCCCGCGCCTCGAACAGCGACGATCCCGCGGTGCGCCGGATCCGCTTCGAGATGGCCGACGAATATCTCCGCCGCGCGGAGGCCGCCAAGGTCGCCTGACCGTTGGCATCGGGGCGGGCGCTTCCCATCTTGCCGGGAACACCGACAAAGGATTCCCGATGCCCCGTCCCCTGAAGATCGATTTCGTCTCCGACGTCTCCTGCCCCTGGTGCATCATCGGGCTGAAGGGCCTGGAGGAAGCGCTGGCGCGGACCGAGGGCGTGGTCGATGCGAAAATCCATTTCCAGCCCTTCGAGCTCAACCCGAACATGGTGCCCGAGGGCGAGAATATCGGCGAGCATATCGCCAAGAAATATGGCTCGACGCCCGAGCAGTCGGCGGCGAACCGCCAGATGATCCGCGACCGCGCGGCGGCGCTGGGCTTCACGATGAACGGCTCGGCCGACAGCCGAATCTACAACACCTTCGACGCGCACCGGCTGCTCCACTGGGCGGAGATCGAGGGCATGCAGGCGGCGCTCAAGCATGCGCTGTTCGAGGCCTATTTCACCGAGCAGAAGGACCCGTCGAACCAGGACGTGCTGGTCGCCGCGGCCGAGAAGGCCGGGCTGGACGGCGCGGCAGCCCGCGAGGTGCTGGCCTCGGGCCGCTATGCCGACGAGGTCCGCGCGGCCGAACAGCTGTGGCAGAGCCGCGGGATCAACTCGGTGCCGGCGATCGTGATCGAGGACAAATGGCTGATCTCCGGCGGCCAGCCGCCCGAAGCCTTCGAGAACGCGCTGCGCCAGATCGCGGCGGAGGTGGCCTGAGGGAGATTAGCGCACTCCGAACGTCCAGCCCTCAGTACGGGCGAGTTCCGGCGTCAGACCCTCCGGCGCCCAGAGCCCGGCATCATCTGCCACCGCGCGAAGCCAGGCGGCGCTGAGAATCGCGTCGGTGGCGTGGTCGTCATAGCGGGTGAGCGGCGCATGCGGCTCCGAGCCCAGCGCCGCCAGCATCGCGTCGAGCGTCGCCCCGTCGCGGATCTTGGATACGCCCTTGCGCATCCCCGCGGCGCGGGCGGCCAGCGCGGTGTAGATCTCGACCAGCACCGGGCCGCGCTCGGGCAGCGGATCGAAGGGCCAGATCGGCAGCTTGCCCCGCAGCCGGTGCAGCACGCGCATGCCGGTGAGGCTCGACTTGCCGACCTGCGAGGCGCCGACCAGATTGAAGCAGCTGTACGGCGACAGCCGCATCGCCTCCTGGCCATGCTCGCACACCCGAAAGCGGCCGCGCCCGGGCGGGAACAGGTCGCCGCAATCGCCCATCTGGCGGAAATGACGGCGTGCATCCGGGTGCTGCACGAAGCTCGTCGCGGCGAGGTGCAGGTCGCTGAGCGACAGCGCCTCGACCAGCTTCCACAGCGCAGGGCCGTCGGACGGGGACAGCTCCCAGCCGGGGAAATAGGCGCCCGCATCGGCGAGCGGAAAGGCTGGGGACAGGTCGAGCCCGATCAGCGCGCGGGTGCCCTTGTCTGCCAGCTGGGCGAGCCAGTCGGCAATGTCCTGGCGCGACCAGTTGCGCTCGACCAGCACGGGCGCGGCGCTGCCCGCCTCGGCGCGGGCAACGGCGAGGCCCTTCGGCCGCTCGACCGCCTGGCCGGACCAGTCGATCGCGATGAAGTCGGTGAATGCCGTGCGCTCCTGCGAAAGCAGGAGCCCAGAGTCACGGGCGGTTGGCTTGCGATCCTGGACTCCTGCTTTCGCAGGAGCACTGGTTTGCCTCACGGCCGCTCCGCCATCCCTGCGGCGATGCGCTGGGGCTTCTTCGCGCGGTCCCACCAGGCCCGCTGGATGTAGAGCTCGATCCGCTCGCGGCTGCCGGTGCCGTAGCGTACCAGCAGCATCGGATAGTTGGCATAGTGATCGGTCTGCCAGAAGGTGTCCGGATCGGTCTCGAACAGAATCTCCTTCTCCGGATGGGTGACCATCAGGCCGAAGCTGCCCTTCTCGCGGCCGGGCGACATCAGGCCCTTGCCGTTGATCTTGGGACAAGGCGTGCCCCACCAGCTCTCCATCACCACATCGGGCAAGGTGCGGGCAAAGGCCGTGGCGTCGTCCCAGTCATCCATCGCGCTTCCGCTCCCGCATCTCGTTCCACCAGGCCAGCCGCTCGGCGATGCGCTTCTCATGTCCGCGGTCGGTGGGGGAGTAGAAGGTCTGGGGCGCCATTTCCTCGGGCCAGTAATTGTCGCCCGAGAAGCCGCCCTCGGCATCATGGTCATAGGTATAGCCCTGGCCATAGCCGATCTGCTTCATCAGCTTGGTGGGGGCGTTGAGGATGTTCTGCGGCGGCATCAGAGAGCCGGTTTCCTTCGCGCTCCGCCACGCGGCCTTTTGCGCCATATACGCCGCGTTCGATTTGGGCGCGGTGGCGATGTAGAGACAGGCTTGGGCGATCGCCAGCTCGCCCTCGGGCGAGCCGAGGAACTCATAGGTGTCCTTGGCCGCGAGACACTGGACCAGCGCATTGGGGTCGGCCAGGCCGATGTCCTCCACCGCCATGCGGACAAGCCGGCGCAGCACGTAGAGCGGCTCCTCGCCGGCGGTGAGCATGCGCGCGAGATAGTAGAGCGCCGCCTGGGGATCGCTGCCGCGCACCGATTTGTGGAGCGCGGAGATCAAATTGTAATGTCCCTCGCGATCCTTGTCGTAGACTGCGACGCGGCGCTGGAGGAACTCGCCGAGCGCCGCCGGAGTAAGCGGCTCCTCGAATTGCACCGAGAACAGCGTCTCCGCCTGGTTGAGCAGGAAGCGGCCATCGCCGTCCGCGCTCGCCACCAGCGCATCACGCGCATCCGGCGTGAGGGGCAAGGGCCGCTCCTCGGCGGCTTCGGCCCGATCGAGCAATCGGGTCAGCGCGGCGGGATCGAGCCGGTGGAGGATCAGCACCTGGGCGCGGCTGAGCACGGCGGCGTTGAGCTCGAACGAGGGATTCTCGGTGGTCGCACCGACCAGGGTGACGGTGCCGTCCTCGACATAGGGCAGGAAGCCGTCCTGCTGGGCGCGATTGAAGCGGTGGATCTCGTCCACGAACAGCAGCGTCTTGCGGCCGAGCCGGGCATATTCCTTGGCCTCGGCGAACACCTTCTTCAGGTCCGCCACACCCGAGAACACCGCGCTGATCGCAACGAAGCGCAGCCCGACGGCGTCCGCTAGCAGCCGGGCGATCGTGGTCTTGCCGGTGCCGGGCGGCCCCCAGAGGATGATCGAGGAGAGCTTGCCCGCCGCGACCATGCGGCCGATCGCGCCCTCGGGCCCGGTGAGATGCTCCTGTCCCACGACATCGGCGAGTTGCTGCGGGCGCAGGCGATCGGCGAGCGGGCCATTGAGCGGCGCGGCTTCGGGGCGGTGGGACGGTTCCTGGGCGGCGAAAAGGTCGGCCATCCTGCCAAGATAGGCGCAGCGGACGATTTCTGCATCCCAAGCTTTGATCGAGCCGGGAGTGCAGCGCGCGCTGATGGTGCGTCAGGACTTGTAAAAACCCTTTCAAGATATATCTTGTGCGCATCACGAGTCGTACAGGAGATATTATGCGACATCATCATTGCGGCCCGCGGGGCTTTGTTTTCGGCCGCCGCGGCGGCTTTGGCGGTGGTCCGGACTTCGTCATGGGCTGGGGCATGGGTGCCCGTGGGCGCGGTGGCTTCGGCCATGGCGAGCGCGGCGGCCGTCGCCGCATGTTCGACGGCACCGAGCTCCGCCTCATCCTCCTCAAGCTGATCGAGGAGCAGCCGCGCCACGGCTATGACCTGATCCGCGAGATCGAGGAGCGTTCCGGTGGCGCCTATGCCCCCAGCCCGGGCGTGGTCTATCCGACGCTGAGCATGCTCGACGAGATGGGCCTGATCGAAGAGGCCAAGACCGAGGGCGCCAAGAAGCAGTTCGCGATCACCGTGGACGGCACTGCGCACTTGGCCGAGCGGGCCGAGGAAGTGGAGGCGCTGTTCGAGCGGCTGAAGCAGCTCGCCAGCATGCGCGAGCGTTCCGACGGCGGGCCGATCCGCCGGGCGATGGGCAATCTGCGCACCGTCCTGCAGGAGCGGCTTGCGGCCGAGGGCGTCGGTGCCGACATGCTGCACGACGTCGCCGAGATCCTCGACGAGGCGGCGCGGAAGATCGAGCGGCTCTGAGCTTGCCTCGACTGGAACTGTTGCGGCGGCGGCTCGGGATCGTGCCGCCGCCGAAGGAGACGATATCCATGACCATCACGACCTTCTCCGCCGAGACGCTGGCGCCGACCGGCCATGCCAGCCGCTACCTTCAGCAGCTGTGCAAGCATTGGGAGCACAACCTGCAGGTCGAGTTCACCCCCGAGAACGGCACGGTGATCTTCCCCAAGGACGCGCGCGGCGCCAATCATCCGGGCGACGCGGTGGTGACCTTCAACGTCGCCGAGACCGGGCTCGACATCCGCATCGACGCGAGCTCGACCGAGCAGCTCGAAGGACTGAAGGGCGCGGTGGAACGCCACCTCGACCGCTTCGCCTTCCGCGAGGAAGGGCTGAAGTACGACTGGAAGTAACGGCCTACCGCGCTGGCCAGGACCAGCGCGGCGCTTCATGGTCCTCGATCTGCGTCTCGCCGAGCCGCTTGGACAGGGTGATTTCGCGCACGCCGCGTTCGCCGCCAAGGCTCTCGATCAGCCGCTCGCTGTGCGAGACCAGCACGATCTGGCAATGGCGCGATGCCCGGACGAGCAGCCGCGCCAGCGGCTCGAGCAGGGAAGGGTGGAGGCTCGCCTCGGGCTCGTTGAGGATCATGATCTCGGGCGGGCGCGGCGACAGCAGGGCGGCGATGAGCAGCAGGTAGCGCAGCGTCCCGTCCGATAATTCCTTGGCGCCGAGCGGCCGGAGCAGGCCGGGCTGCTGCATCTCGACCATGCCATATTCCCCGGGATGCGCGATGACCCGCGAGCCCGGAAAGGCGTCGTCGATCGCCTCCTCCAGCGCCTGCGCGTCGCCGATCGCGAGGATCGTGGCGATGGCGGCTGCCAGGTCGGCACCGTCGCTGCCCAGCACGGGCGTGTAGGTCATCACCTGGGGGCGCCGCGCCGGCGCATCGATATCGGTGCGCAGGTTGTGGTAGAAGCGCCAGTTGCGCATGCGCTCGCGCATCAGCAGCAGCTCGAGGCCATCGACGGAATCGGCGCAATGGGTGACCATGCTGTCGAAGGGCAGCAGATTGTCCATCGCACGGCGCCATTCACCCGTCGCGGCCGTGCGTAGCCGCACCGCAGGTCCACGCCGTTCCGCGAACGCATTGCCCCGCTCGAGCAATGGGCCAGTCCACATCGTCTCGACCTTGATCTCGGGATCGCGGGTGAAGGGAAAGGTGGGATCGGGCATGCCGAGATCGATCGCATAGCCGAAGTCCGGGCCGGAGAAGCCGAGCTTCAGGCTCACCGGACCCGAGCGGACCGTGCCCTGGACGGGCTGGGTGCCGCGCAGCATCTCGCGGCTGAATTTCTCCGGGCCGGCCCAGAGCGTGGAGGAGAGGCCGCCTTCCGCGGCGAGCGAACCGATCAGCCGGCCCTGGGCGGTGTCGGCGAGCAGGCGCAAGGCTCGGTACAGGCTCGACTTGCCGCTGCCGTTCGCGCCGGTGACCAAAGTAAGCTGCCCCAGCTCTAGCGTGACGCTGCGCAGCGAACGATAGCCGGCGACCGCCAAATGCGAGATCAAAGCAAGGGCCCTTCGAAACGGTGGCGCTGCGAGAGGCGAGGATCATCGCATCTGCGGCAGGACCCGCAAGGGCTTTATCCGTCCCGGCGCTCCATCACGTCCAGATAGGCATCGAGCACCTTCTGGTTGACGTCGTCCCAGATCAGCGCGCTGGCGCGGGCGTGGCCTTCGGCACCCGCGCGGCGGCGCAGGTCGGGATCGGCGACGAAGCGGGCGATCGCGTCGGCATAGGCTCCCACGTCGCGCGGGGGGACAAGGAAGCCGTTCTCGCCATCTTCGACAAGATCGATCGCGCCGGTCGCGCGGGCGGCGACCACGGGCACGCCGCTGGCCATCGCCTCGGAGGTGACGTTGCCGAAGGTCTCGGTGAGCGATGGGTTGAAGAACACGTCCATCGAGGCGACGGCGCGGCCGAGATCGTCGCCGCGCTGGAAGCCGGTGAACACCGCTTCGGGCACGCGCTCTGCGAACCATTCGCGGGCCGGGCCTTCGCCGATCACCAGCACCCGGTGCGGCACGCCGCGCTGCCGGAGCGCGGCGATCACCTCGGCGAACACGTCGAGCCCCTTCTCCAGCACCAGCCGGCCGAGGAAGCCGACCGCGACCTCCTCGTCGCCGATGCCGAGCGAGCGGCGCCATTCGAGGCTGCGTGCGCCCGGATTGAACCGCGCATGGTTCACGCCGCGCGCCCAGGTGGTGATCGGCGTGGTGACGCCCCAGCCGCGGATCAGGTCGGCGGTCGACTTGCCCGGGGTCACGACATGATCGACACGATTGTAGAAGCGGGTGAGCAGGCGGATCAGCGGCTTTTCGAGAAAGCCCAGATGATAATAGGCCGGATAGGTCTCGAAGCGCGTGTGCAGCGAGGCGAGCGTCGCGATGTTGTTGCGACCCGCCCATTTGAGCGCGCCATGGCAGAGGAACTCGGGCGCCGAGAGATGGACGATGTTCGGCGCGAACGCCTCGACGTCCTCGCGGGTGCTGCGCGGCAGGCCGGTGGCGAACTTGTATTCCTCGCGGCCGCCCGGAACCGGCCAGGACGGCACGCTGATCAGGTCGCCGGTGGGCGGGAAGGCGGGCGTGCTCGTGGTAGGCGAATAGACGCGGACGGCGACCCCTTGCGACAGGAGATAGCCGACAAGCAGGTTGAGCGCCTGGTTCGCGCCGTCGCGGACGTAATTGTAGTTGCCGCTGAACAGCGCGACGCGGAGGTCGGTGGGCTTCATGGCGGGCGCATACCTTCCGGGCGCGCGCGCAGCAACCTAAAGGCGCGCGCCGGGTTGGAGGCGTATGACTAATGAATACCGAAAAGGCGCGAAGGTTTGGTGGCGCTGGGGGGCACACCGTGCGCATGGCAAGGTTGCTCAACGCTTCGAACGTCGCGTCCAGCGGACGATCAAGGGCGAGAAGATCATCCGGAACGGAAGCGCGAAGAATCCGGTCTATCTGCTCGAACAAACGGATGGAGGGACCGCGCTCAAGCTCGGATCGGAGCTATATGCGGATTGAGCGGTGCTACTTCGCGTCCAAGCCGGTTTGTTTGGCGATCTCCCGCCCTATCGCTCCGCGCTGGGCGCCAGCGAAGAGATAGGGATCACTGCTGTAAAGGCCGCGGAGATAGCCCAGATCCCATTGGGTCATGCTGGAGGCCGTGGGGCTGCCGATCGGCGTTTCCAGAACCTTGAGGATCGAAGCGGTCGGCGCGGTATCTAGCCGGTCCGGATAGGTTCGGGCAAAGGCACGCATGGCCACATAATCCGCCAGCTGGGTGGTGGTCAGACCTTCAACTGCATTGGCCTCTATCACCACCACCGCGCCCTGAAATTGTGGGCGGACGCTGTTCGATGCGCGCGTGTCGGGTTCCATGGTCCTGTTGACGTAGTGCCCGCCGATATTGGTCGGGTCGGACCCCATGCCCTCGTCCAGAAACACCGGCGTGCCGCGTTTGGTGAGCAGGGGACCTTCGCGGTGCCAGGCGACCGCGGGACCCGGCGTCGCTGCGAGGCGGCGGACTTCCATCGGGCTGAACTCGCCGAAATAATCGGGCCGTACCTGGACCAGCGCCTTCACAAACGCGCTTTTGTTCGCGGTGAGGATGACATGGACATTGGGATAGCAATTGGCGGCGGGTGCGGCTTTGATTCCTACCGCTTTCGCGACCTGGCGCAACCGCGTATCGACGGCGGACGCTTGGTGCGGCGAAAGGCCGATAACTGCGGGACAGATCGCGTCTTCGAAGCGGGTCAGCTGCTTGATGGCGGGATTTTCGCCAATGGCGTTCACGAAGGCCCGGATTTCCTTTTTGGTGCTCTTCCGTCCTCGACGGTGATGTTCGAACTCTCACCGTGCGCTGGAGCGGAATCCTGCGCGATTGCCGGGCTGCCAGAAAGCAGGATGGCACCAAATGCTGCGAGCAAGCGGATACCGGACATCAGTTCTTCTCCGTTTCGCCTTCCTGAACCTGCTTGTTGACCCCGGCCCGGATCGCGCCGCGCTGGACGCCGGCATAGGCATTGGGCGGGCTCGCATAGAGGCCCCGCAGGAAGCCGAGATCCCAATTCGTCAGGCTGGACGGGGTCTCGCTGCCCATCGGCGCCTCGAGCACCTTCAGAATGGTGGTCGCGGTGGAGACTTCGAGGCGCGAGGGCTTGGTGCCGGCATAGGTGCGCATCGCGGCATAATCGGCCAGCTGCCTGGCGGTAAGACCGTCCACCGCCGCGGCATCGATCACTACCACGGCCGCGGCGAATTGCGGGCGGGCGGTGGCGCGCAGGCGCGTTGCGGGCTCCGCGGTGGTGTTCATGGGCGGGCCGCCCACGCCATCCATGATCACCGTACCGCGCGCACTGATCGCCGGTCCCTGCAATTGCCAGGCGGTCGCGGGACCTTTCTCGGCGACCAGTCGACGAATCTGTATGGGTTCGAGATCACCGAAATAGTCGGGTTTCCGGTCGCTGAGCAGCTTGAGGAAACCGTGCTTGTCGGGCGTGACGATCGCTACGACGTTCACCCGGCAACCGGGCTTGCCCACGCGGATGCCGGCAGCCTCGGCCACCTGGCGCATGCGATTGGCCACGGCTTCCGCCTGGACGGGGGGGAGACCGACGGCCTTGGGGCATACGGCGTCTTCGAAACGACTGAGCTGGCTGGTAGCCGGATCTTCCGCCAGCGCTCCCACGAATTTGGCGATGTCGCGCTTCAGGTTCTTGTTGCCCTGTACGACGATCTGCGCGGAATCGGCTGTTGGCGGCTTTTCCTGGGCAAGTGCGCTGCCGGGGGAAAGAAACACGGCACCGAACAACATGCCCAGCGGAATCCGATAAGACATCAACCTTCTCCGATAATCGGTGAAAACTAGCATTGGCAGCCAGCCGCTACCAGCATCGCTTTGAATCAAGCCGCTTCCAATCTGGCGATTGTTCTCGTCCTGTTCTGTTGCTAGGCAGGGGGAATGGCGAAACCGAAGAAACGTTATGTCTGCCAAGCCTGTGGCTCGGTCACTGCGCAATGGGCGGGGCAATGCGGCGATTGCGGCGAGTGGAACCAGCTGGTCGAGGACGCCAATGCCAATGTGACGCCGTTCCAGTCGAAGCATAATCTCCAGTCGGGCGGGCGGGCGATCATGCTCACCGGCCTGAATACCGATATCGCGCTGCCCGATCGCATGGCGACCGGCATTGCCGAGCTCGACCGTGCGCTGGGCGGCGGGTTCGTCGAGGGATCGGCGACGCTGATCGGTGGCGATCCGGGCATCGGCAAGTCGACCCTGCTGCTTCAGGCCGCGGCCAAGGTCGCGCTGCGTGGGCTGTCGGTCGCCTATGTCTCGGGCGAGGAGGCGGCGGACCAGGTGCGGCTGCGCGCGCGCCGGCTCGGTCTGGGCAAGGCGCCGGTGCAGCTCGCCGCGGCGACCTCGGTGCGCGACATCCTCACCACGGTAGGCGAGGGCGCGCCGCCGGCGCTGCTGATCATCGATTCGATCCAGACCATGCACTCGGACCTGATCGAGGGCGCGCCGGGCACAGTGAGCCAGGTACGGGCGAGCGCGGGCGAACTGATCCGCTTCGCCAAGGAGCGCGGCACCGCGGTGGTGCTGGTCGGCCATGTCACCAAGGACGGCAGTATCGCCGGGCCGCGCGTGCTCGAGCACATGGTCGACACGGTGCTGGCGTTCGAAGGCGAGCGCAGCCACCAATACCGCATCCTGCGCGCCGTGAAGAACCGCTTCGGCGGCACCGACGAAATCGGCGTATTCGCGATGCAGACCGAGGGGCTTGAAGAGGTCTCCAACCCTTCCTCGCTGTTCCTCACGTCGCGCGACGAGAACGTCACCGGCACGGTGGTCTTCCCGGCGCTGGAGGGCACGCGGCCGGTGCTGGTCGAGGTGCAGGCGCTTACCGTGCGGCTGGCGAGCGGGGCGACGCCGCGGCGTGCGGTGGTCGGCTGGGATTCGGCACGGCTGTCGATGATCCTCGCGGTGCTCGAAGCGCGCTGCGGGCTGAGCTTCTCGACCTGCGAAGTCTATCTCAACATCGCCGGCGGCTACCGCGTGCAGGATCCGGCGGCGGACATGGCGGTGGCGGCGGCGCTCGTATCGGCACTGTCCGAGCGGCCGATCCCGGTGGACGCAGTGGTGTTCGGCGAGATCGCGCTGTCGGGCGAGGTGCGCCCGGTCGCGCATGGCGCGTTGCGCTGCCGGGAGGCCGCCAAGCTCGGCTTCGGCCGGGCGCTGGCGCCGGTGGCGCAGGTCAAGGACAAGGGCGGGCTGCAACTCGCCGGGTTCAAGTCGCTCGGCCAGTTCGTCGATCACCTGCTGGGGCGGTGAGGCACGGCGCCTGACAGCCGCTACGGGGTTGTAATCGCTTGCGGTGTGATGGAATATCGTCACCAGGAGAGATTGCCGGAGCGACCCATGCTGCGAGAACTGGCCGCCGACTGGGCGCGCCCCGGGATGCTGGTGCCGACCTTTTGCGCTGTAGTGTTGATGGCGGCGATCCTGGTGGCCGGCCGTGAACCTGCGCGCACGCCGCCACCGTCGCTCGCCTTTGCCGGGCTGCCGGTGAGCGGCAGCGCGGAGGACGCGCGGCGCGCCGGCTTCACCAAATGCGTCAAGATCGACGCCTTCCGCACGCGCTGCCTTCGCGAAGAGGTGCTGGTGATCGGGGAGGGCCCCTATGAAGCGGCGATCGACCTGATCGGCAGCAAGGGGCAGGGCGGCTTCGACCACCTGATCCTTTGGAAGAACGGCGGGCAGGAGGAGATCTACAAGCTGGTCGAGGCGCTGCAACGCCGGGGCTGGCGGCACTGCGAGACCGGCAACGAGCGCTGGGGCGACCAGGACATCTATAGCCGCGCCGGCGTGCCGGTGCGTGCTTGGATGGACCTGAGCTATTACGGCAAGCGCCGGGTGCGGATCATGCCGCTGTGGAAGGACACGGAGCGCAGTTGCAAGCCTTGGCATTGAGGGCTTTGCTTTCCGCAACTTACGCCGCAGAATGCGGCCCATGAAGCGTTCCACTGCCATTTCGATCGCCTCGGGCGTCGCGGTCGCCGCGATCGGCGGCATCTTCCTCTATTCGCGCGCGACGCGCCCGCCGGTGATCAACAAGAAGGTGCCCGAGCCGGCCAAACCGGTCGACCTGACCCGCTATCTCGGCAAATGGTACGAGCTCGCCCGGCACGAGAACCGCTTCGAGAAGGGGCTCGACGCAGTGACCGCCGAATATGCGCTCCTCGACGATGGCAAGATCAGCGTGATCAACAGCGGCACGCACAACTGGCCGGATGGCGACCGCAGCGTCTCCGAAGGCAAGGCGATCGTGGCCGACGAGGCGACCAGCGCCAAGCTCAAGGTCTCGTTCTTCGGGCCGCTCTACACGGGCGACTATTGGGTGCTCGACCATGGCGAAGACTATGAATGGTCGATCGTCGGCGAGCCGAGCGGACGCTATCTCTGGGTGCTGTCGCGCGAGGCGGTGCCGTCCTCGGCGCTGGCACAGGCGATCATGAAGCGGGTCGAGGAACTCGGCTATGACCGCTGGGCGCTGCGGATCACCAGGCAGGGGTGACCAATCCAACTGCGCGTGCCGAGCCGACTCGCCAAAGTTCACAAAGTTCATGCCAAGAGCGGATTCCTGCAGCACCTGAATTAGCCCAAATCCGGTGAACGCGCGGCATCTCACAACATGCTTGCGTGGGCGCGATCCTATTTTTCCAACAAAATCAAAGAGCAGCCGTGCGATGCGCCGGCCGGGTCAGCCAAGCAGGCGAAATCCTACATTGCAAGCGTGGGGTGAGGCGTGGGCGTCGCTTGCTTCCCGCTCTGCCCCTCTCCCCAACCCTCTCCCGCGAGCGGGAGAGGGAGAATGGCTTCCGCTCCCGATCGGCTTGAGGCATAGCCCGTCGCGGGAGGGACGTGTTCCAATGACTTTGACCGGGCTCGACATCATCGTGCTGCTCGCCATCGGCGGGTCGGCCGTGCTGGGCTTCATCCGCGGCTTCGTCACCGAGGTGCTGGCGCTGGTCGCCTGGCTGCTGATCGTGCTCGCGCTCAAGCTGTTCCACACGCCGCTCGCGGCCGCGCTGGCCGGGATGGTCGGCACCGAGCAGGGCGGGGCGGTGCTCGCCTTCGTCATCCTGGTCGGCGTGACCTATTTCGGCGGCCGCCTGCTCGCCCGCGCGATCGGATCGCGCACCCGCGAGAGCTTTCTCGGCCCGATCGACCGCGCGCTCGGCCTGGGCTTCGGCGCGCTGAAGGGCCTGATCCTGGTCAGCATCGGCTTCCTGCTGGTCGTGCTGCTGTTCGACACGGTGAGCGGCGGCCCGGCCAATCGCCCGCAATGGATCACCAAGTCGACCACCTATCCGCTGCTCAACGCGACCAGCGCGAGCATCGCTGATTTCGTCGACCGCCGCCGCAAGGGCGAGCCGGTGTTCGGCGACGAGAGCGACAATGGCAGCACCGCCAATCGCAGCGAGGCAAATTCTACCCGATAGGGGGTCGCGCATCGCGGCCCGGTCCCCTAAGTCGGGAGCGGAATGAACGCGCCCCTCTACAACACCGAAATCCTGCGCCTGGCGGCTTCCGTGCCGTTCGAGGCGCGGCTGGAGGGGGCGATGGCCTCTTCCGAGAAGCGCTCGCCCGTATGCGGCAGCCGCGTCACCGTCGACGTGAACCTCGATGACACCGGCCGGATCGCGGAGATCGGCATGGTGGTGCGCGCCTGCGCGCTCGGCCAGGCATCGTCGGCGCTGATGGAGGCCCATGCGGTGGGCCGCTCGCTGGACGAGCTTGAGGCTGCGCGCGACCAGCTCACCGCCTGGCTCGCCGGGGAGCGGACTGCAGCGCCGGACTGGCCCGGCCTCGACCTGTTCACGCCGGCGCTGGAACATCGTGGGCGCCATGCGGCGATCCGGCTCGCCTTCGAGGCGGCGGCCGAAGCAGTTCGAAAGGCGCGGGGCTGATGGAGCATTCGGAAGCCTCGCTGCTCGGCGAATATGTTCCGCTGCTCGGCTTTGCGCTGCTGTTCGTGCTGCTGTTCCGCCGGCTCGGGCTGGGCGCGACGCTGGGCTATCTCGTCGCCGGCGCGGTCGTCGGCCCGCAGGTGCTCGGGCTGGTCGGCGATGCCGAGAGCAAGATGGGCATTGCCGAGCTGGGCATCGCACTGCTGCTGTTCCTGGTCGGGCTCGAGCTGAGCCCCGGGCGGCTGTGGCGGATGCGGCGCGACATCTTCGGGCTTGGCCTGCTTCAGGTCGTGGTCTGCGGACTGGTGGTTGCCGCCATGGTCTGGGTCGCGACCGGCAGCTCGATGGGGGCGGCGCTGGCGCTCGGCCTGCCGCTCGCCCTGTCCTCGACCGCGCAGGTGCTGCCGCTGCTGCAATCGGCCGGGCGCTTGCGCACGCCGTTCGGCGAGCGCGCCTTCGCGATACTGCTGTTCCAGGACCTGTCGATCGTCCCGCTGATCACCATCGTTGCGGCGCTATCGCGCAACCCGCATGACCAGGGCGGGCCGCCGGGATGGCTGCTGGGCATCTACACGGTGGCGGCGATCATCGGGCTGATCCTGGCCGGCCGTTACCTGCTGCGCCCGCTGTTCCGGCTGATCGGCAATCTCGGCGAGCGCGAGATGTTCATCTTCGCCGGGCTGTTCACCGTGATCGCCGCGGCGGCGATCATGGAGATGCTCGGGCTGTCGGCCGCGCTGGGCGCGTTCATTGCCGGCGTGATGCTGGCGGACAGCCCCTATCGGCATGAGCTGGAGGCAGATGTCGAGCCGTTCCGCTCGATCCTGCTCGGCCTGTTCTTCCTCGCCGTGGGCATGACGCTCAACCTGCATGCGATCGCCGAGCGGCCCTTCTTCGTGATCGGCATGGCGCTGGCGCTGATCGCCGCCAAGGCCGCGATCATCATGGGGCTGGGGCTGCTGTTCGGCATGCCGCGGCGCCAGGCCTTTGCGCTCGGCGTGCTGCTCAGCCAGGGCGGCGAGTTCGGCTTCGTGCTGTTCGCCCAGGCCCAGTCGGCGATGCTGATCGAGGGGCAGGCGGCGAGCATCTTCGGCGCGATCGTCACGCTTTCCATGGCCACCACGCCGTTCCTGATGATGGCGACCAAGAAGCTGCGCACCGAGCCGGCGCCGAGCGCGGCGGGGCTGGACCTGCCGCGGCACGAGGGCTCGAACGCCGTCGTGGTCGGCTATGGCCGGTTCGGCCAGACGGTGGCGCAGATGCTGCTGTCGCAGGACATCCCCGTCACCATCATCGATACCGATGTCGAGATGATCCAGACCGCCAACGACTTCGGTATGAAGGTCTATTATGGTGACGGCCTGCGCATCGACATGCTGCGCCAGGCGGGCGCGGCCGAGGCCGAGCTGGTGCTGTTCTGCAACGACGGCGACAAGATCGACACCGAGTTCCTCGAGGCGGTGCACTATGCCTTCCCCAAGGCGACGGTGTTCGTCCGCGCCTATGACCGGCGCAGCGTGATCAAGATGAAGGGCGCGCCGGTGGGCGGTGTGGTCCGCGAGCTGCTGGAGAGCGCGGTGATGATGGCGCGCCAGGCGATGCAGGCGGTCGGCGTCGACCAGCGCGAGATCGACAAGACCGAGGCCGAATATCGCCGGCGCGACAATGCCCGGCTCGACGTGCAGCGCGAGACCGGCGACCTGCGCGCCGGGATCGACGGGATGATCACCCATGCCAGCCGCGCGGCGGCGATCGAGGTCGACCTGGAGAGTTCGGGATGATGCGTCTGGTGACGGTGCTGGCGGCGCTTTCGGGGGCGATCGCGGTGGCGGCGGGAGCCTTTGCCGCGCACGGCGCGAGCGGGCAGGCGGCCGAGTGGCTCAAGACCGGCGGGCAGTATCAGCTGATTCACGCGGTCGCGGCATTGGTCGCGCTGCGGATGGGCGAACGGATCTCGCCCTGGCTGTTCGTCGTCGGCGGCGCGCTGTTCGCGGGGACGCTCTATGCGATGGCGTTCGGCGGGCCACGCTGGTTCGGGGCGATCACGCCGATCGGCGGGGTGGCGCTGATCCTCGGCTGGATTTGCCTGGCGGTGGGGGCGTGGAGGCGGTCCGCCTGAACGCCGCCGAGTTCATCCGGGCAAGGCTGCCGCTGCTGCCGGTGCCTGGCATCCCCGAGATCGTGCTGCACAAGGCGGTGCCGGCGAGCGGGCTGGGGCGACTGGCGGCGGAGGACGCGGCGTTCGGCTCGCCCTACTGGGCCTATTACTGGCTGGGTGGACTGGCGCTGGCGCGCTTCGTGCTGGACCGGCCGGAGGTTGTGGCCGGACGGCGGGTGCTCGATCTGGGGTGTGGGTCCGGGCTGGTGGCGATCGCTGCGATGCAGGCTGGGGCGGCGAGCGTGCTGGCGGTGGATGTCGATCCTTATGCGGTGGTGGCGACGCAGGTGAATGCGGCGGCGAATGGCGTGGCGGTCGAGGCGCTGCATGCCGACCTGACCGAGGGGCCGGTGCCGGAGGTCGACCTGATCCTGGCGGGGGACGTGTTCTACGATCCCGAGCCGGCCGCGCGGGTCACGCCGTTCCTGGCGCGCTGCCGGGCGGCGGGGATCGAGGTGCTGGCCGGCGATCCGCGGCGGGCGCCGTTGCCGGTGGCGCGGTTGCGAGGGCTGGCGGAATATCGGTTTGCCGAGACGGATAGCGGGGTGATGCGGGTCAGCGAGGTTTTTGCGTTCGACTGAACCTGTTCGTCATCCCGGCCTTGTGCCGGGATCCACCGTGCGGCGAGTCATGGACAAGAGGCTGGATGTCAGTCGGTGCGGAACCGTGGACCCCGGCACAAGGCCGGGGTGACGGTTGGGATTGGGTTGAGGAAAGGGCGTCAGTCGTTCGCTCCCACGATCTTCGCCACGCCCGCCGCTGCATTCGGGTGGTAGCCCACCTTGGCGCCCTCGTAGAACCGCAGCGCGATCGGCTTGCCCCAATCCCCTTGCGCCATCAGGTCCTTGTAGATCGGGTAGATCAGCAGGCCGCGGCCGACATGCTTCACGAACGCCTCGATGCTCGGCAGCGCCGGCTCATAGCGGTTGGCGATGGCCAGCTGGGCCCAGGCCGAGCGGACATAGGCGTTGTTCGAGGCCGACAGGCCGAGCGTCTCGTCCAGCTCCTTGAGGCGGGCCGGGGTCTGCTGGCGGGGCAGGCCGTTGAGGAAGCGCAGCCATTGCTGGGTCGCCCAGCCGGTCGGCTGCACCGCGCTTGCCGGGCCGCCGGCATTGAACGCGGCCAGCTTCGCATCGACCGCGGCGAGCGTTGCCGAAGTGATATGCACCGCATTGTCGGGCAGGCCGGCCTGATAGGCCCAGCGATCGAGCTCGAGCTTCGCCTCCAGCGCCTTGTCGCCCTTGATCAGATTGGCGCGCATGTCCGCCAGGAAGCCTGCGGTGGTCTGCGGCTGGAAGGCGTGGCGATCGAAATAGGAGCGCAGATAGGCGTCCCACTTCGCCCGGCCCACCGCTGCCTCGATCGTGCGCAGGAAGGTCGAGCCCTTGAAATAGTCGAGCTGGCCGAAGGTCGCGCCCGGATCGCCGTGCAGGCGGGTGGTCGCCGCGTCATTGCCGCCGGCGTCCTTGATGTCCTTCTGCAGCCCGTCCCAATCGAGATCGGCGTACATGGCGGCGCGCTCCTTGCCATAGACCGCCTCCATGATCCGGTTCTCGAAATAGGTGGTGAAGCCCTCGTTGAGCCACGAGTCCGACCAGGTCGCGTTGGTGACGAGATTGCCCGACCAGCTGTGCGCCAGCTCATGCGCGACGACGTCGGTGTTCGAGCGATCGCCGGTGATGATCGTCGGCGTCAGGAAGGTGAGGGTGGGGTTCTCCATGCCGCCATAGGGGAAGCTCGGCGGCAGGACGAGCATGTCGTAGCGGCCCCAGCGATAGGGGCCGTAGAGCGCCTGGGCGGCGTCGATCATCTTCTCGACATCGGCGACTTCGTGCGCGGCGGCATCGAGCTGGCTCGGCTCGGCCCAGACGCCGGAGCGCGGACCCGTCGCCTTGAAAGCGAGGTCGCCGACGGCGAAGGCGATGAGGTAGGGCGGCACCGGCCGGTCCATCTTGAAGCGGAACTGGCGCTTCTGGTGCGGGACCAGCGTGCCGGTGGCACCGTCGAGCCGGTCGCCGCTCATGACCGCGACGAAGCCGTCGGGCACGGTGAGCGTCGCGGACCAGGTCTGGCGGATGCCGGGGCTGTCCTGGGTGGGGATCCAGCTGCGGTTGTTGATCGGCTGGCCCTGGCTGAACAGATAGGGCTTCTGCTTGCCGGCGGTCAGCTCGGGGGCGAGCCAGCCGAGCGCGCTCGCGCCGGGCCTGGTCTTGTAGCGGATCAGGATCTGCTTGTTGCCGTCGAGCTGGACGGTCAGCGCCGAGCCGAGGCCGATCTCGGTCTCGCGCGGGCCGATCTTGTAGGGGAGGGGCTTGCCCTTGGGGCAGGTGACACTCTCGATCACCAGGTCATCGACGTCGAGAACGATGTCGGTTGCGCCCCTTGCCGCCAGCACATCGAGCGTGGCGACACCCGAGAGCGTCTTGCTGGCGAAATCGACGTCGAGGTTGAGGTCGACATGGGTGACGCGTGCCGCCTCGGGCTCGGCATGGGTCCACACATCCTTGGCCTCGGGCGTGGTGAGGATCGGGGCGGGCTTGCCGGTCTGGGCGGCGGCGGGCGCGGCGATCACGATCGCGGCGGCAAGGGCGGGGAGGATGCGCATGATGGCGTGCTAAGCGGATCGGCGATGAACGGCAACTGAGTGGTGACGACGCCGGCCTTGCGCGAGACGAAGGCGGTCGGAGCCTGCCCGCTCACCCGTCGAGCATGTCCCGTACCTTCGCCGCCAGGTCGGTATAGGTGAAGGGCTTGGGAAGCAGCTGCACGCCGGGATCGAGCCTGCCGTGATGGACGATCGCGTTGCGGGCATAGCCGGTAGTGAAGAGGACCTTCATGTCGGGCCGCCGGGCCTGGGCCTCGGCGGCGAGCACCGCGCCGGTCATGCCGCGGGGGAGGACGACATCGGTGAACAGCAGGTCGATCCTGCCCGGCTCGGCATCGAGCGCCGCGAGGGTGGCGGGGCCGTCGCCCGCCTCGATCACCCGGTAGCCGAGCTCGCGCAGCACTTCGACCGTATAGGCGCGGACATTCTCGTCGTCCTCGCACACCAGGATCGTCTCATGGACGCTGCCCTGGGGCGCCAGCTCGGCCGGGGCATGGGGCGCTGCCGTGCCGATCGTGCCACGGAAGCGGGGCAGGTAGATCTTCACGCTCGTGCCGTGATCGGGCTCCGAATAGATGCGGACATGCCCGCCCGACTGCTTGATGAAGCCATAGACCATCGACAGGCCGAGCCCGGTGCCACGGCCGACATCCTTGGTGGTGAAGAAGGGCTCGAAGGCATGGGCGAGCGTGTCCGCATCCATGCCGTTGCCGGTGTCGGAGACGCTGATCAGGACATATTGGCCGGGCGTCACTTCGATGTCGCGCGCGGTGTAATGGCTGTCGAGATGCGTGTTGGCGGTCTCGATCGTCAGCTTGCCGCCCTCGGGCATCGCATCGCGCGCGTTGATCGCGAGGTTGAGCAGCGCGTTCTCGAGCTGGTTGGCATCGACTTCGACCGGCCAGACGCGTCCGGCCTGGACGATCTCGACCTCGATCGTCTCGCCCAGGCTGCGGTGGAGCAGGTCGGACATGCCGGCGATCAGCCGGTTGGGATCGACGCGCTCGGGTGCGAGCGGCTGGCGGCGCGAGAAGGCGAGCAGGCGCTGGGTGAGCACCGCCGCGCGCTGCGCCCCGTTCATCGCCGCCCCCGCCGCGCGCGCCAGCCGGGGCTGATCCCCGGGCAGGTTGCGCTGGAGGATGTCGAGATTGCCGGTGACGATCTGGAGCAGATTGTTGAAGTCGTGCGCGACGCCGCCGGTGAGCTGGCCGACCGTCTCCATCTTCTGCGATTGGCGCAGCGCTTCCTCGGCGGTCTCCAGCGCCTCCGCCGCCTCGCGCTCGGCGGTGATGTCGCGCGCGACGCAGTAGAGCAGATTGCCCTCGGGCACCGTCGTCCAGCTGAACCAGCGATAGCTGCCGTCCCGCGCGCGCAGGCGGTTCTCGAAGCGCCAGGTCGGCTCGCCCTGCTGGAGCTTCTCGAGCTCGGCGCGGGTGCGCTGCCTGTCGTCGGGATGCTCGATCCATTCGGAGCTGCGGCCGACCAGCTCGGCCTCGCTCCAGCCGAGGATATCGGTCCAGGCCGGGCTGGCGTTGCGCCAGATGCCCTGCGTGTCGGCGATCAGGAAGGGATCGCGGGCGAGCGTCCACAGCCGGGTGCGATCGGCCAGCGCCTCGCGCGCAGCAAGGACCTTGAGCGTGGTCTCGCTGACGATGCACAGCACGCCGCCGACCGATCCGTCGTCATCGAACACCGGCGAATAGCTGATGTCGAAATAGACCGTCTCGCCTCGGCCCTGGTCGCGCTCGATATAGAAGGGGCGGTCCTTGGCCCAGAAGGGCTCGCCGGTATCGCGAACGCTCTGAAGCAGGGGCCCCAGATCGTCCCACAGCTCGCCCCACCAGATGCTTGCCGGCTGGCCGAGGGCGCGGGGGTGCTTGTCGCCGATCGTGGGAGCATAGGTCTCGTTGTAGAGCGCGCAGAATTGCGGGCCCCAGAACATCACGATCTCGGCATGCGAGGGCAGCATCAGGCGCACCGCGGCGGTGAGCGCGTTCGAGCAGTCGCAGACGGGGCCGAGCGGCGAGCCCTCCCCGATCGCGGACGTCAGCCGGCCCAGTTCGCCAAAGGCGTCGAACGTGGCGGCTGGTGCGATCGCAGTGGCCATGCGGTTCCCGAATGAGTCTCTATCGTTGCGCAGGCGAAATCGAACCCGCTGGATGCATCAACGCGGGGCGCGTCGTTCTGCTCCCGGGAGGCAGCGGAAATCGGTGGATCAGTGGCCGAAGGCGGCGAGCGCAGTGCGATAGCTGCGGCCGAGCGGGACGATCGTGCCGCAACGCAGCTGGACGGCGGGTCGGCCGCCAGCCTCGCGATAGATTTGCGAGACATGGCCCCGGTTCACCACCACCTGGCGATGCACCCGGACGAAGCCGAGCGCGGCGAAGCGCTCGGCCAGCTCGGACAGCGGCGCGCGGACCAGATGGACGCGGCCATGGGCGAGGATCTCGCTGTAGTTCCCCGCCGAGCGGATCTGCGCGACGTCGCAGGCGCGCACGCGCAGGAACGGCGCCTCAGGCAGGTCGAGCCATTGCTCGCCGTCCGACCGGGCATTGGCCGGGGGCAGCAGGATCGGCAGCGGCTCGTAATAGTCGTCCGGATCCTGGGCGCGGCGGCGATCGGCCAGGTGGCGGCCCCAGGCCATCAGCGTCAGCAGCGCCGTGGAGCCGAGGATCGCCGAGCGGGGCAGGAAGCTGATCAGCGACGGGGGCAGGGCAGGGCCGTCCGGTCCGCACAGCTCATAGGGCAGGATGGCGAAGGCGAAGCGCGAGCTGGCCAGCTCGGCGAGCGTCACCGGCACGAAGGCGAGCGCGCCGAGCAGCAGGGGTGACTGCCGGGGGGATTGCAGCATCTCCTGCACCGGCTTGCGGCTGGCCCAGGCGATGGTGAGCATCGCGCCCCAGACGAGCAGGCGGGCGAGCCGCGCCTCGTCCGGATGCTGGGTGGCGAAACTGTCGGCGCCTGCCTGCATCCCGCCCATGCCGAAGCCGAGCAGGAACGCGAACAGCGCCAGCGCCGCCGCTGCACTCAGCGGGACCCGAATGTCCCAGATCGACTCGTTCGCCGCCCTCTCCATGCACGCAGGATAACCCGCGAACGCGCGCGCGCGAACTGCCGTTCGTCACACCGGTCGCCCGTTCGTCCCAGTCCGCTCCACCCGGCCCTCCGCACGGCGGCAAATCCGCGCCGACAGGGGGTGTCAGGGATGAGGGTTCCAGTCATGCGTCATTCGGTATTCTGCCTATCGCTGCTCGCGGTGCCCGTCGCGCATGCGCAAAACGTCCGGGCGCCCCAGCCGCCCGCCAATGGCGATGTGGTGCGCGCCGCCGACGATGCCTTTGGCCGGCGGGTCGGGATCGAGGAGGTCGGGCTCTATTCCGAGAGCGAGGTGCGCGGCTTCGACCTGCAGGCGGCGGGGAACTACCGGATCGAGGACCATTATTATGTCCGCGTCGCCGGGATGCTCCAGCCGCTCAACGGGGGCACTGCGATCCGGGTCGGCGCCAATGGCCTGCGCACCGATTTCGCCGCGCCTTCGGGCGTGGTGCAGTACACGCTGCCGAGCGGCGGCGCGGGTGCGCGGGCCTCGCTCGAGGCGGGCTGGTGGGGCGGTTCGGGCCCGGTGGCGATGCTGCGCGGCGCGGCGGGCACGCCGGACGGCAAGCTCTCGCTTGCGGGCGGGCTCCAGCTCAGCCTGGGCCAGCAATATACCGACGGGACGACCGGCGACTTCACCGCCGTCGGCCTAGTGCCGCGCTGGTCGCCGGCGCCGGGGGTGCAGATCGCGGGCCTGTGGAGCCACAACTGGTTCCCGCGCGAAGGCGATACCTTCTTCGCCAACCCCGCAGGGGCGCCGCGCGAAGTGAAGCGCTGGACCGAGCGCACGCAGAGCTGGATGGGCAACAAGAACGGATCGGACCTGATCGGCGCCTTTGCCGATGTCGACGCGGGTGCGGGCTGGCGGTTCGGCGCCTCGGTCTTCCGCAATGCGCTGCCCTATGACTATAGCGCCTTCAACCTGCTGCGCTTCACCGGCAACGGCGCCGAGGTGGCGCAGAGCGGCTTGCTGTTCGGCCCGGAGAATCGCTGGGCGGTGTCGAGCGAGGTGACCGCCGCCAAGCAGTTCACCACCGGCAATCTCACCCATCGCATCCTCGCCATGGCGCGGCGGCGCGATTCGACGGTGATCGCCGATCCGGGTGTGGCCTATTCCGCCGGCACCTATGCCGATGTGAACCACATCCCCGAAGTCGCGGCGCCGGCGGTCTCGCGCGGCTCGGCACGGATGCGCGACGATGTCGGTCAATGGACCGGCGGGCTCGGCTATCGCCTGTCGATCGGCGCACTGGCCGAGCTGCGGCTCGATGCGCAGCGGGTGGAATATGCCAAGCGGGTGCGCGCGGCGGACGGGCGGGTGACCGAGCAGACCACGCGGCCCTGGCTCTATGGCGGGGCGTTGTCCGTGGCGATCAGCGACCGGCTGACCGGTTTCGCCAGCTATGCGCGCGGGCTGGAGGAAGCGGGCGTCGCTCCTGCCAACGCGACCAATCGCGGCACGGTGCTGCCCGCCGCCATCTCGCGCCAGGCCGAGCTGGGGGTGAAGTACCGGTTCGGGGGCGGGCCGACGCTGATCGCCGGGGTGTTCGACCTTTCCAAGCCGACGCCGGGGATGGACGCGAGCGGGGCGTTCGATTTCGTCGGCACGGTGCGGCACCGCGGGGTGGAGCTGTCGCTGGCGGGGCCGCTCACGCCGCGGCTGAGCGCGGTGCTGGGCGCGACCTATCTCGATGCGAAGATCGAGGGCGAACTGGTCGACCGGGGGGTGATCGGCACGCGGCCTATCGGCCGGCCCGAGGTGACGGCGCTGGCCAATCTCACCTGGCGGGTGCCGGGCGTGGAAGGGCTGACGGTGGACGGCGGGGTGAATGTGCGCGGCGAGCGCTATGCGGATCGCGAGAACCGGGTCTCGCTGCCGGGCTATGCTTTGTTCAATCTGGGCCTGCGCCAGGCCTTCGAGCTGGACGGCCATCCGGTGACGCTGCGCGCGCGGGTGACCAACCTGACCGACAGGTTCGCCTGGAACCCGACCAATTCCGGGCTGATCATGCCGATCTCGCCGCGGACGCTTACCCTGACGCTGACGGGGGAGATCTAGGTCAGCTTTTCCCCGGCGAAGGCCGGGGTCCAGACTAGGCAGTGCGCGGCGCAGACGCGCCAAGGCGCGTCACTTTCAAACCTGGGCCCCGGCCTTCGCCGGGGAAAGAAGAGAGGGAAGGTCTTACCTAGGCTGCGCGTCCAGGAACGCCGCCACCTCGGCAAGGTCGACCGTCTTGTCGAGATAGGTCTGCCCGATCCCGCGGGCGAGGAGGAAGGGCAGGGTGCCCGCACTCATCTTCTTGTCGTGGAGCATGTGCTCCACGAGCCGCGCACCGGAGGCGGTGATCCCCGCCGCCTTCAGCCCGTTGGGCAGGCCGACAGCAGCCAGGTGCGCGGCAACCCTTTCGGCGTCCTGGCCGGGGCAGATGCCCTTGGCCGCCGAGAAGCCGAACGCCAGCGCCATGCCGGCGGCGACGCCCTCGCCGTGGAGCAGCCTGTCGGAGAAGCCGGTCTCGGCCTCCAGCGCATGGCCGAAGGTGTGGCCGAGGTTGAGCAGCGCGCGGGTGCCGGTGGTCTCGCGCTCGTCGGCCGCGACGATGCGGGCCTTGGCGCCGACCGAATGGGCGATGGCATGTTCGCGCGCTGCCGGGTCGCCGGCCATCAGCGCGGCGGCATTGGCCTCGCACCATTCGAAAAAGGCGAAATCGTCGATCAGCCCGTATTTCACCACTTCGGCATAGCCGGCGCGGAGATCGCGGGCAGGCAGCGTGTCGAGCACCTGCGGGTCGATCAGCACGACGCTCGGCTGGTGGAAGGCGCCGACCAGGTTCTTGCCGGCGCGCGTGTTGATCGCGGTCTTGCCGCCGACCGAGCTGTCGACCTGGGCGAGCAGGGTGGTGGGCACCTGGACGAAGTTGCAGCCGCGCTTGAGCAACGAGGTGGCGAAGCCGACCAGGTCGCCGATCACGCCGCCGCCCAGCGCGATGACATGGTCGCTGCGCTCCACGCCCAGCTCGAGCAGCTTGTCGAGCAGCGCCTCGAGCTGGCCCCAGCTCTTGGTGCCTTCGCCAGGCTTGAGCACGATCGCCTCGCTCGGGCCGAGGCTGGCCTGCAGCGTGGCGAGGTGGGGCAGGACATTCTCGTCGGTGACGATCACCCAGCGCCGGCCCTTGTCGAAAGGCGCGAGCGCCTCGCCTGCGCGGGCGAGGAGGCCGGCTTCGATGCGGACGTCATAGCTGCGGTCGCCAAGGGCGACGGGAACGATTGTCACGGGTGCAGGGCCTTCAGGATCGCGTCGACGGTGGTGTCGTGCGGCGCTGCTATGCTGGGCACCCGGATCGGCGCAAGCGCGTAATAGGGATTGCGGACCGCGGCGAGCTCGGAGAGCACCGCTTCAGGATCGCGTCCGCGCAGCAGCGGGCGGGTATCGCGGCGGCGGACCCGGTCGGCCAGCACCGCCGGCTCGGCATCGAGCCACACCGCAATGGCATGCTCGAGGATCAGCTTGCGGGTATGCTCGTTCATGAAGGCGCCGCCACCGGTGGCGATGATCTTGGGCGCGCCATCGACCAGCCGGGCGATCACCCGGCGTTCGCCGTCGCGGAAATGCGCCTCGCCGAACCGCTCGAAGATATCGGCAACGGTCATCCCCGCCGCCGCCTCGATCTCATGGTCCGCATCGACGAAGGGCAGCCGCATGCGCTGCGCGAGGCGCCGCCCGACCGTGGTCTTGCCCGCACCCATCAGGCCGATCAGCACGATCGCCTTGCCCGTCCATGCGGTATTCGCTGCCTGTGTTTGTAACATGTTCGGAAGGGCTATACAGCGAGGTCGGTCGTCGGGCAAAAGGCCCGCGAACTCACAATTTCCGGACCGGTTTTCATGTCCCGCTTGATCGTTGCGTTGATCGTCATTCTCGTCGTCCTGGTCGGCGGCCTGTTCTTCCTCGCGGGCCGCGAGACGAAGAAGGAGCCGGTGCGCATGGAGAAGGTGGTCCCGCTTGAAAATCTCGCGAAGTAAGGGTCGCCACCTCGCCCTTGGCGCGCTGCTGCTCGCCGGGGCGGCGGTGCCCGCGCTGGGGCAGCAGGACAAGCCCGAATCGCTGCTGCCGCCGGGCTTCGACCAGCCCGAGCAGACGCCGGCCCCCGCGCCGCGTCCCGCGCCCGCGCCGGCTGCGACCGCGCCTGCATCGAGCCCGGCGCCCGGTGCCGTGCCGATCCCCAGCGTGCCGGTGCTGGGCGGCGACTCCGCGCTCTCGAACACCGCTTCGGCCGAAGAGACCCTGCCCACCGGCCCGGTCGACCTGTCGCGCTACGAGCTGCCCGATTTCGCCAAGCACTCGCTGAATCGCACCGGCGTGCTCGCCGCGGGCAATGCGCCGTTCCCGGCCAAGGCGTTCGGTGCCACCGATGGCCGCACCCTCGGCGTGCTGATGCAGAGGCTGAGCGCCCCGGTCGCCTCGCGCTGGGTGTCGATCGCGCTGCGCCGCGCGCTGATGTCGCCGCTCGACACGCCGAAGCACATCAACGGTGCCGATTTCGCCGCCGAGCGCGCCTGGCTGCTGCTGCGCATGGGCGAGGCCAATGCCGCCCGCGCGGTGATCAACGATATCGACGTCGACAATTACACCACGCGCCTGCTCCAGGTGGCGATGCAGTCCTCGCTCGCCTCGGCCGATCCGGGCGGGCTGTGCGGGATCGCCGAGCGCGGCAACCAATATGTCCACCAGCGTGGCTGGGCGCTCGCCCGGGCGATGTGCGCGGGACTGGCCGGCAAGCCCAACGAGGCGGGCCAGCTGCTCGACCAGGCGCGCGGCGGCACGCCCGCCAGCGACATCGACAATCTGCTGGCCGAGAAGGTGCTCGGCACCGGCGCGCAGGGCCGCCGCGCGGTCACGCTCGAATGGAGCGGGATCAGCCGGCTGAATGCGTGGCGCTGGGGCCTGGCCACCGCGACCGGACAGGAAGTGCCGGCGTCGCTCTACAACACCGCCGGCCCGCAGGTCCGCTACTGGCAGGCGCTCGCCCCGCAGCTGACGCCGCGCGCCCGCGCCGCCGCCGCCGAGCTCGCCGCCACTGCCGGGGTCTTCTCCAGCGCCGGACTGGTCGACCTCTACAGCGAGATCGCCGAGAGCGAGGACGCGAACAGCACCGAGGGCGGCGTCGCCCGCGACCTGCGCACCGCCTATGTCGATGTCCAGGTTTCCGACCGGCTCAAGGCGATCCAGACGCTGTGGAGCGAGGCGACGACGCCGCGCACCCAATATGCCCGGCTTATCCTCACCGCGCGCGCCGCCTCCTGGATCCCGGCCGATGCCAAGATCGAGGAGCCCGAGAAGCTGATCGCCTCGATGCTCTCCGCCGGCTACGAGGCCAAGGCGATGGAATGGCGCAACGTGGTGCCGCGCGGCAGCGTCGGCTGGGCGCTGCTCGCGCTCGGCGATCCGGTGGCGCAGGGGCCGGTGGCATACGGCGATTTCGACGCGTTCAAGGATGCTGCCGGCCAGCGCCGCGCGCAGCTCGCCTTTGCCGGGCTCGCCGGGCTCGGCCGCTTCGAATCGAGCGATGCGCAGCGCGGTGCCCAGGCGCTGAACGTGGCGATCGGCGCACAGAACGACTGGACCCGCGCGATCGACGCGGCCGGCCGGCGCGGCGATTCGGGCATGGTCGCGCTGCTCGCCGCGGTCGGCATGCAGTCGCGCGTCTGGGACAATGTCGCGCCCGAGGCGCTGTTCCACATCGTGGCGGCGATGCGCGCGGCGGGGATGACCAGCTATGCGCGGATGATCGCCGTGGAGGCGGTCACGCGGTCGGCTTGAGCGCGCTTGGCGGTAGTGCCTCGCAGGGCTCGGCGGGCGACGACCGCGCGCTGATCGAGCGCTTCCTCGAGATGATGCGGGCGGAGGCGGGTGCCGCCGCCAACACCATCGCCGCCTATCAGACCGACCTGCGCCTTGCCTCCGAGTTCCTTGGCGGCGGGCTCGGCGGGGCGGGGCGGTCGGAGCTGGAGCGGCTGGGCGGCGAATGGCAGGCGCTGTCGCGCGCCACCGTCGCGCGCAAGTCGGCGGCGCTGCGGCGCTTCTTCGCCTTTCTTGCCGACGAGAAACTGCGCGCCGACGATCCCAGCGCCGCCCTGCCGCGCCCCGGCACGGCCCGCGCGCTGCCCAAGGTGCTCAGCGTCGAGGATGTCGACCGGATGTTCGCGGCGATTGCCGACCGGATCGCGCGGGTGCCGGCCGATCCCAATGACTTGCGGCTCCAGGCGCTGATCGAGCTGCTTTATGGCTCGGGCCTGCGCGCGACCGAGCTGGTCTCGCTGCCCCGCAACGCCGTGGCACCCGACCGGCCTTACCTGATCCTCAAGGGCAAGGGCGGGCGCGAGCGGCTGGTGCCGATCTCGGACCGCGCGCGCGCCGCCGTCTCCGCCTGGCGCGCGCATGTCGATTCGGGGCGGCCCTTCCTCTTCCCCTCGGGCAAGGGGCATCTCTCGCGTGTGCGGCTCTACCAGCTGGTTCGCGCGCTGGCCGGGGAGGCGGGCATACCGCCCGACCGGGTGAGCCCGCACGTGCTGCGCCACGCCTTCGCCACCCACCTGCTCGAGGGCGGCGCCGACCTGCGCACGCTCCAGGCGATGCTGGGCCATGCCGATATCGCGACGACAGAGATCTACACGCATGTGGACAGCCGCCGCCTGGTCGAGCTGGTCAACCAGCGGCACCCGCTGGGCGAGGCGCTGGGGAAGCATCGGTAACCGTCACCCCCGCGAAAGCGGGGGCCCATCTCCTGCGCGATCGGCAAGCGCGCCGGAGCGATTTTGGGATGGTTCGGGAGATGGGTCCCCGCTTTCGCGGGGATGACGAAGGGGGGAGTCGGGATCGCCCGAACCCACCCGCTCGTTGACGTAGCCCCACGGCAAGGTTAGCCCCCGCACCGATGACCACTTTCCTCGACTTCGAGAAGCCGATCGCCGAGCTTCAGACCCGCATCGACGAGCTGCGCCAGACCGCCGAGGGCGGCGCCGTCGACATCGACGCGGAGATCGCCCCGCTCCAGGCCAAGGCGGAAAAGCTCCTGCGCGACACCTATGCCAAGCTCACGCCCTGGCAGAAGACCCAGGTCGCGCGCCATCCCGAGCGCCCGCACTTCAAGCATTATGTCGCCGGGCTGATCGAGGAGTTCATGCCGCTGGGCGGCGACCGCGCCTTTGCCGACGACAACGCCATCCAGGGCGGCCTGGGCCGTTTCCGCGGGCGCCGCGTCATGGTGATCGGCCATGAGAAGGGCGACGACACCGCCAGCCGCCTCAAGCATAACTTCGGCATGGGCAAGCCCGAGGGCTATCGCAAGGCGATCCGCCTGATGCAGCTCGCCAACAAGTTCAACCTGCCGGTGATCACTTTGGTCGACACCTCGGGCGCCTTCCCGGGCGTGCAGGCCGAGGAGCGCGGCCAGGCCGAGGCGATCGCGCGCTCGACCGAGGCATGCCTCAACCTGGGCGTGCCGCTGGTCGCCTCGATCCTCGGCGAGGGCGGCTCGGGCGGCGCGGTGGCGCTCGCGGCGGGCAACACCGTGCTGATGATGGAGCATGCGGTCTATTCGGTGATCTCGCCCGAAGGCTGCGCCTCGATCCTGTGGCGCACCGCCGACAAGGCGGCCGATGCGGCGGAGGCGATGAAGGTCACCGCGCAGCATCTCAAGGAACTGAAGGTGATCGACCGGATCGTGAGCGAGCCGCTGGGCGGCGCGCACCGCGACCAGGGCGCCGCGGTCCATGCGCTGGGCGATGCGATCGAGGAATCGCTGCGGAAGCTCGACGGCATGTCGCCCGAGAGCCTGCGCCAGGCCCGCCGCGCCAAGTTCCTGGCGATGGGGCGTATCTGAAGGAAGTCGGGGGAACGCGCGGAAGGGCGCTTTCCCGGCCGTAAAGCCCTGGGCCCGCGCTTAGCGGATCGGGGCGCTGTGCTCGGACGCGGCGATGCTCGCACCGAGCATGCCCAGGCCCTGCACGACCGCGAGCACCGCGCAAAGCGCGAGGAATGCGACCACCGCGATCTCGATCGGCGTCACCGCCTTCTTGGAGGATAGCTGCTTCATCCTGTCCTTATAGGACGCAAGGTCTGTACGCCGGCTTAAGCGGGCGGTCCGGCGCGGTTCAGGAAAAATACGAGGTCGTGGATTTCCGGGGGGCGATCCCGGGAGCCCAGGCAAGAAAAAGGGCGGCGGGAACCTGTCCCGCCGCCCGATCTCGTTCGCTTCGTCGGAAGGTCTTAGACCTTCATGCTCGACGAAACGTTGGTGAAGGTCGACTTCAGCGAGTTGCCGAGGCCCTGCATGGCGGCAATCGCGGCGACGGCGATCAGAGCGGCGATCAGGCCGTACTCGATCGCGGTGGCGCCCTTGGAATTCTTCAGGAAGTTGCGGATCTTCATGATCATAACCGGTCTCCAGTGTTCAAAAAACAGCTTCATTCACCCGGCCTCCCCGGAAGACTCCGGTTCGGCGAGTCGAAACTACGATCTGGAAGTAAAGAAACGGCTAAGGGCGAGCGTTACGGCGCCGTAACCAAATCATGACTGAGTCGAGGCCGCCTGCACCTTGTTGGTGACGTTGCCCCACATGCTGGTGGTCTGGTTGGCCACGCTCATCAGGCTGACCATCATCGCGATGACGATGAGGGCGAGGATGAAGCCATATTCCACCGCGGTCGCGGCGCGGCGGTCGTGCATCACTTCACGGATCGCTCGTACAAAGGCTCGCATCTCGGGCACTTCTTCTCCAATGGTGCCCTGAATTTAGCCAAAGAGGCTTAACGAAAAGCTGATGGATGCGTCTGACATGTTGCTCGTGGTCGCTGCCGCACTGATCGACGGGGAGGGCCGCGTGCTCCTCCAGCAGCGCCCGCCGGGCAAGCCGATGGCGGGGCTGTGGGAGTTCCCCGGCGGCAAGATCGAGCCCGGCGAAAGCCCCGAATCCGCCCTGGCGCGCGAGCTGCACGAGGAACTGGGAATAACCCTTAGCGGTGAAGACCTGAGGCCGATCGCCTTTGCCAGCGAGCCCCTGGCCGGCCGCCACCTGCTGCTCCTGCTCTACACGCTGCGCGCCTGGCAGGGCGAACCCCAGGCCCATCACGCGACCGAACTGCGCTGGGTGACCCCGGCCGCGATGCGCGACCTGCCGATGCCGCCGGCGGATGTGCCGCTGGTGGAGGCGCTGGTGGGGGTGGGGTGACGAGAATTGTACCGGCTGGGAGCTAGTCCAGGTCTTCGTCTTCAAGACCGAAGTCTTCAGGCATGCTCTCCACGGCTTTGCGGAAATCCCCATCGTATTCCGGGGCAATCCTGCGGAAAGCATCGCTCAGCATTTTGCGCGTTTCTGGGTCCAGGGCCTGCATATCCGCGCCCATGATCTCTTGAATCCTTACAATTTCATCCGAGTCTATGCTATCTCCGGAGTAGTCTAGTGCAAGGCTGACGTTGGCCAGAACCCGTGCGATTTGATCGATCATCATGGCCGTGACCTTTCTTAAATATTAACATGTATTTAATTATGCGAAACTTCATTAATAATTATAAAGATATTAAATTAAAGATGTAAATATATTATTGAATTTAATTATTTATATTAATAACTTTCCGATAAGCTCTTCAATCTGAAAAAGTATCGTTCGGCCTTCGTCTGTTTTTCCATTCGAATCATTTTGGTCATGTTCAAAAAGAACTTTGGCTCGTAGGGAGAGGTTGGTGAGGACGTTGTAGTGGTCTTCGCCAATTTTTGTTCTCACAGCGTCGAATCCCAATGTTAGTTGCAGGAATCGGTTATTAAGATCTCGATTCGGAAAAGATGGGTCGGTGAATGTGGGAGCCGAAAGTACCATTGACCCCAGTAGATCATAAATTTCACCTAGGGTTCCGGGAACATAGAGGTCAGAGGCATTCTCCAAATTAGAATTGTTCATCTTTTGTTCTCCATGCGAGGGATTGCATAGGTATGCCCTCGGCCAAGTTGGCTTGGTCGAAGGATGATTACTAATGTTGGGCGAAAATCAGTTGCAAAGAAACCTTTCACCTGAGGGGTTGCTGGGCCTTTTGCGGTCAGACTGGTGTCGATGACAAGATCATAGATTCTGACATCGGGAATGCGGTAGGTTCGATCGGTGCCGGAATTATCGTATTCCCGCGAATTTACGCGGACAGGTCCCTTGCCATTCCAATTGATACCCAGAACGTTATAACGTTCCCGCAATGCCTCGCGCACTTCCCGATCGACATAATTTCCGAGAGCCTCTTGAGAAGAAAGTTGGCGCGGTAATTTGCCTGCCTGTAATAGTCTCATTCCTTGGTTATAAGCACGATCAGCTCGCTCCTGCATAAAGCGTAATGTTTCTACTTGGAGGGGCCTGGGGTCACCTTTTATGCGTAGATATGTTTCGGCGCGTTTCATTCTAAGGAAGTTTAATTGATAAATCTGGCCTTCGAAAGTAGTTGCTAGCCCAGAATCTTGGAATTGATAATTTGGATCAAGGGATTTTATCTGGGATATATAAGTATTTAGCCACCTTCCAGCTAGTTCGGTCGTTACTTGCTGGCCTGGCCCGAGAAGGTTGAAGAAGTTATCGGCAACGGCGATGATCGCACCTCCAGGCTTATTCCAGATTCCTGGGAAAATCTGCTGAATCGTCATTGGGTCGTAGAATGCGCGTATGTTACTCCCGCGCCCACCACCACCGCGAGATGGTCCTCCCTTGCCAATAAATTGGTGGCTGCTCGTCGCAGTTAATTCGATAGTCCTGCTAATGTGGGTATTTTCTGCGGTCGCACCGGCCGCGTCAGATTCGGGTTTAGTGTTATTGGTCGCGCTATATGTGGTGAATGCGCGATCCAAATTTACTCTTGCGGCCTTGCCCGCTTGACGAGGGCCTCCAGGCGCAAATGTGAATTGCCCGTTCCGAGGATCGTGCCACGGATTGAACTTTACCTCGACGCTTTGGGCGACTTCGGCGCGCGGCCATCGCCCGGTCCGTAGCCAAACCGAAAACGCCGTCCGTCGATCCTTCGTTGGAGTGTTCATTGCGTCGCCCTTCGTCAATGCGACGGGAACATTTCAAGAACATTTTCCAACAATACAAGTGCAGTTCGCTCCGAACCGGAGCTAGATCTCGTGCGGAAAGTCGCGACTGGTCTTCACTGCTTCCCCCGCAAAGCCTCCGCCAGCGACACCGTAGCGCTCCCGCGCCGCGCCGGCCGGGGCTGCGACTCGTCCGGTGCCCACCCCGTCAGGTAGACGATCTCGAAGCGCTCGGCGGTCTTGCCGTCCGGGTCGGCGCGCTCGGCAAAGCCCTCCGCTGCCCGGGCCAGGGTGCCGCGGGTCAGGGGCGGGGTGCCCGGCAGCAGGTTGGTCGCCGCCATGCCGCGCAGGTCGCTCAGCAGCGAGAAGATGCTCGAATAGCGCACGGTCAGCGGATCGACATCGGCCACCGGCAGCGCGAAGCCGGCGCGGCTGAGCAGGTCGCCGGCGGCGCGCACGTCGATCTGGGGGTGGAAGCGCGCCACCGGGCGCTCGCCCTCGGCCTTGAGGAACACGCTGCGCAGGGTCGCCAGCGTGCCCGCGCCGAGGAAGGCGCCGAGGAACAGCCCGTCGGGGCGCAGCGCGCGGCGGGCCAGGGCGAGGGCGCCCGGCACGTCGTTGACCTGGTCGAGCACGCCGATGCTCACCACCAGGTCAAAGCTCGCCTCGGGGAAGGGGTGGCGGTCCTCGTCGGCATGGACGCCGCCGGCCTGCGCCGCGAAGGCCGCGCCCGCGTCGATCCGGGTGATGGCGGTGCCGGGCAGGTCGAAGCCGCCGCCGAAGCTGCCCAGGTCGAGCACGTCGCGGAAGTCGCGCTTCACGCCGACCAGCCGGTCGTGGATCCCCTCGAGCATGTGCTCGCGGACAAAGCCCTCGTAGCGGCGGGCGGCGCGGTCGCGACGCTTGCGGCGCAGCGCGCGGTCGAAGATCTCGGCGGAATCACTCGGTCCATTCTGGGGCATGGCGCGCTTGTGCGCCCGCGTGCCGCCGGGGACAAGGCGGGGATGGCGTGGAATCTGCCCCTTGCGCGTCCGCTGGCATGGCCGGTTGCCCGGCCGCTCGGGCGAATCGCCGACCTGGCGCTGCCGCCGCGCTGCCCGGGCTGCGGCGCGATCACGCCCGCCGACCATCGCTTCTGCGCCGCCTGCTGGGGGAGCCTGGCGTTCCTCGGCCCGCCCTGGTGCGCGGCCTGCCATGTGCCGTTCGGGCATGACCGGGGGGAGGGCGCGTGCTGCGCCGCCTGCATCGCCGCGCCGCCGCCGCATGACGGGATCCGCGCCGCGGTGGCCTATGGCGAAGTGGCGCGCGGGGTGGCGCTCAAGCTCAAATATGCCGGGCGGCTCGCCTGTGCCGAGACGATGGCGCGGGCGATGGCGCGGCTGATGCCGGCGGAGGCGGAGCTGCTGGTGCCGGTGCCGCTGTATCGCTGGCGGCTGTGGTCGCGCGGGTTCAACCAGTCGGTGCTGATCGGCGCGGCGCTGTCGCGGGCGCACGGCGTGCCGCTCGAGGCGGAGCTGCTGCGCCGGGTGAAGGCGACGCCGGTGCTGCGCGGGCTCGGCGCGCGAGCGCGGGCCAGGGCGGTGGCGGGCGCCTTCGCGCTGGCGCCGGGTGGGCGGGAGAGACTGGCGGGGCGGACGGTGGTGCTGGTCGACGACGTCCATACCAGCGGCGCGACCGGGGATGCCTGCGCGCGGCTGCTCAAGCGGGGCGGGGCGGCGAAAGTGATCCTTCTGTGCTGGGCGCGCGTTCTGGACAGCGAGGAAAGCCCGGATTGACAAGCGACCCGGGCGACCACAGGTGTACGCTGCAATGCCCAAGATCGAAATCTACACCAAGGCGTTCTGCCCCTATTGCTACCGCGCCAAGGCGCTGCTCGACGGCAAGCACGCCGAATATGAGGAGATCGACATCTCGATGGGCGGCCCGCGCCGCGCCGAGATGATCGACCGTGCGCATGGCCGCACCACGGTTCCCCAGGTCTTCATCGCCGGCAAGCATATCGGCGGGTCCGACGATCTCGCGGCGCTCGATGCCCGCGGCGGGCTCGATCCGCTGCTCGCCGCCTGAGGGCGGGTCCGGTGCGATGATCGTCTTCGACCTCAAATGCGGCCAGGGCCATGTCTTCGAGGCATGGTTCGGATCGAGCGCGGCCTGGGAAGGCCAGCGTGCGGCCGGGCTGGTCGCCTGCCCGATGTGCGGCAGCGCCGAGGTGGAGAAGGCGGTGATGGCGCCGAATGTCGGGGCGAAGGGCAACCAGGCCCCAGCCGTGGCGACCCCTGCTGCTTCGGGCGACGCACCGGTTCCGCCGGAAGCGATCAAGGCCGCCATCGCCGCGCTCGCCGCCGCCCAGGCCCGGGCGCTGGAGGGCTCGCAATGGGTCGGCACCGGCTTTGCCGACAAGGCACGGGCGATGCACCTGGGCGAGGCGCCCGCCGCCCCGATCCATGGCCAGACCAGCGCGGCCGAGGCAAAGGCGCTGATCGAGGAAGGCGTACCCGTCGCGCCGCTGCCCCTGCCGGTGGTGCCGCCCGAGGCGTGCAACTGAGCAGCCACCCCTAACTTACGTTCATTGCGCGGACATTCCGGCAGCGTAATCATGCGCCAGCCGGATACGCGTCATTGCGGGTCCGGGGATGAAGAGGGGACCATCCATGACGCCGTTGCACCTGATCCTGCCCGTCGCCGCGCTGCTCTCGGCCTCCGCCGTGCCGATGCAGCAGAGCTGGCAGCGCTACACGCAGCCGACCAATCTCTCCGCCGAACTGCCCGGCGAGCCCGAGCGCGTCGATGTCCGCAACGAGGCGATCAAGAGCCGGGTGATCCAGCTCAACCATACCGGCCGCGACGCGAACGGCGACTTCCGGTCCTTCTATTTCCTCCAGGTGGTGATCGCCGACCAGCCGTTCGACGTCGACGCGAAGATCGCCGGGGACATTGCCGAGGCGAAGGGCGGCGGCGATGCGGCGGTGGGCAAGACCTTCGTCAGCCAGCGCGCGCTCAAGCCGTCCGAGATGCCGCTGCCCGGCATGCGCGGCACCGAGCTGGTCTACACCTATAGCGGCTTCGGCTCGGACGGGAACCAGATCGAGACCTCGCGCAACATGTATGTCGGCAACAAATGGCTGTCGGTCTCGGTCCGCCATTTCGAGAAGGACAAGAGCTGGCCGAAGGAGCGCTTCTTCAATTCGGTTACCTGGCGGCCTTGAGGGGTGGGGTGCCCTCAATGATTGAAACTGGTACGCTAAATCTTCCTGTATCTAACAATATACTTTGAATCCATATCGGGGATGTCAAATGATGGTATGTTATTGCTGTCAAGGACAAATATATATATCGGCTGATCCATGATCTGAACTTTACAATCACCGTGAGATGAAATTCTTATATCTTTTTCGGCATATATTGTGGGCTGAAGTTTAATGCGGATATATTTATATTTGACCTCTTCGTCTCCGGCTATGATCTTGTCGGTTTTAATTCTTATATTTGGGCATCCTTTTGATGCATAGATACCTTGAATGTTGCTACTGTCCAGGGCGGTAGGGGAGCAGCTGACTAGGAGCCATGGGGAGGCAATCGCAGCGACGACCCTGATCATCTCCGACCTCTTTTGCACCAAAAGATCGTAGTATCGCTGAATGTCGCTGAAAAGCCTCCTTTCAGCCAGACGGGCCCGACCGATGCCGAAGCACTTCCGCCCGTAATATTTCCATCCAAGCCAACGCTAACCGAACCAGATGGACCACCGAAGTTGCCCTGGTTTGGGAGGGAGATACTGACGCCATCAGCCCACCCTACAAAAGCTGCCAATGAAGAATATCGTCCATAGGCAGGGGCTACGCCGACGTCGACACCTGCGCTGAAGCCCCCGGTTACGAAATAGCCCGTATCTCCGGATCTAAGATTCTTAAAGAAGCCCACACTTCCATTTAACCCGAGCGCAACCGCCATCGATGCATTTACGCTCCCCGTTTCGATTTCTCCAGGCTGTCGGACTACATCCCAGCAGGGGTCGGAGACTTCAGTTTTTTGAGGCTCCTCGGGTGCGCTAGCTCCCTTCCCAGGCCCTCTGCCACCGCCGCCCGTGCTGCCCAAAGAGGCAAAGGGGCTCCGGCGGGCATCGGGCTGACAATAATAGTGCTGATAAGGTGTGCCCTCGGCGGTGACTCTGCGAGTCGTTCTTGGTGGGCATTTGACAACGGTTGCAACGATGGTTGCATCCTGTAAGCCAAAAAAATCAAAAAAGTTTATGGGATCATTGCCAACGTAATTGTACCAATTCATCCCATATTCATATCCTATGGGATCAGATTGAAAAAATCTTCCAAGAGTTGGTGAATATGTTCGGGATTTGTAATTATATGCTCCAACATCACTAAGCCAAGTCTGGCCAGTGTATTGGAATCTTCCGGTATTATTGATTCCCGGTATTCCAAATTCATCATAGGTATTGATACTGGTTGCGCCTGTCCCATTGGTCCGCGCAATGATCGAACCACGCTCGTCGGAGGTCAGCCAAGTCTTGCTACCGGCAGAGTCATATTCAACCAAGGGTTCATCGGCTGCAGGGCCAAAGATGTAGCGCTTCTGCAGCACTCCCGAGGCGTTAACCTCCGCCGCGAGTTGCACGCCGTCATAATACATGCGCGTCGCACCGCTCACGCCATACTGCGCCAGGCGGCCCAGCGCGTCATAGTTGAACGACACGCCGCCTGGGGCGGTCTTCATCAGGTTGTCCGGCCAATAGCTGTAGCTCGACCCACCCGACGTCGCGAGGTTGCCGCGGGCGTCATAGGTGAAGGCGGTGCTGCCGGCGCTGTTATACTGGTTCAGGCCGTTGGATACGTGCCCGCGATTGACATTGGTCGCGCCATTCCATGCATAGGCGTCGTTCGAGCGCGTCGTCGAAGTGATCTGGTTCGCGGCGTTATAGATATAACCAAGCGTGACGTTGGCGCTTGAGCCCGCCAGGGTCAGCGAGGTCAGCCTCGAGATATTGTCATAGCCATAGGTGGTCGAGGTGCCGTTGCCGCGCGACAGCGTGTTGCGCCGGCCGAGCGAGTCATAGGTGTAGGTCACCAGCGCCGTCCCGCCATTCTCGCGGATCGCGTTCACCTCGCCCGTCGCCGAATAGTCGTAGGTGACGTAGAAGCTGTCCGGCCAGGTCGCCCTGGTCCGGCGTCCGGCCAGGTCATATTGGTAGTTCATCGTGCCATAGGGCTGCGCGTCCTGGGTCCGGCGGCCCAGCGCGTCATAGGTGAAGCTCGTGTTGAACCCGCCCGATCGCGTCGCCTGGGTCAGGCGCCCGAGCAGGTCGTAGCTGTATCCCTGGTCCGCGTCGCTGCCCGGCGCGTCCTCGGAAACCAGGCGGGCGAGGCCGTCATAGCCGAACTGCACGACCTGGGTGCTGTCCGCCGCATAGCCCCGCAGGCGGCGCTGGGTGAGGTCGCCCTGCGCGTTGTAGACCAGTTCCTCATAGTCGGTGGTCGAGCTGGTCGCCGCGCCCTTGGTCGCGACCGGGTAGCGGGTCTTCACCAGCCGGTCGAAACCGTCATATTGATAGGTCGTCCGGTTGGACTCCCCGTCGGTGACCGTCTCGACCTGGCCATTATTGGTATAGGTGGCAGCCACATCCGTGGCGACACCCGTGGTGCCATAGCCGCTCTGCACGCTCGTGACCTGCCCGGCATAGTCGTAATTGTTCTTGGTGATCCGATCGGGCCCGTCGGCGGTCATGGTTGCCGGCGTGCAGGCGGACGCGGGATTCGACGCCAGGTTCGCGGCGTTCATGCGGATGGCGGTGCAGTCGAGGCGCCCGGCGATGTCGTAGGAATATTGGGTCACGGCGCGGCGGGCGGGGCCGCCGTGCACATCCTCCTGGGTGGGCCTTCCATAGACATCGAAGGTAGTCGAGGTCGACTGGCTCGGGGAGAAGGCAGCCCAGGCGGCATCCGTCTGGCCGTTGACCGTGCCCAGCTGGACACTGGAGGTCTGGCCATCGGCCGAATAGACATAGCGCACCGCGCGGTTGGGCAATGCGCCGGCGCCGTCGGGATCCGGCGAAATCACGCCGACGAGCTGCTGCTCCGCATCATAGCGATAGCGCGTCGTGTCCGCGCTGCCCGGCAGCGGGCCGTCCACGGTCTCGACATTGCCGAAAACGTCATAGGTCACCGCGCTGGTCGCGGTCAGCGAGCCGTTGCCGGCGCCTTGCGAGACCGATGTGGCGAGCAGGTTGTTGGCCACGCCCGGCGTGCCATAGGTGACCGTGGTCAGGACCTCGTCGGCGGTGCCGGCACAGGTGGAACCGGTCTGGCAGGTCGAGCTGCCGGTCTGGCGATAGACCGCGCTCGGCGCCGCGGTGAGCGTGCCGGCGGTGTTCTTGTAATAGGCCGTCAGCGCCGTGTAGCTGTTGCGCACTTGGGGACGGGGCGCGCCCGAAGTCGGCGCCGGGGCGGTGGCGGTCAGCAGGCCGCCATGGGTCGCGTCATAGGTATAGTCGGTGACCCCGCCGCGAATGTCCGTGGTCGAATTGGGCTGGTTGCAGGTCTTCGGGTTGCTGCAGGTCGCATCATAGCTGGCGGAGCTGGTGAGGTTGGCAAGGCCGGACCCCGACTTCGCGACCTGTACCGTCTGGGTGACGTTGCCGCGTCCGTCATAGGTCAGCTGGGTATAGTTGCCCTCGGGCATCGTGACGCGCTCGACGCGGCCGAGCCCGGCTGCGTCATAGGTATAGCTGGTGGTGCGACCGAGCTCGTTGGTGAAGGAGAGCACCCGCTTGATGTTGAGGTCCGAGACATAGGTCTTCGATCCGCCCAGCGGCTGGGTCACCACGGTGGTGCGCTGCGAGCCGCTGTCGGAATAGGTATATCCCCAGCTGCCGCCGCCACGGCTCAGCGTCATTACCCGGCCGTTGCCGTCATAGGACACCGAGAAATCCGGGTTGGTCACGCCCGGCCGCTGCACGCTGATCACGCCCGATGCGCCCGAGGTGATGGTCGTGGTGTTCGACAGGCGATCGATGATGGTGCTAGTCTGGATCCCGCCGCTGGTCGTCGTGCCGAGCGTCAGCTCGGGCCAGGACTGGGTGAGGGAGGCGCACGCATTGGCTGCGGGGTCGCAGCTGTCGACCGTGTTGTTGATCGCCGTCACCTTGATCAGGCGCGTCCAGTCGTCGTTCGGCGTGCCGTTGGTGTTCCAGGTGTTGCTCGCGTAGGTGGCCTTGAGCGTGTAGCCGAGGTTGCTCGTGATGCCCTGCACGCGTCCGGCGCCCAGGACCTGGACGCAATTGAGCTGGGGGTCGCACTGGAAGCGCCCGTTGTTGCGCAGCCAGGAATAGGTCAGGATCTCGCCATCGGGCTTGGTGATCGTGCTGACCCGCGCCGTGACGGTGGGAATCGTATTTCCGAGTGCCTTCGAGAACACCATCTCGGTGCCGTCGCGTCCGGTATATTTGTAGATGTTGGTTGCGCTGTCGAAGGTGAAGAAGGAGCCGTCGCCGTCGGTGGACTCCCACCGGTTCGCGATGGAGGCGTTCGGCGTGAAGCGCTTCAGATTGCCGAAGAGCACCATGTTGATGTTGGAGCCCGACAAGGTGAACTGCACGGTGAAGGCGTCATAATATTCGCCGCCGGCCCAGCCCGATGCATAGGTCAGCCCGCCTTCTCCCGGACGGCCGGCCGTGATCGACACGACCGGCGCGTTCATCTTGCCGCTGATCACGTCCACGCCGTTTTCGTCCGGCGCCTGGCGCTCCTTGTTTCCAAGCAGCAGCTGGGCATGCGCCGCAGGAACGGACAGGGCGGCGACGGAGGTGGCGGTGATGAGGGCGCGCAACAGGGCGGCGCGCGTCGAAGAGGTGCGCATCGGGAATCTCCGGATGAACCGAGGAAATGGGGAAGGGGCCCGGGTGGGGCCGGAAGCGACGGTGCTTAGGGAGCGCCCGTCACGTTGACGTTCACCCGGTTGTCCGCCTTGTCGTAGCTGTAGTTGGCGACAACATTGTTGTTGACGCTTCCCGAATGCTCGACCTTCACGAGCCTGCCGTGCACATCATAGCTGTAGTTCACGGTCTCGTTCATCACGGGCGGAGACGCCGTTGCCGAGAGCGCAGCCAGGCCAAGGACAATGGCTGCGGCGGGTAAAGCCAATTGTTTCAGATAACGCACTGGTCCCCCTTTGACCTTCCCCGGCTGCGACCAACGGGCAGGGGGTCGGAAGATCGAAGAGATGATTATTCCAATTTGTTTCTCAATCATGTCCAGACTCGGGTGAAGATCGGAATGGTTCAAATAAACCGCGAAGGGATGCGGGCTTGCCGCTTCGCTTGTTCGCGATTGACCGGAAAGGCGCGGAAACCTAGGGCTTCCACCGAGTGCCTCCGTAGCTCAGCAGGATAGAGCGACGGTTTCCTAAACCGCAGGTCGTGAGTTCGAATCTCGCCGGGGGCACCATTTTAGGCCATCCCGCCCGCCATCGCGCCGCATTTCGCGATCAGCGCCCTTGCGGCTGCATGTCATAAACCTGTAACGCGCACCCCTGTCCCGACGGAGCCGTTGCCATTCGCCAGATTGCCGCCTTGCCCTATCGTACCGAGGGCACCACGATCGATGCGCCCGTGCGCGTCCTGCTGGTGACCTCGCGCGAGACGGGCCGATGGGTGATTCCCAAGGGCAATCCGCCCAGCGGCATCACCCTGCACAGCGCCGCCGCGCTCGAGGCGAAGGAGGAGGCGGGCGTGCTCGGCCTCGTCTGCCCGACGCCGCTCGGCACCTATCGCTATCGCAAGAAGCGCCCCAACGGCGCCTCGCTGATGTTCGATGTCGAGGTCTTTCCCCTCGCGGTCAGCGCCGAGCTGTCGTCGTGGAAGGAGCAGTCGCAGCGTGAGCGCCGCTGGTTCAGCCTCGCCGAGGCCGCCGACGCGGTCGACGAGGAGGATTTGCGCGACCTCATCCGTTCCTTCGGCCCGTCCGAGTTCAAGGCAGCCACCCAGCGCATCGGCATCCTCGCCGCTGTCGCCGAAAAATCGAAAGTGAAATCCATGTTCGCCTGGTTCCAGCGCCTCCTGCCCAAGACGGGCAATTTCTTCGAATTGTTCGAGGCGCATGCAGTCACCGTCGCGGCGGGCGCCGAGGCGCTGTCCCGCCTGGTGCAGGACGGCAACCGCGACCATGTCCTCGAAGTGATCGAGCGCGAGCATGATGCCGACGAGATCATCCGCGAGATGCTGCGCACCGTGCGCGAGACCTTCCTGACGCCGTTCGACCGCGGCGCGATCACCTCGCTGATCGGCTCGATGGACGATGCGATCGACGAGATGCAGGCCGCCGTCCAGGCGATCGACCTGTACGAGGTCGCCAAGTTCGAGCGCGAGATGCAGGACATGGTGGCGATCATCGTCGATGCCTCGCGCCTCGTCGTCGAGGCGATGCCGCTGCTGCGCGACGTCGGCCGCAACGCCGCGCGCCTGCACGAGCTCACCGAGCGGCTGGTCCGCATGGAAAGCCATGCCGACGAGATCCACCGCGACGGCCTGAAGCGCGCCTTCAAGGAGCTCGGCCCGGTCGACGCGCTCAGCTTCTCGGTCCAGCGCGAGATCTACAAGCATCTCGAGCGGATCGTCGATGCGTTCGAGGATGTCGCGAACGAGATCGATGGCATCGTCATCGACCACGCCTGATCGAGGCCCAGAGCGATGCACGAACTCGCCCTCCCGCTGCTCATCGGCCTGATCATCGTCGCGCTGGCGTTCGATTTCCTCAACGGCCTGCATGACGCCGCCAACTCGATCGCCACCGTGGTGGCGACGCGGCTGCTCAAGCCGGTCCACGCCGTCGCCTTCGCGGCGGTGTTCAACTTCGCCGCCTATTTCCTCACCATCGCCTTCCCGGCGCTGCACAAGGTGGCGGACACGATCGGCCAGGGGCTGATCGACAAGAACTTCGTCACCCCCGCGGTCGTGTTCGGCGCGCTGATCGGCGCGATGTTCTGGAACGTCGTCACCTGGCTCAAGGGCATTCCGTCCTCGTCCAGCCACGCGCTCGTCGGCGGAATGATCGGATCGGGCGTCGCGCATGCCGGGCTCACCGGCGTGAAATGGACCGGCCTCAACAAGACGCTGATCGCCATCGTGCTTTCCCCGACGATCGGCATGATCCTGGCGATGCTGGTGATGCTGGTCACCTCCTGGCTGTTCATGCGCGCCAATTCGCGCACCGCCGAGCGCAGCTTCCGCACCCTGCACCTGATCTCCTCGGGCGCCTATTCGCTGAGCCACGGCCTCAACGATGCGCAGAAGACGATGGGGATCATCACCGTGCTGCTCTATTCGACCGGCTATCTGCACGGCGAGTTCCACGTGCCGCACTGGGTGGCGATCTCCTGCTACATCGCGATCGCCTTGGGCACGCTGAGCGGCGGCTGGAAGATCATCGAGACGATGGGCAGCCGCATCACCAAGCTCTCGCAGCACCAGGGCTTCAGCGCCTCGCTGGCCGGCTCGATCGTGCTGTTCACCGCCTCGGCGCTCGGCATCCCGGTCTCGACCACCCATACCATCACCGGCGCGGTGATCGGCGCGGGCACGGCGCGGCGCGCCTCGGCGGTGCGCTGGGGCGTGGCGGGCAACGTCATCACCGCCTGGATCATCACCATCCCCGCCTCGGCGGCGGTGGGGGCCTTGTTCTACGCATTGACCCTGTTGTTCTGATTTGCACCAACTAGACCGTCATCCCCGCGAAGGCGGGGATCCAGGGTGGCAGAGCGATGTCCCTTGTGGCTCTGGATCCCCGCCTTCGCGGGGATGACGAAGGAAAGCTTTTCCGGGGCGATGCAGAGGGCAGGGCGCCCTCCGCCTCAATGCAGCGCGAGCGTGCGCGACAGCAGCGTCTCGGTGATCACGCCGAACCGGGCCGGCTCGCCGAATGCGCGGGCGGACAGCATCGCGCCATAGACCGCCGACATGAACGCGTCCGCCTCTTCCGCTGGTGAGCGGACCAGCGTCACGCTGCCCTGGCGCACGCCCAGCGCGAGCAATTGCGCCAGCCAGCTCGTCAGCTCGGCGAAATGCGCGCGCACCGACACCGCGACATCCTCGGGCAGGCTTGGCAGCTCGGCGGCGAGCATCGCGGCGACGCAGAAGGGCGCGCTGTTGTCGAGGATGCAGCGCTCCCAATAGAGCGCATAGGCGCGCAGCTGCGCGCTAGCATCGGGCTCGGCCTGGGCCAGCGCCTCCACCTGTGCGTGGATCAGCGAGCGCGAATGGTCCACCACCGCCTTGGCCAGGTCGCTCTTGCCGGCGAAATGGTGATGGATGCTCGCCTTTCGGATGCCGATCGCCTCGGCGATGTCGGCATAGCTGAACCCGTTATACCCGCGCGTCATGATCAGGTGCCGCGCCTGGTCGATGATCTGCTCGGCCGTGCTTCGTGTCATTTTCCTACCTTCCAATAGGTAGGTATTCGCTTGCGGCGTGCGCGGCAAGGGGCTACCAGCCTACCAACTGGAAGGTAGATTGAAGGATTCGCAAATGTCCCATGTCATCGAGCAGGGTGCCGCCACCGCCGCGCCGCAGGTTTCCGCGGGCGAGGCCATCCGGCTCCGCAACTATTATCTGCTGCGCGCGCTCGTCTCGGCGGTGTGGGTGGCTGCCGCCTTCACCGTCGGCAAGGATCTCGGCTGGGTCGCCGCGCTGCTCCTGATCGTCTATCCGGCCTGGGACGCGTTCGCGAACCTGATCGACGCGGCCGGCAGCGGCGGGCTGGCGCGCAACCGCACCCAGGCGCTCAACACCCTGGTCAGCCTCGCCACCGCGCTGGCGGTCGCCGTGCGGATCGGCGACATGCACGCAGTCCTCGCCATCTATGGCGGCTGGGCGATCTTCGCCGGCCTGCTCCAGCTCGGCACCGGGGTGCGGCGCTGGAAGGCTTACGGCGCGCAATGGGCAATGGTGCTGAGCGGCGCGCAATCGGCGCTGGCCGGCGGCTTCTTCATCTCGCGCTCGCTGGGATCGCATTTGCCGGGCATCACCGACATCGCGCCCTATGCCGCATTCGGCGCCTTCTATTTCCTGGTCTCGACGCTCTGGCTGACCTTCAGCCGCAAGGGCTAAGCCGAAAGGGGCGAGGCGTCAGGGCGTGAGCCGGACGACCTCGCCATCTTCCTTGGTGAACTGCTCCGGCTGGCGCTCGAGCAGCGACAGCACCACCTCGGACGGGCGGCACAGCTTCGCCCCCTTCGGCGTCACCACGATGGGGCGGTTCACCAGGATCGGATGCGCCAGCATCGCCTCGACGATCTCCGCGTCCGGCGTTGCGGGATCGAGCAGGCCCAGCTCCGCTGCGGGCGTGCCCTTCTCGCGCAACAGGTCGCGGGGGGCGACGCCCAGCGCAGCCAGCAGCTCCTGCAGCAGCGCGCGTGTCCATCCCGCCTTGCGATATTCGACGATGGTGGGCGCGTAACCGGCGGCTTCGATAATTGCCAGCGCGTTGCGCGAGGTTCCGCAGTCCGGATTGTGATAGATGGTGATCGGAAAATCGTCGGTCATTCCGAGGCTTCCTTGCTGAACAGCCAGCCGAAGAACGCGACGGCCGTGACGGTGCCGGCGATCTGCCCGGCGATGAAGAGCGGGACGGAGGCCGGTGCGATGCCGGCAAAGGTATTGGAAAGGCTGCGCGCCACCGTCGCCGCCGGATTGGCGAAGGAGGTCGAGGCAGTGAACCAATAGGCGGCGGTAATGTACAGGCCGACCGCGACGGGCGTGAATTCGGGGCGGGATCGCTGCGTGCCCAATATCGTCCCGATCAGGCCGAAGGTCGCGACGAACTCCGCGAAGCCCTGGGACGGCCCGTCGCGCAATTTGGTCGAGACCTGCAGCAGCGTCTCGGCGAACATGAGATGCGCGGCCCATATGCCGGTCACCGCGCCAAGGAACTGCGCGCCAGCATAGCGGATCGCGGCGGGGCGCTCGATCTCGCCGCGCATCCAGAAGGCCAGGGTCACCGCCGGGTTGAAATGCGCGCCGGATACCGGACCGAACATGTGGATCAGCACGACCAGCCCCGCGCCGGTCGCGATCGTGTTGCCGAGCAGGGCAATCGCGTCGTTTCCGGCGGCGAGGCGCTCGCCCATGATGCCGGATCCCACGACGATGGCGAGCAGGAGCGCCGATCCCATGGTCTCGGCGACGAGGCGGCGCATCATGGCTGCGGGCAGCAGCCCTGCGCGATCTCGGCGAGCGGCGCGCAGATTTCCGGTTGTCCCGCGCAGCAATCGGCGACGAGGAAGCCGAGCAGGTCGCGCATGCCGTCATAATCGGCGGAGTAGCGGACCGAGCGGCCTTCGCGCCGCGATCGGATCAGTCCGGCATGGCCCAGGATGGTGAGGTGCGTCGAAAGCGTATTGGGCAATACGCCGATCTCCCGCGCGATCTCGCCGGCCGGCACGCCGTCTGCACCCGCTCGCACCAGCAGGCGGAAAACGGCGAGCCGATGGCCATGGGCGAGGGCGGACAGCGCCTCGACGGCAGCCGGAATCTGCATCAGCAGCACGCCTTGGCGGGCGCGGGAGTGGGGCAGCAGGCGCCGGCGCTGGGCTCGGGCAGCACTTCGTCCTCGCCATAGGCGGTCGAATCGCCATGGGTGAAGAAGGTTTCCCAGCGGACGCCCGCCGTGTCGGTCACCCAGGACTTGTCCGATCGCGCATAGCAGCAGGTCGTGGCGTCCTGGTCGAACGTCGCCGACCCGGCCGCCTTCAATCGCGTCGCAAGCGCGGTGAGGTCGCCCACATTGTCCACCTGCACGCCGACATGGTCGATACCGGTGGCGCGGGCGCGCGAGGAGATGGCCAGGTTCACGCGCGGATCGTCCAGCATCCATTTCGCGTAATCGTCCTTCACCACCACGGGCGGCGCGTCGAAGAGCGTGCTGTAGAAGGCGATGGCATCCTCGATCGAGGGGACGCTGATGTGAAGATGTAGCCGCTTCATCCCGGACCTCCTTGCTTCGATATTTCGAATATCGTCGAAATATCGATTCGGCAAGGCGGGATGGGTGTGGGTGCCTTGGGCTCGAAAACCGGCTTTTGGCGTGTACTTCGTGTACTTTGGCTAGAGCGCCACACCGAAGCCGCGCCCGATCGCTCTTACCCGGCCGATCAGCGGCGAGATCAGGCGGTCCGGGTCGTTGGCGGGCAGGTGCACGCTCTCGGGCAGCACCGCCATCGCCTCGCGCATCGTTACGGCGCCCTGGCGCAAGGCGGGGCGGGCGACCAGCCACCACAGCCGGGCATGCTCGCCGTCCACCTCGATCCGCTCCTGCGCCGTGAGGGGCGTGCGGGCGACATGGTCTGCGTGGAGCGCGGCCAGGATGCGCGACAGGCGGCCGAGCGTCTCGAGGTCGGGCGCCGGGTCACGCTGCATGAAATAGCGCACGACCAGCTCGGCATTGCCCTGGCTCTCGTCGCCGAACAGCGGCTGGTAGCGCTCGCTCAGCACCCGCGCGGCGCTGGCCGCCATGGTCTCGGCGAACTTCTTCGAGGCGCCGCCGGGATGGCAGCGATAGAGGAGATGCGCCTCGTCGAGCCGGGCGATCCGCCCGAAGCGGCTGAGGCGGTGATAGAGGTCGAAATCCTCGGCATAGCGCACCTGCGGGCGCTCGAACGGGTCGAGCAGCCGGGCGGCCTCGGCGCGGAACATGACGGTCGACCAGACCAGCGGGTTCTGGGTGAGGATCAGCCAGTCGATCGTCGCCGGGGTGAGCGGGCGGTCGCCCGGCCAGGGCGTGGCATGGCCGTTCTCGAGCAGTTCGGCGGCGGTGGCGACGAGCACGCTGCCGGGATTGGCCTCGAGATACGCGACCTGCGCGGCGAAGCGGCCGGGCTTGCAGAGGTCGTCCTGGTCGAGCCCGGCGATGTAGCGCCCGCGCGCCGCCGCGAAGCCGATGTTGCGGGCGACGACCGGGCCACCGTTCATCTCGGCATGGAGGACGGTGATGCGCGGATCGGTCAGCGTGGCGAGCAGGGCGCGGGTGTCGTCGGTCGAGCAATCGTCGACAATCACCATCTCCCAGTCGGTGAAGTCCTGGGCGAGGACCGAGTCGATCGTCGCGCCGATCCAGGCCGCGCCGTTATAGGCCGGCATGATGACGGAGACCGTGGGCGCGGCGCTCATGCGGCGAGGCTCACGCTCTGGCCGAGCAGCTGGTCGACGATCAGTTGGCCGACATCGTTCTGCCACTGCCACAGGCCGTTGGCCTTGCCCTTGAAGCTCTTTTCGCCGCCGAGCCGGCCTTCCGGGACGAAGCCCGCGGCCAGGCCGATGCCATAGGCGCCCGGGATCGGCTGGCCTTCCGCATCGGTGACGCGGCAGAGCTGGTCCGCCAGCCGCGGACGGCCCGGGGCATGCGCGCTGAGCACGATGCGGTGGCCGGCGGCGTCGAGCAGGGGCAGGGCATGCGGACGATAGCCGAGCGCGGCGACGACCACATCGGCTTCGGAGAGGATGCGGCTGGTCTCCAGATCGGGACCGTCCAGCTGGTGGAGCCGAACCCGCGGGTCCGGCGTCCGCCCGCCGATGCGGAGCATGCGCAGCACCAGCTCGCGCGCTTCGAGCCGGAAGCCGGCCAGGCGATAGACGAAGCCCGAGAGCAGGCAGATGTCGTCGGGGCCGAAGTCGGTGAAGCCGTCGGCACGCGCGGCCTCGGCATTGGGGTACCAGGGCCGCAGCGCCTCGCGGTGGAGCAGGGTCAGGCTCTCGGCACCGAACGGGATGTCGGACTTGAGAAGCAGCACGGCCGAGGCGATGGCGGAGGTGGAGGCGCCGATGATCGCGATGCGCGGCGCGCGGTTGCCGGCGATCCTCTCTCGCAGCCGCTCCATGCCGTCGGTCCGCAGCATGTCGTCGCACAGCATCAGCCGTTCGCCGACCTGCTCGCCGAGCGGCTTGCCGGCGACGGAGGCTGCGGTGACGTCGCTCGCCGACTGGTAGCCGCCGGTGGCGATGACGATGTTCTCCGAGAGCAGGTCCTGCTCGGTGCCGGTGGCGATATTGCGGACTCGGGTCTGCCACAGGCCGGCGGGGGTGCGGCGGGAGTCGATCACCTCATGGCCGGTCAGCACGCTACCCCCCGCATCGGTGACGACTGCACCGACGCGCTGGCCCATCACCTCGAGGAAGGGACCGGTGCGGTAGAGCGGCACGCCGAGCTTGCCGACATATTGGGCGATCTCGCGGGCGGCGGGGTGCTCCATCAGCGCGGCGATGCCGGGCTCGGGATTGTCCTTCACCGCGCTGAGGAAGGTCTCGGCCGTGCTGTCCGAGGTGATCGCATAGCCGGGCAGCTCGCCCGCGCCGAGGCTCGGCCGGCGCTCGACCACGGCGAGGCTGGCGCCGAGTTCGCGCAGCTTGCCCTTCTTGCTCGCCGAGATGAGGAAGGCGACGCCCGCCGGTCCGCCGCCGATCAGGACGGTGGAGAGGATCTTTTGTGGCGCGGCCGGTACCACGATCCGCGGCTTGCGCAGTGCGGCGTGGAGCGTGTCGCAGATGGTGGTGACGTCGCGCTCGGTCATCGCGTCGGTGACGGGCAGAGAGAGCATCCGGGCGGCGAGATCGTCGGCCACCGGGGTCGGGGTGAGCAGGCACTCGCGTTGGAAATAGGGCTGCTGGGCGAGGTGTGGCGCGAAATAATGGCCGGCACCGATGCCCTGTGCGGCCAGCTCGGCCATCACCGCGGCACGGTCGCTGCCCTGGGGGAGCAGCATGGGCATGAACTGGGCGACCTGGCGCCGGGCCTTGGTCGCCTGGAAGGTGACGGTGTCGCCCAGGCCGGTGCGATAGGCCCTGTCGAGTGCGGCGCGATGCTCGGCGACCGTGTCGATCTCATCGAGCTTGGCGAGGGCGAGCAGGCCAAGGACCTCGGGCAGCTTGGCATTGGTGCCGGGCTCGGTAGCCGAGCGGGGGGCACCGAAGCCGAAGTTGTGCATGCGGCGCAACGCCTCCACCTGCTCGATGTCGGCGCTGTAGATCAACCCGCCTTCCGCCGTGGCGAAGGTCTTGGTGGCGTGCATCGAGAAGACGCTGGCTAAACCGGCGCCGGTACCGAAGCCATTGCCGCCGGCGTCGAGGCTGCCGAGCGACGCGGCGGCGTCGACCACCACGCCGACATCGTGCTGCTCGGAGAGGCGGGTATAGCGGGTCAGATCGATGCAGGTGCCGAAGGTGTCGTAAGGCACCAGCACCGCGACTTCGCCGGCATGGCGGGCGAGGGCGGCTTCCTCGGCCTCGGCGCTGGCGGCCCAGTCATTGGGGTCGCTGTCGACCAGGATGGGCGTCAACCCGGCCCAGATCGCGGCATGGGCGGTGGCGGCGAAGGTGAAGCTGGGGACCAGGGCGTACTTGCCCTTGCGGCCCTGGGCGGCCTGGCGGATCGCCAGGATCAGGCCGATGGTGGCGTTGTTGACCGCCAGCGCCGCACCTACGCCACCGAAAAGCTCGGCGACGACCCGGGCCTCGAACTCGCGGACGACCGGGCCGCCATTGCTGTAGACGCCGCGTGCCTCGATGGCCTGCAGTGCCTCGGTCATTTCGCTCAGGCGCGGCGGTTGCGGCGCGATCAGCGGTAGATTGTGCATGTCCCCGGCAACGTCCCTCATCCCCGTTGCCGAGCTTATGCCTGCACGTCTCCTAAGATTAGGTAAGCCGCTTCAACGCCACCAACTCGCGGTCCAGCGCCTGGAGGAACGCCGAGCGGTCCGCCGCCGAGAAGGGTCTGGGGCCGCCGATCTGGTCGCCGCCGGCGCGCAGGTCGGCCATGATCGCCCGGGTGGCGATCGCGCCGCCGATCGAGCTGGTCGTGAACGGCTTGCCGGTCGGGGCCAGCACCTTCGCCCCGGCCTTCAAGGCCCGGTCGGCGAGCAGGATGTCGGCGGTGATGACCACCGTATCCGCGCCGGCCTGCTCGGCGATCCAGTCATCGGCGGCATCGAAGCCGTCGCTGACCACCTGCCGGCTGACCAAGGGATGCTGCGGCACCCGGAGCCAGCTGTTGCTCACGATCACCACCGGCACCTCGTGCCGCCAGGCGACCTTGTAGATCTCGTCCTTCACCGGGCAGGCGTCGGCGTCGACGAGGATCCTCACCGGTGCGACGGGCCCCGGGGCGGCGGCGCCTTGCGATAGGGCTTGGCCTGGTGCCGCGGTGCGCCGGGACCGCCCGCCGGACGGTTCGGGCCGCCGCGCTGCGGACGAGGCCCCTGGCCCTGGGCCGGCGGTGCGTCGGACTGCTCGATGCGGACGTCCTCCTCACCCTCGGTGGTGCGGGCGACGGCGGCAATGAACTTGCTCGCCAGCGCGCGCGGGATCTGGAAGGCGGTCTCGTTCGGCCCGATGCGGATCGCGCCGACTTCGTTCTTGGTGATGTGGCCGCGGCGGCAGATCAGCGGCAGGACCCAGCGGGGATCGGCGTTCTGGCGGCGGCCGATGTCCATGCGGAACCAGACGACGTCGTCGAAGCCCGGACGGTGCTGGCCGGCCTGGCGCTCCTCGCGGCGATCGCCCTGGCTGCTGAGCTCCTCCGGCGCCGGCATCGCGGAACGATGCGCGCGGACCAGAGCGGCGGCAATCTCCTGCGGCGTGCGCTCGGCGAGCAGGCGCTCGGCGATGGCGGCATCTTCCTCATCGACTTCGACCGGGGCGAGCAGCGCGGTGATCAGGCGCTCGCGGTCCTGCTCGCGGATCGCCTCGGCGCTGGGCACATCGGTCCACTCGACAGGGATGCGCGCGCCCTTGAGCATCATCTCGACGCGGCGACGGCGCTGATAAGGGACGATGAGCACCGCCGTGCCCTTCTTGCCCGCACGGCCGGTGCGGCCCGAGCGGTGCTGGAGCGTCTCGGCGTCGCGCGGCAACTCGACATGGACGACCAGAGTGAGCGTCGGCAGGTCGATGCCGCGGGCGGCCACGTCGGTGGCGACGCAGACCCGGGCGCGCTGGTCGCGCAGCGCCTGGAGGGCGTGGTTGCGCTCGTTCTGGCTGTGCTCGCCCGACAGTGCCACTGCCGAGAAGCCGCGCTCGACCAGCGTGGCGTGGAGATGGCGGACATTGTCGCGGGTCGCGCAGAACAGGATCGCCGTCTCCGCCTCGTGGAAGCGCAGCAGGTTGATCACCGCATGCTCGATGTCCGACGGGCTGACGGTGACGGCCTGGTAGCTGATGTCGCCGTGCCCGCGGTCTTCGCCGACGGTCGAGATGCGCAGCGCGTCATTCTGGTAGCGCTTGGCCAGCGCCACGATCGGCTTGGGCATGGTCGCCGAGAAGAGCAGGGTGCGGCGGGTGTCGGGCGCGCCGTCGAGGATCGCCTCGAGATCGTCGCGGAAGCCCATGTCGAGCATCTCGTCGGCCTCGTCGAGTACGACGGCGCGCAGCGCGGTGAGGTCGAGCGCGCCGCGCTCGAGATGGTCGCGCAGACGGCCGGGCGTGCCGACGACGATGTGCGCGCCGTAATTGAGCTGGCGGCGCTCCTTGGCGGCGTCCATGCCGCCGACACAGGTGGCGATGCGCGCGCCGGTAGGGCCGTAGAGCCAGATCAGCTCGCGGCTGACCTGCAGGGCGAGCTCGCGGGTGGGGGCGATGATCAGCGCGTGCGGTTCGCGAGTCGGCGCGATCTTGCCATCCTCGCCGAGCAGCTCGGGATGCATGGCCAGGCCAAAGGCCACGGTCTTGCCCGAGCCGGTCTGGGCGGAGACGATGAGGTCGCGGCCCGTGGCTTCGGGGGCGATGACGGCGGCCTGGACGGCCGTGGGCGCGGCGTAACCACGCGCTGCGAGCGCTTCGGCGAGAAGCGCAGGGAGTTCAGCAAATGACATGAGACCCCGCACATGGGCTCGAAGGGGCCTTACCGCAAGGGAAAAGAGGGTTGATGGCCCTCGGCGTCGCTTTGTGTCGCGCGGCCGGGTGGTTGAGCAACTAAATGGCGGATTTCGGCGGTTTTCGGTTGTCGCTTGTAAATTCTTTACAAGGGAAATGTTGAATCCCTTGAATCCCATGCATGCGTGCGCGGCGAGAAATGGGGTGCTGGAGTCGGGATGGTGCCGCATCCGGCAGGGTAGATCAGGTGAAATCCTATTTTGCCACTGCTTTCCCCGGCGAAGGCCGGGGCCCAGTCTCAGCGTTGCAACGTTCAAGTCTGGGCCCCGGCCTTCGCCGGGGAAAAGTCTGGCTAGCCGACCAGCGCCTTGACGCCGTCCGCCAGGCTGGTCGTCGGGTGGCCGATCAGCTTCGACAGCGCCTTGCCATCGTCGAACAGCGCGCCGTTGGCGGTGTCCACGTCCCAGCCAGCGAGCAGCTCGGCGAAGGGGGCGGGGACGCCGGCGCCGGTGAGCGCGGCGGCGTAATCGCCCTGGGGCAGGTTGGTGTAGGGGATATCGCGGCCGGTCTGGCGGGAGAGCTCGGCGGCGAGGTCGGCGAGGGTGAAGGCGGTGTCGCCGGCCAACTCGTAGATCTTGCCGTCATGGCCGGTGCCGGTCAGCACGGCGACTGCGGCATCGGCATAGTCGGCGCGGGCGGCGGCGGCGATGCGGCCCTGTCGGGCGGCGCCGATCAATGCGCCGTGCGCAAGCGCGCCCGCGACGCCGGCGGCGTAATTCTCGATGTACCAGCCGTTGCGCAGGATCGTGTGGGGGAGGCCCGAGGCGACAAGCGCGCGCTCGGTGGCGCTGTGCTCGACGCCGAGGCTGATCGGCGTGGTGTCGGCGCGCAGCAGGCTGGTATAGACGATGCAGCCGATACCGGCCTGCTTCGCGGCGGCGATCACCGCTTCATGCTGGGGCACGCGCTTGCCGACTTCGCTGCCCGAGATCAGCAGCAGCGTTTCCACGCCGGCGAGCGCGGCGGCATCGGGACGGTCATAATCGAAGGCGCGGACTTCCACGCCGAGATCGGCGGCCTTTTCGGGGCTGCGGGCGAGCGCCACGATCCGGTCGGCGGGCAGCTTGCCCTTGAGCTTGTCGATGACGAGGCGGCCGAGCTGGCCGGTGGCTCCGGTGATGGCGATGGTCATTGTCCGTTCCTTCTGGCTGGTGACGGACATCCAGATATTGACCTTGCTTACTATTCGTAAGTACATACATTGAAGTAAGTATGGAAAAAGATTCCGAACCCTTCTCGACCCGCGTGCGCCGCGGCGCGGTGCTGGAGCGCAACTGCCCGTCGCGCGAGGTGCTGAAGCACGTCACCAGCCAATGGGGCGTGCTGATCCTGATCGTGCTGGAGGGCGGCACCCACCGCTTCAGCGAATTGCGCCGCAAGGTGGACGGGGTGAGCGAGCGGATGCTCGCCCAGACGCTGCAATGGCTGGAAGGCGACGGGCTGGTCGAGCGGATCGCCTATCCGGTGGTGCCGCCGCACGTGGAATACAGCCTGACCCCGATCGGGCGCGAGGCAGCGGGGCATATCCGCGCGCTGGCCGACTGGATCGAGGTAAGGCTGCCGGGTATTTGCGATGCGCAGGCGGCGAAGGCGACGGCGGAGTAGGCGCTATTCCTGCTTCTACGTGCCATCCCGGCATGCGAGGGATTGCGGGAAGCGAGCGCTTCCTTCCCGCTCCCCTCCCTGCAAGGGAGGGGATGGGGGGTGGGTTGCGAGCGTAGCGAGCCCAACGAGCGGTAGCCTTAAACAGAAAAGGCCGGGCATCGAGCCCGACCTTTCCTAACCCACCCCTAGCCCCTCCCTTGCAGGGAGGGGAATCTCAGGGGGCAGGCTTTAGTAAATTCAGAACGTTGCCCATTCCTCGGTCGTGGCCCGGACCACCGGCCTGGCCGTGGCGAGCGGCTTGACCGGGGAGACATAGCCGCGCGGCTTGCCCGGCTTTTGCGGGCGCGAGGGCAGGCTGGTGCGGGCGGTGGTGCCCACCTCGAACTTCGCGGCCTGCTCGCCGAGCGCGGCGACTTCGCTGGCCAGGCTGCGCGCGGCGGCGGCGGATTCCTCGACCATCGCGGCATTGTGCTGGGTCGACTGGTCCATCGTGCCGATCGCGGTGCTGATCTGGGTGATCGCAGTCGCCTGGGCCTGGTTGTCGGTCGCCATCTCGCTGAGCAGCGCATGGACCTCGCCGACATCGCCCGAGATGCCCGCGAACGCGCCGTCGACCTTCTGGACCATCTCGACCGCGGTGATGATATCGGCCTGGGTATGGGTGAGCTGGTCGCGGGCGCGGCCGGCCTCTTCCTCGGCACGCATCGCCAGCGCGCTGACCAGGTCGGCGACGACCGCGAAGCCGCGGCCCGCCTCGCCGGCGCGGCCGGCCTCGACGGCGGCGTTCATCGCGAGGACGCGGGTCTGGAAGGCGATCTTGTCGAGACCCTCGATGACCGAGTCGATGCCCTTGGCGCTGTCGGCCACGCGGGTCATCGCCTCTACCGCCTCCTCGGCGATCACTCGGCCGCCGGCGACGGTGGCAATGGCGCCATCGGCACGCTCGACGGTACGGCTGGCCGCTGCGGCGGTAGCCTTGAGGCGATTGTCGATCTGGGCGACCGCGGCGCTGGTTTCCTCGATGCTCGCGGCATTGGCTTCGGTGCGGCGCGACAGGTCCTCCGATGCCTCGGCGATCGCGCCCGAGCCGGTCTGGATCGCGGCGGTGCTCTCCATCACCGCGCCGATCAGCCCGCGCAGCGCGACCAGCGTGGCGTTGAAGTTGGTGCGCAGCTCGGCATAGCCATCTGGGAAGTCGCTGCCGATCTCGGCGGTCAGGTCGCCCTGCGAAAGGCGCGAGAGGCTGGTGCCGAGATGGGTGACGGCGTGCGCCTGCTCCTTCGCCTGGCGCTGCTGCTCGACCGCATTGTCGCGGAAGGTGTGCATCGCCTTGGTCATGCGGCCGACACAGTCCCGATAGTCGGTGAACTGGATCGGGCTGTCCAGGTCGCCGGCGGCGAGCGCCTCCATGCGGACAACGGTGGCGACATAGGGATCGGCGATCGCGGCGCGATAGCGGACGCACTGGACCGCCGCGCCACCGATCAGCAGCGCTACCAGCGGCAGGGCGATCATGGTCGGTGCCAGCAAGGCGACCAGCGCGACCAGCGTCATGACGCCGATCAGCGAGCCGAAGGCGACGTAGAGCTTGAGGCGGATAGGCGCGGTGGCCTGGAACCAGTGCATCGAAAAATCCTCCTGAGCGGCCCCCGGGAGATACGCGCCCGGCAAGCCTTGGCGCCGGCGGGCAGGCCCGTCGGACAAGCCCTTTTTAGGAGGCCCAGACGCGAAACGTTCGCAGCTGCACCAAATTCACTACGGGAATTTACGGAAGCAATTGCTTCGAAATGGTGCAAGTGCATGGAAATGCAGGAAAACGGGAAAGCAACGGCTTGGCGCCTGTTCCTGCGATATCCGACTAGAGCGCCAGCCCGGCGGCGCGGCCGCTCGCCCAGGCCCATTGGAAATTATAGCCGCCGAGCCAGCCGGTGACGTCCACTGCCTCGCCGATCGCGTAGAGGCTGGGGAGTTTCCGCGCTTCCATCGTCTGCGAGCTGAGCTCGGCGGTGCTGATCCCGCCGATCGTGACTTCGGCCTTGGCATAGCCTTCGGTGCCATTGGGCAGGAACGGCCAGTCGGCGAGGCGGCGGGCGGCCTCTTCGAGCTTGCGGTCGGGGGTGTTGGCGAGTTCGGTGGGGAGGGCTAGCTTCTCGGCCAGCGCATCGGCGAGGCGATCGGGCAGGGCTTCGCCGAGCAGCTTGCGCAGCGTGACGCGGGGGCGGGCGCGCTTGGCGGCGAGCAGCCAACCGGGTTCGGCCTTGGGCAGGAAGTCGATGCCGATGCGCTCGCCGTGGCGCCAATAGCTCGAGACCTGGAGGATGGCGGGGCCGGAGAGGCCGCGGTGGGTGAAGAGCGCGGCTTCGCGGAAGCTCGCCTTGCCGGCGCGGGCGATGACGTCGGTCGAGACGCCGGACAGCTCGCGGAACAGCGCTTCCTCGCCGCTGAGGGTGAGGGGGACGAGGGCGGGGCGGGGCTCGACCACCTTGAGGCCGAAGCGGCGGGCGAAGTCATAGGCGAAGCCGGTCGCGCCCATCTTGGGGATCGAGGGGCCGCCGGTGGCGAGAACCAGTGCTTTGGCTTCGGCGGTGCGGGGGCCGAAGGTCAGGCGCCAGCGGGCATCCGCATGCTCGAGCTGGGGAGTATGACCGAGCCAGATCTCGACCGTCCCCTGCGCGCACTCGTCGAGCAGCATGTCGACGATCTGGCGGGCCGAGCCGTCGCAGAAGAGCTGGCCGAGCGTCTTCTCGTGCCAGGCGATATGGTGGCGCTCGACCAGGTCGAGGAAATCCTGCGCGGTGTAGCGGCCGAGCGCGGACTTCATGAAATGGGGGTTCTGCGAGAGGTAGCGGTCGGGCGCGGCGCCGATATTGGTGAAGTTGCAGCGCCCGCCGCCCGAGATCAGGATCTTCTTGCCGGGCGCATCGGCATGGTCGACGAGCAGCACGCGCTTGCCCCGCTGGCCGGCGGTGAGCGCGCACATCAGCCCCGCGGCGCCGGCTCCCAGGATGATCGCGTCGTACATCGGCCTGCGCCTAGCAGTTGTTCAGGCTGCGGCAAGCGGGTGTGACGGACGTTGCGGGTCCGGAAGGAGATTGGGGATGCATCTTGTGCTTGGCCTTGCGCTGCTGGCCGCGCCCGTTGTCGAGGACGATCCGATCTGCGCGGACCTGCGGCGGCTGTCCGCGGCGGTGGCCGAGCCGGAGGCGTACAGGGCGCTGTACCGATCGGACTTCGCGCCGCGGCTGTTGCGGGGGTGCTTCCGCAGTGACGGCTATTTCTGCAGCCAGACCATGCTGCCGCCCGAGATCACCCACGAGACCATGGCGAAGCGGATTGCGGCATGCCTGCCGGGCGCGACGATCGCGCCGGGCGAGCCCTGGCCGGGGCTCAAGCGCAGCGTGGTCAGCGGCGGCGGGCTTGTGTTCAGGCTGGAGGAAAGCGGCAGCGAGCGCGCCCATGTCGGGCGGATCCTGCGGATCGAGATCGGGCCGAAGCCCGAGCTCTAGTGCAGCTTGGCGATGCTGAGCCCGTCGAGCTTGGCGCGGTCCTTCACTGACTCCTCGCTGCGGGTGAGCGCTTTCGCGATCGCCTTGAGCGCCATGCCCTTCTTGGCGAGTGTGTGGAGCTTCTGGATCTCGTCGGCGCGCCAAGGCTGGCGGTGGCGTTCGAACTTCTCGGCCATGTCGGTCTCCTAAAGCAAAAGGGCGGGCCCCGTGGGGAACCCGCCCTTCGCGTTTTCAGCGGCGGGGCGCATCGCCCCGGCCCGGCTTACTTGACGTGCTTCGCGATGTGCTTGTTCATCTCGAACATCGTCACCTTGTCGGCGCCGAAGATCGGACGCAGCACGTCGTCGGCGAGGATCTCGCGCTTGTTCGCCGGGTTCTGCAGGTTGTTCTTCTTGATGTATTCCCACAGCTTGCTGACGATCTCGCTGCGCGGAAGATCCGCGGTGCCGACGATCTTAGCCAGCTCGGGCGAAGGGGTCACCGGCTTGGCGATGCCGCCGCGTGCTTTGGTCTCGGCCATAATGTTTCTCCTGTTCCTGCCCTTGGACGGGCTATGCCTTCGTTAGCGCCAGCGGCGTGTGCGAACCCTTCCGCCGCCTTTCGCGCCTACGATGTACCGCGGTGAGAGCGTTACTCCTCACCTGCACACCCTTTGATCGTCACAAATCGCGTCTGTCTAGAGAGCAGATGCGCCGAGACGCCCCCAGAGAGCGACATTTTGGGGATAAGTCGGGTTAAACGGCCGGTAGGAGAGGGGAAAAGGCCATGCTAAGGGGGATTTTCACGGCAAAAGGGGAGAGCGGGATGCGCGTTCTGGTGCTCGGCGGACTGGTGATTCTGGCCGGATGCGGTGGCGGGACGACCGGCACCAACTATTCCGACCCGCCGCCCATGGCCGAGATCGTCGCCACGCCCAGCCCCAGGGCGAGCGAGACGCCCGAGGCGGACGCCGCCGCGGTCAATGCGGCGGAGGCAGCGAGCGAAGCCGACGACACGCTCACCAATAGCGACGCTACGGCAGCCACAAACACAATGTGAGTGGACAAGGCGGCGCGGGCCTGTCTAAAGGCATGCCCAACATGATGACCCGCGCACTTCTCGGTCTGCGACTTATCCGCCCTTAGGGGCCGGACGCACATGCGCACGCCCCTAAGGGCACTTCACGATTGAAATCGAAGTCTCGAGCCGAGAGAGAGCTGTCATGTTGCGCGATCCGTCCATCAAGTACCGTCCCTTCCCCCAGGTAAACCTGCCCGGCCGCCAATGGCCGAGCCGCACCATCACCAAGGCGCCCCGCTGGCTGTCGACCGACATGCGCGACGGCAACCAGGCGCTGATCGATCCGATGGACGCGGAGAAGAAGACCCGCTTCTTCGAGCTGCTCTGCAAGGTGGGCGTGAAGGAAATCGAAGTCGGCTTCCCGAGCGCGGGCGCCACCGAGTTCGATTTCATCTCGGGCCTCGTCCAGCAGGACAAGATCCCCGACGACGTGATCGTCCAGGTGCTGACCCAGTCGCGCCAGGACCTGATCGAGACCAGCTTCCAGTCGCTCAAGGGCGCGAAGAAGGCGATCGTCCACCTCTACAACGCCGTATCGCCGGCATGGCGCCGCATCGTGTTCGGCATGAGCCGCGAGGAGATCAAGCAGATCGCCATCGCCGGCGCCAAGGTGCTGCGCGACGAGGCCGCCAAGCAGCCCGACACCGACTGGCATTTCGAGTACAGCCCCGAGACCTTCTCGACCGCCGAGCTCGATTTCTCGGTCGAGGTCTGCGAGGCGGTGATGGACATCCTGCGTCCTACCACCGACAAGCCGCTGATCCTCAACCTGCCGGCGACGGTGGAGGCGGCGACGCCCAATATCTATGCCGACCAGATCGAGTGGTTCTGCCGCAACATCCGCAGCCGCGACACGGTGGTGATCAGCCTGCACACGCATAACGACCGTGGCACCGGCGTCGCTGCGTCGGAGCTGGGCCTGCTGGCCGGCGCGGACCGCGTCGAGGGCTGCCTGTTCGGCAATGGCGAGCGCACCGGCAATGTCGACCTGGTCACGCTGGCGCTCAACATGTACACGCAAGGCGTTGATCCGGGCCTGGATTTCTCGAACATCGACGAGGTGATCCAGACGGTCGAGTACTGTAACCAGATCCCCGTCCACCCGCGCCACCCCTATGCCGGCGACCTGGTGTTCACCGCTTTCTCGGGCAGCCACCAGGACGCGATCAAGAAGGGCTTCGCGGCGCAGGAAGCGCGCAACGACGACTTCTGGGACGTGCCGTACCTGCCGATCGACCCCAAGGACCTGGGCCGCGATTACGAGGCGGTGATCCGCGTCAACTCGCAGTCGGGCAAGGGCGGCGTCGCCTGGGTGATCGAGCAGGACAAGGGCCTGAAGCTGCCCAAGCGCATGCAGGCCGACTTCTCGCGCCATGTGCAGGCGCTGGCCGACGAGACCAGCCGCGAGCTCAACGCCGCGGACATCTGGGGTCGTTTCGAGCAGACCTATCTGCCGGGCGACAAGGACCGCTTCGTGCTCGAGGATTATGAGGAGACCGGTGCTGCCGGGCAGCGCGTGTTCGTCGGCCGCATCGCGGTGGACGGCGAGACACGCTCGATCTCCGGGCGCGGCAACGGCCTGATCTCGGGCGTGATCGACGCGCTTGCCGGGACGACCGGCCCGGCGCTCGACGTGGTCGATTACAGCGAGCACGCGATCGGGCACGGCGCCGATGCGCAGGCGGCCGCCTATGTCGAATGCCGCACCGCCGATGGGCGCACCGTGTTCGGTGTCGGCATCGACGCCGATATCGCGACTGCTTCGGTGCGCGCGGTGCTCAGCGCAGCGAACCGGGTCTGATCGGGAACCGGCGCGGGATGCTCTCCGGTATCCTGCGCTGGTCCAGGCTCGCTGCGCTGATCTGGTGGGCCGGTACCTTTTGGGCCTTCATGCTCTACGGGCTTGCCTTTGTGGCGTACCCCACGCTGTGGGTGCCGATATCGTGCACGATCGCTGGCATGGTCTTCGTGATCCTGATCCACGAGACCGGCCACGCCGCGGCGGCGATCGCCTGCGGCTGGCGGGTGCTGGTCTTCGCGGTCTGCCCTTTCGGGCTGCACCTGCCGACCCGCACGATCACGTTCCTGCCGCGCGGTTACAGGGAAGACGCTGGCGGTTTTGTCGCCAGTGTACCGCGCAGTCAGGCGCGCGGGACGCGCGCGCGCAGGTTCATCATCGTCGCGAGTGGGCCGGCTGCGTGTTTTGTGCTTGCCGCCGCCGCGTTGGTCGTGCGTGAACTGTGGCTGCGCGGGATCGACACGCGGCTGTTGGTCGCAAGCAATTTCGGCCTGGCCATCGCCGTCCAGGCATGCGTGTCGGGGCTGATTTCGCTGCTTCCCTATGACGGGAGCGATGGGGAAAAACTGCTTGTGCTGGCACGGCCCGATCCGGAACGGCTCTTGCACGCTCCCTGCGGTTGGATGGCGACCCAGCTCCACTACAATGTCCGGCTGCGCGACCTTCCCGAATGGCTGATCGCGGCGCAGCGGGCGGTGCCGCATCCCGGGGCCGAGCCCGACCGGCATGGAGAAGGGATCGACATCAGGCGGATACTCGATGCCGATCGACCCGACTTCGCCCGTGCCCGCGAACGGATCGATGCCTATCGGACCCGCTACGGCGGTAGCGCATGGCTCGATTCCTGCGATGCCTATCTCGCGGCAATCGGGGAGGGCGATGCCGCGAGCGCCGCCGCGCGCCTATGGAAGGGCGAGCCCGATCCGGGGGCACAGTCGATGGAGCATGCCGCCAAGGCCTCGGTGCTTGCCGTTCAGGGTCACGAAGCGGGCATGCAGGCCGAACTGCGCGCAATGCGCAAGGCCGTCCGCGCCCGCTCGCCCTATCGCAACGCCACCTTCCGCGACATCGAGCGCCGGATCCGCGCCGCGCTGCGCCCGGCCTAGCGGCTCGGATCGATCAGGTATTTCTCTCCCGTCGCCTTCTTCGCATAGGCTTCCACCACCTTCGGATCGAGCGCTTCGGCGAGCGAGATCGTGTTGGTGTAGTGGCTGGCGAAGGTCGTCGTCAGCTCGGCGACGACGCGGGCGCGCAGGCGTAGCGTGCCTTCGAGGCCGAGCTTCATCAGGAACGGCGTGACCAGGAAGCCGCTGACGCCCCAGGCGAGGCCATAGCCGCGGTCGAGCTCCATCGGCGACGTGTCGAGCATGCCGTAGACATAGACCTGCTTCCAGGTTGCCGAGCCATAGCGGCTATAGGCGGTGGCGGTGCGATTGATCGCGGCTTCCATCGCGTGGAGGATCGTGTTGACGATCCTGCCGCCGCCGATCGCGTCGAAGGCGAGGGTGGCGCCGGTCTCGGTGATCGCGTCGGTCAGCTTCTCGCGGAAATCGGGCGCGCTGCTGTCGACGATGTACTTGGCGCCGATCTCGCGCAGGATCGCCGCCTGGGCCTCGCTGCGCACGATGTTCACCAGCGGCACATTGTCGGCGATGCAGATGCGGTTGAGCATCTGGCCGAGGTTCGAGGCGGCGGCGGTGTGGACCAGCGCCTTGTGTCCCTCCATCCGCAGCGTCTCGACCATCGACAGAGCGGTGAGCGGATTGACGAACATCGAGGCGCCGTCGGCCGCGGTTGCGCCTTCGGGCAGCACGATGCAGTCGCGCGCGGCGATCTTGCGATACTGGGCGTACATCGAACCGCCGAGCATGCCGACCTTCTTGCCGAGCAGTTCGGCGACATTCTCGCCTGCCAGGACGACGGTGCCGGCGCCTTCGTTGCCGACCGCCATCGACTGGTCGAGCCGCGGCTTCATCGCCGGCATACGCGCGGCCGGGATCGCGGCGGTGAGCGTCGGGTGGTCGGCGGTGCCGCCGGTCTTGAGCGTCGCCATGTCGGCGGGGCCGAGCAGCAGGCCGAGATCGGACGGATTGAGCGGCGCCGCCTCGACCCGAACGATGACTTCGTCGGGGCCGGGCGCGGCCAGCGTTACCGGTTCCAGCGAGAGGGTGAGATTGCCGTCGCTCGAGATGGTCGAGCGTAGCTCGAGACCGGTCAGCGGGTTCGCCATTGCACTCTCCTCTTGGCCATGTTGCGTCGCCGCCCCGGGCGCGCGTCCTGCCCTTAGATATCGCGCCCGCCTGCGGCGTCCAGCGCTTCCCGGGGAAAATACGTAGCTGGTAAGGCTGGTGTTAACGCCTTTCCCGCCAAGGTCGCGCCATCGGGGGAAGTGGATTGTTCGTCAGTCTCACAGCGGTGCATGCATGCGTCTTCGCGACGCTGGCCCTGCTCGTGGGCGCGATCCGCATCGGCATGCGCAAGGAATCTGCGCTGTCCTGGATGGTCGCGGCTTTGCTCTGCGGCACCACGGAGATGCTCGTCCTCGCGCTGGCGCGGCACGGACGGGGCGAGTTGCTCGCCGCGATGCTGCTCGTGCCGCCGGCCTATCTCTGCTTCGGCCAGGCGCTGCGCATATCGACCGGCGGCAGGCAGAACTGGGGGCTGATCGGCACGAGCATCGGGCTGGTCCTCTGCGCGCTGGCGCTGATGGCGGCGGGCGCGCCCTTCGTGCTGATGACGATACCCTTCCAGCTGGGATGCGCGCTGGCACTGGCCGACGGGATCACGCATCTGGGGCGCCGGCCCGAGGGGATCATCGATCGCGCGCTGCTCGGCTGCCTCTGCCTGCTCGCGACACTCTTCCTGATCCGCATCCCGCTCTATCCGGCGCTGTTCGGCGTCGATGTCCATTATGCCGCGGTCATGCCGTCGGCGTTCGAGCGGAGCCTGCTGCTTGTCTCGGCGCTGCTGACGCCGCCCTCGATCTTCCTGCTGCTCGCCAAGATCATCATGGGCATCATCGCGCGCTACCGGCTGCGGGCCGAGCGCGATCACCTGACCGGGGTGCTCAACCGCCAGGCCTTCGAGCAGGCGGTGCGGGCCGAGCCGCTGCGCGGCGGTTCGGTGATCTTCTGCGACATCGACCGGTTCAAGCGGGTCAATGATCGCTATGGCCATCATGTCGGCGATGAAGTGATCCGGCTGTTCGCCGACATCCTTGCCGCCACTGGCTTTCGGGTGGGGCGGCTGGGTGGCGAGGAGTTCGCGATCTTCCTGCCGGGCAACAGCGCCAGCGATGCAGCAGGGCTGGCCGAGGTGCTGCGGATGCATTTCCACAACAGCACGCATGACGCGCTGACCTCCGATCACCGGCTGAGCGCCAGCTTCGGGGTGGCCGATTATGCGCAGAACGAGGCGCCGGCGGAGGCGCTGATCCGCGCCGACGTCGCACTGTACCGGGCCAAGGGCGAGGGACGGAACCGGGTTGCCGTGTTCCACGCCTGGAGCCTGGTGCCGGTGGTTCAGGAACCGCCGCGCGCCGCGGCCTAGCGGCTGCGGACGACCTCGCAGCCGATGCGGGCGTCCGGGTAGATGTCGAGCTTCATCGAGCGGACGGTGACGCGCTGGACGCGTTCGTCGGCCAGGGCAAGCGCCGCGACCTGCTCGCAAAGCGTCTCCTGCAGCTCGAAATGGCGCGATTCGACCAGCTTGCGGATGCCGGTTCGCAGGAAGTCGTAATCGACCACCGCGTCGATCCGGTCCTCGGGCGCGCTGGCGTAGCGGCAGGTCATCGCGACGTGCAGCGTCACGCGCTGGGGCGCGGCGCGCTCCTCCGGGTGGATGCCCAGGCCCATCGCCACCTCGAGCCCGTCGAGCAGGATCGTATACTCAGCCATGCGGGCGCTCCCGGCCTTCGAACATCACGTCGCCGTCGCGCTGCAGGAAGCGCTGACCGCAATCGACGAAGATGTTCTGCCCGGTGATGCTGGGGGTGACGAGCAGCATCTCGACCGTGGCGGCGATGTCGGCCAGCGCGACGGGGCGCTGGAGCAGGTTCTGCCGGGCGTGCTCGGCGAATTCCTCGGCGGTCTGGTCGAGGCTGGGGAGGGTGAGGCCGGGCGAGACGGCGTTGACCCGGATGCGCGGCGCGAGGCCGCGGGCGAGCAGCTCGGTGGCGGTGGCGAGCGCGGCCTTGCTCAGCGTGTAGGTGAGGAAGTCCGGATTGAGATTGGCGAGCTTCTGGTCGAGCAGATTGACCACGGCACCCTGGTCGAGGTCGTCCTGCGCGGCCAGGGCAGAGGCGAGGGCGACGGGGGCGCCGCAATTCACCCGCATGTGCCGGTCGAGCAGCGCGAAATCGGTGAGGGGCAGGGCGTCCCAAGCAAATTGCGAGGCATTGTTGACCAACCCCTCGATCGGGCCGCCGAGCCCCTCGCGCGCGGCCTCTAACAGGGCAGGAGCGGTCCCGGCCTCGGCCAGCTCGCCGGTCACCACGCAGGCGGTGCCGCCTTCCGCGGCGATCTGGGCGGCGAGGGCCTCTGCATCCTGGGGCGCGTGGTGGTGGTGGATCGCCACCTGGTGGCCGCGCAGCGCGAGGCGGCGGGCGATGCCCGCGCCGATCCGCCGCGCGCCGCCAGTCACGAGAACCCGCATCAATAGCCCATCAGCTTGAGCACTTCCTGGCGGCTGCGCTCGTCGTCGCGGAACACGCCCATCATGCGGCTGGTGACCATGCCGACGCCGGGGGTACGCACGCCGCGCGCGGTCATGCAGCCATGCGTCGCCTCGATCACCACAGCGACGCCCTGGGGCTTCAGGCGCTCCCAGATGCAGTCGGCGACCTGGGCGGTGAGGCGCTCCTGGACCTGGAGCCGGCTGGCGAAGCCGTGGAGGACGCGGGCGAGCTTGGAGATACCGACGACGCGGTCCTTGGGCAGATAGGCGATCGAGGCCTTGCCGGTGATCGGCGCCATGTGGTGCTCGCAGTGCGACTGGAATGGGATGCCGTTCAGCAGGACGATGTCGTCATAGCCACCGACTTCCTCGAACACCCGGCTGAGATGGTGCGCGGGATCCTCGTCATAGCCCTGGCAATATTCCTTCCAGGCGCGGGCGACGCGCTCGGGCGTGTCGAGCAGGCCTTCGCGGCCGGGATCGTCGCCAGCCCAGCGGATCAGGGTGCGGATCGCGTCCGAAACCTCGGCGGGGACCGGAATCTTGGGCGACGGCGCAACGATGTCACCATCTTCGGGGCCGTCCTGATCATGCACCATTTTCGTCTCTTCCTAACCGCTTCCGGGCTTTACGCTACGGCAACTGCGTTTCTTGCAGAAACCGGGTGTGGCCCAACTGTATCTCCCCGGGAAAAATGGCCGGAAACCGCAGAGTTCCGGCGCTTATCCCCGTTGACGGGCTGAAAAATGCAGCGTTAGTTTCGCTGGCGATAAAAGCAACGCCGTGACCGGTAACAACCGGCGCCGGCACCCAGAGGAGGGGATGCACCAGATGAAGAAGCTCGACCTGCTCGCGGCAACCGCGATCACGCTGTTCCTCGCGACGCCAGCCTTTGCCCAGCAGACTACGCCGACGCCGGCACCCGCGGACGACGGCCAGGAATATCAGTCCTCGAACGAGATCATCGTGACGGCGACCCGCCGTAACGAGACCGTGCAGGACGTGCCGATCGCGATCACCGCCATCGGCGCGCAGGAGCTGCAGAATGCCGGCGTGGACAATGTCCGCGACCTCGAGCAGCTCGCCCCCTCGATCCAGAGCTCGACCGGCCAGTCCTCGGCGACCGGCACCACCATCTATCTGCGCGGCATCACCACCGGCGGCGACAATCCCGGCTTCGAGCCGGCGGTCGGCGTGTTCATCGACGGCGTGTTCCGCGCCCGCGCCGGCGTCGCCATCTCCGAGCTTCCCGAGCTGGAGCGCGTCGAAGTGCTGCGCGGCCCGCAGGGCACGCTGTTCGGCCGCAACACCTCGGCCGGCGCGCTGAGCATCTACACCGCGCTGCCGCAGTTCGAGACGCATGGCTATGTCGAGGGCAGCTACGGCAACTACAATGCCTATGGCGTCAAGGGCGCCATCACCGGGCCGGTCAGCGAGTCGATCGCGCTGCGCCTCGACGGCAGCTACCGGAAGCGCGACGGCTATATCAAGGATGCCAACAGCAGCCGTCGCTTCAACGATGTCGACCGCTGGGCGCTGCGCGGCCAGGCACTGCTCGACAAGGGCGACATCACCTTCCGCCTGATCGGCGACTATTACCAGACCGACGAAGTCTGCTGTGCCACCGTGTCGGTGGTGCGCGGCCCGCTCGCGCCGGTGATCCAGAGCATCGCCGCCTCGCAGGGCCGCACCGGCATCTACACCGGTCCGGGCAGCGATCGCATCCAGGCCGCCTCGCCCAACCGCAACTATGGCGAGAAGGTGAAGGACTGGGGCTTCTCGGGCGAGCTCAACTGGGATCTGGGCGACGTCAAGCTGACCTCGATCACCGCCTATCGCGACTGGCGCGCGCTGCGCAGCCAGGACATCGACTTCTCGGGCATCGATCGCGCCTATCGTGACGGCTATCGCACCGAGCTGAAGGACTTCACCCAGGAAATCCGCCTCCAGGGCTCGGCGCTCAACGGCAAGCTCGACTGGCTGATCGGCGGCTTCTACCTGAACGAGAAGAACGACCTGACCGACACGGTGCGCTTCGGTGCTGATGCCAACCGCTATGTCGACACGATCTTCGCCGGCCAGCTCGGCGCCGCCTTCGGCACGCCGCTGCAGTTCTACGGCTCGCTCGGGCCGACGGTACCGACGCTCGGCGCCGCGCTGCTCAACCCGGCGGTGCCGAACAGCCTGCCGGCGCTGCAGGCAGTCTATGGCCAGCTCGCGCCGCTGGTCGGCTGCTTCCGCGCCCAGGCGGGCACGGCGCCGGCCGGCCTCTGCGTGATCCCGGGCTATCCATCGACGCCGATCCCGGGTCTCGCGGCGCTGGCGGCCAATCCGCTGCCGGGTGCGACCGCGGGCCAGGGCAACAACAATGACGTGTTCGGCGTGAAGACCGACGCGATCGCGCTGTTCACCCACAACATCGTCAACGTCACCGACAATCTGTCGCTGACCCTCGGCGCGCGCTGGAACCACGAGCGCAAGACGATGAACGCGTCGATCAACAGCAACACCGGCAGCTGCACCTTCTTCAACCAGGTGCGTACCGGCAACGCCGCGGCGGTGGCCTATGCCAATGTCCTCAAGCAGGTGCCGGGGTTGTTCAACAACCTGTTCCTGCTGAGCTGCAACCCGGCGGTGAACAGCGAGTTCAACGGCAACTATACCGACAGCTTCACCGACGACGAGATCACCGGCACCGTCAAGCTGGCGTACAAGTTCTCGCCGAAGTTGATGGTCTATGGCAGCTACGATCACGGCTACAAGTCGGGCGGCTATAATCTCGACCAGGCGACCTTCGACTCGGTGCTGCTCGGCGGCAACGGCGCCCAGGGCCGCGACCTGCGCTTCGGGGCGGAGACCAACGACGCCTTCGAAGTCGGCTTCAAGGCCAGCCCGACCCGGGCGTTCACGCTGAACGTCGCGGCGTTCTACATGAACTTCTACGGCCTGCAGTCGCTCGTCTTCTCGGGCAACAACTTCGTCGTCCAGAATGTCGACAAGAGCGTGTCGAAGGGTGTCGAGGTCGAATCCTCGATCCGGCCGGCGAACAACCTGACCATCCAGCTCGCCTACAGCTATATCGACGCGCAATACGCCAAGTCGAACAACTTCACCGGCACGCCGCTGCAGGGCCAGGAAGGCAAGCAGTTCCAGAACCAGCCCAAGCACACGGTGACGGGCGCGGTGACCTGGGAGCCGCGCGTGTCGAGCAACCTGAAGGGCTTGGTGCACCTCGACTTCCGCTACAACAGCGAAGTCAACATCCCGTCGAGCAACCCCAACCCGGTGACCGGCCGCACCGCGATCCGCAACGAGGGCTATGGTCTGCTCAACGGCGCGATCGGCCTGCAGACCAACGACGGCAAGATCCGGGGCGAGTTCTTCGTCGAGAACATCACCAACACCTTCTACTATATCTCGGGCTTCGCGGTGCCCGAGCAGACCGGCAACTATAACGGCTATCCGGGTTATCCGCGCTTCTACGGCGCGCGGCTGCGCTTCGGCTTCTGATACCGGCCTTCGGGCAGGGAAGGGGCGCCTCCGGGAAACCGGGGCGCCTTTTTCTTGGGAGGCGACGCGTCATTACTCCCTTTTCCCCGGCGAAGGCCGGGGCCCAGACTTGGAATCTGCAATCAAGATAGGCGGCTTCGGAGAATGGGAGCGTCGGACATCCAAGAGTTCGATATGCGCTTTCCAGACTTCAAGTCTGGGGCCCGGCCTTCGCCGGGGAAAGAAGAGAAGACTTCAGGGCCTGGCGATATGGTCGTAGAGATCGTCCCAGTTCGGGTTCATCATCTCAATCTCACGCACCTTCCAGACGCGCTTCCATTCCTTCATCTGCTTTTCGCGCAGCCTTGCCGCCTCGAGGCTCTCGAACGGCTGGTACCAGACGAGCAACTTGCAGCTATATTTCTTGGTGAAGCCTTCGATCACGCTGTTGCGGTGTTCCCATGCGCGTTTGGCCAAGTCGCTGGTGGCGCCGACATAGAGCGTGCCATTCCGGCCGCTTGCCATGATGTAGACATAGCCCTGCAGCTCCATTCTCAGACTCCAAGTCTGGGCCCCGGCCTCCGCCGGGGAAAGAAGGCGTTTCGGCTAGCTCACCCCCCGAACAACCTGTCGATCGGACTCTTCGGCAGGAACCACAGCACCGCCACCAGCGCGGCGCAGGCCAGGCCGGCCCAGGGGGAGGCGAAGGTGAGGGCGATGCCGCTGGCATAGATCGCCGAGCAGACCAAGCCCTTGCGCAGCATGCGCTGGTGATATTCCTCCGCCGCCTCGCCCTGCCGGCCGGTGCGGCGGACCACCGTCTGCAGCCAGACATAGGCGAAGCTGGGCAGCATCATCACGCCCATATAGACCAGCGTCGCGTCGTGGCTGAAATGCTGTTCGCCGAGATAGGCAGTGGCGAAGGGCACCAGCGACAGGGTGAACAGCAGCAGGATGTTCGACCAGACAAGCGCATTGGTGACGCGGGTCGCGAGGCCGATCAGGCGGTGATGATTGACCCAGTAGATCGCGACATAGGCGTAACTGAGCACATAGGCAGTGAAGACCGGCCACAGCGCCCAGATATGCTGGAGGCCATGTTCTTCCGGCGCCTTCATCTCGAGCACCATGATCGTGATGATGATCGCGATCACGCCGTCGGAAAAGGCTTCCACCCGGGTGACGCCGCCACGGCCCTCGTCGGTCTCACTCATTCCAATATCCCTCGCATGCGCTTCCCGCCTTCTTGTCGGGATCGCATGCGAGGGGAAGCCCCGTTCGGGTTATTGGGCGGTGAAGGCCGCGTTGATCTGCAGGGCGACTTCGTCCGAGACGAAGGGGACGTACTTGTCCATGCCGAAGTCGCTGCGCTTGATCGTGGCGGTGGCCGAGAAGCCGAAGTTGAGCTTCTTGCTCATCGGGTTCTCGCCCGCGCCGACGAACCTGGTGTCGAGCACCACCGGGCGGGTGACGCCGTGCAGGGTGAGGTTGCCGGTAATCTTCGCGGTCGTGCCCTTCACGGCAACGCTGGTGGAGACGAAGCGGATGTCCGGATACTTGGCGTTGTCGAAGAAGTCGCCGGTGCCGAGATGCTCATCGAGCGCCTTGACGGTGGTGACGATGCCCGAGGCCGGGATGGTCACGTCGAGCCGGGCGTCGGCGGGCTTCTTGGGGTCGATGGCGAGCGTGCCGGTGGCGCCGCCGGCCTGGCCGGTGAACTTGCTGAAGCCGAAATGGTCGACCGTGTAGCTGACCTGGGTGTGGCCACCGTCAACGGCATAGGTGCCGGCCGCGATACGGGCCGGATCGGCCTGGCCGGGAAGCTGGGCGGCCTGCTGGGCGGCGAAGGCGGCGAGCGGGGTGGCGGCAAGCAAAGCAACTGCGAACAGAACGCGCATGGGAACTCCTCTGTGGGGAAGGAGCGCGTCTTGTGGGGATGCAGGGTTCGCCGGAAAATCCCGAAGACGGCAACGCATGGTTTCCGAAACCAGGCGCGAGCCGCGGAGACAGGGTGAACGGGAAGCTAAAGGCGGGTTCGGGGGAGTTCCGCGCTGGTGCCGACGATGTGCGGGTGAGACGCTCTCCTGACGCTATCGGGAGTCGCGTCATGGGATATTTCTTCCACCTGCCCCAGCCTCGCCAGGAGGCCTCGCACGCCCCGGCAGTGGCGCTTGCCGTACAGGTGGCGGCTGCCGGGAAAAGGGCCGGGGCCGGCGCGCACCGCCGGCCCCGGCAAAGCGATTAGTTCTTGGTCTGATCGACGAGCTTGTTGGCGCCGATCCACGGCATCATCGCGCGCAGCTCGCTGCCGACCTGCTCGATCTGGTGACGCTTGGCGGCGATGCGGCTGGCCTTGAGCTCGGGCTGGCCGGCGCGGTTGTCGAGCACGAAGTCCTTCACGAAGCGGCCCGACTGGATGTCGGCGAGCACGCGCTTCATTTCCTTCTTGGTCTCTTCGGTGATGATGCGTGGGCCGGTCTTGATGTCACCATATTCGGCGGTGTTAGAGATCGAGTAGCGCATGTTGGCGATGCCGCCTTCATACATCAGATCGACGATCAGCTTGAGCTCGTGGAGGCACTCGAAATAGGCCATTTCCGGCGCGTAGCCGGCCTCGACCAGCGTCTCGAAGCCGGCCTGGACGAGCGCGGTGGCGCCGCCGCAGAGCACGGCCTGCTCGCCGAACAGGTCGGTCTCACATTCCTCGCGGAAATTGGTCTCGATGATGCCCGAACGTCCGCCGCCAACGCCCGAGGCATAGGCGAGGGCAATGTCATGCGCGTTGCCCGAGGCGTCCTGGTGGATTGCGATCAGGCAGGGCACGCCGCCGCCACGGGCATATTCGCTGCGCACGGTGTGGCCGGGGCCCTTGGGCGCGATCATGATCACGTCGATGTCGGTGGGGGCCTCGATCAGGCCGAAATGGATGTTGAGGCCGTGGGCGAAGGCGAGGGCGGCGCCGGGGCGCAGGTTGCCCTTGATGTCGTTCTCGTAGATCGCGGCCTGGTGCTCGTCCGGCGCGAGGATCATCAGGATGTCGGCCCAGGCGGCGGCTTCCTTGTTCGGCAGCACCTTGAAGCCGGCACCTTCCGCCTTGGCGGCCGAGGCCGAGCCGGGGCGCAGTGCGATCGCGACTTCCTTGACGCCGCTGTCGCGCAGGTTCTGCGCATGGGCATGGCCCTGCGAGCCATAGCCGAGGATGGCGATCTTCTTGTTCGAGATCAGGTTCAGATCGGCGTCGCGATCGTAGTAAACGCGCATTTGTTCAGTCCCACCTTATGTTGAGCGTGCGCCTGGCGCACGAGACCCCGGCTTTCGCCGGGGTGACGGTTATGATTTCAGGCCGCCTCGGCCCCTCTCGCAATCGCGACGATGCCGGTGCGGGCGACCTCGACCAGGCCGAGATCGCGCATCAGCTCGACGAACTTGTCCAGCTTCTCCACGCCGCCGGTGACTTCGAAGACGAAGCTCGAGGTGGTCGCGTCAACGACGCGGGCGCGGTAGACTTCGGCGAGGCGCAGCGCCTCGATCCGGTGCTCGCCGGTGCCCGACACCTTCACCAGCGCGAGCTCGCGCTCGACATGCGGGCCGAAGGCGGTGAGGTCGGTGACCTTGTGCACCGGCACCAGCCGCTCGAGCTGGGCGATGATCTGCTCCATCACCGGCGCCGAGGCGTGGGTGACGATGGTGATCCGGCTGATCAGGTCGTCGTCGCTGATCTCGGACACGGTGAGCGACGAGATGTTGTAGCCGCGCGCGGTGAACAGGCCGGCGATCCGGGCGAGGATGCCCGGCTCGTTGTCGACGATGACGGCGAGCGTGTGCCGCTCGACTGCTTCTTCCTTGATATGCATGGGTTCAGACCAGCGCCTTGGCTTCGTCGTCCATCTCGCCCGAGACTTCGGCCGATTGGAGCAGCATTTCGGTATGGGCGGCGCCCGACGGGATCATCGGGAAGCAGTTGGCGAGCTTGGCCACGCGGCAATCGACCACCACCGGCCCGTCATAGGCGAGCATCTCGGCGATGCCGGCGTCGAGCTGGTCGCGCGTCTCGATGCGGATGCCCTTCCAGCCATAGGCCTCGCCCAGCTTGACGAAGTCGGGAAGGGCGTCGCTGTAGCTCTCCGAATAGCGCGACTGGTAGGTCAGCTCCTGCCACTGGCGGACCATGCCCATATATTCGTTGTTCAAAATGAAGATCTTGACCGGCAGCCGGTACTGGGTCGCCGTGGCCAGCTCCTGGATGTTCATCTGGATCGAGGCTTCGCCGGCGATGTCGATGACCAGCCGGTCCGGATGGCCCAGCTGCGCGCCGATCGCGGCGGGAAGGCCATAGCCCATCGTCCCCAGGCCGCCCGAGGTGAGCCACTTGTTGGGGTCGTCGAAATGGAAGTGCTGGGCGGCCCACATCTGGTGCTGGCCGACCTCGGTGGTGATGATCGGGGCCTGGTCTTTCGTCGCTTCCCACAGCGCGCGGATGGCACGCTGGGGCATGATGACCTGGGGATCGCTCTCCTGGAAATCGAGGCAGCCGACATGGCGCCAGCCCTGGATGCGGTTCCACCATTCGGACAGGTCCGGACGGGGATGCCTGCGAAGTTGATACGCATCGATCATCGCCTGGATCGCCCGGCCGACGTCCGCCACGATGGGCAGATCGACGCGAACGTTCTTGTTGATGCTCGAGCGGTCGATATCGACGTGGATCTTTGCACTGTTGGGCGAGAAGGCATCGAGCCGGCCGGTGACGCGGTCGTCGAAACGGGCACCCAAAGCGATGATCAGGTCGGCCTGGTTCATCGCCATATTGGCTTCGTAGGTGCCGTGCATCCCCAGCATTCCCAGCCACTTGTCGTCCGAGGCGGGGAAGGCACCGAGGCCCATCAGCGTCGAGGTGACCGGCGCGCCGGTGAGCTCGGCGAGCTCGCGCAACAGGCGTGACGCTTCGGGACCGGAATTGATGATGCCGCCGCCGGTGTAGAAGATCGGGCGCTCGGCCGCGGCCAGCATGTCGACCGCCTTCTCGATCGCGGCCGCATCGGGCTCGGTCTGCGGGCGATAGGTCTTGTGCGAGATCGGCGTGTTCTCGCCGCGCCGGGCGGTGGCGACCTGGACGTCCTTGGGGATGTCGATCACGACCGGGCCGGGGCGGCCCGAGGTGGCGATGTAGAAGGCCTCGCGGATCGTCGGCTCGAGCCGGGCGGGATCCTTCACCAGGTAATTATGCTTCGAGCAGTGGCGGGTGATGCCGACCGTGTCCGCTTCCTGGAACGCATCGGTGCCGATCAGCGCGGTGGGGACCTGGCCGGTGATGACGACCATCGGGATCGAATCCATCAGCGCATCGGTGATCCCGGTGACCGCATTGGTCGCGCCCGGGCCCGAGGTGACGAGGACGACGCCCGGCTTGCCGGTGGCGCGGGCATAGCCCTCCGCCGCGTGGGTCGCCGCCTGCTCGTGGCGGACCAGGATGTGCTTGATCTTCTCCTGCTTGAAGATCGCATCATAGATCGGAAGCACCGCGCCGCCCGGATAGCCGAACACGACTTCCACACCGAGATCGCTCAGCGTCTCGATCAGGATGTCTGCTCCACTCTTCTCGGTCACAATCGGCCTCCGTTTGTTGCGGTGCAGGAAACACCGCCGAAGGGCGCTGCTACCCGCACGAAAACTACGCGTCAAGCCGTACTATAGTAATTTTGTTTCGAATCCTTCAAGGAGTCTGTTCGTTTGTGTCTCATCCGTGCGCTCCCATTCAGGCGGGGGCTGGCGGCGGAACCAGGTGTACTGTCGCTTGGCGTATTGGCGCGTGGCGAGCGAGCCGGCGAAATGCGCCTCGTCGAGGTTGCTCTCGCCCGAGAGCGCGAGGCCGATCTCGCGCACCCCGATCGCGCGGAGCACGGGCGCGTCGTCGGGCACGTCGGTGCGGGCGAGCAGAGCCTCGACCTCTCCTTGCGCGACCTTGACCATGTGGCGGAAGCGGCGGTCGATCCGGTCGGCGAGCCAGGTCTTGTCGGGCAGCAGGATCGTCGCGGCGATGCGGACCTCGGTGTGGATCCCGCCATGCCGCTCGGCCTGCCACTCGCCGAGCGACTTGCCGGTGGAGCGGACCACCTCGAGCGCGCGCGAGACGCGGGCGGTGTCGGCAGGCTTGAGGCGGGCGGCGGTCGCGGGATCGAGCCGCGACAGCTCGGCATGCGCATCGGCGACCGCAAGCGACCGGACCTCGGCACGGATGATCGAATCGATCTCGGGCACGGGCGCGATGCCCTCGACCAGGGTGCGCAGGTACATGCCGGTGCCGCCGACCAGGATGGGGAGGCGGGAGTCCTTGTGGGCTTCCTGGATAGCCGCTCGGGCCTCGGCCGCCCAGCGCGCGGCGGAATAGGCCTCGGCGCCGTCGACATGGCCGAACAGACGGTGTGGGGCGCGCTTCTCTTCCTCGACCGGGGGGCGGGCGGTGAGGATGCGGAGATCGGCATAGACCTGCATCGAGTCCGCATTGATCACGGTGCCGTTGTGCCTTTCGGCGAGCGCGAGGGCGAGCGCGGACTTGCCGCTCGCGGTCGGCCCTGCGATGAGCGCCACCAAAGGCAGGTCAGGGGATCCGATGTTCATTGCGACGCTTATAGCAGATGGTCTGGCCGCAGGGCAGCTTTCGGAAGCGGGTGACCGGTTGGCTTCGGTGCATTGCGGTCCGGGAAGCAGGCGCTGGATCGACGAGGGGCGCGCGGCGGACCTGGCGTTCGCGATGCATCCGGACGCGGCGCGCGGGGCGCTGGAGGGCGCGTTTCCCTCTATCGATATCGTGGTGCAGCCGGCCGAGGGGCGGGCGAAGAAGCTGCTGGTGGCGGACATGGACTCGACGATGATCACCGTCGAGTGCATCGATGAGCTGGCCGACTATGCCGGTATCAAGGCGCAGATCGCCGAGGTGACCGAGCGGGCGATGCGCGGCGAGCTGGACTTCGGCGCGGCCCTGGATGCGCGGGTGGCGTTGCTGAAGGGGCTGTCCGAAAGCGCGATCGAGCAGTGCCTGGCCGAGCGGGTTCGGCTGATGCCGGGGGCGAAGGCACTGGTGCAGACGATGCGGGCGTGGGGCGCGACCTGCGTGCTGGTCTCGGGCGGGTTCACGCGGTTCGCCGAGCCGGTGGGCGCGGAGATCGGGTTCAACTACGCGATCGCCAATCGGCTGGGCATTGTGGATGGGAAGCTTACGGGATTGGTCAAGAAGCCGATCGTCGATAGCTCGACGAAGGAGAACGTGCTGCGCTCTGAACGGCATGAGTATCGCTTAGCCCATCACGAGACGCTGGCGGTGGGCGACGGCGCCAACGACCTGGCGATGATCCGCGAGGCGGGGCTGGGGGTGGCCTATCACGCGAAACCGATCGTGGCGGCGGCTGCCGGCGCGCGGGTGGACCATGGAGATTTGACCGCGCTGCTCTATGCGCAGGGGATTGCGCGGGGGGATTGGGTAGCTGGGTAGAAGAAGAAGGCCCTCACCCAACCCTCTCCCGCGAAGGCGGGAGAGGGCTTGAGGTGGCGAGGAGAGGATTTCACTACTCGTTGCGGCGCCAGGTGTACGCTGGGGACACAGTCGCCAGCCAAGTCTGTCTCATAGCCCTCTCCCGCTTTCGCGGGAGAGGGTTGGGTGAGGGCACTTCTTCTTGTATCTTCATGGCCATGCAGGGGCCTGTTCGCCGAAAGACGAATCCATATGCAGCCCGCCTTCGCAAGGAGGCGACGGAGGCGGAAAGCCGGCTATGGGCGCATCTGCGCAACCGTCAGCTCGGTGGGTTCAAGTTCCGCTTCCAAGCTTCGATAGGGCCTTACAGCGTCGACTTTCTATGCACGGAGACTGCGCTAGTCGTCGAAGTCGATGGCAGCCAGCACAATGAGGATGTCGATCGTGTACGCACGCGGTTCATCGAAGCGGAGGGGCATCGCGTCCTTCGCTTTTGGAACAATGAGGTCTTTGAGAATCTCGATGGGGTGCTGCTGACGATCAAGGCCGCTTGCGAGGCGCGGACCTGGCGAGAGGTTGAAGAGTAGGAACGAGGGGTTGAAGAGTAAGAAGAAGTGCCCTCACCCAACCCTCTCCCGCAAAAGCGGGAGAGGGCTAGAAAGAAGACAGGGCCGGCCCACCCGCCCTAAACCCCCAGCCATTTAAAGGCGCGGGCGGTCACCGCCTGCGCGTCCCGTGCCACCGGCGCGCCGTGGGCCATCACCAGTTGCTCGGCCGGCCAGTCGAGGATGCGGCGCACCGCGGCGCGGGCGGCGCGGCGGTCGGCGAAGGCGTAGCGGAACTTGCGGGGGACCTGGGGCTCGGCCGCGGTCATTCCGTCGAGCCGGGCGACGAGCGCGCGCCAGCCGGTGAACCAGCCGCGCGGGAAATGCTGGATCAGGTCGGTGAACAACAGGGTGCAGCTCGGGCGGTGGAAGAAGGCCAGCTCGGTCGTGATCCGGTTGCCCGGGATCACGACCTGGCCGATATCGGCGCTCCACGGAAAATCGCTTTCGTCGAGGTCCCGGCCGAAGCGCAATTCGGGATGGCGCCCGGCGAGCCCCGGCGGGGCGTGGAGCCCGGCTTGCGGCCAGGCCCGCTGCCATTCGCCGAGGAACCGATCGTGGAGCGTGTTGGGCGCGACGAGGTAACGCACCTCGCCAAGGGCTTCGACGGCGCTTCGCAGCGCATCCGAAAGCGCGACGGGCGACCAGAGGAACAGCAGATCGCCGGGCAGCCGGATGACGGCCATCCGCGTGGGATAGCGGAAGCCGGCGACTTCCACGACCGGGCCGTCTGCCAGCCAAATCTCCTTGCCGAAGGGAATTAGTGCACTTGCCATCGCTGCACGCTCCCCGGGCTCGAGACCGCTACCGCACGCCCTTGCCGAAAGTGAAGCTGAGCCCCAGCCCGCCGGAGAGCTGGTCGCGGGTGCCGAGCGAACCATGGGTGAGGGGGCTGTCGGCGCCGTCGCCGGTCAGGCGGTCGTAGCGGGCATAGCCGTACAGGCCCCAATGCTTGCTGAACTGCCAGGTGGTGGTGCTGCTCACGCCGAGCGCGCTCACCGCGCTGCCATCGGAGCGGTAGACGGGCAGGCCGGTGCGGGCAGCCGCGCCGGGCGAGACATCGAAATAGGCGCGACGGTATTTGGTGTCGGACAAAGTCACGCGCGGGCCGATCGAGACCAGCCATTTGTCGTCGTCGCGCATCACATAGTCGAGCCCGGCGCTGCCGATCAGGCCCTTGTGGCCGTTGACACCCTTGCGCAGCTCGGTGTGGAGGCGGAGCGACCTGGCCAGCCAATATTGCGCATAGCCGCCGAGCTCGACCGTGGTGCCGACCTCGTCGATCGCGGCGTGCGATTCCCTGCGCTTGCGCGAGCCCTGGAAGTTCGCGGCGGGGCCGAATTCGAACCCGCCGGTCTTGAGCACCGGGAAGCCGAAGCTGTCATCCGCGGCCTCGAAGGCGAAAGGCTCGTCGCCGCGGGCGATCGCGACATCGACCAGCGGGCTGAGCTGGATCTGGTCCGAACCCGGATAATTGGGCGAGACCTGCGGGCCGAGCGAGATGCGATAGCGCTTGGGCGGCTTGCTCTCCTCCTCCTGCGCATGGGCGGGGAAGGCGAGCGCGAGGAGCGGTGCGAGCGCAAGGAAGCGATACATGACGCCCCTAACGCCACGATCCGGGATTTGTTGCAACTGCGATATGACCGGAGTGGGGGGATTTGCGGCTAGTTGCTCACCGGCACGCAGGGGCTGACGCCGCGGCAGGCGCCTGCGGCATCGGCGCGGCTGGCAAACGGGCCGACCAGCACCTTGGTGAGGTTGCCCGACTTCACATAGGCGACCGAGCGGCCCGGGAAGCGGCCGCCGACCTGGCTCCACAGCTTGCGGGCATTGCCGGGATCGCCGAACGCGCCGAGCTGGAGGCGCCAGCCGCCGTCGCGGATCGCAGGGCCGGCCGGGGCAGGGGCAGGACTGGTGCGGACGGGCACGGGGGTCGGGCCCGGCGTGGTGCGGGGCGGGGTGCGGATCGGAGTGGGGCGCGGCGGCTGGGCGCTCGCGACCTCGACCGGCGGGCGGTCGGTGCCGGGCAGCGGCGCGCGGTTGGCCTCCTGCTCATATTTGCGCGCGAGGGTGAGGGCCGCCTGGCGGTCCTGCACGGACATGTACTTGTCCATCTGGGCGAGCGCGCCCGAGGCCTCGGCCAGGCCCGACTGGGAGGAGCGGGTGACCAGCGCATAGGCGCGCACCCAGTCCTTCGGGACGGCATCGCCGTTGAAGTACATCGTGCCGAGCACATACTGGGCGCGGGGATCGCCGCGGCCGGCGGCGCGCTGCAGCCAGGGTGCCGCCTTGTCGCGCCTGCCATTGGCGAAGAGGGCGAGGCCGTAGCTCGCCTCGGCCTGCTCATGGCCCTGGGCGGCGGCCTTGCCATACCAGGCCTCGGCCTGGTCGAGATCGGCGGGCACGCCGCGGCCGAGCTTATAAGCCTGGCCGAGGTTGAACTGGGCGTCGGCATCGCCTTTCAGCGCCGGGCTGCGCCAGCGATCGACGGCAGCCTTGTAGTCGCCGCGCTCCCAGGCCTCGACCCCGGCCTTGACCGGGTTTTCCTGTGCGAGCGCAAGCGGGGCGGCGAGTGCGATCCCCGCAGCAGCGATCAACCCAAGAAGCTTCATGCGACCTTCGACTCCCACCCCGGCAAGATTGGATAAATGCCCGTTTACCATCCTTTGGGAAAGAAATCCTTAGCCCGATGTCCTCAGGGGAATCCCGGGGCGGAACGCCGTTAACGCATTCTTAGACGACCGCATGGCATCTCCACCCTCGGGTAACTGGTATTTCGAGGGGGTTCATGCGCGTTCTCGCGATGGCATCGCAGAAGGGCGGATCCGGCAAGACGACCTTGTCGGGCCATCTGGCCGTTCAGGCGGAAAGGGCCGGCTGTGGCCCGGTCGTGCTGATCGACATCGATCCGCAGGGCTCGCTCGCGGACTGGTGGAACGAGCGCGAGACGGACCTGCCGGCTTTTGCGCAGACCACGGTCGCGCGGCTCGCATCCGATCTCGAAATTCTTCGCCAGCAGGGATTCAAGCTGGCGGTGATCGACACGCCGCCGGCGATCACCATGGCGATCCAGAGCGTGATCGCGGTGGCCGAGCTGATCGTCATCCCGACCCGCCCGAGCCCGCACGACCTGCGCGCCGTGGGCGCCACGGTCGATCTGTGCGAGCGCGCGGGCAAGCCGCTGATCTTCGTGGTCAACGCCGCGACCCCCAAGGCGCGGATCACCAGCGAAGCCGCGGTGGCGCTGTCGCAGCACGGCACCGTCGCGCCGATCACGCTGCATCACCGCACCGATTTCGCCGCCTCGATGATCGATGGCCGCACCGTGATGGAAGTCGATCCCAAGGGCCGCTCGGCCGCCGAGGTCGAGGCGCTGTGGACCTATATCAACGACCGGCTCGAGAAGAACTTCCGCCGCACCGTGTTCGCGGCGCCGACCCCGGTCAACCAGTTCGGCGCGCCGCGCGCCAATGGCGGCTTCGGCCGCAGGGTGGTGAGCTGATGTTCGGCACCCCCAAGCCCACCGCCTCGCTCTCCTCGAGCCTGCTCGCCCGCAAGGGCCAGGCGCGCCCGGCGATGCGCCCCCAGGGTTTCGTCGGGCTCAACCCGGCGACCGCCCAGGAAGATCTCGGCTGGAACGACATGGGCGACGATGCCGCGCATGCCGCGCATGTGCAGCAGTTCGCGCCCGAGCCGCAGCCGATCCAGCACCCGGTGCCCAAGCCGCAGGTGCTGCGCCAGATCGAGCAGCTCGACGAGCGGTTCAGCAAGCCCGAGCCGGTCGCCGCGCCGCAGCCCGAGCCGGCGCCTGCGCCCGCCCCGGTGGCGAAGCGCCAGGCGCTGCCGCCGGTGACTGCCGAGCGGCTCGCCCGGGAAGTGGCCAAGAAATCGAAGGCGGCGTTCACGCTCCGCCTCGACAATGACCGGCATCTGCGCCTGCGCCTCGCATCAGCGGTCACCAATCGTTCGGCGCAGCAGATCGTGACCGAGGCGCTCGACGCCTTTCTCGAATCGCTGACCGAGGTCGAGGCGCTCGCGCGCCAGGTCCCGGCCGGGAACCGTTGAAGGAACGGATGATGAAGACCCGTAGCAAGCTCGTGATCGGCCTGTCGGCACTCTGTGCCGGCGGCACGCTGGCAGCCGGCATCGCCACCCAGGGCTTCGCGCTCTCGGCCTTCGCGACCGACGCGCCCAACGCCAAGAAGGCGGCGCAGGAAGCCGGTGCGGCGCGCAAGGCGATCGCCAAGCGCAAGGCCGGCGACGCGGTCGCCCATGCCGAGGCCGCGGTGGCGAACGATCCGCAGAATGCCGAGTATCGCGCGCTGCTCGGCCAGGCCTATCTGCTCGCCGGCCGCTTCGCCTCGGCGAATCAGGCGCTGGGCGATGCGCTGACGCTCAACCCGGGCGACGGCCGCGTGGCGTTGAACCAGGTGCTCGCCAAGATCGCCGGCGGCGACTGGGCGGGTGCGCGGGCGATGCTTGACAGCCATCAGGATACGATCCCCGCTGCGGATCGCGGCCTGGCCTTCGCGCTGGCCGGCGATCCGGTGAAGGCCGTGGAGATCCTCGGCCCGGCCGCACGCGCCGAGGACGCCACTGCCAAGACCCGCCAGAACCTCGCGCTCGCGCTCGCGCTCTCGGGCCGCTGGGCCGAGGCCAAGCAGGTTGCCTCGGTCGACGTCGCGCCGGACCAGATCAGCGCGCGGATGCTGCAATGGGTGAACTTCGCCCGCCCGACCAACGCCTATGACCAGGTCGCCGCGCTGCTCAACGTCACGCCGGTGCAGGATGCCGGCCAGCCGGTGCGCCTGGCGCTCGCCCAGCAGAACGTGATGCTCGCCGCCGCCGCGACCCAGCCGGTGCAGACCGTGCCGGCGCAGGATGCGGTCGACACCTATATGCCGGGCGTGCCCGCCAATGCCGAGGCGGTTGCCGCCGAGGCGAGCGTCGCGGCGCCCGCCGCCGAAGCCGCTCCGGTCGCCCTGGCCGAAGCCGCGCCGGTGGCCGGCACCAATGCCGGTGTCGTGTTCGGCCCGCGTGCGGAAGTGGTGCAGACCGTCCCGGTCGCCGCGGTCCGCGTGCCCGCAGCCGCCAAGGCTTCGCTGAGCGCCCGCGCGCCTGCCCCGATCGAGAAGGCGGCCACCGCCAAGCCGTCGCGCGGCAATTTCTATGTGCAGCTCGGCGCCTATGTGAGCCCGGCGGTGGCGCGCGATGCGTGGAACCGCATGGACGACCGCGTGCCGGCGCTGGCCAGCCAGACCCCGTACGGCGCCAAGGTCTCGACCAAGGCGGGCAATTTCTATCGCCTGTCGGTCGGCGGCTATGACCGCAGCGGCGCCACCGCGCTGTGCCAGCAGATCAAGGCCAGCGGCCAGACCTGCTTCGTCCGCGCCGGTGCGGGCGACGCGACCGCCGCCTGGGTGAAGCCGGGCGTGCGCATGGCTTCGCGCTGACGAATTTTCCCACTCCCATCGGGAAATAGGAAAGGCCGGGGCGGCGACGCTCCGGCCTTTTTCGTGCGCGCTTGACGAACGCATAACTGGTTGGTTATGGGAATGCATAGCCGAACGGTTATGCATTTGAGGGAGAGTGTCATGCTACGTCAGGTCCACCGCTGGAGCGGCTTCATCTTCAGCATCATGGCGATCGTGAACATCGTCGCGGTGATCCTGCAGGCCAATGCGCAGTGGCTCGGGCTGCTCGCGGTGGCGCCGCTGCTGGTGCTGCTGCCGACGGGGCTCTACATGTTCGCTCGGCCCTATTTCGCGAGGAACGCATGAGCGAGGAAAAGACCGCAGCCGAGCAGATCGACGCCCGCATCGCGGCGCTGGACGACTGGCGCGGCGAGACGCTCGCCCGGGTGCGCGCGATCATCCACGAGGCCGATCCCGAGGTGGCGGAGACGTGGAAGTGGCGCGGCGTGCCGGTGTGGGAGCATGCCGGGATTATCTGCACCGGCGAGACCTACAAGGCGGCAGTGAAGCTGACCTTCGCCAAGGGGGCGGCGCTCAGCGATCCGAGCGGCCTGTTCAATTCGAGCCTGGACGGGAATGTGCGGCGGGCGATCGACATCCATGAGGGCGAGGCGATCGATGCCGAGGCGCTCAAGGCGCTGATCCGCGAGGCGGTGGCGGCGAATCTGGTGAAGCCGGCGCGGGGGAAGTAGGGCCTTCTTCTCCCCTCCCTGCAAGGGAAGGGCCGGGGGTGGGTTGCGAGCGTAGCGAGCCCAACGAGCCGTTGGCCGAAAACAGGAAAGGCCGGGCATCGAGCCCGACCTTTCCTAACCCACCCCTAACCCCTCCCTTGCAGGGAGGGGAATGTAGAGGCTTCACCGCCGCCGCGCTGCGTCTGCCTCGTCATAGGCGGCGCCGATCCGGCGGCGGAATCCTGCGAAGCCGGCCTCGCGGGATGCGCGTTTGATGCAGGCTGCGGCGATCGGTTCGAGGGCGGGGATGTCCTGCCGCGCGATCGCGACGGCCTGGCGTGCCTCCGGCGTCTCGAGCGCGCCTTTCGGTACGCGCTGGCTGTACCAGGAGTTGCCGACGAAGAAGGTGCGACGCTGCTCGGCGGGGGCATTGGTGCGCTCGGCATTCTGGCCGGCAACGCTGAGTGCCGCTGCGCAGTGGAGCTTGTTCTTCGGGTTCAGGCCATCGGCCTGGGCCGAGGTGCAACTCGCCACGAGCAGCGCGCCCATGACCAGTACCGGAATGTTTATAGGAATAGCCATGGCATTGCCTAGGCCGGCGCCGATTAAGGCATGGTTGCGCCGCGCACCGCCTGATAGGGCGGACGACAGGTTCATGGGAGGTTCCAGGTGCAGATCGCGGTGCTGACGTTCGACGGGTTCAACGAGCTCGACAGCTTCGTCGCGGCGGGGATCCTCAACCGGATGAAGGCGAAGGGCTGGGCGGCGTACATCACCTGCCCGAGCGAGCAGGTCACTTCGATGAACGGGGTGACGATCAGCCGGCAGAAGCCGCTCGAATTCGCTGCCGAGGCGGATGCGGTGCTGATCGGCAGCGGCATCCGCACGCGCGAGATCGCCGCCGATGCCGAGCTGCTCGCGCGGATCCGGCTCGATCCGGCGCGCCAGCTGATCGGGGCGCAATGCTCGGGCACCTTGCTGCTGGCGAAGCTGGGGCTGATCGGATCGCTGCCGGCCTGCACGGACCTGACCACCAAGCCCTGGGTGATCGAGGCGGGCGTCGAAGTGATCGACGCGCCGTTCGTGGCGCATGGCAATGTCACGACGGCAGGCGGGTGCCTGGCCTCGCAGTACCTGGCGAGCTGGCTGATCGCGCGCGGGGCGTCGTTGGAGGATGCCCGGGCGGCGATCCATTATGTCGCGCCGGTGGGGGAGAAGGAATTGTACGTCGAGCGGGCGATGGGGGTGATCGGGGCGTTTGTCGGGGCTGGCGAGAGGGCCGCCGCTTAACCGTCATCCCGGCGAAAGCCGGGATCTCGTGCGGCTCATTCCCGCCGCCCGCGCCTTCGCCTGAGATCCCGGCTTTCGCCGGGATGACGATCAGGCCTCGATCTCCCGCCCGCCCTTGAACACGCGGTGGACCTTGCCCTGGACCGGCAGCGTGTCGAATGGGGTGTTGCCCGCGCGGGCCTTCATCTTCGTGGCGTCGATCACCCAGGGCGTGTCGGGCGCGAACAGGATGAAGTCGGCGGGCTTGCCCGGGGCGAGCGTGCCGGCGTCGAGGCCGAGGACGCGCGCCGGGTTGGCGGCGAGCAGCTCGAACAGCCGCTCCATGCCGATCAGCCCCTCGCGGACGAGGCCGAGCGAGAGCGCGAGCAGCGTCTCGGCGCCTGACATGCCTTCATCGGCGTCGATGAAGGGCAGGCGCTTGCCTTCGGGGCCGCGCGGATCATGGCCCGAGGCGATGACGTCGATCGTGCCGTCGGCCAGCGCGGCGCGGACCGCCTGGCGGTCGCTGTCGCTGCGCAGCGGCGGCGAGAGACGGGCATAGGTGCGGTAGTCGCTGATATCGATGTCCGACAGCAGCCAGTGCGCCGGGGTGACGCCGCAGGTGACCCGTACGCCGCGGCGCTTGGCCTGGCGGATCAGGTCGAGGCCGGCGGCAGTAGTGACCTGGCGGAAATGGATGGCCGCGCCGGTATCCTCGGCAAGCATCGTGTCGCGGGCGATCGCCAGCGCCTCGGCGATGGCCGGGGCCGCGGCGAGGCCCAGGAGCGTGGCGGTGAGGCCTTCGGTGGCGACTGCGTCGCGTGCCAGATTGCCGTCCTCGGCATGGGCGATGACGGTGAGGCCGCAGTCCTTGGCATAGGCGAGGACCTTGCGCATCACGCCGGCGTCGGCGATCCAGCGGCGGCCGGTGGCGACGGCCTTGGCGCCGGCCGAGGCGTTGATCGCCATCTCGGCAAGGTCGGTGCCCTGCAGCCCGCGCGTGGCGGCGGCGAGGGGGTGGACCCACAGGTCGGGCTTGCCCATCAGCGCGGCGCGGCGAATGATGCCGGGATCGTCGAGGATCGGCGACTGATCGGGCATCAGCCCGACGCGAGTGATGCCGCCGGCGCGGCAGGCGGCGCGGTCGACCGCGAACACGCCGAGATCGATGATGCCGGGGGCGAGGTGCAGGCCGCCGCCGTCGATGGTCTCGGAGTTCGTGGTGTCGGTGGTGATGGTTTCGCCGGAGAAGGCGAAGCTGGTGGCGCCGCCGAGGACTTTGACGTTTTCAAATAGACGGGTCACTCGGCAATTCCTTCGGCGTTCCAATTACCCTCGTCATCCCCGCGAAGGCGGGGATCCAGGGTTACTGAGGACGTCGCTTTGTTACCCTGGATCCCCGCCTTCGCGGGGATGACGGGGCGGGGTGACGGCGGGAGGAGGTGGTTCATGCCCAGCCCTCCACGCCGCGTTCGGCTCTTGTCAGCACGTCGAGGCAGGCCATGCGGACCGCCACGCCCATCTCGACCTGCTCGGTGATCGCGCTGCGCTCCGGATGGTCGGCGATCGCGCTGTCGATCTCGACGCCGCGGTTCATCGGGCCGGGGTGCATGACCAGGGCATCCTCCCTGGCGCGGGCCAGCCGCTCGGGCGTGAGGCCGTAGCGGGCGTGGAACTCGCGGGTCGACGGGATGAAGCCGCCGGCCATGCGCTCGTTCTGGACGCGGAGCATCATCACGACATCGGCGCCTTCAAGTGCGGCGTCGAAATCGGTGAAGGGGGTGACGTAGAGCCCCTCGATCGCCGGGGGCATCAGCGTGGAGGGCGCGACGACGCGGACCTCGGCGCCGAGTGCGGTGAGCGCCAGCATGTTCGAGCGGGCGACGCGGCTGTGGAGCAGGTCGCCGCAGATCACCACGCGCTGGCCGGCCACCGAGCCGCGACGGCGGCGGATCGTCAGCGCGTCGAGCAGCGCCTGGGTGGGATGCTCGTGCCAGCCGTCGCCGGCGTTGAGCACCGGGCAATCAACCTTGTCGGCGATCAGCTGGACCGCGCCCGAGGCCATGTGGCGGATGACGATCACATCGGCGCGCATGGCGTTGAGCGTCACCGCGGTGTCGATCAGCGTCTCGCCCTTCTTCACCGAGCTTTGCGCGGCATGCATGTTGACCACGTCGGCGCCCAGCCGCTTGCCCGCGATCTCGAAGGAGAGGAGCGTGCGGGTGCTGTTCTCGAAGAACGCGTTGATCTGGGTGATGCCCTCCAGCCGGCGGTCGCTGCGCGCGCGCGTCCGGTTCGCTTCGATCCATTGTTCCGCCTCGTCGAGCAGGAACATGATCTCATGGGGCTGAAGGCCCGCAATGCCGGTGAGGTGCCGGTGCGGGAAGACGGCGCGGCCCTGTATCTGGGCCGCGGGGCGATGATCTGAAGCTTGCATTAAAGCCGTCGCCTAGACCTGCCGAAGCGCGGGCGCAAGGAGTCTCGCGCCTGCCGCAAATCGCAGATAGGAAGTCGGCCGCGTTGCGTTTCGGGGGGAGCGTTCGTGCAGGGCTGGTGGGCATCATTTCTCGGCTGGATGACGCGCGATCCCGCGTGGTGGGCGGCGTTCCAGGCCGGCGCGTTCTTCTTCGCATTGGGGCTCGCGTTGATCGTCGTGCTGCTGCCCTGGTGGCTGGCGCAGGTGGAGCGTGCGCGCTGGCGGCCGATGCGGCACATGCTGGCGCAGGCGGCGCTGCAGGCGCACCGCGATTGCGGCGAGAATGTCGTCGCGCTCTCCCGCCAGTTCTTCCGCGAGAATGAGGGCGCGCCGCTCGAGCGGCTGATCCGCGCGCGGCGGGCGATCGAGCGGCAGGCGGCGGACGGCGCGCGCTTCGGGCGGGTGGTGTCGGTCTATGCTCCGGCGGTCGACGCGCCGCATGCCGCGCTGCTCGCCGATACCGCGGCGCTGGCCGAGCTCGCCGAGCGCACGCTGGCGGCGCTCACCCGGCTCTATCTGGGACAGGCGACGGTGCGGGTCGGCGCTAATGCGGTGCATGGCGACGACGCGCTGGGCTATGCGCCGGCGCAGCTCGTCTCGCTCTCCTATGTCGCCGAGATGGAGGCGCTGGCCGATGGCTTCGCCGATGCCGCGGCGGGGCATCGCGGGCGGATCGAAGGCGCGCTGGGACGCAAGGCGCGCAAGGCGGCGCGGGCGGAGCTCGACCGGGTCGGCGAGGATGTTGCGATGCTGGGCGCGGACGTGCGGCGCTTCTGCGCGCGGCTGCAACCGGCGGATGCGGACGACACGACCTACAAGCGGCGCGAACTGGGCGAACGGGGCAGCCGCTCGCTCGACGCGCTGATCGCGCGGTTCGACCGGCGCTGACGGGACTGGCCAGCCGTATTTTCATGTGACATTGTTACATTATGCGGATCGCGCTCCTGGCCCTGTTGCTGCTCGCGGGTTGCTCCGGATCGGGCTCGCGCGACAATCCGTCGGCCTATCGCAACGCCTGGGACCGCTTCCGCGTGCAGTTCGGGCTGGAGCGCTTCCTCGGCTATGCCTGCAGCCACGAAGAGACCGAACGGGACGGCACGCAGGTGATGCGATCGCTCCCTTACGATCAATGTTATCGCTTCAACGCGTCCGAGCGGATCGAGGGCATCTGGATCGACGAGTTCGAGGGGCAGGAGCTGCTGACGCCCGGCGAATATGCGCGCTATCTGCGCGGCGAGGACCGGGACGCGACGACCCGGCTGGAGATGGAGGCGGTCCGCCGGAAATGGGCACCGGCGGTCAAGCGCGGCGACCCCGAGGCGCTGCGGCTATGGTCGGTCCACGGCAAGTCGGCCGAGGGGGCCTGGCAGCTGACCGGCAAGGCCTATCGCATCCGCTTCGTTGGGCGGCGGGCATCCTATCCGGGGAACTACGGCCATCTAGGGGTGAGCAGTCACCTGGTGCTGGTCGACAAGCTCGAGGCGCTGACGCCGCTCAGCAATTGACCAGCGCGTCGATCGCCGCCTGGAGGATGTGGGCGGCGGCCATGTTGTCGATCATCTCGGCGCGGCGGGCGCGGCTGAAATCCTGCTCGATCAAGGTGCGCTCGACCGCGACGGTGGACCAGCGCTCGTCCCAGAGCAGGATCGGCATGCCGAGATCGTCCATGTTGCGGGCAAAGGCACGGGTGGACTGGGTGCGGGGGCTGTCGGTGCCGTCGAGGTTGAGCGGCAGGCCGATGACGAGCCCTTTGACCTGTTGCGCGGTGATCAGCGCCTGAAGCGCGGCCTTGTCCTTGGAGAATTTGGTGCGGCGGACCAGCTCGGCGGGGCTGGCGAAGCTCCAGCCGGCGTCGCACAGCGCGGTGCCGATCGTCTTGGTGCCGACGTCGAGGCCGATCAGGCGGCCGCCGGCGGGTAGCGCGGCGCGGAAGTCTGCGGGGGCGGTGGTGATCATCAGAAAGGCCAGAATTTCCGCCGCGCCTTGAGCCGGCGTTCGGCATCGGCGCGGACGTTCGCCCAGAACAGGCTGTAGTCGAACACGTGGTAATTGTTGCCCGGCAGCACATAGGGGCCGAGGTCGGGCGGGGTGGTGCCGATCATCAGGAAGCCGCGGCCGTCGCAGCGGGCGGGGACGAGGTTCTTGCGGAGCACCGCGCTGGTCAGGTCTCGGCTCGGCATCAGGCCGCCGAGATTGGCCTCGGCCGGGGCGCTGTCGTTCGGCTTGCCTGTGATCGGGTTGGTGCAGACCATCGGCGTGCCCTTGCGGGGCTGGCCGGTGAAGCCGTGGGTCTGGTCGAACGTGTCGACGATCAGCGACGGATCGGCAGGCTCGGCGAAGCTCTGCCAGGAGAGGATGCAGCCGCTGTCGTCGGGGCCGGTGCAGGCGGGCAGGCCCATCTTCGGCAGGTCGGCAGTGATCGAGACCGGCCAGCCGACGACATAGGCAGCGACGATCCGCTTCGCGAGCGGCTTGCCGGCGACGCGGTCGACGAGCAGGCGGGTGAGGTGGAGCGCGCCTTGCGAATGGCCGGCGAGGATGATCGGGCGGTTGCCGGCCTCCTTGAGGAACTGGTCGAACGCCGCGGCGACGTCGCGATAGGCGAAGTCGAGCGCCTGCTGGGCCTGGGACTTGCTGGTCAGGAAGGCGCCGAAGGTCGCCTGGCGGTAGCGCGGCGCCCAGACCAGGCCGGAGGAATTGAACGCGCTGGCCTGGCCGCGCAGGAACAGCTCGGCCCGGGCATTGGCGGTCACGTCGTTCAGCGGGGCATTCCACTGGGTGCGGTCGAGGAACGAGGTGGGGTGGACGAAGAACACCGCGGCGGGCGGGTTCTCGGCCGGCTGGAAGCCCTCTGGCGTCCAGAGCGCCGGGTTGCCGGGCCTGTCGGGGCGGGCGAGCCAGAGCTCCGGCTTCGAATAGTCGCCGGGGGGCGACAGCCGGGCCACCTCGGTCGTCGGGACGAGCGCCTGGCGGAGCAGCTCGGCGCCCCAGAAGCGGAAGGCGAAAGTGGCGGCTGTTGCGAGCACGATGAGTCCTACGATGACGTAGAGGAATTTACGGGCCAAGCCCCACTCTCCATTGTGCAATGCAGCATAGTGCCGCTTTGTTGCAATCGCATTCCCATCGGGCACGATTTCTCCGGATGCAACCGCGATTGCGCTTCCGGCCTTCTGCACCGGAAATCCACTTTACCGCCCGTGCCCGATGCGAGAGCATCGCCGGCGAGGGGAGATTTTCATGGACGAAACCGAAACCGCGCCGTCGGGCGAGGCGGTGCGCTGGACCTGGCGCCCGCTGCTGCTCGCCGGCCTGGGGCTGGCGACGGGGATCGTCGTCCACCTGATCCTGGGCAGGGCCCAGATCTATTACAACGGCCTGGGCGTGATCCGGGCGGGGCTGACCCTGGGCATCACCCTTGCCGCGGTGCTGATCGGCTTCACGATCGAGCGGCGGCTATGGTGGACCGCCCTGCTGTTCGGCGGCGTGATGGGCATTGTCGGATTCCTCGTCACGCTGGGCAATGGCACGCCGGGAGGCTGGGGATCGGTCGAGGGCTGGCGGACGATGAGCCTGGCGCTCGCGATCACGATCGCCGCGCCGCTTTTCCAGGCCGCGCGCGACGAGGGGGCGCTACGTCCTTCCTATATCGGCGTGCATGACCATGTCTGGGCCAATGTCGTGCTGTGGTGCGCGAGCTGGGCGTTCGTGGGCCTGGTCTGGTTGATGGCGATCCTGCTCGCCAGCCTGTTCCATCTGATCAAGATCGACTTCGTCCAGCAGCTGCTGGCCAAGGACTGGTTCGCCCGCGCGATGACCGGACTGGCGTTCGGCGCAGCGCTGGGATTGCTGCGCGAGCATGACGCGGTGGTACGGACGCTTCAGCGCGTGGTGGCGATCGTGCTCGCGGTGCTCGCGCCGGTTCTGGCGATCGGGCTCGGCCTTTTCCTGATCGCGCTGCCCTTCACCGGCGTGCAGGCATTGTGGGACGCGACCTCTGAGACCACTCCGCTACTGCTTGCCTGCGCGGCGGGTGCGCTGATCCTCGCCAATGTGGTGATCGGCCGGGAAGATGCGGACGAGCGCCGCAATCCGCTGCTCCGTTACAGCGCAATGGTGCTGGCCGCCGTGATCCTGCCGCTGGCGGTGCTGGCCGCGGTGGCGACCGGGCTGCGAATCGGCCAATATGGCTATACGCCGGAGCGGCTCTGGGGCGTCGTCTTCGTCGGCGTCGCGCTGTGCTGGGGCCTCATCTATTTCGCGACGCTGGCGTTGCGGCGGCTCGGCTGGACGCGACTGGTGCGCCCAGCCAATCTGGCGCTGGCCTCCCTGGTCTGTGCGTTGGGCTTCGTGCTGGCGACGCCACTGATCAGCTTCAACGCGATCTCGACTGCCGATCAGGTCGCGCGGCTCGAATCGGGGAAGATCGCCCCGGACAAGTTCGACTGGCCCGCACTTGCCTTCGAGTTCGGCAAGCCGGGCCGGGAGGCGCTGGCGCGGCTCAAGCGCTCGGTCAACGCCGCGATCCGGGCGAAGGCGGCGGAAACCGAGAAGGCTGAAAGTCCCTATACGCTGGAACTGCGCGAGCAGCAGAAACCGTTCGCCGGCGGCTATGAGGTGCGCCCGGGCGGTACGGCGCTGCCCGATGGACTGAAGACGATCGTGCTCCGCGAAAGGGCGTGCGAGTTAGATCATCTCTGCCGCGTCTATCTGCACGACGCGAAAACGGCGACGGTGATCGACGATGGCTGCGCCAAGCTGCCGCCCGAAAGGCAGAACGATCCCACGAACAAGTGCGCGATGAGGGTCCATATCTATCTGCTGACGGCGGACGGCTGGAAGGACGTGGACGATTTGCCTGACCCGACCAATCCCGAGGTAAAGGAATCGCCCAGGAATATGCCGGCCGACCAGGAACGTGCGCTTCTGGAGCGGGAATATGCAGCGATCACCGGCAACGGCGTCACCGTGCGCAAGGTCGAGATGCGGCAGGTGTTCATCGGCGACAAGCCACAGGGACGGCCTTTCAAGTAACCGGTGCTTGAAGGCGGGAGGCGCCCCTGTTAGGCGCCTCCCATGTCCGTCGATACCGCAACCGTGAAGAAGGTGGCGAGCCTGGCCCGCATCGCGATCAGCGATGCCGATGCCGAGCGTCTCGCGCCCGAGCTCAACAACATCCTGGGCTGGATCGAGCAGCTCGGCGAGGTCGATACCTCGTCGGTCGAGCCGATGACCGCCGTGATCCCCAACAAGCTGCGCCTCCGCGAGGACGTGGTGACCGAGGGCAACCAGCGCGACGCCGTGCTGCAGAACGCGCCGCAGGGCGAGCACGGGTTCTTCACCGTGCCGAAGGTGGTCGAATGAGCGACATCACCGAACTGGGCGTCGCCGAGCTGCGCGACGGCATCCGCACGGGCAAGTTCTCCGCGCGCGAAGTGGCCGATGCGTTCATCGTCAAGGTGAGCCAGGGCAAGGCGCTCAACGCCTTCATCGTCGAGACTCCCGAGCATGCGCTTGCCGCCGCCAAGGCCGCGGACGAGGCGATCGCCAAGGGCGAGCCGCTCAAGCCGCTTTCGGGCGTGCCGCTGGGCATGAAGGACCTGTTCGCCACCAAGGGCGTGCAGACCACCGCCGCCAGCCACATGCTGGAGGGCTTCAAGCCGGTCTATGAATCGACCGTCTCGCAGAAGCTGTGGGACGCCGGTGCCGGCATGCTCGGCAAGCTCAACCTCGACCAGTTCGCGATGGGCTCCTCGAACGAGACGTCGTACTTCGGCAATGTGATCTCGCCCTGGCGGCGCGGTGGCGGCGACAATGCCCCGCTGGCGCCGGGCGGCTCGTCGGGCGGCAGTTCGTCGGCGATCTCGGCGCGGCTGGTGCCGGGTGCCACCGGCACCGACACCGGCGGCTCGATCCGCCAGCCCGCGGCCTTCACCGGCATCGCCGGCATCAAGCCGACCTATGGCCGCTGCTCGCGCTACGGCATCGTCGCCTTCGCCTCGAGCCTCGACCAGGCCGGGCCGATGGCGCGCGACGTGCGCGACTGCGCGATCCTGCTCGAGAACATGGCGGGTTTCGACCCGAAGGACTCGACCTCGCTCAACCTGCCGGTGCCGAATTGGGAAGAGGCGCTTTCGGGCGATCTGACCGGCAAGAAGATCGGCATCCCGGCCGAGTATCTGATCGACGGCACGCCGACCGAGATCGCCAAGCTGTGGGAAGCGGGCATCGCCTGGGTGAAGGACGCCGGCGCCGAGGTGATCGAGGTGTCGCTGCCGCACACCAAATATGCGCTGCCGACCTATTACATCATCGCGCCGGCCGAGGCTTCGTCGAACCTCGCCCGCTATGACGGCGTGCGTTATGGCCTGCGTGAGCTGGCCGACGGACAGAACCTGCAGGACATGTATGCGGCGACGCGCGCGGCGGGCTTCGGTCCCGAAGTGCAGCGCCGCATCCTGATCGGCACCTATGTGCTGTCGGCGGGCTTCTACGATGCCTATTTCACCAAGGCGCAGAAGGTGCGCACGCTGATCGCGCAGGATTTCGAGAATGCCTTCTCGATGTGCGACCTGCTGCTGACCCCGACCGCGCCGTCCTCGGCATTTGCGCTGGGCGAGAAGTCGGCCGATCCGCTGGCGATGTACCTCAACGACGTGTTCACCGTGCCCGCCAGCCTAGCCGGCCTGCCGGCGATGAGCGTGCCTGCGGGGCTGGACGCGGGCGGCCTGCCGCTCGGCCTGCAGATCATCGGGCGTCCGCTCGATGAGCAGGGCGTGCTCAATGCCGGCTTGGCGATCGAGCAGCGCGCGGGCTTCGCGGCGCGGCCGGAGCAATGGTGGTGATTGAGAAGGCCGGCGTCGATCATATCGAGGTTGGCCGGAAGGCGCACGAATTGGAGGTGCGTCATGGCGATGGGGCTTACCGCTATGCGCAGCGGCTTTCGGAAGAAGCCGGTGCGAAGGAAGACCCGGACGATCATCGATTTTGGAGTGCAGTCGCAGCGATGCTGAGGCCGCGCTAAGCTTGAGAAGAAGCAAAATGACCGAGTCCACCTACCGCATCCAGGGCGAAACCGGCGAATGGGAGGTCGTGATCGGCCTCGAAGTCCATGCCCAGGTCACTTCCAATGCCAAGCTCTTCTCGGGCGCGGCCACGGCGTTCGGCGCGGAGCCGAACAGCCAGGTTAGCCTGATCGACGCGGCGATGCCGGGCATGCTGCCCACGCCGAACCAGGAGTGCATCCGCCAGGCGGTGCGCACCGGCATGGCGATCGGCGCGGTGATCAACAAATGGTCGCGCTTCGACCGCAAGAACTATTTCTACGCCGATTTGCCGCAGGGCTATCAGATCAGCCAGCTCTTCCACCCGCTGGTGGGCGAGGGGCAGATCGACATCAGCCTGGACGACAAGGATCCCGAAGCCAACGTCAAGACGATCGGCATCGAGCGCATCCATGTCGAGCAGGACGCCGGCAAGCTGATGCACGACCAGCATCCGACGCGCTCCTATGTCGATCTCAACCGTGCCGGCGTGGCGCTGATGGAGATCGTGTCGAAGCCCGACATGCGCTCGCCGCAGGAGGCCGGGGCCTATCTGAGCAAGCTGCGCGCGATCCTGCGCTATGTCGGTTCGTGCGACGGCAACATGGACCAGGGCTCGATGCGCGCCGACGTGAACGTCTCGGTCCGCAAGCCGGGCGCCGAGTTCGGCACCCGCACCGAGACCAAGAACGTCAACTCGGTCCGCTTCGTCATGCAGACGGTGGAGATCGAGGCGCGGCGCCAGGTCGAAGTGCTCGAGGCCGGCGGCAAGATCGTCCAGGAAACGCGCCTGTTCGATCCGGACAAGGGCGAGACCCGGTCGATGCGCTCGAAGGAAGATGCGCACGACTATCGCTACTTCCCCGATCCCGACCTGCTGCCGCTCGAGCTGGACGATGCCTTCCTCGAGGAATGCCGCGCCAGCCTGCCCGAGCTGCCGGATGCCAAGCGCCGTCGCTACGAGCAGGAGCTGGGGCTCTCTGCCTATAACGCCGCGACGCTGACCGCCGATGCGGACACCGCTCGCTGGTTCGAGGCGTTGCTCGCCGAGGGCGCGCGCATCCAGAAGAAGGGCGAGAACGAAGTCGCCCGCGCCTCGGCCAATTGGCTGCTGTCGGACCTGTACGGCGCGCTCAACCGCCTGGGCAAGGATCTCGATACTTCGCCGGTAAGCCCGGAGCAGGGCGCCGAGCTGCTCGCGCTGGCGGCCGACGGCACGCTGTCGGGCCCGCTCGCCAAGCAGGTGTTCGAGATCATGCTCGAGACCGGCGATGCCGCGGGCAAGATCGTCGAGGAGCGCGGGCTCAAGCAGACCAGCGACACCGGCGCGATCGAAGCGGTGATCGCCGAGGTCCTGGCCAAGAATCCGGGTCAGCTCGAACAGTATCGCGGCGGCAAGGAAGCGCTGTTCGGCTTCTTCGTCGGCCAGACGATGAAGGCGATGGCGGGCAAGGCTAATCCGGCGGTGGTCAACGAGCTGCTGAAGAAGGCGCTGGCGGGTTAAAGCATCTCAGCCGGCGGGCGTGCGCTATCCTAACGTGCCTCGACCGCGTGCAGGCTCGCGCGTGCGGGCAGGGTACCCGGCGTGCGGATGTCCCAGGCCAGCCCTAGCCGCTCCAGCAGCCGGATGAGGACGAAGCCCAGGTCGCTCTGGCCCGGATAGAGCCCTATCTTCGCCGAGCCGGGGAAGGCGTGGTGATTGTTGTGCCAGGCCTCGCCCATGGTGATCAGCCCGGCCCAGGGCACGTCGTGCGCCTGGACGCCGGCGTCCGCGACGATCCAGCTCTGCGGCCCGCGATTATGGGCGAGGTGACCGACTAGCCAATGGCCGTGCACGCAGGCGAACATGCGCGCGCAGACGCCCCAGACCACGAAGCTCCAGCCGCCGGCCCAGAAGAGCAGGGCGGCGATCGGCAGCTGCTGCACCATCCAGCTTGCCTCGAGGAAGCGGTAGAAGCGGTCGCGGCCGATACGGCCCAGGTCGAAGCGGGGCGGACTGTCGAGCTCCAGCCGGCAATGGAGCTGCCACCAGGCGTCCTTGGCCCAGTGGTTGGCATGGCTGAGATAGGGGTGGCAGTCTGCGCGGCGCTGCGCCCAGTCGCGCAGGTCATGGGTGCGGATGATCGCGAAGGGGCCGCTAAGGCCCGCCTGCGCGCCGAACCAGACCAGCACGCGCTCCAGCCAGAGCGGGCAGCCGAAGCTGTTGTGGATCAGCCGGCGATGATAGCCGACCGAATGGCCGAGCAGCAGCGTGGCCCCGGTCGTGCCCAGGAACAGCGCGAGGGCGGCGGGGGAGAAGGTGAGGGGTCCCAGGATCAGCGTCGCCGCCGCCATGCTGCCGTTCCAGAGCGATTGCACAGGGGCCCAGCGCACCGTCCCGCGGACGGGATCGGCACCGGGGGTCTCGACCAGGTGGTTCACGGCATGCGGATCGTTCATGGCGCGACTCATAGGTAGTTAAGGAATTACCTAATTACTCTCTTTGCACTGGCGGGCAATGAAGAAATTGCTTAAATACCTTTTCATGCAACGCGTCTTCGAAGCCCTGTCGTCCACGGTCCGCCGCAAGATTCTGGCCTATCTCGCCCATGCCGAGCTGACCGCGGGCGAGATCGCCGCGCGGTTCGACATCTCCAAGCCGGCGGTGTCGCAGCATCTCGCGGTGCTGGAGAATGCGGGGCTGGTCACCAGCGAGAAGCGCGGACAATATGTCCATTACCGGCTGGTGCGCGAGCATCTGGCCAATGTGCTGAACGACTATGTGCAGGAAGTCTGCCCGGTCTCGCGCCCGCTCAAGCGGGAGAGCGCGGCGCTGGGGGATGCGCCTGCCGCCGAGGGGGAGAAGGAATAGCATGCGCTGGTTTGCCGCTCTTGTGCCGAGCCTGTTCGCGCTGCCCGCGCTCGCCCAGACCGCCGCACCCGCGCCGACTCCCGCCGTTGCCCTGCCGCGCGTCGCGCTGGTCACCTCGGCGGGGACGATCACCGTGGAGGTGGACAATGTCCATGCGCCGATCACCGGCAACAACTTCCTGCGCTATGTCGACCAGAAGCGGCTCGACGGCGTGACCTTCTACCGGGTGGTGAAGGTGATCGACCATTTCGGCTTCGTGCAGTTCGGCGTGCAGAACGCGCGGGCCAAGGTCCTGCCGCCGATCAAGCACGAGCCGACCACCCAGACCGGCATCAAGCATCTCGACTTCACCCTGTCGCAGCCGCGCAACAAGCCGGGCTCGGCCCAGGGCGAGTTCACCATCATGCTGGGCGACCAGACCCCGTCGATGGATGCCGATCCGAGCAAGCCGGGCGACAATCTGGGCTATGCCGCCTTCGCGCATGTCGTCGACGGCAAGGACGTGGTGGTGAAGATCTTCGACGCGCCCAATTCCCCTACCGCCACGCTGAGCGGCACCTTCAAGGGCGAGATTCCGGCGGCGCCGGTGAAGATCCTGAGCGCGCGCCGGGTCAAGCCCTAGGGTTCGCTCGACCGCGTCAATTCGCCGGGCGATCGAGGTACAGATAGAGCGGGTCGAACTCGGCCAGCGCCTCCAGCCCCGGCCGGTCGTGGATCGTCACCCGGCCGCCGCGGAAATCGGCGAGTCCCGCCTCGCGCAGCTCCCGTAGCACGCGGTTCACGTGCACGCCGGTCAGGCCCAGGCACTCGGCGAACTGGTTCTGGGTGATCGGCAGGCGGAAGCTGTCGCCCTCCGCCGCCCCGACCACGAGCAGCCGCGACTGGATCTCGCACAGCAGGTGCGCGGCCCGCTCGATGGCGTTGCGCCGGCCGAGCGAGACTTCCCATTCGCGGTGGATGCTCGCGTCGAGATTGGTCGAGAACCAGAAGGCGCGGGTGAGGTGCGGGAAGCGGTTGGTGATTGCCAGCAATCCCGTGTGCGGCGCGCGGGCGATACGGCAGGGGGTGAGGGTGATCAGATTGTGATCGAGATACCCGAGCGTATAGCCGTGCAGGTCGGCGAAATCGCCGGGCACATGGATGTGGGTGATCTGGCGCTGGCCGTTGCTCAGATCCTTGTACCGCGCGAGCAGGCCCTCGAGCAGCAGGATCGAGCTGTTCAGCCGCTCGCCGCGCCGCACGATCACCTGTTCGGCCTGGTGGTCGAACGGACCCTGGAGCACGGCGCGCAGCGCCTCTTCCTCCGACGCACTGACTTCGCAGCGCAGCCGGAGCTTTTTCATATGTTTGTCGATCATGGGCGGCCGGGCGTTACTGCGCGTCCGAATCCTGGTTCTTCACGTCGCCAGCTGTGCCGCCGACGCCGTCCGAGGCGCCTGGGTCCTCGAGCGGCGAATGGCCGCTGCCGCCTTCGCCGCGCTTGACGGCATCGGCGCGCGCTTCGACGATCTGCTGGAGATCGGAGCGCGGGTCTTCACGGTTGTCGTCGTTCATCCTCTCTTCTCCTTGTCACGCGATGGGCTGACCCGGCGCCGGGACGCTCGGCGTGGCCGGCTGGGGCGCGGGCACGTCGATGTCCGGGGCGGGCGGATCGAGCTCGGGGGGCGGGCTCGTCGGCTGGCCGGGCTGCGGCGCCGGCGGTAGCTCGGCGGGCGGCACGGTCGGCTGTACGGGCGGCTCAACGGGCACGATCAGTCTCCTTGTTTCGCCTGACCAACGCTTCGTGTTGCGATGAAGTTTCTTGCGCCCTTGCGATGAAGCACCCGACTGCTATAGAGCCCGCCGACCGGCGGTGCCCTGTGCGGGCGTGGCGGAACTGGTAGACGCGCCAGATTTAGGTTCTGGTATCGAAAGGTGTGGGGGTTCGAGTCCCTTCGCCCGCACCAGCATCGCCGCTCGTTTCCCGCGTCACCGGACGCCTGCCAATTCCTTTTCTTGAAGTTTGGAAGCCTGAGAAAAATGCAGACTGTCGAGACGTTGAACGAGGGCCTGAAGCGCGCCTACACGCTCAAGATCACTGCCAAGGACATCGACAAGAAGGTCGATGCCGAGGTCAAGCGGGTCGCCCCGCAAGTGCGCATGCCGGGCTTCCGCCCGGGCAAGGTGCCGGCCAATCTGGTCCGCAAGATGCACGGCGATGCGATCGCGCAGGACGCGCTCAACAACTCGATCCAGGAAGGCGTGCAGAAGCTGATCGCCGACCACAAGCTGCGCCCGGCCGTGTCGCCGTCGGTGAGCCTGGAAGGCGAATATGCGCCGGGTGGCGACGCCGAGATCAAGGTCGAGCTGGAAGTGCTCCCCGAGGTTCCGACTCCGTCGATCGACGGCCTGAAGCTCGAGCGCCTGACCGTTCCGGTCAGCGACGACGAGGTCAACACCCAGCTCAAGCAGCTCGCCGGCCAGCAGAAGGCCTGGACCGATGCACCGGCCAAGCACAAGGCCGCCGAGGGTGACCAGGTGACGATGGACTTCGTCGGCACCGTCGACGGCGTCGCCTTTGACGGCGGCACCGGCGAGGGCATGTCGGTCGAGATCGGTACCGGCCGCCTGATCCCGGGCTTCGAGGACCAGCTCGTCGGCGTGAAGACCGGCGACGAGAAGACGATCGACGTCACCTTCCCGGCCGATTACGGCGTTGCCGACCTGGCCGACAAGCCGGCGCAGTTCGCGCTCAAGATCACCGCGGTGAAGACCGCCGGCGAGACCGAGATCAACGACGACTTCGCCAAGACGCTGGGCCTGCAGAGCCTCGAGCAGCTCACCGGCCTGCTCAAGGGCCAGCTCGAGCAGCAGCTCAACGGCCTGACCCGCACCTATATGAAGCGCAAGCTGCTCGACCAGTTGGCCGCCGGCCATGACTTCGAGGTTCCGCCCTCGATGGTCGAAGCCGAGTTCGACCAGATCTGGCACCAGCTCCAGCACGAAGCCGAGCATGAGGCCGATCCGGCCGCTGCCAAGGCCGAGCTGGACGCCGAGCGCGAAGACTATGTGAAGATCGCCGAGCGCCGCGTGCGCCTGGGCCTGCTCCTTTCGGAGATCGGCACCGCCAATGGCGTCGAGGTCAGCTCGAACGAGATGAACCAGCTGATCGCCCAGGCCGCTGCCCAGTACAGCCCGAACGATCGCGAGCGCTTCTACCAGTATGTCCGCAACGAGCCGATGGCCGCCGCCCAGCTGCGCGCGCCGCTGTTCGAGGACAAGGTGGTCGATTTCCTGTTCGACAAGGCCGAGATTTCGGATCGCGAAGTGACCCGCGAAGAGCTGGAAGCTGCGATCGAGAGCGATGACGGATTCGAAACCGGCACGCACACGCACGATCACGACAACCACAAGCCGCGCAAGTCGAAGAAGGCTGAGGACGGCGAGGCCAAGGCCGAGAAGAAGCCGGCCAAGGCCAAGAAGGCCGATGCCGAGCCCGCCGCGGAAGCCGAGGCCGAGCCGGCCAAGAAGCCTGCTGCCAAGAAGGCCGCCGCCAAGAAGGCGGACGACGCCGAGGGCGAGGCCGAAGCCAAGCCCGCCAAGAAGGCGCCGGCGAAGAAGAAGGCCGACTAAGGCTTTCTCCTTCGGGAAAAGTTCAGGCCCTCGCTCCTTGTGGAGCGGGGGCCTTTGCTTTGTGTGAGGTCAGGCGAAGACTTCGCTGAGCTGCGGCCCACGCAGCGCCGCCTGGGCATGGGAGATGCCACGCAGCAACTGGATTACGACAAAGGCGAGAGCCAGATCGATACCCCCCTGTATCCAGAGCGCAGTCATTTCCCCGGCACCGATCATGATGTTCAGGACTAGGGCCAGGAAGCCATTGGCCAGCCACAGCCCCCACCAGATCGCGATGAGCGGCACCGTCTCGTCATATTGTTCTTTGCCGTGACTCGCGTTCCACAGCTCGCGCATGCCGAGATAGGGCTGGACAAGATTGGCGAAAGGTATGGCGAACCACCAGACGCGTGAGGCGGGCGAGAAGGACAGGTCTTCATAGCCCATTGCGACGAGGTTGCTGCCCGCGCGGACGATCCACCAGGCGAAGAGGACCATTGTCGCGAGCTTGAATATCTGGGTGCCGGCATCGATTTCGTTGGCAATCGGCGATACCGCGGTCGTGAAGAACGCGGGCGCCAGCTGTACCAGCATGGCGATCGCGGGAACGCCTAGCGCGTCGATCACGACCATCGTGATCACGACGTACGTCAAGAGCTTGAGATTGCGTGGTTCCATCTTTCCCCCCTTTTAAGGGGAGGGTCTGTCAGCAAGATGCGTAGGCGCAAAGACAAAATAGTCGAAACGCAGCCGTTTCGGCCCTATGGCTGGCGCATGACCATGCCCAAAGTCGCCGTTCTCCTGCCCTGCTACAATGAAGAAGCCGCGATCGCGCAGACGATTGCCGCCTTCCGCGCCGCGCTGCCGGACGCGACCATCTATGTCTATGACAACAACAGCCGCGACCGTACGATCGAAGTCGCCCGCGCGGCCGGCGCCGTGGTCCGCAGCGAGCGGATGCAGGGCAAGGGCAATGTCGTCCGCCGGATGTTCGCCGATATCGAGGCCGACATCTATGTGATGGCCGACGGCGACGCGACCTATGACGCGACCTCGGCGCCGGCGATGGTCGCGCGGGTGGCGGAGGAGGGGCTCGACATGATCGTCGGCACCCGCGTGCACGAGGCGGCGGAGGCCTATCGCCGCGGCCATGTCCTCGGCAACCGAATGATGACCGGCATCCTCGCCAGCCTGTTCGGACGCAGCTTCACCGACATCTTCTCGGGCTACCGCGTCTTCTCGCGCCGCTTCGTGAAGAGCTTTCCGGTGCTTTCCGCCGGGTTCGAGATCGAAACCGAGATCAGCGTCCATGCGCTCGAGCTCAAGATGCCGGTCGGGGAAGTCGAGACCCGCTATTTCGCCCGGCTCGAGGGCTCCGAATCGAAGCTCAACACCTATCGCGACGGCTGGCGCATCCTGAAGACGATCGCGGTGCTCTACCGGATCGAGCGGCCGATGCTGTTCTTCGGCTGGATCGCCGCGGTCTTCGCCCTGCTGGCGATCGGGATGAGCATCCCGCTGGCGGTCACCTGGTTCGAGACCGGGCTGGTGCCGCGTTTCCCGACCGCGATCCTGGCGACCGGGCTGATGATCCTTGCCTTCCTCAACCTGTTCACCGGGTTGATCCTCGACACGGTGGTGCGCGGGCGGCGCGAGGTGCGGCGGCTTGCCTATCTGGCCCAGCCCGGACCGCTCAAATAATCCATTCCAAGGTAGGCGGGTGTAAGCGGATCCGATGGGGCTTGCTTTATCGGATGAGGTTGCGCGTAAGTTCCAGTCATTCCGAATTTGGATCAATTTCGGCTGAGGAGATTTATAATTTTCCGGCGGTGGTATTTCGAAGTTAACTGCAGAATTACTTTTGAATATTGCCACATGAAACGAAAATGAAGCAGACATTACTGTAGCGCTACTGCGAGCGTAACAATAGTGCCAACAACAATGCGTAGGGGCGGCCCCGATCAGGAATAAACCTGAGCTTCAGGGATACCCCAAATGCCAAATCTCTCCCGCTTCCGTCTGTCGCTGCTCGCGGGCACGACGCTGCTCGCTCTGTCTGCGACGCCCGCGCTGGCGCAGGACCAGGCGGCGACGTCCACCGTTGCCCCGGCTTCCGACAATGACCAGGGCGGCCTGACCGAGATCGTCGTCACGGCGCAGCGGCGCGAGACCAACCTGCAGGAAACCCCGATCTCGATCTCGGTGCTGAACACCGAGAACCTGCAAGATCGTCACGTCCAGAGCCTGTTCAACCTCGCCGACGGTTCGGTGCCGTCGCTGCGCGTCGCGACCTTCGAGGCGCGCCAGTCGGCGCTGACCATCGGCATCCGCGGCATCGTTCCCTATGACCAGAACCAGACGGCGCGCGATGCGGGCGTGGGCGTCTATATCGACGGCGTCGCGCTCGGTAAGACCCAGGGCCTCAACGCCGCGCTGTTCGACATCGAGCGCATCGAAGTGCTGAAGGGCCCGCAGGGCACGCTGTTCGGCCGCAACACCGAAGGCGGCGCGCTCTCGCTGGTCACCAAGGCGCCGACCGGCGTGTTCGACGGCCGCGTCACCGCTGGCGTCGGCAACTATGGCAGCCGCAGCGCAGAGGCGCATCTCGACCTGCCGGCCTTTGCGAACATCGCGCTGAAGTTCGACGGCGTGTACCAGCACCAGGATCCGACCGTGAAGGACCCGCTCGCGGGCTCGACGGGCTGGAACTATTACGACCGCAAGGGCGGCCGCGTCGCTGCGCGCTGGACCCCGGTCGACGGCCTGACCGCGGACTTCTCCTATGACTATGCCAAGGACGACAACACCCCGCAGTACAGCCAGCTGATCAACTACAACCCGAACGGCTACGCCGTCGGCACCTATACCAACCCGGCTACCGGCGTTGTCGGCACCCAGCTGTATCTGCCGAGCACCACCGGCGTCGCCATCGCTTGCGGCGGCACCATTGCCGTCGGCGCCACCACTCCGGTCTGCATCGCGCCGCGCGCGCCGATCGTCGGCGTGCATCCGGACCGCCAGACGGTTGCCGATGTCGGTGTGCCGCAGCAGCCCAGCGTCGACATCACCCACGGCTTCACCTCGAACCTGAAGTACAAGGTCTCGCCGAACATCGAGCTGCGCTCGATCACCGCATGGCGCGGCGTCAGCACCGACCAGTGGGACAATTCGGGCGGCCCGGAGCGCAGCAGCTTCGCGCCGAACACCAACGGCACCAACGGCTTCTTCAGCCGCTACAGCCTGTCGTTCCTCGACCAGCACCAGTTCAGCCAGGAATTCCAGGCAGTCGGCAGCTTCGATCAGTTCGATTTCGTCGTCGGCGCCTATTACTACACCGAGCATGCGAGCGAATATGCCGCGACCCCGCTGAGCAACCAGTGGAACGCGGACGGCACCGCCTACACGATCCGCAGCCCGATCTTCGTCGGCACGGTGAACTCGGGCAACAATTCGAGCTATCAGCCCTATGCGGCTTCGTGCAACAACCTGCTGGCGACCACGGTTCCGCAGTTCGCCAACAGCTGCCAGTTCATTACCCGCGCCAGCGAAGCCTGGGATCACAACTATTCGGCGTTCGGTAACCTGACCTTCTCGCCGGAAGGCACTGGCCTGCACCTCACCGCCGGCGGCCGCTTCACCAAGGACAAGCGCCACGGCAGCCTGTTCGTGGTGAACAACAACTACATCACGGTCGGTGGCGTCAGCACCTTCCAGCCGGGCTTCGTGCCGTTCCAGTTCGAGAACAGCATCAGCCGCTTCGATCCGATGCTCAACATCGCGTTCGACGCGAGCCAGGACATCCACTTCTACGCCAAATACTCGACCGGCTTCCGCGCCGGTGGTGCGAACGACCGTTCGCAGCAGTTCAACGCCTTCGGTCCGGAGTCGGTGAAGTCGTATGAAATCGGTGCGAAGATGGACTTCTTCGATCACCACGCCCGCCTGAACCTTGCCGGTTACATCATGAACCGCAAGAACACGCAGTTCGACTTCGACCTGTTCGACACTGCCGGCGGCAGCCCGACCCAGGGCAGCCATATCGAGCAGACCCAGAATGCCGGTGACACCAAGATCCGCGGCATCGAAGCGGATCTGACGGTGAAGCCGACCTCGGCACTCACGCTGTCGGCCTCCTATGCCTATACCTATTGGAAGGCACCGGCGGCGGTGAACCCGATCACCGGCGGCGCACCGCAGCAGCTCTACATCGTCTACACGCCGAAGAACGCCGCTTCGGGCGCGATCGACTATGTGCTGCCGCTCACCCTGGCGGGCGGTGCGAACGTGCGCCTGCACCTCGACGGCAACTATGCGAGCAGCCAGTACAGCTTCCAGCTCGAGCCGACCAAGACCGATGCGAGCTTCGTGGTGAACGGCCGCATCGCGCTGGCGGACATCAAGATGAACGACACGAGCTCGGTGACGCTGTCGCTGTGGGCGCGCAACCTGCTCGACAACACTTATATCTACCGCCGGTCGAACGCGAACTCGTCGCCGGTTTCCAACTACGGTGCCAATGGCGCGCTGGTGTCGACTGCCTATGGCGGCATCCTGGGCGACTATGCCAACTTCAACCCGCCCCGCACCTTCGGCGCGGAAGCCAGCGTCAAGTTCTGACGCCTGGTTCGAAGGGAAATGCGAGCGGCCCGGATGGCGACATCCGGGCCGTTTCGTTTTTGGTGGCGCTTCCGGGTCCATGTTTTTCCCCGGCGAAGGCCGGGGCCCAGGCTAGGCGTGCGCGGCGAAGACGCGCCAAGGCGCGTGACTTTCAAGGCTGGCCCCCGGCCTTCGCCGGGGAAAGAAGAGGTAGAAGGCCGGGTCAGTGCGCCAGCGGCAGTCTGATGCGGACGGCCAGTCCCGGTGCGGCGTTCGCCAGCTCCAGTGTCCCGCGATGCAGCGCGGTGATCGCCTGGACCAGGGGCAGGCCGAGCCCGTGGCCGGGCCGGTTGCGGCTGGCTTCGAGCCGGCCGAAGCGGAGCAGCGCTCGCGCCTGCTCGTCCGGTGCGATGCCCGGGCCATTGTCCGCCACCGTCAGCACCGCGGCATCGCCGTCGCGCGCCACCGAGACCGTGATGGTCGAGCCGGCGGGGGTGTGGTTGACCGCATTCTCGACGAGGTTGACCACGAGCTGGGTGAGCAGCCGCTCGTCGCCGTCGATCGGGGCGGCTTCCCAGGGGCCGAGGCGCAGCGCCTGGGCCTTGTCGTCGGCCAGGGCCTCGATCGCTTCGGCGGCATTCTGGGCAACGCCGCTCAGGTCGAGCCGGCGGAACATCGCCCGGCGATCGCCGCCCTCGACTTCGGTGATGCGCAGGATCGCGGCGAACATCGCCAATATCTCCTCGCTCTGCGCCAGCGCTTCCTCGACCTGCGGACGCAGCGCATCGGCAGTGGGTTCGGCGGCGAGGCGGGAGAGCTGGCCGTGCAGGCGGGCGAGCGGAGTGCGAAGATCGTGCGCGACGTCGTTCGAGATCTGCGAGAGGCTGGTCATCAGCGCCTCGATCCGGTCGAGCATATGGTTGAAGGCCTGGGCCTGGCGCCCGAACGCGGTGCCCGCACCCTCGACCGGCACGCGGGCGCGCAGGTCTCCGTCGACGATCGCCTCCGCCGCGCTGCGCACCGCTTCGATGTTGCGGCGGATCGCCAGGCTGAGCGCGAAGATACCGAGGCCGACGAGGAGCAAGATCGCGCCGAAGCCCGAAGCGAGGATCAGCAGGCGCTGCGCATCATGATCGTCGATCGGCTCGCTTTCCGCGGCCAGCGCCAGCGTCATGCCCTCGGGCAGGGCGTGGACCAGCGCCCTGCCGCGGGTGAGCCCGGGGATCCCGGCGCTTTGGTCGATCGTCGAAAGGCCGGGGGGAAAGCCGTGCGCCGGCGTCATGTTGCCGGCCAGGTGCCTGCCGTTCCGGTCGGTCAGCAGGAAGCCGATATCGCCGCTGTCGCGCCGTCGCGTCTCCTCCATGATCCGCTGCATGAGCAGGGTCTGGTCCGGACCGTCGGCGAGGAGCTCGGCTGCCTCGCCGTGCAGCCGCTTGTCGATCTGGCGGTCGATCGTGGCCAGCAGTGCCAGATAGACGGCGAGGCAGGTGAGCACCGTCGCCAACGCGATGGCGGTGAGGAAGGCGAATGCGATCGCCCGGAGCGAGCGCAGCGGCGCCATGGCTCAGACGCGGAACATGTAGCCGACCCCGCGCACGGTCACGATCGGATCGGGCAGGCCAGGCAGTTCGAGCCGCTGGCGCAGGCGGCGGATATAGGCATCGACGATGTTGGTGGTGGGGACGAAATCATAGCCCCAGACGCGCTCGAGCAGCAGCGGCCGGCTGAGCACCGTGCCCGCCTCGCGGACCAGCTCGGCGAGCAGTCGGATCTCGGTCTTGTGCATCTCGACCGGCTGGCCGGCGCGGGTGACGCGGTGGCGGGCGACGCTCACCGTTACGTCGCCGGCGCTCACCGTGGCGCTGTCGGCGCTGCTTGCCTGACGGCGGCGGAGCAGGGCGCGGATACGGGCGTGCAGCTCGTCGATCTCGAACGGCTTGACTACATAGTCGTCGGCACCCGCCTCGAGCCCTTCGACCCGCTCGGGCAGGCGGCCGAGCGCGGTCAGCAGGATCACCGGGGTCATCACTTCCTGCTCGCGCAGCCAGCGCAGCACGTCGACGCCATCGACAAAGGGAAGCATCCGGTCGAGGATGACGATGTCGAACGGATCGCCGCCGACCGCGGCGATCGCGGCGCGCCCGTCGCCGACCGACTGGACCTCGTAGCCAAGTTGCTTCAGTTGCTCGCCGAGCAGGCGGCGCAGCGGCTCGTCATCCTCCACTAGCAGGAGGCGCATGGGTTCTTCGGGAGTGGGTTGGCTGCTCAAGGTTCGCATCCGCGCGGAGTTCGCCCCCGCTGTAGAGAGCGGCCGCCCAAAGGTCGATGCGAAAGCGCTCAGCCGCGTGCTTCGATCAGTCCGAGATCGATCAGGCTGTGCGCGGTGGCGAGGATCGCCTCCTCGTTGCTGCGCGGCTGCCAGTCGAGCAGCTCGCGCGCCTTGGCGTTGCTGGCGCTGGAGCGGATGCCGAGCCGCGGCGCCGCCTCGCGTGCCATCGGGTTGAACAGCGCCATGATTCGCACGGCCCAGCTCGGTACGCGACGGCGGGTGATCCGGGCACCGGCGGGCCCGAGGCCGGTGCGCAGCACGTCCGCCATCTCGGGGATCGACATCGCCTTGCCCGCCACGGCGAGGAAGCGCTCGCCGGCTGCCTTCCCATGCGTCATCGCGTCGACCTGCAGGCTGGCCACGTCGCGGACATCGACCACGCCGAACCACAGGTCGGGCAGGCCGGGCATTTTGCCCTCGATCATCGACTTGACCAGCCAGATCGAGGTGGAGAGATCGTCGTTGAGCGCCGGGCCGAAGATGCCGACCGGGTTGATCACCGCCAGCTCCATGCCGTTGCCCTCCGCCGCGACGAAGTCCCAGGCGGCACGCTCGGCCAGCGTCTTGGACTTCATGTAGGGTTGCACGGCCGGGCCGTTCACATCGGTCCAGTCGGCCTCGGTATAGTCGCTGTGGCGCTGGCCATGGCCATAGCCGATCGCCGCGAAGCTGGAGGTGAGGACGACGCGCTTCACCCCGGCATCGCGCGCGGCGCGCAGGACGCGCAGCGTGCCGTTCATCGCCGGGCGGATCAGCTCCTGCTCGTCCTCGGGCTGGCTCTGGGGGAAGGGGGAGGCGACGTGCTGGACATAGTCGCAGCCGGCCACCGCCTCGGCCCAGCCCTCGTCCTTCTCCAGATCGGCGGCGAAGAAGTGTAGCCGGCTGGTGTCGGCGTCGGCCCTCTCCAGCGTGGCGCGCACCTGGGGCTCGCGGGCGAGGCTGCGGACGGTGGTGCGCACGTCGTGCCCCGCCGCCAGCAGCTGGAGGATGACATGGCTGCCCACGAAGCCGGAGCCGCCGGTGACCAGGACCGTGTGCGTCGTCATTGCGTCATCATGCGGCGGCGTTGTTGCACCCGCAAGGCCGCGAAGGCGTCGGCCAGCAGCCGTGCGGCCAGGAAGGCGAGCAGCGGCCAGACGACATAGGCATAGCGCGGGATCGGCAGGACGAGTGCATAGGGCAGGCCGGCCAGCGCGATGTAGAGCGCGAGCAGCCCGTAATGGCGCCGCCGCTGGACCAGGCCGATCAGCAGGCCGAGCAGGCCGAGCGCCGCAATGGCACGGATCGCCTCGATACGGAGCGTCGGGAAGGCCTGCCAGTTGGTCAGCGCACCCTGCCAGCGATCGGGGAAGTAGAATTGGCGATAGTGGCGCAGCGCCAGCCGGGCGAAGTCGAGCGGGTGCGTGCGGATCCATGCCCAGGCCTCGCGGCCCAGCCCCTGCGCATAGGCGACCTCGCCGCCCGCTGCGCGGAGCCGGGAGAGTGCCTCTGGATTCTGATAGGGATGTATCGCCCGCATCCGCGCTTGGGATTCGGCATGCGGATCCGCGGGGTCCAGCGCGCCGGGGTAATTGGCGAGTGCGGTCTCCAGCCCGAAATTGTCGCGCAGCAGGATCGGCTTTCCCATCACCTGGGCATTGCGGAGCACCCAGGGGGCGAGGACCAGGGCGAGCGCCGCCGCGGCGGTGGCGGCGAAGGCGACGACCTGGCGGGAGGGCAGACGGCGCAGCGCCAGCCAGGCCCAGCAGGCATCCACCGCCAGCCCGGTGGTGGGGCTGACGAAGAAGGTGGCAGCCGACAGCGCCGCACCGAGCAGCAGCGGCTGCCACTCGATCGACGCCCGCCGGTCGAGCGTGACGATCAGCCAGAGATTGGTGAGGGCAAGCAGGGTGGCGAGCCCGCCTTCCCAGACGCGGAAGTCGGCGGCCTCCTGCGAGATATGGGCAGGGATCAGGCAGAGCAGCGCCAGCCCGCCGATCAGCGCGGCGCGATTCCATCCCGCGCCGGCGAACAGGGCGCGGGCGAGCAGCCAGATCGCCGCGAGCTGGGTGAGCGTCCACAGGCTCAGCAGCAGGTTGCCGAGCGCCGAATCCGCGCCGAACACGCGCTGCACCGCGCCTACGATCACCACGACCACCGGCATCAGATGCGCGGTCGGGCCGGTGCCGGGACCGAAGGCATCGGCAAGGGTGCCGGTGCGGGCCAGCGCCGCGGCTGCCTGGCTCGCCTCGCCGAGCTGGAGTGGGTGGACCAGAGCCCCCACCAGGGCGAGCCAGGCGATGCGCAGGATCAGCCCGGCCAGCACCAGCCGCACCGCCACCCTCTGCGTCGCCTTCAACAACTGCCCCGATTCGTCCCCGGCGATGACGCCCTCCCGCAAAACCCCTTGTCGAGGCTAACCATAACCAAGGCTTGAACTCCGAACGTCAAGCGCCGATGTTGGCCTGGGCAAAACAGACATAACGAGATTTTCACCCATGCATCCGCTTTCCGATCAGATGACCATTGATCCCGTCACCGGCGGCCTCGTGCCCATCGTGATCGAACAGTCGAGCCGCGGCGAGCGCAGCTTCGACATCTATTCGCGCCTGCTGCGCGAGCGAATCGTGTTCGTGACCGGCCCGGTCGAAGACCATATGGCCTCGCTGATCACCGCCCAGCTGCTCTTCCTCGAGTCCGAGAACCCGAAGAAGGATATCTGGATGTACATCAACTCGCCGGGTGGCGTGGTGACCGCCGGCATGGCGATCCACGACACCATGCAGTATATCCGTCCGCGCGTCGGCACGGTCTGCATCGGCCAGGCCGCCTCGATGGGCTCGTTCCTGCTCGCCGCCGGTGAGCCGGGCCTGCGCGTGGCGCTCACCAATGCCCGCATCATGCTCCACCAGCCCTCGGGCGGCGCGCAGGGCATGGCGTCGGACATCGAGATCCAGGCCAAGGAGATCCTGCGCATCCGCAAGCGGATGAACGATCTCTATGCGAAGTATACGGGCCAGCCGCTCGATCGAATCGAGCAGGTCATGGACCGCGACAGCTTCTTCGAGGCCGACGAAGCCAAGGCGTTCGGCGTGGTCGATGAAGTCTATGAAAAGCGGCCGGTTCCGACCGACGGCGAGGCTGCTGCAGCCTGATCGGCAGGACCTATTTAAGGAGTCTGGCGTAATAGCCAGATTCCGGTTTGCCGGAATATCGCCCGCGTGTAGGATGGCGGGTGGCGTAACGTGCGCGCGACGCACGAAGGATGGAAGTGAATGACCAAGCTCAGCGGCGGTGACTCGAAGAGCACGCTCTATTGTTCGTTCTGCGGCAAGTCGCAGCACGAAGTGCGCAAGCTCATCGCGGGCCCGACCGTGTTCATCTGCGACGAGTGCGTCGAGCTCTGCAACGATATCATTCGGGAAGAGACCAAGTCGGCGCTCGTCAGCAAGAAGGACGGCGGGGTTCCGACGCCGCAGGAAATCTGCGACGTCCTCGATGACTATGTGATCGGCCAGAAGCGCGCAAAGCGCGTGCTGTCGGTGGCGGTGCACAACCACTACAAGCGGCTGAACCACGGCGCCAAGGGCGCGGACGTCGAGCTGTCCAAGTCGAACATCCTGCTCGTCGGCCCGACCGGCTGCGGCAAGACCCTGCTCGCCCAGACGCTCGCGCGCATCCTCGACGTGCCCTTCACCATGGCGGACGCGACCACGCTGACCGAAGCCGGCTATGTCGGCGAGGACGTGGAGAACATCATCCTCAAGCTGCTCCAGGCCTCCGACTACAACGTCGAGCGGGCGCAGCGCGGCATCGTGTACATCGACGAGATCGACAAGATCAGCCGCAAGGCCGAGAACCCGTCGATCACCCGCGACGTGTCGGGCGAGGGCGTGCAGCAGGCACTGCTCAAGCTCATGGAAGGCACGACCGCTTCGGTTCCGCCGCAGGGCGGCCGCAAGCACCCGCAGCAGGAATTCCTGCAGGTGGACACGACCAACATCCTGTTCATCTGCGGCGGCGCCTTCTCGGGCCTCGAGAAGATCATCGGCGATCGCCTGCAGGGCAAGTCGATCGGCTTCGGCGCGCATGTCGCCGCGCCGGACGAGCGCCGCACGGGCGAGACGTTGAAGCAGGTCGAGCCGGAGGATCTCCTCAAGTTCGGCCTGATCCCCGAGTTCGTCGGCCGCCTGCCGGTCATCGCGACGCTCGAGGACCTCGATGTCGAGGCGCTGGTGAAGATTCTCACCGAGCCGAAGAACGCGCTGGTCAAGCAGTATCAGAAGCTGTTCGACATGGAGGGCGTGAAGCTCGGCTTCAACGATGACGCGCTCACCGCCGTCTCGAAGAAGGCGATCGAGCGCAAGACCGGCGCGCGTGGCCTCCGCTCGATCCTGGAGGGCATCCTGCTGGATACGATGTTCGACCTCCCGTCGATGGACGGGGTGGACGAGGTCGTAGTCGACAAGGACGTGGTCGCCGGCTCGAAGGACCCGGTCCGCGTCTATGCCAAGAAGGAAAAGGCGGGCTGAGGCTCGGGCTTTACCGATAGCATTTTGGAAGGCCCTTCCCGGAAGCGGGGAGGGCCTTTCCGTTTAGAGCAAACCGTCATCCCGGCGAAAGCCGGGATCTCGTGCGGTTCCTTCCCGCGCCATCGCCTGAGATCCCGGCTTTCGCCGGGATGACGGAAAGGGGGCACGCCTTTCTGTCTGGCGCTTGTTCCGCCGTATTCCTCTGCCATCATGCCCCCATGCGGCGGGGGCTGAACAGAACCGACGAACTCGCCGTCCGGCAGGCGCGACGCCGCAATGTCCGCTTCCGGCATGCGTTCGTCTGGCTGCTGATCGGCGCGGTCCTCTATGCGATCGCGCTGGCGATCGCGGTCCTGCTCTATCCCGATCCCAAGGACGTGCTGGCACCGGTGATCGGGCCCAGCCTCTATCTGACGCCCCTGTTCGGGCTGCCGTACCTGTTTGCCAGCATACGCCAGCGCGGATGGGCACAGCGGCTGGTCTATTTCGAGGCGGCGTTGCCGGTCGCGCATGTCGCGGCCAATTATCTCGCCTGGCGGCATGCGATGCTGAGCTTCCCGCTCGAGCCCGATCCCCAGGCCTATCTGCGCGATCTCGGCACCGGTGCGGTGGGCGGCCTTGCGGGCGGGACGCTGGCGCTGATGCTGCTCGTGCCGCTGCGCTTGGCCCCGCTGGGTGCCGGCAGCCGCGCGATCATCCTGCTCGGCATCGCCGCGCTCACCCTTCTCGGCGCGATGGGCATGGCGCAGGGGCTGCTCCTCACCAACGCGCTCGAATATCCCCTCCGGTCGGCGCGCTTCCTCTTCTGGCTGGAGTGCGTGCATTTGCCCTGGCAGGCGTGCCTGGCGTTCTTCCTCGCCTGGCTCATGCGGCTAGGGCGAAGGCCTGGGGCTTGAGGCGCATCAGCCCGGTGTAGACGATGAGCGCGATGGCCAGGCCGACGAACCAGGCCCAGCTATAGATCGCCGCCCAGATCGGCCCGACGGAAAAGGCCGAGGGCGCGGCGGTGGCGAGGAAGCCCGGCAGATTGGGCAGCACGCCGGCCGCGAAGGCGATCAGCGCCGCCGGGTTCCAGCCCGAGCGATAGCGATAGGCGCCGTCCGTCCGGTAGAGGTCCGCGACCTGCAGCCGGGTGCGGCGGATCAGCCAATAGTCGGCGATCAATATGCCGGCGATCGGGCCGAGCAGCGCCGAATAGCCGGCGAGCCAGACGAAGATGTACCCGCCGGTCGAGGCAAGCAGTTTCCAGGGCATCATCAGGATCGCGATGGTGGCGGTGATCATCCCGCCGGTGCGGTAGCTGATCCGCTTCGGCGCGACCGAGGAGAAGTCGTAGGAGGCGGAAACCAGGTTCGCGGCGATGTTGCACGAAATGGTGTCGACGCTGATCACGACCAGTCCAAGCAGCACCAGCGGCCCCTCGAACCGGCCGGACAGCGCGACCGGGTCCCAGATCGCCTCGCCATAGATCACCACGGTGGCGCTGGTGGTGATGACGCTGGCCAGCGCGATCAGCCCCATCATCGGCGGCAGACCGATCGACTGGCCGATCACCTGGTCGCGCTGCGAGCGGGCGAAGCGGGTGAAGTCGGGGATGTTGAGCGCGAGCGTCGCCCAATAGCCGATCATCGCGGTGAGCGCGGGCCAGAACACCACCCAGAACTGACCCTCCCGGGCGCCGCCGGGCACGAAGGCCGAGGGGGCGTTGAAGATCGGGCCGAACCCGCCTGCCGTCTGCACCGCCCACCAGACCAGCGCGATGCAGACCAGGATCTTGACCGGCGCGGTCCAGGTCTCGAGCCGGCGGATGGTCAGCAGCCCCTTGCGGACGAAGAAGAGCTGGAGCGACCAGAAGGCGAGGAAGGCGGCCAGCTGGCCGATCCCGATGCCGAGCAGGGGCAGGGGCGTGCCGCGCAGGTCGGTCTTCAGCAGCACGCCGAGCAGGGTGAGCAGCGCCTCGCCGCCGATCCAGGTCTGGATGCCGTACCAGCCACAGGCGACCAGCGCGCGGGCGAGGGCGGGAAGCCGCGCGCCGGTGGTGCCGAACGAGGCGCGGACCAGCACCGCATAGGGAATGCCGTGGCGGGCGCCGGCATGGCCGATCAGCAGCATCGGCACCAGGACGACGAGGTTGCCGAGCAGCACGGTGAGCGCAGCCTGTCCGGCCGACATGCCCTGCTCGACCAGCCCCGCGGCGAGCATCCAGGCGGGCACCGCGACGATCATCCCGATCCACAGCGCGGCATAGTGGTACCAGGCCCAGCTGCGCTGCTCCGGGCCCGTCGGTGCGAGGTCGGTATTCCAGAGCGTTTCGTCCGCCATGCTTCCCCCCGAAATGCAGGCTCCAACGCGCTGGAATGTCGCGCGATCTACGCTGCGCTGCAAGATCGACTTTTGTTGACGCGACTCAAGTTGAGGCGCACCTTCGCTGTATTAGCCGGATAAAGGAGTCGTCCTATGTCTGATGCTGCAATCCTCGCGGACGAAGATCCCCGCGAGTATCACTCGTCGTTCAATCTTGCCCTCGATTCCGCCGCGGGCACGGCTTTCAAGTGGCTGGTCCTCGGCCACCTGCTCTTCATTGCTGGGTTGTGCGTGCTCACCCTGGCGAATGTCGCCAACGGGGCGGTATGGCTTACCCCGCTTCTTACCTTGCCCCTGGTCTGGGCAGGGCGGAGCCACAAGCTGGCGATGAAGGTCGCAGTGCTGATCGTCGGCCTCACCTTCGCACACTGGGTGGCGGCCCAGCTGGCGAGCCAGGTCAACGCGGCCGCCACGCCGATGCTGCCGGGCCTTGTCGGCGGCGCGGTAGGCGCAGGCCTCGGGCTGCTGTTCGTGCTGGGCAGCGGGCTGGGCCGGCACGGGCTGGCGACGGCGATCTTCGCCGTGTTCGGCACGGCGATGCTGGCGGGCCTCGGCGCGCTGGTCGTCTATCTCTACATGACGACCGGTGCAGGCAATCAGGGCTTCCCGGGCAACTGGCTCCAGCTGCTCAAGATCTATGTGCCCTGGCAGATCGGCTTCGGCTTCGTGCTGGCCAAGGTGCTGCGGCCGGACGGCGGGCTGATCGAGGACTAGGCTGCCCGCCGGCGAGGGATATTGCCCCTCTCCCGACCCTCTCCCCATAGGGGAGAGGGAGAAGGGGCCTTGCCCTATCGCCGGTACGCGTAGCGCTGAAAGGCCTCGACGGCCGCCGAATATTTGAGGATCCGCGAGTCCGGATCGACGATCACATGCGCGTCGGCCGGCACCTTCAACGTCGCGGTGCCGCCCGGCATCTCGATCTTCTGCACCTTGCCATCGATCGAGACCTCCACCGGCAGCGGGAAGGGCTTGTCGTTCGGCACCTTCCAGCGCAGCACCAGCGCGTCGCCTTGGCGCGTCTCTACCAGCTCGGGCAGCGGCGCCTGGTAAAGATAGACGTCGAAGAACCATTGCAGGTCCTTGCCGGTCACCTTGTTCACATCGGCGATGAACTCGGGCGTGGCGGCGAAGCGCGGGGTGAAGTTGCCCGGCTTCGGATCGGTCCGGCCATAGACGAGCAGGCGGGTGGCCTCGAAGAACTTCTCGTCGCCGATCAAATTGCGCAGCGTGTGGAGGATCCAGGCGCCCTTGACGTAGATGTCCTGGCCCGGCCCGCCATTCTCCTCCTCATAGACCTGTTCCTCGGTGCGAATCTGGCCCGAGACGATCGGGGCGTGATTGGTGATCTGGAGCCGGAACTCGTCCATCATGATCGCATAGCGCGCCTCGCCCTCGCGCCAGCGACCGTAGAGCGGCTGCATGTACTGGGCGAAGCCTTCGTGCAGCCAGTAATCGTCCCAGTTGCCCGCCGACATCTGGTTGCCGAACCACTCATGGCCGAGCTCGTGCTGGAAGATCTCGTCGAAGCCCGAGGGGTATTGCTTGTAATTGTTGCCATACGCATTGATCGTCTGGTGCTCCATGCCGAGGTGCGGCGTCTCGGCCACGCCCACCTTCTCGTCGCCGAACGGATAGGGGCCGATCAGGCTCTCGTAGAAGTCGAGCGTCGGCGCGAACTCGGCGAACAGTTTCTTCGCCTTTTCGTCGCGGCCCGGCAGATACCAATATTGCATCGGGATCATGTTGCCGAAGCGGCTCTTATAGTCCGCCTCGATCAGCTTGTAGGGCGCGATCTGGAGGGTGACCGAATAGGGGTTCGGGCTGCGCGTGCGCCAGTTCCAGGTGGTGCGGCCATCGGCAAGCGTATCGGTGCCGATCAGCTTGCCGTTGCCGGCGACCTTCAGGTCCTTGGGCACGGTGATGTGCATGTCGACCGTGTCCGGCTCGCCGCGCGGGAAGTCGAGGCAGGGCCAGAACAGGTCGCAGCCATAGCCTTCGGCAGTGGTGGCGATCCAGGGCTGGCGGTCGGTCCCCGGCGTCTTTGCCCAGACCATGCCGTCGTCCCAGGGCGCCCGCACCGCGACATGCGGCGTGCCGCCATAGCTGATCTTCACCTCCGCCTTGCCGCCGGCCTTGAGCGGGCGGGGCAGGGTGATCATCAGCCGGCCTTCGGGATTGGCCCATTCCTGCGGCGTGAGCGCCTTGCCGTCGATGCTCACCGCGGTGACCGGCAGGTTCCGGTCGAGATCGATCTGCAGGACCTTCTGGGCGATCGCGCTGGTGATCGTCAGCGTCGCCACGCCGGCGATGCGCTGGGTCGCCGGGAACACCTCGATCGCCAGGTCTGCATGGTCGAGATGGAGCGCGGCGCGCTCGGGGCTGATCGGGCCGCCCGATTCCTGCGTGGTCGGCGTGATCGGCGGCTCGCCGGGCTTTACCGTCTGCGCGGTGGCGGGAAGAGCGGCGAGCGCCAGGGCCGAGGCGGCGAGGAGCAGGGACGTGCGGATGGGAGCCTCCTTCAGGCGGGAATCACGGTATACTTGTCGAGAGTGATGCGGAAACGGAACGGGCCCGGCAATGGCCCGATCGAATCAGGAGCGATTTCGGGGGCCTGATCATGCCGCATTGGGCGCGCGCTTGTCCGTTCCAGACGGAAAAATGCTTGCCCCTGCCGCTACGGCAAGCAACACTCCACAGCCTAAGAGCGTTCGCAGATTGATGCGGGCTCCGCGACCCCCATATAATGGAGGAGAGGAGCCCTGTGCGGGCTCAGGAGTATTCATGAAGCAGTCCTACCCCGTTCTTCCCCTTCGGGACATCGTCGTCTTCCCGCACATGATCGTGCCGCTGTTCGTCGGCCGCGACAAGTCGGTTGCCGCGCTCGAGGCCGCCATGGCCGACGACAAGGAGATCTTCCTGGTCGCGCAGCTCGATCCTGCCGAGGACGATCCCGGCCGCGAAGACCTGTACGATACCGGCGTCTCCGCCGAAGTCCTTCAGCTGCTCAAGCTGCCCGACGGCACCGTCCGCGTGCTCGTCGCCGGCAAGGAGCGCGGTGCGCTGGTCACTATGGAGGAGGGCGGCGCCTTCCTCACCGCGAGCGTCAAGCCGATCGATGACGATGCCGTCGAAGGCACCGAGATCCAGGCGCTGATGCGCTCGGTCGTCGATCAGTTCGAGAATTACGCCAAGCTCAACCGCAAGCTGCCGGCCGAGACCGCCGTCCAGCTCGCCGAGCTCGAGGACGCCTCGCGCCTCGCCGATGCGGTTGCCGCCAACATAGCCGTCAAGGTCGCCGAGAAGCAGTCGCTGCTCGTCGAGACCAATCCGATGAAGCGCCTCGAGATGGTGTTCGCCTTCATGGAGGGCGAGCTCGGCGTGCTGCAGGTCGAGAAGAAGATCCGCAGCCGCGTGAAGCGTCAGATGGAGAAGACGCAGCGCGAATATTACCTCAACGAGCAGCTCAAGGCGATCCAGCGCGAGCTGGGCAATGAGGGCGAGGAAGGCGATGGCGACGAAGTCGCCGAGCTGACCCAGAAGATCGCCACGCTCAAGCTGTCGAAGGAAGCGCGCACCAAGGCCCAGTCGGAGCTCAAGAAGCTCAAGACCATGGCGCCGATGAGCGCCGAGGCGACGGTGGTGCGCAACTATCTCGACGTGCTGCTGGGCCTGCCCTGGGGCAAGAAGTCGAAGCTCAAGAAGGACATCGCCGAGGCGCAGGGCGTGCTCGACGAGGATCATTACGCGCTCGAGAAGGTCAAGGACCGGATCGTCGAGTATCTCGCGGTCCAGGCGCGCACCAACAAGCTGAAGGGGCCGATCCTGTGCCTCGTCGGCCCGCCGGGCGTCGGCAAGACTTCGCTGGGCAAGAGCATCGCCAAGGCGACCGGCCGCGAGTTCATCCGCCAGTCGCTGGGCGGCGTGCGCGACGAGGCCGAGATTCGCGGCCACCGCCGCACCTATATCGGCTCGCTGCCGGGCAAGATCGTGTCGAACCTCAAGAAGGCCGGCACCTCGAACCCGCTGTTCCTGCTCGACGAGATCGACAAGCTCGGCCAGGACTTCCGCGGTGATCCCGCCTCGGCGCTGCTCGAGGTGCTCGACCCGGAGCAGAACAACAAGTTCAACGATCACTATCTGGAGATCGACATCGATCTCTCGGACGTGATGTTCGTCTGCACCGCGAACTCGCTGAACCTGCCGCAGCCGCTGCTCGACCGCATGGAGATCATCCGGCTCGAGGGCTATACCGAGGACGAGAAGGTCGAGATCGCCGAGCGGCACCTGATCGAGAAGCAGATCGAGGCGCACGGCCTGAAGGAGGGCGAGTTCGTCCTCACCCAGGAAGGGCTGCGCAAGCTGATCCAGCAGTACACCCGCGAGGCGGGCGTGCGCACCCTGGAGCGCGAGATCGCCAAGCTCGCCCGCAAGGCGCTGCGCAAAATCCTGGAAGGCAAGGCCGAGAGCGTGACGATCACGCCCGAGAACCTCCACGAGTTCGCCGGGGTGCAGAAGTATCGCCACGGCCTTGGCGAGGAAGAGAACCAGATCGGCGCGGTCACCGGCCTGGCCTGGACCGAGGTGGGGGGCGAGCTGCTGACCATCGAGAGCGTCACCGTGCCCGGCAAGGGCATGATCAAGACGACCGGCAAGCTGGGCGACGTGATGAAGGAATCGGTCGAGGCCGCGTTCAGCTTCGTCAAGGCGCGCAGCCCCGCCTATGGCATCAAGCCGAGCCTGCTCCAGCGCAAGGACATCCATGTCCACCTGCCGGAGGGCGCGGTGCCCAAGGACGGTCCGTCGGCGGGCATCGGCTTGGTGACGGCGATCGTCTCGACGTTGACCGGCGTCTCGGTCCGCAAGGACATCGCGATGACCGGCGAAGTCACGCTGCGTGGCCGCGTGCTGCCGATCGGCGGGCTCAAGGAGAAGCTGCTCGCGGCGCTCCGTGGTGGTATCAAGACGGTGCTGATTCCGGAGGAGAACCAGAAGGACCTCGCCGAGATTCCGCAGAACATCCGCGACGGTCTCGAGATCGTGCCGGTCAAGCATGTCGACGAGGTGCTGCGCCTGGCGCTCACCGAGCCGCTCGTGTCGATCGACTGGAGCGAGGCGGACGAGCTGGCGGCCCAGCCGACGGTCGGCACGGCCGGCATTGGAGACGCCGTGCACCACTGATCCAGGTTAGGCCTGACCGTTCGGACACCGTAACCTTTTCGTCATTTGGAGGGAAAAGCGGGCCGAAACGTTTTGACAGCCCCAGCGGCGGCGTGCTGACGTGATCGCTCGGCCTGCCGCCGCGACTCGCGTATTTCTGCGTAATTCATGAGGGGGAACGTCACAAAATGAACAAGCAAGAGCTTATCGGACAGGTCGCCGATACCTCGGGCCTCGGGAAGGGCGATGCGAGCAAGGCTGTGGAAGCCGTGTTCGATGCCATCCAGACGGCGCTCAAGAAGGGCGACGAAGTTCGCCTGGTCGGCTTTGGCACCTTCTCGGTCAGCAAGCGCAAGGCATCGACGGGCCGCAACCCGCGCACCCGCGAGCCGATGACCATCAAGGCGTCGAACCAGCCGAAGTTCAAGGCGGGCAAGGGCCTCAAGGACGCGGTCAACTAAGACCGCACAAATGCGGGTTTTGGGGCTGGACAGCTGGGGCTGCGCCGCCTAAAGGCCCGCTTCCCATTTCGGCCGCCGAGGGTTTTCGGACCTGGCCAATGGGCGCGTAGCTCAGTGGTAGAGCACACCCTTCACACGGGTGGGGTCGTAGGTTCAATCCCTACCGCGCCCACCATTTCAAAGCCCGTCGGTGATCCGGCGGGCTTTTTTGGTTTGGCGAGACCGAATGCGGACGCCCTCTGCATCACGCCTGCACCTGTCCGCGGCATGCCTTGCCCGCGAAGGGAGAAGCACATGGTATTTCGCAGGCTCGCCATGACGATTGCGCTGTCCGTGCCGCTTGCCGCCTGTGGCGATGGCTGTGGGAATTACGTCGCCTCCAGGGCCGATGCGCCGGGTGGCGCCATGAGCGCGGTGATGTTCCAGCGGGACTGCGGCGCGACAACCGGCTTCACGACCCAGGTCTCGATTCTTCGGCCCGGCGAGTTACCCAACGGCAAGGGCAATGCCTTCATCGCGGACGACGATCATGGTGCAGCAAGGGCGGGCGATTGGGGCGGGCCCTGGGCGGAGATCCAATGGCTCGGTCCGGACCGTCTCCGCATTCGCTACGCATCGGGCACGCGCATCTTCCTCCGGCGCGAGGAAGAGGCCGGCGTGCGGATTACCTATCAGCAGGTGAACGAAGGATAGCGGCTCGCGCAAGGATGTTGCGCGGTCCCCGACAGCATGACAGTCTGTTCCCAGACGCGCCTAACGTCTCAATTTCGGGGGACCTCCATTGAAGAAGATTCTGCTGCTCGCCTCGGCCATGGCCGTGCTCGCGGTGCCTGCCATCGGTTTCAGCCAGCAGTCCGCCGCGCCTGTCGCCGCGGGTGCCACCGCTGATGCCGGCGCAACCCGCTACGGCGCCTGGGGCTTCGACCTCACCGGCATGGACAAGAGCGTGAAGCCGGGCGACGACTGGTACCGGTTCGTCAACGGCGCCTGGGTCGATCGCACGACGATCCCCGCCGATCGCTCGTCCTTCGGCGCCTTTGCCGTGCTGCGCGACCTGTCCGAAGTGCGCATGCGCAGCCTGATCTCGGGCTATAGCGCCACCGACACCGCGCATCCGGACCGGATGAAGGCGGCGATCCTGTACAATGGCTTCATGGACGAGGCGACGGCCGAGAAGCTCGACGCCCAGCCGCTCGCCGAGCGGCTGGCGCCGGTCAAGGCTGCGGCGAGCAAGGACGACCTGGCGAAGCTGATGGGTGCCTCGACCGGCGGCTTCGGCGGTAGCTTCTTCGGTATCGGTGTGAACGACGATGCCAAGAACCCGGACGTCTATGCCCTGTACCTTCGCCAGTCGGGCCTGGGTCTCGGCGACCGCGACCTCTATCTCGATGCCAAGTTCGCGCCGCAGGTCGCACGCTACCAGCAATATGTCGCGCAGCTGCTCGGCATGGCGGGCTGGGCGGATGCCGATGCGGCGGCGGCCAAGGTGGTCGCGATGGAGACCCAGATCGCCAAGGCGCACTGGACCCGCGCGCAGAGCCGCGACCGCGACAAGACCTACAACCCGACCAGCGTCGCCGAGCTCAAGGCATCGGCGCCGGGCTTCGGCTGGGACAGCTTCTGGGCGGCGGCCGGACTCACCAGGGCGGATCGGGTGATCGTCGCGCAGAACAGCGCGATCCCGCTGCTCGCCAAGGTCTTCGCCGATACCGATCTCGACACGCTCAAGGCCTGGCAGGCCTTCCGCACCGCCGATGATATCGCGCCTTTGCTGTCGAAGCGCTTCGTCGATGCGCAGTTCGAGTTCCGCTCGAAGTTCATGAACGGCCAGCCGCAGCAGCGCGACCGCTGGAAGCGCGCGGTGGCGTTCACCGAGCGCGGCGTCGGCGAGGGTGTGGGCCGCGACTATGTCGCGCTCTATTTCCCGCCGGCTTCCAAGGCAAAGATGGACACGCTGGTCAGCAACCTGCGCGTCGCGCTTGCGGGCCGGATCAACGGCCTCGCCTGGATGAGCCCGGCGACGAAGGAGCAGGCCCAGGCCAAGCTCAAGGGCTTCACCGTCAAGATCGGCTATCCCGACAAGTGGCGCGATTATTCGGCGCTCGAGGTCAAGGCGGGCGATCTGGTCGGCAATGCCGAGCGCGCCGGCCGCTTCGAATGGGACTATCGCCGCAACCGGCTGGGCGGGCAGGTCGACAAGGCCGAGTGGGGCATGACGCCGCAGACGGTGAACGCCTACTATAACTCGGTGAAGAACGAGATCGTCTTCCCGGCCGCGATCCTGCAGCCGCCCTTCTTCGATCCCCAGGCCGATGACGCGGTCAACTATGGCGGCATCGGCGGCGTGATCGGCCACGAGATCAGCCACGGCTTCGACGACCAGGGCCGCAAGTCCGACGGCAACGGCGTGCTGCGCGACTGGTGGACGGCGGAGGACGCGGCCAAGTTCGAGGCTCAGGCCTCGATCCTCGGCGCCCAGTATGAGGCCTATACCTTTGAGGGCCTGCCCGGCGTCCACATCAACGGCCGCGCCTCGATGGGCGAGAATATCGGCGATCTCGGCGGCGTGCTGATCTCGCTCGACGCCTATCACCAGTCGCTGAAGGGCAAGAAGGCCAAGGTGATCGACGGCTATACCGGCGACCAGCGCTTCTTCCTCGGCTGGGGCCAGGTGTGGCGCACGCTGTTCCGCACCGAGGCGCTGCGCCAGCAGCTGGTCGGCGATCCGCACTCGCCGGGCCAGATCCGCGCGATCAACCCGCTGCGCAATGTCGATGCCTGGTATGCGGCCTGGAAGATCACGCCGGACCAGAAGCAATATGTCGCGCCGGACAAGCGCGTCCGCATCTGGTGAGCTGATCCTCTCGAGTTGAACGAGCCCGCCGGTGGAAGCGCCGGCGGGCTTTTTCGTGCCGCGCCTGCACAGCCTCTGCACAGGCTTTCCTCCGAAAGCTGGTTGGCGCTTTCCGCCGCGGAAGCGCACAGCTTGAACGTCAACAAAGGGAGGCAGGCATGGCAGCGCAGACGATGAACCACCCGCACACCGGCAACCGGCTGCGGATCGCGGCGTGGAGCGTGGCGGCGGGACTGCTGCTGCTGCCGGCGGTCGCGATGCAGTTCACCCGCGAAGTCGTCTGGGGGCCACTAGATTTCCTCGTCGCCGGCGCGCTGATCGGCGGCGTCGGCCTGACCTTCGAGCTCGCCGTCCGCACGCACCAGAGCACCGCCTATCGCGCCGGCGCGGCGGTGGCGCTGCTCACCGCCTTCCTCACTGTCTGGGTCAACCTCGCCGTCGGGATGATCGGCGACGAGGACAATCCGATCAACCTGGTCTTTGCCGGGGTGCTGGCCGTGGCGGCGCTCGGCAGCCTGGTCGCCCGCTTCCGCCCGGCCGGCATGGCCTGGGCGATGCTGGCGACGGCGGCGGCGCAGGCCGCCACCATCCTCCCCGCGCTCGCCCAGGAGCCGCGCACCGCGCCGCTGATCGTGGCCTTTACCTTGCCCTGGCTGCTCTCGGCCGCGCTGTTCCGCGCTGCCGCTCGCGAAGGTTAGGTCATATCGACATTCAGCCTGAAACTCGAAATGCGCCTTTCCCCGGCGCAGGCCGGGGCCCAGACTAAGCAGTGCGCGGCGAAGACGCGCCAGGGCGCGCCACTTTCAAGTCTGGGCCCCGGCCTTCGCCGGGGAAAGAAGGGATAGAATGTCAGCGCGACCTACTTCGCCTTGCCCGCCTTCTCGTCCGCCAGCCGCTTCGCCAGCGCCGTCGCCGACCGATCGGCATAGGCCCGGCAGGCGCCCGGATCGACATAGGGGTTCGGCCGCACGCCCTTGGTGAAGCGCGCATATTTCTCCGGGCCGCCCGAATTGTCGGGATGCGCGCTGAACAGGATGTCGCAGGGCATGGCGCGCACCCTGGCCTGGGTCGAGCGGAAGCTCGCCACCGCCTCCGGATGCCGGGTGAAGCGATAGCCGTTCGCCGCCACCGGATTGAGGCTCGAGGCGAACACCATCGTACGGCACACCCGCCCCTCGCAGCTCCGCCAGGTCCAGCTCATGCTGCCCGGCGTATGCCCGGGCGTCGCCCGTGCGGTGACCGCGACATTGCCGAGCCGGATCACCTCGCCATCCTTCACCGCGCGCAGGCGCGAGACGGCGGGGAAGGGGACCAGCCAGGCCGCCTGGGGATCGTCCGGCGTGCTCATCCCCTGCTTCAGCGCGGTCACCGACCAGGCGCCGGCCAGCACCGTCGCGCCGCTGTCGCGCACCAGCGCGGCGAGCCCGCCGGCATGGTCGAAATGCGGCTCGGTGCTGAGGATCAGCTTCACGTCCTGGATGCGATAGCCGAGCTTCTGCAGGTTCGCCTCGACCGAGCGGACCGATTGCGGCACCGCGCCGTCGATCAGGATCAGCCCCTTGCCGCTGTCGATCAGCCCGACGTTCATGCCCTCGAAGCCGACCAGATAGCTGTTGCCGAACACCCGGATCGGTGCCTGCGGGCCGATCCACTTGGCGGCGGCCTCGGGCTCGATCGGGCGGGTGAGCGGATCGTCCTGCTGCGCCGTGGCGGCACTGGTGAGCAGGGCGAGGGCGGCGAGGTGGATCGACTTCATCCGGGGTTCCTTGGTTGCTGCCCGGGTGGAATGGTCGATCCGGTCGGCCCCGCACAAACCACCATTTCTCGGAAGAGCCATTAGCTGGATTGATGGCTCCTTTCCTGAGCCCTTGTTCCATCATCGTCATCTCAGCCTTCGCGGGGATGACGGAAGCGGTTATGGCCCGCGAATCAATGCGGTGGGAGTAAACGGCGTGCTTTGGGCAGTGGCGACGGTGGCGGCGGCGGGGTTCCAGGTGGGGCGCAACGCGCTGCAGCGGGGCATGATGTCCAACACCGGCCCCTGGGGCGCCACTTTGGTGCGCTTCCTGTTCGGCCTGCCTTTCTCGATCGTCTTCACCGCGATCGCCTTTGCGCTCAGCCCGCATCTCGATCCGCAGTTCGGCTGGGCGTTCTGGTGGCCGGCACTCACCGGCGCGGTGGCGCAGGTGCTGGCGACGGCGGCGCTGCTGCTCGCCATGCATCATGCCGGCTTCGCGGTGGGCACGGCGCTCCAGCAAAGCTCGGTGCCGCTCGCCGCCACCGTCGGCCTGGTCGTGTTCGGCGACAATCTCTCGGTGCTCGGCTGGACGGGCGTGGCGGTGACCACCCTCGGGCTCGCCCTGCTGGTCTGGCCGAAGAGGATCGAAGGCGCGCATCATCCGGTGCTGGGCGTCACCTATGGCGTCCTTTCCGGCCTGCTGTTCGGCTTCGCGCTCAACGCCTTCCGCCATGCCGGGCTGCGGCTCGAGCCGCATCATCCGGTCTTCTCGGCGATGGCCTGCGTCGCGATCGTCCAGGCGGTGCAGTCCGCCGGACTGGGGCTCTACCTTGCCGTGCGCGACCGTGCGGCGCTGGTCGCGGTGGCGAAGGGCTGGCGCCAGTCGCTGGGGGCAGGGCTGTTCGGGGCGCTGGCTTCCTCGGGCTGGTTCCTCGCGCTCAACCTTGCCCCCGCCGCGGCCGTGCGCGCGCTGGGCGTGATCGAGATGCCGATCGCCGCCGCGGCCGGCCACCGGCTGTTCCGCGAGAAGTTGAGCGTGAAGCAGATAATCGGCGTGCTGGTGATCACGGCCGGCGTGGCGATGACGGCGATGTACTGACAACATCGTCATCTCGACGAGTTAGCCGTTATCCCGGCGGAAGCCGGGATCTCAGGCGATGGCGGGAAAAGAGCCGCACGAGATCCCGACTTTCGTCGGGATGACGGTAGGGGGCGGGATGAAGGTAGGGGTGGCGTCGGCGCCTTCGCTTTGTCAGTCTTGCTGCATGACAAAGCTCCGCGCCTTCATCGCCCTTGCCGCGTTTCTCCTTCCCGGCACCGCGCTGGCGCAGAAGGCGCCGGTGCTGCTCGTGCCGGACCGCGTCTTCACTGCGACCGATCGCGCCGTCCATCCCGGCTGGAAGGTGCTCGTCGCCGACGGCAGGATCGTCGCGGTCGGCCCGGATGTCGCCGCGCCCGCCGGCGCCGATACGCTGGCGCTGCCCGGCACCACGCTGCTGCCCGGGCTGATCGACCTCCATGTCCATCTCTTCCTCCACCCGTACAACGAGACCAGCTGGAACGATCAGGTGATGAAGGAGCCGCTGGCGCTCCGTACCGCCCGCGCGGTCGCGCATGCGCGCGCGACGCTGCTCGCCGGCTTCACCACCGTCCGCGATCTCGGCACCGAAGGGGCGGGGGATGCCGACGCCGGGCTCAAGACTGCGATCCAGCAGGGCATCGTGCCGGGGCCGCGCCTGCTCATCGCCAGCCGCGCGCTGGTCGCCACCGGTGCCTATGGCCCCAAGGGTTATGCGTTCGACGTGCCCCAGGGGGCCGAGGAAGTGAGCGGAGAGGGGATCGTCGCCGCCGTGCGCCGCCAGATCGCGCACGGCGCGGACTGGGTGAAATTCTACGCCGATTATCGCTGGGGTCCGGGCGAGCCGAGCCGGGCGACCTTCAGCCTCGACGAGCTGAAGGCCGGCGTGGCCGCGGCGCATGATGCCGGGCGCAGGGTCGCGGTCCATGCCAGCACGCCCGAGGGGATGCGCCGGGCGATCCTGGCCGGTGCCGACACGATCGAGCATGGCAATGACGCGACGGGCGAAGTCTTCGCGCTGATGAAGGCGCATGATGTCGCCTTCTGCCCCACGCTCGCTGCCACCGACGCGATCACCCGCTATGGCGGCTGGAACGGCGCGGCGCCCGAACCCGAGGCGATCCGTGCCAAGCGGGCGAGCTATGCCGCGGCATTGAAGTCGGGCGTCACGATGTGTGCCGGCGGCGACACCGGGGTGTTCGCGCACGGCGCCAATGCGCGCGAGATCGAATTGATGGGGACCTGGGGCATGGCGCCGGACGCTGCCTTGTGGACGGCGACGGCGGGCAATGCGGCGATCCTCGGCATGTCGGATCGCATCGGCAGCATCGCGCCGGGCCAAATCGCCGATCTCGTCGCGGTCGCGGGCGATCCGCTCAAGGATCTGTCCGCGCTCGAAAATGTCCGGCTCGTGATGCAATCGGGCAACATCCTCACCAAACCGTGAACCGTTTCGGGGCATTCCGCCCCGGATGTCACAATCGAGTCATGTGACTGTCTCTGAAACGTCTTCGATTCCGCGCCGACGAGTAACAATGCGTCCCTAGCGCGCCCTTGCGGCCGACGGGGGTAAGCCGAGTCGATCCCGCACCGTATTTCGAATTCGTGCAACCCGGCGTCCGCCGGAACGGAGATCCTATGGCCAGCTTCAAACGCGTCAGCCTTATCATGATGACTACCATTGCATGTGGCGCCCTGGCGGCCTGCGATGGCGCGAACGACATCGCCTCGCCGGGCACCGGCGGCAACGTCATCATCAACAACCCGCCGGCTCCGACGCCGTCGCCGACCCCGACGCCGACCACGGCGCTGGTGACCCCGGCCACGGGCTGCCCGACGATCGCCGATCCGAAGGGCCTGACCAACGACGGCACCATCAAGGGCCCGACCGGCGAATGGCGCGTCTGCACCCTGCCGTCGATCATCTCGGCCAGCGTGACGCTGCCGAAGATCGCCGGCCTGGTCTATCAGCTCAAGGACCGCGTGAACGTCGGCTGCGACGGCGGCTTCACCGCGCCGACCGGCGCCGCGCCGCGCGCCAGCTCGACCGTGGGCTGCACTGCCGCGAACGGCTTCACCCTGAACGGCGCCGGCCAGCTGTCCGCCGACACCAACGTGACGCTGACCATCGCGCCGGGCGTGATCCTGTTCGGTGGCACCGGCACCTCGTGGCTCGCGGTCAACCGCGGCAACAAGATCGCCGCCAACGGCACCGCCACCGCGCCGATCATCTTCACCAGCCGCGACAACCTGCTCGGTCTCGCCGACGACACCTCGATCGGCCAGTGGGGCGGTGTGGTGCTGATGGGCCGCGCCAAGATCACCGACTGCAACACCGGCACCACTGCGGCCGGCACCTGCGAGCGTGAGACCGAGGGCGCCTCGGGCACCGGCCCGGCCACCTTTGGCGGCACCGACGACACCTACAATGCCGGCAGCATCAAGTACACGCAGATCCGCTATTCGGGTTATGTGCTCGGTGCGAACGTCGAGCTTCAGGGCCTGACCACCGAAGGCACCGGCAGCGGCACCACGCTGGATTCGGTCCAGAGCCACAACAGCTCGGACGACGGCGCGGAGTTCTTCGGCGGCACCGTCAAGTTCAAGCACTACATCGCCACCGGCGCCGATGACGACAGCCTCGACATCGACACCGGCCTGCAGGGCTTCTTCCAGTACGTCCTGCTGCTGCAGCGTCCGGGTCAGGGCGACGCCCTGATGGAAGTCGACAGCAACAACAACGAAGCCGACACGCCGCGTCAGGTGACCCGCGTCGCCAACTTCACGGCGGTCCAGCCGCAGACCAGCGCCAACAACGAAGCCAATGACCAGGCCTCGATCCTGCTGCGCGGCAACGCTGATCTGACCCTCGTCAACGGCCTGGTGATCAGCCCGGCCAACGAGTGCCTGCGCATGAACGGTTCGGGCGGCGCCAATGCGGCTACCCTGATCGCTCGTGCGGTCGCGATGCAGTGCAACGCCACCAAGTATCTCGGCACCGGCAGCTACACCGCTGGCCAGGTCCAGACCTTCTTCGGCACCGGTGCGAACGGCAACAACGACGCGTTCACGCCGTCGCTGACCAGCCTGTTCATCAACGGCGCCAACGAGACGGCTGTCGCCGCGATCGATCCGAAGACGGTGGACGCCACCGGCTTCTTCGACACGACGACCTATGCCGGCGCGGTCAAGGACGCGAACGACAACTGGTACAAGGTCTGGACCTGCAACTCCGGCTATGCGGCCTTCGACGACACGACGAATGCCAACCGCCGCTGCTCGTCGCTCCCGACGAACTGAGGCCAGCCCGATCTGAGACTGGGCGGGGCGTGGCCACGGGCAACGCTCCGCCCTTTCAGGATTTGCATTGGGGGTTACCATGACGAAGCCGCTCCGGCTTGCCAGCCTGTTCCTTTTCACTTCGGCGCTCGTTGCGCCTTCCCTTGTCTGGGCGCAGACCACGCCTTCGACGCCGGACACTTCCGGCGGCCAGTCCGACGCGCCGGCTCCCGCCCAGGACCAGGCTGCACCTCAGGAAGAGCAGGCTCCGGACGTTTCGGTTCCGGGCGGCGACGCCATCGTGGTGACCGGTCGCCGCGTCAACGTCGCGCGTGACACCCCGCAGGTGGTCTCGGTGCTGTCGAGCGCCGATATCGCCCGCACCGGCGAAGGCGACATCGCCGGCGCCCTTGGCCGGGTCACCGGCCTCAGCGTGGTCGGCAACGGCTATGTCTATGTCCGCGGCCTCGGCGATCGCTATTCGCTCGCGCTGCTCAACGGCTCGCCGCTGCCCAGCCCCGAGCCGCTCAAGCGCGTCGTGCCGCTCGACATCTTCCCGACCAACGTGGTCTCGTCCTCGCTGGTCCAGAAGAGCTATTCGACCAACTTCCCCGGCGAGTTCGGCGGCGGCGTCATCAACCTGACGACCAATTCGGTGCCGAAGGAAAGCTTCCTCACGGTCAGCGGCGGTGTCGGTGCCAATCTCGTGACCACCGGCCATGTCGGCTATGTCTATGCCGGCGGCGGTCATGACTGGACCGGCTATGACGACGGCTCGCGCGATCTGCCCCCGGCGCTCGCGGCCTTCTTCGCCAGCGGCGAGAAGATCAGCTCGGGCAACATCGATACCCAGGCGATCGCGGGCCAGCTGGTCAATGCCAAGAACGCGCTGGTCCAGCGCCAGTCGCGCATCGGCCCGAACTGGTCGGCGACGATCTCGGGCGGTGCCTCCTTCCCGGTCAGCGACGACGTCACGCTCGGTGTGATCGCGACGGGCGGCTACAGCAACAAGTGGACGACGCGCGACGCGATCCAGCAGACCTCGCTGAACAGCGATATCTCGACGCTGGAGAATGATTTCCGCCGGGTCTCCACCGACAACCGTATCGTCACCAACGGCCTACTCGGCCTCGGCCTCGAATTCGGCGACAACAAGATCCGCTGGACCAACCTCTACATCCACGACACGCTGAAGCGTGCGCGTCTCGGCCTCGGCAAGACCAACAACAACGCCGTCACCGACGTCATGCAGCAGGATACCGCCTGGTACGAGCGCCAGCTGGTCAACACCCAGCTGGTCGGCGAGTTCAAGTTCAGCCCCGAATGGAGCCTCGACCTTCGCGCCAGCTATGCGAACTCGAAGCGCAAGGCCCCGAGCGAGCTGACGCTGGAATATGTCCGCACCAACGTCGCGTCGGACCTCTATGGCGCCTATTTCGTCAATCGCCTCAACAACGGCAACAATGGCGATGCGCACATCAGCTATTCGGACCTGAACGAAGACCTGTATTCGGGCGGCGCGGACCTCACCTTCAAGCCGATCACCGATCTGGCGCTGACGGCGGGCTATTCGTACCTCAAGACCAAGCGCGACAGCTCGCGCCGCGACTTCCAGTTCACGGCGCCGAGCAGCTTCCCGACCGCGGTCGGCATGCTGCGCCCGGACCTGCTGCTCGGCTCGGCGATCATCGATTACTACAACATCGCACTGATCGACACGAACGAGGGCGCCCCGGCGTTCCGCGCCGAGCTGGAGAACCATGCCGGCTACGGCAAGGTGAACTGGCAGGTGTCGCCCGAGCTCTCGCTCGACTTCGGCGTCCGCTACGAGACGGCGACCGAGACGGTGGTTCCGCTCCAGGTGTTCAACACCCCGACCGGCAGCACCGCGGCGACCAACCTCGACAACAGCTACTGGCTGCCGGCCGCCACGCTGACCTGGCAGTTCCGCCCGGACATGCAGGTTCGCCTCAGCTCGTCGAAGACGATCGCCCGCCCGCAGTTCCGCGAGCTGATCTACCAATTCTATTTCGACCCGGACAGCAACCGCCAGTATCGCGGCAACCCGCTGCTCCAGGACAGCACGCTGGTGAACGCCGAAGCGCGCTACGAATGGTATTTCGCGCCGGAGCAGCGCCTGACGGTCGCGGGCTTCTACAAGCGGATCAAGAACCCGATCGAGACCTTCATCACCGGCAGTGACTTCGTCACCAGCTTCGCCAACGCGCCGCGTGCCGACCTGTATGGTGCCGAGCTCGAAGCGGTGAAGAAGTTCCCGCTCTCCAACTGGTCGGGCTCGAACTTCTTCGCGGATCGGCACCTGATCGCGATCGCCAACTACACCTACACCAAGTCGAAGCTGAAGGTGCAGCCGGGCGACCAGACCCGCATGTTCGCAGCGTCGTCGACGCTGGCGACCGACTATTTCCAGGACGGTTCGCCGCTCACGGGCCAGTCGGATCACCTCGTCAACTTCCAGTTCGGCATGGAAGACAAGGCCTCGCTCTCGCAGCAGACCTTGATCCTTTCCTATGCCAGCAAGCGCGTGACGAGCCGCGGCCTAGCGAACAGCGGCCAGCCGGACGTGTACGAATATCCGGGCCTCAACCTGGACTTCGTGCTGCGTCAGGGCGTGAACGTGATGGGCCGCCAGCTCGACCTGAAGCTCGAGGCGCGCAACATCACCAACCGGAAGCACAAGGAAACCCAGACGCTGGGCAAGAACACCGTGATCTACAACAATTATTCGGTGGGCCCGACGTTCAACTTCTCGCTCTCGACCACCTTCTGATCGCGAGCGTCCGGAACTGAAAAGGGAGCGGCCCGCCTGGCGGTGCCGCTCCTTTTTCGTGTCGTCGGGACTAAGAACTCACCAGCCCCAGGTCCTCTCGCGATACCATTGCGTGACGACGTATTTCAGCCCCGCACGGACCTTCATGGCGTGGTGGATGGTCGAGGGGTTGGGCGTGCCGTCGGGGCGGAGGTTGTTCCAGGCTACTACCTTGCCGGTTTCGGGCTGGATGATCTTGTCGACGGCCTTGAACCGCGTCGCGCCGCCGGCTTCGACTTCGTTGAGGTAGAGCATCACCGTCCAGGTGCGCTGCCCCGCGACCGCGCAATATTTGTCATAGTCGCGGCCCTGCGGCTCGAAATAGTCGGTGTGCGCCTTGAACTCCTGGCCGATCTCGTAGCGCTGGCCCTGCATCGGCTCGCCATGCGTCGGGTCGAGCCCGGTGAACGCCGTCATCCGCCGCTTCAGCTCGGTCGCCACCGGATCCTGCGAACTGAAGTCGCAGGTCTCGCTGGTGCGGAAGGCATAGTCGTCATTGGCGTCGGCGATCGTCGAGGGACGGCGCTCCGCATCGATCTTGATCATCAGCAGCTGGCAGAGCTCGGGCTCGAGGAAGTTCTTGGCGATGAACATCTGGATCTTGGGATGCGGCACGCGCTGCACGCCGGGCCAGCGCATGATGTGATCGACGACCGGCTCGGACGGATGGCCCGAGCCCAGATTGAGGAGCGGGGAGGCGGCATTCTGCATGGCGGCTTTCTGCCAAAAGCCACGCGAGCGCGCCAGCATGACGCGAAACAGTCACAAAATCGCAAGCGCGGTGTCACACGACCTGCCTAGCGAAGGGCGCTCCGCAAAGGGGACCCCTATGGAAATGGAAGCCGAAGCGCTGGCACTGGTGGCGGAAACTCCGCAGCCGCTGTTCTTTGCCGGCGCCCGGAGCGATTCGCCGGCAGAGGCGCTGATCGCCGAGGCTCGCCGCCGCCGCGCTTCGCATATCCATATCGAGACCGCGCCTGCAGCGATGATCGTGCGCATGCGGATCGCCGGCCAGCTTACCGAGCCGCGCCATTATCACGCCGATCCCTCGCTGATCTCGGAATTCAGCGCTCTGGTCGGCGCCGCGATCCTGACCCAGGGAGAGAGTGAACGGATCGTGCTGCGCATCGATGGCGGCGAGCAGCGCGAGCATGCTCTCGAAGCGATCGGGATGAGCCGCGCGATGGTCGATGCGCTGCTGCCGGCACTGCGCCGCGGTGGCCTCGTGCTCGTCGCCGGTGGGCCCGGCTCCGGTCGCAGCACGACTATCGCGGCGTTGCTCCGGCATTTCTCCGGCTCGCCGCGCCATATCGTGACGATCGGCACGCCACCGGTGGAGGGCGCGACCAGGATCGAGGGAATAGCCGGCGCCGCCGCGATTCGCGCCGCGCTGGAGCAGGATCCCGACATCATTGCGCTCGACGGGCTGGACGGCCGTGAGGCCGCCGCAGCAGCGGCCGAGGCGGCGGAGAGCGGGCATCTGGTGCTGGCCTCGATCGACGCGCCCGATGCCGTCTCCGCGATCCGGCGGATGCGCGACTGGCGGGTCGAGCCATTCCGCCTCGCGTCCACCGTCGCGGCGGTGCTCGCCCAGCGGCAAGTCCGCCGGCTCTGTTCCGATTGTCGCCGCCCGGTGCAGGCGCAGGGCTCGGTCTCGGCGCTGCTCGGTTTCGATTCGGGTGCGATCGTCTTCGAGGCGATGGGCTGCGAGAGTTGCGAGGGCACTGGCTTCACCGGCAGGACCGGCGTGTTCGAGGCGATCGTCGCCGATGGCGCGATCCGCCGGCTGATCAACGACGGCGGCGATGAGGCGATCCTGGCCCGCCACGCCTTCCTGCGCGCACCCAATCTCGGATCGGCCGCGCGGGCGCTGGTGCGGGAGGGTGTGACCACCCCGGAAGAGGCCGTGCGAATTTCCCGCGGATAAACCCGAAATATGTGGGGTAATTATCTTGCGCTTCGCTTCGGCCCCGGCTAAGCGCGCCTTCTTCACGGCGGTTGTAGCTCAGTTGGTTAGAGCATCGGTTTGTGGTACCGAGGGTCGCGGGTTCAAGTCCCGTCATCCGCCCCATTTCTTCCCCTTGTGACCGCACGCGGCCCACAGACGTGTGGCACTATCCCGCAGGAATGTAGCGCGTGATCACCGACTGGGGTTTCCCCGATTTCGACGACCATGAAGGCGTCCATCTGTTCAGCGACCGCGAATCGGGGCTGAGCGCAATCATCGCAGTCCATTCGTCCAAGCTCGGCCCGGCGGCCGGCGGCGTGCGCTTCTGGCACTATGCCGACCATCGCGCCGCGATCACTGACGCGCTGCGCCTGTCACGGGGCATGAGCTACAAGAACGCGATGGCCAACCTGCCACTCGGCGGCGGCAAGGGCGTGATCCTGGCGAGCCAGCCGGGCGCGACCGTCACCACCGCGCAGCTCGAGGCGTTCGGCCGTGCGGTCGAATCGCTCGGCGGCAAGTACGTCACGGCCGAGGATGTCGGCATGTCCGAGGAGCGGATGAAGGTCGTCGCGACCCAGACCCGCCATGTCTCGGGCCTGCCGGTCGCGGCCGGCGGCGCCGGCGGTGATCCCGGCCCGGTCACGGCGCGCGGGGTCTATCTCGGCCTCAAGGCAGCGGCGAAGCGCGGCCTGGGTGCCGATTCGATGAAGGACGTCCGCGTCGCCATCCAGGGCGTCGGTTCGGTCGGTGGCGGTGTCGCGCGCCTGCTCGCGGCGGATGGTGCGAAGCTGGTGCTGGCCGACGTCAATGCCGAGCGCGCCAAGGCCCTTGCGGCGGAACTGGGCGGCGAGGCAGTTGATGCCGCCGAGATCCTCGGGATCGAGACCGACGTGCTGAGCCCCAATGCGCTGGGTGCGATCTTCACCGAACAGTCGATCGCGGCGCTGAAGACCACGGTGGTCGCCGGCGGCGCGAACAACCAGCTCGCCACCCGCCAGGACGGCCACCGCCTCCACGACCGCGGCATCCTCTACGCCCCCGACTACGTGATCAACGCGGGCGGCATCATCAATGTCGGCTTGGAATATCTGGGCCAGGGCAACATGGCCGAGGTGCAGGCGCGCGTGGACAAGATCCCCGATCGCCTCATCGAAGTGTGGGACGAGAGCGCCCGCACCGGTGACCCAGAGAGCGAAGTCGCCGACCGTATCGCCCAGCGGCTGATCGGCCGGGGCTAAAGGCACCACAGACTTGCACGGGGGATGCGCGGCCAATAGCGTCGCGCATCCCCCTCGCATTTCTGCGGAGCCCCATGCGCACTTTCCTCCTCGCCACCGCCGCCCTGCTGATCGCGGCGCCGGCCACCGCTCAATCCGTCGATCCGGCCACCGTCGCCGTCCTGGTCGATCAGGGCACCAATCATTCGGAGGTGATGACCACCGCCGAATATCTCGCCGACGTGATCGGCCCGCGCATGACCAACTCGCCGGCGATGCGCGAGGCGGAGAAGTGGACGCAGGAGAAGTTCAGGGGCTGGGGCCTCACCGATGTCCATAAGGAAGGCTTCGATTTCGGCCGCGGCTGGTGGATCGAGAAGTCGAGCGTCCGCATGGTCGCGCCGCGTCCGGTCCAGCTCACCGCCATCCCGATCGCCTGGACGCCGGCGACCAATGGTCCGGTCACCGCTCCGGTGATCGTCGCGCCGCTGCGCAGCCCCGGCGACTTTGCCCAGTGGAAGGGCAAGCTCGCCGGCAAGATCGTGCTTACCTCCGCGCCCGGCACCGGTTCCGAGCCCAAGGAAGCGCCGTTCCAGCGGCTGAGCGACGAGGACCTCGCCAAGCTCGACGTCTATGAGGAACCGAGCTGGGATCCTGGCAAGCTCGACCAGTCGCTGAGCCGCGCCAAGTTCGAAGGCCAGCTGGCCAAGTTCCTCGCCGAGGAAGGCGCGGTCGCTTACGTCACGCGCTCGCGCAGCGACGGCAAGCTGATCCATGGCGAGGGCTATCTCCACCATATCGGCGAGACGCCCAAGGTGCCCGGCATCGAGATGGCGGCCGAGGATTATCGCCGCCTCGTCCGTCTCGCCTGGACCGGCAAGGCGCCGACGCTCGAGATCGATTCCAACGTCCATTTCAACGACAGCGATACCAAGGCCTACAACATCCTCGCCGACATCAAGGGCCGCGACCCCAAGGCCGGCTATGTCATGGCCGGCGCGCATCTCGACAGCTGGGTGGCGGGCGACGGCGCCGCCGACAATGGTGCGGGCAGCGCCGTGGTGATGGAAGCGGCGCGGATCATCGCCGCGAGCGGGATCAGGCCGAAGCGGACGATACGGTTTGCGCTGTGGGCCGGCGAGGAACAGAGCCTTTACGGCTCTATTGCGTACATCGAACAGCATCTCGCCAAGCGCCCGGCCTGGGATCATGTGCCGAGCGCGGACGAATTCTACTATAGCTGGGCGACGCGCTTCCCGATCACCCCGCTGCCGGGGCACAAGGAGCTGAGCGCCTATTTCAACCTCGACAATGGCTCGGGGAAGATCCGCGGCATCTATGCCGAGAACAACATGGCAGCGGTGCCGATCTTCCGCGAATGGCTCGCGCCCTTCGCCTCGATGGGCGCCTCGACTGTGGCGATCCAGAAGACCGAGGGCACCGACCACCAGTTCATGCAGGCGGTCGGCATCCCGGCCTTCCAGTTCATCCAGGATCCGCTCGACTACGAGACCCGGGTGCACCACACCCAGCTCGACACCTTCGATCACCTGAAGGCGACGGACATGCGCCAGGCGGCGATCATCCTGGCGGCATTCCTGCTCGACGCCGCCAATGCCGACAAGCCGCTGCCGCGCCTGCCGATCCCGACCCAGCCGAACGTCACCGATCCGTTCGCGGCACCGGCCGAGGGGAAATAGCCGCCGGCACCGATACGGACCGAAAAGCCCCACGCCCTCCGCGCCCGGCATGATATTCCGGGCCGGAAGGGGAGGGGCGATGTCCGAATTCTGCGTGGAAGCCGTTGCGGGCCAGAAGAGCGTCACGATCGAGATCGCCACCGGGGATTTCGAGGCGCTCCGCCAGGATGGCTATTCGCTCTGCCTGGCCAAGAAGCTCACCGCGGGCGGTGTGGACTATGACGTCGTCTGGCGCTCGGACCCGAACTTTCTCCCGTCCAACACGCTGAGCTGGATTCCGGATTTCCAGCTGTTCGCGACGAACCAGTTCGCCGAGGGCCAGCTGGTCAATCCCGCGACCAATGTCGTGGTGATCGGCCAGGGCGAGACGAGCACGCTCGATCAGAACGGGATATTGCACGAGGCCGTCCCGGGCGGACCGCCCATGGGGTTCGTCATGGTGAATGAGTTCGGCCCGATCCATCCCGGGCTGAACCAATGGCTCACCTGGATCGATGGCAGCATGCAGCCGCTGCCGATTTTCGTCCTGCCCTATGCGGCGGTGCCCGGGACGGTCGATTTCCAGCCGATCGATACCGTGCTCGTCTGGTTCGAGCAGGATATCGAGACCTCGGTGATCTTCACCACGCCGCGCGCCAACGCGGTCGAGATCGACCTGACCTATGCCAGCTCGGCGACGCGGCTCTATTCCGACGGAGCCTGGTCGACGCCCTGAGAAGATATTTTCGCGGGTTGGCGAAAAAAATACGGCGGCATGTCACATCCCGCGCGGCCATCTCGTCATGCATGCGTCCACACAAAAGGAGACGCATGATGACCGGCCGCCTCGACCTCTACACCGCCGCCCCCGCCGAGATGAAGGTGTGGCTCGAAATGTCGCTCAAGATCGCCCCCAAGATCGAGCACAGCCTGCTCGAGCTGGTGAAGATCCGTGCCTCGCAGATCAACGGCTGCGCCAACTGCCTGAACATGCACACCGCCGATGCCCGTAAGGCCGGCGAGACCGAGCAGCGCCTCTATCTGCTCAGCGCCTGGCACGAGGCGCCCTGCTTCACGCCGCGCGAGCGCGCCGCATTGGCATGGACCGATGCGTTGACTCTGGTATCCACGGCACGGGCGCCGCAGGCGGTCTATGAGGAATTCGCCTTCGAGTTCAGCCCGGAGGAACAGGTGCAGCTTACCCTGATGATCAACGTGATCAACGGTTGGAACCGCCTCGCGGTCGGCTTCGAGCTGTTCTACGAAGCCAAGCCGGCCATGGTGGCGGCAGCGTGAGCGGCGCGGACGCAGCGGCCATCTTCGATCCGCTGCGTCCGCGGCTGGCGCGTATTGCCTATCGCATGCTCGGCTCGGTCGCGGACGCCGAAGACGTGGTGCAGGACGCGTTCCTGCGCTGGCTCGACACCGACCGCGACCAGGTCCGCGAGCCCGAGGCGTTCCTGCGCCGGGTGGTGACGCGGCTGTGCCTCGACCAGCTCAAGTCGGCCCGGGCGCGGCGGGAGACCTATGTCGGCCCCTGGCTGCCCGAGCCCGTGGTCGAGGAGGAGGACGAAGTGGAGGACGTGACGCTTCCGCTGATGATGGCGCTGGAACGCTTGTCGCCGCTCGAGCGTGCCGCCTTCCTGCTCCATGACGTGTTCGGCGTGAGCTTCGACGAAGTGGGCGAGACGATCGGGCGCGATCCCGCCGCCGCGCGCCAGCTCGCCAGCCGGGCGCGCACCCATGTCCGCGCCGCGCGCCCGCGCTACGAGATGCCGAAGGAGAAGGGGATGGAGATCGTCGCCGCCTTCTTCGCTGCCTCGCGCAGCGGCGACATGACCGCGTTCCGCGGCCTGCTCGCCGACGACGTCACCACCTGGTCGGACGGCGGCGGCAAGGTCCCTGCGGGGCTGCGTCCGATCCACGGCGTCGACGACAACATGAAGCTCTATGCCTCGCTGGCGCGCTTCTTTGCCAAGGAGATGTCGAAGATCGTGCGCTACGGCATGATCAACGGGCTGCCGGGCTTCGTCTCGATCGAGCTGGGTGGCGTGCTCCAGACGACGGCGCTGGCGATCGAGGACGGCAGGATCACCGGCATCTATGTGACGCGCAATCCGGACAAGCTGGGGCATCTTGGCGCGATGCATTGAGGGGCGTGATGTTGGCTGTGGGCATCGCGATCGAAAGCCTGGCGTCGCCCGGATCTTCACCGTCACCCCGGCCTTGTGCCGGGGTCTACCAAGAGGCGAGGGCAGGGCTCAGAACTCCAGTCCAGTCGGTGCGGCACGGTGGACCCCGGCACAAGGCCGGGGTGACGAAGTATTTGTGGAGATCGCGACCATTTATCCAGGGGGCTTCCGCGAGGTGCTGTGGTGACATGTCTCCAAACATTAACCCTCGCCGTTATGCCGCTGGAAACGCCGGATGGGTCAGGCGGGGGACATGCGCGCCGCACTCCTGTTTCTAGTCCCCCTGGCGCTCGCCGCCTGCAACCAGACCAATGGCAAGGCCGCGGACGAGATCACCGGCCATCGCTGGGCGCGTGCCGCGGCCGAATGCGACGATACCTATTTCACCTTCTCGCCGGACGTGATCGATTTCGTACGCAAGGGGCGGGCGATGAACTCGCTGCCGGTGCGACGCGTCGTCACCGACGCTTCGGACCCCAATACGGTGATGTTCGTGATCGAGGTCGACAGCGCGCTCGCCGTCCGGCCGGAGTCGCGCAAGGACGCCGCCGACGTGGCGATGGCGTTCCGGATCGAGGGCGACAGCCTCCGCCTCGTCGGCCAGGGCGCGCCGGACCGGCTGCTGCCGGTGTCGGTGGGAGAGGGCGGCTTCCCGGCGATGACCCTGCGGCGCTGTCCCGGCTGAGCGGCTCGCGGCAACGCACGGAACCTGTCAATTCTCAGCATGGATTCCGCATCCGAACCCCGCTAGTCATCGCGCGTGCCTGCCTTGCATGCCCTTGCCAACCCCGCGCGCTTCCTCAGGATTGCGCGGCCGCTGACGCCGATCCTGTTCTGGGTCGGGGTGGCGCTGGTGCTGTTCGGCTGCTGGGCCGGGCTGACGCTCACCCCGCCCGACGCGGTGCAGAAGGAGAGCGCGCGAATCCTCTACATCCATGTCCCTAGTGCCTGGCTGGGCATGGGCGGGTGGAGCGGCCTCGCCATCGCCTGCCTGAGCTATCTGATCTGGCGTCATCCGCTGGCCAGCGTCGCCGCCCGGGCGATCGCGCCGGCGGGGGCGACCTTCGCGGCGCTCTGTCTGCTCACCGGCTCGATCTGGGGGCGCCCGACCTGGGGCACCTGGTGGGAATGGGACGGGCGGCTGACCTCGATGCTGCTGCTGTTCTTCGTTTACATCGCCTGGATCGCGCTCGACCGCGCCGATGCCGAGCGTTCGGGCGACGGGCGGGTGCCGGCGCTGTTCGGCGTGGCGGGCAGCGCGCTGCTGCCGATCGTCCATTATTCGGTGATCTGGTGGAACACGCTGCACCAGGGCGAGAGCGTGGTGACGGGCAAGATCCATATCTCGCTGCTCTGGCCTTTGTTCTTCACGCTGGGCGGCTTCACCCTGTTCTTCGCTGGCGTGGTGCTGATGCGGATGCGCGCGATCCTGGCGAGCCAGAAGGTCGAGGCCCGGCTGCGGCGGATGGCGGCGGCATGAACCACTGGCCGTTCATCACTGCTGCCTATCTGGTCGTGCTGCTCGGCACCGCCGGGCTCGCCGCGCTCAGCTATGCCGCGATGCGCCGGGCCGAGGCTGCGGCCGAAGCGCTGCGGAGTGGCCGCGAATGAAGGCGAAGCACCAGCGGCTCGTTCTCGCGCTGCTCGCCTTGGGCGCGATCCTCGGCGCCTCGGCGCTGGCGATGTCAGCGCTCAAGGACCAGGCGGCGTTCTTCTATGCGCCTGCCGATGTGAAGGGGAAGCCGCTGCCGCTCGACCGGCATGTCCGGCTGGGCGGGATGGTCGAGAAGGGCTCGATCCGGCGGGCTGCCGACGGCGTCTCGATCCGCTTCGTGGTGACCGACGGGCAGGCGACGGTGCCGGTCGCGTTCAAGGGCGTGACGCCGGACCTGTTCAAGGAAGGATCGGGCGTGGTCGCCGAGGGCAAGTTCCAGCCGGACGGCAGCTTCGTCGCCGACAATATCCTCGCCAAGCATGACGAGCGCTACATGCCGCCCCAGGCCGCCGGCAACATGCACGAGACGAAGACGCTGGAACAGTGATCGCCGAAGCCGGTCTCGCCGCCCTGTGGCTCGCGACGGGCTTCGCGCTCGTCCAGGTGATGCTCGCCTGGGGCGCGGCGAAGGGCGCCCTGCAGGGCACCGGGGCGGCGGTGATGACCGCGCTGCGCCGGGTCGCCGTCGTCCAGGGCATGCTGGCGCTCGCCGCGTTCGGGCTGCTGATCGCGCTGTTCGTGCTGTCGGACATGTCGGTGGAGCTGGTCGTCGAGAACAGCCATTCGATGAAGCCGCTGATCTACAAGATCGCCGGCGCCTGGGGGAACCATGAGGGCTCGATGCTGCTCTGGGTCACCGTGCTGGCGACCGCCGGGGCAGGCGTGGCGCTGTTCGAGAAGCGCCTCGCCACCGCCACGCTCGCCGCGACATTGGGCGCGCAGGCGGCGATTGCGATCGGTTTCTACGCTTTTCTGGCTTTCGCCTCCAACCCGTTCGTGCGGGTGAGCCCCGCCCCGCTGGACGGGCGGGGGATGAACCCGCTGCTGCAGGACCCCGGCCTCGCCTTCCATCCGCCGACGCTCTATCTCGGCTATGTCGGGCTCTCGGTCGCGTTCAGCTTCGCGGTGGGCGCGCTGCTGATGCGTGACGTCGGCCCTGCCTTTGCCCGGGCGATGCGGCCCTGGGTGCTGGCGGCCTGGATATTCCTGACCATCGGCATCACCGCTGGCAGCTACTGGGCCTATTACGAGCTCGGCTGGGGCGGCTGGTGGTTCTGGGACCCGGTCGAGAATGCCTCGCTGATGCCCTGGCTGGCGGCGACCGCCCTGCTCCATTCGGTGACCGTGCTCGCCACCCGCGACGGGCTGCGCGCCTGGACGGTAATGCTGGCGGTCGTGGCCTTCTCGATGTCGATGATCGGCACCTTCCTGGTTCGCTCCGGCATCCTGGTCAGCGTCCATGCCTTTGCCGTCGACCCGACCCGCGGCGGGTTCATCCTCGCGCTGCTCGGCCTCTATATCGGCGGGGCGCTGGCGCTGTTCGGCGCGCGGATCGGGACGGTGAAGCAAGGCGCGACCTTCGAGCTGGTCAGCCGCGAGGGCGCGCTGGTGCTCAACAACCTGCTGCTCTCGGTCATCCTCGGCGTGGTCTTCATCGGCACGCTCTATCCGCTCGTCGCCCAGGCGGCGGGCGTGCAGCTGTCGATCGGCGCGCCCTTCTTCGAGAAGGCGGCGGTGCCCGTCGGCCTCGCGCTCGTCGCAGCCACTGCGGCCGGGCCGCTGCTCAAATGGCGGCGCGACCAGTGGAAGACGCTGTTCGGCAAGCTGCTGGTGCCGGTCGGGGTGGGCGTCATCGCCTTCGTCCTGGTCTTCGCCTTGGGCGGGGCGCACTGGATGCCGTCGCTGGCGCTTGGGCTCGCGGCCATGCTCGCCGTCGCCAGCGTCATCCCGCTGTTCCGCCGCAACCTGCGCCGCACGCCGCTGCACATCTACGGCATGGTCGTCGCCCATCTGGGCATCGCGGTGAGCATCGCCGGCATGGCCGCGGACGGCGCGTTCAAGGTCGAGCGGCTGGCGGCGATCTCGGTCGAGCAGAGCGTCACCGTCGGGCCGTACCGGGTCGAGTTGCTCGAGGTGCGGCCGGCGGTCGGCCCCAACTGGTCGGCGCTCGAGGCGCATCTGAAGGCGACGCGGGGCGACGACGCGCCGATCGACCTGTTCCCGCAGCAGCGCTTCTTCGCCAATCCGCCGACCAACACCAACGAGGCGGCGATCGCGACCCTGCTCGACGGCCAGCTCTACACGGTGATCGGCCAGGGCGACGGGGCGGGGCGCTGGCAGATCCGGGCGTGGTGGAAGCCCTTCGTCACGCTGATCTGGGCCGGCGGCTTCCTGATCGCGCTGGGCGGGCTGCTCTCGCTGGTCGGGCGGGTGCGGCGCGAACGGCGCGATGCGGAGAGTGACGCATGAAGCGGCTGCTGATCTGGGCGCCGCTGGCGCTGTTCGCCCTGGTCTTCGCGCTGGTCGCGGGCGGGCTGATCAAGCCGGCCGACCGGAAGATCCACTCGGCGATGGTCGGCAAGCCGGTGCCGGCGCTGGCGATGAAGCCGCTGCTGGCGACCAAGCCGGGGATCGACAGCGCCGCGCTGAAGGGCAAGCCGCGGCTGCTCAACGTCTTCGCCAGCTGGTGCATCCCGTGCATCGCCGAGGCGCCGCAGCTGCTCAAGCTCAAGCAGGCCGGCGTCGAGATCGACGCGATCGCGATCCGCGACACGCCGGAGGCAGTGCAGGCGTTCCTGGCGCGCAACGGCGATCCCTATGCTCGGATCGGGGACGACCCGACCGGCAAGGCCCAGATCGCGCTCGGCTCGTCGGGCGTGCCGGAGACCTTCCTGATCGATGACCAGGGCAGGATCATCGACCAGCATATCGGCGACATCCGCGCCGACGACATCCCGGCGATCCTCGCAAAGCTGGAGGCGGCGAAGTGAGGCGGCTCGCGATCCTGGTCGCGCTGCTTGCCGCCAGCCCGGCGCTGGCCGATTCGAACCGGCCGGCGGCGCCGCTCGCCTATAGCCAGCTGCCTGATGCCAAGCAGGAGGCGCAGGCCAAGGCGCTGATGGAGACGCTGCGCTGCCTGGTCTGCCAGGGCCAGTCGATCGCCGACAGCGACGCCGAGATGGCCGGCGACATGCGCGCGCTGGTCCGCGAGCGCATCGCCAAGGGCGAGCAGCCGGCGGCGATCCGCAGCTACCTGGTTCAGCGCTATGGCGATTACGTCACCTATGACCCGCCGCTCAGCTGGGTGACCGCGCCTTTGTGGATCGCGCCGCTGCTGCTGCTCGCCATCGGGCTGCTGCTCGCCCGGCGGCTGTTCCGCAAGGGAGGCGCATGATGGGCTGGCTGATGCTCGCGCTGGTGGCCCTGATCGCGGCGCTGGTGCTCGTACTGCTGCGCTATCCCCGCAAGCTGTGGACCGTGCCGGCGACCGCGATCATGCTCGGCGCGGCGGGCTATGCCTGGCAAGGGAGCCCGGCGCTGCCCGGCCATCCGGTGGCGGCCGGGGCGGAGAAGAACCTGGTCAACCAGGAGATGGTCGACCTGCGCGACGCGATGTTCGGCAAGTACGGCACCTATGCCTGGAGCTATGGCAACCTTGCCGACGGCATGCTCCGCCTGGGCGACCGCGAGCGGGCGGCCAAGGTGTGGCAGGGCGCGGTGCGGCAGGTGCCGGGCGACGTGGCGCTGTGGACCGGGTTCGGCGCGGCGCTGGCCGAATATGACGGCAACCAGATCTCGCCCGCCGCGCAGTTCGCCTTCGACAAGGCGCTGGCGATCGGCCCCAATCATCCCGGCCCGCGCTTCTTCTACGGCCTCGCGCTGGTTCGTGCCGGCCGCTACGCCGAGGCCAAGCCGTGGTGGGAGAAGGCGCTGGCGCTGACCCCGGAAAAGGCGAGCTACCGCGACCAGCTGGCGGCGCGGCTGATGGTGCTGGACATGTTCCTGGCGGATCAGGCGCGGCAGCAGGGCATGCAGGGAGAGCCGCAGCCGGCTCCGGGGAACGGCCCGACGGTAACGCCGAAGCCGTAAGGCCTTTCCAACAGAGGCGCCCCGAGTCGCCGCTGGAAGTTCACTAAGGTCACGACATTGGCGGGCTTTGCGGCGCCCGAAAGCGGGCGATACGCAACATGCTGTCGCGCGGCTGATCCTATCTTTCCAACAAAAGCAAAGAGCGGCCGGGACATGATCCCGACCGCTCCACGCAAACAGATGAAATCCTACATTACAAGGCTGGAGACGATCAGCCCGCCCAAGCCTCGTACGGCAGGTCGAGATCGTCGGCGACGGCCTTGAACGCGATCTTGCCCTTGTAGACGTTGAGCCCGTTGGCGAGGTGCTTGTCGGCCTTCATCGCGCCCTCGGCACCGAGATTGGCGAGCTTGAGCACGAACGGCAGCGTCGCGTTATTGAGCGCGAAGGCCGAGGTGCGGGCGACCGCGCCGGGCATGTTGGCGACGCAATAATGGATGATGCCGTCGATTTCGTAGACCGGGTTGTCATGCGTGGTCGCATGGCTGGTCTCGAAGCAGCCGCCCTGATCGATCGCGATGTCGACCAGCACCGAGCCGCGCATCATCGTCTTGAGCATTTCCTTGGTGACCAGCTTCGGCGCCGCGGCACCCGGCACCAGCACCGCGCCGATCACGACCTGCGAGGTCTTCACCGCCTCGGCGATCGCGGCCTTGCTGGCATAGGCGGTCTTGATCTGGCTGCCGAAATGCATGTCGAGCTCGGCCAGACGCTCATTGTTGATGTCGTAGATGGTGACGTCGGCGCGCTGGCCAGTGGCCATCTGCGCGGCGTTGATGCCCGAGACGCCGCCGCCGAGGATCGCGACCTTGCACGGCGCCACGCCCGGCACGCCGCCGAGCAGCTCGCCGCGGCCGCCCTGTTCCTTCTCGAGATAGTGCGAAGCGACCTGGACCGACATGCGGCCGGCGACTTCCGACATCGGCTTGAGCAGGGGCAGGGCGCCCGAGTTCGAGGTGACGGTCTCATAGGCAATGCAGGTCGCGCCCGATGCCATCAGGCCCTCGGCCTGGGGCTTGTCGGCGGCGAGGTGGAGATAGGTAAAGAGGACATGGCGCGGCTCGAGCAGCGCGATTTCCTGCGGCTGCGGCTCCTTGACCTTCACGATCATGTCCGAGCCGGCGAACACCGCGGCGGCATCGGGGGCGATCTTCGCGCCGACGGCGGTATAGGCCGCGTCGTCGAAATCGATGCCCATGCCGGCCTTGGTCTCGACCAGCACTTCATGGCCGGCATGGACCAGCTCGGCCACCGAGGCCGGGGTCAGGCCGACACGATATTCGTGATTCTTGATTTCCTTGGGAACGCCGATGCGCATGGGAGCCTCTCCTGAAAGCGATTGGCGCGCAGAATATAGCATGGCGGGCCGCGAATCCCTGCAAAGATATGACAAGGCACCCAGTTGAACGCATGGAATTGCTGTAATTTCCCTGAAAATGGGCTATCCATGCAGGATGGACAGGATTGACGCAGCTATCCTCAAATCGCTCGCCGCCGACGCGCGCGCGCCGGTGAGTGCGATCGCCGCCGAGGTGGGGCTTTCGCAATCGGCCTGCACGAGGCGGATCCAGGCGCTGGAGGCATCGGGGCATCTGCTCGGCTATGGCGCGCGACTCGGTCACCGGCGGCTGGGCTATCGGATCACTGCGCTGGTCGACATCACGCTGGGCACGCAGGTGGAGGAAGACCTGGCGCGGTTCGAGGCGGCGGTGGCGCAAATCGACGGGGTGGTGGAATGCGCGCTGGTCTCGGGCGGGCAGGACTATCGGCTCAAGATCCTGGCGCGCGACCTGGACGATTATGAGCGGCTGCACCGTGAGCATCTCGGGCGACTGCCCGGCGTGGTGACGATCAATTCGAGCTTCGTGCTGCGCGCGATCCCGACGCGGAGCGAGGCGGAGGCGCTGTTCGGGGGGCGGTAGGCGCGGTCGGACGCCCGAAGAAGCGGTTCAGTGGAAAGCGAGTCATGCTCCTTCGATCGCGTCCGTTGCGGGCGCGGCGGCCATCGCGCGAAACGCCGGAACGAGCCACTCGCGGAACCGGGCGATCTTGCGCGTATGCCGGCGGTTCTCGGCATAGACGAACCAATAGGCAGTGCCCTCGTCGGCTATGTTGGCGAAAGGACATACGAGACGCCCGCTCGCGAGTTCCGAACGCCATAGCATTGGGGTCATCAGCGCAATTCCATGCCCTGCGAGCGCTGCCTGCCCCTCGGTCGCCTGTGAGTCCATCCGAATGCCGCCGCGCCCGAGATCGTCCCCGATCTCCACACCGGCAGCTCGAAACCATATCGGCCACCATCGATCCTGCGGGCTGATCCTCCGCATTTCCAGGGCTTTGCCCGCGTCCAGCGGCAAATCGCGTCCCTCGAGCAGCGCCGGACTGCACATCGGGGTGAAGTCGACCATCGCCAGATGCTCGGATTTCAGCCCCGGCCAGTCGCCGCGGCCGGATCTTATGGCGACGTCGATGCGGGCTTCCGCGAGGTCGATCACCGTACCGCTGACTTCGAGCTCGATCTCGATATCCGGATGCGCGGCCTGGAAGGCGCCGATGTTCCCCGCCAGCCAGTTGTTCGCGAAACTCGCCGTCGTGGCAATGCGCAATACCGTCTCGCTCTCGCCGGTAAGCTCATCGAACGCCATTTCGATCTCGTCGAAAGCAGTCGCCAACCGTGACGCGACGCGGGCACCTCCGGCAGTCAGTTCAGCGCGTCTTCCCCGTCGAACGAAGAGCGGTTCGCCGATCCGCTCCTCGAGTATCTTGATCTGATAGCTGACGGCCGCCTGGGTCATCCCCAATTCAGAGGCTGCGGCGGTGAAGGTGCCCCTGCGCGCGACCGCTTCAAATGCGCGAACTGCGGGAAGCGGGGGGAGCCGTCGCATAGGGCTTGATAAAGCCTCTTGATAAGGCGTGTCGATCCCTTTGTTGGACGCGGCAGCCGAAGATCCGCATCTCTTCCAGGCCAGCTTCAAGTCCGGAGGGCAGCCATGATCGATGAGATGTATGATCGCGCCTGGGGTGAACATCGCCAGCGCTTCAGCCAGGATATAAGCGCTGTGTTGCGCAAGGCTGGGCGCGCGTTGCAACCCGCATCAAGGCGCCGAATGTCTTCGGACGGGAAGCCGGATATTCGCGGTTTGGCGCAAGGTGACGAAGAACGCGTTGACGCGGGGGCACGCTTCGCGGCGGCGGATGTCGGATGAGAGATGGTGAGGCCCGCTACGACACGCGGCTGGCTCTCGCTATTTCGCCCCAGGCAGCTTGATCTCCAGCAGCACGAGCCGCTCGCCGGTGATGCCGAACCAGTGCGGCACGCCGGCGGGGACCAGGATGACGTCGCCCGGGCCGAGCGTGCGGGTGGTGCCGCCCTCGATGCGGCTGCCTTCGACCAGGCCGGGGTTGCGGGTCGCCGGGTCCGCCAGGGTGCCGCCCGAGACCAGGGTGCCGGCGCCTTCCAGCACGATCGCATATTCGGCCTCGGCCGGGTGGACCGCGGGGCGGCCCGGCTTCTTCCAGATCTCGATCGCCGCGACCCGCTCGCCGTCGCGCACCAGCGGTCGCCACATGAAGCCCTGGTCGGGCTTCATCTCGGCGAGCATCGCGCGGGTCTGGGCCTGGACCTCGGTGCTGCCGGCGAAGCTGGTTGGGTCGGTGGTCGTCTGGGCCGAGGCGATGCCGGACGCGCATGCTAGGAGGAGCGCGAGGGTCTTTGCCATGGTTTTCACTGCGTCTCTCCTCTGCCGGTCCGTTGGCGACAAGACATAAGAAGCGGGGCCCCGGGTCAAGCCCGGGGCGACGGGGAAGGACTACGACCTTAGCCGTGCTTGCGGCGGCGGAAGTTTCGCGCAACGCAAGGGGCAGGGGAGAGTCGAACGATGCGGATTGCCCAGGTTGTTTGTGGTCTTGCCCTGGCGTTGGCGCCGCTCTCCGCCGGCGCCCAGTCGCTGGCCACGGTCGAGCGCAACGGCGCCTTCGTCGCGGTCGAGCCCTATGCGCCGAACATCGTGCGGGTGACGATCTCGCTCGAGCGGGCGCTGAGCGGCGCGGCGCCGGGCCCTGGCATTTCGGGCAAGGCCGATGCGAAGGGCTGGACGCACAAGGCGGACGGCAGCGGCGACGTGTTCGCCTCGCCGGCGCTGACGCTCACCGTCGATCCGCAGCCCTGGCCGAAGGCGCCGAGCCAGATGGAGCGCTATTTCGTGCCGTCGCTGCCCCGGGTGTCGCTGTCGGTGCGCGGGGCGGACGGGCGGCTGCTCACCCGGATGAACGGCTGGGAACTGGCGCCGCACACGGTGAACGGCGAGAAGACGTTCAAGGCGGGGGCGAGCTTCGCCGCGCCGACGGACGAGCATTATTACGGGCTCGGGCAGAACCAGGAGAGCGTGGGCGCGCTCGACCTGCGCGGGCGGACGATCGACTGCCGGCACTATTACGACGCGCCGGCGGGCGAGACGGTGTGCATTCCGTTCCTGATGACGAACAAGGGCTATGCGGTGGTGTGGGACAACCCGTCCGCCACCATCGTCTCTCCCGGTCTGCACGGCAGCACCCACTGGCAATCAGAGGTGGGCGAGCGGGTCTCCTTCTTCGTGATCACCGGGGCGACCACCGACGCGATCTATGCCGGCTATGCCCGGCTGACCGGCGACACGCCGCTGCCGCCCAAGGCGGCCTTCGGGCTGATCCAGAGCAAGGCGCGCTACGAGAGCCAGAAGGAGCTGCTCGGGGTGGCCGAGGGCTATCGCAGCCGCGGCTATCCGCTCGACGTGATGGTGCTCGACTGGTTCTACTGGACGCGGATGGGGCAGCTCGACATCGACCGGACTTTCTTCCCGGACCCTGCGGGGATGAACAAGCAGCTCCACGACCAGGGCATGCACAGCATCATCAGCGTGTGGCCGCGCTTCGAACGCGAATCGCGCTATTTCAACCTGCTGAGCGCCAAGGGCTGGTTGCTGAAGGACAAGGACGGCGGAGTCGTGGATGGCCTGCCGGTGCGCGCGGACCGGGCGGGGGCGCTGCTCGACAGCACCAATCCCGAGGCGCGGGCGTGGTTCTGGGAGAAGATTCGCGACAATATCGCCAGCCAGGGCTTCGACTGGTTCTGGCTCGACGAGACCGAGCCCGACCTGGTGCCCGACGGCAATTTCTATTCGATCGGATCGGGCGACCGCTATCACAACCTCTATCCGCTGGTGCACACCGCCAGCGTGATGGAGGGATCGGCGCGCGACCGGCCGGATTTCCGCAACCTGATCCTCGCCCGCGCGGCCTATCTGGGCACGCAGCATTCGGGCGCGCTCTTCTGGTCGTCGGACGTGCAGGCCACCTGGGAGGCGCTGCGCAGGCAGGTACCGGCGGGGCTCAACTTCACCGCCAGCGGCCACGCCTATTGGAGCAGCGACACCGGCGGCTGGCAGTGGCCGGGCGGTCCGCCGGCCGAGCGCCCGGTGCTGCTCGATCCGGCGGGCGCCACGGCGATGGGAGCGGACTACAAGGACTATCCCGAGCTGTTCACGCGCTGGTTCGCCTACAATGTCTTCACCCCGACCTTGCGTATCCATGGCCAGCGGCCGGGCACCGCGATCTGGGAATATGGCGCGGCGGCCGAGCCGGTGCTCGCGAAGTTCCTGCGGCTGCGCTACGCGCTGATCCCCTATCTCTATGCGCTGGGGTACAAGACGCACGAGACCGGCGCACCGTTCATGCGCGGGCTGTTCATGGACTTCCCGGACGATCCCAATGTCGCGAATTTGGGCGATGAGTACATGTTCGGGCCCGCCTTCCTGGTCGCGCCGGTGACCGAGCAGGGGGTGACGTCGCGGCGGGTGTACCTGCCTGCCGGGACCGACTGGTATGATTACTGGACCGAGGAGAAGCATGCGGGCGGGCAATGGGTGACCGCCGTGGCGCCGATCGACCGGATTCCGCTGTTCGTGCGGGCGGGGTCGATCGTGCCGCTGGGCGCGCAGGTACTCAACACCTCGGCGCGCCAGCCGCTTGAGGCGATCCGCGTCTATCCGGGACGGGACGCCAGCTTCACCCTCTACGACGATGACGGCGTGACCAACGCCTATCGCAAAGGGGCGGGGACCCGCACCGAGCTGCGTTGGAACGACCGGGAAGGGCGGCTTTCCGCGTCGGGCAAGCTGCCCGGCGGGCAGGATCTCCAGGCGCTGGTACGGGTCGCGGGGGCCCCGTCTGCGCCGAAATGACGGCCGGGCATTTTCGTAACGGAACCAGCCGGACCCCTTGCGCGTCGAGCCCTGCGTAACGACATTCGTTGATTGCCTTTGCTGCGCGTGCTAACGGCGCGCCCGCAATTAGAAGATCGAGAACGCAGGTCGCATGACCAGGTCCGTTTCCTTTCCGACGCGACACCCGCGCCCGTGAACATCCCCAAAGAAGGAGCCGACGAGTCGGCTCCGGCTCCGCTCGACGCGCATGCCGCGCATGGCCACAGCCATGACGCGACGTGGAAACTGGCGATCGGGGCGATCGGCATCGTCTTCGGCGATATCGGCACCAGCCCGCTCTACGCCTTCCGCGAGACCTTTGCCGGGCACCACAAGCTCGACCTCGACACGATGCACATCATGGGCGTCATCAGCCTGATGTTCTGGTCGATGATGGTGGTGGTGACGCTGAAGTACGTCACGATCATCATGCGGGCGGACAACAAGGGCGAGGGCGGCAGCCTGGCGCTGCTCGCGCTGATCTCGCGCAGCAGCGGCAACCCCAAGCGCTGGACGCAGGGGATTGTGCTGCTCGGGGTGTTCGCCACCGCGCTCTTCTATGGCGACTCGATGATCACCCCGGCGGTGTCGGTGCTGTCCGCGGTCGAGGGCCTCTCGGTCGCGGCGCCGGGCTTTGCCAAGCTGGTGCTGCCGATCGCGGTGGTCATCCTGGTGCTGCTCTTCTCGATCCAGCGGACGGGCACGTCGCGAGTCGGCGCCTTTTTCGGCCCGATCATGCTGTTCTACTTCCTGACGATCGCGACGCTGGGCACGCTGAGCCTGGTGCAGACGCCGACGATCCTCAACGCGCTGCTGCCGCACCATGCGCTGATGTTCTTCGCGGCGGACCCGATCAAGGCGTTCCTGGCGCTCGGCTCGGTGGTGCTGGCGGTAACGGGCGCCGAAGCGCTCTATGCCGACATGGGCCATTTCGGCCGCAAGCCGATCCGCATCTCGTGGCTGTGGTTCGTGCTGCCGGCGCTGATCCTCAACTACATGGGGCAGGGTGCGCTGCTGATGCGCGACCCTGCGGCGCTGCACAGCCCGTTCTACGAGCTCGCGCCGGAGGTGCTGCAGTTCCCGCTCGTCATCCTGGCGACCATGGCCGCGGTGATCGCGTCGCAGGCAGTGATCTCGGGCGCCTTCTCGGTCACCCAGCAGGCGATCCAACTCGGCTTCGTGCCGCGGCTGCGCATCGAGCATACCAGCGCCTCGACCGCCGGGCAGATCTACATCCCGCTGATCAACTGGGCTCTGATGATCATGGTGATCCTGCTCGTCCTGACTTTCCAGACTTCGTCGAATCTCACCGCTGCGTACGGCATCGCCGTGACCGGCGCGATGCTGATCGACAACTGCCTGCTGGCGGTGGTGCTGTTCGGCCTGTGGAAGTGGAAGAAGCGCTATGCGATCCCGCTGCTCGCGCTGTTCTTCACCGTCGACCTGGCCTATTTCGCCGCGAACCTGACCAAGGTGCCCGATGGCGGCTGGTTCCCGCTGTTCGTCGGCTTCGTGGTGTTTACCCTGCTGACCACCTGGTCGAAGGGCCGGCAGCTGATGATCAACCGGCTGCGCGAGAGCGCGATGCCGATCAAGATCTTCATCACCTCCGCCGCCACCGCCGCCACGCGGGTGCCGGGCACCGCGGTGTTCATGACCTCGACCCCCGAGGGCGTGCCGCACGCGCTGCTCCACAACCTCAAGCACAACAAGGTGCTGCACGAGCGGGTGATCCTGCTGACGGTGAAGATCAAGGACGTGCCCTATGTTCCTGACGAGAACCGGATGATGATCGAGGACCTGGGCAAGGGCTTCCACCGCATGATCCTGGCCTATGGCTTCATGCAGGAGGCGGACGTGCCGGCGGCGCTCAAGTCGGTCAACGCGTGCGGCGCCGAGTTCAAGATGATGGAGACCAGCTTCTTCCTCGCCCGCCAGACCCTGTTGCCCTCGTCGCGGCCGGGGATGATGATCTGGCGCGAGAAGCTGTTCGCCTGGATGCTGCGCAACGCCGAAAGCGCGATGGAGTTCTTTCGCCTGCCGACCAATCGCGTGGTCGAGCTGGGCAGCCAGGTGGAAATCTGATCCCGGACTCTGGCCGTACCTGCCTTTCCCCGGCGAAGGCCGGGGCCCAGACCTGGAATCTGGTGGAGCGCTGCCGCGCTCGAAATCTGTCGGGGCTGTCCCCTGGCCTTCGCCGGCGAAAAGTTCTGGTGGGCCGGTGAAGCTCGAGCCAAGACCCGCGCCGCTGATCGTCACGGCGCTGCTCGGGCGGCAGGACCAGGCCTGGTTCAACGCCCTGCGCCGCGAGCATTATCCGCCCGAGCGGAATGTGCTCGACGCGCACCTGACGCTGTTCCACCAGCTGCCGCCGTCGGTGGCGGACGAGCTCAAGCACCGGCTTTCGGTGGAGACGCGCGGGGTGCGGGCGCCGCGGGCGAAGGTGACCGGGCTGATGTCGCTGGGCGGCGGGGTCGCCTACCGAATCGAGGCGCCGGAGCTGGTGGCGATTCGCGAGGGGCTGCTCGATGCGTTCGCGGGCTTGCTCACGCCGCAGGATGCCGGCCGCTGGCGCCCGCACGTCACCATCCAGAACAAGGTGCGCCCGGTGCTCGCCAAGGCGGTGCTGACCGCGCTTTCGCGCGATTTCGTGCCGCGCGAGGTGGAAATCGCGGGGCTGGCGAGCTGGCATTATCGCGGCGGACCCTGGGAAGCACATTCCCGTCACATGTTCGCTTGACCTTGGGCGAGGCCGGACCTATTGGGCCCCCTCGCTTCGGCGACAGCCTCTTTGGGGCGGAGTAGCTCAGTTGGTTAGAGCAGCGGAATCATAATCCGCGTGTCGGGGGTTCAAGTCCCTCCTCCGCTACCATTAGTCCCCCCGACCCTGCGGGGCTTGAGGTGATCGGCCGCCGATCGAAGTGACCCCTCGCTAGCAGCGCTTTCAGGCCCCCAGCCAAAGCTGTTGTCCACAGCCATTGCGGGCGCGCCTACACTCCCCATGTTGCCTCGACCCTTGCGCAGCCCCTAGATGCGGGGCTCAGCCATTTCGGAAGCCCTATGACCGCCACCCATTCGACTCGCATGCTGATCCTCGGCTCCGGCCCCGCCGGCCTCACCGCCGCCATCTATGGCGCGCGCGCCGGCATGGCGCCGATCGTGGTGCAGGGCATCCAGCCCGGCGGCCAGCTGATGACCACCACCGATGTCGAGAATTATCCCGGCTTCCGCGACGTGATCCAGGGGCCCTGGCTGATGCAGGAGATGCAGGCACAGGCAGAGCATGTCGGCGCGCAGATGATGTGGGACACGATCGTCGAGGTCGACGTCTCCCAGCGCCCATTCCGCATGGTCGGCGACAGCGGCACCGTGTACCTCGGTGACGTCCTCGTGATCGCCACCGGCGCCCAGGCCAAGTGGCTGGGCCTCGATTCGGAGCGGCTGCTTCAGGGCAAGGGCGTGAGCGCCTGCGCGACCTGCGACGGCTTCTTCTTCCGCGGCAAGAAGGTCGCGGTGATCGGCGGCGGCAACACCGCGGTGGAGGAGGCGCTCTACCTCACCAACCACAGCCATGACGTCACCGTGATCCACCGCCGCGATTCGTTCCGCGCCGAAAAGATCCTGCAACAGCGCCTGTTCGCCAATGAGCGGATCAACGTGCTGTGGAACAAGAAGGTCGAGCGCTTCATCGGCGGCGGCCAGCCCGAGGGGCTGGTCGGCATCGAGCTGAGGGACATGGAGACCGGCGAGCTCTCGACGATCGACGTCGATGGCGGCTTCGTCGCGATCGGCCACCACCCTGCGACCGAGCTGTTCCGCGGCCATATCGAGCTGGATTCGGACGGTTATATCGTGGTCGAGACCGGCACGACCAGGACCAGCGTGCCGGGCGTGTTCGCCTGCGGCGACGTGATGGACAAGCATTACCGCCAGGCGGTGACCGCCGCCGGCACCGGCTGCATGGCCGCGCTCGACGCCGAGCGCTTCCTGGCCGAGGCGGACTTCGAGACGGTGGTCCAGCACGCGGCGGAGTGATCCGCGTAGACGCGGGGGCTGGCATTGCTTTTCCCCGGCGAAGGCCGGGGCCCAGTCCTTGAAAGTCACGCGCCTTGGCGCGTCTTCGCCGCGCACTGCCTAGTCTGGGCCCCGGCCTTCGCCGGGGAGAGGGCTAGCGGATAGCCTCGAGCACCTTCTCGAACAGCCAGTCCTTGTCGGCGGTGCTGGCGAAACTGTGGTTGTCGCTGTCGAGCTGGTCGATCTTCACCTTCGCGCGTGCTGCGTCGAACGCCGGTTCCTTGAAGGCATCGGCGAAGGCGATGGCGGTGTTGTCGCCATTGGCGAGCAGGATCGTCACCGGCACCTGCGCGTCGCCCAGCGCGGCTGCGAGGCGGCCGGCGAGCGAAGTATCGGCTTGCGGCGCGCTCTTCGAGATCCTGGCCAACCCCTTGGCGAGCTTGGCGATGTTCACGCCGCCGCGGGCGGCGCGCAGCCACTCCTTCGGGTCGCGCAACTTGGCGGCATAGTGGGAGCGGATCGCCGCGGCGGGGGGCATCTCGTCCACGGTCTCGACCGTCCAGGGATTGGCGAGGACTAGCCCGTCTATCCCGGCTTGGGCGTGGAAGAAGGCAAGGGCGGTGGCGGCGTCGCAATTGCCATAGGCGATGATGCGCTCGACCCCGGTCTCGCGAAAGGCCTGCGCCGCCGCTGCTATATCGGTCGCACTGCTCTCGAACCCGCCATTGTCGCCGGTCGAATCGCCGATGCCGCGGCGGTCGTAGCGCAATACCGGATGGTCGGCGCGGGCGACGCGCTCGGCCAGTTGCGCCATGCCGCGATGCGCGCCGATGCGGATCTCGTTGCCGCCCGAGACGATCAGCAGCCCGGTGGTCCCGGCCGCGTCGTCGAGCGTGCCGACCAAAGTCTCGTCGCCGCAGCCGAACTCGATCAGCTTGCGCATGCGCGGATCCAGGCGGCGATGTCGTCGGCGAGCAGGGTGGCGAGCGCCGGGTCGTTGTCCGGCTCGGCGCGGCGCCAGAGCGGACTGCCCTCCACCTTGAGCGCGGCATCGGCAGTGTCGGTGGCGAGGCGGACGATCCGCGCATTCGGCGCAGGGCGGGCGATGGCAAGCTCGCCGAGCAGCGCGGGCGAGACCAGGTTGCCGGCGATCTCGATCGGCGCTTCCCCGCCGAAGATCAGCGAATCCAGGTCCTTGCGCTGCGGATCGGCGGCGAGCGCGGTGCGCTTGAGCTCGCGCAGCAGCTTCTCGCCGGGGATCGGCGCGAAGTGCCAGCGACCGGCGACGGGGGCGAGCACATCGAGCAGCGCGCCGCTGCGCAGCGCAAGGGCGTAGCAGGGGCGGCCTTCGCGATCGAACCTGTCGCAGGCGAAGTTGAAGGCGTCCTGCAGCTTGAGCAGCGAGGTGCGGTGCGTGGGCACCAGGCTCTCGCCCTGGCCGGGCAGGTCGGGGAGCGCCCCGGCGATCCCGCGCGCGGCGAGGAGGCGCAGGATCGTCACCACGAAGCTGCGGGTGCGGTTGGCTTCCTCGAACAGCGGCAGCGCCGCGACCACGACCGGGCCGGCATCGGGGCCGAAGCGCATCATCGCCTCGCGCCCGCCCGCCCAGTCATAGCTGTCGATCACCCGAGCGCCTTGGCGGTGGCGAAGCGGGTGAGGGCGCCGAAGCTCTCGAGCATCTCGCCATCGACCTCGTCGTCCTCGATCAGGATGCCGAGCCGGTCCTCGAGCTCGGTGAGCACGCCGGCGACGGCGAGCGAATCGAGCTCGGGCAAGGCGCCGAACAAGGGCGTGTCCTCGCGGAATTCGGCGACTCTTTCGGCACTTAGGCCCAGCACGTCGCGCAGGACGGCGCGAACGGTGTTTTCGACTTGGAGCGACCCATCGGGCTGCAATGTATTTCCCCTGCCGGTTTTTTCGTTCCCGTAAGACTTGGCGCGGGCGCTGCCAAGTATAAGGGTAATGCGGTGATACCGCTCGACCCCGTCCCCAGGCCGCTGGACAGCCTGACCCTGCGCGGCGCCCCCGACGCCGTGGCGCTGGAAGACAAAGCCGGGACAATGACTTACGCCCAGCTGGAGCGGGCGGTGGGCGAGATGGCCTTTGCCCTGCAGGCCCTGGGGCTCGAGCCCGGCGACCGGGTGGCGACCTGGCTGCCCAAGACGCGGACCGCCTGCCTGATGCCGCTGGCGGCGGTGCGGGCGGGGCTGGTGCACGTGCCGGTCAACCCGGTGCTCAAGCGGGCGCAGGTGGCGCATATCCTGGCGGACTCGGGGGCGCGGGCGCTGGTTTCCCAACAGGCGCGACTAGCGGTCTTCGAAGTTGGCGAAGTTGGCGCCGATTGCCGGGTCCTGACCGATGCGGACCTCACCGCCGAGCGGACACTTCCACCCTCGGATGTTGGCACCGATACGCTTGCGGCGATCCTCTATACCTCGGGATCGACCGGCAGGCCCAAGGGCGTGATGCTGAGTCATGCCAATTTATGGCTCGGTGCCATCAGCGTAGCGCATTATCTTCACATAGAATCTGAAGATCGCGTGCTCGGCGTGCTGCCGCTTAGCTTCGATTACGGACAGAACCAGCTCTTCTCGACCTGGGCCGCCGGCGCCCGGGTGATCCCGCTCGATTATCTGACCGCGCGCGACGTCATCAAGGCGGTCGAGCGGTTCGACATCACCAGCCTGGCGGGGGTGCCGCCGCTCTGGGTACAGCTGCTCGAGGCGGAGTGGCCCGTTGAGACTGCATCTAAACTCAAGCGGCTAACCAATTCGGGCGGCGCGCTTACCCCGCGCATGGTCCGCGACCTGCGTGCGCGCTTCCCCGCGGCCGACCTCTATCCGATGTACGGGCTGACCGAGGCGTTCCGATCGACCTATCTGAATCCTACGCTGGTCGACACGCATCCCGATTCGATCGGAACGGCCATTCCGTTCGCGGAAATTGTCGTGGTCGGTCCGGACGGGGCGCCGGCCTCTCAGGGCGAACTGGTCCATGCGGGCCCTCTGGTCGCCCAAGGTTACTGGCAGGACCCCGAGCGGACGGCACAGCGCTTCCGTCCGGCGCCGGCCTTCGCGAAGAGCGGCGGCATGGCCGTATGGTCGGGCGACACGGTGCGGCTGGGCGAGGACGGGCTGCTCCGCTTCGTCGGGCGCGACGACGAGATGATCAAGTCGGCCGGCAACCGGATCAGCCCCACCGAGATCGAGGAGGCGGTGCTTGCGGGCGGCGAGACCGGCGAGGCGGCGGCGTTCGGCGTGGCGGACGCGCGGCTGGGCCAGGCGATCCTGGTGATCGCGCGCGGCGACGGCAGCCGCGAGGCCGAGCTGCGCGAGCGGCTGCGGCGCGACCTGCCGAGCTTCATGCAGCCGGCACGCTACGACTGGCGTCCGGAGCTTCCGCGCAATGCGAACGGGAAGCTGGACCGGACGGCGTTGCGGGCGAGTTTGGGAGAGGGAAAATGACCATCACCGCGAAACCCTTTGGCCCGATCCCGCCCGAATTCGCGGAACTGCGCCAACTTCCGTGGCTGGACGTCCGCACCCCGGCCTATGTCTATGACTTCGCCGTGGTCGAGGCGCGGGTCGCGCTGCTGCGCGCGGCGCTGCCCGGCAGGGTCGGCGTGCATTATGCGATCAAGGCCAACCCGTTCCCGCCGCTGCTCGAGCGGATCGCGCCGCTGGTCGACGGGATGGACGTCGCCTCGGCGGGCGAGATGGGGCGAGCGCTCGACGTCATGGCGGCGACCGCGATCAGCTTCGCCGGACCCGGCAAGCGCGACGCCGAGCTGGAAGCGGCGATCCGCGAGGGGGTGACGGTCAACCTCGAATCGATCGCCGAGGGACAGCGCGCGCTGGCGATCGGCAAAGCGCTGGAGAGGACGCCCCGGCTGGCGGTGCGGGTGAACCCGGACTTCGAGCTGCGCGGATCGGGGATGAAGATGGGCGGGCGCGCATCTCCCTTCGGCATCGAAAGCGCGCATGTGCCCGAGCTGGTCCGGCTGCTGCGCGGCGAAGGCGCGGAGTGGCGCGGGCTGCACATCTTCGCCGGATCGCAGTCGCTCGACACCGAGGCGATCATCGCGACCCAGGCGGCGACGATCGAGCTGGCGGCACGGCTGGCCGACGAGATCGGCGCGGTGCCGCCTTTGGTCAATCTCGGCGGCGGGTTCGGCATCCCCTATTTCCCGGGCGACATGCCGGTGGACGTCGGCGCGATCGGCGCGGCGCTGGCGGGCGCGGTCGGCCGGCTGGACAGCGAATATGCGATCGAGCTGGGGCGCTGGCTGGTCGGCGAGGCGGGGGTGTACCTCGCCCGGGTGGTCGACCGGAAGGAGAGCCAAGGCGAGACTTTCCTGATCGTCGAGGGCGGGCTGAACCATCACCTGGCGGCGACGGGCAATTTCGGCACGGTGGTGCGGCGCAACTATCCGGTGGCGGTGGCGCACCGGATGCAGGACCCGGCGGAGGAAGTGGTGACCGTGGTCGGGCCGCTCTGCACCCCACTCGACCGGCTCGCCGACCGGGTGGCGCTGCCGCGGGCCGAAGTGGGGGACGTGATCGCGGTGTTCGCCTCCGGGGCGTATGGCGCGACCGCGAGCCCGAGTGGGTTCCTGGGGCACCCCGCAGTGGCGGAGTTGCTGGTCTAGCCGCTGCCGTTCCGCGGAATTAACTTCCCGCCGCTAGAGCCGCCGGATGGTTTGGTGAGGGCGGAATGGCGATGCGTAGCGGTGCGGCTTTTCTGGCGGGTACCATTGTCGGGGCGGGGCTCGGCTTTGCCGGAAAGCGCCGCGAGGCGTCCGAGCCGGAATGGTCGCACCGGGAAGACGAGTTTCTCTACAATCCCACGGTGCTGCTGCTCGAGGCGAACCTTCGCGCCAGCGCGCGGATGATGGACCTGATGCGTGACGATGATTTCGCGCAGCAGCTCGCCGACATGCTGGCGAGCTCCATCGGCAATTTCTGCACGCTGGGGGGCGAGATACTGCTGCGCTGCAGTTCGGATTCCGCCAGAGCTGTGGTCGCGCATCTGCGAGGGCGGGGAGAGGATTACCTTTCCTTCGTGCACAGCATCGCACCCCGGCCGCTGCGAACCGAGCCGGCACAGGTGCTGGCGGAACTCGAGGCGATCGGGTGGCGTCGGCCCAGTGACGAGGAACTGGCGGCGTTGAAGGCGGTGGAGGCGCTGTCGGAGCGGAACAGCCGGATCGCGCTTCAACGGGACAGAGCGGAGGCGTGAGGGCGGCCGCCCGCAAGATTGATCCCGCTGACGAAGGTTGCTCCATACCCGTCACCCCGGCCTTGTGCCGGGGTCCACCACGCCGCATCCAATGCCCTGCGATCTCTTGTCCAGCGTTTGCTTCCCGGTGGACCCCGGCACAAGGCCGGGGTGACGATGGAAGAATGCGTCGGTGCGAGGACGTCGGGTGCGTCGCAGGGGGCCCGCGCTAGGCCCGTTGCACCCCCAGCACCGTCAGGAAGCGGTCGGGCCAGAGGATCGACTGGCCCGTGCGCAGGCCGATCAGGGCGGCGCCTACGGGGGTTAGGATCGAGATCCGGCCCTGGGCGATGTCGGCGTCGGAAGGGTAGACCAGGGTGACGGTGCGGCGGGTGCCGTTGCTGTCGTCGAGGAACTCCACCGTGGCGCCCATCGTCACCGTGTCGGGCGAGATGCTCGCGGCGCTGTGGAGGCGGGCGCGCTCGGTTTCGCGGAGCAGCAGCGCGCTGACCGCGGGGAAGCGGCGGGCGACGCTGAGGGCCAGGCCGGCGAGCTGCTCGGCTTCGGAATCGATCATGTCGATCGGCGGCCGGCCGGCCGCCTTGCGGGTCTTGCTCATATCTGGATCTCCCAGGCAAAGGCGGCGCGGTGCCGCCGGGGCGCCGAATGACGGCGCGTTGCTTGGCCCCGGGTCTCCGGGACGTGCCGTAGGAGAACCCGGGGCTAACTGCCTGCCAGGAGCTGTCCCGCATGGACGCGGTATCGCAGCGAGGGTGCGCGAAACGTCATGCCGGGAGGATGGGCGCCGGGGTGCGGCTTGTCAAACCGCGTCCGGAAGCGCCCGCCCTTATTTCCGGGCGGTGGCGGTAGGAGCGAAGTCGAGCCGGGCATATTCGCGGATGCGCCCGTTGCTCAGCTTCCCCTCGACCAGCTCATAGCCCATCAGCGCGAACACCCGGTCGCCGAGGAAGATCGGCCGGGCATTGCCGTACCAGTCGACGCAGGACGCCTTGCAGTCGTCGTCGCGTGCGGTCTCGGCATGGGCGGCGAGCTCGCCGGCGGGGGCGAGGCGGCGGGCGTCGCGGCGCAGGAAGGCGACCGCCGAGCCGCTGCCGAGGAAGCGCGCCGCCGGGCTTTTGCCGAGGTCGCGGGTGACCGGCAGGCCGAGCGTGCCCGAGGCGCCGTTAGGGCTGCCTGGATCGGGGCGGTAGAAGAAGGCCTGGCTGCGTCGCTCGCCCTCGCGCGCTGCAGGCAGGAACGAGGTGTCGCCGAGCCGGGGCGGGCCGCCGGCCAGCTCGATCGAGGAGAAGCCGAGCCGGTCCTTCGCGTCGTTGCCGATGACGACGGCGTCGTTGCCGATGATGTCGATCCGGTCGACGCCGTGCGGCGCGCGGATACGGCCGATCAGGCCGCCGTCGAGGGGGACGACGAAGACGGCTGCCTCGTTCTGCTCGCCGGCGAAGCGGCCGGCCGAATAGACGAGATGGCGGCCCATGAAGCGGTTGTGGAACGACCAGTCCGGCTGCTTGCCGAGCGGCAGCGGGCGATAGGCGCGGCCGGGCGCGAGATAGGCGCCGTTGCCGAATGCCGAGAGCGGCAGGCGAAGCAGCGCGGCGTCGCCGGAGCTGACTTCGGGCCGCCACATCCAGTCTCCGCGGCTTTCTGCCCGGACGACCACGTCGAGCGCGCGGGCGGCGCGGTCCTCGCGGAAGGAGAACTGGTCGACCGGGCCGCCCCAGGCCTGGAGCGCGCCGGGACGGGAACCGTCGAGCGGCATGCGGTAGAGCATCGCCCGGTCATGGCCCTTGCCGCCGGGCAGGGCCTCGCCGATCCAGACATAGACGGCGTTGCCGGACACGTAGAAGTTACTCGAATCCGAGCCGAGCACGGCGGTGGCGCGGCAGGAGAGCCGGGGCGCGGCGAGATCGCAGACGGTCACGGTGTGGAGCGTCGAGATATCGGCTTCGGAATTGCGGCGGATCGGCTCGGGCACATAGACGCGCGTGGCCGGGGTGATCCGCTGGAAGCCGTCCTTGCCGAGGCCGGCATAGCGATCGAGGTCCTTGCCGGTCCAGCGGCGCAGCGCGGGCAGCTGCGCGACGATCGGCGCGTAGGGATCAAGGTCGAGCGGGGTATAGAAGATCAGCTGGCTGCCGATGAGGCGCGAGGCATAGTTGCTCGAGGAATAATAGTCGTTCGAGCGCAGGTGGTAGCTGTCCTCGTAGCGCAGCCGGCCGGCGGCATCGATGCGGAAGCGGTTGATCTCGGTGCCGCCGCGTTCATAGCTGTAGCCGACCACGATGACCCGGTCGCCGGAGACGAGCATCTCGTCATACCAGGCGTCGCCATTGGTGCCCGGCGGAAAGGCGTCGACATGATCGACCGCGCGCATCGTGCCGTCGCCGATCCGGACGGTGAACAGCCGGCCGCGGCGCAGCACCACCAGATGGTTGCCATGGACCTTGACGATGCCGCCCTCGTCGACATCGGCTTCCTGGGTGTTGGTGATGCTCGGGGACGATGCCCGGGTGCCGGTGACGACCACGGCCTCGTTGGCGGCGCCTGGTGCGGACGACGGGGCCATCACCATCGTGGGGGCGGGAGGCGGCAGGTCGGCCGGCATCGGCGCGGGGTGCTGGCGTGCGCGGCGCTTGAGGAAGGTCGCGAGCTCCTGGTCGCTGGTGAAGGCACGGAGCCCGGCGGTCTGCGCCTGGGCCTGGGGTACCGGAAGGGCGCCCGCGCAGATCAGGGCCGCCAACAAGGATGTTCGCCACATGCGCTTTGCCCCCTCTTTCGTTCGCGGACAGCTTAGCGGCCGGGGTGGCGAGGGCAATCGCCTTGATGCGGTTCAGAGGCGCTCGGCGACCAGCAGGCAGGCGAGCATCGCCAGCACCAGTGCGATCAGCGCGATGCCGAGCGCCGGCCAGCCCCAGATAGCGACGACCATGCCGGCGAGCGGCGGGCCGAGCAGCGCGCCGCCCGCGCCGAACTGGGTGATCAGCCCGTTGGCCGCGGCGATGCGGGGATCGTCGGGTGTGGTCGCACCGGCCTGGGCGGGGAGGCGGGCGAACATCAGCGGCGGGACGAGGCCGCTGACCAGAGTGGCGGCGATGGCGAGGGCGCCGCTCTCGACCAGGCTCGCGGCGGCGTGGCGGTAGAGCCAGAAGACCAGGGGCAGGGTGGCGAGCAGGGCGAGGGTGGAGACCAGCATCATCCGGCGGCGGCTGAGCTGCCCGCCGCGCATCAGCCACATGGCGGCGGCCGAGCCGGGCAGGGCGGCGAGCGAGGCAAGCGCGGTGACCAGCCCGACCTGCCCGATCGGGGCACCGCTGCGCTCGACCAGGAAGCTCGGCAGCAGCATGAGCAGCGCGCAGACGAACAGCGTGTAGAGCCCGAAGGCGAAGGTGGAGACCCAGGCGGCGGGGGCGGGGAGGGTGATGCGCTGGCCGCCGGCGCCGGGCAGGGGGAAGCGGGTGAGCAGCGCGGTGATCGCGGCGAGGACGACGGCCCAGAGCAGCATCACGCCGCGCGGGCCTGCCAGCGTGACCAGCGAGGCGGTGACGGCGCTGCCGAGCGCCAGGCCGACGGGGACGAAGGTGCTCCACAAGGCGAGCGCGCGGCCGCGGCTGCGGTCGGTGGCGAGGGCGGCGATGGCGGTGGGGGCGACGATCACCATCAGGAGATAGCCGACGCCCTCGACCACGCGGGCGGCGAAGAGGATCGCCGGAGAGGGCGCGATCGCCTCGGCCAGGCTGGCGCCGGCCAGGGTCGCGCCGCCGGTCAGCAGGAAGGCGCGCATGCCGAAGCGGGCGAGGCCGAGCCCGGCGACGAAGCCGAACAGCCCGCCGCCGACCTCGAGCAGCGAGATCAGCAGGGCGATCTGGGGGAGGGTGAGGTGGAAGCTCTCGCGCAGGATCGGGGCGATGGCTGAGATCTTGGCGAGCTGCGCGGCGGCGAGGATGCCGACCAGCCAGAGCGTCAGGATTCGGGGCCAGGGCGTGCGCATGCAGGCCCTGCTAGGGGCGGCGGGCGTGGATGGCCACGAATAGATTATACGGGGTCGGAGGCGATCGTCGTGGTGATGCGGCCGATCCGGCCGTCGGCGAGGGGGACGGTCTCCCAGCGCATCGTGCTGGGCAGCACCGCGATCACCGGGTTGCCGTTGTGGCCCGTATGGAACTCGAGGCGCTGGAAGGGCCGGTCGTACCAGCCGCGATCGGCGAGTCCCTCCTCGGCTGCGATGATCTCGGGGCTGGCGAAGCGCCAGAGCGAGCGGTCGAGAAAGGCGTCGGCGCCGCCGGGCCAGCCCGCTACCCGGGCGGGCGAGGCGGCGAGCAGGCGGTGGGTGGCGTCGCAGACCAGGTGGACCGGGGCGGTCGAGGTCTCGATCAGCCGCTTGAGGGCCGCGTCGGCGTCGTTGCCGGCGCGGGCGGCGATCATCGCGAGGATGCGGTCGCGCATCGCCGGCTCGGGCAGGTGCGCGCCGCTCTCCCAGCGCGACACGCTGGCCTGGGTCACCGCCAGGCGCTCGGCGACGTCGCCCTGCTTGATCCCGTGCAGCAGACGGAAGCGGCGCAGCGCCCTGCCCAAGGGGAGATCGTGCAGCATGGCCGCAGGATAGGCCCGTCGGCGGTCTGCGACAAGGACGGCGGGCGCTAGAACAGCTTGCGCAGGCTGAACTTGATCGCCCGGCCGAGCGGATCGAGATAGGGCGGTTCATATCCGGAGGGCGTCACGCCCTGCGCATTGGTGACGCGGGTGCGGGCGTTGGTGACGTTGGTGACGGCGATCGTGGCGCGCGCACCGGCGAGCCAGGGCATGCGCTTGCCCAGGCCACTGTCCTTGGTGGGCGAGAGCGACAGCTTCAGGTCGACGGTGGCGAGCGACGAGAAATCGAGCCCGTTGGGGCCGTCGGCGCGCGATCCGCTCTGCCAGCGCGTTTCGAGCGCGGTCGACCATATGCCCTTGGCGACGTTGAGCTGGGCGGTGAGGTTGTGGAGCGACGGAGTGCGGCCGCCGATCGGGCCGGTGGCGAGCAGGTCGCGCTCGGGCAGACCGTCGCGCAGGCGCAGCCTGTCCTCGAGCTTGAGATCATAGCTGAGGCCGAAGACGATCCGGCCGCGTGACGGGTCCGTCAGCATCGCCGTCGCGGACTCCGGATCGGTGGCGACGCGCTTCGCGCCGGTCATCATCGACAGCATGCCCATCATCGGATCGGCAGGCGGCGGGGGCGGCGGCGCCTTCCTGCCGAAGGGGGCGGCGAGGAAGAAGCGGGTCGACAAGCCACGCTGGCGCTGGCGCTCGAAGTTGATCGGGCGCAGGTCGAGCGCGGTCAGGCGGCCCTGGGCATCGCGCTCGAAACGATCGGGGAAGGCGGCTTCCACATCGGCATCGATCGCCGGCAAGGTGCCGATGCCGTCGCGGATGACCGTCTGCCGGAAGCCGATGGCGAAGTTCAGATTGGCCTTGCTCTTGGGGCGCCAGCTTGCCTCGACGCTGATTGTGTCGGTCTTCTGGGGAAGCAGGTCCGGGTTGCCGCCGCTGATCTGGGTGATGTTGGCGGTCTCGCCGCGCACGAAATCATAGACCGGGACGTTGGGCACCCGGATCGCCGGCAACCCGCGCTGGTCGATCGGAGGCAAGGCGCGCGCGCTGCCCAGCTGCCCGCGCAGCGACAGCGACTGCAGCGGCGCCCAGTTGAGCCCGTAGAGGTATTCCTGCGCGCTGCCGACGCCGGACAGCGCGTTGCGGCGCAGGGTGAGCGATGCCGAGACGTCGCCGATCGCCTTGCCGATGCCGCGTGCCCGGCTGAGCAGGCCGATGTTGAGCCCGAGGTTGAGGTCGCTCTCCAGATTGTTGATGTCGCGGCCGAAGACGATGCCGCCGATATGGCTGCTGCTGTCGATGCTGTGCCCGGTGACGCTGCCGCGCGCGTTGACCGTAATCGCGCCTCCGGTGGGCAGCGTTAGCAGCTTGCCGAACACGAGGATGTCGGTGCCGACATTGGCGGTGTTGGACGTGACGCGATCGACCGACCGGGCGCCGAAGCGCGCGAGCGCGATCGGGCCGAAGGGGTTGAGGCCGGGATCGCCGGCGTTGAGCAGCGCCCGGATGCCGGCGGTATCCACATCGCGATCATTCCGCGTTTCGGACCAGCTGGTGTCGGCCTTGCCGCTGATCACCCAGTTCCATTTGCCGAACGGACCCTGCAGGGTGAGGCCGCCCGTCAGTGTCTGGCGCAGCGAATGCGAGCGCAGCGCCCCCGCCGAATCGAGCGCGCGCGACAGGGTGACGTCGTCGCTGAAGGGCGAATAGGGGTTGCCGGCGGGGAGCAGCCAGCTGGCGCGGGCCAGACCGTTCGCGCCGTCGCTCTCGTCGCGCAGATAGTTGAACGCGAGCGACAGGGTGCTCTCGTCCGGCAGGCGCATATTGTAGGCGGTGCCCAAAGCGAGCTTTGTGCTGGCGGGCATCAGCGTGCGATAGGCGCCGGTGGGATAGGCATTGGGCTTGTTGGCGGTCGCCAGCCAGTCGGTCAGGCCGGTGGTGCCCGACGGCGCCGTGGCGGGGGCGCCGGCCAGGGTGACCGGCGTGCCGGCGAGCGCGCTGAGGCCGGGATCGAGCTGGGCGTTGCCGCCGGCGGGCGTTACATTGCCCACCGTATCGAACAGGCCGTAGCCGCGCCCCTGAAGGATGCCGCGCTCGCTTTCGTAGAGTGCGGTGGCGCGGGCATAATCGATGCTGATGTTGAGCCGGTCGAAATCATGGATCGCGGTGATCGTGGCGCTGGTGCCATATTCGACGCGTCCGCCTTCGGTGGCGAAGCGGGCGCTGGGTTCCAGCGTGGTCTTGCGGAAGCGCTTGAGCAGGATGATGTTCATCACGCGCTGATCGGGGGCGAAGCCGAGCTCCGCCGCCGCCTCCGGCTTCAACAGCTCCATCCGGTCGATCGCTTCGGGGGGCAGCTTGGCGATATCGAGCATGTTGGCGCGGCGGCCATTGACCAGCAGGGCCGGGGCCTTGCCGCCGGTCTGCTGCGAGATCTTGCCGACCAGCTCTTCGATGTCGCTTGCGGCATAGGTGGCGATATCGGCCTGGCTCAGGCTGATCTCGACGGGATCCTGCAGGCGCTTGCCGAGCACGACGATCTCGGGGCCGCTGGCCTGGTCGGTTGCCGGATCCTGCTGCTCCTGCGCTGGAGCGGATGCGGGAGGTGGCGCCGGCGGGGTCTCCTGGGCCAGGGCCGGTACCGCACCCAAAGGCGCGCCAAGGGCGAGAAGGGGAAGGCCAGTGAGGGATTGCCGCCAGACCGATGTGCCCTTGGCACGCCCCATGGGCGCGCAGGCGCTCCCGCTTGTACGCATATACTCTCTCCCCGATCGGAGGCATTCGCCTCCCCCCGATCGAGGACGTCGCGCAGGGGAAAACCCACAGTAACGGATGCGAAATAAAATTGATGCTCGAGGATCGGAGGCCCCGGGGGGCAACCTCCGCTAATAGGGCGGACCAGTCCGACAGCTTTGAAATCGGCCGGACGCCGGCCGAAAGCCCAGCATTGGGTGAATAGTTCCCTGTCCGCTATCTGGTGCCAGCGCCTATGCCCCCATTAGGCTGCTCCAAAATCCTGGGGCGCTTCACTGCCGTCGGGGTAAAACATCACGCTTTCGGTAGTGTAGATTGCCAGTTCGATGCCAGAGCATTCTGGGATAACCTCAATTCTCAGTACCGACCCGTTGTCATCGGAAGGCCGATCGCTGGGGTCGTACAATAGGATTAGCTCTTCACCAGGGTTCAGCCGGAAGCGCGCGGTGGAAAGTTCCAGGTTGAGGAAGATGGGAGACCGTGTCGGATTGGCAAAGGTCTGCTTGAGTTTAGTCATGTTGCCCCGTTGCGAAGCTTACCGCGATTCGCGGACCTCCGCTCGTGGGCGCTATCGCGCGGGCAGCGGAGGTCCGCAAATGGGCGTTGGCTGCCTGTCCGTTCTTGGGCGGGCTGCTGCACGGCTGAACGACCGTCAATGGGTGGGAAGCGGACACTAACGCTCTAGCAGCCGAATTGCAGCTCGTAGCTCGGACAAGCGGATCACGTTCAGACGATAGCGGCACTGGGCTTCCAGAATATCGGTTCCGCTCCCGCCGAAGGCCACGCCGCCCTCAAGTGCGCACTGTGACATAGAATAGCTGAGCCAGGCTGCCTGAGCAGCTTTCAAATCTCTGACGAGGACTGCGGTTGGGAGCTTCCTCGGACGCGCAAACGCATTTTGCTCTTTCTCCAAGGCGACGGCAGCCTGCAGAGCTCGATTGAACGCACGATCCACATGAAGCCGAGACTTCTTGGCAGCGTCGAGAAAGCAGCCCAGGACTCTCACTTGCGGTGCAAGCCCGTCGCAACGTTCCTTCGTGCGATCAAATGCGCCTACTGACCGCGCGACAGCCTGGGCTGAGCATGCGCCAGCCCAGCAAATAGCTGCCATGATAAAAGCAATTCCGCAGATGCATCTCATATAGCCAGCTTAAGCGCCTCGCGAATGACGGCAACTGGCGCGTTAGCGGACCGGTGGCTTTTGCAGCTGCCAATCGTCCCGGAATGCCAGAGAGGGGGACACTCTCGATCGAAGGGGCACGAAAGTTGTTATTGGGCCTCGGGCTTCGCGGCAGCGGCGTCACCTGTCACACGCGGCACCCAGATCGTGCAGGATAGCCCGCTGTCTGCGGGCCTGCCGTCAGGGAGCCGAACGCGCTTGAAGCAGCCGCCAAGTGGGAATTCGCGGCTTAGCCAGCGACCTTCGGGGGTTTCCTGCTCATAGGAACGAATCTTTGCGCGTTCCAGAAATGTCCAGAGCCGCGCGGCTGCATCGCCAGCACAAATATATTTGTGGCTGTCTTCCGTGTCGGTCACGTCTCCCGACGCAGTCGCGGCTGTCAAGCACGCCTCCATCAAGCCGGGCATCTGCTCGGGAAACGCAGTGGTGTCCTGGTCAGTGGCGAGCAATGCGATGGCAAGGATCAGCATGGGTCAATGTCATGATCATCCTTGTCCATTTCGACAAGCGCCTATGTTCCAGCTCGCTTTACGCCTGAACACCCGTAATTGCGGCGGCTCCGTCTCGGAATCGGCCGCGCCGATGCGGAACGGCGGGGACCCGGTGGATTGCCGGCGGCCCGTCTTTCGACTTAGACTGGGGCATGTACTACGCGATCTTGTTGATTGCTGGTCTGGCGGCTGTCCCTGGCGCGCCTGAGCAGGCCGGGGCGCAGGATCATGCGCTTGCCTATGGCTGCGACGACATTGTCGTGGTGGGGCGGCTCAAGAACGGGGGTTGGGGGCATGTCGAGATCGCCGACGACCTGCTCGGGCACGGCTGGGCCTCCGCAACGCTGAAGGTCCGCAAGCGCGTGTACGGGGCGCCGGGCGCTTCCGTGATCCCGGTCCGGTATTTCGAACACGCCTATCTGCGCGAAGATCGCGATTTCCTGTTCGTGCTTACCAAGGCCGATGGCGGCACCTATGAAGTCGTCGGGAAGAAACTCATGTCGGCGCGTCCACGCCTGGCCATGTCCTGCACCTGACCAACCATGCTGCTCGAGGGAACGATATTGCCACTGATCCTGTCCTTCGCCCTTCTGCTGGGCTTGCCGATGCAGGACCAGCGCGAAGCGGCGATCAAATCGACGCAGGCCGATGTCGAGGGCTACAAATATGACGAGGATGTCGGGCTGCAATACAAGGGCGTGACCCGCGCCATCGTGCGCGCGGAGAATGCAGGCCGGTGCCGCACCAAGTTCATCCTCGAAGAGGAGGGCAGCGTGGTCCTCGACTGGACTGCGATCAAGGCGGTGACGGCGCAGAAATATCAGGTGGACCTGACGACAGCCAAACCATCCGAGGCGATGCGTTTCGAGGTCGACCTGGCGGATCAGGCAACGAACTTCGCGGAGGTTTTCGACTATCTGCGGGCAGCCTGCGCGGGCAGGAAGTGAGCCAGGGCGAAGCGCCGCGGAATCGGCTGGGCCGATCTGCGCGGCGGCAGCAGGCTCGGCGGTGATGTGATCCTGCCCCAGCTCGGGAGCGGCGTTGCCACCGCTCCCGAGCTGGGGAACAGGCTTACCAGCTCAGGCCGAGGCGGGCGTAGATGTAGCGGCCGCCAAAGCCGAAGGGCGAGTAATAGGGGAAGCCGACCACGCCGGTCGTGTTGTTCGCGGCGATGGTGTAGTCGGGATATTCGTCGAACAGGTTGTTCACGCCGAGCGCGAACTGGGCGCCCTTGAGCGCCTGGTAGCGCAGCTCGAGATCGGCGATCGTGTGCTTGCCGGTGGGGATGTCGCCGGCCGCGGTGGTGCCGGGCTGGATCACGCTGCCATAATAGCTGGCGCGCGCCGTGATGCCGATCTTGTCCAGCGACCAGTCGATCGTGCCGGTGACCTTTTCGCCGGGCGTGCCCTGCTCGATCGAGTAGATGCGGCTGCGGGCGAACAGGGTGACCGGGCTGATCACGCCAGTGCCGGTGGGGACCGAGCTGCGATCGACCTTGGTCTGGTTGAGATTGCCGGCAAGGGTGAAGTCGAAGGTGCCGGCATCGTCGGCGCGCAGCTTGTAATGTGCCACGACATCGACGCCGCGGACCCGCGAGCGCAGGCCGTTGATGAAGAAGCGGGCCGCGGTCGCGCCGGTGTTGGTGTTGAGCAGCAGCTGGGCGATCTGCCGGCTGACCGGATCGGGCGAGGTTAGCGAGCCGGTGATGTTCTCCGACAGGGCAAGCTGGTTGCGCAGGCGGATCTGATAGGCGTCGACGGTGAGGTCGAAACCGCCCGAGCGGATCACCGTGCCGAGCGAAAGGTTGGTCGAGCGCTCAGGCTCGAGCGGCAGGCCGCCGAGCGCTGCGGAGACCGGGCTGACCGACGGGAAGGTGCCGGTGAGCACCGGGGCGCCGTTGACGATCACCGAGGCAATCGAAGTGAAGTACTGCTGCTGCAGGCTCGGCGCGCGGAAGCCGGTCGAGGCGGTGCCGCGCAGGGCGAACCAGGGGGTGAAATCGTAGCGCAGCGAGACCTTGCCGGTGCCGGTGTCGCCGAAATCGGTGTAGTGCTCGGCGCGGCCGGCGAGGCCGACCAGGAGCTTGTCGGTGACCTGGGCTTCGAGATCGACATAGCCCGAGACGTTCTTGCGGCTGCGCTCGATCGCGTTGCGCGGCGAGAAGCCGCCAAAGCCCTGCGCGCCCGGCGCCTGGCCGGCGACCGCGCCGGTGGCGGGATAGTCCCAGGAGGCCTGCTCGCCCGGGGTGATCTTGAAGCCCTCGCGGCGGCCCTCGACGCCGAAGGCGACGTTGAGCGACTGGAACACGTCGAACTTGCGCGACACGTCGAGCCCGGCGACCCACTGGTCGTAGATCAGCGCGCCGTCATAGAAGCTGTTCGGCGAGGCGTTGCCATAGGCGTAATTGGCCGAGTTGCGGGTGTAATAGGCGATCTTGTTGCGGCCGTATGCGACGTTGAGGTCGACGTTCCAGCCGGCGAGGTCGCCCTTCAGGCCGAGCGCGCCATTGGCGTTGGTCGACTTGGTGTTGATGATCGGCAGGAAGCCGTTCGGATAGATGCCCGAGACCGCGGTGGCGGCGCTGGCGAGGCGGGGGAAGGCGGCGCTGCGGCTGTCGCGGTCCTGATAGCCGAACCAGCCATAGAGCTTGAAATTGTCGCCGATGCCGGTGCCGGCGTTGACGTAGCCGGTGTACTGCTCGACCTCGGGATCGCCGAAGCGGCCGGTGACGCGGCTGGGGGTGACGCGCGGATCGTAATCGGCGCGGTTCGTCGGCTCGCGCTTGGTATATTCGCCCGAGACGGTGACATAGCCGTCATTACCGAAGCCGATGCCCTGCCAGGCCGAGGCGGTGAAGGTCGGCTCGCCGGTGATCGAGCGGCTGCCGCGGGCGGTGTCGATATCGGTGGCGTAGAAGCCATAGGTAGCGGTGACGCCGCCGCCCGAGCGGGCTTCCCTGAGGCGGACGTTGATCACGCCGGCGATCGCGTCCGAGCCGTACTGCGCCGAGGCGCCGTCGCGCAGCACTTCGATCCGCTCGAGCGCGGTGGCGGGAATGGTGTTGAGGTCGACGGCGGCCGAGCCGCGGCCGACCGAGCCGTTGATGTTGAGCAGCGCCGAGGCATTGGCGCGCACGCCGTTGATCAGGACGAGCGTCTGGTCCGGCGAGAGGCCGCGCAGGGTTGCCGGGCGGATCGCGTCGGTGCCGTCTACCGCCGAGGGACGCGGGAAGTCGATCGAGGGAGCGACGGTGGAGAGCGCGGCGCCGAGCTCGGTGGTGCCCTGGTTGCGCAGCGCGGTGCCGCTCAGCACGTCGACCGGCGAGGCGGTGTCGAGCCGCGAGCGGCCCTGGGCGCGGGTGCCGGTGACGACGATCTGGGTGTCCTCGGCGGCAGGTGCGGCCTGGTCGGCCTGCGGTTCCGCGGCGGGGGTTTCCTGCGCAAGGGCGGGGGAGGCTGCGACCGCCAGCGTGGTGGCGATGGCGAGGAGCGAGGGGGTACGGAAACGCATGATGATGGCCCACCTTTTCTTATGGTGAGCGGAATTTCTACCAATCCAATGGGAATTGATAGAAAGGAAAGCTTGGTCCGGGCAAAAGGGCGTTTCTGCGGTGTTGCGCTAGGGCAACACAGTTGGGGGCAGAACGCGTGGTGGGAGGATTGGTTCCGGAAGCTAAGTAAAATTCATCGGGACTGGAATGACAATTCAATCGTCACCCCGGCCTTGTGCCGGGGTCCACTGTGCCGCGCGGACTGTCTTTACCGCTCTTGTCCATGACTTGCCTCCCGGTGGACCCCGGCACAAGGCCGGGGTGACGAGGTGCTTTTTGGGGAGAGTCTCGCGTCATCCCTAGCTAGTCCCGCCCCGGTACGCGTGCCCGAGCGGGATAATCCCGGCGACCCCTAACCCGATGTTTACCTCTCAAGCGCATAGCTGACCCTGATCCTGTGCGGGTTGCTGCCGAGACGTTGGCGGCTTCCGGCCCGGCAGGAAAAGGAGCTCGGTATGCGTTTGATCGGTTTCGGCAGGACTGTTCTGGCTCTCGGCATGGCGGCTGTGCTTGCCGCGTGCGGCGGTGGCGGCGGTCGTCCCGAGCTGCCCCCCGCGGCGGCGGTGGCGGGCCGCGAGACGCCCAGCGACGAATATGTCATCGGGCCGATGGACCAGCTCCAGATCTTCGTGTGGCGCAATCCCGAGCTATCGGCGAAGGTGCAGGTGCGCCCCGACGGCCGCATCACCGTGCCGCTGATCAGCGACATGCCGGCGGTGGGCAAGACCCCGGCGATGCTGGCGGACGACCTGAAATACGCGCTCAGCGAGTATATCAAGGACCCGATCGTCTCGGTGATCGTCGAGAATTTCAACGGCACCTACAGCCAGCAGATCCGCGTCGTCGGCGCGACCGAGAAGCCGGCCTCGATCCCGTACCGCGCCAACATGACCGTGCTCGACGCGATGATCGCCGTCGGCGGCCTGAGCGAGTTCGCCGCGGGCAACCGCGCGCGGCTGGTGCGCTACGACCGGCAGACCGGCAAGCAGACCGAGTACAAGGTGCGCCTGGGCGACCTGCTCAAGGACGGCGACATCCGGGCGAACGTCAAGCTCGAGCCGGGCGACGTGATCATCATTCCTACGAGCATGTTCTGAGGTAGCGCGGGTGGGGAACCTCTACGAAGAGCTGCGCGGCGCACTGCACGCGGTATGGCAACGGCGCTGGATCGCGCTGGCGGTGGCCTGGTGCATCTGCCTGGCCGGCTGGCTGGTCGTGTCGCAGATGCCGAACAAATATGAATCGCGCGCGCGCATCTTCGTGCAGCTGCGCCAGATCATCCCGACCGACGGGACGACGGCGCTCAACCAGCAGAAGGATCTCGACCGGATCCGCCAGACGCTGACCAGCGCGGTCAACCTGGAGAAGGTGGTGCGCGGCACCGACCTGGCGCGCACTGTTGCGACGGACCGCGACGTGGCGGACCGGGTGGCCGGGCTGCAGGCGGCGATCAAGCTGACCGCGCAGCAGGACAACCTCTTCGAGATCACGGTCACGGCGCCGAGCGGCAAGCTGGCCAAGCAGATCGCGCAGAAGCTGATCGACATCTTCGTCGAGACCAACCTTTCCGACAATCGCGACCAGTCGAGCCAGTCGCTCGACTTCATGGACCAGCAGCTGGCCGAGCGGCAGAAGCAGTTGCAGGACGCCGATACCAAGCGGGCCGACTTCCAGGCGAAGTTCCTCGGCTCCCTGCCGGGCACCGGATCGATCGACGATCGCGTCTCCGCGGCGCGCACCCAGCTCGGCCAGATCCAGGGCGACCTGGCGGCGGCACAGTCGAGCCTCAACGTGGTCAATGCCCAGATGGCGGGCACCCCGGCCAGCGTCGCGGGTGCCGGTGGCGGCGCGGTGGCTGGCCCCGCGCGGGCGCGACTCCAGGCCATCCAGGGCCAGATCGCCGATGCGCGCGCCAAGGGCTATACCGACAGCCATCCCGACATGATCGCGCTCAAGAACCAGCTTGCCGCGGCACAGGGCGCGGCGGCGCGCGAGCCGCTGGTGGGCGGCGGCGCGGGCAGTGCCTCCAACCCGGTCTATATCGGGCTGCAGTCGATGCGGGCGGACAAGCAGGCGACCGTCGCCGCGCTGATCCAGCGCAAGGCGCAGATCGAGGGCGACCTCAACCTGCTCCAGGCCAAGCTGGCAGAGGCGCCGGGCGTGGCCGCCGAGCAGGGCGAGATCGAGCGCCAGTACCAGGTGCTCAAGGGCCAGTACGACACGCTGCTCGCCCAGCGCGAGCAGATGAAGATCGCCAGCCAGGCGCAGAATGTCGCCGATGCCGACAAGTTCAACGTGGTCGATCCGCCGACCCAGCCGCGCGGGCCGACTTCGCCCAACCGGCCGCTGCTGCTCACCGCGGTGCTGATCGCCGGGCTCGGCGCGGGCGTCGCCGCGGCCTTCGCGCTGGGCAAGCTGACCACGACCTTCGCGACTGCCGCCAAGCTGGAAAAGGCGAGCGGCATGCCGGTGATCGGATCGATCGGCGAAGTGGTGACCGCCGCGCAGACCGCGATGCGGCGCAAGACGCTGACCCTGTTCGCCGGTGGGGTGGCGGCGCTGGCCGTCGCCTATGTCGGGCTGATCGGCGTCGAGTTCCTCCAGCGGGGCATGGGAGCCTGAGATGAACGATCACACGCCCCGCCGCCTGAAGGGGTCGCTGCTCGAACGGGCGGCGCCGTCTTTCCATTATGCGCCCGCGCCGATCGAGGAAGCGCCTGCCGCGCCGGTTGCCAAGCCGGCGCCGAAGCAGCGGGTCGAGGCTCGGGTGGTGTCTCCCGCGCCTGTGGCGGCGCCGGAACCTGCGCCTGCTCCTGTGCAGCGCGCGCCGGAACCCGTTGTTGCGCCTGCGCCAGTGATTGTGCCGCAACCTGAGCCGCAGGCGGAGACTTTCCCCGGCGAAGGCCGGGGCCCAGCCTCAGCGTTCCAGACTGAAAGTCTGGGCCCCGGCCTTCGCCGGGGAAATGAAGTGGCAGAAGCCGCTGCGTTCGTCGCTCCGGCCCCCGAACCGCAGATCGCCACGCCGCGTACCGGTGTCCGCCATGTCGCGCCGATCGACCGGGATGTGCTGGAGCGCGGCGGGATGCTGATCCCCGGGGCGGCGATCACGCCGCTGGCGGAAGAATTCCGCATGGTGAAGCGCCAGCTGCTGCTCACCGCGCGCGCCGTCGCCGCCAAGGACACCGCCAAGGCGGCGGACCGGGCGCGGATGATCCTCGTCTGCTCGGCCCAGCCGAGCGAGGGCAAGACCTTCTGCGCGATCAACCTCGCGCTCTCGATGGCGACCGAGAGGGACGTCGAGGTGCTGCTGGTCGACGCCGACTTTCCCAAGCCCGACGTGCTGCCGCGCCTCGGCCTGCCGAACGGCCCCGGGCTGCTCGACGTGCTGGCCGGATCGGTGGCGAATGTCGAGGACTGCATCATCGACACCGATATCCCGCAGCTCTCGGTGCTGCCGGCCGGCACGCGTTCGGTCAGTGACACCGAACTGCTGGCGAGCGACCGCGCGAGGGCAGTGATCGACAGCCTGGCCGCGGCCAATCCGCGCCGCATCGTGATCTTCGATTCGCCGCCGGCGCTCGCCGCGTCGCCCGCCTCGGTGCTGGCGCTGCATGTGGGGCAGGTGATGCTCGTCGTACGCGCCGACCGGACCAGCGAGAGCGACCTGCGCCAGGCGGTCAACACGCTCGACGGCTGCGAGGATATCCAGCTCGTGCTCAACTCGGTCTCGTTCCAGCCCGGCGGTCGCCGGTTCGGCAGCTATTACGAATATGGGGAGGAAGGCCGGTGAAGCGGCTGATCATCTTGACCGGCATCGCGGCGGGGGCCGCGCTGCCGGCGCACGCGCAGCGGGTGCAGGTCGCGCCCTATATCGAGGCGAGCCAGGTGGTCGCGGCCGATCTGAACGGCGGCGACGTGCTGACCTATTCGACCGTCGGCGCGGGCATCGACGTGGGCGTGCATTCGCGCCGCGTCGAGGTGCAGGTGAGCTATCGCTACGAGCACCGCTTCGATTACCAGAACAAGCTCAACAACGATCACACGCATAGCGGCCTCGCCACGGTGAAGGCGGCGGTGGCGCCGGGCCTGTCGATCGAGGCGGGCGGCATCGCGACGCGCACCCGCTCGGACATCCGCGGCGATGTGCAGACCAGCCAGGTAGGCAACTTCAGCAACTCGGCCCAGGTCTTCTCGGGCTATATCGGGCCGAACCTGGCGACGCATCTGGGGCCGATGTTCGTCAACGGCGCCTATCGCTTCGGCTATACCAAGGTCGAGGCGCCGGGGCAGACCGGCGTGGCGCCGGGCCAGCCGCGGCTCGACTATTACGATGATTCCAAGGTGCATGTCGCGACCGCGAGCGTGGGCGTGAAGTCGGGCACGGCGCTGCCCGTCGGCATCACTGCCAGCGGATCCTACACCCGCGAGGATGCGGGCCAGCTCGACCAGCGCTTCGAAGGGAAGTGGGGCCGCGGCGACGTGGTGCTGCCGGTTCTGCGCGGCCTCGCGCTCGCGGGCGGCGTCGGCTACGAGCAGATCAAGATCACCCAGCGCGACGCGCTGCTGAACGGTGCGGGCCAGCCGGTGGTCGACCGCAATGGCCGCTTCCAGACCGATCCCAACTCGCCGCGCCGCATTGCATACGACCTGGACGGCGTGTTCTGGGACGCGGGCGTGATCTGGAAGCCGAGCCGCCGCACCTTCCTCGAGGCGCGCGTCGGCCGGCGCTATGGCTCGATGAGCTATACCGGCTCGCTCAGCTACCAGGCGGGCCCGGGCAGCGGCATCCAGATCGGCGTCTATGACACCGTCCAGACCTTCGGTCAGCAGCTCAACGGCCAGCTCTCGACGCTGCCGACCGCGCTCGCCAGCACCACCGATCCGTTCGGCAACCAGTTCTCGGGCTGCATCTATGGCACGACGGGCGCGGCGGCCGGCGGCTGCATGAACGGCATCTTCGCCTCGGCAGCGACCTCGGCCTATCGCGCCCGCGGCGTGACCGGCGTGATGGTCGCGGGCCGGGGCGGCACCCGCTTCGGCATCGGCGGCGGCTGGGCACGGCGCGACTTCATCGCGCCGTCGGGCGGCACCGCCTTCACCACCAACGGCACCAGCGACACCAGCATCTATGCCCAGGCCTTCGCCTCGACCGATGTCGGCGCGAACGGCTCGCTCCAGGGCAGCATCCTCGGCAGCTACTACAATAGCGATCTGCCCGGGAATGACGGCATTTACGGTTGGGGAGCGAATGCGGCCTATACCCACCGCTTCGGACGGCTGGGCGCGACTCTTTCGGGAGGCGTGTTCGGGTTCGAGCGGGATGGCGACAGCTCGGCCAGCGCCCAGGCGCTGCTCGGCCTGCGCTACGGCTTCTAAGCGTCGGGACGAAAACATGTACGACGATCACTATGGATTGACCGGCCGGCCCTTCCAGCTGACCCCCGATCCGAAATTCTGGTTCGACACGGCGACGCACCGCAAGGCGATGGCCTATCTCGGCTATGGGCTGAGCCAGGGCGAGGGCTTTGTGGTGATCACCGGCGATCCCGGCGTGGGCAAGACCACGCTGATGGGGCATCTGCTCGGCGAGATCGACCGCGAGCGGCTGAACGTGATCAAGATCGTCTCGACCCAGCTGCGCCCCGAGGATCTGCTGCGGCTGGTCTGCCAGGGGCTGGGGATCGACAGCTCGGGCCTGAACAAGGCCGAGATGCTCGGCGAGATCGAGCGCGGGCTGCACGCCGTGGCGCGCACCGGCCGGCGGACGCTCGTCGTGGTCGACGAGGCGCAGTCGCTGCCGATCGAGAGCCTGGAGGAGTTGCGCATGCTCTCCAACTTCCAGGCGGGCGGCTATCCGCTGCTGCAGATATTCCTGCTTGGCCAGCCCGAGTTCCGGCTGACGCTGAGCGATCCGAAGCTGGAGCAGTTGCGCCAGCGGGTGATCGCGATGCACCATCTCGATCCGATGCAGGCGGATGAAGTCGAGCCCTATCTGATCCACCGCCTGTCGTGCGTCGGCTGGCGGGGCAAGCCGCGCTTCACCAACGACGCGGTGGCGGCGATCCATCGCTGGTCGGGCGGCAGCCCGCGCCGGATCAACCAGCTTGCCAGCCGCGTGCTGCTGTTCGGTGCGGTCGAGGAGATGGAGACGTTCGGCGCGAACGAGCTGGCGGCGGTGATCGCCGACCTCAACCAGGACACGCCGGCCTCCGCCTATCGCCCGGCGCCGATCGAGACGCCGGCGGCTTTCGCGCCGCCGCCCGTCGCCGAGCCGGAGCCCTATGAGCTGACCGACGTGGCGCCGATGGGAATGGGCGCGCCGGTGCCGTCGCCGCATCCGCATCCGTCGGACCCGGTGCCGCTGCGCCCGGCCTTTGCCGCGCACCCGCCGGTGCCCGCGGCGGCGAGCGACGACACGCTCCAGCGCCGCATCTCCGACCTGGAGACGCAGCTGCGCGACCAGGACGAGGCGCTGCGCCGCGTGCTCGGCCTGTTGGTTGACTGGGTGGAGCAGGGCGAGTCGCAGGGCCGTCGCCCGGACCTGTCGGCGGTGCGCGGGAACGTGGCCTGATGTTTGTGGGCGCTTCTTCTCTTGTTCTCCTGCGAAAGCAGGAGTCCAGGGTTACGAAGGGTGCCGCTTGTGGCTCTGGGCTCCTGCTTTCGCAGGAGCGCATAAAGGCTTGCGGGGAGCGCTGATCCAATGGTCGTCAACGCCCTCTCGGTCGATGTCGAGGACTGGTTCCAGGTCGGCGCCTTCGAGAACACGATTGCGCGCGACGACTGGGATTCGCTCGAGCACCGGGTAGAGGCGAACACCGACAAGGTGCTGGCGCTGTTCGAGGCGGGTGGGGTCAAGGCGACCTTCTTCACGCTGGGCTGGGTCGCGGAGCGCTATCCGGCGCTGATCCGCCGGATCGCCGAGGCGGGGCACGAGGTCGCCAGCCATGGCTGGGACCATCAGCGCGTCTTCACCATGGGCCCCGAGCAGTTCCGTGCCGACCTCGCCACCGCGAAGAAGGCGCTGGAGGATGCGAGCGGGCAGCGGGTGACCGGCTACCGCGCGCCGAGCTTCTCGATCGACCGCCGCACGCCCTGGGCGCATGAGGTGCTGGCCGAGGAGGGCTATGCCTATTCCTCCAGCGTCGCGCCGGTGAAGCACGACCATTATGGCTGGCACGATGCGCCGCGCGGGGCCTTCTGGCCGGTGCCGGGCGCCGCTCTGGTCGAGATCCCGATCACGCTGGCAAGCTTCTTCGGGCGCGAGGTGACCACCGGCGGCGGCTTCTTCCGGCTGCTGCCCGGCGAAGTGACCTATCGCGCCGTCCGTGCCGCCAATGGCGCCGCTCGTCCCGCGATCTTCTACTTTCATCCCTGGGAGATCGACCCGGGCCAGCCGCGCGTGCAGGATGCGCCGTTCAAGTCGAAGCTGCGCCATTACAGCCGGTTGGGTGCGATGGCGGGCAAGCTCGAGACGTTGATCGCGGGGCATCGATGGGGCCGGATGGACGAGATCGCGAAGGGCGAGGCGGAGCGGCTGAAGGCGGAGTGCGCCAAGTGAACGCGCCTCTGCTCGCCAAGCCCGTGCAGCTGCGCATCGCCGATCTGGGCGACGCGATCGAACGCGCCCGTATCGGCGCGTTCGTCCACGAGCATCCCGAGGGCACGCCCTTCCACCTGCCGGCCTGGAGCGTCGCGGTGGCGCGGGGCTGCGGGCAGAAGAGCCACTACCTCGTCGCCGAGGATGCCCGGGGCGAACTGGCCGGGGTGATGCCGCTGACCGAGATCTACTCGCCGATCTTCGGCAAGGTGCTCGCCTCGGCCGGGTTCGGCGTGGGCGGGGGAATCCTGACCCATGATCCGCGCATCGTCTCGCAGATGGCCGAGCAGGCCTGGGCGCTGGCGCAGACGCTGAAATGCCCGGTGATGGAAGTGCGCGGCGGCCCGCTGCCGGGGCCGGAATGGAGCGTGGACGACACGCGCTATCTGGGCTTCGTGCGCGATCTCGCCGTGGACGACGACGCCCAGCTGCTCGCCATCCCGCGCAAGCAGCGCGCCGAGGTTCGCAAGGCGCTCGAGACCGAGCTGGAGATTTCCACCGGCTGTCACGCGGATGACGTGGCAGCGCATTATGCCGTCTATGCCGAATCGGTCCGCAACCTCGGCACCCCGGTATTTCCCCGGAGTCTGTTTTCCGAGGTTTTACGGGAATTTGGCAACTCGGCGGACGTGCTGGTCGTCCGTCACGACGGGGTGGCAGTGTCGAGCGTATTGAGCCTTTACTGGAAGGGCACGGTGTATCCCTATTGGGGCGGCGGCACCCGGGCGGCGCGCGGCCTGCGTGCCAATGACCGGATGTATTTCGAGCTGATGCGCCACGCCCGGACCAAGGGCTGCAGGCGCTTCGACTTCGGCCGCTCGAAGGTCGGCACCGGTCCGGCGGCGTACAAGAAGAACTGGGGCTTCGAGCCGAAGCCTCTGTGCTATTACGACCGGGTGGCCGAAGGCGCGAAGCCGCGCGATGCGAGCCCGGTGAACCCGAAATATTCGCTGCAGGTGCGCGTCTGGAGCAAGCTTCCCCTGTGGATCGCCAATCGCGCGGGTCCCCTGATCGCGAAGGGCCTGGGCTGATGGGCGACATCCTCTTCCTCGCGCACCGCGTGCCTTATCCCCCTGATCGGGGGGACAAGATCCGCGGCTTCAACGTCCTGAAATACCTGTCGACCAAGCAGCGGGTGCATCTGATCGCGTTCGCCGACGATCCCGCCGACCTGAAGCAGAAGAGCGGGCTGACCAGGTACACCGGCAACCGATCGATCGTGTGGCGCGCCAAGTCGCAGCTGGTCGCGGGATTCCAGGCGCTGGTCCAGCACCGGCCGGTCTCGCTGACCGCGTTCGACAATGACGCGCTGCGCCAGTCGGTGGAGAATATCCTCGAGCGGCACCGGATCGACACGATCTATGTCTTCTCCAGCCAGATGGCGCAGTATCTGCCGCCGCGGCCGCGCCAGCGGGTGATCATGGATTTCGTCGACATGGATTCGGCGAAGTTCGCGGCCTACGCCAAGAGCAGCAAGGGCCCGATGGGCTGGATGCTCGGCCGCGAGGCGCGGATGCTGCTCGCGCACGAAAAGGCGATCGCGCAACGCGCCGATGCCAACCTGTTCGTGAGCGAGGCGGAGGCGGAGCTGTTCCGCCAGCGCACCGGCGCCGACCGGGTGCATGTGCTCGAGAACGGCATCGACACCGAGTTCTTCGATCCCGCGGCGACCTTCAAACGCGTCGACGTGATGGGATCGACGATCGTCTTCACCGGCCAGATGGACTATCGCCCGAACATCGAGGGCGTGACCTGGTTCGTCGAGACGATCCTGCCGCATGTCCGCCTGGCGCATCCCGATGCCCGCTTCATGATCGTCGGCCGCAACCCGACCGACGCGGTGAAGGCGCTGGCCAAGCATCCGGGCGTGGCGGTGATCGGCGAGGTGCCCGACGTGCGCGGCTGGCTGGCCCAGGCCGCGGTGGTCGTCGCGCCGCTCAAGCTGGCGCGCGGCATCCAGAACAAGGTGCTGGAAGGCATGGCGATGGCGCGGCCGGTGGTCGCGTCCGAGGCTGCCGCGACGGGCATCGACCATGGCGGCACGATCCTGGTGGGCGCGACCGTGGGCGAGATCGCCGAGCATGTGACACGGCTGCTCGCCAACCGCGGCAAGGCCGCCGAGCTGGGCGAGGCGGCACGGCAGCGGGTGATCGACCGCTATAGCTGGGAAGCGCGGCTGAGCCCGCTCGACGCGGTGCTCGGCGAGCCGATGCGGCCTGCCAAGGCGGAACGCGTGGCGCGCGTCACCGACGTGCCGAAGAAGCCGCGCCGGGCGGCGTGAGCAATCTACATCCCGTCATCCCCGCGAAAGCGGGGACCCATCTCCTGCACGTGCAACGGAATGCACCGGTGCGCACGGGGATGGGCTGGGAGATGGGCCCGCGCTTTCGCGGGGGTGACGAAAGGGACTGAAGACGTGGCCGAAGCCGTGATGCCCGCTGCCGCGGCGCCCGCAACCGCTACCTTCGACGCGCGCTGGAAGCGGCATGCTGCGATCCTGGCCGCGGTCTGGGTGGCGCTGCTCGTCATCTTCCGCCGCGACACTGGCGATCTGGCGACGATCTACTGGACCAACACCACCTTCGGGCACTGCCTGTTCATCGCGCCGGTGATCGCCTGGCTGGTGTGGCAGCGGCGCGCCGAACTGAGCGAAGTCGCGCCGCAGGGCTGGTGGCCCGGTCTTGCGATCGTGGCGTGCGGCGGGCTCGGCTGGATGGTCGGCGATGCCGCCGGCGTCGCGCTGTTCCGTCATGCCGGGCTGGTGCTGATGCTGCAGGGCGCGGTGGTAAGCGTGCTGGGGCCGAATGTCGCCCGGGCGCTGCTGTTCCCGCTCTGCTACATGGCGTTCCTGGTGCCGTTCGGCGACTTCATGGAAGGGCCGCTGCAGGACATCACGATCACGATGATCATGCCGATGCTCCATGCATTCGGCGTGCCGGCGAGCGTGGACGGCGTGCTGATCACGACGTCGAACGGCTATTTCGAAGTGGCCGAGGCCTGTTCGGGCGCCAAGTTCGTGATCGCGATGGTCGCGTTCGGGGTGCTGGTCGCCAATGTCTGCTATGTCTCGTGGCAGCGGCGCGCGGCGTTCATGGTCGCGGCGATCGTGGTGCCGATCCTCGCCAACGGCCTGCGCGCCTTCGGGACGATCTATGCGGCCTGGTGGACTTCGGTCGAGGCGGCCACCGGCTTCGATCATATCGTCTATGGCTGGGTGTTCTTCGCGATCGTGATGGCGGCGGTGCTGGCGATCGGCTGGAAATGGTTCGACCGCGACCCCGATGCGCGGTGGTTCGATCCCGCCAAGCTGCAGGCGGTGCCGGCGAAGCGCGTCGATGCGCCGATCGCTGCTGTGCTGGTGCTGCTGGTGGCGAGCCTGTTCCTGGGCTGGTCGAGCCTCAACGATGCACGCGCCTCGAAGCTGCCGGCGCAGATCGCTTTGCCCGAGGTGCCGGGCTGGCACCGGGTGGCTTCCAGCACCCGCGCACCCTGGTCGCCGAACTTCCCGGGTGCGGACCATATGCTGGTCGGGCGCTATGCCGATGACAGCGGACGTGCGGTCGACCTGGCGGTGGCGGTCTATGCCACGCAGCATGAGGGGCGCGAGCTGGTCGGTTTCGGCATCGGAGCGATCCGCGAGAATGACCGCTGGGTGAAGATCGAGGACCTGGGCCCCGTCCGCCGCGGCGCCGCGCTGCGCATGACCGGGCCGGGGCGCGTCGAGCGCGAGGTGGTCACCTGGTACCGGATCGGCGGGGTGCTGACCGGCAGCGAGAAGCGGGTGAAGCTGGAGACGCTCAAGACCAAGCTGCTCGGCGGCAACCAGGCGGGCGCGGCGGTGCTGGTTTCGGCCGAGCAGGGCGGCGACAATGGCGCGCATGCGGCGATCCAGGACTTCCTGGGCGCGCTTGGTCCCGTCGAAGGGCTGGCCGATCGCATGGTGGGCGCCCACTGAGCTTGCCAATTTCCGTCATCCCCGCGAAAGCGGGGACCCATCTCCTGCGTGTGCGGCATACGAGCCGGTGCGTTTGTGGACAGTCCGGGAGATGGGCCCCCGCTTTCGCGGGGGTGACGACTGAAGACGTGGGGGACTTCGCCTAGCATGTGCGGCATCGCCGGCCTTTACTATCCCGCGCTGGCCAAGCCGGTGGACCCGGCGCGGATCGTGCAGATGACCGATGCGCTGGTCCATCGCGGGCCGGACGGCTCGGGCGTGTGGACGACTGCGGGCGTAGGGCTGGGGCATCGCCGCCTGGCGATCATCGACCTGGAGGGCGGCGTGCAGCCGATGGCGACGCCCGATCAGGGCGTGGTCGTCACCTACAATGGCGAGATCTACAATTTCCAGGAGGTCCGCGCCGAGCTGGAGGCCAAGGGCGCGCGCTTCGCCACCGGCAGCGACACCGAGGTGCTGCTGCATGGCTGGCGCGCCTGGGGTCCGCGGATGCTCGACCGGCTGAACGGCATGTTCGCCTTCGCGCTCTATGATGCGGGCGCGCAGAGCCTGTTCCTGGCGCGCGACCGGTTCGGGGTGAAGCCGCTCCACTATGCCGAGCTGTCGGACGGGGCGGTTGCCTTCGCCTCCGAGCTTAAGGGGCTGCTCGCCCATCCGCTGTTCCGCCGCACGCCGGACTTCAAGGCGGTCGAGGATTATCTGGGGCTCGGTTACGTGCCCGACGACAGCTCGATCCTTGCCGGGGTGAAGAAGCTGCCGGCGGGGCATTTCCTGCTGCTCGAGCGCGGCAAGCCGGTGCCGCGGCCGCAGCGCTGGTGGGACATCGACTTCTCGCGGCGCGCGACAGGGAAGATCAAGGACCTCGAGGCCGAGCTGCTCGACATGATGCGCAGCGCGGTGCGCGCGCGGATGATCGCGGACGTGCCGCTGGGCGCGTTCCTGTCCGGAGGCGTCGACAGCTCGGCGGTGGTCGCGCTGATGGCCGAAGCGAGCAAGGCGGCGGTGAAGACCTGCACGATCGGCTTCGACGAGGCGGATCATGACGAGACGGCGTACGCGCAGATGATCGCCGAGCGCTTCGCCACCGCGCACCGGACGCGCAAGGTGGCGGCGGACGATTTCGCGCTGATCGACACGCTGGTAGGCGCGTTCGACGAACCCTTTGCCGATGCCTCGGCGCTGCCGACCTACCGGGTGTGCGAGCTGGCGCGCGAAAGCGTGACGGTGGCGCTTTCGGGCGATGGCGCGGACGAGGCGATGGCGGGCTATCGGCGGTACAAGTTCTTCGCCGCGGAGGAGCGGGCCCGCTCGCTGCTGCCGCAGGGCGTGCGCGAGAATGTGTTCGGCACGCTGGGACGTCTCTATCCCAAGGCCGACTGGGCACCGCGGCCGTTCCGCGCCAAGACGACGCTGCTCGCGCTCGCCGAGAATGGCGAGCATGCCTATCCCAAGGCGGTGGGCGTCACCGGGCCGGCGCTCAGGAATGCGCTGTACAGCGATGCGATGAAGAAGGCGCTGGCGGGTCACACCGCGGAGCAGCGCTATACCGACGCGATGCGACAGGCACCGGCGCGTGACGGGCTCGACCGGGCGCAATACGCCGATATCCAGCACTGGCTGCCGGGCGATATCCTCACCAAGGTCGACCGTGCCAGCATGGCGGTGAGCCTGGAGGCGCGCGAGCCCCTGCTCGACTATCGCCTGGTCCAGTTCATGGCGGCCTTGCCGCCCTCGCTGCGGATCAAGGCGGGGCAGGGCAAGTGGCTGATGAAGAAGGCGCTCGAGCCCTATCTGCCCAAGGACGTGCTCTACCGGCCGAAGATGGGCTTCGTGACGCCGATCAGCGCCTGGTTCCGCAAGGCGCTGGCCGACGAGGCGGCGGCGCTGGGGCGCTCCAAGCTGCTCCACAGCACCGGCTGGTTCGACCTGCACGCGATCGAGAAGCTCGCCGCGGACCACAAGGCGGGCAGGGCGGAGCATGGCCGGACGCTGTGGCAGCTGCTGATGCTGGAGCGGAGCCTGAAGCGGCTGTTCGGCTGAATTGACTTGCCGTTACCGAGCCGTAATGATCGGCAAATGCTGCTTTTCCGATCGCTTCTCGTGCCCGTCCTGATGCTGGCGGCGGCCCAGGCCAACGCCCAGGAGGCGGCGCCTGCGCTGCCCGATCCCGCCACGGTGGAGGTGCCCGATGTCACGCCGTCGACGGACCCCAAGGTTCGGGAAGAGGGCTATAAATTCTATTATTTCCACAGCCCGGATGTGAGCTTCGCCGAAGCCTATCAGGATCTGAAGGAATGCCGCGCGTATCTGCCGATGAGCGGCCCGGTCAAGGTGCCGGGCTTCATTCCCTGGGACGAGACGCAACGCCGCCGGACGATCGAGTCGCCCGGCATGTTCGGGCTTGTCGGCTATGCGATCGGCGCGCTCATCCAGCCCAAGCTGGAACGCGGCGTGCGCAGCAACAAGATGCGCCGCTGCATGGGTACGCGCGGCTATGTGCGCTACGCGATCCCCGAGGCGACCTGGGAAAAGCTCAACGACGACAAGGATGAAGGCGCGCTGATCCTGAAGCAGGCGAAGCTCGCCTCCGGGCCGGCGCCCAAGGACGAGGTGGTGACCAAATGAGGGGGATTGCTCTTGCCGTGCTGCTGACGGCGGCGCTGCTTCCGGCCGGCATCGCTTCGGCGCGGGACAATGCGGGCGTGGTCGCGCTGGAGACGGCGCCCGCCGCGCTCAAGCCGGATGCCGCCTATATCCTGATGCGGACGAGCACCGCCAAGTCGGGCATGTTCGCGATCCAGCACGTGTTTCTCCGGGTGCCGAGCGCGCAGGAGCTCGAGGCATATCGTGCAGCGAAGAAGCAGGCCTATGACGCGGCGCTGCCCAAGCTGACGGAAAAGGCGCAGGCCAAGGGCAAGCCGGTCCCGACCCTCGATGAGTTCGAGTTCGACTATGCCGGCAAGGCGAATGCGTTCGTCGTCCAGAACAAGCGGTTCCTCGAGGACGGCGAGATGCGGACGCTCCTGCTCGAAGTGCCGCCGGGCAAGTACATCGTCTATGGCAGCACGCTGAGCCAGGGGCTGGTGAGCTGCAATTGCCTGGGCACGGTGAGCTTCGAGGTGCGGGCGGGCGTGATCAGCGACATCGGTTCGCTTTATGTCGACAAGGTGCACAAGCCCTCGCCGGTGCCGCATCTCGAGGACAATCTGGGCGAGCAGATGTTCCAGTACAGCTTCATCTTCGGGCAGGCGCTGGTGCCGGCGGACAGCAGCACGCCGGTGCCCGCGGCGCTGCGCGGGCTGGCGATCACGCCGGCGCATTTCGAAGTGGTCGGCCAATATCATGAGCCGGGGGCGAGCAGCATCAACCGGCTCGCGCCGATCCCCGGCCTGCTCGGCTACACGCATGGGCGGCCGGTAGACCTGCGCACCGGGCAGGTGGTGCGCTAGGCCTAGCGGTCGACCACCATCGCCGTCGTCTCGATCGGGGCGGGCTGCGCCTGTTGGTGCAGCACCGCCACTCCCGCGTGCAGGGTCAGCGCGACCAGCACCAGGGTCGAGAGCAGGAACAGCAGGAAGCGGACCGAGACCTTGTTGAAGGTCGCCTGCACCAGGCTGTGGGTGATGCGCAGCAGGACATAGGCCCAGGCCAGCCACAGGTTGAGGCCATGCCCCTGGCCGAGCAGCGCGAGCGCCAGCGCGATCGCGTAGAACAGGGTCGGCTGCTCGTGGAGATGGTTGTAGTTGTGCGCCTTCCACTGCGCCTCGGCGGGCAGGATCCTGTCGGCGTCCGAGCCCTTGGAGCCGACCAGCTTGCCAAGGTCGACGCCGGCCTTGCTCATCGCCGGGATGCGCAAGGCGAGCATCCAGACCAGCATCACCAGGGTCCAGGCCACGAGCGCCACCACCGGCGCCAGGATTTCGCTGTGCATTGCAGTCCCCTCCACTGCTTTTTGTAGGGGGAGGCTGCCGCAATCAGTTCGGGAATGCAACTAAACGGGCGCGAGCAGGCTTTCGAGCAGCAAATGGGTCGCGCGGCGCAGTGCTGCGGCGTCCTGGGCGGGCCAGACGGCGTTGCGGCAGAGCACGCCCATCACATGCGCCTGGACCAGCCAGCCGATCGCCTCGGCATCGGCATCGGCGCGTGCCTGGCCGGTCGCGATCAGGCCGCGGACTGCCGTCTCCACTGCGAGGCGGAGCCGTTCCAGGTTGGCGGTGTTGCGCTCGCGCAGCCCGGAGTCGCCGGCGCTGGCGGCGGTGATCTCGATCCCGAAGCGGGCGTTCGCCGGCGGCAGGGCAGGGGCGATCTGGTGCTCGAAGACCGAATCGGCGAGCGCCGCGATGCTGGCCTCTTCCACAGGGCCGAGCTCGGCGGAGAGCATGTCGGTCACTGCATGGATCAGTGCCTCCTTGCTCGGGAAATGGCTGTAGAAGGCACCCTTGCTGATGCCCGCCGTCGCGCAGACGTCATCGACCGAGGTGGCGAGCAGCCCGCGCTCGAACAGGCTGCGCGCGGCGGCTTCGAGGATATGCATGCGGCGCTTGGCGGCCGTCGCTTCGGTAAGACGGGGCATTCAACTCTCACTGATGCATCAACCACAAGTTGCACCGGGATTGATGCCCGTATGTTGCAGGATACGGATCTAGGAGGCTGGGAGGTTTGTTTTCCCGGGCCGGGACGGTTTTTCGTGCCTATGCGCCGCAGGCTTCGGCGCGAGCGACGAGGAAGGCGACCTCGCGTGCGTTGCGGGTGAGTTTTGCCGCCGCCTCGAATTCGGTGCGGGCTTCGGCGAGCCGGCCGGCCCGGAACAGGAAGTCGCCGCGGGCGGCGGGCAGGGGCGCGTAGTTGCGCAGGGCGGCGGCATCGGCGAGTGCGTCGACCAGCTTCAGGCCCGCCTCGGGCCCAAAGGCCATGCAATGGGCGACCGCGCGGTTGAGATCGACCACCGGCGAGGGCATCACATCGCGCAGCCGGTCGTAGAGCGACGCGATCCGGGCCCAGTCGGTATCCTCCGCCTTCGCCGCGCGGGCGTGGCAGGCGGCGAGCGCGGCCTGGAGCGCATAGGGGCCGTCGGCACCACCCAGCGCCTCGGCGCGGGCCAGCGCATCGAGGCCGCGGCGGATCAGCAGCCGGTCCCAGCGGGTGCGGTCCTGCTCGGTGAGGGTGAGGAGGGCACCGTCCGGTCCGGTGCGGGCATGGAGGCGCGAGGCCTGGATCTCCATCAGGGCGAGCAGGCCGAACACTTCAGCGTCCTGCGGCATCAGCCCCGCCAGGATGCGGCCGAGCCGCTGCGCCTCCATGCAGAGGCTCGGGCGGACGAGGTCTTCGCCCGCCGTCGCCGCATAGCCTTCGTTGAAGATCAGGTAGATCACCTCGAGCACCGAGGCGAGCCGCGCCGCCCGCTCGGCACCGCGCGGCACGGCGAAGGCGATCCCGGCCTTGCCGATCGTCTTCTTGGCGCGGACGATGCGCTGGGCGATGGTCGGCTCGTTCGACAGGAAGGCGCGGGCGATCTCGTCGGTGGTCAGCCCGCCGATCACGCGCAGCGTGAGTGCCGCGCGCGCCTCGGCCGAGAGGATCGGGTGACAGGCGGTGAAGAGCAGCCCGAGCAGCTCGTCGCCAAGATCGTCGTCCATGCTGGCCTCGATCGCTTCGGCCGGATCGTCGACTGCGCCGTCGAGTTCGCGCGCGATCTCCGCGTGCTTGCGGCTGCGCATCGTGTCGCGGCGGATCGTGTCGATGGCGCGGCGCTTGGCGGCGGTCATCAGCCAGGCGCCCGGATTGGCGGGGATGCCGGTCCGGGGCCATTCGGCAAGCGCGATGACCAGCGCGTCCTGCGCCATCTCCTCGGCCCGGTCGATGTCGCGCACCAGCCGGGCGAGGCTCGCGATGAGCCTGGCCCGCTCGATGCGGAAGGTCGCTTCGATCGCCCGATGGGTCTCGCCTGCGGTCATGCCGCCTTGTCGGGCAAAGCTGCAGGGCGGGCAAGCGCCTCAGGCGACGCCGAGCCGGCTGCGTTCGCCGTCGCGCGGGGCCGCAAGATCCTCGGCCTCGATAAAGGGCCAGATCTCGACCGCGCTGGGCACCGCCATGATATTGGGGCAGCGTCTGGCCCAGGCCAGAGCCTCGTCCATGTCCTTGACCTCCCAGATCGAGAAGCCGGCGACCATCTCGCGCATCTCGGCAAAGGGGCCATCGATCACCGTGCGGGCGGCGCCGTCGACCAGGATGCGCTTTGCCGAGGCGCTGGGCTTGAGCCCGGCACCGGCGACCAGCACGCCGGCATTGACCAGCGCCTCGGTGAAGCGGTCCATCGCCGCGAACGCCTCGGCCGGGGGCGGCACGCCCTGTTCGGTATCCTCGCCGGCTTTCACGAACACCATCACGCGCATCGCCTGTCTCCCGGGTCGAGCGGCCCATCGGCCGCGCATCGGGACGACGAGTGAAGCTTCCCGGAATCGACAGCATCCGGCGAATTTTCTCGCGGCAAAAGAAAAGGGCGGCCGGGGATGTTCCGGCCGCCCTGTTTCTCATCCGATCGTCAGGCGATCAGGCGAACAGCTTCGCCCAGCCGCGCTTAACGCGCTCGCGCCAGTGGCCGCGGTGATAGGCGTCCGACGCCAGCAGCGGCATGACCGAGCCCGCTTCCGCGAACACCATCTGCTCGATGCCGGTGTTGACCTTGCCCCACGAGGCGGCCTCCTGGAGGGTCGAGGACGAGCAGGCGCCGTCGCGCACGTCGGCGACGGTGATCTGCACGGCGTACTTGTGCACCTCGACATCGTCATGGCCGAGGATCTCGGCGCAGACGACGGTGTCCTGGATGAAGTTCTTCGGCACGCCGCCGCCGATCATCAGCAGGCCGGTGGTGCCCGCCTGGATCTTGATCTCGGTCAGCTCGCGGAAATCGGCGATGGCGTCGAGCAGCAGATAGGGCTTGCCTTCCTTGGCACGGTCGACCTGGTGCTTGACTAGGCCGAAGCCGGCCGACGAGTCGACGAACGCCGGGCAGAAGATCGGCACGTCATGCTCATAGGCGAGCTTGACCAGGCTGTTGTCCTTCTTGCCATGCTCGACGAGATACTTGCCCATCTCGCGGATGAAGGCGCGCGACGAATAGGCCTTGGGCTCGAGCGTCTCGGCGATCTCGAAGATCGTGTGGTCGACGTTCTGGAGCGCTTCCTCGTCGATATAGGTGTCGTAGATGCGGTCGATGTAGAGCGAGCGCAGCGTGTCGTCGTCGGGAATCTCGAGCGCCTGATAGTGCTTGTGGCCAAGGCCCTCGAAGAAATCCATGTCGACGATGGTGGCGCCGGTGGCGACGATCACGTCGACCATGTTGTTGCGCACCAGCTCGGCATAGAGATCCATGCAGCCGCCGGCCGAAGTCGAGCCGGCGATCACCAGGACGACGGTGCAGTCCTTGTCGGCCAGCATCTCGTTGTAGATCTTGGTGGCGCGGCCGAGGTCGCGGCTGGTGAAGCTCATGTCCGCCATCGCGTCGACGATCGGACGCGCATCGAACGACGTGATGTCGATGTGCTTGACCTGCTTCGACAGCAGTTCCGCCTTGCGGGTGTCGTTGATCGGGGCGTTGGCGCTCGCCTGCTTGTTGAGCGTGTTGGTGTCGGTCATGGGGTTTCTCCCATCTTCTTGGCCGCCGTCATTTCGAAAAGGGGACGCGGAAACCCAAAGCATTCGTCACCCCGGCCCTGAGCCGGGGTCCCGCTTGCTGGCGCCTGTAAAGGCAGCGGGACCCCGGCTCAAGGCCGGGGTGACGAGGTAGTAGCGTGCGTTGCGTTACAGCTTGACGACGTTCCAGGCCGGCTGGCGTTCCGTGAGCTCGACATACATCGAGGCCATCGGTTCGTCCGCCACGACAACGGTCGCGTCGGTGCCGAAGCCGTTGAACGCAGTGCGCATCGCCGAGCCATAGGCGCCGAGCATGCCGATCTCGAAATAGTCGCCCGCACGGGTATCCGCCGGCAGAAGGAACGGGCCCTTCATGTAATCGAGATCGTCGCAGGTCGGGCCGTAGAAGCTGAACTCGACGTCCTTGGCGTTCGATTCCGGCTCGCGCAGCAGCTCGACCGGGAACTTCCAGTCGATATGCGCGGCGTCGAACAGCGCGCCATAGGCACCGTCGTTGATGTACAGTTCGGCGCCACGGCGACGCTCCACGCGCACCACGATCGAGCTGTACTCGGCGCACAGCGCGCGGCCCGGCTCGGCCCAGAGCTCGGCCGAATAGGAAACCGGCAGGCTCTCGAACGCGCGGTGGATCGTCTCGAAATAGGCTTCGAGCGGCGGCGGGGTCATGCCCGGATAGACCGAGGGGAAGCCGCCGCCGACGTCGATGACGTCGACGGTGACGGCCGACTCGACGATCGCCGCACGCACGCGCTCCATCGCATTGGCATAGGCGTCCGGCGACATCGCCTGCGACCCGACATGGAAGCAGATGCCCAGCGCGTCGGCGACCTGGCGGGTCTCGAACAGCAGCTTGGCGGCTTCACCCGGGCCGGCGCCGAACTTCGACGCGAGGCTCAGCTTCGAATGCTCCGACGAGACGCGCAGGCGCACGCAGAGCGTCAGGTCGCTCGCGGGCACGCCGTCGCGGCTGGTGGCGCGGACGATCTTCTCCAGCTCTTCGAGGCTGTCGAGCGAGAAGGTGCGGACACCATGCGTGAAGTACGCCTCTTCGATTGCTTCCTCGGCCTTGACCGGGTGCATGAAGCAGAGCGTGGCTTCGGGCAGCGTGCGCGCGACCAGGCGAACTTCGCCGATCGACGCCACGTCATAGGTGGTGATGCCGTTTTCCCACAGGATCTGCAGCAGTTCGGGCGAAGGATTCGCTTTCACGGCATACATTGCCTTGCCCGGGAACTTCTCGACGAAGAACCGAGCGGCCCGTGCCGCGGCGTGCGGACGGACGAGCGTGACCGGCTGAACCGGACCCTGCTTAGCGATGTCGATGCCGGTCACGGAGGAGCCGGCGGTCGAGAGGGGCGCTAACCCCAGCGCGCGATGATGCTTGTGCAACTCAAGGGACCTCCAAGTGCCTTACGGCGATCGTTGACAAAAGCTGCCTTGCGGTTGGAAGTCCCATGGGGCAGCGGAAGGCGGCACATAAGGACGTCGGTCCCCTGTGTAAAGCGATTCGAGGTCCGGAAATTTACGGCGGGGGTGAAGTGTGACGATTGTGCGACAGCCGACTCGGGCGGGGGTGCGGGACGCCGCTGCGAAGATCGCCAGCATCCTGCCGCAAACCCCTATGTTCGTTCATGAAATTCACGGCGTGCCGGTGTGCTTCAAGGCCGAGTGCCTGCAGCCGATCGGGGCGTTCAAGATCCGCGGCGCCTGGCATCGACTCACCGCGCTGGACGACGAGGTGCGCGAGCGGGGCGTGGTCGCCTTCTCCTCGGGCAACCACGCGCAGGGAGTCGCCTGGGCAGCGAAGAAGCTCGGTATCCCCGCGGTGATCGTGATGCCGGCGGATGCTCCCAAGGTGAAGCGCGACGCCACGCTGGCGATGGGCGCGGAAATCGTCTCCTATGACCGCGCGACCGAGAGCCGCGAGAAGATCGCCGCGCATCTGGCCCATGCCCGCGGTGCGACGCTGGTGCCGAGCTTCGACGATCCCTGGATCATCGAGGGGCAGGGCAGCGCCGGGATCGAGGCGATGACCCAGATCGTCGAGGCGCGGCTGCCCGATCCGCTGAACGTGCTCGTGCCGTGCGGCGGCGGCGGGCTGGCTTCGGGCATCGCGCTGGCGCTGCCCGACGCGGAGATCGTCACGGTCGAGCCCGAGGGCTGGGACGATATGCGCCGCAGCCTGGAGGCGGGGTGGATCGAGCCGGTGGGCGAGAACCCGCCGCCGACCGCTTGCGATGCGCTGCAGACCACCCGCGTCTCGCCACTGACCTTCGACGTGCTCTCGCGGCGGGGCGCCACCGGCCTGGCGGTGAGCGAGGCGGAGATCCGCACGGCACAGCGCTGGGCCGCGGCCAAGCTGCACGTGGTGGTGGAGCCGGGCGGTGCGGTGGCGCTGGCCGCTCTGCTCGCGGGCAAGGTCGATTTCAGGCCGGGCTTGCTCGTCCTGCTTTCCGGAGGCAATGCCGATCCCGATGCCTATGCCCAAGTCCTTTCCGGGAAAGACTGACCCGGTGGCGAACCGCTTTGGAGCCGTGATCGCGAACGTGATGAGCGTTGGCGCGCGCGCGCTAGGCTATTTCCTCTGGGGCGTGCTGCGCATCGTATATCGCGGCGACCTCAAGATGATCGCGCTGTTCGGCGGCGTGATCGGAGCGATCGCGCTGGTCATCTGGCTGATCGCGCGCTGATGCCCGATCCCGGCCTCGAGCCGCTCTGGCTGAGCATCGCGGTGCTGGCGACGGGCGCACTGGTCTGGGGCGGGTGGAAGCAGTTCCGCGCGGACCGGACCAAGGCGATCCTGATGTGGGTCTGCGCGGTGGTGATCCTGGGCAACCTGCTGGTGCTGCGGATCTGATCCGGCTGCGACATCTCGTTACACAAGATCGTTGGACGCACTGCCTGCCCCCCACTTATCCTCGCGGCATCGGTTCGAGGAGGTGTGCGATGCGCAAGACCCTGATCCTGCTTCCGTTGCTGCTCGCCGCCACCCCGGCGCTGGCGCAGTCCTCGCCGGCGCGCGAGATCGCCTATGGCACGGCGCAGCTCCAGAAGCTCGATTTCCACAAGGGCACGAAGGCCGCTGCGCCGCTGCTGGTGTTCGTTCATGGCGGCGGGTGGAAGCGGGGCGACAAGGGCAATGCCACCGGCGCAGAGAAGGTCGCGCATTTCACCGGGCGGGGCTTCGCCTTTGCCAGCATCAACTACCGGCTGGTGCCCGGCGCGACGGTGGAGGAACAGGCGCAGGATGTTGCCGACGCACTCGGCTATCTGGTGAAGCGTGCTCGCGAGCTGGGCGTGGATCCCGGCAAGGTCGTGCTGATGGGGCATAGCGCCGGCGCGCATCTGGCCGCGCTGGTCGCCACCGATCCCGCCTATCTGCGCAGGGCCGGCTGGAGCCTGGACAAGATCGCTGGAGTCGTGCTGCTCGACGGTGCGGCCTATGACGTGCCCGCGCAGATCGCCGACGGCCCGCGGATCATGGGCGATACCTATCAAGCTGCATTCGGCAACGATCCCGCGCGCCAGCGGGCACTCTCGCCGACGTTGCAGGTTGCTGCACCCAACGCACGGGACTTCTTGATCCTGCATGTGCAGCGCGAGGACGGCACCCGCCAGTCCCAAGCGCTGGGCCGTGCGCTCGAGGCGGCGGGCGCGCATGTGACGGTGCAGGGCCTAGAGGGCCGGGGGCTGCGCGGCCACATGCAGATCAATCGCCAGCTGGGGGACCCCGGCTACCCGGCGACGGCGGTGGTGGATCGCTGGATAGACGGGGTGCTGGCGCGCTGAGCATTGGCGTGGCGCGCACGAGCCCCTAGATGAGCGCTATGTCGCTTATCGCCGAACTCCATTACGACGCGTCCGACTTCGACGTGATACGCCCGGGCACCCATGTCGTCTGCGCCGTCAGCGGCGAGCCCATCCCGCTCGACCAGCTCAAATATTGGAGCGCCAAGTTCCAGGAAGCCTATCGCGGTGCGCATGAGGCGACTGCCGCCATCCTGGCAGGCGGGGCGAAGAATCTGAAGAAATAGGCGGTGGTTTCGCTACAGCCATCCGGCCCCATGGCTGTAGTCCCGCCCCTAATCCGTCATCCCGGCGAAAGCCGGGATCTCATGCGGTTCCTTCCCCGCGCCCTCGCCTGAGATCCCGGCTTTCGCCGGGATGACGGGTGGTTGGGATGACGGAAATGGAACGACGGGTAGTCTGTCGCGCCTGGTTGACCTCAGCGGATCGGCGAGTTGGGGTCGAGCCGCATGTCCAGATACTTGTCCACGCTCTTCATCAGGTCGTCCATTTCGTTCTCGAAGAAATGGTTCGCGCCCGGGATGGTGTCGTGGTGGATGGTGATGTGCTTCTGGGTGCGCAGCTTGTCGACCAGCTTCTGCACGGCGCCCGGCGTCACCACTTCATCCTGCTCGCCCTGGATGATGATGCCCGAGGACGGGCAGGGGGCGAGGAAGGTGAAGTCGAACATGTTGGCCGGCGGGGCGACCGAGATGAAGCCGCGGATTTCCGGGCGGCGCATCAGCAGCTGCATGCCGATCCAGGCGCCGAAGCCGAAGCCGGCGACCCAGGTCGAGCTCGCTTCCGGGTGGAAGCTCTGCACCCAGTCGAGCGCCGAGGCGGCGTCGGACAGTTCGCCGATGCCATTGTCGAACGTGCCCTGGCTCTTGCCGACACCGCGGAAGTTGAAGCGGAGCGTCGCGAAGCCGCGGCGCTGGAAGGTCTTGTAGAGCTCCTGGACGATGCGGTTGTTCATCGTGCCGCCCGCATTGGGATGCGGGTGGAGGATCATGGCGACCGGCGCGCGCGGCTTGGGCGCGGGGGCGAAACGGCCTTCGAGGCGGCCTTCGGGGCCGGGGAAGATGACTTCGGGCAAGGCAGGTCCCTGTAGAATTGGAGGCGCGCAGTGGAGCGCGGTGAGTTGGGCGCTATATAGGCACCGCACCGTCTTACGCAATTATTACGAGAGCAACTTGCCCGATCGCATCTATCTCGATCACGCCGCGACCACGCCGATGCTGCCGGAAGCCCTTGCGGCCGTGGAGACGGGGATGCGGCACTGGGCCAATCCCAGCTCGCCCCATGCCGAGGGGCGCGCCGCCCGCGCCGCGCTGGAAAAGGCGCGTTCCGACGTGGCCGCCGCCTATGGCTGGGCGCACGAGCTGATCTTCACCAGCGGCGCGAGCGAATCGCTGCACATGGCGCTGACCCGGTCGATGGCGCGGCGCCGGCTGATCAGCGCGGTCGAGCATGATTCGGTGCTGCGCCACGCCGAGGGCGCGCAGGTGCTGCCGGTGGATGCGGACGGCGTGCTCGACCTCGACGCGCTGCGTGCCGCGCTGGCGGACGGGCCGCGCACGCTGGTGGGCGTGCAATGGGCGAACAGCGAGACCGGCGTCCTCCAGCCGATCGAGGCGATCGCGGAGATCGTGCGCGCGGCGGGCGGAATCCTGCTGGTCGATGCGGCGCAGATGCCGGCACGGGCATCGGCGGCGGTGCTGCGCCATGCCGACCTGGTCGCGGTATCGGCGCACAAGCGTGGCGGCCCGCCGGGGATCGGCGCGCTGCTGGTCCGCGACTTCGGCACGCTGCTGCCGATGGGCGGTCAGGAAAAGGGCTATCGCGCGGGGACCGAGAACCTGCCCGGCGCGCTCGGCTATGCCGCCGCCGTGTCGGCGCCGGAGGAACTGGCGCCGATGGCGGCGCTGCGCGCCCGGCTCGAGGCGGTGATCCTGGCGGAGGGCGGCGAAGTCGTCGGGGCGGGCACCTCGCGCAGCCCGCTGATCGGGGCGTACCGGATGCCGGGCGTGTCGTCCGCTGCGCAACTGATCCGCTTCGACATGGCCGGCATCTCGATTTCGGCGGGCAGCGCCTGCTCCTCGGGGAGCATGCGGCCCAGCCATGTGCTGACCGCGATGGGCTGGCAGGAGCCGGCCTTGCGGGAGGTGGTGCGGGTGAGTTTCGGGCGCGGCACGACCGAAGCGGAGGTCGATGCCTTCACGACCCTCTGGCGCCGGATCGCGATCGAGGCCAGAAACAGGGCTGCATGACCTATCTCGACTATCAGGCGACCACGCCGCTCGCTCCCGAGGCGCTGGCCGCGATGCTGCCGCTGCTGGAGGCCAACTTCGCCAATCCGCATTCCGCGCACGCCCCCGGTCGTGCGGCCAAGGCAGCGGTGGAAGTGGCGCGCGACGAGGTCGCCGGGCTGCTGCCGCCAGGGGGCAAGGTCAGCTTCACCAGCGGCGCGACCGAGGCGCTCAACTGGGCGATCAAGGGCAGCATGGGCGGGATCGTGACGATCGCGACCGAGCATGCCGCTGTGCTCGACACGGTCGCGGCGGAAGCGCGCAGGGGCCGGGAGGTGACCGTGCTGCCGGTAGGGCCAGAGGGGTTGGTCGACCTTGCTGCCGCGCGCGACGCGATCAAGCCGGGCGTCGGCCTTGTCGCCGCGATGCTGGTCAACAACGAGATCGGGGTGATCCAGCCGGTCGAGGAACTGGCGCATCTCGCCCACCAGGCCGGGGCGCTGTTCCTGTGCGATGCGGTGCAGGGCTATGGCCGGGTGCGCATGCCCGATGGCTGCGACCTGATCGCAGTCTCGGCGCACAAGATTCATGGACCAAAGGGCGTCGGCGCACTGTGGATCCGCGACGGGGTGACGCTGGAGCCGCTGCTGCATGGCGGCGGGCAGGAGCCGGCCGGGCGCTCGGGCACGCTCTCGCCGGCGCTATGCGCGGGGTTCGGGGCGGCGGCGAAGCTCGCCAAACAGCGTTTCGGTGCCGACCATGCCCATGTCGAGCAGCTCTACCGCGCGGCGCTGAGCCGGATCGCGGGCGACTGGGTGCTCAACGGCGCGCAGGACGACCGGTATCGCGGCAATCTCAACCTGCGCCATGACGGGCTCGATGTCGCGCGGCTGATCTCGGACCTGCGCGACGTCGCCTTCTCCGCGGGCTCGGCCTGTGCGAGCGGATCGGGGCGGCCCAGCCATGTGCTGGCGGCGATCGGGCTGAGCGATGCCGAGGCGCGCTCCAGCATCCGTATCGGCTTTGGCCGCTACACCAGCGAGGACGAACTGCTCCACGCGATCGACCGGATCGTCGCCGCCGCCCGCGCGCAGAGTCGCGCCGCATGATCCGCGTCACCTTCGTCAGCGCCGACGGGATTTCGCACCAGGTGGAGGCCGAAGAAGGCCTGCGCCTGCTTGAAGTGGCGCAGAATGACGGTCAGCCGCTCGAGGGCACCTGCGAAGGGCAGATGGCCTGCTCGACCTGCCATGTGATCGTCGATCCCGAGCATTTCGCCCGGCTCCCCCGCGCGGCGGAGGAAGAGGAGGACATGCTCGACCTGGCAGTGGGCGCGGTGCGCACCAGCCGGCTCGCCTGCCAGATCCTGCTCACGCCCGAGCTGGACGGGCTCGTGGTGCGGATGCCCGCCGGGCACCGCGACATGCAGGGCCGCTAGAGCGCCAGCGCGTAGAAGCGCGTATCCACCATCATCCGCGGGAAGGTTGGCGGCAGCAGTGCCGAATCGACCGGCTGGAAGCCGTTGCGCGCGTAGAAGCGATGGGCGGCGAGGAAGCGGTCGGTGGTGCCCAGATAGAGGCGCGACAGGCGCCAAGCCCGAGCATGATCGAGCAGGGTGTCGAGCAGCGCGCGGGCCAGGCCGCCGGTACCGCGATAGCCGGGGTGAACGAACATCTTGCGCAACGCCGCCGCCCCGTCGCCAATGTCCCGGAGCCCGATCGTGCCGACAATCTCGCCACCCGGTGCCTGGGCGACCCAGAAGTCGCCGGCGTCGCGCTGGTAGAAATCGGGGATCTCGTGGAGGTCGGGCTGGTCCTCCGCGGTGATCGCGATGCCGAACTCGTCATTCTGGATCGATACGATCAGTGCGGTCACGCCGTCCCGATCGGCGGGCACGAAACGCCGTATTGCTGCCTTGTCCATCGCGGCGGGCTAGCACCGGGGGAGGGCGGAAGCGATGGCGCAGGGGCCTGTCGCCAGATTTAACACATTGCGGCAACGAACCAGACATTCAGGCGCCCGCAATCCGTCTCGTTTCAGGATCGTGCATGGAACCGAAACGATCGTTCCGGTTTCCGCCCATGCGGGTCTTTCCCCCGCCAGCAGGAGAGAGAACACCATGAAACTGCTTCCGATCCTCGCGGCCGCTGCCGCCGCGACGCTTGCCCTTCCGGCCGCCAATGCCGCCGCTGCTCCGGCGGCCCCGGCTGTCGCGGCGAAGGCCGAGTTCCAGCACCACCGTCCGCATGCGCGCAAGCGCGTCTATTGGCGCAACGTCTGCAAGACCACCTGGCGCCATGGCCACCGCCAGCGCGTGTGCCGCAAGGTCCGTTACTGGCGTTAATTTCCCGGGGCGGGAGCGTGCCTGCGTTCCCGCCCTTGCCTAACCGTCTGACTTTGCCCATATGCGCCGCGGGAGTCGGGCGGACGTAGTCGTCGCCAACCTGGTCAGATCGGGAACGAAGCAGCCACAACGATTTCGCTGCGGGTCGTTCCGGCTCCCACCTTTCCGCACATCGACAGCCTGTCTAACCGCCTTTGCCGCGAGCATCGGCTTGGACGTGGCGGTTGGAACACGCTAGGAACGGACGGCATGTCCGATTCCCTGCTTGGCCTCGACGAACCCCCGCAGCCGCGCGACAACGCCTATCGGGTGCTGGCGCGTAAATACCGGCCGCAGACCTTTTCCGAGCTGATCGGGCAGGATGCGATGGTCACCACGCTGGGCAACGCGATCAAGCGCGACCGGCTGGCGCATGCCTTCCTGCTCACGGGCGTCCGCGGGGTCGGCAAGACCTCGACCGCGCGGCTGATCGCCAAGGCGCTCAATTGTATCGGCCCGGACGGGCAGGGTGGGCCGACCATCGATCCGTGCGGCATCTGCGAGCCTTGCCGGGCGATCGCGGAAGGCCGCCATATCGACGTGATCGAGATGGACGCCGCGTCGCACACCGGCGTCGACGATGTCCGTGAGATCATCGAGGCGTCGCGCTATTCGGCGGTGTCGGCGCGCTACAAGATCTACATCATCGACGAAGTCCATATGCTGTCGAAGAGCGCGTTCAACGCGCTGCTCAAGACGCTCGAGGAGCCACCGGCGCATGTGAAGTTCCTGTTCGCCACGACCGAGGTGAACAAGGTGCCGGTGACGGTACTGTCGCGCTGTCAGCGTTTCGACCTGCGCCGGATCCCGGCCGAGCTGCTCGCCGAGCATTTCGCCAGGGTGACGCAGGCCGAAGGCTTCGAGGCGGAGCCCGAGGCGCTGGCGCTGATCGCTAGGGCGGCCGAAGGCTCGGCGCGCGACGGCCTCTCGATCCTCGACCAGGCCATCGCGCATGCGGGGCTGGAAGGCGAGGGGGTGAAGGCCGACGCCGTGCGCCACATGCTTGGCCTGTCCGATCGCGGCGCGATCCGCACCCTGTTCGGCCTGCTGCTCGAAGGTGATGCCGCGGGTGCGCTTGCCTCGCTGCGCGGGCAGTATGATCTTGGCGTCGATCCGCAGGCGGTGCTGCGCACGCTGCTGGAGACGGTGCACGCGGTGACGCTCGCCAAGCTTGGCACCCAGGCCAGTTCGGGCCAGTCTGCCGAGGAGCTGAAGGCGCTCGAGCGCTGGGCGGCCGGGCTGAGCTTCCCGGCGCTGCATCGCCTTTGGCAGCTGGTGCTGCGGGGGCATGACGAAGTGGCGAAGGCGGTGCTGCCGATCGAGGCGGCGGAGATGGCGCTGCTGCGCGTCATTCATGCCTCGCAATTGCCCGATCCGGGCGAGCTCGCCCGCCAGATCGCCAGCGGCAGCGTCACCATCTCGGGCGGTGCTGCGCCGGCTGCAGCCCCCGGGCCGAACGGCTCGGCGATGCCGACCTCGCTGGGGCAGCTCGCCGATTATCTGGAGGAGAAGCGCCGCTTCCAGCTGGCGACCCAGGTGCGGGACTATCTCCGCCCGGTGCGCTTCGAGGGCACCGAGGTCGAGTTTGCCGCGGCGCGACCGCTGCCGTTCGATTTCATCAAGGAGCTGGGCGCCGCGCTCAAGGAGCTGACCGGCACCAATTGGAAGCTCCAATGCGTTGACGTGCCGGCCCAGGCGATGACATTGCGCGAGGAGCAGGCGGCGAACGAGCAGGCCGAGCGCGATGCGGTGCTCAACTCGCCGATGGTCGCCGCCGCGATGCAAGCCTTTCCCGATGCCGAGTTGATCGGCTGGTCCAAGACAGGAAGTTGAGTATGGATCTCGAAAAGATGATGGCCATGGCGCAGAACGTCCAGGCCGAACTCACCAAGGCGCAGGCCGATCTCGACAAGATCGAGGTCGAGGGTGCGTCGGGCGGCGGGCTGGTCAAGGTCCAGGCTTCGGCCAAGGGCCGGATCATCGGCATCCATATCGACGATTCGCTGCTCAACCCGAGCGAGAAGGGCATGCTCGAGGATCTGCTCACGGCGGCCTTCAACGACGCCCGCGCCAAGGCGGATGCGGCCTCGCAGGAGTCGATGGCGAAGATGACCAGCGGCCTGCCGCTGCCGCCGGGGTTCAAGCTGCCCTTCTAAGTCACGGGGAACCATCGCTCTTCCTCCACGGTTGCTACGGCAAAGATAGAGGAGGATGCACATGGTCGAACGAGTAACCGAGCGTAGCGACGGCGTGACCGCGGAGCGCGTCACCGAGACGGGTGGCAACGGCACCGTGGTGGTCGAGCGTGGCGGCGGCGGCACCGGCCTGATCATCGGGCTGGTGCTGCTGATCGCCGTGGTGATCGGCGCCGTCTATCTGTTCAACGCGAACAATCGCGAGAATGCCAAGACCGATGCAGTCACCCAGGCGGCCAAGGATGTCGGCGGCGCCGCCAAGGATGTGGGCGATGCTGCGCAGGATGCCGCCAAGAAGGTCGAGTGACGACCTGAAGTCGGCTTGAACCCGATATCATGATCGACGAAGCTTCCCGCGGGCGATCCGGGGGAATCGATGAAGCACCTGATATTCGGGCTGGCCACTATCGCCGCTGCGCCGGCGGTAGCACAGGAAGCGGAGCGGCTGCATCTCGTGGTGCCGCTCGGCGCCGATAGCGAAGATTATCCGCGCTGGGCGATCGAGCATGGGCTGGGCGGCCGCAGCATACTCACCCTGGAAGTCGGGCCCGATGGCCGGGTGCGCAAATGCGAGGTGTTCGCGAGCAGCGGCTATGCTTCGCTGGATGCCCGGGCCTGTGCGGTCTATCGGAGCCGCGGCCAGTTCAACCTTGCTGCCGGGGCCGATGTGCGGATCGCGCGGGCGCCGTTCCTGTGGGTGCCGGAAGACGGCGCCGTCAACGATCCGCTGCATGTGTTTGGTCGCTTCGCTGCCGATACCGGCGTGGCGCTGGGAGCGTCGATAAGTTCTCCAGTCTTCCGGGAACGGGCGTGCAAGGCGATCGACGCGGATCTGGAGCTTTGTCGCCTGTTCGTCGCCGGCTCCGACGCATGGCTGGGGCCGAAGATCGCCGACGGCGCGTCGCTGCTGGTCGGGGCGAAGGACGGGCGGGTGCTGTCGGTGCGGCTTGGGTTCACGGGGCGCGAAAGGCAGCGCGCGGCTGGCGAGGCGCTTCGTGCCCGGCTCGGCGCGCCTTGCTATGCGCCCTCCGCCACCGGGCCCTGGGGCTGGCGGAACGGCACGGCCTATGCGGTGCTTGGATCGACCGAAGTGTCGGTCTTTGCGGCGGAGGGCGATCCGGAGGTCGCCAAGCTTATCGAGGCGCGCTGCCCGCCGCTTTCGAGATAGCCAGCGCGATCGGCAGGACGTGCGTGCGCGTCATCGGGGCGAGGAGCAGCGCATCGGCCTGCCCGATCTCGACCCAGCGCGCCTCCGCGATCTCGGCGGCGATCACCGGCCGGTGGGCCGCCGTGAGGTGGAAGATCTCGGCCTCGACGATGCGGCCGGGCTCGTTGGCGGCAGGCGCCTCGAAGCGGCCGAGCCAGGCGGGCTCCGCGGCGGGGACCAGGCCGATCTCCTCGGCCAGCTCGCGGCGCAACGCCTCGAGCGGGGTCTCGCCGGGCTCGATCTTGCCGCCGGCCTGCATGTAGGCCGAGGTTCCTGCCTTGCGGACGAGGAGCATGCGCCCTTGGCCATCGTCGATCAGCGCGGCGGCAATACGGATCGGCGGCATCAGCGGATGCAGGAGTCGAGCCCGTCGCCGCGCACCGTGCCGATGCGCGCAGTGATCGCATTGCCGTAGCGCCGGGTGAAGCCGCGCGGATCGATGCCGGCGCGCTTCTTGGGCAGGGGCAGCACCGCGGCGATCTGGGCGGCCTCGCGCGGGCTCAGCTTCGAGGCGTCATGCTTGAAATAGCGCATCGACCCGGCGTTCACGCCGTAGGTGCCGATCCCCGTCTCCGCGACGTTGAGATAGACTTCCATGATCCGGCGCTTGCCCCAGATATTCTCGATCAGGACGGTGAAATAGGCCTCCAGCGCCTTGCGGGCATAGCCGCCGCCCTGGAACAGGAACACGTTCTTCGCGGTCTGCTGGCTGATCGTCGAGCCGCCGCGGATCTTCTTCTTGCCCGTGGCATTGCGGGCATAGGCCTGCTCGATCGCGGTGAAATCGAAGCCGTGATGCGTGCAGAAGCGCGCATCCTCGGCGGCGATCGCGGCGCGGGCCATGTTGGGATCTATCCGGCCGATCGACATCCAGCGCTTGGTGACGCCGTGGCCTTCGACCACGTCGCCGATCTGCGTCCAGGTGATCGGCGGCGGCACGAACTTGTAGATCACCACCATGCCGATCGAGATGGCCAGGAAGGCGAGGATCGCCTTGAGGATCCAGAACAGGATGCGGCGAAGCAGCGGCCTGCGGGGCTTGGTCTTGCGCTCTTCTTTCCCCGGCGAAGGCCGGGGCCCAGACTTGGAGTCTGGAAGAGGCGCTGCCGCGCCTGAGTCTGATTCAGGGCTGGGCCCCGGCCTTCGCCGGGGAGAAGAAAATGGATCTGCGTCTGTCCCCAGCGGGCGAAGATCGGGCATCGGCGAAGCGCCGAGCTCCTCCGACTGCCCGGCCGTGGTCGCGCGCGGCGTCCAATCGCGCGGGCGAGGCGCAGACGCGGAAGGCGCCGGCGGGATGTCCGCCGACGCCTCAGGCTGGCGCGGACCTTCCGCGCCGGTATCGCGATCTTGATCCCCCACGTCGTCCGTCAGGCGGTGAGCAGGCGCTTTTCGCCGGCGATGCGCATCATCGCCTTTTGCAGCTTCTCGAAAGCACGCACCTCGATCTGGCGGACGCGCTCGCGGCTGACGTCATAGACCTGCGAGAGCTCCTCGAGGGTCTTGGGGTCGTCGGTCAGGCGGCGCTCGGTGAGGATGTGCTTCTCGCGCTCGTTGAGGTCCTCCATCGCCGAGACGAGCATCTCGTGACGGACATCGGCCTCCTGCGCCTCGGCGACCTGCTCGTCCTGGAGCGCGCTGTCGTCCTGCAGCCAATCCTGCCACTGGCCCTCGCCATCCTCGCGCATCGGCACGTTGAGCGACGTGTCGCCACCCATCGCCATGCGGCGGTTCATCGAGGTGACTTCCTCCTCGGTGACGCCGAGATCGGTGGCGATCTTGGTGAGATGCTCGGGGCTGAGATCACCGTCCTCGAACGCGTCGAGCTTGGCCTTCATTCGGCGCAGGTTGAAGAACAGCTTCTTCTGCGCGGCGGTGGTGCCCATCTTCACGAGGCTCCACGAGCGCAGGATGAATTCCTGGATCGAGGCGCGGATCCACCACATGGCATAGGTCGCCAGGCGGAAGCCCCGATCGGGCTCGAACTTCTTCACGCCCTGCATCAGGCCGATATTGCCTTCCGAGATCAGCTCCGAGACGGGCAGGCCATAGCCGCGATAGCCCATGGCGATCTTCGCCACGAGACGCAGGTGCGAGGTGACCAGCTGGGCCGCGGCATCCGTGTCGCCATGCTCCTGGAAGCGCTTGGCGAGCATGAACTCCTGCTCGGGGCTCAGGATCGGAAACTTCTTGATCTCGGCCAGATAGCGGTTGAGGCTCTGCTCACCACCGAGCGCGGGGATCGTCGCCGGGACGTTGCTGCCGCTAGCCATGATCTATTCTCCCTTTACCTAGGGCGCGCATAGCCGAAGCCAGCGCCGCCCGAAATCATACTATGAGGTTATCGAACAGTTCCTGCATGTCGGCAGGGATTTCGCTTTCGAACGCCAAAGCGGTACTATTGATGGGGTGGATGAACCCCAGATGAGCCGCATGCAAGGCCTGGCGCCGGAAATTCAGGGTTTCCAGAAGTTCACGGTGCGCCTTGCGGACACTGCCATAAACCGGATCGCCGACGAGCGGATGACCCAAAGAGGCCATGTGGACCCGCACCTGATGGGTACGGCCGGTTTCCAGCCTGCATTCGACCAGCGCCGCGTCGCGAAGTTCACGAAGTACACGCCAATGCGTGACCGCGCGCTTGCCGTTCTTCACGATCGCGACCTTCTTGCGATTGTTCGGCGAACGGGCGAGCGGGGCATCGACGACGCCCTGCACGGTGCGCGGCTTGCCGCTGACGATCGCCTTGTAGCGCCGGTCGATCGAGTGCGCCTTGAACTGCGCGGCCAGGCCGACATGCGCCCGGTCGTGCTTGGCGGCGACCATCAGCCCTGACGTATCCTTGTCGATCCGGTGGACGATCCCGGGCCGCGCCTCTCCGCCGATGCCCGAAAGCGAGCCCTGGCAATGGTGAAGCAGCGCGTTGACCAAGGTGCCGTCGAGATTGCCGGCGGCGGGATGGACGACCAGCCCGGCCTGCTTGTCGATCACGATCAGATGCTCGTCCTCGAACACCACCTGGAGCGGAATCTCCTGCGCCTCGTTGTGCGCCGGCTTGGGATCGGGCACCTCGACGCTGTACAGCCCGCCGCCCAGCGCCTTCTTCGCCGGATCGCGGACCAGGCCCTGGGGGCCGGTGACCGCGCCGGACGAGATGAGCACCTTCAGCCGTTCGCGCGACATGGTCGGCACGGCGTCGGCGAGCGCACGATCCAGACGCCAGCCATCGGCTGCGTCCGCGATACGTGCTTCGATGATGGAAACCCCCGGATTCATGTTTTATCGTAGATGGGCATGGTGTTGGAAATTTCAAGATATGTACTGATCGGTATTCGGCAGATTTCTGCGGCTGCGGCGCCGCGTGAGGCCTGTGGGTTGCTGTTCGGGAGGGGAGGCGTGATAGATGCTTTCCAAGCTGTTGAAAACGTGTCTGAAACACCCGAGCGGACCTTCGAGATCGATCCGCGCGCGTTATTTGCGGCGCTGAAGGCCGAACGGGCGGGCGGGCCGGAGATGATTGGATATTGGCATTCGCATCCGAGCGGCGATCCCCGGCCTTCTGCGACCGACGCGGCGATGGCGCAGGCGGATGGCAAGCTCTGGCTGATCGTCGCGGCAGGCGGGATGGCTCTGTGGCGCCCGGTCGAGCAGGATGTGTTCGGATGGAGCGACGGCGATCCACGCGCGCATTCCGGCGGGACGAGGATCGGTTTCCACCGCGTGCCCCTGGTCACGGACGATATCCGCGACTTGTTGCCGCACACCAAATCCGATGTGGAGATGGTGCCGCTGCTGGCCGAGGCCGGCTATCCGGCCGTCGCGCCCTATCTCGATGACCTGCTCGGCTGGACCCATGATCCAAACTGGCCGATCGCCGGCCCGATGGCCGAGTGGCTGGCGACCCTTGGGGCACCGATGCTCGAGCCGCTCCGGCGCGTGCTGCACGGGGAGGACGGCGATGCCAAGGTGAATTGCCTCTGGGGCGTGGCGCGATATCTCGCCCCTGAGGTGCGTGCCGGGCTTGTTGGAGATTTGCGCGCGCTGGCCGAGCGGCCGAGCGAGAAGGATCGCCTGGAAGAGGCGGACGCGTGCGCAAGGGAGTTGCTCGCCGAATGGCGGGTGACTGGATAGCGCGTCGACTTCACGTCGCGCCACCGGCCGGGCCGTTCCCCGGTGAAGGCCGGGGTCCAGTTGCGATGTCGTTTGAGAGGTTCGACTTCCCTAACCAGCTGCGCCGAAACTGGGCCCCGGCCTTCGCCGGGGAACCAGGAACTCTGTTAGTTTAGTTGCCGGCGGGCGCAGGTGCATTCGGAGCCGGTGCATCGGCGGGGGGAGGCGGCGGCGGGCCCATGCGATGGCCGGGGCCGCCTGGACCTTCACGGCCGGGGCCGAAGCCATGGCCGCCTTGGGGACCGCCATGCGGGCCGCGATGCCAGCCGCCGCGGCCGCCATGGCCACGACCGTGCCTGCGCATCTGCTCGAAGCGGCCGAAGCGCAGTTCCTCGCGGGAGAGCTTGCCGTCCTTGCTCACGTCATACCGCTCGAAGCGCGCGGCGGCGGCCTTCATCCATTCGTCCCTGCTGACGAAGCCGTCCTTGTTGAGGTCGATCGGATTGTGCCGCGGCCCCTGGGCCTTTTCGGTACGGGGCGGGGTACGGTCCTGCGGGGCCGCCATCGCGGCGCCGGTGCCGAAGGTGAGCGTGCCGGCAGCGAGCAGCGCGGCGAGTTTCAGTTTCATCATGCCTTTTCTCCGCTCCAGTGATGTCTGGATGACGGAGAATTAGCCCGAGAGTGTCGCGCGGATTTCTCGTTGAGGAGCCGAAATTGTCGCAACTTGTCGGCTCGCCTTTGCCGATGATACCGGTATCATGCGCGCGATAACGAGCAGGAGAGGGCGATGCGGGACATGGCGTGCGACCGGCGCGGGGCGATGGGATTGTTCGCGGCGGCAGGGGCCGCGCTTGCCGCGCCCGGCGCCCGGGCAAAGGGAGTCGCACAGGCCGCCAACCTGCTCTGGTATGAGCAGCCTGCGAAGGAATGGACCGAGGCGCTGCCGATCGGCAACGGCCGGATCGGCGCGATGGTGTTCGGCGGGATTGCCGAGGAGCGGCTCCAGCTCAACGAGGATACGCTTTGGGCGGGCGGGCCCTATGATCCGGTCAATCCCGCGGCGAAGGCGGCGCTTCCCGAGGTGCGGCGGCTGATCTTCGAGGGCAGGTTCGCCGAGGCCGAGACGCTCGCCAATGAGAGGCTGATGGCCACGCCGCTGCGCCAGGCGGCCTACCAGACGGTCGGCAGCCTGGAGATCGCGCTGCCCGGGATCGATGCGGCGAAGGTGATGGGCTATCGGCGCAGCCTGGATCTCGACGCGGCGCTGGCCGAGACGCTGTTTACCCTGGAGGGGGTGACGCATCGCCGGCGGGTGATCGCCTCGCCGGTCGACCAGGTGATCGCGGTGGAGCTGAGCGCCAGCCGGCGCGGTTCGGTGTCGTGCCGGCTGGCCTTCACCTCGCCCGAGAAGCAGTGGCAGGTGCGGGCGGAGGGCGCGACCCTGGTGCTGGGCGGGCGCAACGATCCGCATGGCAGCATTGCCGGGGCGCTGCGCTTCGAAGCGCGCCTGGAGGTCGAGGCCAGGGGCGGGCGGGTGCGTGCCGAGGGCGATGCGCTGCTGGTCGAGGGTGCCGACGCAGTGGTGCTGCGGATCGCGATGGCGACCAGCTACAGGCGGTTCGACGATGTCAGCGGCGATCCGGGCGCGATCACCGCGCGGCAGATCGCGGCGGCAAGGAAGAAAGGGTTCGAGGCGCTGGCCGCCGCGACTGCGGCCGAGCATCGCCGGCTGTTCCGGCGGGTGACGCTCGACCTGGGCAGCACGCCGGCGGCGGCGCTGCCGACCGACCGGCGCATCCGCGAGTCCGAGACCAGCGACGATCCGGCGCTCGCCGCGCTCTACTTCCAATATGCCCGCTATCTGCTGGCCTGCTCCTCGCGGCCGGGGACGCAGGCGGCGAACCTGCAGGGCATCTGGAACGACAAGCTGAGCCCGCCCTGGGGCAGCAAGTACACGATCAACATCAATACCGAGATGAACTACTGGCCCGCGCACACGACGAACCTGGCCGAGTGCGTCGAGCCGCTGGTCCAGCTGGTCCGCGAGATCGCGGTGACCGGCACGAAGACGGCGCGCGACATGTATGGTGCGCGCGGCTGGGTGTGCCACCACAATACCGATCTGTGGCGCGCGACCGCGCCGATCGACGGGGCGAAATACGGGCTGTGGCCGATGGGCGGCGCGTGGCTCTGCACGCATCTGTGGGAGCATTATGAATATGCGCCCGACCGGGCTTATCTGGAATCGATCTGGCCGATCCTGAGTGGTGCCTGCCTGTTCTTCCTCGATACGCTGCAAGTCGATCCCGCGAGCGGGCAGCTCGTCACCAACCCCTCGCTGTCGCCGGAGAATGACCATGGCCATGGCGCGTCGCTGATCTTCGCGCCGACGATGGACAGCCAGATATTGCGCGACCTGTTCGACCAGACGATCGCGGCGGCGGGCGTGTTGGGGCGTGACAAGGCGCTGGTCGCCGAGATCGCGGCGGCGCGGGCCAAGCTGCCGCCGATGCGGGTGGGCAGGCAGGGCCAGCTCCAGGAATGGCCGTTCGACTGGGATGCGGACGCCGAGGACGTGCATCACCGCCACGTCTCGCATCTCTATGGGCTCTACCCGAGCCGCCAGATCGATCCCGAGCGCACGCCCGAGCTGGCGGCGGCGGCGAAGCGCAGCCTGGAAATACGCGGCGACAAGGCGACCGGCTGGGCGACGGCGTGGCGGATCAACCTGTGGGCGCGGCTGCGCGACGGCGACCATGCCCATGCGATCCTGAAGTTCCTGCTCGGGCCCGAGCGCACCTATCCCAACATGTTCGACGCGCATCCGCCCTTCCAGATCGACGGCAATTTCGGTGGCGCGGCGGGGATTGTCGAGATGCTGGTGCAGAACCAGGGCGAGCGGATCGACCTGCTGCCCGCCTTGCCCCGCGCCTGGCCCGAGGGGCGGGCGACGGGCCTGCGCACGCGCGGAGGCTGCGCGCTCGACCTCAGCTGGCGGAACGGGCGGCTGGAGCAGCTACGGCTGCGCGGCACGGTTGCGGGGATGCGGGAGGTCCGTCTGGGCGGGAAGGCGCGCCGGGTGCGGATCGTGCCGGGGCGCGAGGTGCTGCTGAGGGCGGCGGACTTCGTCTAGGCTTCCGCAGCTTCCTCGCGGTCGAGCGTCGGCAGGGTGAAGGTGAAGATCGCGCCGCCTTCGGGCGCGTTCGCCGCCGAGAAGGCGCCGCCGTGCATCTCGACGATGCGCTTCGAGATCGACAGGCCGATGCCCATGCCCTCGCTGGTCTTGTTGGCGGAGAAGCGCTTGAACAGTTCGGCCAGCGTCTCGGGCGGCAGGCCGGGGCCATTGTCGCGGCACTGCACCTCGACCATCGCGTCGGGCGCGGGGCGGGCGGTGATCCAGATGCGCGGGTCCTTCTGGCCGGTCTCGCGCAGTGCCTCGACCGCGTTGCGCATCAGGTTCACCAGCACCTGCTGGACCTGGACGCGATCGACGAAGACGCGGAGGTTCGGCGGCTCGACGTCGCACTCGATCTGTGCGGCGAGGCGGCCCGAGCCGACCAGGACGAGCCGGGCGGCATCCTCGATCATCGGCTGGAGCGGCTCGATGCTGCGCTCGGTGTCGTTGCGCTCGGTGAAGCTGCGCAGGCGGCGGATGATCTCGCCGGCCTGCATCACCTGCTCACGGGCATTGCCGACCATCTCGGTGCCGGGTCCTTCCGACCCGCTGGCCTTGGCGATCATCACCGCGGCGGAGAGATAGTTGGCGGCGGCTGCGAGGGGCTGGTTGAGCTCGTGGGCGAGATCGGCGGCGGCCTCGCCCATCGCGCTCTGGCGCGCGAGATGGGCAAGCTCGGCATTGAGCTGGGCGACCTGGTCCTCGACGCTGAACTGGGCCGACATGTCGCGCATGAAGATCGTCAGATACTGGACGGCATCGGCCTTCACCCGGCCGGCGCGAGCCTCGAGCGGGAAGACCGAGCCGTCGCGGCGCTGGCCGATGACGCTGAGCGGCTCGGCGTCCCAAGGGCTGAGCTCGCGCTCGCGCAGGTCCCAGAGCTCGCGCTGGTAGCGATCGGCATGCGCCTCGGGGCCGAGCATGGTGATCGGCTTGCCGAGCACGTCCTCGGCGCGATAGCCCCAGAGGCGCTCGGCGGCGGCGCTGAACTCGAGGATCGTGCCCTGCTCCTCGATCAGGATGACCGCGTCGGGGACCATCGCCAGCACCGCGCTGAGCTTCGCCTCGCGCAGCGCGAGGGCGCTGCTCTGCATGTCGGCATGACGGATGGCGCGCATCAGCACCAGGGCGAGGATGAGCACGTCGCCGGCTAGGACGAGGAACTGCGCGGCGCCGAAGCCGACCAGCCCGGTCTGATAGGCGGCGATACCGATCAGCGAGGGAATGGCGGGCAGGATGATGATCGCCGGGGCGAGCTGGACCAGCACGTGCCAGCCGCGTTCGTCCGCCTGGTGTCGCATCGCGTGGAGCGTCAGCCCGGCGAGCGGGAGCAGGGCGATCGCGGTGGAGATGGTCGACTTGCCCAGAAAGGCGGGTGAGATCAGGCCGGGCCCAGTGGTGAGCAGGGCGGCCGCGGCGAGCAGGGTGAGCGCCATTGCTGCGCTCGACAGCAGCAAAGCGGTGATGCGGGGGATCCGCCGGTCCGAGGTGATGGCGACCGCCGCGAGCCCGCCCACCGCCTGCACCATGGTCGCGCCGCCGGGGGGCAGCCCATTGTTGCGGACGCCCAGGCGCTGGACGGCTTCAGGGAAGAACAGCCGCTCCACCGCGATAGCCCCGGTCAGGTACTGGAGCGTGATCAGGCTGAGCAGGATCGCCGCCGGCGCAAAGGCGAGCCGCGCGAGCCGGGGATGGCCGCTCACCGCCAGGAATGCGGTGAGCGTCACGCTGGCGCCGTTGATCGCGCTGAGGGGCGCCACCGCGTAATTGGGGTCGCCGAAGCCGCGCAGCACGGGGATGCCGAGCAGCCAGCCGAACAGCGGGGAGGAGAGGATGAGGAAGCCGATCCCGGTGAACCATATCGGCAGGCTGGTCGCGCCGAGGCTGGCCCAACGATGGTCGGGAGCCGCCTTGCCTTGCCTGTTCGTCGCCGCGCTCGTCATGGATATTCCCGGGGCCGGGCCACGCCCTTTCCTGCACCTTGTAGCAGGAAGCCCCCCGCGCGGCGAAATCCGGAAAAACCCCAGCGCCCGCCACGGAACGTTCCAGCGCCGCAACCCGTTGAGGGAGAAACTCTAAATGGAGAGCGTGCCGATGCTTTGGACGATCGTCGTCATCCTGCTGATCCTGTGGCTGCTGGGCTTCACCTTCCATGTCGGCGCAGGGCTGATCCACATCCTGCTGGTGGTCGCCGTGGTGGTCGGCCTGATCCAGCTCTTCACCGGCCGCAGGGTGGTATAGTCCCGCACGGGCGCATCATCGGCCCTTCGGTGCTTGGGTGATGCGCAGGTTGTTCGGGATTCCAGATCAGGGCGTGCCCGGTTCCCCGGCGAAAGCCGGGGCCCAGGGTCGCAAGCGGGACGGCAGAGAAACCCTGGGCCCCGGCTTTCGCCGGGGAACAAGGCGGATTAACCGCTAGTCGCCCTGCGGCCCGAGATAGGTCTCGCCATAGACGGCCTTGCGGAAGTCGCGGTGGAGCGACACCTGGAAGGGCTTGGTCTGGACGAAGAACACCGCGGTCAGCTTGTTGGCAGGATCGACCCAGAACAGGGTGGAGGCGGCGCCGTCCCAGAAGAACTCGCCGACCGCGCCGCGCTGCTCCTCGGGCGTCTGGGGCTGGCCGATCCGCACCGCGAAATCGAAGCCGAAGCCGACATTGCCCTTGCCGGGCAGCCAGCTGCGCTCGGTGATCCGCGGATCGAGCTGGTTGGTCGACATCAGCCGCACGGTCGAGGGCTTGAGGATGCGGACGCCGTCGAGCGTGCCCTGGCCCAGCAGCATGCGGGCGAAGCGCATGTAATCGTCGATCGGCGCGACGATGCCCGCGCCGCCCATCGTCATCGCCGGCTTGGGGAAGTTGCGCGCGCGGGTGACCGCGTCCGGCTCGCGGGTGAGCTTGCCGTCGGTACCGAGGAGATAGGTGGCGGCGAAGCGGTCGAGCCGCTCCTGCGGCTGGGTCCAGGCGGCTTCCTTGATCCCGAGTGGGGCGAGGACGTGCTGGCGGGCATAATCCTCGAACTTCTGGCCCGAGAGCTTCTCGACCAGCAGCGCCTGCACGTCGACCGCCGAGCTGTATCGCCATTCGGTGCCAGGATCGTAGATCAGCGGCGAATGGGCAAGGCGATGGCCGAACTCGGTCAGGTCGTGATCGAGCCCGAGCGGATCGGCGGCGGCAAAGGCCTTTTCCGCAGCGCTGGGGCCGTCGCCATAGGCGAAGCCGGCGGTGTGGCGCAGCACGTCGCGGATCGTCACCGGGCGCTTCGAGGGGCGCCAGATCGGCTGGCCGTTCGCATCGGTGCCGTCCTGCACCAGCATCGTCGCGAATTCGGGGAGGTAGCGGGAAAGCGGATCGTCGAGGCCGAACTTGCCCTGTTCCCAGAGCTGCATCAGCGAGACGCCGGTGACCGGCTTGGTCATCGAATAGATCTGGACGAGCGTGTCGCGCTTCATCGGCCGGTTGGCTTCGCGGTCGGCCAGGCCATTGGCGCCGAAATAGACTTCGCGGCCGTCCTTCCAGACGAGCGCCTCGACCCCGCTCGCGCGGCCGCTGGAGACCATCTCGGCGAGCGCCTTGTCGAGGCGGGCCTTGTCGATCCGGAAGCTGGCGGTGGCGGTGGGTTTCTCCTGCGCCAGTGCGGGCAGGGGCTGCGCGATCAGCAGCGCGGCGACGAAAGGCAGGACCGGTCGCATAGACTCTCCACTCAATATTTTTCGGCGGTGGTAGCGCTAACTTCGTCGCGTCGGCAAGCCCGACCTTTGTCGCGTGCGGTGCTGTGCGCTTGCAGCATGGCGCCCTCTGGGCCAAAGAAGCAGGACCTGCCGGGGAGCGCGCATCTTGAACATCAGTCCGACCGATTTCGCCAGTCTGCTCTGCTCGCGGCTCTGCCACGACCTGCTGAGCCCGGTGGGGGCGCTCAACAACGGGCTGGAGCTGCTCGCCGACGAGCATGATCCCGAGATGCGGGCGCGCTGCCTGGAGCTGCTTAACGAGAGCGCCAAGGCGAGCGCCAACAAGCTGAAATTCTTCCGCCTGGCCTTCGGCGCCGCGGGCGGCTTCGGCGAGACGGTCGACACGCGCGAGGCGCAGGCGGCCATCGAGGGGCTGTTCGGCGAGAACCACCGCGTCAATGTCGGCTGGATGGTTGAGGACCCGGTTCTCCCCAAGCAGGCGATCAAGGTGCTGATGAACCTGTCGCTGATCGGCGGCGACGCGCTGATCCGCGGCGGCCAGCTCGACATCGGCGCGGAGATCATCGACGGCCAGATCGAGATCGTCGTGCGCGCCGATGGGCCGCGCATCGTGCTCGACCCCGAGCTGCGCAGCGCGCTGGCCGGGGGCAAGGACGATTTGCCGATCACTCCGCGCGCGGCGGCGGCCTATCTGGTCCATGCGCTGGTCACGCAGGGCGGCGGCATGCTCCAGGTGAGCCCGCCCGACGCAGAGGTGCTGCTGTTCGGGGCAAGCTTCCGGGTCGCCTGACCATATCGATTACAGTTGTAGTTGTAAGAGGCGCATCGGCGTGACATGCTCGCGGAGACCGTGGGCATGGGGGGCGTATGCGTGGCTTGAGGGTGGTGGCGGCGGTGCTGGTGCTCGGGATGTCGGCGCCTTGCTTGGGCCAATCCTATCACGATCTCGTCGATGCTTCTGAGGGCTTCAACGGCGTCGCGCTGGTCGGCACCGGCAAGCATGTCAGCTTCGTGAAGGGGATCGGCTGGGCGGACGCAGGGAATGGCGTACCGATGCTGGCGAACACCCGGTTCGAGACCGGATCGGTGTCCAAATGGATCGCCTCGATCGTGATCCTCAGGCTGGTGGATCAGGGCAAGCTCGATATCGACGCGCCGATTACGCGCTACCTGCCCGATTATCGCGCGGACACCGGCGCCCGGCTGACGCTCCGGCGGCTGATGAGCCATTCGAGCGGCCTGCCCAACCAGCTGCAGGAGGCGCGCAAGGACGTGCAGTCGCGCGGTGTGGAACTCGAGCAGATGGAAGCCGTGCGGCGTTATGCCAGCGGTGACCTGGCCTTCGAGCCCGGAACGGCCTGGGACTATTCGCACTCCAATTGGGTTCTCGCCAAGGCGATCGTCGAGCGCGTCACCGACAAGCCCTACGCGGCTTTGGTCGATCAGCTGCTGGTCCGGCCGCTGAGGCTCAAGGATAGTGGGGTCTATCGTGGCGATTCCGGTGCGGTGACAGGCATTGCGCAGGGGTATGCGGGGCTTGATCCGCGGCCGGTGCGCAAGCCGAATCCGGTGCCGGATTTCATGGCGATGGCCGGTGGCTATTATACCAGCGCGCCCGACCTGATGACGCTGATGAATGCGGTGCTGGATGGCAAGCTGCTCAGCCCCGCCTCGCGAAAGGCGCTGATGACGACGTTGATGCCCGACCAGCATTATGCGCTGGGCGGCCGGGTGCGGATCGAGAAGATCGGGAGTACCGAGCGGGAAGCGGCGTGGGAAGATGGTTCGAACGGCGGCTTCCGGATGCTCGCTCGCCGCGTACTCGCCGACGGGCACACCGTGATCGTCTTCACCAATGCGAGCTTCGATTATCAGAAGCTCGGGGATCTCGGCACGAAGCTGCTGGATGCCAGCTATGCGGGCGAGAATGGATCCTCTGATTTGGGGGACTAATTTCCCTCGACCGTCCAGATCGTGCAGCGCGCGATCCAGGTTTCGAGCTGCTCGATCAGCTCGGGATAGGATTTCGTCTCGAAGCTGTGCATCAGCTTCGCATCGCCGTCGAAGCGGAAGGGCAGGTCGTTGCGGCGTCTGCCGCGCGCGTCGCGGGGCCAGGGCTGATACTCGACCTTCAGCTCGAAATGGCCTTCGGGATCGTGCTCCGGCCGGAACTCCACGTCGATGACGAAACGCCGACCTTCATTTGTTGCGTAGAAAACGCTGGAGCCGCCGAAATCGCCGTTCTCGACACGCTTGTCGCGGTGGAACTGGTTCCAGCCGATCTTCCAGCCCGCCGGAATCCGGAGCGGCACGAGCTCAAGGTAGTCGGGGGATTTGTCATAGTCGGCGAATACCCCAGCCGATTTCCTGAATGCGCGCGTGCCGTCCATGCCGGCCTAGGTTCCACGGGCGGCGCAATGGCGCAAGCCGGCGCCTTTAGGTCAGGCGGCTAACGCCCTTTTAACCACCCATCCCGCACAAGACCCCCGCAAATTTGCTTTCCGGGGCCCCATGGACGACCTGCTGCAGGAATTCATCGCCGAGACGCGTGAGACGCTCGAAGCGCTTTCGGGCGAGATCGTCGCGTGGGAAGCGCATCCGGCGGATCGCGCCCGGCTCGATGCCATTTTCCGCTTCGTGCACACCGTGAAGGGGAGCTGCGGCTTTCTCGACCTGCCGCGCCTGGGCCGGCTCAGCCATGCCGCCGAGGACGTGCTGGCGCAGGTGCGCGAGGGCAAGCGCGCGCCCGATCGCGCACTGGTCAATGCCGTGCTCGCGGTGGTCGACCGGATCGGCGAGCTGGTCGAGGCGATCGAATCGGGCACCAGCCTGGACGATAGCGGCGACGAGCTGCTGGTCGCCGCGCTGGCCGAAGGGGCCGAGGAAATCGCGCATGCCGGCCCGATCGTCAGCCGCGCGCCGGCACGCAGCGTGCGCCTGAACGTCGATCTGCTTGACCGGATGATGTCCGGCATGTCGGACATGGTGCTCGCCCGCAACGAGCTGGCCCGGCGGCTGCGGAACGGCGAGATCGATCCCGCGATCGAGGCGGCGCTGGAGCGGCTGTCGCTCACCGTCGGCGAGATGCGCGACACGGTGACGCGCACCCGCATGCAGAAGATCGACGCGCTGTTCTCCGCACTGCCGCGGATGGTGCGCGACACGGCGGCGGGGCTGGGCAAGTCGGTGATGCTCCAGGTCGAGGGCTCCGACGTCGAGCTCGACCGCGAGATGATCGAAGTGATGCGCGACCCGCTGGTCCACATCATCCGCAATTCGATCGATCATGGCATCGAGGCGCCGGGCGAGCGCCGCGCCGGCGGCAAGCGCGAGAATGGCCGCCTGTCGGTCTCGGCGCGCCAGTCGGGCAACCAGATCATCATCGAGATCGCCGATGACGGCCGCGGCATCGATACCGAGCGGCTGATCCAGAAGCTGGTCATCCAGGGCCGCGACGAGGCCAAGCTGCGCAGCCTGTCGGCGCGCGCCAAGCTCGACCTGGTGTTCGAGCCGGGCCTGTCGTCAAAGGACGTGGTGAGCGAAGTCTCCGGGCGCGGCGTCGGCATGGACGTCGTCCGTGCCGCGATCGAGCAGATCGGCGGGCGCGTCGAGCTCGACAGCAATCCCGGCAAGGGCCTGCGCATCGCCATCCATGTGCCGCTGACCCTGTCGATCATCTCGACGATCGTGGTGGGCGTTGGCGGCCAGCGTTTCGCGATCCCGCGCCAGTCGATCGAGGAGATCGTCACCGAGCGTGGCGATGCGATCCGCGTCGACGTGATCGGCGGCTCGCCGGTCGCCTCGGTGCGCGAGCGGCGCATGCCGCTGATCGATCTGGCCTCGATGCTCGGCGTGCCCGCCAGCACCGCGCGCGAGGAAGGGGCGCAGATGCTCGCCATCGTCAGCGTGAGCGAGGGCAGCTATGCGCTGGCCGTCGACACGGTGCTCGACAATGAGGAGCTGGTGATCAAGCCGGCTTCGCCCGCGGTGATGTCGACCGGCCTCTATGCCGGACAGACGCTGCCGGATTCGGGCCTGCCGATGCTGCTGCTCGACTGCGCCGGCATGGCCAAGGCGGCGAGCCTGGATTTCAGCCGCGACGCGCAGCAGCTGTTCGAGGAAGAGGAAGAGATCGAAGTCGAGCAGGGCATGCCCGCGCTGCTGTTCCGCGACCTGGACGGCGTGCGCCGTGCGGTGCCGCTGGCGGCGGTCGACCGGGTCGAGCAGGTCGATGCGGTCAATGTCCGCTTTGCCGCCGGCCGCTTCCGCATCACCATCGACGACCGTATCCTGCCCCTCGCCGCCCATGGCGACCTGGACGGGCTCGAGCGGATCAACGTGCTGCGCCTGAAGGACGGCATCAACGAAGTCTCCTATGCGATCGAGGAAGCCGCCGACATCGTCGTGCTGCCCGAAGAGATCGCGCCGGCCCGCGAGCCGGGGCCGATCGCCGGCGTCGTGCTGGTCGATGGCGAGCAGATCGAGCTGGTCGACATGCTGTGGATCTTCGACGAGCATGCCGAGCGCGAGGTGGAGGACACCCCGCCGCTCTGCCTGATCTCGGGCGACGAGGATGGCTGGATGGCCTCCTTCGTGAAGCCGCTTCTGGAGGCCTCGGGATATCGCGTCGCGCTCCGCCTCGCGCCGGGCGAGATGCCCGCCGTGGTGCTCTCCACCGAGGAGGCGCAGGGCGTACTCGGCGCACCCGCGCCGGTCGTCCGCTTGCGAAAGAAGCGCGCTTCGGGTGGGTCGGGCGACGACAGCGTCTATAGATATGACAGGGCGGGACTGCTTTCCGCGCTCGAAGCCCGGGTCTCGGGCAAGGCAGGTCGCTGATGTCGCATCTCTATCTCATCGCCCAGGTAGCGGGCCGCGCCGTTGCGATCGACTCCGAGCAGGTCGAGTCCGTGGTGGACATCGGCGAGGTGACGGCGGTGCCGCGCGCCTCGCAGCATGTCCGCGGGCTCGCCGCGCTGCGCAGCCGGGTGGTGACTGTGGTCGACACCCAGTCGGCGCTCGGCATGGCGGGCGGCAGCCCGGCGCGCCGAGCGGTGATCACCCAGGTCGAGGGGCATCATTATGCGATGCTGGTCGACGCGCTCGACGATGTCGCGCCGTTCGACCTGCTGCCGCTGGCCCACGGCGTCACGCTCGATCCCGCCTGGCGCGGGGCAGGGCGGGGCATCGTGGAACGGGACGGCGAGCCGATCCTCGCGATCGACCTCGCCAGCCTCGTCCCCGGCCATGCCGGGATCAATTAGTTCGCAAGATTAACGTCGCACTCACATCTTTCGTGCACTGTCCAATCCCAACCTAGACACCTGAAAGCGGGGAACAGGGGAAAATGAAGACTTGTCTGGTCGTCGACGACTCCAAGGTGATCCGGAAGGTCGCCCGGCACATCCTGGAGACTCTCGACTTCGAAGTGCGCGAGGCCGGTGACGGTCGCGAGGCGCTCGACTCCTGCCTGCAGACCCCGCCGGACGTGATCCTGCTGGACTGGAACATGCCCGTGATGAGCGGCATGGACTTCCTCCGCGCGCTCAAGGACTCGGGACTTCCCCAGCGTCCCAAGGTGGTGTTCTGCACCACCGAGAACGGCATGGCCTATATCCGCGCCGCCATCGAAGCCGGTGCCGACGAGTATGTCATGAAGCCGTTCGACCGCGAGACGCTGGAAAGCAAGCTGCAGATCGTCGGCGTCGCCTGAGCGACGCATAGGAGAGGCCCCAGTGGCGCACGCATCTCTTGCGGACACCGGGTTCGGCAGCGCGGCTGCCGGGCCGGCGCAGGTGCTGATCGTCGACGACTCCGTCGTCGCACGCTCGGTGCTGGGGCGCATGGTGGAAGGCACGCGGCGCTTCCGCGTCGCTGCCGCCTATAGCGACGTGCGCGCGGCGCTCGACTATCTCAAGACCCATAGTGTCGACATCATCCTGCTCGACATCGAGATGCCGGGCATCGACGGCCTCACCGCGCTGCCCGACGTGATCTCGGCGGGACGGGGCGCCAAGGTGCTGATCGTCTCCTCGGCGGCCGAGCAGGGTGCCGCGGTGACCGTGCAGGCGCTGGCGCTCGGCGCGGCGGACACGCTGGTCAAGCCCGGCATCGGCGCGTTCGGCGGCCGTTTCGCCGAAGTGCTCGAGGAGCGGCTTTCGCGTCTGCTCGAGACGCATGGCCATTCGGTGCCCGAGCCCGCGGCACCTGTGCATCCCGCACCCGTGACGGCCAACACCCAGCAGCATGGTCCGGTCCAGCTGCCGGACGATTTCGAGCTGGTCGCGATCGGCGCCTCGACCGGCGGCATCCACGCGCTCAGCCAGCTGCTCCGCGCGATCCCGGCGCGCTTCCAGGTACCGATCCTGGTGACCCAGCATCTGCCGGTCTCCTTCATGAGCTATTTCGCCACCCAGCTCGCCGTGCTCGGCGGGCGGCCCTGCGACGTCGCTGCAGACCGGATGCGCATCCGGCCCGGCCGGATCATCGTCGCGCCGGGTGATGCGCATATGCGCGTGGTCCGCACCTCGGACGGCTCGGCGATCCGCCTGACGCACGAGAAGGCGACGAGCGGCTGCATGCCCTCGGTCGACCCGATGTTCGAGAGCGTCGCCCAGGTATTCGGCGCCCGCGCGCTCGGCGTGGTGCTGAGCGGCATGGGGCGCGATGGCTGCGAAGGCGCCAAGGACCTGATCGACGCCGGCGCGCGCGTGCTGGCGCAGGACAAGACGAGCTCGGTGGTGTGGGGCATGCCCGGCGCCGTCGCCAATGCCGGCCGGGCAAGCGCGATCCTGCCGCCGGATGAGATCGGGCGGCTGATCGCCCGGCGCGGAGGCGCGGCATGATCCCGACTCCGGGCGCCGCGCCGATCGCTTCCGCCGGCGCGATGAACATGATCGCGGCGCTGCTCGAGCAGCGTGCCGGCCAGCAGATCGCCGCGAACCGCACCTGGCGGATCGAGACGGCGCTGAAGCCGATCCTGCGTGAGCGCGGGCTGGCGAGCCTCGACGAGCTGGTCGCCCAGCTCATCTCGGCGCGGACCGGCGAGCTGGCGGACAAGGTCGTCGATGCGCTGCTCAACCAGGAAACCAGTTTCTTCCGCGATACCGCGGTGCTCGACATGGTGGCGGATGCCGCCCAGGCGATGCAGGCCGAGGCCGGCCACCGCCGGCTGCGCATCTGGTCGGCGGGTTGCTCGACCGGGCAGGAGCCGCTGAGCCTCGCCATGCTCTTCTCCGAGCGCGGCATGCCCGATCCCGAGATCGTGGCGACCGATGTCTCGCCCGCGGCGCTTGCCCGGGCCCGGAGCGGCCGCTTCTCGCAGTTCGAGATCCAGCGCGGGTTGCCCGTGCGCCGGATGATGACCTGGTTCGACTCGGTGAACGCCGACTGGGTCGCCAAGCCCGAACTGGTGCGCAAGCTCCAGTTCCGCCAGCACAACCTCACCCTCGATCCAGCGCCTGCGGGCGTGTTCGACATCATCCTGTGCCGCAACGTGATGCTGTACTTCTCGGTCGCGGTGCGCCGGAAGGTGTTCGACACCCTGTCCTCGGCGATGCGGCCGGGCGGGTTGCTCGCGCTCGGCGCCGGCGAGACGGTGATCGGCCAGACCGAGCATTTCACTCCCTGCGAGCGTTATCGCGGCTTCTATCGCGGCGTCGAGGCACCGGGATCGGTGCGCGCGGCGGGTTGATCGCGGCATCGTTACGGGTCTAGCGTTCGGCCCATGCACAACGGCCTGGCCTTTCTCGACGCGCCCTCGCCCAATTTCGACGAGCGGGCGCTGCCGGTCACGATGATCGTGCTGCACTATACCGGCATGGAAAGCGGCGAGGCGGCGCTGGCGCGATTGCGCGATCCCGAGGCGAAGGTCTCCGCCCATTACATGGTCGAAGAGGATGGCACGATCCACCGGCTGGTGCCCGAGGACAAGCGCGCCTGGCATGCCGGCCGCTCGCACTGGCGGGGGATCAAGGACGTCAACTCGGCCTCGGTCGGCATCGAGATCGTCAATCCCGGGCATGAGCATGGCTATCGTCCGTTCCCCGCCGAGCAGATGGGCGCGCTGATCCCGCTCGTGGCGGAGATCAAGGAGCGCTACGGCATCACCCGCGGCAATGTCGTCGGCCATTCCGACGTGGCGCCGGCGCGCAAGCAGGACCCGGGCGAGCTGTTCAACTGGCATGCGCTCGCCCGCTTGCGCCTTGCGTTGCCGCGACCGACCCGGAACCTGATGGATCCGGGCTGGCCCGATGCCGGCTTCATCATGGCGCTCGAGCGCTTCGGCTATGACGTGACCGACGAGACTGCCGCGGTCACCGCCTTCCAGCGCCGTTTCCGCCCCGAGATGATCGACGGCGAGATCGACATGGAATGCCGCTGCCTGCTGCTCGCGCTGCTTCTGCCCAAGCCCCAGGGCGACGACTGAGCCGGTTTAGTTACGGGTCCGTGCACTAAATCCGTGCAGGCTTCTGCAAGTATAGGATGATCTATAGGAAGGCGGAGGTTGTTTCGCCTTGAGCAATATCGGTTCCTCGACATCCCTTGGCCCGGTCCAGGCCTATCTTTCCGGCGTGGCGCGCGCCGATGCGAAGGGCGAGGTGCCGTCCTCGGTCAATATTCCCACCGTGAGCGAGGCGACCGAAGCGGTCGAACGGGTCGCGCAGGTGCGCGGCGCGGACGGCGTGGTCGGCCTCGGATCGGACTATCGCAAGATCGCGCTGGCCTCCGGCCTCAGCGTCCAGTGGAAGGTCGAGGTGATGGCCTGGGGCACCGCGGTGCTGCGCACCGCCGATCCGGATGGCGACGGAAAAGCCTGAAGCCCTTGCAGTAACGCGCCGCTTCGCTAGAGCGGTCCGCGCCAGAGGATCGGGCGGCCGCGGGTGCGCAAGCACGCGAGGAAAGTCCGGGCTCCACGGAAACACGGTGCCGGGTAATGCCCGGCGGGGGCGACCCCAGGGACAGTGCCACAGAGAGCAGACCGCCCACTGGTCCTTCGGGACTAAGGGCAAGGGTGAAAGGGTGCGGCAAGAGCGCACCGCGCGACCGGTAACGGAAGCGGCATGGTAAACCCCACCGGGAGCAAGACCGAATAGGGGCGGCGCATGGGCCTGGTTCCGGCCCGTCGCCCGGGTTGGTTGCTGGAGCGGCGGAGCGATCCGTCGCCTAGAGGAATGGTCGCCCATCCCTTTCGAGGGTGGACAGAACCCGGCTTATAGATCCTCTGGCATTTCATGTAACACGGCGGTGCTATGCTTGCGCCATCCGAACGAGTGGCTATCTGGACGGCATGGCAAGGCAGACGCGATCTTCAGACTGGGGCTTTCCACGCTGGCGCGAATATGGCGCCGAGCGCGAGGCCGTGAAGGTGCGCCTGTGCGACCGCCATGGCTGCGACCAGCCGGGCGACCGGCCCGCGCCCAAATCGCCCAACAGCCCCGAGCGCTGGTATTTTTGCGAGACGCACGCCGCCGAGTACAACCGCAACTGGGACTATTTCGCCGGCCTGACTGCCGAGGAGGCTGCCAAGCGCGAGGCGGACGAGCGGCGCGATGCATCGGGCTTTGCCGAGGCGAAGTATAATGGCTGGGCGGGGCCGGGCGACGGCAGCCGCTCGCGCGACGAGATGCGCGCGCTGGAGGTGCTCGAGCTCGAGGTCGACAGCGATTTCGACGCGGTACGCATGGCCTATCGTCGGCTCGCCAAGGTCAACCATCCGGACGTGAATCCCAACGACGCCGAGGCGGCGAAGCGCTTCCACGCGATCCAGGCCGCCTATGACGTGCTCAAGGCCGCCGAGGAACGGCGGACGTGGAAGGGCGATTGAAGCACCGCGTCCATTCCAACTGGGACCATACCGTCCTTGTCTGTGCGAAATGCTCGAAGAAGCTGGACGGCGGCTTCGGGCCCAAGGGCAAGCAATCGCTCGCCAAGGCGCTGCGCAAGCATCTGGGCCTGAAGAAGGGCCGCAAGGCCGAGGCGGGGATCGTCGAGGTCAAGTGCATGGGCGTATGCCCGCGCGGGGCTGTGACGGTGATCGACGCCGGCGGGCCGAAGGAATGGCTGCTGGTGCCGAAGGGCGCGGATCTGGATAAAGTGGCGGAGGAACTGGGGCTGGGGCGATAGCCTATTCCCGTCATCCCGGCGAAAGCCGGGATCTCGTGCTGCTCTTTTCCCGCCTTCGCCTGAGATCCCGGCTTTCGCCGGGATGACGAAGAGAAGAGCCTAGGCCGTGTAGCGCTGCGCTGTCTCGCGCACCAACGCGATCATGTTGGGTATGCCCTGGGTCCGGTTCGAGCTGAGCTGGTTCCTGAGGTCGAACGGCGCCAGCGCGCCTTCGATGTCGGTTGCCAGAATCTCGGCCGGGGCCTTGTCTTGCACCGTGAGCAGCACCAGCGCGATGATGCCCTTGGTGATTGCCGCGTTGGAGTCGGCGAGGAAGTGGAGCCGGCCATCGTCGAGGCGGGTGGGGTAGACCCACACCGCGGCCGAGCAGCCGCGGACCAAAGTGGCGTCGGTCTTGAGCGCTTCGGGCATTTCCTCCAGCCCGCGGCCCAGATCAATCAGCAGGCGATAGCGGTCATCAGGTTCGAGGAACGCATATTCGTCCTGCAGGTCGGCGAGGCTGGTCATGCCCCGCCGCTAGCCGGGTGGACCTCAGAGGTCCACCCCGGCCGCGATCGCTTCGAGCTTGCGGATGCGCTCCTTGAGATCGGCGATCTCGATCCGCGAGGCGGCGGTGGGCATTGCGGGTGCCGTTTCCGGCACATGGTGCACATCGAGCTCCTGGCGCTTCAGGGCCAGCCAGCCCCGCCAGCCCGAGAGCCCGGCGGCGATCAGCATGCCCAGCCCGGTGAGGCCGGAAAGGGCGAGGGTGAGGTAGAGAGTCGGATCCTGGGTCACGTCATGCCTCCCTTGGTCTGACGCATTCAGTTCTTGTCGCGCAGCGATTCGATCTCGCGGTCGAGACGAACACTGCCTTCGGTGTCGGTGATCACGCGTTCGAGTACCTGGACGCGCTCCTTGAGCGCACGGACCTCGTCGCGGAGCCGGGCATTCTCGGCGACGGAGGCGCTGTCCGCGGCGTTGCCGCGATAGACCTCGTTGCCGTCCTTGTCCTTGTGGATGCCGTAGCGCGCCTTGAGCACGCTGCCGATCGTGACGATCACGATAATCGCGACAACCATCTCGAACGGGTTCATTCCACTACTCCTTCAAACGCGCTTCGTTGATCAGTTCTGCTGGCCGGCCCGGGCGAGCCGCGCGGCGCGGCGGACGGGGCGATCCCGCTTCTCGGCGAGGGCAATAGCTCCCCCGCACAGTGCGCACAGCACTGCGAACACTACGATGGCAATCATGGTGGACTTCCTCAATACTGGCGGCCCTTGTCGGCGCCGCGTGGGAATTTCAGTTCAGCGGGGGGGCATCCCGCAGCTTCTCGATCTCGTCGGCGAGGTCGACGCCCTTGTCGGTGACGATCCGTTCGAGGACCCGCACCCGCTGCTCGAGCCGTTCGGTCTGGGCCGCATATTGCGCGGCCTTTTCGGCGACCATCTGGGCTTCGAGCTCCAGCTTGCGCTGCTGAAGTGCGAACCAGGGCTTGAGGTAGACACCGCCGATCACGGCGATCGTTCCACACAGGATGCCCAGGATCGGAACGAGGATGGGACTGATCTCCATTGCTTCCTCCTCAGTTGCGGGGGCTGCGCAGCTTCTCGATCTCCTGATCGAGCAGGTGCGAGCCGTCGGTCACGATCCGCTCGACATTGGCGAGCCGGTCCTTGATCGAGCCCAGTTCGGCGCGGAGCTGGGCATTCTCCTGGCTCAGGAGCTTGATCCGCTCCATCGCCGCGTCATTGGTCTTCGGATAGAGTGCCTGGCCCCAGCTGCCGTCGAGCGGATAGCCATGCTTGATACGGAGCCAGGTGGTGAACACCCATCCCGCCACCGCGAGCGCACCGATGATCAGGGCGACTGGGGCGAAGGCTGCGAAGGGAAAGCTCATCTCGTCACTCCTCAGCGCAGGCTGTCGATCTCGCGGGCGACCCGCTCGGCGGGATCGGTGGCTATTCGTTCCAGGACCGCGATCCGCTCCTCGAGCCGGCTGATCTGACCGGTCAGGCGCTCATTCTCCGATGCGAGAAGGGCGATCTTGCGGTCTGCTTCGAGATTGTCGCTCTTTTCGCCCTGGAAGCTGCGCTTGCCGCGAAGGCCGTGAATGCCTTCATTCTCGATCGGGTAGCCGTGCTTGGCGCGGACCCAGGTCTGGAAGGCCTTGGACGCCATCACCGCAGTGACGATCAGAACCGGTACCAGCCACGCTAAATCCCTCATTTCTTCCTCCCTGTTGACTTACCTGGCGATTGGCTCAGCGCAGGCTGTCGATCTCATCGGCGAGCCGGGTGTTGCGGCTCGTATAGTACATCTCGATATCGGCGAGGCGGCGGTCGATGTCGCGGAACTTCGAACGGACCTCGGCGGTCGAGCGCGTCGGGTTGGCGCGGACGCCCTGCCAGAACTTGGCTTCCTCCGGGCCTTCGTAGAGACCGGCGGGCTTGTTCGAGGCCAGCCAGGCGACCAGGAAGTAACCGACGATCACGGTGCCGCTCGTCGAGAGCGCCAGGATCACCATGCCGAGGCGAAGCCAGATGACATCGATCCCGGTATAGTCGGCAAGGCCCGAGCAGACGCCGAGAAACTTGCCATTGGCCTTGTCGAGATAGAATTTGGTGCGGCTCGACATCTCAATTCCTCCGGGAAATGTCATAGGGGCTCTGTTCCGGGCGAACGTCGCGGACAGGGCGGAAATCGGGGTTGTCGGCGGCGATGATCCGCTCGACGGTGAGCAGGCGCTCTTCGAGCTGGCGTGCAGTATAGTGCAGCTCGTCGAGCAGCTTCTCGTCCTCGTTGGTGATCGTGCCGGACTGCTTCCACTTGGTGATGTAGTGCATGATCACCCAGGGCAGCCCGATGAAGAGCATCCCGACGATGACGATCGGAAGGAAGACTTCCTCCATCGCTTAGGCTCCCTTGTTGAGGCGGGCCTTCAGGGCCTCGAGCTCGGCATCCACCTTCTCCGACGAGCGGAGTTCGGCGATTTCCTCGTCGAGCGTCTTGGGGGCGCCGCCCAGGCCGGCAGCCTCGGCGCGGCCTTCGGCGAAGTCCACCCGGCGCTCGAGAACATCGAAGCGCGAGAAGGCATCCTGCACCCGCGAGCCGTTGGTGATCTCGCGCAGGCGCATCCGATTGTTGGCGCTCTCCATGCGGGTGACGATCGAGTTCTGGCGGGCTCGGGCCTCGCGCAGCTTGGTCTGGAGCTTGTTGATGTCCTCTTCCGCGGCCTTGAGCGCCTCGTCGAGCACCGAGATTTCCTCGTTCAGCTGCTCGCACATGTCGGCGGCCTTCTGCTTCTCGACCAGCGCGGCCTTGGCCAGGTCCTCGCGGCCCTTGGAGAGCGCCAGCTCCGCCTTCTCGGTCCAGCTCTCCTGGAGCTTCTCGAGCTTGGCGATGTGGCGGCGCATTTCCTTCTGGTCCGCGATGGTGCGGGCCGCGGAAGCGCGGACCTCGACCAGCGTTTCCTCCATCTCGAGGATGATCATGCGGATCATCTTCGCGGGATCCTCCGCCTTGTCGAGCAGATCGGTGACGTTGGCGGCGATGATGTCGCGGGTTCGAGAGAAGATACCCATTTCGTCGTTACTCCTTCGTATTTCGTTTCCTGCCGGGAGGGGCCTAGGGGGTGACCCCTCCCGTCAGGTTTCCGCTCGCGAGGGGCTGCGAGCGGGGGACCCTGTTTCTCAGGCCGTCACCAAGCCGGCCGTGCCGGCCATGATGACCAGGCTGGCGGCTACCGAAAGTGCCACCGAGAAGAAGGCGTTGCGGTAGTAGGCGGCGTTGGCGTTCATGATCTTGTTCCCTGAACCTTGGTGTTTTTCCAGGCCCGTCATCGGGCTTGCTCTCAGCATTGCAGGGGGCGTGCCAATTTGTGAAAACCGCAGAAATCTGCCGTTTTTCCCGTTCATAAGGGGTTCAGCTGGCGGATTTAACTTGCCAAGTGTTGGGAAAATACACCAAGGATTTGGCATGGAGCGCGTAACCCAGGTCATCGGCCAGTCCTCGGCATTTCTCGACGCGCTGGAACGCGCCAGCCGGGCGGCCGCGCTCGATCGCCCGGTGCTGGTGATCGGCGAGCGCGGTACCGGCAAGGAACTGGTCGCCGAGCGTCTTCACCGCCTGTCGCCGCGCTGGGACCAGCCGCTGGTCACGATGAACTGCGCTGCGCTGCCTGAGACGCTGATCGAGGCCGAGCTGTTCGGCCATGAGGCAGGCGCCTTCACCGGCGCGACCAAGGCGCGGATCGGCCGGTTCGAGGAAGCGCATCGCGGCACGCTGTTCCTCGACGAGTTGGGCACGCTCTCGATGGGCGCGCAGGAGCGGCTGCTGCGCGCGGTGGAATATGGAGAGGTCACGCGGATCGGGTCTTCGCGGCCGGTGCAGGTCGATGTCCGTATCGTCGCGGCGACCAACGAGCATCTGCCCGAACGGGTGGAGAAGGGCACGTTCCGCGCCGACCTGCTCGACCGGTTGAGCTTCGAGGTGGTGACGCTGCCGCCGCTGCGGCACCGGCCGGGCGATGTCGAGGTGCTCGCCGAATTCTACGGCCGGCGCATGGCGAGCGAGATCGGCTGGGTCGACTGGCCCGGCTGGGGGCCGAATGCGCTCGATATCCTCGTCCATTATGACTGGCCGGGCAATGTCCGCGAACTGCGCAACGTCGTCGAGCGGGCCGTCTATCGCTGGGAGCAGGACGGGCCGATCGACGCGATCGAGATCGATCCCTTCCAGTCGCCGTTCCGGCTGCGGACGATGCAGGGCAGTGCTTCGAGTGCGCCGGCGCCTGTGGCTGCCGCCGCGTCCGCGCCCGTGATGCTGGAAGCGCAGCCCATGCTTGCCGGGGCGACCGACTTCAAGGGCCGGGTGGCGCGGTTCGAGAAGGAACTGCTCCAGCGCGCGCTGGCCGATCACCGCTTCAACCAGCGGGCGACGGCGGAGGCGTTGGGGCTGACCTATGACCAGCTTCGCCATGCGCTGAAGCGGCACGAATTGTTGCAGGCCGGGGGCTGATCGCGCTCCGTCACCCAGCTTTCGTCATCCCCGCGCAGGCGGGGATGACGGAGGTAAGATTAGCCGTGCAATTTCAAGCTAATGATTAGCGTTCGCAACAGTAATTCCGCCAATCGAACCCAATCGGAATTTTCATTTGCGCGACGCAACGATTTTTCCGCGACAGCGGTGATTTTTGCGCGCTAGGGGAGGGACCGCATCGCCCGGCGGTTCGTTGCCCGGGTGAACCCCCTGGTGAACCCTGGAGAGACCAAATGGCCTTCGAACTTCCCCCGCTTCCCTTCGACAAGGACGCGCTGGCGCCGCACATGTCGGCCGAGACGCTCGAGTTTCACCACGGCAAGCATCACAAGGCCTATGTCGACAAGACCAATGGCTTCATCGCCGAGAAGGGCCTCGAGGGCCGCAAGCTCAGCGAAGTGATCGCTCACGCCAAGTCGACGAACGACAAGGGCCTGTTCAACAACTCGGCCCAGATCTGGAATCACAGCTTCTTCTGGCAGGGCCTGACCGGCGAGAAGACCGCGCCGAGCGGCAAGCTCGCCGAGCTGATCGCCGCGCAGTACGGCTCGACCGACGAGCTGGTGAAGAAGCTGGTCGCGGAATCGACCGCGCACTTCTCGAACGGCTGGGGCTGGCTGGTGCTCGACGGCGACCAGCTCAAGGTCACCTCGCTGCACGACGCCGACACGCCGGTGGTCTATGAGGGCATGAAGCCGCTGCTGACGATCGACGTGTGGGAACACGCCTACTACATCGATTATCGCAACCTGCGTCCGAAGTATCTCGAGACGATCACCGCGAACATCATCAACTGGGACTTTGTGTCGCAGAACCTCGACGGTGCCGGCGTGAGCCGCGCCGATCAGGACAGCTGATTCCGCGAACCGCGATTTAGGGAAGGGGCGTCCGAGCGATCGGGCGCCCCTTTTTCGCTCCCCGGCAAAAGCCTCTACTGCTCCCCGGCGAAAGCCGGGGAGCGGCTTGCGGGTGCGAGCCACATTCAGCCCGCATTCAACCGCCGACCCCGACCCTCCATCCAGCACAGCTTTGGGGAAAGTCGTGATGCGCCGCTACCTGATCCTCGCACCCTTGTTCATCGCCGCCGCGCCGGCATCCGCCCAGATCTGGGGCGGGCCGACGATGCAGGGTCCCTCGGGCAGCTCGATGGGCCATGACCAGAGCGCCGCCGAGACGGCGAAGATCCGCAGCGACATCCGTGACGGGCGCGACAGCGGCCAGCTCACCCGCCGCCAGGCGAAGCGGCTGAAGCGCGAAGCCTATCAGATCGACACGCTCGAAGAGCGCTACGCCGCCGGCGGCCTCTCGCCGTCGGAGGAAGCCGAACTGTTCGCCCGGCGCGAGGCGCTGCGGAGCGACGTGGTCGCGAAGCGGACGGGCGCGCGGAAGTAACCCTCTTCTTCCCCGGCGAAGGCCGGGCCCCAGACTGAGCAGTGCGCGTCGTAGACGCGCCAATGGCGCGTGACTTTCAAGGCTGGACCCCGGCCTTTGCCGGGGAAAAGCCTAAGCCTCGCCGTACAGCTCCCGCTGCGACCGCTCCAGCTCCTCGGCATAGCGCCGCCGGGCATGCCGCTCGGTGATCAGCCCGGCCACGCTGCCATCCGGCGCCACCACCACCAGATCGTCCGCGGCGACTCGGTCGAACGTCTCCAGCACCTCGCCGATCCCCATGTCGGGCGTCAGGCGGGCATGGGCGAGCTTGGCCAGCGATCCGATCTCGGCGACCAGCTCGACATCGGGCGACCAGGCTGCCGCGGTCTCGACGATGCCGGCATAATGGCCCTTCACGTCGAGCAGCACGACGCGCGTGGTCGAGCCGAGCGGGAAGCGCTCGCGAAAGGCGGAGACGCTGGCATCGGCGGCGAGCTGGGGCACGTCGCGGCGCATCATCTGCCCGGCGGTGAGCGCGCGCATCCAGCCCACGTCGCGGCCGCTGCGCAGCGTCTCGCCGCGCAGGTGGAGCCGCCAGGTCGAGAAGCTGTAGCCGAACGCCTCGCGCGCGACGGTGGAGGAGATCAGCGTGGCCGCCACCGCGACGCCGGTGATCGCGAAGTCGTGCGTCACCTCCAGCACCAGCAGCGACATGGTGATCGGCCCGCCGACCACCGCCACTGCCATCGCCGCCATGCCAACCACGGTGGCGTCGTCGGGCGCCAGCACATGCAGGCCTGGGATCTGTGCCAGCACCACCTGGTAGAGCCGCCCCACCAGCGAGCCGAGGAACAGCGAGGCGAAGAACAGGCCGCCGCGAAAGCCGAAGCCGAGCGACACCGCGGAGGCGAGCATCTTGAGCAGGATGGTCAGCGCCAGCCCGGCGATCGTCACTTCGGCGATCAGGTTGAGGTTGAGCGCGCCGTGCCCGCCCGAAAGCGTCTGGGGCGAGAGCAGCGCGAGCGGGATCAGCAGCAGCCCGCCGACGAGCGGCGCCCAGTGCATGGGCAGCTTCGAGCGGTGCACCGCATGCTCGATCAGCGAGACCAGCCGCATCAGCACGATGCCCATGAACGCGCATATCAGCCCGAGCAGGCCGTAAAGCACATAATCGGCGGTGCCGGTCGGGTGCATGCCGCCGGCGGCGATCACATAGGGCGTCATGCCCATGCCGCGCGCCAGCACGGCGGCGGCGAGCGCGGCGAGCATCACCGGGGCGACGGTGGCGGTGCTATAGGCGCCGAGCACCACTTCGAAGGCGTAGAAGGCGCCGGTGAGCGGTGCGCCGAAGGCTGCGCTCACCGCCGCGCCCGCGCCGGCCGCCATCAGCGTGCGCAGGTCGCTCCGCCGGAGCTTCACCTTCTGCCCGAGCAGCGAGGCGAGCCCGCCGCCGGCCTGGGCATAGGCGGCCTCGAGCCCCACCGAGGCGCCGAAGCTGTTGGAGAGCAGGGTGGTGCCGACCACCGTCGCGGTGTCGCGTGCCGGGATGCGGCCGCCGTGCAGCGCATTGGCCTCGACGATGTCGACTGCCTTGCGCCGGCGCAGGAACCACAGGACGAGCCCGAGCAGCGCGCCGCCGATGGGCAGGGCGACCAGCCGCCAGGGGGTGATCGCCTCGGCCGCGCTCAGATGCTCGCCCTGGGCGAGGCCGAACAGCAGGCGCTGGGTGCCGCGCGCGAGTTGGCCGAGCAGGATCGCCGAGAGCCCCGCACCGGCACCGACGACCAGCGACAGCGCCAGGAACCATAGCGAGTTGGTGCGGATCTGGCGCCGCAGCCAGTTGGTGGCGCGGACTGCGCGGTAGAGGGGGCTCGACACCGCCGCTTATTCCTGCGGCGGGATCGGCGCCTCCTCGGGCGTCTCGAGCTGCAGGCCGTGCTTGAGCAGCATCGGGATGTTGAGCATCGCGAACACCAACGTGACCGGGATCATGATCCAGGTCTTGAAGATCACCCACTGGTCCCAGGTGACGAAGTGGCGGACGCCTTCATTGGCCACCGCTGCGACTGCGAAGAAGATCGTCCAGTTGATCGTCAGCAGCCGCCAGCCCTTGGCCGAAAGCCCCGGATAAGCCTGTTCGAGAAGGGTCTGGAGCAGCGGCTTGTCGGCGATCAGACCATAGCCGAGCACGATCGCGAACATCGCATAGATGATCGTCGGCTTGATCTGGATGAAGGTCTGGTCGTGGAAATAGAGCGTCAGCCCGCCGAACAGCAGCACGAAGGCGGCGGTGATCCACAGCATCGGCGAGACGTGGCGGGTCTTCCACCAGGAGAGGGCGATCGCGCCGGCCATCGCCACCATGAACGCCACGGTCGCGGCGAACACGCGGGCGAGCACCGGGCCCTGCGCCAGCGAGTTGACCGCGAAGAACACCGCGAGCGGCCCGTAATCGATCAGCATCCGCACGCCGGGCGAGGCGGCCTTCTTCTCAGCCATTGGTAAGCTCCTCCACGCCGGCGATGATGCGCGCCACTTCCTCGGCATTGAACGGGCGCAGGTCGTCCACCTTCTCGCCCACGCCGATCGCATGGATCGGCAGGCCGTATTTCTCCGCCGCCGCGACCAGAACGCCGCCGCGCGCGGTGCCGTCGAGCTTGGTCATGACGAGGCCGGTGACGCCGGCAACTTCCTTGAACACCTCGATTTGGTTGAGCGCGTTCTGGCCGGTGGTGGCGTCGAGCACGAGCACCACGTCGTGCGGCGCCGCCGGGTTGAGGCGGCCGAGCACGCGGCGGATCTTGGCCAGCTCGTCCATCAGCTCGGTCTTGTTCTGCAGGCGCCCGGCGGTGTCGACGATCAGCACGTCGGTGCCCTTCTCGGTCGCCTGCTTCACCGCCTCGAACACGATGCCCGCGGCATCGCCGCCCTCGGCGCCCGAGACGATCGGCACGCCGATCCGCTCGGCCCAGGTCCGCAGCTGGCCGATCGCGGCGGCGCGGAAGGTGTCGCCGGCGGCGAGCATCACCGAATAATCCTGCTCCATCAGCAAATTGGCGATCTTGGCAATTGTCGTGGTCTTGCCCGATCCGTTGACGCCGATGACGAGGATCACCTGCGGACGAGGGAAGGCCTCGACCTCGAGCTTGCGGGCGACGGGGGCGAGCACCTTGGCGACTTCCTCGGCCACGACCAGGCGGATGCCCAGTTCCTCCATGTTGCGCTCGAACTGGCCCTCGGCGAGCCGCTGGCGGACGCGCGCGGCGGTGGCGGGGCCGAGGTCGGAGGCGATCAGTGCTTCCTCGATATCGTCCAGCGTCGCCTCATCGAGCCGCGCTAGGCCGAGCCCGGCGAGGTTGCCGATCAGCCGGTCGGAGGTCTTGCGGAAGCCGCCGAGAAGGCGCTCGTGCCAGCTGGGCCCGCTCATGCGATCAGCTTCCCTTCCCGGACATCGACGATCTTTACGCTCACAATCTCTCCGACTTCTTGGGGGGCGAGGCGAACCTCGGCGAAATTGCCGGCATGGCCCCGCTCTCCGGGGCGCTCTACCAGCACTTGTTGGGTGCTGCCTACCAGGCTTTGCAGCCAATTGTCCCTGACGCGGGCGGCCTCGGTGCGCAGGCGGGCGGCTCGGACCTTGACGATCTCGGGCTCGACTTGGGGCATCTTCGCCGCCGGGGTGCCGTTGCGGGGGCTGTAGGGGAAGATATGGGCATGGACGATGCCGCAGTCGGCGATCAGCGCGAGGCTGTTCTCGAACATTTCCTCGGTCTCGGTCGGGAAGCCGGCGATTAGATCGGCACCGATCGCGATGTCCGGCCGCGCCATGCGCAGCCGCTCGGCCAGCGCGACCGACTGGGCGCGGCTGTGGCGGCGCTTCATGCGCTTCAGGATCATGTCGTCCCCCGCCTGGAGCGAGAGATGGACGTGCGGCATCAGGCGCGGCTCCCCGGTGAGCAGCGCAAACAACCGGTCGTCGACTTCGATCCCGTCGAGCGAGGAAAGCCTGAGGCGCCGGAGCTTCGGCACATGTGCCAGGATGCGCTCGACCAGCTGGCCGAGGCTGGGCGCGCCCGGAAGATCGGGGCCGTAGCTGGTCAGATCGACCCCGGTCAGCACCACCTCGGCATGGCTCTCGGCCAGTGCGGAGACCCGGTCGATCACCGCACCGGCGGGCACCGAGCGGCTGTTCCCCCGGCCATAGGGGATGGCGCAGAAGGTGCAGCGATGGTCGCAGCCATTCTGCACCTCGACGAACGCCCGGGCATGGGTCGAGAAGCTCGCGGCTAGGTGCGGCGCGGTCTCGCGCACCGCCATGATGTCCTGCACCATCACCGGTGCAGCAGCCTTCCAAGCTGAATACATCAGCTTCTCGGCATTGCCGATCACCCGGTCGACCTCGGGCATTGCGGCGAAGGCCTGGGGATCGATCTGCGCTGCGCAGCCCGTCACCACCAGCTCGGCGCCCGGCCGCTCGCGCCGGGCGCGGCGGATCGCCTGGCGGGTCTGCTTGACGGCCTCGTTGGTCACCGCGCAACTGTTGATCACGACGGTGTCGCGATCCGACAATAAGGTGCGGATCGTCTCGCTTTCGGCGAGGTTGAGGCGACAACCCAGACTGATGACGTGAGGGGATGACATTTGGCCGGTGATCTAGGCGCAGCTACACTCGATGTCCACGCGAAGGCCCGCGAAGTGTTGAGCTTCTGGTTCGCGCTCACCCCCGAGCAGCATTTCGCCACCTCCGTCAGGCTCGATGCGGAGATCAAGGCGCGCTTCGGGCCGCTGCGCGATCTGGTGCTGGGATCGGGCGCGGCGGGCTGGCGCGACGATCCCGAGACGTTGCTCGCTGCGATCATCCTGCTCGACCAGTTCAGCCGCAACATCCACCGCGGCACCGCCGAGGCCTTCGCCGCCGATCCACTCGCGCTGCAACTGGCGCTGGAGGCGATCGGCAAGGGCTGGGACGCGGACATGGACAAGGACCGGCGCCAGTTCCTCTATCTGCCGCTCGAACATGCCGAGGACCCGGCGATGCAGAAGCTGAGCGTAGAGAAGTTCGGTTCGCTGGACGACGCCTATCTCCTCGGCTTTGCGGAAAAGCACGCAGCGGTGGTCGCGCGGTTCGGGCGCTATCCGAGTCGCAACGCCGCGCTGGGGCGGGAGTCGACGCCGGAGGAGTTGGCATTCCTCAGTGAGGCCGGGGCGGGGTGGTAAGGGACCTAGCCCGCCCCGAGTCCCGCGCCCTCCGGATGGCGCTCCAGCCGGATGTCCCGCCGGGCCAGCAGCACGCCGCCTTCGCTCCGGGTCAGCTGCACGATCCCGCTGCCGCCGCGCAGCTCCTGTTTCGCGCGATAGGCGGGTGTGACGCCGTACTCGCCGTCGAACACCACGTCGTCGATATAATAGGGACGCTTGTCCGGCTCGCCGATGAAGAGATGGACGTGCGCCGGCATGCTCCGGTCCGGATAAGGCGCGGGCTTGATCGTCTCGAAGGTGTAGACCCCGTCCGCGCCGGTCCGCGCCCAGCCGCGCAACCGGCCATGGCGCCGGCTCCATTCGGTCTCGGGCGTGCCATTGGCATAGAGGCCTGCCGCGTTGGTGTGATGCGCGTAGACGATCACGCCCGGCGCCGGCGCGCCATCCCGAGCCAGTATCCGTCCGGTCAGCGTCATCTGCTCGCCCGGCTCCTGCGCCGAGGCAAGCCGGACCCGGGCGGAAAGGCCTCGGGCGTTTCGCTCGGCCACCGCCGCGCAGCCTTCGCAATTGTAGAGATCGGGTCGCGCTTCGTCGCGCATGCTGCCGGGAGAGGGGGTAAGCGCCACCACACCGACAAGGCCGCCTGCCGCGCCGCCCAATAGAATCAGGGCCGTCCGACGATCGAGCATCTCGACTCTCCGCCTGATTAACGGCGCAGTATAGAATATGTCGAAGGTACGGAAAAGCGGCGATTCAACCGGTGCGGCGCTGCCCCGAAGTGGCTTCGGGGCCGGTCGGGGTGCTGCCGGCGGCGAGGATCAGCCGGCGCTCGGCGAGCAGGCGCCGGACGCCGCTCATCGACAGCGGCTTGCCATAATACCAGCCCTGCGCCTTGGCGCAGCCGGCGGCGCGGAGCCGCTCCTCGATCGCCGCGTCCTCCACGCCCTCCGCGGTGATCGGCAGGTTCAGGCTCTCGCCCAGGCTGATGATCGCGTTGACGATCGCTGCCGAGTCCGCGCTCGAATTGAGTGACAGGATGAAGCTCTTGTCGATCTTGATCCGGTCGAAGGGCAGGGCGCGAAGGTGGGCGAGTGATGAATAGCCGGTGCCGAAATCGTCCAGTGCCAGCCGGGCGCCCTGGTTCTTCAGGCTGCCGACGATCGACTGGGCAAGCGCGAGATTGTCGAACAGTGCGCTCTCGGTAATTTCCACCTCGAGCCGGCTGGCAGGGAAGCCGGTCTCCGCCAACACCTTGATGATCTTCTGCGCCAGCCAGGCGTCGCGCAGCTGCCAGGGCGAGATGTTGATCGACAAAGTGAGCGAGGGATCCCAGTCACGCGCGGCGAGGAAGGCCTGGCGCATGATCGAGAGCGAGAGGTCCGCGATCATGCCGGTCTCTTCCGCGATCGGGATGAACTGTTCGGGGCTGATCAGCCCGCGCGTCGGATGCTCCCAGCGCGCCAGCACCTCGAAGCCGTGCAGGCGGTTGGTGCTGAGGTCGATCTGCTGCTCGAAGTAGGGAACGATCTCGCCGCGCGGGATCGCGGTGCGTAGGCCGTTTTCCAGGTCGTTGCGCATCTGGAGCTCGCGCTCCATCGAATGATCGAACCAGGCATAGCGGTTGCGGCCCGATTTCTTGGCCGCGTACATCGCGATGTCGGCCGAGCGCATCAGCGCGTCGATGCTCGCGCAGTCGAAGTCCGAGCGGGCGATGCCGAGCGAGCAGGAGATGTGCAGGCGCAGGCCCTCGGCTTCGAAGGGCTGGGCCATGCGGCTGACCAGCCGCTCGGCGATGCGCTCGACCACCCCGGGCTCGCTCGGGTCGAACAGGAAACCGCAGGCGAACTCGTCGCCGCCCAGCCGCGCGGTGAGCGTGATCGGTGGCAGGACATGCGCGATCTCCGCGGCGACGGCGCGGAGCAGCGCGTCGCCCACGGCATGGCCGTGCATGTCGTTGATCGTCTTGAAATGGTCGAGGTCGAGCATGATCAGCGCCATCGCCTTGCGGCGGCGCTGGGCCCGGACGAACATCGCCGCGCCTTCCTCGGCCAGGCTGCGGCGGTTGAGAAAGCCGGTCAGCGGATCGCGGTTGGCGAGCTGCTGGGCGCGCTCCTCGGCGGCGGTGCGGATCAGCACTTCCTGGCTGAGCGCTGCGTGACGGCGCCAGCCGAACAGGATCAGCGCGACGTTGAGCAGCAGCGCGATCACCAGCGTGCGATCGGCAGGCGCGCCGCCCTCGAAATAATATTGCAGCGTCTTGGACAGCACGGCGCTGCCGGTGCCGACGAACAGCAGGATCGCGGCCACGCTGATCGCGCCCGAGAGCAGGCCCGGGCGTGGAGGGTTTTGCGATACGGCTTGTTCTTCGAAGTCCAGCGACATGCCGGCGACGATCCCCAACTGTGATCGGGGTCGTTTCTCATGCGTACGGTATAAAACGGGTTAAGCCGGCGACACGTTCGCGCAATATTTTGCGCCCGCGCGCCGGGCTTGCCTCGCGCGGGTGGATGCAGTAGGGGCCACCGCGACCGTTCTCTTTGAACGCGAGACATTTGCCACCCCAAGGGGTGACGCCGGCCGACGAGGTTTCGTCCGCCGGCGTGTTTTGCGTTTGGCGAATCGCGGTTCTGATTTGGAGTTTTTGGGTCCGATGTTCGAAAGTCTGAGCGAACGGCTGGGTGGCGTATTCGATCGCCTGCGTGGTCGTGGCGCGCTGACCGAAGCCGATGTCCGCACCGCGATGCGCGAAGTGCGGATCGCCCTGCTGGAGGCCGATGTCGCGCTTCCGGTGGCGCGCGACTTCGTCGAGAAGGCGACCGAGCAGGCGATCGGCCATGAAGTGCTCCGCTCGGTCACGCCGGGCCAGCAGGTGGTCAAGATCGTCCACGACACGCTCGTGGACATGCTCGGCCCGGACACGGCCGAACTCGAGATCGCCGTCACCCCGCCTGCCGTTATCATGCTCGTCGGCCTCCAGGGCTCGGGCAAGACGACCACCACCGCCAAGCTCGCGCGCCTGCTCAAGAGCCAGGGCAAGAAGGTGATGATGGCGTCGCTGGACGTGAACCGTCCGGCCGCGCAGGAGCAGCTCGCGGTCCTCGGCACCCAGACCGACGTCAACACGCTGCCGATCGTCGCCGGCCAGCAGCCGGTTGAGATCGCCAGGCGTGCGCTCAACGCCGCCAAGCTCCAGGGCTATGACGTCCTGATGCTCGACACCGCCGGCCGACTGCACGTCGACCAGGCGCTGATGGACGAGATGAAGGCGGTGGCGGACATCGCCACGCCGAACGAGATCCTGCTCGTCGTCGACTCGCTGACCGGCCAGGACGCCGTGAACGTCGCGTCGAGCTTCTCCGAGCAGGTTCCACTCACCGGCGTGATCCTCACCCGCATGGACGGCGATGCCCGCGGCGGCGCGGCGCTGTCGATGCGCGCGGTCACCGGCAAGCCGATCAAGTTTGCCGGCATGGGCGAAAAGCTCGACCAGCTCGAAGCCTTCCACCCGAAGCGCGTTGCCGGCCGTATCCTCGGCATGGGCGACGTCGTCAGCCTCGTCGAGAAGGCGGCGGCCGCGATCCAGGAGGAAGACGCCGAGAAGATGGCGGCGCGGCTGGCCAAGGGCCAGTTCGACATGAACGACCTGCGCGGCCAGCTCGCCCAGATGCGCCGCATGGGCGGCCTCGGCGCACTCGCCGGCATGATGCCGGGCATGAAGAAGGCGCAGGCCGCAGTCGACCAGGTCGGCGGCGACAAGGTGCTGATCCGCATGGATGCGATGATCACCTCGATGACGCCCAAGGAGCGCGCCAAGCCGGACCTGATCAACGCCAAGCGCAAGATCCGCATCGCCAAGGGCTCGGGCACCACGGTGCAGGAAGTCAACAAGCTGCTGAAGATGCACCTCGAGATGCAGACCGCGATGAAGCGGCTGAAGAAGATGGGCGGTCTGAAGGGCATGCTGGGCATGTTCGGCAAGGGCGGTCCCGGCGGCGGCATGGGCGGCATCGGCAACGCGCTGGGTGGCGCGGGGCTTGGCGACATGATGGGCAAGCTGGACACGGGCGGGCTTCCCGGCCTTGGCGGCCCAGGCGCGCCGCAGCTCCCGCCCGGTTTCGAGAATTTGATCAAGAAGAAGTGATACCCCCGCCCAGCCGTCAGGCGGCGGGGCAACAACCAACGATCCCGGCTCCGGCCGGGTGACGAATACGAAGAAGGAAGATTGTAATGGCTATTTCCCTGCGTCTGTCGCGCGGCGGCTCGAAGAAGCGTCCGTACTACCGCATCGTCGTTGCCGACGCCCGTTCGCCCCGCGACGGCAAGTTCATCGAGAAGATCGGCACCTACAACCCGCTCCTCGCCAAGGACGATGCCAAGCGCATCGTGCTCGACGGTGAGCGCGCCAAGTACTGGCTGGGCGTCGGCGCGCAGCCGACCGACCGCGTCGCCCGCTTCCTCGATGTCGCCGGCATCAAGGAGCGCGCCGCCAAGAACAACCCGAACAAGGGCAAGCCGGGCGAGAAGGCCGTCGAGCGCGCTGAAGAGCGTGCCGAGAAGCTGAAGGCCGCCGAGGAAGCCGCTGCCGAGGCGAAGGCTGCTGCCGCTGCCGCCGCTGCTGCGCCGGCCCCTGTCGAGGAGGCTCCGGCCGAGGGTTCGAACGAGGAAGCCGAAGCCGTGCTCGGCGCCGAGATCGAGGCTGCCACCGAAGAGCCGACCGCGGAAGCCGAGCAGGTCGCCGAGGCGACTTCCGAAGAGACCCCGCCGGCCGAGGCGTAAGCTTTGTCCAGCGATCAGCCCGTCACGCTCGCCGTCATCATCGGCGCGCACGGCGTGACGGGCGAGGTCCGTCTCAAGGTCTTCGCCGAGGACCTGTCGGTGCACCGCCAGTTCAATGGCGGTGCGCTAACGCTCAAGTCGGTGCGCGGCGGGCCCAACGGCACGATCGCGCGCTTCGCCGAAGTGGCCGACCGCAATGCGGCCGAGGCCCTGCGCGGGACCGAGCTCAGCGTCCCGCGCTCGGCGCTGCCCCCGCTGGGCGAGGGCGAATATTATCATGTCGACCTACTGGGCCTGCCTGCCGTCTCCGACGAAGGCGAGGCGCTGGGCAAGGTCGTGGCGATCGACAATTTCGGCGCGGGCGACGTGCTCGAGATCGAGCGGCCGACTGCCGAAGGCGAGAAGCCCAAGCGCTTCATGGTGCCGATGACCCCCGCCGCGGTGCCCGAATGGGATGCCGAGCGGCTCGTGGTGAGCGCCGCCTTCGTCGAATGACGAAGACTGCCGTCCTTTCCGATATCCATGGCAACCTGCCGGCCCTGATCGCAGTCGTCGCCGATGCGGAGGCGCGGGGCTGTGCCCGCTTCCTCAACCTGGGCGACATCCTCTCGGGTCCGCTCTGGCCGGCCGAGACCGCCGAATGGCTGATGGCGCGCAACTGGCCGACCATCGCCGGCAATCACGAGCGCCAGGTGCTGACCCTGCCGGCGGAGCGGATGAACGCTTCCGATGCCTTCACCAGGGCTGCGCTCGGCCCCGAGGCGCTGGCCTGGATGGCGGCGCTGCCGGAGACACTCACCCTGGATGGCATGTTCCTCTGCCATGGCACGCCGGCCAGCGACGTGACGCCGCTTACCGACACGCTGGAAGGCGACACCCTGCGCGTCGCCAGCGAAGCGGAGCTGGCCGAGCGACTGGCGGGGCAGGGGGCTGCGCTCGTCCTGTGCGGGCACACCCATGTACCGCGCCTGCTCGCGCTTGCCGACGGACGCCGCGTGCTCAACCCCGGCAGCGTCGGGCTGCAGGCCTATGACGACGATCATCCCCGGCCCTACACGGTCGAGAATGGCGACCCGCTGGCGCGCTATGCGGTGATCGACGGGCCGGAGATCAGCCTCCGCGCCGTGGCCTATGATCACCTTGCCGCCGCCCGGAAGGCGGAGGCGGAGGGCCGTCCCGACTGGGCGACCGGGCTCGCCACCGGCCGGATGGCTCGATAGCGCCGGGGGCCCAAAGTACACGAAGTACACGCCAAGAGGTGGCCCAGGTCGATGCCGGCCGCTACCATGCCTCCGATTGACAAATTAAATCCACTATGTTAGTGGGAATTATAGATGAGCAAGGCCCCTGGTCTCTCTCGAACCCCCACCGACCACCCGGTCTGGACGGCGCTTTCCCATTACACCATCGGCCCCGAGGACGCGGAACTGAGCTTCGCGCAGCGGCTCGCGCGCGAGAATGGCTGGACTTCTGCCGAGGCCGATCGGGTGATCGAGGAATATAAACGCTTCTGCTTCCTCGCGGCGACCGCGGACCATCCGGTCACCCCTTCCGACCAGGTCGATCAGGCCTGGCATCTGCACTTGACCTATACCCGCGATTACTGGGAGCGCTTCTGCCCCCAGGTTCTGGGTCGCCCCTTCCACCACGGCCCGACGGCCGGCGGGCGCGAGGAGGGGCATCGCTACTTCACCCAATATGCCGAGACGCTGCGCAGTTACGAGCGCGTCTTCGGCACGCCGCCCGCGGACCTGTGGCCCGACGCGGGGCGGCGACTGCTCGAGGACCACAAGGCGCGCCGCGTGCATCCGCGCGACGCATTCATCGTGCCCCGGAGGCCATTCCGGATCGCGCTGCCCGTAGCGTTCGCAGCGCTCTTCGTCCTGGTCCTGGGGCTCTTGTTGAGGAGCTAGGACTTTATGTCGCCCTTCGATCTCACCGGCGGGCCGTTTCTCCAACTCTATGGCGGGCTGCTGATCGTCACGATCCTCGCCGGTTTCCTCATTCCGCGCTGGATCCGGCCAGAAGGCCGCACCCCGCGCCGCATCGATACCGATGACCTTGCCTATCTCGCCGGCGGCGGCACACGCTTCGCCGAGACCGTCGCCACGCGCCTGCTCTCGACCAACCAGCTGGCGATGGACGGCAAGAACAAGTTCACTCCCAGCCATCTCGGCAACGGCACGCCCGTGGAGCGCAGCGTGCTCGCGCTGCCCGACGGGGCGAGCTGGGGCAGGGTCGAGGGGGCGGTCGGCAAGCATGCCGGCAAGATCCGCGAGCGGCTGATCGCCGGCGACCTGCTGATGGGCACCGGCGAGGCGCTGCAGATGCGTTTCTTCCAGACCTTGCCCTATCTCCTGCTGATCGGCTTCGGATACACCAAGCTGCTGATCGGCGAGGCGCGGGGCAAGCCGGTCGGGTTCCTGACCATGTTCCTGATCGTCACGGCGATCTTCGCCTTCATCCGCTTCGCCGCGCTCGACCGACGGACCCGCGCCGGGCAAGAGGTGCTGGCCGAGGCACGCGAGCATAGCGAAAGGCTCCGGCGCGCGCCGGCGGGCGGCGAGACTGACCTTGCGGTGGCACTGTTCGGCACCGCGGTACTGGTCGGTTCGGACTGGGGCGGTTTCCACCAGATGCGCGCCGCCAGCTCGGGCAGCGACGGCGGCAGCAGCGGTGGTGGAGATGGCGGCGGTGGCGGGAGCGGTTGCGGGGGAGGCGGCTGCGGCGGGTGCGGCGGCTAGCGCCGGATCGGGTGTCGCTCGGCCAGCAGGTTGCGGATGGTGGTGGCGGCGACGCCGGCTTCGCCCATCGCATGGCTGATCTGGTCGAGCCCGCGTGCCACGTCCCCGGCGGCGAACAGGCCGGGGACGCTGGTGCGTTGATGGTCGTCCACCTCGAGACACCCATTCTCGTCCGCCCGCGCGCCGACCTGGATCGCGAGGCCGGAGCGGATCTTCGAACCCAGCGCCGGATAGACGCTGTCGAAGGCGAGGCGGCCTCCGGCGGTATCGAAGGCGAACCGCTCGCCCTCGATCGCATAGCCGCCGCACGGGCCATCGATCCGCGCGATTCCGGCCGCGTCAAGCTTCGCTGTCTCCTCCTCCGACAGATCGTGCGCCTCGGGGGCGACCAGCGTCACGTTTGCGCTGTAGCCGCGCAGGAACAGCGCCTCGGCCACCCCGTGGCTGGCGGTGCCGATCACCCCGATCCGCTTGTCGGTCACTTCATAGCCGTCGCAGATCGGGCAATAGCGCAGCAGCCCGCGCGCCAGGGCCGCGTCGTGCAGGTCGCGGGGCATGTCCGGCCGGTTGTTCACCACGCCGGTGGCCAGCAGCACCGTCCGCGCCGCATGCTCGCGCGCGCCGACGCGCACGCCGAAGCCGTCATCGAGCAGTCTCAGGCTCTCGACCTCGGCCAGTTCGCGGACGGCGCCGTATTTCTCGGCCTGGGCCAGCATCCGCGCGAGCAGTTCCTTGCCCGAGATGCCTTCGGGGAAGCCGGCATGATTGCGCGTGCAGGGAATCTGCGCCGCCCGGCTCGATCCGCAATCGAACAGCCGGATGCCGAGATGGAACCGCGCCAGATAGATCGCGGCGGTGAGGCCGGCGGGGCCTCCGCCGATGATGATGCAATCGTCCATGCCGCGGCGAAGCGCTTGGCGGGCAGGGTGGTTCCTTGACTGTTACTGTGAATGTATATACATATTGTATATACGGAGGCGGTCATGGGCGAAGAATATACCGCGAAGACATTCAAGTCGGGCAATTCGGTGGCTTTGCGGTTGCCGAAGGCGCTAGGCGTGAAAGAGGGTATGGAAATGAAGGTGCGCGAGGATCGTGGCACCTTCATCGTCGAGCCTCTCGGGAAGCCCAAGCGCAAGTTCAACATCGACAAGGTGTGGGGCTGCGCGGCAGGTTCCGGCTTGAAGCTCATCAAGGCCGAGGACCGAATCTTCGAGCATCGCCCGCTCTTGTGGGAAGACCCGGATTGGCTGTCGAAGGCTGAGCGCGGCGAGTGAAATTCCTCCTCGATTCAAACATCGTGATCGCTGCGTCGCTTGGGGTGAGTCAGGCCTTGCGCGCGCGCATGGCAGCCTGTGACGAAGGCGATCTCGTCACATCGGCGATAGCGTATGCCGAAATCCTGTTCGGATCGGAGCGCGGCAAACCACCGCCAGTCGACAAGCTGCGATTGTTCATTGAGGAAGTGCCGGTTCTGGATTTCGACATCCTCGCAGCGAGCGTCTATGCGTCGCTTCCTTTCAAGCGCGGCAGTTTCGATAACCTGATCGCCGCGCACGCCCTGTCCCGCGATCTTACCATCGTGACGGACAATATCGCACACTTTGTGGATCTGCCGGGTCTCAAGGTCGAAAACTGGATGCAGAAGTGACCTTCATTGCCACCGTCCTCACCCTCTATCCCGAGATGTTTCCCGGGCCGCTCGGCATATCGCTCGCGGGCAGGGGCCTGCGCGAGGGGTTGTGGAGCATGGAAGCCGTGCAGATCCGCGACTTCGCGACCGACAAGCATCGCTCGGTCGACGATACGCCGGCCGGCGGCGGGGCGGGGATGGTGATGCGTGCGGACGTGATCGCCTCGGCGCTCGACAGTGTCACGCCTGGCCGTCCGATCCTGGCGATGACCCCGCGCGGCAAGCCGCTGACCCAGGACCGCGTCCGCGCGCTGGCAAAGGGGCCCGGCGCGGTCATCCTCTGCGGCCGGTTCGAGGGGATCGACGAGCGGCTGTTCGAGGCGCGTGATATCGAGCAGGTCTCGATCGGCGACTATATCCTGTCCGGCGGCGAGATGGCGGCGCTCACCATGCTTGACGCTTGCATTCGCCTCATTCCCGGAGTAATGGGCGCGCCTTCCAGCGGCATGGACGAGAGCTTCGAAACGGGGCTGCTCGAATATCCGCAATATACCCGACCTGTCGAATGGGAAGGGCGCACGATCCCCGAAGTGCTGCGATCGGGGGATCATGCGAAGATCGAGGCCTGGCGACGCCAGCGTGCCGAGATCGATACACGGTCACGGAGACCGGATCTTTGGGAGCGCCATGAGGGCGCTCGGATCCAGTCTCCCTCTGGCGCGCGGCGACGTAAACAGGACGACAAGAAATGAACCTGATCCAGACGCTCGAAGCCGAGCAGATCGCCAAGTTCAACGAGGCGAAGAAGATTCCGGAGTTCCGCCCGGGCGACACCCTCAAGGTCGGCGTGAAGGTCGTCGAAGGCGAGCGCACCCGCGTGCAGAACTATGAGGGCGTGTGCATCGCCCGTGCCAACAAGGGCATGGGTTCGAGCTTCACTGTCCGCAAGATTTCGTTCGGTGAGGGCGTCGAGCGCGTCTTCCCGCTCTACTCGCCGAACATCGACAGCATCGAGGTGGTTCGCCGCGGTGTCGTGCGTCGCGCGAAGCTCTATTATCTGCGTGGCCGCACCGGCAAGTCGGCGCGTATCGCCGAGCGCCGCGACGTGCGCCCGACGGAAGTCGCCGCAGCCGAGTAAGCTCAAGGCTTCACGGTATCGAAAAGGGCGCGGTGGCGATGGTCACCGCGCCCTTTTTCTATGCCTATTTCCCTCTCCCGCTTTTGCGGGAGAGGGAGGGAGCCGCGTAGCGGCGGAAGGGTGAGGGCATGTTCGGCGCAGGAAATGCTCGCGTCTCGTCCAGTCCCTCACCCGCCTCGACTTCGCCTCGTCACCCTCTCCCGCAAAAGCGGGAGAGGGTTGAGTATGCGCAGCACCACCCTGATCCCGTCGAACAGCTTGTGGCGATGCTCCGCCCAGTCGCGCCCGTAGAAATCATCCATCGCCGTCCCCTTGCTCGACGCGCCGCCAGATCGAATAGGCGGTCGTCCCGTTGCCCGAGGCGCTAGCCGGCACGGCGTAGCGCAGCAGCCCGTCCTGCAGGACATAGTCGCGCACCTGCCGCCGGCCTTCCCAGTTGGGGAAGGAAGCGCCCTCAATGTCGAAGATGAGCTGCTTGGCGGCCGCATCGATACGGAGCCGGCCGAAATGTGTGCTGGAGCCGAGTGCGGCGGCGCGGAGTTCCTCGGGCGTGCCGCGCACCTTGTCGCCGGCGGCGAAGGCGGGGCGATCGCGGCGGAAGATCTGCAGGCTGTAGCGTCCGGCCCGGTCGACGATCAGCAGCCCGAGCGGATGCTCGCCATAATTGGTCACCCGCCGCCCATCGGCCAGGATCTCATAGGCCGAATCCATCACCCAGGTGCCGGCCAGGCTCGGCTCGCCGTCCTTCGCACGTGCGTCTCCACTGCCCGCCGCGGCCAGCATGCCGGCGGCGAGGATGAGCTGTTTCACCATCTCTCGTTCCTCCATGTAACCTGTCGATTCGGTTACATCGATGTGTTGTGCTGAAGGATGTAACCTGTCAATGGAGTTTCATGGGAAACGACGAACCTTCCGCCGAACTGCGCGACGGCTTCCATTTTCGGGGCGGGCATCCGGCGCTCGACCTGGTGGCGACGCGCACCGGCCGGCTGAAACCCGTGCAGCGCGAGCTGCTGGCCGAGCCGGGCGATCTCGCCCGCTGGCTGGTCGCGGCGGGCTTCACGGGCTCGCCGCTGGCTGCGACTTCCGAGGATCTGGAGCGCGCGCGCGCACTGCGCGAGGCGATCCACGCGATCGTCGATGCCCGGCTTGCCGGCGGAGCGGATGCGCCGGCCGACATCGCCCAGGTCAATGCAACTGCGGCAGGCGCGCCGGCAGTGCCCCAGATCGGCGCGGACGGCCGTGCACGGCTGCAGGGCGGGGTATCCGCGCTGCTCGCGACGCTGGCGGGGGAGGCGGCCCTGCTGCTCGGCGGCGATCAGGCCATGCGCATCCGCCGCTGCGAGGCGGACGGATGCGCGATGCTGTTCCTCGATACCTCGCGGAGCGGCGAGCGCCGCTGGTGCTCGATGAAGCGCTGCGGCAACAAGGCCAAGGTCGCCGAGTTCCGCAAACGGAAGCAGGGAAGCGCCTAGTCCGCTGCCTGCAGCAGATCGCGCAGCTTCTTGGTCGTGTCGTGCCCCCTGAGCACCGAGGTATAGCATTCGCGTACCACGCCCTGCGCGCCGGGCGACATGCGTTCGTCGGCAAGCACCCGGTCGAACTCCTCCTTCAGATAATCCTCGCCGCGTTCGATCTCGCTGAGGATCGCGTTGTCGCCGCCGCCAAGGGCCAGGCGGAAATCCTCCACCCGGCGGTGGATCGTCGCGGCGGTCGAGCCATATTCGGCCGGCGTGCCGCCCAGCTCGCGACTCTTTGCCGAGAGTGCCTCGATCACGCGGCGGCGTTCGTCGGCCATGTCCTCGAAGAACTGGACGAAGCGGCCGGCATCGGCATGCTTCGCCGAATGCTCGTAACCGCGCACGCTGTCGATGGTGGTGACGATCAGGTCGTCGAGCTTGGACACGTCATGGTTGGTGGTCACGCGGGCTCTCCTCGCAAGTCATTGCAGGGAGAACCCCGCGCACCATCCGCGGGTTGCCGAAAATTGATGGTTAGCCAAGTATTTAGGCGTAGCTGACGATCTCGAACTCGGTGCCGTCATGGTCGAGGAAATAGAAGCGCCGGCCGGGATCGTAGTCGGCATGGGCGAAGGGGATCAGCCCCGCCTTCACCACCCGCCGCTCGATGGCGTCGAGATCGTCGACCAGGATGCCGACATGGTTGAGCGGCCGGCCCTTCTCGAACGTCGCCTGGTCGGGCGTCTCGGGCGGGGTGTAGACCGCCAGATAGGTGCGCTCGTCGCCGACATGGATGGTCCGGCCGCCGTCGCGTGCCGGGCCTTCCCAGCGGACATGCCAGTCGAACAGGTCGCCGAGCAGTTTCGCCGCGCGCTCGGGGCTGCGGACGGTGATGTTCACATGCTCGATATAGGGCTGGGACATGGATTTCCTTTCCGGTTGGATGCCATGCCGCGAGCAGCTACAACCTCAACCTAGGTTGAGGTCAAGCGGGAAAATGCGGTGCGCGGGAACGAGCTTCTGACGATCGGCGAGCTGGCGGCGCGCACGGGCATCGCCGTGTCGGCGGTGCGCTTCTACGAGGGGAAGGGGATCGTCCATCCGATCCGTACCAGCGGCAACCAGCGGCGCTTCCTCCGCTCGGACATCCGCCGCATCTCCTTCGCGCTGATCGCGCAGCAGCTCGGCCTCACCCTGCCGCAGATCGCCGAGGAACTGGGCAAGCTGCCCGAGGGGCGCACGCCTACCAGCGAGGATTGGGAACGGATCAGCCGCGGCATCCGCAAGCGGATCGAGGTGCAGATCGCCCGGCTCCAGCGCACCCTCGACGATCTCGACGGCTGTATCGGCTGCGGATGCCTGAGCCTGAAGAAATGCGCGCTCTACAATCCCGAGGACCGCGCGGCGGCGAACGGGGCGGGGCCGCGCTTCATCCTGGTCTCGCGCAAGGTGGCGCTGGGGCTGGATTAGCCAAGCCGCCAGCTCTAGTTTGTCACCCCGGCCTTGTGCCGGGGTCCACTATGCCTTCCGGACTGACATTGGAGCCTCTTGCTCATGACTCGCCTCCCGGTGGACCCCGGCACAAGGCCGGGGTGACGAGAAGAAGGAGGCCGAGGCGCCAGCAGGGGAGGGTTGGCGCACGTGGTTTTATTGCGGCCCTGCGCAAGATTCCTCCGGCCTGCCGCTTTACCCCGCGCCCGGACCCCGCAATAACGCGGCCCCAAGGAGATCGGGGTTTATGCGGAAATACTTGGTTGGGCTTGCAATGATGGGAGCGCCGCTGATGGCGAATGAAGCGCTGGCGCAGAACAAGGACCTCACGCTCGAGCGCGTGTTCGCCAGCCCCGATCTGAACGGCCCGCAGCCGCGCGCCGCCAAGCTCTCGCCCGACGGCAAGTTCCTCACCCTGCTGCGCAACCGCGCCGACGAGAAGGAGCGGTTCGACCTGTGGGCGATGGACACGCGCACCGGCGAATGGCGGATGCTGGTGGACTCCAAGAAGTTCGGCACCGGCGCCGAGATGTCGGAGGCCGAGAAGATGCAGCGCGAACGCGCCCGCATCGCCGGCACCAAGGGCATCGTCGCCTATGACTGGGCGCCGGACAGCAAGTCGGTGCTCGTGCCGCTCGACGGCGAGCTCTACCGCGCCGGGCTCGACGGCAATGTCGCCAGGCTGCCCGCCAATGCGGGCCCCAAGCTCAACGCTGAGATCAGCCCGGCGGGGGGCTATGTCTCGTACGTGCAGGACCAGAACCTGGTGGTGATGGGCCTGGCCGGCGCTGCGCCGAAGCCGATCACCGATGACGGCCAGGGCACCGTTCATTGGGGCGAGGCGGAGTTCGTCGCGCAGGAGGAAATGGCGCGATTCAAGGGCTATTGGTGGTCGCCGGACGACAAGCATGTCGCGGTCGAGCGCTTCGACGAGGCGCCGGTCGGCATCGTCGCCCGCGCCGCGATCGGCGCCGAGGGCACCCAGCTGTTCCAGCAGCGCTACCCCAAGGCCGGCACGCCCAACGCGCTGATCGATCTCTACGTCATGGACCCCTCGGGCGCCGGCAAGGTCAAGGTCGACCTGGGCGCCGACAAGGACATCTACCTCGCCCGGGTCGACTGGTCGAAGGACGGCAGGACGCTCTACGTCCAGCGCGAGAACCGCGAGCAGACCGTGCTCGACTTGCTCCAGGTCGATCCGGCCACCGGCAAGTCGGTCGTGCTGTTCAGCGAGAAGGCGCGTGCGAAGAGCTGGGTGAACCTGTCGAGCGCGTTGACGCCGCTCGATGACGGCAGCCTGCTCTGGTGGTCCGAGCGCGACGGCCACGGCCATCTCTATCGCTTCGCCAAGGGCAAGTTTGCCCAGATCACCAAGGGCGACTGGGAAGTCACCCCCGATGTGGTCGGCGTGGACGAGGCCAAGGGCCGCGTCTTCTTCCTCGGCAACAAGGACGGCGTGCTCGAGCGGCACCTCTATTCGGTCGACTATCGGAAGGGCGGGGCGATCACCCGGCTGACCGAGGCCGGCTGGTGGAACGAGGCGACGATGGATCCCTCGGGCACCCGCGCGATCGTCAAGCGCTCCAACCCAAACCAGCCGCCGCAGACCTATCTCGCTGACGCCAGCGGCAAGCGCATCGCCTGGGTGAACGAGAATGCGGTCACTGCTGCCGATCATCCCTACAGCGTCTATCTCGCCGGGCACCGCGAGCGGACCTTCGGCACGATCAAGGCGGCCGACGGCTCGACGCTCAATTGGGAGATGATCACGCCGAAGATGGAGCCGGGCAAGAAATACCCCGTGTTCTTCCAGCATTATGGCGGCCCGCATTCGCAGACGGTGAGCAAGGCCTGGGGCGGCGCGCTCCAGCAGTACCTCGTCTCGCGCGGCTATATCTGGTTCCAGCTCGACAATCGCGGCTCGGCCAATCGCGGCGTCGATTTCGAGAGCCAGATCTGGCACGCGATGGGCAGCGTCGAGGTCGAGGACCAGGTCGCGGGTGCGAACTATCTGAAGACGCTTCCCTATGTGGATGCGAACAAGGTCGTCACCTATGGCTGGTCGTACGGCGGCTACATGACGCTGAAGATGCTGGAAAAGGCGCCGGGCGTGTTCGCCGCGGGCGTGGCCGGCGCGCCGGTGACCAAGTGGGAGCTTTACGACACCCATTATACCGAGCGCTACATGGGCGACCCGACCAAGGTGCCCGAGGCGTACAAGGCTTCGGACAATATCGGCGAGGCGGCGAAGATCGCCGATCCGATGCTGCTGATCCATGGCATGGCAGACGACAATGTCGTGTTCGAGAACAGTACCGCGATGGCGGCGACGCTGCAAAAGGCCGAAGTGCCGTTCGAGATGATGTTCTACCCCGGCCACACCCACCGCGTCGGCGGTCCGGGTATCAGCGTGCACCTGTGGAACACGATCCTCGACTTCCTGGAGCGGAAGACGAACGCGAAGTAGCTCCATTACCCGATCCGTCATCCCCGCGCAGGCGGGGATCCAGGGTAACAAAGGGCATCGCTCTGCGACTCTGAATCCCCGTATTCGCGGGAGATGACGAAGGGGAGGGGATGGCGAGAAGTCGGGCTTGGGAGGTTTGAGACAAAAAGTTTCACGCAGCGTCTCGCCACCGCAATTTTCTTCTGCTAGGGGCACGGCCATGCTTCGCACGCTGAAACGAACTAGCAAACGAATTACCGCGCGCCTGTAATGGGCGCCGATGCGGTATTCTTGCCGCGAAGCACAGGAATGCGCTGGCATTCCGACACTCTCTGACAGATAGGCGTCCTCGCGGAGTATCTGCGAGGTTCGGAAAGGAACGAAATGGGCTACCGTGTCGTCGTCGCAGGCGCCACCGGCAATGTCGGGCGCGAAATGTTGAACATCCTGGCCGAGCGGGAATTCCCGATCGACGACCTGGCCGTGCTGGCCTCGTCGCGCTCGACCGGCGACATGGTCGACTTCGGCGAGACCGGGAAACAGTACAAGATCCAGAACATCGAGCATTTCGACCCGACCGGCTGGGACATCGCCTTGTTCGCGATCGGCTCGGACGGCTCGAAGCTCCATGCGCCCAGGTTCGCCGCCGCCGGCTGCACGGTGATCGACAATGCGTCGCTCTACCGCATGGATCCGGACGTGCCGCTGATCGTGCCGGAAGTGAATCCGGAGGCGATCGATGGCTACAAGGCGCGGAACATCATCGCCAACCCGAACTGCTCGACCGCGCAGATGGTTGTCGCGCTCAAGCCGCTCCACGATGCCGCGAAGATCAAGCGCGTCGTCGTCGCGACCTACCAGTCGGTCTCCGGCGCGGGCAAGGCGGGCATGGACGAGCTGTTCGAGCAGAGCCGCAACATCTTCGTCGGCGACCAGGCCGAGCCGAGGAAGTTCACCAAGCAGATCGCCTTCAACGTGATCCCGCACATCGACAGCTTCCTGGACGACGGCTCGACCAAGGAAGAGTGGAAGATGGTCGTGGAGACCAAGAAGATCCTCGATCCGAAGATCAAGGTCACCGCCACTTGCGTGCGCGTGCCGGTGTTCGTCGGCCACTCGGAAGCGATCAACATTGAGTTCGAGGACGAGATCTCGGCCGCGCAGGCCAAGAACATCCTGCGCGAGGCGCCGGGCATCATGCTCGTCGACAAGCATGAGGATGGCGGATACGTCACCCCGATCGAGTGCGTCGGCGAATACGCCACCTTCGTCAGCCGCGTCCGCGAGGATTCGACGGTGGAGAACGGCCTGTCGCTCTGGTGCGTCTCGGACAATCTCCGCAAGGGCGCCGCCCTCAACGCCGTGCAGATCGCCGAGCTGCTCGGCCGCCGGCATCTGAAGAAGGCGTAAGCACATGATAGCGGGCGGCTGCCGCTGCGGCGCCGTCCGCTACACCCTGGCGATGGACGCGCTTCCGGCCGTCTATTGCTGCCATTGCCGCGATTGCCAGACGGGCTCCGGCAGCGCCTTTGCCGAGCAGGCGCCGGTGCGCGAGGCGGTGCTGGCGGTCGTGGAAGGCGAGGTGGTGGACTTCATCTTGCCCACCTCCAATGGCGCGATCTCGCGCCATTTCGCCTGCGGCATCTGCCACACGCGGCTCTACAATGTGAACAGCGGCCGGCCGGGCCTGGCGATCGTGCGTGCGGGCACGCTCGACCGCAGCGACGAACCCAGCCCGCGGCTGCATATCTGGACCAGCCGCAAGCAGCCCTGGATCGTCATAGCCGACGACGTGCCGCAATGGCCGGAAAGCGCGCCGCTGGAGGCGTTCGCGGCGTTGATGCTTCCAAGGGTCGCCGAATAATCCGCGTCACCCCGGCCTTGTGCCGGGGTCCACTAAGCCGCGAGGGCTGTGCTAAAGCCTCATGTCCCGCGCCTGCCTCCCGGTGGACCCCGGCACAAGGCCGGGGTGACGGGAAAAGTGCTTACATCTCAGAAACTCGCCCAGGCGTCGGCATTGCCTACCGGCTTGGCCGGCGCCGGCCGGGTGCTCGCCAGCGGCTTGAAGCTGCGCGGGGCGGAAGCGCCGCGGCCGTCGCCGATCCGGAAGGTGCTGGCCTGGGCATCGAGCCGGCCGACCTGGTCGGTCAGCGCCCGCGCCGCCGCCGAGGTTTCCTCGACCATCGCCGCATTCTGCTGGGTCGCCTGGTCCATCGTGCCGATCGCGACGCTGACCTCGCTGATCGCCATCGACTGGGCCTGATTGTCCGCCGCGATCGTGCCGAGCAGCTGGTGCACCTCGTCGACCGTGTCGACGATGTCGGACAGGGCGCTGTCGACCCGCTCGACCGCGCCCTTGGCGGTCTCGACCTCGGCCTGGGTGACGGTGAGCTGGTCGCGGGCGCGCTTCGCCTCCTCCTCGGCGCGCATGGCGAGCGCGGAAACCAGGTCGGCGACGACCGCGAAGCCGCGGCCCGCCTCACCGGCGCGGCCGGCCTCGACCGCCGCGTTCATCGCGAGGACGCGCGTCTGGAAGGCGATCTTGTCGAGGCCCTCGATCACGCTGTCGATGCCCTTGGCGCTGTCACTCACCCGGTTCATCGCCTGCACCGCTTCGTCGGCGGTGGCGCGGCCCGATCCGACCACCGCGATCGCCGCATCGGCGCGGGTGACGGTCTGGCCGGCCGCCTCGGCGGTGGCGCGCAGCCGCTGGTTCATCTGGGTCACCGCGGCTGAAGTCTCCTCCAGGCTGGCGGCATTGCCCTCGGTGCGGCGGGCAAGGTCCTCGGACGCGGCGGCGATCTCGGTCGAGCCGGTCTGGATCGCGCCGGTGCTCTCCAGCACGGTGCCGATCAGTTCGCGCAGGCTCGCCAGCGCCGCATTGTAGTTTCCGCCGAGCAGGGCGAAGTCGGCGGGGAAGTCACTGCCGACATCGGCGGTCAGGTCGCCGCCCGCGACACGCTCCAGCGCACCGCCGAGCATCGCCATCGCGCGCTCGCGCTCGACTTCGCCGAGCCGGTGCTTCGCCTCGGCCGCAGCCTTGTCGTTGGCGGCGACGCGGAAGCGCTCGAGCGCGCGGGCCATCTGGCCGATCTCGTCGGCGCTGCGATGCTCGGGCACGGTGATCGCGGCATCGCCGGCGGCGAGGTGCTGCATGGCTTCGGTCATCTGGGCGAGGGGGCGGAACATCGCGCGGCAGATCAGGAAGCCGATCACCGTGACGAGCAGGGTGATCAGCGTCGCGGCGATCGCCATCGAGCTGCGAACCGATTGAATTCCGGCCAGAACATCCGAGCGCGGGATGCCGACATAGAGCACGCCGACCACCTTGCCGCTGGCATCCTTGATCGGATCATAGGCGGTGAAGAAGGGCTTGCCGAGAATGTCGGCGGACCCCCGATACGGTTTCCCTTCGCCGAGCACCGCATCCTTGGCCGGACCGGCCGCCAAGGGCGTGCCTACCGCGCGGCTGCCGTCGGGCTTGAGCACGTTGGTGGTGATCCGCGTATCGCCCGCGAAGATCGTCGCGGTGCCGCCGACCAGGCTCTTGATCTCGTCGACCGGCTGGGTCCAGCCATTGAGCTTGTGGCTGCCGACATAGAGGTCGCCGCCCTCGGCACGGAAGCCGTCGCCCTGGTCGCGCAGCACCTTCCAGGCGACGCGCATGTTGGTCTCCTGGCGCTCGGCCGCCATGCGCTCGGCATCGGCGGTCAGCACCCGGTCGCTCACGACATAGGTGGCCAGCGCCAGCAGCAACAGGCTGGCGATGGTGATGATCATGGTCTTGGTGGCAAGCTGCAGATTGGCAAGTCGTTGGCGCATGGGAAATCTCGTTGGTCGGCGCCGGAGCGACGCCGAAAAGTCGGAATTTCCATCATTATAGGGCGGTCGCAGGCAGCCGCGTGCCGCAGACGAAGTTACGCTGGCGCAACAACTTTGGCGGGCGCTATTCGTGCGCCGGTTCAGCTGTCGCAGCTATAGTCCGGCGGGTAGATCGAGCGGCCGAGATCCTTGCGGACGCGGCGGGCCAGGCTGGTCGCCGCGCGATTGCCGAGCTTCTCGGCATGGTCGAGCACATCGGCGAGCGGGCCCGAACAGCCGCCGACCTTGTTGAGCAGCGCGACCATGCGCGAGGCACGGACCGCGCCCTCCTCCGCGCTCTCCCGCGCCGGCAGGAACCAGCCGAGCTCCAGCGCGGGGCGGATGCGGTCGTCCTGGCCGGCATATTTCTTGTCGATCGGATCGATCACCTGGGTGCCGAGCAGGATCGCGCCCGCGGCGGCGGCCATGGTGCCCACGCGCGATGGACCCTTGGTCACCCGGTCGGGATCGGGCATCGCATAATAGCTGAGCAGCAGCGCGGCGAGCGCGCGGGCGCTCTGCCGATCCTCGACCAGCGCCAGCGCGTCGGGATCGACTTCGATCCGGTCGACCCGGGCGCGGGCAAAGGCGCCGCGCTCCTCCGCGGGGATGGTGGCGAGGGTGAACGGCGCCTCGCCCGGCACCAGCTCGTGCAGCGCGACGTCGAGCTGTTCGATGGGGGCAGGGCGCATCGGCGCGGCGGCGCCCAGCACGAGCGCGGCGGAAACCATGGCGAGCATCTTGATCCGCATCTGCATTCCCCTCTTTGCTGCCGATCATAGCCCCAATCGGTCTCGAGGACGAGACGTTGCGACAGGAGGCAAACCGTAGGCGACGAACATCGTCTTTACCGGGAATTGACTGATCGAGGTTAGACAGATGCGTTCACTGGGGTGGGTCGCGTCGCGTGGTGGAAACGAGCAATGCCGGATTGGCCCCGGTGCGGGGCAAGGCGCGCATCGATGTGCTCGACATGCTGCGCGGGATCGCGATCCTCGGCATCTTCTTCATCAACGTGCCGTACATGGCGGCGAGCGTCTGGACCTTCTCGGCAGATGTCCGGCTGATCGGCTGGACCGCGGCGGACCGCGACGCCTGGGTGCTGATCAACCTCTTCCTCGCCGGCACGCAGCGCTGCTTGCTCGAATTCCTGTTCGGCGCCGGCATGATGGTGCTGGCGCGCAAGGCGATGACGCCGGACGGGCCGGTGGCGGTCGCCGACCTCTATTATCGCCGCAACCTGTGGCTGCTGGCGTTCGGGCTGTTCGACGTGTTCGTGCTGCTCTGGCCGGGCGACATCCTCCACATCTATGCGCTCGCCGCGCTGTTCCTCTTCCCGTTCCGCACCCTGGGGCCGAAGACGCTCGTGGTGCTCGGCCTGGGCTGGGCGGTGCTCACCGGCATCGGCATCCCCGAATATGGCGCGCGCGAATATGCCGAGCGCACCGTGCTGGTGCAGCAGGTGGCGCAGGGCGAGCCTGCCGCGCTCGCCGAATGGCGCAAGCTCTCCGCCCATGTGCCCGACGCAACGCTGGTCGCGCGCGAGCATGCCGCGCATCAGGGCGGCTTGCTGCCTTATGCCAAGGAAGCATGGAATTACTGGAGCTACCTCGCCAGCAACTGGCTGATCTGGGACGTGCTGGAGGCGTTCTGCACGATGCTGATCGGCATCGCGCTGTGGAAATGGGGCGTGATCCAGGGGCAGCGCAGCGCGCGCTTCTATCTGTGGCTGCTCGCCTGCGGGTACGGCTTCGGCGTGGTCGCGCGCGCCTGGGGCATTTCGGAGACGCTGAGCTTCACCGCCGGCCCGCGGACGCTGTGGATCACCGGCGAGTTCGCCCGGATCGCGATCGGCCTCGGCCATCTCGCCCTGGTCAACCTGCTGGTGAAGGGCCGTGTTGGCGCCCAGCTGCTGGCGGTGTTCAAGGCGCCCGGGCGCATGGCCTTCTCGCTCTATTTCCTCGAGCAGGCGGTGGGGAAGTACATCCTGTTCGCGCCCTGGGGCCTGCTGCCCTGGGGCCGATATGGCTGGGCGGAATCGGCCCTGGTCTCGACGATCGGCATCGTGCTGCTGGTCGGTTTCGCCAACTGGTGGATGCGCTACTTCGTCAGCGGCCCGCTGGAATGGGCGTGGCGGAGCCTGGCCTATATGCGGTGGCAGCCGTTGGTGCGAAATGATCTGGGTGCGCACCCAGAGCTGCGAGCCCAAGCCAGCTCCTGAATATATTTCCGTCATCCCCGCGAAGGCGGGGATCCAGAATCACAGGCTGCGTGCTCGCCGCTTGCCGCCCGCAGTTCCGGTTAGCGTGCGCTCAGTTGCCAAGGCGCGCTTCGATTACCCTGGATCCCCGCCTTCGCGGGGATGACGATGACGAGATACAGGCGGGTCCCCTAGTGCCCCGCCGCGGCCGGGTCGTTCTCCACCTTGCCGCCCGGCTTCTGGAGCAGCACCACCAGCGGCACGCTGACCGCGGTGACGATCGCCATCAGCCAGAAGTCGTTGAGATAGGCGATCATCGCAGCCTGGCGGTTGACCTCGGCATCGACCATGCCGGTGATCATCGCGCCCTGCGCGCCCAGCTGCTGCATGATCACGCCCATGCCGTTCATCGTCTGGGTGGTGACGTGCTCGCCCAGATATTGGTGGCTGCGCTGGATGCTCTGCGCGAGCAGCGCGCTGACCGCGGAGATGCCCACCGACGCGCCGATATTGCGGGTCAGGTTGAGCAGGCTCGATCCTTCGGTGCGGAAATGCGGGGGCAGGCCGGCAAAGGCCAGGCCGTTGAGCGGCATGAACACCAGGCCCAGGCCAAGGCCCTGGACGAAGCCCGAGATGATGAAGGGCGTGCTGCCCATCTCGATCGTCCAGCCCGACATCTCCCACAGCGAGACCGCCGCGATCGCCAGGCCGATGCCCACCGACCAGCGCGGATCGAGCCAGCCGCGCTGAATCAGTTGCGCGCCCGCAAACATCGTGATCACCACGCCCACACCGCGCGGCATGAGGAGCAGGCCGGTGTCGAACACCGAATAGCCGTACAGGCTTTGCAGCATCGGCGGCAGCAGCGCCATCGTCGCCATCATCACCAGGCCGATCACCATCATGAAGAAGATGCCGGTGACGAGGTTGCGATGCTTCCACAGCTCGCGCTCGAACATCGGGTTCTTGCCGGTGAACAGATGGACGAAGAACATCCACAGCGCGACGACCGAGACGAGCATCTCGACCCAGATCTCGGTCGAGGAGAACCAGTCCTGGTCCTGCCCGCGGTCGAGCATCAGCTGGAGCGAGGCGATGCCGATCGCCAGCAGCGCGAAGCCGAACGCGTCGAACTGGCGCTTGCGGATCGGGCGCGAGGGGAGGAGCCACCACAGGATGGCGAAGCAGACCACGCCGACCGGCAGGTTGACGTAGAACACCCAGCGCCAGTTGAAATTGTCGGTCAGATAGCCGCCGATCAGCGGGCCCATGATCGGGCCGACCATGATGCCCATGCCCCAGATCGACATCGCCTTGGGCTGGTCCTCGGGCTTGTTGATGTCGAGCATCACCGTCTGGCTGAGCGGGTTGAGGAACGCCGCGGTGATGCCCTGCAGGATGCGGAAGGCGACCATCTCCTCAAGGCTCTGCGCCGCGCCGCACAGGGCGGAGGCGATGACGAAGCCGACGGTGGAGATCAGGAACAGGTTGCGCGAGCCGATCCGGTCGGACAGCCAGCCGGTGATCGGGATCGCGATGGCAGAGGCGACGATATAGCTGGTCAGCACCCAGTTGATCGTGTCGCGCGTGGCGCCGAGCGACGCCTGCATGTGCGGGATGGCGACATTGGCGATCGTCGTGTCGAGGATCTGCATGATCGTCGCCATCATCACGCCGAGCGTGAGCAGGCCCCGGTACTTTACGGGCAGGGCGGCGCCGCCGCCCGTTGGGGGAGCGGCTTGCGGGCGGGGAGGCGTGGGGGGAGACGCCTCACCCGCCCTGGTGGCGCGGCCGGGGGCAGCCGTCGCCATGTTACTTGCAGGCGCCGCTGAAGATCACCTTCACATCGGCCGAGAGGCCGGCGATCAAGGCGCGCTGGCTCTTCTCGTCGATCGCGATGCGCACCGGCACGCGCTGGGTGACCTTCACCCAGTTGCCGTTGGCGTTCTGCGCCGGGAGCACCGAGAATTCGGAGCCGGTGCCGGCACCCATCGACTCGACATGGCCCTTCAGCTCAAGGCCCGGATAGGCGTCGAAGCTGACCATCGCGCACTGGCCGACCCGCATCTTGTTGAGGTCGGTCTCCTTGAAGTTGGCGTCGATCCAGGCCGGCTTGTCGGAAACGATCGTCACGGCGGCGAGGCCGGTGATCATCTGCTGGCCGACCTGCAGGCTCTTGGTCTGGCTGACGATGCCGCTGACCGGCGCGACCACGGTGGTGCGCTGCAGGTCGAGCAGGGCCTTGTCGAGCTGGACGCGCGCGGCGGCGATCGCCGGGTTCTCGCCCGGGACAGCGGCGCCGGTGGCGAGCTTGGCGCGCGCCTCGCTCGCGCTCGCCTGCGCATTGAGCAACTGCGCGCGCGCCTGCTCCAGCGCATGCTCCGCCGACTGGAAGTTCGCGCGGGTGGTGAAGCCCTGCTTCATCAGCGCGGACTGACGCTCGTAATTCTCCTGGGCGTTCTGGATCGCGTCCTGCGCCGCCTGGATGTCGGCACCCTTGCCCTGCGCGCTCACCTGGTCGGTGTTGAGCTGCACCTGCGCCGCGGCGATCGCGGCCTGGGCCTGGGCAACGGCGATCTTGTAGGGCTCGGGATCGATGCGGAACAGCACGTCGCCGGCCTTGACCGCCTGGTTCTCCTTCACGCCGACATAGACGATGCGGCCGCCGACATCGGTCGAGACCGAGCTCTTGTCCTGCTGGACATAGGCATTGTCGGTCGAGACGCTGTTGCCGCCGGTGAAGTAGAAATAGCCGACGATCGCCAGCAGGATCGCCGGCACGCCGAACATCAGTAGCGGGCGCAGCAGGCTGCGCTTCGGCCTGGCCGGCGCCTCGGGCGCCTCCGGGACGGTGGTGCCTTCGGTCGGGATGGTGATCTTGGTCTCTTCGGACTTCTCGATCTTCGGATCTGCGTCAGCCATTTGCGGCCTCATTGCCCTCTTGAACGTTGCTCAGATTGTCGCGGACCGTCTGCAGCGATCCTGTCAGTTGCTCGCGCTGCTCCGTCGTCAGGCCACGGAGCATGTCCTCGATCATCACCTCGGCCAGCACCTGCAGCTCGTCGAGCACCGGGCTGGCCTTGTCGGTCACATGAATCCGCCAGGCGCGGCGATCGGCGGGATCGCGACGGCGCTCGACAAAGCCGGCTTCCTCCAGGCGATCGACCATCCGGCAGGCGGTGATCGGCTCGACTTCGAGCTGATCGGCAAGCTGGCCCTGGTTCATGCCGGGATGACGCGACAGGATCTTCAGCGCGCGCCACTGCGCCACGCTGGCACCGCTGCTGCGCGCACGCTCGTCGAAACGGCGGCGCAGCAGGCGCGCGGTATCACTCAGAAGGAATCCAAGACTCTCGGCCATAGCGCGCACATAATAAGCATACTTATAGATTGCAATCTGCAACCAGAGTGCATTGTGCGATGCGGCAATTGCGTGGGGCGCAATCCAACCTAATCCGTCATCCCGGCGAAAGCCGGGATCTCAGGCGGAGGCGGGAAAAGAGCCGCACGAGATCCCGGCTTTCGCCGGGATGACGACCAGAGGTAGAATGGGAATGAGGAGAGCGCCGACATGGCAGAGGAAATGACCGGTGGCTGCCAGTGCGGCCGGGTGCGCTACACGGCGCAGGTCGCGGACAACGAGGCCTATCTCTGCCATTGCCGCATGTGCCAGCGCGCCACGGGCGGCGTGTCGATCGCGTTCAAGAATATGCGCAAGGCGGACGTCCGCTGGGAGACCGAGCCCGATCGCTATGCCTCCTCGCCGATCGCCCAGCGCGGCTTCTGCCGGGAATGCGGCACGCCGCTCACTTACGAAGCGCATGGCCATCCCCATATGGACCTGACCGTCGGCAGCTTCGACGCGCCCGGCCGCTTCATGCCCACCGAGCATTCGGGGTGCGAGAGCTGGCACCGGGCGTGGCTTGACACGAGCCACCTGCCGGCATCACGGACCGACGAGAACCCGAGCCTCGTCAAACGCTGGATGGACAAAGTTGGCCGACTTCCCGACTGAAACGCACCGCTTCCAAAGCTTCGACGGCACCGAGCTGGCCTGGACCGAGATGGGGCAGGGCAGGGATGCGGTGCTGATCCACGGCTATGCCTCGACCGCGGAGATCAACTGGATCCGCTACGGGCATGCCGCCAAGCTTGCGGAGAAGGGCTTCCGGGTGATCATGCCCGATCTGCGCGGCCACGGGATGAGCGCGGCGCCACACGACGCGGCCAGCTACCCGCCCGACGTGACCGCGCGCGACGGCCTGGCGCTGGTCGAGCATCTCGGGCTCAGCGATTACGACCTGGGCGGCTATTCGCTCGGCGCGCGCACCACGGTGCGGATGATCGTCGATGGCGGCGCCACGCCGCGCAAGGTGATGCTCGCCGGCATGGGGCTTTCCGGCCTGGTCGCCGCGTCGCGCACCGGCACCTATTTCCGCCGCATCCTCACCAATCTCGGCAGCTTCGAGCGCGGCTCGAGCGAGTGGCTGACCGAGGCGTTCCTCAAGACCTCCAAGGCCGATCCGCTGGCGCTGCTGCCGGTGCTCGACACCTTCGTCGACACGCAGGAGGCGCATCTGCAGCGGCTGACCGAGGAGACGCTGGTCGTCGCGGGCGTGGAGGACGATCACAACGGCTCGGCGCACGAGCTGGCCGACCTGCTGCCCAACGCCACCTTCGTCGAGATTCCCGGCAACCACATGAGCGCCGTCACCCGGCCCGAGCTGGGGCGCGCCATCGCGGATTTCTTCGCGGCTTGACCGGCTGGCGGGGCGCGAGCATCGTCCCGCCAGCCAGAAAATCCGAGGGGAATCCGTTCAAATGATCCGCACCGGCATCTCGATGCTCGCGCTTGCCTCGCTGCTCGCCGCCGCCCCGCTGGGCGCGCGCGGCCGCGACGGCGACACCGTCCAGGCCGCACCCACCGCCGCCGAGGCCAAGGCCTTTGTCGCCGATGCCGAGGCGAAGCTGTTCGCCCAGGGCGTCGTCGCCGCACGGGCCGACTGGGTCTACAACACCTTCATCACCCAGGACACCGAGGCGATGACCGCCCGGGAAGGCGCGGCGCTGACCAAGCTTCAGGTCGATCTCGCGCTCCAGGCGGCGAAGTACAGCAACGTCACGGGGCTCGATTACGACACCGCCCGCAAGCTCGGCATGCTCCGCAACAAGATCGTGCTGCCGGCGCCGACCAGCCCGGGCGCGGCGGAAGAGCTCGCTGGCCTCTCGGCCAAGATCACCGGCATCTACGGCGCCGGCAAGGGCACGCTGGACGGCAAGCCGATCAACGGCAGCGACATCGAGGCGGCGATGGGCGAGGTCCGCGATCCCGCCAAGCTCAAGGAGATGTGGGTCAGCTGGAACGACAATGTCGGCGCGCCGATGCGCCCCGACTATGCCAAGCTGGTCGGCATCGCCAATGATGGCGCCAAGGGCCTGGGCTATGCCGATGTCGGCGCGATGTGGCGCTCGGGCTATGACATGGACCCGGACGCCTTCGCGGCGATGACCGACAAGATCTGGGACGACCTCAAGCCGCTCTACGTCGCGCTGCACACCTATGTGCGCCACAAGCTCAACGAGAAATACGGCGACGCGGTCCAGGCCAACAGGGGCCCGATCCGCGCCGACCTGCTCGGCAACATGTGGGCGCAGGAATGGGGCAATATCTACGATATCGTCGCGCCGCCGGGCGCTGGAAATGTGGGCTATGATGTGGGTGAGCTGCTCAAGGCGAAGAGTTACGACCATATCAAGATGGTCAAGGCGGGCGAGGGCTTCTACTCCTCGCTCGGCTTCAAGCAGCTGCCCGAGACCTTCTGGCAGCGGTCGCAGTTCGTGAAGCCGGCCGACCGTGAGGTCGTCTGCCATGCCTCGGCCTGGGACATCGACAACGTCGACGATCTGCGCATCAAGATGTGCATCAAGGTCAATGCCGACGACTTCGTGACGATCCACCACGAGCTCGGCCACAACTATTACCAGCGCGCCTACAACAAGCAGTCGCCGCTCTACCTCGACGGCGCGAACGACGGCTTCCACGAGGCGATCGGCGACTTCATCGCGCTGTCGATCACCCCGGACTACCTCGTCCAGATCGGCCTGCTCGACAAGGGCCAGGTGCCGAGCGCCGACAAGGATATCGGCCTGCTGCTCCGCCAGGCAATGGACAAGGTCGCGTTCCTCCCCTTCGGCCTGCTCGTCGACAAGTGGCGCTGGGGCGTGTTCTCGGGGCAGATCCCGACCAATGGCTACCAGGCCGGCTGGGACAAGCTGCGCCTCCAGTACCAGGGCATCGTGCCCCCGGTGGCGCGCGACGAGAGCAAGTTCGATCCGGGCGCCAAGTTCCACATCCCGGCGACCACGCCCTATACCCGCTACTTCCTCGCGCGGGTGCTGCAGTTCCAGTTCTACAAGGCGGCATGCGACCAGGCCGGCTGGAAGGGCCCGCTCCACCGCTGCTCCTTCTACGGCAACAAGGAAGTCGGCGCGAAGCTCGACAAGATGCTGGCGATGGGCGCCTCCAAGCCCTGGCCGGACGCGCTGCAGGAATTCACCGGCTCGCGCGAGATGTCGGGCAAGGCGATGGCCGAATATTTCGCCCCGCTGAAGAAATGGCTCGACCAGCAGAACAAGGGCCAGACCCAGGGCTGGTAATCATTCGAGGGGCGGGCCGCTGGCTCGCCCCTTTTTCGTTCAGGGAGTTCCGGACATGCTCAAATATGCGCTCGTGCTCGCCTCGGTTGCCGTGCCCCATATGGCAATGGCCCAGTCCGCGCCGGTGGACGGTCCGGTGGCGGTGGAGATCGTCTCCACCGGACAGGTCAAGGTGCCGGCCAACCGCTTCCGCTTCTCGGTGAAGGTCATCGGCAAGGGCGCGGACGAGAAGGCGGCGGAGGCTGCGCTGGCGGCCAACCGTGCCAGGCTGGTGGCGGCACTGGGCGCGAAGGGCATTCGCGAGGGCCAGCCCCTCACCGGCGCTGCCTCCAATCCGCTCGCCAGCCTGTTCGGCGCCTTTACCGGGCGCGGCAAGCCGAGCTTCTCGCTCGACGCGCTGGAGGATGGCGAAAAGCCGCAATCGACGGCGAGCGAGACGGTGTTCTTCGATGCGCCCAGCAGGGCTGCTGCGACCGCTGCCAAGCCTGTGGCGGAGGCGAGCGGCGCCAAGATGGATGACGATGTGATCGCGCTGCTCGACGATTATGTCGGCCCGACGCGCCAGGCCAAGGCGGACGCCATCGCCAAGGCGCGCGGCGAGGCGGCGGCCTATGCGTCCGCGCTGGGACTGCGCAAGGCGTCGATCGTGCGGATCAGCGAGAAGCAGGACATGGTCGCCGGTTCGATGAGCTTCTTTCTCGAGCTGATCGGCATGTTCGCCAGCAAGCCGGGCGCGGGCTCGGATAGCGTGACGGTGAACGCCAACCTGTCGGTGGAATTCCAGCTCAGCCGGTGAGGCGGGCTCCTATGGGAAAGCAATGCCAGCTGCGGGACTGGTAATTGGAGGCTGGACAGGGGATCAGCGCCCTCCTTTCCGTCACCCCGGGCTTGACCCGGGGTCCCGCTTCTTCCTCAGGCGTGCATTTCGGAAAGGTCATACCATTCCGGATTGCCAGTTTCGATCAGCGCAAACTTCCATTCTCGTCGCCAGCGTTTCACCCGCTTCTCATGGGCGATGCAATCGGTAATCGAGGGAGCCTGCTCCGCCCAGACGAGACGATCGAGCCCGTAGCGACGGCAGAAATCCGAACCGTCCCCGGTCCTGTGTTGATGAACACGTGCGGCGAGGTTGGCGGTCACGCCCACATAGATCGTGCCGCGATAACGATCGGCCATCATGTAGACCCAGCCGCCACATTCCATTTGCATAAGACATAAGAAGCGGGACCCCGGGTCAAGCCCGGGGTGACGAATGGAAGAATGCCGGATTCGACAAAGTCACGCCTGCCCGAGCAGCGACCTCGCTTCTGCGCGTCTTGAAGGCTGTATCTTCAAGCCTCCGGCGCGTCTCCGTCCGGGATCATGTTCTCGTCGATAATCTGCGCGTCCCACTCCGCCGAACTGTCGGTACCGTCTGGCTGGTGCGCGCGCGGTGCTTCGGCTTCGGGCTGCTCCTCGGGGTCGATCATCGCAGGTCTCCTTATCTGAACGGCGGCTCGTTGAACGCGCGCAGCTTGCGCGAGTGGAGGCGGGGGCCTTCGCGGCGCAGTTCCTCGCAGGTCTCGATGCCGATCTTGAGGTGCTCGGCGATCGCGCGCTCGTAGAAGCGATTGGCCTGGCCCGGCAGTTTCAGCTCGCCGTGGAGCGGCTTGTCCGAGACGCAGAGCAGCGTCCCATAGGGCACGCGGAAGCGATAGCCCTGCGCGGCCAGCGTGGCGCTCTCCATGTCGATTCCCACCGCGCGACTCAGCGAGAAGCGCAGCGCAGACTTCGAGTAGCGCAGCTCCCAGTTGCGGTCATCGGTGGTGACGATCGTGCCCGTGCGCAGCCGCTGCTTGAGTTCCTCGCCCGACTGGCCCGAGACCGTCTCGGCGGCGCGAGCCAGCGCGAGCTGGACTTCGGCGATGGCCGGGATCGGGATCTCGGGCGGCAGCACGTCGTCCATGATATGGTCGTCGCGGAGGTATGCGTGGGCGAGGACATAGTCGCCGATCCGCTGGCTCGGGCGCAGGCCGCCGCAATGCCCGATCATCAGCCAGGCCTCGGGACGCAGCACCGCGAGGTGATCGGTGATCGTCTTGGCGTTGGACGGGCCGACGCCGATGTTCACCAGCGTGATGCCCGTGCCGTCCCGGGCCATCAGGTGATAGGCCGGCATCTGATGCCGCCGCCATGCCGAGGTGTCGTTGAGCAGCCGGTCGGTATCGTCCCCCGCTTCGACCAGGATGCCGCCCGCGCCCGAGACGCCGGTGAAGCGGGAGCCTTCGCCGAGCTGATCGACCGCCCAGCGGACGAACTCGTCGACATAGCGGTGATAGTTGGTGAACAGGATGTACTGCTGGAAATGCTCGACCGGCGTGCCGGTATAGTGGCGCAGGCGCGCCAGCGAGAAATCGGTGCGCAGTCCATCGAACAGCGCCAGCGGACGGGTCTCGTCCACCGACATCCACAGCCCGTCGGCGATCTCGTCGCCGATATGCGCCAGCTCGGTCGCCGGGAAGTGGCGGCCCAGCTCGGTGACCGAGATCTGGTCCATCGCCGCGATATGGCCGGGATCGAGCACATAGGGGAAGGGGATCTCCTGCCGCCCGGTGACGGCATGGACCTCTACGTCATAGTCCTCGATCAGGAAGGTCAGCTGCTCGGTGAGGTAGCGGCTGAACATCGCCGGGCGGGTGACCGAGATGCGATACTCGCCTTCCTCGACCAGCCGGCCGAACGAGCGGCGCGGGGTGGGGCGGTTGCGGTCGGTGCCGCCGCGATAGGTGAGGCGGAGCTCGGGATAGGCGAAGCTGCCGTCCGTCCGGTCCTCCGGACTCGGCGGCGTGCCGTCGTTGATATAGCGGTTCAGGGCGGCTTTGAGGCGATCGACCGAGGCGTTGTAGAGGCGCTCGAGATCGGCGACGATATCGGATGCTTGAGTCATCTTGCAGGGCTAGTGCCCAAAGATGACGCTGGCAAGACTGCCCTTCAAAAGCCCCTCTCCTTCAGGGGGGGGGGTGGGGAGGGGCAGTGCGGTGGGCGGCGCCTCTGCGAGACATCCCCCACCCCAAACCCCTCCCCTGAAGGAGAGGGGCTTTCACAGGTTACTTCTTTGCCTTCGGTGCCGGCTCCTTGTCGCCGCCCAGCTGGGTGGCGGCATAGGCGGCCCCGCCGACGGCAGCCGCGACGCCCGCGGCGATACCCGCCGCTGCGATCGGGTGCTCCTTCACCGCGGTGACGGTGGCATCGACCGCGTCGCCGATCGCTTCCTGCGCCTGGGCGAGGAAGCTCTTCGCGTTCTCGGTCGCTTCTTCCAAAGTCGTCGGCGTAGCGTTGGCAGTTTCGGTATCGGCCATGACGGTCCCTTTCTGAAGTGCTCGCCGAATCAACTCCGGCGAGCCTCCGACGGTTCCGTTACGCCACCGTGTTCAGATCACAGCTTGCCGAGCAGATAATCGGCCGAGCTGACTTCGAACTGGCCCGGCGCCTCGACGTTGAGCTGCTCGACCACGCCGTCATTGACCAGCATCGAGAAGCGCTGGCCGCGCGTGCCCATGCCGAACTTCGATCCGTCCATGGTCAGGCCGATCGCCTTGGGGAAATCGCCATTGCCGTCGGCGAGCATCGTCACCTTGCCGGCGACGCCGCTCTGCTGGCCCCAGGCGCCCATCACGAACGCGTCGTTGACCGCGGTGCAGGCGATTTCGTCCACGCCCTTCGCCTTGATCTCCTCGGCCTTCTCGACAAAGCCCGGCAGGTGCTTGGCCGAGCAGGTGGGGGTGAAGGCACCCGGCACCGAGAAGAGCGCGACCTTGCGGCCGGCGAAGAAATCGTCCGAGGCGATCTGCTCGGGGCCGCCCTCGGTCACCTTGACGAAATTGACGCTGGGGATGCGGTCGCCAACCTGGATGGTCATCTTGCTCTCCTGGAAATTCGAGTCTGGAAATTCAGTGGAGCCGTTCAATCGGCGCGCCGGGGATGATTTTCAAGCGTGGCGGAGCCGAAACGGTGCGGCTACGTTGATTGGCCATGGACTCGACGCGCTTCCTCACCGGCCAGTTCCTCCTCGCAATGCCGGGCATCGGCGATCCGCGCTTCGAACGCGCCGTGATCGCGATGTGCGCCCATGACGGGGAGGGTGCGCTCGGCATCGGCATCGGCGATACGATCGACGGGCTGACGCTGCACGACCTGCTCAAGCAGTTCGAGATCGAGCCCGGCCTCGCGCCCGACACCCCGGTGCATTTCGGTGGGCCGGTGGAGCCGCGGCGGGGATTCGTACTGCACTCGCCCGATTGGGGTGGGCAGGATACTATCGACGTCGGCGGGCGCTGGGCGCTGTCCGGCACCATCGACGTGCTGCGCGCGATCGCGGAAGGGACGGGTCCGTCCAAATGGATCGTGGCGCTCGGCTATGCCGGGTGGAGCGAGGGCCAGCTCGACAGCGAGCTGGCGCGGCACGGCTGGTTCAACACCGACGGCACGCCCGACCTGATCTACGACATCGACGCCGAGGATCGCTGGGCAGTCGCCTTTGCCGGCGCCGGCATCGATCCGCGGCTGCTCGCCAACAGCGCGGGGACGGCGTGAGGCATCTGGTACTCCTGGCTGGCGCGGTGCTGCTCGCCGGCGGTGTGGCGCCGCCGGAAGGGAAGGTTGTCGCCTCGATCGACCTCGCCAAGCCTTTTGCCGCGCGCTCGCCCTGGCGCCTGACCGCGACGCAGGGGCCGGAAGGTGAGGGCGTCGCGGGCAACCAGGAACCCGGCAAGATCGCCTTGTGCCTCAGCAAGGATGCAGGACATGGCTGCGATCCGGGACTGGCCGGCATGCTGCTTGCGGGCGAGCCCGATTACTTCTCCGACCCCCATTATCTCGATCCGCCGGAGATCGTGCATCCGGCACCCGGCCGGGCGCTGCTGCTCCTGCGGGTGGCGAGCGTCCATAGCGGCAACGGCAACCAGCGCGTCGCCATCCGGCTGCTCGCCTATGATCCCGCGAAGGACAGCTTCGTCACCGCCTATGCGCAGCGGACCGGCCGTAACAACAATGAGGAGATCCGCTATGTCGCGGACGGCACGCTCAAGGGCGCGGTGATCTTCGCCGAGCCGACGAGCGATGCGCCCTTCGGCTATTGGATCAGCGTGAGCCGGCCCGATGCCGCGCTGCGCTACAGGCAGGTGCTGCGCTTCCGCAGCGCGACCCTCTATGGCGATGGCAACCCGCTGGCGGCGATCGATTCCGAGATGCCGAACCTCCAGCAGCGGCTGGGGCTGTGGCGGCCGGGCAAGCCGCTGCCGCTGCCGGCCGGGCGCGCCTGCCCCAAGCCGCATCTGGTGAAGACCGTGCTCTGGTGCGGCTGACCCGGTTCAGTGCGTCGTGGCGGGAGGCGGCTCGTCGTCGCCGCGTACGAACACCTTGCCCTCCAGCAGCTTGATCCGCACCAGCGAGTCCTGATGCGGCGAGGTGCAGAAACTGCCGCTGCCCTCGACTTCGATCTTCTCGCCCGTCTCGCGCTGCTTCAGCACGATGCGGACCGGCAGGTCGCAGGTATCCGGGCCGCCCGTCTTGAAGCGGATCGTCGCCTTGGCCGGCTGCAGCGCCTCGCCGAACTGGTTGGCGCTCCACTGCGCCTTCTTCCCCGGCCGGGCGGCATCGACATAGAAGCCGATCGCGTCATAGCCGCTGGTCTCGTTGATGATGATCATGCAGCCCAGCTTCCAGCAATTGTCCCGCACCTGTTGGGGCGCGTTGCGGATTATCCAAGCACGCGCGGCCAGTTCTGGCGAAGCGCGCGGCGCTGGCGGCTCATCGCCTGACAGGATGTCCTGGCTATGGGCGGGCGCAGCAAGGGTGGTGAGGAGCGAAGCGAGCAGGGCGAACGCGGGGAAACGGAACATGACGCACTCACGGGTGGGGGAATGACCTGTGTATCCTGCGCCGCCACACCGTTTCCGTCACCAGCCATAATCTGGGGTACCGCCATTTTCGCCGAAGTTACCGCCCGGCCGTACCCTGGCCGGGCGGTACCAATCGTCAGGCCGGCTCGGCCACGCGGACGCGCAGGACCCGCGCCGCTGCGACCATCGCGTCGATCGCCGGCTTCACTTCCTCCCACTTCCGGGTCTTGAGCCCGCAATCGGGGTTCACCCAGAGCTGCTCGGGCGCGAGATGTGCCTGGGCGAGCCGTATCAGCTCGACCATCTCGTCGACGCCCGGCACGCGCGGCGCGTGGATGTCGTAGACGCCCGGCCCGATCGCGCTCGGATAGCGATAGGCGGCAAAGCCCTGGAGCAGCTCCATCTGCGAGCGTGCGGTCTCGATCGAGATCACGTCGGTGTCCATCGCGCCGATCGCCGGCAGGATGTCGTTGAACTCCGAATAGCACATGTGGGTGTGGATCTGCGTCGCATCGGCCACGCCCGAAGCGGTCAGGCGGAAGGCATCGACTGCCCAGTCGAGATAGGCCTGCCAGTCGCGCTTGCGCAGTGGCATGCCCTCGCGCAGCGCCGCCTCGTCGATCTGGATCGCCTTGCAGCCGGCCGCTTCCAGATCGAACACTTCGTCGCGGATCGCCAGCGCGATCTGCCGGCACGATGCCGAGCGCGGCTGGTCGTCGCGCACGAAGCTCCAGTTGAGGATCGTCACCGGCCCGGTCAGCATGCCCTTCATCGGCTTGGTCGTCAGCGACTGGGCATAGCGCCACCACTCGACCGTCATCGGCTCGGGCCGCGAGACGTCGCCATAGAGGATCGGCGGCCGCACGCAGCGCGAGCCATAGGACTGCACCCAGCCATTCACCGTGAAGGCGAAGCCGGCGAGCTGCTCGCCGAAATACTGGACCATGTCGTTCCGCTCGAACTCGCCGTGCACCAGCATGTCGAGCCCGGCTTCCTCCTGCCAGCGGATCGTCCGCTCGGTCTCCTCGCGCAGGAACTGCTCGTACGCCGCGCTGCCCAGATTGTCGCGATTATGCTCGGCCCGGGCGTGGCGAACCTCGGCGGTCTGCGGGAAGGAGCCGATCGTGGTGGTGGGGAAGGGCGGCAGGTCGAGCACTTCCGCCTGCACGGTGGCGCGTATCGCATAGGGCGAGGTCCGCTTGCGCATCGCTGCAGTCACCCCGGCCATCCGCGCCGCGACCTTCGGATCGTGGATGCGTGGTGAAACCTTGCGCGCAGCCGCCGCCGCGCTCGATGCGGCAAGCTTGTCCGCCACCCGGCCGCGCCCGCCGTTGAGCGCATCCTTGAGCGTCGCCAGCTCGTCGATCTTCTGCACGGCGAAGGCGAGCCACTGTTTCACTTCGTCGTCGAGCTTGGGCTCCAGCGCCAGGTCCACCGGCACATGGAGCAGCGAGCAGGACGGGGCCAGCACCAGGTCGCGCGTCGCCGCGATCGGCTCCAGCCGGTCGAGCAGCTTTTCCAGGTCCGCCCGCCAGATGTTGCGCCCGTCGATCACGCCGAGCGAGAGCAAGAGGCCCTTGGGTGCCGCTACCAGCACCTTGTCGAGTTGGTCCGGCGCGCGGACGAGATCGATATGCAACCCCGCCACCGGCAGGTTCACCGCCAAAGTGAGATTGTCCTCCAGCGCGCCGAAATAGGTGGCGAGCATGATCTTGAGGCCGAGGCGCGGCAGCTTGGCATAGGCGCGGGTGATCGCGGCGCGCTGGCGGTCGCTCAGGTCGGTGACGAGGATCGGCTCGTCGATCTGCACCCATTGCGCGCCGGCATGCTGGAGCTGGGTCAGCACTGCCGAATAGAGGCCGAGCACTTCGTCGAGATGGTCGAAGGGATCGACGTCGCGGCCCTTGGCCAGGCTCAGCCAGGTGACCGGGCCGAGCAGCACCGGGCGCGTCTCATAGCCGAGCGCTTTGGCCTCGCGATATTCGTCGACGATCTTGGAGGAAGAGAGGGCGAGTTGCTGCCCTGCGACCAGCTCGGGCACCATATAGTGATAGTTGGTGTCGAACCATTTGGTCATTTCCTGCGCGGTGTGGCCATGGCCGTGCGCGCAGGTCGCGGTCTCGCCCGTCGTACCGCGCGCCATCGCGAAATAGGTGCCCAGATCGGCGGTGCCGGCGGCGACGCCGTAGCGCTCCGGGATCGCGCCGAGCATCAGGCTGGTGTCGAGCACATGGTCGTAGAAGGAGAAGTCGTTCGACGGGAGCCAGTCGGTCCCGATTGCGGCCTGACGGGCCCAGGCGGCGGCGCGCAGACCGGCGGCCGATTCGAGCAGTTCGGCTTCGGTGGACTTGCCGCCCCAGAACTTCTCCAGAGCGAATTTGAGCTCGCGCCGCGGTCCGATCCGCGGAAAGCCGAGCGTGGCAACAGTAACGGTCATGGTCTTCATACCCCGATGAAGGGCGGGGGAGACCGGCATGGACACGCGCACGCGCCGCGAACGGACGGAAGGCCCGGCCGCGGCAAGCAGGCGGCCAGACCGGGCACCCCGCCGGTGGACGTTATCGCGTCAAGGGCAGGTCTCCTGGCTCACGGGTCAGCGCGGACGGTCCGTCTTCCCAGGGTTGCCCCCAGTGACATTCTGGACCGCCGCTCGCCGCTTACAGTTGCGGGGGCAGCGCCGGATTCGCACCGGCTTCCCGTCTTAGCTTCCGGGCAAGCCGGAAGAACCTTCGACGCCATAAGCATCCGCGCGTCGGGGTCGCGCGTCAAGGGTGATATAAGGATTTCTTTATGTCTTTATATCATGCATAAGTGGATGCGCTGAACTGTCGCCGGGGAACAAGAATGGGGATCACCGCTTCCCAGCCACTTCCCGACCAGCCCGGTCCACCCGCAGCCACCGCCCGCCGGCATACCAGTGATGCTCGCCATCCCCCGTCAGCGAGCATCCCATGCAGACTTCGGCAAAGCCCTTTTCGAACGGCATCGCCCCGTCATAACGCCGCGCGATCACCAGCCGCAGCGTCCGGTCGACATAGCCGATTTTGCCCTGCCACTCCGACCGCGCGCGCCCATCGACGAACGGATCGGCGCCATTGTCCATCGTCATCACCGGGGCGCTGCGGCCATCGCGGCGGACATAGTGGAAGCTCTTGCCGACATGGATCGCGGCCAATCCCCAGCGGTCAAAGTCCAGCCGCCTCAGATGCGCCGATGCCAGCCGGATCGTCCCATCCTCCGCCTGCGCCGCGCAGTTCTCGAACGTGTCGAGCTCGCCGTCGCGCGGGGCGTAGAAGCAGGGCAGGGGATAGCTCTGCTGTGCCGGCTCGGCCGGAGCTGCGAGCATCACGAGCCGAAGGATCAGCCACTGCATGGCGCGAGGCTATCATGCCGCCATGCCCCGCACAAAGACCGGCTCGCCGCGACATATAAAGATATCTTTATATCCGGGTTGCGCCCACGCCGCCGAGCCTGTAGGGCGCCCGCATCCGCAGCCGGCGATTCCCGGCGCGTAATCGATTCACATCTGGAGACCGCTCGTGGCTACCGTGCTCGACAAGGACTATGTCATCAAGGACCTCTCGCTTGCCGCCTTTGGCCGCAAGGAGATCGAGATCGCCGAGACCGAAATGCCGGGCCTGATGGCGCTGCGCCAGGAGTTCGGCGCCTCGAAGCCGCTCAAGGGCGCGCGCATCACCGGCTCGCTGCACATGACGATCCAGACCGCCGTGCTGATCGAGACGCTGAAGGAACTCGGCGCCGAGCTGCGCTGGGCGACCTGCAACATCTACTCGACCCAGGACCACGCCGCGGCCGCCATCGCCGAGGCCGGCATCCCCGTCTTCGCCGTCAAGGGCGAGACGCTCGAAGAATATTGGGACTATGTCATCCGCATCTTCGACTGGGGCCATGACCAGACCTGCAACATGATCCTTGACGACGGTGGCGACGCCACCATGTTCGCGCTGTGGGGCGCGCGCGTCGAGGCGGGTGAGGAACTGTTCACCCCGTCGAACGAAGAGGAAGAGATCTTCGTCGCCACGCTGAAGCGCTTCCTCGCCGAGCGTCCGGGCTACCTCACCAAGACCGTCGCCACGATCAAGGGCGTTTCGGAAGAGACCACCACCGGCGTGCACCGCCTCTACGAGCTGTCGAAGAAGGGCAAGCTCCCGTTCCCGGCGATCAACGTCAACGACAGCGTGACCAAGTCGAAGTTCGACAATCTCTATGGCTGCAAGGAATCGCTGGTCGACGCGATCCGTCGCGCCACCGACGTGATGCTCGCCGGCAAGGTCGCCTGCGTCGCCGGCTTCGGTGACGTCGGCAAGGGCTCGGCTGCGTCGCTCCGCAACGGCGGCGCCCGCGTGCTGGTCACCGAGATAGATCCGATCTGCGCGCTGCAGGCGGCGATGGAAGGCTATGAAGTCGTGACGATGGAAGAGGCCGCTACCCGCGCCGATATCTTCGTCACCGCCACCGGCAACGAAGCCGTGCTCACCGTCGATCACATGCGCGCGATGAAGAACATGGCGATCGTCTCGAACATCGGTCACTTCGACAGCGAGATCGAGATCGCCGGCCTCGCCAACTTCAAGTGGACCGAGATCAAGCCGCAGGTCGACGAAGTCGAGTTCCCGGACGGCAAGAAGATCATCGTGCTGTCGAAGGGCCGCCTGGTGAACCTCGGCAATGCGACCGGCCACCCGTCGTTCGTGATGTCGTCGTCCTTCACCAACCAGGTCCTCGCCCAGATCGAGCTGTGGACCAAGTCGGACGAGTACAAGAACGACGTCTACGTGCTCCCGAAGCACCTCGACGAGAAGGTCGCGGCGCTGCACCTCGACAAGCTCGGCGTGAAGCTGACCAAGCTCACCCAGAAGCAGGCGGATTACATCGGCGTCACCGTCGAGGGGCCGTTCAAGCCGGATCACTATCGCTACTGATTTCCGGCATTCTCATGCCGAAAGGGGCGTCCGCCACGCGCGGGCGCCCCTTTTTTGTGCCTGCGCGAAAGAAGACAGCCCAACGATGCCCGTTTGTGGCTGGGCCGTTGCCACGCGAGGAGTGCGGCGCGCGTGCCCAATCGGCTCACATAATTGCTGCAGGTGCGAAAAGGCGCGTCGCACCCCATTTTGGCGAAACCCGATTGCGCGGAACGGTACAGTGGTGTTGCGAAAATGTCGCTGTCTGTAACTGAATCGCCATTTTGCCCCGCCACGGGCAGGCTACTGTCCCCATCCATCATTGCGGCACAAATGGGCAACAAGCCAGCAATATTCGTATGGAACCGATGCCATCATCTCGGGGCTCGCACCGTTACGGCGGAGCGCCGATAATACGAATAAGGGGCAATATCTTCATGATCGCTAGTATAAAGCGCCGTGCGGCGCTGGTTTCGACGTCTGTCCTCGCGCTTGCGATGACGACCGGTACGGCCTGGGCGCAGAGCTCTGCGGACCAGACTCCGCCGGCACAGACCGACAGCACCTCGGCCGACCAACAGTCTGAAGAGACGATCGTCGTTACCGGCTCGCTCATCCCGCGGCCCAACGCGTTCAACGGAATGGAAGGACTGACCGTCCTTACCAAGGAAAACCTCACGGCTTCGGGCTATGCGAGCACTGCCGACGCGCTGCAGAGCGTCGCGGTCACGCAGGGCGCCGCTCAGATCAACAACGCCTATAGCGGTTTCGTCGTCGACGGCGGCACCGGCACCAACACCGTCGGCCTGCGTGGCCTCGGCCCGGCGCGTACCCTGGTCCTGCTGAACGGCCACCGCCTCCAGCCGGCGGGCACGCAGGGCAACGTCATCGCGAGCGACCTCAACGTGCTGCCCACCGCGCTGGTGAGCCGCATCGAAGTCCTCAAGGCCGGCGCATCGTCGATCTACGGTTCGGACGCCGTTGCCGGCGTCATCAACATCCTCACCGACACCGAGCTGAAGGGCATCACCCTGTCGGCCCAGGCCAATGTGCCGCAGGTCGGTGCCGGCTCGGACTACACGCTGTCGGCGTCGTTCGGCTATCAGGGCGATCGCCTCAAGCTGATCGGCTCGGCGGAATATAGCCGCCGCGCGCGCCTCACTGTCGGTGACGCGAAGTGGGCCCAGTGCCCGATCACCGGCTATCTGACCGACGGCGAAGGCTTCGGTTCGGGCGATTTCATCGATCCGGCCACCGGCCGCTCGAAGTGCTGGACGGTCGACAATGGCGGCGTCACGATCAACACGCTCGGCCTGCCCACCCAGTCGGCGATCGGCGCCACCTCGGGTGCGCTCGGCAACTTCAACCGCTTCCGTCCGAGCGCCGCTGTCGGCACCGGCGTGATCGGCTACGAAGGCGTCGGCACCTATGATCGTACTTCGTTCGATCCGCGCCTGCTCAAGGAAGACCTGATCTCGCCGCTCGAGAAGTACACGGGCTATCTGCAGGCCAGCTATGAGCTGGACGCGCTCGGCGATGCCGAACTGTATGTCGAGGTGCTCGGCACGCAGCGTCACAGCTCGACGGTCAGCTTCCGTCAGCTGTCGCTCGACTATCCGCAGTTCAGCCCGCTGCTCGACGGGATCACGGCTGCCACCGGTCGCCCGATCAACACCGGCAATTTCGGACTGCCGACCAACACCACCAACGGTGCGAACATCGGTGCGCGTGCGTTCATCGGCTATGGCCTGACCGGCACCGAGCAGGAAGTCAGCTTCGTGCGCGCCGCCGGCGGCCTGCGCGGCAACTTCTTCTTCAATCGCTGGAAGTACGACCTGTACTTTGCCAAGTCGTTCAACGACGGCACCTATTCGGGTGACCAGTTCCTGATCGACCGCATCGCCAAGTCGATGGACGTCGTCCAGACCGCTCCGGGCGTGTACTCCTGCCGCGCCGCGGTGGGTGGCAGCGATCCCAACTGCGTTGCCGCGCCGGCGCTTTCGGCCGGTGTCGTCGCAGGCAACCTGCCCCAGGCATATCGCGACTATATTCAGCAGAACGTCGTCGGACACACGAAGTATCGTGAGTTCAACATGTCGTTCAACGTCGGTGGTCCGGTGTTCAAGCTCCCCGGCGGCGATCTCTCGCTTGCGCTCGGTGCCGAGTATCGCAGCAACAGCATCAACGACCAGCCGGGTGCGGACAGCATCAACGGCAACATGCTGAACTACTCGTCGGCGACGCCGACCGTGGGCAGCGACCGCGTGTGGGAGCTCTTCGGCGAAGTCTATGCGCCGATCCTGTCGGACGTGCCGTTCGCCTATCGCCTCACCTTCGATGCCTCGGCGCGGTACACCAACTACCGTTCCTATGGTTCGAACACGACCTACAAGTTCCAGGGTGAATATCGTCCGTTCAAGGCGATCGGCTTCCGCGCCAGCTACGGCACGTCCTATCGTGCCCCGGCACTGGCGGAGCAGTTCGTCGGCGCGACGAGCGGCTTCCTCGGTTCTTCGTCGGATCCGTGCGACGACTATCGGAGCAGCTCGAACTCGATCATCGTGCAGAACTGCTCGGCGATCGGTCTTCCGACCAACGATCCGGCCGATCCGACGAACTTCCTCCAGACTGGTGGTGTGAAGGTCCTCGGCGTCGGTGGTGCGGCGACCGGCCTCAAGGCGGAAACCTCGACCAACTTCTCCGGCGGCGTGGTCCTGCTTGCGCCGATCCCGGCCAGCCTCGGCACGCTGCAGCTGTCGGCCGACTATTTCGACATCCGCGTGAAGAACGGCGTCAACCAGCTCAGCGCTGGTACGATCCTCAACCTGTGCTACGGCTCGGCGAGCTTCGATGCCAATGCCGGCTATTGCCGCCTGGTCGAACGTGAGGCCAGCGGTGCCCTCACCGTCACCACCAGCTATCTGAACCTCTCGACGGACGTTCGTCGCGGTCTCGAGTTCAACCTCGACTACGCGGTGAAGATCGGTCCGGGCCGGTTCACGCTGAACGCGGCGGTCACCAAGTATCTCGAGCAGTCGACCCAGCTGTTCGACGGTGATCCAGTGATCGACCAGAACGGTACCATCACGACGCCGGACTGGAGCGGTTCGTTCAACGCTGGCTATCGCGTCGATCGGTTCAGCCTTCACTACGGCCTCGACTGGATCGCCGGCGACAACAAGCGGACCTATCATGTGGCCGCGATCGACTCCGGCACCGGCATCTACAACCCGGCTGACGAAGAGTTCTATCGCGCGAACTACTATTGGAAGGTTCCGAACTACTTCCTGCACAATGTCTCGGCGACCTTCTCGCTGGACAAGTTCAGCCTGACGGCTGGTGTGCGGAACCTGTTCGACTCGGCGCCGCCGCAGACCAGCGTCGGCTGGACCAATGTGATCGGCAACACGCCGCTGTATTCGGGCTACGATTACATCGGCCGGACCTTCTTCATCAGCACCACCGCGAAGTTCTGATAGAAGATCCATATCAAGAGAGGGGCTCCGAGCGATCGGGGCCCCTTTTTTGTGCAATGCCGGATGGTGAAGTGTCCGCATCTCCGGGTTTCCATCCCGGCCGAGCTGCCTTCGGGGCCGGGTTCCTTCGCCAGCGGCGATCGGAGGCATGCCCAAGCCCCTTTTTCTTCGCCGGGAGCTTCCCGCCGGGACCGCTATTCGCCTAAAGGTGCGCGATGCATTTCGTCGGCGGCACAAGAGAATAGCGGTGATCCACATCGCGCAATCCGCCGCGGTGCTCGCCGGTGCCGTGCTCGCGCTGCTCGTCATCGGCGGGGTTTGGGCGCTGTTCGCCGGACTGCGTGCCCGGGCTGACGCCGCGGCGATCGCGGAAACCAATGCGCAACTCGCCGCGCTGATCAGCGGTTCGCCCGCCCAGGCGATGCTGGTCCGCGCCGATGGCCGGATCGAGTTGCCGCGCCGCCTGGGCGACTGGCTGGGCTTCCAGGACCTGCCGCGCGAGCTGGGTGATCTCAGCACCGCCGATGCCGGGCTGCTGCCCGAGGATGCCGAGACGCTCGGGGTGCAGGTTTCCGCGGCGCAGAAGGCCGGCAAGCCGTTCAGCCTCTCGGTTCGCGCGCACGGCTCGGAGCGTGCCCTGCTGGTGATCGGCGAGCGGGCGCCCCAGGCGGTCAACGCGCCGGGCGGGGTTGTCCTCTGGTTCCTCGACGCGACCGAGAGCCAGTCCGAGATCAATCGCCTGCAGCGCGAGGCCACGCGCCTGCGCGCTGCCTTCGATGCACTTACTGCCCTGATCGAGGCCGCGCCGATGCCGATGTGGTATCGCGGCGCCGACCTGCGCCTGCTCATGGTCAACACCGCCTATGTACAGGCGGTCGAGGGCAAGGATTCCGAGGATGTGGTCGCCCGCGGGCTCGAGCTGGTCGAGGGCGTCGGCATGGGCGGGCCGCTCGCCAATGCCGCGATCGCGCGCGACACCGGCGAGCCCCAGACCGCGGCGATGCCCGCGACGATCGGCGGCAAGCGCCGGATGCTGCGCCTCCACGACATGCCGCTCGGCACCGGCGGCGTCGCCGGCTTCGCGGTCGATATCGAGGAGCTCGAGCAGGCGCGGGGCGGGCTCAAGCGCTTCGCCGCCGCCCAGCGTGCGATGCTCGACCGGATCTCGGCGGGCGTCGCCCAGTTCGGTGCCGATCGCAGCCTGATCTTCTCCAACCAGCCGTTCCGCCGCATGTTCGCGATGAAGAACGAATGGCTGGCCGATCGTCCCGAGTTCGACCGGGTGCTCGATCGCATGCGCGAGGCCAATCGCCTGCCCGAGGTGCGCGACTATCCGGCCTGGAAGGCGGAGCGCCGCGAATGGTTCGTCTCCGCCGATGCGGTCGAGGAGACCTGGAGCCTCGGTGCCACGCACATGCGCGTCGTCGCCCAGCCGCTGCCGGAAGGCGGGCTGCTGTTGCTGTTCGAGGATCAGACCCAGCAGTTCGAGCTGCAGCGCGAGCATGGCGAGATGCAGCAGGTGCGCACCGCCACGCTGGAAGGCCTGGCCGAGGCGGTCGCGGTGTTCGGCAAGGGCAGGCTCCAGCTGTGGAACCGCAAGTTCCGCCAGGTCTGGGGCTTCGAGGACGCGTTCCTCGATGGCCATCCCCAGGTGCAGGCGCTGGTCCGCGCCTTCGGGCCGAAGCTGGTCAAGGCGTCGCGCGCCGACATCATCGGTGACCTGATCCGCATCGCCGCGCAGGATCGCCAGTCGCGCGGCTCCAGCATCGCCTTTGCCGATGGCCGGCATTTCGACATCACCGCGGTGCCGCTGCCCGACGGCAATGCGCTGGTGACCATGCTCGACACCACCGATCACCACCGCGCCGAGCGGGCGCTCAGTGCCCGCAACGAGGCGCTGGAGGCGGCGGACCGGGTCAAGACTTCGTTCCTCGCCAATATGAGCTACGAGCTGCGCACCCCGCTCACCTCGATCAAGGGTTTCGCCGAGATGCTCCATGGCGGCTTCGCCGGCCAGCTGAGCGAGAGCGGCCAGGAATATTCGGAGGCGATCCTCGTCTCGGTCGAGCGGCTGGGCACGATGATCGACGAGGTGCTCGATCTCACCCAGAGCGAGGGCGCGCCGCTGGAAAAGGCGCCGGTTGACATCGAGCATGCTGCCCAGAACGCCGCCGAGGCGATCGCGCCGCTCGCCAAGGCGAAGAATATCGAGCTGGTCGTCGAGGATGCCGGCAGCGCGGGCGGCATCATCGGCGATGCGCGCCGCATCCGCCAGGTGATCGAGCATCTGCTGCGCCACGCGGTCTCGGCGACGCCGGACGGGGGCAGGGTGCTGCTCCATCTCGACGGCAACAAGCGCGTCGCCCGCGTCATCGTCTCGGACAATGGGCCGGGCATGACGCGCGAGCAGGTGGCGAGTGCCTTCGACCGCTTCGCCCAGTTCGGCAATGCCCGCGGCAACCAGCGCTCGCTGGGCTTGGGCCTGCCGCTCGCCAAGCAGTTCGTCGACGCGCACCGCGGCCGCATCGAGCTGATCTCCGAGCCGGGCGAGGGCACGCTGGTCACGGTGGAGCTGCCGCGGAAATGAAGGGTATCCGGTCAATTCCTCCCCGGAACGGGGAGGGGGACCATTCGCGCAGCGAATGGTGGAGGGGGCCCGCTCTCCTCCTGAACAAGTGCCAGTGGAAAGCGGGCCCCCTCCACCACGCCCTTCGGGCGCGGTCCCCCTCCCCGTGCCGGGGAGGATTTTAGATGCTGCTGCGCTCCCCCGAAGAATCACTCGAACTCGGCCGCCGCCTCGCCGGTCTCGCCCGCCCGGGCGACGTGATCGCGCTGTCCGGTCCGCTCGGTGCCGGCAAGACCAGCATCGCCCGCGGGCTCCTGGCGGCGCTCGGGCTGGAGGGGGAGGCGCCGTCGCCCAGCTTCGCGATCGTCCAGCCCTATGAGCCGCCCGAGGTCCGCTTCCCGGTGCTGCACGTCGATCTCTACCGGATCGACGATCCCTCCGAGGCCGAGGAACTGGGCCTCGACGACGCCCGGTATGATTCGCTGCTGATCGTCGAATGGCCCGAGCGGCTGGGCGCGGCGGCGTGGCATGATGCGCTGTGGCTGTCCCTGGATGTGGCACCGGACGGCGCGCGCGTCTTGACAGCGAAGGTGCCCGCGGCATGGAAGGACCGATGGTCCCTGACATGAATCCGCCCGCCGCGGCGCCCGACTTCCTTGTTGCCGCCGGCTGGGGCGGCGCCGAGATCCGTCCCCTCGCCGGCGACGCCTCGTTCCGCCGCTATTTCCGCGTGGTCGAGCATGACCGCACCGCGATCCTGATGGACGCGCCGCCGCCGCACGAGGACCCGCGCCCCTTCATCAACATCGCCCGCTGGCTCACCGAGCATGGCTTCGCCGCGCCCGAGATCCTCCACGAGGACCTGACCGAGGGCCTGGTCCTCATCCAGGATTTCGGCGACGCCCGCATGCGCGAGACCGTCGATGCCGCGCCCGAGAGCGAGCTCAGGCTCTACGAAGAGGCGATCGACCTGATCATCCGCCTCGCCGGGCACCCCGCGGCGGATCTGCTCAAGCCCTACAGCCTCGCCGAGTACCGCCGCGAGGCGAACCTGCTTCCCGAATGGTATTGCCCCGCAATCGGCCTTGATGTCGATATGGAGGGGTACCGCGCCGCCTGGGACGAAGTGCTCGCGCCGGTGCTCACGGGTCACACGCCTGTCACGGTGCTGCGCGACTACCATGTCGAGAACATCATGCTGATCGACGGTAGCGCGGAGACCTTGGGCCTGCTCGACTTCCAGGACGCTCTGGCGGGCCATCCCGCCTATGACCTCGTCTCGCTGCTGCAGGACGCGCGTCGCGACGTGCCCGTCGAGCTCGAGACCGCGATGCTCGATCGCTACAAGCGCATCACCGGCGCCGGCGACGCGTTCGATGTCGCCTATCACGTCCTCGGCGCGCAGCGGAACGCCAAGATCGTCGGCATCTTCACCCGGCTGTGGAAGCGCGACGGCAAGCCACGCTACCCCGGCCTCTGCCCGCGCGTCTGGACCTATCTCAACCGCGACCTCCAGCACCCGGCGCTCAAGCCGGTCGCCGACTGGTTCGCGGCCAACATCCCCGCCGACATGCGCGGCGACCCCCTCACCATCGCAGGCGCATGAAACCCTCCGCCACCTATTCGCTGCGCCCCAATCCGGTGGTCGCCATGCCCGAGACCGCGATGGTGATGGCCGCCGGTCTCGGCAAGCGCATGCGCCCGCTCACCGTTACGCGCCCCAAGCCGCTGGTCGAGGTCGCCGGCAAGACGCTGCTCGACCATACGATGGATCATCTCCGCGAGGCGGGCATCAAGCGCGCCGTGGTCAACGTCCACTACCTCGCCGACCAGGTCGAGGCGCACCTCAAGGTCCGCGCCGGCGATGTCGAGGTGCTGATCTCGGACGAGCGCGCCCAGCTGATGGAGACCGGCGGCGGCATCGTCCAGGCGCGCGAGATGCTTGGCGACAAGCCCTTCTTCACGGTGAACAGCGACACGCTCTGGGTCGACGGCCCGATCGGCTCCTTGAACGCGCTCGCCGCCGCCTGGGACGACGAGAAGATGGACGCGCTGCTGCTGCTCGTGCCCCTTGCCCGCGCATACAGCCACAAGGGGCAGGGCGATTTCCGCCTCGACCCGCTCGGCCGCATCACCGAGCGCCGCAAGCCCGGCCGCCTCGCGCCGTTCGTCTATGCCGGCGCCCAGATCCTCTCGCCCCGCGTGATCCGCGACTGGCCCGAGGGCCCGTTCTCGACCAACCTGTTCTGGAACCGCGCGATGGAGCAGGGGCGGTTGTGGGGCACGGTCCACCAGGGCCTGTGGTTCGACGTCGGCACCCCGGGGGCGGTGAAGGAAGCCGAAGAGATATTGGAGACGGTTTGAGGTTGGAGAGGCGGAGTCGAGCCTGCCCAATATCCGTCATCCCGGCGAAAGCCGGGATCTCGTGCGAAGGCGCAACACAGCAGCCGTCACCCCCGCGAAAGCGGGGGCCCATCTCCCGGACTATCCGCAAATACCACCGTCGTATTTGCCGCCTCTGCAGGAGATGGGTCCCGGCCTTCGCCGGGATGACGGATTTCGCGAGGGAACCGCCTGCTGCCTGAGATCCCGGCTTTCGCCGGGATGACGATTACGGCTAAGCCGGATCCCAGCCCATGCCCGAAGCCCTCCACCTCTACACCATCCCCCCGCACCGCGCCTTCGCGGATGCGCTCGCCAACGGGCTGATCCAGCGCTTCGGGGCCGTCCCGGAGGGGCGCGGCGAAAACAACCCGATGGGCCTCGCCCGCGGCATCGTTCTGCTCCCCAACAACCGCGCCAAGCGCGCGATCCAGGACGCCTTCGTCCGCGCCAGCGGCGGCGGCCTTCTCCTCCCGCGCCTCGTCGCGGTCGGCGATCCCGAGCTCGACGAGGCGGTGTTCGATGCCGCCGGCGACCCCGAGCCCGTCGCCCCCGCGGTCGGCCCGCTCCAGCGCCAGCTCATCCTCGCCCGGCTGATCCAGCAGGCCGAGCCCCGCCACGACGCCGCCGAGGCCGTCCGCCTCGCCGGCGACCTCGCCGCCACGCTCGACCAGCTGCTGATCGAGGAGGTCCCGCCGCGCCGCCTCAAGGAGCTCGACCTCGGCCCCGAGCTCTCCGCCCATTGGGAACGCTCGCTCCACCTCTTCGAGATCGTCCTCGACCGCTGGCCCAGGGAACTCGCCCGGCTCGGCCGCATCGATCTCGCCGATCGCCGCCGCCTGCTGATCGACAAGGTCGCCAGGCGCTGGAAGACCGCGCCCCCGGCCGGCTTCGTCTGCGCCGCCGGCATCACCGCCAGCGCGCCGGCCATCGCCCGGCTCCAGCGCGTCGTCGCCGGGCTGCCCCAGGGCATGGTCGTCCTCCCCGATCTCGCCATCGCCATCTCCGATGCCGAATGGGACATGCTCGGTCCCCACGCCCCCGATCCCTCGGGCCGGCGCAAGCGCAACCTCGAGACCCACCCGCAATTCCACCTCAAGCTGCTCCTGGAGCGGATGGGCGTCCACCGCAGCGAGTTCGATCCCTGGCGGGCGATGAGCGAGCATGACGCCGCGCCCTCGCGCAGCAAGGCGATTGCCTCGGCGATGCAGCCGCCCGAGCTCACGCATGGCTGGACCACGCTCCCGGAGAAGGAGCGCAAGCTCGACGGCGTCCGCGTCCTCGAAGTCGCGACGCCGGCCGAGGAAGCCCAGGCCATCGCCCTCGCGCTTCGCCAGGTGCTGGAGACGCCGGCCAGGACCGCCGCGCTGGTCACGCCCGACCGCGCGCTCGCCCGCCGCGTCGCCGCGCACTGCGCCCGCTGGGGCATCGCGGTCGACGATTCCGCCGGCCAGCCGCTCTCGATCCTGCCGCCCGGCACGTTGCTGCTCGCGCTCGCCGATGCTGCCGCCCAGCGCTTCGCCCCGCTGCCGCTGCTGACCTTGCTCAAGCACCCGCTGGTGATGCCGGAGGCGCGCACCGAATGGCTCGACGGCGCCCGCCTGCTCGACCGTGCCCTCAGGGGCCCGCGCCCGGCGCCCGATCTTGCCGGCATCGACCGCCATCTCGCCGAGCAGGAGGGCAGGGACGGCCCGCTCCGCCAGGCGGCGCTGCGCTGGTGGCCCGAGGCGCGCGCGCTGCTCACCCCGCTCGAAGCCGCCTTCAGCGCCGGCGCCCAGCCGATCCCCGTCCTCCTCGCCGCGCTGCGCGAAGCCGCCCAGGCGCTCGGCGGCGATGGGCTGTGGAGCCGTGCCGAGGGCCGTGCCGCCGCGACCCTGCTCGACGATCTCGAGCGCGAGGGCGTCGACGGCCCGCACCGCGCCGATCCGGACACGCTCGCCCCGATGCTGCGCACGCTGATGGACCAGATCGCCGTGCGCCCGCCCCAGGGCGGCCATCCGCGCCTTGCGATCCTCGGTCAGCTCGAGGCGCGCCTGCAGACCGCCGACCTGATGATCCTGTCCGGGCTCAACGAAGGCGTCTGGCCGGGCCTGCCCGCGCCCGATCCCTGGCTCGCCCCGCGCATCCGCGCCGAGCTGGGCCTGCCGGGGCTGGAACGCCGCATCGGCCTCGCCGCGCACGACCTGGCCGGCGCGCTCGGCGCGCCCGAAGTCCTCCTCACCCGCGCCCGCCGCGATGCCACCGCGCCGACGATTGCTTCGCGTTTCTGGCTCCGCCTCGAAGCGCTCTCGGGCGGCCTCGACCGCGCGCCCGATCTCGCCGCCTGGCTCCACGCGATCGACAATCCCGGCGCGCCTGAGCCCGCTAAGCGCCCGGAGCCCTCACCCCCGGTGGAGGCCCGCCCCAAGGCGATCTCGGTCACCGAGGTCGATCGTCTCAAGGCCGATCCCTACGCCTTCTACGCCCGCCGCATGCTCAAGCTCATGCCGCTCGATCCGGTCGATGCCGATCCCAGTGCGGCGTGGCGCGGCACGGCGGTGCACGACGTTCTTCAGAAATGGTTCGAACTCGACAATTGCGATCCGGCCAGGCTGCGCGCCCGCGCCGAGGCGATGCTGGTCGACGAGCGCACCCATCCGATGATGCGCGCGCTGTGGCAGCCGCGGCTGATGGAGGCGATTGACTGGATCGCCCGCCAGATCGCCGAGAACCCCGACCGCAAGGTCCTCGCGGTCGAGCTGGGCGGCGAGATCGAGTTCGCCGGGGTGAAGCTGCGCGGCAAGTTCGACCGGATCGACCGGCTGGGCGATAGCAGCCTGGCGATCGTCGACTACAAGACCGGCCAACCCCCCAGCACCCGCGCCGTCCGCGCCGGGTTCAGCCTCCAGCTCGGCCTGCTCGGCCTGATCGCCGAGCGCGGCGGGTTCGCGGATATCGAGGGCGTCGCGCGGGTCTTCGAATATTGGTCGCTCGCCCGTTCCCCGCGCACCGGCGGCTTCGGCTATGTCGACAGCCCCGTCGACCCGAAGAAGAAGGAGCCGATCCCCGCGGAGGAGTTCGTCGACATCGCCGCGCACCATTTCGCAGAGGCGGTGAATGCCTGGCTCACCGGCGACCAACCCTTCACCGCCAAGCTGGTGCCCGAATACGCCCCCTATGCCGAGTACGACCAGCTGATGCGCCGCGACGAATGGTATGGCCGTGATTGAGCGCGGGCACTTCCGACCTTCTTCTTTCCCCGGCGAAGGCCGGGGTCCAGACTTGGCGTGCGCGACGAAGGCGCGCCAAGGCGCGCGACTTCAAGACTGGGCCCCGGCCTTCGCCGGGGAAAAGCTCAATCCAATTGCCGGCGGAAATCCCCATGTCTGAAGTCCGCCCCCTCCACAAACTCAAGGGCAACCAGAAGACCGCGTCCGATCCCGGCCGCCATATCTGGCTGTCCGCCTCGGCGGGCACCGGCAAGACCCAGGTGCTTGCCGCGCGCGTCTGGCGGCTGCTGCTGAACGGCACCGATCCCGGCGCGATCCTCTGTCTCACCTTCACCAAGGCGGGGGCCGCGGAGATGTCCGAGCGGATCACCAGCCGGCTCGCTCGCTGGGTGCGCGCATCGGACACCGAGCTGGCCGCCGACCTCGAGGCGCTGGGCGAGAACATCTCGCCCGCGGGCCGCGAAAAGGCCCGCCAGCTCTTCGCCAAGGTGCTCGACGCGCCCGGCGGCGGCATCCGCATCCAGACCATCCACAGCTTCTGCCAGTCGCTGCTCGCCGCCTTCCCGATGGAGGCCGGCCTCGTCCCCGGCTTCCGCCCGCTCGACCAGCGCGAGGAAGCGGTGCTGGCGCGCGAGGCGCTGGCCGAGATGCTCGTCGATGCCGAGCGCGACCATCGCGCCTGGGTGGTGGACGCGGTCGGCGCGCTGTCGCTGCGGCTGGGCGAGGGCAAGGCCGAGGATTTCCTCAAGGCCTGCGCGCGCGAAGGGGAGGCGCTCGCCGAGCTGCCGGTCCTGATCCAGCCCTGGCTCCGCGAGGCACTCAGGCTTCCCCTGGGCGACGTCGATGCCGAGATCGCCCGGCGCTGTGGTGACGACGCCTTTGATCTCGCCAGCCTGCGCATGGTCGCCTCGATGAGCGCCGGCTGGGGCACCAAGTCGGGCCTGGAGCGCGCCGACATCATCGCCGCCTGGCTCGCCAAGGGCCCGGAAGCCCGCGCCGGCGGGCTTGCCGAGCTGCACGGCGTCTGGGCCACCGCCAAGGGCGAGCCGCGCTCCTTCGGCAAGGGCCAGGCACCGCAGGACGACGGCTATGCCGATTATGCGATGCGGCTGTTCGAAACCTGCGGCCAGCTGCTCGGCATGAAGACCCAGGCGGCCTATGCGGACCTGCTCGCGTCTGGGCTGGAGGCCGGCCGCATCTATGCCGATACCTACAAGCGGGCCAAGCGCCGCCTCGGCGCGGTCGACTTCAACGACCTGATCCACGCCACCGTCGCGCTGCTCGCCGAGCCCGGCATGGGCGAATGGGTACGCTTCAAGCTCGACCAGGCGACCGAGCATGTCCTGATCGACGAGGCGCAGGATACCAATCCCCAGCAATGGGCGATCGTCAGCGCGATCGCCGACGAGTTCTTCGTCGGAGAGGGCGTGCGCGCCGAGACGATGCGCACCCTGTTCACCGTCGGCGACTACAAGCAGGCGATCTTCGGCTTCCAGGGCACCGATCCGATCTTCTTCCGCGCAGCCTTCGAGCGGTTCCTCGCCAAGTCGCGGATCCAGGCCGATCTCGATTATGATTTCGACGCGGACAAGCCCGAGCCGCGCGAGGTCGAGGAGCTGTCGCTCACCCACAGCTTCCGCTCCACCCGCCCGGTGCTCGAATTCGTCGATGCCGCGATCGGCGCGCTGCCGATGCCCGGCATGGGCGATCTTTCCGACGCCGAGGAGCATGCCAGCGAAGTGCCAGGCCCCGGCGCGGTCACGCTCTGGCCCCCGGTCACCGAGGGGAGCAGCGAGGCCGACGAGGAGGAATGGGTCAGCGACGCCACCCGCAAGCTCGCCGGCGACATCGCCCGGGCGATCAAGGGCTGGATCGGCACGCTCGACCTGGAGAGCAAGGGCCGCAAGCTCGCGCCCGAGGATGTGATGATCCTGGTAAAGCGCCGCGGCGAGCTCGCCTCGTTGATCGTCGCGCGCCTCTATGCCGAGGGGGTGCCGGTGGCGGGCGTCGATCGCCTGCGGCTGAATGCGCCGCTCGCGGTGCAGGACCTGCTCGCCGCGATCCGCTTCGCGCTCCAGCCCGAGGACGATCTGTCCCTCGCTTCGCTGCTGGTGTCACCCTTGATCGGCTGGACGCAGGAGGCGCTTATGGACGCTGCGGTCCGCTCCGGTGGCGGACTGTGGCGGCACCTGCGCAGGAACCAGCCCGAGGAGCGCCTGGCACCGCTCTACGCGCTCCTCGCACGCGCTGACATCGCCACGCCCTATCGCTTTCTGGAAGAACTGCTTTCCGGTCCGCTGGACGGTCGCCGCAAGCTGCTGCGCCGGCTGGGCGAGGAAGCCCGCGATCCGATCGAGGAGTTGCTCAATGCGACGCTCAATTTCGAAAAGGTTGCGACCCCGTCCCTGCAGCGATTCCTCGACTGGTTCGATCGCGGCGATGTCGAGATCGTCCGCGATGCGGCCCAGCCCCAGGCGGCGGTACGGGTGATGACCGCCCACGGCGCCAAGGGTCTCCAGGCGCCTCTGGTCATCCTGGCGGACGCCACGGTGGACCCGACCCGGTCCCCGCGCGACTTTCTGGGTTGGGAACCGTCCGCTGCGTCCGGAAAGCTGCCGATCTTCCGTCCGCGCGCCGCTGAGCGGGGTGTGCTCGGCGAGGTCCTCGAAAATGCCGATGCGCGCGAACTTAGCGAACATTGGCGTCTGTTCTACGTCGCAGCCACCCGTGCCGAGGAGCGCCTCGTCATAGCCGGCGCGCTGGGTCCCCAGGCCAAGGGCGTGCCCCCGGCAAAGAGCTGGTACGCCGCCAGCGCCGCCGCGCTCGATGCCCTGGGCGTGGCCGAGGGCGAGACCCGCGAATTCAAAGGCTTGCACCCCCAGGCGCCGGTCCCCGCCAGGCCCCGCGCCACTGCCGGCCCGGCGGTGGTGGCGGCGCTCCCCGACTGGGCGCGCCGTCCCGCGCCCGAGGAAGCCCGCCCGCCGCGCCCCCTCGCGCCCTCCTCGCTGGGTGACGATGCCGTTGCCGATCCACCCCCCACGCCGGCCCTGCGCGCGGCAGCCGAGCGCGGTCGCCTCCTCCACGCCCTTTTCGAGCGTTTGCCGTCGGTTAGCCCGGCCGACCGCCCCGCCGCCGCCGAACGCTGGCTGGCCGGGGCAGGGGGCGTCGCCGACGCCGCCTTCCGCGCCGAGCTGGTCGCCGCCGCCCTGGCGGTGACCGAGGACCCGCGCTTTTCCGCGCTTTTCGGCCCCGACTCCCTCGGCGAAGCCCCGATCGCCGCGGTGGTGGGGGACGGGCTGGTCGTCTCGGGCACGGTCGATCGGCTGGTGGTGAATGACAGCCATGTCCGGGTCATCGATTTCAAGACCGGCCGCCGCGCCCCTGCCGGGCTGGAGGCGATCCCGCCCTATCATCTCCGCCAGATGGCCGCCTATGTCGCTGCGCTCGCGGTGATTTTTCCCGGTCGCACGGTGGAGGCGGGGCTGCTCTACGTGGCGGGGCCGACTCTCCATTTGCTGCCCCCAGACCTGCTGGCCGCGCACAAGCCGGGCTTCGCGGATAAGGAGCAAAGCTTGGGCCTGCGCGCTTGACCCGGCGCAGTGCCGACATAAATTAACCCCCGACATCGTATCAGGAGTAGTATCATGGCCACCAAGGCGACCACCGACGCCCAGTTCAGCAGCGACGTTCTCGAGTCCGGCAAGCCCGTGCTCGTGGATTTCTGGGCGGAGTGGTGCGGGCCGTGCAAGATGATCGCCCCGGCACTGGAAGAGCTCGCCGAGGAACTGGGCGAGCAGGTCCAGATCATCAAGCTCGACATCGACGAGAATCCCGACGCGCCCACCAAGTACGGCGTGCGCGGCATCCCCACCATGATCCTGTTCAAGGACGGCCAGCCGGCGGCGACGCAGGTCGGCGCGATGCCCAAGAGCGGCATCAAGAAGTGGCTCGAAGCCCAGCTCTGAGCGCCGCTTGCCCGGTCCGGCACATGCCGGACCGGGAGCCGGTCAGCTAGTCACGCCAATAGTCATGCCGCTCCGCGCCGTCGAAACCGGCCGGAGTCGAGGCAGCAGCGCTTGAAAGCTCTTTCCGGAGCCGCAGGGGCAGGGATCCTTGCGGCCGAGCTTCTCGACGAGTTCGATATCTCCGTGAACGAAGCGCAGGCCGCGCTTCACGCGCGTCTCGGACGGATAGCCCTTGCGACGCTTACTCGTGACCTCGAAAGCAGGGGAGGTCATCGCGATCATGACGATGGGTCATTTGATCCTCCTACGATGAGTCGCCACAGGCGGCGACGGGCGCGCCTTTGGCATGCTGCCCTTTCGGCTGCAACCGAAAGGCCCGGCCCTCCCGCGGTCACCTTCCCGCGATCAGCTCCGATAATCGGCGTTGATCGAGATGTAGCCGTGCGTCAGGTCACAGGTCCACACGGTGGCGCGGCCTTCGCCCAGGCCCAGCTCCACGCCGATCTCGATTTCGCGGCCCTTCAGGTGCTCGGCAACCGGCGCCTCGTCATAGCCTTCCACGGCCAGGCCATCGCGTGCCACCTGGGTAGCACCGAAGCGGATCGCCAGCCGGTCGCGCTCGGCGGGCTCGCCGGCCTTGCCCACCGCCATCACCACGCGGCCCCAATTGGCGTCCTCGCCGGCGATCGCGGTCTTCACCAGCGGCGAATTGGCGATCGACATGGCGATGCGGTGCGCGCTGGCGTCGCTCTCGGCGCCCTCCACGGTGATCTCGATCAGCTTCTGCGCCCCTTCGCCGTCGCGCACGACGAGCAGGGCGAGCTGGTGGCAGAGATCCTGGAGCGCGGCGCGGAAGGCGTCGGCGCCGTCATCCTCGTCGCTGGCGAGCGGGGCATTGCCCGCGCTGCCAGTGGCGAAGGCGAGCACCGTGTCGCTGGTCGAGGTGTCGCCATCGACGGTGATGCACGAGAAGGTCTTGTGGTTGGCGTCGCCCAGCGCGGTCTGCAGCCAGGCCGGGTCGACCGCCGCGTCGGTGAAGACGAAGCCGAGCATCGTCGCCATGTCCGGCGCGATCATCCCCGATCCCTTGATGATGCCGGCGAGCTGGACGGTCTTGCCGCCGACCACCGCGCGGGTCACCGCGCCCTTGGCGAAGGTGTCGGTGGTCATGATCGTCGCGGCGGCGTCCTCCCAGCCGCACGGCTCGGCGGTGAAGGCATTGTCGAGCCCGGCCTCGGCCTTGTCGATCGGCAGCGGCACGCCGATCACGCCCGTGGAGGCGACGAACACGTCGGAGGGCTGGCAGCCGAGATGCGCGGCGGCGCGGGCGGCGATCGCCTCCACCGCGGCGCGACCGCGATTGCCGGTGAAGGCGTTGGAATTGCCGGCATTGACGACGAGCGCGCGCGCGGTGCCCAGCGGCAGCGCCTTGCGGCACCATTCCACCTCGGGCGACGGGCATTTGCTGCTGGTCAGCACGCCCGCCACCGCGGTGCCCGGTGCCAGCTCGACAAAGGTCAGGTCGCAGCGGTCCCATGCCTTGTAGCGCGCCCGAGCGACCCGCGTCGTTACGCCGGGAATCGCCGGCAGGGCAGGGAAGGGCAGCGCGAGCGGGGAGCGTTCGATGGACATGGTCTGACCTGTTGCTAAGTTGGCGACCGCTTCGGGCAAGCGGGGGTAAAGATCAATGGTTTTGGCGGCCTTGGCAGTGCTGGCGGTGATGCAGGCGGCGCCCTCGGCGCAGGATACGCCCATCCCTCCGCTGATGCGCAAGCCGCAACCGCGCGGCCGTCCGCAGGCCTGGATTACGGATGACGACTATCCGAGCGGCGCACTGCGGCGTCGCGAGTTCGGCGCGGTGAAATTCCGGCTCGCCGTCGATGCGCTCGGCAAACCCACTATCTGCAGCGTGACGGGATCCTCGGGCTATTCCGCGCTCGACGACAAGGTCTGCGAGATGCTGCTCAAGCGCTCGGTCTTCAACCCGGCACGTGACGGCGCCGGCAAGGACATTCCGTTCGACTATAATGGTACCTTCACCTGGATACTGCCAGGCGGCACGGACACACCCAACCCGGTGAGCGCGATTGCAAGCACGCCGATCGATCTGAGGGTGGAACTGCAGGCCGTGCCGAAGAACTATGCCAAGCCCGCATTGCTGCGATTGATATTCGCCGATGACAAGGTACGGGCCTGCACCGTCGAGACGAGCACCGGAAACGCGAAACTCGATGCGGTCGCCTGTCAGCAGGCGAGGGTGCAGGTGGAGATGTTCAAGATCGATGGCGCCATCATCGCGAAACCCGACAGCCGCATGGTGTCGGTGCGGTTCGAGGCGGCGAAGTAACCCGGTCGCATGGACATCGGCCCGGCGGGTGATAGCAATGCGTCAGTCGCCAAGAACTCGAAAGGCATCCGATGATTCTCGCTACCCTGCTGGCCCTTGCCGGCCAGACCGCCGCGCCGGCAAAGATCATGACGATCACCGTGCAGAAGCTGCCTGCCACCTATCATCAGGCGCCGGTCGTTCACCTCGACTTCACCAACGAGGGCGCGGTCTCGGCGTGCACCCTGGAGCAGAGCAGTGGCAGCCCGGGGATCGACAAGGTGGTCTGCCAGCAGCTGCAGAGCTTTACCGTCCCCGTCGAGAAAAAGGGCAAGGCCCCGGAATCGCGTTCCGCCTTGGTGGATTTCGTCACCGCGCCGGCGAAGTGACCGACAGCGTCTGATCCCGGCAATCCCGCATCCGGTTGCCGGCGATCGGATGCGGGCCAGACTTCGCCGCGACGGATTTTCGGGGAGAATGCATGATTGCGATGACGTTGCTGCTGGGCATGGCGCTCGCGATGCAGGACGCTGGCGCGACGACGCGGCCGACGCCACGCGGCCGGCCGCAGGCCTGGGTCACCGACGAGGACTATCCCGCAGCGGCGATGTGGGAGCGGCAGGCGGGCGCGGTCGCGGCCCGTCTCGATCTGGACGCGCAGGGCGTGCCGACTGCGTGCAAGGTCACGCGCTCCAGCGGCTCGGCGGTGCTGGACAGCACGACCTGCACGCTGATGCAGGCACGGGCCCGCTTCAATCCGGCTCGCGATGCCGCGGGCAAGGCGGTGGCCGGAGCCTATCCCTTCACCTTCACCTGGGTCTTGCCCCAGGGAGAGGCCGGGTTCGGCTCCTGGCTCTATTTCAACCAGATCCGCATCACCGGCGACGGGCGTATCGCCGGCTGCATGGCGCAGAGCCGCGGCATGGGTTTCAGCCGGGCAACGGGCGGCGTCTGCAACCGGCTGGGCGCGCCCGTGTCTCCCGCGATGATGGCGCTGCTGGGCAAGTCGGGCGCTGGCGCGACGGTTCAGGTTATCGAGGCGCACATGGTCAATGGCGAGGCGATACCCGTGATCGACCGGCCAGCCTCCAAGCCCTTCTATGAGAGGAAAATCCGCTTCGACGTCGATGCCGCCGGCAATGTCACCAACTGCAAGCTGGCGGGCGGTGCGGCGGCGCAGGATCCGCTGGGACTGGTCCTCCATCGCTGCCATTCGGGCTTCCGCTATCCGGCTCAGCCAGGCGGCAGGCGCAGCGTCGAGATGACGGTGTCCATGTACCTGACGCATGAACCGCCACCCCCGCGCGATCCCGCCGAAGGACCAACGGTCTGAGACAGGCGACGATTTCCGATTGGCGAAGCCGAATCGAGTCACTATGTCCCAGCCTATTGCACGGATGACTGTCCGTGCCGTTTTAGAGACTTGCCGTTTGGAACTGCTGCTTCTCCTGACTGCCTTCCTCGCGAGCCTGACCGGTGTCGGTCAGGCCGATCGCAGTGGAATCCGGCAGGTCCAGGGCGTCGCGGTGGTCCAGGCTGCGCAGGCGGCCCAGGCGGCGGTGCTTCCCGCCCGCCGCGCGACGCCCGCGCTTCCCGTGCCGCTGCTGCGGCCCGAAAAGGCCGCCCCGCTCGCGGCCGTGCAGCTTCCGCTTGGCGAACTGCGCCTGCCCTTCGAGCGCCGGCTCGAATGAGCTTTTCCACGGCCCGCTGAACCGCGAGGCCGTTTCCACCGTTCTCGCATCCAAACGGGCGCCGACCGCAGCGGCGCGCCCGTCCGACCACCCTAGATTTAGACTGGAAAACCCATGCTCGGCGGCATTGCCAAGTCCCTCTTCGGTTCCTCGAACGATCGCTATGTGAAATCGCTCGGCAGCATCGTGAACAAGATCAACGGCTTCGAGCCGGCGATCTCGGCGATGAGCGACGAGGAGCTTTCGGGCCAGACCATCAAGTTCCGCGAGCGCCTGGCGAACGGCGAGAAGCTCGACGCGCTGCTTCCCGAAGCCTTCGCCACCGTCCGCGAGGCGGCCAAGCGCGTGCTCGGCCAGCGCCACTACGACGTGCAGATGGTCGGCGGCATCGTCCTCCACCGCGGCGAGATCGCCGAGATGCGCACCGGCGAGGGCAAGACGCTGGTCGCCACGCTCGCGACCTATCTCAACGCACTGCCCGGCGACGGCGTCCATGTCGTCACCGTCAACGACTATCTCGCCTCGCGCGACGCCGAGTGGATGGGCCGCGTCTACCGTTTCCTCGGCCTCACCACCGGCGTGATCATCCCGAACCTGTCGGACCATCAGCGCCGCGAGGCCTATGCCGCCGACATCACCTACGGCACGAACAACGAGTTCGGCTTCGACTATCTGCGCGACAACATGAAGTATGAGCGCGCGTCGATGACGCAGCGCCCGTTCAACTTCGCGATCGTCGACGAAGTCGACTCGATCCTGATCGACGAGGCCCGCACCCCGCTGATCATCTCGGGCCCGACCGACGACAAGTCCGAGCTCTACATGGGCGTCGACGTCGTCGTGAAGCAGCTCGTCCCCGAGGATTACGAGAAGGACGAGAAGCAGCGCACCATCGTGCTGACCGAGGACGGCACCGAGAAGGTCGAGCGCATGCTCGAGGCCGCGGGGCTGCTCCAGGGCGCCAATCTCTACGACTTCGAGAACACCCAGGTCGTCCATCACCTGAACCAGGCGCTGCGCGCGAACGTGATGTTCAAGCGTGACATCGATTACATCGTGAAGGACAACAAGGTCGTCATCATCGACGAGTTCACCGGCCGCATGATGGACGGCCGCCGCTGGTCGGACGGTCTGCACCAGGCGGTGGAAGCCAAGGAAGGCGTGGCGATCGAGCCCGAGAACCAGACGCTCGCCTCGATCACCTTCCAGAACTATTTCCGCATGTACCCGAAGCTGGGCGGCATGACCGGTACGGCAGCCACCGAGGCGCCGGAATTCTTCGACATCTACAAGATGAACGTCGTCACCATCCCGACCAACCTGCCGGTGCAGCGCGTCGACGAGGAGGACGAGTTCTACAAGACGCTCGAGGAAAAGTTCGCGGCGATCGCCAAGAAGATCAAGGAGCACTCGGCCAAGGGCCAGCCGGTGCTGGTCGGCACCGTCTCGATCGAAAAGTCGGAAATGCTCAGCGAGTTCCTCCACAAGGAAGGCGTCGAGCACAGCGTGCTCAACGCGCGCCAGCACGAGCATGAGGCGCATATCGTCGCGCAGGCCGGTCGTATCGGCGCGGTGACCATTGCCACCAACATGGCCGGCCGCGGCACCGACATCCAGCTCGGCGGCAACCTCGAGTTCCGCGTCCATGACGAGCTGTCCGAGATGGAGGAGGGCCCGGCCAAGGACGCCGCGATCGAGCAGATCAAGGCCGAGATCGCGGCCGAGAAGGAGCGGGTGAAGCAGGCCGGCGGCCTGTTCGTGCTCGGCACCGAGCGCCACGAGAGCCGCCGCATCGACAACCAGCTGCGCGGCCGCTCGGGCCGTCAGGGCGATCCGGGCCTCAGCCGCTTCTACCTCTCGCTGGACGACGACCTGCTGCGCATCTTCGGCTCGAACACGCTGTTCGCCAAGATGATGCGCAACAACATCCAGGACGGCGAGGCGATCGGCTCCAAGTGGCTGTCCAAGGCGATCGAGACCGCGCAGCGCAAGGTCGAGGCGCGCAACTACGACATCCGCAAGCAGGTCGTCGAATATGACGACGTGATGAACGACCAGCGCAAGGTCATCTACGAGCAGCGCGCGGACATCATGGACGCCGAGACCGTGGGCGACGTCGTCAGCGACATGCGCGCCGAGACGGTGAACGCGATCGTCGGCGAGTTCTGCCCGCATGGCTCCTATCCCGAGCAGTGGAAGGTCGAGGCGCTCAAGGAGAAGGTGCTCGGCACCCTCAACGTCGACGCGCCGGTCGACCAGTGGATCAGGGACGAGGCGCAGATCGAGCCGGAAATGGTCGAGGAGCGCATCCGCGAGGCCGCCGACCAGCTGGTCGAGGCCAAGTCGGCCGACCTCGAGGTCGAGACCTGGCGCCAGGTCGAGAAGTCGATCCTGCTGCAGAATCTCGACCATCACTGGAAGGAGCATCTCGCGATGCTCGACGCGCTGCGCCAGGTCGTGCACCTGCGCGCTTACGCCCAGAAGACGCCGATCAACGAATACAAGCACGAGGCGTTCGCGATGTTCGAGCGCATGCTCGGCCAGATCCGCGAGGACGTGACCCGCACGCTCGCCTTCGCCCAGTTCCGCATGGAGCCGGCGCCCGAGCTGCCGCAGCTGCCCGACTTCCTGACCACCCATATCGACCCGCTGACCGGCGAGGACGACACCTATGACTATGACGCCGGCGCCGCCGGCCTGGTCACCACCCGCATGTCGCAGCTGGGCATTCCTCAGCCGTCGACCGAGGATCTCGGCACCGATCCGGCGCAGTGGGAAGGCGTGGTCAGCCGCAACGCGCCGTGCCCGTGCGGCTCGGGCAACAAGTACAAGCACTGCCACGGCCAGGTGGCCTGAGGTCAGGGGCGGGTCTCAGGCCCTCCCACTCAACATTCCGTCATCCCCGCGCAGGCGGGGATCCAGAGCCAAGGGCAACGCCGCCTGCAACGCTGGATCCCCGCCTGCGCGGGGACGATGATTCTCGGGGTGTGCGCCCTTTTGCTCCCCGGCCTTCGTCGGGGAACCTTGCAATGTAGGATTTCGTCTGCTCGGCTCGCGCGGCTAGCCTCGAGGCTGGCTGCTCTTTGATTCCGTTGGAAAAATGGGATCAAGCGCTCGCAAGAATGTTGCGAGATGCGCGGCGATGCCGGGAATTGTGTCAACTTGAGTGACCCGAAAACCCGCTCCTGGCCTGTACTTTGTGTACTTTGACGAGTCGCTTCGCGGGACGATGTTGGAAGGCCGGTGAAAACAAAAAAGGGAGGACCTCAGGCCCTCCCCAAACCCCTCCCGCAAGCGGAAGGGGCTTTCTTGTTCGCTTACTTCGGCGACGGCATCTGGATCGACGGGCCGAGGCGATTGACCACCTCGTGCGCGTCGAAGGCGCGGACATTGTCGCCGGGCTTGGGGCCCTTGCCCATCACCACTTCGGCCATCGCCTCATATTGGGTGACGGTGCGATAGTCCCAGTCACGGTCGCGCCAGAAGGGATCGTCATAGAAGGGATCCCAGCTGCGCCAGCCCCAGCGCGGGCCGCGATAGAAGCGCCAGGACGGGCTCCAATAGCCCCAGGGACCACCGCCCCAGCCCGGGCCGCCCCATGCGCCCGGCGTGCGGACGACATCGGTCTTCTTCTCGGTATCGCGATCCGCGAGCACGAAATAGTCGAAGCCCTGCTGCAGGGTCAGCTCGGCGGCACGGTAGAGCAGATAGCGCTCGACCGTCTCGCGTGCCGTCAGGCTGTTACCGGCGAAGCTGACGCGGAAGCGATTGCCTTCGATCTGCGTGTCCGAATAGCCGTTGCGGCTGGTCGGGCCCGCACCGGTGGCGGGCTGATAGGGGGTCGCGGTCATACAGGCGGACAGCGAGATGCTGCCGGCGAGGATGAGAGCAAGCGCTGCGAACCGAGGGCGCTTGGGAGTTCTCAACATGGTTCCTCCGGAGTTTAAAAGTCTGGGCACTGCGATGACGGAACGAACGCGCGCCGGCAGGGATGTGTCCACGACGGAGCGTGCCATAAGTACGATTGACGGCGGCTGAACGACCTGCGGCAAGTCACGCGAGTCGCTCGGGAACTTCCATCGCCTCCACGGCGAGGGTCTCGCGCGGGGCCATGGCCTCCCAGGGGAAGACGAACCAGTCCTTGTCGACCGATCGGTCGATTTGGCGGGACCGGTAGTCGACCCGCTGCGAGGAGCGGACATTGTCGAGCAGCACGGCGAAGCGGATGCGGCTGGCGATGGCGCCTTCGCCGGCCAGCGCGTTGCGGATCTCGCCGATCGTCCTGCCGCTGTCGTTGATGTCCTCGACGAACAGCAGCCGGTCGCCGTCGCGGGTCCGTCTGGCGAGCACCGCGACCAGTTCCTCGCCGAACTGGGCGATCCTGGTCGAATGGTCGATCGAGACCAGCGGCAGGCCCATGCGGTGCGACAGGAACACCGCCGGCGTCAGTCCGCCGCGGCCGATGCCGACGAGCAAGGTCGGGGTCCAGGCTTCCGCCGCCTCGGCAATGGCATGGACGCCCGCGACCATCTCGTCATGGGTGAAATGGGTGAAGACGATGCTCAAGCGTGTTCCTCCGCATAGGCGTCTACCTTGGCGAGATGCGCGGCAACTTCCGCATCGGAAAGGAACGAACCGAGGAAACTGTTCCGTGCCAGCGTCACCAGGTCGCGCCTGCTGAGCGCGCGGCCCTGGGCGATCGCCCGGTAATTGTCGGCGACATAGCCGCCGAAATAGGCCGGATCGTCGGAGTTGACCGTGGCGCGCAGGCCAAGCTCCAGCATCCGGTCGATCGGATGGACGTCGACCGAGGCGACGTTGCACAGCTTGACGTTTGAGAGCGGGCAGACGGTGAGCGTCATCGAAGAGCGGGCGAGGCGGGCGATCAGCGCCGGATCCTCGAGGCTGCGATTGCCATGGTCGAGCCGGTCGACCGCAAGCAGGTCAAGCGCCTCCTCGACATAGGCGGGCGGGCCTTCCTCGCCGGCATGGGCGACGCGCTTGAGGCCCATCGCGGCGGCGGCGGCGAAGACGCGCTCGAACTTGGAGGGCGGGTGGCCGAGTTCTGAGGAGTCGAGGCCGACGCCGGCGATCCGGTCGAGCCAGGGCTGGGCCTGGGTCAGCGTCTTGAACGCGTCTTCCTCGTCGAGATGGCGCAGGAAGCAGAGGATCAGCTTCGAGGTGATGCCCAGCCGCTGCTCGGCCTCGTCCATGCCGGCGAGCAGGCCGTTGGCGACCACGCCGAAAGGAATGCCGCGATGCGTGTGGGTCTGGGGATCGAAGAAGATCTCGGCATGGACCACGCCGTCCTTCGCCACGCGCTCGAAATAGGCCAGCGCGAGATCGCGGAAATCCTCCTCGGTGCGCAGCACGTCGGCGCCGGCATAATAGATGTCGAGAAAGTCCTGGAGGTTCGAGAATTCATAGGCCGCCCGCACTTCCTCGACCGAGGCGAAGGGGATGGCGACATTGTTGCGCTGGGCGAAGGCGAACATCTGCTCGGGCTCGAGGCTGCCCTCGATGTGCAGATGAAGCTCGGCCTTGGGCAGCCCGGCGATGAAAGTGTCGAGATCGCGCATCGACGGAACATCGCAGGCGCGCGGGGGAGTCGCAAGGGGAGCGGTGCGGCTAGCTGCGCGTTGAAGGGGGATGCCGTCGAGCGTGATCCGAAGCTGGGCCTATGACGAAGCCGAACACCGGCTCGACATCGTCTTTATTAGCGGGCGCCGCTACAGCTATCACCGGGTGCCGGCGCGGATCGCGGAGGGCATGAAGAAGGCGATCTCAAAGGGCCGCTATTTCAACCACCGGGTGCGTGATCGCTTTGCCTTTACAGAGGCGGCGGCGCGTTGAGCCCCGGCCAGCCGGTACGGGCTGGGTCGTCCTCCGCCGGTGGCGGCTGCGGAGGCGGCGGATCGTCGCTTGCCGAGCGGCGCCAAGCGCTGGGCGACATGCCGAATTCGGAGGTGAACCAGCGGGTGAAGGCCGCGGGCGACGCATAGCCGAGCATCTCGCCGACCGTGGCGACGGGCTGGACGTTGTTGAGCAGATGGCGGACCACCAGCTCGCGCCGGACGCCGTTGAGCACTGCGCTGAACCCGGTTCCCTCCGCTTCCAGCCGGCGCTGCAGCGTGCGCGGGGAGATGCCGATCTGGCGCGCCACGCTCTCGATGGAGGCGTTGCCCGATGCGAGCATGAGATACAGGGCGCGGCGGGTGCGATCGGTTTCGGAGATCGGTGGCGCGGCGGGGAATTGCGCCTCGAAATAGCTGTTCGCATAGGCGGCGAGGTTCGAGCGGTAGCTCGGGTTGCGCGCGCGCAGCGCCTCGCGGTTGTAGACCACGCCGTTGATGTCGCTGCCGAAGATCACCGGGCAGCCGAGCACGCGGTGATGCACTTCGAGCGAGCGCGGGGCGGCGTGCATGAAGTGCAGGCATGCCGGTTTCCACGCGTCGCCGCCCACTTCGGTGAAGGCACGCGACAGGATGGCGGCGACTGCCTCGTGGGCCTGGCGCGGCACGAAGTCGATATTGCTGACGATCTGGGTGCGCACCACGGCGCTGTCGCCCTCGATCTCGAGGTGGAAGGTGAGCAGGTCGCCGAGCAGATGCTGATAGCGGATCAGCGTGCGGATCGCGTCTTCGAGCGTTTCCTGCTGCTGGAGGACGAGGCTGACGGGGCCGAGCGAGGAAAGGTCGCGGCGCTCTGCGATCAGCATCGCGAATTGTGGGCAATTGGCCTCCATCGCCGAACGTTCGAGGATGGAGGCTATCGCACCTCTGGGCAGCCGCTCCTCCGGATTGCGTAATTGGGAGGGGCTGACGCCGGTGTCGGCAAGAATGCGATAAGGATCGAGGCCAACTTCGAGGGCGACCGACACATAGTTCATCAATATGGCTGCACGTCCTGAGGTCATGCAGGGCCCTCCCCATGCCCGGAGTGCATCCGGAACATTCCGAATCTTATGCAGCGTGGCGCAAACTGCCAAGTGGCTGGCGTGAAATGCAAAGCAGCTTGTCGCAGCTCATCATAAAGAAGACTTGGGAACCGGTTTCCTGGGCAGGGACCGGTCGGGGCACGGAGAAAATAACATGGGGTTCGATGGCGCATCGGCCGTCAGGTGCGATGTTGGTAGCGGTAACGGTCCGAATCTGGGGGCCGAGTCGATTCCTTTCCCGGCAAATGATTCGCCTGTCGGCTGCTCACTCGGCGAGCCCGATGCGCGCGCGCGGCTGACGGCGATGAGCGCGATGGCGGCGGCGATGGCGCATGAGCTCGCCCAGCCGCTGACTGCGGCGAGCAATTACATGGAAGGTTGCGCAGCGGTGATCCGCCAGCGGATCCACGGCCTCGAGCAGCTGCTCGGCTATATCGAGGACGCCGCGGCCCAGACCGCGCGCGCGTCCGATATCGTGCTGCGCATGCGAGCCTTCGTGAAGACCGGCGCGATCGATGCGCGGCCCGAATGCCTGGTCGAGATGCTCGACGCAGTGAGCGCGCGGCTGTCGAGCCTCGAGGACGTCGAAGTCGTCCGCAGCTTCGCGCCGGGGGCGACCTGCGTGCTGGGCGATCGCATCCAGCTCGAGATGGTGCTGTCGAACCTGCTGCTCAACGCGGCGCAGGCGATGTGGAACAGCCCGGTACGCCGGATCGAGATCGCCACCTGGACCGAAGGCAGCCGCATCCGCATCCGCGTCGCCGATACCGGGCCGGGCGTCGCCCCGGCGATCCGCGAGCATCTGTTCGAGCCGATGGTGAGCACCAAGATCGACGGCACGGGTCTTGGCCTGGCGATCTCGCAGACGATCGTCGACGCGCATGACGGCACGTTGACCATCGAGCCTTCCGAACCGGGCGAGGGCGCGGTCTTCGTCCTGACGCTGCCGCGCGGCCCCGAGTTCATCTGACACCTTCCCCCCGAGGGCCTTCCACCAAGGCCCTGAAGCCCCGCCCGTTCCCCCACGGGCGGGGCTTTTTCGTGCGGCGAACATGACGAACATCGCGCACGCACGAATGCGCTGCGATTTTAGGAAAGTCTCTGATTTTCAAGAGGTTGTGGTGGCTCCCTGAGTAGGATTCGAACCTACGGCCGCTCGATTAACAGTCGAGAGCTCTACCGCTGAGCTATCAGGGATCACCATCTTTCCGCGCGGTGAACCGCGGCGGAGGCGGCCCTATGCAGCGGGTTTTGGAGGATTGCAAGGGGTCAGGCGACGAATTGTTCCATCGTAATGCGATCATCGAGCGCATGCTCGGGATCGAAGAGCAGAGTGAGGTCGCGGTGATGGTCGATTCCGATCTCGACCTGCGCCACGTCGCGCACTTCGCGCTGGTCCGCGACGGCGCTGACCGGGCGCTTGTCCGCCTCGAGTACGCGAATCGAGATGCGCGCCTTGTCGGGGAGAATCGCCCCGCGCCAGCGCCGCGGCCGGAAGGGGCTGATCGGCGTCATCGCCAGCATCCCCGAGCCGAGCGGCAGGATCGGGCCCTGGACCGAGAGATTGTACGCAGTCGAGCCCGCAGGCGTCGCGATGAGCATGCCGTCGCAGACCAGCTCGGGCAGCACCACGCGATCGTTGACGGTGATCTCGAGCTTCGCGGTCTGGCGGGTCTCGCGCAGGAAGGAGACTTCGTTGATCGCAGGCATCTCGAACCGCTCGCCGGCGGCATTGACCGCCTCCATCCGCAGCGGGCTGACCTTGAACGGCTTGGCTCGCGCCAGCCGCTCGTCGAGCCCCTCGCGCCGCCAGTCGTTCATCAGGAAGCCGATCGTGCCCAGGTTCATGCCGAACACGGGGACGTTGCGGCGACCCTCGAGCAGCGTGTGCAGGGTCTGGAGCATGAAGCCGTCGCCGCCCAATGCGACGATCGCTTCGGCCTGTTCGAGCGGCACCCAGTCATAGGCCTCGCGCAGCTCGTCGGCGGCGAGCTGGGCAGGTTCGGTGGGCGATGCGAACAGCGCGCGGAGCTGGCTCATCCGCCGGTAACGCTCATGTGGCGGCGCGTGGCCGGCGCGACGCCGGCGGCAATGCGGAAATCGTGGCGCGCGGGCTTGCGGCGCAGCGCGCCGTCGATCGCGTCGTCGAGGCCGGCGACCCCATGGCCGCGCAACGCGGCCTTGAGATCCACGCCCTCGTCATGGCCGAGGCACATATAGAGCTTTCCATCGGTGGCGAGGCGGACGCGGTTGCATCCGTCGCAGAAATTGGCGCTGAGCGGCGTGATCAGGCCGAGCCGCGTCTCGGTGCCCGCAACGCGCCAATAGCGTGCCGGGCCGCCGGTGCGGTGGGTGTCGGGAAGCAGCTCGAAGCGATCGCGGAGGTCGGCGAGCACGCCGGTGAGCGGCAGGAAGCGATCGGTGCGATCCTCGTCGATCTCGCCAAGTGGCATGGTCTCGATCAGCGTCAGGTCCATGCCGCGCTCGGCCGCCCAGCCGAGCATCGGGGCGATCTCGCCCTCGTTCAGCCCCTTGAGCGCGACCATGTTGAGCTTGACCGCAAGGCCGGCGGCCTGGGCGGCGGTGATGCCCGCCAGCACCTTTGCGATGTCGCCATGGCGGGTGATGTGGCGGAAGACCTGGGGATCGCGGCTGTCGAGGCTGACATTGACCCGGCGCACGCCGGCATCGGCCAGGGCGCCGGCATGCTCGTCGAGGCGGGTGCCGTTGGTGGTGAGGGTGACTTCGTCGAGCCCCTGGCCAAGATGGCCGCCGATGTGGCGGACCAAGTCGAGCGTGTCGCTGCGCACGAGCGGTTCGCCGCCGGTGAGGCGGATCTTGCGCACCCCGCGCGCGACGAAGCGATCGGCGACCAAGGCCAGCTCGTCGAGGCTCAGCAATTCGCTGCGCGGCAGGAAGCGCATGTTCTCCGACATGCAATAGCGGCAACGCAGGTCGCAGCGATCCGTGACCGAAATGCGCAAATACTGGATCGCGCGGCCATGTGCGTCGATCAAGGCGGGCGCGGCTGCCATACAAGAGCAGGTAAGCTTGAAGATAGCGGCGGGCAAGCGTTCGCGTTATCGAGGGCGGAATGTCTGAAGATTTCACAGTCATCGAAAGCGCCAACGCTGATGCGGCACCGGTGTTCGTCCTCAGCTTCCGCCAGCGCGACGAAGTGGCGGCGGCCGCGGCGGGAGGCGGCTGGCGGGTCGTCGCGGCGCGACGCTCCGATGCGCTGGAACGGCGCTTCCTGGCGAGCGGTGCCGCCGTCGCAGTGATCGACGCGCGCGGGGCGCTCTCCGAGGGGATGGACGCCTCCAAGGTGCTAGGGGCGACGATCGAGGCGCACGGCGCGGCGATGCTGATCCTCGTCTCGCAGAGCGACACCGTGCACATGCGGCATTTCTTCGACGCGGGCGCGACGCACTTTCTGTCGAGCCCGATGTCCTCGGCGGCGATGGCGCATGCGATTCGCTTCGCCCAGCGCCATGTCGAGCGGCTCTCGGGCTGGCACGGCCAGGAGAAGGGGCCGCCCGAGCCGCTGGGCTGGCGCTTCGATCCCGGCATGCGCTCGCTCCAGCTGACCCCGGCATTGGCGAGCCTGCTCGGCCTGCCCGAGGCGCCGGGCACGCGGAGCTTCTTCGCTCGGCTCGATCCGGCAGACCGGACGCTCGCGCGCAGCGCATTGAAGCGGTTGAACGCGGAGACGCCCTCCACTGCCTTCGCCCATGACCTGGCCGGGGTGGGGCGGGTGGTGCAGCACCTGCAATATGACGCCCAGACCAACCGGCTGCACGCGCTGGTCGAGGCGCTGGGCGTGGCGCCCGACGCCAATGCAGCGGTGCGCGACGCGCTGACCGGCGCGCGCGACGGGCCCAGCGCGCGGCGCTGGATCGACCGGCGCCTGGCCGAGGGCGGCAAGGCGGGCGTGATCCTGATCGGGCTGACCCGGTTCGACACTGTGAACACCGCCTATGGCCGCAATGTCGGCGACGAGCTGCTGCGCAGCGTCTCGCGGCGGGTGGGCGAAGTGGCCCGCGACGCACTGGGCAAGGGCGCGATCGTCGCGCGGATCGGCGGATCGGAATTCCTCGTCGCCAGCGACGATGCCGATGCGGCGCGCATCGGCACCGCGCTGGCCCGGCTGGAGGATGCGCTGGCACGGCCCTTCGTCGCAGGCGGCGACATCGCGCCGCTCGGTGCCCGGCTGGTGACCGCGGAGAGCCGGGCTGGCGACAGCGCCGCGATCCTGCTCCGCCGGGCGAGCGAGACGCTGCTCGGCGACGTGCCGCTGGAGAAGGGCGCGCCGCCGGTCGACGCGCTGGTCGACAACCTCCACCGCGCGCTGGAGCGCGGCGAGATCGGCGTGTTGTTCCAGCCCCAGGTCTCGATCGCCACCGGACAGATTGTCGGCGTGGAGGCGCTGGCGCGCTGGAACCATCCGGAGTTTGGCGAGCTGGGCGCGGAGACGCTGTTCGCCGCGGCCGAGCGGGCGGGGCTCGATGCGACCCTGTCCGACCATGTCCAGCGCCGTGCGCTCGCCGCTGCCGCCAACTGGCCAATGTCGCTGAGCAAGCTGCGCCTGTCGATCAACGTCACCGCCGCCGATGTCGCCCGTTCGGGCTTCGTCGATGCGCTGCTCGGCCGGATCGATGCGAGCGGTTTCCCGCGCAACCGCCTGACCGTGGAGCTGACCGAGAGCGGGATCATGTCCGACCTGGGCGAGGCGGCACGGCTGCTCACCCTGTTGCGCGCGGCGGGGTGCCGGGTGGCGATCGACGATTTCGGCACCGGCTATTCGAGCCTCGCCTATCTGAAGGCGCTGCCGCTCGATTATCTGAAGATCGACAAGAAGCTCAGCCAGGACATCACCGGCTCGCACCGCGATCGGGTGGTGGTGCGCGGAGTGATCGACATGGCGCGCTCGCTGGGGCTCGCCGTGGTCGCGGAAGGGGTGGAGACACCTGAGCAGCTCGACCTGCTCGCCAAGGAAGGCTGCCAGTATTTCCAGGGCTTCCTGTGCGCCGGGCCGGTCGACGTGCCGGCGCTCGCCCAGCTGGTGAGCCGGGCATGAGCGATCCGCGGGACATGAGCGGCGTCTGGTACGGCCATTATGCGAGCAGCTCCGGCAGCGAGCACAATGGCTTCATCGCGGTGCTGGAAGAATCGGGCGGGGTGTTCTCCGGATCGATCAGCGAGCCCGACGGAGGGGGCGGGGTGCGCCGCGCCTCGGTCGCCGGGCGGCGCAGCGGCGGGCTGATCCAGTTCGTGAAGCAATATCGCGGACGCTTGAACCACGCGGTGCTCTACGAAGGCGGCGTGGACGACCAGGGCCTCCAGGCGAGCGGCAACTGGACGATCGACCTCGCCGCGGCGGGCGGCTTCAGCATGGCGCGGGAGAAATTCTCGATCGAGGAGCTGGAGGCGGAGATCGAGGAGGGGGTTGAGGTCCGCTGAGTGGACTCTTCTGCCCCCCTTCCTCCTGCGGGAGGGGTAGGGGCTGTAAGCAGGCTCCGACGACGTCAGGGAGGATAGCCCCTCCCGCAAGCGGAAGGGGGACTAGTGGTCAAACCGCCGGATCGGCGCCGCGGCCCTCGGTGACGCGGTTCAGCGTGACGCCGGCATAGCGGGCCAGGCTGCCGAGCAGGGCAGTGGTGCTCGGGTCGGCCGGGCCGGAGGTGGCCCAATAGGCGCCCATCGCCATGCTCGGGCCCATCAGCCCGATCGGATACATCGACATGCTGCGTACGAAGGTGGGGCGATAGGCGTCCACCGGCACCCGGTCATCCTCATAGATGTCCGGGATGTGGATCGGCCGGGCCTCGACAATCGCGAGGCCCGAGATGCAATTCTCGATCGGGAAGTCCGAGCCGCTCCATAGCGGGGACATCGCGTCCTCGGCGATATAGGCCACGCGATCGCCGCTGCGCCGGATGACGGTGACGCCATCGCAGCGGGCGATCTTGCGCGCGCACTCCCGCAGCACGGTGACCAGTTCGTCGATCGAGTTGGCGCGCGACAACCGGGCCATAGCTTCGGTCAACAATCGGCGTTGGTCGAAACTATCCGGCTCCCTCAAGCCTAGCTCCCCACGAGCGGCCCCATTCGGGGTCACGCCTGATTCCATCACATCCGTCACGGCCTGATACGCAGCCTTGCTCTGGTTGGTTCAACACGAAACCTGCCAAATCGGGTCGGCTTCAATACAACGAAGCCCACAAAGGCGCGGAGACCGCCGGCGGGCTCCCAAAGCCCTGCCGGAGCGGCCATGCGCGCCGATCGACAAACTTTCCCGGACATCCTGAACGCAGTTGCAGCATGCGCAACTACGCAAAAATACCGGGGGGGTCGTGCCGGCGGCCTTCTAGAAGGGCGCACGCAGTGCCGAGACCGCGGCGGCGGGCAGGTTGCGCACGCTGCCGCTGATGATCGGATGCCGGCCGTTCGCGCATGCGGCACGGTCCGCGGCATCGGTGTGGAAGGCGGCGGTCAGCTCGGCGAGCGTTTCGGCTTCCTGGCTCAGCGTGCGCGTGGCGGCGGAGGTCTGCTCGACCATCGCGGCGTTCTGCTGCGTGCCCTGGTCCATCGTGCCGATCGCCGTCGAGACTTCGCCGATCGCGACGGCCTGGGCGTTGTTGTCCTGCGCCATGGTGCCGAGCAGCGAATGGACCTCGCCGACATCGCTGGAGATGTTGGCGAGCGCGCCATCGACCTTCATCACCGCGTCTACCGCGGTGACGACTTCGGCCTGGGTGTGGGTGAGCTGCTCGCGGGCGCGGCCGGCTTCCTCCTCGGCGCGCATGGCGAGGGCGGAGACGAGGTCGGCGACCACCGCGAAGCCGCGGCCAGCCTCGCCGGCGCGGCCTGCTTCCACCGCAGCGTTCATCGCGAGAACGCGGGTCTGGAAGGCGATCTTGTCGAGACCCTCGATCACGGCGTCGATGCCCTTGGCGCTTTCCGACACGCGGTGCATCGCCTCGACCGCCTGGCCAGCGATGCTGCGGCCGTCATCGACGGTGGCGATGGCCTGGTCGGCGCGGACGACGGTCGACTGGGCGGCCTGGGCGGTGTTGCGCGAGCGGCTGTCCATCTGGGTGACCGCGGCGCTGGTCTGCTCGAGGCTGGCGGCATTGGCCTGGGTGCGGCGGGCGAGATCGTCCGAGGCCTGGGCGATCTCGTGGATCGTGCCATTGATCCGCCGGGTGCCGGCGGCGACCGCGGTGATCATCGCGCGCATCTTGTCGAGCGTGTGGTTGTAGCTGCGCTCGAGCGAGGCATAGGTGGCGGGCATCTGCGAGAGCTGGCGGGTGAGGTCGCCCTCGGCGAGCGCGGCGAGCGCCTCGTCGAGCGTCTGGACCGCCTTTTCGCGGGCGGCCTGCTCCTCCTCGATATAGAGCGAGATCGACAGCTCCATGTCGAGCAGCGCAGCCTTGACCAGCGCGGCGGGCAGGGTGGCGGCGGCGCGGGGGCGCAGCACGCCGAGCAGGCGGCGCCACAACGAGGTGCAGGCCATGGTCTCGTTGAGCAACTGCTCCAGTACCAGCGCATAGCCGCCGACATACCAGCGCGGCTCGAGCCCGATACGGGCATGGGTGGCGCCGATGCGGCGGACGCTCTGGTAATAGCTGTCGTCGAAGCGTGCCTCGACGATATGCGCCCAATGCTTTTCCTGTGCCGACTGGGCGCCGCGCATGTGATCGGGATTGGCGAAGAAGCGGGCGGTCTCAGGCGTCTGGCGGACGCGGGCGTAGAAATGGTCGAGGGCCTTGCCGATCACCGAGCGGATCAGCGCGCTGCTGCCCGAAAGCGTGGCGCGCTGGGCGGCATCCATCTCCATGAACGCGAGACGGGGCGAAAGAGGATCGGTCACTTCTGGAGTTCTCCCAAGGGGTTTGCTCCCATTCTAGGAAGACTCCCCCCGGGCGGTGCCTTGCGCCTTGTTTTACCGGGCCACTATTGATTCCGGTCAATCATCCGGCGGCCTTGGCGAGCCCGCGCGAGAGCTGGAGCGCGCCGTTGAGCCGGGCCTGAGGGGTGGCCCAGGCGCGGGTGATAACCAGCTTCATGTCCGGCCGCAGCTTGGCGGTGCCCTCTAGCTTGTCGACATAGGCGAGCAGGCCCTCGACATTGGGGAACTTGTCGTCGTGGAAGGTGACCAGGGCGCCCTTGGGGCCGACGTCGAGCTTGGCGATGCAGGCGCGCTTGGCGTTGAGCTTGGCCTCGATCAGGGTGATCAGATTCTCGGTCGCCTCGGGCAGTTTGCCGAAGCGGTCGATCAGCTCCGCAGCGAAGGATTCGATCCCGCCTCGGTCCTCGATCTCGTTGAGGCGACGATAGAGGCCCATGCGGAGATCCAGGTCGGGGACATAGTCCTCCGGGATCATGATCGGGGCGTCGACGGTGATCTGCGGCGACAGGTCGCGCGGGCGTTCGTCGCGCAGGCCGCCGGCCTTGGCGTCGAGGATCGCCTCCTCGAGCATCGACTGGTAGAGTTCGTAGCCGACTTCCTTGATATGGCCCGACTGCTCGTCGCCGAGCAGGTTGCCGGCCCCGCGGATGTCGAGGTCGTGGCTGGCGAGCTGGAAGCCGGCGCCGAGGCTCTCGAGGTCGGAGAGGACCTTGAGCCGCTTTTCCGCCGCCTCGGTCATCAGCCGCTGGGCGGGGGTGGTGAGATACGCATAGGCGCGCGTCTTGGAGCGGCCGACGCGCCCGCGCAGCTGGTAGAGCTGGGCGAGGCCGAACTTGTCGGCGCGGTTGATGATCAGCGTGTTGGCCGAGGGGATGTCGATGCCGCTTTCGATGATCGTCGTGGAGACGAGCAGGTCGTATTTGCGGTCGTAGAAGGCGGACATCCGTTCCTCGACTTCGCCCGCCGCCATCTGGCCATGCGCGACGACATAGCGGATCTCGGGCACGTCGTTGCGCAGGAACTCCTCGATCTCGGGCAGGTCCGAGATGCGCGGTGTGACGAAATAGGCCTGGCCGCCGCGATAATGTTCCCGAAGGAGCGCCTCGCGCAGGACGACGGGGTCCCAGGGCATGACATAGGTGCGCACCGCGAGACGGTCGACCGGCGGGGTCTGGATCACCGACAGTTCGCGCAGGCCGGACATCGCCATCTGCAGCGTGCGCGGGATCGGGGTGGCGGTGAGGGTGAGGACGTGGACGTCCGCCTTCATCGCCTTCAGCCGCTCCTTGTGGGTGACGCCGAAGCGCTGTTCCTCGTCGACGATGACGAGGCCGAGCCGCTTGAACTCGACATTCTTGGCGAGCACTGCGTGGGTGCCGACGACGATGTCGATCGTGCCGTCGGCGGCGCCTTCCTTGGTCGCCTTGGTCTCGGTGGTGCCGACCAGGCGCGAGAGGCGGCCGACCTTGATCGGGAAGCCCTCGAAACGCTGCGAGAAGTTGTTGAAGTGCTGGCGCGCCAGGAGCGTGGTCGGGCAGACCACCGCGACCTGCATGCCGGCCATCGCGGCGACGAAGGCGGCACGTAGCGCGACCTCGGTCTTGCCGAAGCCGACATCGCCGACGATGAGCCGGTCCATCGGACGGCCTGCCGCCAAATCCTCGAGCACGTCGCCGATCGCGCGGTCCTGGTCGTCGGTCTCCTCATAGGGGAAGCGATCGACAAAGGCGGGGTAGCCGCCGGCATCGGGCTCGGCGACTTCGGCGGGGCGGGTGGCGCGCTTGGCCGCGGTGGCGATGAGCTCGCCCGCGATCTCGCGGATCCGCTCCTTCATCCGGCTCTTGCGCCGCTGCCACGCCTCGCCGCCCAGCTTGTCGAGCGTCGCGCCTTCCTCGCCCGCGCCGTAGCGGCTCAGGACCTCGAGATTCTCTACGGGCACGTAGAGCTTGTCGCCGCCGGCATAGGTGAGGGCGACGCAGTCGTGCGGCGCCTTCTGCACCGGGATCTGGGTCAGCCCCTCATAGCGGCCGATGCCGTGATCGACGTGCACGACCAGGTCGCCGGGCGAGAGCGTCGCCAGCTCGTTGAGGAAGGCGTCGGTCGACTTGCGGCGCTTGGCGCGGCGGACGAGGCGGTCGCCGAGCATGTCCTGCTCGGTGAGCACCGACACGTCGGGTGCGGCAAAGCCATGATCGAGCGGCAGCACGATCATCGCGACGGCGCTGTCGGCGATGCCCATCGCCTCATGCCAGTTCTCGGCCTTGCGCGCGGTCTTGAGGCCGTGATCGGCGAGCAGCCCGGTCAGGCGCTCGCGAGCGCCGTTCGAATAGCTGGCGAGGATCGGCTTCCTGCCCGCCTTGCGCAGTTTGGCGATGTGCTCGACCACTGCCTCATAGACATTGGTGCCGGCGGCGCGCTCGGGCGCGAAATCGCGGGGGCCGTCGACGTTGAAGTCGAGGACCGTGGCGCTTTCGGGCTCGTGGAAGGGCGTCGAAGTGTGGGCCGGCCAGTCGGCGAGGCGCTTTTCCCACTCGCTGGCGACCAGATAGAGCGCATCGGCGGCAAGCGGGCGGTAGCTGCCCGGATCGGCCGACTGGGCGCGGACGCGGTTGGACTGATAGTCGGCGATCGCCTCGAACCGGGCCTCGGCGGCGCCGGCATCGCCCGCATCGCGGACCAGGATCGCGTCGTCCGGGAGATGCTCGAACAGGGTTTCGAGGCGTTCCTCGAACAGCGGCAGCCAATGCTCCATGCCGGCGAGGCGGCGGCCGTCGCTGATCGCCTGGTAGAGCGGATCGCCGGTGGCGGTGGCGCCGAATTTCTCGCGGTACCGGGTGCGGAAGCGCTTGACCGACTCCTCGTCGAGCAGTGCCTCCGAGGCGGGGAGCAGGGTGAAGCCGTCGATGCGGCCGGTGGTGCGCTGGTCGGAGGGATCGAAGGTGCGGACGCTCTCGATCTCGTCGCCGAAGAAGTCGAGGCGCAGCGCCTGCTCGGAGCCGCTCGGGAACAGATCGACCAGGCCGCCGCGCACGGCGAACTCGCCGGAATCGTGCACCGTGTCGACGCGGACATAGCCGTTCGCCTGGAGCAGCACCGCGAGCTTGTCGAGGCCGATGCGCTCGCCGGGCGCGAGGCGGGCGACGAGCTGGCGGATGCGGAAGGGCGTCAGCGTACGCTGGGTGACGGCATTGACCGTGGTGACGAGCAGGCGCGGCTTGTTCGATCCCGCCTGGAGCGCGTGGAGCGTGGCGAGACGCTCGGCCATGACGCGCAGCGTCGGGCTGGCGCGGTCATAGGGAAGGCAATCCCAGGCCGGGAAGTTGAGGACCTCGAGCTCGGGCGCGAAATAGGGCGCGGTGCTGGCCACGGCGCGCATCGCCGCCTCGTCGGGCGCGACGAACACGGTGAGCCGTCCCGAGCGCGCCAGATCGGCGAGCATCCAGGGGAGGAAGCCGGTGGGGGCGCCCGCAAGGGTGAGGGGCTTTTGCGCGGAGAGGATGGTCTTGAGGTCGGGCATCTTGGCTCTTCTCCCTCTCCCCTTCAGGGGAGAGGGCGGGGGAGAGGGGCAGGGTGGGGAGGGCGGGGTTCTTGGGCGCGCGCCCCCCCCCCCCCCCCCCCCCGGGGGGGGGGGGGGGGGGGTGGGGGGGGGGGGGGGGGGGGGGGGGGGGGGGGGGGGCGGCCCCCCCCCGGGGGGGGGGGGGGGGGGGCTTCTTGCCCCTCTCCCCGACCCTCTCCCCGCGAGCGGGGAGAGGGAGAGGTTATTCCGAAATCGGCACGTAATTCAGGGTCTTGAGGGCGTTCATTACCGTGCCGGCATAGCGTTCCGGCACGGCAGCGGTTCCCATTGCCCAAGCCATGATGTCGACGTCCTGCTCTTCGAGCAGGGCCTCGAACAGGTCCATCTCGGCGTCGTTCCAGCCTTCGCCATGCTGGTCGAAGAAGCCGCCGATCAGCAGGTCGGCTTCCTTCACGCCGCGGTGCCAGGCACGGAAACGCAGGCGCTTGAGACGGATTTCGCGGTCCATTCGGTCCTCAACGGCAAATGGCCGGCAGCGCGAAAATGCGCGGTCGGCGAAAGACGGGATACGGTTTCCCAGATAGGTCGCCGCGCAAGTGAACGCCAGCGGCAACTTAATCGCGCCATTCTCGCGCGATTGCGCCCGCTTCGCCGGCGATCCTCCTAGAATGGAAGACATTCTACGGTGAGGCTGTTTCCATATGCGTTTCGTGATGCTCAAGTCGATCAACGGCGACCCGATCCTGGTGAACATCGCTTCCGTGCGCACCGTGGCGACGATCAACATGGCCGGTGACGATGTGGGCGTGCTTTCGTTCGACGGCGCACACGAAGTGGTGGTCGGCTCGACCGTGAACGAAGTGCTCGCGGCGATCGAGGCGGCCGGCCAGCGGATCGTCTCCCACTGATCGTTGCGCGCGCCCCCTAGCGGCGCGCCGACCCAGGAGCTACCTCGGGCCCGATGCGGCCCGATGTCCTCAATCCACTCTTTGCCGAAGTCACGGCGCTCAAGGGGATCGGCCCGACGCTGGCCAAGCCGCTCGAACGGCTGGGCCTGGCGCGGGTCGTCGACGTCGCCTTCCATCTGCCCACCGGCTTCATCGACCGGATCCCGCGCAGCGAGCTGATGGCATCGGATGCGGGCCGGGTCATCGCGATCGAGCTGACCGCGACGAGCTATCGCTTCGGCAGCAGCCCGCGCTCGCCCGCCCGGGTGCAGGCGGTGGACACGCATGGCAATCATGTCTCCCTGGTCTTCTTCGGCGGCAATTCGGGCTGGGCGAAGAAGCTGCTCCCCCTCAACGAGAAGCGCTGGGTCTCCGGCAAGCTCGACCAATATGGCCAGGAGCTGCAGATCGTGCACCCCGAGGTCGCCGTGCCCGAAGAGGCGGACGGCGGCGGGCGCGAGGCGATCTATCCTTGTTCGGAGGGCATCACCTCCAAGCGGATCGCGGCGATGGCCGCCCAGGCGATCGAGCGCGCGCCCGAGCTGCCCGAATGGATCGAGCCCAGCCTGAAGGACCGCCACCAATGGCCGGGCTGGAAGGAAGCGCTCGCCCGCATCCATGCCGACCCCGCGGATGCCAAGGCGCGCGAGCGGCTCGCCTATGACGAGGTGTTCGCCAACCAGCTGGCGCTGATGCTGGTGCGCGGCGAGGCGCGGGCCAAGCGCGGGCGGCCGCTGACCGGCGACGGGCGGCTGCGCGACCGGCTCCAGCTGCCCTATACGCCAACCGGCGCGCAGAGCCGCACGATCCGCGAGATCGAGGGCGACATGGCGCAGAGTCAGCCGATGCTGCGCCTGCTCCAGGGCGATGTCGGCGCGGGCAAGACCCTGGTGGCGACGATGGCGCTGCTGATCGCCGCCGAGGCCGGCGCGCAGGGCGCGATGCTGGCGCCGACCGAGATCCTCGCCCGCCAGCATTACGAGAATCTCTCTCGCATGCTCGCCGGGCTCGACGTGCGCATCGCGATCCTCACCGGGCGCGACAAGGGCAAGGCCCGTGAGGCGACGCTGATGGGGCTCGCCGCCGGCGAGATCGATATCCTGGTCGGCACGCATGCGATCTTCCAGCAGGGCGTGACCTATCGCGACCTGGGGCTGGTAGTGGTGGACGAGCAGCATCGCTTCGGCGTGGCCGAGCGGCTGATGCTGCAGGCCAAGGCGCAGGTGCCGCCGCATCTGCTGGTGATGACCGCCACGCCGATCCCGCGCACGCTGCAGCTTGCCTCGCATGGCGAGATGGACGTCAGCCGACTCGACGAGATGCCGCCGGGCCGCCAGCCGATCCAGACCACGGTGATCGCCGAGGACAAGCTCGATGCGGTGATCGCGGGGCTGGGCCGGCATCTGGAGGCGGGGAAACAGGCCTATTGGGTGTGCCCGCTGGTCGAGGAGAGCGAGAAGACCGATCTCGCCGCCGCCGAGCATCGCGCCGCGACGCTGACCGCGCGGTTCGGTGCCAAGGTCGGGCTGGTCCATGGCCGGATGAAGGGGCCGGAGAAGGACGCGGTGATGGCGCGCTTTTCCTCGGGCGAACTGGGCGTGCTGGTGGCGACCACGGTGATCGAGGTCGGCGTCGACGTGCCCAATGCGACGCTGATCGTGATCGAGGCGGCGGACCGGTTCGGCCTGGCCCAGCTTCACCAGCTGCGTGGGCGCGTCGGGCGGGGCGGGGGGCAGTCGCACTGCATACTGCTGCGCGGCGACAAGCTGAGCGAGACCTCGCGGGCGCGGCTGGCGCTGATGCGCGATACGACCGACGGCTTCCTGATCGCCGAGCGCGACCTGGAGCTGCGCGGGGCGGGTGAGATCCTCGGCACCCGGCAATCGGGCGAGCAGACCTTCCGGTTGGCGACGCCCGAGAGCCTGGCGACGCTGATCGCGGCGGCGAATGCGGATGCGCGGCTGCTGGAGGATCAGGACCGGTCGCTGCATTCGCCGCGCGGGGAGGCGGCGCGGGTGGCGCTGTACCTGTTCGAGCGGGATGCTGCGGTTAGTTTGCTTAGGGCGGGCTAAGACCGGTTCCGGGACACGAATTTTTCGGGGTAGCTGCGGCAATGTGCCTGACCTAGGTCGAGGGCGTATGAGTATCAGGGTGACCGAAGACTTCTGGGCGCTGACCGAGAAGGAGAAGCAGACCCTCCGCCTGATGGTCCGGGGCCATGACGCGAAGTCGATGGCGCGCAGCCTTGGCCTCTCCGTCCACACGATCAACGAGCGGCTTCGCGATGCGCGGCGCAAGATGGCGGTGTCGAGCAGTCGCGAGGCGGCGCGGCTGTTGCTGGAAGCCGAGGGCGGCGATCCGGGCGCGACCCCTGAATTGCCTGGCCCCGAATTGCTTGGGGACACGGAAATCGGGGCAGACCCGGCTTGGACGCCGATGGATCAGGGAGATGCGCCGGACAGCGGCGTGGGGCGGGCATATCGCCATCCCCGGATCCTCATCGGAGTCCTTCTCATGACGCTTGTTCTCGGACTTTCAGTGCTCATCGCCTTGCCGCATTTCGCCTCCGCGCCGCCGGCCGCGGCAAGTGCTTCCCGCGTGGCGGAGGACCCGGCGGTGGTGGATGCGGCGCGGCAATGGCTGGCGCTGGTGGATCAGGGGCGTTGGGACGAAAGCTACCGCGCGACGGGCGCGTCGTTCCGCAAGCTGAACACCGTCGAGGTCTGGACCGCGACGTCCCGCAGGGTACGCGTGCCACTTGGCGAGACGATCTCGCGGACCTTCCTCAGCCAGGAAAACCTGCCTGCGCCGCCCGCCGGCTATGAGGTGGTGAAGTTCCGCACCCGCTTCGCCAACAAGGCGGAGGTGGTGGAAACGGTCACGCTCGATTTCGAGGAGGGGAACTGGCGCGTCGTGGGCGTGACGGTCGAGTGACGCTGCCTGTGGCCGCGTTCCCGGCCGGGGGCGCGGCTGCTTTGCGAAGATCGTCATTTCGACGAAGGCCGGGATCTCGTGCGGTTCCTTCCCCGCGCCTTCGCCTGAGATCCCGGCTTTCGCCGGGATGACGGATAGAAGGCGTGGTCGCGCAAGCTTCCGGCGTGTATGCTGCAGACGCCGTTTGGGGAGCATGAATGCATGCAGAAGGATCGGAAGAGCCTGCTGATTGCCGTTGCGCTGATCGTCGCTGGCGTGGCCGCGTTCTTTCTCTTTCTGTTCGTCACGGGACATGATCCCGATGAGCGGCCGCTGACGCTTTTCGAGTGGGTGCTCGGCGGAATATTGATCGGCCCGGGGTTCGGCTATCTGCTCAAGGCGCGGAACGGGCAGGACCGCGGCGGATAAGGCTATTTCGCCTTCACCATCACCGAGATCAGCTCGTAATAGCTCGCCAGATCGATCGCCCGCTCGAACTGGCAGCCGATGCGGCCGCCGAGCGCCCAGCGGACTTCCGCCACCATCGTGCCGGCATGCGGCAGCACCACGCGGATGCGGTCGCCGGTCTCGAGCGTGTCGTCGCACCGTGCCATCAGGCCATGGGGCGAGATGTTGACGACGGTGAAGTCCAGCTGCTTGGCGTCGGGGCCGAAGGCGCGCGCGCGGTAATAGACGTCGTCGCGTCCTTCCCGCCGGGGATCCGAATAAGCCAGGTTCGATCCGAAACTCACGCAACGCCCCACAAACGCTTGAGTACGTATGCGGTAGTAGCGCTACCGCATGAAATTCCTTCCAACGAAGCTGCTTAACAGGGACTTATCGCGGGATCCGGAAGATTACGCAGGGGTGAGCAGGCCGTGCTTCTTCTTGCCGAAGCTGAGCTTGACCTGCGCCGTGACGGCGATGTCGAGCGCGGGGTCGTTCACCACCTGGTCGTCCACGCGGATCGCGCCCTCGGCGATCTTGCGGCGGGCCTCGCCCTTGGACGGGACCAGGCCGAGCGCGACCAGGCCGTCGACCACGTTGATGCTGCCGCCCTCGACCGCATGGGTCGGGAGCGAACCGCCGGCCGAGCCTTCCTCGAACACCTTGCGGGCGGTCTCGGCGGCTTCGTCGGCGGCGGCGCGGCCGCGGCACATGGCGGTGGCTTCGTTGGCGAGGACCTTCTTGGCCTCGTTGATGCCAGCGCCCTCGAGCGCCTCGAGCCGGGCGATCTCGTCGAGCGGCAGGTCGGTGAACAGGCGCAGGAAGCGGCCGACGTCGCGGTCGTCGGTGTTGCGCCAGAACTGCCAGTAGTCGAAGGCCGAGAGCTGGTCGTCGTTGAGCCAGACGGCGCCCGACATGGTCTTGCCCATCTTGCCGCCGTCCGCCGTGGTGATCAGCGGGGTGGTGACGCCGTACACCTCGGTGCCGTCGACGCGGCGGGCGAGCTCGATGCCGTTGACGATGTTGCCCCATTGGTCCGACCCGCCCATCTGCAGGCGGCACGCGGCGCGACGCGACAGCTCCAGGAAATCATAACCCTGGAGGATCATGTAGTTGAACTCGAGGAACGACAGCGATTGCTCGCGATCGAGCCGCAGCTTGACCGAGTCGAAGCTGAGCATGCGGTTGACCGAGAAATGCCGGCCGATGTCGCGCAGGAACGGGATATATTCGAGCTTGTCGAGCCACTCGGCATTGTCGACCATCACCGCGTCGGTGGGGCCGTCGCCGAAGGTGAGGAACTTCTCGAACACGGTCTTGATCGAGGCGACGTTCGACTGGATCACCTCGTCGGTCATCAGCTTGCGCGCCTCGTCCTTGAACGAGGGATCGCCGATCTTGCCGGTGCCGCCGCCCATCAGCACGATCGGCTTGTGGCCCGCCTGCTGGAGGCGGCGCAGCAGCATGATCTGGACGAGGCTGCCGACGTGCAGCGAAGGCGCGGTCGGGTCGAAGCCGATATAGCCGGGAACGATCTGCTTCGTTGCAAGCGTGTCGAGCGCCTCCGGGTCGGTGACCTGGTGGATATAGCCACGTTCGGAGAGCAGGCGGAGCAGATCGGACTTGAATTCGGTCATAGTGCGGGCCGCATAGCCGAGCGGAAGGCCGCTGTCATGCCTGTGGCGTATCGCAGGCCTTGTTGTCCGCATAGGCATTGAGGATCGCGGCGAGCAGGCCGGGGAAGCGTGCATCGACTTCGCCGCAGCGCGTCGTGTTGCGCATCTCCACGCCGTGGCGCTCGGAATGGATCAGCCCGGCATCGCGCAGCACCTTGAAATGCTGGGAGAGCGAGGACTTGGGGATGTCGCGCTCGCCCACTCGCGAGAAGGTGGTGCAGCCCTGGACGCAGCCCTGGCCGGCGACCTGAGCGAAGATCGCCGCGCGCACGGGATCGGACAACGCGTGGAGGATCGCCTCCACCGACACGTCCTCGATCGAAGGGTGAAACAGCGGCCGCATGAAATTTATCTAGGGGCTCTTGAAGTCTGGTTCAACAGTTCTGAAATCCTGAACTATGGGAGTAAGGGGCCATGTCGGCGTCCGGCCCATGGAGAATTTCAGTCATGTCGAAGCTCGCAGACAAGGTCGCGATCGTTACCGGGGCATCCAAGGGCATCGGTGCCGGCATCGCCAAGTCGCTGGCGGCGGAAGGCGCCGCGGTGGTGGTCAATTACGCGTCGAGCAAGGCCGGCGCGGATGCAGTGGTGAAGGACATCACCGATGCCGGCGGCAAGGCGATCGCCGTGCAGGCCGATGTCGCCAACGCCGACCAGGCGCAGGCGCTGGTCGATGCCGCGATCAAGGAGTTCGGCCGGCTCGACGTGCTGGTCAACAATTCGGGTATCTATGAATTCGCCTCGCTCGATGCGACGACCGAGGAACTGTATCGCCGCACCTTCGACGTGAACGTGCTCGGCGTGCTGCTCACTACCCAGGCGGCGGCGAAGCATCTCGGCGAGGGCGCGAGCGTGATTAACATCTCCTCGGCGGTCACCAGCCTCTTCCCGGCCGAATCGGCGGTGTACACCGGCACCAAGGGTGCGGTGGACGCAATCACCGGCGTGCTCGCCAATGAGCTGGGCCCGCGCAAGATCCGCGTCAACGCGATCAATCCCGGCGTGGTCGAGACCGAGGGCACGCATGCCGCCGGTTTCGTCGGGTCGGAGTTCTTCGACGCGATCATCGGCCAGACCCCGCTCGGCCGCGTCGGCTATCCGGACGACATCGCCTCGATCGCGGTGTTCCTGGCATCGGACGATGCCCGCTGGCTGACCGGCGAGAAGCTGACCGCCAGCGGCGGCCTGCGCTGAGCGAAGCACGGGGTGGGGCGGAAGCGCCTCACCCCGTTCTGCTTGGGCGCGTCACCATCCATATGCCGGCGCAGACCAGCAGCAATGCGGCGAGGTAGCTCCAGTGGAGCAGCGACTCGCCAAGGAAGATCGCCGAGAGCGCGACACCGAATACCGGGATCAGGAAGTTGAACGCGGCGATCAGGCCGACCGGGTTGTGCTTGAGGAGCAGGCTCCACAGCGCGAAGGCGACCGAGGAGAGCAGGGCGAGATAGAGCAGCAGCGCGCCCGCGGACGGGCTGGGGGCGGCGAGATGGCCCTGGCCCGTCAGGCCGGCCGCGGTGAGGATCAGGCCGCCGATGGCGAGCTGCCAGCCGGTCATCACCAGCGGATCCATGTCGCGCGACACGCGCTTGCCGTAGATCGAGGCGGCGGCGAGGACGAAGGCGGCGATGATCACGAAGCCTTCGCCGAGCAGGCTGAAATCGAAGTCGAGACGGCCGTTGCCGCCCAGATTCACCACCACCACGCCGAGAAAGCCGACCAGGCAGCCGAGCGCCTTGCGGCCGCTCAGCCGATCGTCGGCATAGAGGAAATGGGCGATCACCACGCTGAAGAACACGCCGGTCGCGTTCATGATTGAGGACTTCACGCCGCTGGCATGGGCGAGGCCGATATAGAAGAAGACGTACTGGAAGCCGGTCTGGGTGAGGCCGAGCAGTGCGACCTGGCGCCATTGCCGGCCGGGAAGCGCGAGGATCCGCCGGCCGGTCGCCGCGGCGAAGGCAAGCAGGATCGCACCGGCCAGGGCGAAGCGATAGCCGGCGAAGAGCAGCTGCGCGGCGGTATCCGCCTTGCCGATGCCGAACAGGACATAGCCGTTCTTGATCGCGGGATAGGCGCTCCCCCAGAGCAGGCAGCACAGGGTGGCGAGCAGGAATACGCCGGTACGGGACTGGTAGAAACGCGCGGACACGCCGGGCCCCCTAACCCATCTTCGCCGCGGGGCAAATCCGCGCTAGGCCGGGCGGCATGACGATCCATGTTCCGCTGATGCCGCACCCCGATCATCCGCCGCGTGGCGTGAAAGGCGTCGAAGTGACCGCTGATATAAGGCGCGGGGCGAGCGTCCTGACCTATCGTGTCGACGGACAGGCGCTGGTCCCGGCGCCTGCCGCGCCCGAGCGGACCGACGAACTGTGGAAGCACACCTGCTTCGAGCTGTTCGTGAAGCCGTCGGGCGGGGAGGGCTATTTCGAGTTCAACTTCGCACCTTCGACTGCCTGGGCCGCCTATCGGTTCGATGCCTATCGCGACGGAATGCGTGACCAGCCGCTCGATGCGCCGGTGGTCGAGCCGGTGGAAGACCGGGTGCGGGTTTCGATCGATCTCGGCGGGCTACCCGAGGGGGAATGGCGCGTGGCGATCACCGCGGTGATCGAGGAGGCGGACGGGACCAAATCCTATTGGTCCGCCGCGCACCCCGCCGGGAAACCGGATTTCCATGATCCGGCTTGCTTCGTGCTCGAACTCCCGGCACCCAGCGGCGCATGAAATTCGGCATCGACCGGCTCCTCGCGAGCCCTGAGCTTCGGCGTCCCCTCGAAGGCAGGCGCGTGGCGCTGCTCGCGCATCCGGCCTCGGTGACCGCGGACCTGACACACTCGCTCGATGCGCTGGTCGCGACCGGGCTCAACGTCTCGGCGGTGTTCGGCCCGCAGCACGGCGTGCGGGGCGACCTGCAGGACAATATGATGGAGTCGCCGGACTATACCGATCCCACTTACGGGATGCCGGTGTTCAGCCTGTACGGCGAGGTGCGCCGGCCGACCGGCCAGTCGATGGGCACGTTCGATACGATCCTGATCGACCTGCAGGACGTCGGCTGCCGCATCTACACCTTCGTGACGACGCTGCTCTATGTGCTCGAGGCTGCGGCCGAGCATGGCAAGAGCGTGTGGGTGCTCGATCGCCCCAATCCGGCCGGCCGGCCGGTCGAGGGCACGACGCTGCTGCCGGGTTGGGAAAGCTTTGTCGGCGCAGGCCCGATGCCGATGCGCCACGGCATGACGCTGGGCGAGATGGGCCATTGGTTCATCGAGCAGTTCAACCTCGACGTCGATTACCGGGTGATCGAGATGGAAGGGTGGCAGCCCGATGCCGCGCCCGGCTTCGGCTGGCCGCCCGAGCGCCCCTGGATCAACCCGAGCCCCAATGCCGCCAACGTCAACATGGCGCGGGCCTATGCCGGCACGGTGATGCTGGAGGGGACTCTGCTTTCCGAAGGGCGCGGCACCACGCGACCCCTGGAATTGTTCGGCGCGCCCGACATCGATGCGAAGGCAGTGATCGCGGAGATGCGGCGCCTGGCGCCGGAGTGGCTCGCCGGCTGTACCCTGCGCGACATCTGGTTCCAGCCGACCTTCCACAAGCATGTCGGCCAGCTCTGCTCGGGCGTGTTCATCCATGCCGAGGGTGGGGCCTATGACCACGCCGCGTTCCAGCCCTGGCGGCTCCAGGCGCTGGGCTTCAAGGCGATCCGCAAACTTTATGGCGATTACCCGCTGTGGCGCGACTTCCCGTACGAATATGTCTTCGACAAGCTGGCGATCGACGTGATCAATGGCGGCACCGACCTGCGCGAATGGGTGGACGACGCGGCGGCGCTACCGGGCGACCTCGATGCGCGGACCCGGCCGGACGAGGTGGCGTGGGTAGAGGCGCGGGCGCCGCATCTGCTGTACTGATTAGATTCCTCTCCCTTTCAGGGAGGGGAATCACACGGATTTGCTTGTCGTGCACGAACCCCTTAACCACCCCAACATGCTCGCGGGGCTCATATTCGCTGTCGAGGAGGCCGAGGGCCGCCCGGGTACGCTGATGGCGACGCTGCCGTTCGGCGGCATGACGCTGCTCGAATATCAGGCGCGGCTGCTGGTCGGGGCCGGGGCGGAGCAGGTGCTGGTCGCGGTCGGCAAGATGACCCCGGCGCTGCTCACCGCGGTCAATCGCGCCGCCAAGCGGCACGCGCGCATCGAGATCGTCCGCTCGGCCGAGGAAGCCGCGGAGAAGATCGCACCGGGCGCGCAGGTGCTGGTGATGGCCGATGGCCTCGTCACCACCGATCCGGTGATGGACAGGATGGCGAAGGCGGGCGGCGAGGCGCTGCTCGTCACCGACGATCCGACCTCGCCCGCCGCGATCGAGCGGCTCGACATGCGCGACAGCTGGGCCGGCGTCGCCCGCATCACCGTCGAGCAGCTCGCCCAGATCGCGCAGATGCCCGAGGATTACGACTTCCAGTCGGCGCTGCTTCGCGTCGCCGCGCAATCGGGTGCCGAGCATGTCGGCCTCACCGCAGGCTGGCTCAAGGGCGGCCATGCCGTCGAGCGCAGCGTCGAGGGACTGGCCGCGCGCAACACCGGCGTGCTGGCCGCGCTGACCGAGCGGCGCACCAATTGGGCGGACCGCTGGGTGTTCACCCGCGCCGCGCGAATCGCACTGCCCGAGCTGGTCGGCCGCAACGTGCCCGGCTGGGCGCTGAGCGTCGCCGGCGGGGTAATCTCTGCGGGTTCACTGATTCTCACGGCATTGCGCTTCGAGGGGGCGGGCACCACGGTCGCGCTGCTCGGCACTGCGACACTCGCCACCGGCGCAGCGATGGCGGTGCTGCGCGGCGAGGACAAGCGCGCCGGGCTGCTCGAATGGGCGATCTTCGCGCTGTTCGGGCTGACCGCGATTCTCACCGGCTGGGCCGAATTCGCCAATACGGCCAACACCACGCCGCCGGTGCTCGCGCTGGTCGGCGTTGCGGCGCAACTTCTTGTCGAGCGCGTGCCGGCCCGGGCGAAGCGCTGGTGGGCCAGCCCCTCGGCGCATCTGCTTGTTCTGGCGCCCTTTGCGCTGGCCGGATTCGCCACGATCGGCCTTGCTGCAGTTGCGATATATTCCTTCGCGACGCTCGCTGCAGCAGTTGAGGGCATTCGCGAAAAAGCTTAGTCTCGTCTTAAGGACATTTCCGCTAGCTTGAGGTCGATGTCGGATAATCCCGTCGGCATGCGCGATGGCTTGGCCGTCAGCGCCCGGGAGCTGCTCGCACGTGCGGCGGCTGCGGAGCTGCGCGCCTATAAGGGTCTGATGGTCGCTGTCGAAGATTTCTTCCTGCCCGAAGAGGCACGGCTCGACGAGCATAGCCGCGCAGGCCTGGCCGCGCTGCTGCGTGGACTCGTGGAGACGGTGGAAGGCGAGATTCGCGAGCATGCCGTACGGTTGCTCACCGGGCGTGGCGAATCGGCGCTGGTCGTGGCGCTGATCGAGCCGGGCGTCTCGGTGCTGACGCGGCTGTGGAATTTCGGGCTGCTGCGCGACGGCGACCTGATGGCCGAGCTGGTCGCGCGCGTTCGCCAGGAGATGCTGGGCGCGGCGCTGCCGATGAACGCGCCGGACGATCCCGAGCGGCCGAGCCTGATCAACCGATTCGTCCAGCATCCGGACAGGGTGGTCGCCGCGAGCGCGATGGCGGTGCTGATCGCCGAAAGCCGTCGCCGTGGCAGTCCCGAAGTGGGACAATTTCAGACCGAGCTTCCCGCCGAGCTGCACCACCGGCTGGTGTGGTGGACTGCGGCGGCGCTGCGCGAACGGTTCGAGGGCGCGAACGAGGCGCTCGACCGGGCACTGTGCGACGCCGCCCAGCGCAGCCTCGCCGCCTATGATGAGGGCGACCGCCTCGAGGCCGCCGCGATGCGCTTCGCCGCGGCGATCGACGCGCAGCCGGGCGAGCTTTCGGGCATGCTGGTCGAGGCTCTGGGCGACCGGCGGATCGTGCTGTTCATCGCTTTGCTCGGCCATGCGCTCGGCGTGCCCTATGCGCTGGCCCGCGACCTGGTCCTCGATCCTGGCGCCGACCGGCTGTGGCTGGCGCTGCGCGCTTTGGAGATCGGCCGTGAAGGCGTCGCCCAGATCGGCTATGCGCTGAGCGAGGCCGATCCGCGCCGCGACCTGGAGAAGTTCGCCGACACGCTCGATACCATCGCCGCGATCTCGCCGGCCGAGGCGCGCGCCGCCCTGGCGCCGCTCAAGCTGGACCCCGATTATCGCGCGGCGCTTATCGCGCTCCAGCGGGGAGGGATGAAGTGAACATCATCGATCCCTCGCTGCCGCTGTCGATCGCCCGGCTCGATGCCGAAGGGCGGCTGATCGATGCAGAGGCGCGGCTGTTCGAGCTCAACATGCGCGCCGGCGGCAATATCGGCGCGCCGCTCGCCGTGCCGCAGATCGCAACCCTTGCACGTCTCTCGCAGCGGCTGGGCATCGCCATCTCGCGCAACGTCATCGCCGCGGATGGCGAAGACGATCTGGAGCTGTGGGTCCGTGCCGAACCCGAGCAGGGCGGGGTGCGCCTCGAAGTCAGCGGCTGGCGGCTGCGGCCGGGCTGGCGCGCGCCGGCGAGCGAGCCGGAGCGCGACGGCGACTTCTTCCGCTCCGCGGCCGACTGGCTGTGGGAGACCGACGCCTCGCTGCGCATCACCTTCCTCTCGATCGAGGCGGGCGCGCGCTATGGCTTCGATTCGAGCGCGATGCTCGGGCAGCCGCTGACCCGCTTGTTCCGGCTCGAGCAGGATGAGGCGGGCGAGCTGCCGATCCTGACCGCGGTGGCTGCCCAGGGCAGGTTCGACGGGCAGAAGGCCGAACTGCGCGGCACGGGCCGGATGGTCCGCCTTGCGGCCACCCCGCGCACCGATCCGGGCGGACGCTTCGCCGGCTTCGTCGGGGCTGCGCACATGCTCGACCAGGCGGTGCCCGCCGCGCCCAAGGTCGATACGCCACTGCCCCAGGCCGCCGCGCCGTTCGGCGGTTTCCCCGATTCGTTCAGCCAGCGGCTCGACCGTGCGCTCAGGGGGCCGCTCGGCAAGATCATCGCCAACGCCGATTCGATCAGCGCGCAGACCGAGGGGCCGCTCAAGCCCGACTATGCGGAGTATGCCAGCGACATCGCCAATGCCGGGCGGCACCTGCTCGGGCTGGTCGACGACCTGGTCGATCTCCAGGCTATCGAGCGCGACGATTTCGAGACCGGCGACGAGGCGATCGACCTGGCCGATGTCGCGCGCCGCGCCGCCGGGCTGCTCGCGGTGCGCGCCGCCCAGGCCGAGGTGCGGATCGACCGGCCGGCGATGGACGAGTTGGTGCCGGTGCACGGCGAGTTCCGCCGGGCGCTGCAGGTGCTGGTCAACCTGATCGGCAATGCAGTGCGCTATTCGCCGCCGGGTGCGATGGTGTGGATCCGGCTGGAGCGCGACGAGGGCCATGGCCATGTGATCGTCGCCGATCAGGGCAAGGGCATCGCCCAGGCCGATCAGGAGAAGATCTTCGAGAAGTTCGGCCGGGTCGACCCGACCGAGCCGGGCGGCTCGGGCTTGGGCCTCTATATCGCCCGGCGCCTCGCCCGCGCGATGGGCGGCGACTTGGTGGTGGACAGCGCGCCCGGACAGGGCGCCCGCTTCGTGTTCAGCCTGCCGATACGGCAATAGGGCGCCCGCCGGATTCCGGCGGACGCCCCATTTGTCGTTCGCGATCCGCGCCGGTTAGCGGCGGCGGCAGATCGTCACGCGGTTGCCGTAGCGCCACTCACGCCAGCAGACGCGACGGTTGTGATAATAGCGGCGATCATAGCCACGACCGCGATCCCAGCCGCGATGGCGGCCACGATCCCAGTGACGACGGTCATAACGGCGATCCCGATAGCGATCCCGGTCCCGATAGCGCCAGTCCTGTGCGGCCGGAGCCGCGGCGGCGAGCGCGATCACGCTGGTGGTCGGCACCGGCGCGGCGGCTGCCGGCGTGGCGGCGCTGGCGATGCCGACGGTGGCCAGCGCGGCCGCTGCGATCAGCTTGGCAAGGTTCATCTCAACTCTCCATTCCTCTCTCTTCCCGCAGGAAGAACGATAAGACGGCGATTGAGTCGCATTGCTGAACCCGTTGGTAGGCCGGGGTTAAGGTTGCCGCCCTCGCTCAGAGCATGAAATCGGACGAGATGAGGCTGAACGAGCCGGTAAGCTGGATCGCGAAATCCGCGACGCCGTCGCCATTGATGTCGCCGAAAACCATCGTGTCGCTGCCCGCATAGTCGTAGCGCAGCTGCCCCGCGACGCCGCTGAACGCCGCGTTGCCGATGAAGCTGAAGGCATTGTCCGAACCGCCTGTGATCGCATCGATCGGTGACAGGTTGATCTTGTCGCCATCGGCCCGGCTGAAATCGGTGATGCGATCGACTTGCGAGGGGAGGATGCTGGCGGCGAAGTCGCCGGGGTTGAAGGCGAACTGGTCCGCGCCCGAACCGCCGGTCATGCTGTCGAGGCCGGCGCCGCCGACCAGCATGTCGGCCCCGCCACCGCCGGAGAGCCAGTCGTCTCCGGCCCCGCCGAACAGGCGATTGTCGCCCGAGCCGCCGAGCAGTTGGTCGTTGCCGTTCCCGGCCGAGATCAGCGTGGCGTAATTGTCGGCGCTCGTGTCGAAGACATCGTCATAGGCGGTGCCGTAGACGCTATCGATATGCTCGATGCTGACCAGCGTCGTGCCGAGTATCGTGCCGGTATAGCCTGCGAGCAGCGGCGCGAAGTCGCAGTTCACGCCGCCGGTCGCCAGGGTGAGGTCGAGCTTCAGCGCGTCGGTGCCGCTGCCGCCGTCGATATAGTCGCCGAGCGCGCCACTGACCAGGTCGTTGCCGCCATTGCCATAGATATAGTCGACCGCGGTATCGGCACCGACGCCGCTCTCCGAATAGCCTTCGATCCAGTCGTTGCCGTCGCCGCCATAAAGGGTGTCGCCGCCGCCACAGCCGAGGATCATCGGCGCCGAGCCGGTGACGCTGCCGGCGGTGATCGTGTCGGCATAGTTGCTGCCATAGACGACGTAGAGCGATTCCATCGCAGTCGCGCTGCCGCCCGCGATCGAGACCGTCCCGCCGCTCCAGAGCGCCGTGAAGTTGATCGTCTGGCCCGACGTCGCATTCATCAGATACACGTACAGCGTATCGAAGCCGGTGCCGCCATTGGCATAGTCGCCTGTCGATACGTAGAGATGGTCGTTGCCGTTCTCGCCGTAGAGATAGTCGGTATAGCTGTCGGTCAGCGCGCCGTGATTGAACAGGGCGTCGTCGCCGTCACCGCCATAGATCATGTCGCCGCCATTGTCGCCGGATATCAGGTCGTTGCCGCCATAGCCGAAGATCGTGTCGGCGCTGGTCGATCCGTAGATCGTGTCGGCGTTATTGGTACCGGTATAGGTCGGCATGGACGGCACTCCCCCTTTTCGATTCGCCGGCTGCGACGAATCCGATACGGGAGGTTCTCAACTGGCCGGTGGGGCGACAATCGGAGTTGCGACCGATCCGGAGCGAGCCCGGTCAGTCCCTCGCCCGGCGCGCAGCCTTGCGCTCGGCTCGGGTGGGAACGAGGCGGACGCCGCCGATCAGGATCGCGCTGAGCAGCGCGATGATCCCGCCGCGGATCACCCAGGCCTGGCTGCCGATCATCGGGCTGGAGACGGGCGCCTGCAGGATGCCGAGCCCCTGGAGCATGAACACCACGCCTGCGATGAAGCCGAGGATGCCGATGAGGATCAGGATGTTCTGGCGCATTCCGGCGACTCCGAGGGGATGGTCGCCGCAGCGTTAACCGAAAACGCCGCCCCCGCGAAGGCGGAGACGGCGTTCCCGGAACCGATATGGGGTTGGAAGGCGGCTTAGCGCTTGCCGACCGGCACGTAGTCGCGCTGCACCGGGCCCGTGTAGAGCTGGCGCGGGCGGCCGATCTTCTGCTCGGGATCCGAGATCATCTCATTCCACTGCGCGACCCAGCCGACGGTGCGGGCAAGCGCGAAGAGCGCGGTGAACATCGTCGTCGGGAAGCCGATCGCCGAGAGGATCACGCCCGAATAGAAGTCGACGTTCGGGAACAGCTTCTTCTCGATGAAGTACGGATCGTTGAGCGCCATCTCCTCGAGCTGCAGGGCGACCTCGAAGACGGGGTCGTTGACCTTGAGCGCGTCGAACACTTCGCGCACGGTCTTCTGCATCACGGTCGCGCGCGGATCGTAGTTCTTGTAGACGCGGTGGCCGAAGCCCATCAGGCGGAACGGATCGTTCTTGTCCTTGGCGCGGGCGATGTACTCGGGGATGCGCTCCGGACGGCCGATCTCGCGCAGCATGTTGAGCGCCGCTTCATTGGCGCCGCCATGCGCCGGGCCCCACAGGCAGGCGATGCCGGCTGCGATGCAGGCGAACGGGTTCGCGCCCGACGAGCCGGCGAGGCGCACGGTCGAGGTCGAGGCGTTCTGCTCGTGATCGGCATGGAGGATGAAGATGCGGTCCATCGCCTTCTCGACGACCGGGTTCACCACATATTCTTCCGCCGGCACACCGAAGGTCATGCGCAGGAAGTTGCCGGTGTAGCTGAGCTTGTTGTCCGGGTAGAGGAACGGCTGGCCGACGCTGTACTTGTAGGCCATCGCCGCGATCGTCGGCATCTTCGCGATCAGGCGGTGCGACGCGATCATGCGCTGCTTCGGATCGGTGATGTCGGTCGAGTCGTGATAGAAGGCCGAGAGCGCGCCGGCGACGCCGCACATCACCGCCATCGGGTGTGCGTCACGGCGGAAGCCGCGATAGAAGGTCGCCAGCTGCTCGTGCAGCATGGTGTGGCGGGTGATCGTGTTCTCGAACGCGTCCAGTTCGCCCTGGTCCGGCAGCTCGCCGTTCAGGAGGAGATAGGCGACTTCCATGAAGCTCGACTGCTCGGCGAGCTGGCCGATCGGATAGCCGCGGTGGAGCAGGATGCCCTCGTCGCCATCGATATAGGTCAGGCCCGATTCGCACGAAGCGGTCGAGGTGAAGCCGGGGTCATAAGTGAACTTGCCGGTCTGGCCGTAGAGCTTGCGGATGTCGATGACCTCCGGGCCGACGCTGCCCGAGAGAATCGGATATTCGACATCCTTCCCCGGAACCTGCAGCTTCGCGGTGTCGCTCATAAACGTCGTCCTTAGTCTGGGCCGAACCTGGGATCAGGCCGGCACGGTCATCTGATCTGCGATGCGAGCCAGGCTCTCTTCGCGTCCCAGCAGCGCTAGAACGTCAAAGATGCCCGGAGATGTCCGACGCCCGGTGAGTGCCGCGCGCAGAGGCTGCGCAGTCGCACCGAGCTTGACACCCGCATCTTCCGCGACGGTGCGTACCGCCGCTTCGAGCGCCTCCGTATCCCAGCTTTCCACGCCGTCAAGCGCGGCGTGCAGCTTGGACAGGAGCCCCCGCGCGTCGCCCTCTAGCAGAGCCTTGGCGCCGTCGTCCAATTCCAGTGGGCGAGTGCGAAACAGGAAGGCCGCGCCCTCCGCCAATTCAAGGAGATTCGCGGCGCGCGGCTTCAATGCGGCCATGCTGCGGCGCAGAAGATCGAGCTGCGATTCCGAAAGTTCGAAACCGAGTCGCGGGGCGACCAGATCGGCGAGCCGCTCGTCGCTGGCGGCGCGGATATAATGGCCGTTGAGGCTCTCGAGCTTCTTGAGGTCGAAGCGCGACGGGCTACGGCCGACGCCGGACAGCGCGAACCACTCGATCGCCTGCTCGCGGCTGATGATCTCGTCGTCGCCATGCCCCCAGCCGAGGCGGAGCAGATAGTTGGACAGCGCCTCGGGCAGGATGCCGAGCTGGTCGCGATACTCGTCGACCGCCACCGCGTTCTTCCGCTTCGACATCTTGGTGCCGTCCGGATTGAAGATCAGCGGGATGTGGGCATATTCGGGCTCGTCCCAGCCCATTGCGCGATAGATCGGCAGCTGGCGGAAGGCGTTGTTGAGGTGATCGTCGCCGCGGATGACGTGCGTCACGCCCATGTCGTGATCGTCGACCACCACTGCGAGCATATAGGTCGGCGTGCCGTCCGAGCGGAGCAGGACGAGGTCGTCGAGCTCGGCATTGTTCACCGTCACCGGGCCCTGGACGTGATCCTGGATCGTCACCGCGCCTTCGCGCGGCGCCTTGAGGCGGATGACATAGGGAGCGTTGCCGCCTTCCGCTTCGTCGCGGTCGCGCCAGCGGCCGTCATAGCGCAGCGGCTGCTTGTTCGCCTTCTGCACGGCGCGCATCGCCTCGAGCTCCTCGGCGGTGGCGAAGCACTTATAGGCATGGCCATTGGCCAGCATCTCGCGGGCGACCTCGGCATGGCGCGCGGCGCGGGAGAATTGATAGACCTCGTCGCCGTCCCAATCGAGGTTCAGCCAGCGCATCCCGTCGAGGATCGCGGAGATCGCCTGATCAGTCGAGCGGGCGCGATCGGTATCCTCGATGCGCAGCAGGAACTTGCCGCCATGGTGGCGGGCGAACAGCAGGTTGAACAAAGCGGTGCGCGCACCGCCGATGTGCAGGAACCCGGTGGGGGACGGTGCGAACCGCGTGACGACCTGTTTCGCACCCGTATCAGATGTTGCGCCCAACCGAGCTTGCTCCCAGAAAGTGTTTTCGATGGCCCATTCAGCCGCCGAGGGCGCCCCTAGCACGGGGTCTGCCTCCCTTCAAATGGGGGGAGGGGCGGCATTTCGCCAGATCGGCGGCGCGATCGAGCGCTGGCTGGAGGCGGAGCGGGGCCAATTGCCGCTCTGGCTGCCGGTCGCGCTGGGGGGCGGGATCACCGCCTGGTTCCTGCTTCCCGATGCGTCGCGCTGGATCGGCTTCCTGCTCGCCTGCGCCGCAGTGGCGCTACTCGGGCTGGCCCTGCCGGGGCGGCTGGGGCGGGCGCTGCTGATCGGCGGACTTGCCATGGCGGCGGGCTGCGGACTGATCTGGTGGCGGGCCGAGCGCGTCGCGGCACCGGTGCTGGCGCGGCCGGCGGTGGTGGAGATCATCGGGCGTGTGGTGCGGGTCGAGCGGATGCCGGCGCGCGAACTGATGCGCGTGACTTTGCTGCCGGGCCGCAGCGACCTGCCGCCGCGCGTGCGGGTGAACCTGGAGGCGAAGGACGTGCCCGCGGGGCTCGCGCCGGACGCGGTGATCAAGCTGCGGGCCCGGCTGATGCCACCCGCCGAGGCCGCGGTGCCGGGCGGCTATGATTTCGCGCGCACCGCCTGGTTCGCCGGGCTGGGCGCGACGGGCAAGGGTTTCGATCCGATCGAAGTGGTGACGCCGGCAAAGGCGTCCGGCGCCGATCTGCGCGCGTCGCTTTCCGCCCATATCCAGTCGCGAATCGAGGGGAGCGGGGGCGGCATCGCCAGCGCGCTCGCCACGGGCGACCAGGGTGCGATCGCCATGGAGGACGTCGAGGCGATGCAGCGCTCCGGCCTCGCCCATCTGCTCTCGGTGAGCGGGCTCCACGTCACTGCGGTGACCGCGGCGGCAATGCTGCTGGTCCTCAAGCTGCTCGCGCTGAGCCCGACGCTCGCCTTGCGCTGGCGCCTGCCGCTGGTCGCAGCGGGGGCGGGTGCGCTGGCGGCGATCGGCTATACCTGGCTCACCGGCGCCGAGGTGCCGACGATCCGGTCGTGTGTCGCCGCGCTGCTCGTGCTGCTGGCGCTGAGCCTGGGGCGCGAGGCGATCACGCTGCGGCTGGTCGCGGCGGGCGCGACGATCGTGCTACTGCTCTGGCCCGAGGCGCTGGCCGGGGCGAGCTTCCAGCTGAGCTTCGCGGCGGTGACGGCGATCGTCGCGCTGCACGAGAGTCCGCGCATGCAGGGCTGGTTCGGCAAGCGCGAGGAGGGGCGGGGCGCGGCGCTGCCGCGCGGCGCGGGCGTGCTGCTCGTCACTGGCTTCGCCGTCGAGCTGGCGCTGATGCCGATCGGGCTGTTCCACTTCCACCAGGCCGGCCTCTATGGCGCGCTCGCCAATATCGTCGCGATCCCGCTCACCACCTTCGTGATCATGCCCCTCGAGGCGCTGGCGCTCGCCCTCGACCTGGTCGGGCTGGGCGGTCCCGCCTGGTGGCTCACCGCCCGCGCTCTCGACCTGCTGCTGTGGATCGCGCGGACCACCGCCGCCGCGCCGGGCGCGGTGGCGGCCTTTCCGAGCATGCCAAACGGCGCCTTCGCGCTGATGATGGCTGGGGGGCTGTGGTTGGCATTGTGGCGGACGCGGGTACGCTGGGTGGGGGCGGTGCCGCTGGTCGCCGGTCTCCTCTGGATGCTCGCCACGCCGGCGCCCGATCTGATCGTCACGGGCGACGGGCGGCATCTGGCAGTCCGCATGCCGGACGGCAGCATGGCGCTGCTGCGCGACCGAGCGGGGGACTATACCCGCGACATGCTGGCCGAGACGGGCGGCAGCGATGCCGAGCCGGTGGTGCTGTCCGAGCAGCCGGGCGCGCGGTGCAGCCTAGACAGCTGCATGATCGAGCACCGCGCCGGCAGCCGGGTGTGGCGGGTCGCGGCGACGCGGAGCCCCTACGCGCTGCCCTGGGCCGAGTTCACGGCGCTGTGCCGCCGCGTCGATGTGATGATCAGCGACCGGCGCCTGCCTGCGGGCTGCACGCCGCGCTGGCTCAAGCTCGACCGGCCGGCGCTGGCGCGGACGGGCGGCGTGGCGATCGCGTTCAGGAGCGGGCGGGTGACGATGGTGCGCGGTGCGGGGCAGCATCCCTGGCTGAACCCGCCTAAGGTGCAGCCGTCCTATGTGCCGGCGGGCAAAGGCGATTACCGATGACGCTTTGACTTTGAGGGCGTCTGTCTGTCCGATTCCGACTGAATATTCTCGGCGGGAACGACTTCGGTTGTGTTGGTTGCTGCGGGTCGGACGTCGGCGCTGTTTTGCGGCCTGGTCGCAATGGCGAGGATCAGCAGCACGGCGAGCAGTCCCCCAACGACAACAAAGACCCAACCGTAACTCTCCGGTTCCGGCTCGCCGTAGGCCATGTCAGGGGGGGGCAGCTTCCTCGGCCGCAGATGCGGGCAATTCCGACGGGGCCATAGAGGGCAAAGGCGTGGTCGCGTCGAGGGGCTGAGATGGGGTCAGCGCCTCAAGGATCGCCCCGCAACCCGCGAAAATAGCACCGGCAAGGAAGAGCGCGATTCCCGACTGGAATATCATGGTTTGAAGCTGAAGCTTCGGAAGATTGGCTACTTCCTGATAGCGGGTCAGCATCGAACCGGTAAGCGAGGAGAGCGATAAGTCGGGGACTTCGGCACTTACCGTGTTGCCAATCAAAAAGGCGACAAGAACGACACCTGATCCGATGGCAATCAACCAAGCGCCCAGGTTCTTCATCGGCCTCCTCCCCGCCAGGGATGCTAGCGCAGAAAGAAAACCAGGGGCAACCGGTTAAGATTGGATCTCCGTCATGCGCTGGCGGAGATCCAATCGCATTCAATACTTCCGCAGCAGTCCGGCAAGGCGGCCCTGTACGCGGACCTGGTCGGGGCGGTAGCGCTGCGGGTTGTAGTCACGATTGGCCGGATCGAGCCGGATCATCGCGCCTTCCTTGCGGAAATACTTCAGCGTCGCCTCATTCTCGTCGATCAGCGCCACGACGATCTCGCCGTCGCGCGCCGTCTCGGTGCGGCGGATCAGCGCATAGTCGCCGTCGAGGATGCCGGCCTCGACCATCGAATCGCCGGCGACTTCGAGCGCATAATGCTCGCCCGCGCCGAGCAGCGCGGCGGGAACCGGGAGCATGGCCGAATCCTGCAGTGCCTCGATCGGGGTACCGGCGGCGATGCGGCCGTGCAGCGGGATCTCTATCACGTCATTGGCCGGCGCCGGCAGCGTCGAGGGAGCGGAAGTTGACGAAGTTGATGCCACGGGGGCACCGGTTTTTGGGGCTGTGGGCTTCTTCGCCGCTTCGCCGCCACGCTCCGGCATGCGCAGCACTTCGAGCGCGCGGGCCCGGTTGGGCAGGCGGCGGATGAACTCCCGCTCTTCAAGCGCCGAGATCAGCCGATGCACACCTGATTTCGACTTGAGGTCGAGCGCCTCCTTCATTTCCTCGAACGAAGGTGACACGCCGGTCTCGGCAAGCCGGTCGGCAATAAAGCAGATGAGCTCGTGCTGCTTGCGCGTGAGCATCCCGTTTCTCCCCGTCTGGAACAGACTGGGAACGTTTTTGCAATGTTCCGCCTGCTTGTCAAGCGATGTCGAGGATTTCTGCCGAGTCGCCCGTTTTCGCCTCGGGAGCACCCGCCGGACGCACGATCAGGCAGGTCGCGCGGGCCAGCGTGCGCAGCATCGACGAGTCCTGGATCGTCGCGGCATGGGCGCGCCCGTCGATCAGCTCGGCGCGGAGATAGTCGGCGCGGGCGCCGGTAGCGGGCAGGGGCTCGCCCAGCGGCACGGTGCGCGTCCGGGGGAGCGGATCGGCGGCGCCGGCGAGATGCGCGATCAGCGGGCGGACGAACAGGATCGTGGTGGCGAACACCGACACCGGGTTGCCGGGCAGGCCGAGCACGGCGCTGCCGCCCAGCCGGCCCGCCATCACCGGCTTGCCGGGGCGCAGCGCGACCTTCCAGAAGTCGATCGCCGCGCCCGCCGCCTTGAGCGCCGGGCGGACGAGATCGTGATCGCCGACCGAGGCGCCGCCGGTGGTGACGAGCAGGTCGCAGTCGAGCGATCGGAACGCGGCCTCAAGCAAGTCCTGCCGGTCGGGCAGGATGCCGAGGTCGATCAGCTCGATCGGCAGCTCGGCCAGCATTGCCGCAAGTAGCAGGCGGTTGGTCTCGGGAATCTGGTCGGGGCCGAGCGGGGTGCCGGGCGGGACTAGCTCGTCGCCGGTGGAAAGCAGCGCCACGCGCACCTTGCGGCGGACAGGCAGGGCGGCGTGGCCAGCAATGGCGGCCAGCGCGAGGCGGGCGGGGGTGAGGCGCTCGCCGGCGCGGATCAGCGCGTCGCCCTCGGCGAAATCGAGCCCGCGCGCACGGACGCTGCTGCCAATGCGGGGCGGGCCCTCGCCGGCGAGCGTGAGGCGAGAGCCGTCGCGTGCGGCCTCTTCCTGGACGAGGATCGTGTCGGTGCCGGGCGGCAGCGGGGCACCGGTGAAGATGTGGACGGCCTCGCCTACGCCCGCTTCCCCCGCAAAACCGCGACCGGCGGCGCTCTCACCGATCACTTCCCAGGGGCCGGGCAGATCGGCGAAGCGGATCGCATAGCCGTCCATCGAGGAGAGATCGGCGGCCGGCTGGGTCCGCAGCGCAGCGATGTCCCGCGACGCCCAGCGGCCGGCAGCCTCGGCGAGCGGGCACAATTCCTCGGCCACCGGGGCGGTGAGCGCGAACAGGCGATGCTGGGCTTCGGCGACGGGAAGGAGAACGGCCATGCTCGCTGCCTAGGGCAGGCGGACAAGCCACGCCAGTATCCGCTACCCCGCGATCCGCCCCAGATCCCCCGCCTTGAGCGGCAGGCGGAATTCGCAGAGGAAGCGGTGGCGGTCGTCGGTCTCGATCACCGAGGCCGGGCCGCCGCCGATATTGGGCAGCGAGATCCACAGCTGGGCGCCATTGGCGAAAGGCGCGCGGGATTCGAACTCGACGAGCTGGGGGGTGATCCCGCGCAGCTTGACGTTCCACCAGCGCACCCCCTCGCGCACCCGGGCGGGGGTGTCGAGGCGGATTGCCTTCTGGTCGGGGATCAGCCCGTTCTGCTCCTGGATCACCGCGATGCGCGTGTGATGCGAGGGCTGTTGCTGGGCCTGGCGCAGCCAGGGCATCAGCACCTGCCAGGGCAGGTCCTCGTGGAATGCCACGCCGGCAAAGCTGCCCTGCGACCATTTCACCAGGCCGTCGAGCGGGCGCAGGCCGTCGAAATTGATCTGGACCGCATCGCCTTCCTGGAGGGCAATGTCGGTCTCGAAGCCACAGCCGCCCTGGGAGAGATTACGGCTGCGGGTGAATTCGACCTGGTTGCCGCGGCGCACGCAGATCGTCTGGTGCAGCTCGACGCGCGGCACGCTGCGGCGCTCGGCGGGGAGGGCGGCGAGATTGCGGGCGAGCGTGCTGATCACGTCGATCGGCGTCTCGAACAGGAAACCGGCCGAGCCCTGCTCGGTCCAGGCGATCCGGCCCGCCAGCGACTGGCCATTGGCGAGCTCCAGGTGGAGGCCTTCCGCTTCGACGATCTCGTCGTCGATCTGGAGCATCGCGCCCGCCGCGCTCAGCTTGCGGATCGAGCAGGCGAGGCGCGTCGTTTCGCCGACCAAGACCGCGGCGTCGAACGCGGCATGATCGCCGGGCTCGGGCAACAGCTGCGCAGCCGGCGCCTCGCCCGAGAGGCTGAAAATGGTGGAGGACGCAAGTCCCTGTCGCATAAAAAGATTTTTCCCGCCCGGACCCCTTTCGATAGTGGGGCGCCGGGTCTGAAGGCGGGGTTAATCCGCAGGGTTGCGAAATCCCTAATGCGCCCCCGGAACGATCAGTCGCGATCGGGCGCGCCGAGCGGGAAATAGGCGCGATAGGGGCGCGCTTCCTCGACACAGCGGGCGACCGAGGGGCGGGCGAGCAGCCGGGCGCGATAGGCGCGCAGATTGGCGAGCGCCTCCGGGATGGGGCGCACCCAATCGGCGTAGAAGAGCGACGGCGCGGCGGCACAATCGGCTAGGGTGAAACCCTCGCCCACCGCCCATTCCCGGCCCTCCAGATGGGCATCGAGCCAGGCATAGACCTTGTCGAGCCGCGCCATCGCCTCGTCGAGGCCGATCGGATCGCGGCGCTCCTCGGGCAGCAGCGAATTGAGCACCGGCTTCTGCATCGTGCCCATGACGTAATTGTCGAAGACCCGGTCGAGCATCCGTGCCTGCACCGCGAGATCGGGATCGGCGGGGATCAGCGAGACGGGGCCGGGATGATGGACGTGGAGATATTCGATGATCGCCGTCGCCTCGAGCACGGTGCGATCGCCTTCGACCAGGACCGGGAAGAGCTTGAGCGGCCAGCGCGCTTCCAGCTCGGCGCTGGCTTCGGGGTCCTCGAGATTGCGGAAGGTGAAGGCGGTGCCGTTCTCGTAGAGCGGGATAAGGCCCTTCCAGGTATAGGACGAGAAGGGGTGGCCGAAGAGCTGAAGGGTCATGGCAGGGCCTTTAATAGTTAGGTTATGAGCTAAGTATATTGATGCCGGGTTTGTGTCACCTATTTTTCTCCGCACTTCTTTGCTCCCCTCCCTGCAAGGGAGGGGTTGGGGGTGGGTTGCGAGCGAAGCGAGCCCAGCCAACTGCTCGATGAAACAGAAAAGGCCGGGCATCGAGCCCGACCTTTTCTAACCCACCCCTTGCCCCTCCCTTGCAGGGAGGGGAATCACGTTCTCAGGCCACCCAGTCGCCCAACTTGCCGCCCTTCTTGGAGAGCAGGCGGATCTCGCCGATGGTCATGCCCTTATCGAGCGCCTTGGCCATGTCGTAGAGGGTGAGCAAGGCGGTGGAGACGGCGGTGAGCGCCTCCATCTCGACGCCGGTCTGCGCCTCAGTGGCGGCGGTGGCGGTGACGGTGACGCCGGTCTCGTCGGGCGCGAGATCGACCGAGACTTTGGTGAGCGGCAGCGGGTGGCACAGCGGGATCAACTCGGCGGTGCGCTTGGCGGCCATGATCCCGGCGATACGCGCGGTGGCGAGTACGTCACCCTTCTTCACCGCACCCGCGCGGATCGCGGCGGCGGCTTCCTGCGACATGGTGATGCGGCCGCTGGCAACCGCCTCGCGCGCGGTGACGGCCTTGCCCGCGACATCGACCATGCGCGCGGCGCCGGTTTCGTCGAGATGGGTCAAATTCCCCTTCCGCTTGCGGGAGGGGTTAGGGGAGGGGCTGTCAACTTCGTCCACGGCTGGTGGCATGCCCTCCCCCGGCACCTCCCGCAAGCGGGAGGGGAGATTATCCCACCAGCGCCCGGGTCGCCGCCTCGACGTCGGCTTGCCGCATGAGGGACTCCCCGACCAGGAAGCAGCGTATGTCGTGCGCGGCCATCGCATCGAGGTCGGCGCGGCTGTTCAGGCCGGACTCCGCCACGAAGGTGCAGTCCTTCGGTGCCTGGCCGACCAGCTCATAGGTCTTCTGGACATCGACCTCGAAGGTCTTGAGATTGCGGTTGTTCACCCCGATCAGCCGCGAGCGCAACTTCAGCGCGCGCTCCAGCTCCTCGGCGTCGTGCACTTCGACCAGCACGTCCATGCCCAGGCCGAGCGCGGCGTCCTCGATTTCGGCCATCTGCGCGTCTTCCAGCGCGGCGACGATGATCAGGATCGCGTCCGCGCCGATCGCGCGCGATTCGAGCGCCTGCCAGGGATCGACCATGAAGTCCTTGCGGATCACCGGCAGGTCGCAGGCGGCGCGCGCGGCGATCAGATAGTCCTCATGCCCCTGGAAATACTCCAGGTCGGTCAGCACCGAGAGGCAGGCGGCGCCACCGGCCTGATAAGCGCGGGCATGGGCCGGGGGATCGAAATCGGCACGGATCAGGCCCTTGGACGGGCTGGCCTTCTTGATCTCGGCGATCAGGCCATAGCCGCCGGCCGCGGCCTTGGCGTCGAGCGCCGCCTTGAAGCCGCGCGGCGGCGTGCGGGTGAGGGCGAGCGCATGCAGGTCGCTCACCGGAGTCGCCTTGCGGCGGGTGGCGACTTCGCCGTGCTTGGTGGCGATGATGGTATCGAGGATCGTGGACATCAAAAGGCGATCCAGCAGTCGAGCAGCGCCTTGGCAAGGCCCTTGTCGATCACTTCGGCCGCTTCCTCGGCACCTTCGCGCAGATCGGCGGCCTCGCCGGCGATGACGAGCGCGGCGGCGGCGTTGAGCAGCACCGCGTCGCGATAGGGGCTCGGCTCGCCCTCTAGCAGGCGGCGCAACGCCAGCGCGTTGTACTCGGGACCGCCGCCGCGGATCGCGCTGAGCGGGTGGCGGGGGAGGCCGGCATCCTCGGGCGTGATCCGCGAAGGCAGTCCCGAGCTGCCGACGCTCACCACCACGCTGGCATGCTCGGTGGAGAGCTCGTCCAGCCCTTCCTCGCCCGAGACGATCGCCGCGGCTTCGACGCCGAGCTGCTCCAGCGCCTCGGCATAGATCGGGGCATAGTCGGGGCGGGCGATGCCGATCAGCTGGCGGCGGACATGCGCCGGGTTGGCCAGCGGGCCCATCAGGTTGAAGATGGTGCGGCGGCCGATGCGGCGGCGCAGCGGTCCGATCCGTGCCATCGAGGGATGATGCGCCTGGGCGAAGAGGAAGGCGATGCCGAGCTCGTGCAGGCTCTCCTCGGCCCGCGCGCCGGCACGGTCGAGGTCGAGGCCAAGTGCCTCCAGCGTGTCCGCCGCGCCCGACTTGGACGAGGCGGCGCGGTTGCCATGCTTGGCGACCGGCACGCCGGCGGCGGCCACGACCAAGCTCACCGCGGTCGAGACGTTGAGTGTGTGGTGCCCGTCGCCGCCGGTGCCGCACACGTCGATCGCGCCTTCGGGGGCAGTGACCGGGATCAGCCGCGCGCGCATCGCCCGGGCGGCCTCGGCGATCTCGATGCTGGTCTCGCCGCGCACCGACAGGTCGATCAGGAAGCGCTCGATCTCGGGCTCGGGGACATTGCCGTCGAGGATGTCGGCAAAGGCCTGGGCAGCGGACTCGCGCGCGAGCGGGCTCGCGGGATCGGGGAGGAGAGTGAAGGTCGTCACGCGGGCTCTATCGCGCCTCGCATGGTGCGAAGTCGAGCAAATCCTGTTTGGGGTGGCGCGAGGCGCGCTTCAGGCGGCCGGGCGATGCGCGTTGCTGATCACGCGGGTCATCTGCCAATGGCCACGATCCTCGCGCCAGATCACGGTGAATCCGGCACGTGTGGCAAGGCGTTCGGGCTGGTCGCCTTCCCGGGCATAGAAGAGATGCTCGCCCGACAGGATCGCGCCATAGCCGGGCACGCGCTCGAACCGGATGGTCTCCGGCACGAGCGCGCGGCGGATATGGAGGCCCGGCGTCCCGCACGGACCCTTCACCAGCGATGCAACCACGCTGGCGCGCGTGCGGGTAAGGCCGGTGATGTCATGGTAGAATTCGGCATCCTCGGAGAAGAAGGGCGCCATCGCCGCGGCGTCGCAGGCGTTGAACGCACGCCAGAATGCGGCATCGGCTTCGCGCACCGCCTGCTCCTCGGTCTGGGCATGCGCGGGGACGGGTGCGATGAGCAGGATAAGGGCAAGCGTGACAGGCCGCATGGCTGTAAGTCCGTATTAGTATACTAACACAGTGTGCCCTGTCGGACCTGTGGTCAACCTGCCTCGATCAGCCGCCGCCCTTCCGGGCTGATCGCCAGGTCGCGCCAGTCGAGCTCCTCCTGGAGCTGCTCGTACAGGTCCTGGCCGATCACGTCGCTGTCGCGCAGCTCGTCGAGCTTGTCGCGCTGGGCGGCGATGGCGGCGAGGCGGAGGCGCTGGCGGGCATCGAATTCGGGGCAGATATTGTCGGCGCCGTTGCGGTCGATCTCGAACTGGCGCCGGGTCTCGTCGGCGACCTTGCCCTGCTCGCCCTCCAGCGCGGCAAGCGCCGCCTCGGCAAGCTTGCGCCGGGCCTTGTCGAGCAGCTCCTCGCCATCGCCCTTGCCGGCGAGCCCGAGCAGCCGGATCAGCGGGGACAGGGTGAGTCCCTGCAGCACCAGGGTCGCCAGCACCACCGCGAAGGCCGAAAGCACGACCAGGTCGCGCTGGGGGAAGTCGTGCGGCAGCGCCATGGCGGTGGCGAGCGTCACCAGCCCGCGCATCCCGCACCAGCCGACCACCACGCTCTGCGCGAAGCTGACCGGCTTCGCATCGCCGCGCAACATCGGGAAGGTGCGGACGAGGATATTGTAGCCCACCGACCAGGCCATGCGGGTGGCGATCACGCCGAGCACCACCAGCCCCGCGAAGCGCGCCGCGTCGCCCAGCCGGTCGGCGCCCATGCCCGCGACGATCTGGCGCACCTGCATGCCCATCAGCAGGAACGCGACGACGTTGAGCACGAACACCGCCACGCCCCACACCGCGAAGGACTGGACGCGGTTGCGCGCGTTGATCGGCACCGCGGGCGAATTGGCGACGTACATCGCGCAGGTCACCACGCAGAGCACGGCGGACAGGCCGAGCCGCTCGGCGAGGATCCAGGCGATGAAGGTGTTGACGAACTCGAACAGGTTGCCGCCGAACGAGCCGCGGGTGAAGGGCATCACCTTGCCCATCGCCCAGCCGCAGAACAGGCCGAGCGCGATGCCGCCGGGCACCGCGAGGCTGAGGCGGGTGGCGACCATCGCGTCGATCCCGCCATGGCTCTGCACCGCCAGCGCCGCGCCGAACAGCAGCAGGGCGGTGGCATCGTTGAGCAGGCTCTCGCCGGTGAGCACCTGGACGGTGCCGCGCGGCAGCTTGGCTGATTGCAGCACGGTGGTGGCGGCGGCCGCGTCGGGCGGGGCGACGATGGCGCCGAGCGCGATCGCTGCGGCGATCGGCAGGCCGGCGAAATGCCAGCCGATCCAGGCGACCACCGCGGTGGTGATCAGCACCGCGACCACGGCGAGCGCGATCAGCGGACGCCACAACCGGCGGATCGCGGACAAGGGGAAGTCGAAGGCGGCGTCGAGCAGCACGGGGGCGATGAACAGCGCCATCGCGGTATGGCCGTCCAGCGTGATGTCGGGCGCGCCGGGGATCAGCGCGACCACCACGCCGGCGGCGGCGAGCATCGTCGGATAGGGAATCGGCGTGCGCCGCGAGACCTGCAGCAGCAGGACCGCCAGCGCGAGCAGCGCGACGAGGCTCTCGAAGAAGCTCATCCGCGGAGGCTAGCGGGTAAAACCCTCTCCCGTCTACGGGAGAGGGTGGCGAGGCGAAGTCGAGCCGGGTGAGGGGCAGCGGACCAGGCTTGGCGCTTCCGCGTTCACCCTCACCCTTCCGCCGACTTTGTCGGCTCCCTCCCTCTCCCTTGGAAGGGAGAGGGAATCAGTTCGCATTCCCTGGCTGCACGGCCCTCGGCCCATCCTCCGGCCCATCCAACCCGCGCGGCCCGTGATGCCGCCCGTGCGGAGGCGGTGGAATCTCGCCGACGATCAGCTTGCCGTCGTGATTGGCATCAAGCTTGTCGAAGCGGGCATTGGCCGCTGCGATCCATTCGGCGCGGGTGATCGTGCCGTCGCCATTGGCATCGGCGCGGGCGAAGCGGCCCAGCCCGCCATGGTCCATGCCGGCAAAGGCGATGCCGCCCGCCGCCACCGTGACCAGCACCCCCGCCAGCGTCGCGGCGACCAGCTGCAGCTTGTGGTTCATTGCAGTCTCCATCCGGCCCGGGATCGGGCCATGCCGGAGAAATGGCGGCGAGAGGTCGCGCGGCTATGTCACCGCGCACCCGAAATTGTCGCAAAGCTTTGCAGATTCAGGCGCCCGTGCAGATTCAGGCGAGCGCGTGCGCCTCGATCCCGGCGAGCCTGAGGAAGTTGGCCAGCATCGCGTGGCCATGTTCGGTGGCGATGCTCTCGGGGTGGAACTGCACGCCGTGGATCGGCAGCTCCTTGTGCCGGAAGCCCATCACATGCGCGTCATCGGCAGTGGCGTTGACGGCCAGATCGTCGGGAATGTCGGTGACGATCAGCGAGTGATAGCGCGTCGCGGTGAAGGGCGAGGGGAGCCCCTCGAACAGGCCGGTCCCGTCATGGCTCACCGGGCTGGTCTTGCCGTGCATCAGCCCGCCGCGCACCACCGAACCGCCGAAATGCTGGCCGATCGCCTGATGGCCCAGGCACACGCCGAGCAGCGGCTTCTTCAGGTCCGCGCAGGCGGCGACCAGGTCGAGGCTGATCCCCGCCTCGTTGGGCGTGCAGGGGCCGGGCGAGATCAGGAAGGCCTGGGCGTTGCTGGCGACCGCGTCGCGCGCGCTCAGCGCATCGTTGCGCACCACCTGCACTTCGGTGCCCAGCTCCATCAGGTAGTGGACCAGGTTCCAGGTGAAGCTGTCGTAATTGTCGATGACGAGGATCATGGCGAAAGCCTTAGCTGGCCTATTCTTCTTCGTCATCCCCGCCTTCGCGGGGATGACGGGAATGGGGGATGACGGTCAATTCTTGCGCTGCAGCGCCACCACGATCGGCCCGATCGGCGCACCGCCGTCGAGCCGGTCCGAGACGGGATCCCAGAGCCGCGAGACGGCGCCGTCGAGATAGAGCGCGTCGGGTGCGGCGAGCTTGTCGCGGAACAGGCGGGCGAAGCGACCGAACGAGACGGCCTCGTTGCTGATCGCGAACCATGCGCTTCCATTCAGCCCGACGCCCACGGCGTTGCGGACCTGGAGCGAGGTGCCGTTCTCGGCCAGCTTGGGGTGGAGCTTGCCGTTGATCAGCAGCATTGGCCCCGACTGGGTGGCGAAGCGGACATGGTCGGGTTTGTTGGCGGCGAAATCGTCGGTGGTGGCGACGTGCCAGCCCTTGGCGTCGCCCCAGAACACGCCGTTGGGCTGCATGTGGAAATTGCCCGGGCCCGGCCGGCGGTTGAGCGACTTCTGCTCGGCCCCGTCCTCGACATAATAGCCGATCGGCAGGCCGGCCGCGTCGAACATGCCGGCGTTCATCGCGAAGGCGATGCGCGGATAGCGATCGCCCAGCCGCGGCTGGAGCCCGGTGAAGTCGCGCATCGGCCGGCCGTCGGCGCCCTTGTCGACCAGCATCAGGTCATGCTTCTGCGGATCGGCGCGGCACACGGTGAAGCTGGTGCCCTCGAAGCTGATCTTGCGGCACGCATCGTCGACGCCTCCGTTGGAGGCGCAGGCGGTCAGAGTCAGGAAGGCGCCGGCAACGGCGATCGGCCGGATCATGGCTGCCACTTAGGATGAAAAGGCGTTCACGCAAGCCATGCCCGTGCCTTGGGCTTGCCACACTAGGGCGGCACGTCCAGCGGCGAGGGGCGTTGTTACGCCAGAAGGAGTGTTCATGATCGTTCGTTTGCTCGTCGCTGCCGCGCTGCTCGCCGGTCCCGCCATCGCGCAGGACAGCAAGCAGTCCCAGGATGCCGACCAGAGCGGCCCGCCCAAGCGGGTGCGCAGCATCCTGCTCTACGGCCAGGAGGAATGCCCCAAGCCGCAGAACGAGGACGAGATCGTGGTCTGCGCCAATGGCGGCGAATCGCCCTATCGCATCCCCAAGGAATTCCGGAACCAGCGCAAGGACGATGCCGCGTCGCAGGCCTGGACCAACCGGGTGGAGATGGTCGAGGAAGTCAATCGCGCTGGCCTGCCGAACAGCTGCTCGCCGGTGGGCACCGGCGGCCAGACCGGCTGCACCCGCGCCGCGATCCGCCAATGGTATCAGGAGCGCCTGGAGCAGAAAGCCAAGGACGCGGCGATTCCTTGAGGTCCTAGCTCCTCCCTCGCGAAGCGGGGGAGGGGGACCGCTCGCGAAGCGAGTGGTGGAGGGGGCTTGGCCGCGAGCGCACCGCTTGCCGAACCGCCCCCTCCGTCGCGCTGCGCGCGCCACCTCCCCCGCTGCGCGAGGGAGGATTTAACTGGCTACTGCCCGAACCCGGCTTCCCCGGCCTGCCGCACCGCCTCCCGAGCCGCCGCGAACAGGGCCCCGGCCTTGGCCTCGCACTCCCGCTGCTCATATTCCGGCACGCTGTCCGCCACGATCCCCGCGCCCGCCTGGACGTGCATCACCCCGTCCTTCACCAGCGCGGTGCGCAGCACGATGCAGCTGTCCATCGATCCGTCCGGCGAGAAATAGCCGACGCCGCCGGCATAGGGCCCGCGCGTCTCCTGCTCGAGCTCGGCGATGATCTCGCACGCCCGCACTTTGGGCGCGCCGCTCACCGTGCCCGCCGGGAAGCCGGCGAACAGTGCGTCGAGCGCGTCCTTGCCCGGCGCGAGCTTGCCGACGACGTTCGAGACAATGTGCATGACGTGGCTGTAGAACTCGACCGTGTAGCTGTCGGTCACCTTCACGCTGCCCGCTTCCGCCACTCGGCCGACATCGTTACGGCCGAGATCGAGCAGCATCAGATGCTCGGCGCATTCCTTGGGATCGGCGAGCAGGCTGGCGCGGTTCTCCTCGTCCTCTGCCGCGGTCTTGCCGCGCGGACGGGTGCCGGCGATCGGACGGATCGTGACTTCGTTGTCGCGCACCCGCACCAGGATCTCGGGGCTCGAGCCCGTAAGCGCGAAGCCCGGCAGGTCGAGATGGTAGAGGAAGGGCGAGGGGTTGATCCGCCGCAGCGCGCGATACAGTTCGAAGGGCGGCAGCGCGAACGGCGTGGTGAAGCGCTGGGCCAGCACCACCTGGAAGATGTCGCCGGCGGAGATGTACTCCTTCGCCGCCGCGACCATCTCGCCATAGCGGCCGGGGCGCAGCACCGGGGTTAGTTCCACCGCTTCCGGCTCGGCACGCACCGGGGCGGGCAGGGGCGCGCTGGCCAGCTGCGCCGCAACCGCCTCGATCCGCTCGGCCGCCAGGTCGACATCGCCGTCTGGCCACACCGGCGCGACGAGGAACAGCGCGTCGGCAAGCCGGTCGAACACCAGCACCACCGTCGGGCGCACGAACATCATGTCAGGCACGCCGATCGGGTTCTCGGGCGGGCGCGGCAGCTTCTCGACCAGGCCGACCGTCTCGTAGCTGAAATAGCCGACCAGGCAGGCGAGCGCCTTGGGCAGCTCGGGCGGCACCTCGGTGCGGCAGCGCCCGGCCAATGCCCTTAGCGCGTCCAGCGCGGGCTCGGCGCAGGGCTTGAACGCATTGCGGTCGGTCAGCCACTCGGCGTTGATCGCCGCCTCGTTGCCCGTCGCGCGGAAGACCAGGTCGGGGGCGAGGCCGATCAGGCTGTGCCGCCCGCGGACCGATCCGCCCTCGACCGATTCGAGCAGGAAGTCGCCGCGGCCCGGCTCGATCAACTTGAGTGCGGCGGCGACCGGGGTCTCCGTGTCCGCGATCTGGCGCCGCCACAGCAGCGCCGGCCGCCCCGCGGCATTTGCCGCGCGGGCGGCTTCCAGACCCTCGATCACTTGCTTAGCGGACGCCCTGGCGGGTCAGGTCCGCGCGCAGGCGGGCGATCGCCGCCTCGTTGCGGGTGACCTTCACGTCGTTGCGGATCGCGCGGATGAACTCGCGGGCATATTCCGCGGGGATCTGCTGCGTCAGCGCGTTGCGCATCCCGGCCATCGCCTCGGCGTTGCCCGAGGCGTCATGCGGCTCCACTGCATTGAGCAGCACGACATAATAGCCCTTGCGATCGGGGGCCTCGAGCAGGCGGGCCTTTTTCGGCTGCATGCTGAAGGCCATCTTGATGAACTGCTCCTTGTCCGCGATTTCCTGGCGCTTGAAATCGAACGGCTTGGGCGGCGGGCCCTTGGCGCCGGCATCGGCAAGGGCCTTGTCCATCGGCACGCCCTTGTCGAGCGCGGCGACCACGGCAGTAGCGGCGGCCTTGGCCTTTTCCAGCGCCTTGTCGACCAGATAGTCGGTCTTCACCTTGTCGCGGATGCTGGCGAGGTCGCGCGGCGCGGCCGGAACGACCTTGTCGAGCGTCAGCACTGCGAAGGCGCCTTCCGGCGAGGTCTGGACGATCTGCGGCTCGTCGCCGACATTCTCCATCGCGAAGCCGCCGCGCATGATCGCGACGATCGCCGGATCGGGCTTGTACGCCTCGTTGTCGGGATCGGTGCCGGTGGCGGTCAGCGCCGGGGTGACCTGCGCGGCCAGCTTGGCGTCGGCCAGCAGCTCGGCGAAGTTCTTGCCGTCGCCGACGCCGTCCTCGATCTTCTGGCGCAGCGCGGCCAGCGCCTCGGCGGTCTTGCGCTGGGTGATCTCGGTCGACAGCTCCTCACGGGCCTGGTCGAGCGACTTGGCGGCGATCTGCTCGATCTTCTCGATCACCAGGATGTGGTAGCCGAGCGACGACTTGATCGGCCCGACTACGCCGCCCTGCGCCGCGGCGAAGGCGGCATCGGCGATCCCGGCGGTGGTCTGGCGGGCCAGCTCGGGCTTCTGGATGCCCTCGAAGTTGCTGGGCTCCAGGCCCGCTTCCTGGGCGGCGGCGGCCAGCGCCTTGCCGCCCTTCACTTCGCCGGCGATCTTGTTGGCGGTCGCCTGGTCGAGCACGACGAGCTGGCGCACATTGCGCTTCTGGGTCGCGGCATAGCGGGCGCCGGCCTTCTTGTAGGCGTCGGCAACCTCGGCCTCGGTCGCGGTCTGCTGCGCGCGGATCTGGTCGATCGACACGGTCGCAAAGCGGACGGAACGGCGCTGCGGTACCAGGTAGCGGGCGCGGTGGCTGACATAATAGGCGTTGAGCGCCTTGTCGTCGGGGTCGGGGCCCGGGTCCATCTGCGCGGTGTTGATCATGCCGACCACGCCCATGCGGCGCTCGAGCAGCAGCGAGGCATAGGGGGCGACCACGCCGTTGGGCACGTCGGTGCCGATCGTGGCGCGGTTGACCAGCCAGTTGCCATAGCGTTCGCGCAGCATGCTCTCGCGGAAGGTGGCGGGGGCGATGCGGTTGTCGGCGAGCAGCTTCTCGAAGGCCTGCTGGCTGAACTTGCCGTCGATGCCGGCGAAGCTCGGGTTGCTGGCGATGTCGGTGTCGATCAGCTTCTTCGACACCTGCATGCCGGACTTGCGGGCGAATTCCACCAGCGCGGCCTGGTTGATCATCTCGTCGATCGCGATGTCGAGACCGCCCTGGCCGAGGAACTGCTCCATCGTCACGGTCTGGCCCTGCTGCTGCAGGCTGCGCAGGAAGCGCTCGATCCGGTCCTTCACCTCGGTGTCGGAGATCTTCTGCCCGCCCACCGTCGCCAGCGTGCTGTTCGACGCGCCGGAGGCGCCGTTGCGGATGCCGGTGATGTCACCCGCGGCAAAGGCGATGGCGATGATGCCGAGGAACAGGAACACCGCAATCAGGCCGTAGCGCGACTTGGTGAAATTGCGGAAGAAGCTGAGCATGAAGGGCCGATCGTTGGAATGGTTTGCCCGGTGCTTTAGGGCGCTCATTCGCTGCCATCAAGCTTGTGCGAACGTTCCTCCCTGCTATCCGCAACCGAAACAGACAAAAGGAGGTTGGGGTGATGCGGCGCAAGCTGGTGGCTGGGAACTGGAAGATGCACGGGCTGCGCGCGCAGCTGCCGGAGATCGAGGCGATCGCGGCGGCCGCGGCGGCGAATCCCTCGGTCGATGCCGCGCTCTGCGTGCCCTACACGCTGATCCACCCCGCCGCGCAGGTGGCGGGCGCGCTGCCGATCGGCGCGCAGGACCTGCACGAGGCCGACAAGGGCGCGCATACCGGCTGCATCTCCGCGCCGATGCTGGTGGAGGAGGGGGCGACCCTCACCATCGTCGGCCATAGCGAGCGCCGCGGCGACCAGCACGAGACCAGCCACGATGCCTATATGAAGGCGGCGGCGGCGCACCGGCACGGGCTCAAGGTGATCCTGTGCTGCGGCGAGCTCGAGGCCGAGCGGGCCGCCGGCCGGGCCGAGCGCATCGTCCAGTCGCAGATCGAGAAGTCGCTGCCCGACGATGCCGACCCCAGCTGGCTGACGCTCGCCTATGAGCCGCGCTGGGCGATCGGCACCGGCAAGACGCCGACGCCCGACGAGATCGCCTCGATGCACGCGATTCTCCGCGCCAAGCTCCGGATGATGATCGGCGAGGAAAAGGCCGAGGGTGTCCGCATTCTCTATGGCGGCTCCGTCACCGGCGCGAACGCCGCGCAGATCCTCGCGCTCGACAATGTCGACGGCGCGCTGGTCGGCGGCGCGAGCCTGACCGCCGAGAAGTTCGTCCCGATCATCGAGGGCGCGGCGTCGGTTTCCTGATCAACTTGCTCCCCGGCTTTCGCCGGGGAACTAAGGCTTAGCTTCGACTGCCTTCCCCCGCGCGCGAGCCGCGATCCAGCGTCAGGAACGCCGTCACCCCCGAAAGCGCGGCCGCCGCGGCGCCGACCAGCGCCCCCATGTGGAAGGCGCTGACCAGCCCTTCGCCCGCCGCCGCGATCACCGCGCCGGCGATCGCGGTGGCGATCAGCCCGCCGGTGCGTGCGATCGCGCTGTTGAAGCCCGAGGCGGTGCCGGTATGCGTCTCGTCGACCGAGGCGAGCACCGCGGTGGTCAGCGGCGCCGCGACGCTGGCCATGCCGATCGCGATGGCCAGCGCGCCCGGGAAGACCGAGGTCCAATAGGGCGCGTCCTCGTCGACGAGCAGCAGCAGCGCGAAGCCGATCGCGACGATCATCGGCCCGATGGTCAGCGGCCAGCGCGGGCCCACCTTGGCGGTGATCCGGCCCATGATTCGCGAGGCGATTCCCATGCCCAGCGGCATCGGCAGCAGCGCGAATCCGGCATGGAGCGCCGAATAGCCGCCGGCCTGGATCAGCACATAGGGCAGGAGCAGCAGGACGCCGCCCAAGGCGCCGTAGAGCAGGAAGGTGAGCAGGGTCAGGCCGGCAAAGGCGCGCGAGCCGAACATGGCGACCGGCATCATCGCCCGGTCGCCGCGGTGATGCTCGACCCACAGGAACAGGCCGATTGCGGCGAGACCTGCGGCGAGCCCGATAGCCACGGTCGTGTCGATCGCATGGTGGCTCGACCAGAGCGTCAGCGCCCAGGTGAGCGCGCCCAGCGCCAGCGTCGCGGTCAGCGCGCCCGGCAGGTCGAGCGGCAGGTCGCCTTCCGAACTCTCCTCGACATAGAGGAGCGCGATCCCGATCGCGACGAGCGCGACCGGCACGTTGATGTAGAAGATCGCCCGCCAGCCGATCGCATCGACCAGCCAGCCGCCGAGCGGCGGCCCGACCGCGCCGGCGATCGCGCCCACGCCCGCCCAGGTCCCGATCGCCTTGCCGCGCGCCTCGCCGGTGAAGGCGTGGCCCAGAGTCGCCAGGCTGTTGGGCAGCAGGATCGCTGCGCCGATGCCCTGCAGCGCCCGCGCCGCGAGCAGCAGCGTCAGGTCGGCGGCGACGGCGCAGGCGACCGATGCGATGGTGAACAGCGCGATGCCGAGCACCAGCAGCTTGCGCCGTCCGAAATGGTCCCCTGCCGCGCCGCCGATCAGCAGCAGCGCCGAGAGGGGCAGCATGTACGCGTTGATCGTCCATTGCAGCTCTGCGGGCGTGGCGTGCAGGTCGGCGCCGATTGCCGGCAACGCGACATTGGTCACCGATCCGTCGATGAACGCCAGGCTCGACGCGAGGATGCAGGCGGTGAGGGTGAGGTTGGGATGCTTGGCCGCCATAGCCCCTCGGTAGCAGAGCGCGGCGCCGACGGGGAGGCTGGACGAAAGCACAGGTTAGCCCATTCCGGGGGAATACGGTAATCTACTGAAATTGCGTAAAATACGCGGTGCCCGTCCCGGCGGCGGCGCGGCGGGCCGCTATAAATGGATATGCCGAAGCTTCCGCTTCCCGCAGGCCCCGTCGACAGCGAGCAGAATCAGGCGATTCTGGTCGAGCAGTTCCGCGCCCTGCGCAAGCAGGTGCCGCTGATGTACGCGATGATGTTCGTCGACTCGGCATTCCTCGCCTTTGCGGCCTATGGCACGGTCAGCCCCTGGTGGAGCCTGGGCATGCCGGCGGCGCTGGCGCTGCTCTCGGCGGTGCGCGCCACCTTCTGGCTGCAGCGGCGCAGCTTCACGCCCCGGCCCGAAAACATCCCGCATTACCTGCGCGGCACGGTGATCGTGTCGATGCTGCTCAGCCTCGGCTTCGGCGGATGGGGGCTGCTGCTCTATGCCGAGGGCGATCTGATCCGCCGCGCCTGCATTGCGCTCTACATCTTCATCGGCGCGATCAGCTGCTGCTACTGCCTCCAGGCGGTGCCGCGCGCCGGGCAGGCGGTGCTGCTGTTCGGGGCGATGCCGGTCACCATCTGCCTGGTCTTCTCCGACGACTGGTTCCTGCGCGGGCTCGGCGCCAACATCCTGCTGGTCGCGCTCGTCGTGCTGCGCATCCTGCGCACCAACCATGCCGGCTTCGTCGAGGTGCTGACCTCGCGCTCGGACATGGCGGCCGAGCAGCTGCGTGCCCTGGGCGCCGAGCAGCGCGCGCACGACCTCGCCTATCACGATCCGCTTACCGGCCTGCCCAATCGCCGCGCGCTGGCCGAGGCGCTGGAGCGCCGGCTCTCCCCACAAGGCGACGGCGCGCCGCTCGGCCTGCTGATCATCGATCTCGACCGGTTCAAGTCGATCAACGACGTGCACGGCCATCCCGCGGGCGACCAGCTTCTACGCGACGTCGCGGCGCGGCTCGATGCGGTGGTTGGCGTCAGCGGGACCAGCTACCGGCTGGGTGGCGACGAGTTCGCGGTGATCGTCGGCGGCGATGTCGAGGGCGCGCGCCGCACCGCGCATGCCATCGTCCATGCGATGCACAAGCCGTTCTCGGGGCCGGAGCTCGTCCACCACATCGGCGCCAGCGTCGGCATCTCGCTTTATCCGCAGGACGCGCTCGACCTCGACACGCTGATGCGCCGCGCCGACATCGCGCTCTACAAGGCCAAGCATCTCGGCCGCGGCCAGCACTGCGCCTTCGAGCCGATGCTCGATGCCGAGATCCGCAGGCGGGCCGAGATCGAGCGCGAGATGCGCGAGGCGATGAACCGCGACGCCTTCGTCCCCCATTACCAGCCGATCGTCGATCTGCGCAGCGGCGCGGTGGTCGGCTATGAGCTGCTCGCGCGCTGGGCCCGCGGCGACGGCGCGGAGATCGGCCCCGAGCTGTTCATCCCGATCGCCGAGGAATGCGGGCTGATCGACACGCTGATGCTCCGCCTGCTGCGCCGCGCCTGCCGCGAGACGCGCGAGTGGGAAGTACCGATCGCGATCAACGTCTCACCGACCCAGCTCAAGGATCCCTGGTTCAGCCAGAAGCTGCTCGGCGTGCTGATCCGCGAGCGTTTCCCGGCCCGCCTTCTCACCATCGAGATCACCGAGAACGCGCTGATCGTCGATGCCGAGAGCGCGCAGGAGGCGATCGAATCGCTGCGCAACCAGGGCGTCCAGCTCGCCCTGGACGATTTCGGCACCGGCTATTCCTCGCTCCAGCACCTCCAGATGCTGCCGTTCGACCGGCTGAAGATCGACCGCTCCTTCGTCACTTCGATGGACCGCGATCCCCAGGCGCTGAAGCTGATCCTGGCGATCATCGCGCTCGCCACCACGCTCGAGCTGCCGGTGGTCGCGGAAGGGATCGAGTCGCCCGCGATTGCGGAGACGCTCGCCCGGCTCGGCTGCGCGATGGGGCAGGGCTATCTCTACGGCCATCCGATGTGCGCGGCGGACATCGAGGCGACACGGGACGCCAGCGCCGCCTGAGCGCCTCTTCCGTACGGCGCCCGCCCGGCATAGCATGACGCGGTTCACGGGAGGGTCCGATGCCGCTTCTCGCCTGGTTCGCCTGCCTGCTCGCCCTGATCGCCACGCCTGCCTTTGCCGGCACGCTGGAACACGGACGGATCGACGCCGCCAGCCTCAGGGGCAATGCCGCCGGGCTGCCGAGCGCCCGCAGCGTCACTGTCTACCTGCCGGACGGCTATGCTACGGCCCCGGCAAAGCGCTTCCCCGTCCTCTATTACCTCACCAACTTCTTCGAGGACGACCGCGCGCCCTGGGCGAACAACGGCGCGCAGGCGCTGCTCGACCGCGCGATCGCCGGCAAGGTGATCGGCGATGTGATCGTGGTGACGGTCGACTGCACCACGCCGGCGGGCGGCAGCTGGTACGTCAACTCGCCGGTCACCGGGAATTGGGAGGACCTGGTCAGCCGCGAGCTCGTCGCCTGGGTCGATGGGCGCTACCGCACGCTGGCAACCCCCAATTCGCGCGGTATCGCCGGGGACCGGATGGGTGGGCACGGTGCGATCCGGTTGGCGATGCGGCATCCGGAGGTGTTCGGCGCGGTCTACGCGCTCCATCCGATCGGTGCGGGGCCAGGCCTGCAGACCATGTTCTCCCGCCCCAACTGGCAGCTGCTCCAGGACGCGAAGGCGTTCGAAGACCTGCGCAGTGACGGCTTCTCGCTGGTCTTCACGTCGATCTTTCAGGCGCATCTGCCGAACGCGGCGCGGGCGCCCCTGTTCTTCGATCCGCCGGCTCGGCTGGTGGGCGGCAGGCTGGAGGTCGATCCGGCGCTGACCGAGAAGCTCAACGCCAGCTTCTTCCTGGAGCGCCAGGTCCCCGCGCACGCGGCCAATCTCAAGCGCCTGCGCGGCTTCATGTTCGATTGGGGGCGAGGCGATACCAACCCCGATCACATCGTCTCGCTCCAGGCCTTCACCCGCACGCTCGACGCGTTCGGCGTGCCCTATGAAGCGGAGGAATATCGCGGCGGCTGGGGGGATCGCCACTTGGGCGAGGACGGCCGCATCTACACCGAGATGCTGCCGTTCTTCGCGCGGACGCTGGTGTTTTAGGAAACGCCATTCCTCTCTCGCTGCGAAGACAGCGGGGGAGGGGGACCGCCGCCGAAGGCGGTGGTGGAGGGGGAAATTCCCCCTCGATAGCGGCTGCCCCCTCCACCACGCGCTGCGCGCGCGGTCCCCCTCCCCCGGAGGTGCCCTCCGGGGGAGGAATTGCGATCAGTTCGCGTACCGATCCTTCAGCACCTTCCACACCGCGCGCAGGCTCACCGCCTCGGCGCCCTTGGGGCGGCCCGGCTTGTGGCTGCCGTTCCAGCAGAAGATGTCGAGATGCGCCCATTGCGCCTTCTCCGGCACGAACTCCTTGAGGAACAGCGCCGCGGTCAGCGCGCCGCCGAACGGTGCCTCGGCCGCGTTGACCATGTCGGCCACGTCCGACTTCAGCATCTCCTTGTACGGATCGTAGAGCGGCAGGCGCCACATCGGATCCGCCTCGGTCTCCGCCGCGGCCATCAGCTCGCTCGCCAGCGTGTCGTCGTTTGCGAACAGCGCCTGCAGGTCGGCACCCAGCGCGACGCGGGCGGCGCCGGTCAGCGTCGCATAGTCGATCACCAGTTCCGGGCCCTTTTCCTCGGCCTTGGTCAGCGCGTCGGCCAGGATCAGGCGGCCCTCGGCGTCGGTGTTGCTGTTCTCGACCGTGATGCCCTTGCGCGAGCGCATGATGTCGCCCGGGCGGGTCGCCTCGCCGTTGATCGAGTTCTCGACCGCGGGGACCAGCATGTGCAGCCGCACCGGCAGGCGCGACGACATGATCAGCTCGGCGGTGGCCAGCGCGTGGGCGGCGCCGCCCATGTCCTTCTTCATCAGCCGCATGCCGTTGGCCGGCTTGATGTCGAGGCCGCCCGAATCGAAGCAGACGCCCTTGCCGATGATCGCGATCTTCGGATGCTCGGGATTGCCCCATTCGATCTCGATCAGGCGCGGCTCGCGGCCCTTGCCGGCGGCCTTGCCGACCGCCCAGAGCAGGCCATAGCCCTTCTCGACCTCGTCGCCCTTCACCACGGTGAGCTGGCCGCCATAGGCCTTGACCAGGTCGGCGGCGGCGGCCTCCAGATCGGCGGGGCCCATGTCGTTGGCGCCGGTGTTGATCCGGTCGCGCAGCTTGTAGGTGGCGTTGGCCATACGCACCGCTTCCTCGATCCGCGCGGGATCGCCGGTCAGCAGCACGCGCGGGCCGGTCGGGGTTTTCTCGTCCTTCTTGTAGGCGTCGAATTTGTACTGGGCGGCGAGCCAGCCATGGATCGCCTTGCCGGGCTCCACGCCCTCGACGCGGTACGTCCCTTCCGGAAGCGTCTCGGCCAGCTTGGCGAGGCACCAGGCCGAGAGCTTCTCGGCATTGGCGACCACGCTGACCACCGACCAGTCCTCGGCGCCGTCGCCGGGCAGGATCGCGCTCGAATAGGCGCTCGGCGCCAGCTTCTGCGCGGCGGCAGCGGTGCGGTGGCGCGGCGGCTGGGCGGCGAGCCAGGCATCGAAGCCCTTGGCGTCGATCACATGGATGGTGCGGGCGGACTGGCCCTTGTCGGGCTGAACGAGCGTGTTGGGATCAGACATGGCATTGATCTAGGTAATGGGGGAGGCGAGGGCTAGCCCCCACGGACAACATGAAATTTCGTTCACAATGGAACGGTCTCGTTTCGAAACCGGTTTCCCGATGGTCCGTGGGCCACAGGGAGCAGGCGATGACCGACACGCGCTACGAGGGGGAACGTATCCCCTATCTCGAGCCGGTGGAGCCCACCCCGGGACGGCGCAGCATCGCCGCGATGATCGTCGGCGGGCTGATCGCGCTGATCGGCCTGGTGCTGGCCATCGGCGGCGCCTGGCTCGCGGTGCTGGGCGGCTCGCTCTACTATCTCGTCACCGGCGCGCTGATGCTCTGGTCGGGCGTGCTGCTGGTCCGCGGACGGATGAGCGGCGGCTGGCTCTATCTCGCAATCGTCATTTCCAGCGTGTTCTGGGCCTGGTGGGAGGTCGGTTCGAATCCTTGGGCGCAGGTGCCACGGGTGATTGCCCCGGTCGTGCTGGCCATCGCCGTGATCCTGATCCTGCCGACCCTGACCCCGGCGCCGGGCAAGTGGCGCCTCGCGCTGGGCGGCGTCGCATTTACGCTGGCGCTTGGCGTTATCAATTTCTGGGCGGCCGCTGCCGGCATGCCCAACCCGGTGCTCGCCGGCCTGCCGTCGCCCGGCACCGCGGGCATGCTCGATCCCTCGGGCCAGCAGACCGGCGCCGACTGGCCGGTCTATGGCGGCACCACCAGCGCGCGCCGCTATTCGCCGCTCGTCCAGATCACGCCGGCCAATGTCTCGAGGCTCAGACAGGTGTGGCTCACCCATACCGGCGACCTGCCGAGCTCGCCGATGATCCGGAAGACCTATGGCGCGGAGAACACCCCGCTCAAGGTCGGCGACAGCCTCTATGTCTGCACGCCCAAGAACATCATGATCGCGCTCGATGCCGCAAGCGGCATGGAGAAGTGGCGCTACGATCCCGAGGTCCCCGACGACGCCATACCCTACACGGCGGCCTGTCGCGGCGTGGTCTATTATGCGGTGCCGAACGTCCCGGCGAACCAGGCCTGCGCGACCCGGATCATCGAGGGCACGCTCGACGCGCGGCTGATCGCGGTCGATGCGAAGAACGGCAAGCCCTGCACCGATTTCGGCACCAATGGCCAGGTCGACGCCAAGCAGGGCATGGGCAAGGTTCCGGACGGTTTCGTCTCGATCAACTCGCCGCCCACGCTGGTTCGCGGCGTGCTGGTCACCGGCCACCAGGTGCTCGACGGGCAGGACCGCTGGGCGCCCTCGGGCGTGATCCAGGGCTTCGACGTCGTCACCGGTCAATTGCGCTGGGCGTGGGATATGATGCATCCGAGCTGGAACGGCGCGCCGCCCGCGGGCCAGGAATGGGCGCGCGGCACGCCGAACATGTGGACGCTGGCGAGCGGCGACGAGCAACTCGGGCTGGTCTACCTCCCGATGGGCAATGCCGCGGCCGACTATTACTCGTCGCTCCGCCGCCCCGAGGAGAATTTCTACGCCACCTCGCTGGTCGCGCTCGACGTGACCACCGGCAAGCCGCGCTGGCGCTTCCAGGCCGTCCGCAACGATGTGTGGGATTACGACTTCGGTGCCCAGGCGACCCTGGTCGACTACAAGGGTGCCCCGGCGCTGGTGCTGCCCTCGAAGCAGGGCGACATCTACATCCTCGACCGCCGCACCGGCCAGCCGCTCACCCCCGTGGGCGAGATGAAAGTGCCTGGCGGCGGCGTCGAGCCGCAGCAGCGCGCCGCCACCCAGCGCGTCTCGCTCTGGCATACACTCCGCAAGCCCGACCTGACCGAGCGCGACATGTGGGGCATGTCGCCGATCGACCAGATGCTCTGCCGCATCCAGTTCCGCCGGGCGAGCTACAAGGGTTTCTTCACCCCGCCCGAGGCGAGCCGCCACTCGATCCAGTATCCCGGTTACAATGGCGGCACCGACTGGGGCGGCATCGCTGTCGACCCGCAGCGCGGGGTGATCGTCGCCAACTATAACGACATGCCCAACTATGTCCGGCTCGTCCCGCGCGCCGAGGCCGACAAGCTCGGCTGGGCACCGCGCGACCAAGCCCGCGGCAGGATCGGCGGCGCGGAAGGGGCGGGCGATCCCCAGGCGAACACGCCCTATGCGATCAACGTCAATGCCGGCTGGCGGATGCCCTTCACCGGGCTGCTCTGCAAGCAGCCGCCCTATGGCGGGATCCGCGCGATCGACATGGCCAGCGGCAAGACGATCTGGGACCGCCCGTTCGGTGAAGCCCGTACCAACGGCCCGTTCGGCATCCCCTCGATGCTGCCGGTGAGCATCGGCACGCCCAACAATGGCGGCTCGGTGGTGACGGCGGGCGGATTGATCTTCGTCGCGGCGGCGACCGACAATTTGATCCGCGCGATCGACCTCAAGACAGGCAGAACGCTATGGAAGGCCGTGCTGCCCGCGGGCGGCCAGGCCACGCCGATCACCTATGAGGCGAACGGGAAACAGTATCTGGTGATCTATGCCGGCGGGCACCACTTCATGGAGACGCCAGTGGGGGATGAGGTGGTGGCGTATGCGCTGCCTTGAGTTCGCTCCCTATCGTCACCCCCGCGAAAGCGGGGGCCCATCTCCCGGACTGTCCGCCAATGCGTCGGCTGATTATGGGGTTGGTGCTGGAGATGGGTCCCCGCTTTCGCGGGGATGACGGGGAGAATGCCCGCCCGGATTAGCCCTCACATAATCGATGAACGCCCGCAGCGGCGCCGGCACCAGCCTTCGCCCCGGATAGTAGAGGAACGGCCCCGGAAAGCTCTCCCACCAATCCTCCAGCACCGGCACCAGTGCCCCGCTGGCGAAGCTTGGCTTCAGCCAGTCCTCGAACAGGGTCACGATACCACCGCCCGCCGCCGCGACGTCGAGCAGCATGTCGATCGCGCTGCCCACGGTGACGATCAGCGCCGGCGGCGGCTCGACCACCAGTATCTCGCCGTCCTTCTCGAATTCCCAGGGGATCAGCCGCCCGCTCTCGAACCGGCCACGCAGGCAGCGATGGTTCAGCAGGTCGCGCGGATGCCCGGGCACCCCATATTCAGCCAGATAGGCGGGGGAGGCGGCCGCGGCGAAGCGCTGGACGCGCGGGCCGATCGGCACCGCGATCATGTCCTGCTCCAGCCGCTCGTCATAGCGGATGCCGGCGTCGCAGCCCGCTGCCAGCAGGTCGACGAAATTGTCCTGCGCAACGATCTCGACCTGGATGTCGGGATAGGCAGCAAGGAAGCCCGGCAGGATCGCCGGCAGCACGATCCGCGCCGCGCCGATCGGCACGTTGAGCTTGAGCGTGCCCGCCGGCCGGTCGCGGAAGATGTTGACCACGTCGAGTGCTGCCGCGACTTCGCCCAGCGCGGGGGCGAGCCGCTCGATCAGCCGCGCACCCGCCTCGGTCGGCGCAACGCTGCGGGTGGTGCGGTTGAGCAGCCGCACGCCCAGCCGCGCCTCCAGCCTTCGCACCGCCTCGCTGAGCCCCGAGGCGCTCGCCCCCGTCGCCCGCGCGGCATCGCGAAAGCCGCCGGCCCGGGCTACGGACAGGAACGCGTTCAACTCGCCAAGGTCGAGATCCATTGTTCGAAATTCCGCACAGCCCGTGCAGATTGTGCCCGATTATCGCGCGATGCCGCAAGCCTTAGATAGGCGGCGTGCTTCGAGACTGGAGAATGACGATGACCGACTTCCCGATGACCTACCAGCTGGGCGACCGCCGCGTGAACCGCGTCGGCTATGGCGCGATGCAGCTTGCCGGCCCGGGCGTGTTCGGCCCGCCGCGCGACCCCGATCAGGCGCTCGCCGTGCTGCGCGAGGCAGTGGCCTCGGGCGTCAACCACATCGACACCAGCGACTTTTACGGCCCCCACGTCACCAACAAGCTGATCCGCGAAGCGCTACACCCCTATCCCGACGATCTCGTCATCGTCACCAAGGTCGGTGCCCGCCGCGGCGACGATGCCGCCTGGCTGCCCGCCTGGAGCCCGGACGAGATCGAGGCGGCGGTGCATGACAACCTCACCAATCTCGGCATCGAGGCGATCGGCGTCGTCAATCTGCGCATCATGGGCGACATCCATGCCCCCAGCGAGGGTCCGATCGCCCCGCAGTTCGAGCGGCTGGCGCGGCTGCGCGAGCAGGGGCTGATCCGCCACCTGGGCCTCAGCAACGCGACGGCGAAGCAGGTCGAGCAAGCGCGTGACATCGCGCCGGTGGTCTGCGTGCAGAACCAGTACAATCTCGCCCATCGCGAGGACGAGGCGCTGCTCCACACCCTGGCCGAGGCGGGGATCGCCTATGTGCCCTTCTTCCCCTTGGGCGGCTTCTCGCCGATCCAGTCGGGCACGCTCGACGAGGTGGCGAAGGGTCTCGGCGCCACGCCGATGCAGGTCGCGCTCGCCTGGCTGCTCCAGCGTTCGCCCAACCTGCTGCTGATCCCCGGCACCTCGTCGCTCGGCCATCTGCGTGAGAACCTGGCGGTGCGCGAGCTGAAGCTGCCGGCCGAGGCGGTGACGGTGCTGGACGGGATTGCCCAATAAAGCTCCCCTCCCTGCAAGGGAGGGGCTGGGGGTGGGTGGATGACCGCGATACGGCACCTCATTGCGACGCTGTGGCGGTACGTCAGGACGCGACCCACCCCCCAACCCCCTCCCTTGCAGGGAGGGGGAGTTTACCGTCCAATGGCCTTCACCTTCGGCGCGCACATCGCGATCGCGCGATCGACCATGAAGCTGAGCCTATCACGCGCCAGAGCCAGCTCGGCCGGGTCCAGCCCCCGGTCGAGCGTCTCGAAGTTGAGATAAGCGAGCCCGTGCAGCACCGCATAATTGGAGAGCGATCCGTCGCTCGCCACTACGCGCTCCTGCACCACGTTGAAGTCGGCCTGCACCATCGCGTCGCGGCAGAAGGCATCCCCCGGCTGGTTGCGGGCAAGATAGGTGGCGAAGGCGACGGTGTCGTCATCGCCGAAGGGGTATGCCTTCGACACCGACGGGCTCGGGTTCAGCGTGTCGTCGCAATAGCGGATCGAGATGATCCCGCTGCCCTCCGGATCGCCCTTGTTGCAACGCGAACCCGCCGTCTCGAAGCCCTTGGCATTGGTGTGCAAGGCGATGATCGGCCAGGCGCCATGGGCAAGATCGGTGAGGATATGATGGGCATAGCCGGGCAGGGCGGTGTCGAAGTTGCGGTTGGGATCGACCGGTCGGCCGTAATCGACTGCGTTGTTGAGCCGCTTCCCGTCATCACCCGGCGAGATGCCCGAATCGACCGCGATCAGCACCCCACCATATTTGCGGACCGCGGCGAGGCCCGCCTCGAACCCGGCATTCTCATTGTCGTGGGGCACGAAGAACAGCGGCCCCTTGGGGTGCCTGGCATTGGCGATCCGCCACAGCCGCCAGCGCGCCCGCTCGTCGCGGAAGGTCAGTTCGGAGACGCGCAGCCCCTGCCACTCGGCCGGATCGCGGTGCCGGGCGAAGTCGTCGTCCTGCACGGTCAGCGGATCGACCGGCCGCACTGTCACCGCATCGGGCGGCGACGCGCTGAACAGCGCGGCGATGGCAAGGGTCGCCAGCCGCATCAGTCCCTCGGCTGGACCAGGAACTGCTCGAACTTCCCGTCCGTGCCGGGCTCGGCATAGGTGATCGCGATCAGCTTGCGGCCATCGGCATAGCCGATCTGATAGTTGCGGTTGACGAACCCGCCGCGCAGCCGCGGCTTGCCGAGCGCAGTGAAGCTCACCGGATCGCCGAGCGGGGCCAGGCTGGCATGATAGTCCTCGGTCGCCTGCGGCGTGAAATAATAGGCGGCGTCCTCGGTCAGCTTCGAGCGGTCGAGCGTGCCGCCACGCAGCTGGTCGAACACGATCTTTGCCAACTGGTCGCGCGCCTCGTCGATGGTCAGCGGCCGCTGCGGCGGCGGGGCTGCCGGTACCAGCAGATCGGTGATCCCGCCGGTGATCGCATCCTGCGCCCCGCCGAAATCGGCATTGACCAGCGCGACGACGGCAAAGCGCTTCTGCGGGATGACGAAATTGTCGGAGAGGAAGCCGACCGCCTCGCCGCCATGCTCGACCGTGCGGATGCCGTCGCGCCCGCCCAGCGACACGCCCAGGCCGTAACGGGTGTTGGTGCCGTCCTTGAGCAGCACTGGAGTCTCCTGGGTCGCCCAATCCTCGGCGCTCAGGATCTTGCGGTCGATCCGGGCGATGTCCCACTTCGCCAGGTCGCTGGCCGACATGGCGAGCTCGCCCGCCGCCCACAGCCAGCCATCCGCCGCCGGCTTGGCGGGGCGCACCGGACCCAGCGCGAAGCGGTGATTGCCCTGCGGGAATCCCTTGCCGACCGCGATGTCCTGGTCGATCGCGTCGATGCCCAGCGGCTTGAAGATCTTCTTCTGGAGATAGTTGAGCAGCTTCATGCCCGACGCCTTCTCGATGATCATTCCGGCGACGACATAGCCGGTGTTCGAATATTGCCACGCCGTGCCGGGCTGGAAGTCGAGCGGCTTCTTGGCCCAGCGATCGAGAATCTGCTGCGGCGTGACCGGCGTCGACATCGCCGCGAAGTCATAGTCCTGCGGCCAATAGTCCTGGATGCCGGCGGTGTGGCTGAGCAGCTGGCGGATGGTGATCTTGTCGGCATCGGTGATGTCCGGCACCCATTTCGACACCAGGTCGTCGAGGCTGAGCTTGCCCTCGTCCTCGAGCAGCAGGATCGCCGCGGCAGTGAACTGCTTGGAGATCGATGCGATCTGGTACTTCGCCGCAGGGCTGGTCGCCTTCATGCCCGGGCCCTGGTCGCCATAGGCCCTGGCGAAGACGATCTTGCCGTCCCGCACGATCGCGACCGAGGCGGAAGGCGCCCCCGAGGACTTGAGCGCGTCGGCGACGATGGTGTCGACCTGGGCGGTCTCGTCGGCGCTCAGCTGCTGTGCGGCGGCTGGGGTGGCGATCAGAAGGGCGGCGGCAAAAGCGGAACGGAACATCGGGCCTCCGGAATGGGACGGCGCGAGCTTAGGACAGGGTTTCCGGATCGTCATCCCCTCCGCTCCCACAGCTGTCGTCCCATCCCTCTTCCGTCTTCTCACTCCCCAGCCGTCATCCCATCCAACAATCGTCATCCCGGCGAAAGCCGGGATCTCGTGCGGCTCTTGTCCAGCGCCTCGCGCCATCTCCTGAGATCCCGGCTTTCGCCGGGATGACGGAAATGGTGGCCCGCGGCCGCCGCTTGCAATGTAGGATTTCGTCTGTTTGGCTCGCGCAGTCGGCTCCCGGGCTGGCCGCTCTTTGACGCCGTTGGAAAAATAGGATCCCGGGCATGCAAGCATGTTGCGCGCCGCGCTGCTTGCCACCTCCGCCGTGTGCGATGTTCGTGACGTTCCGCCCGCGAAAACCCGCCTTTGGCCTGTACTTCCTGTACTTTGGCGAGTCGCGGCGCGCTGCGATGTTGGAAACCGGGTGGGCCGCTCCCGTGGGAACGGCCCGCTGGCGATCAGGCCAGCGGCACCCCGTAGAGATCGTGCTCGTCCGCGTCCTCGATCTCGACCTGGACGATGTCGCCCTGGCTGAGATGGCCGGCATCGCGCAGGAACACCTCGCCGTCGATCTCCGGCGCATCGGCCTGGCTGCGGCCGGTGGCGCCGCCTTCCTCGCCGACCTCGTCGATGATCACCTCGAGCGTGCGGCCGATCTTGGCCTGGAGCTTGGCCGCGCTGATCGCCGCGGTCTTCTCCATGATCCGGGCATAGCGCTCTTCCTTGACCTCTTCCGGCACCGCGCCGGGCAGGTCGTTGGCAGGAGCCCCCTCGACCGGCTCGAAGCGGAACGCGCCGACCCGGTCGAGCTGGGCCTCGTCGAGCCAGTCGAGCAGATACTGGAAATCCGCCTCGGTCTCGCCGGGGAAGCCGACCACGAAGGTCGAGCGGATGGTCAGGTCCGGGGCGATCTCGCGCCACTTCTTCAGCCGCTCGAGCACCTTGGCCTCGTTGGCCGGGCGCTTCATCGAGCGCAGCACCGACGGGCTGGCATGCTGGAACGGGATGTCGAGATAGGGGAGGATTAGCCCCTCGGCCATCAGCGGGATGACCTGGTCGACATGGGGGTAGGGGTAGACATAGTGCAGTCGCACCCAGGGCGCGATCTTGCCGAGCTCGCGGGCAAGGTCGGTCATGTGGGGGATGACCTCGCCGCCCTTCCAGGGGCGCGGCTCCTTGCGGATGTCGACGCCATAGGCCGAGGTGTCCTGGCTGATGACCAGCAACTCCTTGGTGCCCGCCTCGACCAGCTTCTCCGCCTCGCGCAGGATCGCGTCGGGGCGGCGGCTGACCAGGTCGCCGCGCAGCGCCGGGATGATGCAGAAGGCGCAGCGGTGGTTGCAGCCCTCGGAGATCTTCAGATAGCTGTAGTGGCGCGGGGTGAGCTTCAGCCCCGCATCGGGCACCAGGTTAACGAAGGGCGAGGGCGGCATCGGTGCCGCGTCGTGCACCGCGCCGACCACTTCCTCATATTGATGCGCGCCGGTGACCGCGAGCACGTTGGGGAAGCGGGCGCGGATGACCTCGGCTTCCTTGCCCATGCAGCCGGTGACGATGACGCGGCCATTCTCCGCGATCGCCTCGCCGATCGCCTCGAGCGACTCTTCCTTCGCCGAGTCGAGGAAGCCGCAGGTGTTGACCAGCACGACGTCGGCCCCGGCATAGTCGGGGGACATCGCATAGCCGTCGCTGCGCAGCTTGGTGAGGATCCGTTCGCTGTCGACCAGGTTCTTGGGACAGCCGAGCGACACCATGCCCACGCGGGGCGCCTCAGGAATTTTGGTTGCCATGATTGGCCGCGCACATAGGCTTTTTCGGCGAAAAAGCTAGTGAGGGGACCTCCTTGACCTGCAAGCTCAGCTTCTTAGGCTCGGGGTCATGCTCCGCTCGATCCTCAGCACGCTCGCTCTTCTGCTCCTCCCGATGGCCGCGCAGGCGGCCGACTGGCCGACGAAGGAAGGCAACTTCACCATCCGCGACTTCACCTTCAAGTCGGGCGAGAAGCTGGGCGAGGTGCGGATGCACTACACCACGCTCGGCACGCCGCACCGCAATGCGAAGGGTGAGATCGACAATGCCGTGATGGTGCTCCACGGCACGGGCGGATCGGGCAAGAACTTCCTCGTGCCGGTCTTCGCCGACGAGCTCTACGGCCCGGGCCAGCCGCTCGATATCACCAGGACCTTCGTGATCCTGCCCGACAATATCGGCCATGGCGGCTCGTCCAAGCCCAGCGACGGGCTGCGCATGGCCTTTCCGCACTATGACTATGACGACATGGTCGCGCTCCAGCACAAGCTGCTGGTCGACGGGCTGGGCGTGAAGAAGCTCAAGCTGATCCTCGGCACCTCGATGGGCTGCATGCACGCCTTCGTCTGGGGCGAGACCTTCCCCGGTTTCGCCGAGCATCTCGCGCCGTTCGCCTGCAACACCGTGGCGCTCGCCGGGCGCAACCGGATGTGGCGCAAGATGGCGATCGACGCGATCCGCGCCGATCCGGCCTGGATGCAGGGCAACTACACCACCCAGCCGGTCCAGGGCCTGCGCACCGTCGTCGACCTGCTGATCCTCGCCGGTGCCAACCCGATGGCGCTCCAGGCGCAATATCCGACGCGCGAGGCGACCGAGAAGGCGCTCAATGCCTCCTTCGCCCGGGCGAGCAGGCTCGATGCCAATGACGCGCTCTACTACATCGATTCGTCGCGGAATTATGATCCCTCGCCGGTGCTCGAGAAGATCACCGTTCCGCTGCTCTGGGTGAATTCGGCGGATGATTTCATCAACCCACCCGAGCTCGGCCTGGCCGAGCAGATGGTCAAGCGCATGCCCCGCGCGCGCTTCGTGCTGATCCCGGCCTCGGTCGAGACGCGCGGGCACGGCACCCACACCTCGGCGAAGTTCTGGAAGGCCGATCTGGCGAAACTGCTCGCCGAATAGCGGTGACGGGCGTAGCTTCATGCCTCTGCAACTATACAGGGGAGAGGCAAGATGCAGATTCATTGGCTGGCGATCCTCGCCGCGGCGGTGGCGGGATTCATGGTGGGCGGCATCTGGTACGGGCCGCTGTTCGGCAAGGCGTGGATGCAGGCGCGGGGGCTGAACGAGGAGGAGCTCAAGTCCGGCGCGAACATGGGCAAGATCTTCGGCGCCACCTTCGTGCTCAACCTGATCGCGGCCTTCGCGCTCGATCACCTCTACAACACCTATGACACGCCGCTGGGGCTGCACTATTCGCTGGTGGTCGCCGGGATCATCGGCGTCGGCTTCATCGCCACCTCGGTCGGCGTCAACTATCTCTTCTCGCGCCTGCCCCGCGCGCTGTTCCTGATCGATGCGGGCTACTGGATCGTCATGTATCTGGTGATGGGCGCGATCTTCGGGCTGCTCGTCTGAACGTCAGGCGGGCGCCTTGAAGATGAACCAGGCGCCCGCCGCGATCAGCGCGAAGCCGATCAGGTGGTTGATCGTGATCTTCTGCCCCAGATAGAGGATCGAGAAGCCGACGAAGACGGTGAGGGTGATCACCTCCTGCATTGCCTTGAGCTGCGCCGCCGAATAGACCGCGCTGCCCCAGCGATTGGCCGGCACCGCCAGGCAATATTCGACCAGCGCGATGCTCCAGCTTGCCAGGATGACGAGCAGCAGCGGCGCGCTCTTGAACTTGAGATGCCCGTACCAGGCGATGGTCATGAAGACGTTCGAGCCGATCAGCAGCAGGATCGGCAGGAGGCGGGCGAAGAGCATCTCTGGCATGGCGCGACCTTGGCGAGGGCATCGTCGGGGTCAAGAGGACCGGGATGTCTCCCACCGGTTTTCATTTACCGGGTTCCGGAGATCGCATAGCCTGCCGGTGCAAGAACTTGGCGCGAGTGGCAGAAGGGAGGCCTTTGCCTTGGCCTGCAAATTATGTGCGTGGCTGTGCGATCGGTTTTGTGCCGATCCGGCAAATTCTTTCTGGCAACAATCCGAGGATTGGGAGCGCGCCCATTCGAACGACTACACGCTCTGGCTCGAGGCACCTGTCGAGGATCGCGAACGGGCGGAGGCGGCGCTGGCAGCCTTCGACACCGATCCCGAAGCGTCCTTTCTTGTTTTACGCGAGCTGGCGGACGCGGGCATGGCCTGGGCCATGGAAACGGTCGGATCGCATTATGCGCACGGGGGCGCTGTCGCCGCCGATTTCGAGCTCGCGCGAGACTATTATTGCCGGGCGATCGAGGGGGGCTCCTGGATGGCGACGATCGGCTATGCCAAGCTGCTGGCAGGGCATGGAGATTTCGACGGTTGCGAAGCGGTGCTGCGGGACGGCGTCGAGCAGGACTTCATTCCCGCCTGTTTCTGGCTCGCCCGGTATCGATTGAAGCAGTCCAGCCGCGCCTCTGTCTGTCGCGCGGTGAGGCCGTTGCTGGAGCATGCGGCCGATGCCGGGCATCCCGCCGCGGCACTGTTTCTTGCCCGCCTGAAATTGCTGGGGAAATTCGGCTTCCGCGAAATTCCGGCCGGCTTCAGGCAAATCTCGAAGGTTGTCGAGCGGAGCAGCTCCGAGGCTTCGGCATCGCACGGCACTCCCGCCGAGGCTGCGGGCTGAACGCTTGCGCATGGCGCCACGCTGGCCGGAATGGCATCAGGGCCGGATGGAGTCGATCTCGAGGACGAAGCTGGTCGAGCAGCTGCACGCGCTGGGCGTGCGCGAGGGCGGGGTGCTGCTCGTTCATATGAGCTACCGCGCCGTCCGCCCGGTCGAGGGTGGCCCGGAGGGGCTGATCGCTGCGCTTGCCGAGGCGCTGGGACCGGAGGGCACGCTGGCCATGCCCTCGGCGACCGGCGACGACGATGTCGCGTTCGACCCGGCGACCACGACCAATCGCGACGATCTGGGCATTGTCGCCGACCTGTTCTGGCGGATGCCCGGCGTGGTGCGCAGCCCGCATTTCGATGCGGTCTCGGCATGCGGCCCGAAGGCGGAATGGATCACCGGCGGCCCCTTCGTGCTGCCGCCCGCAGCCCCGGAAAGCGCGATTGACCGGATCCGCGCGCTGGGCGGGCAGGTGATGCTGCTCGGCGTCACGCATCACGCCAACACCATGCTCCATCTCGCCGAGCTGGTCGGCGGCGCGCCCTATCGCAGCGATTTCCATTACATCGATGCCGAGGGCCGGGAGGTCCATTACGGCGAGAATGACAGCTGCTGCGAGAAGTTCGAACTCGCCGATGGCTGGCTGCGCGCCGAGGGGCTGCAGCGCGAAGGGCAGGTCGGCCATGCCGAGGCGCGGCTGATGGATGCGGAAGCGCTGGTGCGGATCGCTTCGGAGAAGGTGCGACAGGACCCGCTGATCTTCCTCCACGACCCCGATCAGGGTTGCGAGGAATGCAACGAAGCGCGGGAAGGCCTCCACGACGCCTGAAAGCCCTCTCCTTTGGGAGAGGGTTGGGTGAGGGCGGCCTATCCACGGGCGAAACTATATGAGGTGTGTTGACCCTCATCCCTCCCACCGCCTTTGGCGGCGGGCCCCTCCCTTCTCCCAGTGGGAGAAGGGTTATCCGGTCACGATCTCCAGGATCGTGTCGCCCGCCAGCAGCGCCTGCGCCTCGGGCGTCTTGTGGCCATGGGGCACGCCGCCGCGATAGATGCGCACGCCCAGGCCCGTGGCGATCGCCGATAGCGGATGCCCGATCTCCTCCGGGCGCACCGGGCGCTCGGACAGCTCCACCTCGCCATGGATCGAGGCGAGGTCGGTCAGGTAATCCGCAAGATGCGGCCCCTGGCACGAGCTGGCGAGCAGCAGCCCGGCGAAGCTCACCGGATTGACCACGGTGGTCGCGCCCGCCGCGCGCGCCGGCAGCTCATTGTCCTCGTTGCGCACGATCACGCTGATCGGGACGTTCGGCGCCAGGTGCCGCGCGGTGAGGGTGATCAGGATCGAGGTGTCGTCGCGCCCGGCGCAGACGATCATCGATTCGGCGCTCATGATATGGACGTCCTTAAGCACCTGGTCGCGCGTGGCATCGGCCTGGAGCACGATGCAGCCGCATTCCTGGGCGCGGGCGACATTGCCCTCGTTCTGGTCGATCACGACGATGCTGCCGGGTGTCCTGCCGCGCGCGATAAGCTCGTCGACTGTCTCCGATCCGGTGGTGCCATATCCCGCCACGATGATGTGGCCCGCAAGGGTCCGCTGGATCATTGCCATACGCCATTTGTCCCAGGTGCGCTTGAGCACGAAATTATAGGCGGTGCCGAGGAAGATCAGCACCACGAACACGCGGATCGGGGTGACGACGAACGCGTCGAACATCCGCGCCGAATTGCTCACCGGCACGATGTCGCCATAGCCGGTGGTCGTCACCGAGATCGACGTGAAATAGAGGATGTCGAGGAAGCTGACATGGCCGTCGGCCGAATCCTTCAGCCCGTCGCGCTCGATCCAGTGGACGCCCACCGCCAGGGCAAGGAGCGCCAGCACCGCCAGCACCCGCCAGCCGATCGCTGCCCAGACGGGCATGCTCGACTTGCGTTTGAGCGTGGCGGGCGGCTTCAGCGCCATCAGCGCGCGGGCAGTCTCGGCAGCGGATCGACCGGATTGCGGCCCTGGCGAATCTCGAAATGGAGCTCGGGGCGGTCCGCAAAGCCCGAATTGCCGGAGAGCGCGATCATCTGGCCCTTCTTCACTGCCTGGCCGCGCTGCACCAGCAGCTGGCCGGCATGACCATACACGGTCGTCCAGCCATCGCCATGCCGAATGATCACCAGCCCGCCGAGCGCGGGGATGTCCGAGCCGACATAGGCGACCACGCCGTCCGCCGCCGCCAGCACCGGCGTGTCGAGCGGAGTCGCGATCTTGATGCCGTCATTGCGCTCGCCCGAGGCGCCCGGGCCGAAGCGCTTGATGACGTTGCCCCGGAGCGGCCATTGGAAGCCGCCGGCGAGGCGCGCCGGTGCGGCCACAGGGGTCGTGGGCGAGAGCACGCGGGCCGAGGAAGCGGTCGGCGCGGCCGGCTTGGCCTTCTCGGCGATGGCGGGCTGGCCGCCGGTGACGATGTCGTCCACGTCGAGATCGAGGTGGAAGCGCGCGGCGCGCTGCTCGATCGTCTCGGGCCGGCCATTGGGCGAGGCGGTGTCCGGGATCAGCAGCCGCTGGCCGGTGCGCAGGATATAGGGCTCCTGCAGCTCGTTGACCGCGATGATCCGCGACCAGTCGACGCCGTACGCCACCGCAATCGCGATGCCGGTCTCGCCGTCGCGGACCAGGTGATAGCGTCCGCCCGGGATGATCAGCTTCTGGCCGACGCGGATCACGAAGGGCGGGGGGATGTCGTTGGCGCGCGCGATCGCTTCCGATCCCGCGCCGGTCTTCGCCGAGATCGAGCGCAGCGAGTCGCCCGGCCTGACCGTGTAGCTGGTGCCGGCGATGACGCGCGAATCCGCCTGCACCTTGCGCGACTGCCAGGCGTTAGGCGGGGCGGGGAGGCGGCGGACGTCCTGCTCGTTGCCGAGGGCGGGGCGCTCCCAGCGCTCCTGCTGCGGCTCGGGATTGCGGTCCTGCCGTTCGCGCGGCGGCGCGCGATAGCCGGGATCGTCATAGGCCCCGCCGCGCTGCGGAATACAGGCGGCCAGCAACAGCAGCGCCACCGGCGCCATCCGCTTTACCGCCATCGATCCGACCCCCGAATTAACCATCTTGGCCCGCACCATAACGCGCATTTCCCCGCGCGTCAGGTACGTCTGAATGCGGAGGTGTCTCAGTTTGCCGGTTCGAGCCTCTCCAGGCCCTTGAGATAGGGCTTGAGCACCTCGGGGATCGTCACCGAGCCGTCTTCCTGCTGGTAGTTCTCCAGCACCGCGACCAGCGTGCGGCCCACCGCCAGGCCCGAGCCGTTGAGCGTGTGCACGAAGCGCGTGCCCTTCTCGGCTTCCGGGCGATAGCGCGCGTTCATCCGGCGCGCCTGGAAGTCACCACAGGTCGAGCAGGACGAGATCTCGCGGTAGCGCGCCTGGCCGGGCAGCCACACTTCGAGGTCATAGGTTCGCGCCGCGGTGAAGCCCATGTCGCCGCTGCACAGCTTCATCCGGCGGAAGGGCAGGCCGAGCGCAGTGAGGATGCCCTCGGCGCACTGAGTCATGCGCTCGTGCTCGGCTTCGCTCTGCTCGGGTGTGGTGATCGAGACCATCTCGACCTTCTCGAACTGGTGCTGGCGGATGAAGCCGCGCGTGTCGCGGCCCGCCGAGCCGGCTTCCGAGCGAAAGCAGGCGGTGAGCGCGGCGAAGCGCAGCGGCAGCTCCTGCTCGGCGAGGATCTGCTCGCGCACGATGTTGGTCAGGCTCACCTCGGCAGTGGGGATCAGCCAGCGGCCATCGGTGGTCTGGAAGCTGTCCTCGGCGAACTTGGGCAGCTGGCCGGTGCCAAACATCGTCTCGGAGCGAACGAGCAGCGGTGGGATCGCCTGCTCATAGCCATGGCCCTCGAGCGTATCGAGCATGAACTGGCCGAGCGCGCGGTGCAGCTTGGCGGCGGCGCCGCGCACCAGCGTGAAGCGCGTGCCGGAGAGCAGCGCGCCGGTCTCGAAATCCAGGCCAAGCGCGGGACCGAACGCGTCATGCTCCTTCGCTTCGAAAGGGAGGACGGTCGGCTCGCCGACGGTGGCGACGAGCTGGTTGTCTTCCTCGTCGGCGCCCGTAGGGACGTCCGCATATGGAATGTTGGGAAGGGCGGCCAGCAGCGTCGTCAGCTCGGCGCCGACGGCCTTTTCCTCGGCGTCGATCTCCGGCATCCGCTCCTTGAGCGTGGCGACTTCGGCCATCAGGTCGGTGGGGTCGTCGCGGCGCGCCTTGGCCGCGCCGATCGCCTTCGAGGCCTCGTTGCGGCGCGTCTGCACCGCCTGCGCCTCGGTGATCAGCGCGCGGCGCTTCTCGTCGAGCGCGACCAGCGCTTCGGCCTGGGGTTCCAGCCCGCGGCGGGCGAGGCCGGCGTCGAAGGCTGCGGGGTTCTCACGGATGGCGCGGATATCGTGCATGGCCGGGCGTATGACCGCGCTCCCGCCCGCGCGCAACCCTGCCGCATTCGGCGGCGTTTAGGGATCAGGCACGAAAACAAGGAGAATGGATATGCAGGTTCCGCACGATACGGTCGTCGTGGTCGCCGATGGGCGCAAGATGCTGTTCCTGAGGAACGCGGGCGACGCCACGGTCCCGAACCTGCAGGTCGAGAAGAAGGTGATCGACAAGCACAATCCCGCGCATCACGACCAGGCGACTGACCTGGCCGGCGGCGCGATGGGCACCCGGACCGCGGGCGCGCAATGGGGCGGCGGCAACATGGAGGAAGTCGATTTCCACCAGCTGGAGGAAGACCGCTTCGCCGCCGAGACGGCGGCGCTGCTCAAGGAACGCGCGCTGCGCCAGGACTTCGAGTCGCTGATCATCATCGCCCCGCCCAGGACGCTGGGCGAGCTGCGCAAGCACTACCACAAGGAAGTAAGCGACCGCCTGCGCGCCGAGATCGCCAAGGACCTGACCGGTCACCCGGTCTCGGAGATCGAGCAGGCGCTGGCAAAGGCGGAGTAGGCACCGAAGCCGTCAGGTGCGCCTCAAACCGTCAGTCGCGGCCCCAAGATGGTCACCCGCGCCCAAGCCGTCATCCCGACGGAAGTCGGGATCTCAGGAGATGGCGCGGGGAAGGAGCCGCACGAGATCCCGGCTTCCGCCGGGATGACGGTTACTTGGTCGCCGGGGTGACGATCAGATGTGGATGACGGCTGTTCGGCCGCCAGGATGACGATCAGGCCTCGCCCGAGTCGTCCGACTTCTTCTTGGCGAACCGCTTCCGCGCGACCAGCGCCGCCGCGGCACCGCCGAACAGCAGGATCATCGGCGGGGCCGGCACCGGCGCCGGGCCGCCCGAGCTGCTGCCGCCGCATCCGCGCCCGCAGCTGCTGCTGCCATGGCTGCTCGATCCGTGCCAGCCGCTCGAACCCCAGCCGCTGGAGTTGCTCCAGTGGCTGCTCGATCCGTTCGACGAGGACGAGGTCGACGACGAGTTCGACGAGCTGGTCGAGGAGCTGTTCGACGACGAGGTCGAGACATCGCCGCTCGAGCTGGTGGACGAGCTGGTCGAGGTGGACGACGAGACGTCGCCGCTGGACGAAGAGGAGGTCGAGGACGACACGTCGCCGCTCGAAGACGAGGTCGAGCTGACCTGGCCGCTCGACGTGGAGGTCGAGGAGCCGCCGGTCGAGGTCGAAGTCGAGGAACCGCCCGTCGAGGTCGAGGAGCCACCGGTGGAAGTGGAAGTCGAGCCGCCCGACGAGGACGAGTTGGACGAAGAGATCTCGATGTTGATGCCGCTGGAGCCGCTGCTGCTGCCCGAGGACGAGCCGCCGAAGAAGCCGCCGGCGAAGAAGCCGCCCATGAAGCCGCCGCCGCCCGAGCCGCCGATCACGCCCGAGGAGGACGAGCCGCTGCTGCTCGACGAGACCATCGGCATCTCGCCATAGGGCGGGGGAGTCGGGATCGGAGCACCCTGTGCCGTGACGACGACGACCTGGGGCTGGCCCTGAGTCGTGGTGGTGACCGTACGCTTGACGACTCGCTTCACCGGGCGAGCGACGGTGCGCTTCACGACCCGCTTCTTCACGACGGTGACGTGCCTCACCACGCGCGGCTGCTGGATGCGTTCGGTGACATATACGCCACCGCCGCCGATCACCGCGCCCCCGCAAGTGCAGGCGCACAGTTTAGCCAAGGCCATGCGAACCGACATTGTCCCCACTCTTTCCGTTGCTGGCGCTTCGCTCCCCACTGGACCGTCAGCAGCTTCGCGCCCGTCAATGCAGTAAAAGTGCAAAACAAACTGTTAAGTGCAATGCCCTTAACAGCCGTTAACTATATTTAAGGATGTTTTTCGCGGGCCTGATTTTTTCTGCGATGGTTAATGTTCTACTTCGGTACGGAAGTGCGGCTTCTTGGCCGGCCGTCTCTGAACATTTCTGGTTAATTTCCGTGCGGCAGGGGTCTCGGTTCAGCTGCCGCTAATTTCCCTCCATTTACGGGCTATTACGCCTGTGGATTAAAACAACGGCCCGCTTGTTAACGCCTTCGCGCGTAAGTATAGGGCCGCGCAGGGCAAACGGTCACCGTACGGCTCGGGCCTGAGCGGGGACCGGAGTGGAGAGTGGGGATGGCTACTGTTTTGGATCGCTTCGACGAACCGGGTAAACGCGTTCCTCCCGCCGCAAATGACGGCGACGACGGCTATCGGCCGAGCAACGACGAACCCTTCATGAACCCGCGTCAGCTGGAATATTTCCGCAACAAGCTGCACGCGTGGAAGGACGACATCTTCCGTGAGGCTGCGGGAACGCTCAACCAGCTGCAGACCGACTCGCTGCGCGAGGCCGATCTCACCGATCGCGCTTCGAGCGAGACCGACTGGTCGATCGAGCTGCGGACGCGGGATCGCCAGCGCAAGCTGATCTCGAAGATCGACGCGGCGCTGCGCCGGATCGAGGATGGCGAGTATGGCTATTGCGAGGTGACCGGCGAGCCGATCAGCCTCGGCCGTCTCGAGGCGCGTCCGATCGCGACGATGACCCTCGAGGCGCAGGAGCGTCACGAGCGCAACGAGAAGGTGTCGCGGGACGAATAGCAGGGGGCTCAGGGCCTCCTTTTTTGTGCCTCCGCGGGACAGCCGGGGAGGCACATTTTCGTCCTTTGTTTACACTTTCGGCAAGGTTTGCTGGGCTATTCTCCGCGCGTAACCACTTTGCGTTTCGAGCGAGACGATGGACCAGTTTTCCTTTGACCCTCTCACCACGCTGTCGGCGGACGATTTCGCCAGCCAGCGCAACGGTTCGCGCGACAGCCTCATGCTCGCCGCGCAGTTCCGCGTGGCGGGGCGGCCGGACGAGCAGGTGCGGGTGCGCAACCTCTCCTCGGGCGGGCTGATGGCCGAATATGCCCAGCCGATCGACCGCGGCACGGTCGTGCAGATCGAAGTGCGCGGCGTGGGCTGGGTGAGCGGGCGCATCGCCTGGGCCACCGATGGCCGAGTCGGCATCGCCTTCGACGCGCCGATCGATCCGATGCTGGCCCGCAAGCCGGTGGGCGGCGGTTCGCACACCCCGAGCTTCGTGAAGCCGATCTTCACTCGGCGCTGAGTCGCCAAGTTTAGGCGCCATACCACAAGCCGGCGTCATCCCCGCGAAGGCGGGGATCCAGAGCCAGGTACGCTACGGTGAGGCTCGCTATGGCGTTTCCGGTTGGGAAGCGCGCGATTGCTTCGATTTTCCCGAACTACCCTGGATCCCTGCCTTCGCGGGGATGGCGGGGGAGTAGTGACTCGCCGCCGGGACTATCTTTCCGGTGATTTTCGCGCCGTCGGGGTGCGGCATGGCCACACCCCTGTCTGCGCGGCGCTGCCTAGGGGCGCGCCATCTCTTCCTTGATTCGCAGTTTCTGCTTCTTCAGGGATGCCAGGACCAGCTGGTCCGGCTTGGGCCTTTGCGATTCGGCGGCGATACGCTGGTCGAGCACGGAGTGCTTGGCCGATAGAGCCGAGAAATGCGCGTTCTGCATCGAAGCAGTCTCCTTCATCGGGGTGGCCGGAACCTGCGAATAGATCACTTTTCCACAGCTTTGTCGCGGGTGAATCTTGCCTAATCGATAGTGTGCGAAATTCGCGCGATGACCCGTTGCGGAGCCTCCCGGGCTGGTGCAGGGAGAAGGGGAGTACGGGGGCGTTCGCGATGGACGATACGGAGATTGTTCGGCGGCTCGAGGCGGTGCGGACCGAGCATCGCGATCTCGACGCGGCGATCGACGCGCTGCTCGCCACCGGCACTTCCGACCAACTCCAGGTCGCCCGGCTCAAGAAGCGCAAGCTGATGCTGCGCGACGAGATCGTCCTGCTCGAGGACCAGCTGATCCCGGACATTATTGCTTAATATCGGCCCTGATCCGGATCGGGACGTAACTCCTGCGAAATTAAGCATTTCGTTACCATGAAGGCTGTGGCAGCGTCGGTTTCATGGGGAAACAGGGCACTGCCACGATCCATCGCAAGCTGATCGACTCGCTCTATGTCGAGGCAATGCTGCTGGCCGATGAGGCGCGCGGCTATTTCGACGAGCTGGGCCGCAACGAGCGCGAGGCGCTGGAGGCGTTGAACCGGGTCGCCTTCTCCTGCGAGTCGCTCAAGGTGACGACGCGGCTGATGCACATCATCGCCTGGCTGCTCACCCAGCGCGCGGTCGATGCCGGCGAGATCAGCCCCGGCGACGCGCTGTCACCCTCGCGCCGGCTGGGCGATGCGCCCGAGACCGAGGAAGCGCTGCTCGATGCGATGCCGCCCCAGGCGGTGTCGATCATCAACACCAGCATCGACCTATATCGCCGCGTCGGCCGGCTCGACGAGTCGCTCGACGAGGAAGTCGTGGTGGAGAGCCCGGCGCGCAGCATGATGGACCGGCTCGCTGCGGCGTTCTGAGCCAATTCGTCATACCGTAGCCCAAGTCCGTCATCCCGGCGAAAGCCGGGATCTCAGGCGGTGGCGGGAAAAGAGCCGCACGAGATCCCGGCTTTCGCCGGGATGACGGTGTGGGGCCGGGATGACCTAGGGCCAGGATGACGTCTAGGCGACCACGATGGCGGCTACCCGCAAAGCCCCGCCTTCGCCGCGGCGTACTCCGCCTTCATCCGCTCGATCTTCACCGCCGCCGGCTCGATCGCATGGACCGCGCCGATGCCCTGGCCCGAACCCCAGATGTCCTTCCAGGCCTTGGCCCCGCCGAAGTTCATCGCGCTCGGATCGCTTTCTGGCAGATTGTCCGGATCGAGCCCGGCATTGACGACCGACGCTTTCAGGTAATTGCCGTGCACCCCGGTGAAGAGGTTCGAATAGACGATGTCGTCCGCGCTGCCGTCGACGATGCCCTGCTTGTATTCGGGCTGGGCATTGGCCTCGTCGGTGGCGATGAAGGGCGAGCCGATATAGGCGAGGTCGGCGCCCATCGCCTGCGCCGCCAGCACCGAGCGGCCATTGGCGATGGCCCCTGAGAGAATCACCGGCCCGTCGAACCATTCGCGCACTTCCTGGACCAGCGCGAAGGGGCTCAGCCGTCCGGCATGGCCGCCGGCGCCGGTCGCGACCAGGATCAGCCCGTCCGCGCCCTTCTCGATCGCCTTGTGGGCGAAGCGGTCGTCGATCACGTCGTGCAGGGTGATGCCGCCCCAGCTGTGCACCGCGTCGTTGAGCTCGGGCCGCGCGCCGAGCGAGGTGATCACGATCGGCACCTTCCACTTGGCGCAGGCCGCCACGTCATGCTCGAGCCGCGGGTTGGAGCGGTGGACGATCTGATTGACCGCGAAGGGGGCCGCCGGCGTATCCGGATTGTCGCGGTCCCACGCCGACAGCTCCTCGGTGATCTGGTGCAGCCACTCGTCGAGCCTGGTGTCCGGCCGGGCGTTCAGCGCCGGGAAGGAGCCGACGATCCCGGCCTTGCACTGGGCGATGACCAGTTCGGGCACCGAGATGATGAACAGCGGCGACCCGATGACGGGCAGGCGCAGGCGATCGAAGAGTGCGGGCAATGCCATGGATCAGTTTTGTAGCGAAACCGGAATGGCCGTCCAGCCCGGTGCGGGGGACGCTACGGCAGGGCGGGATGCCCGTTCGCGGGCTGGCCGGGCTTTGTCGCCGACTCGGCCCGGCCGGCATTGAAGCGAGTCGGGCGCGTCCCCATTCTCGGGCCATCCAGCTGCGCAGGGGAAGGCCATGGTCACCAATGACGTCTATATCATCGTCCGTGACGCGATCCGGGCTGCGGCCCAGCAGAGCGGCAAGCTCTACGAGCCGGGGCAGGAGAGCCATTATCAGGCGCTCGCCGCGGTGATGGCCCTGCGCAAGGCCGGCTATGAGGTGACCCGGCGCCTCGACAACTAGTCGAACGGCCGCTGCCAGACCACATAGGTATCGATATCGGTCGAGCGGATCGCGGCCGCGTACATGTCGTGGCGGAAGTCCGGTAGCGCGGCGATCCGCTCGACCATCACCCCTTCGCCCCGCGCGCCCAGCGGCAGGGTGAAGGCGACATCCTCGTCCGGCCCGTAGAACAGCCACCAGGCGCTGCGCCCGTCCGGCCCGCTGTCGCTCGCCTCGATCGCCACGGCCATCAACTCGTCGACCGCGGCGGAGCGGCGATTGCCCTGGGGGTCGATCATCCACAGGCTGTCGGCCTCGACGCCGGCCTGCCACAGGCTCTCGGGCTCGGGCGGGGCGATCGGGGCGGGAGGCTCGGCGGGCGCGGGTGCTGCAACCGGCGCCTTGGACAGGCGCCTGAACCAATCGAACAACCCCATTGCCAACTCCCGGCCCGACTCGAAGGGATCAAGGGCTAGCCCGGCAATGTGACGGCTCCGCGAGCGTTCAGTCGATCCGCTTCAGTCCGGCGGCATATTCGCGCTGCTTGGCGGCATAGAGCGCGGCGCTGGCCTTCAGCAGCGCCTTCTGCATGTCGTCCAGCGGGCGGATCGCCTTGGCGGGGGAGCCGACGATCAGGTGCCCGGCAGGAAACTCCTTGCCCTCTGTCACCAGCGCGCCGGCACCGACCAGGCAATCCTCGCCGATCACCGCGCGGTTGAGGATCGTCGCACCCATGCCGATCAGCGTGCGGTTGCCGATCGTGCAGCCGTGCAGGATCGCATGATGGCCGACGGTGACGTCCTCGCCCACCGTGCAGGGCGCGCCGGGGTCCGAATGGAGCATCGCCCCGTCCTGGATGTTCGAGCGCGCGCCGACCAGGATCGGCGTATTGTCCGCGCGGATCACCGCGCCGAACCAGGCCGAGGCGAGGCTGGCGAGATGCACGTCGCCGATCAGGTCGGCGCTCGGCGCGACCCAGGCGTCTTCGGCGAGAAGGGGGCGGTGCCCCGCAAATTCATAGAGCGGCATGCGCTCAGAATAGCGGCGCTTCGAAGCCCTGGGGAAGGGGGATATTGGCGCCGAGCGCAAGCGCCAGCGCGACCGCGCCGAGCAGCAGCGCCAGCGTCGAGGAGAGCGAGAACAGCCCCCAGCCGACCATGGTGACCATCTGCGAATTGGCGCGCTGCTCGCGCTGGTTGCGACCCATCGACTGGATCACGAACATCGCCAGCATCGCATAGGCGAAGACAAGAAACTCGGTCATCAACCCACCCCAAAATACCCCCGGGCGATGTACCGGGCGAAGGTTAACGGTTCAATGCCGGGCACCTCCGGTTTACCGCAGTGCCGCAAGCTTCCGTCGCCGGCGAAACGAGTTCAGTGATGGACGGGTGCCGGCGCCTCGGCCGCCTTGCAGCTGCACGTGCAGCCGCAGGAAACGGGCATGCAGCGGCAGGGCTGGGGCGTCACGCAATAGCAGATCTGCGCGGCGGTCGGCTTGGCCTCTTCCTTCTTCTTCGGCTTCTCGGGCGGGTCGGGCAAAGGCAGCAGGTCGCGGGCATTGGCGCCGGCATAGACGCTGTGCTGGCTCGCCCCGCAGGCCGGGCAGCCATGGTCGTGATGCGCGTCCTCGTCCTGCCCGCCCAGGCCGAACCGGAACCCGCCCGACTCCTTCTTCAGCACCTTCTTCGCTGCATCGCACACTGCAATGGCATGGTTACCGAGCGTCGAGACGGTCTGGCCCATCGCCACCTGCTCGGTGGCATAGAAATGGACGAGCATCGCGTCGCGGTGCGCATCGGCCGGCTCGCGCACGGCGGGATAGCTCAGCATCTGCTGCAGGTCGGCGAGCTGCGATTCCATCGCGGCGATCTGGCCGCCCCAATTGTTGAACGCGGCGAACAACTCGTAATCGGGCCAGGTCGCCGGCGCGTGCGGGCGCATTTGCTCGATGAAGTTGACCGGCCCGGCAATGTCCTCGCGCAGCAGACGGAGCAGCACGCGCAGGGTCACCACGTCGCGCTGCGGCTGGCGCAGGCGCTGGGCGAAGATGTCGGTCACCGTCGCGGTGTGCTTCCACACCTGCCGGGCGAGCATGCGGGTGAACTCCTCGTCGCGCTTCTTCGGCTTGGCGAGCAGCGCGGCCTTCAGCGAGCTGAGGATGCCGATCACGATCAGCAGCGCGACGAACACGCCGCCGACCAGGATCCAGGCCGGCCAGTAGATCGAAGCCGCGCTGATCGGCGCGGCCACAGCAGCGGCCTTCGCCGCGCCAGCCGCTACATTGCCGATCGAAGCCAGAATTATCGCCACGCCATCCCCCTGAGTCGCGCGCGATATGGTTAACAGAAACCGCCGGCCAGCACAGTCATGACTCTTCCGTTCCGAAACGGATGCTTAGAGCGTGACTCCGCGCTTCCAGATCGCGATCTCGCGCTCGCCATTGCGCTCGGCGGCGGTTTCCCTGCCCGATGCGATCGCGGCGATCGTGTCGAGCAGCGCGTCGGCGGCGGTTTCCATCCCATCTTCCAGCACTTGCCCGGCATCGAAGTCGATCCAGCCGGGCTTGCGCGTGGCGAGGTCGTGGTTGGAGGCGATCTTGATCGTCGGCACCGGGAAGCCCAGCGGCGTGCCGCGGCCGGTGGTGAACAGGATCGCGGTCGCGCCCGCCGCCGCCAGCGCGGTCGAGGAGACCGCGTCGTTGCCCGGCGCCTCGAGCAGGGTCAGCCCCTTGCGCCGCACCCGCCCGCCATAGGGGATCACATCGGTGACGATCGCATGGCCGGCCTTCTGCACTGCGCCGAGCGACTTCTCCTCCAGCGTGGTGATGCCGCCGGCGATGTTGCCCGGCGAGGGGTTCTCGGAGACCGGCTCGCCGTGCCGGGTGAAATAGGCCTTGAAGTCGTTGACCAGCGCCACGATCCCGTCGAACACCGCTTCGTCGCTGGCGCGCTCCATCAGCAGCTGCTCGGCGCCGAAGATCTCGGGGATCTCGGTGAGGATCGCTGTGCCGCCCGCCGCAGTCACGGCATCGGCCATCCGCCCGACCAGCGGATTGGCGGTAAGCCCGGAAAAGCCGTCCGATCCGCCGCACTTCACGCCCAGCACCAGCTCGGAGAGCGGGGCGGGGGTGCGCTCGGCCCGGGCTCCTTCTACCAGCTCGGCGACCAGCGCCAGGCCTTCCTCGACTTCGTCGCTCGCCAACTGCGCGCCGAGGGTGCGGAGATTGGGATGGTCGATCCCCTCCAACATGCCCTTGATCTGGTTGTTCTCGCAGCCCAGCCCGACGATCAGCACGCCGCCGGCATTGGGGTGATTGGCCAGCGCCGAGAGGATCGCGCGCGTGCCCTGGAGATCGTCGCCCAGCTGCGAGCAGCCGAACGGATGGGGAAAGGCATGGACGCCGTCGATGGCATCGGCATGCAGCACGGCGGCGCGCTCGGCGATCTTCTGCGCGGTACGCCCGACGCAACCGACGGTGGGGATCACCCAGATCTCGTTGCGCGTGCCCACCCGACCATTGGCGCGGCGATAGCCCAGGAAGCTTGGGCCCTCGATCGGGGCATCGTCATGCGCGGCCGGAGCAAAGGCATAGTCGCCGCTGCCCTTGAGCGCGGTGGCGACATTATGGACATGGACATGTTCACCAGGCTGGATGTCGCGCGTCGCCACGCCGATCGGGAAGCCGAACTTGAGCACCGGCTCGCCTGCCGCGATCTGCTTCACCGCTACCTTGTGCCCCTTGCCGATGGCTTCGGTCAGGGTGACGCCCAGCGCCGTCTCGCCGGCGGCCATGTCACGCAGCGCCGTGGCGGTGCTGTCCTTGGAATCGATACGGAAAAGCGCGGGGATCATGGTGTCCGATATAGGCCTGCCGCGGGCCTATGGAAACCGGTTTCCCTCACCCCGCCGCCAGCCAGGCGAAGCGCACCACGAACAATCCTGCGAGCACCAGCAGCAGCCAGTCGGCGGCGGTAATCTTCCCGCGGATCAAGCGGATGAGCGCATAGGCGGTGATCCCGAAGGCCAGCCCGTTGGCGATCGAGAAAGTGAAGGGGATCATCGCGACGGTAAGGAAGGCGGGTATCGCAATCTCGGCATCGTCCCAGTCCACATCGGCTAGCGGCGCCATCATCAGCCCACCGACCAGCACCAGTGCCGGCGCGGTGGCGGCGAGCGGCACCAGCTGCGCCCAGGGCGCCACGAACATCGCGAGCAGGAACAGCACGCCCGTCACCACCGCGGTCAGCCCGGTGCGCCCGCCCGCCTGCACGCCGGCTGCGCTCTCGACATAGGAAGTCACGGTGCTGGTGCCGAACAGGCTGCCGGCGATGCTCGCCACTGCGTCGGTGAACAGGATGCGGTTGAGGCGCGGGATGCGGCCCTGCGCGTCGATCAGTCCGGCGCGGCGGGTGACGCCGACCAACGTCCCGACATTGTCGAACAGGTCGACGAACAGGAAGACGAACAGGATCTCGAACAGGCCGAGCCCGTGACTGCCCGACAGGCCGAACACGCCGGCCAAGTCGAGATGGAAGGCAACCTGGCCGATCGCGGTCAGGTCATAAGGCTCGGGCTTGAATACCACCTGGCCGGTCAGCCAGGCGGCGAGGGTGGTCGCGGCGATGCCGATCAGGATGGCCCCGCGGACCTTCCACGCCGCCAGGCCTGCCGTGACCACCAACCCGAACAGCGCCAGCGCCGCCCCGGGGGCATGGAGGTTGCCCAGCGTCACCGAGGTCGCCGGGCTGGTGACGATGATCCCGGCATTCTTCAGGCCGATCAGCCCGATGAACAGCCCGATGCCGCCCGCCACCGCCGCGAATAGCTGGGGCGGGATCGCCGCGATGATCAACTGGCGGATGCCGGCGAAGGTGAGCAGCAGGAAGGCGATGCCGGACAGGAACACGCAGCCCAGCGCCACCGGCCAGGGCACGCCCATGCCCTGCACCACGGTGAAGGCGAAATAGGCGTTGAGCCCCATGCCCGGCGCCAGCGCGAGCGGCACATTGGCGGTGAGCCCCATCAGGATGCTCGCCAGTCCCGCGGCAAGGCAGGTCGCGGCGGCCACTGCGGCCACCGGCATGCCCGCGGCGCCCAGGATCGCCGGGTTGACGATGATGATGTACGCCATGGTCAGGAAGGTCGTGCTGCCTGCCAGCACCTCCGTACGTACGGTCGTTCCGCGCTCGCTCAGCGCGAAATGGCGTTCGATCAGGCCCGTTTCCCCGGTATCGGCCACAAGCATTCCCCCATGCCGCGAAGGGCGAGCATAGCGCGTCCCCGCCGCAGCGGAAGGCGCGCCTTGCAATGTAGGATTTCGTCTGTTTTCCTCGCCCGGCCGGGGCCTCGCTTCGGCCGCTCTCTGCCCTGTAGGAAAGATAGGATCCCATCCACGCAAGGATGTTGCGTGGGGGCCGTGGCACGATCCCCTGCCTGTGCAAGGTTCGCGATCTTCGGGGCGCGAAAACCCGCTTTGGGCGTGTACTTCGTGTCCTTTGGCGAGTCGTCGCGGCGGCGCGCTGTTGGAACGCGCTGCCTCAGCGCTGATACTTGTCCTTCTTGCGCTTGCCGAACAGCATGCCGCGCTCCAGCCGCTGGCACAGCGCGGTGTAATAGGCCTCGAGGAAGGCATGGTCGTCCTCGGCGTCCGTCGGCGCCATGCCGAGCCGCTCGCGGATCGTCCGCGCCACGACGATCATCGAATAGTCGTCGTTCCGCCGCAGGACTTCCTCGAGCTTCTGCAGCTCGAACTCGCCATAGACGCTCAGCTGCGCATCGCTGAACGCGTAGCGCGGCTGTTCGGTCGGCGCGGTGCGTGCCGCCACGCTGTTGCCCAGCTCGCGGCGAGGCAGGCGCACCACCCAGGTGCCGGCGATCAGGTCGCCGACGCGCAGCCGGTCGCGGTTGAAGAAGGGGAAGAGCGCGAAGATGCCCGTCCACAGCAGCCCGAACAGCCCGGTGGCCCAGTCCGCCATGCCCTGCGAGCTCTGATAGGCGAGGAACGACAGCGGCAGGAACAGCTCAAGCTCGCGCATCGCGTTGCGCGCCACCACCTGGTGCCCGCGCAGCCGCGATCCGTCGCGCGCCACCACGCGCAGCCTCATCAGCCGCTTGCCCGGCGTGGCCGCGCGCGGGCCAAGCTCGAAGATCGCGAAATAGCCGTTGCGCAGGGCGAAGAAGCCCAGCAGCCAGACCATCACCAGCGCCTGGGCCAGCACGGCTCCCGTGCCCATCAGCACGAAGAACAGCCCCAGGGTGAGCGCGACCAGCGTCATCACGATCATCACCAGATCGAACATGAAGCCGCCGGCGCGCTCGCCGATCGTGGCGATGTCGAGCTTGAGGTCGACGCCTTCGGGGGTGATGAAGGTGCGGCGATTGCGGTCCTGCTCCCGCCCCTGGCCGGGCGCCGTGCGAGCGTCAGCCATCGACAGTCTCGCGCACTGGCATGACATAGAAATAGAGCAGCCAGCCGAGCAGCGCGCAGCCGCCGATCCCCACGCGCACCGCGTCGGACTGGATAACCTGCCGGCCGACGCCTTCGAGCAGCCCGGCGACGGCGAGCATGAGGACGACGCCGATCATCGCGAAGGCCGCGGTGCGCCCGGCCGCGGCGGTGGCGGCGGTGCGCGAGAGTCTGCCGGGGAAGGCCACTGCCATGCCGATGCGCAGGCCCGCCGCGCCGGCGATCGCGATGGCGAACAGCTCGGTGGTGCCGTGGATCGACAGCCAGGCGGCGAGCGGCAGGCCAAGGCCCTTGGAGACGAACACCGCCATGAAGGCGCCGAGGATGCAGCCATTGTACAGCAGGAGGAGCAGCGTCGGCACCCCGAAGGCGAAGCCCAGCGCGAAGCACATCAGCGAGATCTGGGCGTTGTGGGTGAAGAGATAGGTGGCGAAGGCGCCGAGCATGCCGTCCTTGCCGCCGCCGTCATAGAGCCCGGCGCGCAGCTCCGCCGCGCTCGATTGCGGCCCGCGCCCGCCGGCCAGGTCGCCGGGCACGATCGAATGGTACCAGCTCGGATCGCTGGCGACGAGGCAATAGGCGGCGACCGCGCCGAGCAGCATCATCAGCACCGCGATCAGCGTCTCGCGCGCCAGGCTGCGCAGCGCCAGCGGCCAGCCCGCGCCGAAGAAGCTGGCGAGCCGCCGCCACAGTGGCGGCTGGACGCCGTAGAGCACGAAATAGGCGCGGGCGCACAGCGCCTCGAGATAGGCGACCAGATCGGCGTCGAGCGAGGTCTCGCGGGCGACCGAGAGCGAGGAAAGCGCGGCGCGGTAGAGCACCGGCAGCTCGAGCAGGTCCTCGTCCGACAGCGAGCGCACCCGGCCGCGCTCGATCTCGCGGATGCGCTGCTCCAGCTCCAGCCAGTCGACGGTGCGGGCCTCGCGGAAGCGCGCGCTGGCGAACTGGGACGATGCGGCGGCGCTCATAGCAGGTTCCTCCGCTTGAAGTCGAGATACTGCCGGACGAGCGCCGGGCCGACCTGGTCGTGGCGCGCCTCCAGCACATGGATGCCGGCATGGCGCAGGCGCGCCTGGACGATCCGCCGCTCGCGCAGCATCGACGCGGCGATCACCGCGCGGGAGACGTCGTCGATCGCCACCGGCTCGGTGCCGGCCAGGTCCTCCAGCTCGTCATCGGCGAGGATCACGAACAGCACCAGATGGCCGCGCAGCAGGTTGACTGCCGCGTGGATCATCAGCTCCGCGCCGGTCGGATCGGTGAATTCGGTGAAGATCACCACCAGCGAGCGCCGGGTGAGGTCGCCGGCCAGCGTGGCGAGGGCGAGCGTGTAGTTGGTCTCGACGGTGCTGTAGTCGAGCTCGCCGGCCAGCCGCTGCATCAGCGGGAAGGCACGCGTCCCCGAGACCGCGCCCGAGGCGATGCGCGGCTGCGAATCGAAGCCGAACAGCGCCACCCGGTCGCCGAGCTTGAGCGCGGCATAGGCGCCGAGCAGCGCCGCGGTGATCGCCCGGTCGACGCGCGGCAGCCCGTCGATCGGCTCGCACATCACCCGACCGGTATCGATCGCGAAGACGATCTGGTTGTTGCGCTCGATCCGGTTCTCGCGGGCGAGCAGCTTGAGGTGGCGGGCGCTGTGGTTCCAGTCGATCGTCCGGCGTTCCATGCCCGAGCGCCATTCGCTCAGCGCCTCGAACTCGCTGCCCTCGCCGCGATCGACCCGCGCCATCTCGCCCATCTGGGCGTCGCGCAGCAGGACATGGGCGGAATCGCGCACCGGGCGGATGTCCGGCGTGATCACCACATTGCGGTGCAGCGCCTCGGTCCGCTGGCGCCAGATCATCCCGAACGGGCCGGTCCAGCGGCTCCACAGCGCTTCGACTTGGTCGATGCCGCGCCGCACGGGCAGGAAGGCGATCGTCGCGTGGTTCTCGCCGCGCGCCAACCGGATGCGACCCTGCGCACGCGGCGCCAGCTTCGGGCCGGTTGCCACCGCGATCTCCAGCCCGTCGACCGGCTTGCCGGCAACCGACACTTCGACGAGCAGCGGCGCGCCGATCTCGATCGAGCCGGGGAATTCCGCCTTGAGCGCCGGCGCGCGCGGCGCCAGCAGCGCATCGGTCGCGGCGAAGGCCAGGACCATCGGGATCCAGACCAGCCCGGCGAACCATAGCTGCGGCGCGAACAGGGCGACGAGCAGCGCCAGCGGCGCCCCCGCTGCCATCGCCAGCACGCAGCGGATGGTCGGTCGGATCAACGCGGTGCCTCGACCTGCTCGATCAGCCCGGCGATGATCGCATCGGCGGTCCGCCCGTCGATCTCGGCGGCGGGGGAGAGGATCACGCGGTGGCGCAGCGCCGCCGGGGCGAGCTTCTTCACATCGTCGGGCAGCACGAAATCGCGCCCGTCGAGCGCGGCATGGGCACGGGCAGCGGCGGCGAGCGTCGCGGCGGCACGCGGGCTCGCGCCGATCTGCAGGTCGCCGGTCGAGCGGGTCGCGCGGATCAGGCGGACGACATAGTCGACCACCTCGTCGGCGAGCCGGGCGCCGGCCACCGCATCGGCGGCGGCGCTGATCGTCGCATGGTCGGCAACGCGGTTCACGCCCCATTCGTCGGGCTTGGGCATGCCGAAACGGGCGCCCTGCTGCGCCACGATCTTCAGTTCCTGCTCCAGGCTCGGATAGCCGACCTCGAACTTGAACAGGAAGCGGTCGAGCTGCGCCTCGGGCAGCGGATAGACGCCCTGGCTCTCGATCGGGTTCTGGGTGGCGACCACCATGAACCGGTCGGAGAGCTTGTGGTCGATCCCGTCGATGGTGACGGTGCGCTCCTGCATCGCCTCGAGCAAAGCCGCCTGGGTCTTGGGCGGGGTGCGGTTGATCTCGTCGGCGAGCAGCAGCTCGGTGAAGATCGGGCCATGGGTGAGGGTGAACTGGCTGGTCTGGAAGTTGAACAGGTTCGAGCCGAGGATGTCGCCCGGCAGCAGGTCCGGGGTGAACTGGATGCGGCCATAGTCGAGCCCCGCCGCCCGGGCGAAGCACTGGGCGAGGAAGGTCTTGGCGGTGCCCGGCGGACCTTCGAGCAGGATGTGGCCCGAGGCGAACAAGGCGACGAGCATCAGCTCCACCGCTTCGTCCAGGCCCACCACGGCCTTGCCGACTTCGGCGCGGATCGCATCGCCCAGCGCCTTCACTTCCTCAATGTTCACGCGTGACGGTCCTTTTCCATTGATAGAGGGCGCGGGCGGCGTCGAGCAGCGCGCGGGTATCCTGGGCATGGCCGGCTCGTTCGGCCAGCGCGGTGAAGGGCTCGCCGGTCTTGTCGAGCCGGTCGAGATAGCGGTCGAGCGCTTCCGGCGGCAGGTTGCTCGGCGCGCCGGTGGCACTCGCCGCCGTATCGCGGATCAGCGCGGCATAGCGGTCGCCGGTGCGGTGGCGGCGACCGGCGAGGCGGAGCAGGGCGGCGCCATTCTCCGCGATCGCCCGCTTGCCGAAGGCGACGCCGCGCAGCTCGGGGAGGGCCGGGCCGAAGCGCAGCATCGCGTGCCAGCCGGCCAGCAACGCGGCGATCAGCAGGCACAGGGTCAGCGGCAGGAACGGCGCCTCGAAGGCGAGCTTGAGCAGGTTCGGGTTCTGGCCGAAGCCGTGCAGGGTCAGGTCGAAGGCGACATGGCCCTCGCCGAATGCCCCCAGCAGCTGCATCGCCCGCTCCGCACCGGCGAGCGTCTTCAGCCCCTGATTGTCGAGCAGATCGGGATCGGCGACGATCAGCAGCGGCTTTTCCTTCACCCGGGCGACCAGCATGTTGCCATTCGCGTCGGTCAAGATCCGCTGCAGATCCTCCTCCTCTTCATCGCCGAGGTCGACGACGACCGCTTCGAGATCGTCCCCCGCGATCGTGCGCAGGCCATCGCCATTCGCGCTGACCTTCGCCTTGGTGACCTTCGCGATCTGCCTGGACAGCTCGCTGACCGGGATGCTCCCGAACGACATCACCCAGGCCGGCTTGTCGCGCCGCGGCATGGTCAGCCATTTGGGGAGCACCAGGATCGTCGGCAGCGCGGCGCGGCGCTTGAGCAGCTTCTCGATCGTGTCGGGATCGGTGGTGGGCTCCAGTGTGATCACCAGCGGGTCCGGCGTGTCGAGATCGGCGTCGCGGCGGACCATCTTCACCGATCCGTGCACGCGGCGCACCAGATCGGCCGCGCCAGCGAATCCTACTGCCGAAGTGGCGAGCGCATGATTGCCCGGGCGCTGCTCCGGCTGCAGGTCCTCGCCATAGGCGGTGAGCAGCAGGAAGGCGAGGAAGCCGATGACGCCCATCACCACCAGCACCAGCACGGTGCGCAGCGTGAAGGGCGTGGCGGTAGCGTCGGCGCTCATTTCCACGCCTTGGGCAGCGCGAACTCGCCATAGGCGGAGCGGGCCTCTTCCCAGTCGCGAAGCGCCAGGGCGCGGCCGCCGAACAGGCTGCGCTCGACCGGCGCGGCCATGGCGGCGAAGGCACTGCGGACGATGGCGGGCATCCAGTCCGAACCAGCGATCTCGCGGCTGGTCAGCGCCGGGCGGAGCAGCCGCGGGCGGTGGCGCTGGATATCCTCCAGGCTGCGCTGGAGCAGCAGATGGACGGCTTCCGCATAGCGGCCCTGCGCCGCCAGCGCCTCGGCATCGGCGAGCAGCGCGCGGGCGGCCTTCTCGGTCGGGCGCCAGCCGGCCATGTCCTGCTCCGTGTCCGCGCCGGCGTCGCGCGAGGGACGGTTCCGCCAGAAGGAGACGAAGAGCAGGTAGAGGAGTATGGCGAGGCCGAGGATAAGCGCGCCGAGCAGGATCCAGCCCATATAGGGCGCGATCCCGCCGAGCTGTTTCGCCAGCCAGCGCATCCAGGGCGGGATTTCCGGCGGACGCGCGGTCGCCATTTCGAATTGGATGTCGGAACGCGCACGCAGTGCCTCGTGCGCCTTGGCGACGGACTGCGCAGTCGATGCCTGTACGGTCACGTCGAATCCCCCACGGGTCCAGTGCTACTGGAACCGGACGCGACAGGAAAGCCCGTCAAGGCTGGACTTTACAACCGTTTTTGTTCAGCTTTTCTTCGTCGTCGATGCACTTCGATGGAGAGAGGGGACCATGGCTGAATCTGATTTTGGCGAAGCGCGTTTCGAGATCGGCGCAGTGATCTCGCGCGTGTTCGAGACGATCGGCTCGAACATCCTGCTTTTCTGCGGGTTGGCGCTGGTGCTGGCAGGCATCCCGCAATTCGTGCTGCAATTCTGGCAGACGATCAATTTCACCCTGCGAACCGACCTGACGCCCGGTTCCTATGTGTTCAGCGGATCCTATTGGTCGATGCTCGGTATCAGCGTGCTGGTGTCGATGGTCACCGGCGCGATCCTGCAGGGGGCGCTCACCCGCGCTGCCGTGATGCACCTTTCGGGCGAGAAGCCGCAGTTCGGCCAGTGCCTCGCGGTGGGTATCAGCCTGATCCTGCCGATGATCGCGATCGGCTTGCTTGCCGGTATCGGCATCGGCATCGGCTTCATGCTGCTGATCGTGCCGGGCATCATATTGTGGCTCGTCTGGGCGGTGGTGACGCCGGTCTATGTGCAGGAGAAGGTGGGCATTTTCGAAGCCTTTGGGCGCAGCGCGGCGCTGACCAGCGGCGCACGCTGGCGGATCTTCCTGACGATGCTGATCATCGGTGTGCTGCTTTGGGTGCTCAGCATCCCGGCAGGCTTCCTCACCGCGGCCATGATGGCGACCGGCAACGCCTTTCTGATCGCGTTGGTCGGGGCGGCGCTGAGCGCGTTGAACAGCCTGGTCCTGGTTGCGACCCAGGCGAGCGTCTATGTCGAGCTGCGCCAGAAGAAGGAAGGCGTCGCCCCGGCAGAGCTCGAGGCGATCTTCGCCTGAGACAATGAGCGCCGGCGCAGGGATTCTCCGCGCCGGCGCTTCATCAGCCGACAAGGCCTGCGAAATGCAGGATCACGCCGAGGCCGGCTGTCGCCGCCAGCGTCACGATCACGCCGGTCCGCAGCAGGAAGATCGCCGCGATCGCACCGGCTGACAGGGCCAACACCCAGGGGTCGAGGCTGCCGAATAGCGGTGCGTCGAATCGCACCGGGCCGATCCCGATTTCCACGGTCTGGCGGAACAGCGTGTGGATCGCGAACCAGATGGCGAGGTTGAGGATCACGCCCACCACCGCTGCCGTGATCGCCGACAATGCACCGGACACCGCCGCATTGCCGCGCAGCCGCTCGATGTACGGCGCGCCGAGGAAGATCCACAGGAAGCAGGGCAGGAAGGTCACCCAGGTCGCGAGCAACCCGCCCAGCGTGCCGGCGAGCAGGGGTGAGAGCATGCCCGGCGCGCGATAGGCGCCAAGGAAGCCGACGAACTGGAGTACCATGATCAGCGGCCCCGGCGTCGTTTCCGCCATGCCGAGCCCGTCGAGCATCTCGCCCGGGCTGAGCCAGTGATAGCTATCGACCGCCTGCTGCGCGACATAAGCCAGCACCGCATAGGCGCCGCCGAAAGTCGCCACGGCCATCTTCGAGAAGAAGATCGCGATGCTGGAGAAGACGTTGGATGGGCCGAGCAGCAGGATCAGCGCAGCGACCGGTATCAGCCATAGCGCAAGGCAGGCCAAGGCTGCGCGCGAAGTCTCCCGCCAGGAGGCGCGGGCATGGGCCGGAAGCTCCTCGCCGAGCAGCGTATCGGCATCGGCGATGACCGCGCCGCCCTTGGGCCCGCCATGGCCGCCGCCCTTGAAGGCACTGGAGCCGCTGCGCCCGGCCCACCAGCCGATCAGTCCGGCGCCGAGGATCAGGAGCGGGAAGGGTACACCGAGGAAGAAGATCAGCACGAAGGCGGCGGCCGCCAGCAGGCGCGATGCCCCGGAGCGCAGCGCCCGGCTGCCGATCCGCGCGACTGCCTGGAGCACCACCGCGAGCACTGCCGCCTTGAGTCCGAAGAACAGCGCCGAGACGAAGCCGAGCTTGCCGTAGAGGACGTAGACCCAGCTGAGCGCCATGATCGAGACCATGCCGGGCAGCACGAACAGGGTGCCCGCGACGATGCCGCCCTTCGTCCTGTGCAGCAGCCAGCCGATATAGGTGGCGAGCTGTTGCGCCTCGGGGCCGGGGAGCAGCATGCAATAGTTGAGCGCGTGGAGGAAACGCTGTTCGCCGATCCAGCGCTTCTCCTCGACCAGGATTCGGTGCATCACCGCGATCTGGCCGGCCGGGCCGCCAAAGGAGAGCGCGGCGATCCTCAGCCAGACCCAGAAGGCCTGGCCGAGCGTGACGGGAGCAGGGCGGGGGAGCGGCGTTGCCGCAGCAGCGTCGACTGAGAGGCCGGTCATGCCCGCACCTCGCGCGGCTTGTGCGAGGCCCAGTCATGCGTCTCCGATCGCGCATCGCGGCACCAGCGATAGAGCGCGTCGTAGATCGGGATGCCGGCTTCGAGCTGCTCCAGATCGTCGGCATGCACGCGCGACAGGCCGAGCGAGATCGCCAGCAGGCCCGCCGCCTCGGGCACGATGTCGGGCCGGGCGGTGTCCGCGCCGCGCACGATGATTGCCAGATGGTCGAGTGCGGGGAATGCCGACAGGCCGAAGGTCTCGACCATCAGATCGAAGGTGCAGCGTTCGCCGCGATGGCTCCAGAACACCTCGTCATGCGCCACGTCGAACGGCGCGGCATCGAAGCGCCGTGCAGTCTCCAGCACATCGGCGGGCGGCACGAACAGGAAGCGCGCGTTCGGATCGACGAACCGCCGGATCAGCCAGGGGCAGGCGATGCGATCGACCTTGGGCCGGGCGCGGGTGACCCACAGCGTCCGCCCCTGCGCATCCCGGGCGGGCAGATGGGCAGTCGAGAGCAGGGGCAGGCCGGCGTCCCGCCACGCGGCGAAACCGCCCTCGAGCACTTCGCTGTCGATCGCCTCGCTGCGCAGCCAGGCGGCGAGGCCGGGCGCGGCGCGAGCGCCATCTTCGTCGATGACGACCACCGATCGCCCGGTGAAACCGACGGCCCCCTTCGCGACCGAGGCGGTCGAGAAGGGAAGCGAGGCGGGAACCAGCTCGGTCCCGCGATCTTCGCGGATATCGATGAGCAATGGAGCGGCGGCGGTGCCGACCAACCGGGATAGTTTGTCGACGGATATGCTGTTCAGCGCAGGCATGGAGCGTCCCTCGTCATAAGGCAGGACGCGATGCTTTGGCTGGCGCCTCGTGGGGAGATCGCGTTCCCCATAGCCCGAGAAAAGCCGAGCGGCCAGCTGCTGTCAAGCCGACCGCTCGGGTGTTGGTTCGCCTCAGCGGGGAAGCACGGCGCTCCCGGTGATCTCCAGCTCGGCCGCCACGCCTGCGACCGCCAGCAGACCGGGACGCGTCACCGGCTGGCCGCCGCCGATCCACAGCTTGACGCGGCCCGGCACCAGCTTCCGCACGCCCTTGGCATCGACCTGGCTCAGCGCGCGCGCATCGAGCGCGAAGCGGACGGTGCGGGTTTCGCCTTGCTTCAGATGGACACGCTCGAAACGCTCCAGGGCGCGGACCGGTGCGCCGGTGGTTCCGGGGTGCGAGACGTAGAGCTGGACGACTTCGTCACCGTCGCGCGCGCCGGTGTTGCTGACATCGACCGAGACTTCGACCTGGCCGTCGGCACCGACCTTCGCCTTGCTCAGCTTCGCCGGGGCATAGCCGAAGCGCGTGTAGCTGAGGCCGTGGCCGAACGGATAGAGCGGCTCGCCAGTGAAGTAGCGATAGGTCCGCCCGGCCATGCGATAGTCGGTGAAGGCAGGCATCTGATCGGCCGACTTGTAGAAGGTCACCGGCAGGCGCCCGGCCGGGCTGAAGTCGCCGGCGATCAGGCCCGCCACCGCATGGCCGCCTTCACCGCCCGGATACCAGGCCTCGACGATCGCCGGCACATGCGCATCGGCCCAGTTCACCCCGAGCGCGCTGCCGTTCATCAGCACCAGCACCGTCGGCTTGCCGACCGCCTGGACGCGCTCGAGCAATTGCTGCTGCGGGGCGGGGAGGTCGAGGCTGGTGCGGTCGCCGCCGGCGAAGCCCGGGGCCTGGACCTTCATCTCCTCGCCCTCGATCCGGGCCGAGAGGCCGCCGACGAACAGGACAAGATCGGCCTGCTTCGCTGCATCCACGGCATGGTCGCCATCGGCGCCGGGCGGGCTCCACACCAGCTGCTGGCTGCTGCGCTGCCCGCGCTGGAAGCCCTCGACGCGGATCGGATAGCGCTTGCCCTTCTCCAGCGTGATCTTGCCCGAGAGGATCGACGGCGCGTCGCCGACGCCCCATTCGTCGACGACCAGCTTGTCGCCGACCCAGACGCGGTAGCCATTCTCGCTGGCGAAGCGGAACCCGTACTCGCCACTCTCCGGGGCGACGAGCGTGCCGGTCCAGCGGGCCGAGGTTTCGCGGTCGCCGCGCCATTCGAAGCGGGCATTGGGTGCCGTGCTGCTCTCGGTGGCCGCGCCCGCCAGATCGGCGCCCTTGAAGAACTCGACCTTCAGCCCCTTTGTCGCGCAGCCGGCGTCGACGCAGAGCGCGTCGTCGGGCACCGGCACTTCGGCGGGGCCGATCAGGCCGGTGCCCTGCACATACAGGATCTTCGACTTGGGATAGCGCGCGCGGATGCCGTCGAGCACGGTCACCGCCTTCGAAGGCGTGCCGTAATAATTGCCGACCAGCGCGTCGAAGCTGTCGGCATTCGGGCCGATCACCGCGATCGTCTTCGGATCGCCCTTGATCGGCAGCAGGTCGCCCTGGTTCTTGAGCAGCACCATCGATGCCTCGGCCATCTTGCGCGACAGCGCGTGATGCTCGGGCGTGTCATAGTCCTTCGCGGTGATGTCGGCGAAGGGCAGCTGCGGATCGAACAGGCCTAGGCGGATGCGCGCCTCGAACAGGCGCAGCAGCGAGCGGTCGACCACCGCCTCGGGCAGCTGGCCGGCCTTCACCGCCGCGACGATGTTCTCCGGATCGGTGGTCATGTTGTTGCGATAGTCGCCGCAGATCAGGTCCATGCCCGCCTTGAACCCCAGGGCGACGCCCTCGGGTGCGGTCTTGGTGTAGTGGAGCGCGTCCTCGCGATAGATGTTCGCCGCCGCGCCGCAATCGGACACGACATAGCCCTTGAAGCCCCAGCTCCTGCGGAGATGGTCCTCCATAAGGAAGCTGTTCGCGCAGCCCGGCACGCCGTCGACGGCGTTGTAGACGCACATGACCGATTCGACCTTCCCCTCGGTCACCGTCGCGCGGAAGGCGGGGAGGTAGGTGTCCTCCAGGTCATAGGGGCTCGGATGCACGTCCTCGCGGTGGCGGTTGCTCTCCGGGCCGCTGTGCACCGCGAAATGCTTGGAGGTGGCGAGGGTCTTCAGGAACTTGGGATCATTGCCCTGCAGCCCGGTGATGAAGGCGATGCCCAGCCGGCCCGAGAGATAGGGATCCTCGCCATAGGTCTCCTGGCCACGGCCCCAGCGCGGATCGCGGAAGATGTTGATGTTGGGCGACCAGACGGTGAGCCCACGATAGAAGTCGCTGCCGCCATTGGGATGGCGCCGCTCGACATATTTGGCGCGGAACTCGGTGGCGATGGTGTCGGCGACGTCGTGCAGCAGCGGCGTGTCCCAGGATGCGGCCATGCCGATCGCCTGGGGGAAGACAGTGGCGATGCCGGCGCGGGCGACGCCGTGCAGGCCCTCGTTCCACCAATTATACTCGGGCACGCCGAGGCGCGGGATCGCCGGCGCGGTATGGCCGAGCTGATGTGCCTTCTCTTCCAGCGTCATCTTCGAGATCACGTCGCGGGCGCGCTCTTCCGGCGTGGCGGACGGATCGCCGAGCTTGCCCGGAGGCGCGGTCTGCGCGCTCGCCAGCGGTGCCAAGGCGCTCGACGCCAGCAGAATGAGCGCGGTCTTCAGCTTGTGATTCACCTGGGGCCTCTCCTTTGTTTGCACCGACGCTAGCGCAAATATGGTAGCGCTACCAGATGGTCTTGCAGACGCGCGGGCTCGTGGGTTCGACAAGAGCATGGTAATCTTTCCGGCGCAGGAGATACGCGAAGGGGGATAATGCGTTCGGCGATCATCTTGAGAGCGTTTGCGGGACGATATCTCCATCTTCGCTTCCGGTCCGGCCGGGGCCATGCGGTGGAAATCGTCGAGAGGCCGGCATTGTCGCTGTCGCCGGCCGAGCTTGACGCCCTGGTCTCCGCCTGCCGGATGGTCGTGGCGGCCTGTCTCGACGGGCGCCAGCTCGACTATGGCCTGTTTGCGCCCGATGGCTTGGCATGGGAGCGCAGCGTGGTGACGCTGGTGCGTCGCACGCGCGACGGTGCGCCGATCGCCTTCAATGCCATGCCGCTGCTGCGGGTCGAGCGCGGCGGCGCGCCGGGCGAGGTCCTGCATCTCGGCCTGGTGATGGTCGATCCCGCCGAACGGAGCGCCGGCCTGTCCTGGATCCTCTATGGCCTGACCTGTTTCGCGCTGTTCGTGCGGCGCGGTCTGCGGCCCTTGTGGATCAGCAGCGTGACCCAGGTGCCGGCGGTGGTCGGCATGGTCGCCGAGACGTTCGACCATGTCTATCCGGCCCAGCAGGGGACCCGGGCGAGCTTCGCCCACCACCATCTCGCGCATCAGATCATGCGGACGCAGCGCGACGCCTTCGGGGTGGGAGAGGATGCCGGGTTCGATCCGGCTGCCCAGATCATCACCAATGCCTATACCGGCGGCTCGGACAATCTGAAGAAGAGCTTCGAGGTCGCCGCCAAGCACCGCGACGAGCGCTACAACCGCTTTTGCTCAGAGATGCTCGACTATGCGCGCGGCGACGATGTGCTGCAGATCGGCCGCATCGACCTGGCGACCGCGCGGCGTTTCCTCGCGCGCAGCGTGCCGCGCAGCGCCGTTCCCCAGCTGGCCGTCCAGGGCATCATCCTCGCGATCCAGGCCGTGGTCGCGCCGCTGGTGCAATGGCTGGCGGCAGACAAGCCCCTAGGCAGATTGAGACCCGCCCGATGAATGCGTTCAGCTATGACGAGATGACCACGCGCAACCGCGGCTTCGTGACGGCGCAGGAGCAGGCGCGGCTGCGTGAGGCGTGTGTGCTTGTCCCCGGCGTGGGCGGCATGGGCGGCGCCGCGTTCATGGCGCTGGTCCGTGCGGGCGTGGGGCGCTTTGTGATCGCCGATATCGACACGTTCGAGGTCTCCAACCTCAACCGCCAGCTCTTCGCCACGCTCGACACGATCGGTCGACCCAAGGCGGAGGCGGCGCGGGCGGGCGCGCTCAGGATCAATCCCGAAGCCGAGATAGAGCTGCTCGGTGGCGAGTGGACTGCGGCGCTCGACCGGCTGATCCCGGCGAGCGACGTGATCGTCAATGGCATGGACGATGCCGCGGCCGGGGTGCACCTCTATCGCCGCGCCAGGGCCCATGGCCGCACGGTGATCGATGCCTATGCCTCGCCTCTGCCCTCGGTCACGGTGGTGCGACCCTCGGCGCCGCGCCCCGAGGAGCGCCTGGGCTACCCGACCGTCGGCGTGCCCTGGACCGAGGTGACCGCCGAGATGCGGGTCGCCTGCCTGCAGCGCGAGATAGAATATGTGCTGACCCACAGCTCCTCGCACCGTCATGTCGATTTGGACGTCGCCGCCGAAGTCGCGGCGGGCAAGCGCTCGCGCTTCTCCTTCTCGACCATGGTGACGATGGCGGGCACGCTGATGGCCGAGGAAGCGGTGCGCGAGATACTGGGCCGGCCGGGCGGCGCCGATCATCGCGGCTATTTCTTCAACCCCCACCGCACCAGGGTCGAGCGGCCGCTGCCGGCGCCGTTCGCGGCAGTCCGCGGTTTCGCGGTGCGGCGCTTCATGCAGCGGATGATGGCGTGAGCGGCACGATCGACCAGTTCATCACCGCCATTGCGCTGCTCGCCCTGCTCATCGCGCGATGGGGCGTGGCCGATGCCGCGGCGCGCTCCGGTGTCGCCGCCCGGCTTCGTACGCTCTATACGCTGACCGGCCTGCTGCTCGCATTGCGCCTGCTCGCACCGCTGCTCGCGATGACGCCGCTGGTGGTGGCGCTGATGACCGTCGCGGCCTGGCTGCCCTTTGCCGGCGTGCGGCTGGTGGAGGAATTGTGCCGCCGGCATGCGCCGCGCCCGGTGAAGCTGCTGGCGCTGGGCGGCGGGCTGGCCTTCACCCTGGTCGCGCTGACGCTGGGCGTGGTGTGGAGCGCCGGGGCGCTGCTCGGCCTGGCCGCCTATCAGTCGGTCATGCTGGTCCTGATGATCCGGCAGCTCGCCGGCGCGCGGAGAGGGCTGGGCACGGCGGAACGGCGGACGCTCGACACCTTCCTGCTCGCGTTGCCGCTGACCATCCCGCTGGCCCTCACCGATTTCCCGGCGCTGTTTCCCGATCTGCCGGTGCGCGGCGGGGCGATCGCGGTGCTGTTGCTGGTGCTGGCCTCGTCGCGGCTGGTCAGCGATCGTGGTACGCCGGCCGGGCTGATAGCCGACCTGTTGGTGGCGCTGGGGGCGAGCGGGGCAGTCGTACTCGCCGGACATGTCGCATTGCTGGGACTCAACGCCAATGCGGCGGTGAAGCTGGCGGCAGGCGGATGGGCGATCGCCGCGCTGCTCTTGCTGGTCGAGCGGGCTGCCAATAGCGGGACGCGCGGGTCGGGGCTGACCGCGGCACTTGCCCGGACACCCGGCGGCGGCCTCGGTACCATCCTCTCCGCCCATCCGCTGCTGGAGGCCGGGCGGGTGCTCGAGGGCGAGGACCTGGCCGGCTATCCTTCGATAAGTCTGGCGCGGCTGCTGGAGCACCGGGTGATCAGCGCCGATATCGAGGATGCGGAGGCAGGCGATGCCGGGCGGGACCTGCTCCAGGCCGCGCAGGCGACGCATCTGCTGCGCATATCGCGCGACCCGCCGCGGTTGCTGGCGATCGCGGCGGGCGGGCTCGCCGGCGCGGCGCTGGACGACGAGATCGAGATCGCGGCACGATTGATCGAGGGGAGGGCATGACGATCGAACTGAGGACCGGAGACCGTGACGCATTCTTCGAGGCGCCGTTCCATGCCTATCGGCGCGCGGACGGCTATGTCTCGCCCCTGTGCGGCGACGTGCTGCGGATGCTCGATCCCGAGGCCAATCCGCTGTGGAAGGCGGGCAATCCCTTCCGCTTCTGGACCGTGCATCGCGAGGGGCGCCCGATCGGGCGGATCGTCGCCCACGTCCATGGCCAGTCGAATGCCCGGCACGGGACGGCGCGGGCGCAGTTCGGTTTCTTCGACTGCGCCGACGATGGCGAGGCGGCCGCCGCGCTGCTCGGTGCCGCGGAGGATTTCGCGCGGGAGACCGGGCAGCGCGAGCTGGCCGGCAATTTCAACCTGACCGCGATGCAGCAATGCGGCGTGATGACCGGCGGGTTCGGTGCGCGCGGCTATACCGACATGATCGTCAACCCGCCGCATGTGCCCCGGCTGCTCGAGGCGAACGGGTTCACGCGCTTCTTCCCGATGCGTACCTTCGAGCTGCAGCTCGCCGAAGCCCGGACCGAGGGCTTGCGCGTGCTCGACGCAGGCGACGGCTTCCGCTTCGCGCCGATTCGCAAGGCCAGTTTCGCCGAGCGGATGGAGGAAGCGCGCGCAGTGCTCAACGACGGGTTCAGCGACAACCCGATGTTCGTGCCGCTTACCGCCGACGAGTTCCGCTTCCAGGCTGGCGAGATGATGTCGATCCTCGATCCGCGCCTGTCCTCGGTGCTGGTGAAGGACGATCGGCCGGTCGGCACGATCATCTGCATCCCCGATCTCAACGGGCTGCTCGCGGCGACGCGCTCGCGCATCGGGCTGGCCACGCCCTTCCATTATCTGCGCTACCGGCTGCGCCGGCGGCGGGCGGTGATCATCTTTTATTCGGTGGTGCAGGACATGCACGGCCAGGGCCTGATGGGCGGGATGCTGGCGCGGACGGTCGAAGCGCTGCGGGGCGCGGGATATGAACAGCTCGGCATCACCTGGATCGCCGACGGCAATGCGGCGAGTCTGCGCCAGATGGAGAAGCTCGGCGCGCGGCCGCTGCACGAGACGCACCTGTTCCGTAAGGAGATCGCATGAGCCAGGTCGATCGCGAGGCGCTCGTCGCAGAGGCGATGCTTGCGCCCAGCGTCCATAATGTCCAGCCGGCGCGATGGCGGCTGGCGGGAGCGGACGGGTTGCAGCTGTTCGAGGATCCGGGCTGCCGGCTGACGGTAGGCGATCCTGGCGGCAACGATGCCGGGATCAGCCTCGGTGCTGCGGCCGAAGGGCTGCGGCTTGCCGCGGGCCGGGTCGGGCTCGTCTTGGTTCCGGCGGAGCCTCCTGCGGCGGAGCCGGGGCTGCGCCCGGTGGCCGGCTATCGGCTGGTTCCAAGCGAAGAAGCGCCCGATCCCCTGGCCAGCCATGTCGAGGCAAGACGGTCCTGGCGCGGCACCTTCGCGAAGCCGGGAGCGGCGGACCGCGAGGCGGTGTCCGCGCTGGCGTGCGAGAATGCGGCAGTCCTGGTCGATCCCGAAGTGCTGGGCGGTCTGGCACGCCGGTTCGACCGGGCGAGCTTCGGCTTCATGCACGACAGGGATTTCCGCGGCGAGCTGCTCTCCTGGATGCGCCTGACCCCGCGCCATCCGCGCTGGTCGCGCGACGGGCTCAATGCCGAAGCGATGGCGATGGGGCGGGTCGAGGCCTGGGGTGCCGGGCTGCTGCTGGGCCGGAGCTTCGCGGCGTTCGACCGGATCGGGCTCGCCCGGCCGCTGCTCGCCGAAGGCGCCAAGGTCGCCAGCGCCGCCGGGCTCGTGGTGTTCCATCGCCCGTCGGACGAAGCGCCCTTCGACAGCGGTGCGCATTTCTACCGGCTGTGGCTGCGGCTGGAAGCGGCGGACTTCGGTGCCGCCGTTCTCGCCGCGCTGGCCGACGACCGCGAAGCCGCCGCCGAGGTCGCGAGGATAGCAGGCGTGCCGGGGGGACGCCGGGTGGTCAGCGCCTTCCGGATCGGCCGCCGGCCGGCCGGCGCGATGCCGGAGCGGGCGCGGCGCCCGATCGGGGAGGTGCTGGTCTAGAGCAGCTTGAGAAAGGCTAGCAGCGCCTGCTTATCGGCATCGGACAAGGTCGCGCCATAGGCATGGCCGGCATTGCCGCGACCCGGTGCGCGCGTGTAGATCCAGGCGGGCTGGGAAAAGGGACGATAGCCTCGCGGATAGCTTCCGTCGGGCATGAGGCGCAGCCCCACCCGGTCGAAATCAAGCGCATGGCCGCCGACCTGAAAGCGGACGGGCCGCGTCGTCGGCGAGAGCAGCGCGGCCAGCGTGGGAACCGAGCCATTGTGGAGATAGGGCGCCGAGGCCCAGATTCCGGTGAGTGGCGGCGCGACATAGCCCTGGCCTGCGGCGGCAGCGATCGTTTCACGATAGACGGTCCGGTTCACCCCCTCGGCGAGTGCAGGGCCGAATGCTGCTGCACGCAGCCGGTCTGTGCCGACATCGCCGGCCCAGTTGGGAAAGCGGACGAGACGCGGACGGCCGTCGGCCAGGCGATAGTCGCCATGGCAGGCGGCGCATTGCCGGGCATAGAGGGCCGCGCCTGCCCGTGCCTGGCCCGGATCGACGGGGCCGGGAAAGGGTTGCGGGCGATAGGCCTTGAGGAAGGCCATGATCGCATTGGCGTCGTCGAGCCTGCCGATTGCAGCATCGGGGTGCACGCCCATGCTCGGTACGGTGAAGAAGGTGGTGATCGCAGCGAGCGACCGCAGATGCTCCGGCGTGAGATCGGTCTCGGTCGTGGCGCGGCTGCGGGGCGCGCCAGGCACGGCATAGGCGCCATCTGCGAGCAGGCTGGTCTTCCAGACCCGGTCGCCCAGGTCGGGGATCGAGACGACACCGGCATCGCCCGCGCCGCCGCCGATCAGCGGCAGGCCCAGCGCAGCCTTGAGCGCGGCAACGCCATTGGTGCTGCCCGGGGCGCCATTGGGGAAGGGCAGGGGCCGGTCCGCGCCGGCAAGGCTGGCGAGGCGGCGCTTGGCCAGCGGCAGCACCAGCATCCGCAGCGTCGCCCGCTCGCGCCAGTTCATCTCGGGAAACAGCGCAGTGGTAGCGGGGAGCAGCCTGTCGCTGCCGGCAAAGCGCCGCATCGCCCGGAACACGGCCATCGTATAGGCCTCGAGGTCGATCGAGCTGTTCGGCATGCCGAGCATCGCGCGGCGCGGATCGGGCATGCCGTCCGCGCCATAGGCCACGCCGGCATGGCAGGCCGCGCAGCCGAGATTGGCGACGCGGACCAGGCTGCCCCCGATCGGCGCAAGGTCGCCGGTGGTGAAGCCGAGTGGCATGTCGTCGTTCCGCCCGCCGACAACGCCTGTCGGCCGGTTGACCACCCTCGCATCGATGAGGAAGCCGAAGCGGGCCAGGACGCGCGACAGGGTGGCGCGATCGATCTTCGCCGAAGGATCGCGCGCCTGCTCGTCCAGCACCAGCGCAGCGGCGACAAGTCGCCAGGGCACGGCGTTGCTGGCCAGCGCCTCCATACTGATCCCGCCGAAACCGGCGCCCTCGAATGCCGCGGCGCCCTGCGCGACCATGCCGGCACCGGGCGCCAACGAGGGGCGGGTCAGCGATTCACGCTCGGTGCGCGCGCCGCCCCAGAGCAGCGCGGCGAGCAGCACCAGGCCCGCACCGGCAAGGACAAGGCGGCTCCAGCGGGTCAGGCGAGAAACTCCTCCACGGCGGCGACGAAGATATCGGGTTGCTCCCAGTGCGGATAGTGGCCGCAGGCATCGATCAGCAGCGACCGGGCCTCGGGCAGCAGCGCCGCCGCGCGAGCGGCGTTGCGCGGCGGGAACACGCGGTCCTGCCTGCCCCACAGCACCAGCGCGGGCGCCTCCACGCGCCGGGCGAGCGCGGCCATCTCGTCCAGATGCGTGCTGCCGAGCAGGTTCACGCCGGTCTGCAGCGTGCGGACGAACGAGCGGTCGCTGCCAGGCAGGCTCGCGTAGCGGTCGGTGATCTCCACCAGCTCGGGCGTGATCAGGCGCGGGTCATGGATCGCCAGGCGCAGGGTCAGGCGGTTGTTGGCGGGTGTCGGTCGGCCGAGCCAGCTGCCGATCAGCGGCAGCGCCGGCGCTCGCATCAGCAGGTTGGTCCTGCGGCCGAATCCGCCCGGCGCAGCGAGCACCAGCCGGTCGACGCACTCGGGACGCGCGGCGGCGAAGCGTATCGCGACACTGGCGCCGAGCGAACTGCCGACAAGGTGCGCCCGGCCAAGTTCCAGCGTGTCGAACAGCGCCGCCAGCTGTGCTGCGAAGAACGCACTGTCATAGGCAGCGTCGGCCGGGCGGTCGGCCTGGCCAAAGCCGGGCAGGTCGAAGGCGATGACGCGGCGACGCTCTCCCAGCAGGGGCAGGACCTTGCTCCAGATCTCAATGCTGTTGGCGAGCCCGTGCACCAGAACGACCGGAACGCCGTCGCCGCCGGTATCGATCAGCCGGGTCCGCGGACCGATAGGAAGTTCGAGAAAGCGCGTAGCCATGGCCGGCGGTCTGCCATCAATAGGCTGCCGATCCGTTACATCGAGCGCAGGAGCCCAAGAAGAATGCGGTTCCGGAGGATCACCACTGCCAGCGAAGAATGCCAGATCACGGAAATAATGGTGGACGCACTAGGGCTCGAACCTAGGACCCGCTGATTAAGAGTCAGCTGCTCTACCAACTGAGCTATGCGTCCATTCCGGGTTGTTTCGGCGCCCTTGGTGAGTGCGCCTCCGCAGTGGAGGTGGGCCTTTAGCGGCGAGGTTCGCGGCTTGTAAACCCCCTATTTCGAAAAAATCACCAACGCTGCACGCGGCGGCTCTGGCGGTCGATCGAAAGCAGGATTCCGAAGCAGATCATGAAGGTCATCACGGCGGTGCCGCCGAAGCTGATCAGCGGCAGGGGAACACCCACCACCGGCGCCAGGCCCATCACCATCGCCATGTTGATCGCGCAATAATAGAAGATCGTCGCCGAGAGCCCCGCCGCGGTCAGCCGGGCGAAGCGGCTCTGCGCGCGCATGCTCACGCCGATGCCCCAGCGGATCAGCGTGCCGAAGCCCAGGATCAGGAAGAAGCCGCCCATCAGGCCCCATTCCTCCATCATCGTCGCCAGCGCGAAATCGGTATGGCCCTCGGGCAGATAGTCGAGATGGCTCTGCGTGCCCTGCAGGAAGCCCTTGCCGAACACGCCGCCCGATCCGATCGCCACCTTGGACTGGCTGATGTGATAGCCGGTGCCCAGCGGATCGCTCTCCGGATCGAGGAAGATCATCACGCGGTTGCGCTGATAGTCGTGCAGCACGAAGTTCACTGCCAGCGGTGCCGCCACCGCCAGCGCCAGCGCGCCGCCGATGAACAGGCGCAGCGGAATGCCCGCCAGGAACATCACCGTCACCGCGCCGAAGCAGATCATCAGCGCGGTGCCCAGGTCGGGCTGGAGCATGACCAGGCCGGCCGGGATGCCGAGCAGCACGCAGGCCGGCCAGATCGCTCCGAACTTCCGTATCTCGCCCGCCGGCAATATCTCGTAGAAGCGCGCCATCGCCATCACGATCACCGGCTTCATCAGCTCGGAGGGCTGCAATCGGATGAAGCCCAGGTCGAGCCATCGCTGGCTGCCGCCGGCGACGGCACCGAGCAGCTCCACGCCCACCAGCATCACCACGATGACGATGTACATGGGGAAGGCGCCCAGCGCCCAGAAGGTCTCGGGCACGCGCGACAGGCCGATCGCCATCGCCAGGAACACGAAGAAGCGCAGCCCCTGGTTGAGCGCCCAGGGCGTCATGCTGCCGCTCGCCGCCGAATAGAGCACGACCAGCCCGAACATGCCGATTGCCACCACCAGCCCGATGATCCGCCAGGGCAGCTGGGCGAGCGGGCCGGGGACGATGCCCGAGGGGCCGAGGCCGGAGGATTGGAGCGTGGCCATCAGTCTGCCTCCACGCTGCCGCGTTCGGCCGCGCTGCTGTCGATCGTGTTGCTGGTCGTGGCGTTGGCCGCCTCGGACGCGACGGTGCTCGCCGCCTCGGCCGCGTCCTCGGGCGCCTCGGGCGGCGGGGCGTTCTGCGCGGTCGAGAAGGCCTGGGCCTGCGCGGCCATCCGGGTGCGATAGTCGCCGCCCCAGGTCGGCTCCTCGGCATGGAGCGAGTCCATCGCGCGCTTCCGGTCGAACAGGAAGGTCATGATGTCGCGCCCGATCATCGGGGTATCGAGGTTGCGGATCGTGTGGCCGTTATGCTCGAGCACGATGCCCGCGGCATATTTGGGCTTGTCCGCCGGTGCGAAGCAGACGAGCAGTGCGTGGTCGCGCAGCTTGAACGGCAGCGAGGCGTTCTTGAGCACGCCCGATGCGCGCTCCGCCATGGTGATGCGCCGCACCTGCGCGGTGCCGGTCTTGCCCGCCAGGGTGATGCCGGGCACCTGGATGCGCGCCGCGCCGCCGGTGCCGCCCGAATTGATCACGCCGAACATCGCATCGCGGATGATCGCCAGCTGCTCGGGCGTGGCGGCGAGGGGCGGGGCCTCCTGGCGGGGCGTGTCGGCGAGCAGCCGGGGGACGAGCTGGCGCCCCGAGGCGAGCCGGCTCGCCATCACCGCCAGCTGCAGCGGATTGGCGAGCACATAGCCCTGGCCGATCGAGGCGTTGAGCGAATCCGCCACCGTCCAGGCCTGTTTGTAGCGCTTCAGCTTCCAGGCACTGTCGGGCACGGTGCCGAAGCGCTGGGTGGAGAAAGGCAGGTCGAACTTCTGGCCGAGGCCCAGCGCGCGCGCCATCGGCGCCACCGCGTCATAGCCCACGCGGCGCACCATCTCGTAGAAATAGATGTCGCAGCTCTGCATGATCGCGTTCTTGAGGTCGAGCGGACCATGGCCACCGCGCTTGTGGCAGTGGAACACGCCATTGCCGACGCGCATCGCGCCCGAGCAGACGACGCGGGCATGCGGATCGACGCCGGCATGCATCAGCGCCAGCCCATTCATCGGTTTCACGGTAGAGCCGGGCGGATACAGGCCCTGCAGCGCCTTGTTCATCAGCGGGACGTGGTCGTCCTCGCTCAGCATCTTCCATTCGTTGCGGCTGATGCCGTCGGAGAAGCTGTTGGGATCATAGGCCGGCATCGAGACCATGGCGAGGATGTCGCCATTCTCCACGTCGATCACCGTCGCCGAGCCGGAGTTGGTGCCCAGCCGCCGTGCGACATATTCCTGGAGCAGCGCGTCGATGGTGAGTTTCACCGTCTCGCCGGGCTGGTCGGGCCGGGTGGCGAGCTCCTTGACCAGCCGGCCATGGGCGGTGACCTCGACGCGCTTGGCGCCCGGCGTGCCGCGCAGGCGATCCTCCAGCGTCTTCTCCAGCCCGTCCTTGCCCAGCTTGAAGCCGGGGGCGACGAGCAGCGGGTCCTTTTCCTTCTGATACTGCTCGGCCGAGGCCGTGCCTACATAGCCGACCAGATGCGCCACGCCCGCCGCCAGCGGATAGTTGCGCGAGAAGCCGCGGGTCGGCTGCACGCCCGGCATCTCGGGCACGCGCACGCTCACCGCGGCGAAGCGCTCCCAGTCGAGGCTGTCGGATACCTGCACCGGCTGGAAACCCGAGGCGCGCTTCAGGTCGGTGCGGATTCGCGCCATCTCCTCCTCGGAGAGGCTCAGGATCTGCTGGAGCAGGCCCAGCGTCTTTTCCTTGTCCTCCATCCGGTCGGGGATCATGTCGACGCGGAACGCGGTGCGGTTGTTGGCGATCGGGATGCCGTTGCGGTCGACGATCCAGCCGCGTCGCGGCGGGGTGAGCGTCAGGCGTACGCGGTTGCTCTCGGCGGTCAGCCGGTAGCGCTCGTTCTCGAATACGGCGAGCCAGGTCATCCGCCCGGCCAGCACCAGCGCGGCAGCACCCTGGATCCCGCCGAGCACAACTGCGCGGCGGGAGAAACTGTAAGCCTGCGCTGCTTCGGTGATCCGGACCATCAGTTCTGTTTCTTATCCCGATCCAGCCACGCGCAGAACCGGGCAATTACGGGAAATAATGCCGCCGAGACGACGATCTGGAGCAGCAGCGCCGTATCGACATGCGCGCTGAACGGTACCGCGATCAGCCGCCCGCCGACCAGCACCATGGCGATCGCCCCGCTGGCGATCAGCCAGTCCTGCCAGAAATCGCGCCACACCAGCCGCGTGTCGAGCACGTCGACCATCAGGATCGCCAGCGTCCACAGCACCATCGCGCTGCCCGGCGGCTGCCCGCTCAGCATGTCGTCGACAAAGCCCAGCGGCACCGGCATCCACACCTTCATCGCGTCGCCGCGCACCAGCCGCCAGCCGAGCAGCATCATCAGCCCGAACGGGGGCAGGAAGGGCACGGTGGCGACGACCGGGAGCAGGGTCATCATCGATCCCAGCACCACCGAGAGCGGCGCGAGCCAGATGCTGCGCGGCAGCTTCTCGCTTCGGCCGAGGGGAATGAAGTCGGTCACCGCTATTTCTTCGCGGAGGCCGGCTTGGCGCTGGACGAAGGGGAGGGTGTCGGGCTGGGTGCCGGCTCGGGCAGGAAGGTCTGCTGGACCAGTGCGAAGTCGAGCGCGTCGGGATTTGCCGATGGCTCGGCAACGGCAATGTCGCGCGAGGTGCGGATCACCCGGGCCACCGGGATGTTCGGCGAGAAGATGCCGCCGGTGCCCGAGGTGACGAAGGTGTCGCCCGGCTGGAAGATCATCGTCGCCACGCTTGCCGAGCGGATGTCGAGCAGCCCGTCGCCGCGGCCGGTGGCGATCGCGGGCAGGCCGTCGCGGGTGCGCCGCACCGGCACGATGCTCTCGGGATCGACGATCAGCAGCACGCGCGCGGTATTGGGGCTGGTCTCGGTCACCTGGCCGATCAGCCCGTCGGGCTGGCGCACGGGCTGGCCGCTCTTTACGCCCTGCCAGTTCCCGGCGTTGAGCGTGGCATAGCGCCGGGTGCTGCCGAGCGAGCTCGCGACCAGCCGCGCCACCACCACCGCGTCGGTGGAGACGTCACGCAGCTTGAGCATCTCGCGCAGATGCCGGTTTTCCTGGTTCAGCGTCCGTGCGCGGCTGACCAGCAGCTCGTTATCGGCGATCTGCTTCTTCAGCCGCGCATTCTCGCCGCGGACGTCGACATAGCTAGAGACGCCGCCGGGCACTCCGGCCACGCTGGTGCGGATCCAGGTGAAGCCCGAGGCGATGGGGGTGGTGATCTCCGAGAAGAAACCCCGCACCGCCGCGAAGGCCGGCGGGTTGAACGTCGAGAGCAGCAGCAGGGCCACGCCGATCAGCATCCCGCCGACCGCGCCCACGTAACCGAGGAAGAGCCCGTATTGCGCCCGTCGCGAAAAACCCGAGCGCCGGTTGCGTGGCGGCGCCATTGCCCCCTGCCTTCCGAATTAGACCGAGATGAGCACGCCGCGGAACACCGGATCCTCGAGCGCGCGGCCGGTGCCGAGCGCCACGCAGGTCAGCGGGTCCTCGGCGATCGTGACCGGCAGGCCGGTCTCGTCGCGCAGCACTTCGTCGATCCCCTGCAGCAGCGCGCCGCCGCCGGTGAGGACGATGCCCTGATCGACGATGTCCGCGGCCAGTTCCGGCGCGGTGTTCTCGAGTGCGATACGCACGCCCTCGACGATCGTGCCGACCGGCTCCGAGAGCGCCTCCGCGATCTGGCCCTGGTTGATCTGGATTTCCTTGGGCACGCCATTGACCAGGTCGCGACCCTTGATGTGGATCGTCTGGCCGATGCCGTCCGCCGGCGGCTTGGCGACGCCGACTTCCTGCTTGATGCGCTCGGCCGTGGCTTCGCCGATCAGCAGGTTGTGGTTGCGGCGCACGTACGAGACGATCGACTCGTCCATCTTGTCGCCGCCGACGCGGACCGAGGTGGAATAGGCGAGGCCGCGCAGCGAGAGCACCGCGACTTCGGTGGTGCCGCCGCCGATGTCGACGACCATCGAGCCGATCGGCTCGGTCACCGGCATGTCGGCGCCGATCGCGGCTGCCATCGGCTCCTCGATCAGCCACACCTGCGAAGCGCCGGCGTTCGACGCGGCGTCGCGGATCGCGCGGCGCTCGACCGAGGTGGAGCCCGAGGGCACGCAGATCACGATCTGCGGCCAGCGCATGAAGCGCCGCTGGCCGTGCACCTTGCGGATGAAGTGCTTGATCATCTCTTCGGCGATGTCGATGTCGGCGATCACGCCGTCGCGCAGCGGGCGGATCGCCTCGATGCTGCCCGGGGTCTTGCCCATCATCAGCTTGGCGTCGTCGCCGACTGCCTTGACGCGCTTGACGCCGTTGAGCGTCTCGACCGCCACCACCGACGGCTCGTTGAGGACGACGCCCCGCCCGCGGAGATATACCACGGTGTTCGCCGTGCCGAGGTCGATCGCCATGTCGTGGGACATGAAATTGAACAAGCGGGAAAATGCCATCTATGGTTCCGTCCTGCGGCGCGGGCGCCCGCCGCGCAGCTCTTCAAAAATCTAGTCCTGCCCCTTCCGGGACGGACTGAAGAATCCGGCCTGGTGCGATGCGGTTGGGGTCGCGGGATGCCGTCGCTTGGGCTAGAGCAACGACCATGTCAATACGCCGTCTGCCCGAACATCTTGTCAACCGAATTGCAGCGGGAGAAGTGGTCGAACGCCCTGCCAGCGCGCTGAAAGAACTGGTCGAAAACGCCATCGACGCCGGAGCCACCCGGATCGCCGTCAAGCTCGCCGGTGGCGGCACCGATCTGATCGAAGTGACCGACGACGGATGCGGCATGTCGCCCGCCGAGATGGCGCTCGCGCTGGAGCGCCATGCCACCTCCAAGCTGCCCGACGACGAGATCGACCAGGTCACCACCCTGGGCTTTCGCGGCGAGGCGCTGCCCTCGATCGCCAGCGTCGCGCGGATGACGCTGGAGAGCCGGGTGCGCGGCGCCGAGGGCTGGCATCGCATTGTGGACAATGGCGCGGTCGTCTCCGAAGGTCCCGCGCCGCTGCCGCCGGGCACCCGGGTGCGAGTCGAGGCGCTGTTCGCCCGCGTCCCTGCGCGCCGCAAGTTCCTGCGCTCGCCGCGTGCCGAGTACGCCGCGAGCCTCGACGTGATGAAGCGCCTCGCCATGGCCCGGCCCGACATCGCCTTCTCGGTCGAGCATGACGGCCGCAAGGCCTTCCATGTCCAGGGCGGCGAGAGCGGCCCCGAGCGCGTCGCCGGCCTCACCGACCGTGCGCTCGCCGAGAACAGCGTCGCGATCGACTTCGAGCGCGAGGGGCTGGTGCTCGGCGGCGTCGCCGGCCTGCCGACCTTCAACCGCGGCGTGGCCGATCACCAGTATCTGTTCGTCAACGGGCGTCCGGTGAAGGACCGCCTGCTGATCGGCGCGCTGCGCGGCGCCTATGCCGAGATGCTGGCGCGCGACCGCCACCCGGTGGTCGCGCTCTTCCTCGACGTTCCGCCCGACCAGGTTGACGTCAACGTCCACCCTGCCAAGACGGAGGTCCGCTTCCGCGACCCGGCGCTGGTGCGTGGCATGATCGTCTCGGGCCTGCGTCGCGCCCTGGATGAAGCGGGGCACCGCAGCGTCCAGCGCCCTAGTGAAGCGGCCTTGGGGATGTGGACCAGCGAGACGAGCGCACCGGTGGCCCCCGCGCCGCAGCTCTGGGATGCCGAGCCGGCCTTCACCCCGGCGCCGCAATACAATCCCGCGCCGTCCTACAACTACACCAGCGTCCAGGATCGCCGTCCGAGCTTCGCCGCCCCGCCGCCGCTGGCCCGTGCCGAGCCGGCGGTCGCGCCGGTGCCGCAGAGCGTCCAGCACCCGCTTGGCGTCGCCCGCGGGCAGGTCGCCAAGACCTATATCGTCGCCGAGGCCGAGGATGGCCTGGTGCTGGTCGACCAGCACGCCGCGCATGAGCGCCTCGTCCTTGAGCGGATGCGCAAGGCGATGGCCGAGGGCGGCGTCGCCAGCCAGGGGCTGCTGGTGCCCGAAGTCGTCGAGCTGGACGAGCCGGCCTGCGACCGGCTCGAGGCGCGGATTGCGGAGCTGTCCGAGTTCGGTCTCGACCTCGAACGCTTCGGCCCGCACGCGATGCTGGTCCGCGCAGTGCCGGCAGCGCTCGGCAAGGGCGACGTCCATGCGCTGGTCACCGACCTCGCCGACGAGCTGGCCAGCTTCGACGAGGCGCTGAGCCTCAAGGAAAAGCTCGACCATGTCGCCGCGACCATGGCCTGCCATGGCTCGGTGCGCGCGGGCAGGGTGCTCTCGGTCGCCGAGATGAACGCATTGCTCCGCGAGATGGAAGTCACGCCGCACTCGGGCCAGTGCAACCACGGACGCCCGACCTGGGTGAAGCTGGCGCACGGCGATATCGAGAAGCTGTTCGGGCGGAAATAGCCCGGGTTATCGCGGTGTCGGGCCCTCGCGGCGTGCGCGAAGCGTCGCGTCCGCTTCGTCCGGCGATGGCAACGGGCGATTGGTGCGCATTACGTGGAAGGCGCCGCAATTATCATCCGGACAGCCGCATGAAATGGTATCCACATGATATCGCGGCCCGCCGCTACGAGCCTGCAGGCTGTTCATCTTCTCTTCGCTCCTGATCGTGTCGATGATCGCGTTGCGTTTGAGAAATTTTCCAACCACTTGCAGTTCCTTCGCTGGATCAGTTCAGGGCAATTACCGCCGAACCTTCCCGAAATACCAGGCGATATAGCTCCCCAGCGCCAGCCATCCCGCGATCACCGGCCATACGCCATAGTCCCGCAGCGAATAGCTGAGCAGCGCCGAGATGCCGATCAGCAGGTTCGCCGATCCCCAGTAGAAGTTCATCAGCGGCGAAGAGCGGCTCACCCCGCGCGGCCTTGCAAAGGGAGTGGGAAAGGGCTCGCCGCGCAGGCCGGCGGCAAGATGCGGGATCGCGTTGCAGAGCAACGCCCCGGCGAGGAACAGCACGACATAGCCCATCGGGCGCGATCCTCACCGATATGGCGGTATCTGGCAATGCGGCTTCTGGCGGGCGCCTCAGCGCTTGGTCGTCGCCGGCATCCGGAAGACCTGGCCGCCGCGTGCCTTGGCCCAGCCCGGCAGCACCGGCGAGCCGTCGGCGGTGCCGCTGAAATCGACCACGCAGATATTGCCGAAGCGGCGATGCGCGCCGCAGCCGACGCCGGCGTAGCGGAAGTCCGCCTGGAACAGCAGCGCGCGGTGCCCGCGGCCGCGCACGCCGTCATCGACGATCAGGCTGCGCACCACTGCGCCCGCATCGCCATTGCCGTACCAGATGCCTTCGCCGACATAGATGTCGCCGCCGCGCCGCTTCACCCGGTCGCCCGGGCTCGACCCGTCGCGCGAGACGTGACCGCTGCCGCCATAAGCGCCCTGGTCGTCGGCATGGTCCTGCGCCGCCAGCACGAGCAGCTCGGCGCGGCTCAGCGGCGGCAATGGCGCCTGGCGCTCGAGAAAGTCGATCGCCTCGTCGACGGCCGGAATGCCTTCATTGGTGATCACGCCGTTCGGGTCGCCCGGCAGGAACAGCACGCGGCCGTCGAAGAACTCGCGATATTCGCGCAGCATCTCGGCATATTCCTGCGGATGCTCGCGGGCATAGTTGATCTCGGTGAGCACGTCGCGCTCGAGGCGGGAGACGTCGTTGGCGCGCTCGCCAGCATGGGCGGCGGCATTCGTGAGGAACATCGCACACGCGCCCAGCGCGGCGGTCCAACGGGCGGTCTTGGCAATACGCACGTACACGCTCCCCCCGGAGCCGGCCCGGGCCCCGCGCCCGTCCGTCATTTCACCGGTAGCGATACACGCTTAACCGGCTGAGAAGGCAAGCGGATATTCGGGAGTTAACCGTATGAGGCTCAGGGGTGCCCGTCGGCCTTGCGGCCCAGATCGGCGACGCACATCACCCGGTAGCCGCGATGCGGCCCGCAGGCGACGCCGGCATAGCGCATCTCGGCGGCGAACAAGGTCTTGCGGTGGCCGCGCCCGGGAACCGCATCGTCGACGATCAGCTGGCGCACCACCTCGACGGCGCTGGGCGGGCCATAGGTGATCACCTCGGCGACATAGCTGCCGCCGCCGCGCCGCTGCACCCGGTCGCGCGGATTGGCGCCATCGGCCGAGTAATGGCCGGTGCCGCCGCTCGGTCCCTGCTCGCGGACATGGTCGCGCGCGGCCCGGGCGAGCAGGGTGGCGGGCGCGATCGGCTCCAGCGGCGCCTGGCGCTCGAGGAAGCGGATGGCCTCGTCCACCGCACGCACGCCTTCCTCGGTGCGCAGCCCGTCGGGATTGCCGGGATACCAGACGATCTTGCCCTTGAAGAACCGGCGATAGGCGCGGAGTTGCTCGGCATAGTCGCGCGGTCTGGTGCGGGCGAAGTTGATCTCGGCAAGCACGGCGGCCTCGATGCCCGACTGGGCGGGCATGGCGAGCGCCAGGGCAAGGGGCAGGAAAGGCGGCATCGCGGCCCTATAGACCAGATCGAGGTGAACGCTTCCCGAACAAAAGATTAACGCTCGCTGCAACCTTGCTCGGCTGGGCTCGTTTTATGCCCCGAGCGACAAACAAAGGTTCGGGTTGAGATGAACAAGGTTCTGCCAGTTGTCCTGGCCCTGATCCCGCTGGCCGCGGTGATCGGCGCCTGTGTTTCGTGTCCGTAACGCGATTGGTTTGACTCGCCAGGTGCGGCGGATGGATCCAAATTACTTGCCCCGGGTTACGGATACATCGGAATACTGAAACCCCCAGCGGGTCGCGCAAAGAAAAGGGCCGCTCCGAAATGTCGGGGCGGCCCTTTCATTTTTCCGTGCGGAGGCTGGATCAGCCCTCGGCGGTCTCGCCTTCGTCGGCGGCCGGAGCTTCCTCGCGGACCTCGGCGGTCGCGCCCGGCTCGGCGTTGGGGTCGTATGCCTCGACGAAGCCCGCGGTGTCGCGGCCTTCCTCGAACATCGCGGCCATCACGTCCACGCCCTGCGCCTGCATGTCCGCCTCTTCCGGCGAACGGGCAACGTTGACCTTGACGGTCACGGCCACTTCCGGATGCAGCGCAACCTTGACCTCGTACACGCCGATCGCCTTGATCGGCTTGTCGAGGACGACCTGCGACTTGGTGACCTTGTGGTTGTCGGCGACGAGCGCCTCGACCAGGTCACGCACCGCGACCGAACCATAAAGCTGGCCGGTGTTCGAGGCCTGACGGATCAGGGTGACCGAAACGTCCTTGAAGCTGCCGGCTTCCTTCTCGGCATCCGAACGACGCGAAGCGTTGTCGGACTCGATGCGGGCGCGGTTGGCCTCGAAGACCTTCTTGTTGGCTTCGTTGGCGCGCAGCGCCTTCTTGCGCGGCAGCAGGTAGTTACGGGCGAAGCCGTCCTTGACCTTCACCACGTCGCCGATGCCGCCGAGCTTCTCGACGCGCTCAAGCAGAATAACGTCCATGGGGTGCGCTCCTTACTTAACGATGTAGGGCAGCAGGCCCAGGTGGCGGGCGCGCTTGATGGCCTGGGCCAGCTCGCGCTGCTTCTTGGCGCTCACCGAGGTGATGCGCGACGGGACGATCTTGCCGCGCTCAGAGACGAAGCCCTGGAGCAGACGGACGTCCTTGTAGTCGATCCGGGGAGCGTCCTTCGCGGAGAAGGGGCAGCTCTTGCGACGGCGGAAAAACGGGCGTGCCATGGTCTATATCTCCCTTATTCGCCGCCGAAACCGGTGTTGCCGCCGGCTTCGTCACGATCGCGACGGCCACGGCCGCGCTCACGGTCGCCCTTGCGCATCATCACGGTCGGACCCTGCTCCAGCTCGTCGACCTTGACGGTCATGTAGCGGATCACGTCTTCGTTGATCTGCGTCTGGCGCTCCAGCTCGGCGACCACGCCGGCCGGCGCGTCGATCTCGAGCATCACGTAGTGCGCCTTGCGGTTCTTGGCGATGCGATAGGCGAGCGAACGAAGACCCCAGGTCTCGGTCTTCACGACCTTGCCGTTATTGTCCTCGACGATCTTGGTGGCGGCTTCCGCCAGTGCGTCCACCTGCGCCTGTGCCAGATCCTGGCGCGCAAGGAACACGTGCTCGTAAAGAGCCATGCGTCTTTCTCACTGTTGGCCGATCGCTGACGCCACCCCGTGTGACGCCCCTCCGGCTGTCGTCTCGTATTCAATGGTCGCGCGAGCGGGAATCGCGTCCCCACGTCGAACGAAGGCGGGCCCTTAGCGGGAAGCGCCGCCGCTGGCAACCGCAATCGCTCCCAAAGGCGGGAGAGGATTGGAGCGGGCACACAAAGGCCGCTTACGGCATGGGAAGCCGAGTGGCCGATATTGGGTGGACAGCGGTACGGCCGCTTTCTCACCAAGATGCGAGTTTCTGGTACCGGTCACGCTAGGGGAGCATGGCCTTCTTGGTCTTGCGCCGCGGATCGGTAATCGAAAGGCTGGCCATCATCATCCGCGGATATTGAAACATAATGGCTGATAATGCCATTAGGTACACCGAATATCGCGACCCGACTGAGGTCGAATGAGTGATCATCGAAATTTGTACCTAGTGGCTGGTTAGATCGATCGGCATCCGTGACAGCATAGGATCGGTCTTCCGCAAGCGGCATCGATAGCCAACCGCAATTCGAGCAATAAGCCGGACTCGAAAAGTTTCCCTTGCAGCCTGAGGTTACTAGCGCGTCACACTTGCCACACATGAAGTCCCAGTCGCCCCAACCAAGCTGCGGGCACGCGCGACGCTCTCTTGGATTGGCACGTCGCAAGGGGCGTAGCCGCTTAAAAAGGCGCTGCTGGCGCGGAGTACCACCAATGCCCGTCACAACCCGATATGCGGGAAAGCCAAGGTCGCCAAAGAGGCGAACGACGACCGTTAGAAATCTTCTACCGTTCGCCTGAGTGATTTCGCAGAAAAGCTCGTGCCTCTGAGCCGAGGACTCTAACGGTCCGAAGAAACCGCCGACTAGGTGATCCTCCGGGAAATCATCTCGGACCGCCTGGAAGACCGACTGCGGCACGACATCTCGGAAGCCCGGAAACTTGTTTCTTTGGGTCGCGGCAAAAGAATGCGCGATCTTGAGCAATAGGGCACCAAAGGCCGCATTGATGAAGACCGCCGCGGGGATATTCAGCCGTGTAGCCCCTAGAGAGTCCCGAAGATCATCGATTTCTTTGGGCCGTTCGCTGCCGAACACCCGAAACTTGTGCACTTTCCGGTCAGCCACCCGCCTAGCCAGGATGCGGGGTTCTTCAAGCGCGGGGAGCTGTACGATCACGGGAAACTCTTTGATCGACAGCGGGTGAACAACCCACTTTCCTTTGATCTTGGCAAAGACGTTTCTGGTTCGCGCCGCTTGCCGTTTCTTTCGTTTAGACTGCACACCAAACTGGATGCGAAACGGATCGAGCATCGCTTGGGCAATCAATCGCTCGATCTTCGATGTCTCCTTTGCGCAATTGGCGCAGCTGGCATTTTCGAGAATCAGCTTGCCGCCCAATGCCTCTGGGACGACGTGCTCATCCGACAGCTCTTCGCCATTTCGAAAGCGGTCGTCGCAGTAGATGCAGGCTCCCAAACCCGGCAATCGCAAAGGCTGAGACGCATCCATGACGGTCTTTATTCTCCACGCTTTGCGAAATTCTGAGCCTGACGAGCCTCCGCCATGCTCATTTTGCGAAATCCGGTAACCTTTTGCCGCGTGATCCTGAACGACCGCAATCGAGGCGATCACCGACAGGCAGCTATCATGAGCCTTCGACCTAGTACCGTTCGCCATTCCCCCGCGGTCGCGGCACCGGCCGCGTGTCGCTTGGCACGATCGGGGCGGGGCTGCGCGAGAGCCAGCCGCCGTCATCGTCGAGGCGCGGCTTGGGGAAGTCCGCAGGCGGATGGATCGGGCCGCAGCCCTCGTCGTCCCACTGGATGCAGCGGATCCGGTCGTTATAGACCACGCCGCGGACATTGCCGGTGCTGCCGTCCGGCCGCGTGTAGCTGCTGTCGAGATACCATTCGCGGTTCTTCTTCGGCTTGCCCGAGCGCGCCGGCTCGGAGACCCGCCCCATGTCGATGCCGCGGAAGTTGCGCGAGAAGCTGTCGAGCTCGATCGCGGCGCGGAAGCGGCTCTCGGGCGCGCCTGGCCCGTCGAGCCGCTGGGTCAGCCAGTTGATCCGCCGGTCGCGCCGCGCCTCTTCCTCGCCCAGCCGGGTGATCCAGCCGGTGTCGCGTACGAACATGCCAACGGTGGAGAAGGTCACCTCCGACTGTTTCGGGATGCCGCGCACCGAGACGATCTGGCCCTGGAAGCCCTTGGCGCCGCAGGTCGTGGCCTGCCACATCGTGCCGTCCGCCTCGTAGAGCTCGCAACCGACCGAGGTGCGCCGCCCGATCAGCGTGCCTTCGCGCAGGCCGTTCGGCCCCTCGAACCCGCCGACCGAATAATAGAAGCCGGTGACGTGCTCGCCGTCGAAGCTCAGCACCACCTTCACGCCGCCGCCGACGACCTGCTGGTAGCAGCGCTGGTCGGGATAGGGGCAGGGGGTCTGCTCGCGGCGGCGCAGGTCGGCGGTGACCGAGGTCTTGCCGGTGTAATTGCCGAAATAGGCGACCTGGCCTTCGAAATCGGGAGCGAGGCTGCCGTCCTCGCGGTCCGCGGCAAGCGCGGCGAACGGCATCAACACGGCCGCGGCAAGGGCCGTGAGGGCTGTTGCCCTGAACATCCTGCATTCCTCCCTGTCGACGCCCGTTAACCATAACACTAACGGAGCCGAAACGAGGAGTCGGATTCTTGCTGCGAATGTAAAACGGCAGGGCATGGCCCTGCCGTTTCATCACTGCTTTTGGCGTTCTGCTTAGCCGATCGCGTTGGCGATCACCGCCGCGATGATGCCCGAGGTGATGCCGACCAGCACCGCGTCATTGCCCGACTGGACATAGCGATAGCCGCGCGGCGGGGCCTTCAGGCCGCGATACTTGCGATAGTCGATCTGGCGATAGTTGCGGGCATAGCGGCTGTCGAAGCGATCGCCCTTGTGCCAGCTGCGATAGCTCGGCTTGGTGACGACCTTCTTCTTGACCACCACCTTCTGCACCGGCGGGCGGCGATCATGGTGCTGCGGGGCGGCGGCGAGCACCGGCGTGGCGACCATCGACATGGCGACGGCGGCGAGAATGAACTTCTTCATGACTGCACTCCTCTTTTCTCGTTGGCGCCGGCTTGTCTCCGGCGTTGATCTCAATCTGGGGGTGCCGTGTCGCAGAGGTTTGTCCCGCGGGTTGCGAAATGGTCGCAATGTTTCGCAATCCTGTCCGCAGCGTTCATGTCGGGCAGGGTTGCGTCGAAGAGGGCGCAGGCCTAACGCGCGGCCCCAATCGCACGCAGCCGCTATCCAGGAGAGACATATGCGCGCCTTCATCTTCCCCGGTCAGGGCAGCCAGGCCGTCGGCATGGGCAAAGCACTCGCAGACGCCAGCGCCACCGCCCGCGAAGTCTTCCAGGAAGTCGACGATGCGCTGGGCCAGAAGCTGTTCAAGCTGATGAGCGAAGGTCCCGAGGACGAACTGACCCTCACCGCCAATGCCCAGCCGGCGATCATGGCCAATGCCATCGCGGTGCTGCGCGTGCTCGAGAAGGAAGGCGGCATCCGCCTGGCCGGCAAGGCCGATTTCGTCGCGGGCCACAGCCTTGGCGAGTATACCGCGCTCTGCGCCGCCGGCGCCTTCGATCTCGCCACCACGGCGAAGCTGCTCCGCATCCGCGGCGACGCGATGCAGGCGGCGGTGCCGGTCGGCGTCGGCGCGATGGCGGCGATCCTCGGTGCCGACCGCGAAAAGGCACAGGCGATCGCGGATGCCGCGGCCGAGGGCCAGGTCTGCACCGTCGCCAACGACAATGATCCGTCGCAGGTGGTGATCTCGGGCCACCGCGAGGCGATCGAGCGTGCACTGCCGATCGCCAAGGAGATGGGCGCCAAGCGCGCGCTGCTCCTGCCGGTCTCGGCGCCCTTCCACTGTCCGCTGATGCAGCCCGCCGCCGACGCGATGGCCGAGGCGCTGGCGGCGGTGTCGCTGCAGGCGCCACTGGTGCCGGTCTACGCCAATGTCACCGCCGCGCCGGTCGCCGATCCGGACACGATCCGTACGCTGCTCGTCGAGCAGGTGACGGGCATGGTCCGCTGGCGGGAATCGGTCCTGGCGATGTTCGCGGCGGGGGTGACCGACTATGTCGAGTTCGGCGGCAAGGTGCTCGGCGGCATGGTCAAGCGCATCTTCCCGGACGCGGCACCCGTGAGCGTGGTGACGATGGACGACATCGAAGCGCTGGTGAAGGGACTGTAATAGGCAGAGAGTGGTTCACGCGGAGACGCGGAGGCGCGGAGATTGGGCTTGCGGGACCTTGAGCAGATCAGCGGTGACGTCGTGGATGTGGCACTGCGGCTGCATAGGGAGCTCGGTCCCGGCCTGCTCGAAAGCGTCTACGAGGCCATTCTTGCCAGCAAGCTGGCCTCAATGGGCTATGCCGTTGCGCGCCAGCGGCCGATCGACATCGAGTTTGATGATCTCCGCTTCGAAGCTGCGTTCCGCATCGATTTGCTCGTGGAAGAGCGATTGCTCGTCGAGATCAAGTCGGTCGAGCGGCTGACCGCTGCACATGGAAAGCAGCTTCTCACCTATTTGCGTCTGACCAAACAGCCCGTAGGGCTGCTGATCAACTTCGGCGGCGCAACGCTGAAGGAGGGGCTCAGGCGAGTCGTGAACGACTATTCCCCCTCCGCGTCTCCGCGCCTCCGCGTGAACCAATAACTTCTTTCTTCTGGAGACCCCAATGTTCGACCTCACAGGCATGACCGCACTCGTCACCGGCGCTTCGGGCGGGATCGGCTCGGCGATCGCGAAGGCGCTGGCCGCGCAGGGGGCTCGGCTCGCCGTTTCCGGCAGCAATGCCGAGAAGCTCGAGGCCTTCCGCGCCGAGCTCGGTGGCGACCATGTCGCGCTGCCGTGCAACCTGTCCGACGCCGCCCAGGTCGATGCGCTCGTGCCCCAGGCCGTGGAAGCGCTCGGCAAGCTCGACATCCTCGTCAACAACGCCGGCGTCACCCGCGACAACCTCACCATGCGGATGAAGGACGAGGAGTGGGACCAGGTCATCACGGTGAACCTGGAGGCTGCCTTCCGCCTGATTCGCGCCGCCGCCAAGCCGATGATGAAGGCGCGCTTCGGCCGCGTCATCTCGATCACGTCGGTCGTGGGCGCCACCGGCAACCCGGGCCAGGCCAATTACGCCGCCTCCAAGGCCGGGCTGGTCGGCATGTCCAAGGCGATCGCCCAGGAGCTCGCCAGCCGCAACATCACGGTGAACTGCGTTGCCCCGGGCTTCATCCGCTCGGCGATGACCGACGTGCTGCCCGAGGCGCAGAAGACCGCCTTGCTCACCCGCATCCCGGCCGGCGACCTCGGCAGCGGCGAGGATATCGGCGCGGCCGTCGTCTATCTCGCCAGCAAGGAAGCCGGCTATGTCACCGGCCAGACCTTGCATGTGAACGGCGGCATGGCGATGCTGTGAGCCGGTCCGGGGGCTGGAGTTTGAAGTCTATGCGTCTTTTCGGAATTGCAGCCCTCGCCACCCTGGTCGTCGCGGTCCCGGCCCATGCCGCCGATCTCGCGACGATCGATTGCGTGATCGGCAAGCTCAAGCCCGCGCTCCAGGCGCAGATCTCCAAGGACGTAACCCGCAACATGGGGGAGGGCGCCGGCGTGCGCCCCACCTATGATCCGGCGGTCGGAAGCGGCATCTCGGTCGCCGCCAGGGAATGCTCGGACGAACATAAATGGTCCGAAACGGCGCTGGAGGCGGCGCGGGTCTACACGCTCGCCAAGCTCGGCCAGCCGATCGCGGAGACCTTCGTCGCGGCCCAGGGCTTCGACGTCGGCGAGCTTGAGTCGCAGTTCGACGCGCTGCCCGAGGACGCCCGCAACCGCCCGCTCACCACCGAGGAGATGCAGAAGCTGGTGATCGCCTCGGTCACCGACGAAGCGAAACAGACTCGCGCCAACGCGGCGCTGCTCAACAAATATTTCCTCTTTCTCAGCACCGTCCGCTACGCGGCATGGCAGTTTTCGGAAGCCTGACCGTCGGCGCCGGTGCGCGCACCCTCTTGCAACGGCACCATGTGCGATCTAGGTGCGTTCCAACGATATTGAGCCCCTAGCTACAAAGGAAAACAGGGACCATGGCCACTCAGGAAGAGATCACCACCCGCGTGACTGCGCTCGTCGTCGATCACCTCGGTGTCGACGCAGGCGACGTTTCGCCGACGGCGAGCTTCATTGATGACCTGGGCGCCGACAGCCTCGACATCGTCGAGCTGGTGATGGCGTTCGAAGAAGAATTCGGTGTCGAGATCCCCGACGACGCGGCTGAGAAGATCAGCACCGTCGGCGACGCGGTCTCCTACATCTCCGAGCACCAGGCGGGCTGATCGCCCTCCAGGCGATCGCGCCCTTATGGGCCGAGCTTGAGAATCCAGCGGCTCCCCGTCCTTGGCTCGAAAAGAGTTGGGCGGGGAGCCGTTTTGTTTTGGCCATGAAACCCGGTATTTAGCCCGTATTCATGCGCGATATTTTGAAGTTTGACGGAGAAATCGGATGCGCCGTGTAGTTGTCACCGGCCTTGGCCTCGTCACCCCGCTGGGCGCGGATGTCGAGACCGCCTGGAAGAACATCATCGCCGCAAAGTCGGGCGCTGGCACGATCACGCGCTTCGACGCGACCGATTTCCAGAGCAACTATGCCTGCGAAGTGAAGGGTCCGGACCATGAATATGGCTTCGATCCCGGCAAGCGCGTCGACCACAAGGTCCAGCGCCAGGTCGATCCGTTCATCGTCTACGGCATCGATGCCGCGGGCCAGGCGATCGAGGATGCCGGCCTGCTCGACATGGACGAGGCGACCCGTTTCCGTGCCGGCTGCTCGATCGGCTCGGGAATCGGCGGCCTGCCGGGCATTGAGAGCGAATCGCTCGTCCTCGCCGAAAAGGGCCCCAAGCGCGTCAGCCCGCACTTCGTCCATGGCCGCCTGATCAACCTGATCTCGGGCCAGGTCAGCATCAAATACGGCCTGATGGGCCCGAATCACGCCGTTGTCACCGCCTGCTCGACCGGCGCCCACTCGATCGGTGACGCCGCGCGGATGATCGCGATGGACGATGCCGACATCATGCTCGCCGGCGGCGCCGAGAGCACGGTCTGCCCGATCGGCATCGCCGGCTTCGGCCAGGCCCGCGCCCTGTCGACCGGCTTCCGCGACGAGCCGTGGCGCGCCAGCCGTCCCTGGGACCAGGACCGTGACGGCTTCGTCATGGGCGAAGGCGCCGGCGTGGTCGTGCTCGAGGAATATGAGCACGCCAAGGCGCGCGGCGCGAAAATCTATTGCGAAGTCGTCGGCTATGGCCTGTCGGGCGACGCCTATCACGTCACCGCGCCGCATCCGGAAGGCTCGGGCGCATTCCGCTCGATGCAGATGGCGGTGAAGAAGTCGGGCCTCGCCCTGTCGGACATCGATTACATCAACGCGCACGGCACCTCGACTCCGCTCGGCGACGAGCTCGAGCTGGGTGCGGTCCGCCGCCTGTTCGGCGACGATATCGGCGGCCTGTCGATGAGCTCGACCAAGTCGGCGATCGGCCACCTGCTCGGGGGCGCCGGCGCGGTGGAGAGCATCTTCTGCATCCTGGCGCTGCGCGACCAGATCGTCCCGCCGACGCTCAACCTCGACAATCCGAGCGAGAATTGCGCTGGCGTCGATCTCGTCCCGCACAAGGCCAAGGAGCGCAAGGTGAAGGCCGTGCTGAACAACTCGTTCGGCTTCGGCGGCACCAACGCCAGCCTGGTGATGAAGGCTGTCTGAAGACACGCCAACGCCGGCACCGGCCGCGAAACCTGCCAAGCCCCGGAAACGGCGGCTTGGCGGTTGCGCGCTGCTCGTCGCTATCCTGGTGCTGGTCGCGCTCGGCATGGGCGTGCTCCAGCTTTGGGGCGGGGCGGGGCCTGCCCGGCAGAACATCTCGGTCCTGATTCCCGAAGGCTCCAGCCTGTCGCGCGCTGCGACCGAGCTGGAAAAGGCCGGCGCGATCGGTTCGGCCCGCCAGTTCCTGATCCTTGCGAAGGTGCTGGGCAGCAGCGATCCGATCAAGGCGGGCGAATATCGCGTGCCGGCGCGGCTCAGCCAGTCCGACATCCTCAAGATGATGCAGGGCGGCCGCACCCTCCAGCGCTTCGTGACCATCCCCGAGGGCACGCCCTCGATCCTGGTCTACGAGACGCTGATGAAGGCGCCCCAGCTCAGCGGCGAGATCCAGGTCCCGGCCGAAGGCAGCGTGCTGCCCGACAGCTATGCCTATAATCGCGGCGACACTCGGCAGGCGGTGCTCGATCGCATGCAGAAGGCGATGGCCAATTATCTCGCCAAGGCCTGGGAAGCCCGCAAGCCGGGCATCGCGGTCAGCAGCCCGACCGATGCGCTCAACCTTGCCGCGATCGTCGAGAAGGAAACCGGCAAGCCCGAGGAGCGCCGCACGGTCGCCGCGGTCTATTCGAACCGCCTGCGCCAGAACATGCCGCTCCAGGCCGATCCGACCTTCATCTACCCGATCACCAGGGGCAAGCCGCTCGGCCGCCGTCCGCTCTACTCCGAGGTGCACGCCAAGAACGCGTACAACACCTATGAGAAGACCGGCCTGCCGATCGGCCCGATTACCAATCCGGGCCGCGCCAGCATCGACGCGGTGCTCGATCCGGCGAGTGCCACGGCGCTGTACTTCGTCGCCGACGGCACTGGCGGCCACGTGTTCGCCGACACGCTCGAGCAGCACAATGCCAACGTGCAGAAGTGGTACGCCATCCGCCGGGCACGCGGCGAGATGTGATCCCAATCTCCCTCTCCCATCGGGAGAGGGAAGGGGCCCGCTCGCGTAGCGAGTGGGAAGGGTGAGGGCAGCCGATGCCCGCAACTCTCGACCCTCACCCTTCCGCCGACTGCGTCGGCTCCCTCCCTCTCCCAATGGGAGAGGGAATCGCCCAGCTTGCCTCCCCCATCCCCGCATGTAACATTGTTGCGCAATCGCCACGAACCGGGGGAATCGCCGCATGCATCGTCTCGTCCTGACCAGCCTTTTGCTCGCCACTGCTGCCCCAGCCTGGGCACAGGACAAGCCCGAGCAGCCGGCGAAGAAGCAGGACTATCGCGAGCAGATGAAGGCGGAGGCCGAGGCGGCCTGGGCTCGCCCGCCGGTCGAGGAAGCCAGCGCGGTCAGCCATGGCAATGTGACGGTGGGCGGGCAGGCCATCGCCTATACCGCCACCGCCGGCACGCTCACCATCCGCGACGACGAGGGCAAGCCGACCGCCTCCTATTTCTACACCGCCTATACCCGCGACGGGGCGAGGGGCGCGCGCCCGGTCACCTTCTTCTACAATGGCGGCCCGGGCTCGCCGACGATCTGGCTGCACATGGGCAGCTTCGCGCCGGTGCGCGTGACCACCGCCAATCCCGAATATATCCGCCCCGCGCCCTATGGCTTCGGGCCCAATCCCGATTCGCTGATCGACAAGACCGACATGGTGTTCATCGACGCGATCGGCGCCGGCTGGTCGCGGCCGCTCGGCGACAAGACCGGCAAGGACTTCTGGGGCGTCGACCAGGACGCCGACGGCTTTTCCCGGGCGATCCTGCGCTACACCAGCAAGTTCAACCGCTGGGCCTCGCCCAAATTCCTGTTCGGCGAGAGCTATGGCACGCTGCGCAACCCGGTGGTCGCCGCCAAGCTGGAGGCCGCCGGTCTCAGCCTGAACGGCATGGTCCAGTTCTCGACGATCATGAACTATGGCGTGCGTCAGCCGGGCTACGACCAGAATTACCTCACCCTGTTCCCGACCATGGCGGCAACCGCCTGGTATCATAACCGGCTGCAGAACCGCCCGGCGGACCTGCGCGCCTTCCTCGACGAGGTCCGCGGCTTCACCAGCGGCGCCTATGCCGCGGCGCTGGCCAAGGGGTCGACGATCTCGCCCGAGGAAAAGGCCGCGGTCGCGAAGAAGATGGCCGAATATACCGGCATCGGCGAGGCCTATATCCTGCGCGCCGACCTGCGCCTCACCCTGCCGCGATTCCAGACCGAGCTGCTGCGCGATCGGCGCCTGGCGGTGGGCCGGCTCGATTCGCGCTATCTGCTCAACGTCACCGATGCCAATGCCGACAGCCCCGAGGACGATCCCGCTTCGACCGCGGTGTCGGGCGCCTTCGTCGCGACGTTCCAGGACTATGCGACCCGCGTGCTCGGCTACAAGACCGACATGCCCTATCGCATGACCGCGCGGGGCCCGGGCTTCGACTGGGACTGGAAGCACCGTGCGCCGGGCGACGGCACGCATCTGGCGCCCGACAGCGCCGTCGATCTCGCCTATACGATGCGCACCAATCCCTATCTGAAGGTGCTGTTCATCAACGGCTATTATGATTTCGCCACGCCGTTCTACGGGGCGGAGTTCGACGTCAACCACATGCTGCTCGACCAGCAGCTCCAGAAGAACATCCGCTTCACTTACTATGACGCGGGGCACATGGTGTATCTGAACCCGGCCACGATGCCCGAGATGCACCGCGACCTTTCGACCTGGTATGACGACGCGCTGCGCGCCGCGGCCTCGAGCAGCCTGCCGGCCCGTCCGGAGGCGAAGGCCGGCAAGAACTGACGCGCCCGCTTGGCTGGGGCCTCAGGCGAAGCCTTCGCCGGGCTGCAGCCCCATCTTCCCGTGATGGTGGACCGCGATCCCGTTGAGGAAGCTGTTCGCGATCATCCGCGCGCGTTCATGGACATGCTCGGCGGCATCGCCGCCGCCGATCTCGGCCAGCGTCGCGGCGAACAGGTCGAGCCAGCGCGCGAACATCGGCTTGTCGAGCCCCGGTATGCCGAGATGGAGCGGCATCGGCCGCCCGAGATACTCGCCGCTGCTGAACAGCACCGAGCGCCAGAAGCGCTTCATCTGGTCGAGATGCGGGCCCCAGTCCTTGATCCGCTCGCCAAAGACCGGGCCGAGCACCGGATCGGCCTGGATCCGCCCATAGAAGCGCTCGACCAGCTCGGAGACGAAGGCATCGTCGATCCCCATCTCGGCCGCCGCCTGGCGCTTCTCCTTGCGCATCGCGGTGGCGTGGGGGGAGGGGGTACCGGTCTTTTCCATGGCGGGTATTTGGGGTGGGTGGCGCGCGATGGAAATGGGACATTCGGTCCCAGCGAGACCCCCGCTCCCTTTGGGAGCGGGGAGGGGCCCGCGAGGCGAAGCCGAGTGGGAGGGGTGAGGGCAGAATTGCCTCTCGACCCTCACCCTTCCGCCGACTGCGTCGGCTCCCTCCCTCTCCCAACGGGAGAGGGAATTAGGAATTACCGCCCCAGCGAAGCCGCCTCACGCGCCAGTGCCTCGACCTGCTCGTAGCTCGCGCCCTTCGGCGTGACCCACGACCCGCCGACGCACAGGATCGGGTCGAACGCCAGCCATTCCGGCGCGGTCGCCGCGGAAATCCCGCCGGTCGGGCAGAACTTGCACTGGTAGAAGGGCGCGGCGAGCGCCTTCAGCGCCTTGAGGCCGCCCGAGGTCTCGGCCGGGAAGAACTTGAAGTGGGTGAGGCCCAGGTCGAGCCCGCGCATGATGTCGCCGGCATTGGCGACGCCCGGCAGGTATGGCACGCCGCTGCGGGTGATCGCATCGCCCAGGCGATCGGTCAGGCCCGGCGAGACGATGAACTCGGCATCGGCCTTCATCACCTGCTCGAACTGCTCGGTGTTGACCACCGTGCCGGCGCCGACGATCGCGCCCTCGACCTTCTTCATCTCGGCAATGGCTTCGAGCGCCGCGCCGGTGCGCAAGGTCACCTCGAGCACGCGCAGGCCGCCCTTCACCAGCGCCTCCGCCAGCGGACGGGCCGTGGCGGCGTCTTCGATCACGAGCACCGGGATCACCGGCGCGGTCTGCATGATGGCTTCGATATTCAAAGGGCGTGCTCCTGCGCGAATGCCGCGGCGGCGCCGTACAGGCCCGGCTGCGGGTGCGTGATGAGCTTCACCGGGATGGAAGACATCAGGCCCTGGAACCGGCCCTTGGCGACGAACCGCTGGCCGAAGCCCGACTGCAACAGATGGTCCTTGAGTCGCAACCCCAGACCGCCCGCGATCACCACGCCCTTGGGGCCATGGCACAGCGCCAGGTCGCCGGCGACCGCGCCCAGGCTGAGGCAGAAGCGGTCGAGCGCGGCCACCGCCACCTCGTCCTTGCCTTCCAGCGCCAGCGCCCAGATCGCCTTGTCGTCGAGCCGGTGGACCGGCTTGCCCTCGAGCTCGGCCAGCGTCTCGTAGAGCGAGACGATCGCCGGCCCGGCCACCACGCGCTCCTTGGAGACGCGGGTATAGGTCTTGCGCAGCCGCTTCACGAGTGCGTCCTCGATCGGGTCGAGCGGCGCGAAGTCGCTATGGCCGCCTTCGGTGGCGATCACGTCATATCCGGCGCGGTGGCGGAACACCTGCGCCACGCCCAGGCCGGTGCCGGGGCCGCATACGGTGATCGCGCCCTTTTCGGGCAGCGCCTCGTCCGGCCCGCACAGATGGAGGAAATGTTCCGGGCCCATCTGGGCGACGGCATGGCCGATCGCCTCGAAATCATTGACCACCGTCCAGGTGTCGGCGCCCAGCCGGTCGGGGATCAGCGCGGGGCGGATGATCCAGGGATTGTTGGTGAGCTTGATGATCTCGCCGCCCACCGGCGAGGCCACCGCCAGCGCCGCCGCCTTGGGCAGCGGCCGGCCGAGTTCCTCGCCATAAGCCTGCCAGGCGAGCTGCAGGCTGGGATGCTCGGCGACCTTCTGGGTCATCGGCTCGCTGATCGAGACGACGCGGCCTTCCGCTACCTCGGCAACGGCAAAGCGGGCATGCGTGCCCCCGATATCGACCGCGACGACTTCCATTCGGGCTCCTGATCCTCTCGTCCGCCTGGGCCTGTCAACGTTGCCAGACCCGGCGTGGCCCTTCTTCCCGTGTGCGGCGCAGAAGTAAAGGGTAACCGTGATCCAGGGTCTTCTCCGTCATCCCCGCGAAAGCGGGGACCCATCTCCCGGGCTATCCTCCGCGAACTACCGCGGTTGTCTGGCCTGGCACGTGCGCGAGATGGGCCCCCGCTTTCGCGGGGGTGACGGTCTTGGTTTTTACAGCCCAGCTTCCGCCAGCATCGCCGACGCGCCCTTCTCGGCTTCGTCGCAATGGTTGCGCAGCATCGCGAACAGCTCGCGGCCGGTGCCGATCGCGGGCGGCGGCGGGGAGACGTGCTCGCGCGCTTCCCATTCCGCCGCATCGACCAGGGCGGTCAGTTCGCCGCTCTCGGCGCAGACCCGCACCACGTCGCCGTCGCGCAGCTTGGCGATCGGGCCGCCGCCCAGCGCCTCGGGGCTGAGATGGATCGCGCACGGCACCTTGCCGCTCGCGCCCGACATGCGCCCGTCGGTGACCAGCGCGACCTTGAAGCCGCGATTCTGCAGCACGCCCAGCGGCGGCGTCAGCTTGTGCAGCTCGGGCATGCCGTTGGCCTTGGGCCCCTGGAAGCGGACCACGACGATCACGTCGCGCTCCAGCTCGCCGGCCTTGAACGCCGCCTGCACCTCGGCCTGGTCGGCGAAGACGCGGCACGGCGCCTCGATCGTCCAGCGCTCCCGCTCCACCGCCGAGACCTTGATGCAGGCGCGGCCGAGATTGCCCTTGAGGATACGGAAACCGCCCTCGGGGGAGAAGGGATTGTCGGCGGTGCGCAGGATCGTGTCGTCGCCGCTCGCCGCGCCATGCTCGGTCCAGACCAGCGCGTCGCCGGCCATCTCGGGCTTGCGGCCATAGTCCGCCATGCCGCCCTTGCCGACGGTCAGCGTGTCGCCGTGCATCAGACCGGCCTTGAGCAGCTCGCGGATCACGAAGCTCGGCCCGCCGGCATCCTCGAAGCCGTTCACATCGGCCGAGCCGTTCGGATAGACGCGCGCCAGCAGCGGCACGATGCGCGAGAGCCGGTCGAAATCGTCCCAGTCGATCGTGATCCCCGCCGCCCGCGCAAAGGCCGGGACGTGGATCAGGTGGTTGGTCGAGCCGCCGGTCGCCAACAGCACGATCGCCGCGTTCACGATTGCCTTCTCGTCCACGACATGGCCGATCGGGCGGTAATCGTCGCCGTTCCAGCCGATCTCGGCCAGCCGGTGCACGGCGGCGCGGGTTAGCTCCTGGCGCAGCTTGGTGCCCGGATTGGCGAAGGCGGCGCCCGGCATGTGCAGGCCCATCGCCTCCATCATCATCTGGTTCGAATTGGCCGTGCCGTAGAAGGTGCAGGTGCCCTTGGAATGGTACGCCGCGATCTCGGCGTCGAGCAGCTCGTCGCGGCCGATCTTGCCCTCGGCATAGAGCTCGCGGATCCGTGCCTTCTCCTTGTTGGCCAGGCCCGAGCGCATCGGACCGCCGGGGATCAGCACCATCGGCAGATGGCCGAAGCGCAGCGCGCCCATCAGCAGGCCGGGCACGATCTTGTCGCAGATGCCGAGCAAAGCCGCGCCCTCGAAGGTGCGGTGCGAGAGCGAGACGGCGGTGGACAGCGCGATCGTGTCGCGGCTGAACAGCGACAGCTCCATGCCCTGATAGCCCTGGGTCACGCCGTCGCACATCGCCGGCACGCCGCCCGCCACCTGCGCGGTGGCGCCGGCCTCGTGCGCCCAGACCTTCATCTGCTCGGGATAGCGGTAATAGACCGCATGGGCCGAGAGCATGTCGTTATAGGCGGTGACGATGCCGATGTTCATCGAATGCCCGGCCTTGAGCTGGTCGCGCTGCTCGTCGGTGCCGGCATAGGCATGGGCGAGGTTGGCGCAGCCGAGCTTGGGCCGGTCGTTCCCCGATTCGCGCTCGGCATCGAGCAGCGCGAGATAGGCGCGGCGCTTGGCCTTGGAACGCTCGATCACGCGATCGGTGACGGCGGCGATTTCGGTGTGGAGGGTCATACGCTCATTCCATTTGCACTACCGTTCCCCGGCGAAAGCCGGGGCCCAGGGTTTCTCGGCTGAATCGCTTGTGACCCTGGGCCCCGGCTTTCGCCGGGGAACAGAAGAAAATTCTACGCCGCCCAGTGGATATCCACCGGCAGCTCGACATCGGCGAGCACGCGGCCGACCGGATAGCTCGACGACGCGCCCTGCTCGATCGCCGCTTCCAGCACTTCCTTCTTGGCCTCGCCGGTGATCGCGATCATCAGCGCACGCGCCGTGATGATCGCCGAACGCGACAGGGTGACGCGGGCGACGGGAGCCTCAGGCGGCAGCGGATCGGGCATCACGCCCAGCGCGCGGCGCTCCTTGGGGCCGTTCAGCGCCTCGTCGAAATCGGGCCCCGGGAAGATCGAGGCGCAGTGCCCGTCACCGCCCACGCCGAGCAGGCAGAGGTCGAGCGGCCAGTGCACGTCCTGCAGCAGCGCGTCGGCCGAGCGTCCCGCCGCCTTGTAGTCCGGCGCCTTGTCCGAGACGAGCGGGATCACCCGCGCGCCCTTGGGGATGAAGATCTTGCCGATCGCCGTGACGTTCGACAGCGGATCGCCCAGCGGCACGATGCGGTCGTCGCCCGGAATGATCGTCACGCGCTTCCAGTCGATCTTCGCCTTGGCGAGCTTCTCGTAGATCGGCAGCGGGGTCTTGCCGCCGGCCAGCGCGATAACCGCCGCGCCGCGGGCGTCGATCGCGCTCTCGATGATGAAGCCGATATCGCCGGCGACGGCCTCGGCCATCTCGTCGGCGTCCTCATAGTCCCACCATTCGATTTCGGTCGTCATGTTCGTTCCTGCTTCTTTCTCCCTCTCCCGCTTTTGCGGGAGAGGGCAGGGGTGAGGGCACTTCTTCTTCTAACGCACCGCACAGCAAGGGAGGGCCCTCACCCTCCCGCCTTCGGCGGGCCCCTCCCTCTCCCGCGAAAGCGGGAGAGGTGTGCAGGGCCTTATTCGTTCCACGTCACCCCGTCGCGCTCGGTCAGCGCGATCGCGGCGCTCGGGCCCCAACTGCCCGAGGCATAGGGCTTGGGCTTCACCGCGGCCGTCTTCCAGCCTTCGCGGATCGCGTCGATCCAGGCCCATTGCGCCTCCACCTCGTCGCGGCGGACGAACAGCGTGGGGTCGCCTTCGATCAGGTCGAGAAACAGCCGCTCATAGGCGATGCGGCGGCGGGTGCCGGCGAACTCGTGCTCGAGGCTGAGGTTCAGCGGCACTTCCTTCAGCCGGATGCCGTCGCGGTCGAGGCCCGGCTCCTTCGCCATCACCAGCAGCTGGATATATTCCTCGGGCTGCAGGCGGATCACCAGCACATTGGGCTTCAGCGCGCCGCCGCGCTCCTCGAAGATCGAGTGCGGCACCGGCTTGAAGGTGATCACGATCTCGCTGCGGCGCTCGGCCAGGCGCTTGCCGGTGCGCAGGTAGAAGGGCACGCCGTGCCAGCGCCAATTGTCGACATGCGCCTTGATCGCGACGAAGGTCTCGGTGTCCGAGCTCTTCTCCAGGTCGGTGTCGTAGGACCGCACGATCTCGCCCTTCACCGCGCCGCCGCCATATTGGCCGGTCACGGTCAGGTTGGGCACGTCGTTGCCCGCGACCGGACGGAGCGAGCGCAGCACCTTCACCTTCTCGTCGCGGATCGCAGTGCCGTCGAAGCGGGCGGGGGGCTCCATCGCGACCAGCGCGAGCAGCTGGAGCATGTGGTTCTGCACCATGTCGCGCAGCGCGCCGACATCGTCATAATAGCCGGCGCGGCCTTCCAGGCCCACCGTCTCGGAGACGGTGATCTGGACATGCTCGATGCCCTGGGCGTTCCACACCGGCTCGAACAGCGAGTTGCCGAAGCGCAGCGCCAGGATGTTCTGCACCGTCTCCTTGCCGAGATAATGGTCGATCCGGAAGGTGCGGTCCTCCGGGAAGGCCTCGGCGACGATGTCGTTCACTTCGCGGCTCGACTTGAGGTCGACGCCCAGCGGCTTCTCCAGCCCGATGCGGACGTTCGATCCGGTCAGCCCCGCCGATTCGAGTCCCTTGATCGTCGGGCCGAACAGCGACGGCGCGGTCGACAGGAAGATCGCCAGCCCGCCCGAGATGTCGCCCAGCTTCTCGGCCAGCGCGGCGAAGCCCTCGGTCTTCGAGGCATCGAGCCGCTGGTAGAAGACGCGCTCCAGGAAGCTCCCGACAGCGCTGTCATCCTTACGGTCAGCGGGAAGGAAATGGTCGAGCGCATGGCGGGCGAATTCGCGGAACCCTGCATCGTCGTAATCGGAGCGCGCGGTGCAGGTGATGGTCAACCCGTCGGGCAGCAGCCCGTCCGCGTGCAGGCCATAGAGCGAAGGAAGCAGCATCCGCTGGGAAAGGTCGCCGGTGGCGCCGAACAGGAGCAGTTTGCCCGCGGATTGTCGCATGCTTTGCCTCGCTATCTTCGTTTCGGCCTCGCGAGACACCAATGGCGCGCAAAGATCAAGGCCGGGCGGCGGGTTCTAGATAGGGTAACCGGTGGCAGCGGCAAGCGAAGCGGCGGGAGATTATTCGAGCGGAGGGGCGAGGAGGAAGAAGGACGAGGTTCGCGCAGAGGCGCGGAGGACGCAGAGGGGTTGGTCCCAAGGACTCCTAGGCGCCTTGCCCCATAGCCGTCATCCCGGCGAAAGCCGGGATCTCGTGCGGCTCCTTCCCGCGCCGTCGCCTGAGATCCCGGCTTTCGCCGGGATGACGGTTTGAGGCACGGACTGAGCACGCGATTCCTCTGCGTCCTCCGCGCCTCTGCGCGAACAAACTCTTCTTCGTCGCGCCGTTGCGTCGTCGCGCGAACAAAAAAGGCCGGACCCAAGGGCCCGGCCTCCTCAAAACCCAGAACCGAACCGGCCCCTACAGCACCAGCCCCGCGGTCTGGTCGAACCCCGCCATGATGTTGAGGTTCTGCACCGCAGCGCCGGCAGCGCCCTTGCCGAGATTGTCGAGCGTCGCCACCAGCCGCGCCTGGCCGGTCTCGGCATTGCCGAAGACCCGCAGGGAAAGCCGGTCGGTGCCCGCATCTTCCTCGATGCTCACCGTCGCCACGTCGCCCGGCAGCACGCGGACCAGCGGCGAATCCTTGTACGCCTCGCGCAGCGCGTTCTCGATCGCCTCGAGCGAGGGCCGGCGGGTAAAGGCGTGGAGGGGCAGGGGCACCTCGACCAGCATGCCGCGATAGGTCCGCACCACGGCGGGCTGGAAGATCGGCGGGTGCACGATGCGAGCGTGCTTGGTCATCTCGGGCACATGCTTGTGCGCGAGGCTGAGCCCATAGTTGCGGAACGCCGTCTCGGTATAGCCGGCCGCGCCCTGGTCCTCGAACTCGGCGATCATGCTCTTGCCGCCGCCCGAATAGCCCGAGACCGCGTTGACGCTCAGCGGATGGTCGTGCGGCACCAGCCCGGCACGGATCAGCGGGCGGACGAGTGCCAGGAAACCGGTCGGGTAGCAGCCGGGGTTGGAGACGCGCGTCGCCTCGGCGATCTGCGCCGCCTGGCCGGGCTCCAGCTCGGGAAAGCCATAGGTCCAGCCATCGGCGACGCGGTGCGCGGTCGAGGCGTCGATCACGCGGACCTTGGCCGCCTTGATCATGTCGACCGCCTCGCGCGCGGCGTCGTCGGGCAGGCACAGGATCACGAAGTCCGCCGAATTGAGCGCGTCCTCGCGCTTGGCCGGGTCCTTGCGGTCCTTGTCGTCCAGGATGATCTGCTCGATCCCGTCGCGGCCATCCAGCCGCTCGCGGATCTCCAGCCCGGTGGTGCCGACGGCGCCGTCGATGAACACGCGAATCGTCATGCCGCGGGGCGCTCCAGGATCGAGGCGGGGACATAGCCGACCAGCTTCTGTCCGGGCGCGACGCCCCAGGCATGGTCGCCGGCCAGCTCGAGCACTTCGAACGAGTCGCCGCCCGCAAGCTGGGCGAGCGTTTCCGAATCGGATTTGGAGCCGGCGCGCAGGGGCACGGACGAGGAGATCATGCGGAGCATAGGCGCCGCATAATGGGGTGCGAACACGCGATCCGCCAGACGTACGTCTGCCAGGTCACGACGAACCGCATCGACCCTGGGATCGATGGGAACCGAACGGCCCTTCAGCGCGAAACGCTTACGCGCTGGCCCTGCGGGCGACTGGTTCGGCGATGTGCCCCCCAGTGAGGAAATGCCCGAATTCTGCAAGAAACTCTGCCCCTTCCGCGGTCTTGGCGACGAAGATGTTCCGCTTGTCGGTGTCGTCGCGCTGGCGGCGCAGATAGCCGAGCGTGCCCAGTCTATTCAAGGCACGCGTGACGACGGGCTTCGATACGTTCAAAGCCCGGGCCAGGCCGCGTACGGTATGGGGGCCAGGTTCCAGATAGACGAGCATCAGCAAGGCCATCTGCCGGTTGGTCAGGTCCGGTTCTCCCGATCGCACATAGTCGATCAGCGTGTTCTTCCACGAAGAAAGCGAGCTGTCGGTCATTGCGTTCACGGCATCTACTCTGTTGTTACGCCCCCGATACGCCAGGGCCAAAGCTCATAACGCGCGTGAACCGATCCGGTTTCAGTCCGGATGCGAAATGTTACAGCTTTGTTGAGCATCTGAGATGGGCCGTTGTCGGAAATGCGCTGAAGCGCGCATTTCCGGGGCGGCACCGGCCCGCTCCCCCGCCCGGCCACCCATAAAATACTGCCGTTGGGTGGCCGGGCGGGGGAGCGGGCTGGTGCCGCAACGCGCCGTCAGGCGCGTTCGAACAGGTTGATCGAAGCGGACGGGTCCCCTATGTGCCGCCTTTCTTCAAGAGGTCCGCGCATTTCATGTTCACCTTCCTGCTCATCGTCCAGGCCTTCATCGCCGCGGGTCTCGTCGGCGTGATTCTCCTGCAGAAGTCGGAGGGCGGCGGCCTCACCTCGAGCGGCAGCCCGTCGGGCCTGATGTCGGCGCGCAGCGCGGCGGACTTCCTGACCCGCACCACCGCGATCCTCGCTACCGCGTTCATCGCCATGTCGATCCTGCTCGCCTTCCTGGCGGCGAATCGCCACGGCGCGACGATCGACGCCTCGCTGCAGCGCTCGACCCCGGCCGCGGCGCCCCAGGCACTGCCGACCACCGCCCCTCCGGGCGGCGCGGCGCCGTTCGCGCCGGGCAACGCGACTGCCCCGGCGGCTCCGGCCGCGCAGGGCAACAGCTCGGTCCCGCTGGCCCAGTAAATCCGCCGGTCCCGGCCTGGTCCGGGGCTGTCCACATAAATTTGTGCCCGGTTGCGTGATTCGCACGCTTCCGGCGCGCGTCCATTCACGTTAGGCGTTTTCTCCCATGGCGCGGTATATCTTCATCACCGGCGGCGTGGTCTCCTCGCTTGGCAAGGGTCTCATGGCAGCGAGCCTCGCGGCTTTGCTCCAGGCCCGTGGCTATCGGGTCCGCATCCGCAAGTTCGATCCCTATCTCAACGTCGATCCCGGCACGATGTCGCCCCACCAGCATGGTGAGGTCTATGTGACCGACGACGGCGCCGAGACCGATCTCGACCTGGGCCATTACGAGCGCTTCACCGGCGTCGCCTCGCGCCAGTCGGACAACATCACCTCGGGCCGGATCTACAAGACGATCATCGAGCGCGAGCGCCGCGGCGACTATCTCGGCGCCACCGTCCAGGTGATCCCGCACGTGACCGACGCGATCAAGGCGTTCGCCCAGGCCGACACCGAGGATCTCGATTTCGTCCTGTGCGAGATCGGCGGCACCGTCGGCGACATCGAGTCGCTGCCCTTCGTCGAGGCGATTCGCCAGCTGCGCAACGACCTCGGCCGCGGCAACTCGGTCAGCGTCCACCTGACGCTGGTGCCGTACATCGCCGCCGCCGGCGAGCTGAAGACCAAGCCGACCCAGCACAGCGTCCGCGAGCTCGCCTCGCTCGGCGTCCATGCCGATGTCATCGTCTGCCGCAGCGAGAAGCCGCTGCCGGCGAGCGACCGCGCCAAGATCGCGCTGTTCTGCAACGTGCCCGCCTCGTCGGTGATCCCCGCGCTCGACGCGAAGACCATCTACGGCGTGCCGCTCCAATATCATGCCGAGGGTCTCGACGTCGAAGTGCTCAAGGCCTTCGGCATCGACGTCACCGGCTCGCCCGACCTCACCCGCTGGGAAGAGATCGAGGACCGCGTCCTCAATCCCGAGGGCGAAGTCACGATCGGCGTGGTCGGCAAGTATATGGGCGTGCCCGACGCCTATAAGTCGCTCACCGAGGCGCTCACCCATGGCGGCATCGCCAACCGGGTGAAGGTCAACATCCGCTGGCTCGACGCCGAGCTGTTCGAGCATGGCGACGAGGGCGAGATCACCGCGCAGCTCGAGCCGCTGCACGGCATCCTCGTCCCCGGCGGCTTTGGCGAGCGCGGCAGCGAGGGCAAGATCGCCGGCGTCAAGTTCGCCCGCGAGCGCAATGTGCCGTTCTTCGGCATCTGTCTGGGCATGCAGATGGCCTGCATCGAAGGCGTCCGCGCCGGCGGCATCGCCAATGCCTCGACAACCGAATTCGGCCCGACCGAGGAGCCGGTTGTCGGCATGATCACCGAATGGATGACCAGCGAGGGCCTGCAGAAGCGCGAGGAAGGCGGCGACATGGGCGGCACGATGCGCCTCGGCGCCTATACCGCGAAGCTCGGCGGCAACTCGGTCGTATCCTCGATCTACGGCGCCGACGAGATCAGCGAGCGCCACCGCCACCGCTACGAAGTCAACACCGCCTACAAGCCGGTGCTCGAGCAGGGCGGCCTCGTCTTCTCGGGCATGTCCCCCGACGGCTCGCTCCCCGAGATCGTCGAGCGGCCGGACCATCCCTGGTTCGTCGGCGTGCAGTTCCACCCGGAACTCAAGTCCAAGCCCTTCGAGCCGCACCCCCTGTTCGCCAGCTTCATCGAAGCGGCGGTGCGGCAGAGCCGGCTGGTCTGAGCTACTTCCAGCGGACAACGAAAGAGCCGGGCCTGGCGCCCGGCTTTTTTTGTTCGCGCAGAGGCGCAGAGGACGCAGAGAAGTCTCGCGCAACCAAAGCCGTGATCCGGGCGCCATAGGCCCCCACACAGCCGTCATCCCGGCGAAAGCCGGGATCTCATGCGGCTCCTTCCCCGCGATACGGCCCGAGATCCCGGCTTTCGCCGGGATAACGATTGGGGAGAGTGCCGGCCAAGCGCGCGACATCTCTGCGCTCTCTGCCCCTGCGCGAACAAATCTTCCTCTTCGCGCCTCCGCGCCTTCGCGTGAGCAAATTCTTCTGCGTCGCGTCGTTGCGCGAACAATATTTGCCCCGCCCGAACCCGACACGCTACAGCCTCTCAAAAGGGGGCCATACATGTCGGATTTCGAATTCATCTTTTCGCTGTTCGGCCTGCTGCTCGGCCTCTCGCTCGCCGAAGTGCTGGGCGGGCTGGCGAAAGCGATCGAGGCGCGGCTGCGTCCCGGTTCCGCGATCCGCATCGGCTGGCTGACCCCGCTGCTCGGCGCCTTCGTGATGCTCGACCTGCTGTCCTTCTGGCAGGCCGCCTGGGTGGTGCGCGACGTCGTCCATGTCTCGGGCAAGCTGCTGATGGCGATCACCGTCTTCGCCGCCGCCTATTATCTCGCCGCGCATCTCGTCTTCCCCCGCGACATCGAGGAGCAGCCGGACTTCGACGCGCATTTCTTCCGCGTCCGCCGCGTTGTCATCGGCGTGATGTTCGGCCTGCTGCTCTGCCAGCTCGCCTTCTACGCCAGCATCCCCGCGATCGCGCCGCACCTGATCCGCCCGCTGGCGCTCGGCCTCACCGCGGTCCTCGCGCTGCTGATGGGCGCGGCGCTGTTCGTCCGCGGCGAGCTGTGGGCAAGGGTGGTGATGCTCGCCCTCGTGGCGCGCTATGTCGTGGTGTATCTGCTGTAGAAAAGGCGAAGGCGGGTTTCCTTCTCTTCGTCACCCCGGCCTTGTGCCGGGGTCCACCGGGAGGCGAGCCGTGGACAAGAGGTTCCAGCTTCAATCCAGGAGGCTTGGTGGACCCCGGCACAAGGCCGGGGTGACGGGGAAGGGGTGCTATCTCCCTGCCGCCATCTCCCGGATCCGCGCCGCCACCTCGGGCGCCACCGGATTGTAGATCATCATGTTGAGCTCCGGCCGGCCCTCCACCGCAAAGGTCGAGAATTCCAGCTCGATCGTGCCCAGCTCGGGATGCCGCAGCCTTTTCACCCCGTCGCCCTGCTGCCCGGCCACGTCATTGTCCCGCCACAGCGCGTCGAACTCGGCGCTGGTCCGCGACAATTCCTCGACCAGCGCGCTGATCTCCTGCGATGCGCCCGCCCGCGTCACGTCGGCCCGGAACGAGGCGACGACATAGCGCGCCACGCTCAGCCAGTCCTCCTGCGCCGCCTGCAGCCGCGAATCGGAGAACATCCGCCGCAGGATGTTGCGCTGTTCCACCGGCACCGCGCCATAATCGGTGAGCGCCACCGCCGCCGCGGCGTTCCAGGCGACCACGTCCCAGGTCGCGGTACGGATCATCGCCGGCACCGGCATCGCATCCAGGACCCGCTGTAAGCGCGGCGTGATCCCCTCGGCCCCGCGATACCTGGCTTCCGGCGGATGCCCGAAGGCGAGCATGTACATGTGCTCGCGCTCGGGCTCGGTCAGCATCAGCCCCGAGGCGATCCGGTCGAGCACATCGGCCGAGGGCGCGCCGCCGCGGCCCTGTTCCAGCCAGGTATACCAGGTCGGGCTGATGTTCGATCGCTGCGCCACTTCCTCGCGCCGCAGGCCCGGCGTGCGCCGCCGCCCGCTTCCGAAGCCAAAACTGGCCGGATCGAGCCTTGTGCGCCGGTCGCGCAGGAACTTGCCGAGCGGGGTAGCACTGTCCTGGGGCATAGCCTGTCAGTCTTTATACTAGGATAAGATCACTACTTTAACAGGAAACGGGCAGGGCCCACAAGCGCTCCGAACAATGAACGGAGTATCCCTCATGCGTGTCTTCCTCACCGGCGCCACCGGCTTCATCGGCTCGCGCATCGTCCCCGAGCTGCTGGCGGCAGGCCATCAGGTGCTCGGCCTCACTCGCTCCGATGCCGGCGCCGCCGCGCTCGCCGCCCAGGGTGCCGAGGCGCATCGCGGCACGCTCGAGGACCTCGAGTCGCTGCGCGCCGGAGCGGACGCCGCGGACGCGGTCATTCACACTGCCTTCGATCACGACTTCTCGAACTTCGTCGCCAATTGCGAGAAGGACGGCCGGGTGATCGCCGCGATGGGCGAGGCGCTCAAGGGCACGGGCCGCCCGCTGCTGATCACCTCGGGCACCGGCATGGGCAATGCCGTCCCCGGCCAGCCCGCCGACGAGGACGTCTTCGCCCGCGAGCATCCCAATCCCCGCATGATCTCCGAGCAGACCGGCCAGGCGTTGCTCGAGGCGGGCGTCGACGTCCGCGTCGTCCGGCTGCCCCAGGTCCACGACACGGCGAAGCAGGGCCTGATCACCCCCTATATCGCCAATGCCCGCGAAAAGGGCCTGGCCGCCTATGTCAGCGAGGGCGCCAACCGCTGGCCCGCCGCGCATGTCCTTGACGTCGCCCGGCTCTACGTCCTCGCGCTCGACCGGGGCGAGAAGGGCGCCCGCTACAACGCGGTGGCGGAGGAGGGCATCGCCGCGCGGGAGATCGCGGAGGTCGTCGGCGCCGGTCTCAACATTCCCGTCCGCTCGCTCACCTCGGAGGAGGCGGGGCAGCATTTCGGCTGGCTCAACATCTTCATGGGCCTCGACATGCTGGCATCGAGCGCGAAAACCCGCGCCCGCCTCGGCTGGGAACCGGTCGGCCCAGGCCTGATCGAGGACCTGAAGCGGATGGACTATTCGGCCGCCTAAGTTGGCACCCCTCCACAATCGTCATCCCGTCACAATTGTCAGCCCACCCCACGTCCGTCATCCCGGCGAAAGCCGGGATCTCAGGCGATGGCGCGGAAGGCGGGACAGGAGCCGCACGAGATCCCGGCTTTCGCCGGGATGACGATTTGGAGTGGCAGACGGCTCCACGGCGCTCCTCCGCGCCTCCGCGTCTCCGCGCGAACAATCTCTTCTACTTCTTCCGTCGCGTCGTCGCGTCGTCGCGCGAATCCAAGCCTTCCCTTTCCCCACCCGCATCGACTAGCGGGAACGCCATGCGTACCCTGCTTGCCGTCCTCGCCCTCTTCCTCACCGCCGCCGCGCCGCCGCAGGAGCCTGCAACGGTCCGCGTCCGGATCGTCACCTCGGCGGGCAACATCACCGTCGCGCTCGATGCGAAGCGGGCGCCGAAGACGGTCGCCAACTTCATGGCCTATGTCGATGACGGCCGGCTCGAGGGCACGCAATTCTACCGCTCCGCCCGCCGCAAGGGGAACCCGAGCCAGGGCTTCGTCCAGGGCGGCATCGGCACCGATGCGCGGCGCATGCTGCCCTCCGTGCCGCTCGAATCGACCGCGCAGACCGGCATCCACCACCTCGACGGCACGATCTCGATGGCGCACGGGCCGAACCCGGACGGCGCCAATTGCAACTTCTCGATCATGGTCGGCCCCAATCCCGGGCTCGACGCGCGCGGCCCGTTCAAGGGTTTCGCGGCGTTCGGCAAGGTGATCTCGGGGATGGACGTGGTGAAGCGCATGCTCGCCATGCCGACCGGTGGCGGCCGCGACGCGATGCGCGACCAGATGATCCTCAAGCCCGTCCAGATCCTCCGCGTCGAGCGCCTCGACGGCAAGGCCAAGCCCACCGGCTATGTGAAGCCCTGGCTGATCGGCCCGGCACGCTGAGGCGGGGCGGCGTCCCTCATCTCCCACGCCAAATAGCCGTCACCCGGCGCCCAAAGCCGTCTCCCGCCGCCCCTAACCGTCATCCCGGCGGAAGCCGGGATCTCGTGCGGCTCTTGTCCCGCGCCATCGCCTGAGATCCCGACTTTCGTCGGGATGACGGAGGGGCGCGCCTTATCGGCGGCGGTCTTCCGCTGCTGCTGGGCCCTCTCTCGCGTAGGTGGGGCTGTCCTACAATCCAATGTTCTGCTAATGTTCCAAGCAACTGCCGCAAGGCCGCTCTTTGAACCGGTGCAGAAAAGCGAAGCGCGAACTTCCGTGTCCGCGGGTGTCCGCTCGCGCGCCCTTCCGCTCTCCCCGGAGCGGAACGGAAACGCCGCGCAAGGAGAGGGACGGGCGTAAACGCCGCCAACTTCCGCGTCCGATGCGTCCGCTCGCGTGCGAATCGCGCGCAAACACAAAGGGCGCCCGAACCGAAGTCCAGGCGCCCCCCGCTGCGACGTCCAAAGGGAGGAAGACGTCGCGAGCCGTGGTGGGTCGGGTCAGGCCGCGTCGGCCTCGCGATGCACGATCGGGGTCGGCTGCGTGCCGTTCACCGCGATCTTCTTGGGCTTCATCGCCTCGGGCACCTCGCGGACCAGCTCGATCACGAGCAGGCCGTCGGCAAGGTCGGCGCTCTCGACGCGGACGAAGTCGGCCAGCTCGAAGCGGCGCTCGAAGCTGCGGGTGGCGATGCCCAGGTGCAGGTACGCGCCCTGGTTGTTCTCGTTCTCCTCGCGCTTCTTGCCGGCCACGAGCAGCAGGTTCTGCTGCGCGGTGATGTCGATCTCGTCGGCCTTGAAGCCGGCGACGGCGATCGTGATCCGGTAGCGGTCCTCGGCGACGCGCTCGAGGTTGAACGGGGGATAATTCTCGGAAGCCTGGGCTCGGGCGCTGGCCTCGAGCAGGTCGAACAGCCGGTCGAACCCGATGGTCGAGCGGCGGAAGGGAGTGAAATCGAACTGGCGCATATCAAGACCTCTATTCTTGAGCGAATTGATCAACTTAACCGGCGCCCGGAGGTCCGCGACGCCGCGGTTTTCGCGGCCCTTCACGGCGCCGCTTGACTCAGATCGTGTTGGAGATTGCGGCTTTCAAGATGCGTCGAAGCGGGGGCCGGAAGCGGCGATCAACCAGCGCTAGGCATGGCTAAACATCTCCTTGCTCGCTAATATCCATCAATTGAGTGGAGATTAAGCGCAACACGGCCAAAGGGGATGATGATGAGCCTTGCTTCGCTTTCGCTGCTACTTCTAGCCAGTACCGCGCCGGCACCCGCCGGGGCCCTGCGTGACGATCCGGTTGCCTCGACCTCCACCGACGATCAGCAGGCCAAGCCGGCCCAGCAGCAGAGCGGCAGCGGCGAGATCGTCGTCACCGCCCGCCGCCGCGAGGAACGGGCGCAGGACGTGCCGATCGCCATCTCGGTGATCGGCGGCTCGACGATCGAGAACAGCGGCAACACCAACCTCAACCGGCTCCAGACCGCGCTGCCGGCGGTGCAGTTCTATTCGAGCAACCCGCGCAATTCCGCCATCAATATCCGTGGCTTGGGCGCGCCGTTCGGCCTCACCAACGACGGCATCGAGCAGGGCGTCGGCTTCTATCTCGACCAGGTCTATATCGGCCGCATCGGCGCCTCGACCTTCGACTTCGTCGATGTCGAGCGGGTCGAGGTGCTGCGCGGGCCGCAGGGCACGCTCTACGGCAAGAACACCACCGCCGGCGCGATCAACATCACCACCCGCGCGCCCAGCTTCACGCCCGAGGCGAAGATCGAGTTCGGCATCGGCAGCTACGACCAGATCACGGCCAAGGCCTCGGTCTCGGGCCCGCTCAGCGACAAGGTGGCGCTGCGCATCTCCAGCGCGCTGACCAGCCGCGAGGGCACGATCGAGAATGTCCGCACCGGCGAGGACCTGCACAAGCAGCGCACCAGCAGCTTCCGCGGCCAGCTCCTGTGGAAGGTGAACGACGATATCGACCTCACCTTCGCCGGCGACTGGAACCTCCAGAACCCGCTGTGCTGCGTGCAATATTATGCGCGGGTCGGCGCCACCCAGCGCCCGCTCACCCGCCAGTACGCCGCGCTGGCGACGGCGCTCGGCTATGCGCCGCCGAGCACCGATCCGTTCGACCGCAAGACCGATCTCGATGCCGCGATCAACTCGCGCCAGGAGATCGGCGGCGCCTCGCTGGTCGCAAACTGGAACCTCGGCCCGGCGACGCTGACCTCGGTCACCGCCTGGCGCTATTGGGACTGGCAGCCGAAGAACGACCGCGATTTCATCGGCTTGCCGATCACCACCGTGTCGCAGAACCCGTCGCAGCAGAAGCAGTTCAGCCAGGAACTGCGCCTCAGCTCGAACGGCGACGGCCGGCTCGACTATACGCTCGGCGCCTTCTTCTTCCACCAGACGATCGACACCCAGGGATCGCAGGTGCAGGGCGCGGCGGCGAGCCGCTGGCTGCTCTCGGGCGCCGATGCGTCGAACCCGAACGTGCTGAACGGCCTGACCTCGACCAACACGATCAATTTCGACAACACCAGCTTTGCGCTGTTCGGCAAGCTCAACTGGGAGCCGGTCGACGGCTTCCACATCGCGCCGGGCCTGCGGCTGAACTACGACAAGAAGTCGGGCTATTACGATTCGGTCGTCAGCATCCACAATTCGCAGTTCAACTTCACGGCATCGGCCGACAATGTCGCCTCGCTGCTCGCAGCGGCCACGGCGACCAGCGCGGCGGCCCGCACGACCTTCCTCAACCAGACCAACACGCTGGCGCCGCAGCGCTACAGCCCGCGGTTCAGCGACTGGAACGTCTCGGGCGACATCACCGTGTCGTACGACTTCACCCCCGATATCCACGCCTACGCAACCTATGCGCGCAGCTTCAAGTCGGGCGGCATCAACCTGTCGGGCCTGCCGCTGAACTCGACCAATACCGGCGTCGATCTCAGCACCCAGACGGTGAAGCCGGAAAAGGTCAATCACTTCGAGATCGGCCTCAAGACCCAGTTCCTCGATCGCCGCCTGACCTTCAACGCGGCCGGCTTCTGGACCGAGATCACCGACTATCAGGCGACGGTGAACAACAACGCGATCAACGTGATCCGCGGCTATCTCGCCAATGCCGGCAAGGTCCGCTCGCGCGGGTTCGAATGGGACGCGTCGTTCCGCCCGAGCCGCCAGGCGAATTTCTACTTCAACGGCGCCTATACCGACGCGAAGTACGTCGACTTCAAGAACGCGCCTTGCCCGCCCGAGCTCTCCGGCGGCACGGCGCTGAGCGTCGACGCGAACGGCAATCTCAGCGGCACGCCCTCGGCACCGGGCACCCCGGGCGGCAACAGCCGGCCCTATTGCGACATCTCGGGCCAGGTGCTGCCGGGCATCTCCAAATGGTCGCTCAGCTGGGGCGGCGAGGTCCGCCAGCCGGTGGGCGATGGCGATGTCTATCTCGGCTATGACGGCAGCTGGCGCTCGAAATTCTCGTCCAACCCGTCGCAGTCCGCCTATACCTGGATCGACGCCTATTCGCTGTCGAACGTCCGGCTCGGCTGGAAGCGTGCCGACTTCAACATCTATGGCTGGGTCCGCAACGTCTTCGACAAGCAGTATTTCGAGCTGCTCTCGGTCCAGTCGGGCAGTACCGGCCTGATCGTCGGCCAGCCCGGAGACCCGAGAACCTATGGTCTGACGGTCAGCAAGACCTTCTGATCTTGACGAGACTGACCTCCTGCCATGGCCGGGGGAGGTTGGGGAAGGGAGGCGGCGCCCGCACCGCCTCCCTTCTTATTGCAAGTTCATTCCGGATGATTTGAGAAGGTCTTAACCGACGCCCGCTATAGTTATCGCCTATAGTGGGAAGATGATGCGCGTGTCGTCGAGATCCATGCCGAGCTTCAGCAGTGCGGGCCTGCTCGCGGCGCTGGTCTCTGCCTGCCAGATCGTCGGCGGGCTGATCTGGGTAAGCTCGCCGGCCTTCGCGACGGGGGGCTATGCCAAGATCGCCCTGATCGCGTCGCTCTGCATCTCCGTGGTGGTTCTCTCGCGATTGACCATCCCCAACGCCGTCCGCGCGGTGTTGGTGCTCGGCGTGATCGCCGTGCTGCTCGGCGTCGCGGTCCGCGGCGACGTCACCGGGGTGAAGCAGGTCAGCGATGTGGTTTCCTCAATCGTGCGCCAGCGTCCAGTCGAAGTACGGCTGCCGGACGATCAGGACGTGGCTGCGGCCAGATCGCGCTCCGTCGCTGCTGCCAGGGTTCAACTCCAGCCGGGCGAGGGCGGGGACGGTGGCTGGGCCGCCCGCCTCAACGACGCCGCGCGCGTCCAGAACGACGGTGGCGCGCCGGCCGAGATCCATGGCAATGTCACGCTCGCCGGCGGCGATGTCGCCAGCCCGCGCATCGGCTGGGCGGTCACCTGGGCGGGCGTGACCCTGTCCTGCGGCAAGCTCAGCGCGGTCGCTACCCGACCCGACGGCCTGACCAACCAGGTGATCGGGACGTTCAAGCGCTCGATAGCGCGCACCGCGACGCTGAAGCGCCCGTCCTGCTACTGAACCGTTTCCGCACCCGGATCGAGCGTGATGATCACGATCGCACCGCCTACGGCATAGCCGCTGGCGAGCGGCGCGATCGAGATGCGCGCGCCGATCTCCTTCGCCCCGCCGCACAATAGCCGCGCGTCGAATGCCTCCGCTTCGGAGCGACCGCTCAGCACCTGCTCGACGGCATCACGCGCCGCGGGCCGGTCGGGCACCGCGATAAGGTCGGCGAAGCGCAGCCCGAGGATGCGCTCGCGCGGCAGCCCGATCAGCCGGGCGAACTCGGCTTCGGCCATCGACACCGTGCCGCGCACGCTGAGGCGGATCACTTCGATCCGTCCATGCGCGACGCGTGCCTTCTCGAGCGCGGTCTGCTCGGCGAGGCGTGCCTCTTCGTCCCCCTCGTAGTTGAGGCGCACAAGAAGCGCGATGCCTTCCACCCACGGAACCGCGCGGACCCGCAGCCGGGTGCCGTTCTCTTCATCGAGCGTCAGGTCGAACTGCGCCTGCTCGCCGCTGCGCAATACGTGGCGCAGGCTGGAAAGCACGGTGGCGTGGGTGGAGGAGGGCAATGCCTCCGTAATCGGCGAGCCGACCAGCGCGCTCTGTCGCTGACCCAGGATCAGTGCCGCCGCGCTCGAGACGTCGGTGATCTTGAGCTCCGGGTCGATGACGAGCAGCCCGCCGTCCATATGCTCGACCAGAAACTGGTATTCGAGCTCGCGGTGGCTGCTGTCCCGATCCCCCGTATGTTCCGCATCCCAGCTCTCGGCTGCCAGCAGCACATAGCGTGGGCGTCCGTGATAGGTGATCGTCACAGGGCCGTGCGCGGCGCGATCCTGCCAATATGCAAAATTGCGCGTAAGTTCAGCCGATGAAACGGTTTGTGCTGATGGGCGCTGCATAATTGTAACCCCCTGGTTGCTTTCGGGCATCATAAATTGTTGTTTGCGACCCTGAAGTGAACCACGAGAATTTTGCAAATTATCCAAATTGATCAAGACATGAAGGATATCATGCGATTAACGTAAATCAAGTTGGCGTTGATCGGGAATGGATATAAAAATCAAAAGGATCGCCGCTGCATGAGACTCCTCTGTCGGAATCGCGGCGGGCAAAGTTTACTGAAAATACGGAAATCCTACTTTCGCAGATGGGAGCATTTTGGAAGCTATCCTGTGCGAAGAAACGCACATGTATCCGCGTCTTCTCCTGTCGCCCTTCAGGGTGCGTCTCGCCGGTCCCCGGCTGTGGCGAGACAGGCGCGGTGCGGCTGCGATCGAGATGGCCTTCTCGCTCCCCATTCTGCTGATGCTGATCTGTGGCATCGTCACCTACGGCGGGTGGTTCCTCTGCGCCAACAGCGTGCAGCAGGCGGCGAACGAAGCGGCGCGAGCCGCGGTCGGCGGGCTCGACCCGACCGAGCGCGCCGCACTGGCCCGCACCGCGCTGGACGCCAATGTGCGCAAGACCGGCACGCTCAAGCCCGAGCATATGAACACGCTCGTCGATGATGACGGTCATACGCTGACGGTGCGCCTCTCCTACGACGCGTCGAGCGATCCGCTGCTTTCGATCAAGCTGGTGCCCCTGCCGAGCAAGGTGATCGAGCGCAGCGCGACGGTGGTGATTTCGGCTCCATGAGGCGCGCGATGGTACTTCCGTCCCTCTTCCGTGCCCTCAATGCCGATCGCCGCGGCAATATCACAATGCTCTTCGCCGGCGGGTTCGTGATGCTGGCGGGGTCGGCGGCATTCGCAGTCGATACGGGCTCGCTCTATCTGGAGAAGAGGCGGCTGCAGGGCGTGGCGGATGCGGCGGCGCTCAGCGCGGCGAACAGCCAGGCGGCGGATGCCGCGGCCCGCACTGCGATGACGGCGAACGGCGCCGACGACGCGAGCATCGAGAAGCTCGAGCGGGGCAGCTATTCGCCGGACAGTTCGGTGGCCCATTCCGCGCGCTTCGTCGCCTCGGGCAGCGACGGCAACGCCGTGCGGCTGATCATGGGGCGGGACGTGCCGTTGTTCTTCGGGCGGTTCCTTACCGGGCGGCCGACGGCACGTGTCTCCGTGACCGCGATGGCGGCGCGGGTGGATCTTGCCTCCTTCTCGATCGGTTCGCGCCTGGCGTCGGTGAGTGGCGGGCTGCCGGGGCAACTGCTCTCCGGGCTGGCAGGAACCGAGCTGAACCTCAACGTGATGGATGCGCAGGGACTGGTGAATGCCGATCTCGACGTCCTCGCCTTTGCCGACGCGCTGCGCACCCAGGCCAACCTCCAGGGTCTCACCTTTGGCGAGACGCTCGCGAGCAACATCACCCTTCCCAAGGCGCTGAACGCAATGGCGGCGGCGACGGGGAGTTCGAGCGCGCAATCGGCGTTGCGCGCCATGGCCATGCGGGTGCCGCCGGTCACGGTTCAGCTTTCCAGGTTGATCGATCTGGGGCCGCTGGCGGGCGAGAGCAGCACCGATCCGTCGCGACCGATCAAGGCGGACTCCTATGCCCTGGTGCGCGAGATGCTGCAGATCGCCACCGGCAAGCGTCAGGTCGATCTGGATCTGGCGGCGGGGGTGCCTGGCGTCGCTGCGACCAAGGTGACGCTGGCGATCGGCGAGCGGCCGGCGCAATCGCCCTGGCTTGCCGTTGCCAAGGACCGCAGCGTCAAGGTGCGCACCGCGCAGACGCGGCTCTATGTCGATGCCAAGGTCGGCGGTTCGGGACTGCTCGGCCTGGCCTCGATCCATCTGCCGCTGTTCGTCGAGCTGGCCAATGCCGAGGCCTCGCTCCGCAGTATTTCCTGCCCGACGCCGTCGACGGCCACGGTGAGCCTCGATGTGACCACCGCCGCCGGGCAGGTGGCGATCGGCGATGTCGACACGGCTGCGCTGGGGAATTTCAACGCCGCGATCACGCCGAAGCGAACGACGCTGGTGAAGGTCGCGCTCCTCGCCGAGGTGACCGGCCAGTCGAATATCGGGCTTGGCGGGGCCGGGGCGCAGCGCGCCACCTTCACCGCGCAGGAGATCGCAGCGGGCAAGGCGCACACGGTGTCGACCAACGATCTGAGCCAGGGCGTGGCGGCGTCGCTGATCCGCAACATGGACCTCCAGGCCAATGCCTTGGGGCTGGGGATCAATCTTTCCCTGGTGACGTCGACTGTCGGCTCGGTGCTGCAGGGCGTCGCTGCGCCGCTCGATTCGGTGCTTTCGGATCTGACGGGGCTGCTCGGAGTGAATGTCGGGCAGGCGGACGTTCGGGTGAACGGGTTGCGCTGCGGCAAGCCGATTTTGGTGGGGTAGGGGATTAGCGTTGGGGTTGGGGAATGCGTGGCGATCGTAGAGGATTGAAGATTACCCAGGGTGTGGACCGGCGCGAGGCGATGCGCTGGCCGGTATCGCTGGCGGCGAGCGTGAAGGAATCGCGCCTGTGCTTCCAGAATGTCAGGCTGGTCGAGATCTCGCGGGCGGGCTGCCGGATCGAGACCGGCTTCCTGCTTCCGCCGGGCATGGAGACGGTGCTTCGGCTGTCCGGGTTCAAGGCACTGAACGCGACGGTGGTGTGGAGCAATCGCGAGGCGGCGGGACTGCGCTTCGCGGCACCGCTGCATCCGGGCGTGGTGACGCACCTGATGAGCCTGCCCTCGACGCAGGAACAGGCCGAGTATCGCCCACTCTCGGGGCTGCGCTGAAAAGCGGAATTCCGGAAGCCTGAAACGGCAAACGCCCGGACCGTTTCCGATCCGGGCGCCTGCGTGACGAATGCTCGTCAGCCCCCTTTGTCAGGCCCAGCCCGCACACTCGTACTTGCCTACGAGCGGGGCTTGGAGCCTCCCCGAACCACGGCCTTTCGCCTGCGCTTCGACGAGAGTTTTGCTAGGCGCACGGACCCGGTTTGTCACTGGCATTACAAGGGGTAGACGCAGTTTGGTGTCACCCTGTGTTGAATCGGCAACATAAAGGTTGGCAGTAGGAATTCGCGGTCATCTGCCCTAGATCAGGTGCCGAGCTGATTTCTGGGTGAGTGCCAAGACCCGCATGCTGCTAATTTCACGTTACGAGCGGATGATCGCCCGCCGCTATCTCCTGCCGGGGCGGAGCGAGGCGTTCATCGCCGTCGTCGCCGGGTTCAGCCTTGTCGCCGTCATGCTCGGCGTCGCCGCGCTGATCGTGGTGATGAGCGTGATGAACGGCTTCCGCGCCGAGCTGTTCGACAAGATCACCGGGCTCAACGGCCATGCCGTGATCCAGGGCTATGGCGGCCAGCTGCGCGACTGGCGCAGCGTGCTGGAGGAGGCGCGCAAGACGCCGGGCATCACCAGCGCGACGCCGCTGATCGAGCAGCCGCTGTTCGCCACCTATAATGGCCGCGCCGAGTTCATCCAACTGCGCGGCATGCTGATGGAGGACATCCTCGGCAACCCCACGCTGAAGGGCAAGGAGATCATCGGCTCGCTCAAGAGCCTGAAGCCCGGCGGCGAGCAGGTGGCGATCGGGTCGCGGCTGGCGGAATCGCTCGGCGCGACCGTGGGCAGCGAGATCTCGATCCTCAATCCCGCCGGTGCCGCCACCCCCTTCGGCACCATGCCGCGCATCGTGAAGTACAAGGTCGCCGCGGTCTTCGAAGTCGGCGTCTACGATTATGACAAGGTCTTCGCGGTGATGCCGATCGAGGATGCGCAGACCCTGCTGCTGCTCGGCGACGGAGTCTCGATGATCGAACTGGAGACGACCGATCCGGACCGCGTGTCGCAGATCCTTCAGCCGCTCAGCGACAAGGTGAGCAGCGTCGGACAGATCACCGACTGGCGGATGATGAACTCCGAGCTGTTCGAGGCGCTGGCGGTGGACCGCACCGTCTCCTTCACCATCCTCTCGATCATCCTGGTGGTCGCCGCGTTCAACATCGTCTCGTCGCTGATCATGCTGGTGCGCGCCAAGACGCGCGACATCGCCGTGCTGCGCACCATGGGCGCGACGCGGGGCGGGCTGATGCGCATCTTCGTCACCGTGGGCACCGCGATCGGTGCGCTTGGCGTGGCGGCGGGCGGCGTGCTCGGCTTCCTGTTCATCACCTTCCGCGAGGGGGTGGTGAAGTTCATCGGGCTGGTCACCGGCCAGAATATCTGGGATCCGCAGATGCGCTTCCTCACCGAACTGCCGGCCAAGACCGACCCGTTCCAGACGATCGGCATCTGCGCGATGGCGTTGATCTTCTGCTTCCTGGCCACGCTCTATCCGGCTTGGAAGGCCGCCAATACCGATCCGGTCCAGGTGCTGCGCTATGAGTGAGGCTGTTCTCCAGACGCGTGGCCTCAAGCGCAGCTTCAGCCAGGGCGGCGAGACGATCGAAGTGCTCCGCGGCGTCGATCTCGACGTGCAGCCGGGCGAGATCATCGCGCTGCTCGGCCCGTCCGGCTCGGGCAAATCGACGCTGCTCCAGGCGGTCGGCCTGCTCGAGGGTGGGTTCCAAGGCTCCATCCGCATCGCCGGCAAGGAAGCCGCGCAGCTCGACAGCCCGGGCCGCACCGCGGTGCGCCGCGATCATCTGGGCTTCGTCTACCAGTTCCACCACCTGCTGCCCGACTTCAACGCGTTCGAGAATGTCGTGCTGCCGCAGATGATCCATGGCGCGCTGCGCGCCGATGCCGACAAGCGCGCGGAGGAACTGCTTACCGCGCTCGGCCTCGGCCACCGTCTGACGCACCGGCCGAGCCAGCTTTCGGGCGGCGAGCAGCAGCGTGTCGCCGTCGCCCGTGCGCTCGCCAACAAGCCGGCGCTGGTGCTGGCGGACGAGCCGACCGGCAATCTGGACGAGCTGACCTCCGACAAGGTGCTCGCGGAGTTCCTCGGGCTGGTCCGTACCCAGGGCTCGGCCGCGCTGATCGCCACCCATAACGAGCGGCTCGCGGCGCGGATGGACCGGGTGGTGCGGCTGCACGAAGGGCACCTCGCGTGAACCCGTGGCGTGATGTCCCGACGCTATCGGGCCGCCACGTCACGCTTCGGCCCATGACGCGCGCGGATCGCGCCGATCTGCTGAATGCCTTTGAAGGACTCCGCCGGCTCTTCCACACCACCGTGCCCGATGATGCGAACATCGATGCCTGGATGGACCGGATCGAGAACGACGTGGCGGCCGGGCGTGGCCTGCCCTTTACCGTGCTGGACGCGGGCGGACGGATCTCGGGCGTCACCCGGTTCCTGCGGATGAGCAAGGCGCACCGCCGCGTCGAGATCGGCGGCACGCTCTATGCGCCGCGCGTCCAGCGTACCGGGCTCAACACCGAGGCGAAGTACATGCTGCTCCGCCACGCCTTCGAGGCGCTGGACGTCCACTGCGTCCAGATCCGCACCGATTTCCTCAACCACGCCTCGCGTCGCGCGATCGAGCGGCTCGGGGCGCGCTTCGACGGGGTGCTGCGCGGCCATCTGATCCTGAACGGGCACATGCGCGACAGCGTGGTCTATTCGATCCTCGCGCAGGAGTGGCCCGGGGTCCGCCGCAATATCGAGCTGCTGATGGCGCGGTACGAAGGAGAGGGTGCATGACTGCGATCACCGATATTCCCGTGACCAGGGCCGGCGGCGAGCAGGCCACGCTCGCCGATCATGCCGGCGAGGTGCTGCTCATCGTCAACACCGCCTCGAAATGCGGCTTCACCCCGCAATATGCCGGGCTCGAGGCGTTGCACCGCAAATACAAGGATCGCGGCTTTTCGGTCCTCGCCTTCCCGTGCAACCAGTTCGGGGCGCAGGAGCCGGGCGATGCCGCGGAGATCGCGAACTTCTGCTCGCTGACCTATGACGTGACCTTCCCGGTCTACGCCAAGATCGACGTCAACGGCGCCGATGCCGCGCCGCTGTTCGAGGCGCTGAAAAAGGCGGCGCCGGGCGTGCTCGGCTCGAAGGGGATCAAGTGGAACTTCACCAAGTTCCTGGTCGACCGGAACGGCAATCCGGTCGAGCGGTTCGCGCCGACGACTAGCCCCGACGCGATCGGTCCCGAGATCGAGAAGCTGCTCTAGCGGGCAGCTGCACCGACTGCGACGCCGCGGGCCTGGCCGGGCGGTGCAGGCGCTCGAAGATGCTGTCCAGCACGAAGCGACCGGTGAGCTCGAGCAACGCGCTGCGATGCGGCCGGGCGCGACGCTGGCCGCGCGTTTGCGCGGGCGCGGGGTTACGCGGCGTGTGCCGGCGCGGTGCGGGAGGCGTTGCCATGCGCGCTGCTACGGCCGAGGCGCTGTACCCCAGGTCGCGGCGGCGCCAGTCGACTGCCTCGCCGGCAGGAACTTCGCGCCATGTCTCGGCGCCGATCTCGCGCCACAGGTCCTTGCCGCAGCGCATGCACATCGCGAATTCGTTTCCGCCTTCCCGAAGACGGCCCGGCATCGCCGCGTGCTCGAGCAGGCGGCAGCGCAGCGAACGCATCAGAAGCGGGCCGGACGGAAGCGGCGGGAGCCGCCGCGCGGCGGATGGCGGTAGGTCACCGCCGGGAATTCGTAGGCGCCGGTGCTGACGCCGTTCTGGGCGGCGGCAAGCTGCGGATTCCAGATTTCGAACCGATCCCCGGCGCCAACGACAAGCGCGACGCTTTCAATGCGGCCGTGCTGGCGCATGCCGGCGGGAAGGGTGAGCCCGCGCGCATTGCGCGGCTCCATCTCGACCATTCCCAGCACGCGGCGCATGCCGGCGTCCGTCGCCTGCGCATCCACCCCCGAGCGCGTGCGGATTTCCTGCAGGTCGGCACGGGCATAGCCGACAAGACATTGGTCGCGCTCATGGGCGGAAAGAACCAGGGGTTCGTCGGTGGCGGGCAGGCCCAGGGCCTGGGCCGTGCTTTCGGTCAGCAGCAGATTTCCATCCGCATCAACCTCGCAAAGCGCACATCCGCGAAACAGCGACCCCATGTTTTTGCCCCTTCAACGCAACGATTTACCTGAACTGTCCACAAACTTATGCACAGGGTTAACGCACATCAACCAAAATGTATGCGACAAGGTGGTTAACGCCAGCGACGGGCTGCTGAAACACTTCCTTACGAGCGGGACGGGAGCCGCTCTGTTAAATGCGCGTTCATCGCGGAACAGGCATCGGCTTCCGCGATCGGCTTGAACGGCGCGTGAGGGGCAACTAGAGGTGCGCCGAAAGCCCCCGCTCATTCCCCGTCTATGGAGAGTTTCGCATGAACTTCGCTTCCAAGCTCGCGCTGGCCGCCGTCCTGTCGCTGGGCACCACTGCGCTTACCGTGGCACCCGCCGCCGCGCAGAAGAAGGACGACAAGAAGGCAGATCCCAACGCGCTCAAGGTAAGCGACGAGTTCCGCAAGCCGGCCGCCGTCGCCGAGGCCGCGGTCAAGGCCAAGGACTGGGCCACCGCCGAGCCGTCGATCGTCACCGCGGAAGCCGCGGCCAAGAATGACGACGAGAAATATTATGCGGCCTGGCTGCGTCTCCAGCTCGAGCTGTCGCGCGGCAACGAGAATGCCCAGATCCCGGCGCTCCAGATTCTCTCGGTCAACCCGCGCACCGCGCCGGATGCGAAGAATGCCTATAACGCACGCCTGAACTTCCTGCTCGGCAAGGCGGCTGCGTCGCAGAAGAAGCACGCCGAGGTCATCACCTACATGGCCAAGGCCCGCGAGCTCGGCGAGAAGAACCTCGACATCCCGCTGATGATGGCGAACGCCTATGCCGCCACCGGCAAGAACGTCGAAGCCGCGGCCGAAGCGCGCAATGCGATCGAAGCCGCCAAGGCCACCGGCCAGAAGGCGCCGGAAGCCTGGTATCAGTTCGCCATCCCGAAGGCGATCGCCACCGGCAACCGCGAGACCTCCTATGACTGGCTGGCCTATTACCTGAAGGACTATCCGACGGTGAAGAACTGGCGCTGGGCGATCGAGGTTCTCGGTCAGGGCGCCAAGGGTGCCGACCGCGCCGGGAAGATCGAGCGCATCGATCTTTATCGCCTCCGCCGGATCACCAACTCGCTGGCCGATCGCGGCGACTATGCCGACTACGCCTATGCCGCCCAGTCCTCGGGTCTGCCCTGGGAAGCGATCTCGGTGATCGAAGAGGGCCGCAAGAACGGCAAGCTGCCCACGACCGATCCGGACGGCAACCGTACCTTCACGGCGGCCCAGGCCGGCGTGAAGAGCAGCCCGTCGCTCGCCACGCTGGCTTCGCAGGGCGGCGTGGGCAATGCCGACGCACTGCTGGCCGCCGGTGACAATGAGAACGCGCTCAAGCTCTATGACGCGGCGCTCGCCAAGGGCGGCGATGCCAATGAGATCAACCTGCATCGCGGCATCGCGCTGCAGCGCCTGGGCCGCAAGGACGAGGCGAAGACGGCGTTCCAGGCGGTGAAGACCGGCCCGTTCGTCAACGTCGCGCTGCTCTGGCAGGTCTCGCTGGACACGCCGCCGCTCAGCTGAGCGCGGCTTCGAGCCTGAAAAAGAAAGGGGCGGCTTTCGGGCCGCCCCTTTTCGTTTCTCCCGCTCGTAAGGATCAGGCGACCGGGACGCCCGGCAATGCCTTGGAGGTGCGGATGGTGAGCGAGGTCTTCACATGCTCGACATTCGGCGCCGGCGTCAGGCGCGTCGTCAGGATGTGCTGGAAGCTTTGCAGGTCGGGCGCGACGATCTTCAGGATGAAGTCGATCTCGCCATTGAGCATGTGGCACTCGCGGACTTCGGGAATGTCGGCGACCATCTGCTCGAAGGCGCGCAGATCCGCTTCCGCCTGGCTCTTCAGGCTGACCATCGCGAATACGGTGAGGTTGTAGCCGAGCGCAGCCGGATCGAGCGCGGCGTGATAGCCGGTGATCGCCCCCTGCTGCTCCAGCGCGCGCACGCGCCGCAAGCAGGGCGGGGCGGTCAGCCCAACGCGTTCGGCTAGTTCGACATTGGTCATCCGGCCATTATCCTGCAGCAGGCCGAGAATCCGTACGTCGATGTCGTCGAATCGCATTTATGTTCCTTCTTTCTTTTGATTCGTTTCCGTGTGTTGCGTTTAGACATAATATTATTACGCCGCAACGCAATTGTCCCACAATGCGACGTGCCGAAATGGACAGTTCCGAAGGGGCGTTCGGCGAGTTAAGGAATCGTTACGGCGTGCGTTGCTACGCCGGGTAAAGGGTAGGCACGCGTTGCGCTTTGACGACACTCTGGAGACCGTACTCGCGTCCGATCTGGGCACGCCGTACGGCGTCCAGTCGGCGTGGCGTCAGCTGGTCGACCTGATCGGCAGGCGCCGGGCGACGGCGGGTGCCCGGGCGATGGGGGTGCTCCGCTCGATTCGCGATTCGGTGCCTCTGGCGGTCCGCGCCGCCAGCGCCCGCGCGCTCGAATATGCCGATCCGCCGCCGCCGCTCGTCCGCCTGTTCGCGCTCGATGAGCTGCAGGTCGCGTTGCCCGTGCTGCGCAGCGCCCGGATGAACTCGGCCGAATGGATCCAGCTATTGCCCGAGCTGGCGCCCGCCGGCCGTGCAGTGCTGCGCAATCGCCGCGACCTGAGCCCGGTGGTGCGCCGCGCGCTGGAGAGCTTCGGACCGATTGATTTCGTCCTGCCCGACGAGACGGTGAAGGAGGTTCCCGTCGAAGTGGCGGCGCCTGGGTCCGAGGCAGCGATCGCCGAGCAAGCCGTCGAGGTGATGGCGATCGACTGGGCCGATGTCGTTGACGCGCATCCCGTCGAGCCGGTGCCGACCGAGATCGAGGCGGTGGAGCCCGAGCCCGAACTGGCGCCCGAGCCGGTCGCCGAAGCGCCAGAGCGCGAGCTTGAACCGGTGCTGGCGGCCGAGGCCGAGGAAAAGCCCCTCATCTATTGGAGTGCTACGAACCCGCAGCCCTTGCCTGCGCGTGAGGCCAGCCTTTCCGCGCTGCTCGCCCGGCTGCCGGACCCCGCCTTGGCGGCCGAGATCGCGGGAGACGGCGCACTCAACGGCTTCGAGTCGGTAGATCCGGAACTTGCGGAGGCCCCCGAAGCGGTCGCCGAGCTGGAGATTGCGCTGGCTCCCGCAATTGTGCCGCACGGGGTTCCCGACATCGAGGATTTCTCCTTCGTCGCGCTCGCCGGCCTCGCGCCGTCGCTGAGTGCTGCGGCCGCGCAAGAGGGTGAGAGCCACCAGAATCCACTCCGCCCGGTCCAATCCGGGACAGACGAGTCAGCCTCCGTTGTCGAACCGATTGCACCGCCGGAGTCCGCGGCGCAGGGTCCGGCCATGGAGTATAGTGACAGCCTGGTCGCAGAAGCGCGGCAGATCGCGGCAGAAGCCGTGGGGGACGACGACGGCACCTTCGAGATCGCCGATGTCGTCGCGCGGATCGACGCGTTCTGGCGGCATCGCGAGGAAACCGGCCCGAAGGAGCCGGCGCCGCTGCGCCCGGCCGACGACTTCCGCTTCGAGACCGATGCCAAGGGCATGATCCGCTGGGTCGAGGGTGTCAGCCGCGCGCCGCTGGTCGGCGTGTCGCTAGACAGCCAGGCCGGCCCCGGCGCGCCGGACAGCTCGCGTGTCGACGGTGTCGCGGCTGGCGCGTTCCGCCGCCGGGCCGGCTTCTCCAACGCCCGGCTTTCGGTGGAAGGCGAGTCGGATGCAGCGGGCGACTGGCTGATCTCCGCCATCCCGGTCTTCGATCCCGGCAATGGCCGTTTCACCGGCTATCGCGGCACCGCGCGCCGCCCGCGGGTCGACGAGCGCGCCGAGCCCGTGCGCATCGCCGCCGGCCCCGCGATGCCCGCGGATTCGCTCCGCCAGCTCGTCCATGAACTGCGCACGCCGACCAATGCGATCGCCGGCTTCGCCGAGATGATCGAGGCGCAGATGCTCGGTCCCGTGGGCGACGCTTATCGCGACCGTGCCCAGGTGATCCGTTCGCAGGCGCGCGAGCTGCTCGGCGCGATCGACGATCTCGATCTCGCCGCGCGGATCGACAGCGCCGCGCTTTCACTCGTCCCCGGCCAGATCGCCCTGCGCCCGGTGCTGGCCTCAATCGTCGATGACCTTGCGCCGCTCGCCGAGCTGCGCGGCTCGGTGATCGCGCTGCCGATCGCCGACCTGTCGGTCACCGGCGATCGTCGCGCGGTCGAGCGGCTGCTCGCGCGCCTGCTCGCCACGCTCGTCTCGGCCAGCGGGCAGGGTGAGCGGATCGGCGTGCACATGGCGCCCGAAGGCACCGACGTGGTGGCGATCACCATCGACCGGCCGCAGGCACTCGCCGACTACCCGGGCGATTCGGTGCTCGACATCGACGACGAGCGCGAGGATGCGACCCTGCTCGGCACCGGTTTCGCGCTGCGCCTCGCGCGCAATCTCTCCCGCGAGCTGGGCGGCGCGCTCGTCATCGGCCGGGAAAACTTGACTTTGCGGCTGCCGGCCGCCGTAAACGAGCAGGTGGGCCAGGCACATCTGAGCTGAAGTGGGGGACGGGGCCTCAGGTCGCCGCGGTTATCGCGTGCCTGCGCCCGAGCCTGGCGCGCGCGTCGATTGGCCCGACGATTTCGGCACTCGCTTCACGATCTTCGTCGATACCGAGGAAGAGTTCGACTGGGGCGCGCCGCTCCGTGCCGATGCGGACGGCACGCGCCACATGGCCGCGCTGCCGCCGGTCCATGCGCGCTTCGCTGCGGCAGGCGCAGCGATCACCTATCTGGCGGACTATCCGATCGCGACATCGCCGCTCGCGGTGGAGGTGCTGCGCGAGGTGGTGAAGGACGGCCGCTCGGCGATCGGCACGCAGCTCCATCCCTGGGTCAACCCTCCGCATGTGGAGGAAGTGAACGGCTTCAACAGCTTCACCGGCAACCTGCCGCTCGCGCTGCAGCGGGCCAAGCTCGCGGCGCTCACCGATGCGGTGACGCGGATCGCCGGCAAGCGGCCGCTGGTCTATCGTGCCGGGCGCTATGGCATCGGGCTCGATACGCCGGCGTTGCTCGCCGAGCTCGGCTACCGGATCGATAGCTCGATGCGCTCGGCCTATGATTATTCGGGCGAGGGTGGGCCCGATTTCTCGGCGGTACCCAGTCACGCCTTCCATCTGGGCGCGCTAGTCGAGCTGCCGTTCACCACCGTGTTTACCGGCCGTTTGCGCAGGGGCGGGGCGGGGCTGCACCGGAGCCTGGGCCGGCTACCCAAGGGTATCGGCATCGCCGCGCGCCTCAAGCTGCTCTCCCGGGTCGCATTGACGCCCGAAGACATGCCATTGCACGAAGCGCAGGAGGCAATCCGTATCGCGGCAGGCGAGGGCCTGCGCCTGCTCAACTTTGCCTTCCACTCGCCTTCGGTCGAGCCTGGCCACACGCCCTATGTCCGCACCGCGGCAGATCTCGCTGCGTTCCTGCACTGGTGGGACGAGGTGCTCCTGCTGCTCGACAAGCTCGGCGTGCGCTCTGCATCTGTGGATGAGATCGTCGCAGCGACTTGCGGGCTAGCCTGACCTTCCGCTAGTGCGGGCCTGACTGCTGGGGGGCCTGTAGCTCAATTGGTTAGAGCTGGCCGCTCATAACGGCTAGGTTGCGGGTTCAAGTCCTGCCGGGCCCACCAGCGGTATCTTTGCGCCTGCTGGCGTCTGGGCCGCGACTTCGCGCCGATTTCGATCGTACCCGGGTTCGCGCGATGCGCGCCGTTCGTATGGCTGCTGCCTTCGATATATTCGCCGATCGTCACAGCCGCGTAATATCTCTTCCCCACCCGACCCCGCGAAAGAAAAGTTTCAAGTCGAGACGCGTCAGGGCCGTCGTCAGGCTTGGAGGAGCGGAGAGGGAGGCGTGAAGGAGCCGACGGGTTCCTGAGCGCCGACAAGAATGGAGTTTGAACAACGTCGCCATCCCGGTCTCTCGAAGGCCGGGAAACGCTGGCGCTCGTCCGCAGGACATGCGGCGGGAGGCACATATCCAGAGGGGGATAGATATGCATACCAAATCCAGTCATCGTACCCATGCCGCACAGCTTCTGCTGGGTGCGGCGTTCGCGGCGCTCTGCGTCGCCCCGGCCGCCGCGCAGACCGCGCCGGCGTCGGAGCCGGCCGCCGAGGAAGACGGCGCGATCGTCGTCTCCGGCTATCGCCGCAGCCTCGAAGACGCGATCGACATGAAGCGCAACACGATCGGCTTCTCGGATTCGATCGTCGCCACCGACATCGCCGACTTCCCCGAGCAGAACCTGTCCGAAGCGCTGCAGCGCGTGCCGGGCGTGACGATCGAGCGCGAAAAGGGCCTCGGCACCCGCGTCAACGTGCGCGGCCTGCCGACCGAGTTCACCTTCGTCTCGATCAACAAGCTCGCCACCGCTTCGGGCTCGGGCGGCCGTGACGTCGAGTTCGACATCTTCGCGTCCGAACTGATCCAGTCGGTCACTGTCCAGAAGTCGCCGACCGCGGCCGACGAGGAGGGCGGCATCGCCGGCTCGGTGCTGATCCGCACCGCGCGCCCGTTCGACAATCCCGGCCTGCGCCTGGTTGGCAGCGCGGAGGGTGCCTACAACTCGATCTCCGAGAAGGTCGACCCGAGCTTCTCGTTCCTCGCCAGCAAGACCTTCGGCGATTTCGGCGCGCTGATCTCGGTCGCCAAGCAGCAGCGCACCAACCGCACCGATTCCAATTCCGGCATCAACTTCCGTCCGATCGCGCGCTGGACCGACCGTACCGGCACGGCCTATCGCAACCAGGCGATCGCGGTGCTCCAGCGCGATGCCGGCATCACCTTCACCGACGCGATGAAGAACAAGATCGTCTTCCTCGATAAGGTGGGCGACCGCGTCTATCAGAACGACCAGGACCGGCTCGGCATCTCGGGCTCGCTCCAGTACAAGCCGGGCGACAATTTCAACCTCGCCCTCGACGCGTTCATCGGCTCGTACGACACGACTGAGGACGAATATGACGCGGCGGGCTATTCGGCATCGAGCAACTCGACGCTGGAGACGATCCACGACTTCGACGCGAAGACGCTGTCCGACTCCGGCATCGTCGTGCTGCGCGACGTGTCCTACACCAACACCCAGCACGAATTCCTGAGCAAGCAGTACCTGACCGACACCGACTATCGCCAGTTCAGCGGTGAGATGAACTGGAAGGTCGGCAACCTGACGGTCAACGCGCTGGGCGGCTATTCGGGCGCCAAGCGGGTGCTCGACTATGCCAACCTCAAGCACGTCGCCTATGCGCCGTCGCGGACCCGCTATACCGAGACCGGCGGCGAGACGATCCCGAGCGCCAACCCCAATACGATCGACATGTACAATGCGCCGAGCAAGTACCTGTTCGAGGCCTATGAGACGACGCGCGAGGAGATCCAGGACGACAAATATGCCGGCCAGATCGACTTGAGCTGGGACTTCGGCTCGTCGGTGTTCAAGCGCCTCAACTGGGGCGGTCGTTACACCAGCAAGACCAATGAGCGTCAGTATGGCGAGGAGAAGATCCAGGGCCCGACGCGCGGCAGCACCGCCTATGTCAACGTCCGCAAGCTCGGCGACAGCCCGCTGACCAACGTGACCGACATCGTGGGGGGCAAGGACTATCAGGCGCGCAACCTGAGCTGGTCGCAGATCTCGAACGACTATGCCCGCAGCTTCTTCCGCCCGGCCGGCTTCGTGACGCCGTACCAGAACGCCAACTACTACAAGGTCAAGGAAGACACGGTCGCGGGCTATGCGATGCTCGACCTCGAGTTCGACGTTTCCTTCCCGATCTTCGTGAACCTGGGCGGCCGCTACCTGCGCACCTCGATCACCTCGGAAGGGTTCCACCAGATCCAGAACCCGAACGGCACCACCGGGCTCACCGGCACGCCGATTTCGAGCACGGGCCGCTACGAGAAGTTCCTGCCCTCGTTCAACGCGCATGCCGAGCTGACCAGCAGCCTGTACCTGCGCGCCGCCGCCTCGAAGACGCTGATCCGGCCGGCGCTCACCGACCTGGCGTACAAGCGCACCGCGAGCTTCAGCAGCTTCCGCTACACCGACGGCAATCCGGGCCTGAAGCCGACGCTTGCCGATCAGTGGGAAGTCGGCGTCGAAAAGTATCTCGGCAATGACGGCGGCATCCTGGCGGCGTCCTATTTCTGGAAGAAGATCAAGGGCGTGGTCCAGAGCCGGCTGACGGGCGAAGTGCCCAATGTCACGGTGTACAACGCCAATGGCACGATCAACGGCGTCTATGATTTCGACGTCTACCAGCCGGTCAATGCCGAGGGTTCGTACGACGTCAGCGGCGTCGAGCTCAACGCGGTGATCCCGTTCGGCATGTTCGCGAAATGGGCGGACGGCTTCGGCATCAATGCCAACGCCACCTTCCTCAACAGCTCGCTGACCGGCCAGTCAGACCTTGGTGTGCCGACCTCGCCGATCGGGCTGGCCGACAGGACGTACAACGCGACGGTGTTCTACGATAAGGGCCCGATCTCGCTGCGCGTGTCGTACAACCGCAAGGGCGCCTATGTGGAGCGGATCGAGCGGAACATGTATCCGGTCTATCGCAACGCCTATGGCCAGTTCGACTTCGCGGCCAGCTACCAGCTGACCCGCAACTTCCGGGTCGAGCTGCAGGGCATCAACGTGGGGAACGCGAAGACCACGGGCTACACGATGGATCCGTCCTTCCCAACCACCTACGAATTCTCGGGAAGCCGCATCACGCTGGGCGTTCGCGCCCAGTTCTAAATCTCTGACCGGGCCGGCATGCCATGCGGTGTGCCGGCCCACCCTGTTGCTGGAGTAACGCAATGTTCTGGCTGTTCGCCCCGCTTGCCCTTGCTGCTGCCGATACGCCGGTGCGGATCAACGACCTGGTGATGCTGGGCACGCACAACAGCTACAAGCTGGCGATGCCGGCGGAGCGCATGAAGCAGCTGCGCGCATTCGATGCGAACAGCGCCGACGCGCTCGACTATTCCCATCGCCCGCTGGTCGAGCAGCTCGATGCCGGCGCGCGCCAGCTCGAGCTCGACATCTGGTACGATCCCAGGGGCGGGCTCTATGCCGATGGTTCGACCGACCCGGCGATGCAGCGCCCGGGCTTCAAGGTCCAGCACATGGCGGGGTTCGACAACCGGTCGAGCTGCCTGACCCTGGTCCAGTGCCTGACGATCATCCGCAGCTGGTCCGACGCCCATCCGGGCCATGTCCCGATCCTGCTGATGTTCAACACCAACGACAATGGCCGCTTCATCAAGGGCGAGCCCTATAGCGAAGCCGCCTATGACGCGCTCGATGCCGCGGTGCGCTCGGTGCTGTCGCCGAAGAAGCTGATCGTGCCTGATGAGGTGCAAGGCAGATATCCGACGCTGCGTGACGCGGTACTCGCCAACAACTGGCCGACGCTCAAGGCATCGCGCGGCAAGTTCCTGTTCGCGCTCGACGAGACCCCGGCCAAGGTCGCGCTCTATCGCGGTGCACGCAAATCGCTGGAGGGGCGGGTGTTCTTCGTGAACACCGACGAGGCCTCACCCGCAGCCGCATATATGACGATCAACGAGCCGGTGCGCGACGCCGGACGGATCGCCAGTGCGGTGAAGGCCAATTTCCTAATCCGCACCCGCGCCGACGCCAATACGCGCGAGGCCCGCGTCAACGATATCGCCCCGCGCGACGCCGCCTTCCGCAGCGGCGCGCAATATATCTCGACCGACTATCTCTGGCCCGATCCGCGCTTCGCCGGCGGCTACCGGGTGACGATGCCCGGTGGCGCGATTGCGCTGTGCAACCCGGTGCGCCGCCCGCAGGGATGCGGCGCGCCGATCACCGAACCCAAGACCCGCTGACCTTCCCGGAGTATTGCCATGATCTCGCGTATCGCCCTCGTCGCGCTTCTCGCGCTCGCCAGCCAGCCCGCCTTTGCCCAGAAAGCCGCGCCCGACCTGTCGCGTGCCGCGCGTGGTGACGTGCGCGAACCGGGCGGCGCGCGCCGCCTGCCGGGCGACATGCAGGCACTCTATGCGAAGCTGAGCAAGCAGGGCGATGTCCGCAACGTCATCCTGCTGATCGGCGACGGCATGGGCGATTCCGAGATCACCCTGGCGCGCAACTATGCCGAGGGGGCCGGCGGCTATTTCAAGGGCATCGATGCGCTGCCCTTCACCGGCCAGTACACCCATTATTCGCTCGATCGCGAGACCGGCACGCCGAACTACGTCACCGACAGCGCTGCCTCGGCCACGGCATGGGCATCGGGCGTGAAGAGCTATAACGGCGCGATTGGCGTCGATGTGAACGGCAAGGCGCAGCGGACCCTGCTCGAATATGCCAAGGCCGCCGGGCTCGCCACGGGCGATGTCTCGACCGCCGAGATCCAGGACGCCACTCCGGGCGCGCAGATCGCCCATGTCGCCTTCCGCAGCTGCTACGCGCCGGTGGCGACGCTCAAGACCTGCCCGCAGAACGCGCTGGAGAATGGCGGCGCCGGATCGATCACCGAGCAGCTGCTCGATGTCCGCGCCGATCTGGTGCTGGGCGGCGGCGCGAGGAGCTTCGCCGAGGCGGCGAACGCCGGCAAGTGGAAGGGCAAGACGCTGGAGCAGCAGGCCCAGGCACGCGGCTATCGCATCGTGCGCAACGCCTCCGAGCTCGACGCAGTCACCCGCGCCGACGACAGGCAGCCGCTGATCGGCCTGTTCGCCGAGGGCAACATGCCGGTACGCTGGGTAGGGCCCAAGGCGAGCTTCCACGGCAATATCGACAAGCCGGCGATCACCTGCCAGCCCAATGCCGCGCGCGATGCCGGCATCCCGACGCTCGCGGGGATGACGCGCAAGGCGATCTCGCTCCTCAAGGGCAATCGCAAGGGCTTCTTCCTCCAGGTCGAGGGCGCGTCGATCGACAAGGAGGACCATGCCGCCAATCCGTGCGGCCAGATCGGCGAGACGGTGGATCTCGACGAGGCGGTGCAGGTCGCGCTCGAATTCGCCCGCAAGGATGGCCACACGCTGGTGATCGTCACCGCCGACCATGCCCATACCAGCCAGATCGTTGGCAACGGCACCAAGGCCCCTGGCCTGACCGCCGCGCTCAACACGCGCGAGGGCGGGGTGATGACGGTCAATTACGGCACCGCCGAGGAGGGCTCACAGGGCCATACTGGCACCCAGCTGCGCATCGCCGCTTTTGGTCCGCGGGCGGTGAACGTCAGCGGCCTGCTCGACCAGACCGACCTGCACTACATCATCCGGGACGCGCTCGGCCTCAAGTGAACCGGGGGAGGGGGCCTGGCCGGGCGCCGGCCCCTCTTGTGTCCCGACTATCTTGCGACTAGGGCCGCAGTCCGCGTCGGGGAGTGGCGCAGTCTGGTAGCGCGCCTGCTTTGGGAGCAGGATGTCGCAGGTTCGAATCCTGTCTCCCCGACCATTTCAATAAAATGCTGTAAAATCAGTTACTTAGCGCCAAAACCGCGCTCGAAAATATACAGTAAAATATACAGGAAATATACAGCGCGCGCCGATCAGAACGGCAGCGCCGGCGCGCTCGACTCCACCAGCTCCGGGTAAGCCATCGTCATCTCGGCGGCGATCATCTCGCCGAGCGCGGCGGCAGCGTCGTCGCGGGCATCGGAGTCGGCAAGCTCGACTAGGGTGCGCGGCGGCACCCGCCGAAGCCATGACGCGATTGAGCGCGCGAGCTGGGTGTCGGGAACGGGCGGCATGGGTTCGGCGAGTCTGGGCATGTCGCAATGAGAACATTTATAGAACGGAAGTGCAAGCTCGGCGCGAGCATTTCGGTGAAATCGCTGGACGGTCGCGATTATCGACGCATACTTCCGTGATGGAAGCGGGGAACTGGATAGTAGCTGGATTCAGCACGGTCATTGCGGGCGTGCGAGCGATGGACGCGGGCGACTGGATAGCTGTTTACGCCGCTGGCCTCAGCACCGTTATCGCGGGCGTCCAGTGGCGAGGCGCTAGACGGCACCTGAAAATGTCGAGCTGCCACGCTTACAACAGCGCCGAGCATCCACCCGCCGGAACATTCACGCGCGTCACGATAGCCAACCATGGGTCGCAGACTGTGTTTGTCCGGACGATCTATATGGAGGTGCATGTCCGCGCGCGGCGCTTTCATGAGACTTTGGTGCATCTCTACCGATACTGGCGCTGGCAGCGCGGATCGTGGGTCGGCCAAGCGCTGCCGGCCACGACGATCAACGAACCTGCTCTACCTTCGGAAATTCTGCCAGGCCGGTCGTTGACGGTCTGGTTGCGTGCCGATGATCTTATGACAATTTCCAAAGGTCGGCGCATTCGTCTTGTTGTTCAGGATGAGATGGACCGAAGTATGCGCAGCCCGGATTTGGCTTTGCATCACCAAATCTGAGTGGGCGTTGTGTCATTAGACACGCACCCGCCTTCCCGCATAGCTGCCTTGCCCAGGCCGATTCGCCCGCCGATGTGTGAGCGGGTGTCGGCGGGGGAACTGAGATGCAGAACACCAAACTTTCCGCCAGCGACATGACGTTCCTGAGCGCCCTTGCTGATTTGCTGATGGAGGCAGGCCGCGACGTTGCGGCGGACGCAATCTATGCAGCAATGGAAGCAGAGGCCGCGCCCACGCCGCGCGTCGTACTTAAGCTTGTGCATAGCGCGGACTAGCGCTTCTTGGTCGGCGCTTTTCGCGCCGAGATGGTTGGATCGGCTAGACAGCGGTACGCGGGCCTCTATCCCTTCAGGTTCAGTGTTTAAGGGGGGACTATGCATAAGTTCATTTTGGTCGCCGTTGCGACATTCGTCGCAAGCGGTTCTCAAGCGCATGCCCAGACTAAGCCAGTACAGGCAGCCCAGCCGGCAACTGCTGGTATCTGTGCCAAACTTATGGCCGACTATGAACATGTCTCGCAGAACATGGCCGACAACCTGGCATCGTCGGTGACGGACAACAGCGCGCCTCGCGCAACGTTGCGCGCCATGGAGGATTCAAACGATTTGGCGAAAGCTAGGCTCGCCCTGGACATCATGCGGGATAATCGCTGCACTCTACCTAAGTATGTTCCAAATCCGGCACGCTATGCGCTGGCAGCGTTGAAGTGCAAAACCGCGCGATACAGCGCGAAGATCAATGAGACGCCCGCCGAGTGTAAGCGTGAGCTTTGGAAGCCCGAAATCGAGTAGAGGGCCGAGGTGGAAAGGCCCGCAGATTGAGATCATCGGCGCGGCCTTTTTTCCTTTTCTAATGAATTTCCCGGCGTTGTGTGGTAGTATTTTGGCGATGATCGCAACCACCGCAAAGCCCGATTTCCATCAAGAAAACGCCAGCTTCCTCGATCGCGAGAACTTCCTTGAGGCACTCTGGGCGTCCTATCAATGCGTGCAAATTCTTGAAAGCGCGGAGGCGTCGCTTAGCAATCGCCCTTATCCCAAGCGCTTTACAAACACGCGAGAGCAGTTCTTTGCCGCCGCGCGCCCTCTATCATTGCGTTGGCACGCCGAAATCATCGGCAGGGGCGGCGCGGCCCGAGATGCGGTCTTGATGTTCCTCTACGGTCTGCGCTGCCATATGGGACGCCCGGACGATAACGCGCTTCCAATGGAATGGCTGGCGCTCTTCGAGGGCGCCCACCGTGCCGGCGAGTTGTGCGTGATGGCGTTGGGAGCCGCCGTGCGGGCGGTCTACACGAGTTGCGGCCCGACGCCCCACGAAATGGGGCGCAACCACGAACGCTACTTGCGAATAATGCGCAGCGTGCCGCGCGCTGCCCTTATGACCGGAGACGAGCTTGGGCGTTTTGAAGCACTCCCCGAAGTTGTGACGCTGTATCGCGGCAGCGTCACAACTTCGAACGAGGTCGGCGCGAAGGGTATAAGTTGGACGATCGACAAAAGGCTCGCCCGCTACTTCGCGGGCAAGCGGCACGCCACGCTCTTGGTTGGATGGGTAGCCATGCAGCGGCACAGGTAGGGACGCCGCGCGTTTTGGCGGCAGACGTGCCCAAGGCGCTCATATTTGGCTGTGTGAGCTTGTTCTTGGAAGATGAAGAGTTCTTGGTAGATTGGGAGGGCCTGAAACCCGACGCGCTACAATCGCTGGCGCATGAGGGGGCGCCGGGTCATGTGGACGTCTTCACCAAGATGCTCAGCAATATGAGCCGCCGCCTGTCCGGCGTGTAGAGGGAGCGCAAACTATTTCCGGAGCGCTAGGGGTCAGGGCTTGACAGCTTTGCAAATTGAGGTCGCGAGTCGTTGCCTTGACTTCTAGATCTTGGTGTTCGTCGCTTCCGCCTTGAGATTTGTTTGAGCTCTTTCAAAGTCATTGAGTATTGCTCGGGAAATCGCGCGCTTTGTCGTTTGCGATCCTAAGTTGCGCAGTAGCGGGCCACGGTGGCACGGCTGATACCGAAGTGGGCCATGGTCGCGGGGATCGTGGCGTTATGCTCACGCCGCCACGCTGCCACCTCTGCGGCATCGGCAGCCTTGGGGCGGCCCAGGCTGACCTTGCCCCGGTGCGTGCGTCCTGTAGCTTCCAAGGAGGCCCTGGCCGCAGCACGGCCGCTATCGCACCGCTCCTTGATCCGTTCACGCTCCATGTCGGCGATCTGCGCCAACACGGCCACAATCAGCTCGCCCACGCCGCGACCGATCGGCCCAAGCCCCAGCACATCAAGCGTGACGCCCATGCCGAGCAGCCGGCGCACCGTGGCCTGCACGTCCAGAGCATCGCGCCCCAGGCGATCTAGGGCATAGACATAAATCGTGTCACCCTCGCGGACATAGGATAGCAGGCGGGCGAAGCCTGGGCGTGACGCTGCCGGCGTGGTACCGCTTACCCCTTCGTCGGCAAACTCCTTGTCGAACCCGCCGCCTAGAGCTTGACGCTGGGCCTCGACGCTCTGATCGCCGGTGCTGACGCGGTAGTAGGCAATGCGGCTCATATCGGCTCCACGAGTCTCAAAAGATACCGTCTCATATCGAGATGGTGTCACAAGTCAATATGCTATCTTTTGAGACTGTATCGCGGGGGTAATTTGGGGGTCCATAAAGTTAGAACTTCTGAGCCCCTACTCGTTGGCACAATATGCAGCGGCAGCCTGAAAACCAGTTAGCCACGTGGTCCAGCCGGGCTTGCCGGCATAGGCGCTGCGCCTTGGGTCTTTGCCTTCGACGAAGGCGCACCACCCTTTCTCGGCGATGTTTATGGGGTTGTTAAGGTCGCGGGGCGGGATCATGTCGGACTCCTGATTGATAGGAGGCTGGACTTGGCCGCCGGCCGCTAGAGATAGCCAGTGGAAGTAGGATGAACCGCCGACAACCGCTCGCGGTTCGTGGGCGAGCGGTGCGGGTGAGGCCCGCTTCTTGGATTAGGGCGGGCGCCCTTACTCATATTTCTCTCGCTGGCGTGCGGCGGTTCCCGCAGGGTCGTTCAGCATATCAACAAGCTCAGATAAGATAATCAGATCGCAGAGCTTCGCGCCAGACTCCAGGTCAGTGAGTATGTGGGTAAGACCATGATATTGGCGCTGATCGGAGTTTTCGGGGATCAAGAGAGACGTGATCCCATATCTCTCCTTGTATAGATTCCCCGTTTCCCACGCGACACAGAGATCAACATCCACGATATTTTTGTCGAGGGTGTCGAAGTCCTCAACCAGCCCGTCCAGGCTGAACTTGAACTCCAGAATTTGGGGGTCAGTCACTCGCCCATGCAAAGCTTCTGCAATTTCCTCTGAAACCCCGAGCGGATTCTCAACCGCGTCGTAGATATATAAGGGGGTGTCGAGATCGAAGCTGATCTTGACCAGGCCGTCATAGGTGAAGCGCTCGTTCGTGGACATGACCACGATCCCGCGAATGACACCGCCAGCGATCAGTTGGTTGAACAGGGCAATCACATCCTGCTCGCGAGTCGGGCGTGACGTAATCGAGACGCGCTCTGTGGGCTTGAAAAAATGGCTGCTAGTCAGCGTCAAAGGACTCTTGCCCTCGTGCTCCAGCATCTCCTTTTTCCAGTCGCTAATTTTCATCTCGCGCACCAGGTCCGGGGCAACACCAGTGTTCGCCTTCAAAAGGTGCCTCAGTCGAGCCAGGTGATTCTCAGTGATATGCCGCGAGGCGCTCTTCGCGAAGTCCGTTAGCTCACGATGGAAGCCTTTTCGGCCCATATCAGGCGAATAGTTGTCGAAATGCACTAGAAAATGGAGCTGGTTTTGCCGGCCGATATTCCTCGTTAGAGGGATTAGGATCGCCTCCCCCTGTGGCATATTATTGGCTGCTAACTGAATGCCGCTGTTTAGTACCCGATAACCTGCACGAACTTCCAGGGCTTCGTTGAAACGTGTCCACAGCTTGGCGGTGTAGCCAAATTCGACGGCCATTGTGGGCGTGTATTTCTCCAACACCTCGATTTCCTCGGCGTCGAGATTTGAGCCAATCAGAGCGCGCAGCTCCGCAGAGCTCCAAGAGTCGTAGAGAAAGTCCAGATTTCGATATTTGTCCGGCAGTGCCCGCCCTGCGCCGAATTTTTCGAACAACGCCTTCGTCGCCGCTTCCACCTCACGAACGCGGGCAGTCTTCTTGGCGTCCTTATATAGCCAGAGATATGAGGTTCCCTCAGGCTTGGCGGTGGTGGTGACGCCGTCCGCAACAACCTTGATCGTGATTTCTATGTTCGGATCGGCTATGATTGACCCTAGCCCCGTCTTGATCGCCAGTATCTTCGCCCATTTTTCGGCGCTGTTCGCTCGTGTCCAATCCAGACGCTTCGGGTGAGTGCTGTCATCGAACCGCACTGTTATGCTAACGCCGCGATCATAACCTTCGTACGCCGCGTCCGACATGGGGGAGCCGTCCGGTTCAATCTTGGGATTGGCGCCTGTAGCGTTGTCTTGCAGCCAGTTTTTGGCGCCGATGATCCGCCCCGACGCCGAGAAGCCGGGGACTTTAGTGGTCACCCGCATGTAATTGAAACCATACGCCACGTAAGTGGCGCCGACGCCTTTGTGGCCCCGCGTTTTCCCGGATTTGAATGAGAAGTTTGGAGCCAGGAATTGCTCGAATTTCTCCTTGTCCAGGCCGATGCCGTTATCCGACACGGTCAGGGCATTGCCGTCGAGGTCGATCAGAATATCAATCTTCGGCTTGTAGCCCCCGTCTGCACCCGCTGCCTTTTCCTGTGCGGCGCGGGCCTCAACAGCGTCGAGGGCATTTTGGATCAACTCACAGAACGGATCATACCAGCCGACATAGGAGCTCAGGATATTCGCGATCTCGCGCTTTAAAGCGCCGAGGGCTGCATCATTCACCTTGGTATTCTTGAACTCCAAGGGGTCGAATGGAGTGAATGTCATTGCCGCACCTGCTAGGGAGAATGATCCTCTTTATAGGCGTGGTACGTATCGCGTCGAGGGGATCGGCGTCACTGGCCATTCGCCTCGATCAGCGCCGCGCCGAAGTCGTCCGGGCCGGCGCGGTCGCGCTTGGTTACGTCGCGGCTCTTGGCTGCCATGCCTAGCTTAATGAGGATGGCGGATAGCGCGGCGACGTTGCGGCGATAGGGCTCTTCATCCACCGGCTTCCCTTCCAAGAGGTCCGCCGTGAAGCGCTCGCACATCGTCGCCAGCGTGGCCGCGTTCAGCAGCAGCAGGCGTTCGGCGGGCGATGGGCCGCGCTGGAGCTGGGCGGCAAGATCGGTTGCCAGGGCACGGAAGCGGCGGGCCTCCATGGTGCGCCCGTCTATCTTGCGGCCGGCAATCACAAGCGGTTCGTTGGCGAAGGTTTCGAGATCGGTCACGCTGCCTTTCTTTCTGTTCGATTAGTGCTGCGGTTGCTTCGGCGCGAGGCAGGCATCGGCTTCCCGCTGGCGGCATAGCGCAGCACCGCGCGACGGGTGTTGAGCGGGTCGAGGCCGGCAAGATGACAGACAGTTTGGAAATCCGGGCTGCCGGCGCGGAACCACGCCAGCGCTTCTCGTCGCACCTTATCGCGCTCGACGGGGCGATTGACCGCGCCATTGCCCAGGGCATCGGCAACGGCGTTGGCTATTGTCGCCAACATTAAGCGCCGCTCAGGGGTAGTGTGGCTAGTGCGATCGTCGAAGGCACGCAGGCCGTGGGGAAGCATGGCTTCGGTCAATGCGCGGCTCCCAGGGTGGCCTTGCAGCGGCAGCCCCATTCCAGCGGTGCGTTCATGCGCTTGCCGAAGGGGGTGTTGAACGGCTGATCGAGCGGCACGCCGCCAGGGTTCATGCCCGGCACCTGTGCATGCGTATGACGCACCCGCTCATCGCCAGCGGTGCGCCAGTGCCGACGCTGGTCAGCGGGCAGCGCGCCGAAGCGCTGTGCGATGCGCCAACCGGTGAGCTTGCCAGTTTCGGCCAGGTCGTGAATTCCTTCGCTCGAGACGGCGCGGATGCGAAAGTGCCGCATGGCGCGGGCGTGGCCGTCCAGCAGCGTGTCGGCATCGGCTTGGGTCAGTTTCGGATTAGCCATCGCGCGAGCGATCAGTTGCCGTTGAGCAGCCGAGATCCTGCCGCGCGTGCTCGCCAGAATCGCGCGGGTATTCGCTTGCCGGGTGTAGGTTGGCGGGATGCGAATGCCGGCGGTATCGGTTCGTGCCGGCGTGAGCGTACGCGGCGTATCGAGAAAGTGCTGTAACGCAGCCTGCATCACGTCCAGGGATGCGCCTTGACGAACGGTGAGGCCCAGGGAACGCTTGAGCTGGGCCGCGCGTGCCTGGGGCGTGCCGGAACCGTAAATGGCGGACTCGATCGCGGCGCCGATCGCCGTGGCGGTGTCGGCGAGAAAACGGCCCAGCATCGCGATGGCATCGGCCCGCATGCTGGCGAGGGCCGTGCCGTTGGTATTCAGCGAGTGCTTTGCCTGGGCAGACGCAAGGGCGGCGACGGCGGCAACAAACGACGCCAACAAGGCACCGGGGCTGCCCATGCCATCGCTGAGCACCTGGGGCGTGCCGGTGTCGTCCAGGTCCAAGATGATTGCCAGCTGGGCGCGGATGTGGTCGGCCCCCATGTCGTCCAGTGCACTTGCGAGCTGATCGACGTTGACGGTCGCCAGGAACTGTAGGAACGCGGCTTCGATCTGGTCGGCAAGCTGCATCTCATGTGACGCGATCAGCGCGTCGATCTGATCGTCGGACACTAGAAGCGCACCTCCGCCACGTTCGCCGAGCTGACGCGCAGAAAGGGTTCGATCAGGCGGCGGACGTGCTTCGGCAATTCGTCGGCCACATGGGCGAAGTGCATGACCATGCTGTCGCCAAGCATGCGCTGCATGATGGCAGGGCCGCCCGGCAGCTCACCGTTGCCTAACAGGAAGATTGCCAGCTCAACCGTAGCCGCCGCGATCGGCGTGGGAATGTCGGCAGTGAGCGGAAAGCCTTCGGGGCAGCGATCGGCGACGCGCGGCCACGCAAGCGGCTGCGTCGGTGCCAGGCGCCGTCCTTGCCACTGCATGCGGTCTAGCAGCGCCGTCGCCGTCATGAGTGCCTGGGCGCGGGTGTCGCCGGTTGCGGCGGTCCAAGCAGCGGTGAACAGACGTCCGGATGCGAGCGCGTTGGCGGCGTCGAGCGAGACGTAGGAATTGGTGCCGGGGGTGGGCAGGATCATGAAAGGAAAACCTTGCTAACGGTGTCGGCGCCCGAGGTGCGGCGTTCAGCGCGAATGACGTTCAGCGCTTCGCCGGTCGGCAGCTCGAAGGTGTCGCCAATGGCGATTGGGCGGGGGTGGTTCAGCAGCCAGACAATCGCCGCGGCGTCGCCAGTGCGTTCCCGAGACGCGGGGCCAACGAGAGTGCCGGGGGTGTAGGTGATGCGGGCCGCGTGTGGTGTGCTGCCGGCCTTCGCGGGCTTGCCGTGGATGTCACGCGCAGGTGGAAGCCAATGCTGCACCTGGGCATTCAGCAATGGGCGTAAGGCGGCTGCGATCATTGTGCGTTCTCGAAAGCGGGTGAAGTGCCGGCCACGCCCCAAGGAGTAGAGAGGGGCCGCCGGAAGTCGGGGTTGTTCGTATGCTCGGGACACTCGCCGACTTGTCCCGTCCCGGCGTGAACCGGGCCACTGCTTCCCCTCACCGATGCGCGCCGCCAGCGATCACATGGCGCACCGGATATGAGGGAAAGCCATTACTGGCGGTGGGGTGGCTTACTGGAGCTTGACGCCCTTCAGGCGGGCCGCGCACTTCGGGTGCTCCAGCACGATCGTATTGTAGTGCTCGACGCGGGTACGGAACGCCGGCTTGCTCTGAAGCTCGCCGAGGTCGCGGACGCTAATCGGAGCCGTCTGCGCGCCGAACATGCCATCGGGGCCGAAGCGGATGGCATAGATGCTGGCGGTGTTGTTCGCCGTGCCCTGCGCTTCGTCGAAGCCGAGGATGGCGTTGCCCTGAGCGTCGTCCTCGACGATGCCGAACGGCACCCCGTAATAGAGGTCGATTTCGCGGCCCAGGTCGTCCTTGGCGATGGTCAGCGCCTGAACGCTCCGCGCGAGCTGTCGGATAACCTGCCGAGTCTTCTTGTTCATCAGCAGGATCGACGGCGAACCAGAAACCGCGTCAACGAGATCGTCCAGCATGTTGAGGGTCAGCACGCCGCCATTGGTGCCGGCGCCGAGCACCTGTGCTCCGGTCAGGCGGGCGTTCAGGCCATCGAATTCCTTGGGGTTGGCGGCGCTGTCGCCGTCGAACACCGTCTTAAGGTGGGAAAGCGACAGGGCCTTCACCTTCATTGCGTCCTGCACAGCGCGAGTGTCATTTGCGCCAGTGCTCCAGGCGATCAGCGCGGCATCGACATCGAGGTCGCCGCCGAGGATTTTGAGGGGGTCGGCGAGCTGATTGATGACGCCGGTGGATTCGTCATAGGACTCGTTGATGCCTCGGAAGGCGATACCCGGCAGAGCCTGTTCCCGGTTGTAGACATACGCGGCGCCCGCGATGTTTTGGAAAGGCATGTACTGCATGATCGGATTGGTGGTGGCGAAAATCTCCACAACACCGCTCTGAAGCGGGTCCGGGTTCAGCTTTGCCCATTCGGTCTGCGTAAGCACTTGTTGAGTATTCCTCTTGTTCGGGTGTGCGCGTTAGTTGGTGTAGCCGGCTGCCAGGCGCGCAAAGACCGGCAGGTTGGACGTGTCAGGCGCCTTCGGCGTGATCGCGGGCGGCGGCGTGTCGGTCGCTGGGACGGTCGGCGCGGCGGGGGTTTCCGTCTTAGCCGGGGTCAGCGCTGCGATGTCGGCGCGAAGCGCCGCCAGCACATCCCTGAAGGCCGCCAGCTCCAAAGCGGCGTCGGGGGTGGCTGGCGGCGACGCCGGGGGCGTCTCGGGTTCTGCGCTGGGCGCTGGTGTCGGAGTTTCGGTGCTCATGGTGTTTCCTTTCAAAGTGGGACGGCCAGCTCGGCGGACTCGTCGCGGCGGCGTTGCAGCTCGCGGAAAGCGGACTCGCGATCGGGGAAGCCGTCCGGGTTCGTGCTCATCAGCACATCGACCGGCGACCACACGCCCAGCTCGCTTTTCGTGCGGGCGTTATCGAGCGCTTCGGCTTCGCTGAGCTGGTCTTGCTGCTCGGCGAAATCGACGCCTACCGTAGCGTCGTCGGGGATTGTGCCGGGCCGGTGCGTGTTGACCACGGCGCGCAGCGTGTCGAACAAGCGCGCTTCCATGGTGCGGGCCTGGGCAATCTGATCCTGCCGTACCTCCTTGAGATCGAGGCGACCGGCGTGCTTCGCCGAGCCGGACTCCGCGACCTTGCTGAGATCGAACAGGTCAGCGCCGACGCCGTGCGTGGCTGCCGTTTCCCGCAGGACAAATTCGATCGCCGATAGGATCGACGCGATAGGTGCGTTCGGGGCGGCGAAACCAAACTGCCCGCCCTGGGGAAGTGCGACGGCACGATCGGGACCGAATTGCAGAACCTCGTTCGCCGAGATGCCCGATGCCCAGGCTTGGCCATGGCTGTGCAGCTCGACCGCGCGCCACAGCGACGCGAGCGCGACGTTGACCGCATCCTGGGCAGCATAAAGATCGTCGCCACCCGGGAGCCAGAACGAGTCATCGGGCAACCGGTCGAACCACGGCACGAACGGCAGCACGCCGTAGGGGTTGGCGTTGCCGGGATTGCCCAGCACCGGCGTGGCCGCGCCGCTGTGGTTCAGCATGCGGAAGCCGGTCGGCGTCCAGTCGGCAAACGTGGTGTCTTCGGCGCGCTCGCCGGGATAGGTGACGATGACGCGCTCGGGCCGCTCTGGGTCGGAATACACCACGTCGAGCACGTTCGGCGTGAGCACGCGCAGCGTCGGCGCGCCGGTCGTCTCGTTCCAGCCCACTTGCAGCGCGACAGTCTTGCAGACTTCCAAGTATCGCGACGCCTTCTTGAGCACCGCGTCTGCATTCATGGCCTTGTAGAGCGAGTCGCCGGCAGCCTGATCCATGCCGACGAAGGTGCGGCGTGGCGGCATGCGGTAGGTGCTGGCGCGTTTGTCGGCGATGGCGCGAACGATGTTGACGCAGAATATGCGGAACTGCTCAGGCTTGGCGAAGCGCTGGGCGATCAGCCGATAGGTCGCGTCATTCTGGCGGTCCCAATAATAGGCCAAGCGCCGTGCAGTGTCGCTTTTGCGAACACGCGAAGCGGCGGTGATGCGGACCACATCGGTTGTTTGCGGGCGGCGGAAGGCGAGCAAAATTCTCTCCGTTACCGGGGCAGCGTGTGCGCGCCGGTGTTGCGCAGCTTGCTTGCGATGAAGGGGGCGAGGTCGAGCGGGACCAGCGGCGAGCGGGCCAGATAAGCGCCGTGAAGGTGGCGAGCTTCGGCCATCGAACGGCAAGCGTCCGCGCAGGGCGGGACGTGATCGCCGCCATTGAGCGCGCAATGCACGATGCTCGCGCCGATACCGGTGCAGTTCACTCCGGCAATCTCGTATGGATTCAGGGTGATGCTGCGCAGCGAGTAGACTGCCCAGGCCAGCGCATGCACGAAGTCGTCATGCCCGCCGCGCGGATGGCTGAACTTGGGCACGGCGGCTTCGCCATCGGTTGCCTTGCCGTCTTCGTTAACCTCGAAGGCGCGCAGCTCGGCAATCAGCTCCTTGAACTTGGGGCTGATATGCAGCCGACTTTCGGCTGCCGCCTGATAGAGCGCGAGGAACGCGGCATACTTCGTGCGCCGGGACGGGTGGACGACTTCGGTGCCAGCGCCGAAAGGGCGTGTGCCTGCCCAATCGGCAACATCCTGCGCGCCGTAAGACTCTAGCACTAGGCGCTTCATGCCATGCGCGGCATGGTAGCCGTCGAATCGCGACTTGATGCCGGCCATGCGGCTAAACGGCACGGATTCGGCGTCCAGCACGTAGATGTGCTCTTCGTCGTCGATCGCGATTTTCGCGACGCACGAGGTTGCGGTCTTATCTCCCCGGACGGTGCCGCCGAACGCGCGGTCCAGGCCAGCGCCGACGATCGAAGCGGAACCCGCCGCCAGTGCATCTAGGTCGAGCGGGTAGCTCTCAATGCAAGGATCGAGCACGGCGGCGGGAAACAGGAGGTTCGCCGCGTCACCCCAACGGTTGAGGTGCAGGAGGGCAAACTTGTGCGGGAGCATCTGGCGGGCCAGCGACCGCAGCTTTGCCGGTGCAATCCACGCCGGTGACTTGGCGCAGGCCTCGTCTAAGTCGGCGTAGGCAATGTGGCTGAACGCGATCGATGTGTCGGGGTCGGTCGAGTGCGTCGCGGCAGCATACAGCTCCCACAGCTTCGACGACTTCGGCGCTACCGTAGAGTCGATCAGCAGCAGCGAACCGGCGGTGTCCAGCAGCGAGCCGGCCAGCGCCTCGAACACATCATCGCCGCCATTCTTCGCGGCATGGATTTCGGAAATCTGAGCGGCGCTGAGCTTCTTGCCCCAGAGCGCCGAGGGGTTCGAGCTGAACGCCTGAATGACGCTGCCGGTGCTTGGCAATTCGATACGATCAGCGCCAACCTTGACGGTGCCCGCCGCAACCAATTGCTTGAGCAACGGCGTGTGCTCGAACGCCTGCTTGATCGTGCGGAAGGCAGTATCGACGACCTGTCGTTCCGAGTTGGCGACAACGGCAATGTTCTCGGCGGTCCGCGTGACGAACCGCCAGATGAGGATCATTGCGCTGGTGAGCGTTTTGCCGTGGCGACGGGGCCAGCAGAACACCGCGACCGATACGTCGGTGCCGTCCAGGGCCTTCGCAATCTCGGCGCGCTCGACGGGGCCAGGATTGAAGGGGACAAATCCGCCGGTGCCGCTCGGCACGCGCGGCTGCACGTCCGCCAGGAAGCGGAAAAAGCCGTCGCTGCCGTCTCGCCATGAGGCGATCGACGCGGCAAGGGTAGGCTTGGACGTGGCGGGAGAAACGGACAAGGAGGCACACCGGAGCTGCGTTGGGGAAGCGCTGCGTCACCGTCACGGTGGAAAGCGGTTCGCCGTTAGCGTCCGGCTGGACGGCCCATGTCACGGGCGTGCCCCACGGGGCAGGTCGAAGTTGCCTAGCGGCGCTGCGCGCCTAGTGGCTCAAGGTAAAAGCTGATTGATAGCTTGCCGATGGCGGTCACGCCGATGGCTAGGAGGTCGGTTTTCTAAGAGCGCGCCGTCAAGGTCATGGCCGCAGACCTTCCCAGTTAGCCTCAGGAGGAGGATCGAACGCCGAAGCTGTCGATGGCAAGAATTGTATCACGAAATCGAAGGAGCGGAAAGCGGAAAGCGCTGTGCACTCCGCATCCAGCAAGATTTTCGCTCCGCGCTGTTGTGCTTGTTCTGACACCAATGACAAAAAATCGGGACGCAGTCCGTTCTCCGAAGGAGAACAACGTTCATGGGAATCTTCGAATCTGAATCTAAGTATATTATTTGTTTTATAGACGCAGGCGAGAGCGCGAGGGCGCGCGCGTAATCAGACTTCCAGTGGAACGTCAATCCCCCTCGCGGCGGGTATAAAACGCACCCTCAGCCGGTTTCCGACACGCTACGCCGCCAGCTTCCGAGCGTCCTCTGCGGCGATCAGATGATCGAACGTCACGCCGTCGAATCTCACCGCGTCCATATAGCCCTTGAGCATCTTCACCGTGCCCTGGGGAATGCTGCCATACCCTCCAGTCGTGGTCTTTTCGCTGTGCCCCAGGCACACGGCAATCTGCGGGTCTAGTAGCTCGGCTTCGACGCGCAGACGGTCGGTGAGCGTATGCCGGAAGCTATGGGCACCGAAGCCGTCGCCGCCTTGGGCGTCGCCATCCTTCACGCCGATCGCGGCGAGATATTCGCGCCACCAGCGCGACGCCATGCCGCTGATCTGCCCGCGCGCATTCGGCTCCAGCTCCGGGAACATCGGTGCGTCGAGATCGCCGCCCACGGCCTCAAGCCGGCGCTGGTGGAACGCGAGGAAACCGACGCGCTCAAGCATCGGGTGCACCGCCGCGAACCGGCTCTTGCCGCTCTTGGTCGTGAGGCCGTCCTTTTCCTCATGGCGGATATGGATGAACCACACCCCGAACTGCGTGTTCACGTCGCCGACGCGGAGCTGAGCAATCTCGCCGAGGCGCGCGCCGCTGAACATGGCCGCGAGCGGCAGCCAGTAGCGCCAGTCGTCGGCGCGCATGGCACCTGGCACATGTTCCCGACCGGTCGCGAGAAACCCGTTGAACAGCGGCGAGCCGAGCATTTTGTTGAGCGCGGCGGTGTTGAACGACGGACGCCGGTTTTTGCCCTTCACCTTGGCATGAAACAGCCCATCGCAGGGATTACGCATGCCCGCCCATTTCGGCTGTCCCGCCAGCCACTTGTAAAGCGGCGAAATCGTCGAAAGGTGCTTGTTGATCGTGGTGTAGGCGGTTTGCGGCATGCACTGGGCGCGCGCCGTCGCGGCAGCCGTGCGCATATCCAGGTCGCGCAGCTCGCGCTTGCTCATCCACTTCGGCGGCAGGTGGCGCATGGTGTCCCGATAGTCCGCCACGTCTGCCGGCGTGATCGAGCGCACGTCGCGGTCCGCACCGACAAACGCCGCAAACTGCGCAAGCACCTTGCGGTCTTGATTGATCGTGTCGGCACGCTTTTCGCCCTTGGCGAGCATTTCAGTGCCCCAGGCATCGAACAGCTCGGCGATCGTTTCGCCATCCTTGGCCTTCGCCGCCTCGCGCTCACGAACGCGCTGGACCAGCTTGCTATCGGTCTCGGCCTCAACGTCGCCAAGGTTGCGCTGGTGCTGCTCGCGAAGGCCGGCAAGCCGCGCCGTGTTCAGGAGGTCGCATAGCTTGGCATAACCCTCACTCTCCGGCGCGATGTCGAAGCCCAGGGCGTCGATCGCAGCGTCGGCGAGATCGCGCACCGGGGCGTGATCGCCAGTGTTGGCGGCAAGGGTCTGGGCCTCCAGCTCGCCGCGCGTCCAGGCGACGTGCCCGCGATACATGTTCGGGCCGCGCAACGTCCGCCTACCGGCCTCCGCGTCGGCCCTGGGCAGCTCATAGCCGAGCACAACGGCTGCATGCTCCAACTCGGCGTCGGTCGGTGCGCGTCGCAGCGGCACCGGAAGCTGCGACGCCGGGGCAGCCATTAGCCCCCATGCCTCGAACAGCTGGGCGCGCTTCTTGCCGGCGAGCACGACAGCTTCGCGCGGGTCGCTGGTGCCGAGCGGGCATGTGTAGAGCTTCTTGCCTACACGATCCTGGGCCTCCTTGGGGACGGCCATGCGGAACCAGATGTTGCGGGATTCAGGACGGAACCAGAGATAGCGGTCGGAGGGCTTCTTCATGTCGGCATGGTAGCCGATCAGCTCAAAAATATACAGGAAAATATACAGGTGGACGCCCGATAAACCGCAGAAAACCGCGACTCCTGGGCAATCCTATGTCAAGGGGCTTGGCAGTTTCCCATCCTGTCTCCCCGACCACTCAATCCATATCGGTTTCACTTGCGATCCGGGGCGGTATATTTTCCGCCTTGCCGTCCAGTGCGCGCTTCAGGGCGTCGGCATCGAGCCGTCCTTCCCAGCGCGCCACCACGATAGTCGCCACGGCATTGCCGATGAAGTTGGTCAGGCTGCGGCATTCGCTCATGAAGCGGTCGACGCCCAGGATCAGCGCCATGCCGGCGACCGGAATGGTCGGCACGACCATCAGTGTCGCCGCCAGCGTGGCGAAGCCCGCGCCGGTCACCCCCGCAGCGCCCTTGGAGGTGAGCATCGCGGTGCCGAGCAGGATCAGTTGCTCGCCGAGCGAGAGGTGGACGCCGGTTGCTTGGGCTATGAACAACGCTGCCAACGTCATGTAGATGTTGGTGCCGTCGAGATTGAACGAATAGCCGGCGGGTACGACGACGCCGACGACTTCCTTGTCGCAGCCGGCCCGCTCGAGCTTCTCCATCAACGCGGGCAGGGCGGCCTCGGACGAGGAGGCGCCGAGGACGAGGAAGAGCTCGCCCTTCAGGTAGCGCAGCAGCTTGAGGATCGAGAAGCCGGCGAACCAGCCGACCAGACCGAGCACGACGAGCACGAACAGGGCCGAGGTGGCGTAGAAGGTCGCGACCAGCCCGCCCAGGTTCCACAGCGCGCCGACGCCATATTTGCCGATGGTGAAGGCCATGGCGCCGAACGCGCCGACCGGAGCGGCGCGCATCAGGATCGCCACCAGGCGGAACACGACGAGGCTCAGTTGCTCAAGCAGGTCGACCAGCGGGCGGACGCGCTCGCCGAGCCCGGCAAGGCCCACGCCGAACAGGATGGCGACGAACAACACCTGCAGGATCGAGCCGCTGGTCAGCGCCGAGGCCAGCGTCGTCGGGATGATCGCCATCACGAAGCCGGTGATGCTGGTCTCATGCGCCTGCTTCTCATAGCCGGCGACCTTGGCCTCGCTCAGCGTGTGCGGATCGATGTGCATGCTCGCGCCGGGCTGGACGACATGGGCGACGATCAGGCCGACGACCAGCGCCAGCGAGGAGAAGAACAGGAAATAGGCGAGGGCCTTGATCACGACCCGGCCCAGCGAGCCGAGCTCGCGGGCGCCGGCGATGCCGGTCACCAGGGTGAGGAAGATGACCGGGGCGATGATCATCTTGACCAGGTTGACGAAGGCGAGGCCGAGCCACTCCAGCGAGGCGCCGAAGGCCGGCCAGAGCGCGCCGACCAGCACGCCGGCAGCGATGCCGATCAGCACCTGGACGTAGAGCATCTGCCACCAGGGCTGGGGCCTGGGCGGTTCTCCGGCATGGCTGGTGGCGACTGCGCCCATTCACTTTTCCCCCAATATTTCCACCGGCCCCAATATTTCCACCGGCATAGCGGAGCGCGCGAAAGCCCCAAACGGAAAAGGACGCCCCCTTGCGGGAGCGTCCTTCCTATCTCTCGGTCCGGCCAAAGGCCGGGTGCCGAACAGAGATCAGTGGGCGTTCGCCTCGGCGGCGTCGGCCTTGTTCTCTTCCACGTTCGCGGCGTTCTCAAGGGTCGCCTCGGCAGCAGCGTTGGTGGTGTTGTCGGCAGCGGCTTCGTACGCAGCGGCATTCGCCTCGTGCGAGTCGGCAACGTTCTCGGCGGTGGTGTTGGTGGTGCCGCCGTTGCAAGCCGCGAGCGACATCAGGCCGGCGGTCGCAGCAACAATGAGGATCTTCTTCATGTGGTGCTCCTAAAGGAACTCAAACGTTTCGCAGCCGGCCCGATTAGCCGTCGCGAACCGCTGGCATAGCGGTCGTTGCGTTTGCGTCAATCGCAAATTCACCCACTGGCAAAATTTAGGACATTTTTTCGCCCAAATCTTGCCAGCTGGCGGCCATCAATGCGCGAGGCCGCCTCCGGTTCCCTTACTCGCCCTCACCCTTGGGGATCGGCCCGATGTCCTCCGGCGCGTTCGCGGTCACCGCGAGCATCGCGGTCCAGGCTGCCACATTCTGGCGTAGCTGCTCCGGATCGATCTTGTCGAGCGTGTCGTCGGGCGTGTGGTGATAATCGAAATAGCGCAGGCCCGACTGGCTCAGATCGATCACGCCGACGCCGGTGTTGATGACCGGCCCGACATCGGTGCCCCCATGTGCGGTGCCACGGCCGCGCGAGATGCCGAGCGGGGAAAGCACGGTGGCGAGACGGTCCGCGATCGGCTTGGCGCCCTCGGGCAGGTTCACTTCGAACTTCCAGACGCGATCGGCGCCGAAATCCGATTCCTGGGCGAGCACGTGGCGCTCGGTGGCATGCGCCTTGGCATAGGCCGTGCCGCCGAAGCCGCCGACTTCCTCCGCGCCGAACCAGACGACGCGGATCGTGCGCTTCGGCTGGCCGGCATCCATGATCCGCTTGGCTGCTGCAGTGGTGATCGCCACGCCCGAGGCGTCGTCGATCGCGCCGGTGCCGAGATCCCAGCTGTCGAGATGGCCGCCGACCAGGATGATCCCCGCCGAGGGATCGCTGCCCGGCACATCGGCAATGACGTTGCCCGATTCGGCCTCACCCTTGACGCCTGCGGTGATCTGCACGCGCAGCTTGACCGGACCGCGCTTGAGCAGTCGCTCGAGTTGGTCGGCATCGGGGAGCGACAGCGCGGCGGCGCCGATCGGCTTGACGCCCTGGGTCCAACTAGTGACGCCGGTATGGGGATTGCGGTGATGATCGGTGCCGATCGAGCGGATCAGGATCGCCGCTGCGCCCTTGGTCGCCGCGACATTCGGGCCGGCACGCCGCGCGGCGCCGTAATAGCCATATTGCGAGCCGTCCTGGGTGGGCGTCATCGTGTTGCCGACATAGACGATCTTGCCCTTCACGGCGTCAGCCGGCGCTGCCTGGAGATCGGCGAAGGTCGGGAAGAACGCCACTTCGGCCTCGATCGGCTTGGGGCCGGTCGAGCCCGAATTGCCGAGCGCCGCGATGACGAGCTTCTGCGATGCGGAGCCGAGCACCTCGGCGGTCTCGATGCCGCGTTCCCAGAGCGGCATCTTGAAGGTCTCGATATGGACGTTCTTGAAGCCGAGCGCGGTGAGCTTCTTCACCGCCCAGGCGCGGGCACGCGCTTCCGCCTCGGTCGCCGCCAGGCGCTGGCCGACCTCGGTGGTGAGGCCTTCGGTGATTTCCCAGGCAAGGTCGTCCTTCAGAGCCGCGTCGCGCAGTGCTGCTGCGTCATGCGTCTGGGCCAGAGCGGGGAGGGGCAGGGCGAGGGCGGCGACGGCCGCGAGCAGGATGCGCTTGGTCATGGCCGGCGACGCTAGTCGCAGGTGAAACATTCGGCAATGCACCGAGGGTTTCCACAGCGTTTCCGAGGCGGTTTCGAGCCGATATTCAACCGAGTGGTTGAGCAATTCGTTGAATCCCTTGAATCACCTTGTACATGTGTGGCTGGGCATTCAACCGATCGTTGAACGACGCCCGCCACTGCCCGCCGGGCCCGGGAAGAGGGCAGCAGAGGAAATCCTACATTGCAAGCGGGGCGTTCCGGCGCGGCTGCGTTGCCATTTTGCCAACCCCCCGCTACATCGCCGCCAAACTTCCTGCATATCCAGACCTGCGAACGGAGACCGCCACGTGGCCGCCCAATACGCCTTCGTCATGAAGGACATGACCAAGACCTTCCCCGGCGCTCCCAAGCCGGTGCTGAACAACATCAACCTGCAATTCTATCAGGGTGCCAAGATCGGCATCGTCGGCCCGAACGGCGCCGGCAAGTCGACCCTGATGAAGATCATGGCGGGCATCGACAAGGACTTCTCGGGCGAGGCCTGGCCGGGTGAGCACATCACCGTCGGCTATCTGCCGCAGGAGCCGCAGCTCGATCCGACCAAGAACGTGCTCGAGAACGTCAAGGATGGCGCACGCGAGACGGCCGACCTGGTCGATCGCTTCAATGCGATCTCTGCCGAGATGGGCGATCCGAAGGACGACACCGATTTCGACGCGCTGATGGAGGAGATGGGCGAGCTCCAGGCCAAGATCGACGCGGTGGATGGCTGGACGCTCGACAACCAGCTCGAGATCGCGATGGAAGCGCTGCGCTGCCCGCCGTCGGACTGGGAAGTCGCCAACCTCTCGGGCGGCGAGAAGCGCCGCATCGCGCTGACCCGGCTGCTGATCCAGAAGCCGGACATCCTGCTGCTCGACGAACCGACCAACCACCTCGACGCCGAGAGCGTCGAGTGGCTGGAAAACCACCTCAAGGAATATGCTGGCGCGGTGCTGATGATCACCCACGACCGCTACTTCCTCGACAATGTCGTCGGCTGGATCCTCGAGATCGACCGCGGCAAGTACTTCCCGTACGAGGGCAACTACTCGACCTATCTGGAGAAGAAGGCCAAGCGCCTCGAGCAGGAGGACCGCGAGGAGTCCGGCCGCCAGAAGGCGATCAAGGACGAGCTCGAGTGGATCCGCCAGGGCCCGAAGGGCCGCCAGACCAAGTCGAAGGCGCGTATCGCCAAGTTCGACCAGCTCGTCGCCAGCCAGGAGAACCGCAAGCCGAGCGGCGCCCAGATCGTCATCCAGGTGCCCGAGCGCCTGGGCGGCAAGGTGATCGAGGTGGAGAACGTCTCCAAGGCTTACGGCGACAAGCTGCTGTTCGAGAACCTCTCGTTCACGCTGCCGGCCGGCGGCATCGTCGGCGTGATCGGCCCGAACGGCGCCGGCAAGTCGACCCTGTTCAAGCTGATCACCGGCCAGGAGACCCCGGACGAAGGCACGATCGAGATGGGCACCACCGTCCGCCTCGGCTATGTCGACCAGAGCCGCGATCACCTGGACGACAAGAAGAACGTCTGGGAGGAAATCTCGGACGGCCTCGACTACATGAAGATCAACGGGCACGACCAGTCGACCCGCGCCTATGTGGGTGCCTTCAACTTCAAGGGCGCCGACCAGCAGAAGAATGTCGGCAAGCTCTCCGGCGGTGAGCGCAACCGCGTGAACATCGCCAAGATGCTGAAGCGCGGCGGCAACGTGCTGCTGCTCGACGAGCCGACCAACGACCTCGACGTGGAAACGCTGGGTGCGCTGGAAGAGGCGATCGAGAATTTCGCGGGTTGCGCCGTGGTGATCAGCCACGATCGCTTCTTCCTCGACCGTCTCGCCACGCACATCCTCGCCTTCGAAGGCAACAGCCATGTGGAGTGGTTCGAAGGCAATTTCGAAGCCTATGAGGAAGACAAGCGCCGTCGCCTGGGCGATGCCGCCGATCGTCCGACCGCGCTGGCCTACAAGAAGCTGACCCGCTGAGGAAAAGCCTGCTCCGGCAAGCTGCTGGAGCGGCTTTCTGACCAAGATCGACAAGCGCCCGGGTGGAAACGCCCGGGCGTTTTTCGTTGCGGTTCCGCGCTTCGTTCCGATTCGGCTCTATAAATTCCGTAATTTACGATGCGCCGGAGTTGAATCATGACGTTGAAGCAGAAGCTGCTCTCCGCACTGGTGATGTTGGGGCTCGTCCTCGGCGCCGTCATCGCGGGCTTTTCCTGGTCGGCCACCACCAGCCGCAACGCGCTGGATACGGTGCTGGCGGACCGCGTGATCCCGCTCAAGGACCTGAAGCTGGTCGCGGACAGCTACGCCGTGGGCATCGTCGATTCCGCGCACAAGGCCAGGAACGGCAATATCAGCTTCGACCAGGCAGTGCAGAACATCGAGAAGAGCAAGGCCGATATCGACGCGGCGTGGAAGCGCTATGCCGCGACCGACGCCACCGAGGACGAGGAAGCGCTCGCCAAGCAGGCCGAGGCCGCGATGGCCAAGGCCAATCAGGGCGTCGCCCGCCTGCAGACGATGCTGCGCAGCGGCGACCGCGCCGGGCTGGACCGGTTCGTGATGGGCGAGATCTATGCGGACGTGGATCCGGTCTCCGATACGGTGGGCAAGCTCGTTGCACTGCAGATCAGCGTCGCCAGCGACGTGACCACCAGCGCGCTGTCCAGCGCCAACACCGCGATGACCGTGGTGATCGTGCTCGGCCTGATCGCGCTCGGCGTGCTGGGCGGCGCCTTCTTCATCGTCAGCCGCAAGGTCGTGGCGCCGATCAAGGGCCTGGCCGAAGTGATCCACGGCATGGCGCGTGCCAGCGGCACGACCAAGGTGCCGCACACCGACCAGCGCGACGAGATCGGCGACATCGCCCGCTCGGTCGACGCCTATCTGGAATCGGTGATCGCCAAGGAGCGCGACGCTTCCGCCGCTGCCGCCGAGACCCAGCGGATCGTCACCACGGCGCTGAGCCAGGGCCTGTCGGCGCTGGCCGAGGGCGACCTGACCGAGGAGATCTCGGTCGCGTTCCCGGAGAGCTATGCGACGCTCAAGACCAACTTCAACAGCGCGCTGATCGCGCTGCGCACGCTGATCTCGACGGTCAACGAAGGCGCCGCCGCGATCCAGACCGGCTCGCGCGAGATCGCCCAGGCTTCGGAAGACCTGGCGCGCCGTACCGAGGGCAATGCCGCGAGCCTTGAGGAGACCTCGGCCGCGCTTGCCCAGATGGACCAGCGCCTGCGCGGCACCGCCGAGGCGGCGAACCAGACGGTGCGCAGCGCCGACGAGGCGATCCGCGTGGTCGGCGACGGCCGTTCGCTCGCCCATCAGGCGGTCACCGCGATGGGCCGGGTCAGCGAGAGCGCTCGCGGCATCGACGACGTGATCGAGGGCCTCGACAAGATCGCCTTCCAGACCCGCGTGCTTGCGATGAACGCCGCGGTGGAAGCCGGGCGCGCCGGTGAGGCCGGGCGTGGCTTCGCGGTGGTCGCGGATCTGGTCTCGGCGCTCGCGATGCGCGCCGAGGAAGAGGCCAAGCGCGCCCGCGAGCAGCTGACCGTGACGCAGGACGAGGTCGGCTCGGCCGTGGAGGCGGTGCAGCGCATGGATACGGCGCTGGAGGCGATCTCGGGCGGGGTGGGCGCGGTCCACAAGCTGCTCGACGCCATGGCGGCGGACAACCAGGCCCAGTCGACCGCGATCACCCAGATCGTCACCGCGGTGAACGAGATGGACCAGTCGACCCAGCAGAATGCCGCGATGGTGGAAGAGACTTCGGCTGCCTCGCGCAACCTGGCCGAGGAGGTCGGCAACCTCGCCGACCAGGCGGGCAAGTTCCGCACCGAGGGTGGACGTGGTGCCGCGCCGCGGAGCCAGGTCGTCCAGCTCCACAGCGTCGCTGCCTGAGTTTTGCCCGGGGGATCGCTTGCCGCTCAGAAGCGGCGGGCGATCCCCATATAGAGCTCCACGTCCGGGCTGGCATGATTGAGCCCGGCGACGGCACCCATGTCGAGCTGCAGATTCGACTTGGGCTGCCAGGCGACCGAGAGGCTGGCGAGCGCCTGGGTGGCGTGGCCGGCGGGATCGCGGTCGCGCACCGCCTGCAGCTCGAATGCGCTGCTCACCGTCTGGGTGAGGGCCGCGGTGAGGCCGATGGCGCTGCCATAGGCGAGGTGGCGGCCGTGCCGGTCCTGGTCCACCGCCGCATCGATCTCGGGGGTCAGCGACAGGCCGAGCTTGTCGGTGAGGCTGTAGCTGAGCGGCACGATCAGGCCGGCACCCCAGTCCCCCGCGCCGATCGTCGCGCCGCCCACCGGCAGCGTGGCATAGGGCATCACCGCGGCGGCGAAGCCCGAGCCGTCCGGATGCGACAGGTTGCGGCGGACGGCGAGGGTGATGTCGCCGGTGCCGCTGTCGTGCGTCACTGCGCCGGTGGTGCGGTCATGCGTGCGGACGGTGCCGAGGGCGGTCCAGCCGAGCTGGACTTCGGCATGGTCCGCCACGCCGTAGCGCAGCAGCATGTCGCCGAATGTGAAGCTGTCGCTGCGCTGGCCGGCATCGCGGTCGAGCGACCAGTCAATCGCGCCCATCTCCGCGACCAGGTGCCCGGGATCGACGGTGCAGGCTGGCGTATCGAGGCCGGGACGGTCGGGGCAGAGCGGGCGCAGGTCCTGCGCGTTGGCGGTGCCGATGGCGGCGAATGCGGTGGCTAGGGCAAGGGTGAGCTTCATGGCGGCGGCATAGACGGTTCGCGGGCGGCAGGGTAGCGTCCGTCCGAGGGGGAGCTGCATGCGCGAATGGATCAGGGAAAATGCCGGGCGGATAGGGGTGCTGGCGATCCTTGCCGCGCTGTTCCTGTCACCCGTTGTGGCCTTGCGCTGGATGACTTCGGTGCCGGGCAAGTCCTGGGAGGGGCCACTGCCGCCGCTCAACGCTGTGGAGCGCGACCTTGCCGGGCGGCTGCGCGGGCATGTCACGGCGATCGCCAGCAAGCCGCATAATGTCGGCCATGCGACGGGCTATGCCGCGGCGGTCGGCTATATCGAGCAGCGGCTGGCGGCTTCGGGCTATGCGGTCACCCGCCAGGCCTTTGACGAGGGGCTGGCGGTCAATCTCGAAGCGGTGATCGAGCCGCGCTCGGCCGATGCGCCGACGCTGGTGGTGGGCGCGCATTACGACAGCGCGCGCGGTGCGCCGGGGGCGAACGACAATGGCAGCGGCACCGCGGCGCTGCTCGAGCTCGCCCGGCTGCTCGCCGACCTGCGCGGCAAGGCGGATGTCCGCATCCGGCTGGCCTTCTTCGCCAATGAGGAGCCGCCCTTCTTCAAGACCGACCGGATGGGCAGCCTGGTCTATGCCCGGGCGCTGGCAGCTAAGGGGCAGAAGCCCGATGCGATGTTCTCGCTGGAGACGCTGGGCTTCTACGACGATGCGCCGGGGAGCCAGCATTATCCGTTCCCGCTCGGCGCGCTCTATCCGGACACGGGGAATTTCGTCGCGTTCGTCGGCACCGTTTCGTCACGGCCGCTGGTGCGCAAGGCCGTCGGCGGGTTTCGCGAGGTGGCGCAGTTCCCGAGCGTGGGCGGCACCGCACCGGGCTTCGTCGAGGGGATCGACTGGTCGGATCACTGGTCGTTCGGCGAGATCGGCGTGCCGGCGCTGATGATCACCGACACCGCGCCGTTCCGCTATCCGCACTATCACAAGCTGACGGATACCCCGGACAAGCTCGACTATGACCGGCTTGCCCGGGTTACCCTGGGTATCGAGCGGCTGATCCGCCGCTGGCGTTAGGCCTTCTTGGCCGTCGCCGCGTCTGCGCTCCACGTGCCGCCGCCGGCGGCCGCGAGGTAGAGGAAGATGAAGCAGTAGAGCATGATCGCCTCGCCGCCGTTCACCGCCGGGAAGAAGCCGCCCTTGGCGTGGACGAGGAAATAGCCGACCGCGCACATGCCCGAGGCGATGAAGGCGACCGGGCGCGTGAACAGGCCGATGACGAGCAGCGCCCCGCCGACCAGCTCGATCGTGCCCGCGGCATAGAGCAGCGGATTGAGCGGCATCGGGAAGGGCGGCACGTTGAAGAACTTGGAAAGGCCGTGCTGCAGGAAGCCAAGGCCTGCGAAGATGCGCAGGACGCTCAGCAGCTTGCCGGACCAGCTTGCGGGAATGGGCATGCAATAGTCTCCCTCGACCGGCGCGCGTCCTTGCGGGCCGTTTCGAGAGAGAAATGTTTCACTTCATGTCCGATCGGTCAACTGGACGCCCGGGAAACCGAATGTTTCCGATCGGGCGCCATGCGTTCCGCCTCAGGCGGTGAAGCGCTTGGTAAATCCCTTGGCGTGCTTGTCCTCGGCGGTCTGGAAGGCCTCGACATGGTCGACCACTGCCATGGGCGGGCCCTCGCGGAGCGCTTCGGTGAGCGAGGACAGCGCCTCCTCATCGCCCTCTGCGAGCAGCTCCACGCGCCCGTCGTTCAGATTGCGGACCCAGCCCTTCACGCCAAGCTGCTTGGCGGTACGCACCGCCCAGTCCCGATAGCCGACGCGCTGCACGCGGCCCGACACATAGATACGCTGTGCCGTCATATGTCCCCACGCTCATTTTTATACCCGGCCGCAACCCTTCGGCCTGGACACAGTTCTATCATTTTGAAGATGCGAGGGAATCCATTCGCGCGGCGACTCGTCGCGCCTCAGGGGTAAGTGATCGCAATCACTTCATACTCGCGCTCGCCCGCGGGCAGGCTGACGCGGCGCAGGTCGCCGATACCGGCGCCGCGCAAGGCACGGGCGAGGGGGGCGTTCCAGCCGACCAGGCCCTTGGCGGCATCGGCCTCGTCGTCGCCGACCAGGGTCAGGGTGCGGTGGTTATCGTCCTCGTCGGCGATGGTGACAGTGGCGCCGAAATAGGCGCGGCTCTTGTCCTCCTGCTGCGCCGGATCGACGACCTTGGCCGCCTTCATCCGTTTCGACAGCCAGCCGAGCCGGCGGTCGATCTCGCGCAGGCGCTTGCGGCCGTAGATGTAATCGCCATTCTCCGAGCGGTCGCCATTGCCGGCGGCCCAGCTGATCGTCTCGACCAGCGCGGGGCGTTCCCTGGCGAAGAGGGCTTCGTATTCGGTCCGGAGCGCGGCGTAGCCGGCGGGAGTGATGTAGTTGGGGCGGTCCATTTCCGTCGCTTTTCGACCTGTGTTCCCCTTCCGCTTGCGGGAGGGGTTAGGGGAGGGGCTGTCTCGAAGCACGACCGTATGGCCAGCGGATACGCCCTCCCCCGACCCCTCCCGCAAGCGGAAGGGGAGCGCAAGTGGCTATGCGGTCCCTAGCCCGGCTTGTTCTTGCCCAGATACCAGCTGGTGTTCGCAGGCCCCCTGGAGCGCGCGCGTTCCGGGTTGAGCAGATCGTAGACCACCGCGTTCTCGATCACGCGCTGGACATAGTTCTTCGTCTCGAAGATCGGGATCTGCTCGATCCACTGGACGATGTCGCCGCCCGGCAGGCGCGGATCGCCATTGGCGCGGATCCATTTGTTCACGTTGCCGGGACCGGCATTGTAGGCCGCGATCGCCAGCGGATAGCTGCCGTAGAGATTGTACATCCGCTGGAAATAGGTCGAGCCGAGCTGAATGTTGTAATCGGTGTCGGAGTTCAGCGTGCCGGGGCTGTAGCTCATCCCGAGCTTGGTCGAGACCTCGCGGGCCGTGCCCGGCATCAGCTGCATCAGGCCGCGTGCGCCGGCATGGCTGACCGCGTCGCGATCGAACTGGCTCTCCTGCCGCGCGATGGCGTGGACGATCGTCCAGTAATCCTGCTGCGAGGCGGGCACCGCCACGGTGGGATAGCCCGCGGCGGTATAGTCGGAGAGGCCGTTCTGCAGCGCGCTCTTGCCGACCAGCACGCCCAGGTCCGGGCGGCCGATCGCGCGGCTCAGCTCGGCGGCGAGGATGTGGTCGCTGTCCGACGTCGCGTCATTGGCAATCTGGCGGATGAACAGGCTCTGGTCCTGCCGGTTGCCCATCGTGCCGAGCAGCTGCGCGGCGCGCACCGTCTCCTTCTTGAAGAAGGCGTCGCGCACCGCGGGATCGCTGACCCGGGCGTTGAAATCGGGTGGGCGCTTGAGCGGATTGCCGAGTCGCTCGGTGGCGAGCTGGCCGTAATAGACGTCGGGGAAGCCCGCGGCCTTGGTGTAGAAGCCGGTCGCTTTCGCCTGGTCGCCCGAGACCTCCGCCGCGCGGCCCGCCCAGTAGAAGCCCTTGGACTGGGTGGTCGGCGTCTTCGAGCCATGGCCGTAGCGATCGAACATGCCGATCGCGTCGCGGCTGCGGCCGAGATTGTTGAGCGCCACCGTGCCGGCGAGCCAGGTGAGGCTGGTATAATCGTCGCGCTCGCCGAGCGGCAGCTGGCTGATGTCGGTGCCGGTGGGGAAGGCATCGTCGACCTGGCTGGCGATCTGATAGGCGAGGCTGAACTGGCCGTCCGACTGGGCGCCGCGTGCCGCGGTCAGCAGCACTTCATACCATTCCTCGGCATCGCCGGGATAAGAGGCGAGTTGGCGCGGCTGGGCGAGATAGGACCGCATCGCCGGGCTCTGGCCGGTGTCGCGCAGCCACATCGCGCGATCGGCGATGTAGCCGGGATTGGCGCGGCCGGTCGCAATTGCAGCGGCGCCCTTCGCATCGGCATCGGGCGCCTTGGTGCGGAAGGCGATCCGCGCGTCGAACACCGGGCGCATCGCCGGCGAGACATAGGAAAGCTGGCGCTGCGCGGCACTGAGCGAGCCGGCCCAGAGCAGCATGTCCATACGTGCGTCATGATCGGCCGGGGTGAGCACGCTGGCGAAGCCGGCGAGCAAAGCCGTCTCGTCGCGCGGGCGCAGCACGCCGTGGCGCCAGGCGCGGCGGGCCTGTTCCTCGGCTTCGGCACGGCGGCCCGAGGCGGCGAGCCCCTCGGCATAGCGCAGGCGGCCGGCGGCGGTCAGCGGCGCGAAGCGCTCGAAATAGCGGACGACCAGGCCGGGCGCCCAGGTGCCGCTCTCGAGCACGGTCTCGGCAGCCGCGCGGCGGCTCTTCTCGCCAGGCCAGCCGGGATGGAGCAGCAGGAAATTGGCATAGTCGGAGAAGGGGTAGTTATCCGACTGCTGGAGGCGCTTCCATTCGACCAGAGCGTCACCGAGCTGATCGGCCTGGATATAGGGCGGCGGCACGCGGGGAACGCCCGCTTCCAGCGCCACCTTGTACCACTGGATCTGCTCCTGCGTGAGCTGCGACGAGACGGCGAGCCCTGAGACGCCCGCGAACAACAACGCACTTTTCAACAGCGGAGCAAGCATACTGGACATGATAGATGACCCGCGCCTATCTGCCAGCCCCGATTTGGGGAATTGAGGAAGATTTTCGGACCATGTTCTGGGGCTCCATTCCCGCGCTGGTGACGCCGTTCCGTAACGGCATCTTCGCGGAGGAAGACTATCGCACGCTTGTTGAATGGCAGATTGCCGAAGGCTCTGCCGGGCTGGTGCCGTGCGGCACCACCGGCGAGGCGGCGACCATGCCCAAAGACGAGCATTTCGAAGTGGTGCGCGTCTGCGCCGACCAGGCGAAGGGCCGTGTGCCCGTGCTCGCCGGCGCCGGCTCGAACGACACGCTGGTCGCGATCGAGAATGTGAAAGCTTCTGCCGACGCCGGTGCCGATGCGGTGCTGATGGTCCCGCCCTATTACAACCGACCGAGCCAGGAAGGCATCTTCCAGCATTTCGCGGCGATCGCCGAGCGGGCCGAGCTGCCGGTGGTGCTCTACAACGTCCCCGGCCGCACGGTGACCGACATCCTGCCGGCGACCATGGCGCGGATCGTCAAGGCGTTCCCGGGCAAGTTCATCGGCGTGAAGGATGCGACGGGTGCGCTCGCCCGCGTTTCCGAGCAGCGCGCCGGCTGCGGGCACGACTTCATCCAGCTCTCGGGCAATGACGAGACGGCGCTGGCCTTCAATGCGATGGGCGGTACGGGCTGTATCTCGGTGACCGCCAATGTCGCGCCGAAGCTCTGCGCCGAGTTCCAGGCGGCCTGGGCGGCGGGCGAGCATGCGAAGGCGCTCGAGCTGCACGACCGTCTCTATCCGCTGCACCTCGCGATGTTCACCGATGCCTCGCCGGGCCCGGTGAAATATGCGCTGGGGCGGGTTCGGGAAGGCTTCCCGCAGGAGCTGCGCCTGCCGATGACGCCGGCCGGAGAGGCGAGCCGCAAGGCGGTCGACGCCGCGCTGGAATTCGCGGGGCTGGTCTAGCGACGCCTTCTCCTCCCTGGTGGGGGAGAGTCGATGGTGGCAACTAAAATCCAGTGCTCCTGCGAAAGCGGGAGCCCAAGGTTGGTTGGCACTTCGCCATCCTAGGCTCCTGCTTCCGCAGGAGCACATGATATTGTTGGTAGATCAGGCCCGCTGCTCGCCGCCGGCATAATAGGTCGGCACATGGCCGCGGATCCAGGCGTTCTCGCGGAACCATTTGGTGACGATGTACTTGGTGCCCTCGAGCACGCGCATGCCCTCGTGCAGCGTGTCGTAATTGGGCGTGCCGTCTTCCATCATGTTGTTCCAGATCAGCAACAGGCCCTTTTTCGGCTTGAAGCGAACCCCGGCACGCGGGAACCAGGTGGCGCCGCCTTCCTCGACATCGTTGAGATAGGCCATCGCGGTCCAGGTGCGCTGGCCGCCATATTCGAGCATCTTCTCCCAATATTCCGCACCTTCGTGGAAATAGTCGCAATGCGCGCGGAACTGCTGGCCGGGTGCATATCGCTGACCCTGCAGCGTCTCCGCATTCTCGGGCGGCAGGCCGAGGAGATGGGCGATGCGGTCGTCGATCTGCCAGACGAGATCGGACCAGCGGTCGAGGTCGGTCGAGCTGCTGGTGCGGAACTCGGGATCCTCGTGCGCCGCGAGCAGCGTGGAGGGGCGGGCCGATTTGTCGATCAGGGCGACCAGCGCGTCGCACTCCGCCTCGCTCAGGAAATCGGGAAAGGTGTAGAGCTGTGCGGTCTCCACCTTTGCCCGCTTGATGCCGGGATGGGACTCCAGCTTCGCCGTGACTTCGCGGGCGATCCGCGCGCGGTTGGGCGAGGGAGATCCCGATACTCTGCCGATATTCTTGCTCACAAGGGCCAATTTGCGCCTGAGGGCCTCGCGGTCAATAGGGGTGGTGCCCCTTGCCAAAGGCAAGAGGCCCGGTCCTGACGGGCCGGGCCTCCCACTTCTGGCAAGATGCGGGCTGGCTTACCAGAAGATGTCGTAGATCGTGTCGACGATCTCGCCGGTCTCGACATCGACGAGCAGCGCGTCGTTGTAGTAGCGCACCCAGCGATACGGGCCGTAGACCTCGGGCAGGCGGTAATAATAGGGATCGTTGATCCAGTATTGCGACGAGAACAGGATCGAGCTGAGCGTGAAGCCGATCCCGAAGCGGCGATAGCCATAGCCCCAGCCCGACGGCGCATAGTAACGCGGCAGGCGGTAGAGGCCGCGGTTGGAGCTGCGATAGCCGCGCCAGTCGTAGCGGCGGTCGTTGCGCCAGCTGTTGTTCCAGCGACCGCGGTCGTTGCCGCCCCAGCCGCGGTTGTTGTCCCAGCGGTTGCGGTCGTTTCCGCCCCAGCCGCCGCGGTTCCAGCCGCCATTGTTGCGGTTGCGGTCGTTGTTCCAGTTGCGGTCGCGGTTGCGATCGTTCCAGTCGCGGTTGCCGCGATCCCACTGGCCGCTGCGATTGCCGTCGCGGTTCCAGTCGCGGCGGTCCTGGCCGTTCCGGTTCCAGTCGCGCCGACCGTCGCCGCCGCGGTTGCCGTCCCAGCGCTGCTGCGGCTGGGCCTGGGGCGGGGAGGCCTGGGTCTGGGGCGGGCGGGCCTGGCCGCCATTCCATTGCGGACGCGCGCCGCGGTCGCCGCCGTTCCAGCCGCCACGGTTCCAGCCGCCGCCATTGGCGCCGCCACCATTGGCGCCGCCGCCGTTCCAGTCGCGGCGCGGCTGCTGCTGCGGCTGTGCCTGTTGCTGGGGCTGGCCCGAGGACTGGCGCCAGCCACCGCCGCGATTGCCGCGGTCACCACGGTCCTGCGCCGGCTGCGAGGCGCCCGAATTGCCGGAACGGTCGCCGCCGCCCCAGCGATGCCCGCGATCCTGCGCCAGTGCCGGCGGGACCAGGGCTGTTGCGGCGATGATCGCCGCTAGCAAGGTCTTCTTCATAAGAGTGTCTCCGCTGGACCGGCACACGCGCCGGGCTTCGAGGGTAGCACCTCTCTAGAACCCGGCGGCTGACATGACTCTGAATTCATCTGTCAGCCAATTGAAAGCATCTGAAACATCTAGGGTTCCGACTGGGCGGGCGTCGGCGCGTCCTGCCCGGGCTCGGGGGCCGGCGCGTCGCCCCGGGCGATGCGGGCGGCGTTCTGGATCGCCTCGATCAGCCGCGGATAGATGCCGCAGCGGCAGAGATTGGGGATCGCATCCTTGATGTTCGCCTCGCTGGGATTGCGGTTGCCCCGCAGCAGCACCGAGGCGGCCATCACCACGCCGGGGATGCAATAGCCGCATTGCGGCACGTTGGCGGCGATGAAGGCCTGCTGCACCGGGTGGCTGCGATCCTTGGACAACCCCTCGATCGTGGTGACGAACGTGCCCTCGAGCGCGCCGATCGTCTCCTGGCAGGCGAGGCGGGCGGTGCCGTCGACGTCCACGGTGCAGGCGCCGCAATCGCCGGTGCCGCAGCCATATTTGGTGCCGGTGAGGTTCGAGGCGTCGCGCAGCGCCCAGAGCAGCGGCGTGCGCGGATCCATCTTGTACGCGACCGGCTGGTTGTTGACGGTGAAACGAGTCATGCGAGGGGTGTAGCGGGAAACGCGGTGTTTCCGAAACCGGCATTGTGCCGGGCCGCCCCGGGCGCGACATCAATCGCATGACACTTCCCACGCTCTTCATCCCGCATGGCGGCGGCCCCTGCTTCTTTATGGACCCCGATGGCGGCCCGGCCGATCCGATGTGGCAGCCGATGCAGGCCTATCTGGCCGGGCTGATCGACTCGCTGCCCGAGCGGCCAAAGGCGATCCTGCTGGTCTCGGGCCATTGGGAGGAGGAGCAGGTCACGGTACATGCCGGCAACGGCCAGCCGCTGCTGTTCGACTATTACGGCTTTCCCGAGCACACCTATCGCCTGCGCTGGGACGCACCGGGCTCGCCTGGCTTGGCGGCGCGCGTGAAGGCGCTGCTCGAGGGCGCGGGCTTTCCCGTCGGCGAGGAGCGCGAGCGGGGGTGGGACCACGGTGTGTTCATCCCGATGATGGTCGCGGTGCCGGGCGCCGACATCCCGCTGGTCCAGCTCTCGCTGCGCAAGGACCTGGATCCGGCCGACCATATCGCGCTGGGCAAGGCGCTCGCGCCGCTGCGCGAGGAAGGCGTGCTGATCGTCGGCTCGGGCATGAGCTTCCACAACCTGCGCGCCCGCGGGCCGCAGGTGACGCCGGTCGCCGACGAATGGGATGCGGCCCTGACCGATGCCGTGACCGATGCCGATCCGGCGCGCCGGGCAGCGCGCGTCGCCGCCTGGGACCAGCTTCCGCATGCCCATTTCGCCCATCCGCGCGAGGAGCACCTGCTGCCGCTGATGGTCGCACTCGGTGCGGGCGGCGAGGGAGCGGCGGTGCGCGATTACCGCGACCATGTGCTGGGGTGGACGGTCTCGGGGTATCGGTTCGGGTGAATTACCCTAATTGGGTGCGAAAGTTCACTAAAGTCACGACATCCACAGCTACCGCGCAGCGGCTTTCCGAAGCGGCGGATTTACCCGTCCGGGTGCCTTCGCGTCCGGCTTGATATTCGCGATGAGAAAGAGCGAAGCGAGGGTGGCAGGCGAAATCCTATTTTGGAAGTGAGTGCGTCCGCTCTGGACGTAACTCCGTCATCCCGGCCTTGTGCCGGGATCCACCGGGCCGCAGACAATGTCCGTCGTGATCGAAAGAACGCTTGCGTCTATATCCTGGCCAGCCGCTATAACGGCGCGATCTATGTAGGCGTGACTTCGAACCTGCTGGGTCGGATCATCCAGCATCGCGAAGGCGCGTTCGAGGGACATGCGAAGAGGCTTGGGCTTCGGCGGCTGGTCTATTTCGAGACCGGCGAAAGCATGGAAGGGGCGATTGCGCGCGAGAAGCAGCTCAAGCGCTATCGGCGCGAGTGGAAGCGCAATTTGATCGAGCGGCAGAACCCGATGTGGAACGACCTTACTGTTGGGTTAGGGCTTGAGCCGTTGCCGGTATGACTCGCTGCGCGGTGGACCCCGGCACAAGGCCGGGGTGACGTTTAGGGGCGTAGAGAGGGGTCCCTACTCCCGCCAGCTCTTGTCCGTGCGGTCCACCAGCCGGACCATTGCGGCGAAGTCCGCCGCGCCCGGGCCGCCGGGGACCTGGGCCATGTGGAGGTCGCGCTGGTGGACGGCGATCACTTCGTCCGGCACCACCAAGGGCTCGCCCATCGAGGCGGTGGCGATCTGGATCTCGCAGGCGCGCTGGAGCGACCAGTGCTTGATGAACGCCTCGGGCAGGGTGCGGCCCATCACCAGGATGCCGTGGTTCCGGAGCAGCATCACCCGCTTGTCGCCGAGATGCGCGAGCAGCCGCTCGCCTTCCTCGTCGCGCACCGTCACGCCCTCGAAATCGTGATAGGCGATCTGGCCGGCGAAGTTGCAGGCGTAGAAATTGGTGGGGCGCAGGCCGCCCTCGACGCTGGCGACCGCCATGCCCGCGGTGGTGTGGGTGTGTGCAATGCAATGCGCGTCAGGCAGGTGGCGGTGGAACAGCGCGTGCTGGACGAAGCCGGCGCGGTTCACCGGATAGGGCGAGTCGTCGAGCTTGTTGCCGTCGATGTCGATCTTGACCAGATTCGACGCTTTCACCTCGCTGAAGTGCAGCCCGAACGGGTTGATCAGGAATGCGCCTTCCTCGCCTGGCACCTTCAGCGTGATGTGGTTGTAGATCATCTCGGACCAGCCGAGCATGTCGAACACCCGATAGCAGGCGGCGAGCTGCTGGCGCGCCTCCCACTCGGCTTCGGTCATCACTTTGGTTGCCAGCGCGGTGGCCATGTTACCTCTCCCAAGGCTTTTTCGTTTTTCGGGTATGCCACAAGCTGCGCTCCTGCGAAAGCAGGAGCACATGCTCGATGGATCGAATGCGCGCGCAGTGCGTTTCGCCGGCGCAACGGTTGAGGGGTGTTTTCCGCATGCTGAAGTTGAAGGTGCGCCAGGGTGTCGTCCTGGCGGGGTTGTTCACACTGGCCGCCTGTGGCGGCGCAGGCTCGGGGGGCGGCAACGGATCGGCGGCGGTGGCGACTTCGCCCGATGCCGCGGCCAAGATCAGCGCCTATACCGAGGCGTATAACGGCCTGATCGACACCTTCGGCCTGCCGGCGACGGCGGACACCTACAAGCAAGCCAAGATCCCGAGCCGATCGCCGTCGGACAGCATCAACGTCAGCGACGGCTGGGTCGAGACCGGCGAGGGCAAGCTGAAGGCGGCGATCGCGCTGCCGGGCTCGCTCGGCGATCTCGACAAGAAGGCGGAGGCGCTGGACGCCGCGCTGGTCAAGGTGCTCGCCCGGCTGGGGCCGCTCTATCAATATTACAACACCAAGGCCTATCGCGAGGACGCGCTGAAGCGCGGCAAGGCCGAGGACGCCCAGATGGTCGCCGAGTTCGATGCGGCGCTGAAGGCGATGGACGATTTCAACGCCGAGCTGGTCAAGCAGCGGCGGGCCGGCGCCGAGGCGGAGCTCGCCAAGCTCAAGGCGGACGGCAACATCGTCGGCTACAACAACAAGCAGGCGATGCTGCAGGCCGAGGAGCTGGTCGGGCTGTTCGACAAGCCCGAGGACCTGAAGGACGCGGCGATCTTCGCCAAGGGCGATGCGCTGGCGTCGTCGCTCGACAAGCTGCTGACCGAGCAGCAAAAGGCGATCGCCGAAGCCAAGACCAAGGCGACCGAGCCGCTCGAGAAGAGCCGGCTGGGTACCTATGAGCTGGTGGCGGAGATGCTGGGATCGATGATCGGCCAGTATCGCGAGCTGAAGCAGTCGCATTCGTCGAGCGACATGAAGTCGATGATCGACTCGTACAACAATGCGGTGGGGTCGGCGAACCGGATCAGTTGAGCTATTCTCGCTTTAATCATCGTCATCCCCGCGAAGGCGGGGATCCAGGGTGGCAGAGCAATGTCCTTTGTGACTCTGGATCCCCGCCTTCGCGGGGATGACGGATATTGATAGCGGCGGGGTCCTTCCTCAACTGAACGCGTAAGGCACGACGCTGCGCCGGTCCGGATCGATCGCGATCGCCGAGGCCGCGGGGGGGAAGGCGCGTTGGTCGCAGTCCACCCGCGGGCAGATGCGGCAGCTGGCGCCGATCGGGGTGGCCGCGCCGCCCGGGCGGAGGTCGTCGGCATAGACGAAGTCGGCGGCGTGCAGCTCTTCGCAGCCCAAGGCCACGGCATAGCGGCGCGAGGGGCGGGCATAGCTGCCCGAGGGCTTCACCAGCCCCTTGGCCATCGAGACATAGCGGGTGCCGTCGGGCATCTCGGCATGTTGGACGAGGATCCGGTCGGGGATCGCCACCGCCTCGTGCACCACCCAGAGCGGGCAGGCGCCGCCGAGCGCGGCGAATTGCAGGCGGGTGGCCGAGTGGCGCTTGGTGATGTTGCCGGCCATGTCGACCCGGCAGAAGAAGAAGGGCAGGCCGGCGGCACCCGGGCGCTGGAGGGTCGAGAGGCGGTGGCAGGCCTGCTCGAAGCTCACCCCGAAGCGCTGGCGCAGCCGGTCGATGTCGTGGCGGACGGTGCGCGCGGTGTCCTTGAATGGGGTATAGGGCATCAGCAGTGCGCCCGCTGCATAGTTGGCGAGGCCGATGTTGAGCAATTCGCGCGCCGCGGGGGAGGCGAGGCCGGAGTCCTCGACCACCTGGCGCATCTCGTTCTCGAACTCGTAGCGGACCAGCCGGTGGGCGAGCAGGAAGGCGCGGCTCTCGGGCGGGAGCGCGCTGTTCACCGCCAGCGTGCGGTCGCGCGGGTCGAAGCGGCTGAGCTGGCCGCCGTCGCCCTCCTCGCCGGTGACGCGGACGCCGTGCCAGCGCAGCCGGTCCTCGAGGCCGCGGGTGGGGCGATCGGGGTCGAGATCGGCGGAGAGCGTCTCGGCCGAGCGGTCGATCGCGTCGATGTAATTGCCCTCGGCCTGGAACCAGTCGCGCACCTCCTCCCAGGGGAGCGGGGCGGTGCCGGTCGAGCCGCTGTCGAACCGGTCGTCGAGGACGCGGAGCTGCTCCTGGCTGCGGCGCCAGGCCTCGTGCAGCGCGACCATGCGGCGGGCGAGGAGCGGCTGCTGCTCGATGCCGCGGCGGACATCGGCTTCGTCGAGCCGCCCGGCGGGGACGCTGGCATCGGTGGCGGCGTCGATCGTGCGGAGGAGGGCTGCGCTGTCCTCGACATCGCCGAACGCCTCGAGCGGGAATTCGCGGGCGAGCGCGACGAGGACGATGTCGGTGATCGGCCGGTCGTTATTCTCGATCTGCGAGAGATAGGAGACCGAGATGCCGAGCCGGGCCGCCATCGCCGCCTGGCTGATCCCGGCGCGGCGACGCAGCTCGCGCAGGCGGAAGCCTTCGAAGACGCGGCGGCGGGGTGTGTTCATTTTCCAAACCCGTCATCCCCGCGCAGGCGGGGATCCAGAGTAACAAAGGGCATCGCTAGCGACTCTGGATCCCCGCCTGCGCGGGGATGACGGGGAAAGGGTGAGGGGAGCGATCTGCGCATATCCGCAGTATATCTGCAAACCGGCGCGCTGCAACTTTGCAACATTGCATTTGCCGTAGGGGCATGTCCCGATGCAGAGGCGCAGCCACCTAAGGGGAACCGCATGTCGTCGACGATCGAGGAACTGGAACGCCGCCGCGCCGCCGCCCGCTTGGGCGGAGGGCAGAAGCGGATCGACGCGCAGCACGCCAAGGGCAAGCTCACCGCGAGGGAGCGTGTCGAAGTGCTGCTCGACCAGGGCTCGTTCGAGGAGCTCGACATGTATGTCGAGCATAATTGCGTCGACTTCGGCATGCAGGACCAGATCGTCCCCGGTGACGGCGTCGTTACCGGATCGGGCACGATCAACGGCCGCCTCGTCTTCGTGTTCAGCCAGGACTTCACCGTGTTCGGCGGTTCGCTCAGCGAACGTCATGCACAGAAGATCTGCAAGATCATGGACATGGCGATGAAGGTCGGCGCGCCCGTGATCGGCCTCAACGACAGCGGCGGCGCGCGCATCCAGGAGGGTGTCGCGTCGCTCGGCGGCTATGCCGAGGTGTTCCAGCGCAACGTGCTGGCATCGGGCGTGGTGCCGCAGCTGAGCCTGATCATGGGCCCCTGTGCTGGAGGCGCAGTTTACTCCCCCGCGATGACCGACTTCATCTTCATGGTGAAGGATTCATCGTACATGTTCGTCACCGGCCCGGATGTAGTGAAGACCGTTACAAACGAGATCGTCACGCAGGAGGAACTGGGTGGTGCGGTGACGCATACCACGAAGTCGGGGGTCGCTGACGTGGCCTTCGATAACGATATCGAGGCGCTGCTCGCGGCCCGCGACTTCGTGGACTTCTTGCCAGCCTCGAACCGCGAGCAGGTGCCCGAGCGGCCGTGCGACGATCCCTGGGATCGCCTGGAGCCGAGCCTCGACAGCCTGATCCCCCCGAGCGCCAACCAGCCCTATGACATGCACGAGCTCATCAAGAAGACGCTCGACGAGGGCGAGTTCTTCGAGCTGCAGCCGAGCCATGCCGGCAACATCCTGATCGGCTTCGGCCGGATCGAGGGGCGCACGGTGGGCGTGGTCGCCAACCAGCCGATGGTGCTGGCCGGATGCCTCGACATCAACTCGTCGAAAAAGGCCGCGCGGTTCGTGCGCTTCTGCGACGCGTTCGAGATCCCGATCGTGACCTTTGTCGACGTGCCGGGCTTCCTGCCGGGTGTCGGCCAGGAGCATTCGGGGATCATCAAGCACGGCGCCAAGCTGCTCTACGCCTATGCCGAGGCGACGGTGCCCAAGATCACGGTGATCACCCGCAAGGCCTATGGCGGCGCCTATGACGTGATGGCCTCCAAGCATCTGCGCGGCGATCTGAATTACGCCTGGCCGACCGCCGAGATCGCGGTGATGGGCGCTAAGGGCGCGGTGGAGATCATCTTCCGCGGCAAGACGCCGGAAGAGATCGCCGAGCGGACCGCCGAATATGAGGCACGCTTCGCCAATCCGTTTGTTGCAGCTGCGAAGGGTTTCGTGGACGAGGTGATCATGCCGCACTCCACCCGCCGCCGCATCGCCCTGGGGCTCCGCAAGCTGCGGGGCAAGCAGCTCGAGAATCCGTGGAAGAAGCACGACAACATCCCGCTGTGAGGTCCGAGATGGCCAGCTATCGGCAAATTCAGGATCGGGTGAAGGCTACTGACGGCTACGTGCCGAAGACCTGCTGGATTGCTGATATTAAAGCCGCGCATGGACTTACCACTCGCCAGGCGCCCAATCGGCAGTCAGCTAACTCGCGACTACATCCCTGCCCCGATAAGAAGCGTCCATCGATAGAAGCGGCGCTCCGTCACTATGGAATGGTGAAATGAAACTCGGCCGCCTCAACCATGTCGGCGTCGCGACGCCTTCGATCGAAGCGTCGATCGCCCTTTACCATGACGTGATGGGCGCGGAAGTGATCCGCGAACCCTTCGACCTGCCTGCGCAGGGGGTGAAGGTCTGCTTCGTCGACACGCCGAACAGCCAGATCGAACTGATCGAGCCGCTGGGCGAGGGCTCGCCGATCCACGGCTTCCTGGCCAAGAACCCGGCGGGCGGGCAGCATCACCTCTGCTACGAAGTGCCCGATATCCACGAGGCCAAGGCCTGGTTCGAGGCCAAGGGCGCCAAGGTGCTCGGCGAGCCGCGCATCGGCGCGCATGGCACGCCGATCTTCTTCGTGCATCCGAAGGACATGGGCGGGGTGCTGACCGAGATCATGGAGACGCCGCGTGACGGGCATTGATCGACTGTCCCTCTCCCTTTGGGAGAGGGAAGGAGGCGCGCAGCGCCGGGAGGGTGAGGGCGGCTTGGCTTCGTACTCGACCCTCACCCTTCCGCGCCTTCGGCGCTCCCTCCCTCTCCCAAAGGGAGAGGGATTGTGAGCGACAAGCCCACCCTCGACCAATGGTCCGCCGCCGCTTCGAAGGAAGTGAAGGGCCGCGACCTGAACTGGCACACGCCCGAGGGCATCGAGGTCAAGCCGCTCTACACGGCCGAGGACACCGCGCATCTCGATCCCGGCCTGCCGGGCTTCGCGCCGTTCACCCGCGGCGTGCGCGCGTCGATGTATGCGGGGCGGCCCTGGACGATCCGGCAATATGCGGGCTTCTCGACCGCCGAGGCGTCCAACGCATTCTACCGCCGCAACCTCGCGGCGGGGCAGAAGGGGCTGAGCGTCGCCTTCGATCTCGCCACCCATCGCGGCTATGACAGCGACCATCCGCGCGTCACCGGCGACGTGGGCAAGGCGGGCGTGGCGATCGACAGCGTCGAGGACATGAAGATCCTGTTCGACGGCATCCCGCTCGATCAGATGTCGGTCTCGATGACGATGAACGGCGCGGTGATCCCCATCCTCGCCTTCTTCATCGTCGCGGGCGAGGAGCAGGGCGTCGACAAGAGCCTGCTCGACGGGACCATTCAGAACGACATCCTCAAGGAGTTCATGGTCCGCAACACGTACATCTACCCGCCCGAACCGAGCATGCGGATCATCTCGGATATCTTCGCATATACCAGCGCGAACATGCCGAAATTCAACAGTATTTCGATTTCCGGCTACCATATGCAGGAAGCCGGGGCGACGCAGGTGCAGGAGCTTGCCTTCACCATTGCCGACGGCATGGAATATGTGAAATACGGTGTCGCCTCGGGCCTGGATATCGACAAGTTCGCCGGGCGGCTGAGCTTCTTCTTCGCAATCGGTATGAACTTCTTCATGGAGATCGCGAAGCTGCGCGCTGCCCGCGTGCTGTGGCACCGGGTGATGACCAGGCTGGGCGCACAGGACGAGCGCTCCAAGATGCTGCGGACGCATTGCCAGACCAGCGGCGTGTCGCTTACCGAGCAGGACCCGTACAACAACGTCATCCGCACCACGATCGAGGCGATGGCGGCGATGCTCGGCGGCACGCAGAGCCTGCACACCAATGCGCTCGACGAAGCGATCGCGCTGCCGACCGACTTCTCCGCCCGGATCGCGCGCAACACCCAGCTGGTCATCCAGGAGGAGACCGGCATGTGCAATGTCGTCGATCCGCTGGGCGGCAGCTATTATATCGAGAGCCTGACCCAGGAGCTGGTCGACAAGGCCTGGGAGATCATCGAGCGGGTCGAGGCCGAAGGCGGCATGGCCAAGGCGGTGGCGGCGGGCTGGCCCAAGGCGATGATCGAGGAGGCCGCAGCGGCGACCGCGGCGCGGATCGATCGCGGCGAGCAGGTGATCGTCGGCGTCAACAAGTATCGCAAGGCCGAGGAAGAGCCGATCGACATCCTCGATGTCGACAACCATGCCGTCCGCGAGGCGCAGATCGCGCGGATCAAGCGGGTGAAGGCGAGCCGCGACGAGGCGGCGTGCCAGGCGGCGCTGTTCGCGCTGCAGGAAGGCGCGCGAGGCAGCGACAATCTGCTGGCGCTGGCGGTCGAGGCCGCCCGCGCCCGCGCCACGCTGGGCGAAATCAGCGCGGCGATGGAGGCAGGCTTCGGCCGCTATGCCACCAAGCCGACCCCGGTGCAGGGCGTCTATGGCGGCGCCTATCAGGACGACGCGGTGTGGGAGCGGCTCAAGGACGGGGTGACCGCCACCGAGCGCCGGCTTGGCCGCAAGCCCCGCATGCTCGTCGCCAAGATGGGGCAGGACGGGCATGACCGCGGCGCCAATCTGGTCTCCTCGGCCTTTGGTGACCTCGGTTTCGAAGTGGTGCCGGGGCCGTTGTTCCAGACCCCGCAGGAAGCCGCAGCGCTGGCGATCGAGAGCGATGTCGACGTGGTCGGCGCCTCCAGCCTCGCCGCAGGCCACAAGACGCTGATCCCCGAGCTGATCCGCGAATTGCAGGACGCGGGCAGGGCGGACATCAAGGTGGTCGCCGGCGGGGTGATCCCGGCACAGGATTATGAATTCCTGCGCGAAGCCGGCGTCCAGGCGATCTTCGGGCCGGGCACCAACCTTGTCAAAGCCGCCGAAGAAGTGCTCAGGCTCCTCGGGCACAACATGCCCCCTGTGGAGGAAGCCGCCGAATGACGGAGATCGAGGAAGAGCTGGTCGGAGCCGGAGACGGCGAGGCCCTGCTCTACGACTATTTCAAGCACCTCACCTCGCTGTGCATCGTCTCGCTGGGCGGGGTGCTGGCGCTGGTGCCCTATGGCAAGAGCCTTTCGCCCAAGGCGGTCATCCTGGTGCTGATCGTGCTGGCGGCGGCGGGATTGCTCTCCTTCTCTGGCGCGGGCGAGATCGTGCGTGCGCGGTTCAAACGCAAGCCGCTGAACAACAACGTCAATTTCTGCCGGATCGGTGCGCCCGTGCTGCTTTCCATCGGCGTCGGCATGTTCGTCTATCTCTTCACCCGGACCCTGCTACCATGACCCGTACCGACTGGACCCGCGACGAGATCGCCGCGCTGTTCGACCTGCCCTTCACCGAACTCGTCTTCCGCGCCGCCGAGGTGCATCGCACGCACCACGCGCCGAACGAGGTCCAGCTCTCGACCCTGCTCAGCATCAAGACCGGTGGCTGCCCCGAGGATTGCGGCTATTGCAGCCAGTCGGTCTCGGCCGAGACCGGGCTCAAGGCCACCAAGCTGATGGACGTGCGCCAGGTGCTGCAGGCCGCGGCCCAGGCCAAGGATCACGGCTCGTCGCGCTTCTGCATGGGCGCTGCCTGGCGCAATCCCAAGGACCGCGACATGCCCGCCATCGTCGAGATGGTGCAGGGTGTGCGCGCGATGGGGATGGAGACCTGCATGACGCTGGGCATGCTCAGCGAGAAGCAGGCGCAGATGCTCGCCGATGCCGGGCTCGACTATTACAACCACAATATCGATACCTCGCCCGAGCGCTATGCCGAGGTGATCACCACCCGGACGTTCGAGGAGCGGCTCGACACGCTCGAGCATGTCCGCGAGGCGGGGATCAACGTGTGCTGCGGCGGCATCGTCGGCATGGGCGAGACCCGGCCGGACCGTGTCGGCTTCATCCATGCTCTGGCCACTCTGCCGGTGCATCCGGGCAGCGTGCCGGTGAACGCGCTGGTGCCGATCAAGGGCACGGTGCTGGGCAACATGCTGGCGGATACGCCGCTCGCCCAGATCGACGATATCGAGTTCGTCCGTACGATCGCGGTGGCGCGCATCACCATGCCGGAGAGCATGGTGCGCCTCTCCGCCGGGCGCGAGAGCATGAGCGACGCGACCCAGGCGCTGTGCTTCCTGGCCGGCGCCAACTCGATCTTCACCGGCGACAAGCTGCTGACCGCGGGCAATGCCGGCGACGACAAGGATGCGGCGCTGTTCGCGCGGCTTGGCGTGAAGCCGATGCAGGCCGAGGTAAAGGTGGAGCTGGAGGCGGCGGAGTGAACTTCCGGCGGATGATCCGGGCCGGCCATGGGCTCTTCCGGATCATCCGGATGCGAGGCGGCGGATGAAGAGGAGATCGGCGCTCAACCCGCTTCCGATGGGCCCGCGCAACCCGACGAGTCTCACGCTCGTGCGGATGCGGGGCATCTTCAAGGATATCGGGGTTCTGCGTGCCGATCAGGACATCGATGAAGAGCGTACGGTCATGCGGATCCGCCTGACGGGGCTGAGCATGCTGCCCCGGACGGATGTGCTCCGCCTTCGCCTCGATCGGGATGAGGAAATCGAAGTGGCGCTGCCGCGTAGGCTGCGCTGGCGCAAGAAGATCGATCTGTACGAAATCACCAATTGCGACGGAGTGCGCCAACGCTGGGCGCGGATCGCGGGAACCTAGGCGAGGAAAGATGTTCAAGAAGATCCTGGTCGCCAATCGCGGCGAGATCGCGTGCCGCGTGATGCGCACCGCCAAGAAGATGGGGATCGCCACCGTGGCGGTCTATTCGGACGCTGACGCGCGTGCCCCGCATGTGCTGATGGCGGACGAGGCGGTACGGCTCGGGCCGGCGCCGGCGGCGGAGAGCTATCTCAAGGCCGAGCTGATCCTGCTCGCCGCCAAGGAGACCGGGGCGGACTGCATCCATCCGGGCTATGGCTTCCTCTCCGAGCGCGAGAGCTTCGCCAAGGCCTGTGCCGAGGCCGGGATCGCCTTTGTCGGGCCTCCCCCGAACGCCATCGCGGCGATGGGCGACAAGATCGAGTCCAAGAAGCTCGCCAAGGCTGCCGGCGTCAACGTGGTGCCCGGTTTCGTCGGGGTGATCGAGGATACCGAGCATGCCGTGCGCATCTCGAACGAGATCGGCTATCCGGTGATGATGAAGGCCTCGGCCGGCGGCGGCGGCAAGGGCATGCGGCTCGCCTGGAGCGAAGCCGATGTCCGTGAAGGCTTCGAGGCGACCAAGCGCGAGGGCCTGGCGAGCTTCGGCGACGACCGCGTGTTCGTCGAGAAGTTCATCGAGAGCCCGCGCCATATCGAGATCCAGGTGCTGGGCGACCAGCATGGCAACATCGTCTATCTCGGCGAGCGCGAATGCTCGATCCAGCGCCGCCACCAGAAGGTGGTCGAGGAGGCGCCGTCACCCTTCGTCACGCCCGAGATGCGCAAGGCGATGGGGGAGCAGGCCGTCGCCCTCTCGCGCGCCGTGGGCTATTTCAGCGCGGGCACGGTCGAACTGATCGTCTCGGGCGCCGACAAGACCGGGCAGGGCTTCTACTTCCTCGAGATGAACACCCGCCTGCAGGTGGAGCATCCGGTGACCGAGGCGGTTACGGGCCTCGACCTGGTCGAGCAGATGATCCGCGTTGCCTATGGCGAGAAGCTCGCCTTCGGTCAGGACGACATCAAGCTGACCGGCTGGGCGATCGAGAACCGCGTCTATGCCGAGGATCCCTATCGCGGCTTCCTGCCCTCCACCGGGCGGCTGGTGCGCTATCGTCCCCCGGCTGCCGAAGAAACGCCTTATGGCGCGCCCGGCACCCGCGGCGACCACGGCTATGTCCGCGTCGATGACGGCGTGACCGAGGGCAGCGAGATCTCGATGTTCTACGATCCGATGATCGCCAAGCTGATCACCTGGGGCGAGACGCGCGACGAGGCGGCGGACCTGCAGGTCGCGGCGCTCGACCGGTTCCGGATCGACGGCATCGGCCACAATATCGATTTCCTCTCCGCGCTGGTCCAGCATCCGCGCTTCCGCGAGGGCGCGCTGACCACCGGGTTCATCGCCGAGGAATATCCGGAAGGCTTCCACGGCGCCCCGGCCTCCGGCGCGCTGAAGCGCAAGCTGGCGGCGCTGGCGGCCGTCATCGACATCGAGCGCGCGGAACGGGCGGCCGCGACTTCGGGCCAGCTCAACGGACCGGTTACCGTCGGCGACGAACGTGTGGTGCTGATCGATGGCGAGCGGTTCACGGTTGTGGTCGACGAGGACGTCACCGTCGATGGCGAGCCGATGGAGATCGACGGCGAATGGCAGGCGGACAATCTGATCCTCTCCGCCATGGTCGACGGCGCGCCGCTCAGCGTGGGGGTCGCGCGCAAGGGGGCGGCCTGGAAGCTCACCGCGCACGGTGCCTCGCACCTGGTCGAGGTCTATCCGCCGCACATCGCGCAGTTCCGGCACCACATGATCGAGAAGGTGCCGCCGGACATGAGCAAGTTCCTGCTCGCGCCGATGCCGGGCCTGCTCACCCAGCTCCATGTCTCGCCCGGCGACAGGGTCGAGGCCGGCCAGCCGCTCGCGGTGGTCGAGGCGATGAAGATGGAGAATATCCTGCGCGCCGAGCGGGCAGGGGTGGTGAAGGCCGCCAATTTCGGCGCGGGCGACAGCCTGGCCGTGGACGCGGCGATCCTCGAGTTCGAATGAGCGTTGGCGCGGGGAACGCTTGACGGTGGCGGCGCCAGATGATGGAACCGGCGCCGTGAGTGATAGCGTTCCCCCGCCCGAGCCCCCCGTCCAGACCCAAGCCGAGGAAAGGGCCGAGGCGCGCGCCGCCGAGACCGCCGCTATCCGGCGCCGCTGGATAACCCTGGGCGAAGTGCTGGCGGTGATCGCCGTGATCATCTCGGCGCTTACCCTGTGGAATAACTGGAGCGAGCGGAGCGACAGCAAGGCGGCCGAAAGCGCAGTCGCCGAGCGCGCCTCCGCCAAGGCCGCCGCGCTGGTGCTCACCACCGCGGATATCGGCAAGCGCTCGCTGACGCTGAAGCCGGCGGCGGCCGAGCAATCGATCCAGAGCCAGGAAATCCTGTTCCCGACCGCTCTAGGCGCTGCCTCCGCGCGTACTACCGGCGAGCCGCGGATCGAGGTGAGCTGGTTCGAGCATGCGCTGGAAAAGGCGCGCGAGGCGGCCAGGCTGCCCGATAACAGCCGTGGCGACGAAAGGCTGCCGGTGGCGATTGTGACGCGCTTCATCGTCGATGGCGATCCACACGAGGATGTCGCGCTCTACGATATCGGCTACACGATCTCGGGGCGCCTGCTCGGCGGCCACAGCGTGGAGCTGCGCGGGCTGTCGTTCGTCACCCGCGTGAAGAAGGGCGCGGCGCAGGCGAAGCTCGATGCGCGCTGGAAGGATGTGCTTCCGGTGAAGTGATTTTGCGGAGAGTGCTGGCGGCGGCTTGTTTGCTGGCCGCGGGCGAAATCGCAGCTTGCGCGATTTCGTTTCCGCTGGTGACCCCTACGAGCAGACTACCCTCATAGCAAGGTGTTCCAATGCGTCTCAACCTATTGAGAATGCTTGAGAAGTGTTGCTGGGTGTGTATCCCTTGATTCCACTTTGTCTCGCGAAATCGCGGACTCTTCGTGGGGCAGGGCGGGGTACAGAAAAATGAGGGAATCCTGACTTGGCACTCACAGCTCTCAAGGTTCGCACGGCCGGTCCTGGACGGCATTCTGATGGCCATGGCCTCTATCTGGTGGTTCGCCCGCCAAGCTCTCGTGCCTGGATGCTTCGGATGCAGTTCAAAGGTAGGCGGCGCGATTTCGGCTTGGGCCCAGTCCATGATGTGTCGCTATCGGACGCGCGATGCCTGGCCGTCGAACTTCGAAAGATGATCCGCAGCGGCAAGGACCCGGTGAAGGAGCGGGGCTTGCGCCGCGCGAGCTCCCCGACCTTCGAGATGGTGACACGCCGTTGCTACGAGGCGATGAAGAGTGGCTGGAAGGATCGGCGAAACGTCTCCTGGATTGCCAGCTTCGAAAACCATGTGTTCGGAGAGATCGGTGCCAAGCGAATAGAGGCGATCGATAGTGTACAGGTGCTCAAGGTGTTGGAGCCAATCTGGCTCGCGAAGCCGGATACGGCACGGCGCCTTCTGCAAAGGATCGGGACGGTTCTCGATTACGCGCACATCAAGGGCATGATCCCGGCCGAGATTTCCCTACGCTCGGTCACGCGAGGTTTGCCGCGTCAGAACCGGCAGGTCGAACACCGCGCTGCTATGCCCTACGCCGACGTCCCGGCATTTTTGAAGAAGTTGACGCGGCAGGATCGCAGCATTGGGCGGGACGCCTTGCAACTGACCATCCTTACTGCGGTGCGCTCGAACGAGACGCGATATGCGACTTGGGAGGAGTTCGATCTGGATGCCTCGACATGGTCGATCCCGGCGGCGCGCATGAAGATGAAGCAGCCCCATGTCGTGCCGCTATCCGCGCCCGCATTGGCGCTGCTGAAGCGACTGCGTGCGGAGCACGAAGCCTTGGACGGTCTAATCTCTGTGGGAAGGATGCTGTTCACTCAGAGCGGAAAGAAGCCGATCAGCGATACGACTATGCTCAAGGCGATCCGTGACATGAAGATTGAGACGATAACAGTACACGGTTTCCGAAGCAGCTTTGCCGACTGGGCGGCGGAGTGCACAAGCTTCCCCAAGGAAATCGCCGAGAAGGCCTTAGCGCACCGGGTGCCGAACGCCGTGGAAGCGGCCTATCGTCGGACGGACTTTTTCGAAAAGCGTCGAGCGCTGATGGCAAAATGGGCCGAATATCTCCGCGCATAAGCGATGACTGCTGGGGGGAGCTGTCATTCACCAGGGTCGTCCTAGCTACCCTCCTGCGTGTAAGATTTGACCGCGTAGCCCCGCATGTCGCGCGGCGTATCGATGAAGCCGGCGGCAACCGCCACGGTTGAGAATCGGACGGAGCTCGCCTTTCTCTTTAGTGAACGCAGTGGCTTTGTACGGATCGGAAATGTCGTGGGTTGCTCGAAGACGCTGTGAGCGCCCGAAGTGGGCGCGCAATCCGCTCTGAGGTACGCTGGTGGTGGAAATGAAAGGTCTTCTGAGAAGGGTACTCAGGTAGGGTCGGACCGCGCGCAACCGGCCCCCTTGGGCAAGTAGGAATAGGAACGGGCCGGCGGCAGGGGATGTCGGGTCGTCCGAGAACTGCGAATTGGCAGGGCGCCGCGTTTACGACACTCGTAATGCGCGCGTGGCACCCCCATATGATACGCATCGCTCCACCTTGCCACGAGCATGGATGCGACTGAGAGATGGTTCGTGCTCCCGCTCTGCGTGGAGCCATGTATGCCCCAGATCTCGCCACCACCTCTTCTCCGCTCGCCCGAACCTGATCCGAAGATCGTCCGGCGGAAACTCACCCTCTTTTCGCGGGAGGCCGGTCCCACATCCGGCTCGGGCAAACGATCGTGACGCGAGCTGTCAACGTTGATGCGGCGATCGATCACGTCATTGCCACTTCGGCCAGGCTCAACGCGGTGATCAGCGCAATCGAACCGCTTGTTCCCAGCGGGACGCGAGTGGTCTTCGTCAACGCGGACGACGCGGCCGCGGTGAGCCGGGCCTATGGCTCGAAGGTTCTGACCGGCGCGGTCACGCGCAGTCACTGGGCCCAGCGGCGCGTCAGCTGACTTCTCTCCACTGGCTCTCAGTCGAACGAAGGAACCCCCCATGGATCTGACAGCTATTAACGCGCCGCAACGTGTGCATGACACTGAAGAACTGATGGCAGCCTATGGCATCGAGTGCGTGCCCGTGGCGTATTTCCACTGGAACGGCTATCGTTACACCGCGCTCAGGGACGCGATCGCGGCCGCGAAACGGGCGGCCGCCGGTGGCATCGCCGATGCTTGATCACCTCCATCGGTTGTTCGGGAGCCAGGTCCCTGCTCCGGTCCGCAACCATTACATTTCACGAGCGCCTGCACGCGGTGCGGGCGGGACAGGGGGCGTCTGCCCGGCCTGCCCTGGCGCGCCGGCCGTGCCGAATAATCTGACCCGACCCTACACAGCCTTCCGTCTCGAAAGGACAATCTGATGCAACCCACCGCCATCATGTGCCGCGCGCAGCAGGCTCGGCAGCTTACTCTTGCCGCCAATGCCGTGCTGCCCAATGTTCGGGCCATTGCGACGACCGCGGCTGCGGCCTGGGCCAAGGAGGCGCTGGACGCCGACAAGCGCGACAAGCGGGCGGCCGTGCGACAAGGCGCGACGGATGCTGCGAAGGCGCTCGAACTGGTCGCCCACAAGGGTCGCGGCCTCAGCGAGAATCCCGATCGCGGCTTCGCCGATGTGGGGAATGTTGAAGTCTAGGTTGCATATCGCAGACGCCACCCCATATCCGTATGGCTATCGTCGCCTGCGACGGAAACCGACGCCTCCGGGCCGACCCTTCCTTTTCTCGCTTCTTGGCTCTGCGCGCAGCTTCGCGCGGACAATCCCATGTTCGCGAAAGGAACATCCCATGCCCATCGGCACCGTGAAATTCTTCAATATCGACAAAGGCTATGGCTTCATCTCGCCCGAGGGCGGGGGCAATGACAGCTTCGTCCATATCAGCGCCGTCGAGCGCGCCGGCATGGCGACGCTGAATGCGGATCAGCGCCTGTCCTACGAGATCGAGAACGACCAGCGCGGCAAGTCGTCCGCGGTGAATCTCCAGGCGGCCTGATCCGGCCTGCTGAATGAATGGGGCGGGTCCGGCGTGCGCCGGGTCCGCCCTTTCGGCATCTGTTGCAGAAAGTCCAAGATGACAGCCTATCGAGCACCCGATTTCAACGAGCGCGCCGCGCTTTCCCGCACCGCGAAGCTGAAGTCGCTGGCATTGCTGCGGGCCAAGCCCGCACCCAGCGAGGCGGAGCTGGCCGAGAGCAAGGCCGCCGCACTCAAGCGTGAGACCGCGCAGGCCGCCCGGCGTGCCCAGCGCGCCGCCGAAAAGCAGGCGGTGTGCGATGCGCGCGCCCAGGCGGCCGAGATCGCTGCCAGTGCTGCGGAGGAAATCGTCTCGGCGAAGAGCGACGCCGAGCGGAAGGCGGAACGCGATGCACGCTACGCCGCCCGCAAGGCACGCAAGTAACTCGCTACTTGGTGGCGATTTGATTGGCTTCGGCGCGATATTCCTCGCGCACGAACACCTTCGCCGCGGTTTGTGTCTTGAACGCGTCGTCCAGGACTTCGGCCGAGACCAGCGGATAGCCCTGTGAATTGAAGCGTGTGGTCCGCACCGTGACGCGGAAAATGCCTTCCTCGTCTTTGGTAACGAGATAAGGGCGAAGGGGAACTCGTGACATTGTATACACTCCTGGGGTTCGTGGCCGGCGGATCAGAAGCCGGCTGGTGCCATCGCCTGATTAGTGGGTGAGTTTTCCGAGCTGCCGACGATCGCCACCTCGGTGGTGAGCAGCAGCCCAGTGACCGAGGCAGCATCCTGCAATGCTGATCGGACGACGAGCGTGGGATCGACGATCCCGGTCGCCACCATGTCCTCGTAGCGGCCCGTCTGCGCATTGAAACCGATATCGCGGTCGTTGCCGTCGATCAGCCGGCCCGCGATCACGCCGCCGTCGTGTCCTGCATTTTCTACGATCTGGCGAAGGGGTGCCGATAGAGCCCTGCGGATGATGTCGATGCCGCGGGTCTGGTCGTCGTTCTCGCCCCTGATGCCGTCGAGGCCCCGGGACGCATAGAGGAGGGCCACGCCGCCGCCGGGCAACACGCCTTCCTCCACTGCGGCGCGCGTCGCGTGTAGCGCGTCGTCGAGCCGGTCCTTGCGCTCGCGCATCTCGACTTCGGTCGAGGCGCCGACCCGGATGATGGCGACGCCGCCGCCCAGCTTGGCCATCCGGTCCTGGAGCTTGCCCTCGTCATATTCGCTCGTGCTGAGTTCGATCTGCTGCTTGAGCGCGGCGATGCGACCGGCGATCGCCGCGGGATCGCCCGCGCCGCCGATGATCGCTGTGTCGTTCCGGCCCATTGTCACCCGGCGGGCGGTGCCGAGCATGTCGAGCGTGACGCTGTCCAGCTTGATGCCGAGATCCGGCGCGATCAGCGTGCCCCCGGTCAGGATCGCCATATCCTCGAGCATGGCCTTGCGCTGAGCGCCGAAACTGGGCGCCCTCACCGCGGCGACCTGGAGGCTTCCGCGCATCTTGTTGACCACCAGCGTGGCGAGCGCCTCGCTCTCCACGTCTTCGGCGATGATCACCAGCGGGCGGCCCGACTGCGCGACTGCCTCCAGCACCGGAAGCAGTGCACGCAGGTCCGACAGCTTCTGCTCGTAGAGCAGGATGTACGGCTCGTGCAGATCGACGGTCATCTTGCCCTCGTCGGTGATGAAATAGGGGCTGAGATAGCCGCGGTCGAATTCCATCCCTTCGACGATTTCGAGCTCGAACGCGGTGCCGCGCGCATCCTCGATCGAGATCACCCCTTCCTTGCCGACCTTGTCCATGGCCGCCGCGATCATGTTGCCGATCTCGGCGTCGCCATTGGCGGAGACGATGCCGACCTGCGCGATTTCTCCGGTGCTCGAGACGGGGCGCGAACGGGCCTTCAACTCCTCGATGACGCGCGCGACGGCGATGTCGATTCCGCGCTTGAGTTCGATCGGGCTGACGCCTGCCGAAATCGACTTCATCCCTTCGCGCAGGATCGCCTGCGCGAGCACCGTCGCGGTGGTGGTGCCGTCGCCGGCATGGTCCTGCGTTCGCGTGGCGACGGCACGAAGCATCCGCGCCCCCAGGTTCGCAAATCGGTCGCTGAGATCGATCTCCTTGGCGACGGTGACGCCGTCCTTGGTGATGTGCGGGGCGCCATAGCCCTTGTCGATCACCACGTTGCGGCCTTTCGGCCCCAGCGTTACGCGTACCGCGTCGGCCATCCGGTCGACGCCGCGCGCGATGCTTTCCCGCGCGTCGCGCGAGAAGCGTATGTCCTTGGCTGCCATGGATGGGGACCGATCGGGTTGCTGGGCCGCGACGGGGCGTCGCTGTCACAACCGGAAGCCAGCGCCGCCGCTATGCGAACGGGCCCGCTTCGATCGCACACCCATAACTGAGCATGTGGGCCCTCCTGTGCCCCGTGGCAAGTGGCCGTCCGGGATTACCGATCGTCGGAGGCCAACGCGGCGGCCAGATCGTCAGCTTCCACGGTGCAGACGCGGATGCCCGATGCGGTAGGGACGTAGAGGAGCGTGGCAACTCGCCGAAAGACGGTGCGCTCGTTCCCTTCCACGCCTTCCTCGTCGGTCTCGACCCGGTAGGTGCCGGGGGGAAGGAGTTCGTCGACGCCTTTCAGCCGAAAGGGCGAAGCGAACGTGGCCGTGCTGGACGTGGTGCGGATCGACACGAGGTGCTCCTTGAGATCCCCGGCTCGCCGGCTTTGTAGCATGGTCAAGCGCCAAGCATGCTGCTATATATGCAGGATCGTCGCAGATTTTTTTACAAGCACGCGACGCCAGAGAGAAACGGATTGCTCCCGCTTGTTCGATGGGAGAATCATGTGTCCGCCAGCATGGCACTTAGCGAATTCGCACCGCCGCGCCGTGATGCCGGGGAACTGCCCCGGGACATCACCACAGCCCTGTTCCGCATCGGCCGTTCGCCGGACGCGCCATCCAATAGCGAAGGCCAGCTTCACCCCGAGGCGGACGGCGAGTCCTATTTCGAGATCTATCGAGCCGAGCGCGTCAGCCTTACCTCAATCCTGTTCTCCGGCGGCGACTGGCGGTGGCGCTTCTGCTCAGCGAGCGGCGTGCCGATTGCATTGAGCATCGGCTATTCCAGCGAGCATGCGTGCGCGGCGGCGGTTGCGGCACTGCGCAACGGCGCCGCCACAGCAATGGTGCGAGGTTCCCCGGACTGAGCCGATGAATATGTCGGCACCTGTCCGCACCGTCGCTGAGAGGAAGTCCGGCTACCTTGCCGGGGAAACGCTGCTGACGAGGAAAAGCCGGGTGACCATTGCCAGTGGCGCGAGCCGTTCCCATATTCACGAGGCTATCGTCGCCTGCGACGGACTTGAGGTCTCTCGGGACCAGCATCTCCCTTTCATGCTGCCTGGCTCCGCACGCATGTCGTGTGCGGAACGGACGGGAGTCCGGGAGGCAGAAGGCGATGCGACTCACAATCCTGCATGAGACCACCTACCGCTATGCGCGGGCGGTGACGCTGTTTCCGCACCGGATGATGCTGAGCCCGCGGGGTAGCCATGATCTCAAGCTGATGACGACGCTGATCAGTTGCTTGCCCCCTGCCGATGTTGAATGGACACAGGATGTGTTCGGCAATCTGATCGCGACCGCCAGCTTCTCCCTAGCGGCCGACACGCTTACCATTACCAGCCAGCTGGTGGTCGAGCAGGACGCATCCGCCTGGCCGGTATTCCCGATCGCGCCGCACGCGCACCGTTATCCCTTCGCCTATTCGCACGACGAGCGCGTAGATCTGGGCGCATTGCTGGTGCCGGAGCATCCGGATCCCGAGGGGCGGCTACTGGCCTGGGCGCAAGCAATCGTCGCTGCGGAGCGGACCGACACGCTCGCCCTGCTTCAGGATCTTAACAGCGCAGCTCGCGCCGGGATCGCCTACGGAGAGCGGCGCGAGGAAGGCACACAGCACCCGTTGAAGACGCTCGACGACGCATCCGGCGCCTGCCGCGATCTCGCGACGCTGTTCATCGAAGCAGCGCGCCATCTCGGCTTCGGCGCGCGAGCAGTCTCCGGCTATCTTTACGATCCCCCTGCTTCCGGCGACGAGCAAGTACCACAGCATGGCGCGACGCACGCTTGGGCGGAGGTCTACCTGCCCTGCGCGGGATGGATCGCCTTCGATCCCACCAACGCCCGGATGGGCGAGGCAAATCTGGTGCCGGTCGCGGTGGCGCGAAATATCACGCAGATTCCGCCGCTGGAGGGCCGCTATGCGGGAGCGCCAGAGGATCTGATCGACATGACGGTGAAGGTAACGGTGAGCTCCGGCAGCGGCCTGACCGCACGGCCGGGCCTGGAGGTGCGCCCGCCCGCCTAGGCGCGAATGGCATCCTTCCCAGAGGCCGGTCTGCATATGCGGGCGGCGGAGATATGAAATGGAACCGAGACTGATAGCCGCCTACACCTTGATGCTGCTCATGGCGCTGCTCCTTGCCGCGTTCGTGGGTTACCGAATCTATCACACGCACGAGCGGCAATATGCGCGCAGGCTCCGCCGCGAAGCGCGCGCGCATGCCCGGGCGCAGCAGCCCGAACAGGATCCGCCGCATCCATGAGCCGTTAGTGACGAGGCCGGGATTTATCCGCCTCGCGGTTGCCTGGACCACTGTGGCCGCGATGCTGCTCGCCGACCCGGTGCGGCTAGTCGGCGCGCATCCGGTGATCACGGCGCTGCTTTTCGCGTGGCTGCTGGCGGTGATCCTCTGGTCAGCATTCGGGGTGGTGCATGAGGCCGAGGAAGTGGCCGAGCGCCTGGGCGAGCCGTTGGGCACGCTCGTGCTCACCTTGTCGATCGTCATCATCGAAGTGGCGTTGATCGGCGCTGTGATGCTGAGCGCCAAGGCGGTGCCGACATTGGGACGCGACACGATGTTCGCGGTGCTCATGATCGTGCTGAACGGCGTAGTCGGCTTGTGCCTGCTGGTCGGCGGGCTGCGCTTCCACCAGCAGAGCTACAATCTTCAGGGCGCGACAGCCTATCTTGCTGTCATCATCCCGCTGAGCGTGATCGCGCTGGTTCTCCCCAACTTCACCACCTCGAGCGCGACAGGCATGCTGTCTCTTCCACAGGCGCTGTTCTTCTCCGCCTTCACCATCGCACTCTATATCGGCTTCCTGTGGCTCCAGACCGGCAGGCATCGCGGCTTCTTCGTCGCTGTCGGGCAGCAGGCCGGAGAGGATGCCGCAACCCCACCACCCCATGGTGAGCGTGTCCCCGGCTCGAATACCAGCCGGGTGTTGCTGCTTCTCGCGAATATCCTCCCGATCGTGATCCTCTCGAAAGATCTGGCGAAGCTGCTCGATCATGGGATCGCAGTGTTGGGCGCACCGACGGCCCTCGGCGGCATCCTGATCGCGCTGATCGTATTCACGCCCGAGGGCATTTCGGCCCTGCGCGCGGTCGCGGCCAACCAGCTTACACGAGCGATCAACCTTTGCCTTGGAGCCGCCACCTCGACGCTGGGTTTGACGGTGCCCGCCGTTCTGTTCATCGGCCTGGCAACGGGTCAACCCGTGATCCTGGGCGTCTCCCCCGCCAACATGGTGCTGCTCGGAGTAACGCTGATGCTCAACACGCTCACTTTCTCCGGCACGCGGACCACCATGCTCGAAGGGGCGGTGCACCTCTCGTTATTTTCGGTCTTCCTCGTGCTTGTGTTCAGTCCCTGATGGTTCGGGCGACTTGCTTCCCCGCTGCTCCCAGATCGGGATTATCGATCACGAAGATCAGACCTTCACCATGTCGCGAACGCGATCGAGGGGCGCGTCGGTAAAGGCGAGCGGGCGCTCATTCCAGGCCAGCCCGCTCGCTGATCGCACGCTCCACCGCTTCGCAGCCGATGGGGCTCGCGACGGCCAGGTCGAGCGGTATCCCTTCGAGATCGGTATGAAAGCTGTTCAGGAAACGGATCGCTGCGTCTGCTCCGAGCAGATTCCACGCCATGAGGGTAACCTGGCTCTGTCGCTCCACACTTTCTGGAGAAAGGCGCGCGCCGGTGAACGGCTTGCGAAACATCCGCGCCCTGGCTGGCGGAGTACCCGTCGCTTGCTTCTCATCCATCAGGCGTTCCCTTGAAAAGGAGACAGAGGTGATCGTCGTCAGCTGGCACGAACAAGGTTTTGCTCGAGGCCAAGTGCGACCCGTAGAGCCCGAATGCGCTCGGCGTAGCATCGTGCGAGGCCGCGATGCGCGAACCGCGCTTCCGGGCTGGTGGCGGCAGCCGCATGCATCAGCGAAACTTGATGGCGATGAAGGAGATAATTGAGATCCATGATCTGCTCCGGCTTTGTAAGCGGGAGCACTCGGTCTCTCAGCCGCCGGCGCCTACGTGATCGTCTGCCAGCGATGTTCAGTGTTATAGCGAATTGGACGCGATAAAGATACCCGGCAGAGGATTAGTTTCTTGGGGCCCTACAGGTGTTGTCGCGATCTCGGCGTTCGGGAATTTAGCGGGTCTTATTTCCCTCGCTTCGTCTGAGCTATTTCGGCGCAATTTAGTGCCACGCGCGGGCACCCGCGAGATGCATATGAATTAGGCGCTGGCCAATGTCGGTCCAGTGCATGGCGGCAGCAGCATTGTGTGACCGCCACGACGCTTCGATGTTGCCGGCAAGGATATCGGGGCCGTCTTCGCCGTGTTCGTCGCAGAATGCGAGGGCAGCTAGCCAGCTTTCGTGATTTCCGGGCATCGTCTGAAATCCGGCGGGATAGCCATGCCCAAGGGCTCTGGTAGCGAACATGAAGGCACCTCCTTTTGGCCTCCAATCCGCTGGAACCCTTGCATTGCCTAACCAAGGACCGCCGGACGAGTTCCGCGGTGCTCTGTTCCCCCATGTACCGAATGCGCGGGGAACCAGAAGGAGCCTGATGGGCAGTGGGGGAAGGGAGGTGTCCACCTCGTACTTCACGGCTATGTCATGGACTGGCGGATCCACCTGTCGACGTAGTTCACACCGAAGCATCGTCGTTCGTTGAATAGAACATCGGATTTCGCAGCCAGGCGCTGATCGCGGACTCGCGCCAGCCGGCGCAGCGCGCGCTGATCTTGATGGCAGGCGGGAAGGTGCCATTCTGCATCTTGCGGTACATCGTCGAGCGGCTGAGGCCGGTGCGCTCGAGGACGGTCTTGATCCGGAGGATGCGGTCGGGGGTGTCTGTCTGCATCGGTATCACCTTGGAACTTGTGCGTCTGAGTGATGCTCCCCGGGCAGAGTTGGACAGAGATTTGGTCGGGAGAAAAGAGCCTCTCTGGTGACTGTGGGGCCATTGGCGGTGATTGGCGGCTCCAGCGTAGATTAGCGTAAGGGCCGGTGTTTGAGGCTGTCGGCCCATGGCGTCTCACGCGCCGCGTGACTGCGCTCTACGCGCTTGCGCGCCGCCGAGTCGCGGTGCGCCTCGGCCCATCCGGGTGACGATCGCGGACGCGGGATCAGTCCCGGGGGACCGATCCGCCGGGCATCGCCGGGGAGCGGAACGCGATAGCGGATGAGCGTGCGCTGGCGGGCTTCTGCGAAGCCGCCAGGGTCCGCAGCGCCTTTTTGGTTTCCGCGTGGCACACCCGACCGGCCGGAAGGCGCGGCGGCGGCTGGCGCACGATTGCGCGCGCACGCCGCCACGACGGCCGGCCGGACTCGAGAGTGCTTCTTTTGTGGGCTCCTGCGGAGCCGGTCGCGCTTCGCGCTGATTGGCTGCGGACGCGCCGCTGTGCGGCGCGGCGTTTGGCCTCCGGCACTCGTTCTGGCGGGTGGGCGTCGCTACCCTGTGATCCCGCCGCGGCGTGCCGCAAGCTGGCTGTGCCAGCTCCTGCTCTTCGTTTCGGCCCTTCGGGTGCGGCCCGCCTCTGCCGGCGGGATCGTCGGTCCGCTCCTGCCGCCCACCCGCCATTCCGGCGCCGGTTGCGGTGGTTTGAGGAGTAAGGACAATGGAACTCAGGCACATCGACATCGCCAATCTCTGCGTCTCGGCCACGAACATGCGGGCCAGAGGGAGCAAGCCGGACATCGCCAACATCCTGCCGTCGATCCGGGCGCGGGGCGTGCTGGTCCCGCTGATCGTGCGGCCAACGCAAGACGAGGGGCGGTTCGAGGTCGTGGCGGGCAAGCGGCGCTATCATGCGGCGCTGGAGGTTGCGGCCGAGAGCGGCGAAGGCGAGGCCCTGCCCTGCGCGGTGATCGCGGCGGGCGACGATGCGGCGGCGCTGGAGGCCTCGCTGATCGAGAATGTCGCGCGGCTCGACCCGGACGATGTGACGCGCTGGGAGAGCTTCACGCGGCTGGTGAAGGAAGGGCGGACGCCCGAGGACATCGCGCTGACCTTCGGGCTGACCGAACTGCAGGTGAAGCGGACGCTGGCGCTGGGCAACCTGCTACCGCGTGTCCGGGGGCTCTATCGCAAGGGAGACATCGATGCGGCGACGGTGCGGCATCTGACCCTCGCCTCCAAGGCGCGGCAGCGCGACTGGCTCGGCCTGCGCGACGATCCCCACGCCTATTGCCCGAACGGGCACCAGTTGAAGGCGTGGCTGTTCGGCGGCGCATCGATCCCGGTCAGCGCGGCGCTGTTCGACATGGCCGACTATCCGGGCGAGGTGATTTCGGACCTGTTCGGCGACGAGCGCTGGTTTGGCGACACTGCCAGCTTCTGGGCGGCGCAGACGCCTGCCATCGAAGCCAAGGCCGAGAGCTACCGCGAGGCCGGGTGGCGCGAGGTGATCGTGCTGCCGACCGGCGAGGCGTTCCAGAGCTGGGAGCATGAGCGCTGCCCCAAGCGCAAGGGCGGCAAGGTGTTCTTCGCGGTCGGCACGCGCGGCGATGTTACGGTCCATGAGGGCTATGTCTCGCGCAAGGAGGCCAGTAAGCTCGAAATGGCGGACGTGGCCGAGAAGCCGGTTCGGCCCGAGACGAATTCGGCGATCCGCAACTATGTCGATCTGCACCGGCACGCGGCGGTACGCGCCGATCTTGTCGGGCATCCCTCGCTCGCGCTGCGGATGCTGGTGGCGCACGCCATTGTCGGATCGCCGCTGTGGAACGTCCGGGTCGAGGATCGGCACGCCGTCACCCCGGAAATAGGCGAGAGCGTGCGGGCCTGTGCTTCGGAGGAGCCGTTCGCCGAGAAGCGGCGCGCGGTGCTGGCGCTGCTCGGCTTTGACGCGAACAGTGCGACCGTTACCGGCGGCTATGACGGCGAGCATGGGTTGGCCGGACTGTTCCTGCGCCTGCTCGAGCTTCCCGAACCGGCGCTGCTCGACGTGTCGGCAGTGGTGATGGGCGAGACGTTGCAGGCAGGCAGCGCGCTGATCGAAGTGCTGGGGCCGTTGCTCAGCACCGACATGGCCAAGGTCTGGCAGGCGGACGACACGCTACTCGACATGGTCCGGGACCGCGAGGTGCTGGGCGCGGTGCTGCGCGATGTGGCGGGGGAGACGGTGGCGAAGGCCAACGAGGCCGCGACCGGCAAGGTCAAGCGCCGGATCATCCGCGACTGCCTGACCGGCAATGGCCGCGCCAAGGTCGAAGGCTGGGTGCCCAAGTGGATGGCGTTCCCGCCCGCTGCCTACACCGAGCGGGGAGGGGTGCCGACCGTCACCCGCGCCGCCAAGGTCAACGGGCTTTCCACCGCATCCGAGCCGCTGCGTCAGGCGGCCTGAGCCTCATGCTGGCGGCCACCGTGCCGCCAGCTTCCCTCGTGTCGGGAGATTTCCGATGACCGACCAACTCGATCCCCGTCTGGCGCGCCGGATGCAGCGTGCGATCCGCAAGCTTCCCCGCGATCAGCGCGACGTGTTCTGCGCCATCCGCTACGACGATCTGGATTACCATCAGGTCGCCGAGCGGTTCGGCATCACGGTCGCCGAAGTCGAGGCGCTTTTCGCCAAGGCGCTCTACAACTTCGTGCGCATGGTCGATGCGCCGCCGCGTCCGTGGTGGCGCTTCTGGTGACTACCTGCCGCGCGGTCCAACCCGCGCGGTTGTTCTTTTCTGTCATGCTCGGATAGGATCGCCGTACATGCGTACCGACCTCGATCATCTCCCTCCGGCCAAGCAGCGCGAGCTGGAACGCGTCGTCCAGATCCTCTTCGAGGAGTTCGCCGACGCGACCGTTCTTGCCAGTTCGGACTGGAAGAAGAATGCGCGCATTCTCAAGGTCATCCTCTACGGCAGCTATGCGCGCGGCGGCTGGGTGGATGAACCGCACACCGCCAAGGGCTATCAGTCCGACTTCGACCTGCTGATCATCGTCAACAACCAGAAGCTGACCGACCGCGTCGAATTCTGGGTGACTGCCGAGGACCGGCTCAACCGCGAACTGGCGATCACCAAGACGCTGCACACGCCGGTCAACTTCATCGTGCACACCCTGCATGAAGTGAACGACGGGCTGGCGCATGGGCGCTATTTCTTCATAGACATCGCCCGCGACGGTATCGCGCTCTATCAGAGCGAGGACAATGAACTCCATGAGCCCAAACCGAAGACGCCGGAACAGGCGCTGGCGATGGCGCGGGAGTATTTCGAGGAGTGGTATCCGAGCGGCGGCGAGTTTTACGACAACTTCCGATTCAACCTGTCGCAGGGGCGACTGAACAACGCAGCGTTTCAGCTACATCAAGCTGCCGAGCGACTTTACCACTGCGTTTTGCTGGTCTGCACGTTCTACACACCGCACGTTCACAACCTCGGCTTTTTGCGCACCCAAGCAGAACGGATCGATCCGCGCCTGATCGACGCTTGGCCGCGCGATATGCGCGTCGATCGCTCCCGCTTCGAGAAGCTCAAGGCAGCCTATGTGAAGGCGCGCTATTCGAAGCAGTATCGGATCAGCGAGGAAGAACTGACGTGGCTCGGCGAGCGCGTTGAAGCATTGGGCCACGCCGTACAAGTGATCTGTGAGGAGCGCATCTCCGCTCTCGAAAAAAGTGCCGCCGCCTAACTGGCACATCTCGTTGTTTCCGCCGTTGCTCGTCCCCGCTTTCGGATTCGCGGACTGTCGTCTAAAGCTGGAAAGCGTTCATCTGGGGGCTCCGATGCTTGCCATATATCTGATCGCGGCTTTGACGCCGCAGGAAGCGCCTATAGCGCTGGTTTGCAGCGGCGGCGGTTCCGCCAACAAAGTCACCACCTCCAGTGCTGAAGCGTGGGACAACCACGGCAACACCGCTGGTGCCACGATCACCGGGCACCGGTCGCAAGGCTTCGAGGATCAGGTGGACCTCGTGATAGACGGCGAGAATAGCCGAATTCGAATGCCCAGGACGATGTTGCCACCAATCCGTGGCGGGGAAGGCGGTTGGTTCAAGCTGAAGAACCTGAAGATCACCGATGTGTCCTTCAGCGGCTCGGCAGCGGTAAACTTCATGAACAGCCCGAAGGTCTTCGTTGATCGTCGCACGGGAACGATCAGCATCAGCGGGAAGGCGGGCGACTACTCGGGCCGCTGCGAACGCATCGAGGCAGGCACCGCGACCAAGTTCTAGTCAGCGACTCATGTGGTAGACTGCGGGCCGGGCCCATCGCGCCCGGCCTGCCAGATTCACGCGGCGGTGCCGGCTTTGACGCGCGGCTTGCGTGTGGGCGCTGCGGAGGCGCTGGACTTTGCCGCACGGCCTTTCGCGCCCAGCCCAATCTTGTGCGCCATCGCGCGGCGGGCCTCGGAGTAGCTCGGCGCGACCATTGGATAGTCCGATTTGAGGTTGTAGCGGGCGCGATACTCTTCCGGCGTGAGACCATGCGTCGAGAGATGCCGGCGAAGTGTCTTGTAGGGCTTGCCGTCGATCATCGAGATGATGTGATCTTTCGAGCCGAGCGATTTCCGCACCGATACGGCCGGCGTGTATTCGGTTTCACCGCCGGCTTCATCTGCCGGCTCAGCTGCCGAGGCGGTTGTTCCAGCGAGCTCGATGACCGTCGTGTGCATCGTGCGCAGGAATGCAGGCACATCTTCAGCGGCCACGCGGTTGTTCTGGTTGCCGAGCCAAGCAATCGTGAGTTCAGCGGCAAGTTCGACGGCGTTCAGGGAATTTTCGTCCGACATACACAACCCTTCCGTGGTTGGCGCAGCGCGGTCTCAGATTTGATAGCTGCACGCCTGGTTGTCGTCCCTGTCGTATGTTGGTCGGCGAAGCAACCAACTCCCGGTCAACCATCGGCTGTATTATCGAACGCGCGCTTTCCGCGGCGGCGCCACAGCAGCACTGCTGGATCGCGGTCCTCGCCTTGTAGAGTCGCTGCGGCGCTCACCAACAATCCGAAGATCACCGCCCGATCATCATCGGTCAGGTCGACTAAGCCCGCTTTCGCGACCAGGCCGCCCAACTCGATCAGTTGGCGCGTGCGCTCGCGGCGCTTCATGACCCATGCCCGCTTATCATCACGCGCGATCTTCGCTTGCAGCCGGTGGAGTGCTGCCCGCGCCCGGCGCAGCGCCAGGATCGTCCGTTGTTGCGCCTCGAGCGCTGCGCGGTGCTGCCTGAAAGAAGGCCGCGCCGCGTTTGCGCCAACCCTCCTTCGCGGCTGCATCCTTGGTGTCGATGGCGCTCAACAGCGCGCCGGCCAGTTGCTCGGCCGGGAGCGCGTCGGCTCCAGTCGCGATGACCAGCTCGCCGAACTGGCGCAGCTTGCGGTCCTTGAGCTGCTTCGCCTTGTCGTTGAGCGCTTGGAGTTCCGAATCATAGTCGCGGGGTTTACGCATCGCGCCGTCCTCAATTGATGATCGAGAACGCTTCAGTTAGTAACTGTATCGATCAGCGTAAATCACCTGAAACATCGTGGGACGAACACGTCCCGAAAAAGATGAATTCTTTTGAGGGCGCGCTTATACGTCGTGCCGACGTTGCTCGTGTAGTTTAGGTGGATTGCCGCCATGGCGATCTACCATTTCTCGGCCAAGATCATTTCCCGTGCCAACGGATCGTCGGCGCTGGCGTCCGCTGCCTATCGCTCCGCTTCGCGCCTCTATGATGAGCGGCTGGATCGACACCACGACTTCTCGAACAAGGCCGGCGTCGTTCACTCCGAGGTGATGCTGCCGGAGAGGGCACCCGAGCATCTCGCCGACCGGGAGAAGCTCTGGAATGCGGTCGAAGCGGCCGAGCTGCGCAAGGACGCGCAGCTTTCCCGCGAGGTGGAATTCGCCATCCCGCGCGAACTGGACCAGACCGAGGGCATCCGCCTGGTACGCGACTTCGTCGAACGGGAGTTCGTCACGCAGGGCATGATCGCAGATCTCAATGTCCATTGGGATGTTGGCGCCGACGGCGAACCTAAACCGCACGCGCATGTGATGCTCACCCTGCGTGACGTCGACGAGAACGGGTTCGGCAAGAAGAACCGAGACTGGAATCGCACCGACCTTCTGGAGAAATGGCGCGAGCGCTGGGCCGAGCACGTCAACGCGCGGCTGGCCGAACTCGATATCGATGCACGGGTCGATCATCGTTCCCTCGAAGCGCAAGGCATCGATCTTGAACCGCAGCACAAGATTGGCCCGGCCGCTGCGCGGATGGCGGAGCAGGGGCTCGCCTCTGAGCGGTTGGAAGAGCACCACGCCATCGCGTACGCTAACGGCGAGAAACTGCTGGCGAAACCGGCGCTGGCGCTCAAGGCGATCACCCGCACCCAGGCGACCTTCACCACGCGCGACCTTGCGATGTTCGTGCACCGCCATAGCGAGGGAAAGGATCAGTTCGATCGCGTGATGGCGGCGGTGCGCGCATCGCCGGAGTTGGTCACGCTCGGTAAGGATGGACGCGGCCAGGACCGTTTCACCAGTCGCGACATGGTCGAGACCGAAAAGCGGCTCGAACGCGCCACCGTCCGGCTGGAGGCGAGTCGGCGGCACGGCATGGACGAGCAGCATCGCAAGCTCGCATTGGTGCGCGCGGAAATGCGCGGCCTGTTGCTATCAAGCGAGCAGCGCAGTGCCTTCGACCATGTTACAAAGGGCCAAGGGTTGGGCGTAGTCATCGGCTATGCCGGCACCGGCAAGTCGGCGATGCTCGGCGTCGCGCGCGAGGCGTGGGAGAGTGCCGGATATTCGGTCCGCGGCGTAGCGCTGTCCGGCATTGCCGCCGAGAATCTTGAGGGCGGTTCCGGGATAGCGTCACGCACGATCGCCAGCATGGAGCATCAATGGGCCGATGACCGTGAATTGCTGACCAATCGCGATGTGCTGGTGATCGACGAGGCCGGTATGATCGGCACTCGGCAGATGGAGCGCGTGCTTACCGAAGCCGAGAAGCGTGGCGCCAAGGTCGTGCTGGTCGGCGACCCGGAACAGCTCCAGGCGATTGAAGCGGGTGCCGCATTCCGCGCGACTGCGGAGCGGCATGGCAGTATCGAGATCACCGAGATTCGCCGCCAGCGGGTGGACTGGCAGCGCGATGCCACGCGCTACCTCGCGACTGAACGGACCGCGGAAGCGATCAGCGCCTATGGTCGGCACGACCGCATTCATGATGCCGAAACGCGCGAGGATGCACGCGCCGACCTGATCGATCGGTGGGATCGCGATCGTTCCGAAGCGCCAGGTGCTTCACGGATCATCCTGACCCACACCAACGACGAAGTGCGCGAACTCAACCTCGCCGCGCGCGATCGGCTACGCGCTGGCGGCGAGCTGGGCGAGGGCGTGCTGATCTCGACCGAGCGAGGCGCGCGCGAGTTTGCGCCTGGCGACCGGATCATGTTCTTGCGCAATGAGCGCGGCCTCGGCGTGAAAAATGGCACGCTTGGACAGGTGCAGTCCGCTACCCAGGCGCGGATGGCAGTGCTGCTCGACGACGGACGTTCGATTGCTTTCGATGTGAAGGACTATGCGAACCTTGATCACGGCTATGCCGCGACCGTGCACAAGGCACAGGGTGTGACAGTCGATCGGGCGCATGTACTGGCCACGCCGGGGCTCGACCGGCACGCCGCTTATGTTGCGTTGTCCCGTCATCGCGATAGCATCGACCTACATTACGGTCGCGATGATTTCGCGGATCGGCAAGCATTGACCCGGGCGCTTTCGCGCGAACGCGGCAAGGACATGGCTGCGGACTATCCATCGCCCGAACGGGCGCAGATGCAGCAGCCGGGGCATAACCGCTTCGCCGGGCTGAAGCTTCGGCTCACGCCGGAGGTGCCGGAGCTGTCTCCGTTCGAACGAGCAGTGGTGCGTGTGGCCCGTTCGGCAGCCGATATTCTGCGCGTCCGAACCGAAGGCTCTGCGGAACTTCCGCATCAACGCGCCGCACTCGACAAGGCTGTTGCTGAAATGGAGGGACTCCGCCCGGGCGTTAAGGGCGACCTGCAGAACGTGTTCAATGCCGATCGCACGGCGATCGATGAAGCGGCGAACGGACGACCGCAAAGAGCGATCCGCGCGATGGCGTTGGAAGCCGAGATGCGAGCCGATCCAGCCAAGAGGGCCGATCGGTTCCTCACGCGCTGGGAGAACCTGCAGAAGCAGTCCCAGCGGGCGTATGTGGCGGGTGATATGACAAGCCACAAAGCCATCCGGAACGAGATGGCGGGCATGGCAAAAAGCTTGGAGCGTGATCCCCAGATAGAGTCGATACTCGCCGTTCGCAAAGCGCAGCTCGGGATCACGATCGACACCGGCCGCCGGCTAGGAGCGGAGCTGGCTTTCAATCACGGGATCGACTTTGGGCGGGGGCGCGGGCTTGGACGCTGAAGCGGTGGCCGCTTTGCGCCCTAATTCTGGCCGTTCAGCTTGCTCCAGCGCGAGCCCGAAACCTGCCATTCGTCAAGCGATAGCCGGAATAACCGACATTGGGACAAAGGCGCGCATCGAGCTTGCCGGCTGCGGGAAGCGGGTGACAGCGTCAGTCTGCACCTTCTGGACTAAGCTGATCGGCATCGAGCACTGCTCGGAGGGTCTTGCCGCGACGCCGAGCAAGTGGAGCGGCGATCGAGATCGATCATTCCAGTCGCCTTGCCGGGTTCACCTGACCGGAACGATCCAGAATTTGGTGGGATATTAACCGAAGGACGGATTTGTATTCGCCTTTCGCTTGGATTGCTCCAAATCGAAGTCGTTACGCTTGCAATCTCTATACTTGGCACCAGATTAGGCGGCAAAATATCAGGGAGAATTACGTGGTTCGTCGTGTCTTCTTCAGCTTCCATTTTGACAACGATTTCTGGCGGACGCAGCAGGTCAGAAATATGGGGGCTCTCGAGGGGCAATCGTTATGCACTCCGAACGCTTGGGAGGAGGTCAAGCGAAAGGGCAAGGCGTCGATTGAGCAGTGGATTGCCGACAACATGTACGGCAAGAGCTGTGTCGTCGTGCTGGTTGGTTCCCAAACGGCTAGCCGCCCGTGGGTCCAGCACGAGATCATCAAGGCCTGGAACGACAAGAAGGGTGTTGTCGGTATCCGCGTCAACAAGCTGCTCGATCGCAACAGCCAGACATCAGTTGCGGGAACCAATCCCTTCGAGGGAATCACCTTCAACTCAGGCAAGAAGCTATCTGATGTCGTTCAACTAATTACTCCGACCGGAAACGACAGCAAGGCCGTCTACGCGTCGATCTCGAATGGCATCGAGAAGTGGATTGAGGATGCTATCGCGATCCGGGGCCGCAACTGAGTAGATTGGGGACGGCGACATGGTGGCGGCGACGACGAAGCGGTTCCTGAAAGATTATCCCGAAGCCCTCATAAGCGGCACGGGCGCAGTGTTCGTCGGTGCTGGCGTATCCATGGGCGCGGGATATCCATCGTGGGCATCGCTCCTCACCGAAGTTGGCGAGGAGCTTGGGGTCAAGCCCGGGGAACTCCACGATCTTGCGGCGCTCGCCCAATGGAGCATCCAGGAGAACGGGTCCGCCACTCAGGTACGAAACGTCATCAAAGAGCAGATCGGCGTCGAACACGCTGTTCCCACGACTTTGGAGATCATCGCTCGTCTGCCGGTGAAGTTCATCTGGACCACCAACTACGATAGATTGGTCGAACGCGCCTTCGGCGGGGTAAATCGACCGATCGACACAGTCTCCGGTGCCGCCGACCTCGCCCTTCGCGCGACGCCGGGAGCCACCCGCCTGTTTAAAATGCACGGGTCTGTCGAGCGGCTAGACGATGTTGTCATCTCCACGGACGACTATGAACTTTATCGCTCAAAGCGGGGTGCCTTCCTGCCCCTGCTGCAGGCTCACCTCTCCAGCATGTCCATGCTATTCCTCGGCATTAGTTTCACCGACCCCAACATCCGGCATGTGCTGTCCCTCATCCGAGAGAGCTTCACGTCCGCACCGCCTGAACACTTCGCCATCGTCCGCCCGCCGCAGCGGGACGACTACAAGACCGACGCCGAGTTCGAGGCGCGCATCACTCAGCACAAGCTCTGGAGCCGGGATCTGAAGCGCTACGGTCTCGTCGTGGTTGAGATCGACGACTATTCCGAGGTGCCCGAGCTACTGCGGCAGGTCGAGCGGCGCGTGGCGGCGCGCCGGGTGTGGGTGAGCGGCAGCTGGCCTCCCGAGGCCGGCGACGAGATCGCGAAGGTCTATAACGTCGCGCACGCCATCGGCCGGCTCGTGGGCGATCGCAACCGCGACCTGGTCAGCGGAGCGGGTCTTGTCGTCGGCTCGGCCTCCATCGCCGGCTTCCTCGACGCGCTGCGATCGAGTGGCGGTTGGGATCTCGAGCGACGCCTCATCGCACGCCCCTTCCCCCAACCAATTCCTGGCGCGGCGCCTGACAGGGCGCAATGGGCAGCCCTTCGTGCCGAACTGGCCAGGATCGCGGGCGTCGTCGCCTTCGTCGGCGGCATGAAAATCGATCCGTCCACCGGCTCGCCGGTGATCGCGGGCGGCGTCCTCGACGAGTTTGAAGCCGCCAAGGCAGCCGACTGCTTCGTCATCCCGATCGGTTCGACTGGCGGTGCAGCGGCTCAGATCTCCGACAGCCTGATCGGGTCCGACATCGAGACGTCCGGGCACAACGCTATGCGCCCCACGGACGACGAACTGAAGGAACTTGCGCGCGACGACACCACCGTCGAGGAGATCGTGAATCTGGTTGCAGAGATCTTGACGCGCATCGCCAAACGAGTCTGAAATCACATGGTAGAATATGTTACCCGTGAAGAGCTCCGCAGTTACGCGACCCGAATGGGAACGGCCGAAACGGCGAGGATCCGCAAGGCTGCCGCTTCAAGGTCACTCGCAGGGTCCACATTCCTCTCCCATTCGAGCAAGGACGATGATCTGGTTGCGGGTGCGATTCGAGTTCTCGAAGACCATGGCGGCAAGGTCTACGTCGACGAGATCGATCCGGAGATGCCTCCCTATACGACTGAAAAGACAGCCGAGCTTCTGAAGACCCGAATTCGCGATACCAGCCGCTTCGTTCTCCTTGCCAGTAAGAACAGCAAGGAAAGCAAATGGGTGCCTTGGGAACTCGGCATCGCTGACGGCGAGAAAGGTATGTCGAAGATCGCGCTCTTCCCGGCATCTGACTCCAGATATGACCAAGCATGGGCATCATGGGAATATCTCGGCCTGTATCGCCGCATCGTTTGGGGCGGCCACCAAAGCTACAATGGGAATATCTGGATGGTGCTCAACGAGAGGGAAAACACCGCCACCGAGCTGAGCAGATGGCTGAAGGGCTACTAGTTCAACCCCGCCGGTACTTTGCTGCGGAGATGCTCGCGCTAACAAAGATGGAGCGGACGTTCCCGCCACTGCGTCGAAACGGCTTATGTTGGTCGAGAACTGATGAACCATGTTGACCCAACGAGCGTCCGCTGACCTTGAGAGACTTCCTGGAAGCGGTCAGTCTGCAAACGGCCCAGGATCTGACCGGCAGCTTGTGCAAAAGCGGCTCGGCTGGAATGCGCCCCACGTTCGGACATTGAAGATCCGCACGCCGTTCTGAAAAGCAGACGTTATGGAGTGCCCATTGTATAGGTAGTAGTCGGCCCAACGTATCAGCGTCCTATGCGCTTGTGCTAGACTGGCTACTTATGAAAGAACGCCTAATCACGCTCGCCCATTGGTTTGCCGGCCAACTCCAGGCTGTCGCCGCCATGCTGGAGGGCGTGGGCATTCCCGCTAGTACGCAATCGAAATTCGTGGATCTCGCGCCGACCGATCAGGCCGATAAGGCCGGCGTATATGCCGAGGCTCTGCTCTACGCGACAAGCAACAAAAAGGTGTTCAACATCGCGCTGACCGGTCCGTACGGCTCCGGCAAAAGCAGCATCATTCAATCCTTCCTGAAACGATATCGGCGGCGCACGCTGCACATCTCTCTCGCAGCGTTCGCGCCCGAGGGCGATACGCGCGGGGAAAGCGTCAGCCGCCAGGAGATTGAACGAAGCATCCTGCAGCAGATGCTCTACGGCGCTGACGCCAACAGACTGCCGTTGTCGCGCTTCAAGCGCATCCAATCGCCCGGGGTCTGGTCGATTTTCAAATCACTTTTCATCATGATTGGCCTGCTCGCGCTATGGCACATGTTCCAACAGTACAAGGCGATTATCAGCGGCGCCTTCTTCACCCCTTTTGCGCTTGGCAATTGGCTGAACCTGGGAAGCTTCGCGGTAGCAGCGTCGTTCCTGTGGATAATGCTTCATCATTTCTACGTCGCGAGCTTCGGAGTGTCGCTTAAGAGCATCTCGTTGAAGGACATCGAGATCAGGCCGGCTTCAGACAATTTGGAGTCGATACTCAACCGCCACCTGGATGAAATCATATATTTTTTCCAGTCAACGGACTATGATTTAGTTATAATCGAAGATCTAGATCGCTTCAATAACACCGAAATTTTCGTGACGTTACGCGAGATAAACAGCCTTGTGAACGAGAATGCTGGTGTCAAAAGAACAATCCGATTCTTGTACGCGCTTCGCGATGACATGTTCGTGAACACAGACCGGACGAAGTTCTTCGAATTCATTATACCAGTTATTCCGATCATCAACGCGTCGAATTCGATCGACATGGTGCTGGAACAGGGGAAACGGCTCGCGCTGGACGGCCGGCTCGATCGGCAGTTCCTGCGAGAGGTCTCGAGGTACCTAAACGATCTCCGGCTGATTCAGAACATCTTCAACGAGTATGCTATTTACGTCGCCAACCTCGAGACCGACCATGACAATCTCCTAGATGCCAACAAGCTGCTGGCGATCCTAATCTACAAGAATGTGTATCCTAGAGATTTTGAGCGGCTGCACCGCGGGGAGGGAAATTTCGCCGGCGTTCTGAAACGTGAGACTGACCTCGTCGCGCAGGGCGAGGCCGCGTACAGGTCCGAGATCGCGGAACTCGAGCAGCGGCTTGAAATTGCCGAGCGGCAGACACCGGCTGACCTGAAGGAATTGCGCAGGATCTACGCCATGGCCCTATTTGAGGGACTCCCGGCGGGTGTCCTCAGCATCAGCTTCGACGGACAAACATGGATTGCCCCCTCGGAGTTGGTCGGGGCCGATGGATTCGAGCGCTGGATCGACGCTCCGCAACTCACCTACCGCAACATTCACGGGCACCAGCAACGGAACCCTATCGCCACCTGGCAAGCCGATGTGGATCCTCACAGATCTTACCAGCAACGCAGGGCCGAGATTGACAATAAAGCGGCCAATAACAAGAATGAGAGCTTGCGCCGAATCAGCGAGCTCAGATCGAAGATCGGGACGCTTCGAACGACCAAATTGAACGAACTGATGCGTTTGAACTCCGACCGCCTCGAAGACCTGTTCGAGAGCTTCGGCGAGAAAGGCGAGCTAGCCCGTTTCCTGATCCTGGAGGGGTACCTCGACGACACCTATTATCAATATACCTCGCTTTTCCATTCGGGCCGGCTGTCGCCGCACGATAACAAGTTCCTGATTCAGATACGGGCATTCACAACGCCGGACCCGGAATTTCCGATCGACAATCCGAAGGAAGTCATCGTGGCAATGCGCGACGAGGATTTCCGGCAGAGCTATGTCCTCAACGTCAAGCTCGCCGACTGCCTGCTGAGTGATCGGTTCCGCTACGCCGAGCAAACGGCGAAGCTTTTCGAGTTTCTTTCGGCCAATTTCGAAAGCTGCGAGGCCTTTTTCGATGCCTATTATGCGGGCGGTCGCGATGTCGCAGGATTGCTATCGGGACTGGCTGGCGCCTGGCAGGAATACGCCCCCACAATCATCGCCAGCCCGCGCAGCCTGTCCCATGTCACGCAATTGCTATCGAGCGTGCCTGAGAAGCTACTCGAGCGCCTGGCGAGGGACAACGATGAACTCGCGGAGTTCGTCTCGGCGAATCTACCTGAGATTTTGGCTCAGGCGCCCGAGATGACTCCGGAGCGCCTCGAGCGCGTCGGCTTTGAAGTCAGGGATCTCGCTTCGATTAAGGAGCATCCCGGGATCATACGCGCGATGTTCGAGAATGGGCTCTTCGAACTCACGATCGCGAACCTGGAATATGCCTATCAGGAGGTCATGGGCGAGCCCGATCTGGAGTCGCTGCGCGCCAGGAACTACACCACCATTCGCTCCGCGAATAACGCAGTATTGATCGACAGGATCGAGCGCGACTTCGATACCTATTTGCACGATGTCCTGCTCGGGCTGGATGACAATTCGACCGAGGACGCCGCAGCTATCCTGGCTATCATCCTCCACGAGAACCTCGATCAGGAAGATCTTGAGGAGTTTCTGGGACGGCAGACGGTCCTCCTGCCAACGCTCGCCGACGTCCCCTCCAAGGCGCACGCGATGCTCTTCCAGCAGCGTGCGATCGAGCCGACTTGGGCGAACTGCCTCGCTTTCATCGAAAGCGAGGGGTTCGAGCCGGAAAGCCTGATCGCATATCTCAATCGAGAAGATGTACGAGCGGCTATCGTCAGAGAGCCGATGCCAAGCAATTCAGCTGCACAACCACTGCGCAAGTTTCTCATTGGCGCGGCGGCGCTGTCGGATGCCGCCTATAAGGAATATGTAGAGGCGTTGCCCAAGCCGTTCGACAATTTCCCGGAAGGACTGGATCGAGCCAAGCTTGGAATCCTGATAGAGGAAAGAAAAGTCACGTTCGACAAGGCTAGCCTCGACGCGCTCGCCCCCGAGCCAGAATTGCAGCTGTTATTCGTGGCAGCGAACGTCGCCGCCTATCTGGCCGATCCTCAAAGCTTTGCGCTCGACGACGAATTTCGGGAACGACTGCTCCGAACTGAAATCGGCGATGGAAACAAGCGCGCGCTGGTCGATTTGATGGACCTCGGCGCGCTACCCGGCCTGCCCGAGCGCGCAGCGCTTATCGGTCCGGTCATCGACCGCAGCGGTACCGGAATAGCCGGTCTGGATGCTGGCTTGGCGCAAACCTTGATCACGCATTCCAAGCCCATCTCGACGCAAATCTCGCTCTTCAACAAATTTCATTCCGTTCTCGCGGACAGCGAAGTCCGTCAGGTGCTGGAAACTCTCCCCCGGCCATTTTCTGAGATCAGGACGGGCTACAGCTCCCCTCGCCTGACGAACACCACCGAAAACATCGCATTGGTCAAATGGCTCGATTCCAGAAACATAATCTCATCCTGGAGCGAGGGTACTTTGTTCACCGACGACATACGCGTGAATCTGAAAAGGCGATGACAAGACGCAAGAGTTGGGATTTCAGCCGCGCTCGAGCTCGCCACGATTTCGAGTGCGCCGCAAGGGATTGCGAAACATCGACCCCTACCGGTTAGTCCAATCGTAAGATGAAGGTGACCCGATGAACCGTCCGCTCGTCGTGCTGCATGGCATCCATCTCAATGACTATGACGGCAGCCTGGAAGGCTTCTATGCGGGCGGCTTCAAGTGGGCGGCGGAAAATGGATGGGGCGGGGAGGTTCTGAATTTCAGGCCTGCCTCCGGTCGCTGCTATGGCCATGTCGAAGTGCTTGAGAACTCGATCCACATCGAGAAGCTCGGCACCACGGCCACGAGCGACTCCATTGACAACGTTTTGGTCGTCTGGACCGCGCCGGATCCGTCGCCCCGTCGAGGGAGGATCGTCGTCGGGTGGTACGACAACGCCAAGGTCTATCGTTATCGCCAGCAGCCCAAGGGCGCGTTGAAGCGAGCGAGGACCTATCGCGATCCGCACTCGCGCAAGCCGCACACGCTGTCGTTCCAGGTCGAGGCGGACGAGAAGGATTGCCGGCTGCTCGCGCCAGAGGAGCGGGTCCTTTGGATCCCGCCGCGCAAGAAGGGCGACAAGGGTATCCCCGGCCAGAGTCCAGTCTACTTCCCCGAGCTGCAGAAGGAGGTCGGGCCCGAGATCGCGCGCCGCATTCGTCATTTCATCGAGACCGGGAAAGCATTGCCGCTCTCGGAGGCTGTCTCGCCGAAATCCGGAAGCAAGGGCAATCGCTTCCAACCGGATCCAGAGAGGCGTAAGGAGATCGAAGATACCGCGATGCGGATCGTGACCGACCACTTCGAGGCGCTTGGCTACGACGTTGACGACGTCTCGGCGACGAAGCTGGGGTATGACCTCGTCGCCGTTCAAGGCGACGCGACGCTCTGCATCGAGGTGAAGGGCCGGTCCGGCAGGGCGGTGGTGGCGGACTTCACCTTCAACGAGTTTGACAAGATACGCCTCGAGGAACGCGGGAAGTTCCTCGATGGGAGCTATCGAATCTGCATCGTCACCGACGCATTAGGCGAGCGCGCCGGCCCGAAACTGCACCATTTCTGGTGTGTCACTCCGCCCGGCGCGGCGAAAACCGCCTCGCGGCACCGCGCTTGGCAAAACATTGGCGGCGAAGGAACGCTTGAGCTGACACCGCGTGAGGCCGCCCAAGGCCGGGTGCGCTAAGCACTCAGGTAAGGTGCGGCGCGGTCTCTGTACCAGCCACGATCGCTGCGACCTTATTCCGAGGAAATTTTGCCAATCGTAGCGGGCGATGGGCGATGCTCAAGGGCCGCCGCATCCAACTAAACGCCGTCAGCCCGGCCTGACCGCCTGACCGAGGCCGGCCGCCTCAACGATCTGTTTGGCGGTCGCGAACAGGCCGATGCCACCAAGGACTATCTGGTCGAGTAAATCCCCGCCGGCCGCATCAGCCAGCCCGAAGAGATCGCTAAACCTGCCAGTCAACTAACGGCCTAGAGGCAGTCGTAAACCGTTCGGACTTGCGAATCTTGCACCGGGGCACGGAATCGACGGCCCAAGGCGTACCGTTCGATGTCACGAAAGCCGAGAAAAAATGTGGGACGAAAAGTGGGGGCGACTTCAGCCAAATCGTCCGAAACGGCGGATTTCCGCCATTTTCCGCTTGACGATGGTGACCCCTACGGGAATCGAACCCGTGTTTCAGCCGTGAAAGGGCCGCGTCCTAACCGCTAGACGAAGGGGCCATGCCGAAGCGTGGAGGCGGCCAGTTAGGGAAGGATCGGCACGCGGTCAAGCGGCTTGATCGATCCTTTTCCGATTATTCGCCTAATCCGCCCATGCGGCATCCTCGACGTGCAATTCGGCGGCAGGGCGGGAGCCCCAGTCGTCGATCCTGGCCCGTCCGGCGAGCCAGAGCTTGCGATGGCGCGGAGCGGAGAGCAGCGCCGCGCCCAGCTCGGTATCGGCCTGGCGGAAGGCGACGGCCTTGAGGCTGCGCCCGTCCGGCCCCGAGACGATCAGCCGGACATGCCCGCCCGATCCGACCACATCGGCCTTGATCACCGTCACCGGCCCGGCGACGACGCGCGGCGCCGGCCAGCCCATGCCATAGGGCCCGCCGACTTCCATCGCATTGACCAGATCGGGGCAGACGCCGCCCGGCGCCACCACCGCGTCGAGCAGCAGCGCCCGCTCGCCCATTGCCTGAGTCACCCGCTCGGCGAGCCGCTCCTCGAGGAATTCCACGAACGCATCGAGCCTGTCCGCGTCGATCGTCACGCCGCAGGCCATGGCGTGGCCACCACCGGCCGCGAGCAGCCCGGCATCCTTGGCGGCGAGCACCGCGGCGCCCAGGTCGACGCCGGGGATCGAACGGCCCGAACCCTTGCCCACGCCGTCCTCGTCGAGCGCGATCACGATCGCCGGCCGGCCGAGCTTCTCCTTCAGTCGCCCGGCAACGATGCCGATCACGCCGGGATGCCAGCCCTTGCTCGCCACCACGACGACCGAGTGGTTGGCCTTGAGCAGGCTGATCTCCTCCGCTTCCGCCTGCACGCCCGCCTCGATCGCGCGGCGCTCCTCGTTGAGCAGGTTGAGCTCCTCGGCGATGGTCCGCGCCTCTTCTGGGTCGCGCGTGGTGAGCAGCCGCACGCCCAGGTCAGACCGGCCGACACGTCCGCCGGCGTTGATCCGGGGCCCGAGCGCGAAGCCGAGATCGGTGCAGGTCGGCGCGCGGGTGAGGCGCGAGGCCTCGATCAGCGCGTTGAGCCCGATATTGCGCCGCTGCGCCATCACCTTGAGGCCCTGGGCGACAAAGGCGCGGTTGAGACCGCGCAGCGCTGCCACGTCTGCCACGGTGCCTAGCGCGACGATGTCGAGCAGGTCGAGCAGCTTGGGCTCGGGCCGGCTGGCGAACCAGCCGCGGGCACGCAGCGTGCGGACCAGGGCCGCACCAAGCAACCAGGCGACACCGACCGCGGCGAGATGGCCATGCGCGGCGCCCTCGTCCTCGTCGAGCCGGTTGGGATTCACCAGCGCCAGCGCCACGGGCAGCTCGGTGGTGCATTTATGGTGATCGACCACGATCACCTCGGCGCCGGCGTCGCGCGCCATTTCCAGCGCCTCGAAGGCCTGGGCGCCGCAATCGACCGTGACGATCAGGCTGGCGCCTTCGCCCTTGAGCCGCACCAGCGCTTCGCCCGAGGGGCCATAGCCTTCCATCAGCCGGTCGGGGATATAGGGGCGGGCCTCCAGGCCCAGGTCCCTCAGAAGCAATATGAGGAGTGCTGCGGAAGTAGCTCCATCCACGTCGTAATCGCCGAAGATCGCCACCTGCTCACGCTTCTCGATCGCGTCGGCGAGCCGCTCCGCCGCCTTGTCCATGTCGCGGAAGATCGAGGGGTCGGGCATGAAGGCGCGGATGCTCGGCGCCTTGTGTATGTCGAGCTCCTCGCGCGCCACGCCACGGGCGAGGAGGAGCTGGGTGACCAGGTCGTCGGGCACCAGCCCGCCGCGCGAATCACTGGCGAGCCCGCGCCAATGCCAGGGCTGGCCGGTGATCGAACGCTGGATATTGAGTACCACGGACATTGGAACAGCTATGGAACAGGGCAGGGGGTCTGTCCATCGCCACCCCGCGCGCTATCCTCTGCTATTCGGCCGGTTGCTGGGCCACCTGCTGGAGGCGCTGGGCATAGGCCCGGGCGAATTGGTCGTGGATCCTGGCGAGGCCGGGATCGGTGGCGGTACGCGCCTTTTCCGCGCTCAGGCGTTGTCGGCGTTCGAGATATTCGCGGTCATTCTGCGGGGGCATTTGAAAGCTCCGGCTTCAAGCGGCAGCTCTCCCGTTGCTGTCATTCAGCGCCGTGCTCGTTCCGGGGACGCCAATGGCCTGTTGATACGCGCATCTGCCGAATCCCGCATGCATCTGGATCAAGATGCAAACGCTTTGTCGCATTTGTCGCACCGCCTGCGTCCAGCGGATTTTCTCCGTGCGAACCGACCGGGCTGGCGCTCACCGGATTACATGCCTACATCGCGCCCCTTATGGCTCGTCCGCGTCCCTCTCCCGAGAAAGTGAAGACCGTCGCCGAGAACCGGCGCGCGCGTTTCGATTATTTCATCGAACACACCTATGAGGCCGGCATCGCGCTGACCGGCACCGAGGTGAAGTCGCTGCGCTTCGGCGAGGGCTCGATCACCGAAGCCTATGCGGAAGTGAACGAGGGCGGCGTCTGGCTGGTCAATTCGAACATCCCCGAGTTCAGCCATGGCAACCGCTTCAACCATGAGCCCAAGCGTCCCCGTAAATTGCTCCTTCATGAGCGCGAGATAAACAAGCTCCATGGCGCGGTGGCGCGCGAGGGCATGACCCTGGTGCCGCTGTCCATCTACTTCAACGGACGGGGCCGCGCGAAGGTCGAGCTCGCGCTGGCAAAGGGCAAGAAGACGCATGACAAGCGCGAGTCGATCAAGGAGCGGGATTGGAAGCGTGAGCAGGGACGTCTGCTCCGCGGCGGCCGTGACTGATACCGCGTCCCCGGCCGACAAGTCGCGCTTCCGTCGCTGGCTCGACAAGGCGACGCCCAGCCGCGAATCGGTGGAGACCAATCGCTGGCTGCGTCCAGTGGCGAACCGGGTGATGCATTCGTCGCTCTGGCGTTTCACCCGCCGATCGGTGCCGCGCGGCGTGGCGCTGGGCGTGGTGACCGGCGTGCTGGTCCCGATGGGCCAGATCCCCGCCTCGGCGGTGCTCGCATTGCCCCTGCGCGCCAATATCCCGGCCGCCGCGGCGACCACCTTCATCACCAATCCCTTCACCACGCCGCCGCTCTGGGTGGCGGCCTATTGGCTGGGCAGCTGGATGATCGGCCCTGGCGAGGTCGTGGCGAAGGCGCAGGTGATCGAGCAGAGCTGGAGCGACTGGCTGGTCCACCAGGCCGGGCCGGCGACGCTCACCGGACTCGTCACCATCACCGGCGCGCTGGCGCTGATCGGCTATTTCGGCACCGCGCTGGCATGGCGGCTGTGGATCGCCCGCAAGTGGAAGCGGCGCCAGGCGGCGCGGGCGGCGGCCTGACCGCGAACGTTCGCTTCCGTTAGGAGGCGGACGCTTCGCCTTTCAGTTCCCCGGCGAAGGCCGGGGCCCAGTATCGGCGCAGCCGGTTGGGGCGATCAGTCCTCTCGAACGACATTGCAACTGGACCCCGGCCTTCGCCGGGGAACAGGGGAGGCAAGATGCACTCCGCCTCCACTGTGCAACCAACCAGAAACATAATTGGTCGCCAGAGTGTAACAATGTTGCGCCGAGTCGATTGACGGAGCGTATCGACGGCGTAAGACAGCGCGCACCAACTCGTTCGGGGGTCTCCTCAATGCGCCTGTCGCTCCTCACCACCACCTTCCTCGCCGCGCCCGTGCTGCTCGCCGGCTGCGCGCACAACCAGCCGCTGCCGACCGCCCCGGTCGAGGCCGCGCCCGTCACCGAGGCGGAAGCCGCGCCGCCGCAGCCGGAGAAGCCCAAGCCGGTCTATGGAAGCTATGGCTTCGACACCGCCGGCATGGACACCGCGGTGAAGGCGGGCGACGATTTCTACAACTACGCCAACGGCGCCTGGGCGAAGAACACCCCGATCCCGGCCGACAAGTCGAACTATGGCTCGTTCAACATCCTGGACGACAACGCCAAGAAGCAGACGCACGAGATTCTCGACGCCGCCAAGGGCGATCCGAATTCGAAGATCGGCACCGCCTATGCGACCTATCTCGACAGCGCTGCGATCGACGCCAAGGGCCTCACGCCGGCCAAGCCCTGGATCGACCAGATCAAGGGACTGAAGGCCAAGGCCGGCTATCCCGCGCTCGCCGCCGCCGCCCGCCGCAACGGCGTGGGCGTGCCGTTCGGCGCCTATGTCGGCCAGGACGACAAGGAGCCGGAAGTCTATGCGCTCAGCCTCGGCCAGGCCGGACTCGGCATGCCGGACCGCGACTATTACCTCTCGAAGGACGCCAAGTTCCTCGAGACCAAGGCCGCCTATGAGAAGCATCTCGCCGCGCAGCTGACCAATGCCGGCGAGCCCAATGCCGCCGCGCGTGCCAAGGCGATCGTCGCGTTCGAGACGAAGATCGCCGCGGTCCAGTGGACCCGGGTCGAGAGCCGCGATGCGAGCAAGACCTACAACAAGATGACCGTCGCCCAGCTGCAGAAGTCGGCGCCGGGCTTCGACTTCAAGGCCTTCTTCGCCGCCGGCAAGTCGCCGGTCGACACCGTGATCGTCGCCCAGCCGAGCGCGATCACCGGCATCGCCAAGCTGATCCAGCAGGCGCCGCTCGACGTGCTCAAGGACCAGCTGCTGGTCCGCACGCTCGACGGCTTCGCCGATGTGCTGCCGAGCGCCTTCGACAAGGAGCAGTTCGCCTTCTACGGCACCACCCTTTCGGGCACGCCGGAGCAGGAGGAGCGCTGGAAGCGCGCGGTGGACTTCACCACCGGCGCGCTCTCGGACGACGTGTCGCAGGTCTATGTCGCCAAGTATTTCCCGCCCGAGACCAAGGCGGCGGCCGACAAGCTGGTCAAGAACGTCATCGCCGCGATGGACCGCCGTATCGATAAGCTCGAGTGGATGGCGCCGGAGACCAAGGTCAAGGCGCATGCCAAGCTCGCCGCCTTCACCCCGAAGATCGGCTATCCGGATCGCTGGCAGGACTATGGCTCGCTGACGATCACCGCCGGCGACGCGTTCGGCAACAGCGTCCGCGCCAATAACTGGGGCTATGACGACAATATCGCGAAGCTCGGCCAGCCGATCCGCCGCTGGGAGTGGGGGATGACCCCAATGACGATCAACGCCTATGCCAATTTCGGCATGGTCGAGATCGTCTTCCCGGCCGCGATCCTGCAGCCGCCCTTCTTCGATCCGAACGCCGATCCGGCGGTCAATTATGGCGGCATCGGCGCGGTGATCGGCCATGAGCTGAGCCATCATTTCGACGACCAGGGCGCCAAGTACGACAAGGAAGGCCGCCTGACCGACTGGTGGACCCCCGCCGACGTCGCCGCCTTCAAGGCGCGCACCGACGCGCTGGTCGCCCAGTACGACCAGTACGAACCGCTTCCCGGCATGAAGGTGAAGGGCGCGCTGACGCTCGGCGAGAACGTTGCCGATCTGGCCGGCCTCACCGTCGCCTATGACGCGTACAAGGCCTCCCTGAACGGCCAGGAAGCCCCGGTGCTCGACGGCTTCACCGGCGACCAGCGCTTCTACCAGGGCTGGGCCCAGGTGTGGCGCCGCAACTATCGCGAGGCGAACCTGCGCCAGCGCCTGCTGACCGATCCGCACTCGCCCTCGCAGCAGCGCGCCTGGGTCGTCCGCAACCTCGATCCCTGGTACGGTGCGTACAACCCCGATCCGGCTACCAAGCTGTTCCTGACGCCCGACAAGCGCGTCCGGATCTGGTAAGCTTCTTTTCCCTCTCCCAGCGGGAGAGGGAAGGGGCCCGCGCGCGAAGCGCGTGGGAAGGGTGAGGGTCGAGATCCAGTCGACCCTCACCCTTCTGCGCCTTCGGCGCTCCCTCCCTCTCCCAAAGGGAGAGGGAATTGTGTCCTTGACCCGCGCCCTCCGACCGAACATCGGTGGCGCATGGCCACGTTGCCCGTCCACACGCCCGTATCGCCGTCTCGCCGCTGGCTGCCCTTCGCGGCGGCGGTCCTCGCGGGCATTTTCGCGGGCGCGGTGATCCTGCTCACGCTGAACGACCGCGCCGTCGCGGTCGGCTTCGTCGCCGCGGGCGTGCTCGTCGCCGGCGCGCTCTGGGGCGCGCGCAAGCTCTTCCATGCCGATGCCGCCGCCGAGCAGCCCATCGACTGGTCGGTCGCCCAGGCGCTCGCCGCCGCCAGCGACGACGCGCTCGCCGTCACCGACCGCGCCGGCCGGCTGGTCTGCGCCAACAGCCGCTTCGAGGCACTGTTCGCCGGCTGGCCGACCCCGCCCAACCTCCCCGTCAGCGATGCAGCCGTCGCCGCGCTCGGCACTGCCGCCCGCACTGCCTGGCGCGACGGCGAGGCGCGCGAGGACGGCATCCAGGTGTTCGGCGCTCCCGTCTCCGCCCGCGTCCAGCGCGTCGGCGAGGAGTCGCTGGTCTGGCGCTTCATCGGCGTCCAGGCGCTCGACCTCGCCAGCCAGACCCAGGCGCTGATCGACGGCCATACCGGCGACCGGCTCGGCTCGTCCGGCATCATGGCCGCGATGGTCTCGCCCGAGGGCCGCGTCCGCGCCGCCAACCGCGTGTTCCGCCTGCGCGCCATGGGCAGCGGCGAGGCGGCGGTGGAGGGCAGGGACTTCGCCCGCTTCCTGATCACCGACTCGATGGGCCTGGTCCGCTTCGAGCGCGAGGGGCTGCAGGGCAATCCGCTCCGCGTGCTCCAGATCCCGTTCCTCGACGGCGAGGAGGCGCCCTTGCTCGTCGCCTTGCTCGACGAGGAGGTGGGCAACGCCCCCACGCCAGCGATCGGCGCCAGTGCCGGCGCGCATGTCCGCTCGCTGATCGCGCTGCTGCCGCTCGGCCTCGCCTTGGTCGATCGCGACGGCCGCTTCGTCAGCATGAACGACGCGTTCGTCCGCGCCACCCGGGTCAACGCCGCCGCCCCGCCGCTTTACCCGGGCGACCTGGTGGTGCGCGAGGACAAGGCGGCGCTCGCCGATGCCGTGCGCCGCTTTGCCGGCGGTGCCCCGCAATCGGCCGAGATGACCGTCCGGATGTCCGACGCGCCCGACGAGCCCGTCTCGATCGGCATCGCCGGCGCGCGCGGCCTGGGTGACGCCGCGGTCCTGATCAGCCTCAAGGACTCCGGCGAGGAGTCCAAGCTCAAGCGTCAGGTCGCCCAGGCGACCAAGATGCAGGCGGTCGGGCAACTTGCAGGGGGGGTCGCGCACGACTTCAACAACATCCTCACCGCGATCATCGGCCATTGCGACCTGATGCTGATGCGCCATTCGCCCGGCGACAGCGACTATGACGACATCCAGCAGATCCGCGCCAACTCCAACCGGGCCGCCTCGCTGACCCGCCAGCTGCTCGCCTTCTCGCGCCAGCAGACCTTGCGCCCGCAGCTGCTCCAGCTGCCCGACGTGATCTCCGAAGTCTCCAACCTGCTCAAGCGTCTGCTCGGCGAGACGGTGCGGCTCGAGGTCAAGCACGGCCGCAACCTCGGCCCGGTCCGCGCCGATCCCGGCCAGCTCGAGCAGGTGGTGGTCAACCTCGCGGTCAACGCCCGCGACGCGATGCTGTCGAAGAACCCGAGCGGCGGCGGCACGCTGACGATCGAGACGATGGCGGTGCCCGCCTCCGAGGTCCGCCGCATGGACGACGACGTGCTGCCGGTCGGCGACTATACCGCGCTGCGCATCGCCGACAACGGCACCGGCATCCCGCCCGAGATCCTCGCCAAGATCTGGGAGCCCTTCTTCACCACCAAGGAAGTCGGCAAGGGCACCGGTCTCGGCCTGTCGACCGTCTATGGCATCATCAAGCAGTCGGGCGGGTTCATCTTCGCCGACAATGCGCCGGCGGGCGGGGCGGAGTTCACCATCTACCTGCCGGTCCATGCCGCGACCGAGGCGCCGGTGCCGGCCAAGCTGCCGGGCGTGAAGGAGAAGCCGGTCGATACCTGGGGCACCGGCACGATCCTGGTGGTAGAGGACGAGGACATGGTCCGCGCCATCGCCGAGCGTGCGCTCACCCGCCAGGGCTATACCGTGGTCACCGCCGACAATGGCGAGGCCGCGCTGGAGCTGATCGAGACGATCGAGCGCCCGGACCTGCTGATCTCCGACGTCGTCATGCCGGTGATGGACGGGCCGAGCATGGCGCGCAGGATTCGCGCCAAATATCCCGACCTGCCGATCCTGTTCATGTCGGGCTATGCCGAAGAGCAGCTCCGCAAATCGATTGATCTGGAGCAAGTTTCCTTCCTGCCGAAACCTTTTTCGGTACAGCAACTTGCCGAAGCTGCGCGGGAAGTGCTCGCGCCGAAATAAACCCTTGGCGTCCCGCGGCTTTTTTGCGATGGAACCCGATATGCCGGGGCCTCAGAAAATACTGATCGTCGAAGACGAGCCGCTCATCGCGATGATGCTCGAGGACTTTCTCGACGCGCTCGACCGCGCCGTCGCCGGGACCGCGGACAGCGTCGCCACGGCGCTCGAACTGGTCGAGGCGGGCGGGATCGATGCAGCGATCATGGACATCAACCTGCGCGGCGGCGAGACCAGCTGGCCGATCGCCGATGCGCTCACCGCGCGCGGCATTCCCTTCGTGCTCGCCACCGGCGGGGCAGGGGACATGGTCGCCGAGGCCTATCGCGATCGCCCGGTGCTCTCCAAGCCGTTCACGATGGACAGTGTCGAGAAGGTGCTCGACAGCCTCGTCGGCGCGGCCTGAGGCCAGTTTCCGCCTGGCAGTCAGTTCCTGAACAACTGATCCACGCTCTTCCCTGAAGCAAGCGCCGCTGCAACCTTCCGGCGGGCGTCATGGTAGACGAGCCCCGGCGTCGATTTGCCCGCAGCCCTGAGCGCCGCTGCCTGCGCATCGGATAGGCTGCTCTCCTGCGCCACATGGTCGCAATAGCCCTCGACCTTCCAGGTCGCGAAAGTCCGCGCGGCCAGGCCGTAGCGCTGGTGGATCAGCAGGTGCGTCGTCTCATGCGCGATCGTGCCGCTCAGCGTGCGCCGGTTCCCGATCGCGGCGCTGTTCTCCACGCCGTCCCCTGCGATCGAGGTGCGGTTGACCACGATGTTCATCGAGAAGGGCCGCGTCACCGCAAAGGCGCCGTGCGAGGTCGGCAGCGAGAGCAGGCTCCAGCGCCAGCCGCCATCGGTGAGATAGACGGATCGCGGGCCCAGCGGTGCCGCGATAGCGCTCATGGCATTGCGCTTCGCCGCCCGGTCGAGGATCGCAGGCATCTCGGGTCCGATCGGTGACACCGAATAGACCGTGATCTCGCCGAACTGCGCGCGATGGGGAAAAGCGAGCACCGCGGGCACATAGACTATGGTGCCCAGCGCCCCGGCGGCCGCCAGCGCGCCGCCGCCCAGCCAGCGATTGAGCTTGCGAAGATCGGTCATGCAGTTCCTCCCGAAAGTGAAACTGCCCAAGTCATCGTCCGCCCGCAAGTCGCCGGAAAGAAAGATGTTTCGCAGTTGTTTCCAGTCATGTCACGACTTGATCGAAACCGCGCGCTGGATCATTCTGCGCCCACAAAGAGGGGAAATCGAAATGCTTCTGTATCGTTCGCTGCTCGCGGGCGCCGCTCTGGCGCCGATGCTGTTCCTCACCGCTTGTGACAGCGGCGGTTCGAACGGCGGTGGCACGCCCACGCCCACCCCGACCACCACGCCGACCCCGACCAACAGCGCGCCGGTGTTCAACTCGGCTACCGCAGTGAGCGTGGCGGAGAACACCACCACCTATTTCTACACCGCGACCTCCACCGATGCGGACGGCAACACGGTCACCTATTCGATCAACGGCGGTGCCGATGCAGCGCTGTTCCAGATCGACGCCACCGGCCATCTCTCCTTCCGCAGCGCGCCCGATTTCGAGGCGCCGCGCGATGCCGACCGCGACAATGTCTATCAGGTGACGATCGCTGCCTCGGACGGCACCGCGAGCACGACGCTGGCGCTCGCCGTCACTGTCACCGATCTGACCACCGGCAATTATCGCGCCCGCCAGGTCAGCAGCGCCTTCACCCAGCCGAACAACCTCGTCGCCAAGCCGGGTGACGCCACCCAGGTGTTCGTCACCGAGAAGACCGGGCGGGTGAAGCTGCTCAACGTCGCGACCGGTGCCGTCGCCGCCACGCCGTTCCTCGATCTCTCCGGCCAGGTCTCGACCGATGCCGATGGCGGTCTGCTCGGCTTCGCAGCTTCCGCCGACTATGTCGCGAACGGCTATGTCTATGTCGCGCTGACCACGACAGCGCACAATCTCGAGGTGCGCCGCTATCGTGCCGCCGCCGGCACCCGCGACGTCGGCGATCCGTCGACCGGGGACGTGATCCTTTCGGTCGCCACCCCGGACAACAACTTCACCGGTGGCTGGATCGGCTTCGGCACCGATGGCTATCTCTATGTCACCACCGGCAGCGGCCCCAATCCGGGTTCGAACCCGAACGACCTGTTCGGCAAGGTGCTGCGCATCGACGTGAGTAGCGACGCCTTCCCGGCGGATGCCTCGCGCGACTATGCGATCCCGGCGACCAATCCCTTCGCAACCACGGGCGGCGCGCCCGAGGTCTGGGCCTATGGCTTCCGCCAGCCGCGCCGGGCGGGGTTCGATACCTTCACCGGCTACCTCTATGTCAGCGATTGGGGTGCCCCGGTCAGTTCCTTCTTCGAGGCCGAGCTCAACATGATCCGGCCCGAGGACAAGGGGGGAGACTTCTCGCCCTGGCGTGAACGGCTGACCAGCTCGGCACCGTTGCCGGCGGGGCAGTTCTACCCGGTGTTCAAGCTGGGCCGTGGCCTCTCCCCGACGACGTCGGCCGAGCACTACACGCTGTCCGCAGGTCCGGTCTATCGCGGGCCGATCGAGGCGCTCCAGGGCGCGCTCCTGACTGGCAGCTACGAATCCCTCAAGACTATCAGCGGCTGCAAGGCGGCGGCACTGGTGCAGAATTCAGCCAGCGGCAACAGCTGCGTGCAGATTCCCGATCTGCAGACCAACCTCCAGCCGGTGACATATACCTATGCCTTTGGCGAGGATGCGAACCGCAACCTCTACATCCTCCAGCCGGACGGGAAGGTCTTCGTCGTCGAGCCGAACTAATCGATCAGCCGGACCGGATCGCCCAGGCGGATGAGCCCCGGGCGCGCCGGTCCGGCATAGATGCCGTAGCAGCTGGCGAATTGCTGCGCGACGGTGCGCAGTACGCGCGGCTCCTTCGCGCCGGTATGCGGGTCGATCGTCACGATCACGCAGCGCTTGATCGGATCGGCGCACTGCACCACCGCGCCGTCCTCGTCGCTGCCGAATGCCAGCCGCCGGCCCTGCCAGTCGCTGGCGGGCAGGTCGCTCTCGACGATCACGTTGATCCGGAACCTGTCGATATCGAGCGCGCAGCCATGCGCCGCCTCCAACGCGGCATGGCCGCCGCTGCTCTGGATCGAGACCGGCATCGAATCATAGCAGCCGCGCGCCACCTGGATCAGCGCGGCGGGCTCACCCGCGGCTGCCTCCAGATGCGCCTTGAGCATCGGATCGTGGAGCGAGATGCTCGCGCCATCGGGGGTCTGGACGGCGATCGCGCTGGTCTTGGGCTTGCCCGGATCCTCGAAGCGCGCCCGGTGCAGCACCATCGCCGGCACCTCGCGCGCAGTCAGCCACGGGAAGCGCGTGCCGTTCGCCGCGCGGACGAACGCATATTGCCGGTCGCCCTCGATTCCCTGCCAGTCGAGCTCGGCCACGCCCAATTGCTCCCCGGCCATCGACTTCACCGGATAGCGATTGAGCGCGCTGACATGGCCGAGGATGCGGGTCATGGCGCGGCGCTAGCCGCTGTCCGCTTCTGTCGCAATCGCCTCGCCGAACAGTCGTTCCAGCTCGCGCGTGGCGGCCTTGCCCCAGAAATCGCCCGGCATCCGCTCGCGCAGATTGACCAGGCAGCTGTCGAGACGGGATGCGCCCTCGCTGGCGGCAACCACCACGCGGCTCTCCTCCAGCGCCATCCGGGCGAAAGGCGCGGGCTCGATCACCCCGGGCGCCGCCGCGAACAGGCCCAGCCAGCGCTTCTCGTACGAAACCGTCTGCCATTGCTGGAGGAAGAACCACAGGCCGAAGCACAGCGCCTCGGGCGTTGCGAAGCGCGTGCGCTGCGCGATGATCGGGAACAGTTTCTCCGAGCCGATCTGGTCATGCTCCTGATCGAGCGAGGCCATCCATTCTCGCAGATACAGGAAGGCATTCTCGTCAAGCTCGGCCAATGCCAGCGCGGCTTCGGCAAGCGCACCGGGCGCGGTATCCGAACTGCCCGAAGACAGCCAGGACGGGCTGCCCGCCGCCCTGCCATAGCTGGTCAGCAATGCCCGCAAGGCGGGCAGCAGCGCCGTCTGCTCGCCGGCGGGCAGGTCACGCACCGCCTGGAACAGCGCCTTCTCGCCGATCGACTTGCCGCCCGTCTTGAAGCGGAAGGCAAGCACGCCGGCGAAGGACAGCGCCTCTGGCCCCTGCGTCTCCATCCGCTGGCGCATCTCGTCCAGCGCGGCCGCGATGGCGGGGCCGCTCAGGTCGGGCAGCGCAATTCGCTGGCTCGATCGTTCGCGCAAGATGGGCTTGCCCGCCTTGTGTGCGTCATCCGCCGATAGCGTTGGCAGTGCCTCGGGCTTGCGTACGCCCGCATGCGGCTCCAGCGGTCCGATCTCGCCGTCGATCGTCACATGGCGCTGCTGGTCGCCGAAGAACGCCCTGAACCCCTTGCTGTCCGCGTCCCATGCCACCCCGTTCAGCTTGCGCAGCAGGTGCAGCAGCAGCTTGTCCTCTATGGTCTGCTCCAGGTTCTCGCGCAGCGGGAGCAGAGGCGCGTCGCCGCTGGCCAGCGCGTCCAGCACCTCGCCGAAATTGGGCAGGCCCTGCAAATCGGCGAGCGACAGGTAGCGGAGGACGATGGTGCGCTGCTGCTCCGCGGGGTCGAGCGGGATCAGGTCCAGCGCGATCCCGAAGCGCCGCGTGCCGTCGCTCAGGTCGGGATGGCGCCCTTCGTCCGAAGGGGCACTGCGCAGGAAGCGGGCGAGCAGGCCGCCGCGTCCGCGCGCGCGGGGCAGGGTGTCGAGATGGTTGCGCAGCGCCCAGCGCCCGTCGGGGCTCAGCCAGCGCAGCCCGGTTTCCGGCAGCTCGAACATCTGGCGGGGCGGATGCGGCAGGCTGATCAACCGGACTTCGCCCGTGACGGGATCGAGGATCGCGATCCGCTGCGCTTCGGTGCGGTTTTCCACACAGGCGATCGTGCCGTCCGCACGGGCGATGAGTTCGCGCGTGTGGAAACTTTCGGCAAGCCGGTGCTGCCGGTCCACGCTGCCGTCGAGCGAGCGCTCGCGCAGGATGCAATAGCCATGGCCTTTCTCGTGCTGGACGAAGAACAGCGCGGCGCGCGCCGGCGACCAGCACCACATATGGGGGAGGACCCAACGGTCGCGGAGTTCGAACACGCGCCGCCGTTCCACCAGGTCGAACACGGCAATCGGATCCACATTGTGCCAGGCGCGCCAGCCGGTCGCGAGCAGGTATCGCCCATCCAGCGGGACGATTTCCCGTGCCTCGACATCCTCGAAGGCCAGGAAATGCCAGGGTTCGGCGTCGGGTTCGCCGGCTTCGATGAGCGTGAGCGATTTCCTGCCGAACAGCGTCCCGCTCGCCACGCGCATTTGCATTCCCCCCTCGATACCTGCGCACCCAGCCTAGGCGAGGGGAAGGGCGCGGGGGAAGCCCCGGCGGTAGGAGTGGAACGATTGTGGAACAAAAATTTGTGTTCCGCTCTTGTTCTTTTGGAACAAAGGCGATACACAGCGTTCCAACACAGGTTGATGCAGCGTGCTAAACCTTCTAGCGACGGGGACTTCCAATGGCAGCTTCGCTCAAGGTGATTGACGGCAACATGGCGATTTCTTCGGACAAGCAGAAGGCGCTCGACGCCGCACTCGCGCAGATCGATCGCGCATTCGGCAAGGGCTCGGCGATGAAGCTGGGCTCGAAGGAGACGATGCAGGTCGAGGCGATCTCGACCGGTTCGCTCGGGCTCGACATCGCGCTCGGCGTCGGTGGCCTGCCGCGTGGCCGCGTGATCGAAGTCTATGGTCCGGAAAGCTCGGGCAAGACCACGCTGGCGCTCCATGTGATCGCCGAGGCGCAGAAGACGGGCGGTGTTGCCGCGTTCGTCGACGCGGAGCACGCGCTCGATCCGGTCTATGCCAAGAAGCTCGGGGTCAATATCGACGAGCTGATCGTCTCGCAGCCCGATACCGGCGAGCAGGCGCTCGAGATCGTCGACACGCTGGTCCGTTCGAACGCGATCGACGTCCTGGTGGTCGATTCGGTAGCAGCGCTGGTGCCGCGTGCGGAAATCGAAGGCGAGATGGGCGACAGCCATGTCGGCCTTCAGGCTCGTCTGATGTCGCAGTCGCTGCGCAAGCTCACCGGCTCGATCAGCCGCTCGCGCTGCATGGTGATCTTCATCAACCAGCTGCGCATGAAGATCGGCGTGATGTACGGCAATCCGGAGACCACGACGGGCGGCAACGCGCTCAAGTTCTACGCCTCGGTCCGCCTCGACATCCGCCGCACCGGCCAGATCAAGGATCGCGAGGACATCATCGGCAACACCACCCGCGTGAAGGTGGTGAAGAACAAGGTCGCCCCGCCGTTCAAGCAGGTCGAGTTCGACATCATGTACGGCGAGGGCATCTCGAAGATCGGCGAGATCCTCGATCTCGGCGTCAAGGCCGGGCTGGTCGAGAAGTCGGGCGCCTGGTTCAGCTATGACAGCGTCCGCATCGGCCAGGGCCGCGAGAATTCGAAGAACTTCCTGCGCGACAATACCGAGCTGCGCGAACGTCTCGAAAAGGCGATCCGCGCGCGCACCGAAAAGGTCGCCGAAGGACTTATGGCGGGTCCCGACGCCGATGACGGCGACGACGATCTATAATGCATTATCAGGCCGCGCCCGCGTGCGACGCGTGCGGCAGCGGTCACGGGCTCAGCCCATCGGAAGACCCGGCGCGTTGCCCCGCGCCGGGTCTTTCCCGTTCCGGGGGCTGTCGCGCGCGCGTTGGGTGTCGTGAACTTAGTGAACTTCCGCCTTCGGCCGGGCTACGCGTTCTTCGCGCCGGAACGCGCTTTGGCGTGTACTTCGTGTACTTTGCAGCGTCGCCGGGCACGCTAAGGTAGCGCGATGAAGGCCGTTCTCGATCCCGATTGCGTGCTGGCCAATGGCCTTGCCGCGATCCGCAGCCAGTATCAGGTGCCCCGCGCCTTTCCCCAGCCGGTGCTCGAAGCCGCCGAAGCGGCCGCCCGGCGGCAGCCTTCCGAGCATGTCGATCGCACCGACATCCCCTTCGTCACCCTCGATCCCGCGAGCGCGACCGATCTCGACCAGGCGCTATGGGTGGAGGCGAGCGGTAGCGACCTGCTGCTGCGCTACGCCATCGCCGATGTCGCCTGGTTCGTCGAGGACGGTGATCCGGTCGATGCCGAGGCCTGGCGCCGCGGCACGACGCTCTATCTGCCCGACGGCAAGGCCAGCCTCTATCCGCCGGTGCTGAGCGAAGGCGCCGCCAGCCTGCTTCCCGATGGCCCGCGCCCCGCCGTGATCTTTACCGTTCGGGTAGCGCCCGACGGCGCGGTGAAGCTCGACGATGCCGAGCGGGCGCTGGTCCGCAGCCGCGCCAAGCTCGCCTATGAGACGGTCACCGATGCCGACTTGCCGTCCCCGTTCGCCGAACTCGCCCGCCGCATCGGGCTGGCCGAGGCCAGGCGGGGTGCGTCCCGGGTCGATCCGCCCGAGCAGGAAGTCGCGCGCCGCGCCGATGGCGGCTATGCGCTTGCCTTCCGCGCGCGCCACCCGTCCGAAGACCAGAACGCAGCCTTGTCGCTCGCGGCCAACCTTGCGATCGCCGAGGTGCTGCAAGCTCATCACACCGGCCTGTTCCGGGTGATGGCCGAGCCCGACGCGGCGGCGGTCCAGCGCTTGCGTAACACGGCGCGTGCGCTCGGCATCGCCTGGCCCGAGGCGCAGCCGCTGGCGCGCTTCCGCGACGGACTCGATGCCGCCGATCCCCAGCAGGCTGCCCTGATGCTGGCGATCCGCAGGGCCGGGCAGGGCGCCAGCTATGCGCCGTGGCGCGCCGGTGCGGCGCCGTGGCATGCCGCCGTTGCCGCCCCCTATGTCCACGCCACAGCGCCGCTTCGCCGGCTCGCCGATCGCTATGTCATCCGGGCAACCCTCGCGATCATGACGGGCCAGCCGGTCCCGGATGCCGTAGCGGAGGCTTTCCAGCGCCTTCCTAAGGTCATGGGTCGAAGCGACGCGATGGGTGGCCAGATCGATCGCGCCGTGATCGACCTGGCGGAGGCGGTGATGCTCGACGGCCGCGAGGGCGAGACCTTCGCGGCGGTGGTCACCGATGTCGACATGCGCGGCGCCCGGATGCAGCTCGCCGACCTGCCGGTGGTCACCCGGATCGACGCGCCCGGCGCAGCGCCGGGTACGGCGCTGCAGGTCAGGCTGGTCGATGCCGATCCTTCCAACCGCAGCGTCCGGTTCGAAGCGATCGGCGGCGCGGCATGACACCGGCCGATCCCGAGGATGTCGCAGCGACCGCGGCGCAGGTCGAGACCTTCATCGCCCGCTTCACGCCCGGGATCGCCGGGCGCGTCCGCGCCGCTCGCGCGGTGCTGCGGGAGCGTCTGCCCGGCGCGACCGAGCTGGTCTATGACAATTATAACGCGCTGGCGATCGGCTACGGCCCCGGCGAGAAGACTTCGGAAGCGGTGTTCAGCCTCGCCATCTATCCACGCAATGTGCTGCTCTATTTCCTCCCCGGTGTCGGATTGCCCGATGCCGAGGGACTGCTCCAGGGTGAGGGGAAGATGGGGCGCTATGTCTGCCTGAAGGATGTGGCGCTGCTCGACGAACCCGCGGTCATTGCCCTGATCGAAGCGGCGCTAGACCGGGCGAAACGCCCCTTGCCGCCTGCGGGCGGGCGGACCATCGTCAAGTCGATCTCGGCGCGGCAGCGTCCGCGCCGTCCAGGGGAGGCAGCATGACCGTCATCGTCCACCATCTCGAGAATTCCCGCTCGCAGCGCGTGCTCTGGCTGCTCGAGGAGCTGGGGCTGCCCTATGAGGTTCGCCGCTACGAGCGGAACAAGGCGACGATGCTCGCCCCGCCCGAGCTGCGCCGCATCCATCCGCTCGGCAAGTCGCCGGTGATCGAGCATGGCGGCCAAGTGGTCGCGGAGACCGGCGCGATCGTCGAATATCTGGTCGAGCTGGGCGACGGGAAGCTCGGCAAGCCCGGGCACCGCGAGGATGCGCTGCGCTGGCGGCACTTCCTCCACTATGCCGAGGGCTCGCTGATGCCGCCGCTGTTCACCAAGCTGGTGCTCAGCCGCGTGCCTCTGCTCGGCAAGGTGGCGCAGAAGAAGTTCCAGCCGATGATCGACGTCCATCTCGACTATGTCGAGGGCGAGCTGGCGGCACGGCCCTGGTTCGCCGGCGACACCTTCACCGTGGCCGATGTGATGATGAGCTTCCCGCTCGAAGCCGCGGTGGCCCGCGCCAACGCCACCGTAGGGAGGCCCTTCATCGATGCCTGGCTGGAGCGGATTCATGCCCGCCCAGCCTATCAGGCCGCGCTCGCCGCAGGCGGACCCTATGCCTATGCGTGATCCCGAAAGGCGAGGTCGTCGCACGCCGGGCAGGGCGCGTCCTCGCCGGCGATGAGGCCCTGGCAGCGCGGGCAGAGGCTGCGGTTGCGGGGCTGGAGCGCGTGGTCGACGGTGACGCGCTGGTCGAAGACGAAGCAATCGCCCTGCCAGCGGCTCTGCTCGGGCGGGACCTGCTCGAGATAGGCGAGGATGCCACCCTTGAGGTGGTAGACCTCATCGATCCCCTCGGCCTTGAGGAAGGCGGTAGACTTCTCGCAGCGGATCCCGCCGGTGCAGAACATCGCGACGCGCGGCATAGGCCCGTCCTTCTCCCGCTCAGCGCGGAAGCGGCGGAACCATTCGGGAAATTCGCGAAAGCTGCGCGTCTCCGGATCGATCGCGCCGTTGAAGGTGCCGAGCGCGACTTCATAGGCGTTGCGCGTGTCGATCACGATCGTGTCGGGCGCGTCGATGAGTGCGTTCCAGTCGGCAGGCGCGACGTAGTGGCCGACGCCGGTGAGCGGATCGATGTCCGGCTCGCCCATCGTCACGATCTCGCGCTTCAGGCGGACCTTCATCCGGTCGAACGGCATCGCCGCTGCGGCCGAGTATTTCACGTCGACCTCCGCGCAGCCGGGCAGGGCGCGGACATGGTCGAGCAGTTGGGCGATCGTGTCGGCACTGCCGGCGACCGTGCCGTTCAGCCCCTCCTTCGCGAGCAGCAGCGTGCCCTTGATGCCCAGTTCTTCGCACAAAGCGAGGAGCGGGGCCTTCAGGCTCTCGACATCGGGAAAGCGAGTGAACTGGTAGAGCGCGGCGACGCGGACCGGCAGGTCCGCGCCGGGCACCGCTGCGGGATCAGGACTGGCCATAATCCTCGAAGCTGTCGGTCTTGGTGGGGGCGCCGCCCATCGGCAGGACCGCCGGCTCGGGCTCGCTCGGTGCGTCGAGCTTGCCTTCCCAGCGGGCGACCACGACGCTGGCGACGGCATTGCCGATCACATTGGTCGCGGTGCGGCCCATGTCGAGGAAGTGATCGACCGCGAGGATCAGCAGCACGCCGGCCTCGGGGATGTTGAAGTGGCTGAGCGTGCCGGTGATCACGACCAGGCTGGCGCGGGGCACGCCGGCGATGCCCTTGCTGGTGACCATCAGGATCAGCAGCATCTGGATCATCGTCATCCAGTCGAGATGGATGCCGTACGCCTGGGCGATGAAGATCGACGCGAACGTCATGTACATCATCGAGCCGTCGAGGTTGAACGAATAGCCGAGCGGCAGCACGAAGCTGGCAATGCGCGGCGGCACGCCGAAGCGGTCGAGCGCGTCGAGCGTGCGCGGATAGGCGGCCTCGGACGAGGCGGTCGAGAAGCCGAGCAGGATCGGATCGCGCAGGTAGCGCAACAGCGTGCCGGTGCGCGGGCCGACGATCAGGAAGCAGGCGCCGAGCAGCACCGCCCAGAGCGCGAAGAGGCCGAGATAGAAGCTGCCCATGAAGAAGGCGAGGTCGCCGACCACGCCGATGCCCTTGGTCGCCAGCGCCTTGGCCACCGCGCAGAACACCGCGACGGGCGCGAACAGCATGACATAGCCGGTGACGGTGAGCATCACCTGGACCAGCGCCTCGAGCCCCTTGACCAGCGGCTCGCCCTTCTCGCCGATCGCGGCGAGGCCGACGCCGAAGAACAGCGAGAAGATGACGAGCTGGAGGATGTCGTTGGTGGCCATCGCATCGATGCCGCTGGTCGGCACGATGTGGATGAAGAACTTGGCGAGGTCGAAGCTGGAGCGATCGACGCCGCTCGAGGCGGTCGCGGCCGGGATGGTCAGGTTGAGCCCGACGCCGGGCTGGAGCAGGTTGACGAAGATCAGGCCCAGGGTGAGCGAGACGAGGCTGGCGCAGACGAACCAGAAGAATGCCTTCAGACCGACCCGGCCGATCGCGCCGCCGCCACCCATATGGGCAATGCCGACCACCAGCGTGGAGACGACCAGCGGGGCGATGATCATCTTGATCAGGTGGAGGAACATCTGGGTGGGGATGTCGAGCCCGTATGCCCAGTTCTCGATCGCCTTTGCCCCTTCCGGCGTGCCGGACAGCGAGACGTTGAGCACATAGCCCAATATGCCGCCGAGCAGCAGTGCTGCCAGAATGAACCAGGTAAGTCGCTTGCCCAAAACAGGGTCCCCCTAAAATCCTTTGGCGCAGGCAAAGGGGATTGCGGGCCGCGGGTCAAGCCCTGCGCGGCCAGCCGATGTGCGCTGCCCTATGCACAGCGGGTATTGCGGCGGCGCCCGAAGCGGCCTTATCGCGTGCATAGTCCTGTCCGGAGAATGCCGATGCGCCTCGACCGCCGAACCCTTGTCCGCGCTGCTGCAGCGGCCCCGCTGCTCGCCTTGCCGAGCGTGCTGCGTGCCGCCGAGCCGGACCTTTCGGCGCTGGAGGACATCACCAAAAGCGCGGTGCCGATCGGCAATGACGAGCGCGCCGCGCGGCTCGCGCGGGCCCAGAAGCTGATGCAGGCGAACGGTATCGGCGCGGTGCTGATCGAGGGCGGATCGTCGCTGATCTACTTCACCGGCCTGCGCTGGGGCCGTAGCGAGCGGCTGACCGCGGTGGTGCTGCCGGCCGAGGGCGAGCCCTGCATCGTCACTCCGTTCTTCGAGGAAGCGCGTACCCGCGAAGGGCTGGCGATCCCGGCCGAGGTGCGGGTGTGGAACGAGGACGAGGACCCGCTCAAGACCGTCGCCGGCTTCCTGAAGGACCGCAAGCTTGCGCACTTGCCGGTCGGTATCGAGGAGACGGTGCGCTATTTCGCCGTCGACGGGCTGCAGAAGGTCGGGCTCAAGGTGGTTTCGGCTAATCCCGTGGTGCGCGGCTGCCGGATGGTGAAGACCCCGGCCGAGATCGCGCTGATGCAGCTGGCCACCGATGTGACGATCGCCGCCTATCGCTGGGTCTATCCGCGGGTCGAGAAGGGGATGAGCCAGCGCGACGTATCGGCGCTGATGGATGCAGCCACGAAGAAGCTGGGCGGCAGTCCGGAGTTCAGCATGGTGCTGGTGGGCGAGGGTGCGGCCTATCCGCACGGGACCAAGGTGCCGTCGCCGGTGGCCGAGGGCCGGATCGTGCTGATGGACTGCGGCTGCACCGTGCAGGGCTATCAGTCCGACGTGTCGCGCACCTGGGTGCACGGCGCCGCCAGCGCGGAGCAGCGCAAGGTGTGGGACCAGGTGGCGCAGGGCCAGCAGACCGCCTTTGCCGCGGCGAAGCTCGGCGCGACCGCGGGCAGCGTCGACGACGCGGTGCGCCGCTATTATGCCTCGATCGGCTGGGGGCCGGACTACAAGCTGCCGGGCCTGTCGCACCGCACTGGGCACGGCATCGGGCTGGACGGACACGAGCCAGTCAACCTGGTGCGTGGCGAGGCGACGAAGCTGGCGCCGGGCATGTGCTTCTCGAACGAGCCGGGCATCTACATCCCGGGCAGCTTCGGCGTGCGGCTGGAGGACTGCTTCCACATGACCGGGAGCGGGCCGAAATGGTTCAGCCAGCCGCCCAGGTCGATCGATGCGCCGATGGGGTGAGGCGCGAGCCTCTTCCTACTGCGCCAGCGACCGGGCGGGCGCCAAAGTACACGAAGTACACGCCCAAAGCGCGTTTTCGCGGCGCAAAGATTGCGAAGGCCGTGCACAACGAGGACTGCACCAAGGTCGCTGCGCAACATTGTTGCGCCGGCGGAATCCTATATTTCCAACCTGTCAAAGAGCGGCCGGGAGCGATCCCGGCGGCCTGAGGGAAACAGACGAAATCCTATTTTGCAACCCGCCCGCGCCGGGGCGGGCTCAGCTGCCGTCGGCGCGCAGGGTGAGCACTTCGACGCCGGTGGCGGTGACCGCCACGGTATGCTCGAACTGCGCCGAGAGCTTGCCGTCGCGGGTGACGACGGTCCAGCCATCGTCCTCGGTCTCGACCATGCGGCTGCCCTGGTTGACCATCGGCTCGATCGTGAAGGTCATGCCCTCGCGCAGCTTCACGCCCGTGCCCGGCCTGCCGAAATTGAGCACCGAGGGCTCCTCGTGCATCTCGCGGCCGATGCCGTGCCCGCAATATTCGCGGACCACCGTATAGCCGTGCTTCTTGGCGTGGCGTTCGATCGCGAAGCCGATATCGCCGAGATGCGCGCCGGGGCGGACCTGGCGGATGCCCTGCCACATCGCCTCCTGCGCCACTTTCGCCAGCCGGCGCGCCGCTGGGGCGACGTTGCCGACCAGATAGGTCTTGCTCGAATCGGCGATGAAGCCGTTCTTCTCCAGCGTGATGTCGAGATTGATGATGTCGCCGTCACGGATGATCGTGTCCGGATCGGGCACGCCGTGGCACACCACGTCATTGATCGAGCAGTTCAGGACGTACTTGAACCCATACTGCCCCTTGCTCGCCGGGCGGGCGGCGAGATCGATAGTGATGAAGCGCTCGACCAGGTCGTTGACCTGCATCGTCGACATGCCGGCCAGATCCTGGCCGTCGAGCATCTCGAAGACCGATGCCAGCAGCTTGCCGGAGATCCGCATCAGCTCCAGTTCGTCGGGTGTCTTGACCATGTCAGGCGGCCGCGGCTTCCGGCCTCGGCGCCTGGGCAAGCTCGAGCTGCATCCGGACGATCTGCGTGAAGGAGAGGGCGGGGTTGGCCTCGGCGAGCATGCCGATCTTCATCCAGAACTCGGCTTGGGCGTTGATCGAACGACACATCACCGTGCTGGCGCGGCGAATCTCCTCGTGCAGTTCGTCGTCGATCTTCACAATGCCCATGATGTTCCTCGGCGAATATACGAATCGTATATAGTTCGTATATTGGTTCGGTTGGGGGGATGCAAATATCTTCTACGTCATCCCCGCGAAGGCGGGGATCCAGAGCCGGAAAGGACATCGCTTCGTTACCCTGGATCCCCGCCTTCGCGGGGATGACGGGTGTTTGGGTTGGACGTGGAGGATGCGGGCACGCCGTTGGCGCCACAATCGTGGAGCTTTCACGCTGATCGCAGTGTTTCGCTTGAGCGAAAGCCTGTCCGCAACTAAGTCGGCGGCTTATGACTTCGACCAACGATATCCGCCGTTCGTTCCTCGACTATTTCGAGAGCCAGGGCCATGCCCGCGTCCCCAGCGCTCCGCTGGTGCCGCACAATGACCCGACCCTGATGTTCGTGAACGCCGGCATGGTGCCGTTCAAGAACGTGTTCACGGGGCTGGAGAGCCGGCCCTATTCGACGGCGACCAGCTCGCAGAAGTGCGTCCGCGCCGGCGGCAAGCACAACGACCTGGACAATGTCGGCTATACCGCGCGCCACCACACCTTCTTCGAGATGCTCGGCAACTTCTCGTTCGGCGACTATTTCAAGGAACAGGCGATCACGCACGCCTGGACGTTGCTCACCAAGGTGTGGGGCATCCCGGCGAACCGACTGACCGCGACCGTCTATCATACCGACGACCAGGCGTTCGAGCTGTGGAAGAAGATCGCCGGCCTGCCCGAGGAGCGGATCATCCGCATCCCGACCAAGGACAATTTCTGGGCGATGGGCTCGGACGGTCCGTGCGGCCCCTGCTCGGAGATATTCTACGATCACGGCGACCATATCTGGGGTGGCCCGCCGGGCTCTCCGCAAGAGGATGGCGACCGCTTCGTCGAGATCTGGAACCTCGTCTTCATGCAGTTCCTGCAGGAGAATGACGAGATCATCGGCGACCTGCCGCGCCCGTCGATCGACACCGGCATGGGCCTGGAGCGCGTCGCCGCGGTGCTGCAGGGCGTGCACGACAACTACGATACTGACACGTTCAAGGCGCTGATCGCCGAATCGGGCGCGCTGACCGGTGCCGCGACCACCGGCGAGAACCAGGCGAGCCACCGCGTGATTGCCGATCACTTGCGTTCGGCCGGTTTCCTGGTGGCGGACGGCGTGCTGCCGGCCAATGAGGGCCGCGGCTATGTGCTCCGCCGCATCATGCGCCGCGCGATGCGCCACGCCCATCTGCTCGGCGCCAAGGATCCGCTGATGCACCGCATGGTGCCGTCGCTGGTTGCCGAGATGGGGGCTGCGTTCCCGGAGCTGGTCCGCGCCCAGCCGCTGATCGAGGCGACGCTGCTGCAGGAGGAGACGCGCTTCCGCCAGACGCTGGCCAATGGCCTGCGCCTGCTCGACGAGGCGACCATCGGCATGGCGGCGGGCGACACGCTGCCGGGCGAGACCGCGTTCAAGCTCTACGACACGTTCGGCTTTCCATATGACCTGACCGAGGACGCGCTGCGCGCCCAGGAGATCAGCGTCGACCGCGCGGGCTTCGACACTGCGATGGCCGCGCAGAAGGCCGCCGCGCGTGCTGCCTGGAAGGGCTCGGGCGAGAAGGCTTCGGAAGAGCTGTGGTACGACCTGGCCGACGAGCTGGGCGGTACCGAGTTCACCGGCTATGCCGGCACCCAGGGCGAGGGCCAGGTGCTGGCGATCGTCAAGGACGGCGCCAAGGTCGACAGGGCGGTGGCCGGCGACAGCGTGACGATCCTGACCAACCAGACGCCCTTCTACGCCGAGAGCGGCGGCCAGATGGGCGATGTCGGCGTGATCGCGAACGACAAGGTGAGCGCGGCGGTGACCGACACCTCCAAGCCGCTCGGGCGCCTGCATGCGCACCATGCCAAGATCGAGACCGGCGAGGTCGCGGTCGGCGACGCGGTGCAGCTCACCGTCGACGTCAACCATCGCGACCGGGTGCGCGCCAACCACTCGGCGACGCACCTGCTGCACGCGGCGCTGCGCAAGCGGCTGGGCGGGCATGTGACGCAGAAGGGCAGTCTGGTGGCGCCCGACCGGCTGCGCTTCGACTTCTCGCACCCCTCGGCGCTTTCGGCCGAGGATATCGCGGACATCGAGGCCGATGTGAATGCGCAGATCCGCCATAACGGCGCGGTCGAGACCCGGCTGATGACCCCGGACGACGCGATCGCCGCGGGTGCGATGGCGCTGTTCGGTGAGAAGTACGGCGACGAGGTCCGCGTGCTCTCGATGGGTTTGGGCGAGGACGCGTCCTATTCGGTCGAGCTGTGCGGCGGCACGCACGTCAATGCGACGGGCGACATCGCGATCTTCAAGATCGTGTCGGAAAGCGCCGTGTCGAGCGGCGTGCGCCGTATCGAGGCGCTGACCGGCGAGGGCGCGCGGCTGTGGCTCAACGGCCGTGACGCGCAGCTGCGCGAGGCGGCGGCGGCGCTGAAGACGTCGCCCGACGATGTCGTGGCACGCGTCGGTGCGCTGGTCGAGGAGCGGCGCAAGCTCGAGCGCGAGCTGGCCGAGGCCAAGAAGGCGCTGGCGCTGGGCGGCGGCGGTGCCGCGCAGGCGGCCGGGCCGGAGCAGGTTGCGGGCATCAGCTTCATCGGCCAGGTGATCGACGGGCTCGAGCCCAAGGAACTGCGCGGGGCGGTCGACGAGGCGAAGCAGCGGGTTGGTTCGGGTGTCGTGGCGCTGGTCGCGGTCAACGATGGCCGAGCCTCGGTGGCGGTCGGCGTGACCGACGGGATCGGCGCGAGCGCGGTGGACCTGGTCAAGGTCGCGGTGGCGGTGCTGGGCGGGCAGGGCGGCGGCGGCCGTCCCGACATGGCCCAGGGCGGCGGCCCGGACGGTGACAAGGGGGCGGAAGCGCTCGAGGCGGTCAAGGCCGCGCTGGCGGAAGCACTCGCGGCGGCTTGAGGCGATCCCAATCCTCCTCGAGCTTGTATCGGGGAGGGGCATCGACGTGCTGTTCCCCGAGACTAGCTCGGGGAGGAATTAGGTGGACTACATCCCCGGCGCCCAGCCTTCCTCGGGCGAGACCCAGAGCGCGCGCTGGTTCATGTCGGCGCGGACCTGGCCGTCGATGATCACGTCGGAGACGAGGCCGTCGCCATCGGGGCGGTCGCGATAGCAGCGCTTCCGGCCGGCGAGCGGCTGGAGCGCGAGCATCAGGCGCTGGCGGACCGAGGTCTCCACTGCCGGGGCGAGCGCGGCGCCGTCCTTGGTGAGCTTGCCCGAGGTGAAGTCGATCGGGCGCACGGTCGAGCAGACCGCGCCGTCCTCGATCTGGCCGGGGGTCTGATACTCGATCAGGATCGTCGGCTCGGTGGAGACGACGCCGGTGATCACCGCGTCGAACCGGCCATCGGCATGCACGGTGTAGCGGACCATGGTCGCGCAGGTCCGCGCGCGGCTGTCCGGGTTGATGCAGCGGATCTTGCCGGCGCGGGCAGGATCGAGCAGGTCGGGTGCCGGCAGCGGTGCGGGCGCGGCGGTGGCGAGCAGGAGCAGGGTGGCGATCATCGGCATCAGTTCCCGAGCTTGTAGCCGTCCTTATCGCCCACCCAGATGAATTTCTGGCTGAGATCGGCGCGGACGGCGCCGTCGATGGTGAGTTCGTTGGTGAGCAGGCCACCCTCCGCCGGCTTGATCGTTGTGCAGGCGGCCTTGCCGTCGAGCGGGGAGATGGCGGCAACCATCTGGCTCTTCACCGCGGTGGCGGTCGCCTCGTCCGCCGGCGCGCCGTTGACGAGCACGGTGCCGCCCTGGAAATCGGCCAGGCTGATCGTCTCGCAGAGCTGGCCGTCCTTGATCGCGCCCTTGGTGCGCACCTCCATGGTGATCAGCGGCGTGGGGGCGAGGAACAGCTGGGTGGTCGATTCATAGCTCGCGCCGCTGATCTTGTAGCGGGTGGTGCCGAGGCAGGTCTTCTTCTCCGCATTGGGCACCACGCACTGGGTCTTGCCCTCGCGTGCCGGGGCGAGCGGATCGGCGGTCTGTCCCGCGGCGGCGAGGGCGAGAAGCAGCAGGCTGGTGATCATCGAGGCACTCCCGGAACAAGCTATGCGGCAAGAGATGCGCTGCCGCCGCGAGGCGGGCAAGCGCAATCGGCGTCAGGCGGGCGCATCGGGCTCCTCCGCGCCGCCCTTGCCCAGGCGCACGCGGCGGAAGCGTGGCTCGCGGTCCATGCCGGCGACGTCCTTGATCTTCTTGCGCATCTCGTCGCGCTTCTCATGGATCGAGGCGATCACCGGGCCGACCGCCATGCCGAGATCGACCAGCACCACCTCGGAGAGCTGGAGCGAGCTCTCCAGCGCCTCGGGCACCGCCTCGGTGGCGCCGGCGCGGTAGAGCTCGGCGGCATGGGCGGTGTCTCGGGCGCGGGCGATGATCGGCAGGTTCGGTACCCAGCCGCGAACGCGGCGGGTGAGGCGGACGGTGAGGACGGGATCGTCCATGGTCAGCACCAGCGCCTTGGCATGGCCGAGGTTGAGCTGGTCGACCAGTTCCGAGCGGGTGACGTCGCCGAACAGCACATTGTAGCCGCCACGCCGGGCGGTGTTGACGTTGTCGATGTCTGCATCGACGCCGATATAGGGCAGGTTGTGGCGGCGGAGCATGTCGGCGACGGTGCGGCCGACGCGGCCGAAGCCGATCACCACGGTGCCGGCCTGGACCTGCTCAAGCGCGGTGTCGGGCACGTCCTCGCTGCGGCTGCGCTCGATCAGCTGGGCGATCAGGCGCCCGGCCTTGGCGAGCAAGGGCGTGGCGGTGAGGCCGATCGCGGTGACCGTGGTCCAGAAGCCGGCGGTGCTGGGCGAGATCAGGCCGGCCGCGCCGGCGACGCCGAGCACGATCAGTGTGGTCTCGGACGGGCTGGCCATCAGCACGCCGGTCTCCGCGGCGGTGCCGGTGCGCGCGCCCGAGAGCTTGAGCAGGCCCATCGTCACGGCGGTCTTGACCAGCATGACCATCAGCGAGGCGCCGAGCAGCGGCGCCCAGTTCTCCAGCACGAAGCGCAGGTCGAGCCGCATGCCGACGGTGATCAGGAACACGCCGAGCGCGAGGCCCTTGAACGGCGCGGTGATCGCTTCGACCTCGCCATGATATTCGGTCTCGGCGATGAGCAGGCCGGCGATCAGCGCGCCGACGATCGGCGAGAGGCCGACCGCGCTGGTCGCCAGGCTGGCGACGATCACGACGAGCAGGCTGGCGGCGAGGAACAGCTCGGGGCTCTTGGTGCGCGCCGCCTGGGCGAACATGCGCGGGAGGAGGAGGCGGCCGCCGAGGAACAGCACCGCGACGGTGACGATGCCGAGGCCGAGCGTGGAGAGCAGCTTCCAGGCGCCGGCGTCTCCGCCGACCGCGGGCGCGAAGGCGCCGAGCAGGAAGATGATCGGGACCAGCGCCAGATCCTCGAACAGCAGCATCGAGAAGGCGGCGCGGCCGACTGCGCTGGTGGTGCCGGCGATCGGGATGACGAGTGCGGTGGAGGAGAGCGAGAGCGCCAGGCCTAGCCCGATCGCACCGCCGGTGCTGAGCCCGGTGAGATAGAGCATCGCGGCGAGGATCAGGCCGGCACCGAGCAGTTCCGCCGCGCCGACGCCGAAGACGAGCGTGCGCATCGCCCAGAGACGCTTGAACGACAGCTCCAGGCCGATCGAGAACAGCAGCAGGATGATGCCGAACTCGGCGAACGGCTCGATCGCATGCGCGTCCGAGATGGTCAGGTGGACCAGCCAGGGCTGTTGCTCGACCAGATCGCCGAGGCCACCTGGGCCGACGAGCGCGCCGACCAGGATGAACCCGATGACCGGGCTGATCCGGAAGCGGGCAAAGGCCGGGATGACGAGGCCGGCGGCGCCGAGGATGACGAGCGCGTCGCGCAGGCCGCTGTTCGCCAGGTTCATCGCCGGGCCTCCGCGCCAAGGGCCGGAAGGTTCGTGTCAGGGACGGGAAGGGCGCGCACGGCGCGCGGGATCATCGGGTGCGGGATCGAATTAATGGGCATCTCCCCCTAGGCAGCATGGCGGGCCGGACATTGCAAGGCCGAGGGACAAATTCCCCTCGGGCTCCGGCGAGGATAGCCGGTGCTTGGCAAGGTTCCGGCGGATTTCCTTGGGATCGTTGAAAATATACGCGAGAACTATCTAAGTTAAGATATTGTCATCCAAATAAAAATAATCCTCTTCTTCTTTCATTTCGGTGCATTTGCCTGATTGAGCGGGTTGGCTTGATGCTATATCTTCAACAAATAGAAGATATGCGGATCAATAGGCCGCGTCGGCGGTCGCCGGGTCGTTTCTTGAAGTCTGGATAGACGGAGGAATCGACATGGAAATTGAATCCGTTCTCACACGCCGCGTTGACCTGCGGAACATCAATCGCCTGCGCTTCGAAGCGATCGACCGCGGCGACCTGGTGATCAAGCCCTTCCTGGCCCCGTGCCGTATCAAGATATTGCTGGTAGCCGATGGCGTGAATGGCGGCTTCGTCAACGTCACCTATGGGCGGCTATATTTCAGCCTCTCGGCACTGTGCGACATCCTGGAGCACAGCCCCGACTGGTGGGTGCGCTACGACCTCACCAAGATGCACCGGCAGACCGATCCCCTTGGCGCGGCGGACAAGAACGACTTCCGCTTCACCGACAAGGATTTCAACATCAACGATTACGACCAGATCTGGTTCTTCGGCGCCCGGACCAACTTCAACGACAGCCAGCGCCTGTCCGACGCGGAACTGGCGATCGTCGCGCGCTGGATGGACGAGAAGCAGGGCGGGGTCTTCGCAGTCGGCGACCATGCCGATTTCGGTGCGTCGCTGTGCGGCCGGATTCCGCGCGTCGCGACCATGCGGAAATGGGCACCGGCGCAGAGCCCGCCGAGCCCGACCGGACTGGACCGGCATGACACGCTGATGCGCGGACACGACAATTTCTACAATTTCAACGACGAATCCGACGACATTCCGATGAAGGTGCGCCTGCGCCGCTATCCCTTGTGGTCGACCTCGCCCTTCCAGCGCCGCTGGGCGCCGCATCCGGTGCTGTGCGGCAAGAAGGGGCCGATCGACATCCTGCCCGATCACCCGCACGAGGGCGAAGTGATCGAGCCGACCAACGGCGCCGCCACCTTCAGCTTCGGCAGCTACACCAACAAGCCCGAATATCCCGAGGTGAACAGCCATCGCGAGATGCCGCACATCATCGCCTGGGCACGGGTGCAGGGCGATCATACCGAGGGGCGCAGCGGCCAGCCCGGCACCGATCGCAACAAGGGCCCGGCCAATGCCAAGGAGTTCGGCGCGGTGGGCGCCTATGACGGGCATCTGGGCAATGTCGGCAGGGTGGTGGTCGATTCGACCTGGCACCACTGGATGGATGTCAATTTGATCGGCCGGCCGCGCACCGGCGACCAGATCGATCCAGTGCCGGACGACGATCCCAAGGCGTTCGGCTTCGAATATAGCGCGGACGGCAAGGCGGCCTATGCGCGGATCAAGGAGTATTTCCTGAACGTCGCCAAGTGGCTCGCCGCGCCGGCCAAACAGAACTGCATGTTCACTCGGGCGACCTGGGGCATCGTGATCCGCTATCCGCTCGCCGAGCAGCTGAGTCCCAAGCTGCCGATCTGGGAACTGGGCGGCTTCGCCCGCGACGCGATCGGGCGCCGGGCGTCGCTGTGCACGATGTATTCCTGGATCAAGCCGCATTTCCCCGAATGGCGCGAGCTGCTGCCGATCGACATCAAGCGCGTACCGGACCCGACCGAGGAACTGCTCGCGCCGAGCTGGGAAGCGTTCGAGGCCTATGTGCTGGGCGGCATCACCCGCAAGATGCTCGAACTGGCCTATGCCGCGGCGGAGAAGGAAGACGAGGTGGCGGACCGCCAGGTCGCCGATGCGATGGCCAAGGGGCTGAAGCTCGGTGCGGAGAGCTTCCACAAGGACCTGCAGAAATCGCAGGAGAAGACGGGACGCCGCTACGCCGAGGTAGTGGCGCAGGGTGCCCGCCTGAAGGTAAGTGCGGCGACCTTCCTCGACGAACATCGCTAGGCATTCGGGCCGGCACCGGGGAAGTCGCCCGGTGCCGGCCCATATGTCGTATGGCGATCAATCCAAGCGTGTTAGCAGCGCAGTGAACATCGGGCGGAGGCGGAGCAGTTCCTCGCGGTGGGTGGCCGAAAGCTGCTCGAGCAGCTCGCCCGCCCGGGGCGTCAGCCCGATCAGCGCCTGGCGCCGGTCGCTTTCCGAGATGGAGCGGGCGACGAGGCCGAGCGCTTCGAGCCGTTCGATCAGGCCCGAGGCGCTGTGCGGCTTGATCACCAGGCGTTCGGCGACATAGCCGATCGTCACCTGCTCCGCCGGCGCGCCGCGGATCGCGAGCAGCGCCTGATGCTGCTGGGCGGTCAGCCCTTGTTCCGCCGCGCGCCGCTCGCTGAACACCAGGAACATACGGAGCGCGTGCCGGAAATCGGCGAGTGCGGCATAATCGACGGGATCGGAAACTTCCCCGGCCATGATCTTCCTTCGTTGACTATATCGTGTTGCGATATATTTGCGCGGCGCGGAGGAACTGTTCCATGTCAAAACCCCCTGTGCAAGCCGCGGTACGGCTTGCCGATTACAGTGCCGACTGGCGGATGGCGATGCTGGCTGCGGCCGCGCTGGTGGTGGGCACCGGCGGTGCGCTGGGGGCTTGGGTCCTCGTCAAGCTGATCGCGGTCGCCACCAACCTGTTCTGGTTCGGCGAGCTTTCGGCTGCGGCGCGCGAGATCACGGACAATCATCTAGGGCTTTGGGTGGCGGCGATCCCGGTGCTGGGCGCGTTGCTGATCGGGGTGATGGCGCGCTTCGGATCGGAGAAGATCCGTGGCCATGGCATCCCCGAGGCGATCGAGGCGATCCTCTATGGCGAGAGCAGGCTCTCCCTGAAGGTGGCGCTGCTCAAGCCGCTTTCCTCGGCGATCTCTATCGGCAGCGGCGGGCCTTTCGGTGCGGAGGGGCCGATCATCATGACCGGCGGCGCAATCGGATCGCTGTTCGCGCAATGCTTCCATCTGAGCGCCGCCGAACGGAAGACGCTGCTCGTCGCCGGCGCCGCGGCGGGGATGACCGGGATCTTCGGCACGCCGCTGGCCGCGATCCTGCTCGCGATCGAAGTGCTGCTGTTCGAATGGAAGCCGCGCAGCTTCGTGCCGGTGGTGGTGGCGGTGCTGGTATGCTTCGCCTGGCGGCCGCTGTTGTTCGATGCCGGCCCGCTTTTCCCCTTCGCGCTCGGCGGCGTGGCCGACAGCGGCATGATGCTGGGGCTGGCGCTCGGCCTGGGGCTGCTCGTCGGGCTGGAGGCGGCGTTTCTCTCGCAATTGCTATACCGGGTCGAGGACCTGTTCCACCGGCTGCCGGTGCACTGGATGTGGTGGCCGGCGATCGGCGCGGTAGTGGTCGGCCTCGGCGGATTGATCGACGCGCATGTGCTGGGCGCGGGCTATGGCAATATCCAGAACCTGCTCGATGGCGGGCTGGCGGTGCGCGCCGTACTGGCGCTGCTGCTGGTCAAGGCGGTGGTGTGGCTGGTGGCGCTGGGATCGGGCACGTCGGGCGGCGTGCTCGCGCCGCTGCTGACGCTGGGCGGTGCGCTCGGCTATCTGGTCGGGCTGTGGCTGCCGGGGACGCCGGGGTTCTGGGCGATGATCGGCATGGCGGGGATCATGAGCGGTGCGATGCGGGCACCGCTGACCGGCGCGCTGTTCGCCGCCGAGCTGACCGGGCATTTCGACATGCTGCCGCTGGCCGCCGCCGCCTCGACCGGCGCCTATGCGGTGAGCGTGCTGGTGATGCGCCGATCGATCCTGACCGAGAAGATCGCGCGGCGCGGGCGGCACATCCTGCAGGAATATACCGTGGATCCGCTCGACTTCCTCCAGGCGGGCGATGTGATGACGCGCGAGCCGACCACGCTGCCGGGCTGCATGCAGGTGGAAGGCGCGGTGGAGTTCTTCGCCGGGCAGGCGGCGCATCGTAGCTATCCGGTGGTGGATGGCGAGGAGAGGCTGCTCGGGCTGGTCTCGCGCAGCGATGCGCTGCGCTGGCAGACCGAAGGGCGGATGTGGGAGTCGACGCTGGCCGATATCCTGTCCGACGCGTCGCAGCCCTGCGCCTTTCCCGACACGCCGATCGGGGTGGTGGCGGACCTGATGGTGGAAACCGGCGTGGGGCGCATCCCGATCGTCGAGCGCTGGAGCAACCGGGTGGTGGGGATATTGTCGCGGCACGACCTGCTCAAGGCGCGGAGCCTGAAGCGGAAGGACGAGCTGGGGCGGGGCCGGGGGTTCGGCGGCCGATAGTGACGGATTCCGTAGCGGTATGCGCATTGGGCAAGCCTGATCGAACATAAACTATCGTCGGTCGCGGAACTGTCACCTTCCCGCAGCGCGATCGTCACCGACCGCGCTCAACGGACCCCTCGAACAGGGCATGCTGCAGCTGCGAAGCCCTGTCGTGCGCGCCGCTCGGCGCGTGCCCAGGACATAAGGGGTCGACAATGCGAACCGTACGCACGCTTGGGATGCTCGGCATCTCCGCGCTTTCCTTCACCATCGCCAATGCAGCGCACGCGCAGAGCGCGGCGGACGACGCCGAGACCGAGATCGTCGTGTCGGGCCAGCGCGCCAGCCAGCAGCGCGCGATCGACGCCAAGCGTACTGCGATCGGCATCCTTGATGTCGCTGCCGCCGACGAGATGGGCCGGCTGCCGGATCGCAACGTCTCCGAGGTGGTGGAGCACCTCCCGGGCGTCGGCGTCACCTATGACCAGGGCGAGGGCCGTTATGTCGCGATCCGCGGCGTGCCGTCGAACCTCAACAACTACACGCTGAACGGGATGGAGATCGGTAACCCCGACGGCACCACCCGTTCGCTGCCGCTCGACATCGTCTCGGGCCAGCTGCTCAACCGGGTCGAGGTCTCCAAGGTCAAGACCGCGGACATGGACGGGCAGGGGATCGGCGGCACGATCAACCTGGTCTCGCAGACCGCGTTCGACTTCAGGGAGGCCTTCGCCTTCTCGGCCAGCGTCAAGGCGGGCTATCAGGAGCTGAACAAGAAGGTGCCGGTGCAGGGCGACGCCAGCATCGCGGCGCGCTTCGGTGCCGATGAGCAGTTCGGCCTGGTGCTGGGCGTCAGCTATTCCTATCGCGACTTCAACAGCGAGGGCTTCTATCCCGACAACTGGAAGCCTGACGCCCGGTTCGCACGCGGCGGCACGCCGGACAACATCAAGTACACCGAATATTCGCTGGCCCGCCGCCGTCTGGGCGGCACCGGCTCGTTCGACTGGCATCCGAGCGATCGCCAGACCCTCTATGTCCGCGGCTTCTATTCGAAGTTCACCGAGGACGAGATCCGTCCGCGCTACCGGCTGGACTTCACCACCACGGCCTTCACCGTCAATCCGGACGGCCTGACCGGCTTCGCCAATGGCGTGGCGAGCAGCGCCACCGGCACCCCTGGTTCGGGGCCGGAGCGCCGCGAGGACCTGCGCCTCGACTACAAGGCCAAGTGGCTCGCCAGCGGCATGGTCGGCGGCACGACCGAGTTCGACGGCTTCAAGCTGGCCTATGAGGGCGGCTACAGCCGCAACCAGACGCTCGACCAGTTCCCGATCTGGCAGTTCCGCTGCAATCCGGGCCGCGTCACCTTCGACTTCAGCGAACCGCTGTACGTGGCGAAGCCGGACACCGAGTGCACCGCCAACCAGATGCAGTTCCGGCAATATCAGTATTCGCACCAGCTCAACGACGAGACGATCTGGCAGGGCAAGATCGACGGCACGATCGATGTGAGCGACATCGGCTTCGTCAAGTTCGGCGCCAAGTACCGCAACACCGACCGCAGCTTCGACCAGGACACGCCGACCTGGGTGCGCGCCTCGGCGACGGCGAACCGCTGGACGCTCGGCCAGTACAACCTCGGTGGCGCCGCGGTGTGCGTCTATCCCGACAATACCGGCCGCTGCTTCAGCAATGGCCCGACCTTCGACATCCCGGCACTGCAGGCGTTCACCGCCCAGCATCTGGGCGATGCGCTGATGCCGCTCGACGCCGCGACCACGCTCGCCAACAATAGCCTGTCCGACTTCCGGCTGAAGGAGAAGGTGTGGGCCGGCTATGTGATGGCCAATCTCACCTTTGGCGCGGTCACCGTGACGCCGGGCCTGCGCTACGAGCACACCAGCCTGGACGACCGCGGCAATGCGCTGAGGGGCGGCTCGGCGATCGTGCCCGTGGCAACGAAGAACAGCTATGACGACTTCTTGCCGTCGCTGGTCGTCAAGATCGCGCCGTCGGACCGGGTGATCGTCCGCCTGGCCTATTCGCGCAGCCTCGGCCGGCCGGAATATTCGAGCCTCAATCCCGGCGGCTCGATCAGCGCGCTGGGCACCGACAACAGTGCCTCGTTCGGCAATCCGAACCTGAAGCCCTATCGCGCCGACAATCTCGACGCGACCGCGGAATGGTACTTCGCACCGGGCGGCCTGTTCAGCGTCGGCGCCTTCGCCAAGTTCATCAAGAACCCGATCTTCAGCCAGGCCACGGTGCTGACCAACGCGACGATCCTGGGCGTCACCTATCCCACGATCAGCGTCAGCCAGCCGTTCAACGCCGACAAGGGCGACATCATCGGCATCGAGGCGCAGTACCAGCAGCAGTTCACTTTCCTGCCGGGGCTGCTCTCGGGCCTGGGCGTGCAGCTGACCGGCACGCTGACCGACTCGAACCTGAAGCTGCCAAACGGGCGGACCTCGACCTTCCCGAGTCAGTCGCGCTATCTCTACGGCGCGGAACTCTTCTACCAGCGCGGGCCGGTGGAAGCGTCGGTTGCCTATCACAATACCGGCCATGCGCTGATCGCGGTCGGTGATCCTGCATATAACGACCAGTATAATGACGATCTGCGCCGCCTCGACGCCAAGGCGAGCGTCGCGATCCTCAAGGGCGTGCGCATCTTTGCCGAAGCGCAGAATCTGACCGATGAGCCGACTCGCCAATACCAGGCCGGCAACCCGAACTGGATCATCCAGAACGAGCGCTATGGGCGGACCTTCTACATGGGCGTGTCGGCGAAGTTCTGATGCTGATCGCCTCGCTCCTGCTCCTGGCCGCCGCACCCGGTGGCCAGGATGCATCGCCGCCGCTGCGCGAAGCTCCCACGCTCGCCCCGGCCCAAGTCACCGCGCGCTGGCCCGCCGAGGAAGCCAAGCAGGGCGTCGTCGCCGATGCCCGGCATTTCTATGCGATCAGCAACAATCTGATCGGCAAGTACGACAAGAAGACCGGCAAGCGGATTGCGCGCTGGGAGGGCGACAAAAGGCTCTACCCGCACATGAACTCCTGCGTGATCGACGCCGCGATGCTGGTTTGCGCGGCGTCCAACTATCCCGCGGTGCCGATGGCGAGCGCGGTCGAGTTCTTCGACACGCGCACGATGCAGCATGTGAAGAGCGTCGCGCTGGCGCCGTTTCCGGGCTCGCTGACCTGGATCGAGCGCAAGGGCGACAAATGGTGGGCGATGTTCGCCAACTATCCCGCCGATCATGGCGGCGAAGGCGGGCGCGATCATCGCTGGACGGTGCTGATGGAGCTGGATGCGCAGTTCCAGCCGCTCCGTTCCTGGCATTTCCCGCCCGAGTTGCTCGCCCGCTTCGCGCCGATGAGCAGCTCGGGCGGCTCCTGGGGCAAGGACGGGCTGCTCTATGTGACCGGCCACGACCGGCCCGAGCTTTATGCCGTTAAGCTGCCCGAGGCGGGCACGCTGCTCGAATGGGTGGCGACGGTGCCGATCTCGACCAATGGCCAGGCGGTCACCTGGGACCCGGTGCAGCCGCGCACGCTCTGGTCGATCGAGCGCAAGGCGCGACAGGTGGTGGCGAGCCGGATACCGGCGGTGCGCTGAGTGCCGCAGGCCGCTCTGATCTATTGCCATAACTGCTCCCCGGCGAAAGCCGGGGCACAGGGTTTCTCTGCCGTCTCGCTCTGTTACCCTGGGCCCCGGCTTTCGCCGGGGAACAAGGGCGGGGAGCAGTTTGCAAAAGAACAGCGTGCAAAAGAAAAGGGGGAGCGTCGCCGCTCCCCCTTCGCATTTCCGGTGATGCCGAAGGATTAGGCCCAGGCAGCCATCTTGGCTTCGAGGTTCTCGCGGATCGCCTCGAAGAACTGCTCGGTGGTCATCCAGGGCTGATCCGGACCGATCAGGATCGCGAGATCCTTGGTCATCTTGCCGCTCTCGACGGTCTCGATGCAGACCTGCTCGAGCGTCTCGGCGAAGCGGGTGACGTCCGGGGTGTTGTCGAACTTGCCGCGGAACGACAGGCCCTGGGTCCAGGCGAAGATCGACGCGATCGGGTTGGTCGAGGTCGCCTTGCCCTGCTGGTGCATGCGGTAGTGACGGGTGACGGTGCCGTGGGCGGCTTCCGCCTCGATCGTCTTGCCGTCCGGCGACATCAGCACCGAGGTCATCAGGCCGAGCGAGCCGAAGCCCTGCGCGACGGTGTCCGACTGGACGTCGCCGTCATAGTTCTTGCAGGCCCAGACGAACTTGCCCGACCACTTGAGCGCCGAGGCGACCATGTCGTCGATCAGGCGGTGCTCGTAGACGATGCCGGCGGCCTTGAACTTGTCGGCGAACTCGGCGTCGAAGGTCTCCTGGAACAGGTCCTTGAAGCGGCCGTCATAGGCCTTGAGGATCGTGTTCTTGGTCGAGAGATACAGCGGCCAGCCGCGATCGAGCGCATAGTTCATGCTCGCCTTGGCGAAGTCGCGGATCGACTCGTCGAGGTTGTACATGCCCATGGCAACGCCGGCGCTCGGGAAGTCGAACACTTCATATTCGAGCTCGTCGCCATTGGTGCCGACCCACTTCATCGTGAGCTTGCCGGCGCCCGGGACCTTGAAATCGGTCGCGCGGTACTGGTCGCCGAACGCGTGACGGCCGACGACGATCGGGTCAGTCCAGCCCGGGACGAGGCGGGGAACGTTCTTGATCACGATCGGCTCGCGGAACACGACACCGCCCAGGATGTTGCGGATCGTGCCGTTCGGCGACTTCCACATTTTCTTGAGCTTGAATTCCTCGACGCGGGCCTCGTCCGGGGTGATCGTGGCGCACTTCACGCCGACGCCGTACTGCTGGATCGCCTTGGCGGAATCGATCGTCACCTGGTCGTCGGTCGCGTCGCGATTCTCGACCGAGAGGTCGTAGTACTTCAGATCGATGTCGAGGTACGGCTTGATCAGGCGCTCACGGATCCACTGCCAGATGATCCGCGTCATTTCGTCGCCGTCGATCTCCACGACGGGCGTTGCAACCTTGATCTTCGCCATTGCTCGCTGTTCCTTTTAAAGGGTTTGGGCGAGCGTCTAGGAGGATGGGGCGGGGGGATCAAGCCACCCCTCGGGGATCGATCTCAGCTCGTCGCTGATGCGCCCCCGAATATTTCTCCGTCATCCTCGCGAAGGCGGGGATCCAGAGTCGCGAGGGACATCGCTCCGTTACCCTAGATCCCCGCCTTCGCGGGGATGACGGGAAGGAAGCTCAGTCGTTCCAGGCCCACCAGAGCTGCGCGGGCGGGATATTGATCCATTCCATGGCGTGATCGATGTGCGACCAGTGCGGGGTGAGGAAGTTCTTCACGCGCGGGTTGTACTGGTAGACCAGGAAAGCGCCGCCCTTGCGGATGATCTCGCGGGTCGCCTTGGCGATCGCGTCGCCCACGCCCGGCGGCAAGGTCGAGAAGGGCAGCCCCGAGGCGATGTAATCGGCATGCTCGAAGCCGTGATCGGCGACGATCTGCTTCACGTCCGCCGCCGAGCCCTGGATCGCGATCAGGCGCGGATCGGGGATGCTCTGCTTCAGGTAGCGGATGAAATCGGGGTTGGTGTCGATCACGATCAGCTTCGCGTCGGGTGCGAGTCGATCGAGGATCGGGCGGGTGAAGGTGCCGACGCCCGGGCCGTACTCGACGAACAGCTTGGTGTTCTCCCAGTCGACCGGGGCGAGCATCTTGTTGATCACGAAGCGGGAGGAGGGCGCCACCGCGCCGACCATCACTGGCCGCTTGAGGAATCCCCGGAAGAACATGCCCCAGGGCGACGGTGCGCCGGCGGGGCGGCGGTTACGCGTACGGGCCTTGGCGGCGGTGGAAGCGGGCATGGGCGACCTTATTACAATTTGGGGACAGTCGCGGCATTTGGGCAATTCGAACGAACATGCAAGCGGCGTGGTTGCATTTCACCGCATCCGAGTGGTTCAGTTGTGGGCAAGTTAGGGTACGTCATCCTTCTTCGCATAGGAGGGAGGACGCATGATCCTAACGATGATGGCGCTGTTGCTGGCGGTGCAGCAGCAGCGCGAGCCCGATATCGCGCGGCTGGAGATGCTGAGCACGGCGGACAGATTCGATCCGATCACCGACGCGGAGCTGGTCGCGGTGGTCAAGGCGCCGTTCGATCCGAAAAGCGAGGTGCGCACATGGAAGCTTGCGGTGGGGCTGCACCGCGGCGTGCCAGTGGTCGCCACCTACACCTGCTCGGACTTGTGCCCCGACAATACCAAGCGAATCATCCGCTACAACGTGACCGCCGGTGCGGCGTGCGACCGGGTGGGCGGAGTCTCAAAGGACATTGTCGTGCCCAAGGGGATCGGCGTTGGGCCTCGGCGCTATTGCCTGCCGGCGGTAACGGCCCCGTTCCAGAACTAGGAGGGATAGAGCGGGCTCCACACGCGTTGTGTTGACCGCGACACGCAGCTAGAGCCTACCGATGGCATCTATTGACAAGCCCCCGCTCGGCACCCCCACGGTGAAGTGGCGTTTCCCCGACATTCACCCCGAGGGCCGCAAATATGTGGCGATCGCCGCTGCGATCGCGTTGCTCAGCCTTTTCGTGTTCGATTTCATCACTTGGCCTTTGGTGTTCCTCACCTTCGGCGTCGCGGCCTTCTTCCGCGATCCGATCCGCGTGACGCCGCAGGGCGAGGGGATGCTGATCGCCCCGGCCGACGGGCTGGTCACGATGATCCAGCGCGTCGAGCTGCCGCCCGAGCTGCGCGGTCCGCAGGCGCTGGGCGAGGCGCCGATGGTGCGCGTGTCGATCTTCATGAGCGTGTTCGACGTGCACGTGAACCGCACGCCGATCACCGGCACGATCCGCCACGTCATCTATATCTCCGGCCGCTTCCTCAACGCCGACCTCGACAAGGCGAGCGAGGAGAATGAGCGCCAGCACTTCATCGTCGAGGACCGGAACGGGCTGCGCATCGGTTTCACCCAGATCGCCGGCCTGGTCGCGCGGCGCATCGTCAGCTTCACCAAGCCGGGCGACATGGTCGTGGCTGGCCAGCGCGTCGGCCTGATCCGCTTCGGCAGCCGCGTCGACGTGTTCCTGCCCGAGGATTATGCAGCCCAGGTCACGCTCGGCCAGCGCACGATCGCGGGCGAGACGGTCATCGCCAAGAAGGGGGCCGCGGCCGTCAGCGGCATCTCGCAGTGAGCGACCGGCGCGGCGACACGCGGCTGCCGCGCACGCTGCGGCCGCGCCGCATGCGGCGGATGCGGCCGGTGCGCGGCATCCCGCTGCGCGCCATCGCGCCCAATGCGGTGACCGCGCTGGCGCTGTGTTCGGGATTGACCGCGATACGGTTTGCCATCGACGGAAAATGGGAACTGGCGGTTCTCATGGTCCTGATCGCGGGTTTGCTCGACGGCATCGACGGCAAGATCGCCCGGATGATGCGCGGCGAGAGCCGGTTCGGTGCCGAGCTGGACAGCCTGTCCGACGCGATCTCGTTCGGCGTCGCGCCGGCGCTGATCCTTTATCTCTGGTCGCTGCAGACGATCGGCCGGTTCGGCTGGATGATCGCGCTGGTCCATGCCCTGTTCTGCGCGCTGCGCCTGGCGCGGTTCAACGCGCAGATCGACGCCGAGGAGCAGCCACACAAGTCGGCGGGCTTCCTCACCGGCGTGCCCGCCCCCGCGGCAGCGGTGCTGGCCTTGCTGCCGCTCTATCTCTGGCTGTTCACCGACGAGCCGCATTTGCGCTCGCCGGCGGTGGTGGCGCCCTGGACGGCGTTCATCGCGGTGCTGATGATCTCGAGCGTCGCGACCTTCGCGCCGCATGTCCGCCTGAAGCAGCGCATCCGCTTCGAGGCGATCGCCGTGCTGGTCGTACTGGTTGCGGCGCTGGTCGCCGCACCCTGGCCGACGCTGGCGGTGATCGCGATCCTGTACCTGGTCTCGATCCCGTTCAGCGTGCGGAGCTACCGCAAGGTCAGGCAGCTGCGCGCAGCGGGAACGGTGCGGGGCGGCGCGCCGGACTAGCGTAGCGTACGGTGACACGGCTGGGCACCAGCTCGGGCAGCGGGCGGGCAACGTTGCGACCGAGTAGCTCGCGCATGCGGGGAAGCTGGCCAGCCACCGAGGTGGCGATCGTCCAGAGGGAAACCGCGAAAGCGGTGCCGAGCAGCAGATAAGCGAACAGCGAAACCATAAAGACTTCCTCCTGGGCGAGGGACCGCTCCAGATGCCGGACCAATGTCCGGCGGGCTGGCTGCGTTCCTTGAACCGCTTATGTACGGTTAATGTTCCGCGGATGTTCCATTGTCAACACCAAATGGAACAAAAGTGAACAAAGGCGTCCCGCGCCGTACGCAGAGGAAGATGGGGCCGCCGCCGCGGAGGCCCATTCGCACCTTCGTATGAAGCTGATGGGAACAGGCGGTTGCGCTCGTCCGCGCTTTCGGCTAGGGGCGCCGCCTCAACCCCGCATGGGAAGCATCATAACCCGGTGCCGAACGCCGTTCGGTCACTCGCTTCCCAGAGGAACAACCGGAAGGAGTTATCCCTATGGCGGCACCCGTCGTCACCCTGCAGCAGCTGCTCGAATCGGGCGCGCACTTCGGTCACCAGACCCACCGCTGGAACCCGAAGATGAAGCCCTACATCTTCGGCGAGCGCAACGGCGTTCACATCATCGACCTCTCGCAGACCGTGCCGCTCTTCGCGCGCGCTCTCGAGTTCGTGAACTCGACCGTCGCCGCCGGCGGCAAGGTCCTGTTCGTCGGCACCAAGCGCCAGGCGCAGGAGCCGATCGCCGAGGCAGCCCGCCGCGCGAACCAGCACTTCGTCAACCATCGCTGGCTGGGCGGCATGCTCACCAACTGGAAGACCATCTCGCAGTCGATCAAGCGCCTCAAGACGCTCGAGGAGCAGCTGTCGGGCGACACGCACGGCCTGACCAAGAAGGAAGTGCTGCAGCTCACCCGTGAACGCGACAAGCTCGAGCTCTCGCTCGGCGGCATCCGTGACATGGGCGGCCTGCCCGACGTGATGTTCGTGATCGACGCGAACAAGGAAGAGCTGGCGATCAAGGAAGCCAACACGCTTGGCATCCCCGTCGTCGCGATCCTCGACTCGAACGTCAGCCCGGACGGCATCGCCTTCCCGGTTCCGGCGAACGACGACGCCTCGCGCGCCATCCGCCTGTACTGCGAAGCGATCGCCATCGCGGCGACCCGCGGCAACCAGGACCGCCAGGCGAGCTTCGGCGTCGACCTGGGCGCCCAGGAAGTCGCTCCGGTCGAGCCGGCCCTGACCGAGGTTTCGGAGCAGGCCGTCGAGGGCGAGCGTCAGATCGACGCGTAAGTTGAAACTGGCTGTCTTCGAACTGACATAGGCGCGCACTAGGCGGCCGTCAGTTCGAAGGCGCCGATCCTTTCTCCCGTTCGTGCTGCGTTTGTCGAAGCACCGTCTTCCTTCCGGCGCCCGGCAAGAGAGAACGGACCTTCGACAAGCGCAGGGCGAACGGGTTTTACATAGATGGCCGGGCTACGCCCCGGCTGCCAGCTAGAGGAATTGAACATGGCCGAGATCACCGCAGCAGCCGTGAAGGAACTCCGCGAGAAGAGCGGCGCCGGCATGATGGACTGCAAGAAGGCGCTGGCCGAGACCAATGGCGACATGGAAGCCGCAGTCGACTGGCTGCGCACCAAGGGCCTCGCCGCCGCTGCCAAGAAGTCGAGCCGCACCGCCGCTGAAGGCCTGGTCGGCCTCGAAGTCTCGGGCACCAAGGGCGTGGCCGTCGAAGTCAACTCGCAGACCGACTTCGTCGCCAAGAACGAGATCTTCCAGACCTTCGTTCGCGACGTGACCTCGGTCGCGCTCGAGCTGGGCGACGATCTCGAGACGATCAAGGCGGCTCCGCTGCCCGCCGGCACCGTCGAGGAAGTGCTGACCAACAACATCTCGACGATCGGCGAGAACCAGGTTCTCCGCCGCGCCAAGAAGGTCGAAGTCGCCAACGGTGCGGTGATCCCGTACGTCCACAACGCCGCGGCTCCGGGCCTGGGCAAGATCGGCGTGCTCGTCGCGCTCGAGTCGGACGCCGCTGCCGACGTGCTCGAGCCGCTCGGCAAGCAGATCGCGATGCACATCGCGGCTGCCTTCCCGCTGGCGCTGTCGGTCGAGGACCTCGATCCGGAGCTGGTCGAGCGTGAGGCCGCGATCCTGCGCGAGAAGAACGCCGACAAGATCGTCGGCAAGTCGGCCGAGGTTGCGGAGAAGATCCTCAACGGGCCGATCGAGAAGTTCAAGAAGGAGAACGCGCTCCTCACCCAGCTCTTCGTGATGGACGGCAAGACCCCGGTCGCCGACGTCATCGCCAAGGCGGGCAAGGACGCCGGCGCCTCGATCGTGCTGAAGGACTATGTCCGCTTCCAGCTCGGCGAAGGCATCGAGAAGGAAGAGAGCGACTTCGCCGCCGAAGTGGCTGCGACCGCTGGTCTCACCAAGTAAGGTCTTCCCGGACCTGAATGCGCGGGCGCTGTCACCCCAGGGTGGCGGCGCCCGTTTGCGTTTCCGGGCGTCGCCCGGTTGCCGCCGCGGCATCGACCCTCTCGACAATGTTCGCTTGGTTTCCTACCAATCTAATACCACTATCGGCAGGAGCCTTGTTCATGCGCATGTCCCGTTCCCTTCACGTTGGTGTCGTCATAGGGCGGGGTGCCGTGCTGGCTCTGGCGATGGGGAGCGCGATGCCTGCGCTCGCGCAGGTCTCGACCGCGCCCGCCATCTTCCCGACGCCGGCGGCGATGCGGCTGACCGGGCCGGACTTCGCACTGGGCGAGACGGTGGTGCTCGTGCGGGCGAAGGGCGTGGATGCGGCGACCGAGAAGCTGGTCCGCGAGGTCCTCGCCACCGGCGGCGTACGCGAGATCCGGGTTGCGGCGGCGCTGCCGAAGCGGCTCGACGCGACCTATGTGGTGATCGGCGGGGGCGATGCGGCGCCGGTCCGCGATGCGCTGGCCCGAACGGGCGCGACGATGCCCGAGCAGGACGAGGGCTATGCGCTGGCCAGCCAGACGAGCGACGGCGGCGCGCTGGTGGTGCTGGCGGGCAGGGACGGGGACGGGCTCTATCATGCCGCGCAGAGCTTCCGGCAGATCGTGGCGCGCGGGCGCGTGTCCTCGGTCACCGTCTCCGATTATCCAGCGATGCCGGTGCGCGGCACGATCGAGGGCTTTTACGGCAAGCCCTGGTCGATGGCCGAGCGGGAGGAGCACATCGCGTTCCTCGCCCGGTTCAAGGCCAACACCTATATCTACAGCCCGAAGGACGATGTGTTCGCCCGCGACAAGTGGCGCGAGGCCTATCCCGCCGACACGCTGCAGGCGCTGGGCAAGGTAGTGGACGCCGCCAATCGCGAGCATGTCAATTTCATCTATGCGATCTCGCCCGGGCCCTCGATCTGTTACAGCGATCCGAAGGATCTGGAGGCGGTGCGCCGCAAGTTCGCCGCGCTGCGTGGGCTGGGCGTGCGCAGCTTCTACGTCGCGCTCGACGACATCGAATATACCAAGTGGAACTGCCCGGCCGACGAAGCGGCGTTCGGCGCGCCCGGCCAGAAGGCGGCGGCCGCTGCGCAGGCCAGCCTGCTCAACGCGGTCCAGGGTGATCTCGCGGCGGCCGGCCATGGCTCGCTGACCATGGTGCCGACCGAATATTACAACACCACCGAATCGCCCTACAAGGCGGAGCTGCGCAAGGCGCTCGATCCGCGTGTGGTGGTGCAGTGGACCGGGACCGATACGGTGCCGGCCGCGATCTCGGTCGCCGATGCCAAAAGCGCGACCAAGGCGTTCGGCCGCAAGACCCTGCTCTGGGACAATTACCCGGTGAACGATTATGGCGAGACCGCCGGGCGGCTGCTTCTGGCGCCCTATGACCGGCGCCAGGCCGGGCTTTCGACCGAGCTGGGCGGCATCGTCTCCAACCCGATGAACCAGGAAGTGGCGAGCCGTCCTGCGGTGACCGGCGTGCTGGCCTTTTCGTGGAACGACCGCAATTACGATGCCCAGCGCACCTGGCGCGCGGCGGCGTTCTACCTGGCCGGCGGCGATGCCGGGACGGCCGAGGCGCTGCTCACCTTCTTCGACACCCAGCATGTCGCGCCCACTTTCGGCCATCAGCCCTGGCAGCCCCAGGCGCCGAAGCTCAAGGCGCTGATCGACACTGCGCGCGACGCGCTGGCGGACAATGATCCGCATGCGATCGCCAGATCGCTCGGCGCGCTGGGTGACGCTGCCGACGCCCTGACGGCAGCGCCCGACCGGATCCGCGCCGGCGTGGTCATGCCGGGCTTCGTCCGCGAGGCAGGGCCGTGGCTCGATGCTGCCGAGCTCTGGGGCCGCGCGCTGCGCCTGACCGTGGACGGCCTGACCGCTGCCCGCGCCGGCCAGCCGGGCGCGGCGCGCGCCTTCGCCGCTGCGGCTGAGCTGGCGAAGAAGGCCGCGGCGATTCGCTCGATCCCAGGCGCCACGCGTCCCGAAGGGCCGATAAAGGTTTCGGACGGCGTGCTGGACCGCTTCATCGCCGATGCGCCGGGGTTGGTCTATCTGGCGCCTGCACCCAGGAACTAGGATACCTTGTTCCCCGGTGAAAGCCGGGGCCCAGGGTCACGAGCGACACGGCAGAGAAACCCTGGGCCCCGGCTTTCGCCGGGGAACTGGAAAGTACTCGCGCATCATCCACAGCTGTTACCGTTGTCACGGCAGGGCGCGCGGCAAATAGGCCGTGCGCCCGCTTGTCCCTTTGTGCGCGCTCCTCTAGGGTCCGCGCCGCTCCCAGTATCCGTAGTAACCAAAGGCTCCGATGACCGCTCCCCGATTCAAACGCATCCTCCTCAAACTCTCGGGCGAGGTCCTGATGGGGCAGGGGCAGTTCGGCATCGATCCGGACACCTGCGAGCGCGTCGCGCTCGAAGTGAAGGACGCCAAGGAAAGCGGCCTCGAGATCTGCATGGTCGTCGGCGGCGGCAACATCTTCCGTGGGCTGGCGGGTGCCGCCCAGGGTTTTGACCGCGCCTCGGCGGATTACATGGGCATGCTTGCTACCGTGATGAACGCGCTGGCGATGCAGAACGCGCTCGAGAAGATCGGTGTGGACACGCGCGTCCAGTCGGCGATTCCGATGGCCTCGGTGTGCGAGCCCTATATCCGCCGCCGCGCCGAGCGGCACATGGAGAAGGGCCGCGTCGTGCTGTTCGCGGCGGGCACCGGCCTGCCGTTCTTCACCACCGACACCACCGCGGCGCTGCGCGCGGCCGAGATGCAGTGCGACGCGCTGTTCAAGGGCACTTCGGTCGACGGCGTCTATGATGCCGATCCCAAGAAGGTGCCGACCGCAAAGCGTTACGATACGCTGGATTACAACCGCGTCCTCGCAGACGATCTGAAGGTGATGGACGCCTCCGCCGTGGCCCTTTGCCGCGACAACAACATCCCGATCGTCGTGTTCAACATCCGCGACGCGGGCAACCTGACCCGCGTGCTGCGCGGCGAGGGCACCTCGACGATCGTCCAGAACGAAACCCAATTCGCATAAGAAGGAGCCGATAATGGCCGCTTACGACAAGGCCGACCTCGAGCGCCGCATGAACGGCGCGGTGGAGTCGCTGAAGCATGACCTGCAGGGCCTGCGCACGGGCCGCGCGAGCACCACGCTCCTCGATCCGGTGACGGTCGAGGTGTACGGCGCGCACATGCCGATCGCCCAGGTGGCGACGGTCGCCGCGCCCGAGCCGCGCTTGCTCTCGGTGACGGTGTGGGACAAGTCCAATGTCGGTCCCGTCGAGAAGGCGATCCGCTCGGCCGGCCTCGGACTCAACCCGATCACCGACGGCCAGACGCTGCGCCTGCCGATCCCGGACCTGACCGAGGAGCGCCGCAAGGAGCTCGCCAAGCTCGCCAGCCAATATGCCGAAAAGGCCCGCATCGCCGCGCGCAACGTGCGCCGCGACGGCAATGACAGCCTGAAGACCGACGAGAAGAAGGGCGTCTATTCGGAAGACGAGCGCAAGCGCCACGAGACCGAGGTGCAGAAGCTCACCGACAGCACGATCGCCGAGATCGATGCGGCGGCGGCGGCCAAGGAAAAGGAAATCCTCGGCAAGTGAACCCGGCCCACGCCCTGTCTGTTGCTTGCCGGAATGACGTCAGTGGCGCTTTCGATGGCCGCTAAGCCCGCTCCCGCGTCGGAAGGCGCCGCGCCGCCGCGCCATGTCGCCATCATCATGGACGGCAATGGCCGCTGGGCGAAGAAGCGTCTGCTGCCGCGCATCGCCGGGCACAAGCAGGGCGTCGAGGCGGTGCGGCGGATCAGCCGCGCGGCGCGCAAGCTCGGGATCGAAGTTCTGACGCTCTACGCCTTCTCCTCGGAGAATTGGCGGCGGCCGGAAGAGGAGGTGCGGGACCTGATGGGCCTGCTCCGCCACTTCCTGGCGAGCGAGCTGGACGAGCTGGTCTCCGAGGGCGTGAAGCTGCGGATCATCGGCGCGTGGCGCAAGCTTTCGCCCGATCTGGTCGCGATGATCGACGGCGCGATCGCGCGCACCGCGAACAATCCGGGGCCGACCCTGGTGATCGCGCTCAACTATGGCGCCCAGGCCGAGCTGGCCGAGGCGGCGCGGGTGCTGGCGGAGAAGGCGAAGGCGGGCGAGATCGATCCTGCGGGCATCGACGAGAAAGCGTTCGAGGCGGCGCTCGACACCGGCGACTTGCCGCCGCTCGACCTGCTGATCCGCACCTCGGGCGAGCAGCGCCTGTCGAACTTCCTGCTGTGGCAGGCGGCCTATGCCGAGTTCCTGTTCACCGACACGCTGTGGCCGGACTTCGACGAGAAGGCGCTGGCCGATGCGCTCGACCAATATGGCCGCCGCCAGCGCCGCTTCGGGGGCCTGTGAGCAAGACCGGTTCCGAGCTCGCCACGAGGCTGGGCGTCGCCTTCGTTTTGATCGGCCTGGCCTTTGCCGCGCTCTATTCCGGCGGCGTGGGCTTCTGGATGGTGGTCAGCGTGATCGGCGTGCTGATGATGGGCGAATGGGCGATGCTCGCCGGCGCCAATCTGAAGGGCAAGCGGCTCGCCCAATATGCGATCTCGGTGCCGCTGGCGGCGATGCTGCCGGGACTGGCCCCCGAGCTGGGCAGTACGGGGCAGGAATTCCTCGCGCTCGGCCTGATCATCGGCGTGTTCTTCTTCCTGGCGATCGTGGCCAAGGGCGGGCAGCTCGCCCTGGGCGCCTTCTATGTCGGCCTGCCGGTGCTGGCGCTGGTGACGATCCGCGAGCAGCCGGTGCAGGGCATGCTGCTGACCTTCTGGGCGATGGCGCTGGTCTGGGCGTGCGACAGCGCCGCCTATTTCGCCGGACGCGCGATCGGCGGGCCGAAGCTCGCCCCGGCGATCAGCCCGAACAAGACCTGGGCGGGGTTCCTGGGCGGCGTGGCGGGGGCGACGCTGTTCGCCTTCGTGCTGGTCTGGCTGTTCGATCTGCCCGTGGCGCTGGCCTGGGCGACGCCGGTGCTCGCCGTGCTGGCGCAGCTCGGCGACCTGTTCGAGAGCCATCTGAAGCGCTGCGCCGGCGTCAAGGATTCGGGCAATCTGCTGCCCGGCCATGGCGGCGTGCTCGACCGGCTCGACGGGCTGGTCGCGAGCGCGCCGGTGGCCGCCTTGCTGGTGCTCTGGCTCGTCCGATGAAAAGCGTGACGATATTGGGCGCCACCGGATCGGTGGGCAGCTCGACGCTCGACCTGATCGAGCGCGAACCCGAGCGATTCGAAGTAGTTGCGCTCACCGCAAATTGCGATGTCGAGAAGCTGGCCGCAGCGGCGATCCGGACTAATGCGCGCCATGCCGTGGTCGCCGACGAGAGCTGCCTGCCGGCGTTGCGCGAGCGACTGGCGGGGACGGGGATCACCGCTGCCGGCGGTCCTCAGGCGGTGTGCGAGGCGGCGCGGATGGGCGCCGACTGGACGATGGCGGCGATCGTCGGCCTGGCCGGGCTCGGCTCGGCGATGGCGGCGGTGGAGCAGGGCGGCACGGTGGTGCTCGCCAACAAGGAGCCGCTGGTCTCGGCCGGCGACCTGGTAACCGCGGCGGCAGGACGTCACGGCGCCACGGTCCTGCCCGCCGATTCGGAACACAACGCGATCTACCAGTGCTTCGATTTCGAGCGTCCCGAAAGAGTACGCCGCATCATCCTCACCGCGAGCGGCGGCCCGTTCCGCGACTGGGACCTGGAAGCGATGCGCGGCGTGACGCCGGCCCAGGCCTGCGCACATCCCAACTGGTCGATGGGCGCCAAGATCTCGGTCGATTCGGCGACGATGATGAACAAGGGCCTCGAGCTGATCGAGGCGGCGCGGCTGTTTCCGGTGGCGAACGATGCGCTGGAGATTCTCGTGCATCGCCAGTCGGTTATCCACTCGATGGTGGAATATGTCGACGGTTCGGTGCTGGCCCAGATGGGCCCGTCCGACATGCGCGTGCCGATCGCCCATACGCTGGCCTGGCCCGACCGGATGGCGACGCCGATGCCGCCGCTCGACTTTGTGGCAATGGCAAGGCTGGACTTCGAGGCGCCCGATGCGGTGCGCTTCCCTGCATTGCGGCTGGCCCGCGAGGCGCTGGAGGCGGGCGGTGCCCGTCCGGCGATCCTCAATGCGGCCAATGAAGTGGCGGTGGCGGCCTTCCTTTCGGGCCGGCTCAACTTTCTTGAAATTGCCGCAATCTCTGCCGATACGCTTGACCGCTATGACCCGGTCGCTCCGGAAAGCCTCGAAGCCGTTTGGGCAATCGACGCCGAGGCTAGGCGGATCGCGGGCGAGCGTGTGAAGGACGGCGTCGCTTGATTCAAACTCCCGGCATCCTGGTCACCGTACTCGCCTTCGTGCTGGTGCTCGGGCCGCTCGTGTTCCTGCACGAGCTCGGCCATTACCTCGCCGGGCGCTGGTTCGGCGTGAAGGCCGAGGAATTCTCGATCGGCTTCGGCCGCGAGATCGCCGGTTTCACCGACAAGCGCGGCACCCGCTGGAAGTTCGGCTGGCTTCCGCTGGGCGGCTATGTCCGCTTCGCCGGCGACATGAACCCGGCCAGCCAGCCTTCGCCCGAATGGCTCTCGCTGCCTGCCAGGGAGCGGGCGCAGACCTTCCAGGCCAAGGCGCTGTGGCAGCGCGCCATCATCGTCGCCGCCGGCCCGATCATGAACTTCCTGGTCGCGATCGCGATCCTCAGCGCCTTCGCGGTCGGCTATGGCAAGGTCGTGACGCCACCGGTGATCGCCAGCGTCGCGCCGGGGAGCGCGGCCGAGCGCTCGGGCCTCAAGGCCGGGGACCGGATCGTTGCGCTGGACGGGCGGCAGGTCGAGGACTTCATCGATATCGGCAGGTTCGCCATGCTCCGCTCGGGCGAGACGGTGACGGTCGAATATCAGAGAGGCGGCCAGGCCCTGCAGACCAGCGCGACGATCGGCTCGCTGACCGAGAAGGACCGGTTCGGCAACATCACGCATCGCGGTGTGCTGGGCATCGGGCGCGGCGCATCTGAAATCAGGCCTGTGGCGCTCTGGGAAGCGCCGGGCGAGGGGATTTCGCAGACGATCGGAATCGTGTGGACCACGATCGAGGGGCTGCAGCGGATCATCCTGGGACGCATCCCGGTGACCGAGCTGGGCGGCCCCCTCAAGATCGCCAAGGTCTCGGGCGAGTTTCTCGCAATGGGACCGGTCCAATTGGTCTATCTGATCGCGCTGATCTCCATTAATCTGGGATTCATCAACCTGTTGCCAGTTCCGGTGCTGGATGGCGGCCATCTCCTGTTCTACGCAGTAGAAGCCGTCCGCCGCCGCCCGGTGGAGCCGCAGGTTATGGAGTGGGCGTACCGGGGCGGTTTGGTCGCAATTCTCGCGCTCATGCTGTTCGTTACGTTCAATGACCTCGGCACGTTCGGCGTGTGGAGAAATCTGGCCGGGTTGATCGGCTGATGTGGTTCGTGCAGGGCGGTGCAAGCCGCGTGGCTGACGGCCGGTATTTTGATTCCGACTGGGGTGGGATGGTGACTGCGATCAAGGCAACGAAAATCGGCGCGCGCGCCACGGCGACGACCCTTCTCGCGAGCACGATGCTCTCGGGCATGGCCGTCGCGCAGACCGCGCCCCAGACTGCTCCGGCGGCTACGCCCCCGGCCGCCCAGGCCGCGCCCGCTCCCGCGGTGCCGGTACCGGCGGCACGGACGATCAAGTCGATCCGCGTGCAGGGTTCGCAGCGCATCGAGCCGGAAACGGTGATGAGCTACACCCGCCTGCGCGTTGGTGACGCCTATACCAACGAGACCATCGACCAGGCGATCAAGGACCTGCTCGCCTCGGATCTGCTCGCCGACGTGACGATCGAAGGCGTAGAGACCGGCGACCTGGTGATCCGCATCCGCGAGAACCCGGTGATCAACCGCGTGATCTACGAGGGCAACAAGCGGCTCAAGGAAGACAAGATCAAGAAGGAAGTGAAGCTGGCGCCGCGCCAGATCTTCACCCGCACCGCGGTTCGCGCCGACGTGGCGCGCATTGTCGAGCTCTATCGCCGCCAAGGCCGCTTCGCCGCCGTGGTCGAGCCGAAGATGGTCAGCCTCGACCAGAACCGCGTCGACGTGATCTTCGAGGTCCATGAGGGCCCGAAGTCCAAGGTCCGCCAGATCAACATCATCGGCAACGAGGTGTTCTCGGACGGCAAGCTGCGCGGCGAGATGGCGACCAAGACCGCCAGCCTGATGCACCTGATGAGCTCGAACACGAGCTATGACCAGGACCGCCTGGCCTATGACCAGCAGAAGCTGCGCCAGTTCTACCTGACCAACGGCTATGCCGATTTCCGCGTGATCTCGGCCGTGGCCGAGCTGACTCCGGACAAGAAGGACTTCATCATCACCTACGTGGTGGAGGAAGGCCCGCGCTACAAGTTCGGTCCGGTCACCGTCGATAGCGCGATTCGCGACTTCGACGACAAGAAGCTCGCCGCCGCGCTGAGCATCAAGGAAGGCGACTGGTACAATGCGAAGGCCGTGGAAGACACGGTCGAGCAGCTGAGCGAGACCGCCGGCATCGCCGGCTACGCATTCGCCGATGTCCGCCCCGACTTCCAGCGCGACAAGGAATCGCTGACGATGGGGATGAATTTCCACATCGCCGAAGCGAACCGCACGTATATCGAGCGCATCGACATCACCGGCAACCGCCAGACCCAGGACAAGGTGATCCGCCGCGAGTTCCGCGTGGCCGAGGGCGATGCCTTCAACACTTTCCTGGTCAAGCGCTCGCAGGACCGCATCAACTCGCTGGGCTATTTCCAGGACAAGTTCGAGATCGAGCGTGCCGAGGGCTCGGCGCCGGACCGCATCGTGCTCAAGGCCAATGTCGAAGAGCGCGCGAACGGCGAACTGACGCTGTCGGCCGGCTTCTCGAGCCTCGAGCAGTTCATCCTTCAGGCGTCGATCCGCCAGCGCAACTTCCGCGGTATGGGCCAGACGGTCTCCGCTTCGGTCGACTATTCGAGCTATTCGAAGTCGGTCGAGCTGGGCTTCACCGAACCTTATCTGTTCGACAAGAACATCGCGCTGGGCGGAACGCTTTTCCGCCGCGACTATAACGCGTTCAACTATATCGGCTCGGATCGCTCGACCACCTACAGCCAGGTCTCGACCGGCTTCCAGGTCGTCGCCGGTGTGCCGTTGACCGAATACTGGACGCTGTCGGGCCGCTACTATCTCGCCCAGGACGATGTGACGCTCGACAAGACGAGCTTCTACACCGATGGCGTCTGCGATCCGCTCAAGGCCGGCCGTTATTATTGCGAGGCGGTGGGTAATCGCATCACCTCGCTGGTCGGCGTGACGCTGACCTATGACAGCCTCAACAGCCGCCTGCGTCCGTCGCGCGGTCAGCGGTTGTCGCTGAGCGGTGACTTCGCCGGCGTGGGCGGCGACGTGCGCTACCTGCGCGCGCGCTTCGATGGCGACAAGTACTGGAACGTCGGCAGCGGCTTCATCGCCTCGCTGTCGGTCGAGGGCGGCTATATCCACAGCCTGGAGAAGAGCCGCGGCGCGGGCATCGATCCGGTGCGCATCACCGACCGCTTCTACCTGGGCGAGCCGCAGTTCCGCGGCTTCGACATCCGCGGCGTCGGCCCGCGCGTCCAGCGCATCAACTATACGGGCGATCCCACCGCGGGCACCCAGCTGCTGGTCACCGACCGCGACCAGATCATCGACGACGCGATCGGCGGCAAGGCCTATTACCTGACCAAGGCCGAGCTCGAGATTCCGCTGGGCGCTGGTGCGGCCGAAATGGGCCTGCGTCCGTCGATCTTCGTCATGGCGGGCAGCCTGTTCAACATCACCCGTCCGGGCAAGACAATCGAGTTCGCGCAGGCGACGGACGCCAGCGGCAAGCTGCTGTTCAATCAGGACGGTTCGCCGACGCTGCTGCCCAAGGACAATTTCCTGAAGGACGGCTCGGGCAACCAACTCTACATCGTGAGTGCGTCCGACGCGACCTATTCGGGCTTCTACACGACCTGTAAGGTCGGTTACGCCGCCAGCGCGACCGCGCCGTGCGTCGGTACCTCGATCAACGCCATTGCCAATTCTCCGATCACGCCGTTTTACGAGCGCTATGTCGGCGACAGCCCGTCGCCGCGCCTGTCGATCGGCTTCGGCGTGAACTGGAATTCGCCCTTCGGCCCGCTGCGTATCGACGTGGCCAAGACGTTGCTCCACGCCAAGGGCGACGACACCAAGCTTGTAACCTTCAACGTAGGGACTCAATTCTGATGATTACCAAGAAGCGCATCTTCGCAGCGCTGCTCGCGGCACCCGCCGCGCTTGTCGTCGCGGCTCCCGCGCACGCACAGGTCAACGGCATCGCCACCGCCAGCCCGGTCCGCGTCATCGATGCCTCCAAGGCGTTCAATGCTGCCCAGCAGCAGATCCAGACGACCTACAAGACCGCGTTCGAGCAGATCAACGCCCGTCGCCAGGCTGCCCAGAAGGAAGCCGAGCCGCTTCTCGCCCAGCTCGACACCAACAAGGACAAGAAGGTCGATGACGCCGAGCTCAAGGCTGCCCAGGCTGCCAAGAACCCGGTGCTCGACAAGATCGCCGCGCTGCAGAACTCTGCGAACACCGACGTCCAGAAGCTGAGCAATCCGGCCGCCCGCGCCGAGCTGTTCGCGATCGAGTCGATCCTGCGCCAGTATGAGCCGGCCCAGCTGCGCGTCGTCACCGCCCGCAAGATCGGCGTGGTGCTGTCGCCGGAAGTGTTCATGTACGCGCCCGATTCGGCCGACATCAGCGACGCGATCACCGCCGAGCTCGACAAGGCGACGCCGACCGTGGGCATCCAGCCGCCAGCCGACTGGCAGCCGGCCCGTGAGACGCTGGCGCTGCAGCAGCAGCTGGCCCAGATCGAGCAGGTCCGCGCCTATCAGGCCGCTGCCCAGCAGCAGCGCGCTGCCGGTGCCGCTCCGGCTGCCGCGGCGCCTGCGCCTGCCGCTGCCGGCGCCAAGAAGCCTGCTGAGCCGCGGTGAGCGAGGAAGCAACGGCAGCCGTCGACATCGGTCCGCTTGACATCAAGCGGGTGATGGCGGCGCTGCCGCATCGTTACCCGATGCTGCTCGTCGATCGCGTCGAGGAGCTGGTCCCCGACCAGCGAATCGCCGCGATCAAGGCGGTCTCGATGAACGAGGAATTCTTTCAGGGGCATTTCCCCGGAAGGCCGATCATGCCCGGCGTCCTCCAGGTGGAGGCGCTGGCGCAGGCGGCGGGCGTGCTCGCGGTCGAGAGCCTTGGCCTCGCCGGATCGGGCAAGCTCGTCTATTTCATGTCGATAGACGGGGTGAAGTTCCGCAAGCCGGTCGAACCTGGCGTGCTGCTCCGCCTCGAGGTCGAGTTCATCCAGAAGCGGTCGCGCGTCTGCAAGTTTGCAGGCAAGGCGCTGCTGAACGGCGAAGTCGCCACCGAGTGCGAGTTCACCGCGATGATCGCGGATCCGCCCGCAGCCTGAGCGGCGATTGCAATTAAGTCAGACGCCGGCGGATGGGGTGACCCCGTCTTGCCGGCGTTCTGCTGTCCGGCGTCCGGCTAGTCCGATGGTCTCGGGTTCCGGTTTCTGGCACGCTCCGCCCGGCGTTCGGCGGCTTTCTCCTGCCGTTCGAGCCGGCGTGCCTCACGCAGATAGCGTATGCGTTCGGACCGTGTGAGTATCGGCGCACCACCAACCACGATCTCATCCATCGACACGTCCGCCGGTGCGACCTGCGCGGCGGGCGCTTCCTGTGCCGCGGCGGGGAACGTCGCGATGCTTGCGGCCAGCGCCGCCGCGGCGATCACCGCCTTCCCGGCCGGGCGACGATAGGAAACGCATAGCGCGCCCTGCGCGGTGGCTAGCGTGCGGAGCCGTTCCGCATCGCCGAGCGGATCGAGGTCGGTTACCCGCTTGCTGCATTCGCGGCAGAAATCGCCGTCCATCACCGTGTCCAGCCGGTCGGCGACGGGGCAGGGACGGGCGATCTTGGGAAAGCTGTCCACGACGTTGCTCCCGGTTGCGTCCTGTCAGCCTATATTGGGGCTTGGCCGTTGCCTAGCGGCTTCGTCTCTGCTAGGCGCGCGCCTCTTCTGCCGGTCGGAAACCGGTGGCTTTGCAAGGAATTCAACGTGAAGAAAGATACCCACCCCGACTACCACATGATCAAGGTGCAGATGACCGACGGCACCGTGTACGAGACCCGCTCCACCTGGGGCAAGGAAGGCGACACGATGACCCTCGACATCGACCCGCTGGCGCACCCGGCCTGGACCGGCGGTTCGCAGCGTCTCCTCGATCAGGGTGGCCAGGTCGCGCGCTTCAACAAGCGCTTCGGCGGCCTCAACCTCGGCAAGAAGTAAAATTCTGGTGGGCTTTCGGCGCATTACCTCGTTAACGCGCCGTTAGCCAGCCGAGGGTAGCTTGCCTGGCATGGCAAGCGCAGCACGAGCATTCGCAGCGGAATTCGAACCGGCCGAGGAACTGGGCCGGCGGCGTTCCATGCGTGCGCCGGTCTCGCTCGACGCGAAGATCGGCCGCGGCGGACTGGACCGCGCGCTCTGTAAGGTGGTGGACGTGTCGCTGCACGGCGCGCGAATCCAGACCTATTCCGAAGTCCGCGCCAATTCGATGATCTGGCTGGCGCTGCCCAATGTCGGGCATGTCGCGGCCCGCGTGGTCTGGTCGAACGATTTCGAGGCGGGCCTCGAGTTCCAGACCTCGCTTACTCGCGAAGCTTTCGAGACACTTACGGCATAACGATGGCACCACGCGCCGAAAGGAGGCGCGGGGCGATTGCGCTTGTGTTCAAACTAAGACATCTTTGGCCAACTTCACCTGCTGGGGAAACTGGTGATGCTCAAGGGTCTGCTGCTTTGCGCGGCGGCATGTGCCGCGCCCACGACGGTAATGGCTGGCGACAAGGACCTGCCGATCGTCCCGAACGTGAAGGCGATGCTCGCCGCCGATGGCGGTGTGCGTCCGGCGGCGCCCGGCCGCAAGGTCGCGGTTTCCCGGCCTGCGACCTTCGTTCCGATCGCCTATCGCGGCCTCGAACGTCCCGATCTTACCACCGCAACTGTTTCGCAGCCCCCGGTGCGGCTGCAGTCCGGCACGTCGGTCGCCGAGATGAAGGCCGCGCGGGACTGGCATCTCGCGGTGGTGGAGAACAGCGAGAATGCCACCAGCGCGCGTGGGGGTAGCTGGGCGGTGTACGATACGCTTTCCGACCATAGAAAGCCGCGTTTTCGCCGTTCGGCGTTGAGTACCATGCTGGTTCTCAAGATCGACGGGAAGTCGGACACCTCGCCGGTCAGCGTAGGCGGGGGCGGGGTCGCTTCCGCACTGTGGAAGGCGATGCCGGGGGACTGATCCCCCGGACACCTGTTCAGCCAAGCCAGTCGATCCAGTTGCCATAGGCGTGGCAGGTCGCGAGCCTGCGCGTCTCGCCGCTCGGCCAGCAGGTGAGCGTCAGGTGCACCTCGCTGCGCGTCGGCGTCCATTCGAAGCCGATCCAGGCCAGCGGACGCTCGGCCGTGGCCCGTGCGCCAGCGCCGTGGATCGCGCGCAGCACCGTGCCGCGATCCTCGCCGCTCAGATATTGCAGCACCATCGAGTGGAAGACGACGCGGCAGCGGCCAGAATCCTGCGGCTCGGCCAGGCGCTCGACGAGCCAGGAGGCGGCGTCCTGCCGGTCGATCCGCGGCGGATGGCACAGCGCCAGGTCGAGCGCACGCTCGAGCCGGCGGGCGCGGCCGGGCTGGTCGGCCCAGACATAGGAGAGCAGCCGCTCGCGCGTCGCCGCATCGCCGGCATCGAGCGGGTTGAGGTCGACGCCACGCGCCGCCGCCACCTCGATCGGAGCGGGGAAGGGCGCGGGGCCCGTCCACAAGGGCACGACGTGCACCGGCGACTCCATGTCGCCCGCCAGCACGCCGCCCAGGTCATAGCCATAGCGCGCTAGATTGAGGTTGAGCCCGCAGCTCGAGCCCAGCTCGAGCAGCTCGAAGGGCAGGTCGAACTTGCGGCGCACCACCATCAGCGCGGCACCGATCGCGGCGGCGCGGCCGACTTCGTTGGTCTGCGGCGTATCCTGCATCCAATGGGCGATGAAATCGTCCGAGGCGGCGAGGGCAGCGCCGATCGCGCCATCATAATCGTCATGCTCGCGGGCATAGAGCGCGCGCAGGGCGGCAGGCTCGCCCCGCCGCGCCAGCGCGTGCAACGCGGCGTTGAAGCGCATCGCGAGCGCCGAGGCGGAAGGATCACGCGGCCAGCCGGCGATCAGCGCGGAGGTGCGCGGCGCCAGGAAGAGCTGGCGATGCCCGGCCTCGAGCACCGATGCGACAAAGGGCGAGCCGAGCCGCCGTGCGACCCGGGCCTGGCGGTGGAGCTCCCCCGCGGCGGCATTGGGCACCATCATGTTCATTCTGTTTTCCTTGCCGCCCCTGAAAGGAGCGGAGACATGCAGGTACGAAAGGGTCCGGCCCGGCGGCATGACGCCTCCGGGCCGGTGGTCTTCAGAAGGACTGCCAGTCGTCGAGCGCAGCGCCGTTGGTCGGCCGGACCAGCGCCGGGATCGCCGCGGCCGGCAGCGGCCGGGCCGCGATGTCGAACCCGCCACGCGCCGGCTTGCGGCCGCCGCCATGGCCGGCTCCGCCGACGTTGAAGCGACGGGCCTGCTCGGAGAGCGTGGTCACTTCGCTGGCGAGGTGACGCGCCGCCGCCGAGGTTTCCTCGACCATCGCCGCATTCTGCTGGGTCGACTGGTCCATCGCGCCGATCGCCGTGCTGACCTCGCTGATCGCGGTGGCCTGGGCCTGGTTGTCGGTCGCCATCTCGCCGAGCAGCGAGTGGACCTCGCCGACGCCGGTCGAGATGTCGGCGAGGGCGCCATCGACCTTCTGCACTGCCTCGACCGCCGACACGATGTCGGTCTGGGTCGCGGTCAGCTGGTCGCGGGCACGGCCGGCCTCTTCCTCGGCACGCATCGCCAGAGCCGAAACCAGGTCGGCGACGACTGCGAAGCCACGGCCCGCCTCGCCGGCACGGCCGGCCTCGACCGCCGCGTTCATCGCGAGAACGCGCGTCTGGAAGGCGATCTTGTCGAGCCCTTCGATGACGCTGTCGATGCCCTTGGCGCTGTCGCTGACCCGGTTCATCGCCTGCATCGCCTCGTCCGCGGTCTCGCGGCCATTGGTGACCGTGGCGATCGTCTCGTCGGCGCGCGAGACGGTGCGGTTGGCCGCATCGGCGGTCGCGCGCAGGCGGCCGTTCATCTGGGTCACCGCGGCAGCCGTCTCCTCGAGGCTGGCGGCATTGGCTTCGGTGCGGCGGGCGAGATCTTCCGAGGCCTGGGCGATCTCGTTCGAGCCGGTGTTGATCGACTGGGTCGATTCCATCACCGAGGCGATCAGGCTGCGCAGTTCGCCCACGGCGGCGTTGAAGTTGGTCTTTACCGCTTCATAGTCGCCCGGGAAGGCCTGGGTGATCTCGGCGGTGAGATTGCCGCCGGCGAGCTCGGAGAGATGCGCCGAGACGGTCTCGACGACCATCTTCTGCTCGGCTTCCGCCTTGGCATTGGCGGCGTCGGACGCCTGCTTGGCGACCGCCGCGTCGCGGAACACCAGCACGGCGCGGGCCATGTCGCCCAGCTCGTCGCCGCGATCCGTGTCCGGCACCGCGATATCGTTCCGGCCGGCGGCGAGATCCGCCATCGTCCGGGTGAGGCCCGAGACCGGGGCCGCGATCAGCCGGGTGAGCATCACCGCGAGCGTGACGGCGATGCCGATCAGCGCGAGCGCGCCGAGGGCGAGGACCCACAGCGCCGTGCCGATCGCGGATTCCTGGCTCGCGCCGTTCTTCTCGATCAGCGCATTCTGCGCATCCTTGATGTCGCGCAGCGGCAGCACGGCGGCACTGGTCAGCACGGCCTTGCCGGCGGCGCGCACGTCCGCCTCGGCCGCATCACGCTGGCCGGACTTGACCTTGGCGATCAGGCGATCGCTCCAGTCCTTGCGCCACTTGAGCGTCTCTTCGCGCGACTTGAGCAGCGCGTCGAGCAGCTTGGGCTCGCCCTTCAGCAGCCCCTCAAGCTCTGCCGAGGTCTTGTCATAGTCCTCGCGGCCCTCGTTGTACGACTTGAGATAGGTCTCGTCGCCGGTGACCAGGAAGCCGCGCATCTGGCTGTTCTGGCGCAGCAGCGCGGTCTCCAGCGTCAGCGTCTTGGCGTGGATCGACTGGCTGAGATTGTTCGCGTCGGTCGAGCCGCGAATCGACGAGATGCTGGAGTAGAACACCAGCATCACGACAGCCGCCGTCGCGCAGATCGTCAGGAACGAAAGCCCCAGCTTCCTGGGTATCTTCATGGCCTTCAGCATATATTCCTAGCCTTTCCAGGTGGCGGCTCTTGCGACCGCAGGTGTCGCCACCCTCAAAGGGGGCCTTCCGATACGGATCGGGACCCGGGCTGCGCCCCCTCGCGCCGCCCGGGTCCCTTTCCCCATCAGAAGTCGAAGCGGACCGCCGCCGAGATGGTGCGGCCGTTGAGCACATGGGCCCGGGCCACACCCACCGCCGGGATCACCGCGTCGTCGATCGCAGTGATCGCGATGACGTCGAAGAGATTGGCGGCGTTGAGCGACAGCGTGACCTTGTCGAGCGGACGGAATTGCACGAACGCGTTGGTCGTCGTGTAGCCCGGCACCTTCAGCGTGTTCGCGGCGGTGGCCCAGCTGCCGGTGGTCCCGATGACGACCGCGCCGACGCTGAACTTGTCGGTCGTGATCTGCGGGGTCACCTGGTAGATCAGCTTCGCCTGGTGCTGCGGCGTGTTGCCGCTGTTTGCCGGGGTGAACACGTCGTTCGTGATCTCCGCATCGGTGTAGGTCGCACCCGCGGTCAGGCTGAAGATGCCCATGCGGTAGCTGCCCTCGAACTCGGCGCCGATCGCCTTGTAGTCGCGCAGCAGCGGCAGGCCGGTGGTCGAGTCGAGGTTGCTGTCCTCGGCCTTGGCCCAGAAGCCGGTGAGGTTCAGCGTCAGGTTCTCGTTGCGGTACTTAACGCCCGCCTCGGCCTGGTGCACGACGTCGACCGCATTGTCCTTGTCGACCATCTTGCCGGTGTTCGGGTTGACCAGCGGGCTGAACTGGATGCGGTCGCCATTGGCACGGCCGCCGCGGCTATAGCGCGCGAAGACCGCGAGCGGCTCGGCGATGCGCCAGTTGATGCCGGCCGAGTAGCTCAGATAGCCATAGGTGTAGTCGACCACGCCGGGGGTGGCGGGGGTGATCGCCACGGCCATTTCCGGAACCGAGATCACGCCGTCGCCATTGACGTCGCGCGGGGCGACGCCGACGCGGCCACCGCCCAGGTCGGCACCGAACACCGTGCCTTCGGCCTTGCCGAAGTCATAGCGGATCGAGCCGCCGATCGCGACGCCGCCGATCTTGAGGTTGACCGAGGCGAAGGGCGCGTTGGTGGTGTAGCCGAGCTTGTAGCCGCGGCGGAACTGGCCCGGGGTCGGCGCGCCATAGCGCAGCGTGCCGTCCTGGGTGACCTTCACGCCGCCGGCGGTGGCGACGTCGAGCAGCTGGGCATCGCCATTGTCCGAGATGCCGCTGAGCACGGTCGCCCAGTTCCAGTCGGAGTCGATGTTCTGGTGCGAGCTGTAGAGGCCGACCGTGGTGGTCAGGTCGTTGCCGCCGAGCTTCCACACCTTGCTGGCGCGGATGTCGTTGGTGACGTTGCTCAGGTCGTTCAGGTCGGTGTCGGCGAGCATCATCAGCGCGCCCAGGCCGTTGCCGTTGAGCGTCGACGGGCTGGTGATCACCGAGCCGGTGTTCGGGCCGCTGGCATAGCGCAGCGTGCCGCCCGGGGCGCCGAACGCCGCCGGCATCGCGGCCGCGGGCACGAACTGGGTGTAGTAGATGCCCATATAGTGGTTGGACATGTTCGAGTAGCGGAACTTCTCGGTCACGTCCCAGCCGGCGATGTCGAACTTGGCCTCGAGGCCGACCGACTTCTGGATCGGGTGCTGGCCGGCGGTCACGTCGTCGCGCACCGGCTGGTTGTTGCCGTCCAGGGTCAGCTGGGTCTGGTAGAACTTCGAGAACAGCGAGTCGTGACGCACGTCATAGCCCGCGATGTTCTTGTACTTCGGATCGGCGTTGGTGCCGCTCACCGCGATCGGGGTGATGTCGTACGCGGGCGTACGGTCATCCAGATACTTGGCGTAGAAGCGGATATAACCGCCGTCGAACTCCTTGGTGACGTTCAGCTTGATCTGGCCGCCGCGGGTCGAGGTGAAGCCGGTCGCGCGCGGGCCTTCGCCGTCGCGATAGAAGCCGCCGACATGGAAGCGCAGCGTCGGGGTGATTTTCGCGCCATAGTCGAAGTCGATGCGGCGCATGCCATAGTCGAGGCCGGCCGAGAGCTGGACCGAGCCGCCTTCGACGTCGCCGGTCTTCGAGATGAAGTTGACGATGCCGCCGGGCGAGTTCGACGCGAAGGTCGAGGCCGAGCCGCCGCGGATCGCTTCCACCGCGGCCAGGTTCAGGTCGGCGCGCAGGAAGGTGTCGGCGGTCGCGAAGGCGATGTCGCCGAATTCGAGCACGGGCAGGCCGTCTTCCTGCAGCTGCAGGAACTTGGCGCCGGTCGAGGCGATCGGCAGGCCGCGGATGGTGATGTTGGCGCTGCCTTCACCGGTCGATGCTTCCGAGCGGATGCCGGGGATGTCGCGCAGGATTTCGGAGATCGAGCGGGCGCCGATCTTGTCGATCTCGCTGGCGCGCAGGGCGCTGGTCGAGGTGGCGCTGTCGAGGCGGTCGCGGCCCTTGGCGACGCCGGTCGAGAAGACCTCCTCGGTCTTCTTGGCGGCCGGGGCGTTCTGCTTCTCGCCCTCGGGCTTGGCGTCCTTGCCGGCGACGACCGGGGCGGCCGGCGTGGTTTCCGACGCCATGGCCGGAGCGACCAGCGCGAACGGGGCGACGGTGATCAACAGGAAATGCTTCTTCATGTTATGCTTTACCCACCTTGAAATGGTGACCCGGACGGGTCGTGCTCCCTGGAATCTCGTATGTTCTGCTGCTTCGGCCCGGCCGGGCGTGGCGCGGGCGAAGCGGAAACCGATGCGGAAGGAGGCCTGCCGGGCGGTGCGGACGCGCTGGGCGCGCAAGGAGGCTGCCCGGCGCGACGGGCGTCACGCTGGCTTAGGCCTGTTGCGATGCCGGATTGCGTTCGCGCGGAGCGGTTCCCCCAAGCTCCTCGCGTCGACATGGCGAAACGGCGCGCTACGCCGTCGCTGCCTGTCCCTGGAATATAGCGCTGCCCTCGCCGGACAGCTGCGCCTGGCCTTGCTCCTTCCCCCTCATGTGGCCGGAGGGCCACGCGGTTAATATAGCCGGGCGTGTCTGCGAGGTGTCGAAACTACGTAAAATAAATATTCTGCGCAGAATCTGTATATCTCTGAGAAGCAACGGGTTCTTCGGGAGGCAGCCGCGCGGTGTCGCAAATTCGGCATGCATTGTTGCATGACGGACACATGTCCGCGCTCCGGGCGGGTGGTGGCGGAGGCGCTGGGAGATGTGGTGGAGCGTAGCGGGGAAGGGTTCGAACCCGGGCCGGGTTCGCGAGACCGAACGGCCGCCCGAGCTTATGCGAGGTTCCAAGACAAGGGCTGGCGGAGAGGGTGGCAGTGAGGAACATAGGATAAACCCCCGCTATCATTCGATTATTCAGGCCCTAGGTTGAAGGATGCCCCCACCGATGCCCCTCCCCGTGGGGCGGCGGGACAGCAATTTTCTTAGTCGGCGATCGGCTGAGCGGCCTTCCACGCCTCAATTTCGCTCTCGAACCAGCCCACCCGACGCTTTCCGAGGCGCCGGCGCTGCGGGAACGTTCCCGCCTGGATGTGACGGTAGATGGTCGCGCGGTGGTACGAGGTCTCTCTACAAACCTCCTTCATGCTGAGGAGGCGGCCATGGGGCCGTTCCGCGGTCGGTTCGCTCGGCACCTGGTTCATTGTGGCACTCGCTAGACGGTGGTCGGTGAAGGAGGGCGAGCGCCGATCAGAGCGTCTGGAGCCCCTTTGAAGGCCTACGCCCATTGTGAGACCCTCGAAGAGATTGCCCTGGTCGTGTGGTCGCACCCGATGTCGCGGCGGACGCCGCACCGTGGGCAGGGATCGCGATCGACGCGCATCGTGGCCTCCTGGGCGATCGTCAGCACCGGCCCTCGTGTCACCTCGATCGTCGGCTTTTCCCGCTGCGGCCGCGCCGGCACCTGGCGGCCCTCGAGCAGCGCAGTCACGCGCTCGAGTGTGGACCGGCTCGGGCGCTGCGCGCGTTCGAGCTGAGCCACGAAGGAAGATGGCTGCCCCGTCAGTGGCGCGCAGAGCGTGTGTAGCGGGACGCCTTTCTCGCAGGCGATCCGACGAAGGCGGCGAACCAGGTCGGCGCCAGTCGTCTCAGGTGCCTTGTTGGGTACACCCTTGATTTCTTCTGTTGCGCGGCCGGTGGCCACGATGGTCACCCGGCGGGCACGGTTGAAGCGGTCGACCCGGATCAAGCCCTTCTGTTCGATTCCCCGAAGGATATAGGTCGCGTCGCTGGCTGAGCCCTCGAAGGTCTGCGCGATCGCCGCATTGGTCGGGCAGGGACGCCCATCATTGGCGGCTTCCTCGAGAAGTCGGTAGACCATCGTCTCGCGGGGAGAGAGGCTCGAGGCGCTCATGCAATCCCCTCCAATTCGTCGGGTCCGGCCTTCGCAGCCTGCGATTTGAAGCTGAGCGCGGGGTGCACCCAATCCTTTGGCGAGGCGGCGCCGGGCAGCATCTCGGCGGAGTCGCCGGCAAACAGGCGGGCCATATAGTCGGTGAGCGCGCCTGCCCGGAGCTTGGCCCAGGTCGCGGTGCCTGCCATCGAGATGAAGGGCACGGCGATCTCAAGGCAATGATCCTTCGAGAACGCGCGGAAGAAGCTGGCGGTCGGCGTGAACACGCGGCTGGCGCGCAGCTCGCGGTCGGCACCGATCCCGGTGTCGAGCGCGACGTGATCATGCATCGGGATTTCGTAACCGGGCAGGTCGAGCGATCGCTCGAGAGCGAAGCCGGCGAGCACCGCGGCTGCGAAGTTCTTCTCCCGGTCGGGAAGGTCCTGAAACGCGGCGAAGGCCTTAGGGAGATCGGCCTCGGTGAAGCAGGGCATGGTCGCGATGGCACGAAGCATCCCGGCGAAGCCGTTCCCTTCGACTTCGTCGATCATTGCGCGGCCGGGCTCGTCATCCCTGTCGGGGCGCGCCAAGGGCACCATTCCGACGGCGGCGCTGCCATCGCTGGTCAGCGCCATGCGCAGCTGCGACCATAGGAAGTAATCGCGGCCTACCGAGCCGCCGGCCTGGGCATCTTCGCCGAGGAGCGCGCGGAGCATCGCGCGGCGGAGCGAGCGCATGGTCTGAACGCCATCCTGGGTCAGGCCGAAGGTCGCCTTTGCCTGACTGTCGGCCTGTCCTCTTGCGACGAAGGGTTCGCCGATCGGCGGCTTCAACGCGGCGCCGGGCTTAAGCGGGCGGGCGGGCTTGGCGTCAGGCGCCGGGCGTTGCGCCGGCACGGCTTTTGGTTCGGGTCGGGTCGCTTCGGCCTTCGCCTTCTTGCTCGTCCACCAGAACGCCGGCTCGGCTCGGCCGCTGTCATTGATGCTGATCGTGGCGACGATATCGCCGTCTGGCAGGGGGATCGGACGCCGGGCTTCCACCTCGGCAATCTGCAGTTCGATCTCCGCGTCGATTGCGTCGAGGGCGGCGACCTGAGCCTCAGTGCCCGGCAGCTGGCGGCCGTCGGCGCCGACATAGGCGCGGCCGCGCTCGACCAAGTCGTCCTCGTCCCTGCGCAGCGAGGCGAGGCGGAGATCATCTTCGGGGCAGAGCGGGCCCAGCGGAGGTTTGATCTCCAGGCTATGGTCGGCCATGTCGAAGTCGTTCTTCGGCGGCTCGGCCTGAAAGCGCAGCTGCGGGCGGCTGGTCTGGCGGCGGATCTGGCCCCGAAGTTCGTCCAGCTTCGCGCCGGCGAGCTCGCGAAGCAGGCCCTCATGGGTGATGATCCCCCGCTGCTCGCCGTCATCGGCGAATAGATCGAGCTCGAAGCCGCCGTTCTTCGCGCGATAGGCCTGGTCACCAACGAATTTCAGGAGGCGGCCGAGCTCCTGGTCACCGACCTTGAGCAACTGGCGGACCAGGTCGGCGGTGCGCTTGTGCATGGGCTGCTGCTGGAAGGCCTTGAACGCCTCCAGCTGCGCCTTCTCGTCGGTGCTGACGGCGAACGCCTTAGCGCACTGCAGCGTCAGAGAACCATCGGTATAGGAATCGAAGATCGGCTTCGGAAGACCGCCGATCCGGACGGCGCGGCGGATCCAGTCGATGTCGCGGGTGTAGAGGCCGGCCAGCTGCTCGAGCGTCTTCCCCTTGCGGTGTGAGGCGGCGACCGCGGCATAGAGCTCATAATCGTAGAGATCCTCGCGCTCCACATTCTCCACCACCGACAGAGCGATCAGCTCGGCCTCGGACTGGACGTCGCGCACCGCCACGTCGATCGGGTGATCGATCGGAAGCAACCCTTGCTTGATCGCCCAGGTGAAACCCTTCAACCGGCGCTTGCCGGCGAAGACGCCCCACTTGGCCTTGTTGCCGCGCATCGGGTGCACGACCAGGGGCATCAACTGTCCGTTCGCAGCGAGCGATCGGCCCATCGATTCGATCTTGGCAGGGGTGAGCGGGCGGTTGTCGCGGCGCGCGTTCCAGGGGGAAACCTCTAGTTGCGCGATAGTCATTGTACTAGTCGGCATGGGCGTGTTCCTCGGTTGCTTCGGGGCGTACGCGCACGCCGGCGGGTGCAACCGCCGGCGTGCAGTGCTTCGGGACATCGATGGAGGGCAGCTTCACGTGGCCCACGCTTGGAGCTGGGCCTCGATCGACTGCAGATCGAGGATGGCCGCGCGCAGCGCGGAGCGGTGCGCGATCGTCGTGAGACGCTTGCCGCTATCGCCGGCGGCGAACACCAGCAGGGTGCCGCCCAGCTCTGGCGCCGGATACCAGGCTTCGATCAGCAAGCCGGCCTGCAGCCGCTCCACCGCGACCTTGGTGGGGCTGAACGGAAGAATGACCTCGCCACCAGGCACGACGAAGATCGGGCCTGGCAGCGGTGCCGGGTACGGCACCGGCGGCAAAATCTCGGCGGCCCCCATCATGCGCCCCCCTGCAGGCGGCGGCGCTCGTCGAGCGCGAGGGCCAGCTTGCCGAGCAGCTCGGTCGCGTGCGCCTCGTCCAGGGGGACATCGAGAAAGTGGCGGAAGCCGCGGGCGGGGCCGGGATCGGTGCTGAGCATCAGCTCGACGACGATGTTGTCGCCGTCGCGATCGAGGCGGACGTCGGTGGACCAAGGCGTCTGCATCGTCAGATCCCCAGCGCTTGCTTGTAGGTTTCGAGCAGCATCTCCGCTTCGTCGCGGTGGTGCTTCTCCATCCGGCGCAGGCGGACGATGTTGCGCATCGTCTTCACGTCAAAGCCGGTCGACTTGGCCTCGGCATAGACATCCCTGATGTCGTCGCTGATGCCCTTCTTCTCTTCCTCGAGGCGCTCGACGCGCTCGATGAACAGGCGCAACTGTTCGGCCGAAATGCTATCGGACATGGACGGGGTCCTTCTTTGGAGTGGAGGCCCAGCCGCTTGCGACGGCACCGGGCCAGGCATCGAGATCCTGGGCGAGTTCATCGAAGGCCCGGGCGGCGAGCTCGACGCGCTGGGCGACTTCCTTGGCGATATCGATCAGCACCATGGTCAACCTGCCCACACGATGCCGGTGGCAGCGAGCAGCGCCGCCTTGGGTCCGGCGAGAGTGGCGATCAGCAGCAGGCCGATTGACAGGCCGAGCAGGAAGATCCCGGGCAGGCTCATGCGATCGAGGAAGGAGCCGTCGCTGGGGGTCCGCCTTGGCTTGTGCACACCGCAGGTGCAGCCCATCGGGTGGACCGCGCCGCGGCGCCGCTGGATGACCATGCGGGCAGGGCGGAGGGCGCGCGGGCGCCGGGACTGCGCCGCGCTCACGCTGCCATTCCCTGGCTATGGTCGGGTTCCGGGGCGGTGTCGCCCTCGTCGCCGACAGGCTGCGCTCCCTCGCCCGGCTCGTCGACGGGGCAGGCGTTGCACAGGTCCGGGGCGATCAGGGTGCAGAGCCCCAGAATATCGTCACGGCAGGGCAGGCGATCGCTGCAGGCGCAAATACGGCAGAGCTGCGGAGGAGACCGATCCTCGCCGGCGTGGATCTCCGTCAGCGCGTGCAGGACCGCCCCATCGAACGGGAATGCCTTGGCAAGGCAGGCGACGACGTCGGCCGTGATCGGCACCTTGTCCGCTTCGAGCAGGCAGAGCCATTCGACGCGGCCGAGCCGGTCCAGGTGCGGCACGGTGCCGACGATGCCGGCGACGTCGTCGATCGACAGGCCTTGGGCCTCGCGGCGTTTCCGGATGTAGGTGCCAGGTGACATGACCATCGGGCGATCCTTTCGGGCAGCAGAAATCCGTCCCCGCAAGCTGATTGCTTGCAGGTCCGGCGGTGACGGGGGAGGGCGGCGCTACTGGCTCAGCGCGTGATCGACACTGTCGTCATTGCTGGCTGGCGGCACCTCCGGGCCGCTGGTCCGCGCAGGGTCGGTATCGTTCGCGGCACGCCTGCGCGGCGGCACCGTGCGGAGGCCGGCGAACGGCTTCGGCGACACGCCCGCCGAGATCCGGTGTGTGATCTCGACGGCACCGCCGAAGGAGGCGCCGCAGGCCTCGATATTCTCGCACTGGTAGAAGACCTGCCGGAGGGTGGTTCCCTCCTGCCGACTGGAGCGGATCGCGAGGCGACCGCCGCAATCGGGACAAAGCAGACCGTGTGGGCTCCTGCTCACTAGTTTGCCCCCCCGTGGGGCGCATGCTCGGGCTTACTGCCATCGGGCCCTGTGCCGCCGGTCAGCAGCGCGAGCGTGCTCTGTTGCGCCTCGATCGATTCCTCGAGCTCGCGCCGGGCGAGGGCGAGGTCCGCATCGGTCGCATTCGGTGCGAGGGCGAGCACCACGGCCGAATTGGCCTCGCCGCCCTCCTTGATCTGTTTGGCCACCCGTCGGGTCAGTTCCTCGGCGGTGCTAACACTGCTGTGCTGTTCGGCTTTGATGCGCGAGACGAAGCAATCGGCGAAGGGCGAGCCCTCGCCGCCGGCGCGGCGATAGGCGAGCTCGAGCGCGAAAGCGTCCTCGAGCGAGATCATCGCGCTGGTGTCCGGCTCCGACCAGTTGGTCACCGTGCGTACCGCGACGGTCTTGCCGCGCCGCTGTGAGACCACGGCGGCGCACCCGTCCCAGCCAAGGTGATCGGCGATGCGCACCAGGGCGCGTTCGAAGCTGACCGGGGCGCGGAGCTTGGTCATCGCAGCAGCCCCAGCAGGCCGACGGCGAGCAAGCCGGTGCCCAGCACGACCAGGTTTGCACGCACGGCGCGGGCCCGTGGCAGGTCCCTCGCACGGCGGCCGACGACGATACCGGCGGCGCAGATCAGGCCACCGACAAGAAGGCAGAGGGTCGAGGCGCCCTGCAGGGTCATGCGCTGCACCTGGCCGGCGCCGGCGACGAGAGGGACGGCCGGCGCCGGAGGCGACCCGAGGCGCGTTGTGCGCTCGCGGGAAACGGGAAAGCAATAGGGGACTGCCATAGCGGCTTCGAGTGCCGGAACCCAATGGGCTCGGCCGTTATCCTCGGGTCGGTCCCCCGGCGACGGGTTGCGAAACCGGACGCCGATGGAAAGCGACCATCGGCGCCAGGCTCGGTACGCAGGACAGGCGGAAGTGGGGCTACCGACGAACCGCCGGGCACGGAGCGCGTCGCAGCGCGATCGGTCCGCGGCCGATCGCGAAGGGGGGAAAGAGGAGATGCGTGCAGGATCACGCAGCGCCGTCCTTGATGCCAAGGGCGACGGCGATCTTGTGAGATTGACCACGCCGGCAGGGTCGGCCCCCGTCCAGAATCGCGTGCACGAGACGTGGATTGAACCCGCGCCCCCGAGCCCATTCGCTCACATTGACGCCTTCAGCCGCGAGTCGGGCGCGTACGCGTCCCGCCCGCACAGCGATGTCGTCGGGTGTGGCACCGGGGTCAAACATGTGCTTTGTGCCATTCTGTAGAAACTAGTGGCAACAATTCATCAGGATTGCACAAAGGTCAATCGAAATTTGTTCAACCTTGTAGAATTTTCCTCCCGTTTGCGTGCCGAGCGCAAAACGAAGGGGCTCAACCAGACCGAGTTCGGTCGGTTGGGCGGGGTCGGCCTTCAAACTCAAAGCCGGTATGAAAAGGCCGAAACCGAACCCGGCGCAGAATATTTCGCGAATCTCGCCGGGGCGGGTGTCGACGTGCATTTCGTCCTGACCGGAAGGCGAGCTCGGGAATTGTTCTCCGAGTCGCAAACGGAGCTGATCGACTTGATCGCCCTGCTCGACGATGCCGATCAGTCGGCAATCCTTCACCTGACGCGTTCACTCGCCCAGCGAGCTCCTGCTTCAGCTCGCCTGCACACACCGAACGCCGAGTTCCGCGGCGAACGGGACTAGGCCGTAGACTCATAAGCGCGGAGCCAAAGGCGCATTGAGGCAAGTTGGACCATGGCCAGGAAGTTCTCCGCTAACTTTTCGTAGCGAGTGGCAACGCGGCGGAAGTGCTTGAGTTTGGAGAAGAACCGCTCAATCAGGTTGCGCTCGCGATAGAGCCGCTTGCTGAAGCAAGGCTTCCACTTTCGATTGGATTTGGCCGGGATGTTGGGCGTGGCGCCCTGTTCCTCGATCAGCGCGCGGATGCGATCGGCATCGTAGGCTTTGTCGGCGAGCACGATCATGTGCGGCCCAAGGTGGTTGGGCAGATCGTCCGCGACTTGGCCATCATGTGCCTGCCCAGCGGTCAGGCCGAGCCGGATCGGGAGGCCTTGCGCATCGACGACGGCATGGATTTCGGTCGTGAGCCCGCCTCGGGAACGACCGAGACAATGATCTCGATCCCCCTTTTTGCCGTCGCAGCCTGTTGATGCGCCCGGATGGAAGTGCTGTCGATCATCTGGATGTCGCCGTCATAGGCGGCGGTGATGGCATCCATCATCCGATCCCAGACGCCTGCCTTTCGCCATCGCACGAAGCGATTGTAGCAGGTGGTGCGCGGACCATAGCGTTCGGGCAGATCGCACCATGGTGCGCCGGAACGCAGCACCCAAAAGATGCCGTTCAGCACCCGACGATCATCGACGCGCGGAACGCCTCGCGGCTTGTTGGGCAGTAGCGGTTCGATAACGCGCCATTCGAAGTCGGTCAGGTCATATCGGCTCATGCGGAGTGTGAATCAGAATTGGGCGGAATATGGAAGGTCATCACGCCTCTGTTGCGGACCTCACAAGCAAATGCGATGCTCGGAATATGCAAGAGGTCGTGATTGATTGTTCCGGCATCGGATCGACAGAGGAGTTCTGGCAGCGTTATCTCGACGCTGCGAAACCCGAGGGCGCCGCAATGTTCGGTCGAAATCTCGACGCCTTCTGGGACGCAATCGAAAGTGGCGGACCAGGATGGCCGGGAGAAGTCTCGCTCGTCTTCAGGCATTCCGCTCAACTGTCAGGTTTACGAACGAGCGGCGGCGATGCGTCGTTTCTCGATGCGCTCAAAACCATCGCGGACGAGGCAACTGTAGTGAGCGTAAAATTCGTCGATTAGCGCCTCGAAGACCTCTTCAACCGTCCCGCATTTATGAGTTCACGACCTAGTGCAGCCAATCCATTTCGGCGCGAACTAAGGAGGACATAGCCCGCCACACCGGGCATCAGTCTCCCGGGCCCTGGGGCGATCCGGGCGAGGGGGAAGAATGTCGAAGCAAGATCGGGCGGTGCGAGCCGTCGCCGCAGGCAAGAAGTTCCAGGCAAGCGGGAAGCAAATACAGGGATGCGGCTGCGCGATAGTGCTGCTCGCGGTGCTGATCATAATTCTCGTGTCGCTACTTCCTAAGGAAGAAGGGGGTGGCGATCGTGCTGCAGCCTTCCCATTCAAGGCCATCGGGAGCGGGATCTACACGGTCATCATTCCCCGCGATGCGAAGCCCGAGGCGATTGATCGCGCCGCTAGGGCCCAATGTGCTGGCAAGTCCCTGTGTGACGTTTGGGGCTGGGTGGACGCGGACCGCGTTGCCACCGCTCCGCAAATGACCAACCGCGAGACAGCGGCGCGGATATACAGCCTGAAGATCAACCGAAACACCGGGTACGATCGCAGCACCTTTGCATGTTCCGCCTTTCCCTCCGCCCCGAAGGATCAGTGCAGTGAGCCGCCCAGCGAGGCCGAGCTAGAGAACGCGTCTTGAGCGGCGGCGAGGAGGATTGATCGATGCGCCCGAGGCAGGAGGTCACGCCGCTCGCTTCACCGGAGCCGAAGATCGAGTTCAAGTATACGCCGGCCTATGAGCGGACGCGGCGCAACTATCTGTTTGTCTGTGCCCTGCTGATCCTCTTCGCCCTTGCGGCGCCCGACAAGATCAAGGTCCCGGGCTTCAGCGATGATGCCGGGTTGCCTGCGTGGATCGGTTATATCGCGCTTTGGTTCGCAACGCTCTACTTCGGGCATGAATACCATGCCGAACACTTGGTCGCCGTCGCCCGCAATAGCGAAATGTTGGCAGGTCGATCAGATGAGCAAGCCGCCGCGGCAATCTTGGACCGCCTTCATCAGTTCGATTTGATCAGCCCGGTCAATGAGTTTTCGAACCGCCTGACCCGTTCTATCGATTCGTGGGAAGATACAGCTCAGAGGATCTCCGGCGAGATCTTGTCGACGCGAATCGTGGAGGAAGTGCGCGATCAGATCATGAGCCTAGCGCGGGCCAGGGTAGGGCCCCCAGCATTGGAATACGGGGAGGTCGAGCAATCTGTGCATGCCCGCATTCGAATGATCGGTGAATCCGTCTCGCTGGTCGGGGAGCAGCTGTCCGCTGAACTCGCCAGCGTTAAGGAGGAAGCGAGGAACACCTTGGAGGTGTTCAACGGGTATATCCAGAAGATGGACACGCTGCGAGAGAGCCTTACGCAAAGCAGCTCGCACATATACTCGTCGCAGGTACGGTCCTTCGACCTGAATACCAAACTGGGATGGGGAAGTTTTGTCGTGGCGACGCTTTTGACCATTGCTCGGGTGGTGGAACACCTCTTCTTCACTTCGACATTCCACCTCACCTAACGGACCAGCAGCTGCGCCCTTTTCGCGTCGGGCAGATCTAGCCCTTTGCCTCGAGCGTAAGGCTGGTACGCAGGCCGCCGGACTTGTCCAGGCTGTGTGACACCTCTGAGAGGATCCAGTTCGACCCATCCACCCCGGGCTTGAAGCCCTGCAGCGTGACGTTGCGCTCGGGGTAGAGGTCCGGGCGAGGATCCGATAGCTCGATCGATGCCGATGCGCCGGCGCGCTTGGTTCGGCCGTTCTCGGCCTGTGCGGCCTGCTGCGCGGCCGCCTCGCTGTGATAGACCTTTCGCAGGCGCTTCGGCTTGCCGGCGCCGCCGCCGGCCTTCACCGTCTTGCGTTCGCCGGCGTCCTGGTCGTGCCAGCGCGCCTCGACGCCGGCATCGGCTCCCCGGGCGGTGAACCGCACCCTGCAGCTCGATACGTCGGGGCGGGTCAAGGTGAGCCCGGGCAGGGCCTTGCCGCTGGCGGTGGTGCCCTTGCCGATCCGGCTGAAGAGCAGCTTGCCGTCCTTCACCGTGGCGACTGCGTCGTGATCCTTCCCCAGGCGGCGGAGCAGGGCCATGTCGCTGGTGTTGTGCTGGACGAGCGTGGGAACGGGGATGCCGGCGAGATCGGGATCGATGCGTGGATCCAGGCCGTTGGCGCCAGCGAGCTCGCGCACGATCGCGCCCAGCGTCGTGCCCTTCCAGCTCCGCTCGGTGCGGACGCGGAAGCCTGCGGTCAGGTCGGCCGCCCGGGCGCGGACCGAGATCTGGTCGCTCGGGATGCTCCACTCCGGTTCGTCGACCTTGAAGGCGCCTTTGTCGACCAGGCCCTCGCCTTTGATGCCCAGCTGCAGCCGGATCACGGCGCCAGAGGGCGGAATGGCGAGCATGCCATCGGAATCGTCGAGCACCAGGTCGAGCTGATCGGCCTCGCCGCCGCGCTTCGAGGTGAGGCGAAGCGAGACCAGGCGCGGCCGGACCTTGTCGGTGATGTCAACCAGCTCCGCCGCGGCCGCGAAGATATCGCCGGCGAGATCGGAGCCCGCGAGGGTGAGCCGGAAATCGGCCCGCCTCGTCATGCCTCGCGCTCGAGCTCGAGGGAGAAATCGATCACGCGCGGCACGCCGTCGACGAGCATCGCCTTTCGCTGCTCGCTCATGCGTAGGATCAGGAAGCGGCCGAGGATCCTGCCGGTGCCTTCGATGAAGTCGTAGCTCTCGCCCTGGTCCGCCATGTCACGCAGCGTCTGGATGGCGCCATAGCTGCCCACCGCCTCGGGCGCGATCAGGCCGCCGATCGAGATCCGCTCCGCGCCGGGGCCGACATATTGGGTGGCATCCCGATCGCCGACGCGCGGCGTGCGCGCATACGCCCATTCGGTGTCCCGCGCGAAATCGGAGAAAGGGAAGGTCGCCAGCTCGAAGACGAACAGGCCGAGGGCGGCGAGCGCCATCAGTCGCGATCCTCGAAGCTGGAGCCGTTTTCTTCGGCCTGCAGCCGCTTGAGCTCGGCGTAGAGCTCGCGCGCCTGGGCGCGCATGTCGACGCCTGGACCGCCCTGGACGGTGATGTAGAAGTTGTTCGTTACCGGCACCGCCGAGGCTCCGCGCCCGGGCGTGCCGGCGCCGGCGGCCGCCGGCGTCGCCATGAGCGCGCTGCCCGCCATGGCGGCCGTCATCTGGTTGCCGATGCCGCTCAGCCGCGAAAGCGGTCCACCGACGCCGCGATCGAGGCCCTGGTCGAGACCCGCCATCATGTGCCCGCCGATCGCGGCGAAGACGCGGCTTGGCGACTTGATGCCAAGCACCGCCTTCAGCGCGGTGACGGCACGTGCACCGAGGCCCATGATGTGCCGCGCCAAGCGCAGGGGATCGAGCGCGGTCAGCAGCCCCTCGAGCATCATCTTCCCGATCGACGACCAGGACGGGATCAGGGAGCGGAGGAAGTTGACAGCACCCATGAACGCCGAGCCGATGCGGGCGCAAAGCTTGCTGAAGAAGTTCGAGATCGGCCCCCAATTGGCGTAGATCGCATAGGCCGCTGCCGCGAGCGCCGCGACGATCACCGCGATCCATCCGAAGGCCGCGAGCATCGAGATGCCCAGGGCGCCGGCGACGAAGCCGAGGCCGGACAGGATCGCCCCGAAGACCGTGATCGCGCCGCCGGCGATGGTGAGGATCGGGCCGATCGAGGCGAGCGCGATGATGACAGCGAGCAGGGTGTCCGGGCTCATCGAGTCGATCACGGCGGTGACCTTCTCGAGCAACCTGGTCAGGGCGGGCAGGATCTTGAGCGCGGCGCCGCCAAGGCTCTCCTGGAAGGTGCGCCAGGCCTGTTGCGAGCCGGCGGTCGGGTCTGCATCGCGCTGCGCCTTGGCGGCGCCGCCGAATTGCTTGTCGAGTTCGTCCAGGATCATCGCCTGGGCTTTGGCGGTCTCGCCCGCCTTGACCCAGGTCTTGATCTGCTCCTTCTGCTCGGCGCTGAGGCTGACGCCGGCACGGGTGAGGGCGCTGATTCCCTTCACCGGATCGTTCAGCGCTTTGCCCACCATCAGGGCGCGGCCCTGCAGGTCGCCGCCCAGGCGCGCGGTGAGGTTCACCGCGGCGAGCTGGGCGCGGTCGAACGCCTGCCCCGACACATTGCCGAAGGTCAGCATGTTCGCGGTGACCTGCTTCATGATGTCGTCGTCGTCGAACAGGGAATTATCCTGCAGATCAGACGCCTGCTTTGACAACTGCTCTAGCGACCGCCCGGCCTTTGGGCCCATCGAGTCGAGTGCAGACTTGACGTCGGCCGACGACTTCTGGCTGTCGATCGCGGCCGGGATCGAGGCCACGGTGAGCGCGACGAGTGGCGCGGTAACACCGGCGGTCGCCATGGCGCCGGCGCCGGCGATCTTGCCGCCGGTTTCCCGGATGGCGGCGCCGCGCCTCTGGATCCGCTGGATGCGCTCGAGCCGTGCGCGCTGCGCCTCGAGCTGCTCGTTCGTTTGCCGCGTCTCGCGAGCAAGACGCTCCTCGTGCTCGGTCAGGCGAGACACATCGACGCCGGCGCGCTCGAGGCCCCGCGACAGGTCCTGGAGCCGGTCCCGGTGTGTCGCTGCGCGGGCCGCAGCCGCGGCCTCGGCTTTCTCGGCCGCCTGCAGTGCGCGGGCGAGCTCCCTGGTCGGGGCATCGGTCCTGGCGATCTCCTCGCGCACCGCGGCCGTCCTGGCGCGCAGCTCGGCGAGCTCCTCGGCGCTCTTCTGGAATCGCTGCTCGGCACCGCGGAACTGGGCGAGCTGCATTTGCGATCGCTTGAGGCCTGCGAGCTCCCGCTGGGTTTCCGCCATCGCGCGGCCGAGGCCGCGGGTGCCGCCGGTGAGCTGGCGCAGCGGCGCGCCCAGGCGATCGAGCGCGGCGAACAGCACCTGGACCCGGACACTTCTCTCGCTCACCCTTCAGCCTTTCTCATTTTCTCGAAGCGATCGATGGCAAGCGACTGCCACATCATCAGTTCGTCCAGCGTCATCGCCGCCATCACCTCGGGCGGCCAATGGAACACGGCGGCGATGTCCGCGCAGGCCTGCTCTACAGGCCCGGGTTCTCCGCCCTCATCGCCGCCGTCAGAAAAAAACAGCCGATCTCGACGCCGCACTGCAGCAGGTCGGCGGGATCCATGCCGGCGGCCTCGATCTCGGTGATGGGCGGGTTCGAGATCCGGGGCAGCAGCTTGATCACCGTGTCGGTCTTCAGCTGGGTGAGGTCGACCAGGGTGAGGCCGCGCAGCTCGCCGCTCATCGGCTTGCGGAGCTGCAAGGTCTCGATCGAGGTTTCGCCGCGGGCAATCGGCTCCTCGAGCGGTACGTTCGCGATCTTGACGGGCTTGGACATGGAAACCTCCGTTCAGAGCTGCAGGGCGGCGCGCATCGCTGCGCTGCGATCGACGCCGCCGACGATGAACAGGCCCGAGATCATGTCGATCTCGATCAGCGCCGCGCCGTTGACGATCAGCTTGAAGTAGGTGAGCGTCGACTTGACCGCGTGCTCGGTGTTGTCGCCGGTCTTGGCGGTGCCGAGGTCGATCTCGGTATGCATGCCGCGCGTGACGATCTCGGCGGTGATGGCGGTGCCCAGCTCTTCTTCCTGGTACCAGCCCACAAAGCGCTGCTGTATGCCGGAGACGCCGAACTCACCGAACTGGCGCATCACCGCGACGACCAGGCCGCCATACTTGGTCGTCATCTCGAGCTTCTCGAGGCCGAGCGCGATATCGATCTCACCGAGCATGCCGGCGGCGCGATACTGCTCGACCTTGAGCGCGAGCTTGGGTAGCTCGATCTCGGGCACCTTGCCGAGATAGTTGTCGCCGGCGTTGTAGACGGTGAAGTTCTTCAGCTTGTGGGGGAGGCCCATGTGCGGATCCTTTGCGCGCTAGGTCAGGCGGTCGCGGCGTTCAGCTGGTCGCCGAAACCCGAATAGTATTTCGTGGTGACGCGGAGGTTGTTCGTCAGGGCCTCGAGCGGCGCGATCGAGGTATATTCGACGTCCATGGTGAGCTTGCCCGCAGCGAGCGATTCCGCCGGGTTGGCCGTCCCGTCAAACCAGGTATTGCCACCGATGATCCGGCCTTCGCGCGTCCAACGGCGGAGAAGAGCGTTGCCCTCTTCGACCAAGTCGCGGATCAGGCCCAGCGTCATCGGCCTGTCGATGTAAGGCGCCTCGATCTGCGTGAGTGCATCCTTCAGCGCCTGGGCCGTGCGCGTGGCGACCTCGAAGGAGAAGAAGGGTTCATCCGAACAGGTGCGGTTCCCCCAGAACCGGTAGCCGTTCATGCAAATCAGGGTGGTGACCTGGGCAGCATTCAGGACGCCGGCGTCGTTGTCGGAATCGCGGATGTCGAAATGGACGTCCTTGCTGATGCCGGTGACGCCGGCGGCGACGACATTGGATAGCGATTTGTGGAAACCGATCCGCTCATCGGTCATGGCGCGCTGGCCGAGCGCAGTGGCGATCGCGTGCCCGTCGAAGCCGGTCCAGTCGGGCCAGATCAGCTCAAGCTCGCGATCGCCAAACTGGCCACGGTAGATGGTCGCACCTTCGTTGGTGTCCGTTTCGGCCCCACGGCAGCTTGCGTAGACCATTCCGTCGAGCTTCTTCGCCACGGCGACGGCCGCGACGATGGCTTGCTGCGTGTCGAGGCCGGGCATGCCGATGATCCTCGGCCGAAGGCCAAGGATGCCCTCAGCCGCGAGTAGCGCCTTCACACCGGTATAAAGGCCATCGACGCTGCCACCGACCACGTTCGCCTCTGTCTCGGCCTGGTCGGCACCCTCCGGTATGCGCACAACGATCGTCAGCGGCGTGCCCTGGTCGGCAATCGCGCCCAAGACCTTCGCCATCGTACCGCCGGTCGACAGCGCAGTTGCGGCGCGGAAGTCGTTCACCCGGACCGGACGATTGAGCGGGAAGGCTGCGTCGAGAGCCTCGGTCGCGGCGCCAGCCTCGGCGCTGGCGGTGACGATCACGCCGATGATCGCCATCGACTTTTCGAGGATCGGACGGATGCCCTCGACGGGCTCGAGGAAGGTGATGCCGTGGAAGAAAGCCATGCGAGGATCCTCAGCTGGAAGCGGGACGGAGGGGGATGGAGAGGCGGGCGAGGCCGGTGACGCCGGCGGCTTCGGTGAGCTCGCCTTCGAGGTCGACGCCGAACCGCCCGCCGGCGAACTCGGCGGCTTCGCCGGTTAGCGTGACGCGCGTCAGGCGGATGCGGGGTTCCCAACGGCGGATCGCATCGGCGATGGCGGCGATAAGGCGGAGGCGGCCGAGCGCGTTCATCGCCTGGTCGATCAGCTCGAACACGGCCGAGCCATAATCGCGGCGCATCAGGCGGGAGCCGATCGGCGTGGTGAGGATATCGGTGATCGACTGCGCCAGGTGCTCGAGGCCCGAGAGGCGCTTGCCGGTTTCTCGGTCCATGCCGATCATTGCGGCACCCCCGAGATCCCGCTGCCCGGCTGCACCTGGCCGTGCTTGTGGGTTTTCAGGCTGATCGAGCCGGCCTTGACGTCGTCGTCGCTGGAGATCTCGCCGACGGCGTGGAGCTGCGCCTCGAGCTCGACGTTGTCGGTGACCTTCAGCTGGCCCTGGATCTCGACGTCGCCGACGAACTTGATCCCGCCAGGCGCGGTCACCGTGGCCTTGCCGCCGCCGGGCAAGGTCGCCTCGAGCCCGTGCGTCACCGGATCGTAGGCGAGCTCGGCGCCGTCCTCGAACCGAATGACGTCGCGGTCCTGGTCTCCGATCGGCGGAAAGGCATTGCAGACGACGCCACGCATGGCGATCGCGCCTTCGATGTCTGCATCCGGCGCGAAGAGCACGACCTGCTCGCCCACCTTGGGCCGGATCCAGATCGACGTTCCGCCGGCGGCGCCGGTGAGCCAGCGCAGGTTCGCCGTGACAATCTCCCCGACGCGCACGGCGATGCGGCCGCCGGGCAGATCGACGCTGTCGATCGTGCCATAGCGGATCAGCTCGCCCATGCGGCCCGGGAGATCGTCCTCGGCGGTCACGGATCAGTCGCGCTCGAGCTCGAGCTCAACGGTGAAGACCTCGGCCGAGGCCGGGGTGTAGACGTCGCGCGCCTCGAGGAGGACGTAGAGGTCTGCGCTCGGCGCGACGGTGTCGAACTGGATCGCGCAGGCAGCGCGGCCCTGGGCGGCATCGCCCAGCACCTGGTCGATCGTCACGTCGACATGGCCCAGATAGCCCTTGGCCCCACCGTTGGTGACCGAGAAGGCGCCGTTGTCGCCGTTACCGGCGGTCGGCGCCGCGGTGAACAGGTGAACGCGGAAGGCGGCCGCGGTGACCGAGACGCTGCTCTTGGTGAGCTGGATCCCGACGACGCTGCCGTTTCCGCCCGGGAAGCGCGCCGCCGCGACGTGCGGCACGACCACGCTGGCAGCGGTGGCGTTGTTGGCGACTAGGTCGCCCGAGGCATATTGGGTCGTGTTCGCCGGACGCGTGAAGGTGACAGTCTTGGTGGCGCGGTTGTTCATGGCGGCGGTCCTCGCTGGTGGGTGCGGGCCGCAGCCGGCCCGATTGAGCGGGGCCTATGCTGGAGCGCGGACGCGCGACGATCACGTTCCCACTGTTGTAAGAAGCGGCGTTACAACACTGGCTGGGTGAGCCAGGCGGCCCCGCGGGCGGACAGCACAGCATGCGCAAGTCGAGGACGTTGACAGCCCCCGGTGTTCATTGTGCTTTGCAGGAAGGCGATTGAGACCTGGGGGATTGAGAAAGTGGAGCTTCCAGAATTTTGGCTCTTTGAGGCCACCAAACTTATGGGCCAGCTTGCTGGGGCGCTCCTTGTGGCATGGCTGGCAGTCCGGTGGGCGCTGCGGCGTTACAAGCTGGAAAAATCGTGGGAAAAGCGCCTACAGGCCTTCACGGACATTGTTCTTGCTCTCGGTCAGATGCAGAGCGTGCAGCTTTCCTGGCTGGAAGAACATGAGGGCGCTTTCTCGTGGGCGCCAGAGCACAAAAGCGATCTCTCCCGCCGATACCAAAGCGCAAAGATAAAATTGGAAGAGTCCCGCGCGATGGCGGCGCTCATTCTGCCAGATAGCACAGGGGAGTGCATTCGTTCACTGTTCGCAGCATTGGAGAGAATCCCGGAGGACTGCCCTCCTGCAGAACTGTACTCTCGGTCGCTTGATCACATCGATGAAGCGATGAGAGATATTTTACGCCAGGGCCAGAGGGCGCTTGGCAAGTTCTACTAGATCGGCGCCCCGACGCCGTCGACGATACCTCCCGTTGTCATGTTCACCTTAAGGGTGGACTTCTTCCCCCGAAACTCGACGGCGACGATCCGCGCCGCCGTGTTGAGATAAAACATCGCTCCGCTGTTCTTCACCTGGCCGGTGCAGTGGACAAGCCAGAGCTCGGTCCCGTCGAACGGCGCGGTCGAGCTGGCACCGTCTGCCCAATAGGGCGACTTGCACGAGGTGGTGCCCTGGGCGGCGCCGGCGCCGGTGGTGGTGTTGGTCGGCTCGTACATGTTGCAGTTGAGCGCCAGGCCCTTCGCCCCGCCGGTGAAGGCGAACACGGCACCATAGGTGAGCCCGCCACGGCAGTTGACCGCGGTGGTGCGGCCGCGATCGTGATCGGTGATCGCGTTGCAGCTGGTGTTGACCGCGGGCTGACCCTTGAAGTTGTTCGGGCCGAGATGCTCGGCGACGAAGTCCTCGACCCAAGTGTGCTGGGCGCTGCCCTGCTCGGGCGCGTTGCTGTTACCGGGCACATAGAGCGAGTGGGTGTTCACGCCGTCGAGCCACCCGTACTTTGCCTTGCAGCGCTTGATGATCGTGCGGGTGACCGAGCGCGAGCCGAAGCTGTTCCCGCTCGAACCATAGGATTCGCAGTCGATCCAGGTGACCTGGATATCGTGCACCACGTTCGGCGCGGCGGCGCCGATCGTGTAGGTCTGCGGGTGCGCCCAGAAGAAGATTGCCTGGTCGGCCGCGCCGCAATTGAACACGCAGCGGAAGTTCTCGACGAGCAGGCGGGACCCTTCGGCAAGCGAAAAGGTGTTGCCCGCCTGCAGCTCGGAATAGGCGAAGTTGACGCCCGGGTTGGGTTTAGCACCCGAGGCGAGCTTGACGTACCAGGTGCCCGTGGCGGCGAGATAGTAGAAGCTCGGCCTATCCTGCATTGGCACGAGAACTGCGGCCTCGTCTGCAAAGGGCCCGGCAAGTGCATCGCTGAAGGTCGGCGCGCCGTCGGCATCCAGGACGGACAGGTCGGCGACGAAGGGCGAGTTCTTGGCGGCCGCGCTGATCGCGCCGGTCGAGCAGGCCCAGATCCCGTTGCCCTTGGGGATCCAGGCGAAGGTCGCCATGGTGTAGTTTCCGCGCATCCCGGGCAGGAGCCAGGGCCGGCCCGCGCCGATGTTCTTGATGCGGAGCCGCTTGGGATTGCCCGGCGTGCCGATCAGCATGTTGCCGGTGTCCCAGCCCTGGGCATTGCCGGCGATGAAGGTGGTGCTGTCGACCAGCAGGTCGAACACTACCGAAGAGCCATCGGCGTTGATTTGGGTGACGGCATAGTTGACCGTCTTCCAGGCCGTGCCCGGGGTGAGGCCGTTGTTGGCGTCGTTGCCGGTGTCGGTGTGGACGTAGCGGACCGCCGCGGCGATGCCCTGCTTGGTCGGGTCGTAGATCCGCTCGACGAGGACCTCGATATAGGTGAGCCCATCGGCGGGATTGCGGAGGCGCAGCGCGCCCTTCCACTCCGCGCGGATGTTGTAGGTCTCCGGCATCATAGAGATGCAGCGCAGGCCGTTCGAGAACCAGGTCACGCCATAGTCGTTTTCGTACCCGGTGATGCCATTGTCGGCGAGATCGATCCACCCGATGGGGAGGTTGCCGTTCAGCTGCGGGAAGCCGGCGGCCGCCGCGGCGTTGGCGGCCGCGGTGGTGGCGATGGCAAGCTGGGGCGCCACAGCAGCAGCGGCGAGTGCGCCGGCACGCACGGCGACGGTTTCGACCCCCGAGAGGGCCGGGATGGTTTCCAGGCCAGTCGGATTGTCAAGCGTCGTGAGGGCGGAGATCTTCACGGGTCAATCCTCGTCGGGCCAGTGGTGGTCTGCGGTGGGGTCGAAGCTGGCGAGATCAGCGTCGGTGGTCCGCTCGAGCAGGGCGCCGATCGCAGCGCCGGCGGCGCGGACGGCGTCGATGCGGGTGCGGCGGGCGATCGCGCCGGCCGTGTCGATCGTCGTCGCGCCGGCGCTGGCGATCGCGAAGGCTGCAAGGGCGAGCGCGCTATTGTCGTTCGCCTGGGTGGCGAGGCTGGCGATGGCGAGGATCCGCCGGCGGGTTTCGCGGCGCAGCTGGCGGCGGGCGCGCTGGCGGCGCTCCTCGGGCGAGCGCGTTCCCGGGTCTGCCAGGATCGGGCGCCCGCCTGGGCCCGCGACGATCTCCTTGCCCCTGGCCTGGCCGTCGAGCAGTCGGGCATGGACCGCTGCCGAGACCGGTACGGCGTCGACGGGAATGACCCGGTGTACGTCACGGTGGAAAAAGCCGGCGGGGCTCCACAGCAGGCGAGAAGCGGCCATGCTCAGAATCCGATCGCGATATAGGTGGTGGTGATGCCGCTTCCCCGGTTGCTCGAGACGGTGAAGCCGCCGCTGGTGATCGTGGACTCGATCACCTCGGGGAAATTGTCCTCGTCATTGGCTTCATCGAGCCCGGACTGGCCGCCGCTGCAGACCGCGGCGAAGCAGGCATTGGGGAAGGCGAGCGGGAAGGTGACGGCGGTGGTGTTGTCCGCAGCAGCTGTGAAGCGACCCCATTTGACGATCGCGCCGCCCAAGATCGGGGTGTAGCCGTTGGTTGCAAGCGAGCGTGTGATCCCGGCGATGCCCGCCGGCGTGATCGCCTTGCCGTTCTGGACGCCGGCGAGGATCTCGGCCGAGCTGGCGATCGCGACGTCGAGCACCCGGCTTGCCGCTAGCGAGCCGCCGCCCGTGACCAGGCCGGAGCCGGTGATGGTGCGGGCGGCAAGCGCGCTGAGCGCCGTTTCCAGGGCATCGATATCGACGCCCAAGGCGGTGGCGAGCGCGTCGAGCACGCGCTTCACCTTCTTCGGCGACATGATCCGTTCGTCGTCGGTGCCGGTGTCCGCCTCGGCATCGGTTGCGATCTCGGCCACACCCTTGGTCGTTTCGGTCGCCGGCGGGTTGAGGAAGTTGGTGTCGCCGAAGACGAGTTCGTTCGCGTTCCCGGTGGGGAAGGCGATGTCGATCGCGTTCAGCAGGGTCGAGCCCGCGGACTTCTGCACAATCAGACCGGCCTGGCCATAGACGGCGAAAAGTGTGCCGTCGTCGAGGTAGAGGCCGAAGCCGCGCACCGAGTAGGAGAGCGGCGCCTCATCCCGGACGATCATATGGACGATGTAGTTGTCCAGGGCGGTGCCCGAGATGGTGTCGACCCGCCGGAACTCGCCGGGAAGCGCGGTGAGCGTGGGCGCCACGACGAACACCTGGTCGGTGAAGCCGACCTCGGTGATCGCGAGATTGATATCGTCGTCGAGCTGCGCCTCGGTAAAGCGCTGCAGGCCGTCGGCAGTAACGACGAGGGGAAGTGCGGTCATGGGGCGGTGTCCAGAAAGGTGGAATCCTCGCTCTGCAGCGGCTCGCCGTTCTCGTCGGTCAGCAGGGTCGCCCAGGGCTGGGAGGTGTCGACGGTCAGGATCATGTCCTCGCGCTGCAGCAGCGCTACCCGGGCCACGCCCTGGACGCCGATCCCGCCGGCGAGCGTGACTTGCTGGACCAACTGGAAATGCTCGCGCAGCGGCTTGGTGCGGGAGACTTCGCGGATGACCTGGTCGGCAAAGGCCGCGGTCGCGCGTTCACCGCCCGGGGCGGTGCCGTCCTCGAGCACCAGAGGCAGGATGACCTCGAAGGTGTGCGGCGTGCCGCGCGGGGCGGTCTCGTGCCATTCGACGATCGTGGCGAGGTCGTCGAAGCGGGCGAGGACCTGCTCGACCGAATAGCGGGTGCCCTTCCGGCGATGCTCATCGATCGAGTTGGCCACGGCCTCGCGCTTGATGCCCTCGGACCAGTCCGCATCCCAGGTATCGACCGAGAGCGCCCAGGCCAGCCAAGGCAGGATCGGGAGCGGGCAGGTGGCGGGATCCCATAGCTCCGCGAGCGGCATCGGCACCTCGCCCAGGCGCTCGGACACCTTGGCGACGCCGCGCTCGAGCGCCGTTGCGTTCGGCGCCAGGAGCTGGGGGTCAGTCGTCATAGCCGCCATGCGCAAGCGCGATGTTGGTGCACCAGGCCGCCTGGGTCATGTCGCAGACCACGTCTTCCTCGAGCTCGAGCTCGACGCGCTGGATGCCGGGCACGGTAAGCGCCGCATGCAGGCTCGAGACGGTGATGTTGCGGCCGAGCAGGCGGCTCGCGGCCAGATAGGCATCGAGGCGGACGCGGGCGGCGGCCAGGACGACGTCGCGATCGGGACCGAGGAAGGTGTAGAGGGTGCCGACGACCTCGAACTCGACGATCTCGGCCGAGGCCACCGTGACCAGGTCGCCCATGGGACGGATGCGATTGCCGGCGATCGGCGTGAGGACCACGTCGACGGCTTCGAGCGTGTCGGCGGGCGCCGTCCCGTCTCCAGTCCGTGAGAGCACCGAGACCAGGACCTCGCCCGGGGCCGGGGAGGTGGCGCTGGCATCGAGCACGTCGGGGTGGGCGGACTTGGCGTGGAAGACATAGGCCAGCGCGGGCCCGGCGACGGAGAACCTCTCGGCCGCCAAAACGATGCGTTGGCGGTAGGGATCGTCGTCCTCGAGCGTGGGATCCACGCCGTGTTCGGGATCGCCCTCGTCGATCACCAGGCGCGGGACTCCGACCAGGACGCCCAGATGGTCGAGGTTCGTTTTGGTCGCGTAGGCGACGAAGAGCTGCAGGGCGCGCTCGTTGAACTGCTGGCGCATCAGCAGCTCGCGCCAGGCCAGGACCTGGAGCAGCTTCATGATCGGGTCCGACTCGACCGTCGCATCGAAGTCGGGAAAGAGGTCCGGCTCCTGGATGCGCGCGATCAGCGCGGCAAGGATCGCCTCATAGCCAACGGGTTCGATCACCGTGGGCGGCGTCATCTGCGACAGATCGATCGCGGAGGTGGTGGACAGGTCGGGCACGCCGGCACTTCGCCGCGCGGGTGGCCGGCCTGCCATGCCGGACTGTTGTAAGAGCGTGCGTTACAACAGCGTCACCAAGCTCGGACTCCGCCGCCCACCTGTTGCTTCCCGGCAGTGACGGACGGGCCAGGCCGAGCTATCGAGCGAGTATGAAGGAACGACATCAGATGGCGCTCAAGTTGCGCGAACAGAGCGCAACCTTCCAAGCGATCGGCGAGGCGCTCGGTGTGAGTCCTAGCCGCGCGAACGAGATCTACAAGCGCGCGCTTGTCGTGCAGGAGGAAGAGGTGGCGGGAATGGGCGTGCAGGCCATTAGGATCCTGCGGCACTATCGAGGCGATCTGCATGAACTTGCGTCCTTCGCCGAGCGAGATCCTCATGGTGCGTGCACGCTGCTGATCCAGGAACCTAATTGCCTTCGTAGGCACGCGTACCAGATCATTGACTGGCTGAAAGCTAGCAATCGCGAGAAGCCCTAGGCCGGGTAAGTCAGCTTGGCAGCTCTCCGGGGGCGTCTCCTACTGTCGGTGCCGGGGTGTTTGTGAAGTGGGTGGCTACGATCTTTTCGGCCATCCGAGCGTATTGGCTGGAATGATAGACAGAAAAATCGAAATCATTAAGCCCCGCTAGCTTGGATCTTACGACATCCTCGCTAAGATCTTCGCCGCGCTCGATAAGTAGTCTCAGTGCAATCAGGAAGCTATTGATATAGGTGGTGGCAAGAACCCTTCCTGGAACTTTCGCAGCGGTCGTCCATCGAGATTTATCTAAGTTCCTTTTTACGGACCGCAAAAAGGTATTCGTTGTATTGACGCAAAAGGCCACATAGCTCTCCAGGAGCGTCAGGTCTGATCCGGAAGCGACCAAATCTTTGTTCGCTTCCTTCCATATCGAAAATATCGAATCGGATCCGCTTGTTTTCACTAGCGGCTTTAGGCCGTAACTGACAATAGATGCGGTCTTAAGCTTCTCAGTGTCGTAAAAGTACTGTTGGATAAATCCTGATAGCGGGCCATCCTTCGCCATGCCAGCCAAGGTGCGCGCCGCAATCGACTCCCCCGAATAAGGATCTAAGACGATGCCGATAGCCTGTTTCAGTGGCGACTTTGCGCTAGTCTGGGTAGAGTTAATCTCCAAGAAAAGCTTCGCCTCAAATTTTTGACGATCCGGTTCACTTATATTATTCGGATAAATGATGCCCGTGACCAGAAGGTTTTGCTGTATTCTCAGCTGAGCAATCTCTGCGTCGTCAGACACGCTCTCATGGTAAGCAAAAACCCGATGCTGGCCATCGATTAGCCCGACAGAGTTCGGTCTATCTGGGAGTTTAATTAACACTGGGGCAGTGTCAGTTAAATCCTTTGCCTCAAGCGTAGTTCCGTCTTCTCCGATAGGTTTAACATCAGGCGGCAAGGTCACGATAATATTATTTATGAATACCCTGCGCTCCTTCTTCAGGTAAGCTCGGATAGCCTCGACTTTGGCCTTGGAAATCATCCTTTGATATAGGTTGAGCGAGTCTCGCCACCCATCCTTGCGTAGTACATACGCAGTGCGGAGTAGGGCCTCCGGGTCTGCATAAAAGGAGACGACCTTATATCCGTCGTCAAAATTAGAGTGTGCTTCAGGGAGCAGCGATCCGCTGTACTCTTTCCCAGCGGATGAAACGGATATCTTTCCACCACTTCCAACCTGCTTGTAATCCACTCCAAGGAATTCCAAGAGTTCGAGTATCGCAGATTTCTTTATGGCATCAATTACGGATGAAAAGTATCTCGCTGCCGAGTAGTCCAAGTAGGACGGATTTGGCACATTGCTCTTGTAGTGACTCTCAAAGTCATATCTTGAGCAGTAGACAATTTTGACAACCAGCTTGCTGGCGTGATAGTGCTGAGGAAATTGGTCAGCAGAGTCGATGAACTTCTGCTTCAAGAACTGAATAAAAGCAGGCCGGTCGGCGTCTATCTTGTCGTAAAGGACTTTTTTCGGTTTCAAGTGCGCGCCAACACTCGAGGGCTGGGATGTCGTGTATTCCATCAGAAGAATGACGTTCTCATAAACGAAAACGTCGTCGAAGTCTGACTTCTGCCCGTCGTAGGTAAACTCTTTGTCCGAGACGGCGGTCACGCGGTGGAAGCCGCAACCGCGAAAAATGGACCGAATCAGCGAACGATGATCCGCTTGGACCTTCGCATTGACCTGCTCGGGCGTTAGGGCCCTAGGGGCCTTCTTCTTTTTCGGCGCCGCCATTATTCATTGCCCCCCCATTCCTCGGGGATAGTAGCCACGGCTTCCCCGAGCTTGGGCGCCCGGACCGCAAGGCCGGATCTCCGCAATGCCAGTTCGCCAGAATTCAATTCATTCAGGCGCTGCTGAGCAAGCGCGATGTACCGAGGATCTTTGTCCACGCCGATTACCCGCCGTCCGGCCTTGATGGCGGCGATGGCGGTTGTGCCTGCCCCAAGGAATGGATCCAGTACTAAATCGCCCGGCTGGGTGAAGGCCAGGACGCAGCGCTCCGCGAGTTCGTGGGGAAACTGGCAGGGATGAATCGTCTTTTCTGGATGGTTTGCCTTCACATTTGGCAAATCCCACACTGGATCGTTTAGGAAGGCGTCTTCTGCCGAGAACGTCCAGAAGTCGGCCGGATTCTTTCCCTTCGGGTTGCCGCTAAATTTTCCCGCCTTGCCTTCGCCCTTTGCATTCGAATGCTTCTTACCGGGATAAAGTTGGGGCACTCGGATCGGATCTAGGTTGAAGGTGTATTCGTCGGACTTCGTGAACCAGAGGAGCGTTTCATACCGGCCCGAGAATCTCTTCGTCGCATGAAGCCCGAAGTTGAAGCGCCAGATGATCCTGTTCCGAAGCTTAAGTCCTAGCTTGGAAAATATATCGTAGAAAAAGAAGTCTAGGGGGTAGACCACTCCGCCTTCCACGAAATTACCGGTTTGCCAGCATAGGCTTCCCGTATCAGAAAGTTTTAGATACAAGCTCTCCGCTATTGGTCGGAGCCATTCCAAGTATTCTTGCAGCGACATCTTGCGGTCGCGCTCATACTCTTTGCCAATATTGTACGGAGGAGACGTCACAATAAGCGATACTTCGCCATTGTTTATAGTCTCAAGTGCCTTTGCCGCATCATCGTGTATTAGGTTGGCGTCTGTCGCGTTGGCCGCCACCACCTTAGACTGCTCCAATCCCGCCCCCAATTACTATTCCTTGCCGCTCGTACCTCAGTGGCACGCTACTCGAAAGAGCGATCCCCGCAAGCGGCGCCGAAACGGTTCTTTTGGGTAGCCGACAGGCCGCTTTGCGTCCGGCGGCGTCAGTTCCCGCCAATATGGGTAATAACACTTGACGTCAGCCGATCGCGGTCCTCGTCGGACAGGCCGAGCACCACGCGCTCGGGATAGGCGACCTTGGGGGAGCCGGCCTTGTCGGACACCTGGTCGACTAGGCCGAGCTGGTGCACCGACATGATGCGGTCGGCCGAGCTGCTGAAGCCGAGCTCGGCGCCGGCGGCGGTCGCGCGCTTCACCAGGTAGCCGGGTGCCTTCTGGAACATGCGCGGTGGTCGAAGATCCTTCTTCTTGCGCGCGACCGCGCCCAGACTCGCGGGCCGCAGTGAGCTCGCCTTGCGGGGCTCCATGCGCTCGCCATCGGGCTGGACGTTCGCGCGAATCCGCTTGGCATTGCTGGCGCGCAGGTCGTTCGCGATCGCGCCGGCGAGCTTTTTGCGCGCCGGCGGCGCGATCGACGCCGCAAGGCGCGCCAGTTCATGGTCGAGCGGATCAAGCGGGTCGCTCATGGCCGCGGGATCAGCTGCTCGCCCCCGAGCCAGATCTCGCGCAGTGGCGTGGCGCCGGCGCCCTCGAGCAGCATGTCGCCGATCGGCGGCTCGGGGAGGTGCGTGACATCCCAGCCACCGCCATCGCGTGGCGTGAGGGTGACGGCCTCCGAAAGTTCGAACTCCACCTTCAGATCCCAGCTGTTCGCATCGAGGATGTGCGCTTCGAACTTCACGGCCTCGTCGCCGCGCTGGAAGTTGAGCAGGAGATCTGCCTGGGCTTCGCGCAGCCAGAGGAGCACCGGCACCATGATCGCGTCAGGCGAGCTGGTGAGGCCCTCGAGCAGGATATTCGCCCGATATCGCCACTCATAGCCGAGCGCGGTGGTGAGGCGCGTGACGACCCGGCCCTTGTCCGCCCAGATCATCAGGCGATCCGGGTTCTGCGCCAGCTCCGAGTTGGCGGCGACGATCGCCGCGCGGCATGCATCGAGCTTGTTCATGGCGCCGGCGCCTTCGGGCAATCGGCGCGAAGAGGCTGGCCCTGGGACGCGAGCACCTTGCACTGCAGCGCGACATAGTCGAGCCGCATCCTGCCGGCGACGTCGTAGAGATCGTAGAAGCCGCCGATCGCCGTGATGCCGTCCATGGTCCCGTCAGCCAGGCGGCGCGGCCGCGGGAGCAGCGCCGGCGGCTGCAGGTCCGATGCCGGGATCCTCGCCATTGGCTGCGGCGGCGGCGTGGTCAAGCGCCCGCACCCCGTCAGCATCGATGCAGACATTGCGATACACAGGGCGATCGACCGTGATGCGTTCGATTTCATGGCGAACCTCCGTCATGGTGTTGGTCCGTTGGGCCTCGGCCTGGACGGCGCCGGCGCCGACCTGGTCGACGCGCTGCTCGCGCGCTGCGCGTTCTTCCGCGACGGCGCGGGTGGCAGTTGCCTGCTTGCCCTGCTCGATGGCCTGGCCATCGCCGCGGCCGACGACATAGGCGCCGGCGAGCAGCGCGATCGCGGCCAGGCCGCCGCCGAGAACCGCCCAGGGGTTCATGCCGCCAAGCCGATCGACGCCAGCCATTTGGCGACGTCGAAGCTGGGGCAGGCCTTCGCGACGCCCGGCCAATCGCGATGACCGCGGATTCGTGCGCGCGGGAATTGGCGACGGAGATCCTTGACCAGGCGCGCCATCGCCTCCTTTTGGGCCGCCGTCCGGGTGTCCTTCGGCGCGCCGCCAGCGTTCAGCGTCGCGGTGCCACCGACATAGCTGATGCCCAGATTGCCGGTGTTGCGGTTACCGACATGCGCACCCTTCTGATCGTGGCGCAGCGTTGGCACGACGTCGCCGTCCAGCTCGATCACATAGTGGTAGCTGGCCTGCCCGAAGCGCTCGACGTCCCAGCGGGTCACCTCGGCCGCGGAATTGTCGCGGCCCTCAGGCGTCGCGGGCAGTGGATCGTGATGTCCGTGATCCGGTTCGGGTCCATCCAGGCGGGCGAGCCCATGGTCATTCTCCTTTCGGAAGGTAGCGATCGCGGATGATGCCGGGGACGCCGGCCACGACGTCGACGGCCGAAGCGATGAAGCGGGGCGTGGCCTTGAACGCGATCATGCCGATCGTGAACTTGACGCCGTCCATCACGAATGGATCGAGGCCGTGCCAGATCGCGCCGACCATGCGCGCGGCGTAGAAGCTGACCACGGTGCCGACCGCGAGCTGCAGGAAGCGCTGGCCCCAGGTGAGGCCGCGCTCAAAGGCGAGGGTGACGGTGGCGCCGATCGCGCCAGGCACCAGGCCGGCGAGCAGGGTGCCGGCGGCATCGAGGAGGGCAGGGAGCTTTTGCATCTACAGGTCCCAGAGCTGGACGAGCTCGGCGGTGGCCGGCGCGGAGACGTTGTCGGGAATGGTGACCTCGAGCCCTTCGGGCAGGGCGGACGCGAGATCGGCGAGGCCGGGATTGGCGGCGAGGGTGCGTTCGACCGCCTCGGGACCGCCGCCGGTGGCGCGCCAGACCAGCGCGTCGAGGGTTTCGCCGGCGAAGGCGGGAGGCGAGAGGCTCATATCAGCGTGGCCCGGTTGCGCGTGCGGCCGCGGATCCTGCGAATCGCCGCGGTAGCGTTCCGCCGATGCTCGACGGCGGAGGTAGCGCGGATCTCGTTGCGCTGGCGGCCCGCGTCGGTTGCCGAGATATCGTTGGACGTGTCGGCAAGATCCGCGCCGGCAAGCGCGAACACCGCGCGCCGATAAAGCGTGACCAGTTCGCTCTCGCCGGCGAAGGTCGGCGCGTCGACCAGCTCGAGCGACGAGGCGCCGGCGGCTTCCTTCAGTTCGCGCCAGCTGGCGAGCTCGCGCGTTGCCTCGATCATGCCTGCGACCAGGGCATCCTGGATTCTGGCGGTTGTGAGGTCGCTTGGCACGCGGATTCCGGCCTTGAACGCGTTCAGGGACAGGCTCGGCCACCAGCCGTCGCCGGCGACGATCGTGTCCGGAGCAGCAGGTGGGTTGGCGACGAAGCCGGTCATCGGGATCCTCGAGGCGGCCGCGGTTTACGGGGGGTGAGGCGCGCGCGGGCGGGGCGATGGCCGAAGGCCGGTCCCAATCCGTTCGTTCCGCCCCCCGAGCGCCGCGGGGCGAGCTGGTGAGACGCCGGCGCGCCGGCGGGAATGTCAGTTGCCCTTGCGCGGGGCGCGCGGCGTGGCCGGGAGCAGATGATCGTGGGGGCGCGATGCCGTGACGCGGTGGCAGGCGTAGAGGCCGCCGAAGATCACCAGCAGGGCAAGGAGCGAAGTGAGGATGACGAGCCAGTCCATGTCAGCTCTCCGGCACGGCGAGCTTCTTCAGCTCGCGCTCGAGGCGGGCGATGTCCTTCTGCACGCCCACGGTGGAGTTCTTGGCGAGGGCCTTGCGGAGGTACTCCAGGCCTGACGCCATGCCGGCCTTGCGGGCGCCCGCGGGCCCATCGGCCGCGGGATCCATGGCTTCCGCCTGCTCGGCGACGAGCAGGCCGATCTCCTTCAGCAGCTTGGCCCGTGCCTGGTCGGGCATGTCCTCGTCCGCGGTCAGCTCCTCGATCGAGAAGAGCAGCTCGAGCGGGAAGGCTTCGCCGATCTTTCGCGCTTTCGCGGCTGCGTCGGCCGCCGTATCGACCATGAACGTGCCTGCGGTGCTCTCGAACCGCGAGGGCATATCGAGGTGGTGCCGCAGGACGTAGCCGCCCAGCCTAAGCGCGGCGTCCCAGTCGCCGATATCGAACGACCATATCATTACCTGGACGAGCACATCGTCGGCGGCGCCCGTGTCCGCGCCGAGCACGCCCAGGACCCAATCGGCATAGCCCGGGACCAGTTCGCGCTTCAGCTCGATCTTGCGGTCGATCGACTGGATCTCGCTCAGGCGGCGGAGATCCACTCCCAGACGCGCCCGCTGCAGCTCGTATTCGGACGCTGCGGCGGTGACGCGCGCTTCCGCGCCGTTGCGAGGCGTGGAGGCCTCCACAGCGGCACGGGCTGCCATTTGCCGGGCATAGTGGCGCTGGGCAGGGGTGATCATCGCCGGCCTCAGCCTTCGTCGATGTCGATCAGCTCGATATTCTCGAGCAGGATGGCCTGTTCGTAATCCTCGATCACGAAGCCTTCGTTCGACGAGGAATAGTCGGCGACGCGATCATATTCCGGCTCGTCCTTGATCAGCCGGCGGCGCTTCTCGTCCTGGTAGTAGATCGAGAGGTTCTTGAGCGGGGTGAGAAAGACTGAAGCTTCCGGGAAGTACGGCACGACGCCGGCCTGTTCACCCCCCAGGCGGCGGGTGGACAGGATGATGTCGCGCGCGACCTGTTCGGTCGGCTTCTCGTCCTGGTTGACAAGGCGGAAATACTTGTCGTGGAGTAGGTTCGAGCCGCAGATGGCGACCATGTCGGTGCGGTTGCGCTGCCAGCTGGGAAGCAGGCTGTGCTTCGCGTCCATGACCAGGGCATCCAGCGTCTTGTAGTCGCCGCCCTGGCCGATGCGGATCTTGTTCGAACCCTCGACGCCTTCCGACATAACCCGGGCCGCGTTGTTGGTGCGCATGTCCTGGAGCCAACCGATGTTGACGTCCTGGAGCAGTGGATTGGCGGCGCGATCCGTGGCGGCGGCCGCGCTGGTGCCGTTCCACCCGATCATGATGCGATCGAGCGCGGCGCGCTCCATGAAGGCGCCCTGCAGCAGCGTCTGGAACTCGGGGAACTTCGCCCAGGCGTCGAGCAGCGCGTAGGAGATGAAGGTGTCGAAATTGGTCTGCTTCAGCTCATAGCCGGTGGGCGAGGTGCCCTGCGGGCTGCGCGGATTGCGGCGATTGCCGCCGGCGGTGTCCGTGCGGCCAGCGATCGTCGAGTTGACGCCCAGGCCGACCTTCTCACCCTTCAGCTCGGGCACGCCAATGATGTTGATCATCGACAGGAAGGCGCTCGATTCCTGGGTCTTCACCTCGAGCGTCTGCTGCACCGAGGGATCGACGTTGAACTTCGAGCGGATGTCGACGCCGGGGTTCAGCTGCTCGACGCGAGCGAGATAGGTGTTGAAGGCAAGGCGGGTTTCGGTGCGCATCGGGAGGGAACTCCGGTCAGATCAGCGGGGGAGGGTCAGAAATCGGCCTGCGGGCCAGTGCCGCCGCCGCCGGTGGAGAAGGTCCGTCGCGGGCCGCCGGCATCGGTGTTGCCCAGCTTGGTCTTGAGCTCGGCGTGGCCGGTCTCGATCGCGGTGAGGCGGGTGCCGAAGCCATCGACCGAGGCGCTGAGCTTCTCGACCGCGCCCGCGAACTTGCCCAGCTCGGTGAAGAGGACAGACATGTTGTCGTTGGCTGGCGCGGGGGCCGGGGTGGGGGCGGGCGTCGGCGTCGGGGTCTGCTCCTCGGGCGTCTTGCTGAAGCTCTTCAGGAATGCCGTGAAGCTCTTGGCGAGGGTGGTAACCTCGCTATCCGGCGCCGGCGGCTCGGGCGCTTCGAAGGCGAGGTTGGTCTCGTGAGCGGCCGAGAGGGCGTTGCCGCTGACCTTGGCGCTGAACGCCAGGCGCTCCGTGCCGAGCGAGGCCGGCGTATCGGTCATCGCCATGCCGACCAGCCCGGCTTTGCCGGTGCCGGCATAGTTGGGCGCGATCTCGACGCTGGTGAACACCTTCTGGTCGGCCGAGTTCACCTTCACGGCCTGGTCGTTGACCTCGAAGCGCGCATACAGGCTGCGCAGCTTCTTGGGCTTGCCGTCGATCTGCAGCTCGTCGTCCTGGCTGCGCAGCTCGATCACGTCGCCATAGGCGTTGAACGGCGGCTCGGGGCTGAAGCCCGGGATATGCTCGAGGTTGATCCGCGGCGTGTAGGTGGCGGTGTTGAAGTTGCCGACCATCTGATCGATCCAGGCGCGCTCGATCGTGCGGCCATCGACGGTGGGGCCCTCGACAGCGACGCGGAAGAACTTGGTCTTGATCTTTGCCATGGCGGGCACGCGCTCCAAAAGGGGTGGCGACCGGATCTTCGGAGAGGAGAGGTCAGCCGATCCGGTCGCCAGGATTGGACCGGCTAAGGGGGCACCGATCCTTCGCGGGAAGAGGCGCGGGGAGGGGAATTTTCGCAACGAGGGGCTGTTGTAAGCGCCCCGGTTACAACAGCGGCACCGGTGGCGCGGCGGCGCGCCCGGCTAGCGTCGGCCCCGATGACCGGGACGATCCCCTTCGATGCCCGCCGGCGGGCAAAGCACCTCTATTGGGCCTGCCACACGCTGGAGCAGGTGGCCGAGGTGCTGGACGTCAGCGCGGCGACGGTACGCAGCTGGAAGGCGCGGGACGCCAAGGCCGGCGCGGATTGGGACAAGGCGTCGCCGCTCGAGCGCATGGAGGGCGTTACCGAGGCGGTCTACTGCGCGAAGGTGCTGAAGGAGCACAAGAACGGATCGGACTATAAGGAGATCGACCTGCTCGGCCGCCAGGCGGAGCGTTTCGCCCGGGTGCGCCGCTATGAGGCGCCGGGCGGGCATGAGGGCGACCTCAATCCCAATATCGAGGCGCGCAACGCCGGGCCGAAGAAGCGGCAACGCAAGAATCACCTGACGGCCGAGCAGATCGCCGCGGTGATCGACGCTTTCGAGAACGACTTGTTCGAATATCAGCTGGCCTGGCGCGGCCCGCGGACGAAGGGCGAGCTGCTCGCGTCGACCACGCGGTTCATCCTGAAAAGCCGGCAGATCGGCGCGACCTTCTATTTCGCCCGCGAAGCATTCATCCGGCTGCTCGAGACCGGCAACAACCAGATCTTCATCTCGGCGAGCCGCGCCCAGGCGAACAATTTCCGCCAGTACATCGTCGACTTCGTCCTTTCGGTCACCGGCGTGAAGCTGACCGGCGATCCGATCGTGATGGACCTGGACGAAGTGAAGGGGCCGCTGGGTGAATCGCCGAAGCTCTACTTCCTGGGTACCAATTACCGGACCGCGCAGAGCTATCACGGCGACGTCTATGTCGACGAGTGCTTCTGGATCTACGGGTTCGAGCAGATCGACGACGTCGCATCGGGCATGGCGAGCCAGGCGCGCTACCGGATCACCTATTTCTCGACGCCGTCGACGATCGCGCACGAGGCGTATCGTGCCTGGTCGGGCGAGCGCTACAACGAGGATCGGCCGAAGAGCGAGAGGGCGGACTTCAAGTTCAGCGACGAGGAGCTGCGCAAGGGCGTGCTCGGCGCCGACGGGGTGTGGCGCCAGCGGGTGACGATCGTCGACGCGGAGGCCGGCGGCTGCGACCTGTTCGACGTCGACCGGCTGAAGCGCCGCTATGCGCCGGACGTCTTCGACAACCTGTTCATGTGCAAGTTCGTCGACGACAGTGACAGCATGTTCCCATTCGCGTTGATGCGCCGGGCGATGGTCGACAGCTGGGAGACCTGGAAGAAGGATTTCGATCCATATGCGCTGCGCCCCTATGGCGATCGTGAGGTGTGGATCGGGTACGACCCCGCGGAGAGCGCTGCCGGCGACGACGCGGCGCTGGTGATCGTGGCGCCGCCGTTGGTGGCCGGCGGCAAGTTCCGGGTCCTGGAGAAGTTCCGCCTCAAGGGCCGCGACTTCCAGGAGCAGGCGGCGAAGATCATCGAACAGCTCGATCGCTACAATGTCGGTTATATCGGCATCGACAGCACCGGCGCCGGCGCCAGCGTGTGGAAGCTGGTGAAGGCGCGCTTCCCGCTCGCGAAGCGGATCGACTACAACGTCGCGGTCAAGACCGAGATGGTGCTCAAGGCGAAGAACGTCTTCATGGCGGGCCGCATCGAGTTCGACAGCGGCGCCCAGGACATCGCCAACAGCTTCATGGCGATCCGCGCCGAGCTGACGCCCAGCCAGCGCCAGGTGACCTACAAGGCGAGCCGCGCCGGCGACACCGGCCATGCGGACCTCGCCTGGGCGATCATGCACGTCCTCCACAACGAACCGCTCGACCCGGCCAACCTGGGCAAGCGCAAATCCCGAGTAAGGATCTCCGGAAATGGCAGAGAAGAACCAGGTGCCCGCGGTGGTCGCGGGCGCGAGCAGCAGCACCGCGATCGCCGCGACGCAGACGGGTGGCGGCGCCGGCAAGGCGCGGATCTTCCGCTTCGGCGATCCGGAGCCGGTGCTCGATCGCCGGGAGTTCCTGGGGTACGCCGAGTGCTGGCAGAACGGGCGCTGGTACGAGCCACCGGTGCCGATGAGGGGGCTGGCGCGCTGCTACGACATGTCGCCGCACCACCGCAGCGCCATCATCTTCAAGCGCAACCAGCTGCTGCGCCACTTCGTGCCGCTGGACCGCTTCGGAAATCCGGTTGAGGACTACATCGACGACGACGGCATTAAGCGGAAGGGAAGCGGCCTGGCGCCGCTACTCGATCGGCGCAACTTCGGCGAGCTGGCGCTCAACCTGCTGCAGATGGGCAATTGCTATCTCGAGCGGCGCGACAGCATGCTGGGCACGCCGCTGGTCCTGGTCAATTCGCCGGCGATCCATACGCGTCGCGGCGTAGAAGAGGGCGCCTTTTGGTGGGTGCCGGGCTACAAGCTTGAGACGCCGTTCGCAGCCGGCGCGGTGTTTCACCTCTACGAGGCGGAACTTACGCAGGAGATTTATGGCCTTCCCGAATGGACCAGCGCCATGCAGTCAGGCCTGCTCAATGCCGACGCGACCGTGTTCCGGCGCAAATATTATCAGAACGGCAGCCACATGGGTTACATCCTCTACGTCAGTGAGGAGACCCTCAGCGACGAAGACGGCGATGCCATCGAGGCCGCAATGGACGAGGCCAAAGGGCCCGGCAACTTCCGGAACTTCTTCCTCCACCTGCCCGGTGGCAAGGAGAAGGGCGTCCAGGTGATCCCGGTCGGCGAGGCCACGGCCAAAGACGAGTTCATGGGCATCAAGAACGCGACGCGCGGCGATATCCTGACTGCGCACCGCGTGCCGCCGGTGCTGATCGGCGTGGTGCCCGAGGTGAACGGCGGATTCGGCAAGCCGAGCGAGGCGGCCGACGCCTTCCATTTCGCCGAGATCGAACCGCTGCAGCTGCGGTTCCTGGAGGTCAACGCTTGGCTTGGCCTCGAGGCGGTGCGCTTCCGGCGGTATGAGAGGCAGGCAGCGCCGGCGGCCGCGGCCGCATAGTCGCCTTCAGCCCGCGAGCGACGCGCCTACCACTCGCCCTGGTCCTCGATCGAGGCGAGGACATGCTCCTTCTTGCGGGCGAGGCGATCCTCGACCGTCTCGATCCGATAGAGCCAGATGTTGTCCGCTGCGGGCAGCTCGTCGTGGCGGGGATCGTCGTCGTCCGCATCGTCGAGCGCCCGCCAAAGCTCGCCTGGATCGCCCGGAGGCAAATCTCGGCCGCGATAGGCATTGCCCATCGTGAAATCGCCGGCATCGGCGATCGTGATCACGAGGCATTCCTCGTCGTGCTCGTCGTCGGCGGCGGGAAACCGGACCATCGCCTTTTTCGGAAGCCTGGTGACGGTGCCCTTGGCACCGGAGCTGCAGGTCGCCTCGGCACCATCGATCAGCACGACGCGGGCGCTCCCGGCCTCATAGGGTTCCTCGTCGACCAATATGACCCATTGGCCGTCCAGCGCGAAGCTGGGCGAGATGCCGGCAATGCGCTTTGCCTGTTGCTGGCTCAGGCCGATGCTCTCCAGCTCGGCGACCGACAATGCCCATGCCGGCGCCGGGTTCATGCTTCCGCCTTCCAGGTCGAGCATCATGCGCGCCCTCCCACCGAATCCACCGGCCAGGCGAAGCGCGTCGCAGCACCCTCGTCGTGAGAGCTGGCGACGCTCCGCAGGATGCCCTTGACCACGTCGCGTACGTCTTCGCCGATCTGACGAGATCCGCGCGGAGTCCGATACTCGGGAACGTTGGATGCCATCCAGCCGATCGCAGTGGCGACGCCATCGATGACGAGCGCGATATCGAGGATCGCCTTGTCCGCGTTCTCGCCGCCGCAAGTCTCGATGACGGTGTCGACTACCGCGTGCGTGATACGGTTGCGAAGCTCCCGTTCTTGCTCGCTAATTTCGTTCCGAATGTAGTGCATTGCCAGCTCCGACCGAGTCGAGCCGATATAGAACAAAATTAGAACAAATGCGAGTCAGCGGACCTGGACAACCTCGAGGGTTCCTGCCGGCGACGGGCGAAGGAGCTCGCTGGCGGGGACGGCGGGATTGAGCCAGGCCATCCAATCCTTGAAGGCCAGCGGCACGATCTGGCGGCTATGATAGGGCGACACGTCCGGGCCGGGCTCGGTGGTCAGCATCGTGAACGCCTCCCCGACGGGCGTGTCCGTGCGGCAATAGCCGGCGATGGCGAAGAATGGCTCCCCGCGCATCGTGAAGAGCCACTTGTCCTTTAGCCTCTTCTTCGGCGCATCGTCGGCGGGTGCGGGCGTGGTGAACTCGTAGAACCCGTCCGCGATGATGAGGCAGCGGCCGACCGGGAACTCTCGACCCTCCGAGCGGAAGTTGTAGACCGGCTTGGCGCTGCCCGGGCCCGGCCAGCTCCACCGCCTCGCGACCAGTTCGACGCCTTGGTCGCCCTCGGCCGATGCCCTGACGATGGTGCCGGTGTCGGTGATCCTGATGTCATCGCGAGGCTCGCGGTTCGGCGCCCCCTCGGGAAAATGGACGGGGATGCGGAGCTCCGAAAACTTCGCGCGGAGATCGTCCAGCAGCACGTGGTCGCGGTAATCGTTGCACATAATCCACAGCTTGGCGCGGGCGCGGCAATGAGTCGAGGCCTTGCTGCCGACGGGAACAAAATGCGAACACTCCGGCTTTTGAAGTCGGAGGGCATATGCGGAAGGTCGATCGCGACGAACTGGTCTTCGTAATCTATCACGAGCTGCGCAATTGGGGCGTCGGCTATCGACGCGCGATTTTCAAACCGAGTCACGACCCGACCGCTTGCCCGGAGCATATCCCTGCGATGAAGGTCGCGGAGGTGCTGCGCAGGGTTGAGATCATCGACCCTGCCGAGCCGAGAAGAGTTCTGTCGCTCGATGAGCTCGTCGCGATATTCGTTCCCGCGATCCGCGCCTTTCCGGGCGCGATCGGCAAGCTGTGGTTGTCGCGGATCTCCCAGCACGAGACCGACGCCCGCCAGGCGGCGGCGATCCTGCTGGCCAAGACCCTCGATCCGTATTTCGTCCTCTCGGCCGGCAAGGAGATGGTGCTGCCGAGTTACCCGCGCTTCGAGATCAAGCCCTACGCGCTTCAGCCCAGCTGGCCCTGAGCATGGGCGCGAACATCAAGATCCTGTCCCTGGGCGACATCGTGCGGCGTGGCTGGAACGTCGAGATCGAATGCCGATGCGGCCACAAGGGCGTCGTCGACGCGGCGAAGATGGACCGGTGGTACATGTGCCACATGTGGTCGACCTCGATCTCTGCGCTTCGTCAGCACCTATACTGCCTGGGGTGCGGTGGGATGCCGCCGGCGGTCCGCATCCGGGCCACCGCCGCGGCGCCTAACACAGCGCGCGGCCGCTTCCCAGCCAACGAGGAGGGGTGGAAGCGCCTGGTCAGGGGCCTCCGCGGCTAAAAAGGGGCAGGGTGTCGCCGCTCAACGTGACGAGCCGCGCTAGCCCCCGCGCCTCGCCTGCGGTCTTTTGATATCGAAATCGTTGCAGTCGACGCCGTCGCGGAGGTCTATTTACGGCGAGAAACTGCATTGAAGCGCGTTGCGCCACGTTGCATCTCGACGCATCTGCCTGGTCGAGCTCGCGTTCGTGAACCCATTGACGACCGCTATCGTCGGGACCGCTGAACGGCCGAATATGGGTGGAAAGCGGAATCGCAGCTTTTGGGCCGAATGCCGCGAAAACGGACGTTCCTGCGCCTCGTCGTTCTAATGTCCGCTACCGCCCACTGCCCGTCATTATGCGCGAGTGCGCCGGGCCGAGAGGCGACCGCTGCACCGCCGCTCGCAAATAGCAAGGCGTGTGATATAGGAACAGTCCGTGATCGCGCTCGTTTGTCGTCGCTACGGTGAGAGTACCAAAGGGCAATGACTGAATCCGAGCGCGCATCCACTCCCAGCAGCAAGTTCGAGCTGCTGGTCCAAAGTGTCACGGACTATGCGATCTACATGCTCGACCTTGAGGGGCGCGTGACCAGCTGGAATGCCGGTGCCCGCCAATACAAGGGGTATGAGGCGGAGGAGATCATCGGCCAGCACTTCTCTCGGTTCTACACACCCGAGGAAAGGGAGCTGGGGATACCTCGGATCGCCCTGGAGACTGCCGAACGCGAGGGCCGCTTCGAGGCGCATGGCTGGCGGGTCCGCAAGGATGGCAGCCGGTTCTGGGCGAATGTCGTTATCGATCCCATCCGGGACCCTTCCGGGAGCCTGATCGGCTTCGCCAAGATCACGCGCGACCTTACGGAGCGCCGGGCGGCGGAAATGGAGCTTCGCGCGAGCGAGGAGCGGTTCCGCCTGCTCGTCCAGAGCGTCACGGACTATGCGATCTACATGCTCGACCCCGAGGGCCGGGTCAGCAGCTGGAACGCCGGTGCGGAGCGCTTCAAGGGCTATGCCGCCGACGAGATCATGGGCGAGCACTTCTCGCGCTTCTATACCGAGGAGGATCGCCAGGCCGAGATCCCGCGCATCGCGCTGGAGACTGCTCGCCGGGAGGGACACTTCGAAGCCGAAGGATGGCGCGTCCGCAAGGATGGGACGCGCTTCTGGGCGAGCGTGATCATCGACCCGATTCGCAACGATGATGGCGAGCTTATGGGCTTCGCCAAGGTCACGCGCGATCTTACCGAGAAACGCGCGATCGAAGAACAGCTTCGCCAGTCGCAGAAGATGGAAGCGGTGGGTCAGCTCACCGGAGGGATCGCGCACGACTTCAACAATCTGCTGACCGGCATCAGTGGCAGTCTCGAGATGATGCAGATGCGGATGGCGCAGGGACGCACCGCCGAGTTCGACCGGTACTTCATGGCAGCCCAGGGCGCGGTCCGGCGCGCGTCCGCCCTCACGCACCGCCTTCTGGCGTTTTCGCGGCGCCAGACCCTGGATCCGAAGCCGGCCAATGTGAACCGGCTGCTCACCGACATCGAGGAGCTCGTCCGGCGCACCATGGGCCCGGGCATTTCGGTAGAGGTCGTCGGCGCCAGCGGCTTGTGGACCACGTTGGTTGACACCAACCAGCTCGAAAACGCGATCCTCAACCTTTGCATCAACGGCCGCGATGCGATGCCGGACGGCGGCAAGCTGACGATCGAATCTTCCAACAAATGGATCGACGAGCGCGCCGGGCGAAGGCACGACCTGCCGCCCGGGCAATATGTCTCGATCTGCGTGACTGATACAGGCACCGGCATGGCGCCGGAGGTGATCGCCAAGGCGTTCGATCCCTTCTTCACTACCAAGCCGCTCGGCGAGGGGACCGGCCTCGGGCTCTCCATGGTCTATGGCTTTGCGCGCCAGTCCGGCGGTCAGGTGCGGATCTATTCCGAGCTCGGACAGGGCACGACCATGTGCATCTATCTGCCGCGTCACGACGAGGATCCGTCGGTCGAGAAAGAGGCGACCCATTCGGCCGCCCTCGCCCCGACCGGGGAAGGGGAAGTTGTGCTCGTCATCGACGATGAACCCACGATCCGAATGCTGATCGCGGAAGTCCTCTCCGAGCTCGGCTATGCCGTGATCGAGGCGCCGGACGGCCCCGCGGGCCTCAAGGTCCTGGAGTCGAACGCACGAATCGACCTGCTCATCACCGATGTCGGCCTTCCCGAAGGAATGAACGGCAGACAGGTAGCCGATGCAGCACGGGTCAACCGGTCCGACCTGAAGGTGCTCTTCATCACCGGCTATGCCGAGAATGCGATCCTCAGCCGCGGCCGCCTCGAAAATGGAATGTTCGTCATGACCAAGCCATTCCAGATGGAAATGCTTGCGGACCGCATTCGGGAGATCATCGAGAAATAGTGCTGCGGCGCCTCGAGCGCGGAAGCTATAACGGAATCTGCTGCGCGAAGCCGTTAGTCGGGAAAAGGCCAGCTTGTGACGAAAAGCAGCTATGTCCGCTTTTGGGAAACGCTGGTCCACACTTGAACGGCAAGAGGTGGGTGGGAAGCGGCGAGGCGGCTTGCGAGCCACGATATTGAAAAAGCAGCCGTTGTCACCACGCCGAGATTGTGGATGCTGTGTCTATGGCCCCCTCGTTTTCAATAGACCGGCAGACCGGCAATATCCGTATTGGCGACACTGTAGTGCTCAAGTCAGGCGAGCAAAGGGCCGCCGTTGAGCCACAGGTTGCGACACTGGCAGACAGCTCGCGAGATCACGGTAACGGCTTTGATTGGCTCCACCTGCGCGGACTGACGTTCGGTGGTCAACCAGCGCACCTCTCGTTGTGCTTTCATGATAATTTGCTCGAACAAGCATCTTGGAGCGTACGGCTGCCAGATGCCGAAACGGATGGTGGTTGGCCGACAAGAGACGCGATCGATGCAGAGGTCGCGTTCGTTCACCGCACGCTGACTAACGAGATGGGAATACGCGCTGGCTCGTTACCATGGGGCGAGGTTTGGAGCAGCTTTGATGCCAAGGGGTTTTTGGCAGCTAATGGGCTTCGCTATTATCGCGCTTAACGTCCGCTTCTGGGGCGTTGGCTGCCTGTCCGCTCCTGGACCGGCGGCTGCCCGGCTGAGCGCCCGACAATGGGTGGATAGCTGCCTGACGGCTTAGCCGCATTTCTAGTTGGAAGCCGTCATTCGGTGTGTCAGCTTGAACGGCATGCGAGTGCTTGAAACTTTCGAAATTGAGCGTGGGCTGGTGATCGCAGTCGAAGCATCGACCGGCCTCCCGGTTGGCAAGCGACTTACCGCCTCCGTGACGCGCGAGGATGGGACCACCCTTTCAGCAGTTGCGTTCAAGGAGTGGCTGCTGCGGCGCGATCCGCGCCCACTTGAGAATGAAGCCTACCTACTGCCGGGGTTGAAGAAGACGGATGTTCCCGTCGGCAGCGAGGTTAGGCTTGAACCAGCGTTCGCACTCGGAACGGCTCATTCCGCCAGCGTTGCAGCACAATTTCAATCGCTGGGCTGGTCGCTGACCAAGGAGTTTCGCGTCGCAGGCGATATCGAGCCCTACGAGTACCTGTTTGAATGGCACCGGGAGGGTGAGCCCGTTTATCCGACGAACCAGTAAACAGTCGCCGTCTCTGGTTTCGCGGCAGGAACCGCCCGTCGGCTTTTAGAGGCGTCGGCCGCAACCCGGAACGTCTGCAATTGGGGCGATAGCCGACAGGCCGCTTTCGTGAATTCCCCGGAATGCGCTGCGGACCCTCCCGCGGTTTCGGACACCTCTTCCCCAACGCAGCTCCCGACCGGCGGCGCCGCAGACTCTGCGGAACGAGGGGAGTGGCACGGTTCATGCTCGTCCCCCCTCGCATACCCATCGGGCGGCGCAGCCGCCCGGGCCCGACGGCCAATTCTTGGCTGTCGGGTGGTAGAGTGCTCGACATTTCGGGGTGGGGGACCAGCTTACAGGAGCATCGGGTCGCCCAAGCGACCCGATTCCTCACTGGGCTATATCATAGCCCCCCGGTCTCATCGCCCGTGGAAGATTCGCCCCTCTGCCTCTCACGGCGGTCGACAGCGGCCGCCAAGCTCCTCAGCGTTTCGCCAAGAAGGGTGCTGCCGGTCCAGGTGGCGGCGATCTTTTCCTCGTTCGTGAGGCGCGCGAGCATGGCCTCGTACTCCGCCTTCTCGCGCTTGCGGCGGTCCTCCTCGCACTCGGGCATCGGAGCCTTACCGATCAGGCGGCCCAGCCACCCGCGCATGCCCTCCGGGCAGAGCAGGGCGTAGGCGTTGCTGACCTGGCGAACGATCTGTCCGCCGGGCTCGGGGTCTTCCACGGGCTCACTGCGGCGGATCCAGGATAGGAACCCATGCTTGCGAAGGCGCTCGATCGCCTGGTGCACGGCTTTGTAGGAATGGCCGATGGCGTCGGCGATCGTCCGCAGCGCCGGCTCGAGGCGGCCTGTGGCGTAATCAACCGTCTCGTACATGAAGGCCAGGACCTCGATGCCGATCGGGCCGAGGGCTCCGTTGCGCGCGCCTGGTTCAACTTCACGGCGCGCGGCGCGGGTCTTCAGCTCAAAGCTCTTCGCTGCCTTCAGCAGCGCCGCCGTCCAGCGCTTGCCGCCGCGCGCGGTACCGCCGTTGATCGGCTTCCAGATGCAGTCCTCGATCTGGCCTACATAATAGCTGTTGCGCCAGACCGGCTGGCCCGATCGAGGGCTGTCGCCCCGCTGAAGGCGGGCGCGTGTCTGCCGGTCCTGGACCCGGCCGGCGACGCCGGCTGCGAACGCGCCGATAGGGCGCGCGGTGCTGAACGGGGGCTGCTCGCTCATGCGCGTGCACCCCCGGCAAATGTTAGCGCCTCGGGCCCTCCAACAGCGACACGGCCGGAGGAAGCCCCTCCAAGACCATATCGGCCCACAGCTGCGCCAACTCTCGTCGACGAGCCATGAAGGCGGCGCGGTTGTATGCGGCCTCCACCCCCTTGGGGATGTGTGCCAGCATCAGGTCGATCACAGCGCGATCGCCAGGCCGTTCCTCGCGTTCGGCCAGCTCGTTGAGCTCGGTCGAGAAGGTGGCCCGCCAGCCATGCGGCACATGCCGGCCCCTGAACGCCGGCAATCGATTGTACATCGCGCCGATCGTACCATCGCTCATCGGCCGGTGCGCATTGCGGGTGCTCGGGAAAAGGTACGGCCCGGGCTTCGTAAGCGCGATCGCCATCTTGAACAGTTCGACCGCCTGCGACGAAAGCGGCATGACGAACTCGAACGAGGGGTCTTCCTTCCGATCCCGCGCGAGCTTCATTTTTTCGGCCGGCACACGCCAGATCGGCTCGGGCCCGTCGAGGGCCTCCAATTCGCCGGCCTGTGCCCACCGAATCACACCTGGTCGCGCCGCAGTCAGTGCGAGCAGGCGCGATGCTATCTTCACCAGGGGTTGACCAGGTTGTGCTTCGCTCTGCCTCAGGAGTTCGCGGGCGTCCTCGATCTTGCGCAGAGCCGGCTGACGGCCGCGCCGAATCGGCGTCAGTGCACCCTGGACGGCTGCAGCGGGATTGTTCTCGCACCTGGCCGAGGCAATCCCGTAGGCGAAGATCGCGTCCAGGCGCTGACAAACCCGGTGCGCCGTCTCCACCGCGGGGCGCTTCTCGATCTTGCGCAGCACCGCCAGTACGTCCGGCGGCTTGATCTCGGAGACGAGCATGTTGCCCAGCTTGGGGAAGACATGCGTATCGAGGCTGCTCAGCACATCGGCCGCATGCTTTTCGACCCACCGAATCTTCTGCAGCTCGTGCCACTCGGTGGCGAGCTCCTGCAGTGTGGGCGTGCCGATCGGCCCACCACGCTTCTTCTCCAGCGACGGATCGCCACCCTCCCGAAGGATCCTGTGAGCATCGTCCCGCTTGTCGCGCGCCCTCGCGAGCGACAGGTCCGGGTATGGGCCAAGGACGAGCGTGCGCTCCTTCCCGCGAAAGCGATACTTCCAGCGAAACGAGCGGAAGCCCGTCGGGGTGACGAACAGGTACATCCCGCGTGAATCGGCGAGCTTGTAGGCCTTGCCCGTCTTCGCGGCCGCGCGGCATTTCGCGTCGGTTAGCACGCGGTGCCCCCTTGGAAAGAGGTGCGTGCCCCCGAAATACCCCCAGTTCGGCTGCGCTCGTATGCGACTCGTTGCGACATTTCGCGACCGGGCTTAGAGTAATTTGTCTCCTTGGCCAGCCACTTACGCAACACGATGCATCACTATGCGACAATCCCTTGGCGGAGAGGGTGGGATTCGAACCCACGGTGCGCTTCCACGCACGGCGGTTTTCAAGACCGCTGCCTTAAACCACTCGGCCACCTCTCCGCGTCGCGGCACTCGCTATCCGGATTGTCGACGGTCCGCTACAATTTGTTGACGAAAGCGGACGCCGGGGGGTTCTGCATCCCGTCTCCCTGTGGCACAAAAAGCGCATGCGGGGATCGAGTAGAGTGATGCGTAGCCTGTTGGCGCTCGGCGTGGCCGTGATTGCGGCGGCGCCGATGGGTGCCCCTGCGATCGCGCAGGACGAGAGCGGGTTCCAGACCTATCTGGGCGAGCTTTCGCGCCAGGCTGCGGCGCAGGGCGTGAGCCGGCGGACGATCGACAGCGTGATCCCGACGCTGACCTACAATGCCCGGGTAGTGCAGCTCGACCGGCAGCAGCCCGAGACCGCGCCCAACGCCCCGATCTCCAATTTTGAGCCCTATCGGGTCAAGCATGTCGACGCGGCGCGGATCGGGCAGGGCAGGGCGGCCTATCAGCGCCAGCGCCCGCGGCTGCAGCGGATCGAGGCCGAGACCGGGGTGCCGGAATCGATCATGGTGGCGATCTGGGGCCACGAGACCAATTACGGCAAGGTGATGGGCGGGTTCGACCTGCCGCGCGCGCTCGCCAGCCTGGCCTATGAGGGGCGCCGCCGCGACCTGTTCGCCAGCGAGTTCATCGCGACGCTCAAGATGATCGACCGTGGCGTGCCGCGCGAGAAGCTGGTCGGCAGCTGGGCCGGCGCGTTTGGCGGGCCGCAATTCCTGCCCTCGGTCTATCTGCGCCTCGCCCGCGACGGGGATGGCGACGGCATGGCCGATATCTGGACGAGCGAGGCGGACACGCTCACCTCGATCGCCAATTATTTCGTCAATGCCGGCTGGCGCAAGGGCCAGCCCTGGGGCTTCGCGGTAACCGTGCCGGCCAGTCTCGACCGCAGCGCGATCGTCAACAGGACCGTCGCGCCGCGCTGCCCGCGCGTGTTCGACCGGCACAGCCGCTGGAAGACGATGGCGGAGTGGCGCGCGCTGGGGATCGTGCCGCAAACCCGCGCCTGGCCGGGCGACAATGTCCAGGCGACTTTGCTCGAGCCTGACGGCCCGGGGAAGACCGGCTATCTGCTCACCGGCAATTATCGCGTGATCCTCGACTATAATTGCTCGAATTTTTACGCTTTGTCGGTAGGCCTGCTCGCCGATGAGGTCGAACGCTAGCATTTTCGCGCTCTCGCTCCTCGCCGCGCTTGGCGGCGGAGCCCCGAGCTATGCCCACGCCCTGCAACAGGGCTCTGTGGGCGCGCAAGCCTATGGCGGGCAGGATCAATCCGCCGAGACCTGGCGCGCCGCCGACGGCACGATCCGCTCGCGCCCCGCACGGGTGCAGCCGAACTATCAGCCGGCTCCCGAGCCGGTCGCGCCGCCGCCCGAACCCCAGCCCGAGCCGCAGCCGCAATGGGCAGATCCCGCGCCCGCGCAGCAGTCGGGCGCGCCGGGAGCCTCCTATGCGGTACCGGGCAGCACGCCTGCCCCGCAGAAGAAGGGAAGGGCGCCCGCGCCGGTCCGGCATCAGCCGCAGCCGGCTCCTTCGCTGCCCCAGGACTATAGCGACCCCACCGCCGGCGTGACCGGGCCGAGCGGTTCGTCGCAGCCCGGCCCGGGCGAGACGCCGCGCTATGACGAGATCGGTTATGCCGGCATCCGCCCGGTCAGCGACGCGGCGGACAAGGCAGTGGTGGCGGTGCACCGCTCGCTGCCGGCCAACTCCTATGTCGAAGTCACCTCGCTCGACACCGGCAGGACGATCCTCGTGCTGGTCACCGGCTCGGACCCCGGCGCCGATCACCCGATCGACCTCTCGGCCGGCGCCGCCCGCCTGCTCGGCGCGCAGGGCGATTCGATCGCGGTGCGCATTCGCAGCGTCAACCCGCCTTCCATGGACAAGGCCGCGCTCCAGGCCGGACGCCCGGCCGGCGACCGCGCCGACGCGCCGCAAGTGCTGCTCACCGCGCTGCGCAAGCGCCTGCCGAACCAGCCCAGCTATGCTGCCGCGCCACCGCGGGTGACTCCGCCCGCCTATAGCCCGCCGCGTACCGCTGCGCCGCGCCCGGCCCCCGTCCGGACCTCCCCGCCAGCCCCGCGCCCCGCCGCGCAGGGCAAGTTTCTCGTGCAGGTCGCCGCACTTTCTAACGCCGGGCGCGCACAAGCGCTTGCCCAAAGCCTTGGTGGGTTCGTAAAGCCGGGTGGCGGGCTCTATCGCGTCCAGCTCGGTCCCTTCGCCACGGCGGGCGAGGCCGAAGCGGCACGACGGCGCGCCGCGGGCGCGGGCTATGGAGATGCACGCGTCCAAGCCAACTGAAAGGCCGGACGGACCCCATGAAGAAGTTTTTGCTTGCCGCATCGTTCCTGGCGCTCGCCGCCGCCCAGTCGACGAATGCCGCCGGCCCGCCGCCTTTCGACACGCCGGCGCCGATCGCCTACATGGAGGACCTGTCCTCCGGCGCGGTGCTCTATGCCAAGGATGCAGATCGCCGCATCCCGCCGGCGTCGATGGCGAAGATGATGACCGTCTATGTCGCCTTCGACCTGATCAAGCGGGGCGAACTGAGCCTCGACAAGCAGATCGAGGTGCAGCCCGAGACCTGGAAGAAGTGGCACAGCCAGGGCTCGACCATGTTCCTGGCGGTGGGCGAGAAGCCGACCGTCTCCGACCTGCTCAAGGGCATCGTCACCCTGTCCGGCAACGACGCCTGCGTCGTCCTCGCGGAGGGCATTTCGGGCACCGAGGAAGCGTTCGTCCAGCGGATGAACGAGGCGGGCAAGAAGCTCGGCCTGACCAACAGCCATTTCGGCACGTCGAACGGCTGGCCGGACGAGGGCCGCACCTATGTGACCGCGCGCGACCTGGCGCATCTCGCCAAGGCGACGATCAAGGATCATCCGAAGCTCTACAAGGACTTCTACGCGCTGCCGAGCTTCACCTGGGGCAAGACGCTGGGCGCCGGTGCCGCGATCAGCCAAGCCAATCGCGACCCGCTGCTCGGCAAGGTGCAGGGCGCCGACGGCCTGAAGACCGGCCATACCGACGAGGCCGGCTATGGCTTCACCGGCTCGGCCGAGCAGAATGGCCGCCGTCTCGTCATGGTCGTCGCCGGGCTCGACACCTATGGCGGCCGCGCCGAGGAATCGGTGAAGTTCATGAACTGGGGCTTCCGCGCCTGGCAGGCCCGGCCGATCGTCAAGAAGGGCCGCAAGGTCGGCGAGGTGCAGGTGCAGGGTGGCACCACGGGCAGCGTCGGCGTGATCGCGCCGAACGACCTCAACGCCACCGTCCCCGCCGGCACCGCGCCCGAGATGCAGGGCCGCATCGTCTATAACGGCCCGGTCCCGGCCGGCTTCAAGGCGGGCGACCATATCGCCGACCTCGTCATCGACTCGCCGGGCCTGCCCTCGCAGACCGTGCCGCTGGTGGCGGAGCAGGACGTCGCCGAGGCGGGCTTCTTCGGCCGGGCCTGGCGCGGCTTCTGGTCGTTGTTCGGCTATTGATGCTGAAACTCCCCTCCCTGAAAGGGAGGGGTTGGGGGTGTGTTGCGCCCCCGGCCTTCCGGGGGCGCCCGGCGAGACGGCCCGAAGAAAAGAAAAGGCCGGGCGTCGAGCCCGACCTTTTCTAACCCACCCCTTGCCCCTCCCTTGCAGGGAGGGGAATAAGAGAAGCCATGCCCCTGATCGGCAACGAACCCGCCCGTGAGGCACTCGCCGCCGCTATGCGGAACGGCAACCTGCACCATGCCTGGCTGATCGCCGGGCCCGAAGGGGTGGGGAAGGGGAGTTTTGCCCGCCAAGCGGCGCTGCGGATGCTGTCCGAGGCGGCGGGGCGCGATCATCTCGCCCCCGGCTGGGACGTGCCCGCCGAAAGCCAGACCGTCCATCTCGTTGATGCCGGCGCGCACCCGGATTATCGCGAGCTCGTGCGCCTGCCCAAGGATCCGGACAAGCCCGACGAGGCGTTGGCCCGCTCGATCACCATCGCGCAGGTCCGCTCGCTCCAGGCGTTGTTCGCCACCAAGCCGAGCTTCTCGCCGCGCCGCGTGATCGTGATCGACGCGATCGACGATCTAGAGCGCGGCGGCGCCAATGCGCTGCTCAAGAACCTCGAGGAGCCGCCGGCGGGAACGATCTTCCTGCTGGTGAGCCACGCACCCGGCCGGCTGCTGCCGACAATCCGCTCGCGCTGCCGGCTGCTCCGCTTCGAGGCGCTGAACGACGGCGACGTGGCCGAGATACTCCATGCGCAGCTGCCCGATGCAAGCGGCAGCGAGATCGCCGCGCTAGTGAAGGCGGGCGAGGGCTCACCGGGCCGGGCGCTGGGCTTTGCCGGGCTCGATATCGCCGCGATCGAGGCGGAGATGGTCGCCCTGGCCGAAACCGGCGACCCTTCCAACCAGATCCGTGCCCGCCTCGCCAAGCTGCTCGGCGCCAAGGCCGCGCAGCCGCGCTACGAGGCGTTCCTGGAGCGCGCCCCGAGCTTCATCGCCGAGCGGGCAAGGATGATGTCGGGCGATGCCCTGCGCACCGCGCTCGACGCCTATGCCGCCGCCCGCGAACTGGGCGGGGCGGCGACCGGCCTGTCGCTCGACGCCTCGGCGACGGTATTCGAGATGAGCGGCATCCTTGCCCGGCTGGGACGCGCTTAACGCTGCCTTAGCCATCCGCGGTTATTCCGGCCCCGAAACAGGGGATATCTCATGACCGCGATCACCGGCATCACCGGCATTGGCGCCAACTCGACCTCGCAGGCTGCTGCGACCAACGGCTCCAGCGACCTGAACTTCGACGCGATCCTGGAGGCCTTCAAGAAGGCTGCGAGCGAAACGCCCGAGCAGCGCGCCCGCGACGCGGTGCTCAAGAAGCACGACCTCTCCGAGGAGGACTACAAGAAGCTCCCGCCCAAGGAGAAGGAAGCGATCGACAAGGAGATCGCCGAGGCGGTGCGCAAGGTCCACGAGCGCAAGACTGGCGTGGCGATCGGCGATTCCCCGGTGCCGACGGAGAAGCTGTTCGGGTGATCGTGCGTCTTCCTCTCCAAAGAGAGGGGAAATGTGGCACACTGCCCGTCCTACTTCTTCGTCGCCCCGGCCTTGTGCCGGGGACCACAGTGCCGCAGGGGATGTCCTGGAGCCTCTGTTCCATCGCCAGCCTCCCGGTGGACCCCGGCACAGGGCCGGGGGACGGACGAGGTTATACCGCCTCCGCTTTGCTCTCCAACTTGGTTCCCAAAGGCGGGGAACGGAAGGGGTGAGCTCTATTTCGCTATCAACGGAAGAACTCGGCCTCCATCCCGCTGATCAGCGCCTTCCGCGGCGGTCCGTGCGAGAAATCCAGGGGGAGATTGCCGTCGCCGGGCTTCTCGGCAATGCGCAGCACCGATCCGTGGACGGAAAGCGAGACAGGGTGCGGCGGCGATGCGGCATATTGGCCAAGATATTCCCCGCCGCGAAAGACGAGTATCCTCTGCCCGCCATGGTCCACGGCTGCCTGGGGAGGGCGGTAGCGGTATCGATAGTCGTAGATCGCGTACCCGTCCCTGGCCGTCTTCCCCACCAGCGTGAACGTTGCGTCCTGGGGCGCGCAGATGATCGGGCCGCTGAAATGCCCCGCTGCCAGCGCCTGTCCCATGCCGGCCATGCAGGTGCCCCGCCCAACCGCCGTCGAACTGGCGGAGACCGAGAAAAGGGCGATCAGGGACGTCGCGACAAGGCTCTTCACCGGTTTTCCTTTCTCGCTATCCGGTGCGGCTCGGCAGATGGCGGCCGGAAGCCTATCCGCCACCCCAGCCCAGCAGCTCGTCCGGATCGGGCGTATCCTCCATGTATAACGGCAAGCTCGGCTTCTTGCTCTTCTTCTCGATGATCCGGTCATAGGCGGCATCGCCCTTGCCGCTCTTGTTGAGCTTCATCTCGCGGGTGATGTAGTCGCCGGTCAGCAGGTTCCAGCTGATCTCCAGCCCGTCATGCGCATAGGTGCGGCTGTAGAGCGTCGCGTCGAGCCCGATCAGCCGCATGCGCGGCTTGGGGCCGGGGACCAGCCGGTAGCGATAGACGGTGTTCACCGCGGTGGTGCCGCCGACCAGGTCGGTGATCTTCAGCACGCCCTTGGCGACGCTCACCTCGGCCGCGCCGAGCGGATAGCTGTCGAGCTTGAGCGTGCCGATGGTGACCAGGTCGACATCGAACTCGCCCCTGGCGAGCAGCATCGCCTTGACCGTGCGGCTCTCGTCGCCGCGGCCGATCAGCACGGTGTCGGCCTGGCCGTCCCCGTTCAGGTCTCCATCGGTGCGGCTTTCGACTTCCTCGCCCTTTTCGAGCCAGGACTTGAGGGACTCGTCGCTGATTGGTGAGGCCGTCTGCGCTGCCGCCGGCGTGGCGATAAGCAATGCCGCGAGTGCCCAGATCCGCATCTTGGTGCCTCCCCCTAGGTTCGTGTATTCCATATCCTATTCCGTCACCCCCGCGAAGGCGGGGATCCGGGATTTCTCCGCCGGGCCGCTCTTGGCTCTGGATCCCCGCCTTCGCGGGGATGACGAGGGAAGGGTGTGAGCCGGGGTGACGCGACGAAACTGATCGCCTAAAGGGCCGGGATGGCCGACCCCTTCTACATCACCACCGCGATCCACTATCCCAATGGCCGCCCGCATATCGGGCATGCCTATGAGATGATCGCCGCCGACGCGATCGCCCGTTTCCAGCGCCAGCAGGGCCGTGACGTCTTCTTCCAGACCGGCACCGACGAGCATGGCCTCAAGATGGTCAAGACGGCGCGCGACCGCGACATGACCGCACGCGAACTCGCGGACGAGATGTCATCCTATTTCAGCGAGATGGCCGAGAAACTCGATATTTCGTGCGATCGTTTCATCCGCACTTCCGAAGCCGATCACTACAAGGCCAGCCAGGCGATCTGGCAGGCGATGGCCGATGCCGGCGACCTGTACCTCGATCGCTACGAGGGCTGGTATTCGGTGCGCGACGAGGCGTTCTACGAAGAGAAGGAGCTGGTCGAAGGGGAAGGGGGCGAGAAGCTCTCCCCCCAGGGTACCCCGGTCGAGTGGACCGCCGAGGAGACCTGGTTCTTCAAGCTGTCCAAATACGAGAAGCCGCTGCTCGATTTCTACGCCGCCAACCCGGACTTCATTCGCCCGGAATCGCGCCGCAACGAGATCCTCCGCTTCGTGGAAGGCGGGCTCGCCGACCTGTCGGTCTCGCGCACCAGCTTCGATTGGGGCGTGCCGGTGCCGGGTTCGCCCGGGCATGTGATGTATGTCTGGGTCGACGCGCTGACCAACTACCTGACCGGTGCCGGCTATCCGGACGACCAGGAGCGGCTGGCGCGCTATTGGCCGGCGGATATCCACCTGATCGGCAAGGACATCGTCCGCTTCCACGCCGTCTATTGGCCGGCCTTCCTGATGTCGGCGAAGATCGCGCTGCCGAAGCAGGTCTTCGGCCACGGGTTCATGCTCTATCGCGACCGCAAGATATCGAAGTCCGAGCTTGCGCAGATGGAGCGCCCGCCGGTTGTCGATCCGCTGGCACTGGCGGACTATTACGGCGTCGATGCGTTGCGCTATTTCCTGCTGCGCGATGTGAGTTTCGGACAAGACGGGAGCTTCAGCGACGAAGCGATCGTCACCCGTGCGAACGCCGACCTTTCGAACAGCTTCGGCAATCTCGCCCAGCGCACGCTCTCGTTCATCGCCAAGAATTGCGAAGGCAAGGTCGAGACCGGGCGCGTCGAAGAGGCAGACGGCGTGCTGATCGCGGAGGTCGAGAATGCCTGTGGTGGCTTCATCCGCGCGTTCGAGGATCTGGCGCTCAGCCAGGGCGTCGAGCTGTGGATGGCCGGGGTGTTCGCCTGCAACGCCTATATCGATGCCCAGGCGCCCTGGGGGCTGCGCAAGACCGATCCCGAGCGGATGCATGCGGTGCTGAACACGCTACTGCGCGCGATCCGGCGTCTTGCCGTCACGATCGCGCCGGTGGTGCCGGGCTCGGCGCAGAAACTGCTCGACCAGCTCGGGCCGCAGGGCGACGCGGACTTCCGGATCGCGCCGCCGACCCCCATCTTCCCTCGCCTGGAGCTTAGGCAAGAACCGTGAACCTCGCCGACAGTCACTGCCACCTGATCTACAAGGGCCTGGGCGAGCAGCAGCCTGAGGTGCTGGCGCGCGCCCGCGAGGCCGGCGTCGTGGCCATGCTCAACATCTCGACGCGCGAGCGTGAGTGGGACGAGGTGATCGCCGTCGCCGAGCGCGAGGCGGACGTCTGGGCCTCGGTCGGCATCCATCCGCACGAGGCGGACGAGCATCCCGATGTCGACGCGGCCAAGCTGGTCGAGAAGGCGCGGCATCCACGCGTCGTCGGCATCGGCGAGACCGGGCTCGACTATTATTACGACCATAGCGACCGCGACCGCCAGCGGGCGAGCTTCCGCGCGCACATCGCCGCCTGCCGCGAGACCCAGCTGCCGCTGATCGTCCATACCCGCGATGCCGAGGCGGACACCGCCGAGATATTGCGTGACGAGATGGGGAAGGGGGCCTTCCCCGGCGTGATCCACTGCTTCACCGCGAGCCGGGAATTCTCGGAGATCGCGCTGGGGCTGGGCTTCTACATCTCGATCTCGGGCATCGTGACGTTCAAGAACGCCAAGGACCTGCAGGACACCGCGGCGCAACTGCCGCTTGACCGCCTGTTGATCGAGACCGACGCGCCCTTCCTCGCGCCGGTGCCGCACCGGGGCAAGACCGGAGAGCCGGCCTTTGTCGCGGATACCTGCCGCTTCCTCGCCCAGTTGCGTGGAGAGGATCCCGAGGCGCTGGCCGAGGCGACCCGGGCGAACTTCCACAGGCTCTTCTCGAAGACGCTGGGATGAGGGCGCCGCGGTCCGTTCCCCTTCCGCTTGCGGGAGGGGTCAGGGGAGGGGATGCTCCTTTCCCGACCGCACGGCCGAACAAACCCGCTCCCAGCCCTTCCCGCAAGCGGAAGGGGAGTAAGCGGTGCTGAACTTTCGCCTCCTCGGCTCCGGGACGTCGTCCGGCGTGCCGCGGATCGGGAATGACTGGGGCGCCTGCGATCCCGCCGAGCCCAGGAACCGCCGGACGCGCGCCTCGGCGCTAGTCTGGACCGAGACGACGCGCATCCTGATCGACACCAGCCCGGATTTCCGCGAGCAGGCGCTGGCGGCCGGCATCAGCGATGTCGATGCGGTGATCTGGACGCACGACCATGCCGATCACTGCCACGGCATCGACGATCTCCGGCAGGTGATGCATGCGCGGGCAGGGGAGCCGGTGCGCGGACTGGCCCGGCCCTTCACCCTCGAGCAGCTCGACCGGCGCTTCGGCTATGTCTTCAAGGGCAGCAAGCTCTATCGCCCGACGGTGGCGATCGAGCCGCTGCCCGATGCAATTGCGATCGGCGATATCCATATCCGTGTCGTCGATCAGCCGCACGGGGGGATTACCTCCGCGGGGCTGCGCTTCGAAAGTAACCGAAAATCCATAGCTTATGCTATAGATTTCAATGAGATGACGCAGGATATGCGTAACTTATATCAGGATCTGGATCTCTGGGTGGTCGATTGCCTGCGCCGCTCGCCGCATCCGACCCACGCGCATCTCGATGCGGTGCTCGGCTGGGCGAGGGACCTCGCGCCGCGGCGCGCGCTGCTCGCGCATATGGACAATTCGATGGACTATGCGACCCTCGTCGCCACGCTGCCCGCCGGAGTCGAGCCGGGCTATGATGGCATGGAGGTCACGCTGTGAGCGATGATCGCATCATTCAGCTGCTGCTGTTGCTTGGCGCGCTGATGCTCGCGTTCCGGGCCTTGTCCGCCCAGCGCGTCACCTTGCGCGGCCTCGCCCAGACATTGCTGCTCTGGGGGATCGTCGGCGTGACGATGGTCATCGTGATGTACCACCGCCAGGAACTGGGCGGGCTGCTGGCGCGGGCTTCGGAGAAGCTCGGTTACGAGCAGCAGGTCGTCCAGGGCGATACGGTACGGATCAAGATGAGCCCGGATGGGCATTTCTGGGCGCGCGTGCGGATCAACGGCGTCGAGCGGCGCATGCTGGTCGACAGCGGCGCGACGGTCACCGCGATCTCGCGCGACACCGCCGAGGCGGCCGGCGTCAAGCCGGTGCTGGCGCCGCCGGTGCTGATCGAGACCGCTAACGGCACCGTCCAGGCACAGGAGGCACGAGCAGACGACGTCGCGATCGGGCCGCTATCGACGCAGGACCTGCCGCTGGTGGTCGGCGAGAGCTTCGGCGACCTCGATGTGCTGGGAATGAACTTCCTGTCGCGGCTCAAATCCTGGCGGGTCGAGGACCGCACGCTGATCCTGGAACCGCGCAAGGGAGCCGAGGCGAGGGTGATGATCCCGCGCTCGACCGAACAGGACTGAAGGGCTCGGATTTAGTCGAGTACAACGTTGTCAGCATGGCGCGGTTCGAAGCCGCGCGCCCGGCGCTCATATTCATGCGCCATTCCCATATGGGCGCGGAAGCTCGCCATGCCCTTGGCCCGCATTGCGGCACCACGTGCTTCATCGGCACGCTGCGCGTAATATTTGCTCTCGGTCATGGCAGTTTCCGTAATCATTTATTGCAGAGGTAAGCGGTCGGCCGGATCGCGGCACTCCGTAAAACCGCGTAGTCAGGGATGGACCGTGTGCATTGTGGGTCAAAATTCTGGGGATAGTGCCCATACCGGGTCGGGTACTCTGCCGAGCTATATTTTACATAATGTATATTATCGATCTAAGGCTTTGTAAGCGCGCGCTTCAAGTGCGGCGTTTCTACAAAAGTGAGATTCGCCCAGGCGCGCTTGCGCGATTTGTCCCGCTCCCGGGTCGGCGGCGTATGCCAGGGACGAAGACGAGTCTGACATTGTAGGATCGGTGAAGCCTGAGAGATGTCGACGCGGCGTCAGGTTGGACAATGCTGCGTTGAAGCGCTTCAAATGTAAGCTTTGGATCGCCCTGAGTGGCGGAGAATGACCGCATTGGACAAAATTGTTCTCTTGCGGATTCCGTGCCCCTCCCCTGGCTCCCGCCCCTCCCGCTGCTAAATCGGCGGCAAGCCGAAGGACGATGATCGGAAACGGAGCTACCGGTCAATTGTCCAAGGGCCACCGATCTCGACTGGTTTTGGGCGCGCTGAGGCGCAATGTGTTGGAGATCACTTTGCCACGGGCAGACGCGTCTCAGCTTTGATCCCTCGCTTGTGCGAGGTCCAGCGCGAGCGAAGCGTCAACCTCCGCGCGCATTGTGGTGACAAGCAATTCGTTCAGCTCTGAATCCCGCATATATAGTGCTTTGGAACAGTCAGCATTGAGTGCCTGGGCGCCTACATCGCGGCCGCTTCCACCGCTCAGATAGCCCGCAAGCGCATTACGGTGGCGCGCTTGCCCGTCGAGTCCGATCAGGAAAAACTGGCCCGACTCAAACAGGTAGGAGGCGAGCTGGAGGAGAAAGATACAGGACGACTCCTCAGGTCTTTCGAACATCCTTTCGGATAGTTCCGCTACCGCTTCACGCGCCGTGACTGGCCGCTCATAGAGGATCGAGCCAGTCTCGCTGACCAGTTCAAGCGCCCGCGTGACTGACCCGGTCACCGGCTTGGACTCCCGTCGGCGCCGCGATCGCAGGATTCCGATGGCAGGCGCGATCCGGTCGATCAGCGGCGCAGCGTCGGCGGCGGTCTCCGCCAGGGCCCAGAATTCAGTTGCCTCGTAAAAGGAACGCTGAGCCTCAAGGAGGCCGGCGACGGTGGAATAGACACCAAGCCGCACCCTGCTCGACACTTTCGATTTTCGCTGCCGAAGATCGACCCCACATTTGATCGCTTCTTCGATCCTGCCCCGCGCAATCAGCGATTGGACGTAGATATCTCCCAGCGGTGACAGGACGCTCCGCATATCCTGGCTTCCCTGCGCCAGCAGATCATCCAGGAAGGAATTGCCTGACTGCAGACGGCGACGCGCCTCAATACGTAGCTCCTCATATCGGGTTTCCCGCTCGGGGGTCGCTGCGCCTCCGGCGTTGCGCGTTCGCACGTAACGCGCACTCTCCGGCGGAAGCTCATCGATGGCCCCGCGCAGCCGACGCCCGGCCGCCGGGGTCCATCGCGCGTCAAGAAGCTCGGGTGACTGCTTTAGCTGCAGGCGGGAATAGAGTTCCTCGCCGCGATATAGGGGCGAGTTTTCCTTCGCCGCATAATATTGGACGGCCCTCTCATGGATGGAGCGAAACATATCCGGAGAGACCTTCTTGGAAAGGTCATCGAGCATTTCGCTTCGAACATAATCCAGATGCCACAAGGCGTTAGGGTCATCCTCGTTACGGAAGAACAGCTGCGATTGATCGCGCCTGGCTTCCTCCATGAGCCGCTCGGCGTCAGCAAGGCCGATATTGAGGCCGCATGGAGTTGCGAGCACCTCAACGATGATATTTGCGCTGAGCCGTCTCAGGAGCAGTCCCGGGAGAGCCAGTTCCCGCATTCCCCCACGAAGACGCTTCAGAACGCGCTCGTACAGGATGGCATCCGACCCAAGCTCCTCGCTACGGCATTGCCTGAGCCAGGCTCGCACATCGAACGCGTTGGGATCTTCTCCCATTAATGCGACGGCGAGCCGTAGGCGCAACGGCATCCTGTGCAGCGAGAGCTGCGCCTGATGCGCGGACTCGTCATCGAGCTCGATGCCGTGCTCTTCAGCGGCTTGCTTCAGGTACTGGATCGCCTCGCGTTGGCCGAAGCGGCCGAGTTGCACCTGCGCCGGAGGGTGGCGGTCAGCGAATTCGCCGGGCCTGGTGAAGCTGCGGGACGCATAGATTTCGAAGACATCGGCGCCCGCCCGGCGAAGGAGCTTGCAGAACTCTGGGACGCTCTTGGCAGCATGGTGATTGTAGCTGTCGACCTTTTCGAACGTATCGCCAAACACTGCGATGAGAGGACGTTCATCTCCCAGGCGGATGAGGGAAAGCGCATCTCGAGTGACGGCGAGTTCATCGCGCGCGGCCTCCTGGCTCCGCGACGCGACGCTCAACGACTCCAGGCCTTCCAAGGCACCGCCTCGCGCCAGGTCGAGAAGTCGGCTTGCCTGATCTGGTCGCCACCATTTCGCGAACTGTCGGAGCGCGTCCGCTTGCAACGTCGCCACGCGGGCGTCCTGAAGATCGAAGCGGTCGAAGTCGAAATGCAGAATGGCGAGAGGCCGGCGTGTGGGGTCCTCGTCGTGCAGGCGATCGATAAGGAACTTCGCGATCGCGAAGGACTTCCCTATCCCACCGGCTCCCCGGACCAGGACTGCTGGCCGTCTATCTTCGGGCAGGTCCCAGAGAGTCTCGAGGGTTCGCATCATTCGGCTGCGCCCTACGAAATGCTCGAGGTCCGGCCCGGCGAGGTAGGCCTCAAACGAGGCCAGCCGCTCTTTACGTTCGACCTCTTCCGGGGAGATTGGCGGATTCGCTCCAGCGGCCAGTGCCCAGTGGAGTGCTGTCTTGAGGGCAAGCAACTCTTGCGGCGTCGACAGGTCCGCTGTGGGCAGCGAGTTTAGAAGTCGCTTGAATAGTGACTCCGTGAGCGTCGGCTTCGGCTGCGCCGCGATAAGCGATCGAACGAACGCCAGCCCCGCGATCCTTAGCAGGTCCAGTCTCGTGCCGCTCTTGAGCTTTCTTGCCTCCCGGCCGTCGTGATCAATCGCCGGGGATGTCTCTCGTTCGAGTTCGCTCGCAGCATCCACCGCGAGCTGGATCGCGTCGTCATCGGCATCGGGATGCGAGCCGATCCAGCTGTCTGCCAGTTTCTCTGGATCACATCGCTCGAGCACGGCGGCTCTCAGCAGGATCTCTCGCGCCGGATCGCCCCGGTTGAACAATTCGATCAGGGATGCCGACGCTGGTGAGGTATCTGCATCGGTCATAGGACGCGCAGTTCCCGGCTGAGAGAGATCAGGAGCCGTTCGACCTCTGGAATCGAATTCGGCCAGGCACCATCCTGGACCGCAGCGTGGATCGCATCGACTCGTTGCTGAAGTGTATCAGGATCGAGCGGATTGTCTCCAAGCCCGTTGATCTGCTCCGCCGCCGTCTTCAGCTCGATCGGCAGGAAGTCGGAAAGCTGCTCCACCTCGACGAGGGCGGGTTTCGTCAGGGCGAAGTCGGGACCCCAACCAAGGATGAAAATGGTACAACCCTGAAAGACGCTGTCGCACGCGGCGTCGCATAATGCGCGCAGGAAAGGCACGATGGAGGGATCGATCGGGCGGTCCACGCTATCAAACACGAGCCACAACCGCTCGCCGGCAGGCCGCAGGGCAAGACGCTCAGCAATTGCGCGCGCATAGCGCTGCCCCTTGATCTCAGGGGTTACCCCCACGGAACTCGGCGCCTCGAAGCCGGTGATGTTCGCCTGCTCGACAAGTCCCTGAACCAACTTCTCGAGCCTGCGGTCCTGGTCCGGCCAGGCCGTCAGGTCGAGCCAGACTCTATCGATCCCATGCGTGTTCGCCACCTGACGGATCATGTGCCAGGAATGAGTCCTTCCTGACTGCCGAACGCCCGATACGCCGACGACGGGACGCGGGTGTCCAAGAACCACGTTCTCGTAGAGGACGTTGCGGAGCTGACTCCTGTTCACCATCACCTTGATGTCGACCAGGATGATGTCCCTCGGATCGACGACCACGACCCGCTGGAGCCGTTTGAGCAGCAATTTGACTGCGTCGAGATGCTCATTGTCCGGGAAGCGAAGGCAGAGTTCCTTGGCGACGTCGATGCAGTGGGTTTCGTTCTTTTCGAGGAAACGAATGCATTTCGCGACGAGGAGGGGCCGTGCGGCTGGGGCGGTAATATCCTCAAGCGCAAGGCCGATCGCGGTGAGCAGGAGTTCATCAATCGCATCGACATCGAGGCATGAGGCGAACATGCCCTGGAGGGCTGTTGTCTCTGGTTTCGTGAACTTAGCCATCAGAGCGCCACTCCCTTGGCGCGAGCATCTGCGACAATCAATGAGATAGGCACTGCCTGGTTGATCGGGGGATCGAGATTCGGCCATTCATAGCCGGCATGGTGGAGGGCGATAAGCGTCAACTCGGCGTCGAAGACAGGCGCTCCCGATGAGCCACCGAGCGTATTGGCGGTGTGACGGACCCGCACGTTGTTTCGCCAGGTGACCGCGCCGAGATCGACACGCATGGGCTGTGCATTGGGATGCTGGAGGATCAGGATGCCTTGGCAGTCGCCTGGCGCCGGCGCGAGGTGAGACACACTCGTATGCCCACGCAGCTCGCCGCCGTCGACGATCGGCTTCGAGGCGACCTTTCCCGACAGGTCGAGAATGGCATAGTCGAGAAAGTCGGCGGACTGGGTGACAGGTTCCGCCTTCAGATCGTCCGGGGAATAGGGACTGCAAGCTGCAACCCTTACCGCTGCGATGGAGGTAGGGGGATTAATCTCACCCGCTTCGGTTTCGCGAAAGTCAAACTGGCAGACGACATCGCGAAGCGCGTCGCCATCGATAGCCTTCTCGACAACATGGAAATTGGTCAGGACTAGCGCTTCGCCGATCAAGATGCCCGTACCGTGGCGATTTCCACCGATCCGGATCCGGCAGAGGCTGTTCTCGCGCGCGGCGAGCTTGCGCCGGAAGCTCGCCGGATCGTCGCCGATCTTCCCACCCTGGGTTGGCCGGACCAGCACCTGCAAGGCCTCATGCGGCGGCAGCGTCAGAAGTCCAGCGGCTTCGGCGAGTTCGGTGAACTCGGGAACACTCGGTCGCGCGTCGCGGACGGCTGCTACAAGCTGCTCGATCTGTTGAGCGCGGTTGTAGAACTCCACCAACTTTCGGTTACGAAATGTCGCGTTTTTCGTGGCTGACACGATGTTTTCGAAGCGCTGGTTCAGCCGCCGGGAGAGCAGCACTTCCAGTTCGTCCTGGTCGAACGCATTGCCGATTGCGTCGTCCAGGCGATTGAGATGAGCGAGCTCAAATTGCACGGGCAAGATGCCTCTCTCGCTGACGAAGCGAGCCTGCTGGTCCCTCCCCCCTTTTGTCGGGGACACAAAGGGAGCGAACGACCGGGGGAATCGAATATAGGGCCAAGAGCGTGATCACCAGTTAGTGCTTTCTGACAATGATACGTGCGAGACGCTGGCGGAGGCGGACCGTGTAAACGAATCGCCTGAGCCTTCGGTAAGTGGGCGGTCCGGGTTTGCTGGTCTCGTGACGATCAAACTGCGGGAAGGAGCGCCTCGGACGTAACGATACCACTGTCGTGATACGGGCGGACAAGGCGGATCGGTGTGCCGTTGATTTCAGTAAGTTCGCCGGACCAGACCATGGAATACAGCCGCTTCAGGTCGGATTTATCGGCGTCGGTCAGCTGGCTCAGCTCGCCATAGTTCATGATGCTGAACTTGCTATGTTCGCCGAACACGACAGAAGCCCATTGCGACTCCGATATCTGCGCGAAAAAGTGGCGAAGGCCGAAGATATGGCCGATTTCGTGCACCATCGTCTCGACCTGCTCGCGCCGAACCTGGGTGAACATCTTGGGATAGATGAACAGCTCGTGCCGACCGGCGTCGGGGAAGAAGGCGCTTGCGAGGACGCAGCCCATACGGTTGCAGTTGTCGCTCTCACGAACGACGATCTCGAAATCCCAGGCATCGTCGCGCTGGGCGAACTTGACCGGCGCCGCATCGCCCCATTCGAGAAGCGCTTCGCCGAGCAGCTGCTCAACCTTGGCGCGCACGGCTTGGGGGTTCTCGAAGCGCGCCAGCGAAGACTCGCGGAAGCGCCAGCGCAGCGTCGTATCGGGGGCCCAGAGGGGGATAAACCCTTCGGAGGCATCAAGTACGATCTCAAGCGGAGACAGACCGCGCGGTGTGGCCGAGCCGGCATCTTCGGTTTCGCAGATGATGCTTTCGCCGAGCCGATGGACCTGCTCGAGCGCGGCCAGGTCCGCTTCCGGACGGAGCCTCAGAGCTTCGGCGGCGAGCGCCTCGAGGCCGCTCTTCTGTTCTTCGTTAAGCTTCGAAATCTCCAGTGCCATGCCATCCCCCTAAAAATGGCCTCAAAGACTTACATTACTGCCGAGTGCCCCGTCCCTTGTCGTGTTGCCAAGCCAAGCGAGATAATATGTCGCATCGGATTCCTTTTTGGTATTGTGCCGAATTGCCAATTCGATGCCAAGATCGTAGTTTTCATCCGAAATGACTTGAATTATGCCCGAAGATCTGAGGAAACCTATTTGGGTGCGGATCTTCGTCTCGATCCTGCGAACCTCGGCAATTGCTTTCTTGGTGCGAAACCGGGTGGAATGCCGGCCCATCGAGGAGGTTTAGTTGCCCGCCCTCGATGGCGGTTTGAAGGTCGAGAGGAGGCCTAGCGCCCTGTCACGGGTCTGTTTGTAGACAGCACGTTCCTTCTCGAAATGAGAATGGTCTAGGATGGCAGTCCGGAGACGCTGGGAAAGCGCAAAGGTCTCACCGCTCGACAAGAGACCGCATGCAGCGATCCAGCAGTCCGAATGGAGGATCATAGCGTCGCTCCAGGCTGCGCCGTCGGATATGTCGCGCTGAAGGTCGGATGTCGCCGGGGGCTCCGACGGCTTGTTGGATCGCGCGTCGGTGAAGAAGCAAATCTGCATGAACTCGCGGCCGACATCCACCAATCCCAGCCTTACCGTTATCGCGCCAGTGAGTTCATCGACCGCCTCGACCCGCGCGATCAGCCGCGGAGCCGGATTGAGCACCATCGAGGCCGAGGGCGGGAAGAGCTCGATCGCCACTTTCCCGCCGTCCACGACGCGGCCGAGATGCGCAATGACCTGGAACGCCTGTTCCAAGGAGGCTCCGTCCAGCAGCTTCGCATAGAATTGCGTGGCGATCGCGGTTGCCGCTTCGTTCGTGATCGGGGCAGTCGTCCCGATCGCCGCGACGCCCAACTCGGCCAATTCGCGAGCGATGCCGATTGAATCGCATGCGTTGAGCAGGACAAGTCGAGGCGGATGCCGGCGGCTGAAGAACGCGGCCAGCGCCTTCGCATCGACAATCACCACCTCGCTGCCTCCGCCTTCGAGGTTCCTCGACGCGAAGCAGAGGCCCCGAGGGTCACCGTGCGTCGAGATATGGAGGACGTCGGGCTGGAATTTCTCGAGCGCCTCGGCAAGATCCTCCACGATCAGGTCCGGAAGGAAGCTGGCTTTGTCTCGCCGCCAGGCAGCGCGAGAAAAGCAGAGTTCTATGTTGTGGATCTCGCCGGCCTGCAGAAGTTGCGCAGTGCCGTCCTGCTGCTCATCGATCCGCGATCCGACATAGAGGAGGCGCATGCTTTTCCGTCCCGACCGTTGGTACCCGTCGCATTGTCCTCGACGTCACTCTCGCTTCGGGAAAATCGTCGACAATTGCTCGATCGCATCCGTCATCGAACGGGAGAAGGAGATGACCGCGGCCGGCTTCAAGAAACTCGGCATGCGGGTGTTCGCTTCCGCCAGAACGATCAGCTTCTTCTGATTGCTCGGCAGGGCTGCGATCACGCCGAGTTCCACATAGGCCTCGGCCCGCGCCATATGCGTCACGTCGCCTTCCGCTTCCTCAAGCTCGATGTCGGCGCGTAGGATCTTGATAATCCACTGCTTGTCGAGCACGGCTTCGCGAATGCCGCCCAGGTCGGGCGGGCGCGAAGCGACATGGAAGGTCCATCCGAAGGATTCGAAATGGGCCTTGAGTTCCGCGGTCAAACTGCATTTTTCGTCGCCCGCGCCGAGGATGAGCACCTCCCCCGCTTTCGTCCAGCGCCCTTTCTGGCGAAGTTCGTTCCGGATCGCGGTGACGATCTCCTCCGATCGCCAGCGCTTCGAAAAGGCTCTCAGCTTGCTGTTCACGAGCGCCATCACCGGTATCGACTCGACTTCGCTGGAAAGGAGAAAGATCGGGAATTCCGGATCCCCGACATCCACATCGTCGCGCATCAGGTCACGGATGATCTTGGCATATTCGATGCCGACGGGGTCCTCCCCCTGGTAGACGTCGAAGATGGCGAAGCTATAGCCGCCTCGCGTCAACAGGCCCGGGACCTTGTCCCAGTCGGTTTGCAGATCCAGCTCCACGCCTTTGTACGAGAATGTCTGCTGAAGGTGTTCGACGCGTTCGCGCTGACGAATCTCCAGCATGAAATCGCTGCCCGCTTCCTCCTGCCTGGCGGCGGATGAGCCCAGATCGTCCCAGATCAGGCCCTTCATGCGCGCCTCCCTTCCGCATGCCGCGTGATTTGCGGCAATGTCACGGTCACCTCGAAATAGTCGGCGGTGTGATCGTCTATATCGACACTGCAGTTGAGTTCGCTGAGCTGGCGGCGATGATCGTGAGTCGTGCTGTGCCGATTTCGGCTCTCGTCCCGGTCGGTCCGGCCGCCAGCGCTCCAGAACGAGACCTCCACATGCTCCTTCTGCCCCCCTTCCCTCACCGTGATCCTGCCGACCTCGGGCCCGGACTCGGCATCACGCCTGAAGTCGCGTGAATATTGGAAGTTGGAGATGAAGTTCTCGAAGGCGGAAACGAGCAGCGTCTTGTCGCCGAGGACGTAGAGCCTTTCGGCGTCCAAACCCGCGAGTTCCCAGGCTATCTTCGCGAAGCTTTCCTTGGAACGGGGCATATCCCGGCCGCCCCCCTCTGCCCCTTGCCTCAGTCGTTCCCACGCCTTGTCGACGGCACTGTGAATGACGTCGCTTAGCTTGCACTCGAAATTGCATACATATTGGAAGAACTCGCTGGTTGCATAAGCGGATTCTCCGTTTTCCCCGGTGCTCTGAAAACTCCAGAGGTTTCGAACCATCGCCTGACACAGGCGCTTTATCTCGACGACGTCTTCCGCGAGTATTTCGCCCTTGCCGCGCGAGGATTGGGCGATGCCGATAAGCACGCTGACATGCGCTTCGAGCGAGTCCTCATCCCTCCCCAGAAAATAGCGAGACCAGTTCTGGTTCTCCGACGTTTCCGGAATTATGCGCCGGCTATGCTCGTTCAGGACGCGGAGCCTCGCACCGGTCAGGATGAGGTGGTTCAATTCCCTGATCAGGTTCTCGCTCTCGGGATGCGATTTGAATCTGAAAGTGCCCGACTTGTCCTTGTTGTCCTCATATATCCCCCCAATGATCTCGGGGCAGGTCTCAAGGTTGATCGCAGCATAGGTGTGTCGCGGGCGGGGCCAGGTGATCTCGCGCCGGACAGCGGCCAGGCATTGGCCCATGTTCACCGAAGGTTCGGGCGTCAGCGCGTCGATCAGCTCCGACGTCGAGGTGATGAGCTGCGGCAGGGCGCTCCTGTTGCCGGAATGGGTCTCGGCAACGTCCTGAATCTCCGCCGCGGTCGGAAAAACGGCCTCCTCGCCACGCAGGCGCAGTATCGCGAGCTCGCGGATATGGTCCAGCGCATCGCCCAGGTTGAGTTCGGCTATATCGTCCAGCCCTTCGTCATCCTCGTCCGCCGCCGGCTCTCTGTCCGTCGCCAGACCAAGCTCCAGCTCGAGCATCAGAGCGGCGAAGGAGATGGCATAGGACCACTCCACATTGCAGAGGCGAGCGATCAGCGGCATCGACGCAGGGGTCTGGCCGAAGCGCCTGAGCAGGTTCAGGATCGTGCCTCTGACCGTGACGCGATCGGGGCCTCCTTCCACGCCGATCAGGAGTTGGGAAAAGAGGCCCGCGCCGATGAGCAGATCCCGCTCGCGCCCGATCGCTTCCGCCAGGGCTGGTTGGCGGGAGCCGGGCGCGGACGGAGGATTGCCCAGAACGGCGTCGATATCCGCAGACGCCCGCGTCAAGGCCGCGACAAAGCTTTCGGACAGAGTGCGCCGGTTGGTTCCCAACCCGCCGGGATCTGCCAGGAGATAGCGATAGACGGAGAAAAGCCCGTTCTTCGACAACCCCGGCTCGCGGATTAATCCGAGGAGCCTGTCGAAGTTTCGGGCGGCGAACGCTTCCTTCGCGGCCAGGCTGATCGCGACCGTCTCGTTTCCAGAACCCCGGGCCGGCGCTTCACCGGGATCCGACGGAAATTCTGCTTCGGCTCTTGCGTCCGCCACCTTGAACTGCAGCATCTCGGGCTCGAAATATTGCAGGTCGGCGTTCGATAGCTGGCGCATGATCTCGGATTTGCAGCGCCGCCAATATCGCTGGAACTGCGCATGGGCGAAGGCCTCCATCTTGGTCAGATCGGAAGCCGAGAGATCCCAGACGCGCAGCAACGAGACCAGCTCGAAATAGTTGCCGCGATGCCCCCTACGATTAAGGCGCCGGCCTGGCTGCTTCGAGGAGGGGGGCGCGGCCGAGCTTGGATTCTCGGCGAGCCGCAGCACCCTTGCAAGGAAACTCGCAGATGCGGGATTGGCGCGATTGATCACACAGAAGATCGTGACGTCGCGGCAGTTGTGAAGCGACAGCACGGCGGAAAGGGCACGCACGGTCTCGGCCGATTGGATCGTGGCGAGCAGGATCAGCGCGGGGCGGTCCCTTACCGTCTTCTCATCTTCCTTCTTGAGCAGGATGTGCGTGTACGAGCCATCAAAGTCGTCGGTCCGGGAGAAGAGCGCATATTCGGGCTCGAGGCTCGCGACCTTCGGATGCTGAAGGATCGTCCGCAAGAAATCCCGGTTTTCCTTGGAGGGGGTCGAGACGAATACGGGCGCCTTGCCGCACCTTCTGGCGAGATCCTTATACTGACCACATATCTCGTCTGCCAGGATGTCGACATGACGCTCGATCAGGCGCCCCGTATCGAAACCCAGGGTGAAGCGCTCTTGGCTCGGTCCGGCGAAGCGTCCCTCCTGGCCAGTGAAATAGCCGATCTTGAGCGCCCCGCTGGCGCCGGTCTCGGCAATCTCCGTCTCGAGATCGACAAGCGATCCCGACAGGGGATCGCCGCGAAGCTGCGGTTGCGGCAATACGGTTTCCGCATCAACGGGGATCGCAAGGCTTCCCCCCAGATCCGCAGGGCGTCGTGCTTCGGCAAAGATGTCGCGGAAGCGGACAAGATCATAGCCCCGCACCTGCGGGCCTTCGGCCGCAAGGCATTTGAAGCGCGCCCGCGTCTCATCCACCTCGGTCACGCGCTGGCTCAATGCATGCCGCACCCAGACCAGCGTCATGATGCCGGCCACCGGCACGCGATTGCTCGCGAGAAAGGCAATCATGTCTTCGACGCCTTGGCCGGTGGAAAGGACGTCGGTGAATATCAGGGTCGGGCGGTTCTGCCGCCAGATCCGCTCCGCGCGGATCGGAAGCAGCGGATAATTTCCGAGATAGTCGATCATGATGTCCGAGGCGACATAGGGACGAACCGCCTCAAGCATGTGCCGCACGGTCATGGTGCAGCCGACGACGACCTTGGCGCCCAGCTTCCGGCACCGACGCTCGATCTCCTGTCCGGTCAGCTTGGCCAGCGGCTCGAAGAATTCGAGATCCTCGATCAGCGGCCAGATCGAGATGAACCGATCCTGCAAGATTCCGCTGGCGAGGCGGAACCACGACCCATTGCTGCCGGGCGCGACGCGCTCGGCATCGATCTCGAGCAGGCCTTCATTGTCCTCGAGGAATGATCGCAGCCCCATGCTGGTCCTCGCGTCCATGATGCCATCCCCCGCTCAGAGCCTATGGATTTCCGCATCCTTGGCCCGGGCATCCTCGCCGCGCAGATGATATCGCGGAGCGTAGATCTGGAAGCTCCTCGTTCCCTTCCAGCGTAGATAGCCCGCACGCACGGCATCGGCGTCCACATCCCCGGCCGGAGTAGCCGATGCCACCATGTGCCCGAGCGAGCGCGCCAGGGTTCCGATCTGTTGCCGATGGATCTTGTCCTGACGCTTCTCGTCCAAGTTCGGAGCGCCCGCGGCAGCCGCTGCGCTGGCGACGTTGCCCCATATAAAGGCCTGCTCGAGCTTGGCCAGAAGCGGCTCGGCCACTGTCTTGGTCCGCTGCTGCAGAATTATCCTGAATTGGCTTCCCGCATATTCTCTCAAATCGGTCGGCATTGGCTAATCCATCTCAGATCTATTGCATGCGGGCCGTGGATTGGCCCTGCATTTCCAATACGCAAACAGCCGCGTCTTCAGCAAAAATATTGATTTTTCACGGAAACAACGCAGGGCGATTCGATATGCCACCGCTTTGCCATCGCAACGCGGTAACATATGAACCATGAGTATACATTTCCACAATACAAGATCAATGCTTCGTTAATTGTACGAAATTGGCAATTTCCATCGCCTATAATCTGTAACAATTCGCGCCTGTCCAAGCATCCTGCATGATGCCAGACTCCAGTGCCCGGTCGAGATTGCCGTCTCTGCCGCGCCGCGCCCCGTGGCAAGGATGGTAACGTGCGCTGCGCGGATCGCGCAGCTTCAGAGCCCCAGCGCCGCCGCGGTCACCGCGCGCATCCCACGCGGCGGGCGTTCGCCGGGCACCGCACGCCGGACACCCGTGCGGGACTCGGCCAGCTCGCGCTGTGCCAACCGCTCCCAGTCATGCTCGAACACGCTGCGGCAATACCGGGCGATTTCGGGATCGTCATAGAAGATCAGGCTGGCGTCGCGGTTGATCGTCGTGCCCTGGTTGGTGAAATTATGACTGCCTATGACGCTGTGCTCATCATCGATGATCCACATCTTGTTGTGCAGCTTCGGCTGGATGCGGACCAGGTCGGGAGTGACCCGGAAGCCATAGCTTTTCATCTTCTCGATATTGGGGCGGGCATCGATCGGCCCTTCATTGCCGCGCAGCACGATCCGCACGTCGATCGCCGAATCGCTCTGTTTCTCCTTCAGCGCCGCCAGCAACGCCTCGAACGAATCCGCCCGCGTCTGGGCGATGCCGAAGGACTGGTTGTGGAAGAGGATCGACTTCCTGGCCCCCCGGATCAGCGGCAGCAGCTTCTCGCTGAAATTGTCGGGCGTCAGCAGCGGCATCATCCGCACCTTGCGATCGATCTCCAACGGCGGAAAGAAGATGGGCGGCCGCGCCGCCTCGGTCACGAGGGGGACATCCTCGTCGGGAACCCAGAACATGGGTTCGGCAAACACGGCCGCCTCGTCCGAAAAGGCGGCTGCGGCGTCCTTGGCGTCCTCTTCGACATGCCGGCGATAGAGCTCGGCGACCGTCCGGTTGTGGACGATCACATGGAATTCGCGGTTATGCTGGCTGTGGGGGCCTTCCTGGTCCTCCTTGGGCTGGTTGGACGATTGCCAGCTGCCGCTCGACAGCCACAGGGCGCGGTCGTCCTGCGCGGCGACCTTGATATGATAGGACGGGTGGATGGCGCGCGCGGACCATTGGTTCTGGAAGCGATTGCCCATCTCCGCCTCCAGGCGGGCGACGGTCTCCTCGTCCTTGATGTCGAACTTCTTCGCCCCGGAGCCGCCGATCGACTCTCCCTTCTGGAGCACCATCCCGAGCCGCTTGCTGCCGCCCATCGCCGCCTCCGTGGCCGTGACGACATGCGGCGCGGTGAATTCGTACATCCCCACGGTGAGATGGTCCTGCGTCGCGTCCAGAAAGTCGCGCAACATGCCCGATCCGGCGTCGGGCCCGGGGCGGATCGAGATCCGCATGCGCGTGTTCACTTCCTGGGGCATCAGCTCGGGCCGCATCCGATAGGCGATCCGACGCGCCGCCTCGGTCAGGAATTCCTCGGTGCCGAACCTGTCGATGACATCCTGGGCGCTGGCGATCGTGACGTCGATCGGGAAGCCGGCGAAGCTCGCAGGGAACGGGATGCGGCCTGCGGCGATCAGCGAATCGACTGGCTCCTTCCTCTCCACGGCGACGACGATCGCAGGCGTGTCGGTGATGGCGCCATTCGTCACCTTCCAGCCCGGCCGGACGTGAAGCACGTCGGCCCGTGTCGCGAAGGCCTCCCGCGCCTGACCGACGGCGCTTTCCAGATCGGGCGCGGTCGGCTGCGGAGCGGCAGGCGATGGCGCGAGGGCGGCGATATCGGCACCGCCGCCGACAGAAAGGTTGATGGTCAGGGTCAGCGGGATGGTCAGCGTCGCTGCGGTTCCTCCACCAATGTCGATCGGTCCCCGTGATAGGTTCATGTTCCCCTCCCTCCTCGATAGCCCCGGCGCGCGCAGGTCGTTCAGCAGCTTGAACACCACCTGCGCCGGAAGCGCGTGATTCACCGGATTCCGGCGATCGGGAATGCCGCCATAATGCAGGCCCAGCAGGTGGCCGGTTCCGAGCTCGATCAGCGGCGACCCGCTATTGCCGCCCAGCGTGTTGCAGAGATGGCGTATCGCGCTCGATCCGACCTGGCCCAGAAAGCCCGGTGCAAAGCGCTTCCATCCCCAGATGTCGCCGAAATAGCGCTCGAGCTCGACCTTATCGATCGTGTCGTCGCGTTCCGGATACCCGATGACGGCGACCTCGGGATTGAGCGGGAGCCCCCCCCGGAAACAGGGTATAGGCTCGGCGGCAAGGCCGCTGCCGGCGATGCGCAGAAAAGCTATGTCAGGATCGCGCGTCGGCGAGACATAGAGAATCTCTATGATTTCGTGCTGCGCCTGCGCGCTGTTGGCGTCCTCGTTCGTGTCGAGGCCGGCCCGCATAGGGCGATTGTCGAACCCCTGCTGCGATCGGAAGCGCCAGCCGCGGTCAGCAGTTTCCGCGAAGTAGCGCGCGACATGGGCGTTGGTGACGATTACGTCGCGGTCGATCAGCCAGGCAGTCCCCAGCCCTTCCGGCCCGAACGGGCTCAACGTCGCCTCGATCCTGCCGATGGCCGCATAGCGCGGCTTGAGCTTCGCATCGAACTGGTCGAGGCGGTCGATCCAGCCCTCCTGCCCCGGCTTCGCCGTCGTGCGGTCGATGACGCCGTCCTTTATGCGGAAAACGGGTGCGGCCATGCGGATGACGACTTCGCGCTGTACCGCCTCCTGCTCCGCCACAAGGGCGGCGTCGTCGATCGCCCGGTCGGGGCCGGCTTCGCCGGGCAGGATCGCGGCCGCCACTTCCCTGGCCAGCGCCCGCGTCTTTCTGGATCCGGTCGGCCGGGCGACGCTCTCCAGCACCGCCGCCGGCGTCTCGGCGGCGGCTACGAAACGATCCGGCCAGCGCTTGCGTGCAGCCGCTTCAAGTTCCGCATAATCGATATTGGCGTCGAGCATGGGATCATCCTTGTGCTGGCTGGTCGGGTACGAGCTCGCGCTGGATGCGGCGCAGATTGGCGACGGCGCCGGTGATCTGATGCCGCGGGCCGACGGCAATTCCGTCCTGGGCCAGCAGCAGCGCGCCATGCTCTGCGAGTTGCGCCAGCCGGTCCGCGATCACGGCGATCGCGGCCGCCGCCTGCGTCGGCAGCGCGACATGGCGGCGCAGCTCGAAGCTTGGGCCGGCATTCGCGCCGTCCAGCCCGCTCGGCAACCGGCAGATCGCCTCTCCCATGGGCTTGATCACCGTGATCATCAGCTCGATCGCGCATCGGGAAACCCGCTTCAGATGCGCCGCCTCATCCGTCCGGCTGACGAACAGGAAGGCCAGCGCCTGCAGCATCAGCTGATAGACGTCGTTGAACAGATCGACGGCGTGCACCGCGACCGGATCGGTGAGCATCGTGACGCGGATGCCCGCATCGCTGAGCCGGGTCGAGGCAAGCGTCGAGGGCGCCAGGGCCGATGTCGCGATAAGCGGATTGTCGCCGACCGGCAGCGCATAGTCGAACCCGTCCCCTCCGATGACGTTGCGGATCGCGCTGAACACGCCGAAATGCGAATCCGCGCGATTGCCCGAACTGCCTTCACCCTGGGTGACGATACCGTGGATCGCCGCGGCTGCTGACGCCTGGTCCGTGACCGCGATGATGTCGTAGAAATCCACCAGATGCTGGCCGCGCTGACCGGATACATCGTCCACGAACAGAACGGCCGGATCGGCTTCGGCGATGATCCGGCCGATCTCGCCATAGAGCTCGCCGACATGATCATATGCATATTTCTCGTCGAGCGGCCACAACAGGCCCGACGCGCCGACGGATTCATCGAGCACCACCTCGCCCGGATTCTCATAGATCATGAAGCGGTCGAGCGTCGCCACGTCGAAACGGCGCAGCGTCAGTGCGACGTTGAGAGGAAAATTGCGGGCCGGTTGCGGAAAATTCGGCCGGTCGTAATAAGCGCCGCCGCCGGTCGCGGTGAGCAGGTTCCAGGCCTGGGCGAGGTGTAGCATCTCCTGTGCAGCGACATGGTATATCTGGCTCGCCCATTTGCGGGCAACCTGCTGCCGGCGCCAATCGAGCCCTTCGGCGAGGTCGCGGCGCATGCTGAACGCCGCGAACAGATAGGAGCAGCATAGGGCATGCTCTAGCTCACAGGCCTCGGCCAGCAAGGCATGGAGGCGGGCACGGGTAGCTTCGCCCGTCATTCCATGCCCTTCAGGCGAGCGGCCAGATGATCGGCCAGCCGCAAGGCCAGCGCAGCCAGCGTGAGCGTGGGGTTGGCCGTGCCGGAGGTCGGGAAGACCGACGCCCCGGCGATGTAGAGATTCTGCGCGCCATGGACCCTCCCGTCGGCATCGCAGACCGAGGTTCTGGGGTCGGTCCCCATGCGGGTGGTGCCGACGATATGGCCGGCGCCCGAATAGTTCGAATCCGGCCAGGTGAAGCGGGCATCGCGCGCGCCCATGGCGGCGAACATCGCGGCGAACAGCCGATTGCCCGTGTCGAATGCCCGGCTATTATAGTCGGGCAGCGAGAAGTGGATCGCCGGCCGCAGGCGATCCGGCTCTCCGCCTGCCGCCAGGGTCACGCGGTTGGTTGGATCGGGCAGCATCTCGGTCGAGTAGCTGAGGCGGATCATATGCGTCGCACGCGCGCCGATCGCGCTGCGCAGCTCCGCTCCCCAAAGGCCGGTGGCGACCAGATCGGTGACCGTCTTGTCCAGCGGTTCGGGGCGACCCCAGCCATCATTGCCGATCGAGATGCGGAAGGCGGCATGATCACCGCGCCAGGAACCATCGCGCCAGGCATCGATCCCCGTTATTACCGGTGGGCCCCGATAGGGAAAGACCGGCTCGGGCATCAGCGCCATGCCATAGCCCTGGAGATGATCCATCAGGCACCCGCCAACAGGACTGTCGGGCGCGATTCCGCTATTGATCAGGATCAGCGGCGTCTCGATCGCATGAGCTGCGACGACGAAGACGCGTGCGCTGGCCCGCTCGGGGACCCTTCCCGTCCCGTCCTCGCTCCAGCGATGGTAATGAAGCTCGGTAACGCGCGCATCGGCATCGTGATCGAGCCGATGGACGACCGCGCGCGGCCGCACGTCGCAACCGGCCGCGCGCGCCATATCGACATGGACGGTCGCGTCGTATTTGGCCTGGATCGGGCAGGTCGGGACGCAGCTGCTGTTGCCGGCACAGGGCGGGCGACCCTGATAGGGGATGGAGTTGCGCGCCTGAGGCGTGATGCGGATACGCACCGGCACATCGTCAATGATCTTGCCGTCCAGTCGCGCACGTACGACCTTGTCGCCATGGGACGGCCAGATCGGCGGCATCGGGAAGGGATGCGACCGCCGCCCGCCGCCCAGGCCATCCCATTCATCATGGTCTCCGGCGGCGCCCATCTCGGCTTCCGCCTCGCAATACCAGGGTTCCAGCACGTCATAGCCGAACGGCCAGTCGTCGGCGATCCCGTGGCGGGTCCTCATCTCGAAATCGGCCGGCAGGAAGCGCGGCACATTGCCCAGGAAATGCAGCGTGCTGCCGCCCAATGTACGTTGATAGGTGCTCTTGAACGGAGTCGTCGGCGTCTCCTGCAGATAATGACCGGTCTGCGGAGGATCGTTGACGCGCGGCGAAGGCGCGAACGTATCTGCCGCCACATTCCGATACGGGTCGTGCGGCAGCCGGGTGGCGGAAGCGGCGAACCGGCCGACCGCGGCCAGCCGGTCGCCAAGCTCCGGCCCTGCGTCGAGCAGCAGCACCGACAACCCCTTGCGGGCCAGGCGCGCGGCGATCATCGCACCGGCCACGCCCGCGCCTATGATCGCGACGTCATGATCGGGCGCCCCGGCGCTCATCCGTTCGCCTCGTCGGGCGGATAGCTCCAATGCCCGAAATAGCCACCGCTGAGCGCCGGCGGATGGGCCAGCGCGGCACGCCACATCAGACTCTCATAATGGTTCTCCGGCGTGTCGGCGGGCATCCGGTCCACGCCGAAGCCGGTGTAGAGGAAGGTCAGCAGCGCCTGCATCGGCGCCCGCAATTCCGCATCGGTCGCCACCGCTGCGGCGCCCCCCGCTTCGAACCTGCGAAGCATCGCATCGACCGTGTCGGCCCCCGATCGGCCCATCAGATCATCGATCGCCGCATGGGCGAAACGTTCCGACACATCGTCGAAACCGCTTAGGGACCGGCAAAGGCGAAGCACAAGGAGATCGTCGTGCGCGGCCATCGTCAGGCCACCATATCGACGTCGCTCAGGGACAGACGCTTGAGCGCGCTTTCGATTGAGGCATAATTCTCGTGCCGAGTGGGCGCGAGGCCCTTCACCCAGCCCCAGAACAGGTCAAGCGCCCCCAGCACCTCGGGATCGCTGCTGATCGCCACGCAGGCCTTCTCGATTGCCGCCAGGGTAACCGGCGCGGGCAGCGCATCGGTGTCGACCACAACCGGATCGCTATGGATGTCCTCCTGCCCCAGCTGGATCAGCATGTCCTCGGCATCGGGATATTTCTGAGCAAGTATCTTGATGACGCCGTCATGGCCGCAGCCGATATCGGCGCATCCTTCATAGACTGCCTCAGCGGCGAAATCGTGCCCGCCGAAGAATCTGACGGACCTGAAGAAAAGGAACGGATGGACGCCGCCGGTCGCCAGGACATTGGCGGGGATCAGGAAATTGGAGGTGGAGAAGCGATCGCCATAGGCCAGGCGCCACTTCGCCGGCTCGCTCGCCGCCAGGTCGGCGATCGAAGTGAAGCCGAGGCTGCGACGCGCGTAGACCTGTCCGAAATAATGGTCACCGACTTTCCCGTCGATGGGACGCAGCGCGACGGCACCTGGGAGGATGCCTGGGCGCTTTTCATGCGCGAAGACATAGGCGACCGGCTTCATCAACGCGATATGCGATCGCCCTTCGAGGACCGCACGATATTGGTCCGCTACCGACAGCACGGGCAGGACGTCGATCGCCACGTCTATGCGTAGATCGCGCGTCAGCTGAGCGGCCAGCCGCTCCGAGAACAGCACGACGTTCGCGCGCACATCCGCATCCGTCTGCTTCTGCGTGATGTCAGGATAATAGCTAAGTGACAGTTGAACCATTCGTCCCGTGCCCCCACCAACGAAATGATCTCGCTCAACAAGCTATGCATGCTACAGGATCGGCTCGCCCTTCCCCAATCCCCAGTTGATGCTTGCCATCTTGATAAGCATCATGTCCGAAAATCAAAAAGCCTTCCAGAGGGTTTTTGGAAATTATGGTCATGAATCTATGAAATCCCCTCCACAGAGTCGCAATTATACTTGAGAAATATAATTCCATTCAAAATGGACGAAATAACTCTGGCTTGGATTGATGGAGGATGCGGGATCCAATGGAGGAACGGGAGCAGTCCGGAATGCGATGAAGGTCGCGAAAGCGCCCGCAGCAATGGCTTTCGGGCCTGATCGATCGCGCCGGGCTTTTCTTCCCGGCGGTCGCTTTCTAGGGTCGGCGCGTATTCTCCGGAGGTTCCTTCCTTGACCGCACCCGCGCCTGCCATCGACCGCCTCGTCGCCATCATGGCGCGGCTTCGCGATCCCAAGACGGGCTGCGAATGGGATACGGTGCAGACCTTCGCCACGATTGCGCCCTATACCATCGAGGAAGCCTATGAGGTGGCCGATGCGATCGAGCGCGGCGACATGGCGGACCTCAAGGACGAGCTTGGCGACCTGCTCCTTCAGGTGGTCTTCCATAGCCGCATGGCCGAGGAGACGGGCGACTTCGCCCTGGTCGACGTCGCCAATGCGATCAGCGACAAGATGGAGCGCCGCCACCCACACATCTTCCTCGGCGCCGCCGAGGGCGGCCATCATCTCTGGGAACAGATCAAGGCCGCGGAGCGGGGCGAAAAGGGGCATGAAAGCGCGCTGGACGGCGTGGCGATCGGTCTCCCCGCCTTGCTCCGTGCCGAGAAGCTCCAGAAGCGCGCCGCCCGCACCGGCTTCGACTGGCCCGATGCCAGCGGTGCCCGCGCCAAGATCGACGAGGAACTGGCCGAGGTCGAGGCCGCATCGACGCCGGCCGAGATCGAGGAGGAAGTCGGTGACCTGCTGTTCGCAGTGGTCAACTGGGCGCGAAAGCTGGGCGTGGACCCCGAGGTGGCCCTGCGCGCTGCGAATGCGAAATTCGAGAAGCGTTTCAAGGCGATGGAGGGCGAAGCCGGCGATGCGTTTGAAGAGCTCGATCTTGATGCCAAGGAGGAACTCTGGGCGAAGGCAAAGCGGACGGGGTGACGCCCACCTTCATCTGAGCTTCAACCCCGCGTCAAAAACCGCTCGTAATCGCGCGGTGCCATCCGGACCTCGTAGACCGCCTGATCCCCCTCGATCCGCTGGTCGAGCACCTCGCCGTGCTGGTGGAGCCAGGCGGCGCCCTGCCCGTCGGCCGGATCGAGCGGGATGGTGTAGCGGCGATGGCCCTCGGTCAGGCGGGCGGCGACGGCGGCGATCAGGGCGTCCACCCCTTCCCCGGTCACCGCGGACACGGGCATGACGTCCTCGCGCTTGGCCGCTTCCGCCAGCAGATCCTCGCGGCGCTCGGCGTCGAGCAGGTCAATCTTGTTCCAGGCCTCGAAGCGCGGCGTGGCCTCGGCGACGCCGATCTCGGCCAGCACGGCCTCGACATCGTCCTTCTGCGCCTCGCTGTCCGGATGGGCGACGTCGCGGACATGGATGAGCAGGTCGGCGGAGACCACCTCTTCCAGCGTCGCCTTGAATGCGGCGACGAGCTGGGTCGGCAGCTCCGAGACGAAGCCCACCGTGTCCGACAGGATCGCCTTGTCGATGCCGGGCAACGAAATCTGGCGCAACGTCGGATCGAGCGTGGCGAAGAGGAGGTTCTCCGCCATGACGTCACTTCCGGTCAGGCGGTTGAAAAGCGTGGACTTTCCGGCGTTGGTATAGCCGACCAGCGCGATAACCGGCCAGGGTGCACGCTGGCGCCGGTCACGGTGCAGGCTGCGGGTGCGGCTGACCGAATCCAGCTCGCGGCGCAGGCGGGCCATGCGGTCGCGGATCAGCCGGCGGTCGGCCTCGATCTGGGTTTCGCCCGGGCCGCCGAGGAAGCCGAAGCCGCCGCGCTGGCGCTCGAGGTGGGTCCAGCTGCGCACGAGGCGGCCGGCCTGGTAATCGAGGTGCGCCAGTTCGACCTGGAGCCGGCCCTCGGCGGTGCGCGCGCGCTCGCCGAAGATCTCGAGGATCAGGCCGGTCCGGTCGATCACCTTGCACTTGAGGCCGGTCTCGAGGTTGCGCTGCTGCACGGGTGTGAGGCTCGCGTCGAACACGGCAAGCGTCAGCTCCTTGTCCCGAACCGTCTCGGCCAGGGCTTCCACCTGGCCCGAGCCGATCAGCGTGCCGGGCTTGGGCGCGCGGATGCGCAGCGGCACCCGCTCGACCACATCGACGCCTATCGCGGCGGCGAGGCCGGCGGTCTCTTCAAGGCGTGCGTCAGCGTCGCGCGAGCTGCCGCCGAGGTCCGGATAGACCACGACGGCGCGCGCGCCCCGGGTGAATTCATCGGGGTCGCGTTCGAAACCGGTAGTCATACAGTCGCTCAGTCGTCGCTATTCTGTTCCTCGGCGAGGTTCAGCGGGTGCGCCGGCTGGATCGTCGAGACAGCATGCTTGTAGACCAGCTGGGCCATGCCCTCGCGCTGGAGCAGCATGCAGAACAGGTCGAAGGACGCGATCTGGCCCTGGAGCATCACGCCATTGACCAGGAACATGGTGACATTTTCCTGCTGGCGGCGGACCGCGTTGAGGAAAATCTCCTGCAATACCGGGTTCTTGGACTGATGCTCTCCCACCGCTTCGAGAAGCGGGGCAAGATCCACCGGGCCCGAGGGCATGATCGTGGAGATCGCGTGCTTGTAGATGAGCTGCGACTGGCCGTCGCGGCGGAGCAGCACCGAAAAATTGTCGAACCAGGTGACGATGCCCTGGAGCTTGACGCCCTTGACCAGGAACATCGTGACCGGCGTCTTCGACCGGCGCAGCGAGTTGAGGAACAGATCCTGAAGCGAGGTCTGCTTTTCGGCCATCGTACGTGACTCTCTTTGTTGGCGGGAGTTTCCCGCTTGGCGCCGTTCTCTGGCGTCGGGACCGCGCACCCGCGTGGCGCGCAGCGCGGCCCTTTTATGCTGTGGGGGCCGAATCGTCCAGCCGATCCTACGCCTCGCCAGCAAGCGACTCGTCAAAGTTCACGAAGTTCATGCCCAGCGCTGGTTCTGCGAGGTTCTGAGGCTGCCTTTCCCGATGCGTAAGCCGCTTCGTGCAATCATGATGCGCGAAGGCGATCCTATCTTTCCTACCAGGTCAAAGAGCGGCCGGATGCACACCGGCGGCGGGAGGGAAGCAGGCGAAATCCTACATTGCAAGGTATCCGTCATCCCGGCGAAAGCCGGGATCTCGTGCCGCTCTTTCCCGCGTTCGCCTGGGATCCCGGCTTTCGCCGGGATGACGGTTATGGGCAGAGGGGCGACGAATTTGGGAAGGGCTGGCCCCCTATTCCTCCCGACTGTCGGTGATCCCCAGCAGCTTGAGCTTCCGGTGCAGCGCCGAGCGCTCCATGCCGATGAAGCTCGCCGTGCGCGAGATGTTGCCCGAGAAGCGGCGGATCTGGACCTTCAGATATTCGCGCTCGAAGCTCTCGCGCGCTTCCTTGAGCGGGGCGCCCATGATCGCGCTGGTGCCCATGCCGCCGCCCGTATCGGCCGGGCGGCCGAGCACTTCGGGGGGCAGCAGGTCGAGATCGATGCGGCCGATCCGGTCGCCCGGGGCGAGGATCACGGTGCGCTCGACCACGTTGCGGAGCTGGCGGACATTGCCCGGCCATTCGTAGCTCTGCAGCGCGACCATCGCGTCGGGCGCGATCTCCGGCGTCGGCACGCGGCGCTCATTGGCATAATGGGCGACGAAATGCTCGACGAGGACAGGAATGTCCTCGCGCCGCTCGGTGAGCGGGGGGATGGTCACGGGGACGACGTTGAGGCGATAGTAAAGGTCCTCGCGGAAACGGCCCTCGGCGATCTCGCTCATCAGATCGCGCGCGGTGGCCGAGACGACGCGGACATCGACCTTGACCACGCGGGTGCCGCCGACGCGGGTGAAGCTCTGGTCGGTCAGTACGCGCAGGATGCGCGCCTGGGTGGCGACCGGCATGTCGGCGATCTCGTCGAGGAACAGGGTGCCGCCGTGCGCCTGCTCGAGCAGGCCGGTGCGGACCAGGTCCCCACCCTCCTCCACGCCGAACAGCTCCTCCTCGACGCGCTCGGGCTGCATGCGCGCGGCGCTGACGATGACGAAGGGCGCGGCGGCACGCTGGCTCCAGCCATGGAGCAGCCGGGCGGCGACTTCCTTGCCGGTGCCGGCGCCGCCGGTGATCAGCACGCGGCTGCCGGTGGAGGCAACGCGCTTCAGGGTGGCGCGCACGGTGTTGATCGAGCCCGACTGGCCGGTGAGATCCTCTTCACGCCCGATCGAGGCGCGTAGCGAGGCGACCTCGCGCTTGAGCCGCTCGGTCTCGGTGGCGCGCTCGACGAGGAACAGCAGGCGCTCGGCCTCGAACGGCTTCTCGATGAAATCCGAAGCGCCGCGGCGGATCGCTGCGACGGCGGTATCGAGATTGCCATGGCCCGAGATCACCAGCACCGGGATTGAAGGATCGCGCCGCTTGATCTCGTCGAGGATCTCCAGCCCGTCGAGCCGCGAGCCGTGCAGCCACACGTCGAGCAGCACCAGGCTGGGGCGGCGCTCGGCAATGGCTTCGAGCGCCGCGTCGCTGTCGGCCGCGCCCCGCGTCGTATAGCCCTCGTCCTCCAGCACGCCGGCGACCAGTTCACGGATGTCGCGCTCATCGTCGACGACCAGGATATCGAGGCTCATGATTTGGCACTTCCAGTACGCGTAAGCACGGCGGGGCGCGGCTCGTCGCCGCCCTCGCCTTCAGGGGCGCTCGCCATCCCGGCGAGCTGATCGGTATCGAAGCAGATCGTCACCAGCGTGCCGCCGCCCGGACGATCCGAGAAGGCGATGGTGCCGAAATGCTCCTCGACGATCTTCTTCACGATCGCGAGGCCGAGGCCGGTGCCACGGCTGCGCGTCGTCATGTACGGCTCGACGATCCGGTCGCGCTCGACCGGCAGGCCGATGCCGTTGTCGGCGAGCGTGAGGGTGAGCTTGCCATCGGCCTCGGGGTGGATCGTCATGACGATCTCGCCCTGGGGCAAGGCCTCCCCTTCCCCGCGCGCCTCGATCGCCTCGACGGCGTTCTTCACGATGTTGGTGAAGGCCTGTCCGATCTGGCGCCGATCGCAAATCAGGCCCGGCGCCGGATCGGGAGCATCCATCTCGAAGCGAACCGTGGGGTGCGCGACTTCGTGGAGGAACATCGCCTGGCGCGCGATGTCGAGCAGCGATTCCTGGCGGAACATCGGCTTGGGCATGCGCGCGAAGGAGGAGAATTCGTCGACCATGCGGCGCAGATCGCCGACCTGGCGGACGATCGTGTCGGTCAGCTGGGCGAAGGTGCCGTCCTCGGGCTCGATCTTCTTGCCATAGCGGCGCTTGAGGCGCTCGGCGGCGAGCTGGATCGGGGTGAGCGGGTTCTTGATCTCGTGCGCGATGCGGCGGGCGACGTCGGACCAGGCGGCGCGGCGCTGGTCGTTGAGCTGCTGGGTGATGTCGTCGAAGGTGAGCACCCTGCCCGCCTCGTCGCTGGTCACCTTCACTGCGAGGGTGCGCGCATCGCCGCCGGTACCGAGCTGGATCACCGCCTCGCGGTCGCCGGTATCGAGCAGCTCGTTGAGCTCCGGCGCGAGCTCGACCAGCGGGTGGCCGACCAGCTCCTGCTCGCCCTGGTGGAGCAGCTCGATCGCGGATTCGTTGATCAGGCGGACCCTGCGCTGGGCATCGATCGAGATGACGCCGGCGGAGACGCCCGACATCACGGCTTCGATCAGGACGCGGCGGCTTTCGGCCTGGGCATTGGCGGTGACGAGCGCGTTGGTCTGCGCCTGGAGCCGCTCGGTCATGCCGTTGAAGGCATTGCTGAGCGTGGCGACCTCGTCGCGCCCTTCCGGTTCCGGCACGCGTGCGCTGAGGTCGCCCTCGGCGGCGCGGCGGGCTGCCGCGACCAGCAGGTTGAGCGGGCGCACCAACCGGTCCGCCACGGCGAGCGCGACCCAGGCCGTCACCGCCATGATCAGCAGCGCAACGCCGAACAGCGCGACATTGAAGCGAAGCTGCAGCGACTGCGCGCTCTTCTGCAGCCCGTTATATTCGGTGATGATCGACTGTGCCTCGACCACCTGGCGGTTCAGGAAGGCCGCGTCGACTGCCGAACCGACATAGAGATAGGTGTCCTTCAGTCCCTTGACCGGGCGAACGATCCACAAGGTGTTGCCGGCATTGCCGACATAGGGCTTGCCGCCGCGGCTGAGGTCTTCCGCAAGCTTCGGGGTTACGCGGACCGAGAAGATCTCCTTGAGCAGCTTGTCCGGCGGCGGAAGGATGCGCTCTGCCTGTGGCAGGGTGTCTTCCGGGATTTGCCAATAGTCGTAGATGTTTACGCCGTTCTCGCTGGTATAGGAGAACAGCGCCGCCTGGTTGAGGTTGCGATAGAAGGTGTTCTGCGAGAAGAACTCGTGGAAGCCCTGCGTGCCTGGCCGCAGATTGCCCGCTTCGCGCGAGATGTCGCTGGCCATCGTATCGCTTTCCTTCACCCAGCGATCGATGATCCGCGTCTGCGCGCTGCGGACCATGTCCATCGAGGCTTCGAAAGCGTGCTTGGCCCGGTCCGAGACCCAGAACTGGCCGCCGGTCTGGAACATGATCGAGGCCGCGATCACGGTGAGCACGATGGGGACGGAGGCGAGTAGCGAGAAGATACCGACCAGACGGACGTGCAGCTGTCCGCCGCCCTCCGCCAGCATCTTGGCGGCACGGCGCCGGGCAAAACGGCGCGCGACGAGCATCATCACCGCAACTGCGGGCACCAGATTGGCGATCAGGAGCAACGCCAGCAGGGTCGGCGTCATCCGATCGGTCGCCCTCTCGCCGCTCAGCACGAAATAGCTGGCGACCAGCACGACGATCGCAACGGCAACCACCGCGATTTCTGCCGTAGCGGTAAGGGCCAGCCGCCTCCGCGGCGGCAGCGTTTCGGTCAGGGGCTCGGCGGTGACGGCATCCATCGTGGCCAAGCTAGATCGAGATTGTGGCAAAAAGAACACATAATCGTGCTCGGCCTGTCGCTATTCGGTACCATCCGGGCGGCCAAGGCCGACATCGATTCCGAGCGTGTCGAGCCGCTTGCGCAGCGTGTTCCGGTTTATTCCCAAGGCCCGGGCGGCACGCAGCTGGTTGCCGCCGTGGCGCGCCAGCATCGCCTCGATCAGGGGGCGCTCCACTTCGCCGATGATCCGGTCATAGAGCGTGCCGTCGTCGAGGGTGCGGGGCTCCTCGATCGCGATGCGCTCGAGCCGGGCGCGGACCGCGGCCTCGATCCCGGCGTCGCGAGTCGCGGGCGCCGGCATCGCACTCGCCTCGCCCAGTGCGCGACGGATCGCGTCGGCGTCGATCACTTCGTCGCGACTGAGCGCAGCGATGCGGCGCATCAGGTTTTCGAGCTGGCGGACGTTGCCGGGCCAGTCATAGCCCTCCAGTACCGCCACGGCATTGGCGGCGAGGCTCTTGCGCGGCAGGCCGTCCTCGGCGGCGCGGTCGAGGAAATGGCGGGCGAGCAAGGGCACGTCGTCGCGGCGCTCCCGGAGCGAGGGCAGCGCGATGGGGACGACGTTGAGGCGGTAGAACAGGTCTTCGCGGAACTGCCCGGCCTGAACCAGGGCGGCGAGATCCTTGTTGGTCGCGGCGACGATGCGGACATCGGCCTTGATCGCGCGGGCGCCGCCGACGGTGGTGAACTCGCCCTGCTGGAGCACGCGGAGCAGCCGGGTCTGGGCGTCCATCGGCATGTCGCCGATCTCGTCGAGGAACAAAGTGCCCCCCGCCGCCTGCTCGAACTTGCCGGCAACGCGCGCCTGGGCACCGGTGAAGGCGCCGCGCTCATGGCCGAACAGCTCGGCCTCGATCAGCTCGCGCGGGATCGCGGCCATGTTGAGCGCGACGAAGGGCGCGCGGCGGCGGGGCCCAAGATCGTGGATCGCCTTGGCGACCAGCTCCTTGCCGGTGCCCGACTCGCCCGAGATCAGCACGGTGAGGTCGTTCGAGACGACGCGGGCGATGACCCGGTAGACCTCCTGCATCGCCGGCGAGCGGCCGATCAGCGAGGAGCCGCCGTTCAGCTCGTCCTCGGGGAACTCGGCGGGGGCGTGGCGGCCGCGGGCAATGGCGCTGCGCACCGCCTGGCCCAGCACGTCGAGGTCGAAGGGCTTGGGGAGGTAATCGAAGGCGCCGACCTCGGTGGCGCGCACGGCCGTCGCCAGCGTGTTCTGGGCCGAGAAAACGATCACCGGAAGTGCGGGATGCTCGGCGGTGAGCCGGGCGACTTCGTCGAGGCCGTTGCCGTCGGGCAGCACCACGTCGGTGACCAGCACGTCGGGGAGCGCGGCGCCGATCGCGCGGCGCAACTCGGCGAGGCTGGCTGCCGTCGTGACGGCATGGCCTTCTCGGCGCAGGGCGGCCGCGACCACGGTGCGGATCGCGCTGTCGTCGTCGACGACGAGGACCGAGCCGGTCATGCCTTGGCTCGCGGCAGGAGGATGCGGAAGACAGTCATTTCGGGCGCGCGCTCACGGGCATATTGGACGATGCCGCCCATGTCGCGGACCAGCTTCTCGACAAGGGGGAGGCCGAGCCCCTTCCCCTCCGGCTTACCCGAGACGAAGGGCTCGAAGAGATGCTCGGCAATGTCCTCGGGCGCGCCGGGGCCATTGTCCATCACGCAGATCTCGATCGGCAGCGGCACGCGCGGGCGGCCGGCGCCGGTGCTGACCGACATGCCGTGGCGATAGGCGGTCGACAGCACGATGCGCGGCTGGGCGAGCCCAGTCAGCGCCTCGGCGGCGTTCTTGAGCAGGTTCATCATCACCTGCTGGAAGGCGTCGGGATCGATCAGCACCGGGGGCAGCGAGGGATCGAAGCTCTCCTCGATCACCATGCCGCGGGCGAAGCCGGCCAGGGCGACCTTCCGGGCATGGTCGAGCAAGGGATAGATGTTGATCGGCTGGAGCTTCAGCGGGCGCGTGTCGGTGAAGTCCTGCATCCGGTCGATCAGCGCGGCGATGCGGTCGACCTCGGTGGTGATCAGGCCGGTGAGCTCTCGATCCTCGCCCGAGGCGGCGAGCAGCTGGGCGGCGCCGCGGATGCCCGACAGCGGGTTCTTGATCTCATGGGCCAGCATCGCCGCCGCGCCCACCGCGGCCCTGGCGCCGGCGGTGCGGTCGGCACCCTGGGCGACGCGGCGGGACTGCGGGGCGTGGTGGAGGGTGACGATCCGCCAGCCGGCATGATCGGCGACCTGAGTCTCGACATAGTCGACCCGGATGCGCGGGCCGCGGATCGCCTCGATCTCGATGTCGAAGGCAGCGAAGCCATGCCCGTCGCGGCGCTCGACATAGCCGTCGGGCGGGCTCAGCACCGCGTCATAGGGCTGGCCGACCATCGTGGTCTCGGCATGGTTGAGCAGCGCCTCGCAGGCGGCATTGGCATGCGCGATGCGGCCGTCGGGATCGATGACGAGAACCGCGACCGGCAGCGCGGCGAACATCTCGGCGAATTTGGGGCCGGTGGCGGGCGGCGCGGGCCGCAGCCGCCTCAGGCCGCCGCGCGGGAACGCCACGGCGCGTAGAATTCGTCGAGCATCGCCAGCACGGTCTTCGCGTCCGGCACCTGGTTGACCTTGTTGCGGAACTCGGCCGAGCCGGGCAGGCCCTTGGTGTACCAGCCGAGATGCTTGCGCATCATGTTGACGCCGGTCATCTCACCATAATGTTCGAGGCTGTCGACGTAATGCTCTAGAATAACGCGATATTGTTCGTCGACGCTGGGTTCGGCGCGCTCGCCCTTGCCGGTCAGCGCGTCCATCACCTCGCGCAGGACCCACGGCTTGCCATAGGCGCCGCGGCCGATCATCAGCCCGTCGGCGCCCGACTGGCGGAGCGCCTCGCGGGCATCCTCGACCGAGCAGATGTCGCCATTGACGATCACCGGGATCTTCACCGCATCCTTGACCCTGGCGACGAAGGACCAGTCGGCCGAGCCGCGGTACATCTGGTTGCGGGTGCGGCCATGGACGGTGACGAGCTGGCAGCCGAGATCCTCGGCGATGCGCGCAAGCTCGGGGGCGTTGAGGCTGTCGAGGTCCCAGCCCATGCGCATCTTGAGCGTGACCGGGACCTTCACCGCCTTGACGCAGGCATCGACGATCGCGGCGGCATGCTTGAGGTCACGCATCAGCGCCGAGCCGGCATCGCCATTGGTCACCTTGCGGACCGGGCAGCCCATGTTGATGTCGATGATCGCGGCGCCGCGATCCTCGTTGAGCTTGGCGGCCTCGGCCATCTCGGGCGGCGAGCACCCGACGAGCTGCATCGAAACCGGCTCCTCGATCGGATCCCAGGCGGCCTTCTGGATCGACTGGCGCGTGTCGCGGATGGCGGCGGCGCTGGCGATCATCTCGGTGACGTTGAGGCCCGAACCGTAGCGGCGGACCGCACGGCGGAACGGCAGATCGGTCACGCCAGTCATCGGCGCGAGGATCACCGGCGCTTCGACCGTCACGGGGCCGATCTGGATGGGGGCGAGTTCGCTCATGATGTTGCCTGAAAAATAGGCAGTGGCGCGTACAGGTACAAGCGGCGATTGGCAAGAAGCGGAACATACGGACGCGGAAGTTGGCGGTGTTTGCGCGGGGCGGCGTCTGTGCCGGGCTGTTCCGGTTGGCGCGGTTGGCGGAAATGCGCGGGTTGATGCGGAGTCGTGGCCGTTCTTGCGGACGCCTGGTTCTTGGAAGTTGGCAGCGTTTTGTTGCGCTTTTCGGTAACACGTTGAGATTACGTGCAAAGACATGCGCGAGCTTTGGTGGCTGGACGGTTCAAAGAGCGGCCGGCTTGGTGCCGGCTGAGCTTCGAGGCTGTCAGAGGATTTCCTATTTTGGAAGGGCGGGTCCTCCCCTCCGCACTCGTCATCCTTCTCAGCCGTCACCCCGGCGAAAGCCGGGATCTCGTGCGGCTCCTTTCCCGCGCCTTCGCCTGAGATCCCGACTTTCGTCGGGATGACGGCTTGGGGCGCGAGATGGCGGCCCCGGTTGATGGTGATGACGCCTGGGTGGCCGGATCACGGTGGAACCCCGGACCTACATGCTCTAGTCCCCCGCCAATGAAGACCGCCGCCATCATCGTCGCCGCCGGGAGCGGCATCCGGGCCGGGGGCAGCGTGCCCAAGCAGTTCGCGCCGCTCGCCGGCAGGCCGATGCTGGCGCACAGCTACGCCGCCATGACGTCACATCCCGCCATCGACACGGTGCTGGTGGTGATCGGCGAGGGCCAGGAGGCGATGCTGCGCGGCGCGCTGGGCGATGTGGACTTCGTTGTCGGCGGGGCGAGCCGGCGCGAGAGCGTGGCGAACGGGCTGGCGGCGCTGGAAGGCGTGGACCGGGTGCTGATCCATGATGCCGCCCGCCCCTTCCTGCCGCATGCGGTGATCGACAGGCTGCTCGAGGTCTTGGATGCCTATGAGGGCGCTGTCCCCGCCCTGCCGGTGAGCGATACGCTCGTCCGCTTCGACGGGATGATGGGGGACAATGTAGCTCGCGACGGCTTGTACCGCGTGCAGACACCGCAAGCATTCGTGTTCGGTGCGATCGTCGCGGCGCACCGGGCCTGGCCTGCGGGCCGGGAGGCCACGGATGATGCCCAGATGGTCCGTGACACCGGCCATGAAGTAACGATAGTCCCCGGAGACGCGATGCTGGAGAAGATCACCCACCCTGCCGATTTCGCCGCCGCCGAGGCGCGGTTCGGGGCGCAGATGCGGGTACGGACCGCGACGGGCTATGACGTGCACCGCTTCGCCGAGGGCGAGGCGCTTTGGCTGGGCGGGGTGAACGTCCCCTATTCGCGCGGGCTTTCGGGACATAGCGATGCCGATGTGGTGCTGCATGCGATCACCGACGCGCTGCTCGGCACGATCGGCGCGGGCGATATCGGCATGCACTTCCCGCCGAGCGACCCGAAATGGCGCGGTGCGGCTTCGGCGCAGTTCCTGCAGCATGCGGCGTTGCTGGTGACGGCGGAGGGCGGCGTGATCGACTTTGTCGACGTGACGATCATCTGCGAGGCACCCAAGGTGGGGCCGCATCGTGAGGCGATCCGGGCGAGTATTGCGGGGATATTGGGGCTGAAGGTGTCCGAGGTAAGCGTGAAGGCTACGACCACCGAGCGGCTTGGGTTCACCGGGCGTGGCGAGGGTATGGCGGCGCAGGCTGTGGCTACGGTGCGGGTGCCTGCCGGCAGCTAGTTTGTTCACGCGAAGGCGCGAAGGCGCGGAGAAAGGTAAGAGGGTTCGCGCAGAGGCGCAGAGAACGCAGAGGTGTCTCGCATCGCGTTAGCGATGCCCTCTGATACCCAGCTTCCGCATTCCCTGCCGCTGAAGCGGCGGGGGGCCAAGTGCCACAGGCACGCGCGCTCTGCGCTCTCTGCGCCTCTGCGCGAACCAATCTTCTTCTCGGCGCCTTCGCGTCTCCGCGTGAGAAATCAAAGGATGCCTGGGTTGGACCGGGTTGGGACACACTGCCCCTCTCCCCGGCCCTCTCCCCTGGAGGGGAGAGGGAGACAGGTCTCACCACCCCGTGAAGGAACTGACTCGCGTCGGCAACATTCCGGTGGCACATGCCCGCCCCTATGGATACGATTCTCCCGCCGGAGCTGGTCGCCGCCGCGCGCAAGGTGCTTGATGCCAATCGCGCAGCCGGCCGTCGCATCGCTGTTGCCGAGAGCTGCACCGGGGGCCTGGTCTCCGCCGCGCTCACCGAGATTCCCGGCTCGTCCGACGTGTTCGACGCCGGCTTCGTCACCTATTCGAACGAAGCCAAGCACGACGTGCTCAAGGTGGGCAGCGACGTGCTGGAGACCTTCGGCTCGGTCTCGATCGCGGTCGCGTGGAGCATGGCGCAGGGCGCCCTCACCCGCACGCACGCCGATGTCGCGGTGGCGATCACCGGGATCGCCGGCCCCGATGGCGGCAGCGAGAAGAAGCCGGTCGGCACGGTGGTGTTCGCCCAGGCGGTGCGCGGCGCCGATCCCGACCATATCGTGGCGGATGCCCGCCATTTCGAGAACAATGGCCGCGCCGGCGTGCGGCTTCAGGCGGCGTTGTGCGCGCTCGAGCTGCTGATGCCGGGTGCTTCTGCCCCCGAGGACACCGAAGCCGACGTCGAATCGCCGTAGAGGCGCGCGGCGCGTTCCTCGAACGCGTTGATCATCTTCCTGAGCGCCCGGTCGAACATCTGGCCGGCGAGCATCTCGAACACGCGGTTCTTGAAGGCGAAGTCGACCGAGAAGTCGACCAGGCAGCCGCCCTGCCCGTCGGGGCGGAACTTCCAGTCGTTGCTGAGGTGCTTGAGCGGCCCCTCGACATATTCGATGTGCAGGCTGCCCGGCCGCGCCTTCTCGACGCGCGAGGTGAAGGTCTCGCGCAGGCCCTTGAAGCCGACGATCATGTCCGCGACCATCTGGGTGTCGCTGTTCGAGCGGACGCGGATCGCGCTGACCCAAGGCAGGAACTCCGGATAGCGCGCGACGTCGGCGACGAGGTCGAACATCTGTTCGGGCGTGTAGGGTAGCGGACGGGTTTCGCTGTGCTTGGGCATCTTGGCTCTTAATTCCTCCCCGGCACGGGGAGGGGGACCGCGCTGCGAAGCAGCGTGGTGGAGGGGGCCCCGCCCTCCACCGGCGATATCATCTGGGGAGAGCGGGCCCCCTCCACCATCGCTGGCGCGATGGTCCCCCTCCCCGTTCCGGGGAGGAATTTGATCACTTCGTGCCCTTCGCCAGCTTCGCCTCGCGCGCGGCCTTCATTTCGGCGAAGTCCTCGCCGGCATGGTAGCTCGAGCGGGTCAGCGGCGAGGAGGCGACCTGGAGGAAGCCCTTGGCGCGGCCGATCGCGCCATAGGCCTGGAAGGCGGCAGGCGTGACGAACTCCTCGACCTTGGCGTGGCGCGGGGTCGGCTGGAGATACTGGCCCATCGTCAGGAAATCGATGTCGGCCGAGCGCATGTCGTCCATCACCTGGTGCACTTCGAGGCGCTGCTCGCCCAGGCCGAGCATGATGCCCGACTTGGTGAAGATCGTCGGATCGAGGCGCTTGACCGTCTCCAGCAGGCGCAGCGAGGCGTAATAGCGCGCGCCCGGGCGGATGTTCGGATAGAGCCTCGGCACCGTCTCGAGATTGTGGTTGTAGACGTCCGGACGGGCGGCGACGATCGCCTCGACCGCGGCTTCGTGCTTGTTGCGGAAGTCCGGGGTGAGGATCTCGATCGTGGTGGTCGGGTTGGCCTTGCGGATTTCCTCGATCACCTTGACGAACTGGCTGGCGCCGCCGTCGGGCAGGTCGTCCCGGTCGACCGAGGTGATGACGATGTGCTCGAGGCCCATCTGCGCAGCGGCCTCGGCCACGTGCTGGGGCTCAAGCGGATCGACCTTGCGCGGCATACCGGTCTTGACGTTGCAGAAGCGGCAGGCGCGGGTGCAGACGTCGCCCAGGATCATCACCGTGGCGTGTTTCTTCGTCCAGCACTCACCGATGTTCGGGCAGGCCGCTTCCTCGCAAACGGTGACGAGGTTCTTCGAGCGCATCAGCGCCCGGGTCTTGGCGAAGCCTTCCGAGGTCGGGGCCTTGACGCGGATCCAGTCGGGCTTGCGCTGGCGTTCCGGGCGCGGTGCTGCGGAGAGATCGTTCATGAGGGCCAGATAGCGAGGCATGGGCGTTTCAACAACCACCGTCATCCCGGCGAAAGCCGGGATCTCGTGCGGCTCTTGCCCCGCGTCATGCGCCTTCGCCCGAGATCCCGGCTTTCGCCGGGATGACGGACGTGGCAACAGTTCGATACAAACCTTGGCAGTCTGGATGACGGGCGTTAGGGCACGCGTCATGACCGACTTCACCGACCTGCTCGACGGCTATCAGCGCTTCCGGACCAGTGAGTATCGCCGCCACCGCGACCGCTGGTCGGGGCTGAGCGAGGGGCAGAGTCCGCGGGTGATGGTGATCGCCTGCTCGGACAGCCGAGTCGATCCGGCGCAGATCTTCGATACCGTGCCGGGCGAGATCTTCGTGGTGCGCAACGTCGCCAACTTGGTGCCGCCGTTCGAGGACGATGCGAGCCGCCACGGCGTGTCCGCCGCGCTGGAGTTCGCGGTGAACCAGCTGGAGGTGCCCGAGATCGTGGTGCTGGGGCATGGCGCCTGCGGCGGCGTCGGCGCGGCGCTGTCGCAGCGCTTCAAGGGCGCCCCGAACGGCGAAGGCGGGTTCATCGCGCACTGGGTCGACATGCTCGACCCGGCGCGCGAGCGGATCGTGGCGCAGCACGGCACCGGCCCCGAGGCGGTGCGTGCTCTGGAGCTGGAGACGGTGCGCGTCTCGCTGACCAACCTCACCAGCTTCCCCTTCGTCAGCAAGCGGCTGGCCGAGGGCAGCCTCAAGCTCCACGGCGCCTATTTCGCGATCGCCGACGGGGTGCTGCACCTGATGGGCGAGGACGGGGAATTCGCGCCGGCTTGAGCCGCTTTCCTCTCCCGCTTTCGCGGGAGAGGCGCGAGACTTGGCAGCTTGCTGCCTAGTCGCAGCGGTGAGGGCCTTCTTCTTCCGCCCGGATCAACCGGCAGAAGAAGAAGGCCCTCACCCAACCCTCTCCCGCGAAAGCGGGAGAGGGCTAGAATGCGGCTACAGCCCCAGCGCCTTCCGCGCGACCTTCTCCACCTCGGGATCGAGCGCGGGCGGCTCCATTGGCACCTGCTTCTCCAGCGCGTCGGCGATGGCGGTGAGCGCGGCGATGCGCGCGGCCTTCTTGTCGTTGCCGTCGATCACGATCCAGGGGGCGTTTTCGGTGCTGGTCTTCGCGAACATCTCGTGCATCGCGTCGAGATATTCGGGGCGCTTCGCCCGGTTGCGGTAGTCGTCGAGCCCGGTCTTCCAGCGCTTCCAGGGATGCTCGAGCCGGTCCCTGAGCCGCTTGTCCTGGGTCTTCTGGGTGACGTGGACGAAGACCTTGACCAGCGTGGTGCCGTTGGTGACGTGCTGCGCCTCGAAATCGTTGATCTCGTCATAGCCGCGCCGCCAGTCGGCCTCCCTGGCGAAGCCCTCGACCCGCTCGACCAGCACGCGGCCATACCAGCTGCGGTCGAACACCGCGATATTGTGCTGGGCGGGCAGGCGCTGCCAGAAGCGCCAGAGGAAGTGATGCGCGAGCTCCTCGGGCGAGGGAGCGGCGATCGGCCAGACCTCGAAATAGCGCGGGTCCCATTCGGCGGTGAGGCGCTGGATGATGCCACCCTTCCCCGCCGCGTCCCAGCCCTCGAACAGCACGATCGCGCGGCGGCGATGGACGATATGGGCGTACTGGATGTGGCTGAGGCGCTTCTGCAGCTTGGCCAGCGCCTTGTCGTAATTGCCGTCGAACGTCTTGCCCTTCTCGTAATCCGCCAGATCGATCGTCATGCCCGGTCCTTTCGTGCCTGGCAGAACGATAGAGCCGGTGCGGGGCTCCGCCAACCTGCCTAGCGCGACGCGGCGATCCGGCCGGCATCGACGCGGTTGGCGAGCAGCTTGCCCATCTCGGCATCGGCGATGCTGCGCAGCGTCGTCGCCGCGATCGCGCCGAGCGCCTCCTCGGTGAGGAAGGCCTGGTGGCCGGTGATCAGCACGTTCGGGAAGGTGAGCAGGCGCTGGAACAGGTCGTCCGAGACGATCTCGTTCGACAGGTCCTCGAAGAACAGGTCGGCTTCCTGCTCATAGACGTCGAGCGCGACGGCGCCGACCTTGCGGGACTTGAGACCCTCGATCAGCGCGGCAGTGTCGATCAGCGCGCCGCGGCTGGTGTTGACGATGGTCAGGCCCGGGCGGGCGGCCTCGATCGCCGCGGCGTCGATCAGATGGCGGGTTTCGGGCGTGAGCGGGCAATGGAGGGTGACGATCTCCGCCGCGCGGAGCAGTTCGCCGCGCTCGACATAGCGGACGCCGAGCGCCTCCAGCGCGGGATCGGGATAGAGGTCGCTCGCCAGCACCTCGCAGCCGAAGCCGGCGCGCAGGCTGCGGGCGACGAGCGCGCCGATCTTGCCGGTGCCGATCACCCCGACGGTGCGGCCATGGAGGTTGCGGCCGATCAGTCCGTCCAGCGCGAAATTGTTCTCGCGGACCCGGGCCCAGGCGCGCGGGATCCTGCGGTCGACGGCGAGCAGCAGGCCGATAGTGAACTCGGCGACGGCGTGGGGCGAATAGGCCGGCACGCGGACGACGTCGATTCCGAGCCGGGCGGCGGCGGCGAGGTCGACATTGTTGAAGCCGGCGCAGCGCAGGGCGACGATCCGGGTGCCGCCGGCGGCGAGTGTCTCCAGCACCTCGGCGTTCACCGTGTCGTTGACGAAGACGCATACCGCGGGATGGCCTGCCGCCAGCGCGGCAGTTGCGGGCTCAAGGCGGGGTTCGAGGAAATGGAGGTCGTGGCCGAAGGCTGCATTGGCTTCGGTGAGGAAGCGGCGGTCATAGGGCTTGGTGTTGAAGACGGCGATGCGCATGGGGGTAGATTCCCCTGCGCGGGGGCTGGTGGCAAGGGCCTCCTTTCCGTCATCTGCTCTTCACGTCATCCCGGCGAAAGCCGGGATCTCGTGCGGCTCTTGTCCTGCCGTCCGCGCCTTCGCCTGAGATCTCGGCTTTCGCCGGGATGACGGTTGTGGTGTCGTGACCTCAGCAGGCCACCACGTTCACTGCCAGCCCGCCCTGCGCGGTTTCCTTGTATTTCGAGCGCATGTCCTCGCCCGTTTGCCGCATCGTCTCGATCACCGCGTCGAGGCTTACGATGTGGCTGCCGTCGCCGTGCATAGCGAGATAGGCGGCGTTGATCGCCTTGATCGCGCCCATGGTGTTGCGCTCGATGCAGGGGATCTGGACGAGGCCGCCGATCGGATCGCAGGTGAGGCCGAGATTATGCTCCATGCCGATCTCGGCGGCATTCTCGATCTGGGCGTTGGTCGCGCCGAGTGCCGCCGCCAGCCCCGCCGCCGCCATCGAGCAGGCGACCCCGACTTCGCCCTGGCAGCCCATCTCTGCGGCCGAGATCGAGGCGCGCTTCTTGTAGAGGAAGCCGATCGCGGCGGTGGTGAGCAGGAAGGTGCGCGAGCCGGCGGGCGTCGGATTGGCGCAGAAGGTCTCGTAATAGCGCAGCACCGCCGGGATCACCCCCGCGGCGCCATTGGTCGGCGCGGTGACGACGCGGCCGCCGGCGGCGTTCTCCTCGTTCACCGCGAGCGCCCAGAGGCTGACCCAGTCGAAGACCAGCGAGGGATCGCTGCGCGGGCCGCGGGCGAGCAGGCGCTGGTGGAGGTCGCGGGCGCGGCGCTTGACCTTGAGGCCGCCGGGCAGTTCCCCCTCCCCGCGCATGCCGCGGTCGATACAGGCTGACATGGCGGCGCGTAGGCTGTCGAGAAAGGCGTCGGTCTCGGCATCGTCGCGCCAGGCAGCTTCGTTGGCGCGGACGATGTCGGCGATGCTGGCGTCCTGCGCCGCCGCTACCGCGAGCAGCTCGGCGCCGGAGGTGAAGGCGAAAGGCAGCTTGACGTTGGTCTGGGGCGGCTCGCAGCCGCCCTCGACAATCGCGCCGCCGCCGATCGAATAATAGAAGGTCTCCCAGGGTTCGCCGTCGGGATAATGGGCGACGAAGCGCATGCCGTTCGGGTGGGCGGGCAGGAAACGGTCGTCGCGGAAGATCAGGTGGCGGCCCTCGACGAACGGCACGGTGACATGGCCGCCGAGCGCGAGCTGCTGCTCGGCGCGGATCGTCTCGACGATGGTGTTCACCGCATCGGGATCGACGCTCTCGGGCCGATAGCCGGCCAGGCCGAGGATCGTGGCGATATCGGTGGCGTGACCGCGCCCGGTCAGCGCCAGCGAGCCGAACAGCTCGCAGGAGACGGCGGTCGGCGTGCCGCGATCGAGCGCCGCTTCGGCGAAGGACGCCCCGGCGCGCATCGGGCCGACGGTGTGCGAGCTCGACGGGCCGATGCCGATGGTGAACAGGTCGGCGAGCCCAATGGTCGCCTCCGCCTGGGCGCGGGCCCGTGCGGTCTTCGCGTCAGACATTTCTACTCCTGCGTCCCGGCTCTGGCGGCCGGATTGCTTATGTTGGTTGTAGTTTTATGTCTGTACGTTGAAGTTTTATAACTTCAACCAGTCGCGTTGCCCGGGAGGGCCAAATTCCCTTCCACCGGCTTCGCAGCCCGATCCGGCCCCGCATCGAATTCAGCAGTTTGCGAATATCGCCTTGTATTCGACCAGCTCATTGATGGCGTCGTCGATGTCGAGGGAATTCTGGGGGCGATCCTGCTTGAATTCACTCAGCAAGCGGATGCTCTCGTCAATCCTGTACGCCGTCCGGCGCATCTGGTGAAACGTGCCGAAGAGATTCTTGAGATATATCTTCTCTTCGTACCTGGCTTCCGAGAACTCCTTAATCATGACATCCCCGGCAAATTCCAAGCCATCACCGCCGTAAATGGCGGACAGCACCAGATCGATTCTATCGGAGGGCGACAGGTCGTCACGTTGCAGCGCTTCGAGGATATCCTCTGGCGCACGCTCCATGGGCTGTTTGTATTTCACCGGCTCACCTCCCGGGCCAGCCTTAGCTGACCGAGGGAGGTGGACCAAGCGTTGCGTCAGCCCGCTGCGGGATCGACGATGCCGTCGGTGCCCTTCTTGGCGAGGTCCGCCGCGACCTGGGGGGCGAGGCGGATGTTGAGTTCCTTGAGCTGCTTCTCGCTGACATAGGACGGAGCCTGCATCATCAGGTCCTCGGCCTTCTGCGTCATCGGGAAGACGATGACTTCGCGGATGTTCGGCTCGTCAGCGAGCAGCATGACGATGCGGTCGACGCCCGGCGCCGAGCCGCCGTGCGGCGGGGCGCCGAACTTGAAGGCGTTGATCATGCCCGCGAAGTTGGTGTCGACATCGGCCTGGGTGTAGCCGGCGATCTCGAACGCCTTGTACATGATCTCCGGACGGTGGTTCCGGATCGCGCCCGACGACAGCTCGATGCCGTTGCAGACGATGTCGTACTGATAGGCCAGGATGTCGAGCGGGTCCTTGGTCTCCAGCGCTTCCAGCTCGCCCTGCGGCATCGAGAAGGGGTTGTGGCTGAAGTCGACCTTCTTGGCGTCCTCGTCATATTCGAACATCGGGAAGTCGACGATCCAGCAGAATTCGAAGCGCTTCTTGTCGATCAGTTCGAGCTGCTCGGCGGCGCGGGTGCGGGCCAGGCCGGCGAGCTTGGCGGCCTGGGCTTCCTTGCCGGCGGCGAAGAAGATGCCGTCGTTCGGGCCGAGGCCCATCGCGTCGGCAATCGCCTTCATGCCTTCCTGGCCATGGTTGTTGGCGATCGGGCCGCCGAACACGCCGTCCTTCTGGGTGGCATAGCCGAGGCCCGGGAAGCCTTCCGACTGGGCCCAGCTGTTCATGTCGTCGAAGAACTTGCGGCTCTTCTCATGCGTGTTCGGTGCCGGGACCGCGCGGACGACATCGCCGCCCTCGACGATCGAGGCGAAGCGGCCGAAGCCCGAGCCCTTGAAGAAGTCCGACACGTCGGTGATCAGCAGCGGGTTGCGCAGGTCGGGCTTGTCGTTGCCGTACTTCAGCATCGATTCGCGGTATGGGATGCGCTTGAACGGGAGCGCGGAGACGCTGCGGCCCATGCCTTCCCAATCGGCGAATTCCTCGAACACGCCGTGCAGCACCGGCTCGATCGCGGCGAACACATCGTCCTGGGTGACGTAGCTCATCTCGAAGTCGAGCTGGTAGAACTCGCCCGGCGAACGATCGGCGCGCGCGTCCTCGTCGCGGAAGCAGGGGGCGATCTGGAAATATTTGTCGAAGCCGGCGACCATCAGCAGCTGCTTGAACATCTGCGGCGCCTGGGGGAGCGCGTAGAACTTGCCCGGGTGGACGCGCGACGGGACGAGATAGTCGCGGGCGCCTTCGGGCGAGGACGCGGTGAGGATCGGCGTCTGGAACTCGGTGAAGCCCTGGTCGATCATACGCCTGCGCAGCGAGGCGATGACGCTCGAGCGCAGCATGATGTTCTTGTGGACCTTCTCGCGGCGCAGATCGAGGAAGCGGTTCCGCAGGCGGATTTCCTCGGGATATTCGGCATCGCCGAACACCGGCAGCGGCAGTTCCTGCGCCTGGCTCTGGATCTTCGCGTCGGTGACGCGAATCTCGACTTCGCCGGTGGGGAGGTTCGGGTTCACCGCCTCGGCCGAGCGGGCGACGACCTTGCCGGTCATCGTCACGACCGATTCGCTGCGCAGCGACTCGATCACCTGGAAGGCCGGGCCATCGACTTCGGTGACGATCTGGGTGATGCCGTAATGGTCGCGCAGGTCGATGAAGACCAGGTCGCCATGGTCGCGCTTGCGGTGGACCCAGCCCGAGAGGCGGACTTCCTGGCCGACATGTTCGGCGCGGAGCTGGGCGCAGGTGTGCGTGCGATAGGCGTGCATGACTCTCTTCTCTGGCTTTGCCCTCCTCTCCCCTCCCGCTTGCGGGAGGGGTCGGGGGAGGGCTTGTACGGTCTGCGCGAACCTCGCGCGATGCCTTACAGCCCCTCCCCTAGCCCCTCCCGCAAGCGGAAGGGGGACTTGGGCGGAAATGACGTGACGTGCGCTTTCCCCTCCCACCCTCTTTTGTCAACCCGAAGACCGGTCTATGGGCCTTGGATGCATATCCATGGTCTGATTGAAGACAGCGCGACTCTCGCCAACCTCTGCGCCCGCCTCGCCAACAAGCCGTACGTCTGCGTGGACACCGAGTTCATGCGCGAAAACAGCTATTGGCCGGAACTCTGCCTGATCCAGATCGCCGACGACGAAGAGGCTGCGGCGATCGATCCGATGGCATCGGGACTCGACCTTACGCCCCTGCTCGACCTGATGACGAAGAACGAGGACGTGCTGAAGGTCTTCCATGCCGGCGGGCAGGACATCGAGATCGTCTACAACCTCACCGGCAAGACGCCGCACCCGCTGTTCGACACCCAGGTCGCCGCGATGGCGCTCGGGCTGGGCGAGCAGATCGGCTATTCGAACCTGGTCGACACCTATCTGGGCTTCACCATCGATAAGGGAGCCCGCTTCACCGACTGGAGCCGCCGCCCGCTCGACAAGCGTCAGATCGACTATGCGATCGCCGACGTGACCCACCTCTCCAAGATCTTCCCCAAGATGCTGGAGAAGTTGAAGAAAACCGGCCGTGGCGCCTGGCTGGACCAGGAGATGGAGCGGCTCGCCGATCCCGAGAACTACCATAACGACCCGGACGAGGCATGGCAGCGCGTGCGCGTGTCGAGCCGCAAGCCCGAGGTGCTCGGCCGCCTGAAGGCGCTTGCCCGCTGGCGCGAGCTCGAGGCGCAGGGCAAGGACCTGCCGCGCGGCCGCATCGTCAAGGACGAGACGCTGGCCGACCTCGCCGGCAACCCGCCGCGCAAGCAGAGCGACCTGGGCAAGGTGCGCGGGCTCTCCGCCGCCTGGGCCGGCAACGACATTGGCGGACGGCTGATGGCGGCGCTGGAAGGCGCAGAGCCGATGTCGACCGCCGAGATGCCGCCGCGCGACGACCGCAAGCCCTCGCTCGGCAAGGACGGGGCGCTGGTGGCTGACCTGCTCAAGCTGCTGCTCAAGATCCGCGCCAAGGAGATCAACGTGGCGCCGCGCCTGCTCGCGCGCTCGGACGATCTCGAGTCGCTGGCGGCAGGCGTGCGCGACGGGCTCGCGATCCTGGAGGGCTGGCGCTACGAGCAGTTCGGTCGCGACGCGCTCAACCTGGTCGAGGGTCAGCTGGGGTTCACCGTGAAGAATGGTAAGCTCAAGATGACCCGTACCGAGGAACCCGCCGAATGATCCGCGCTGTCCTGCCTGCCCTTGCCCTGACGCTGACCGGTGCCTGCGCGGCGAAGACGTCGCCCCAGGCGATCCCGGGCGTGGAGTGCAACGCCACCAAGCTGGGCGGGCTGGTCGGCAAGGCGCGCAGCCCCGAGGTCGAGGCCGAGGCGCGGAAGCTCTCGGGCGCCAACAGCGTCCGCTGGATCGAGGCCGGCATGATGGTGACGCAGGATTTCCGGGCGGACCGGCTCAACCTGCACCTGGGCACCGACGGCAGGATCGGCTCCGCGCGCTGCGGTTAAGCGGCGGATAGGCATAGGCCTCCCTCCCCTTCGTTACGCATCCGGGGTATAGACCACGCCGCCGGGGGGCGAGCGAGGAGAGAGTTATGCGCGCCATCGGAATGATCGCGACCGCCCTGCTGGTTGCCGGCTGCATGAATGACGGCAGGCCCCACCCGATGCCCGGACCGCGGCTGTGCAATGCCAATGCCGTGCAGCGCTTCATCGGCGCGCCGATGTCGCCGGGGCTCCAGTCGCGGCTGCGGGCGCGTAGCGGGGCGTCGAGCGTGCGGGTGGTGCGCCCAGGCGAGGCGATGACGATGGACTTCCGGCGCGACCGGCTGACGGTGGACCTCAACGACCGTGGGCGGATCAACGGGCTGCGGTGTGTTTAGGGGTTTGAGCGAGCGCCTCTAGCCGTCATCCCCGCGAAAACGGGGACCCATCTCCTACCCTATCGGCCAATACATCCGGTGCATGTGCGGCATGTCCGGGAGATGGGCCCCCGCTTTCGCGGGGGTGACGAAAGAGGTCAGACCTCCAGCACCGGCGCCCTGCCGAATGCCGCGGCGAGCGCCTTGTGGCGCTTCTCCACTGCTTCGCCGTAGAGCGGTTCGTCCTCGGGGTGGAGGCAGAGCGCGAGGGTCTCCTCGTCCATGTGGAGCTCTGAGCGGCGGATCGGCGCGGCGACGCCGCCCGACAGGCGCTGGCCGAGGCGAATGGCGAGGCCCCAGAGCTTGGCGCGCCACAGCGTGTCATCGTCGGCGAGCTGGGGCAGTGGCGCCGGCGTGTCGATCCCGCCACCGAGCGCAGTGTAGAGCGCCTGGCCGAGTGCGGCGCGGCCCATCGAGTCGATCGCCACCCAATTGCCGTGCAGCGCCGCGTCTAGGCCGCGTTCGGCGCGGAACTCCGGATTTGCGTGCCAGCCGACATCGACCAGCTGACAGGCAGCATGGCGCAGCCGACCCAGTTCGTGCGGCTCGCCGGCGAAGAGCGGCGCGATCCACTTGTCGAGCAGGTCGCCATGCTCGGGGAAGCGGCCGAGCCGCTCGCCCTCGTCGCGGGTGGCGGCGATCAGCGGGTCCTGCTGGCGCAGCTCGGGCGAGAGGCGCTGGTAGAGCAGCCCTTCGCGCAGGCCATAGGCGGAGACGATCGTGCCGCTGCTGCCGAGCTGCTTGAGGACATGGCCGAGCAGCAGCGCGGCGTCCTCCAGCGTGTTGGCACGGGCGCTGGACAGGTTGGGGATCGCCTTGAGATCGGCCTTGGGCATCGCCGCGATCGAGCTGGCCAGCTCGGCGATGCGCGGCACCGCCATCGGATATTGGTGGGCGATCGGCAGCGGATAATGCTTCAGGTGCATGTCGAGCCGGGCAAGGCTGCGCCACGACCCGCCGACCAGATAGAAGGGCAGACCCTTCCCCCGCCCCTTCCAGCCGGCCTCCCCGAGCAGCTTTGCCACCCGGCGATCGAGCGCGGTCTTGCCCTCCGCGCGGATCGCGCCGAGGCGCAGCACGCCGAGCGGGAAGGACACGCGGTCGGTCACCGTGCCGGCGACGACGCGGACCAGCTCCAGCGAGCCGCCGCCGAGATCGCCGACGATGCCGTCCGCCTCCGGAATGCCCGAGAGCACGCCCAGGCCCGAGGCCATCGCCTCTTCCTCGCCCGACAGCGTCTCGACCTCGAGGCCGAGCGCGCGGGCCGCCTCGATCAGCTCGCGGCCGTTGGAGGCGTCGCGGACCGCCGCCGTCGCGACGGTGCGCAGCTCGCCGACCTGCATCTCGCGGGCGAGCGTGGCGAAGCGCGCCAGCGCTCCCCTTGCGGCGGCGAGGCTGGCGGGATCGATCGCGCCGGTCTCGGCCAGGCCGCGGCCCAGGCCGGCCATCACCTTCTCGTTGAACAGGGTCGCCGGCAGGCGGGCCGAGCCCTGATAGACCACGAGGCGCACCGAGTTCGAGCCGATGTCGATGATCGCGGTGCGACCCTCAATCCCGGCAGGCTTCGCGCGCGCCTTGCGGAAGGGCAATGTGGTCATTCCTTCGCCTTGGCCTTTGCCGGACTGCGCCGCCGCTTGAGCTGGAGCTTGGGCACCGGCTTGCGCGATTCGAGCGCGGCGCCGCGGCCCGAGAGTGACGGGTTGGTCATGAAATAGCGGTGCAGGTTGAAGGCGCCGTCCTCGCCCGGCTCGGTGCGGATATAGTGGCCGTCGCTCTGGAGCAGCCAACTCTGCTCGTTGTCGAGCAGATTGGCCACCATCACCTGGTCGAGCACCTGATCGTGCACCGTCTTGTTGAGGATCGGCAGCATGAACTCGACGCGGCGATCGAAGTTGCGCTGCATCCAGTCGGCCGAGGAGATGTAGACCTTGGCGCCGTCGTTCGGCAGCGCCTTGCCGTTGCCGAAGGCCCAGATGCGGCTGTGCTCGAGGAAGCGGCCGACGATCGACTTGACCTTGATGTTCTCGCTCATGCCGGGGACGCCGGGGCGGAGGCAGCAGATGCCGCGGATGACCAATTCGATCTCCACACCGGCGTTGCTCGCTTCGTAGAGCTTTTCGACCACTGCGGGATCGACCAGCGAGTTCATCTTGGCCCAGAGCTGGCCGGGGCGGCCGGCGCGGGCATGGGCGATCTCGTCGTCGATCAGCCCCACCAGGCGGTTGCGCAGGTCGCGCGGAGAGATGCCGATCAACTCCAGCCCGTGCGGCTCCACATAGCCGGTGACATAGTTGAAGATCTGCGCGGCATCGCGGCCCACCCGCGGATCGGCGGTGAAGAAGCTGATGTCGGTGTAGATGCGCGCGGTGATCGGATGGTAGTTGCCGGTGCCGAAGTGGCAATAGGTGCGATAGCCATTGCCCTCGCGCCGCACGACCATCGAGACCTTGGCATGGGTCTTCCAGTCGATGAAGCCATAGACGACCTGGACGCCGGCCCGCTCGAGCGCGGTCGCCCAATAGAGGTTCTGCTCCTCGTCGAAGCGCGCCTTCAATTCGACCACCGCGGTGACCGACTTGCCGGCCTCTGCCGCGGCGATCAGCGCGTTGATCACGGCGGGCTGCTTGCCGGCGCGGTAGAGCGTCTGCTTGATCGCCACCACGTCGGGATCGGCCGCCGCCTGCTGCAGGAAGGAGATGACGACGTCGAACGTCTCGTACGGGTGGTGGACGACGATGTCCTTGGCCTTGATCGCCGCGAAACAGTCGCCGCCATATTCGCGGATCCGCTCGGGGAAGCGCGCCGAATAAGGCGTGAACTTGAGATCGGGCCGGTCCTCGTCGACCAGGAAGGCCAGGTCGCCGATGCCGAGGAAGCCGCCGGTCTCGGTGAGCAGCGCCTCGCTGCCGCCCAGCTCCTCCTTGAGCACCGCCTCCAGCTCGGGGGAGATGCTATCCTCCATCTCGAGACGGATGACCCGGCCGCGGCGGCGGCGCTTGATCGCCGAGCGGAAGGTCATGACCAGGTCCTCGGCCTCTTCCTCGATCTCGATGTCGCTGTCGCGCAGCACGCGGAACGCCGCCGCGCCGAGCGAGGTGTAGCCGGGGAAGAGCAGATGCGAGAAATGCTTGAGCACCGCCTCGACCGCGACATAGCGCGCGGGATTGCCCGGCAGGCGGACGAACCGCTTGATCGCGGTGGGCAGCAGGACGAGCTCGCGCACCGGCTCGCGGTCCGACTTGCGGACCAGGTCGAAGATCACGCTCGATCCCTGATTGGGGATGAACGGGAACGGGTGCGCGGGGTCGAGCGCCTGGGGGGTGAGGATCGGGAAGATCTGCTCGCGGAAATGGGTCTCCAGCCAGGCCTCGGTCTCGCCTTCGATCGCATTGGCGTCGAGGACATGGATGCCGGTCTCGGCGAGGTCGGCGCGGATATCGGTCCACACGCTCTGCTGATTGTCGGCCAGCACCTCCGCCTCGGCGGAGATGGCGGCGAGCTGCTGGCCCGGCGTGAGCCCGTCGGCCGAGCGTGCCTCGACCTTCTGGAGCTGCTGGCCCATCAGGCCGGCGACGCGGACCATGAAGAATTCGTCGAAGTTCGAGCCCGAGATCGACAGGAAGCGCAGCCGCTCGAGCAGTGGATGGGCGGGGTTGCACGCCTCTTCCATCACCCGCCGGTTGAAGGCGAGCCAGCTCAGCTCGCGATTGAAGTAACGTGCGGAATTATCCGGCGATTCGGTCATCGAGGTCCCTTCAACGGCGCGTGCTTTCGCTGCCTTGGTCATCGCCGTTAGTCGCCGTCCGTTTCGGTTATGAGACCAGCCGCGGCCAATGTGGCGCGCACCGCGGGGATCGACAAGCGCTTACCCTCCTCCAGCTCCAATGCATCGGCAACGCGCAGGATCGCGATATGGCTGCGCTCGATCCGCCTGGCGATCCAGGCGATCACTTCGGGCTTGGCATGGAGCAGATGGCGCTCGAAGGCGCGTTCGAGCAACTGGGGGATGAGCTGGTCGTCGGGCGGGCCGATCTCGAGCAGTGGCGAGGCGGCGAGGCGCGACTTGAGATCGGGCAGCTTGACGTTCCAGGCCGGCGGAGCGGCCTGGGCGACGATCAGCAGCGGGCGGTGATCGGCCTGGGCCTGGTTCCAGGCATGGAAGACCTCCGCCTCCTTGCCGAGATCGGCATCGTCGAAGATGCGCGCGCCGGTCTTCGCCGCGAAGATGCGGGCGAGCAGGCTGCGCCCCGACTTGCGCGGGCCGGTGAGCAGGGCCGACATGACGGGCCAGGTGCCCCAATGTTCGAGCTGGTGGACGGCGCGGGCGTTGGAGTCGCTGACCAGGAATTCCGTCTCGCGTGCTTCGGGCAGTCCCAGCGGCAAGCGCAGTTGCGTCATCTGCCGTTCGGGGCTGGCGTGGTGCTGCCCGTGGGCGCCGGGATCGGTTGCTGGCCACCGCCGCCACCATTACCGCCACCGCCCGCGCGGCGGATGCGGAGGACGCCCGCCCCTTCCTGCACGCTCCAGCCGCGCGCCTCGAGCTGGGCACGCAGCGAGGCGATCTGGCCGTCATAGGCGACGCGCATCACCGAGATGCCGCCGAGCGCCAGACTGGAGGTGACCGCCGAGCGCACGCCCGGAATGCCGCGCAGCGCGGCCTCGCCCGAATTGACCGAGCCGACATTGGGTGTGTCGAACTGAACGTTGAGCTGGGTGCCGGTCGCCGCCGCGCTCGCATCGGGCGTGGGCGTGGCTTCCTCGGTCGCCTCGTCGGTGGGCTTCTCTTCCTCCGCCTTGGCCGAGGGCGGGCGGATGCCGAGCAGGCGATCGGTGTGGAGCTGGCCGAGCGCGAGCGCCTGCTGGAAGGCCTTGTCGATCCGCTGGACGCCGGCGTCCATCAGCGCATCGAGCGAATCGCCATTGTCGACGCGCAGGGCGAAGTCGGCGATCTTCTGGCGGTCCGGGCCGTGCGTGGCGGAGAAGATGCCAACGATCGGGCCGCCGGGATATTCGCGGCGCAGCTGGACCTCGGCAATCAGAACGTCGGACGCGCCATATTGGTCGAGCACCGAGCGCCACCAGTTGCGGCCGCGGCGCAGCACCTGGCCCGCGTTGAGCAGCATCGAATCGGGGCCGTTGCCCTGCACCCGGACATAGTCGACGGTGCTGCCGCCGCTCTTGAAACGGTTCCAGGCCTTGGCCCAGGCGGTCTCGCGCTCGAAGACGACGCCCGCGCCGCCCGAATATTCGAGCGGCACGATCAGCATCGGCGGCGACTGGTTCACCGCGACCGAGACGCCGAGGATGCTGCCGGCCTTGTTGCGATCGAACAGCACGCTGAGCCGCGCGATGTAGCGCGTCGGGCCGATCTGCTCCTTCTCGACGACGATGCCGGTGACCAGCGAGTCGAGCGCCGAATCGGACATGGACGAGGGCTTGCCGGTCAGCTTGCGCGACAGCATCTCCCAGCCCTTGCGCTGGGCGAGCCGCCAGCCGCCATAGCGCGCAGCATCGGCATCCTTGCCCTTCACGTCGACATCGACGCCGGCGACTTCGAAGCTGCCCGAGGCGTCGATCGGCACGGCGCTGCCGCCCGCTGCCTTCTCCCCCTCGGCGAGCACGGCGCCGAGCCCCGCAAGCGCGAGCGCGGAAGCGATGCCGATGGTGAGGGATTTGCGGGCAAGGGTCATGCAGCGGCCCTTTTGGCGAAGCGGACGGGGAAATCCAAGCGCTGATGTAATTTCCGCCTGTCGGGCGGCCTAAAGGCCTTCGGATATTCGTAAATTAGGAGATTCCACAAGGGTAGTTCGCCCCCTAACCCCATGACGTTCAAAATTAATCATGGTAAGCGACTCCTCGATCGTAACGTCGATCCGCAAACGGGGAAATTCATCATGGTTAAAGCAAACAAGCGCATTGCGTTGATGTTCGCATCTTTTTTGGGCTGCGGCCTGCTCTATGCTGCACCTGCACAGGCGCAGGCGACGAGGACTTGGGTTTCGGGTGTCGGTGACGACGCCAATCCTTGCAGCCGGACGGCGCCGTGCAAGACCTTCGCGGGGGCGATTTCCAAGACGGCTGCGGGCGGCGAGATCAACTGCCTCGACCCGGCCGGCTACGGCGCGGTGACGATCACCAAGGCGATCACGCTCGCCTGTCAGTTCACCGAAGGCGGCGTGCTGGCCGGAGCCAGCGCCGGCATCATCGTCAACGCCGGGGCGACCGACGTGGTGGTGCTGCGCGGCCTCGACATCTATGGCGTCAGCGGGGCGACCTATGGCGTGCGCTTCCTTGCCGGCGGTGCGCTGCACATCGAGGAATCGCAGATCCGCCGCTTCAACGGCACCAACGGCCAGGGCGTGTACTTCCAGCCGAGCGGCGATGCGGCGCTCTACATCTCGAACACCGTGATCACCGACAACGGCACCGGCGGCACCGGCGGCGGCGTGCTGGTCCAGCCGACCGGCACGGGCAGCGCCCGCGTCGCGCTGAACGCCGTGCGGCTCGACAACAACTCGGGCGCGGGCTTCCGCATCGACACCGGCGGCAACACCACGACCGCGGGCAATGTCGTCTCGATCGAGAACAGCCAGCTGACCCGCAGCACCTGGGGCCTGCTGGTCAACACCCCGGCCGGCGCGGCGAGCGCCACCGTGATGGTCCACGGCTCGGTCCTCGCCTACAACACCAGCCGCGGCATCCTCGCCGGCGGCGCGACGGCGCTGGTCCGCGTCGGCGACACCACGATCACCGGCAACCAGGCCGGCCTGGAGAGCGGCACGGGTGCGGCGATCCGCAGCTATGGCGACAACCGCCTCGACGGCAATGGCAGCGACGGTGCCTTCGCGGCGCCGGTGCTCCCGAAGAAGTAAGCGTGCATCGGGCGCGGCCGGTTAGATATCGGCCGCGCCCTTTTCCCGGCCAGCGGGGATGACGGCGCGACAAGATGGCGCTAAGCGCGCGCCATGAGCGACCAGAAGAACTATACCTATGCCCAGGCGGGTGTCTCGATCGCGGCCGGCAACGCGCTGGTCCGGGCGATCGGCCCGCTCGCCAAGTCCACGCGCCGCGCCGGTGCCGATGCCGATCTCGGCGGGTTCGGCGGCGTGTTCGACCTGAAGGCGGCCGGATTCACCGATCCGCTGCTCGTCGCGGCGAATGACGGCGTGGGCACCAAGCTCAAGCTCGCGATCGATTACAATGCGCATGACGGCGTCGGCGTCGACCTGGTCGCGATGTGCGCCAACGACCTGATCGTCCAGGGCGCCGAGCCGCTCTTCTTCCTCGACTATTATGCCAGCGGCAAGCTGGTGCCCGAGACGGCCGAGCGGGTGATCGCCAGCATCGCGGAGGGCTGCCGCCAGGCCGGCTGCGCGCTGATCGGCGGCGAGACCGCCGAGATGCCGGGCATGTATGCCGAGAATGATTACGACCTGGCCGGCTTCTGCGTAGGCGCGGTCGAGCGCGACCAACTGCTCGACGGCAGCAAGATCCGTCCGGGCGACGTGCTGCTCGGCCTGGGCTCGACCGGTGTGCACTCGAACGGCTTCTCGCTGGTCCGCCGCCTTGCCGCCGACAAGGGCTGGAAGATGGACCGCCCTGCCCTGTTCGACCAGGACGTGATCCTGCTCGACGCGCTGATGGCGCCGACCCGCATCTATGTGCAAAGCCTGCTTCCGCAACTTCGCAAGGGCGTGATCCGCGGGCTGGCGCATATCACCGGCGGCGGGCTGCTCGAGAATGTCCCGCGCGTGCTGCCCGAGGGGTGCCATGCGAAGATCGACGCCGGTAGCTGGCCGCTGCCGCGGCTGATGGCGTTCCTGCAGGCGCAGGGGAATATCGAGCCCGAGGAAATGGCGCGCACCTTCAACTGCGGCATCGGCATGGTCGCGGTGGTATCGCCGGATGTGGCGGATGCGGTGAAGGATGAGCTCTACGCTGCCGGTGAAGAGGTGTTCGTGATCGGCGAGGTCGTCGCGGGCGAGCGCGGCTGCACTGTGTTCGGCAGCGGCGAGACCTGGAGCGCGCGTGGCGATTGGAGCGCGACGCATAATGGGTAGGGCATGTGCTCCTGCGCAAGCAGGAGCCCAGGGCCACGAGCGTTGTCACCTGCGACTCCTGGGCTCCTGCTTACGCAGGAGCACTTCGCTGTGATGCGGCGAAAGCTGGGGATTTTGATCTCGGGCCGAGGCTCGAACATGGCCGCGCTCGTCGAAGCGGCAAAGTCGACCGACTGCCCCTATGAGGTAGCGCTCGTCGCCAGCGACAAGCCTGAGGCCGAGGGGCTCGCCTGGGCGGCGGCGCAGGGCGTCGCTACCTTCGCGCAGAGCCCCAGGGGCATGCCCAAGGCGGAGTACGAAGCGAAGATCGACGCGGCACTGCGCGAGGCCGGTGTCGAGGCGATCGCGCTGGCGGGTTACATGCGCCTGCTCAGCGACGAGTTCGTCGCGCGCTGGCGGGGCAGGATCGTCAACGTCCACCCCTCGCTGCTGCCCAAGTACAAGGGCCTCGACACGCACCAGCGCGCGATCGACGCGGGCGACAGCCATGGCGGCGTCTCGGTGCATATCGTCACCGAGGAGTTGGACGGCGGCGAGGTGCTCGGCCAGGCCGAAGTGGCGATCCTGCCCGGCGACACGGCGGAAAGCCTTGCGCAGCGCGTGCTGAAGGAGGAACATCGGCTCTACCCAAGGGTAGTCGCCGAGTTCCTATGCCGCTGAACCCAGACCAAGACGCCGCGCTCGCCCAGGTCCGCGCCATCGCGCTGGAGCTTCCCGAGGCGGAGGAACGGCCGAGCCACGGCCAGCCGACCTTCTTCGTCGCCGGCAAGCAGTTCGCCCAGTTCCGCCACGACCATCATGGCGATGGGCGCACGATCGTCGCGGTGAAGACCGCCGATGACGAGGAAGGGCCGAACCTGATCGGCATCGCGCCCGAGACCTATTCCAAGGTCGCCTATTTCGGGGTCGGCTGGGTCGGCATCGCGCTGGCCGGGCCGGACGTGGACTGGGATTTCGTCGGCGACCGTATTGCGCGGAGCTGGGAACTGGCCGCGCCCCGCCGCCTGCTGGAGGCCGGCGGGCGCTGAAATCTCGCGGAAATCTTGGATATTTTCGCGTTCGTCCGAGTTGGTCCCCCATTCCTCGCTCCCGCATGGGTCTCAGCGAATTTTGGGAGAACAACATGGGACAGAAGATCTCGCCCTCCGAACCGGAAGAGGAAGCCGGGGTGGCAACCGCCGAACAGGGCGTGGTGCTGCTCGACGGGCCCAATGGCGTCGCCATCGCGATGACGCCCCAGGCCGCGGAGGAGACCGGCCGCCGGCTGGTCGCCGCCGCGCAGGAGGCCGCCAGCCAGGGCAATGCCGAGGCGCATCCGAGCTGAGACCCTTGCCTATGCCCGCCAGCCCCCGCGATAAGGGGCGCCGATGATCAAGGTCGCCAGCTACAACATGCGCAAGTCGATCGGCACCGACCGGCGCCGGAGGCCCGAGCGCACGCTGCAGGTGCTCTGCGAGATCGGCGCCGACATCGTCGCGCTCCAGGAAGCCGATCGCCGCTTCGGCGAGCGCTCGGCGGTGCTGACCCAGCACCTGCTCGCCGAGCATAGCGACTACAAGCCGGTGCCCTTCGGCACCAAGGCGCGCTCGATGGGCTGGCACGGCAATGCGCTGCTGGTGCGCAAGGATGCGACGGTGCTCGACTGCGAAGCGATCCATCTGCCGGCGCTGGAGCCGCGCGGCGCGGTGATGGCCGATGTGCGGCTTGCGAATGGCACGGTGGTGCGCGTGGTGGGCATGCATCTCGACCTGTCCGGCCTTTGGCGACGGCGCCAGGCGCATGCGATCATCACGCACCTGCAGGTCAGCACGCACCAATATCCGACGATCCTGATGGGCGACCTCAACGAGTGGAGCGCCCAGTCGGGCTGCCTGCGCGATTTCGCCAGCCACTATGCCTTTGCCGCCACCGGCAAGAGCTTCCATGCCCGGCGCCCGATGGCGCGGCTCGACCGGATCATGGCGAGCCGAGAATTGACCATCACCGATGCCGGGGTGCATGACAGCCTCCAGGCGCGCACCGCGTCCGACCACCTGCCCATCTGGGCCACTATAATGGTTTAATGGCCGAAACTCGCGACAAGGAACTCCGGCTCGCACTGGTCTGCTACGGCGGCATCAGCCTGGCCGTGTACATGCACGGCATCACCAAGGAGATCTGGCGCCTCGCCCGGGCAAGCTGTGCCGAGCGCGACGGCAGCGACGGGCGGCCCGACGTCTATCGCGAGCTGATCGAGGAGATCCGCGAGACCTCGGGCGTCAACCTGCGCGTGCTGGTCGACATCCTCGCCGGCGCCAGCGCGGGCGGGATCAACACGGTGTTCCTCGCCCAGGCCATCGCCACCGGCCAGTCGCTCGACCCGCTGACCGACCTGTGGATGGACAATGCCGATGTCGAGGCGCTGCTCGAGCCGCGCCAGCGCCCGTCGCACCGCTTCGCCAAGCTGTGGGCGGTGCCGATCGCCTGGCTGGTCGCCAACCGCTCCAAGACGGTGGACGAGACAGTGGAAATCGGCGCGCGCGAGGAAGTGCGCACCAAGCTCGAGCATTTCGTCCGCTCGCGCTGGTTCGAGCCGCCCTTCGGCGGCAAGCGGCTGGCCAATACGATCCTCGACGCCTTTGCCGCCATGGCCAAGGGGCCGAAGGAGAAAAGGCTGCTGCCCGACGGCCAGCCGCTCGACCTGTTCGTCACCGTCACCGATTTCCGCGGCCATCCCGAGGCGTTGCGGCTCAATTCCCCGGCTAGCGTGATGGAGAATGAGCACCGGCTGGTCTTCTCCTTCACCGATCGCGGCTATCCGGAAGAGAAGTTCGCCGACGCCGCCAGCCTGACCTTCGCCGCGCGCGCCACGTCGAGCTTCCCGGGCGCCTTCCCGCCGATGACGGTGGGCGAGATGGACGAGCTGATGGCGGAGCGGAAACAGGCCTGGCCGCAGCGCGATGCCTTTCTGGAACGCGTGCTGCCGCACCAATGGGCGGACAACAAGGCGGCCAAGGCGGTGCTGATCGACGGCTCGGTACTGGCCAACGCGCCCTTCCGCCCGGCGATGGAAGCTCTGAAGGAGCGCCCTGCCCGCCGCCAGGTCGACCGGCGCTTCGTCTTCGTCGATCCCTTCCCCAATTTCCGCTTCGACTTCTACGGTGGCGACGACGGCACGCCGGGCTTCTTCGCGACGATCATCGGCGCGCTTTCCGAGCTGCCGCGCGAGCAGCCGATCCGCGACAATCTGGACGAGATCGCGCGGCGCTCGCACCGGATCGAACGGATGCTGGGCATCCTCACCGAGATCCGCGCCGACGTGGAGACCCAGGTCGAGGCGCTGTTCGGCTATACGCTGTGGCTCGATTATCCGAACCCCAAGCGGCTCGCCGCCTGGCGCAAGCGGGCGCAGATCACCGCCGCGGCCAAGGCGGGCTATGGCCATACCGCGTACGGCCTGCTCAAGGTCGAGGGTGCGATCGATCGCACCGCGCGGCTGCTCTACAATGTCGGCGAGCGGCATGGGCCCGAGCGGCTGCACGAGATCCGCGAGGCACTGGCCGCGGCGGTCCAGTCGCGCGGCGCGGACCAGTTCGGCGCGATGCACTCCAACGGCGCCTCGCCCGAGACGCTGGAGTTCCTGCGCACGCACGACCTGGGCTTCCGTATCCGCCGCCTGCGGCTGCTTGCCCGCCGACTGACCGAGATCGACCTGCCGACCAGCCATGGCGCGCTCCGCCCGATGCGCGAGGCGATCTACGACTCGCTCGCCGCTTATCTCGAGCTCAAGCGGGCGGACACCTATGCCGACCTGCGCGACGAGATAAGGATGATGACCGATGACGCCGGGCCGCTGCTCGACCGGCTGGCGGACCGCATGCAGCTCAAGAAGCTCGACGGCGAGACCGATGCGCGGCTGGCGGAAGGGCTCAGCAGCTTGTCGAAGGAGCTGCGGCGGCCAATGCTGCTCGCGCATCTCGGCTTCCCCTTCTACGACATCGCCACGCTGCCGCTGCTCCAGGGCGAAGGCGTCGACGAGTTCGACCCGATCCGCGTCGACCGCATCGCGCCGGACGATGCCACCGCGATCCGCACCGGCGGGGCCGAGGCGACGCTGAAGGGCATCCAGTTCAACAGCTTCGGCGCGTTCTTCAGCCGGGCGTATCGCGAGAACGACTATCTCTGGGGCCGGTTGCACGGCGCGGACCGGCTGATCGACATCGTGCTGTCGACGCTCGACCCCGCCGCGCGGCTCTCGGACGAGCGGGCGGCGGCGATCAAGCGGCGGGCGTTCCACGCGATCCTCGACGAGGAGGAGCAGCGGCTGACCAAGATCCCCGGGCTGTTCGCGGAGCTTAGGGCGGAGATCGACAATCCCTCTCCCTCTGGGAGAGGGAGGGAGCCGACGCAGTCGGCGGAAGGGTGAGGGTCGAGCGGTAGAACTACCCTCACCCTTCCCACCGCTTTCGGCGGCGGGCCCCTTCCCTCTCCCAATGGGAGAGGGAGTTTGCGCAAAACCCCTCCCCGCCCTAAAGTCCGCGCGGGTTCACGCAGGAAGGGAGACGCATGCGGTTTCTGAAGGTGCTGTTCTGGCTGTTGCTGGGCGGCCTGGTCGCTGGCTTTGTGATCTATAACGGCGACGAGCGCGTGAACGTGCACCTGTGGAGCGGCCTGATCGCCGATTTCAGCCTGCCGCTGCTGCTGATCCTCGTCTTCCTCGCCGGGCTGCTGCCCGTCCTCCTCGCCTATCACGCGCTGCGCTGGCGGATGCGCCAGCGGATCACCGGGCTGGAGCGTGCGCTGAATGACATCCGCGCTATCCAGGCGATGCCGGAGCCGGTCGGCGCCGCGCCCGAGCCCGCGCCCGCCATCCCGGCCTCGCCCCAGGGCGGCCTGCCGCTGGGAGACGTGCAGTGAGCCCGATCTATGTCGCGATCGACACGCCGGATCTGGAGCGTGCCAAGACGATTGCACAGCGCGTGAAGGCGCATGTCGGGGGCATCAAGCTCGGCCTCGAATTCTTCATGGCGAACGGCCGCGCCGGCGTGCACGAGATGCATGACATCGGCCTGCCGATCTTCCTCGACCTCAAGTTCCACGACATCCCCAACACTGTCGCCAAGGCGATCCAGGCGCTCCGCCCGCTTGAGCCGGCGATCCTCACTGTCCACGCCGCCGGCGGCCGGGCGATGCTCGAGGATGCCAAGGCGGCGGCGCCGACCGGCACCAAGGTGGTGGCGGTGACGATGCTCACTAGCCTCGACGACAGCGACCTGACCTCGATCGGCCTCAAGCCCGATCCGCACGAGCAGGTGATGCGGCTGACCGAACTGGCCAAGGCCTCGGGCGTCGATGGCATCGTCTGCTCGGGCAACGAAGTCGCGGCGGCCAAGAAGATCTGGCATGACGGCTTTTTCGTCATCCCCGGCGTGCGCCCGGCGAACGGCGTGATCGGCGACCAGAAGCGCGTGGTGACCCCGCGTGCCGCGCTCGATGCCGGCGCCTCGATCCTGGTGGTCGGCCGCCCGATCACCCAAGCCGCCGATCCCGACCTCGCCGCGCGCGAGATCGAGGCGACGCTCTGAGATGGCCGTCGGCGCGGCCCTGCTGCTCGCGCTGCTGTTTCCCCAGACCCCGCTGCAGGTCGAGGATTATGCGATCCTGCCGCCGGACAAGGCGGCCGGGCTGCTGCATCAATGCTCCCGCAAGGCGCCCAAACCCGGCGAGGGCGGCTGGACTCCCGGCAAGGACGACATTGCCCGGCTGGAGGCGCGGATCCCCGGGATCGTGGCGCTGGCGACGGAACTGAGCGGCCCGGGCACCGGCGCGCGGGGTGGACTCAGGGATGCACCCAGGGGCTGGCTGCGCCAATATGTCGGGATCGTCCGTGGGGGAAAGCGCTTCATCTATGGCAATTTCCTGCCCAAGGCTTCGGGTGACTGGGGCGCATGGCGAACCGAGCCGATGATCGTCTGCGATGGCGGTCCGGTCTTTTTCGGGGTGGAATATGATGTCGAGGCGGATCGCATCACCGAACTCGCCTTCAACGGCAGCATCGCCTGAGCGGCGCGTGCGGGAGTGAAGCCAAGCGCATAGACATGGGAGGCAGTGATGATGCGGATTGCGGCTTTCGGACTGTTCGCCTTTTTCCTCGCCCTGTTCGGCATTCAGGCCGAACCACCGGCCCCGCAACAGGCCAGTTTCGACTGCGCCAAGGCCAGCCATCCGCTCGAGAAGACGATCTGCGCCAGCCCGAAGCTGCGCGCGCTCGATGGCGAGGTGGCGGCGCTTTACAAGGCGAAGCTCGCCCTCCTGTTCGACAAGGCCGGTTTCCGCGGCCAGCAGCGCGACTGGCAGCAGATCCTGCGCAGCCGATGCGCGAAGAAATGCGATCCCGCCGCGGTGGAGGCGGACTATACCGTCCAGCGCAATGCGCTGCGCGGCTTCGACGAGGAACTGTGGGAGGCGAGCTACAAGACCGCCGATGTCGAGCAACTCGCCATCACCCATATCGATGCGAAGCAGTTCGACTTCACGCTGAACCGCGATCTTGAGGGCGAGACCCTGTGCAAGCTGCCCGCCAGCGATGGCGAGGCGGGCGCGGTCGCCCGCTTCACCACGCCGGACAAGGCGAGCTGGAGCGCCGGGGCTTGCCGGATCGACTTCACGCTGGAGCGCGACGGGACCGGCCATGTCACCGGGATCGGCGCGGTCGCATCGGCGGGGTGCAAGCGCTACTGCAAGGCGAACCATGTGCTGAGCGACAATTTCACCCCGGCGAACAACTGGGTGGCGAGTAACCAGTAGGACTCGCCTCCCTTCTTTCGTCATCCCCGCTCAGGCGGGGATCCAGGGTAACAGAGCGATATCCTTCTTGGCTCTGGATCCCCGCCTTCGCGGGGATGACGGATTTGGTTCTATCGTTCAGCGAAGCAATCAGTGCGTGCCGTCGTTGAGGATGGCGAACACCTTCGCATGATCCCCGCGCGCCTCGGCGAAGCGCAGGAACTTGACCCGCTCGGTCAAATTCTCGGCCGCCCCTGCCTCGAGCTGCGCCATGGTCTCGGCGATATAGTCGGCGAGCGGCATCGAATTGGGGTTCTGGGCATGGCCCGGCATCAGGTCAGTCGCCACCGCCGGCGGGGCGATCTCGATCACTTCGACGCTCGTGTCCTTTAGCTGCGCGCGCAGCGACTGGGTCCAGCTGTGGATCGCCGCCTTGGTCGCGCAATAGCTGGGCGTGGCGACAAGCGGCACGAAGGCGAGGCCCGAGGTCACGGTCAGTACCGTGGCCTTGGGCTGAGCGAGCAGGTGCGGCAGCAGCGCGGCGTTGAGGCGGATCGGGCCGAGCAGGTTGGTCGCGATCGTCGCCTCGGCGATGGCAAGGTCCGATCCTTCAGCGGCGAGGTCTTCGGCCTGCATGATGCCGGCATTGTGGATCACCGCGTTCAGGCCCGGATGCGCCGCGACGATCTCGGCGGCGAAGCGGGCGATGTCGGCGGGATCGGAAACGTCGAGCGTCGCGGTGGCGATGCCCGGATTGGCGGCAGCGACGTCTTCCAGCGCGCTCGCGCGGCGGCCCGAGACGATCACCTTGTTGCCGCGGGCATGCAGTGCCTCGGCGAGCGCGCGGCCGATGCCTGAGCCCCCGCCGGTGATCAGGATGGTGTTGCCGGTCATGTCCATGAGTGCTTCCTCCGATTTTCGGTGGACGCCAGATATTGCCAGATGGTACCCGATGGGGAGTAGGCACCCAGAATATTTATACACACCTTTTGGAAACCATGGCAACCAACCCCCGTCACGACTATCCCGACCTCGACCCGCGGGTGGAGGCGCTCGTCACCGAGATCATCGGCCGCGTCGCCGACAAATGGACGATGATCGTGCTCGAGGCGCTGACCGAGCATGGCGAGCTGCGCTTCTCGAAGCTGCGCGCCGAATGCGGCGGGATCAGCCAGAAGATGCTCACCCAGACGGTGCGCGCGATGGAGCGCGACGGGCTGCTGATCCGCACCGTCCACCCGGTGATCCCGCCGCGGGTGGAGTATCGGCTCACCGAGCTGGGCGGCAGCCTGGCCGAGGCGTTCTGCGGCGTATGGGTATGGGCGGCGCGCAACCTGGAGCGGATCGAGGCATCGCGGACGGCGTTCGATGCGCGGGACGCCGGCTGAATTCAGCCCGTTTGGGAACGGATCCGGTTGATAACAGGTACTTGCCAAAGCCCCCGCATCATCCGACACAGCGCGCCATGCCTGACAATGTGACGATCCGCCCCGCCACGCGCGACGATCTGCCCGCGATCCACCCGGTGATCGAGCGCGCCTATCGCGGCGAGACCGCGCGTGCGGGATGGACGCACGAGGCCGACCTGATCATCGAGAGCCCGCGCACCGATATCGCGACCCTGACGGCGATCGTCGACGATCCCGACCAGCGCCTGCTGATCGCCGATGCCGGCGACCGTCTGCTCGGCTGCGTGCAGGTGACCTCGAAGGGTGACGGCCTCGCCTATCTGGGCCTGCTCTGCGTCGATCCGACGCTCCAGTCCGGCGGACTCGGCAAGCAGCTGGTCACCGCCGCCGAGGACTGCGCCCGTGACGTGTTCGGCGCCGACGCGATGGAGATGACGGTGATCGACAAGCGTACCGAGTTGATCGCCTTCTACGAGCGCCGCGGCTACCGCAATTCAGGCGAGAAGCGCGACTTCCCGGTGCCGCTCGATCCGCCTTTGTTCATGGACGTGCTGGTCAAGCCGCTTTGATGCCAGTGGAGCGGTCGTTCGGGATTCCCAGCGATCCTCGAAGTCCCTGGCAAAGCCCGGCTTTCCCGGCCGCTAACATTGCAGGGCTTGCGACATGGGGCGAACCTGCCCCAAGAGCCCTGCCATGCCCGTCACTGTCAAGATCTGCGGCCTGTCCACGCCCGAGACGCTCGATGCCGCGATCGCCGGCGGAGCGAGCCATGTCGGCTTCGTGTTCTTCCCGCCCTCCCCGCGCAATGTCGGGATCGAGCAGGCACGCGCGCTGGCGGCCCGCGTGCCCGACCATGTCACCAAGGTGGGCGTGTTCGTCGATCCCGATGATGCGCTGATCGAGGCGGTTACGGCGGCGACCGGCATCCGGACGCTGCAGCTCCACAAGACCGCGTTCGAGCGCGTCGCCGAACTGGACGGCCGCGGTCATCGCGTGTGGCCGGCGATATCGGTGAAGCGCGCGTCCGACCTCGCCGAGGGGGCACGCTATGCCGGCATTCCGGTCGATCGCATCGTCTACGATGCCAAGACCCCCGACGACGCGCTGCTACCCGGCGGCATGGGGCTGCGCTTCGACTGGACGATGCTCACCGGCTATCGCCACCCTGGCCCCTGGATGCTGGCGGGCGGGCTCGATCCGGAGAATGTGATCCCTGCAATCCAGATGACCGGTGCCCGCCTCGTCGATGTCTCCTCGGGCGTGGAAAGCGCGCCGGGCGTCAAGGATGTTGCCAAGATCGCCGCATTCCTTAAAGCGGTGGCGCAATGTTGAGGCCGCTCGCTCCCGTCCGCATCGGATTTCGATGGCGTTGATCGCTCGCTCCCACGCCAGCGCCCGCCATCCGAAATCAAGAGAGACGCAATGACCGACACTGCAACCCTGCCCAATTCCCTGCGCAACCTGCCCGACGAGCATGGCCATTTCGGCCAGTTCGGCGGACGCTTCGTCGCCGAGACGCTGATGCCGCTGATCCTCGACCTGGAGCGCGAATATCGCGCGGCCAAGGCCGATCCGGCGTTCAAGGCCGAGTTCGACGACCTGCTCGAACATTATGTCGGCCGCCCGAGCCCGCTCTACTTCGCCGAGCGGCTGACGGAGTATTACGGCGGCGCCAAGATCTACTTCAAGCGCGAGGAGCTGAACCACACCGGCGCGCACAAGATCAACAACTGCATCGGCCAGATTCTGCTCGCCCGCCGGATGGGCAAGACGCGGATCATCGCCGAGACCGGCGCGGGCCAGCACGGCGTCGCCACCGCCACGGTTGCGGCACGCTTCGGCCTGCCCTGCGTGATCTTCATGGGCGCCAAGGACGTCGAGCGGCAGAAGCCCAACGTCTTCCGGATGAAGCTGCTCGGGGCCGAGGTGCATCCGGTGACCAGCGGCGCGGAGACGCTCAAGGATGCGATGAACGAAGCCCTTCGAGATTGGGTCGCCAACGTCCACGACACTTTCTACATCATCGGCACCGCCGCGGGTCCGCACCCCTATCCCGAACTGGTCCGCGACTTCCAGAGCGTGATCGGTATCGAGGCGCGCGAGCAGATCCAGAAGGCCGAGGGCCGCCTGCCCGACCTGCTGATCGCGGCCGTGGGCGGCGGATCGAACGCGATCGGGCTTTTCCACCCCTTCCTCGACGACAAGGATGTCGCGATGATCGGCGTGGAAGCGGCGGGGCATGGTATCGAGACCGGTCAGCATGCCGCCAGCCTCACCGGCGGCGCGCCGGGTATCCTCCACGGCAACCGCACCTATCTGCTCCAGGACGAGGACGGCCAGATCACCGAGGCGCACTCGATCTCGGCGGGACTCGACTATCCGGGCATCGGCCCCGAGCATAGCTGGCTGCACGAGAGCGGCCGCGTGGACTACCTCCCGATCACCGACCAGCAGGCGCTCGACGCCTTCCAGCTCTGCTGCAAGCTCGAGGGGATCATCCCGGCGCTCGAAAGCTCGCACGCGCTCGCAGCCTTGGAGACCAAGGCACGGGAAATGGGGCCGGACAAGATCATCGTGGTCAACGTCTCGGGGCGTGGCGACAAGGACATCTTCACGGTTGCCGAGCATCTGGGGGTAGAGCTGTGACCGCCGGAGCCGGCGTCAGCGAGCGCAGTTCGATGTTGCTCGGCTGGGCGATTCTCGCGCTGCTCGTCCTTGCACTATTCCCGCTCCAGCGCATTGTCGGCTTCGGCAATTTTGGTGTTGTGCTCCTCTATGCGTTCCTGTTTGCGATAGGCACGCGCCTTAGCCTTGCCGGTCCCCGCTTCCGCATCGCAAGGGTGGGATGGGCTGTGCTGTTTTCGGTCATGTTGCCGGTTGTCGCTACGCTTGTAGGTTTTCTGGGTGCCGAGGCATCAGACCTGCAGGAAGTAGGGCCGGTTGGAGCGTTTCTGATTTTTGGTTTCTACCTCGGCCTGCCTTGCCTGTTCTTCGCTGTGCTGATGGCATTCGTGCCCAACATGATTGAAATGCAATGAGCCGCCTTTCCAACGCCTTCCCGGCGGACCGCGCCGCTTTGGTCACCTTCATCACCGCAGGCGATGGCGACACCGCCGCCAATCTCGACGCGCTCGTCGCGGGCGGTGCGGACGTGATCGAGCTGGGCATGCCCTTCACCGATCCGATGGCCGATGGTCCGGCGATCCAGGCGGCGAACCTGCGCGCGCTCGGTGCCGGCACGCGCACCGCCGATGTGCTGGCGATTGCGAAGGGCTTTCGAGAGCGCCATCCCGGCGTGCCGCTGGTGTTGATGGGCTATGCCAACACCATGACGCGTCCGACGCCCGAAGCCTTTGCCGCAAAGGCGGCGGAAGCTGGCGCGGACGGGGTGATCATCGTCGATATCCCGCCCGAGGAAGCACCCGAAGTCGCGCCCTTCACCGCGAACGGGATCGACGTCATTCGTCTCGCCACCCCGACCACCGATGCCGCGCGCCTGCCGGCGGTGCTCAAGGGCGCCTCGGGCTTTCTCTATTATGTTTCGGTCGCCGGGATCACCGGGCTGCAACAGGCGGCGCAGGGCTCGATCGAGGATGCCGTGGCGCGGCTCAAGGCGGCGACCGACCTGCCCGTCGCGGTCGGCTTCGGCGTCCGCACGCCGGAACAGGCCGAGGCGATCGCGCGCGTCGCCGATGGCGTCGTCGTCGGCTCGGCAATCGTTGAACTCGTAGGAAAACACGGGAAGGATGCGCCGGAGCCTATCCGCGCCTATATCCGCTCCCTCAAGACGGCCGTGGAGGCCGCAAGGAAAGAAGTCGCATGAGCTGGATCGATCGCGTCCGCAACGTCCTCGCCTTCACGCCGAAGAAGGAGACCCCCGACAATCTCTGGCACAAGTGCAAGGGTTGCGGGCAGATGACGTTCACCAAGGAGCTGGAGGCGAACCAGCATGTCTGCCCGCATTGCGATCATCATGATCGCATCGGCCCGGCGGAGCGCTTCGCCTATCTGTTCGACGAGGGCAGTTATACCGTGCTCGCCACGCCGAAGGTGGCCGAGGACCCGCTCAAGTTCCGCGACCAGAAGCCCTATCCGGCGCGCCTGAAGGCGGCGCGGACCAGCACCGGTGAGCAGGACGCGTTCATCAACGCCTCGGGCACGATCCTCGGCCGCAAGGCGGTGATCGGCGTGCAGGACTTCGCCTTCATGGGCGGATCGATGGGCCAGGCCGTGGGCGAGGCGTTCATCCAGGGAGTCGAGGCGGCGATCGCGGCCCGTGCGCCGTTCATCGCCTTCACTGCTTCGGGCGGCGCGCGCATGCAGGAGGGCATCCTCTCGCTGATGCAAATGCCGCGCACCACCGTGGCGATCGAGATGCTCCACGACGCAGGGCTCCCCTATATCGTCGTGCTGACCGATCCGACCTCGGGCGGCGTGATGGCCGCCTATGCGATGCTGGGCGACGTCCAGATCGCCGAGCCGCGCGCGACTTTGGCATTTACCGGCCGCCGCGTGATCGAGAATACGATCCGCGAGAAGCTGCCCGACGATTTCCAGACCTCGGAATATTATCGCGAGCATGGCCTGATCGACATGGTCACCCACCGCAAGGAGCTGCGCGAGACGCTGGGCCAGCTGATCGGGCTGCTGTGCGAGGGGAAGAAGGCGGCGTGAGGCCGCACTAAGCCCCTCCCTTTCAGGGGAGGGGTTTGGGGTGGGGCATGGGTCTCACCGAGACTTTCGCTCGCGGATAGCCCCCACCCCAACCCCTCCCCTGAAGGGGAGGGGCTAGAGTAAGATAATGGCTGACCACGCAATTTCCTCCGACCCCCACGTCCAGCGCCAGCTCAACCGGCTGACTGTGCTCTCGCCGGGCGCGGATATCCTCGGGCTCGACCGGATCGCCCGGCTGCTCGAGCGCGTCGGCAGCCCGCAGTTCGCCCTGCCGCCTGTGCTCCACGTCGCCGGCACCAATGGCAAGGGATCGACCTGCGCCTTCCTGCGCGCCGCGATCGAGGCTGCCGGCATGCGCGCGCATGTCTATTCGAGCCCGCATCTCGTCCGCTTCAACGAGCGTATCCGCCTGTCGGGCGAGCTGATCGCCGATGCGCTCCTGGCGCCTTTGCTCGAGGAAGTGCTCGATGCCGGCGGCGATATCGGCGCGAGCTTCTTCGAAGTGACCACCGCCGCGGCCCTCCTCGCCTTTGCCCGGGTGCCGGCGGATGCGCTGATCCTGGAGGTCGGCCTGGGCGGGCGGCTCGATGCGACCAATGTTGTCGCCCAGCCGGCGGTGACCGGCATCGCCCAGCTCGGCATCGACCATCAGGCCTTCCTCGGTGACACGCTGGAGAAGATCGCCGCCGAGAAGGCCGGCATCGCCAAGCCCGGCGTGCCGCTGGTGACGATGCGCTATGCCCCGCACATCGCGGAGATCGTCGCTGCTGCCGGCGCGCCGGTGTTCGCGCAGGGCACCGCCTGGGACTTCGAGACGCGCAGCGACCGGCTCGTCTATCGCGATGCCCGGGGCGAGGTGGGGACGCCCCTCCCCGCGCTTGCCGGGCCGCACCAGCCCGCCAACCTTTCGCTCGCCATCGCGATGCTGCGCCACCAGCAGGCGCTGCCCGTGCCCGACGATGCGCTTGCCGCCGCGGCGAGGAATGCGCGCTGGCCGGCCCGCATGCAGCGGCTCGGCGACGGCCCGCTGCTCCATTTGTTGCCGCCCGGCAGCGAGCTGTGGCTCGACGGTGGGCACAACGAAGCCGCTGCTGCTGCGGTGAGCGCCACGCTTGCCCAGGTCACGCAGGGACGCCCGGTGCAGCTCGTGCTCGGCATGCTTTCGAACAAGGACGCACAGGGCCTGCTCGCGCCGTTCGCGCATCTTGCTTCCGGGCTGCACGCGGTGCCCGTGCCGGGGCATGAGCACCACGCCCCGCAGCGCCTCGCCGAAGTCGCGCAGATTCTCGGCATCCCGCACGCCGCGATCGCCCCCGACGTGCCCCGCGCCCTCACCGCGATCGCCCGCGAAGGCGGCGCGCCGGTGGTGCTGGTGCTGGGGTCGCTATACCTCGCCGGCACGGTGCTCGAGGCGAATGGGGAGCTTCCGGCGTAAGGCCTTTCGTTCCCCGGCGAAGGCCGGGGTCCAGGGTTTCTCTGCCGCCCGTCCGTTACCCTGGGCCCCGGCCTTCGCCGGGGAGCAGTTCACCAAACGCGACGAAACGCCGTTCGCATCGCTTCGCTCGTTATTGCGATTGACTATTAATTGCACCTGAGCAAGATTTCCGATCACAGCGATCGGAGTCCCCATGACCGTCAGTGCCACGCTTACCGCCCTGCCCGAACTACAGCCCGAGGACCCCGGTGCGCGGCTGCTGTTGTTCGGCGTCCGCCAGATGGGCGCGCACGGGATTCATGATGCCTGCACGGCGCACGCCTTCGTCACGGCGTTCGGCAAGGGCTTCCAGCGCCCGCTCGTGCTGTTGCGCGCGCTGATGCAGGAGATGTCGGCGCTCTCCGCCGGGCCGATCCAGATCGCGCCCTGGTGCTGTGCGCGGATGACCGGAGCCGAGGCGGCGCTGCTCCAGGTAATCGGCAGAGTGCGGACCCAGCCCCAGCTCTCCGCTATGCTGCTCGCCGACATGCTCGGCGTGCGCGACGCCACCGGCGTGCTGATCACAGCCCATGCGCTCGCCAACAGCTTTGCCGATATGGGGCTGGCCCTCGACGCCGAGGACTAGGGTGTTTCGCTTTCAGAAGGCCGTGCTTGCCTGGCTGTTCCCCGGCGAGGAGCGCCGGACTAGAACGCGTCCGGCGGCAGGGTTATCGCCTCGAGCTTCCAGGTCGCCCCCCGCATCCGGAACGCCAGCGCCGCCCCGTCGCTCCGGGTCAGCTCGAAGCGATTGAGCGCGACGCGGCGATAGCGCATCTCGTTGGCCTTGAGCTTGATCGTGCCGGGGCGCTCGGTCTCGGCCAGCGGCGCGGCGGCGAAGATGAAGCGCATCCCCTCGGGCGAGACCGCAGCATCGACCACCGTATCGGCGATCCCCGAGCGGACCAGCGCGCCCAGCACGCCGCCGCCCTCGCCATGCATCCGGGCCGAGAGCTGGGTCTTCACGCTGCCCCGTACCGCGTCGAAATCGACATGGCTGGCCAGCGCATCGACGTCGCGCGCCTCTGCCGCCCGCTTCATCTGCCACAGCGTGTAATAGGGCGAGCCCCAGACCCAGCCGCCACCGGCGAGCAGGACCAGTACAACCAAAGCGATAAGCCAGCGCTTCCTCACGCCGTCACGCCCTTTGCGCGGAGCCCGGCCAGCGCCTCGGTCGCCCAGCGGTACATGTCGGCCTCCGCCGCGCGCTGCTGGCGATCCATCCGCTTCATCCGTTTCTCCACCTCTTCGAGCACCACCAGCGCCTTGCGATCCCAGCCCTGGTCGATCAGCAGCGCGGCATAGCGGCACCGCGCCTCCTCGCCCGGCATGCGGGTGACGACATCGGCGTAAAGCTCCAGCGCCTCTGGCTTGCGGCCGAGATGCTCGAGTGTCTTGGCGCGGAGCAGCTGCTGGCGGTCGCGCTCGCTCTGGCCGAGCGGTTCGGCGCTCTCGTCAAGCAGCGCCAGCGCCTCGGCTGCCTGCCCGGTCTCGTAGAGCGCATTGGCGAGCTTGTCCTGGGTGCGGGTGTCGGGATCGCCAGCGGTCATCCGCAGCGACTCGCGGTAGAGCGGCACGGCCTCCTCGTGCCGGCCGAGCGCCGCCAGCGCATCGGCGACGCGCAGCCGGTTCGCGGCGGTATCGGCCAGGTCGAGCGCGCTACGGGCGGCGCGCAGCTCCCGCTCGGGGTCGAGCGCGGCCACGGCCTTGGCCCGCGCGGTGCGGACATGCCGGTTCTGCCCCAGACCGGGCAGGATCTCGACGAAGAAATAGGCGATGGCGCTGACCACGGGCAGGAAGATCAACGCAGTAACCCATAGCGGGTTGCCGCCCCGGCGCATCAGATGGACGATACAGGCTACCTGCAGCGCAATGACGAGGAGATAGGGCATCAGGCTTTTGCCTCTTCCCCGCCCTCGCCTTCCGTACCCGCCGTGCCGATCGAGCGGTCGACCAGCCCGGTGCGCATCATCCACCAATAGATGAACACGCCGGGCAGCGCGATCAGCGTGGTGAGCAGGTAGAAGTTCACATAGCCCATCGTCTCGATCAGGCTGCCAGCGGTGGTGCCGGTCAGGAAGCGGCCGAGGATGCTCGCGCCCGCCGAGATCAGCGCATATTGCGCGGCAGTGAAGCGCAGGTCGGTGAGTGCGGAGAAATAGGCGATGACTACCACGCCGCCAAAGCCCGAGGCGATGTTCTCGAAGCCGATCGCACCGGCCATGCCGATGTTCGAATGGCCCGCCGCGGCGAGGGCCGCGAAGCTCAGGTTCGAGACCGCCATCAGCACCAGGCTGAGCAGCACCGAACGCTTCATGCCCATCCGTGCATAGAGCATGCCGCCGATGAACACGCCGATCATGTAGGCGAAGAAGCCCAGCGCGACGTCGTAGAAGGCGATCTCGTCATTGGTGAAGCCGAGATCGTCGAACAGCAGGCGGAAGGTGAGGTTCGCCAGCGTATCGCCGATCTTGTGGACCAGGATGAAGATCAGCACGATCCACGCGCCCTGGCGCTGGAAGAACTCGACGAACGGCCCCCAGATCGATTTCACCACCGTGGCGATGCCCTTGCGCTCGGCGGGCGGGCGGTGGCGCTCGGGCTCGCCGAGGATCAGGCCGGCGATGATCGCCGGCAGCGCGAACAGCGCGCAGACCAGATAGGCGGCCTCCCAGCCGAAGCGGGCAGCCACAACCAGCGCCACCGCGCCGGCGCCGGCGGAGCCGATCCGCCAGCCATATTGCGACATGCCCGAGCCATAGCCGAGCTGGCGCGGCTCGAGGATCTCGATCCGGTAGCCGTCGATCACGATGTCATAGGTGGCGCCGGCCAGGCCGACCAAGATCGCCGCGGTCACCATCGGCCAGATGTTGCTGGGGTCCGCCTGGGTCATCGCCATGTTGACGACGGCGGCGACCACCAGGATGCCCGCGACGATCAGCCAGGAGACGCGCTGGCCAAGTCGGCCGAGGATCGGCAGCTTCACGCCGTCGATGATCCACGCCCAGAGGAACTTGAAATTGTAGACGAGGATGGCGAGCGCGAAGGCCGTGATCGTCGCCTTGTCGATCCCGTCCTGCTTCAGCCGGCTGGTCAGCGTCGCGCCGATCATCGCGAAGGGGAAGCCGGAGGAAAGGCCCAGCGCGAAGGATGCCAGCGGCGCATTCTCGAAATAGGGCCGTACGCCCTCGGGCAGGTCGGCGCGCCAGTCTGCCGGCGCGGCCTTGCGCCCGGCGAAGAAGGCGGCGACCAGCGCGACGAGGCCCAGCCAGTATCCGATCGCGGGCTGGATCACGCTCGCCGCCAGCGCCTTGGGCGGCGAGAAGGCGGCGAACAACACCGCGAGGATCACCAGCACGCCGCCGACCGCGGCCCCGCCGACCATCAGGCTCGCGCCGCCGCGCTGGCGCCAGACGAAGCTGAAGACAAGGCTGGCGGCGACCACCAGCATGCCCAGCACGAAGGTCATCGACGGCTTGAACGCGCCCGCGCCGAACAGGAAGTCGTAGCCGTGTACCGCCAGCGGCGCCGAACCCGGCGTCGCCACGGTCAGCCAGGGCAATGCGAGCAGCGCCAATGCCGCCGCCAATGCCAGCTGTGCCGCCGGATAAGCCCATTGCGGCCGCATCCCTTGCTCCATTCCTGCTTGACCCCCACCAAATTCCAGCGCGAAACTAGCCAAAAATACGCGGAAGGCCAGAGGGAGGAATGTCATGAACGCGCCGACCGAAGGCCAATTGGCGCTGGCCGGAGTGCTGGCCCGGGGCGGATCGCGGGACGGGGGCGAGATCGCCCATGTCGCGGCCTCGGTCTATACCAGTCCCGAGCGCTTCGCCGACGAGCAGGCTTACATCTTCGCGCAGGTCCCGCTGGTGATCGCGCCCTCCTCGCTCCTCCCCGAACCGAACATGGCGATCCCGCATGACGGATTCGGAAAGCCCCTGCTGATCGCGCGCGACAAGGCGGGCGTGGCGCATGTCTTCCTCAATGTCTGCCGGCACCGCGGCACCCGCCTGGTCGAAGGCTGCGACGCGGTGCAGGGCGGGCGCCTGGTCTGCCCCTATCACGCCTGGACCTATGCGTTCGACGGCAGGCTGGTCGGCCTCCCCCGCCCCGACACCTTCCCCGGCCTCGACAAGGGCGAGTACGGCCTCAAGCGCCTGCCGACCCACGAGGCAGGCGGGTTGATCTGGTTCTCCTTCGCGGAGGAGGCCGACTTCGCCGAAGCCGACACGCTGGCGCGCGATTTCGAGGCGTTCGATCTGGCCGGCCAGCATCTGTTCCGCCGGCGCACGCACGCGGTGCAGGCCAACTGGAAGCTGATCATGGACGCGTTCCTGGAGGGCTATCACATCCAGCGCCTCCATGCCGGCACGATCGCCCCCTTCTTCAAGGACGGCGTGTCGACCGCCGACACGATCGGCCCGCACCAGCGATCGGCGGTGGGGCGCGAGGCGGCGCTGGCTGCGCTCTCCTCGAACGACTGGGCGACGCTGCGCGCGGCGATCACCTATACCTACCAGATGTTCCCCGGCACGGTGCTGGTGGTCAGCCCCGACTACATCAACCTGATGGTCCTCATGCCCCAGTCGGAAGGCCGGGTGCTGGTCGAGGATTTCATGCTGATCCCCGAGGCGCCGGCGACCGAGAAGGCGCTCGCCCATTGGGAGCGAAGCTGGGAGCTGCTCGATGGCGGCGTCTTCGCCGCGGAGGACTTCCGCGCCTGCGAGCTGGGCCAGCAGGGGCTCGCCTCGGGCGCGATCGAGCGGGTCACTTTGGGCACGCTCGAACTTGGCATCCGCCACTTCCACGACGCGGTTAACGCGCATCTCCGGTAAATTGCGGAAAGGAATTCCTCAGGATTTCGCGCATGCCGGCGCAGACGTACCTAAAAGGTACTTCGAGAGGATCACGTCATGCCGCTTCCGCTGCCGCCCCGCGAATTCCTGGACATCCATGAGGAAGACCGTCTTCCGCGTGGCGTCGGGCTGATTATCGCGTTCGGTATCGGCGCGGTGAGCTGGGCGATCGTCGTGGTCGCCGCGATTGCGCTGCTGCGCGGCTAAGCCGGGCTCAGGAACAGGCTGAAGCTGACCGGCAAGCGCCGCGGCGCCTTGGCACCTTCCAGCACCGCCTCGATCGCAGCGATCGCCGTCAGCAGGTCGCGCTGCGGATAGGGCTTGGCGAGACATCCCGCCGCCAGCGTCCGCGCTCCTTCTGGGCAACTCCCCGTCACGAACAGCACCGGCACGCCGCGCCCCTGCGCCGCCCGCGCCACGTCCACGCCGCTGCCATCGGCGAGATCGATGTCGGCCAGCACCAGATCGAGTTCCTCGTCCGCCGCTATCACGCGCAGCGCCTCCGCGCTGGTATCCACCGTCGCCGCGATCACGAACCCTTCCCCGGTCAGGAAATGCTCCGTGTCGAACGCGATCAGCGGCTCGTCCTCCACCACCAGGACCCGCTCGATTCGCCGCTTCTTCCGTCCGAACAACATCTCGCCTCAAAACCCGCCAAGCATCTGAACCCAAAGCGCTAACGCGCCATGCCCTTTCGAGGGCGCAATAATTTTTGAAGCGACCGCGACAATCGCTATATCGCGCGAGTGTCATCATCCAATACCAAAGAAACGCAGCGCATCGCCAAGCTGCTGGCCCGTGCTGGAATCGCGTCCCGTCGCGACATCGAGCGCATGATCGCGGACGGGCGAATCGCCCTGGACGGCAAGGTGCTCGATACGCCTGCCACGCTGCTCACCTCGCTGCGCGGGGTGACGGTGGACGGCAAGCCGGTCGCCGAGCCAGCCCCTGCCCGCCTGTTCCGCTATCACAAGCCCGCCGGCCTGCTCACCACCGAGCGCGACCCTGCGGGCCGTCCGACCATCTATGATCATCTGCCCGAGGGGCTGCCGCGCGTGATGCCGGTCGGCCGACTCGACCTCAGCACCGAAGGGCTGCTGCTGCTCACCACCGATGGCGAGTTCAAGCGCGAGCTCGAACTGCCTGCCACCGGGGTCGAGCGCAGCTATCGCGCCCGCGCCTATGGCAATGTCACCCAGGCCCAGCTCGAGTCGCTGATGCTCGGCGTCGAGATCGAGGGCATCCGCTACGGCTCGATCAACGCCAATATCGAGCGGCGCACCGGCGCGAACGTCTGGATCGAGATGACCCTGACCGAAGGCAAGAACCGCGAAGTGCGCCGCGTGCTCGAATATCTCGGGCTCGAGGTGAACCGCCTGATCCGCACCCGCTACGGTCCCTTCTATCTGGGCGACATGCCCCCGGGCGATGTCGACGAGATCCGCAAGGCCGACCTGATCACCTTCCGCACCGTCCTGTCCAAGCCGGGCGGTGGCAAGGCGGCCTCGAACCTGCAGTTCGCGGTGCGCTCACGCGTCGTCGAGCCCGCACCGCGGCCGCAGCCGGTGTCGGGCGGCAAGGAACCCGAAGGGCGCCGCAAGATCGCCAGGCCCGAGCCTGCGCCGAAAAAGCCGGTGTTCACCGCGCGCGTCACGCCCCAGGCCCGGGATGCCGAGGAACGCCCGCGTGCTTCCGCCAAGCCGGGCTTCGCCCCGCGCGGCGAGCGTCCGGCAAGGGGCGAGCGGAGTGAGGAACGTCCCCGCGGTCCGGGCAAGCCCGGGTTTGCATCTCGCGGCGAGCGCCCGGCAAGGGGTGAGCGCAGCGAGGAGCGGCCTCGCGGTCCCGGCAAGCCCGGTTTTGCCCCGCGCGGCGAGCGTCCGGCGAGGACCGAACGTACCGACGAGCGTCCGCGTACGCCCGGCAAGTTCGCGGCCCGTGCGCCGCGCGAAGAAGCGCCTGCCAACCCCGCCCGCGCAGCCCGTGCCCGGGCGCACCGCGAGACGCGCGAGCCGCAACCCGGCGATTTCGTCGATCGGCCCAAGGGGCCGCGTCGCCCGGATCGCGGTCCCGCCGGCGGTCGCGGCAAGCCAGGCAAGCCGGGCAAGCCCGCCCGCCCGCCGAGGACGCGCAAATGAGGATCATCGCCGGAGACTGGCGCGGCCGTCCGCTCGTCGCGCCCAAGGGGGACACCACCCGCCCCACCGCCGATCGCACGCGCGAGGCCTTGTTCTCGATGCTCGCCAGCCGGATCGGCAGCTTCGAGGAGCTGGCGGTAGCGGACCTGTTCGCAGGCTCGGGCGCGCTGGGCCTGGAGGCGCTGTCGCGCGGTGCCGCCTCCTGCCTGTTCGTCGAGCAGGACAAGGCCGCACTCGATGCCTTGCGCGCCAATATCGCCAAGCTGGGTGCCAAGGGCGCGGAAGTCCGCCCCGGCTCCGTGCTGTCGCTCGGACCCGCCCGCGCACCGATGGACCTGATCCTGATGGACCCGCCCTATGGCACCGGTGCCGGCAGCGTCGCGCTCGACAAGCTCGGCCGGCTCGGCTGGGCGGGCCCTGCCACCTGGATCAGCATCGAGACGGCGAAGGACGAGACGCCCGATATCGCCGGGTTCGAGATCGACGTCACTCGCGTTCACGGCAAGGCGCGCCTCACCTTGCTGCGCGCTGCCGGCTGAACCGGGCTAGAGCCAGGGCGCCAGCGCGTAGCTCACGTCCTGCTGGGCATTGCCGCGCTGGACGCGCAGGCTGACCTGCCGGCCCGGCCCGCCCCCGATCGCCCGCACCATCGCGGCGAGGTCGCCGCCGAGCAGCACGTCCCCTTGCTGCAGGCCGGCCTTGGCCGCGGGGCTGCCGATGCCGACGTCGGTCACCGTGGGGCGCCCCTTGACCTCGTCGATCCAGAGACCGGAGAGCGGATAACGCCGATCCTCGGCCTGCCGGCCGTTCGGAGCGGCATAGAGCTTGCCACGCGAGACGTCGGTGGTCAGGTGGAGCTGCGACAGGATCGAAAGGCCGATGATCCCGTCCTGCTTGCCATTGGTGAGCGAGCCCGGCCTGTCGACCGTGACCAGTTCGTCCTTGAAGGTGAAAGGTCCGAAGCGCACTTCGCCGGAGCGATAGATGCGGGCGGGCAAACCGTCGCCATCGCCGATGCCCAGCGCCCGGGTCGGCGCATAGGGCTTGCCGCTCTCCCACAGGCCGCTCTTCGCCGCCGAGCGCGCATTCAGGCTCAGCCCCGGCGCGCCGGTATCGACCATCAGCTCCGCCGCGAACCCGTCGATCGACGTGTCGAGCAGCAGGCGGCGGCCATTGGGCTCGATCAGCATCTGCGACGGCAGGAGCGTGAGCCCGTCGAAATCGCCCCTTCCGTCGGTATAGGCGCGCCACTCGCCCTTCACGAAGTCGAGGTCGCTGTCATAGGTGGTGAACAGGCCGGCGCCGAAGCTGCCCACGGTCTGCTGGCCGAGATGCTTGGCGATGCCCGCGAACTGCATGTTCCGGAAGCGCACCCCGCTGGCGAGCCGGACTTCGTTTGCCACATACCAGTCATGGCTGGCGACCTGATGGCCTACGCCGACGATCGGGCGACCGTCCCGCGATGCCAGCGGTACGCCCTTGGCGAATTCCTTCTCGATGAAGCTGACGGTGCCGCCGGTATCGAGGATGAAGCTGTACGGCCCCTTGCCGTTGACCATCGCGTCGATCACCACGCGGTTGCCCGAGAGGCGGATCGGATTGATCACGGGCTGGCGCGGCGCGGCGAGTGCAGCCGTACCGGGCAAGGCGGCGCCCCCCGCCAGAGCGATGCTGCCGCCGATCATCCTGCGCCTGTCGATCATTCCGTCTGCTCCGTTCCAGTCGCTGCGGAGGCTAGGATGGCCCGATTACGGATTGATGTCGCTATCGTTTCCGAACCAGCAGCAGCCCGACCAGGCTGAGCATGCCGGCGCCGGCGAGATAGTAGCCGACCCAGCTGAGCCCGCCCTGCTTGACCAGCGTCTCGGCGATCAGCGGCGTGAGCCCCCCGCCCAGGATGCCGCCCAGGTTGAAGGTGACCGAGACGCCGGTATAGCGCACCCGCGCCGGGAACAGGCTGGGCAGCCAGCCGCCCAGCGGTCCGTAGACGAAGCCCATCACGAACAGCCCGAAGGCGAGCCAGGCGGCGACGCTCAGCAGCGATCCCGGCACCAGCAGGGTCGCCATGGTCATGCCCACCGGGATGGTGAACAGGCAGCCGAGCATCAGCACGCTGTTCGCGGTGCGCTTGTCGGCACTGATCCCCGCGGTGACGATGCCCGCCGCCATGAACAGGATCGCCAGCAGCTCGATTCCCAGGAACGTCTCGCGGTCATAACCCAGCGTCTTGGTGCCGTAGCCGATGATGAACACGGTCGAGATGTAGAAGAGCGCGAAGCAGGCGACCGTGCCGACGGTGCCGGCAAAGGTGGCGAGTGCGCTGGTGCGGAACAGCTCGCCGATCGGCACGGCGGGCGGGGCTTCCTTCTCGCTGGCGGCGACGAACTCGGGCGTCTCGGTGATCTTCAGGCGTACCCACAGGCCCAGGAAGACGAGCACCGCGCTGGCGAGGAACGGCAGGCGCCAGCCCCATTCGCGGAATGTCGCCTCGTCCATCACCGCGCCCAGCACCAGGAAGAAGCCGTTGGCGAAGATGAAGCCCACCGGCGCGCCCATCGGCGGGAAGCTGCCATAGCGGTTGGCCCAGCCCGGCGGGGCGTTCTCCACCGCGAGCAGGCTCGCCCCGCCCCATTCGCCGCCCAGACCCAGCCCCTGGCCGAAGCGCAACAGGCAGAGCAGCAGCGGCGCCGTCCAGCCGATCAGCGCATAGCCGGGCAGGAAGCCGATCAGCACGGTCGAGATGCCCATCAGCATCAGCGAGGCGACCAGGGTCGACTTGCGTCCCAGCTTGTCGCCAAAATGGCCGAACAGCACCCCGCCCAGCGGCCGCGCGAAAAAGGCGACCGAGAAGCTGGCATAGCTGGCGAGCTGGCGAATCCAGGGCTCGCTCGCCGGGAAGAACAGGTCGGGGAAGACGAGCGCCGCGGCCGTGGCGTAGATGTAGAAATCGTAGAACTCGACCGACGTGCCCACCAGGCTGGCGAACAGGATGCGGCGGTGCGATGCGGCGGCTTTGGTCATGCCCTCTCCCCTAATCGCCTCCTCCTTGGCTCCAACCGGCGCAAAGGGGAAGCCCGTTCATCGGCGGGACAGTTTCGCACGCGTACCGGAAGCACCACAGCGACCGGGATAGGGAGACGGGCGATGGGTGAATCGGCAGGCAGGCGGCTGGCTTTCGCCATGCTGTTCGCGGTGCTCGCGGGTCTGCTGGTCGCCTTCTGGAACCCGATCGACGGCATCAAGGCCGATCTGCGCGCCGACAGCCAGGGCTTCAAGTTCAGCATCGAACTGGCGACGCACCTGTTCGAAGTGGGGCTGAAGAAGCTCTAGGCCGGGCCAATCGGCCGCCTCGCCATTACCCACGCCGTCACCCCGGCCTTGTGCCGGGGTCCACTGCGCCGCGCGCTATGCCGGCAGAGCCTCTTGTCCATGACGCGCCTCCCGGTGGGCCCCGGCACAAGGCCGGGGTGACGGGTTGCATCGGTCTATAGCGCAGGCTTACAGCCCGAACGCCCGAACCGCGTTGAGCATCAGCCAGTAGAGGCAGCCCGACAGCGCCATTGCCGCCGGCAGGGTGAGCAGCCAGGCCAGCGCCAGGTTGCGCAGCGTGCGCGGCTGGAGGCCATGTCCGCTCGCCACCGAGGCGCCGGCGACGCCCGAGGAGAGGATGTGCGTGGTAGAGACCGGCATGCCGAAGCGGTCCAGGCCGAAGATGGTGCTGGCCGCGACCAGCTCGGCCGAGGCGCCCATGGCATAGGTCATGTGCTGCTTGCCGATCTTCTCGCCCACCGTCACCACGATCCGCTTCCAGCCGATCATCGTGCCCAGGCCGAGCGCCAGCGCCACCACCACCTTCACCCAGAGCGGGATATAGCGCGTGCCCGCCTCGAGGCTCTTCTGGTAATCGGCCACCGCCTTGAGCTCCTCGGGCTTGTAGCCGTCGGGCTTCTTGGTGACGAGCTTGGTGGTGTCGAGCACCAGGTACATGTCGTTGCGGACATTGCCAGTGGCTTCCGCCGGCACCTTGCTCAGCGCGCCAAAGCTCTGGACGCGGGCGGTGAGGTCGCCCGACAGGCTTTCGAGCGCCGCGAACACTTCCGGCGTATCGGCCTTGCGCTGCTGGAGCGCGGTGGTCAGCACGATGCGCGCCTGGGCCGGCGCCATTTCGGGCACGCCGCCGCTGCGCGCGTCGAACACCGCCTCGGCGATATGCGCGGTCTGCACATAGGCCGGAGTGGCGCTGGCCGACTGGGTGCGGTTGAGCGCATAGGCCGTCGGCGCGCAGCCGATCAGGATCAGCATGATCAGCCCCATGCCCTTCTGGCCGTCGTTCGAGCCATGGCTGAACGAGACCGCGGTGCAGGTGAAGATCAGCGCGCTGCGGATGCCGATCGGCGGCGCGGTGTTGGGCATCGGCGAGGTGTAGAGCTTCTGGTTCTTCAGGAAGAGCCGCATCACGAACAGCAGCGCCATCGCCGCGAAGAAGCCGATCAGCGGCGCCATCCACAGGCCGGTCAGCACCTTCTGCGCCTGGCTCCAGTCGACGCCGGCAGTGCCGCCGCGGGAGCCCGCGTTGATCAGCTGGTTGGCGAAGCCGACGCCGAGCACCGAGCCGATCAGCGTGTGCGACGAGCTGTTGGGCAGGCCGACGTACCAGGTGCCGAGGTTCCACAACACCGCGGCGAGCAGCAGCGCGAAGATCATCGCGAAGCCGCCCGAGGAGCCGACGTTGAGGATCAGCTCGACCGGCAGCAGCGTGATGATCGAATAGGCGACCGCGCCGCTCGAGAACATCACCCCCAGGAAGTTCCAGAAGCCCGACCAGACCACGGCGAAATGGGCGGGCATCGAATTGGTGTAGATCACCGTGGCGACCGCGTTGGCGGTATCGTGGAAGCCGTTCACGAACTCGAAGCCGAGCGCGATCAGCAGTGCCAGGCCGAGGAACAGGAACACGCCGGTGGCGAGCTCCTCCCCCACGCCGCGTGTGTCGGTCAGCACGCTCCATCCGGCGAAGACCAGCCCGCCGACCATGATCGCTGCGAAGAGCAGCTTGGCCAGGGGGTGGGTCTTGTAGTCGAATCGAGGTCCCGGCTGCGGTTGGTCAACCGGCGGGGCTTGGTCCAGAGCGAGTGATGCCATGATGTGCGCGCCTCTGGCCGGAGGGTGTGACAGCGTTATGACAAACGCATGACACGGCGATGGATCGGTGCATCGGCAACATCCGGAAACGCGATTGCGGGTCGGCGCCGGACCGGCGGATTGGCACCGAAAGCGCCCCAACTTGCTTTGCAAAACCTGGGGGTTGGTCGGACAACCGGAGCGCCCGTTGCTGGCAAGGAGACAAGAATGAAGGAACTTTCATTGCTCGCCGCCTGTGCAACGCTGGCCCTTGCGGGTTCGGCGATGCTTCCGTCCAAGGCCATGGCGCAGACCATCCCGGAATGCCTGCCGGAGCTGAGCCCCGAAGCGCCGCCGCCGAATCCGGAGGACAATTGCGACGAGGTCGGCAATCCTGAGGAAGGCGGCACCGACAATCCGCCGCCGCCGCCTCCGCCGGGCTGGCCCAACCGCTTTGTCCAGGCCGATACGCTCTATGCACGTGAGCTTTCGGTCTAGGCCTGTCGTTGACGGACGGTTGGGCGTGCTCGTGCCAACCGTCCGGTTGCGCCACGGCCGATGCCGTCAGAAGCGCAGCTGCATATAGGCCTTGGGCCCTGGCTTGATCCCGCGATTGCCGCCCGGCACGCTCATGAAGCCGCGTCCGCGCAGCCGCCGCAGCCAGGCGAAGCCCATCTCGACGCGGTCCGACGCCTCGAAGCTCAGCCGCGCTCCGGCATAATGCCGCGCATCGCGCACCATGCCGCGCTCCGCATCGAAGCGCGGCGCCTGGGCCACTGCGCTCAACCCCAGCCAGGTATGGCCAATCACCCGCTTCTGCAGCGAGAAACCATAGGTCGCGCGGGTCTCGTCGGCGCGCCATCCATCGCTGCTGCCGCGCACCGTGGTGCTGGTCCGTAACCAGAGCCCCGCCACGCGTTCCTCGGTCTTCACCCGGATTTCGGGCCGCATCACCAGATAGGCGGTCTGCGCCGCCGCGATCGCCTGCGCACAGGCCGGCGCGCTCGCGATAGTCGCTACTGCCCCGACAATGGCCCCCAGACCCGTCCCCGATATTCTCATTATCCCAGCCCCCCAGCTGCGGGATTTGGCCGTCAAACCATGGTTGACGGCAATTCAGTAGTATTGCGGGTTTGTTTCAGGCGCCAGCGCGATGTTGCGGCAGTGTTTCGGCAAGGCCTGCCCGTCCCCCGATGCGCGCGGAGCTTGCGGCAGTCCCGCGCGTTCCCTAGTTGTTCGCCATGACCCTGCCCGTAGAGACCGACGCCAACGCCCCCTATCTGAGCGGCCTGAACCCGCCCCAGCGCGAGGCCGTGCTCACCGCGGAGGGCCCGGTGCTGGTCCTCGCCGGCGCCGGCACGGGAAAGACCGCCGCGCTCACCGCCCGCCTCGCCCATCTCCTCTGGACCCGCCGCGCCTTCCCGTCCGAGATCCTCGCCGTCACCTTCACCAACAAGGCGGCGCGCGAGATGAAGGAGCGCGTCGGCCGCCTCGTCGGCGCTGCGGTGGAGGGTATGCCCTGGCTCGGCACCTTCCACGCGATCGGCGCCAAGATGCTGCGTCGCCATGCCGAGCTGGTCGGGCTGCAATCGAACTTCACCATCCTCGACACCGACGACCAGCTCCGGCTGATCAAGCAGCTGATCCTCGCCGCCGATCTCGACGAGAAGCGCTGGCCCGCCCGCCAACTCGCCGGGCTGATCGACGAATGGAAGAACAAGGGCCTCACCCCCGCCGAGATCGGGGCCGGCGAATCCGAGCGCTACGCCAATGGCCGCGGCGCCGCGCTCTATTTCCTCTACCAGGAGCGGCTGAAGGCGCTGAACGCCTGCGATTTCGGCGACCTGCTCCTCCACATGCTGGTGATCCTCAAGACCCACCGCGACGTGCTGGAGAGCTATCAGCAGCGCTTCCGTTACATCCTGGTCGACGAATATCAGGACACCAACGCCGTCCAGTATCTCTGGCTGCGGCTGCTCGCCCAGGAGCGCAAGAACATCTGCTGCGTCGGCGACGACGACCAGTCGATCTACTCCTGGCGCGGCGCACTGGTGGAGAACATCCTGAAGTTCGAGAAGGACTTCCCCGGCGCTAAGGTGATCAAGCTCGAGCAGAATTACCGCTCGACCCCGCACATCCTCGCCGCCGCCTCGGGCGTGATCGCCAACAATAGCGGCCGCCTCGGCAAGACCTTGTGGACCGACAAGGATGAGGGCGAGAAGGTCAAGGTGCTCGGCGTGTGGGACGGGCCCGAGGAGGCCCGCCGCGTCGGCGAGGAGATGGAAGGCCTGCAGCGCGGCGGCAAGAGCCTCGACGACATGGCGATTCTCGTCCGCGCCCAGCACCAGACCCGCGAGTTCGAAGACCGGTTCATCGCGATCGGCCTGCCCTATCGCATCATCGGCGGCTTCCGCTTCTACGAGCGCCAGGAAATCCGCGACGCCCTCGCCTATCTCCGCGTCGTCGCGCAGCCGGCGGACGACCTCGCCTTCGAGCGCATCGTCAACGTCCCCAAGCGCGGCCTGGGCGACAAGGCGCTGGCGAAGGTCCACCAATATGCCCGAACCGCCGGTATTCCGCTCACCACCGCCGCGGCCCGTATCCTCGACACCGACGAACTGACGCCCCAGGCCCGCCGCGCGCTGGGCAATTTGGTCGGCGACATGGCGCGCTGGCGGAGCATGGGCAACGACCTCCAGCACCCGGACCTCGCCCGCATCATCCTCGACGAGAGCGGCTACACCGCGATGTGGCAGGCGGATCGCACCGCCGAAGCCGCCGGCCGCCTCGAGAACCTCAACGAGCTCGTCCGCGCGATGGAGGAGTACGAAACGCTCGGCGCCTTCCTCGAGCATGTCAGCCTCGTCATGGACAATGAGGCGAACGCGGAAGAGCCCAAGGTCACGATCATGACGATCCACGCCGCCAAGGGGCTGGAGTTCGACACCGCGTTCCTCGCCGGCTGGGAGGAAGGCATCTTCCCCTCGCAGCGCGCGCTCGACGAAGGCGGCCTCGCGTCGCTGGAGGAGGAGCGCCGGCTGGCGTACGTCGCGATCACCCGCGCGCGGCGCCAGGCGACTATCCTCCACGCCGCCAATCGCCGCATCTACGGCCAGTGGAACTCGTCCATCCCGAGCCGCTTCGTCGCCGAGCTGCCCGAGGCGCATATCGAGAGCGAAAGCACAATGACCGGCGGGGCAAGCCTATGGCAGGCCAACTGGAGCGAACGCAGCGACCCGTTCGCCGACGTCTCGCGCGGCACCGGCCGAGGCCCGGGCTGGCAACGCGCCGCGGGCGTGGACATGAAGAACCCCGGCGGCGCCTTCACCGCGCGCACCTTCTCGCGTGAACCGGCGCGGGTGGTGGAAAGCCGCGCGAGCGCCGTGAGCTTCGGCGCCAAGGCCCGCGACGACCTGTCGCTGGGCATGCGCGTGTTCCACCAGAAGTTCGGCTACGGCGTGATCGCCGAGATCGAAGGCAACAAGCTCGAGATCGACTTCGAGCAGGCCGGGCGGAAGCGGGTTATGGATAGTTTTGTTACAGCGGGGTGAATTTTGACAGATTACATATCTCTAATATAATCGAAATATCTATTCATCCGATCATTTGCGGATTCGGTTAACTCCAAGAAAGACCTTCTTTGATCTTCTGGATCAAACTTTCTAAAAATTATATTATTATCTTCGAGCATCGCAATCCATCTCAGTGCAGTTGTTGGCGCAACTCCGGAACCGATGCAGGCACTACTAACTGAAACATTCATCCCGTTTGCTTTTGCAACAAATAGATCGAGCATAATATCCCATGCCGGCTCTCCGCAGATTTTTTCGCTAAAGAACTGCGACCGAGCTCTCTTCTCTTTTGCCATTTTTTTTGCGCGGGATACGGCGCTTATTTGCTCCAAGTCTTCTTGCCCATTCTCGGATACCCGAAAAGCTAGCGTCGATATTTCGGATGCAATCTTATGCAGAGCTGTGACGGTGTCGTCACGGCCGGATTTTTTACTGCGAGTCTGAAACTCGTACTTCATATCTAGGGCAATTCCTCTTGCCAAACCCTCCAAAACGGATCATGTTAAATCCATTGTGGATGTAACCTGCTGACTGAACCTGGTCAAGCCGAACCATTTGGGAGCGTTGCGCGTGGTAACCCTCTTAGTGCTGAATGGGATAGTGGCGACCTTGGGCGGTATTGCAATGGTCATACGCGCTTGTGCCGCATATCGCTGGGCAGGACGCTGTGATCCGAAGTCCCCCTATTATCACAAACCCGGTCGTCTCGGGGGACGAGTTTCACCCTCCCGCCAGCGAGGGCGTGATCTGCAACCCTGAGCGCGTTTAACTAGAGAGCCAGTTGAACGCCGGGCATGCAACTAACAGAATAAAGAATTATATGCCGCTCGTTCGTATATCCTGATATAGTCACCAACCTAGTCAGGAGCCCGCCGCCACCATGGAACGCATCAACCTAGCCGACGCCAAGGCGCGCCTCAGCGAGATCGTCGATCGGGTCGAGGCGGGCGAGAGCATCGAGATCGTCCGGCGCGGCAAGCCCGCCGCGCGGCTCGTACCGCCCGAACGCGAACGTGTATGGGCGCCTGTCGACGTGGATATGCTCGAGCGCCTTCAGGCGAGAACCCAGGGCCCCAGTGAACCCGCCGGGGTTTTCATGCGCCGCATGCGCGACGACGCTCGCTATTGAGCTATTATCTCGACACCTCGGCGCTGGTCGCCGCCCTCGTCTCCGAGCCAGGCACCCCGCAGGTGAATGCCTGGTTTCGGGCGCAGGTGCCGGGCACGATCTTTATCAGCGATTGGACCCATACCGAAATCTCAAGCGCGCTTTCGCTCAAGCTGCGCACCGGAGAAATCACGCTCGAAACCCGAGCCGAGGCGCTTGCGGCATTTGCCGGAATGGCAACAACCAGCCTGCCTACGCTTGCAGTTGCGGAGGAGCATTTTGAGGTTGCCGCCCGCTTTGTCGCCCAGCACGAACTTGGCTTGCGCGCAGGAGATGCCTTGCATCTTGCCGTAGCGAAGGACGGAGGCTTTACGTTGGTAACGCTCGACCACCGCATGGCCGACGCCGCGCTTCAACTCGGCGTGCCGGTCGAGCGGATCTGAAGCCGCTTCCAAAATAGGATTTCGTCTGATCTACCCTGGTAGATGGACGACATCCCTACCCCCAATCCGCTCGAAGACGATGGCCCCAGCCGCCTCGACTTCATCCCCGTTCCCCTAGAACGTGTGCACCACAATGGCTGGACCGAGCGCCGGCAGCGGGACTTCATCACGGCGCTCGTGGCGATGGGCTCGATCCGGCACGCCTGCCGTGCGGTCGGCAAGACCCGGCAGTCAGCCTACAAGCTCCGCGAACGCCCCGGCGCCGAAAGCTTCGCCGCTGCTTGGGATCATGCGTTGGCGACGGGATATTGCGACGCCTTCGATCGCGCGCTGGAGCGCGCGCAGATCGGCATCGTCACACCGCGCTTCTACAAGGGCAAGCAGGTCGGGACGAGGCACCGGTTCGATTATCGCCTCGCTATGGCAGCGCTCAACGGCTTGCCACCTGTCCCGCCGCAACTGCGCAAGAATATTGCGAGATGAAGTGCGTTCGCGGGAACTGTGTCAACTTAAGCGCGCGAAAAGCCTCAGGCCGCCGCCTCGACCTGGATCAGCGTCACGCCCTGATACTTCTCGAGCGAAGCGTCGAACAACCCGCTCACCACGAAGTCGCGTTCCAGCAGGGTCAGTTCCTTCAGCCCGTCGAGCTTGAACGTCCCCACCTTCTCCTCGCGCGGCAGGAAGCCTTCCTTGGAGACGACCACGGCGTCGAGATATACCTGGTCGTGCCGGGTGTAGAGGATGTGCGGCGCCAGGATCATCCGGGTGCGGTTATAGGTCGCCGACACGCATTTGTGGCGCACCACCGCCTCGAACAGCAGCGGCAGCATGACGGCGGGCGGGGGGGGCGGATCGGCTTCGAGACTCAACTTCATCCCCTCTCCATGGCATTCATGCTGCAATGCAGCAAGTCGCTGTGCCGTTTCAGGTACCCAGAACGCGGTCCCCGTGCCGTATGTTTCGTAAACTTCCGCGCCGCCGCAAGCCCCGATACCGCCCCCGGGAAGGCTCGGCGCCCGACAGACAGGAGAAGCAGCTCCGGGACCTAGACCTCGATCCCGTTCCACTCGGTCACGGTGTGGAAGGCCGGCATCGACAGCCCGCCCTCGCCCGTCTTGGCGACGAGGTTGTGGCCCTGCTGCTGCAGCCCCGCCTCGGTGATCACCTTGGGCGAGACGCGATGCCTTGTGGTGAGCACGCCATTGGCGTCCTCGACCAGCGGCTGCTCGAACTCGATGCCCTGCTGCTGGTTCATCGAGCGGCGGACGGTGGCGACCACCATCTGCCCCTCGCCCAGGTCGACGACGAACTGGGTGCCCTCGGGCACGTCGACGATGCCGTCGATCAGCGCGCCGGATGCCGAGACGTTCTTGAGCACGGCGGGGTAGTAATGATTGTCGTGGATCACCCCCACCTTGCGGAAGGTGGTGTGGCGGATGTGGCGCTGGCGGGCCGGCCCCTGGGGCTGGATCACCCATTTGCCGTCCTTGAAGTTGCTGGCCAGCTCGTCGCTCGCCACCGCCCGGCTGTAGAGGAAGCCCTGGATATGGCTGACGTTGAGCTTCCGCATCGTCTCGAGCTGGTCGAAGCTCTCGATGCCCTCCGCGGTGGTCTCCATGCCCAGCGCATTGGCCAGCGCGACGATCGCGGCGATGATCGCCTGGTTACGGGCGCCTTCCTCGGTGGTGCCGCGGACGAAGCTCTGGTCGATCTTGATCTTGTCGAACGGCGCCGTCTTCAGATAGCCGAGCGAGGAATAGCCGGTGCCGAAATCGTCGAGCGCCAGCCGCACACCGAGCCGCTTGAGCGCGGCGAAACGGGCATCGGTCTCCGAACCGTCCTCGAGGAACACACTCTCGGTGATCTCGAGCTCGAGCCGCTCGGGGGCGAGCCCCGAATTGGCCAGCGCGCTCATCACGATGGCGGGCAGCGCCTCGCTGGCGAACTGGAGCGGCGAGACATTGACCGCGACGCGCAGCTCGCCCGGCCATTTCGCCGCGTCGACACAGGCCTGGCGCAGCGTCCATTCGCCGAGCTGCGGGATCAGGTTGGCATCCTCGGCGATCGGGATGAAGATCGCCGGCGAGATCCGTCCGCGCCTCGGGTGGTTCCAGCGCAGCAGCGCCTCGAAGCCGGTGACTTCCTCGCTGCGGGCGCCGACGATCGGCTGATAGTGCACCGCCAGCTCGCCGTTGGAGAGCGCGTCGATCAGGTCCTGCTCGAGCAGCCGGCGATCCTCGGCGGCCTGGAGCAGGTCGGAGGAGAAGAAGCGCGCCCGGCCCCGGCCCGATCCCTTGGCGGCATAGAGTGCCAGGTCGGCGTTGCGGACCAGCTCGTCGCTGGTGCCGGCATCGAACGGGCTCACCGCAATGCCGATCGAGGCACCGATCAGGCAACGGCTGCCGTTGATCATATAGGGGTGGGAGAGCGACTCGATGATCCGGTTGGCCAGGTCGAAGATGCCGACCCGGTTGTGCGCATCGGGCAGGATCACCTGGAACTCGTCGCCGCCCATCCGGGCGATCTGCTCGGGATTGCCGACGATGGTCGAGAGCCGCTCGGCGACTTGCTTGAGCAGCGCGTCGCCCACCGGATGGCCCAGGCTGTCGTTGATCGCCTTGAACCGGTCGAGGTCGATCAGCATCAGCGCGCAGGGGCGCTGCTGATTGCGGAACGCCGCGATCGTGCTGTCGAGCAGGTTGCTCATCCGGCGCCGGTTGGGCAGGCCGGTGAGCGGATCGTACATGGCGAGCCGATTGCTCTCATGCGCCGCCCGCTGCTCCCGCGTCACGTCGACGCCGTGACCGAGATAGCCGCTGAAACTGCCCCGCGAATCGCGGGTGGGCTGACCGGAAAGCGCCCACCAGCGCTCCTCGCCGACGATGTCGACCAGCAGCGGGATCGCGTCGAACCGGGCCTGACGCGCCATCTGAAACGGCATGGTCCGCCGCCGCTCGGCATCGGCCTCCTCATTGGCGTTCTTGAACAGCGAGATCAGGTCGCGGCCGATCAACGTGTCGCCCGTCACGCCCAGCGAGCGCGCGGCGCCCTCGCTGACATAGGTGATCCGGCCCTCGGCGTCGGTCGCCCAGAACCAGCCCAGGTCCATCGCCTCATAGTTGCGGAACAGCCGCAGATGCTCGGCAGCCAGCGGATCAGGCCCGCTCCTGCGCATGAAGGGTGCGGCGTTTCCGCCCACGCCGACCGCCTTGGCCGCCCCTCCCAATCTGCCACCCATGCACGTCGCCCGAGATATATTGTTCCTGAAATGGTTCTAACGGCCCGACCCTTTAGGCTTTGTGAAGGTCCGGCCCCGGTAAACATGCCGGCAACCCGAACCTGCCTCGTCCCTGCAATCCCCGCATGATAGCAACGTGCCCGAAACGACTGCGAAAGGATCGGAACATGCGCCGCGCACTGCCCATGGCCCTGCTGGCCACCACGATGTTTGCCGGCCCGGCTTTCGCCCAGTCGATGCCCTCGGATGTCGCCGATCTGGTCGGTGCGCGCGGCGCGGGCGGCGAGACTCAGCTCCAGGCCAGGGGATATAGTTTCGTCACCGTCAACACGGTGGGCACCACCAAATGGTCGCTGTGGTGGAGCGACCGGCAGCGCCAGTGCATCCAGGTCGCGACCAGCGACGGGCGTTACTCGCAGATCCAGCGCGTGCCCGAGCAGAATTGCCGCCCCGGCGCGCCCTCGCCTGCCGATGCTGGACCGCCCCCGAGCCGTCCCGCCGATACCGGTACCGATCGCGGCGACCGCTTCGGTCCGTCGATCACCCTGGTCTGCTTCGGCGGCGGCAGCACGCCCGCCGCGCGCTATCAGTCGGGCTATGTCTACAACAGCCGCAGCCACCGCTTCGAGCCGCAATATGGCACCACGCTCGGCCGTGACGGCTTCGCCTCGGACCTGCAGATCGAGATCTGGCACGGCCGTGGCCGCATCCGGCCCGAGGGCAAGCTGGTCTCCCCGATCCATTCGGGCGGCGACAATGGCTGGTGGGACATCCAGAACCTGGTCGTCACCGCCGACCGCATCACCGGCGAGTATCGGATGAGCGGGCTGAACAAGCCCCGGTTCGAGATCGATCGCCGCTCGGGCATCATCCGCATCCGTGCCGCGACCAGCTTCACCGGCCGCTGCGACGCGGGCGACTGGCGCGGCGGCGGCGGCTTCTAGGCGAGCAGCGCGGCCAGCAGCACGAAGACGAGCGCACTCTCTAGCATCGTCACTGTGGCAATGCCGAAACCGCGCAGTTTCGAGATATTGAGCGCCCGGGCGAACCAGAAACTCTGCAGCGTGCCGTACCAGAGGAAGGCGGCCAGCAGGATCCACAGCCCGGCAACGCGAAACAGCGGATTGCCCGGCATCTGCGTCGCCAGCGACCCGATGCCCAGCACCAGCGCAAACACGCCGGCGGGATAGCATTGCGCGTAGAAGAGCGGCTTCAGGCTGTCGCGGGTCAGCTTCTGCCTGCGCCGGCGCAGCAAGGCCACTGCCATGATCAGCGGGAAGACGGCGAAGAACAGCAGCCGCACGAGCAACAGGCTGGTATCGTCGCTGATCAGCCCGGCCAGCCCGCGCTTCTCCGCCACCAGCTCGCTCTGCCCGACCAGCGCCAGCTCGATGGTGTGGCTCAGCAGCAGGGTGAGCAGCAGGAACAGCGGCGGGCTCAGCACATCGGGATATTGCTGCTCGGGCGCATCCTCCAGCTCGCTGTCCGCATAGGCCATCATCGTGAAGGGCTGGCGGATCGTCCGCCACAAGGTCACCGGATAGAAGACCAGCCAGGTGATGATCTCGTAGAGCAGGTCGTCGAGCGACTTGAGGAACTGCATGAAGTTCATGCCGCGGTTTCAGCACAGCCGCGCCGGGCTTCCAATCGTCATTCAGCCGCTGGCAAGCGGCGCGCGGCATGCTAGCCTGGAAACAAAGGGGAAATTCCATGATCCGCTGCCTGCCGCTGCTCGCCGTTCCGGCGCTTATCTTCGCCCAGCCTGCCGCGGCGCAGGACCAGGAGCCGACGGTAGAGGCGGTGCAGGCGAGCCTGGACAAGTTCGACTATGGCCAGATGCGCGTCGAGATCGTCGTATCGCGGGACGACGGCAAGAAGGCCTGGCTCGTCAGCCGTCAGGCAACGGGCAGCAAGATGCTCCGCCGCTGCGTGACCGAGTTCGCCACGCCCAAGGTGCTTCTGATCGCCAACACCAAGCCGACAAAGACCTATGTCCTCGACTGGAGCGAAGTGACCAAGGTTTCCTCCTCCGATCTCTATGAAATGGACCTGGAACACCGCGACACGGCGCTGCGCACGAAGTTCCGGTTCAATCTGACCGGTCTCGCGCCGGCCTTCAGCGAAGCGTTCGAGTTCCTCCGGAAGCAATGCTCCCGCTAAGCCCGCACATCGGGCTTCCAATGTAGGAAATCCTTTCGCATAGACTGGTGGATGCAGTCGTCTTCACCAGAATGTTTGATCTCACTCGTGGTCACGATTCAGTCCGCAGCCCCGAGCTCGATGGCGGTCGCACACGTTTTGCGGTCTGCAGTCTCATCCACCGCCGCTCCCTCAGAAAGTGCCGTCGCACGCCCGCGCGCGTGGATGTCGTGAACTTAGTGAACTTCCGCGCCTCCGCTGGCGCGATTCACCGCACTTCATTACGGGTCCGTCGTATCGGCACCGTCCGTTCAGCCCGGCTTCACGCGCATGTCCGGAACGTTTCGATGCCCCTGGCCGTATGGGCCCTCGGGAAGGAGAATTGATCATGAAGCATCTGATAACCCTCGCCGCTGCAGCCGCGGCCAGCCTGGCGGTTGCGTCGCCGGCGATGGCCCAGCGCGCGCCCATCTATGGGCAGGACGAGGAAGCGCGTTTCGATGCCGCGCAGCAGCGGTTCGAGCGCGAGTACGACCAGTTCCAGCAGGCGCTCGATCGCTATCGTGCCTACAAGGCCCGCCCGGTCGCGCCGCCGCCCCCGCCGCGTGGCGGCTATGGCTATGATCCGCGTGACGACGAATTCTACGACGCGTCGCGCGATTATCGCGCCCCGCCTCCGGGCTATCAGGATCGCGTGCTCAGCCAGGACGATCGCATCTATCGCGGCAATGACGGCAAATATTATTGCAAGCGCTCGGACGGCACGACGGGCCTGATCGTCGGCGCGGCGGCGGGCGGCCTGTTCGGCAACGTCATCGCCGGTGGCCGCTCCAAGACCGTGGGCACGCTGCTCGGCGCGATCGCCGGCGGTGCGCTCGGCAGTTCGGTGGACCGCGACCAGGTCCGCTGCCGCTAAGCTGTTGCGAGGCCCCGTCGCCGGGCGCGGCGGGGCCTCCGTAGCTTCCCCTATTGGGGTAGCTCCGGAGCGGCTACTTCCCCCCTTTTCGGGCATGATCACGCCATAATGGGGGTATGAGGAGTCGCGTAATGCCCGTTGAGCGCGTGCTGAGACAGCACGCCCATATTCTCGCCAATGCCGATGCGCTCGAGACGCTGGTCTCTGGTCCGCGGCCGGCGAATGTCGAAGGGTTGGGATTCCGTCGCTGGATGTTCACCCGCGATCTGCTCATGCATTTCGCCAAGATGGAGGGCCAGGTCTATGGCCCGCTGATGGACGAAGTGGGGGGTGACGTGGCGCTGGCAGCTGGCCGCGCCAGTGCCGAGACCGCTGCGCTGGTCGCCGATTTCCGCGAGCACGTCACGCGCTGGCACGGTCTTCCCAGCGAGGAGCAATGGGACACCTATGCTCGCTCGATCCGCTGGCTGATGACGCGCATCCGCGAGCGGATCGAGGGCGAGGCAGCCGAGATCCTTCCCCTGCTGCCGCAGCTCCCGGTGAACGACGTCGGCGACTGTCCCGGCAAGCCGGACCATCGCTACGTCGCCGATGCCTGGGAGATTCGCGAGCTGATCTTCGAAGGGTCGGGATTCGTCACGGCGAACCAGTCCGGCCCGGGAGAGGCCGAAGCCGCCTGATCGGGCTCAATGCCAGAAGATCAGGATCAGCAGGATGATCGGGATCGGAATGCCCAGCAGCCAAAGCAGGATTCCCTTGCCCATCTTCACTCTCCAAGTTGTTGGTTTCGATAGCGAAAGAACCGTTTGGAGACGGCACAGGTTCCCACTGGAAAGACAGGACGGCTTCGGGCACTGACGCAGGGATGACCGACGGCCTGCCCCAGCCCCGCCGCGCCCTTGCCATCGCCGCGCTCTCGTTCGGATCGGCGCTGGTGGTGATCGACGGCGCGATCGCCACGGTGGCGCTGCCCACCATTGCCCGTGACCTGCACGTCGACAGCTCGGCGGCGGTGTCGGTGGTGACCGTCTACCAGCTGATGCTGGTCATGCTGCTCCTGCCGCTGGCCGGCCTGGGCGAGCGGATCGGTCTCAAGCGGATGTACCAGACCGGCCAGCTGGTCTTCACTGTGGCGACGGTGCTATGCTTCTTCGCCAAGAGCCTGCCCTTCCTGCTGATCGTCCGGGCGGCGCAGGCGGTGGGCGCGGCGGCGGCGCTCAGCGTCTCCTCGGCGCTGATCCGCCAGGTCTATCCGGCAAAGCATCTCGGCCGCGGGCTGGGCATCAATTCGGTGGTCGTGTCGAGCTCCGCCGCGCTGGCGCCGACGCTCGGCGGCCTGGTGCTGGCGATCGGGCCCTGGCCCTGGGTGTTCGCCTCGGCGGTGCCCTTCGCCATCGCCAGCCTGCTCCTCGGTCGCGCCCTGCCCGACAATGCAGCGCGGGACGAGCCGTTCGACGTGTTCGGTGCCCTGCTCTGTGCCGGTATGTTCGGGCTGGTGATCGGCGGGCTTGAGAGCAGTGTCCATGGCGACAGCCCGGTCGTGTCCGGGGCCGTGGTGCTCGCCGGTGCGGTGATCGGCTTGCTGTTCGTCCGACGCGAGCTACGCGAGCCCAAGCCGATCCTGCCCGTCGACCTGCTCACCCGGCCCGTGCTCGCTCTGTCGGTACTGGGTGCCTATACCGCCTTCATCGCGACAATGACGCTGCTGCTCTCGCTGCCCTTCCGCCTCCAGCACGGCTATGGCTTCTCGCCGTCCGAGGTGGGCGCCGTGATCGCCCCCTGGCCGCTGACCACGATGATCGTGGCGCCCCTCGCCGGCTCGCTGTCCGACCGCTACCCCGCCGGTGCCCTGGGCGGGATCGGCATGGTCGTCGCGGTTACGGGGCTGTTCTTCCTCGCATTCCTTCCGGCGGATCCGACCTGGCTCGACATAGCCTGGCGCATGTCGCTCACCGGTGCCGGCTTCGGCATGTTCCTCTCGCCCAACGCACGGCTGATCATCGGCTCCGCGCCGATCGACCGTGCCGCCGCAGCGGGCGGGCTCGTCTCGACCACCCGGATGGTTGGCCAGACTACCGGCGCCACGCTGGTGGCGGCGCTGCTGGCGCTCGGTATCGGCGGGGGGACGGTCCCGCCCCTGGTCTCGGCCGGGCTCGCCACCATTGCCGGCCTGTGCAGCCTCGCCCGCCTCCGTCCTGCGATCCGCAACCCGCGCGCCGCCGAGACTGAGGACGTTCAGCCTGCCAAGCTGCGCTGACCGGCCTAATACCTTTGTTTGAGCGTCGGAGCCGCAATCGCTCGTTGCGGTCACGGCGTGGAAGCGCTTAGAGGCAAGCCATGGCCGCCGAAGCAAAGCACCCGTTCGCCGTACCCAATTTCCGCTATTATTTCCTCGCCCGGCTCTCGACGACGCTTGGGCAGATGGCGATGGTGATCGTCATCGGCTGGCAGGTGTATGACATCGCCCGCCGGACGATGACGGTGAAGGAGGCGGCGTTCCAACTCGGCCTGATCGGCGTCGCGCAGTTCCTCCCGTTGCTGTTCCTGTCGCTCTTCGCCGGCTGGGTCGCCGATCGGCTCGACCGGCGCTGGATCGCCCGCGCCGCGGTGGCGCTCGAGGCCTTCTGCGCGATCAGCCTTGGCGTGCTCACCTATACCAACGCGATCACCCTGCCCTGGCTATTCGGCATCGCGGCGCTGCTCGGAGTCGCCCGCGCCTTTGCCAGCCCGGCGCTGAGCGCGCTCTCGCCCAACCTGGTGCCCAAGGCGATCCTGCCCACCGCGATCGCGCTGAGCTCGCTGTCCTGGCAGATCGGCACCGTGATCGGCCCGGCGATGGGTGGTTACCTCTACGCGGCGGCGGACTGGCTCTCCTATGCAGTAGCAGGCGGCCTGTTCCTGGTCTCCTTCGTCCTGCTCATGCTGATCGGCGACGTGCCGCGGAGCGCGCGCAAGTTCAGCGGTAGCCCCTGGGCGCAGATGATCGACGGGCTTCACTATGTCCGACGCAATCGCCTGGTGCTCGGCGCGATCTCGCTGGACCTGTTCGCGGTGCTGCTCGGGGGCGCGACGGCGATGCTGCCGGTCTATGCCCGCGATATCCTGCAGGTCGGTTCGGAAGGGCTCGGGCATCTGCGCGCGGCGCCGGCGATCGGCGCGGTGGTGACTGCGGTGTTCTTCTCCTGGAGGCCGCTCAAGAGCGATGTCGGCGTCAAGATGCTGCTCGCCGTTGCCCTGTTCGGCGTGGCGACGGTGATCTTCGGCCTGTCCGCGCCGTTGCTGGTACCGGCACTCGGGCCGAGTGCAATCGGGCATGACACCGCCCCTGCCGTGCTGGTCGCGCTGTTCGCGCTGTTCGTACTCGGCGCGGCCGACATGGTCTCGGTCTATGTCCGGCAATCGCTGATCCAGCTCTACACGCCCGACGAAATGCGTGGTCGGGTCGGCGCGGTCTCGACCCTGTTCATTTCGGGCTCGAACGAGCTGGGCGAGGCCGAGTCCGGTTTCCTCGCCGCATTGATCGGCCCGGTCGCCGCGGTGGTGGGCGGCGGCATCGGCGCCGTCCTTGTCACACTGGCATGGGCCAAGCTATTTCCGGAGCTGAGGCGGGCTCGCACGTTCGACCCTCCGGCCAATCTCGAGATTCCTCCCAAGGAGATGACGACATGAAGGCCAATACGATCCTCGAGACGATCGGCAACACGCCGCACATCCGCATCCAGAAGCTGTTTCCGGATTCGGAAGTTTGGGTGAAGTCGGAGCGCTCCAATCCGGGTGGCTCGATCAAGGACCGCATCGCGCTGGCGATGATCGAGGCCGCGGAGCGTGACGGCAGCCTGCAGCCCGGCGGCACGATCGTCGAGCCGACCAGCGGCAACACCGGCGTCGGCCTGGCGATGGTCGCGGCGGTGAAGGGCTACAAGCTGATCCTGGTGATGCCGGAGAGCATGAGCCTCGAGCGCCGCCGCCTGATGCTCGCCTATGGCGCGGCCTTCGACCTCACCCCGCGCGAGAAGGGCATGAAGGGCGCGATCGAGCGCGCGATGGAGATCGTCGAGACCACACCCGGCGCCTGGATGCCGCAGCAGTTCGAGAATCCGGCGAATATCGACGTGCACGTGAAGACCACTGCGCAGGAGATCCTCAACGACTTCGCCGATGCGCCGATCGACGTAGTGATCACCGGCGTCGGCACCGGCGGCCACATCACCGGCGTCGCCGAGACGCTGAAGAAGGCCTGGCCGAACCTGAAGGTCTATGCGGTGGAGCCCGAGCTCTCGCCGGTCATCTCGGGCGGCCAGCCCGGCCCGCACCCGATCCAGGGCATCGGCGCCGGCTTCGTGCCGCGCAACCTCCACACCGACGCGATCGACGGCGTGATCAAGGTCGATGCCGGCGTCGCCAAGGACATGGCGCGTCGTGCGGCGCGCGAAGAAGGCATGCTCGTCGGCATCTCGTCGGGCGCGACTCTGGCGGCGATCCTGCAGAAGCTTCCCGACCTGCCGCAGGGCAGCCGGGTGCTCGGGTTCAATTATGATACAGGTGAGCGCTATCTGAGCGTTCCGGACTTCCTGCCGGAGAGCTGAGACCACTGGAATTACCCCCGGATTAACGGTAGCTTCCCCGAGTCGGGGAAACGTGTTTCCGGGGGGGAATTCGTGCGCAATGCGATGATTCTGGTGAGCGTTATGCTCGCCATCTATCTGGGGTGGCCGCTCGCCTTCGGAGGCAAGCAGCGTGGGCTGGAGACGCCGGCGGAAGCGCGCGGCGTGGTGGCAGCGCCGGTTTCGGCTGCCAAGCACACTAGGCCGGTGGTCATGGCGAAGCTTGCGGCGCCTGTGCGTCCCGAGAGCTGCTACAAGCGCTATCAGCGCGAAGTGAAGCTGTGCACCGGCGCTACTGCTGCCGCCTGCAAGCTCGGCGCGGCCGATCATTGGGACATGTGCGAAGCCACCGGATTCTGGCCGAACTGAGCCCTTCGCGGGCAGGTTGACCGGGCATTGCGGCGTTTCGGCGCCGCAATGGTTCCAACCTTGTGACTTCTGCGTTATGGGCGGCGACCCCATGCCGACCCTCCCTTCCCTTCGCACCATCGGAGCGCCCGCGCTCCGCGTCTCGCCCCTGCTGGCGACGCTGCTCGGCTTCGTCACCATCGTGGCGATCGCGCTGCCGCTCTGGCTGGTGGCTCACACCCCGCGGACCGTCGTGCACAAGCGCGGACCAGTGAAGGTGTCGCACCGGGTGGTGCCCAAGTCCGAATTGCCGCCGGTCGAGCCGGTCGAGCTCCAGGTCGTCACTCCGGATGACGCGCGGACCTTCAACGCCTCCATTCCCTTCTCCACCCTGCCCAACCCGGCGGCGCGGCCGTTCAACATCTTCGGCGCCGAGGACAGCCGCGCGCGGGCGGTCGATTGCCTGGCCGCCGCGGTCTATTACGAGGCGGGCGACGATGCCGAGGGGCAGCGCGCCGTGGCGCAGGTGATCATCAACCGCGCCCGCCACCCGGCCTTCCCCAAGTCGATCTGCGGCGTGGTGTTCCAGGGTTCGGAGCGCTCGACCGGCTGCCAGTTCACCTTCACCTGCGACGGCGCGATGCTGCGCTATTCGCCGACGGCCGCGGCCTGGGAGCGCGCCCGCTACGTCGCCCGGATCGCGCTGAACGGCTCGGTCTACAAGCCGGTCGGCCACGCCACCCATTATCACACCGACTGGGTTGTGCCGTACTGGAGCGCCAGCCTCGAAAAGATCACCGAGGTCCATACCCATCTCTTCTTCCGCTGGGCGGGCTGGTGGGGCACGCCGCCGGCGTTCAACCGCAGCTATACCGGGGTTGAACCCAACATCGCGCTGATGGCGAGGCTCGCCCCGGGCAATTTCCAGCCCGACCCGGCGCTCGAGGGGCTGGTGCCGGGCGCGGTGGGTAGCGACGGCGCATTCATCGACCCCGCCTCGATCCCGCAAAGCGCTGTCCCCGCACCGATGGCGATCGAGGGCGGCGGCGAATCGAGCAACTTCATGCTCACCCTCCCCCAGGGCATCGGCCCTGATGCCTTTGCCGCCCTCGCCATCCGCACCTGCGGCGAGCGGCCCTATTGCAAGTTCATGGCCTGGGCGGACTCGAAGCAGACCCCGGCCAGGCTGCCCCTTTCCACCGCGCAGGTCTCGACCATGTCGTTCAGCTATCTGCGCGACGAGACGCAGGGCTTCGCCAAGGCGCTATGGAACTGCGCCCAGTTCCGCCGCCCCAGCCCGGTCCAGTGCATGCGCGCTCAGATTCCGACCGAAGCTGCCGCCGCCGCACCTGCTCCCGCCGCGACGCCGATCCCCGGCGCCACCCCGCTCGCTGCGCCCGCGCCGCTGACCGGAATCCGGCGCAAGGTCGAGGCGGTGACGCCGGCCAGCGCGCCGGCGACGGTGCCGGCCCAGGGCAAGGGCACAGTGAGCTTCACCCTGCCCGTGCCGCGGCCTTCGCCCACCCCGCGCCCCACGCCCGAGGCGCGCTAGTCGACCCGGGCCGCCAGCGCCCGGGTCAGCGCCAGCGCGGCATCGAGCGGGGCATCGGTCACATTGGGGCGATGCAGGCCACTGGCGCCCGCCGTATCCACCACCACCGTCGCCACGCCGAGCCGGCGCTGCAGCCAACTCTGTTGCACGGTAAGCGTCTGGATCGACTCGAAGGGCACGATCCAGTCGCGTTGCGAGAGCACCCCGCGCATCACCTGCAGGCTGGTGTCGCGCAGGGCATAGCGGTGGAAGCTGCGCTGGAAGAGCGCGATGGCCACCGGCACGGGGACGAGCAGCAGCCCCCACCAGAGCGGCGGCAGGAACCAGCCGGCGATCCCGAAGACCAGCGCGACCGGCAGGCCATGGCGGATCGCCGAGCGCAGGATATGGGCCGAAGCCACCGGACGCAGGCCGATCCGCTCGAACGGCGGCAAGGGCGTGGCGGCGACGACCTCGGCCGCTTCTGCTGCGGTGGCGAAGGGAGACAGTTCCTGGCGGCCCGAAGGATCCTCGCTGCCGCCCAGCGTCTGCACCGCGACGGTGTTCCAGCCCAGCCGCCCGCTGATCGCCCCGCGATGGACGAGGCCGAGCTGGATGCGGCGGTCGGCGATCACCACCTCCGACCGGGTCAGCAGCCCGCGCATGCGGCGGAAGCGGCCGGGCTCGTGGCTGAGCGTGAAGCCATAGTCGCGCAGCAGCGTGCGGACGATGCCGGCGATCACGCCGAGCAGCAACGCGATCGCCAGCACCAGGAGCAGCGCCCGGATGCTGAACTGGGCGAGGGCAACGCGCTCGGCCTCGCCGAACCACTTCTCCCAATCGAACTCCACCACCCGGTCGATCGAGTGGATCGCGCCGTAGATCGCGGCGAGCCAGAGCATCGAGAAGCCGAAAACGCCGCGCAGCAGGACCCGACCGAGCGACATGGCATAGACGGTGCGGCGCTCGGGCTCCGCAGGGCTTGTTTCGTCCGCCCTTTCGGAGGCAGACGGGCGATAGGCGCGCAGCAGCGCGCGCAACCGCTCGGCTTCGGCAAGCGAGACGCTGTCGAGCTCGGCCTCTTCCGCCTTGCCGCCGCCGGTCTCGATCCGGACCAGCGCCAGCCCGAAGATGCGCGCAAAGGGGCTGCGCTCGATCGACACGTCCTGGATGCGGCCGCGCGGGATCGAGCGGCGGTTGCGCTGCACCAGGCCGTGCTGGATCAGCACTTCCTCTTCGCCGATCGTGTAGGTGAAGGTCCACCAGCCGAGCCAGGTCGTGACGATCACCGCCGCGGCGATGGCGGCGAAGGTGCCGAACGCCAGCACCGGATGGAACTCCCGCCCGGCGAAGCCGAGCACCAGCGGGGGCACGACCAGCGTGGAGGGCGCGCGCTTCACGAAGCGCATGATCACCGTGAGGATGTGGAGCCGCTGCGGCGCGTCGCCGGGGTCAGTCATGCCCGGCGCTGCCGATCCGCTCGCGGATCGCGTCGCGGATGCCCTCGGCGGCGTCGCGGGAAATGCCGGGAAGCACCACGAAGTTGTTCTCGCTGCCCGCCGTGTGGACGATCAGCCGCGCGACTCCGAACAGCCGCTCGAGCACGTCCTGGGCCACGTCGATATGCTGGACGCGGAGGACCGGGACGATGGTGTGGACGCGGGTGAACAGCCCATATTCGACATGGAGCTCGCTGCCGGTAAAGGCATAGCCCCAGCGGCGCCAGCTGCGCCCCGGCGCGAAGACGGCGATCCACAAGGCGAGCAGCAGCGCCGGCGCCAGGATCAGCCCCCGCACCGGCAGGCCCGGCACGAAGATCTCCGCAGCGACGGCGGCTGCGAGCAGGACCAGCGCATTGCGGATCGCCCGCAGGCGGATGACGTGGAGCTGCCCACGCTCGAGCGGCGTGAGCGGTACAATGGCCAAGGTCATGAAAAGACTATCGACACCCCCGGTTCGCGGCTCAAGTGCCTTACTGCACCATTACGGCGCCGGCATGACATATCGCGCCAAAGTTCATGAAGTTCACGCCAAAGCCCCCTATTCCTCCCTGCCGATCTGCTTCCAATGTCCGCCCAGACCCTCGCGGACAAGCTTGTAGACTTGATTGTTCGGGTGCTTCGGCGCGCAGAAGCCCGACAGATTATAGGTCCTGCCCGCCTCGCGCAGCTCGGTGAGATAGCCGGGACCATCCGTACAGATCACCAGCTCCGATGGATCCTTATTGGGCATGCGTGCGGCATCGAACAGCAGGGCGTGAACGCGCCGCGCGATGCCGGCGTAGCTGCAATCGCCCTGCACGCAGAAGGCGAGGTTGAGCGAGCGCTCGGCGACCAGGCGGCAGCGGGTTTGCGACAGATTGCACTGGTGGCGGAGGGTATCGAGCGAGGCGACTGCCTCTCCCTTCTCGCCGGGCGTGATCGTGACGATGTTGCGCTCGCCGCCACGCAGCGCGGGCGTGGTGCTGAACCGGATAGCGGCGTCGCCGATCTCGCCGAGCCTGGGGCTGGCGAAGGGGTTGCGATCGGCCTGCTTCGTCAGCCACGAATCCCCGGTGGTGCGATCGGGGTCGTTTGCCGGGTTGAAGTCGTTCGAGCCCAGCAGCAACAGCAATGCGAATGTCAGCATCCAGCACCTCCCCTTGGGGGCCGGATGCAAACATTTGAAATCCTACATTGCAAGCGGGATTGGCGAACCTTGCCACTGGCATCAACCTGATCCCCGGCGAAGGCCGGGGCCCAGTTGCGGCGATTTCAAGAAGGCGGGAGACGATCGAAGAGATCATCCCAGTCAGGGTTCAACCCTTCGATCTCACGGATTTTCCAGGTCCGCTGCCACCTCTTCATTTGAAGTTCCCGGTAGCGCGCTGCGTCCAGGCTTTCGTACATTTGGTACCAGACAAGCAGTTTGCAGCGATGCTTCCTGGTAAAGCCCTCGACTACGCCATTGCGATGCTCCCAAGCGCGCTTGGGTAAGTCACTAGTGGCACCGAGATAGAGTGTGCCATTGCGCCCGCTTGCCATGATGTAGACGAAGCCGTGCTTTTCCATCCCGCTTCTCCTGCGAGAATGGAACATATTGCGAACATTTAAGTGTTGCAAGGGCGCCGCAGCCGAATGTCACGACGCCCTTCGCTGACGGATTCACTATAACAGCACAGCCCGAAACTGGGCCCCGGCCTTCGCCGGGGATCAGCTATGGACTGGGGATCAGCCGGGGTCCCCAAAAGCTCACGCCGCGCGGAACAGCTCCGGGTCGAGCGCCATCACCGTCTCGCTGCCGGCCTCGATCTTACGGCGCAGGCCACTCGCGTCGGGGAAGAAGCGCTCGGCGTAGAAGCGGGCGGTGACCAGCTTGGCTTCGTAGAACTTGGCGTCGCCTTCGCCGGTGGCCAGTGCCGCGGCTGCAGCCTTGGCCATGCGCAGCCACATCAAGCCGAGCGCCACCGTGCCGGTGAGTTGCATGTACGGATAGGCGCCGGCGCCGACATCGTTCGGGTTCTTGAAGCCGTTCTGGGCGAGCCACATCGTCGCGCCCTGGAGATGGCCGAGCGTCTTTTCGAGGCCCTCCGCCAGCGTGGCGAGCTTCTCGTCGCCCTTGGCGGCGGCGGCTTCCTCGGCGACCAGCTTGAAGAAGGCCTGGACCGCGCGACCGCCGTTCATGGCGAGCTTGCGACCGACCAGGTCCATCGCCTGGACGCCGTTGGTGCCCTCATAGATCATCGAGATGCGGGCATCGCGGACATATTGCTCCATGCCCCATTCGGCGATGTAGCCATGGCCGCCATAGACCTGCTGGCTGTCGGTCGCGACCTTGTAGCCGATATCGGTGCCGACGCCCTTGATGACCGGGGTGAGCAGGCCGACCAGGTCCGCGGCGAGCTGGCGCTCCTCCTCGGTCGGCGCGGCATGCTCGAGATCGACCTGGAGCGCGCCCCACAGGCACAGCGCGCGCATGCCCTCGGTCTGCGCCTTGGCTTCCATCAGCATGCGGCGGACGTCCGGGTGGACGAACAGCGTGTCGGCCTTTTCGTTCGGCTCCTGCGGGCCGGTGAGCGCGCGGCCCTGGCGGCGGTCATGCGCGTACTGGACGGCGTTCTGCAGCGCGACTTCGCCGACGCCGAGGCCCTGGAGGCCGACACCCAGACGGGCGGCGTTCATCATGATGAACATCGCGGCGAGGCCCTTCATCTCCTCGCCGACGAGCCAGCCGGTGGCGCCGTCATAGTTCATCACGCAGGTCGAATTGGCGTGGATGCCCATCTTGTGCTCGATCGAGCCGCAGGTGACGGCGTTGCGCGCGCCAAGGCTGTCATCGTCGTTGACCAGGAACTTGGGGACGACGAACAGCGAGATGCCCTTGCTGCTCTCCGGCGCGCCGGGCGTCTTGGCGAGGACGAGGTGGATGATGTTCTCGGTCAGGTCATGCTCGCCCGACGAGATGAAGATCTTGGTGCCGGTGATCGAGTAGCTGCCATCGGCGTTCGGCTCGGCGCGGGTGCGGATCAGGCCGAGATCGGTGCCGCACTGCGGCTCGGTGAGGTTCATCGTACCGCCCCAGGTGCCGGCGACCATCTTGGGGACATACTTCGCCTGCTGCTCGGGCGAGCCCTTGACCAGCAGCGACGCGATCGCGCCATGGGTGAGGCCGGGATACATGGCGAAGGCCATGTTGGCGGAGATCATATACTCCTGGAATGCGGTGGAGATGACGTGCGGCATCCCCTGGCCGCCGAACTCGACGGGCGCGCTCAGCGTGCCCCAGCCGCTCTCGACGAACTGGTTGTACGCTTCCTTGTAGCCGGCAGGCGTGGTGACACTGCCGTCGTCATGGCGCTTGCAGCCTTCCTGGTCGCCCGAATGGTTGAGCGGGAACAGCACTTCGGCGACGAACTGGCCGCCCTGCTCGAGCACGGCGTCGACCGTGTCGGGGGTGGCGTTCTCGAAGCCGGGCAGGTTGGCGTAGCGATCGAGGCCGATCACCTGCTCGAGGATGAAGCGCGTGTCGCGCACCGGCGGGGTGTACTGGGGCATTTCAGGGTTCCTCGGGGGTTAGTCGCTGCTTTTGAGCAGGTCGACGAATTGCTGGAGCTCGGTGATGTGCGCGTCGATGTCGCGCTTCTGGTTCTCGAGCAGCTCGATGCGTTCGAGGCAGCGCTCGAGCGTGAACTGCTTCTGGGTGCTGCGGCCGTCGCCGACATCGTAGAGGTCGATCATCTCGCGGATCTCGGCCAGGCTGAAGCCGACGCGCTTGCCGCGCAGAATCCAGGCGAGCCGGGCACGGTCGCGGTGCGAATAGATGCGGGTGGTGCCGCGGCGCTCGGGGCCGATCAGCCCCTCGTCCTCATAGAAGCGCAGGGCGCGCGGGGTGACCGAGAACTCGGCGCACAGGTCCGAGATGGTGAAGGAGTCGCGGTCCGGTCGCTGATCGATCGGCGCCAGGGCCTCGAGCGGAAAGGCTGGTGCGTTCATGGGCATGGAAAATACCTTCCCCTTACGTGAACGTCAATCAAATTGGCGTCGGAAGTTCACTAAGTTCACGACATCTACGCGCGAGCGGCGGCGCCTTTCTCTGCTGCAGGCGCACGAGCGCATGTCGGCCAGGAACGCCGTCGATTATCACTCTGTTCGCGCATCCGCATGACGCGAATGTTTCAGAAGAAATCCTACATTGGAAGCCGGTAAGCAGCTCAGTTGGCGCCGCAGAGCCGCTTGCCGTTGGCATCGCGCATCGCGGCGGCCTCGGCGGCCGACTCGCTGAGCCGCGCAACCTCCAGCCCCGCATAGGAGGCGCGTTTTGCGCAGAATTTATTGCAGCCATCGGGCAGCGCGCCCGGGAAGGCGATCTTGTCGCCGTCATACTTGGCGTCGAACGAGCAACTGCCGTCCTCGCCGAACTCGATATGGAGCGCCTCCCCTACCCGGCTCGCCCGCCCTGAGCCGCTGCAGGTGATGCGGTCGCCATAATCGACGAAGGCGCCGATCCGGTAGCCGAGCTCCTCGTCGGGGACGATGCAGATGCGGTCGGTGTCCCGGGCATAGAGGCCGGCGACGTCGGTATCCGCCGGGTTGCGGACCAGGCCGCGCTCGATCGCGGCCTTTTCGAGGTCCTGGGGCTTCTCGGCCTTGTTCGCGGGCGCCTGGCCGCCCGAGCAGGCGGCGAGGAGTAAGGCGAGGAGCAGCCCTGCCCGCTTCATCCGCGGACGAGCTTTCCGCCCTCGACGATCCGGTAGAAGCAGCTCGGCGCGCCGGTGTGGCAGGCGGGGCCGTGCGGCTCGACCTTGAGCCAGACGGCGTCCTGGTCGCAGTCGATCCGGGCTTCGAGCACCTTGAGGACATGGCCCGAGGTCTCGCCCTTCTTCCAAAGCCTGCCGCGGCTGCGCGACCAGAAGGTCGCCTCGCCAGTGTCGAGCGTCGTCTGAAGGGCCTCGGCGTTCATGTGCGCGAGCATCAGCACCGTGCCTTGGGGATCGGTGCAGACCGCGGTGATCAGGCCGGCGGCGTCATATTTCGGGTCGAGCACGAGGCCCGTTTCGCGATTGGTGTCCACCCGCGTGAACTAGCGCAGCGATCCGTCGTCGTCATTAGCCCTCTCCCGCTTTCGCCGGAGAGGGTTGGGTGAGGGCACTTCTTCCGTGCCACCAGAGAAGAAATGCCCACACCCTCCCACGTCGCTTCGCGACGCGGGCCCCTCCCTCTCCCGCGAAAGCGGGAGAGGTGTGATCGCTCAGCGATCCCGAATCGCGTCGACCAGCTCGTCCTTGTCCATCTTCGAGCGGCCTTCGATGCCGATCTCCTTCGCCTCGTCGTAGAGCTGGTCCTTCGAACGGCTCTCCAGCTTGCCGCCGCGATGGTCGATCGAGCCGTTCGCCTGCGCATTGGCGATTCGCGCGGACTTCTCCTTCGAGTTCCCTTCGTCGCGCAGCTTCTCGTAAAGCGCCTCGTTCTTGATCTGCCCGGGCATGGAAACGTCTCCTTCTGCCCTGAAAAACCACCGGAAAACCCTGCAAGTTCATTTCTTTGTGACAGACCGGCGACAAATCGCGCCGAAGCGCCTATATGCGCGCCCGACAGTTCCAAACCCCTTGAGGGCCGATGCTTACCACGAACCCGTTCGATGACGACAAGCTGCGCGAAGAGTGCGGCATTTTCGGCGTTTCCGGCATGGACGGCGCTGCCGCCGCGGTCGCGCTCGGCCTGCATGCGCTGCAGCACCGTGGACAGGAGGCGGCGGGCATCACCAGCTTCGACGGCCGCCAGTTCCACATCCACCGCGCCATGGGCCATGTCGCCGGCAATTTCGACCGCGACGACGTGATCCGCGGGCTGCACGGCGACACCGCCTGCGGCCATGTCCGCTACTCGACCACCGGCGAGACCTCGCTGCGCAACGTGCAGCCGCTCTATGCCGAGCTGGCGAGCGGCGGCTTTGCGATCGCGCATAACGGCAACATCTCGAACGCGATGCGCCTGCGCCGCGACCTGATCCGCCGCGGCGCGATCTTTCAGTCGACCAGCGACACCGAGGTGATCATCCACCTGGTCGCGACCTCGCAGTTCCGCACGCTGATCGACCGCTTCATCGACGCGCTGAAACAGGTCGAGGGCGCCTATTCGCTGATCGTGATGACCCCCGAGGGCATGATCGCCTGCCGCGATCCGCTGGGCATCCGCCCGCTGGTGATGGGCAAGCTCGACGACACGATCGTGTTCGCCTCGGAGACGGTGGCGCTCGACGTGGTCGGCGCCGACTATGTCCGCGACGTCGAGCCGGGCGAGCTGGTGATCGTCAAGGGCGGCGAGATCAGCTCGCACAAGCCCTTCGCGCCGGTCTCCGCGCGTCCGTGCATCTTCGAGTACGTCTATTTCTCCCGCCCCGATTCGATCAGCGACAACCGCTCGGTCTATTCGGTGCGCAAGGCGATCGGCGCGCAGCTGGCGATCGAGGCACCGGTCGAGGCCGACCTGGTCGTCCCCGTCCCCGATTCGGGCGTGCCGGCGGCGATCGGCTATGCCCAGCAGAGCGGCATCCCGTTCGAGCTCGGCATCATCCGTTCGCACTATGTCGGCCGCACCTTCATCCAGCCGGGCGACCAGATCCGCCACCTGGGCGTGAAGCTGAAGCACAATGCCAATCGCGAACTGATCAAGGGCAAGCGCGTGGTGCTGATCGACGATTCGATCGTGCGCGGCACCACTAGCCTCAAGATCGTGCAGATGATGCGCGAGGCCGGCGCGGCCGAAGTGCATATGCGCATCGCATCGCCGCCGACCCGGCACAGCTGCTTCTACGGCGTCGACACGCCCGAGCGCGCCAAGCTGCTCGCGGCCAAGCTGGACGTGGGCGGGATGACCGACTTCATCCATGCCGACAGCCTGTCGTTCATCAGCATCGACGGCCTGTACAAGGCGCTGGGCGAGGCGCACCGCGCGGACATCCACCCGAAATACTGCGACGCGTGCTTCACCGGCGAATATCCGACGACGCTGACCGACCAGGACGAGAACGGCCCGCCGACCGACCAGTTCGCGCTGCTCCACGAGCGCGTGGGCTGAGACCGCGATGAGCGAGGGGGCACTTTCGGGGCGCACGGCGCTCGTCACCGGCGCGAGCCGGGGCATCGGCGCGGCGACGGCGCTGGCACTGGCTAGTCAGGGCGCGCACGTGATCCTCACCGCGCGCACTGCGGGCGGGCTCGAGGAAGTCGAGGAGGCGATCTTCGCCGCTGGCGGCTCCGCGACGATCGCGCCGATGGACCTGACCGAGAATGACAGCATCGCGCGCCTCGCCGAGGCGATCTCCGGGCGTTGGAACGCGCTGGACGTGCTGGTGCTCAATGCCGCGACGCTCGGCACGCTGAGCGCGGTGCCGGCGATCGACTTCAAGGAATTCGCCAAGGTGCTGACGCTCAACGTCACCGCCCAGGCGGCGATGCTTGCGGCGTTCGACCCGATGCTCAAGGCATCGCAGGGCGCCCGGGTGATCGGGGTGACGTCCAGCGTCGGCCGCACCGCGCGCGCCTATTGGGGCGTCTATGGTTCGTCCAAGGCGGCGTTCGAGAACCTCCTGCTCACCTATGGCGAGGAAGTCGCGCAGATCAGTAAGGTCCGCGTCGGCATCGTCGATCCGGGCGCGACCCGGACGAAGATGCGCGAGCGCGCCTTCCCCGGCGAGGATCCAGCAACGGTGAAGGCGCCCGAGGTCGTGGCCGAGCGGATCGCGGCGCTGGCGGTGTCGGGGTTCGAGAGCGGGCATTTCGAGCGGGTTGCGGGCTGAGCTCAAGCTCCCCTTCCGCTTGCGGGAGGGGTCGGGGGAGGGGCTGTCACGCTCCCTCACCCACGTCGTTCCCTCCCCTAGCCCCTCCCGCAAGCGGGAGGGGAATTTAGCGTCTACTTCGCCGCAGCCTCGAACAGCCGGTTGAGGAACGCCGTCCTCGCCTGGCCATAGGCGTCGTCGCTGGCCTTGGGCGCCGCGGCCGAGACCGCGATCACCACCCTGGACTTCGGATCCACCCGGATCGTCTGGCCGAAGATGCCCTGGGCGCCGAAGCGGCCCTCGGGATAGGTCCACCATTGATAGCCATAGCCGCGGCCCGGCACGCCGATATCGGCATGCGCGCTGGTCGACTCGCGGAACCAGCCCGGCGCGACGACGCCCTTGCCGCCCTCCAGCGCGAACTGGCCCATCCGGGCATAATCCTGCAGGCTGACCGACAGGCAGCAGCCGCTGACCTCGTGGCCGGACGGATCGACCATCCAGAAGGCGTCCTGCTCCATGCCATAGGGCTGCCAGATCTTGGCGCTGAGATAGCTGGCGAGCGGCTGCTTCGTCGCGCGCATCACCAGCACGCCGATCAGGTTGGTCTCGCCGGTCTTGTAGACCCACTTGGCTCCCGGCGCGCTCTCGCGGGGCAGCTTCTTCATGTAATAGACGGTGGGGTCCTCCCCCGCCGGCACGGGCTCGAGGAACATGCGGGCGACGTCCGACTTGGCGTCGGTATAATCCTCGTTCCACTTCACGCCCGAGGTCATGGTGAGCAGCTGGGCGATGGTCACCCCGTCATAGCCGCTGCCCGTGAGCTCGGGGATGTATCTGGTCACCGGCTCGTCGACCGACTTGATATAGCCGTCTCTGATCGCGGCGCCGACCAGCGACGAAGTGAACGACTTGGCGACCGAGAAGCTGGTCCAGCGCCCCTGCTGTGAATAGCCGCGGGCATAGCGTTCCAGCACGATCTTGCCGTCCTTGAGCACGATCAGCCCGGCGATGTTCTGCTGCGCGATGAAGGCGTCGAGATCGGCATCGGGAAAGGCGAGCGGCTTGCCGGCGGGCAGCGCGCGGACCTTGCCACCGGCCCGGACGATATGGCCGGGGAACAGCTTCTCCATGTGCGGGAAATTCTGGTCGCGTTGCGCCTGGCTCCAGAACAGCACCTCGGCGCCGACCTTGCGCAGGCCCGAACTGTCGCCGGACTGGATCTTCACCTCGGGCGAAACCACCGCCTGGGCCAGAGCCCCCTGCCCCGCGAACGTCCCGAGCGCGAGCGCACCCGCCAACAGCCAGTTCTTCATCACCCCTCCTCCTTGACCAAAGTGAGCTGGATGACGTCGATACCGCCACCTCTGAACCCACCTTCGCAATACATCAGATAATAACGCCACAAGTCGATGAACTTGCGATCGAATTGCTCAGGCAATGCACCCGCCGCCACGGCCGCGTCGAAGTGCTCGCGCCACAGGCGGAGCGTCTCGGCATAATCGAGGCCGAAGCCGGTGCGACCCTGCGCCTTGAGCCCGCGCGCCGCGGCCAGTGCGCCGAACCGCTCCTCCGACAGCAGCAGCCCGCCCGGAAAGACATAGGCCTGGATGAAGTCGACGTTCGAGGCATAGTCCTCGAAAAAGGCGTCGTCGAAGGTGATGACCTGTAGCGCGGCACGCCCGCCGGGCTTGAGCGCGCCCGCGATCGCATCGAGATAGGCGGGCCAATAGGCCTGCCCCACCGCCTCGGCCATCTCGATGCTGGCGACTGCGTCATAGCTGCCGGTGACATCGCGATAGTCGGTGAGGGTGAAGCGGGCGTTCTGCGGCACGCGCGCCTCTGCCCAGGCCTTTTGCTCGGTCGACAGGGTGATGCCATGGACCTTGCGGCCCTCGGCCACCGCCAGCTCGGCGAAGCTGCCCCAGCCACAGCCGATCTCGAGGATTTCGTCGCCGGCCTTGGTGTTGGTGCGGGCGAGTGTCGCTGCGAGCTTCTCGTGCTGGGCCGCTTCCAGCGACTGGCCGGGCGTAGCGAACAGCGCGCTCGAATAGGTCATGCCGGGATCGAGCCAGAGCCGGTAGAAATCATTGCCCAGATCGTAATGGAAATGGATGTTCCGCCGCGATCCACCGCGATGGTTGCGATTGCGCCAGTGGAGCAGGCGCTTGATGGCCTTGGAGAAGCCGGTCGCGCGCGCCTGGCGGGCTAGTTCGGCGCGGTTGAGGCCGAACAGCGCGAAGAGCTGGACCGGATCGGGGCTCGCCCATTCGCCGAGCGCCCAGGCCTGGTACCAGCCGATCGAGCCGCCGATCGCGAGCCGGAGCAGCGCACGCCAGCTGCGCAGGTCGACCACCGCTGCCGGCCCATCGGCACGACCCCCGAGCAGCCGGGCCGTGCCGTCGGGCATGCCAAGCGACAGGCTGCCCTTCGCTATGCCGGCGTCGATCCTGTCGAGCTGGCGGCGAAAGACCGGCGCCAGGGTGCGCGAGAACCAGCCGGGTTTCCGCGGGGAATGGTCAGGGGCGGAAGGACTTAGCGGCGCATGCATTTCGGGGCGCACAATGCACGCGCCGGTGAGTCGGGCAAGCCTAGTGTGCGGGGCGCTTCTTCACGCGCTCGCCATTGAACAGATAGCGCAGTGCCGGGCTCAGCCTGATCATTTTCCAGATGCCGTAGGAACCGAAAAAGGCGGTGAGGCAGAGCAGGATGAACTTGGGCCAGACCGGGAGGGGTAGCTGATCGAGCAGCGGCGTGGCCAACACGATCAGCGGCTCGTGGAACAGGTAGATCACGAAGGAGGCGGAGACGAGCGACTTCACCCAGCGGCGCTCGCCATGGATGAAATGGGCGAGCGCGCCGAGCGCGGCCTGGGTGAGGCAGATCGCTGCCACGCCGGTCAGCACCGGGCGGCACAGGAACGGCACCATGCGCGGATAGAAGACCACCATGATGCTGGCGGCAAGCCCGGTGAGGAACAGGATCCAGGAGAAACGGGCGAAGCGCCGGTCGAGCGCCGGGACGCGCTGGAGAACCGCGCCGAGCAGGAACCAGGGCAGATAGTCGAGCGCATAGCGGGCCGAGAGGAAATTGACCGAGAAGTTGCTCAGGTAGCGATAGCGCTCGAGCTGGAGCGAGCCGAGATCGCACAGGCCGAGTACCAGGCCGGTGGCAAGCGTGATGGGCACGAACCATTGCACCAGCGCGCGCCGCTCGCCCTTGAGCTCGGCATGGGCGAGCGCGGGGAACAGCCAGACCAAAGCAGCCAGTCCGGCGGTGTAGTAGAGCAGCACCTGCACGAACCAGAGATGCTCGAACGGATTGCGCTCGATCATCGTCATGATCTCCCACCACCGACCGACCGGGTCCGGATGGCCGGTCTCGAGCAGCAGCAGGAAGTGCATTGCCGGCACGAGCAGGAAGGTGCCGGCGAGGAACGGCGGGACGAGCCGGTGGAGGCGCGACGGCAGATAGCTCGCCACCGGGCGGCGATGGAGCAGCATCGCGGCGAAATAGCCGGCGATCATGTAGAAGCCCGGCATGCGGAACAGATGGAGATAGTCGGCGATCTCGATGAAGTCGCGCGACCGGTCATGGAAGTTCGCGATCCACGGCCCCGGGCGGACAGTCAGCGAGGCGTGGTAGGGAATGCCGAACAGCAGGAACACTGCCCGCAGCGCATCGAGATCATGCCGGCGCGCGCGCTCCTGGGGTGCGCGGAAGCTGTTGGACGTGGAGTCGCCGGGGATCATCGAAGATAGACGTTCGGCACCCGCGCAAGTTCATGCGCTTCGAAATCGGTTGTGGCGCCGATCAGCATGAACGGCGCGATAGGCCAGTCCGCCCGCAATGCAAGCCGATAGCGACGGGCGTCAGAGCTTGTGCGGTTCCTTGTCGACCATCCAGGTCTGGCCCTTGGAGACCAGCTTCTGGAGATCGGCCGTCTTGCCTTCGCTCGCTGCCTTGTTCTGCGCGACCACGGCGCTCTCGAAGGTCGGTGCGGGATCGTCGTAGAGCACCCCCAGCGCCATCGGGAACGGGCCGAAGGGCATCTCGACCAGCATATGGGCGATGGCACGGTTGGTGACGTTGTGAACGATCACCCCTGCCCCTTCCCAGTCGCCATCGGCAACGTCGACGACCTTGAGGGTGAGGCTGTGCATGTCCAGCGTCAGGCCCCTGGCGCCACCCGCGAACAGCAGCGGCTTGCCATGCTCGGCCCAGAGCTGGTTCGCCGCGGCGTTGGGCTTGGCGGTGAAGGGTTCGAAGACCTCGTCGTTGTAGACGATGCAGTTCTGGAAGATCTCGACGAACGCCGCGCCCTGGTGGGCATGCGCGGCCTTGAGCACGCTGGGCAGGTTCTTGTGGACGTCGATCCCGCGGGCAACGAAGCGCGCGCCTGCCCCCAGCGCGAAGGCGCAGGGCTTGGCGGGATGGTCGACCGAGCCGAAGGGGGTGGAGGGGCTGCGCGTGCCTTCGCGGCTCGTCGGCGAGTATTGCCCCTTGGTGAGGCCGTAGATCTCGTTGTTGAACAGCAGAAACTGGCAGTTCAGGTTGCGCCGGAGCAGGTGCATCGTGTGGTTGCCGCCGATCGACAGGGCGTCGCCGTCGCCGGTGATGATCCATACGTCCAGGTCGGGATTGGCGAGCTTGACCCCCGTCGCCACCGCCGGCGCGCGGCCGTGGATGGTGTGGAAGCCGTACGTCTCCATGTAGTAGGGGAAGCGCGACGAGCAGCCGATCCCGCTGACGAACACCGTGTTCTCCGGCGCGACGCCCAGCTCGGGCATGGTCCGCTGCACGGCCTTGAGGATCGCATAGTCGCCGCAGCCCGGGCACCAGCGGACCTCCTGGTCGGTCTCCCAGTCCTTGGGGGTGCTCGGGCGGATGGTGGTGATCTCGTTCATCGTCGAGTTCCCTAGAAACGGTCCACGGCCTGGCCCGGCCGGAGATAGCCATAGACGCGGAAGCCCTGCTCGGTCGGATGACCGGCTAGGCCGATCGCCTTCAGGTGCGACAGGATTTCGGGGCGATCGGTATCGGCATGCGGCAGGATGTCGACGAACTCGATGTCCGCATAACCGCCGTCGCGGAAATGGTAGAACCATTCACCGTCCGGACTGCCATAATGGCCCGACAACATTCTGCAGCGAAACTGCGGCGGCGACGCCATCCCGTACATGGCGAGCCGCAGCTCATCCCATTTCGTGTTGTTCGCCGCGGAGGTGAGCGCGGCCTCCCACTGCTCCGCACCAGCCGGGATCCACTGCGTCACGGGTTCACCGCCTCCGGGCTGGGCAGCTGGCGGTCGTCGGGCGGGAGTTCCTGGTCGAAGTCCACGCCGATATGCTGGGCGATCGCCTTCTCGATCTCGGCGATGCGGAAGGGCTGGCCCGAGACCTTGGTGAGCGATCTGGCATCGACGAGATACTGGTCGCGCAGCAGGGTCTTGAGCTGGCCGGTATTCATTTCCGGTACGAGGATATGCTCGTAACTCTTTAAGAGTTCGCCGAGATTTTTCGGAAGCGGCCAGATGTGGCGGATATGGACATGGCTGACGTCATGCCCCTTGCCCCGCGCCCGCCGCACCGCCTGGGCAATCGGGCCATAGGTCGAGCCCCAGCCGACCACGACGAGCTTGCCGCCTGCCTGGCCCTGCTCCACCGCCTGGTCGGGCACATCGATGCCCAGCACCTTGTCGCGGCGGATGTCGGTCATCGCCTGGTGGTTGGCGGGCGAATAATCGATGTTCCCCGAGCCCTGTGCCTTCTCGATGCCGCCGATGCGGTGGAGCAGGCCTGGCGTACCCGGCTTCACCCAGGGGCGCTTGAGCTTGTCGTCGCGGCCATAGGGCTGGAACTTCTTACCTTCGGGCGGGACCTCGGTGTGGAATGCCACCGGGAACGGCGCATAGGCCGACATGTCCGGCACCTTCCAGGGCTCGGCGGCATTCTGGAGATAGCCGTCGGTGAGCAGCATCACCGGGGTCATGTACTGCGTCGCGATGCGCACCGCCTCGATCGCGACGTCGAAACAATCGGCGGCCGAGCGGGCGGCGATCACCGGCACCGGCGAGTCGCCATTTCTGCCGTAGACGGCCTGATATAGGTCGGACTGTTCAGTTTTTGTGGGAAGTCCGGTCGAGGGTCCGCCGCGCTGGGCGTTGACGATCACCAGCGGCAGCTCGGTCATGATCGCCAGGCCGATCGCCTCGGTCTTGAGCGCGATGCCCGGGCCCGAGGAGCAGGTGACGCCAAGGCTGCCGGCATAGGCGCTGCCCAGCGCCGAGGCGACCGCCGCGATCTCGTCCTCCGCCTGGAAAGTGGTGACGCCATATTCCTTGTAGCGCGACAGCGTGTGCAGGATCGCGCTGGCCGGGGTGATCGGATAGCCGCCGAAGAACATCGGCAGGCTGGCCAGCTGCGCGCCCGCGACGAGCCCCAGCGAGATCGACTCCGCACCCGTCACGGTGCGGTACAGCCCCGGCTCGGCGGGCGCGGCGGCGACCTGGCGCTGGCTGATCCCCATCGCGCCCAGCTCCGCCGTCTCGCCGTAAGCATGGCCGGCGTTGAGCGCCGCGATGTTCGCCTCGGCCAGCTCGGGCGCCTTGGCGAACTTGGCCTTGAGCCAGTCGACCAGCGGCTGGCGATCGCGATCGAACATCCAGAGCGCCAGCCCCAGCGTCCACATGTTCTTGCAGCGCAGCGCCTCCTTGTTGCCGAGGCCGAAGGGCTTCACCGCATCGAGGGTGAGTTGCGAGATGTTGAGCTTGAGCAGCTGCCACTTCGCCAGGCTGCCGTCCTCGAGCGGGTTGGCGGCGTATTTCGCCTTGTCGAGGTTGCGCTGGCCGAACTCGCCCTCATCGGCGATGATCAGCCCGCCGGGCTTGAGCGCATCGACATTGGTCTTGAGCGCCGCCGGGTTCATCGCGACGAGCACGTCGGGCTGGTCGCCCGCGGTGTCGATCTGGGCCGAGCCGAAATTGATCTGGAAGGCCGAGACCCCGAACAGCGTGCCCTGGGGGGCGCGGATCTCGGCCGGGAAATCCGGGAAGGTGGCAAGGTCGTTGCCGGCGAGTGCGGTGGAAAGCGTGAACTGGCCGCCGGTAAGCTGCATGCCGTCGCCGGAATCACCGGCGAAGCGAACCACGATCGCTTCGGGTGCGGGATGCGCTGACGCCTCCTCGGGCGTGAGCCTATGCACGGCAGTAGCCACAGCCGGTCTCCTGCAATTTTATATCGTTGCGCAGATGTCTACGCCCCAATTTCAAACCTGCAAAGCCCGGCCTGCAACTCCCTGTCCCAGCGCGAGGATCGAGGCGACGTGGCGCCGCGACACTTCGAGCGCGTCCTCGCCGTAACCGCCGCCCAGAGCACTCGCGAACGGGATGCCACGTGACGTCATGACGCCGGAAATCCAGCGATCCCGCACGACGAGCCCGTCATAGGAAAGCGCGAGCCGCCCCAGCCGGTCGCCGGCGAGCGGATCGACTCCCGCCTGATAAAGAACCAGATCGGGTGCGAAACTTTCGAGCAGCGGGAGCAGCGTGCGCTCGAGCGTCTCCATATATTCCGCGTCCTCCACCCCGTCGGGCAGCGGCACGTCGAGCGTCGAATGCGCCTTGCGGACCGGGAAGTTCTTCTCGGCATGGATCGAATAGGTCGCGATCTCCGGTCGCCCCGCGGTGAGCGAGGCGGTGCCGTCGCCCTGGTGGACGTCGCAATCGACGATCAGGATGCGGCCAACCGTCCCCTCCTCGATCAGCCGCACCGCGGCCAGCGCGAGGTCGTTGAACACGCAGAAGCCCGCGCCGGTGCTGGCGAGCGCATGATGGCTGCCGCCGGCGGTATTGGCCGCGAAGCCATGTTCGAGCGCGAGGCGGGCAGCCAGATAGGTGCCGCCGGGCACCGCCTGGGAGCGGCGCGCCACTTCGGGGGTGACCGGGAAGCCGATCCGCCGCTCCTTCTCGGGCGGCACGCTGCTGGTGAGGACCTGCTCGACATAATCGGGATCGTGCACCGCCTCGAGCCAATGGCGCGGCATAGGCTTGGGCTGGTGCCAGGTGAAGGCGGCGCCTTCCGCGCGCAGCAGGTCGCGGACCAGGCCGTTCTTGTTCCACTGATACTGGCTGCGCCTGGGCGCCGGGGCGACATAATCGGGGTGGTGGACGAGGTGGATCACGCGAGGAACGTAGGTCACCCTCGCTCCTCCGTCATCCCCGCCTCTCTCCTCCGTCATCCCCGCGAAGGCGGGGATCCAGAGTAACGAAGCGATGACCTGCTTGGCTCTGGATCCCCGCCTTCGCGGGGATGACGAGGGTGGTTCGGCTTGCAATCCCGCGCTACGAGGCCTGCCATGACCGACATCACCTCCCTTCCCTATCGCCCCTGCGCGGGCGTGATGCTGCTCAACCGCCATGGCCAGGTCTTCGTCGGCCAGCGGCTCGATTCGGTGGTCGAGGCCTGGCAGATGCCGCAGGGCGGGATCGATCCCGGCGAGGATCCGATCGACGCCGCCTGGCGCGAGCTTTGGGAAGAGACCGGCGTCGAGCGCCAGCATGCCGAGCTGATCGCCCAGGCCCCCGAGGAGCTGTTCTACGACCTGCCCGAGGATCTGGTCGGCCGGATCTGGAAGGGCAAGTGGCGCGGCCAGCGCCAGCGCTGGTTCCTGTTCCGCTTCCTCGGCGAGGACCAGGACGTCAACATCCAGACCGCCGAGCCGGAATTCCGCGCCTGGCGCTGGGCGGAGCCGAAAGATCTCCCCGACATCATCGTCCCCTTCAAGCGGGCGCTCTATAAGGAACTGTTGACCGTCTTTGAGCAACATCTCGCCTGATCCTGCCCTATTCTGGTCCCCATGACAGCGCTACCAGCCAAGCCCATGCGAGCCTCGCTTTTCGCCCTGCCATTGCTGATCGCCGCCCTGCCGGCCGCCGCCATGCCGATGGACGACGATGACAGCACCGCTGCCCTCGAAGCGGCGAATGTCTCGCCCGCGCTGAGGGCGATGCTCGAGGCAGCGATGCAATCGGGCAACGAGAACGACGTCGCGGTCATCGTCAAATATGCCCGCGCCGCAGACCCGGAAAGCGCCGACAAGCTGGTCAAGATCGCCGCCGACTGGCGCGATTCCCGGCTGAAAAAGGCGCAGGCCAAGATCCGCAGCGCCGATTTCTTCGCGCTGGTGAAGGGCCATGCCGAGCTGGGCGGCTATGTCACCACCGGTAACACCGAGAATGTCGGCATCGCCGCGGCGATGGAGCTGAAGCGCGACGGGCTCGACTGGCGCCACAAGCTGCGCGTCCAGGCCGATTACCAGGAGAGCCTGGGCATCACCACGCGCGAGCGGTACCTCGCCGCCTACGAACCGAACTGGAAGTTCGACGACCGCGCTTATCTCTATGGCGCCGCGCAGTATGAAAGCGACCGCTTCTCGGGCTTCAGCGACCGCGTCTCGCTGTCGAGCGGGATCGGCTACAGCGCGATCAAGTCGCCGGCGGTGAAGCTCGATCTCGAAGTCGGCCCGGCCTTCCGCTACACCCGCTTCCTCGACCAGCCGGCCGAGAGCAATGCCGCGGCGCGCGGTAGTCTCGATTTCGGCTGGAAGATCACCAAGGGCATCTCGGTGACGCAGAATGCCTCGGCCTATCTGCAGGACGCCAACAGCACCATCTCGTCCAAGTCGGCGCTGCTCACCCGGCTGTTCGGGCCGCTCTCGGCGCAGTTCAGCTATTCGCTGCAGTTCGAAAGCACGCCGGCGATCGGCCGCAAGACGACGGATTCCACCAGCCGCGCGGCGCTCGTCGTCGATTTCTGACGACCTATTCCCGGATTGCATGCGTTTCCCGGCGTTCGCTGGGGTGACCGCAATAATATTTCGCGCTAGTCCCTCGGCATGACCGAGCTTTCCAAGATCGAACGCGCGGCAGTGGAGAGGGCCGCGGCGTCGCCGATGCTGGCGCGCACCGAGGCGTGGACGGCGATCAACAGCGGCACCCGCAACATCGCGGGGCTCGCCCGCATGGCCGATGCGCTGGCCGACGCCTTCTCCGTCCTGCCGGGCCACCTCGCGCTGCTCGAGCCCGAGGCCGCCAGCAGCGTGACCGCCGACGGGCAGGTGCTGCCGCTGGCGCATGGCCATCACCTTCATCTCGCGGTGCGCCCCGACGCACCGGTGCAACTGCTGCTGACCGGGCACATGGACACCGTCTATGGCGCCGACCACCCCTTCCAGGCGAACCACTGGCTGCCCGACGGCAACCTCAACGCGCCGGGCGCCGCCGACATGAAGGGCGGGCTGGCGCTGATGCTCGCCGCGCTGGAGGCCGTGGAGGAAAGCCCGCTCGCCGCGCATATCGGCTATGAGGTGCTGATCAATTCGGACGAGGAGACCGGCTCCTTCTCCTCCGCCGGCCTGATCGCCGGCGCGGCCAAGGGCAAGATCGCCGCGCTCACCTATGAACCCGCTTTGCCCGACGGCACGCTGGCGGGTGCCCGGGGCGGCACCGGCAATTTCTCGATCGTGGTGCACGGCAAGTCCGCCCATGCCGGACGCAATCCGGACGAAGGGCGCAACGCGCTGGTCGCCGCGGCCGACCTCGCGATGCGGCTCAATGACGCCAAGGCTCCCGGCCTGGCGGTGAACCCGGCCAAGATCGACGGCGGCGGCCCCAACAACGTCGTGCCCGATCTCGCCGTGCTGCGCGTCAATTTCCGCCCGAAGGACAGTGAGGCGATCACCAAAGCCCGGATCGCGATCGACCAGGCCGTCGCGATCGTATCGGTGAAGCATGACGTGCGGATCCACGTCCATGGCAGCTTCAACCGCCCGCCCAAGCCTCTGGACCCTGGTGCCGAGAAACTGTTCGAACTGGTCAAGGCGTCCGGCGCGGACCTGGGCATTCCCGTCGCGTGGAAGTTCTCCGGCGGCGTCTGCGACGGCAACAACATCGCCGCGTGCGGCGTGCCGGTCGTCGACACGATGGGCGCACGGGGCGGCCTGATCCACAGCCCGGACGAATTCCTGATCCCGGAGAGTCTGGCCGAGCGCGCCGCCCTCTCCGCCGTCACCATGTTGCGTATCGCCGAAAAGGGGAAATTATGAGCTTCGTGATCCGTGCCGCCCGCGACGAGGATCTGCAGGCGCTCTACGAGATGGCGAAGCTGACCGGTGGCGGCTTCACCAATCTCCAGCCCGAGAAGGAAGTGCTGCGCGCCAAGCTCGCGCGCAGCCACGCCGCCTTCGATCGCCCCGAGGAAGAGAGCGGCGACGACGTGTTCGTGCTGGTCCTCGAGAATGTCGATACCGGCGAGGTGCGCGGCACCTGCCAGATCTTCACTGCGGTGGGGCAGCGCTGGCCCTTCTATTCCTATCGCCTCGCCACCGAGACCAAGCATAGCGAGGAGCTGGGCCGCACCTTCCGCGCCGAGACGCTGAGCCTGGTCAACGACCTGGAAGGCGCGAGCGAGGTGGGCGGGCTGTTCCTCCATCCAGGCGAGCGCGCCGGCGGGCTGGGCATGCTGCTCGCCCGCAGCCGCTACATGTTCATCGCCCGCCACCGCCCGCGCTTCGCCGAGAAGATCCTCGCCGAGCTGCGCGGGGTGATCGACGAGGCGGGCGGATCGCCCTTCTGGGACGGTGTCGCCGGGCGCTTCTTCGGGATGAACTTCCAGGAGGCGGACAGCTTCAATGCGATCCATGGCAACCAGTTCATCGCCGATCTGATGCCCAAGCACCCGATCTACACCGCGATGCTCTCCGAGAGCGCCCGCGGGGTGATCGGCCTGCCCCACCCCTCGGGCCGCGCCGCGATGCGCATGCTGGAGAGCGAGGGCTTCGCCTGGGAACGCTATGTCGACATCTTCGACGGCGGCCCGACCATGACCGCGCGCACCGACCAGGTGAACACGGTGCGCGACGCGAAGACTGCCAAGGTCGTGGCGATCGAGACCGGCGGCGAGGCGGCCCTGGTCGCGACCGGGCAGCTCACCGGCTTCCGCGTGACCCAGGGACGCGTGTCGGTGCGGGACGGCGGCGTGGTGATCGATCCGCGCACCGCCGAGCTGCTCGGCGTCGGTTTGGGCGACGAAGTGATGCACGTAGGCCGCTGATGCTTACCGAGATCAACTTCGACGGGATCATCGGTCCCAGCCACAACTACGCCGGGCTGAGCCATGGCAACCTCGCGGCGACGCGCAACCGGGGCGAGACCTCCTATCCGCGTGCGGCGGCGCTGCAGGGGCTTGCCAAGATGCAGGCGAATCTCGCGCTGGGGCTCACCCAGGGCATCCTCCTGCCCCATGCCCGGCCCGATCATCGCTGGCTCGCCAGCCTCGGCACCCGCTACGAGGATGCGCCGCCGCATACCCAGGCCCAGGCGCTCTCCGCCTCGCCGATGTGGGCGGCCAACGCCGCGACCGTCTCGCCGGCCCCCGACACCGCCGACGGCAAGTGCCACCTGAGCGTCGCCAATCTGGTGACGATGCCGCACCGCAGCCATGAATGGCCCGAGACGCTGGCCCAGCTCCGTCTCGCCTTTGCCGACCCCGCCTTCACGGTGCACGGCCCGGTGCCGGCGCCGTTCGGCGACGAGGGTGCGGCCAACCACATGCGCCTTGCCGCCGAACATGGCGCGCCGGGGGTGGAGATATTCGTCTACGGCATCTCCGGCGGCCCCTTCCCCGCCCGCCAGCACCCCGATGCCAGCGCGGCGGTGGCGCGGCGCCACCGGCTCGAGCGGGTGCTGTTCGTCCAGCAGTCGGAGGAGGCGATCGCCGCGGGCGCCTTCCACAACGACGTGGTCGCCGTGGCGAATGGACGGGTGCTGTTCGCGCACGAGCATGCCTTTGCCGACAAGGACCGCTTCTACGCCGATCTGCGCGCGATGCTGCCCGAGGTCGAGATTGTCGAGGTGCCTGCCGCGCAGGTGAGCCTGGCCGACGCGATCAGGTCGTATCTGTTCAACGCCCAGCTGGTCACTTTGCCTTCGGGCGAGATGGCGCTGGTGCTGCCCGGCGAGGCGCGCGACACGCCGAGCGTGTGGAACTGGCTCCAGGCGCATGTCGCGGGCAATGGCCCGATCCGCCGGCTCGAGGTTGTCGACGTCCGCCAGTCGATGGCGAATGGCGGCGGGCCTGCCTGCCTGCGTTTGCGCGTGGTTTGCGACGCTAGCACCGTCGATCCCCGCTTTTTGCTCGATGACGCGAAGGCGAACCGTATCGCGGCTATCATCGAAACCCACTGGCCCGAGGCGATTCCGTTCGGTGCGATCGGCGATCCAGCCCTCATCGCCCAGGTCGAGGCCGCCCGGCGCGCGTTGCTGGAGGCGCTCGACCTGTCGGATTTACTTACAGGTAACCATCTATTTTAACACGAAACTACGCATTTTGGCGGTTGGCCCGGGGCTTGCTTAACCTTTGGCATGTTCTACCGCATCGGCCGCCTGTTCACGATCAAGTCCAAGTTCGAGGCCTTCCTCGTGATCTACGGCCTCGCCTGTGGCGCAACCGAGCGCGGCGTGCATTATCTCGGGAAATTCCCGGGACTTGGCGGCTGGATGCTGTTCGCGCTCTGCCCGATCGCGGTGTTCATGGCCGGCGCCAAGATACTCGACAGCTTCGATGTTCCCGATTGAGCGGGTAATTGCGTCTGTAACGGTCGAGGGGTAGGCCGGGAAGCTGGCCCGTGGGGAGGTTCTAAGCGCGTGCGTCTGTTTCCAGGTATCTTTTCCACTCTAGCAGCGCAGGCTCTGCTCGCGGCCGTCGTGCCGGGCGGCCTGATGGTGTTCGTGATGCACGAGGGCCAGCAGGCCCAGCTCGCGCAGCGCGACGACGAGCGGCTCGATGCCTTTGTCCAGACCGCCGCCGAGGCGGCACGCTCCGGGCGCCCGCTCGATCAGGTCGCGCATCTGCCTGGGCCGCTCGCCGGGCGCGTGCTGCTTGTCGATCCCCAGGGCCAGGCGATCGCCGGCCCAACCACTTCCCTCACCCCGCGCGCCGAACGTCCCGTGGTGGTCGACGGACGCACCGTGGCGACCGCCAGGCTGGTCCGTCCGCCCGAGCTCTCCGACCAGGACCGCCGCACCCTAGCCACCCAATATATCGGCATCGCCGCGATCGTGCTGGTGCTGTTCGTGCTGCTGCTGGTGATGGCCTATGTCTTCGCCCGGCGCTGGTCCAGGCCGCAGCTCCAGCTCTACCGGATGAGCCGGGACGTGGTGAACGGCGACCTCGACCTCTATTTCGAAGAGGAAGGCCCCGCCGAAGTGGTGGCGACGATGCGCAACCTGCGGCGCATCGCCAGCCAGTTCAGCCGCCTGGAGACCGCACGCCGCACCTGGCTGGTGTCGATCTCGGGCGAGCTCAAGGGCCCGACCGAGAATATGGGCGAGCATTTCATCAAGCTGTGCGAGATGGAGCCGCCGCTTCCGCCCGAGCTGATAGGCTCGATCGAGGAGGATACCCGCCGGCTGATCCACATGGCGGAGGACCTGAACGCGGTGGCGCTGGCCGATCTCGGCCGCCTGCCGGTCACCTTCGCCCCGGTCGATCCGCGCGCGCTGATCCACAACGCGATCTATGCCGACAAGAAGCGTGCCGAGGCGCAGGGCGTGCGGCTCGAGACCAGCACGCTGCCGGAATTTACCGTGATCGTGAAATGGGACGGCGCGCGAATCGAGCAGCTGTTCGGGGCGCTGATCGACAATTCGCTGCGCTACACGCCCAAGAACGGGCGAATCGTGCTGGGCCTAGAAAGTTCGCGCGACGCCTGGCGCCTGATCATCGACGACAATGCCCCGGGCGTGGACGTGATGCTCGCCCAGCGGCTGTTCGAGCCCTTCTACCGCTCTTCCGACCGGGCCGACGAATCGGCTGCCTCCGGCCTCGGCCTGGCGACGGCACGGGCGATCGTGGAGGCCCATCACGGGCGGATCGAGGCGAGCCGCTCGCCGATCGGCGGCCTGCGCGTGACGGTGATCCTGCCGGGCAACCCGCCGACCGCCTGATTCGGCTTCCGGAGCCCGAGACATCGAAGCCCCGCCTGGCCCCGGTCCGGCGGGGCTTTTCGCATGGGATGCGTCCTGGCGGCCTTTCGCAGGGCTTCAGGAGCCAGATAAACAAAAACCCCGCTAAGCCATTGGCCTAGCGGGGTTTTCATTGGCGCGCCCGGAACGATTCGAACGTCCGACCCTCAGATTCGTAGTCTGATGCTCTATCCAGCTGAGCTACGGGCGCGCTGTGGAGGGGTGCCTTTAGAAGCGGTTTTCAGATCGCGCAAGCCGTTGCGTGCAGTTTTCCACAGGCATAAGGCGCAAACATGCGATTTATTCTGCTGCTCAGCCTCACCGCCCTCGCCGGATGCACCGAAACGACGGGGCGCTACCCCTCGCTGCTGCCACGACCGATCGAATCGACCAGCCTTGCCGAGCCCGAGCGCCCGGTGGCGGTCGCGACGCCCGATGCGGCGCTCGACAAGCGAATCGCCGAGATTCGCGCCGGGCTCGACACCGGCATCAAGGGTTTCACCGCCGGCGCGCAGGATGCCGAGGCGAAGATCGCCGTCTCGCGCGGCCTTCCCCAGGGCTCCGAGCCGTGGCTGCAAGCGCAGGTGGCGATGGGCCAGCTCGCGGAGCTGCGCCGCCCCGCCGTCTCCGCCCTCTCCGAGCTCGAGGAGCTGGCCACCCAGCGCGGCGTGGATGGCCTGCCGCCCTATCCAGCACTCGACGCCGCGGTGGGCGCCGCCGAGCAGGCCGCCAGCTCACAGCAGGCGAAGATCGATTCGCTTGAAGCGGCGCTTGGCGGCACCGGCAGCTGACGAATCAGTCGCCCGCCAGCTCCGGGTGCAGCACGCGGAGCACGGGCACGACCGAGGCATAGTCGTCGGTCCAGGGCTGGAAGGCGGGCCAGCTGCCGAGCTGCCGCCAGCCCCCGCCCCGCGCGACCAGCCGCTCCAGCACCTTCGGATCGTGGCTGAGCGCGATCCATTCCGAAGCCGATTCGGCCTCGGGCTCGACCTGGTCGACCTTGGTGCCGCCGCCGAGCCTGGGCGTGGCGACGAAATGCGGCTCGGGCTCGTATGAGAGCCGCACTGCCTTCCACCCGCCATCGCGCGCCGCCGCCGAGACCACCGGCGCCAGCGCCATGAAGCGGTTGGAGATATGGACGAGCAGCAGCCCGTTTGGCGCCAGCACGCGGCTATAGGTGGCAAAGGCCTCGCGGGTGAGCAGGTGCATCGGCACCGTGTCCGACGAGAAGGCATCGAGCGCGAGCAGGTCGAAACCGGCGGTCTGCGATTCGGTGAGGCGCACGCGCGCGTCGCCCAGCGAGATGCGGACCTGCGGCGCGCACTGGCTGAGGAAGGTGAACTTGCCCGAATCGCGAGCGAGATGGACGATCGCGGGATCGATCTCGAAGAAGCGCCAGCTCTGCCCGGGCCGCGCATAGCAGGCGAGCGTACCGGTACCGAGGCCGACCACGCCGACACGGGCGGCGGGGCCATAGAGATCGGGCAGCGCCTGCATCGCCTGTCCCACGCCGGAGCCCGGCACATAATAGGTCGTCGGCTGGGTCGAGCGCAGGCCCTTGAGCTGGATGCCGTGGAGCGTGGTGCCATGCGCGAGCTGGCGCTCGTTGCGATAGTCGGTGACCGTGTAGACGCCGAAATAGCTGCGGGTGCGCGCATCGGTGAGCGAGAGCTGGATCGAGCGATAGCCGCCGAACAGGATCAGCCCGCCCGCCAGCGCGACGAGATAGGCCGGGCGGCGGCCGATCGCGACCAGACCGATCGCCGCGACCAGGACGAACGCGACCTGCTCATGCATCTCGCCGAGCAGCTTGCCGGGATTGGCGATGCCCATCCACACGAGCAGCACGACCAGTGCCACGATCAGGATCGTCTTGCCGCGCGTGCCGTGCCGCCAGAAGTCCCCGATCGCCGGGATCAGGAAGATCTGCGGGCAGAGCGCGCCGGCGGCGAGGACGAGCAGCGGATATTCATAGGTCCAGTCGAACAGGATCGGCGCGATCAGGCCGGCGAACACGCCGCCCAGCACGCCGCCTACCGACATGGCGAGATAGAAGCCGGTCAGCCGGTCCGGCGCCGGCCGCAGCGCATACATGCGGGCGTGCAGCGTCACCGAGACGGTGAAGAGCAGCAGCAGCCCGATGATCGCGTTGACATAGGCGAGCTGCTGGTGGCCGGCGATCAGCGTGGCGCCGAACATCAGGATGATCACCGGGGCGAATTTGGTGAGGATGCCGGGCAGCACCGCATTGTCCCGGAACGCCACCGAGAAGCTGAGCAGGTAGAGGCCGAGCGGCAGCACCCAGAGCATCGGCACGGCGACGATATCAGTGGTCAGGAAGGTCGTGGTCGCCAGCATCAGGCCTGAGGGGACCAGCGCGAGCACGATCCAGTGGAGCACCCGGCGGCGCGGCGGCGCGGGCGTGTGGTGCGCGACATGCGGCTCGTCCTCGGCGCGCGGCGGCAGGCGCGAGGCGCAGCCGGCGACGAGGAGCAGGACCAGGGCATAGCCGGCGGTCCACAGCCAGCTCTGCCCCTTCAGCGCCAGATTGGGCTCGACGAGCAGCGGATACGCGATCAGCCCGCCGAAGCTGCCGATATTGGAGGCGGCATAGAGCGCATAGGGATCGCGACCATGGCTGGCAATGCTGTACCAGCGCTGGAGCAAAGGCGCCTGGGCCGAAATGGCGAAGAAGAGCGGGCCGATCGAGGCGACGAGCAGCCAGGGCACCCAGAGCGCGGGCTCGGCACTGCCGGGAAGCTCCATCGCGATCACGCCGATCGGCAGCCACAGCGCGGCGATAACGAGGACGGCGAGATGGATCGTGGCCTGCATCCGCGGCGGCACGCGGCCGAGCCAGTGTGCATAGGCATAGCCGCCCAGCAGCAGCGCCTGATAGACCAGCATCGCGCTGTTCCACACCGCCGGGGCGCCGCCCAGCTGCGGCAGCGCCATGCGGGCGACCATCGGCTGGACGAGGAAGAGCAGGAACGAGCCGGCCAGGATCGCGGCGACGAACAGCCAGCGCGTGGCGCGCGCGCCGTCCCGTGTCGTCACGTCGTCGATCGCGCCCTCCATCGCCTCAGTCCCCCGCCTCGCTGTGCAGTGATTCGCCTTGCCGACGGCTGAATGGCGCGCGGAAGTTTACGAACCATAGGCTATGGGGACCCCAATTCCCCTTCCCCGAAAGGCAGGCGAGGCCGGACAGGGAAAGCTGCGGGATGCGCGATGCGATCATGCGGCGAAGGCAAGCAGAGGAAATCCTACTAGTAAAGGGCTGGCATGCGCCGCCTTGCCAGTGTCTGGCGGGCGCGGTAGATCGCGCCGTCGCGAAAAACGACGGCCTGCCCGCCTTGGTGCCCGCAGGTTGCCGAATACACGCCAGCCATGCCCGCATGGCTCGGCCAGCGTCTCCAGAAGCAGCCACCCGGCAGATCGCCGGGTCACCCGTGACCTGCACGCACGTGCCGGTCGCGGCAACAGGAGCGCGAAATGCGAAATCCGATCACCATCATCGGCGCCGGTCTTGGCGGCCTCACCCTTGCCCGCATCCTCCACCTGCACGGCATCCCTGCGATCGTCTACGAGGCGGAGCCCTCTCCCGATGCGCGCGCCCAGGGCGGCCTGCTCGACATCCACGAACATAGCGGCCAGCGCGCGCTGCGGGATGCCGGCCTGTTCGATGCCTTCCGTCGGCTGATCCGGCCGAGCGAGGATGCGAAGGGCATCGTCGACAGCCATGGCACTATCCTGCTCGACCAGCCCGGCTCGGGCGAGCGCCCCGAAGTCGACCGCGGCGACTTGCGCCGGCTGCTACTCGATTCGCTGCCACCCGAAAGCATCCGCTGGGGTGCCAAGCTCGTCTCGGCATCGCCCATGGGCGACGGGCGGCACGAGATCGCCTTTACCGACGGTTCGCGTCTCACGAGCGACCTGCTCATCGGCGCCGATGGGGCATGGTCGAAGGTGCGTCCGCTGCTCTCGGATGCCCTGCCCGGCTATACCGGCACCTGCTTCGTCGAGACGCATCTGCGGGACGGCAACGGCCGCCATCTGGCCAGTGCCGAGGCGATCGGCAGCGGCACGCTGATGGCGGTGGCGCCTGGCAAGGGCATATTGGCGCCTCGCAACGCGGATGGCAGCCTGCACGTCTATACCGCGCTGAACCGGCCCGAGAGCTGGATCGCCGCGATCGACTTCAGCGACACCCAGGCCGGCCTGGCGCGGATCGCCGCCGAATTCGAGGGATGGGCGCCGCAGCTGACCGCGCTGATCGCCGAGAGCGACACCCCACCCCTGCTCCGGCCGATCCATGCCTTGCCGCTGGAGCATCGCTGGCAGCGGGTGCCGGGCGTCACGCTGCTCGGCGATGCGGCACATCTGATGTCGCCCTTTGCCGGCGAAGGCGCCAATCTCGCGATGCTGGACGGTGCGGAGCTGGCGCGCGCGATCCTCGCCTATCCCGGCGATACAGAAGCGGCACTGGCCGCCTATGAGCGCGAGTTGTTCCCGCGCAGCGCCAGGGTCGCCCGGGAGAGCGCGGAGAACCTGGCCCGCTTCTTCGGTGACGAGGCGCCGCGGAGTGTGGTCGCGCTGTTCAGGCCGGGCGTGCGATCCGATAGGTGATGTGCGGGTTGAGCCCCTCGGGCGCATTGGGATGGATGAAGTCCTGCTCGGGCACGCGGACCATGCCAAGCCGCTCCATCAGGCCCCAGCTGCGGCTGTTCTCGATCACCGTCATCGCCGCGACCGTCGGCGCGCCGAGATGGCTCCAGGCCCAGTCGAGGCTGGCCTGGGCCGCCTCGCGCGCATAGCCCTTGCCCCAATAGGCCGGAGCGAAGCGCCAGCCGATCTCGACCTCGCCGAACAGTGGCGTGCCCTCCGGGCCGGGCTTGAGCCCGCAAAAGCCGAGGAACGCGCCGTCCTCCTTGCGCTCTACCGCCCAGAAGCAGTGGCCGTGCGCATCGAGGATCGTGTTCTGCCGCTCCATCGCCGCGTCGGCCGCCTCGGGGCTGAGCGGCGGGCCGAGGAACTCCATCACCGCCGGATCCTGGCCCATGGCGTGCCAGGCCGGGCGGTCGCCGTCCTGCCAGCGGCGGAGGATCAGGCGGGGGGTCTCGATCATTGCGGGCGCTCCAGCGTGTAGACGATCATTGCTCCTACGGGATCGTCGTCCGCATGGCCAAGGAGGCGGAAGTCCAGGTCGGGGCGACGGATCATGCCCAACCGCGCCATCAGGCCCCAGCTGCGACGGTTCTCGATGGTGGTCCAGGCACCGATTGCGGGAGCGTCGAGATTGGCCCAACCCCAGGCGATGCTCGCCTCGGCTGCCTCGCGGGCATAGCCCTTGCCCCAATGCGCCTCGGAGATGCGCCAGCCGATCTCGGGCATGTTGGAGATCGGCAGGTCGTCGCCATAGTTGCTGGCGAGGCGGATGCCGCAGCTGCCGATAAGTTCGCCGGTATCACGCAGCTCGGTCGCCCAATAGGTGCAGCCGTGCGTCGCCTGATCGTTCAGACGCTTCTCGAACATAGCATCGATGCCGGCGGCGTTCTTGAGCCCGCCCAGCCGGGCCATCATCGCCGGCGTATTGACCAGAGCCTCGAAGGGGGGACGGTCCTCCGACACCCACTGGCGCAGGCGAAGGCGCGCCGTCTCGATCATGCCGGGCGGTCGATCGTGTAGACGATCATCGCGCCGAAGGGATCGCCCTCGGCATAGTCCGGATGGCGGAAGTCCAGATCCTCGCGGCGGACCATGCCGAGCCGCTTCATCAACCCCCAGCTGGGCTTGTTGCCGATCACCGTCCAGGCGGCGATGCGCGGGCGGTCGGTATTGGCCCAGCCCCAGGCCATGCTCGCCTGCGCCGCCTCGCGGGCGATGCCCTGGCCCCAGAATTTCTCGCCGATCCGCCAGCCGATCTCCAGCTCCTCGGGCACCGGAGTGTTCGGATGGCCGCCGATGCGCAGGCCGCAGACGCCGGCCATCTCGCCGGTCTCGCGGATCTCCACGACCCACATGCAATGGCCGTTGCGCGCCTGCTGGTCGATCATCCGGTCGACGATCGCGTCGTGCTTGGCCTGGGGCACCGGGCCGCCGAAATGCTCCATCATCGCCGGAGTGTTGGCGAGGGCGTGGAAGACGGGCTTGTCCTCCTCGCGCCAGGGGCGGAGGTGCAGGCGTTCGGTGGTGATCATGTCTTCCCCTCTCCGGCCTCTCCCTTGAATGGGAGAGTGATGACTATCCCAGCAGTTTCGCGGCCAGCGGCGCGTGATAGGTCAGCACGCCCGAGCAGCCGGCGCGGCGGAAGGCCATCAGCGTCTCAAGCACCAGCGTCTCGCGATCGCCGGCGCCCACCGCTGCAGCAGCCTCGATCATCGCGTATTCGCCGCTCACCTGATAGGCGAAGACCGGCACCTGGAACTCGCTCTTCACCCGAAGGATGATGTCGAGATAGGGCAGGCCCGGCTTGACCATCACGCTGTCCGCGCCCTCGGCGATGTCGAGCGCGACCTCTCGAAGGGCTTCCTCGGCATTGGCCGGATCCATCTGATAGGTCTTCTTGTCGCCCTTGAGCAGACCGCGGCTGCCGACCGCGTCGCGGAACGGGCCGTAGAAGCCCGAGGCGTATTTGGCGGCATAGGCCATGATCTGGACGTTGACGTGGCCGTTCGCCTCCAGCGCGCCGCGGATCGCGCCGACGCGGCCGTCCATCATGTCCGACGGGGCGACGATGTCCGATCCTGCCTCGGCCTGGAGCAAAGCCTGGTCGACCAGCACCGCGCTGGTCTCGTCGTTGAGGACATAGCCCTGCGCATCGACGATGCCGTCATGGCCGTGCGCGGTGTAGGGATCGAGCGCGACGTCGGTGAGGACGCCGATATCGGGTACCGCGTCCTTGATCGCCTTGATAGCGCGGCACATCAGATTGTCGGGGTTGAGCGCTTCGCGCCCGTCCTCGGTGCGCAGTTCGCGCGGGGTGTTGGGGAAGAGTGCCAGGCACGGGATGCCGAGGTCGCGGGCCTCTCGCGCGCGCGCGACGATGCCCTTCAGGCCCCAGCGCGAGACGCCGGGGAGTGCTGCGATTGGATCCTCTTCCTCGCCCTCGGTGACGAAGAGCGGCCAGATCAGGTTGGCGGGGGTGAGGACGGTCTCGGCGTGCATCCGGCGGCTCCACTCGGAAGCACGGGTGCGGCGGAGGCGGAGCGCGGGATAGTGACTCATGTGCGCGCTGATGCGCCCTCAGCAATTGGGTTGCAAGCGTCCCGCGGGCTCGGTGGTGGCCAAGGTTTCCTCCTCGACGGTGGCCGGCTCGGGCGGCACTTCAAGGACCTGCGCGCGCCAGCGGCCATGGCGATAATAGAGCGCGGCGAACAGCAGCGAGAAGGCCGAGCCGATCGGGAAGGACAGCCATAGCGCGTCGCTGCCGAACCAGCGCTGGCCGAAGAACGCGAAGCCGAAGCGGATCGGGAAGAGCGTGAACGCGAGGATGACGAGCGGCGGCACGGTGGCGCCATTGGCGCGCACGGTGGAGAACAGCACCATGGTCGCGCCGAACATCACGAAGGTCCAGCTGGCGAGCAGCTGGATGTGACGGGCGATCGGGATCGCCGGGCTGTCGGCGCCGACGAACAGCGCCATCACCGGGCGATCGAACAGGATGATCGCGCCGATCACGACCAGGGTGATGGCGGTGTTGAAGACCAGGCCGGAGCGGGTAATCGCGCCTACCCGCTCCCATTTCCCGGCGCCGATATTCTGCGCGGCCATGCTGGAGACAGCGACGCCGATCGCCATCGCGGGCATCTGGATATAGGTCCAGAGCTGCTGCGAGACGGCATAGGCCGCGGCGGTGTCGACGCCCAGGCGGTTGACCAGCCCGATCATGGTGAGGCCGGCAGTGGACATAACCAGCATCTGCGCGCCCATCGGCAGACCCTTGGCGACGATGGTGCGGACCAGCGCGCCCTCGGGGACCAGATAGCGCAGCTCGGCGCCGCGCAGGCGGATCGGCAGATCGCGCAGATAGACATAGAGCAGCAGGCCGAGCGACGAGACGATGCCCGCGATCAGCGTGGCGGTGGCCGATCCGGCGATCCCCATGCGCGGAAACGGGCCCACGCCTTCGATCAGCAGCGGATTGAGGCCGGCATCGATGGTGACGCTCAGCACCATGAACCAGAGCGGGGTGATCGAATCGCCGGTGCCGCGCAGGCTCATCTGGATCAGCACGCCGAGCATGCTGAACGGCAAGCCGAGGAAGATGACGCGGAGATAGGCAAGTGCCATGCCCTGCGCCTCGCCGGGCGTCGCGAGCAGGCGGAGGATTTGCGGGGCGAACAGCCAGCCCAGGATCGCGATCAGCACCGCGCCGCCCATCACCAGCCCGATCGCCGAGCCGAAGGCGCGCCGCGCCGCCTCGACGTCGCGCCGGCCCATCGACTGGCCGATCAGGATGGTCGCGGCCATGCCGAAGCCGAACACCGCCGAGAACATCAGGAACATGATGATGTTGGCGTTCGAGGTCGCCGCCAGCGCCTGCTCGCCCAGGAAACGCCCGACCCAGATCGAGTTGATCGAGCCGTTCAGCGACTGGAGGATGTTCGAGCCGAGCGTGGGCAGCGCGAACAGCAGGAGCGTCCTGCCGATCGGGCCCTGAGTGAGGTCGTGGCGCGGTGCTGGCATGCGGGCTAGACCCCTCCCCCTTAGGGTTTGTTCCTCACACTTACGTCATCCCCGCGAAAGCGGGGACCCATCTCCGGGAGAAGCCAAAGGTACAACAGCGGTTGTACGGCGCTGCTCGTGCAGGAGATGGGCCCCCGCTTTCGCGGGGGTGACGGTTATCCCAGCCGCGCCAGTGCCGCACTCAGCCGCTCGGCCTCGGCGGCCTTTTCGGCATGGTCGGCACGGGCCTTCTCGACGGCCTCGGGCTTGGCCTTTTCGACGAAGCTCGGGTTGTTCAGGCGGCCGGCAAGGCCGTCGCGCTCCTTCTCGGCCGCGGCGATCGCCTTGGCGAGGCGGGTCTTCTCGGCCTCGAGGTCAACAACGCCGGAGAGCGGAGCGTAGGCTGTCATTCCCTCCACGCTGATTGCCATCGATCCCGATGCGAGATCATCTCGGATGGCTTGTTCATCGACAGAGTTCACGAGATAGGTTGGTTTGACCTTTGCCAGGCGCTCAATCACCGCTGCATTGCGTGCGAGACGACCGCGAACCTCCAGACCGAGGGTCGCGTCTTCCACATAAAGAATTAGCAGGGTCCCTGGCGGAATATTCAGCTCGGTGCGCGCGGCACGGATCTCGCTGACCAGCCGGATCAGCCAGTCGATCTCCTGCGCGGCCGAAGGATCGAGCGCGCGGGCATCAGCCATCGGCCATTTGGCGACGATCAGCTCATAGTCGCGCGGGCCCATCTTCGACCACAACTCTTCGGTGATGAAGGGCATGAAGGGATGGAGCATGACCAGGATCTGGTCGAGCACCCAGCCGGCAACGGCCCGGGTCTCCTTGGCACCCTCGGCTCCCTCGCCCTGCAGCACAGGCTTGATCAGCTCGAGATACCAGTCGCAGAAACGGCTCCAGGTGAACTGGTAGATCGTGTTCGCCGCCTCGTCGAAGCGCAGATCGGCCAGCGCAAGGTCGAGCGCTTGCACGGTCGCAACCGTTTCGGCGATGATCCAGCGGTTGACCGCGAGCGTCGCCTCGGGTGCCTCGATCGTCGTCGAGGCCGAGATGCCGTTCGACTGAGCGAAGCGCGCGGCGTTCCACAGCTTGGTCGCGAAGTTGCGATAGCCCTCGATCCGGCGCTCATCCATCTTGATGTCGCGGCCCTGACTTTCCATCGCCGCCATGAAGAAGCGCAGTGCATCGGCGCCGTAACTGTCGATCAGCCCGAGCGGATTGACGACATTGCCCTTGGACTTGGACATCTTCTGCCCATCCGCCGCGCGGACCAAGCCGTGGAGGTACAAAGTCTTGAAGGGCACCGCCTTCATGAACTGCAGGCCCTGCATCATCATGCGGGCATCCCAGAAGAACAGGATGTCGAAGCCCGAGATCAGCACGTCGTTCGGATAGCGCCCGCCGAGCGTGAGATCGGGGTTCTCCGGCCAGCCCATCGTCGCGAAGGGCCAGAGGGCGGAGGAGAACCAGGTATCGAGGACGTCACTGTCCTGCCAAAGGCCGAAATCACCCGCATTGGTGATCTCCCACGCATCCTCTTCTGATGAGCCCACGCGAACATTCAGCCCAACCGGGCTCTCGAAGCCGGCTTGGGCGTAATATGCCCTCGCAAGCGTGATTGCCTGCTCCTCAGTTTCCGCCACGAAGACTGCGGGGACATCGGCTCGATTGAAAGCGCCCTTCAATGAAGGCTGGTTGATCGATACACTAGTTTCATCATCGGACACCTTCGGCCCGAACCAGGCCGGAATCCGATGCCCCCACCAGAGCTGGCGCGAGACACACCAGGGCTGGATGTTCTCCATCCAGTTGAAATAGGTCTTTTCCCAGCTCTTCGGGACGATCTTGGTCGCGCCCGAGCGGACTGCCTCGATCGCCGGCTTGGCGAGCGTCGCGGCGTCGACATACCATTGATCGGTCAGCCAGGGCTCGATCACGTCGCCCGAGCGGTCGCCGAACGGGGTCGCGATCGTGCGCGGCTCGGCGTCATGCTCCTCGCCGTCCTTGTCGACATGCGGGATCAGGAAGCCTTCTTCCTTCAGCCGCGCGACGACGAGCTTGCGCGCCTCGAACCGGTCGATGCCGAGCAGGTCTTCGGGGATAAGACCATCCGAGGTCTGGGTGATGCGGGCCTTGGCGTCGAGCATGTTGAGCATGTCGCGCGCCTCGATCCCGGCGCGGCGGCCGACCTCGAAGTCGTTGAAGTCATGCCCCGGCGTGATCTTCACCGCGCCCGAGCCGAGCTCGGGATCGGCATGCTCGTCGGTGACGATCGGGATCAGGCGGCCGGTGATCGGCAGCTTGACCATCTTGCCGACCAGCGCGGTGTAGCGCGCATCCTCGGCGTTCACCGCCACCGCCATGTCGGCGAGCATCGTCTCGGGCCGCGTGGTCGCGACCTCGATGAAGCCCGAGCCGTCGGCGAGCGGGTATTTCAGGTGCCAGAAGCTGCCCTTGACCTCCCTGGTCTCGACCTCGAGGTCGCTGATCGCGGTGCCGAGGCCCGGATCCCAGTTCACCAGCCGCTTGTCGCGGTAGAGCAGGCCCTGCTTGTGCAGTTCGACGAAGACCTTGAGGACGGCCTTGGAGAAGCCTTCGTCCATGGTGAAGCGCTCATCGGACCAGTCCATGGAGCAGCCGAGGCGGCGGAGCTGCTGTGTGATCTCGCCGCCGCTCTCTTCCTTCCACTCCCAGACCTTGGCGACGAACTCCTCGCGCGTGAAGTCGGTGCGCTTCTGCTGCTTGAGGTTCATCTGGCGCTCGACGACCATTTGGGTCGCGATGCCGGCATGGTCGGTACCGACCACCCAGCGCGCGTCCTTGCCTTTCAGCCGCGCGTGGCGGACCAGGATGTCCTGCAGCGTGTTGTCGAGCGCATGGCCGATATGCAGGCTGCCCGTCACGTTGGGCGGCGGGTTGACCAGCGTCCAGGGATCGGCGCCGTCGCGCTCGGGACGGAACAGGCCGTTTGCCTCCCAATGCTGATACCAGCGGGATTCGAGTTCGGCGGGGTCGAAGGTCTTGGGGAGTTCGCTCATGATCGAGCGGCTTTAGCGGCGAGCCGGGCTCCGGGTCGATACAAAACTCGCAGATAATGCGGGTTGTTGATACAAATGCGTAACGACCACGCCGAGGGAGAGAGGCGATGATGCGTCTGGAAATGACCGTGCTGCTTTGGGGCTGCCTGTTGGCGCTGGTGCACATCTTCGGCGCCGCGCAGGTGAAGACACGGCAATATGGGCCGAAATGGAATATGGGCGCCCGCGACGAGGATCTGCCGCCGCCCAACCCGATCGTCGGTCGCTGGGTTCGTGCCCAGGCCAATTTCTTCGAGACCTTCCCGCTGGCGATCGTGGCGGTGGTCGCGCTGAGCGTCACCGGCACCCAGACCTTCTGGACCCAGCTCGGCGCGCTGCTCTGGCTGGGCGGGCGGATCGTCTATCTGCCGCTTTATGCCGCTGGCGTGCCGGTGGTGCGGACCATCGTGTTCCTGATCAGCCTGGCCGGCATCCTGATGATGCTGTGGCCGTCACTGGCGCTGGGCGTGGGCGCCAACACCCTGTTCGGCTGAGCCGTTCGGCCGTCACCCTGCCCTTCGCGGGGTGACGGCCAGGAGTGTTACTTCGCCGGCGGCGCGTACTGGTTCAGCCAGCCGAGCACCGTGCCATACCACTGCATCGAGTTCTTCGGCTTGAGCACCCAGTGGTTCTCGTCCGGGAAGACCAGCAGCTTGGACGGGATGTCCTTGCGCTGCAGCGCGGTGAACGCCGCCAGCCCTTGCGTGTAGGGAATGCGGAAGTCCTTCTCGCTGGTGATCACCAGCTGCGGAGTCTTCCACTTGTCGACATGGTTGACCGGGTTCCACTTCTCGAACGCGGCGGGGTCCTCGAAATAGGCCTTGCCGCCATGTTCCCACTCGTCGAACCACAGCTCCTCGGTCTCATAGGCCATGGCGCGGGCGTCGAACACGCCGTCATGCTGGACGATGCACTTGAACCGGTCCGGCCACAGCCCTTCGATCCAGTTCATCATGTAGCCGCCATAGGAGGCGCCGAGCGCGCAGGCATTGTCGGCGTCGAGATACGCGAACTTGGTCGTCGCCGCGGCTAAGCCCTTTTGCAGGTCCTCCAGCGGCCAGCCGCCCCAATTGTTGCGGATCGCATCGGTGAAGGCCTGGCCGTACCCGGTCGAGCCGTGGAAATCGACCGCGACCACCGCATAGCCGGCGCCGGCGAACACCGCCGGGTTCCAGCGATAGGACCAGCTATTGTTGCTCGAACCCTGCGGGCCGCCATGGACGATGAAGGCGATCGGCGCCTTCTTGCCCTCGGCGAGGCTGGCCGGCTTCACCGAATAGCCCCAGACCGTGTCGCTGTTCGCGCCCGTGAAGCTGAACCGCTCGACCTTGGGCAGGTCGATGCCGGCGAGCTTCTCGGCGTTGACCGCGGTGAGTTGGGTGCTGACCTTACCCTTGAGCTGGTAGAAGTCGTCGGGCGCGGTGAGGCTGTTCATCGAATAGACGATGCCCGCCTTGGTCGGCACCACGGAGGTGACGTTGCCGAGCTGGGTCAGGCGGGTGACCTTGCCGGTCTTGGGATCGACCGACCATATCGGGTTCTCCTGCGTGTCCTCGGCGGTGACGTAGATCGTCTTCGAGTCGGGCGACCAGGCAATCGAGCCGACCGAACGGTCCCAGGCCTGGGTCAGCGCCTTCACTTCGCCGGTGGCGAGGTTGCGCAGTTGGAGGACCTGACGATCGGCCTCATAGGTGGCGCGGGCCATCGAGAAATAGGCGAGCCACTTGCCGTCGGGCGAGACGGTGGGGAGATTGTCCATCCCCTCGTTCGCCTTGGTCAGGTTGACCGGCGCGGCGCTGCCGTCCGCCGGCGCCGCGAAAATGTCGAGATTGGTCGACTTGGACTCGATCCGGCCGGCTTCGCGCAGCGCGAAATAGACGGTCTTGCTGTCCGCGCTCCACGACAGCTCCTCGCCGCCGCCGAACGGCTTGGAGGGGGTGTCGCCGATCAGCGTGCCGACGATCGGGGTGCCGTTGCCGGTGGCACCGTTCGCGCCGAAGGGCAGCACGAACAGCTGCGATCGATCGCCGTTGCTCCACGTATCCCAGTGGCGAACGAACAGCTGCTCATAGGTGCGGCCGGAGCCGGCATTCGGGTCCTTCTTGATCATCGGCAGCTCGAGGCTGGGCGCGCCGGGCTTGCGATCGGCCCAGACGAGCAGTTTCGAGCCGTCCGGCGAGACCTTGAAGCCGCTGAACCCGCCCGGGATATGGGTGAGCTGGGTCGGCGTGCCGCCGGTGACCGCGACGCCCCACACGGCATCGTCGCCGCCCTTGTCCGACTGGAACCAGACGGTCTTGCCGTCAGCAGAGAATTGCGGGCTGGTCTCGTTGACGTCGGCTTCTGCCACGAGCTTCTCGGGCTTGGCGCCCTTCACCGTCAGGTCGAGCCGCCACAGGTCGTAGCGGCCGCGATTGGCGGCGAGATCGGTCTCGCGCTGCTGCCAGACGAGCCAGTGGCCGTCGGGCGACACCGCCGGCGCACCGACGCGCGACAGGGTGGCGACGTCCTGGATGGTTAGGTCACGCGCCAGCGCGGGCGCAGCGGCGGAAGCGAGCGCGACGCCCGCGAGCAGGATGTGCTTCATGGGGCCGGACGATAGCCGGAAGGTTGCGGGCGTTACAATCGGTCGCGCGCAACAAAATATCGTCATCCCGGCGAAAGCCGGGATCTCAGGCGATGGCGGGAAAAGAGCCTCACGAGATCCCGGCTTTCGCCGGGATGACGGATATGCGGTGGGCTTGGCTTACTGCCGCCCGGTGATCCGCGAGATTTCCTTCGCGACCATGTCTTCCACCAGACGCGGCAGGTTGGCGTCGAGCCAGTCGCGCAGCATCGGCTTGAGCATCTCGCGGACCATGCCCTCGAGCGTGTCCGATCCGGTGACCTCGGGCTTCACCACCATGCGCGAGAGCGCCTCAAGCGGCCCGCGGGTCGCCTGGACGGCGCTTTCCGAGACGATGGGTTCGGCCGGTGCTTCGGCTGCGGGCGAGGCAGCAGCGGCGCGCGCCGGCTTGGCGGGCGCCTCGGGCTGCGAGGGGGAACCCATCGACATCGGCGTCGGCGTCTCCACTCTGTCTTCGTCGACCGGCTGGCTCAGCTCGAGAATCTCGTCGACCGTGGCGGGCTTGTCCGCCACGGTGGTCGCAGACCGTCCGCCGCGGCGCGCACGCGTCGCGATGGCAGCATCGCCCTCCTCGGCGATGATGCGCTTGATGGAGGAGAGGATCTCCTCCATCGACGGCTCGCTACTGATGTCCCCCATCAACCGGCTACTCCAAAAAGCCCCGGAGGCGGGTAATCACGGCTTTTTACGGTTAATGTCAACCGGTCGCGTGGTGTCATTGCGCTGAAGCACCGGATCGAGCGAGGTGGCGGTGACGTCGGGCGTCTGCACCGGCGTCTGGTTGGTACGGGTTCCCACCGCCTGCGGCTCGGGATCGTCGTTGCGATCCGACCAGCGATTCTTCACGCGCTTGTAGTTGATCTCGGGGTCGTAGAGCGGCCCGCCGTCAAGGTTAAGGTCGCGCGCCTCGGCCCGGCCCATCGCCGCCAGCAGCTGGAAGCCGGCGACATAGGCGTCGCGTTCCGCCGTGACATAATTGACCTGGCTGTTGAGCAGCTCCTGCTCCGCATTCAGGATGTCGAGGATGGTGCGGGTGCCGACGCTGTTTTCCGCGCGGACACCTTCGAGGCTGAGCTTGTTGGCATCGACTGCGACGCGGGTCGATTCGATCACCCGTAGCGAGGACTGGTAATTGGCATAGGCCGAGCGGACCTGGGCGATCACCCCGCGCTCGGTGAGCGTGACGGTCTCCAGCGCCGCGGCACGGCGTGCCTGGGCCTGGCGGACCTGTGCTGCCGGACGGCCGCCCTGGAAAACGGGCAGCGTGACCTGAGCGCCGACCGTGTTGGCGATGCCGTTTGCATTGATCCCGCCCAGCGTGTGGGCCTGGTCGCTCAGCGAGCCCAGATAGTTATAGTAGCTGGTGCCGGCGGTGAGGGCCACCTGCGGCGAGCGCGTCGCCTGGGCGGCCTTGATGTCGAACGCGGTGGCGTCGCGCTGCTTCTGCGCGGCCTCGAGATCGGGGTTGCTGGCGATCGCCGCCTGCTCCGCGTCCTGCACGTCGCCCGGCAGGTTGGGCAGCGCTGGCGGCTGGGCGAGCACGCCCGGCGGAGTACCGATGATGCGGATATAGTTTTCGCGCGAGCCGATCAGACCGGCCTCTGCGGTGCGGAGCTGGCTCTGGGCGAGCGCGAGACGCGCTTCCGACTGGGCGACGTCGGTGCGGGTCAGATCGCCGACCTCGAACCGGTCGCGAGTCGCCTGCAGGTTGACCTCGAGCACGTGGACGTTCTGCTGGTTCAGGCGGACGATCGCCTCAAAGCGCAGCACGTCGACATAGGAAGTCACCGCGTCGGTGAAGAGCTGGGCCTCGGAGCCGCGCAGGCTCGCCTGGCCGGCATCGACGCGAGTCTCCGCCGCACGCACCGAATTGCGCACCGCGCCGCCCGAATAGACCGGCACCGACAGGTTGAGGCCAAGCCGGCCCTGGCGGGTCGGCCCCGCAAGCGGGCCCGACTGCGCGTCGCTGTCATAGATGCTGTCGCTTAGCGAACCGGTGCCGTTCACCCCGGGACGGCCCGCCGCACGGGCGATCGGCACATTCTCGTCATTGGCGCGCTGGGTGGCGCGGTCCGACTGGAGACCCGGATTGGTGTTGTAGGCCTGAACCAGTGCGTCGCGCAGCGTCGTCGTCGGTTGTGCGGCTTCGGCCGGCGCGGCGGTGCCGACTTCGACGCGCACCGGCGTGTCGGTGCCCGACCGCGTCGTCGTGGTCTGCGCAGCGGCAGGCACGGCGATCGCGATGAAGCTGGCGCCCAGGAACAGAGAGGAAATTCGCATGAGCCTCTTTCAGAATCAGAATTGAAAGGTTCGTAGGCGCTCGAAACCAGGAAGAATTGCACATTCGATATCGGCGAAATCGGCGAGGCCGAAGCCGCCTTCGGTACGGCGGCCCGACGCAAGGCGCGTCACGCCGCGATCGACGATGCCGGTCACCACGCGCCCTTCGGGCTTGAGCTGATCGAGCAACGTGGTGGGAAGCTCCTCGACCGCACCGTCGACGACGATCAGGTCATAGGGGCCTTCCGGGGCATGGCCGGCGGCGAGCGGCCCTTCGACCGGCTCGACATTGGCATAGGGGGCGAGCGTGGTACGGGAGAGCGCGGCGAGCGTAGGCTCCTCCTCGAGCGCGACCACTGCATTGGCGAGGCCGGCGAGCAGCGCCGCGGCATAGCCGCCGGCGGCACCGATCAGCAGCACCTTGTCGGTGGGGCGGACATCGGCGGCCGTCAGCAGCCGGCCCGTGGCGAGCGGCAGATTGTGGCTGCGGCCACCGGCAAGCGGCAGCAGCGTGTCGCGATAGGCGATCGCGCGGTGCGCCTCGGGAAGGAAGTCCTCGCGCGGCACGCGGGCCATCGCTTCCACCACGCGCGTGTCGTTCACGGCGTTGGTGCGCAGCTGGCTGGCGACCATCGCATGGCGCATCGTTTCGAAGCGGTTCGCCTCGGCAGGCGCGGAATCTACCGTAAGAGCCATCATTACCCCGGCTATCTGGCACAACCGTGTTAGTTGCGCAATACACTGTTTATGTAGGGCGGCTTGTATCCCCTTCGCAACGCTTCGCCAAGCAAGGTGCGCAGCTATTTTTGCACTGCAATGTTGACATGGCGGCAAGCACCTGCGCATTGCCGCCGCTCGCTCCGAGGCCCGATGGCGGAGTGGTGACGCAGAGGACTGCAAATCCTTGCACGCCGGTTCGATTCCGGCTCGGGCCTCCACTTTTTTCGCGTCACATTTCACACCAGGATGGACGCTTTGGCGCGGCCAGTGTGTCTTTCGCGCCACTTATCCACAGTTTTGCACGGTCCGTCGGCAGCGTTTCGAGCCGAGTGCGGAACAAATCGCGATTCGCTGCCGTTCCATCCCCGAGTATCGGGAGACGAAGCATGTACGATTTCGGCATCCGAAATGTCCTTACCGGCTATCGCGTCGCGTATCGTTCGCAGGAGCGGAATTATTGCCCCGGCTGCGGCGGTTCGCACTGGATGATCGGCCGGCTGACTGCAGAATGCGCCTATTGCGCGACCGCGCTGCCGCTGCTGGCGGGTGGCAGCACCGGCAACGGGTTGATCCGGCGCAGCGAGACTGCCCTCGCCGCCTGAACCGTTTCGCCGGACGCGCGTTTTCGCGGGTCGGAACTCCGCGAATGGGAGCGCTTATGACCGATATTGCCGTGACCTCACCCGTCGAGCGCATCGCGCGCGTCATCGTCGCCGAGATGGTGAGCCCGAATGCCGAGGCCTATGAGGGGCCCGACGAGCCGGTGAGCGTGATCGTCGAGCGCATCTGGCGCGCCGAGATCAACCGCGCGGTCGCGATCCTGCATACGCTGCGCGAGCCGACTCGCGGGATGGTCGAGGCCGGGCGTGCAGCGGGCGACGATCCGGCGGAGATCTGGAGCGCGATGGTGCGTGCGGCGCTGGACAGCACGGTCGAGGTGATACCCGAGCCCGCCTGAGGCTTGCAGCGCCCCGCCGAGCCGCTATGCCGCCCGGATGACCGCGCAACTGACACTCTACAATTCGCTGACCCGCAGCCTGGAAGCCTTCCAGCCGCTCGACCCCGAAAAAGGGGTCCGCGTCTATTCGTGCGGACCGACGGTCTACAACTATGCCCATCTCGGCAATCTGCGCGCGTACGTCTTCACTGACACGCTGAGCCGGGTGCTGAGCTGGAAGGGCTATCCCCTCACCCATGTCATCAACATCACCGATGTCGGCCATCTGACCAGCGACGCCGATGCCGGTGACGACAAGATGGAGGCTGCGGCCCGGGCCCAGGCCAAGAGCATCTGGGATATCGCGGCGCACTATACCGCAGCGTTCAAGCAGAACATTGCCGATCTCAACATCCGCCAGCCGACGCGCTGGTCGGTGGCGACCGATCACATCGCCGAGATGATCGACTTCGCCGAGAAGATCGCGCCCGAGCATTGCTACGAGCTCGATTCGGGCCTGTATTTCGACAGCACCACCGTGCCCGATTACGGCAAGCTCGCCGGATCGCAGGACGATGCCCGCGAAGGCCGGATCGAGGCGGTGGAAGGCAAGCGCCATCCGCAGGACTTCGCGATCTGGCGCAAGTCGCCGCCGGGCGAGCAGCGCCAGATGGAATGGGACAGCCCCTGGGGCAAGGGCGCGCCGGGCTGGCACCTCGAATGCTCGGTGATGAGCATCAAATATCTGGGGGCGCCGTTCGACATCCACACCGGCGGCATCGATCACCGCGAGATCCACCACCCGAACGAGATCGCACAGAACCAGGCGTTCTGCGGCTGCTCGGACACGGGCTCGCATTTCTGGATGCACAACAATTTCCTGGTCGATCGCCAGGGCAAGATGTCGAAGTCCAAGGGCGGCTTCACCACGCTCCAGTCGCTGATCGACGCGGGTGTGCATCCCCTCGCCTATCGCCTGCTCTGCCTGCAGGCGCAGTATCGCAGCGAACTGGAATTCTCGGCCGAGAACCTGGCGGCCGCGCTGACCCGGCTCAAGCGGCTGGTGATGACGGTGACGGCGCTCAAGGCGAAGGACGAAGTCGACAACCAGTCGCTGATCGGGGCTGCCTATATCGAGCGCCTTGACCAAGCGGCTTCCGACGATCTCAACACGCCCAAGGTGCTGCCGGTGCTGGACGAGATGCTCGCCGACAAGCGACTGACCGCCTACGAACGTGTTGATCTGCTTCGCCAGTTCGACGCGGTGCTGGGCCTCAGACTGCTGGAGCTCAGTCGCGAGGACCTGCGCGTGCGCCCGGCCGCCGCGACGATCACCGCGCAGGAGATCGAGGACCGGCTGGTCGAGCGCAAGGAAGCGCGGCTGGTGAAGGACTTCCAGCGCTCGGACACGATCCGCGACGAACTCGCCGCCGCCGGCGTCGAGGTGATGGATGGCGATCCGATGGGCTGGGACTGGAAGCCGCTGCTCGGCGGATAATCACGGCCGCCAGGGCGTTGCACTCCGTGCTGCGCCTCTCGGGAAGAGGGGCGACAACGGAGTATCTGCGTATGCTGAAGTCCCTGCCCCTCACCGCCCTGGTCGCCGCGCTGGCGCTGGGTGCCTGCAACCAGGCGCCCAGGACCACCGACAATGCCGTGGTCGATGTCGACAATGCGGTCGCCCCCAATGATGCGACGCTGAACGATGTTCCGGTGGTCGAGGATTCCGACGATGCGACGGCGGTGACGGTCGCCGCGGTGCCCAAGGCGGCCGCCGGCACCAGCGCCGCCGATGCCGCGCCGCTCCACGACGCCGGCACGATCGAGGACGAGATCCGCGCGGGCAGGAACGTCCAGCGCATCCGCTATGGCGAGGGCTGGGCCTGGACCCGCGGCGGCAGGATCGTCCGCACCTCGGACCGCGACGGCAAGGAAGTCGCCTATTTCCGCTCCGGCGAGAGCAAGCCCTTCTTCGTCCAGCGCGGCGAGCGCAGCTATGCTTTCCGCGAGGGCAAGCCCGTCCGCGAGTTCGACGACGACGGCAAGGCCCGCGCGCCCGAGGCGAACCGTATCCGCGAAGCCGACGAAGCAGCAAAGGCGGCGCTTGATCGCCGCGAACAGGCCGAAAAGGCGCGCGACCATGCCCGCGACAACCCGCGCGGGGATCGCGATCGCGGCGATCGTCGTCCGGACGGCTCGCCCTCGCCTACGCCTTCGCCTTCGCCGACCGCTACCTCCGATCATGGCCGCGACCGGGATCGGGATCGCAACCCCGAGCATCACCAGAACTGAACGGATCCCCGGCGAAAGCCGGGGAACCGAATGGGCTTGAACCGCCCTGAACCCGCGCTAGCCTCCCGCCCATGAAGGCCGTGCTCCCCGCCCTTGCCCGCCCGCTCGTGGAGCCGCAGCTCCCCGCCGGGCTCGACGTCCACTGGTTCGCCTCCGCCGACGAAGCCGTCGCGCTCGTCGGCGATGCGGACATCGGCTGGCTCGACAACAACAACCCGCGCGAATGGGCGCGCACCGTCGCCGCGGCGGGCAGGCTGCAATGGCTCTCGACCATCTATGCCGGGCTCGACGCGCTCGACACCGGGTTGCTGCGCGAGCGCGGTACGCGGGTGACCAATGGCTGCGGCGTCAATGCGCACACGGTGGCGGAATATGCGGTGATGGGGGCACTGGTCGCCGCCAAGCGCTTCGACCAGGTCGTCCGCGCCGCCGACCGTCACGAATGGCCGGTCGACGCGCCGGGCAAGCTCGAGCTGTTCGAGAGCAAGGCGCTGGTGATCGGCTATGGCACGATCGGCAGGCTGATCGGCGAGCGGCTGAAGGGCTTCGGCGTGGAGGTGACCGGCGTCACCCGCTCCGGCGCCGAGGGCACGGTTGGGCCGGACGCATGGCGCGCCCTGCTGCCCGAGACCGACTGGGTGTTCCTCGCCGCCCCCTCGACGGACGAAAGCCGCGCGATGATCGGCGCCGAGGAGTTGGCGGCGATGAAGCCCAGTGCCTGGATCGTCAATGTCGGCCGCGGCGAGCTGATCGACCAGGACGCGCTGATCGAGGCCTGCACAAGGCGGCGCATCGCCGGGGCGTTCCTCGACACGGTCACCCCCGAGCCGCTGCCGCCCGAGCATACGCTCTGGACTACCCCGAACGTGATCCACTCGATGCACCTCTCCGGCCGCAGCCAGACCCGCATGTTCCTGCGCGCGGCGGCACTGTTCGTGGAGAACATCAACGCGTTCGTGGAGGGGCGGCCACTGAAGAATGAGGTCGATCTGGCCGCAGGGTACTAGCCCCCTCCTTTGTCACCCCGGCCTTGTGCCGCGGTCCACCGGGAGGCAGGCGCAGGGCTAGGGACTCATGCGACGAAGCGTGAGGCATGGTGGACCCCGACACAAGGCCGGGGTGACGGTTTGTTTTGCAAAAACCTAAGTTTCCCTTGCATCTTGCCGGCAAAGGATATTACTTAGCCTCATGCCTAACCAAATCGACGCCGCCTTCGCTGCGCTTGCCGATCCCACCCGTCGCGCGGTGATCGAGCGGCTGGGCGACGGTCCCGCCAGCGTCAGCGCGCTGGCCGGTGGCTTCAGCATGGCGATGCCCAGCTTCCTCCAGCACATCCGGCTGCTCGAGGGCGCCGGGCTGGTGCGGACCGAGAAGCAGGGCCGCGTGCGTACCTGCACGCTCGAGCCGCTGGCGCTAGCCGCGGTGGAGCAATGGATCGCCGAGCGCCGCCGCGCGACCGAGGCGCGCTACGACCGCCTCGCCAAATTCCTCGACGCCCAAGATCAGGAGAATTGAACATGGCCGAGGCCGTCCACGACAAGTTCGTCATCGATCGCCGCTTCCGGCAGAGCCCTGCCAGGGTCTTCGCCGCCTTCGCCACCGAGGAAGGCAAGGCCCGCTGGTTCTCCGGCCCGAACGAGACCTGGGACATGGTTGACCGGCATTTCGACTTCCGCGTCGGCGGGACCGAGCATCTCGAAGGCAAGTGGAAGAGCGGCACGGTGACCCGCTTCGACTGCTCCTATCACGACATCGTGCCTGACAGCCGCATCGTCTACGCTTATCGGATGAAGCTCAACGGCAAGCCGATCTCGGTGAACCTCTGCTCGATCGAGCTGCTGCCCGATGGCGAAGGCACAAGGCTGCTCCACACCGAGCACGGCATCTATCTCGACGGTTATGAGGATAACGGCTCCCGCCTCCACGGGATCGGCCTGCAATATGACAAGCTGGCCGAGACGCTGCCGGATTAGCGATTTACCCCAGCAGGGAAATTTTTCACTTGCACGATTTTACCCAGCAAGGGTAAGTCGCTCCCATCATGACGACACTAGCAGGCACCAAGATCCGTCGCTTCCGCGAGGAACGCTCCCTCACCCGCGCCGCATTCGGTGCGTGGTTCGACATTCCTGGCTCCACCGTCCAGGGCTGGGAGAAGGACGGCAAGCGCGCGAACGCCAAGGTGATGAACCTGATTGCTGCGCACGGCATCGCCGGTGCCGCCGACTGGAACGTCACCGTGCGCGATGCGGAGAACGACATGCATGCAAGCTGGAGCCCCTCGAGCTGGAAGGCCGCCGAGGCGCGCCAGCTGCCCAATTACCCCGATCAGGGCGCACTCGACGCCGCGACGACCCAGCTGACCTCCTTCCCGCCCCTCGTCTTCGCCGGCGAGGCCCGCGAGCTGACCAGCGAGCTGGCCAAGGTGTCGCGCGGCGAGGCGTTCCTGCTCCAGGGCGGCGACTGCGCCGAGAGTTTCGCCGAGTTCCACCCGAACAACATCCGCGACACCTTCCGCGTGCTGCTCCAGATGGCGGTGGTGCTCACCTTCGCCTCGAAGCTGCCGACGGTGAAGCTTGGCCGCATGGCCGGCCAGTTCGCCAAGCCGCGCTCGGCCGATACCGAGACGATCAACGGCGTCGAGCTGCCCAGCTACCGCGGCGACAATGTCAACGACATCGCCTTCACCCCCGAGGCGCGCATTCCCGATCCGCAGCGCATGCTGCAGGGCTATTCGCAGTCGGCGGCGACGCTCAACCTGCTCCGCGCCTTCGCGCAGGGCGGCTATGCCAACCTGCACCAGGTCCATAAATGGACGCACGACTTCATGGGCCGCAGCCCTTGGGCGAAGAAATACGCGGACGTCGCCGACCGGATCGGCGAGGCGCTCGACTTCATGGCCGCCTGCGGCATCGATGCGGACAGCGTGCCGCAATTGAAGGCGACCAGCTTCTACACCAGCCACGAGGCGCTGCTGCTTCCCTATGAGGAAGCGATGACCCGCCAGGATTCGCTGACCGGCGACTGGTACGACACCTCGGCGCACTTCCTGTGGATCGGAGACCGCACGCGTTTCGAGGGTTCGGCGCATGTCGAGTTCCTGCGCGGCATCGGCAATCCGATCGGCATGAAGTGCGGGCCGAGCCTCGAGCCGGACGCCCTGCTGCGTCTGCTCGACACGCTCAACCCCAGCCGCACGCCGGGCCGGATGACGCTGATCACCCGCTATGGGCACGACAAGATCGAGGCCGGCCTGCCCAAGCTCGTCCGCGCGGTGAAGCGCGAGGGGCATCCGGTGGTGTGGAGCTGCGACCCGATGCACGGAAACGTCATCAAGGCAGCAAATGGCTACAAGACGCGTCCGTTCGACCGCATTCTCGCCGAGGTGCGCGGCTTCTTCGCCGTGCACCGCGCCGAAGGCACCTTTGCGGGCGGCATCCACGCCGAGATGACCGGGCAGAACGTCACCGAATGCACCGGCGGCGCCATCGACATCACCGAGCAGGGGCTGGCCGATCGCTACCACACGCATTGCGACCCGCGCCTTAATGCAGGACAGAGCCTGGAACTCGCATTCCTGCTCGCTGAAATGCTCAACGAGGAAATGGCGGAACGTAGAAAAGCCGCAGCTTGATAAATTATTGCGCAACCATTCCGTAAATTAGCGGATTTACATCGCTGTCAGTATTTCCGATGGGCTTCCCCCGAGAACGGAGATCGGATGGCAACGGTGAGGGAGCGTCTGCCGGAAGACTGGGTTGCGGCGGTGCGTCCGGCGCTGATGTTGTTCGTCGGTGCTCTGGCCGGCTGCATCGCCTGGGCCTATTGGTACCAGTTCACCGGCCATAATCCCCCGCTGGGCCTTGCCATCGGCGTCTCGGTGGGCGGGCTGATGTTGACCAGCACGCGGCTCTGGCCGCTGCTCGCACTGGCGGTGCTGGTCACTTACTGGCTGTTCCAATCCGCCTTCCCGCTGGTCGAGCAGGGCTTCCGCGCGGTGGGGCTGGCGCTTGGCGCGCTGCTCACCGCGACACTGATCCAGCGCCGCGGCATCGACGCGAACGAACTGCTCGATCCGCGTTCGGTCCTATGGATCTTTATAGCCGCGGTGGCCGGATCGCTCGTCGCCGCCGGGATCGTCGCGCTCGGCGGGATCACGGCGGGGCACCCGTTCAGCTTTGTCGACAAGTTCGCCCAGCAAGGGATCGGCATGATCCTGGTGGCGCCGCTGGTGCTCGTCTGGGCGACGCCCCCGCGCGAGCGCTGGTCGCCATTGCGCTGGATTGGCTTCATCGCCGTCATGCTGTTCTGCGGCGCCATCGCCGCTCATGCCTTCCTGACGACCACCGGCAGCCCGATGAGCTGGGCGATCTTCCCGCCGCTGGTGCTCGCCGCGCTCGGCTGGCACCTTCGCGGCGCCACGACCTCGGTAGCGATCAGCGCGGTGATCGTGCTGTGGAGCACCGAGATCGACACCGGCCCCTTCTCCACTGCGGAGGCGGTGCATCGCCAGCTCCTGGCGCAGATCTTCGTCGCCGTGACCTGCGTGACGATATTCCTGCTCGCCGCCTATGCCGATGAACGCCATGCGGAAGACAAGCTAAGCCTCGCCGCACGCCGTCTCGAGATGGCGCGGCGCAACCTGACCAACATGGCACGCGATGCGACATCGGCCGTGGCGATCCTCGATCGGGACCTCCACTTCGTCGCCGCGTCGAAGCGCTTCCTCACGGATTTCCGCCTGCCCGAGGATGTTTCGGTGGAAGGGCGCAGCCATTTCGAGGTCTTCCCGGTCTGCGCGCCCGAGCGCCGTGACCAATATGCCCGCGTGCTGGCGGGCGAGGCGCTTTCGGGCAACGCCGATGCCCTGCGCCATCCGGACGGCACCGTCGACTATGTCCGCTGGAGTTTCCGCCCCTGGCGCGACGAGGACGACCAGGTCGCCGGCGTGGTGATCACCAGCGAATTCGTCACTGCCGAGATGGAAGACCGGCGCAGGCTCGAGGAAGCCGAGCGCCGCTATCGCGCGGTGTTCGAGCAGGCCGGCGTCGGCGTCGGCCGCCTGTCCACCGACGGCGTGTTCCTCGAGGTGAACGACCGGATCTGCGAGCTGACCGGCTATCCGCGCGAGGCGCTGATCGGGGCGAGCTGCCGGATGATCAGCTCTCCGGAAGAATGGCAGTCGAGCCTCGACGGGATCCAGGCGCTCGCGAGCGGCGAAGTCCCCTTCTATTCCGACGATCGCATCATCGTACTGCCCGATGGCAGCCGGCGCCCGGTGCATTGCACCGCCAATCTCGTCCGTTCGGGCGACGGCACGGGGGATTATCTCGCGATTGTCATCCTCGACATCTCGCGGCGCGTCGATGCACAGCGCGCGATGGAGGAGAGCGAGAAGCTTCTTCGCCTGGCCCAGGAAGCTGCGGGCGTCGGCGTCTGGGAGATCAACCTGATCCGTGGCGGCTCGCGCCATTCGCCGCAGAGCGCGCGCCTGTTCGGCCTCGAATGGCACGAAGGCGAATATCGCATGGCCGATGTCGCCGACCGGCTCGGCGTCGATCAGGTCATCGAGCTGCGCAAGGCGATCGTGCATGCCCGGAAGACCCAAGGGCCGCTCGACATGACGCTGCAGCTTACCATGCCCGACGGCGAGAGCCGCTGGGTGACGCTGCAGGGCCGCTATGACCCGCATGACGGCCAGCCGCGCCTGCTTGGGCTGGTGATCGATATCACCCGCGACATGGAAGCCGACGCCCAGCTGCGCGAGGTGCACGAGAAGCTGCTCCGCCTAGCCCGGCTGAACGCCATGGGTGCGATGGCCTCGACCCTGGCGCACGAGCTCAACCAGCCGCTTGCCGCGATCACCAATTATCTCGAAGCCTGCCGCTACCTCACCCGCTCGCGCGGCGATCCCGATCACGACATCCTCGACGCACTCGATCGCGCCCGGGTTCAGGCGTTGCGGGCCGGGGATATCATCCGCAAGATCCGCTCCTTCACGGTGAGCGGCGAGATCACCCAGGTGAACCTCGATCTCAACGCGGTCATCAAATCGGCCTGCACCGCGGTACGCCAGCTCAAGGGATCGCGCGAGGCCAAGATCGAATGCGAGTTCGATTTCCTTCCCGCCAATCTGATCGGAGACACGCTCCAGATCGAGCAGGTGCTGACCAACCTGATCCGCAACGGCGTGGAGGCCACTGCCGGGCGCGAGCGGCGCGAAGTGACGGTGACCACGCGAATCGAGCCTGAGGAAGTGGTGGTCAGCATCGCCGATACCGGTCCGGGCTTGAGCGAGGCGATGCTCGACAATCTCTTCGAGCCGTTCCGCACCACCAAGGAGAGCGGCACCGGGCTCGGGCTGCCGATCTGCCGGACCATCGTCGAGGCGCATGGCGGGCGGCTCTGGGCGGAAAATGGCCCCGACGGCGGTGCGATCTTCAGCTTCGCGCTGCCGATCGTGCGGGCCGGCGAGACGGTCTGACCGATCACGCAACAATCTGAAACACCACAGCAAGACCTGACCGCCAGAGCGTTCTGGGCCGGCGCCTTGCCCCTCTGTGTCGCCGGCCCCCCAAACCTACGGGGCGGCCGAATTCCTTATTCCGGCCGCCCCGGCCTTTATCAGGGGTAGAGGTCCACCACTTCGGCACCCTCGCCTTCCGCGGCGAGCAGCAGCGTGCGGTGGCAATGTTCGGGATTGCGCTCGAAGCACAGCAGCGCGCTCGGCTTCTCTTCCGCCAGCGCGCGCATCTGCGCCGCCTCGGCCTGGGCCTCGGGCAGATGGAGCTGCCCGTCATAGACGGCGCGCAGCGTCTTCACGTCGCCCTTCTTGGCGGCATCGCGCCCCAGCTTGGGCGTGCCGAGATTCTTCAGCAGCACATAATCGATCCCCGCCTCCTTAAGGCTGGCGGCGAGGATGTTCTTGGAAAAGCCCGGGCGCCGAGACAGCGGCACCGCGCGCACGTCGATCACGCGCTCCACCCCGGCCTTGCGCAGCGCCGCGATGAACTCGTCCATCGTCGTCGCCTCATAGCCGATGGTGAAGATCTTCATGCCGCCGCCTTTTCTCCGCGAAGCGCATGGACCGCGCCCCAGGCGATCAACGCCTGACCGATGAAATAGGTCGGCCACACCAGCAGCTGCGCGATCTGCGGCGCGATCATGCGCCCCTCGCGCAGGAAGATCAGCCAGTCGGAGACGAAGAACAGCAGCGCGCCGGCGGCGACCAGTGTGCCCAGCCGGCTGAGCATCGCCGATGCGGTCATCAGCGAGAGGCCGAACACGTAGAAGGCGAGCAGCTCGACCTGATAGCCGCCCTTGAACACCCACCAGGCGAGCAGCGCCACGCCCATCGCGACCGGCGGCGCGATCCACTGCGCGGCGGGGACGCGCTTGTTGCGCAGATAGAGATAGCTGGCGAGGAAATGCCCCGCGAGGAAGGCAAGCCCGCCCGCCGCCATGCCCTGCAGCTCGAGCAGCACGTCGCCCAGCGCGCCGAGCGCCAGCACCGCGCCGATCATCCGCCCGTCGCCATTCACCGCCTTGTTGCGCGCCCAGAGCGCGAGCAGGCCGACGCCCGCCCCCTTCCACACCACAGCGGCAGTGCCGCCCGCCTCGAGCCAGTAATTGGCGAAATAGCTGGCGCCGGCGATCAGCGCGGCGGTGAAGAGCGGTTCGGTACGGAGACGGTCCATTTCCCCTTGATGCCGCGTGACTGGCGCAATGCCAAGCATCGCTCTATCGGGGGCGCATGCACGACATTCATATCATCGGCGGCGGCCTGGCCGGCTCAGAAGCCGCGTGGCAGCTCGCGAACAAGGGTTTCAAGGTCCGCCTCTCCGAAATGCGCGGCAGCGGCACCATGACGCCGGCGCACCAGACCGAGGGGCTGGCCGAGCTGGTCTGCTCGAACAGCTTCCGCTCGGACGACGCTCAGAACAATGCCGTCGGCCTGCTCCACCAGGAGATGCGCGACCTCGGCTCGCTGATCATGGCCCAGGGCGACCTGCACAAGGTGCCCGCCGGCTCGGCGCTGGCGGTGGATCGCGACCGTTTCTCCGACGGGGTGACCGCGGCGCTGATGGCGCATCCCAACATCGAGATCGTCCGCGAGCGGGTGGACAGGCTGCCCGAGAGCGGACTCACCATCGTCGCCACCGGCCCGCTGACCGCGCCAGGCCTGGCCGAAAGCATCGGCACCGCCACCGGCAAGGACCAGCTCGCCTTCTTCGACGCGATCGCCCCGATCGTGCACCGCGAGAGCATCGACATGGACGTCGCCTGGTTCCAGTCGCGCTGGAACAAGGTCGGCCCCGGCGGCACGGGCAAGGATTACATCAACTGCCCGATGACCAAGGAGCAATATTACGCCTTCCACGCCGCATTGCTCGCCGGCGAGAAGACCGAGTTCCGCGAATGGGAAGACGTTCCGTACTTCGAAGGGTGCATGCCGATCGAAGTGATGGCGGAGCGCGGGGTCGAGACGCTCCGCTTCGGGCCGATGAAGGGCGTCGGCCTCGACGATCCGAAGACCGGGCGCTGGCCCTATGCCGTGGTCCAGCTGCGCCAGGACAACGCCTCGGCGACCTTGTGGAACATGGTCGGCTTCCAGACCAAGCTCAAATATGCCGAGCAAGTCGCTCTTTTCCGGACGATTCCTGGGCTGGAGAATGCCGAGTTCGCGCGGCTGGGCGGTTTGCACCGCAACACCTTCATCAAGTCGCCCGAACTACTCGACGCTCAACTTCGGCTCCGCAACGCTCCACATATCCGTTTCGCCGGGCAGATCACCGGCTGCGAGGGTTATGTCGAAAGCTCGGCCATCGGCCTCCTGGCAGGCCGCTTCGCCGCGGCCGAGCTGGCGGGCGAGACGCTGTCGTCCCCGCCCCGCGAAATGGCCCTGGGGGCGCTACTTTCGCACATAACCGGGGAGGCAGAGGCCGAGACCTATCAGCCGATGAACGTCAATTTCGGCCTGTTCCCGCCGATCCCGGGCAAGACCAAGAAAGCCGATCGCAAGCTGATGTACACCGATCGCGCCCGCAAGGCGAAGCAGGGCTGGATGGCTCAGTCCTCGCTGTCGTCGGCCGACGCTTCCTGAGCCGTTGCCGGCGCCTTCGCCGCAGTCGCGGCGGGGGCGCAGGCACAGCGCGGCTTGGCCGGCTTGCGCTTGACCGCGGTGGTGGCGAACTCGGCGCGGCTGAGCGTGCCCGACTTGTCCTTGTCGGCACCGGCAAAGCGTTCCACCGCCTTCACCGACCATTCCTCGAAGCCCAGCTTGCCGTCATGATCGGTATCGAGCCGGGCGAACAGCTTGCGGCGCAGCGCGAAGAATTCCTCCTTGGCGATGCTGTCGTTCTTGTCCTTGTCGATCCGGTCGAAGCGCTTCTGCTCGCGCGTCTTCGCGGCAGCGCTGGGCGGCTCGGCGGGAAGATCCTGCTCCGTTTCGGACGCAACTCCCGCCGCGGGGGCCGCAGGCAGCCTGGTTTCGGTGCTCGCGGCGCCGCGGAACAGGAATAATCCGGCAACGACCAGCAGCAGAGTCGCTCCCGCACCCACCAGATAGCGCCACATTCGCCCCTCTCCCCCTTGCATGGGCGAGGCTAACCCGGCCGCGCGGTCAGCGTCCAGTGAGGCGGTGCCAGAGCAGCCGCCCGACCCGGGAGGGCGCACCGGCCGCCTTGGGCGCCTCGGCAAGGTCGAGCCGCGCGCGATGGGCGAGCGCCCCCAATGCGCGTGCTGGCCTGCTCCAGCGCATCCCGGCCGCGCCCTCCAGCAGCGGGCGCGCGAGATCGCGGGCGATCACCCGCTCCTCCTCGGCTTCCAGATTGCCCGCTAGGTCGGCCAGCGCCCAGCCCTGCCCGGCAAGGGCGAGCGGGTCGCCCTTGCTGCCGAGCAGCGCGCCGGCGGCGGTGAACAGCTGCCCCCGCCCCTCGCCGAAGCGGCGCATGGCATCGGCGTCGAGCCGCTCTTCTTCGATCAGCACTTCCCAGCCATGGACGATCGGCACCAGTGCGGCACCCGTGATGCCGTGGCGCAGCACCTCGGCCTCCAGCGCCTTGAGCACCGGTTCGGCAGGCGCCGGCGCATGATCGAGCTTCTCCAGCGCTTCGCGCCACCACGCCAGCCGCATCTGGCCGAGCGCCGGCTCGCGCGTGGTCCGCAACAGCTTGGCCAGCGCATCGTCGAGCGCCAGCAGCGCCACCAGCCCGGGCCGGCGGTCGGCGCGCGCATAGGTGAGGACGAGATCTCGTTCCGGATCCTCCACGAGCCCCGTCACGCCGCGAGTCCCAACAGTCTTAAGGCCGGCGTTAACCATCCGGATTTATACGTATTTAGCGACAATGGATCCAAAGAACCTCGTTGAACGGGGATTAGGGGCCCTTCTATGATCGAAGGACGGGGGAATACAGCGTCGGCGCGCGCCTTTCTGGGTGCGCTCGGGGGCGATACGCGCGCCAACACGCTGGCCATCATGGCGATAGCGCTGATCCCCCTTGCGGGCATGGTGGGCGGCGGCGTCGACATCAGCCGCATGTACATCGTCAAGACGCGTCTGCAACATGCATGCGACGCCGCGGCGCTCGCGGGCCGCAAGACGATGGGCGGCGGCACCTGGGGCGACACGCCGCGCCAGACGGCCGAGAAGTATTTCGACGCCAATTACGACAAGAATGCCTATGGCATCGATCCGGCGACCGTGGCGAAGACCTTCACCGAGAAGGCAGGCAAGGTCTCCGGCACCGCCTCCGCGACCGTGCCCATGACGCTGATGCGCATCTTCGGCAAAACCAATGAGCAGCTCTCGGTCGCCTGCGACGCCGAAATGCGCCTGCCGAACACCGACGTGATGTTCGTCCTCGATACCACCGGCTCGATGAATTACTGCCCGAACGGCGATTCGAGCTGCAACGGCAATTCCAATTCGCGCATCGCGGCGCTTCGCAAGGCAGTGAAGTGCTTCTACCAGATCGTCGCGCGGACCGACATTCCCGACGTCGATTGCGACGGCGACGAGCCCAGCGGCGGCACCGGCGATCAGGTGCAGATCCGCTTCGGCTTCGTGCCCTATTCGACCAACGTCAACGTCGGCAAGCTGCTGCCCAACGACTATATCGCCGACAAATGGTTCTATCAGACGCGCCAGGCCAATATGGCGGTGCCGCCCCAGAGCACGACCACCTATTGGGAAAGCTATGGCGGCGGCTCGATCAGCCAGGCCAATTGCCTGAAGTTCATGGGCAATACGAGCTTCGGCAGCTTCACGCCCTCCCCCACCACCTCCGGCGGCCCGCCGCCGACGGCTACCGTTGCGACGAGCTTCCCCAGCGACGGCTTCGCGAACGATGGCGGCAACAGTGGCGAATGGGGATGGAACGGCGCGCCCGATACCCAGGGCAGCGACAAGAGCTGCCGGCGCAAGCGCACCGACACGACGACCTTCTATCAGGAGAAGTTCGCCAGCTGGACCTACAACAGCATCGAAGTGGATGTCAGCGGGCTCAAGGCCGGCGGCAGCAACTGGAACAGCTCCTTCACCGCGCTCGTCGGCGACACGACGCCCGGTAACGACGTCACCCCGGCCACCATCACCTGGTCGGGCTGCATCGAGGAGCGCGCCACCGACAAGACCACCGATTACGATCCGATCCCGTCCGAGGCGACGGACCTCGACATCGATATGGTGCCGACCAATGACGAAACGCGCTGGAAGCCCGCGCTCCCCCGCCTGATCTTCACGCGCAGGTCCGGGAACGGCGTGAACTACAACGCCACCAGCTGGCCCAGCAGCGGCTGGGACCCCACCAGCGGGTGGAATGCCGATCCGGCACCGAACACGACCGCCGACTACAACAACAACGCGACCTTCTATTGCCCGACCGAGGCGCGGAAGCTGCAGACCTGGACCGACGCGACTGTCTTCCAGAACTATGTCAACTCGCTCACCCCCAACGGCAACACCTATCACGATATCGGCATGATCTGGGGGGCGCGGTTCATGTCGCCCACCGGCATCTTCAAGACCGAGAATGCCTATACTCCCAAGGGTGGCGAGATCGAGCGGCACATGATCTTCATGACCGACGGCGATACCAACGCGCAGACCTATGACTATGCCGCTTATGGCCTGCCCTTCTTCGATAGCCGCCAGACCGACGAGAGTCCGACCAAGGCGCAGCTCGACGAGCAGGTGAACCTGCGGTTCCTGGCGATCTGCGACTGGGTGAAGAAGAAGAACATCACCCTGTGGGTGATCAACTTCGGCGAGGGTCAGAGCCAGGACACCAAGGATCGCCTGAAGAAATGCGCGACTTCGGAGCGCTTCTTCGACGCGACCGATGCGGCTGCGCTGCAGAAGACCTTCAAGTCGATCGCCGACCAGATTTCGCAGCTGAGGCTGACCAAGTGACCCGCCGGGCGCTGCGCCGCCTCGCCCGCGACGATCGCGGCGCGACGATCGTCGAATTCGCGATCGTCTCGCCGGTGATGGCCATGCTGCTGCTCGGCGCCTTCGACATCGCGCACACGCTCTACATGCGCGCGGTGCTGCAGGGCGTGGTGCAAAAGGTCGGGCGCGATGCGACGCTGGAAAGCGGGCTCGCCGCCAATACCCAGAGCGGCCTCGATGCCAAGGTGTCGCAGCAGGCCAAGCTGCTGGCGAACAACGCCACGGTGGCGATCACGCGGAAGTGGTACCGCACCTTCGCCAACGCCGCCGCGGCGAAGTTCGAGCCGTTCACCGATACCAATGGCAACGGCACCTGCGACGGCCCGGTGGGCGGCACTCCGGGCGAGCCCTATGAGGACAATAACGGCAACCAGAAATGGGATTCCACCGGCGGCAACGAGGGCCAGGGCGGCGCCAAGGACGCCGTGGTCTACACCGTGACCGTCAGCTATCCGCGCTTCTTCCCGATCTACCGGATCATCGGCGGGTCGAACACCACCACGGTGAGCGCGTCGACGATATTGCGCAACCAGCCCTATGGCGACCAGGGGGCCCCGACCGTGAGGAACTGCCCGTGACGCGCGCCCGACGCTATCTGCCCCGGTTGATCGACCGCCTGCGCCGGAACGAGAGCGGCGTGGCGCTGCTCGAATTCTCCTTCTCGCTGCCCATCGTGCTCACGCTCAGCCTCGCCGGTGCGGAGCTGACCAACTATGTGATCACCAAGATGCGGATCGGCCAGATCGCGCTGCACCTGGCCGACAACGCTGCGCGCATCGGCTCCGGCAGCCAGCTCCAGGCCAAGACGATCTCGGAGGCCGACATCAGCGACCTGCTGGTCGGCGCCGACCTGCAATCGGGCGAGCTCAAGCTGCTCACCAACGGCCGCGTGATCCTCTCGAGCGTCGAGCCGGACCCTACCAATTCGGGCAAGTCGCGGATCCGCTGGCAGCGCTGCAAGGGTGCGAAGACAGCACTCAATTCGACCTATGGCGCACAGGGTGACAAGAATCTGGCTGGTATCGGCCCCACCAATCGCCAGGTGGCGGCGCCGGACAGCGGCGTCACCATGTTCGTCCAGGTGCGCTACCAATATACCCCGCTGATCCAGACCTCGCTGTCGCCGAGCACCGAGTTCAACGAGGTCGCCTCGATGATGGTCCGCGACCGGCGTGACACCAGCGACGACAGCGCGCTCGGCAACACCAACGCGAAGCACCCCAGGGGAATCTACCGGGTGACCGGCGTCACGCCTTCGCTATGCCCCGGACAGCAGGAACTGGAGACCTAAGCGTCTCCCTGGCCGGCAAAAGAAAAAGGCCGGGGTCTCCCCCGGCCTTTTCCGTGTTCGGTATCCGGCCGAAGATCAGGCCTTGTAGGTGACCTTCTTCACCGCTGCTACCACCTTGTCCGCGGTGATCAGCGCCAGCTTCTCGAGGTTCGCCGCATAAGGCAGCGGAACGTCCTCATTGGTCACGCGCAGCACCGGCGCGTCGAGATCATCGAAGCCCTGCTCCATCACAACCGCCGCGATCTCCGACGCGATCGAGCAGGTCGGCCAGCCTTCCTCGACCACGACCAGGCGGTTGGTCTTCTTCAGGCTCTCCAGTACGGTAGCCGTGTCGAGCGGGCGCAGCGTGCGCAGATCGACCACCTCGGCATCCACGCCCTCGGCAGCCAGCTTGTCGGCTGCTTCGAGCGCCACGCCCACGCCGATCGAGTAGCTGACGATCGTGACGTCCTTGCCCTCGCGGACGATGCGCGCCTTGCCGATCGGCAGGACATAATCGTCGAGCTTGGGGATCTCGAAGTGACGACCGTACATCAGCTCGTTCTCGAGGAACACGACCGGGTCTTCCGAGCGGATCGCCGCCTTGAGCAGGCCCTTGGCGTCCTGCGCATCATAGGGTGCGATCACGATCAGGCCGGGAACGCTGGCGTACCACGGGCCATAGTTCTGCGAGTGCTGCGCACCGACGCGCGAAGCCGCGCCGTTGGGGCCGCGGAACACGATCGGGCAGCGCATCTGGCCGCCGGACATGTAGTTGGTCTTGGCCGCCGAGTTCACGATGTGGTCGATCGCCTGCATCGCGAAGTTGAAGGTCATGAACTCGACGATCGGCTTGAGGCCGCCCATCGCCGCGCCCGAGCCGAGGCCGGCAAAGCCATACTCGGTGATCGGCGTGTCGATCACGCGCTTCGGGCCGAACTCCTCGAGCAGGCCCTGGGTCACCTTGTAGGCGCCCTGATACTCGGCAACTTCCTCGCCCATCACGAAGACGCGCGGATCCTTGCGCATCTCCTCGGCCATCGCGTCGCGCAGCGCCTCGCGGACGGTCACCTTGACCATCTCGGTGCCCTCGGGGATCGCGGGATCCTTGACCGTGGCGGCCTTCTCGCTGGCGAGCTGCTTGGTGCCACTGTCGGCCTTCTTCGGACCACCGTCCTCGCCGGCAGCCGGCTCGGCCGCAGCGGGAGCAGGTGTCGGTGCCGGAGCCGCGGCAGGTGCCGGGGCCGGAGCCGCGGTGGCATCCTCACCCTCACCCGCGATCGTCGCGATCACAGTGCCGACCTTCACATTATCGGTACCCTCGGCGACCAGGATCTTCGAGATCGTGCCCTCGTCGACCGCCTCGAACTCCATCGTCGCCTTGTCGGTCTCGATCTCAGCCAGGATGTCGCCCGACTTGACCGTGTCGCCTTCCTTGACGAGCCACTTGGCGAGCGTGCCCTCTTCCATGGTGGGCGAGAGCGCCGGCATCTTCAGTTCGATCGCCATCTCAGTAGGACTCCACCAGCACGTCGGTATACAGTTCGGAAGGATCGGGTTCGGGGGTCTGCTCGGCGAAGTCGGCGGACTCGTTCACGATCTTGCGGATCTCGGCCTCGATCGCCTTCAGATCTGCCTCGGAGACCTTCATCTCCTCAAGCTCGCGCTTGACCTGCTCGATCGGATCCGACTTGTCGCGGACCGACTGGACTTCCTCGCGCGAACGATACTTTGCCGGGTCGGACATCGAGTGGCCACGGTAGCGATAGGTCTTCATCTCGAGGATGATCGGACCCTTGCCCGAGCGGACCCAGGCCAGCGCCTCCTCTGCGGCACCGCGGCAGGCGAGCACGTCCATGCCGTCCACCTGGATGCCGGGGATGCGGAAGCTCTCGCCGCGCTTGTAGAGCTGGTCTTCGGCCGACGATCGGTTGACCGAGGTGCCCATGGCATACTGGTTGTTCTCGATCACATAGATGATCGGGAGCTTCCACAGCTCGGCCATGTTGAAGCTCTCATACACCTGGCCCTGGTTCGCGGCGCCGTCGCCGAAATAGGCCATGGCGACGCCGCCATCCTCGTTATACTTGTGGGCGAAGGCGAGACCCGTGCCGAGCGCGACCTGCGCGCCGACGATGCCGTGGCCGCCGTAGAACTTCTTCTCGGTCGAGAACATGTGCATCGAGCCGCCCTTGCCGCGGCTGATGCCAGCAGCGCGACCGGTCAGCTCGGCCATGATCACCTTGGGATCGATGCCATAGGCGAGCATGTGGCCATGGTCGCGATAGCCGGTGATCACCGAGTCCTTCTCGCCGTCGAGCGCGGACTGCAGGCCGACCGCAACGGCTTCCTGGCCGATATACAGGTGGCAGAAGCCGCCGATGAAGCCGAGGCCATAGAGCTGGCCGGCCTTCTCCTCGAAGCGGCGGATCAGCAGCATCTGCTTGTAGAATTCGAGCAGCTGCTCCTTGGAAGCCTCATACCGCTTCGGCTCGTCGGGCCGCTCGCGGTTGGTCTTTGCGGGTTCAGTCGTTTTGCGTGCCGGTGCTTTGGCCACAGGAAATCCTCGTCCGGGGAGGGGGAAGGCGGGTGCCTATAAGCGCGTTTTCGCCCGCCGCGCAACTAACGCGGGAATGCGCGTGCCGTTCACGTGCCGCTACGGCAATTGCAGTCTCTGCAACCAGAAATGCGGTTTCCGCACGTTGCATTGCAACAAACGCAATCAGACCGGGCGTGCGAGCAATCCCGTGCAGAAATCGAGGAAAGCCCGCACCTTGGCAGGCACGTGGCGGCCCGACGGATAGAGCGCGTGCAGGGGGAAGCGCTCGTCGGGCCAATCGGGAAACAACTCGACCAGCGCACCGCTGGCGAGGAGCGGCGCCACCCCGATCGCGAGCGTCTGCGCGACCCCGGCACCGGCGACGCAGGCGGCGATCATCGTGGCGCCGTCGGCGGTGATCAGCCCCCTGCCCGCCGCGACTTCGACCAATTCGCCGCCGCGGCGGAACTCCCAGTCGAAGGGACGCCCCGTGCGCGGGTCGTTGAAGTGGATGCAGCGATGCGCCGCAAGCTCCCCGGGATGGCCAAGCCGGCCATGGCGCGCGATCCAGGCCGGCGCGGCGACGGTCAGCACGCGAGTCTCGGCGAGCGTGCGCGTCACCAGCGAGCGGGATTCGGGCGGCCCGAAGCGAATCGCCACGTCGATCCCCTCGCGCACCAGGTCGTCGGGCCGGCCCCGTGCGAGCAGTTCGAGTTCAAGTTCGGGATGCGCGTCGAGGAATTCGGGCAGGCGCGGCGCGAGCACGGTGCTGGCGAAATGGGAATCGACATCGGCGCGCAACCGCCCCGTGATCCGGCGCGTGCTGCCGCCAAGCGCCTCGGCCGCCTCGGCGATCCCGTCGAGCAGCGGCGCGACCGAGGCGTGGAACCGGGCACCGGCCTCGGTCAGCCGGAGCGACCGGGTGGTCCGATCGAACAGCCGCGCCCCGACCCGTGTCTCGAGCCGGCCGATCGCCCGCGACACCGCCGAGTCGGTCAGTCCCAGCATGGGGGCGGCACCAGTGAAGCTCCCCGCCTCCACCACCGCCACCAGCACGCGGACGCCTGCGAGCAATCGATCGTCGAACACTGCGGAACCCCTGCATTGCCGTCATGAATGATCTGACAGATCGGCGTTACAGTCAAAGAGCGCCCGCGCCTATCTCGCTCGCGAGACAAGGAGATCGACAATGTACGCAATGACGGGACTGACCGGACAGGTGGGCGGCGCGCTCGCCGAAGCGCTGATGGCAGAGGATGTGGAACTGCGCGCCCTGGTACGCGATCCTGCGCGCGCGACGCGCTGGCAAGGGAAGGTCGAACTGGTGACGGGCGAGATCGCTGATGTCGCCGCGCTCACCCAGACGATGCGCGGTGTCGAGGCCGTGTTCGTGATGCTGCCCCCGGCCTTCGATCCGCGCCCGGGCTTCCCCGATGCCCGCGCGATGATCGAGTCGGTGCGAGAGGCGCTGCTGGCAGCTAGGCCGGCGCGCGTCGTGGCGCTGTCCACGATCGGTGCCCGGGCGGTGCAACCGAACCTGCTCAACCAGCTCGGCCTGTTCGAGGACGCGCTGCGCGACCTGCCGATGCCCGTCACCTTCCTGCGCGCCGCCTGGTTCATGGAGAATGCCGCCTGGGACGTGGCGCCGGCACGCGAGGGACGGATCACCTCCTTCCTGCAGCCGGTCAGCCACGCGATCCCGATGGTCTCGGCGGGCGATGTCGGGCGCGCCGCGGCGTCGCTGATGCGACAGAACTGGCGCGGCCTGCGCATGGTCGAGCTCGAAGGGCCGGCCCCGGTCTCGCCCGAGGCGATCGCCGGCACCTTCGCGGCGCTGATCGGCCACCCGGTCGATGTGCAGCCGGTACCCCGCGACAGCTGGGAGACGCTGTTCCGCGATCAGGGCATGGCCAATCCCCTGCCCCGCATCCAGATGCTCGACGGGTTCAACCAGGGCTGGATCGCGTTCGGCGATCCTTCGGCGGAAAGGATGAAGGGGGCGACGACGCTCGCCCAGGCACTTAGCGCCCTGTTGGCGCGGGACCGTGCTTCTGCAGCGGAATGACCACTTCGTCCGGGCGGACGACGTTGAGCTGCTTGCGCGCCAGCTCGTCCGCCAGGTCGGGATCGACGCCGCGCTTCTGGTCGAGCAGGTCGACGCGGTTCTTCAGCGCCGCGCGCTGCTTGTCGAGCGCGGCATAATCGGACTGCTTCTGCTGGTACTCGGCCTTGATCAGCTTGGTCTGCATCACACCGGTGGGCCCGAGCACGGCATTATAGGCGAAAAAGCCGATGGCGATCAGCGTCACCGCGGGCAGCCCGGCCCGGCGCAAAAGGGTCTGGAAGGGAGAAGCAGTACGCGATCGCATATGGTGTTTTTCGCTTAACCACGCCTCGCGCGCAAGGCCCGTATTGGTGCGGAGGGGCCTGGGAGGGCTGCGTCGCGCGCGCATCCGTGAAAGGATTGCGCTGGGATCATAGGTTCGCATGGAAACGATATCGGCACGCCCCGCGGCATCGGCGTAGGCTATCGGGCCTTCCCTGATGAATTGACCGCTGTCGACCTCGTCATCGTCGGCCAGGACGACGATGTCGATTCCCTTCTCGCGCGCAGCCTTGTCGCTTGCGATGTGCCAGCCAAACAGCCCCAGTTCCGTCCAGCCGCTCGCGCCGCTCGCAACGACGATCACCGCGTTGCACTGAGAAGCAATAAAATCCAATTCCCTTCCGAGGACATTATCATTCTTGCCCAGCCGAGGGTTGGCCATGCCTCGCGCCTGCCCGAACACGACGTCGAAACCGTCGCTGAGGAGCAGGTCGCCGATCCTTGTGCAGAGTGCAGCGCCTGGTACAGGCGGATCCAACGCCGGCGGGCCACAAAGCAGGATGGTAAACGGCCTCTGCTCGGCGGCTTCGATCAACGATTTTCTGTGGGCGTCCATACGCGAGCCGATCCCGCGCTGGCGGCGTTGCGTTCTTTCGGCTGGATCCCTGCCCAGGCTGACTGGATCTTGAAGCACCGGCGAAAGACTATCCGACAAAGCATCCTTAACCGCATCGAGGATGACCTTGTAGATCTCGCTATCGCGGCTCGATGGCTTGCTGATCCGGATATGCGTCGAATCGATCGGGATTGGGACTACGCTCGATAGTCCCGGATCGGAACTTGACGGCGACACAATGGTAACGCCACCAGTGCGCTGCGCCTCCACCAGAACCAGATGCTTAGCCGCCTCCGGAGCATTTGAGCGATACCATTGATTCAAATCTCGAAGCGTCGTGGAATCTGCGTCCAGTTCCCGAACAAGTTTGGTGTAGCGAAGCCCAGCTTGTACGAGACCAGGAAGCGATCTTTGAGCCCGAGACCCAGCATGCGGGGTGCCGAGAAATATCACCAACCTTATGTTGTTGAGTAATATTCTATATTTCTCGTTCACTGACTGATGGTCGCTAAGGTGCCGAATCAATGCTTTAATGATATTCCCGCCAAGACTGTGGCCAACCAAGGCCAGCGGCATATCAAGCATGCCTTCCGACGCCAGCTGCGCAGCAATATTTGCAGCCCGATCCGCGATCGGCATTCCAGCCGAAAACCAATGACTTGGGGATGCATCATATTGCACCGTCGTCACTCGCGTGCCGGGGGCATCTTCAAGAAGCCAATCGGGCCAAAAGACCCCGCCCCGGCCGAAGCTCGTCCAAGTCTTGGTATAGTGGCCGTTCAAGCCATGAAAAAAGATGATGCGGAGACGCTCTTCGCCACTGCCGCCTTCCGAATTATGCAAAGTCGACATTTGCTTGTGGGCCGCTCCGGCAAGATAACGTGGCTGGCCGGCTAGCAAGTGCGATGGCCAAGTTCACATAACGATATCTTGGCCCGCGGGACAATGCCCAGACGGCGGCACAAATAGTGTCCGCGCACATCATTTGCACAATATCGGCGGCATTGCCCGGGGCAGGAGGTCCCACCCCTGGCGCCACCACCAATTCGCCCTGCCCCTCCCGCATCAGCAGGAGGGGCAGTGCCCAAACCTTACTTCTTCAGCACACTCCGCCCGGCATAAACCGCCGCATCCCCCAGCTCTTCCTCGATGCGGATCAGCTGGTTGTACTTGGCAAGCCGGTCAGACCGCGCCAGCGAGCCCGTCTTGATCTGGCCGCAGTTGGTGGCGACCGCCAGATCGGCGATCGTCGCGTCCTCGGTCTCGCCCGAGCGGTGCGACATCACCGCGGTGTAGGACGAGCGCTGCGCCAGGCTCACCGCTTCCAGCGTCTCGGTCAGCGTGCCGATCTGGTTGACCTTCACGAGCAGCGAGTTGGCATAGCCGCCCTCGATGCCGCGCAGCAGGCGCTTCGGATTGGTCACGAACAGGTCGTCGCCGACCAGCTGGACCTTGCCGCCCAGCTTCTCGGTCAGCGCCTTCCAGCCTTCCCAGTCGTCCTCGGCCATGCCGTCCTCGATCGAGAAGATCGGATACTTGGCGGCCAGCTCGGCGAGGAAGTCCGCGTTCTCTTGGCTCGAGAAGGTCTTGCCCTCGCCCACCATCTTGTAGGCGCCGTCCTTGTAGTACTCGGTGGCGGCGCAGTCGAGCGCGAGCATCACGTCGTCGCCCGGCTTGTAGCCGGCGGCCTCGATCGAGCTCATGATGAAGTCCAGCGCCTCGGTGGTGCTGGCGATGTTCGGCGCGAAGCCGCCCTCGTCGCCCACGCCGGTGGCCAGGCCCTTCTCGTGCAGCTTCTTCTTGAGCGTGTGGAAGATCTCCGAGCCGCAGCGCACCGCCTCGACGATGTTCTCCGCGCCGACCGGCACGATCATGAATTCCTGGAAGTCGATCGGGTTGTCGGCATGCTCGCCGCCATTGATGATGTTCATCATCGGCACCGGCAGGACATGCGCGTTGACGCCGCCGACATAGCGATAGAGCGGCAGGCCGCGCGCGTCGGCAGCGGCCTTGGCGGCGGCGAGGCTCACGCCCAGGATGGCGTTGGCGCCCAGGCGGCCCTTGTTCTCGGTGCCGTCGAGTTCGATCATCGCGGTGTCGAGATCGGCCTGGTCCTCGGCTTCCATGCCGACGACTTCCTCGAAGATCTCGCTGTTGACGGCCTCGACCGCCTTGTCGACACCCTTGCCGAGCCAGCGCGACTTGTCGCCGTCGCGCATTTCCACGGCCTCATGCGCGCCGGTCGAGGCGCCCGAGGGCACCGCGGCGCGGCCGAAGCTGCCGTCCTCGAGCATCACGTCGACCTCGACGGTGGGGTTGCCCCGGCTGTCGAGGATTTGGCGAGCATGGACGTCGATGATTGCGGTCACGAAACGGTCTCCCTAGATATGGGGTATTGAGGGCGCGACGCGGCCTCTAACGGCTCCGGATGGAACTCGCAAACGTGGCCGTTGTTGTTTCGCGAAAGGCATGGAGGGTTTTTGGCATGGCTGACGAAACGACGGGCGAAACGATCGACGGGGCGGCGGAGACCACTGCCGAGACCACGAAGCGTTCCGCGGCGGACACGATCCGCGAAAAGGCCGGCGAGATCGGCAGCGACGCGGCGGACCGCGCCCGCGCCTTTGCCAGCGAAGGCAAGGAGAAGGCGACCGGCGCGCTCGATGAGGTCGCCAAGATGATGCAGTCGGCGGCGCTCGACGTCGATGCGCGGCTGGGCGAGCAGTACGGCAAATATGCCCGCTCCGCAGCGGACGGCATCGCCAATTTCTCGGAGAGCCTGCGCGGCAAGGAAGTCGACGACCTGCTCGAGGACGTCACGGCGTTCGTCCGCAAGAGCCCCGCGATCGCGGTCGGCGTCGCGGCGGGCCTGGGCTTCGTGCTCGCGCGGCTGATCAAGTCGGGCATCGATGCCGCCTCGGATGCGGCGGACACCGACAAGTCGTAAGCGGCGAAACGGGGGGTGGACGCGCCGCAGCCTGAAGAGAAGTCCATCGGCGACCTGCTCCAGCAGCTCGTCGAGGATGGCAGGGCCTATGCCGATGCCGAGATCGGCTATTACCGCACGCTGCTGCGCTCGAAGCTGCGCGATGCCCGGGCGATGCTCTGGATGGGCGCGGTGGCGCTCGTCCTCGCCCAGGCCGCCGCGGTGGCGCTGGTCATCGGGCTGGTGTTCACCCTCTCCCCGCTCGTCGGGCCCGGCTTCGCCACCCTGATTGTCGTGCTGGCGTTCCTCGCCATCGCCGGACTGATGGGCTGGCTCGCCTGGACGCACGTAAAGCGTATCTTCAAGGAAAAGCCATGAGCGACAATCCACACGACGTGGATGCTGCCAGGGCAAGGATCGATGCGGCCAGGACACGGCTGTTCGGCACGCTGGGCCAGGTGCAGGAGCGGCTCAGCCCTTCCAACCTCGCGCAGGACGCGGTCGAGACCGCCGCCCACGGCGTCGCCACCGTCGCGCGCAAGGGTGCCGAGGCGGTGCGCAGCCGTCCCCTCGCCGCTGCCGGCATCGCCGCCACGGTGGGCCTGGTCATGGCCCGGGGCTGGATCGGCGACATCCTCGGCAAGCGGCATGAAACTCGCGACCCGGCCACGGGTTTGAAGCGTAAAGGCAAGAAAGGATTCTCGTGATGAGCACCAATCCCTCGAACGGCCCCGCGACCGCGCAGGGCGAGAGCCTGACCGAGAACCCCTATGTGCTGGTCGCCGGCGGCGTCGCACTGGGCGTGCTGATCGGCATGCTGATCCCGCGCAGCCAGAAGGAGCGCGAGCTGCTCGACGCGACGGGGCGCCAGATCGCCGACAAGGTCACCGGCACCGTCCAGGCGGTGAAGGATGCCGGCAAGGCGGAGTTCGACGCGCTGCTCCCCAGCCGCGACGATGCCAAGGAGCGCGTGGGCGCGCTGTTCGGCAATCTGGTCGATGCGGCGAAGGGTGCGACGCAAAAGGCTTGAGGCCGGCGCGCCTGCTTCCTAGAGGCCTCTATAAAACCAGAAAGTGTTTTCGGAGGCCCAATGAGCAAACTGCACCTCGTCTTCGGCGGTCGCGTGACCGATCCGCAGACGCTCGACTTTGTTGACCCGTCCAAGCTCGACGTCGTCGGCATCTTCCCGGACTATGCCAGCGCGGAGAATGCGTGGCGCGGCGCTGCCCAGCGCACCGTGGACGATGCCGAGATGCGCTATGTGGTGGTGCACCTGCACCGCCTGCTCGAGCCCGACCTGGCCTGAGCGACGCGGAACTGATCCCCGGCCCAGCGGCCGGGGGGCAGTCAGGCAGGACCGGCCTTCAGGCCTTCCGCCAGTGCCACATGAAGAGCGGCCGGGCGACGCCCAGGCCCGCGAGGAATCCCCCGATCGGGGCAGCAGCGCCCCAGGCCAGCACCATAGTGCGCGAAACGCCCTCCGGGGGCGTCTGCAGCAGCGCCGTCACCAGGCTGATCGCCGCCCAGGCAGCGGCTAGCCAAAACACGTGCACGGTCCGCGCCGAAAAGGGACCGATAGGCGGATTGCGCGGCTGGCCATAGAGCAGCGAATAGGCGCCGATCACCGCCGACAGCGCACCGCTCATGCCGAGCATCGGCCACATTGCCATGGGCGCGATCAGCGCATAGGCGGCGGACGCCGCGAAGGCGCCGATCACATAGAGCAGCACGAATTGCGGCCAGCCGATCGCCTGCTCGGTCCTCTGCCCGGTGATCACCAACATCAGCACGTTGAAGAAGATCTGCAGCGCGCTGGCATGGATGAACAGCGTGGTGAGTGGCGTCAGCCATGCCGGCACCGCCCAGATATCGGGCGCGAGCAACTCCTGCTGCAGGCGCGCCGGAATGAAGCCGGCGAGCACTGCGGCGGTGGGAAGCTGGTTGGCGATCAGGATCAGGGCGCTGACCAGCGCCGTGACCGCCGAGATCGTGATCGTCGCCGGGAAGTCGCGGAACCTCACGCTCAGATGAATTCGATCTGCGACACCAGATAATAGCGGTCACCGGCGGGCACCGAGACCTCGACCTCTTCGTCCACCTTGCGCCCGATCAGCGCGCGGCCGATCGGCGAGTTGTACGAGATGCGGCCACGGCTGACGTCCGCCTCGGTCTCGCCGACGATCTGGTACTTGATCGGCTTGTCGTCCTCGTCGAGCAGCGTCACCGTCGCGCCGAACACGACCCGATCACCCGAAAGCTCGCGCGGGTCGATGATCTGGGCGCGGCTGAGCTTGCCCTCGATATCGGCGATCGTCGCCTCGTTCTGGCCCTGCTGCTCCTTGGCGGCGTGATATTCGGCATTTTCCGAAAGGTCGCCATGCGCGCGCGCCTCTTCGATCGCATCCACGATCAGCGGGCGCTCGATTTTCAGGCGCTTCAGCTCCGCAACGAGCTTGTCATAGCCTTCCTGAAGCATCGGCATCTTATCGACCGTAGCCATCCACCAAGTCCTTCAAAACGCCCCGTCCCACAAGCGCCCCCAGGGGGAACGCCCGCACATGGATACTGATGGGGGAGATCAATTGTGCGAACGCGAATAATAAGCCCGCGGCGTCCGCTCCGCAAGGCTAGGAAAGTTATGGTGCGGGACAAGCCGCTCTTACCCCCTCCCGCGTGCGGGAGGGGAGAAGCTCACCCCCGGCTCGCGTAGAATTCCTGCAGCGGCCGCACGTCCAGGCTGTGCTTCGACAGCGCCTCGATCGCCCGCGCCGCCGCGACGCTTGCCTGCGCCGTGGTGAAGTACGGGATCTTGAGGTTGAGCGCCGAACGGCGGATGTCCGACGAGTCCTTGAGCGACTGCCAGCCTTCCGTCGTGTTGAAGATCAGCGCGATGTCGCCGTCCAGGATACGATCGACGATGTGCGGGCGGCCCTGGGCCACCTTGTTCACCCGCTCGACCTCGATGCCCTCGGCCTCGAGGTAATCGGCGGTGCCACCGGTCGCCACGATCGAGAAGCCCAGCTCGGTGAGCAGGCGCACGCCCGGCAGGATCACCGGCTTGTCGGTGTCCTTGACGCTGACGAACAGGCGGCCCGAACTCGGCAAGGTCGTCCCCGCCCCCAGCTGCGCCTTGGCGAAGCTGGTCGCGAAGTCCAGGTCGATGCCCATCACTTCGCCCGTCGACTTCATCTCGGGGCTCAGCACCGGATCGACGCCCGGGAACTTGTTGAACGGGAACACCGCTTCCTTGACCGCGATATAGTCGATGTCGCGGTCGATCTTAGGCAGGTCGGCCAGCTTCTCGCCCGCCATCACGCGGCTGGCGATCTTCGCCACCGGAATGCCGATCGCCTTGGCCACGAACGGCACGGTGCGCGAGGCACGCGGATTCACCTCGATCAGGTAGACCTCGCCGTCCTTCACCGCGAACTGGATGTTCATCAAGCCCTTGACCTTGAGCGCGCGCGCCAGGGCTTCGGTTTGCCGCTCGATCTCGGCGATGATCTCGGCAGGCAGGCTGTAGGGCGGGATCGAGCAGGCGCTGTCGCCCGAATGGACGCCGGCTTCCTCGATATGCTGGAGCACACCCGCGACCACCACATCGGTGCCGTCGGAAATGGCGTCCACGTCCACCTCTACGGCGTCGCGCAGATACTGGTCGATCAGCACGGGGCTGTCGCCGGACACCTGCACCGCGGTCTGGATATAGTCGTCGAGCTGCTGGGTGGAGTCGACGATCTCCATCGCGCGGCCGCCAAGAACGTAGGACGGGCGCATCAGCACCGGATAGCCGATCCGCTCGGCGATCTTCACCGCCTCGTCGCGAGTACGCGCCAGGCCATTGGCCGGCTGCTTGAGACCCAGCTTCTCGACCAGGTCGGCGAAGCGCTCGCGGTCCTCGGCCAGGTCGATCGCGTCCGGCGAGGTGCCCAGGATCGGGATCCCGGCATCCTCCAGCGCCTTGGCGAGGTTGAGCGGGGTCTGGCCGCCGAACTGGACGATCACGCCGACCAGCTCGCCCTTTTGCTGCTCGACGTGCAGGATCTCCAGCACGTCCTCGGCGGTCAGCGGCTCGAAATAGAGGCGGTCCGACGTGTCATAGTCGGTGCTCACCGTCTCCGGGTTGCAATTGACCATGATCGTCTCATAGCCCGCATCCGCCAGCGCGAAGCAGGCATGACAGCAGCAATAGTCGAACTCGATGCCCTGGCCGATGCGGTTGGGACCGCCGCCCAGGATCACGATCTTCTTGCGATCGCTCGGGGCCGCCTCGTTCTCGGGCTCGCCGAAGCTCGGCGCTTCGTAGGTCGAGTACATGTACGGCGTCTTCGCCTCGAACTCGGCGGCGCAGGTGTCGATCCGCTTGAACACCGGGCGCACGCCCAGCTTGTGGCGGTGCGCGCGCACGTCATTCTCGGTCACGCCGCCGGTCATCGCCTTGACGACTTCGCCGATCAGGCCCGACGACTTGGCCATCGCATCGCTGCCCTCGCGCAGGTTCGCCGACTTGAGCGCGAGGAAGGCCAGGCGCTTGTCGCTGAAGCCCATCGCCTTGAGGCGGCGCATGCCGGCAGCATCCTGGGGCAGCCCCTTGCTGGCGACTTCGTTCTCGGCCGCGATGATCTCGGCCAGGCGCTCCATGAACCAGGGGTCATACTGACCGATCGCGCAGACCTCGCGCACGGTGAAGCCCTCACGCAGCGCCTGGGCGGCGATCAGCAGCCGGTCGGGCGAGCGCACGGCCAGCGCCGCCTCGATCTCGTCGCGCGGCGCGCCGGCGAGCTTGTCGACATTGTTGAAGCCCGAGAGGCCGGTTTCGAGACCGCGCAGCGCCTTCTGCATCGATTCGTGGATGTTCCGGCCGATCGCCATCACTTCGCCGACCGACTTCATCGCAGTGCCGAGGGTCGCTTCGGCGCCCTTGAACTTCTCGAAGGCGAAGCGCGGGATCTTGGTGACCACGTAATCGATGGTCGGCTCGAACGACGCCGGCGTAGCGCCGGTGATGTCGTTGTCGATCTCGTCGAGCGTGTAGCCGACCGCCAGCTTGGCCGCGACCTTGGCGATCGGGAAGCCGGTCGCCTTCGAAGCCAGCGCCGACGAACGCGACACGCGCGGGTTCATCTCGATGACGATCAGGCGGCCGTCCTTCGGATTTACTGCGAACTGCACGTTCGAACCGCCGGTTTCCACGCCGATTTCCCGGAGCACCGCGATCGATGCATTGCGCATGATCTGGTATTCCTTGTCGGTCAGCGTCAGCGCCGGGGCGACGGTGATCGAGTCACCGGTGTGGGTGCCCATCGCATCGACATTCTCGATGCTGCACACGATGATGGCGTTGTCCTTGCGATCGCGGACAACCTCCATCTCATATTCCTTCCAACCGAGGAGCGACTCCTCGATCAGCACCTCGGTCGTCGGCGACAGGTCGAGGCCCGTCCGCACGATGGCGATGAATTCCTCGCGGTTATAGGCGATGCCGCCGCCCGAGCCGCCCATGGTGAAGCTGGGGCGGATGATCGCCGGCAGGCCGACATGCTCGAGCCCGGCCAGCGCCTCTGCCTCGGTATGCGCAATCGCCGAGCGGGCGCTTTCGAGCCCGATCTTGGTCATCGCGTCCTTGAACTTCAGCCGATCCTCGGCCTTGTCGATCGCCTCAGCGTCGGCGCCGATCATGATGCAGCCGAACTTCTCCAGCGTGCCGTCATTGGCGAGCGCCAGCGCGGTGTTGAGCGCGGTCTGTCCGCCCATCGTCGGCAGCACCGCATCGGGGCGCTCCTTCTCGATGATCTTGGCGACGATCGCCGGCGTGATCGGCTCGACATAGGTCGCATCGGCCAACTCAGGATCGGTCATGATCGTCGCCGGGTTCGAATTGACCAGGACGATGCGATAGCCCTCTTCCTTGAGCGCCTTGATCGCCTGCGTGCCCGAATAGTCGAACTCGCAAGCCTGGCCGATCACGATCGGACCGGCGCCAATGACGAGGATGGAGGAGATGTCGGTGCGTTTTGGCATTATCTTTTCGTCGCCTCAACTAGGCTTTTGATTTCTACAGGACCTTCGATTTTTGCCTCCGGCGGCAATCGGTCCTTCACACACGCCAGAACTTCTTTGCGGGTGCTTGCGGGTAATAACAGCACAACCGTCGCGCCGTGAATGTTGCCCGGATCGAGAGTTAAGACACGAACATCGGATATTGTGCAGATGGCCGCATCTTCCACGGCGTTACCGTGCAAATCTTGGTCCGGCTTCTCACCGCTCGCCATGCGAAGATATGATCCACCGAGTGAAAATTGCTCATATCTCACAACAAAAGCGCGTTCCGGCAGGGCGGAAAGCGGGGGCGCTGAAGCCTGACAACCGGCGAGGGGCATCCCAAAGAGTGCAATTAAGGCTTTCGCCATCACTTGCCCATCATCCCCACGAACCGTTCGAACAGATACAGGCTGTCCTGCGGGCCCGGGCTGGCCTCGGGATGATACTGGACCGAGAACGCCGAGCGATCGGTCAGCTCGATGCCGGCGTTCGAGCCGTCGAATAGCGACACATGCGTCTCGCGGGCATTCTCGGGGAGCGTCTCGCGCTCGACCGCGAAGCCGTGGTTCATGCTGGTGATCTCCACCGCGCCGTCTTCCAGCCGCTTGACCGGATGGTTGGCGCCGCGATGGCCCTGGAACATCTTGGTGGTCTCGGCGCCCACGGCGAGGCCCAGCAGCTGGTGGCCGAGGCAGATGCCGAACAGCGGCTTGCCGGTCTCGAGCAGCTGGCGGATCACCGGCACGGCATATTCGCCGGTCGCCGCGGGATCGCCCGGGCCGTTCGACAGGAAAAAGCCGTCCGGGTTGAACGCCATGATCTGCTCGAACGTCGCCTGTGCCGGCAGCACGGTCACCTTGGCGCCGGCCTGGACCAGGTTGCGGAAGATGTTGCGCTTCGAGCCGTAGTCGAGAGCGACGACATGCGGGCGCGAGTCCTCCTGGCCGCCATCATCATAGCCGAAGCCCAGGCGCCAGACACCGCCTTCCCAGCCATAGTGCGTCTCGGCGGTCACGGTGATCGCCAGGTCCATGCCCTCCAGGCCCGGCCAGGCGCGCGCCATCTCAAGCAGCAGCGGGATGTCGAACTTGCCCTCGGCCGAATGCGCGATCACGCCATTGGGCGCGCCGGCAAGGCGGATGCGGCGGGTCAACGCGCGCGTGTCGATGCCCGACAGGCCGATACGCGCATGCTTCTTCATCCAGGCATCGAGAGGCTCGGTCGAACGGAAGTTGCTCGGCTCGGTCACGTCCTCGCGCACGATCATGCCCAGCGCATGGGGATCGTCCGCCTCGATATCGTCGGGATTGGCCCCGACGTTACCAATGTGCGGGAAGGTGAAATTGATGATCTGCCCGGCGAAGCTCGGGTCGGTCATGATTTCCTGGTAGCCGGTCATCGCGGTGTGGAAGCACACCTCGCCGACTGCCTGGCCTTCGGCACCGAAGCCACGGCCCCAAATCACGTCCCCCGACGCCAAAACCAGAACACCGGTAGCTCCGGCAGGCATGGGCGTAGGCGTGGCGTCGGCCATTGAGGGGTGGCTCTCCATTTGAGGTGCAGCAATGTCGCTAAGTGCCGCCCGCTAGACCCCTACCCCCCTCGCGTCAACCGGTTCGCGGGTCTATTGCGGGGTCAATTCCCGATTCACGAGAGACGAAATGATCCGAGACGATATCAAGGCCGCCCAGATCACCGCCATGAAAGCCGGCGACAAGGAGGCCCGCGGCGCCATCAGCCTGATCCAGAGCGCGATCAAGAACCGCGACATCGAGGAGCGCACCAAGTCGGTCCAGATGGACGACGACGCGCTGGTGATCGAGGTGCTGCAGAAGATGGTCAAGCAGCGCCGCGAATCGATCGAGATGTTCGAAAAGGGCGGCCGCCAGGAACTCGCCGACGCCGAGAAGGCCGAGGTCGCGGTGATCGAGCGCTTCCTGCCCGCTCAGATGAGCGACGCGGAGACCATGGCAGCGATCGAGGCGATCAAGGCCGAGCTGGGCGCAAGCGGCATGAAGGACATGGGCCGCGTGATGGCTGAGCTGAAGGCCCGCCACGCGACCACGCTCGACATGAGCAAGGCCAGCGGACTGGTGAAGGCGGCGCTTTTGTGAATTTCCCCTCCTTCTTGCCTCCCTTCCCGCTCGCGGGAGGGGAATGATTGATCCAAAGCGGAGCAGCTAACGCTCCCCTTCCGTTTACGGGAGGGGTCGGGGGAGGGCATGAAAATCCACGGGAGGAGAACCCGTGGAAGATGCCACTCGCGCCCGCCAGCTTCGCAACAATCCAACCGACGCGGAAACCGCACTCTGGCAGGCCCTGAGCGCCCGCAAGATCGCAGGCGTCCGCTTCAACCGCCAGGTCCGGATCAAGCCATATTTCTGCGACCTCGTCGCCCGGACGCCCAGGCTGGTCATCGAGATCGACGGCGGCCAGCATGCCGAATCCGAGCGGGATGCCGTCCGAACCCGCTATCTACAGACCAGAGGCTACCGGGTAATCCGCTTCTGGAACAACGAAGTGCTGGGCAATCTCGACGGGGTGGTGGCGGAAATCGAGCGCGTCCTAGCAACCATCCCCTCCCCTAGCCCCTCCCGCAAGCGGAAGGGGAACGAGCCGGGATAGCGCCAGCCACAATCGCTCCCCTTCCGCTTGCGGGAGGGGTCGGGGGAGGGCCTGAAACCAATGCCTCAACCCAAAGCTTGCTGACTCACCCCGGCGAGCGCATGGAAACCAAGTGTCCCTCACCCCCGCCTTCCTCGACGAACTCCGCGCCCGCACCCTGCTGTCCGGGCTGATCGCCAAGACGACCAAGCTCCAGAAGGCCGGCCGCGAGTTCCGCGCCTGCTGCCCCTTCCACAACGAGAAGACACCAAGCTTCTACGTCAACGACGACAAGGGCTTCTACCATTGCTTCGGCTGCGGTGCGCATGGCGATGCGATCCGCTGGATGACCGACCAGCGCGGCCTGCCCTTCATCGATGCGGTGAAGGAGCTGGTCCAGGCCGCCGGCATGGAGATGCCCGAGCAGGACCGCCGCAGCGCCGAGAAGGCCGAGCGCGCCAAGGGCCTGCACGAGGCGATGGAGGACGCCGCCAAGTTCTTCGTCGACAAGCTGAACGGCATCGAAGGCGCCGAGGCGCGTGCCGTGCTCAAGAAGCGCGGCATCTCCGAGGAGACCGCCCGGGCCTTCGGCATGGGCTATTCCCCCGATTCGCGCGGCAAGCTCAAGGACGCCCTCAAAAGCTACGGCGACCCGATGCTGGTCGAGGCAGGCCTGCTGATCTCGGTGGAGAAGAAGGACCCCTACGACCGCTTCCGCGGCCGGCTGATGATCCCGATCCGCGACGTCCGCGGCCGCGCCATTGCCTTTGGCGGGCGCATCATCGGCGAGGGCGAGCCCAAATATCTCAACTCCCCCGAGACCCCGCTCTTCGACAAGGGCCGCACCCTCTACAATCTCGATCGCGCCCAGGCCGCCGCCCGCAAGTCCGGCCGGATCATCGCGGTCGAGGGCTATATGGACGTGATCGCGCTCGCCCAGGCCGGCTTTGCCGAAGCGGTCGCCCCGCTGGGCACCGCGATGACCGAGCATCAGCTCGAGCGGCTGTGGCGAATCGCCGACGTCCCCCTGCTCTGCTTCGACGGCGACTCGGCCGGGCAGAAGGCCGCGATCCGCGCCGCCCATCGCGCCATGCCTATGCTCGAGCCGGGCCGCAGCCTCGCCTTCGTCACCCTGCCCGACGGGCTCGACCCGGACGACCTCGTCCGCGCCCAGGGGCCCGCCGCCTTCGAGGCCCTGCTCGCCAAGGCCCAGCCGCTGGTCGACCGGTTGTGGGAAAGCGAGATCGCCGCAGAGCCGCTCGACACGCCCGAGCAGCGCGCCGGCCTCAAGCGCCGCCTCGCCGCGCTTGCCGACAGCATCGGCGACTCGAACGTGAAGCACGAATATCTCGCCGAGTTCCGCGCCCGCGCCGACCAGCATTTCGGCCGAGGCCCTCGCAATTTCGAGCGCGGTCCCCAGCGCAGCGCCGGCCCTGCCCCGGCCCGGGGAAAGCGCGACAAGCGCGGCAACTGGCTCCCGCCCGAGCCGCCGCTCACCCAGCAGACCCGCTCGCTCCAGGCTGGCGGGCTCGATCCGATCCTCGCCAAGGCCGTGCTTTCCGGCCTGATCCGCCACCCCGCAGAAATCGCCCGCCACATGGAAGTCCTCGGCAGTCTTCGCGGCGCCTCCGGCGCGCTCGGCAAATTGTTCGAAGCGGTGGTCGATGTCGCGCTGGAGGATCGGCAGCTTGATCGAACCAAGGTACTCACCATATTGGCGAAGTCCGGTTTCGATCAGATGGCGAGCGAGCTGCTCCGGGCCGATACCCTGCCCTTCTCCTTTACCCGGCCCGAAGCCGAGGAAAAGAAGGCGCGCGAAGACCTGAACGAGGCGATCGCAGTGATGGTGGCGCGCCCCGCGGTGGACGCGGCGCTGGCAGAGGCAACGGCTGTGATGCTCGAGCGTTTCGACGACGAGGCGTTCGCCCGGCAAACGGCCCTGCTCAGGCAGCGCCAGGAGCTGGAAACGCGCCTCGCGAATCTGATGCTTGCGGACGACGAGAATTTCGAGGATTAGGGCGGCGTATAATTGCCGCCATCCAAGTTTCGAGGATTTGAATGGCCAAGGCGAACATGGCGGACGTCACCGAGGGCAATGAGGCGGGTGACGCGCCGCTGATCGATCTGAACGAAGGTTCGATCAAGAAGCTCGTCGCGCGGGCGAAGAAGCGCGGCTACATCACTGTCGACCAGCTCAACGAGATGCTTCCGCAGGACCAGATGTCCTCGGAGCAGATCGAGGACGTGATGGCGGCGCTCAACGACATGGGCGTCAACGTGGTCGAGAATGAGGAAGCCGGCGAGGACGCCGAGCCCGAGGACGACAGCCAGGACGAAGCCGAGTCGAGCGACAGCGGCGACGATTCGGCGCCTGCCTTCGAGACCAAGAAGAAGGAAACCGTCGATCGTACCGACGATCCGGTGCGCATGTACCTGCGCGAGATGGGCGCCGTTGAGCTGCTCAGCCGCGAAGGCGAGATCGCGATCGCGAAGCGCATCGAGGCCGGCCGTGACACGATGATCCTCGGCCTGTGCGAATCGCCGATCACCTTCAACGCGATCATCGGCTGGTCGAATGCCCTCAACGAAGGCACGATGCAGCTGCGCGAGATCCTTGATCTCGACGCCATGCTCTCCAAGGGTCCGTCGGCCGAGCAGGTCGAAGGCGCCGAGGAAGACGATAACGGCGAGATCAGCGAGAAGACCGCCGGCGCCTCCTACAAGGAGGAAGAGGAAGTCGAGGAAGTCCAGGACGACGAGGACGAGGACTCGATGACCGAGCGCCGCACCCCGCGGCCGTCGGACGACGAGGAGGAGGACAACACCCTCAGCCTCGCCCAGATGGAGGAGACGCTCAAGCCGCAGGCGCTCGAGAAGTTCGCCAACATCACGTCGATCTACAAGAAATTCTCCAAGATGCAGCTCCAGCGCCTCGATGCGATGGCTGCTGGCGGCGAGCTCGTCGCTTCGGAGGAGAAGAAGTATCAGAAGCTGCGCGAGGAGCTGACGGCCGAGGTCGAATCGGTCCAGTTCCACCAGCAGAAGATCGAATATCTCGTCGACCAGCTCTACAGCTTCAACCGGCGCCTCACCGCGCTGGGTGGCCAGATGCTGCGCCTTGCCGAGCGCCACAAGGTCAGCCGCAAGGACTTCCTCGATCGCTATGTCGATCACGAGCTTGACGAGCAGTGGCTGCAGTCGGTCCAGGGCCTCGACAAGAAGTGGGCGGCGTTTGCCGCGAACGAGGCCGCCGCTGTCGATCGCATCCGCATCGAGATCTCCGAGATCTCGCAGTCGACGGGCATGGCGCTGGCCGAGTTCCGCCGCATCGTCAACATGGTGCAGAAGGGCGAGCGCGAGGCGCGCATCGCGAAGAAGGAGATGGTCGAGGCCAATCTCCGCCTCGTGATCTCGATCGCCAAGAAATACACCAATCGCGGCCTGCAGTTCCTGGATCTCATCCAGGAGGGCAATATCGGCCTGATGAAGGCGGTCGATAAGTTCGAATATCGCCGCGGCTACAAGTTCTCGACCTACGCCACCTGGTGGATCCGCCAGGCGATCACCCGCTCGATCGCCGATCAGGCGCGCACGATCCGTATCCCGGTCCACATGATCGAGACGATCAACAAGCTGGTCCGCACCAGCCGTCAGTTCCTCCACGAGCAGGGCCGCGAGCCCACGCCGGAGGAAATGGCCGAGCGCCTGAGCATGCCGCTCGAGAAGGTGCGCAAGGTGATGAAGATCGCCAAGGAGCCGATCTCCCTCGAAACGCCGATCGGCGACGAGGAGGATTCGCACCTGGGCGACTTCATCGAGGACAAGAACGCCGTCATCCCGGTGGACGCCGCGATCCAGGCGAACCTCAAGGAAACGGTCACCCGCGTCCTTGCCTCGCTCACCCCGCGCGAGGAGCGCGTGCTGCGCATGCGCTTCGGCATCGGCATGAACACCGATCACACGCTCGAGGAAGTCGGCCAGCAGTTCTCGGTCACCCGCGAGCGCATCCGCCAGATCGAGGCGAAGGCGCTGCGCAAGCTCAAGCATCCCTCGCGCAGCCGGAAGATGCGGTCGTTCCTCGACCAGTAACTTCGGAAATCTTCGCGGATACTATCGGAACGCCTCGGAACTTGTTTCCGGGGCGTTTTCGTTTTCTCCCCGGAACGGCGCGGGAACACGTGGTTTATCCACAGTAAATTCCGCATTCACCGCGTCTTTACGTGCTTCGGTATATCCCCGGGTTGCAGAACCTGCCCGCCGGCATGGGGCCGCAGGAGGACGTAGGGGCTTATGCCGTTTGATTCCGTACAAGTTGCGCGATTGGGCGGTGCCTGGGGCTCGATGGGGGCGCTCATCGCCTCCGATGGCAGCGCCAATCATCCCTATCTCCAGCGCCTCGCCCGCAACGAGGAGCCGCTGCGCGACCTGTCGGACGCGGTCCACCATATCTGCCTGCTCCACGGCCGCCATCCCGGCGTGATCGATCATGCGCTGGGCCACGCCCGGCTCGGCATCGAGCGCGACTGGCTGGAGGCTGCAGCCGACGCCTTCGTGATCGAGCGTGCCTATCTGGTCCGCATCGTCGCGGCCGCCGGCCCGCTGCCCAGCACGCCCGGCCATGCCGAGAGCGAAGCGGCCACCGCCGCGCAGCGCCATGCCATCGACATGCTCGCCCAGTCGGACCGCGCAGGCTGCGCCACCGGCGCGGCGATCGCGCTGGCGATGGACTGGGCAGTGATCCGCGAGACGCTCGACGCCGCCGCCGAACGGCTGGGCCTGGCGCCCCCGCCCTCGCAGCTGCCGCTCGCCGAGGAGACGGTGACGGTGGTCGACACTTTGGTCCGCGAGGGCATGCTTGAGCGCGCCATGCTGTTCGGCGCGCAGCAGCTCTTCGCCCAGCACCGCGGCCTCTGGGACCTGCTGGAAGCCCGCGCCTCGGCCCGCGACAAGCAGTAGCCTCCTTCTACTCCCCTTCCGCTTGCGGGAGGGGCCGGGGGAGGGCCTGAACTGGCCGCGAGCACCCATTTAGAGATTTACACCCCCTCCCCTAACCCCTCCCGCAAGCGGAAGGGGGAACATAGTGGTTGCCTCCCCGCCCCGCCGCCCTTTACGAATACGTCATGCGTTTCGAAGGCACCCAAAGCTATGTCGCGACCGAGGACCTGAAGGTCGCGGTCAATGCCGCCGTCACTCTGCGGCGCCCCCTGCTCGTCAAGGGCGAGCCCGGCACCGGCAAGACCGTGCTGGCCTATGAGATCGCCAAGGCCGTCGGTGCGCCGCTGATCGAGTGGAACGTCAAGTCGACCACCAAGGCGCAGCAGGGCCTGTACGAATATGACGCGGTCGCCCGTCTCCGCGACGGCCAGCTCGGCGATCCGCGCGTCCACGAGATCTCCAACTATATCCGCAAGGGCAAGCTGTGGGAGGCGTTCACCGCACCGCAGCTCCCCGTCCTGCTGATCGACGAGATCGACAAGGCCGATATCGAATTCCCCAACGATCTCCTCCAGGAGCTCGATCGGATGGAATTCCATGTCTACGAGACCCACGAGACCGTCCGCGCCGCCGAGCGCCCGATCGTGGTGATCACCTCGAACAACGAGAAGGAACTGCCCGACGCCTTCCTGCGCCGCTGCTTCTTCCATTACATCAAGTTCCCGGACCGCGAGACGATGCAGGCGATCGTCGACGTCCATTTCCCCGGCATCCAGAAGATCCTGGTCTCCAGGGCGATGGACATCTTCTACGAGATCCGCGAGGTCCCCGGGCTCAAGAAGAAGCCGTCGACCTCCGAGCTGCTCGACTGGCTCAAACTGCTCCTCCACGAGGAAATGCCGCTCGAGGTGCTGCAGAACAAGGACCCGACCAAGGCGATCCCGCCGCTCCACGGCGCGCTGCTCAAGAACGAGCAGGACGTGATGTTGTTCGAACGCCTCGCCTTCATGGCCCGCCGCCAGCAGGGCAAGGCCTGATGTCCTATACCGGCAGCTGCGCCTGCGGCGGGGTCACCGCCACGATTGCCGGCGAGCCCGTCGCGGTCCGCCAGTGCTGGTGCCGCCAGTGCCAGCGCCTGGCCGCCGGCTCGCCGACCACCAACGCGATCTTCGCCACCGACGACCTCGAGCTGAGCGGCACGCTGACCACCACCAGCTATGTCGCCGACAGCGGCAACACGCTGACCCAGAGCTTCTGCGGCCTGTGCGGCACGCCGGTGATGGCGCAGAGCTCGGCCCGCCCGCAATTCCGCACCATGCGCCTCGGCTTCCTCGATGCGCCGCACGGCCTGGCGCCGCAGGTCGCGATCTGGACCGACGACGCCCCCGCCTGGGCGCATATCGATCCGGCGCTGGAGACCTTCTCCCGCCAGCCCCCGGCGCCGGTGGTGAAAGCCTGACAAACAGATCGTCATCCCGGCGAAAGCCGGGATCTCGTGCGGCTCCTTCCCCGCGCCTTCGCCTGAGATCCCGGCTTTCGCCGGGATGACGTGGGGAATCGCAGTTAACCCCTTTTAAACCACCCCCGGATACCGTCTGCTTGGGGGGGACCTCATATGGGTCCCGAGTATGCGTAAGCGTGTTGCGTTCTCCGTGCTGCTTGCCGCCGCGTTGTCCGCCGCGGCGCCTGCCGGTGCACAATCCCTTCTCGAATATGTCGGCGAGTGCGTGCCCTTCGCGAGGGCTGCCTCTGGCATCCAGATCTATGGCGATGCCTGGACTTGGTGGGACCAGGCCAGGGACCGCTACCAGCGCGGCCAGACGCCGAAGGTCGGCGCCGTCCTTGCCTTCTCCAAGAGCGCCCGCCTGCCGCTTGGCCATGTCGCGGTGGTCAGCCGCATCGTCGAGAAGCGCGTGCTGATGATCACCCATGCCAACTGGTCGCGCGTGGATGGCCAGCGCGGCCATGCCGAGCAGGACGTCACTCTGTTCGACGTGTCCGAGCGCGGCGACTGGAGCCTGGTCAAGGTCTGGTACCGCGACCGGAACGGCCTAGGCAGCTCGATCTACCCCGCGCACGGCTTCATCTACGGCACGCCGGACCGCAACGCCCCCGGCACCGTGCGCAAGGCCCGCCCCTCGGCCGAGCTGACCGCGCGTCAGCCCGATTATGTCGGCTCGCTGATCGACGCCTACGTCACCCGCTGAGCTTGCCGCCGATCCTGCGCTGCCGCATGAAGGCCGCATGGGGGAAGATATCGCACGGCGCCGCGCCCAATGGCTGTTTGCCGCCATCATCCTGCTCGGCCTGGCCCTGCGCGTCGCCGCCGCCAGGGGCGCGCTATGGCTCGACGAGGCCTGGTCCGCGGTCCTCGCGCACGAGGCCGGCACGCCGATCGGCGTGTTCGTCCAGATCAACCACGACAACAACCACCATCTCAACTCGCTCTGGCTCCAGCTGGTCGGGCTGGGCGCCGATCCGCTGCTCGCCCGCGCCCCGGCGATCCTAGCCGGCACCGCCACCATTTATGTGGCCGGGCTGATCGGCTGGCGGCGCAGCGCGCTGTTTGGCCTGGTGACCGCCGCGCTGTTCGCCGTCTCGCCGATGCTGGTGACCTTGGGATCGGAGGCGCGCGGCTATGCGCCGATGGCCCTGGCCTTCCTCGTCGCGATCCTGCTGACCGATCGCTGGCTCGCCGGCGAGGCCGAGCGCAGCCCGGCGACCGCGCTGGCGCTCTGCTTCTTCCTCGGCGCGCTGTCGCAGCTCACCATCGTCTTCGGCTTCTGCGCACTGGCCGGCTGGATCGGTTTCGCGCTGTGGCAGCGTGAGGGTTTCGCGAAGGCGCTCAAGCAGAGCCTCGCCCTGCTCTGGCCCTCGATCCTGGCGCTGGTGCTGGTCGTCGCGATCGTGCTGGGCGCGGCGGCGGCGAGCCGCACCGGCTTCCAGTTCGGCCGCTATGATCCCTTTGCCTGGCTGCCCTTCCTCCACGCACTCGTCCTCGGCTTCGGCAGCACGCTCGGCTGGCCGGTGATCACCCCCTGGTGGCTCGCGCTGGTGCCGACGCTGGTCCTGCTTGCCCCGGGCATGGGCGTGCGGCGCACCGCGTTCAGCCGGCTCGCCATCCTCGCCTTCCCGCTTGCTCTGGCGCTGCTCCACGCCGGCAATACCGGCTTCCCGCGCTATTATCTCGTCGCCTGCCTCGCGCTGCTGCTGATGCTCGGCGAGATGATCGCGATCGCGCTGCCCCTGCCGGGCTGGCGGCGCTGGCTGGCCGGTGCCGGACTGGCCGCGATCCTGATCGGCAGCCTGGTCGAGGATGCCCGGATCATCCATGCCCGGCGCGGCGATCCCGGCGGCGCGATCCGGGCGATGGCGGCGCGCGCCCCCGCCGGCACCCGGGTGATCCTCGACCGCCCCACCGGCAAGGCGATCCTCCAGGTCGCCTCGGCCGAGCAGGGCTACCCGCTCGTCATCGTCGAGAAGCCCTGCGGCCCCGCGCCTTTCCTGTTCCTCGACCGGCCCGATGGCGAGGCCTTCCCCGCCGCCTCGCGGCGCTGCGGGCGCCTCTACCGCCCGATCGCCCGCGCCCAGTCCCACGGCCTGTCCGGCAGCCACTGGACGCTGTATGCGCTCCAGCCCTAGAAGAAGGCCATGTTCCTCTCCTTCCTCGACGAGCTGCGCGCCGCGGGCATTCCCGCCAGCCTCAAGGAGCATCTCATCCTGCTCGAGGCGCTCGACCGCGGCGTGATCGAGCAGACACCCGAGGCCTTCTACTATCTCGCCCGCGCCACCTATGTGAAGGACGAGGGCCTGCTCGACCGGTTCGACCAGGTCTTCGCCAAGGTGTTTCGCGGCATCACCACCAGCTACGGCGTCGCTCCCGCCGAGATTCCCGAGGAATGGCTGCGCGCCATCGCCGAGAAATATCTGACGCCTGAGGAAATGGCCCAGATCCAGTCGCTCGGCTCCTGGGAAGAGATCATGGAGACGCTCAAGAAGCGGCTCGAGGAGCAGCATGCGCGCCACCAGGGCGGCAGCAAGTGGATCGGCACCGGCGGCACCTCTCCCTACGGCAATAGCGGCTATAACCCCGAGGGTGTCCGCATCGGCGGCGAGAGCAAGCACAAGCGCGCGCTCAAGGTCTGGGACCAGCGCGAGTTCCGCAACCTCGATTCCACCCGCGAGCTCGGCACCCGCAACATCAAGGTCGCGCTCCGCCGCCTGCGCCGCTTCGCCCGCGAAGGCGCCGCCGACGAGCTCGACATCGACGCGACGATCGAGGGTACCGCCAAGCAGGGCTGGCTAGACGTCCATATGCGCCCCGAGCGGCACAACGCCGTGAAGCTGCTGCTCTTCCTCGATGTCGGCGGATCGATGGACCCGTTCATCAAGCTCTGCGAGGAGCTGTTCTCCGCCGCGACCAGCGAGTTCAAGAACCTCGAATTCTTCTATTTCCACAACTGCCTGTACGAAGGCGTATGGAAGGACAATCGCCGCCGCTTCCAGGAGCGCACGCCGACCTGGGACATCCTCCACAAATACGGCCACGACTATAAGCTGGTCTTCGTCGGCGACGCCTCGATGAGCGCATACGAGATCACCCATCCCGGCGGCTCGGTCGAGCATTTCAACGAGGAAGCCGGCGCCGTCTGGATGCAGCGTGCCCTCAACACCTATCCCGCTGCCGTCTGGCTCAACCCGATCCCGCGCGAGCAATGGGGCTATACCCAGTCGGTGAAGATCCTGCGCGAGCTGCTGGGCGACCGCATGTACCCGCTCACTTTGGCCGGCCTCGACGAAGCGATGCGCGAGCTCAGCCGCAAGCGCTGAACACCCTATTCAATCCTCCCCCTCTGGTGGAGGATTTCCGTCCCTACCGCTGCTTCCCCGAAACCATGCCCCGCGAGATCCGCCAGGCCTGGTCCCCTCCCTGCTCATAGGGATTGCGCAGCTTGTAGAGCCCGGCGAGCAGCCCGATGTCCATGTCGGTGATCTCGCCCGGCACCGGCGTCACGGCGGGATCGAACAGTGACAGGATCGAAGGCGCCGCGATCGATCCCTTCGCCGGCGGCCGCGCCCCCACCAGGGTGCGCATCACCACATAATCGGCAAGCTGACGCACCGATTTGCCCAGCGCCACCTTGCGATCCATCACCACCACCGCATTGATCGTGATCGCCTGGGTATCGCCTTCCATCACCGGCATGTTGTCCGGATCCATGTCGGTGCTCGAATTGGTCACATTGCCCGCCTCGTCGCGCGTCACGACCAGGCGCCAGGCATGAATCGGCCCCGCCTTGAACGCATCGGCCAGCGCCCCGTCGTCCAGATTGGCGAACACCGGATTGCGCCGCTTGCGCATCGTCGCGATCAGCGCATCGGCATTGTCGGCGAAGACGATCATCAGGTTCGACTTGCACGGGTCCGGCGCGAGGCGAACCGAGGCGGCCCCGGCGACGATGCGGAAACGGTTCTCGATCGGCGCCTTGAACCGATCGGGCAGGCCGATCACCTCGGGACAGACCGGCTCGATGAAGCGCGCCAGCTGGCCATCATCGACGTCCAGCACCTGGCGGATATAGCGCTGGGCACGCTTGATCGGCTTGGGCCCCTGCCCCGTGACGACGATGCTGCCGTCCTGCGCGGGCACGGGCTTGCCCGCCTCCTGCGCATGCGCGCCCGAAGCGGTCAGGACGGAAAACAGGAAAAGGCCGGTCAGGCCAAGGCGCGTGCGCATGCGTGTTCGATCCCTTGTTGGATCGGGACTCCGCATGCGCCGGTTTCTTTAGAGCCGGTCGACTGCCCGATGGAGACGACGGAGTATCGCACCGTCATGCGCCTGTCCATTGGCGGCTTCATTGGCCAGCGCCATCAGCCGGACCGCGCCAAAGCTGGCGGAAAGGCCCTTGAGGCGCAGCGCCGCGGCGGCCCAGCCATCGGGATTGTCGGCGGACTTCATCGTCTCGATGCAGCGTTGCACGCTTTCAAGAAACGCCTCGCGCAGCTCGGCGATCAGCGCGGGTTCGTCACCCACCGCCGCCGCCAGCGTCGCATCGATTGCACCCGGATCGTACGCCATTCGCATAGCCTAACGCGCCCACCGTTAACGCCGCGTTTCCATCCGTAAGTCGCGCAAATGTTGGAGCCACGGCGAAATGTGGTAAATGCATCCCATGATTGGGGGAAAACCTGCCGAGCCGCTGGCCGCGAACGAAGACGCGGAAGAGCTGGCCCTGTCCGAAACCAGCGCCCCCGTGGCGGTGGAGCCGCTGGCCTATGACGATGCCGAGGAAGCGGAGGAAGCGCCGCGCCGCAGCGCCGGCTGGATCCTCCCTGCCCTCGCCATCCTCGCCGTGCTGGGCTGGTTCGGTGCGATGGGCTGGCTGCTGCGCGCCAGCTTCGGTGCCGCGATCGAGCCGATCCGGCTGGTCGAGCTGATCGCCGCGCTCTGCGTCCCGCCCGCCCTGATCGGCATCCTCTACCTCCTCGCACTCCGCACGAGCCGCGCCGAGGCGCAGCGTTTCGGCGCCACCGCCCGGGCGATGCGCGCCGAGGCGGCGAGCCTGGAGCGCGTCGTCGCCACCCTCTCGCGCAAGATCGAGGAGAATCGCGCCTCGCTCGCCGAGCAGACCAACATCCTGATCGCGATGGGTGAGCGCGCCTCGGAGCGGCTCGAAAGCGCCTCGAACAGCGCCGCCCAGCACGCCCGCTCGATCGACGCCAGCACCCGCCATTTCAGCGAAGCCACCGCCGATGCCGAGCATCGCGTCTCGGTCGTCCTCTCTTCGCTGCCCAAGGCGCATGAGGAGATGCGCGGCCTGTCCGACCGGGTTGACGCCGCCGGGCTTCTCGCCAGCGAGCGCGCCGCCGCGCTCGACACCCAGCTTTCCGCGCTTTCCGAGCGTGGGCGCGAAGCCGACCAGATCGCCGGCGGCGCCGCCGACCGGCTCGCCGCGCATATCGCCCGGATGGAGGCCACCAGCGAGACCGCCAGCGCCCGGCTTGAACGGGTCACCGGCGAGATGTCGACCGAAGTCGATGCCGTGCTCGATCGCGCCGCCCATGCCGTGGACGAGGCGCGCAAGGGCATCACCACCCAGGGCGAGGCGATCCTCGCCATGCTTTCCGCCAACCAGGCCGCGCTCGACCGCGCCGGGCGCGACAGCATCGAGGCGATGGGCACGCGCATGGCCGCGATCGAGGAAGCGATCGGCCGCATCGGCAGCCGCATCGCCGAGGAGCAGGGCCGCGGCGACGCGCTGTTCGAAGGGTTGGCGACCGGCGTCGACCGGCTCGACCGCGCGATGGACGACCTCCATGTCGCCGGCACCGAGCGCACCCGCAACCTCGCCGCCTCGATGAGCGCGCTGCACGGCTCGGTCGAGGCGATGACGATCGCCCTCACCGTCGGCGACGAGACGGCGCAGAAGGTGATCGGCACCTCCGAGGAGCTGCTGACGGCGCTCGACGCCTCGGCCCGCGAGATCGACGAGACGCTGCCGGAGGCGCTGGCCCGGCTCGACGCGCGGATCAATGCGAGCCGCCAGGTCGTCGCCGCCTCCAAGCCCGAGCTGCTCGCTTTGGTCACTGCCGCCGAGAGCACCCACGACGCGATCGAGGCGATCGCCGACGTGGTCGGCCAGCAGCGCGACACGCTCGCCAAGACCCAGGCCTCGCTGCTCGAGACGTTGGCGACCGGCGGCGAGCAGGCCCAGCAGCTCGGCGCGATCGTCGACGAGACCATCGCCACCACCCGCCGCTTCGCCGAGAGCGCCGCCCCGCAGCTGGTCGAGGCGCTGCTCAGCGTCCGCGAGACCTCCAGCGCCGCCGCCAACCATGCCCGCGAGACGCTGGCCGGCATCGTCCCCCATGCCGAGCGCGCGATCGAGGAAGCCGCCGGCGACGCGCTGCGCCGCGCAGTCGATGCCTCGATCCGCCGCCAGCTCACCGATCTCGCCGAGACGACCGAGGCCGCAGTCAACGCCGCGACTCGCGCCTCCGAGCGGCTCACCCAGCAGATGGTCTCGCTCGCCGACACCACCGCCCAGGTCGAGGCCCGGATCGCGGAAGGCCGCAAGGAGCGCGAGGAGTCGGACAGCGACAATTTCGCCCGCAAGGTCTCGCTGCTGATCGAAGCGCTCAACTCGGCCTCGATCGACATCACCAAGGCCTTTTCGGCGGACGTGACCGACAGCGCCTGGGCCGCCTATCTCAAGGGCGACCGCGGCGTCTTCACGCGCCGCGCGGTGCGCCTGCTCGATCCCTCGGACACGCGCGAAATCCACCGTCTCTACGAGAACGACGACGATTTCCGCGACAATGTGAACCGCTACATCCACGATTTCGAGGCGATGCTGCGGCAGATCCTGGCATTGCGCGACGGCTCGCCGATGGGCGTGACCCTGCTCTCCTCGGACATGGGCAAGCTCTACGTCGCCCTCGCCCAGGCAATCGAACGCCTGCGGACCTAGGTTCCCGTGCTGGCGCTCGACGATCCCGGCTGGGGAAGCCTCCGGCATGCCTATGGCGCAGCCAGCGACATCCCCGCGCTGCTGCGCGCGCTGGCGGCAGCGCCGGAGCCGCAGGAGGCCCCGGAGGCCGAGCCTTGGTGGGTCCGCTGGGCTACAGCTTCCTGCTGCTGCCCACCGCGATCGAAGTAGCCCGCGGGACCGGGCGCGGCCCCGAGCTTCCGACGGCGTTCGCCGATGCGCTGATGAACCTCGACGAATATTGGATCGACCGGATCACCCACGGTGAGGCCGAGTAGGCCATCAAGCTCCCCTCCCTTCCAAGGAGGGGAACGGACGGCTTGGGCGCCGACACCTTGCAAAATAGGATTCCCCCTGTTTCCCTGTCGCGGCCCGGCACCTGTCCGGCCGCTCTTTGACCCGTAGGAAAAATAGGACTCCACCGGCGCAACGATATTGCGCGGCATCGATGCCACGAACCGCCCTGTGCACGATGTTCGCAATCCTGGCGCCGCGAAAACCCGGCTTTGGCATGTACTTCGTGTACTTTGCCGAGTCGGCGCAGAACCCCCACGTAGGAAGCGCTACGCAGCGTTCCCCGGCTGCACCTGCGACCACCAGTCGAGCATGTCGCTGGTCACCCAGCCATTGACGTAGTTGAGGTAGAAGAGCGCGAACAGGATCGTCGCCACGATCGTGGTGCGCCTGGCGATCCGCCCGGCGTTGAATTCGTGCGGCGCGCTCGGCGCCTGGCCCGGCACCAGCGCCACGCCCGCCTCCTCGCTCGTCCGCACGCCGAACGGCAGGACGAGGAACACCGAGAAGGCCCAGAACAGGAAATAGATGGCGAGCGCGGACTTCCAGGGCATGACGCGGTGATAGAGCGGGTTCGAGCCGCACGCCAGCCTTCCGTCATCCCGGTGAAACTCCCGTCATCCCTACGAAAGTCGGGATGACGATGTTGGCTCGACGGCTATTGCTCGATGATCAGCACGTCCACCACGGGCTTCTTGCCCGTGTAGCGCACTGCGGCCCGGCGCACCGCCAGGCGGATCGACTCGCGCAGCCGCTCGATATCGCCCTTGCCGTCCTTCTTCACGGCTTCGCGCGCGGCGTCGGACGCCTCGGCGATGAAGTCCTCGCGGTCCTCCTCGACGGGAATGCCCTGCAGGCGGATCTGCGGCTCGCCGGCGAGCTTGCCATTGCGGATCACCACCGCCGCACTGATCTGGCCGTAGAGCGCCACGCGCCGCCGCTCGGTGATCGTCGTGCCGTCGGCCGGCAAGATGATGTCACCGTCGAGCACGAGCCGCCCCACCGGCGCCTCGCCGATCTTGGACGGGCCGTCGGGCGCGAGACGGATGATGTCGCCATTCACCTGGCGGATCGCCCTCGGCACGCCCTGCTCCAGTGCGAAGCGGGCCTGCTCGTACATGTGGCGGACCTCGCCGTGCACCGGCACGACGATCTCGGGCCGGATCCACTTGTACATCTCGGCCAGCTCGGGGCGGCCCGGATGGCCGGAGACATGGATGAAGGCCTGGCGGTCGGTGATCAACTCGACGCCCTTGCTCGCCAGCGTGTTCATGATCCGCCCGATCGCGATCTCGTTGCCCGGGATCTGGCGCGAGGAGAACACCACCGTGTCGCCCTCATGCACCTTGAGGACGTGGCTGCCTTCGGCGATGCGGTTGAGCGCGGCGCGCGGCTCGCCCTGGCCGCCGGTGGCGACGATCAGCACCTTGTTCGCCGGCAGCGCCATCGCCGCCTCGAAGTCCACCGTCTCGGGGAAGTCGCGCAGATAGCCGGTCTGCTTGGCGACGCGGATGATCCGGTCGAGCGAGCGCCCGGCGACGCACAGCTCGCGCCCGGTGTCGCGGGCAACCTCGCCCAAAGTCTGCAGCCGCGCGGCGTTGGACGCGAAGGTGGTGACCAGCACACGCCCCCTGGCGGCGCCGATGACCTGGTCGAGCCCCTCACGGACCGCCGCCTCCGATCCCGAGGCCTCGGGGTTGAAGACATTGGTCGAGTCGCAGACCAAAGCGAGCACGCCCTTGTCGCCGATCGCGGTCAGCTCCTCGGCCGTCGAGGCGCCGCCCAGCGCCGGGGCGTCGTCGAGCTTCCAGTCGCCGGTGTGGAAGACGCTGCCGTACGGCGTCTCGATCAGCACGGCATTGCCCTCGGGGATCGAATGGGCGAGCGGCGTATAGGTGATGCGGAACGGCCCGAGGTTGAACGGCCCCTCCTCATCGACCACGTTGAGCTCGACCTTCTCCTCAAGGCCCTCTTCCTCGAGCTTGCCGCGGATCAGGCCGGCGGTGAACGGAGTGGCATAGAGCGGCACGTCGAGCTCGCCCGCCAGATAGGGCAGCGCGCCGATATGGTCTTCATGGCCGTGGGTCAGCACGATGCCGAGCAGGTCGTCGATCCGCTCCTCGATGAACTGCAGGTCGGGCAGGATCACGTCGATGCCCGGATATTCCGGGGTGCCGAAGGTGATGCCGCAATCGACCATCAGCCACTTGCCCTGGCAGCCATAGAGATTGACGTTCATGCCGATCTCGCCCGAGCCGCCGAGCGCGAGGAACAGGAGTTCTTTTTCAGGGGTCACTTGGTTTCCTCGGTCAACGGCTGCGTTCCCACAGCATCGCCAACCCTTGAATGGTCAGATCGGGTTCGATCACGTCGAATATGGGGGTGCGCTTCTCGAAAAGCACGGCCAGGCCGCCGGTGGCGATGACTTTGACCGGACGGCCGATCTCCGCCTTCATCCGAGCGACCAGCCCCTCGATCATCGCGACATAGCCCCAATAGATGCCGATATGCATCTGGTCGACGGTGTTGCGGCCCACCACGCTGGTCGTGGCCGGCGCAGTGATCGCTATGCGTGGCAGCTTGGCGGCGGCAGTCACCAGCGCGTCGAGGGAGAGGTTGATGCCCGGTGCGATGATCCCGCCCTTGTAGGCGCCGCGATAGTCGACCACCTCGAAGGTGGTGGCGGTGCCGAAATCGATGATGATCAGGTCGCCCGGATGCCGGAAATGGCCGGCGATCATGTTCAGCGCCCGGTCGGCGCCAAGCCCCTGCGGCTCCTCGACGTCGAGCGGGAAGCCCCATTCGGCCTTGCCCTGCCCGGCGATCACCGCCTCGGTCTTGAAATACTTGCTGGCGAGCACCTGCAGGTTGTGCAGCGCCCGCGGCACCACCGTGCCGATGATCACGCCGGTCACATCGGCGCGGTCATAGCCTTCAAGGTTGAGCAGCTGGCTCAGCCACACCGCATATTCGTCCGCAGTGCGCCGGGGATCGGTGGCGATCCGCCAGCGCGCGCGGACTTCCTGCCCCTCCAGCAGGGCGAAGACGACATTGGTGTTGCCGGCATCGATGGCGAGCAGCATTTCCGGGCCTCTCAGAGCAGGAACACGTCTGCGGCGTGAATGACACGGCTGGTGCCGTCGGCCAAGCGCAGGATGAGCGCACCTTCGCTGTCGAGCCCGCCGAACAACCCGTCGATGCTGCTCCCATCGGCCAGGCGAGCGGTGAGCGCAGTGCCGATCGGGTGAGCCCGGACAAGCCAGCGCTCGCGCACCGGCGCGATCCCGTCCCGCCAGCGCGACACCCAGCGGGCAAAGCTCTCGGCAAGCGTCTCGGCGAAAAGCTGCGGATCGGGCGTGACGCCGTGGGTCGCTAGGCTCGTCGCCTTGCGATCCAGGTCTTCGGGGTGATGGGCCAGATTGACGCCAAAGCCGAGGATGACGGCATCCCCTACCCGCTCGAGCAGGATACCTGAGAGCTTCGCACCGTCGATGAGAACATCGTTCGGCCATTTCAGCATGGGTTCTCCCCGGCGAAGGCCGGGGCCCAGACTTGCAGTCTGGAATGCTGAGACTGGGCCCCGGCCTTCGCCGGGGAAAAGGAAGGTCGAGACAGTCTCTTCAAGCGCCACTGCAGCCACGAGCGCGAGCGTCGCTGGCGATGGTTCACCCTGGCGCGTCCGCACCAGCGTCGAGACATAGAGATTGCCGAGCGGCGACTGCCAGGCACGGCCCTGTCGGCCCTTGCCCGCGGTCTGCCGCTCGGCTCTCAGCCACAGACCCTCGCCCGCCCCGTTCCGGGCGAGCTCGGCCATGTCGGCATTGGTCGATCCCGTCTCGGCGACGGTCCGAACGGTCGCGGTCAGAACAGCGCCTTCGCGGCTGCGCCGGTCCAGACTTCGAGGAAGCCCAGCAGCGGCCAGCCCAGCGGCGAGATCACCACCGCGGAGATCACCAGCAACAGGCCCTCGACGGGATCCGTGCGGCCACCAAAGGCAGGCGCCGGCTCGTCGAAGTACATCACCTTGACGATCTTGAGGTAGTAGTAGGCACCAATCGTCGAGGCGGCCGCAGCCACTGCGGCGAAGACGAACAGGCCCGCATGGACCGCCGCCAGGAACACCTGCAACTTCGAGAAGAAGCCGAGCAGCGGCGGGATGCCGGCGAGGCTGAACATGAAGATCGCCATCGCCACCGCGAGCCCCGGGCGGGTACGCGACATGCCGGCCAGGCTCGCGATCGTCTCGACCGGGCGGCCCTCCGCATCGCGCATCTGCAGCACGACCAGGAAGCTGCCCAGCGTCATCACGACGTAGATCGCGACATAGTAGAGCACGCTCGACACGCCCGCTTCGCCGCCTGCGGCCAGGCCGACCAGCGCGAAGCCGACATTGGCGATCGAGGAGTAGGCAAGCAGGCGCTTGATGTTGTCCTGACGGATCGCCGCAACCGAGCCGAAGATGATCGAAGCCAGCGAGGCGAAGATCACGATCTGGCGCCAGTCGGCGATCGCCGGGCCCATCGCATCGATGGCGACGCGGGTCGCGAGCGCGATCGCGGCGACCTTCGGGGCCGAGGCGAAGAACGCCGTCACCGGGGTCGGCGCGCCTTCGTACACGTCGGGCGTCCACATGTGGAACGGCACGGCCGACATCTTGAAGGCAAGACCCGAGAAGACGAACACCAGGCCGAACAGCAGCCCGGTCTTCTGCTCGCCAGAGGCATAGGCGTCGGCGATGCCCGAGAAGAGCGTGGTGCCCGAGAAGCCGTAGACCAGCGAGATGCCGTAGAGCAGGATGCCCGAGGCCAGCGCGCCGAGGACGAAATACTTCAGGCCCGCTTCGGCCGAGCGCGTGTCGCGACGCATGAAGCTGGCGAGGATGTAGGCCGAGAGGCTCTGCAGCTCGAGGCCGACATAGAGGCTCATCAGGTCGCCCGCCGAGACCATCATACCCATGCCGGCTGCCGAGAGCAGGATCAGCACCGGATATTCAGGCCGCAGGTCGTCGCCCGAGGTTTCCGCAAAGAAGCGCGGCGCGATCAGGATCGAGACGCCGGCAGCGAGGAAGATCAGCGCCTTGGCGAAGGCGGCGAACATGTCAGGGCGATAGAGCCCGCCAAAGGCCTCGCCACCCGCCGAAGCGGGGCCGGCGAGCGAGATGCCAGCGCCGATCAGCACGGCGATTGCAGTCCAGCTTACCAGCCTGGTCGATTGGGCACCGCCCCAAGCGGCGACGAGCATGAGGAGGATGGCGCCCACAGCGAGCACCAGCTCGGGCAGCGCCATCATCAATTGCAGCGAATAGTTCATCAGTGCGCCTCCCCGTGCGCAGCAGGGGCAGCTTCGTGATGGGCGGCAGGCGCAGGCTTGCCGACGGTCGGGGCCGAGTCACCGGCAGGCGCGGCACGCTCGAGGCGGGCGACCAGCTTCTCCACGTCGCCGCGCATCGGCTTCATGAAGCTCTCCGGATAGACGCCCATCCAGAGGGTAACCGCAGCCAGCGCGCCGAGCATGGCGAACTCGCGCAGGTCGAGATCCGGCATCGCCTTCACATCGTCCTTGGTCAGGTCGCCAAAGGCGACGCGACGGTAGAGGTACAGCATGTATGCCGCGCCCAGGATGATGCCGGTGGTGCCGAGCAGCGCGTAGAGCGTCGAGACCTGGTACAGGCCGGCAAGGCTCAGGAACTCGCCGATGAAGTTGCTGGTGCCCGGCAGGCCGACAGAGGCCATGGTGAACAGCAGGAACAGCACGGCATAGCGCGGCATGTTGATCGCAAGGCCGCCGTAGCGGTCGATCTCGCGGGTGTGCAGGCGATCATAGATCACGCCGACGCAGAGGAAGAGCGCGCCCGAGACCACGCCGTGGCCGAGCATCACCATCATCGCGCCCTCGATGCCCTGCGCATTGAGCGCGAACAGGCCGAAGGTCACGATCGCCATGTGGGCGACCGACGAATAGGCGATCAGCTTCTTCATGTCGCTCTGCACCAGGGCGACGAGCGAGGTGTAGACCACCGCTACGGCCGAGAGCAGGAACACGAGCCAGATGAACTGAGCCGAGGCTTCCGGGAACATCGGCAGCGAGAAGCGCAGGAAGCCATAGCCGCCCAGCTTCAGCAGCACGCCCGCCAGGATGACCGAACCGGCGGTCGGCGCCTGCACGTGCGCGTCGGGAAGCCAGGTGTGGACCGGCCACATCGGCATCTTCACCGCGAACGAGGCGAAGAAGGCCAGCCACAGCCATGTCTGCACATGCGCCGGGAAGTCGTGCTGCATCAGCACCGGGATCGAGGTCGTGCCGGTGGTCAGGATCATGTAGATGATCGCGATCAGCATCAGCAGCGAGCCGAGCAGCGTGTACAGGAAGAACTTGTACGACGCGTAGATGCGGTTGGCGCCGCCCCAGATGCCGATGATCAGGAACATCGGGATCAGTCCGCCTTCGAAGAAGACGTAGAACAGCATCAGGTCCTGCGCGGCGAAGGTGCCGATCATCAGCACTTCGGTGGCGAGGAACGCAGCCATGTATTCCGGCACGCGCTTCTCGATCGAGAGCCAGCTCGCCCCGATGCAGATCGGCATCAGGAAGACCGACAGGGCGATCAGCAGCAGCGCGAAACCGTCGATGCCCAGCGCCCAGGCGAACTCGGCGCCGCCGATGCCGAACAGGCGGACATGCTCGACGAACTGCCATTGGGCAGCGCCGTCGCCGGTCTGGAAGTTCGCCCAGAGCAGGATGCCGAGCGCCAGATCGACGAAGGTGGCGGCGAGCGCGAGCCAGCGCGCGCCCTGCGCGTTGAGGAACAGGCAGGCGACCGCGGCAATCGCGGGCACCGCCAGCATGACGGTGAGGATCGGGAAGCCGCTCATCGCGCGATCACCCAGGTCAGCGCGGCAGTGAGGCCGATCAGCATGATGAAGGCATAGGCGTAGACATATCCGGATTGCAGCTTGGCAGTGACCCCACCGCCGAGCTGGACGACCTTGGCGACACCATTCGGGCCGAACCGGTCGATCGTGGCTTCGTCACCCTGCTTCCAGAACAGGCGGCCGATCGCGAAGGCGGGGCGCACGAACAGGAAGTTGTAGAGCTCGTCGAAATACCACTTGTTGAGCGAGAAGAGGTACAGCGGGCGGAACGCCTCGGCGAACTTCGCGGGGAAGCTCGGCGACACGATGTACGCGCCATACGCAATGGCCAGGCCGCTCAGCATCGCGATCGTCGCGCTGAGCTTCACCCACACCGGCACCTCGTGCATCGCGTGCATCAGATGCTCGTTGAAGGCGACGGCGCCGTGCCAATAGGTCTCGCCAGCGCTCGGCTCGATGAAGAAGCCGTGGAAGACGAAGCCGGCGAAGATCGCGCCCAGCGTGAGGACGATCAGCGGGATCAGCATCACGATCGGGCTCTCGTGCGGGTGATAGCCCGCCGTGCCCTCATGGCCGTGATCGTGCAGGATCTCGTCGGCGGTCGGCGTGTGGCCGGCACCTTCGTCCTCAGCAGCTTCTTGACCGTGCGCATGATCGTCATGGCCGTGGCCATGGTGATCGTGGACCGCATGCTGGATGTGCTCCGAGCCCGCCCAGCGCGGCTTGCCGTGGAAGGTCAGGAACACCAGGCGCCAGCTGTAGAAGCTGGTGAGCAGCGCGACGAACACGCCGACCCAGAAGGCGCTGGTCTGGCCAGCGGCATAGCTCGCCTCGATGATCGCGTCCTTCGAGTGGAAGCCGGCGAAGCCGAAGGCGGTGTTGCCGAAGATGCCGGGGATGCCCACGCCGGTGATGGCGAGCGTGCCGAACATCATCGTCCAGTAGGTGACCGGGATCTTCTTCCACAGGCCGCCATAGTAGCGCATGTCCTGCTCGTGGTGCATCGCGTGGATCACCGAGCCGGCCCCCAGGAACAGCAGCGCCTTGAAGAAGGCGTGCGTGAACAGGTGGAACATCGCCGCGCCATAGGCGCCGACGCCGGCGGCGAAGAACATGTAGCCGAGCTGCGAGCAGGTCGAATAGGCGATCACGCGCTTGATGTCGGTCTGCGTCGTGCCGACGGTCGCGGCGAAGAAGCAGGTCGCGGCGCCGACAAAGGTCACCACGCCGAGCGCGACGGCGCTCTGCTCGAACATCGGCGACATGCGGCAGACCATGAACACGCCGGCGGTCACCATGGTCGCGGCGTGGATCAGCGCCGACACCGGGGTCGGGCCTTCCATCGCGTCGGGAAGCCAGGTGTGCAGGCCGAGCTGCGCCGACTTGCCCATCGCGCCGACGAACAGCAGCAGGCAGAGCACCGTCATCGTGTCGAAGCGGGCGCCGAGGAAGCCGATGGTCGAGCCGTGCATGTTCGGCGCAGCGGCGAGGATCGTCGGGATGTCGATCGTGCCGAACACCAGGAAGGTGCCGAAGATGCCGAGCATGAAGCCCAGGTCACCGACGCGGTTCACCACGAAGGCCTTGATCGCGGCGGCGTTGGCCGAAGGCTTGCGGAACCAGAAGCCGATCAGCAGGTACGACGCGAGGCCCACGCCTTCCCAGCCGAAGAACATCTGGACGAGGTTGTTGGCCGTCACAAGCATCAGCATCGCGAAGGTGAACAGCGAGAGATAGGCGAAGAAGCGCGGCTGATCCGGCTCCTCCGACATATAGCCCCAGCTATAGAGGTGCACGAGGAAGGAGACGCTGGTCACCACCACGAGCATCACCGCGGTCAGGCTGTCGACACGCAGCGCCCAGTCGACCTGCATCGAGCCGCTCAGCATCCAGGTGAACACCGGCGAGATCGTCGGCTCGGCATGGCCGCCGAGATACTGGAGGAAGATCGGCCACGACAGGGCGCACGCCGCGAACAGCGAAACCGTGGTGACGAGCTTCGGGAAGGTGCTGCCGAACGCCTTGTTGGAAAGGCCGGCAACGGCTGCCGCGATCAGCGGCAGGAATACGATGAAATAGATCGGCGACATCAGATGAACCTCGTCACCCCGGCGAAAGCCGGGGTCTCAGGCGAGAGCGCGGGACAGGAGCCGCACGAGATCCCGGCTTTCGCCGGGATGACGGAATTGGGCACGCGCATCATCCCTTCATCCGATTGACGTCTTCGACCGAGATCGTGCCGCGGCCGCGGAAGTAGATTACGAGGATTGCGAGACCGATCGCCGCTTCGCCAGCAGCAACGGTGAGCACGAACATCGCGAACACCTGGCCGACCAGGTCATGCAGCGCGTTCGAGAACGCAACGAGGTTCAGGTTCACGGACAGCAGGATCAACTCGATCGCCATCAGGATGACGATGAGGTTCTTGCGGTTCATGAAGATGCCCAGCACGCCGAGCGTGAACAGGATCGCGCTGACGACGAGATAGTGCGTAAGGGTGATCACAGCTCGACCCCCTGCCCCACGGGATGGTTCACGTTGCGGGTCGCGTCCTTGGCGCGGCGTTGGACCTGCCGGCTGATCTTCTGCGGCTTGACGTCGGTGCGCGGACGCAGCGTCAGCACGATCGCGCCGATCATCGCGACGAGCAGCACCAGGCCGGCGCCCTCGAACACGAACAGGTAGCGGGAATAGAGAAGCTGGCCGATCGCCTCGATGTTGTTCACCTTGGCGTCGATCGGCGCGATGCGGCGGCCGAGCTGCAGCGTGCCGGCGCTATAGGCGCCAACCGCGATCAGGATCTCGGCGACCAGCGCAACAGCAAGCGCGAAGCCCACCGCGGCGTACTTCATCACGCCCGCGCGCAGCTCTGCGAAGTCGATGTTGAGCATCATGACTACGAACAGGAACAGCACGGCGACGGCGCCGACATAGACGATGACGAGCAGCATCGCGATGAACTCGGCATTGGCGAGCACCATCAGACCCGCGGCGTTGAAGAACGCCAGGATGAGCCACAGGACGGAATGGACCGGGTTGCGGGACAGTATGGTGAAGGCGCCGGAGACGCACACCACTGCCGCAAACAGGTAAAAGGCGAGAAGCTGGATCACGGAATCGGATGGCCCCTGTAGATTGGCGTGCGCTTAACGGTACGGTGCATCGGCGGCAAGGTTCGCGGCGATCGCGCGCTCCCAGCGGTCACCGTTCGCGAGCAGCTTCTCCTTCTGGTAGATCAGCTCCTCACGGGTCTCGGTGGCGAACTCGAAGTTCGGGCCTTCGACGATGGCATCCACGGGGCAAGCCTCCTGGCAAAGCCCGCAATAGATGCACTTGGTCATGTCGATGTCGTAGCGCGTGGTGCGGCGGCTACCGTCCTCGCGCGGTTCGGCCTCGATGGTGATCGCCAGCGCCGGACACACCGCCTCGCACAGCTTGCACGCGATGCAGCGCTCTTCGCCGTTCGGATAACGGCGCAGCGCATGCTCGCCGCGGAAGCGGGGCGAGATCGGGTTCTTCTCATAGGGATAGTTGATCGTCGCCTTGGGCTTGAAGAAATACTTCAAGGTCAAGGCGTGCGCCTTCACGAACTCCCAGAGGGTCCAGGTCTTGATGAAATGGGCGACGGTGCTCATGCGGGCACTCCAACCCGGGCCAGCATGAGGTACCCGGAAACGAGGAAGACGAAGAGAAGCGACAGCGGCAGGAAGATCTTCCAGCCCAGGCGCATCAGCTGGTCGTAGCGGTACCTGGGCACCGTGGCCTTCACCCAGCTGAAGCAGAAGAAGAAGAAGCACATCTTGGCGAGCAGCCAGATGATGCCCGGCACGTAATAGAGCGGCGCCCAGTCGATCGGCGGCAGGTAGCCGCCCCAGAACAGCGTCGCGTTCAGCGCGCACATCAGGATGACATTGGCATACTCGCCCAGCCAGTAGAGCGCGAAGGCCATCGACGAATATTCGGTCTGATAGCCCGCGACGAGCTCGCTCTCGGCCTCGGTGAGGTCGAACGGCGCACGCTGCGTCTCGGCCAGCGACGAGATGAAGAACACGATCGCCATCGGGAAGAGCAGCGGGTTGGCGAAATAGCCGTTCACCCAGCCGAAGATCGCCGAGCCCTTCTGCGCCTCGACGATATCGCCCAGGTTGAAGGTGCCGGCCCACAGCACGACCGAGATCAGCACGAAGCCGATCGAGACTTCATAGCTCACCATCTGCGCCGCAGCGCGGATCGCCGAGTAGAACGGGTATTTCGAGTTCGAGGCCCAGCCCGCCAGGATGATACCATAGACGCCGAGCGACGACGCGGCGAGCACGTAGAGCAGGCCGACATTGATGTGCGACAGCGCGACGTTCGCCTGGAACGGCACCACCGCCCACACAATCAGCGCCACCGTGAAGGTGATGATCGGCGCGAGCAGGAACAGCGTCTTGTTGGCGCCCGACGGGATGATGGTTTCCTGCAGGAAGACCTTGAGGCCGTCCGCGAACGACTGGAGCAGACCGAGCGGACCGACCACGTTCGGGCCGCGACGCAGCGCCATCGCCGCCCAGATCTTGCGGTCGACATAGATGATCATCGCCACCGCCAGCATCAGCGGCAGGGAGATCAGCAGGATGCCGGCGATCGTGGCCACGAACCATGCCCATTCGAAGGGCAGGCCGAGCCATTGGAAAAACGGGGTCATTCTGCGGCCTCTGCGAAGTCTTCGCCGTGGATCAGCTCGGCCGAGCAGCGCTGCATCGTCGGCGACGCACGGCAGATGGCGTTGGTGAGATAGAAGTCGGCGATCGGATAGCCGAGCGCGCCGCTGGCCTTGGCGGCCAGCTTGGGCGGCGAGAACTCGTAGCCGGCCATGCCTTCACGGCCGAGCGCCGGCACTTCGTTCGCCATCTCGGCACGCAGCTGCTCGAAATTGTCGAACGGCAGAGTGTGACCGAGGCGATCGGAGAGCGCGCGCAGGATCGTCCAGTCCTCACGGGCGTCGCCGGGAGCGAACACCGCGCGGTCAGCGCGCTGCACGCGGCCTTCCAGGTTCACATAGGTGCCCGGCTTCTCGGCATAGGTCGCGCCCGGCAGGATCACGTCCGCATGGTGCGCGCCGTTGTCGCCATGGTGGCCGACATAGACCTTGAAGCTGTCCTTGAAGCTCTCGAAGTTCACTTCGTCGGCGCCGAGGAAGAAGGTGAGCTTCGGCGCAGCGGCGACGATGTCGGCGATGCCGCCCTTCTGGGCATAGCCGAGCATCAGTCCGCCCATGCGCGCCGCGGCAGTGTGGACGACGTTGAAACCGTTCCACCCGTCGCGCTGGAAAGCCTCGGCCATGGCGAGCGTGGCGCCCTGCCCGTCCTTCAGCGCCCCCGGGCCGACGATCAGCACCGGCTTCTTCGCCGCGTCGAGCGCCTCGGCCGCACGATCCGGCAGCTTGCCGAGGATCGACAGGTCGTTGCCCAACCACTCGACCTTGTAGGTCAGGTCGGTCTCGGGCCCGATCGCGAAGACCTTGGCGCCCTTCTTGATCGCCTTGCGCACGCGGGTGTTGATCAGCGGCGCTTCGAAACGCAGATTCGAGCCGACGAGCAGGATCGCATCGGCATCCTCGACGCCGGCGATGGTGGTGTTGAACGCCACCGAACCGAGGTTCGACACGTCATAGGCGAGTCCAGTCTGGCGGCCTTCGAGCAGGTCCGAGCCGAGCGCCTTCACCAGCGCCTTGGCGGCGTACATCGTCTCGCAATCGACCAGGTCGCCGGCAATCGCCGCGACGCTCGAGCCGGCGGCCTTGGCAGCGCCCGCAATCGCGTCAAACGCTTCATCCCAGCTCGCTTCGACCAGCTTGCCGTCCTTGCGGACATAGGGCTTGTCGAGACGGCGACGGACCAGCGCGTCAACATGATAGCGGGTCTTGTCGTGCGCCCACTCCTCATTCACGTCTTCGTTGATCCGCGGAAGCACGCGCATCACCTGGCGGCCGCGGCTGTCGAGGCGGATATTGGTGCCGACCGCGTCCATCACGTCGATCGACAGATTCTTCTTCAGCTCCCACGAGCGATACTCGAAGGCGACCGGCTTGTGGGTCAACGCGCCCACCGGGCAAAGGTCGACGGCGTTGCCCGAAAGCTCGCTCTTGAACGCCTTTTCCAGATAGGTAGTGATCTGCATGTTCTCGCCGCGATAGATCGCGCCGATATCCTCCACGCCGGCCACTTCCTCGCCGAAGCGGACGCAGCGGGTGCACTGGATGCAGCGGGTCATGATCGTCTTGATGATCGGACCCATGTACTTCTCGGTCACCGCGCGCTTGTTCTCGGTGTAGCGCGAGTGGCCGCGACCATAGGCGATCGACTGGTCCTGCAGGTCGCACTCGCCGCCCTGATCGCAGATCGGGCAGTCGAGCGGGTGGTTGATCAGCAGGAACTCCATCACGCCTTCGCGTGCGGCCTTCACCATCGGCGAGTCCGTGCGGATCTCCTGGTTGTCGGCGGCGGGCAGCGCGCACGAAGCCTGGGGCTTGGGCGGCCCCGGCTTCACCTCGACGAGGCACATGCGGCAATTGCCGGCGATCGACAGGCGCTCATGATAGCAGAAGCGCGGGATTTCCTTGCCGGCGGCTTCGCAGGCCTGAAGCACGGTGGCGCCTGCCGGCACCTCCACTTCAATTCCATCGACGGTAAGCTTGGGCATTACTCTGCGGCCTCTTGCATGCCGTTGCCGGCCTGGCGTTCGTTGATCCGCCGCTCGAGCTCGGGGCGGAAGTGGCGGATCAGGCCCTGGATCGGCCACGCGGCGGCATCGCCGAGCGCACAGATCGTGTGGCCTTCCACCTGCTTGGTGACCTGCTGCAGCGTGTCGATCTCGCTGATGTCGGCGTCGCCGGTGCGCAGACGCTCCATCACGCGCCACATCCAGCCGGTGCCTTCGCGGCACGGCGTGCACTGGCCGCAGCTCTCATGCTTGTAGAAGTACGACAGGCGGCTGATCGCGCGGACCACGTCGGTCGACTTGTCCATGACGATGATCGCCGCGGTGCCCAGGCCCGAGCCGAGCGCGCGCAGCCCGTCAAAGTCCATCGGGCAGTCCATGATCTGCGCCGCCGGCACCAGCGGCACCGACGAGCCGCCCGGAATCACCGCGAGGAGGTTGTCCCACCCGCCGCGGATTCCACCGCAATGCTTCTCGATCAGCTCGCGGAACGGGATCGACATGGCCTCTTCGACCACGCACGGCTTGTTCACATGGCCCGAGATCTGGAAGAGCTTGGTGCCCTTGTTGTTCTCGTTGCCGAAGCTCGAGAACCATTCCGGACCGCGACGCAGGATCGTCGGGACGACCGCGATCGATTCGACGTTGTTCACGGTGGTCGGGCAGCCATAGAGACCCGCGCCCGCCGGGAACGGCGGCTTCAGGCGAGGCTGGCCCTTCTTGCCCTCGAGGCTCTCGAGCATCGCGGTCTCTTCGCCGCAGATGTACGCGCCCGCGCCGCGATGGACGAACACGTCGAAGTCGTAGCCCGACTTGCACGCGTTCTTGCCGAGCAGGCCGGCGTCATACGCCTCCTTCACGGCCGCGAAGAGCGTCTCGGCCTCGCGGATATATTCGCCGCGGATGTAGATATATGCCGCACGCGCACGCATCGCGAAGCCCGCGACCAGCGCACCTTCGATCAGCTTGTGCGGATCGTGGCGGATGATCTCGCGATCCTTGCACGAGCCCGGCTCGGACTCGTCGGCGTTGATCACCAGGAAGTTCGGCCGATCCGGGCGCGGTTCCTTGGGCATGAAGCTCCACTTCATGCCGGTCGGGAAGCCGGCGCCGCCGCGGCCGCGCAGGCCCGACGCCTTGATCTTGTCGATGATGACGTCGTTGCCGAGCGCCAGCAGATCCTTGGTCTTGTCCCAATCGCCGCGCTTCTGGGCAGCCGGCAGGTTCCACGGCTGGAAGCCGTAGACATTGGTGAAGATGCGGTCCTTATCCGCGAGCATTAGCGGCCCTTCCCCACCATGTTCTGAATGAAGATGTACGCGAGCACTGCGAGCCCGAGCACGATTACGATGCCGATCAGCTTGAAGGCGAGCTTGAGCGCCCAGCCGAGCACGACGATCCCGCCGACGATCGCGAGGATGACGAAGATGAGGTTCTTGGTCTCGGGCTTCATCACCACTCACCCCGATAATCGTGGTTCTCGGTTTCCATCGCCGCCAGGTTGGTCGGCTCGCCGAGCGGTTCCACGGTGTGGCGGCCAGGCTCCTGCGTGCCGGTCTTGGGGCTCTCGCCCCGGGCCAGCGCGTCGAGGATCACGAGCGTCCGGTCATAGTCCAGATCCTCGAAATTATCGTCGTTGATCTGCACCATCGGCGCCGACGAGCAATTGCCCATGCACTCGACTTCGGTGAGCGTGAACAGGCCGTCCTCGGTGGTGTGGCCCTTCTTCATGCCGCGCGCCTTGCAGGCGGCCATCACGTCGTCCGAGCCGCGCAGCATGCACGGCGTCGTGCCGCAGACCTGCACGTGATAGCGGCCGACCGGCACCAGGTTGAACATGGTGTAGAAGGTCGCGACCTCGAAGATGCGGATGTAGGGCACGCCGAGCTCGCGCGCGACGAACTCGATCACCGGAATCGGCAGCCAGCCCTGCGTGTTGGTCTCCGCACCCACCTGGCGCTGGGCCAGGTCGAGATAGGGGATGCTGCACGAGAGCTGCCGGCCCGCCGGGTAGCGGCCCATGATTTCCTGTGCCTTGACGGCGTTCTCCGGCGTCCAGGCAAAATTGCCCCAGCGCGCGCGGGTCTCCGCTTCATCAGGGAGTTGGGGTGCGTCAGCCATTAACGAATGAACTCCACGCGATCGACCAGGTCGTCGGCGAAAGAATAGATGGACATAACCTCGAACGGCTCGCTCTCCGGCGAGCGCGCGACCTTCTCGTGGAGCACCACGGTGTCGCCCAGCTTGTAGCTGCTCAGGATCTCGGCGCGGTTCTGCGGGAACTCGGCGAACATCGCCTTCAGGCCCGAGCGGACGCCTTCCTTACCTTCACGCAGTACCGCCCCACGATAGCCCGCCTCGCAGGCACCGTCGGTCATCAGCGTGACATAGGCATCGGCATCCTGCGCATTGTAGTGCGCGATCATCTCGTGCGCGATGGCGATGCGGTCGGCGCTCACCGGTCGCACTCCCCGAACACGATGTCGAGCGCACCCAGGATGGCGGTGATGTCGGCGAGCATGTGCCCGCGCGACATGAAGTCCATCGCCTGGAGGTGGCTGAACGCAGTCGGGCGGATCTTGCAGCGATACGGTTTGTTGCTGCCGTCCGAGACCAGATAGACGCCGAACTCGCCTTTCGGGCTCTCCGTCGCGACATACACGTCGCCCGCGGGGACGTGATAGCCTTCGCTGAACAGCTTGAAGTGGTGGATCAGCGCTTCCATCGACTGCTTCATCTCGCCGCGGCGGGGCGGCGCGACCTTGCGATCGAGGGTGAGCACCGGGCCCTCCGGCATCTGCTGGAGGCACTGCTTCATGATGCGCGCGGACTGGTAGACTTCCTCGACGCGGACCATGAACCGGTCATAGCAGTCGCCGCGGGTGCCGACCGGGATGTCGAACTCGACCCGGTCGTACACGTCATAGGGCTGCGACTTGCGGATGTCCCAGGGGATGCCCGCGCCACGGATCATCGGGCCCGAGAAGCCCCAGGCCACGGCGTCCTCGCGGCTCACCACCGCGATGTCGACGTTGCGCTGCAGGAAGATGCGGTTCTCGGCGACCAGGCTGATCGCGTCGCCGAACAGGCGCGGCAGGCGCGTGTCGAGCCATTCGGCGATGTCGGTCAGCAGCTTGAGCGGCACGTCCTGGCGGACGCCGCCGACGCGGAACCAGTTCGAGTGCATGCGCGCACCGGAGGCACGCTCCAGGAAGTTCATGCAGTCTTCGCGGATCTCGAACATCCACAGGTTCGGCGTCATCGCGCCGACGTCCATCACGTGCGAACCGAGGTTCAGCATGTGATTGCAGATGCGGGTCAGCTCGGCGAAGAACACGCGCAGATACTGGCCGCGCAGCGGAACCTCGAGGTCGAGCAGCTTCTCGACCGCCAGCACATAGCTGTATTCCATGCCCAGCGGCGAGCAATAGTCGAGCCGGTCGAAATACGGCAGCGCCTGGGTGTAGGTCTTGTACTCGATCAGCTTCTCGGTGCCGCGGTGGAGCAGGCCGACGTGCGGATCGATACGCTCGATGATCTCGCCGTCCAGCTCGGTCACCAGGCGCAGCACGCCGTGCGCCGCCGGGTGCTGCGGGCCGAAGTTGATCGTGTAGTTCGCGATCTCGGTGTCACCCTTTTCCGGCTTGCCGCCGTCGATGACGCCTTCGATCTCGTCGAGATATTCAGCCATTACGCTTCACCCTCCGGCGCCTTCTTGGCGCGCGGCTTGCGGGGTTTCTTGACCACATCCGGATCGGCAGGCGCCGGGCCGGCTTCGGGACCCGACTTGCCGGCGCCGGTATCGGCGGTGCTGTCGCTGGTCTTGGGCTTGGTCACCTTCGCCATGGCCGGCTTGGCCGCCGGTGCGGGCTTCAGCGTCTCGTCCGCAGTCAGCGGAGTCGGCGCGCCCTTTGCCTCGGGCTGCGGCGCGGGGGCCGGAGCCGGTGCGGGCGCCGGGGCTGGAGCCGGTGCAGGCGCCGCCGCCTTCTCGTCGCCCGGCAGCACGTACTTGGCGCCTTCCCACGGGCTCATGAAATCGAAGTTGCGGAAGTCCTGGGCCAGGCTGACCGGCTCATAGACAACGCGCTTCGCCTCTTCCGAGTAGCGCAGCTCGACATAGCCCGTCAGCGGGAAGTCCTTGCGCTGCGGATGGCCGACAAAACCATAGTCCGTCAGGATGCGGCGCAGGTCGGTGTTGCCCGCGAAGAGCACGCCGTACATGTCGTACACTTCGCGCTCGAGCCAGCCCGCGACCGGCCAGACGCCGGTGACGCTGGGGACGGGCTTTTCCTCGTCGGTGGTCACCTTCACCTTGATGCGGTGGTTCCGCGTCAGGCTGAGCAGGCAATAGACCACTTCGAACCGCTCCTCGCGGTCGAGATAGTCGACGCCGGCGATCTCCATGAGCTGCTGGTACTCGAGGCCCGGCGTGTCACGTAGGCGCGTGAGCCCCTCGACGACGCGGGCGCGGTCGAGCACCAGGTTCACTTCGCCGACGCTGTCTTCCGAGAAGAGCAGGATATCGCCGAGCGCGGCCTTGGCCGCGTCGATCACGCCCTCGTTCGAGGCGAAACGCGGAGCAGAGGTCTTCACCGCGCTCATCGCTCGATCGTCCCGACGCGGCGGATCTTACGCTGGAGCTGCATCACGCCGTAGAGCAGCGCCTCGGCGGTCGGCGGGCAGCCTGGGACATAGATGTCCACCGGCACGATCCGGTCGCAGCCGCGCACGACACTGTAGCTGTAATGGTAATAGCCGCCGCCATTGGCGCAGCTGCCCATCGAGATGACGTATTTCGGCTCCGACATCTGGTCATAGACCTTGCGGAGTGCCGGGGCCATCTTGTTGCACAGCGTGCCGGCGACGATCATCACGTCCGACTGGCGCGGCGATGCGCGCGGCGCGGCGCCGAAGCGCTCCATGTCGTAGCGCGGCATGTTGACGTGGATCATCTCGACCGCGCAGCAGGCCAGGCCGAAGGTCATCCACCACAGCGAACCGGTGCGGGCCCACTGGAACAGCTCCTCGGTCGAGGTGACCAGGAAGCCCTTGTCGCCGATCTCGGCATTGATGTCGTTCAGGAAGCCGACGTCGGGCAGGGTTCCCGGCGGCGGCGCACCGATCAGGCCGCTGCCCGGCAAGGGCGACGACTGGGTGAGTTCTACTCCCATTCGAGCGCTCCCTTCTTCCAGGCGTAAACAAGGCCGAGCAAGAGCTCGCCGATAAAGACCATCATCGAGATCCAGGCGGTCCAGCTGGCGGCGACGGTGCCCATCTTGAACACCGAGACGGCCCAGGGATACAGGAACGCCGCTTCGAGATCGAAGACGATGAACAGGATGGCGACGAGGTAGAAACGCACGTCGAACTGGCTGCGCGAATCCTCGAACGCGGGGAAGCCGCACTCATATTCGCTGAGCTTGGCTTCCGTCGGCTTGTGCGAACCCGTCAGCCGGCTGACCAGCATGGGCAGGAACACGAAGGCGCTGGAAAGCGCGAGGGCGACCCCGAGGAACAACAGGATCGGCAGATATTGTGACAGGTCGACCAATGGCCTTCTCTTCTCGCGGATGCGGAATCTGACGGGGGCTTTAGGACGATGAAAGGAGTGCGGCAAGGGCGGAAACCCTTGAGAATCATTCGCAATAATTTGGCGTTTACCGCGCCGGGATCGCCACGACGGGCGTAGGCCGCTGCGCGCCGGAAATACGTCCCGCCTTGTCAGGCAGATGGACGCTCCATTGGGAGTCGCCGACGATCAGGATCCGCTTGCCGACACGGGCGATCTGGGTGGGATCGACGATCGCCCCGCCCTGCGCCGCAACCTCCGGCTCGACGATCTTCCCGTCCACGATCCGGAATCGCCAGACCTTGCCCGGCACAGTGGCATTGCGCACGCCCAGGAAGGAGTCGCCGTCCGCGACGAGACCATCGACTCCGCGCAGCCTGTTGCCGTCGGCAAGCAGGACCGGCGTCTCGGCGCCGCTGGCCAGGTCGACGCTGATCAGCCCGAGTCCATAGTCGGCGACGAGCAGCTTCCGGCCCTGGTCATAGACCGCACTGCCCTGCGCACTCCCCTTCTCGCGCGGCGCAATCACCGGCGTGAGCGCGGCACACTTGCCCTCGCAGCGATAGACCGCGCCGTTCTTGCTGTCGCTGACGAAGACCCGGTCCTGCCACACCGAGACATCGCCCGGTGTGAAGGCTCCCTTGGGTGCGAGCCGGGCACGCAACCGGCCCTTGCGGTCCATCGCAAGCAGCGCGGCACCGCTGCAGTCGGGAATCCTGAGGTCGGCAGGGCAATTGGCGGCGATCCAGAGCCATTTGCGGCGCGGATCCCAGGCGATGCCGAGCGGCGCGCCATCTCCGTTGGGGAGCTTGTGTGCAGTAAACCGCCCATTCCGGTGCGCGACGATGCTCCGGTCGAGCACACTGCTCACCCAGATTGTCTCGCCATCCGAGGCCACGCCCTCGATCAGGCGGTATTCGGCGGGGATGGTGAGGAAGGCGGCGGGCGGCGCGTCCTGGGCGAGAAGCCCGATCAGCGCCGCGGCGATCACCGCAGCGAGTTCGCGACGAGCTTGTGCAGCTTGGAGTGCAGCACGTCGTTGGCCGCGAGATACTGGTTGCGCTCGCGCGCCAAGTCCTGGCCGCGATAGTCGGTCACGAAGCCGCCCGCTTCCTTGACCAGCAGCATGCCGGCAGCGACGTCCCAAGGCTTGAGATCGCTTTCCCAGAAGCCGTCGAAGCGGCCCGCGGCGACCCAGGCGAGGTCGAGCGCAGCCGAGCCGAGGCGGCGGATGCCGGCGACTTCAGGCGCGACGGCGCCGAAGATGCGGCTCCACTCGGCGAAATTGCCATGGCCGAGGAACGGGATGCCCGTCGCGATCAGCGCCTCGTCGAGGTGCCGGCGCGCCGAGACCCGCAGGCGCTGGTCCTGCAGCCAGGCGCCGCGGCCTTTTTCCGACCAGAAGCTCTCGTCGGTCAGCGGCTGGTAGATATAGGCGTGCGTCACCTCGGGCTTGCCCTGGGCGCCGCGCGGATCCTCGACTGCGATCGAGATGCAGAAATGCGGGATGCCGTGGAGGAAGTTGCTGGTGCCGTCGAGCGGATCGATGATCCAGCGCGGCTTGTCCGGATCGCCGGCGATCTCGCCGCGCTCCTCGACCAGGAAGCCCCAGTCCGGACGCGCCTTCTGGAGCTCCTCGATCAGCGTGTCCTCGGCGCGCTTGTCGGCCAGGCTGACAAAGTCCGCCGGCCCCTTGCGGCTGACCTGGAGGTGCGAGACCTCGTTGAAGTCGCGACGCAGGCGCGGGCCGGCCTTGCGGCAGGCGCGCTCCATGACGGTGATGAGGCCGGAATGCGAAACCAAGTCAAATGCTCCAAAACCCCTCTCCCATTGGGAGAGGGAGGGGCCCATCGCGTCAGCGATGGGAGGGTGAGGGTCGAGGGCAGTCCGATACCGCCCTCACCCAACCCTCTCCCAAAGGGAGAGGGCTTTTAGTCCGCGCGGCGGACGTAGGTCTGCTCGTACACGTCGACGACGATGCGGGTGCCCGAGGCGATGTGCGGCGGCACCAGGATGCGCACGCCATTGTCGAGCACGGCCGGCTTGTACGACGACGAGGCCGTCTGGCCCTTCACCACCGCATCGGCCTCGATGATCGTCGCTTCGATCGTGTCGGGCAGCTGCACGCTGATCGGCTCTTCGTCATAGAGCTCCATCACCACGTCCATGCCGTCCTGCAGGAAGGCAGCCGCGTCGCCGAGCAGGTCGCGCGGCAGCGTGGTCTGGTCGTAGGTTTCCTTGTCCATGAAGGTGAGCACGTCACCCTCGGCGAACAGGAACTGGAAGTCCTTGGTGTCGAGGCGCACGCGCTCGACCGTCTCCGCCGAGCGGAAACGGACGTTGTTCTTGCGGCCGTCGCGCAGGTTCTTGAGCTCGACCTGCATGTACGCACCGCCCTTGCCGGGCTGCGTGTGCTGGATCTTCACGGCACGCCAGATGCCGTTTTCATATTCGATGATGTTGCCGGGACGGATGTCCACGCCGCTGATCTTCATGGTCGAGACCTATGGAACTGAGAAAGAGCTGAGCCGGCGCCTTTAGCCGCGCACGGCCTTCACCGCAACTCCTTCGTCACCCGGTGGAAGCCGGGGTCTCGTGCCGCACGCTGTCCCTTTGCGGTGCGAGATCCCGGCTTCCACCGGAATGACGGACTATCGGTCGATATCCCGCAGCAGCGGATAGGGGTTGATGTTCTGCCCCTGCCACCAGCCCTCGCCCGGCTGCATCAGCTTGATCTCGAAATGCAGATGCGGGGCGCCACCCGAGGCGCTGCCGGTATTGCCGACCGTGGCGATCGGCTCGCCCTGCCGCACCACTGCCTTCTCCGCGACCAGATAGCTGTCGAGATGGGCGTAATAGTGGATCGTGACGCCGTCCCGGGTGCGGACATACAGCGTGTGCCCGCCATTCACGCTTTCGAAGACCTTCTCGACTGTCCCCGATGCCGCGGCGAGCACCGGCGTTCCACGGGCCGCCATGATGTCGATCGCGTGATGCTCGCGCGTGCCATTGCCTCTGCTCTGCCCCCAGGTATCGCTGAGCTGACGGGCGGCGACGCCCTCGACGGGGATGATCAGCGGCACCGGATCGCCGATGCCGGGCGGTGCGGCCTGGGGATCGAGCGCCGCCTGCTGGGGAAGCGCCGGCGTGGCGGGCTGCACGGTGATCCGCACCAGCGACAGGAACCCCGCCGCGAGCAGCACCAGCAGCAGGCCCAGCCCCCAGCCGATTCGCTTCGCCCAGAGCAGCATGCGCCCTACTCCTGGAATACCGCCTCGGTACCAGGCTTGACCATCAGCGCGAGCCGCGCGGCGTCCCAGTTGGTGAGGCGGATGCAGCCATGGCTCTCGGTGCGCCCGATCGTCTGCGGCTCGGGCGTGCCATGGATGCCGTAATGCTCCTTGGAGAGATCGAGCCACACCACCCCCACCGGACCGTTCGGCCCCGGCGGCAGCATCGCCGGGTCACTGCCCTTCTTCGCGTCCCAGAACAGCTTGGGGTTGTAGTGGAACTTCGGGTTGGTGTCCGCCCCGTTGATCTTCCAGGTGCCGATCGGCAGCGGATCATGCTCGCTGCCCATGGTCGCGCTGAACTGGGCGACCAGGCGGTTCTGCTTGTCGAACACCTTGAGCACCTTCTCGCTCTTGTCGACGACGACATGATCCGCCTCGGGCACCTTAGCCTCGACGTTCAGGTCGTTCAGCGTCTGGCGCCACTCGGGCTTGATGTCGGCCGGATAGTCACGGGAGGCGGGAAGCGCATTGGGAAAGACGAATTCGGCGCCCGGCCGGATCGCCCTGCTGCCGGGGTTGAGCTCCACCAGTATCTCGGGCGTGGTGTGGAACATCTCGGCCAGCTTCTCGAGCGGTCTCGTATAGGCGAGCGAGGGCAGCTTCGCCTGTTTCTCGGGGTCCCTGGGGATCGGATTGACGTACGGCCCCTTCAGCGTGTCCGCATCGAGCGTCAGCTTGCGTACCGGACGCAGCGAGGCATAGGGCGCCAGCGCACGCAGCGTGGCGGGGTCGAGCTTGCCACTGGCCGGCATGCCCCGCGAAATCTGGAAGCCCTTGAGCGCCGCGGTCAGCGACTGACCCTCGCGCCCGTCGAGGATGCCGGGCGAAAAGCCGAGATGATCGAGGATCACCTGGGCATGCAGGATCGAATAGTCGATCGGCGGGCGGCCGGAAGTTCCCGCCTGCCCGCTGGCTGCGGGACCGAGCGAGGCACAGGCGAGACAAGCCGCAAATCCGAGAAATTTCCGCACCGAATCAAGCTCCTGCAGATCATGTTCCGCAAGAACAACGGGTGGAACTCAGGGTTTGTTTCGCGCACACCACACCGTCATCCCGCCCCGGACCTGATCCGGGGCGGGATCTCATGCGGCTCTTTTCCCGCCATCGCCTGAGATCCCGGCTTCCGCCGGGATGACAGAGTAAGGTCAGCCGCCCAGCAGCTCCGCGAACGCCTTCACCGCCGCTTCCTCGTCCCCGCCCCACACGGCGCTGGACACCGCCAGGAAGTCCGCCCCGGCCTTGACCAGCGGCGCGGCATTGTCCGGCGTGATCCCGCCGATCGCCACGCAGGGCAGCTCGAACAGCGCTGACCACCAGCTGAGGATCACCGGCTCGGGCCGGTGCCGGGTTTCCTTGGTCGCTGTCGGATAGAAAGCGCCGAACGCGACATAGTCCGCCCCCGCCTCGCCCGCTTCCATCGCCTGGTGCCGGCTGTCATGGCAGGTCACGCCGATCTGCACCTGGGGCCCCAGCTCGGCTCTCGCCTCGCGCGGATCGCCATCGTCCTGGCCCAGATGCACACCGTCCGCACCAAGCCGCTTGGCGAGACTCACATCGTCATTGACGATGAACGCCACGTCCGCATCGGCGCAGATCTTCTGCAGCGGCTCGGCCAGGCGGGCCGCCTCATGCTGGTCGACGCCCTTCACGCGGAACTGGAAGGCGGCGACCGGGCCGGCGCCCAGCGCGCGCTTCAGTCGCTCGGGGAAGGCACCGGTCACGTCGAGCGGCGAGATCAGGTAGAGCTGGCACGGCGGCCGGCGCATGTCGCGCACGAACTGGTCGGCGAAATTGGGGTCGAGCGGCGGCAGGCCATCATCATCAAGTTCGATCATCGGGCGAGCCTTAGCGAAAGCCGGTTCGCTTCACCACACTCGATCGAAAGGGAGTGGTAGCACGGCTCCAGCCAAGGCAGGATCGCCGCGGGATGACACGCGAAAAGGGGGATTCGCATGTTCAGCATGTTCAAATGGCCGATCGGACGCGCGGGCCGCGGCACGATGTTCTTGTGGCTCCTGCTCGGCAGCCTGGGCTTTTCGGCGATCAAGTTCCTTGTTTTCCACCGGATCGACATCGGCGCCATCCAGCTTGGCCTTCGTTCCGAGGCGATCGCGCATCCGACGGCCTTCCCGCTATGGTATGTCGCGCTGGAAGCCGCATTCGACCTCGCACTGCTCGTCGTCGCCATTGCGCGCCTGCACGACATCGGCAAGCCGGGCTGGTGGCTGTTCGGTTTCGTCGCGCTGGCCGCCCTCTCGGCTCTGCCCGGGCTCGGCTTCCTCATCCTCGTGGGGTTGATCCTCTGGCTCGCGCTGCTGTTCTGGCCCGGCACCTTCGGGCCCAATGCCTATGGCCCGCACCCGCTCGGCTGGGAATCGCGCGAGCAGTATGAGCAGCAGATGCGCGAACTCCGCGAGCACGTCCCGCCGGGCAAGGCCTAGGCGGGACGCACCACTGCCAGCAGAAACCCGTCCCAGCCCTTGTCGCCCACTGTCTGGATTGCAGTGGCATCGAGACGTGACTCAGCGGCGACCGCGTCGAACAACGCCCGCGTGCCGATCACCCGCGGATCGGGGTCGTCCGGATCGGTCACAGCGCCCTCCCGTACGACATTGTCGACGATGATCACGCTGCCCGGCCGGGTGAGCTTCAGCGCTGCATCGAGATAGGCGGTATTGCTCGGCTTGTCGGCATCGATGAAAACCATGTCGAACGGCCCCTCGCCCGCGGCGATCATCGCCGCCAGGCTCTCCACCGCCAGCCCGGTCCGCACCTCGCAGCGGTCGGCGAGCCCAGCCCGGGCGAGATTGGCCCGCGCCACCGCGGCATGATGCGGCTCGAGCTCCAGCGTCACCAGCCGCCCATCCTCGGGCAGCGCCCGGGCGAGCCAGATGGTCGAATAACCGCCCAGCGTGCCGACCTCGAGGATTCGCCGCGCGCCACACATCCATGCGAGCAGCTCGAGCATTCTGCCCTGCGTCGCCGAGACGTCGATCGCCGGCAGCCCGCCCGCCGCATTGGCCGCCAGCGCCCCGTCAAGCGCGGGATCGGCGCAGATCAGCTTGCCGCTGATATAGCTATCGACCGCGCGCCAGGCGTCGCTCACCCCCCGGTCCCCACGCCCGCCACCGGCCGCGTCTCGACATGCGTCTCGAACCCGGCGATCAGCGGCCGCCCCTTGGCGATCGCCGCCTGCACGGCGGGCAGCTTGAGCGAGTCGGCATGGTGCTGCTTGCTCTGCCAGATCTCGGTGATCCAGATGCCCTCGGCATCCTTCACATCCTCGGCGATCAGATAGGCGATGCAGCCCGGCATATCGCCGGTGCCGCCGGAAAGCAGCGCGATCAGTTCGGCGCGCTTGCCCGGCTGGGCCTTGATCTTGCCGATCGTGCCGTAGAGCTCGGCTTCTTCCATGCGGAATTCCTTGGCAAGGGCCGGCCCGCCCAGCATCGCGAGCGCGAGCCCTGCCAGTACGGGCCGGCGACCGATCATTCTTCGTTCTTGTAGATGCGGACCAGCTTGTCGAGCATCGCCAACGCCTCGTCGCGCGGGCGCTGGAAGGTGTTGCGGCCGATGATCGAGCCGTTGCCGCCGCCGTCGCGGATGTCGCGCGCGTCCTGGTAGACCGCGTCGGAGCCCTTGGCCGCGCCGCCCGAGAAGACGACGATGCGGCGGCCGTTGAAGCAGCTCTTCACGACATGGCCGACCCGGGTCGACTGGGCCGACCAGTCGGTGCCCTCATAGGCCTTCTTCGCCTCTTCCTGCTCGATATGGTCGCTGGGCAGCTTCACCTTGATGATGTGCGCGCCGAGCAGGGCGGCCATGTGCGCGGCATAGGCGCCGACGTCCAGGGCGAGCTCGCCCGACTTGGGCAGCTTGCCGCCGCGCGGGTAGGACCACAGCACCGTGGCGATGCCCACCGACTTGGCCTCGGCCGACAGTTCCTTGATCTCTTCCATCATCTCGAACACGTCGTCCGAGCCCGGATAGATGGTGAAGCCGATCGCGGCGCAGCCCAGGCGCAGCGCGTCGTCCACCCCCGCGGTCACCGCCTGGTTGGCGCTGGTCGCCCAGCTGTTCGAGCTGTTGCACTTCAGGATCGTCGGGATCTGGCCGGCAAAGGTGTCGGCGCCCGCCTCCAGCATGCCGAGCGGCGCGGCATAGGCGCTCAGGCCCGCATCGATCGCCAGCTGATAGTGGTAATGGGGATCATAGGCGTCCGGGTTCACCGCGAAGCTGCGCGCCGGGCCATGTTCGAAGCCCTGGTCGACCGGCAGGATGATCAGCTTGCCCGTGCCGCCCAGCTTGCCCTGCATCAGGATGCGGGCGAGGTTGGCCTTCACGCCGGGATTGTCGGACTCGTAGTTCGCGAGAATGGCTTTGACGGCCGGCGTGATCGACATCTTTGTCCCCTTGAATATGTATCGCTGGGGAGCCCCTATCGCCCGGATTTGCAGGGGAAAAGCCTGACAACGCTGCCACCGGAGTCGCTTTTCTTCGCACTGCGGCAAACCGGTCGAATCAAAAGGGGGAAGGCGGCACCTGCCCCCTTCCCCCTCTCCGATTTCACTGACTTGAAGGCGCGATCAGCGCGTGAGCGCCGCGACGCCGGGCAGCTCCTTGCCTTCCATCCACTCCAGGAACGCGCCGCCCGCGGTCGAGACGAAGGTGAAGTCGCTCGAGACGCCGGCCTGGTTGAGCGCCGCCACCGTGTCGCCGCCGCCGGCGACCGAGACGAGCTGGCCTTCCTTGGTCAGCGCCGCCGCGGTCTTGGCCAGGCTGATCGTCGCCGTGTCGAAGGGCGGCGTCTCGAACGCGCCGAGCGGACCGTTCCACACCAGGGTGCGGCAGGTCTTGAGCACGTCCGCAAGCGCCTCGGTCGCCGCCGGGCCGATGTCGAGGATCATCTCGTCGGCCGCGACTTCGTGGACGTTGACGGTACGCAGGCTCGGCGGGTTGGCCGCGAATTCCTTCGCCACCACCACGTCGTACGGCAGGTGGACGGTGCAGTTCGCCTTGTCGGCCGCGTCGAGGATCTCCTCGGCGGTGCCGGTCAGGTCATGCTCGCAGAGCGACTTGCCCACATCGACGCCGCGCGCGGCGAGGAAGGTGTTGGCCATCCCGCCACCGATGATCAGGTGATCGACCTTGTCGACCAGATGCTTGAGCACGTCGAGCTTGGTCGAGACCTTGGCGCCGCCCACGACAGCCGCGACCGGCTGCTGCGGGGTGCCCAGCGCCTTCTCCAGCGCATCGAGCTCGGCTTCCATCTGGCGGCCGGCAAAGGCGGGCAGCTTGTGCGCCAGCCCCTCGGTCGAGGCATGGGCGCGGTGCGCGGCCGAGAAGGCGTCGTTGACATAGAGGTCGCCCAGCGCGGCGAGCGCGGCGACGGTCTCGGGCGCGTTCTTCTCTTCGCCGGCGTCGAAGCGGGTGTTCTCGAGCAGCGCGATATCGCCCTCGCCCATCGCCTCGATCGCTTCCGCTGCGCCATCGGTGTCGATGAAGCGCACTTCGCGGCCCAGCACATGGCTGAACGGCTGGGTGACGAGCGACAGGCTCATCTCGGGGTTACGCTGGCCCTTGGGCCGCCCGAAATGCGCGAGGACCACGACCTTGGCGCCCTTGTCCGCCAGCTCGGCGACGGTCTGCACCGCGGCGCGCAGCCGGGTGTCGTCGGTCACGGCACCATCGGCCATCGGTACGTTCAGGTCCTCGCGGACCAGCACGCGCTTGCCGGCGATGTCGCCCATGTCGTCGAGCGTCTTGAAGGGGCGGGTCATGTGCTTCCTCAAAATATTCCGCCCGCCCCAACTCCGTCATCCCGGCGAAAGCCGGGATCTCAGGAGATAGAGCGAGCAGTATGCCTCACGAGATCCCGACTTTCGTCGGGATGACGGCTCAGGCCGTCAGCTTCGCCATCGCGCTGGCGGTGTCCACCATGCGGTTCGAGAAGCCCCATTCATTGTCGTACCAGCTGACGACGCGCACCAGCTTGCCGTCGATCACCGCGGTCTCCAGGCTGTCGACGGTCGACGAGGCCGAGGTGTGGACGATGTCGATCGAGACCAAAGGCTCGTCCGAATACCAGAGGATGCCCTTGAGCGGACCGCTCTCCGAGGCCGCCTTCAGTACCGCGTTGACTTCCTCGACGGTGACGTCACGCGACGGGGTGAAGGTCAGGTCGACAAGGCTGCCGTCCGGAACCGGAACGCGGATCGCCGAGCCGTCCAGCTTGCCCTTCAGCTCGGGCAGCACCTCGGCCACGGCGCGGGCAGCGCCGGTGGTGGTCGGGATGATGCTCATCGCGGCAGCGCGCGCACGACGCAGGTCCGGGTGGATCTGGTCGAGGATCTTCTGGTCGTTGGTATAGGCGTGGACCGTGGTCATCAGGCCGCGCTCGATGCCGATCGCGTCGTTCAGGACCTTGGCGACCGGCGCCAGGCAGTTGGTGGTGCACGACGCGTTCGAGACGATCGTGTGGCCGGCCTCGAGCTTGTCGTTGTTCACGCCGAACACGACGGTCAGGTCGACATTCTTGCCCGGGGCCGAGATCAGCACCTTCTTGGCGCCGGCATCGATGTGCTTCTGGGCCGAGGCGCGGTCGGTGAAGAAGCCGGTGCACTCCAGAACCAGCTCCACGCCATTCTCGGCGTGCGGCAGGTTGGCGGGATCGCGCTCCTTGGTCACCTTGATGCGCTTGCCGTCGATGACCAGGTCATCGCCGTCCGCCGAGACGGTGCCCGGATACTTGCCGTGCACGCTGTCGCGCGAGAACAGCCAGGCGTTCGACTTGGCGTCCGCGAGATCGTTGATCGTGACCAGCTCGAGCCCGCTGTCGGGGCGCTCGAGGATCGCGCGCGCCACCAGTCGACCGATGCGCCCGAACCCGTTGATCGCAACCTTCGTCATGCCTGTTCTCCGTTCAACTTTTCGACGATCTGCGGAACGATGGCTCCCGCAGTGAGCCCGAAATGCTCGTAGAGCTTCAGATAGGGACCCGAGGCGCCAAATCCATCGACGCCAAAGTTTAGTCCATCCAAGCCAGTGTATCGCTCCCAGCCCAGCGTGGTGCCGGCCTCGATCGAGACCTTGAGCGCATGCGCCGGCAGCAGGTCACGCTTGTACTGCGCATCCTGCGCGTCGAAGCGCTCCCAGCACGGCATCGAGACGACGTCCGCGCCGATGCCCTGGGCTTCCAGCTCGTCCCGCACGGCGACGGCGATCTCGACTTCCGAGCCGCTGGCGATCAGCACCACCTGGCGCGGCGCCTCGGCCTCGCGGATCGCATAGCCACCCCGTGCCGAGCGGTTCTCGCCGGCTTCGCTGCGCAGCTGCGGCAGGTTCTGGCGGCTCAGCGCGAGCAGGCCCGGGCCGTCCGCCTTCTGCAGCGCCAGTTCCCAGCACTCCGCAGTCTCGACCACGTCGCACGGGCGATAGACGTCGAGGTTGGGGATAAGGCGCAGGCTGGTCAGATGCTCCACCGGCTGGTGGGTCGGGCCGTCTTCGCCCAGGCCGATTGAGTCGTGGGTCATCACATAGATGACACGCGCCTGCTGCAGCGCCGAGAGGCGGATCGCCGCGCGGGCATAGTCCGCGAACACCAGGAAGGTGCCGCCATAGGGGATCACGCCGCCATGCAGCGCCATGCCGTTCATCGCCGCCGACATGCCGAACTCGCGGATGCCATAATAGACGTAGCGGCTGGCATAATTGTCGGCGTTGAACGCGCCCAGGCCCTTGGTCAGCGTGTTGTTCGAGCCGGTCAGGTCGGCCGAGCCGCCGACGGTGTCGGGGATCTGCGCGTTGATCGCCTCGAGCGCCATTTCGCTCGCCTTGCGGGTCGCGACCTTCTGCGGCGCGTCGATCAGGCCCTGGATATGATCCTGCATCGAGAACCAGGCCGGCAGCTCGCCGCGCATCCGGCGCTCGAACTCGGCACGATCCTCATGCGCCTCCAGGCGCTTCTTCCACTCGGCATGCGGGGCAGCGCCGCGCTTGCCGGCCTCGAGCCAGGCCTCGCGGATGTCGCCCGGGATCTCGAAGGCCGGGTGGTTCCAGCCCAGCGCGGCGCGCGCGGCGGCGACTTCGTCCGCGCCCAGCGGCGAACCATGGACCTTGGACGAGCCCTGCTTGTTCGGCGCGCCCTTCCCGATGATCGTGTGGCACTGGACGAGCGACGGCAGCTCGCTGGCGAGCGCCTCGTCGATCGCGCGGGCGATATCGGCCTGATCATGGCCGTCGCACGCGACGACCTGCCAGCCCGAGGCGCGGTAGCGCGCCGGAATGTCCTCGCTCGACGAGAGCGACACCGCGCCGTCGATCGTGATCTTGTTGTCGTCCCACAGCACGATCAGCTTGCCGAGCTTCAGATGCCCGGCCAGGCCGACCGCCTCATGGTTGATGCCTTCCATCAGGCAGCCGTCGCCGGCGATCACCCAGGTGCGGTGGTCGACCAGCTCGTCGCCATAGACCGCGTTCAGGTGACGCTCGGCGGCGGCGAAGCCCACCGCCATCGCGAAGCCCTGGCCGAGCGGGCCGGTGGTGCACTCGACACCCGCCAGCTCGAAATTCTCGGGGTGGCCGGCGCAGGGGCTGCCGATCTGGCGGAAGTCCTGGATGTCCTTCAGCGTCGGGCGGGCATAGCCGGTCAGGTGCAGCAGCGAATATTGCAGCATCGAGCCGTGGCCGGCCGACAGGATGAAGCGATCGCGGTCCGCCCATTTGGGATCGGCCGGATCAAACTTCAGATAATTCTGGAACAGCACGGTGGCGACGTCGGCCATGCCCATCGGCATGCCCGGATGCCCCGAATTGGCCGCCTCCACGGCGTCCATCGACAATGCCCGGATGGCATTGGCGCAGTCGGTGAAGCTTGCGGTCACTTGAGAGTCCCCATGATGCTGGCGCGGACGCCTTTGGTGCCCTTGCGGGCCTACGTCAACCGGCTCGCGCCCGGACTCGAACCGGCGCTGCAATGATCCGCTCTGTCGAAGCCGCGATGAAACCGGTGCCATTCGGGGGTTGATAGCTTCGGTGGGGGTGCGTAACGCTTGGATATGGCAAGTACGCCCGCCGATCGTATCGAACTGGCCCTCGTCCGCATCGAGAAGGCCGCAGCCGCGCGGGCCTATGCCCATGACCGCATCACCCAGCGCCACGCCAAGCTGCGCGCGCGCATCGAGGACGCGGTGTCGTCGCTCGACGCGCTGATCGCCCGCGAAGCGAAGGGCGAGGAAGACTGATGGCCGATATCGATATCACCGTCGCCGGCCGCAGCTATTCGGTCGCCGCACGCGAAGGCGACGAAACACATATCCGCCATCTGGAATCGATCCTCCAGCGCCACGCCGACACGGCCTTGCGCGCTTCGGGCGGCCTCAATGCCGAGCGCACGCTCGTCTATCTCGCGCTGATCCTCGCCGACCTGCTCGACGAGACCGAGCGCAATCCGCCAGAAGGCGTGTCGCCGGTGCTGCTGGAACGCATCGCCGACCGGCTGGAAGCGGTGGCCGCAGCGCTCGAAGAGGATGCCGCGGAAGCCTGACCCGAGGTCTCACCCTGGCTGTTCCCCGGCGAAAGCCGGGGCCCAGGGTTTCTCTGCCGTGTCGCTTGTGACCCTGGGCCCCGGCCTCCGCCGGGGAACAAGAAGTGTGGGCCAAGCCGTTGCGAACCGGGCGTTCACCGCCTAAATAGGATTTGGCGGAACTGCCCGGCACGAGCCGTTGCAATTATCCCTGAGGCTATTCATCATCCATGGGGGCTGTCCCTGTGCGGATCCTGGTCCGCGGCACATGGTCCCCACCTGACGTAACGGGCGTCAGAGGATACTTCAGGCAAACGACCCATGGTGGTTCCGCCACCGCTCCCGTAAAGGCGAAGCATGATCGACAAGCTAGCCCTGCGGGCGCAGCTCCGTGCCGAGCGCGACGCCTTCGCCATCGAAGCGAGCGAGGCGATCCTCGCGCCCGAAGCGTTCGTCGAGCGGCTGCGGCCCGAGATGATCGTCGCCACCTATGTCGCGATCGGCAGCGAGGCCGACCCCACCCAGCTCGCCGCCGCCGCGGCCGAGAAGGGCTGCGCCCTCGCCCTCCCCTTCGTCGTCGATCGCGCCGCCCCGATCCGCTTCCTCGCCTGGCAGATGGGCGAACCGCTGGTCAAAGGCCCGTTCAGCCTGCGCCAACCGCACGAGAACAGCCCCGAAGTGGCGCCCGACGTGATCCTCACCCCGCTGGTCGGCTTCGACGCGCGGCTCAACCGGCTCGGCCAGGGCGCCGCCCATTATGATCGCGCCTTCGCACGCTATCCCGATGCCTGGCGCGTCGGCGTCGCCTGGGCGATGCAGCAGGTGCCGGCGATCCCGTCGGAAATCTGGGACGTGCCGCTCCAGGCGGTGATCACCGAGGAGGGCATGACATGGCACGCGGAAGCGTAGCGCCGAGCTGGCGCAAGCCGGCGGGGGCGTTGGCCATCGTCGCCTGGATCTTCGTCTGGATCATCCTGGTCGCCAGTTTCTCGCACTGGATCGGCCAGCTGCACGTCCTCGCCCAGCTGCCGATCTATGTCGTGACCGGCATCGTCTGGATCCTGCCCCTGGGCGGCGCCCTGCGCTGGATGGAAACCGGCCGCTGGCGCCGCGCCTGAGGGGCGCTGCTCAATAGGTCATGCCGTAATAGCCATAGAGGCGCTCGCCATATTCGCGGTCATAGGCCGGCCGGTCGCTGCCTTCCTCGTCATAGCTCGGCGCGCCTTCCAGCTGCTCCTTGGTCAGGTCGACCACATAGCCGCCCTTGTCGGTGTCGTAGGTGAGTTTCTGCCAGGGCAGCGGATAATGGCGGTTGCCCAGCCCGAACAGGCCGCCGAACGACAGCACCGCATATTCGGCCTGGCCCGATACCTTGTCGACCATGAAGCGGTGGACTGTGCCCAGCCGCTCGCCTTCCCGGTTGTAGACCGCAGTGCCCTCGACCCGGTCGGAGGCAATCATGTCATGCGTTTCGCGCGTCTCGAGTTCCATCGCCATCGCTCCTCAAATGCCCCAAGGCATCAACGGGCCAGACACCGGCGATGTCCGCGCATTTGCGGCGAAGCGAGGCCGGCAAGGGCCGCCGTTCTTTGACCCTGTAGGAAAGATAGGATTCCGCCCGCGCAACAAAGTTGCGAGATGCGACGAACCTCAGGCCGGCATGCCGGATCCGGCACCGCGAAAACCCGCTTTTGGCGTGTACTTCGTGTCCTTTGCCGAGTCGGACGGGCCAGCGATGTAGGAGATGGCCACGTAGTGCGTGGCGCGAGTGACGGGGCTCGAACCCGCGACCTCCGGCGTGACAGGCCGGCGCTCTAACCAACTGAGCTACACCCGCATTACGCGTTTCGAGAAGCGACCAGCCCCGGAATGACATCCTCGGTCGGGCCGCCCATGGGGCGCCTTCCCGTGCGATGATCTGGGGAATGGCGCGAGTGACGGGGCTCGAACCCGCGACCTCCGGCGTGACAGGCCGGCGCTCTAACCAACTGAGCTACACCCGCTCTCTCGAAGCGAGGAGGCGGGCACTAGACGCGACTTTTGGGGGTGTCAACCGGATTGGTCGCGACTTTTTCGCCGGAGCGGTCGATTATCCACAGGATCGTTCACCAAGGTCCCGTGTTCGAACAGGAAACCGGCGATGTCCGGCTTGCCTGCGGCGTTGAGCACGGTCTGGATGATGATCAGCAGCGGCACCGCCAGCAGCGCGCCGGTGGTGCCCCACACCCAGCCCCAGAAGCTCAGCGAGATCAGGATCATGATCGGACTGATCGTCAGCCGGTGCCCGACCACCAGCGGCGTGACGACGTTTGCCTCCACCAGGTGGCAGGCGATCATCACGATCGGCGGCACGAAGGCCCAGCCCAGGTCCGGGAAGGTCATCAGCCCGCCCATGGCGAGCAGCAGCGCGGCGAAGACCGGCCCGAAATAGGGGATGTAGTTGAGCAGGGTGACGATGCCGCCCCACATCAGCGGGGTCGGCATGCCGATCGCCCACAGCACGCCCGCCACGATCAGCCCCAAGGTCAGGTTAATCAGCGTGATCGTGCCCAGATAGGCGGAGGTGTCGTCCACCACGTCCTGGATCACCCGCGCGGTCGCCATCGCCCCGCCGAAGCTCGACCGCGAAGTGATCGCGTTGCGCCGCAGCCGCGTCCAGCCCGAGAGGAAGAAGTAGATGACCAGGATGGCGAAGAACATCTCGAGCAGCGCCGACGGCGCCGAGGTCGCGAACAGGTCGATCAGCGAGCGCGGCGGCGTCGCGGCCATCACCTCGGGCTGCTTCATCGGCGCCGAGGCGAAGTTCATCACCGTCTTGTTCACGAAGCTGTCCAGGTTCGCGTAGAACTCGATCAGCGGCTTTAGATTCTCCTGGATCTGCGGGATCTTGGCAGGAAGGTCGCGGATCCACTGCCAGGCCGGCACGACGATCGAGGCCAGCGCGACATTGGCCGCGATCAGGAACAGCAGCACGCAGATGAACGCCGCGATCGGCGCCGGCAGCCGGTGGCGCTCCAGCCATTCGAGCAGCGGCACGAGGGCAATGGCGATGACCAGCGCCGTGGTCAGCGGCAGGAAGAACACCGCCCCCGCCTGCAGCGCGAAGGGCAATGCGAGCAGCAGGCCGACGCCGGCGATCAGCGTCGTCGCGGCCATCAGCCGGTCGCGCTTCTGGCCGTCGCCCATATTCTCCTGGCCGACCAGCGGCCCCGGCGCCGCGCCCGAGGGCCCGCCGTCGTCCATGGGTTCGCCACCGATGCTGTCGGGTCGATCGTTCACTTCTGCCCTTCCCTTTCGCTTCGGTAACCCTAGCGTGGATTGCAACGGATGTAATCCCGGCTAGCTTGGGGATCATGGGCGAGAACATCCTGGTCCTCGACGAGGGCACCACTTCCACCCGCGCGATGCTCTTCGCGCCCTCGGGCAAGTGCCTGGCCACGCACAGCGCCGAGTTGACCCAGCATTATCCCGGTCCCGGCCTGGTCGAGCATGACGCGAACGAGATCTGGCGCCGCACCCTCGAATGCGCCCATGCCATGGTCCGCGAGGCCGGCGGCGCGGACCGGATCGCCGCGATCGGCATCACCAACCAGCGCGAGACGATCGTCTTCTGGGACAAGACGACCGGCGAGCCCCTCGCCCCCGCCATCGTCTGGCAAGACCGGCGCAGCGCCGCCCTGTGCCGAGCCTGGCGCGACGCAGGCGAGGAGCCCGGTGTCCAGGCCCGCACCGGCCTGCTTCTCGATCCCTATTTCTCGGGCACCAAGATCGCCTGGGCGATGCGCAACTGGCCGCAGCTCAAGGGCGTGGGCGACCGGCTGGCGATCGGCACGATCGAGAGCTGGCTGGTCTGGAAGCTCACCGGCGGCCTCCATGTCACCGACGCCACGAACGCCTCGCGCACCCAGCTGATGGGCCTCGGCTCGGGCGGCTGGAGCGACGGGCTGCTCGACATGTTCTCGGCGCCCCGCGAAGCCCTGCCCGAGATCGTCGACTGCGCGGGGAAGTTCGGCACGACGAAGCTGTTCGGCGGCGAGATCCCGATCTGCGGCCTCGCCGGCGACCAGCAGGCCGCGACGATCGGCCAGGCCTGCCTGGAGAAGGGCGACACCAAGGCGACCTATGGCACCGGCGCCTTCGTCCTCACCAATGCCGGCAGCGCCCCGCCCTCGTCCAAGAACCGCCTGCTCGCCACGGTCCTGTGGCAGCTGGGTGGCCGGCGCACCTATGCCATCGAAGGCTCGGTGTTCGTCGCCGGCAGCCTCGTCCAGTGGCTGCGCGACTCCGTGAAGCTGATCGAGACCGCGCAGGAGACCGAGGCGCTGGCCCGCTCGGTGAAGGACAATGGCGGCGTCTATCTGGTCCCGGCTCTGTCCGGCCTCGGCGCCCCTTGGTGGGAGCCCGAAGCGCGCGCCGCAATCTCCGGCCTCAGCTTCGCCGCCACCCGCGCCCATATCGTCCGCGCCGCGCTGGAGGCGATGGCACACCAAAGCCACGACCTGAAGGCCGCCTTCGCCGCCGATGGCGCCGACTGGTCGCGCCTCCGCATCGACGGCGGCATGGTCACCAACGACTGGATTGCCCAGGACCTCGCCGACATCCTCGCCATCCCCGTCGACCGTCCCGACTTCGCCGAGACGACGGCGCTGGGCGCCGCGATGCTGGCGGGCATGGGCTGCGGGATGTTCCGAGACCTGGAGGAAGCCTCGAAGATGCGCGGCGCCGGGCTGACGTTCGAGCCCAAGCTTGCGGAGGAAAGCCGAAAGGCTCGTCTTGGAGGCTGGCGCGACGCCGTTCTCTCAGTCGTCACCCCCGCGAAAGCGGGGGCCCATCTCCCGGACTAGCAACAGGCGGAACGGGTGAAATGGCAGGCTATACCTACATCATCACCAACCGAAAGAACGGCGCCCTCTACACCGGCGTAACCGCTGAGATGTCCCGCCGCGCCCTGGAACATCGCGATGGCGCCGGAAGCAAGTTCGCCGCGAAATACGGCATCTACCGCCTCGTTTACGTCGAATTCCATGACGAGATCGACACCGCCATCCTGCGCGAGAAACGGATCAAGAAATGGCGACGGGCGTGGAAGATCGCGCTGATCGAGGAGTCCAACCCAGACTGGCGGGATCTATTCCACGAGCTGAACTGCTGACACCCCCTCCGTCACCCCCGCGAAAGCGGGGGCCCATCTCCCAGACTATCCCCGAACGCGACCGTTGTATTTGCGGCACCGGCACGAGATGGGTCCCCGCTTTCGCGGGGATGACGATAGAAGCGCGGGGATGACGATATTTGGCGCTTAGCCGAGGATCAGCTTCACATATTCCTCCACCGGCCGCCGCAGCAGCGTCTCGTTGACGTAGAACGGGATCGATCCCTTCTCCCACCGCCCGAGCCGCACCCCGGCGGCACGGCAGCGCTCGAACGCCGCTTCCGCCAATGCCTGCGACATTTCCAGCCGATGGATGTTCGACGCGAAGGGATCGAGCCGCCACTTCACCTTGCCGCTGCCCTGCAGCTCGACGAACAACCTGTCGGCCATGCCATGCGCCTCGGAGATGTTCTTCAGGAAGCGCGGCAGTGCGTCGAGCGCGAGCAGGGCCGGCGCCCAGCCCTGATAGATCAGCCCGCCATAGATATGCCGCCACTCGCGCGCCTTGGCGATCGTCGCCATCGGCCCGGCCAGCACCGCCCCGAACGGCGCGCCGAGATATTTGTAGAGCGAGACATAGACCGTCTCGAACGGCGCGACATAGGCCGTGCGGTCGAGCACCGGCGGCGCGAGCAGCAGCCGGGCGGCGTCGAGGTGCATCCGCGTGCCGTGCGCCGATGCCAGTGCGGCAATCTCGGCGACGCGTCGCGGCGGGATCAGCTGGCCCTCGAGCCGCCGCACCGGGCTCTCCAGCGAGATCGCGCCGACCTTGAGCGCGTACGGCCCCTTCTCTGCCGCATCGAACGCCGCGACCAGTTCCTCCTGGGTCGGCGTCACGCGCCCGGCCCCGAGCGACACCAGGTTTATCCCCGCGAGCCGCTGCGCCATGTTGCTCTCGTCGCGGTAGAGATGGCTGTCATACTGGCAGAGCGCATGCGGCGCATCGCCGCACAGCACCCGTAGCGCGACATTGTTGGCCAGCGTGCCGGTCGGGAAGAAGGCGCAGGCCTCCTTGCCCAGAAGCGTCGCAAAGGCCTTTTCCAGCGCCTCGACCGCCCCGCCGTTCAGATAACCATCGCGCACCGATCCGGCCCCGGCGAGTTCCGCCAGCCGCGCCGACATTGCCGTTGGATCCGGCGGCGCCGAATCACCGACCAGCCACACGCTGCGCGCATCGACCGGTGGAAAGGCCGGCGCGGACTGGGCCCGCACCAACCCCGGCAATGCCAGTGAAGCAGCCGTGGCGCCGAGGAACACCCTGCGATCGATATGCATCCGGAGGTCTCCCTTCGGATATGGAGCCTAGCGCAGCCTGCTTCCCCGGCCAGCGAAAATGCGGCTCAGGCCGCCGCTTCCCCCACGAACAGCGCCCGCAGGTCCTTCTTCAGGATCTTGCCATTGGCGTTCCGGGGCAGCGTATCCGCCGCGAAGCGCACCTGCACCGGCACCTTGAACCCCGCCAGCCGCTCGCGGACGAAGTCCTGCAACTGTTCCTGCGTCGCGCTGGTGCCCGGCGCGAGGTGGACCACCGCCACCGGCTCCTCGCCCAACGTCTTGTGCGGCACCCCGATCAGCGCCGCGTCCATCACCCCGGGATAGGCGTAGAGCACGTCCTCGACTTCGCTCGAATAGATGTTCTCGCCGCCGCGGATGATGATGTCCTTGGCGCGATCGACGATGTAGAGGAACCCCTCCTCATCCAGCTTGGCGAGGTCGCCGGTGCGCACCCAGCCGTCGACAAAGGTCTCCGCCGTCGCCTCGGGCTTGTTCCAATAGCCCTTCACGATCATCGGCCCCTTGGCCCAGAGCTCGCCCACCTCGCCGACGGGCAACTCGCGATCACCCTCGACGGTCATGATCTTGAGGTCCGCGGTCGCCACCGGCTGCCCCGCGCTGGTCGGCCGGGTCAGGTAATCCTCGCCGCTATGCTGGGTCACCGTCGCCATCGTCTCGGTCATGCCCCAGCCATTGCCGGGCAGCGCACCGAACTCCTCATGGATCCGCTTGACCAGCTCGGGCGCCGAGGGCGCGCCGCCATAGGAGATCACTTCCAGGCTGGAGAGGTCGTATTTCTCGCGCTCGGGATGCTCGAGCAGCTGCCAGGCGATGGTCGGCACGCCGCCGGTGGCGTTGACCTTCTCGCGCTGGATGATCTCCATCGCCTTCACCGGATCCCAGCGGCGCATGAACACGATCGTCTGGCCGCTGGCGATCCCGCCCATCAGCGCCGCGCTGCACGCCGTGACGTGGAACAGCGGGATGACCAGCAGGCCCACCTTGTGCGGGATCGCCGCCGGCGGGATCTCGCCCCGGCGCAGCATCGCCCGCCCGGCGCTATACCCGCTCGACAGGATGTTGGTGCAGATGTTGCGATGCGTGCCGAGCGCGCCCTTGGGATTGCCGGTGGTGCCGCTGGTGTAGAAGATCGTCGCGTCGTCCTCGGGCGCCACCGCCACCTGCGGGAACGGAATGTCGGGCAGGCTCGCCCAGTCGCTCCGCGTGCCGATCAACACCTCGAGCCGGCTGACGTTTCCGCCCAGTTCCTCGTCGCAGCGGCTCACCACCACCCGCTCCAGGTCGGGCAGCGCGTCATAGCATTGCTTCAGCCGTGCATGCCGCTCGGCATCGACGAACAGCACCTTGGAGCCCGAGTCCTTCAGCCCATATTCGAGCTCGCCGCCGGTCCACCAAGCATTGAGCGGCACGATGATCGCGCCCAGGCTGGTCGCCGCGAAGAAGATCGTCGGCCATTCGGGCAGGTTGCGCATCGCCAGCGCGACCCGGTCACCCTTCTGCACCCCCATCTCGGTCAGCTTCTGGGCGAGATGGACGACGGCGCGGTAATTCGCGTCATAGGTGACGCGCTCGTCCTCATAGATGGTGAAGACGCGGTCGCCATAGAGCCGGGCCAGCTGCGCCAGCACGCCCAGCGTCGGCGGTGCGTTCTTCCACACCCGGGTCGGCACCCCGCGGATCTCGATCTCCTCCATCTCGAAACGCGATCCGGGCGCGGTGAGCGCCCCCTTCACCTGCTCCAGCGACATGGCGGGCCATTTGGGGTCGAGCGGCACGATGGGTTCGGGGGCCAAGGCGATTCTCTCCAGCTTGTGCGGTTTATGTTTCTAGAATGTTGGGTTTGGCATCGGATGCCGTACCGTAAACAACGTTAGTGTTGATTCATCGCGCGCTCAAGGCAATAGGGGGAACGCGTCCCGTAGAAGATGCGAGTCACCGGTTTCGAATGAGAGGTATGCCAGCCGCATGAAGATTGCCAAGCCCGAAAGTCAGGGTTTCGATGCGGCGCGGCTGGCCCGGATCGATCCGTATCTGAAGACCCGCTACCTCGACTCGGGCAAGCTGCCCCATGCCCAGCTGCTGATCGCCCGGAATGGCGAGATCGTGCATTTCTCGCACCAGGGCGCCGCCCGCGAAGGGGGCGCGCCGGTCGACGAGACTACCATCTTCCGCATCGCCTCGATGACCAAGCCGGTCACCAGCCTCGCCTTCATGATGCTGCTCGAAGAGGGCAAGGTCGCGCTCGACACGCCCGTCCACCATGTCCTGCCCGAGCTCAAGGGCCTGGGCGTGTTCAAGGCGGGGGGTGTCGGCGTACCCTTCCAGACCATTCCCACCGACGAGCTCATGCGGATGGTGGACCTGCTCCGCCACACTTCCGGCCTGACCTACAGCTTCCAGAACCGCACCAATGTCGATGCCGCCTATCGCGAGGGCAGGATCGAGAACTGGCACGGCAATTTGACGCTCGACGAATTCATCGCCGCGCTCGGCAAGATCCCGCTCGAATTCTCCCCGGGCACCGAGTGGAACTACTCGGTCTCCACCGACGTGCTCGGCGCGGTGGTCGAGCGCGTCTCGGGCATGGGCCTCGCCGACTTCTTCGGGCAGCGCATCTTCGCCCCGCTCGGCATGCACGACACCGGCTTCACCGTGCCCGCCGACAAGACCGATCGCCTCGCCGATTGCTGGTCGCTCGTCCAGGGCAAGGGCCGGGTGATGTATGATCGCGGCGCCGAGAGCGCCTGGTCGCGCGAGCCGCGCCTCGTCTCGGGCGGCGGCGGGCTGGTCTCGACCGCGCTCGACTATCACCGCTTCTGCACCTTCTTCCTGAACAAGGGTGAACTCGACGGCACCCGGCTGGTCAGTCGCAAGACGGTCGACCTGATGACCGCCAACCACCTGCCCGGCGGCTCGGACCTGCACGCCATGTCCCAGTCGCTGTTCAGCGAGACCACCAATGCCGGCACCGGCTTCGGCCTGGGCTTCGCCATCACCATGGATCCCGCCCGGTCGATGATGCCGGGCTCCCCGGGTGAATATTATTGGGGCGGCATGTTCTCGACCGCCTTCTTCATCGATCCCGTCGAGCGCATCTCGATGGTCTTCATGACGCAATTCTCGCCGTCCATGCTCTACCCGATCCGGCGCGAGCTGAAGACGCTGATCTATTCGGCACTGGCGGACTGATGGGACAGATAAGAAAATTGTTCACGCGGAGGCGCGGAGACGCGGAGGCGATCAGCCCGCCGCGACTGCGGCCCCAAAATCGCAACCGTTCAACAAGCGCTGTCGCTGACGCGGCACAATCCATCGCCACAAGCGCGACATCTCCGCGTCTCCGCGCCTCCGCGCGAACCAATAACTTCTTCTTCGTGTCTTCGCGCCTTCGCGTGAATCAAACTCACTCTCGCCACGCCGCCGCGTGAATCAATAAACTGGAGACGAACATGACCTCCCCCATCACCACCACCCGCCAGGGCGACGTCCTGATCATCACCTCGGACAATCCCCCGGTGAACGCGCTCGGCGCCGCGGTCCGCCAGGGCATCCAGGCCGGCATCGAGGAAGCCAAGGGCGACGACAGCATCAAGGCCGTCGTCATCACCTGCGCGGGCAAGACCTTCTTCGCCGGCGCCGACATCACCGAGTTCGGCAAGCCGATGCAGGAGCCCTCGCTCCCCGTGCTGGTCGATGCGATCGAAGCGCTCGACAAGCCGGTGATCGCCGCCGTCCACGGCACCGCGCTCGGCGGCGGCTGCGAAGTCGCCCTCGCCTCGCACTATCGCATCGCCGTCCCATCGGCGAAGTTCGGCCTGCCCGAAGTCAAGCTCGGCATCCTGCCCGGCGCCGGCGGCACCCAGCGCATGCCGCGCGTCGCAGGCGTCGAAGTCGCGCTCGAAATGGCGACCAAGGGCGATCCGGTCTCGGCCGAGCAGGCCAAGGCCGCCGGCCTGGTCGACCGCCTCGCGACCGAGGGCAACCTCGTCGCCGACGCCGTCGCCTTCGCCCAGGAAGTGATCGGCCAGCCGGTATCGCGCTCGTCCGAGCGCCCCGTCACCGTCGATCCCGCGGTGTTCGAGGCGTTCCGCGCCAAGAACGCCAAGCGCTTCCGCGGCATGGACGCGCCGAACACGATCCTCGACCTGATCGAGCAGACCGCCGGCAAGCCCTATGCCGAGGGCGTCCAGGCCGAGCGCATGGGCTTCATGAAGCTCATCATGGGCACCCAGTCCGCGGCGCTCCGCCACATCTTCTTCGCCGAGCGCAAGGCCGCGAAGATCGACGGCATCGCCGAAGACATCGCGCTGCGCGACATCAAGCGCGTCGGCGTGATCGGCGCCGGCACGATGGGCGGCGGCATCTCGATGAACTTCCTGTCGGCCGGCGTGCCGGTGACCATCGTCGAGATGGCGCAGGAAGCGCTCGATCGCGGCACCGGCGTCATCCGCAAGAATTACGAGGCGACCGCCGCCAAGGGCCGCATGACCGCCGAGCAGGTGGAAGGCGCGATGGGCCTGCTCAACCCCACGCTCGATTTCGACGCGCTCGGCGAGTGCGACCTGATCATCGAGGCCGTCTATGAGAATATGGACGTCAAGAAGGACATCTTCGGCAAGCTGGACAAGATCGCCAAGCCAGGTGCCATCCTCGCCTCGAACACCAGCTACCTCAACATCGACGAGATCGCCGCGGCCACCTCGCGTCCGCAGGATGTGCTCGGCCTGCACTTCTTCTCGCCGGCGAACGTGATGAAGCTGCTCGAGATCGTCCGCGGCGCCAAGACCGCCGACGACGTGCTCGCCACCGCCATGGCCGTGTCGAAGAAGATCAAGAAGGTCGCCGTCATCGCCGGCGTCTGCTACGGCTTCATCGGCAATCGCATGCTGATGCCGCGCCAGGTCGAGGCCAACAAGATGCTGCTCGAAGGCGCCACGCCCGAGCAGATCGACAAGGTCCATGTCGCCTTCGGCATGCCGATGGGCCCGTTCCAGATGGCCGATCTCGCCGGTATCGACATTGGCTGGCACCGCGACCCGAACCGGATCGAGAACATCCGCGACGCGCTCGCCGCCGAAGGCCGCTGGGGCCAGAAGAAGAGCGCCGGCTTCTATGATTATGACGAGAAGCGCACCCCCTCGAACTCGCCGCGCGTCGCCGAACTGATCGCCGAGTGGCGCGAGAAGCTGGGCGTGCCGCAGCACGAGATCACCGAGGAGGAGATCGTCGTCCGCACGCTGTACACCATGGTCAACGAAGGCGCGCTGATCCTCGCCGAGAAGATGGCCCAGCGCGCGTCGGACATCGATGTCGTCTGGGTGTACGGCTATGGCTGGCCCCCGTACCGCGGCGGTCCGATGTTCTGGGCCGACACCGAAGGTCTCAAGAAGATCGTCGAAGGCCTCGAGAAGTACGGCTTCGAAGTCGCCCCCCTGCTCCGCGAAAAGGCGGAAAAGGGCGAGAAGTTCAACAAGTAAGAGAAACACCGTCACCCCGGCGAAAGCCGGGGTCTCAGGCCTCAAGTGCAAAGCGCGTGGCACGAGATTCCGCCTTTTTCGGGGATGACAAGGAGAGGATGGAGGGACCAGAAATGGTTCACGCGAAGGCGCGAAGGCACAAAGAGGGAGTTCGCGCGACGACGCGACGACGCAACGATGTCGGTTCACGCGGAGACGCGGAGGCGCGGAGAGGAAGCCCGCCGTGCAGCGGCTTGCACATCAGCGCCATCCCCGCCTGCCCTGATATCACGATGATGGAGAGGCTGCGCCGCGAAACCCACTCCGCGTCTCCGCGCCTCCGCGTGAGCCAATTTTCCTTCCTCGTCGCGCCGTCGCGTCGTCGCGCGAACCTGAATCTTCTTCGCGCCTTCGCGCCTTCGCGTGACCCCAATCTCCTCCGCGCCTCCGCGCCTTCGCGTGAGAAAATCCAATGACCGAAGCACTCGACCAATTCCGCGCCGAAACCCGCGCCTGGCTGGAGGAAAACTGCCCAGCCGAGATGCGCACCCCGCCCAAATCGGAAAAGGAAACCACCTGGGGCGGCCGCAACCCGGAATATGCGCATCCGGACCAGAAGGTCTGGCTCGATCGCATGGCGTCGCGCGGCTGGACCGTGCCCGACTGGCCCAGCGCCTATGGCGGCGGCGGGCTCTCGCCGGCCGAGACCAAGATCCTCCGCGAGGAGCTGAAGGCGATCAAGGCCCGCAACCCGCTCAACAGCTTCGGCATCTCGATGCTCGGCCCGGCGCTGCTCAAATACGGCACCGAGGAGCAGAAGCTCGAACATCTGCCCAAGATCGCCCGCGGCGAGATCCGCTGGTGCCAAGGCTATTCCGAGCCGAACGCCGGCTCGGACCTTGCCGGCCTGCAGACCAGCGCGGAGGACAAGGGCGATCATTTCCTGGTCAACGGCCAGAAGGTGTGGACCAGCTATGCCGACAAGGCCGACTGGATCTTCTGCCTCGTCCGCACCGACAAGACCGTCAAGCAGGCCGGCATCAGCTTCCTGCTATTCGACATGGCCTCGCCGGGCGTCTCCACCAAGCCGATCCTGCTGATCAGCGGCAACTCGCCCTTCTGCGAGACTTTCTTCGACAATGTCGAAGTGCCCAAGGGCAATCTGCTCGGCACGCTCAACAAGGGCTGGGACGTCGCGAAGTATCTGCTCGGCCATGAGCGCGAGATGATCTCGGGCTTCGGCCTTGGCGGCAGCGGCAAGGATCCGCTGGTCGAGGCCGCGCGCAAGGGCGTCGATCCGATCCTGCGCGCCCAGATTGCGCTGTTCCAGGTGCGCTCCAAGGCGTTCACCGCAATGTCGGAAAAGTTCATCGACGAATTGAAGGCCGGCCAGGCGCATCCCGCCCAGCCTTCAATGATGAAATATTACGGCACCGAGCTGAACAAGGCCCGCCACGAGCTCCAGATGACCGCCGGCGGCAGCGACGCGCTCGAATGGGAGAGCGAAGCCAGCCACCAGGGCGCCGCCGCGCGCACCTGGCTGCGCACCAAGGCGAACTCGATCGAAGGCGGCACCAGCGAGGTCCAGCTCAACATCATCGCCAAGCGGATCCTGGATCTGCCGAGCTGACCAAATTCCCTCTCCCTTTGGGAGAGGGAGGGAGCCGACGCAGTCGGCGGAAGGGTGAGGATAGTCACAAGCGACGCGCTCGCGGACAAGCCGCCCTCACCCAACCCTCTCCCAAAGGAGAGGGCTTAAGGAAGAGAAGAAGATGCCCCTCTACCTCAACGACGACCAGACCATGCTCCGCGACACCGCGAAGGACTTCGTCGCCTCGGAAGCCCCGGTCAGCCACATGCGCGCGCTGCGCGACGCGAACGACGCCACCGGCTTCTCGCGCCCGCTGTGGAAGCAGTTCGCCGAAATGGGCTTCACCGGCATCCTGATCCCGGAGGCCGAGGGCGGCCTCGGCCTCGGCCATGTCGAGGCGGGCGTGGTGCTCGAGGAGATCGGCCGCAACCTGTCGCCCTCGCCCTTCCTCGCCACCGCCGTCGCCGCGGTCGAGGCGCTGAAGGGCACCGCCGCCGCAGCCGTATGGTATCCCGGCATCCTGTCGGGCGAGACCGTCGCCGCGCTGGCGATCGACGAGGGTGCCAAGCACAACGGCAGGATCGCGATGCAGGCCCAGCGCGCGGGCAACGGCTTCCGCCTCACCGGCGCCAAGCAGTTCGTCACGCACGGCCATGTCGCCGACCTGCTGCTCGTCGCGGCGAAGACCGAGAACGGTACCACCTTGTTCGCCGTCCCCAATGACGCGGACCGCCTCACCGTCACGCCCGAGCGGCTGGCGGATTCCTCGATCGCCGCGCACCTGCAATTCGACGGCGTCGAGGTCGATGCCGATGCGGTGATCGGCGAGGTCGACCAGGGCGACGCGCCCCTCGCCCGCCTGCTCGCCGCGGGCCGCACCGGCGCCTCGGCCGAGATGGTCGGCGTCGGCGGCGGCGCGATGGACATGACCGTCTCCTATCTCAAGGAGCGCAAGCAGTTCGGCGTCGCCATCGGCAGCTTCCAGGCGCTGCAGCACCGCGCCGCGCATCTCTACAGCGAGATGGAAGTCGCCCGCGCCGCCGTGCTCAAGGCGCAGCAGCTGCTCGACGCCGGCCTGGACGCGGCGGAAGCCGTCGCCGTCGCCAAGGCGATGACCGGGCTTGCCACCACGCTTGCCGTGCAGGAGGGTGTGCAGATGCACGGGGGCATCGGCATGACCGACGAGTTCGACATCGGCTTCTTCATGAAGCGCGCCCGCGTGCTCGCCGAGATGTTCGGCGACACCAACTTCCACGCCAATGCCCTGGCGGAAGCGGCGGGATATTGATGCACCAGCCGGAGCCCCATTCCCAACAGCCGTCATCCCCGCGAAAGCGGGGACCCATCTCGTGCAGAAGCCGCGAGATACAACGGCAGTTTGGCGCGGGGACGGTTCAGGAGATGGGTCCCCGCTTTCGCGGGGATGACGCTTGATATGACTGACACCCCCGAACGCGCCGAAGACCCGCAAGGCCTGGTCGACCAGCTCACCCAGCTCCTCGATGTCGAGCGCATCGATACCGATCTCTATCGCGGCGCCCGCCAGCCCGGCGGCGTCGGCCGCGTGTTCGGCGGCCAGGTGGTCGCCCAGGCGCTCCAGGCCGCGCAGCGCTCGGTCGAGGACGGCAAGGTCGCCCATTCGCTCCACGCCTATTTCATGCGTCCGGGCGACGAGAACCATCCGATCATCTACCGGGTCGTGCGCGATTTCGACGGGCGCAGCTTCGCCAATCGCCGCGTCATCGCGATGCAGGGCGGCAAGCCGATCCTCAACATGACCGCGAGCTTCCAGGCGCCGGCCGAGGGTCTGCACCACCAGTTCGACATGCCCGACGTGCCCGATCCGGACAGCCTGGTCTCCGAGCGCGACCTGCGCGAGGCGATCCGCGACGAGGTGCCCGAGAAGTTCCGCCGCTTCTTCCTGCGCGCCCGCCCGATCGAGATCCGCCCGGTCAATCCGCGCAACTGGTTCAAGCCGGTGAAGAGCGAGCCCGTGCAGAGCAGCTGGTTCCGCGTCGTCGCCCCGCTGCCCGACGATCCCGCGCTCCACCGCGCGATGCTCACCTATGCCACCGACATGACCCTGCTCGGCACCTGCATGCTGCCACACGGGGTCAGCTGGATGACCGGCGGCGTGCAGACCGCCAGCCTCGATCACGCGGTCTGGCTGCATGAGCCCTTCCGCTTCGACGAGTGGCTGCTCTACACGACGGACAGCCCCTGGGCCGGCCATAGCCGCGGCTTCAACCGCGGCCGCATCTACAGCCGCGACGGTCGCTTGGTCGCCAGCGTCGCCCAGGAAGGGCTGGTCCGGGTCAAGGGCTAGCGCTTGCGGACGACATAGCTGGCGGGGAGGAACAGGAACACGTTGGTCTCCTCTGCGCGTGCCCATTCCACCGGCCGGTCGAGGCCGCTCACGTCCACGCCGCTGGTCCCGCCGAACTTGCCCGAAGCCATCGCCGCATCGGCTGCGATGAGCTCGATGATCGCGGCGCGATACTGGTCCGGATTGACCACGCTCAGCGTGAGCCTGCCGTCCGCCCGGATCACCGTCCGCCCTGCCTTGGGCACCGACTTGAAGAAGGCCGCGATCCGATCCGCCGCCACCCTCTCCGGCGTCCCCGGTGCCAGCTTCAGCTTGACCAGGAACTCGGCACGGTCGGTATCGGGGCGCCCGTCCCCGCTGAAATAGAGATTCTCGTAATTGGCGAGCGTCAGCGGCTGCAGCACATAGTCGCCGGTCGCCAGCTCAAAGCCCTGCTTGGCCGCTGCGGCGATCATCGCGCGGATCGTCGCCTTCAGGTCTGCCCGGCGCTTCTCCCTGTCGCGCTCGTCACCCGCGACATGGACCGATTGCACGCCGTAATCTGCGGTGCGCTTCAGCGCGACCACCGGCCGCGAGGTCGCGACGATGCCGCCATAATAGCCCGCATCGCCGCCGCGCCGCGACGCGGTCACGATCACTTCCTGCGCCAGCGCCGGTGCAGCCGCGCCGATCAGCCCCGCACCAATGGCCAGGATCTTGAGGATCTTGTTCATCGCTCCATCTCCCGATCAGTTGCGCGGCTGCACGGTGGCGGCGGAGGGCAGGAACAGCTGCACCTCGGTGAGCCCCGCCCGCTTCCACTGCACTGGCCGGTCGAGCCCGGTGACCTCGACGCCATAGCCCGCCCCGAAGCGCGCGCTGGTCGCCGCCGTATCCTTCGCCACCAGGTCGATGATCGCGCCCCGATACTGTTCGGGATTCACCACGCTCAGCGTCAGCTCGCTATAGGGCTTGATTTCCGCCCGCCCGACGGCGGGAACCGACTTCATGAACCGCTCGATCTTGGCCAGCGCCGCCTTGGCATCGATGCCCGGCGCCAGCGGTACCTTGACCAGGAACTTGACCAGCTCGCCGTCGAACTCGTCGTCATCGTCGATGAATACCAGTTCCTTGTAGTTGCCGGCAGTCAGCGGCTCGACCACCAGCTCGCCGGTTGCCAGCAACGTGCCCGCGCCGGCGGACAGATCGATCGCCTTGCGCGTCATCGCCAGCACTTCCGCGCGGGCCGGCTCCTCTCCCACCGTGTCGCTGACGATGACGACCTGCTGCACGGCAAAGTCCGCGGTGCGCCGCAGCGTCTGCACCGCCGCCGGCACGGGAATGGGCTTCACCGTCTTGTTGTCGTCATCGTCATCGGGATTGAGCCTGCGCAGGCCGGTGACGATGATCTCGCCAGCCCCGCCGCCATCATCCTCCTGGGCCATCGCCGGCGTTGCCACCGCGACGAGCAGCCCGGCCAGGATCGCGCCACGCACTATGCCCCACATGCAGTCCCCCTCTCCTGCTTTGCGCGGAGGCTGACCTGCGCGCGGACTCGAGTCAATCGCGCTTCGATCCGCTTCGGGAAGGTTCCTGCGCCCTAGAAGGCCGGCTTGCCGAATTCCTGCCGCGTCACCGGATGGCTCGACGACAGCCCGCCATCCACCACCCAGGCCTGGCCATTGACATAGCTCGCCGCGTCGCTGGCGAGGAACAGCGCAACCCGCGCGATCTCCTCGGGCTGGCCGGCACGGCGCAGCGGGTTGAGCCGGCCGAGCTTGTCCTCCTTGCCGTTCTCGCGGGCATAGGTGAAGGCGCGCTCGGTCATGCCGGTCTCGATCAGTCCCGGGCAGATCGCGTTCACCCGCACGCCCGATCCCGCGAACTGCTGCGCAGCGGTCTGGACCAGGTTGATCACCCCCGCCTTGCTCGCCGAGTAAGCCGGCCCGCCGGCGCCCGAGCGCAGCCCCGCCACGCTCGCGGTGCAGATAATGGCCCCGCCACCCCGCTCGACGATCTTCGGCCCGGCATGCTTGATCGCCAGCGCTGGCCCGATCAGGTTTACCCGCAACACTTCGGTCCAGAGCTCGGTCGGCGTATCGAAGATGCCGGTCGCGCCGCCCGAGATGCCGGCATTGGCGTAGAAGATGTCGAGCCCGCCGAACGTATCGACCGCCAGCGCAACCGTGCGCTCGACATCGGCCTCATCGCCCGCATCCATATGCACCGCGATCATGCCCTCGCGCCCGGCGACGGTCTCGTTCACCGCTTCGCTCAGATCGGCCGCGACCACCTTGGCGCCTGCCTCGGCAAACGCCCGCGCGGTCGCCCGCCCGATCCCCGAACCTGCGCCGGTAACGATTGCAACCTTGCCTGCGAACTGCATCGAAATCCCCTTCCACGTGCTCCTGCGGAAGCAGGAGCCCAGGGCCACAAACGTCGCCCCCTCCGCAACTCTGGGCTCCTGCTTTCGCAGGAGCACAAGTTTAGATCGTCACCCCGCCATCGATCACCATCGCCTGCCCGGTCATGAACGCGCTCGCCCGGCTGGCGAGATACACGACCGCCCCGGCAATCTCCTCCGGCTCGCCGATCCGCCGCAGCGGGGTGGTGGCGTTGGTCGCCTTGGCCCGCTCGGGATCCTCCCACAGCGCGCGGGCGAAATCGGTCCTGATCAGCCCCGGCGCGATGCAGTTGACCCGCACATTGTCCGGCCCGAACTCCACCGCATAGTTGCGCGCGAGCTGCAGGTCGGCCGCCTTGGAGACGTTATACGCCCCGATCACCGGCGATCCGCGCAAGCCCCCGATCGACGAGACGATCACGATCGAGCCGTCGCGGCGCTCGCGCATCTCGGGCGCCACCATCTGGATCAGCCAGTGGTTGGAGAGGATGTTGTTGTCGAGGATCTTGCGGAACTGGTCGTCGGCGATCCCCTCGAGCGGCCCGTAATAGGGGTTGGACGCCGCATTGCAGACCAGCACGTCCACCCGCCCGAACACCCGCCGCGTCTCCTCGACCAGGTGCTTCAGCGCTTCCTTGTCCGAGATGCTCGCCGCCACCGCCAGCGCGGTTCCCTCGCCATGCCTGGCATTGATCTCGGCGGCGACCTCGTCACAGGCATCCTGCTTTCGGCTGGAGATCACCACCTTCGCGCCGGCATCCGCCAGCGCTTCGGCCGAAGCCTTGCCGATCCCGCGCGAGGAACCGGTGACGATTGCCACCTTGCCGGTCAGGTCGAATAGTCCCGAAACCATGTTCCCTCCTTAGTCGTCACCCCGGCGAAAGCCGGGGCCCATCTCGTGCAGATGCCAGGAACAACCACCGCCGTGGCGCGCGCTGAAAGCGAAGGAGATGGGTCCCCGCTTTCGCGGGGATGACGGCTGTGAGCGCATCACGCCCCCGCCTCCCGCGCGAAATGCCAGGCCTGCGCCACCAGCCCGGGCAGCCGCTCCACCGTCGCCGCCGCGTTCGCGCTCGACGCATTGCCGTCGAGCATCCGCTTCTTGATCCCCTGCACGATCCCCGCCAGCCGGAAGAGATTGTACGCAAAGTACCAGTTGAGGTCGGGCACCCCCTCCCGCCCGGTCGCCGTGCAGTAGCGCGCCACGACATCCTCGATCGTCGGGATGCCCGTCTCCGGCCCCGTGAGCCCCTTTACCCCCGAGCGCCCCTCGGGCTCGGTCGCCCAGCTCATCAGGAAATAGGAGAAGTCCGCCAGCGGATCGCCGAGCGTCGACAGCTCCCAGTCGAGCACCGCCAGCACGCGCGGTTCGGCTGGCGCGAAGATCATGTTGTCGATGCGGAAATCGCCATGGACGATGCTGGTCCGCGTCTGCTCGGGCAGGGTGCGCGGCAGGAACTCGATCAGCCGCTCCATCTCGGGCAACTGATCGGTCTCGCTCATCCGGTACTGCTTGGTCCAGCGCTCGACCTGGCGGGCGAAATAGTTGCCCGGCTTGCCATAGCTGCCCAGCCCGACCGCTTCGTAGTCCACCGCGTGCAAGGCCGCGAGCGTGTCGACGATCGCATTATAGTGCACCGTCCGCTCGGCCGGGGTGAGACCGGGCAGCGATCCGTCCCACAGCGTCCGCCCCTCGACCATCTCCATGATGTAGAAGGGCGAACCCAGCACTTCCGGGTCCTCGCAAAGCCCATAGGGCCGCGCGACCGGGAAGCCGGTCGGGTGCAGGGCCGCGATCAGCGCATATTCGCGCTCCACCGCATGCGCCGAGGGCAGGATCGGCCCGAACGGCTTGCGCCGGAGCACATAAGAGCCGCTGCCCGCATCGATCCGATAGGTCGGGTTGCTCTGTCCGCCGGCGAACTTGGTCACCGCGATCGGCCCTGCGAAACCGCCCACATTGGCCGACAGCCAGTCCGCCAGCTTGGCTTCGTCCAGGTCGCTCATGCGAATTCGATCACCGAGCGCACGCTGTCGCCCTTGCGCAGCTTGGCGAGCGCGTCGTTGACGTCCTCGAGCCTGATCCGCTCGGCGACCATCGTGTCGAGATCGAGCAGCCCGTCGAGATACATCTGCACCAATCGCGGCATGTCGATCGGGAAGCGCGTGCTACCCAGCAGCGATCCCTGGATCTTCTTGCCGGTCAGGAAGGTCGGCCCGGGCAGGCTGACATTGCCCCCCGGCGCGATCATCCCCAGGATCGTCGCGGTGCCGCCGCGTCGCAGGATGTTCCAGGCGAGCTCGGCGGTGTTCGGCCGCCCGACCGCCTCGATCGCATAATGGACGCCGCCGCCGGTAAGCTTGAGCACATCCTTGGCCAGCCCCTCGGCCATCGCGTCCAGCGCATGGGTGGCGCCCAGCTTCAGCGCCAGCTCGCGTTTCTCCGGCACCGGGTCGACCGCCAGGATTGTGCCCGCCCCGGCGATCTTGGCGGCATTGATCGCGGCAAGCCCGATCCCGCCCGCACCGATCACCGCGACGCTCTCCCCGGGGCGCACCCGGCTGTCGTTGAAGATCGCCCCGGCGCCGGTGATCACCGCGCAGCCGAGCAGCGCCGCGCGATCCAGCGGCATCTCCTTCGAGATCGCCACACAGGCGTTTTCGTGCACCAGCATCATCTCGGCATAGGCCGAGAGGTTGAGGAACGGCGCGAGCGGCGTGCCGTCGCCTAGGCTCAGCCGCGGCTCGGCATCGGCCGGGCGCCGGGTCGAGGGATCGATGCAGAGCGACGGCCGCCCGGTCACGCACATCTCGCAGCTGCCGCAGAAGACGGTGAAGAAGGTGATGACATGGTCTCCCACCTTCAGATGCGCGACGTCCGATCCCACCGCCTCGATCACCCCCGCCGCCTCATGCCCCGGCACCGTCGGCACCGGATGCGGGAAGGCGCCGTCGACGAAGTGCAGGTCGGACCGGCACACCCCCACCGCCGCGGTACGGATCAGCACCTCGCGCGGGCCAGGCTTGGAAACCCGGATATCGGTGATCTCGAGCGGCTTGCCCGCTTCGTAGAGAACGGCTGCTTTCATCACTCTCCCTCTCGTCACCTTCTCTTCGTCACCCCCGCGAAAGCGGGGGCCCATCTCCCGGATTATCCCCGCCTGCACCGGCGCGTTTGCCGAGGGCGTGGGAGATGGGTCCCCGCTTTCGCGGGGATGACGGCGTGGCTTAGCGGCTGACCCCAACATCTCCCGAAGACGCCCGGTCCGCCTTGAAGTCCGCGTACTTCCCGAACTCGTTCCGCGCGATCGCCCGGGCATGCACCTCGTCCGGACCGTCCGCGAGCCGCAGCGTGCGGATGCCCGCCCAGTCATGCGCGAGGTGGAAGTCGCCCGAGACGCCCGCACCGCCATGCGCCTGGATCGCGTCGTCGATGATCTGCAGCGCCATCTGCGGCGCCTGCACCTTGATCATCGCGATCTCAAGCTGCGCCGCCCTGTTGCCCGCCTTGTCCATCATGTCCGCCGCCTTCAGGCAGAGCAGACGGGTCATCTCGATGTCGATCCGCGCGCGGGCGATGCGCTGCTCCCACACCGAATGGTCCGAGAGACGCTTGCCGAACGCGACGCGACTAACGAGCCGCTTGGACATCGCCTCGATCGCTTCCTCGGCGACCCCGATCGTCCGCATGCAGTGATGGATGCGGCCCGGCCCGAGCCGCCCCTGTGCGATCTCGAAGCCGCGCCCTTCGCCGAGCAGCATGTTCTCGACCGGCACGCGGACATTCTCGAGAACCACTTCGCCGTGCCCATGCGGCGCATGATCATACCCGAAAACCGAAAGCATCCGTTCGATCTTCACGCCGGGGGCGTCCATCGGCACCAGGATCATGCTCTGCTGGGCATGTTTGGCGGCGCCCGTATCGGTCTTGCCCATCACGATCGAGACCGCGCAGCGCGGGTCGCCCACACCGCTGCTCCACCATTTCCGCCCGTTGATCACATAATGATTGCCGTCGCGCACCATGCTGGTCTGGATATTGGTCGCGTCCGAGCTCGCCACCGCCGGCTCGGTCATCAGGAAGGCCGAGCGGATCTCGCCCTGCATCAGCGGCTTGAGCCACTGGTCCTTCTGCGCCCGGGTGCCGTAGCGGTGGAGCACCTCCATGTTGCCCGTGTCCGGTGCGGAGCAGTTGAAACACTCCGACGCCCAGCCGAGCCGCCCCATCTCCTCGGCGCACAGCGCATATTCGAGGTTGGTCAGTTGCGTGCCCTGGAACTCGAAACTGTCGTCGACATGCGCCTGGCCCGAATGCGGCGGCATGAAGAAGTTCCACAGGCCCGCAACCCTGGCCTCGGCCTTCACCTCCTCGATCACCGGCAGCACCTTCCAGCGCTCACCCTGCTTCTGCTGGGCATGATAGTCGCCGTCGCGAGGCCGGATCCTGGTGTCGATAAAGGCCTTCACGCGGTCGCGGAAATAGGTCTCGCGCTCGCTCAGCGTGAAATCCATGGCGCATCCTCTCCGTTTTCTGCTTCACGGATCGGCGTAGAGCATACCGGATATTCGGTAAAGTCGGGCCGGCGCGAAAATCGGCACAACCTCGATTCAAAAAACCGCTTTGGCTAGCCGTCAAATCCGCTAGACTGGTTGCAATGAATGCACCGGGGAAACTAGAAACCGCAAGCGCGACGAAACGCTTCCAGGCCAAGCGGGACGCGATCCTCGCCGCGGCGGCGGACGCGATCAACGAACAGAGCGCCAAGGGGATGACCTTTGCCGACGTGGCCCGCCGCGTCGGCCTCAACACCACGTCGGTCACCTATTATTTCAAGCGCAAGGAAGACCTTGCCGCCGCCGCCTTCGAGCAGACGCTCGACCGGCTCGAGGCGATGCTCGACGATGCCGGCAAGGAGTCGACGCCCGAAGCCCGGGTCGGCCGCTATCTCAACATCAACATGGAGCGGCTCGCCCGCATCCGCCGGGGCGAGGAGCGCGACTTCGCGATCCTCTCGGACCTGCGCGCCATGGAAGGCCCGATCAAGCGCGAGCTGCTCGATCGCTGGCGCGGCGTGTTCCGCAAGACCCGCGCGCTCTGGGGCACCCCCGCCAGCCGCGCCGAGACCGACCTCCATGGTGCTCGCGCGCACGTGCTGCTCGAGAACACCTTCTGGCTGACCGCCTGGCTGCCTCGTTACGAAGTCGATGAATATCCCCGCGTCGAGGCGCGCCTCATGGACGTGTTCCGCACGGGCATCGCCGCGCCCGGCCAGGCCTGGACCCCGCACATGCTCGACCTCGAGCATGACGAGCCCGAGCCAGGCCGCGAGGCCTTTCTCCTCGCCGCCACGCGGCTGATCAACGAGCTCGGCTATCGCGGCGCCTCGGTCCAGAAGATCGCCAGCGAGCTCAACGTCACCAAGGGCAGCTTCTACCACCATCTCGATGCCAAGGACGATCTGGTCATCGCCTGCTACAAGCGCAGCTTCGACATCATCGCCGATGCCCAGCGCCTGGCCGAGACCGCCGGCGGCACGCATTGGGAGCAGCTCGAAAGCACGATCGCCACGCTGCTCGACTATCAGTTCAGCGAACGCGGGCCCTTGCTGCGCACCACCGCGCTCTCCGGTCTGCCGCCCCAGGTCCGCTCGACGATGATCGACCGCTCGAACCGCATCGCCCGCCGCTTCGCCGGCCTGCTGTCCGACGGCATCGCCCAGGGCTCGATCCGCGCGATCGACCCGCTGGTCGCCTCGCAGACGCTGATGGCCCTTCAGAACGCCGCCTTCGACATGCGCAAATGGGCCAGCACCATGCCGCGCGACAAGGCGGTGGCCTATTACGCCTCGACCATCGCCTTCGGCCTGTTCGACGATCGGGTGCTGGCAGGCTAGAGCGCCTCCGCCAGCTCCCCCGCCGCTTGCAACCGCTCGATATCCTGCCGCGGCGGCGCGCCGAACAACCGGCGATATTCCCGGCTGAACTGCGACGGACTGTCATAGCCGACCGCGAACCCCGCCGAGCCCGCGCTCGCGCCCTCGGCCATCATCAGCCGGCGCGCTTCCTGCAGGCGGAGCTGCTTCTGATATTCGAGCGGCGTCATCCGGGTCACCGCCTTGAAATGGGCGTGCAGCGACGACGGGCTCATCCCCGCCGCATCGGCAATGTCCTCGATCCGCAGCTGCCGGTCATACCCGCTTCGGATCCGCGCGATCGCCCGGCTGATCTGGCCGAGATGGCTGTCGCCCTTCGCCATCCGCCGCAGCGTCCCGCCATGCGGCCCGGTGAGCAAGCGGTACAGGATCTCCCGCTCAATCAGCGGCGCCAGCGCCGCGATGCTCTCGGGCCGGTCGAGCAGCTTGACCAGCCGGCAGGCGGCATCGATCAGGTCGGCATCCCCCGGATAGACTGCCAGCGCCGGCAAGTCGCGCTGCGGCCCGGCCTCTCCCTCCGCGATCATCAGGTCGGCCAGCGCCGGCAGGTCCAGATCGATCTTGCAGCACAGATAGGGCGCGTCCGGGCTCGCCTCGAGCACAAGCCCGACCAGCGGCAGGTCGACCGAGACCAGCAGATAGCGTGACGCATCATAGACCACGTCATGGTCGCCGAGCGACACGCGCTTCGATCCCTGGGCGATCAGGCAAAGCGATGCCTCATAGACAGACGGGATCGGCAGACTCGGCTGGTCCGCCCGGATCAGCGACAGTCGCCCTATCGCAGTACCCGAAATCCCGGTTTCCGGCGTGTGCCGTTCGATCAGCGTGGCGAGGGCGGCGATATTGTGCATGCTGCCTGCTTCCCTCATGCGAGAGAAGCACGCAAGCGCATCCATCCACATTTGGAGGATCGTGCAATCCCTTCGGCCAATCGCTCTACCGCCCGAACCCTTCCCTGCCCCAAATCCTGCCTCGTCATTCCAGACGAGAAGGAACGAACCATGACGGGACTTAGCGACAAGGTCATCCTCATCACCGGCGCCTCCAGCGGCATCGGCGAAGCCACGGTCCGCGAGTTGGCGGCAACCGGCGCCAGGCTGTTCATCGGCGCCCGCCGCGGCGACCGGCTCCAGGCGCTGGCCGAGCAGCTCGGCCCCAACATCGCCTGGCGCGAGCTCGACGTCACCGATGCGGCGAACTTCAAGGCCTTTGCCGACGCCGCGGAAGCGAAGTTCGGCCGGGTCGACGTGCTGATCAACAATGCCGGCGTGATGCCGCTCTCGCCGCTCGCCGCGCTCAAGACCGACGAGTGGAAGCGGATGATCGATGTCAATATCCACGGCGTGCTCAACGGCATCGCCGCGGTGCTGCCGCGCTTCGTCGCCCAGCAGAACGGCCATGTCGTCAACGTCGCTTCGGTCGGCGCCCACCTCGTCCTGCCGACCGCCGCGGTCTATTGCGGCACCAAATACGCGGTCTGGGCGATCACCGAGGGCCTGCGCCAGGAGCATGACGATATCCGCGCGACGATCATCTCGCCGGGCGTCACCGCCACCGAACTGGGCGACGACATCAGCGATCCCCAGGTCGCCGCCGCGCTCAAGGACTGGCGCCAGAAGTCGCTGACCCCGGACGCGATCGCCCGTGCGATCCGCTATGCCCTCGAGCAGCCCGACGGCGTCGATGTCAACGAAGTGATCGTCCGCCCCACCGCCGCCAACATGTAAGCCGTAATTGCCGGGTCTTCGCGCGCCGGAGGCCCGGCATCTGTGCACCATTGATCCCCCGGAACAATTCGGCTAGTGGCGCCGCCGGTAACCCCAACTCAGGAAAGGAGTGAGCCCATGCAGACCATTACCGCTCTCATCGCCACTTCCATTTTCCGAGTTCGGGAACATTCCACATGGGCAAGTCCCTTGCAGGTGACTTTGATCGCCTGACCCTTTTCCGCGGCCATGACGCCGCGGCATCATTCGATACTGCAATCCGTCGCCTGCCGTCCTTCCTCGTTTCCGGGGAGGTCCAGCCATGACCACGGCAAGCATCCACATCGTCGCGTCGCCCGAAAGCTGGATCGAGCAGCTTGCGATCGAGCAGCTCCACCAGACCGCTGCGCTGCCTGGCATCGAAGCGGTCGTCGGCCTGCCCGATCTCCATGCGGGACGCGGCATCGCGGTCGGCGCGGCCTTCTGGTCTCGCGGACTGGTCTATCCGCATCTCGTCGGCAGCGACATCGGCTGCGGCATGGGGCTGTGGCGGACGGGCATGAAACTGCGCAAGTTCCGCCCCGACACCGCCGTCCGCAAGCTGCACGGGCTGGAGGAGGCCTGGGAGGGCGACGTCGCCGCGCGCCTTGCCGAGGCGGACCTCCCCGCTCTGCCCTGCGACGCGCTCGGCACGATCGGCGGCGGCAACCACTTCGCGGAGCTGCTGCGCTTCGAGGAAGTGTTCGACGCCGACCTGTTCGCAGAACTGGGCCTCGACGCACGGGCGGTGCACCTGATGGTGCATAGCGGCTCGCGCGGCCTCGGCCAGGCGATCCTCGACCGGCACCGCGCCCGCCATAATGTCGACGGCCTCGCCACCGGCACGTCCGATTGCGTGGCCTATCTCGCCGAGCATGACGCGGCGGTGCGCTGGGCGATGCTCAACCGCGTGGTGATCGCCGAGCGTTTCCTCGATCGCCTCGGCGCTGAGGGCGCGCGCCTGCTCGACATCTGCCACAACAGCGTCACGCCCCACCGGGACGGCTGGTTGCACCGCAAGGGCGCGGCACCGGCGGACAAGGGACTGGTCGTCATCCCCGGCTCGCGCGGCGACATGACCTATCTCGTACGGCCTCGCCCCGGCGCACCGGCCGACGCCGCCCTCGACTCGCTCGCGCATGGCGCCGGCCGCAAGTGGAGCCGCAGCGAGGCGCGCGACAAGCTCGGCCGCCGCTTCCGCATCGCCGATCTCGAACGCACCGCGCTCGGCAGCCGGGTGATCTGCGAGGATCGCGACCTGATCTTCGAGGAGGCGCCTCAGGCTTACAAGGACATCCACCAGGTCGTACACGATCTGGAGCAGCACGGTCTGGTCGATCTCGTGGCCACGCTCCGCCCGCTCGTCACCTACAAGACGAGGCGCGCATGACCGGGATCATTCTCCACTTGTCCTCGGGCCAGGGGCCGCGCGAATGCGAATGGGTGGTCGAGCGGCTCGTCTATGCCTGGGCACAGGAAGGCCAGGCGGCGGGCCTCACCTGCGAACCAGTCGAGCCTGTGGATAGCCCCACGGCATCGGTGCTGCTGCGGGTCTCCGGCGAAGGTGCGCAAGCCTTTGTCGATGCCCGCACCGGTACGATCCGGTGGATCGGCACCAGCCCGTTCCGTCCGCTGCACAAGCGCCGTAACTGGTTCGTTGGCGCCTCGCCCGCACCCTTGCCCGAGGACGTGCCCGAACTTCGCGATGCTGACATCCGCTACCAGACGATGCGCGCGTCGGGGCCAGGCGGACAGCATGTCAACAAGACCGACAGCGCCGTGCGCGCCACCCACCTGCCAACGGGCCTGACGACCTTCTCGCAAGACCAGCGCTCGCAACATGCCAACCGCAGCATCGCCCGCCTCAAGCTGGCGATGCTGCTCCAGGGACGACGCGAACGGGGCGCTGCCGCGGGCAAGCGCGAACTATGGGACCAGAACCACGCCCTCGAACGCGGCAATGCGGTCCGGACCTACCGGGGAGAGAAATTCTCCCCGGGCTAGGCCGGCTTGCGCGCCAGCTTCTTCGGCTTGGGCCGCCTGAACCAGAAGGTCCACACCGCCAGGCTGCCGAGCAGCATCATCGTCAGCCCCGAGGCGGTGAGCAGCAGCCGGTAGAGCAGCCCGCCGACCTTGGCGGCGTGCAGCGGATAGGCGCCGTTGAATATCTGCGCCCCCTTGGGCAGCGCCAGCGCATCGATCGATCCCAGCACATGACCGTCGGCAGCGTCGAACCACACATTCGAGCGGCCATTCGGCAGCCACTCCCCGGCACGCTTCATCCGCACCAGGATCGGGTCTCCAGCCTTGCGCGGCAGCGAGAGGATGCGGATCTGCGCGTCGGGGAAGCGGGCATGCGCCGCCAGCACGATCGCGCGCCAGTCCGGATGGGCGGCCAACGGCCCACTCTTCGCCTTGGGCGGCTTCATCGCCGCGGCATCGGCCGAAGGCGAGGAGAAAGGCGCGGTGATGATCGCCGCAAACGGCTTGAAGATCATCATCGTCCCCGTCACCGCCGAGAGCAGCAGCAGCGGCGCCATCACGATGCCCAGGTCGCGGTGCTGCATCACGATCATCGGCCGGCTCATTCGCTTGGGCCAGATCCGGAACTTGAACGTCTTGCGCGTGCGCCACCACAGGATCGATCCGGTGACCACGAACAGGATCGCCGCCAGCCCCGCGATGCCGATCACCGTCTCGCCGGTATCGCCGGTGAAGAGGTGATGGTGCAGGTCGAAGATCCATTGCTCGGGCCGGCTCCACTGGCTGCCCCAGCGCGTCACCACATTGCCCGCCTGGTCGGCATAGGCACCGGCGCCCTTGGCCATGCGAACCTGGTTGAGGCCGAACCGGTCGCTGGCATAGGTGATTCCCTGCGCCTTGGGCTCAGTCACCATCAGCTTGGCGGTGGTCTCCGCGATCGCGTTCGGGTTCGCCACGCGTACGTCCGCGGCATGAGGAAGCGTCAGCGACAGCCAACTCTCCTCATGGACGAGGATCGCGCCGGTCAGCCCCATGATCGCCAGCACCAGCCCCAGCACACCGCCGGTCCAGCGGTGGACCAGGTCGAGCCATCCCATCACCCCGCGCTGCATCAGAAACGATAGTCCCAGCTCAGCGTGAAGGTGCGCCCGCGCCCGGCATAGAAGACCGTGTTGTCGTTCGGCAGGCGGGTGTCCGACGCGTAGTCGATGTACATCCTGTCGAACAGGTTGGCGACGCTCAGGCTCAGGCCGCCCAGCTTCGTCTGGTAGCGGACATAGGCGTCAGTCAGCGCATAGCCGCCGAAATCGTTCATGAAGAGCTTCTGCGGGTGCAGCGGGTTGGCGTCGTCGATCGTCCGCGCCTTGCCGTCGAAATGGCGCGACAGATAGAATTGCGTCTGCACGCGCGCGCTGAACGGCCCGCTCGCATAGTCCACCGCAAGGTTGACGCGGTCCGGCGAGATGTTGGTGCCGTCGAGATCGGTGTCGACCTTGCCGTCGGGCACCGTGTCGGCGTCGTAGCGGCCGTTGAGCGTCGCATAGCCAACGCTGGCCTTCAGCCCCGGCACCGGCAGCTTCACCCCCAGATTGACCTCAAGGCCCTGGATCTCCACCCGCTGGCGCTGCACGTCGAAGATGCCGGCGGCGCGCGCGATCAGCAGTTGCCCCTTGTCGCTCGACGACCAGAAATAGGTGACCGAGCCGTCTAGCGGCCCGCGCTTCACTTCCACGCCGATCTCGCGGTTGTTCGAGACGATCGGCGAGATGTCGAGATAATTGTCCAGGTCGACGCCCGTCGCCTTGATCGCCCGGGTGATGCGGCCGATGTCGGGCACGGTGAAGCCTTCGGCATAGCTGGCATAGGCGCGGATGCCGGTCACCGGCTCGACGATCACGCCGCCGTTGAACAGCAGATCCTCGAACTTCGGCTTGCCGCCGGCCACCGCGACGCCGCCATAAGTCGCCTTGTTCGGCGCGACATAGGTGGTCGAGGCGAGCGTGTGGTAATCGTCGATCTTGATCGCGACATTCTCGTAGCGCAGGCCGCCGGCGAGGCGCAGCTTGCCGTCGAACAGCTTGAGGTTGGCTTGGGCGAACGGCGCCAGGCTGCGGAAGTCGCTGGGCGGCACCCAGATGCGGTTGGTGGCGATCAGCCGCTGCTCGGTCTTGTCGACCAGCGCGTCGAAGCCGATCGTCGCGGTCAGCGCCTCGAAGCCCGGCACCGCGCGCTCGTAGCTCAGCTTGGCGCCCAGCTTGCGCGAGCGGTTCTCGGACTGGTCGAACAGCCTCTCGGTCGGGTCGATCGTCGGGTCCTGGAAGGTCGCGATCGGCGCGATCTCGCCGCCGAACGTGTCGTGCGTGCGGTTGAAGAAGATCTGGCCGACGAAATTGCCGCCGCCCAGCGCAGTGTCGGTATAGGTGAGCGCCACGCTCTCGGTGCGGCTCGCCGCAGCCTTGCCCGGTGCGTCGCCACGCACCGCGCTGGTCGGCAGGCCCGTCGCGCGGTTGCCCGTCACTGCAATATAGTCGCCATCACCCTTCAGCTCGAAGCGGCTGGCAATCAGGTCGATCCGCCCGGTTTCGCCCACTTGATAGCCAAGTCGCGAGAACAGTGAGACGGTTTTCGAATCCTGCGTCTCGCCCTGCGTCAGGTTCAGCCCGACGCGGCGCCCGTCGCCGTCATAGAAGACACCGCGCTTCTCGAACGCCGCGCCGAAGGTCGCATCGAACCGGCCCGACTTCCACTGGACCAGCCCGGCAGCCTTGCCGCCCAGCCCGTCCTTGCTGAAATCATTGTCGGCGCTGCCCTGCAGCAGCACGCGCCCGCTGATCCCCTCGGTCTTCGGCGCACCTACCGTCACCTGGTTGACGATGCCGCCGGTGCCGCCGATCCCCTGCAGCGCGTTCGAGCCATAGATCAGCTCGACCCGGTCAACGAAGAAGCCGTCGATGGTGAAGCCGTCGCGGCTGCCGTCGCGCATCGGGGTCGATTGCGGGATGCCGTTGATCGCATAAAGCGGCGAGCGCCCCCGCAGGCTCTCGCCCGCGCCCGACAGCTTCTGCCGGGTCGGCGAGAAGGACGGGGTGAGGTTCGCCACCGCATCGGTCACCGATCCGGAGATCGCGATCTGCTGGTCGAGCCGCTGCTTGTCGATCACGTCGATGGTCAGCGGCAGCGCGTTGGGCGGCAGCACCGTGCGCGCGGCGGTGACGACGATCGCCTCGTCGGCCTCGCCATCCTTTTGCGGCTCGGCCTGCTGGGCATGCGCAACCTGGGGCATCGCCGCGGAGAGCGCCAGAAACGGCAGGGAAAGCAGCGAAAGTCGCGCACGCACGGACATGATGTTGGGAACCCCTGAATTGGAGCCGCTCTCAGGCGGAGCGGCTTGATCGGGGTGCGGCTAGCAGCGCGGAGCTACTAATGCAAGTTAGTCGCAATAACCTTTCAACGCAGCACTACGAGCGCATCGACCAGCCGCACATCGTGCATCTGGTTCAGATAGGCCTCGTAATAGCCCTTGTGCGAGGCGCCGACGATGGCGAGCAGCCGCGTACCCGGCGCGCGACCGATCACGTCGCGGATATTCGCCACCATGCGCAGGTTGCGCGTCTCCCAATAGGCCAGATAGGCCCGGCCATAGCCCTGGGGCGAAGGCTCGAGGAACGCCGCACCGAAATCGGATCGATAGGTCCGCATCGGCTGCCCGGGCGCGTTATAGGCCCGGTACAGGTCGAGCAGCCCGTCCGGCTGACCCAGGCCGGCAGCCAGCGCCTTGTCTTCTTCCTCCCGCGCTGCCGTGTCGGGATTGTCCCACGCCTTCATCACTGCCTCGCCGGCGGCCTTGGCGTCCGCACCGTCCTCACGGTCCGCCGAATGGTCGTCGACGCTCCACACCCTTTCCAGGCCCAGCCGCGCGGCAAGCGGCGCGGCGATCATGTTGGTCTCGTTCCGCCGTCCCTTGATCCTGTCCAGCATCGCGGTGAGTTCGGCATTCAGCCCGTCGCCGACGCGCCGTTCCGCCGGATCGAGCCGCAGCCATTGCACCAATGCCGAGCCATTCTCGCCCGCCGCCAGGAAAAGTGCCGCCAGATGCCGCCGCTGCGCCGGGCTGGGCGCCGCCGGCCACTCCGCGAGCACCCGCTCCGCCTCGGCATTGGCCGCCGGCACGTCGAGCCCGGTCGCCTGCGCGGCAGCCTTGTTGTCGTAGCAATAGTCCTTGATCGTCGAAGCATAGCGTACCGGATAGCGGCGCAGGCTGTCGCACTGCAGGCCGGACATGTCCTCGGTGGCGATCGCCGTCGGCCGCCAAGCCTCGAGCCGGGCGAGCAGCGGCGCCACCATCTCCGGGCGAAGCGCCTTCAGTCCGCTCAGATGGGCCGTGCCCAGTACCAGCACTTCGTTCGGCTTGCCTGCGGGCGGCCCCTTGAGCTGGTCGGGATGGAAGGCCGGGCGATAATCCTGCGCCTGGGCGGCGGACACCGCCCCGGCCATGGCAAGGACAAGAAGCAGGTATCGATTGGCCAGTTGGATCACGGAATACCCCCGGGGTTCGGTCATACCCCTCGGAGTAACGGCATTGTGTTACTCACACAACACACATGCTTCAGAGGAAAGCGGTTCAGCTACGATTGCGCGATGCCGATCGGGTGAAGCTGCGGAAGCCCTTTGTCGCACCCAGAAGCGCCCGCTCAATCGCCACCTCACCGCGCCCGAGGCGCTGCAAACCGCAACCCGCCCCGCGCCTCTACCGTGATCGGCCCGCGCGGCTTCGCCGGCAGCGCCGCCTTCACCCGTCCGAACACCCGCCGCGCGTCGCCCGGCCGGCGCAGCTGGACGCAGAGACTGGTCTCGCCTTCCCGCCCCCAGCGCTGCACCTCCACGCCGCGCACGCCGCTGTCGCGCTTGAGCAGCGCCTGCACCCGGTCGAACGCCGCGCGATCGATCCCCATCGCATAGCTGGCGAATTCGACGCGCACCGCGCATCCCGGCGCGCTCGCCGCCTGCGCGAAGGCAGAGGCCGGCATGGCCAGCGCGACAAGGGCAACGACGGGCAGGGCGAACGAACGCATGGGGCATCTCCAGAGTTGATGCCCCCTTCTCCCGCCGCCGCCCTGAACGCCGTCTGAAAGCGAAACGGGCCCGCGGATTTCTCCGCGGACCCGTCCCACACCCTTCCCCGGGGATTCAGAAGCGCGAGCGCAGCGTGATGCCATAGGTCCGCGGTTCGGCCAGATAGGCCGAGAAGATCTGCGACCCGCCCGGATAGCCCGCCGTCGGCGTGGTGCTCACCGCCTGGAACGGCGAGCTGAAGCCGACCTGCATGTAATTGGCCTTGGTCGCGTTCTGGACCCAGAACTCGAGCGCCCAGAGCTGGTCCTCGCTGCCGATGCCGATACGGCCATTGACCACCACGAAGCTGTCCTGCGCCTTTTGCGGGAACAGGTCCGAGCCGGTGTTGTAGTTGTCGGCCACGCGGGTATCGACATAGAGCAGGCCGCGCAGCTTGCCGCCGAGCGACGGCGTCCAGGCCGCCGATCCGGTCGCCACCAGTTCCGGCGCATTGGAGAGCAACTGGCCCGGCAGCAGGCGCAGCGCCGGATCGAGCGGCGCGCCGCTCTTCGAACCGACCAGGTTGTTGGCATATTTGGTCTTGGCGTAGGTCAGGCCGAAGTTGAAGTTCAGGTCGCGCACCGGCGACAGGCCCATTTCGACTTCGAAGCCGGTCGACACCAGGCCCGGCTTGGTCTGGCCCGACGGGCACACGCCGGTCGCCGCGCTCAGGTCGCGGTCGCCGCCGCCCAAGCTCGTCTTGCAGCCATTGATGTTCTGGACGAGGTATACCGTGCCGTTGAAGGTGTTCAGCTGGAAGTTGCTGAACTCCTGGCGGAAGCCGGCGACGTTCAGGTTGAAGCCCTTGGTCGAGTACTTCATGCCCGCCTCATAGGCGTTCACCGTCTCTTCGTCGAACTGCAGCACATCGGCATAATAGCCGGCATTGGCGGTGCTGATCGGGAAGATCGGCAGCGGCTGGGCCGCGCTCGGGTTCTTGAAGGCGGAGCGGTCGAGGTTGAAGCCGCCCGCCTTGTAGCCGCGCGAGTAGCTCGCATAGATCATCACGTCATCGCTCGGCTTGTAGGACAGGATCGCCGTGCCGGTGAACTTGTCCTCCTTGCGCGTGTCGTTGAGCGTCAGCGCGTTGAGCGCCGAGGACGATCCGCCCTGGCAGCTCAGCGTGATGATGCCGCCGGCGAGCGGCGCCAGCGCGGGCACGCCCATGAAGGGCAGCAGCGCCGCCTGCTGGGCCGGGCAGATCGTGTTGGTATTGTTGAAGTTGGCGTTCAACTTCTTGGTTTCGTTGGTGTAGCGCAGGCCCAGCGTCAGATCGAGGCCCTTGGCCACGTGGAAGATGTTGTGCGTGAAGAAGGCGAAGTTCGAGCTGGTCTGGTCGAAGTTCGCCGTGTCGTCGCCGACGTTGCGCACCGTATCGAGCCGCTGCAGCCCGCCGACCATCGCCGCACCCGCCGCGCCCAGCGGCCCGGCCGCGTTGCTCAGCACCGCCGTACCGGTCGCCGACAGGCAGCCGACATTGTTCGGATTGTAGAAGGCGCTGAACGAGCCATAGACCACGCGGCAGGCGGCGAAGCGGCCATAGTCGTTGCCGAACTTGAGCTCGCTGGCGGTGTCGAGATCCTCATGCGCGTAATAGCCGCCGACCAGCCAGTCGAGCTTGCCGTCGAGCGCGTTGCCATGGAAGCGCAGTTCCTGGGTGAAGGTCTTGAAGCTGCGCCCGCTCTTCGGGCCGAAATAGAGGATGTCGGCCAGGCCGTAATCGGCGTCCGCCGCCTGGGTGTTGTCATAGTCGCGATAGGCGGTGATCGAGGTCAGCTCGACGCCGCCCAGGTTCCAGTTGATCTCGCCCGAGATACCCCAGTCCTTGGTCTTGCCGGTGTAGGAGCGGTTGGCGCTGGTCGCGATGCGGCGCGAATAGGCGTCGTTATAGGCCGGGAAATATTGCGCGAAGGTGGTGCCCGTGATGCCGGTCAGCACGGTCGCCACCGGCGTGCCCGGCGCGATCAGCCCGGGATTGGTCGGCGACAGATAGGCATTGGCCTGCGAGACGTCGGCGGTGGCATAGACGGCGGCGCAGCAATCCTCCTTGCGGTGGCTATAGTCCGCGATCAGGCGGACCGACAGGTCCGAGCTCGGCTGGAACAGCAGCTGGCCGCGCACCAGGTAGCGGTCGCGATTGTTGATGTCCCGCCCGGTGTTGACGTCGTGGTAGAAGCCGTCGCGCTTCGAATAGAGCCCGTCGAGGCGGAACGCGACCTGCTCGGAAAGCGGGCCGGTCACCGCGCCCTGCAGGCGCCACGCATCGTAATTGCCATAGGTCGCCTCGGCCATGCCGCCAAAGGTGAATTCGGGCCCCTTGGTGGTGACGCTCAGCATGCCGGCCGAGGCGTTGCGCCCGCCCAGTGTGCCCTGCGGACCGCGCAGCACTTCGATGCGCTCGATCTCGCCGAGATCGTTGAGGCCAAGGCCGGTGCGCGAGCGATAGACGCCGTCGATGAAGGTCGCGACCGAGCTCTCCAGGCCCGGATTGTCGCCCACCGTGCCGACGCCGCGGATGCGGGCCGAGGTGTTGGCGTCGCTGCCGGTCGACGAGACGAGCAGCGACGGCGCGACCTGGTTGAGCGCGCGGATGTCGTTGGCGCCGGTGCGCTCGAGCTGAGTGGCGGTCACCGCCGAGACGGCGAGCGGGACGTCGGCCAGCACCTGGGCGCGGCCCTGTGCGGTGACGACGATCTCGTTGGGATCGCTCGGGCCCTGATCCTGGGCAGTTGCGTCCGCCGGCGGTGTCTGGGTGTCCTGCGCAAAGGCAGGGGCTGCCAGCGCGATCGAAAGCGCAGGCACAGCAACGCACGACAAAAGGCGTAACCGCATCATCATCATCTCTCCCACCACGGGCCAGAGCACTTTGCCGGCTCCATACCCTATCCTCGAATACTGACAGGTCCCTGAGGGACGTCAAGCAGAACAAAGGTTGCAAAAGGGGACTAAACTAGCAGTGTTGCGCAAATGTCATATGTTGCTGGCGCGTGTCGGAGCCCCTCAGCCGAATCGATCTTCGAAAAATTCCGTCATCCGCGTAAATTTCTTGGGCAGGGCGGAAGTATCGGGTGGCAGCGACGCATCTCTGTTCGTCATCCTCTCATCCGCCATCCCAGCCTCCTTCATCGTCATCCCGGCGAAAGCCGGGATCTCAGGCGATGGCGCGATAACCATTCCCCCTCCCTGCAAGGGAGGGGCTAGGGGTGGGTTAGAAAAGAACGGGCTCGATGCCCGGTCTTTTCTTCCTACCCACCGGCTAGCCGGGCTCGCTGCGCTCGCAACCCACCCCCAACCCCTCCCTTGCAGGGAGGGGAGTTCAGCTCCTCAATACCCATTCAACCGCGCAAACCGCTCCCGGTGCCAGGCCGCATTCCCCCATTGCGCCTCCAGCACCCGTGCCCGCTTCAGATAGAAGCCCGCGTCATGCTCGTCGGTCATGCCGATGCCGCCGTGCAGCTGGATCATCTCGCGGCTGACCAGGTGCAGCGTCTCGTTCGCCACTGCCTTGGCCAGGCTGACTTCCTGCGCGACATTGGCCCGGCCGCTGTCGATCGCCTCCAGCGCGCCTTCCACTGCCGAGCGGCACAGCTCGAGCTCGGTGAACATCTTCGCCATCCGGTGCTGCAACGCCTGGAAGCTCGCCAGCACCTGGCCGAACTGGACACGCGTCTTGAGATAGTCGTTGGTCTGGGCAAAGGCGCTCTCGGCCATGCCGAGCATCTCCGCCGAAGCCGCCGCCGCCGCACGGTCGGCGACATGCGCGATCAACTCGACTCCGCCGCCCAGCGCCTCGGCCGGTACATTGTCGAAGCTAACCTGCGCATGGCTGCGGCTATCGGTGAGGTGGCGCGGCGCACGCGTCACGCCCGCATCGCCCGAGACGAGATAGAGCCCGTCGCTCGCGGCCACCACGAACAGCTGCGCGCTGTCGCCCTCGGGCACGAAGGCCTTCACGCCGCTCAGCTTGCCGCCTTCGACTTTCGTCGCGATCTTCGCCGGATCGAAGCGCGGCCCCTCGTCGATCGCCAGCGTGGCGACCACCTCGCCCGCCGCGATCTTCGGCAGCCACTCGGCCTTCTGCGCGTCCGAGCCGCCCATCAGGATCGCGCTGGTCGCCGCCGCGGTGCTGGCGAGCGGGGTCGCAACCAGGTTGCGGCCGAGCTGCTCGAGCACCAGGCCCAGCGAGACATAGCCCATGCCGGCGCCGCCCTGCGCCTCGGGCACCAGGATGCCGGTCCAGCCCATCTCGGCCTGCGCCGTCCAGGTCGCGGCGTCATAGCCCGCAGCCGGCGCCGCATCGCGCATCTTGCGGAAGGCGCTGACCGGCGCCTCGTTGTCCGCCCACTCCCGCGCCATGTCGCGCAGCATCGTCTGTTCTTCGGTCAGGATTGCCATAAAACTCCCTCTCCTCTCTCAACACCTCTCCCGCTTTCGCGGGAGAGGGAGGGGCCCGCCGCCGTAGGCGGTGGGAGGGTGAGGGTCTTCTTCTTGCCCGCGAGTGTCGCAGAAGAAGAAGGCCCTCACCCAACCCTCTCCCGCGAAAGCGGGAGAGGGCTCGTTGTCACTGATGATCCAGCATCCCCAGGATACGCTTGGCGATCACGTTGTTCTGGATCTCGGTCGACCCGCCATAGATCGACACCGCCTTGCCGAAGAGCCAGGTGCGCACATCCTTCAGTGCGTCCTCCTCGAAGCCCTCGCCCTCCCAGCCAAGGCCCGCGAACCCGCGGATCTCGATCAGCAGCTCGGAGCGCTCCTGCATGATCCGCGCGCCGACATTCTTCATGATCGACGTGGCGGCGCTCGGCCCCTGGTTCGACTTGGCCTCCAGCGCGGTGCGCCGCAGCGTCAGCATGAAGCTGCGCAGGTCCATCTCGTGCCGGGCGATCCGCGCGCGCAGGTCGGCGTCCGCGATCCGTCCCTCGCCATCGACGCCGACATATTTCTTGGCGATCTGGCCAAGCGACGCGCCCGAGAACATCCGCCCCGCGGTCGATCCGCCGCCCGAAAGGCTCGAGCGCTCGTGCTGGAGCAGCCGCTTGCCGATCGTCCAGCCTTCGCCTTCCTGGCCCACGCGGTTGCTCTTGGGCACTTTGACGTCGGTGAAGAAGGTCTCGCAAAAGGGCGAGCTACCCGAGATCAGCTGGATCGGCCGCACTTCCACGCCCGGTGCATCCATGTCGCACAGCACGAAGGTGATTCCCTCATGCTTCTTGGTCTTGTCGGTGCGGACCAGCATGAAGCATTTGTCCGCCCATTGGCCGCCGCTGGTCCAGGTCTTCTGGCCGTTGACGACATAATGGTCGCCATGGTCCTCGGCGAAGGTCTGGAGCGAAGCGAGGTCGGAGCCGGCGCCCGGCTCCGAATAGCCCTGGCACCAGCGCACCGTCCCCTTGGCGATCGCCGGGATATGCTCGCGCTTCTGCTCTTCCGAGCCATATTCGAGCAAAGTCGGGCCGAACATCATCACACCCATGCCGCCGATCGGGTTCCAGGCGCCGGCGCGCTGCATCTCTTCCTGCAGCACCCGCGCCTCGGCCCGGCTGAGCCCGCCGCCGCCATATTCCCTGGGCCAGGTCGGCACGCCCCAGCCCTTCTCGCCCATCGCCTTCTGCCAGGCATCCTCTTCGGGCGAGTTGGTGTGCGGCCCCTCGACCGCGGACATTGCATTGTCCTTTCCCTTCAGGCTGGGCGGGAAATTGGACGCAATCCATTCGCGCGCCTCAGCGCGGAAAATATCCAGGGGATTCGCCGAGGCGTCGATATCGGGGGCCGTGGCCATCGCTCTCTCCGGTGTTCTTGTTAGTTTCGAATTTGCGGTACGGAATGACAGGCGTCAAGCCACCTCATTCGGCATCCGGCCCCAATCGTCGCCCAGCCCCCAAACCGTCATCCCGGCGAAAGCCGGGATCTCAGGCGATGGCGCGGGACGCGGGTAAAGAGCCGCACGAGATCCCGGCTTTCGCCGGGATGACGGGAAAGCGGCTGTCCCTCTCCTCCACCTCTGCTAAGACGCACCCCAAGAGGGGATAAGAATGAAATTCGAACATCGCGCGGTGCCGATCGTGCTGATCGCCGTGCTCATCGACGTGATCGGCTTCGGCATCGTCATGCCGGTGCTGCCGGCGCTGGTCACCGAGCTCGGCCATGTCGGGCTGGACGAGGCCACCCGCATCGCCGGCTGGATGCTCGCCGCCTTCGCCATCGCCGGCTTCTTCGCCGGGCCGGTGCTCGGCAATCTCGGCGACCGCTATGGCCGCCGCCCGGTCCTCATCCTCTCGATGATCGCCTTCGCCATCGACTATGCGCTGATGGCCGCCGCGCCCAGCCTGTTGTGGCTGTTCGTCGGCCGCGTCATCGCCGGTATCGCGGGCGCCACCTTCGGCCCGGCCAGCGCGGTGATCGCCGACGTCACTCCGCCCGAGAAGCGCAGCGCGGTGTTCGGGATGATCGGCGCGGCGTTCGGCGTCGGCTTCATCCTCGGCCCGGCGCTGGGCGGGATCAGCGCGGGCCTGGGCCTGCGCGCGCCCTTCCTGATCGCCGCGATCTGCGCCGCACTGAACGCCGTGGTAATGTTCTTCCTGCTGCCCGAGACGCTGGCCAAGGAGAACCGCCGCCCGTTCCGCTGGTCCGACGCGCACATCATCGGCGCTTTCCGCCCGCTCTTCCATGCCGGCAATGCCGGGCCGCTGCTGCTCGCCTGGTTCTTCTGGCAGCTCGCCGGCACCGTCTATCCCTCGACCTGGTCCTTCTGGGCCGCGATCCGCTTCGGCTGGGACGCGACCGCGATCGGCTGGTCGCTCGCCTATGTCGGCTTCCTCACCGTGCTGGTCCAGGCGCTGCTCACCGGCCGGGTGATCAAGCGCTTCGGCGAGCGCGGCGCCGCGCTGATCGCGCTGAGCTGCGCGTCGTTTACCCTGCTGTCCTATGCCTTCATCCAGCAGGGCTGGCAGGTCTATGCCTTCTTCCTGGTCGGCGCGTTCGGGGCCTTCGCCTATCCGGCGCTCAACGGCACGCTGTCGAACATGGTCGACGCCTCGCACCAGGGCGCGCTGCAGGGCGGCGTGTCGAGCATGAACAACGTCGCGGCGATCCTCGGCCCGCTGATCGCCACCCAGGCGCTGGCGGCCGGCTCGCACCACGGCTTCGACGGCGCCGCCTTCCTCGTCGCCGGCACGCTGATGGCGCTGGCCGCGCTGATCATCGCGCTGTTCGTCCATATGCGTCGCACATCCGAACCCGCCCCCGAGTGATTTTTCGAAAATTGCGTATGGCGTTCGCGGCGGCGCTCTTCTAGCCTGTCCGCAACAGGGAGGGGTTATGCGTACCGACGAGATGCTGGCGAGCGAATTCGCTGCTCTGTCCGATCTGATCCGCGGCCATGCCGGGGAGCGGCCCGACAAGCCGGCGATGATCTTCGAGGACCGCGCGATCTCCTATGCCGGGCTCGACGCGCTGCTCGACCGTCTCGCCACGGCGCTCCAGCGCGAAGGCGTGGGCAAGGGCGACGCGGTCGCGATCCTCGCCGCTTCCTCGATCGAATATGGCGCGGCCTTCCTGGCGGCTCTCCGCGCCGGCGGCATCCCCGCCCCGCTCCAGCCTTCGGCCACCGCGGAGCAGCTCGCCGCGATGATCGCCGACAGCGGCGCCAAGATCCTGTTCCTCGACGACGCGGGCGCCAAGGCGCTCGGCGACACGCAGGTAGCCGCCAAGCCGGTGCGCCTCGAAGCCCTCGACGACTTCCTCGCCCCCGAAGGCGCCAGGCCCGAGCCGGTCGAGATCGGCCCCGACGATCCCTTCAACATCATCTACAGCTCCGGCACCACCGGCACGCCCAAGGGCATCGTCCAGCCCCAGGCGATGCGCTGGATCCACATCGCCCGCGCGCCCGGCGGCTTCGGCAGCGCGGTGACGATGATCGCCACCCCGCTCTATTCGAACACCACTTTGGTCAGCTTCATCCCGACCATCGCCTGGGGCGGCACCGCCGTGCTGCTCGGCAAGTTCGACGCGCATGCTTTCGTCAGCCAGGCGGCGAAGCACCGCGCCACCCACGCCATGCTTGTGCCCGTCCAGTATCAGCGGATCATGGCGCTGCCCGATTTCGACAGCTTCGACCTGTCGAGCTTCGCGCTCAAGACCTGCACCAGCGCGCCCTTCTCGCCGGCGCTGAAGGCAGACGTCCTCGCCCGCTGGCCCGGCCTGCTGGTCGAATATTACGGCATGACCGAGGGCGGCGGCACCACGGCGCTGGTCTGCAACATGCACCCCGCCAAGCTCCACACCGTCGGTACGCCGCTCCCCGGCCAGGACATCCGCCTGATCGACGAGGAGGGCAACGAGGTCCCCCAGGGCGAGATGGGCGAGGTCGTCGGCCGCTCGGGCGCGATGATGACCGGCTATCACGGCCGCGCCGAGGCCACTGCCGCGGCGACCTGGCACGATGCCGAGGGCAACCGCTACATCCGTCACGGCGATGTCGGCCGGTTCGACGAGGACGGCTTCCTGATCCTGATGGACCGCAAGAAGGACCTGATCATCTCGGGCGGGTTCAACATCTATCCCTCGGACCTCGAGGCGGTGCTGATCGGCCATGACGGCGTCAGCGACTGCGCCGTGGTCGGCATTCCCTCCGAGCAATGGGGCGAGACCCCTATCGGCTTCTACACCGGCCCCGGCGAACCGGCGGAAATCCTCACCTGGTTCAACGAGCGGGTCGGCAAGACCCAGCGCCTCGCCGACCTGGTCCGGGTCGACGAGCTGCCTCGCAGCGCCATCGGCAAGATTCTCAAGCGCGAGCTGCGCGACCAATACGCCGCCGCATGACTCCGCTCGCCACGATCCTCGCCGCCGCCACCCGCACTGAAACCGGCTTCACCACCACAGTCCCGACCGACTGGATGCAGGGCCGTACGGCCTATGGCGGCCTCTCCGCCGCGCTCGCGCTCCAGGCGGCGCTGGAGGTCGAGCCCGACCTGCCCCCGCTCCGCTCGGCCCAGGTCGCGTTCATCGGCCCGCTCGCCGGCGAGGTGACCGTCACCGCCACCAAGCTGCGCCGCGGCCGCAACGCCGCCTTCATCCAGTCCGACGTCACCTCCGACGCCGGGCTCGGCATGCGCGCCACCTTCGTGTTCATGGCCCCGCTCGCTTCGGCGCTCGACCATGACACCGCCCCGCGCGCCACCCAGGCGCCGCCCGCCCCCGATGCCGAACTCTACACCGGCCCCGAGGATTTCTTCACCGGCAACTTCAACTTCCACGATCGCAAGGAAGGCCTCGGCCCCGCCGAATGGCTCCGCTGGGCGCGCCTGCGCGACCATGCCGGCCTCCACCCGTTCGTCGAGATGATGGCGATCGGGGACGCACTCCCTCCGGCGGCGTTCAAGCTGCTCGAGGAGCGCCGCACCCCGCTCAGCTCGCTCAACTGGCAGATCAACTTCCAGACCGCCACGCCCGCGACCACCGATGGCTGGTGGCTGCTCCACGCCCATGCCGATACCGCGCATCACGGCTATTCCACCCAGCGCATGGCGATCTGGAACGCGGCGGGAGAACCCATTGCCGAGGCCATGCAGGGCGTCGCCATCTTCGGCTGACACAATTTGCGACAGTTTCCCGCCGGCCTGACAAACCATTGCGACAGCCACGGGCGAAAAGCCGAACCCTGACGGGGGGCCATAAACCTCCGCGACCAAGGAGTTCAGCCCCGATGAAGAAGTTCCTCCTCGCTGCCGCCTTCGCCGCGACCCTGAGTGCGGTTCCGGCCCTTGCCCAGGATGCCCCGCGCGGCGCCGGCATGTTCGGCCGCCTCGACGCCAACAAGGACGGCGTCATCACCAAGGAAGAATATGACGCCGACGTCGCCGCGCGCTTCGCCCGGCTCGATACCGACAAGGACGGCAAGGTCAGCCAGGCCGAGCGCGATGCCGCGGGCCGTGGCGGCGGCATGGGCATGCGCAACATGACCGGCGACGTCACCCTTGCCGACATGCAGGCCCAGGCCCAGCGCCGCTTCGACCGGCTCGATGCCAATCACGACGGCAAGATCGACCAGGCCGAGATCCAGGCGATGATGGACCGCATGCGCGATCGCCAGGGTTCCCCACCGGCCGACGGCAACAACTAAGTCGGCCGCTTCGGCCCGGGCGGGCTCTTGCCTCCTCGCCCGCCCGGGCACCCCTTCCCCTTGCCTTGCGCTGCGCCCATGACCTACGAACCCGACATGTCGGATACGCCGCACCTCCTGCTCGTCGAGGACGAGCGCTCGATCCGCGAGCCGCTCGCCCAGTATCTCACCAAGCAGGGGTTCCGGATCACCCAGGCCGGCGATGCCGAGGGCGCCCGCGCCCGCATGGCCGCCTATGCGATCGATCTGGTGGTGCTCGACATCATGATGCCCGGCGAGGACGGCCTGTCGCTCTGCCGCCACATCCGCGAGACCAGCGACACGCCGGTGATCCTGCTCACCGCGCGCGGCGAGGAGACCGACCGGATCGTCGGGCTCGAGATGGGCGCCGACGATTATGTCGTGAAGCCCTTCTCCCCGCGCGAGCTCGCCGCCCGGATCAAGGTGGTGCTGCGCCGCCTCCAGGCCGGCGGCACCCGCCAGCACGCTCCCGATGCGGGCAGCTTCGCCTTTGCTGGCTGGGTGCTCAAGACCGGCGAGCGCGCGCTGGTCGATCGCGAGGGCGTCTCGGTCCCGCTCTCGACCGGCGAGTACAATCTCCTCCACGCCCTGGTCACCCGCCCCCGCGCGGTGCTGACCCGCGACCAGCTGCTCGACCTGACCCAGGGCCGCGAAGCCGCCGCCTTCGATCGCGCGATCGACAACCAGGTCAGCCGGCTGCGCAAGAAGATCGAAATCGACGCGAAGAACCCCGCGATCATCAAGACGGTGTGGGGCGGCGGGTACACGCTTGCGGCGGAAGTGACCCGGCTTTGAGGCGGGGTTCGGCTCTGAGCCATCCTCCTTCCTTTTCCCCGGCGAAGGCCGGGGCCCAGACTAAGCGTGCCCGCGAAGACGCGCTCCCGCGCGTGTTTTCTGAGGGACTGGACCCCGGCCTTCGCCGGGGAGAGGCTTGTGGACGGTGGGGCGCCAACTCCCTGCCGCTTGAGCACTCGGAATGCTGATCACCCGCCTCTTCCCCCGCTCCCTCCCAGGCCAGATCGCGCTCCTCGTCGCGGTGGCGCTGTTCGTCGCCCAGGCGATCAATTTCGGCCTGCTCGTCCGCGAGCGGCAGAATGCCCGCTTCGCCCAGGTGATCGTCCCCTCGGTCACCCGGCTGATCGATGCCGCCGAGCGGCTCGGCACCCCGGTCAATCCGCGTCCCGACAGCCCCGCCGCCATGGATCGCCGTGAGGGCCGCGACGGTCGCGACCGCCGCCAGGGCCGCGGCGGTCGGGTCGAATTCGTCCCCGCCAACCCGATCCCCGCCGAGCTCAGCCGCCGGCCCGATATCGAGCGCGACCTGCGCCGCGGGCTCACCGATGGCGGGGTGCAGGTCGGCCAGGTGATCGCGGTGATCCGCCCGATCGACGCCAACCGCCCGCTGCTCAAGCGCATGGATCCCGCCCGCGCCGATCGCCTGCGCCGCCTCGGCGCCGAACTGATGGTCGGGGTCGAGCTGCCCGGCAAGGGCTGGCTGTCGCTCAGCTCGGCCTGGCCCCGCACCGAGCGCGCGCTGATCTGGCAGCTGCTCGCCCAGACGCTGATCCTCTACATCGTCGTGCTCGTCCCCGTGCTCTGGGCCGGCCACCGTATCGCCCGCCCGCTGCGCAAGCTCGCCACCGCCGCGCGCGACTTCCACCCCGGCGACGATGCCGATCCGGTCGAGGAGGCCGGCCCCAGCGACGTCCGCGCGGTGATCGCCGCGTACAACTCGCTGAGCACCCGCGTCACCGCGATGCTCGACGAGAAGGACCGCATGCTCGGCGCGATCGGCCACGACCTGCGCACGCCGCTCGCAGCCCTCCGCGTCCGCATCGAATCGGTCGAGGACGACGAGGACCGCGCGCGCATGGCGGACACGATCGACGAGATGAACCATACGCTCGACGACATCCTCAGCCTGGCAAGGCTCGGGCGCCCGAGCGAACCGCCCACCGATGTCGACCTGTCGGCGCTGATCGACGCGGTGGTCGAGGATTTCCGCGACCTCGACCAGGACGTGACCTTCGAGGAAGCCCCGCGCCTGCGCATGCATCTGCGCCCGTCGCTGATGCGCCGCGCGGTGCGCAACCTGATCGAGAACGCGATCAAATATGGCGGCGCCACCGAAGTGCGTCTCCGCTCGGACGACCGCAGCGTCCGCATCGAAGTGTGCGATCGCGGCCCCGGCATCCCGCCGGAGAAGCTCGAGAAGGTCTTCGATCCCTTCACGCGCCTGGAGGAATCCCGCAACCGCGAGACCGGCGGCGCCGGCCTCGGCCTTGCCCTGGCCCGCGCCATCGTCCGCGACGCCAGCGGCGAGATCAGCCTCGCCAACCGCGACGGCGGCGGGCTGGTCGCGACGATCACCCTGCCGCGGAGCTAGTTATATATTCCTGCCCGAGCTTGTCTCAGGGAGGGGGACCGCCGCCGAAGGCGGTGGTGGAGGGGCCGGCCTACCGTCATACACCCCAAACCGTCATAGGCCCCAAACCGTCATCCCGGCGAAAGCCGGGATCTCAGGCGAAGGCACGGGACAAGAGCCGCACGAGATCCCGACTTTCGCCGGGATGACGGAATTACTTCGCCGGGGAACTAACGGTCGGCCCGCATCACTGCGCCACGAACCCCTTCCCCGTCAGCGTCATCGCCGTGAAATCCATCCCCATCGGCGCCACCGTCCGCCGAACCAGCGCGGCGACCTGCGCCTTTTCGGACGGCGCCTTGGCCTGGTCGATCGCCGCTTCGACCAGCATCGCCTGGAGCAACAGCCCCTCTGCCAATCGCTGCTTGTCGGCATCGTCCAGCTTCGCCTGCCCCGGCAGCAGCGCCACCACCTGGTTCCGCACGGCAGTGCAAACAACCGGGTCCGGATCGGCGCTCTTCCCCTGCGATGCGTTCCACATCACGATCCACCACAGCGCATAGGCATCGGCGAGATTGTCGGTGCGCAGCTTCACCGGTGCGAGCAGCTGCCCCATCCGCTCGATAAGGTCGCCCTGCTCCATCAGCTGCTCGAGCGAGCGGGCGCCGGCGGGATCGCCCTTGCGCGCCTTGACGAGCATCGCATCGAGGCTGGCCTTTCGCACCGCTGCGGACGGCCTGTACGCGAAAGCGGAGACAGGCACTGCAACCGGCCGCGCTCGAGGGGTTGCCGCCTTGGCCGCCGCCCCGCCGCGCCGCTTCTCGAGATCGGCCAGATGCATGCCCAGAATGTCGGTCCGCGCGATCGACGGGGTGACGATCGTCCAGCCCCAGCCATCGACCACCTGCGCCTGCACCGGCGCGGCGCCCAGCAACGCGGCGCCGAGCGCCAGGCCCATGATATGCTTCATCCGCACACTCCCGACGCCGATATTGGCACAGGGCTATCGGCGCGCGGAAAGCCGGCAAGGTCGCGGCGGTGGACGGTGCGCATTTTCCGCCGTCTTGCGCCCGGATCCGCAAACGAAAAAGGCCGGGGCTTCCACCCCGGCCTTTCGCATCCAAATCGGTGTAGAAACCGCGGCGTTCAGCCGACGATCTCTTCCGGCTGGAAGAAGAAGGCGATCTCGATCGCGGCATTCTCTTCCGAGTCCGAACCATGGACCGAGTTCGCCTCGATCGATTCGGCCAGCTCCTTGCGGATCGTGCCGGGCTCGGCGTTTGCCGGGTTGGTGGCGCCCATGATGTCGCGGTTCGCCTGCACGGCGTTCTCGCCCTCGAGCACCTGCACGACGACCGGGCCCGAGATCATGAACTCGACCAGGTCGTTGAAGAAGGGGCGCTCGCGGTGGACGCCGTAGAAGCCCTCGGCCTGCTCGCGGCTCATCTGGATGCGCTTGGAAGCGACGACGCGCAGGCCGGCCTCCTCGAGCATCTTGGTGACCGCACCGGTCAGGTTGCGGCGGGTGGCATCGGGCTTGATGATCGAAAAGGTCCGGGTCGCGGCCATGGCCGTGCGGCTCCTGCTTTTGGGGTTGGGAAAAGTCGCGGCTCCCTAGTCCGCGGATGCGCAGGATGCAAGCGTCCCGGATTTCCTACAGGACGATGTTCTGCTATTGTTCCCGCCGGAGCTCTTTGAACCGTGAAGACGATGCGATGACGTGCGTGGCCCGTTCGGCGACGCGCGCCAACATTCGCGTGCAGACTGTCCGCTGCTGCACACCACCCGTCACCCCCGCGAAAGCGGGGGCCCATCTCCTGAAGTCGCCCGAAATACACCGGATGTGAGGAGGATAGCCCCGGCGATGGGTCCCCGCTTTCGCGGGGATGACGTATCAGAAACGGAACGAACCGCTGGTTTGACAACCACTTCCCCGCGCAACCCCAGCCAACTTCCGCGTCCGAAGCGTCCGCTCAGGCCGCCTTTTCCCAGCGCCCCTGCTCGTTCTGCTTCCAGTAATTGCGCTCCACCCCCTCGCGACCCGCCAGCCCCTTCCAGGCGGCCCGCGCCTCGGCGATGCGGTCCTCGTCGAAGAAGTGGAAAGCCCGGTCGAAGCCCAGCGCCTCGTCGCGCCATACCCCGTCGGCCAGCGCGATGTTCTTCGCGCCATTGGCCGGTGCCGCACCCGCCTCGCCGGCGATCAGGATCGGCTGGCGGTCGTCGTCCGGCCCGCCGGCCTGGCCGTGCGGCAGGAAGCTTTCCGGGCTATAGGTCCACAGCAGCTGGTCGAGCTTCGCCCGCTGGCTCGCCTCCCCGGCGACGATCAGCAGCCGCCCGCCGGTCTCGACCACGCGTTCGGCGATCCGCGGCAGCGCGCGTTCCAGGGGGAGCTGGGTGAGGTGGTAGAAATCGACCTGCATGGCTCCTGTTAGCGCTTCCGTGCGTTCGGGCCAACGCACGTGACGTTGCGGTGGCGCAACCGCTGCGATAGGGCGGGAACGGCCGCGTGCACGGGAGTGAGAAACAAAGGTGGGAATCGAAGTGACGCGCAAGGCCTTGCTGCTGTCGGCCGCGCTCGGCCTGTGCCTGGCAGCGGAGGCGCGCGCGCAGACACAGACCGAACCGACTCAGGAAGCGCCCGCGGCTGCGCCGGCCCCGTCGGCCGTGCCCGATCTCCAGACTCCGCCGGTCGCTCCGCCGCCGCCCTCGCCGACTGCGCTGCCCGAGGGCGAGGACCAGATCCAGTTCACCGCCGACCAGCTCGACTATGACAATGAGCAGGACGTGGTCACCGCCACCGGCGACGTCCGCCTCTATCGCCGCAGCGAGCGGCTGCGTGCCGACAAGGTGGTGTGGAACCGCAAGTCGGGCCAGGTGGTGGCCGAGGGCAATGTCGTCCTGGTCAATCCGCAGGGCGACAGCGCCTATGGCGACAAGATCGAGCTGACCGACAGCCTGAAGGACGGTGTCGTCCAGAACATGCTGGTCGTGCTCGACGCCGGCGGCCGCGTCGCCGCCCAGCGCGGCGAACGGCATGAGGATGGCAGCTTCACGGTCGAGAACGCCGCCTACACGCCCTGCTCGGTCAGCGATTCGGAAGGCTGCCCGAAGGAGCCGAGCTGGAAGATCACCGCGACCCGCGTGGTCTATGAGCCTGCCAAGAAGCGGCTGCGCTACACCGGCGCGCGCGTCTCGGTGTTCGGCTTCGCGACGATCCCGCTGCCGGTCTTCTCGCACCCGGTCGGCGGGGAGAGCGCCAGCGGCATCCTGGCGCCCGACCTGCGCTACAACCGCGCCAACGGCGTCCAGTTCGCGCTGCCCTATTATTTCAGCCTCGCGCCCAATCGTGACCTGACGATCACCCCGCGCATCTATTCGGGCGTGCTGCCGGTGCTGCAGGGCGAGTATCGCGAGCTCAATTCGCTCGGCGCCTTCCGCGTCACGGCCTATGGCACCTATAGCCGCCGCGCCGATGACCTCACCGTGCCGGTCACCCCGGCGACGTCGAAGAACGACTTCCGCGGCTATGTCGATGCGGTCGGCAACTTCCAGCTCGACCCGGCCTGGAGCGCCAGCGCCTCGTTCCGACTGACCACGGACCGCACCTTCCTGCGGCGCTACGACATCTCGCGCGACGACAGATTGCGTAACAATATTCGCGTGGAACGCATTGATCCGGATAGCTATTTCTCGATCAATGCCTGGGTTGTGCAGACGCTGCGCGTCGGCGAGCGCCAGGGCCTCCAGCCCTATGCCCTGCCCGAGATCGACTATCGCCGCCGGATGGACGACGGGCTGATCGGCGGACGATTCGAGTTCCAGCTCAACACGCTGGCGATCGGCCGGTCCGACGGTCAGGATTCGCAGCGCGCCTTCGCCAGCGCCCGCTGGGACCTGCGCCGCCTGACCAACTGGGGTCAGGAGATCACCTTCACCGCCTATGCCCGCGGCGACCTCTACAATGCCTCGGACACGATGCTGACCAGCATCGCCAGCTATCGCGGCGAGGACGGCTTCCACACCCGCGGCATCGCCGCCGGTGCGGTGGACGTGAAATGGCCGCTGGTCGGCTCGCTGTTCGGTGGCACGCAGCGGATCACGCCGCGCTTCCAAGTGGTTGCATCGCCCAAGATCGCCAATCTCGAGGTGCCGAACGAGGACGCGCGGGCGGTCGACCTCGAGGATTCGAACCTCTTCGCGCTCAATCGCTTCCCCGGCTATGACCGGTTTGAGGATTCGACCCGCTTCACCTGGGGCCTGGATTACGCGCTCTACCTGCCGGGCTTCTCGATCGACGCGAATGTCGGCCAGAGCTACCGCATCTCGTCGCGCCCGACGCTGTTCCCGGATGGGACAGGCCTGAACGACCGGGTGTCCGACATCGTCGGCCGCACCGTGATCCGCTTCCGCGACTTCGTCAGCTTCACCCACCGCTACCGGCTCGACAAGGACAGCCTCGCCTTCCGCCGCAACGAAGTCGACATGACGCTCGGCTCGCGCTCGACCTATGCCCAGATCGGCTATCTGCGCCTCAACCGCAACATCAACGCCTCGCTCGAGGACCTGCAGGACCGCGAGGAGCTTCGCCTCGGCGCCCGCATCCAGATCGCCCGCTTCTGGTCGCTCTCGGGCTCGACGCTGGTGGACCTTACCGATCGCAAGGAGGACCCGACCTCGCTCGCCGACGGGTTCGAGCCGGTGCGCCACCGCCTGGGCATCACCTATGAGGACGATTGCCTCCGCCTGGGCCTGACCTGGAAGCGCGACTACGCCACCACCGGCGACGCCTCGCGCGGCAATTCCTATTTGTTGTCGCTGGCGTTCAAGAACCTGGGGCGCTAGGCTCCGGGCGAGGGGAACGTCGGTAGTAAGCCTAAGTTCAGGCACAATTGGCCATTATGCGCCACTTTCCGGCAGATTTGAGGGTACGGAATCACGTGAACATTGGTGTTAGCAAGGCGATCCGCGCAGGCCGCTTGTCCGTTCTGGCGCTCGCGATCTCCAGCCTGGCGTCGGGGGCGATGGCGCAGACGGTGTCGGACACGCCGCCCGCTCAGCAGCAGCCGCAACAGCCCTCGCAGGAAGATGCCGCTGCGGCGCTCGCCGCGCAGCTCGATCTGCCGCGCGATATCAAGCTGTTCGGCAAGGCCGATCCCAATATCCGCAAGCCCACCGCGATCGTGAACGACACGGTGCTGACCGGCACCGATGTCGATCAGCGGCTCAACCTGATCATCGCGCTCAACAAGCTCAACCTGAAGCCGGACGAGCGCGACCAGTATCGCCTGATGATCCTGCGCCAGCTGATCGACGAGACGCTGCAGATCCAGGAAGCCAAGGCCAATGAGATCACCGTCGATCCCAAGGAGATCGATTCCAGCTTCGGCGCCGTCGCCCGGCGCCTGCAAAGGACGCCCGAGCAGATGCGCGCTTTCCTGCGCCAGGCGGGTGCCTCCGAGCGCACGATGCGCAAGCAGATCGAGGGCGAAGTCGCCTGGAGCCGCCTGCTCCGCCGCAAGGTCGACGTCAATGTGAGCGACGAGGAGGCCAATGCCATCCTCGCGCGCCTCAAGGCCGCGCAGGGCAGCGAGGAATATCACGTCTACGAAATCTACATGAACGCGACGGACGACCGGAAGCAGGAAGTCTATGCAGGCATGCAGCGCATCATCCAGCAGATGAAGGAAGGCGCGCCGTTCGACTATCTCGCCAAGACCTATTCGGAGAGCTCGACCAAGGGCCAGGGCGGCGACCTCGGCTGGATCCGTCTCGCCCCGGGCATCCTGCCCGACGAGATGGCCAAGGCCGTCGAGGAAATGCAGACGGGTCAGGTCGCCGGGCCGATCCCGCTCACGACCGGCTTTTCGATCGTGTACCTCGCCGACAAGCGCAAGATCGGCATGGCCGATCCGCGCGGCGCCAAGCTCTCGCTGCGGCAGATCACCATCACCTTCCCCAAGGGCACGACAGAGGCGCAGGCCTCGGCCCGCGCCAGCCAGTTCTCCCAGGCGACGCAGGCGATCAAGGGCTGTGGCGACGCGTCCAACGTCGCGGCTGCCCAGAATGCGGAAGTGGTGGAGAAGGACGGCGTGGTGATCGGCGACCTGCCGCCCGCACTGCAGCAGATCATCCTGCCGCTCCAGGTCGGCCAGGTGACCCAGCCCTTCGGCACCGTCGAGGACGGTGTGCGCGTACTGGTGGTCTGCGGCCGCGACGATCCGCCCCCTCCGGGCCAGCCCTCGATCGAGCAGATCCAGGACCAGGTCGCCGAGCAGCGCACCAACCTGCGCGCACAGCGCATGCTCCGCGACCTGCGGCGCGACGCGCTGATCGAATATCGCTGAGGTGATCCGGCCGCTCGCCATATCCATGGGCGATTCGGCCGGCGTCGGCCCCGAGATAACCGCCAAGGCATGGAAGGCGCGCGAGCTGCATTCGCTCGCGCCCTTCTTCGCCATTGGCTGCCCCGACGCGGTGGAGCGGGTCTGGGACGGCCCCATCGCCCGCATCACCAACCCCGACCAGGCGGAAGCTGCCTTTGCCGAGGCGCTGCCCGTGCTCGCGGTGGGCGACACCTGCCAGGTGACGCCGGGCAGCCCCGACGAGGCCAGCGCCAAGGCGGCGCTGCAGTCGCTCGAGCTGGCCGTGGGCCTGGCCAATGCCGGCGCCGCGGGCGGCGTGGTGACCGGGCCGGTCTCCAAGGTCCAGCTTTACAAGATCGGCTTCACCCATCCCGGCCAGACCGAGTTCGTCGCCGAGCGCTGCGGCATCTCGCCCGAGAACGCCGTGATGATGCTCGCCGGCCCTACGCTGCGGGTGGTGCCGATCACCGTGCACGTCTCCATCGCCAGCGTGCCGAGCCTGCTGACCACCGAGCTGATCCTCGCCAAGGCGCGGGTGACAGCACGGGGCCTGCTGCGCAACTTCGGGATCGAGCGCCCTCGCCTCGCCTTTGCCGGGCTCAACCCGCATGCAGGCGAGAGCGGCCAGATCGGGCGGGAGGAGATCGAAATCCTCCAGCCCGCCATCGCCCTGCTCCGCGAGGAAGGGATCGACGCCATCGGCCCCTTCGCCGCCGATGCGATGTTCTACCCCCGGGCCCGTGCCGGCTATGACGCCGCGCTCTGCCCGACGCACGACCAGGCGCTGATCCCGATCAAGACGCTCCATTTCGACGAAGGCGTGAACATCACCCTCGGCCTCCCCATCGTCCGCACCTCGCCCGACCATGGCACCGCCTTCGGCATCGCCGGCAAGGACGAGGCCAACCCCGGCGCGATGATCGCGGCGATCAAGATGGCGGCCAGCGCCGCCCAGCGCAGGGCCGAAGCCGCGGCGTGACCAGCCTTCCGCCTCTCCGGGACGTCATCAGCAAATATGGTCTCAGCGCGAGCAAGGCGCTGGGCCAGAATTTCCTGTTCGACCACCAGCTGCTCGCCCGCATCGCCAAGGTGCCGGGCCAGATCGACGGTGCCGAGGTGTTCGAGGTCGGCCCCGGCCCGGGCGGCCTGACCCGTGCGCTGCTCCAGGGCGGCGCCAGCGTGACCGCGGTGGAGCGCGACCGGCGCTGCATCCCGGCGCTGGAGGAGCTCGGCAGCTTCTTTCCCGGCAAGCTCAAGGTCATCGAGGGCGATGCGCTGGAAGTCGATGCACCGGCGCTGTTCCAGGGCAAGCCGCACGTCGTCGCCAACCTGCCCTATAATGTCGGCACCGCGCTGCTAGTCGGCTGGCTCTCGGCGGCGTGGGAGCCGTGGTGGGCGAGCCTGACGCTGATGTTCCAGAAGGAAGTCGCCGAGCGGATCGTCGCCGAGGCCGGCAGCGAGCATTATGGCCGGCTCGCCGTGCTGTCTCAGTGGCGATCGACCCCGAAGATCGCGATGAACGTCCACAGATCGGCCTTCACCCCGCCGCCCAAGGTAATGTCGGCGGTGGTTCACATCGTCCCCGCCGACGCGCCCGAGGGCGTGCGGCTGAAGACGCTGGAGAACCTTACCGCCGCCGCCTTCGGCCAGCGCCGCAAGATGCTGCGCCAGAGCCTGAAGGGCGTGCCGGGTGCAATCGAGGCGATGGAGACGCTCGGCATCGACTCCGCCAGGCGCGCCGAGACGGTGAGCGTTGCCGAGTTCGTCGCGCTCGCCCGAACGCTGGGCTGACTTCAAAGTACACGAAGTACACGCCAAAGACGCGTTTTCGCGCGCCATGCCGATTGTCAAAGAGCAGCCCGGCTTCCGCCGGACCGCCCTGCCCAATCAGACGAAATCCTATTTTACAAGCCGCTCAGGGCTTGGCCGTCGGGGTCGCGCTGGGCGCCGGGGCCGGGCCGGCCTGGGCCGTGGTGACCGGCGGGCCCTTGGCGATCACTGCCGAGAGCTGGGTCGCGTCGCCGCAGCCCTTGGCGCAGAGCTTCTCGATCTTGCCGAGATTCTCCTTGGCCCGCTCCATCGCGCCCTTGGCGACCATCGCCTCGCCCTGGCCGCGCAGTGCGGCGGTGTCGTTGGGCTCGAGGCTCAGCGCCTCGCGGTAGAGGCGGATCGCCTTGCCGGGCAGATTGTTCTTCCGGGCAAGGTCGGCGAGGACGAGATAGGCGTCGCGGTTGCGCGGATCGACGACCAGCGCGCTCTCCAGCGCGTCACCGGCACCCTGGAGGTTGCCGGCAGCCAGGGCCGCCCGACCCTGCTTGACCAGCTCGACCGAGCGTGGATCGATCTGATCATCCGCACGCTGCGCCATCAGCGAGGTGGAAACCGAGAGCAGCAGCAACGCACCAGCCGCCCCAATCGCAGTGAACCGCATCACATTCTCCGAAATCTTGCCGGTCGCTATCATGGCCGGCGCATCCTCGCGACAAAAAAGCCGTCGGTCGAGTCCCTTAGCGGGGTGAAGCGAAGGCCCGGCCCGCGCGGGCTGCCCGCACCGAGCGCCAGCGGTTCGACTTCCCAGCCGGGATGGCGGGCGAGGAACGCCTCGGCCTGCCCTGCCCCTTCGGCGTCGAGCAGCGAGCAGACGACATGGACCAGCACGCCGCCGGGCCGGACGAGATCGGCGGCGATATCGAGCAGCGCGGCTTGCATCCCGACATAGCGATCGAGCCGCTGCGGGTTGAGCCGCCAGCGCGCCTCGGGGTTGCGGCGCCAGGTGCCGGCGCCCGAACAGGGGGCATCGACCAGCACGACATCGGCGCGACCGGCCTGGTCGGCGAGCATGTTCGCTTCCTGGTTCGGGTTGAGCAAACGGGTCTCGACGATGCCCACCCCTGCCCGCTCGGCGCGCGGCATCAGGCGGGAGAGCCTGGGCCGATCGATGTCGCAGGCGAGGATCGCCCCGTGATTGGCCATCGCCGCCGCCAGCGCCAGCGTCTTGCCGCCGCCGCCGGCGCACAGGTCGATGACATGCTGGCCGCGCTCGACGCCCGCCGCGAGGCTGACGAACTGGCTGCCGGCGTCCTGCACCTCGAACTGGCCGTCCTTATAGGCGGGAAGCTGCTCGACCGGGCTGTCCGAAGGGACGCGCAGGCCGGCGGGCAGGCAAGGCAAGGGCACGGCGCCGCTGATCTCGGCCTGGATCACCGCCGGATCGGCCTTGAGCGTGTTGACCCGCAGATCGAGCGGCGCACGCTCCAACAACGCGGTCTGCTCGTCGGCATCGAGGCCGGAGGCAGCAAAGGCATCGGCCAGCCAGCGCGGCAGCACGCCGGCTTCGGCGACGGGCTCGCCGGGCAGGATCGGCGCGGGGCCATAGGGCGAGCCGTCGAAGAGCTCCACGAGCTCGGGCCGGCGCTCGACCAGCGCCAGCATCGCGGCGCGGCCGTTCTCCGGACGCTCGCCGAGCATGCGGATCGCGTCATAGACCAGCTCGCGGATCGCGCGGCGGTCCTTGGAACCGGCATAGCGGCGCTCGGCGAACCACTTCGCGATGATCGTGTCGGCCGACCCGCCCTGGTCGCGGGCGGCGGCGGTGATCTTGTCGAGCAGGTCGATCGCGGCCTGGAGACGGGCTGCGGGGTTCATGATCCGCCTACGGCGCGGGGCGAAAAATGTTGAATCCCTTGAATCCCCATGCGGGTGCGCGGGAGGGCAAGAGACGGGGAAATCGCGCTCGGCATGGCCAGAGCAGAAGCAGAAGATTTCCTATTTGGGTAGTGGAAACTGGCGTGCGGCATTTGCCGTATCTGTTCCCCGGCGAAAGCCGGGGCCCAGGGTTTCTCTGCCGTCTCGCTCTGTTACCCTGGGCCCCGGCTTTCGCCGGGGAACTGTTCGGGTGTGTTGAGCAATGGACAAGCTCGTCGCTTCCCGCCACTGACGCGCCCATCCTCAAGCGCAAAGGCAAGCACATGGCGTTCACGGCGAAGATCCTGCTTCTCGGCTCGGGCGAGCTTGGCCGCGAGTTCGTGATCTCGGCCAAGCGGCTGGGCGCTTATGTGATCGCTTGCGACGCATATGAGGGCGCGCCCGCAATGCAGGTGGCCGACGGCTTCGAAGTGTTCTCGATGCTCGACGGCGAGCTGCTGCGCGCCGCGGTGGAGAAGCACAAGCCCGACTATGTCGTGCCCGAAGTGGAAGCGATCCGCACCGAGGTGCTGGCCGAGCTGGAGGCGGAGGGCTTCACCATCGTCCCTTCGGCGCGCGCGACGCAGATGACGATGAACCGCGACGGGATCCGCGAGGTCGCCGCGGTCGAGCTGGGCCTGCGCACGTCGCGATACCGCTATGCCGAGAGCCTGGAGGAAGTGCTCAGCGGTGCCGAGCACACCGGCCTGCCCTGCGTGATCAAGCCGGTCATGTCCTCCTCGGGCAAGGGCCAGAGCACGGTGCGCGACGCGGGCGCGCTGGAGGGGGCCTGGGACTATGCCGTCGCCAACATGCGCGGCGACCGCAAGCGGGTGATCGTCGAGGAGTTCGTCGACTTCGATTACGAGATCACCCTGCTGACGATCCGCACCCGCGAGGGCGTGCTCTTCTGTCCGCCGATCGGCCACCGCCAGGAGCGCGGCGACTATCAGGAAAGCTGGCAGCCGGCGGCGATGTCGGCCTCTGCCATCGCAGACGCGCAAGACATGGCGCGCAAGGTGGTCGACGACCTGGGCGGCCATGGCATCTTCGGGGTCGAGTTCTTCGTGAAGGGCGAGGAAGTGATCTTCTCGGAGCTTTCGCCGCGCCCGCACGACACGGGCATGGTCACGCTGATCTCGCAGAACCTCAGCGAGTTCGACCTGCATGCGCGGGCGGTGATGGGGCTACCGATCCCTTCGATCGCGCTGCGGGGGCCCTCGGCGAGCGCGGTGATCCTCGCGGACCGGGCTTCGGAGAGCCTGTCCTATGCAGGGCTGGCCGAGGCGCTCGCGACCGAAGGCGGCGAAGTGGATGTGCGGATCTTCGGCAAGCCCAACTCGCGGCCGTACCGGCGGATGGGCGTGGCGCTGGCTTTGGCGGGGGATACCGATGCGGCACGGCGGATCGCGGCCGAGGCGGCCGGCAAGGTGCGCATCGGATATGGCGACTGAGGTCGCTCCGACGAAGCTAGGGTCTTCCGCAGCTATTGAAGCCAGCGTTTCGCGCTAAGCAAACCTCCGTCACCTTGGGGACGGAGGGCAGATGCGGGCGGATCAGCGGGGCGATCGTGCGGCGAATGCAGCGGAAGCGATCGCGCGGATCGTCGCCCAGCACTTGCAGGCCGATCTCTCGCTCAGGCTCTGGGACGGGCGGATCATCGCGCTGGGAAATGGCGCGCGCAGCGATATCCTGCTGACCATCGCCTCGCCGGGCGCGGTGCGGCGCCTGTTGCTCGCACCCCGGCTGAGGACCCTGTTCGAGCTCTACGCTGCCGGCGAACTGACCATCGAGGGCGGCTCGCCGCTTGAGGCGGTGCGGCGCTGGGACCATTTGCGTGCGCTGGCGCTGCCGCGTGCTCTCCCGCGCTGGCGCATCGCCCGGCACTTGCCGGCGCTGCTCGCCGCCCGAGCCGGCCCTGCTGCGTCCAAGGCCCTGGCCTATGGCCAAAGCGTCGCCACCGCGCCGGAAACGGGCCGCGACGACGGCGCGCTGATCCGCTTCCATTATGACGTGTCGAACGCCTTCTATGGGCTCTTCCTCGGCCCGGAGATGGTCTATTCCTCCGGCTATTTCCCGGAGGGCGTGACCGGGCTCGAAGCTGCCCAGCAGGCCAAGCTCGACATGATCTGCCGCAAGCTGCGGCTGGAGCCGGGCATGCACCTGCTCGACATCGGCTGCGGCTGGGGAGGCCTTGCCTGCCATGCCGCGCGGCATTTCGGGGTGACGGTGCACGGCGTCACGCTGTCGCAGGAGCAGTTCGACTTTGCCCGGGACAAGGTCGCGCGGCTCGGCCTGACGGACCGGGTCACGATCGAGCTGCGCGACTATCGCACGCTCGACGGCGCGCAATGCTATGACGCAATCGCCCAGATCGAGATGTTCGAGCATCTCGGCTTCGACAGCCATGACCGGCATTTCGCGTCGATGCACCGGCTGCTGCGACCCCGCGGCCGCTATCTGCATCAGGCGACCACGCGCCGCGCGACCCTCGATCCGGCACGGTTTCTCAGGCCGACCGCCTATCAGCGGGTGATCACGCGGTTCATCTTCCCCGGCGGCGCGCTCGATCACATCGGCATGACCGTGACCAATCTGGAGCGGCACGGCTTCGAGGTGCACGACGTGGAGAACTGGCGCGCGCATTACCGGCGCACGCTGGAAGCCTGGGCGGAGCGGCTGTGGAGCCATCGCGAACAGGCCGAGTGCGAGATCGGCCCGGGCAGGACCCGGCTGTGGCTGCTTTATTTCACGCTGTTCGCGCTGGCCTTCGAGCGCGGCACCTGCCTGGTGTTCCAGACGCTTGCGACGAAGCGGCAGGCGGGGCCATCGGGGCTGCCGCCGTCGCGGGCGGACCTCTACCGATAGGTGCTCAGGCCGCCTGCCCGTTCCAGCCCTTCCGCAGCTCGCAGACTTGGGCGATATGGTCGTTGACGTGCTTCATCATCACGTTCGCGCTCAGGCGGTATTCGGGCCAGTTCTCGAGGACGTTGCGCCGGGCCCAGCGCAGGCAGAAATCGTCATAGTCGCGCTGAAGCTGGATGCAGTCGATCTTCAGCGCCCGGGCATCGCGGCACGCCTCTTCCGAGCCGACGCCCTGCTGGGCGGGCTCGTAGATCTCTTCATGGACGAAGCGCTGATAGGCGGCCAGCGCCTCGACCATCTCGCGGCGGAGATGGCGCAGCGCGTCGAGATCGGCGTCCCTGACGGAATCGGTGATCTGTGTGCGGGCCGTGGCCATGATCTCGGTCAGGCGATCATGATGCCGGGTGAGGATATCGAGACGCCGGGACATCGTTACGCCGTAGCGCGAATTGCTTTCCAGACGTTTACCAGGGCTATGCCGCCGGCGCCGCGGTGCCGTACCGGCCGATCAGCTTCGATGCGGCGAGCACCGCGGCCAGGGCGACCGCCGCACCGATGATCATGTCGGCCAGATAGTGCGTGCCTTCGACGGGGATGGACACGAGCATGGCGAGGCTCAGGCCGATCAGCGGCCAGCGCAGCGGGCCGCTGCGCCAGGCGGCGGCGATGTAGAGGACGACGGACGCGGTGTGGAAGCTCGGCGCCGAGACCAGGCCGCGCAGCTGGTCGAGGTTGACCTGCCCCATGCGGTGCGCGCGCAGCACCGGGATGAGTTGCTCCTGCCAGATCGCGCTGCTCGGCATATAGGGGATCGGCCCTTTCCAGAGATAGGAGAGCGGGCCGACGGCCGGCATGAACAGATAGAGGGTCAGGGTGATCAGCGCGGCCAGCCAGAAGCTGGCGAGGAAATGGTGCGCATCGCGCCGCTGGCCCCGGATCGCGAAGCCGGCGAGCAGTGCGGCGGGGATCACATAGATGCACTGATAGGCGGCCGCGCCGAGAAGCTGGAGACTGGGGTGCGCCGCGACCATCTCGTACCAGGCGAGCCAGTGGAAGCGCAGCGCTTCATCGATCCGCTGGAGCGGGGCATCGGCAAAGCCGTGCGACAGTGCCGCGAGCGGATAGGTGCTCACTGCGCCGAGCAAGGCCATCGCCGTGAACAGGCCGACATATTCGGCGCCGTCGGAAAGCGGCTTCCTCCAGCGGAACGCGGTTCGGGCAAGCGCGGGCCGGACGGCAAAGGTGAGCGCGAGGCCGATGAAATAGGGGGCGTTGGCCGGCCGCAGCAGGTCCACCCGCAACCCCGCCTTCCACAGCAGCATCGTGCAGACCGCGACGCTCAGCCCGAGCGCTCCCCACAACTGCGTTGCGGAGAAGCCGGTCGGGAAAGGCAGGCGATGCTCCGGAACGGGGTTGGCGGGAATCTCGGGCGCTGCACGGCGCGGGCGAAACAGGGCATTGCCCGGCACCGGCCGGGCGCGATCAAGACTTGGCACTATCCGTCATGGATAGCGGATTGCCGGGCACGCGCAATCGCTTAGGGTGGGTCCGCCTGCCCGCCCGTCCTCGATCGGGACCCGGTGCTCAGCGCGTCGGGTAGTTCGGCGCCTCGCGGGTGATCGTCACGTCATGGACGTGGCTCTCGCGCAGGCCGGCATTGGTGATGCGGACGAAGCGGGCCTTCTTCTGGAAGTCGGCGATGGTCGCGGCACCGACATAGCCCATCGACGCCTTCACGCCGCCGACCAGCTGGTGGATCACGTCCTTGGCCGGGCCCTTGAATGCCACCTGGCCCTCGATGCCCTCCGGCACGAGCTTGAGCTGGTCCTTGACGTCCTGCTGGAAATAGCGGTCCGCCGAGCCGCGCGCCATCGCGCCGACCGAGCCCATGCCGCGATACGACTTGTAGGCGCGGCCCTGGTAGAGGAAGGTCTCGCCCGGGGCTTCTTCGGTGCCCGCCAGCAGCGAGCCGATCATCGCGGTCGACGCACCGGCGGCGATCGCCTTGGCGACGTCGCCCGAGGTGCGGATGCCGCCATCGGCGACCACCGGCACGTCATGCTTGGCGGCTTCGCTGGCGGCTTCCATCACCGCGGTGAGCTGCGGCACGCCGACGCCGGCGACGACGCGGGTGGTGCAGATCGAGCCCGGGCCGATGCCGACCTTGATGCCGTCCGCGCCCGCATCGATCAGCGCCTTGGCGGCTTCGGCGGTGGCGATGTTGCCGGCGATCACCTGGACGCGATTGGAGAGCTTCTTCACCCGCTCGACGGCGCGGCTGACCTCGACATTATGGCCGTGCGCGGTGTCGATCACGATCAGGTCGACCTCGGCGTCGACCAGCGCCTCGGTACGCGCGAAGCCCTTGTCGCCGACGGTGGTGGCGGCGGCGACGCAGAGGCGGCCGGCGGCGTCCTTGGTGGCGTTCGGGTAGTTCACCGCCTTCTCGATGTCCTTCACCGTGATCAGGCCGACGCAGCGATAGGCATCGTCGACGACCAGCAGCTTCTCGATGCGGCGCGAATGGAGCAGGCGGCGCGCCTCTTCCGAGCTGACCCCAGCGCGGACGGTGGCGAGATTGTCGTGCGTCATCAGCTCGGCGACGGGCTGGTCGAGCCGCTCGGCGAAGCGGACGTCGCGGTTGGTGAGGATGCCGGCGAGCTTGCCCGACGCCTCGACGATCGGGATGCCGCTGATCCGGTGCTGGGCCATCAGCGCACGGGCCTCGGCCAGGGTGCCGGTGGGCGCCATGGTGATCGGATTGACGACCATGCCGCTCTCGAAGCGCTTGACTGCGCGGACCGCCTCGACCTGCTCCTCGATGTCGAGATTGCGGTGGAGGACGCCGATGCCGCCGAGCTGCGCCATGACGATCGCCATGTCGGCTTCGGTGACGGTGTCCATCGCCGAGGAGAGGATCGGAATGTTGAGCGAGAGGCCGCGGGTTACCCGCGTGCGGGTGTCGGCCATGCTCGGCAGGACTTCGGATTCCCCCGGATAGAGGAGAACGTCATCGAAGGTGAGGCCGAGAGGGATGTCCATGGGGTGCGCCAATGTCCTGATTCGGAAGTTGGCGGCCCATGTAACCGCGAGGGTCGGAAAGCGCTAGGGGGTCGGCGCTTTCGGATGTCATGCAGAGCAGTGCCTGCTCGATCGCGATCTGCTCGCGGATGCTGCGGGCGAGCGTCACCGAGGCGCGGCAATAGCCCGGCCAGTCGGCAGCAACCTCGCGCGGGCCCCAGGTGCCGACATGCACGGTATATTCGATGCGCTTCTCGATGTTTGACTGGCGGAGCGCCGCCAGCTGCTCGGCGAATATGCCGGTCGCCTGGCGCGAGAGTTCCTCGCACAGCGCATCGACCTTGTTGCGGCGCTCGCCATTCACCTTGGAGATGTAGAGGCGGACGCGCGAGAGGCGAAGCTGGTCGAGTTCTGGCTCCGCGATCAACGCCTCGATCTCGTCGAGCGCGGCAGTCAGGTCGCGGTGCAGGATGGGGAGTCCGGGCATGTTCCTATCATAGGATAGGCCCGACCTAAGGGGTCGCCCTTAGGCTCCGAAATGTTCCGTAACGGGGCTATCGGAGGCGCGGGCGAGCAATGCGCGGGCCTGGTCGACGTGCATCGTCTCGATCATCCGGCCTTCGTAGCGCTCGGCACCGCCGGTCGCCGCCGCGATCAGGGCGCGGGCCTCGGCGAGCTCCTGTTCGGTCGGGCCGAAGGCGCGGGCAGCGATCTCGATCTGGTTGGGATGGATCAGCGACTTGCCGTCATAGCCGAGCGCCCTGCCCTCGCGGCACTCGGCGGCCAGCGCTTCGGGATCGTCGAGCCGGTTGAACACGCCGTCGAGCGCCCAGACCGCATTGGCGCGGGCGGCGAGCACGATGGTCTGGAGCGCTACGCCCATCTGCCCGCGGCCGCTCGATGGCGGCAGGCGGAGCGAGGCAGCGAGATCGTTGGTGCCGGCGATCAGGCCCGACACGCCGGGCACCGCGGCGATCTCGGCAGCGGCGAGCACCCCGAGCGGCGTCTCGATCATCGCCAGCAGCGGCTTGCCGAGCGCCTTTGCGACCTGGGCGACATCGGCGGCGCTCTCGGCCTTGGGCAGCACGGCGAAGTCCGCGTGCGAGGCAGCGACGGCGGCGACGTCCTCCAGATGCTCGCCCGACTCGATGCCGTTGAGCCGGATCGCGGCGAGGCGCGGGCCGAAGCCCTGGACCATGGCTTCCACCGCAGCGGTGCGGGCAGTCGCCTTGTCCGCGTCCTTCACCGCATCTTCCAGGTCGAGGATCACCAGGTCGGCGGAGAGCCCCCGCGCCTTCTCGATCGCACGGCGGTTGGACGCCGGCAGGAACAGGGCGGTGCGCGGTGCGAGACGGGCTGTGGTCATGGCCCCTCTCTATGCTAGCAAGAAGCAAATCGTGAAGGGGGAGTCGGAATGCTCGTACTCAATGTTTTCCTGGGCGCGGTGGCCGTGGTCGTCGTGCTCTACCTCTTCTCCAGCGTGACGATCGTCCGCCAGGGCTATCAATACACGATCGAGCATTTCGGCCGCTTCACCAGCGTCGCCGGACCGGGCTTCAACTTCTACCCCGCCTTCTTCTACCGGGTTGGCCGGCGGGTGAACATGATGGAGCAGGTGATCGACATCCCCGGCCAGGAGATCATCACCAAGGACAATGCGATGATCTCCACCGACGGCGTGGTGTTCTTCCAGGTCCTCGACGCGGCCAAGGCGGCCTATGAGGTGAGCGACCTCTATATCGCGCTGCTCCAGCTCACCACGACCAACCTGCGCACGGTGATGGGCTCGATGGACCTGGACGAAACGCTGTCGAAGCGCGACGAGATCAACGCGCGGCTGCTCTCGGTGGTCGATCACGCGACCACGCCCTGGGGCGTGAAGATCACCCGCGTCGAGATCAAGGACATCCGCCCGCCCGCCGACATCGTCAACGCGATGGGCCGCCAGATGAAGGCCGAACGCGAGAAGCGCGCCAACATCCTCGAGGCCGAGGGTACCCGCGCTTCGGAGATCCTGCGCGCCGAGGGCCAGAAGCAGTCGAAGATCCTCGAGGCCGAAGGCCGGCGCGAAGCCGCCTTCCGCGACGCCGAGGCGCGCGAGCGCTCGGCCGAGGCGGAAGCCAAGGCGACCCAGCTGGTATCGGACGCGATCGAGGCGGGATCGAGCCAGTCGCTCAACTACTTCATCGCGCAGAAATATGTCGAGGCGGTCGGCAAGTTCGCGACCTCGCCCAACGCCAAGACGATCCTGTTCCCGGTCGAGGCGACGCAGCTGATCGGCACGCTGGGCGGCATCGGCGAGCTGGCCAAGGAGGCTCTGGGCAATGGCGGCGCACCGCGTCCGCCGGCGCCCCCTGCCCCGCCGCGCCCGCGGCCATTCGAACCCAAGGAGGGGTGAGATGGACTTCAACCAACTGCTCGCCGTGCCGGGCCTCGCCTGGCTTATCCTTGCCGCGGTGCTGGCGATCGCCGAGCTGCTGGCGCCGGGCATCTTCCTGGTGTTCATCGCTGCCGGCGCGGCGGTGACCGGCGTGGTCACGCTGCTGGTGCCGGCATTCGACCTGGTGTTCGAGGTGTTCCTGTTCGCGGCGGCATCGGCGGCGGCGGTGGCGGTCGGGCGGCGCTGGTATCGCCAGAACCCGGTGCCGAGCGCGGACCCGCTGCTCAACGACCGCGTCGCCCGGCTGATCGGCCAGGTGGTCACCGTGGTCGAGCCGATCACCGCCGGCCGGGGCCGGGTGAAGGTGGGCGACGGCGAATGGCCGGCGAGCGGCCCCGACACCCCCGCCGGCGCGCATGTCCGCATCACCGGCGCACGCGGCGGCTCGCTCGACGTCGAGCCCGCCTGATGTTTCTTTCTTCGTCATCCCCGCGAAGGCGGGGATCCAGGGTTACAAGCGACACCGCTCTTGGCTCTGGATCCCCGCCTTCGCGGGGATGACGATTACTCCGAGGATTTCGTATGGACACCACTCGCCGTCAGTTGCTGCTCGGCGCCGGCTCGACGCTCGCGCTCGCCGGTACCCCCGCCACGGCCCGCGCGTTGCTCGCGCAGAACGACGCGCCCGCCCAGGCGCTGATCGACCGGGTCGCCGAGCAAATGCTGCGCGACTATCCGGAGACGTCGACCACGCTCGGCATCGACAAGGACAAGCGCGCGAACCTCAAGCACCAGCTGATGGACCGATCGCTGAAGGGCCAGGCAAAGATCGCCGCCAACCTGAAACAGACGCTGGCCGATATCGCAAAGCTCGACCTGAACGCGCTGAGCCCGGCGATGCGCACCCATATCGATGTGATCCAGGCGAGCTTCTCCAACGCGTTGAAGGGCTTCGCCTTCGGCTATGGCGACGTCCCGACCGGCGGCTGGCGCAACACGCCCTATGTGGTGGTGCAGAATGTCGGCGCGTTCCTCGATACGCCGCGCATGCTTGACAGCGACCACCAGATCGCGACGCCGGAGGATGGCGAGGCCTATCTCGACCGGCTGGAAAGCTATGCCGAGCAGGTGGACGGCGAGACCGAGCGGCTGAAGATCGCGGCGCGCAAGGGCGTGATCGCCCCTGACTTCCTGCTCGACAAGTGCCTGAAGCAGATCAGGCTCGCCCGCAGCGGCAATCCGGCCGGCTGGGGCGTGGTGACCTCGGTCGCCAACCGCACCGCCGGAATGAACGGCGATTTCGGCGAGCGCGCCTGGTTGCTCGCCAAGGACAAGCTCACCCCTGCCCTGGACCGCCAGATCGCCGAGCTGGAGAAGCACCGCGCCCGCGCGACCAGCGATGCCGGCGTGTGGAAGTTCAAGGATGGCGATGCCTATTACGCCTGGGCGCTGAGCGCGGGCACGACGACGACGATGACGCCTGACGAGGTCCACAAGATGGGCCTCGATCAGCTGGCCAGGATCCAGTCCGAGATGGACGCGATCCTCAAGAAGGAAGGCTATTCGCAGGGCTCGGTCGGCGCGCGGATGGAAGCGCTGGCCAAGGACCCGCGCTTCGCCTTCGCCGAGAGCGATGCGGGCCGCGCCGAGATCATCAAGTTCATGCAGGACCGCATCGCCGACATCCGCGGGCGGATGCCGCAGGCGTTCCACACGCTGGTGAAGGGCAATGTCGAGGTACGCCGCCTGCCGCTTGAGGAGGAGCCGGGGGCACCCGGCGCCTATGGCGGCGCGGGATCGATCGACGGAACGGTGCCGGGCAAGGTCTGGCTCAACCTGCGCACCACCAGCCTGCACACCCGCTTCAGCGTGCCCGACCTCGCCTATCACGAGGGCATTCCGGGCCATGTCTGGCAGGGCGAATATGCCAACCGCATGCCGCTGATCCGCAGCATCCTGGCGTTCAACGCCTATTCGGAAGGCTGGGCGCTCTATGCCGAGCAGCTGGCCGACGACCTGGGCGTCTATGCCGAGAACCCGGCGGAGAAGCTCGGCTATCTCCAGTCGCTGGGCTTCCGCGCCTGCCGGCTGGTGGTCGATACCGGGCTGCACGCCAAGCGCTGGACACGCCAGCAGGCGATCGAGTGGTTCGTCACCGCCAACGGCTCCTCGGTCGAGGAAGTCTCGGGCGAGGTCGACCGCTATTGCTCCTGGCCGGGCCAGGCCTGCGGCTACAAGGTGGGGCATAGCGAGATCAACCGGCTGCGCGACCACGCCAAAGCGGCGCTGGGCGACCGCTATGACTTCCGCGCGTTCAATGACGCGGTGGTGCTGGGCGGCAATGTGCCGATGACCGTGCTGGGGCATGTGATCGACCGGCACATCGCGGAGCGCAAGGCGTGATCCTGCGGCGCTGGCGCGGCGTGATCCGCACCGCGGAGCGCGATGCCTATCGCGACTATATCGCGGCGACCGGCGGCACCGACTATACCGCGACGCCGGGCAATCTCGGATTCCAGATGCTGTTCCGCGACCTGGGCGACGGCACCACCGAAGTGACGACGCTGAGCTGGTGGAAGAGCCTGGACGACATTCGCGGCTTTGCCGGGGACGATATCGCGATCGCGCGCTACTATCCGGAGGACGATCGCTACCTGCTCGAACGGCCGCTGCACGTCGAGCATCACGACGTGGTGGCGGACAGTATCCTCTCGTCCGAATGACCTGGCGCCCGCGTTACGCACTGGCCGCCGCCTTGCTGTTGGCGGTGGAGGTGGCGATCGCGCTGTTCGTGCGCGATCGTTTCGTCCGGCCCTATCTGGGCGACGTGCTGGCGGTGATGCTGGTCTATTGCGGGCTGCGCGCGGTGCTGCCGTTTCGGGCGCTGCCGGCGGCGTTGCTGGCCTTCGCGATCGGGGCGGTGATCGAGTTCGGCCAGGCGATCCATGTGCTCGACCTGCTCGGTGTGCACAATCGGGTGGCACGCGTGGTGCTGGGCGGGAGCTTCGAATGGCTCGACTTCGTCGCCTATGCGGCGGGGGCTGTGGCGGCGCTGATAGTTGAGCGGTTCATTCAACCATAATCGTCACCCCCGCGAAGGCGGGGATCCAGAGCCACGGACACTGACGCCTGCAACCCTGGATCCCCGCCTGCGCGGGGATGACGGAAAATGGCTTACTGTTTCCCGCCGAGCAGGCCCGAGGCGAGGCCGCCGATCTGGCCAAGCACGCCCGCGCCATCGCCCTTGAGCAGATCGGCGAAATGACCGAGCGAGCCTTCGCCGCCGATATGGCCGATGATCTCCTGGAGCTTGTCCACCGGCAGGCCGGTCGCCGAGGACGCGCCTTCGGCGGTGTCGACGTCCATCGGGTGGAACTTGGCGAGCGCCTGCACGGCCTGCTCGACATGCTCGGGCGAGAGACCGACCTTGGCCGCGAGATTGGCGATGTCCGCGTTCTGCGTGACCTGGCCGAGGATACCGTCGAGAATGCTCATGAATCTGCTCCTGTTACGATGGGTTCGGAACGGGAGCGTATCTAGCACATCCGCATGGCTCAGCCCAACGGCAACGGTGCCCGGTCCGGCGGAACGAAGCCCCGGCGCGCCGGGACGGAGAAGAGCCGCTCGCGGCTGTAGAAACCGAGCGGCCAGTCGCGCCGGCCCATGGGCGATGCGAGCAACGCGTTGACGCGCTGGGTGAGCCCGGTTTCCTCGGTCTGCGACAGGAACAGGCGCACGCCGGCGACATAGGCCCGCGTGATCGTGTCGTGATAGCCGCCCTTGTCGTCGTTCACCCCGCCGACGCTTTCGTTGAAACGGGAGATCAGGCCGGCGATCTCGGCGTCGACATCCACATCGGGCCGCTCGGCGAGCAGATAGAGGCAGGCGGCGAGATGCGCCTCGTGGGTCCACTCCTCCCTGGCGAGCGAACAGGCGAGCAGGCCTTCGCCGAGATGGACGATCTCGGCGTCGGTAGCGAACAGTCTTGGCGAGAACTCGGTCATCGATCGGGCTCCTGTCGCCCGATCGATGACCGGGCCGGTTAGGCGGTAGCTGTCACTTGCGGTGCGGCCTCGCGGACGCCTTGATCCACATGATCCGCGAATTGGGCGAAGTTCTCGACGAACTGGTCGACCAGGCGGCCGGCAGTCGCGTCGTAATCCGCCTTGTTGTTCCAGGTCGCGCGCGGATCGAGGATCGCGCTGTCGACGCCGTTGACCGCGACGGGGACCATGAAGCCGAAATTCGGATCCTTGCGGAACTCGGCCTGGGCCAGGCTGCCGTCGAGCGCGGCGTTGAGCAGCGCGCGCGTCACCCGGATCGGCATGCGCTTGATGCCGGGATCGGTGGCGCGGCCGCCGCTCCAGCCCGTGTTGACCAGCCAGCAATCCACTCCGCCCTTCGCGATCCGCTCCTTGAGCAGATTGCCGTACACCGCCGGATGACGCGGCATGAAGGCGGCGCCGAAGCAGGTGGAGAAGGTCGCCTCGGGCTCGGTCACGCCGATCTCGGTGCCGGCCACCTTGGCGGTGTAGCCCGAGAGGAAGTGGTACATCGCCTGGTCCGGCGTCAGCTTGGCGATCGGCGGCATCACCCCGAAGGCGTCCGCGGTCAGGAAGATGATGTTGCGCGGGACCGGGCCGAGGTTGCGCTCGGAGGTGTTGGGGATGAAGTCGATCGGATAGGCACCGCGGCTATTCTCGGCCAGGCTGTTGTCCGCCAGGTCGAGCGTGCGGCTCTCCTCGTCCATCACGACATTCTCGAGCACCGTGCCGAAGCGCCTGGTGGTCGCGAAGATCTCCGGCTCGGCCTCGGCCGACAGGTTGATCATCTTGGCGTAGCAGCCGCCCTCGAAATTGAAGACGGCGGTGTCCGACCAGCCATGCTCGTCATCGCCGATCAGCGTGCGGCTGGCATCGGCCGAGAGCGTGGTCTTGCCGGTGCCCGACAGGCCGAAGAACACCGCGGTGTCGCCTTCGGGACCGATATTGGCCGAGCAGTGCATCGGCATAATGCCGTCGACCGGCAGCAGATAGTTGAGCAGCCCGAAGACGCTCTTCTTCATCTCGCCGGCATAGGCGGTGCCGCCGATCAGGATCAGCTTCTCGGTGAAGCTGACCGCGATCACCGTCTCGCTGCGGCAGCCATGGCGCTCGGGATCGGCGCGGAAGCTCGGCAGGTCGATGATCGTGTATTCGGGCACGAAGCCGGCCAGCTCGGCACCCTCGGGGCGGACGAGCATCGTGCGGATGAACAGGTTGTGCCAGGCCAGCTCGTTGATCACGCGGACGTTCACGCGGTGCTCGGGCTGCGAGCCGCCGTACAGGTCCTGCACGAACAGCGTGTCGCGGTTCGCCAGCTCGGCGAGGAAATCGGCCTTGAGCGCCGCGAAATGCGCCGGGCTTATCTCCTTGTTGACCTTGCCCCACCAGACGCTGTCCTCGGTCGTCGCGTCGCGGACGATGAACTTGTCCTTGGCGCTGCGGCCGGTGTGCTTGCCGGTGGTGACGACCAGCGGGCCGTCCTTGGCCAGCTTGCCCTCGCCGCGGGTCACGGCCTGCTCGACGAGCTGGGCGGTTTCGAGGTTCCAGAAAATATCGGCGCCCGTCCCGATGCCCATCGCATCGAGACCATGGCGCGGCATGCGCTCGGTCAAATTAGCCTCCGTCTCCACACACCCTTTGGGGTGTCCTTGCCCGGGCTGTTCTCGCCCAGTGCAATATTATTGCGTGGCCATAGGCCCGCGCCGGAAACAGGGTCAACCCGAGTAAACGTTGTCAGCCGATTGAGCGGCAAAGAAGTTTCGGTTACGCCGTCCAATCAATGGTTCCGAGTGCCCCAAACGCATGACCGCTACGATCGCGCTGGTCGATGACGACCGCAATATCCTGACCTCCGTCTCGATCGCCCTGCAGACCGAGGGTTTCCTGACGCGAGTCTATTCCGATGGCGAAAGCGCGCTGAAGGCGCTGATCGACAATCCGCCCGACCTGGCGGTGCTCGACATCAAGATGCCGAAGATGGACGGGCTCGAACTGCTGCGGAAGCTGCGGGAGAAGAGCACGATCCCGGTGATCTTCCTGACCAGCAAGGACGACGAGCTGGACGAGGCGCTGGGCCTGGCGATGGGCGCGGACGATTATATCGCCAAGCCCTTCTCTCAGCGTCTTCTCATCGCCCGCATCCGCGCGATCCTGCGCCGTACCGAGGCGGCCCAGCCCAGCACCGAGGGCGGCGAGGAAGTCACTGCCGAAGCGCTGGAGCGCGGCCGGCTGACCATGGACCCGGCGCGCCATCGCGTGACCTGGAACGGCACCAACGTGACGCTCACCGTCACCGAGTTCCTGATCCTCGAGACGCTGGCGCAGCGCCCGGGGATCGTGAAGACCCGCAACCAGCTGATGGATGCCGCCTATCAGGACGACATCTATGTCGACGACCGAACGATCGACAGCCACATCAAGCGCGTCCGCCGCAAATTCCGGCAAGTCGATTCGGAATTCGATGCTATCGAGACGCTCTATGGCGCGGGCTACCGGTTCTCGGACGAGTAAGGACGAGCGCGACCTCGCGCTCAAATGGTCCAATCGCGTCAGCCTGACGCCGCGAATCCTCGCGGTGAACATCGTCGCGCTCGCCTTGCTGGGCGGCGGCTTCTCCTATCTCGACTCGTTCCGCAGCCGGATCGTCGACAGCCGGGTGGAGCAGGCGAGCCGCGAAGTGCGGCTGATCGCCCAGGCGCTAGCCTCGACCAAGGACGAGAAGCGCCGCGACCTGCTGGTGCTCAGCCTGGCGCGCGACACCGGCACGCGGATCCGGCTGTTCGACGAGAAGGGCAAGCTGCTCGCCGACAGCAAGGTGCTGGGCCTGCGCAACGTGGTGTTGCGCGATCCGGACAAGGATCCCTGGGGGATCGAGGCGGCGCGCATCCTCGATGCGGTGATCGACACCGTGGCGGGCGCCGACCGCGCCCCGCTCTACCGCGAGCGGGCCGCCGACCAGGGACTCGACTGGCCCGATGTGCGCACCGCCGTCTCGGCGCACGGCACGCCGGCGACGGTGTGGCGCGCGCCCGATCGCACCCCGGTGATCACCGCCGCCGCGCCGATCACCGAGCTGGGCGTGGTGATGACCACGGTCAACGCCCGCGACATCACCCAGACGGTGCGCGCCGAGCGCTTCCGGCTGGGCATGGTGCTGCTGTTCGTCTCGGTCTTCTCGATCCTGCTCTCGCTGTTCCTCGCCCGGACGATCGTGCGGCCGCTGCGCCTGCTCGCCCGCGCGGCGATCCGGGTGCGGCTGGGCCGTGCCCGCGAAGTGGTGGTCCCGCGCCTGCCCGACCGCAGCGACGAGATCGGCCTGCTCGCCCGCGCGCTCTCCGACATGACCCAGGCGCTGCGCGCGCGGATCGACGCGACCGAGGCCTTTGCTGCGGACGTGACCCACGAGCTGAAGAACCCTCTCGCCTCGCTCCGCTCCGCCGTCGATGGGATGGCGGCGGTGAAGAAGAAGGAACACCGCGACCAGCTGCTCGAGATCGTCCGCGACGACGTGCTGCGGCTCGACCGGCTGATCACCGACATCTCCGAGGCCTCGCGCCTCGACGCGCAGCTGAGCCGCGCCACCTTCGAGCCGGTCGATATCGGGGCGATGATCCAGGCGCTGCTCGACCAGCGCGAGGCGCGCGGCATTTCGAACGGCATCCGCATCGCCTTCGATCGCAGCGCCCATGTCGAACTCACTGTCCTGGGCGAAGGCGCGCGGCTGGAGCGGGTGTTCGAGAACCTTATCGAGAACGCCATCTCCTTCTCGCCGCCCAAGGGGCTGATCGCGATCTCGGCGGCCAGCGACGAGGAATATCTGACGATCCGCGTCGAGGACGAGGGCCCCGGCGTGCCCGAGGAGGCGCGCGAGAACATCTTCCGCCGCTTCCACTCGGTGCGCCCACAGGACGAGGCGTTCGGCCAGCACTCCGGCCTGGGGCTTGCCATCGCCCGCACGATCGTTGAGGGCCACCAGGGGAGCATTTCAGTCGAATCGCGGGAGGATCGATTGAGCGGGGCACGATTCGTCGTTCGTCTGCCACTGGCGGGACGCAACTAAATGGCTGAGCTGTCTTCGGAATCCATTCTGGCCGCCTGTGTGGCGATCGATGGGAAAGGCGTGTTGATCGAGGCGCGCGACGATGCGCAGCGCACCGATCTGCTGCTCCGGCTGCTCGATCGCGGCGCCACCCTGGTGGTCGATGCCCGCACCGTCTGCGTGCGGCGGAGCAAGACGCTGTGCGCCACGGTGCCGGCGGGCACCGGCGGGCGGGTCGATGTCCGAGGTATCGGCGCGGTGGAGATGCCCAACCTCGACGAGGCGCCCGTCGCGCTGGCCGTGGTGGTGCTGGACGACGTGCCGCGCCTGCCCGAGGACCGCCGTACGCGCCGCATCGCGGGTGTCGAAATCCCGGTGCTGGCGCTCGGCCCCTCCGAGCCCGCCGCTCCCATCAAGGTCGAATATGCGCTAAAGGCCTTCGCACGATGAGCAAGGCGCGGCCCAAGCAGATCCTGCTCGTCACCGGCATGTCCGGCGCGGGCAAGTCCACGGTCCTTCGAACGCTCGAGGATTTGGGCTGGGAAGTCGTCGACAACCTGCCGCTGCTGCTGCTCAACCGCCTGCTCGACACCGCGCCCTCCGAGGGGCTGGACGTGGATGACGACCGGCCGCTGGCGATCGGCATCGGCACCCTGACGCGCGGCTTCGACCCCGAAAGCATCGTCCGCCGCATCAAGAAGCTGCGCGAGGATCATGGCCATGACGTCGGCACACTGTTCCTCGAATGCTCGGGCGCCGAGCTGGAGCGCCGCTATTCGGAGACGCGCCGCCGCCATCCGCTCGCCCAGGATCGTCCGGCATGGGACGGGATCGCCCATGAACGCGAGCTGCTGACTCCGCTGCGCCGCTGGGCGAATCGGCTGATCGACACGACGGACCTGAGCTCGAACGAGCTGGCCCAGCAGATTCGCGCGACCTTCTCGGGCGAAGGCCTGGGCGAGACGGTGATCTCGGTGGTCTCCTTCGGCTTCGCCCGCGGGCTGCCGCGCGACGCCGACCTGGTGTTCGACATGCGGTTCCTGCGCAACCCGCACTGGGTGCCGGAACTGCGGCCGGGGACCGGCAAGGACGCCGATGTCTCCGCCTATATCGCCGCGGACCCTGCCTATCCCGAGGCGATGGCGCAGATCGAGTCGCTGCTGCTGCTGCTGCTCCCGCGCTACCAGGCGGAGGGGAAGGCCTATGTTACGATAGCGTTCGGATGCACCGGAGGCCGCCACCGGTCGGTTCATGTCGCCGAACGGATGGCCGCCCGGTTGCGCGCCGCGGGTTTTTCGCCCACGGTGGCGCATCGTGATACCAAGACCGCGCCGCAGGACTCGCTGGAGGGGGCCCCGGTGACCACGGCAGGGGGCGGAGTTTGAGATGATCGGTTTGGTGCTCGTGACGCACGGACGACTCGCAGAGGAGTTCGTAGTCGCGATGGAGCATGTAGTGGGCAAGCAGGAGCAGATCGCCTCGATCTGCATCGGGCCCGAGGACGATATGGAAGGTCGCCGCGCGGACATCGCCGAGGCGATCAAGAGTGTCGATTCGGGCCGCGGGGTGATCGTGCTGAGCGATCTGTTCGGCGGCACGCCGTCGAACCTCGCCATCTCGCTGATGGAGGCCGGCCGGGTCGAGGTGATCGCGGGCATCAACCTGCCGATGCTGATCCGCCTGGGCAGCGCCCGCAAGACGATGAAGGTCACCGAAGCGGTGGCCGCCGCCCGCGACGCGGGCCGGAAATACATCACCGTAGCATCCGAAGTATTGGGAGAGGCTGCCGCTTGAGTCGCACGATCCGAAACGTCACGATCTCAAACAAGCGCGGCCTGCACGCGCGTGCCAGCATGGCCTTCGTGACGCTCGCCACCGCCCAGCCGGTCGAACTCACCGTCGAGAAGGACGGCAACACCGCCTCGGGCACGTCGATCCTCGACCTGATGATGCTCGGCGCCGCCAAGGGCGACACCATCTCGATCAGCGCGGAAGGCGCCGGCGCGGACGGCGCGGTGCAGGCGCTGGTCGAGCTGGTCGAGGCGCGGTTCAACGAGGAGTGATCCATGCGCTCCTGCCGACGCAGGAGCCCAGGATTGCAAGCTCCGTCGCCCGTGACTCTAGGCTCCTGCTTTCGCAGGAGCACGAGAGAAGCTAGGGGAACTGATGCCTCGCGAAATCACTGCCTTTTCCAATCCGCTCATCAAGCGCGTCCGCAACCTGCGCGACAAGAAGCATCGCCGCGAGGAAGGCCTGTTCCTCGCCGAGGGGCTGCGCATCCTGACCGAGGCGCACGAGGCCGGGCGGGTACCGGAATATCTGTTCTACGCCAGGGACATGGCCGGCCATGCGCTGGTCCGCGCGCTGGTCGACGCGACCGAAGCCAAAGGCGGATGGGCGGTCGAGACCAATGCCGACATCCTCTCCAAGCTCTCGGGCAAGGACAATCCGGGCGCCGTGGTCGGCGTCTATCCCGACTTCGCCGTCACCCTGGCCGATCTCGACCGGAGCAGCTCGGGCATCTGGCTGGTCGCCGAGCGGCTGCGCGATCCGGGCAATCTGGGCACCATCCTGCGCACTGCCGATGCCGTGGGCGCGGGCGGGCTGATCCTGATCGACGACTGCGTCGATCCCTTCTCGGTCGAGGCCGTACGTGCCAGCATGGGGGCGCTGTTCACCGTGCCGGTGGCGCGGTCGAGCTGGGGCGACTTCCTGGTCTGGCTGCGCAAGGGGCCGGGCCAGTTGGTCGGACTCAGCCTCGACACCGAGCATGACTATCGCGCGCCGCTCTACGCAGCGCCGACCTTCCTGCTGACCGGCAACGAGGCGCAGGGCATGCCGGGCTTCATGGCCGAGGCCTGCGACCTGCTGGTCAAGATCCCGATGCTCGGCAAGGCGGACAGCCTCAACGCGGCGATCGCCACCGCCGTGATGGCCTATCAGGTGCTGGGCCAGCAGCGAAGCTGAACGCCAGCTAATCGTTACGGCCATGGGCCATTCAGACCGTCCCACGCATTGTGTTCCGCATAGAGGGAGTGAACCAATGCGACTTTCGACCATCGCCGCCGCCAGCCTGATCGCGCTGACCGCCCTGCCCGCCGCGGCACAGGGCCAGGCCGATTATCGCGCCAGCGGCACCGAGCCGTTCTGGAGCCTGACCATCGGCGCGCGGACGATGCGCTTCGAGGCGCCGGGCCGCCAGCCGGTGAGCGTGCCGACGCCCAAGGTGATCCACGGCTTTGCCGGCGAGATGTGGCAGACGCGCCGGATCAACGTGAACACCAACCATCGCCCGTGCAGCGACGGGATGAGCGACCGCAGCTATCCCGACACGGTGACCGTCACCGTCGACGGCCGCACCTATCAGGGCTGCGGCGGCGAGCCGCGGGTCGAGGCCGGCAGCGGCCTGATCGACGGCAGCTGGCAGATCAGCGCGCTCAACGGCCGTCCGGTGGTGCGCGGCACCCGCCCCTCGGTCTCGTTCGACAAGGGCCGCGTCTCCGGTAACTCGGGCTGCAACCGCTTCACCGGCAGCTACAGCTTCACCCGCGGCCGGCTGACCACCGGCGGGGTGGCGAGCACCCGGATGGCCTGCCTCGACCGGGCCCGGAACCTGCAGGAACAGGCGATCCTGGGCCTGCTCGGCGAGCGGCTGACCGTCTCGTCGGGCAATCGCGGCGGAGACAGGCTGGTGCTGACCGGCGCCCGTGGCCGCACGATGACGCTGGTCCGCGGCCGACCCTGACCGGGTTTCCAGGGCGCGCGGCGGTGGCGAGGCCATCGCCGCGCGTTCCTACACCGTACCTCGCGGCGACTCGGCAAAGTCCACGAAGTTCACGCCCGGAGCGGGTTTTCCCGGCGCCTAAGTTGACACAGTTCCCGTGAACGCGACGCATCTCGCAACATCCTTGCGTGCGCGTGATCCTATCTTTCCAACCGTGCAAAGAGCGGCCCGGTCAAAGAACCCGGCCGCGGGAGCCAAGCAGGCGAAATCCTACATTGCAAGGATGCCGTGAGGGCCTTGATTGGCGTTGAGCCCAAAAAGCCCTCCCCCTTGATGGGGGAGGGTTGGGTGGGGGTGACCTCTCCACAAGCGAGACAGTCTGGGGAGAGGTCACCCTCACCCTCCCACCGCCTCCGGCGGCGGCCCCCTCCCTCTCCCATCAAGGGAGAGGGGTATGAGCGCCAGTCTACCGGCGTGTAGCCCCTAGCCCGTCTTCTTCTTCGCCTTCTGCTCCTCGATATATTGCAGCTCGTCCTTCACCTTCTGGTCGTTCGGCGAGACCTCCAGGCATTTGCGGAACAGCGCCGCGGCCTCGTCGAGCCGGCCCATCTCGATCATGTCATAGGCCATGCCGAACCAGGCGCGGCGCAGCGATTTGTTCCGCCGGTCGCCTTCCTGGCGCAGCGCCGAATCCGCGGCGCGGGCGTAGAAATCATAGGAGCGCTGCCAGTTCCTCTGCGCCTGATAGGCATAGCCGAGCTCGGACAGATAATGCGGATGGAACGGCGCCAGCGCCACCGAGCGCTCGAGGAAGGGCACCGCCGCATCGAGCTGCTTCAGGTCGATCAGCGCGAAGCCCTTGGCCCATAAAGCGATGCACCAGCCGCCTTCCGCCAGCGTGTAATCCTTGCCGGCGACCCCGGCATAGGCCTTGGTCTCGGCCGGCTCGACATCGCACAAGGGCTTGGGCTTGCCGGCATAGCGGCGCTCATAGTCGGCGAGCAGCGGGTTGAGCTTGTCCACCGCCAGCTGCGGCTGGCCGCCCTGGATCAGCTGGACGATCTCGCCGAGCCTGGCATCGGTCGTCGCTTCCTGGGCGACAGCGGTGCCGAGCGGTGCCGAGGCAAGCAGGAGCGCAAGAACAAGCTTCATCGAATTCCCCTCCATCCGATTCGGACCCGAAACCTAGCGGCAAACGCCCCGGCCGCCATAGCGCAGGTTATTCCGCCGCTTCCGCCTCCGGCTCGCCGGCATGGCTGGCGAGCAGCTCGACGGGGGGCACCGCCTCGATCTCGCGCGCGCCGGTCTCGACGTTCAGCTCCTTGAGCTTGCGCGCCGAGACCAGGGCGCGGGTCTCGAGGCTGGAAGCGAAGGTGTTGAAATTCTTGACCGCGGTGTTGAGCCCCGAGCCGACCACGCGCAGATCGCCCAGCGCCTTGGCGAGCCGGTCGTACAGCTCCTTGCCGAGCTCGCCGATCTGGCGGGCTTCCTTGGCGAGCTTTTCCTGGCGCCACACCGCCGCGACGGTGCGCGCGATCGCGATCAGGTTGGTCGGGGTGGCGAGCAGCACGCGCTTCTCGAAGGCGAAATCCCACAGGGTGGGATCGAATTCGAGGGCGGCGGAGAGGAAATGCTCGCCCGGCACGAACATGATCACATAGTCAGGCGCCTCGGCGAACTGGCTCCAATAGGCCTTGTTGCCCAGCCCGTTGATATGCGCCTTCATCGAAGCGGCGTGCGCGGCGAGGCCGATGCGGCGCTCGTCCTCGTCCACCGCGCCGAACGCGTCCTGATAGGCGTTGAGCGAGACCTTGGCGTCGATCACCAGCGCGCGGCCACCGGGCACATGGACGATCGCATCGGGCCGCAGCCGCCCGCCATCCTCGCCGGCGACGTTCACTTCGGTATCGAAATCGGTGTGTTCGGAGAGGCCGCAGGTCTCCAGCACGTTGCGCAGCTGCTGCTCGCCCCAGCGGCCGCGCGCCTTGGGCGCGTTGCGCAGCGAATTGACCAGCTTGGCCGCCTCGGCGCTCACCCGCTCCTGGCCGATCCGCATCTGCTCGATCTGGCCCTTGAGATCGCCGAACGCATCGCGGCGCTCGGCCTCGACCTTGGCGACGCCCTCCTCATAGCGCTGGAGCCGCTCGTTGACCGGCTGGAGCAGCGCCTTGAGGTTCTGGCCCGAAGTCTGCTCGGATTCCTTGAACCGCTCCTCGGCACGCTTGAGGAACGCCTCCTGCGTCTCGGTGAGCATCGTGCCGGCAAGCTCGCGGAACTGGCCGGCCATCGCGTCGCGCGCGCCCTTGAACTCGGCGAGCCGCTCCTCGAACGCCTCCGCCTTGGCGCGCAGCTCGGTGAGCTGGAGGCGCGCATCGTCGCGATCATCGCGCAGAAGCTCGACCTGGGCGCGCAGCGCCTCGGCATGGCTGGCGCGCTCCTCGGCCGCCGCCAGATCGGTGATCGCCGCCTTGAACTGCGCCTCGCGCGCATCGCGCTCGGCCCGCATCTGCGCTGCCGGGCGACCGCCAAGGAACATGCCCAGGCCGAGCCCTATGACGAGCGCGGCGACCGCAACCCCTAGCGCCAGCAAATCCAACACGAGCCTCCCGGAAGTTCACCAAGTTCACGACATGCACGCGCGGGAGACGCCCGATCGGGCCCGCACCCCGCGCGAAGGTGCCGATGCCCGGGAACATAACTCGAACGATCCGTGTAGGACAGGGTTAATTTAGGGTCCGGTTTCGACCCATCTTCACTTGTCTGCATATGTCCGATCCCCGACCATATGGCACCGCCCGAAATCGGGGGAATCGAGGGTCGCGCGTTCGCATTCGTCCCATCGCAACCAGCGAAAAAGGAACACGCACATGGCCCTCACCTACCATATGACCCGTGGATGCCTGAACAATGTCGATGACGCCGCCGGCCGCTTCCAGATCGAAGGCGGCAAGCTCAGCGACGCCAAGAAACAGCCCGTCGGCACCTATTCGATCGTGCGGCGGATCAGCTGCGGCACCGAGGCGTTCAACACCGCCCAGGTCTGGATCACGCTGTTCTTCGGCAAGCTGCCGGATACGAAGATTCCGCCCGAGAACATGACGCTGCACGGCTCGCACGACTTCAACAGCGGCGACGGCGTGGGCAGCGTCAGCGCGGCATCGAGCAGCTTCGCCGCGCAGATCGGCAAGCAGTACAAGTCCGCATCGTCGAGCGGAACGATCGTGATCGGCTGACGCGGTACCCAAGGGGCCGCGCGCCGGAGATCAGGCCGCGGCCCTGCGGGCCTTGTTGAGCTTCTTGAGGATCATGTCGCGCTTCAGGCGCGAAAGATGGTCGATGAAGACGATCCCCTGCAGGTGATCCATCTCGTGCTGGATGCAGGTGGCGAGCAGGCCCTCGAACAGCTCGTCATGCGCGGCGCCATTCTCGTCGAGCCAGCGCACGCGGCAGCGCGCGGGACGCTCGACATCGGCGAACTGCTCGGGGATCGACAGGCAGCCTTCGGTATAGACCGACTGCTCCTCGGCCGGATCGAGGATCTCGGGGTTGATGAAGACGCGCGGCTCGCGGATCGGCTTGCCGTCCTCGTCCTGGTTCTCCTGGAGATCCATGACGATCAGGCGTTTGGGCACGCCGACCTGGATCGCGGCGAGGCCGATGCCGGGCGCGTCGTACATCGTGTCGAACATGTCCGCGATCAGGTCGCGCAGTTCGTCGGTCACCTCCGCGACGGGTTCGGAGATGAGACGCAGACGCGGATCGGGTACTTCGACGATAGGTAGAATGGCCATGCGGGTAATTTAGGCCAGTGGGGCGCGTGTCGCAAGTTTGAGATTGGTTCACGCGGAGGCGCGGAGAAGAAAGGTGATTTTCGCGCAGAGGCGCAGAGAACGCGGAGATACATCGCTTCTCAGCGACTTCAGCCGCTACTTCGGCACTGCGTTCCGTGGGACAGGGCCGCTGACGCGGCGAAACAGAGTCTCTGCGTCCTCTGCGCCTCTGCGCGAACAAAAAGGCTCCGCGCCTCCGCGTCTCCGCGTGAAAAATCAGGCCACCGGCCGCCGGGCGCGCAGGGCCTGGGCGAGCGTGCCTTCGTCGAGATAGTCGAGCTCGCCGCCCACCGGCAGGCCGTGCGCGAGCTGGGTGACGCGGACGGGATAGGTCTCGATCCGCTCGGCGATGTAATGCGCGGTGGTCTGGCCCTCGAGCGTGGCGTTCATCGCCAGCACCACTTCGTCGATCCCGCCGGCGGCGATGCGGGCGACCAGCCGGTCGATGCGCAGATCCTCGGGCCGCACGCCCTCCAGCGCCGAGAGGCGGCCGCCGAGCACATGGAAGCGGCCCGGGAAGAGCCGCGAGCGATCGAGCGCCCAGAGGTCGGCCACTTCCTCGACCACGCAGAGCGAGCGCACGTCGCGGCGGGGATCGGCGCAGATCTGGCAGGGGTCGCTGGTGTCGACATTGCCGCAGGTGCCGCAGGTGGCGAGGTTGCGGCTGACCGCGCCCAGTGCGGCGAGCAACGGATCGAGCGCGGTCTCGCGCTTCTTGAGCAGATGGAGCACCGCGCGGCGCGCCGAGCGCGGGCCGAGGCCGGGCAGTCGCGACAGGGCCTGGGTGAGCGCTTCGATCTCGGGAGATGCCATGAAGAGTGAGATAAGCGAGGCGGAACGGAAAGAAAACACCCTGGCCCCGCTCGCGCCTTCGCCTGAGATCCCGGCTTTCGCCGGGATGACGAGTAAGGCTAAGGGCACCGCATGCGAGTGATATTCATGGGAACGCCCGAATTCGCCGTGCCGGTGCTCGATGCGCTGGTCGACGCCGGGCACGACGTCGTGGCGGCGTACAGCCAGCCGCCCCGGGCAGGTGGACGGCGCGGCAAGGCGCTCACCCCCTCCCCGGTGCAGGCACGGGCCGAGGCGCTGGGGATCGCGGTGCGCACGCCCCTTTCCTTCCGCAAGGATCCCGATGCGCTGCCGGCGTTCCAGGCGCTGGAGGCCGATGTGGCGGTGGTCGCGGCCTATGGCCTGATCCTGCCCCAGGCAGTGCTCGATGCGCCGAGACATGGCTGCCTCAACGTCCATGGCTCGCTGCTGCCGAGGTGGCGCGGCGCCGCGCCGGTCCAGCGGGCGATCCTTGCTGGAGACACGGAGACGGGCATCGGCATCATGCAGATGGAAGCCGGGCTCGATACCGGGCCGGTGCGGCTCGAGGAACGGATTCCGATCGGTCCTTCCGATACCAGCGGCGTGCTTTCCCAGCGGCTCTCGCTGCTCGGCGCCAAGCTGATGGTGGAGGTGCTCGGCGACCTGGCCGGCTATCCTCCGCAGCCGCAGCCCGAGGACGGCGTGACCTATGCCGCCAAGATCGACAAGGCCGAGGCGCGGATCGACTGGAGCGTCGGTGCGCAACAGGTCGATCGCCAGGTCCGTGCCTTCAACCCCGCGCCCGGGGCGTGGTTCGAACATGAAGGCGAGCGCATCAAGCTACTGACCGCCCATGTCCAGAGCGCGTCCGACAATCCGGGCGACGTGCATTACCGCACCACGCCGGGGCTGGTGCTCGACGCGCAGCTGACGATCGGCTGCGGCGACGGCGCGATCCGGCCGGACACCGTCCAGCGTGCAGGACGTGGCGTCATGACGGTGACCGAGCTGCTGCGGGGCTTTCCGATCCCGCCGGGAATCCGGCTTTGACGCGGTTCGCGCTGACGGTGGAGTTTGACGGCCGGCCCTTCATGGGCTGGCAGCGGCAGGACCATGGCCCGAGCGTGCAGCAGGCGATCGAGGATGCCGCCTTTGCGGTGACCGGCGAGCGGGCATCGGTACAGGCGGCGGGGCGCACCGATGCCGGCGTGCACGGCCTGGGCATGCGCGCGCACATCGATATCGAGAAGCCGATCACCGCTTTCCGGCTGATGGAAGCCCTGAACGCACGCGTGCGGCCGCATCCGGTGGCGATCCTCGATTGCGTCGAGGTGGCGGACGACTGGCATGCGCGTTTCTCGTGCGTTGCACGCCATTATGAATATAGAATCTCAACAAGGCGGGCGCCGCTGACCTGGGAGAAGGGGCTGGCCTGGCGAGTGATACCGCCGCTCGATGCCGGACTGATGGCCGAGGGCGCGGCGCGGCTGCTGGGGCGGCACGACTTCACCACCTTCCGCTCGGCGCATTGCCAGGCGGACAGCCCGCTGCGCACGCTCGACCGGCTCGAAGTGGTGGCGGACGGCGAGCGGATCAGCGTGTTCGCCTCGGCGCGCTCGTTCCTGCATCACCAGGTGCGCTCGATGGTCGGCTGCATCGTGCTGGTCGGCCAGGGCCGCTGGACGCCCGACGACATGACCGCGGCGCTGGAAGCCCGCGACCGCGCAGCGCTCGGGCTCAACGCGCCGTCGGACGGGCTGTTTTTCCTGCGGGCGGACTATCCCTAAATCCCTCTCCCTTTGGGAGAGGGAGGGAGCGCCGAAGGCGCGGAAGGGTGAGGGTCGAAAGTCGAGGCTACCCTCACCTTCCCACTCGGCTTCGCCTCGCGGGCCCCTTCCTCTCCCAAAGGGAGAGGCGTTTTATCGGCTGAACCGCGCCGCCAGCTCGACATGGGTCGACCAGCGGAACTGGCCGACCGGCTGGATCCAGTCGAGGCGGTAGCCGCCCTGACACAGAATCTCCGCATCCCGTGCGAAGGTATTGGGATTACAGGAAACATGCGCCACCAGAGGTGTCCGCGCCCTGGCGATCTCGGCGGCCTGCTCGCGGGCGCCGGCACGGGGCGGATCGATCACCGCGGCTTCGAACTTGTCGAGATCGCCCGCCGTCACCGGGCGGCGGAACAGGTCGCGATGGTCGGCGAAGACCATGCGCCGCGCCTGCGCCGCCGCTGCCTTGAGCGACAGGATCGAATTCCGCGCGGCCTCGGCCGCATAGACCTTGGCGTTGGGGAAGGCGAAGGTGAAGGTGCCCAGGCCTGCGAAGAGGTCCGCGACGGTGCCGGCATCGCCGACGATCTCGCGGACCGCGGCAACCAGGGCCGCCTCGCCCTCGGGCGTCGCCTGGAGGAAATTGCCCTGGGGGAACGGCACGGGCACGCCGCCGAGCGTGATCGTCACCGGATCGGGCTCCCAGCGCGCCGTCGGCCCGAGGCCCTCGTCGATCGAGAAGCGGGCGAGCTGATGGCGATGCGCGAAGGCTATGATCGCCTCGGCGGCGGCGAGGCCCTCGGCCTCCAGCCCGTCGAGCAGGACGTCCACGCCCTGATCGGCCCGGGCGAGATGGACGTTGATCCGGCGCGAGGTCGGCAGCAGCGCGGCGAGCAGGCCGCGGAGCGGCGCCAGCAGCGCGAACAGCGCGGGATCGAGGACGTGGCATTCCTGCAGGTCGATCAGGGTGTGGCTGCCCTGGCCGGTGAAGCCGAGCAGCACCTGGCGCCCGCGGCGCTCGGCATGGAGCGTGGCGCGGCGGCGGGTGCGCGGCGGCGAGAGCAAGGGAGCGCGGATCTCGGTCTCCAGCTTGTGCTGGGCGAGCGCGCCGGCGATCCGGTCAACGATGAAAGCACTCCAGCTGGCATCGTCGAGATGCTGGAGCTGGCAGCCGCCGCATTCGGGGAAGTGCCGGCAGGGCGGCGCCTGGTGATGGGGGCCGCGGGTGATCGCGCCGTGCGCGTCGACCTGGTCGCCGGGGGCGGTGAAGGGGATGTAGCGGCCATCGTCGGTGATGCCCTCACCACGGCCGGCGACTTTCAGGACGGTGCTCAGAGACATTCGGAGATCGCTTGGGGGAGATGCATGGGCAGCGCATCGGCGATGAAGGCCGGCCCTGCAAGAGCGGCGGCGCGGGCATGGAGCCAGACCGCTGTTTCCGCGGCATTTTTATCGCCCGAGGCAACCTGGGCGGCGAGCGTGCCGGCAAGGACGTCGCCGGTGCCGGCGGTGGAGAGCCAGGACGAGGCCTGGGCCAGCACGCGCACCTCGCCGCGAGGGCTGGCGATCACCGTGTCGGCACCCTTGTGGATCACCGTCGCACGGGTTTCCGATGCCGCTGCAAGGGTTTGTGCGATCTTGTCGCCATCGCCTTCGAACATCCGCCCGAACTCGCCGGCATGCGGCGTGAGCCAGGTGGCGGCATTGCGGCGCTTGAGCCAGGCGGCGGCGGACTTGCCGAGCAGGGTCAGCGCATCGCCGTCAAGGATGAGGGGAAGATCGGCACCGAGCGCGGCCTTGAGCAGGCCCTCGGCGCGACGATCGCGGCCCAGGCCGGGGCCTATGACGACAGCCCCGATACGGTTCTCGGTGAGGAAATCCGCCAGATCGTCGCCATTCGCGATCCTGTGGCGCACCAAGGCGTCGGGTCCGCCGCTGCCGTCGCCGGCACCGGCGAGGATCGTGTAGCCCGCGCCGGCTGCCATCGCGGCATGGGCTGCGAGGCGCGCGGCGCCGGGCATGTCGCCCTCGACCACCACGACCAGCCCGCGGCTGTATTTATGCGCGCGCGGTCCCGGCGCGGCGAGCTTCGGACGGGTGACGGTGCGCCAGCTGGTATCGACGGGGATATCGATATCGGCGAGCAGGACATGGCCGCAGCATTCGAGCCCGGCACCGAGGACATGGGCGGGCTTGAGCGCGCCGAGCGCCAGCGTCGCGCTGATGCCGCGGGGGACGCCGAGATCGGCGCCGCTGTCGGTGGCGAGGCCCGAAGGCAGGTCGATCGCCAGGCTGAAGCGGGCAGCATGGACCAGTTCGGCGAAGACCGGGGCGATGCCGCGCTCCAGCGGGCGCGTGAGGCCGGTGCCGAACAGGCCATCGACCAGCACCGGGCGCGGCCGGGCGCGATAGAGCGAGTCCACCTCCCCGCCCCAGCGCTCCAGCATCGTGCGCGCCGCAGGCGTGCCCGGCTCGCCCGAGGCGGCGATGGCGACGTCATGGCCGGCTGCCTTCAGCAGGCGCGCGGCGACATAGGCGTCCCCGCCATTGTTGCCGGGGCCGGCAAGGACGAGGATCGGAGCGCCATGGGCGAAACGCGCGGCCTCGCGTGCCACCGCGGCGCCGGCCCGCTCCATCACGTCTAGCTGGGGTTCGCGCCGGAACACCGCCTCCTCGGCGGCGCGCATCTGGGCAGCGGTGACGATCGGTGCGCCGGGCGGGATCATTTGCCCGGTTTGGCCCCGCGCACGGTCGCAGGCAAGCGATAGCGCGCACCGCCGATCGCGACTTCGATCTGGTCGGGTGCGAGGATGGTGACCTTGGCCTTTTCGGCGCCGTCCGCCGCGATCACGCCGCGACCGTCGGTGGTGACGAGCAGGCGGCGGAAACCGCCGTCCGGATGGCGCAGGGTCAGGAACAGGCCGTCCTGCGACTGGGTGCGGTCGATCGTGCAGGCAAAGGCGAAGGTTTCGGCGCCGGGCGGGGCGCATTCGACGCGGCCCTCGGCCTTCTCCATCTTCTCGGCATGGACGGTGTTGCGGGCCTCGGCAGCCTTGTCGCGGACCTGGGTGTTGCAGGCGGTGAGGGAAAGAAGGGCCGCGAGCGTTAGTGCCCCGCGTGCCCTTCCCCTCTCCCCAGCCCTCTCCCCGGAGGGGAGAGGGAGAATATCAGATATCGGCAAAGACATGGGTTTCGGCGCTGGCTCCCGGGTGCGTGACAGCCCCCTTATAAGCCGGACCGACATTTTGCGAGAAGCGCCAGAGCGCGCCGGCCTGATAGTCGTTCATCCGCGGCTGCCACTTCGCCCGGCGCTCCGCCAGCACGTCCTCGGGCACGTTGAGATCGACGGTGCCAGCCTCGGCATCGATGCTGATCTCGTCGCCGTCCTCGACCAGCGCGATCGGGCCGCCCTCGGCCGCCTCGGGGCCGACATGGCCGATGCAGAAACCGCGGGTGCCGCCCGAGAAACGGCCATCGGTGATCAGCGCGACCTTCTCGCCCAGGCCCTGGCCATAGAGCGCCGCGGTGGTCGACAGCATCTCGCGCATGCCGGGTCCGCCCTTCGGCCCTTCATAGCGGATGACGACGACCGTTCCTTCCTTGATCGCATTGGCCTCGACCGCGGCAAAGGCATCTTCCTCGCGCTCGAACACCTTGGCGGTGCCTGTGAACTGGAGGCGGTGCATGCCCGCGACCTTCACGATCGCGCCTTCAGGGGCCAGCGAGCCGCGCAGGCCGACCACGCCGCCGGTGGGGGTGATCGGGGTCTTCGCGTCGTAGATGACCTTCTGGTCGGGGTTCCAGGTAACCTCGTCGATATTCTCGCCGAGCGTCTTGCCGGTCACCGTCATGCAATCGAGGTGGAGCAGGCCGGTCTGGGCAAGCGACTTCATCAGCATGTAGATGCCGCCGGCCTCGTGCATGTCCTTGGCGACATAGCGGCCGCCGGGCTTGAGATCGGCCATGTACGGCGTCGACTTGAAGATCTCGGCGACGTCGAACAGGTCGAAATCGATGCCGCACTCGTTCGCCATGGCGGGCAGGTGCAGCGCGCCATTGGTCGAGCCGCCGGTCGCCGCGACGATACGGGCGGCATTCTCGAAGGCTTCGCGGGTGCAGATGTCACGCGGGCGGATCTGCTTCTCGATCAGCGTCATCACCTGGCGGCCCGCGGCAACCGCGATCTCTTCACGCGACTTGTACGGAGCCGGCGCCATGTTGCTGTTCGGCAAGGACAAACCGATCGCCTCGGCGACGCAGGCCATGGTGTTGGCGGTGTACTGGCCGCCGCATGCGCCGTGACCCGGGCATGCCGCCTTCTCGATCGCGGTGACCTCGGAGAGCGGGCATTTGCCGGCGGCATAGCGGCCGACCACCTCGAACACGTCGATGACGGTGAGGTCGCGCTCCTGGTAGCGGCCGGGCAGGATCGAGCCGCCATAGACGAAGATCGACGGCACGTTAAGGCGGAGCATCGCCATCATCATGCCCGGCAGCGACTTGTCGCAGCCGGCAAAGGTGACGAGCGCGTCATAGCAATGCCCGCGGACCGAAAGCTCGACCGAGTCGGCGATGACCTCGCGGCTGACCAGAGAGGACTTCATGCCCTGGTGCCCCATGGCGATGCCGTCGGTCACGGTGATCGTGTTGAAGCGGCGCGGCATGCCGCCCGCCTCGTTCACGCCGGTGCGGCACCAGTCGGCCTGCTGATCGAGCGTCGTGTTGCACGGCGCGCTGTCGTTGCCCGCGGAAGCGATGCCGACGAACGGCCGGGCAATCTCCTCCTCGGTGAGGCCCATGGCGTAATAATAGCTGCGGTGCGGGGCGCTCTCGACGCCGACGGAAACGTAGCGGCTGGGGAGCTTGGACTTGTCGAATCGGTTGGTCATGATGCGCAAGCCTATGTCGCGCGGAGGGGGTTTTGCGCAATAGTCTTGCGCAAAGAAATTCTCGGGGGAGGGAAATATAGCCGTCATCCCGGCGGAAGCCGGGATCTCAGGCGATGGCGCGGAAGGAGCCGCACGAGATCCCGACTTTCGTCGGGATGACGGTTTTGGGGTTCGGGCAAAGGCACGCTTCCTGTTAGCGGAGAAGATGCCCGGCCAAGTCCGCCAAAATATCGGCCCACTCCCGCGCCCCCGCATCCTCCCGGATCAGGTCGTTGCGGATCTCGATCGCGACCGAGGGTCTCCCCTGCCCTTCGGCATGGCGGTTGAGCGTCGCGTTGAGCAGGCGGCCCGAATAGGGCTCGTTGTCGCCGGTGACGAAGCCGCGATCCCGGAAGAACTTCACCGTAGGATGCGCGGCACGAGTGTCGCGGTTGTAGAGCACGCCGACCTGCCAGGGGCGATCGGTGCCGCCATGTTCGAGGCACGGCGTGAAGCTGTGGATCGACAGGATCAGCCGGGGCCGCCGGGCGCGAACCTGGTCGCGCAGCACGCGGTGATAGGGCGTGTGGAAGCGGGCGATGCGCGCGGGCTTGTCGACGCTCTCGTTGCCCGGGATCAGATGGCCGTCGCTGCGGTGCGGGATCAGGCCGATATGATCGGGCTCGCGGTGGAGATCGATCACCAGCCGCGAGACGGTGGCGAGGATCGCCGGGCAGTCAAGCTTCGCCGCCAGCGCGCGGGTGACCGCGGCGGCACCGATGTCGATCGCGATATGGTTGTCGAGCAGGGCCGGATCGATGCCCAGGTCGATATCGGCTGGCACGGCGTTGGAGGCGTGGTCGCAGAGCAGCAGCACGTCCTGTGCGCCGCCCTCGAGGATCTCGGCGGCGCTCACCAGGCGGGGTTCCGGCGGGCGCGGAAGGCGGCAAGTCCCTCGGCGAATTCGGCGCCGCCGAACGCATCCTCGAAGCCCTGGTCGGTCTGCTCGCCGCGCAGGGTGCGCTTGAGCAGTTGGACGGCCTGGGGGGCGTTGCCGGCGATGGCGTTCGCCATGGCGGTGGCGGTGTCGATCGCCTTGGCGGTCTTCAGCTCGACCAGACCGATCTTGTGGACCTCGTCGGGGCGGAGCTTGTCGCCGGTGAAGAGGAGGAGCGAGGCCATGCCCCTCCCGACCTGCGCCTCCAGCCGGGCGACGTCCTCGCGGGGATAGCCGAGGCCCAGCCGCGCCGGGGTGACGGCGAATTCGGAGAGCTTGCCGGCGATGCGGATATCGGCGGCGAGGATCAGCGCCACCGCCGCGCCGAAACAGCCGCCGTCGATCGCAGCGATCACCGGCATGGGGAGCGCGGCGACCGCCTCGATCCCCTCGCGCATCGCCTCGCGGAATTGGGTGCGGAGCGAGGGATCGGCCTGGAGCTGCTCGAACTCGCGGACATCGGCGCCGGCGGAGAAGATGCCGGGCACGTCGGAGCGGAGGATCACGGCGCGGGCATCGCCGACATCGCGCGCGGCGGCGGCGAGCGCCTGCCAGGCGGCGGTGGGAAGCGCGTTCTTCGCCTCGGGCCGGGCGAGCGCGATGGTGGCGACATTGCCGGTGCGGGTGAGATGGATCATGGCGCGGATCGGCCCGAATGGCGGCGCGCTGTCAAGGGGTGGATGGGGCGGGACTTGGAGACTCTCCGCGCCCGCGCCACCGACGGACGTTCTGCTCCCGGCAGTCGATCCGCTGGGGACGGTATGCGCCTGGAGCCACCAACATCCTGCTAAATGGACTGGTTAACTGCTTCTCCCTTTTCCCCGGCGAAGGCCGGGGCCCAGTCTAAGCGTGCGCGGCGAAGACGCGCCAGGGCGCGTGACTTTCAAGTCTGGGCCCCGGCCTTCGCCGGGGAAAGCAGAAGGGGAAATCAGGTGAGCCGGCTGGGCAGCACCCACCAGCCCTGCTCGGCCAGCACCTCGGCGGCCGCGTCCCGGCGCGCATCATCGTCGAACAGCGCGAAGCAGGTGGCGCCCGAGCCGGACATGCGGGTTAGCCCGGCGCCCGGCTGGGCGGCGAGCAGCGCCAGCACCTCGTCGATCACCGGGGCGATGGCGCGGGCGGGCGGCTCCAGGTCGTTGCGGCCCTGGCGCGGGTCGGCCGGCAGCGGGCCGCGGTCGATACCGTCCCAGCGGCGGAACACTTCGGCGGTGGAGACCGCCACGCCCGGATTGACCAGCAGCACCGGCGCGCCGGGAAGGCCGGGGACCGGTTCGAGCTGCTCGCCCCTGCCCCGGCCGATCGCGGTGCGGCCGAACAGGCAGGCTGGCACGTCCGAGCCCAGCGCGTCGGCGATGGCGAACATGTCCTCGATGGCGACACCGTGCAGCCGGCCCAGCGCGCGCAGCGTCGCCGCGGCATCGGCCGAGCCGCCGCCGATGCCCGAGGCGACCGGCAGGTGCTTGTCGAGGGTGATCGCATGGGCGCCGTGGCCGAACTGCTCCCGGAACGCACGGGCCGCGCGGGTGACGAGATTGTCGCCTTCCCCGCGCAGCACCGCGGCGAAGGGACCGGCCAGGGTGAAGCTGTCGGCCTCGGCCGGCTCGACCTGCACGATATCGCCATGCTCGACGAACGCGAACAGCGTCTCCAGCTCGTGATAGCCATCGGAGCGGCGCGCGCGGACGTGCAGCGCCAGGTTGAGCTTGGCCCTGGCAATCTCGGTAACCATCAGTTCAGCCCGTTCGCCAGCTTGGCCTGGAGCCGCGTGGCATCGGCGGGGCCGGCGCCGACCTCGGCGGCGCGCCAAGCGTAGCGTGCCTCGAACCGGCGGCCGAGCTTCCAATAAGTGTCGCCGAGATGCTCGTTGGGCCGCGAGCCGCCCGGATCGGCGCGGACCGCCTGCTCCAGCAGGGGCAGCGCCCGGGTGAACTGGCCATCGGCATAGTAAGCCCGGCCGAGCGAGTCGGTGATCGCCGGATCATTGGGCTTGAGCTTGCGCGCCCGCTCGAGCAGCGCCTGGGCGGCCGGGAGATCGACGCCGCGCTCGACCTGGGCATTGCCGAGCCAGGTCAGCGCCTCGGGCTCCTCCGGAGCGAGCTGGACCGCGCGCTGGAGGACGGGGAGCGCCTCTTCCCAGCGGCCGGCACGATCGAGCGCCGCGCCGCGGAGATAGTAGAATTCCCAGCCGCTCTCGTCGCCGGCGCGGACTTGGGCATGGGCATAGGCTTCGGCGGCATCGGCATAGCTGCCGGTCCGGAAGAGCAGCTCGCCATAGGTGCGGATCTCCTGCGGGCTGGCCTTCTCGGCAGCGGCGAGCGCCTTCGCATCGGCCAGCGCCTCGGGGAGGCGGCCAGCCTTGCGGAGCGCGGCGACCCGGCCCGAAGCGGCACCGCGGACGAAGGGGCCGTCGGTGCGGATCTCCGCGAGCGTGCGCAGCGCGAGATCGGTGGCGTCGCTGCGCGACAGCGCGTCGGCGAGGAGCAGCCGGGCGCGGTCCTCCTGCGGATCGAGCAGCAGCGCGGCGCGGGTGAGCAGGATCGAGAGCGGCGCCAGTTCCTCGCCGCCCAGGTCCGAAGCGAGGCTGAGAAAGGCATGGGCGGCGCCGAAGGCGGCATCGGGCCGGCCGCCCTTCGCCTCGCGCTTGCGCCAGGCCTTGCTCGCGCCGGCAAGGTCGCCGAGGAGCTGCTCGGCCTTGTCGGCGCGGCCGGTGCGGAGCAGCGCGATGCCGGCATCGATGCGCGCGTCCGGCGCATCGTCGGTGCCGCCGAACGCGGCGAGCGAGAACAGGCCCTGGTCGGTCTTGCCCGCGGCGATCAGCAGCAGCGCCCGGTGGCGGCCGGTGAAGCGCGAGGCGAGTGCGTTGCCGCGCGCGGTGTCGAGCAGGGGCAGCGGATCCTCGCCGCGATCGAGCGCAAGCCAGGCGCCGAGCACGGGCACCATGAAATCGAGCTGCGCCTTGGACATACGCTCCAGCGCCTTCTCGGCGCCGAGCCGGTCCCTGCCCTTCAGCGCGACGGCGAAGGCGAGCAGATCGGTGTCAGGCGGAGCGATGCGCGCGGCGACCAGCGAGGCGGCGGCGCGGGTAGCGAGCGCATAGTCGCCCGCCGCCAGCCCCTGGCGATAGGCACGCATCGCCAGCACCTGATCGCCGGGCACCGCGGTGAGCGCGCGGGCATAGCCGGCCGCGGCACGATCGGGCTCCCCCGCCGCATCGGCGGCGCGGGCGCGGGCATAGTCGCGCAGGTCGAGCGGGGGCTCGGCCCGCTGCGCCGCCGCCGGCAAGGCCAGCAGCAGCGCAAGCGTCAAACTACATGTTCGGATAATTGGGGCCGCCGCCCCCTTCGGGGACCACCCAGTTGATGTTCTGGGTAGGATCCTTGATGTCGCACGTCTTGCAATGGACGCAATTCTGCGCGTTGATCTGGAAGCGCAGATCGTCGCCTTCGCCGACAACTTCGTAGACACCCGCGGGACAGTAGCGCTGCGCCGGCTCGGCGTACACCGGAAGATTGTAGTTAATCGGGATTTCCGGGTCCTTCAGCGTCAGATGGACCGGCTGGTCCTCCTCGTGATTGGTGTTCGAGATGAACACCGAAGAGAGGCGATCGAAGGTCAGCACGCCGTCGGGCTTGGGATAGTCGATCTTCGGCGCGACCGAGGCGTGCCACATGCCTTCATTGTCGGGCTTGTGCTTCATGGTGAAGGGCCAGCGCAGGCCGAGCAGCTCGCTCCACATCGCCGCACCGGCGAGCAAGGTGCCCCAGGTGTCGCCGAACTTCTTGACCAACGGCGCGACGTTGCGGACGCCGCGCAGCTCCTTGTAGACCCAGCTCTTCTCGTACGCCTCGGGATAGGCGGCCAGCTCGTCCGCCTCGCGGCCCGCGCCGACCGCGGCGAACGCCGCCTCGGCCGCCATCATGCCGCTCTTCATCGAGGTGTGGGTGCCCTTGATCCGCGGCACGTTGAGGAAGCCCGCCGCGTCGCCGATCAGCGCGGCACCGGGCGCGACCAGCTTCGGCACCGACTGCCAGCCGCCGTCCGAGATGGCGCGGGCGCCATAGGAAACGCGCTTGGCCCCCTTGAGGATCGCCGCGATCTCCGGATGGGTCTTCCAGCGCTGCATCTCCTGGAAGGGCGAGAGATAGGGGTTCTTGTAGTTGAGCCAGGTCACGAAGCCGAGCGCGACCTGCCCGTCGGCCTGGTGATAGAGGAAGCCGCCGCCATTGGCGCCGTCGGTAAGCGGCCAGCCCTGGGTGTGGATCACCCGGCCCGGCACGTGGTTGGCCGGATCGATGTCCCACAGCTCCTTGATGCCGATGCCGTAGATCTGCGGCTGGCTGTCCTTGTCGAGCTCGAAATTGCGGATCAGCTGCTTGGTGAGGTGGCCGCGGCAGCCCTCGGCGAAGAAGGTGTACTTGGCGTGGAGCTCTAGGCCGGGCTGGTAATCCGGCTTGTGCTCGCCGTCGCGGGCCACGCCCATGTCGCCGGTGGCGACGCCCTTCACGCTGCCATTGTCGTGGTAGAGGATCTCGGCGGCGGAGAAGCCCGGGAAGATCTCGACGCCCAGCTCCTCGGCCTTGCCGGCCAGCCAGCGGCAGAGATTGCCCAGCGAGCCGGTATAGGTGCCCTTGTTGTGGAGGAACGGCGGGGTGATGAACTCGGGGAAGCCCGACTTGCCCTTCGCGCTCAGCACCCAGTGATGGTTCTCGGTCACCGGCGTGCTGGCCAGCGGACAGCCATCCTCGCGCCACGTCGGCAGCAGCTCGTCGAGCGCCTTGGGATCGATCACCGCGCCGGAAAGGATATGCGCGCCGACCTCGGAGCCCTTCTCCAGGATGCACACCGAAAGCTCGCTGCCCGCTTCGCTGGCCAGCTGCTTCAGCCGGATCGCCGCCGAAAGGCCCGCGGGGCCCGCGCCGACGATCACGACGTCATAGGGCATCGACTCCCGTTCGCTCATCATCGCATCCTTCATAGTCTTGGCCTGAAACGCGCCGCACCGCTTGTCGTCGCATGCTGGCAACGTCCTGTCCCTTGGTCGATGAAGGCAGATTGACCCGCCCGTCAAGCCGTGACTCTGTGCAGTGGTGGGAGGCGAATACACAGCGGATTGGGGGCGTACCCTTGCGAGCGCACTCGAATGGTGGCGCGATGCGGGTGTCGAAACCCTTCAGGAGGATGAGGCTCGCGACTGGCTCGCGCGGCCGGCGCCCGTGCAGGTGGCGCAGGCTGCCGTAACGTCGCCCCAGCCGGAGGTCCTGCCCGATACGCTTGCCGCCTTCACCGCCTGGCGCACCGGCGAGACCGTGCCCGAGGCCGGCTGGATGACCCCCAGGATCGCCCCGAGCGGCCCCGCGAATGCCCAGATCGTCGTGCTGACCGACATGCCGGAAAGCGACGACCAGAGCGAAATTCTCGCCGACAGCGCCGCCGGAAAGCTGTTCGCGCGCATGCTGACCGCCGCCGGGATCGCGCGTGATTCGGTATATTTCCTGCCGCTCGCCGTCGCCCGCCCGCTCGCCGGCCGGATCCCGCCCGACCAGGAGGGCCGGCTGATCGAGATCACCAAGCATCACCTCAAGCTGCTCCAGCCGGCTAAGCTGTTGATTTTGGGACAAACGGCGAGCCGTGTCCTGGCTGAGACGAATGACGGAGGCGCAGCAAATGGTTTAGTTGATGTTAACCACTTCGGTGGCAAAACCGCAGCCGTAGCGAGCCTGCACCCGCGCTTCCTGTTGGAGCGCCCGGCCGCCAAGAGCGAAGCCTGGAAGCATCTGCTGCAGTTGACCCGGGGGACCCTGTGACCATGCGTATCCTGCTTGCCGCCGCGTTGATCGCGTCACCGGCGCTGGCCCATGCCGCCGATCTGCCGGCCGGCACCACCAATTCCAACGCTGCCGAAGACGGCGCCGCCGCCCCGGCCCCGCGTGAAGGCGACGGCATCCCCGAGCAGCTCGATTCGGACCAGAAGGCCGGATACCGCAAGGTGTTCGCCGCGATCCGCGCACAGCGCTGGCAGGATGCCCAGCTCCAGCTCGATTCGATGAAGCCGGGCCCGCTCCATTCGATCGCCCGCGCCGAGCTCTACACTGCCAAGAACTCGCCCAAGGTCGAGCTCGCCCCGATCCTCCAGCTGATCGGCGACGCGCCCGAGCTGCCCCAGGCCGACCAGCTCAGCCGCATGGCCCGGACCCGCGGCGCGGTCTCCACCCCCGCCATCCCGGCCGCCGCGCGCCTCGTCTGGTATGACGGTGCCCCGGTCCGCCAGCGTGCCCGCTCGATCAAGAGCGACACCGCCGCCACCGAGATCGCGCTCGCCATCCAGCCCTATGTGAAGGCCGACCAGGGCCTCGAGGCCGAGGGCGTGGTGAGCAAGTTCGAAGCCGACCTGACGCCCGAGGCGAAGACCGAGTGGCAGCAGAAGGTCGCCTGGATCTACTATGTCGCAGGCGATGACGAGAATGCCCGCCGCGTCGCCGCCAAGGCGCAGGACGGATCGGGCGACTGGGCCCCGCAGGCCGACTGGGTCGCCGGGCTCGCCGCCTGGCGCGAGCAGGATTGCGCCGGTGCCACCGCCGCCTTCGAGCGCGTCGCCACCCGCGCCGCCGATACCGAGCTGCGCTCCGCCGGCCTTTACTGGGGCTCGCGCGCCGAGATGGCGTGCGGCCATCCCGACAAGGTCGAAGTGAAGCTGCGCGCCGCCACGCAATATGGCGAGACCTTTTACGGCCTGCTCGCCAAGTCGGCGCTCGGCATCGAGGACAAGCCCGGCAAGGGCGAGAGGTTCGTCGCCGAGGACTGGCGCGCGCTGGAGCGCCGTCCGAACGTCCGCGTCGCCGCTGCCCTGGTCGAGATCGACGAGGACGGGCTGGCCGACGAGGTGCTGCGCTACCAGGCGAAGATCGGCTCGGCATCCGAGCATCTCGCGCTGACCCGCCTGGCGGGCCGGCTGAGCCTGCCCTCCACCCAGCTCTGGCTCACCCACAACTGCCCGCAGGGTACTCAACCGCTGACCGCCGCGCGCTATCCGGCGCCGAACTGGACCCCGGCGGGCGGCTGGCGCGTCGACAAGGCGCTGGTGTTCGCCCACACGCTGCAGGAATCGCGCTTCAACTCGGAGATCCGCAGTGCCGCCGGCGCGATGGGCCTGATGCAGGTGAAGACCGGCGCGGCGATCGACATCGGCCGGCGCAACGGCATGAACTATGCCGCCAGCGACCTGACCAAGCCCTCGGTCAACATGGAGATCGGCCAGTCCTATCTCGAGCAGCTGCGCGACCAGCCTTTCACCGGCGGCCTGCTGCCCAAGGTTATCGCGTCCTACAATGCCGGCCCCACCCCGGTCGCCAACTGGAATGCGATGATCAAGGATGGCGGCGATCCGCTGCTCTATATCGAGAGCATCCCCTATTGGGAGACGCGCGGTTACGTGATGACCGTGCTGCGCAACTACTGGATGTACGAGAACCAGGAGGGCCGCAAGTCGAGCAGCCGCGAGGCGCTGGCCCAGGGCATGTGGCCAAAATTCCCCGGCATGCAGGGCCCGGCCGCGGTGCGGCTCAGCGCGCGCAAGCTCGCCTTCCACCAGGATGGCAATGCCAATCGATAACAGCATCGCCTTCCGCCCGGTGCGGATCGCGGTGCTCACGGTCTCCGACACGCGGACCTTGGCCGACGACCGATCGGGCGACCGGCTGGTCGAGCGGCTGACGGCGGCGGGGCATGTGCTGGCCGCGCGCGCGATCATCGAGGACGATGCAGACGCGATCGTGGCCCAGCTGGAACGCTGGATCGGCGATCCGCAGGTCGAGGTGGTGCTGACCACCGGCGGCACCGGCGTGACCGGGCGCGACGTGACGCCCGAGGCGCTGACGCGGGTGCAGGAAAAGGAGATCCCCGGCTTCGGCGAGCTGTTCCGTTGGCTCAGCTACCAGTCGATCGGCACCTCGACGATCCAGTCGCGCGCGACCGCGGGCGTGGCGCGCGGCACCTATATCTTCGCCCTGCCCGGCTCGACCGGCGCGGTCACCGACGCCTGGGACGGCATCCTGGCGAGCCAGCTCGATATCCGGCACAAGCCGTGCAACTTCGTGGAATTGCTGCCGCGGCTGGGGGAGCGCTGAAGCCCCATTGTCCTACCCGTCACCCCGGCCTGGTGCCGGGGTCCACCGGGAGGCACGCGTCGGACAAGAGGCTCTTGCTCAGGACGGGAGGCCTGGTGGCCCCCGGCACAAGGCCGGGGTGACGAAGGTAATGACCGAGGCGCCCCGAACCCCTATTTATTCCCGCCAGCCGCCTTCTCTTCCTCGTCCATGAAGGTGAACAGGTCGGCCGTCATCGACTGCCACCAGTCGACCGTATCGGAGAAATTGGCGAAGCTGACCTTGCCGATCGTGGTGACGTCCATCCAGGTGGAAAGGTCGCCATCCTTGTCGATCACGATACGCAGGAAGCGCTTCTTGGCGTTCCAGCGATTGGCCATCTCGACCGAGAAATAGGGCTCCTTCTTGTACCAGGAGAAGAACTGCATCGAGGTGCAGCCCTTGGCCGCGCTGCAATCGTAGAACTCGATGGTGAACGCCGAGCCGTTGGCGGCGCTGGAGATATAGGGATCGCCGTTCGAATCGTGCTTCAGCAGTTCGGCCTTGTAGCCCGCCTCCTGGAGAAGCTTGGCCACCTGCTCGGGCCGCGACAGATCGACCATCCGGGCTGGATCGGCGCCCTGCGCCATCGCCGGCATCGCCCAGATGCCTGCCGCCAGCGCGACTGCCATCATTGCACCCCGCATCATTCCCCCTCCTGCATTTGCGGTGCGGGATTCCCGGCCATGCCCAGGCACGCCGGAAATCCCTGTTCGGCCAACCCTATCCCCGCCACCCCGGCGCGGCAATCATTCCGGTTCGTTGACGAACACGCCGAGGCCGTTCCCCGCCGGATCGCGGAAATGGAAGCGCCGTCCGCCGGGAAAGCTGAAGATCGGCACGACGATCTCGCCGCCCGCGGCCTTCACCGCCTCGAACGCCGCCTCGAGATCCTGCACCTCGATGATCGGCAGCAGCTGCTCGATCACATGATCGGTGCTGCCGTTGATGCCGAGATCGGTGTCGCCGGTGGTGGTCGCCGCATAGTCCGGGCCGAAATCGGTGAACTTCCAGTCGAATGCCTTCGCATAGAAGTCGCGGGTGCCTCCCACATCCTTCGAGGGCAGTTCGAGATAGCTGATCCGTGCCATGTCCGTCTCCAATGTTCTTGCTATGTTCTAGATGCGCGCCTAGGCTTTGGCAATGGCAAAGAGTCGGCCGGTGCGCGGCGCCACCCTCAACGAGGCGAGCAGCCGCTTCAACCTTCCCGCGCGCGAGGCGGACGGGGAATGGCTCGACATGCGCGCGGCGCTGGACGACGCCCCGCCCCCGCTGCGCACCTCGGTCACGATCGAACGGGCGCGGACGATCATCACCCGCAACCAGTCGCCCGACATCGCCTTCGATCGCTCGATCAACCCCTATCGCGGCTGCGAGCATGGCTGCATCTATTGCTTCGCCCGGCCGACACACGCCTATCTCGACCTGTCGCCGGGGTTGGATTTCGAGAGCAAGTTGTTCGCCAAGCCCGATGCGCCCGAGCTGCTCCGCGCCGAGCTGGGCAAGCGCGGCTATATCTGCCGGCCGATCGCCTTTGGCACCAACACCGATCCCTATCAGCCGATCGAGGCGGAGTGGCGGATCACGCGGGGCTGCATCGAGGTGCTGGCGGAGCATGACCACCCGCTGACCATCACCACCAAGTCCAACCGGGTGACGCGCGACCTCGATATCCTTGCGCCGATGGCGAGGAAGGGACTGGCGGCGGTGATGCTCTCGATCACCTCGCTCGATCCGAAGATCGCAATGACGGTGGAGCCGCGCGCGCCGCATCCGGAGAAGCGCCTGCAGGCGGTGCGGCAGCTTGCCGATGCGGGCGTGCCGGTGTTCGTCTCGCTGGCGCCGGTGATCCCGCAGGTGACCGATCACGAGATCGAGCATATCCTCGAGCGCGCGGCGGAGGCGGGCGCGCGGACGGCGTTCTTCCTGCCGGTGCGGCTGCCGCACGAAGTCGCTCCGCTGTTCCGCGCCTGGCTCGACACCCATTTCCCCGATCGCGCCGGCAAGGTGATGGCAACGATCCAGTCGATCCGCGGCGGCAAGGACAACGACCCCAATTTCCACACTCGCTTCCGGGGGCACGGCCCATGGGCGGAGCTGTTGCGGACGCGGTTCAAGATGGCGGCGAAACGCTATGGGCTGGACCAGGAGGTGCTGCGGCTCCGGACCGACCTGTTCCGGCCGCCAAGGGGCGCGCAGGGGGAGTTGTTCTGATTTCTCCCTCTCCCCGCTTGCGGGGAGAGGGTTGGGGAGAGGGGCAATTGAGGTCAGCTATCGACAGGCCCCTCTCCCCGGCCCTCTCCCCTGGAGGGGAGAGGGAGATCAGGTGCACATCGTATCCAGCGGCAGCAACGCGGGTGCCAGGGGCTCCTTCAGTCCCTTTGCCGCCATCGCGCCGTTCAGCCCCTGGGGCTGCGGCGGCAGCGCCGGGTTCGTCTCGGGCGCATAATAGGCGTCGCGCTCCGCTTCCTCGATCGAGACGAACCGGTAGCCCTTCTCGCGGTACAGCGCGATCAGCCGGGGCATCATGTGCGCGTCGAAGGCGCCGAGGTGCATCAGCAGCACATAGGGGATGTCGCGACCGTAGAGCGCCTTGGCCATCTCGCGGGACCGGTCGGCCTGGACCGCGGCGTTGCCCAGCCAGCTATGCTCCATCCTGAGGATCGCATCGGCATCCCCCTTGGCGACACAGCGGGCATAGGTGTTGTTGAACGCCCAGTCGGAGAAATCCATCGTCACCGTGGCGACCTTGTAGCCGCGTTCTGCCAGCAGCTTGCGGATGCGGGCGCGCTTCGCCGGGTCGGCCGAGGCTTCGGACAGGAACGGATAGCGGAACCAGCGCCAGTCGGCCGTGCCCATCTTCGCCTTGAGGATCGGCTCGTTCTTTTCCAGCTCGGACAGGAATTGCGCGTCGCTCAGGTCGTTGAGGTTGGCGTGGCTCCAGCCATGATTGCCGAGCGGCAGCCCCGCCGCGCGCCATTTGTCGAGCACGGGGGCGGAGGCCGGCTCGCGCTCGAGCTGGACGCCGTTGATGAAGCCCATCACCGGCGCATTGCCTGCCTTCAGCGCCGCGATGATCTGCTCGGCGATACCGGTACGGGTATAGCCCGCAGGCAGCGGCGCATGGGCCGTGAGGTCATCGAAGGTGAAGGCGATCATCGGCGCGGGCGCGGCCGGTGCCGCGGCCACCCTGCCCTTGTCCTTCACTTTGTCCGAGAAGAGCGACAGCGGCACCGCATCCGCCATCGCCTGGTAGCCGGCGACCGAGGGGTGGAGCCCGTCATTGTCGTACGCCTTCAGCAGCTTCGTCGGCGCGGCAGGATCGCGCATCGCGGCATCGAGATCGATCACCCCGTCGAAATTGCCGGGCGTGCGGATCCAGGCGTTGACCGCGGCGCGATCTGCCTCGTTCTGCGCGTCCGGGTGGTAATAGGCCGAGCCGCCATAGGGCGTGATCGTCGCGCCGATCACCTTGATCCCGTGTGCGCGGGCGCGGGCGACCATCTGGCGATAGGCGCCGATCATCCCCTCCACGAGCGCGGCATGCGCCTCGGGCGTCGCCGGGGCATCGCGGGTGAGCGTGCCGAGATCGTTGACGCCTTCGAAGATCACGAGATGGGTGACGCCCGGATAGCTCAGCACTTCGCGATCGAAGCGCGCCATCGCATTGGGGCCGAGCCCGTCGTTGAGCAGCCGGTTGCCGCCGATCCCGGCGTTGAGCACCGCCATGTCGGCAAGCTCGGGCGTGGCGAGCAGGCGGCGCTGGAGCGCGTCGGTCCAGCGCATATTGGTATTGGGCTGGACGCCGTACCCGTCGGTGATCGAGTCGCCGAGGATCACCACCGCCGATGCCCTGGTCGAGACCGTCTCGATCGCGCCGATCTGCACCCAGCGATCGGCGGTTTTGGCGCCGGGCAGGTCGGCATCGCCGCTATGGTCGCCGTGCAACATGTAGCTGGTCGCGCGCGAGCCCGGATGGCCGGTCTGCTGTGCCGGTGCGTCGGGCAGATAGAGGGTGATCGCCAGGTCCGCGCCCGCCTTTACCGGAAGCGTGATCGGATCGGACCAATAGTCGGCGCCCGCCGGAATGGTGACGCTCTTCGCGCCGCCGAAGCGCAGGCCGGTCAGGCTGGCCGCGTCGATCCGCGCCGAGGCGGGATCGACCGAACGCGCGATCGTCACCGCACCGATGCGCAGCGGCTGGGTGCCATAGGCATTGGTGAGGCGCACCCGCAGCTTGGTGCCGGCGATCTGGATGCGGACGATCTGGCGGATCGTCGCATCCTTCAGATCCTCGACCGGCAGTGCATTGTTGCCGGGGATCATCTGCGATGTCGCCCAGGCCGTCACCCAGCGCTCGCCCGGCGCCGCCGCGGCGCCCAGCAGCAGGACCAGCGCCAGCAGGCGCGCGATCAGCCCCATATCCCTCTCCCGTATAGTCTTATGATAGCGCTACCAATAGCCAAGCCATGTTTCGGCGCAATGGCCAAGTGTTTCGCGGGTAGCGGGGAAAGGGTGGCCACCGCGTGGGTGCGGTGGCCTGGAAAGGTGGGGCGGCGGAAAGAGGGATCAAAACGCCGCCCGGGTCCGAGGACCTGATACCTCTTTAGCTGTATGGCCGATTCGGACATAATCAGGAAACATACGGTAAGCGGAACGAAACAGTTCGCGGATTGCGCGCGCATCGCGGCGGGCCTAGGCCCTGCGGCAGACCATAAGGATGCCTCATGCGCGCGCTTGCCTTTGCTTTCGCTCTCACCCTTCCCGCCCTCGCCCAAGCCCAGGATGCCCAGCCGACCGGCAAGCTGCCGGACACGGTGACGCCCCTCGCCTATCGGCTCGACCTGACGATCGTGCCGGAGAAGCCGCGCTTCAGTGGCCATGCCGAGATCGACGTGCGGCTGAACAAGGCAGCGCAGGCGGTGTGGATGCACGGCCGCAACCTCAACGTCACCAAGGCGGTGGCGATCGTCGGCGGCAAGGAAGTGCCGCTGACCTTCACCCAGAAGAGCCCGCACGGTCTCGCCCAGATCGATTTCGGCAAGACGGTGCAGCCGGGCAAGGTCACGCTGAAGTTCGACTATGACGCGGCCTTCGGCGGCGGCGCCTCCGGGCCATATCGCATCAACGTGGCGGGCGACTGGTACAGCTGGACCCAGTTCGAATCGATCGATGCGCGCGCCGCCTTCCCGGGCTTCGACGAGCCGGGGTTCAAGACACCCTTCACCGTCTCGCTCACCACCAAGCCGGGCTTCGTCGCGCTGAGCAACGCGCCCGAGACGGGCAAGGCCACCAAGGTCGGCGAGCTGGTCAGGCACCGCTTCATCGCCACCAAGCCGCTGCCGACCTATCTGGTCGCCTTTGTCGTCGGTCCGTTCCAGACCCTCGCCGGCAAGGTTCCCGCCACCGCGCAGCGCAAGGCTCCGCTGCCGCTGCGCATCGTCGGTACCAAGCCGTACAAGGACGAGATGCAGTTCGCGCTGGACAATTCCGGCCCGATCGTCGCGCTGCTCGAGAAATATTTCGGCCAGCCCTTCCCCTTCCCCAAGCTCGACCAGATCGGCTCGCCGGTGATGCCGGGCGCGATGGAGAATGCGGGCGCCGACATCTATGGCGACGGCATCCTGTTCGTCGACGAGAGCGACGCGACGTCGCGCAAGCAGACCTTCGGCATGGTGGTGGCGCACGAGCTTTCGCACCAGTGGTTCGGCGACCTCGTCACCCCGGCCTGGTGGGACGACATCTGGCTGAACGAGAGCTTCGCCAACTGGATGGGGTACCGGATCGGCAATGAATGGCGTCCCGATCTCGACATCGGCGTGGATGCGATCGGGGAAGGCTTCGAGGCGATGGACCTCGATGCGCTGGTCGCCGGCCGGCCGATCCACCAGAAGATCACCAACGATGCCGATATCGATGCGGCGTTCGACCAGATCACCTATGGCAAGGGCGGCCAGGTCGTCGGGATGATCGCCGCCTATATGGGCGACGAGAAGTTCCGCGACGGCGTGCGCCTGCACATGAAGCGCCATGAATATGGCAACGCGTCCACCGAGCAGTTCTTCGGCTCGCTTGCCGACGCCGCGCACGATCCGCGCGTGCTCGAATCACTGCGCAGCTTCGTCGACCAGCAGGGCGTGCCGGTCGTGACCTTCCACCGCCAGAACGGCATCACCACCGCCAGCCAGCAGCGCTTCGCCTATTTCGGCACCAATGCGCCGGCGCAGCAGTGGATCGTCCCGCTCTGCACCCGCCAAGGCGAGACCAAGAACTGCATGCTGCTCGACAAGCCGAGCGCGCCGATCGTCTCGAACGGCACCGGCACGCTCGTACCCAATGCGGGCGGCTGGGGCTATTATCGCTTCGACCTCGATCCCACCGACTGGGACGCGCTGATCGCCGCCGCCCCGACGCTGCCGACCGGCGAGGCGCTGGCGGTGGACGACAGCCTGTGGGCGAGCTTCTATGCCGGCAAGGCCAGGACCCAGCAGCTCGTCGCGCTGGCCCGTTCGATGGCGCAGCATCCCAAGACCAAGATGCAGCTCGACAATGGCGAACGGCTGGCCGGCCTGCGCCAGCGCGGGCTGATCGGCGAGGCCGCCCTGCCCGCCTATCGCAAGCTGTTCGTCGATATCTATGGCCCGATGCTCGACAAGATCGGCTTTGATCCCAAGGCCGGCGCGCATGAAAAGGACAATGCCGACACCGCCGAGCTGCGCGAGCAGCTTGTCGGTTTCGTCGCCGACAATGGCCATGACGCGGCACTTCGCGCCAAGCTGAGCGCGGCGGCAGATGCCTGGCTGGCCGGCGACACCAAGGCGCTGGACAACGACTTCGCGTCGCTGGCGCTGACCGTCACGGTCGAGGATCGCGGCGTGCCTTTCGCCAAGACGCTTGCCGAGGCTGCGCTGGCGGGCAAGACGCCGGGCCTGCGCCAGGCGGCGTTCCGCGCCATCGCCGGCTCGGGCAATGCCGATGTCGCCAAATGGTATTTCACCGAGTTCAACGACGCCCGCTACACCCCGCGCGAGCGACTGTTCGCCTCGGCGATCTTCATGAACGACGCCAGCACCCGCGACTCGGCGCTCGACTATATGCTCGCCCATTTCGACGAGTTCTCGAAGGCCAGCGGTGGCGGCGGCATCTTCTCGGGCCGCTCGGCGCAGATGTTCAAGTCGCAATGCTCGCTGGCGGCCGCCGACACGGTCGACGCCAAGCTGCGCGCCGAAGGCGGCAGCACGCTGTCGCTCGATCGCGCGGTGGAAGGCATCCGCAACTGCGCCCGGTTCAAGGACGCCAAGGCGGATGAAGTGACGGCGGCTTTCGCGGGGATGTGACCTTCAATTCCTCCCCGAGCTTGTCTCGGGGAGGGGGACCGTTCGCGTAGCGAATGGTGGAGGGGCAATGGTGGGACGCCGCCTTCGTCGGCGGCCCCTCCACCACGCGACTGCGTCGCGCGGTCCCCCTCCCCCAGCAAGCTGGGGGAGGAATTTGAAAGGCCTAGGCCGCCGCCAGCTTGAAGTCCTTGTACTGCGCGCGGATCGCGGTCTTGAGCAGCTTGCCGGTGGCGGTGTGGGGCAGGCTCTCGACGAAATGCACCTCGTCGGGCAGCCACCATTTGGCGACATGCTGGGCGAGATGCGCCTGCACTTCCTCCGCCGTCACGTCGCTGCCGGGCTTGCGGATCACCAGCAGGATCGGGCGCTCCTCCCATTTCGGGTGATGGACCCCGATCGCCGCCGCCTCGGCGACGCCGGCGCAGCCGACCGCGGCGTTCTCCAGTTCGACCGAGCTGATCCACTCGCCGCCCGACTTGATCACGTCCTTGGCGCGATCGGTGATCTGCATCGTGCCGTCCGGGTGGAGCAGCGCGACGTCGCCGGTGTCGAACCAGTTGTCGGCATCGACCGCGGGCTCGTCCGCCTTGAAATAGCTCTGCACGATCCAGGGGCCGCGTACCTGCAGCCGGCCCGAGCTCTTGCCGTCGCGCGGCTGGACCACGCCTTCGTCATCGACCACGCGCAGCTCGACACCGTAGGGCACCTTGCCCTGCTTGCAGACCTGGTCGACCTGCGCCTCGAAGCTCAGATCGTCCCAGTCCCAGGAGGGCGCGCCCATCGTGCCGATCGGTGAGGTCTCGGTCATGCCCCAGGCGTGGTTGACGCGGATGCCCATCTTCATCAGCCGCTCGATCATCGCGCGCGGCGCGGCCGAACCGCCAATGGTGACGATCTTGAGATGCTCGGGCTTCGCACCGGTCGCGTCCATATACTGGAACATCGCGAACCAGACGGTGGGCACGCCGGCGGTGTGGGTCACCTTCTCGCGGTTCATCAGTTCGCACAGCACCAGCGGATCGTTGACCGCCGAGAAGACGAACTTGATCCCCGCCGCGGCGCCCGCCCAGGGCAGGCCCCAGCCGACCGCATGGAACATCGGCACGATCGGCATCGCCACCGCACGCGCCGACAGGTCGAACACATCGGGCTGCATCTCGGCGATCGCGTGGATCACGCTGGAGCGGTGGGTGTAGATCACGCCCTTGGGATTGCCGGTGGTGCCGCTGGTATAGCAGATCATGCAGGGCTCGCGCTCGTCGCCCTTCACCCACTCGTAATTGCCGTCCTCGGCGGCGAGCAACACCTCGAACCCGTCGGGGCCGTCGCTGTCGAAGCAGAAATAATGCTCGATCGTCGTCCATTGCGGCTTCAACCGCTCGACGATCGGCGCGAAGGCGCGGTCGTAGAACAGGACCTTGTCCTCGGCATGGTTGGCGATGAAGGCGAGTTGATCGTCGAACAGGCGCGGGTTGATCGTGTGGACCAGCCCGCCCATGCCGGCGGTGCCGTACCAGGCGACGAGGTGGCGGCTATGGTTCATCGCCAGCGTGCCGACCCGGTCACCCTTCTTCACCCCGAGCCGCTCGAGCGCCTGGGCGAGCTTGCGGCTGTCGCGGGCGATCCCGGCCCAGGTGGTGCGCGTCTCGCTGCCATCGGCCCAGCGCGTGACGAGCTCCCGTCCCCAATGCTCGCGCGCCGCGTGATCGAGCAGCGTGGTCACGCGCAGCTCGAAATCCTGCATTCCACCCAGCATCCTCGCTCTCCATACCGCTTTTTCGAGGAGCGTAACCTGCGGATGGCGCAGGTGTCGAGAGTGGGCTGTGTAAGGAAGGATTTCGGGAGCGAATCAAAAGCCCTCTCCCTTTGGGAGAGGGTTGGGTGAGGGCAGGCTTCGGCAGGCACACCGCGTGAGGCGCGCTCGCCCTCATCCCTCCCACCGCCTTCGGCGGCGGGCCCCTCCCTTCTCCCAAAGGGAGAAGGGGTATTGCCTATGCCGCTTCGGCCAGCTTCGCCGCGGCGCTCTTCAGCACAGCCCAGCGGATGCCGGGGACATTCTCGATTTTCTGGCGCAGTTCCCCGTCCAGCCGGAAGTCGCGGCCCAGCACGATCTCGGCGACGCCGCCCGCGATGCCGACATGGACCAGCACTTCGCCGCGCCCGCCGCGCTGGTCGCCGATGATGCCGGCGAGGATCGGGATCGCCGCGACATCGTCGATCGTCACGTCGAGCACCAGCCGCGCGGTATTGGCCAGGCTCTCGAAGCTCTGGACGCGCTTGATCGAGACGCGCGGCGTATCCTCGCCGGCGCGCTTGTCGAGCTCGACGGTCAGCACCGCGCAGCCGCCTTCGCGGGCGCAGCGCTCGAGATCGGGGACGGCGCTGTCCTCGAAGCAGGTGGCGATGGTCTGGGCCGATTTGTCCGAGATCGTCGCCATCATGTACTTGTTGCCGCGCGCCGAGGTACGCGGGCGGCAATCCTCGACCAGCGCCGCGAGCGTCGCGCCGACGCGGGTGCCGGGCGGGATGTCGACCTCACCCAGCGAGACGATGTCGCGCGCGCCGAAGCTCCTGGCGAGATGCTGGAAGCGGTCGAGCGGGTGCGCCTGGAAATAGAAGCCGAAGGCTTCGCGCTCGTGCCCGGTCCGGTCGGCGGTCGACCAATAGACGTCCTCGGACAGGCGGATCTCGTCACCCGCGGGCTTGGTGAGCATGTCGAACGACGCCTGGAAGCTGTTCCGCTCACCATGCGCGCGCTGGCACACCGCCATGATCCGCTCGGCCGCGCCGTACACACCAGCGCGATTGTCGTTGATCGAGTCGAAGGCGCCGGCAGCCGCCAGCGTTTCCAGCTGACGCTTGTTGATCAGCTGGGGATTGGTGCGCAGCGCGAAATCGTCGAGCGACTTGAAGACGCCGCGCTCCTCGCGGTCGCGGACCAGCTCTTCCATCGCGCCCTCGCCCACGCCCTTGAGCGCGCCCAGCGCATAGCGGACCGCGAGGCCCTCCTCGGTCTTCTCTACGAAGAAATCGGCCTGGCTGCGATTGATGTCGGGTGACAAATAGCGGATCCCGAGCCGCTTCATGTCGTCGACGAAGATCGCCAGCTTGTCGGTCTGGTGGATGTCGTACGCCATCGACGCGGCGAAGAACTCGTGCGGATGATGCGCCTTCAGCCACGCCGTCTGGTAGGCGAGCAGCGCATAGGCAGCGGCGTGCGACTTGTTGAAGCCATAGCCGGCGAACTTGTCGATCAAGTCGAACAGCTCGTTCGCCTTGGCCGGCTTGATGTTGTTGTGCTCGGCGCAGCCCTTGACGAAGGTCTCGCGCTGGGCGTCCATCTCCGCCTTGATCTTCTTGCCCATCGCGCGGCGGAGCATGTCCGCGCCGCCGAGCGAATAGCCGGCCAGGATCTGGGCGGCCTGCATCACCTGCTCCTGATAGACGAAGATCCCGTAGGTCTCCTTCAGGATCGGCTCGAGCAGGTCGTGCGGATAGATGATCTCCTCGCGCCCGCCCTTGCGGTGGCCGAAGCTCGGGATGTTGTCCATCGGGCCGGGACGATAGAGCGAGACGAGCGCGATGATGTCGCCGAAATTGGTCGGACGGACGGCCGTGAGCGTGCGCCGCATGCCTTCCGATTCCAGCTGGAACACGCCGACCGTGTCGCCGCGCTGGAGCAGGTCATAGACTTCGGTATCGTCCCAGGCGAGCGCATCGAGATCGACGTCGAGCCCGCGATCGGCGAGCAGCTCGACCGCCTTCTTCAGCACCGACAGCGTCTTCAGGCCGAGAAAGTCGAACTTCACCAGCCCCGCGCCTTCGACATATTTCATGTCGAACTGGGTGACCGGCATGTCCGAGCGCGGATCGCGGTAGAGCGGGACGAGCTGCGATAGCGGGCGATCGCCGATCACCACGCCGGCGGCGTGGGTCGACGAGTGGCTCGGCAGGCCCTCGAGCCGCATCGAGAGATCGACGAGGTTCTTGATCTCCTTGTGCGCGTTATACTCGGCGAGGAACTCGCTCACGCCGTTCAGCGTGCGCTCGAGCGTCCAGGGATCGGTCGGGTGGTTCGGGATCTGCTTGGCGAGGCGATCGACCTGGCCATAGCTCATCTGGAGCACACGGCCGACGTTCTTGACCACCGCGCGCGCCTTCATCGTACCAAAGGTGATGATCTGCGCGACGTGGTCGCTGCCGTATTTCTGCTGGACGTAGCGTATCACCTCGCCACGCCGGGTTTCGCAGAAGTCGATGTCGAAGTCGGGCATCGAGACGCGTTCCGGGTTGAGGAAGCGTTCGAACAGCAGGCCCAGCTTGAGCGGATCGAGATCGGTGATGGTCAGCGCCCAGGCGACTGCGGAGCCTGCACCCGAGCCGCGACCCGGGCCGACGGGAATGTCGTGCGCCTTCGCCCATTGGATGAAGTCGGCAACGATCAGGAAATAGCCCGGGAAGCCCATCTGGATGATGATGTCGAGCTCGAACTGGAGCCGTTCCTCATAGACCTTGCGCTCGGCGGCATCGGTGATCCCGGCCTTTTCCAGCCGCTTCTCCAGCCCCTCCCAGGAGAGATCGCGCAGCATCTTCGCCTCGCCCTCGCGGTCGCCGGCGAGGCTGGGGAGGATCGGCTTGCGCTTGGGCGCGGCATAGGCGCAGCGCTGGGCGACGACGAGCGTGTTGGCGATGCCCTCGGGCAGGTCCGAGAACAGGCTCTTCATCTCGGTTGCCGGCTTCATCCACGCATCGGGCGACGAACGCGGGCGATCGTCCGAGGCGACATAGGAGCTGTTGGCGATGCACAGCATCGCGTCATGCGCCTCGTGGAAGGTCGGCTCGGCGAAGCAGCTCGGATTGGTCGCGACCAGCGGCAGGCCCCGGTCATAGGCGAGGTCGAGCAGCTTCGGCTCGGCCCTGCCCTCGACCTCGTCGAGCCGGCGGACGATCTCGATATAGAGCCGGTCGGGGAACAGCGCCTCGAGCCGAGTCGCATAATGGGCGGCCGCCGAATCCTGCTGCTCGGCATAGAGCCGTGCCAGCGCGCCCTCGGCCCCGGCGGTAAGGCAGAGCAACCCGTCGGTGCGCCCCTCCAGCGCGTCGAAGGGGATGTGCGCATCCTCTTCGAGCGGGCGGTCGAGATGCGCCATCGAGACGAGGTCGCACAGGTTGAGATAGCCTTTCTCGTCCTGCGCGTAGAGCGCCAACCAGTCGATCGGCGCGGTCACGCCGTCCGGCATGTCGGGCCGCTTGACCGCCAGCAGCGTGCCGATGATCGGCTGGACGCCCGCCTTCATGCAGGCGTCGCCAAAGCTCATCGAGGCATAAAGGCCGTTGCGATCGACCACCGCGACCGCCGGAAAACCCAGCTCCTTCGCGCGCTTGGCGATCGTCTTCGGCTCGATCGCGCCCTCCAGCATGGTGAAGGACGAGAAGACCCGAAGCGGAACGAAGCCGGAATGCATCCGCCGATAGTAGGGTCCCGCTCTCCGTGGCGCTACCCGTGGGGAGCGTTGTCCACAATTTTCAAGCGTTTGGGCTCAGGATTCTTCCCTACGCACGGACTCGGACGGGTGGTCTCCTGAATGGAAGCCCGCGCCGGGCTGGTTCAGAACATAGTTAATGGCAGTAAACATTTCGGCGATGGAACGGAACGGTTCATCGCGGGATCAGAATTGGGCGTTATTATGGCAAATATAAGGCAAGCAGAGAAACCCAATGAGGTTTCAGTGACTTACCAGCGAAGCACCAACCTTTTCTGACGAGTCGAACCCATGAACGCCCTTTACCATGGTAGCGAGCTTTGCGAGGTCGATGCGGACGGCAACGTCGCCGTCCCGGCCTTTCTCGAAGCAGCGCTTTCCCCCGAGACCAATCCCGAGATCATCGTCGCCAAGCATCAGGGCGACACCTGCCTGATCGGCTATGGCCGCGAGCATCTCTCCACCCTCGCCGAGCGCGCCGAGCGCCGCCGGATCGCGGAGGAAGCGCGCGGCGAGGAAGCCCGCAGCCACTATCACCGCATGCGCGGCACCTTCGGCCTCTCCGAGCGGATGAAGCGCGAAGGCAAGGGCCTGCGCATCCCCGCGGCGATGCGCCATCTCGGCCGCATCGACGACCTCGCGCTGTTCGTCGGCACCGGCGACAGCTTCGAAATCTGGAACCCCGTGCTCGCGCTCGAAAGCGACGACGAGCATTTCCGCGCGCTGGCCGAGTTCCGGCTGCGGTCGCGCGGCAGCAAGACGACCAAGGGAGTGCATTGAGATGAGTATCCGCTGCAACATGATGGGCCACACCGCCGGCACCACCCATCATCACAACCAGGGTCTCGACTTCGCGGTCTGCCACCATTGCGGCTGCGACCTGATCCGCCCCGAAGGCGGCGAGTGGAGCGAAGTGCCCGAGGGTTTCCAGGTCGTGTGGCGTGAGTTCGGCCGCACCGGCGACGCGGCCTCGGTCGCCGAGCGAATGGCGCGCATGGCGCCCCCGCCCCGCCGCCGCGAGCCGCGGAATGCCCGTCCCAAGCCCCGCCGCGACGCGCGCGGCCGCCCGTTCTCGGCAGGATTCGGCATGGTCGGCGCGCTCGCCAATCTCGGCAAGCTGGTCGGTAGCGAGGTCGAGGACGACACCAGCGGGATCGAGGCCAGCGGCCAGTATGTCATTCGCCTGCCGCACACCGGCACGACCCATTAAGGACCGCGCATCCGCATAGCGTACCGGCAGTACGCGGTCCCGGACCCGGTGGCGGGGTGCACCTCCTCCCGCCCCGTCACCGGCCACCTTCCTTCCCCGCGCCCGCCCGGCTAGGTTCCAGTGCGAATCCAAGGGGGTGGATCGATGTTCTTCCTGTCGCTCGCGCTGCTCGGGCAGTCCGTCACGCTCGATGCCGATACCGGCAAGGCCGCACGCCAGTGCGTCGCCGCCTTCACCCGCGCGGAGCGCGCCAAGGGCTCGATCCGCAGCATTTCCCGAAGGGTCTATCTCGGCCAGGTCTATGCGAGGGCGGAAGGCGCGGATGACGCCCATTTTTTCGACAGCGTGTTGAGCGGATACCGCAAGGGACAGATGCAGGCCGAGCGCGGCGTGGATTCGCCCTCACTCGCGGCATGCGACAAGCGCTTCCCCAAGGCGCGCGCAGCCGCTCCGGTTTCGCTGCCGGCCGATCCGGAAACGAGAGATGCGATTTGCGGCGCGACTTTCCTGCTCCTCTATCTCGCCAGCGCGATGGGGCTGGATGACGAGGAAAGCAGCTGGTGGCAGCAGGAAGGCTCGCGCGACTATGGCCGGGCAATGAAGCGTCTTCGCGAGGTTTCGCGCAAGCGCGGCCTAGCCGATTTTGATTTCAATCGCGCCAAGCCGCTGCTCGGCGAGGCGCTGCGCAGTGCGGGCGATATCGGCAACCCGGAAGCGATCCAGGAAAGCTGCAGCAAATTGCTCACCCAACCCTAGTTATCCACCGGTTTCCCTCGCGTACGCGCACGCGCGCGGGCGGGGTTGGCAGGATGCATCGGCAGCGTTAGAGCCGTAAGACACACTCAAGAACCCGAAAGCGGTGAACACTTTGACCGACGAGACCATCCTCGCCGACGACCCCTCCGACATTACGCCGATCTCGATCGTCGACGAGATGAAGACGAGCTACCTCGATTACGCGATGAGCGTGATCGTGGCGCGCGCGCTCCCCGACGTTCGCGACGGCCTGAAGCCCGTCCACCGCCGCATCCTCTACGCCGCGCAGGAAGGCGGCTATGTCGCCGGCCGCGCCTATCGCAAGTCGGCCCGCCTCGTCGGTGACGTGATGGGTAAGTATCACCCGCACGGCGACAGCTCGATCTACGACGCGATGGCGCGCATGGCCCAGGACTGGGCGATGCGGGTGCCGCTGATCGACGGCCAGGGCAATTTCGGCTCGATGGACCCCGATCCGCCCGCCGCGATGCGCTACACCGAAGCGCGCCTCGCCAAGGTCGCCTCGGCACTGCTCGACGACATCGAGAAGGACACGGTCGACTTCGTACCGAACTATGACGGGTCGGAGAGCGAGCCTTCGGTCCTCCCCGCCCGCTTCCCCAACCTGCTGGTCAACGGCGCCGGCGGCATCGCGGTCGGCATGGCGACCAACATCCCGCCGCACAACCTCGGCGAAGTGATCGACGCCTGCCTGGCGCATATCGACGGCATGCTCGGCAAGCGCGAGGCGCTGACGCTCGAGGAGCTGATGGAGATCGTCCCCGGTCCGGACTTCCCGACCGGCGCGCTCATCCTCGGCCGCACCGGCTGCCGCAACGCCTATTCGACCGGCCGCGGCTCGATCATCGTCCGCTCGCGCCACGAGTTCGAGCAGCGCGGCGATCGCCGCTCGATCGTGCTCACCGAGATCCCGTACCAGCAGGGCAAGAACGCGCTGGTCGAGAAGATCGCCGAAGCGGCGAAGGACAAGCGCATCGAAGGCGTCAGCGACATCCGCGACGAATCGTCGCGCGAGGGCGTCCGCATCGTCATCGACCTCAAGCGCGACGCGACCCCCGAGGTCGTGCTCAATCAGGTCTGGCGGAACACCCCTGCCCAGTCGAGCTTCCCGGCCAACATGCTCGCGATCCGCGGCGGCCGCCCGGAACTGCTCAACCTGCAGGACATCATCCAGGCCTTCGTCAAGTTCCGCGAGGAGGTCATCACCCGCCGCTCGAAGTTCGAGCTGGCCAAGGCCCGCGAGCGCGCACACATCTTGCTCGGCCTGGTGATCGCAGTCACCAACCTCGACGAAGTGGTCCGCATCATCCGTGGCTCGTCGAGCCCGGCGGACGCCCGTGACAAGCTGCTTTCGCGCGAATGGCCGATCGCGGAGATCGCCCAGTACATCAAGCTGGTCGAAGCGGTCGAAACCGAAGTCACCGGCGACGTCTATCGCCTGTCGGACGCCCAAGTCCGCGCCATCCTCGACCTGCGCCTGCACCGCCTCACCGCGCTCGGCCGCGACGAGATCGGCGACGAGCTGAAGGAACTGGCCGACTCGATCGCCGAGCTGCTCGAGATCCTCGGCAATCGTTCCAAGCTCTATGAAGTGATGGTGGAGGAGCTGACCACGGTCCGCGCCCTCTATGCCACCCCCCGCCGCACCGAGATCGCCGCCGCTGCCGATGGCATCGAGGACGAGGACCTGATCGAGCGCGAGGACATGGTCGTCACCGTGACCATGGAAGGCTATATCAAGCGCACCCCGCTCGATACCTTCCGCGCCCAGGCCAAGGGCGGCAAGGGCCGCGCCGGCATGGCGACGAAGGACGAGGACGCGGTCACGCATCTCTTCGTCACTTCGACGCACACGCCGGTGCTGTTCTTCTCCACCGAGGGCAAGGTCTATCGCATGAAGGTGTGGCGCCTGCCCGAGGGTGGGCCGGCAACGCGCGGTCGGCCGATGATCAACCTGCTGCCGCTTGCCAGCAACGAGACGATCTCCACCGTACTGCCGCTGCCGGAGGACGAGAATGAGTGGGGCAACCTCCACGTCATGTTCGCCACCGCCAAGGGCAATGTCCGCCGCAATTCGATGGATGCATTCGCCAACATCCGCACGAACGGCAAGATCGCCATGAAGTTCGAGGAAGGCAGCGAGGATCGCTTGATCGGCGTTTCGCTGCTCACCGAGGGCGACGACGTGCTGCTCGCCACCAAGGGTGGCCGCGCGATCCGCTTCGCCTCGACCGACGTGCGCGAGTTCCAGAGCCGCGATTCGACGGGCGTGCGTGGCGCGCGCCTGGCCGATGGCGACGAAGTCATCTCGATGTCGGTGCTGCGCGGCTTCGACGCCACGCCGCAGGAGCGCGAGGACTATCTCAAGGCCGCCCCCTGGAAGGAAGGGGACCGCGAGATCACCCTCTCGCCCGAGCGCATGGCCGAATTCGAGGCGTCGGAGGAGTTCATCCTCACCGTCACCGCCAACGGCTATGGCAAGCGCACCTCGGCCTATGAGTATCGCCGCACCAATCGCGGTGGCCAGGGCATCACCAACATCGTCAGCTCGGATCGCAACGGTCCGGTGGTGGCCAGCTTCCCGACGCATAGCGGCGAGCAGCTGATGCTCGTCACCGACCAGGCCAAGCTGATCCGCACCACGGTCGGCTCGGTCCGGGTCACCGGCCGCAACACGCAGGGCGTGATCCTCTTCCGCGTCGCCAAGGACGAGCATGTCGTCTCGGCCGCGCGGATCGAGGAAAGCGAAGGCGATGCCGAGGCGGAGCTGGGTGACGGCCCGACCGTCGGCGAACCGACCCCTGACGGCACCACGAGCGAGGACCTCGCGCGGGGTCCGGAGGACGGGCAGTAAGGCTCTCTAACCGCCAATATCAACGTCGTCCCCGCGAAAGCGGGGACCCATCTCCTGCGCTATCCCGTTTCACCACAGCTGTTATGCCCGTGGCACCTTCAGGAGATGGACCCCCGCTTTCGCGTGGGTGACGACAAGGATAGCTGCAAGGCGACCGCCGGAGGAATCCATGCCCGACAACACCGCCTACAAGATTCTCACCGCCGAGCAGATGCACCTCCTCGAGCATGAAGGCGTGTTCAAGGGCGCGCCGGTCGACCTCCAGGACGGCTATATCCACCTCTCCACCGCCGCGCAGGTCGAGGAGACGCTGGACAGGCATTTCGCCGGCCAGACCGGCCTGTGGCTCGCTGCGGTGGATCTGGAGGCGATGGGTGACGCGGTGCAATGGGAGCCGTCACGCGGCGGCCAGCTCTTCCCCCATCTCTATGCCGACCTGCCGCTCGACGCGGTGACGGCGTACAGCCCGGTCCACTACGAGCCCGACGGCTCGCTCCGCCTGCCCGTCACCGGCTGAAAAAGCGGCATCGCAATAAAATTGCCAAACCTTCCGGAAGGCGCTTGACGGGGAGAGATGCTACCCGTAATTGCCCGCTTCCGCTGCACGGCCCCTTCGTCTAGCGGTCAGGACGTCGCCCTCTCACGGCGAAAACACGAGTTCGATTCTCGTAGGGGTCACCATCGTCAAGCGGAAAATGGCAAAAATCCGCCGTTTCGGTCGATTTGACAAAAGTCGCCCCCACTTTTCGTCCCACATTTTTTCGCGGCTTGATTGGCATGAATTGACATGCCCTCGGACGGGGTTTGCGGTTCTTTTCCCGGAAGCTCGATCATTTTCGACTGCTTTTGGGCCGGAAGCCGACTGGCCGCTCCGCCACCGAGCAGACCCACGAGCCGCCATTCGGAGCGTCTCACCGGCTCCTCAATTTGGTCGTTCGTTCATGTGAGTTTGTCGCGCGGCTCAAGCCGTGAGCTGGCGGTGGCGGCGATCGAGGTTGCGGCTCCGACAGCGAGCTGAGCGTTGACTGGCGGATCGGATCAAACGCCTGTTGCCGCCTCCAGTTCGGAAGAGATACGATTGCTCCAGAGAGAGGGGCACGTTTCTTTGCAGATCAAACGCGTTACCATAGAGAATTTCCGGTCGATTAAACGGGCCGAGATAGAGCTTAGCGCGACGACCGTGCTGATCGGCCCAAACAACGCCGGCAAAACGGCCATTCTCGAGGCCATCCGCATTGCGCTGACGCGCCGGTGGGGACAGCGCGGCACCGGGTTTACCGAGTATGACGTGCATCTGAGCGCGGCACGCACTGACCCCAAGGTCGGCGACCCGGTCGTCATAGAAATCGAGATTCAAGAGTCGGCGGTCAGCGAGTGGCCCGAGGAGCTGCACGAAACACTGGCCGACATCATCCAGCTCAATCCCATGTCCGGACAGGCTTCGATCATCATGCGCGTGAGTTGCGCATGGGACGACGGGGAACAAAGCTATATTCCCAAATGGGAATTTCTCAACACTGACCGCAACCCGCTCGCCGGAAAGGGCGCACGGGCTACGAACTTCCAGGAGTTTTTCTCCTTTCTGCCCGTCTTCTATCTCGACGCGCTGCGCGACGCCGGCGACGAATTTACCGCGCGCAGCCAGTTCTGGGGACGATTGCTCCGGACCGTTCAAATCCCCGACCCGCTTGAGCAAAAGTCGGTTCGCATTTTCAATCTCTTGAATGCGAAGCTGCTCGCCGCCGACCCGCTGCTGGGCGATCTGGCAACCTCACTCTCCGACATTAGCCGCGTCGCGACGACAGGCACACCCGGACAGGCGAACCTTCGCGTGCTGCCGTTGAACACATGGGATTTATTATCGAAGGCCGAGGTCATTTATCAAAATGACGGGACAAAGCCATGGCTGCCGCTCACGCGGCACGGGCAAGGCGTACAAAGTCTATCCGTGATGTTCCTGTTCCGCTCGTTCGTCGAGCTGTTGCTTGGCGAGCTTTATCGCGCCGAGAGCACCCCGGTTCTGGCGTTGGAGGAACCGGAAACTCACCTGCATCCGCAAGCCGCCCGCACGCTTTTTGGACACGTCGCGCAGCTTCAGGGTCAGAAGATCGTCTCGACGCATTCCCCCTATTTCCTCCAGTATGTACCCTTTCGCGACCTACGCGTGGTCCGCGCTGGCCCGGATGGCACGATCATCAAGTCGCTGCCGCGCGAGTTTCGCTGTCGGGTGCCGAACCTGCCCGCTTTCGCACCCGTCATGGCCGCATCCGGAGGGCTCCTTGAATACGACGGCGGCCTCTCCGAGCTGGTCATTAAGGGCAGTCTACCGATCGGAACCTACCAGAATTTGCTTGTCGCTTGTAACGGCCATGCCGACATGGCGGCGCTGCACGCCCGATTGAGGGCAGCGCGAGACGCATCGCTCGAATTCATATCCGATGAGGATTTGCAGAAGCTCGAAACGTTTGCCCGCAGAATCCGGGGAGAGATATTCTTCGCCAACAAGTGGCTATTGGTCGAGGGTCAATCCGAGTATCATTTGGTTCACGGCATGGCCAAAGCAATGAATTTTGATCTGGACGAGCATGGCGTTGCCGTGATTGATTTTGCTAACAACGGCAATTGTGGCATGTTTACTGCGCTGGCGCGCGCGCTCGGTTATGCTTGGACCATGGTCGTTGACGGCGACTTGGCCGGCAACCAGTATATTGCATCTGTCCAAGCCCGCAATTTCTCGCCTGCCGAAGTCGCGCAGCTCGTCCGTCAGATCGCCGGGCAGACTCTGGAGCATCAGCTCGTTGCCGATGGCCTGCAAGTGGAGCTGAAAGCCATCCTGACTACTCAAGGTGTGCCGGGGGTCGCCGCGATGGACGACGCGGCGCTGATTGCCACATTGTCGGGCGACAAGTGTGGCTACGCCGCCGAGCTGGCGGCGCAATGCGCGGCCAGCTTACCGCTGACGCAGCGGATGCCGTTGGCTATCAGGGAAGCGATCGAAACGCTCCGAGGACTGCCATGACCGAACTGGAAAAGGCGCTGAGCGAGCTGACGCCCGCGCAAGCCGCAGCGACAAACTGGGTAGATGGCCCGCTCTTCGTGCTGGCCGGTCCTGGATCAGGCAAAACGCGCGTCCTGACAACGCGCGTCGCAAAGCTCCTCGCCGAAACGCCGGACAAGTCGTTCCGCGTCATGGCACTTACGTTCACCAACAAGGCGGCGGACGAAATGGCCAGCCGCATCGAGGCGGTCGTGCCCGACCAGCAGCAACGGGCGACCATCGGTACGTTCCACTCTTTCTGCATGCAGATGTTGCAGCAGCACGGCTCGCATATCGGCATAAATCCGAACTTCGCCATCTACTCGCTGGAGTCGGATCGGGCCGACCTTCTCAAGGAAGCGATCCGGGCGAACGGGCTCGACAGCGACGACGAGCGGTTCCTGGGCACGATCGACAAACTGAAGGCGCGGTTGATCCAGCCGGAAGGCTGCGCGAAGCTGTTCAGGGACAGTGGCGTCGGGCAGCGCGTCGAGCTAGTCTATGGCGCGTATGAAGCGGCTCTCCGGTCGGCCAACGCGCTCGACTTCGGGTCGCTCATCGCGCAGGCCTACCGCCTTATTTCCACGTTCCCGGGCGTGGCGCTGCACTATCGCCGCGCTTACGCCTATTGGATGTTTGACGAATTTCAGGACACGACGGACGGACAATATCGGCTCATCAAAGCCCTCGCCGGAGACAGCTTTCGCAATGTGTTTGCTGTCGCAGACGACGACCAGATCATCTATCAGTGGAACGGCGCGAGTTACAAGCAAATCCAGCGGTTTCGGGCCGACTTCAGCCCGACTGAAATCCAGCTCCCCACCAACTATCGGTGCCCGCCGAGCATCGTCGCTGCCGCCAATCGGCTAGTCGTTCACAACACGCAGCGCACGGCTGCCAAGCAGCCGCTGGAAGCAGGGAAGACGACGCTGCTCTATCCGGACGGACAGCATATCAACCTCTTGCGCTATTCGACTGAAGAAGCAGAGGCGACGGCGATAGCGGCTGGTATCGCCGGGATACCCGAAGGTAAGCGTGGCCAGATCGCAGTGCTCGCTCGGACGCGGGCGCTGCTCGAGCGAATGAACACCGCGCTCGCGAATGCCGGGGTCTCTGCCGCCATCGCGCAACGCCGGGACGACTTCCGGTCCGCCCAATTTTTGTGGCTTGCCGCAGCCCTGAGGCTGGCGGCTCGCCCCGCCGATCGGCGAGCCCTCGATACGCTGACCGGCGCGTTTAATCGCTGGTTTGACCTTGGCGCCTCGTCCGACGACATCGCCGCAGGCGCAGAAATCAGCGGCCGTTCGCTGCTCGCCGAATGGGCCGGGGCCGTTGGATTTGGAGAAAACGACCAAGCAAACGCCCTTACCGCCCTGGCGACAGCGCTTAGCGCCCAGCCGACGACGTTTCGAGCGTTCATCGACCAAGTTCTCGAGAAACTGCCGGCAGAGGGAAGCGAGGACGCGACCGACATCGATGAGGACCGGACGGCGTGGGTGTCACTCGTTCGGAGCATTGGTCAAGCCATCGGGCGAGACGCGGGACTCGATCAATTTCTACAGGAATTGGCGCTGCGGTCCAAAGAACCGCCGGTTCCTGACAACGCCGTCACGCTCATGACCATTCACAGCGCCAAAGGAAAGGAATTCGACCACGTCTATGTGATCGGCCTTGCCGAAGACGTTCTACCCAGTTTTCAGAGCGTGAAGGCCGGGGAGCAAAGCGCCGAAATGGAGGAAGAGCGCCGCAACTGCTTTGTCGCGATCACGCGGGCGCGGGAATGGCTTTGCCTCTCCTATGCCGATCGCTACCGGGGCTGGGCAAAACAGCCCTCGCGCTTCCTGCTGGAAATGGGATTGAACCTGCCGCAAGCCGTCAGCGCGTGAAGCCGAAAATCGACCTCACTGCGACCGCGAGAGGCAGCGTTCGGTAGCTGCCGTCGCGCTATAACTCAGGGCGTCCACGTACGCAGGATGATCGCCTGAAAGCAGCTGTTCCGCTCTCCTCCAAGCCTGTCGATGGCTGCGGGATGTATGAACGACCGCCTTCAGGCTCTATGAATAGAAGAGTGAACGACCGCAATTGGAGCGCAAAACAGTCCCTCCGGGCCGCCGCTCTCACCGCCGCGCCGGCACCCAGTTCTTCGCCGGACGCCGCAAGGCATCGACCCGGATGCCCGTGCAGATGTCGATAAAGGCGCGGATGCTGGCGCTGCGGTATTTCTCCGCATGCATCACCAGATAGGAGCGGCGGCAAAGATCGAGGTCGGGGGCGTGCAGGCGGACGACGCGGCCCTGTTGCAGTGGCGCATAGGCCGCGAGTTCGGATACGCAGCCGATCATGCCGCTGACGGCGACGGTTTCGACGATGGCTTCCAGCTGCTGCAGCTCCATGCCGATCCGCCATTTGCTCCGCCAGGCGCGCATCGCATGGTCGAGCGTCTGGCGGGTGCCCGATCCGGCTTCGCGCACCACCCAGCGCTCGGCGAGCAGCGCGTCGATCGGGCAGGGATTGCGTGTGGCGAGCGGGTGCGCGGGGTTGCAGATCAGCACCAGCCGGTCCTCGATCCAGTCGGTCAGGGTCAGGCCGGACTGCGCGCATTCGCCCTCCACCAGCGCGAGATCGAGCGAGAAGTCGGCGACCCTGGCGGCGATGCCTGCGGTATTGCCTATTTCCAGTGCGACGGCGCTTTCCGGATAGCGCCGCGCATAGATTTCGATCAGCCGCGGCATGACGTGATTGCCGATGGTCTGCGTGGCGCCCAGCCGGATCGATCCCGGCCCCTTCCGTCCGGCGAGCAGCGCGTCGACTTCCTTCGCCCGGTCGAGCAGGTCGCGCGCCGCGGGCAGCAGGGCGCGGCCGGTTTCATTGATGCGCAGCCGCTTGCCGGCGCGATCGAACAGCGGCCGGCCATAGCGCCGCTCGAGTTCGAGCAGCGCCGCGCTCGCGGCCGATTGCGACATCGCCAGATCGGCCGCCGCCGCCGAGACATTCCCGTCGCGCGCCACTGCGGCGAAGACCTGAAGATGACGGAGGCTGAATCGCATAACCCGGTTTATCAATGATTAGTGCCCAAAATTCCAGTTTTTCCGGTTGAATGGCATGGCCTATCCGGGGCGCCCCTTCTAGAAGGATGGAGCATTTTGCCATGACCTATGTCGTCACCGACGCCTGCATCCGGTGCAAATTCATGGATTGCGTCGAAATATGCCCGGTCGAGGCGTTTCACGAAGGCGCGAACATGCTGGTGATCAATCCGGACGTATGCATCGATTGCGGCGCATGCGTTCCCGAATGCCCCGCCGATGCGATCGTGCCGGATATCGATCGCGAAGCGGCGCCGTGGATGGAAGTGAACAAGCGCTGGTCCGCGGCGTGGCCGGTCATCTCACTGCGCGGGGAAACCCCGGCGGAAGCGGACGCGCATCGCGGCGAGGCGGGGAAATATGAGAAATATTTCTCGGCAGAGCCGGGGGCGGGCGGATAAGCGAGGCGCCCGGAGCCGAGGGAGCAAGCGATCGTCAACCTTCGTACCGCCCGCAAGGCGCGCGTGCGGTCCGTCGCAAACCGCGTGGCGTTCGGCCGGACGAAGGGCCGCTTTCGGGATCATCCAGCATCAGCTTGAATGACCGCTTTTGGAGCGCAAAGCCGACACCGCTCTAGCGTCCAAGTCCGCGTCCTCGACCGAAGTCGATCCCGTGATTGAACGCCAGCTCCGCCCCCAAGCGGCGGCCGGTGTCGATCGTGATCCCGAGTTGCGCTTTGCGAACCGCGAGTATCGACTCCATCTGCGGGTCTCGCTCCAGGCTCTTCGCCATGCCCGCCATCTCGTTCCGAATGGCTTTGTGGCTCGTCATATCGCCCACCACATACGCCCGCTGGGACTGCTTCCGCAGTTTCTCCCAGCGCGCGACGAACCGATCGGCCCGACTGGCTGGATCGGCCCGCATCTCGGCTTCCAAAGCCATCGCCCGGATAGACCTTTGCGGTCGCCCGTTTGCCGCTTCATCGATCATGGTGCGATCGGCATTGAAGACGTTCTGGAGGTCGCCTTTCACGCCGGGGCGTAACGCCTCCATTTCAGTGACGGCCTTGTCGAGAGCGACACGCTGATGCGGAAGTTCCGCGGAACCACCGGCCCGCACCCGCACGATGTCCGCAACCGCCCGGGCAACGCGTACCACGGCTCGTTCGAACGGAGACAACTCCGGCACATCCGGCGTGACGCGAAGCTTCAGCCCGGCAAAGCGGTTATGCCCCGGCTGCACCTGCGCGCGTTCGGGCGACGAATAGTCCGCAGCCATGTCCTTGCCGCGTTCCCGCGACAGCGCTCGAGCTAACGCCTGCTGATCTGCGAAATCGTCGCGACCATAATGTAGGTCGACACTGTCGCGGTGACGAGACAGCGCGACATAGGCGGCATGCCGGTCGAGCCCGGGTGTGGCCAGCGCATGCACGCGATCGACTGTCACACCCTGCGCCTTGTGCACCGTCGCGGCATAGCCGTGATCGAGGTTCGCATAGTCCTTCACATCGAAGGCAATCGACCGCCCGTCGTCGAGCAGCACCGCCATCCGCGCCTGGGTGACGGACTGCACCTGCCCAAGCGTGCCGTTCTTCACGCCCAGACTGCGCTCGTTGCGCAGGAACATGATCCGATCTCCGGGTGCGAATTCACGCCGCCCGCGCTCGGTCGGGATCATGACATCTTCGCCAAGTTCGCCTGTGGCGCGCAGCCTGTCGCGCGCGGCGGTATTGAGCTCGCGCACCTCGTCATTGGTATGGGTAAGGATGATCCGCGAAGCGCCCGGCGCTTCGGAACGATCCCGATCCCATCGATCGATCAGATCGGCGCGTGCTTCTTCTCGCGTTTCGGCGTCATGGATGCGGTCGTGTCGACTGTAGGCGCTGATTGCCTCCGCGGTTCGCTCGGTCGCGAGGTAGCGCGTGGCATCGCGCTGCCAGTCCTCGCGCTGGCGACGGATCTCGGTGATCTCGACATTGCCGTGCCGCTCGGTGGTCGCGCGAAACGCGGCGCCCGCCTCAATCGCCTGGAGCTGTTCAGGATCGCCGACCAGTACGACCTTGGCGCCGCGTTTCTCGGCTTCGGTAAGCACGCGTTCCATCTGGCGCGTACCGATCATCCCGGCCTCGTCGATCACCAGCACATCGCGGCTGGTCAGCAATTCACGGCCATCGGCCCATTGATGCTCCATGCTGGCGATGGTGCGCGAGGCGATGCCCGAACCGCTCTCCAGATTCTCGGCGGCAATGCCGGAAAGCGCTACGCCGCGCACCGAATAGCCGGCGCTCTCCCAAGCCTCGCGTGCGACGCCGAGCATCGCGGACTTGCCGGTGCCGGCATAGCCGACGACTACGCCCAACCCCTGACTCTTGGTGACATGGTCGAAGGCGCTGCGCTGCTCGCTTGACAGCACCAGTCCGCGCATCTCCGCACGCACCAATGCGAGCTTGCGATGCTGCTCGTCCATTCCATGCCGCCGCCCCGCCTCCAGTCGGACAGTGGCGCGCTCGAGCCGCTTCTCGGTCTCGATCATTTCGCGGCTGGTGAAACGGTCCTGGCCACGTCCGTCCTTGCCGAGCATGACCAATTCCGGCGATGCGCGCACGGCCGCCATCACCTGGTCGAACTGGTCCTTCCCCTCGCTATGCCGGTGCACGAACATCGCCAGGTCGCGCGTGGTGAAGGTCGCCTGTGTGCGAGTGATCGCATCGAGTGCCAGCGCCGGGTTCGCCAGCAGCTTCTCGCCGTTGGCGTGCGCGAGGGCGTGGTGTTCCTCCAGTCGTTCAGAGGTGAGCCCCTGCTCGGCCATCCGGGCAGCAGCCGGGCCAATCTTGTGCTGCGGCTCAAGATCGATGCCCTGCGCTTCAAGGCTGCGGTGATCGACACGCGTGTCGATATCCAGTTCAGCCAGTCGGGTATTGACGTGCTCGGCCCAGCGCTCGCGCCATTTCTCCAGAAAATCGGTGCGGTTCCAGTCTCGGTTCTTCTTGCCAAATCCGTTCTCGTCGACGTCGCGCAGGGTGAGCATCACATGCGCATGCGGCTTGGGCTCACCGTCGGCGCCGATATCCCAGTGCACATTGAGATCGGCGATCATGCCTTGCGCGACGAACTCCCGTTCGACGAACTCGCGTGCCAATCGGATGCCTTCGGCCTGGTCCAGCTCGCGCGGAATTGCGAACTCCACCTCGCGCGAAAGCTGCGCGTCCTTACGCAGCTCGGCTGCCTCGACCGCATTCCAGAGCTTCTCGCGGTCGGCTAGGTGCTCAGGCGCGCCTTCCGGCAACAGCACCTCGGAGCGGACGACTCCGGCCTTGTTCGAAAAGTCGTGATGGCGATCCAGTCGCTGGTCATGGAGGCGCGAAGCAGAGCGATAGGCCGCAGACGCGAGCGCCGACGATCCGTTGGCGCGGGAAATGATTTTGGCCGAGAAGTGGTAGATCGCCATGGCGGCAATCCACTTACACTATACAAGCGACGTCGGCACGACGTATAAGCGCGCCCTCAAAAGAATTCATCTTTCTCGGGACTGCGCGATCCCAAGAAGTTTCAGGGTGTTGTCGCTGATCGAAGACAGCGATAACTGGTTCGTCCTTGCCGCACAACGCAGAGGATGAACGATGCGCAAACCCCGGGATTTCGATACCGAGCTGAAGGCACTGGCCGACAAGGCCAGGAACCTTCAGCAGCAAAAGCTCCACCAGCTTGGCGATCTGGTGACCGCCACCGGTGCGGCCGCGCTGTCGCCCGAACATCTGGCCGGCGCGCTGCTCGCGGCGGCCGAGATGAAGGACGACGCGACCAAGGAGGCGTGGCGCAAGCGCGGCGCGGCGTTCTTTCAGAGCCGGACCCGCAAGAATTCCGGAGCGAATGCGCAGGAATCAGGCGGCACTTCGGCACGCGCTGGCGGCGCGGCATCGCCTGCAAGCGCGGATGGCGCGTCAGGATAAGCGAGCCTGGGTCGTGAAGCGGCGCGAGCGCACGCGGCAGCTGATCGAGCTCGGCGGCCTGGTAGCCAAAGCCGGCCTCGTTGAACTGACCGATGATGATCGCGCGGTGATCTTCGGATTGCTGACAAGCGCGGCGGCGACCTTGCAGAGCGAAGCGCGAGAGAGGGCAATCATTATCTGGCGGCGTCGAGGTAAGCGAGCGTTCGAACAGGCATCTCATGATTAATGGCCAGTAGGTTGCTTGGCGCCTTAACATACGACAGAGACGACAGCGGCTACGCAGCTATCACGCTAGTATGTAGCGCAACGCCGATCGAGAAAGGGCCGCCCGTGTCGGAAGAAAATTCCTTGAACGCCGTCGAACTTGCTACCGAGCTTACGGTTGCCTGGCTTGGCAATCAGAATAATCGAGTCAACGCCGAGGAAGTGCCTGCTTTTCTGCGCACCATGCACGCGACCATTACGGAGTTGGCGGGCGGCAATGCTCCGGAAGTTGCAGCGGCTGATCCGGCCACCTCGGAAGCGGAGTTCACGCCGGCGGTGTCGGTGCGCAAATCGCTCGGGTCCAAGGATCACATCATCTCGTTGATTGATGGCAAGCCGTACAAGACGCTGCGTCGCCATCTCTCCAGCCATGGCCTGACACCGGAAGAGTATCGCGAGCGCTACAATCTTCGCCCGGACTATCCGATGGTTGCCCCGAACTATTCGGAAGCGCGTCGGCAGATGGCGCACAAGATCGGCCTCGGGGCCAAGGGCCGCGCGGCCAAGTCGGATGCGGCCGCAACGCCGGCCCCATCTCCGGCCCGCAAGCCGCGTGCGAAAGCGAGCGCCTCGTAACAACCATCTACGCGCCGGGGGCTATGCGCCCGGCGCGCTAGCCGCGTGAGGCGAACCCGCGCTGCGAGATTTCGGCCAGCGTCCGGCGAGCAAGCATCGGCCACGCGTGCGACAACGCGATTTTAACGCGGCTGCGCAAGGTTGATCGCATGTCTTTCCTTGTCCTCGCCTGCGTGTTGATCGCCGTGGACGGCGATACGCTCCGCTGCGACCAGGAACTCATTCGCCTGATAGGAATCGATGCGCCGGAGTTGCCGGGGCATTGCCAGGACAGGCGCGACTGCGCTCCTGGTGATCCGTTGGAATCAAAGCGGGCGCTGGAAGTTCTATCTCGCGGGACTGCGTCGATCGACCGCCAGGGCCGTGATGTATATGGCCGAACGCTGGCTCGAGTGCAGGTCAACGGGGTCGATTTGTCATGCGCGCAGCTTGCGGGCAGGCACGCAATCTACCGAGCAGATTGGGATCAGTTCGGTTTGATCGGCACAGATTGTGGCGTAGCGAAGCCACCCCAGGCCGTTTGGGATTCGGCGTCAGCTCGGCGCGCTCGACCGGCTCCAGCACCGAAAGCTGTTACCGGCTGGAGTTATCGCAATTGCGCGGAGGCTCGTCGTGCGGGCGCGGCCCAGCTGCACCGCGGACAGCCCGGCTATGGTGCTCACATGGACGGTGACGGTGATGGCATCGCTTGCGAGCCGTTCAGGAGATAGTGTCGTTCGACAGGCGGCGGCTTCGTGTAGCCCAATGAGCATCAGGCGAGCCGCTCCTCGCATTCCGCGCGAACCAGATCGCGCAACACCGCCACGCGTTCGCCGAGCCAGGTCAGCTCTTCGGCGGTGATCTTGTAGTGCGGTGAATAGCGCGCATTCACATAGGCTTGGCGCAGCAGCTCAAATCGCCTGCGGCTATCCTTGTCGTCGCGCGGCCATGCCTCGATCAGCGACGGTGCGATGTTCTCAGCACGCGACCGGAGGAAGTTCAGCTTGTGTGACTTCGGGCTGTAGAGATTCAGGACCAGCAGGATGCAATGGTAGAACCGCTCGGCCGCTTGGTGCAGCATGAACGCGGCATCTCTGAAAACTTCATTCTCAATGCTGGCTTGAGCTAGCTTGATTGCGTGCTCACCCAGCGGAAACCAGTAATCGAAGTGCTCTTGAGCCTCGGCGCGTGCTTCATCCGACGGCAAGTTTTGCGGCGCCGCAAACCCAAACCCCTCAGCTTCGTACAGCGCGATGCCCTGCTTGAGGATATCGACGAAGAAAGGCCGCCCGCGCTCGAGCTGCTTGTTCACGTCGGTGAGCGTGTGGACGATGAAATTGACCGGGGCGCTCAACGTCTGGGCGATGGTCACTTCGCGCATCAGCCGGTCATCGGCCGCGCCCCAATATTCGGTGACATCGGTCAGCCGCTCGTCATTGACGACGACGAGAATGTCATAGTCGGAATGATAGCCGCCGATCGGATCGTCGACCCAGTCGCCCCGCGCGTAGGAACCGAACAGCACCAGCTTGAGGATCCGCGCCGCCTTCTTCCTGGGATCGGTGGTGCGCGCGGTGATCTCGGCAAATTCCTCGAACAGGATGCGCACGACATGGGCCAGTTCGCGCTGCTTGGCTTGTGGCAGATGATCGAGATCGGTTCGCATACGGATACTCCTAACCGGTGCCAGCCAATGCGCAAAACCTCACCGGGAACGCCGCCATGGAAAACGGGGTCCGAAGCGAAGGAAGCTGGCGGCCCGAAGGCCGCCAGCAACGATCACGCGGCTGAACGCAGCGGCAGCGGTTCGGGGGCGATGGCGAGGCCCGCCACCTTCTCGGCCTGGGCAACGGTCGGCACCCCGCCGCGCGCGGTGTAGGCGACAGGCGGGAAGGCCATCCATTTCGGCACCCAGCCTTCGACCTTGGCGCGTCCGTTCTCGCCGGTCAGGCAATCACGCACGATCCCGCGCTTGACCTTGCCGGTTGCGGCCTCGTTCGAGCTGGCGACGGCATCGCCCGCGACATCCGCCAGCACGCAGCCGATCACCTCGCGGTCCCGGATCAGGTCGAGCAAGGCGTCGTCAGGCTGCCAGACCTTGGCCATGTCGGTGCCGAGCAGCGGCCCCAGCACTTCGATCAGCGCACTCCCGGCCTCCAGCGTCTCGCCCATGACGATCGCCGCGACGTCGAGCAGCGCCGGATCGGGAAGCTGCAATAGCCGGACGAACAGCCCGGCAATGCCATGCTCGCCCTCATAGCCGCGCGTCACGGTCGGGCCCTCGGGATCGAAGCCGAGCAGCGCCAGCACCGCCCCCCGCTTCTCGTCGAACCGCGCTTCCGAGGCACAGTTCTCGACGCTCTCGGCAATCGCATCGCTCGATGCGCGCTGGTCCTCGATCCGGACATTCCAGAGCGAAGAGCCGACAATGGCATGCGCCACCATCAGCCGCAGCGCGACCGAGGGCTGGCCGATCAGATCGGCACGCACGGCGGCATGCCGGTGCAGATCGACATAGTTCTGGATCGGGGCGCTTACCTCGGGCCGCACCAGCTTCTCGTCCTGGCTGGCCTCGCCGCGCTCGCGTCGCCGCGCCTCTTTGGTCGAGATATAGCCCTCATGGAAGGTCACCTCGCCGCGCGCGCTGACCGCGAGGAACACCTTGCCGCCCTTGCGCTTGGCGCAACGCTCATGCTCCCAGCTATGGAACGTCTCGCCGGTCGGCAGGATCACCACCTCCGGCCACCCGGCCTCGCGATAGCCCTCTGCCTTGGCCTCGATGGCAGGCGTCTGCGCCGCCCAGAAGCTGGCCGTGTCGGCGAAGAAGCGCTCCTCACCGAACAGGTCCGACACCACCTCGCCGGAATAGTCGGCCATGTCGAACAGTGCCGCGCCCACCGGCACCGACGCACCACCGAACAGCCATGCCTTGAGCTGATGTCCGGTCGGGCAATGCGTGTCGGGATCATCGAACAGCCTCAGCCAGTCGCGCTGGCGGGTCTTGGAGGCGAGGGTAAGCTGCCGCACCGTCGCCGCGTCGATATCGCCCTTGCGGTACAGCCCCCGGATACGCGGCAACAGGTTGCCCAGCGCCAGCGTCCGTTTCACCTGCAATTCGGTCAGTCCGAAAGTGAGCGCGATGTCCTCGGGCGAGCGCCCCTCGCGGACCAGTCGCGTAAAGCTCTCCCACAAGGTCACCTCGTCGGGGTCCAGCCGCGCGACATTCTCGATCAGCGAGGCTTCCAGCGCCGCCGCATCGTCCCCCGGTGCCATGATCGCGCACGGCAGCGGTTCTACCTCGCCCCTCTCCTCCGCGACGGCCAGCGCCGCATGATAGCGCCGCTTGCCCGCCACGATCTCGAACCAGTCTTCGTCCGCAGGCCGCACGATCAGCGGCACCAGCACGCCCCGCGCCCGGATCGACGGCAGGATGTGCGACAGGTCCGCCTTCCCCTTGGCCCGCATGTTCACAGCGGAGATGCAGAGCTTGGCGGTATCGATATGCTTGAGTTCCATAGGTCCTACTCCTTTTCAAACACCGCACCGGCCCCGGAAAAGGGGGGTGGGCGGCAAGGAGCGGACCGGCAGTCCCGCTTGAGCGGCGGGCAGCACCCCCGGGGTCCCCATTGCGCCTGCGCAATGGGGTGGCTTGCAGGGCCGAAACGCAGTGGAGGACCCGGCGCAGCCGGGTTGCGGCACGCCGCGGCGAGACTAGAGGGAGCGACGCCCACCCCCCTTGGCCGCGGCCGGCAGGCAAACGCCGGCGCGCACGCGCCGTCCGTAAATCTTGAGCAGCGCAGCGCCTGGCGCCAGAGGCGCCCATCAAAGCAGCACTCTCGAATCCGGTCGGCCGTCGCGGCGGCGTGCGCACGCGACCGTGCGCCAGCCGCCGCCGCGCCTTCCGGCCGGATCGAGTGTGCCACGCGGAAAACAAAAGGCGCCGCGGACCCTGGCGGCTGCGCAGCAGTCCGTCAGAGAACGCCCATCAGACATCGCGTTCCGCAGAACGGCAACGCCGTCAAACGTCAGCGATCGTCACCCGAATGGGCCGGGACGCGCAGCGACTCGGGGCCGAGCAAGCGGCGTAGAGCGCGGCCACGCGCGGCGTGGGACGCCCTGACACTTCCTCTCCGAAATATCGAATCTACGCTCCAGCTACGTTTGCGCACGCTGACGTACGCTGGGCCCTTCCTGACACCAGAGAGGCCCTTTTCACCTGCCTGGATTCCTGCCCAACTTACCCCGGGGCGCACCACTCCACGGCACCAAGTGCAAGGTGATATCAATGCAGACCGATACCCCCGACCGCATCCTCCGGATCAAGACCGTCCTCGAGCGCACCGGCCTCAGCCGTTCGACCATGTACCGCAAGATGCAGAACGGCACCTTTCCCCGAAACGTTCAGATCAGCACCCGGTGCGCCGGCTGGCGCGAGTCCGCGATCAACGCCTGGCTTCGTAATCCGATGTTCTACCAGGCGACCGACGCACCATGAGGAAGCTCTGAACGGTTCCCTTCCGGCAGAATCCCTCCGTTTGAATGTGGACCAACCGGGTTTGACCGGATAGTTGCTTTCCGAAGGCGCGATGCGGGGCAACGCAGCAGATTCGCGCCCGTAGGGGGTAGGTTTGCGTTATCTGAAGCAGCTGGCTCTGCCGATCACCTTCGCCGTGCTCGGTATTACGATCTTGTCGGCGACGGCGTCATCGCCGCCCATGAACGAGCCGGTCAACTACAGCTACGACGAACTCGGCCGGCTGGTGAAGGTCGAGAGCAGCGGCAGCGTGAACAACAACGTCATCTCGAACTACGCCTATGACAAGGCGGGTAACCGGACCAACGTGAAGGTGACGGGCGCACCCTGATTGGGGTCGCCGCCGTCTTTCCGCTGGACGGGAGTCCACGCGAAGTCAGGGCGCGCCTGCGCGCTGGGTAATTCATCACTCCGCTCCGTGACGAACTACTCCCATTGGGCGGATTTCGCCCCCGATGGCATAGGGGATCAGCTGGACGGGGCCGGATCGCCTAGAAGCTTACATCCAACGAGGACGGGCTGTGGGAAGCAATTTTGAGGGGGTATTGGTGCGCGTTTCGTTCTGGAAATCCGTGACAGCTACGGTGCTCGGCCTGCTTGCGAGCCTGACCTTTGCTGCGCCGGGATGGGCGCAGGGTCCCACGCAGCTTCTGAGCGCCCCTCCTGCCGAGAAATACGCGGTCAGCCCCGGCGGGGTTGATATGAGAACCGGCACCTACGCTTCCCAGTCGGACGATCTGTCGATCGGGTCCGCCGCCGGGGATTCCGTTCTGAAACTGACGAGAATTCTTGGCTATCTGGTCGTCGGACACAACAACCCGTTCGGGAATTTCTCCAGCAACTGGGACATCATGCTGACCCAGAAGCGGATCAACATCGACCAGGGCACGACAGACGATCACAGCGGCGTCGACTATCAGGTCAGTGTTCGTTTCGGGGGGCGGTCACAGACCTTCAGGGCCTATTCGACCATCGGCTTTACGGTCTCTTCCCTGGCTGGTTACGCCGACCTCGCCTATACCGGCGACCGCGACGCTGGTTCCGCCATTTACACCTATACGGCCGGCGACGGTACCAAAGTCGTATTTCGAGCCCCCAATGGATACGACTGCTCCGCACAGGTTCTGTGTGCCTATGCGTCCTACGTTCTGATGCCCGATGGCACCAAGTACACGCTCAACTATGAGAACCCGAGCCCAGGGACGCTTAACGCCGTTCGTCTCAAAAGCGTGGCCAGCAATCGCGGGTACGCCTTGCTCTTCGAATATGGCGGGGGCGGCAACACCGTCACCAAGGCCTGCGCGCTCAACCTTGCGCGGGCGCAGGTGTCGTTGAGCGGCTCATGCCCCAGCGGCGTTCCGGCCAGCTCGTATAGCTATACGAGCCTGAACGGTACTCGCCTTTCGTCCGTCACCGACGCAGCTAACGGCATATGGTCCTTCTCCTATGCCGGGGGCGGCTCGAGCATGACGATGGGTTTCATCAAGCCCGGAGCAAGCGCGCCGTGGCTCACCAACACCATCGGTTTCGGGTCGGATATCGATACCGTCCCCATCGAAGTCATTGGCGGCCAGAGCTTCGCGGACGGCCGCAGCTATTCCTATAGCTATGTCAACTCGCCCCAGACAAAGGCGAGCGAGCCACTGGTCATCGCGGGGGGAAGCTTTACCGACAATCTCGGCCGTACTTCGACGGTCGCCTATGACTTCCCGATTATGCCGGGCACAGGCTATCTAGAGAGATGCCATAGTCAGGGCTGTCCTTGGTACAACGTCCCCGACGATGGCTCCGCTCCCAACTATTACCAGCAGACATCCGATCCGGCGACGATCACCGACCCGCTGGGCCGCACGACGATCAACAACTTCTGCGATCCCAATGCGGCAGCCGGCTATCCCGTCACCTGGCAAAACCGTTGCCTTGTATCGCTCCTGCAATGGACGCAGGATCCGGAAGGCGGAAAGACCTACTTTACGTGGGATCTGGCTAATCGGAACGTCACGTCGATCCGCAAGGTCGCCAAACCGGGCTCTGGCCTCGCCGATATCACAACCTCTGCGACATATAGCTGCGCCTCTCGCCCGTCCTGTGCGAAGCCGACCTCGACTACCGACGCCCGTGGGAACGTGACAAACTATACCTATGATGCGACGCATGGCGGCGTTCTGTCGGAGATGGGCCCGGCACCTTCCACGGGAGCCGCGCGACCGCTGAAGCTGTACACCTATGTCCAGAAATACGCATATCTCTTGAGCGGCGGATCGCTGGTTCCCGCCGCGTCGCCGGTCTGGTTGCCGGCCAGTATGACCGAATGCCAGACGGCGGCGGGGTCCAGTACGGCAGCGTGCGACGGAGCGGCTCCACAGCGGATCACGGCATATGAGTACGGCGCCGATGGAACCGCAGACAATCTCCTGCCGCGAGGCCAGACGATCACCGCAGACGGCACCACGCTCCGCAGTTGCTACGGGTACGACGCGCTTGGGAACAAGATCTGGGAAACGAGCCCGCGAGCCGGGCTGACGGCGTGCAACTGAAGGGGGACGGCATGAACCGCATTCTGCTGGGGCTGCTGGCCTCATCGACATTTGTGCCGGCGGCGGCTTTTGCCCAGGCGGCACCGTCCGACTTCACCAGCGCGACGCGCTATGACGTCGAACGAAGGGTCACTGGCGCGATCGGCCCAGATCCGGATGGGTCTGGGCCGCTGCACCACATGGCGGTACGGAACAGCTATGATAGTGCCGGCCGGTTAGTAAAAGTTGAGAAGGGCCAGCTTTTAAATTGGCAATCCGAAGACGTCGCCCCTGCCTCTTGGTCCGACTTCACCGTTTATCAATCGATTGAGACGACCTATGACGCAATGGACCGCAAGCTGGTCGAACAGGTTCGCGAAGGCGCTGCCGGCACCATCTATCAGCTGACCCAGTACAGCTATGACGCATCAGGTAGGCTGGAATGCACCGCGGTGCGGATGAATCCAACGGTCTATGGTTCGCTGCCCGCCAGCGCCTGCACTCTGGGAACAGCTGGAACCCAAGGTAATGACCGGATTACCAAGAACATATACGACGCAGCGGGCCAGTTGCTGCAAGTGCGTAAGGCCGTGGGGACGGGCCGCGAGCAGGCCTATGTCACCTATGGCTACACGACGAACGGCAAGCAGGAATATGTGGTCGACGCCAACGGCAACAAGGCGAGGCTGGTTTACGACGGGCATGACCGCCAGGTGCAGTGGCAGTTTCCCTCAGCGGGCACGCCCAGTGCCTATGACGGCTCGACACCGGCCAATGCGCTGGCGACCGCAGGGTCGGTCAACACCAATGACTATGAAGCCTATGGTTATGACGCCAATGGCAACCGCACTTCCTTGAGGAAGCGGGACGGGCGCAGCTTCACCTATGGCTATGACGCGCTCAACCGGATGACGTCGAAGATCGTGCCGGATGCGTGCGTGGCGGGCTATGCCTGTACCAATGTGCCCGCCGCAATGACACGCGACGTCTATTACAGCTATGATCTGCGGGGCATGCAAACGGCGGCGCGGTTCGACAGCGTCAGCGGCGTCGACGCAGTGACTAACGCCTATGATGGTTTTGGCCGCCTTGGCTCCAGCACCATCAGCATGGGCGGCTTCAGTGCGAGCGTGGGATATGCCTATGACGCCGATGGAAATCGCACGCGCCTGACTTATCCCGACGGGCAGTTTGCCGGCTATCACTATGACGGTCTGGGGCGCCTGGACACGGCGGGGGTGAACGCTGCGTCAGGCCTTGTAGCGCGCTATTACAATGCCGAGGGTCAACTGGCGCTTGGCCTCTCCGGCAGTTGGACCAATTATTTCTACGATGGCGTTGGGCGTCTCACCGCGCTGAATGAAACGCTGGTAGGTGGTACTGGAAGTGTAAACTCGGGTCTGGCCTACAGCCCAGCGGGGCAGATTATCAGGAGGACACGCTCAAATGACGCCTATGCCTATGCAGGGTATGCGAGCGTGGATCGCGCCTATACGGTCAACGGACTCAATCAATATGGTTCGGCGGGCGCGGTCGTCTTCGGCTATGATTCGAACGGCAACCTGGCGGCGAGTGGCAGTACAGCATATACCTATGACGCCGAGAACCGGCTGGTCGCAGCCTCTTCGGGGGCCAATCTGATCTACGATCCGCTCGGACGGCTGTTCCAGACCTCCACAGGAGGAGCCGGGGTTACCCGTTTCCTCTATGCCGGCGACGAACTGGTCGCGGAGTATGACGGCTCGAATACTATGCTCCGTCGCCATATCCACGGACCAGGCGAAGACGATCCGCTGGCATCATTCGACGGTCCTGCGCTGGGTGGGACCTGGTCGAATGCCCGCCTGCCCAAGCCCGATCACCAAGGCTCGATCGTACTATGGACCAATTGGAACGGGGCGCTGGCGGCGATCAACAGCTACGATGAGTACGGCGTTCCCGCGACAGGAAATACGGGGCGCTTTCAATATACCGGCCAGGCATGGATCCCCGAGCTTGGCATGTACTACTACAAGGCTCGCATCTACTCTCCTACGCTCGGACGCTTCCTGCAAACCGATCCCGTCGGATACAAAGATCAGACGAACCTGTATGCATATGTTGGAAACGACCCATTAAATCGGAATGACCCAACAGGCCTTTCTGATGTGCAACTTTTTGGCACAGGCGACGAAGAGAGTAGAACTTGGAAGTATATTACGGACCATATTTGGGTGAAGAATTTCTACGTCATCTCTGGGCACGGTCTTTCCCATAAAGGAATTTTTGATCAACCCAATACAGAATTCCTTACCCCTGAAGCACTTCATCAAAAAGTTTTATCTAAGGATGATTATACGCCTGGTAGAACAATAATTCTTATTTCATGCTCACTTGGTGCTAAATCCAGAACTGCAAGCCCGTATTCTCAAGTAAGCTTCGCTGCCCAAACAGCGAAAGCTTTTAAAGCGACAGTCATTGCCGCAAATAATGATGTCAAAAGCAGCCTGAGGGGGAATATTATCACCGCCAGAGTTGAGGCAGACGGAGGTGGATTTTTTGCATTTCACAAAGACGGCTCTGTGACTGCCCTTGGAAACAGGATGAGAATTGATAATAAAAAAGGAGAAGTTTCATTTTATTCTGAGGCCCCAACGGGAACAAGAATTCGCCAGATTGTAACGAAAAAGATTGAATAATAGGAGGACCAAAATGAAAATATTATTTGGTCGCTTAGCCTTAATAGCTTTTGGCGCGCTTACAGGGTGGACAATTGCTTTCCTATTAATTGTGCAACAGGCGCCTAACAATAAGACTACGGCGGAACACTCCTATTTGAAAAAAAATATTATACACAATAATATTTCTATCGATGAACAAATGGCTTTGCGAGGCGACATGGCACGTTCAACAAAAATAGTTGAGCGACTAATTTTGTGCCAACGGTCTAGTCGAAATAGCGCTGAAGATTGCATTAGAGAGATGGATTATTGGAGCCATATCGATGGCGAAAACGGTTCCGCTGCGGGCGCATCTGCGCTGTATCAAAGTTTGTTGGGCTCCAATGACTGCAGAGATATAAATAGATCAATATTTTGGTGGAAAAATATAATAAAAACCAGCTCCCAGCCCAATATATGGAATGGCGAAATTGATAAGATAAACAATCTCTTAAAGAAATGCGGGAGCATTCCATTAGATTAATTTTGCAACTCAATCCCCTTCGGCGTCTATCAGAAAAAATTCTGATCGGCGATTGGGCGATTGCGTTGTGACCGTAAGCAACCGGCAGTTATATGTGAAACGTCCGGGCGAGACCGAGACTCTGGGCGGCGGCGTCGAACGACATGTGGCATCTGGACTCGACACTGCGACGCTCGACCGCCTTGCACGTCAGATCGCCACCCTCTCATGTCAGGGAATCAGCCGCGAGCATCCACCGGTCCGACAGCCTGCCCGACGGCTCGCGCATCCGGATTGCCGCCGCCGGCAACACACGGACCGATGGCGCTGGCGGTCGGCGTGCACATCTCGTCGGACCTGCGGTTGGAAGACTTAGGCATGAATGCTCCCGATTGAGATCGCATTGTTTTGGCTTCCAAAGCAACGGGTTCACTGATTCAGCGTCGGCATGAGCCGATATGATCTCCGCAATTTGGGCGAAAGCGATCTTCCATACAGACCGGACTGAGTGGCCGTTATCGGGGTTCTCGGGCCAAAAGCTGACTGCCCGCGGTCGGCCGAAGAGCGGTCATACCTTCTTCGCGAGATACTCGGCCCATTTTGCCATCAGTGTTCGGCGCTTCTCGAAAAAGTCCGTCCGACGGTATGCCGCTTCGACGGCGTTCGGCACGCGATGCGCCAAGGCCTTCTCGGCGATTTCCTTAGGAAAACGGGTGCACTCCGCCGCCCAGTCGGCAAAGCTGCTCCGGAAGCCGTGTACTGTGATCGTCTCAATATTCATGTCGCGGATAGCCTTGAGCATAGTCGTGTCGCTGATCGGTTTCGTTCCGCTCTGCGTGAACAGCATCCTTCCCGCGGAGATTTGACCGTCCAAGGCTTCGTGCTCCGCACGGAGGCGCTTCAGCAACACCAACGCGGGCGGGGAAAGCGGCACTACATGGGGCTGCTTCATCTTCATTCGTCCCGCCGGGATCGCCCATGTCGCGGCGGCCAGGTCGAACTCCTCCCACGTCGCATATCGCGTCTCGTTCGATCGCACCGCGGTCAATATGGTCAATTGCAAGGCATCCCGCCCGATGCTGCGGTCCTGACGGGCCAACTTCTGCAAGAACGCCGGCACGTCGGCGTAGGGCATCGCCGCGCGGTGTTCGACCTGTCGGTTCTGGCGAGGTAAACCCCGCGTGACTGAGCGTAGCGGAATCTCGTTCGGGATCACGCCCTTGATATGTGCGTAATCGAGAACTGCTCCGATCCTTTGCAGAAGGCGCCGTGCCGTATCCGGTTTGGCAAGCCAGATGGGCTCCAACACCTTGAGCACCTGGACACTATCGATGGTCTCTATTCGCTTGGTGCCGATCTCTCCGAAGACATGGTTTTCAAAGCTGGAGATCCAGGACACGTTTCGCCGATCCTTCCAGCCGCCTTTCATGGCCTCATAGCAGCGCCGCGTGACCATCTCGAAGGTGGGAGAACTTGCGCGGCGCAAGCCGCGCTCCTTGACCGGGTCCTTGCCGCTTCGGACCATCCTGCGAAGTTCGATGGCCAGACAACGCGCATCCGACAGGGACACGTCATGGACCGGCCCCAAACCGAAATCACGCCGCTTGCCTTTGAACTGCATTCTCAGAATCCAGGCGCGAGAGCTTGGCGGGCGAACCACCAAATACAGGCCATGGCCATCCGAATGCCGCCCGGGACCCGCGGTACGAACCTTGAGAGCTGTGAGTGCCAAGTCAGGATTCCCTCATTTTCCTGTACCCCGCCCTGCCCCACGAAGAGTCCGCGATTTCGCGAGACAAAGTGGAATCACGGGGTACACATCCAGCAACACTTCCTAAGTATTCTCAATAGGTTGAGATGCATTGGAATGTCCTGCAATGAGGGTATTCTGCTCGTAGGGGTCACCATTCTTTCGAGCATCTGCCTTGAGAGAGTTGCAGGACGCAGCCCACCGATAAGGCGCAGTCCGATATTCCCAGATCCCGTCGGACTGAAGCGATCGTCACCGACGGCCGCTGCCAACCGTCCGCGGATAGCCGGCATTTCTCCCTGTTCCCGATTCAATGCCCAGATAGCGCGATAACGCGAGTGTGCCGCTGCCTTCTCCCGCCCATCGCCATCGTGGCCATTTTTGTGTCGGGGCCCGGCGAGCGCGGACATGCGCAGGCAGTCCATCGCCCCCAGGGCCATGGAGGGGAGGCGGTGCGGGCCGAGGACGCCGGGATTTGCCCCAGCGCGCCCTCCCCTTTCCCTACAGGAGCTGGCGGCCAGGCGCTCAGGCCCGGCCGCAGGTTTCAAAGCCTCAGGCTGAAGCTGGCGCGGACCGACTGGTCGGAGGCACCCGAGCCGAACTGGCCGCCATAGACGATGCCAAGCATTGCCCTGGAGGTCAGCGCGACATCGATCCCGGCGTCGAGCGCGGCCGCATTTTCCGCGATCGGAGTGCCGGCGATCCGGAAGCTGTCGCCACCGCTCACGAACTGCATCGCGGATAGCGGCGTCACGTCGCCGAACGCGTGGCGCCAGCCAAGCCTGCCCCGTGCTGTGAGCTTCGCGCCGCCGAGCGAGAAGGAAGGCGCAGCACGCAGGCCCAGCGTCGAGAAGCTGGTGCCGCTGTCCGCCGAAGCGAGTCTCAACGCGGCCGCCCCGCCCTTCTCGGTGATGCCGTCGGTGCTCAACCGGACGTGGGCGAAATCGGCGAAGGGCTCGACGCGGGTAGCACCCAGCTCGATGCGATAGGCGAGTTCGCCGAAGAGCTGGGTGGTGCGGGCATCCTGCTCGCCCTTGAGACTGTCCGCGAAGCCCGGGAAGGCGACCAATCGCGTCGTATCGAGCTGGTGCCAGCCATGGGACGCGCCGATCCGCACGGCCGCGGCGCCCAGGTCTGCGCCGCCATAGATACCGAACGCATAGCTATTGCGCGTGCCCGACGAACTATGCGCCCGCGTATCGAAGCTGGCGCGGCCATAGCTTCCCACCAGGCCGAGCCGCGCCTTGCCGAGGACCGAGGCGTCGGCGCCGAGAACGAAGCCGTTGACCGAGCGGTTGAGACGTGCGGCATTGCCGTCGCTCGCCCAATGGCCCCAGGAACCGAAACCATTGCCCCAGATGGCGAAGCCGGTGTCGGCGTTGCGCAGGCGGTCGGTAACGGCGTCGCGCAGGAACCGGCTGTCCTCGATCAGCGCGGTGCGGGCGGAGGCATGGATCTCGCCCGAAAGCTGATCGAACGCAGCGCGCGCCTGCTCGGCCGAGAGATTGACCGCTGCTGCGAAGACCGCGCTGTTCCAGCCCAGTGCCTGGGTGGCGGTGCCGGTCGCACGCTGGTTCGGTGTGGCGCCGATGCTGGCGAAGCTGATGTCGTTGCGCCGCAGCCGCAGATAGACGTTGTTGCCATCATAGCTGAGCGACGGATCGAGGAAGGCGAGGTTCGACGTCACGCCGGCGAACCGGCCCGTGCCCGTGATGCCGCCATCGGCATGGAGGATCAGGTAATTGGTCTCGGGCCGGTAATTGCCCGCGCCGGCCAGCACCGAGACGGTGCCGCCGTTGATCGTGGCGGTGCCCGAGGCGGCGAGGCGGTCGGCCAGCCCCGCGGCATCGGCTTCGACCTCATAGGTCGAGCCGGTGTTGAACACGATGTTCCCCGCGACGTTGAGCATGCCGATCGAATTGCCCGGCGCGATCGTGCCGGAGACGATGGTGTTGCCCAGCGTACCGGTGCCCTGCAGGCGCCCTGCCGCCAGCACGGTCAGCGTGCCGCCGAGCTTGCCGTTCACTGCAAGCGTACCGCCTGCAACCGTGGTGGTGCCCGTATAGCCGCTCGAATCGCCGGTCAGCTCGGTCTTGCCCGAGCCCGCCTGGAGGAGGCTGCCGGCACCGCTGAGCACGCCGGCAAAGACGATATTGTTCGATCGGTTGAAGGCCAGCGTGCCGTTATTCGCGACATTGCCCGTGATACCACCGGTGGTGCCGCCGTTGCCGAGTTGCAGCGTGGCACCGGCCGCGATGCCGGTGCCGCCGGTATAGCCATTGTCTCCGGTCAGCGTGACATTGCCGCTCAGCACATGCACCGCACCGGTGCTCGAGATGGTGCCGCCAAAGCTGGTGGCATCCGAGCGGGCAAAGGCAAGCGTGCCGCTATTGGCGACGTTGCCGGCGATCGAGCCGGTCGTCCCGCCATTGCCGATCTGCAGCGTGCCGGCCTGGATCGTGGTGCCGCCCGAATAGCTGTTTGTACCGGTGAGGATCAGCGTTCCTGCCTCGGTCTTGACGATGCTGCCGGTCCCGGTGATCTCGCTCGCGATCTCGGCACTGTCGGCGAGCACGCGGATCTCGCTTCCTGCGGCATCGGTGACCAGCTGGCCGCTGCCCTGGAGGACATAGCCCTTGTCGACGAACTGGAGGCCGAGGAACGACTGCGCGCCCGCGACGGTGATCGTGCCGCCGACATAGCCGTTGTCGTCCTTGAACACGGCGTAGTTGCCCGCCCAGCTCGCCGGCGCGGTCCCGCCCTGGTTGAGCCACTGGGTGCTTGCCGCGTCCCAGGTGCCGTCGCCGCCCTGCCAGTGCTGCAGCGTATCGTCGCCGACGATCAGCGACGGGCTGATGAACAGGTCCACCGCGCCGCCATAGAACCGCAGCTCGTAGTTGACGTCGCTGAGCCCGGGCGTGGTGCCGATCACCGCAGTGTTGCTGGTGAGCGCGCCATAATAGCTGATCAGCCGGTAATAGCCGATCCCCGCCGCGCCATCGGCCGGGTCGCCGCTCTGGCTCAGGTTGATCGTGCCGTCGAGCGCGAGGTCGCCGCCCGAGACGATGATCCGGTCGCTGATGCTGAACGTGGCTCCGTTATTGTCGGGCCGGCCCAGCTCGAAGTCGAGATTGCCACCCGCGGCGACGGTGAGGCCACCGACGACGTTGAGCGTGCCGATCGAGTTGCCCGGGGCGAGATGGCCGCCGTTCTGCACGGTCGTGCGGCCGATGGTGCCGGAGCCGCCAACCGTGGCGCCGGACGCAATGGTAACGCTTGAGCCGAGTGCGCCGAGCCGGCCGTTCACCACGAGCGTGCCGGCATCGACAAAGGTCGCGCCGGCGAACAACGACGAATCGCCGGTCAGCGTGAGCCGTCCGCTGCCGGTCTTGTGCAGGTCGCCGGCGTCCAGGAGCGTGCCGGCATAGCTGGCGTCGCTGGCCTGGTTGAAGGTCAGCGATGCGCCGGCCAGGATCTTGGCGTTGCCGGTGAAGTGGTTCGCATCGGCGATCACGCCGCCCTGGTTGATTGCCCAGTCGACCGAGGAACTGCCGGTCAGGGTGATCGCGCCGCTGCCCATTTTGAGCATGGTGCCGGTGTCGGAGATCGTGCCGGCATAGCTGCCGTCGAAACTCTGATTGAACGCCACGACGCTGGTGAGCGGAGCGGAGGTGAAGGTCAGGTTGCCGCCCAGGCTGTTGGTGTCGCCGATCAGGTTGCCGCCGGTGATCCGCCAGTCCTGATTGCCGGTGCCGGTGAGCGTCCAGCTGCTCGTCCCCGATTTCTCGTAGGTGTCGAAGCCCTTGTAGTAGATGAAGATGACGGGCTCGCCGATCTGCGAGACGTCGAAGGTATCATCAATGCTGCCGCCCAGCGCGAATACATTGTTGACGCCGCCGGCCTGGACCACGACACCGCCGTCCATATAGGAGCCCGCCCGCAGCTCGAGCCGGTTGTTGTCGCCGAACAGGCCGATCGCGAGATTGCGCTGCGACGATGCGTTCACGCCGCCACGGATGATCCCCGAATTGATGATCGTCGAGCCGCCATGCTCGGCGCCCACCACGCCCATGCCGCCCGCGCCGACCCCGGTGCCGAACGCATAGCGTGGGCCACCCGCGCCGCCATTGATCTCGCCGGCATTGGTCAGCGTGGCGGCCTGGCCATCGAGGAGGCGCACGCCCGCTCCGCCGTTCCCGGTATAGTTGCTGCCCATGCTGCTGTTGTTGTAGCCGCCCCGGCCGCCGATGATGGTGCCGCTTGCGCTGTTCTCGACGGTGCCGCCCCAGGCCTGCACGCCGTCGCCGGCGCGCCCGCCACGGGAATAGCCATAACCGCCTTCGCCGCCGGCGATCGCCCCTTCGTTGACTACCGTGCCGAGGTTGCTGAGTACCGCGGTGCCACCGGTGCCACCGTCGGTGGTGAAGGTGCCGCCCTCGCCGCCCGTAACCTTGTTGCCGTTCCGGATCGTCAGCGTTCCGCCGTTATAGAGGAATATGCCGGCACCCGAGCCACCATATTCCTGCCCGATGCCGCCGGTGATCGTGCTGAATGCACCGCCCGTGCCGCCATCGACCGTGACGCTGCCACCGTTGAGCAACACCAGCGCTGCGCCGCCGCCGCCGCCGCTGCCCTGGCCTGAGCCGCGGCCGCCATTGCCGCCGGTCACGTCATAACCCTGTGTCGTGACCTGGACATTGGCGCCGGTCAGCACGAGCCCCGCGCCGCCGCCGCCCGCCGAAGCGCCGGAGCCGGAGCCGGCGCCGATGCCGCCGTCACCGCCCAGATAGTCGATCGAGAAGGCGAAATTGCCGGTGGCCGTGACCAGATTGCCGGCGCCGCCATCGCCGCCCGTCGCCCCGGCGCTACTGCCGCCCGTGCCCCCGCCGCCAGCCGCGATATCGTTGGGTGTGCCGGGCTGGCCGCCCGCTGCCCCGCCCGAGCTGATGCCGCCTGCTGACGCCGTGCCGTCCGGGGTCTGCGCCGCCGAACCACCGGTGCCCCTGCTGGCGCCGCCGCCGCCGCCGGCGATGCCGCCCTGTCCAATGGTTCGGCCGGTGATCCAGGCGCCGTTGCCGCCGCCCTGGGTGATCCGCTGGGCGTACGCCATCGACGGTATCAGGCTGATCGCCACGGCGAGCGCCGCCAGCGAAGTCGAACCGCGAACCAGACGCGCCGAACGCACCTTGAGAAACTGATGCTGCATAGCCCACCCCGATAGCGGCCCGTCTCGCCGGGCCGGAATTGCATGTTGAAAGTCGGAGCCGGGTCGCCGCGGTTCCCCGGACCGGCGGCGATGGCCCGGCCGGCGCTTGCCACGGGGGTGCGACGGCTCACTATGCGATTCCGGCATGAATGCGCGAGGGCTGGGAGATCGGCATTCCGCTTCTTCTGTTCCCCGGCGAAGGCCGGGGCCCAGTCTCGACGCAGCTGGTTAGGCGCGTGAACCTCTCGAACGACATCGCAACTGGGCCCCGGCCTTCGCCGGGGAACTTGCAGGGTCGAATGTCGATGCGATCCTAGTGCGCGCTCCTGCGCAGCGTATCGGAGGGGCGCTCGCCGAAGCGCAGGCGATAGGCCTGGGCGAAGCGGCCGAGCTCCCAGAAGCCGTAATGCATCGCGACGCTGGTGATCAGCGTGCTGGCCGGGTCCGACGCCAGCAGGGTCGCGCGCACCCGGTCGAGCCGGCGGTTGCGGGCATAGTGCATCGCGCTTTCGCCCAGGAACTCCTGGCAGGCGAGGTTGAGCGTGCGCTGCGGCACGCCCACCGCTGCGCAGATCGCGCCCAGCGAGAGCATCTCCTCCGGCCGCTCCTCCACCACGCGCTCGAACCGTGCGACGATGTCGCGGTGGCGGCCGAGCGCGGCGCGGTCGGCGCTCACCCGACCCTGGGCGAGGCAGGCGAGCAGGCTGTCGAGGATCGCACCGGAGAGCGCCCGCGCCGGGTGCGGCGCCTCGACGATCCACGGCGTATCGCGGATCACATTGGCGATGTCGCCCATAAGCCCGGTGAGCCGGGCCAGTGCCGCCTCTGGCGCGTGGAACATCCGGTCGTCATCGAGCGGCACGCCATGGTCGGTGCCGATCAGGTCCGGCGCATGGCCGGCGAGCAGGTCGAACGGCATGGCGACGATGCCGAACGCCCAGGGCATGCCGGCCGGCGAACCGGTCACGGTCCGCTCGTCCGGGCGGAAATGGAAGATGCGCCGGCCAAACAGCTTCCGGCCCGAGACCTGACGGACGATGCCGGGCTCGGTGGCGAACATGAAGGTATGGACATTCGGGATGGCCGCGGTCTGCGGAATGCCGCGGGCGAACTTGCCGATGCCGATATTGAGCCCGTCGAGAACCGCGCGGGCCAGCATCGCGTGGAAGTTCCTGCCGGCGCCGCCCAGCGGATTGGGACTGCTCCCCGAATTGATCCCGCCAATCGCCGATGCCATCGCGTCAGGGTCGGAGAAGGTGCCGAAATAGCTTCGGGAAACGGTCTCGGTTCGGGAATCGGACGACATCGTTACGGAGGTAGCTCTGACCGACAGCTCCGCCAATAGATGCGTGTTTCATCGAGGCGTGATAGACGCGCGGCAGGGCGGGGTCATAGAGCTTGCCGTCGGCGGCACGCCCGGCCTCGGTCGCGAGCGTATGCCGGCGCATCAACGCCAGCGCGTCCTTCATCGCCTTGATGTCTGCCTCGTCCCCGCGCTCCGCGGCCAGGCGCACCGCATTGGGTTCGACGATGGCGCGCAACTCGAACAGGTCCCGCACGAAGTTGCGTTTCATGCAGGTGCGGGCCGGGCGAGGACGCTGGTCCCCGCCCGGCTGCCCGTTCAGGGGTCAATCTGCACCACCGCCACGGACTTGCCCGGCAGCTCAAGCGCCACGCCGGCCTTGCCGGCCTTGCCCGTGAACGGCTTGGGCACCACGGCATTGGGCGCCTCGAAGCTGTTCACCGAGTCCACCCGCGGAGCAGTCAGAATCTCGCCCCGCGCGGCGCGTGGCTGTACGCCGGGGAAACGGGCAACGATCTTCGCGGGCCGGTTCGGATCGAGATTGGTCACCGCCAGCCAGAGCTTGCCCCCCGTGTCGCGCACCGCCACGGCATCGATCCGCGGCAGCTTGATGTCGCCCTGCGAGTACGTGCCCGCATCGAAGCGCACCGGCACATAAGTCGCGTCCTGGAACGGCAGGTACATCCGGTAGATGTGGTAGGTCGGCGTGAGGACCATCTTCTCCTTGTCGGTGAGGATCATCGCCTGAAGCACATTGATCATCTGGGCGATGTTGGTGATCCGCACCCGGTCCGCATGGCGCGCGAAGATGTTGAGGTTGAGCGCCGCCAGGATCGCGTCGCGCATCGAGTTCTGCTGCTGCAGGAAGCCCGGGTTGCTGCCCGGATTGGGAGCCAGCCAGGCACCCCATTCGTCGACCGCGATCGCCACCTTCTTCTCGGGATCATACTTGTCCATGATCGCGGCGTTCTTCGCGATGGTCTCGTCCATGCCCAGCGTTTCCTTGAGCATGCGCGCGTAGCGGCCCTCGTCGAAGCCGGTGCTCGGCTGGGTCACCGGCCAACCGCCGCCGGTGGTGTAGCGGTGGAGCGAGAGGCCCTCGATGCTCCACGCCCAGTCATGTGCCTTCCATGCCTTCATCACGCTTTCGGTGTAGGACAGGTTGTCGTCGCCCGGCCCCACGGCAATGCGCTGCATCGCGCCGGGGCTGTCGGCGGCCTGGGCCGGGTTGTAGTTGCGCACGAAGCGGGCGAAGGGCTTCATCACATCGGCATAATGGTCGGCGGTCATCGCGCCGCCGCACGACCAGCTCTCGTTGCCGATGCCGAGATATTTCACCTTGTACGGTGCCTTGTGCCCGTTCGCGGCACGCTCCCTGCCCGCCGTGGTCTCGGGATCGGCGGTCATGTATTCCAGCCACTCGGCGGCCTCCGCCACCGTACCCGAGCCGATATTGACCGAGACATAGGCGTCGCTGCCGATCTGGTCGACAAAGTCCATGAATTCGTCGGTTCCGAAGCTGTTTGGCTCCGTCGCACCACCCCAGTTGGAGTTGATCGCAACCCTGCGATCCTTCGCGGGGCCGATGCCATGGCGCCAGTGATATTCGTCGGCAAAGCAGCCGCCCGGCCAGCGCACGTTCGGCACGCGGATCGCGCGGAGCGCTGCGACCACGTCCTTGCGGATGCCGCGCACATTGGGGATCGCGGAGTCCTTGCCGACCCAGACGCCGCCATAGATGCCGGTGCCGAGATGCTCGGCGAACTGGCCGAAGATGTTGCGGTCGATCTTGCTGCCGGGCTTGGCGGTATCCACCACCATTTCCACCGGCGCGGACGCGTCGGTCTGCGCAAGCGCCGGCGACGCGGAGGCCAGCAGGAGCGCAACGGCGGCGCCCGGACGGACGAAGTCGATCATTAATCCTCCCTGTTCTGATCTGTTCTCAGGCGAAAGTGGACGCTGGACGAAGTGCTCAGCACACAGCCTCCTCAGAATCCTAGTCCGACAAAATCAGCGGTCAAGCCAGAGTCGCCATGAGCAGCGCCACTAAACACATGAGGAAACAGGGACGAAGGCCGCGCTTGAAACTAGTTTCAATAGTCCTACAATATAATCAACGGGGGTGATATCCGCCCTCCAACGGGGAAATGCGCGTTGAACCCGCTGGCCGGGACGGAAGAGACCGAACCAGCCTTCGCTTCGGTCACCCGTGACCTTGCGCGCTGCCCATCAGATAACCCGAGCCCGCCTGTCCCATCTGCGCCGGCGACCACGATATCCTGACCGCCCTCAGGCCATAGCTGCACGCCTGCCAAGCAGAGCATCGATCGACCACACTCCGCCACCCCGCGCCATCAGTGGTAACAGGATTGCCGCCCAGCTCAGATGCGTCGGCCAGGCATCGGGATAGACGAACACCTCGATCACCAGCGTCATCGTGAATAGTGCCAGTGCCGAGAAACGGGTAAAGAGCCCGAGCACGAGCAGGATCGAAAAGACATGCTCGGACCAGGTCGCCGCCACCGCCGCTATCTCCGGCGGAACCAGCGGCAACGCATATTCGGTGCGGAACAGTTCATAGGTGCTGTCCGTGATGTGGATCAGGCCATCGACCTTGGTCCGGCCCGACAGGAAAAAGACGCCGGCAATACCCAGCCGGGCGATGAGCAGCAGCAGGGCATCCGGCACAAGCGCCGAGACACGGCGGACGAGGCGCGCGTGAAGCGCGATCAGCGAGGTCATGGGAAATCTCCGAAAGCCGCGCTGGGGTGCGCGATTGCGCATCCCAGCGCGGGCGGGATCAGGCCTTGGGCGTCAGCGAACCATTGCCCTTGGGCGTCCTGATCGTCGTGCACGTGCCGGCCTTGACCAGCTTCCAGGCATTGCCCTGATAATTGACCTTCGAGGTGCCGGCGCAACTCGTGCCGGCACCGGCCTTGCAGTCATTCTTTCCGGCAAGCGCGACGCCATAGCATTTCTCCATCGCGGGCGCGGTCTGTGCGGAAGCGGCTGAACTGAGCGCAGCACCAGCAACGGCGATCGCGAGGCTGGCGGCGAGAGTGGCGTTGGTCGAACGCATATGTCTGTCCTTCATGATCCATGCCTCCGGCACGCGGCGCCGGCAGAGGGAAGCCGGGCCGCGCGAAGACCGGGGGAAGGAGGCGGAATTCCCGGTCACGCTGCCAATTCGCCGGGCAGCCTCGCGGCGTTACAAAAGCCACTCGAAAAAATTCCGCGGCACCGTGTAACCTTGCCGCCGGCTACGCCGAATTCTTCTGCAAGGAGGAGGAATGCGAGCGGACGAGGACGTGCTGCACGGACTGATGGTGGATGGGCTGGGCGGCGACGCCGCGGCGCATGCCGCATTGCTGCGACTGCTCGTGCCGGTACTGCGTGGCTTTTACCGGCGCCGCGCCAATGGCGCCGACGACGATATCGAGGATCTTGTGCAGGAAACGCTGATCGCGGTGCATGTCCGCCGCGCCACCTATGACCGCGAGCGCGCCTTCACCGCGTGGTTGTTCGCGATTGCCCGCTACAAGATGGTAGACCATTTCCGCCGCGTCCGCCGCCTGCACCCGATCGAAGGCCTGGAGGAGGTACTATTAGCCGAGGATTTCGAGCCCGCCGCCGCGGCACGGCTCGACGTCGAGGAACTGCTCGCGATACTGCCCACCAAGCAGGCGGACATGATCCGTGCGACACGGCTCAATGGCCTCAGCGTCGCAGAGGCAGCCAAGGCAGGCGGGATCGGCGAGTCCGATGTGAAGGTTTCGGTGCATCGGGGTTTGAAGGCGCTGATGGCGCGCATCCAGGGAGGCGCGCGATGAACACCGAAGACCTCATCGCCCAGCTTTCGCAAGACGTGCCGCCGGTCCGCCGCCGTGCGGTCGGACGGCGGCTTGCCATCGGCATCGCTCTGGGCAGCCTGGTATCTGCAGTACTGGTCGCACTCGTCCTTGGCATACGCCCGGATCTCGGTCTCGCCATGCGCGGCGCCACCTTCTGGATGAAATGGAGCTACACCTTCTCGCTCGCGATCGCGGCGGTGGTGATGGTCGTGCAGCTCGCCAGGCCGGACAGCGCCCGACTGCGCTGGACCTGGCTGCTGGCGATCCCCGTGACCTTGCTCGCCGTCCTTGGCATCGCCGAACTCGCCCGCACGCCCCCCGCCGAATGGCTGGCGATGTGGCTTGGAAACAGCTGGATGGTCTGTCCCTGGCTGGTGCTGGCGCTGGCCATGCCGATCTTCATCGGCCTGCTCTGGTCGTTCCGCCGGCTGGCACCGACCCGCCTGCGCGCCGCCGGTGCGGCTGCCGGGCTCGCGGCCGGAGCATTCGCCGCCATGGTCTATTGCATCCATTGCCCCGAGGTCTCGGCGATCTTCGTGCTGACCTGGTATTCGCTCGGCATCCTGCTTGCAGCCTCACTCGGCGCGCTCCTCGGGCCGCGGCTTTTGCGCTGGTAATTTCGCACCGCCTGTAACCGCGTGGCCCACCGCTCCGAATAGGGAATGCCAATCTGGCTGAACCCCTTTTCTGGAGTATCCCGAATGACCATCGTCCGCACCGGCGTCAGCCTCGCCGCTTCCGCCGCCGTCATCGCGATCAGCGCCGCGGCGCCGACCGCCGCCATCGCCAAGTCGGGCGCCGGCGCCGCGACCGCCAAGGTCGTCCATTGCTATGGCATCAACACCTGCAAGGGCACCTCGGACTGCAAGACCGCGAAGAACGACTGCCGTGGCCAGAACGACTGCAAGGGCCAGGGCTTCAAGGAAATCACCGCCAAGGCATGCAAGGCCGCCGGCGGCAGCCTGACCGCGCCGAAGTGAGCGCGCTCCGGCCCGGCGCGCCCCAGGCGCCGGGCCGGCTTTCCGCAAGCCCCGGAGACTATCGATGATCGCACCCTTTTCCGGCTTCGGCCTCGGCCTGCGCAAGCCGCATTATGCCGAATTCCTCGAGACGCGTGTCGCGGTCGACTTTGTCGAGGTGATCTCCGAGAATTTCATGGTCGAGGGCGGGCGCCCGCGCCGCATCCTGCGCGAGGTCCGCGAGCGCTATCCGGTGGCGCTGCACGGCGTCTCGATGTCCCTGGGTTCGGCCGACGGATTGGATGGCGCCTACCTCGCCCGACTGCGTGCTCTGGTCGACGAAGTCGATCCGCTCTTCGTCTCCGACCATCTGAGCTGGTCGCGGATAGAGGGCTTCAATTCGCACGACCTGCTACCCCTACCCTATACGAACGCGGCGCTCGATCTGGTCTGCGCGAACCTTGACCGCGCACAGGATGTCCTGGGCCGCGCGATGCTGATCGAGAACCCTTCGACCTATATCGACTTCGCGCCGGCCGACATGACCGAATGGGAATTCCTCGATCGCCTGTGTGCGCGCACCGGCTGCGGGCTGCTGCTCGACGTCAACAATGTCTTCGTGAGCGCGAGTAACCATGGCTTCGATCCGCTCGCCTATCTGGATGGCATCCCGCACGCACGGGTGCGCCAGATCCATCTTGCCGGGCACAGCCAGGGCAGCGAATTGCTGATCGACACCCACGACCAGCCGGTGCCTGCCCCTGTCTGGGAGCTGTATGCACATGTCCTGCCCCGGCTCGGGTCCGTCGCGACGATGATCGAACGCGACGATGCGATCCCGCCGCTGCACGAACTTCTTGCAGAGCTTGGCACCGCCCGCCACATTGCGGCGGGCTGTGTACGGGCAGCGGCATGAGCCTGCTCGACCTGCAACGCGACATGCGCGCCTGGCTGGTGGATGAGGACGCCGTGGCGGCCAATCGGCTCGGCGGCGGGGACGTCGCAGCGGGCCTACGGATCCACCTGAACAATTTTCGCGCCCAGCTCACGGCCTGTCTGGAAGAGAGCTTCGCGCACACACGTGCCTGGATCGGCGGCGATGCCTTCCACCACGCGGTGGTCACGCATGTCGAGCGTGTCCACCCTGGCAGCTGGACGCTCGATGCCTATTCTCGCGATTTTCCGGCGACGCTCAAACTGCTGTATCCCGCCGACCCCGAAATCGCCGAACTGGCCTGGATCGAGCAGGCGCTGGCCGAAGCCTTTGCCGGCCCCGATACCGAGGCGCTCACCGCGGCAGAGTTGCACGATGTCGATTGGGACAACGCCGTGCTCCGCTTCACGCCAACCCTGGATCTCACCGAACTGACAACCAATGCGCCCGCAATCTGGTCGGCCCTGGCCCAAGGCGCTGAGCCGCCCGCCGTCGCCATGCTATCGGAGACCGGGGCGATCCTCGCCTGGCGCGACGGCGAAATGCCGCGCTTCCGCGCGATTGACCAGATCGAGCACCAGGCATTGCTGCGTTTGCGAGCCTCCCTGCCTTTCGGCGGCCTATGTGCCGGGTTGGTCGAGCTGCTCGGCGAGGAGGCCGGCGTTGCCCGGGCCGGCGCAATGCTCGGCCAGTGGCTTGCGGATGCGTTGATAACTTCACTTGGGTCAGGCACCCGCCTCGACGCGCCGGAGCAGCCACTGCCCCCTGCACATGATGCTTGAACCGCCGCATGCGCCGCGGCCAAAGGCATCTGCTGAACGACGTCCGAATCGCACCAATGAGATACCGGGCGTCATGGGTTCCTCGCGACCCTGATCGTTTGCACCTGCCTCTCGGCGCAGGTGGCATCCGCGCTATGCATCATCTGGATTCGGCGCATGATACGCCGGATCTTGCTTATGCAGCGATCGTCCCGACCCCCGCGATCGTGGAGAATATAACAACCAATTTATTTTCTTTATTGCCAGAATAAAACCAGCATGGCACCTTCATAGAACCAAGTCCGGGAAGACTAATCGGGAGCGGAAACCGGCCAACAGCCGAACGCATCTCCTATGGGAGCGCGCCCCCGACGAACCAAATCCCGGGATGGATGGTCAACGATTGGGGGATCAATGATGATGTTGAAGGGCATTTGGGCTACGAGTTGCTGCGTGGCCGCATTGGTGGCCGCCCCGGCCGCCGCACAGACCAACGATAACCAACAGGAACAGGCTGCATCGATCGGCGATCCCGTCGCCTCCGCCAAGCTGGCGGATGAATCGACGCAGGACAGCGCCGATGGCAACCTCGTCGTAACGGGCACGCGCATCGTTCGCCCGAACAACCGTTCGGCTGCACCGATCGTCACCACCACCGCGGCTGAAATCGCCGCGCAGGGCGCCACGACGATCGAGGAGGTGGTCAACCGCCTGCCCCAGGTGCAGGTCAATTCGGAACAGAATTTCAGCGACTCCGAAGGCCGCCAGCGCATCAAGTTGCGCAGCCTGGGCTATGAGCGCACGCTGATGCTCATCGACGGGCTGCGTATCGGCCTGCCCAACACGGTCGATGTCGGCATCATCCCGAACGCCCTGGTTGAGCGGATCGACGTGCTGACCGGTGGCGCTTCCTCGGTCTATGGCTCGGACGCCGTCGCCGGCGTCGTCAACTTCATCCTGAAGAAGAACTTCAGCGGCGTCCGCGTCGACGGCAACTACAGCTTCTTCAACCACAACAACCGCTCCAGCGCGGTGACCGATGCCGCGAAGCGGGCCGGCTTCGATTCGGCCAGCGGCATGTCGAACGATGGTGGCCGTGCGGATATCAGCCTGGCCGCAGGCACCAACCTGTTCAACGATCGCGTCAACATCTCGGGGTTCGTCGACTACCGTCAGTCGAGCCTGGTTCGCCTGCGCGACCGCGCGAACGCGGTCTGCGAAGTGGTGACGACGAGCAACACCTCGCCGCTCTCCTGTTCGCGCGCGAGCTACACCCCGGCCGGCACGATCATCCCGCTCTCCGGCGCCAGCTCCGGGACGGTGCTGGTCAACAACCCGAACGGCAACGGCACCTTCATTCCGATCAACAGCGGACCGTCGGGCGCCTCGGCCAATCCCTATGACGACTGGGCGTTCCAGCGGCCGTTCAACCGCGTCAACGCAGGCGGCTTCCTGACCGCGCAGATCGACGACCATATCGAGCTGTACAGCAACGTGCTGTGGTATCGGGACAAGTCGTACAACACGCAGCTGAACCGCACCTATTCGTACAGCGTCTATGGCAGCACGCCCTATCAAGTGAACTGCGACAACCCGTTCCTCTCGGCGTCGCAGGCGCAGACCCTGTGCGGTGCGAACGCGGGCGTGGCGGGTCAATATGCACCGCTCGACGTGCGCTATCGCTTCGATTCGATGCCGCTGGTCCGTCAGGAGTTCGTCAACACGGGCTACCGCGTCGTCGCGGGCCTGCGTGGCCGGGTGCTGGACGATGTCTGGTCCTATGACGTGGCGGGCATGCTGTCGCGCGCGCAGCTCGACACCATCGACGTGCCGTTCGCGAAGTTCGACAACGTCAACCGCTCGCTCGACGTGGTGAACGTCAACGGCCGTCCGACCTGCCGCTCGGTGGTCAACGGCACCGATCCGAACTGCGTGCCGTTCAACGCCTTCTCGCCGTTCAACAAGGATCCGGCGCTCAACAACTATCTCTATGGCGGCGCCACCGGCGGCATCAGCACGCGCATCCCGCGCCTGCTGCAGTTCGTCGGCACCGTCAGCGGCGATCTCGGCAAGTACGGCATCCGCTCGCCCCTCGCCGAGCAGGGCATCGCGATCGCGCTGGGCGGCGAATATCGCGAGGAGATGGAACGCACCATCGTCAACGAGATCTACCAGGAGAACAACGGGGGCACGAACCAGCGCGTTACCCAGAGCATCCTGGAGGCCAATGCCGAAATCCAGGTGCCGCTGGTCGAGAACAAGTCCTGGACCAAGCTGCTCCAGCTGAACGGCGGCTACCGCCTGTCCAAGTATAACCGCCTGGACAACAAGTTCGGCACCTGGAAGATCGAGGGCATCTGGTCGCCGGTCGAGGACATCAGCTTCCGTGCGTCGTACAACAAGGCGCAGGCTGCCCCGGGCGTCGGCACGGCCGCCGGCGCGGCCAACATCTTCTGGAACCAGGGCTTCTACGCGGATCCCTGCGCCCCCCGGATCGATCCGGCCAACCCCGGTGGACCGCGCATCGCTCCTGCCGCAACGCAGCAGCAATGCGCCAACACCGGCCTTCCGGCGAACCTCTATGGCAGCACCACGCTGATCTGCCCGGACGATCGCTGCACCGTCCGTGAAGGCGGCTTCAACCTCAAGCCGGAAACCGCCTACACCAAGACGTTCGGCGTGGTGTTCCGTCCGCGCTTCGTGCCGGGGCTGACCGTCTCGGTGGATCGCTGGCTGATCGACCTGGAGGACCAGCTCGACTTCCTCCAGCCGCAGAACCTGATCAACGACTGCCTCAGCACCGGCAACGACTATTTCTGCCGGGCCATCGTCCGCAATGCGAACGGCACGCTGTACAGCTCGCCGGCCACGCGTCCGGCAACGGGCTGGGTCGCGCGCGGTTCGGCGAACGGCTATCGCTCGCAGTCGCATGGCTGGGATTTCCAGGGCCAGTATGACGTCGGCATGGGTTCGGCCGGCCGCCTCGAGATGAGCTTCAACGGCACGCTCATGACCCGGGTCGCGTCGCAGGCATCGCCTACCGCCACCTCGCGCGATTGCGTCGGCTATTGGGGCAATTCGTGCGGCGAGAGCATGCCCAAATGGGCGCACCAGATGCGCACCACCTGGATCCTGCCGGAGCGCATCGCCAGCGTTTCGGTGAACTGGCGCCATCGCTCGGCCATGCCGCTCGACGTCTACGCGCCGGCCAGCACGGGCATCCCGACGGCGGATCCGAGCCAGCGGCGTGACCAGTTCCCGGGCATCAAGGCCTATGACTGGTTCGATCTGGCACTCACCTTCGACATCAACAAGCAGATGACGTTCCGGCTTGCCGCGAACAACATCTTCGATCGCGACCCGCCGATCGTGCCCGACAGCCGCTCGCGCATCGGTCTGCTGCGCGGCAACACGATCATGGGCTATGACCTGCTTGGCCGGCAGATCGTCGCCGGTGTGTCGTTGCGCCTGTAACGGTGTGGAATCCCCGGGGACCTGGGTCTCCGGGGATATTTTCGTGTTTGCGTACACATGGGCCCGTGCAGGGCACGACGCTACTACAGCTTTCGCGTCCTCCATTTCGAATGCGACGCGGCCAAATCAGATAGGTGAAGGCGCCGCCGCGGCAGGTACACTACCTGCCTCATGCAAGCTTGCAGACGTCCACCCAGCGCTCCGAAACCAGCCCTGCAAGCCGCTCCGGCGCCACCTCCATCGAAGTCCTCCGCGATCCCGCCGCCGGGAAAACGGTCACGTAGCTGCGGATCGAGACGTCGCAATAGACCGGCAGCGGCGTCGCCAGCCCGAAGGGGCAGACGCCGCCCACCGGATGCCCGGTCAGCGCCTCCGCCTCCTCGGCGCCGAGCATCGAGGCGCGGCCGCCGAACGCCGCCTTGGTCTTCGCATTGTCGAGCCGTGCATCGCCGCGGGCGACGACGAGCAGCACGCCCTCGCCCACCCGCAACGCCAGCGTCTTGGCGATGCGCCCGGGCTCGACCCCGAGCGTCGCCGCGGCCTCCGCCACCGTCGCCGTGCTTGCCGATTGTTCGATCAGCTCAAGATCGGGAGCATGTTCGGCAAGCCACGCGCGCACGGTTTCGACGGTCAATCCTCGATCCTCTTCCTGAAGGTCTCCGGGAGCAGCAGCAGGCCGAGGATGAAGGTGCAGGCCGCGGCCACCACCGGGTACCAGAGGCCGTAATAGATGTCCCCGGTCGCCGCGACCATCGCGAAGGCGGTCGCCGGCAGGAAGCCGCCGAACCAGCCATTGCCCAGATGATAGGGCAGCGACATCGAGGTGTAGCGGATTCGGCTGGGGAAGAGTTCCACCAGCATGCCGGCGATCGGGCCGTAGACCATGGTCACCAGCAGCACGAGCGCGAACAGGATCGCCACCACCATCGGCTTGTTGATCCGGGCGTCGTCGGCCTTGGCGGGATAGCCGGCTTCGGCCAGCGCCGCGCTCAAGCGCTTGGAATAAGTGGTCATCTCGCCGACCGCGACATTGGTCGCGCCGATGCTGACGTCGCCCGAGCCGTTCGCCTTGGTCGCATAGGGAACGCCCGCCTTGGCGAGGGTCGACTTGGCGATGTCGCAGCCAGTCTTGTCGAACTTGTTCTTGCCGATCGGATCGAACTGGACCGAGCAGAGCGCAGGATCGGCATAGACCGTAACCGGCGCCTTGGCCTGCGCCTCGGCCAGCGCCGGGTTCGCCGCCTGGGTCAGCGCGTGGAACAACGGAAAATAGCTGATCGATGCCAGCAGGCAGCCCGCCAGGATGATCGGCTTGCGCCCGATCTTGTCCGAGAGCCAGCCGAAGAACACGAAGAAGGGCGTGCCCAGCGCCAGCGCGACGGCGATCAGCACGTTCGCCGTCATCCCGTCGACCTTGAGCGTCTTCTCGAGGAAGAACAGCGCGTAGAACTGGCCGGTGTACCAGACCACCGCCTGGCCGACGACCGCGCCGAACAGCGCGATCAGCACGATGCGCAAATTGCCCCAGCGCAGGAACGCCTCGGTCAGCGGCGCCTTGGAGACATTGCCGGTCGCCTTCATCCGGGCATAGACCGGGCTCTCGTTGAGCTGCAGCCGTACCCAGAGCGACACGCCGAGCAGCAGGATCGAGGCGAGGAACGGCACGCGCCAGCCCCAGCTCGCGAACGCCGCCTCGCCCAGCCAGGACCGCGTCCCGATCACCACCAGCAGCGAGGCGAACAGGCCGAGCGTCGCGGTGGTCTGGATCCAGCTCGTGTAGAGCCCGCGCTTATGGTTGGGGGCATGTTCCGCCACATAGGTCGCGGCACCGCCATATTGCCCGCCCAGCGCCAGCCCCTGCAGCACGCGCAAAGTCACCAGCAGGATCGGCGCCGCCACGCCGGCAGTGGCGAAATTGGGGAGCAGGCCGACCGCGAAGGTCGATCCGCCCATGATCCCCATCGTCACCAGGAAGGTGTTCTTGCGCCCGACCAGGTCGCCGATCCGCCCGAATACCAGCGCGCCGAACGGCCGCACCGCGAACCCCGCGGCAAAGGCGGCGAGCGCGAAGATGAAGGCGGTGGTGTCGTTCACCCCCGCGAAGAACTGCGCCGAGATCGTCGTCGCGAGCAGTCCGTAGAGATAGAAGTCGTACCACTCGAACACGGTGCCCAGCGACGATGCCGCGATCACCATCTTCTCGTTCTTGGTGGCTGTATGATGATCGCCCTCGGGCGCCGACGGGGTGTCGGACGTCAGGTCCTGGCTCAAGCTATCTTCCCCTTATATTGTTAGCGCTAACCAACCACAGTCCTGCCGTGGTTGGAACCCCCGTCGCTAATGCGCGCTCTTCGGCACGCCTTAAGGGCAGGTTCAGCGATTTGGACGGGACATTGCAAGCCCCAAGCGGACAAAGCCCAGCTTGGGCACGCAAAAGCTCTACTTCACATGCGCGTCCCGGGCGGGTAAACGGCCCCCATGTTCGAGCGCTTCTTCCTCTCCCACCCGCGCGCCGTCGGCGAGACCTATGGCGAGCATGCTGCAACGGCCGCGCGATTCGGCTTCACCATGATCGTCGGGGGCGCGGCCTGCGTCGTCCATTCGATCTTCCCCTCGCTGTTCGCCCGCACCGCCAGCGACGCAGTGAAGCGGCTCTATGCGCAGATGATGGCACGCCAGCCGGGCATGAACGCCAAGCCGCTCGCACACCAGCAGCCCGAGTGGCAGATCGAATACGAAATCTGAGCGGGGGACCGCATACATGATCGAGCACGTCGCCATCATCGGCGCGGGCTTTTCGGGCACGCTGCAGGCGATCAACCTGCTCCGCCACGAAGGCCCCCGCGCCACGCTGATCGAGCGCGCACCGGTGGCCGGCCTCGGCCTCGCCTATGGCGCCGCGCATCCGAGCCATGTGCTCAACGTCCGCGCCGCGAACATGAGCGCGTTTCCGGACGATCCCTCGCACTTCGTCCGCTGGCTCGAGGCGCGCGGCGTGGAGAATGCCGCCACCGCCTTCATCCCGCGCGTGACGTACGGCGAATATCTGCGCGAGCTGCTCGACGCCGCGCTGCTCGACCATCCCGACCGGCTGACGCTGGTGCGCGACGAGGTCGAGGATCTCGAATTCACGGACGGCGTGACGGTACGCCTCAAGGGCCGCACGATCGAAGCCGATGCAGCGGTGCTCGCGGTCGGCAACCTGCCTCCCCACGATCCGCCCGGCCTCGATCCCGAGGTGCTGTCGGATTCCCGCTACAAGGGCGACCCCTGGCACGCCAGCGTGCCGGAAGGCCTGGGCCCCGATGACACGGTGCTGGTGATCGGCACCGGCCTGACGATGATCGACGTGGTGCTGCTGCTCGACGCGCGCGGTTTCCAGGGCAAGATCGTCGCCCTTTCCCGCCGCGGCCTGCTGCCGCGCAGCCATGCGCCCGGCAGCGACTGGAGGAAGCTCGCCGAGCGCCCCGCCACCACCGCCTCGCAGCTGCTCCGCGCCGTGCGCGCGCGTGCCGAGGCGATCGGCTGGCGCAACGCGGTCGATGAGCTGCGCCCCTTCACCCAGGCGATGTGGGGCAATGCCAGCGATGCCGAGCGCGGCCGCTTCCTGCGCCACCTGCGCCCCTGGTGGGACGTGCACCGCCACCGCCTGGCGCCCGAGGTCTATGCCCGGCTGATGGCGGTGATCGAGCGCGGCCAGCTCGAAGTGATCGCCGGCAAGACGCTCGGCTTCGAGGAGAAGCCCGAGGGCATCGAAGTGAAGCTGCGCCGCCGCGGTGCGAATGCGGCCGAGACCATGCTCGTCCAGCGCATCGTCAATTGCACCGGCCCGCTGGGCGACCTCAACCGCACCGATGAGCCGCTGCTCCAGAAGCTGGCCGCCCGCGGGGTGATCCGCCCGGACGCCGCGCATCTCGGCATCGACGTCGACAACCAGGGCCAGACGATCAACGCCAAGGGCGGCCCCAACCGCACGCTCTACGCGCTCGGGCCGATGACCCGCGGCGCCTTCTGGGAAATCGTGGCGGTGCCCGACATCCGCACCCAGACCTGGAGCGTGGCGCGGCGGCTGTCGAACGCGCACTGGGTCGGCGGCGAAGGGCTGTAGGGCGCGAGACACCTGCCTCCTTGCCGTCATCCCCGCGAAAGCGGGGACCCATCTCCGGGACTATCCCCAATCGCAACGGACGTATTCGCGGCGAACGCACGAGATGGGTCCCCGCTTTCGCGGGGATGACGGATGCGCCTGTCTCAGGGCGGCAGCAACGACCAGCTGTCGGCGCCGTGATCGTACCAGAGGTAGAGCAGCTTGTTCACCTCGGCATAGACGATCGCCGCCAGATGCACGTCGCCGTCGGGCGCATAGGCGCGGAACAGCACCGGGTCGCCCGTGATCGCCTGGCCGAAGGGCGGCGCGGCAAGGTTGAGCTTCACCTTGCCGTCGCTCGCCACGTCGAACGAAAAGCCGCAGAGCTGCTGACCCACGCGGCCGAGCACCACGGTCCGGCTCGGCGTCACATGCTCGGCTGCCATGCCGTCGAGCCGGAAGGGAATCTCCTCGATGGTCCAGGTGTCGGCGCCGCGGAAATAGAGCGTCTTCTGCCCGGAGGGCACGAACAGGTGGAAGATCGTCTTCGGCACCGTGGTGTTGATCACGCACATGTCGCCATTGGGCTCGCCGGGCCCGGGCGGCAGCAGCCGTTCGCCATATTTGGAGTCGCCGGTGTTCACGAACCCGTTCTTGAGCGGCGACTGGGGCACGAAGACATTGGCGATCGGATCGCAGAGCCCGGCGATCCGGCCATGCACTTCGCCGATCGGCAGAACGAAATTGCCGCTACAGGTCGGCTTCAGGCTGCCATCCTTCCCCACATCATAGATCACCACCCCACCCGTGATGCGCACCGCGAGCCGGGCGACTGCATCGGCGCGGCCCGTCGGCCCCGGCAGCAGCACCGGATCGCCCAGGCATCCGCCCTCCACCAGCATTGCCTTGCTGCCCACGAACACCGGCGTGCCGGAATCACCTTCCTGATAATGGCCCGCCCACAGCATCCGGCTCGAGCCCGCCACGCAATAGAGGCTGAAGGTGCGCGGCCCGGTGGGCACCAGCACGGGGCTGGAGCGCATCTGCAATCCGCCCTCGAAGGGCGGGATACGGCGCATCGTGGTGCCGTGCTCCAGGCGATATTGGGCGAGGTCACCGCCGACTTCGGCGAAGATGTCGTCGGCGCGAGGTCCCGATCGAACCGCCGGCCGGCGCGGCGCGAACCGTCCGCGCGGCAGCGGCTCGCTGCCGAGCTGCGCGCCCAGCATCGTCGCGGTCGGCCGGACCTGGCGCGGCGCCGCCCGCGGCAAGGCGATTTCCGCCGCTTCGTCGGGCGATCGCAGCGCAGCCGCGTCTACCGGGCTGAGCAGCTTGCCTGGCGCCCAGCTCGGCTCGGGCGCGAACGGTGCGCCTTCCGCTTCCAGCGACTCGGGCGCCGGCTCGGGCGCGATGGCCGCGCGGGTCCGACGGACCGGGGCCTTCTTCACTTGCTTCGGCTTGGCCATGGCGCGCCCCTATTTCAGCTCGAACAGCGCGAAGCTGCGCGCGAGCGGGAAGAGATACTGGTCGTAATCGAGCATCATCGGCTCGGACCGCCAGAGCTGCTGCCAGCACCAGAGCGTGGCGAAGATGCCGCGTTGCGCCTCCAGGCTGGCAAAGCGGTAGAGCGGCACCAGGTTGGTCACCTTCACCGGCCGCCACATCAGGCAGGCGCCGAGCGAGGCCGCCCATTTCGGCGGATCGGTGACCAGCCCGGGATCGCCGCCGATCGCCTGGAGCAGCGCAGTGCGCTCCTGATCGTCCTTCAGCTCCTTCTTCTCACCCGAAGCCGAAGCGGATGCGGCGACGTTCACTGCCATCGCTTTCACCGCCGCCTTCACTTCGAGCTGCCATTTGGACAGCTCTTCCTTTGAATGGACGGTCTTCTCGTCCTGGACGTAGAGCTTGCCGCCGATCTCGGTCTCCAGCGCGAGATAGGCGCCCCAGTCCTCGAAGAAGTTGCGCAGCGCCTCGAACTCCTCGAAGCGGCGGCCGGAGAATTTGGCAAAGCTCTCCAGCTCCTTCATGCAGGCGGCGGTAAGGCGCGGCTGCTGGAGCTGGCGCACCTCGAGCTTGGGCACCGATATCTCGCAATAGGAATAGAAGGTGCCGTCGATCGCCTTGGATCCGCCGGACATGCCGCCCGATGCGGAACCACTGGCGCCCCAGCCTGCCCCGCCGCCGCCGATGCTGAGCGATCCGCCCACCGCCGAGCGGACCTCCCGCTCGGTGCGGCTCGAGGTGACGAAGTCGTTGCTGACATAGCTCTGGCGCGGCATGCGCGAGAGCACCGCGGCGTGCGGCGCCTCGCCGGTGTCGATCACGTCGCGATAGCTCCAGCTGATCTCGCCGTTGCGCAGCAGCACGCCCTTGAAGACGTTGTTGACCTCGAGCACCCGCGCCTTGGTCTCGGGGGTGAGCGCGGCATAGACGTCGTTCACCGTGGATGCGGTGGCGGTCCCGTCGCTCAGCTTCTTGGCGAGCAGGTCCTGGATCTTGGTGAAGTCGCCCAGATCGGGCAGCTTGTAGCCCGCCGGCAGGTCCGGCGCGGTGCCGCGGCTCGCCTGGTGGACATGCGCGATGCCATCCTCGCCGAGCAGCTGGATCGCGGTCAGCTTGCCCTCGGCCTCGGTCTGCACCGCCGAGCTGTTGACCATGAACTTGAACGACTTGTCGAGATCGGTGACGCCCGCGAGCAGCTTGCGCAGCTCGGCCAGCGTGGTCGACTTGTAATAGACGATATGGACCACGATCGCCGGATCCTTGTCCGCCTGGATCGTCAGCGGATAGGATTTGCCCTGCACCGCCGGATCGGGCTTGTCGGGCAGCGTCTTGGGATCGACGATCGGCTTGGGCCCGGGCGGCGGTGTCGGCGTTGGTGTCGGGGTCGGCGTTGGCGACGGGCTGGGCGTGGGCTTGGGCGCCGGCGAAGGCGTCGGTTCCGGCACGGGCATGGCTTCCTCTCCGAAGCGCGCGCGGCGCCGGCGCGCGAAATCCGCACGAGACGCCGGCCATGGATTTGTATCGACCCCGAGGTGCGCGTGTTGCCCCCGCGCCCTTTCCTTTATGCGGCCAAGCTTCCCCATCCTCGGAAGCGAGTCAACGAAGGCTCAAACCGTTTCGGTGCCGTTCCCGTCAACTAGTATCAATTGACACTAATTGCCCAAGGGTCTAGCTCGCCCGCGTTGTAGCTGGAGCGCACATCATGACCGACCCGACCAATCCCCTGGGCCTCAACGGCTTCGAGTTCGTCGAATTCACCTCGCCCGATCCCGAGGCGATGGCGAAGCAGTTCGAGATGCTCGGCTTCGTGCCGACGCACCGGCATCCGACCAAGAACATCACCCGCTACAAGCAGGGCCGCATTAACCTGATGCTCAACCGCGACGAGGCCGGCCGCGTGGCGGCGTTCCGCGGCGAGCACGGCCCCTCGGCCAGCGCGATGGCCTTCCGCGTCGCCGATCCGGCCAAGGCGATGGAATGGGCGCTGGAACACGGCGCCAAGCCGACCGAGGAGGACGACACCGTCATCCAGGGCATCGGCGGCTCGTACCTCTATTTCATCCAGGACGGCACCGACCTGTACGCCGACTGGGCGGCGTTCGACGGCTGGGAAGCCGCGGAAGCCGAGAACAATGTCGGGCTCGATCTGCTCGACCACCTCACCCACAATGTCCGGCGCGGCCAGATGCGGGTGTGGTCGGAGTTCTACAAGACGCTCTTCGGCTTCGAGGAGCAGAAGTATTTCGACATCAAGGGCCAGGCCACCGGCCTGTTCAGCCAGGCGATGATCGCCCCCGACAAGGCGATCCGCATCCCCCTCAACGAGAGCCAGGACGACAAGAGCCAGATCGAGGAGTTCATCCGCGAGTACAAGGGCGAAGGCATCCAGCACCTCGCGCTGACCACCCCGGACATCTTCGACACGGTCGAGCGGCTCCGTGCGAGGGGCGTGCGCCTTCAGGATACGATCGAAACCTATTACGAACTGGTCGACAAGCGCGTCCCCGGGCATGGCGAGGACCTGGAGCGCCTGAGGAAGAACCGTATCCTCATCGACGGCAATGTCGGCGACGAGGGCATCCTGCTGCAGATCTTCACCGAGAACATGTTCGGCCCGATCTTCTTCGAGATCATCCAGCGCAAGGGCAATGAAGGCTTCGGCAACGGCAACTTCCAGGCGCTGTTCGAAAGCATCGAGCTGGACCAGATCCGCCGCGGCGTGATCAAGGTCGACGCTTAAACGCTTTTTAAGCACGATCCCGCGAAAGGGCCGGGATCGGATTTGCCGGGCGCGCGTTTGCCGCTTTGGAAAGTTTGGAGAGGAAGCCGGGGGAGCGCTGCCAGTTGCGTAGCGTGGCGCTCTACCCGGCCACCAAATTCCGTCAGGCCAGCGCGAGTTCGCCGCGCACCTCACCCGCCCCTTCCCGGAAGCGTGCCTCGTCGAGCAGGCCCTCGCGCTTGGCGACGATCACCGGCACCAGCATCTGCCCCGCCACATTGGTCGCGGTCCGCCCCATATCGAGGATCGGGTCGATCGCCAGCAGCAGCCCCACACCGTCCAGCGGCAGGCCGAGCGTCGACAGGGTGAGCGTCAGCATCACCGTCGCGCCGGTCAGACCCGCGGTGGCAGCCGATCCCAGCACCGAGACGAAGGCGATCAGCGCATATTGCTCGAGCCCGAGCGGAATGCCGTAGAATTGCGCGACGAAGATCGCCGAGATCGCCGGATAGATCGCCGCACAGCCGTCCATCTTGGTGGTGGCGCCCAGCGGCACCGCAAAGGCGGCATATGCGCGCGGCACGCCCAGCGCCCGCTCGGTCACGTCCTCGGTCACCGGCAGCGTGCCGACCGAAGACCGCGATACGAAACCGAGCTGGATCGCCGGCCAGGCCGAAGCGAAGAAACGCAGCGGGCCCAAGCCATGCGCGGCGAGCAACAGCGGATAGACCACCAGCAGCACCAGCCCCAGGCCGATATAGACTGCGCCCGCATAGGTGCCGAGCGCCGCAAGCGACTCCCAGCCATAGCGGACCACTGCATCGCCGATCAGCGCGGCGGTGCCGATCGGAGTCAGGCGGATCACCCAGCGCAGCAGCAGCCGGAAGACCGCGAGCGCCGAGGCGTTGAAGTCGAGGAAGCGATGCCCCGCCTCGCCCGCCTTCACCGCCGCCGCACCGATCGCGACCGCCAGCACGATGATCTGGAGGACGTTGAACGAAAGCCCGGTGGTCGCGCCGGCATCCGTCACCTTGGTGGAGGCCGCGATGCCGAGGAAGTTCGCCGGCACCAGACCTTTCAGGAAATCGAGCCAGCTGCCGGTACTGGACGGCGCCGCTGCAGCGGCTGCGGCCACCGCGCTGTGATGCCCCGGCTGGAGTACCAGCCCCAAAGTGATGCCGATTCCCACCGCGATCGCCGCGGTGATCGCGAACCACAGCAAGGTCTGCGCAACCAGCCGCGCGGCATTGTTGAGGTCGCGCAGCGCCGCGATCGAAGCGACGATCGCCGTGAACACCAAAGGCGGCACCAGCACCTTGAGCAGTTGCACGAAGATCTGCCCGACCGTCTGCAGCGCCTGGGCGAGCCCGTTCGCCATCTCGCCATCGCTGCCGATCGCCCGTGCCGCCAGCCCCAGCGCCAGTCCGGCGGCCATGCCGATCGCGACCTGCACGCCGAAGCCCGGTAGCTGGAGCCGCCGCGGTGCGGCTGCGCTGTTGGTGGCCATTGATTGCGACTCCGGAATTAAACCCACCAAAGAAGTAGGAATTACCCGGATGCGGCCCAAGAAAGTTTAGGTTCGCGCCCTGATAGCTCGCCCCGCAGTAGATAGTATCATTTGACACTTTATGTGCGGCACACCAGAGAGAGGGGCATAGAGAGGATGCGATGACCGACTATTTCTCCGGCTTCGGCAATCACGTTTCCACCGAGGCCGTGCCCGGCGCGCTGCCCGTCGGCCGCAACTCGCCGCAGAAGCCCGCCTTCGGCCTCTATGCCGAGCAGCTTTCCGGCACCGCCTTCACCGCGCCGCGTCATGAGAACCGCCGCTCCTGGCTCTATCGCCTGCGCCCCACGGCCGAGCATCCGCCGTTCACGCGTTATTCCGGCGCGGCGAACTTCGCGCCCGGCACGGTCAGCGATCCCCTGCCCCCCAATCGCCTGCGCTGGAACCCGATCGAGGTGCCCGCGCCCGGCACAGACCTTGTCGACGGCATGACCACCATGCTCGCCAATCGCGATCCCGCCGATCTCGAAGGCGTGGCGGTGCATGTCTACGCCGCCAACCAGGACATGGAAACCCGTGTCTTCTTCGATGCGGACGGCGAGCTGCTCTTCATCCCCCAGGCCGGCCGGCTGACCCTGCTCACCGAGCTTGGCCGCATCGACATCGCGCCCGGGCAAGTCGCGCTGGTCCCGCGCGGCGTCCGCTTCCGCGCACTGCTGCCGGAGGGCGAGGCGCGCGGCTATGTCGCCGAGAACCACGGCGCGCTGTTCCGCCTGCCCGATCTCGGCCCAATCGGCGCCAACGGCCTCGCCAATCCGCGCGACTTCGAGACGCCGGCGGCGTGGTTCGAGGATCGCGACGAGCCCTTCGAAGTCATCCAGAAGCATCTCGGCAGCCTGTGGACCACCACCCTGCCCCATTCGCCGCTCGACGTGGTCGCCTGGCACGGCAACCTCGCGCCCTGGCGCTATGATCTCGCCCGGTTCAACACGATGAACACGGTGAGCTTCGACCATCCGGATCCGTCGATCTTCACCGTGCTGACCTCGCCGTCGGACGTGCCAGGCCGCGCCAATGCCGATTTCGTGATCTTCCCGCCGCGCTGGATGGTCGCCGAGGACACGTTCCGCCCGCCCTGGTTCCACCGCAACATCATGAGCGAGGCGATGGGCCTGATCACCGGCGCCTATGACGCCAAGGCCGAGGGCTTCGCCCCTGGCGGCCTGTCGCTGCATAATCTCATGGCAGGCCACGGCCCCGACGTGACCAGCTGGCAGGGCGCTTCGAACGCGGACCTCAAGCCTCACAAGATCGACGGGACGATGGCCTTCATGGTCGAGACCTGCTGGCCGTACAAGCCGACGCAATACGCCCTCGACCGCGCCCAGCCCGATTATGACGCGGCCTGGGCGGGCTTCCCGAAGGCACAGCTGCCATGACCGCAAATTCCTCCCCGGCACGGGGAGGGGGACCGCGACGCGCAGCGGCGTGGTGGAGGGGGCCCGCTCTCCACGAGCGAGATTCCTTGCGGAGCACGGGCCCCCTCCACCATTCGCTGGCGCGAATGGTCCCCCTCCCCGTTCCGGGGAGGATTTAAGTGGACCGCCTCACCGAGACCCCGCCCAACGTCACCCTCGGCCCGCTCGACCTCATCCCCGACGGCAAGGCACGCAACTTCGTCCTCGAGATGCGCGCGGGGCGGTTCCACGGTTTCGTCGTCCGCCAGGGCGAGGCCGTGCATGGCTATCTCGACCTCTGCGCGCACATGGCGCTACCGCTGTCGAACAGGCTCGACGACTATCTCACCCCCGATGGCAGCCACATCCAGTGCAGCTGGCACGGCGCGCTCTATCGGATCGAGGACGGTGCCTGTGTCGGCGGCCCGTGCGTCGGCGCGAAGCTGCGCCCCTGGCCGGTCATCGTGCGCGACGGGATGATCGTCACTGCCTGAATGTCGGCATATCCGGAACGGACCAAGTTGAATCCCAAGTCACAGTGCTTTCTATTGACCGACTCATCTTGAGGGCGCCCAATGCTCTCCGGTAAATATCCCTTACGATACTTGCCAATCTACAGGAGCGAACCATGGCTGACCTTACCAAGTTCGTGAATTCCGCACTCAAGCAGGGCGAGACGTTCGACGTCTATCTCAATCGCTTTCCCAAGATCGGCTCCGGCAAGGCCAATGCGCTCGTGCCGTTGCATGCCAACTTCACCGTCGATGCCTCGGTGCTCGGCCATCCGATCAAGGGCGACATCGACATCACCATGCCCGATCTCAGCCCCTCGGGTACCTGCACGATCGGCTTCCTCGGCGGCCGGCAGCAGGCGCCCTACACCACCAGCGGCAACAAGCTCGAGATCAAGGCGCAGGGCCGCACGATCACCTTCTACGGCGGCGACAAGCAGTGGAGCTGGATCGATGTGAGCGGCATCCCCGGCTCGGTCGGCATCTGGCCGACCAGCCATGCGCTCCAGGACGAAGACGAACTCGACCTCGCCGGCATCGAGGCCTGATTTCTCCCCCGGTTCCCCCGGCATGAGGTCGCGCCGGGGGAATTTCCTCTCTTGCTCTCTCCCCTCTTGCCGCCCCGAGTGAAATCGGGGAAAAGGCAGGAAAATAGGTCAGTATTGCTGACGCGCATATCCGGAGAGAGGCCATGGAACCCACGCTCGATTTCGGTCTCGGCGAGACCGCCGACATGATCCGCGAGACCACGCAGCGCTTCGCCAAGGAGCGGATCGAGCCGCTCGCCGCGAGGATCGACGCCGAGGACTGGTTCCCCCGCGAAGAGCTGTGGACCGCGATGGGCGAGCTCGGCCTGCACGGCATCACCGTCGAGGAGGAGTTTGGCGGCCTGGGCCTGGGCTATCTCGAACATGTCGTCGCCCAGGAGGAAATTGCCCGCGCTTCGGCCTCGATCGGCCTCAGCTACGGCGCGCATTCGAATCTCTGCATCAACCAGATCCGCCGCTGGGCCAATCCCGAACAGAAGGCGAAGTATCTCCCCAAGCTGATCTCCGGCGAGCATGTCGGCAGCCTCGCCATGTCGGAAGCCGGCGCCGGATCGGACGTCGTCTCGATGAAGCTGCGCGCCGAGAAGACCGACCGGGGCTATGTCCTCAATGGCACCAAGTTCTGGATCACCAACGCGGCCTATGCCGACACGCTGGTGGTCTACGCCAAGACCGGCGAAGGCTCGCGCGGCATCACCACCTTCCTGATCGAGAAGGACATGCCCGGTTTCTCGATCGGCCAGAAGATCGACAAGATGGGCATGCGCGGCTCGCCCACCGCCGAGCTGGTGTTCAGCGATTGCGAGGTTCCGGAAGAGAATGTCATGGGCCCGCTCAACGGCGGCGTTGGCGTGCTGATGTCCGGCCTCGATTATGAGCGCACCGTGCTCTCGGGCATCCAGCTCGGCATCATGCAGGCCTGTCTCGACGTCGTCCTGCCCTATCTGCGCGAGCGCAAGCAGTTCGGCCAGCCGATCGGCCAGTTCCAGCTGATGCAGGCCAAGGTGGCGGACATGTACGTCGCCCTCAACTCGGCCCGCGCGTATGTCTATGCGGTCGCCAAGAGCTGCGACGCTGGCAGGACCACCCGCTTCGACGCCGCCGGCGCGATCCTGCTCGCCTCGGAGAATGCTGTGAAGGTCTCGCTCGAGGCGATCCAGGCGCTGGGCGGCGCCGGCTATACCAAGGACTGGCCGGTCGAGCGCTTCGCCCGCGACGCCAAGCTGCTCGATATCGGCGCCGGCACCAACGAGATCCGCCGCATGCTGATCGGCCGGGAACTGATCGGCGCCGCATGAAGGCGCTCCGCATCCTGGCCGTGATCGGCGCGATCCTGTTGATGGCAGGCGAAGGCTATCGCTCCTGGGGCGCCGGCCGACCGGCGGTGTTCTGGATGGACGACATGCTGGCAGGTGCGATGATGATCGCCGCCGCGATCCTGGTCGGCCGCCAGAGTTTCGCCACGCGCAGCTTCTTCGCGGCGAGCTGGGGCGTCGCGGTCGGCATGCTCTACGGCAGCTTCTTCGGAAAGCTCTACGATCCGGCGAGCAGCAATCCCGGCAATTTCTCGATCGGCCTGCTGACCTGGCTAGTCGGCGCCGCGTTCGCCATCGCGATCGGCGGGCTGGTGGCCAGCATCCTGCTGCCGGGGCCGCGTCGGTGAGGAATTCCCCCTCCCGCAAGCGGGAGGAGGAACGCAGGTCACCTGAACAAGCTCAGCGGGATCGCCTCGCCCATCTTCGTCTCGCCCGCGCCATTGGGGTGGAGATTGTCCCCACCCTGCAGCGCCGCGGCCAGCCGCTTCGGGTTGGCCGGATCCGCCACCACCTTTTCCAGGTCGACCACGGCATCGAAAGTGCCCGAGGTCCGGATCCAGTCGTTGATCGCGATACGCAGCGCCTCGCCATCCGGCGTATGATAGCCCGCCCCCTCATAGGGCAGGATCGTCATCCCGATCACCTTGATGCCATGCGCATGCGCGCGCTGGACCAGTTGGCGATAACCGGCCTTCAGATCCTCGGGCGTGACGACAGCATGTCTGGTACCGTTCCGCTCCTTGCCCGAATTGCCGATATCGTTGACGCCTTCGAGCAGCACGACATGCGTGACGCCCGGCAGCGCCAGCACGTCGCGGTCGAACCGGGCGAGCGCACTCGGCCCCAGCCCGGGCTCGATCACGCGATTGCCCCCGATTGCCTGGGTCACCACCACATGCGGCATCCCCGCCGCCGCGATCCGCCGGCCGAGCACATCGCCCCAGCGGCACACCGGCACCGCATCATTGGCGCAACCGGTATTGTCGGTGATCGAGTCGCCATAGGCGATGATCACCGGGCGTGGCTTCGGCGCCAGCACATCGACTTCGGCCAGCAGCGGGCGCGGGTCCGATTGGCTGACCGGCGTGAAATCCCGGCCGGTGAAGTCGCCTGCCGGCGAGATCGCCGTCTTCGCCCCGCCCGCGCCGTGCACGGTGTCGATCTCCACCTTGTCGGGCATGTAGAGCGAGACGTCGATCAGGTCGAAAGCCTTGACCGGCAGCGCGACCGGATCGCTCACCAGCGGCGCACCGCCGCGCAGCTTGCCTTCGCCTTGCCCGTCAAAGGTAACCCGCACCGGTTTGCCCCCGGCAATCCGCACCGTCGCCGCGCCGATCCGCATCGCCGGGCCATAATCATTGGCCAGCCGGATGCGGACCTTGCTCCCCGCAGCCGCCACGCGCACCTGCATGCGCAACGTCGCATTCTCCAGCGACACGCGTTGCTCCGCCTGGGTCGCCTGCCACATGCTGGCGGTCCAGGCGGGGGTCCAGCCGTCAGGGCCGGCATGAGCGGGATTGGCGGCAAGCAGCAAGGGGGCGATTGCCGCTCCCAGGGGCACTAGGCGCATTCGGGTCTCTCCAGCTATTTTGCGGGCATATTATCTTATCAGTCTTATATTACTAGAGCGCAGTCTCGACTTCTTCTCTCCCCGGCCTGCGCCGGGGAGAGACGCAACAAACTGGCTAGTAACGCTCCTCTCCTGGTTTTCCGGAGGAGGAACCAGATCACCAGATCTTCACGCGCTTGTCCGGCGCCAGGTAGAGCTTCTCGCCCTGCTGGACGTTGAACGCCGGATACCAGGCGTCGAGATTGCGCACGGTGAAGGCGCGCCAGCGGCCCGGCGCGTGCGCGTCGGTCGCCACTTCGGCCCGCAGCGCCTGGTCGCGCTGCTTCTCGCGCCAGCTCTGGGCGAAGGCGAGGAAGAAGCGCTGGTCGCCGGTCAGCCCGTTGATCACCGGCGCTTCCTTGCCCTTGAGCGAGGCGTGATAGGCCTCATAGGCGGCGGTCAGCCCGGCCACGTCGGCGATGTTCTCGGCCAGCACCTGCTTCCCGTTGAGGAACAGCCCCGGCAGCACTTCATAGGCGCTGTACTGCGCCGCCAGCGCGGCGCTCGCTGCCTGGAAATGCTTCAGGTCCTCGGGCGTCCACCAGTTGCGCAGCTTGCCCGCGCTGTCGAAGCTCGATCCGGTATTGTCGAAGCTGTGGCTGATCTCGTGCCCGATCGTCGCGCCGATCGAACCATAGTTCGCCGCCGCGTCCGACTTCGGGTCGTAGAAGGGCGCCTGCAGGATCGCCGCCGGGAAGTTGAGCGCGTTCTGCAGCGGCAGGTTTACCGCGTTGACGGTCTGCGGCGTCATCCACCACTCGCCCTTGTCGACCGGCTTGCCGATCTTGGCGAGCTGGTGCGCCGTCTCGGCCTTGTCCGCCCGGATCAAATTGCCCACCGGATCGTCCGCTTTCACCTCAAGCGACGCATAGCTGCGCCACGTCTCGGGATAGCCCACGCCGACGCGCATCGTCTCGATCTTCTTGCGCGCCTCGGCCTTGGTCGCCTCGTCCATCCAGCTCAGCCCGGCGACGCGCTTGTCGAACGCCGCCTTGATATTGGTCACCATGTCCTGGATGTCGGTCTTCGACGAAGCCGGGAAGTAATCCTTCACATAGAGCTGGCCGACCGCGTCGCCGAGATTGTTGTTCACGCTGGCGATGGCGCGCTTGTCACGCGGGCGCATCGCCTGCTGGCCGCGCAGCTGCTTGGAGAAGAAGTCGAAGCTCGCCTGGTCGAATTTCGCCGGCAACACGGAGGTGACCTGGTTGATCTGGTGGAAGGCCAGCCAGTCCTGCCACGCCTCGATCGGCTCGCTCTCGACCAGCTTGGCCAGCTTCACCGTCGTGTCCGGCTGCCAGACGATGAACTCCTGCTGCCCGCTTAGTCCCGCCGCGGCCCAGAAGCCGTCCCAGTCGATCCCGGGCGCCTTGGCGGCGAAGTCGGCCTTCTTCCACCAATTGTCGGCCTTCTGCACGTCCTGGCTGGCGACCAGGTCGGTATGCGCGGTGGCGATCTTGGTCTCCAGGTCGAACACTCGCCCGGCCCGCGCCGCCGGATCGCTCATGCCGGCCAGCGTGAAGATCTTGACCACATAGGCCTTGTAGCCCTCGCGCGCCTTCTTCATCTCGTCGGTCTGCGAGAGATAATAGTCGCGGTCTTCGAGCCCCAGCCCGCCCTGGAGCACATAGGGAACCGTGGTGTCGGGCTTGTCGAGCGCCTGGCTCACCCACAGGCCGAACAGATTCTCGGTGTGGAAATTGGTCGCGTTGAGCGGATCGACATCGGCGCGGACATTGCCGCCCAGCATCGCGGAAAGCTCCTTCTTGTCCTTGATCGCCGCGATCGCATCCAGGGTCGGCTTGAGCGGCGTGATCCCGCGCGCCTCGATGCCCCCAGTATCGGCATAGGCATTGTACCAGTCCGCGATCCGCCGCGTGTCGGTGCCCGCCGCGGCATTGGCCTTCAGCGCGGCATCGATGATCGCCTTGTTGTTCGCCTCGGCCTTGTTGAACACGTCGAGGAACATGCCGGTCGCAGTACGGTCGGCCGGAATCTCGGTCTTCGCCCGCCATCCGCCATTGGCATATTCCTCGAAATCGTCGCCCGGCTTCACCTGCTTGTCGAGCCCGACCAGGTCGACGCCTACTCCGGTGCCGGCCGCGGCGGTGGTGCCGGCGCCCGAGCCGGACGGCGTGCAGGCGGTGGTCGCGAGCAGCGCCGCGACAAGGAGCATATGGGTCTTCAACGCGACTCTCCTGTATTGCTGTATGGCAGGGGTGCTACTCCTGCGATCCGCTTTTCGCCAGCACCTTCCCATGCCCGCTTCGGCGGTGTAGGGAGAGGAAAACTAGGACAGGAAGGATGCCCTATCTATGAGCGCCCCGGTGCTCGATTCGAGGGTTGCGGCGGACGCGGAAGACTTCCGCGCACGCGCCGCGCATAACCGCACGCTGGTCGAACAACTCCGCGCCGATGTCGCCCAGGCGGCGCTCGGCGGCAGCGAGTCGTCACGCGAACGCCACACCGCCCGCGGCAAGCTGCTGCCCCGCGAGCGAGTCGAGCGCCTGCTCGATCCGGGCGCGCCGTTCCTCGAGATCGGCCAGCTCGCCGCCTGCGACATGTACGAAGGCGAAGTCCCCGGCGCCGGCATGATCGCCGGCATCGGCCGCGTCTCGGGCCGCACCGTGATGATCGTCTGCAACGACGCCACGGTGAAGGGCGGCACCTACTACCCGATGACGGTGAAGAAGCATCTCCGCGCCCAGGAGATCGCCGAGCAGAACCGACTGCCCTGCATCTATCTGGTCGATTCGGGCGGCGCCAACCTGCCCCACCAGGCCGAGGTCTTCCCCGACCGCGATCATTTCGGCCGGATCTTCTTCAACCAGGCGAACATGAGCGCCAAGGGCATCCCGCAGATCGCCTGCGTGATGGGCAGCTGCACCGCCGGCGGCGCATACGTCCCCGCCATGTCCGACGAGACGGTCATCGTCCGCGCGCAGGGCACGATCTTCCTCGCCGGCCCGCCCTTGGTGAAAGCCGCCACCGGCGAGGTCATCACCGCCGAGGACCTTGGCGGCGGCGACCTGCATGCCCGCAAGTCGGGTGTGGTCGATCATCTCGCCGAGAATGACGAGCATGCGCTGACCATCGTCCGCGACATCGTCAGCCACCTCCCCGCCGATCGTACCCCGGACCTCGCCCTGCTCGATCCCCGCGCGCCGAAATATGCGCCCGAGGAGCTGTACGGCATCATCCCCGAGGACGTCCGCGCACCCTATGACGTACACGAGGTGATCGCCCGCATCGTCGACGGCAGTGAGTTCCACGAGTTCAAGGCGCTCTACGGCAGCTCGCTGGTCTGCGGTTTCGCGCATATCTGGGGCATGCCGGTGGGCATCATCGCCAACAACGGCGTGCTGTTCAGCGAGAGCGCGCAGAAGGGGGCGCATTTCATCGAGCTGGCCTGCCAGCGCCGCATCCCCCTGCTCTTCCTCCAGAACATCTCCGGCTTCATGGTCGGCGGCAAGTATGAGGCGGAAGGCATTGCGAAACATGGCGCAAAGCTGGTCACCGCCGTCGCCACCGCGACTGTGCCCAAGATCACCGTGCTGATCGGCGGCAGCTTCGGAGCCGGCAATTACGGCATGTGCGGCCGCGCCTATTCGCCCCGCTTCCTGTTCACCTGGCCCAACAGCCGCATCTCGGTGATGGGCGGCGAGCAGGCGGCGAGCGTGCTCGCCACCGTCCACCGTGACGCGGACAAATGGACGCCGGAAGAGACCGAGGCGTTCAAGGCCCCGATCCGCCAGCGCTACGAGGACGAAGGCAACCCCTGGCACGCCACCGCGCGGCTATGGGACGACGGCATCATCGACCCGGCCCAGACTCGCGACGTCCTCGGCATCGCCCTGGCGGCCACGCTGAATGCTCCGATCCCCGAGCGGCCCGCGTTCGGCGTGTTCCGGATGTGATGAAGCCAAACGCCCCCTTCTCATTCCTCCCCGAGCTTGCCTCGGGGAGGGGGACCGCCCGGCGAAGCCGGGTGGTGGAGGGGCAAGCGCGCAAGCGCTTCCGCGACGATCCCGCGCAGAACAGCATCAAGGTCCTGGAGAACCTCGGCCGCAGGAACCCGCAGCGTCGCAATCCCGCAATCCGCCAACCACACATCCCGTCGCGCATCACGCACCGGCCTCTCACCAAAGTCATGCGCCTCGCCATCCACTTCGATCGCGAGCCGCGCATCGCTGCAATAGAAGTCGAGACTGAATGCACCCGTCGCATGCTCGTGACGAAACTTGAGCCCAGCAGGCCGCTTGCGCAGCTCGCGCCACAGCAGCCCCTCGGGCAAACTCATCGCGCGTCGCCTTGCCCGCGCCCGCTGCACAGCGCGCTTGCTCCCTTTCGGCGCATGATCCTTGAACATCGCAACCGCCCCTCCACCATGCTTCGCATGGTCCCCCTCCCCGAGACTAGCTCGGGGAGGAATTGAAAGATCCGGAATGAAGCAGCTTCTATTCGCCCTCGCCCTCCTCGCCCCGCTCCCGGCGCTGGCGCAATCCGGTCCCGTCACCCCCACGCAGAAGCTCCCCCCGGCCAACCCGCTTCCCTATGAGGACGCCGAGGCCGCCGCGGTGATGACCCCGATCAATGCGATGTTCGCCGGCCTCGCCGCGCATGACGGCGCCGCGATCCTCGCCCAGACGCGCCCCGAGGGCGGCGCCACCGTCGCGGTCGAGAAACCCGATGGCAGCCGCGCGATCCGTCACCTGAGCTGGGCCGAGTTCGCCGCCGGCATTAAGCCTGGCCCGGAGAAGCTCGAGGAGCGCATCTCCACCCCCGCGATCGAAGTCGATGGCGACATCGCCATGGTCTGGGCGCCCTTTGTCTTCCTGATCGACGGCAAGGCGCATCATTGCGGCACCAATCATTTCGATCTGATCCGCGAGAACGGGTCGTGGAAGGTGCTCAACGTCACCTGGTCGCAGCGCACCGCGGGCTGCACCGCCCAATGAGCCGGGACACGCTCTTCCTGCTCGATCCCGACTGGGCCGACCCGGCCTATGGCGGTGAACGGCATTTCTACTGCAAGGAATGCATGATCGTTGAGGGCCTGCTCGCCACCTTCCCCGAGCGCGCGGCGAACATCGACGTGGTCCGCGTCGCCTGGCCCCGCCCTCGCACCGCGGTGGTCGAGGCGATCGGCGAGGACAACCAGAACCTGCCCGCCCTCGTGTGGGACGGAGGGTTCGCCAACGACATCGAAGCCCTGCTCGCCGCACTGGCCGAGCGCCACGGTTTCCCGGAGCGACACCCTTGAGTGCTGGAAATGTAGGATTTTCCATGTTGAAACGAGACTCGGGAGCGTCCCGATGCTGGCCGCGCGCCTGTGCGTGGGGATTCAAGGGATTCAAGATAATGCACAACCAGATGGTTGAATATCGATGATCAATTCCCTCCTGATCGCCAATCGCGGCGAGATCGCCTGCCGCATCATCCGCACCGCCCGCGCGCTCGGCATCCGCACCGTCGCGGTCTATTCGGACGCCGACGCCAAGGCGCTGCACGTCCGCCAGGCGGATGAGGCGGTGCATATCGGCCCGTCCCCCGCCCGCGAGAGCTACCTGGTCGGCGAGAAGATCATCGCCGCGGCCAAGCAGACCGGCGCCGAGGCGATCCATCCCGGCTATGGCTTCCTCTCGGAGAATGCCGACTTCGCCGAGGCGGTGATCGCCGCGAGGCTGGTCTGGGTCGGCCCCAGGCCCGACAGCATCCGCGCCATGGGCCTGAAGGACGCCGCCAAGGCACGCATGATCGCGGCCGGCGTGCCGGTCACCCCCGGCTATCTCGGCGAGGACCAGTCCCCCGACCGGCTCCAGGCCGAGGCGGACGCGATCGGCTATCCCGTCCTGATCAAGGCGGTGGCCGGCGGCGGCGGCAAGGGCATGCGGCTGGTCGAGGCGTCGGGCGATTTCCTCGACGCCCTCGCCTCGTGCCAGCGCGAGGCCGCCAGTTCGTTCGGCGACGACCGGGTGCTGCTCGAGAAGTACATCCTCTCGCCCCGCCACATCGAAGTGCAGGTGTTCGGCGACACGCACGGCGACGTCGTCCATCTGTTCGAGCGCGACTGCTCGCTCCAGCGCCGTCACCAGAAGGTGATCGAGGAAGCCCCGGCCCCCGGCATGGACGAGCAGACCCGCGAGGCGATCTGCGCCGCCGCCGTCCGTGCGGCCAAGGCAGTCGATTATGTCGGCGCCGGCACGATCGAGTTCATCGCCGATGCCAGCGAAGGCCTGCGCGCCGACCGCATCTGGTTCATGGAGATGAACACTCGCCTCCAGGTCGAGCATCCGGTGACCGAGGAGATCACCGGCCAGGACCTGGTCGAATGGCAGCTGCGCGTCGCCAGTGGCGAACCGCTGCCGCTGCGCCAGGAAGAGCTGGAAATCCAGGGCTGGGCGATGGAAGCGCGCCTCTATGCGGAGGATCCGGCTACCGGCTTCCTGCCCTCGATCGGCCCGCTCACCGAGTTCGACCTCAATGATGGCCTTATCCGCTCGGACAGCGGCGTCGAGGAAGGCGGCGAGGTGTCTCCCTTCTACGACCCGATGATCGCCAAGCTGATCGCCTGCGGGCTGGACCGCGAGGATGCCATCGCCCGGCTCTCCAATGCGCTGCTCGGCACCAGCGTCTGGCCGGTCCGCACCAACGGCGCCTTCCTGATCAAGGCGCTGGCCGATCCGGACTTCGCCGCAGGCAATCTCGACACCGGCCTGATCGCCCGCAAGGGCGACGCGTGGCTGCCGCCCAGGCTGCCGAGCGACGAGGTCCTGCGCGGCGCCGCCTGGCGGCTGATCGAGAACGAGGAAGGCGAGACACCGCGCCTGCCCGGCTTCCGCCTCAATGCGCCGCAGCGCCTCCAGACCGTGCTCGACGTCCACGGCACCCGCGTGCCGGTCGATTTCGTCGAGCCCGCCGAGAACTGGTACATGCGCCACCTCGACGACCGGGTGATGGTCAACGAGGAAGGCCAGACCTTCGCGATCCGCCTCGCCCGGTTCGACGGTGCCACCGGCGCCTCGGCCGGCGACGGCGCGATCCTGGCGCCGATGCCGGGCCGCGTCACCTCGGTGGAGGTCGCTGCGGGCGAAGCGGTAACCAAGGGCCAGCGCCTCGTCACGCTCGAGGCGATGAAGATGGAGCATGGCCTCACCGCCCCGTTCGATGGCACGATCGCCGAATTGAACGTGGCGCAGGGCAGCCAGGTGACCGAAGGTGCCCTGCTGGTGAAGGTCGAGAAGATAGAATCCTAATCCGTCATCCCCGCGCAGGCGGGGATCCAGAGCCAAACAGGTCTGGTTTCTGTTACCCTGGATCCCCGCCTTCGCGGGGATGACGAAAAGAGAAGTGAAGCGACATGGCAGGCAGGTTCTACGACGAATGGCAGGTCGGCGACACGGTCGCCCACGAGCTCCGCCGCACGGTGACGGAGACCGACAACCTGCTGTTCTCGACCATGACCCACAACACCCAGCCGCTCCACCTCGATGCCGAGGCGGCGCGGACGAGCGAGTTCGGCCAGATCCTCGTCAACGGCACCTTCACCTTCAGCCTGATGGTCGGCGTCACCGTGGGAGACACCACAGCCGGCACGCTGGTCGCGAACCTGGGTTATGACGAACTGCGCATGCCCAAGCCGGTGTTCATCGGCGATACGCTCCGGGCGACGAGCGAAGTGATCGAGCTGCGCCCGAGCAAGTCTCGCCCCGGCCAGGGCATCGTCACCTGGCGGCACCGCATGCTCAACCAGCGCGACGAAGTGGTCTGCGAATGCCTGCGCTCGGCCCTGCTCAAGAGCCGGCCGGCAGCGTGAAGCATAGCGCCGACATCGTCGTGATCGGCGGCGGCGCAGCGGGTGTCGGTGCGCTGCGCACCCTTGCCGATGCCGGCCGGGACGTGTTGCTGCTCGAGGCGCAGGACCGGCTCGGCGGCCGCGCGCATACCGTGCACATCGCCGGCATGCCGATCGACATGGGTGCCGGCTGGCTCCATTCGGCGACCAAGAACCCCTGGGCCGTCATTGCCGAGACGCGCGGGTTCGAGGTCTATCGCTCGCCGGCGCGCTGGGGCGAGCAATGGCGCGAATTGGGCGCCTCCAAGGCGGAGCAGCAGGCACTCTGGGCGGCGTTCGAGACGTTCATGAACGCGATGCACAACCCGCCGCCGAGCGACTGCGCTTCCGATCTGTTGCCGCCGGACGGCGAATGGAACGCCGCGCTCGATGCGCTCTCCGGCTATATCAACGGCGCCCCGATGCGCGAGATGTCGGTGATCGACTGGCTCGCCTATGAGGAGGCCTCGCTCGACATCAACTGGCGGGTCTGCGACGGCTATGGCGCGCTCGTCTCCTCGCATGCCGCGGCGCTGCCCGTGGCGCTGGCAACGCCGGTTTCCGCGATCGACACCTCCGGCAGGCAACTCCGCATCGAGACGCCGCGCGGATCGATCACCGCCAATGCCGCGATCGTCACCGTCTCCAGCAACGTCCTGGCCAGCGGCGCCATCCGCCTGCCCGGCCATGACGCGATCCTCCACGCCGCCTCGGAACTGCCGCTCGGTCTCGCCGACAAGCTGTTCTTCACGCTGGAGGGCGGCGAGGCGATCGACGACAACGCCCATCTGCTCGGCAATCCGCGCAGTTCCTGCACCGGCACCTATACGCTCAAGCCCTTTGGCCGCCCGCTGGTCGAGTGCATGCTCGGCGGCGAAGGCGCGCGGGCGATGGAAAAGGAAGGGCTGAACGGCGCCGCGGAGTTCGCCATCGGCGAGCTGGTCCATCTGCTGGGAAGCGAATGGCGGGCGAAGCTGCGCTTCGTCGCCGGCTCGGCATGGGGCCGCGAGACCCATGTGCTCGGCGGCTACAGCCACGCCCTGCCCGGCAAGCACGGCGCCCGGGCCGTGCTGCGCGCCGGCGCGGATCCCCGCATCCGCTTCGCTGGCGAAGCCACCTCGGACGACGAATTCTCCACCGCGCACGGCGCGTACAACACGGGCGTAGCGGCGGCCAAGGCGCTGCTTTAGGTTCTCGCTGTACCCAATACTCGTCATCCCCGCGAAGGCGGGGATCCAGGGTTTCTCTGCCGCGTCGCTTTGAACTCTGGATCCCCGCCTTCGCGGGGATGACGGAGTATCTAGGCCGCCTTCCTGCCAGGCTCCGGATTGGAGAATTCCATCTCCTGGTCGATCCCGCCAAACTTGAGCGCCATCACGTCGCGGGCATAATTCTGGTTCAGCCTCCACGGCTTGCGGTGCCCCTGGCGGGGCAGCTTGTCCGAGGCGCGCTGGACATAGCCCGAGGTGAAGTCGAGGAACGGCACTTCCTCCACCGGCGCCGCCAGCCGCGGCGTCACCTGCCGCATGCCCCGCTTGCGCATCGCGTTGAGCAGGCGGGTGACATAGTTGGCGGTCAGGTCGGCCTTCAGCGTCCAGCTGGCATTGGTATAACCGAACGCGATCGCGAAATTGGGCACGTCGGAGAACATCATGCCCTTGTAGGTCATCGCCCTGGCCGGCTCGAAGAGCTTGCCGTCGACAGTGATCGGCATCCCGCTGAACAGCTGAATCTCCAGCCCGGTAGCGGTGACGACGAGGTCGGCCGCCAGTTCCTTGCCCGAGCCGAGCCTGAGGCCGGTCTCGGTGAAACGGTCGATCGTGTCGGTCACCACCTCGGCCTTGCCGCCCTTGATCGAGGCGAACAGGTCAGCATCGGGCACCAGGCAGACGCGCTGGTCCCAGGGATTGTAGCTGGGCGTGAAATGCGTGCCGACATCATAGTCCGGCCCCAGCTCGTCGCGGACCATCTGGACGATCCGCTCGCGGGTCTTCTCCGGGTTCTTGCGGGCGAGGCGGAAGAAGAATTGCTGGAGCAGCACATTCTTCCAGCGGGTGAGGCCATAGGCAGTCATCGCCGGCATCCAGCCGCGCATCCAGTTGGCGATGGCATCCTGCGAAGGCCGCGAGACGATATAGGTCGGCGAGCGCTGGAGCATGGTGACGTGTGCCGCCTGCTTGGCCAGCTCGGGCACCAGCGTCACTGCCGTCGCCCCGCTGCCGATCACCACGACGCGCTTGTCCTTGTAGTCGACGTCCTCGGTCCAGAATTGCGGATGGACGATCCGCCCCTTGAAGTCCGCCGCCCCGGCGAAGTCGGGCGTGTAGCCCCGGGCATAATTGTAATAGCCGGTGCACAGGAACAGGAACGAACAGGTGAAGGTAGACACCTCTCCGCCCCGCTCGGCGGTTACGGTCCACAGCGCATCTTCGCTCGACCAGCTCGCGCCGGTCACCCGCGTCGAATAGCGGATATGCTCGTCGATCCCGTAATCCTTCACGGCCTCGTCGAGATAGTTGAGGATCGACGGCCCATCGGCGATCGCCTTGCTCTCGGTCCAGGGACGGAAGGCGAAGCCCAGCGTGAACATGTCCGAGTCCGAGCGGATGCCCGGATAGCGGAACAGGTCCCAGGTCCCGCCCAGCCGCTCGCGCCCCTCCAGCACCACATAGCTGCGATCCGGACTGTTCTCCTGGAGATGCCAGGCGGCACTCACGCCGGAGATGCCGGCTCCCACGATCACCACGTCGAAATGCTCGGCCACGCGCCCTCTCCCGCCGATCTGTTTACACCAGTGTAAACAGAAAACGCGCCGGCTCAATAATCCCGCGAATATTTGAGACTGACGCTCGATCCGCCGAACGACCCCGCCTGGGAGAGCAGGCTCAGCGTGCGGCTGAGCGATATCTCGAGCTGGGTGGCGGTGAAGCCCCGCGCGTCGGTGATGATCTCCACATAGATGTCGTCGGTCAGATATTTGCCCGCCGCCAGCGCCATGCCGCGCCCGCTGACGTCGTCGGCGCCGAGGATGCGCAGCCGGTCGATGCCGGTGGCGGACTTGAGCTGGCCCAACGGATTGAGCCCGCCGCCCGAGCCGCTTAGCGACTGGAGCGCCGCAGCGAGCTGGATCGCCTCGGTAGCCGAGAGATTGGTCACGTTGGTCCCGAAGAACAGCCGGGCGAGCACTTCCTCCTGTGGCAAGGTCGGCGTCGAGCTGAACACGATCTGCGGCTGCTGGGCGGTGCCCGAGACAGTCAGGATCGCGGTGATCCCCTCGGCGGTGGTGCTGGCCTGGATATCGACGCTCGGATTGGTCAGCGCCGATCCCTGGAAGCGGATCGTGCCGCGCGAGATGTCGAAGCGACGGCTGGCGAAGCTGTAGGTGCCGCGCACGATCTCCATCGTGCCGCGGATATCGGGCGCCAGCGTGGTGCCGCGCACCGTGATCTGCGCGCGCCATTCGGACTCGAGCCCCATGCCGGTGACGAACAGGCGGTTGTCGGCATTGATGCGCAGGTTGAGGTCGAAATCGCCGAACGAGCGGCTTATCGCCTTGGCTGGCTCGTCCACTTCGCCGGTCGCGCGCTTGCGGCGGATGCCGGTCAGCTCGGGCACCTCGGCGGCGCCCTGGCGGATGATCTGGTAATGCGCCTCGGGGATGGTCAGCCGGCCCTCGATCTTCGAGACCTCGGGGTTCTTGGTGATGGTGATCTGGCCCGTCGCCGTCGCCCCCAGCGCGTCACTGCGTGCCAGCCGGGCGTTGTTGAGGTCCGCAGTGATCGAGATCGGATAGCCATTCGCCGAGGACAGGCTCACCCGCCCCTGCGCCTTCACCGTGCCGTCGCCCGCCTTGGCGGTGAGCGAATTGAGGATGAACGCGTCGTTCGAGAAGGCGCCGTCCACCGCCATGCCGGTCAGCCGCGTGCCGAAATTCTCGTTCTCGTATGTGAGGTTGGTCGCGCGGACCACGCCGGTAAGCCGCGGTTCCTCCAGCTTGCCCGAGAAGTCCGCCGCGATGCCGATCGGCCCATCGACCTGCTGGCCCGAGAGCCCGGCCAGCGAGAAGGGCACCGCCGCCGGACCGTTGTAGCGGATACCGCCCGAGAGCGGTGCGGCGAACATGCGCTCGGTCCAGGAGCCGGCATCCGCTCCGAGCGGGCTCAATGTCGCCACCACGCGGCCGATCGTCGTGTTGCCGCGCCGGATCAGCGCACGTGCGTCGCCGCCACTGGGCAGCAGCTTGCCGACGAAGCTGACGTTCACCGGCGTCGAGAGGCTGGCCAGGCTCGCCCGGGTGAAGTCGGCGATCTCCAGCCGCGCATCGGCGCTGGGGAAGGCCTCGGGCGAAGCCTGGGCGAAGTCGAGGCTGCCGGTCGCGGTGCCGCCGATGCCGAGATCGGGGACGAAGGCGTTGATCGCCGCCAGGTCGAGGCTGTCGAGCCGCGCCTGCAGCACCATGCCCTTGCCATAGCTGCCGGCGATCCGCGCCTTGCCCCGGTCGAAATCGAGCTGGGTCGGGGCGAGGTGATAGACCCCGTCGCGGATCGCGATGCGGGCCGGCTGCACGGTGTGGAAATTGACGCCGCTGCCACTGCCCTGCACCGCCACCAGCCAGTTTTCCGGCGCCAGCCTGGCGTTCGCGGCGATCTGGAACGGCACCCCGGTCGAGCCATTGGCGAAGAGCTGGGCAGTGCCGTTGCCGCCGGCATAGGCGATCTTCGCCCGCGCGGTCTTCAGCACGAAATTGCCCTGCCGCAGGTTCGCCACCTGCACGTCGCCGGTGATCTCGGGCGTCTCGGCCAGCACCACGGTTCCGTCGATCAGTGCACGCCCGATCGTCAGCCCGGCCTGGCCGGGTATCTTGGCGTTGGACGCGGTCGCATGCACGTCCGCCCGTTGCAGCTTGCCCTGCGCCGACAGCGCCGCCCGCCCGACCACGCCCGACCCGTTGAACGCCAGCGCACCCTCGAACGGGCGGGCAGCGGTCTGGGCGACCTTGCCGGTGATGTCCATGCCGGCAAAACGCCCGGCATTGATGTCGATCGCCAGCCTGTTGCCGGTCCGCACCAGCACGTCGGCATTGAAAGGCCCGTAATCGGTGTCGCCCTTGGCCAGCACCGCCCAGGCATTGCCCTTCCCGCGCACCTGCGCCTCGAGATTGGCCAAGCCGATGCCAAGCCCAGGCTTTGGCGCCCTGAGCAATATAACCGGCGCGTTGAGCGTCCCCGTCACCCGCGCAGTGAGCGGCCCGTACTGGTCGGAAACCGCGTCAGCGTTGATCAGGATCGGCCCCGCCGGATCATAGCGCCCCGATCCGCGCAGCACGCGGAACTTCGGCGCCTTCATCCGGACGTCGCTGATGCTGATCACGCCCTTGGGATCGAGCACCAGCCGCGCCGAGGCGACTGCGTTGCCGCCCAGGAACTCGCGCGCGCCATCGCTGAAGATCTTGCGTGAATTGCCGGCGATATGGCCCTTGATGCCCCAGCCGCCGCCGGGCGCCGCGAACAGCTCGGCATCGGTCCGCAGGTCGACAATGCCCACGCCGTCGATCTGATAGTCGTTCACCCGGCCCTTGAGCGCACCGGTATAACGGCCCTTGCCGACATCGGCGGCGATGATCGCAGTCGCGTCGATCTTGTCCGATCGGATGCGCAGATTGTCGGACAGCACCTGCTGGCCGGAGATCGCCAGGTCGCCGTTCACTGTCAGGTTGGTCACCAGCCCACCCGCCGCTGCATTCAGCCCCGAGACCCGCTTCGCCCGCGCCCGCACCGGCACAAGGATGCGATCCGTATCCACCCGCGCCCGCCCCTCGGCATAGAGCTGCTCGGCCACGGTCTCCCCAAAGCCGAGTGCGCCAGCGCTGAGCTTGTAATCGACCACAGGCCTGTCGAACGCCCCGTCCAGCGCCACCGACGCGCGCACCGAGCGCCCGACCAGGTTCGGCGCGATCGCCCCCGCCTTGAGCAGGATCGCATCGACCTTGAAGTCGTGGAACTGGTTATGCCCGAGGTCGACCTTGCCCTTGCCCTCGACCGACAATGCATCGGAGTGGAGCTTCACCACGCCATCGGCAACCCGGTCGGCCCATTTCATGTCTAGGTCCAGATCGAGCTGCGGCGAGGCCAACCGCTCGACCGGCCCCTTCAGCCACACGCCGGGATGCAACGGCCCGCGCAGCTGAAAGCGGCCATTGGTCGCGATCAGATCGAGATTGGCGAGCTGCGCCCCGCCCAAGGTACCAAGCGCCTTGCCCTGCCAGCGCGCCCAGTCGCCCTTTCCGGCCACTGCAACCGTCAGCGGCGCATCGAGCCCGGCCAACCCGGCGACCAGCCCCTTGGCCGGCGCATCGAGCTTCAGGTCGACATCGAACCGGTTCTTTTCCGGCGTCGCATCGAGCCTCAGCGCCAGCTTGTCACCGCCCGGCACGTTCGCCCCGGCAAGCGTGCCGCCATCGAGCACGAGCTGCGCACGCCCATCGGCCAGATGCGCCTTGCCCGCCAGCCGCCCGAGATAGCGCGCCCGCCCGTCGACTTCCTTCGCGATATCGATCCGCGCCACATCGAGCCGGCCGATATCGATGTTGATGTCGGGCAGCAGCGGCGCATTCGGGTCGCCCGAAGGCTTGAGCGCCGGCATGCGCAACAGCTTCACCTCGGGGCTGGTAGCGCTGCGCACGTCGATCCGGTTCTTGAGATAGGCGAAGGGCCGCCAGTCCAGCCGGATCTCGCGCGAGGTGGCGAACACGCCCTTGATATCGCGCACCTGCACGTCGCGCAGGATCATCGCGCCATAGAGTGAGCCGTCGATCCGCCCGATCCGGAAATTGAGCCCCGATCCCAGCGTCAGCGCAGCGATCCGGTCCGCGACGAAGCGCCGGCCCGGCTGGGTATTGATCCCCAGCACGAGCGCGCCGATCGCCAGCGCCAGGCCGGCGAGCGCGATCCCCGTCCACTTCACCACGCGCTGCCATAGCGGCCGGCGGACCTTCACCACCTCGGGCTCGGACGCCACGGCTTCGGGCGTTTCCTCGGCCATCAGAAGGCCTGCCCGATCGAGATGTAGAGCGAGACCTTGGACTCGCCCGGCTTGCGCGCGATCGGCGTCGCCACATCGACGCGGATCGGGCCGAAATTGGTGTAGAGCCGCCCGCCGATGCCCGCGCCGAAGCGGATATTCTGACCCGTGGGGTAGATGCCCTCATAGACCTGGCCGGCATCGATGAACGGGACGATGCCGTAATTGCCGAAGCGGTAGCGTGCCTCGATCGCGAACTCGTTGAAGCTACGTCCGCCCACCGGCTTGCCGTCCGGCGCGCGCGGGCCGAGTTCCTGATAGCCGAAGCCGCGTACCGATCCGCCGCCGCCCGAATAATAGCGCCGCGAGGGCGGCAGGTCGTCACGCGCGATGCCGACGATCGAGCCGACCCGCGCCCGCCCGGCAATCACGATGCTGCTCGACACCGGCTGGTAATAGGTGCCCTCGAGCATGAACCGCGCATAGGGCCGCGCCGCGCCGCGCACCGAGGTCTCCGGACTGGCATTGCCCTTGATCCGGAAGCCGCGCGTCGGGTTCAGCAGATTGTCTGAGCTGTCATAGCCGAGGAACAAGGGCGCGGCGGCGATCAGCCAGGTGCCGCGGTCACGCTGGTTGCGGTTGTAGTTCCAGCGATCCTCGTTCGATCCGACCAGCTCGGCGCCGTAATAATAGGTCCAGCGCTTCTGCCAGATCGGCGTGGAATCGCGCGAATATCGGAACGAGAGCGTGCCGGTATAGCTCTCATACGCGTCGTAATCCTGGTGGTTGAGCTGCGCGGCGATCTGGAAGGTCCTGTCGCGCTGGCCGGCGTTCGAGCGGCGGAAGGTGGTGGTCAGCCCCTGCTCCTGGGTGCCGAGCACGCCCGCGACGATCAGCGCGCCTTCGGGCGGGAACAGGTTGCGGTGCGTCCAACTGCCGGTCAGGCGGATGCCCTGCCCGGTCGAATAGCCGAGCTCCGCCGCCAGCGTGCGCGGCCGGCCGGGGTTCTGGCGGACGAGCAGATCGACCACCTCGGTGCCGTCCGGGCCCGCCTGCCCGGTGCGCACCGGCTCGACCGAGACAGTGGAGAACAGGCTGGTCGCGATCATCGCCTCGCGCAGATCGTCCACCGCGCGCACGTCATACAGCTCGCCCGGCTTGTAGCGGCGCAGCACGCGGATATGGTCGGCGTCGAACACCAGCTTGCGCGCCCGGCGCTGGCGCCGCTCACCGCGCTGCCCCCGCTCACCACGCCGCGCCGCGCGCTCGGCATCGCGCGCCGCCTGCTCGGCAAGCGTGCCGCTGCCCACTTCGGTACGGATGTCACCGAACACCGCCCGCGGCCCCAGCGCGATCGGCAGCGCATAGTCGCCGATATGGGTTTCCTCATCGAGCAGGATGTCGCGCTGCCCGACCTTGACGAAAGGGTAGCCCTGTTGCGGCAGGCGCAGCGCGACATTGGCCTCGGCACCCTGCACCCGCTCCGCCTCGATCGGGTCGCCGGGGTTGAGGTTGAGCTCGCGCAGCAACAGCCCTGGCGGCACGGTCGGATCGCTCGTCACCGTGACATTGCCCAGCCGGTAGAGCGGTCCCGGCGTCGCGCTGATCGTCGCGCGGACGATGCCGGGGGTCTTGGGATCCTGGTCGATCGTCGAGACCGCGGTCGCGTCATAATAGCCACGCGAGTTGAGCAGGCGTATCGCCAGCCGCTCATCCTCCCGGGCCCGCGCCGCGACCATCGCGCTGTTGGCCGCCTTGCCGCCGCCATTCTCCAGCGCGGAGAGGTCCTCGAACAGGCCTTCCAGCCCTACCGAGGACAGGCCGTCCTCATGCGTAGTGTAGCGGATCGTCACCGCCTTCTTGTCGGCGACCTTGTCCTCCACCGGCGGCTCGACCTTGAATTCGGAGAGCGGCGGCAGCGGTTTGGCGAATTCCGGGTCCTCGGCGGGCGCGGCGGCGAAGCTCTGCTCGACCTGGTCCTTCACCTGCTGCGCCGCCTCGCCCTGGGTTACCGGCGCAGGCGCGGGGGTCGGCGCGCCGCGGGGCGGCGGCATCGCCTCGAGCGGCGCGTTGATGTCGCCCTCGATCTTCGGCATCGCCGCCTCGAACTGGTCGTCCGGGACGATCGGGCTCTCATCGGCCGGGGCGACGATAACGGTGCCGTCCTGTGACGGGGCTGGCGTCGGCGTCGGGCTGGCAGAGGGTGCCGGCGCGGGGCCGGAAGGCGGCGCCCCCTGCCCCGGCTTCGGATCGGATATCTGGGCATGCGCGAGCCCCGGCACGAATGCCGTGCCGGCGAGCGCCGCCAGCCAAATCCGCTTCACCCCTTTACGCAAACGGCTCCCTTTCGAACCGCGTTCCTAGCCCGGCCCTCTCGCAAGCGTAACGACCCAAATGCGCTTTGGGTCCCCGTTTTTGCGAAAGCCGGGGGATTTCAGCGTGCTACCGCCTTCGCTTCAGCGCGAAATCTGTGGAGAAGTGGCTCGGTATAGCCGTTCGGCTGTTCCAGCCCCTCGAACACCAGCGCCCGCGCCGCCTGGAAGGCCAGGCTGGTGTCCTCATTTCCTGCCATCGGCCGGTAGAGCGGATCGCCGAAATTCTGGGCATCGACCTTGGCCGCCATTCGCGTCAGCGCCGCATCGACATCCGCCGCCTGCGCCACCCCGTGGAGCAGCCAGTTGGCCATATGCTGCGATGAGATGCGCAAGGTCGCCCGGTCTTCCATCAGCCCCACGTCATGAATGTCAGGCACCTTGGAGCAGCCGACGCCCTGATCGATCCAGCGCACGACATAGCCGAGGATGCCCTGGGCATTATTGTCCAGCTCCTGCGCGACTTCCTCGGCCTGCCAATTGCGCCCCTCGGCCAGAGGAACCGTGAGCAGCGGCTTCAGCGCCGGGATCGCTTCCCCGGCAATCTCCTTCTGCCGGGCGAAGACATCGACCTGGTGGTAATGGAGCGCATGCAGCGTCGCCGCGGTCGGGCTCGGCACCCAGGCGGTATTCGCCCCGCTCATCGGATGCGCGATCTTCTGGGCGAGCATGTCGGCCATCCGGTCCGGCGCCGCCCACATCCCCTTGCCGATCTGCGCCTTGCCGCTCAGCCCGCACGCCAACCCGATGCGGACATTGCGGTCCTCATAGGCCTTGATCCAGTCCGCCCCCTTCATCTCGCCCTTGGGGACCATCGGCCCGGCACGCATGCTGGTGTGGATTTCGTCGCCGGTGCGATCGAGGAAGCCGGTGTTGATGAAGACGATACGGTCCTTCACCGCATGGATGCACGCCGCGAGATTGGCCGAGGTCCGCCGCTCCTCGTCCATCACGCCGACCTTGATCGTGTGGCGCGGCAGCACGAGCAGGTCCTCGACCGCGTCGAACAGCGCGTCGGTAAAGGCGCATTCCTCGGGCCCGTGCATCTTGGGCTTCACGATATAGATCGAGCCCGCACGGCTGTTGCGGTACCTGCCCAGTCCGCGAACGTCATAGAGCGCGATCGTGCTGGTCAGGATCGCGTCGAGAATGCCCTCGGGCGCCGCGCTGCCGTCGGCCAGATGCAGCGCCGGCGTGGTCATCAGATGCCCGACATTGCGAACGAACAGCAACGACCGCCCGGGCAGCACGCCCCGGTCGGGGTTGAGCCTGCGGGTCAGCGTCCTGCCGCCCTTGTCGAAGCTCTCCTCCAGGTCGCCCTGCATCAGCCCCAGCCAATTGGCATAGGCCGCGACCTTGTCCTCGGCATCGACCGCGGCGACCGAGTCCTCCAAATCGACGATCGCAGTCAGCGCGCTTTCGAGGATCACGTCGGCGATACCGGCGGGATCGGTTCGACCGATCGGATGGTCGTAATCAATGACCACCTCGATATGCAAACCGTTGTGCTGAAATAGGAAATTCTGCCCATTCCGTCCAACGAAACCCGACCGGTCATCGATCGACATATCGATCTCGTCCGGACAGCTGGCATCTCCCCAACTCCAGCAGTTCAGCGGCACTGCCTTGTCGAGAAACGCCTTGGCGAAGGCGATCACCTGCGCCCCACGCTCCGGATCATAGCCACCCGGCTTCGCGACACCCGGCAGCGCATCGGTGCCGTAGAGCGCGTCGTACAGGCTCCCCCAGCGCGCATTGGCGGCGTTGAGCACGAAGCGGGCGTTGAGCGCCGGCACCACCAGCTGCGGCCCGGCCATGGTCGCGATCTCGGGATCGACATTGCGCGTGCCGATCTCGAACGGCGCCGGCGCCTCGACCAGATAGCCGATGTCACGCAGGAACTTCTCGTCGCCCGACAGCGTCGGATTGACGTCGATCATCGCCTGCAGCGCATCGCGCTTCGCCAGCAGCGCCCGGTTCTCCGGCGCGAACCGCGCGAAGATTTCCGCCACGCCGGCCCACCACCCCTCGGCTGCGATATCGAGCCCGGGCAGTACCCGTTCCTCGACGAAGCGCGCGAGCGGCTCGGCGACGGACAGGCCGGAACGAATGACGGTCATGAAAATCCTCCTGCGACACGATATTACAGCGTTCGCCTGGGGAGGGCTCGCCCGGCTTAGGCGATAGCCGGGCCCGGGATCAACCCTTTGCTTCCAGCTGCTCGACCGCCGCCTCGATCCGGTCCAGCATCTGGCGGAGCTGCTGCCGCTCCTCGGACGAAAAGTCGGCGAAGACCTGCCGCTCGAGCTGCAAGGCCTTGGGCGCTACTTCCTCGTACAGCTCCCAGCCCGCCTTGCTCAGCGTCAGCAGGTGCGATCGCTGGTCGCCCGGATTGCTCGCCCGGCTGATCAGCCCGCGTTCGGAAAGCGCGATCGCCGCCCTGCTCACCGTCACCTTGTCCATCCGGGTCCGCCCGCACAGCGCCTGCTGGCTCATCGCCCCGCCCTCGGCCAGGATCGTCACCAGCCGCCATTCGGGGATCTTGAGCCCGAACAATGCGCGATAGGCGCTCGCCACGGCGTCCGACACCGCGTTCGACGCGATCGACAGGCGATAGGGGAGGAAATCGTCCAGCTTCAGCACGGTCATGGTGTCACTCAATTATCATATTTTGGCTTTCGCAACTGACAACGCTAGACAGTTGCAATTTTTGCAATGCTACCGGTAACATTACGCACTTGCGATATAAACCGCTGCGATGCACAAAGATCGGGCCTTTCAGGCATCCTCTCCTAAGACTTTCACGGCCGTCCTTCGGGGCGGCCTTTTTTTGCGCGGAGCCGGCGGCGCCCGCAAGCCTATCCAGGCATGGCGACCTTAAATCCCGACTGTTCCCCGGCGAAAGCCGGGGCCACAAACGATATCGCTTTTGGCTCTGGGCCCCGGCTTTCGCCGGGGAACGAGAAGGATTGGGTCCCGCCCCTCTCAACTCTCCGTATAGCGCAGCAACAACCAGTCCCGCCCGGTCAGCAGCGCCGTCAGCGCCTCCGCCGCACCCACCGGCGTTCCAGCATAGAAATCCGCGACATCCCTCGCGAGTCGCGCCGCCACCGCGCCATCCATCACCGCCGCCCGCCGGAACCCGAGCACGCTCGCCCCGATCCCGAACAGGCCCAGCCCATATTCGGTCTCCAGATGCCGGGCGAGTGCCAGGCTCTGCATCGGATCGAGGTCGGACGCGAAATAGCCGTTCGGCATGGCGGCCAGCGCATCCGCGGCCTCGTTCACCGGCACGAACTGCGCCAGCGAGTCCTTCTCCCGGTCGATCCGCAGCGCCGCCTCGGGATCGCGGTTGATCGTCACCGGATCATTGTCGTCCCCGCTGGTCTCCCAGTCGAGTACCCCGCGCGGCACCGCCACGCCTTCCGCCTTCGCCCGCAGATTGGCGAGGCGGACCGCGAATTCCGGCGGTCGGTCGGCGAATTCCTCCCCCGCCATCACGTCCAGGTCATGCGAATCGACGGCGTGGCCGGAGGTATATTCGGCCTGTGCGCGATCGTTCAGCGTCAGCAGCACCCGCATATCCGGCCGTTCCGCCTGCAGGCGCGCCTGCACGTCCAGCAGCGCGGCGAACGAGCCCGGGTTCAGCACCACCACGCCATCGCACAGCAACCCACCGAAACTGCGCGGCTTCGCTTCGGCGAAGGGCACCAGCGCGGGCGGCTTCTCGCGCCGGAACCCGAAAAAACCGGAACCAATCGCCATTCCAGCTACTTCATCTGCCGCGCGATCGCCGCGCGTGTCTTCTTGCCATAGGGCGGCTTGAGCCCCGCCAGCCCGGCCACATCCAGCTTGGGCTGGCTGTACACCGACTTTGCATGGCTGAACGTCCGGAAGCCGATCTCGCCATGATAGGCGCCCATGCCCGAGGGGCCGATGCCGCCGAACGGCAGCTCCTCCTGGCTGACATGGAAGATCACGTCGTTGACCGTCGCCCCGCCCGAGATCGTCCGGTCGAGCACCTGGCGCTTCTCGCCCTCGTCCTTGCCGAAATAATAGAGCGCCAGCGGCCGGTCGCGCCGGTTCACTTCGCCGATCGCATCCTCCAGCTTCGCGTAGCGCCGCACCGGCAGCACGGGGCCGAAGATCTCCTCCTGCATCACCGTCATGTCGTCGGTCGGGTTGCGGATGATGTGGAGCGGCAGCTTGCGCGCATTGGAGCTGCCCAGATCCTCCTTCGCCGGATTGACCGCGATCACCTCGGCACCCTTGGCCCGCGCATCCTCGATCCACCCGGTCAGCCGCTCATAATGCCGGTCGTTGATCACCGCGGTATAGTCTGGGTTCGACAGCAGCGTGGGATACATGCGCGTGGCCGCGGCGACGAGCCCGTCGACCAGCTCGGCCTCCTTCTCCTCGGGCACCAGCATGTAATCGGGCGCCAGGCAGATCTGGCCCGCGTTGAGCATCTTGCCCAGCGCCACCCGCTCGGTCGTCTGGGCGATATCGGCCGAGCGGCCCACCACCACCGGCGACTTGCCGCCCAGTTCCAGCGTCACCGGCACCAGATTGTCCGCCGCCGCGTGCAGGATGTGCTTGGCGATCCCCGTAGCGCCGGTGAACAGCAGATGGTCGAACGGCAGTTCGGCAAAGGCCTTGCCCGCCTCGGGCCCGCCGCTGACGAACGCCAGCTCGGCCGGATCGAAATAGCGCGCCGCCAGCTCGGCCATCAGCGCGCTGGTCACCGGCGTATACTCGCTGGTCTTCACCATCGCCCGGTTGCCCGCGGCGAACACGCCCGCGAGCGGGCTCACCACCAGTTGCACCGGGAAGTTCCACGGCGCGATGATCCCCACCACGCCCTTGGGCTGATACTCGATATGCCCACGCCCGCCGAGCAGACCCAGCGGGAACAGCACCGGCTTGCGTTCCGGCTTCGCCCAGCGCGCCAGATGCTTGAGCGCATGCTTGAGCGGCCCGACCGAGGCGGCGATGTCGGTGATCATCGATTGCTCGCGGCTGCGATGCCCGAAATCCTCGCTCAGCGCGTCGCAGAGCCTGTCGGCATTGTCGGCGACCATCGCGATCGCCCGCTTCAGCCGGTCGCGCCGCACATCGAGCGGAACGGGCAGCTCGGCCATGAAGGCCCCACGCTGGGCATCAAGCAGGTCACGCATGCTCATCGGACGATCTCATAGCTGAGGTTGAGGCGGGCGGTTATCGTAACCTTGTCCGGATTTATGGCGACTGGCACAGATGCTAGGCGCGAACCGCTCACCATCACCCGCGGCGCGGCGCCGATGTCCTGCGCCACGATCCCGTCCCGCATGTCGAAATCGGTCACCCGCAGCAGCGGCCCCAGCTTCGCACCCGAAGCCGCGGCGATAGCATCGGCCTGCGCCTTGCCGTTGGCGAGTGCCACCGCCATCGCCTTGCGCCGCGCCGCCGCAGGATCGCGCAGCGCGAATTGCGCCATTGCGACCTCCGAGCCGCCCGCCTGCGCCACCGCGCCGGTCAGCGTTCCTGCCCGGTCGATCGGCGATACCGACGCCGTCACGCTCATGTCGGCAACATAGCCCTGCACGGCACAGGCGCCGGTGGAGAGCCGCGGCTGCGCCATGCCCATCTCGCCCCGCCGGCACTCGGCGCTGCGCACTTCCTGCACGCGCATCGTACCCGTGCGGATATCGAGCCTGGTATCGGCGAACTGGCCGAGCGCCTGCTCTATCTGCCCCTTGCGCGCCACCAATGCCCGGGTCGCCTCATCCGCGCTCTGGCCCTCGCCGCGCACGACGTAGCGGATCGTCGCGATCTCGGGGGGAAGCTCGACCGTCCCGCTGGCGACCACGTCGATCCGTGGCGGTTCCGGCCGCTCCTGCGCCAGCGCCCCGCCACCGATGCATGCCCCCAGCACCACGCCCGCGCCCAGCATCACGCTTCGCATGCCCACTCTCCCTCTTTTGGGGCGAGCCTAAACCGGTATCGGTCCGATCGCCAAGCCGAGCCACACCGCAAAGGCCGCCGCCGCCAGCATCACCCCGAAAGGCAACCGGTCGGTCGCCGTCACCCGGTGTCCGCCGACCATCAACCCCAGCACCCCTGCCAGCCCGATCAGGCAGGCGGCGAGCAGCACCAGCGGCAGCGCATGCCAGCCGAGCCACAGCCCGATCCCGCCGAACAGCTTCGGGTCGCCCCCGCCCAGCCCCTGCCGCCCGCGCAGCCGCTTGTAGCTCCAGGCGACCAGCCACAGCACGCCGAACCCGGCAGCCCCGCCGATCAGCCGCTCGTCCAGCGGCGGCCCCAGGCCCAGCAAGCCGGTACCCAGCCCCGTTGCCGCCAGCGTAGCGGTCAGCGCATTGGGCAGCCACAAGGCCGCCACGTCGAGCGCCGCCAGGGTGAGCAGCAGCCAGCCGAACACCGCCCCCGCGGCCCCGGCAGGATCGGGCGAGACGATCGCCGCCGCCACGCCGATCGCCCCGCCGACCAGCTCGGTCAGCAAATGGCTCATCCGGATCGGAGCGCCGCAGCCCCGGCAGCGGCCGCGCTGGAGGAGGTAGCTCAGCACCGGCACCAGCTCGCCGGCGCGCAACCCCTTGCCGCAACTGTCGCATTCCGAGCGGCCATGGCCGATCTCGCGCCCCGCCGGCCAGCGGATCGCCAGCGTCGCGATGAAGCTGCCGAAGACCAGCCCCAGAACGCCAAGCAGCACGCCCCAGCCCCATGCCGAATCAATCGTCATGAACGGGCTTCTTCCTGCGGATCAGATAGCGATAGATGCCCAGGCAATTGATCCCGAACAGCACGATGTTCTGCGTCCAGAGCGGCTCGTCCTTGGTCATCAGCGCCCCGCAGATCCAGGCGATGCTCGAGGTGACGAACAGCACGAAGCCCCAGCCGGTGATCCGGCGTCCCAGGTCCAGCGACACCATGAACGCTGCGATGATCCCGCTGATCGAGGCATACCATTTGAGAATCTCGACCAGGTTCATGTTCGGCGCCTTTCATGCCGGGCCGCGCGGCTTTTGCAAACCGTCGCATCAGTTACTAGATGCGCCCCAACCAATGAGAGGATCCAATATGTCCGCCGACGACGTCGTCATCGCTTCCTATGCCCGCACGCCAATGGGGAGCTTCCAGGGCGTGCTGACCGACGCTTCCGCCACCGATCTCGGTGCGGCCGCCGTCGGCGCCGCAGTTGAACGCGCGGGGCTGAAGGGTGACGCGATCGAGCGCATCTATATGGGCTGCGTCCTCCCCGCCGGTCTCGGCCAGGCGCCGGCGCGCCAGGCGGCGCTCAAAGCAGGCCTGCCCAACCACATCGAAGCGACGACCGTGAACAAGATGTGCGGCTCGGGCATGCAGGCGGCGATCATGGCCGCCGAGGCGCTCGCCGCCGGCTCGGTCGACCTGCTGATCGCGGGCGGGATGGAGAGCATGACCAACGCGCCGTACCTGTCGATGCGCCACCGCGCCGGCGCCCGCATCGGCCATGACGTGCTCAAGGATCACATGTATCTCGACGGGCTCGAGGATGCCTATGAGCCCGGCAAGCTGATGGGCAATTTCGCCGAGGAAGTGGCGCAGGAATATCAGTTCACCCGTCAGGCGCAGGACGATTTCGCCATCGCCAGCCTCGAACGCGCCAAGGCCGCCCAGGCGAGCGGCGCCTTCGACCGCGAGATCGTCCCAGTCGAAGTGAAGACCCGCAAGGGCGTGGTCTCGGTCGCCGCCGACGAGCAGCCCGCCAAGGCCGATCCCGCCAAGATCCCGACGCTCAAGCCCGCCTTTTCCAAGGACGGCACGATCACCGCGGCCAACGCCTCCTCGATCTCCGACGGCGCCGCCGCTTTGGTGATGACCCGGCTGAGCGTCGCCGAGAAGCTTGGCCTTACGCCGGTCGCCCGCGTCGTCGCCCATGCCGCGCACGCCCATGCCCCGGCGCGCTTCACCACCGCCCCGGTCTTCGCGATGAAGAAGGCGCTGGCGAAGGCCGGCTGGGGGATCGGCGATGTCGACCTGTTCGAAGTCAACGAAGCCTTCGCCGCCGTCGCGATGATCGCGATGAAGGAGCTGTCGCTCGATCACGCGGTGCTCAACGTCAACGGCGGCGCCTGCGCGCTCGGCCACCCGATCGGCGCGAGCGGCGCCCGCGTCCTCGCTACGCTGCTCTCGGCGCTCGAGACCCGTGGCGCCCGGCGCGGCCTCGCCTCGCTCTGCATCGGTGGCGGCGAAGCGACCGCGATGGCGGTGGAATTGTTGGACTAAGCCCCAAGCCGTCATCCCGGCTTCCGCCGGGATGACGAAGAGAGGACGAAATGGTCTTCGATCTGCGAGGCGCGCTGCTCAAAAAGGCCGAGGTGGAATCGGCGCGCCTCGACGATTTCGAATTCCGCCTGCGCGCCCGCACCATGCGCCTGCTGGCGCCGCTGCTCGGCGTGGAAGTGGAGGAACTGGTCGGCCGCATCGCAGTCGAGCCCGACGAAGCGATCCTCGCCTCGCTCCCGGAGACCGCCCGCGCCTGGTACGAAGAGGCGCGCACCGAGGCCCGCCGCCAGCTGATCGAGGAACGCGGCGACCCGACGCCCTACAAGCTCGCCTGAGTTACTGGCAGTATTCCTGGGAAAGCAGGAACCCAGGGTAATCAAGCACTTCGTTACCCTAGGCTCCTGCTTTCCCAGGAGCACAAAGAAGGGATTGGCGCTTCCATCCGGTGAGCGCTAGCGCCGCGCCAACACCTTCGCCCGCGCCTTCGTCACATCGACCCAGCACTGCGCCACCACCACCGGCGCGATCGTGCCACCTCGATAGCGCTTCCCCTTGGCAACGCACCCCCGGTCGCGCTCGGCCAGCCATTTGCGCTGCTCCACCAGCAGCTTCTGCCGAGCCGCCGGCTTCAACCGCGCCCGCAGCGCCGAATAGCGCGCGCTCATCTGCGCATCCGCGACCCGCAGGTCACGCGCCGCGCAATGCTGCATGTCGAACGTCGTCTCGCACTTGGCCGGCGCGGGATCCTTGAAGGCAGGGTTCTGCATGAAGGCACCCGCGGTCTGCGCCGAGGCGCCGCTCGCGATCAACGCGCCCGCAAGGGCGGCAAGAGCAAGTCGGAAGGTCATTCGTTTCTCCTCAGCCCTGCAACGCCCACACACCGGCTCGGCTCCCCGCTGCGCCCCAACAGGGGGTGGATCAGTTCACCGTCTCGCCGGGGTCTGTCCCCCAGATATGGCTCTGCTCGACATAGCCGCCGCGCCCGGCGACGTCGAACCAGCACCAGTTGCTCGCGCAGCGGCTCACCCGGCCGACAACGCCCGGCGCCGCGCGCCAGCTCACCCGGGCGTTGAACCGCGGCGCGTCCCGCATCTCGGTCACCGTGCCGATCACCATCGCGGTGCGCACGTCGTCGAGCAGGTTGGCGAGCATCCAGCCCTGGGTACCGTCCGGGTCCTCGACCTTGCGCCACTCGCCATAGATGTCGATCACCTTGAGCGGCAGCCCGCGGCGCTGGTAGAGCCAGTTCGACGGATAGTTGCGCCCCGGCCCGGTGCGCATCCGCGCCTTCTCGGCCTTGATCGAGACGAAATAGGGCGTCTTGCGCTGCGCCGATGCGGGAACGGCCAGCCCCAGCGCGACGACGCCGAGCACGACCCACTTCCCCAAACGCATGCGACCCCCATTCAAACTGTGTCCGAGCCGCATCTACGCGCACCTCGCCCCCGCCATCAACCGTTGACTGGCGCCGTGCCACCCGCCAAGCCGCTCTTTATGGCACAAGGCCCGCGCCCTTCCCGCCCCCGGGTGATCGTCACCCGCGCGCTGCCCGAGAGGATCGAGGGGCGCATGTCCCAGCTGTTCGATGCGGCGACCAATGCCACCGACACCCCGATGACCGCCGAAGCGCTCGCCGCCGCGATGGCCGATTGCGACGTGCTGGTCCCCACCGTCACCGACCGGATCGACGCCGCACTGATCGCCGCCGCGCCCGATCGCCTGCGCCTGATCGCCAATTACGGCGCCGGCGTCGGCCATATCGACCTCAAGGCGGCCCGCGAGCGCGGCATCACCGTCACCAACACGCCCGGCGTGCTGACCGAGGACACCGCCGACATGGCGATGGCGCTGATCCTCGCGGTGCCGCGCCGGCTGGTCGAGGGCGACGAGCTGGTCCGCGCCGGCGGCTGGACCGGCTGGGCGCCCACCTCGATGCGCGGCCACCGGATCGGCGGCAGGAAGCTCGGCATCCTCGGCATGGGCCGGATCGGCCAGGCGGTGGCGATGCGCGCCCGCGCCTTCGGCCTGCAGATCCATTACCACAACCGCCACCGCCTGCCTCAGGTGCTCGAGGCCCAGTTGGGCGCCACCTGGCACAGCGAGCTCGATTCGATGCTCGAGGCGGCGGACATCCTGACCATCCACACCCCGCACACCGGCTCCACCGGCGGACTGATCGATGCGCGCCGGCTCGACCTGCTCGGCCCCAAGGGCTGGCTGATCAACACCGCCCGCGGCGAGATCGTCGACAATGACGCGATGATCGCAGCGCTGTCGGAGCGGCGCATCGCCGGCGCCGGGCTCGACGTCTATGTGAACGAGCCCGCGGTCGCTCCCCGCCTGCTCGGCCTCGAAAACGTGGTGCTCCTCCCGCACCTCGGATCGGCGACGTTCGAGGGTCGCGAGGACATGGGCGTCAAGGTAATCGCCAATATCCGCGCCTGGTCCGACGGCCACCGCCCGCCCGATCAGGTGCTCGACGGCTGGCTGTAGTTATCTGATAAATACTTGCGATTACTTAGCCGATAACTCCGATACGGAGCTTCTTCCGGCGCATTAACCAGAGTCCGCAAGCGGTCGGTAAATGTAATTCTGCGTAATTCTACTTACGCGAAGCTGCCTGTCCGGGCGGCGCGTCGGGGGACATCCGATGATACCGAGAGAATCGCGGCGGGAGGTCGTCATTCCCGCCCAGATGCGTAGCAAGGGAGGATGGAGTGACGTTACCATCCGCAACATCTCGCCCCACGGCATGATGCTGCTGGCGCCGTTCCCGCCCAGGCCGGGAACCTTTGTCGAGGTCCGCCGGGCCTCGCTGGCGCTGGTCGGCAAGGTCGTCTGGGTGAAGGGCAAGGCGCTCGGCATCAAGCTGATCGAACGGCTCAACTTCAACGCCCTGCTCCGGGCCGCGAACGAAGGGCCGGCGGTAACCCAGAACCGGACCGCCGCCAATGATGCAACGGTCCCGCCGGCCGGCACCAGCCCCGGCATCTTCCAGAGCTGGCTGCGCGCCGGCCTCAATCGCCTCCGCGGCCCGTCGCGCCGCGCTTCCGCACCGGCGGATCTGACCGAAGTCTCCTGACGACCCCCGAGATGCGGCCGAAGCCGCGCCGGAAACCCCTCAGTCGCCCGTCAGGATACGGTCCACCAGCTGCTTCACCGTCGGAACGAAGCCGTTCGAATAGAACGGGTCCCGCTTGAAGTTGTAGGCGGCATGCCCCGCGAACATCAGATTGTGGTCGGTCGGGCCGCCATGCGCGATGTCCTGCAGCGTCTTCTGGATGCAGAAGCTGCGCGGATCGGCCAGCCGGCCGGTCGAGTTGGTCTCGGTATCCGCCCAGGACGAGAAGGCGCACTGGCTGAGGCAGCCCATGCAGTCCTTCTGGTCGGTGCGGATGATCTGCTGCTCCTCCGACGTCACGAACACCAACGTGTTGTCCGGGGTCTTGAGCGCCGAGGTGAAGCCCTCGCCGAACCACTGGCGCGCACGCAGCAGGTCGTTGCGGGTCACCCAGAAATTCTTGCCCTTCACGCCCACGTCGAGCTGGAAGGTATGGTCGCCCGCCTCTTCCGTCGAATAGGGGATCTGGCGCTCGCTGCGCGCTTCCAGGCTGCGCAGGAACGGGTTGCGCACCGCCGAGGAGTAGAAGCCGGTCGGCGAGAAGCGGTGCAGCAGCACCTCGCCTTCCTCGATCTCCATCAGCTTGGCCTTCCACTCGGCCGGGATCGGGCTCTCCTGGGTGAGCAGCGGGCGGGTGCCGAACTGGAAGGCGATCGCACCCAGCTCGGGATTGTCGATCCAGTTGCTCCAGTCGCGCAGATACCAGACGCCGCCGGCCATAACGATCGGCACGCTGTCCGAGATGCCGCCTTCGCGCATCACCGCGCGCAGTTCCTTGACGCGCGGATAGGGGTCCTGCGGCTTCAGTGGGTCCTCGGCGTTCGACAGGCCGTTATGGCCGCCGGCGAGCCAGGGATCTTCGTAGACCACCGCGGCCAGCCACTCGCTCGCCTTGGAATAGGCGCGCTTCCACAGCGCCCGGAAGGCGCGGCCCGAGCTGACGATCGGCAGGTAGTTGACGTTGTACGACGCCGCGATCTCGCTGAGCTTGTAGGGCATGCCCGCGCCGCAGGTGACGCCCGCAACCATGCCGCGGGTGCGCTCGAGCACGCCGTGCAGCACGCGCTGCGCGCCACCCATCTCCCACAGCACGTTGATGTTGATCGCGCCCTTGCCGCCGGCGATCTCGAAGGCCTTCTTGACCTGCTGGACGGCGCCTTCGATCGCATAGGCGATCAGCTCTTCATGGCGCTCGCGGCGCGTGAGTGCGTTGTAGATCTGCGGGATGATCTTGCCCTCGGCATCATAGCTGTCGGCATTGACCGCCGAGACCGTGCCGATGCCGCCCGCAGCGGCCCAGGCGCCTGCGCTGGCGTGGTTGGTGGCAGCCACACCCTTGCCCCCCTCGACGATCGGCCAGACCTCGCGGCCGTTGTACTGGATGGGCGACAGACCCTTGAACACATAACCTCCAATAAAAATTCGGGCGACGCTAGACGGATTGGACGCCACAAGCGAGCAACATTCGTTATTGCAGTGCGTCAGGCCGTCCCATTGCGGCGCCGTAGAGCCGCGCATAGGCGGCGATCATCTCACCCTCGTCGAACAACGCACGGACGCGCGCGCGGTTCTCCTCGCCCACCAGCGCGCGCTCCTCGGGATGCTTGGCGAACATGCCGAGATAGTCGCGCAGCAGCAGCTCGGTGCGCTCGGGCGGCAGGAAATGTGTGTTGCGCTCGCCGACCATCTTCGGGATGTCGCCCACCCGGGGCGCGACCACCGGCAGGCCCGCGGCCATCGCCTCCAGCACCGAGAGCGGCGCCTGCTCGCTCTTCGACGAGAGCGCGAACACGTCGAACAGGCCCATGTAGCGGTGCGGCTCGCGCAGGAATCCGGGCAGGATCACATCGTCCTCGATCGCCATCGCCTCGGCGGCGTCGAGGATGGTCTGGCGCTCCGGCCCCTCGCCGACGATCACCAGCTTGAAGCGCGTGTTGAGCCCCGCCGCGGCGCGGACCAGCATCGGCAGGTCCTTGACCGGCCTGAGGCCCGCCACGCAGCCGATCACCAGGGTGCCCGGCTTTTTCTTCTTGAGCTCGGGGATCAGCTCGATGTCGGGCTTGCCGGCATAGAGCTTGGTCGGAATGCCATTGGCGATGCGGAACAGCCGATCAACGGGCTGACGCCACTGCCTGAGCGCGATCCGTTCGAGCACGTCGGAAGGCACGACCAGCGCATTTGCAGCCGGCAAGGCGAGCCGGCGGTACATGTTGCGCACCGGATTGAGCTTCTCCGCCTCGTCCTGGTTGAACCCATCCTCGTGGTGAATGACGGGCGGCAGGCCCTTGCCGAACACCCGCGCCGCCATCACCCCGTCGATCGCGCCCCAATTATAGGTCAGCACCAGGTCGAACCGGCGCATGTAGCGCGCGATCGCCTCGTAGCGCTTGACCGAAGGCTTGCCCGAGAGCGGCGGCGGGTCCTGGGCGATTTCGTACTTGATCCCCTTGGCGATCATCGCCCGCGCCTCGAGCTGGTCGGGCATCGCCGAGACGATCGTGTGCCGCGCCTTGTCGCCGAACGCGTTCATCAACCGCACGGCACGCGCTTCCTTGCCGCCGAGGTTGAAGGTCGAATGGAGGTGAAGGATGTGGACAGGCATTGTTGGAAGGGGTGCTTAGCGTCCAAAATGCAATCCGTCATCCCGGCGCGGCGCACAGGGTGACGCTTCGTCGTCACCCAACCCGGTCGCTCAGCGCTGCGGGCCGAACTGCGCCTCATAGCGCCGCAGGCATTCCGCCAGGGAGCGCTCGGCGACCGGCCTGAACTGCGCCCCCGTGGTCGCCAGCCCCGCGGCGCGATCGAGCCGGAACATCCGGAAATCTTCCCGCGCTTCGCACCACGCCACCAGCGTCCAGACCTTACCCCAGAACCACAGGCCCAGCGGATGAACGCGGCGCTGCGTCGCGGCACCCTGCCGGTCCTCGTAGGAAAAGTGCAGGATATCGCGCGCTTCGATGGCCTTCTCCACCAGGTCGATCCGCGCGCGCCCCTCGTCGGTCAATTCCATCGGCGGTGCGAAGACATGGGTCTGCGCGACCCGTTGCTGCTCGGTCGGCGGCAGCACGAGTTCGATCTTCACCAGCGCTTCGGCAGCGGCGCGCGCCATGCTTATGCCGCCCCAGGATCGCACCATGCGCACGCCCGCGACGAGAGCGACGATCTCGTCGCGGGTGAACATTAGCGGCGGCAGGTCATAGCCGCTGCGCATCACATAGCCGACGCCGGCCTCGCCATCGATGGGCACGCCGGTGGATTGCAGGTCGGCGACGTCGCGATAGATGGTGCGCTCGGACACTTCGAGCCGCTCCGCCAGCATCGCCGCGGTGACGAGGCGACCGCCCCGCAGATACTGCACTATCTGGAAAAGGCGGTCGGCCCTGCGCATCAGCTCTTGTACTTGAACAGGCCCAGGCTGTTGCCCTCGGTGTCCCTGGCATAGAAGAACGATCCGACCGGAATGTCGATCACCTCCGACACGACTTCCCCGCCGCCCTTCCGGACACGCTCCATCGCGTCGGCCAGGGTATCGTCCACGGCGAAATGGGCGGTCATGCCGTTGCCGTCCTTCGCAGGCTGGCCGGGATAGACGTGCCCCGCAGCATGCCCGCTCTCGGCGTGCGGGAACATCCACATCGGATTGGGACCGCCATCGACCTTGGCAAGCGGGCCTTGCAGCAAGGTCTCGTAGAACCGGCAGGCGCGCTCGGGATCGGCGGCCGGAATCTCGGTGAAGACGATATGGGCTTGGGTCGCTTCAGGCATCTGCTCGTTCCTTTTCGCGTTGAACAAGCATCTTCTGCCATACCCCTACTGACAGCATGTCGTCAGGAGCGTGTTATCCTGCCACCCTCACCAGCAGCCGCTCGATCCCCGCCACCGCCTCGGGTTCCTCCAGCGTCGGCGCATGGCCGATGCCGGGCACGGTGACCAGCTCGGCGCCCGGCACCCGCGTCACCATCTTGGCAGCAGTCTCCTCGCTCAGGATATCGGAGCGCTCGCCACGCACGATCAGCAGCGGCCGGCCGTTCATCGCGTCGATCGTCGGCCACATGTCCGGCCCGGCCTCGTTGCCCGGCACGCGGAACGGCTCGGCGATCTTCATGTCATAGTCGAGGACGATGCGCCCCGAGCTGTTCACCCGGTAGAGCCGCTTGGCCATGCGCAGCCAGTCCTCGATCGCATAATTGGGATAGACATCGGCATTGCCGCTCGCCAGCGCCCGCGCCGCATGCATCCAGGTCGGGTACCACACCCCCTTGCCGACATAGGTGCGGATCCGGGCGAGTCCCGCCGGATTGATCTCGGGCCCGACATCGTTGAGCACCACGCCGGCCAGCTTGTCGCGCTCCGTGGCGGCGAGCAGCATCGTCACCAGTCCGCCCAGCGAGGTGCCGACCGCGACGAACCTGTCGACCTTCAGCTCCTCGAGCAACGCCTCGACATCCTGGAAATAGGTGAGCGGCACATAGGACATCGGGTCCTTGGCATAGCCGCTCTCGCCGCGCCCGCGGAACTCGACACAGAGCACGCGCCACTGCCCCGCCAGCCGCTCGGCCAGCGCCTCGTAATCGCGCGCATTGCGCGTCAGCCCCGGGAAGCACAGCACCGGCGGCTTGTCCGCCGGGCCTGCATATTCGCGATAGTGGAGACGAATCCCGTCCCGCGACCACCAGAAACCGTCGGAATAGTTGCGTCGCTCGGCCATTGTTCCCCATATCGCCGCATGGACTTCACTCCGCAACAGGCGATCCTCGAACTCGGCGATCGCTTCTACGATCCGGTCGCCGCCGCGCGCTTCCCGCAGACGATCCTGCGATTCCGTAACGACCGCGCCGCAGCGGAGGTCGGGCTGGACGGACTGACCGACGAGCAATGGATCGCCCATTTCGGGCGGTTCGCGCCGCTCGCGGGTTCGCTACCGACCCCACTGGCGCTGCGCTATCACGGCCACCAGTTCCGCGTGTACAATCCCGAGATCGGCGACGGCCGGGGTTTCCTGTTCGCGCAGATGACCGACTCGCGCGGCCGGCTGATGGACCTCGGCACCAAGGGCTCGGGCCAGACGCCGTACAGCCGCTTCGGCGACGGCCGCCTCACGCTCAAGGGCGGCGTCCGCGAGATCCTCGCCACCGAGATGCTCGAGGCGCTGAACGTGCCCACCTCGCGCACCTTCTCGCTGATCGAGACCGGCGAGGAGCTGCACCGCGGCGACGAACCATCGCCCACCCGTTCCTCGGTGCTGGTCCGCCTCAACCACGGCCATATCCGCATCGGCACCTTCCAGCGCCTCGCCCATTTCCAGGAAGCCGAGGCGATGGAGCGCCTCGTCGCCTATGTGCTGCGCCATTATTATGGCGAGGAACCCGGCGAGGACGGCCCCGCCCGCCTGCTCGCCCATGTCTGCACCCGCACCGCGACCCTGGCCGCGCGCTTCATGGCGGCCGGATTCGTCCACGGCGTGCTCAACAGCGACAATATCAACGTCACCGGCGAGAGCTTCGATTACGGCCCCTGGCGCTTCGCCCCCTTCTGGGAGCCGGGCTTCACCGCCGCCTATTTCGACCATGCCGGCCTCTACGCCTTCGGCCGCCAGCCCGAGGCGATCTATTGGGACGCGATGCAGCTCGCCATCTCGCTGCGCCTGATCGCCGACGAGGAAGCGCTGATCGAAGCGATGGAGGCCTTCCCCGAAGTCTATCAGCGCGAAGTCACCAGCGCCCTGCTCTGGCGGCTCGGCGTCACCCCGCGCGGCACTGAGGCAGACGGAATCCTGACGAGGGTGCTGGAAAAGGCCCTTGCCGAGACGCTGACCCCGCTCGACGAATTCTTCTTCGACGCGTTCGGCGGTGACCTTCCTGCCCATTTTGGCGAAGCGTTCGATGATCTGCGCGGACAGCTGGAATTCTACCAGCCGCGCAAGAGGCGCGATCACGCCTATTGGTCGGGCGCCCCCTGTTCGATGCTGATCGACGAGGTGGAGACGATCTGGGCCGCGATCGCCGAATCGGACGATTGGGGACCGCTCCATGCCAAGGTCGCCGCGATCCGGCATATGGCAGAGGCACTGGCCTAGCAGCCGAAATTCGTGCAAAGCACGGCAACCTTCCCGAAAGACCAATTCCCCCCGACATCGATGCCCGGCACGGAAATCATCTCGACCGAACCCGCCACCGGCGCGGTTCTCTGGCGCCAGACTAGCGGAGACGCCGACAAGGAAGTCGCCCTCGCCCGCGCCAGCTGGGCCGCCTGGGCCGCCCATCCGCTCGCCTATCGGATCGAGGCGCTGCGCCGCTTCGCCAATGTCGTGCGGCAAAAGGCGGATGCCTTCACCGACCTGCTCGCCCGCGAGACCGGCAAGCCGCTCTGGGAAGCGCGCACCGAAGTCGAGACGGTGATCGCCAAGGTCGACATCTCGATCACCGCCTTTTCCGAGCGCACTGGCCAGCGCCGCATCGACGCGCCGATGAACACGCGCCTGGCGCTGCGCCACAAGCCGCACGGCGTGCTCGCGGTGCTCGGCCCCTACAACTTCCCGGTCCACCTGCCCAACGGCCACATCGTCCCCGCCTTGCTCGCCGGCAATGCGGTGGTGTTCAAGCCGTCGGAGAAGACCCCCGCCTCGGGTGCCTTCCTGGTCGATTGTTTCCACGCCGCCGGCATTCCCGAGGGCTGTGTCCGCCTGCTGATCGGCGGGCCGGACGAGGGCAAGGCGCTTGCCGCGCATCCGGACATCGACGGCCTGCTGTTCACCGGCTCGGCCAATACCGGCATCGCGCTCAACCGCCAGTTCGCCACCAGGCCCGAGAAGATCCTCGCGCTGGAGATGGGCGGCAACAACCCGATCGTGGTGTGGGACACGCCCGATCTCTATTCGGCCGCCGTCCTCATCGTGCAGTCGGCCTTCACCACCGCCGGCCAGCGCTGCACTGCCGCGCGCCGCCTGATCGTCGACGAGAAGCTCTACGAGCCGCTGATGGCCGAGCTCAACAAGCTGGTCGGCCGGCTGATCATCGGCGAGCCGCATGCCGATCCCGCCCCGTTCATGGGCCCGGTGATCGACAATGACTCGGCCGACATGCTCACCGAGAGCTTCCTCGCGCTGCTCACCATGGGCGGCCGCCCGATCCGTCACATGGAGCGCCCGATCGAGGGCCGCCCCTTCCTTACCCCGGGCATCATCGACATGACCGGCGCGAACGAGAAGGTCGATGTCGAGCTGTTCGGCCCGATCCTCCAGGTCTATCGGGTGAACAGCTTCGAGGAGGCGATCGTCGAGGCGAACGACACGCGCTACGGCCTGTCGGCCAGCCTGGTCTCGCAGAACCCCAAGCTCTACGACCAGTTCTGGGCGAACATCCGCGCCGGCATCGTCAACTGGAACCGCCCGACCAATGGCGCGTCCTCGGCGGCGCCCTTCGGCGGCGTGGGCTGGTCGGGCAACCACCGGCCGAGCGCCTATTACGCCGCGGACTATTGCGCCTATCCGGTGGTCTCGTCGGAAAGCGAATCCTCCCGCGCTTCGATGGGCGTCGGCTTGCGCGACGCCTGAGCCAGCGGGGCCACGGTCGAACCCATGACTAAGCCACGCACTCTCGCTGAAATAATCGCTGACACAGCGCGGCAGAAGCTGGCGGCCGCCGATGCAAGGCGCAACCCGAACCTCGCCGCCGAGAAACCCCGCGATGCAATTCTCGCCGGCTTGGGAATCATCGCCAAGGCGCTCGCCGCGGACGGATTTGCGTACACGCCCTCCGGCCCGAAGCTCAGCCGCAAGGCCGGCGACCTGACTTTCACGCTTTCCGTACAATCAGATCGTAACAACATCGCGGGAAGGCGGGCTGCAGTGTGGATTCACGCCGCCATCTATTCCCGTTCGCTTGCCGGCTGGAGAAAGCACCATAGCAGCCCATGGGTTCGGCCAGCAGCACAGTTCCCGATACCGATCATCACCACGCAGCTCGGCTATTTGTCCGAAGCTGCCTCTTGGCTGGAATGGGACTTCGTCGATGCCGCAAGGCGGGACGTTGTCGCCGATCAACTCCTCTCGTTGATCCGCGCTGGCGCATACCCTCTATTCTCGACCTTCGAACGTTCTCCCGAGGCGGTTCCGGCTCTCGCCAACCTCGATCTGCAATCGCCGGAAGGGATATTGAGCTATCTTCTAGCGAGCGGAGAGCCGACCCTCGCCCGACAAACCCTTCGCGACTATCTTGCCGCACGACCGAGGCTGGGCGCGGAATTCGATAGATGCCGGCGGCAATTTTCGCAGGATGGCCTCCCCGCCTATCGAAGCGGCATCGGGCATGATCTCGCTGCATTCGCGACAGCTACGGACCTCCTGTAAACAACGACGCCACAGCAACAATTCGTTACAAACCCGGCGTTGAAGCGTCACGACCCGCCGCCTACATTCCAGATGCGGACCGGGCCCCTCTGGCGAGGGCTTTTCCAAGCCCTCGTGATGTCGGCCGCATCGAGCGCGCTCGGTGCAGGTTCGGACGGCCAAGTCCCCCTTCCCCACCGAGACTGAACCGGGCGCCGCTCGATCGAACTTGCTTCGATTGGAGTTTTCGCACGTGAACCCTCTCTACCAGACTCCCCGCACCGGCGCCGCAGCCGCGCGCTTCGACGAGGGGCTGCGCCAGCACATGCTGGGCATCTATCGCAACATGGGGATCGGTCTGGCGATCACCGGCCTCGTCGCGCTCGCCGTGGCGAGCACGCCGGCACTGGTCGCGCTGATCTTCGGTACGCCGCTGAAGTGGGTGGCGATGTTCGCCCCGCTCGCCTTCATCTTCTTCTTCCAGTTCCGCATCGAGCGGATGAGCGTGGCCGGCGCGCGCACTGCCTTCTTCGCCTTCGCCGCGGTGATGGGCGTGTCGATGGCCGCGATCTTCCTGGTCTTCACCCAGCAGAGCATCGCCATGGCCTTCTTCGCGGCGTCCGCGATGTTCCTGGCGCTGAGCCTGTTCGGCTACACCACCAAGCGTGACCTGACCGGCCTGGGCACTTTCCTGTTCGTCGGCCTGATTGCCGTGGTGCTCGCCAGCATCGTCAACGTCTTCCTAGGCTCGACGCTGCTGCAGACGATCTTCTCGGTCGTCGGCGTCGGCATCTTCGCCGGCCTAACCGCCTGGGACACGCAGCGCCTGAAGAGCGAGTACGCCTATTACGGCCGCAGCGAAGCCGCCGACAAGCTGGCGATCATGGGCGCGCTGTCGCTCTATCTGAACCTGATCAACATGTTCCAGCTGCTGCTGAACCTGACCGGCGAGCGGGAGTAACCTCATGGCCAGCTTCACCTGCCCCGTCGACGGCACCGTGCTGGTGCCGGTCGAGCGCTCGGGGATCGAGATCGACCATTGCCCCAGCTGCCGCGGCGTCTGGCTCGATCGTGGCGAGCTCGACAAGATCATCGAGCGCAGCGCCGCGCCGGCGGCACCCCAGCCGCAGCAATATCGCGGCGGCGAGTATCGTGAGGAGCGCCCGCGCTACGACGATCGCGGCCATGGCGGGCACTATCCGCACAAGCGCCGCAAGTCGTTCCTCGAGGAACTGTTCGACTGACCTCATCCCCAGCCCGCGTGCAGGCGCAATACACGCGGGCGGACGGTGGCGCGGCCTTTTACCCCTCTCACCTGCGAAGGCCGCGCCCCGTCCAACCCCACTTCCTCCTCGCGCCGTGGCGGTTATGATGTGATCGCTAACAGGGGAGGAAGACCATGATCACCCGCAGGTCCGTGCTCGGATCGACCGCCGCCGCGCTCGCCGGCGCCGCGCTCCCCCTTCCCGCCAACGCCGCCCCTGGCGACTTCGTCACTCGCAAGGGCACCGGCCTGCAGCTGGCTGGCCGCCCCTATCGCTTCGCCGGCACGAACATGTGGTACGCCGCCTGGCTCGGTGCAGATGCGCCCTGGGGCAATCGCGACCGCCTGCGCCGCGAGCTCGACACGCTGGCCGGCATCGGCGTCCGCAACCTGCGCATCGCCGCTTCGGCCGAGGATTCGCCCCTCAAGAACTCGGTCAAGCCCGCCTTCCGCACCAGGGGCAACGCCTGGAACCCGGCCCTGGTCGACGGCCTCGCCTATGCCCTGTTCGAGCTCGCCAAGCGCGACATGAAGGCGGTGCTCTACCTCACCAATTTCTGGGAATGGTCGGGCGGGATGATGACCTATCTCAGCTGGGTGAATGGCGGGAAGTATCTCGACGCGAACGACCCGGCGCATCCCTGGCCCGAATTCCCGGACATGACCGCGCAATTCTACGCCAGCAGCGAGGCAGTCGCCCTGTTCCACGACTATGTCCGCGCCACCGTCAAGCGCCACGCCGGCGACCCCGCGATCATGGCCTGGCAGCTCGCCAACGAGCCGCGTCCGGGCGGCAGCCCCAAGTCCGCCGAGCCGAACCTCGCCGCGTACAATGGCTGGATCCAGGGCACGGCGAAGCTGATCAAGTCGCTGTCGCCCCGCCACCTCGTCTCCACCGGCAGCGAGGGGCTGAAGGGCTCGGTCGAGCGCGCCGATGTCTACAAGGCCGCCCACGCCTTCCCCGAGATCGACTATCTCACCGCCCATATCTGGCCGCTCAACTGGGGCTGGGTCGATGCGAAGGACATCGCCGGCACCAACGATGCCAGCTTCGCCAAGGTGCGCGAATATATCGCCCAGCACATCGCCCTCGCCACCGACATGGGCAAGCCGCTGGTGATCGAGGAATTCGGCTATCCGCGCGACGGTGGCGGCTATGATCCCGAGTCAGCAACGCACTTCAAGGACTTGTATTACAAGCTGATCTATGACGCGGTGGAGGCGAATCCGAGCATCATCGCCGGCTCCAACTTCTGGGCCTGGAACGGCGAAGGCCGCCCGGTCCATGGCGACCACCGCTTCCGCCCCGGCGACACCGCCTGGCTCGGCGACCCGCCGCACGAGCCCCAGGGCTGGTACGGCGTGTTCGACAGCGACGCGAGCACGCGGACGGTGATACAGGCGCATGCCAGGGCATTGGCGAGCAACTGACCAAACACCCACGTCTCGCCTTATCTCGTCACCCCGGCCTTGTGCCGGGGTCCACCGGGAGGCGAGCCTTGCGCAACAGGCTCTTGCGACAGAAAACGAGGTATAGTGGACCCCGGCACAAGGCCGGGGTGACGAGTATAGATACCGCGATGATCGCTTCCCCAAACCAAAACCCCACGCCCCCGGGAAGGATAGTTTCCCTAGCCCCACCCCAAGCAACCGTCCGTTGCCCCCCGCGCCGCCGCGGCCCATTTGCCCTCCATGGCGACCCTTCTCGATCCCACCGCGCGCGGGCGCGTGATTCTCGTTGGCGCGGGCCCAGGCGATCCCGGCCTGCTCACCGTCCGCGCCGTCGAGGCGCTCAAGCAGGCCGATGTGCTCGTCCATGACGGCCTCGTCGATCCGCGCGTCCTCGATCTCGCCCCCCAGGCGCACCGCATCTCGGTCGCCAAGAGCCGCTCGAAGCACACCGTGCCGCAGGAGGCGATCAACGCCCTTATCGTCGCCCATGTGAAGACCGGCGCGATCGTCGTACGCCTCAAGGGCGGCGACCCGTTCATCTTCGGCCGCGGCGGCGAGGAAGTCGAGGCGGTGCGCGCCGCCGGCCTGCCCGTCGAGGTCATCCCCGGCATCTCCGCCGCGCTCGGCGCCGCCGCCGAGGTCAACCTGCCGCTCACCCACCGCGACTGGTCGAGCGCGGTCAGCTTCGTCGCCGGCCAGTGCAAGGGCCTGTCCGAGCAGAACTGGTCGGGCCTCGCCGGCAAGGGTCGCACCCTCGTCATCTACATGGGCGTCGCCACCTGCCCGGACATTTCCGAGAAGCTGATGAACGACGGCGTCTCGCCGGACATGCCCGTCGCCGTGCTCGAGCGCGGCACGCTGGAGGGCAGTCGCGCGCTGCGCACCCTGCTCGCCGATCTCGGCCCGATGGTGAGCCGCGAGAAGGTGCAGAGCCCGGCGATCATCATCGTCGGCGAAGTCGTCATGCTCGCCGATGCCGAGGACAAGCTCGCCAACTGGGCCAAGGCTGCGGAGGCGCTGGCATGAAGCTCCTGACCGGAAACGATCTCGCCAGCGGCGACGTCACTTGGTGGACCGGCACCGGCTGGTCTCGCCATGTCGAAGATGCGGTCGATGTCGGCGACCAGGGCGAGGCGATCGCCCATGCCGAGGAAGGCGCCCGCCGCGTCAACGGCCCCTATGTGATCGACGCCACCGCGACGCCGGAGGGCCCGCGCCCCGCCCACATCAAGGACCGCATCCGCGCCCTCGGCCCCACCGTCCGCCCGGACCTGACTCTGAAGCCCGCCGATCCGAATGCGGGGAGTTGGGTGATATGAACTTTCTCACGCGAAGCCGCGAAGGCGCGATGATTTCTTCGCGCAGAGGCGCAGAGAGCGCAGAGAAGAAGGTGCGCGCGAAAGCGCGCTTTCTTCTGCCTTCGGCAAAGATTGAATGGCTGTTGGGGCAGTCGGGCGAGACACCTCTGCGCTCTCTGCGCCTCTGCGCGAACCAATTCTTCTCCGCGCCTCCGCGTCTCCGCGTGAACCAATCTTCCTTCTTCGCGTCTTCGCGCCTTCGCGCGAACCAAATCGAAGCGACCCGCTGATGTACAAATACGACGAATATGATCACTCCATCGTCGCGGCCCGCGTCGAGGAATTCCGCGACCAGGTGAACCGCCGCCTTGCCGGCCAGATCACCGAGGACCAGTTCAAGCCGCTGCGGCTGATGAACGGCCTCTACCTGCAGCTCCACGCGTACATGCTGCGCGTCGCCGTGCCCTATGGCACGCTCGACAGCCGCCAGATGCACATGCTGGCGCACATCGCCCGCAAGTACGACCGCGGCTATGGCCATTTCACCACCCGCCAGAACCTACAGTACAACTGGATCAAGCTCGAGGACGCGCCCGACATCCTCGCCGAGCTGGCCACGGTCGAGATGCATGCCATCCAGACCAGCGGCAACTGCATCCGCAACATCTCGTCGGACCAGTTCGCCGGCGCCGCCGCGGACGAGCTGACCGATCCGCGCCCCTGGGCCGAGCTGCTGCGCCAGTGGAGCACCTTCCACCCCGAATTCAGCTACCTGCCGCGCAAGTTCAAGATCGCGGTGATCGCCGCCGAGGAAGACCGCGCGGCGATGCGCCTGCACGATATCGGCCTGCAGATCGTCGAGCGCGACGGCAAGCTCGGTGTCGCCGTCTATGTCGGTGGCGGCATGGGCCGCACGCCGATGATCGCGCCGCTGATCAAGGACTATGTGCCCTTCGAGGATTTCGTCAGCTATCTCGAGGCCTGCTTGCGCGTCTACAATCGCTATGGCCGCCGCGACAATATCTACAAGGCGCGGATCAAGATCCTGATCCACGAGCTCGGCGCGGAGAAATACGCCGCCGAGGTCGAGGAGGAGTTCAAGGCCGTCAAGGCGCTCGGCATCGATCCGCCCCGGGCCGAGTTCGACCGCATCGCCGCCTATTTCGCCCCGCCCGCCTATGACGCGGAAGCGCCCGACGCGCTCGATCGCAGCGATCCCGATTTCGCGGTCTGGCTCGACCAGAATGTCTCGGCGCACAAGCAGCCGGGCTATGCAGTGGTGACGATCAGCCTCAAGCCGATCGGCGGCATCCCGGGCGACGCCAGCGCGGACCAGATCGACCTGATGGCCGATCTCGCCAAGACCTATAGCTTCGACGAGCTGCGCGTCACCCACGCCCAGAACATCGTCCTGCCGCATGTCCGCAAGGCCGATCTCTACGGGCTCTGGCAGCAACTGCGCGACGCCGGCCTGGCCGAGGCCAATCTCGACCTGATCAGCGACATCATCGCCTGCCCGGGCCTCGACTATTGCAGCCTCGCCAACGCCCGCTCGATCCCGCTCGCCCAGAAGATCGCCACGCGCTTCTCGGACATCGGACGTCAACGGGAGCTGGGCGAGCTCAAGCTCAAGATCAGCGGCTGCATCAACGCCTGCGGCCACCACCACGCCGGTCACATCGGCATCCTCGGCGTCGATCGTAAGGGCGTCGAGAATTACCAGCTGCTGCTCGGCGGCTCGGGCGCGGAGGACGTGTCGCTCGGCACGATCACCGGCCCCGGCTTCAGCGAGGACGGCATAGTCGATGCGATCGAGAAGGCCACCGACGTCTATCTGCGCGAGCGCGACAAGGGCGAGCGCTTCCTCGACACCTATCGCCGCCTCGGCATGGCCCCGTTCAAGGAGGCGATCTATGGGTAATCAGCATCCGACACGCGCCTTCATCGCTCCCCTTCCGCTTGCGGGAGGGGTCGGGGGAGGGCCTGTAACATCGAATGGGAAGGATACCCCCTCCCCTAGCCCCTCCCGCAAGCGGAAGGGGAACATATGACCAACCTCCTCCGCTACCGCGACGACGAAGCGCATGAGGAGCCCGCGGTCACGCTCGACTCCTTCCTCGGCCAGTCCAACGCCACCGCCGTCCGCATCGAGAGCGGCGAGGACGCGCGCGTCCTCCTTCCCTATCTCGATCGCATTGCGCTGGTCGAAGTCAGCTTCCCCAAGTTCCGCGACGGCCGCGGCTATTCCACCGGCCGCATTCTGCGCGAGGCTGGTTACACGGGCGAGTTGCGCGCCCAGGGCGACGTGCTGGTCGATCAGATCCCGCTGATGCGCCGCTGCGGCTTCGACAGCTTCGCGCCGGAAGCCCCGGTCGACGAGGCCGTGCTCGCCGCCAGCCTCGCCCGCTACGAGTTCCATTACCAGGCCGCCGCCGATCCCGCAGCGCCCGTGTGGAAACGCCGGCATGGCTGAGGCCGCGCGCAAGGTGGATCGGGACATTGATCGCATCGACGTCGCCCCGCGCTGGACGGCGGCCGATGCGATCCGCCTGAACAACCTGTTCCGCGGCACCGACACGCCCGAGATGCTGCGCGAGGTGCTGGGCAACCACATGCTCGGCGAGGTCGCGCTGGTCTCCTCCTTCGGTGCCGAGAGCGCAGCCCTGCTCCACCTCGTCGCCCAGGCCGACCCGAACACCCCGGTGATCTTCCTCGATACCGGCAAGCATTTCCCCGAGACGCTTGCCTATGTTCGGCAGCTCGCGGAATTCATCGGCCTGACCAACCTCCAGATCGTCACGCCTGACGCCGAGACGATCGAGAAGCGCGATGCCACCGGCCTGCGCTGGTCCTATGACCCCGATGGCTGCTGCGAGATCCGCAAGGTGGTCCCGCTCGAGAAGGCGCTCGCGCCCTTCGACACCAGCATCACCGGCCGCAAGGCGTTCCAGGCGAGCACCCGCAACGCCCTGCCCCGCTTCGAGATCGACGGCGACCGGCTGAAGTTCAACCCGCTGGCCAGTTGGACCAAGCAGGATATCGAGGCCTATTTCGAAGCGCATGACCTGCCCCGCCACCCGCTGGAGGCGCAGGGCTATCTCTCGATCGGCTGCGCGCCCTGCACCAGCGTGGTCAAGCCGGGCGAAGACCCCCGCTCGGGCCGCTGGCGCGGCTGGGACAAGACCGAATGCGGCATCCACACCCCGATCGAGGACGGCGACCCCAACCAGCCGAGCTTCTGATAGGGTCGGGCCGATGTCGATTCGGCCCCTGCTCCCGCTTCTCGCCCTGCTCGCCACTGCGAACGCTTCCGCTCCGGACTGGCGCCTCGAGGGTGGCGAGACTCCTGCGCATTTCGCAGCGCGTATCCTCGGCCGACCCGAAGGCGATCTGAACATCGTCGACGCGCCCTGGAACGGTCGACGTACGATCTTCGCCGACTATCAGCGCGGCGAACTACAGAACAACTACACCGTCAGCTTCCGCGAGCTGTTCGCGCTGGTACAGCAGTCGGACGGCGCCTGGCGCAAGATCGCGGTCACCACCGGGGAGGAGGAAGGCGGCGACGCCGAGGTCGCGGCGATCGGCTTCGCCAACGCCGATCGCGACGCGGATCGCGAGCTGATCGTCATCCTCAAATGGCCCCAGCAACATTACGACTATAGCGGCGCCTTTTACGAGGTCCGCCTGTTCGACACCCCCGCTCTCGGCAAGCCCGCGCTGACCTATCTGGAGGGGCTCAGCAAGAAGTTCGGCGGCGTCGGCTGCGAATGCAGCTCGCGCGAGGGCGGCGACACGCACTACCGCTTCAAGACGATCGCCGCTGTGAAGCAGGAACTGAAGCGTCTCGGCTACTGACAGGCTGTCCTGGTAGGCGCCGCCCAGGCCCTGCCCAGCGCCCGCACTGCCACGTCATAGGCAGCATCCTTCACCACGCGCACCTCGCCCACGCTCGGCTGGACGAAGCAATCCGGCATTGCACCGTGATTGGGATGCGGTTCAGGCCATGTGAAGCGGAAGGCGAGCAGCGGGATGCCGATCTCCATCCCCGAATTGGGCAGGGTGATCTCCCATTTATAGCCGCTGGTGTTGCCGCCATGGGTGCCGCCCACTTCCTCGCCGACGAACAGCCCGCGGTTGGTTGCGTGCAGCATCGATGCCAGCTCGGCCCCGCCCGAAAAGGTATAGCCGCCCGCCAGCACCGCCAGCCGGCCGGTATAGACCGGGCTGGCCCTCTCCCAGCGGGTCATCAGCCCCTCGGGCGGGGCATTGATGCGCAGCAGGTCGCCGTTCGGCGCCGGCTCGACCGTCTTCAACTCGTCGGCGTCGTAGATTTCCTGCTCGAACACCTTGCCCGACAGGCTGGTCACCCGGAGCTTGTTCGGTCGCGAGCGGACCGAGGCGTATTTCCGCATCGGTGCCTCGACCAGGTAGGAGAAGAGGATGCTCTCGTTCGGCTCCGATCCGCCGCCATTGTCGCGAAGATCAAGGATCAGCTTCGTCGCACCCCGCGCGGCAAGCTGCTCGAAGATCGCCTGGACCGTCGCGCGATAGTCGGCCCCGACAGCCCGATAGCGCCGGTTGCTGAAGGTGGGGACGTAGAGATAGGCGGTATCGGCATCGATCCAGCTGAGCGTCGCTACCGGCGCCGGATCCTTGGGCGGAGCGGGCCGGGCACTGACCGCCACGGGCGTCAGGCGCCGTGTCACCAGCTTTCCATCCGGCAGCCGCAGCCTGACCCGATAGCCGGGTTCGTTCCCACGCATCCACTGGCGCACCGCAGCATAGCCGCGCCCCAGCCGGTCGCGCATCACCCCCGTGCGATTGTCGCCGTCATGCGCGCTCGCCTGCATCATTTCGGCCAGCATCGCGCGATAGCCGGTGCCATTCACCGACAGCAGCCGGGTGCCCTCCGGCACGTCTGCGGCGTCGCCGTAACCGGCGGTGACATAGGCACCGTCATCGCGCCACAGCAGGTCAAGTGGCAGCAGCCGAGCCGATTCCCGGTACCGGCAGTTCATGCCCTCGCTGCGCGTCAGCGACAGATGCCCCTCGCCAATCCCGCGCAGCAACGGGCTCAGCGCGCGGAAGAGTTGCTCCTCGCTGGCAGCCGCAGCGGCAGCCTTGCGCGCCGCCGCCTTGCGCCGGGCCCAGTCGCCGGCACTCTGCCGCCAGTAGAGATCGGGCAGCCCGGCCTCCGCCGCCGAAATGGCGAGCTCGATATCCTCCCGCGCCTGGGCCTGCGTGAGTTGACCTGCCGGGCAGGCAGCAAGGGCGAACGCGAAGAACATGCCGGCTTGATACGCAACCGTATCAAAGCCGAGCAAGCCGGATCAGTAGCCGCCCGGCGCGAGATCGCTGAACTTGGTGAACTGGCGGTCGAAGCGCAGGTCGACCGTGCCGGTCGCGCCGTGACGCTGCTTCGCGATGATCACGCTCGCCTTGTTCGCCACCTGCAGCTGATGGTCCTGCCAGGCCTGGTATTTCGCGATCTCGTCCGGCGTCGAGTTGCCGTCGGGCACCTTGGGCGCCTTGAAGTCGTGGTAGTACTCGTCGCGGTACACGAACAGCACGATATCGGCGTCCTGCTCGATCGAGCCCGATTCACGAAGGTCGGAGAGCTGCGGGCGCTTGTCCTCGCGGCTTTCCACCGCGCGGCTGAGCTGCGACAGCGCCAGCACCGGCACGTGCAGCTCCTTGGCCAGCGTCTTCAGGCCGCGGCTGATCTCCGAGATTTCCTGCACGCGCCCGTCGCCCGATGCCTTGGCCGAGCCGGTGAGCAGCTGGAGATAGTCGACCACGACGAAGCCGATCTTGTACTGGCGCTTCAGGCGCCGGGCGCGGGTACGCAGCGCCGCGATGGTCAGGCCCGGCGTATCGTCGATATAGAGCGGCAGCCGCTCCAGATCGCCCGCAGCGCGGGCGAACTTCATGAATTCGGGCCCGGAGATGTTGCCGGTACGCAGCTTCTCCGACGAAACCTCGGACTGTTCGGACAGGATACGCAGCGCCAGCTGGTCGGCCGACATTTCGAGGCTGAAGAACGCCACCGGCGCGCCGATCGACTTGTCCTCCGGAATCCCGGCCTCCATGTCGTCGAGGTACCGCTTCGCCGCGTTGAAGGCCATGTTGGTGGCGAGCGAGGTCTTGCCCATGCCCGGGCGTCCGGCGAGGATCAGAAGGTCGGAGCGGTTGAGACCGCCGGTCATCGCGTTGAAGTCGGTCAGGCCCGAGGTGATGCCCGACACGCTGCCGCCCGAGTTCATCGCCCGCTCGGTATGCCGCACCGCCACCGTCGCGGCGCGGGTGAAGCTCTTGGCGCCGGTATCCTCGCCACCCTTTTCCGCGACTTCGTAGAGCTTTAGCTCGGCCTGCTCGATCTGCTTGGCAGGATTGATCTCTTCGCTCGTATCGAGCGCGCTGTCGACCAGGTGGCGCCCGACGCCGACCAGCGCGCGCAGCACCGCCAGGTCATAGACCTGGTCGGCAAAGGCGCGCGCGCCGATCAGGCTCGCCGGGTTGCCGGTCAGCTGCGCCAGATAGGCCGGGCCGCCCAGCTCCTTCATCGCGGCATCGGCGGCGAACAGCGGCTTGAGCGTCACCGGCGTGGCCAGGCGGTTGTCGCCCACCAGCGTCGAGATCGCGTCATAGATCCGCCCGTGCAGCGGCTCGAAGAAATGCTCGGGGCGCAGCTTCTGCAGCACGTCTTCGGCGACTCGATTGTCGATCATCATCGCGCCGAGCAGCGCCGCCTCGGCCTCGACATTGGCGGGCAGGCTCAGCCCCTCGGGAGAATCAGGAATCGGAAGCGGGATCGGTTGCGCCATCCCCACCCTATGCGCACCGCGCGACGTTTCCGGCAACCGCACAGCTTGTGGAAAACGGTAATAGGTCGCAAAGCAACGCCGATATGTCCGCAGATCCGCGCATCATCGACGTCACGCTCGACGAGCGCACGATTCTGTGGCGGTCGGCGGACATCGAGCAGGAACGGCGCATCGCGATCTTCGACCTGCTCGAGGAGAATCACTTCGCCCCCCAGCGGCCCCAGGCGGACGGCTATGCCGGCCCCTACAAGCTTCATCTGGCGGTGCAGGAGGGCCGGCTGGCGCTGGAGATCAAGCGCGCCGACGATTCCCATCAGGAGACGCTTGTCCTCGGTCTGGCCGCATTCCGCCGCCCGATCCGCGATTACTTCGCGATCTGCGACAGCTATTATGCCGCGATTCGCAACGCCACGCCCGCCCAGATCGAAACCGTCGACATGGCACGGCGCGGCATACACAATGATGCGGCGTCGCTGCTCAAGGAACGGCTGGAAGGCAAGATCGACGTGGACTTCGACACTGCCCGCCGCCTGTTCACGCTGATCTGCGTACTGCACATAAAAGGTTAGGGTCGGTGCATATTCGCGTTCTCGCGCGCCGGCTCCGCTTCGTCGTGCCGGCGCTCCTCCTGTTGGCCCTGCTCGGCTGGAGCGCCTGGCTGTTCGCCTCGCGCTGGCGCCCCTCGCCCGCCGATTTCCCGGTCCAGGGCGTCGACGTGTCCGAGGATACCGGTCCGATCGAATGGTGGACCGCCAAGAAGGCCGGCATCGACTTCGCCTATATCCGCGCCACCAGCGGCGCCCAGGCCCGCGACCTGCGTTTCCCGGAGAACTGGCGCTGGACCTTCGAGGCCGGCATCCGCCGCGGCGCGCTCCATGTCTATTCGCTCTGCCAGCTCGCTGCCGACCAGTCGGGCAATTTCATGAGCACCGTGCCGCGCTCGGACGACCAGCTGCCGCCCGCAGTGGAGATCGACTTCCAGCCCGATTGCCCCGCCCGGCCCGAGCGCCAGGTCGTGATTGGCGAACTGGGCCGCTTCCTCCACGATGTCGAGACGCATCTCGGCAAGCCGGCGATCCTGATGGTCTCCAGCCGGTTCGAGGACCAGTATCGGCTCAGCGACGCCTTCCCGCGCCTGCTCTGGGCGCGCCAGGGCTTCTTCCCCCCCTCGTATTTCGCGCGGCCATGGTCGATATGGCAGGCAACCCGCCACCGGCGCATCGAAGGCGTCGGCGAGGCCGTGAACTGGGACGTGATGGCGAAATGAGCGAAGTGAACCCCAAGGCGCTGATCGAGGCAGCCCGCGCGGCGGCGAAGAACGCCTATGCCCCCTATTCGAACTTCGCCGTCGGCGCCGCGGTGCTGCTCTCCGACGGGACGGTGGTGACCGGCGCCAATTTCGAGAATGCCAGCTACGGCCTCTCGCTCTGCGCCGAGACGGTGGCGCTGGCGAAGACGAGCAGCGAGGGTCGCCTGAAGGACGTCGTCGCGATCGGCGTGATCGGCGGCCGGATGGGACACGCCGACACCGCTCCGGTCAGCCCCTGCGGCCGCTGCCGCCAGATCATCAACGAAGCCGCCCAGCTCGGCGGCCGCGACCTGCCGGTGTTCTGTGGCGGCGCCAACGGCGACGAGATCGCCGAGTACACGCTCTCGCAGCTGCTACCCGCCGCGTTCGGGCCGAAAGACCTCGGCATGGCGTGATCGCCCAATCATCCTCCCCCGCCAGGGGGAGGTGGCGCGCGCGGCGCGATGGAGGGGGAGGCAAGCGAGCCGCTAGTTGGTCGCTTATGTCGATACGCCTGCAGCTCCCCGGCGGAGGCCGGGGCCCAGTCTCGGCGCACCATCGAAGGCGCCGGAACCTCACGAACGACATCGCAACTGGCCCCCGGCCTCCGCCGGGGAACGACTAAGCCTGTATCGTCCCGTCAATTCCCCTCCCTGCAAGAGAGGGGAGCGAGAGGACCTCCCACCGCGCCAGGACACCAAATCCTCTCCCGGAGGGAGAGGGAACGCCGCGAACGATATCTCCTGTGGCAAGCCCCCTCCACCACCGCTCCGCGGCCGTCCCCCTCCGGGGGAGGATTTCAGAAGAAAGCTCCACCGCTCAACACCGCGCCCAACCCAAACGAGCCTCTTGCAGCCAAGCCACCAATCGCGATGCTGCACGGATGACCAATCTCGCCACCACCACGATCCGCCCCTTCGTCCCGGGCGGTAAGGATTTCGACCTTTCCAAGCGCTTCTATCAGGCGCTCGGCTTCGAGATGACCTTCGAGGCAGGCGGCGTGGCGGGCTTTACCTGCGATTCCGGCAGCTTCCTGCTCCAGGACCATTATGACGAAGGCTGGGGCAACAACTTCATGATGCAGCTCATCGTGCGGGATCTCGACGCCTGGTGGGCGCATATCCAGGCGCTCGACCTGCCGGGCAGCTTCGGCGTGCCCGAGCCCAGGCCCCCGGCGCTTATGCCCTGGGGACTGACGCTGGCTTATGTGATCGGCCCGTGCGGCGAGCTGTGGCACGTGGTGCAGGGCTAGCGCCCGCCCAGATAGCTCCCCGGCAGCGGGCCCGTGCCCACCACGATCCGCTGCAGCACGACATTGTCGTCGATCCGCCAGACCTTGAGCACATGCCTGCCCGCCGAGACGCCAGGGAAGCGCGCCACCAGCGTCCGGGCATTGTCCTCCACCGCCTTGTTCCAGTCGCGCTTGGGCTGGCTGTCGGCGGCATTGGGCGCCGGGGTGAGCAGGTCGGTCAGCACCTGCACCGGCCCCTCATCGATCGAAACCGCTACCCGCAGCTTGCCGTCCAGGCCCGTTCCCAGCGTCGGCACCAGGATCAGCTGCACGTTCAACTCCCCGGCCTTGGCTACCGGCACCGCATATTCGAGCCGCACGCCATCCGCAGGCGTCGTGGCGGAACGCCCCTGCGGCAGGGCAAGCACTGCGCCCTGGGTTCGCCCGAGATGCGGGATCACCTTCCAGCTCAGCCCCTTGCCGCCCACAGCCCGCACAAAATCCGGCGCCTCGATCACGCCTTCGCCGCCCTGCGGTGACCGCAGCAGTTCGAACAGCGGCTTGCCGACGCCCAATATGTCCTTTGATGCTTCCCGGATCGGCCTTGGCGTGCCCGCCACCCGCTTCACGTCGGGCATCACCTGCTTCTCGGGCTGCTGCCAGTTGGTGTAGCCGATATGGGTCTGCAGCATCATGCCGTCCCATTTGCCGCCGGCGATGCTGTGGTACCGGTCGCTCAATGCCTGGTCGCGGGCGAACAGCTTTTCCGCCTGGTCGGCAAAGGCGTTTGCCCGCGCATCGTCCGCCGCGGCGAGCGCCCGGTTCCACGCCACGGCGTAATAGAGCCGATAGAGGTTCGCCATCGCAGCGATCGGATGCTCGACGAGCTGGAAGAAGGCGTCTTGCGCCTCGGCCGGCATCTTCGCCTTGGCCTGCAGCATCGCCGTTTCCAGCACGCTCCACTCGTCGACCATCGCGCCGAATTCACCGCCGTCTAGCACCGGGCCGATCCGCCGCCCCAGATAGTTGGCCGCAGCATCCATCCGGGCTTCCTCCAGCGTCGCCGCGCTGGGGCCCGTCCCGCGACCCAGCGCGAAGCTCCCCGCATCGATCAGCTCGGGCTTCCGCCGCGCGGCGAGTTGGGCGTAGCGGGTGAGCAGCGTGCCGATCTCCCTGCCCTTCGTCGCCCCGAACTGCGCGCCGGCCCACTCCGCCGGGAAACGCGCCAGCGCCTCGGGCGTCATCGCCTCGGGGTTCCAGGCCTGCTTCAGGAAGAAGCTGAGTGGGTACTCCATCGGCTTCAGGTCGCCGACATTGACGATCCACAGCGCCCTGGCGCCACGCTGCCAGGCCAGGTCCATCTGCTGCCAGCTCTTCTCGATCTGGTTGGTGTTCAACCACTTGTAGTTGCGCGGCCCGCCGACATAATCGAAGTGGTAATAGACGCCGTAGCCGCCCTTGCGCGGGCTCGCACCGGGGTCGGGCAAGCGGCGGACCTGCCCCCAATTGTCGTCAGCGAACAACAGGGTCACGTCGTCGGGCACCTGCATGCCGTGGTCGTAATAGTCCTGCACTTCCTTGTAGAGCGCCCAGACCTGTGGCTGCTGGTCTGCCGGCTTGCCGGTCACCTCGGCGATGATCTTGCGCTGGTCGGCGACGATGCCCTCGAGCAGCCTGGTCGCGGTGCCCTCGGCCATCGGCTCGTCACCATCGCCGCGCATGCCGACGGTCACCAGGCTCTCATAGCCCTTGCCGTCGCCCTTCGACATCATCCGCTCGATACCCCCGCGCCAGAAGGCGCGCAGGTTGGCGGCATTGGTCGTGTAGTCCCATTTGCCTCCGGTTACGCCGCCGGCGGTATTGCGGTGCCATTCGTCCTGCGCCCGGGTCATCGGCTCGTGGTGCGAGGTGCCCATGACGATGCCCATCTCGTCGGCAAGGATCTTGTTCTGCGGATCGTCGTCGTTGAAGGCGCGCGGCGCCCACATCGCCGGCCAGAGATAATTGCCCTTGAGCCTTAGCTCCAGCTCGAAGATATGCGCGTAAGCCTTTGTATTTGCGCCACCGAACTTCTTCTGGGCCCAGGTGGAGAAGGCCGGTGCCTCGTCATTGATGAAGAAGCCCCGGTAGCGCACCTTGGGCTGGTCGCGCCGCGATCCGGCGGTCACGAAGACATTGGTGCGCTTCGCCACCGGCACATCGGCGAACCAGTGCCAGGGCGAGACGCCGATCTTCTCCGAGATATCGTACGCACCGTAGACCGCGCCGCGCCGGTCCGAGCCGATGATCACCAGCGCGCGCGGCACGCCCGGCGCGGGATTGTCGACCACGATCTGGCGGAACGCCTCCCATTCACCGGCGATGTCCTGCGCCTTGATCTTGCCGGCACGGACCAACGCATCGATCATCGGGCTATGGCCGAGCACGCCGATCAGCACCAGCGGGCCCTTCGCCCCGGCCAGCGCCGTGGCGCGTGTCGCCCGGGCGCCGCTCACCCGCTCGAGATCGCCGGCGAAACCGTCCGCGGCGTGGCGCACAGCCGGGTCGGCGCCGGGATCGACCAGCACGGTCGCAGGCTTGCCGGCGCGGATCAGCGCGAAGCTCGCCGCGTTCGGGCGGGCGCAGATCGTCACCGGGCCCTCGCAGGCCAAAGCGGGAATCGTGACGAACATCGCGCACATCGTCATCGTCGCCGCCAGCCCGCGCATTGCCCTCTCCTTGCTCATTTGTCTGCGTTATGCGCAGTTCCGCCACATCCGACAAGCCACTTGCCCCGCCGCACGCTTCCGGCAAAACGGAGCCATGATCCTTTCAGACCGCTGGATTCGCGAACAGGCCCTCTCGACCGGCATGATCGAGCCCTTTGTCGAGGCGCAGCGCCGCGAGAACTGCATCAGCTACGGGCTCAGCTCCTATGGCTATGACGCGCGCGTCGCCGACGAGTTCAAGATCTTCACCAATGTCGATTCGGCGGTGGTCGATCCCAAGGATTTCGCCGCGAACAGCTTCGTCGACCGCAAGACCGATGTGTGCATCATCCCGCCCAACAGCTTCGCGCTGGCCCGCACGGTCGAATATTTCCGCATTCCGCGCGACACGCTGGTCATCTGCCTCGGCAAATCGACCTATGCGCGCTGCGGGATCATCGTGAACGTGACGCCGCTCGAACCCGAATGGGAGGGGCATGTCACGCTGGAATTCTCCAACACCACGCCGCTGCCCGCCAAGATCTATGCGAACGAGGGCGCGTGCCAGTTCCTGTTCCTCAAGGGCGACCAGCCCTGCGAGACCAGCTATGCCGACCGCGCGGGCAAATATATGGGGCAGCGCGGCGTAACCCTGCCGCGGCTCTAAGCCTCTGTTCCAAATGGGAAAGGCGCCGGGATCAGCCGGCGCCGGTATCGCCGCCGGCCGCGCGAGAGGGTGGCGCGGCCGCCGGCGTTGGCTCGCTCAGCGCGAGGTCAACTGGAGCGCGTTGACGCGCTGAAGACCCCTGTTGGCGACGGCGTACGAAGTCGACTGCCGATCCCCCGGAAGGTCCATCTCGAAATTCCGCTGCGAGAGCACCTGGCGATACAGGTCGCGCGCTTCGGCGGCGCGGCCGGTCTCGGCATAGATCGCGGCGAGATTGAGCAGAAGCTCGGGCGCGCCCGGATTCTGGCGCAGCTGGGCGGTAAGCTGGCGCTCCGCCTGGGAAAACTGGCCATTCTGGATGGCGGTACTGGCGACGGGGTCCCCGTTCTGGCCCTGGGCCTGCGCGGGAAGCGCAGCAAGCGCGAACGGGGCGGCGGCAAGGACAATGAGCGCGATGCGCATAACTCCTACTCCTTCTGTTACGACATGGAGACACTTCCATGACTCTTTGAAGACAATAGTGTTACACTTATGTGTCATCCGCACAAGCGGCTTGATGCCCCTCCGTAGTCATACGGGCAAAAAGAAAGGCGGCCCCGAAGGACCGCCTTGCTTTGCTTCCGATGCCGGCCCCGAAGGGCGGCGGATCAGAAATCGTTGCGATACTGCTCGTTGCCGACGAAGCCGAGCTTGTTCACATTCGCGCGCTTGATGATCGCGAGAATGCGGTCGACGACTTCGTAGCGTGCCTGCGGATCGGGCTGGAAGTGCAGCTCCGGCTCCGGCGACATCTGCAGCGTCTGGTCGAGATACTGGCGAAGCGTCACGTCGTCGATCGGCGCGCTGTTCCAGAAAACCTGGCCCTGCGCATCGATATAGACCTTGTTCTTCTCCGGCTCGACGACGTTCTGCGGGTTGTTGTTCGACTGCGGAAGGTCGACCTTCACCGCATGCGTCTGAATCGGAATGGTCATGATGATCATGATCAGAAGCACCAACATGACGTCGATCAACGGCGTCGTGTTGATTTCCATCATCGGGCCGTCATCACCACCGCCGCCCACGCTCATACCCATAGTCTAAACTCCTTTGAGCAGGGCCGTCAGAGACGAACCGTGGCCGAGCCGGCGGGCGGTTCGGAGATGAAGCCAACCTTGACGAAGCCGGCCATCTGCATCGCGAAGATGGTGCCGCCGATGCAGCGGTACGGCGTGTTGACGTCGCCACGGATGTGCACTTCGGGGAGCTCGAGGCCGGCGGCGTTGATGCCACCCTGCTTGTCGATCTCGGCCTTCAGCTTCTTCACGCCACGATCGACCAGTTCCTGGCTCGTCACCGGGGTCATGCCCCAGAAGACTTCGCACTTGCCGCCATTGGCGGTGACCGAGAGCGAGACGTTCTCGGGCTTGGTGGTCGTCGGCTCGAACTGGACCTTCGGCAGCTCCAGCTTCACCGTCTGGATCACGACCGGAACCGTGATCAGGAAGATGATGAGGAGCACCAGCATCACGTCGACGAGCGGCGTGGTATTGATGTCCGACATGGGGGCGTCTTCACCGCCCCCGCCTACGCTCATCGCCATTGCGCGCTATCCTATCCTTCTATTCCAACTCCGGCCCGGGGCCGGAGACGGGCCGCGCGTCCCGAAGGAGCGCGGCCCCTATATTCCAGATCGCTTAGGCGCGCGGCGCGGTGCTGGTGGTCGCGGCCGGAGCGGCCTTGGCCGGAGCAGCCTTGGCGACGGTCGGGCGCACGCGGCCGTCCGAAGCGAGGTAGCCGAGCAGATCGTTCGAGAACGCGTTCAGGCTCTCGTTGATCTTCTTGTTGCGAGCCTGCAGCCAGTTGAAGGCGAGCACGGCCGGAACGGCGACGGCGAGACCGACGGCGGTCATGATCAGCGCTTCACCGACCGGACCGGCGACCGCGTCGATCGACGCCTGGCCAGCCGCACCGATCTTCACGAGCGCGCGGATGATGCCGATAACGGTACCGAACAGACCGATGAACGGAGCGGTCGAGCCGACGGTCGCGAGGAACGACAGGCCGCTCTTCAGCTGCGAGTTGATCAGGTCTTCCGAGCGGGCGAGCGAGCCGTGCAGCCAGTCATGGGCTTCGACCGGATCGGTCAGCTTCGAGTGCTGCTCCTGGGCGGCCAGGCCGTCGTCGACCAGCTGGCGATAGGCCGAGTTCTTCTCGAGCTTCGCAGCGCCTTCGCGCAGGCTGTTGGCGTTCCAGAAGCCGGCGCGGACGCGCTTCGCCTGGTTGAGGATCTTCTGCTGCTCGAACAGCTTGGTGAACAGGATGTAGAGCGAGAAGAACAGCATCAGCACCAGGATGCCGAACACCGTCTGCGAGATCAGGCCGCCCTCACGGAGCGCCGGAATCAGGCCGTACGGATTTTCCTTGGGCGCCCCAGCGGCGGCGAGAATGGTCGTGAGCATTGTCGGTTCTTTCCTCTAACTAAATAGCGCTTTTTATCCACAGATCCGGCGCGCCCTCGCTAGAGCGCGCCAGCGAAACACACAGCCTAGCTCGGAATCTTCCAGGTGAAGCTGCCGTTATAGGGCGCAGGGATCTTGTTCCCGCCCTCGTCCTCGGCCGGATTGAACCGGGCGCGGCGCTTGAGGAGGTTGCAAGCCGTGCTGTCGAGGACGGACACGCCGCTCGAACCCGTGACGGTGCAGTTGGTCACCTTGCCCGACGCATCGACGTCGAGACGGAAGCGGACGGTGCCGGCCTGCTCGGCGCGCAGCGCGGAGGCAGGATAGTCGTCGTCCGTCACCCAGCTCTGCGGCGAACCGCGCGGCGTGAGCTTCTTTGCGATCCGCGGCGGCGCGGGCGGCTGCGGCGGAGGAGCCGGCTGCGCGGGCGGAGCCGGCGGAGTGGTCGGCGGCTGCGGTATATCGATCCGGGGCGTCGTCTGGATGGGCGGCGACGGAGTCGGCACCTGGACCACCGACGGCGGCACTGCGATCTGAGTCGGCGGCGGCGGCACCGGGGTATCCGGCGGCGGCGGCGGCGGCGGCACTTCCTCGGGCGGAGGCGGCGGCTCTTGCACGTCGAACGTGTTCAGCTTTTCCGCCTGCTTCTTGATATATTGATATGCAAGGCCCGTGACGAAGGCATATCCCATGCCAGCCACGATTATCGCAACCAGAACGATCGCGACGACGCGGCTGCCACTTGTATTGCGGTCAGCGTAAGACATCCGGCAACGTCACTCCTCTAATCCCTGACATACAGCCCTGTGCTGCGGATTTGCGACCCCGTGTGCACAAGTCTGCCCGCCGTGCGCTATATGCGTCCCATTCGGCAGCGGGCGAGTCTCTATCGCGCGCACCGGGTGGACGCAAACCCTTTGTCGGACAAACGCGCCCTACAATCGCCGCATGACGGAATTATTTCTGTATAGCCGTAACGGATTCCGGTAACCCGATCGGCATGAACCGTAGCTTCCCCGCCATATTTTCTTGCGCAATTGCGCTCGCCGCACCCTTAGGTGCATCCGCTAAGCCCCAGCAAACACAGGCGCAACCAGCCCCTGTCTTACCAAGCTACGCCACCCTGGCGAAGCAGGTGACGACGGCACCGCTGATCATCGATGCGCGCATCCGCAAGGCCGAACGGCTGAAGGCGGAAGAATCGCCTGGTCTGGCCACTGGTATGACCCGATTCCTGATCGAGGCGGACGTATCCGCCCTGATTCGCGGCACCCAGGCCATGGCCTCGCGCATCACCTACACCGCCGATGTGCCCCTCAACGCCAAGGGCAAGGCACCCAAGCTCGCCAAGCAGCGCGTGCTGCTGTTCGCCCGCCCCGTGCCCAGCCGCCCGGGCACCGTCCAGCTCACCGGATTGCAGAGCCAGATGAACTGGTTGCCCGAGCTCGACGCCCAGGTCCGCGCGATCACCAGGGACGCGCTGGCGGCCGACGCCCCGCCCGCGATCACCGGCGTCGGCAACGCCTTCCATGTTCCCGGCTCGCTCCCCGGCGAGGGCGAGACCCAGGTGTTCCTGCAGACCGCGGGCGGCGCGCCGGTATCGCTCCAGATCCTCCGCCGCCCGGGCGAGACGACGCGCTGGAGTGTCTCATTGGGGGACATTGTCGACGAATCGGCCGGCGCGCCGCGCGCGAATACCTTCCTCTGGTACCGCCTCGCCTGCGGCCTGCCGCGCAGCCTGCCCGCCGAAAGCGTCGAATCGGATGATCCGGCGAACGCGGCGAAGGCGAAGGAAGACTATGCCTTCGTGCTCCGCTCGCTGGGGCCTTGTGCGTAACTTGCCAATTCCCTCTCCCGCATTCGCGGGAGAGGGACGCCGAGCGTAGCGAGGCAGGGTGAGGGCCCGTGCGGGACGCAGGCGCGTCGCGCGCGGCCAGCGCGGCCCCTCACCCTTCCGCCGCCTTTGGCGGCTCCCTCCCTCTCCCGCAAAAGCGGGAGAGGGAAAGAAATCAGCCCTTCCGCCCCCGCACCAGCGTGATGCCGATCGACTCGCCCTGCTCGGCGATCGCCAGCTTGACGATTCGCACCTCGACGCGCTGCACCCGCGCATCGCCGACGAACAGCGTGTCGCAGATATGCTCGGCCACTGCCTCCACCAGCGTGAAGTGCACGTCCTTGGGCAGCCCGTCGGTCGCCGCGTGCTTGACGTCCATATAGTTCTTCGAGGCCTTGAGCGGCGTGTCCGGCTCGAACCGCTCGGGCATGTCGATATCCACCGTCACCGAGATGCGCAGCGGCTGCGGAAGGTGCGTCTCTTCCGAATAGACGCCGGTGAGGACTTCGACTTCCAGGTCGTGGACCTGGAGCTTCAGGGAATCGGGCAAGTCGCCAATGCCTTTCAGGGGAAACAGGCCGCGGCCCATAGCAGATGCACGCCTGCTGGAAAGCCCGCCCCTCGTTCCCGGCCCGCCCCGACATATATTCAGTATTGCGAAAGCGGCGATGGGCGCTATCTCGCGCGGCCCCGATCCGCAGGTCGGGGCGTTGTGAAAGGAATGTATGAAGTGATCGCATTGCTGCCGCTGGAGACCGTGGATCCTCAGGCCGTCGAGACTCTGCTCGACCGTGCTTTTGGTCCGGGCCGACGCGCGCGCACTGCGTACAAGGTGCGCCTTGGCACTTCCGAGATTCCCGAGCTGAGCTTCGCCGCGATGGCCGATGACGGCAGCCTGCTCGGCTCGATCCAGTGCTGGCCGGTCGCGCTCGAATGCGATGGCGGCGGCAGCGTGCCGATGGTGATGGTCGGCCCCGTGGCGGTGCAGCCCGATCGCCAGCAGGGCGGCATCGGCCGCATGCTGATGGAGCGGATGCTCGAAGCGGCGGAGACCGCACCGGTCCCCGGCGCCGACGCGCTGATGCTGATCGGCGACCCCGAATATTATGGCCGCTTCTTCGATTTCACCCCCGAGAAGACCGGCGGCTGGCGTCTGCCCGGCCCGTTCGAGGCGCGCCGCCTACTCGCCCGCGGCACCGGGGTGCCGGTCGGCCCGGGCCAGCTCGGCGCGCGTCTTCGACGGGCGGCCTGAGTAGCAGCCAACACCAAACGACTCTTCTTTCCCCGGCGAAGGCCGGGGCCCAGACTAAACAGTGCGCGGCGAAGACGCGCCAAGGCGCGTGACTTTCAAGGACTGGGCCCCGGCCTTCGCCGGGGAAAAGCCAAGTCACAGCTTCCAATGTAGGATTTTGTCTGCTTGGGTTCCCGGCATGGCCGACCGCGCGCAGCCTTTCCTTCATCCTCTTCGTTCGTGGGAGCATCCGGCTACCGGATGCCTTGCGTCTCGCGCCGTGGACTTCCGCCGCGCCGGGCGGCTACCGGAAAGCCTCGCGCGTGGATGTCGTGAACTTGGTGAACTTCCGCGCCCCAAACGGCCCCTGAACTGAGACGAATCGATGCCCTCCCCGCCCCCGCCCGACTTCGCCAGCCTCTCGCTCGCCGAGATCGCCCGCCTGGCCGAGGAGAATCGCCTGCCCCCGGTCGAGAACTGGAACCCGACGCATTGCGGGCATAGCGACATGCGCATCGCGCGCGACGGCACCTGGTTCCACCAGGGCTCGCCGATCGGACGCCTGCCGATGGTCCGCCTGTTCTCGACGATCCTGCGCCGCGAGCCCGACGGGCGCTTCGTGCTGGTCACCCCGGTCGAGAAGCTCGACATCGATGTCGAGGACGCGCCCTTCACCGCGGTGGAGATGAAGCGCGAGGGCGAAGGCGAAGCGATGCGGCTCGCCTTCCGGCTCAACACCGGCGATCTCGTCACCGCCGGGCCCGAGCATGGCCTGCGCTTCGAGGAGCGCGAGGATGGCCCGCGCCCCTATCTCCATGTCCGCCGCGGACTGGAGGCGCTGGTCGCGCGCAGCGTCTATTACGAGCTGGCCGAGATCGCGCTCGCCAATGGCAGCACGCCGCCGGGCGTGTGGAGCAATGGCAGCTTCTTCGCGCTGGAGCCCGGCGCATGAGCCTCGCCGATCGACTGCGCCTGGCGCTGGCGGCGGATCATTCGCCGCTTCTGCTCCCGGGCGACCATTATGACTTCGATCCCGCGATCCAGGGCAATCCCGCCGCGGTGCTGATCGCCGTCACCGATCGCGCCGCGCCGGGCGTGATCCTCACCCAGCGCACCGAGACGCTGCGCCGCCATGCCGGCCAGGTCGCCTTTCCCGGCGGCCGGATCGATCCGGGTGACGATGGCCCGATCGGCGCGGCGCTGCGCGAGGCCGAGGAGGAGATTGCCCTGCCCCCGGCCTCGGTCGAGGTGGTCGGCATGACCGACAGCTATCGCACCGTCACCAACTATGTCGTCACCCCGGTGATCGGCGTGGTGCCGCCCGACCTGATGCTGACGCCCTCGGAGGCGGAAGTCGCCAGCGTGTTCGAGGTGCCGCTCGATTTCCTGCTCGACACGGCGAACCAGCGCGAGCAGGTGGCGGAGTATCTGGGCCGCGAGCGGCGCTATTACGAGATACTCTGGCAGGATCGCCGGATCTGGGGAGCAACGGCGGCAATGCTGGTCAATCTGTCGAGGCGGCTGCGATGGGCGGCATGATCCTGCCCGATGCCGAATGGCGTCACCGCGCCGGGCTCGCGCATCTGGTCGACGTGCTCGGCGATGCGCGTTTCGTCGGCGGATCGGTGCGCGATACCCTGCTCGACCTGCCGGTCTCCGATCTCGACGTCGCGACGCCGCTCTCGCCCCAGCGGGTGATCGAGCTGCTCAAGGGCGCCGGCATCCGCGCGGTGCCGACGGGGATCGATCACGGCACGATAACCGCGGTGCTGGAGAGCGGTCCGGTCGAGGTCACCACCTTGCGCCGTGACGTCTCGACCGACGGCCGCCGCGCCACCGTCGCCTTCACCGACGACTGGCGCGAGGACGCCGCCCGGCGCGATTTCACGATCAACGCGCTCTATGCCGATCCCGCGACCGGCGAGATCTTCGACTATTTCGGCGGCCTGGCCGATCTCGTGGTGCGCCATGTCCGCTTCATCGGCGATCCGCTCCAGCGCATCGCCGAGGATCACCTCCGCATCCTGCGCTTCTTCCGCTTCCTCGCTCGCTTCGGCGACGTCGCCGATCCGGCCGGACTCGACGCCTGCACGGCACGCGCCAAGGACCTGATGGCGCTCAGCCGCGAGCGGATCGCGGACGAGTTGCTCAAGCTGCTGGTGGCGAAGGACGCGGTGCGCGTGGTCGCGCTGATGATCGAGCGCGGCATCTTCGCGCCGGTGCTGCCGGAGATCGCGTCGGCGGATCGTTTCGCCGATCTCGCGGCGCGCGAGGATGCAGCCGGGGTCGCTCCCGATGCCATCCGCCGGCTCGCCGCGCTGATCCCGGCCGACTCCGTGCTTGCCGAGCTGATCGCGGCGCGCCTCAAGCTGTCGAAGGCCCAGCGCAAGCGCCTCGCCGCCGCCGTCGTGCCGCCCGAAGGCAATTTCATCGCCATGGCGTGGCACGCGGGCGTCGAGGCAGCGCGCGACCGGTTGCTGATCTTCGGCAGCCCGCTCTCCGACGTGGCGGTGCTGGATGCGTGGCAGCCGCCCCGCTTCCCGCTCACCGGCGGCGCGATCGTGGCGCGCGGCATCAAGGCCGGGCCCGAGGTCGCAAGGCTGATGAAGCAGGTCGAGCAAGCCTGGATTGACGAGGGTTTTCCGGACGAGGCACGCGTGTCGGCGCTGGCCGACGACGCGGTGGCTCAGGCGTTGCGCTCGGCGAGCAGCGCGTAGGCGTCCTCGCGCTCGAGCGCGCGCGAGTAGAGGAAGCCCTGGCCATAGGTGCAGCCCAGCGCCGCGAGGGTCTGGGCAAGCTCGTTGGTCTCGATGCCCTCGGCGGTGGTCTGCATGCCGAGCGCCTGGGCGAGGCTGAGGATGGCGCGGACGATCGCGACCTTGTCGCGGTCGGCCAGCATGCCGGAGACGAAGCTGCGGTCGATCTTGAGCAGGTCGATCGGCAGCTTCTGGAGATAGGCGAGGTTGGAATAGCCCGTGCCGAAATCGTCCATCGCCAGCGTGGTGCCCAGGTCCTTGAGCGCGTTCATCGTCTGGGCGATGCGGTCGGGATCGGTGACGATCGCGCTTTCGGTGAGCTCGAGGGTCAGGCGGTTGCCGGCCACGCCGTGCCGGTCGAGCGCGCCCTTGACCATGGCGGGGATATGATCGCGCTGCAGCTGGATCGCCGAAAGGTTGACAGCGATCTTGACACCAGCATCCCCGCCCGCCGCCCTGTCCCAGGCAGCGATGGTCTGCGCCGCTTCCTCCATCGCCCAGCGGCCGAGCGGGATGATCAGGCCCGATTCCTCGGCAACGGGGATGAAGTCGTTGGGCGAAAGCGCCACGCCCTCCTCGTTGGTCCAGCGGGCCAGCGCCTCGAACGAGACGATCCGGCCGGTCGCAAGGTCGCAGATCGGCTGGTAGCAGAGCGTCATCTGGCCATGCTCGATCGCCCGGCGCAGCTCGGTCTCGATGCCGAACTGCTCGCGGGCGATGTCGAAGGTATGCGCCTGGTAGATCTCGGTGCGGCCGCTCTTCTTGGCGCGTTTCACCGCGAACTGGGCGTTGCGCACCAGATCCTCGGGATCGCCGTCATTGTCGCCGCCGAGCGCGATGCCGATCGAGCAGTCGACACGGATCTCGAAGTCCGAGAGGCGGAACGGATTGGCCAGCGCCGCCTGGATGCGCTTGGCGACATGGAGTGCGTCGCCCGGCCCCTCGTCGAGGGTCAGCAGCACGCCGAATTCGTCGCCGCCCATCCGGGCCAGCGTGTCACGGCTGCGCAGCGCGCCCTTCACCCGGCGCGCCACGGTGATCAGCAGCTCGTCGCCGGCAAGGCCGCCCATGCAGGCGTTGACGCGGCTGAACCGATCGAGATTGACCACCAGCACCGCGAAATCGCCGACATTCTCGGGCGAGATCGCATGCTCGAGCGCATCGGAGAATCCGGCGCGGTTGGGCAGGCCGGTGAGGCTGTCCGTCGCCATCTCGCGGCGCAGGCTGTATTCGGTGCGCAGTTCGGAGGTGTGGTCGACCAGGGTGACCATGCAGCGCGGAAAGGCGCGACGGTCGGCACGCTTGGCGAGCATCACCCGGAAATGCCGGGCATCGACCTCGTCGCCGAACTGCCAGCTGATCTCGCACTGCATCTCGTTCGATTCGATGAAGCGGCGCAGGCGCGGTCCGAGCAGGCGGATCAAGGGCGATTCGCTGGCGATGGTGCCGAGGCCGGCGAGGCGGAAGGAGCGGTTGACCGCGTCGAAGACGAAGCAGTCTTCCCGCAATTCGACGAGCGCGGCGGGCACCGGCAGCATGTCGAGCATCATCGCCGAAACGCCCGGGCCGAAGGTAAGCGCGTCCGGCTGCTGCGGCACGGGCAGCGGCGCCACAAAACGGGCTTTCTTCGACCTGGCGAACACCATCCTGTCCGGCCTAGTCCCGATTGGTTAAAACCGCCTGAAACAAAAGCGTTTTACGTCGCCCTAGAAACGATTGTCGCGCGGAAAGCCGTTCGGCGCCATCCGGCCGGCCGCGCCGCGGGTCGCGCGCCAGGGCGAAAGATCGGTTTCGCTGCGCGTCCGGCCGCTCTCGCCGCCCATCGCCCAGCTCAGCCCGTCGACCATCTTGAAGGTCCGCACATCGCTCAGCCCACCGTCGCGGTAGCGCTGCAGCTGAACGCCCTGCCCGCGCCCAAGCTCCGCCACTTCGGACAGCGGGAAGACCAGCAGCTTGCGGTTGTCGCCCACCGCCGCCACCGCATCGTCCTCGGCGCCGATCGGCTTGACCAGCTTGAGATGCGCTCCGGCCCGCGGCGTCACCACCTGCTTGCCCTTGCGGGTCTCGGCGATCACGTCCTCGACCTTGACGACGAAGCCGCGGCCGTCATCCGCCGCCACCAGCAGCTTGGGCGCCTGGCTCGACGGCAGCAGGGCGATAATGTTCCGCTCGCCCTCCAGGTCGATCATCAGCCGCACCGGCTCGCCGAACCCGCGCCCGCCGGGCAGCTTGTCCGCACCCAGCGTGTAGAAACGGCCATTGTCTGCAGCCAATAGCAGCTTGTCGGTGGTCTGGGCATGGAAGGCCAGGAAGGCCGAATCGCCTTCCTTGAACTTCAGCGCCTCGCCCGACAGATCCTCGACATGGCCCTTCATCGCGCGGATCCAGCCGCGCGCCGAGAGGATCACCGTGATCGGCTCGCGCTCGATCATCGCCTCGAGCGGGATCTCGCGCGCCGGCGCCGCTTCCTCGACCAGGGTGCGGCGCTTGCCCAGCGCCGTCTCCGGGCCGTAGCGCTCGATCATCTTGGCGAGGTCGCGCTTCATCCGGGTGCGCTGGCGGGCATCGGAGGAAAGCAGCAGCTCGAGATCGGCCTTTTCCTTCTCCAGCGCATCGCGCTCGCGCTTGAGCTCCATCTCCTCGAGCTTGCGCAACGAGCGCAGCCGCATGTTGAGGATCGCCTCGGCCTGACGGTCGGTGAGCTGGAACTCGGCCATCATCACCGGCTTGGGCTCGTCCTCGGTGCGGATGATCTCGATCACCCGGTCGAGATTGAGGAAGGCGATGATATAGCCGCCGACCAGCTCGAGCCGGTCGGTGATCTTGGCCACCCGGTGCTCGGACTTGCGGCGCAGCACGACGAACTGATGCTCGAGCCAGCCCTGCAACGCCTCGCTCAGGCTCATCACCCGCGGCGTGCGGTGCTTGTCGAGCACGTTGAGGTTGAGCGGCACCCGCACTTCGAGGTCCGACAGACGGAACAGGCTGTTGATCAGGTCCTCGGCCACCACCGTGCGGCTGCGCGGCTCGAGCACGATGCGGATGTCCTCGGCGCTCTCGTCGCGGACATCGCCCAGGATCGGCAGCTTCTTCTCGTTGATTAGCTCGGCGATCCCCTCGATCAGCTTGCCCTTCTGGACGCCGTACGGGATCTCGGAGACGACGAGGTGCCAGCCCCCGCCCTTCTCGGTCACCTTCTCAATCTTCGCGCGCACCCGGAAGCCGCCACGGCCGGTGGCATAGGCCTCGGCGATCGCCGCCGGGCTGTCCACGATGATGCCGCCGGTCGGCAGGTCGGGGCCCTGGACATAGTCGAGGACATTGGCCTGAGGATTGTCGATCAGAGCCACCGCCGCGTTCATCAGCTCGGCGGCGTTGTGCGGGGGGATGCTCGTCGCCATGCCGACCGCGATGCCGGCCGCGCCATTGGCGAGCAGGTTCGGGAACAGGCCTGGGAAGAGCTCGGGCTCCTCGTCCTCGCCGTTATAGGTGGGGCGGAAATCGACGGCATTCTCGTCGAGCCCGTCCATCAGGTCGATGGCGACCTGGGTCAGGCGTGCTTCGGTATAGCGATAGGCAGCAGCGTTATCGCCGTCGATATTGCCGAAATTGCCCTGGCCGTCGACCAGCGGGTAGCGCAGCGCGAAGGTCTGGGCGAGGCGGACCATCGCGTCATAGACCGACTGATCGCCATGCGGGTGGTATTTACCGATCACGTCGCCGACGACGCGGGCGCACTTCTTGTAGCCGCTCGCCGGATCGAGCCGCAGCAGCCGCATCGCCCAGAGCAGGCGGCGGTGGACCGGCTTCAACCCGTCGCGGACATCGGGCAGCGAGCGCGCCGTGATCGTGGAGAGCGCGTAGACCAGGTACCGCTCGGAAAGCGCGCTGTCGAAGGGAACGTCGGAAGGCGCGCCGGGATCTTGAATGTCGGTGTCGAGGCTCATTTCCCACCCCGGATAGCAGCAGCGAAGGCCAAGCGCCAAGCCGGGGCGCGGCGACATTCAACCGAACGCTTGGGTGTTGGAAAATTCGAGCCGCAGATTTTGGCGATAACTATCGAATTTCTCATGCTTTTACCGAAACGCCCGCGGAGAAATGTTGAATCTCTTGAATCCCCACACGCGTGCGCGAGAGCCGATAAAGCCGAGGACTGGATACGAGGTTCGAGACGAGGCAACACTCCGGAACTAAAGCAGAACATTTCCAACTTTGCCAGTGGCGAGGCCGGCTTTGCGCCACGGACCTGCCATTTTCGCGGTGCGATGCGGTCGTGCAAGCGCTGCAGAGACGTTCAAGAATGTGACGCTTCTTATCGGCAATCCGCCACGATCCCGCCCCAATCTTCTCTGTAAAACCTGCCCGCTTACAAGCTCTCTATCCACCCCGGTCAGTCTAAAATTCTTTCACAGGCTATTACGGGATCGCCGAAATCGTTCCGTCTCCGGAATACACAGGGGAACTCGAACGAAAGTAAGCAGATATGCGCAACTCGATCCTTATACTCGTCGCCGCGACTTGCCTCGCGAGCGCGAACACTGCCTTTGCGCAGGAAGTAGAGAAGGAGAAGACGCCGGCACAGAGCTTTGCCGGTCCGCGCGTCGAAGCGACGATCGGCCTGGACCAGAGCGGTGACGATGCGCTTTCCGGCGGCGAACTGACCGGGCTGCGCGCAGGCGGCGCGGTCGGCTATGACGTGGCCATCGGCAAGCGGGTCACCATCGGCGTCGAAGGCGGTATCGGCTGGGTTGTCGCGGGCAGCGCCAAGGTCGGGCCGTTCCCGAGCACCGGGTCCACTACTTACAAGACCGATGCGGCGCGCGACATCGATGTCTCCGCTCGGATCGGCTATGCGCTGAGCCCGAAGACGCTGATCTTTGCCAAGGCCGGCTGGGCGGACCTGCGCTACGATACCCATGGTAGCGACGGCCGGGACTATGGTCCCAGCACCGCCAATGGCCTGCGCGTGGGTGCCGGCGTCGAGCAGAAGTTGACCAAGAACGTCTATGCCAAGGCCGAATATCGCCTCACGCGAACCGACGACTATCGGGGCCACGACGACCGCCACCAGCTGCTCACCGGCATCGGCGTGCGCTTCTAGAACGCATAACCGGCAGGGGGACGGCTTGTCCCCATCCCCCTGTCAGTCTGCCGGGCGATCCTCCGGCGCCACCAGCGCGCCCCAGGGATCGTGCGCCAGCGAGGTCTTCACTTCCTCCAGCAGCCAGTCGCGAAAGGCGCGGATCTTGGGCTGGTTGCGCTTGTTCTCGGCATACATCAGCCAGAAGGCGTTGCGGTACTGGGCGGTGATCTGCGGGAGCAGCTGGACGAGCTGGCCCGAAGCGATCGCCGGCAGCCACATCGGCGGGCTGAGGATCGAGATGCCGTGGCCGGCAATCGCGGCATTGCCGTCCAGGATCTGCGAATCGAAACGGACGCCAGCCAGGTCGACATAGGCCGGAGTCTCGCCCATCGCCGCGGCGAACCACAGGTCCCACCAGTCGTCGTTATAGGTCAGCCGGGGTAGTTCGAGCAGATCGGCCGGCGTGCGCACCGGCGGATGCCTCGCCAGGAAATCCGGGCTGGCAAAGGGCGCCACCGGCATGCCCATCAGGAAATGGCAGCTGTGTCCCGGCATCGGGCCGGGCGCGCCGCGCAGCCCGACATCGGCCTCCCCTGCCAGCAGATCTACGATCTCGTCGCCGACGTGCAGCCGCACCGCCAGCTCGGGCCGGGCGAGCTGGAACGAGCCGATCCGGCCGGCGAGCCAGTTGGTAGCAAGCGTGCGCGGCGCGGTGATCCGCATCACGCTCTCGCTTTCGGCATGGACCGCGGCAAAGGCATCGCCCATCGCATCGAAGGCAGTGGTGATCTGCGGCGCGATCCGGCGGCCGATATCGGTGAGCGCGATACCGCGCCCGCTGCGCGCGAACAGCGGCGCGCCGACACGCTCCTCCAGCAGCTTCATCTGATAGCTCACCGCCGCCTGGGTCATGCCCAGTTCCTCCGCGGCGCGGGTGAAGTTGCCGTGCCGGGCAGCGGCCTCGAACACGCGGACGGCGGACAAGGGAGGAAGGCGGCGCATCAGAATATACAAGCACAGCTTATGGATGTTGGCCAATGATTTGTTGGCCTGGCGGCGCGTTCGGGCGCAGATGGAGGGGGTGCCGAACATGGCGCGCATCCAAAGGAACAAGCCATGCTGAAGACCCTGATCCCCCTCGCCCTGATCCTTTCGCCCGCGTTGATCCCGCTGGCCGCCAAGGCGCAGAACCACGAAATCGTCCGCGTTTCCTATGCCGATCTCGACCTGTCCCGTGCCGAGGGGCGCAGCGCGCTCGACCGCCGGCTGGCCCGCGCGATCGACAAGGCGTGCCCGGCCACCCGCCCCGGCTATGTGACCGAGTCTCCGAGTGCGCTGCGCTGCAAGGCGCTCCTGCGCGAGCGCGTCTCGGAAGCGCGCCAGCAGGCCGTCACCCGGCAGGGCAGCCCCATCCGGATCTCCGCCCGTCCCTGATTGATCCCTCGGAAGGCGAAGAGGCGGGCGGCCTGCAACGTCGCCCGCCAACCCATAAGCGTTGCTGATATCGCGCAGCGCGATCCCGAAAAGGGAAAGCCGGTGCGATCCGGGCGGGTTGGGCCCGTCACAAAATATGGTTACTCCTTGGTCAAGGAACAGGGAGGAACCCATGCGAGTCGTTTGGGCATTGGCGGCGCTTGCGCTGCTCGCGGGATGCGATGGTATCGATCGCCCCGCGGACGGCAAGGACAAGTCCGAATTCGCTTCGGCAGCCAATGCCGAGGCCTTCGCCTCGACCGGCACAGGCTTCGACTATCGCTATGCCTATCGGCTGCCGGGCAGCCGGGTGAAGGGCGTGCTCCAGTCCAATGCCGATGCCTGCGACCGGATCGGCCCGGCGCGCTGCCGCATCCTTTCGATGCGCTACCGCGTCGATGACGGCAACAAGACCCGCGCGGTGCTGACCATCCGCATCGATCCGTCGATCGCACGCGCCTTCGGCGACGCGGTGACCAAGAACGTGACCGGATCGGACGGCGTGCTGGTCGACACCGAGATCACCGGCGCGGACTCGACCGCTACCGCACGCAGCGTCGCGGTGGTGAAGCGGCTGCAGGACCAGCTCCAGAACGCCCGCGCCAGCACCTCGCCCGACGGCCAGGCCCGTGCCGCGCGCCTGCAGAATGCGCTGTCGGTGATCGCCGAGGTGGAGGCGAGCCAGGGCCAGACCCTGGCCAATGCGCCGATGCTGTTCACTTATGAATCAAGCAGCGCGCTGAGCGGCCTCGGCTCGTCCGAGGCGAATTTCCGCACCGCCGGGCAGACGCTGGAGAATTCGGTCGCCCAGCTCGTCCAGCTGCTGGCGAGCATCGGGCCCTGGTGCCTGCTGATGCTCGCGGTGGTGCTGCTGCTGCGTTGGATCATCCATGGCCGCGCCGTGGGACCCGATGTCGAGCCGCGCCACGACGAGGGCTATGAGAGCACGCATGACGGCCGCGACCAGCGCGGGCGCGGCGACAATCGCAACCTGATCCAGCGCTGGTTCTCGCGCGACGAGGAAGACGAGCACGCGCGCTGATCGGCGCGCGTTGCAGCACTGCATTTCGGCAAGCGGGGACAGCATGCGCTTCCCCGCTTGCTTTTTGCCTTGGTTATGTGATGTTATAACATCTATAAACAAAGGGAGAGATGCGATGGTGAAGCCGAAGCGCTGGATGCTGCTGGCGAGCGGCGGCATGGCCGGAGTGCTGGTGCTGGGGACGTGCGTGGCGCTGATCGGCTCCACTCAGTTCCGCGACGGGCAGAAGCTCGCGACCTATGACGTCCAGACGCCGTCATTGCTGACCACGGCGCCCCCGGCCATGCCCAAGAGCGACATCGCCAGGTCCTATGCGTCGTCGGTCCGCAACTCCGTATCGCCGCCCGGCGATTCCACGACCGGCGCCGCAGCGATCCCGATCAGCGTGCCGCAGCTCGCGTATAACTTCACCCTCGCCTATCGCCTGCCCGCCGCCGCGATCGCCGGGGCGCAACAGGCGCATCTCGACCTGTGCAACCGGCTGGGCCCGCGCTGCCAGCTGGTCGCGATGCAGCGCGCCGCCAATGACGACGGCGCGACCAGCGCCTTCCTCAAGCTGCGCGTGGCGAGCCCGCTCGGCCAGGCCTTTGCCGGCGACCTGACCCAGTTGGTCGGCAAGGCAGGCGGCCGCGCGGTCGACACGCAGATCTCGGCGGAAGACGTCTCGCGCGACCTGGTCGACACCGACGCCCGCCTCCGCCAGCGCGAGATCCTCGTCGCCCGGCTCACGGACATGCTGCGCGGGCGCCAGGGCAAGGTGGGCGAGCTGGTCGAGGCCGAGCGCAGCGTCGCCCAGGCGCAGGAGGAGCTCGACCAGGCCAGGGGATGGCTGGGCGAGCTGCGCGGCCGCGTGGCCTATTCCAACTTCTCGGTCAGCTATGTCCCGGTAACCGCGCCGGTGCAGGCGCCGACGCCGCAGGGCTTTCTCGGCCGGCTGAGCGACGCCGTGGCGCAATCGGGCGCGGCGGTGCTGGGCGTTGGGCAGACGCTGCTGCTGCTCGTGATCTTCCTCGGCCCCTGGGCGCTGCTGGCCGGGCTGGCATTGTTCGCGGCACGCCCATGGCTGCGGCAGTGGCGCCGCGCCGGATTGGGGCCCGTTAACGAGGATGTGTGATTGCGCCTCAGCCCCCCTTTCGTTATAGGCCGCCTCTCGCCCCGGCACGTGCGCGGATTCCCCGTGCCGCCGGGGCAATGACTTTCCAGGGGAAAAAGCACCCGATGGCACGCCGCCGGCAGATCTACGAAGGTAAGGCAAAGATCCTCTACGAGGGTCCCGAACCCGGCACGCTGATCCAGTATTTCAAGGACGACGCGACCGCCTTCAATGCCCAGAAAAAGGGCACGATCAACGGCAAGGGCGTCCTCAACAACCGGATCTCCGAGCACGTCTTCACGCTGCTCGCCGGCATCGGCATCCCGACTCACTTCATCCGCCGCCTCAACATGCGCGAGCAGCTGATCCGCCAGGTCGAGATCGTGCCGATCGAGGTCGTGGTGCGCAACGTCGTCGCCGGCAGCCTCGCGAAGAAGCTCGGGATCGAGGAAGGCACCCCGCTGCCCCGCACGATCGTCGAATATTACTACAAGGACGACGCGCTGGGCGACCCGCTGGTCACCGACGAGCACATCCTGTGCTTCGGCTGGGCAAGCCAGGAGGAACTGCACGACATGGCCGACATGGCCATTCGCGTGAACGACTTCCTTTCGGGCCTGTTCGCCGGCATCGGCATCCGCTTGGTCGACTTCAAGCTCGAGTTCGGCCGGATCTGGGACAATGACTACTCGCGCATCATCCTGGCCGACGAGATCAGCCCGGACGGCTGCCGCCTGTGGGACATGACCACCGGCGAGAAGCTCGACAAGGACCGGTTCCGCCGCGACCTGGGCGGCGAAGTCGAAGCCTATCAGGAAGTCGCGCGCCGGCTTGGCCTGTTCCCGGAAGGCGAGGATTCGGCGGTGCTGGACCTCGAGAGCCACCGGAAGCGCCGGGGCAAGTAAGCTCCTCGCCCCATCACCAAACCAATACCGTCATCCCGGCGAAAGCCGGGATCTCGTGCGGCTCTTTCCGAGCGCCGTCGCCTTAGATCCCGGCTTTCGCCGGGATGACGCGCATTTAGGCATGGAAAATGACGCGCTTTGGGTTGCAGCCCGGCGCACTCCGCGCCATAGGCGCTGCCCATGAAGCTCCGCATCATCGTCACCTTGAAGAACGGCGTGCTCGACCCCCAGGGCAAGGCCATCCAGCACGCTTTGGGCGGCCTCGGCTTTGACGGCGTTGAAGACGTCCGCGCCGGCAAGATCTTCGAGCTCGAGCTCGCAGACGGCACCAGCGACGAGGCCATCGACGAGATGTGCCGCAAGCTGCTCGCCAACACCGTCATCGAAAACTACCGGGTGGAAAAGCTGTGAAGACCGCGGTCATCGTCTTTCCGGGTTCCAACTGCGATCGCGACATCGCAGTCGCGCTGGAGGCGGTGACGGGCGTGAAGCCCGCGATGGTGTGGCATGGCGAGAGCGAGCTGCCCACCGGCCTCGGCCTGATCGCCCTGCCCGGCGGTTTCTCCTATGGCGACTACCTCCGTTGCGGCGCGATCGCTGCGCGATCGCCGGTCGTCCGCGCCGTGATCGAGGCGGCCGACAAGGGCACGCCGGTGATCGGCATCTGCAACGGCTTCCAGGTCCTCACTGAGACCGGGCTGCTGCCCGGCGCGCTGATGCGCAACTCGGGCCTCAACTTCGTTTGCCGCGATGTGCCGCTGACGGTCGACAATTCGCAGTCGATCTTCACTTCGGCCTATCGCTCGGGCGAGCAGATCACCGTCCCAGTCGCGCATCATGACGGCAATTACTTCGCCGATGCCGAGACGCTCGACCGGATCGAAGGCGAAGGCCGCGTCGCCTTCCGCTACGCCGCCGACATCAACGGCTCGGCCCGCAACATCGCCGGCGTGCTCAACAAGGCCGGCAATGTGCTGGGCATGATGCCGCACCCCGAGCGCCGCATCGAAGCCGCGCATGGCGGCACCGACGGCCGCCGCCTGTTCGAGGGCCTGCTCGAAGCGGTGGCCTGAGGCCGGCGTGCCGGGGCCGCTGCTAGCCGGACGTCCTACCCTTCCCGGAATTGCCCTGCTGGTCGTCGACGTCCAGCCGAGCTTTGCCGTGCCGGACGCGATCGTCGAGGGCATACGCGCGCTGAGCCGGCCCCTCTACACCGTGGCGACGGTCGAGCGGCACGATGAGTCGGTGACGCCGTTCGAGCGCCAGCTCGGCTGGAAACCCGCACCCGACGACGAGAGCCTGGTCGCGGCCGACCGCATCTTCGTGAAGCACGGCTATCTTCCGCCGGCCGAATTGATCGACCATCTGCGCGATCGAAAGACGGAGCGCGTGTATGTCTGCGGCATCCAGGCGGACACCTGCTGTCTGGCGGCGGGCTTCATGCTGTTCGACGCGGGGCTGCACCCCACCCTGCTGCAATGGCTCAGCGTCGGCTCGTCGCTCGACCGCAGTGCGGATCTCGGCGCACGGCTTTGGGAGCATCACTTCGGAAGCGTGCTGCGGGGCCCTGGCGAACTAGAGCTATCCAAATAGGTTCTCACGCCGAATCGAAACGTGCGTCACCACCGCAACCTTCCTCACGAGACGAAGAAGAGCGGCCGCGAGAGAACCGCGACCGCCCTGCTCCGTGACGAATCTAGAATATATCGTAACCAGCCGCTCAGTGAACCGCACTGGCGAATGCGCCGTTCGATGCGGACAGCCCCGGCGCCGGGAAGGAGATCGGCCGGCCGCCGCCCGTCACCTGAAAACGCGCCGCCTGCTCGGCGAGCGTGGCGACCTCGACGGTGAGGTTGCGCGCGGCGGCCGAAGTCTCCTCGACCATCGCTGCATTCTGCTGGGTCGACTGGTCCATCACGCCGATCGCGCTGCTGATCTCGCTGACTGCCGTCGACTGGGCCTGGTTGTCGGCCGCCATCTGGTTGAGCAAATTGTGCACGCCGCTCACCTCTTCGGCGATATGGGCGAGCGCGCCATCGACCTTCTCGACCATCTCCACCGCAGCGACGATATCGACCTGGGTGGCGGTGAGCTGCTCGCGGGCACGCCCGGCCTCTTCCTCGGCGCGCATCGCGAGCGCGGAGACGAGATCGGCAACAACCGCGAAGCCCCTGCCCGCCTCGCCCGCACGCCCCGCTTCAACGGCAGCGTTCATCGCGAGGACGCGCGTCTGGAAGGCGATCTTGTCGAGCCCTTCGATGACGCTGTCGATGCCCTTGGCGCTGTCATTGACCCGGTTCATCGCCTGCACCGCCTCATCGACGACCTGGCGGCCGCCCGAGACGGTCGCGGTGGCGCCATCGGCGCGGGCGACGGTGCGGCCGGCGGCCTCTGCGGTAGCCTTGAGGCGCTGGTCCATCTGGCTGATCGCGGCAGTGGTCTGCTCGAGGCTCGCGGCATTCGCCTCGGTGCGGCGCGCCAGGCTTTCCGACGCCTGGGCGATCTCGCCCGATCCGTTGCGGATCGCCGAGGTGCTTTCGGTAACGGCGCCGAGCAGGGTGCGCAGCGACGCGAGCGCAGCGTTGAAATTCTCGCGCAGCTTCGCATAGGTCGCCGGATATTCCTCGACGATGTCGGCGGTCAGGTCGCCCTTGGCGAGGCGTTCCAGATTGCCGGTCATGCCGCGGACGATCTCGCCGTGATGCTCGGCTTCCTCGTTCTGCTTGATCTGCGCGGCAGCGGTATCGCGGAAGGTGAACATCGCCTTGGTCAACCGGCCGACACAGTCCCGATATTCGGTGAACTGGATCGGGCTGGCGAGATCGCCGGCGGCGAGCGCCTCCATGCGCACCACGGTGGTGACATAGGGGTCGGCAATGGCCTTGCGATACCAGACGCTGAGGCCGGCGGCCGCCACGGCGGCGGCGATGCCGACGGCCAGAGCGAGCGTCGGAAACAACAACAGGGTCAGCGGCGTGAGCGCGACGAGCGCCGTCATCGAGCCGAACGCTACGAGCAGCTTCCGGCGGATAGGTGCGTTAGCGACGAACCAGTGCATGGGCATTCTCTCAGAACCTGCAACGAAATGTTGCTGCTCGGAGCATTATAGAGTGCCCAGCACCGGAGAATCACAGACCTGCCAAATATCTTCGAAGTAACTTAGGTTATATTTCGCAAGTACGTAAATTACGCAAAAGTCTTTTCGTTACGTTCGCGCTTCAACCCATTGCAGAATATCGGCCATCACACTTTCCTTGCCGAGGTCGGCAAGCAAGTCATGATAATGGCCTTTATAGATCTTCAGCGTTTTGTCGCTCGACCCGACATGCTCGTAAAAGAATTCGCTGCCATGGCAGACAGTGGCGTGATCCTCGGTGCCGTGCAGGATCATCACCGGGATTGTGATCGTGTCGAACTCCTTGCGCATCCGCTCATCGGCGCGGACCAGCGCAGCCACGGTGGCGGCCGGCTGCACCTCGTCCTTGATGTACGGATCGGCGTTGAGCTTCGCGACCCATTCGGGATCGCGCGAGAAATCCTCGTTCTTCAGCTTGAGCACGCCGAGATGCGGCGCAATGTGGCTGAGCCCCTTGATCGCCGCCAGCGCGAAGCCGGGTGCCGGCACCTGGAAGGCGAAGCTCTCGCAGATGAAGCCGGCGAGCTCGTGCTGATTGTCGAGCGTGTAGGTGCAGGAGGTGACGCCGCCGGCGCTATGGCCGAGCAGGAAGACCTTGAGCCCCGGATGGCGCGACTTGGCGATGGCGATCGTGCCGGCGACATCGTCGACATAGTCGGAGACGCTCTCGACATAGAAGCGCTCGCCTTCCGAGCGGCCGCGCCCGCGCAGATCGAGCGCATAGGCGGCATAGCCCTTCTCGACGAAGCGCTGGGCCGTCCATTCATGCTGGCCGCCATGCGAGTTCACCCCGTGGCAGATCACCACCACCGCGCGCGGCTCGCCCTCGGGCAGCCAGGAACGGAAGAAGATGTTGACGTGCCCCGTGCTGCCGAAAGTCTCTTCCGTCGTCGCGGTCATGCTGCCCTCCTGGAGAATTCGCGGGAAATGATGCCAGCGTTGTCGGCGCGCGTCAGCTTACTCCTTCGGGTATTCGCAGGTGTCGCGGCCGAAGAGCCTGGTGGTGCGGGCAAGGAGCAGCAGCACAACTGGCCAGAACATCGTGTTCCAGATGTCGTGCCAATTGCCCCAGAGATCGATGCGGGTGTGATAGACCAGGCTGTCGCGCAGGTCCCAGACCTCGCCGAGCAGCGCCGCGACAAGCGCTACACCCAGCGGCTTCCAGCTCCGCAGCGGCCAGCGAAAGACCAGCGCCGCGCCCAGGAACAGGGTGAGCCCGACATAGATGTGGAGCGCATCCTTGGCGAGCCCGACATGCTGGATCAGCCAGAACTTGGCCGACTGCAGCGGGCTCACCGCCTCACACCCGGGTGGCGAAGGGCGTGAAGTCCGTGCCCTCATCGAACACGTCAACGCCCTCGCGGCGCTTGAGGAAGCCGACGACGAGATAGGTGACCGGCGTGAGGATCACTTCCCAGGCGACCTTGAGCGCCCATTGCGTGAAGAGCACCTGGATGACCAGCGTGGTGGTCCAGCCTTCGGCCCAGAGGAATGCGAGCGGGTAGAAGATAAGGCTGTCGACCCCTTCGCCCGCGATCGTCGAGCCGATGGTGCGGGTCCACAGCATCTTGCCGCCGGTCCACAGCTTCATCCGGGCGAGGACATAGGAGTTGACGAACTCGCCGGCCCAGAAGGCGCAGACCGAGGCGAGGACGATGCGCGGCACCTGGCCGAAGATCGTCTCATAGGCGGCCTGGTTGCCCCAGCTCGGCGCGGGCGGCAGCTTGACCACCACCCAGGCCATCAGCGCCATGAACAGCACCGCGCCGGTGCCAGCCCAGATCACCCGGCGGGCGCGGGCATAGCCGTAGACCTCGGTCAGCACGTCGCCGATCACATAGGAGACGGGGAAGAACAGAATGCCGGCGCCGAATGGCCAATAGTCGTTGTAGATCGGCAGCCAGACCTGCGAAACCTTGCCCGCGCCGAGCACGTTCGACAGCAGGATGATCGCCACGAAGGCGGCCATCACGAAGTCGTAATAGCGGAAATGCCCGCCGCGCAGCGTGTTCGCGGCGACCTGCGCCGGCTTCCCGTTCCCCTCGCTCATGCAGCATCTATGATCCCGGTTCCGCTGCCGCGCAATCCACGCTAGGGGCATCCGGCGCGCGCCCGTAGCTCAGTTGGATAGAGCACGTGCCTTCTAAGCTCGTGGTCGCTGGTTCGAATCCAGCCGGGCGCGCCAATTTTGTTGGAAGCGCCTTGCATAAGCTCCGGCGCGCGTTCGCGCTCACATCGGCGCTGCAACGGGTCATTCCAGCCGATAGCGGCTTGACCCCTCCCCGGCACCAGCCCACCGCAGCGGCCCGCGCGATCGATATCGCGCTCCGCAATCCTGCGCAGCGCACGCGATCCCAACAGATTGAACTTGATGCAATTTCCTCGCTTTTTCTCGGGCGGCTCCCACGACCTCGCGATCGACCTCGGCACGGTAAACACAGTCATCTATCTGCGCGACCGAGGCATCGTCCTCAGCGAACCATCGGTGGTAGCGATGGAAACCACCGGCGGCATCTCAAGGGTCCGGGCAGTCGGCGCCGAGGCGAAGCTGATGCTCGGGAAGACGCCCGACAACGTCCGCACGATCCGCCCGATGCGCGACGGCGTGATCGCCGACGTCGAGGTGGCGGAGCAGATGATCAAATATTTCATCGACAAGGTCGGTGGCCGCCCGATGCGGATCGGCCGCCGCCCGGAGATCGCGGTCAGCATTCCCAGCAGCGCGACCCAGGTGGAGCGGCGCGCCATCCAGCAGGCCGCCACCAATGCCGGCGCCGGCAAGGTCTATCTGATCGAGGAATCCATGGCCGCGGCCATCGGTGCCGGCCTGCCGATCACCGAGCCGCTCGGCGTCATGGTCGTGGACATCGGCGGGGGCACGACCGAGGTCGCCGTCCTGTCGCTCAAGGGCCTGGCGTACAGCGCCTCGATCCGCGTTGGCGGCGACCGCATGGACGAGGCGATCGCCTCCGCGATCCGCCGCAAGCACAATCTCATGGTCGGCGAAGCCACCGCGGAGCGGATAAAGGTCGAGATCGGCACCGCCCAGCTTCCCGAGGACGGCATCGGCCTGACGACCAAGGTCCGGGGGCGCGATCTGGTGAAGGGCATGCCCTCCGAGGTCGAGGTGAACCAGGGCGAGATCGCCAATGCCCTTGCCGACCTCACCGCCCAGATCGTCGAGGCGGTGCACTCCGCGCTGGAGAAGACCGAGCCGGAGCTGGCCTCCGACATCTATGACCAGGGCATCGTGATGACCGGCGGCGGCAGCCTGCTCGCGAATCTCGACGATGTCCTGTCCAAGGCAACCGGATTGCCCGTCATGGTCGCGGAGAATGCCCTGATGTGCGTCGCCAACGGCGCCGGGCGGGCGCTCGAGGACCCGGTGTATCGCGGCGCAATGTCGAGCAGCTGACCTGCCGCTCCGGCCGCAAAAAATCTTTGTCCTGATATTCGCGATCTCCCGTCTCCCTTCTGAGGGCGTGTGCACGCATGGGCCGTGGAAACGCCCCGGCGCGCGCAATAGCGCCTGAAGATCATGAATAATATCGTTACGAAGATATCAACTTAAATACTGCAACAATAGTTTCACAGTAACGCGCGAATTAAATAATGCGCGATTCGTTATAAATATTACCAAACAATACATCCGCAATACTAATTGCGGAAACGAACTGGCGCGACTTGACTCCACATTGTCTTGCATTGGGAGATTATATGAAGAGCCAAATTCAAATGATGGCGGTCGCGACCTTCGGGGCGCTCGCGATGCTGTCGCCGCATTCCGCCCAGGCACAGGGCTGGCCGGCGCCGGTTGCGCCGCTGCCGGAACTGGCCACTGCGCTCGACAAGCGCTTCCAGCCGGCGATCGATTTCGACACCGACGTCTGCTTCAACGTTCCCGCCGTCAACGCCTCGGGCGCGATCAGCGCGGGTGCCTCGACCTACGCGACGAAGCCGCCGGCGTCGTGCCGCCAGGCCAGCTATCGCACGACCAGCAACGTCTATGTCCGGGCGCGCTGCAACAACGGCTATTGCGCCCGCGTCTACAGCTATTTCTGGCAGTCCGATTTCTCGCACGCCTATGACTGGGAATCGGTGATCGTCTGGACCACCGACCAGGGTACCAACAGCAGCGTAGTCGGCGTCACCCGCGGCGACCACGGCAACTGGGAAACCCGCGCGACCAGCGGCGGCCAGCTGCGCTTCCAGAGCGATTCGACCGGCCAGCACGTGAAGATGGTCTATCACTACGAGACCTGGGGCTTCTCGCACCTGTGGCGCTTCTCGAAGACCGACAATGGCGACGAGCCGCCCGAGAACGGCACCGGCCAGTGGCTGATCCAGCCGCTGATCAGTTGGAACGGCTATCCCTCGGCCAGCGTCCGCAACGCCATCTCCAACTATAATTTCGGCAGCGGCAATTTCGACAACAAGGACCCCCGCTTCTCGGGCGTCCTCGCTGCCACCGTCAACGGCAGCATCACGCCGGGGTTCGATCCGAACACCGACTCGGGCGCGAACTCGCCGGGCTGCCCGGCCGGCTCGACCATCTGCTGATCCTCTCCGCCTCGCGCCGCCCTCAACCCCCGGCGGCGCGGGGTGGAACCCGTCGAGGTGCCCATGGGAATGAAGTTGTCGATGCTCGCGCTGGGCGGCGCGGGCCTGCTCGCCCTGGCGGGGCTCTGGTTCGTCCAGGGCAGTGCCGAGAGCGGGAGCAAGCCGCCCGCCGAGGGCGTGGTCGTCACCGCCGCACCGGTGGTCACGGCGCGCGATGCGCCGGCGCCTGCCGTCATCGTGCCGGGCAATGCGCCGGTCATGCCGGACAAGGTGATCGCGCATGTCCGCCAGGCCTATCCCCTGCTCGAGAAGGTGGATTTCAGCTGCGACACGCGCGGCTGCGCAGTCACCGCGACGATCCCGCCGCCGACCGGAGAGGAATTCCTCGCCAGGCGGCAGGAGATGCTGCTCGGCGGGCTGGCGAAGGTAGTCGCGGCGGACGGATACCGGATGCAGGGCCCGGTCCAGATGGACGAGGTGGAGAGCAACCTCTTCCATATCCGCGCATCGGTCGTGGCGGCGCGATAGACGCCAGGACGGACGCCCCGGCCAGCGGGACGCACCGCGGGAAAGAGATTACTTCTTGCCGCCGCGCCAGTAGAGCAGGCCGGCGACGATCGCGGCCGATCCGATGCCGATCGCGGCGCCCATGCCGATCTGCTTGGCATCGGGCTTCCAGCGCTTCTTGGCCTCGGCGATGTCCTTCACCGCTTGGAGCGCCTCGCTGCCCTCGTGATGGTCGTGCGGCGCTTCCTCGATCGGATAGGGCGACCGGGCTTCCTGCGGCTTGGGCGGGGTCTTGCTCATGATCTTCCTTTATTGATGCAAGCCTGAACGCCGGCCTAATGCGGCGGTTGCACCCCAAGATGCAAGCCGCCACAAGCTTGCTCCATGAACCCGCTCTACGCCCGGATGGGCACCACCATCTTCGAAGCCATGTCCGCCCGCGCCCGCGAGACCGGGGCGATCAACCTGGGCCAGGGCTTTGCCGACGGGCGCGGGCCCGAGGCAGTTCTGCAGGCCGCAGCAAAGGCGGTGCTCGAGAAGTCGAACCAGTATCCACCGATGATCGGCCTGCCCGAGCTGCGCGGCGCGGTGGCCGACCATTATGCGCGCCACCAGGCGCTCAACCTCGCCGCCGAGGAAGTGGTGGTCACCTCGGGCGCGACCGAGGCGCTGGCCGCGGCGATCTTCGCCTGTGTCAGCCCCGGCGACGAGGTGATCTGCTTCCAGCCGCTCTACGACGCCTATGTGCCGCTGATCCGCCAGGCCGGCGGCGTGCCCAAATTCGTGCGGCTGAGCCCGCCCGAATGGAAGATCGACAAGGCGGCGCTCGAGGCCGCGGTCTCCAGCAAGACCAGGGTGCTGCTGCTCAACAACCCGCTCAATCCTGCCGCGACGATGTGCGGCGCGGACGAGCTGGCGATGCTGGCGGACTTCTGCGTCAGCCACGATCTGACCGCGATCTGCGACGAGGTCTGGGAGCATGTCACCTTCGACGGCGCGCGCCACCTTCCGCTGATCGGCTTCCCCGGCATGCGCGAGCGCACCGTGAAGATCGGATCGGCCGGCAAGATCTTCGCGCTGACCGGCTTCAAGGTCGGCTGGATCTGCGCCGCCCCTGCCCTCGCCCGGGTGATCTCCAAGGCGCACCAGTTCCTCACCTTCACCACCCCGCCCAACCTGCAATGGGCAGTGGCCGAAGGGCTCGCAACACAGGACGCCTGGGTGCAGGAGGCGCGCCATCGCTTCCAGCATGGCCGCGACCGGCTCCGCGCCGGGCTCGAAGGCGCGGGCTTCGCGGTGCTGCCGAGTGCAGCGACCTATTTCCTCTCGGTCGACCTCACCGCATCGGGCATCAGCCTCGACGATGTCAGCTTCGCCAACAAGCTGATCGACGAGGCGGGCGTCGCCTCGATCCCGGTCTCGGCCTTTTACGCCGAGGACGCGGTGACCAACGTCCTGCGCTTCTGCTTCGTCAAGGAGGACGCGACGCTCGACGCCGCGATCACCCGAATCGCCGAAGCGCGCGGTCGATTGGCCGGCTGATCGAACGACTCGGGCGCGCGGCATTTCACCGACGTAAAAGTCCGCTTCACCGCGCAAGGCGCAACTCGGCTCGTTTCCGGCACGTTCGCCGGCCGCGGGACAAACTGGAGTTGTACCATGCGTAACATGAAGCTGCTGATGCGCGGCGCCGCCGTGACCGCGCTGCTCGTCGCGACCCCGTCGCTTGCCCAGAGCCGTATCGACCGCGCGCGCACCGCCGTCGCGGAGGCCACCGCCAAGGTGGAAGCGGCGCAGACCGCGGGCGCGGAAACCTATGCCACCGATTCCATGGCCAAGGCCCAGGAGGCACTGCGCGTCGCCAAGGACCAGCTGGCACGCGACCATCGCGATTCGACGATCAACGAGGCGCGCCGCGCCTCGGGCCTGGCCGACCAGGCACTGGCCGAAGCCGAGCGCAACAAGGGCGACGCGATCGCCGCCGAACGCGACGCGCGCCGTGATGCGCAGGTCGCGGCGGCCAATGCCTCGGCCAATGCGGCAGCCGAGGCCAGCCAGCGCGAGGCCGCCCAGGACGCGGCGGTGACCGCACAGAGCGATGCGGCGGCGGCCAATGCCCGTGCGGATGCGGCGGCCCAGGCAGCCCAGTCGGCCGCGGCGGATGCGGCGGCGGCACGTGCCGCGGCGGCCCAGCCGGTCGCGACCACGATCGAGACCACCACGACCCAGCCGGCGCGCACCTATTCCTCGGCGCGTACCACCACGCGCAAGGTCGTGAAGAAGCCGGTGCGCAAGACCACCACGACAGTCACGCGCCCGGCGGCGTCGACCACCACCACCACGACGGTGAAGACCGAGCCGCGCTGAGCGGGCTCGCCAACAACCAACCGTCACCCCGGCACAAGGCTGGGGTGACGAGGGATTGGCCTGGCCAGGAAGCGACTGGAGAGCCGCTGATATCCCTCAGATCCGGTCCAGCACCCCGCGCTCGGTGATGTAACCCGTCACCAGGCGTGCGGGCGTCACGTCGAATGCTGGATTGGCGGCGGGGGAATCGGTTACCCGGACAGTGCCGATTTCCCCGCTTGCCAGCGGCCCGGTCAACCGGGTCAGCTCGTCGGCGCTGCGTTCCTCGATGGGGATGTCGGCACCGCTTTCGGTATTGGGATCGAAGGTCGTGTAGGGCAGCGCGACATAGAAGGGCACGTCGTTATCGCGCGCGGCGAGCGCCTTCAGGTACGTGCCGATCTTGTTGCAGACATCGCCGTTGCGGGTGACGCGATCGGTGCCGACCACCACTGCGTCCACCTGCCCCTTCATCATCAGCAGGCCGCCGGCATTGTCGGCGATCACCGTGTGCGGAACGCCATGGTTGCGCAGCTCGAAGGCCGTGAGCAGCGCCCCCTGGTTGCGCGGACGGGTCTCGTCGACCCAGACATGGACCGGAATCCCCGCATCATGCGCGAGATAGATCGGCGCGGTGGCGGTGCCATAGTCGACCGTCGCGAGCCAGCCGGCATTGCAATGGGTGAGGATGTTGAGCGGCCGGTCCGGGTTCTTCGCATGCAGCGCCTTGAACAGTTCCAAGCCATGCTCGCCGATCGAACGGCAGAGCCCGGCATCCTCGTCGCAGATCGCATCGGCGCGGGCAAAGGCGGCCTCGGCACGTTCCGCCTCGGGCAGGTCCTTCACCGCGACGCGGACTTCGTCGAGCGCCCAGCGCAGGTTGATCGCGGTCGGGCGCGTCTCGTGGAGCTTGTCATAGGCCGCCTGGAGGCTGGCGTCGCCCGGATCGACCGCCAGCGCCATCGCATAGCCATAGGCCGCGGTGGCGCCGATCATCGGGGCGCCGCGCGTCCACATCTCGCGGATCGCGACCGCAGCGGCATCGACGTCACGCAACTCTACCCAGCGGATTTCCCAGGGCAGCTGGCGCTGGTCGAGGATGACCGCGCCCTTGCCGTCTTCGGTGCGGCGGATCGAGCGCGTGGGCTTGCCTTCGAGGATCATGGGAGGACTTCCGCGAGAGTATGGACGTCGGCCGGGCCGCCGGCGCGATCGATCAGCAGCGCCTGGAGCCCCGCCTCGCGGGCGGCATCGACCTCGGCCGGCATGTCCGAGACGAAGAGCAGCCCGGACGGCGCGAGGCCGAGCGCATCGGCGATCTTCGTATAGGAATCCGCCTCGCGCTTGGGGCCGGTGGTGGTATCGAAATAGTGGCTGAGCAGCGGCGTGAGGTCGCCGGCGATCGAATGGCCGAAGATCAGCTTCTGGGCCGCGATCGAGCCCGAGGAATAGATGTTCACCTGAAGCCCGGCACCGGTCCAGCGGCGCAGCGCCTCGGGCGTGTCAGGATAGACATGCCCCTTGAGCTCGCCATCGGCATAGCCCTGGGCCCAGATCAGGCCCTGGAGCGTCTTGAGCGGGGTCGCCTTGCGGTCCTCGTCGATCCACTGGATCAGCGTGGCGACCGGATCCTCGCCCGGCACTTCGGCGAGGATCGGCGCGGCGACTTCCGGGTTCGCTTCGACGAAGGCCGCCAGATGCTTGCGGGCATAGGGAAACAGCTCGTCGGCGACGAAGCTGATGCTGCTCGTCGTGCCTTCGATGTCGAGGAGGATGGCTTTGGGTGGGGTGTGGGTCATGCTCTTCCTATCGTCATCCCCGCGAAAGCGGGGACCCATCTCCCGGACTGTCCCTCAACACACCCGTTGTTTGCGCCGAAAGTGCAGGAGATGGGGCCCCGCTTTCGCGGGGGTGACGGCTATTTGTCAGACGGCTTCAGGCTCGTGCCGCGGGAACCGGTCCGCGATCGGGTCGCCGGTGAAGTTGGCGATCCAGCCGTCCGCATTGGTGAACAGGCGGATCGCGGTGAACCTGGGAGAGGGTCCCATGTCGAACCAGTGGCGGGTGCCGGCAGGAACCGAGATCAGGTCGCCCTCCTCGCACAGCACGGCGTAGATCTTCTCGCCTTCGCGCAGAGTGAACAGCCCCTCGCCTTCGACGAAGAAGCGGACCTCGTCCTCCGAATGGCGATGCTCGGAGAGGAACTTGGTGCGCAGGTTCGCCTTCTCCGGGTGATCGGGGACCATGCGGATGACGTCGACCGACTGATAGCCGTTCTCGGCCTTCAGGCGCTCGACCTCGGGGGCGAAGGCCTGCAGCACCTCGTCCTGTCCGGCATCGCTGGCGAGCGGACGCGAGGGCCATTGCTCGAAGCGCACGCCGATGGGCTGGAGCGCGGCGGCGATCTCGGCCGCGTCGCGCGTGTCGGTAGTCGGCGCCCCGCCGGCCTCGTCGAAGATCCTCAGATGGGTCATCGTTTCCATGCCCTTTCGGCCAGTTCGGCGGCGATCAGCCATTCGGTGCCCTCGAGCACGCGCTCGGCCTCGGCCAGGTCCTTGCCCCAGGCATAGAGCCCGTGGCTGCGGATAAGATAGGCCGGCGCGGCGTTCGGCGCCAGCAAGGCGGGACGGATCGCCTCCTCGATCACCGCCATGTCCTGGCTGTTGTCGACGATCGGCAGGCGGATCTCGGCCTCGTGCGTGGTGTTGCCCGGGAAGACCTTGAGCATCTCGTGCCCGGCGAACACCCATTCGCTGGCATCGGCGGCGGCGCGGCTCATGCCCACGGCCTCGGGCGAATGGCCGTGCAGGACGGCGCCGACGTTCGGGAACAGCCGGTAGATCGACAAATGCAGATCGGTCTCGGCCGAGGGCTTGCCCGGGGTGAGCGGCTTCCCTTCCAGATCGACGCGCATGATGCCTGCGGGAGTCAGCCGCCCCTTGTGCCAGCCGGACACGGTGACGGCGATGCTGCCGTCATCGAGGCGGACGGAATAGTTGCCGGCGGTGGCAGGGGCCCAGCCGCGCGCATCGAGCCGGCGGCCGACCTCGACCAGGGCGTTGGCGGCATCTTCGAAGGACATCGTCATGGAATCGCGCTTAGCCGATCCAAAGCGTCGCGCGCATTACAGAATTTATTTCGAGCCGCGACGCGGCAGCGGCTGGACGATCTCGCGGGCCGGGCCCGTTGTCCAGCTCGCCGGCTGGATCCGCAGGCGCGGGGCGGTGCCCGGCATGGTGACCATGTTGAACGCCTCGCCGCCCAGGTTGCGGGCATCGGCCATCAGCAGCGGCGTCGGCGGCACCGCACGCACGGGGTCGAGCACTGGCTCGTCGGTGACCATCACGTCGCCGCCGAGCTCGGTCAGCGCATAGAGCTGCTTGGCGAAGGCGGCGGGGAAGCGGATGCAGCCGTGCGATGCGGGATAGCCCGGCAGGCGCCCGGCATGGAGCGCGATCCCGTCCCAGGTCAGCCGCTGCATGAAGGGCATGGGCGCGTTCGAATAGAGGTTCGAACGGTGGAAGACCTTCTTCTGCAGGATGGTGAAGGCGCCGACCGGCGTCTCGTGCCCGTCCGATCCGGTCGACACGGTGCTGGCGCCGACCAGATGGCCGCCGCGATAGATGTACGCGCGCTGGTCCGGGATGCTGACCACGATCGAGACCGGATCCCAGTCGTTGGTGCTCGCCTTGATCAGCTGGGGTTCCTCATACCAGGCCCATTGCCCGTTGCGCAGCGACGAGGGCGCCGCCTGCATCGTGTCCGATGCGGCGACCTGCGCGGTGGCGGGAATGGCGGGAAGGATCGTGGCACTGGCCAGGAGAAGGACGGCAAGGACGCCGGAACGCATCAAACAGCTCTCCGAATCCGCGAGCCGGGACGGCTCAGGGCGATTCCTTAACGAAATTAACCTAATTTCGTGCCGCTGCCGAATCGGACATATTTCGCGTGCGCAAATCGCTGGCAATGTTCCGGATTTCGGCGGGCCTTCGGCGAACCGGGCATGCGTTGCGGCGAGTCGCGCAACTTGGGACGGATGTTAAGCGCCGCGCTTACCATCTGTCTGATATAGATTCCCCCAAGGGGTAAAGCAGCGGGTTCTTTGGATAGTGATGGATAGCCTCGATACGATTCAGACGCGTCGCGCCTTGCTGAAGGCTGCGATGGTGATGGCGAGTGGCGCGGTGGTTTCGGCCTGCGCTTCGCGCACGATCAACACCGCGATGGCGCCGGCACCGATGCCGGTCCCCGCCCCCGTCCCGGCAATTCCCAAGGCGCCCGAACTGGCTGCCGCCCCCAAGGTGCCCGGCGTCCCCAACGGCATCCGCCCCGAGCTGTTCAAGAAGGCGCTGGCGGCGCTCAACCGCCATTCGATGCGCATCCCGTCGCACGATCGGATCGCGATCGCCGACTTCGCCACCTCGTCGAACAACCAGCGCTTCCATGTCGTCAACCTCGGCACCGGCCAGGTCGAGCGCTTCCTCGTCGCGCATGGCATCGGCTCGGATCCGAACCATAGCGGCATGCTCCAGCGCTTCTCGAACGAAGTGAATTCGGAAGCGACCTGCGAAGGCGCGTTCCTCACCGCCGACTATTATGTCGGCAAGCATGGCGACTCGCAGCGCCTGCTCGGGCTGGACCCGACCAACAACAACGCGCTGGACCGCGCGATCGTGGTCCACTCGGCCTGGTATGCGAACGAGGACATGATCGCCAGGCACGGCAAGCTCGGCCGCAGCCAGGGCTGCTTCGCGGTGGGCGAGAACCAGCTGGCCAAGCTGTTCGAGCGGCTTGGCCCGGGCCGGATGATCTACGCCGCCAAGGTCTGAGCCCATCCCACCGGGACGATCCTGTCCCGGTTGCGATGTAGGATTTCGCATGTTTCGCTGGAGCGGTCGGGACCCTGGTCCCGGCCGCTCTTTGCTTTGTAGGAAAGATAGGATCAGCTGCGCGCAAGGATATTGCGAGATGCGCGGCGGTACCGGGAAATCAGGGAAAATAGGCGCCCCGAAAACCCGCTCTCGGGCTGTACTTCGTGTACTTTGGCGAGTCGCCGCCGCTCTCGATGTTGGATGACGACCCCGCCTAGTTCTTCGGCAGCCCCGGCCCCGGCCCGGTCCCGCAGGGGAAGGGCGGCGCCCAGCAGGGATAGCCGAAGATCAGCTTCGTCGCGTAGCGCGCGATCGGCTTTTGCGGCCAGCTGCCCGGCAGCACCACGTCCTCCTGCCCGCTGGCCTTGGGCCAGGTCGCCATGCCGGGCGGCGTTACGCCATACCAGCGCGCGTCGCCCTCGAACGGGCGCTTGAAGGCGATCGCGGTCACCCGGTCGCCGATCGGCAGCTGGTGGTAATCCGCCGGGCTGCGCTGGGCGCCCTTCGCATCGACAATCGCCGAGCGGGCGAAATAGATGTCCTGCCAGCGTATGTCAGGCGCGACGAAGGTAAGCGCCTTGGCCGGCTCCTGCGGCTCGGCCGGGCGCGGCACGATGCGGAAGCTGGCGAGCAGCACCAGCGCCACCACCACCGCCAGCCCGCGCAGGTCGCGCCAGGTGACCAGCAGCCAGGTGAACAGCGCCGCCATCGGGAACAGCCACTTGAAATAATGCGCGTTGAAGAAGCGCCACATGCCGCTGGGTACCAGATCGACATAGGCCAGCATCATCGTGGTGTAGATCAGCGCGACCAGCGCCATGCAGAGCGTCAGCCAGCGCGCCGGCCCCTGCAGCCGCATCACGCCGAGGATCAGCCCAGCCGCACCCGTGAGCAACCAGGGCAGCTCGCGCAGCAACCCGGTCTCGCCGGGGAACCAGGGCGAGGGATCGACGAGCAGGATGCTCGCCTTCCATCCGAGATCGGCAAAGGCGAAGCCATAGTCGCCCGACAGCACCGTATAGTCGGTCAGCCGCGGGCCGTAGATGGCGAGATAGAGCAAGGCATAGGGCGCCAGCGTCGCTCCCGCCCCGCCCAGGCCCTTGGCAAGATCACTCCAACGCTTCTCGATCAGCACCGGGCGCCAGAGCGCGAACCCGCCGATCACCGCGCTCACCACCACGTCCGCCGGGCGGACCAGCGCGATCGCCATCAGCAGCGCGCCGAGCAGCCAGGGCCGGCGGCGCTGGCCGAACATCATGTCGGCGGCCTCGGCAAAGGCCAGCCAAATGAAGGCGGCCGACATCGTCGTCGTCCAGGGTTCGAGCCAGAATTTGGAGATGCGCAGGTCGCCGATCGTCGCGGCGAGGAAGAGCAGGCCGGCGGCCAGGCTCCCAACCCCGAAGCGCGCGCAGACGCGGTAGAAGCCCAAGAAGGCGCCTGCATAGCAGAGCAGGTTGATCGGCACGAAAGGGGTCGGCGCCCAGGCGAAAGGGGTGCCGGCGAGCGGATAGAGCAGCGGATACCAATGCTGGTCGGGGCTCAGGTCGAAATGCAGGAATGCCTTGGCCGATTTCAGATACTGGCCCTGATCGTGCCACCCGCGCCACCACGGCCCCGCCGGCGCGAAGAACTTCAGGTTGATCTTGAAGATCGTGTACGCGACGAAAACGGCCATGACGGTGCGCACCGGATGCGCGTCGAACTGGCGGCGGATCCAGTGGAGCATGGCGTGCGGGTAAAGCCTGTGCGGGGTTGGCACAAGGCGAGCCGAGCGACTAGGGGATGCAACAGATCGAAACATGTCGCTGCAAGACGGAGACGATGGCCCAATCCCACCCCTTTTATTCGATCCACCGCCAGGGAATGATCCGCGCGGGCGTCTGCACCCCGGCGATGACCGTGGGAGACCCGGTTCGCAATGCCGAGGCGGCGATCGCGCTGGCCCGGCAGGGCGACGCGATGGGCGCCGACCTGCTCGTCTATCCCGAGCTCTGCGTCACTTCCTATGCGATCGACGACCTGCACCTGCAGGACACGATCTGCGAGGCGACCGAGGCGGGTATCGCGGCGATCGTCGCGGCCAGCGCCGAGCTAAAGCCCGTCCTGCTGGTCGGTGCAGCGCTGCGGCGCAGCGGCCGGCTGTACAATACCGCGGTGGCGATCTCGCGTGGGCGCATCCTGGGCGTGGTACCCAAGAGCTATCTGCCCAATTACCGCGAATATTATGAGAAGCGCTGGTTCGCGCTGGGCGCCGGGCTGGCCGGGCTGGAGATCGAAGTGGCGGGGCAGACCGTGCCCTTCGGCACCGACCTGATCTTCGCCGCCGAGGAACTGCCCGACTTCGTCTTCCACGCCGAGATCTGCGAGGACTATTGGGCACCCCTGCCCCCTTCGACCGAAGGCGCGCTGGCCGGCGCGATGGTGCTGTGCAACCTCTCCGCCTCGAACATCGTGGTGGGCAAGGCGCGCGAGCGGGCGATGCTCTGCGCGGCGCAATCGGCGCGCGCGGTGGCCGCCTATGTCTATTCCGCCTCGGGGCCAGGCGAGAGCACCACCGATCTCGCCTGGGACGGCCAGGGCATGATCCACGAGCTGGGCGAATGCCTCGCCACTACCGAGCGATTCGAACTAACCACCGAGGTGGTGTGCGCCGATATCGATCTCGAGCGGCTGCGGCTCGAGCGGATGCGGATGGGCACGTTCAACGACTGCGCCGCCGCCAATGGTGACCCCGAGATGCGCTTCCGCCGGGTGACCTTCCAGCATCGCCCCGACTATGCCGACAAGGGCCTGCTCCGGAAGCTGCGCCGCTTCCCCTTCGTGCCCAACACCCCGTCCAAGCTGGAGGAGGATTGCTACGAGGCGTTCAACATCCAGGTGGAAGGGCTGCGCAAGCGGCTCGAGTCCACCGGCGCCAAGCATATCGTCATCGGCGTCTCGGGCGGACTGGACTCCACCCATGCGCTGATCGTCGCCGCCAGGGCGATGGACCGGCTCGGTCGCCCGCGCACCGACATCCTGGGCTTCACCATGCCCGGCTTCGCGACCAGCGAGGGCACCAAGTCGAACGCCTGGGCGCTGATGGACGCGCTGGGGGTGACCGGCGCCGAGATCGACATCCGCCCTGCCGCACGGACGATGCTCGAGGGGATCGACCACCCCTTCGCCAGGGGCGAGCCGGTCTATGACGTGACTTTCGAGAACGTCCAGGCGGGCCTGCGCACCGATTACCTGTTCCGCCTCGCTAACCAGCGCCAGGGCTTCGTGCTCGGCACCGGCGACCTCAGCGAGTTGGCGCTCGGCTGGTGCACCTACGGCGTCGGCGACCATATGAGCCATTACGGCATCAATGCCGGCGTGCCCAAGACGCTGATCCAGTATCTGATCCGCTGGACCGTGCAGACCGGCCAGTTCACCGGCGAGGCGGCCGAGGTGCTGACCAGCATCCTCGACACCGAGATCTCGCCCGAGCTGGTGCCCGCCGATGCCGACGGCAAGATGCAGAGCACGCAGGACCGGATCGGGCCGTACGAGCTGCACGACTTCTTCCTCCACTATACGATCCGGCATGGCCTCAGGCCCTCGAAGATCGCCTTTCTGGCGTGGCATGCCTGGAAGGAGGCGCAGGCGGGGCAATGGCCGATCGGCTTCCCCGAGGATGCGCGCCACCAGTACGACCTGGCGACCATCGCGAAATGGCTGGAGGAATTCCTGTTCCGCTTCTTCCAGACCAGCCAGTTCAAGCGCTCGGCGCTGCCCAATGGGCCGAAGGTCTCGGCCGGCGGCGCGGTAAGCCCGCGCGGCGACTGGCGCGCGCCCTCGGACGGTGTGGCGCGACCGTGGATCGAGGAACTGAAGGCGAATTTGCCCTGAGCTCGTTGCTCTTGTCGTCATCCCCGCCTACGCGGGAATGACGGTGTAGTCGATGTTCTACGACCATCTCGGTGATAGCGTTACCAAGGCTTGACCTGTATACCCATCCCGACAACGCTGACAAAAATCGCGGGAGAGGAAATCATGAAGCTGCGCCGCCACGCCCTTGCGGGTTCGATGATCGCATTGGGCATCGCGCTCGCCGCCGCTGCGCCGGCCATCGCGCAGGAACAGCCCCGCCCCTGGATGGACGCCAAGCTCTCCGCCGATGCGCGCGTGAAGGCCATCCTCGCCCAGATGACCGAGGACGAGAAGCTCGTCCTGGTCTTCGGCTATTTCGGCACCGATTTCGCACCCAAGAATGGCTACAAGGCGCCCGCCGAGGCGCGGCCGGGCTCGGCTGGCTATATCCCCGGCATCCCGCGGCTGGGCATCCCGGCCCAGTGGCAGACCGATGCGGGCGTCGGCGTCGCCACCCAGGGTGGCGCGCCCAGGAAACGTGGGCGGACCGCCCTGCCCTCCGGCCTCGCCACCACGGCGAGCTGGGACGTCGACCTCGCCCATGCCGGCGGCGCGATGATCGGCAACGAGGCGCGCGCATCGGGCTTCAACGTCATGCTCGCCGGCGGCGTCAACCTGATGCGCGAGCCGCGCAACGGGCGGAACTTCGAATATGGCGGCGAGGATCCGCTGCTCGCCGGCACGATGGTGGGCGCGCAGATCGCCGGCATCCAGTCGAACCACATCATCTCGACCGTGAAGCATTACGCGATCAACGATCAGGAGACCGACCGCGACACAGGCAACTCGATCATCGATCCGGTGGCGGCGCGGATGAGCGACCTGCTCGCCTTCCAGTTCGCGATCGAGCGGGGCGATCCGGGCTCGGTGATGTGTTCGTACAACCGCGTCAACGGCACCCATGCCTGCGAGAATGGCTGGCTGCTGGGTGACGTGCTGCGCCGCGACTGGGGCTACAAGGGCTATGTGATGTCGGACTGGGGCGCGACCCATTCGACCGCGCCGGCGGCCAATGCCGGGCTCGATCAGGATTCGGGCTTCCCGTTCGACAAGGAACCCTATTTCGGTGCGCCGCTGAAGGATGCAGTAGCGAAGGGCGCGGTTTCGAAGGAACGGCTCGATGCGATGGCGGGCGCGATCCTGCATGCGATGTTCGACAACGGCCTGTTCGACCAGCCGGTGACCGAGGCGCCGATGGACCTTTCACCCGAACTGCTGGCGGCCAGCGCCGAAGTGACGCGCAAGGATGCCGAGGGCGGCGCGGTGCTGCTGCAGAACAGGGGCGCGATCCTGCCGCTCTCGCCCGACGTGAAGAAGATCGTCGTGATCGGCGGGCGCGCCGACAAGGGCGTGCTGGCGGGCAGCGGCTCGTCGCTGGTCTATCCGGTGGCGGGCAATGCGGTGCCCGGGCTCAAGCCGACGACCTGGCCGGGGCCGGTGATGTACTATCCCGATGCGCCGCTCGCCGCGATCAAGGCGCAGGCGCCGAACGCGGAAGTAGTGTTCGTCGATGGCGGCAATGCGGGCAGCGCGGCCAAGGCGGCGAAGGACGCGGACGTGGCGATCGTGTTCGGCACGCAATGGGCCGGCGAGGCGTTCGACGTGGCGCTGAACCTCGATGACGACCAGGACAAGCTGATCGCAGCGGTGGCCAAGGCCAATCCGAAGACCGTGGTGGTGCTCGAGACCGGCGGGCCGGTGCTGACGCCGTGGCGCGGCCAGGTCGCCGGCATCCTCGCCGCCTGGTATCCGGGCACCCAGGGCGGCAGCGCGATCGCCAACCTGCTGTTCGGCAGGGTGAACCCCTCGGGCCACTTGCCCGCGACCTTCCCGGCCAGCCTCGAGCAACTCGCCAAGCCCTCGACCCCAAACAAGGGCGACACGACCTACAGCGAGGGCGCGACGGTCGGGTACAAATGGTATGACGCGCGCAAGCTGACCCCGGCCTTTCCGTTCGGGCACGGCCTCAGCTACACCAGCTTCGCCTATTCGGACCTGAAGGCGCAGGCGGCGGACGGCACGGTCACGGCGAGCTTCACGATCCGCAACACCGGCAAACTGCAGGGCAAGGACGTGCCCCAGCTCTATGTCGCCGGTGCGGGCTGGGAAGCCCCGAAGCGGCTGGGCGGCTTCGCCAAGGTCGAGCTGGCGCCGGGCGAGGCGAAGACGGTGACGCTGAAGGTCGATCCGCGCCTGCTCGCGACGTTCGACGGGGCGAGCAATTCGTGGAAGGTCGCCGGCGGTACGGTGCAGGTGCTGCTGGGGACCTCGGCGACGGATATCGTCGCGACGGTGCCGGTTGCGGTGGAGGCGCGGACGATCGCGGTGGGGTGGCGGCCGTAACCTGCAGCCGGCATCCGAAATAAATCGTCATCCCGGTCCCAAACCGTCATCCGCCACAACTCGTCATCCCGGCGAAAGCCGGGATCTCGTGCGGCTCCTTCCCCGCGCCTTCGCCTGAGATCCCGGCTTTCGCCGGAATGACGGATTGGGCTCGGGATGACGGTTCAAGCCAGAGGCTGAGCCGCCGCCCTTCCCGCGCGCTCTCCCGCGCCAGCTCCGCTATGCGCAGACCGAACACCGCGTCCTCGCCCGTCACCGGCGCGGGGCCGCCCTCCACGATCGCCTTCGCGATGCCCGCATAGAAGCCGCGATAGTCGCCGGTCTCGGTCGGCACGATCTCGCTGCTGCCATCCGCATGGGTGAGCGTGCCGTGGAACTGCGGCTCCTCGTCGCCGACGCCGGGATCGGTGTAGCGCGCGCCGTCCTTCACGCGCGGCTCCTGCGGGTCGAGGCCGTGCTTGGCGAAGTCCGCCTTGGTACCGTGCAGCCAGAAGCGCGGGCGCGGGGTGACGAACAGCCGGCCGGCGGAGAGCGTGACGCGGCGCTGGCCATGGAAGAGCGTGATCTCGAAATAGTCGTCGGTGCGCCCGCCGTCGCGCTGGACGGCGATGTCGGCATGGAGCGCCTCGGGCGTGCCGAACAGCTGCAGCGCCTGATCGATCAGGTGTGGGCCGAGATCGGCGAGGATCCCGGCGCCGGCCTCGGGGTCTTCCTTCCAGGCCTGGGCAAGCGCTGGGCGGAACCGGTCCCAGCGCAGCTCGGCGAGCATGATCTCGCCCAGCGTTCCTGCCTCCACCAGCTTGCGCACGGTGAGGAAATCGCCGTCCCAGCGGCGATTGTGAAAGGCGCTGACCAGCCTGCCCTTCTCCTTCGCCAGCGCTACCAGGCTTTCGCCGTCGGGCACATTGGTGGCGAAGGGCTTGTCGATCACCACATGCTTGCCCGCCTCCAGCGCGCGGCGCGCAAGGGGCACGTGCGTGTCGTTGGGCGTGGTGACCACGACCAGCTCGATCGAGGGATCGGCGAGCAATGCGTCGGGCGTGACGACCGCGACATCGGGGTAGCGCGCATGGACGTCAGCGGCGCGCGAGGTGGCAATGGCGGCCAGCTCGAGTTCGGGGACCGCGTTGACCAAGGGCGCGTGAAAGGCGAGACCGCCCAGTCCATAGCCGATCACTCCGGTGCGGATCATGACGTCCTCCTCTTTTGCGGTTGCCGCGCTCGCTCTATGCCAGCGCAATGAACTTTCCAATCGAAGCCGTGCGCGCGCAATTCCCGGCACTCCGCTCCGGCCGCGTCTATTTCGACACGCCCGGCGGTACCCAGATCTGCGAGAGCGCGATCGCGCGCATGGTGCTGCACCTGCGCGACGGCACGGCCAATTCGGGTGGCGCGTTCGTCACGTCGATCGAGACCGATGCGCTCAGCGACCAGGCACATGCCGCGATGGCCGAGCTGCTCGGTGGCAGGCCGGACGAAATCGCCTTCGGACCGAACATGACCTCGCTCACCTTCGCTCTGTCCCGCGCGCTGGCGCGGGAATGGGCCGAGGGCGACGAACTGATCTGCACCAGGCTCGAGCATGACGCCAATGTCTCGCCCTGGCTCCAGGCGGCGCGCGACAGGGGGATGACAGTGCGCTGGCTCGATTTCGATCCTGAGACCGGCCGCTGGAAGCTCGAGGAGCTGAAAGCGCTGCTCCAGCCGCAGACCCGGCTGGTGGCGCTGGGCATGGCGAGCAATGCGCTCGGCACGATCAACCCGGTAGCCGAGGCGGTGAAGATCGTCCGCGCGCATTCCGACGCGCTGGTGTTCGTCGATGCCGTGCAATCGGTGCCGCACATCGTCACCGACGTCGAGGCGCTGGGCGCGGACTTCCTCGCCTGCTCGCCCTACAAGTTCTTCGGCCCGCACCAAGGGGTGCTCTGGGCCCGCGCCGAGACAGTCGAGCGGGTCGAGGCCTATCGCGTGCGCCCGGCAGGCAATCATGGCGCGCATCGCTTCGAGACGGGAACGCCGTCGTTCGAGGGCCAGGCGGCGGCGCTCGGCACGATCGAGTATCTCGAATGGCTGGGTGGGCAGCTCGATCCGCAGGCCGATGGCAGGCGCGGCCGGCTGGTCGCGGCGATGCAGGGCTGTGTCCGCTACGAGGAGCATCTCGGCGCGCGGTTGCTGGCGGGATTGGCCAGCATCCCCGGCCTGAAGCTCTGGGGGCCGCCGACGATGGAAGGCCGGGTGCCGACCTTCTCGTTCACGATAGAGGGGCATCATCCGGACAATATCGCGGAGCATCTCGCGGAGAACGGCGTTTTCGCCTGGTCGGGCAGCTTCTACGCGGTGGAGGTTACCGCACGGCTCGGGCTCGATGCGGCAGGCGGGCTGCTGCGGGTGGGGCTGTGCCATTACAATAATGCCGAGGAAGTGGATCGGCTGATCGAGGCGCTGCAGGCGCTCTGAAAAAGCGTGATCCCGGCGACGGATCGCCGGGATCACGGGAGGGGGCTCTCAGATCGCGTATTTCGCCCGCTGCGGCCGGCTGAGCATCGCATTGGCGGCATCGTCGCCGATGAACTTCTCGGCCGTGGGATCCCATTTGAGGCGGCGGCCGGTCTTCATTGCGATGTGATGGAGCAGGCAGGTCGAGCAGGCGCGGTGGCCGATCTCGGCCGGTGCGCTGACCGGCACGCCTTTCAGGATCGCGTCGAGCCAGTTCCGGTGCTGCTCGGGCGCCTTGTAGAGCTGGATTTCGTTCGGGCCGATCACGCTGGCGAGGATCTTCGGATCGCTGGCGGTGAGCGGCACCTCGGCGGGCTTGGAGGGGTCGGACGAGGAGACCGCGCCGGTGCGCTGGACGAACACCCAGCCCTTGTCACCGATGAACTTCACGCCATTGGGCAGCGCGCCCGAGATCGTCATCGTCACGCCATTGGCATAGCGCGCATGGGTCTCGAACGGGCCGTGCACGTCCCACAGGCCGGACTTGGGGAACTCCGCGCTGCCCCAGATCTCGACCGGGCCGCTATGCTCCATGTCCATGCCCCAATGGGCGATGTCGACATGATGCGCGCCCCAGCCGGTGATCATGCCGGCACCGAACTGCTCCATGCGGAGCCAGCCGGGGCGGTCCTCGAAGCTGTTCTGCGGGTGGACGCGGATCTCGGTATAATAGGCCTCCGGCGTCGTGCCGAGCCAGGCGTCATAATTGAGGTTCGGCGGGATCGGCATCTGCGGCGCCTCGGGCCCCGAGGGATCGCCGGGCAGGCCGATCTCGACATGCTTGAGCTTGCCGATCCGGCCGTTGCGGACCAGCTCGCACGCGCGGTGGAACTGCGGCCAGGGGTCCTGCCCGCGCTGCTGCGAACCGATCTGGAGAATCCTGCCCGACTTCGCGACTTCGTCCGCCATGCGCCGCCCTTCGGCGATGGTCAGCGAGGCGGGCTTCTGCAGATAGACGTGCTTGCCCGCCTGCACCGCATGCACGGCGAGCGGGGCGTGCTGGTGATCGGGCGTGGAGACCAGCACCGCGTCGATATCCTTCGCCGCGAGCAGCTCGCGATAATCGGTATAGCCGCGCGTGCCCGAATAGGGTTTGCCGGTGCTGGCGGCATAGCGGTCGTCGACCAGCTGCATGCCGGCGCCGAGCCGCTTGGTATCGACGTCGCACACCGCAACGATCTGGGCGTCGGCATGCTTGTGGATTTCCTTCATGTCATGGACGCGGCTGATCCGCCCTACCCCGATCGCGCCGATCGCCACGCGGTTGGAGGGAGCGTTCTGGCCGAACACGCTGGACGGCACGATCATCGGCGCCGCGATGGCACCCAAAGTCTGGCGTCTGGAAAGCCGCATGCCCCTCTCCTCCTCTGTACTGTGGTTCAGGCCGTGACCGGCCTCGTCGCGTTCTTCTGTGCGGTGAGCACCAGCTCGGCGGCGAGCAGTGCCTGTTCCTGGTCCTGCGCCACGCTGGAGCGCTCGACGACATCGGCGATGAATTGCGGGCCGAAGGGCAGATGCACCTTCGAGCAGTCGATATAGCGCACGCCCTGCTTGTCGCAGATCAGCAGGTGGTTGCCGCCCGGGCGCCCGGCGATATCGACGTATTTGCGCAGCTCGATATAGCCCTCGGTACCGAGGATGAAGAGCCGGCCGTCGCCCCAGGTCGGCAGCCCGTCGGGGGTGAACCAGTCGACGCGGACATAGCCGGTGCCGCCGTCGCCGGTCAGCATCATGTCGCCGAAATCCTCGAAGTCCGGCTTGTCCGGCCATTTCAGATTGCCGGTCTGCGCGGCGACGACATGCGCGGTCTTCGAACCGGTGTAGAACAGGAACTGGTCGGCCTGGTGGCTGCCGATATCGGTGAGAATGCCGCCATAGCGGGCCTTGTCCCAGAACCAGTCCGGACGGCCCGAGCCGACGCGGTGGGGCGCGAGATTGACGGTCTGGATCACCTTGCCGATCCGGCCTTGCTGCACCAGCTCGCCGGCATGGACCGCGGCGCGCACCTCGAGCCGCTCGGAATACATGATCGCGAACTTGCGCTTCGTCTCGGCGACCGCCTTGCGGACCTCGGCGAGCTGCTCGAGCGAAGTGATCGCCGGTTTGTCGCCGAGATAGTCCTTGCCGGCACGCATCGCCCGGACGCCGAGCGGCGCGCGCAGATCGGGGATCGGGGCGCCGACGATCAGCTTGATCGACTTGTCGCCGAGGATCTCGTCCTCGCTCCGCGCGAGCTTCACGGCATTGCCATAGCGCTTGCGGAAGGTGTCGACCTGTTTGGGATCGGCTGCGTAGAAGCTCTTCAGCACGCCGCCGCCGCGGATCATCGCGTCGGTCATCGAATAGATATGCGCGTGATCGAGCCCGATCACGCCGAAATCGGCCTTGTGGGTCACGCCCGGCTCCGGCCCGATCGGCGCGGCATTCTCGGACGGCGCATTACCCGAGCTCTTTGACTGGGCGAGGACTTCGGGGGGCAGCATCGCGGCAATGCCGGCAATGCCGAGGATCGATCGGCGGTCCATCTCGTGCTCTCCTGTCACTTGGCCGGCGTCGCGCCGGTCTTCCAGTTGATCACGTGATAGGTCGCCGGCGTGTCGCCTACATTGCGCAGCGCGTGCGGTGAATTGGAAGCGTTGAAGATCACCGAGCCCGGCCCGAGCCGCTCCCATTTGCCGCCCGACAGCGTCTCGACCGTGCCGCGATCGATGATCACCAGTTCCTCGTTCGGATGGGTATGCGGGGGGTGCGAGGCGAGGCCCGGATTGAGCGTGGTGACGTGCATCTCCAGCTCGGACAGCGTCGCCGTGGGCTGGCGGACCAGGTCGCGGATCTCGCCGACATCGGTCTTCTTCACCGCCAGCTTGTTCCAGTCCCACACCGCCGGGCCGAGCACATCGTGCTGCTGGGCCAGCGCATTGGCGCCCCAGCCGCACAAGATCGCGACCGCGGCAATGCCGACGTCCCTTTGCGTGATCCGCATCACCCTCTCCTCTTTCGGAAGAGGCTAACATCAATTGTATGAGTTTTAAAACCCCTATTTATCGAATATCGCGGCGGCCCCGCCATCGGCGGCGAGATCGAGGGTCAGCGTCTCGCCATCGGCCACCCGCTTCTCGTTGACGACGGGCGTGTCGGGCCTGGCGCCATCGGTCCACAGCCGCATCGCCGCGCCGCGCTTGCCGAGGAAATCGAGCGGCACGGTCACTTTGCGCGCAGTCTCGCTGTTCATCGCGCCGAGATACCAGCGGCTGCCCTTGCGGCGGGCAAGGACGATATACTCCCCGGTCTCTCCGGCGAGATAGCGCGTCTCGTCCCAGCTCGCCGGCACTGCCTTGATGAAGTCGAACCCGGCAGGGCTCGCGGCATAGGTATCCGGGCTGTCGGACACCGCGCCGATCGGCGAGAGGAAGACGACGTACATCGCCAGCCCATGCGCGCGACTGGTCTGGACGAAGGGAAGATCGCCGCGGATGCGGAACTCCGCCGGCGTCACGTTGCGGAAGCCGCCGGGGGTATAATCCATCGGGCCGATCAGCCCGCGGGTAAAGGCGAGCATCACATTGTGGCGCGAGGTCGCCCGCTTACTCCACTTGTTGTACTCGGCGCCCATCACGCCTTCCTGGGTCATGAAGTTCGGCCAGGTGCGTGCAAGCCCGCGCGGCGGGAAGGCACCGTGGAAATCGACCATCAGGTGATGGCGCGCGGCAGCGCCGAGCGTGCGCGTGTACCAGTTGACCATCCACTGGTCGTCGCGGTCCATGAAGTCGATCTTGATGCCCGCGATGCCGAGCTTCTCATAAAGCGTCAGCGCATCCTCGAGCTGGTCGTCGAGCGCCTGCCAGTGCATCCACACCCAGAGCCGCACCTTCTTCGACCGGGCGTATTCGGCGACTTCCTGCAGGTTGAGCGTGTCGGCCCATTTGGTGATGTCGACGCCGGGGCGGCGCACCCCGCCCCCGCCGGCGCCGGCATACCAGCCCTCGTCGATCATCGAATAAGGCAGGCCGTTGGCCGCGGCGAAATCGATCAGCGCCTTGGCGACCGCGGTGGTGCTGCGCTGGCCGGGCAGCGCGGCGATCGAGGGACCGCTCCACCAGTCCCAGCTGGTCAGGCCCGGCTTGATCCAGCTGGTATCCTCGATCCGGCTCGGGCTGGAGAGGCTGGTGACCAGGGTGGATTCGTTCAACTTGCCGAGCTGGTCGGCAAGCATCACCACGCGCCACGGCGTGACGATCGGGCTGCCGATGCGCGTGTGCACCGCGATCCGGTAGTCGTCGAGCGAGGGCGAGAGCTTGAGCTGCAGCCCCGGCCCGCCATCGCCGCGACCGGTGAGGTACATGCCGGCAAAGTCGAGCAGGTCCGCCTCGGTGATGGCGAAGGCGGCCTTGCCGGTCTCGCAGGCGAAGGGGAGATCGAAGAGATTGTGGTCACGCAGGTGCAGCACATCGACCGGATCGAACTCGCCCTCATGGCTCGAGCCGAACTTGCCGACGTTGAAGCCCCAGCATTTGTAGGTCGGCGGGAAATAGAAGCCGGTGCGCTCGTAGCGGATGATGGCGGCAGCGGTTTGCGGCTGGACGGGCACGACTGTGCGGAACGCCACCCCGTCGTCATAGGCGCGCAGGACGATGTCGAGCTTGCGCTTCGCCCCGCCCCTTTCCTGGAAATGGACGGTGAGCTGGTTGTAATGATCGCGCCCTTCCGCGGCGGTGCCCGCGACGATCGGGTAGCGCGTATCGGCGCTGACGTTCTCGGATCCGGTGATCGCGAGATTGTAGCCGAGCGTATCGGTGTCGAGATCGAGCAGGATCGGCGACGGCGCGATCACCAGGTTACCGCCGCGCGAGACGGCATAGGTCGGCGTGCCTGAGCCGTTCAGCTGGATCGCGATGCGGTTACTGCCGTCGGGCGAGGCTGCGGTGAGAAGCTGTTGCGCGGAAGCGTGGGTGATCGAGAACAGAGCCGCAAGCGCGACCAGAGCTCCCCTCCCTGCAAGGGAGGGGTTGGGGGTGGGTGGATAACCGCGATACGGCGCAATCGAGCGCGTGGAAGCAGTATCGCCCGGACACGACCCACCCCTGACCCCTCCCTTACAGGGAGGGGAATTGCCAAAGATTGCCCTCACGCCTTGTTTGCCTTCAGCACCGGCGCGAGGACGCTCTCCATCGCGGCATAGCCCTGTTCGGTGGGATGCACCCCATCCGAGGCCAGGCCGGGCTTCATCGCGCCTGCCTCGGTCGCCAGCACGCCGGTATAGTCGACATAGGTCGCGCGGGCGCGGCGGGCATAGTCCTTCAGCCACGCATTGATCGCCCGGATCGGCTGCACCGTCTCCAGGCCCGGACGCCAGGGGAAATGGTCCGCCGGCGGCACCGAGCCGAGCAGCACCTTGATGCCGTTGGCCTGGGCCAGCTCGGTCATCATCCGCAGATTGTCATAGCTCTGCGCGAGCGTGATCTTGCCGGTATTGCCCGCGATATCGTTGGTGCCGGCCATGATGTGAATCAGCCGCGGCTTGAGCGCGATCACGTCGGCGATCATCCGCAACACCATCTGCGGCGTGGTCTGGCCGCCGATCCCGCGGCACACCCGGCCGGGGGTGAAGAAACCAGGGTGCTTGCTCTGCCAGCCCTCGGTGATCGAATCGCCCATGAAGACGATGTCGACCTTCCGGCCGGAGGCGATCAGCTTGGCATTGTCCGCGGCATAGCGGCCGAGCCAGGGCCAGTCTTCCTTGAGCTGGCGCTGGTGCTTGTCCTCCCAGCTCTCCTGCGCCTGGACGGCGCTGGCGGCGGGAAGCAGCAGGGCTCCGGCAAGGAACCCACGGCGGACGATCGGCATCTCAGGCATCTCCGGCATCGAACGGATACCGGCAACAGTAGCGCCCGAGAGCACTGCAAGAAAAGCCCGCAAGTTATCGCGGAACGGGCCGTTTAGAGGATCGGCCCGGCATTGTGCGCGGAGGTCGGGATCGCGTTCGACAGCGTTCGCGCACCAGTTCGTTCCTTGCCGCCGGAGGGGGAGACCCGGGGATCCGGCGGCAAGCGAACGACTTCTTCTTCGATCAGTGAGCCGAAGAAACCCCGCCCTCGGCGCGCACCGTCGGCGCACGGCCGGCAGCAATCGCGAAGAAGCAAAGGACGACGTAGCAGAGCGCCGGCACGATCAGCGCAAAGCCATAGCCGTGCGAGCCCGAGACGAAACCGACCAGCGGGGGCATGAGCGCGCCGCCGACGATGGCAGTGCACAGCAGGCCCGAGGTCGATTCCTCGCTAGCAGTCGAGCGCTCCAGGGTGAGCGTGAAGATCACCGGGAACATGATCGAGTTGAACAGGCCGATCGCCAGCGCGACGAAGCCGGCGGTGACGCCGCCCACGACGAAGACATAGACGCACATGGCGGCGGCGATCGCGGTGAACAGGGTGAGCAGCTTGTGCGCCTTCACTCGGGCGAGCAGCACCGAGCCGATCGCGCGGCCAACCATCGCACCGAGCCAGTAAAAGGCGACTGCCTTGCCCGCTTCCTGAAGCGAGACGCCGTGCACGCCGTCACTGCCCATCGCATAGCCGAGCAGCGGCACGCTGAAGGCGGCATCGGACTGGCCCCAGATCGCGTTCGAGTTGAGGAACAGCGCCATCTGCGTGCCGATCGACACTTCGGCGCCGACATAAAGGAAAATGGCGAGGCCACCGAACAGCGCCCATTTGGACGAGAAGGACGAGAACAAGCCAGCGGTCGAGGCCGGCGGCGGTGCCGCTTCGGTGACGACGCGGCGGCTGAGGAAGAAGAACACGGCGAGCGCAGCGATCAGGCCGCAGAGCCAGAAATAGGCTGAGTCGATGCCGGCTAGCGCCTCGGCACGGACTTCCGGCGTGATCGTCGTCCCCGGCTTCACCTCGACGCCCTTGAGGAACAGGTGTGCGCCGAGCAGCGGGCCGAGGAAGGTGCCGAACGAGTTGAAGGTCTGGCTGAGCACCAGACGGAAATGGCTGCCGCTCGGCGTACCAAGCGCTGCGGCGAGCGGATTCGCCGCGACCTGCAGGATGGTGATGCCACTCGCCAGCACGAACAGGCCGAGCAGCACGAGCCAGTAATTGGCGGCATTGGCGGCAGCGAGCATGATCAGGCAGCCCGCGATCATCGTGATCAGCGCGCCCAGAATCGAAGGCACGGCCTTGAAGCGCGAGATGATCAGCGCCGCCGGGAAGGACACGAAGAAATAGGCCGCGAAATAGGCCGATGCGATGGCTTGCGCCTGCCAGTCCTCAAGCGTGAAGATGCCCTTCACCGCGGCGACCAGCGGATCGACCAGCGAGGTGATGAAACCCCATGCAAAGAACAGGGTTGTGACGGCGGCGAACGCCAGCGTCGTCTGTGTGGAACGTGTTGATGCCAAGAAACCTCTCCCTGCGGACGTCGCCCGCTCCTTGCCACGGCGGGCGTTTGAGGGAAACTGGTCCGACAACGTTGCCACTGTCAAGTTATGTCGATGAAACGCCTAAATTCGACGCTCGCCACATGCGCCCCCTTTGGCTTAATAGCAGGCGGCGATTCAGGTCGTCCGGCGTATCGGGGCGGCCGCGAGGGAGATTTGCGAGTGAACAATGTGTTTTCGGGCCGCCTGACCCGTCGGGTGATATGGGCTGCGGCGCTTGCCGGCATAGCGGCGCCGGTCGTCGCGCAACAGGTCGCGCCCGCGCCGCAATCCACGCCCACGCTCCAGGTGGTGCCCGTGCCGCCGTTTGTCCCGAACGCGCCGGTCGTGCTGCCCGTGCTGACGCCGTCCCAGGCGGCCGAGCTCGCACCGATCCTCACCGAGGCCGGCTTCGCCCAGGGCCTGCGCCGCGTTGGCGATCCGGTGCCGAGCTTCAAGGACAATGACTCGCTGGTCCGCGCCGCGCTCGATTATGCCCGCGCAGTCCATTCGGGCCGGCTTGCCGAGGCCGATTTCGATCCGAACTGGGGCCTGCGCCCCACCGGCTATGATCCCCTGCCCGCCTTTGCCGAGGCCGTGAAGCAGAACCGCGTCGGCGCCTGGCTGCGCGACCTGCCGCCCCCCTGGGCCGGCTACGACACGCTGCAAAAGGGCCTGGCGACCTATCGCCAGATCGTCGCCAAGGGCGGCTGGCAGACCCTGCCGGCGGGCGCGGACCTCGCCGTCGGCGCCAGCGGCGCGCGCGTCGCGGCGTTGCGCAAGCGGCTGGCGGTCGAGGACTCCCAGGTCGTCGCCACCGGCGACAAGTTCGATGCCGATCTGAAGGAAGCCGTGGTCCGCGCCCAGCGCCGCTACGGCCTCAATCCCACCGGCGTGGTCTCCTCGGGCACGCTCGGCGCGCTCAACGTGCCGGCGCAGGACCGGGTCGGCCAGATCATGGCGAACATGGAGCGCTGGCGCTGGCTGCCGAGCGAGCTGCCGGCCAAGCGCATCCAGGTCAACATCGCCGCCGCGGTGCTCACCGTGTTCGAGGGCGACGCTCCGATCGCCTCGATGAAGGCAGTCACCGGCCGTCCCGGCAACGAGACGCCGATGCTCCAGTCGAAGATCCATTCGATCGTGCTCAATCCGCCCTGGAACGTGCCGACCGGCATCGCCCAGAAGGAGCTGTGGCCCAAGGGCGAGGCAGCGCTGAAGGCGCAGGGCTACAAGATCATCGGCACCGGCGCGAACCGCCGCCTGCAGCAGCAGCCCGGCCCGCGCAGCGCGCTCGGTCGCTACAAGTTCGACTTCCCGAACAACTATGCCGTGTACCTGCACGACACGCCGTCGCAATCGACCTTCGCCAGCTTCAGCCGCCTGGCCAGCCATGGCTGCGTCCGGCTGGAGAAGCCCGGCCCGCTAGCCCAACTGCTGCTGCGCAACGATCCCAACTGGCAGCCCGACCAGATCAACGCCGCGCTCGCCAAGGGCGACACGCTGCGCGTGAGCCTGCAGCCGCAGGACCAGGTCTCGGTCTATCTGCTCTACTGGACCGCCTTCGCCAATGCGAACGGCACGATGAACTTCCGCGGCGATCCCTATGGCTGGGACAAGGACCTCGCCGCCAAGATCGAGAAGCGCTCCGCGATCACCGCGGCGGCGGTCTCCGCACGCTGAAAGAAGGGGAAATAGGAATGAAGACCCGCACTATCCTGCTGATCGCCGTTGCCGGCCTGTCGCTCGCCGCTTGCGGCGGCAACAAGCCCGAGGAGACGACCAACGAGACCGTCGTCGCCAACATCGGCGAGCCGGAGAGCTTCTCGAACGTCACGATCGACCAGCCGGTCGAGACGCCGGCGGCAACCAACGCCACCACCGCCGACACTGCGCCGACAGCGCCCGACCTGGCGCCGGACGAGCAGACCCAGGACGATGCCGACGCCACCGGCATGACCGCCAAGGTCGACCGCAATTCGAGCGCGGGCGAGCCGGTTCACTGAGTTCCGGATCGGGCGGGTCGAAAGGCCCGCCCGATTGGTTGAGAACTCAGTGTTCCTGCGAAAGCAGGAACTCAGGGTAATCAGGTACTTCGTCATCCTGGGCTCCTGCTTTCGCAGGAGCACATGGAAATGGTGGAAAGGCATCCCCCTTCACGCAGCTTCAATCCTGCGTCCGGATGCAGAGCGACACCGCGCCGCCAGCGAGCGTGCCGAGCGCGAGGATCAGCAGCCACAGCATATAGCCGGTCTTCTCCGGCGCGAGCGCCAGCGCGAGCAACGGCGCGACCATTGCCGGCAGCGTATTGGTGAGGTTGAGGATGCCCAGATCGCGCCCGCGATGCTCGGGCGATGGCAGCAGCTGCATCGCGATCGCCGAGTGGATCGCCAGGAACACGCTGAGCCCCGACAGCGCCAGTGCATGGCCGATCGCTGCCACGCCCCAGGCCTTCGCGAACGCCATCACCGTCAGTCCCGCCGTCATCGCCACCGCCCCGGCGGCGAGGAAGGGCTTGCGGCGCATCATCCGGTCCGAGAGCCGGCCCGCCAGCAGGGTGAGCAGCACCGCGACGATCGTCGATCCGGTCATCGTCGCGACGATCGGATTGGCCTCGACGCTGGTCTTGCTGATGTCCTCCCGGTCGAGCACCGCGAGGAAATAGAAGAAGCCATAGGTAGCCAGGCCGTTGCCCGCGACCTGGAACAGGATGCGCGAGGCCCAGGCGAGGATGAAGTCGAAGCGGCGTTGCTCGATCTGCGGCGCCTCAGACGCCTGCATCGGCATCGCACTCTCGCGCGCAAGCAACAGGAAGGGCGCGATCAGCGCGGTGAACAACAGGCACAGCAGGGCATAGCGCACCGCGTCCCCACCCAGCCCGGGCAGCGTGATCAGCACCGCGGCGAGCGCACCGATCGGGTGCGCGACGCCGGTCAGGCCGGCGACCATGCCCTTCTGCGCGTCGGGTATCGCATCGGCCATCACCGCGGCGACCGGCGCGAACATCATGTTGATGCCGATCTGGATGCAGGTCACTGCAAGCAGCAGGCTCACCGGGTCCGCGGCGACGAGCAGGAAGCCATAGGACAGGCTGAGCGCCCCCAGCCCCGCGGCGATCCACGGCCGCCGCGTCCCTCGCCTGCGCAATGTCCGGTCGCTCAGCGCGCCGAACAGGATGTTGGTGACGCTGGCCACGGCCGCCCCGCCAAGCGCGCCGGCGCTGAGCAGCTGCACCGCATGCCCGCCCCCCGCCTGCGCCGCCTTCAACGGCAGCAGCACCATGACGAACGGCATGAAGCTGACGAACATGCCCGCATAGGCCAGCGCGTAAAGGAGGATGAAGCCGCGGCCTGGCGAAGTGAAATGCATGGGCGGCGGACCATCGTTCGCAGCGGGAACCAAGTCAACGCCGCGGCGGCGCAGTCGATTCGCGGACGACGAAATCGAAGGGCAGCAAATGATGGTCGTTCGCCACCTCGCCGCGTGCCTTGCCCTGGATCAGCAGCTCGGCCGCCCGCGCGGTCATCGCCGCGATCGGCTGGCGGATCGCGGTCAGCGCAGGCACGCTCATCCGCACCGTCGGCGTATCGTCGAAGCTCACCACCGAGAGGTCGCCCGGCACCGAGAGCCCCAGCGGCCCGGCGGCATGGAGCACGCCCAGCGCCATCTCGTCGCTGCTCGCCAGCACCGCGGTGGGCGGCACCTCGAGCTTCGCCAGCATATTGAGCGCATCGACACCCGCCTCATAGGTGAAGTCGCCGGGCTGGAGATAGGCGGGATCGACCTTGAGCCCCCGCGCCTCGATCGCGCTGGTAAAGCCGTGCAGCCGGTCCGGGCTCATCGCGTATTCGGGATGCCCCTGGACATAGGCGATGCGGGTGTGGCCGAGATCGAGCAGATGCTCGGTCGCCCGCCGCGCCGCCGCCTCGTCGTCCATGTAGACGGCGAAGCCCTCCGCGTCGCGGTGCGAGCCCAGCCGCGCGAAGATCAGTCCGTTGCGGTGGAGCAGGTCGGTGATCCGCGTGTCGTCGCTATGTGGCGGGGTCAGGATCACCCCGTCCGGGTGCAGCGCCGAGAGCGCCGCCTGGACCTGCCCCTCCAGCTGGTCCGAATGCGAATCCACCAGTTCGAACAGCATGCGATAGCCATGCTCGGCGCATTTGAGCATGCCGCCATAGAGCATCTGGTCGACCCAGTCATTGCCGCGCCGCGACTGCCAGCCCTCGAGCGTCGGCCGCTCGTCGTTGAAGGCGAGGATCAGGTAGGAGCGCGAGCCGCCCAGCCGTCGCGCGGCTAGGCTCGGCACGTAGCCGAGCTTGTCGATCGCCAGCCGGACGCGCGCCTGCACCCCCGCGGTGACGTTCGGCCCCTTGTTGATGACGCGGCTCACCGTCTGCAGCGAGACCCCCGCCTCTGCCGCCACGTCCTTGATCGTGATCGCGCGCTTCTTCTGCATCAGGCGGCAGTCGCCGGGCGCATGAGGTCGACCTTCTCGGCGCGGCAATGCGCATCGATGAACTGCTGCTGGGTCGGCAGCTGCTGGACGAATCCCGCGAGCTGGTCACGCGCCGTATTCAGCCCGGCATAGAGCCCGGCCTCGTCGATCCGATCGACCAGCGGGTGATAGGTGCGCGGGCGCACGCCCATACCGTCGAGCACCGAGAACCAGCTGACCGAACGGAACAGCTCGTCCAGCCCTTCGCGCAGCGATCCGTTCGAGCGGAACAGCTCGACGCGCTCGCGCAGGCTGTCCGGCCATTCCATGTCGCGCACCTTGCGCCAGAACGGCGTGTCGTCGCGCGCGCTGGTGCAATAGTGCAGCACGATGAAGTCGCGGATCTCGACATAGTCCGCCACCATCCGGCGGTTATATTCGTCCGCCAACGCCGGATCGCAGTGGCGATCGGGCAGGAAGCGGAAGAAGAAGTCCATGCCGCGATAGATCAGGTGGATCGCAGTGCTCTCCAGCGGCTCGATGAAGCCCGAGGCGAGCCCGAGCGAGAGCACGTTCCGGTGCCAGATCTGCTCGCGCACCCCGGTCCGGAACGGCACCACCATCGGCCCGGCGACCACCTCGCCCTCCACCTTGTCGAGCAGGATGCGCGTCGCTTCCTCGTCGCTCATGAACTCGGAGGAATAGACATGGCCGTTGCCGGTGCGGTGCTGGAGCGGGATGCGCCAGCGCCAGCCGGCATCCTGCGCCTCCGCTAGCGTATAGGGGCGCGGCGGGCCGACATTCTCGGTCTGCGCGGCGATGGCACGGTCGCAGAACAGATAGTTGGACCAGTCGGTGAACCTGGTACCCAGCGTCTTCTCGATCAGCAGCGCGCGGAAACCCGAGCAATCGATGAAGAAGTCGGCATCGACCGTGCGCCCGTCCTTGAGCGTCAGCGTCGAGACGAAGCCGCGATCGTCGAGCGCGACGTCGGTGACGATCCCCTCGGTGCGCTTCACGCCCCGCGCCTCGGCATGGCCGCGCAGATACTGGGCAACGCGCTTGGCATCGACATGCAGCGCATAGGAAGCGCCGGCGATCGGGGTGCGCTGCGCCTTGAACGGCAGCATGAACCGCCCTTCCCGCGCCATCACGCTGGCGGGCGCGAAGTCCTGGAGCGGGAAGTCGTGCCCGGCAAGCGTCGCCTTGCGCCAGCACTGGTAGAAGTCGCTGAGCTCGATCCGCTGGCCGACATCGCCGAACGGATGGAAATAGCGCTCGCCCTTCTTGTACCAGTCCTTGAACTCGATGCCGAGCTTGAAGCTGGCCTGGACCTGGCGGACGAAATCCTGCTCGTTGATGTCGAGCTTGGCGATCAGCTCCATGAAGGGCGGGATCGTGCTCTCCCCCACCCCGATCGTGCCGATATCGTCGCTCTCGACCAGCTCGATCTCGAAGAGCCTGCCCTTCATGTGATGCGCCATCACCGCGGCGGCGATCCAGCCGGCGGTGCCGCCGCCGACGATGCAGACCTTACGCAGCGCGTCGGGGTTGTTCATGCACTGGTCCTTATCGGCTCGGCAGCGGCGCCATCCACCGTCGCGAGGAATTCGTCATGGGTCGGCGTGTCCGAGACGGTGCGCGCCACCGCTGCCCGCATCTGCTCCAGCGCGCGGGCAAGCTCAGGCACATCGACCGCGGCGACGCCGGGATCGATCCGCTCGGGCAGATGCTCATATCCGCCATAGATGGCGAGCCAGGATGCCGGGTGGAACATCTCCCAGCGATAGCGAATGAAGGCACCGCGCGCGCGCCACAGGTCGAGCTTGGCGTTGAGCGTGTCCGGCAGCGTCATTTCGCGGCAGGCCTGCCAGAACGGGCCTTCGCGGGTGCTGAGATGGTAGTGGAGGATGATGAAGTCGCGGACGCGCTCCATCTCCTCGGCGCTCTGGATATTGTATTCAGCAATAACGGCGGGATCGAAGCCCTTGTCGGGAAAGAGATTCTTCAACCGCTCGATGCCCGTCTCGATCAGCGCGATGCTGGTCGATTCCAGCGGCTCGAGAAAGCCCGAGGCGAGGCCAAGCGACACGCAGTTCTTCGCCCATGCGACTTCGCGGCGGCCCGGCGTGAAGCGCAGGCGGCGCGGTTCCATCGTCGGCTTGCCCAGCACATTGGCGAGCAATTCGGCGCGCGCATCGTCGTCATTCTGGAAATGGCTCGCGAACACGATACCATTTCCCTCGCGGGTTCGCAGCGGAATGCGCCATTGCCAGCCCGAACTGCGCGCTGTGACGGTAGTACAGCTCGGCGGCGGCCCCACCCGCTCGCTCTGCACCGCGAACGCGCCGTCGCAGAGCAGCCAGTGCGACCAGTCCTGGTAGCCGATGCCCAGCGCCTCGCCGATCAGCAGGCCGCGAAAGCCCGAGCAGTCGATGAACAGGTCGCCGGCGACCTGCTCGCCGCTGTCCAGCGTCACGCTCTCGATGAAGCCGGTCTCGCCATGCAGCGACACGTCGGTGATCTTCGCGTCGATCCGCGTGACGCCGCTGCGCTCGGCATAGGCCCGCATGTGCGCGGCGAACAGCGCGGCGTCGAAATGCAGCGCCCAGTCGAACACCGAGAGCTGGCTCGGCGGATTGGGCAGCGGCACGCTGGCATGGCCCTCGCGCGCGAGCATCGCGCCCAGCGAATATTCCTCGAGCGGCGCGGCCTGGCCTGCCGCGCGGGCCTTCAGCCAGAAATGGTGGAAATCGATGCCGCGCAGGTCCTGCCCGAAGCGGCCGAAGGGATGGACGAAGCTGGTGCCGAGCTTCCAGTCGACGAAGCGGATGCCGAGCTTGGCGGTCGCCTCGCAGGCGCGCATCACTTCGGCATCGCCCATGCCGAGCTGCGCATAGAAGCGGCGGATGGTGGGGATCGTCGCCTCGCCGACGCCGATCGTCCCGATCTCCGAGCTTTCGATAAGGGTGATGCGGGTGCCTGTCCCCGCAAGATAGGCACCGAGCGCCGCCGCCGCCATCCAGCCGGCGGTACCCCCGCCGACGATGACGACACGCTCGATCGCGCCGCTGGCCATGCCCCCGTCCTTCATGATGGTATCTGATCGTCTTGGTAACGGTATCGCAAGCGAAACCGCCCCCTGCCTTCCGAAATACGGCCTGCCCCTGAAAAATGAGCCGGCAGCCCATGAGAGACTGCCGGCCCAGGAGGGTTGGCTCTTTAGAAGCGGACGCGCACGCCGCCCGAGAAGCGCGGCTCGAACCGGTTCTGCGAATGATACTGCTTCGAGTCGTCGTCGAACTGGAAGTAGTAGCGCTCGCGCTCACCGAAGATGTTCGAGCCGTTCACGTACACCGCGAAGGCGTCGTTGATGTTGTAGGTCACGTTGGCGTCCACATATTGCGCGGTATCCTGGTAGATACCGATGCCGCCGAAAGTGGAAGCCAGGCGCGGCGTGCGATAATTGTACGCCACGCGCAGCTGCAGGTGATCGTCCTGGTACCAGCCGACCAGGTTGACCTGGCTCTTCGAGTTATCCGGGAACGGGAAGCGCTCGCCGTTCAATGCACGGCCGTTCTGCTTGCTGTCCGAATAGGTGTAGTTGGCGTCGATACCGAAGTTGCGGAAGAAGCCGCTGCCGATCAGGTCACTGAAGGCAAGCTTGGCCCCCACTTCGAATCCCTGCAGCGAACCGCCCGTACCCTGTTCCGGCTGCGTCACCGGCACTGCGCGGCGGATCACGCCGTCGCCGTCCGCAAAGCGGCCCGCACCCGGCGTGGTGCGGCTCTGGACGAAGCTGTTGATGTCCAGCTTGAACGCACCGATGTTGAACATCGAGGCCCGGCCCAGATAATATTCCAGGCTGAGGTCGTAGTTGTTCGAACGCCACGGGTTGAGGTTCGGGTTGCCGCTCGAACTGGCGCCGGTCACCTGGCGCACGCCCACGGGCGCGGCATCCGGGTTCGTCGGCGTCGGCCCTTGCGAGTCCGCCGTCGAGATGGTCAGGCCGCCGCCATAATTGCCGAGATCCAGCGGGATCATCGTCTTGGCGAAGGCCGCGCGGAGGCGCAGCTGTCGGGTGAAGTCGTACGACAGCGTCACCGTCGGCAGCCAGTCGAGATAGGAACGGCGCGAGACCACGTCGCCCACATCCAGGTTGGTGTCGCCATAGGCGCGGGTGTCGCCGGTGAGGTTCTGCTTCACGGTCAGCTTGGTGTTGACCACGCGCAGGCCCAGATTGGCCTTGAACCCGCCGGTGCCGAAGGCGGTGTTCAGGTACGCGCTCTCCTCGACCAGATCGACGTCATAGGTGTTGCCCGGGATGGTCACTTCGGTCGACGGACCGAACACCTTGTCCTGGAACGCCTTCACATCGTCGAACGCCTTGGGATCGACCACCCACAGGCCGGGCATGCCGTTGACCACCCCGCCCCAGTTGGTCTGGAAATAGACCGGGGTATAGGCATCGAGCTTGGTCGGCCGGTTGACGGTGTAGCCCTGGAAGCAGGTCGGCGTATTGGCCACCGTCGCCGCGCCGCAGCTCGACGGCGCCGTCGCCATCGGGTTCGCCGCATTATACTGCGGGTTGGAGACGAACTCGCCCGCCGAGCACTGGGCATTGTCCATCACCACGTCGATCGCCTTCCACTGCGCAAGGCAGCCTTCCGGAACCGCGGCGCCGTTGCCGCCATAGAAGTTCGAGAAGAGGTGGAAGTTGCGGATCTGGGTCTGGCGGTCCGACCGGCGCACGCCGACATCGACGCGGTTCAGCAGGCCGAACAGGCCGCCCTCGTCGAAGTCATAGCTCGCATCGGCGCGGAACACGCCCAGGCTGGCATGGTTCTCCTGGTTGCCTTCGGACGAGAAGGCCGCGACAGCATAGCTGTCGAGATTGGCCATATAGTCCTTGAGCGTCTTGCCGGCGCCCAGGCCGCCCGAGATGGCGGTGTCGAAGCCGCTGATCGCGGGGTTCGAGCCGCGCAGGTCGAGATGGAGCTGCGGGTCCTGGCCATAGCCCAGCGGGTTCGGGTTGATGTAGCGGCCGCCACGCGAGCCGATCACGCCGTTCGAATATTGCGAAGCCGGGTACTGCGACGCGATGCTCGACGGATAGAACGGGCCGCGGGTGCGGTCCGCCGGATTGCGGAACAGGCCGAAAGCGCGGTTGGCGCCATATTGCCAGTTGCTCAGGTCGCCCTGCACCTGGCCGTTCATGCTGCGCATGTTGGCGTTGGACTTCAGCGCGCGGGCGCTGAACTTGAAGTTGTCCTTGTCGTAGTCGATCTGGAAATTGTAGTTGGTCGAATGCTCCTTCGCGGTGCGGTTGACCGAGAAGGAGTTGAACCACCACACGTTCAGATCATACTGGTTGACGTCCAGCCAGGGCTGGCCGTTGCCGGCCGTCTGGCCCGAAGGCGTGCTGTCGGTCGGCGTGGTCCAGCCCAGCCCGTTCCAGCGGTTCGAGATGTTGATGCCGGCGGCGCGGTTGTGCTCGGTCAGCTCGGTGTGGAAGACTTCGCCGGTGACGGTCCAGTCCTCGTCGATCTTGAACTGGAGCGCGCCGTTGATGCCGAGGCGGGTACGCTCGACTTCGCGGTTGAAGAATTCATAGCCGTGCGGCGAGATCCAGTTCGCGCCGGAGCCGCCCCAGTCGTTGTTGCCGAACACGCCGCCGCCGATGCCGGCATAGCTGTTGCCCAGCCGGTTGCGGCTATAGGTCGCGCCGACCATCGCGCCGAAGCGATCGCTGCGCCAGCTGGCCAGGCCGCTGAACAGATAGTCGTTGTGCTTGGTGTTCGAGCCCCGGGCATATTCGCCCTGCCCCGAGAACACGAAGCCTTCCTTCATGTCGAACGGACGGCGGGTGCGCAGGTCGATCGTGCCCGAGATGCCCGACAACGCGTTGCGCGTGTCCTGCGACTTGTAGACGACCACGGCGTTCATCAGCTGCGCCGGGATGTCGTTGAGATTGGGCTGTGCGGTGCCGAGGTTGCCCGGGCTCAGATACTGCTCGCCGTTGAGCAGCGTGATCACCTGCGGCAGGCCGCGGATGTTGACCGTCGAACCTTCACCGGCGCTGCGCTGGATCTGGACGCCCGAGATGCGCTGCAGCGCATCGACGATCGTCACGTCCGGCAGCTTGCCGATGTCTTCCGACGAGATCGCGTCGACGATCGCCGTCTCGGTGCGCTTGATGTCGACCGACTTGGCCTGCGAGGCGCGGATGCCGGTGACGACGATCTCGCCGTCCTGGCCACCGGCGTCCTGCGGCACGGCCGTCGCCGTGTCCTGGGCCCATGCCGGCGCGACCAACGCGGTCGACGCCAGCAGGCCGGCCATCACACTGGATATTCCCTTCATTCCCTTCGTCCTCCCACTCTGTTCTGCACCCCGGCGCATCTACGCGCGCCTCACCCGGTGCTGTTCTGTCAGGGCGCCAGCCGGCGCTCCTGCAACTCCGCCGCACCCGTGAGCACCGGCTGGCCGGCGTCCCGCGCGATCGCGACACGATAGGTTCCCGCCGCGACGTGCCAGCCCGGCCGGGCGGTGTCGTAGTCCGCGACGACGCGCGGCTCGGCAGTGAGGGTGATCCGGCGGGTCTCGCCGGGCTTGAGCGTCACCCGCTCGAAGCCCGCCAGGCGCAGCGGGCGCGCGCCCGTGGCCGGAGTCACATAGAGCTGGGGTACGTCGGCGCCTTCGCGCTTGCCGCGATTGGTGACGTCGAAGCTCACCGTAAGCGCAGCCCCGCCCTCGACCTTGAGGTTGGCATAGGCGAAGCGCGTGTAACTGAGGCCGTATCCGAACGGGAAAGCCGGCCGCGCGCCCTGACGGGCATACCAGCGATAGCCGACGTCCGAGCCTTCCTTGTAGTCGATCACGAACGGCTTGATCGCCCGCGCGTCCGTCCCACGGTCGGGCGAGGCCTTGACCTGCTCGAAGCCGGGCACGCTGGGCCGCGGTGCCTGGTCGATCGACGCCGGGAAGGTGATCGGCAGCCGGCCCGAGGGATTCACGTCCCCGAACAACACGCGTGCCACCGCCTCGCCGCCGCGCTGGCCCGGGTACCAGGCGGCGAGCACCGCCGGCACCTGCTTGAGCCAGGGCATCAGCACCGGCCCGCCGGTGTTGAGCACCACGGCGGTCCTGGGATTGGCGGCAGCGACCGCGGCGATCACCGCATTCTGGTTGCCGTCGAGATCGATCGTCTCGGGATCCTCGGCCTCGGTGGTCCACTGGGTGGCCCAGACGATCGCGAGGTCCGCGTTCCTCGCCGCCGCGGCGGCAGCGTCGGGGTCGCTGCCATCCACGAAATCGACGCGCGCCTTGGGGGCCAGCGCACGGATCGCCGCGAGCGGCGAGGACGCGTGCCAGGTCACGCGCACGAAGGACGCGGCCGGGCCGTTCTTGAGAGGGATCTCCAGCGGAATGCCGCCGGTCGAGCGGACCTGCGACGAGCCGCCGCCGGACAGCACGCCGATATCGGCATGGCCGCCGATCAGCACGATGCGCTTCGCCGACTTGGCGAGCGGCAGGATATTCTTCTCGTTCTTGAGCAGCACGATCCCGGCCTCGGCGGCACGCTGCGCGACTTCGGCATTCTTCGCGGTGTCGATCGGCTGCGGCGCATCGACCACGGGCGCATCCATCACGCCGGTCGAGAACATCGCGTTGAGGATGCGGCGCGCCATGTCGTCGAGCCGGGCCAGCGGCAGCTCGCCGCTCTCCACCGCCTTTTTCAGGTCGCCGCGAAAGAACATGTGCGTGTCGAGCTCGCCGCCCGACTGCTGGTCGAGCCCGTTGCGCGCCGCCTTCACGGTCGAATGCACCGCACCCCAGTCGGACATGACATAGCCCGGATAGGCCCAGTCCTGCTTGAGCACGGTGTTGAGCAGGAACGCGTTCTCGCAGGCGAAGTCGCCGTTCACGGACATGTACGCGCACATCACCGAGCCCGGCTTGCCGCGCTCGATCGCCAGCTCGAAGGCGAGCAGGTCGCTCTCGCGGAACGCCGCCTCGCCGATCTTCGCATCGCTGACGAAGCGGCCGGTTTCCTGCGCATTCAGCGCGAAATGCTTGATCGTCGAGATGATGCGGTTCGACTGGATGCCCTTGATCGACTCCCCGGCCATCGTGCCGGCGAGCAGCGGGTCCTCGCCCAGATATTCGAAGTTGCGGCCACCCCAGGGATCGCGGGTCAGGTTGATGCCGCCGGCGAGCATCACGTTGAAGCGCTTGGCGCGCGCCTCGCTGCCGATCATCGCGCCGCTTTCATAGGCAAGTTTGGGATCGAAGCTGGCGGCGAGCGCCAGGCCCGAGGGAAGCGCCGTGGCGGTGTCGCCCTTGCGCTGCTCGACCTGGTTGGCGACGCCGAGGCTGGCATCGGTCTCGCGCAGCGCCGGGATGCCCAGGCGCGGGATCGCCGGCTGCTGGCCGGCCGACGAGATCATGTCGGTGGGCGCCGCCGGGTCCTTCGCCAGCGGCGGGAACCACGTGTAGACGAGCGCCAGCTTCTCTTCGAGCGTCATCGCCGCGAGCAGCATCTCCGCACGGGCAGCGGCGGGCAGCTTCGCGTCGACCCAGGGGCGCGCGGCGGGGTCTGCGGGCTTGCTGGATTCGTTGGAAGACGCGGCGGGCGCGACGGGGTCCTGCGCATGCGCACCCATCGTCCCGGCAAGCGCGGTAGTGGCGAGTAGCGCCATCGAGCGCGCCACGTGCCGCAGGCTGACCAGCATTCACTTCTCCCCTTCGGCGCGCAGGACGGCGCCGTACACGCCTGGGGGCGTGCCTGTTTATCCGATCCAACCAGGGGGAGCTTTTTCCGACAACGCTGTCGGATTCGGCGACAGATCAAGCCGACGACGCCTCGTGGCGCGCGCGGCAGCCTGTTCCAACACCCCTCATGTCCGTGGAGTCTTACGCTCCGATGCTAGCCTTAGAGCATAAATTGAGAGCGTTCTCAAGAACGTTCTCAATTTTGTTACATTCGGAATGGGGCTAGTGATTATCTATCTGCTATACCGAGATAAATTATGTGTCTGCGGCGTAGCCGAGCGCGATTTCGCCGGCCCGGGACAGCGCATTTCGCACGGAATTTTCGCGATTTTTGGAAGCGGTCCCAACCGGCGCAACCGCGATCTCCGCGCGCGACAGGGCGGCGCCGAGGCGCGCGATTCCTGCCGGCGCGACAGCCCGCGCGACACGCAAACCACCCGCGGGTGCGACTGCCTCGCGGCGAACCGGCCGGATACGGAGCACGAGCATCCTGCCCCCGCGCGCGACGCGCAGGCGCGGCCCCTCCCCTTCCCCCGAGTCCAGGGCGGCAAGCCGCGCGCCGTCGCGGTTGACCGACCAGATCACCCGGTAGCGGGTGGCGACATCAGCCGCAGGCACGGGCGCGGCAAACTTGTTGTCGAGCACCCAGTTCTGCCCGCCGGCCTCGACGAACAGCACGGCATGCTGCTCGGCATCCTGACTGTCCCACACCACCGCGATCCGCATCGCCGCCTCGGGCAAGCCGAGGTCACGCAGCGCGAAATATTTGGTGAGCGCGAAGTCCTCGCAATCGCCGCCGCGCGCGAACATCTCGGCGGGCGTCTCCCAGCGATCGGCCATGCCCCAGTTTGCGAGATCGGAGACATAGGGTAGCCGGTTGACCACCGCCTGGACTCCGGAGACCTGATCGGCCGCAGGCAGGCCGCGCAGCCCGGCAAAGGCAGCACGCCAGCCCCGCACGCCGCATTCCACCGGCAACTCGTCGGCGGGCATCCTGCAATAAAGGGAAAGCGGTGCGGGGCCGCCGGCCTCGCCGGCTTCACGGGCAAGCACGTCGGTCCAGCGCGGGGCATCGGCGAGGCGCAGCGCGACGTCCGCGCGCTCCCGCGACTCGGGCGCCTCCGCCGCGGCGGCGGACAGCGATTGCCCCGATGCCAGCGCCGCCCAGGCAAGCGCCAGCCGCGTTGAAGATACGCGACGCAAAACCCCAACCCCCGGTTGAAACCGAGGACCGGGATACGCCGCCTCCCCCTAAGGCCAGGCTAACAAGGAGCTAAGTATAAGCCACTGAATATGGTTAGTATTTATGGTTACCAAAGGGTTTATCCCGGCAGCTGCCAGGGCGGTAAATCGACGAGAACATGTCGCTTTAGAAACAAACTGGAAATAATATAATAGTCCCGTTGTGGATCAACCTATTATTGCAAATATTACATAGTTAACGCCGAGTCCGTCTTCCTGAGTCCGCCCCGCCCATTGTAAGAGCCGACTCGCTTGCAACCGATTCGGGCGCATCTCAGCTCGGTTGCATGTCTCTGGGAGGGGGAACCGGGGCTATGGGATCCAAGCGTTGCTGGCTATTTGTTTTTGCCGCCGCGGCAATCGTGCCGTTGCAGGCGGCGCATGCCCAGCAGACTGTAAATCCGGGACGGATCGACGAGCGGCTTCGCCCGGCGGACAAGACGCCTGACGCGCGCTCGGTCGATGTGCCCGAACTGCCGCGCCAGCAGGGCACGCCCGATTCCGCGATCCAGGTCCGGCTGAGCGAGGTCCGCTTCGAAGGCGTGACGGCGGTGCCGGTCGAGGCGCTCAATGCGATCGCCGCGCCCTATCTCAACCGCGACATGCCGCTCGCCGAGGTGTTCAAGCTCGCCGAGGCGGTCACCACCGAATATCGCCGCCGCGGTTTCGTCCTTTCGCGCGCCGTGGTCGGACCGCAGCGGATCGAGGGCGGCGTACTGACGCTGCAGGTGGTCGAGGGTCATATCGGCGCGACCAAGATCGAGGGCGATGCCGGCGGCTATGCGCCCTATCTGCGCGGCTATCTGGCCGGCGTCGCCGCCGAGCGGCCCACCACCGGCGCCGCGCTGACCCGCGCGCTGCTGCTCGCCCGCGACCTGCAAGGCGTCGATGCGCGCGCGGTGCTCACCCCCTCCCCCAGCGAAGTCGGCGCCGCCGACCTGACGCTGGCAGTGGAGCGCAAGGGTATCGAAGGCTTTGTCGCGGTCGACAATCGCGGCTCGCGCTGGCTCGGCCCGGTCCAGGTCTATGGCGGGCTGTCGTTCAACGACATGCTCGGCGCCGGCGAGCGCATCTCGATCACCGCGGTCAGCGCGCCGGTCCACCGGGAACTCGGCTTCCTCTCGGCGACCTGGGACCAGCCGGTCGGCAATTCGGGCCTGCGCCTCACCGCGTTCGGCAGCTATGCCGCGACGCATCCCGGCGACGAGCTGCGCCTGCTCGACCTGCGCGGCCGCAGTGCCACCTATGGCTTCGCCGCGCGCTATCCGTTCGTGCGCAGCCGCGAGGCCAACATCTTCGGCCGGCTGGTGTTCATCGGCCGCGACAGCAGCTCGCGCAACGTGGTGATCGATCCGATCTTCGACGATTCCACTCGCACCGTGCAGGGCGAGATCTTCGGCAATTATGCCGCGCCCTGGGGCGGCATCCTGAACGTCCGCGCCTCGGTCACCCAGGGCCTCGACTTTCTCGGCGCGACGGTGCGCGGCGACGCCAACAAGTCGCGCGCCACCGGTTCGGGCGTGTTCACCCGGGCGAACGCCGAAGTCTCCTTCGCCTATGGCATCGCCGGCGGCCTCTATTTCCAGGCCAGCGGCGCGATGCAGTATAGCGGGCAGAGCCTGCTCGCGAGCGAGGAGTTCGGGCTGGGCGGCGAGCAGTTCGCCCATGCCTATGACCCGTCCGAGATCACCGGCGACAAGGGCGCCGCCGGCCGGGTCGAGCTCTTCTACGCGGGACGCTTCAAGGGTGGCTCGATCCAGCCCTATGGCTTCTACGAAGCCGGCCGGGTCGCCCAGAACGATCCGCTGCCGGGCGAGCCGCTCCACAGCACGCTCGAATCCGCCGGCTTCGGCCTCCGCTTGGGGCTGCGCGCAGGCATCAATGGCTCGGTGGAGTTCGCCAAGCCGATCAACCGGCCCGTCGCCTCGCGCGGCGACAAGGACGGCCGGGTCTTCTTCTCGGTGGGCATGTCGTTCTGATCGATCCGGTCGATCGCGTTCGTTCGTGAGAAATGCGGGCTGGCCACCCCGAACGGCCAAATGGGGATCAGGGATATGAGCAAGCTGCACAGTGCCAAGGCCGCCATCGTCTCGAGCGAGGGCGCCCGCCGCCGTCTGAAACGCTCGGCGCTGCTGCTGTCGGCGGGCCTCGCCGCGATCACGCTCGCCAATCCCGCCCGCGCCCAGCTCGCCCCGAATGCGCTGCCGACCGGCGGCGACGTCGTGCACGGCTCGGCGACGATCGGCACCCCCACCCCGTCGAGCATGACGGTCAACCAGAGCACCGATCGCGCGGTGATCAACTGGAACACGTTCGACATCGGATCGGGCGCGAGCGTCACCTTCGTCCAGCCTTCGGTCACGTCGATCACCGTCAACCGCGTGATCAGCGGCGCCGCGCCGTCGGAGATCGCCGGCCAGCTCAATGCCAATGGCCGGATCGCGATCCTCAATCCGAACGGCGTGCTGTTCTCGGGCACCGCCAATGTCGATGTGGGCGGGCTGATCGCCTCGACCGGCGACATCGACCAGGCTGCCTTCATGTCGAGCGCCGGCACGCTGGAGATCACCGGCGCGAACACCGGCGGCGAGATCGTCGTCAACGGCAACATCAACATCTCGGCCGGCAATCTCGGCCTTGCCGCCTTCGTCGCGCCGACGGTGCGCAACAGCGGCGTGATCACCGCCACCGCGGGCCGGGTGCAGCTGGGCGCCGGCAACGCCTTCACGCTCGATCTCGCCGGCGACGGCCTGCTCCAGATCGGCGTGCCCGCCGGCAGCGCGCTCGTCCAGAACAACGGCCAGGTCTTCGCCGAGGGCGGCCGCATCCAGATGTCGGCCAGGACGGCGGGCGGGCTGATCGACAATTTGGTCAACACCGGCACGCTCAGCGTCGATTCCGCGACGCTCGACAATGGCGTGATCGTGCTCGAGGCGGTGGGCGGCAGCGCCAATCTGCGCGGCACGATCGCGGCGAACGACCGCAACAGCATCAGCCGTAACATCCTGATCAGTTCCGATCAGGGCGTGAACATCTCGGGCAACCTTGGCGCCGCCTCGGGCACGGTGAACATCACCGCGCCGCACATCTATGGCGCCGGCAAGATCAGCACGGCCACCGCGCTGAACCTCAACCTGAGCAACAACGGCACCGACACCAGCGGCCTCGGCAACTACATCAACGATGCGCTGGGCGTGATCGGCACCACCGGCTTCGGCACCACGCTGCGGCTCGGCGCCGGCACCTACCGGTCGGGCGTGCGCGTCGATGCGAGCGACGTGCGGATCGACGGCCAGGGCGTCGCCAAGATCGGCTGGACCCCGGGCATCGAGAACGCGATCGACATCTGGGGCGACTATGTCACCGTCCAGAACCTCGAGATCGCGGGCCCCGCGACCAGCGGCTATACCAGCTTCGCCTGGGGCAGCACCAACTCGCGCGGCATCTTCGTCAATCGCTATGCCGACACCGTCCAGCTGCTGAACAACAACATCCACGACATCCGCACCGGCATCATCGTCGATGGACGGAACGCGAACACCTATCTGCTGAACAACAGGATCGACAACACCAAGTCGGCGATCTCGGTCCAGTATACCGACGGATCGAATGTCGTGATGACGGGCAATCACGGCGGCACCTATGGCAATGAATGGGGGATCAACCTCTACCTGAACGGCATCCTGCAGGCGGACGGCACCACCATCCTGCCCGCGGCCGGATCGCTGGGCGCCAACACCCCGCTCGCCGAGCAGCAGCGCCTGCTCGCGCTGCGTGCCGCCAATGGCGGGATGGAAGTGCAGAACCAGGGCTGGTCGGCGCTCAACCGCACCGCCGTTTACGTCGGTCCCGCCGGCAGCAATTCCAACCAGGGCAGCCCGCTCGGCAAGCTCGCCACGCTCCAGGCCGGCGTCAACGCCGTCGTCACCGGCGGCACCGTCCATGTCGCCGACGGCAACTACAGCCTCGGCTCGGCCCAGCTCGTCATCAACCATGGCCTGAGCATCATCGGCCAGTCGCAGGCGGGCGTGGTGATCGATGGCCGCGCGGTCTCGGCCAACGGCCTCGGCACCATCTCGGTGATCGCCGACAATGTCTCGCTCAGCAACTTCACCCTGCTCGGCAGCCAGCTCGCCGGCGGCAATTACGGCATCAAGGTCGCGCCGAACCCGGCCGGCCATGTCAGCACCGCGGGCGGCACCGGCGAGCGGGTCAGCAACTTCGCGGTGAGCAACGTGACGGTCAGCGGCTCGCGCCGCGCCGAACTCGACCTGAACGGCGTGGTGGGCGCGACCATCACCAACTTCACCGCCGATGGCCAGGGCACCGACGGTGCCGGCATCCAGATCACCGACAGCGCGAACGTGACGCTCAGCGGCGTCCACACGCTGAACAACAATTGGGGAGGCGTCGCGCTCTATCAGAGCAACAGCGCGAGCGGCTACAACGCCCAGACTACCAACATCAACATCGACGCGGGCCAGAACCAGTTCGACGAAGCGAACGGGCTGTTCACCCAGCTCACCTCGACCACCCAGGGCTTCGGCCAGCTGAACCTCGCCGGCTTCGACTATGCGATCCGCAACACCGGCTCGCGCCCCGATGCCGGCCAGTTCACCTGGTTCCAGACCGACCTGGCCAAGGCGACCGGCTTCGCGCTGGCGCTGGGCGCACCGACGACCAGCTCGATCGAGGGCTATACCGGCACCGCCTTCAGCAACGACTTCACCGTGGTCGCCGGCCTCACCATCGGCGCGGCGCTGCGCGATGCCCGGACGGGCGCGAGCATCAATGTCGGCGCCGGCACCTATGTCGAGAATGTCCTGATCAACAAGTCGGGCATCACCCTCACCGGGACCAATGGCCGCGACCTGACCACGATCCAGGGCATCGCTGGCCTCGGCGCGCTCGGCACGGTGACCGTCTCGAACGCCAACAATGTCACGATCGACGGCTTCACCATCCTCGGCATCGACAATGGCAATCCGGGCATCGAGAACGCCGCGCTCTACCTGCAGGGCAACAACAGCGGCACCACGATCCGCGGCAACACGATCACCGCCAACGGCGATCTCGGCCTTGTCTCCGAGTACAGCGCGACCGTCAGCAACCTGACGATCGACGGCAACATCTTCAACGGCCAGACCTTTGTCGGCGCGGCGCCCTCCTCGGCTCCGTCGAGCCAGCAGTTCACCACCCCCAACGTCTCGCGCCAGCTGGTCGCGATCGGCGGCGGCGCGGGCGGCGGCAACACCTCGAACGTGGTGTTCACCAACAACCAGGTGACCGGCAATAGCGGCCTGAACAGCGGCGTGACGATCGACGCGGTCGGCGCGACGATCACCGGCAACCGCTTCGCCAGCACCACCGGCGGCTTCGGCAACATGCTGCGCGCCCGCGGCACCAACACCAGCGTCACCGGCAACGTGATCGACATGGCCGGCGTCGACTATACCGCCGGCGGCCTCTACATCCGCGACGCGGCGATGACCGCCGCCAGCTTCGCCGACCTGCTCGCCGCCAACACCCTGGCCGGCGCCGGCGCCTGGGCCGACGCCTCGGCGACCGGCTATCACAGCCTCAGCCGCAACATCCAGGGCGCGGTCAACGAGGCCGCGTCGGGCGCAGTCGTCACCGTCCGCCCGGGCGACTATCTCGAGGGCGTCACCGGCGTCGGCTATTATGGCGATGCCGGCGCGCAGAGCTTCGGCCTGTACCTCTACAAGGACAACATCACCCTGCGCGGCGTCGACGCCGCCGGCAACGCGATCACCGATGCCGACGACGTCGCCGCCTTCATCACGTCGCGCTACCAGGCCGGCTTCGGCGCGCAGCACTTCATCTCGGGCAACGGCGTCACCATCGAGGGCCTGGGCTTCAAGCCCGCCGCCGTCGGCGACAACAAGACCGTCGAGGTGATCGGCAACGCCTTCACCCTGCGCAACTCGGTGATCGACAACAGCGGCAACCAGACCGCCGCCAACCTCTATATCGACGACTTCAACGATCCGGCCCGCACCCGGCTCGAGAGTTTCACGATCACCGGCAACAAGTTCCTGGGCGGCACCTATGCCAGCGCGATGGTCGTCGTCGCGGGCGGCGCCGGCCGCACCACCGATGCCTCGAACCGGATCTTCGCGAACAACTATCTGAGCAGCAGCCTCACCGGCATGCGCGGCTTCCAGATCCAGGGCTATATGCCCAACACGCCGTGGCAGCAGCTCTATGCCGGCGCGGTGACGGTGACCGGCAACAGCTTCGACGTCGACATCCCCGTGCGCACCGTCGGCCTGCTCCGCAGCGTCTTCGCCTGGGACGATGTGTTCCGCAACAACGGCAACAGCTTCCTGCGCGGCGGCGTGCTCGCCTATGAGGGCGGCTCGACCAATGCCCGCGCCACCATCACGGCGGGCGGCGATCCCGACATCCGCATCACCAGCACGATCGACGCCTCGGTCGCCCGCGCCCAGAATGGCGACACGGTGCGCATCCTCGACGGCACCTATGTGCTCGGCTCGCAGCTCAAGATCGACCGCGGCATCGCGCTGGTCGGCCAGTCGCAGGCCGGCACGATCCTCGATGGCCGCACGGTCAACAATGGCGGCGGGCTCGGCACGATCCTCGTCGCGGCCGACAACACCACGCTCGCCAACTTCACCCTGCTCGGCAGCCAGCTCTCGGGCGGCAATTACGGCATCAAGGTGCAGCCGGATCCGCTCACCTATGCGCCCTCGCAGCGGATCAGCAACGTCACGATCAGCGACGTGACGGTGAAGGGCTCGCGCCGCGCCGAGCTGGACATCAACGGCGCCGTCGGCGTCACCCTCACCAACTTCACCGCCGACGGCCAGGGCACCGAGGGCGCCGGCGTCCAGATCACCGACAGCGCCAATGTGACGCTGAACGGCGTGCATACGCTGAACAACAACTGGGGCGGCGTCGCGCTCTACCAGACCAACCGCGCCGGCGGCTATGACGGCCAGACGACGAACATCAACATCGATGCCGCACAGAATGATTTCGAGGAAGCGAACGGCCTGTTCGCCCAGCTGGAATCGACGACGCAGGGCTTCGGCCAGCTCAACCTGACCGGCTACAACTACGCCGTCCGCAACACCGGCCATCGCAGCAATGGCGGCCAGTTCACCTATTTCCGTACCGACCTGGCCGACGCCACCGGCTGGGCGCTGAGCCTCGGCGCGGCGAGCACCGGCTCGATCGAGGGCTATACCGGCACCGGCTACAGCAACGTCTTCACCGTGGTCCAGGGCCTGGGCATCGATTCCGCGGTGCGCGACGCACGCAGCGGCGGCACGATCAACATCGCAAACGGCACCTACACGCTCGCTGGCACGCTGATGATCGACAAGAGCCTGTCGCTGGTCGGCGCCAGCGAGAGCGGCACCATCCTCGATGCCTCGGGCTTGAGCGTCTATGGCATGCGCGTCCATGCCGACAATGTCTCGCTGAGCGGCTTCTCGCTGCTCGCCCCCAGCGCAGTCAGCAGCTCGACCTATGGCATCAAGGTCGAGGTCGGCGCCGGCGATACCAATGGCAACGCCCGGATCGACGATTTCGCGATCCGCGACGTCTCGATCAGCGGCTCGCGCAAGACCGGGCTCGACCTGAACTCGGTGATCGGCGCGACGATCGACAATGTGAACGTCACCGGCGCGCTCGCCGGCAACGGCATCTCGATCACCGACAGCGCCAATGTGCTGGTCCGCAACACCACTACCTCGGGCAATGCCTGGGGGGGCCTGGCGCTCTATCAGGCGAATGGCCCGACCGGCAGCAACCAGCAGCTCACCGGCATCACGATCGAGGGCAACAACCTCTTCGGCGAGGCAAACGGCCTGTATCTGCAGGACAGCTCGGCGATCAACGATGTCGGCACGCTGAGCATCACGGGCTTCGACCATATCGTCCGCAACACCGCCTTCCGCCCGGACGGCAGCCAGTTCACCTTCTTCCGCACCAGCCTGAGCGACGCGACCGGCTATGCGCTGTCGCTCGCTACGCCTTCGAGCAGCTCGATCGAAGGCTGGGCGGTCAGCGCCGGGACCAACCAGTTCACCGTGGTCGACGGCCTGAGCATCGCCGCCGCGGCGCGCGACGTGCGGGCGAACGGCACGATCAACGTCGCCGCCGGCACCTATGCCTCGGGCACGGTGATCGGCACCAACGGCGTCTCGCTGCTCGGCAGCTCCGGCGCGAAGATCGACGCCAGCCATGACGGCGACAACGGCATCACGATCACCGGCGACGGCGTCACCGTCTCGGGCTTCGAGATCTTCGGCCCGGCCGACCAGAGCTATGTCAGCTATGCCTGGCCGACGATCACCCGCGGCGTGGTCGTCGCCAACGGCGCCGACAATGTCACCGTCACCAGCAACACCATCACCGGCGTGCGCAACGGCATCCTGATCGACGGCCGCAACCTCAATGCGTCCCTGACGGGCAACCTGATCGACAACACCAAGAGCGCGATCTCGGTCCAGTATACCGACGGCTCGAACCTCACCATCGCCGGCAACAGCGAAGGCAGCTTCGGCAATGAATGGGGCATCATCACCTGGCTGAACGGCATCTGGAACGGCACGACGATCACCGCCTCGGCGGGCTCGCTCGGCGCGAACACGCCGCTCAGCGAGCAGGCCCGCCTGCTGGCGCTATCGGCGGCGAATGGCGGCATGGCCGTCTACAACCAGGGCTATAGCGCCGCGAACCGCACCCGCGCCTATGTCGCCACCAGCGGCGTGGCGGGCGCGCAGGGCAGCCAGCGCACCCTGCTCAATCTGCAGGGCGGCCTCGACGCGGTCGTCTCGGGCGGCACCGTCCATATCGCCGGCGGCACCTATGACGAGAGCGTCACGCTCGACGCGCTGCGCATCCTCGACATCTCCGGCACGCTGCGGCTGAACGACCTCACCTTCGGCGCAGGCGCGGCGGGCACCAACCTCGGCACCAGCATCATCGCCAGCGGCGACATGAACATCGCCAGCGGCATGGTGCTGACCGGCGACACGACGCTCCTCGCCGGCGGCGCGCTGAACCTCGGCTCGGTCCTCTCTCCCTATAATCTGACGCTGACCGGCAACACCGTCTCGCTCGGCCAGTCGGTGCTGAACAGCCTGTCCGTGACCGGGACGAGCATCGTCGCCGCACAGGTCTACACGGTCGGGTCGCAGCAATATGACGGCGCGACGACGCTGAACGGCGCCTATTATGCCGGCGACTGGTTCACCGTCTCGGGCCTGGCGACGCTGGCCGGCGACACCTCGATCACCATGACCGACGGCGATATCGGCATCGCGAGCCTCACCGGCGCCCATGCGTTCAGCGCCTCCGCCGGCACGCGCGACGTCAGCATCGGCCAGGCAACGGGCCTTGCCTCGATCACGATCAGCGCGGACGAGATCGTCACGGCGGGCGCCTCGACCAGCGGCGCGCAGAGCTACACGGGCAACACCGTGCTGAACGGCGCCTACAGCACCAATGGCGCGGCGTTCGGCGTCAGCGGCGCGACCACGCTCGCCGGCGACACCAGCGTCACCACGGCCGGCGGCAATGCCAGCTTCGGCACGCTGGGCGGCGCCTATGGTCTGGCGGCGGATGCTGGCGCCGGCGCGATCGCGTTCGGCGCAGTCAACGGGCTCGCCAGCCTCTCGGCGACCGGCGCGACCATCTCGACCGCGGGCGTCTCGACCAGCGGCAACCAGAACTATGTCGGCGCGGTCTCGCTCGGCGGCAGCTACGCCACGGACGGCGGCAGCTTCACCGTCCAGGGTGTCTCGACCCTGACCGGCACGACCGGCATCGCCACCGACGGCGGCAGCGCGACGCTGGGCATCGTCGCCGGCGGCGGCAATGGTCTGAGCCTCGATGCGGGCAGCGGCGCGGTGACGCTGGGCGCGGCCTCGGGCCTGGCCTCGCTCGACGCGACCGGCGCGACCATCGCCACCGCGGGCGTTTCCACCGACGGCGCGCAGACCTACACCGGCACGACCCTGCTGGCCGGCAGCTACAGCACGGGCGGCGCGGCCTTCACGGTCAACGGCGCGGCCCAGCTGGCCGCCCTCACCGACATCGCCACGGCGGGCGGCGCGGTCAGCCTGTTTGGCGGCGCCTCGGGCGCCAGCGATCTCGGCATCGATGCCGGCACCGGCAATGTGACGCTCGGCACGTCGGACCTCGGTTCGCTCGCCATCGTCGGCGACACGATCCGCACCCACGGCGTCACCAGCACGGGCAGCCAGAGCTACACCGGCGCGACGACGCTGGACGGCCTCTACCTAGCGGGCGGCAGCTTCGCCGTGGCCGACGGCACGATCATCGCCGGCAATACCGGCGTGACCACGGGCGGCAATGCGAGCTTCGGCACGATCGGCGGCTCCGGCGCGCTGGCGATCGACGCAGGCGCGAACGCCGTCACGCTGGGCAGGGTCAACGGCCTCGCCGCGCTTGCGGTCACCGGCGGAACGATCGCGACGGGCGGCGCCGCGACCAATGGCGCGCAGAGCTACACCGGCGCGACCAGCCTCGATGGCGCGTACAGCACCAATGGCGGTGCCTTCACCGTCAACGGGGCATCGACCACGGTCAACGCAGTCAGCATCGCCACCACGGGCGGCAATGCGAGCCTCGGCACCGTCGGCGGTGCGGGCGGCCTCACGGTCAATGCCGGTACCGGCAACGTCACCCTCGGCGCCGTCAGCGGCATCGCCTCGCTCTCCGCAAGCGGCGCGGTGATCGCCACTTCGGGTGCCTCGACCAGTGGCGCCCAGAGCTACACCGGCGCGACGACGCTCGCGGGCGGCTATGCGACCAGTGGCGCGGGCTTCACCGTCAACGGCGCGGCGACGCTGGCCGGCGCGACCTCGGTCGCCACCACCGGCGGCACTATCGGCCTCGGCACGATCGCCGGCGCAGGCAACACGCTGGCGATCGCCGCCGGCGCGGGCAGCGTGACGCTGGGTGCCGCGACGAACCTCGGTTCGCTGACCGCCAGCGGCGCCCTCCTCACCACTACGAGCGTCACCACCAGCGGCGCGCAGACCTATAGCGGCACGCTGCGGCTCAACGGCGCCTATGCCGCCGGCGGGACCTTCAGCGTCAACGGCACGACGACACTGGCCGGCGACAGCAGCGTCACCACCGCGAACGCCAATGCCACCTTCGGCGTGGTCGGCGGCACCCGGGCGCTCACCGTCGATGCCGGCACCGGCACCGTGACGCTGGGCGCGGTCAACGGCCTCGCCGCGCTCTCCGTGACCGGCCGCGGCATCCTCACCAACGGCGCCACCACCGCGGGCGCGCAGAGCTATACCGGCGCGACGCTGCTGCGCGGCAGTTACAACACCAATGGCGGCGCCTTCACCGTCACCGGCGCCACCACCCTCGGCGCCGGCGGCGTGGTCAACGTGGCGACGCAAGGCGGCGACGCGAGCTTCCGCAGCATCAACGGCCCGAATGCCGGGCTGAGCCTGGATGCCGGCAGCGGCGATGTGACGCTGGGCTTCGTCAACGGGATCGCCGGCCTCACCGTCACCGGCACGACGATCACCACCGCCGGCGCCACCACGGCCGGCGTCCAATATTATTTCGGCCGCACGCTGCTGCGCGGCACCTACAGCGCCACCGGCTTCAGCGTGTTCGGCGACACGATCCTCACCGGATCGACGACCCTGACCACCGCCAGCACCCTCGCCGTCGGGCTGGGCTCGGTCATCGGCGACGGCAACAGCAGCTTCACCGTCAACGCGGGCAGCGACGGCACCGTCCTGGTCCGCTCGGTGACCGGCGTGACCGATCTCTCGCTGACCGGCCGGGCCGTGAACAACTACGGCGCGGTGACCAGCGGCTCGCAGACCTATACCGGCGCGACCAGCCTGGCCGGGCTGCACAGCGCAGGCGGCGACATCACCGTCAACGGCGCGACCGACCTGGCCGAGGACACCCATGTCATCGCCGGCGGCAATGTCGGCTTCGGCACGGTCACCGGCGCCCAGGCGCTGGCGATCGAGGCGGGCGGCAACGTCACGCTCGGCGCGGTGACCGGCCTCGCCGCGCTCTCCGCCACGGGCGCGTCGATCACCACCGCCGGCGCCTCGACCACCGGCGCGCAGAGCTACACCGGCGCGACGGTGCTGAACGGCAGCTATGACGCCGCCAGCTTCAGCGCCGGCGCGACCGTGCTGGGCAGCGCCACCACCGTAACCGCCGCCGGCAACGCCAGCTTCGGCACGGTGACGGGCGGCGGCAACGCGCTGACCGTCACGGCGGGGGGTGTCGCGCTCGGCGCAGCCTCGGGCCTCTCCTCGCTGACCGCCACCGGCGCGACGATCGCCACCGCAGGCGTCTCCACCACCGGCGCGCAGAGCTACACCGGCGCGACCAGCCTCAACGGCGCCTACACCACCAATGGCGGGGCCTTCACCGTCACCGGCGCTGCAACCCTCGCCGACGCCAGCAGCGTGACCACCGGCAACGGCGCCATCACGCTCGGCACGGTCGATGCGGCGGTCGCAGGCGGCGCTGGCCTGACGCTCGACGCTGGCACCGGCACGGTAGCGCTGGGCAATGCCGGCGCGCTCCGCCGCCTCGGCGCGACCGCGATCAACGCGGGCACCACCGTCCTCAACGGCGCCAGCTATGCCGCCAACAGCCTGAGCTTCACCGGCGGCGCGAACGCGACGGTGCGCCTGACCCAGGGCAGCACGACCTTCAACACCAGCCTGCCCGGCGGCGCGGGCGGCGCCATCTCGATCGCGCCCGCCCTGGTCGGCACCACCAACGCCCAGCAGAACGTCACCTTCACCGCCGGCAACGGCCTGACCGCGAACAGCGGCGACGTGACCCTGGGCAATGCCGGTACCGACGCCGTCCGCCTCGGCACGATGACCGTGACCGGCCACGACTTCACCGCCACGACGGTGAAGCTCGCCGGCGCCTTCACCTCGGTGCTCAGCGGCTCGCAGCTGTTCAGCGCCAACACGCTCGACACGCTGGGCAACGTCAACGCGCAAGTGGCCGGCAACGAAAGCGGCCCGATCCGCGCCGGCGGATCGGTGACGATCGCCGCGGGCGGTTCGGGCAGCGGCTCGATCATCGCCGGCGGCCCGGTCAATCTCGGCTATGGCGGCAGCGTCAGCCGGGCGATCACCTCGCAGGGCAATGTCGCGGTGACCAGCGGCGGTGCGATCACCGGGCCGATCGTCGCAGCCGGCGCGGTCAGCCTGACCACCAGCAGCGGCACGATCAGCGGCAGCGTCAATGCCGGCGGCCCGGTCTCGATCGTCACCACCAGCGGCGCAGTCACCTCGGCGGTGACCGGCGGCGGCGCCGTCTCGATCCTGTCGCAGCTCGGCGCGATCGGCGCGACGGTCACCGCCGGCGGCGCCATCACCGCCCAGACCAACGGCACCCTCACCGGCAGCTATACCAGCCCCACCACGATCACGCTCACCTCGGCCCGCCCGATCAGCGTGGTGGTCAACGGCAGCCTGGTCACGGTGACGGCGCCGAGCGGCTCGGTCACCGGCGTGTTCGGCGAGATCCGCACCAACAACACCGGCACGCTGATCGTCAACGACCAGCCGGTGATCGGCAGCGGCACCGCCGACGCGCGCCAGATCCTTATCGACACCTTCGTCCGCCCGGCCGGCGGCAGCGTCTCGGCGAATGGCGAGATCCAGCTGCCCGTCGGCCTGGCGCTCGGCCTGATCGCCCCGGCCGGCAACGGCCAGGGCAGCCAGCGCCCGGCGGTGGTGGTCAACAATGTCGCCCGCCTCGGCGAGCTGCTGCGCATCGGCTACACCGCGATCATCATCCAGCTCGACGAGACCAATCTCGACCTGGAGGAGGAACTGGCCGGCAATTGATCCGCGCCATCGCCTGAATCGAAAGGGCCGGGAGGAAACCCCCGGCCCTTTTCATTGTCCCTCGCCGCGATCCCGCGCGCGCTTCCGGCAGTCGCTCGGGCTTTCGCCGAAGCGCTGGCGGAACAGCCGGCTGAGATGCGCCGCATCGCTGAACCCCAGCCGCTCGGCGATATCGCCGATCCGGTCGGCGCGCGGCAGCGCGAGCAGCGCCGTCCGCGCCGCCTCAAGCCGGCTGGCGCGGATATAGGACTGGATCCCGCCCTCCTCCTCGAACAGCCGGTGCAGCGTCGAGCGCGAGATGCCGAAGCGGCGGCACAGGCTCGCCGCGTTCAGCCCCGGCGAGCCGAGATTGCGGTGGATCTCGCCCCGCACCCGCAGCGCCAGCGACTGCGCCGCGCTTTCGCCCAGCGCCGCCTCTCCCTCCGCGCGGATCGCCAAAGCGAGCATGTCGATCAGCGTCCGGGCGACCCGGGCGGCATCGGTCTCAGGGATATATTTCATCCCCTCGGCAAGCTGGACGAGATGGCTGTGGAGCAGCGCCGCCGCCACGCGGCCGATCACCCGGCCATGCAGAGGCTCGACCGGGCCGATCTCCAGCTCGGCGCGATCACGCGGCACCGCGAACTGGATCGAGCGGTTCTCGGAGATCACCACTGACGAGACCTGGGTAAGGTCGAGCAGCACCACCTCCCCCACCTCGGCGACGAACGGCAGGCCCGCGGCACTGCCATGCGTGCGCCCCTCGAGCAGCACGCTGATCCCCAGCGCATCGATCCCGTCCGCCGCGATGCGCTCCGCCGTGCGCTCGAACCGGCGCGCGGTCCCGTGCGAATAGGAAACCGGTACGCCGTCGAGCAGCACATTCTCGGCAGTGGTGTGGAACGGGCCGATCGGCGTCGAGTCGAATACCGAGGCAATGCTCGGCCAGCCCCGGGCCGACCACAGATCATGCCGGTCGGCGGCAGGAAAGCCCGCAGTCGTATAGTGATCGGTCTTGATTCCGCGCGGCGGCTTCATGGTCTTCCGAGGGGGCGGCCCGTTTTATTTGGCGGCTTTATCCCCTTATTCCAGCATGCTGGCAACATCTGCTCAGGCTCGGTTGTTCTCCCCCGATCGGAGGCCCCACCAGGCCGCGCTTTGCCTGGCCCCGGGTTCGCGTTAGAACGTTGAAGTCGGAACACGCACCAGCGTCATGAGGAGCAGATGCCGATATGCACGGACCAGGCGATTTCGAACTATCCCGGCGCGGTGTCTTGATCGGCGGCGCTGCCTCGGTCGCGGCCACCGCCGCCCCTGTCGCGGAGGCCGCTCCCGAGCAGGCCGGCTCGGCCGGTGCCGGCACGCCGGTGATGGCGAAGGTCGGCTTCAAGGTGAACGGCAAGCCGCATGCGCTGGAGCTCGACACCCGCACCACCCTGCTCGACGCGCTACGCGAGCATCTGCTGCTCGGCGGCACCAAGAAGGGCTGCGACCATGGCCAGTGCGGCGCCTGCACGGTGATCGTCGACGGCCGGCGGATCAACTCTTGCCTCAGCCTGGCAGTGATGCACGAAGGCGACAGCATCACCACGGTCGAGGGCCTCGGCACGCCCGAGAAGCTGCACCCGATGCAAGCCGCCTTCGTCAAGCATGACGGCTATCAGTGCGGCTATTGCACCCCCGGCCAGATCTGCTCGGCGGTGGCGGTGCTCGACGAGATCCGCGCCGGCATCCCCAGCCACGTCACCGGCGACATCGCGGGCAAGCCGGCGATGAGCGCCGACGAGATCCGCGAGCGGATGAGCGGCAATATCTGCCGCTGCGGCGCCTATTCGAACATCATCGAGGCGATCGGCGAAGTCGCCGCGCGGAGGAAGGCATGAAGGCGTTCAGCTACGAACGGGCGCATAGCCCGGCCGAGGCCGCCGCGATCGTCGGCCGCACCCAGGGCGCCCGCTTCATCGCCGGCGGCACCAATCTGCTCGACCTGATGAAGCTGCAGATCGAGACGCCGACCCATCTGGTCGACGTCAACCATCTCGGCCTCGACAAGATCGAGGCGACGCCCGAGGGCGGGCTGCGCATCGGCGCTCTCGTCCGCAACACCGATCTCGCCGCCGACAGGCGCGTCCGCAAGGATTATGCCCTGCTCTCCCGCGCGCTCGTCGCCGGTGCGTCGGGCCAGCTGCGCAACAAGGCGACGACGGCGGGCAATCTGCTCCAGCGCACCCGCTGCCCCTATTTCTACGACACCAACCAGCCCTGCAACAAGCGCAAGCCCGGCAGCGGCTGCGCGGCGATCGGCGGGATCAACCGCAGCCTCGCCGTGATCGGCGCGAGCGATGCCTGCATCGCCACCCATCCCAGCGACATGGCGGTGGCGATGCGCACGCTCGACGCGGTGGTGGAGACGGTGCGCGCGGACGGCGCCACCCGCGCGATCCCGATCGCCGAGTTCCACACGCTCCCCGGCGACACGCCGAACGTCGAGAACAGCCTGGCGGCGGGCGAGCTGATCACCGCGGTGACCCTGCCCCGGCCGATCGGCGGCACGCATATCTACCACAAGGTCCGCGACCGCGCCTCCTATGCCTTCGCGCTCGTCTCGGTCGGCGCGATCCTCCAGAAGGACGGCACCGGCCGCGTCGCGTTCGGCGGCGTCGCACCAAGGCCCTGGCGGATCGAGGCGGCGGAAGCCGCGCTGGCCCAGGGCGCCAAGGCCGCCGCCGCGCTCGCCTTTGCCGGTGCCAAGCCGACCGAGCAGAACAAGTTCAAGCTGGTGCTGGCCGAGCGCACGCTCGCCGCCGCCATTGCCGAAGCGAGGGCCTGAGCCATGAAGTTCGACAAGCCCGCTGGCACCAATCCGATCGACCAGCTCAAGGTGGTCGGCAAGCCCACGCCGCGCATCGACGGTCCGCTCAAGACCAGCGGCACCGCGCCCTATGCCTATGAGCAGCGCGATACGCCCAATGCCGCCTATGGCTATATCCTGGGCTCGGCGATCGCCAAGGGACGGATCACCGGCATGGCGCTGGGCGATGCCAAGGCCGCGCCGGGCGTGCTGGCGATCGTCACCGCGGAGAATGCCGGCAAGCTCGGCAAGGGCAATTTCAACACCGCGAAGCTGCTCGGCGGCCCCGATATCGAGCATTATCATCAGGCGATCGCGCTCGTGGTGGCGGAAAGCTTCGAGCAGGCGCGCGCCGCGGCCTCGCTGATCCGCGTCGACTATGCCCGCGACAAGGGCAGTTTCGATCTCGCCGCTGCCAAGGCCAGTGCGCCGCTCGCCAAGGAAAATGGCGCCGAGACCAAGGTCGGCGATTTCGCCGGTGCCTTCGCCGCGGCGCCGGTCCAACTCGACGCGACCTACACCACGCCCGATCACGCGCATGCGATGATGGAGCCGCATGCGAGCATCGCCGCCTGGAATGGTGACCAGCTCGATCTGTGGACCTCGAACCAGATGATAGCCTGGTCGGTGGCGGACATGGCGAAGACGCTCGGCATGCCGAAGGAAAAGATCCGGATGCGCTCGCCCTTTGTCGGCGGCGGTTTCGGCGGCAAGCTGTTCATCCGCGCCGATGTCCTGCTCGCGGCGCTGGGCGCGAAGGCGGCGAACCGGGCGGTGAAGGTCGCCCTGCCCCGCCCCTTCATCTTCAACAACACCACGCACCGCCCTGCGACGATCCAGCGCATCCGGCTGGGCGCCACCCGCGACGGCAAGCTCACGGCGATCGGCCATGAAAGCTGGTCGGGCGACCTGCCCAATGGCGGCCCCGAAGGCGCGACCGCCCAGACCAAGCTGCTCTATGCCGGCGCCAACCGGATGACCGGGCTCCACCTCGCCGTGCTCGACCTGCCCGAGGGCAATGCGATGCGCGCGCCGGGCGAGGCGCCGGGCCTGATGGCGCTCGAAGTCGCGATGGATGAGCTGGCCGAGAAGCTCGGCATCGATCCGGTCGATCTGCGCGTGATCAACGATACCCAGGTCGACCCCGAGAACCCCAGCCGCCCCTATTCGCAGCGCCAGCTGAACGCCTGCCTGAAGATCGGCGCGGACAAGTTCGGCTGGGCGAAGCGCGCCAGGCCCGGCAAGGTGCGCGACGGTCGCTGGCTGGTCGGCATGGGCGTGGCCGCGGCCTTCCGCAACAACCTGGTGATGAAGTCCGCCGCGCGGGTGCGCCTCAATGCCCAGGGCGTGGTCACGGTCGAGACCGACATGACCGATATCGGCACCGGCACCTACACGATCGTCGCGCAGACCGCGGCCGAGATGCTCGGCGTGCCGCTCGACAAGGTGGTGGTGAAGCTCGGCGATTCCAGCTTCCCCGTATCGGCCGGCTCGGGCGGGCAATGGGGGGCGAACAGCGCCACCGCCGGCGTCTATGCCGCCTGCGCCAAGCTGCGCGAGGCGGTGGCGCAGAAGCTCGGCGTCAACTCGGCCGATGCGGTGTTCGCCGGCGGCAAGGTGAAGAGCGGCAAGCGCGCCGTTCCGCTGGGTGAGGCAGCGAAGAACGGCGAGATCGTCGCCGAGGACGCGATGGAATATGGCGACCTGACGAAGAAGTACCAGCAATCGACCTTCGGCGCGCATTTCGTCGAGGTCGGCGTCGATGCCGCCACGGCCGAGATCCGCATCCGCCGCATGCTCGCGGTCTGCGCCGCGGGCCGGATCCTCAATCCGGTCTCGGCGCGCAGCCAGGTGATCGGGGCGATGACCATGGGCGCCGGCGCGGCGCTGATGGAGGAGCTGGCGGTCGACAAGCGCTTCGGCTTCTTCGTCAATCACGATCTCGCCGGCTACGAAGTGCCGGTCCATGCCGACATGCCGCACCAGGAGGTGATCTTCCTCGACGAGACCGATCCGATGAGCTCGCCGATGAAGGCCAAGGGCGTGGGCGAGCTCGGTATCTGCGGGGTCGGCGCGGCGGTCGCCAACGCGATCTACAACGCCACCGGCGTGCGTGTCCGCGACTATCCGGTCACGCTCGACAAGCTGCTGGAGGGCATGCCGGAATACGCCTGAGCGTCGATCTGCCCACCTCCCATGTGCTCCTGCGAAAGCAGGAGCCCAGGGTACGGGCGGCGCGCTTGCAATGTAGGATTTCACCTGCTGGGCTCAGGCGTCTTCGGACCGCTCTTTGCCCAGTAGGAAAGATAGGATCAGGCCCGCGCAATCCTGTTGCGCGGCCGGCATCTCGCAAGCCACCAATGGTGCGAACTTTGTGACCTTCCGGCCGGGGAAACCCGCTTCTGGCGTGTACTTCCTGTACTTTGGCGAGTCGCGAGGGCGTGCCCGATAGGAAGTCAGCGCCCCGCCGCCGTCCGCGCCCAGGACAGCGCCCGGTCGGCGACTTCCTCCCAGCCATCCTCGTTGCACAACCAGTGCGAGCGGCCCGGGAATTCGTGGAACGCCGTGTCGGCCGGCGAGCGCAGGTGCCGGCGATAGGCGCCGCGCACCATCGGCGCGGGCACGGTGCGGTCGCGCCCGCCGGCGATCAGCATCAGCGGCGGCCGGTCGGGATTGTCCCAGCGTACCCGGCTGCCGATGCCCAGCGCCGCCTCGAAGAAGATTCGCCCGGGCGTGGGCACGATGAACTTCTCCCAGGCATAGAGCTTCTCGGCCTCGGGCAGCGTCTGGGCGAAGCCGGCGGCGAAGCTCGCCGCGCGCATCCGCAGCACGCGGTTCCAGCCGTTGAAGGCGGTAAACACGCCTAGCGAGGTCCACAGCGCCAGCGGATGCACGGGCACGCCGAACGGCGGCGTCGGGTCGATCGCCACCGCCGCGGCGCCCAGCCCGCGATCGGCGAGCAGCTGGACGACCAGCCCGCCAAAGCTGTGCCCGATCAGGATCGGCGGATGCGGCATCGCCGCGATCAGCGCGGCATAATGGTCGGTGATCTCGCGCAGGCCGAGCCTGGACAGCCGCGGGTCGGGCGCCCGGCGGAGCTCGTCCACCGGGCGGTCGAGCCAGGGCCAAGCCGGCGCCACCACGGTCATGCCCGCCGCCTCGTAACGCTGGCGGAAGCGGTCCCAGGCGCTGGGGGTCAGCCAGGCGCCGTGGATGAGCATGACCGTGGGGGCCAATCCGGTACTCCGAACTCGGGTGCGACGATCAGCCCTTGATGAAGGCGAGCAGGTCCGGGTTGATCACTTCCGGATGCGTGGTCGCCATGCCGTGCGGAAGGCCCTTGTAGGTCTTGAGCGTCGCGTTCTTCAGCAGCTTGGCCGAGAGCGGCGCCGAGTCCGCATAGGGCACGATCTGGTCGTCGTCGCCGTGCATCACCAGCGACGGCACTTCGATCTTCTTCAGGTCCTCGGTGAAGTCGGTCTCGCTGAACGCCTTGATGCAGTCGTAATGGGCCTTGATCCCGCCCATCATGCCCTGGCGATACCAGTTGTCGATGATGCCCTGGCTGATCTTCGCGCCCGGCCGGTTGTAGCCGTAGAAGGGGCCGGTCGGGAAATCGATGTAGAGCTGGGCGCGATTGGCGAGCACGCCGGCGCGGATGCCGTCGAACACCTCGATCGGCAGGCCACCCGGGTTCTTCTCGCTCTTGAGCATGACCGGCGGCACCGCGCCGATCAGCACCATCTTGGAGACGCGGCCCGGCTTGGCCCGCGCGACATAATGCGCGACCTCGCCGCCGCCGGTCGAGTGGCCGACATGGATGGCGCCCTTGACGTCGATATGCTCGACCAGCGCCGCGACATCGGCGGCATAGGTGTCCATCTCGTTGCCCGTATAGGTCTGGGTCGAGCGGCCGTGCCCGCGGCGATCATGCGCGATCACCCGGTAGCCCTGGTGGAGGAAGAAGATCATCTGGCTGTCCCAGTCGTCCGCCGAGAGCGGCCAGCCATGGTGGAACCAGATCACCTGCGCGTCCTTGGGACCCCAGTCCTTGTAGAAAAGCTCGGTGCCGTCCGCGACCTTGAAGCTGCCCATCATCCTGTCTCCTGCCTTGGGGGAAGCGCCGGCCGGAAGGGAGACGGGCAATGCCGCGACCGCAGCCGCTGCCGCCGCGCCCATGCCGAACGCGCGGCGCGTGATCTCTAGACGCTCGTCCATGCTCTTCCTCCGGCCAGATGTCCGGTCTGGCTCCCACACCGCCGCGCCGGAGGAAATCCCGCGCCGGTAGCCAGCGCCTACTCTTTCGGGTACCTCACGCTCTGCCGGGCTTTCGTGCTAGCATGCCGGCTTTCCAAAGCGTCGCGTGAGAGAGGGAGCATCTTGCGACTGGCCTTGCTCATCGCCGGGATCGTCGCGCTGTGCTGCACCGGCACGGCCACCGCCGACGCGCCCGGCCAGGGCATATCGCGCTATCTCCACGCCACCTGGACCAGCAAGGACGGCGTCCCCGCCATGGTCCAGGCGCTCGCCCAGGGGCCGGACGGCTATATCTGGGTCGGCACCGGCAACGGGCTCTACCGCTTCGACGGCGTGACCTTCGAGTACGTCCCGCCCGCCGCCGACCATCCCCGCGGCGCCATCCCGGTCAGCGCGGTGCTCGTCACGCGCGCCGGCGAGCTCTGGGCCGCCTATGCGGGTGCCGGCGGGGTCGAGGTCTATCGCGGCGGACGCATGGTGCGCACCGGCATGACCGATGCCGCGGGCGAGTTCACCGAGCTACGGGAAGACCGGGACGGCGCGATCTGGGCGGTCGGCGGGCGCACCCACAAGGCGCTGAAGCGCTATCGCGGCGGGCGCTGGGAGACGATCGGCGAAGCGCAGGGCGTGCCAGACAAGGAATATGTCTCCAGCCTCGCCACCGCCCGCGACGGCTCGGTCTGGATCGCCACCGACAAGCAGCTCTACATCTGGCGCCGCGGGGCGAAGCGCTTCGAGCCGACCGGCGTGCAGCTCGGCTTTGGCGGCCATCTCGCGCTCGACCCCAAGGGCAATATGTGGCTGGCCGACGAGCACGGCACGCGCATGCTGCCCGATTACGCCGCCGGCGCGCGCACCCCGCGCAGTTCGGTTCTCTACCCCTTTTCCGGCCGGGTGCGCCGCACCGCGATCCTGTTCGACCGCGACGGCAATCTCTGGGGCTCGAGCTTCACCAGCGGCATCTTCGAAGTCGATCGTGCCGCCGACCGGTACGACGTGCCCGGCGCGGTCTCCACCTATCGCACCGGCAACGGCCTCACCTCGAACCAGGCGGTGTCGTTCCTCCAGGATCGCGAGGGCAATATCTGGGTGGGCACCGAGCTGGGGCTCGACCAGTTCCGCCCGGCCAACCTCTTCCGCATCGACACGCCGTCGGGCGGTGCGGCGGAGGGCTATCTGCTCGCGGCGGACAGCAGCGGAACGGTCTGGCTGGCGAGCGGCCCCTCGCTCTACCGCGCCCTGCCCGGCCGCGAACCCGTCCTCTTCTCGAGCGGCTATACGGAAATCCAGGCGCTGTGCCGCGGCGGCAATGGATCGATGTGGCTGAGCACGCCCGAGAAGATGATCCGGCTGCGCGGCGACAAGGTAGTGGAGACGCTCGGCCTGCCCGGCGCCGGCGCCACCTTCGGGTGCGCCGAGGACGGGCTCGGACGCCTGTGGGTTGCGCGCTTCCAGCACGGTGCGCTCGTCCGCCGCGGCAATGGCTGGCACGAGCCGAGGCTTCCCCTGCCCGGCCGGCCGCAGGACATCGTGATCGACGGCGACGGCAATCCGGTGATCATCCTCGACCGCAAGGCCCTGGTCCGCGTCACCGGATCAATCGCCCGCGGCTGGACCAACGAGCAGATCGGCGTTTCCGGCCTGACCGGCGTCTATGGCAGCCGCGACGGGCTGCTGGTCGCCGGCGGCGACGGGCTGGCGCGCTGGCGGAACGGCCGGTTCGAGCGGCTGTCGATCGCCCATCATCCCTGGCTGCGCGGCGTGCGCGGCGTGGTGCAGGCCGCCACGGGCGAGACCTGGATGGTCAACAATACCGGCCTGTTGCGGCTGCGCACCGCCGATCTCGACCGCGCCTTCGCTCAGCCCACCGCGCCGCTCCGCCACGACCTGTTCGACGAGCAGGACGGCCTCTCCAGCCGCACCCAGCGCGCCGACGGACTGCAGATCGATGCTGGCGGCGACGGGCGCCTCTGGTTCCTCACCCGCCAGAGCGTTATGCGCATCGACCCCGCCCATCTGGTCCGCAACGCCGCAGTACCGCCCGTGGCGATCCGTGCGCTCACCGTCGACGGCCAGCGCTTCGTCGATCCGGAAAGGATCACGCTCCCGGCCGGCAAGACCAACCTCTCGATCGACTATACCGGCCTCAGCTTCTCCGTGCCGAGCCGGGTGCATTTCCGTTACATGCTCGAAGGCTTCGACAAGGGCTGGATCGATCCCGGCACCCGGCGCCAGGCCTTCTACACCAATCTCGATCCGGGCACGTACCGCTTCCGGGTGATGGCCTCCAACAATGACGGGCTGTGGAACCCCCGGCCGGCGGTGCTGGAGCTCACCATCCCGCCCACCTTCCTGCAGAGCCCGTGGTTCGCGCTGCTCTGCGCGATGGCGATCGCCGCGTTGTTCCTGCTGCTCTACCAGGTGAAGGTGCGGGCGATGGCGGCGGCGATGCGCGTCCGCATGCGCGAGCGGCTGACCGAGCGGGAGCGGATCGCCAGGGAATTGCACGATACGCTTCTCCAGGGGGTCCAGGCGCTGGTTCTGCGCTTCCAGCTCGTTGCCGACGATATTCCGCCCGAGAACCCCGCACGCCGCACGCTGGAGGAAGCGCTCGACCGCGCCGACGACGTGCTGGCCGAGGGCCGCGACCGGGTGCGCGACCTGCGGATGATCGGCGGCGCCGACGATATCGAGCACATGATCCTCGAGATCGCCCGCAAGCAGGTCTTCTCGCCGGCCACGCAGATCAACGTCGCCAGCGAAGGCGAGGCGCGGGCGCTAGACCCGCTGGTGTGGGACGAAGTGGCGCGCATCGCCAACGAGGCGCTGTTCAACGTCTGGCGCCACGCCCAGGCGAAGCAGATCCTCATCCGCATCGCCTTCCGCCCCGAGAGCTTCTCGGTCCGCTTCCGCGACGACGGCGTCGGCATCGCCGAGGAGATATTGCGCGACGGCCGCCGCGACGGGCATTTCGGCCTGCCCGGCATGCAGGAGCGCGCGAGCAAGATCCAGGCGCGGCTGGTGGTGCAGCGCCCGCCCGGCGGCGGCACCGAAGTCGCGTTGATCGTCCCCGCGACGATCGCCTATTCGAACACACGGCGCCGCAAGTGGCGCGCTCTGGTCACAGGAGGCCGAATTGGTTGAAGCAGCTGTGATGACGAGCACCAGGACCGTCCGCGTGATGGTGGTCGACGACCATCCGATGCTGCGCGAAGGCATCGCCGCGGTCGTCGAGCGCCAGCCCGACATGGAGATCGTCGGCGAGGCGCAGGGCGGCGCCGAGGCAGTGGAGCAGTATCGCGCGCTCCAGCCCGACGTGACGCTGATGGACATCCAGATGCCCGGCATGGACGGGGTCGAGACGATCGAGGCGATCCGCCGCGAATTCCCGACGGCACAGTTCGTCGTCCTCACCACCTATCCCGGCGACACCCATGCGCTGCGTGCGCTCAAGGCCGGCGCGACCGGCTATCTGCTCAAGAGCTGCATCCGCAAGGACCTGCTCGACACGATCCGCGCGGTGCACGAGGGGCGCCGCGCGATCGCTGCCGATGTCGCGCAGGAGATCGCGCTCCACGCCTTTGACGACCGGCTGAGCGAGCGCGAGACCGACATCCTCAAGCTGGTCGCCGAGGGCCATCCCAACAAGCAGATCGCCTGGCGGCTGTCGCTTTCCACCGACACGGTGAAGGCGCATCTCAAGAACATCTTCGCCAAGCTCGACGTCGCCGACCGCACCCATGCAGTGATCACCGCGGCACGGCGCGGCTTCATCGAGATCTAAAGCCGCACGCCGAGCCCCAGGCCGAACACCAGCGGATTGACCTTCACCCGCGTCCGCTGCGTGCCGATCGCAGCCGTGTCGAGCCGCACATCGGTGCGCATGTCGATGTACTTCACATCGAGGTTGAGGAAGATCTTGCGGGTCAGGTCGACGTCCATGCCCGCCTGCGCCGCCCAGCCGAAGCTGTCGGACATGCGCACCCTGGTCTTGCCCACGGCGCCCTGCAGCCCGCCCGACGCCTTCTCGTTCCAGAACATCGTGTAGTTCACGCCCGCGCCGAGATAGGGCCGCAGCTTGCCGCGCGGATTGAAGTGATATTGCGCGGTCAGCGTCGGCGGCAGCACCCAGGTCGAGCCGAGCCTACCGATCGACCCGGTGGTGCCGCTGACGCCCGAGAAATCATGCTTTGTAGTCGAGGCGATCAGCTCCAGGCCGATCGTGTCGGTGACCATGTAGGTCGCATCGATCTCGGGCATCACGGCATTGTCGAGCTTCACCTTCTCGCCCGGAAAGGCCGGGTGGATGCCGTTCGATTTCTCGTTCGGCGCCACCAGGATGGTGCGCAGCCGGACGAGCACGTCGCCCGCCTTGATGCCGGTCTCGTCGCGCGTCTGGGCGCCGGCGGGAAGTGCTGCGATCAGGCCGGCGGCGGCCAGGGCGATCAGGGTCTTCATCATTGCCTCCTGTGTTGTCGCGCCAGGAGATGCGCGCCGGTCCGCCGCGCCGCCTTGCAGCAGCGCAAGCCGCGATTTGACCGGCGTCAAAGCCCCCGCGCCGCTGCGCTCGCAGGGGATTGCCATGTGGACCTATCATCCCGAGCTGCTCGCCACGCCGGTGCCCCGCTACACCAGCTTCCCCACCGCGGCGGAGTTCGGCGACGATGTCGGCCCGGCCGACATGCAGCATGCGCTGGCCCGGGTGCGCGAGGACGATCCGGTCTCGCTCTACCTCCACGTCCCTTATTGCCATGAGATCTGCTGGTATTGCGGCTGCAACACCGGCGCCGCCAACCGCACCGCGCGCGTCGCCGCCTATGTCCAGCGGCTGGGCGAGGAGCTCGACCTGGTCGCCCGCAAGCTCGATGGCCGCGGCAGGATCGCGCGCATCGCCTGGGGCGGCGGCAGCCCAAATGCCCTTGCTCCCGCGCAGTTCGACGCACTGATGCAACGGCTGCGCAGCGCCTTCGCCTGCGCCGATGCCATCGTCTCGGTCGAGCTCGATCCGCGCGGCTTCGGCTGGGAATGGGCCGAGTGCTTCGCCCGCAACAAGGTCCGCCGCGCCAGCCTGGGCGTGCAGACCTTCGCCCCGCACATCCAGCGCGCGATCGGCCGCATCCAGCCGACCGAGGAGATCGCCTGCACCGCCGGCCGGCTCCGCGTTGCAGGCGTGGAGTCGATCAACTTCGACCTGATGTACGGCCTGCCCGGCCAGTTCTCCGAGGATCTCGACGAGACGCTGGGCATCGCCCTGTCGATGCATCCCGAGCGCTTCGCGGTGTTCGCCTATGCGCATGTCCCCCACCTGCTGCCTCGCCAGCGCCGGATCGACGCGACCCGCCTGCCCGGCGGCGGCGCCCGCTTCGCCATGGCGCAGCAGGCGCATCGCAAGCTCACCGGCGCCGGCTATGACGCGATCGGCTTCGATCATTTCGCCGTGCCGCACGACACCCTTGCCCGCGCCGCGCGCGGCAGGACGCTGCGCCGCAATTTCCAGGGCTTCACCGAGGACCGGTCCGATGTGCTGATCGGCCTGGGTGCCTCCGCGATCAGCGCCTTTCCGGGGGCACTGCTCCAGAACGAGAAACATGCCGGCCGCTATCACCTGCGTATCGCCAACGGCCAGCTCGCCACCGCGCGCGGCATAAGGCGCAGCGCAGGCGATCGGCGGCGCGGTGCGATCATCGAGGCATTGCTCTGCCGCGGCGAGGCCGAATGCATCGGCCTGCCCGACCTCGAAGATATCCGCGCCCGGCTGGTGCCGTTCGAGGCACGGAGCCTGATCGCCTGGGCCGGCACGCGGCTGCTGCTCGACAAGGGCGCCCTGCCCTATGCGCGTACCATCGCGGCGATCTTCGATCCGTGGCGTGCGGCCGGTGCCAGGCGCTTCAGCAGCGCCGTCTGACCTCCCATCGAAAGCACCCGCCATGCTCCTCCAGGACCGCACCTCCGCCAGCTGCGCCCCCGCGCGCTGCCTCTCCTGCAAGGCGCGGGGCAACTCGCTCTGCGCGGCGATGGCGGATGGCGAGCTTTCGGCGCTCCACGCGATCGGCCGGCGCCGCAACCTGCCGGCGGGCCAGGCGTTCAACTGGGCCGGCGACCGCAACCACCATTGCGCCACCGTGGTCGAGGGCATGCTCAAGGTCACCGCCTCCACCAGCGACGGGCGCGAGCAGATCGTCGGCCTGCTCTTCCCCGGCGATTTCGTCGGCGAGCTGTTCGCGGACGACGCAACGCTGACCGTTTCGGCCTTGTGCGAGACCGACCTGTGCACCTATCCCCGCGCCGCGTTCGAGCGCACGCTCGAGGACCATCCTCGCATGGAGCGCCTGCTCCTCCGCCGCACCCTGCTGGCGCTGGGCGACGCCCGTGGCCGGATGCTCGCGCTCGGCCGTCGCAACGCCCGCGAGCGGATCGCCGGCTTCCTGCTCGACCTGGTCGAGCGCACCGGCCGGCCAGCGGCGAACGGCGGCACCCGCATCGCCATCCCGATCAGCCGCGGCGAGATGGCCGACTACCTCGGGCTGACGATCGAGACGGTCAGCCGCCAGCTCTCCCAGCTCAAGGCGGCCGGCATCCTCGCCTTCGCCAAGGGGGATCGCGGCTGCACCGTGCTGCGCGAAGCCAGCCTGCAGGCGATCCTCAACCCGGCATAAGCCCGCGCCGGGCGATCTCGATCCCGCTTTCCTTGAGCGCGATCGCCCGGCGACAGCCGTCGAAGAAGCAGCGCAGCATGTAGGAGAGCTTGCCGACGTCGCGCTCGGCCCCGGTCTCGACGCTGCGGCGCAGTTCGCTCGCCAGGTCCTCGCCATGCATCCGGTCGAACTGGTGCATCTCGTGCAGCGCGGAAAGAAATGCCCGCCCCGGCCGGTGCGCGACCGGCAGCCCGGCGAAGACGCGTTCGGCCCGCGCGAAATGCGTGGCGGTCACCCGCTGGATCGTCCTGCACAGCCGCATAGCCTCGGCGGAAGACGGCAGCGCCGGCAGCCGATCCGCGACGCCCTCCAGTTCGTTGCACAGGCTGCGCTGCACGGCGTGATCGTCTTCGAGCATCTGGAAGCCCGAAATGGGCAGTTCGAAGGGCGGACTGCGGCGCGTCATGACGGGATCTTTCGCATCGCACCCGGTCTACGCCTGCCTTGGCGAACCCGAATTGACGCCCATCAAATGCCCCATGCGCGAAGGTAGCGCGAACAGAGACTGTCACATTTGCCGCCTAACGGAGTGCCGACTCGCTGATCGGCGAGGTCTCGGGTTGCACCCTGCAGGGATGGCTGATGCACGCGATCGACCGCGAACGGACGCGATGGTTCCTACGCAACGTCCTGCCGCATGAGCCGGCGCTGCGCAGCTGGCTCGGCCGGCGCCAGCCGCTCGGCCTCGATGTCGACGACATCATCCAGGAATCTTATGCGATCCTCGCCGACCTCGACACGGTCGAGGATATCCGCAATCCGCGCGCCTATCTGTTCCAGGTCGCCCGCTCGGTGATCACCCGCCATGTCCGCCGCGCCCGCGTCGTCTCGATCCACACGGTCGAGGACCTGGGCGAGCTGGAGCTGGCCGACGACCGTCCCTCGCCCGAACAGATCGCCATCGATCGCGACGAGCTGGGCCGGCTGGCCCAGGCGATCGGCGCGATGCCGGCGAAGACCCAGGAGGCGTTCATGCTTCGCCGCGTCGAGGGGCTGTCGCAGCGCGAGATCTCCGCGCGCATGGCGATTTCGGAGAATACAGTTGAAAAACACATCTCGCGCGGGCTTCGTTTCCTGATCGATTGGTTTGGCCATGGCGGAAAAGCTCTGGCAAAAGCCTCTAGGGAAAGGGAAATGGAGATTGCCTCTTTTGACGGCCGAGCGAGAAACCAGTCGATCCATTGACGAAACCGCCGCCGACTGGATCGCCAGGCTCGATCGGGGGCCGCTCTCGGCAGAGGACTCCCGGGCATTGGAAGCCTGGCTGCACGGCGATCCGCGTCGCCGCGGGGCGATGCTGCGCGCCGATGCCTATGCGATGCTGAGCGAATCCGCGCGCGCGCTCGGCCCGCAATTCGATCCCAGGGCGTTTGCCGAGCCCGCGCCTGCGGACCCCGAGCCGCGGCGCGGCCTCAGCCGCCGCTCGATGCTCGCCATGGTCGGCACCGGCGGGGCAATCGCGGCATCGGTGCTGGCCCTCGGCATCGCCCTGCCCGCCGCGGCGATCACCACCGGCCTGGGCGAGGTCCGCCTCGTCACGCTCGACGACGGCTCGACCGTGATGCTCAACACCCAGACCAGCGTGAAGGTGCACTACAGCCCGAGCGAGCGCGTGGTCGAGCTGCTCTATGGCGAGGCGTTCTTCACCATCCTGGCCGATGCGCGCCGCCCCTTCTTCGTCGAGCTGCCGGGCAAGCGCCTGCGCGCCACGCGCGGGACCTTCCGGGTGCGCAAGCTCGACGGGAAGCCGGTCGACATCCTCGCCGACCAGGGCAAGCTCGCGCTCGCTTCGGTTGCCGGCGCTCCAGCCCGGCTGGAACTGCCCGCCGGCAGCCGGCTCGCCTTCCAGCCCGATGCACTGATCGACAGGCTTCCGGCCCCGACGCTGATCGCCCCGGACCTCGTCTCGCGCGAGTTGGCCTGGCGTGATGGCAAGATCGCGTTCGAGGGCGAGCCGCTCGAGCACGCCGCTGCCGAGTTCGCCCGCTACAGCAGGACCCGCATCGAGATCAGCGATCCTGCGCTCGCCCGCGAGCCGGTCGCCGGGCTGTTCTCCGCCAGCGATCCCATGGGCTTCAGCCGTGCCGTGGCCGGCCTGTTCGACGCCCGGGTCGAACAGCGTGGCGATACCCTGGTGCTCAGCCGCCGCGCCGGCCGCCCCTAAAAATTTACCGCCACAATGGCGGAACTTTTCCCGCCAGGTCTCTCAGCCTCAAAGGGTGCTGCGGCCGCCGCACCCAAGGGTGTCGAAGATCATGCTTGCCCGCAACGCCATATTGTCGTCCGCTGCGGTCATCGCGTCGCTCGTGGCAACGCCCGCGTTCGCCCAGGTCCGCAGCTTCGACATCCCCGCCCAGGCGGCGGTGAAGGCGATCCCCGAATTCGCCCGCCAGGCGCAGATCCAGGTCGTCGCCGCGGCGCGTGACCTGGCCGGAGTACGCACCCCGGCGATCAAGGGGTCGATGGATGCGCGCCAGGCGCTGCGCCGCCTGATCGCCGGCACGCCACTCGAGATCGTCAGCGACGACGGCCATGTCATCACCCTGCGCTCGCGCCGGGCTCCCGGCCGCCAGAACGCGCAGGTGAACGGTCGCGGCACCATCGCCGGCCAGGTCGTCAACCCGGCGAGCGGCGAGTATCTCCGCGCCGCGATCATCGATCTGACCGCTTCCAACGGGGAGCGCCGCTTCGCGACCTCGGGCGATGCCGGCGCCTATCGCTTCAACGGCGTGCCCGCCGGCCCGGCTACCGTGACCGTCCACTTCACAGGCTACACGACCGAGGCAGCCGTGGTGCACGTGCTGGCCCGCAAGACCGCCAAGCTCGATTTCAGTCTGCGCGAAAGCGGTGCCGACGGCGAGCAGCCGAGCAGCCAGATCATCGTGAACGGCGCACGCGAGGATTATGCGCAGGACATCATGGCGCAGCGCAAGGCGATGAACATCGTCGATGTGCTCTCCACCGAAGCCTATGGCGACATCGCCGGCGGCAACCCGGCCGAGTTCCTGAAGTACATGCCGGGCGTCGATGTCGACGGCACCAACGGCACCTCGCTCTACGCCTTTCTGCGCGGCCTGCCGGCGGAATATACCCGCACCCAGCTGAACGGCATGGACGTGGTCTCGGCCAACGCCAACGCGCCTGCGGGCTATGCCAATTCGGCCGCGGGCGCGCGCATCTTCAGCTATGAATCGATCTCGATGTCGGCGATCGATTCCGTGACGGTCTACAAGACGGTCAGCGCCGACAACAATGCGGACGCGCCGGCCGGCATCATCGATCTGCGCACCAAGCACGCCTATGACCGCAAGAAGCAGGCGCTGGTGGTATCGTTCGGCGGCTTCACCCATGAGAACATGTGGGACAGCAAGACGCATAGCGGCCCCGATCCCCAGGGTTGGGGCGGCAGGCGCTTCCTGCCCGAAGCCTCGCTCTTCTACGCCAACAGCTTCTTCGACCGCCGCTTGGGGGTGTTGGTCTCGCTCGGCTACAACAACAGCTATATCGAGCGCGAGCAGATCACGATGAGCCGCAGCTACGCGCCGACGGCGAAGAGCCCCGATCCGCTCGCCTTCACGGCGATGGAATATGAGCAGTCGGCGCGCCAGACGACGCGGCGCACCGCCTCGGCGATGATCGACTTCAAGGCCGACGATCGGCTGACCCTGTCGCTGCTCGGCATCTTCTTCCGCGGCGACGTCTATCAGAACACCAGCGACGTCACGCTGACTACCGGCGTTCGCACCAATGGCGTCAGCGGCGACATCCTCGGCAACTACACCACGCTGAACGCCGCGACCGCGAAGACCATCCAGAGCGCCGATACGAACCAGTACAAGGTCAACAACGGCAACATCATCGCGCCGAGCTTCGAATGGAACCGCGGCAACGCGCATGTCGACGGCTATTTCGCCTATTCGGACTCCAAGTCCTATTACAACTCGCCGCACCAGGATCAGGTCACGTCCTTCATCTCCACGGTGACCTCCACCGGCAATTTCTCGGCGGTGAAGGGCAGCTCGAGCCTCGCCTACACCGATTGGGACATCCGCCAGACGAGCGGGCCTGACTGGAGCAACCTTTCGTCCTACACGCTCTCCGCCACGCCGCAGCTGCGCACCACCAGCGGCGCCAATGCCTTCATCTACGAGAAGTCGGGCGGGCTGAACGCCAGCTATGACGCGCAGTTCGGCGCGGTTCCGATCACCTTCAAGGCAGGCTTCAAGGTCACCGACACCGTCTATCGCTTCGGCGATACCTCGGGCGACAATCTCTACACCTATACCGGCCCGCTCTCGAACGCCGACTTCCTGGCTTCGGTGATCAATCCCTATCAGCGCGCGTCGTGGAGCAAGAGCGAAGCCAGCGTCACCTCGCTCTCGGGCTCAAGCTACATCCCGATGATCGACATGGCCAGGCTCTACCAGCTGTACGTCAACAATCCGGACCAGTGGACGCACACCCTCTCGGCAGCGAACTACGCCGCGGCCAATTATTCGAACAACACCCGGTTCGAGGAGAACATCAAGGCCGTCTACGGCATGGCCACTGCCAAGGTCGGCAAGCTCAAGCTGCGTGCGGGCCTCCGCGCCGAATGGACCGCCAACACCAGCTGGGGCTGGTCGCCGCTCTCCGCCACCGAAGTGAAGGCCGCCACGGTCAACGGCGTAAAGTGCGCGGTCACCGCCTCCACGGGCATCGCCACGACCATTCCCTGCGTCGACTATCAGTTCCAGACCAACGGCTATCAGGAAATCCGCGGTAACTATTTCAAGCTCTATCCCAGCGCCTCCGCCAAGCTCACTCTGGGCCGCAGCACCGACGCCGAGGTCGGCTATAGCCGCACCATCCTGCGCCCCGGCCTGAACGCGATCGCCGGCAGCGCCAGCGTGGACGATGCCAACAAGGTGATCTCGGTGCCCAATCCGGGCCTGACCCCGGCGATGTCGGACAACATCTCCGTCCGCCTCTCGCACTATTTCAAGTCGGTCGGCCTGCTCACCGCGGGCTTCTATTACAATCGCATCGACGGCCTGGCCGATCTGCAGGAAGGCCTGACCGCGGCGGAAGTGGGCGCGGCAGCCGGCGGCTATGCCGAGGACCCTTCCTATGCCGACTATAGCTACACCACCTATCGCCAGCTCGGCGTGGTGAGCATCAAGGGTATCGAGGTCTCGTTCCAGCATGCGTTCAGCTGGCTGCCCGCGCCGTTCGACGGTCTGTCGGTCCGCGGCGGCTTCATGCACAACGAGCCGAGCGAGCCGATCACCCGCGTCGGCAAGAATATCGGCTCGGCGGCGCTGATGTATGAGAAGGGCCCGGTCCGGCTCTACGTCAACATGCTGTGGAACGACGACAAATACCGCTCGACCACACCGAGCTGGTTCCAGGCCCGCACCGACCTGAGCGTCTCGGGCCGGATCAGGCTGGTCAAGCACTGGGAAGCCTATTTCTCGGTCAACAACCTGCTGGCCCAGCCCTACAACGTCATGGTCCCCGGCGAGCTCGCCACCACCGCGAGCAGCACCCCCAACCACAGCGCGATCTATGTCCAGAACGGCCGCACCGGCACGTTCGGCATCCGCGCGCGCTTCTGAACCGGAGTCCTACGATGGCCGACACGCCCCAATTCACCCGCCGCCGCCTGATCACCGATGGTGCCCAGCTTGCCGCGCTCGCCGCCGCCGCGGGCCTGCTGCCGCCCAACCTGCAGAAGGCGCTCGCCCAGGTGCCGAACCGCGCGGGCTCGCTCAAGGACATCAAGCATGTCGTCATGCTGATGATGGAGAACCGCTCGTTCGACCATTATTTCGGCACGCTCTCCGGCGTCCGCGGCTTCGACGACCCTGACGCGCTGATGCTGTCCACGGGCCGGAACGTCTTCCACCAGCCCGATGCCGAGAATCCGGATGGCTATCTGCTGCCCTTCCACGTCGATACCTCGACCACCAAGGCGCAGAAGCTGCCCTCGACCAGCCATGCCCGCAAGGTCCAGCACGCGGCCTGGAACGGCGGCAAGATGGACAATTGGCTGCCGGCGCACCGCGAGGCCGACGGTCCCGAAGGCCCCTATACGATGGGCTATTTCAAGCGCGAGGACATCCCGTTCCACTATGCGCTGGCCGAGGCCTTCACCATCTGCGACGCCTATCACTCCTCGGTGATGGGGCCGACCTGGCCGAACCGGCTCTACTACATGACCGGCACGATCGATCCCGATGCGCTGGCAGGCGGACCGGTCGTCCGCAACAAGATGCCGCCCGAGGGTTTCCGCTGGACGACCTATGCCGAGCGGCTGGAGGCCGCCGGTGTCGACTGGCGCGTCTATCAATATGGCGAGCTGGGCAAGCGCTCGCACAATCTGTTCCGCTGCTTCCCGCGGATCGCGCAAGCCCCGGCCGGCTCTCCGCTTGCCCTGCGCGGTTTCCCGGATGCGGACGAGGAGCGGTTCGCGCAGGACGTGCGCAACGATCGTCTGCCCGCCGTCTCCTGGATGTTCCCGCCCGCCGACGCGAACGAGCATCCGTCGAACTCGATCCCCGCGGCAGGCGCCAACTTCATCGCCAGCCGGCTGAACGAGCTCGCCGCCAACCCGGAGGTCTGGGCGAAGACGCTGTTCATCCTCAACTATGACGAGAATGACGGGCTGTTCGATCACGTTCCTCCGCCGGTGCCGCCCGCAGGTACGGCGCACGAGTTCGTCGACGGCCTGCCGCTCGGCGGCGGCTTCCGCGTGCCCTGCCTGCTGATCTCGCCCTGGACCGCCGGCGGCTGGGTGTGCAGCGAGCGCTTCGATCACACCTCGATCCTGCAGTTCCTCGAGCGGCATACCGGCGTGCGCGAGCCCAATATCAGCGACTGGCGTCGCAGGACCTTTGGCGATCTGACCTCGGCCTTCCGCTTCGGCCAGCCCACGGCCAGGTTCCCGGTGCTGCCCGGCGGCACCGCCGAGATGCTGGCGGTCGCGCGTGCGGCGGGCAACCTGCCGATCCCGCCGGTCCTCAATCCGCAGCAGCAGCTTCCGGTGCAGGAAAAGGGCTCGCGCAAGCGGGTGAAGTAATGCGACGCGCGGCGCCCCTGCTGCTCCTGAGCGCAGCGGCGCCGCTCTGCATGGCGGCGCTGACGAAGCCCGCCATGCCGCCGGAACGCGGGCGCACTGTCTATGTCGCGCAGTGCGCGAGCTGCCACGGCCGCGCCTTCGAAGGGATGGAGGACGGGCCGTCGCTCATCGGCGCCCGCTTCCAGGCCAAATGGCGCGGCCGTCCGGACGCGCTCTATGCCAAGATACGCCAGTCGATGCCGCAGGACGATCCGGGCACGTTGACGCCAGCCGAGGCCGGCGACGTCACCGCATTGCTCCTTGCCGCCAACCACTTGCCAGCGAGACCCCAATGAAGCGCAACCTGAGCCTCCTCGCATTGGCGCTGCTCGCCGCCGCGCCCGCCGCCGCCAAGGGACGCTGCGGCGAATTCACCATTGCGATGATCCCCGACACGCAGAACTATCTCGACTACAGCCACCAGAAATCGGCCGGCTATCCGGTGGACGGCACCGATCTGTTCCTCGAGCAGATGCGCTGGATCGCCGCTCACGCGAAGAGCGCGGGCGGCGACATCGTCTTCGCCACCCATGTCGGTGACGTCTGGCAGCATTATTCGGAATGGATGGATCGCGCGCACGAGCTGCGCGGGTTCAGGGGCATGCCCAACGCGATGAGCTCCGAAGTGGCCGAGGGGCCGCGCAAGGAGACCCGAACCTTCGAGAGTCCTGCGGCAATCCGTGGTTTCGAGCTGTTGAAGGGCAAGCTCCCCTTCTCGGTGGTGCCCGGCAACCATGACTATGACGCGCTATGGACCGATCCCGCGCATCCGCCCCAGCCTGAGCGCACGGACTCGCTCAGGATCGGCCTGCGCCATCTGGGCGGGCTCGACGGGTTCCGCTCGGCCTTTTCCAGCGAGTCCGAGCTCTTCAAGGGACAGCCCTGGTATGTCGACGCGCATGACGGCGGCGCGGACAGCGCGCAGCTGTTCACGGCCGGCGATTGCCGCTTCCTCCATATCGGCCTGCAGTTCGATGCCCCCGACGCCTCGCTCGCCTGGGCCAAGCGCGTGCTCCACCGCTTCCCCGGCGTGCCGACGATCGTCACCACGCACAAATATCTAGACCGCGACGGATCGCGCGCCGACACCCCCGCGCTCGACCAGAGCATCCTCGACCACCGCGACAACAACCCGCAGATGGTCTGGGACAAGCTGATCAGCGAGAACGATCAGATCTTCCTGGTGCTGAGCGGCCATATCGGCGGCCAGGGCTATAGCGTCGATCGCAACCTAGCCGGGCATCAGGTCCACCAGATGATGGCCGATTATCAGGGCCGCTGGCAGGCTGCGAAGGCGCTGGGCTGGAAGAAGGCCAATGCCACGCTCGGCGATGGCTGGATGCGGCTGCTCACCTTTCGACTCGACGGCCCTAGACCGAGCGTCCAAGTGCGGACCTGGTCGACCCACTACAAGAAGTTCAGCACCGAGCTGCCGGACTATGCCGCCTGGTACAAGGCGCATGACGGCATGGGGAAGCTCAGCGACGCCGACTATCTGAAGCGCGATGACTTCAGCTTCGAGCTGCCCGATTACCGGGCCCGGTTCGGGCGGCAATAGCCCCCTTCCCCATCGACGACAGCGGACAAGGAGCGCGACGGGCCGGCCGTCGCGCTCCTTTCGCTATCAGGGCAACGGCACCGAGGCCGGCGGCAGGGTCGGCGCCGGCTGGCCGTAGTTGAACGTGCCGGTCCCGATGCTGATCTTGGTCGTGTCGTTGAACCCGTTGGCGTCGTCGAGTTCGCTGGCGATCGCGCTGGCCGTGGCCTGACCCTGGGTGACGTTGATCGTGCCGCCGCCGCTGGCGGAGAGGCGCAGATACTGGCCGTTGCCCGCCTGGCCTGCGATGCCCGAGAAGCTGTTGCCCGAGACGCTGACATTCACCGTCGGGAAGCCACCGGTATTCTGGTTGTTGTTGATCACCAGCCCGCGGCTGCCGTTGATGTTGCGGATCGTGTTGTTGGTGATCGTGACGTTGGTCGTCAGGTTGCCGGTGGCCTGGCCGACCAGGCCGACATTGACCACGATGCCCTGCGACGTCTGGATCTGCTGGATCGTGTTCCCGCTGATGAAGTAATTGGCGTTCACGCCGCCTTCGTTGCCGATGCTGATGCCGTTGCCGACAGTCGAGCCCGAATTGGTGACGGCGTTGTTGCCGATGATGTTGTTGGTGATGCGGCCATTGACCGTCCGCGTGAACGGCGCGTTGCCGTTCTGGAAGTCGTTGATCGCGGTCGCGCGGGTGCCCGTGAAGGTATTGCCGTCGATATTGTAGGTCAGCGTCGTCGAGCCCGGACCGGTCGAGACGTTGATGCCGTTGTTGGTGTTGGTGAAGAACGAGCTGCTCACCTGCACCGTCATGCTGGTGCCCGAGCTGTCGGCGAACAGGCCGCTGCCGACGATCGTGGCCGGCGGGGTCGTCGCGTTCCAGTTGCCGGTGAAGTTGCTGCCCGAGACGCTGATCCCCATCGCCGACGTGCCGGTGCCGAGGAAGTTGAAGATGTTGCCGTGCGGGCTGGTGCCGTTGCCGTTGATGCCGACGCCGTTCGACGCGAAGGTCGAGTTGACCACCTGGAAGTTGGTCAGCGTGCCGGTCGAATTGGTGATCTGCACCTCGAACTCGTTGTTGTTCTGGATCGTCGAGTTGAAGATGCCGGTCGGCCGCGCGCCGCCCGAGGCGGTGCCGGTCAGCTCGCTGATGTTGATGCCCGATTCATCGGTGCCGGCATCGGTGCCGTTGCCGCTGATCAGCATGTTGTCGATCAGGAAGCCGTTGACGTTCGAGCCGCCGATGCCGTCACCCAGATTGTTGGTGACGTTCATATAGGCGAGGCGGACATTCTCGGTGCTGGTCAGGCTGATGCCGTCGCCGGTCGAGTTCTGGATCGTGCCGCCCGAGCCCGCCGCGCCGGTGCCGGTGACGTTGATGCCGCCCGACAAGCCGGTGTTGTTGAGGATGATGCCGCTCGCGGCGCCGTTCGACGAGATGCTCTGGAAGCGCAGGCCACCCGAGCCGATCGTGGTGTTGACGACGTTGAGCGCAGTGCCGGTGGTCGAGGTGATCGTGTTGCCGCTGCCCGCGATGCCGACGGTGCCGCCGCCGGTGGCGCTGAAGCCGTTGCCGCTGTTGGTGGTGATCGCCAGGCCGCCGTTCGGGAAGCTGATCGTGCCGCCCGTATTGTTCAGCAGGTTCACCGCGGTGTTCGCGCCGGTCGACAGCGTGGTGTTGCCCAGGAAGCTGATCGTGCCCGAATTGACGTTCTGGACGACGATGCCGTTGTTGAGGCCGCCGGTGGCGCTGATGTTGCCCGAGAAGGAGATGTTGCCCGTCTCGTGGTTGTCGACGAACACCACATTGTTGCCCGTGGTCTTGGTGATCGACGAGGCGATGCTGATCCCGCCCGTGCCGTTGAGGATATAGACGCCGAAGCCGGTCGGATCGTTGGTGGCCCCGATCGCGCCGGCGGCCAGGTTCACGGTGTTGGTGGAGCCGTTGATCTCGACGCCGTTGCCGCCGGTGTTGTTGATCGTGACGCTGCCGGCGGTGAAGGTGCCGTTGCCCGCGCCGTTGATCTCGATGCCTTCGTCGCCGGTATTGGCGATCGTCACGGTGCCGAGATTGACGTTCATCGTCGATCCGCCGCCGTAGAAGATGCCGTCCGCCGTCGCGCCGGTGGTGCCGGCGATCGAGACGGTGGTGGCGCTCAGCGTACCGGTGCCGTCGACATTGCTGATGTTGATCGCGCTGCCATTGGTCGAGCCGGTGCTGGTCATCGAGTCGAAGTTGATGCCGAGCGAGCCGACACTGCCGTTGACCAGGTTGAGGATCTGGCCGGTGGCGGTCTGGATCGAGTTGCCGGGGCTGTAGACGGTCAGGGTGCCACCGCCGGTGAAGTCGATGCCGTTGCCGGTGCCCGATGCCGTGATGTCGACGCCGTTGCCGCCCGCCGCCGACGAGAAGGTGATGTTCGTACCGGTGTTGCTCGCCAGCGTGACCGCATTGACGTTCGCCACGGTGTTGAGCGTGATGCTCTGGCCGTAGAAGTTGATCGAGCCGCCGGTATTGTTGGCGATATTGATGCCCTGCGCATTGTCGGTGAGGTTGCCCGACACCATGATGGCGCCGCCGGTGATGTTGGTCACCTCGACCGAGCGCGCCAGCGTGCCGCTGGTGGCAACGCTGCCGGCATAGTCGAGCGACAGCGTGCCGCCGCTGACGTCGATGCCGCGGCTGCTCGCCGTGATCGCACCGCTGTTGATGGTGACGCTGCCGGTGAGCGTGCCCGCCGTCCGGGTGACCAGGATGCCGTTGACGCCCAGGGTGTTGCTGGCGTTCGCGAAGTTCAGGTTCAGCGTCGACGCCACGCCCGCGGTGTTGCTGATGTCGAGGATCGTGCCCGAACCGGTGGTGATGGTGCTGTTCGGACCCTGCACGTTGATCGTGCCGCCGTTCGCGATGGTGAAGGCGGTGCCGCTGGTGGTGGTGATGCCCAGGCTGCTGCCGACCGAGCTGAACCCGACGGTGCTGCCCGCATTGTTGGTCAGCGTGATCGCGTTGTTGGCCTGGGTCGACAGCGTGGTGGTGCCGTTGAAGGCGACCGTGCCGCCAGCGTTGTTGGTCACACTCAGGCCGAGCGCGTTCGCACCGCTCGAGGTGATCGCGCTGGTGCTGCCGAAGGTCACCGTGCCGGCACCATGGGTGTCGATGCGGACGGCATAGCCGTTGCTGTCGTCGATGCTGCCCGAATAGGTCAGGTTGCTGTTGCTGCCGGTGAGGACGAAGGCGTCACCCGCCGCGGCATGGGTGATCGCCGTGCCACTGCCGAAGCCGAAGGTGCCATCCGCGCCGTTGACGATGTCGATGCCCGCATCGCCACCGTTCAGCGTCGTCGTGCCGGTGAAGTTGTAGGTGCCATCGGCATTGTTGAACTGCAGGCCGGTGCCGTTGGTGGCGCTCAGCGTGCCGGTCTGGAAGGTCAGCGTGCCGGCCGAATGGTTGAGCACATTGACCAGCGCGGCGTTGTTCGCCTGGGTGATGTTGCCGTTGTAGGTGACGGCGGCGGTGCTGCCCGAGACGTTGAACGCCGTACCCGACGGGCTGGTGATCGTGGTGCCGCTGGCGAAGTTGAAGGTGCCGCCCGAGCCGTTGAGGATGTCGACCCCGGCATCGCCGCCATTCAGCGTCGTCGTGCCGTTGAAGTTGTAGGTCGCATCGGCATTGTCGAACTGCAGGCCGGTGCCGTTGGTGGCGCCCAGCGTGCCGGTCTGGAAGGTGACCGTGCCGCCCGAATGGTTGAGGAACGAGACGAGCGCGGCGTTGTTCGCCTGGGTGATGCTGCCGCTATAGGTGATCGCGGCGGTGCTGCCCGAGACGTTGAACGCAGTGCCCGTCGGGCTGGTGATCGCGGTGTTCGTGCCGAAGCTGAACGTGCCGCTCGAACCATTCAGGATGTCGATGCCGGCATCGCCGCCGGCCAGCGTCGTCGTGCCGGTGAAGTTGTAGGTGCCGTCCGCATTGTCGAACTGCAGGCCGGTGCCGCCGGTGATGTTGAGCGTGCCGGCATAGGCGAAGGTGCCGGTGATGTGCCCGCCGCCGATGCTCAGCGAGGCGCCGGCGGAGCTCTTGGTGATCGAGCTGGTGGAGTCGAAGTTGAACGCTGCCGTGCCGCCCGAGATCGTCAGGCCCGCGACCAGCGGGTTGGTGACATCGACGTTGGTGGCGTTGATCGTGCCGGCCGCATTGGTGAAGACCAGGCCGGTGCCGCCGGTGAGGGCAACATTGGTCAGAGTCGTCGTGCCGGTGGCGTTGTTGAGCGTGATGCCTCCACCGTTGCTGACGATATTGGTCAGCACCGAGTTCGCGGCGTTGAGCAGCACGTCGCCGCCCGGATTGCCCGTGAAGGCGACATGGTCGATCGTCGTGCTGGTCGACGGGGTGATCTCGATGCCCATCGTTCCGAAATTGCGGACCGTCAGATAGTCGAGCAGCGTATTGGTCGCGCCCGCGCCATTGTCCTTGATGCCGCGCGACGCTGCGCCGCCGCCGTCGAGGATGAAGCCAGACAGGTGATTGCCGGCGGCGCCCAGGGTGATCACGTTGCTGCCTGCCGCACTGGTGAGCGTCGCCGCGCCGCCGGTGACGGTGGGATCGGCGATGCTGACCGAGCTGCCGCCCGAGAGCAGGATCGTCGAGGGCACGGTGAGCGCGATGACGATCGGTGCGCTGCCGCTGCCTGCACCGCCGCCTGCGCCGTTGCCGAAGCCGCGGACCTGGACGTTGGAGGCGAGCACCAGCGAGTCATTGCCGTTCGAGCCGGCGGCGCTGATCGCGCTGCCGTTGTTGATCAGGACGATGATGTCCTCGGCCGCCGCGGCCAGTTCGGCCGCCGCCAGCGTCATCGGGTTCAGGCCGTCCGATCCGCTGCCATTGCCGCCGCCGGTCGCGCCGTCCGCATCGACGAAATAGATGTGGTTGACGCCGAAGCCTGCGCCCGGGCTGCCCGAGAAGGACACGTCGCGGAAGTCGTAGGTGCCGACCGTCGGCGCCGCGCTCGCGTCGATCGCGGTGGTCGCCGAGATGGTTGAGCCGGTATCGGTACCCGATTCGCCGTCGCCATACCGGACGGACGCGTTGGTGGAGGCGTTGAGATAGATGCCGGTGCCGACACCGCTGATCGAGCTGGAAGCACTCCCCTGCCCGCCCAGCTCGATGCTGGCGCCGCCAAGCGTGTTGCGCAGATCGACACCGATGCTGGTGCCGGCGCCGCCCGCATTGGTGACGTCGAAGTCGCCGATGGTGATCGAGGACGAGATCGTGGCGCCGTTCAGGTCGAGCGCCACCGCGCTGTTGCTGTTCAGGCCGATATCAAGATCGGTGATCGACAGGCCCGTGCCCAGGATGCCGGTGACGTCGATGCCGCGCGAGGTGATGCCCTGCAGGTTCACCGTGCCGAGTCCGATCGCCGGCGCGACCGTGCCGACGCCGTTGAGCAGGATGCCGGTCGTCGCGCCATTGGCGCTGACACTGCCGAAGGTGAAGCCGTTGGTGCCGATGGTCACGTTCTGCAGGCTGAGCGCCGTGCCCGTGCCGGTGGTGCTGATCGAGTTGTCATTACCGCGCACGATGATCGTGCCGCCCGAGCCCGCGCTGAAGCCCGAACCGGTGCTGACGATGTTGAGGCCAGTCCCGCCCATCGTCGGGTTGAAGTCGATCGTGCCGCCGCTGTTGCCGGCCAGCGTGACGCCGGCGCCGGTGGCGTTCAGCGCGAGCGTCTGGCCGGTGAAGGTGATCAGGCCCGAATTGACATTGGTGATCGAGATGCCGTTGTCCGTCGACGACATGTTGCCGCTGAAGGTAACGGTGCCGGTCTCGTGATCGACGACCTGGACCATGTTGGTACCGTCAAGCGCCGAGCCGATGGTGACATCGCCCGTGCCGCCGGTGACCGAAACCGCATAGTTCGCCGCGCCGGTGGCAGTAATCGTGCCGTTGCCCAGCGTGACCGGGCCGGTCGAGCCGGCGATGACCACGGTGCTGCCGCCCGCGCCCGAAAGGTTCATGTTGCCGAAGGTCACCGCCGAACCGCTGTTGAGCAGTTCGATGGCGTTACTGCCGGCCGTGCCAATCGTGGTGTCGCCGAAGGTGATCGCCGCCGTACCGGTGGCCACCTTGATGCCGTCATTGGCCGCACCGCTGGTGCCGCCGATGTTGACCGTGCCGCCATTGAAGGCCGCGCCCGTGAGATTGCTCAGCAGGATGCCGTTATTGGCAACCGTGCCGGTGGCGGTGAGCGAGTTGAAGGTGATGCCGCCAGAACCGCTGGTCACGCCGGTCAGGCCGAGGATCTGGCCGGTGGCGGTGGTGATCGAATTGCCCGAGCCGAGCACGGCAACCGTGCCGCCGGTCGCGCTGAAGCCGGTCCCGCTGGTGGTGGTGATGCCGAGCCCGCCGCCGAGCAGGCTGAGCGTGCCGCTACCGGCCATGCTGATCGCGGTGTTGGTGCCGGTGCTGAACGTCTTGCTCGCGTTCAGGAAGCTGACATTGCCGGTGCTGGCCGCATCGATCGCCACGCCCGCGCCGCCATTGTGGCTGACCGAACCGGAGACCGTGTAGATGCCGCCGGCATTGGTGAAGCTGAAGGCGGTGCCCGACGTGGTCGAGGTGATCGCACCCGAGAGCGTGGCCAGCATGCTGCTGCTGAACACCGACAGCACCGAGCCGGCGGTCGCGCCGATCGTGCCGCCATAGTTCAGCGTGACGCCGGAACTGCCAGCGAGGCCGATCGCCGCGACGGTGGAGCTGGTGGTGGCGCCGATCGAGGCGGTGCCCCCACTGTTCCCGACATTGACCGTGCCGCCGGTCACGCCGTTGAAGCGGATGGCGGTCGAGGCGCCGTCGATCGTCAGCACCGAACCCGCCGCATTGGCGATGTTGACCGTGCCGATCGCACCCGCCAGGTCGAAGCCGACGCCGGTGGTGTCGAGATCGAGCGTACCGGTGAAGTTGGCCCCGCCGGTGCCGCTGAGGTTCGAGAGCGACACACCCGTGCCGCCGCCGTCGATGTCCAGCCCGCCGATGTTCAGTGCGCCGGTAAGCGTGACGCCGCTGGCGCTGATTGCCGTGCCTGCAGTCGGTGCGGCGTTGATCTGCGCGAAATTCAGGCCGCCCGCACCGATCGTGCCGCCGCTCAGCGACAGAGCCGAGGCATTGCCGGTGTAGATGCCGTTGAAGGCGCCGGTGACGCTGAGCGTTCCGCCCCCGCTGGTCGTTAGGCCCGCGCCGGTGGCGGTGTAGATGCCCAGGCTGCCGGTGAACTCCACCGTCGCGCCGGTGTTGTTGGTCAGCGAGACGCCCGCGCCGGTCGTGAGCGCGCTGTCGAGGATGGTTCCGCCCTGGAAATGGACGTCCAGCGGATCGGTCTGCGCGGTGTTGTTGCGGATCGCGATCGAGGTGTTGGTCGCCCCGTTGACGCTGACCGAACCGGTAACCGTGAAGTCGCCCTCCACCTGGTCGAGCAGGATGCCATAGGCGCCGCCGGTCGAGCGAACCGAGCCCAGCACCATGTGGACCGTCAGCGGATCGAGGTTGATCGCCGTGCCGTTGGTGGTGTCGATCGCGCCGCCGGTGGTGCCCAGGGTGAAGTCGTTCGCCTTGGAATTGGCGACGATCAGGCCGGTGCCGGCATTGTTGGCGATGTTCAGATTGCCGAAGTTCAGCGTGCCGGTGACGTTGCTCAGGCTGAGGCCAGTGCCGGTGATGCGCGAACCGGTGGTGCCGAGCGTGAGGTTGCCGGCGGACAGCGTCTGGAGGCCAGCGGCCACCGTGTCGGAATCGAAGGTCAGATCGTTGAAGACGAAGCCGCCCGTCTCGGTCGTGTGGTTGACGGTCAGGTTCGACAGCTGCGACACGATGAAGGTGCCGGCGCCGCTGCCGTCGAGGTTCAGGATATTGCCGCCGTTCGCGGCAAGGGTGAGGTTGCTCAGCGCGAGCGTCACGTTCGCGGCGTTGTCGTAGATGCGCAGCGCACCCGCCGCGCCGCCCGAGATGCTGCTGTTGCGGATCGTGATCGGAGCCGCAGCGCCATTGCCGAGCACGCCTGCGCCGGTGCCCGAATTGGCGATCACGACGCCGTCGATGATGTTGCCGCCGCCCAGCGTGACGGTGGCGTTGGCCCCGCTGGCGGTCAGCGTCGGTGCGCCCGAGCCCGTGAACGGGTTGGAGATCAGGCCGGCCTGGACACCGTACAGAATCACATTGGCCGGCGCGCCGCCGTCCACCATGAAGCTGTCGACGTTGCGGAAGCCGAGCAGGACCTGCCCGCCCAGGAGGTCGAGCGAACCGCCTGCCCCCGCCGTCGCATCGAGCGTGTCGGTGCCGCCGGCCGGGTTGTTGAGCAGCACGATATAGGCCGCGCCCGAGGCTTCGGCCCCGGCGAGCGAGCCCGGATCGCTGCGGCTGCCCGTGCCACTGGCGCCTTCCAGCACGAAATAAGCCGAGACGGCCAGGGTCGAGGTATCGCCGGTCAGGTTGACGTCGGCGAAGTTGTAGGTGCCGATGCCGCCGTTCAGCCCCGCGATGACCAGCGGCGTGACTGCCACGATGTTCGAGGCCGCGCCGTTCGCATCGTTGCTCGCGCCGTCGCCATAGCGGAAGGTACCGGTGATCGCGGCATTGGTCAGGTCGACGCCGATGCCGACGCCGGTGATCGTGCTGCTGCCGCTGACGATGATGTTGCTGGCAGTCGTGCTGCCGGTCATGTCGATGCCGCGCGTGCCGGTGGTCGAGGCGCCGCTGATGTCGAGCGTGGCGAAGGTGATGTTGCCGGTCGCCCCGGTCAGGTTCACGCCGGTAGTGTTCGCCGCCAGGCCGGTCAGGTCGACATTGCCGAAGGTGAAGGTGCCGGCCGAACCGCCGAGGATCGCGATCCTCGCGCCGCCCGAAAGCGCCAGATCGCCGAACTTGTAGGTGCCGTCGGCATCGAAGAACGACAGGCCGGTGCCGCCCGTCACGTTGAACGTCGCGCCGGTAAAGTCGATCGTGCCGCCGGAATGCGTCCCGATGTCGACCGCGACAAGAGCGGCGAGCGACTGGCCGATGGTGCCCGAATAGGTCAGGTTCGCCGTCGAGTTGCTGACGAACAGCGCCGCCCCCGCCGCGTTGGTGACACTGGTGCCGGTGCCGAAGGTGAAGCTGCCGGCCGAACCGTTGGTGATGCCGATCTGGGCGCCACCGGTCAGCGTCGCGCTGCCGAAGCTGTACGTCCCGTCGGCATCATCGAACGAAATGCCGTCGCCGCCGGTGACGTTGAGCGTGGCGCCGCTGAAGTTCAGCGTGCCGCCCGAATGCGCCGAGACGCCCAGCGCCAGCGCACCCGCGCTCGACTGGTTCAGTGTGCCGAGATAGGTCACGCCCGCCGTCGAACTGGCGATGTTGAACGCGGTGCCGCTCGGGTTGGTAATCGTGGTGCCGGCGCCGAAGGTGAATCCACCCGACGAACCGCCCAGGATATCGATGCCGGCATCGCCGCCATTCAGCGTCGTCGTGCCGGAGAAATTATAGGTCGCATCGGCATTGGTGAACTGCAGGCCGGTGCCGTTGGTGGCGCTCAGCGTGCCGGTCTGGAAGCTGATCGTCCCGCCCGAATGGTTGAGGATCGAGACCAGCGCCGCATTGTTCGCCTGGGTGATGCTGCCCATGTAGGTCAGGCTGGCGGTGCTGTCCGCAATCGAGATCGCCGCACCGGTCGGGCTGGTGATCGACGTATTGCCGAAGGTGAAGCTGCCGCTCGAGCCGCCCAGGATGTCGATGCCCGCATCGCCGCCGTTCAGCGTCGTCGTGCCGTTGAAGGCATAGGTGCCGTCGGCATTGGTGAACTGCAGACCGGTGCCGTTGGTGGCCGACAGGCTGCTGCTGGCGCCGAAGGTGACCGTGCCGTTGTGGTTGGTCACATCGAGCAGGGCCGCGTTGCCGCCCTGGGTGACGCTGCCGGCATAGCTGAAGTCGAGCGTGCCGGTGCCGCTGGAGAGGGCGATCGCCGGGCCGGTGGTGCCGGCGATGGTCGAACCCGCGCCGAAGCTGAGGAGACCGAAGACGTTGCCGGAGACCGCAATGGCGCTGGTGCCCGAGGTGACGGTCAGCGTGCCGACCTGCAGCGCACGGTTGCCCGGGCCCATGCCGCTGAGGTTGTTGACGCTGGTGATGCCGCTGCCGGTGCCGGCATGGACGACGCTGGCAAGCACCATGTCGATCTGCGCGTCGCTCAGCACCAGGCTGGTGCCGTTCACCGTATCGATCGTGCCGGTGGTGCTGGTGAGATTCAGGCCTGCACCGATCGCAGCGAAGCCGTCTCCGCCCTGGTTGTAGATGTCGAGGCCGGAGAAGTTCAGCGAACCGACCGCGCCCGTGAGATCCACGCCCGTGCCGGAGACGCGCGTCGTCGCGCTGCCGACCTGTAGCGAGGCGTCGACATTCGAAACGCCGGCGTCGCCGGTGATCGAATCGAAGGTCGTGCTCGTGAAGTTGGCGCCGCCATTCTCCCCATGCCCGCCTTCGATCACGATGTCCGAAAGCTCGGTGATCGTGGTCGAGCCGGCACCCGTCCGGTTGACGGTAAGCGCGGCCGAGTTGTTGCTGGCCCACAGGTTGAGGTTGCTGAGCGCAATGCTGGCAGCCAGGCCGCCATCGCTGAAGTTGATCGCGCCGTTCGCGCCCGAGATGTTGCTGTTGCTGATCGTGACGTTGGACTTGCCCGAGCCGAACACGCCCGCACCGGTGCCGCCATTGGCGATCACCAGGCCGTCGATCACATTGTTGTTGCCGACGACGACGGTGTTGGCACCGCCGCCCGCGCTGGTGGTCAGCGTCGGCGCGCCCGAGCCCGCGAACGGGTTGGTCACGATGCCCTGGGCGATGTTGTAGAGAACCACGTTCGCCGGCGCACCGCCCGGCAGCGAGATGGTGTCGCCGTTCAGGAAGCCGCGCAGCTGCTGGCCGTCGATCAGCGTGAAGGTGCCGCCGGTGCCATAGGTCGCGTCATTGGCATCGATCGTGTCGTTGCCGCCCGCGGGGTTGTTGACCAGGATGATGACGTCGGCACCAGACGCGGCCGCGCCGGCCAGGCTGCCCGGATCGCTGCGCGTGCCGGCGCCGCTGGCGCCCGCCAGTACCCAGTAGACCGTCGCCGAAGTCGAGAGGCTGCTGGTGTCGCCGACCAGGTTGACGTCGGCAAAGTCATAGGTGCCGGCAAGCGCGTTGAGCCCGGCAACGATGAGCGGAGTCGTGGCGCTGATCGTCGAACCGGCGCCGTTGGCATCGGTGCTCGAGCCGTCGCCATAGCGGAAAGTGCCGGTGATCGCGGCGTTGGTCAGGTCGACGCCGGTGCCGACGCCGGTGATCGAGCTGCTGTTGTTGACGATCAGGCTGCCCGCGAAGGTCGCGCCGGTCAGATCGATGCCGCGCGTGCCGGTCGCGGACGCACCGATGATGTCGAGCGTGTTGAAGCTGATGGTGCCCGAGGCAAGACGCGCATCGACGCCGCGCCGGTTGGCGCCCAGGCCCGTGATGTCGACGCCGGCGAAGCTGATCGTGCCCGTGCTGCCGGTGTTGAACGCGATGCCCGCGGTACCGGGGTTGGTGACGGTCACGGCGCCGGTGAAGGTCACCGATCCGTCGACATCGCCGATCCCGATGCCCATCGTGCCGCTGTTGGTGACCGTGCCGCCGGCCGCCGTGAAGGTGCCCGGCATGCCGAAGACCAGCAGGCCGCCCGCCCCGGTGTTGCTGATGTTGAAGGTACCGAGCGTGACGTTGCCCGGGTTGTTGCCGATCTCGATACCGTAGCTGCCCGCGCCGGTCGTGCCGCCCACGGTCACATTGCCGAGGTTCACCGCAGCGCTGTTGCCCACCACGCGGACGCCGGACAGGCTCGAGGTGCCGCCGACATTGATGCTGGTGAAGCTGATGCCGCCGGTGCCGATATTGTTGGCAAGCGAGACGCCCGAGCCTGCCGAGGTCAAAGTCGAAACCGTGGTGAAGGCCAGGTTGCCGCTGCCGATGGTGACGGTGTCCATCGCCAGGCCGCGGGCATTGCCCGTCGCGGCGATCGAGATGCCCGAGCCGCTCAGCGTGAGCGTCCCGCCATTGGTGCCGAGCAGGTTGAGCACCGTGCCGCCGGTGCTCGAAAGCGTCAGGTTGGTCAGCGTCGCCGATGCCGCCACGCCGCCGTCGCGCAGCAGGATCGCGCCGGTGCCGCCCGAGATGATCGAGTTGCTGATCGCGACATTGGTCACGCCGATGCCGGAGACGCCGATCCCGGCACCGCCGATACGCAGGCCATCGATCGCCGAGCCGTTGGACAGCGTCACCGTCGCGCCCGCGCCGGTGTTGGTCAGCAGCGCCGCGCCCGAGCCGGCATAGGGATTGCTGACGACGCCCGGCGTGATGCCGTAGAGAGTCAGGTTGACCGGGGTGCCGCCGCCAACGGTCTGGGTATCGCCGTTGAGGAAGCCGATCAGGTGCTGGTTGACGCCGAGGTTCAGCGTGCCGAGGCCGGCGACGTCGAGCACGTCCTGCCCGCCCGTCGGGTTGTTGAGCAGCACGATATAGTTCGCGCCCGAGGCCACCGCCGCGGCGAGGCTGCCCGGATCGACCTTGGTGCCCGCGCCAGTGCGGCCCTGCTCGACGAAGAAGACCGTGACCGGGTTGATCGCCAGGTTGGTGGTGTCGCCGACCAGGCTGACGTCACCGAAATTATAGGTGCCGACGGCCTGGTTGAGCCCGCCGATCGCGATCGGGGTGATCGCGTTGATCACCGAATGCGCGCCGTCCGCGTCCGTGCTCGAACCGTCGCCATAGCGGAAGCTGCCGGTGATCGCGGCGTTGGTGAGGTCGACGCCGGTGCCGACGCCGGTGATCGAGCTGCTGTCGCTGACCGTCAGGCTGCCCGCGAAGGTCGCGCCAGTCAGGTCGATGCCACGCGTGCCGGTGGTCGAGGTGCCGGTGATGTCGAGCGTCGCGAAGGTGACGGTGCCGCCCGCATTGCGGGCATCGACACCGGTCTTGCCAGCGCCCAGGCCGGTGATGTCGGTATCGCCGAAGCTGATCGTGCCGGTGCTGCCCGCGCCAAGCACGATGCCGCCGCTGTTCGCGATGGTGGTGGTGCCGGTGAAGCTCAGGCTGCCGTCGACGTCGCTGGCCGAGATGCCGGCGCCGCTGTTGGACACGCCGAGCGCGCCGATCGAGACGTTGCCCGCCACGCCGGACACGGACACGCCCGTCCCCGCCGCCGCACTTACCGAGGTCGCGCCGAGCGTGACCTGGCCATTGGCGTTGGTGATCGAAACGCCGTTGCCCGCGACATTGGAGACCGAAACCGGGCCCAGCGTGACGTTGCCCACGGTCGACAGGCTAACGCCGTTACCGCCACCGCCTGCGACGGTGACCGGCCCGAACGTCATGGTGCCTGTGCTGTTCGAAACGGACAGCCCCGCCTGCACGCCCGTATTGGCGGTGGCGGAAATCGAGCCGATCGTCACCGCACCGGCGTTGTTCAAAACGGCAACGCCGCCGCCGCTGTTCGCGATCGACGCCGAACCCACGGTAACGGCACCAGTGTTGCCCATGAGGAGCAGGCCTGGGCCGGCGCTGTTCGAGGCGCTGACCGAGCCGATGTTCACCGTCGCCGAGCTGTTCAGCACCGTGACGCCGGACGCCAGGCCCGTACCGCCGCTGGTGATGCTGCCGACGTTCAGCGTGCCACCCGCGATCCGGTCGAACTGCGCGCCGGTGCCGTTCGACGTACCGCTGGTGACCGCGCCGAGCTCCAGCGTTCCGACCGTGACGTCGCTGATATTTACCGCAGACGAAGCGCCGGTCGCGGAGGCATTGATGTCGGTGCCCGAGACGTTGAGCGTCCCCGCCCCTGCTCCGCTCAAGTAGAGTGCGATGCCGCCGGCAACGCCGGTTGCCGAGAGATCGACATTGTTGAGCGTCAAGGACGCCGCGGCACCCGAAGAGGTGATGATCGCGCCGCCGCCATCGCCCGAGAGCGTGGAGTTCTGGATCACGACATTGGCGGCACCCTGGCCGCGCACCGCGAAACCGCCAGCCGAGCTGTTGCCGATCACCAGGCCGTCGAGCCGGCTGTTGTCGGCCAGCTGCACCGTCGCGAACCCGGTGGTGCTGGTCAGCAGCGCCGCGCCTGAGCCGGCATAGGTGTTGGCGATGCCCGTCGGGCCGAGGTTCGAGACAATCAGGTTCGCCGGCACGGTCGCGCCGGTCACCGCGAAGAAATCGGTATCGCGGAAGCTGACCAGCGTCTGGCCGGTGAGCAGGTTCAGCGTGCCGCCAAGCACTGCCGTGTCGAGCACGTCCTGCCCGCCGGTCGGGTTGTTGAGCAGCACGATATACTGAGCGCCCGATGCGGCTGCCCCCGTCAGGCTGCCCGGATCGCCCGCGGTGCCCGCGCCGGTCGCGCCGGCAAGCACGTAATAGGTGGTGAAGCTGCCGCCGGTGATGTTGTTGGTGTTGCCGTCGAGCTGGACGTCGCCGAAGTCGTAGGTGCCCTGTGTGGCATTCATGCCCGCGACGACGATCACCGTGTTGGCGGTGATCCGGCTCTCCAGCCCGTCGCCGGCATTGCCGTCGCCGAAGCGGAAGCTGCCGGTGATCGCGGCATTGGTCAGGTTCGCGCCGATGTCGACGCCCTGGATCACGCTGGGATTGATGATGGTGATCGCGCCGGCATTGGTCGCGCCGGTCAGGTCGATGCCCGTCGATCCGGCCGCGCCGGTGCCCGTGATGTCGAGCGTGCCGAAGGTGACGTTGCCGTGCGTGCCGGTGAAGTCCACGCCGGTCGCGGCGCCCAGGCCGGTGATGTCGACATCGCCGAAGGTCACGCCGCCGGGGACGTTGCCGATCACGATGCCCGTGCCGCTGGGGTTGGCGATGGTGAACAGGCCGCTGAAGGCGACGCTGCCGGCGGTGTTGTTCAGCGAGAGCGCCGGCGAGGTCGATCCGGTGATCGTCGTGGTGCCGGTGAAGGTCACGCTCGATCCCGCAAGCGTGTCGGCGATGGTGATCGGCCCGGCACCGCTGATCGCGCCGGTAAAGCGGATCGTGCCGCCGGCGTTGAACAGCGAGACCAGCGGCCCGGCGCCGGCATCGGTGATCGTCGCGCCGAAGTTGAGCCCGATGGTGCCGCCGCTGCCCGCGACGCCCGATTGGCCGACCTGGACCGAAGCGCCGCCGCTGTTGGTGATCGCGCCGCCGCCGATCGTCACCAGGCCGGTCGAGCCGCCGGTGATGTACAGGCCCTGCTGGCCGCTATTGGTGATGGTGAGCGTGCCGATGGTCAGCGCGTTGCCGCCGGTGCCCGCGCCCTGGACATTGTCCAGGATGATGCCCGCGCCCGCCGCGCCGACCGAGCGGACGCTCGAGAAGGTCAGGTCGATGAACAGCGGATCGAGGTTCAGCGCGGTGCCGGCGGTGGTGTCGACCGTGCCGGCGGCGCTGGTCAGGGTGAAGGTGCCGCTCTTGGTGTTGTTGACCGTGAGGCCGGTGCCGCCATTGTTGGCGATGTTGAGGTTGGCGAAGCTCAGCGCGCCGTCGACTTCGGTCAGCGACACGCCAGCGCCACCGACGCGGGCCGTGGTGGTGCCGACCTGCATCGCGCCGGCGTTGACCGCCTGGATGCCCGCTGCGGTGCTGGAATCGAAGGTCACAAAGCGGGCCGCGAAGCCGCCGGTCTCGCCATTGCCGCCGGCGATGTTGATGCCGGAAAGCCCTGCCACGGTCACCGTGCCGGCGCCCGAACCGTCGATGTCGAGCACCGTGCCGCCGGTCGCGGACAGGGTCAGGTTGGAGAGCGATGCCGTCAGGTTGCCGCCGGCATCGTTGATGTCGATCGCGCCTGCACCGCCGCCAATGGTCGAGTTGCGCAGCGTGACGTTGCTGCCGCCGTTGATCACGACGCCCGCACCCGCGCCACCGCGGATCGTGATGCCGTCGACGACGACGGCGCCGGTGGTGTTGGTGAGCGTCAGCCCGGCCGCGCCGGTATTCTCGATCACCACGCGCTCGAGCGCGAACCCGCCCACGCCGTTCGCCAGGATGCCGCTGCCCGCGCCGCGCACGGTGACGTCACGCACCACCGAACCCTGGCCAAGCGTGACCGCAGCGCCGCCGGCATTGCTGCCCGCGATGATGCCATTGGTGCCGCCGAAGTTGAACGCGCTGACCGACCCGTCCGAATGGCGTACGTTCACGCTGCTCGCGCCGCCGACCAGATACTGGTTGGCAGCGAGCGTCACGCCGCTGCTCGCGATATTGCCGGCATTGCCCAGCGCGACGACGATGCCGTTCGCACCCGCGCGCGTCACCGCATCGCCCAGCGTGGTCGTGGCGGTGCTCGTGCCGGCCGCGCCAGCGGTCCCCGAACCGCTGGCGAAATAGACCCCGCCGAATGCCACGCCGGTGCGCGCGTCGACCGCGAAGTTCGTGCTGGTCAGGTCGGTGTAGCGCGTGCCCGAGGGGGTCACATAATCGCGCCGCAGACGGTCGCCCATCTGGCGGTCGAGGCCGGTAGTACCCGAGCTGCGGTCCGCCGAGCCGCGGCCGAGCGGAATCGACAGGCGCAGCGTGCCGCGCGCCTGGGTGCCCCAGCGATTGTCGTTCTGCAGCTCGGCGCCGATCGAGAAGCGGCCGCCGGTGCCCAGCGGATCCTCGACATCGAGCTGGAGCCCGCCGCGCACGCCTCGATAGGCCTTGCTGGCATGCTCGTCGCGATAGTCGAAGCCGGCGCCCGACAGGCGGACGCTCAGGTCTTTGGCGATCGGCGCCCGCGCGCCGATCTCGGCATTGGCGCCGGCCAGCGGCACTTCCTCGAGGCGCCAACCGCTCTTGCGCTCGATCAGCCGGTTGTTCTCGATCGAGAGCACGCCCACCGGGCTCGCATTGGGGTCGAGATAGCCCATCGTGCGGGGGCTGTTGACCGGCAGGCGGTAGTTCACATGCAGGTCGAAGACCGAGGTGAAGCCCTCAAGGCCGAACGATACCGCAGTCTGCTCGCGCGAGGTGATGTCGGTCTTGTAGAAGTCGACGCCGGCATTGACGCCGATCGCAACGTCCTCGCCGATCTTGCCGCGTCCGCCGATGGTGACCGATCCGTTGCGGTCATAGCGCTCGTCGGTGCCGATCCGCCCGCTGACGAACAGCAGGTTCGAGTCGTTCTGCGCGACCGGGGCGAAGAGCTCGAACGAAACCTGGCTGCTTCCGTCGGCCGCCCGCGCATCGACCTCGGCCCGCGGCTTCCAGGTGGGTTCCTTGTCCTGTGCCTGTGCCAGCACGCCCGGTGCCCAGGCCAGCGCCACGCCGCTAAGGCAAGTGGACAGCAGCAGGCGGCCGCGGCCACGATTGAGCTTCTGCACGGACAATCTCCCCCGATTGGCGTGCAACCTGACATCGGCCCCCATGCCAATGTCTCAACGATGGTCGTGACGCCATGATAACGGCTATCACCGTGAGGCCTTGGCCTCAAGCAGAGACATACGTAGATTAACCTATGCTAACGCCTCAAAGCGGGGCACCGGTCTCCTTAAAGCCCTATGGCCAGACCCGTTCGTTTCGGTTAGTTCTATGCGGGATTTCGGGGGAGACGGGCATTGGCGGAACCATTTTTGTCGGAAATCCGGCTGATGTCGTTCGAGTTCGCGCCCAAGAACTGGGCACTCTGCAACGGCCAGTTCCTGCCGATCAACCAGAACCAGGCGCTGTTCTCGCTGCTCGGCACCACCTTTGGCGGCAACGGCCAGACGACCTTCGCCCTGCCCGATCTGCGCGGGCGCATACCCATCCATGTCGGCGGAAGTCACTTCCTCGGCGATCGCGGCGGGGAAGAAGCGCACACGCTGTCGCTCAGCGAGATTCCCACGCACGTGCACACGCTGAGTGCTTCTTCGAGCACCGGCGATTCGACGAATCCGAATTTCGGCGGCACCGGTCGGGTGCTCGCGAAGGAACCAGGCAACCCCTATTCGAACAGCTTCGCGCCAGCTGCCGCTGCGCTAAACGCGGGCGCGGTGGCGAATAACGGCGGCAGTCAGGCGCATCTCAACATGCAGCCATTCCTGACGCTGAGCTACTGCATCGCCCTAGCCGGCATCTTCCCGTCCCCGAACTGAGGAACAGCCCGTGGCACAACCTTATGTCGGCGAGATTCGCATATTCGCCGGAAACTTCGCCCCCGCGGGATGGATGTTCTGCGAGGGACAACTCCTCCCGATCTCGGAAAACGAGACGCTGTTCCAGCTGATCGGCACCACCTATGGCGGCGACGGCCAGTCGACCTTCGCGCTGCCCGACCTGCGCGGACGGCTGGCCCTGCACCAGGGCAACGGCTATCTCCTGGCAGAGACGGGCGGCGCCGAAGAAGTCACGCTGACGATCAACCAGATTCCGGCCCATTCGCACCCGCTGCTCGGATCGTCGGGCAACGGATCGCAATCGAGCCCGCAGAACAACGTGCTGGCGAGTTCCACGCTGATCAAGCCCTATTCGGGCGAGGCGGCGGACACGGCGATGGCCGCAACCTCGATCTCGTCGATCGGCAACAACCTGCCGCACACGAATTTCCAGCCCTATCTCTGCCTCAACTACATCATCTCGCTGTTCGGCATTTTCCCGAGCCAGAACTGACAGGAATTCTCCGATGGCCGATCCTTTCGTCGCCGAGATCCGGATCTTCCCGTTCAACTTCGCGCCCAAGGGCTGGGCGTGGTGTGACGGTCAGCTTCTGCCGCTCTCGCAGAACACCGCGCTCTTCTCGCTGCTCGGCACCACCTATGGCGGCAACGGCAAGAGCAACTTCTCCCTGCCCGATCTCCAGGGCCGCGCGCCCATGCATCCGGGCCAGGGCCCCGGCCTGTCGCTGCACGATCTCGGCGAGACCGGTGGCAGCGAGACCGTAAGCCTGCTCGAGTCCGAGATACCGAGCCACAGCCACACGCTGCGCAGCTCGGTGGAAGACGGCACCCAGGGCACGCTGTCCAACGGCGTCACCCTCTCCACCTCGGTCGGCGGCTCGCTCTACCAGAGCACGACCAACACCAACCTAGTGACGATGTCGCCCCAGGCGCTCTCGCCAGCCGGCGGCGACGCCCCGCACAACAACATGCAGCCCTATCTGACGATGTATTTCTGCATCGCGCTGCAGGGCGTGTTCCCGCCGCGGAGCTAGGCCGCTCGCCAGCGCCATGCCCCCGCCCCTCCACGCCGCCGCGCGGTTCGCCCTCAGCTATCGGCCGCTCGCGGCGAAGGACTTCGATTTCATCGAAGCGCTCTATCTTTCCACGCGCGAGGAGGAACTGGCGCTCAGCGAATGGCCGGAGGATCAGAAGCGCGCCTTCCTGGTCCAGCAGCACCGCGCGCAGCACCATCATTACCAGACCTATTATCCCAAGGCCGAATGGCTGATCGTCGAGCGGGACGGCGCGGCGATCGGCCGGCTCTATGTGGATATATGGCCGCGGGAGCTGCGCATCGTCGATATCTCGCTCGTGCCGGTGGCGCGCGGCCAGGGCATCGGCGAAGCGTTGCTGCGCGACGTGATCGAATGGGCCTCCGCTTCGGGCAAGGGTGTCTCGATCCATGTCGAGAAGTTCAATCCGGCCCGCCATCTCTACCAGCGGCTTGGCTTCGTCGTCGCCGAGGACAAGGGCGTCTATGACCTGATGGAGCGCGATGTGCCGCGCCCGGAAGTATCGACCTAGAAGAAGATCGCCTCGTAGCGAATGCCGCCGTCCTTTAGGCCGACCGGCACGATGAAGATGTCATGCAGGGCGCCATCGATCGGGAAGGCATAGATCGCCTGGGGCAGCCGGGGCTCCGCAGGCCCCGAGAACTCCAGCTTGAAGCCCCCGCCCTCGCGCGGCGAATGCGGCAGTTCCTGCGCACCGATCAGCGCGAGCGCCTGGACGCCGAAATCGGTCGCGATCTCAAAGCTTTTGCCGACCCGGGGCTCGAAATCGGCGAGCGTGAGCGGTGCAGACGTATCCTGTGGCAGCGCCGAACCGGTATCTGACGTCATCTTGCAAGCTCCCTGGCACGGCTGAGCACCGACGAAGATGCTATAGGCAAACCCCGCCGGCCACGCCAATCCCGCGTTGGGCCGGCGTCCCATAATTCACGACGTGCAGTGATCGCACCGAAATGGTAGAGAGTGGTTTCGGGGGAAAGGCCGTGCGCAGTCGTCGCATCTGGTCTGGCCGCAGGAAAGCGGAAACAATGACTTACAGCTCGCGTCGAGGCTTTGTTGTCGGGGGAATGGTGGTTGCGGCGGGCACGGGAGTGGCTGGCTGCAGCGGCGGATCGGACGCCGGGAGCGTTGTCACGCCGACGGCGGGATCCACCCCGACGCCGACCGCTGTGGCGCTCAACGCGACCGAGATCAGCGCATGGGAGAAGCTGGTTGGCTCCGCTTTCCTGATCAGCACCGACACGGGCAAGGTTTCCGCCGTCCTGGCCAGCCTCGAGCGCATCACCGATGCCACCCGCCCGTCGGACTTGGGCCGCCATCAGCCTTTCTTTGCCACCTTCCAGATGGACCAGCGCCAGGCGCCGGGCGGCGGCAAGACCTATGACGTTTCGCATCCCACGACGGGGGCGTTCCAGCTCTTCCTCGGCATGTCGAGCGAGGTCCAGGGCAAGAGCGTCCTTACTGCCGTGCTCAACTGAGCGGCGTGACGGCCTCCGGACAGGAGCCGATTCCAACCTTCCGGTTGATCCGCCCCCAGTTCCCAATGGACAAACAAAAGCCCCGTCAAGTCACTGACTTGCAGGGCTTTTGTTTACGTTCACCGTGCACATAAAATCCCGCCAGCTGGTAAGGCTGACGGGTTGTGGTGTCGGCACAATCCGGGATTTGGTGCGTGCGGCGCGGAAACGACAAAAGCCAGTCCGGACGACTGGCTGGCTTGTGTTGCGGTCTGCGGGGCCATTGGTTGCGGGAGTAGGATTTGAACCTACGACCTTCAGGTTATGAGCCTGACGAGCTACCGGGCTGCTCCATCCCGCGCCACCGACGAAGTTGGG
>NZ_JAUSTJ010000003.1 GCF_030812785.1 Sphingomonas kyeonggiensis
CCCAACTTCGTCGGTGGCGCGGGATGGAGCAGCCCGGTAGCTCGTCAGGCTCATAACCTGAAGGTCGTAGGTTCAAATCCTACTCCCGCAACCAACACAACAAGACACCCGTCAGCAACACACGCTGGCGGGTTTTTTTGTGCCTAGCGTACATCGTCGAGGTGTTTCGCCGGGCCCGCTGACGGCTTCGCCGTTGACAGCGGCGCCGCCGCACGGCTTTCTCCGCCGCGATGAAGCGCATCCTCCTCGCAATTGCCGCCCTCGCCGTGCTCGCCGCGGGCGTCTGGTTCCTTTTCCTGCGCACGACCGGCATCCCGGTCTATGCCGTGACGGTCGCCGCCACGCATCCGCACGATCCGACCGCCTTCACCGAAGGGCTCTTCTTCAAGGATGGTGCGCTCTACGAGAGCACGGGCGAGGAAGGGACCTCCTTCATCCGCAAGGTCGATCCGGCGACCGGCAAGGTAAGCCAGCAGGTCGACCTGCCCGCGCCCTATTTCGGTGAAGGCATCGTCGCATTCGGCGACAAGCTCTACCAGCTGACCTGGAAGGACCAGACCGGCTTCACCTACAATCTCAAGGACATGACGCTCGGCGATACCTTCGCCTATCAGGGCGAAGGCTGGGGCATGACCCAGGACGGCAAGAACATCATCATGTCGAACGGCAGCGACGAACTGCGCTTCCTCGACCCGAAGACAATGCAGCAGGTCTCGACGCTCAAGGTCACCGCCAATGGCTGCCCGGTCAAGCAGCTCAACGAGCTTGAGTGGATCGACGGCGAGATCTGGGCGAATATCTGGCAGAGCAACCTGGTCGCGCGGATCGATCCGGCCACGGGCAAGGTAACGAGCTTCCTCGACGTCAGCGCGCTCGGGCCGAAGAATCGCGGCGTCGACGATGTGCCCAACGGCATCGCCTATGACGCCGCGGGCAAGCGCGTGTTCGCCACCGGCAAGCGCTGGCCGCAGCTCTACGAAGTGAAGCAGGGCGCCGCGGTGACCAACAATGCCGATGCGGCGCGGCTGACGACCTGCGCCGGTTGAGCGTGGAGCCAAGCAGCGGCACGATGCCGATGGGGCGGCGATAGGCCGCTTTCTTGCTGCCGGCGGTCGTGTGCCGCGCCCAGCGGACCGCCAGCTATCGGCGAGGTAGGCGTTGTGCTTGCCTCGCCCAAACCCGAGGTAGTCGGTACGCGGCTGGGCGGTGGCCGGTCCTTGGCGGGCGGTACGCTGATCGGTCGTTATGTGCGTGCCTGGCAGCACTAGGCCAGAGGTTGGCGCCTGCTGGTCGATCAGTTCGTGCCGTTGCCGCCCAGGTCCGAGGCCAGGGCTGGCGACGCTTTCCAGCCAACCCGCGGATCGTCGAAGTCCAACACCTCGCCAAGCTCCCAGACATTGGGATAGCCATAGCCGACCAAGTTGATGAAGGTCTGGATGTTGAGCGCGAGCGGCGCCGATTTGAGCGGCACCGGCGGGCGGTGGTTCGAGAAGTTGTTGTTGCAGTAGATCAGCACCGGACGGCCCCGATCGGCGCCGATCACCGCCGCGAGCGATTCCGCCGTGAAGTCGGTGAGCGGCAGGTTGACCGCGCCTTCGATATGGCCGCGGGCAAAGGCGTCCCTCGAGCGCGCATCGAGCAGCAGCGCGTTCTTTTGGCCCGCCATGGCCTGGAAGCGTTCGAAGGACAGCAGCCGCTTGGCCCGCAGTCCGCTCACATCGCGCGTGAGCGTGGTGAAGCCTGCGTAATCGATCTGGGGATTGGCGGGCGCCTCCTGCGGCGTGGCGAGGCTTAGCGCGAGGGCAGTGAGCAGCATCATCGGCATTCTCCCAGGCCAGTCGGATGCGCAACGATCGCCCCGGGCGGCTGCACCTTCGCTGAACAAATGCCCTGTCCTGGCGCGGGGTTCGCCCGCCCAAAGTGAAGGGAGTCGACCAACATGGTTTCACTTTGCCGCCGCTGCCCCGTCGCCGGCTGAAACGGGCGAGGCAGGAGTCGGGCGTCATGTCGAGGACGTAACCACGCAAAATCCTACATTGGAAGCCCCGGACGCGGCGCGAAACAAAGTTGCGCATGCTTCACATCGCGCTACACCTCTCGGCCAAGAGAGAGGGGATGTCAGATGGCCAGCCTGTTCCGGTTGAAGCAGATCGTCGCGGACGAGGACCGTCCGCCCGAGCATCGGCTCGCGCGCACCCTGTCCTGGCCGCATCTCGTCGCGCTCGGCGTCGGCGCGATCGTCGGGACCGGCATCCTCACCCTGATCGGCGTCGGCGCGGACCGCGCCGGCCCGGCGGTGATCCTGTCCTTCGTCGTCGCCGGCGCGATCTGCGCCTGTGCCGCGCTCGCCTATGCCGAGCTGGCGACGATGATCCCGGCCTCGGGCAGCGCCTATACCTATAGCTATGCCTCGCTCGGCGAGATCGTCGCCTGGGTGGTGGGCTGGAGCCTGCTTGCCGAATATACGCTGGTCGTTGCCACGGTGGCAGTCGGCTGGTCGGGCTATGCGACGCCTTTCCTGACCGGGCTGGGGGTGCCGGCGGAGCTCACCCACGGGCCGCAAATGGCGGGCTGGCAGATCGCCCATTGGGGCGTGAACGTGCCGGCGCTGTTCGTGGTCTGGCTGGTCTCGGGGCTGCTCATCGCCGGCACCCGCGAGAGCGCGACGATAAACGCGTTCCTGGTGGTGGTGAAGCTGATCGCGCTCGCTGTTTTCGTCGCGGTGGCACTACCCTATTTCAACGCCGCTAATTTCGATCCCTTCGCACCCTTCGGCTTCGCCAAGCACATGAGCGATGGTGGCGTGGAGCGCGGCGTGATGGCCGCGGCTGCGATCATCTTCTTCGCATTCTACGGCTTCGATGCGATCTCCACCGCGGCGGAAGAGGCGAAGAACCCCGGGCGCGACCTCGCCATTGGCATCGTCGGATCGATGGTCGTCTGCGTCATCATCTACATGGTCGTCGCGCTCGCCGCGGTCGGCGCGCTTTCCTATACCCGTTTCGCCGACAGCCCCGAGCCGCTGGCACTGATCCTGCGCGAGATCGGCCAGCCGGGCGTCGCCAAGTTCCTGGCGCTGAGCGCGATCGTCGCGCTGCCCACGGTGATCCTAGGCTTCCTGTTCGGCCAGAGCCGCATCTTCTTCGTGATGGCGCGCGACGGTATGCTGCCCAAGAGCCTGGCCAAGGTCTCGCGGCGCGGCTCGCCGGTGCGCATCACCATCTTCACTGCCTGCGTGGTCAGCGTGTTCGCCGCCTTCCTGCCGATCGACGAGATCGCCGCGCTGGCCAATGCCGGCACGCTGACTGCCTTTGCCGCAGTGGGCCTGTGCCTGCTCGTCATGCGCCGCCGCGCGCCGGACATGGTCCGCCCGTTCCGGACGCCGCTTCCCTGGGCGGTCGGGCTGGGAGCGATCCTGGGCTGCCTCTATCTGTTCATCAGCCTGCCGACCAAGACGCAGATCTGGTTCGGCTGCTGGAACCTCTTGGGTTTGGTCGTCTACTTCGCCTATGCACGCCGCAACGCAGCAAAGGGGTAAGTGATGGCTGGCTGGACGATCGGGATCATCGGCGGATCGGGTCTCTACGATGTCGAGGGCATCGAGGATGGCGAGTGGCTCTCGACCGAGAGCCCCTGGGGCAAGCCTTCCGATGACTGTTTCGTCGGCTGGGTCGGCCATGTCCGCGTGGTGTTCCTGCCGCGCCATGGCCGCGGCCACCGTATCTCGCCTTCGGACCTGAACGTCCGCGCCAATATCGACGTGCTGAAGCGCCTGGGCGTGACCGACGTGCTGGCGATCTCGTCGGTCGGTTCGCTGGCCGAGGAGCGGGCGCCGGGCACCTTCACCATCGCCGACCAGTTCATCGACCGGACCAAGGGCCGGCCCTCGAGCTTCTTCGGCGCAGGCATGGTCGCGCATGTCTCGATGGCCGATCCGGTCTGCCCGCGGCTTTCGGCGCTGGCGGCGGATGCGGCCAAGGCGGCGGGCGCCACGACCCATGTCGGCGGCACCTATCTGGCGATGGAAGGCCCGCAATTCTCGACTCGCGCCGAGAGCAACCTCTATCGCAGCTGGGGCTGCGACATCATCGGCATGACCGGGATGCCCGAGGCGAAGCTCTGCCGTGAGGCCGAGCTGCCCTATGCGCTGGTCGGCATGGTCACCGACTATGATTGCTGGCGCGAGGGCGAGGAAGCGGTCGACGTCGCCACGGTGATCGCCCAGCTCGGCACCAATGCCGACAAGGCGCGCAAGCTGGTGATGCACCTGCTGCGCAACCTGCCGGAAGAGCGCCCGGCCTCGCCGATCGATACCTGCCTCGATTTCGCGCTGATCACTGCGCCGAATGCCCGCGACCCGCATCTGCTGCGCAAGCTCGATGCCGTTGCCGGCCGCGCTCTCTCCAACTGAGGATCGAACATGTCGTTTCTTGCTGCCCTTGCCCTGCTCGCCGTGCAGGACGCGCCCGCGCCGGACCGCTCGCAGGACATGGCGTACCAGAGCCAGCAGATGCTGGCGCTCGCCAAGCTCAATGGTGCGCAGGGCTGGAACAGCACCCCGGAAGGGCTGCGCTGGCGCCGGATCAAGGGCGATGGCTCCGGCAAGCACCCGACCGTGGCCGACACGGTAACGCTGCACTATGCCGGCACCTTCATCGACGGCGAGACGTTCGACAGCTCCTATGACCGCGGCGAGCCGGCGACCTTCCCGCTCGCCCGACTAATCAAGGGCTGGCAGGTCGCAGTGCCGCTGATGGGCGTGGGCGACACGTTCGAGGTCGCGATCCCGGCCAATCTTGGCTACGGCTTCGAGGGCAAGGGGCCGATCCCCGGCGGCGCTACCCTGCTGTTCAGGATCGAGTTGCTCGACATCCCCGCCGCCGGCTGAGCCGGAGGCATTTTCCGGGCGCATCTTCGCCCGGACCAGGCACAAAAAAAGGGGCGGTACCCAAAGGTACCGCCCCTAGTTTTTGTTGCTCCGTTTAGAACTTGATGTTCGCGCCCGCGCGGAACGTCCGGCCGATCAGGCCGGCGGAGTGCCACGAGGTCAGGGTGTTCACCTGGCTCGGATAGGCCGTGTTCGCGAACAGCGGCGCATGCGAGTTGGTGACGTTGCCGACCAGGCCGAAGAAGCTGAACTTGTCGTTGACCTTCACCGTCAGGTTCACGTCCGTGTAAATGAAGCTGTTGATGTGGCAGAAGCTCGCCGAGCCGGTGGTCGGCTTGTAGATCGCCGAAGCGCACGAAATGTCGCCATTGATCGAGCTCGCCTGGTCGGCCGCAACCGCCTTGATCGAGCCGACATAATAGGTCGTCGTGCTGAGCGAGAACTGGTTGTAGGTGAAGGTGTTCTGCCAGTTGCCGCGCCAGCGCGGCGTACCACCGCCCGACGACAGATCTTCCGGACCCACGGTGCCGGCATAGCGCTGCACGGGCTGGCCCCCGCCGGGGTGGAGATCATACTTCAGCGTCTCCTGCACGTCGACACGGCTCTCCCAGCGGAAGTCCTCGCTGAACTTGATGCGCGCATCGGCGGTGAACTCGAGCCCGGCGATGACCATATAGGCCGTGTTCACATAAGGCGCGTTGACGACCAGCAGGCGCGGCAGTGCGTTGGGGGCGAAAGGATCGGCCCCGTCGACCACGTTGCACGAATAGCCGGTGCCGACCGCCGCCACCGCGGCGCAGCCCGCGGCCGCGGCAGCCGCGGCGTTCGGGAAGGTTTGTCCCGCAACCGAGTAATAGGCGTTGATCGCGTCCGGCGTCTTCGGGCCGGTGACGATCAGGTTCGACTTCTTCACGTTGAAATAGTCGGCCGTGAAGCTCAGCCACGGGGTCGGCTCGAAGATCGCGCCAAGGGTGAAGCTGCGCGACGTTTCCGGCTTGATCGCGGAGTTGCCGACATAGCCACGGCCCAGGCTGTACGGGGCGATGTAGGTCGGGTTGGCCGCGTGCGCGGTGACGAACGCACCGGTCGGCGTATAGCCGACGAAGCCGGAATAGGAGCTGCGCGGATCCGATTCCGCGAAGGTCGGTGCGCGGAAGCCCTCCGAATAGGTGCCGCGGATCGCGAGCTGCTTGATCGGCTGGAACTTTGCCGTCGCCTTGGGCGAGAAGCGGCCGATGCCGGTCGAATAGTGGTCGTAGCGGCCGGACAGGTCGACATTGAGCGAATCCAGCACCGGCACATCGACTTCGAAGAAGCCCGCCCACACCGACCGGTCACCATAGGCCTGCGCAGTCGAGAGGCCCGGGATGTCGAGGTTCGGGTTGGCGCTGTTGTTGGTCAGCTTCTCCTTGCGATACTGGCCGCCCACGGCGAGGCGCACATCACCACCCGGCAGCGCGAAGAGGCTGCGGCTGATCGATGCGTCCACGGTCAACTCGCTCGAATTCGAGCGGGCGGTGATCGGCGGAAGCACCGAGTTGCGGACCGCGGCGGTGTTGAGGCTCGGATTGACGAAATTGTACGAGCCGGTGTTGATCGCCTTGATCAGGCCGTTGAGGTTGGCCCAGCCATATTGCGTCAGGTTCAGGTCGGCACGCGAGTAGCCCGCCTCGACATTCCAGTCCCAGGTGTCGGCGATAGTGCCGTGCAGGCCGCCGGTCACGCGGTACACTTCGTTGATGCGCTCGCTGCCCGAACGGACGTCGCCGAACAGATAGTAGAGGCGTGCAGCGCCGGCGGCGGGGTTGAGGGCGTAAGCCGCCGCATAGGGGTTGTTCGGGTTGAGCTGGCGATCCGCGGCGGTCGCGCAGTTGATGCCCGACGAGCAGATATAGACCGGCAGCACGATGCCTGGGTTGGTCGTCGAGGTCGACGGAGCACCGCCGAATGCCTGGGTCTGACGGATCGCACGCGGCGGCGAGATGATGTCGACGCGGCTGTGCGCGAAGCTGCCGGCGACATAGCCCTCGACATTGCTGCCGACGCGGAAGCTCAGCCGTGCGACGGCGTCATAGCGCTCCTGCAGCGGCGTGACCTGCGCATATTCGCGGGTGTTGTCATGCTTGCAGGCGGTGCCCACGCGCGTGCCGTTTTCCGAATAGGTCCCGTAGGTGCAGTTCGCGAGCGGCGTCAGCGAGGTGAAGATCGCCGGCGAAGTGGCGTTCGCCACCGAACCCGCGAGCGGATTGTTGAGATCGGTCTGGGTCACGCGGGTGACGACCGCGTCGGTCGTCGCCGTGCCGAGCGTGTCGTCGGCGCGGTTGTTGTCGTTGCCGCCGATCCCGCGGAGATCGAGCGTGTCGAAGGGGAAACCACGCGAGGCAGCCGAGATGCGGCCGCCATATTCATAGTCGCCGCCGACATAGATATTGAAGCCCTGCGTGTCATAGTCGCCATAACCGAACAGCAGCTTCGCGCGGTACTTCGCGCCGTCGCCCTTCTCGGTGGCGCCGCCTTCGATGCCGGCCTCGAGCCCGGTCATCGTCTTGCGGGTGATGATGTTGACCACGCCGCCGATCGCGTCCGCGCCGTACAGCGAGGATGCGCCGTCCTTGAGGACCTGCACCTGCTGGACGTTGACCATCGGGATGCTGTTGAGGTCGACATAGGAGTTGTGGCCGTCGTCGCTCAGCGGGAAGTTCGTCGAGCGGAGGCCGTCGACCAGGATGAGGGTGGACGAGACGCCGAGGTTGCGCAGCGAAACGGCGGCGCCGCCGGCGGAGAAGCCGCTGGTGAAGCCGTTACCGATCGAGCCGGCGCCGTCGGCCGAGGCCGAGCGGATCGCGTCGGTCACGTTGGTGATGCCGGCCCGCTCGAGATTCTCGGCGGTGATGACCGTCACCGGCAATGCGGTGTGGGTGTCCGACTGGCGGAAGATGGTGCCGGTGACGACGATCTCGCCGTCGCTGGCAGGAGCCTCTGTCTGAGGCGCGGTGGCGGCGGCTGGCGTGTCCTGCGCGAAGGCGGGCGCGGCAAACAGCGAGCCGGCGAGCACGAACGCGGACAGGGCCGCTCCGGTGCGCAGGCGTGCGATCTGAGTCTTCTTCATTTCTTCCTCACTCTCCATGGATCTGCCCAAGGCAGTCAGTGGAATTTCCCCGAATCTTCGTCGCCCCGTCCCCTGGGGCTTGATGGCGAAGCTGCGGTGAGGATGTGAGAGTGTCTGATTTGTGTAAAGCGCCTGCGATTGTTGCTCCTCTGTTTCTCGATTGTGTGTTTCTGAAAAGCAACACATGCGAGGCGGCGCACGGTGCCGCGGTCATCCGGGGGCGGTCCGGCCCGCGGCCGCCGGCCTCCAGGTCTCTCTCCTCCGGGCACAAAAAAGGGGAGGGCACTGCCGCCCTCCCCTTGCTGTACCTTGTCGTGCCGATCAGGCGGCGAGCTTGCGCAGCACGTAGTGCAGGATGCCGCCGTTGAGGAAATATTCCAGCTCGTTGACGGTATCGATCCGGCAACGGGTGAGGAAGGTCTCCTTGGTGCCGTCCTCGCGGGTAAGCTCGACCTCGACGTCCTGACGCGGACGCAGGCCCGCGACGTTCTTGATCGTGAAGGTGTCGCTGCCCTTGAGCTTCAGCGTTTCGCGGGTCACGCCGTCGGCGAACTGGAGCGGCAGGATGCCCATGCCGACCAGGTTCGAGCGGTGGATGCGCTCGAAGCTCTCGGTGATGACGGCGCGGACGCCGAGCAGGTTGGTGCCCTTGGCCGCCCAGTCACGCGACGAACCGGTGCCATATTCCTTGCCCGCGACGATGACGAGCGAGGTGCCGTCGGCCTTGTGACGCATTGCGGCGTCGTAGATCGGCATTACCTGACCGCCATAGCGGGTCATGCCGCCCTCGATGCCGGGCACCATTTCATTTTTGATGCGGATATTGGCGAACGTGCCGCGCACCATGACTTCGTCATTGCCGCGGCGTGCGCCGTAGCTGTTGAAGTCCTTCTTCGAGACCTGATGCTCCTGCAGGAAGGTGCCTGCGGGGCTGTCGGCCTTGATCGAGCCGGCCGGGGAGATGTGGTCGGTGGTGATCGAGTCGCCGAGGATGGCGAGGGGCTTGGCTTCGATGATGTCGGTGACCGGGGCGGGGGTCATCGTCATGCCCTCGAAATAGGGCGGGTTGTGGATGTAGGTCGAGCCGGAGGGCCAGCTATAGGTGTCCGAGCCGACCACGTCGATCTTCCGCCAGTGATCGTCGCCAGCGTACACGTTCGCGTAGCGCGAGCGGAACATGCGGTCGTCGATGTTTGCGGTGATCAGCCCCGCGACCTCCTCGTTCGACGGCCAGATGTCCTTCAGGAACACGTCCGCGCCGTCCGAGCCCTGGCCGATCGGGGTTTCGTACATGTCCTCGGTCACCGTGCCCTTCAGGGCATAGGCGACGACCAGCGGCGGCGAGGCGAGGAAGTTGGCGCGCACGTCGGGGCTCACGCGGCCCTCGAAGTTGCGGTTGCCCGACAGGACCGAGGCGGCGACGATGTCGTTGCCGTTGATCGCCGCCGAGATCGGCTCGGCGAGCGGGCCCGAATTGCCGATGCAGGTGGTGCAGCCATAGCCGACCAGGTTGAACCCGATCGCGTCGAGATCCTCGGACAGGCCGGTCTTGTTGAGATAGTCGGTCACCACCTGCGAGCCCGGCGCCAGCGAGGTCTTCACCCAGGGCTTGCGGGTCAGGCCCTTCTCGCGCGCCTTGCGGGCGACGAGGCCGGCCGCGATCAGCACCGAGGGGTTGGACGTATTCGTGCACGAGGTGATCGCCGCGATCACCACGTCGCCGTCGCCGATGTCGTGGTCGCGACCTTCGACGTCCACACGGACCGCATGGTCCTTCTTGTAGACCTTGGTCAGGTCGCCGTTGAACACTTCGTCGACGCTGTCGAGGCTGACCCGGTCCTGCGGACGCTTCGGGCCGGCGAGGCTCGGGCGGACGCTGCTCATGTCGAGCTCCAGCGTGTCCGTGAAGATCGGCTCCTCGGCCGTGACGTCGTGCCACATGCCCTGCGCCTTGGCATAGGCCTCGACCAGCGCGACGGTCTCGTCCGGACGTCCGGTGAGGCGCATGTAATCGAGCGTCTTGTCGTCGATCGGGAAGAAGCCGCAGGTCGCGCCGTACTCGGGCGCCATGTTGGCGATCGTCGCGCGGTCCGCCAGCGTCATCGCGTGCAGGCCGGGGCCGTAGAATTCGACGAAGCGGCCGACCACGCCCTTGGCGCGCAGCATCTGGGTGACGGTCAGCACCAGGTCGGTCGCGGTGATGCCCTCGCCGAGCTTGCCGGTCAGCTTGAAGCCGACGACCTCGGGGATCAGCATCGACACCGGCTGGCCGAGCATCGCCGCCTCGGCCTCGATGCCGCCGACGCCCCAGCCGAGCACGCCCAGGCCGTTGACCATCGTGGTGTGGCTGTCGGTGCCGACCAGCGTGTCCGGATAGGCGATCGTCGCGCCGTCGCCGGTGACCGACGACCAGATCGACTGCGAGATATATTCGAGGTTCACCTGGTGGCAGATGCCGGTGCCCGGGGGAACCACCGAGAAGTTGTTCAGCGCCTTGGAGCCCCACTTGAGGAACTCGTAGCGCTCTGCATTGCGCTCATATTCGAGCGCGACATTGTCCTCGAACGCCTTGGGCGTGCCGAACTCGTCGACCATCACCGAGTGATCGATGACGAGGTGGACGGGGACCTGCGGATTGATCTTCTGCGCGTCGCCGCCGAGCTTGGTGATCGCATCGCGCATCGCGGCAAGGTCGACCACGCAGGGAACGCCGGTGAAGTCCTGCATCAGCACGCGCGCCGGGCGATACTGGATCTCGCGGTTCGAGCGCGCGTCCTTCTGCCAATCGACGATCGCCTGGGCATCGTCCTTGGTGACGGTGACGCCGTCCTCGAAGCGCAGCATGTTCTCGAGCAGCACCTTCATCGAGAAGGGCAGGCGGCTGATGTCGCCGAGCTTCTTCGCCGCCTTGGGCAGCGAGAAATAGTCATAGCTGGCGGTGCCGACGGTGAGCGTGTCGCGGGTGCCGAGGGTATCGTTGCCGATCGCGGTCATGAGGCGCGGGGTCCTTTCTTTTGTCCGGCCGGGCGCTCGGGGGACGTGGCTCCTTGAAGGGCCGCGCGGGCGCACCGGAGTGCTGCGAATGCGAAGATTCGCGGGTGCCGCTAGCACGCGGGAGGGGGGAGGGGAAGGGGAGGTCTCTGTAAACGATGCCCTAAGGCGCTCGGCCAAAACGTCCACTCGGAGCGGTAAGGAAATATCGATCGATCACGAATGGAGAGCATCCAATCTCAGAACTGCTATGCTTGTCCAACCCAATGACGAATGATAGCGATTCTATCTGACCTGCTGAGACCGAACGCTGCGACAATGGATACCTACCTTACTTTGGCTGAGCGAATTTTGGCTGAGCAGAAGCGCGCGCTTTCTGCGTTGGAGATCATTCGAATCGCTTATCGAGAGGAGATTGCTCCGGCCCATCTTACTGGGCGTACCCAGCACAAGACTCTTCAGGCTCGTTTGAGCGAGGATATCCTGCGATTTCGTGCTGGAAGCAAATTCTACCGGACGGCACCAGGGAAGTTCTTCCTTCATGCCCTCAAAGACGATCCGAGCGTTCCAGAGGGTGATCGGCGGCCGATGATTGCTCGGCGTCGGAAAAGAGACTTGCCCAAGCATCGTGCCCTCGCCTTCACGAAGCCGATTATCGCGGATGCTGCTGCGCCTGGCGGTGAAGTCTCAATGGAATCTTTCATCGGGCTCATAAAGCAAGGTTGCTATCATTATGCTGCGAGTTCGAAGCGGCTGAGCAAAGATGAGGTGCTGGTCTGGTCGTTTGGTGTCGTGTTGAAGGCGGGGCACGTGCTGACCTATCGGGCTGGCCCATACCGTGAGCAGCGCGATAGCTTCATGAGCAAGCGCGTCATTGGCTTCTATTCTCCAGTTGTCGAAAATGACCTCACTCTCTTCGATCAGGCCGATCATGGAGTGCTTTGGAGCGGAGTGAAGGCGCTCGCAAGCGATCTGGATTTGTATGAGGATGATGCTTGGCGAGCGTTAAATGCTAACAGTAAGCTCCAGGCAGTCGTCTATCCCGATCAGCAGGGGGAAGAGGCGAGCTTACTGGCGGTCGTCAGCTTTTTGTGCCCTGAGTGGTATGAGCCCACTTCTAGTCGGCTGGCAATCAACGACCTTGAGTGGCTCGACCTTAGAAGCCCAATGAATCATCTTGAAGATTTTGATCCTTGGTCCAGAACTTTGCTACCAGTGGCGCGAAGACTCGCACTTGGAGGGTAGCTTGGGGGATTGGTGAGGGGTAAAACTGGCGCGCGCGCTCGAGGGCGCGCAAGAGGTAGTCTGCGACCCGAGGAGCAGCGCTTCTTGGAAATCATGATCCAGCAAGGATCGGACGCCAACAAGAAGCAGGCGCTGCAACGGCTGTGTCTGCTTACGCGGAGGGGTTTTCGCTCCATAGCGCCGGTGCAGATGAAGTCTGCAGTACTCTACGCTTTAGGATCAGACGACCTGAAGGTGCGTCGGTGGGCATTTAATGCATTGGCGCTCATTGGCGACGAGCGGGACATTCCTGTTATGGAAGCCTATTGGCGCAGGAGCTTCAACGACCCCGATGTCTTCGAGGCTGGCCTCACGGCATTGGCTCAAATTCTGGATAAGCCTACGCTACTCAAAACCCTGAGTTCGGCCGGTGTTGCGCTCTCTCCCAGAGTAGTAATGGCGTTGGCGCAGCATCCAGGGGCCTTTGATGAGGAATTGGCAGGTCTCCGCCTAGATCTTAGTAAGGCGAGCGCAGGGGATCTGCGATCTGCAACGCTGCTTGTGGGTTTGCAGCGCGCGCCGGATACGCTTTTCTCGGATAGACACCCGGTTAGTTCTGTAATCGGTGATCTTAATACCCATGATGACGGGATTGTTGCTCAATATTCATTTTGGGCAACGGTTGAGCATCCTGATTTAGATTTAGGCAGTGTCAGCGTGCCGCCAGCGGTTTTCAGTCAGCTCCGGCCTAATGTCCAAGCGTGGGCTTATAGAGTTCTTACCAAAGACAATGTCACAGCAAAGAGGCACTATGACCTAATCGTTGAGGGTTCTGAGAGCGATTACGCGGACGTGCGCGAAGGCGTAGCGATGGGACTTCGGGATATCTTCTACGATTCGCTCGATACGATCGTGATCGACTGGTCTCTAACGGAGGAGGACATTGTAATCCGTGAGAAGCTTTGGGAGCATATGGCTGTGAATGCCGAATATAGCCCAGGCTATAGAGAAGAGGCTGAGAAAGCGTACCGTTCCTCTTCCGCAAACTCCGCGCTACGTGCGCGGCTTGAGGCCGCTGGGAAAGACCAAGGTCTATTATTGACCTTCCGTAAAATAGCACTTCAAACAGGTGATCCTGATCTGTTTACACAAATTGCAGGGAATACGGTGACTAACAACATCCAGAATTTCCAAGGGCCGCTTCAGGCCGGAGCGATATCCAATGCCGGACCGGGCAATACAGGTACGGTGAGTATTGGGCAGCAACAGCAGGCGGTAAGCTCTATAGAAGCGGACCTGAAACAGCTGCTGTCCGATCTGCAGCGAACCCAGACATCTCCGGAGCAGGAGAAAGTTGTTGCCGCAGTCGAGGATGCGATCAAAACGCCAACCCGGGGTAGGGTGGGAAAGGTGCTCGATTGGCTAAAGTCTGCGAAAGAGGGGATGACCTCGATAGCAGATTTCACAGAAAAGGCGGGCGCGCTTTACACGAAGATGGCACCGGCCCTCGAGCATCTGCCCGATGTCCTTGGCTAAGGCAAAGATAGTTCCATATTTGTTCTTCCAAAATAGGAAAATCCCCCATAACTGACTCCGCTCCTGCAGCAGCGGAGCGAGTCGGATGGCGGGCGAATTCGGGCGGCAATTTTGGTCGGGGGCGGTGCGGGAGGCGTTTCTGCGCGGGCTCGCGACGCATGGGTCGGTGCGGCGGGCGTGCCGCGAGACGGGGATGAGCGTCGCGGGCGCCTATGGCGTGCGCAAGCGGGATGCGGTCTTTGCCCGGCTCTGGGAGAAGGCGGTGGCGCGGGCCGGGGCCGAGCGGGTGGCGCGGCTCTCCGGGGCGGCGGCGCGGGCCGGTAGGCGCGACGGCATGTTCGGCGACTATCGCAAGCGACATGACGGCTGGACCGAGATCCGCACGCGCATCTTCCTGCGGGCGCTCGCCGAGACCGGCTGCGTGCGCGATGCCTGTGCGCGGGCGCATATCTCCGACCAGTCGGCCTATCGGATGCGGCGGCGCGACGCGAAGTTCGCCGCGGCCTGGGAGAAGGCGCTCGACGAGAGCGTGCCGACGCTCGAGCAGGCGGCCTGGGAGCGTGCGGTGGAGGGCTGGGACGAAATCGTGTGGAAGGACGGCGTCGAGGTCTCGCGCAAGCGACGCTATTCGGACGGGCTGCTCAAGTTCCTGCTCGATCGCCGCGGGGCCGCCGGGCTGCGGGTGCCGGGGCGGAATGCCAGCCGGAAGGAGCTGGTCGCCTTTGCCGAGGCGGCGGCCAAGGCGGCGGGCGGCTTCTTCGGCGAGCGCGCGGACCCCGAGGATACCAACCGGGCGATCCTGAAGAAGCTCGAGATGATCGACCGGGCGCGGGCGATGGAGGCCGCGGAGGACGCCGAGCGGGAGGCGGCGCGGACGGCCGGGGCCGGGGAGCGGGACGAGGTGGAGGACTGGGAAGCGGAAGGAGAAGAAGAGGCGGTGGTGGCTCCGCCGCCGCCTGCCGTGCTCCCGCGGATCACCGGGTGTCCGGGGGGATAGTGTTGGTCTTTCTTTTCCGAGGGCCGGGCCCGGTCTCCGCCGGACTTTCAAGTCTGGGCCCCGGCCTTCGCCGGGGAAAGAAGGTGTGCGGAAGGGGGCGGGACGGTGGCGCGGTAAGGGCGCGGGCCGGAGCCCGCGCCCACCGATGGTGACCGACGGGTGGGAAACCCGACAGCCCGCTTGGCCGCCGCATTGGGACGGCGGCCTTGCCTCTGGGGAGCGACGTCATGCCGCCCGAGTCCCTCGATTTGGGCCGGCTATTGGCGCGCGCGGCACTGCCCTCAAGCGAGTCGCTGCCCATTTTGGCGGAAGTGGTGCGCCGGCGGGCGCCGGATGCGATCAGTCGAAGGAAACCGGCTCGGGACGGCCGATCAGATAGGCGCGGGCGGGGTCGTGGAGCGGGAAGCCGTTCACCCCGAGCCGGGCGAGCAGCAGGCGGACGGTGGAGAAGCTGCGGGTGCTGGTGTCGATCGCCTCGGGCCGGTTGAGCCAGGCCTCGGACACCAGCAGCTTCTTGCCGATACGCTCGAGCCGGCCGTCGTCGAGCAGGCGGACGAGGCGGCGGCGGACGGTCGCCTCGGGCAGACCGAGCGCGCGGGCGACGGCGCTGGTGCGCACCGGCTGGCGCAGGTGGGAAGGGGGCTCCTTGCGGCCGTCGGCATAATGCCAGGCGAGCTCGCGATCGGCGTTGAGCAGGCGCGAATTGGCGGCGTAGATCGTCGAGAACAGGACGAGCTCGAGCCAGTCGGCATGGGCGCGGCGATTGGTGTCGATCACCGCGAGCATCAGGTCGATCGCGGCCTGGACGCCAGCGGCATGGTGATAGGGGCGTACGGTGCCGACTTCGGGCATCGGCACGCCGGCGCGGGCCATGTCTGCGACGAAGCGGACCGCGGCGTCGTGGACCAGGGTGAGGAACGCGGTCAGGTCGGGCGACTGGATCTCGGCATGGTTGGCGTGGACGCCGTCGGCGCCGCGCTTGCACCAGCCGGCATCGACCAGCGCATGGACGTGGCGGCGGACGGTCTCGTAGGGGCGCGACAGCGACATGGCGAGCGAATGGGCCGAGACGGTGGGGGCGAGACCGGCGCGCGCGTCGAACGGATAGGTGTCGCGGGCGATCACCGCGAAGATCGTCACCCGGTCGAGGTCACCGTCGAACATGCGGATCGCGCGGGCGAGCACAGTGGTCTGCAGCTCGGCAAGCAAGCGGGTCATGAGCCGGATCGGCGGGGGATCGAGAGGCAGACGGATCGACATGCTTCGGTCCGATCTTTGCCGCTGCGTGCGTCCGCAGCTAGTCCGGGGATTCCGCAATTCGCCATTTTGAGTAGCAGCAAATGTCGGATTCCCTAGGGAAATCCGTCTGGAGGCGCCGAATCGGTAACCATGTTTTGCGGCGCTTGCGGCGGCGGGCCGGGCGGGGGAGTATCCGCGGCGAGGAGACGGGCATGGGGATGAAGGGCTTGGTCGCGGGGGTGCTGCTGGGGCTGGTGGCGGGCACGATGCCGGCGGCGGCGCAGGTCGCGGCGCCTGCGGCTCCGGTGCCGCCCGCGCGGCCGGCGTGCCGCGAAGTGGCGGACCTGCCCTTCCTGAGCATCGACGCCGACAGCGCCGCGCGGCTGGGCGGGATCGGGCTCGACCGGGCGGCGATCTTCGCGCAGATGCACGAGACCTCGATCCCCGAGACGATGGGCTGCTGGGCGATGCCGGTGGGCAATTTCGACAGCCAGCTGGTCTCGGTCGGCATGGCGCAGTGGAATTTCGGGACGGGCAGCCTGCAACCGCTGCTGAAGGCGTGGAAACAGGCGCGGGGCGGCAGCTTCCGGCGCGCGCGCAAGGCGCTGATGCCGGTCTATGGCCGGCTGGTCTTCTCGCGCGACTGCCTGGCGGTGCCGGTGAAGGCGAAGTGCCGGGAGAAGATCCTCGCGGCGCATGGCAGCGACGGCAAGCTCGACCCGGTGCTCTGGGGCGAGTTCAACGCGCTGTTCGAGAGCGACGCGATGCTGCAGGTGCAGCTCGACAGCTACCTGGTGCTGCTCGAGGGGGTGCGGCAGGACCTGCTGCGCGTGTTCCCCGAGGGGCCGATCACGCGCCGGAAGGTGCGCTGGGCGGTGGACACCAAGGTGCAGCAGGGCGGCTTCCCGCTCGACGAGGACCTCGCCCGGCTGCGGCGCAAGCTCGCCGCCATGCCCGAGGGCGAGCGCTGGGAGCGGCTGGGGGCGATCTTCGCCTGGTATGGCGCGCTGGCGCGGAGCATCGACCAGGACGGGGTGCAGCGCGACTGGGCGTGGAACCTGGACCGCTGGCAATGCCTGCTCGACCAGCGGCGGATCGATCCGGAGCAGTACGAGATGCTCCACCTCACCTTCCTGAGGAGCCGCACCGCGATCGGCAATTCGGGGCGCTGGCAGGCGCTGACCTTCGAGCGGCGGGCGCGGATCATCCTTGGGGTGGGCAGCGTCTCCGGCAAGACGGACGGAGAATGTTTGCGCTGACCCCTTGGAACCGGCGGCCCCGACGGCCATTACGTGACGGGAACATTTATCCGGAGTGCGGGCGATGCGCGGTTTGCTGATTGTGGCGAGTATGTTGGCGGTGGCGGGTTGCGCGAAGCCCGAGAAGAATGCGCGCTACATGGCCGGCCATTTCCGCGCCCAGGCGGACCTGAAGATGGCCGACGGCACCGATGTCGGCAAGGCGATCGCCGAGGAAGTGGACGGCGCGATCCGCGTGATGGTCGAGGTGCACGGCATGACCAAGGGCGTGCACGGCACCCATGTCCACACCGTCGGCAAGTGCGAGGGCCCGGACTTCGCCAGCGCCGGCGGCCACTGGAACCCGACCGGCCACCAGCACGGCAAGGACAATCCGGCCGGCCCGCATGCCGGCGACATGCCCAACCTCTCGGTGGGCGACGACGGCCGCGACCGCACGATCTTCACGCTGCCGGGCGGCACCTATGCATGGCTGCTCGACCAGGACGGCGCCGCGCTGGTCGTCCATGCCAATGCCGACGACTACAAGACCGACCCCTCGGGCAATTCGGGCGGGCGCATCGCCTGCGGCGTCTTCCACGCGATGTGATCGCGCGGACGGGGGAGTAGGGGTGACGTCGGTCCTGTTCGTGTGCCTGGGCAATATCTGTCGCTCGCCGCTCGCCGAGGGCGCGCTGCGGGCCGCGGCGGAAAATGCCGGGCTGGATATCGAAGTGGATTCGGCAGGGACCGGCGGCTGGCATGCCGGCGACCCGCCCGACCGCCGTGCTCAGGCGGCGGCACGGCGGCACGGCACCGACATCTCCGGGCTGCGCGCGCGGCAGGTGCGGCCCGAGGATTTCCGCCGCTTCGATTTCGTCTTCGCGCTCGACCGGCAGAACCTGCGCGACCTCGGGGCGATCGCGCCGGCGGATGCGAGCGCCGAGCTGGGCCTGCTGATGGACCAGGTCGCGGGACGCGAGGGCAGCTCGGTCGCCGATCCCTATTATGGCGAGGACCGGGACTTCGACGTGACCTGGGCGGATGTCAGCGCTGCGGCGGACGCGCTGGTGGCGCGGTTGCGCGATCCGCGCGACGGGCCGCCTCCGGCGTAGCGGAGGCCCGGAAGCTATGGCATGCTGCCTTCCCGAGGGAGGCAGGTTGGCATGGCATATGATGGGGCGATGCTGCTCGCGTCGATCGTCCTCTTCATCCCCATCCTGGCGATTGCGGCGATACTCCATCTGATCCTTCGCAAGCTGCGCTTCGTGCCGGCGGCGCGCGCGGGACTGGCCGGCTATGCGCTGGTGGCGCTGGGTGGCTATGCCCTGCTCTTCCTGGGAAGCGCGCTGAACCTGCTCGTGCTGAAGCCCGCGCATTTGCAGGCGAAATATCTGGGCCGTGCCTATGGCACGCCGCTGGCGCTGCGCAGCTTCGAGCATTCGGGCTTCCAGGACCCGGCGGACGAATGGCACTACCTGCTGGACGAGACGGACCTTGCCGCGCTGAAGCGGAGCTGCATCGTGCAGCCACCCGTCGCAAAGGGACCCGAACCTTGCGTGCTTTATGCCGACAGGGACGAGCGCTGGTTTGCCGAGGTCTGGCTGGAAGGAAGTGAGTTGCGCATGATCGACGGGCTGCACTGATGGCCGTTCCCTCCCGGCGCGGCGTGTTCCTGCTTCTCGCCGCCATGCTCTCCATCCTGTCGGTGGGGGTAGGAGCCTGGTTGTTCTGGCTGTCGGGCGCGCGGCACCTGCTGCTCGTCGGCGGCCTGATGCTGTGCCTGACCGTGCTGACCTGGATCTGGTGGCGCCGCCTGCCGGCGGAGGTGGTCGCGCCGTCGCGGCGGACGTAATGTGGTGTGGCGTCGAAGGGCCGCTTTCGGCTTGCTCGTCATCCCGACGAAAGTCGGGATCTCGTGCAGCTCTTTCCCTGCGCCTTCGCCTGAGATCCCGGCTTTCGCCGGGATGACGGATTTAGCTGCGGCTGCGGAAAGAGGCCGGGGATGACGATTGGGAACGGAAAGGACGCCCCGCCAGCTTGACTTGCGCCGCAAAGACCCGGAATTGCGGGCGCATGGGGGCGGCGGTCTCCCCATGAGGCGTCAGCCAAAGTATCGCGTCCAACTCCAGAAGCGGACGCAATAGCGTGCATCTTCCCCGATATCTCCTTGCTCTGACCCTGTTGCCGGCACCTGCGCTCGCGCAGGATCTCGACGTATCGGGCACCGTCCGCATCCGCTACGAAGCGATCGAGAACCAGCCGCGCGCCGGCTTCAATCGCGACGACGACCTGGTCAATCTGCGCACCACGCTGCTGGCCAAATATGACAGTGGCCCCGTGATCCTGGCGGCCGAGCTCTGGGACAGCCGGGTTTATGGCGGCGATGCGGGGACGCCGGTGACGACCGGGGAAACGAACACGCTCGAGCTCGTCCAGGCCTATGCCTCGGGCGAGGTTTCGCTCGGGCGCGGATCGAAGGCCGTGATCCGGGGCGGGCGCTTCCTGCTGAACATCGGTTCGCGCCGGCTGGTCGCCGCCGACGATTATCGCAACACCACCAATGGCTATACCGGGCTCAACGCCGAGATCACCGCAAGGGGAGGCGTGACGGCGAGCCTGATCTACGTCCTGCCGCAACAGCGCCGGCCCGATAATGCCGCGTCGCTGCGGCACAACGCCGTCGCGCCCGATCGCGAGGGCTTCGACCTGGTGCTGTGGGGCGGCACGCTGGCCAAGGCCCGTGCGTTCGGCCCCCTTCTGCTCGAGGGCAGCTTCTACCATCTGGGCGAACGCGACATGCCGGGCCGGCCGACGCGCGACCGTTCGCTCAATACCTATGGCGGGCGCGTGCTGCGCGATTCCGCTCCGGGGAAGCTCGATGCCGAGATCGAGGCATTCTACCAGTCGGGACGGATCAGCGCCTCGACCGCGGCGAATGCAGTGACGCTTCCGGTGTCCGCCTGGTTCGTCCATGGCGATGCGGGATATACCTTCCGCGCCGGCTGGCGGCCGCGGATCGCCGTCGAATATGACCGCGCCAGCGGCGACCGCCCCGGCAACCGCTATGGCCGCTTCGACACGCTGTTCGGGATGCGCCGCGCCGATCTTGCGCCGTCGGGCCTCTACAACGCGGTCGGCCGCGCCAACATCTCCTCCGCGGGGATGCGCGTGGAGGTGACGCCGTCGAAGCGGCTCGACGGCCTTGTCAGCTATCATGCGCTCTGGCTGGCCGAGCCGAGGGACAGCTTCTCCACCACCGGCGTCCGCGACGCGACCGGCCGGTCCGGGCGTTTCGCGGGGCATCAATGGGACGCAAGGCTGCGCTGGTGGGTCAGGCCTGCCGCGCTGCGCTTCGAGGCGGATGCGGTGGTGCTTGCGAAGGGGCGGTTCCTGGAAGAGGCGCCCAATGCCAATCGCGGCGGCACCACCCTGTACGGCTCGCTGAACCTGACCGCGAGCTTCTAGCCGGCGGTTCCCGCTTCAGCCGCCGAGCGCGCCCAGCCCGCTCGCCATGCCGGGCAGCCACATCCGGTTGGCGAACTGCCAGGTGGCGAGGAGGATGAAGGCGCTTGCCCCCAGCAGCGCCGCCACTGCGCCGATGCGCAGCGCAGGCGCGGCATCGGCGCGCCGGGCGCGGATGAATGCTTCGGCGACGGCGAGGTTGGGCAGATAGAAGGCGAAGTCCATCACCAGATCGAAGCCGCCGCGGAAATCGGGGGTATGGCCAGCGGTGCCGAACAGCAGGAACCAGAAGCCATATTCCATTCGGTAGAGCCAGGAGCCGATCGCCAGCGCGAACAGCCGGATCGCCCAGGCGCGGTGGCGCTCCAGCCGGCGGGCGCGGCCATTGGTGAAGGCGAGCGCGGCGCAGAGCACCATCAGCGCGCCGTACAGGCCGAAGCCGATGTCCATGGCCGGGCCGCCCACCGTGCCCTTGGCCAGGATGAAGCCGAGCCCGCCCAGTCCGGCGATTGCGGCGGCGAGGACATAGAGCCGGCCGAGCCAGCGGTGGAGCGCGGGGATACGGTTGCGGACCGCCGCGATCAGCTGGATGGGGCCGAGCAGCAGCAGGATGCCGCCGGTGACGAAATGCGCGCCGATCGCGATCGTGGCGAAGGGCGTCGCGGCCTCGTGCAGGCGGGGCAGGTTCTCGTTCCAGCGATCGGGCGCGCCGCCCGCCAGCGTGCCGCCATAGAAAGCGAGGATATAGGCGCCGAACAACGCGGCACTCAGCCAGCTCGCCGCGACGAGCAGGATCGCCGTCCCGCGCAGCGCCGTATCGAGCGTGCCGCGGGATGTCCGTTCCGGGATGGCATCCGCCAGTGTCGCCATGCCGCGCCTCCGTCCTGGTCTTTGTCCCGCCCTGTATCGCGCCGCGGCGGCGGGGGACACTGTAAATGGTGCTAGCCTGCGGTTCCAAACCCTTGCCGGCGAGCGCTTTCGCCGTCTTTTCCTGCTTGGCTTTCGCTGTATAAACCATGCCCGGGCGGGGGCCTATGGGGAGCATGGATGGGCAATGCCGACACCGCCTGGCCCGGCCATGGCGGCGAAACCGGGGAGATGCTGCGCGCGCCGGGCTTCGCGGTGCCGGAGCTGGGGCCGATCGCGGGCTGGCCGCGCGAGCTGCGCGTCGCGCTCGACCTGATGCTGGCCTCGCCGCAACGGGCCTTCGTCACCTGGGGCCCGGACTATCTCTTCTTCTACAACGACCTGATCCTCGACGCCTATCGCGACGAGAACAAGCGGATCTTCGGCCGCTCCTATCGCGATAGCTGGCCCAAGGTGTGGGAGGATGTCGGCGCGATCTTCGAGCGGGCCTATGCCGGCGAGCCGGTGCTGCGGCCCGGGCTGCACGTGCAGAGCGTGCGCGGCAGCGGCGAGAAGATCGACATCCGCGTCGACCTGGCGATGACGCCGATCCGCGGCGAGGACGGCAGCGTGCTCGGCATCTTCGGCACCAGCGCCGACCGCACCGAGCATTACGATATCCAGCAGCGCGAGCACGCCGCGATCGAGGCGCTGGAGGAGAAAAGGCGCACGCTGGAGGTGGTCAACCAGGCGGGCGCGGCGATCACTGGCGAGCGCGACAGCGCGCGGGTGGCGCAGACCGCGGTGGACGCGGGCGTGGCGCTGATCGGGGCGAAGTTCGGCGCCTTCTTCTACAACAGCACGGACGAGACCGAGGGCGAGCGCTACATGCTCTATGCCCTGGCCGGGGCGCCGCGATCGGCCTTCGACAAGTTCCCGATGCCGCGGATCACCCGGCTGTTCGAACCGACCTTTGCCGGCACCGGGATCATCCGGGTCGACGACATCACGGTCGATCCGCGCTATGGCCAGAGCGGGCCGTTCCTGGGCATGCCCGAGGGGCATCTGCCGGTGCGCTCCTATCTCGCCGTGCCGGTGCGGACGCCGGCAGGGAACGTGATCGGCGGGCTGCTCTATGGCCATCCCGAGCCCGGCCGGTTCGGCGCGGCGGCCGAGGCCAGCCTGGTGAGCCTGGCGGGGCAGGCGGCGCTGGCGATGGACAATGCCCGGCTGTTCGAGACGGTGGAGCGCGAGCTGGTGCGGCGCTCCCAGGCCGAGGAGGAGCTGCGCGTGCTCAACGAGCGGCTCGAGGCGCGGGTCGCCGAGGCGGTGGCCGAGCGCGAGGCGGCGTTCGCGGCGCTCCACCAGGCGCAGAAGATGGAGACGATCGGCAAGCTGACCGGCGGCGTGGCGCATGACTTCAACAACCTGCTCCAGGTTATCTCGGGCAATCTCCAGCTGCTCGCGCGCGACGTGCAGGGCAGCGACAAGGCCGAGCGGCGGGTGGCGAACGCGCTGGCCGGGGTGCAGCGCGGATCGAAGCTGGCCAGCCAGCTGCTCGCCTTCGGCCGGCGCCAGCCGCTCGAGCCGCGGGTGCTCAATATCGGCAAGTTCCTGGGCGGGATGGACGACATGCTGCGCCGCGCGCTGGGCGAGGCGATCGGGATCGAGGTGATCACCTCCGGAGGGCTGTGGAACTGCCAGGTCGACCCGGCCCAGCTCGAGAATGCGATCCTCAACCTGGCGATCAACGCGCGCGACGCGATGCAGGGGACCGGCAAGCTGACGATCGAGGCGGCCAATGCCTCGCTCGACGACGACTATACCCGCGGCCTGGCTGACGTACCGGCCGGGCAATATGTCATGTTGGCGGTGACCGACACGGGCAGCGGCATCGATCCCGGACTGATCGAGCAGGTGTTCGAGCCCTTTTTCTCGACCAAGCCCGAGGGGCAGGGATCGGGGCTGGGGCTGTCGATGGTCTATGGCTTCGTCAAGCAGTCGGGCGGGCATGTGAAGATCTATTCGGAGATCGGCCACGGCACGACGGTGAAGCTGTACCTGCCGCGGGTGCGCAAGCGCGAGGAGGTGCTGGCCGCCTCGCCCGAGACGGTGGCGATGCGCGGCGGCACCGAGACGATCCTGGTCGCCGAGGACGATCCCGACGTGCAGGCGACGGTGGTCGAGTTGCTCGGCGAGCTCGGCTATACCGTGCTGCGGGCAAACGATGCGCAGAGCGCGCTGAGCGTGATCGAGAGCGGGGTGGCGATCGACCTGCTGTTCACCGACGTGGTGATGCCGGGCACGCTGAAGAGCCCCGAGCTGGCGCGGGTGGCGCGGGCGCGGCTGCCGGAGCTGCGCGTGCTGTTCACCTCGGGCTATACCGAGAATGCGATCGTCCATGACGGGCGGCTCGACGCGGGGGTGGAGCTGCTCTCCAAGCCCTACACGCGCGAGCAGCTGGCGCGGAAGGTGCGCGCGGTGCTGGAGGCGAAGCGGCGGTAGCTCGGGCGGGGCGTCAGCCGTCCAGCCGGTACCGCTCCACCGCCTCGTAGCGCGCGCCCTCGTGGCCGAGGCTGCTTTCGAACAGGTAGAAATGGTCGAGGGTGAAGGCCGGGCTCGCCAGGCCGGCATGCGCCTCGAGGAAGCGGTCGGCGGCTTCGGCGGGGCTGTTCATCCGGGCGAGGGTGATATGGGGGAGATAGGCGCGGCGCTCGGGCTCCTGGCCGGCGCGGACCAGGGCCTGGTCGATCTTGCGGTGGAGCCCGGCAAGCGCCTCGCGCGGGCGGATGCCGGCCCAGACGGTGTGGATCCGGCCGCGCTTGTCGAAGGTGCCGACGCCCTCCACGGCGATCTCGACCGGCGGCCAGTGCACCGCGGAGAGCGCCAGCGCGGCATCCTCGGCGGCGCGCTCGTCGACGTCGCCGATGAAGCGCAGCGTGATGTGGAGCTGCCCGTCGTCCTGCCAGCGCGCGCCGGGGATGCCGCCGCCGAGCGCGAGCAGCTGGGCGCGGATGGGGGCGGGAAGGCGCAGGCCGACGAACAGGCGGATCATACAGAGGGACTAGCCGCCCGGGTTTCGCTTGAAAACACCCCGTATCAGGGCGATATTACACCCATCCGGCAGGTGCCGGGCAAAGGAGTTTTGAAATGGCTGAATGGTCGGACCCCCGGACGGGCGCGCCCTATGTGGCCGGCGCGGGCGCGGAAGCGCGCGACGCGGGGCTCAGGTCGTACATGCTGTCCGTCTACAACTACATGGCCTCGGGCGTGCTGCTGACGGGCGTCGTCGCGCTGCTGTTCGCGATGAGCGGCGCGATCGACACGCTGTACGCGGTGCAGGCGAGCGGACGCGTCGGGCCGACGGCGCTCGGCTGGATCGTGATGCTGGCGCCGCTGGGCATCGTGCTGCTGATGAGCTTCGGCCAGATGCGCCTCTCGACCCCGGCGATGCAGGCGCTCTACTGGGTTTACGCCACCGTGATGGGCATGTCGCTGTCGACGATCTTCCTGATCTATAGCGGCACGTCGATCGCCCAGGTGTTCTTCGCCACGGCGGCGGGCTTCGCCGGCCTGAGCCTGTGGGGCTACACGACCAAGCGCGACCTGTCGGGCTTCGGCACGTTCCTGATCATGGGCGTGGTCGGCCTGATCGTCGCCTCGATCGTCAACCTGTTCCTGAACTCGGGCCCGCTGAGCCTGGCGATCAGCGCGATCGGCGTGCTGCTGTTCGCCGGCCTGACCGCCTATGACACGCAGAAGATCAAGAGCATGTACGCCTATGTCGCCGGCACCGACATGCAGGGCAAGGCCGTGGTGATGGGCGCGCTGACGCTCTATCTCGACTTCATCAACATGTTCCTGTTTCTGCTGCGCCTGTTCGGCAGCCAGCGGAACTAAGTGCTTTTTTGGTGACGCTGCGCTGAGCAGCGGCACCGGCCCGCTCCCCCACCCGGCCACCCATAGAATACTGCCGTTGGGTGGCCGGGTGGGGGAGCGGGCCGGCACCGAAGCCCTTGAAAAACGGCCCGGCGGGGAAACTCGCCGGGCCGTTTTCTTTTGCGCCCCGTTGGTTTCCGGCGCGGGAACGCGAATCGAATTGTGTTCGTTACATCAGGGCAACGCTCAGGAGAGTGACCATGAACGCGAACCCGATCGACCCGGCGCTGGACCGCATGTCGGTGGCACCGGGACCGGATGAAGAGACCAAGCGCACGCCGGCCCAGTCGGCGGACGCCGGCACGGACGAATCCATCGCCGAGCGGCTCTACCGCAATCCGGAAAGCAAGGAGGCGCGGCTCGACCGTGCGCTCGACGAGTCGATGGACGCGTCGGACCCGCCCGCATCGACCCAGCCTGTGCACAGCCACAGCGCCAGCGAGCTTCCCGAAAGCTCGGGCTATGACCCGAAGAAGGAAGCCAGGCTCGCCAAGGGCGGCGAGGAGAAGGGCGTGGTCGGCAGGATCCTGTCGAAGATCGGCCTCGGCTAAGGCTAGTGGCGGCTTCGCCCGCAGCGTCAGGCTGGCGCGCCAACATCGTCATCTATGCGGCGCTGGCCGCAAATCTCGGGATCGCGGTCGCCAAGTTCGTGGCGGCCGCGATTTCCGGTTCTTCCTCGATGCTCACCGAAGGCGTGCACAGCCTGGTCGACACCGGCAACCAGGGGCTGCTGCTCTACGGTCAGTATCGCGGCAGGCGGCCGCCCGACCGCGACCATCCCTTCGGCTATGGCCGCGAGCTCTATTTCTGGGCCTTCATCGTCGCCATCCTGATCTTCGGGCTGGGCGCCGGCGTCTCGGTCTATGAAGGCTGGAAGCACATCGCCGCGCCCGAGGAACTGCGCGACCCGCTGATAAACTATGTCGTGCTCGCCATCGCCTTCGCGCTGGAGGGAACGAGCTGGTGGATCGCGATGCGCGAGTTCGCCAAGCGCAAGGGCGATCTCGGCTGGTGGCAGGCGATCAAGGAATCCAAGGACCCGTCGGGCTTCATCGTGCTGTTCGAGGATTCGGCGGCGCTGGCCGGGCTGGTCGTGGCGGGCGCGGGCGTATGGGCGAGCCATCACTGGGGCGACCCGCGCATAGACGGCTGGGCCTCGATCGTGATCGGGGTGATCCTGGCCGGAGTGGCGATGCTGCTCGCACGCGAATCCAAGGGGCTGCTGATCGGCGAGCGGGCCAACCCGGACATGATCGCGGCGATCCGCGCGCTGCTCGAGGCCGAGCCGTGCATCACCCATGTGAACCATGTCCGCACGATCCACACCGCGCCCGACCGCGTGTTTGTCGCGGTGAGCGCGGACTTTGCCGACGCGCTGCCGATGGGCGAGGCGGAGGCGCTGATCGAACGGCTAGAACACCGGCTGAAGGCGCAGGAGCCCAAGCTCAGCTCTATCTATATCCGGCCCGAGAAGCGCGAGGATGCAGTGGACGCGGTGGCGATGGGGTGAGTTTCTGGCTTCAGGCGTGCTCCCCTCCCTGAAAGGGAGGGGTCGGGGGTGGGTTGCGAGCGTAGCGAGCCCAGCCAACCGTGACGTTGAATAGAGAAAAGGCCGGGCATCGAGCCCGGCCTTTTCTAACCCACCCCTAGCCCCTCCCTCTCAGGGAGGGGAAGTTTCTAAATCCGCCCGCAGTCGTTCGGCGGTCGTTGCCCCGCAAAGCGTGCGTCGAGCCAGTCGAGCGTGACAGCGGCGCTGCCGCGGGTGACGCCGGCATGGCCGCCCGAGGGGAGCGCGACATAGCGCAGCGGCGCGCCGCTGCGGCAGCGCTGGACGGCGAAGCTGCGGGTGACGGCGGGGGCGACCACCGTGTCGTCGCTCGCCTGGGCGATCAGCAGCGGGCCAGGCACGGCGCGCGGGAGGACGCTGTTGGCGCGGGCGATGCCGGCCCAGGGCTCGATCCGGCCCATGTCCTTGCTGCGCAGCGCATTGCGGATGGAAAGGATGCCGAGGATCGTGCCGATCCGCGGGTTCTTGCCAAGCTCGACGCAATTGTTGCGGGCCAGCCGCGTGGCGACGCCGGCATTGGTCTTGTTGAACAGGCTGGAGAGCGGATGATCGAAATGCTGCGACCAGCTATAGGCCGCATAGGCCGCCAGCATCGCGCGGACATTGAGGTCGCTGCCCGAGCGGAGATTGGCCGCGAGATCGGTGGGCGGCGCGGCGGCGGCGGTGCCGACCAGGCGAAGTTCGGGCGCGTAGCGGGCGGCTTCGGTAGCGGTCCACAGCGCGGCATGGCCGCCCTGGGATTCGCCCCAGACCGCGAAGTCGCGGCTGGCACCGGCCTCGGGCAGGGAACGCGCGGCGCGGACCGCGTCGAGCACGGAGCGGGCAGTGTCGGTCCCGACCAGATAGGGATGCGGCATCGGCGAGCCGAGGCCGGGATAGTCCGGCGCGACGACGAGATAGCCGCGCGCGAGCATGTCGCTGAGGGCAGGGGTGGCGTTCCAGAAGTTCGCGCTCAGCGAGGGCGCGCAACGCTCGACCACACCCCAGGTGCCGTGCGTCCAGGCGATCACCCGGCGGGGTGCCGGCGCGCGATCGCGCGGGGCAACGACCATGCCGGTGACCCGGATCGCACGGCCCCGCGCGTCGCTGGACCAATAGGCGATGCGCCAGGACCGGCTCGCCTCGGGCCCGCCAGGTACGGGATCGGCGGAGATCAGCGTGCCGGGCGTCTGGGCCAGCGCGGTGGCGGGCAGGGCGGCGAGGAACAGGATCGCGGACAAGAGGATGCGCAGCATGTCGGGCCTCCTTTGGCCGCAGCGTTATTCCAGATCGGCCGGGCGCCCTCAACCTGCAGGCTCCCGATCCATCGCTTGTGGAACGATCTATTTGCCGGCGCGGGCGCAGCGTGCGCTATCTACTGCGTCGATGGCATGCTATGACCAAGCCATCGCGAGCAGTTCCGACATGTAGGCGCCCGCGGCTGAGAGACTTGTGCGCTCCCGCTTACAAGCTGCGGAGGCACATCATGGATCTCAATTATCTCCTTCACCGCCACCAGATATCGCTGATGCGCGCAGGCGCCGCCGCATCGGTGGAAGCGCGCCATGCCCATGAGGGACTGGCACGCGGCTATGCGAAGCGGATCGCCGGACTGCGCGCGCTGCTGGCTGCGAACCAGCCGATCCTGGCTGCCCAATGAGCGAGGCGAATGCGCCCGCCATGGCCGAGGAGGCGCGTATTCCGGCCAAGCCCTTCCGCAAGCAGTACAACACGGTCCGGCTCGATCCCGAATCCGCCGAGCGGCAGGGCCGCGCGGCGCGCCTGGCCTTCGAGGCGCTGGGCCGGGACGCGGCGACGAGCTTCCTCAACGGACATGATGCGGCGCTGGGCGGGCGACCGCTCGACCTTGCCGTGGCCAGCGCGGAAGGGCTCGCCGCGGTGGAGCAGGCGATTGCCGCACGAAAGGCCGAGGCATGCTGAGCGGGACGGTCTATTTCTACCATGCCTCCGCCGGCTTCGGCGTGATCCGGGCGGACAAGGGCGGCGAGGATGCCTTCGTCCATGAAAGCGCGCTGCGGGTCTGCGGGCTCGATCGCCTCGAGCCGCACCAGCGCGTCACCTATAAGCTGCGCACCGACGCGCGGGGGCAGACCTGCGCGCACGACCTGAAGCTTTGCGGCTGAGCGCCTGGAGCGGGGAACTCGCCCGCGCGCATGTCACGCTGGAGCGCGGGGCGCAGTTCCTGGGGCGGGGACTCGATGCCGGCGCGGCGCGGACGATCGCGGGGCCGTACCGCGCCAAGGTGATCGGCAATGGCCTGCGCGAGCTCGACCGCTTCCTCCAGCTGCTGGTGCTGGCGATCGCGGCGGCGCGGGGGATCGCGCTGCCCGAGCAGGAGCGGCACACTGCCAATCTGGTGGCGCGGCTGCGCGAGACGCTGGGCGTGGCCGACCCGGACCGGGCGCGGCTGCTCGCGCTGGGGCGCACGCGCGATTGCCTGTTCCATTGCGGCGGCTTGGTGCGGCGGGGCGATGCGCGCGGCGGCGCGGTGATGACCATTGGCTGGCACGGCGCCGGCGGCGGCACTTTGCTCCGCGTCGCGGTGGGCGAGCGGCTCGACCCGTCGGCGCGCCAGCTGCTCGACATATGCCTCTATTATCGGGCGCTGGCTGCCGCGTTGCTCAGCGAGGCGGGGCTGGCAGTTCCGCCAGAATCCATTCGCGAAACGCCGCCATTGCCGGGCTCGGGCTGCGCGACTGGAGCCAGGTGAGCCAGTAGCGGCCGGTGCTGACTTCGAGGGCGAAGGGGCGGATGAGCCGGCCTTCGCCGAGATGGCGGGTGAGCATCGCCGGCGGGGCGAGCGCGACGCCGGCGCCCTGGACGGCCGCCTCGGCCATCGCCAGCGAGCTGTCGAACACCGGCCCGCGCAGCGTGGGCGGCGCGATACCGGCCTGGGCGAACCAGCGCGGCCATTCGTCGGCGCGGTAGGAGCGCAGCAAGGGCAGCGCGAGCAGGTCGGCGGGGGTGGCGAGACGCGCGGCGAGTTCGGGCGTGCAGAGCGGGGTGAGCGGCGTCTCGATCAGCGGCACCGCCTCGGTGCCGTGCCAGGCACCGGCGCCGAAGCGGATCGCATAGTCGAGCCCCTCGCCGGCCAGATCGACTCGGTTGTTGTTGGTGAACAGGCGGAGGTCGATGCGCGGGTGCGCGGCGTGGAAGCCGGGCAGGCGCGGCAGCAGCCAGCCGGTGGCGAAAGTGCCGACCGCAGCGACCGAAAGCAATTGCGCGGCGGTGCCGCTGGCGATCCCCTCGACCAGCTCGGCGATGCGATCGAAGCTGTCGCCGAGCGCGGGGAGCAGGGCCAGCCCCTCGTCGGTGAGCGCCAGCCCACGCGGCAGGCGGCGGAACAGCTGCGCGCCGAGCCGCTGCTCGAGGCCCTTCACCTGGTGGCTGATCGCCGCCTGGGTCACGCACAGCTCGATCGCAGCGCGGGTGAAGCTCAGATGCCGCGCCGACGCCTCGAAGGCGCGCAGGGCGTTGAGAGGGAGGTGGGGGCGGACCATCGGGGCGGAAGCATAAGTTCAGCTAATGGCGGGCGCCAGATGGCGTGGCGGGTTTACTGCGCGCGAATATACCTATAGGGGGTATGGGTATATGGCACATCTATCCCATGACAATGCCGCGCTGCTGGCGCGGGTGCGGCGCATCGGCGGGCAAGTCGGCGCGGTCGAGCGGGCGCTGGAGGGCGAGGCGGGTTGCGCCGAGGTGCTCCAGCTGGTCGCTGCCGTGCGCGGTGCGGTGAACGGGCTGCTCGACGCCATCATCGCCGACCATCTCGAGGCGCATGTCGCGGCGCCGGGGCTCAGCGATGCCGAGCGCGCGCAGGGAGCCGAAGAGCTGCTGGCGGTGATCCGCCGCTATTCGAAATAGGATCCCTCATGGCCAGCCTTCCCGAAATCGAAGCTTCCGCGCACGAGCATGTCTTTCTGGGCGCTTCACATGACGACAACGCCCGGCGGACTTTGTGGGTGGTGGCGCTGACCGCGGTGATGATGGTCGGCGAGATCGTCGCCGGTTACTGGACCGGGTCGATGGCGCTGCTCGCCGACGGCTTCCACATGGCGACGCATGCCGGGGCGCTGGCGGTGGCTGCCATCGCCTATTCCTATGCGAAGAAGCATGCGCGCAACGCCGCCTACAGCTTCGGAACCGGCAAGGTGGGTGACCTGGCCGGCTTCGCCTCGGCGATGGTGCTGGGGCTGATCGCGCTGGGGATCGGCGTGGAATCGGTGCTGCGGCTGTTCGAGCCGACGGCGGTGGCGTTCGGCGAGGCGGCGATCGTCGCGGTGCTGGGGCTGGCGGTGAACCTGGTGAGCGCGGCGCTGCTCTCGGGCGGGCATCATCATCACCATCATCACGGGCATGATCATGATCACGGGCATCACCACCATCACGGCCACGACAACAACCTCCGCTCGGCCTATGTCCATGTCCTCGCCGATGCGCTGACTTCGGTGCTGGCGATCGCGGCGCTGCTCGCCGGGCGGTACCTGGGCTGGGGCTGGATGGACCCGGCGATGGGGATCGTCGGCGCGGTGGTGATCGCGCGCTGGTCCTGGACCCTGATGCGCGACACCGCGGCGGTGCTGCTCGACCGGACGGACGCGCATGTCGCCGGGGAGGTCCGCGAACTGCTCGGCGACGTGCGGATACTCGACCTGCATGTCTGGCGGGTCGGGCCCGAGGCGCGGGCGGCGATCGTCAGCGTGGCGGGCATGGATGCCGACACGGTCCGCGCACGGCTGGCGCAGGTGCACGAGCTGGCGCACCTCACCGTGGAGTGCCGGCCCTAATTGGCGGTGGACAGCTTCATCAGCACCAGGCCCGAGACGATCAGCGCGGCGGCGCCGAGGCGCATCAGGCTGGCCTGCTCGCCGAGCACGACGACGCCCACCGCGAAGGCGCCGACCGCGCCGATGCCGGTCCACACCGTATAGGCGGTGCCGAGCGGCAGGCTGCGCATCGACAGCGAGAGCAGGCCGAAGCTGGCGCCCATGGTGACGAGGGTGACGATCGAGGGGACGAGTTTCGTGAAGCCTTCGGACTGCTTCATGAAGAAGGCCCAGACGACTTCGAGCAGACCGGCGATAACGAGAATGAACCACACCATGGCAGCCTCCTTGAACAGAGCTGCCGGGCCGTCCCGGTCTTGAACCTCCCGGGTGGGAGACGGGAACGTGGTCGCCGCGCCGGTCATCTAGGGCGGGGCGGCGACCGGATCAAGGCGGGGTCAGTCGATCGCCTCGATGCCCTGCGCCTTCAGCCGCGCGAGCGCGTCCTTCATGTGCTGCAGCTGCTCGGGCGCATGGCCCTGCCATTGCTCGACCTCGCCGGTGACGCGCAGCGGTTCGCGCGAGCGGTAGGAGAGGGTGGGATTGCCCGGGAATTTCTGGTCGGTGAGGTTGGGATCGTCGGCGAACTCGCCGGTCGGCTCGACGATGTAGATCCGCTCGCGGCCTTCGCCCTGGGCCAGCTCCGCACCCCAGATCGCGGCTTCGAGCGTGCCGGCGAAATAGACCCAGGGATTGGCTTTGCGCGCGCCATAGTTGGAAGCGTAGCCCGCTGCGATCAGGTCGCCGGGGCGAAGGTCCGCGCGGGTGCCGTGATAATAGATCATGTGCCGTTGCTCCTCGTCTGCGAATCGAGGGCAGCCATATGCAACAGGGACCCCGGCTTGCCGCAATCCCGGTTCCGGGTTAGACAATGATAGTGGGAAGAGGCCGCGACGACTCGCTGGCGCCCCGCACTTCCAATTCCAGAGCGTGATCCGGACAGTTCCGTCCCTCATTCCGTCATCCCCGCGCAGGCGGGGATCCAGAGCCACGAACCGGGCGCGTGCGGTTTGCTCGGGCTGGGCCGGTGACGGTGTGCTCGATGGCCCCGTCCGTCCTCGCGCTACCCTGGATCCCCGCCTGCGCGGGGATGACGAGGGGGAAGCGGAGATGCGGGAGGAATAAGTCGCTCCACTCCCGGCTTTCGCCGGGGAACAGGGCATTCCTGTGCGGCGCGAGCTACTTCTTCAGGATATCCAGCGCCGCCGCGGTCATCGCCTCGGTCGCGGTGCCGACCACGGCCTCGGCATCGGGCGCCCAATAGGCGCTGTGGAGCGAGGGCAGGGGCTTCTTGCCATTGTCCGACGCCGCCCATTTGTCGGCCGGTACTCCGCCGACCCAGAAGATCAGGCTCTGGATCGAATTGTCGGCGAGCCAGTAGCGGCTGAAATCCTCGCCGCCCATCACCGCCTTGGTCTCGACCACCCGGTCCTTGCCGAAGCGCGCCGTCCACAGCGCCTTCATCCGGTCGGTGATCGGCTGGGTGTTGAAAGTGGCGGGGGTGAAATTGTCGCGGACCTTGACCTCGGGCATCCGGTCGTCGGGCACGCCCGCGGCGATCGCCTCGCCCCTGGCGATGCGGGCGATGCCGTCGAGCAGCAGCTTGCGCACCTCGGGCTTGAAGCTGCGCACGGTGAGCAGCATCGTCACGTCACTGCCGATGATGTTGTGGGTCGAGCCGCCCTTGATCATGCCGACGGTGACCACCGCGGCTTCCTGCGGATCGACTTCGCGGCTGACCAGGGTCTGCAGCGCGCCGACGATGCGGGCGGCGAGGACGATCGGGTCCTTGGTGGTCTGCGGATAGGCGCCGTGCCCGCCGACGCCCTTCACGGTGATGTCGACCGAATCGACATTGGCGAGCGCATAGCCGGGGGTGACGCCGATCTGGCCGGCGGGGGCCCCGGCGCTGTCGTGGAAGGCGAGGGCGAATTGCGGCTTGGGGAAGCGGGTGAACAGCCCGTCGTCGAGCATCGCCCGGGCACCGAGCCCGCGCTCCTCGGCCGGCTGGGCGATCATCACCACGGTGCCGTGCCATTTCGCCTTCATCGCCGCGAGGTTGCGCAGCGTGCCGATCCAGCTCGCCATGTGGGTGTCGTGCCCGCAGGCGTGCATCACGCCGCTCTCGATCCCGTCGTCATTGGTGGTGCGGACCTTGGAGGCGAAGGGCAGGCCGGTCGCCTCGGTCACCGGCAGGCCGTCCATGTCGGCGCGGATGAGGAGGACCGGGCCGGGGCCGTTCTCGAGCACCGCGACGACCCCGGTGCCGCCGACCTTCTCGGTGACCTTGTAGCCGGCCTTGCGCGCTTCCTCGGCAAGCTTGGCGGCGGTCTTCACCTCATGCGTGCTGAGCTCGGGATTGGCGTGGAAGTCGCGGTAGAATTCCATGAGCTGGGGAAGCGCGGCCTGGGTCGCGTCGTGTACCGGATCGGCGATGGAAGGCGTGGTGAAAGTCATCGCAGTGGCGAGAAGAAGCGACCGGAGCATATGGTTCCCCCTGATGGAGGCGCGAATGTCGCTTGGGGATGGGGGCGTGTCAAACCTCTGGCTCGCCTGAGGCGAGGCCCCCTCCACCACGCGCTGCGCGCGCGGTCCCCCTCCCCCGCTTCGCGAGGGAGGAACTTTCCAGTATGTTGGCGTTCGCACATTCCTCCCTCGCTCCGCAGGAGCGGGGGAGGGGGACCGCCGCCGAAGGCGGTGGTGGAGGGGGCGAATGAAGCTCAAGGGCTGGTCGGGCGGCAGGCCGTATGCGCGCAAGCTTCGACGCGAAATGACGCTGCCCGAAGTCCTGCTGTGGCAGGAACTGCGCAGGGAGCCGGGCGGCTGGTACTTTCGCCGACAGCACCGGGCGGGGCCGTATTTCCTCGACTTCTACTGCGCCAGGGCGAGGCTATGTGTCGAGGTGGATGGGGAGATTCATGGCCGGGGCGACCAACCGGCGCGGGATGCGGCCAGGGACGCATGGCTGGTGGAGCGTGGCGTGTGCGTGTTGCGAGTGCCTGCGGTCGAGGTGCTGCGGGATCTGGACGCGGTGTTGCGGCACATTCTCGACGTGGTGTCCGGCCGATAGGCCCCCTCCACCACGCGCTGCGCGCGCGGTCCCCCTCCCCCGCTTCGCGAGGGAGGAATTTTAGGCCGGGGTGAGTTCGATGATGTCGAGTTTGGATTCGAAACCGGGATAGGGGAGGACAAGCCGCCAGCGGTTTTCGTCGATGCGCTCGATATAGCCGATCATGTCGCGCTTGCGATCGACGCCGTACCGCAGCGGCGCGGTCTCGTCGCCGAGGACCATGACGCCGATGAACATCGCCCGCGCATCGGTGTTCATGTAGATCAGCCCGTCGGGGCGCTGCTGGCCGTCGAGCCGGACGAAATGCGTCTCCTTGCCCTGCACGGTGATCCGGCACTGGCCGGCGGGATAGGCCGTGAAATATTGCGTGATCGGCTGCTGCGAGCCGAGTTTCACCGTGCGGCAGCGATAATCGCCCGCCGGGGGCAGGGCATGGGCGAGCGCGACGTCGGGATCGAACAGCTTGGGATCCGCCGCGATCGCCGCGGGCGACGCCGCCTTTGCCGGCGCGAGACCGTCGTCCCAGGCACGGCGCCACTGGCGGATGCGATCGGCATCCGCCTCGGACATCACCTTGCGCCAGCTCCAGCCGGCGGGCGGGCGCGTGGCGGTGGCGTCGCGATAGACGCTGCAGCCGGTGGTGAGGCCGATCGCGAACAATGCCGCGGCGGCGGGGATCCCCTTCATGCCTCTTCCCTTCTTCAGGCGCCAAGCCGCCTTAGGCGGCGGTCCAGCCGCCGTCGATCGAGTAATTGGCACCGGTAATCTGTGCCGCCTCGTCCCGGCAAAGGAAAAGCACCAGCGCGGCGACCTGTTCCGACGTGACGAACTGCTTGGTCGGCTGTGCATCGAGCAGCACGTCGTTGATCACCTGCTCGCGGGTGAGGCCGCGCGCCTTCATCGTGTCAGGGATCTGGTTCTCGACCAGCGGGGTCCAGACATAGCCCGGCGAGACGCAGTTGACGGTGACGCCATAGGTGGCGACTTCGAGCGCGATCGTCTTGGTGAGGCCGGCAATGGCATGCTTGGCCATCACGTACGCGCTCTTGTTCGGGCTGGCGACGAGGCTGTGCGCCGAGGCGGTGGAGATGATCCGGCCCCATTTCTGCGCCTTCATGAACGGCACCGCGGCGCGCGTCATGTGCCAGGCCGAGGACTGGTTGATCGCGATGATCGCGTCGTACTTCTCGACCGGGAAATCCTCGATCGGCGCGACGTGCTGGATGCCGGCATTGTTGATGATGATGTGCGGCCCGCCCAGCTCGTCATGGCAGCGCCGGACCATCGCATCGATCTGGTCCGGCTTGGTCATGTCGGCAGCGTCATAGAGCGCCCTGGCGCCGCTGGTCGCCTCGAGCGCGGCGCGCTCCTTCTCGATCGCCGCGGCATCGCCGAAGCCGTTGATCATCACGCTCGCGCCCTCGGCGGCCAGCGCCTTGGCATAGGCCAGGCCGATGCCCGAGGTGGAACCGGTGATGATGGCGGACTTGCCCTTGAGGAACATGGGGGACTCCTTTTCTTGCCTGTCGTCACCCCCGCGAAAGCGGGGACCCATCTCCCGGACGCGCAGCAATCACGACGGACGTGCTTGCGGATGTCGTAGGAGATGGGCCCCCGCTTTCGCGGGGGTGACGGCTGAAGGGGGTGGAAATGGCTCGCGTCATTTCTGGGTGAGATCGAAGGCGGCGGTGTGGCCGTCGAGGATGTTGCGGGCGACGATCTGGGCGTTCGCCATGGTCTCGGCCACCGCCATGCGGCCGGCCTGCCAATGCTCGTGCATCGAGCGCGCCGAGAATTCGAAGTCGCGGGCGCCGCCTTCCCAGGCATTGGCGCGGTAGATCAGCTGGACGAGGCTGACCGGAAATTCGGAGACGCGGGCGCGGACCGCCTGGACGTCGGGATCGTCCATCAGCTCGGGCGGCAGCTTGTCGAGCAGGCGGCAGACCATCTGCCGTTCCTGGCGCAGCCGCATCCGCTCGTCCGAGACGCTGCGGGTGCGGCTGGAGAAGCGGATCTCCTTCTCGCGCGCGATGACGTCGGTCATCGTGCGGGGCAGCTCGTCGGCGGCGGGGAACAGGTCGATCTGGAAGATCAGGGTCTCGGCGTCCTGCCGGTCGAGGACATGGGTGAGCGGGGTGTTGGAGACGAGGCCGCCGTCCCAATACCAGCAGCCGTCGATCTCGACCGGGGGCAGGCCGGGCGGCAGGGCGCCCGAGGCCATGATGTGGCGCGCGTCGAGCTTCTCGTCGCGGGTGTCGAAATAGCGGAAATTGCCGCTCTGGATGTCGACCGCGCCGACCGAGAGGCGGACCGGGCCGTTGTTGAGCAGGTCCCAGTCGACCAGCCGGTCGAGCGTCTCGCGCAGGGGCGAGGTGTCGTAGAAGCTCAGCGCCTCGGGCGTGCCGGGAAGTGCGAAGGCCGGGGGCAGCAGACGCGGGCGGAAGAAGCCGGGGACGCCGCCGAGCATGACCAGGCCGGCCGCCCATTCATGGCTGAGCTCGCGCGCGGCATCGTGCAGCGGCAGCGAGAAATCGGGGAGCGCGGCGGTGGCGTCCTCCCAGAAGGTGCGGATCGCAGCCAGCCGCTTCTCGGGCGGGTTGCCGGCGAAGAGCGCGGCGTTGACCGCGCCGATCGAGATTCCGGCGACCCAGTCGACCTCGATGCCGGCGGTGTGGAGCTCCTCGATCACGCCGGCCTGATAGGCGCCGAGCGCGCCGCCGCCCTGGAGGACCAATGCGACCGTATCCGGCAGCGGCAGGCCGGGGGCTTGGCGGCGGGGACGTGACTCGGCGTCTGCCATGCCGGTGCTGTGGCCGAAAGCCGGGGCCGAGGGAAGTGCACATTTTGGTATGGCTTGTACGTGCAACGCAACGCCAGTTCGGGCATTGTTGCGATGGCTAAATAAAGAGGATCGCCATGCGGCTCGACGATATCGACCCTACCGACAATGCCGACGACCTGGGGAGCGGCGGTGGCGGCGGCGGTGGTGGCTTCGGGCTGCTCGGGCTGCTGCCCCTGCTGCTCGGTCGCGGCATGGGCTGCGGCAGCATCGCGATCATCGGCCTGATCGCCATCGCCTGGTTCGCGATGGGCGGTGGCGGCGGGCTGCTGAGCGGCGGCGGCGGGAGCGCGGGCACCGGCCAGTCGCCGACCGCGGGCAAGAGCGGACGGCAGGTATGCACCGGCGAACGGCTCGAATCGTGCCGGGTGATGAAGCTCGCCGACACCACCTGGGAGACGATCTTCCGCGAGGCGGGGCAAAGCTACCGGCCGGCGCGGATCCGCTTCTACCAGGGCAATGTCGATTCGGGCTGCGGCGCGGCGAGCTCGGCGGTGGGGCCGTTCTACTGCCCGGCGGACAATGGCGTGTATCTCGACACCAGCTTCTTCCAGGAGCTGGAGCAGCGCTTCGGTGCCAAGGGCGACTTCGCCCGCGACTATGTGATCGCCCACGAGATGGGCCACCATATCCAGAACCTGCTCGGCACCTCGGACAAGGTGTCGCGGCTGCAGGCGCGGGCGAACCAGGCCGAGGGCAATGCGCTGTCGGTGCGGCTCGAGCTGCAGGCGGACTGCTTCGCCGGGGTCTGGGCGGCGCGCAACAAGGACCGGATCGAGCCGGGCGACATCGAGGAAGGCATGACCGCGGCCAATGCGATCGGCGACGATACGCTCCAGCGCCAGATGCAGGGCACGGTGGTGCCCGAGAGCTTCACCCACGGCACCTCGGCGCAGCGGACGAAGTGGCTGAAGAAGGGGCTGGACAGCGGCGACCCCGGCCAGTGCGACACCTTCTCGGGCGCTATCTGAGGCGGATGGGCGCTAGTCGATGCGCACCGGCCGGGAGCGCTTCGACACGCCATTCTCGTCGAACGCCTCGACCGCGACCCAATAGCCGACCCCGGCATTGAGCGCGCGCAGGTCGAGCGCCGTGCCCTGATCGGCCCAGCGCTGATAGGTCAGTGACAGCCGGTCTGGGCGCACGCCCCACAGGATATTGTAGCCGACGGCCCCCCTGACCGGCTTCCAGGTCACGCGCGCGTTGCGGACGTCGCTGTCGCGCTTCGCCGTCACGCCGGCGGGCGTGGCAGGCGCCTTGCCGTCTGCATTGCCGAACACGCGCAGGTCGCTGATCGCGAGGTTGGCGCCGCCGACATGGCCATGGACATAGCGGACGAAGCGCGCCCGCACCGGCGCCGGCAGCTGGAAATAGGCGTTTGGCCGGTCGCGGCGCGGCGCCTCGGTCTTCGCGAGCGGGCTCCAGCTCCTGCCGTCGAGCGAGGATTGCAGCGCGAACTCGGTATAGATGTCGGGCGCGTCGCCGAAGCGGCCGGCCTTGTAGTCGGCGAAGTTGACCTGCACCGCGCGCAGCGTCCTGGCGCCGCCCAGATCGACGGTCAGCGTCTCGCCCGGCTTGTTCTGGCCCGCCACCCAGAAGGTCCGCGGGTTCTCGTCGGTCGCGCGGCCGGCCGCGAACTCGCCGGAGGTCGAGGAAGCCACCGCCGCCTTCTTGTACGAAAGCAGCATCCAGCCGGTGAACAGGCTCTCCGGATCCTCGACCTTGCCGGTCGGGGCGTAGTGGGGGAAGTCGCCGAAGCGGGTCGAGACCGCCATCTGCCCGTCTGCCCAGAACCGTGCCGGCCACATGCCGATGCGCCGCTCGAAGGTCCAGTTGTGGCCGATCCACGGCGTGCCGGTGTTCCACCAATTGCCGTGGACGTCCTCGAAGGTGGAGCCGTGCCCCGCGCCCTGGACGAAACCGCCGGGCTTGTAGGCGACCGGGTTCCACGGCGCGTACTCGAACGGCCCCAGTGGCTTGTCCGAGACATAGGTGCCGTTGGCATAGGCGTTATATTCGGTGCCCGGCGCGCCGTACTGGAGGAAGTAGCGGCCACCCACCTTCGTCATCCAGGCGCCTTCCATGAAGGGCTTGATCGGCGTGCCGTCGGGCAGGGTGCCCGAATGGTCCTGGCCGAAGCGCTCCCAGCCATGCTGCTCGGGATGCAGCGCCAGCATCGGCCTGGGTTTGCCCTTGTAGGCCAGCTTGCCGTCCTCGAACGCGATCTCGATCCCGTAGAGCGGGAAGACGTTGGACGAGCCCCAGTAGAGGTACCATTTGCCGTCATCGTCCTTGAACAGCGCGGGGTCCCAGGGGCCGGGCGGGACCTTGTCCTCGCCGGGGGCGGGGACATGGCCCTCGCCGACCGAATCGACCAGTTCGGGCATGCGCCGCACGAAGAAGTCGAGCTTGCCGCTGTCGGGATCGCTGGTCGACAGGATCGATTCCGCCCGGGTCATCGAGGGCTGGATCAGGATGCGCTCGCCATCGCTCCACACCGCGGGCGCGACGATCGAGTTGAACGGCCAGCGGCTGGGCGTGACGAAGGTCCAGTGGACCAGGTCGCTCGACGACCAGTAACCGTCCGCCAGCGTCTGGAAGAGATAATATTTGCCCTTGAAGGTGACGACCGCCGGGTCGGCACCGGTGCGGTAGGAGACGCCCTGGTTCACCTGCTCGAAATTGTAGCGATAGTCGATGTCGATCGGGTTGGCATAGGTCTGGCGCGTCTCCTGCGCCTGTGCGGTGCCGAGGGCGAGCAGGCCGGCGCCAAGCGAGAACAGGATACGCATCTATCTTCCCCGGAATGAAAAGGGGGAGGGGAGCCTGCCGGCTCGCCTCCCCCGAAAGTGACCGTTCGAACCCGGCTTAGAACTTGTAGCCCAGGCGGAACTGGATGCGCCGTGGCAGCGTCAGCGTGTTGGCGCCGATCCGGCCCGGATCGAGCGGATCGGTCGCGCTGAAGAAGCCGTCGAAATCCTTGAAGTTCTTGTTGTTGAACAGGTTCAGGACGTCGACCGCGGCCTCGAGATTGTCCCTGCCGAGGATCTTGAAGTCCTTGGCGAGCGAGACGTTGACCTCGCAGAAGGCGAACAGGCCCTCGATGCAGTTCTTCTCCGGATAGGCCGTGGTGAACCGCAGCGCGCCGGTGTCGAAGCCCTTGGTCGCATCGGTCACCTGATAGCCCGCGCCGCTGCTCAGCGTGGTGAGCGTCGAGAAGCGGAAGCCGAACGGCAGGTCGACCATGCCCGAGATCACGATCCGGTGACGCTCGTCGCCGGCCTTGGGACGCCAGCCGTAATTGTCCGGCGTCAGGCCGTCGAGGCTGAACAGGTCGTTGCCGTTCTGCTCCGCCTTGGAGAGCGTATAGGCGATGTTCAGGCCCCAGCCCGAGGACTTGGTGTAGTTCTTGTCGAGGGTGAAATAGAGCGCCTTGTAGCGCGTATCGAGCCCGTCATAGCCGATGATCACATTGGCATAGCCGAACGGGATCACCGGCGCGGTGTTGCAGCAATTGCCGAGGCCATTGTTCTGCCGCGTCGCGAACAGGTTGGTATAGCCGTTGCGGCCGCGCTGGTACGAGCCGGTGATCGAGGCTTCGAACACGCCGATGCGCTGGCGCACGCCGAGGCTGAACTGGTCGTTCACCGGGGGCTTGGCGTTGTTCTTGACCGCGAACAGCTCGGGCAGGCCGGCGCCCTGGGCGCTGGCGACCAGCGCGAGCAGGCCTTCGCGGGTCGCGTAGGACGGGTTCCACACGATGGTGGGCAGGCCCGAACGCGGCAGGCCGTTGCGCGAGAAGCGGAACACGCCGATCGGGTTGATCGTGCGCGACAGCTCGTCGACCGTGTTGTTGAAGTTGTTGCGGTCGTAATAGCGGCCCGCGCCGCCGAAGATCACTGTCGAGCGATCGCCCTTGATATCCCAGGAGAAGCCGAAGCGCGGTGCGATCGCGCCGCCGAACGGCTTACGCTGGCTACCGTCGGTGATGTAGTTCTCGGGGTCGAAGTAGAAGGTCTTCGGCAGCGCGCGCAGCGCGGCCGCGGCGGCGGCCGGCGTGCGGTAATGGTTGTTGAAGCCGTTGGTCTCGTAATCCCAGCGCACGCCCAGATTGAGCTGGAGCCGGCTGGTGACGTTCCAGTCGTCCTGCAGATAGAGGCCGACCTGGGTGTTCGACGCGTTGATCTTGCCGCTGCCCAGGCCCAGCCGCGCCTCGGCCGGGATGGAGAAGTCGGTGTCGTCGCTCGGGTCGAGCGGCGTGCCGGCATCGTCGATGCGGTAGGTGTAGCGCGGCTGGATATAGGCGTTGTTGTCGAACTGGATGTCGGTCACCTCGACGCGCCCGCCGAACTTGATCGCATGCCCGTCGAACCCGGTGAAGGTGAAGTCGTTGCGCAGCGTGTAGCTGCTCTGCGTCTCGTTGCGGGTCGAATCCTTGCCGCCGAACAGGATCACGCTGGCATAGTCGTACGACGGCAGCTCGGGGTGCAGCGAGGTCGGGTTGAAGTTGTAGTTCAGATAGCTGGCGTTGAATTCATTGGTGAAATTGTCGCCGTTATATGCCCATTTGAACAGGTAGGTATCGACCTTGTTCTTCTTGTTCTCGGCATTCTCATAGGCGGTATTGCCTTCGAAGCCCTGGATGTCGGTTTCCTGGCGGCGGCTGAACGACAGGTCGAAGGTCTGGCGATCGTCCGGCGTCAGGGTCAGCTTGCCGAAATAGAAGTCGCCGCGGAACGGGCTGACGAACGCGCCTTCGAACTCACTCAGCTTGCGGCCCGAATATTGCTCGAACTGCTGGATCGCCGCGGCCGAGCCGGTGCTGTCGACATTCTTCGAGCGGTTCTGGTCGTTGCCTTCATAGGCGGCGAAGAAGAACAGCCGGTCCTTGATGATCGGGCCGCCGAGCGAAATGCCATATTGCTTGCGCTCGAACGGGGGCTCCGCGCGGTTGTTGCGCTTGTCGAGGTACGACTTCTCGCTCAGACCCTTGTCGGTGTACTGGCCGAAGATCTCGCCGTGGAACTCGTTGGTGCCCGACTTGGTGAGCGCCGTGACGATCGCCGCACCGGCCTGCTCATACTCGGCCTTGTAGTTCTGGGTGAGGACGCGGAATTCCTGCACGGCGAGCTGGCCGAACGGGTTGCCGCGGCTGTTCTGCTGGCCGGCGATGCCGCCTTCGCGCAGCTGGTTCTTCAGGCTGACGCCATCGACGAAGACATTGACCTGGCTGGCGGTCGAAGCGCCGGAGGTGAAGCCCTTGTCGGTCTCGCTGTCGTTGTACTTCACGCCCGGGGCGAGCGCGACGAACGACAGGAAGTTGCGGTCGGTCTGCGGCAGGCGCTGAATCTGCGTCACGCTGACATTGGTCGCGACTTCGCTGGTACGCACTTCGCGGGCACGGGTGCCGGTGACGACGATCTGCCCCTCGGGCACCGCCGCGGCTGCACCGCCGATGGTCAGGTCGAGCGTGGCGGACTGGCCGATGGCGACCACCACGAGCTGGCTGGTCGTCTCGGTGCCTGCGGTCGCGGTGACTTCATATTCGCCGGGGCGCAGGCCGGTCAGCTGATAGGCGCCGCCGGCATCGGTGGTGGCGCGCCAGGTCTGGTTGGTCGCGGTGCTGCGCGCGGTGATCTGCGCGCTTGCGGCGGCGCTGCCGTCGGCACCGGTCACCTGGCCGTTCAGGCTGGCGGTGCTCACCTGTGCCGATGCCATGGTCGGCACCAGCACGGCGCCAGCCGCGAAAACGGTCGCGGCGGCCATCGCCGTCGCCGAGATGCCGCGCGTCAGGACGCCACGCTTCGAATTGGAAATCGCCATTCATTCCTCCCCAGCCCAAGGCTGTAATCGGTTACAAGCTCGGGTCTGCATTGTTCTTGTTTTCGTTCGCAGACAGAAACGTCCCCTGGAACCGGTTACATGTAACTGTCAATCCCATGTTTGCGTCAGCGTTGTCGGAGGCGAGTTTTGCTGCGCTGCGATGTGTCCCGCATGCAACACTCGTCCCCGGCTGGCGCGATCGACCGGTCATCGGGAGTCCCTCTTGCGGCGCAGGCGGGGTGTTCCCCATATCGGCGCCATGAGCGAAACAAACGCGTGGCACGGCACGACGATCCTCTCCGTGCGCAAATCCGGCAAAGTGGTGATTGCAGGTGACGGACAGGTGTCCGCGGGCAACACCGTGATGAAGCCCAACGCCCGCAAGGTGCGACCGCTGGGCGATGGCAAGGTGATCGCGGGCTTTGCCGGCGCCACGGCCGATGCCTTCACCCTGTTCGAGCGGCTCGAGGCCAAGCTGGAGCGCCACAACGGCCAGCTGCTCCGTGCCGCGGTCGAGCTCGCCAAGGACTGGCGGACCGACAAGTATCTCCGCAACCTCGAGGCGATGCTGATCGTCGCCGACGCCGAAGTGACGCTGGTGGTCACCGGCAATGGCGATGTGCTGGAGCCCGAGGGCGGCGTGGCGGCGATCGGATCGGGCGGCAATTTCGCCCTGGCCGCAGCGCGGGCGCTGGTCGATTACGAGAGCGATCCGGAGAAGATCGCACGGGCTGCGATGAAGATCGCGGGCGAGCTGTGCGTCTACACCAACGATCGCCTGACGGTGGAAGTGCTGGACAGCGCGAACTGACCCCTGCATCGGCGGCGGCATGAAGTTCCGCATGGAGTATGACGCCGCCCGCAACCGCATCCTGGTCGAGATCCGCGATTTCTGGACGGTCGAGACGGTCCAGGCCTTCGCCGCGGCGGCCGGTGCCAAGGCGCAGGAAGTGCGCGCGATCCGCAGCGACTATGACGTGCTGATCGATTCGCGCGCCTTGCCGGTCCAGGCCAACGACGTCGCCGACCTGCTGCCGAGCATCGCCGAGGCGGGGCTGACGCTCACCTCGGGCCGTGCGGCTTCGGTGGTGGGCAGCGCGCTGAACAAGCTCCAGGCCGAGCGCACCCAGACGCATCCACGGATGCGGATCTTCATGACGATGGAAGAGGCGGAGGGTTGGTTGGGGGAAGCCCGCTAGCCCTCACCCTTCCTCATATCCCTCATCCCTTGCTCCCCACTCGTCATCCCGGCGAAAGCCGGGATCTCGTGCGGCTCTTGTCCCGCGTCGTCGCCTGAGATCCCGGCTTTCGCCGGGATGACGGATTTGGCGTGGGGCGGATTGGCGCTGTTAGACGGATTTGACGGCGGCATGACGGATTGGTGCCCATGAGCCCAGTTCATGCCTCTCCCAAGCAAATCGAGGTTGAGCCGGGGCCGGCGGCGCCTAGGCTGGGCCGATGCAGATCGCCCGCCGCCCGCTGATCGCCTCCGCCGCTGCGATGGCGCTGCCCGCCTGCTCGGCGACCAAGGCCCGGCCGCGGCTTGCCGGCCCAGCGCGCTGCCTGCCGGCCGTCAACGTCTCGCCTGCCCGGGTCATCCGCACCGTCGCCGGGTTGCGCCCCTATCGCCCCTCCGGCTTCGTCGTCCGCGGCGAGACGCTGGGCGACAAGCGGCTCGTCCATAATTACGGCCATGGCGGCTCGGGCATCACCCTGAGCTGGGGCACTTCGCGCCTCGCGCTCGACCTGGGGCTGCCCGGGCATGGCGGTCCGGTCGCGGTGCTCGGTTCGGGGATCGTCGGGCTCACCACCGCGCGGCTCCTCCAGGAGGCGGGGTTCGCGGTGACCCTCTACGCCGCCCAGCTGCCGCCCCACACCACCTCGAACATCGCGGGCGGGCAGTGGCACCCGGCCGGCCTCTACACCGACGGCATGGTCACGCCCGCCTGGCTCGGCCAGCTCAAGGCGGCGATGGACTATAGCTGGCGCCGCTTCCAGATCATGACCGGCGAGGAATATGGCATACGCTGGCTGCCCACCTATCTGCAGCTGCGCGACGACCCGGCTGAGGATAACACCGAGCCCGATCCCGAGAATGCCTATGAGGTCGATCCCGAGAATGCCTATGAGGTCGATCCCGCCATCCTCGGCCCCGGCGAGCATCCCTTTCCCGTCCGCCGCGTCCGCCGCTTTTCGACCATGTATGCCGAGACCGGCCATCTGCTTCGCCAGCTGATGCGTGACGTCCAGCTGGCCGGCGGGAAGTTCGTCGTACGCGGCTTCGATACGCCCGCCGATGTCGCCGCGTTGCCGGAGCGCCTGGTCTTCAACTGCACCGGGCTCGGCGCGGGCAAGCTGTTCGGCGACACCGAGATCGAGCCGGTGCGCGGCCAGCTCGCCGTGCTGCTCCCGCAGCCCGAGGTGGAATATGCCTTTGCCGGCCGGATGGGCTATATGTTCCCGCGTGCCGACGGCATCATCTGCGGCGGCACCTTCGAGCATGGCGAATGGGACCCGACGCCCCAGCCCGACCGGATCGCCACGATCCTCGAGCGCCACCGGGCCTTCTTCGCGGACATGAGCTGCACGGCTTGAAGCGGCGGGGCCGGCCCCCAACATCGGGGTTCGAAACGAACCAGAGAACCCATTTCCCCAAATGAACGAGAATCTGACGCCCAAGGCGATCGTCGCCGCCCTCGACGCGCACATCATCGGCCAGAAGGACGCCAAGCGCGCCGTGTCGGTGGCGCTGCGCAACCGCTGGCGCCGCCAGCAGCTCTCCGCCGACCTGCGGGACGAGGTCACGCCCAAGAACATCCTGATGATCGGGCCGACCGGCTGCGGCAAGACCGAGATCAGCCGCCGACTCGCCAAGCTCGCCGACGCGCCCTTCGTGAAGGTGGAGGCGACCAAGTTCACCGAGGTCGGCTATGTCGGCCGCGACGTCGAGCAGATCGCCCGCGACCTGGTCGAGGAATCGATCCGGCTCGAGAAGGAGCGCCGCCGCGCTGCGGTGAAGGACAAGGCCGAGGAGGCGGCGATGGGCCGCCTGCTCGATGCGCTGACCGGCAAGGATTCGTCCACCGCCACGCGCGAGGCGTTCAGGCAGCGCTTCCATGAGGGCTCGCTGGACACGAGCGAGATCGAGATCGAGGTCGAGCAGGCCTCGCCGGCGCCGTTCGAAATCCCCGGCGCGCCGATGCAGATGATCAACCTCGGCGAGATGATGAAGGGCCTGGGCGGCGCGCCGCTCAAGCGCCGCAAGCTCAACGTCCGCGCCGCCTGGGAGAAGCTCGTCGAGGAAGAGGCCGACAAGCGCCTCGACCAGGACGAGGTCAGCCGCGTCGCGCTGGCGGATGCGGAGGCGAACGGCATCGTCTTCCTCGACGAGATCGACAAGATCGCGGTGAGCGACGTGCGCGGCGGTTCGGTCAGCCGCGAAGGCGTGCAGCGCGACCTGCTGCCGCTGATCGAGGGCACCACGGTCGCCACCAAATACGGCCCGATGAAGACCGATCATATCCTCTTCATCGCCTCGGGCGCCTTCCACGTCGCCAAGCCGAGCGACCTGCTTCCCGAACTCCAGGGCCGGCTGCCGATCCGCGTCGAGCTGAAGGGGCTGACCGAGGAGGACTTCGTTGCGATCCTCAGCGACACCAAGGCGAGCCTGGTGCAGCAATATGCGGCGCTGCTCGGCACCGAGGGCGTGAAGATCGACTTCACCGACACCGGCATCCGCGCGGTGGCGCGCATCGCCGCCGAGGTGAATGCCGAGGTCGAGAATATCGGCGCCCGCCGGCTCCAGACGGTGATGGAGAAGCTGCTCGAGGACATCAGCTTCGGCGCCGAGGACCGCAAGGGCGAGACGCTGGTGATCGACGGCGAATATGTCGACAAGCAGCTGGCCGCGGTGGCGCGGAACACGGATTTGAGCCGCTACGTGCTGTAGTTCTGTAAATTCCTCCCTCGCGAAGCGGGGAAGGATTTCTAGTTCACTTCGCCTTCTCGTAGGGCGTGAACTTGCCGAACATGCAATAGGTGCTCGGGATGGTCGATCCCGGATCGAGCACGCGGAAGCGGTCGTTCCGGCAGAGCTGCGATCCGTGCACCTCCACGATCAGCGTGGTGTAGGGCCGCAGTCCCGGGCAGCTGCTGCCCAGGTCGTTGCGCCATACCGTCCTGCCCAGCGGCTTGTAGACGATCGTCTGGTTGTCGATGATCTGCGGGCTGTCCGAATCGGTCACCGAGATGCAGTCGCGCGGGGTGCCGGCGACGCGGCCGTCCAGCACCGCGGCAAGATCCTTCTGCGCCTCGGCCGCCTGCGAGGCCTGGATTTCGCTGCTCGCGGCACAGCCTGCCAGGGCCAGTGCTGCAGGGACGACAAGGGCAAGGCTGCGCATCGTCGCGTTCCTCACTTGCTATAGGGCACGAAGGGGCCGAGCGCGCAGGCGCCGGTCAGCATCCCGCCGATGCGCGCACGGGTCTGCACGCGGTCGCCCCGGCACATCCGGCCCGAGGTGCTGGTGATGACCGGCAGGTCGCCGCGCGAGAGGCCGGGGCAGGTGCCGACCAAGTCGCTGCGCCACACCTTGTTGCGCCCGCCGACGAACAGGATGGTGCGGGCATAGCCCTGGGTCTCGGCGAACCGGTCGCGCGGCAGGCAGTTCTGCGGCTTGCCCGGAGTCAGGCTGGCGAGGCGCTTGGCGATCTTGGCGTCGTCGCCGCGATTGGCGCCGCGCTGGGGTGCGGCATTGGCGGTGCAGGCGAGGACAAGGATCAAGGCGGCGGGAATGGCGAAGCGGACCATGTTCATTCTCCTGTCGCCCCCGACGGTGCGACTATAGCGCGCGATCGTTCAAAAGACATCCTTGGCCGCACGCCGTTCGGCGAGCTGCTCGGCAGTTTCCGCGCGCAGGAAGGGATTGGTCGCCAGCTCGAGTGCGATCGTCGTCGGCACCGTTGCCTCGCCCGTCGCGCGGGCCAGGTTCACCGCGTCCATCCGTTCGCGGATGGCCGTATTGTCCGGCTCGGCGACCAGCGCATAGCGGCCGTTCGACTGAGTATATTCATGCGCGCAATAGACCGCGGTCTCGCCCGGCAGCTTCGCCAGACGCTGCATGTTGGCGAACATCTGTGCCGCCGTCCCCTCGAACAGCCGGCCGCAGCCCATCGCGAACAGCGTGTCGCCGACGAAGATCGCCGAGTCCTCGGCGAAATGATAGGCGATGTGACCGGCAGTATGCGCCGGCACCTCGAGCACCGTCGCGACGCGGTCGCCGATGCGCACCGTGTCGCCTTCGCCGACCGGCCGGTCGGCCGTGGGGATCTTCGCCGCCTCGGCCGCGGGAGCGATCACCGTGGCGCCGGTGCGCGCCTTGATCGCGGCATTGCCGCCGGTGTGATCGGGATGCCAGTGCGTGTTCCAGATCGCGCTGATTGTCCAGCCACGCTCATCGGCTTCCTCGAGCACCGGCTCCGCCTGGGCGGGATCGACCACGATCGTCTCGCCCGAGGCGGGATCATGGACGAGCCAGATATAGTTGTCGCTGAGGGCGGGGATGCGGACGATCTGGAGCATGAACCCAGATTAGGAGCGCGCATGCCCATGCGCCAGTGCCACGCTGTCCGATCGTTCCTTGCGGATACGCGCATAGCCGGCGCGAAGGCGGATCGGCTGGCAGCCGGCAAGATCGGCGGCTTTGGCGGCGATGCACACCGGCGCGCCGGGTCCGACATGCTTGAAATGCCGCATCTCGCCGACCTGGAGCACCGCCCGGCGCGGCGTCACCCCGCGGAAATCGATCTGACAGGTTTTGCCGGTCGAGGCGATGCACTTGGCGCTGGTGAAGCCGCCCGCGGCATCGACGTCGAACGCCACGTCGACGCTTACCCGGTCAGGATCATGGCATGCGGTCAACGCGAGAAAGGAAAGCAGAATACGCAGCCGCATATATGCGCAGGCCCTGAAGTGTGTTATTTGAATAATACGGTCAGGCGCGCTTGGATGCAAGCGCGCCGGCCAGCTGCCGGACCAGCGCTTCCGCCCCGGTTGGCCGTACCCGTGCCACGCCCGTTCCCGCCCAGAGCGGCGAATAATCGCCCCGGCCATCGGCCTCCGCATGCGTACGCAGCGGCGCCAGCGCGTTGGAGCCATAGGGAAAGGCGGGGACCTCGTCGCGGATCGCTCCCAGGTCGCGCATCAGCCGGTTCTCGATCCCCTGCGCCTCGCGGCCGGAGAAGAGGTTGGTGAAACGGGTCGCCACCTCGGTGCCGAGCAACGCGCGGAAAGGCGCCGAGATGCTGCTCTCCGGGGTGGCGAGAAAGGCGGTGCCGAGCTGGACGGCGCTTGCGCCCGCAGACAGAGCGCGGGCGATATCCGGGCCGTCGATGATCCCGCCGGCGGCGATCACCGGCACGGGGATCTTCTCGGCGAGCAGCTTGGCCAGTTGGGTGGGGTTGTGCCGGTCACCAAGGAACCAGCCCGAATGTCCGCCCGCCTCGGCGCCCTGCGCGATCACCGCATCTACGCCGCGCCGGGCGAGCCAGTGCATCTCTTCGGCCGTGGTCGCGTTGCCGAACACCAGCGCGCCGGTGCCCCGTACCCGCGCGAGCAGCGATTCCTCGGGCAGGCCGAAATGGAAGCTGACGATCTCGGGCCGCACCCTTTCGACCGCTTCGCAGAGTGCCGCGTCGAACGGCCGGCGCAGCGGCGGCGGCGGGCCGGGCTGCACGCCCTCCTCGGCATAATAGGGGGCGAGCAGGGCCCGCCAGGCGCTTTCGTCCGGGGTGGGCTCAGGCAGATGGTGGCAGAAGAAATTGAGGTTGAGCGGCCCCCGGACGGCGGCCCGCACTTCGGCGACCTGGCCGGCGAGCTGCTCGGGCGTCAGCATCGCGCAGGGGAGCGAGCCCACCGCGCCGCCCCGGATCGCCGCGATCGCCAGCTTCGGGCCGCCGGCACCCGCCATGGGCGCCTGCACGATCGGGGCCGAGGCCCCGAGCGCTTCGAGGAATCCTACCACTCGCCTGTATTGGGCATCGATGCCCAAGGCTCGGCCGGGGCTAGCGGTTCGCCCGCCTGGAGCAGCTCGATCGAGATGTTGTCGGGGGTGCGTACGAACGCCATGTGGCCGTCGCGCGGCGGGCGGTTGATCGTCACGCCGCCGTCGCGCAGGCGCTGGCAGGTCTCGTAGATATTGTCGACGCGGTAGGCGAGGTGCCCGAAATTGCGCCCGCCGCTATAGGTCTCGGCGGGGCTGCCGTCCTCGGCCGGCCAGTTCCAGGTCAGCTCTACCTCGGCATCGGCGCGCTTGCCCTCGCCCTTGCTGTCCTCGTCGGCGGCGAGGAAGATCAGCGAGAACCGCCCCTTCTCGCTGTCCATCCGCCGGACCTGCTTGAGGCCGAGCAACTCGAAAAAGGCGATGGTGGCGTCGGGATCCGTCACGCGGATCATCGTGTGGAGATAGCGCATGGGCGGCGAGATAGGGAGCGCCGGCGGCGAGCGCCACCCCTACCAAAGCCCCTCCCTGGAAGGGAGGGGTCGGGGTGGGTGGAGTGCTCGCGATATGGGATGGCCGGGCGATCTGGCATCCGTATTGCCCGGACGGGACCCACCCCTCGATCCCCTCCCTTTCAGGGAGGGGAAGCAAAGCCCTATTTCTCCGTCGCGGAGAATTGTTCGAGCGCCTTGCGGGCGGCAGTCGCGATGCCCGTGCCAGGGGCCAGCTCGATCGCGCGGGTCCAGGCGGTGCGCGCGTCGGCCTCGTTGCCGCTCGCCGCGGCGATATTGCCCGCCTCGAGCTGGACCGAGGGATCGTCGCCCGACAGCTTCAGCGCCTGGGTGATGTCGTTCGCCGCGCGCGGCAGGTCGCTCGCGCGCCGTGCCAGCGTTGCCGAGAGCAGCCAGGCGAGCGGGTCCTTGTCGGCATAGGTCAGCGCCTTGTCGATGTCGCTGCGCGCGGTGTCCATGTCGCCGAGCGCGACCATCGCCCGTGCCCGGTCGAGATGCGCCTCGCCCAGGTCGAGCCCGGCCAGCGCGCCGGTGGCCAGCGCCGCGTCGATTGCCGCGCGGCCCTTGGCGGGCTCGCCCGCAGCGATCCAGGCATTGCCGGCCGAGGCCCAATAATTGGGCGCGCGGGGATCCTTGCCGGTCTCCGCCTCGCGCGCAGCGTCCTCGAACGCACCTGCCGCCGCGGCCCATTTGCCCTGATTGGCATAGGCGACGCCCAGACATTGCCGCGCCAGCACGCCGCCGCCCTCGGATCGCCACTGCACCGCATCGGCGATCGCCTTGGCAGGATCGCCGGTCGCCAGGTCCATGCACTGGGTGAAGCGCGGCGGCTCCTTGCCCGGTGCGGCCGGTGCGGCAGCGGCCGGGGCGGGAACGGTCTGGAGGGCGAGGATCAGGAACGGGAGCATAGGGCGAGCACTTCCTCGAGCGCGCGCACGATCAGGGCGAGGTCCTGTTCGCGCGAGAAACGATGTTCCGCGTCCTTGACCAGCAGAGTCTGCACCATGTCTGAACGGATCGCCGCGGCCAGGCGCGGGGCGTGCTCCCAGGGCACTTCCTTGTCCTTCTGGCCATGGAGCAGCCGCACCGGCCCGCCCCAGGCGATCGGCTGGACCAGCACGCGGTTCGCCTCGCCCGAAGCCCAGAAGGCGCGGGTGGTGACGGTGGGCGTGTCGCCATAGTCGTTGGGCTGCTCGATCCGGCCGTTCTGGAGCAGCGCCAGCTTCTGCTCCATGGTGAAGCCCCAGTCGGTGAAGTCGGGCGCCGCGGCGATGCCGATCATGCCGGCGACCATTTCCGGCCGTGCCTTGGCGATCATCGCCATGATCCAGCCGCCCATCGACGAGCCGACCAGCACCACCGGGCCCTGTACGACCGTGTCGATCATCCGCAGGGCATCGTCACGCCAGGTCGCGAGCGTCTCGTCCTCGAAATTGCCTTCGCTCTCGCCGCAGCCCGAATAATCGAAGCGCAGGAAGGCGCGGCCATTCGCCCTGGCCCATGCCTCCAGGTGCAGGGCCTTGGTACCATTCATGTCCGAGGCATAGCCGCACAGGAACAATACCGTCGGGCCGGCGCCCGGCGTATGGCGATAGGCGAGGGCGGGGCGCGGCGGCGCCTCGGGGGCGGCGGTCTCGGGCGTGTCGGTCATGCCCGAGCCTTAGCCATTCCGTCCGCCCGGCGGAAGCCGGAGCTAGGCCAGCCAGCCACCGGTGAAGCCGGCCAGCTTCAGGCCCTTCCGGATCGGCGCGCAGGACCGCATCCGCTTCCAGACGAAATCGCTGCGATAGTTCGCCGCCTGGAGGAGGATCGGGCCCTGGTCGATGCCGATATAGTCGGTGTCGTACCAGCCCCTGGCCGGATCGACGCGGCCGTTGCTCAGCTTCCTGTCGGTCCAGCGGAAGCTCGGGTTGAACGAATCGAAGAAGCCGTATTTGCCGTAGAGCAGGTCGCCATGCTCGCGGCGCATCGCCTCGGCGGCGGGGATGACGATCTCCGGCGCGAAGGGCAGCGCGCCGAGCGCGGCGGTGGGGGCGAGGGTGCCGTCGTCGCGGCCGTCGGGCTGTCCGAGCGGACCACGCGCCGAATAGCTGAAGAACTCGGTCGGCTTGCCCTTGAACGTAATCTTGAAGTCGCCCGGGCCGTCACAGGCGGTGAGGCCCCATATGTCCTTCGACCAGCCGTCCCAGCCCTGGGGGTTGGCGATGCAATAGGCGCGGGCGGCATAGGTGGCGCGGCGGCTGTTCTCGAAATAGTCCATGCCGGCCTCGCGCATCACTGCGTCGCGGATGCCGCGGAAGTCGATCCATATCTGGCTGTACTGGTGGCCGAACAGCGGGGCGAAGGCGATGTGGCGGGTTTGGCCCTCGCCGCGCCACGAATGCGGATAGGTGGCGGTCCACACGTCCCAGCTGTCGGCGGGCAACGCGTGCACCGGCGCGCCCAGGCCGAGGATGTAGACGAACATCCCTTCGTTATAGCCGGTCCAGCTGCTCGGGATCAGGCCGCGCTCGGGGTGCCAGCCCATCGACACGGGCTTGCGGCCGTCGGCGCGGAAGAAATTCCAGTCGGCCCGGGCATAGAGCTTCTGCGCCAGGTCGCGGATCTCGCGCTCCTTCGCATCCGCCCGGTCATAATATTGCCCGGCGAACAGCACGCCCATCAGCAGCAGGGTGGTGTCGACGCTCGAGAGCTCGGTCTTCCCGAAGCGCTCGCCGCTGATCATGTCGATGAAGTGGTAGAAGAAGCCGGCATGGCCGATCCTGCCGCTCGGCTCGGGCCCCTGCGGCGCCTCCCAGAAGAAGCGCAGCGTGGTGAGGGTGAGGTCGCGCGCCTCGGCCCGGGTGATCCAGCCGCGCTCGACGCCGACCGGATAGGCCGTGAGCGCGAAGCCGACCGAGGCGATCGAGCAGAAGCTGGGCGAGGGGTAGCGATCGGGGACGAGGCCGTTGTCGCGCCGCGCCGTCTCCCAGAACCAGCGGAAGGTACGGTATTCGATATCCTCGTAGAAGGGCGGCAGCGTGCGGACCGCGGTGCCCTTGTCCCGCGATTGCGCCGCGGCCGCACCGGGAAGCGCCGAAGCGGCAAGCAGCAGCGAAGACCGCGAAAGGAGCGCGCGCCGGTCGATCATGTCCAAGGCCTCATACATGAGAGAAAGCGAAGCGGTTCCACCCCCGGCATCGAAAAATTGGGGGCGGCACGCGCGGCGCCGCCCCCGAGGCGGGGTGTACCCGAAGCAGGCGGAGCCTTGGAACCGGTTACAGTCCAGAGCCAAAAAGAAACGGAGCCGCGGTCACGCATGCGCGGCTCCGTCCTGGTGAGCGGCACGCGGCGCCGTGGTGGCGCGCATCACCAGTTCGGGGGTGAAGGTCTCGCTGTCGCGCTTGAGGTCCTTGCCTTCGAGCAGGTCGATCAGCCGGGCGACGGCGCAGGCGCCCATCTCGGCGATGTTCACCCGGACCGTGCTGAGCGAGAGATAGCGGGCGAGAGGCACGTCGTCGAAGCCGGCCACGGCGATCTGCTCGGGCACGGCGGTGCCGGCGCTGCGCAGCGTGTGGAGGCAGCCGATCGCCATCATGTCGTTGGCGGCGAACACCGCGTCGGTGAGCGTGCCGCTCGCCAGGATCTCGCGTGCGGCGGCCTCGCCGGCCTCCTCGTTGAAGTCGCCGGCGATGATGCGCGGGGGCAAGGCATGGCGGGCGCAGGCGGCGAGATAGCCCTCGGCGCGCTGGGCGGCGTCGAGATTGCCCTCGGGACCGGCGATATGGACGATGTGGCGATAGCCATTGGCGACGAGATGCTCGACCATCGCCTCGGCACCCGCGCGATTGTCGAAGCGCAGCGCCGGGCGGCCGGCGAGCTCGGCATGGCTGTTGAGCAGCACCGAAGGGATCGCCGGCGGCAGGGCGTGCTCGAGCGTCTCGGGCGCGATGTGCGGGGCCATGACCAGCAGCCCGTCGACCCGGCCGCGCATCGCGCGCAGCGCCACCGCCGCCTGCTCGCTGTCGTCATGCATGTTGGAGAGCAGCAGGAGGTAGCCGCGGCGGCTGGCTTCCCGGTCCATGCCGCGCACGCATTCGGAGAAGAACTCGCCGTGCAGGTCGGGCAGGACGACGCCGATCGCATGGGCGCGGGCGAGGCTGAGGCTGCGCGCGCCGGCATGGGGGACATAGCCGAGCTCGTTCGCCGCCTTGATCACCTTGTCGCGGGTTTCGGCGCGGACATTGTCGAGGCCGTTCAGGGCGCGCGACACCGACGCGACCGAAACCTCGGCGCGGCGTGCGACATCGCGGATGGTGGCCTCGCCCATTTCTTCCCTTCTCCCCCGGTCCCCGGACATGGGAACGCATGTTTCCTGCGTTTCAGACCGCTTCGGCGATTGCAATACAAGCCGTGTCCGAGTTATGTAACCGGTTACGGTTCGCCGCGACAAGCAAAAAAGTTTCGTGGTGGACATCTGTAAGACAATGCTCGCGGGTGGTTGGCCGCGGCGTGTTCAGGAGAGGAGTAGCAATGTTCGACACCAGGATTTCGCGGCGCGCGGCTCTGATGGGAGCGGGCGCAGTCGCGGCCTGGGCCGCGAGCCCGGCGCGCGCGATGCTGCAGGCGGCGGGGCGCCTGCCGGTGCCCGCCTTTATCGATGCGCTGATCCAGAAGATGACGGTCGAGGAGAAGGCCGGCCAGCTGACCATCCTGCCCGCGGCCTGGGGCGGCGGCGTCGCCACCGCGCTCAACCCGCCGACCAACGGCCCGAGCTTCGAGGAGCAACTGGCCGAGGTCGAGAAGGGGCGCCTGACCGGCGTGTTCAACGGCAATGGCGCCGAGATGGCGCGCCGCATGCAGACCGCGGCGATGACCAAGTCGCGCCTCAAGATCCCGCTGCTCTTCGCCGCCGATGTGATCCATGGCCACCGCACGATCTTCCCGGTGCCGGTGGGCGAGGCGGCGGCCTTCGATCCCGATCTCGCCGAGCGCACCGCGCGCATGGCCTCCTATGAAGGCGCCGCGGCAGGCATCGACTGGACCTTCGCGCCGATGGTCGACATCGCGCGCGACCAGCGCTGGGGCCGCACGATGGAAGGCGCGGGCGAGGACGTGCTGCTCGGCGAGCTGATCGCCGCGGCGCGGGTGCGCGGCTTCCAGGGCAAGGATCTGAAGGCGATCGATTCGATGCTGGCCTGCGCCAAGCATTTCGCCGCCTATGGCGCGGCCGAGGCGGGTCTCGATTACTCGACCGTCGACGTTTCCGAGCGGACGCTGCGCGAAGTCTACCTCCCGCCGTTCAAGACCGCGTTCGACGAAGGCGCGCTCTCGGCTATGGCCTCGTTCAACGAGATCTCCGGCGTGCCTTCGACCGGAAACGAATGGCTGATGCGCAAGATCCTGCGCGACGAATGGGGTTTCGAGGGCTTTGTGGTGTCCGACTACACGGGCGACATGGAGATGATCGACCATGGCTTCGCCGCGGATGCGCGCGAGGCGGCCAAGCTCGCCTTCCTGGCCGGCGTCGATATGAGCATGACCAGCGGCTATTACCGCGATCACCTGCCCGACCTCGTCGCCAAGGGCGAGGTGCCGATCAGCCTGGTCGACGAATCGGTGCGCAAGGTGCTGGCGATGAAGGCACGGCTCGGCCTGTTCGAGGACCCGTTCCGCCGTATCGACGCCAAGCGCGAAAAGGCGCGCTCGCGCACCAAGCAGGCGATCGCGCTGTCCCGCGAGGCCGGGCGCAAGTCGATCGTGCTGCTCAAGAACGACGGCGACCTGCTGCCGCTGCCGAAGAGCGGCAAGAAGATCGCGATCATCGGCCCGTTCGCCGAAGGGCAGCACGACATCAACGGGCCCTGGGTGGTCTATGGCGACAACAAGCTGGCGATCGACCTGGCGACAGGCGTGCGCGGCGCGGTGGCGGACAAGAGCGCGGTGAGCGTGACGCTTGGCTCGAAGGTCGAGGAACCGCTTGCCGGCGGGATCGAGGCGGCGGTGGCCGCGGCGAACGCGGCGGACGTGGTGATCCTGGCGATCGGTGAGAGCGAGAACATGTCGGGCGAGGCGCAGTCGCGTGCCGAGATCGTCATCCCCGCGCCGCAGATGGCGCTGGCCGAGGCGGTGGCGAAGACCGGCAAGCCGGTCGTGGTCGTGCTCAAGAACGGCCGCGCGCTGGCGCTGGACGGCGCGGTGCTGAACGCGCCGGCGATCCTCGTCACCTGGTTCCTCGGTTCGGAAGGCGGCAATGCCACCGCCGATGTGCTGTTCGGCGATTACAGCCCGGCCGGCCGCCTGCCGTGCAGCTTCCCGCGCTCGCCGGGCCAGCAGCCTTATTACTACAACCACAAGGCGACCGGCCGGCCGAACCCGGAAGGCGCGCTGCAGCCCTACAAGGCGCATTATCGCGGCATCCCGAACTCGGCGCTGTTCCCGTTCGGCCACGGGCTGACCTATGGCAAGGTAGGCTATTCGGACCTGTCGGTGCCGGCAACCCTGGCCTGGGACGGCGAGATCACCGTCTCGGCGAAGATCACCAATTCGGGTTCGCGTGCGATCGAGGAAGTGGTGCAGCTCTATATCCGCGACCGGGTGGCGAGCGTCACCCGGCCGGTGCGCGAGCTCAAGGCCTTTCGCAAGCTGGCGCTGGCTGCCGGGGCAAGCGAGACGGTGACGTTCAAGCTCAAGCGCTCGCAGCTGCTGTTCATCGGCCGCGACGACAAGCCGACCGTCGAGCCGGGTCTGTTCGACGTCTGGATCGCGCCCTCGGCCGAGGCGGACGGCGTGCACGCGCAGTTCACGCTGACCGCCTGATCCATTCCTCCCTCGGCAAAGCCGGGGGAGGGGGACCGCCGCCGAAGGCGGTGGTGGAGGGGGCCTAGCCCCAGGCGGTATCGCTCGCGGGAATGCCCCCTCCACCACGCCGCTTCGCGTCGCGGTCCCCCTCCCCCGCTTCGCGAGGGAGGAATTTCAGGGAGCTTCCCGCTCCTCCAGGTCCTTCACGATCTTGGCATGCTCGCCCTTGCCGAGCGGGTTGAGCAGCATCAGCAGGCAGGACAGGGCGAGGAAGGCCAGCGGCACCACTGCGATGGTGAAGCGCATCGTGGCGAGCGTCGCCTCGCTCTGCCGGACATTGGCGACGAAGCCTGCTGCGTCGAACCCGGTAGCGAGCAGCGCGGTGGCGAGGCCGATCGCGATGCGTTGGAGCAGGGCGGCCATGCCGAATACCGCGCCCTCGACCCGCAGTCCGGTGGCGCGTTCGCCATATTCGACCGTGTTGGGCAGCATCGCCCAATAGGCGAAGTGCAGCCCGACGATCACTGCCTGCATCGCGACCAGGAACAGCTGCATCGGGCCGGCCTTGTCGATATGCACCATGACGAACAGGCTCAGCCCGGCCATGCAGGCGCAGGCGGCGAGGAACCACAGGCCACGCGTGCCCAGGACGCGCTGGAGCAGCATCCATAGCGGCACCGCCGCCGCGCCGACCACGCCCATCCAGGCGAGCGCGCTCTGCCCGGCCACGTCGTCGCCGACGAAATATTTGAAATAGTACAGCACCGATTTGTTGAGGATCGTCGCCGCGACGATCATCGCCATCATCGCAAGGTTGAGCGTGACGAAGGCGCGGTTGGCGGCGAGGCTGCGCAGGCTCGCGGCGATCGAGGGCGGCTGGGTGCGGACCGGCACCACCTGCTCGCGATAGGTTGCCCCGACCAGCATCAGGATCGCGGTGCCGAGGATGGCGAACAGGATGGCCGCCCAGAGATAGGCCTGGGCCGCGACCGCGCTGCCGCTGAGCAACGCGCCGAGCGGCAGCGTGCCACGGGCGACCAGCACGGCGGCCATGGTGCCGAACAGCATCCGCATGCCGGCGAGGAAGGCGCGGTCGCGGCTGTCGCTGCTCACCCGCGCGCTCATCGCCAGATAGGGCACGTTGACCGCGGCATAGGCGGTGCGGAACAGCAGATGGCCGATGAAGATCGTCGCGATGCCCCACCAGCCGGTGGCGAGCGGCGGCGCATAGGTCAGCACGAAGGCGAGGCCGAGCGGCACGCTGCCCAGCATCAGGAACCGGCCATAGCCGCGCCCGGGCTCGCGCCGGTCTGCCACGGCGCCGGCAAGGAAATTGGCCAGCCCGTCCCAGACCGAGGCGATGGTGTAGACCGCGGCGGCGGTCGCCACCGGCAGGCCCAGCGCCTCGGTATAATAGAAGAGCAGGAAGAGCATGATGCTCTGCCAGTAGAGATTGAAGGCGAAGTCCCCGAAGGCGAAGAGCAGCAGCCGTGCGTGGGCAGGGGCGGCGCGGAGACGGGCGATCACCATGGGGTGGACCGTCGGTACCAGGCACCGTCATGCTGAACTTGTTTCAGCATCCAACTCTCCCCAGGCGGAATCCCTTGTGACGCGTTGGACCCTGAAACAAGTTCAGGGTGACGATGGGGATTGGTCCGGGCTCCTGGCGTCATCACGATCCTATGCGTTCTTGCCTTCGTCAAAGTCGAGTACCAGCGCACGGCTTGTCGCAGCGCCGCACTGCGACGAACGGATCATCTCGTATCCGGCACGTGCCCGCGCTGGCGGCTTGCATAACCTAACCCCGAAGTCATGTTGCGTCGCAGCAAGCTCGCGTATTTGAGCTTAGGGAGTGTTGCATCCCATGACCAAGATCGACTTGGCGATCCAGGGGGTACCTATCCGCACGCCGCTGGCCAAGGCGGCGCGGCGCAACGCCAAGATATGGCTCTGCCTCTGGCTGATGGCGGCGGACGCGGTGGCGCTGGCGTTCGGCTTCGCAGTCGCGCTGGTGGTCGAGGAGCCGCGGACCATCTCCGACGGGCTGTGGACCGCGATGGCCGGGGCGCTGTTCGTCCATGCCGCGATCGCCTTCCAGAACCAAGCCTATAATCCGCGATGCCTGACCAAGCCGAGCAAGAGCTGCCGCCAGGCGCTGCTCTCCTTCGCAACGACCTTGCTCGTCTTCCTGCTCGTCGCCTTCTCGCTCAAGGTGACCGGCAAGGTGCCGCGCTTCGCGCTTGGCATGGGCATGGTCACCGCGCTGACGCTGCTGCTCTCGCAGCGGCTGCTGATCTGCCATGTGGTCAGCAAGACCTTCGGCAAGCTGACCGCCGAGCTGGTGATCGTCGACGGCGCGAACGTGCCCGACGGCTATCTCAACCGCGAGATCGTCGACGCGCGGGCCTCCGGCCTGCGCACCGATCTCGACGATCCGTACATGCTCGACCGGCTGGGCACGGTGCTGCAGGATTACGACCGCGTGGTCATCGTCTGCACGCCCGATCACAAGGCCGAATGGGCACGCGCGCTGAAGGGCGTGAACATCGTCGGCGAGATCGTGATGCCCGAGATCGCCGAGCTCGGCCCGCTCACCACGCGGCAGCGCGACGGGGTGACCACGGTGGTGGTCTCCTGGGGCCCGCTCAACCGCGCCAACCGAGTGAAGAAGCGCGCGCTCGACCTGGCCGTCACCATCCCGGCGCTGCTGATGCTGCTGCCGGTGCTGGTGATGGTGGCGATCGCGATCAAGCTCGATTCGCCGGGGCCGGTCTTCTTCCGCCAGGAGCGGATGGGGCGCGGCAACCGGATCTTCCAGATCCTCAAGTTCCGCAGCATGCGGGTGGAGACCAGCGACGCGACCGGTGCGCGCTCGGCGAGCCGCGACGACGACCGGATCACCCGGGTCGGCCGCCTCATCCGCATGACCAGCATCGACGAGCTGCCTCAGCTGATCAACGTGCTGTTCGGCGAGATGAGCCTGGTCGGCCCGCGCCCGCACGCGCTGGGGTCGACCGCCGGGGACGAGCTGTTCTGGCGGGTCGACCGGCAATATTGGCACCGCCACGCGCTCAAGCCCGGCATCACCGGCCTGGCCCAGATCCGCGGCTTCCGCGGCGCGACCAACACCAAGCGCGACATCCTCAACCGGCTCGAGGCGGACCTGGAATATCAGCATGGCTGGTCGCTGGTCCGCGACATCTCGATCCTGGTGCGGACCGCGCAGGTGCTGATGCATCACAACGCGTACTGAGGCGTCCTACGGCGCGGGCCGGCGGGACTCGGCAAAGTACACGAAGTTCACGCCGGGAGCGGGTTTTCGCGGGCGCTATTTTCCCTGTTTTCCCGGGAATGGCCTGCATCTCGCAAGATGGTTGCGTGGCGGTGGTCCTATCTTTCCTACCGGGTCAAAGAGCGGCCGGGTTGTTGCCAGGCCGGGTGAGGGAAGCAGGGGGAATCCTATTTTGCAACCAGTCCGGGATAGCGATCGGGGCCGGCACTTTCCTCCCTTCGTCATCCCCGCGAAGGCGGGGATCCAGGGTGGCAGAGCGGTGACCCTTTTGACTCTGGATCCCCGCCTTCGCGGGGATGACGAATAGAGTGCGGGGATGGCGGCGGGGGGCGGAGAAGAGGCTACCGCTCTCGTCCTGCCGTCGTGCGGATCTCGTCGATCGGGCTTAGCAGGTAGCTCGCCAGCGAGCGGCGGCCGGTGCGGATGTCGGCGGTTACCGCCATGCCGGGGGTGAGCGGCACGTTGGCGCCGTCGCGCCGGATCGTCGCGCGGTCCAGCGTCACCCGGGCGGTGTAGATCAGTCCCTGCTTCTCGTCCTGCACCGCATCCGAGCTGATCTGCTCGAGCCGGCCCGGCACCGCGCCGTATCGGGTGAAGGGAAAGGCCTCGACCTTGAGCGCGACCGGCTGGCCGGCGCCGACGAAACCGACATCCTTGTTGGCGATCGTCACTTCGGCGACCAGCTTCCCGCGCGCCGGCACGATCACCATGATCGGCTTGGCCGCCTCGACCACACCACCGACCGTGTGCACCGCGAGCTGGGTGACGGTGCCGTCGACCGGGCTGACGAGGCGTTGGAGGCTGGAGCGTTTCGTGGCCTTGGTCAGCTCCTCCTGGCGCAGGCGCGCGTCGCTCTCTGCCTTGGCGAGGTCGGCGAGGATGCGGGCGCGGGCCTCGGCGGTCGACTGGCTCGAATTGCCGCCAGCCACCGCGATCTGCGCCTCGGCCTTGCGCGCGGTGGCGAGCGCGGCGTCGCGGTCGCGCGCGGCGGCGAGGCGCTGGCGGCGCATCTCGATCACCTTGAGCTTCGAGACATAGCCCTTCGCCAGCAGCGTCTCGTTGGCAGCGATCTGCTCGTCGAGCAGCGGCAGCGTCTCGCTGAGCTTGGCGGCCTGGATCTGCGCCTCGGCCCGGGCGGCACGCGCGGATTCGGTGTCGGCGGCACGCGTCTGGCTGCCTGCCTGGATCTCGGCGAGCTGGGCACGGGCTAGCGCGGCCTGGGTGGCGGCAACCTCGGCCGTGGTGCCGGCAGGCGGGGTGAAGCGCAGCCCCTGGCCGTCGAGCGCCGAGAGGATCGCGCGCAGCCGCGCGGCGTCGAGCTGGGCGGTCTCCAGCGCCTTGCCCGCCTGGGCGGCATCGGCATCGGAGACGGTGGGATCGAGCTCGACCAGCGGCTGGCCGGCGCGCACGCTCTGGCCGTCGCGGACCAGGATCGCGCGGACGATCCCGCCCGAGCCCGGCTGGATCAGCTTGACGTCGTCGGCGGGGACCAGCCTGCCCGGCGCCGAAGCGACGACATCGACCCGGCCGAGAAACAGCCAGAGCAGGGCGACGACGAGCAGCCCGAGCAGCGCCCAGGCGGTGACGCGCGCCGTCGGCGAGACCGGGCGCTCGACCACTTCCAGCGCGGCGGGGAGGAAGTCGGTCTCCTCGGTGCGGAGGACCGAGCGGGAACGCGCCCGCTCATTGTCGAGCGCGTCGCGCACGGCGGTCCAGTGTCGAGTGACCGCGTTCATGCCGCCGCTCCCGCCTGCACGCCGATCTGGCGATGATGGAGCGCGGCATAGCGGCCGCCGAGATGGAGCAGCTCGTCATGCGTGCCGCTTTCGACGATATGGCCCTTGTCCATCGTCAGGATGCGGTCGCACTGGCGGATCGCCGAGAGGCGGTGGGCGATGATCAGCACGGTGCGGCCGGCGGCGATCGCCTTCAGGTTGCGCTGGACGATCTCCTCGCTCTCGGCATCGAGCGCGGAGGTTGCTTCGTCGAGGATCAGGATGCGCGGATTGGTGATCAGCGCGCGGGCGATGGCGAGGCGCTGGCGCTGACCGCCCGAGAAATTGACCCCGCGCTCCTCGACGATCGTGTCATAGCCCTGGGGGAGGGCGAGGATGAAGTCGTGCGCGCCGGCAAGGCGGGCGGCGGTCATCACCCGCTCGATCGGCATGGCCGGATCGGCGAGCGCGATATTCTCGCGGATCGAGCGGTTGAACAGGATGTTCTCCTGCAGCACCACGCCGATCTGGCGGCGGAGCCAGGCCGGGTCGATCTGGGCGATGTCGACGCCGTCGACCAGCACCCGGCCGGCAGCGGGAAGGTAGAGGCGCTGGAGCAGCTTGGTCAGGGTCGACTTGCCCGAACCCGAGGCGCCGGCGATGCCGAGCGTGGTGCCGGCGGGCAGGTCGAGGCTGATCTCGTCGAGCGTCCAGGGGCCGTCGGCGGCATAGCGGAAGCGGACATTCTCGAAGCGGACATGGCCGGCGAGCGCGGGCAAAGCAGTGCGCGATCCGGCGCCGGGCTCGGTACCGGTGTTGAGGATGTCGCCCATCCGCTGGACCGAGAGGCGGACCTGCTGGAAGTCCTGCCAGAGCTGCGCCATGCGGATGACGGGGCCGGAGACGCGCTGGGCGAACATGTTGAACGCGACCAGCCCGCCTACGGTGAGCGTGCCGGCGATCACCGCCTGGGCGCCGAAGAACAGGATCGCGGCGAGGCTCAGCTTCGAGATCAGCTGGACCGCCTGGCTGCCGGAATTGCCGAGGTTGATCACCCGCTGGTTGGCGGCGCTATAGGCGGCGAGCTGGCGCTCCCAGCGATCCTGCCATTGCGGCTCGACCGCGGCGGCCTTGAGCGTCTGCATGCCCGAGACGCTCTCGACCAGCAGCGAATTATTGGCGGCGCCGCGGGCGAACTTCTCGTCGAGGCGGCGGCGCAGCGGGCCGGTGACGGCGAGCGAGACGATCACATAGGCGGGCAAGGTGAGCGCGACGATCACGAACAGCGTCGGCGAATAGAGCCACATCGCGACGAGGAAGACGATCGTGAACAGCGGATCGACCAGCACCGTCAGCGAGGCATTGGTCATGAACTCGCGCACCGTCTCCAGCTCGCGGACCCGGGTGACGGTGTCGCCGACGCGGCGGTTCTCGAAATAGGCCATGGGCAGGCGGAGCAGGTGGCGGAAGAGGCGGCTGCCCAGCTCGACGTCGAGCTTCTGGCTGGTCTCCGAATAGAGCCGCGTGCGCAGCCAGCCGAACGCGACTTCCCAAAGCGAGACCAGCACCAGCCCGAGCGCGAGCACCTGCAGCGTGGCGAGGCTGTTATGGGCGAGCACCTTGTCGACAACGTTCTGGAAGAAGAGCGGGGCGGCGAGGCCGAGCAGGTTGAGCGCCAGGGTGATCAGCAGCACCTCGCCGATCAGCCGGCGGTACTTGACGATCTGGGGGATGAACCAGGTGAAGTCGAAGCGCTGGGCGGCGACCTGGGCGGAATCGCGGGTGGTGACGAGGAGCAGCTGGCCCGACCAGCGGGCCTCGAGCGCGGCGCGGTCCCAGCGCTCGATCTCGGCGCCGGGGCGCTGGACCGCGACGGCATCCTCGCCGACCCGGCCGATGACGAACCAGCCCTCGGCGCCGCTGGCCAGCACGGGCAAAGGCAGGCGGCGGAGGCGTTCGAAATCGCCTCGGGTGGCGCGGGCGCGAACGCCGGGGATGCGCCGGGCGAGGCGAAGCAGGTCGTCGGCCCCGGCCGGATCGGCATGGCCGAGATCGTGGCGCAGCTCGGCCGGATCGGCGGCGACGCGGTGCATCGCGAGGATCAGCGCGAGGGCGGCGAGCCCGTTGTCGGCGGGCTCCGGGGCGGGGTCGAAGGACAGGTCCTGCTTCACGGTCCCTCCTCTGGGTGCGGGCTCCTCAGCCGGTGACCATCTGCGGGGTGCGGCAGGCCAGCGCGGTGGCGAAGCCCTCGGCGCGGCTGGTGGCGCGCAGCAGGCCGGCATAGTCGCCGGTCCACTGGTCGGCGAAGCCGGCGACCTTGCCGTAGCTGTTGTCGAGCAGCACGTGCGGGATATCGAGCAGCAGCGAGAGGATGTGCGCGTGGAGCCGGTCGGTGACGACCAGCTCGCCCGAGGACAGCATTGCCAGGCCGCGCTGGAAGCGCCATTCGGCGAGGCGGCGCTGGCGGGCGAGGCGCTGGGCCATCGGATCGCGGGTGACCAGGCGGCCGAGCTTGAGCGAGAGGCGCAGGAAGCGCTTCTGGGCGCCGTCCTCCTCCAGCCAGTCGTCGACGGCCACGCCGGCGGGCACCGCGGCATCGTCGGCGGAGCGCTCGTGATCGGTGCGCAGCAGCGCGAAGACCGGCACGGTGGCGGAGGAACGCTGCTGGCGGCCGAGCATCAGCGCGGCATCGGGGCACAGATGGATCTCGCAGTCGAAATGTTCGCGGGCAAAGGCGAGCGAGCGGGCGTCGCGGACCAGCAGGGTGAAGGCGCCGTGGTCGCGGATCGCCTCGGCCATCTCCTTCGCCGCGGCGGGGTCGGCATAGTGGATCGACTCGGGCATCTGGACGATCGGCCGGCCGCGATGGGTGCGCAACAGGTGCAGGCGAAAGGCTTCGTGCTTGGGCCAGAGCGTGCCCATGTTGCCGCCGCCATGGATCAGGATCGTGCCGTCATTGCCGATCGCGGCGCGGCAGGCCGCATCGTCGAAATCGGCGATCGCGGAATAATAAGCGGGCAGCCGACCGCGCTGGCGCAGATAGGCCATCTCGCCGAGCCAGATGGCGGAATCGCCGACATTGGAATGATCGGGGAAGTCGACCAGGGCGAGCTTGCCCGGGGGCAGCACGGTGTCGAGGACCTGGGCGAAACGCTGGGCGAGTTCGCCGACAAGCTGGTCGGCGGTCTTGATGGTCATATCCGGCCCTTTCTGAGGCGTCTGGACAGGGTCAGGAGGCGGCCGCGCCACGGCCGCGAGATGGCGAGCAGCACGATCCCGTAGAAAAGCGCGCCCGATGCGCTGAGCAGGAGCAGCACGCTCCAGCCCGAGAGATGGGTGTCGAGCAGCCGCATCGCGACCGCCAGCGCCACGCCCATCAGCGTCGAGGCGACGAGCGGGGCACCGACCGCGCGCCAGGTATCGACCGGGCGGATGCCCGAGGCGCGGCGGAGCAGCAGGATCTGCATCGGCAGGGTAAGGTACGCGCGCCCGACATAGGAGATGGCGACGGCGAGCAGGCCATAGGGGAGCGCCGCCAGCGTCAGGATCACGCCGAGGACGAGCTGGGTGGTCGACAGCGACATCAGGCTGCGCGAGGCGCCGAGGACGCTGAGCGAGGGCGAGGCGAAGAAGTTGAGCGTGAAGGGCACGGCCATGAACGCGAAGATCTGGGCGAGTTGCCCGGCCTCGTCCCATTTCGCGCCGAACACGGTGGGGATTGCGACGGGTGCCAGCGCGCCGAAGCCGACCAGCGCCGGAAAGGAGATTGCCGAGGCCTGGGCAATCATCCAGCGATATGCCTGGCGCAGCTCGGCGGGCTCGTCCTTGACCCGGGCGAGGGTCTGCACCGCGACCTGGGTGAAGGGCTGGATCGCGCCGCGGCCGATCAGCTCGACGGTGCGCCAGGCCGTGCGGTAGACGCCGACCGCGGCCAGGCCGATGCCCGCGCCGATCGCCATTTCCTGCACGCGCACGGTGGCGAGGAAGACCAGCTGGACATAGATCAGGCTGGCGTTGAGCATGAGGTTGCCGCGCAGGATCGGCATCTCGAACTTCCAGCCCGGCTTCCAGTCATAGGAAGCGCGCGACAGGAACACGCCGGCGATCTCGGTGACGAGACGCTGGATGACCAGGCTCCACAGCCCGAGCCCGGCAAAGGCGGCGACCACCGCGCAGGTGCCGCCGATCAGTCCGCCGACGACCGAGCGCAGCGCCGTGGTGCGGTGGCCGAACTCGCGCAGGCGCAGGGCAAGGTGGGTGCCGCCGAAGGAGGAGATCGGCAGGACCAGGCTCATCACCGCGAGCGGCAGGGCGATGGCCGGCGCGCCCATCAGGTCGGCGATCGGCTGGGCGAGCGCGACGATCAGCGCGGCGGAGAGGAAGGAGAAGCCCTGCTGCGAGCGGTAGATGGTGTCGAGGAACTGGGGAGTGAGCTCGCGCCTGCGGGCGATCGTCTGGACCAGCCCGGCAGTGGCGATGATGCGGAAGGCCTCGGCGGTTACCGCCATCACCGCGAACGCACCGATGTCCGCGCGGGTGAGCAGGCGCGCGAGGATGACGAAGACGATGAAGGAGAAGAGCTGGTCCGACAGGAAGCGCGTGATCGTCCAGCCGATCGAGCTGCGGCTGCGCGCGCGCAGGCCGTCGTCGAAGCGCGCGGGAGTCTCAGCGTTCAAGCAGGCGCCTCGCTTTCAGCATGCGCATCCGCGTGCGCTCGATATGGCGCCAGGCCTTCTGCTTGACCGAATGATAGAGCGGGTCGCTCTTCGGGCCGAAGCGCGAGGGGCCGATGTCGGAGACGATCGCCGCCTCGAGGATCGGCGCGGGGAACAGCGCGAGATTGGGCAGGCCGTGCGCCCAGCTGCGGTCCATCTCGTCGTCGATCGGGCGGCGGACGGTGCGGCAATGCGCGACCAGGCGGCGCGCGCCCTCCAGCGTGATCGCATAGCCCTGGGTGCCATAGGCGGGGCCGACCAGCTCGACGATGGTGCGCGAATGCTGGAGGAAGTCACGCTTCACCACGCGCTGCCAGGTCGGGCGCTTGGCGTAGAGGCGCAGATAGTCGATGCCCTGGGCGTGGAGATCGGTGGCGGCGAGCGGCTCAAGATAGGCCCAGTCGACCAGCGTGTCGTCCTCGAGTACGATCGCCTGGGGCACGCCGAGCGCGACCATGTCGCGCCAGATCGAGAAATGGCTGGCATAGCAGCCGATCTCGCCCTTGCTCATCGCCCGGCCCTTGTTGCGGCGGATCGCGGGCTCGTCGATCGTCATGCCCTGGGCCGGGGCGGTGCACGCGTCGAAGAAGCGCCAGGCGAGCGAGGTGCCCGCCGCACGCGCGGCAAAAGCCTCCCGACGGGCGGTGGCGGTTTCGAGCGAGACCACCGCGATCTCGGTGGCGATGCTCGATTCGGGGCCCGATTCGGGCTGGAATTCACGCACGGGTACACGCCTCCTGCTCACGGTCACTGCATCGCTTGTGCGGTGCAACAACAACGATTGGTCCGGCGTGATCCTTGGTAGCGGGCAATTATTCGAGAGCGAAGGCGCCCCGGGCTCCGGTCACCCGGCCAAAGGGGCGGCTCGTCTTTCGCAGGCGCGGCATGCGGTTGACCCGGGCAGTGCGGCGGGCTGACTGAGCCGCGACTAGCACTGGACAGGCGTATCTATGTTTCAAGTCGCAGTCGTCATACCTGTGTGGAACGGCGAAGCGGTGCTCGGCCGCTGCCTGGATGCGCTTGCGCGCCAGACGCTCCCGCGTGACGCATATCAGATCATCGTCGTCGACAATGGGTCGAGCGACGCCACGCCGGATATCGCGCGGCGCTATCCGGGTGTCGAGCTGCTCGAGGAGAAGCGGCCCGGCTCCTATGCCGCGCGCAACCTGGCGATCGGGCATGTCCGCGCGCCGATAACCGCCTTCACCGATGCCGATTGTGAGCCCGCGCCCGACTGGCTCGAGCAGGTGCTGCGGGCCGCGGCGGTCAATCCGGGCTTCGGCGTGCTCGCCGGCAGGATCGAGCTGTTCGACGAGATCGCGCAGGAGCGCGAGGTATTCGGCGATTATGAGAGGCTCTTCTCCTTCCCTCAGGCGCATGCGGCGCGTGGCAATTGCGCGACGGCAAACTGGGCGAGCGAGACGGCGCTGCTCAAGGAGTTGGGCGGGTTCGACGCCGGGCTGAAGTCGGGCGGCGACCGGCAGATGGCGCTGCGCATCAAGGAAGCCGGCCATCCCCTCGTCTATGTCCCCGCGATGGTCGTGCGCCATCCTGTGCGCGCGAGCCGGGCCGAGCTGGTCCACAAGCGCCGGCGGCTGAGCGGCGGGCGCTGGGACCGTACCGCGAAGCGCCCGCGGCTCGTTCATGTGCTGGGGATCACCGCGGTCGATACCGTGCGGCGGCTGCGCCGCGCGGCAATCTCGCGCGAACTGACGATGCGCCGCCGGCTGGCGGTGATGCTTCTGACGCTGGAGCTTGCCGGGGTGGCGGTGGGCGAATTCCTGCAACTCGCCGGGGGCAGAAAGGCAGCACGCGACTGATGACCGTCCCACATTTCTCCGTGGTCATGCCGCTCTACAACAAGGCCGCGCATGTCCGCGCCGCGATCGAGAGCGCGCTCGACCAGACGCTAGCGCCGCACGAGATATTGGTGATCGACAATTGCTCGACCGATGGCGGGCGCGAGCTGGTCGCGGCGATCGGGCATGAGCGGATCAAGCTGCTTGACCTGCCGACGCCGGGGCCGGGCGGCTATGCCGGGCGCAATCTGGGCATCCATGCGGCGAGCGGCGACTGGATCGCCTTCCTCGACGCCGATGACCTGTGGCAGCCCGATCACCTCGCCGTGTTGGCCGAGGGGATCGCAGCCGACCCGCAGGTCCATGCGGCGGCAACCCGGTTCGACCATGTGTTCGAGGACCGCACCCAGCCGCAGCGCATCGTGCACAAGCTGGAGGAAGCGCAGACGCTCGACCTTGCCGGCTTCCTCTCCGCCTGGCTGGCGGTGCGCGAATGCCCGATGTGGACCGGGGCGATCGCGATCCGCCGCGACGCGCTGTTCGAGGCCGGGCTGTTTCCCGAAGGCCGGGCGGTGCGCGGCGGCGACAAGGATCTGTGGCTGCGCGTGCTCGCCCAGGGCACGCTGCGCTACGACCCGCGCGTTACCGCCGTGTTCCACCGCGACAGCGACAACAAGGTCAGCAAATCGACCACCACGCTCGACCTGCCCTGCCTGGTCGAGACCGCGCGGACCATCCTCGCCGGGGCGACCGGGCGCGAGGCCAGCCTGCTCCGGCGGCTGGTGAACCAGGAGATCGCCCATTATGCCCGCTACGCGATGAAATATCCGGGGCGGACCGCGATCAGGCTGGGCGACATCTATCTGCCCGAAGGGACGGGCACCGCGGCGCTGCTGCTTGCCGCCAAGCTGATCCCCGCATCGATCCGGCAATCCGGCCATGCCCTGCGCAATCGGCTGCTCGCCCGCGCGTGAGGCTGGTCCGGGCCCTGGGCACCCTGCTGATCGGCGGGGGCGGTATCGCGGCGTGGCTGTCGCTGGCGGGCGGCATGGACCCGATGCTCGACGTCATCGCCTCGTTCCTGCCGCTGTTCGGGCTGGCGATCCTGCTCGGCCTGGCGCTGCGCTGGCGCCCGGGCGGCTGGGCGATCGCCGGTGCGCTGGTCGCCCTGGCGCCGGTGGCGATCGGCATGGTGCCCGAGCTGCTGCGCGACCAGCCCCGGGCGCGATCGGGCATGACGCAGGTGCGGGTGCTGACCCACAATGTCTGGCACGGCAATCCGGACCCGGCCGGCACCGCCCAGGCGATCCTCGACGCCCGGCCCGATGTGGTGATGCTGCAGGAAGTCGATCTCGGTTTCCGCCCGATGCTCGCGGCGCTGCGCCAGCATTTCCCCTATGGCACCAAATGCCCGCGGGGCTGCGATCTCGCGATCTTCTCGCGCTGGCCGATCGCCGACAGCGACTATTTCCTCGAGGATGCGAAGGGCCGCAAGTTCGGCCCGCCGGTGCTCTGGGCACGGATCACCGCGCCGGACGGCCGGCCCTTCACCGTGATCACGCTCCACTATCCGCGGCCGACCTCGAGCGACCAGGCGGTCGACCGGCAATCGGTCGCGCAGGCGCTGGCACGGATCAATCGCGACCCCCTCATCGTTGCAGGCGACATGAACCTCACTCCATGGGCGGCCGCGATGCGCGAGCAGGACCGCGCCTTCGAACCCCTCACCCGCATGACCCGGGCGCTGCCGAGCTGGCCGCGCCTCGTTCCCGTGCTGCCGATCGACCAGCTCTATGCCGGGCCCGACTGGGGGCTGGTCTCGGCACAGGCATTGCCCGCGACCGGATCGGACCATCGCCCGATCCTCGTGACTTTGGGCCGCCGGTGAAGCGCGCCGCCTTCCTTGCGCTGCTGGTCTCCGGCAGCTTCGCGGCGCCCGCGCTCGCCCAGCAATCGGATGCGACCGACGGGCTCGGCTCGGTCTCGACCGAGAACAGCTTCGGGCGCGACCGCAACGTCAGCGTGCTCGAGCGGCGGCGCCCGGCCTATACGCCCGAGCCGATCCGGGTGGGCACGTTCGAGCTGCTGCCGCGCGTCGCGATCGGCGCGGGCTATGACGACAATCTCTATGCCCAGCCGAGCGACCGGATCGGCGACGCCTATGTCCGCATCCGCCCCAAGGTCTCGCTGGTGCGGCCCTCGCCAACGCTCAAGCTCAACTTCGACGCCGAGCTCGACCTGCTGCGCTATGCCAATCGCGCGAGCGAGAACGCCACCCAATATGCGGTGAACGCGGGCGCGCTCTACACGATCAGCAGGTCTGACACGCTGAACGTGGCGCTGCGCAACGGGCGCTACAGCCAGGAGCGCGTCTCGCCCGATTCGCCCAGCCAGGCCTCGCGCCCGATCCGCTTCACCCTGAGCGGGGCGAACCTGGCCTACACGCACGTCTTCAACCGGTTGCGGGTGCGCGGCGTGTTCGATGTCGAGAACCGCAACTACGCCGACAGCGTGACGCCGGGCGGCGCGCCGATCGACCAGGATTTCCGCGACCACACGACGTACACGGGCACCGCGATCGGCGAATATGCGCTGAGCCCGAGCATTGCCTTCTTCGTCGCGGGCACGCTCAACCAGCGCGACTATCGAGAACGGACCGGGCCGGTGCCGGCGCGCGATTCCAGCGGCTTCGAGCTGGCCGGCGGCGCGAGCTTCGAACTGGGACGAAAGGCGCGCGGATCGCTGCGGCTCGGCTATCTCCAGCAGGACTACAAGCCGGCGCAGTTCAAGGACATTTCCGGCTTCCTCGTGCGCGGCGAACTGGCCTATTTCCTCACCCCGCTGGTGACGATCACCGGCACGGTCGATCGCGGCATCCGCGAGACCGGGGTCAATGGCGCGACCGGCTATCTCGCTACCAACTTCACGCTGCGCGCCGATTACGAGCTGTTGCGCAACCTGATCCTGGGCGTCGGCGGCGAGCTGGAGAAGCGCGACTTCAACGACATCGACCGGCGCGACGATCGCTGGACCTGGCGCGCCGGCGCTTCCTATCTGGTCAGCAAGCGCATGGCGCTGCGGCTCGATCTGCAGCGGCGCACCCAGTCGAGCGGCGGGGCAAGCGCCGGGCGCAACTTCGCGGACGACCGGATTTCAATGGGGGTGACCTTCTCGGGCCTATGAGGAGACCCTGGCCATGCCCATACTCTACATCTCGCCGACCGGCACCGGCTCGGGCGATGGCTCCAGCGCGGCCAATGCCGCGACGCTGAAGGACCTGCCGAAGCTGATCGCCGCGGCCGGGCCGGGCGGTCAGGTGCTGATGCTCGCCGACCAGGGCGCCTATACCGCACCGACCGAGGCGCTGGCGATCGTCGCGGGCGGCACCGCCGCGGCGCCGGTGACGATCCGCGGGGTCGACAGCGCCGGCAATGCGATGGCGGCGACGATCACGGGCACCCGGCTCGAGCCGTTCGATCCGGCCAATCCCGCGGGCGAGGAAGTCTTCCGCCTGCTCGGCGGGGCGAACAATTTGCGGTTCAGCGACCTCGCCTTCGAGAATGTCGGCACGGCAATCCGCGTCGGCGGAGACCTGAGCAACCTGACGATCGAGCATGTCACGGCGGGCAATGTCGCGCGCTTCTTCGACGACGTCGCTTCGGGTGCCAACGCCAGCGCGAGCATCGCCGGGCTGACGATCCGCGACGTCGCGGTGGACGGCTATTCCAAGGGCGCGATCCGCGTCCAGTACAACAGCAGCAACGTGCTGATCGAGGATGTCCGCGGCGACAGCCAGTTCCAGGACGGCGACAATTTCGCGATCGGCGTGCATATCGACGGCACCGCCCACGACGTGCTGGTCGACCATGTCGCGATGCGCAACGCGCTCGACACGGTGAACGACTATCGCAACGGCGACGGCTTCGCGACCGAGCGCGGCACCTACAACATCACGCTGCGCGACGTGATCGCCACCGGCAACAGCGATGGCGGGCTCGACCTGAAGAGCAACGGGGTGGTGGTCGACGGGGCGATCGTCTCGGGCAATGGCCGCAACATCCGCCTGTGGGGCACCGGCGCGCAGTTGAGCAACATCGTCAGCCTCGATGCCGGCGCGCCGCTCGCCGGGGGCAATCGCGAGCATATCTGGCTGGCCGAGGGCGCCAGCGCGACGATCGACGGGGCGTTCTTCTCCGATCCCGGCTCGCCGACCCTGTTCAACCTGGCCGAGAAGAACGGCGCGCTGACGGTACGCGACTATGGCCTCGCCATCGGCACGGGCACGGTGACCACCAAGAAGGGTACCGGATCGGTGCTGACCCTGGACGGGCAGCACTTGGTGGTGACGGCGGGGACTTCGGGCGACGACATGGTCGGCGGCAGCGCGAGCGCGGATGTGCTGCTGGGCGGCGCGGGCAACGACATGCTGGTCGGCAATGCCGGCGACGATGTGCTGGCCGGCGGTGCGGGGGCCGACATCCTCGTCGGCGGGGCGGGGCGCGACCTGCTCAGCTATGCCGGCAGCACCGCCGCGGTGCGGGTCGACCTGACCCGGCTCACCGCCAGCGGCGGCGATGCCACGGGCGATCTGTTCGACGGGTTCGAGGACGTCGAGGGATCGGGCTTTGCCGACACGCTGGCGGGCGATGCCGGCGCGAACCGGCTGTTCGGCGGCAATGGCGACGACATGATCTCGGGCGGTGCCGGGGACGACATGCTCGATGGCGGTGCGGGCGCGGACCTGCTCGATGGTGGGGCCGGGATCGACCGGGTCGATTATGGCAGCAGCGCCGCCGGGGTTACGGTCGACCTTGCCAATGGCGCGGCGAGCGGCGGCGAGGCGGCGGGCGACCGGCTGAGCGGGATCGAGGCGGTGGAGGGATCGGCATTCGCCGATATCCTCTCCGGCAGCGAAGGCGCCGACTGGTTCGGTGGCGGCGCGGGCGACGACCGGATCGACGGGCGCGGCGGCGACGATTTGCTGGTCGGCGGGGCGGGGGCGGACACGCTGACCGGCGGTAGCGGGTTCGACAGTGCGGACTATTCTGGCAGCGGCGCGGCCGTCACGATCGACCTTGTTGCGGGTACCGGCACGGGCGGCGATGCCCAGGGCGACCGGCTCGGGGGGATCGAGCGACTGGTTGGCTCGCGTTTCGACGATGTGCTGACCGGCGATGCGTTCGACAATGTCCTGGTCGGTGGTGCCGGCGCGGACCGGCTGACCGGCGGCGCGGGGATCGACACCGCCGATTATGCGTCGAGCAGCGCGGGGGTGACGGCCGTGCTGGGCGGCAACGGCAGCGGCGGCGATGCGCAGGGCGATGTGCTGGCCGGGATCGAGAACCTGGTCGGCTCCAGCTTTGCCGACGTGCTGGTCGGCGATGGCGCGGCCAATGCGCTATCGGGCGGTGCAGGCAACGACCGGCTGGTCGGCAATGGCGGTGCGGACCGGCTCGATGGCGGCGCCGGCGTCGATGCGGCGGACTTTTCGAACAGCGCGAGCGCAGTGACGGCGGACCTGGCCACGGGCACCGCCTCGGGCGGAGCGAGCCTGGTCGGGATCGAGGATTTGATCGGCTCGGAATTCGACGATGTGCTGAGCGGCGATGCCGGCAGCAACCGGCTGACCGGCGGTGCCGGCGCGGACCTGCTCGACGGGCGCGAGGGCTTCGATACCGCGGACTATTCGGGCTCGGCGACGGCAGTGCAGGTCGATCTTGCCCTGTCGGTGCAGGCCAGCACCGGCGATGCGGCGGGCGACCGGCTGGTCGGCATCGAGGGTCTGACCGGCTCGGCCTTTGACGACATTCTGTCGGGCACCGGCATTGCCGAGGCGCTCTATGGCGGCGCGGGGGCGGACCGGCTCGACGGGCGCGGCGGCGATGACCTGCTCCAGGGCGGTGCGGGTGCCGATGTGCTGATCGGCGGCGATGGGGTGGATACGGTCGACTACAGCACCAATGCGGTGGCGGTTTCGATCAACCTCCAGACCGGCGCGAGCAGCGGCGGCGATGCCGAGGGCGACCGGTTCGACGGCGTGGAGCGCTTCATCGGCACCGGCTTTGCGGACACGCTGATCGGCGATGGTGGCGACCAGATCCTGGTCGGCGGTGCGGGCGGCGACCGGATCGATGGAGCGGACGGGTTCGATACCCTGGTCTATTCGGGCAGCGCCGCGGCGGTGAAGGTCAACCTTGCCACCGGCGCGGTGTCGGGCGGCGATGCGCAGGGGGACAGCATCTCCGGCATCGAGGCGGTGGTCGGCAGCGGCCTTGCCGACACGCTCACCGGCGACGCGAATGCCAACCGGATCGAGGGCGGCGGCGGCAGTGACACGATCGATGGCGGTGCGGGCGCCGACCTGATGATCGGTGGCGCTGGCGACGACAGCTATGTGGTCGACAATGCCGGCGACCAGGTGATCGAGGCGCTGGGCGGCGGGACCGACATCGTCCGCACCAGCCTCGCGATGCTGACTCTCGCCGAGGGGGTCGAGGACCTCAGCTATACCGGGAGCAGCGCCCTGGCCGGCACGGGCAATGCGCTCGACAACAGCCTCTACGGCAAGGCGCTGGGCGATGCGCTGTACGGGCTCGACGGCGACGACAAGCTGGTCGGCGGCGCGGGCGCGGACTTGCTCGACGGCGGGGCGGGACGCGATCAGGCAGACTACACCAAGTCCACCGCGATCACGGTGAACCTGGCGACCAATGACAATCATGGCGGCGAGGCCGAGGGCGACCGGCTCTTCAACATCGAGACGGTGATCGGCTCCAACTATGCCGACAGCATCACCGGCAGCGACAATGTGCTGGTCGGCGACATGCTCTATGGGCGTGGCGGCGATGATGTGCTGGTCGGCGGGGCGGGCGACGACCAGCTCGACGGCGGCAGCGGCAATGACGTGCTGCGCGGCGGCACCGGCAACGACCTCTATGTCGTCTTCGAGGCCGGCGACCAGGTGATAGAGGCGGCAGGCGAGGGCCGCGACCGCATCCGCACCGCCGCCAACAACTACACGCTCGGCGCGAATATCGAGGAGCTGGTCTATACCGGCACGGTCGGCGCGACGCTGACCGGCAATGCGCTCGACAATTTCCTGGTCGGCGCCGGCGGCGAGGACCGGCTGACCGGCGGCGACGGCGCGGACATGCTGCGCGGCGGATCGGGCGGCGACGTGCTCGACGGCGGGGCCGGGGCCGACACGGTCGACTATGCCGGGTCGCTGGGCGGGGTGCTGGTCAATTTGCGTAGCCAGACCGCGACGGGCGGCGACGCCACCGGCGACAGGCTGGTCGGCATCGAGAATGCGCAGGGCTCGTCCTTCGACGACACGCTGCTCGGCAGCGCCGGCGCCAATGTGCTGACCGGGGGGGCGGGCGCCGATACGCTGTCGGGCGACGACGGCAACGACACGCTCTGGGGCGGGATCGGCGCCGACCGGCTCGACGGCGGCAAGAACGAGGATTTGCTCTACGGCGAGGATAGCGGCGACACGCTCTATGGCGGGCAGCAGACCGACAGGCTCTATGGCGGGGCCGGCAACGACCTGCTGGTCGGTGATAGCGAATGGGTCTCGTCACTCGCCGCCAAGGACACGCTCGACGGGGGCGACGGCGACGACGTGCTGGTCGGCGACGGGATGAGCATGACCGCGAGCGGGGTCGGCGGGGCGGACACGCTGATCGGCGGGCTCGGCAACGACGTGCTCTACGGCGATGCCGTGAACATGGCTGCCGGCGCCAAGGGCGGCAACGACAAGCTGACCGGCGGCGGCGGGAGCGACCGCTTCGTCTTCGCGCCGGGGTCGGGTGCCGACGAGATCACCGACTTCACCCGCGGCGGCGCCGAGGCCGACCGGATCGACCTCAGCGCCTTCGATATCGCCTATGAACAGCTGCGCTTCACCACCAGCAGCGCAGGGGTGACGATCCAGCTGGGTGGCACCGACACGATCTTCGTGCGCGGCGCCACCGCGCTCGATCAGGCGGACTTCGTGTTCGGCTGACCCTCGCGCCAGCCGTGCAGCGCGCCCTCGCACGCGGCGAGCAGCTCGGGCGGGGCGAGACGGTTGATGTACCCGTCCGAGCCCTGGTCGGAGAGCAATTTGGCGGGAATGCCGCCGACCACGCCGCGCTCGGGCACGTCCTTGGTCACCACCGCATTGGCGCCGATCGCCGCTTCCGCGCCGACCTGGATCCCGCCGATCACCTTGGCCCCCGAGCCGAGGAAGGTCCGGTCCCCGATCACCGGCGCCCCGCGCTTGGCGCCGCGGTTCATGTATCCCAGCACCACCCCGTGGGTGATGTTGACGTTGCTGCCCAGCACCGTGTCGCCATGGAAATAGAAGCCGCCGAACCGGTTGAGGAACAAGCCCGGACCGATCTCCATATATTCGGGGATAGCGAAGCCATATTTGTAGCGGGCGCGCAGCAGCAGCCACTTGGCCAGCGGATAGAAGCCGAAGGCCTTGGCCGGCTTGAGCCTCAGCCAGCCGGCGGTGCGCATCAGCACGGTGTATTTATAGCCGGGCGTGAAGGCATAATGCTTGAGGAAGGCGCCCGCGCTGACCCGGCCGGCATAGCGGTACAGGTCGGCGGCGAGCAGCGCCTTCAGCTTGGCGAAGCTGACCGGGCAGCCGCGCAGATGGGGCTTGCCGCTTTCGGGCAAGGGCTCGGCTAGCGCCAATTCGGGCGCGAGCGATGCGGTGGCCATGTCCATCAGAAATAGCGCTCGCCGAAGCGGATCGTGTCGCCGGGCAGCACCGCGAAATCGGCGGTCAGCGGATAGGCGCGCTCGCCGGGCTCGCCGGTGCGCTTGAGGAAGACGCGCTTCTCATTGGCGCGGTAGGTGAAGCCGTCCGCCTTGGCGACCGCGCCGCGGATGGTGAGGCCCTGGGTATAGGGATATTCGCCGGGCTTGTTGACCTCGCCCAATATGTAGACCGGGCGGAAGCTGGCGACCTGCACCGAGACCTTGGGCTCGAGCAGATAGCCTTCGCGCAGCTGGGTCTCGATCGCCTTGGAGAGCTGGTCGGGCTGCATGCCGGCCGCCTTGACCTCGCCGATCAGCGGGAAGGCGATGGTGCCGCCGGGCGAGACTTCGAAATCGCCGGTGAGCGAGACTTCGCCATAGGTGGCGACCTTCACCTTGTCGCCCGGCGAAAGAGTGAAGGCGGCGGCGGGCGGCGGGGCGTCGCCGCGGCCGGCAAGCGGAGTCTGGCCGGCGCATCCGCCGAGTAGCGCCAGCGCCCCCGCCAGCGCGATCTGCATGTGCCACTTCATCGATTTGCTCCCTGAACGCGACGTACATTGTCAACGGGTTGCGGGCGGGACGGCGCGGCGAGCGCGGCTTCGATCCTGGCCCAGTAATTGGCCGCCGCCTGCTCGACGCCATACGCCCGCGAGCGGGCACGCGCACGCACGCCACAGGCGCTGCGGCGCGGCTCGACGAGCACGCGGCGGAGCGCCGCAGCGAAAGCATCGACATCATCGGTGGGGACCAATGCGCCGGCATCGACATCGATCCCGCCGATCACCGCGCTGCGGGGGCGGTCCGCCAGAATTTCGGAGGGGCCCGAGGCGCAGTTGGTCGCGACCACCGGCACGCCGCAGGCCATCGCCTCGACCAGGCCATTGGGGAAGCCCTCGGCATTGGAGGGCATGGCATAGGCCTGGGCGCGGGCGAGCAGCGCGAAGGGATTGGCGACAAAGCCCGGCATGTCGATCCGGCCGGCGATGCCGAGCGAGGCGGCCAGCCGCTCGAGCGCCGGACGTTCCGGGCCCTCGCCGAGGATCACCAGGCGGGCGCCCGGATCGGCCTTGGCATAGGCGCGCAGCAGCAGCGCCATGTTCTTGTTGGGCACGAGCCGGCCGGCGGCGACGATATAGGGGCCGGCGGGGGTGAAGGCCGGCGGCTCGGCGGCGAGCGCCGCGATCTGGTCATGGTCGATCGGATTGGCGATTGCCGACATGCGGGCGCGGGCGACGCCGAAATTGTCGGCGAGATCATCGACCACGCCCTCCGACACCGCGATGACGTGCGCGGCGCGGGGATAGGCGATGCGGACCATCGCTTTGGCAGCGATCGCTCCGCGGCCCTTTCCGAGATGCGCGCTGGTGTTGACCCGCTCGCTGATCAGCCAGGGCCGGCCGCGCCCCGCCATCGCCCAGGCATTGGCGACATTGGCACGCGTGAGGAAGCTCAGCGTCGCATCGGGCGCGAGCCGGTCGACCAGCGCGCGCATCTGCTTGAGGCTGGGCAGCAATTTGTGCCGTGCATCGAGCTGGTGGACCTCCACCCAATCGGGCACCGGATAGGCGCGCGGCTCGTCGTCGAGCAGCGCCAGGTGCACGTCGTACCGGTTGCGCCACGGCGCCGATCCGCCGAGCAGGGTGGTGAGCACGCGCTCGGCGCCGCCGCCGGCGAGTGAATTGATCGCGAAGACTATTCGCTTGTTGTCCGGCATCGTCCCTCGTGCGCTTCCGCGCGAAATCCGGCCCCCTTGCCCAAGGGCGTACCACGCGGATTTGCTGCAATGCACCACGTGCGCGACCGCCCTGTCGCCCCGGTGGGGCAACTGACCGCTTAGGCGGCGCGCGGGCCCCGGATGCCCCGCTAACAACCGGGTGTTCAGGGACGATTTCGGAGAAGCATCATGGCCATTCGGCGAGTCGAATGTCTCGACGGGTTGCGCGGCCTGGCGGCTTTATGGGTGCTGATCGGGCACATGATGATCCTCACCGGCTTCCGCCTGCCGCTGGTCAGCAAGCCGGACCTGGGCGTGGACCTGTTCATCCTGCTCTCGGGCTTCCTGATGGTGTTCCAGTATCAGCTGCGCGCCGGCAGCGAGGACTGGAGTGCGCCCGGCACCTGGACGGCGTTCTGGACGCGGCGCTTCTTCCGGCTCGCGCCACTCTTCTATGTGACGCTGGCGGCGGCGCTGATCGCCGGGCCGGCCATCTATGAGAGCCGGGTGGCGATCGACACCTTCCTCGGCCAGGCGCTCCAGCCGCACGAGCGCTACACCGATGCCAGCCTGGCCAATATCGCCGCGCATCTGAGCTTCGTCTTTGGGCTGCTGCCCGACTATGCTTTCCGTACCGCGCTGCCCGACTGGAGCCTGGGGCTGGAGATGCAATTCTACGCGCTCTTCCCCTTCCTGGTGCTGCTCGCCCGGCGGATCGGCTGGATGCCGATGGCGCTGGTCGCGGCGGCGGGCGGGGTTGTCGTGGCGCTGCTCGCAGGCGCGGCCGGGCTCGACTGGCCGATGCCGTCCTTCCTGGCGCTCAAGCTCCAGCTCTTCCTGTGCGGCATGCTGATCGCCGCCGATCCGGGCGAGGGACGCGGGCGGAGCTGGATGCATCTCGGCCTGGCCTTGCTGCTCGCGGCGATCCCGATCGGCGGCGAGCAGGACCTGCTCCACTTCGCGGTGCGCGAGCTGCTGGTGCTCGGCTTCTTCGCGCTGGTCCATCTGCGCTCGCTGGGCGTGGTCGACGGCGTCTCGCGGCTGCTCGGGAGCCGGCCGTTCCACTGGCTGGGCGAGCTCAGCTACGGGACCTATCTGATCCACCTGCTGATCCTGCAGCCGGTGGCGGCGGCGGTGATCGGCCATTTCGGTACCGGGCTGGGCGCGGCCGGGCGGTTCGTGCTGACCGGGGCGGTGGTGGTGCCGGTCACCTATGCGCTGGCGTTCGTGACCTACAAGCTCGTCGAGCTGCCCGGGCAGAAGCTGGGCAAGGCGGTGATCCGAAGGGCTACCGGCAACGCGGTGCGGTCGCGGCAGACGGTGCCGGAGGAACTGGCGGCGCCTTGAGGATTACTCCCGTCATCCCCGCGAAAGCGGGGACCCATCTCCTGCACGCGCCACCCGATCCGACTGCTGGTGTGACCGCGGCATCTCCCCGAGATGGGTCCCCGCTTTCGCGGGGATGACGATGGAAGGACCTAGCCGAACACGAAATCGTTCGCGCTTACGCTCTGGGTGCCGCGCAGGAAGATGCTTTCGGCGCCCACCCCGATACGGATTCCCTCCGCGCTCGTGGTGAAACTGAGCTGCTCATAGGCGATATCGAAGGCGCTCAGGTCGATATGGTCCTGGCCCGAGGCGAAGTCGCCGATCTCGTCGGCGCCCGAGCCCGGTTCGAAGACGAACCAGTCCGCGCCGCCGCCGCCGAACAGCTGGTCGTTGCCGCCGCCGCCCATCAGATGGTCGGGGCCGTCGCCGCCATAGAGCTTGTCGGCGCCGCCGGCGACCGTCCCAGTCGAATCGCGACCGTCGCCATAGAGCCAGTCATTGCCGTCGCCGCCCTCCAGCGTGTCGGCGCCGCCCCTGGCATTGTCCTTCATCACGTCGCCGTCGCCGATCAATATGTCGTCGCCTGCGCCGCCGGTCAGCTTGTCGTTGCCGCCCTTGCCGCTGCCATAGATGTTGGCGGCGTCGCCGATCAGCAGGTCGGCATCGTCGCCGCCGTCGAGCCGGTCGTTGGCGCCCTGGCTGCTCAGCCATTCGAGATCGCCGACCAGCCGGTCCGCCCCCGTCCCGCCGATCAGCGTGTCCGACTGCCAGCCGCCGAGCAGGCTGTCGGCGCCGGCTTGGCCCTGGAGCAGATCCTCGCCATTGCCGCCGCTCAGCACGTCGGCGCCCGAATTGCCGGCGATGTCGTCATTGCCGTCGAGCCCGCTCAGCGTGTCGCTGCCCGCGCCGCCGATCATCATGTTGCCAAGCGCATTGCCGGTGCCGGTGAAGTCGGCCGCGCCGCGGCGGATCAGATTCTCGATGTTGCTGCCCAGCGTGTAGCTGGCGAGCGTCGTCTCGACCCGGTCGATGCCGGCATTGGCGGCTTCGGTGATCCGGTCGCCGGCATGGTCGACCAGGAAGATGTTGTCGCGCGAGGTGCCGGTCATGGTGTCCGCGGTCGCGGTGGCGGGCAGGGGCAGCAGCGCGACATAGCTGGTCGCGCCGGGCGAAGCGGCGCCCTGGTCGACCGCCAGCGTCTCGCGGATCGTTGCGGCGCCGGTGAGGCCGGGCAGGCTGGCCTGGGTCGCGAGGATCGACAGCTCCGAATGGGTGATCTCGACGCCCTGCAGCGTGAGCTTGCCATTCGACGAGATCACCTTGGTGCGCGATCCGGCATCGTCGAAATGGCCGCCGATCACGGTGACGTTGGCCGCGGTATCGAGCCAGAGCTGGTTCTGCTCGGAGATGCCGCCGCGCAGCACCGGGTTGCGGCCGGTCGGGTCGATCAGGGTCGCCTCGCCCCACAGCCGGAAGTTGCGGCCATTCTCCTCGCTGAGCGCACGGACCAGCACGGTGCCGGTCGACTTGAGGTCGTATCCGCCATCGCTGTTGCCGCGCGCGACCGTGTCGATGAAGCGCACGTCATAGACGCCGCGCTCGGTCGCGAAGCCGTCGCCGTTGAAATAGGCGCCGGCGGTGCTCTGGACATTCTCCATGGTCACCTGGTTGAGCGTGACATTGTGGACGGTGCCGTCGAGATGCACGCCTTCGGGCAGGTCGTCGCCCAGTTGCCCGGCCATGTCGGCGCGGACATTGTCGATCAGCACGTTGTTGGTGTCGTACTGGAGGCGGATCGCCGCCTTGGAGAAGCCCTTCACGTCGATGTCGCGCAGGGTGAGCCCGGTGATCGTCGCGGTGCCCGAGGCCGCGCTCGAATAATCCTCGAAGAAGCGGCGGACGTTGCTGGCGTCGACGCCCTCGATGCGCAGGTTGCTCAGGTCGGCGGTGACGCGGAAGGCAGTGCCGACATTGTCGATCTGCAGGTCGCGGAACACCAGGTTGCTGGCGCCGGTGCCGAGCTTGAACAGCTCGTTGCCGGCGACGTCGCCCGCCTGCCAGTCGGTCGGGCGCGAGCCGCTGAAATGCGCTTCCATGGCATTGCCGGCGGAATCGATACCGCGAACGGTCACCGGATTGCCGTCGGTGCCGCCGCGCGTGATGCCCAGGATGCCGGTGACGCCATAATCGCCCTGGTCGGCGAGCAGCAGCACTTCGCCGCCCGGTCCGGCCTTTCCGATCAGCGTGTTGAGCGAACCGATCGACGCTGCGTTGTTGATGTCCCGGCCGCTTTTGTCTCCGGATCCGGCAGGCGAAATGTACAGGCTGGGCATGGCTCGGCGACCCCGTGGTTGTTCGATGCTTAACATCGATCAATTTAGATGCCGTGGTGCATCGCAGCGTGGTTAAGCCGGGATTATGCTGATCAGCCGAGGGGTTATTGCGGTGGACCGTCGGGAACTTATCGTTTCGATTACGGGACTTGCAGCGGGAAGTGCATGCGCTGCACGGCTCCCGGACGGCGATGCTGCGCTGCGTCCGAGCCTGGTCGTGGAGGCCGAGGGGCCGGGCCGCTGGCGGATCCGCAGCTGGCAATGGCGCGGCGATGCCTGGCGGCCGGCGATCGCGCGGGCGGTGCTGGGGGCTGGCGGGATTGTGGTGTCAGGGAAGATCGACGCGGCGAGCCGGGCGGAGGTGCTGGGTCGGTTGCGAGCCTAGGGCTCTCCCCGTCTCCAATCGTCACCCCGGCCTTGGGCCGGGGTGACGTTTTTGAGAGGGGTTAGCCCTTAGCGACACCCGGCTGCCCGGAAGCACGCGGCGTCTCCCGCCCCGGCGCCAGTGCGCTGCGATAGACCGCCAGCGTGTCCTCCGCCGCCTTGTCCCAGCTGAACCGCGCCCGCACCGTGTCGCGGTCGACCTGGAACTCGGCGCAGTCCGCATCGAGCCGATCGGTCAGCGCCGCGACGTCGCCGACCGGGAAATAGTTGCGCGCGTCCAGGGCGATATCGAGATTGGCGGGGATGTCGCTCAGCAGCATCGGCGCGCCGCAGCTTGCCGCTTCCAGCGCTGCGATCGGCAGGCCCTCGTGATAGCTCGGCATCACGAACAGCGCGGTGTTCTCGTAGAGGCACTTGAGCGTCGCGCGCGACTGGACGCCGGCGAAGATCACCCGGTCGCCGGCGCGCTCGATCAGCGCGCGGGCATAGTCGCTCTCGTGATCGGTGGCGCCGGCGATGACCAGCTTCGCATCGGAGCCGGACGCCTCGAACGCCTCGATCAGGTCGTGCAGGCCCTTTTCCGGCACCAGCCGGGCGACGGCGAGCAGGAACTTGCCGCGCTCCACGCCGATCCGCTCGAGCACCAGATCGGGATCGGCATCGCCGGGCAGGTCCGACGTGCCGTTGGGGATGTAGCTGATCGTCTGCGCGCGGGCCGGGAACTGGCGCTTGAGCTGCGTCGCCAGCGAGGGCGAGACGGCGATTACCCGGTGGGCGAAGTTGAGCGCCAGCCACTCGCCGCTGCGCAGCGCAGTGCGGGCGACCTTGCCCCATTTGGCGCGGTGATAATCGGTGCCGTGATGCGTCACGACCACCTTGAGCCCGAGCAGCCGGGCGAAGGGCGCCAGCAGGCCCGGGCCGATCGCATGGATATGGATCAGGTCCGCGCCGCGCTTGCGGGCGGAAAGCACCGCGAGGAAGGTCGAGACGATCGCCTCGAGATGCTGTTGGCGCGGGCAGGGGATGCCGACGATCTCGACGCCGCGATGCTCGTTCACGGCCTCGGGCAGATAGGGTGCGCGGCCGAGCACCACCGAGCGGTGATCGGGCCATAGTGCCTTGATCCGCGGCAGCAGCTCCTCGCAATGGCTCTCGATCCCGCCCATGACATGGGGGAAGCCGCGCAACCCGGTTACGCAGATGGTCGGCGGGCCATCGGCACCGCCGGTAGACGCACTTGTCCGTTGCAGCATGTCGATACTCCGTACTCGCCCGGCCGGTTTTCCCGGCTCAGGCCACCGCTGCCATCGGCCCTCTTCCACCCTGTTCGATCTCGCTCAGATACCAGTCGACGAACCGCTCGATGCCCTGGGCGAGCGAAACCTTGGGACTGTATCCGGTGAGCGCGCGGATCGCCGAGATGTCGGCGAAGGTCGCGGTCACGTCGCCCGGCTGCATCGGGCGCATCAGCTTCACCGCCTGGCGGCCGAGCGCGCGCTCGAGCGTGGCGATCATGTCCATCAGGCCGACCGGATCGCAGTCGCCGATGTTGAGCAGCCGGTGCTCGCCCGCTGCCGGCGGCTTGTCGAGCACGCCGACCACCCCGTCGACGATGTCGTCGATATAGGTGAAGTCGCGCGCCATCCGGCCCTCGCCATAGACCTCGATCGGCTGGCCGAGCAGGATCTTCTGGGCGAAGCCGAAATAGGCCATGTCGGGCCGGCCCCAGGGGCCATAGACGGTGAAGAAGCGCAGCCCGCTCATCCGCAGGCCGTAGAGCGTCGCATAGCTCTGGCTCATCAGCTCGCAGCTGCGCTTGGTCGCCGCATAGAGCGAGACCGGCGCGGTGCAGGGCTCGTCCTCGCGGAAGCCTTCGCCGCCCAGTGGCCGCTCGCCATAGACCGAGCTCGACGAGGCATAGACGAGATGCTCGACATTGCCGGCCTGGCGTGCCGCCTCGAGCACCGCGAGATGCCCCTTCAGGTTGCTGTGCTCATAGGCGAAGGGGTTCTCGATGCTGTAGCGCACCCCCGCCTGTGCCGCGAGATGGACGATCCGGCGCACGCCGTTCCCGGCCACCAGCTCGGCGAGCAGCTCGGGGCTGGCGATGTCGCCGCGGACCAGGCGGAAGTCGAAATTGTCGACCAGCCGCGCGACCCGCGCCTCCTTCAGCGCGACGTCATAATAGTCGGTGAAATTGTCGAGCCCGATCACGCGCTCGCCGCGCGCGAGGAGCCGCTCGGACACCGCATGGCCGATGAAGCCAGCGGCGCCCGTCACGAGGACGGGGCCGCCGGCGCTCACGCTGCCTGCCTGTCGTTCGCGGCTTCGGCGTCTTCCTGCTTGCCCGGCCGGCCGACGCTGACATAGCGCAGGCCCACTTCCTCCGCCTGGGCGGGCGGATAGATGTTGCGCAGGTCGACCAGCACCGGCTCGGCCATCGTCGTCGCCAGGCGCTTGAGGTCGAGCGCGCGGAAGGCGTCCCATTCGGTGACGATCACCGTCGCCGCCGCCCCTTCGGCCGCGGCATAGGGCGAGGTGGCATATTCCACGTCCTTCAGCACCGCCTCGGCGGCGGACATGCCCTCGGGATCATAGGCGCGGATCTTCGCACCGGCGTCCTGCAGTGCCTGGATGATCGCGATCGACGGCGCGTCGCGCATGTCGTCGGTATTGGGCTTGAAGGTGAGGCCGAGCACCGCGACCGTCCGGCCGCGCACGCGCCCGTCCATCGCCGCCAGCACCTTTCGGCCCATGGCGCGCTTGCGCTGGTCGTTGACCGCGATCGTCGCCTCGATCAGCCGCAGCGGCGCGTCGTGGTCCTGCGCCGTCTTCATCAGCGCCAGCGTGTCCTTGGGGAAGCAGGAGCCCCCATAGCCCGGGCCGGCATGGAGGAACTTGGCCCCGATCCGGTTGTCGAGCCCGATGCCGCGCGCGACTTCCTGGACGTCGGCGCCGACCTCCTCGCACAGGTCCGCCATCTCGTTGATGTAGGTGATCTTCATCGCCAGGAAGGCGTTGGCGGCATATTTGATCAGCTCGCTGGTCCGCCGGCGGGTGAAGACGATCGGCGCCTTGTTGAGCGAGAGCGGGCGATAGACCGCCTCCAGCGGCGCGCGGGCGCGGTCGTCCTCGATGCCGATGACGACGCGGTCGGGCCGCTTGAAGTCCTCGATCGCGGCACCTTCGCGCAGGAATTCGGGGTTCGAGGCGACGGCGAACTCGGCCGCCGGATTGCACTCGCGGATGATCCGCTCGACCTCGTCGCCGGTGCCGACGGGCACGGTCGACTTGGTGACGATCACGGTGAAGCCGTTCAGCGCGCCGGCGATCTCGCGGGCGGCGCCATAGACATAGGAGAGGTCGGCATGGCCGTCGCCGCGCCGGCTCGGCGTGCCGACCGCGATGAACACGACGTCCGCCGCGCCGACGGCTTCGGAGAGCTCGGTGGTGAATTCGAGATTGCCCGCCGCGACGTTGCGCGCGACGAGCTCGTCCAGCCCGGGCTCATAGATGGGGATTCCGCCGGCGCGGAGCCGGGCGATCTTGTTCGCGTCCTTGTCGACGCAGGTCACGTGATGGCCGAAATCGGCAAAACACGCGCCCGAAACCAGCCCGACATAGCCGGACCCGATCATAACGATACGCATTACGCACTGCTCCCTGATACGCGGAGACGATACTAATTCTGTTGCGCCTGCGAACACTCATCCTGTGCCGTGGCGCCGTCAACTTGCCAGCTTTGAGCTGAGAGAAATCGGCGGCGAAATGAATTGTGCTTCATTTTGCCGGTCGATTGGGTTGCGGTGCACAAATATTGCGCCTTCGCAACGAATGGCTTGCGCCTCTGCTAGAACGGCGGCGTGGCAATTCGGCTCCGCCCGTCGCAAACGCTTCGCCCTGATCTTGCCACGCATGGGCGGCGGAGTAGGATCATCTGCGACAAGCCGTGGGACGATGAGGATGCTCGAAGCGCAACGCGCGGCGTTTTTCGCCGAGCTGCCGGTATCGCCGGCGATCCGCCGCGATCGGCTGCGGCGCGCCGCGCTGATGATCGAGCAGCATGCGCCGGCACTCTGCGCCGCGCTTGCCGGCGACCAGGCGAATCAGGATGCCGAATCGGCGATGCGCACTGAGGTCGCGCCGGCGCTCGCTGCCCTGCGCGAGGCGATGGCGAATGTCGGTGCCTGGATGCGGCCGGAAGGCGGGCGGGGCCTGCGCGCCTGGCTGGGGCTGGGCGGCGACTATGTCGAATATCAGCCGATCGGCGTGGTCGGGATCGCGGCGCCGGCGGCGCTGCCGCTGTTCCGCACCGCGAGCATCCTGGCGAGCGTGCTCGCCGCGGGGAACCGGGTGGCGCTCGGCTTCGACGCCGCGCCGCGGCTGGGCCGGCTGGTTGGCGAGCTTGCGCCGGTGTTCTTCGATCCGCTCGAGCTGGCGGTGGCCAGCGACCTTGCGGGGGCGGACCTGCTGGTGACGAGCGAGCCCCAGGCCGAGGGGATCGCGATTCCCCGCTCGGGCAAGTCGCCGGTGATCGTCGGGCGCTCGGCGGATTTCCGGAAGGCGGCCGGGCAGGTGATCGCCGCCAAGCGGGTGAAGGGCGGGCGCGTGCCGCTGGCGCCCGATCACCTGCTGGTGCCCGAGGAGCAGGAGGAGGCGGTTGCCGACTGGCTGTGGCGCGCGGCGATGCAGCCCGGCGAGGCGGGAGCATTGTCCGGGGAAGAGCAGGCACGGGTGGCGCGGCTGCTCGATGATGCCCAGGCGCGGGGCGGCGAGGTGCTGACCGCCGAGCCGCGCGGCGGCGGGATGGCGCTCCACATCATCCGCCATGCCAGCGAGGACATGCTGGCGATGCGCGAGGAGATCGCCGGGCCGGTGCTGCCGCTGCGCAACTATGCCGGGATCGGCGATGCGATCGCCGCGATCCATCGCCGCCCGCCGCCGCTCGCCATCTATTATTTCGGGCGCGACGCGGCCGAGCGCCGGCATGTGCTGGAGCGGACGCTCTCTTCGGCGATCGCGATCGACGCGGGTGCGGTCGGCGCGCGCAAGGCGGGAATGACGCTCAACATCGGCGAGGGCGAGGCCGGGTTCCGCCGGTTCAGCCAGGCGCGGCATGTCTACCGCGCGCCGCGCCCGCGCGCGTCCCCGCGCGAGGGCGGCGACGATCTCGGCGGAGCGGCGCCCGCACTGCACTGACCCCGGCGGCGCCACGCCGCGCCGCAAGCGGCTGGCGTCCCCGTCCAGCGCCTGACTAGCCCAGTGCATGACTTCCCGCCTGGTCCGGATCGCCGCCGAGGGCGAGCCCGTCTATGTCGTCCATTCAGGCGCGGCCTATCGCGGCGTGCATGCCCGCGACGTCGGCAACGGCCTGTTCGTGATCCGCGATTCGGTGCGCGGGGTGCAGATCTCCGATGTCGAGGTCGCCGGCGGCTACCGGGTGATCGAGAATACGTCGGTGCCGCGCGAGGCGGGGGCGGACATCGTCGGCCTGCGCGTCCAGGGGGCGAAGGCCAGCTTTCTCCGGCGCAGCTTCGCCCGCATCCGCTATGGCAGCCATGACGGGGTGATCGCCGACGTCACCGCCAGCGGCACGCTGACCACCGGGGCGCACGACCTGCCGGTCGGCATTTCCTTCGCCGACACCGCGCACGACTTCCGGTTGGAGCGCTGCACGATGCGCGGCTTCCGCTGGAAGCGCGGTGACAGTAAATACTGGAACGGCGACGGCTTCTCGACCGAGCGCGGCAATGCCCGGATCCAGTTCAAGCAGTGCGCCGCCTGGGACAATAGCGATGGCGGGTTCGACCTGAAATCGACGGACAGCCTGCTCGACGACTGCACCAGCGGCCGCAACGCGCGCAACTTCCGGCTCTGGTCGAGCATCCGCGCCACGCGGCTGACCAGCGTGAACCCGCAGAAGATCGGCGGGATCGGCGACACCAACCATTTCGCGATCATGGCGGCGCAGGGCCTGCGCGTGCCGCTGGTGATCCATATCGAGCATCTGGTGGTGCGGAGCGACAAGGCCTGGCCGATCTTCGACGTGCATGATGGGCCGGCGCACATCGTCATCGGCTCGCATGACATCCAGGTGCCGCCGGGCACGCCGCTGGTCCGCCCGCGCGGCAAGGGATCGGTGCCGGGCGGCGTCTCTTTCGCAGGCGCCCCGCCAAAGCTCTGAATATGCTTCGAGATGGTCCGGACGCAGTTCGGACACGCTTCGACGCCAGCCCCTTGCTGCAATGCAGCGGAAAGGCGCAGCGTTTGTTTGTCAGGGCTTGGCGATCGTGTTTGTGGATCCGACTGACCTGTATGGGTTGCGTATCTGCGAGTTCGGCTCGCCCTGATGGATGTTGCTGGTCTTCCGGGGGGACCCAGCACCCATGAAAGGGTGGAAGATGCGAAGAGTACGCAAAGCGGTTTTCCCCATTGGTGGCCTCGGAACCCGGTTCCTTCCGGCGACCAAATCCATGCCGAAGGAGATGCTACCGGTCGTCGACCGGCCGCTGATCCAGTACGCCGTCGACGAGGCGCGCGAGGCGGGTATCGAACAGTTCATCTTCATCACCAGCCGCGGCAAGAGCCTGATCGACGACCATTTCGATCATGCCTTCGAGCTGGAAGAGACGATGACGCGGCGCGGCAAGTCGCTCGACGTGCTGCACGGCACGCGGACCTCGCCGGGCGACATCACCATCATACGCCAGCAGGAGCCGCTGGGCCTCGGCCATGCCGTGTGGTGCGCGCGCAGGATCGTCGGTGACGAGCCCTTCGCGGTGCTGCTGCCCGACGACCTGATGGTCGGCGAGCCCGGCTGCCTCAAGCAGATGATCGACGCCTATTCCGAACTGGGCGGCAACCTGATCTGCACCGAGGAAGTCGCGCCCGAGGACACCCGCAAATACGGCATCGTCACCCCGGGCGCGCGCAACGGCGCGATCACCGAGGTGAAGAGCCTGGTCGAGAAGCCGGCACCGGAGGTGGCACCGTCCACGCTCGCCATCATCGGCCGCTACATCCTCCAGCCCGAGGTGATGGAGATATTGGGCAGCCAGGAGGAAGGCGCGGGCGGCGAGATCCAGCTCACCGACGCGCTGGCGCGGATGATCGGCCAGCAGCCGTTCCACGGCGTCACCTTCCAGGGCAAGCGCTATGATTGCGGCGACAAGAGCGGGTTCGTAACCGCGACGCTCGCGCTTGCGCTCGCCCGGCCGGACATTGCGCCGGCGGTGCGCGCCTTCATGGCCACGGCGTGATATGGACGCAATCACGAGGCGCCCGCCGCCCCGCATCGAGGCGGATCCGCAGGTCGATCGCGGTGCGTTGATCGACCTGCGCCGTGTCGGCGCGGTGCTGCGCCGGCGATGGATGATACTCTGTGCGGCAATGGTCGCGGCGATCGCAGTCGCCGCGGCCGCCTATCTGGTCGCCGAGCCGCGCTACCTCGCCACCGCGCAGGTAGCGCTGGAGCGCACGGCCGAGCGGGTGATCAACGTCGATTCGGTGGTGCCGACCACCGATCCCGATTCGGCCGCGGTCGATACCGAGGTGCAGGCCCTGCGCTCGCCCGAGCTGATCGGGCGGGTGGTCGATCGCCTGCGCCTCGATCGCGATCCCGCGTTCAACAAGGCGGTGGTGCCGGGCCAGCCGGCGCCGGCCCAGCCCGACCTGATCGGCCGCCAGCGCGCGATCGGCACCTTGCTGGGCGGGCTGACCGCCAAGCGCGACGGCCTGTCCTATGCGATCAGCGTGTCGTTCGAAGGTAGCACCCCGGTGCAGGCCGCGCAGATCGCCAATGCGATCGTCGACGACTATGTCTCCGGCCAGGCCGGTTCCAAGGCCGATGCGACGATGCGCGCGCGCAAGTTCCTCGAGCAAAGGCTCCAGCAGCTGCGCACCCAGGTGCTGGGTGCCGAGCGGGCGGTCGCCGATTATCGCTCGGCGCACAATCTCTTCGCCGTCTCCAATGCGAGCACGGTGACCCAGCAGGAGCTGTCGGGCCTCTCGACCCAGCTCGCCCAGGCCAAGGCGGAGAATGCCGCGGCCCAGGCGCGCCTCTCGGCCGCCAGGGCGCAGCTGCGCGGCGGGCGCAGCGGCGAGGAGCTGGGCGATTCGCTCGATTCGCCGGTGGTCAGCCAGCTGCGCTCGCAGCGCGCCGAAGTGGCGCGCGAAGTCGCGGCGCTGGAGAAGCGCTATGGCCCGCGCCATCCGGACCTGGTCCGGGCGCAAAGCCAACTCCGTGTCGCCGACCAGGCGATCGCCGCGGAAGTGCAGCGCATCGTCTCCAACGTCTCGATCCAGGCGAACATCGCCAGCCAGCGCGCGGCTTCGCTTGCCGGCTCGGTGGCGCAGTCGCAGGGCAAGCTGGCCAGCGACAATGAAGCGTCGGTGCGGCTCGGCGAGCTGGAGCGCAACGCCGAATCGTCGCGCACGCTCTACCAGGCATTCCTCGACCGCTATCGCCAGACGGTCGCCCAGTCGGGCCTGGAGCGCAGCGATTCCTACATCGTCAGCCGGGCGCGGGTGCCCAACGCGCCGAGCTCGCCCAACGCGCTGATCTATGCGGCGATGGCCGTGGTCGGCGGCCTCGGCATCGGCGTGCTGCTCGTGGTGCTGCTGCAGCTGCTCGAACGCGGGCTGGAGACCAGCGACGCGATCGAGGACACGCTGGCCCTGCCGACGCTCGCCTCGATCCCCGATGCGAACACGCTGCCGGGCTATCGCAAGTCGGGCCCGCCGGCGCCGCCGGCGGAGCTGCTGCTCAAGCGGCCGCAATCGACCTTTGCCGAGGCGTTCCGGACCTTGCGCACCTCGATCCAGTTCGCCGAGGCGAGCAAGCCGATCCGGGTGGTGGCGATCACCTCCTCGGTGCCGGGCGAAGGCAAGACCACCACCGCGATGGGCCTGGCCCGCGCGGCGGCGGCGGCGGGCAGCAAGGTGCTGCTGATCGATGCCGATGCGCGCCGGCGCGCGTCCAGCCGCCAGTTCACCGACAATGTGAAGCTGGGGCTCGACGAAGTGCTGGCGGGCAGCGCCACGCTCGAACAGGCGATCGTCAAGGACAGCCTGTCCGATGCCTGCGTGCTGCCGCAGCGGCTCGATTCGAAGGGCATCAGCCTGGCCGAGAGCCCGAGGCTGGCTCAGCTGATCGAGCAGGTGCGCGAGCGCTACGACCTGGTGATCCTCGACACGCCGCCGGTGCTGCCGGTCGACGAGGCGCGCGTGATCGCCAGCATGGCCGACGGCGTGGTGCTGCTGGTGCGCTGGCGCCGGACGCCGTCCAAGGCGGCATCGGTGGCGCTCAGGCGGCTCTACGACGTGCATGCCGAGCTGCTCGGCGCGGTGCTCACCCTGGTCGACGTGCGCGAGCAGGAGCGGGCCGGATACGAGCATGGCGGCAACTTCATGAAGGCCTACCGCCATTATTATGCCGACTGATCGGGCGGCGTCGTGAACGCACAGGCGCTGCCCTATGGCCCGGCCTTCGGGCTCGGCGTGCTGCTACCGGTCACGGCGCTGCTGCTCGTCCCCCTCGTCATCGCGGCGCGGCGGGCGGGCAGCGTGGCCGGCGCCTTCGTCGTCGTGGCGCTATGGCTGCGCTACATCGCCGGCGCCTATCACCTCTACATGTTCAAGCCGTTCGCGGCAGGGCTGTCGGGCAATGCGCTGCTCTCGATCGGGGTGACCGGCTTCGGGCTGCTCTTCGTCGTGCGGCCGGCCAACCTGGCGCTCAAATGGCTGCTGCCGGTCTATGCGCTGGTGGCGCTGGCGCTGGTCAGCGCGGCGCTCAACGGCGATCCGGCGGGCGGCATCAATGCCGGCGTGAAATATGCGTACATGACCGTGATCATCGTCGCGGTGTTCCAGGCGCTGCGCATCGACCCTGCGGCGCGCTTCCTCAGCTGGGCGATGGTCTCGTTCCTGCCTTTGCTCGTCTTCCAGGCGCTGTCGCTGGCGCTGCACCTGCCCAAGGGATCGGAGGATGGCGACGGGCTGGTGTGGATCGGCGGCTATAATCACGAGGCCGCCTTCTCGGTCGCGATGATGACCGGCTTCCTGGTCGGCTGCTTCGCCAAGTCGGCGCCGCGCCCGATTCGGGTGGCGTTCCTCACCGCGACCTTTCTGGGCATCCTGCTCGCCGGCTATCGCACCACGATCCTCGCTTTCGCCCCGCTGGCGCTGGCGGTGTTCCTGAGCGGGCTGACGCTGAGCGTGCGGCGCGACCAGCGCGTGCCGATGGCGGTCACCGCCGCGGTGGGCGGGCTGCTGCTCGTCTCGGTCGGCGTGCTGCTCTACAGCGCCAAGTTCGCCGACCTCGGCGCCTTCCTTTCGGACCCGACCGCGCTGATCAAGCCGCCGCGCGACTTCGACTATCTCGAGCGCCAGGTGATGTCGGCCCGCCCGCTGATCTGGAGCAGCTACATCTATGCCTGGGCCGACGGCACCCCGCTCCAGCATCTGTTCGGCTTCGGGCCGGAGAGCTGGGAGGGGCTGTTCAAGGTCTATCCCCACAATACCCTGGTCGGCACGCTCTACGAGCTGGGCTGGTTCGGCGTGGCGGCGATGCTGGCGTTGTGGACGGTGATGTTCACAGCGGCGATCGCGGCACGCGGCGAGCGGTTCAAGCTGCTCGCGGCGCATTTCGCCTTCTTCCTGCTCAACATGGCGACGATGCCCTTCTGGCAGGTGGAGGGGCTGGCGATGTACGGCCTGCTCTGCGGCTACACGATCTACGCCGCGCGCACTGCGCAGGTGCCGCGCCCGGGGCCGATCCGCCTAGTCTATGCTTGACTGGGCGGGAGCCCCCTAAGGGGCTGTCTTGGCTTGATTTGTTGTAATGGTCGGGGCGACAGGATTCGAACCTGCGACCCCCACACCCCCAGTGTGATGCGCTACCAGGCTGCGCTACGCCCCGACCGAGGGAGCGGCCTCTAGGCCGGACCGGCGCGGGATGCAAGCCATTGGCGACAATAGTTGCGCCGACCTGTGCCGCATGTTAGCGCGCCGCGCTTGAACGGAGGCGGATTCCACCGCCCACGAAAGACATCATCAGGACCTCATGCTCATCACGCCAGCACATGCACAGGCCGCAGGCGCGGCAGGACAAGCCAGCCCGATGGGCGGTATCCTCGGCCTAGCGCCGCTCGTCCTCATCTTCATCGCCTTCTACTTCCTGATGATTCGCCCGCAGCAGAAGCGGATGAAGGATCTTCAGAGCGCCGTGAACGCGGTGAAGAAGGGCGACCAGGTCGTCACCGGCGGCGGTCTCGTCGGCAAGGTGACCAAGGTCGACGAGAACGAGGTCGAGGTCGAGCTCGCCCCGAACGTGAAGGTCCGCGCGATCAAGGCCACGCTCACCAGCGTGATGCCCGCCGGCGGCGCCAAGCCCGCGAACGACTGATGCTCGACTTTCCTCGCTGGAAGATCATAACGATCCTCACCGGCATCGCGATCATGATCGCGCTGTCGGTGCCGAGCTTCTTCCCCAAGAGCGCGCGCGATCATTGGCCGAGCTGGGTGCCCAAGCCCGCGATCAACCTCGGACTCGACCTCGCCGGCGGCAGCTTCCTGCTGTTCGAGGCGAACACCGATGACGTGCGCCAGGCCAAGCTCACGCAGATGCAGGAGCAGGTCCGCACCGAAATGCGCCGCGATCCCAAGATCGACATCGGCGACATCTCGATCCAGGGCGGCAAGGTCAGCTTCATGCTGCGCGATCCCAGCAAGGTCGATGCGGCCCGCGAGAAGCTGCTCGCGATCACCGGCACGGGCGTCGGCAACACCGGCCAGCGCCAGTGGGACGTCGCCGTGGTCGATTCGAGCCGGTTCGTGCTGACGCCGACCGATGCGGGGATCACCGAAGCGATCGACACCGCGATGAGCGATGCGCGCGAGATCATCGAGACGCGCATCAACGCGCTCGGCACGGTCGAGCCGACCGTGATCCGCGAGGGCAGCAACCGCATCGTCGTCCAGGTGCCCGGCCTGCAGGATCCGAAGGCGCTCAAGGAACTGGTCGGCAAGACCGCCAAGCTCGAGTTCCGCCTGGTCGATACCACTGCGGACCCGAACGCCGTCCAGCGCGGCGAGGCTCCGGCCGGCTCGGTGATCATGCCCCATCAGGGCGGTGGCAACATCGCCGTGCAGCGCCAGGTGATGATCACCGGCGACATGCTCGTCGACGCCAAGCAGAGCTACGACCAGCAGAGCGGTGCGCCGGGCGTCACCCTCGAGCTCAACGGCGCCGGCACCAAGCGCTTCGCCAAGGTGACGCAGGAGAACAGCGGCAAGCCGTTCGCGATCATCATCGACGGCGTCGTGATCTCGGCCCCGAACATCAACGAGCCGATCCTCGGCGGCAGCGCCGTGATCAACGGCGGCTTCACCGTCGACAGCGCCAACCAGCTCGCCATCGCGCTGCGTTCGGGCAAGCTGCCGGTCGAGCTCAAGGTCGTGCAGGAATCGACGGTGAGCCCCGAGCTCGGCGCCGACTCGATCCGCGCCGGCATCACTGCCTCGATCATCGCGATCGTCGCCGTGATCGCCTTCATGATCCTCACCTATGGCCGCTTCGGCATCTATGCGACGCTGGCGGTGACCATCAACGTGCTGATCATCCTGGCGGTGATGGGCCTGATCAACGCGACGCTGACGCTGCCGGGCATCGCCGGCTTCGTGCTGACCATCGGTACCGCGGTCGACGCAAACGTGCTGATCAACGAGCGCATCCGCGAGGAGCGGCGGCGCGGGCGCAGCGTGAGCCAGGCAGTCGAGCTGGGCTACAAGGAAGCCAGCCGCACGATCTTCGAAGCGAACGTCACCCACGCCATTGCGGGCCTGATCATGGTCATCCTCGGTTCCGGCCCGGTGCGCGGCTTCGCGATCGTGCTGCTGATCGGTATCGCGACTTCGGTGTTCACCGCCGTCGTGTTCACCCGCATGCTCGTCACGATCTGGTTGCGCCGTAACCGGCCGACCGAAATCCACATTTAACGGAAGCGACGCGCATGCGGCTCCTCAAGATCATCCCGGACAACACGAACATCGGGTTCGTACGCGTCCGCTTCATCGCCTTCGCGATCACCATGCTGCTCACCATCGCCGCCGTGGCGCTGGTGGGCGTGCGCGGGCTCAACATGGGCGTCGACTTTGTCGGCGGCGTCTCCATCGAGGAGCAGTTCCAGAGCCCGCCGCATCTCGACCAGGTGCGCGAGACGGTGAACGGGCTCGGCTTCGGCGAGGCTGCGCTCCAGCAGCTCGGCGGCGCCAACACGGTGACCATCCGTCTGCCCGTGCCCCATTCGACTGCGCCCGACGCCGTCGACAAGATGGTGGAGACAGTGAAGGCGGCACTGGCGGCCAAGTTCCCCGGCGCGAAGTTCAACACCTATTCCACCGTCTCGGGCAAGGTCTCGGGCGAGCTGGTCAACAAGGGCGTGCTGGCGGTGATCCTGGCGATCGTCGGCATCGCGATCTTCTCGTGGTTCCGCTACGAATGGCAGTTCGGCGTGTCGACCGCGGTGGCGATCATCCACGACGTGCTGATGGCGCTCGGCTTCTTCGCGCTCACCCGCATGGTGTTCGATCTGAACATCGTCGCCGCGGTGCTGACGATCATCGGCTATTCGATCAACGACAAGATGGTGATCGACGATCGTATCCGCGAGAACATGCGCAAGTACCGCAAGATGGGGATGAGCGAGCTCATCGACCTCTCGGTCAACGAGACGCTTCCGCGTACCGTGATGACCTCGCTGACGATCATGCTCGCGCTCGCCTCGCTGCTGATCTTCGGCGGCCCGGTGCTGCGCGGCTTCACCGCGGCGATGATGCTCGGCATCGTCGTCGGCACCTATTCGTCGATCTACGTCTCGTCGTCGCTGCTGATCACGCTGGGCCTGAAGCCCGGCCCGCGCGAGGAAAAGCCTTCGCTGGCGAGTGGCGCCGAGCGCGTAGGCCCCTGAGCCGATGGAAGTGAAGCGCGCCAGCGCGGAGGGGCCGGTCATCGCCGGCTTCTCCGGGCGCGGGTTCCGCGTCGACGAAGGCGTGTATGAGGGGCTGCTGATCACCCCCGAGCGCGCCGATGGCTGGACGCCGCCGCCGATCGAGGAGCTGACCGAAGCCGATCTCGTGCCGGTGCTGGGGCTCGATCCCCAGCCCGAATTCCTGCTGCTCGGCACCGGCAAGACGCTGGTCCGCCCGCCGCGTGCGCTCACCGCGGCGCTGGGGGCGAAGGGGATCGGGATCGAGGCGATGGACAGCCGCGCCGCCGCCCGCGCCTGGGGCGTACTGCGCGCCGAACTGCGCTGGATCGCCGGCGCGCTTTACCCGCTGGATTGACGATTTAGATCCTCCCTCGGCGAAGCCGGGGGAGGGGGACCATTTGCGTAGCAAATGGTGGAGGGGGCATCTCCGCGGGCAATGTCGCCTGGGGCCAGGCCCCCCTCCACCACTTGCCTTCGGCAAGCGGTCCCCCTCCCCCGCTTCGCGAGGGAGGATTTTAGGGTTAGGTTCCCTCCAAAGAGAGAGGGAGGGACCAGATGATTCTCGCGCTTGCGCTGGCCATGGCCGCTGCGTCGGATACGCCCGACTATCGCAACACCGCCAACTGGCTCTGCCGTCCGGGCCGCCAGGATGCCTGCGCCGCCGATCTCTCGACCACGGTGATCGCGGCCGACGGCAAGCGCAGCGTCGAGCCGTTCAAGGCCGCGACCGATCCCAGGTTCGATTGCTTCTACGTCTATCCGACCATCTCGCTCGACACGACTCCGAACAGCGACCTGGTGCCCGGGCCCGAGGAGCAGCGTGTCGCCCAGTTCCAGGTCGCGCGTTTCGCGAAGAACTGCCGGGTGTTCGCCCCGGTCTATCGCCAGGTGACGCTCACTGCGCTGCGCAGCATCATGGGCGGCGGCACCCCGGCGATCGACCGCGAGATGGCCTATGCCGACGTGAAGGCGGCGTGGGACGATTATCTGGCCCATGACAACAAGGGACGCGGCGTCGTGCTGATAGGGCACAGCCAGGGTTCGCTGGTCCTCACCCAGCTGCTCGGCCGCGCGATCGAGGGCACGCCGGCGCAGAAGCAGCTGGTCTCGGCGATGCTGATCGGCAGCTCGGTGCCGGTGCCGGTCGGCAAGGATGTCGGTGGGCTGTACCGGACGATCCCCTTGTGCCGCAGCGCCGACCAGGCCGGCTGCATCGTCACCTATGCCAGCTTCCGCGCCGATTCCCCGCCGCCGCCGACCAGCCGCTTCGCCAAGGGCGACCGGCCGGGCGTCGAGGCGGGCTGCACCAACCCCGCGGCGCTGGGCGGCGGCAAGGCGGCGGCGCATGCCTATCTCAATGCCGGCGGCAACATGCTGGTCCAGGGACCGGCCGAGGCGTGGAGCAAGGACGGCGGGGCGGTGACGACGCCCTTTGTCAGCCTGCCCGGGCTGATCTCCACCGAATGCGTCAGCAAGGACGGGTTCAACTATCTTGCGGTGACGGTGAACGCCGACCCCGCCGATCCGCGCACCGACACGATCCCCGGCGACATCAAGGTGGGTACCGCGATCCTCAAGGACTGGGGCCTGCACCTGATCGACATGAACGTCGTGCAGGGCGACCTTGTGGACCTGAGCGCCCGGCAATACCGCGCCTGGGCGAAGACGCGCTGAGGCCTCGCCACGCGGCCGACGAATCCCACCACACCGTCATCCCGGCGAAAGCCGGGATCTCAGGCGAAGGCGCGGGACGAGGGACAAGAGCCGCACGAGATCCCGCCTTTCGCCGGGATGACGGATATGCTCGCCGCGCGCGTCGCCTAGGGTTGCAATGTAGGATTCCGTCTGTTGCACTCCGCCAGCCGGCCCCTTGGCCCGGCCGCTCTTTGAGGCAGTAGGAAAGATAGGATTCCGCCCGCGCAACAAAGCTGCGAGATGCGGCGCGCTCGCGGCAACCGTGTCAATTTACGCACCGCGAAAACCCGCTTTGGGCGTGTACTTTATGGACTTTGGCGAGTCGGTGCGGCGCGCGCTGTTGGAGATCAGCGCGCCGGGATGATCCGCACCAGCAGCAGGCGCCACAGCGGGATGGTGATCAGCATGACCTGGCCGAGCGGCGGCACGAACAGGCTCGTCACGAACGCGGTCAGCGAGCCCAGCAGCGCCGCCAGCCCGCGCAGGCGGATCAGCCGGGGCTGCTCGGCGGGAATATGTTCGTCCACCACCGGCGGCGCGGTGAGGATGCGCTGGACCAGGATGTTGAAGATCGAGATCAGCACCATCCAGCCGCAATAGAAGGCGGCCGGCACGCGGTGGCCATAATATTCCGACGCGAAGGCCGTGAAGAAGGGCATCGCGGCGATCGCGCTGAGCAGCAGCAGGTTCGGCCCGAACAGCTTGGGGCTCCAGTGGCGCGCACAGGCAAAGGCGCGGTGATGGCCGATCCAGAACAGGCCGATCGCGAAGAACGACACGAAGAAGCCGATGAAGTTCGGGAGAAGCTTGGCCAGCCCCTGCAGGAACGCCTGGTCGGTATAGGGCGCCGCGACATGCGGGACATGGATCTCGATCACCAGCAGCGTAATCGCGATCGCGAACACGGCGTCCGAAAAGAACGCCATGCGCTCCAGCCCGTGCGCCGGCGCGACGGCGTGCGGCGTGTCCCCATCCTGCATCGATCTGCCCCCTGTTCGGCCTTGTGCCTAGCAGAGGATCAGCGCGTAGTCTTGGGCGGCGTTGCCTTGGTGCGGCGGGTGGTGGCGCGGGGCTTGGCGGCGGCCGCCTTGGCCGTCGCCGGCTTGCGCGGCTTGGGGGCGGGCTTGGCCGCCTCGACCGTCGCCACGGCTGCTTCGGCCTTGGTCGCTGCGGGGGCCTTGGCGGCGGCGGCCTTCGGCGGCTTCGCGTCTGCCTTGGGCTTGGCAGCCGCCCGGGGCGGCGTGGGCTTGGCCTCGGCCTTGGCGGCGGGTGCCTTGGCAGGCTTCGCAGCGGCCGGTTTGGTTGCTGTCTTCGCCGGGGCCTTTGCTGCGGGCTTGGCTTCCGCCTTGGCAGGGGCGCTGGCGGCGGGCTTGGCGGCCGCGGGGGCCTTGCGGGCACGCTTCACCACCGGCTTCGCCTCGGCGACGGCCGGCTGGGGAGTCGGGGCCGGAGCGGCTTCCGCCGGCTCGGCTTTCCTGGCTTCGGGCTTGAGCTTGGCGGCGAGCGCGACCAGCCCTGCGGCGAGCAGGTCGTTGACCACCGGATGCTTGGCCAGCGCGTCGAGCTGCTTGCGCAGTTCCTTGGGCAGCTTCAGTCCGCCGATGCTCTTGGGAAGGAAACCCTTCTTCTCGGTCTTCGGCTCGCCGGCCTTCTTGTCCTTCTTGCCCGCCATCACTCGGTCTCCACCGCAAGTAACCTGACTGTCATGAATGTCATGGAGCGGCGCGGGCTAGTCAACGCGGAAATGGATCATTCGTCGTCCGCGTCGAGATCGGGATCGAATTCGAACTCGATCTCCAGGTCGCCGGGGCCGATCGGCGCCTCCTCCTGCGGCAGGATGTAGTAGACAATCGGCGGCCCCTCGGCGGGCGGCAGCGTCAGGTTGCGAAAGGGATTCATCGACTTTCTCTCCGTCCCGCCCCGGGAACGAACGGCGAGTGGGGCTAAGCGGTTCCGCCACGGCTCGCGAGGCGGCTGAGAAAGGCGTGGAGCCGGGCGCTGTTGGCACCCCAGGTGAAGGGCTCGGCGACGGCGCGGGTGTCGGCGGAGGCAGGCGGCGTGGCGATCAGTTCGGCCAGCGCGTCGGCAAAGGCAGGTGCGGTGCGCGGGACGATACGGCCGGCCGCTGGATTGGTCACCACCTGCCGGGCGCCGCCGACATCGGGGATGACGATGGGGGTGCCGCTCGCCAGCGCCTCGAGCCAGGCATTGGCGAGGCCCTCCCGCTCCGAGGCGAGTGCCATCGCGTCGGCCGCCGCCAGCGCTGCGGCGACCCGCTCGGGCGGGACGGAGCCGAGCATCCGGACCCGGTCGCCAAGGCCCAGCCGCTCGATCTGCGCCTCGAGCCGCTTGCGGTCGGGGCCTTCGCCGGCGATCCACAGCGAGACGCCGGGCAGGGTAGCGACCGCGTCGACGACGATGTCATGCCCCTTGAGCGGGATCAGCGCGCCGACCGAGAGGACCAGCGGGCTGGCCACACCGAGCTCGGCCTTGGCGGCGACACGGTCGCGCGGCGTGAAGCGGGCGAGGTCGACGCCGGTGGCGATCGCCTCGATCCTGTCGCCGGGGATGCCCATGGCGATCATGTCGTCGCGCATCGCCTCGCTCACCGCCAGCATGCCCTGGGCAGCCTGGCCGGCGGCAATCACCTGCGGGCCGACATGCCTGCGCCGGCCCCAGTCATGGATGTCCGACCCTCGCGCCTTTATCGAGACGGGGATGCCGAAACGCTTGCCGAGCACGACTGCGGCAGGACCGTCGGGGAAGAAGAATTCGGCGGAGATCACGTCGAAGGGGAAATCCCTGCGGATCTCCTCGAGCAATGGGGTCAACGCCGCGGCCAGGGCGCGGGCATGGAAGCGGCCGCCGGTGCCGGGCAGGTTGAGGAAGCGGGGGCGGTCGACCGTCTGGCCCTTCCACTGCTCGCGCCGGGGCAAAGCGGCGAGCGGGGCGTAGCGGGACAGGCGGGAGAGCGGGAAGGGGGGCAGGCCGAGTGGGGCGACGACGCGCAACTCGACATCGTCCCGTGCGGCCAGCGAGAGCGTCTGGCGCTCGACGAAGATGCCGAAATTGGGCCGCGACGCATCGGGGAAGAGCGTCGAGAGGACGAGCACGCGGAGCATGGCCCAGCGCTATAGCGCGCAAGGGTTAATGTCCGCATTCCCGGGAAAAGCGGCCCACCCGGCGCGGTGCCGGGCGGGCTGCCTTCATGCCGCGCTTAGCGGCACTTGCGATCGCCGCTCCGCTCGATCTCGCGGCCTGCCACCGCGCCGGCGGCGGCGCCGAGCAGCGTACCGACGGTGCGGTCGCCGCGGGTGTCGATGGTGCGGCCGACCAGCGCGCCCGCCACGCCGCCGACCACTAGGCCGGTGGTGCCGTCGGGCTTGCGGCAATAGCGACGGCCGTCACGGCCCTTCCACTCGCGATAGGCATAGCGCTTGCGATAGCGGCGGTCCTGCGAATAGGCGCCGTCGGCACCCGCCTTGGCGATGGGGGCTGCATTGGCCGCGACCGGCACGACACTGGCCGAAGGCAACGCCACGGCGAGGGCGCCGAGCGCCAGAATCAATTTACGCATGTCTCACTCCTGATGGTGCAGTTTCGGGCAAACCGGACCATGAACGTTTCGTATCCGGTCTGGTTTCATTAACCGAAAACAACAAGCCGTTCATCCCGGAGGCAGCTATGGACGAAGCAAGGGCGATCATCGAGCGGCTGGACCTGGCACCGCATCCCGAGGGCGGCTGGTACCGAGAGACCTGGCGTGCGGCGCCGGGCGGGGACGGGCGGTCGAAGGGCACGGCGATCCATTTCCTCCTCGAGCAGGGCCAGCGCTCGCACTGGCACCGGGTGGATGCCGACGAATGGTGGCTCTGGCATGCCGGCAGCCCGCTCGATCTGCACATCGCCGATGCGGCGGACCAGGATCCGGTGACGACCCGGCTTGGCGGCGACGTGATCGCCGGCTATGCGCCCCAGTGCCTCGTCCCGGCGAATCGCTGGCAGGCGACCGAGGCGCCCCATGGCTGGGCGCTGGTGAGCTGCATCGTCGTCCCGGGCTTCGATTTCGCCGGGTTCGAATTGGCGCCTCCACATTGGGCTCCCCGCAAGATTATTACCTAGTTCTCCACGTTATCCACAGTCTTCACAGGTTTGAAGATGCGAATCCTGCTTTGCGCGACTCGGGTTCGATGACACCATCATACCTGTAAGCAGAACGGTCCGGCGGAGGGAAACCAAAGCAAGATCAGAAACTTACACGAGCCGGAAACGGTGCAGGTGCCTTCGGGAAACCGCATTGGGAACGGTTCGGGGATGCGAAGTTCCTGCAGGTTGCGAGACCGAAGTGCCGCCCAGGCGCTGCCGAGGTTTCGAGGACGGCGGAGCCCGGCTCGACTGGAAGCAGAAAGCGGCACGCAAGTGCGGCTCGAAGCGAGAAGGACGGAACGGAAAGGGACGATGTCCCGGTTCGCGGAAACGGGTGCGCAAGTGCCCGGCTTCGGGGGCGGGGAAACGGACCACTGCGAGATCGGCCAGCCGGAAGCAGCGCGCAAGCGATGCGGAGGGACCTGGAAGGATCGAGCGGAGAAAAAGCATCCAGCAAGGCTTCCGACTTCCGGCCCCCGGCCGGAGAGACGAAGCGGGCCGCCGGGGCTGGTAACCGCAACTCCCCTTCGGGGTGAGTGGAGAACGGCCAGCCTCGACGACCGACCCGAAGCTCGCATGCCCTTGCCGGCGCGAGTGGAGGAGCCGCCGAAACCATGCCGAAGATCCGTCCGGGTCCACGGCAGCAGTCCGGCGACACGGGGCCTGGCAGCAATGCCGGGCCCCTTTTGCGTTCTGCGGCGTGGCGGTTGGCCGGGCGCTCGGGGGGCGGCCTTCTCGCTCTCTTTCGCGGCGAAGGCTGGTGGCTTCGGAGGCCGTTCCGCACGCCGTGCGCGCCACCGATCTGCGCAAGAATTCGCAAGTCTGGGCCCCGGCCTTCGCCGGGGAGAAGCTTGTCCGAAAGACTGCCGCCTGCCCCATGGCACCGGCAAAGCAGGCGAAATCCTACATTGCAAGCGCCATGGGGCGGGGTGCCTCAGAGCAGGGTGGCGTCGAGCTTGCTCTCTGCCTTGAGCAGCTTGGAGACCGGGCAATTGGCATGGGCGCCGGCGGCCAGCGCCTCGAACTGCTCCTGGGCCAGGCCGGGGACGCTGGCCTTGAGGGTCAGGTCCGAGCGGGTGATAGTGAAGCCGTCGCCGTCCTGCTCGAGCTTCACGGCGGCGCTGGTCTCGATACTGCCCTCGCTGAAGCCGGCGCGGGCCAGGGCGAAGCTGAGCGCCATGGTGAAGCAGCCGGCATGCGCCGCGGCGATCAGCTCCTCCGGATTGGTGCCGGGCTCGTCGCCGAACCGGGTGTTGAAGCCGTAGAACTGGTCCGTCATCACGCCCGACTGGGTGGTGATGTGGCCCTTGCCTTCCTTGCCGAAGCCTTCGTAGCGGGCAGTGGCGGTACGGGTCGTCATGTCTCGGTTCTCCCTCATGGCCGGGCCCCTGATCTAGGGCATCAGGGCCCCGGCTTGAAGGTCCCCGTTCGGGTTAGCGGCAGCGCATCTCGCCCTTGTCGACGGAGGTGCCGACCGCACCGCCGGCCGCCGCGCCGATCAGCGCGCCGAGCACTTCGGAGCCACCCGGGGCAATGATCGCGCCGAGCACGCCACCCGCCGCTGCGCCGACCACCAGGCCGGTGGTGCCGTCCGAGCGGCGGCAATAATAGCGGCCGTCCTGGCCCCGATAGACCCGGTCGTTGCGGCTCAGCCGATACTCGCGGTAGCTGCGGTCGTCGCGATAGTAGCGATCGGCATAATAGCCGCCATAGGACGGATCCGGGCGGTTATAGTCATAGCTGGAATAGCCATAGCCGCTGCCGGGGCGGCCGCCATAATCGGTACAGCCGGCCAGTGTCGCCGCGGCGGCGAGGCCCAGAATCAGGATACGCATCTCTCTCCTCCTCCATGGACCCGCTCGCATTGGGGAATGCACGGGGAGGCCGAAAGGTTTCGCAGCCATTACAAAGACTCCGCACCCGGGCCGGCGGTGGCAAGGGCGGGGCGGAACTGCTCGCGCTCTGCGGCCGGGACCGGGGCGGTGGGATCGGGGCGGAAGGCGTCGAGGGCGCGCTCCGACCCGTCGGGATGGGTATCGCCCATCAGGTCGGTCGGCTCGGTGCCCTCCGAGGGGCGGCGCAACAGCCGCCATGTCCCGAACGCCGCCGCACCCAGCACCGCCACGGCGAGCGCGCCGAGCGAGGCGACGCCCGCCGAATGCGCCGTGCGGTTCGCCGGGGCCCTGCTCGCCGCCGGAGTCTTGGCCCTGGGCTTGCGGGCCACCGGCTTGGCGGCGGTGGTGCGGCGTTTGGCAGGGGTGCCGGTGGAAGGCTTGCGCGGGGTCGCCATCGAAATTCCTTTCTGACTCAAGGGATTTCGACGGGAAACGGGCGGGCGGGGCGAGCGTTCCCGGCCCCGCCGCCCGGCGACCCATTGGCTTTGTCAGCCCTGTTCCTTGCCCGTGCACTCGCCGGTGCGCCTGGCATCGACAGTCGCCGAGAATTTGGCGCCGTCGCCCTCGGTCTTCACTTCGGTGTGATAGGTAGTGGCCGAGTAGTTGCCCTTCACCGTCATCACCTGCTTCTTGCCCTCGCGGGTGCAGGTCATCTTGGCGTCGATGGTGCCGCCGGCCAGGGTGAAGTGATCGTAGCGGCAGCTCTGGTCGCCGCCGAACATGCCGGCCTTGGGCGACTTGACGTCTTCCGGAGTCACGCAGCTGGTGACCGTCTGGCCCTGCTGCATCTTCTCCTTCATCGCCTTCGCCATCTCTGGCGGCACCTTGTCCATGTTCGGCATGTCCATGTCGGCGACGATCTTGCTCTCCCAGGCGCCGGGAGAGATGAAACTGCCCGATGCCGCCGCGGCGGCGACCTTGTTGGAGACTTCCTCGACCGAGGCATTCTTCGCCGTGACATTCGGCCCGGAATTGCAGGCCGCCAGCACCAGCGGCAACAGCATGACGATATGCTTCATGGACATCCCCTTTTTCATTGGAACATGCCCCCACCCCCGGGGCGGACCATAGGCTGCAAGGATGTGCAGGCGAAACCATTGCCGTGCACGGCTGGTCGCACCAGGATACCGGACCGACCGATGCGGCGGGCAGCACAAGACCCCCTTCCACGCGCATCGCGGAAGGGGGTCGAGAGGGTCTGGAGGTCAGTTGGCCGCGGTGCCTTCGCGCCGGGCGCGGGCAGTGGCGACCTGTTCCTGCCGTGCCGCCATGTCGAGCCATGCGGCTTCGGCGCGCAGGCATCGCTCGCGGACATTCTCGAGCGTGGCGAGGTCCGCTTCCGCCCTGCAACGGGCGGCCTGGGCGAGATAATCGGGCTGTGCCATGTGGCGCTGCTCCTGCCGGGAGGGGAGGAAAGGCGGCACTCCGGCAAGCGGAGGCCGCCGGCCCGGCCTATTCCGCGGCGGAGAGGTTCGCCGCCGACGGGCGGCCGCGCTTGTCCTCTTCCAGATCGTAGGTCACGCGCTGGTCCGGGTTGAGCGTCGACATGCCCGAGCGCTCGACCGCGCTGATATGGACGAAATGGTCCTGGGTGCCGCCGTCCGGCTTGATGAAACCGAAGCCCTTGACGGCATCGAAGAATTTTACGGTGCCGGTGTGGCTCATGGTAGATACTCCTGTGCGGCGCGCCAGAAGGTGGCGCGCTTCGCGCTGCAAGGGGCAGAAGGAGGGTCAAGGGAGCCGCAGGGCGCCGGAGGCCGTCAATGTGCGACTGAAGCGATGTGTCATGTGGGCGTAAACCGCCCGAAAAGCAAGGGCGGGGGCCGGAACGCCCCCGCGACCACGCCTGTTTTAGCCGAGAACCTCGATCGCCGCGGCGCGGGCCACGGCGCAATTGCGCGGGCTGGCGAGCGGGAAGAGCCGACGATGCGGCGGCACGAATGCCTGGAACGGGTTCTTGCTGGTACGGGTAATCTGGGTTTCGTGGATCTTGTCGAAAAAGTTCATGTGTTTCCTTGTTTATGGTTCTTGGCTCATCGCGCTGAAGCGGGTGCACGGCCGGGACGGCGCATGGCGCTCGCACAGGCGGATAAGCGGTGAAAAGGCGCTGCGGTTCCGTATCGCGGAAACGGTTCGCCGCACAAAAGCGGTGGGCGCCTGAAGACCATATAGCGAACATCGCCGGATTTTTCAAGCCGGGGCCAGATTCCTCCGATCCGGAGATGGTCGCCAAGCCCCCGCACCAAGCGGCTTGTTGCGCCGCCAGAACCGCTTTCGCCACGGGATCGGATGCATCCCTTGCTGCCCGCAAGCCACGGAATCGATAGGGGAATGGCCGAGCGGGGCGACTCTGGGAGAGACTCATGACGACCGCGAACACCGCATCCGCCGTGATCACCAACAACAGCAGCAGGACCTTCGTCTCGATCGGCCTGTCGCACAAATATAGCGACGTATATTCGAGCCAGGCGAGCTGGGAGAACCTGGCCCCCGGCCAGACCACCAGCCCGGCACTGGCCGTGGAATATAATACCGGCTTCGGCACCACCGGCGAGGACTGGTGGTTCCTCCTCGCGGTCGATAGCCAGGGCAATGTCTGGAACACCGATCCCTCCAATGCCCGCTGGCTGTGGGACAAGACCGACTGGGGCATCGCCCATTTCGGCGACATCATCGCCACCGCGCTCGAGGTCGCCGGGCCCGAGACGCTGGGCGCGGGCGACATCGCCGGCGGGCTGGTCGACGTGCTGACCGCGGCGACCAACGACACCTCGGTCGAGGGATACAAGGAGTTCCTGCTGCGCGACGAGGATGCGGGTGGCACGGTGACGATCACGCTGACCGACGACACGATCCAGTTCAGCGCGCCGAGCGGCACCGCCGACACGCCGCTGGCCCTGGCCCAGGCTGCGCCCAAGCCCGCCACCGCCTGACGCATGCCGGTCCGCGCCGTGGCCCCGGAGGTGGGTCATGGCGCGGATTGCTGGGGGAGCGCAGGGAGGGGCGCGGCGGCATCGGCCGGCGGGATGGCGAGCGCGGCGAACCAACGGTCGCGCGCCTCGGTCTCGACGCGGCGCCGCGCCTCGAGCCGGGCGCGCATCGACGCATCGACCGCTTCCTCCTCTTCCGGGCTCAGCTCGCGCTCGTAATCGGGCTGGCCATATTCGCTTGCCTCGTCGCCGTAGAAGTCGCGGGGCGGCGGGAAATGGGTGTGCCAGACGCGGAGATTGTCGTCCCACCAGACCGGCTCGTCCTCGTCCTCCACGCCCTGGGCAAAATCTTGAATCTCTTGAATCGCCATCGCGGGTGCGGGGGCGAGCGAGACCAACCCGGCGGCCTCGGCGCGGCGCCATTGTTCGCCGCTCCAGGCCTGGCGGGCATCGGGATCGAGATCGTCGAGCGCGAGCGGCTCGGCGAGATCGGTATGGGTGCGCAGCCAGCTATCGGCGCGGGCGAGCGCGCGGATGGGAGCGAGATCGTCCTCGCCGGCCGGCTCGACCCGGCGGGCGAGGAACAGCCCGGCGCGGGCCGGCCCGGCATCGCGCTCGATCAGTTCGAGGAACGGCTCGAACTCCTGCGCGACCAGCCGCGCGGCGGCATGGGTCGTCTCCTTCGCCGCCTTGTCGGCCATGCGATCGAGCCGGGCGAGCATCGCCATGCCGAGCCGGTTGTCGAAGCGGTGGCGCTCGACCTCGCTGCCGTCGGGCCGGGTGATCGTCTCGACCGTGCCGTGGAGCGCGCGCTCCATCAGCGTGTCGGCGAGGTGGTTGCGGGCATGGAGCGCCGCCGCCTGCCAGCCGATGCCGAACTGCGCGCCGCGGGCGGAGTGGCGAAAGGCATAGGCGGATTGCTGGGTAAGCCCGACCAGCCGGCACGCCTGGCCGACCGTCGCCCCGTCGGCGATCGCACGGAGGAACCGCGCCTGGTTCGCGCCGGACCAGCCGGCGATCCGCTGGGAGGGGGACTTGGTGTACTCTTCGACCGCCAGCTCGACGACGTCGTCATCGCCGTACGGGGGGAGGAAGTTCTGGTGCCTGGTCATGGGGTGGTCCTCTCGAGTCGGTTTGAGGACCGGTTAGGTATGCTGGATTGGGGGCTGTAGGACAGGGTTTTCTTGTTTTGTTCTTTTTTGGTTCGCGCAGAGGGGATTGGGCGCGGGGCTCGGAAGCGGATTTGCCAGAGCCGATCCCCGGCGAAGGCCGGGGCCCAGCCTCGGCGAGCTCTCGATGGCGCGGGAACCTAACGAACGAGGCTGCAACTGGGCCCCGGCCTTCGCCGGGGAGCTGAAGGGGAGCGCTAGGGATAGGGCTGGCGCGCGTGGATCAGCGTGAGGATTTCGATGGCGTGCGGAGTGACGCGGTAGATCAGAAGGTAATTGGGATGCACGACCGCCTCGCGCGTTCCGGCGATACGGCCGGGGCGATGGAGCTCGGGATAATCGGGAAGGCGCTCGGCCGCGTGCATGATCGCGGCATGCAGGCGGATCGCGGCCGGCTTGTTGCTGGCACCGATATAGTCGAGGATTTCGAGCAGTGCCGCTTGGGCCTCGTCGTCCCAGACGACCGGCAGACTCACTTGTACTTGTCGAGGATCGCCTGCGCCTTCGCCATCACCTCGTCATGCGGGATACGCGGCTTGGTCGAGGCAAGCGCCTTCTCCACCTTGGCGCGAACCCAGGCATCATGCGCTTCTTCCTCCTCCGTGGAGGCGAACTCCGAGACGATGGGCGAGAGCTTTGCCATGGGGGGGAATATAACGAAGCGGGGGTGGCGGGGGAAGGCGCGGGCGGCGGGATGTGTCCGGAATGGAGAAAGTCAGGCCTGACCGATGGTTGTCGCTCTTCAAACTTCTGAGGGGAGGCCGTCTGCTTTCTCCCAAGCAAGCCGACGATACGCTGCGAAGCAGCTCCCGGCGTGTTGGGCAAAATGAGGAGAATGAAGCACCGAGCCTAATTAAGCTCGCCGACTTCCCTCCAAATAGCGTCCGCAGAGGATTTCAGTTCTTCCATCATCGCCTTCATTCTCCCGGCCTCGGACCGATTAGGCACGTATATCGTACCCTCCTTTCCGGGAGCTGCAGTAATGATTCCCTCTCGAAGAAGTAGCTTAAGTACTCTATCGCTCAATTTCTTGGAAGCGGATTGGCCAAACCCTCTAAGTAAGGCTTCCTCTTTTCTTCCTGATCCTTTCTGGAAAAAGGTCTTTTTGACAATTGTGGCCAGTATTTCGTGGGCGGGGCTTAGGCCTGCATCTCTAATCTTCGAAACAGTTTGAGTGCTATCAAAATAGTCAACTGAATCTAGCGCCAGCCAAGTTGGAAGAGCGGCTTTCGATGCTACACCGGATACGCGACCGGCAAGACATCCTAGAAATTTTGTACCTTTCGGAGGAGAGGAAGGGACGACAATATTACTAAATATGCTCGAAGATATAACAATGTTGTCAGGTATGGTCTTGGACATATCAAAAAGACTAAAGGTGGCATTGGATATATTCAAACCCTCAAAGTCTATTCTATCGCTGCCAGTAAGCATGAATGAAGATGAAATGTCTGCAGCAAGTGTAGTGTTTTCTGATTTTGCCGACCGATTCAATAGCGAGCGCATGCGATTAAAATTGCTGGATATATAGTCCGATACAATCTTCTGTCCCAAAAACTCTATCGGATTTGACCATTGCGAATCGAATACGTCCTTCTTTTGTGGCTCAGAGTATGATTCCATTCGCACTATATCGAGCGCCCTTAGCCCATCTAAAATGTAATTATCCACAAATTTGCGCTCCTGAGATTCTTGCTTTTCTCTCCCAAGTGAAGGAAGGCGCTGAAGCATTACCGATGCTTCTTGGACGGGCGGGGTGCCAACAGTAACCTCAAACGCTTTATCAAGGTCGGCCAAGCTAATGGGGCCAACATTAGCTGGTTTGGTTCTGGTGAATCGTGCCAGCAAAATGAAAACGCTCTTAATCGTTTCCTTGTCGAATGCGGGATGTATCGAGGCGTCGCGAGCGCAGATAGTGTCAATTAAATGATTCCAAAAGGCAACCTCATCGCTCCCAAACCCAAACATACTAAGGCGATCTTCCTCACTGAGTGAGGCAATCGTTTGGCATATTAGCGGTCGTCGGGGCAGCCAGCTCGGAAGATCTACATCGATGCCGGCCACATCAAAGTAGGACTGAATTTCCTCTTCTGAAAACTCCTCTTGGGCGCGTACAATTATTGCAGAATTTTTATCTAGGCCGAGAGAGGAAAACATTTCATCATTCGAGCTAAAATAGTGTTCTCTTCCCGCAACCAAGCATCCTTTTGGAGAGTGGCTGACTAGATCATTGACTGCTGCAAGGGCGGTGGCGCGCAGCATTTTCTGTTTGCTGTCGTCGGTGCTCCATGACTGGATTCCGATTTCGTCGAATCCGTCTAAAAGATATATGGCTCCGCCGCGATTAAATACACCAACCGCTTTTCCTTCTAAATCATCCAGACCAAGATCTAGAATGTGTCTACGAATTATTTCTTCTTTTCTGGTAAGTCCCCAGCAATCTCTGAGATTTACCGCAAATGGAAATGTAAAATTCTCTTGCCACCTGCCTGAGAGAGATAGAAATAGCTCTTGGATGCACCGGCTCTTTCCGCTCCCGTATTCTCCCAATAATACAACGCTTTTCCCTGACATTAGTAAACGTGATATTTCATCTATAGAAAGGAGTCTTTTGTCGTTCTCGCTATAATATTTCACATGAACATATGGTGTTTCATCCTTCAGGCCGGTCGCTGGTACAACCGAGCTTCCGAAGGTTTTTGCCGTTCTGGCGACACGGTATCGTTCATACTCGAAAAATAATGCGGCGAACGAACTGATTGAACACGCGATAATACGTTGACCCTCAGCAGTTTCGATCATCGAAGCTGTAGGATCATCATCGAGAACAATGTAGCTTCTTGCTAGAACACCTTTGCTGAGAAAATGGTTTTTCACCGAATTCAGCTTGGAGATGTCCTCTCTAACCTTCTTCAAATCATTTCGGACGGTGATCTCAATACAAACAACGCTTCCGTCTTGAAGGTCTATAAATCCATCAAGGTCGACTCCGGCGATGTGCTGTTTGCTGCAAGGGCGGCCAAATACCACGCTAGCGATATCGCGAACTTGGTTCTCGAAGTTGGTCCATTCCTTTTTCATAAAACGAGATTAGCCCCACCGAGCGTACACGCAAGCCTTTGAGTCATTGCTCCTGAAAACCCGAGAAGAGAGAGGCGTGTTTACTCCGCCGCCTCAGTCTCCCGAACCTTCCCCAGCAACGGCGCGAGATACTTCCCCGTGAAGCTCCGCGGTTCCTTCACCACCTCTTCCGGCGTGCCCTGGGCGACGATTTCGCCGCCCTTGACGCCGCCCTCGGGACCCAGATCCAAAATCCAGTCGGCGGTCTTGATGACGTCGAGATTGTGCTCGATCACCACTACGGTGTTGCCCTGCTCGACCAGCGCGTGGAGCACTTCGAGGAGCTTGCGGACGTCCTCGAAATGGAGGCCGGTGGTGGGCTCGTCCAAAATATACAGCGTGTTGCCGGTGGCCCGCCGTGCCAGTTCCTTTGCCAGTTTCACCCGCTGCGCCTCGCCGCCCGAGAGCGTCGTCGCCTGCTGGCCGACCTTGACGTAGCCCAGGCCGACCTCGGCCAGCATCGCCATCTTGTCGCGGATCGGCGGGACCGCCTTGAAGAACTCGACTGCGTCCTCGACGGTCATGTCGAGTACGTCGGCGATGCTCTTGCCCTTGAACTTCACTTCGAGGGTTTCGCGGTTGTAGCGCTGGCCGTGGCAGACGTCGCAGGTGACATAGACGTCGGGCAGGAAGTGCATCTCGATCTTGAGCACGCCGTCGCCTTGGCACGCCTCGCAGCGGCCGCCCTTGACGTTGAAGCTGAAGCGGCCCGGCTTGTAGCCGCGCGCCTGCGCCTCGGGCAGGCCGGCGAACCAGTCGCGGATGCTGGTGAAGGCGCCGGTGTAGGTCGCCGGGTTCGAGCGCGGGGTGCGGCCGATCGGCGACTGGTCGATGTCGATCACTTTGTCGAGATGCTGGAGGCCGGTGATCCGGTCGTGCTTGCCGGCGAGCAGGCGGGCGCCGTTCAATTGGCGCGCGGCGGCGGCATAGAGCGTGTCGATCGTGAAGCTCGACTTGCCCGAGCCCGAGACGCCGGTGATGCAGGTGAAGGTGCCGAGCGGGATGCTCGCGGTGACACCGCGCAGGTTGTTGGCGGTGGCGTTCTCGACCGTGAGCTTCTTGCCGGTGCCCTTGCGGCGCTTGGCCGGGACGGGAACCTCGCGGGTGCCGTTGAGATAGTCGGCGGTGACCGAGCCCTTGGCGGTGAGGATCTCGTCGAGCGTGCCGCGCGCGACGACTTCGCCGCCATGGACGCCGGCGCCGGGACCCATGTCGAGGATATAGTCGGCGGTGCGGATCGCGTCCTCGTCATGCTCGACGACGATCACGGTGTTGCCGAGGTCGCGCAGGCGCCGGAGGGTGGCGAGCAGCATGTCGTTGTCGCGCTGGTGGAGGCCGATCGAGGGCTCGTCGAGGACGTAGAGCACGCCCGACAGGCCGGAGCCGATCTGGCTGGCGAGGCGGATGCGCTGGCTCTCGCCACCGGACAGGGTGCCCGAGGTGCGGTTGAGGTTGAGATAGTCGAGGCCGACATTGTTGAGGAAGCCGAGCCGCTCGTCGATCTCCTTGAGGATCGCGCGGGCGATCTCCTTCTGCTGCGGGGTGAGCGTGCCGGGCAGCTTCTCGAACCAGCCGAGCGCGTCGACCACCGAGAGGCGGGTGGCGTGGCTGATGTCCTCGCCGGCGATCTTGACCGCCAGCGCCTCGGGCTTGAGGCGGGCGCCGTCGCAGACTTCGCAGGGGTGGGCGGCCTGGTACTTGCTGAGCTCCTCGCGCATCCAGGCGGACTCGGTCTGCAGCATGCGGCGGTTGAGGTTGCCGATCACGCCCTCGAACGGCTTCTTCACGTCGTACGACTTCTTGCCGTCGACGAAGGTGAGGGTGACGGGCTTGCCGCCGGTGCCGTGGAGGATGATCAGCTGGACCTCGCCCGGCAGGTCGCGCCAGGGCGTGTCGAGGCTGAAGCCGAACTCGCGGGCGAGCGACCCGAGCACCTGCATGTAATAGGGCGAGGGCGGGTTCGACTTGGCCCAGGGCACGATCGCGCCCTTCTTGATCGTCAGGTCGTGGTTGGGGACGACGAGGTCCTCGTCGAACACCAGCTTCTCGCCCAGGCCGTCACAGGCCGGGCAGGCGCCCTGGGGGGCGTTGAACGAGAAGAGGCGGGGCTCGATCTCGGGGATGGTGAAGCCGGAGACCGGGCAGGCGAACTTCTCGGAGAAGACGATGCGGTTGTCCGGGATGCCGGCGCCCTTGAGCTGGCCGCCGACTGCATTCCCCTCCCGCTTGCGGGAGGGGTCAGGGGAGGGCGTGTCGCCTTCCACTTCGAACGTCGCGCGTGCTTCCCGGACAGCCCCTCCCCCGGCCCCTCCCGCAAGCGGAAGGGGAGCGATTGCGGCCACCGTCGTATCCACCAGGTCGACATAGGCCAGCCCTTCCGCGAGCTTGAGCGCGGTCTCGAACGACTCCGCCAGGCGGGTGCCGATGCTGTCGGACACGACGAGGCGATCGACCACCACTTCGATGTCGTGCTTGTACTTCTTGTCGAGGGCGGGGGCTTCCTCGATCAGATAGGTCTCGCCGTCGATGCGGACGCGCTGAAAGCCGGCGCGCTGCCATTCGGCGAGCTCCTTCTTGTACTCGCCCTTGCGGCCGCGCACGACCGGGGCGAGGAGGAGCAGGCGGGTGCCTTCGGGCAACGCCAGCACGCGATCGACCATCTGCGACACGGTCTGCGCGCTGATCGGCAGGCCGGTGACCGGCGAATAGGGCACGCCGACGCGCGCCCAGAGCAGGCGCATGTAATCATAGATCTCGGTGACCGTGGCGACCGTCGAGCGCGGATTGCGCGAGGTCGTCTTCTGCTCGATCGAGATGGCGGGGCTGAGGCCCTCGATATGATCGACATCGGGCTTCTGCATCAGCTCGAGGAACTGGCGGGCATAGGCCGAGAGCGACTCGACATAGCGGCGCTGGCCCTCGGCATAGATGGTGTCGAAGGCGAGGCTCGACTTGCCCGAGCCGGAGAGGCCGGTGATCACCGTGAGCGTGTCGCGCGGGATGTCGACATCCACGCCCTTGAGATTGTGCTCACGCGCGCCGCGGACGGAAATGGTGGTAAGTGCCATGCCGGAGGTTCTAGCTTTGTTCTGATTGGGTTTCTAGTGGGATGTAGGAACGCCCGGACGGAAGCGCCAGTTGCGCGGGCCGGTCGATTGCCGGTCGAGCGTCGCGTGGCTAGGGTCCGGGCTGATTTTGAGCGGGGACTGATTTTCGAATGCCGATCTTGCAGTGGATGACGCGCGACCGCGACCTGAAAGCAGCGGACACCGTGCCCTATCGCCTGCTGGAACGCGACGCGGCGCTTTCCGTTGGCGAAGCAGCAAGTGGCAACATGCTGATCCAGGGCGACAATCTGGAAGCGTTGAAGAGCCTGCTGCCATATTATCGCGGCCAGGTGAAATGCATCTATATCGATCCACCGTACAACACGCGCAGCGCCTTCGAGCATTATGACGACAGCCTGGAGCATAGCGAATGGCTGGCGATGATGTACCCGCGGCTAGAATTGCTGCGCGAGTTGCTCGCCGAGGGTGGCAGCATCTGGGTGTCGATCGATGACAATGAGGGGCATTACCTTAAGGTCTTGATGGATGAAGTGTTCGGCCGGGCGAATTTTATCGATACAATCATCTGGGAGAAGGCGGATTCTCCGCGCAATTCAGCTCGGCAATTTTCATCGGATCACGATTTCATATTGGCGTATTCGCGCCAAAGTGCGTGGCAACCTTTTCGTCTGCCTAGGACAGAGGCGGCCAATTCGATCTATTCAAACCCCGATGACGATCCCCGGGGTCCTTGGTTGCCCGGCGATCCTTTCGCCAACAAACCATACTCAAAAGGGCTCTATACAATCGTGGGTCCTACCGGACGTAGCTTCAAGCCACCGGAAGGGAGATATTGGCGGATTTCCGAGGAGCGCCTGAGAGAACTAGATAGTGACGGAAGAGTGTGGTGGGGGCCTAATGGATCGGCCCGTCCGAGCCTAAAACGTTATCTCGCCGAGGTCTCTGACCTTGTGCCGCGAACGCTGTGGAAGCGAGACGAAGTGGGAAGCAACCGTACGTCTAAGAATGAGATGCGCTCTCTATTCCCTGATGAGGCTTCGTTCGACACACCCAAACCCGAAGCGGTAATCCAGCGTGTGTTGCAAGTAGCGAGCCGTCCCGGCGACCTCGTTCTCGACTCCTTCCTCGGCTCCGGCACCACCGCCGCAGTTGCCCACAAGATGGGTCGGCGCTGGATCGGCATCGAGATGGGGGATCATGCAGTCACGCATTGCGCGCCGCGGCTGCGCAAGGTGATCGAAGGCGAGCAGGGCGGTATCAGCAAGACCCTGGGCTGGCAGGGTGGCGGTGGCTTCGACTTTTATCGGCTCGGCGACCCTGTGTTCGATACAGACGGGACGATCGCGGCGGACATCGGCTTTGCCACGCTGGCGGCGCATATCTGGTTCTCCGAAACCGAGGTGCCTTCCCCGGCTGGTGGTGCGGAGTTCGGCGCTTCGCCGTTTCTCGGCGCATATGACGGCGCGGGGCTGGCGCTGTTGTACAACGGCATCCTGGGGGACAAGCGGGTTTCTGGCGGCAATGTGCTGACGCGGACGACGCTGGCGATGGTGCGCGCGGCGGCAGGCGACTTCGCGGGGCCGATCACGATCTATGGCGAAGCCAATCGCCTGGGCGCGGATACGCTGAAGGCCGAGCGGATCACCTTCAAGCAGACTCCGTATGATGTGAGGGCGCGCTGATGCTGCTCAAGAATTATCAGCGCGAGACGCTGGATATGCTGGCGCGCTTCTTCGAGGAGGCGCGCCTGCGCGGGGCGCAGGCCGCCTATGAGGCGCTCACCCGCGAGCCGGAACAGGCCAAGCGTCTCCATGGCTGGGGCGGGAAATATGCGCCGCTGCCGGGCCTCGAGGATGTGCCCTATGTGTGCCTGCGCCTGCCGACGGGCGGCGGCAAGACGCTGCTGGCGGCGCATGCGGTGAAGATCGCGGCGGACAAATGGATGGATTCGCCCGCGCCGCTGGTGCTGTGGCTGGTGCCGACCAAGACGATCCGCCGGCAGACCGTCGAAGCGCTCAACAATCCCCGGCACCCCTATCGCCAAGCGCTTGCCGAAGCGTTCGGCGAGCCGGTGCGCGTGTTCGACATGGGCGATTTCGCGCGGATGCAGGCCCAGGATCTCGGCCGGCACCCCTGCATTTTCGTGGGAACGATCCAGACGCTTCGCGTGGAGGACACCGAAGGGCGCAAGGTCTATGATCATCATGAGGCACTGGAGCCGCTGTTCGCCAAGGTGGACAAGCGCATGCCGGGCCTCGAGACGCTGGGCAGCGAGGTGGCGGAGAAGCTTGGTGCTGATCCAGCCGACATCCGCTACAGCTTCGCCAATCTGATGCACCTGCACCGCCCGCTGATGATCGTCGACGAGGCACACAAGGCAGTTAGCGGCCTGTCGCGCCAGGTACAGGGGCGCGTGAATCCCAGCGCGATCGTGGAATTCACCGCGACGCCCAATGCCAAGAGCAACATCCTGCATTCGGTGTCGGCGCTCGAGCTGAAGAACGAGCAGATGATCAAGCTGCCCGTGGTGCTGGCGGAGCATCGGAGCTGGGAAGGCGCGGTGACCGGCGCGATCGAGAAGCGCGCCGAGCTGGCCGACGAGGCAAGTCGCGACAAGGAAGGCTATATCCGGCCGATCGTGCTGTTCCAGGCCGAGGACCGCGACCGTGAAGTGACCGTGGAAGTGCTGAAGCAGCACCTGATCGATGTGCACCATATCGAAGCGAAGCGGATTGCCGTCGCCACAGGGGACCAGCGCGAGCTTGACGGGATCGATCTGTTCGATCCCAATGCCGACCCCTTGATCGACTTCGTGATCACCGTGGAGGCGTTGAAGGAGGGCTGGGACTGCTCCTTCGCCTATGTCTTCTGCTCGGTGGCCAACATCCGCAGCGCGACCGATGCGGAGCAGCTGCTGGGGCGTGTGCTGCGCATGCCCTATGCCACCCGCCGCCGATCGCCGATGCTCAACAAGGCCTATGCCCATCTGGTCAGCAAGGATTTCGCCGAGGCGGCGACCATGCTGAAGGACCGTATGGTCGCCAAGATGGGCTTTGAGGAACAGGAAGCCGAGGCGAGCATCGAAGCGCAGCCTGGCTTCGGCGAAGCGGATGAAGACGGGCTATGGGGTGAGAAGCGGCGGCCCAGGCCGTCAACGCGGATCGCAGTCGATGCGGGTATCGACGCGCTGGACAAAGCCAAGGCGGCGGTACCGGGAAAGATCGCGGTCGAGGCTGTGCAGGGCGGTCTGCCCGTGCTGCGTGTCACGGGATTCCTCCATGCGACGGAGATCGAGGCGGCGGCCCTCGCTCTTCCTGCCCCTGCCGCTACCCGTTTCCGCGAAGAGGTGGCCAAGTTTCACGCGGAGCATGCGCATCAGGCATCCCCGGCGGAGCGCGGCGAGACCTTCGTCGTGCCGGCACTGACCGCGCGGGTGCAGGGTGAGTTCGTCCTGGCGGACAGTGCGCGTTTTGCCGAGTATTTCGACTGGTCGCTCAGCGATGCCTCGGCCCAGCTCACGCCAGGCGAATTCGACGTTGCGGAGACATCGGACGGGTTCGTCATCGATCTGGACGGCGCGCGGCTGAAGGTGCAGCGCAGCGATCAGAGCGACCAGTTGATGCTGGACATTCCGGTGGCGGGCTGGACCGAATCGGGCCTGGTCGGTTTGCTATTCCAGCATGTGCGGGCGGAAGATGTCTCTGCTTCCGAGATGGTGAAATGGCTGGCCGAAGTGGTGGCCTGGCTCACTGGGCCGCGGCGGATCCCGCTGTCCGCGCTGATGCGCTGCCGGTTCGTGCTGGCGCGCCGGTTGAACGAGCGCGTGAAAGCGTTGCGCGAGGCGTCGCGCCGGCATGCCTATCAGACCTGCCTGTTCGCGCCCGATGCGGCAGTGGAAGTCTCGTTCGAACAAGGGTTTCGCTTCTTCGACGGGATGTTCGACGGCGTTCCCCGTTATCGCGGAAGCTATGGCTTCGCGAAACACTTCCTGGGCAACGATCGCATGCCGGCATTCGACGGTGACGAGGATGGCGAGGAGTTCAAGGCCGCGCAATTGATCGATGCGCTGGGCGAGGTGGAATATTGGGTGCGCAACGTTGCCAACCATCCCAATGCCTTCCGGCTCCCGGTGGCAGGTGGCTGGACCTATCCTGATTTCATAGTGAAGCTGAAGGACAGCCGGCTGCTCGTGGTGGAATATAAGGGTGAGCATCTGATCAAGGAATCCGCTGAGAAGCGTGCCGTAGGCGCCCTGTGGCAGGCCAGGAGCGGTGGGCGCGGGATCTATGTGCTTGCCGTCCGCAAGGATGACGACGGCCGCGACGTGCGCGATCAGGTGCGCGCGGCGCTGTAGGCCCGGCGCGGCGGGTCTGTGGTTGGAGGCCCCCTCCCTTTCCTTTCGCAAAGCTGCATGCACATTTCACACCCCGTTCAGCGGCGGAGGCGGAGATTTGCGGCATCATGCAGGAGGGAGCAGGGCGATGCGGTTCGAGAGGATGATCCGGCTTGCGATGCTGACCGGTGCGGCGCTGGTGCTGCCCGGGGCAGCGATGGCAGCAGGCGGGGTGGCGCCGGCGATAGCGAAGGCGGCGGGGCAGCAGGCTGCGGAGCAGTCGGCGGAAGATTATGCGTGGATCGACCGGGCCGATGCGCTGTGGGACGCAATCGGCGATGCGCCGCCCGACTTCGCCTTCTCCTTCGAGGGCGCCGAGCCCTGGGCGTGGCAGACCGCCGACGGCTATACGATCATCGTCGAGGATGCCGGCACGGGCGGGATCCGCAGTTATTATTTCGCGCCGGGCGCGCGCGGGCCGTTCCTGGCGGTCGAGCCGGGGATGAGCTTCGGCTATGACGCCGGGCGGCTGGCGATGGTCTATGACGCCGATGGCGAGGCCGCGCCGCGCGCCGAGTTCGCCGATTATGACGATCCCGCCGAGGATTTGTACGACCGCGGCGTACGGCTGCAGGACGCGCTGGCCGGGCGCGACTATCGCCCGGTCGATACCCAGGCGTGGATCGACGCCAGCCCCTATCTGTTCAGCTTCATCCAGGTCTGGGACGGCGGGTACAACCGCTATCCGGGCTGGGCGCGCTACCGGGCGCGGAGCGACGCGGCGGCCTGGCGCCACCGCTTCGACGGCGAGCAGCGCCGCCGCCGCGAGATGGCCGAGCGCTTCCGCCGCTGGCGCGAAGGCGGCTTCCAGGGCCCGCCGCCGGGCCGCTTCCATCATCCGGGCCGGCCCGACCGGCCGGGGACGGGGCCGGGGCGCCCGCACCAGCCGGGCTGGGGCTGGTCGAACCAGCCGGGCGGTGGCCGTCCGAACTGGCCGGGGCGGCCGGGACGGCCCGGGCCCGGAGGTACCGGTGCGCCGGGCAGCAATCCGCCGCGCCCGGGCGTGCCGAACGCTTCGCCCGATGGTCCGGCGGGCCCCAACAGGCCGCCGATGACGCGCCCGTGGAACGGCAATCCCGATGGTCCGCGCCGGCCGGGCGGCTGGGGCGGTGGACGGCCGGGGGCGCCGGGAACCGCGCCCGGCACCGACAACCCCGCGACTCCGCGCACGCGCCCGCCGCGGCCACGTCCTGATGGGAGTGGTAGCGGCTGGGGCAATGGTTCCGGCAATGGTTGGGGCCGGCCGAGGCCCCCCGTGCCGGGTGCGGTGACGCCGACACCTGCGCCGGTGCCGCCGGTGGTGACTCCGACGCCGCCCGCCACGGGCGAGGTTCCGCCGCCGCGCCCGGGCTGGTCGCGCCCGCCGCGGCCCGAAGGTGGCTGGGGGCGCCCGCGCCCGCCCGCAGCGGGGGAAGCGCCCGTGCGTCCCGATCGGCCGGAGGGCGGCTGGAACCGTCCGACGCCGCCGGGCGGTGCCGGTACGCCGGCCCCGATGCCGACGCGTCCGGTCCGGCCCGAAGGCGGGTGGCAGCGTCCGGTGCCGCCGGCTGGTGCAAGCAATCCGGCGCCGCCGCGGCCGTCGCGGCCCGAAGGCGGCTGGCAGCGTCCGACTCCGCCTGCGGCGAGCAGCCCGCCGCCGCAGCCGCGTCCTAGCTACACCCCGCCGGCCCAGCGCCCGAACTACACGCCGCCGCCGCGACCGAGCTACACCCCGCCCGCACCGCGCCCGGCACCGCCGCCGCGCGCACCCAAGATGAACCACGACATCGATTAGGCGGTGCGGAAGGGCAGCAGCGCTTCATAGGTGGCGAGCGGCGCGGCGCCGTGCAGGTCCGCGCCGCGCCGGAGCAGGAAGGCGTGGCGGATGATCTCGGCCTGCTGCTCGATGCCGTAGCGGGCGAACGGCCGGCCGGGCTCGAGCACATAGCCATAGCGGCAAAAGGGGTGGCGGCGGAGCGGCAGGAAGATGCCCGACTGGTGCTGCCAGACATGGGCCAGCTCATGGACGAACAGCCCCTGCAGCGCGAGCGGGGCGGTGGCGAAATCGTCGCGATAGAGACCCGAAGCCGGATTGAAATGGATCGTGCCGAGCGGCGCCATGGTGGTGTTGCGCGGCTGGAAGAACGCCCATTTGCGATTGGCAACCGCCGCGCGGGCGGGATCGAGCGCATCGCCGAACACGAAGCGGGCGAGCGCGGCTTCGCCTTGGGTGAGCGGGCGGGAGGCGGTCATGCGGGAGAAATGGCCATGATGGCGGTATTTGTCACGGGCGAGTCACGCGGCTGCGGATAGGTTGGGGCATGCCCTGGCTGCTTCCGATCGCCCTGCTCGCTGCCCCTGCCGTGAGCGTTACCCTCGCCCCGCATCGCTATGCGGTGATCCTGGCGGTGACCGTCGATGCCGAGGGCAGGCTGGTCGAGGTCAAGCTCTCCAGGGTGATCGATGCCGGCAGCGGCAGCACCGATGCAGTGAACGTGCCCGTACCGCCGCAATGGATGGACGCGGCGCGTGCCTGGCTCGCCAAGCGCGACCAGCCGCACGAGGCCAGCACCTATTACACCTATGCCTTTTACGATCCCGCCCGCCCGGGCGAGGTGCTGACCGGCAAGGACTGAGGCTTGTCATTCGCCTGCGCCTTCGCCAGATAGCGGGTTCCAGCATTCCCAGGGAGTTAGCCGCCATGCGCCAGGAAAAGACCATCGTTCGCCCGATCGTCTCGTTCTGCCCGCAGGTGCCCCATGTCCTTCGCAACCCTGGATATTCTTTCCGCCGCCACGCCTGAGGGCCGGCCGCTTTTCGACAATCTGACGCTGGCGCTGGGGCGGGAACGCACCGGGCTGGTCGGACGCAACGGTTCGGGCAAGTCGACCCTGTTGCGGATCCTCGCGGGCGAAGCGGCGCCGGCGGGCGGGAGCCTGGTGCGCACCGGCTCGGTCGGCGTGCTGCGCCAGGAATGGCCGGGCGAGTGGCGGGTCGACGAAGTGCTGGGCGTGCGCGTCGGGATCGAACGGCTGGCGCGGGTGCTGGCGGGCGCGGGCGACGAAGAGGATTTGGCCGAGGCCGACTGGACGCTGGAGGAGCGGGTGGTCGCGGCGCTGGCCGAGACCGGGCTGGACGACGTGGCACTCGATCGGTTGGTGGCGACGCTGTCGGGCGGCGAGCGGACGCGGGTGGGGATCGCCCGGCTGCGGATCGACGCGCCCGACCTGCTGCTGCTCGACGAGCCGACCAACAATCTCGATGCCGAGGGCCGCGCGGCGGTGACGGCGCTGATCGACGGATGGCGCGGCGGGGTGCTGGTCGCCAGCCATGACCGGGCGCTGCTCGAGCATATGGACCGGATCGTCGAGCTGACCCCGCTGGGCGCACGGGTGTTCGGCGGCGGCTGGTCGGGCTTTGCGGAGGCGCGCGAGGCGGAGCGGGGGCGGGCGGCGGCCGAGGTCGAGCGGGCAGGCGATGCGCTGCGCGGGGCCGAGGCGGGGGCCCAGCGCGCGCAGGAGCGCCAGGCGCGGCGCGACCGGGCGGGCCGCGCCTATGCGGCGAGCGGGTCGGCGCCGAAGATCCTGCTCGGGCGGCAGAAGGAGCGGGCGGAGAATTCCGCCGGGCGCGGCGCGGGCGTGGGCGAGCGGCTGGTCGGCGATGCCGAGGCGCGGCTGGCGGCGGCGCGCGAGGCAGTGGAGGTGATCACCCCGCTCACCATCGACCTGCCGCCGACCGGGCTGCCCGCCAATCGCCGGCTGCTGGCGTTCGAGGATGCGGCGCTGGTGCGCGGGGAGCGCGTGTTCGGGCCATGGCGGTTCGAGATCATCGGGCCCGAGCGGGTAGCGGTGATCGGGCCCAATGGCGCGGGCAAGACCAGCCTGTTGCGGCTGGCGGCGGGGGAGCTGGCGCCGGACCGCGGCGCGGTGCGGCGGGCCGCGGGGCGGGTGGCGATGCTCGACCAGCATATCGGGCTGCTCGATGCGGGCGCGACGGTGCTGGACAATTTCCGGCGGCTGCACCCCGGCGCCACAGAGCGCGAGGGATATGCGGCGTGCGCGCGCTTTGCCTTTCGCAACCGGGACGCGCTGAAGCAGGTGCGTGACCTGAGCGGCGGCGAGCGGCTGCGCGCGGGACTGGCCTGTGTATTGGGCGGCGCGGTGGTGCCGCAATTGCTGCTGCTCGACGAGCCGACCAACCATCTCGACATGGAATCGATCGAAGTGCTCGAGGCGGCGCTGGCGGGCTATGACGGGGCGCTGCTGGTGGTGAGCCACGACCGGGCCTTCCTGGAGGCGATCGGGGTGGCGCGGGAGATCGCGGTGGCTCGCTAGGCAACGGGCTGTCCCGCATTCGAGGCGTGTGACGTTTCTGTTACGACTATTCGATTGCCGGGGCCCTGCGCATGCCCCATAGCGCCCCATGACGACTCCCCCCGGCGACGGCGCCGCTCTCACACGGATTCAGGCAAACTGGCTGGCGCGACACGAACGGCGGCTGCTGATCTGGCTCTGCTCGAAGATGCCGGCCTCGGTGACGCCCGATAAGCTTACCGCGCTCGGGATGGTCGGTGCCCTTCTGGTCTTTGTCGGCTATGTGGCGAGCAACCTGTCCACCGCCTGGCTGCTGCTGACTTTGGCCGGCTATGCGGTGCAGTGGTTCGGCGACTCGATGGACGGCAGCCTGGCGCGGTTCCGCAAGATCGAGCGGCCCTCCTATGGCTATTTCATCGACCATAGCTGCGATGGTCTCGCCAATCTGATGATCGTCGCGGGGATCGGCCTGTCGCCCTTCGTGACGATGGACATCGCGATGGTCGCGCTGGCGGGATACCTGCTGATGTCGGTGCACGCCTTCCTCTCCGCCCGGGTGACCGGCGAGCTGCGGCTCTCCTATGTCGCCGCCGGGCCGACCGAGCTGCGCCTGATGCTGATCGCGATGACCGTGGCGATGCTGATCGTCGGGCCCGGCCGCGACCATATCGGCCCGGTGCCGGCATTCGACACCTTTGTCGGGGCGATCGCGGCGATCCTGATCACGCTGTTCGTCGTGCAGACCGCGATCATCGGCCGGCGGCTGGCGGTGTTGGAGAAGCGGTGAGCCCCGCCCTCAGGGCACGTACACCGCATAGATTGTGAGCATAGGCGGATCGGTGTCCGACAGCCGGGCGTGGAGTACGAGATCGCTTACCGGCTCGGCCACGGTAGTCAGATCGACGAGCAGCCGCCAATGGTTGTTCGCCCCGTCCCAGCTGTAGCAGGACCTTTCCCACACGGTCGGGTCCAGCGGTGCCAGCGTCTCGCCATAGGCGTCGATCGATTCCGCGATCCATTCCTGTGTCTCGGCATCGACCGGGGCGACGCCCTCGATTCCGCGCTCGAGGCCGAAATCCCCTTCCACGAACGCCGCCGCCACATTGGTGAGCAAGGGGCGCCATTCGAGGGGGATGGGATGTTCCGCGTCGTCTTTCTCAGCCATTGAGCGGCGGCTCGCCCAGGCCTTCCTGGACCATGTCGATCTCGCGGACGCCGCGGTTGCGGCGGGCGGTGTTGACCAGCTCGCGCAATTTCTCGCGGCGGACACGGGCCTGCGCCACGTCGCGGATCACCAGCGGCGCCTCGCGCGTCGTCTCGTCGGAGGAGGCGATGCTGATCGTGCCGATATCGGCGAGCTGGTTGACGATCGAGAAGTCGATGCGGACGTCCTTCACCCGGTAGAGCTCGATCTCGTCGATAGACTTCTGGAGGATGCCCTTGTGGAGGATCAGCCGGTCGTCGGTGATCTCATAGGCGATGCCGAGATTCTCGATCCATTTGAGGACCAGCACGACGATCGCGACGGCGAGCAGCAGCGGGGCGACCCAGGCGGCGCCGACCAGCGTGCCCTGCGCCAGGAAATAGAAGGTGCCGACCAGCCCGAGCAGGAAGAGCAAGCAGGTGCCCCAGCCGGCGAGCGTGCCGATCAGCCAGCCGAGCGTGGAGGAACGGAAACGGTCCAGGACTTGCGGCATTCGGGCACTCCCCACGGCGATGTGCCGGGAGGATAGCGCGGATCGCCGCGGCGGCAACTCACGTCGTATATTTGTCGCAGGTCGAGCGGGTCGCGGCGGGCGAGGGATTGTAGAGCTGGGCGAAGTCGCGGCGGTCGCGGACGATGAACGAGGCGACGTAATGGAGCTTCACCGGCGCCATGAAGGTGGAGCCGAACAGCCGCTGATAATCGTAATTCACTTCGACGAAGATCAGCCCCGAGCCGCTGGGGGCGGTGACGACCGCGCCGGGATCGCCCATGCCGGTGACGGTGGTGCCGGCATTGGCCTTGGTCGCGTCGGTCCCCGCGCTGGCGCCGGTGGTGCCATAGCTCGAATCATAGCCGGTGCCGTTCTTCAGCCCGAAGCAGCGCTGCCAGTGGATGCGCATCACCGGGGCGGTGTCGTAGCTCTGCTGGACATATTCGAGGCTCGACAGGATCACCCGGGCATTGGTGCCGATGCCGAGCGAGCTGCCCTGCAGGCGGGTGGCCTGGAGCGCGTTGTTGATGTCGATCTCGCGCAACTGGACGGTCGAGGACGAGCCGCTCATCAGGCCGAGGCGCGAGCCGTTGTCGGCGAGGTTCGAGGCGAGCTGGCTGACGCGCAGATTGGCGATGGCGAGGTTCGCGGTCTCGACGCCGTAGCAGCCGAGCACCAGCACCACCGGCAGCGCGAGCGCGAACTCGAGCATCGCAAGGCCGGACCGGTCGGCGGCGAGGCGGCGGAGCCGGGCGGGGATGGGCAGGCGCTTCATGTGCAGATCGTCGGCGGGGTGGGGATGTTCTGGGTGGCGTAGGGCTGGTTCATCAGCGTGGTGGTGGCGCTGAGCGTCGCGGTGCCCGGCCAGCCGAGCAGGCGCACCACGGGGAACAGGCGGGTATAGGTTACCGAGGCGGTGTAGACGGTCACGTCGTTGGCGCCGCCCTGGCCCGAGCGGCCGGCATCGGCATCCCATTGGCCGTTCCCGTTGATGTCGGTGTAGCACTCGCCCGCCTGGCGGGTGCCGTTGCCGTTGGTGTCGACAAAGGGCTCGGGCGCGACGGCGCTGAAGCTGGTGTAGCTGCGCCGCGCCGGATAGCCGTTGACGTAAGCGGCGGTGCGCGCGACGGCCTGGACCTGATTGAGCACCCGCGCGTCGATCGAGGCGGGCGTGGCGCCCTGGATGCCGCTGTCGCGCCCGGCCTTCTGCACCGCGCCGGTGAGCACCGACTGGACATAGGCCTGATAGCCGAGCTCGCACATGCCCATCATCAGGACGAGCATCACCGGCAGCACGATGGCGAATTCAACCACCGTTGCGCCGCGCCGGTCGCGGAGGAAGAGCAGGGCGTGCCGGATCACTGCGATACCCGCAGCATCGCCACCTGCTTGGCGATCGAGGCGAAGGCAGTCGCCAGGCCCGAGCCGGTGGTGGTGGCGAGCGCCTGGTTGGTGGTGGTGGCGCAGGACTTCATCTCGGTCGTGGCGCTCGAATCGATCGTCACCGTCCAGACCTGGATGTTGCGCGCCTTGGCCGCGCTGCACTCGGCGAGGAAGCGGGCGTTGTGATAGGCCTTGAGGTTGTTGAAGTCGCCGCCGCTGACCCGGCGGTCATAATATTCATTGCCGTACATGCCGTAGACGCCGGTGTTGGGCGCCATGTCACCGTCGGTGAGGAACACGATCACCCGGTTCGGCGCCTGGCGCGACGGCCAGGCGGCGGTGTCGGTGCCGAAGATGCCGGTGGGCGAGATCATGCGGGTGCCCCAGATCATGCCGGTATCGTGATAGGTGCCGCCGATCGGGCGGAAATCGCTGGCGTTGACATAGTTCGACACCTGGGTGCGCGTCATCACCGCCAGCCGCGAGACCGGCTTGCCGCACGAGACATAGCCCGCCTGGAAATAGGGGGTGGTGCCGATGTTCGGATGGCTCGAGCTGTCGCCGGTCGAGGTCGCGCTGCTCGTGCTGCCGTAATTGTTGCGGGCGTAGAACAGCTCCGGCCACATCGGCTTCCACTGGGTGTCGATGTTCGAATTGGGCACCAGGTCCGGATCGAGATCGGGCGGCAGCGCCGACTGGCTGAAGCTCGACGTGCCGGCGGTGGTGGCGCGCTCCTCGATGCAGCCGGTCCAGCGATTGGTGGCACCGGTGGTCTTGCTCGGATCGGTGACCGCGGTGCCGCTCACGAAGTTGCGGACGTCGAAGCTCTGCTGCTGGTAGCGCCAGGTCGGCTGGCCGTTGCTGGTGCCGGTCTGGTAGCGCGATTCATAGTTCCACTGGCTGTTCGCGCTGCCCGAGCCGCCGACCATATAGGCCGGCGACAGCGAGACGATCGCCTTTCCGGCGTTCACCGTCGAGGTGTAGGTGACGAAGCCGTAGCGGATATGGGTGGACGGATCCGCCGCAGAGGCCATCGTATCGTAGAAGCTCAGCACCGCCGAGCGCAGCGCCGCGATGCGCGAGCCGCTCTTCTCGGGTACGTAATAAGCGGTGCTGCCGGGATAGCCGGCGACGCTGTCATTGCCGCTGCCGGTGCCGTCCGCGGGGCGGCTGTAACTGGTGGTGCCGGCCGAGCCGACATAGTTGTTGCAGGTATTGTCGTCGTCGTTCGGCAGGCAGGCCATCGAGCCGGTGGTGTCGAGCACGAAGATCACGTCGGTATCGGCGACGTCGTAGCTCGCCTCGCAGGTGACGGTGAGCGTCTGGCTGGGCACGCCGAACATCGACATGATCGTCATCGGCACGGTCGCAGTGGCAGTGCCGGCGACCTGGGCGTTCGAAGTCTTGCTGGGCGTGAAGGTGGCCGCGGTGGTCTTGAACCAGCCGGTGCGGAAATTGTTGGCGAAGAAGGTCTGGGCCTGGGCGCTTGCGGTCGAATCGAGCGTGGTGTTGTTGAGCGAGCTGTCGGTCATGAACTTGCGGCCGGCGAGCACGCCGGCGTCGCAGGCCTGCTGCAGCCGCGTCTTGACGACATAGAGGCGTGCCGCATCGACGGCGCAGCCGCAAAAGGCGGCGAGCGGGACCAGCATCGCCGCCATCATCGCGAGCGTGTTGCCACGACGGTCCCGCGCGAGGCGGGTCATGAACCGCGATTCTTCCCGACCTTGTTTCACGCGCGACCACTCCGACCCGCAACCCGACGCGGGTCACCCATTGTCTGGGCTTTGCACCAATATGGGCGAGGAGTAGTTTACGGAGGGTTACGGTGAACTACGCATCCGTGCGATTACAGAGGCTTAACCTGTCCTGCCGTTCATAATCCGGGCTCAGCTGCCGGGTGCGGGATCGCCCGCGCCGACCACATTCGCCTCGATCCGCAACGTCTTGCCGCTGGCGAAGGACAAGGTGAGGGGGATCTTCTGCCCGGACTTCACCGCGGGGCCGATCGAATGGAGCATGACGTGACGGCCGCCGGGCGCGAATTCGAGCTTGCCGCCGGCAGGGACGGCGACGTCCTTGAGCGGCGCCATCGCCATCATGCCGTGATCGCCCTTCATGCTCTCGTGCAGCTCGGCCTTGAGCGCGGCGGGCGTGGAGACGGCGAGCAGCGTATCGGCGGCCGCGCCGCCCTGCACGGTGAAATAGGCGGCACCCGGCTGGCCGGAGACGGCGGGCAGGCGAACCCAGGCATTGCTCGCGGAAAGCTCACCCTTGGGCGCGCAGGCGGAAAGTGCCGCCACCGTAACGATCGCTGAAAACCGCCGCATCCTGCATACTCCCATTTCGGGAAAGCCCGTAGAAGGCCGTGCTTCTTGCGGCAAGCGCCAGCGCACCTATATCCGGCGACGTGATCGGTTCTCCGCGCTGCCTCCTAGCAGGGGCGTTGGGGGCCAAGTGTTTGAATTTTACTGGGGGCCAACGAGGGACCATGGCTAAAGTTATCGGTATCGACCTGGGGACGACCAACAGCTGCGTCGCAGTGATGGAGGGCGGCAAGCCCAAGGTCATCGAGAATGTGGAAGGTGCGCGTACCACGCCTTCGATCGTCGCCTTCGCCAAGGACGGCGAGCGCCTGATCGGTCAGCCGGCCAAGCGCCAGGCAGTGACCAACCCGGACAACACGGTTTTCGCGGTGAAGCGCCTGATCGGTCGCCGCTTCGACGACCCCGTCACCAAGAAGGACACCGAGCTGGTGCCCTACACCATCGTGCGCGGCTCCAACGGAGACGCCTGGGTGCAGGCGGGCGGCGAGGATTATTCGCCGTCGCAGATCTCGGCCTTCATCCTGCAGAAGATGAAAGAAACCGCCGAGGCCTATCTCGGCGAGAACGTGACCCAGGCGGTCATCACGGTTCCGGCGTACTTCAACGACGCGCAGCGCCAGGCGACCAAGGACGCCGGCAAGATCGCGGGCCTCGAAGTGCTGCGCATCATCAACGAGCCGACCGCCGCTGCGCTGGCGTACGGCCTCGAGAAGAACGACGGCAAGACGATCGCGGTCTATGACCTTGGCGGTGGCACGTTCGACATCTCGGTGCTCGAGATCGGCGACGGCGTGTTCGAAGTGAAGGCGACCAATGGCGACACCTTCCTGGGCGGCGAGGACTTCGACGCCAAGCTGGTGCAGTTCCTGGCCGACGACTTCAAGAAGGCCGAAGGCATCGACCTCACCAAGGACAAGCTGGCGCTGCAGCGCCTGAAGGAAGCCGCCGAGAAGGCGAAGATCGAGCTTTCGAGCGCGCAGACCACCGAAGTGAACCTGCCCTTCATCACCGCCGACGCCAATGGGCCGAAGCACCTGGTGAAGACGATCAACCGCGCCGAGCTGGAGCGCCTCGTCGAGGACCTGATCCAGCGCACGCTCGAGCCGTGCCGCAAGGCCCTCGCCGATGCCGGCGTCAAGGGCTCGGCGATCGACGAAGTGGTGCTGGTCGGCGGCATGACCCGCATGCCGAAGGTCCGCCAGATCGTGAAGGAGTTCTTCGGCAAGGAGCCGCACACCGGCGTGAACCCGGACGAAGTCGTCGCCATCGGCGCGGCGATCCAGGCGGGCGTGCTCCAGGGCGACGTCAAGGACGTGCTGCTGCTCGACGTGACGCCGCTGTCGCTCGGCATCGAGACGCTGGGTGGCGTGTTCACCCGTATGATCGACCGCAACACCACGATCCCGACCAAGAAGAGCCAGGTCTATTCGACTGCCGACGATGGTCAGCAGGCGGTGACGATCCGCGTCTTCCAGGGCGAGCGTGAAATGGCGGCGGACAACAAGCTGCTCGGCCAGTTCGACCTGGTCGGCATCCCGCCGGCGCCGCGCGGCGTGCCGCAGATCGAAGTGACCTTCGACATCGACGCCAACGGCCTGGTCAATGTGTCGGCCAAGGACAAGGGCACCGGCAAGGAGCAGCAGATCCGCATCCAGGCCTCGGGCGGTCTTTCGGACAGCGACATCGAGCAGATGGTCCGCGACGCCGAGAGCTTCGCCGAAGAGGACAAGAAGCGCCGTGCCGCGGCCGAGGCGAAGAACAACGCCGAGAGCCTGATCCACACGACCGAAAGGCAGCTGGCGGACAATGGCGACAAGGTCGATGCCGGCCTGAAGGCCGAGATCGAGGCGGCGCTGGCCGAGGCCAAGGCGGCGGTCGAGAGCGGCGACGCCGACGACATGCAGGCCAAGAGCCAGAACCTCGCCCAGGTGGCGATGAAGCTCGGCCAGGCGATCTACGAGAAGCAGCAGGCTGCCGAGGCTTCGCCTCAGGCGGGCGCGGCTGCCGGGAACGAGGCGGGCGGCGAGGAAGTCGTCGACGCCGAGTTCTCCGAGGTGGACGACAACAAGGCGTAACTACATGTCTTTCCCCGGCATTCCTGACAGCGTGTTTGGAATGCCGGGTGAAGGCGGGGGCCAGTGTTTTAAATGACCACCGAAGTCGATTATTACGAGCTGCTCGAAGTCGAGCGCACCGCGGACGAGGCCACCCTCAAGTCCGCCTTCCGCAAGCTCGCGATCAAGTATCACCCCGACAAGAATGCCGGGTGCAAGGACCATGAGGCCAAGTTCAAGGCGATCAACGAAGCCTATGACTGCCTGAAGGATCCCCAGAAGCGCGCAGCCTATGACCGGTTCGGCCATGCCGCCTTCAAGAACGGCATGGGCGGCGGGGGCGGTGGCGGCCAGCCCGATTTCGGCGCGTTCAGCGACATCTTCGAAAGCGTGTTCGGCGAGTTCATGGGCGGCGGACGCGGCGGCCAGCGCCAGCAGCGCCGCGGCGCCGACCTGCGCTACGACATGGAGATCACGCTCGAGGACGCGTTCGACGGCACGACCACCGAGATCACCGTCGACGTCTCCGGGCACTGCGACAGCTGCGAGGGCACCGGTGCCAAGCCGGGGACCAAGGCGACCCAGTGCAAATATTGCGGCGGGCACGGCAAGGTGCGCGCGCAGCAGGGCTTCTTCGTGGTCGAGCGCGCCTGCCAGCATTGCCACGGCGCCGGCGAGATCATCGACGAGCCGTGCCGCGATTGCCGCGGCGAGGGCCGGACCGACAAGACCAAGACGCTCAAGATCAACGTGCCGCCCGGCGTGGACGAAGGCACGCGGATCCGCCTGCAGGGCGAGGGCGAGGCGGGCGCGCGCGGCGCACCGGCTGGCGACCTCTACATCTTCCTTCACGTCAAGAAGCACGCGATCTTCGAGCGCGAGGGGACGAACCTGTTCGCCCATGCGCCGATCAGCTTCACCACCGCGGCGCTGGGTGGCGAGATCGTCCTGCCCGGGCTCGACGGCGAGAAGCATGTGATCAAGATCGCCCCCGGCACGCAGAGCGGCCGCGAGGTACGCCAGCGCGGCGCCGGCATGCCGGTGCTTCAGGGCCGCGGGCGTGGCGACCTGGTCGTCGAGCTGGTCGTCGAGATGCCGACCAAGCTCACGTCGAAGCAGCGCGAGTTGCTCGAGGAATTCCGCGCGACCGAGACGGGCGATGAATGCCCACAGGCGACCGGCTTCTTCGCCAAGCTCAAGGCGGCCTTGGGCTGAGGCCTGGATCAGCTGCTGAAGGATGGAGCGCCCTCTTCGCCACGTGCGGGGAGGGCGTTTGCTTTGATACGCCTCCCGGGGAGGTGCTAGAGTTGGACTACATTGGCACGCTAACATCGACCGAAATGAGGATTACATCTCCGTTCAAACGGCTATAAATGGGCGCCGATTGTCTCTGAAAATAGAAAGCGACGACGCCTATTTCTCCGAGAACCGTGAAGCCCCGTTGGCGTAATTTTGTCGATAATTGAGCCGCGATTTCGTTTGATCTTGTTCCGCCAACGCCTTCAATTTCGATTGGTATATTAGGCCATCTGGCATTTAGTTCGGTCGAAAATTGATCGATGATTTCGTCGGTTAATTCGAATCGCTGTTGTCCAAGCTGGAGTTTGTCGACGCGACCAAAGGTGTAACCGCCGGGGGCACCATGCACATTATAGGTATCTCCCAGGCGGTCCCCTTCCAGTTGCTTCAGCTTGTGATTGCACAAGATTAGACCAGTAAACCACAGCAAAAACACGGTGCAGGTAATCGGCCAGAAGAGTCCATTGCTGGATATGGCCACTAGCCGATCGAAACATCGCACGAGCCATGGTTTGTATTCTGGGAATGCCTGCGCAAACCCAAGGCCAGCGGTGAAGATGAAGCCGATGAGTGGGAAAAAGCTTATGCCCACCCATTTGAGTGTGTCGTGAAAGATCTTCCAAACCATTGAGGCTGATGTGCCGCCTTTTGAAGCGGTTGTGGAGTCCCTCTCGCCCTGTTTTATCTGCCGACTAGCCGCGACCACCAAGTCCGCGTCAGTGGTGAGACCTCATTAGATGCAGCACCCAGTTAACGTGAACGTCAGCTGCAAACCCAGTTCAGCATCGCCTCAGTGCGACTCGCATAGAAGAGCCTCATCCCCGGTGCCCAGGCACCGGCCAGAAGAGGAGTTGAGAACATGAAGAAGATGCTTCTGGGCCTTGCGGCCATGGCCGTTGCCCTTCCCGCCCTGCCTGCCACTGCGAGCGCGCAGGATTATTATGGCGGATATCGCGACCATGGCCGCTATGCCCGCGACTATCGCGACCGCGGCTATGACCGGGGTTACAACGACCGCGGCTATTATAACGGCCCGACCTGGCGCGGGCGTGACGGCCGCCGCTATTGCCGCCGTTCGGACGGCACGACCGGCCTGCTGCTCGGCGGCGTCGCCGGTGCCCTGGTCGGCCGCAGCATCGACCGCTACGGCGACCGCACCCCCGGCACCCTGCTCGGTGCGCTCGGCGGCGCGCTGGTCGGCCAGGCGATCGACAAGGACAATGGCGGTCGTCGCTGCCGCTAAACCCTCGGTTCGAGGAGGCAAGGGGCCCGGTGGAAACGCCGGGCCCTTTCCTTTTGCGCTCAGGCCGGCAGGCCGTAGCCGTCGATCCGCTCGACCGCGAGCCGGGTGATTTCGGGCGGGGCGGTGATGCGCGCGGGCAGGTCCTGCTCGAACGCCTTGAACGCGGGCAGGCCGGTCACGGCTTCGCTGCTGTCCTCGGCGGTGTTGAGGAAGACATGGATGAATTCGTCGCCCTGACGGAACAGGCCATAGGCGATGTGTTCGGGGCTGGTGGCATGGACCTCACCGAACGCCGCTTTGGCCAGGCGGACATTCTCCTCGGCGGCCTCGGGCTTCACGGTGTAGCGGACCATCGTCAATCGGGGCATCTGCTTTCTCCTTCCGCCAGCCATGACGGTGCGGAGGGCGAAAAGGATTCGGCGTCCGCGAATCTTTTTCGAGCGCCGCATCGTCTATCGTGCGGATCACGATAGGAGAGGCCGATGACCCCCGAGACCCTGGCCGCGCTGCGCCCCGCGCTGCACCGCTATTGCGCGCGGATGATGGGATCCGCCTTTGACGGCGAGGACGTCGTGCAGGAGGCGCTGGCCAAGGCGAGCGCGGCGCTGGCGGGCGGGGCGGTCATCAAGGAGCCCCAGCGCTGGGCGTTCCGCATCGCCCACAACGCCGCGCTCGACGCGATCCGCAAGCGGCGGCGCGAGGCCCATGCCGAGTTGGACGCGGAGGCGCCGGGCGGTGCCCCGGCGGACAGCCGCGCGGCGGCGACGGCGGCGCTTTCGACCTTCCTCGCGCTGCCGCCCGGGCCGCGTGCCGCGGTGGTGCTCGCCGATGTGCTCGGCCATTCGGGCGAGGAAGTCGCCGCGATCCTCGACACGACACTGGCGGCGGTCAAGGCGGCGCTGCATCGCGGCCGGGCAAGGCTGCGCGAGATCGCCGAGGCGCCGGTGCGGCTCGATCCCGCCGAGCGGGCGCGGCTGGAGGACTATGCGGCGCGGTTCAACGCGCATGACTGGGATGCGCTGCGCGGGCTGCTGGCGGAGGATGTCCAGCTCGACCTGGTCGCGCGGACCCGGCTGGCCGGCGCGGAGAGCGTCGGGGTCTATTTCACCCGCTACCGCGAAAATCCGGTGTGGCGGATGGAAGTGGCGCTGGCCGAGGGGCAGCCGGTGCTGGTCGCATATCCGCGGGACGGCGGCGCGCCGGCGTTCGTCGTGCTGCTCGAATGGCGCGAAGGGAAGATCGCGGGAATCCGCGACTTCCACTTCGCGACCTATGTGATGGACGGGCTGGTGCTGGGCTGAGGCGGAAGCCGGGGCTCCCGCCTCGATCCCCTCAGGCGAAGGCGCGGCGGAACAGCGACAGGCCGTGGAATTCCAGCGCGGCGAGTCCGGCCACCGCCATCGCCTGGACGGTGAGGAAAGCGATGCCGAGCGGGTTGGGTGCGAGTAGCGCGATCACCGCGAAGCTCGCCGCGGTCCAGCCGAGGTTGAGCCAGGCGACGGCGCGGACCGGCCATTCGAGCCGATCGGTGTGGCGCGCGGCCCAGAGCATGAATGCCGCCGAGGGGAAGAGCAGCAGGCCCGCCTCGAACAGCAGGGCGGCCGGCAGGCCGAGCAGGCCGGCGAGCGGTCCCGCGGCGGCGGCGAGCAGCGCGCCCATCGCCAGGCAGGTAGCGGCGTCGACGGTCAGCACGGTGCGGAGGAACTGGATCGGGTTGGTCATGATGCATCTCCCTTGCTGGTTGATGGCCCAAGGCTGACGCGATCGATGCGCCGGGTCGATTACGCGCGAGGTAATGGAAACGCGCGGGCGATCGGGGCAGGGTCGGGGCGAAGGAGATTTGCCCGTGCAGCCAGCCGTCCGCCCGCTCGGCGACCAGATCAAGGAATGGCGCCGGCGACGCCGGCTGAGCCAGATGGACCTCGCGCTGGATGCCGAGATCTCGACCCGGCACCTGAGCTTCATCGAGACCGGGCGGACCCGGCCGAGCCGCGAGATGGTGCTGAAGCTGTCCGACCAGCTCGAGCTGCCGCTGCGCGAGCGCAACGCGCTGCTGCTCGCAGCCGGGTTCGCGCCGCTCTATGCCGAGCGGGCGCTCGACGACCCGGCGCTGGCGGCGGCGCGGCGGGCGATCGACCTGGTGCTGAAGGGGCACGAGCCCTGGCCGGCGCTGGCGATCGACCGGCACTGGCATTTGGTCGCGGCCAATGCGGCGGTGGCGCCGTTGCTGGCGGGCTGCGCACCGCATCTGCTCGAAGGGCCGGTCAATGTGCTGCGGCTGAGCCTGCATCCCGAGGGGCTGGCGCCGCGCATCCGCAACCTGGCCGAGTGGCGGGCGCACCTGCTCGACCGGCTGCGGCGCCAGGCGCTGACGACGGGCGATGAAGGGCTGGACGCGCTGGCCGCCGAGCTGGCGGCTTATCCCTTTCCGGACGGTGCGGGGCATGCCGAGGATTTCGGCGGGGTGGCGATCCCGCTGCGGCTGGCGACGCCGCTTGGCGAGCTCAGCTTCATCAGCACCACCACCGTGTTCGGTACCCCGCTCGACGTGACGCTCGACGAGCTGGCGATCGAGGCCTTCTACCCGGCCGATGCGATCACCGCCGAGCGGCTGCGGGCGCTGGGGTAGCGCCCGCAACACTTGGGGATCAGGCGGCGCGGGCGGCCTTGAGCGCGTTGCCCCACCAGGCGATCTCGTCGAACAGGGTGGTGCGCGACGCGGCGAGATAGGGATAGTCGTCGAGCGTCTTGCCCTGCTGGAGGATGCCGAGGAACGGCTCCATGCCGATATTCACCTCGGCCTTGATCGGCGCCATGTGGAGCTCGATCGCGACGCCGCGCAGCTGTTCGATCGCGCGGGCACCGCCGACGCCGCCATAGCCGACGAACGCCACGGGCTTGCGGCGCCATTCGAAGGTGGCCGAATCGAGCGCGTTCTTCAGCACCGCGGTGGGGCCGTGATTATACTCGGCGGCGGTGATGATGAAGCCGTCATATTTGCCGATCTTCTGGCGCCATTCCTCGGCCAGCGGATTGGAATAGACGCCCTGGGTCCAGGCCGGGGCGACCGGCTCTTCGAACAAGGGCAGGTTCTGGTCGCGCAGGTCGAGGATATCGAGCGCGAAATCGGTTCGCTCGGCGGCGCCGGCGGCGATCCACTGGGCAGGCACGTCCGCGAAACGCTGGGGACGCGTGCTGCCGATGATGAGTGCGAGGTTGAGCATGGAAATTTCGACCCTTTCCGGTTACGAATCGTAACAGGGGATCAAATGATGCGGTGGCCGCATCCCCACAAGGAGGCACATTTCTGGAACCCAGGCACACGCATGATAGCTGCATCCCGGTCCGCGCGATGCTCGCCAAGATCGGCGACAAGTGGAGCATCCTGACGATCATGATGCTGAGCGACGGGACCAAAAGGTTCAGCGAGCTGCAGCGCGGGATCGACGGCATCTCGCAGCGGATGCTGACGCTCACCCTGCGCGGACTCGAGCGCGACGGGCTGGTGACGCGCGAGGTGTTCCCGACGATCCCGCCGCGCGTGGAATATACGCTGACGCCGCTCGGGCGCTCGCTGCAGGTGCCGGTGAAGGCGCTAGGCGAGTGGGTGGTGAAGAATCTGGCGGAGCTGGATGCGGCGCGGCGGCGGTTCGATGCGATGGGGGAGGGCAGCGATTAAATTCCTCCCCGAGCTTGTCTCGGGGAGGGGGACCATTCGCGCAGCGAATGGTGGAGGGGCTAGCGGAGGAGCGGCGCCTAGCGCCGCACCCCTCCACCACGCCCTGCGGGCGCGGTCCCCCTCCCCCAGCAAGCTGGGGGAGGAATTTGGCTTACCGCCCGTCGTCGCTCCAGTGCGGCGGGTCGCTGAGCAGCTTGATCAGCCCGTAGCCCGCGCCGAGCTTGTGGAGATCGGCGTTGGTCTCGCCCGAACGGGGCGCGCCGATCTCGCGGGTCTTGCCCTGCTTGTCCTTGATCTTGAGCGTGCCGGTCCAGGAGATCGTCATGTCGATCGCGCGGCCCTCGATATGGCGCGAAGTGAGCGAGGGCTCGTAGGCGATCTGGAAGAGGTTCACCATCTGCTGGGCGGCGGCCTTCGACTTGGCCAGGTCGCCATGGTCCCACTGGATGGCGAGGCCGGGCAGGGCGGGGACCTTGTTCGGGGCGACCGCGCCGTTCGCGACGCGCCAGCTGTAATGCATCAGATGCGCCCGGGTGGCGTTGCGGCGGGTGGAGGAGATGGCGACGCTGGCGCCGGCATCCTTCAGCAGCTTGAGGAAGGCGGTGACATTGTCGCGGAACGGCTGGACCAGGTCGGCGACCGCGGCGCTGTTGGGGTATCTCGCCTGGTTGGCGTTCCACCAGTCGGCGCCCGAGAGCGGCGGGCGGGCGCCCTGGCCGGCGGCGAGCGCGGTCCAGGTCTTGCCGGCGGGAGAGATCAGTCCGTCGGGCTTGGCGGCGGCGAGCACCTTCGCCTGGTAGCCGCTGATCGCGGCGATGGTCAGCGACCCGCATTCGCCGGTGGTGGGGAGCAGCTTCTGGCCGGTATAGCCGAGCCAGTCGTTGAGCAGATGCTGGACGACCAGCACGTCCGCCAGGTCGTTGACGCCGCCCTTGCCCACCGATGCACCGATCGCCATCCGCCCGTCTCCCTGTTCGAGTCGGGGATGGCGTATCCGGCGAAATCCTACTTTGCCAGCAGGTCGGCGACGGCGCGGGAGATGCTGGCGAGGGTGTAGGGTTTCTGGGTGACCATCGCGTCGGCATGCTCGGGCGGAAGCTTGAGCTGCTCGCCATAGCCGGTGGCGAAGAGGAAGGGCACGCCGGCGGCGGCAAGGTCGGCGGCGAGCGGCAGGCTGGTCTCGGCGCCGAGATTGACGTCGAGCACCGCGGCCTCGAACGCCTCGCGGCCGATCTCGTCGCGTGCCTGGGCGAGGCTGCCGGCGGTGACGACGCGGCGCGCGCCGAGTCTGGTGAGGATGTCCTCTGCGTCCATCGCGATGATCAGGCTGTCCTCGACCAGCAGCACGACGCCCGAGAGCAGCTTCGCCTCGGGCGCGCCGGGGGCGGGCTCGGGCGCCGGGGCAGGGCGGGCGGCGCGGCGGGAATCGACTTCGATATGGCGCGCGGGCACGCAGAAATCGGCTTCGAGCCCGGTGAGCGGGTAGCGGACCTCGGCGCGGCCGCCCAGGTCATAGGGGATCGAGCGGGTGATGATCGTGGTGCCGAAGCCCTGGCGCTTGGGCGGCTGGACCGCGGGGCCACCCTGCTCGCGCCATTCGATCTGGAGGTCGCCCTCGCGGTCGAGCGACCAGCCGACCAGGACCGCGCCATTGTCCGACAGCGCGCCATATTTGGCCGAATTGGTCATCAGCTCGTGCAGCACCAGCGCCAGCGTCGAGAAGGCCTGGGGGTGGAGCATCACCGCCGGGCCGTCGATCGCCACGCGATCGGCCTTGCCGCCGAGATAGGCCGCCGCCTCGGTCTCGATCAGGCGCGAGAGCGGTGCGGCGGACCAATTGTCCTGGGTAATCTGGTCGTGCGCGCGGGCGAGGCTCTCGATCCGGCCTTCGAGCAAATGGATGGTCTCGCGCGCATCGGCCTCGGGATCGAGCGACTGGCGGACCAGCCCGCGGATCAGGCTGAGGATGTTGCGGACGCGGTGGTTGAGCTCGGCGATCAGCAGCTCCTGCCGCTCGGAGAAGCGGCGGCGCTCCTCCTGGGCATCGTCGCTGAGGCGCAGCACGACTTCGATCAGCGAGGCGCGCAGCATCTCGGCGACGCGCAGCTCGACGTTCGAAAACAGTTCGGAGCGGCCACGGACTTCCTGCGACCACAGCTCGAAGCTCTTGCGGGGCGTCAGGCGCGGGCCGTTGGGGCCGAGCTGGGCAGGCTTGTGCGGATCGCCGGCCCATTTGACCGTGCGGATCCGCTCCTGGCGGAACAACAGGACATAGTCGCGCGGGCGGCGCGAGATCGGGATCGCCAGCATGCCCGCGGCGACATCGTCATATTCCGCGGCGGCGGGGAGGGTATCGGCGAGCCGGTCGGTCGCGAAGATCTTGCCGGCGGCCATGGCGTTGAGGCGGCGGGTGATCGTGGAGATCGCGTCGGGCGGCGGTGTCATGCCCGAATAGCCGACCTTGCCGTCGATCCAGATCGCGATGCCGTCGCACGGCACGGTCTCGCGCAGCATCGTGCCGAGCCATTCGGGATTGTCGAGCAGGCTGGCATCGCCGGCGACGGCGGCGAGGAGGCGGTCGCTGGAGAAGCGCGCGGCCATCTCGTACGCGGCCAGTTCCTTGCGCTCGCGGCTCTCGAGCTTGAGCGCGAACATCTGGCCGAACAGCTCGGCGATCGAGCGGCGCTCGAAACTGGGGCAGCGCGCCGAATAATGGTGGCAGGCGAACAGGCCCCAGAGCTGGCCCTCGACGATGATCGAGATCGACAGCGAGGCACCGACGCCCATGTTCTTGAGATATTCGATATGGATCGGCGAAACCGAGCGCAGCACAGAGAGCGACAGGTCGATCGGCGCGCCGCTCTCGTCGAGCCGCGGGAGGACCGGCACCGGATCGGCGTTGACGTCGGCGATAATCCGGAACGGCGTGCGGACATAGAGCTTGCGCGCCTGTTGCGGGATGTCGCTGGCCGGATAGCGCAGGTCGAGGAAGCTGCCGATGCCGGCGCGGGCGGCCTCGGCCACCACCACGCCCGAGCCGTCGCGATCGAAGCGATAGACCATGACGCGGTCGAAGCCGGTGAGCGCGCGGACCTGGCGGGCGCCTTCGCGGTAGAAGCTCGCGGCATCGTTGGTCTCGTCGAGCCGGGCCATCATCGCGCGGATTGCCGAGCCGACATCGGTGGTCGCCTCGTCGCGGCTCTCCTCGCCTTCCAGCACGATCGTGTCGCCGATCATGTGGAGCGCGAAATCGAAGCTGCGGCCGCTGGCGATCTTCAGCCCGAAGACGCGCTCGACCGCATCATTGCCGCGCAGCATCGCCAGGCGGTTGCGCAGAGTGTGGACGGCATGATCGCCGAGCAGCACTACTGCGGAGGTGCCGAGCAAATCGTCGGCGGATTTCTCGAGATACTGCTCGGCATTGGCCGAGACGCGGCGGATCAGCCAGTCGACCGACAAGGCGAGCAGGAAGCCGAAGGGCTGGACGGCGCCCAACTCATGAATCGGCTCGCGATCGCAATTGGTGAGATCGACCTCGAAGTTACCGTCCGTCGCCAATCCCGACCTTTCGCCAATCTGCCGCCGAACGTTCGAACGCCGCGAAAGTGGCAAGCGCCGCGGCAAGGCCCGTCTCCAGCGCAGCGGGGTCGCGCAGGAGACTGTCGATAACCGTCAGTAGTTGCTGCCACTTTTCGGCGCGCTGATCTGCATCAAGATAGGCGCGGGGAAATCCGGCGGGGAGACGACGCGAGAGGAATTTGCCGCCGAGACGAGAGCCTTCGAGGACGTAGAGGGTGCCGGCGATGGCTGCCGGGCTGTCGAAATTCCAGCCGTCATCCCCGCGAAAGCGGGGACCCATCTCCTCACCGTGCGGCGAGGAGGACAGTGCGGGAGATGGGCCCCCGCTTTCGCGGGGGTGACGTAAAAACGCCAAGTCTTCCCTCAGCAGCGCGCCGCGCTTGCGGCTCTCCCAATCCGCCACCACCCGCTCGCCCGGCAGCGCCGCTTCCAGCGGCCACACCACATCGGCATGGGCGGCGAGGAAGCGGGCATAGCTGTCCCGGTCGGTCAGGTCGAAATCGGCAAAGGCCGCGTCCACCCGGTCGTGCGCCTTGGCCGTGGCATCGCGCAGCGCCTTGTGGACGGGGTTCCTCAAGCGAAGACGCGGTCGAAGATCGTGTCGACGTTCTTGAAGTGATAGCCGAGGTCGAACTTGTCCTCGAGCTCCTCGACCGAGAGCGCGGCGGTGACTTCGGGATCGGCCTTGAGCAGCTCGAGCAGCGACAGCTGGCCGTCCGATTCCCACACCTTCATCGCATTGCGCTGGACCAGCCGGTAGCTGTCCTCGCGGCTGACGCCGGCCTGGGTGAGGGCAAGAAGCACGCGCTGCGAATGCACGAGGCCGCCCATTCGATCCAAATTCTTCTGCATGCGCTCGGGATAGACGAGCAGCTTGTCCATCACGCCGGTGAGGCGGGCGAGGGCGAAATCGAGCGTGATCGTCGCGTCCGGACCGATGTACCGCTCGACCGAGGAGTGCGAGATGTCGCGCTCATGCCACAGCGCGACATTCTCCATCGCCGGGATGGTGGCGCTGCGGACCATGCGGGCGAGGCCGGTGAGGTTCTCGGTGAGCACCGGGTTGCGCTTGTGCGGCATTGCCGACGAACCCTTCTGGCCGGGCGAGAAATACTCTTCCGCTTCCAGAACTTCGGTGCGCTGCAGGTGGCGAACCTCGACGGCGAGGCGCTCGATCGAGGAGGCGATCACGCCGAGCGTGGCGAAGAACATCGCGTGGCGATCGCGCGGGATGACCTGGGTCGAGACCGGTTCGACCGACAGGCCGAGCTTCTCGGCGACATGCGCTTCCACGCGCGGATCGATATTGGCGAAGGTGCCGACCGCGCCCGAGATCGCGCAGGTGGCGATGTCCGCACGCGCGGCGAGCAGGCGCTCCTTGTTGCGCTTGAACTCGGCATAGGCCTCGGCGAGCTTGAGGCCGAAGGTGACCGGCTCGGCATGGATGCCGTGGCTGCGGCCGATCGTCGGGGTGAGCTTGTGCTCATAGGCGCGGCGCTTGAGCACTTCGAGCAGCGCATCGAGATCGGCGAGCAGGATGTCGCTGGCGCGGGCGAGCTGGACCGCGAGGCAGGTGTCGAGCACGTCCGAGCTGGTCATGCCCTGGTGCATGAAGCGCGCTTCGTCGCCGACCTGCTCGGCCACCCAGGTGAGGAAGGCGATGACGTCGTGCTTGGTGACGGCCTCGATCGCGTCGATCGCGGCGACGTCGATCGCCGGGTTGGTCGCCCACCAGTCCCACAGCGCCTTGGCGGCGCTCTTCGGCACCACGCCGAGTTCGGCCAGCGCCTCGGTCGCGTGCGCCTCGATCTCGAACCAGATGCGGAAGCGCGCTTCGGGCGACCAGAGCGCGGTCATCTCGGGGCGCGAATAACGGGGGACCATTGCAAGCCTTTCGCCGGGGGGAGTCGGGGTGCCCCTAGCAAGCGGGGGATAGGGGGGCAACCAAGCGGCGGGCGTTGCTGCCGGGCCACAGCGCAAATGAAATGCGATGAAATGGCGCGGGATGGCGTTGGGTAGAGGCTTGGATGGGAAAAGCGCGGAACATCACTGCAGGATTGTCGGTTGGTTGCCTGAATGTATCTGAAGATAATCACTCGGACCCTCAGAAATAAGGTCTGAAGTACAACAAGGAGATTGCTGATGCTGAAGCCTATGCTTCTTGCCACTTCTATGATGTTCGCTGTTCCGGCCTTGGCGCAGGAGACGCCGAAGCCGGACAATAGCCAGTCGGCCCAGACTACGCCGGTTCAGGATCAGGCCGCGAAGCCGGTGACGGACGACAAGGCGCCGGGCGTGCAGGAAGAGCCGCAGGATGCGGCGGCCACCGCCCAGGCGACTCCGCAGCCGACCCAGCCGGCCCCGGCGCAGGGCGTGGCACAGGCCACGACCGAGGCTTCGCCTGCCGCTACCGCTTCGGCGGCGCCTGCTGCGCAGCCGGGTGCCCAGCCCGCCACGGCGACCGCTGCCGTCACTCCGGCCGCCACGCCCGCGGCTTCGCAGGAGCAGGTCGCCCAGGCGGTCGGCCGTGACTTCGGCAGCTATGACAAGGATGCCGACGGCAAGCTGAGCAAGACCGAGTTCGCCGACTGGATGGGCTCGCTGCGCAAGGCCGCGGAGCCGGGCTTCCAGCCGGGTTCGGCCGAGGCGACGACCTGGTCCAGCCAGGCCTTCACCAATGCCGACACGGACAAGAACGCCGCCGTGAACAAGCAGGAGCTGACTGTGTTCCTGACGCCCAAGCAGCCGGGTTAAATATTTCGTCGCGCCGGATACGCATGGCGCTACTCCCGAACGGTCGCCGGACTTGCCTCCGGCGGCCGTTTGGTTTGTCGGCCTCCGCGATTCCAGCGTTCGGTTTGTTGGTTTCCCCGATTCCGGCGCATTGCTCATCCGGGTCCGCTGCGTCATCCCGGCCCTACAGCCGTCATCCCGGCGAAAGCCGGGATCTCAGGCGAAGGCGCCGGGAAGGAGCCGCACGAGATCCCGGCTTTCGCCGGGATGACGGAATATGCCTGGATGACGGTTAGGGCCGTGATGACGATTGCGCGTCAAGGCGACAGTACAGCGTAGCGCTGTTCTCAGAGCAGCCCCTGTCCCCTGAGCGAGGCATGGCCGTCGCGGCCCATGATGATATGGTCGTGCACCGCGATCCCCATGCCCTTGCCCGCGGCCATGATTTGGCGGGTGATCTCGATATCGGCGCGGCTTGGGGAGGGATCGCCGGAGGGGTGGTTGTGGACCAGGATCAGCGCCGCCGAGCCGAGGTCGATCGCCCGGCGGATCACTTCGCGGACATAGACCGCAGCCTCGTCGATCGTGCCTTCGCCCATCAGCTCGTCGCGGATCAGCATGTTCTTCGAATTGAGGTGGAGGACGCGGAAGCGCTCGATCACATGATGCGCCATGTCGGCGCGGAGATAGTCGAGCAGCGCCTGCCAGTTGGCGAGCACCGGGCGCTCGGCGACTTCGGCGCGGAGCAGGCGGAGTGCGGCGGCGTGGGCGGCCTTCAGCGCGGCGACGCTGGTCTCGCCCATGCCCTTCACCCGGGCAAGCGCCTCGGCATCGGCGGTGAGAAGTCCCGCGATCCCGCCGAACTCATGGAGCAGCGCCTTGGCCAGCGGCTTGGTATCCTGGCGGGGAATCGCCAGCGCGAGGAGGTATTCGACCAGTTCGTGATCGAGCAACGCGTCCGGCCCGCCCTCGAACAGGCGGCGGCGCAGGCGCGCGCGGTGGCCGCTATTGTCGGGGGCCTCGGACATGCCCGATTTGTTCCTGCAAACGCCGCTTTATTCAAGGCGAGGATTTCGCCGATTTGGCGATAGAGTTGACTCGTCCCGCGAGCATTCCTAAAGCGGCGGCGCATCAGGGGCCTTGGCACAGGATGCCACGTGTCGCCGGCACCTGCGCGGCGGCTTTTTCATATCTGGATCGCACGAACCTTGTCCGACGACCGCAATCCCGACGACCTCGATCGCCGCATCAAGGATGCGAAGGCAGAGCATGCGCGCGGCGTGACCAACGCCGAAGGCAAGGCGGAAACCCGTGGCTGGGCGATCGGCATCGAATTCGTCGGTGCCGTACTCGTCTCGGGCTTCATCGGCTGGCTGATCGACAATTATGCCGGCCTCGGCACCAAGCCCTGGGCGATGGTGGTGATGCTGCTGCTCGGCTTCGCCGCCGGCGTGCGCCGCGCGATGCAGACCTCCGCCGAATTCGACGCCGATCCCAACACCGATAGCAAGGAATAACCGACCACCATGGCCGGCCCGATGGAACAGTTCGCAGTCAAGGTGCTCCACCCGATCAACGCGGGGGGCTATGACCTGTCGTTCACCAACTCGTCGCTGTGGATGGCGATCGCGCTGGCCGCGGTCTCGATCTTCCTGTTCGTCGGCACCGCCCGTCCGCAGCTCGTCCCGGGCCGCTGGCAGGCCGCGGTGGAATATGTCTACGATTTCGTACGACGCATGCTGGACGAGAATGTCGGCCCCGAAGGGCGCCGCTTCGCGCCGCTGATCTTCGCGATCTTCATCTTCGTGCTCGCCTGCAACCTGCTGGGCCTGATCCCCTGGGTGGGCGCGTTCACGCCGACCAGCCATATCTCGGTGACGCTCGGCCTCGCCATGCTGGTGTTCATCACCGTCTGCATCGTCGGCTTCGCACGCCACGGCCTGCACTTCTTCAGCCTGTTCTGGCCGAAGGACGCCAATATCGCGCTGGGCCTGTTCGTGTTCATCATCGAGGTGCTGAGCTTCCTCAGCCGCCCGTTCACGCTCGCCATCCGACTGTTCGCCAACATGACCGCCGGCCATGTGCTGCTGAAGGTGTTCGGCACCTTCGTCGTGTCGCTCGGCTCGTTCGGCGCGCTGCCCTATGTCTTCGGCATCCTGCCGCTTTCGGTGAACGTCGCGCTTTCCGCGCTCGAGGTTCTGATCGCGGTGGTGCAGGCCTATGTCTTCGCGCTTCTGGCTTCGCTCTACCTGAACGACGCCATCAATCTCCACTAATTCGACTTAGTCTCAAGGAAGGGAATATCATGGACGTAGCAGTTGCAGCCAAGATCGGTGCCGGCCTCGCTGCCATCGGTGCTGGCCTCGCCGCCATCGGCGTGGGCGCCATCTTCGGTCTCTACCTGCAGGGTGCGCTGCGCAACCCGGCGGCTGACGCCAAGATGGGCGGCCGCCTGATCTTCGGTTTCGCCGTGACCGAGGCGCTCGGCCTGATCGCCGCCGTCGTCGCGCTCGCGCTCGCCTTCTCGTAAGAAAGACGGGGCCAGCCGGCCATGCCACAGTTCGATTTCGCCAATGTCTTCCTGCCGCAGCTGGTGTGGCTCGCGATCTTCTTCGCGGTCCTCTACTTTGCGGTCGTCCTGCCGACGCTGCCCAAGCTGGGCCGCACGATGCAGGCGCGCGAGGACCAGGTGACCGGCGACCTTGACGCCGCCGAGGCTGCCAAGGCGTCGGCCGACAAGCTCGCCGCGGACTATGACGCCGGCGTGGCCGAGGCTCAGGAATCGGCGCGCGCGGCGCTCAACGCCGCGCACGCCAAGGCGACCAAGTCGCTCGAGACCAAGCTGGCCAAGGCCGATGCCAAGCTCGCCGAGCGGGTGGCAGCGGCCGAGGCCGAGCTGACCGAAGCCCGCACCAAGGCGCTGGGCGAGGTCGAGGCGATCGCCGCGGACGTGGCGAGCGACCTGGTCGAGCAGCTGACCGGCAAGCGCCCGACCGCTGCCGACGCCGCCAAGGCGGCGCGCGCGGTGGCGGGCTGAAGGACCTGACATGAGTGCACATACTCCCGCCGACCAGACCGTCGCGCTTACCGAAGCCGATGGCGGCGCGCACCATGAAGGCCCCACGCTGCTCGGTCTCGGTGCCGAAGGCTGGGTCTATGTCGGGCTGACCATCTTCATCCTGCTGGCGATCTTCGTCGGCAAGGCCCCGAAGAAGATCGCCGAGGCGCTGGACAAGCGCATCGCCGACACCCGCGCCGAGCTGGACCGCGCCCGCGCGATCCGCGAGGAGGCCGAGAAGCTGCTCGCCGACGCCAAGGCGCGCACCGCGGCGAGCGCCAACGACGCCGCAGCGATCGTTGCCCATGCCGAGCAGGAAGCCACCGCGCTGATCGCCAAGGCCGAGGCGGACGCCAAGCTGCTCACCCAGCGGCGCACCAAGATGGCCGAGGACAAGATCGCCGCCGCCGAGCGCGCTGCGATCGCCGACGTCCGTGCCAAGGCTGCCGATGCCGCTGCCGCTGCTGCTTCCGCGATCATCGCGGAGAAGCATGGTGCCGGGGCGGACAAGCCGCTCGTCGACAAGACGATCGCGGGGCTGGGCCGGCTGAACTGATCCTCTGCTTCGGCGGCAGGTTGAACGAAAAGGGCGCGCTGCCTCCGGGCGGTGCGCCCTTTTCGCGTTCAGGGCGCAGGCAAGGCGGCCGGCTGGCGGGAGCGGCCCGGGCCGGCTAGGGTCGCCGCATGACCACCCAACGCTGGCTCCAGCTCGCCACCGCGCTCACCGCCGCCCTGCTCGTCCTGATGATCGCAGTCGCATGGCACAGCGTCGTGGAGGAGCAACGCCGCGCCGGCGACATCGGCACGCGCACGCAGGAGACGATGGAGCAGATCGAGGCGCGGGCCAATGCGCTGGAGAATGAAGCGGGTCGGTGAGGGGGCGGGGTAGGGGCTAGGCGCCGCGCCGCAGCTTCTTCGCTGCCTTTTCCAGCCCGGCGCGCTGCACGAGCGCCTTGATCCCGGCTACGCCGCGGTTGAACCCGCCCAGCGCTGCCATGGTCACCCGGTTGGCGAGCGACGGGCGCAGCAGGAACAGGTCGACGCAGGCGACGCCGCCGGTGGCGAACTGGCGCTTGTGCTGGCCCTCGCCCTCGGTGAAGTCGAAGCGGGAGAATTTCCCTTCCTCGAACAGGTCGCGCATCGCCTCGAGCTGGAGCACCGCGCCGGGGGACAGGTCGTTGAACGCCGGGTCGTGGCCGACATAGGCGTAGATTACCACGCCGCCCTCGATCACCGGGCAATAGAGATAGGCCGCCGGCTCGCCCGCGATGTAGAGCAGCCAGGCGCGGACCTGATCGGCGGCGCCCTGCGCCAGCATCGTCGCGATGAATTCGGGGCTGTCGGGCAGACCCGAGCCGAGCAGGCGCTCCTGATAGGTCCTCAGCGAGATCCGCCGGGCGACGTCGTGGAAATCCTCCAACTCCTGCGGCCCGCGAAAGGCGCGCACGTCGAGCTCGCCGCCGCTCTCGGCCGCGATCTTCTTCGCCTTGCGCTTGATCCCCTGGCGGGCGTTGGACGACAGCCCGTTCCACCACGCATCGAAGCCCGGCCCGAACTCGGTGAAATAGCGGGTGTAGCGCTGGCGGATGAAGGGCAGCATGTCGCCCGAGGCCTTGACCAGCCCCGGCACCAGATGCTCGGGCAGAGAGGTGACGACATAGCCATGCGCCTCGCGCGGCAGCGGCGCCAGCCCCGGCAGCCGGTCCGCCCGCGCCTCGTCCAGCGTCAGCGGCAGGCGCACCAGGGAGCGCTGGATCGTGGCGAGCGTGCGCGCGCCGATCTCGAACTTCAGGCTGGTCGGCTTGGCCTGGGGCAGCTCGGCGGTGACCTCGCTCATGGCGTTCACGCGGCGCGCTCCTCGACCAGGTTCGACCAGAGCTGCTCGGCCTGGCGCCAGCGCGTGCGGAGCAGGCTCGGCCCCAGCGGCGCATCGTCCTGCCCGAGCGGCATCTTCGGCCGGTCTGCGAAATGTTCGGTCACCAACACCCCCCGGCGGCTGGCCAACATGCGGCACAGCGCGTGGAAGCGCCGTACGTGCACGGCGTTAGGCCGCGTCCCGGCGCGATTTGCAAGCTCGAAGCCGTGGCTGACGATCGTCACGGCCGAATGGTTGCGCACCACGGCATGGTCGAGCGCGGCGCGCATCTCGCCGGCCGAGAGCGCGCAGATCTGGAAATGGCGCAGATGCCCCGCGCGATCCTCGATCAGCGTCACCGGCACTTCGATCAGCCCGCGATGCGCGACGGGCGCGATCTGGCGCGGCTCCAGGTTGATCGCGCTCGGCCAGGGATGCTCGGAGCCGTTGTGGCTGGAGTCATATTCGAAGCCGAGCTGCGCCAGCGCGCCCAGCGTGTCGTCGCTCGCCGAATAGGATCCGGAGCGGAAGGCGATCGGCTCAGGCGCTCCGCAGGCGACCAGCATGTCGGAGGCGCCGGCCAGCAGCTCGACCTGCTCGTCGAAGCTGTAGTCGATCAGCTCGAAGGCGCCGTACGTCGCGCCCTTGTCGTCCGCATGCGCCCCGGTCCAGTTGGGGTGGAGGTGCAGCTGCACTTCCTGCCCGGCCTCGAGGATCGCGCCGACCACCCGCTTGATCGGGTCGAGGCCATAGACCAGGGCCGGCATCGGATCGACGAAGAAACAGGCCTTGAGCCCGTGCCGGGCCAACTGCTCGAGCTGCCAGCCGACGCCCACATTGGCGGGCTCCAGCGAGCGCTGGACGATCGTCTCGACATCGAGACCGGCGACATGGTGCCGCCACATGATCTCGGTGTCGATCGTGATGAAGACCCGGGTAGCCATGCTGCCCCCTTAAAGCAGGGGCGTGAAGAAAAGGCGAATGGCGCCTCGATATCGTCACCCCCGCTTGCACAGGGGTGACGCTCCGGGCGTTACGGCTTGATCCCGTATTTCGCATAATCCTCGTCGATGCGCGGCGAGATCATCCGGGCGGCGGCGAGATCGTCCGCGGCATCGGGCACGCCGCTCTTCGTCTTGACCACCCCGCGCATGAACAGGCTTGCCGCCATGCCCGGTACCTGATCGAGCGCCGCGTCGAAATCGGCCAGCGCGTCGTCCATCCGGCCCAGCCGGAAATAGACCAGCCCGCGGCTGTCGAGGATCGACGCCGAGGAGTCGCTCAGCTCGATCGCCTTGGTGCAGTCCTTGAGCGCGGTATCGAGCGCGACGTTGAGCGTGCCCTTGATCCAGCAGCGCTGGTTGAGCAGCGAGGGGTTGCCCGGCGTCGCCTTGATCGCCCCGTCGATCGCCGCCACCGCCTCGGTCGTCTTGCCGGCATCGCCGAGCAGGCTCGACTGGAGCATCAGCAGGTCGTTCTTGTCCTTGCCGGCGGTCTTGAGCCGCTCGGCGACCAGCGCCAGCGCCTCGTCGGCGCCGCCATGATCGGCGCGCAGCCGGGCATAGCCGTCCAGCGCCGTTGCCGAGCCTGGCTCGAGCGTGCGCGCCTTCTTCATGTCCTCCAGCGCCTTGACGTCGTCGCCCAGCGCGATGCGCACTCGCGCGCGCCACAGATAATTGTCGGCGGTCGGCGCCAGCGCGATCACCTTGTCGATGTCGACGAGTGCCGCCTTGCGGTCATAGATGCCCTCGAGGAAGCTTGCGCGGGCCGAATAGCCCTCCACTTCGTTCGGCTTGGCGGCGATGCGCTTGGCATAGACCGCCAGCACCGGATCGAGCAGCTTGCCCGCTCGCGCCGGCGCGATCAGCTTCCAATAGGGCGGGGTGTTCTCGGGCGCGTCGAGCTTGAGCAGCCGCAGCTTGGCCGCATCGACCTGCGCGCGCACCGCGGGAATGTCGGCCGGCGCGATCTCGCGCACGCCGGTGGTCGCGCGGTCCTCGACGGTGACCCATTCGCCGGCGAGCTGGACGTTGCGGCTCAGCGCCGCCCCGGCCAGGCTGGCGGGCAGGGTCTGGTCGCCTTCGAGCACGAAGCCGGCGCCGCCACCGGGCAGGCGGATGCGGGTGCGGATCCGCGTGCTGCCCGGGTCGCCGCTGCTCACCGGGATCGCCGCCCATTCGGGCTTGCTGCGATCGGGGGCGAATTCGACGCTGTTCACCGCGGTATCGAGGTCCAGCCGGTAGCGGCCATCCTCCTTCGACCAGCCCGGCGAGGCAATGCCCGAGGCGGTGAGGATCGTCGTGCCGCTCGCCTCGTCATAGCGGACGTTGCGCTCGCTGACCTGGGCGTTGGCGACATATTGGCCGACGGTGAGGTCCGCCATGTCGGCGGCCTTCTCCTTGCCCATCTGGTTGGAGAGGCGCAGCGTCATCGCGCTCGCTCCGCGCAGCTCGGCACGCAGCGTGAAGGGGGCGGGCAGGTTGACCCCGGCGCGCCCGTCCAGCTCGACATCGACCGAGGCATCGGGCCGGCTGTTGGCGCGCAGCGGCATCTTCTCGAGCCCGGCCCCGGCCGGACGCAGCGGCAGCGCGTTATGGAAGGGCGGCACGTCGTCGAGATCGGCCTGGCGGCTGCCCAACTGGGTGCCGTCGAGCCACAGCACCTGGCCGCCGATCGTCGCGCGGACGATCACATGGTCGAACGCCGCCGGGGCGGGTATCCGGTTCGGCACATTGTCGCCCAGCGTCGCGTTGACCAGCGCCGGCTCCGCCTCGATCCCCAGCGCGCGCAGCATCGCGGTCAGCAGCAGCGTCTTCGCCTTGCAGTCGCCATAGCGCAGCGTCCAGGTCTGTGCCGGGGTCTGGGGCACGTAATTGCCGCCGTCCATGCCGCGATAGAGATAGCGGACCTGCTCCTGCACCAGCTGCAGCGCCATCGCCGCCCGGGTGCGTGGATCGCTGGAAGCCGCCGCGATCTTCGCCACTTCGGCGGCGATCGGCCCGTCGGGCGCGATCGCACCGTCGGTCTGGTAGAGCGGCGCCATCGTCCGCGAGACTTCCTCCCAGTTCGCGAAGGTCGTCGCCTCGAACACCGGCAGCGGGCGGAAGCGCAGGGGCGCGTCGCCCGGCATGTCCGCCGGCTCGGGAAGCGGCATGTTCACGCCGATCTCGCGGAACCCGCCATGGCTCACCGGCACGAAGGTGTCGGGCAGATACTGGGCCTTGAAGTTCATCTTCAGCGCCTCGGGCCAGATCACCCGGAGATGGGCATATTTGACCGGCGCCGGCGCGGCGACCAGCGGCGCGATCGTCTGCAGGCGGCCGCCCAGCGCCGGATCGCGCCGCACGGTCGAGACGACGACGCGCAGCACGTCGCCGACGCGCAGCCCCTCCACCGCCATGGTCGCGGTGAGCAGCCCGTTCATCTGCGCGCGCTCGAGCATCTGCTCGCGGCGCAGCACGGTGAATTTCTGCCCCGCCTTGAGCACGTCGATCGTCTCGCCGCCGCGCAGAATCTCGACGCTATGGACGATCAGGTCGCCGCCGGTCGGCTCCCAGGGGAATTGCAGCGTGCCCGCCTGGGTCAGCACTTCCGGCGAGGAGATGTTGAGCATCATGTCGGCATAGGCCCACACTTCGTCGCCCTGCAGCCGCTGCTGCTGGTCGACGCGCAGGAAGATGGGATCGTCGGCGGTCACCGTCTTGATGTCGAGCGCGGGGACCGGCTGCACCCAGTCGGGCGCGGGCTTGTACAGCGGCTGGTCGCCGGCATGGGCAGTGCCCGCCAGCAGGGCGAGCGCGACGGACGGCAGAATGATACGCAAAGAGGATCCCCCGAATTTGGCGGGAAATCTAGCGCCCCGCCATGCCGCCACAAGCGAGGAGATGGGGATTATCTGTGCAGAAATGGTGCTTTAGTGTTTCCAGCTCAGCGCGCGTGGAAATAATCATAGACCTGCTGCGCGACACCCGCGCTCACCCCCGGTGCCTTTTGCAGGTCCTCCAGGCTTGCCGCGCGCACCGCCCGCGCCGTGCCGAAATGCATCAGCAGCGCCTTTTTGCGGGCCGGGCCGATGCCGGGCACCTCGTCGAGCGGGCTCGCCCCGATCGCCTTGGCCCGCTTCTCGCGGTGCGCGCCAATGGCAAACCGATGCACTTCGTCGCGTAGCCGCTGGAGGTAGAAGAGAAGGGGCGAATTGACCGGCAGCATCAGCTCGCGCCCGTCCATCAGGTGGAACACCTCGCGCCCGTCGCGCCCGTGATGCGGACCCTTGGCGACGCCGACCATGCAGACATCCTCGATGCCGAGATCCTCAAGCACCGCCCTCGCGGCATTCAACTGCCCGCGCCCGCCGTCGAGCAGCACCAGGTCCGGCCAGGTGCCGCCCTGGCGATCGGGGTCCTCCTCCACCGCGCGAGCGAAACGGCGGGTGAGCACTTCGCGCATCATGCCGTAATCGTCGCCCGGCACGGTCTCGGCGCGCTTGATGTTGAACTTGCGATACTGGTTCTTCTGGAAGCCCTCGGGGCCCGCGACCACCATCGCGCCGAGCGCATTGGTGCCCTGGATGTGGCTGTTATCGTACACTTCGATCCGCTCGGGCGGCTCTGGCAGCTCGAACAGGTCGGCGACTTCGGCGAGCAGCTTGGCCTGGGTCGTGCCCTCGGCCAGCCGCCGGTCGAGCGCCTCGACGGCATTGCGTTTGGCCTGGTCGAGCAGCCGGCGGCGCGGTCCGCGCTGCGGCACGCCCAGCGCGACCTTGTGCCCGGCGCGTTCCCGCAATGCCTCGGCGAGCAGCGCGGCTTCCTCCAGGTTGCGATCGACGAAGATCGTCCGGGGCGGCGGCACTTCCTCGTAGAATTGCATCAGGAAGGCGGCGAGCACCTCGTCTTCTGACACGTCATTGGTGTGCGCCGGGAAGAAGCTGCGATGCCCCCAATTCTGGCCGCCACGGATGAAGAAGGCCTGGATGCCCATCACGCCGCTCTTGTTGGCGAGCGCGAAGATATCGGCATCGCCGACGCCCTCGGCATTGATGGCCTGGCTGCCCTGGATGAAGGTCAGCGCCTTCAGCCGGTCGCGCAGGATCGCCGCCAGTTCGAAGTCGAGATTCTCTGCCGCCGCCTGCATCTGCGCGCCGAGCTTGGCCTGTACCTTTGTCGACTTGCCCATCAGGAAATCGCGCGCGTCGTCGACCAGCTCCTCATAGGCATCGGGGGTGATGCGATCGACGCAGGGCGCCGAGCAGCGGCGGATCTGGTAGAGCAGGCACGGCCGGTCGCGGGTGTTGAAGAAGCTGTCGGTGCAGCTGCGCAGCAGGAACAGCTTCTGCAGCGCGTTGAGCGTCTTGCGCACCTGGCCGGCGCCGGCGAACGGCCCGAAATAATCGCCCTTCGCCTTGCGCGCGCCGCGGTGGAGCTGGATGCGCGCGAAATCATGGTCGCGGCGCAGCAGAATGAACGGGAACGACTTATCGTCGCGCAGCAGCACGTTATAGGGCGGGCGGAAGCGCTTGATCAGCTGCGCCTCGAGCAGCAGCGCCTCGGCTTCGTTGTTGGTGGTGACGATCGTCATCGACCGGGTCTGCGCCACCATCCGCTGGAGCCGCTTCGACAGGCGCATCACCTGGGTATAGTTGGTCACGCGATTTTTCAGCGCGCGTGCCTTGCCCACGTAAAGCACGTCGCCGCGCGCATCCTGCATCCGGTAGACGCCCGGGCGCACCGGCAGCGTCTTCAGCACGTTGCGGATCGCCGCGACGCCCGCTTCGAGGTCGGGCGCATCGGCGCCGCGCACGGCATAGGTGGCGGTCTCTTCGTTGAAGCGGTTGGGCGAATTGGGATCGGACATGTGGCGCTGATGTAAGCGCATAGCGCCGCACAAACTACCCGTCACCCCGGCCTTGGGCCGGGGTCCACGCCGCCGCCAGTTCAGTCTTTCGAACCTCTTGTCCAGCGCCTGCCGCCCGGTGGACCCCGGCACAAGGCCGGGGTGACGGGGCGGGGAATTGATGCGATGCTCTGCGGATAATCCGAGGAGAGTCGTCCCCATGAAGCTCGCCCTTTCCGCCGCGCTGCTCGCGCTGGCCGCACCGCTCGCCGCCCATGCCCAGACCGTCCCTGCGCCGATCACCGCCGCGCTCGGCGATTCCAGCCGTCCGCAGGCGGACAAGGACCGCGACGCGTCGCGCCATGCCGGCGAGATTCTCGCCTTTGCCGGCATCGCGCCCGGCCAGGAGGTCGCCGACTTCATCATGGGTGGCGGCTATTGGACGCGCATCCTTGCCGGCATCGTCGGGCCCAAGGGCAAGGTCTATGCCTATCAGCCCGCGGAGTTCATTAAGTTCCGGGCTGCCTATGCCGATGAGCAGAAGGCCGCGGTGGAGGGCCGCGCAAATGTCGTGGCGTCAAGTGAGAGCCTGCAGAGCGTCGCCTTTCCCGACCCGCTCGATGCTATCGTGACGGTGCAGAACTGGCACGACCTGCACCTCAAGGCGTGGCCCGCTGGTTCCGCCAAGGCGATCGCGCAGAAGCTCTATGATTCGCTCAAGCCGGGCGGGGTGCTGCTGGTGATCGACCATGCCGCCAATCCCGATCCGGACTTCGCCCTGCCGCAGACGCTCCACCGCATCGATCCCGCCGCCGCCCGTGCGGAGATCGAATCCGTCGGCTTCAAGTTCGACGGCGAGCTGCCGCTGCTCCGCAACCCGGCGGACCCGCACACCGCCAACGTCTTCACCCCGGAGATCCGTGGCAAGACCGACCAGTTCATCTACCGGTTTCGCAAGCCCCGGGGCTGAATTCCCAAGCCCGGCGCGGGGAGCCTATATAGCGCCCCATGCATCTCCGCGCCGAAGCCATCATCCTCTCCGTCCGCGCCCATGGCGAGCATGGGGCGATCGTGCGGGCGTTCACCGAGGAGGATGGCGTGCAGCCGGGCTATGTCCGCGGCGGCCATGGCCGGACGCTGCGGCCGGTGCTCCAGCCGGCGAACCTGGTGCAGGGCGAGTGGCGCTCGCGGACCGAGGATGCGCTGGCGGGGCTGACGGTCGAGTTGCTCCACAGCCGCGCGGCGATGTTCTCCGAGGCGCTGCCCGCCGCCGCCTTCCAATGGGCGACCGCGCTCACCGCCTTTTCGCTGCCCGAGGGGCTGCCCTATCCGCGGCTGTTCACTGCGCTCGACGGCGTGCTGGCGGCGATCGAGGCGGCGCCGGCGGCGCGGGGGTGGGCGGTGGCTATGGTACGATACGAATTGCTCCTGCTCGCCGAGCTGGGTTTCGGGCTCGACCTCGAGCATTGCGCGGCTACCGGTCGCAACGACGACCTCGCCTATGTCAGCCCCAAGAGCGGCATCGCGGTCAGCCGGCTCGGCGCCGAGGGCTATGAGAACCGGCTGCTCCGCCTGCCGCGCTTCCTGGTCGAGGGCGGAGAGGCCGGATGGGACGATATCCTCGACGGGCTCAGGCTCACCGGCCATTTCCTTGAGCGCGACCTGCTGATCGGAAAGGGCGCCGAGCTGCTCGCGGCGCGTGCCCGGCTGGTCGATCGGTTGAAGCGCGCTGTTGCGTGACGGCCACAACAGCGGCAAAGCGGGCAGCGAAGACGTGGGGAGCATGAATTGCCACTGATTGCTGTTCTGCCCGGTGACGGGATCGGGCCTGAGGTTACGCGCGAGGCGCGCCGGGTTCTGGAAGCTCTGGCCCTGGGCCTGGACTTCGAGGAGGCGCCCGTCGGGGGCGCAGCCTATCTGCTGACCGGGCGTCCGCTGCCCGAGGAGACGCTCGCGCTCGCCAAGAAGGCCGATGCCGTGCTGTTCGGCGCGATCGGCGATCCGCGCTTCGAGGCGCTGGAGCGCCGGCTGCGTCCCGAGGCGGCTTTGCTCGGCATCCGCCGCGAGCTCGGCCTGTTCGCCAATATCCGCCCGGCGACGCTGTTCCCGGCGCTGGCCGACGCCTCGCCGCTCAAGCCCGAAGTGGTGGCGGGTCTCGACCTGGTCATCGTCCGCGAGCTGGTCGGCGACGTCTATTTCGGCGAGAAGGGCCGGCGCCATGACGCCGAAGGCTTGCGCCAAGGCTTCGACATCATGAGCTACAACGAGGCCGAAGTGGAGCGTATTGCCCGCGTCGGCTTCGAAATGGCCCGGCGCCGCAAGAAGAAGCTGTGCTCGGTCGACAAGGCGAACGTGCTCGAGACCTCGCAGCTGTGGCGCGATGTCGTGAACGAGCTGTCGACCGAATATCCCGACGTTCACCTGACGCACATGTATGTCGACAATGCCGCCATGCAGCTGGTGCGCGCGCCGTCGGCGTTCGACGTGATCGTCACCGGCAACCTGTTCGGCGACATCCTGTCCGACCAGGCGAGCATGTGCGCCGGCTCGATCGGCATGCTGCCCTCGGCCTCGCTGCGCGCGTGGAGCGGGGACAATGGCATGTACGAGCCGATCCACGGCTCGGCGCCTGACATTGCCGGCACCGGCAAGGCGAACCCGTGTGCGGCGATCCTGTCGGCGGCGATGCTGCTGCGCCACTCGCTCGGCAACGAGGAAGCGGCGCTGAAGGTCGAGGCGGCCGTCGCGGCGGCGCTCGCCGGCGGTGCGCGGACGGCGGACCTCGGCGGCTCGATGTCGACGACCGAGATGGGCGACGCGGTGCTCAAGGCGCTCGCGTGATTCCGGACCAGCTCGAGCTTGCGGTCGTCATCCCGACGTTCAACGAGCGGGCGAACGTACCGCTGCTGATCGAGAAGCTCGATGCGGCGCTGGCGGGGCGGAACTGGGAAGCGATCTTCGTCGACGACAACAGCCCGGACGGGACGGCGGATGCCGCCCGCGAACTGGGCCGTCGCGACCCCCGCGTGCGGGTGATCCAGCGGATCGGCCGGCGTGGGCTGTCGAGCGCGTGTATCGAAGGCATGTGCGCGACCGCCGCGCCGTTCGTGGCGGTGATCGACGGCGACCTGCAGCATGACGAGACCTTGCTGCCCAGGATGCTCGACGCGCTGGAAGGCGATTCCACTCTCGACGTGGTGATCGGCTCGCGCTTCGTCGATGGCGGCGGCACGGGCGAGTGGGACCGGGAGCGGGTGGCCAAGTCGGCTTTCGCCACCAGGCTGTCGCGCCGGGTGCTCAAGGCGGACCTGTCCGACCCGATGAGCGGCTTCTTCACGATGCGCACCCAGATCGTCCGCGACCTGGTGCCGACGCTGTCGGCGATCGGCTTCAAGATCCTGCTCGACATCATGACGGCGTCGCCCAAGCCGCTGAAGTTCCTCGAGCTGCCTTATGTGTTCCGTACCCGGGCGCTGGGCGAGTCCAAGCTCGATTACGTCGTGGCGATGGAATATCTGATCGCGCTGTACGACCGGATGTTCGGCCGGGTCGTTCCGGTGCGCTTCGTGATGTTCTCGGGCATCGGCGCACTCGGCGCGGGCGTGCATTTCCTGATCCTCGGCCTGTTCTTCCGCGGGCTGAACTGGCCGTTCGTCGGCGCGACCATCCTCGCCACCGCGGCGGCGATGACCTTCAACTTCTTCCTTAACAACGCGCTGACCTATCGCGAGCAGCGGCTGAAGGGGGCGAAGGCGATGCTCGGCGGCTGGGTGTCGTTCTGCCTGGTGTGCAGCATCGGCGCGGCGGCGAATGTCGGCGTCGCGGCGTTCCTCCACAATGTCCAGCATGGCGACTGGCGCTTCGCGGCGCTCGCGGGGATCGCGGTGGCGGCGGTTTGGAACTTCGCGCTGTCGTCGCGCTTCGTGTGGGGGCGGTACTGACAAATAGCCGTCATCCCGGCGAAAGCCGGGATCTCAGGCGGAGACGCGGGGAAGGAGCCGCACGAGATCCCGACTTTCGTCGGGATGACGGTGTGGGGCGCAGGATGACGATATGGGTGGGACGGCGGTCTGGGGCCTACCGCCAGCTGCCGATCCACATCCAGTGGAGGAAGCCCTGGCTGTCGGTTAGCGGCGCCCCCGAGAGGATCGGATAGAAATAGCCGAACATCAGCAGCGAGAGCGCGGTGAACCACTCCTCCCAGCCGCGGTTCCGGCCCTTGTCGAAGTGGAGGAAGGCGACCGGCAGCGCCATGCACAGGAAGATGCTGCTCGGGTAATAGTAATAATAAAAGCCGATCGACTTGGGGATCACGACATAGATCGCCAGGCTGGCCGTCCATAGCAGCGCCATGGCGAGCGGCCGGATCGCCTTGTCCTTCACCCATGCCCAATAGCAGGCGAGCACCGCGAGCAGCCCGCCCCACATGATCAGCGGATTGCCGATCAGCAGCACGCCGCGCTGGGCGCCGCGGTCCCATTCATAGAAATACCAGATCGGCCGCAGCATCAGCGGCCAGCTCCACCAACTCGACTGATAGGTGTGGTGCGGCAGTATCTGGGTCTGCATCTGCCACATATGGAGCTGCTGGGCGAACAGGCCGGGCAGGCTCAGCGGATCGGTGGCGTAGAAGAAGGCGGGGAGGAAGGTGAGGAAATAGGTCACCACGCTGACCATGCCCATCGCCAGCAGCGCCGGGATCGCGGGCAGGCCGGGCCAGTGGGGCTGGTCCCTGCCCGAGAGCGCGGCGAGGACCGGCTTCTTCGCCCGGCGCGCATCGCGGATGCGGATGACGAGGAAGGCCAGGCCCGCCAGCACGATATAGGGCACGCCCGCCCATTTGACCGCGGTGGTCATCCCGAGCAGCACGCCGACGGCCAGCCAGCGCCACCAGACCTGCCGGCCGCCGCTCTTCATCGACCACAGGCCCATCACCAGCGCCCAGACCAGGAAGCAGCCGAGGAACACATCGAGCATGCCGGTGCGCGCCTGGACGTACACGGTCTGGTTGAGCAGCGTCAGCAGCGCGCCGACCAGCGTTGCGCGCATGCTGCCGGTAAGCAGCCAGAGAAAGGCGAAGACGCCGAGCACGGTGGCGGTGCCGGCGATCGTCGAGGCGATGCGCCAGCCGAACGGATTGTCGCCGAGCAGCGCCATGCCCGCCGCGATCAGCTCCTTGCCGAGCATCGGATGTTCGACATTGCGCGGGCCCGACAGGTCGAGCAGCGCCTGGGCGGCGGGGAGATAGTGGATCTCGTCGAACATGATCACGCTGGGCTGATCGAGATGGATCAGGAACAGCGCCTCGGCGATGACGGCGAGAAGCAGGGCGACGGTCCAGGGACGGTCGCGCAGGGCCTTGAGGCGATCGAACATGGCGGGTGGGATAGCCGACCGTTTCGTGGCCGTCATGCCCCCAAAAGATTCTCCCTCGCGAAGCGGGGAGGTGGCGCGCGCAGCGCGACGGAGGGGGCCTCGCCGCGCACGATTTCCCTTGCGGCGAGGCCCCCTCCACCACCGGCTTCGCCGGTGGTCCCCCTCCCCCGCTTCGCGAGGGAGGATTTTTTGTTTGGTTGACGTGGGCGCCGCCTACGCCGCAAAGCATCCCGCACTATGAAGCGTCGTACAGGCCAAGACCGCAGCGTCACCCGCAACTGGAAACCCGCCACCCAGGCCGTGCGCGGAGGTACCGCGCGTTCCGAATGGGGCGAGACCAGCGAGGCGATGTTCCTCACCTCCGGCTATGCGTATGACTGCGCCGGCGACGCCGCCGCGCGGTTCGCGGGCGAGCAGGTCGGCATGACCTATTCGCGCCTGCAGAACCCGACGGTGGAGATGCTCGAGGAGCGGATCGCGCTGCTCGAAGGCGCCGAGGCCTGCCGCACCATGGCGACCGGCATGGCGGCGATGACCGCGGCGATCCTCTGCCAGGTGAGCGCCGGCGACCATATCGTCCAGGGCCGCGCCGCCTTCGGCTCGTGCCGCTGGCTGACCGACAGCCTGTTGCCGCGCTTCGGCGTCGAGACCACGATCGTCGATGCGCGCGACCCGCAGCAGTTCGAGGATGCGATCCGCCCGAACACCAAGGTGTTCTTCTTCGAGACCCCCGCCAACCCGACGATGGACGTGGTCGACCTCGAAGCCGTCTGCGCGATCGCGCGGAAGCACGGCATCACCACCGTGGTCGACAATGCCTTCGCGACGCCGGCGCTCCAGCGCCCGCTCGAGTTCGGCGCGGACGTGGTGGCCTATTCGGCGACCAAGATGATGGACGGGCAGGGCCGCGTGCTCGCCGGTGCGGTCACCGGCTCGTCGCAGTTCATCAACGAGGTGCTTCTGCCCTTCACCCGCAACACCGGCCCGACGCTGTCGCCGTTCAACGCCTGGGTGGTGCTGAAGGGGATGGAGACGCTCGACCTGCGCATCCGCCGCCAGAGCGAGAATGCGCTGAAGGTCGGCAGCTTCCTCGAGAAGCGCGTGCCGAAGATCAACTTCCCGGCGCTGCCCAGCCATCCGCAGCACAATCTGTTCATGCGCCAGATGGAGGCCGCCGGGCCGATCTTCTCGTTCGAGGTCGATGGCGGGCGCAAGCAGGCGCATGCGCTGCTCGACGCGCTGGAACTGGTCGATATCTCGAACAATATCGGCGATTCGCGTTCGCTGATGACGCACCCGGCTTCGACCACCCATTCCAGCGTCGCCGAAGAGAAGCGCTTGGAGATGGGCGTGACCGAGGGCATGCTGCGGCTCAATGTTGGGCTGGAGGACGCGGACGACGTGATCGCCGATCTCGACCAGGCGCTGAGGGCCGCCGGATTGTGATGGACGCATTGTTCACCGATGCGGAGGAAACGCGCGGGATCACCGTGCGCGTGTCGGTGAGCTATCTGCCCGAGCAGAGCGAGCCCGATCGCGGCCGCTGGTTCTGGGCCTATCACATCCGCATCGAGAATAGCGGGCCGATGACGGTGCAGCTGCTCACTCGCCACTGGATCATCACCGACGGGCGCGGCGCGCGTCATACGGTGGAGGGCGAGGGCGTGGTCGGCGAGCAGCCGATGATCGCGCCGGGGGCGAGCTTCGACTATGTCTCGGGCTGCCCGCTCAGCACGCCGACGGGGAATATGCAGGGCAGTTATCACATGATCGGCGAAGACGGTTCGGCGTTCGACGTCGGCATCCCCAAATTCGCGCTGACCGCGCCGGCGGTGGCGGAATGAGCGGAAATTATCGTCATCCCGGCGAAAGCCGGGATCTCAGGCCACGAGCCGTGCGCCTGCCGCACGAGATCCCGGCTTTCGCCGGGATGACGGACGTCGCATGAAGCGGACCCATCTCCCCCTCAACGGCCTGCGCGTGCTCGATGCCGCGGCGCGCCATCTGAGCTTCACCCGCGCCGCGGACGAGCTGGCGGTGACCCCCGCCGCGGTCGGCCAGCAGATTCGCGCGCTCGAGGACACGCTGGGCGTTGTGCTGTTCCGCCGCACCACCAAGGGGCTGGAGCTGACGCCCGAGGCCGAGGCCGGCCTGTCGGCGCTGCGCGCGGGCTTCCTCCAGTTCGAGGAAAGCGTGCGGGCGATGCAGGCGGGGCAGTCGTCCAAGTCGCTGACCATCGCCGCGCCGCGCGACCTGACCGCCAAATGGCTGATGCCGCGGCTCGCCGAGATCGCCCGGGTCGACAGTGACCTGCGCTTCGTGCTGGTGCCCGCCGACGACGCGCTCGACTTCACCGAGGCCAATCTCGATCTCGCCATCCGCTGGGGCGAGGGCCCGGGCGAGCATGAGGGCGAGGCGCTGGAGAGCGACGGCATGGTCACGGTCGAGCGGCCGGGCGGCAGCATCGACGTGCGCATCTCCTGGCCCGGCTGCATGGCCGAGGATGCCGGATCGCTGGTCCGCGTCGCCGATGCCGGCCTCGCGCTCGATGCCGCGGCCGAGGGGCTGGGCCGGGCGACCGTGCCCGAGCTGCTTGCGCGCAGCGACATCGCCAGCGGCCGGGTGGTCGTGGTCGGCGAGCCCAAGAGCTCGAAGCTCGGCTATTGGCTGGTCGCGCCGCTGCCGCAGTGGCGGCAGAAGAAGGTGAAGTCGCTGGTCGACGCGCTGGCGTCGTGAACCCGGCCGGACCGGTGCCGCGCGAGACGGTGGTGCTGGAGACCGGACGGCTCCGCCTGCGTCCGCGCGTGCCCGGCGACGCCGCAGCGCTGTTCCCGAGCCTGTCCGATCCCGAGCTGATGCATTTCTGGTCGGGCCCGCCGCATGAGAATGTGGCGCAGACGCATGCGGAGTTCGCCCGCGAGGCGCCGGGCTGGCGCTGCTGGGCGATCACGCTGAAGGGCGACGATAGCGCGATCGGCTTCGTCGCGGCGGGCGAGAAGCGGCAGGGCGGCGTGTCCGAGATCGGCTATATGCTCGCCCGGGCGCATTGGGGCGGCGGCATCGCCGCCGAGGCGGTCAGCGCGGTGATCGACCGGCTCTTCGCCGAAGGGCAGCGCCGCGTCTTCGCCGATACCGATCCGGACAACCGAGCGTCGCGCGGGCTGCTCGAGCGGCTGGGCTTCAGGCTCGAGGGGGTGCTGCGCGCCGAATGGGAAACCCATATCGGGGTGCGCGACACTGCGCTCTACGGCTTGCTGCCGTCCGACTGGAGAAGCTAGGGTCCGCTCCGCAACAGGAGTGCACCGAACATGCCGCAGAGCCCATGGACCCACAGCCGAAACGCCGGCATCTCCGACGACATCGATTTCGAGATCAAGGGGCAGGAGCTCCAGTTCGTCGAGATCGAGCTCGATCCCGGCGAAAGCGCGGTGGCCGAGGCGGGCGCGCTGGTGTGGAAGGACGCGGCGGTGGGGATGACCACCGTGTTCGGCGACGGCAGCGGCCAGCAGGGCGGCGGCTTCATGGGTGCGCTGCTCGGCGCGGGCAAGCGGCTGGTGACCGGCGAGAGCCTGTTCACCACGGTCTTCACCCATAACGGCTCGGGCAAGGCGCGCGTGGCCTTCGCGGCGCCGGTGCCGGGTGCGATCGTGCCGCTCAAGCTCGACAGCGTCGGCGGCACGTTGATCTGCCAGAAGGACGCGTTCCTCTGCGCCGCCAAGGGCGTGTCGATGGGCATCGCCTTCCAGCGCCGGGTTATGACCGGCCTGTTCGGCGGCGAGGGCTTCATCATGCAGAAGCTCGAAGGCGATGGCTGGGTGTTCGTTCAGTTCGGCGGCATGGTCGTGGAGCGCGAACTTGCCCCGGGCGAGGAGCTGCACGTCGATACCGGTTGCCTTGCCGCCTATACCCCGTCGGTCGAGTTCGACCTGGTCACCGCGGGCGGGGTGCGCAGCGTGTTCTTCGGCGGCGAGGGGCTGTTCTTCGCCCGGCTGCGCGGGCCGGGCAAGGTGTGGATCCAGTCGCTGCCCTTCTCGCGCCTTGCCGGGCGGATGATGGCGGCGGCCTCGTCCTATGGCGGGCAGAATCGCGGCGAGGGCTCGGTGCTCGGCGGGCTGGGCAATTTCATCGGGGGCAACAACTGAGGCGGAACTAGCGTGCGGGCGGAGCGGTCAGCTCCGCCGCCTTGCCGATCAGCGAGGCGAAGCGGCCTTCATCGACCGCCTTTTGCACATCGTTCCAGCTGCCGGTGACGACATACCAGTCGCCATTCTGCGCCTGGAGCAGCAGCGTCATGTTCATCACGCCCGGCTCCGATCCGCCCTTGTAGCCGATCCATTGCCACTTGGCCCGGACATCGGGGCTCACGCCGGGATTGACCGACAGCACCCTGCGCGCCTCGGCGCCTGCAGGCCCCTCGGTATGGCGGCGCAGCCAGTCCATCACCCGGACCAGGTCGCTCGGGCTCTCGAACCATTCGAGCGTGTCGATCCGGTTGGGAACCTTCCTGGTGAAGCTGGTCACGTCGATCAGGATCGGCGGGATGGTGGCCACCTCGCCGTCGAGCAGCGCACGCCGCCCGGCTTCGTCGAGCGCCAGATAGCGACCGGCCAGCCCGGCGACGCCCTTCAGCCGGAACAGGTCGAGCGTGCCCAGGAAGGGGCGGTTGCGCGCCGGATCGGCGATGCCGAGCACCGGCATCATCGCCTCGACCTTCTTGCGGCCGAGCGTGTGGAGCAGGATATCGGTCGCGCTGTTGTCGCTGATCGAGATCATCTGGGTGGCGAGCTCGCGCAGCGTCACCTGCGTGCCCCTGGGCTTCTGGGCATAGACGCCGCCCGGCAGCATGCCGCCGTCGAGCGTCACCAGGTCATCCCATTCCCGCTCGCGGGCATTGGTGACGCGGACCAGCTCGGCGAGGATCACCAGCTTGAAGGCGGAGCCGATCGCATAGGGCCGGTCGGCATTGCGCCCGGCCAGCAGCTGCGGCTTGTCCGTGCCCAGCTTCGCGATCGCATAGCCCACCTCGCCAGGGAGCGCGGCAAAGGCGCTCTCGACCGCGGGCAGGGTCTTCTCGGCGCTCTCGAAGCCGCGGACGAGCAGCCCGCCGACCTGATGCGGCGCCACCGGATCGGCGACGAGCAGGACGTTGGCGACGGCCTTCTCATACTGGACGCGCACGTTCGCGCGCCACGGCGTCTCCTGCGCCACGCTGAGGATCTTCAGCGGCTTGCCATTGCCGGCGATCAGCTGGGCGGTGACCGCCTGCAAGGTCGCCTGGGGCACCTGGGCCTGGAAGGCGGGGGTGAAATAGCCGGCATAGTCGCCGCCGCCGTTCAGGATCGCGATCAGCCCATCGAGCCGCGTCTGGAAAGCGGGATCGGCCTGGGCGGGCTGGGGCACGACCGGAGCCGGCGGCGCGGTCTGCGCGGTTGCGGGGGCGGCGATCAGGAAAGCGGCGAGATACGGGAGCAGGCGCATCGGTGCCTCATCGGCTGTGGATGCGCTGCTTCTACGGGAGATAAATTATGATATCAACATTTATCGCGACACCTGCGTGTCGCCCATTACCGTCATCCCCGCGAAGGCGGGGATCCAGGGTTACTCTGCCCGGCCCGTCCTGCTTGACTCTGGATCCCCGCCTGCGCGAGGATGACGGAGTATAGAAGGAGTGACGGCCCGCCCGATCACGCGTCGATCACTTCCTCGTCGAGCCGCGCCGCATTCTCCTGGATGAAGGCGAAGCGGTGGGCCGGGTTGTTGCCCATCAGCCGATCGACCAGGTCCTTCACCCCGGCGCGCTCTTCATATTCCTGGGGCAGGGTGATGCGCAGCAGGCCCCGGGTCGCCGGGTCCATGGTAGTTTCCTTGAGCTGGTTCGGGTTCATCTCGCCTAGACCCTTGAACCGGCTGACCTCGACCTTCTTGCCCTTGAACGCAGTGCTCTCGATCTCGAGCCGGTGCGCATCGTCGCGAGCGTAGAGGCTCTTCGAACCCACCGTCAGGCGATAGAGCGGCGGCTGGGCGAGGTAGAGATGCCCCTGGCGGACCAGATCGGGCATTTCCTGGAAGAAGAAGGTCATCAGCAGCGTGGCGATGTGCGCGCCGTCCACGTCTGCGTCGGTCATGATGATGATCCGCTCGTAGCGGAGATTCGACGGATCGCAGTCCTTGCGGGTGCCGCAGCCCATGGCGAGGATCAGGTCGGCGATTTCCTGGTTGGCCAGGATCTTGGCCGAGGTGGCCGACGCGACATTGAGAATCTTGCCGCGGATCGGCAGGATCGCCTGGGTCTTGCGGTCGCGCGCCTGCTTGGCGCTGCCGCCTGCCGAATCGCCCTCGACGATGAACAGCTCGGTGCCGGCCGGATCATCTGCGGAACAGTCGGTGAGCTTGCCGGGCAGGCGCAGCTTGCGCGCGCTGGTCGCGGTCTTGCGCTTGACCTCGCGCTCCTGCTTGCGGCGCAGGCGGTCGTCCATCCGCTCGAGCACATAGCCGAGCAGCGCCTTGCCGCGGTCCATATTGTCGGTGAGGAAATGGTCGAAATGGTCGCGCACGGCCTTTTCGACCAGCGCGGTGGCCTCGGGCGAAGTCAGCCGGTCCTTGGTCTGCGACTGGAATTGCGGCTCGCGGATGAACACCGACAGCATCAGTTCGCTGCCTGTCATCACGTCGTCCGCGGTGATGTCCTTGGCCTTTTTCTGGCCGACCAGCTCGGCAAAGGCGCGGATCGAACGCGTCAGCGCCTGCCGCAGGCCCTGTTCGTGGGTGCCGCCATCGGGCGTCGGAATGGTGTTGCAATACCAGCTGTACGAGCCGTCGCTCCACAGCGGCCAGGCGACCGCCCATTCGACCCGGCCATTATTCTCGCCCGGAAAGTCCTGTCGCCCGGCGAAGAAGTCGGCCGTGGCGCATTCGCGGGTGCCGATCTGCTCCTTCAGGTGATCGGCGAGGCCGCCGGGAAACTGGAACACCGCTTCGGGCGGGGTCTCGTCGCTGATCAGCTCGGCATCGCACTTCCAGCGAATCTCGACGCCGGCGAAGAGATAGGCCTTGGAGCGGACCAGCTTGTAGAGGCGGGTCGGCTTGAACAGCATCTCGCCGAAGATCTCGGTATCGGGAATGAAGCTGACCGAAGTGCCGCGCCGGTTGGGCGTGCCGCCGACATGCTCGAGCGGCCCCAGCGTCTTCCCCTGGCTGAAGCGCTGGCGATAGAGCTGCTTGTCGCGCGCGACCTCCACCGTGGTGTCGATCGACAGCGCGTTGACCACGCTGATGCCGACGCCGTGCAGGCCGCCCGAGGTCGCATAGGCCTTGCCCGAGAATTTGCCGCCCGAGTGGAGCATCGAGAGGATGACCTCGAGCGCCGACTTGTCGGGGAATTTCGGATGCGGGTCGATCGGCATGCCGCGGCCATTGTCGGTGATGGTGATGCGGTTGCCCGCCTCCAGCAGCACCTCGATGCGGTTGGCATGGCCGGCGACCGCCTCGTCCATCGCATTGTCGAGAATCTCGGCGGCGAGGTGATGCAGCGCGCGCTCGTCGGTGCCGCCGATATACATGCCCGGGCGGCGCCGTACCGGCTCCAGCCCTTCAAGGACTTCGATCGAGGAGGCGTCATAGGTGCCGGAGGGCACGCCCGGCGCGGCAAACAGGTCTTCAGCAGCCATGGAGAACGTATAGGGGGTGCGGGGTGAGGGGCGCAAGGGAGGGACCTCTTCATTCCTCCTCGGAACGGGGAGGGGGACCATTCGCGGCAGCGAATGGAGGAGGGGCCCGCTGTCCGCAAAGGAAATCGTCCGTGGAGGGCGGGACCCCTCCACCACGACGCTGGCGCGTCGCGGTCCCCCTCCCCGTTCCGGGGAGGAGTTTCTTACGCCGCCTTCAGCTGGGCGATGAACCGGTCGGTCGCCACTTCGAGCGCGAGTGCGGCCTCCGAAAGCCCGGTCGCGGCGCTGGAGACGCTGTCGGACAGCGCCTCGGTATCGCTCGCCACGGTGGCGACCGCGCCGATCCGCTCGGCCATGCGCGTAGCACCAGCGGCGGTGTCGAGCGCGGTGGCCTCGATCATGCCGGCGGCATAGCGCTGGCCGTCGACCTCGTTGCGGATCGCCTCTGCCGCGGCGGCGACCTCGGCGACGGTGCTGGCGATCTCGCCGAGCGCGTCATGTGCCTGCTCGGCGCCGCCATGGACGGTGCCCGCCAGCGTGCGGATCTCCTCGGTGGCGTGGCCGGTCTGGTTGGCGAGCGCCTTCACTTCGTGCGCGACCACGGCGAAGCCGCGGCCGATATCGCCGGCGCGGGCCGCCTCGATCGTCGCGTTGAGCGCGAGCAGGTTGGTGCGCGCGGCGATGTCCTGGATCGATTCGGCGAAGACGGTGATCGTGCTCGCCCGGTCGGCCAGCGCGCGCACCGCATCCTCGCCCGAGCGCGAGACGCCGCGCGCCGCGCCGCTCAGTGTCGCCTGCTGATCGACACTCGACGCGATCGCCATGATCGAGGCAGTGAGTTGCTGAACGCCATGCGCGAGCCCGCCCGCGGTATCCGACGCTTCGGTGGCGATGCGCGCGGTGGCGGCAAGCTCGCCGCTGGCGCGGTGCGCGAGGGTGTTGAGCGAATGGGCCGAGCGGTCGAGGTCGCTCGCCGCGCGGGTGACGTCGCGCACCGTCTCGGCGACCGATTCCTGGAAGGCGGTGGCCAGCGCCAGCATCTCGCGGCGGCGCTCGGCGGCGGCACCGCGCTCGCTCGCCTCGCGGCGCTCGCGCTCGGCGCGTTCCCGTGATTCAGCCGCGCGCACCGCCGTCAGTGCGGCCTCGGCATCGTCGCGGCGCGCGGTCGCGTCCTGGGCGAAGCGCTCGCTCTGGGTACGCGCTTCTGCTTGCGCTTCGATCAGCCGGACGAGCTGGGTGGTGAGATAGGCGAGCACCGCGAATTCGAGCAGCACCGCGACGGCATGGAACACGACGCGGCCGAAATCGCCGCCGCCCTCGAACACCCAGGCCGGCAGCAGGAGCTGGAAGAGGATGTGGTGCGCGGCGATCAGCCCGCAGGCGAGCGCGATCGGCTTCCAGTCGTAGAGCAAGGTCAGCGCCGAGAGCGCGACGAAGAAATACATGTGCGTGTCCATCTGCCAGGGATGGCCGGACAGCGCATAGACGGCGAGGCCGGGATGGATCGCGGCGAGCGTGCCGACGATCAGCCGGGCGGACGAATCATAGCGGTGGCGCAGCGCGACGAGGGTCGGCGCGATATTGGCGGCCGCGCCGAGCAGCAGGGTGATCCATTCGCGCTGGCTGCCGCGCAGCATCAGGCCGAGCAGGAAGACGACGAGCACGGTGGCCCAGCCGGCGATCACCAGCGTCTGCACGCCACGGCGGCGCAGGCGGTCGATCTCGCTCATGCCGCCGGCCCTCCGCACAGCGCCGGCGGCGCGGCGAGGATCAGGACGGCCTGGCCGCTGAGCGCGGAGGCGACCGAGAGATGGTCGCCGCTGACCACGAAGCTGCCCGGGACGGGGCCGCTGCCGAGCAGCTGCGCGCCGCCGTCGATCGCGCCGGCGAGCATGTGGTTGGGGCTGCCGGGAAACAGGGGAACGAGGAGCATCCGCCCCTGGCTGGGCGGCCAGAAGGCAGCGCAGACCAGCGCCACCGCGACCAGTGCGAGTTGCGCACCCAGAGCGTGGCGGGCGAAGATTACTCCAATACGGTTCATTACGCCCGTCTAGGGCTACATAGGTTATAAACGCGTAAACCACGTCATTCGCGGAATTTACGTATACATGCGGGCGCAGCGTCAGCGGGCGCCGAATCCCGCCACGATCATCGCCGCCACCGCCGCCAGGAAGAAGAACAGCATCAGCACCGCCGGCCAGCGCAGATGCGCGGTGCCGCCGCTCGCCGCGGCTTCCTGCTCGGGGGTCATCGTCCAGCCATTGGCCTTGCGGTCGATGCTCTCGAGCGATCCGGTGATCCCCATCAGCTGGAACATCGCGAAGAAGATCGCCGCGCCGAACAGCACCCAGGCGACATAGAGGCTCGCCGGGATCACTGCCGCCTGCCCGGTGGGGCGGGTGACGAACTTGTCGAGAAAGGTCACGGTGAAGGCAACTGCGCCGGTCGAGAGCGCGATCACCTGCTTGGCGATGTCGATCGCGGCCTTGAACCCTTCGATGCTGGTGCCCATCCCCGCGCCTCAGCAAAAGGGGTGGCGGGGGCAGAACCAGGCAAGCGCCGGATAGAAGCTGCGCTCCCCGAGCAGGTCGTCGGGATAGTCGGGCAGGTCGCGGGCGAGTTCGGCGGCATGGTCGAGCAGCGCGAGCAGTGCCGTGCGGGCAGCCTCGATCTCGGCCTCGGAAGCCTTTTCCTCGGCCAGGATCCGGCCCGCCTGCGCCGTCATCTCCCGCAGCCTGGCATCGGCGCCGTCGCCGAAATGCCGGCCCATCGCTGCGGCATGATCGAATGCCGCCCCGAACAGATAGTCGCCTATGCTTCCAGCCGCAGATGCCATCGCCGGCCCCCTTGCGAGACGGGCGCCAGTCTACGCCTGTGGGGGCTTCAAGACAATCGGGCGGGGCTCAGCGCCGCATGCCGATCCAGATCACCGCCTCGGTCGCTGCTGCCACGCCGGTGTCGAGCAGCTTCTGGAAGTGGCCGCCGGGCAGGTGCGCCGCGGAGCGATCATGATGTTCCTGCTCCTCGGCCAGTATGTCGGTGAGGATGAGGACCGCTGCGGGATCGCTGGCGGAAAGCGCCGCGATCTGCTGGGCCATGTGCCGAAGCACCACGCGCTCGATCGCGACGGTGGTGGCGGAGATCGCATGCCGGCCGAGCAGACCGGTGAGCGTACCGAGCAGTGTGCCCAGTGTCGCGCAGACCGGGTAGCTCAGGCAGCGCGGCTGGCCGCGGCGCGCGAGCTCGGCGGCGAACAGCGCGCGGTGGCGCATCTCGTGCGCGATGTATTCGTCGATCTCGGAAAGCAGGTCGGGCGCCGTCCAGCGGGCGAGCCGGCGCTGTGCCCGATAGACGCAGACCGCACCATGCTCGCCGGCATGATCGACGCGCAGCACCCGGTCGCCCAGCGTCTCGCCGGGTGCCAGGCGTGCGGTCAGCTTAGCGGACGCGCGGGCCGCCAAAGGGCAGCGGGGGCGGCGGGCGGCGGTCGCGGCGGGGCAGCTGGGCCTGATAGGCATGGCCGCAATGATCGACACAGTAGGGGAAGCCCGGGTTCACCTTGTCGCCGCAGAAGTGGAAGTCCGGCTCGCCCGGGTGACCGATCGGCCATTTGCAGATCTTGTCGTTGAGATCGAGCAGGCTGGTCTTGCCGGCGATCGCCTCGCTCGGCTTGGCGGGGACGAGTCGGCGCGGCGGGGCCGGCGCGATCGGCGGGGTCTGCTCGCCCGGGTTCTGGCGCACGAAGCCGCCGGGGCCGACCGAGCGGAGCACCGGGCCTTCGCGCTTGGGCGCGGGCGCGGGCGCATCGGTATCGTCATCGTCCGATTCGGGGGCGGGTGCAGGCGCGCGCGGTGCGGCAGCGGCCGGCGCCACCGAAGCGGTCGGCGCGGGCGTCGGGCGCGGCGCGGGGGCCGGCTTGGGCTCGGCGGCGGCCTTGGGCTCGTTGGGCTTCACCGGCGACGGACGCGCGGGAAGACCCAGGCGGTGCGCCTTGCCGATCACGGCATTGCGACTCACCCCGCCCAGTTCCTCGGCGATCTGGGTTGCGGTCAGCCCGCTGTCCCACATCTTCTTCAGCGTATCGATCCGCTCTTCGGTCCAGCTCAAAACTTCTCTTCCTTCACCTTGCAGGCGGCCCGTGCAGCGGTTACGCGAACGCGCGATGAGCAGCCAGCCTGAATTCGGTCAACAGCTCCCCGAGCCCGGCGTTCCGGTTATCCGCAACGTCAACTGGGGAGGTTTGCGCACCCTCTATATCAAGGAGGTGCGCCGTTTCTTCAAGGTGCAGCTCCAGACGATATGGGCGCCGGCGATTTCGCAGCTCCTGCTGATGGTGGTGTTCACCACGGCTTTGGGCTCGCGCGGGGCGGTGCATCTGGGCGGAACGGAGGTGCCGTTCGCCGCCTTCATCGCGCCCGGCCTGGTCGTGATGGGCATGCTCAACAACGCCTTCGCCAATTCGAGCTTCTCGCTGCTCGTCGGCAAAATCCAGGGCACGATCGTCGATTATCTGATGCCGCCGCTCTCCACCGCGGAGCTGCTCGCGGCGATGGTCGGCGGGGCGGTGACGCGCGCCTTCATGGTCGGCGGCACAGTGTGGCTGGCGATGCTGCTGTATCTCGGCACCGCGGCAGTGCCGGTGCAGCCTTGGGCGGTGCTGTGGTTCGGCCTGCTCGGCTCGGTGCTGCTCTCGTTCCTCGGCGTGCTGACCTCGATCTGGGCGGAGAAGTTCGATCACAGCGCCGCGGTGACCAATTTCGTCGTCGCGCCGCTCGCTTTGCTCTCGGGCACCTTCTATTCGGTCGAGCGCCTCGCGCCTGCCTTCCAGGTGGTCAGCCACGCCAACCCGTTCTTCTACATCATCTCGGGCTTCCGCTACGGCTTCCTCGGCGTCGCCGATTCGCCGATCCTGATCGGCAGCCTGGTGATCCTGGCGCTCGACGTGGTGCTGGGCTTCCTCTGCTACGCGCTGCTGCGCAAGGGCTGGAAGATCAAGAATTAGGCTGTCCGACATGCAAGTTTCCCCTCCCTGCAAGGGAGGGGCTAGGGGTGGGTTAGAAAAGGCCGGGCTCGATGCCCGGCCTTTTCTTTCTCCGCAACCGTCGCGCCGAGCTCGCTACGCTCGCCACCCACCCCCGACCCCTCCCTTGCAGGGAGGGGAGCAGAAGGCGCGATAACGCCCCGGCATGCCCCTCGCCGAAACGATTATTGACCTCTCCCGGCCACCCCTCGTAAACACCCGCCTCGGGCGGTCCCGAAAGGCCGCCCTTTGTCGTTTCTGGAGTCTCGTTTCGAGCTTTTCCCAAGGAGGTACGTTCCCATGACCATCACCCCGCTCATGCCCGTCTACCCGCGGTGCGCAGTGCGGCCGGTGCGAGGCGAGGGCGTGTATCTCTATGGCGAGCGCGGCGAGCAGTATCTCGACTTCGCCGCGGGCATCGCGGTCAACGCGCTCGGCCATGGTCATCCGCATCTGACCAAGGTGCTCCAGGACCAGGTCGCCACGCTGATGCACGTGTCGAACCTCTACGGCTCGCCCCAGGGCGAGGCGCTGGCCCAGCGGATCATCGACGTCAGCTTCGCCGACACGGTGTTCTTCACGAACAGCGGCGTCGAGGCGATCGAGTGCGCGATCAAGACCGCGCGCCGCTATCATTACGTCAACGGCAACCCGCAGCGTCACAAGCTGATCACCTTCAAGAACGCCTTCCACGGCCGTTCGATCGGCGCGATCTCGGCGACGGACCAGGCCAAGATGCGGGACGGATTCGAACCGCTGCTGCCGGGCTTCGACTATGTGAAGTTCAACGACCTCGAAGGCGCGCTCGCCAAGATCGACGGCGAGACTGCCGGCTTCCTGGTCGAGACGGTGCAGGGCGAGGGCGGGATGACCGCGGGTACCCAGGAGTTCATCCAGGGCCTGCGCAAGGCGTGCGACGAGCATGGCCTGCTGCTCATCCTCGACGAGATCCAGTGCGGCTATGGCCGCACCGGCAAGATGTGGGCCTATGAGCATTACGGCATCACGCCCGACATCATGACCGTCGCCAAGGGCATCGGCGGCGGCTTCCCGCTCGGCGCCTGCCTCGCCACCGAGGAAGCGGCCAAGGGCATGGTGATCGGCACCCATGGCTCGACCTATGGCGGCAACCCGCTCGCGATGGCGGCCGGCTCGGCGGTGCTCGACGTGATGCTCGAGCCCGATTTCCTGCCGCATGTCGAGAAGATGGGCGACCGCCTGCGCCAGGCGTTCGAGCAGATGATCCCGAACCATGATCACCTGTTCGAGGAGATCCGCGGCAAGGGGCTGATGCTCGGCATCAAGATGAAGGACACGGTGGTGAGCCGCGACTTCGTGGCGCATCTGCGCGACAATCACGGGCTGCTGACGGTTGCCGCCGGCGAGAACGTGTTCCGCGTGCTGCCGCCGCTGGTGATCAACGAGGATCACATCGCCGAGTGCATCGAGCGCCTGAGCGAAGGCGCGCGTTCCTTCGCGCCGCCGAGCGATGATTGACTTCAATTCCTCCCTCGCGAAGCGGGGGAGGGGGACCATGCGCAGCATGGTGGAGGGGGCACCTCCACGGGCTGTGACGCTTGGGGCGATGCCCCCTCCGTCACGTTTCGCGTGCCACCTCCCCCGCTGCGCGAGGGAGGATTTTCGATGACCCGCCATTTCCTTGATCTGTCCGACGCCGGCACCGCCGGCATCCAGGCGATGCTCGACGATGCGATCGCGCGGAAGAAGGCCCGTGCCGGCTGGACCAAGGGCAGGGTCGATGCCGACGCCCCGCTCGCCGGCCATGTCCTCGCGATGGTGTTCGAGAAGAACTCGACCCGAACGAGGGTCTCGTTCGACATGGCGATCCGCCAGCTCGGCGGCACCTCGATCGTGATGGATGCCGGCTCGATGCAGCTCGGCCGCGGCGAGACGATCGCCGATACCGCGCGCATCCTGTCGGGCTATTGCGACGCGATCATGATCCGCACCGACGATCACCAGAAGGTGGTCGACATGGCGAAGTACGCCTCGGTGCCGGTGATCAACGGCCTCACCGACGCCTCGCACCCCTGCCAGATCATGGCGGACATGGAGACGATCCTCGAGGCCGGCTTCGCGCTGCCGGGGCTCAAGGTCGCCTGGCTGGGTGACGGCAACAATGTCCTCGCCTCGATCATGGAAGCTGGCGGGCTGATGGGCTTCGACGTGGTCGCGGCCTGCCCGCAGGGCTATCAGCCGACCGACGAAGACCTTGCCCGCGGCAAGGGCCGGGCCAGGGTGGTCGGCGATCCGCGCGAGGCGGTGGAAGGTGCCGACATCATCGTCACCGATACCTGGATCTCGATGGGCCAGGCCCATGCCGAGGCCAAGCTCGCCGCGATGATGCCCTTCCAGGTGACCGAGGCGCTGATGGCCGCGGCCAAGCCGAATGCCCGCTTCCTCCACTGCCTGCCCGCCCACCGCGGCGAGGAAGTGGTCGATGCGGTGATCGACGGGCCCCAGTCGCTGATCTGGCAGGAGGCGGAGAACCGTCTCCACGCCCAGAAGGCGGTGCTGCGCTGGTGCTTCGGGCAGATCGGCTGAGACGAAGGTGGCCGCGACCGGGTTCGCGGCTGTCCTCCCTGGCATGATGGTCCCCGCCGCGCGGCAGTCCGCGTGGCGCGCGAGTTGTCTTGGGCCCGCGACGCCCTACATAGCCGGCAACTTTCCGAAAATAAGTGCCACCCACGGCATCCCGGCCTAAACGCCGGGCAGCGAGGATATCGACGTGACCAACACTGCCCCCCCCACCGATCTCGATCGCGTGATCGGCTTCACCATTCCCGGCCGCCACACCCGTGGCCGCGTTGCGCGGCTGGGGCCGGTGCTCGACGAGATCCTGTCGGCGCACGCCTATCCGCCGCAGATCGAGCGGCTGCTTGCCGAGGCGCTGACCCTCACCGCGCTGCTCGGCTCCACGCTCAAGCAGGCCGAGGGGCAGATGACGCTCCAGGCGCAGAGCCAGGGCGGCATCGTCAGCCTGCTGGTGTGCGACTACAAGGACGGCGAGTTGCGCGGCTATGTGCAGTTCGACGCGCTGCGCCTGTCGCAGCTCGGCAAGAATCCGTCGCTGTTCGCGCTGTTCCACAAGGGCCATCTGGCGATCACCTTCGACCAGGTGACCACCAAGGAGCGCTACCAGGGCATCGTGCCGCTCGACGCCGGCACGCTGGGCGAGGCGGCGCAGAGCTACTTCCTCCAGTCGGAGCAGATCCCCAGCCTGGTGCGGCTGGGCGCGCAGCGCGACAAGGAAAGCGGCAAGTGGATCGGCGGCGGTCTGTTCCTCCAGCATCTGCCGGAGGGCGAGGCGGGGCGCGAGCGGCTGCACGTGCGGCTCGACCATCCCGAATGGCAGCATGTCGAGGCGCTGGGCTCGACCATGGGCGTCGACGAGCTCGCCGATGCGGCGATCCCGCTCGAATCGCTCATCTGGCGGCTGTTCAACGAGGAGGAAGAAGTGCGCGTCCTCAGCGGTGCGGACCTGTCGCGCGGCTGCCGCTGCGATCCGGGCTACATCACCGAGGTGCTCGCCAAGTTCCCCGAAGCGGAGCGGGCGGAGATGGCGGACGAGCATGGCGTGATCAGCGTCGACTGCGCCTTCTGCTCGAAGAAATTCCCGGTGCGGCTCGAGGATTTCGTTCCGCCGGCGTTGTAATTCGCGCCCCTTGCGCCATATCGGTGCGAAGGGGCGCGAACCTTCGGGTTCGTGACGGGAGGACGTTGCGCATGTTGTTCGGGCGTATGATGTGCGTGGCAATCGCCGCCGCATCGCTGTTTCTCGTGAATGACGGGCCTGCCGCGGCCCGGCGCTCCGGCGCGCAATCGGCGCTGTCGCAGATCGAGCGCGGCCAGTGGCTGCTCAAGGAGAAGCTGGGCGCCGAGCGCAAGATCTGCTTCACCGGCCCTAACAGCTTCATCCAGCTCGGCCACGGCCCCATTCCCTGCGAGCAGTTCGTCGTCGCGCAGGACCAGCGCGCCTCGACGATCCGCTATACCTGCGCCGGCCACGGCCTGGGCCGCACCACGATCACGGTGGAAACGCCGCGGCTCGTGCGGATCGACACCCAGGGCGTGCTCGACGGCTCGCCGTTCGACCAGGAATATGAGGCGCGCAAGGTCGGCACCTGCAGCTGAACGGGGCTTAACCCTTATTTCATGGCTGCCGCGCTACCGTGGCGCTGCTCCTAGTGAGCACTTTCCTCTCTGGCATGGGTTTTCCCAACAACTGGGCCGCTTCCGGGCGGCCCATTTTGCGTCTGCCCCAGCTGCCGCCTATTTTGCCTTGCAGCATGAATCGGGCTAGGGGCCTGCGATGACTGACAGCGTTGCAATTGTGCTGGTTTCCGGCGGCCTCGATTCGATGATCTCGGCCGCGCTCGCGCGTGAGGCGGGGCACCGGCTGTTCGCCCTTTCTTTCGACTATAACCAGCGCCACCAGGTCGAGCTGGCCGCCGCGCGCCGGATCGCCACCGCGCTGGGCGCCGAGCGCCATATCGTGATGCCGATGGACCTGCGGGCGTTCGGCGGTTCCGCGCTCACCGCCGATATCGACGTGCCGAAGACCGGGGTGGGGGAGGATATCCCCGTCACCTATGTGCCGGCGCGCAACACGATCTTCCTCAGCCTGGCGCTTGGCTGGGCCGAGGCTTCGGGCGCCCGCGACATCTATATCGGCGTCAACGCGCTCGATTATTCGGGCTATCCCGATTGCCGCCCCGAGTTCATCGAAGGCTTCGAGAAGCTCGCCGAGCTGGCGACCAAGGCGGGCGTGGAGGGCGAGCCCTTTCATATCCGCGCGCCGCTCCAGCACATGACCAAGGCCGATATCGTGCGCGAGGGCACGCGGCTCGGGCTCGACCTGGGGCTCAGCTGGTCCTGCTACGATCCGGCGCCGGGCGGCCTGCATTGCGGGCTGTGCGACAGTTGCCGCCTGCGCGCCCGGGGCTTCGAGGAAGCCGGCGTGCCCGATCCGACGCACTACGCCGTCAAGCCGTAAGGGCCTGGCGATGACCTACAGCGTCAAGGAGATGTTCCTCACCCTGCAGGGCGAGGGCGTGAATGCCGGCGCGCGCGCCGTGTTCGTCCGCTTTGCCGGCTGCAACCTGTGGACCGGCCGCGAGCAGGACCGGGCCAGCGCGATCTGCCAGTTCTGCGACACCGAATTCGTCGGCACCGACGGGCTGGGCGGCGGCAAGTTCGCCACGGCGGAGGCTCTGGTCGATGCGGTGGAGGGTTTCTGGGGCGAGGGGACGGAGAAGCGCTTCGTCGTGCTCACCGGGGGCGAGCCGATGCTGCAGGTCGACGATGCGCTGGTCGATGCGCTCCACGCCCGAGCTTTCCGCATCGCGATCGAGAGCAATGGCACGCTTCCCGCGCATCCCGGCATCGACTGGGTGTGCATCAGCCCCAAGGCGGGCAGCGAAGTCGTCCAGCGCTCGGGCGACGAATTGAAGCTGGTCTGGCCACAGGTCGGCACCGATGTCGAGGCGATCGAGGGCTGGGACTTCGCCAACTTCCTGATCCAGCCGATGGACAGCGTTGCGGCGCAGGAGAATATCGAGGCGGCGATCGCCTTCGCGATGGCCCGGCCGAAATGGCGACTGACCTTGCAGACGCACAAGATGCTGGGGCTGCGGTAAACTACACGGCTGCCGTAAGCTTAAACCGTCATCCCGTCGCCCTTCTCGTCATCCCGGCGAAAGCCGGGATCTCAAGCGATGGCGCGGACGGCAGGACAAGAGCCGCACGAGATCCCGGCTTTCGCCGGGATGACGGAAATAGGTTCGGGATGAAGTTGGAATCGCTCCGCTCAATCGAGCAGCAGCGGCCCGCATTTCTTGACCTGGTACATGCCCTTCTTCCAGCACTTGTCGTTGCCGAACGGCGGCATCTTCACGCCGTACATGCCGGTGACGACATAGCCCTGCGGACGATATTGCTCGCCCCACGGGCCCAGGCTGGCGCGAAGTTCCTTGATGCGGTCCTGCGCCAGCTCGCTGAACTTGCCGGCCTTCACGAACACGGCATCATGGCCGATTGAGGCGGCAGTCTGGCAGAAAGAGAGCTGCCCCTGAACAGTCGAGAAGCCCGAGTAGATGCGGGTGCCGTACTTGTCGAGCTCTAGCTGGCCCTGCTTCTTGTTCTTGTACGTTCTTGCAAAATATTTCTCGAGCGTAGCGTATGAATCCCGCAGCTCGATCGCGTGATCCTTGATCAGCGAATTGTAATTGTCGACCGACAACAGGGTCGGCTCGAACTGGCACTGGAGCGCGGCGACGTTGAGCGCTGCGCGCAGGTTCCAGGCGAGCGCGGCGCGCAGCTCGTCGGCGGTGGCGCCGGGCAGCGCCGGGCCGGTCATGCCGGGCTCGGTGCCGTTGACGCGGCCGCTCTCGAGATTGGCCGGCTTGAGGAAGAACTGCGCCGAAGCCGGTGCAGAGACGAACAGGCCGAGCCCCCCGGCCAACCCAAGTGCGATACGCGATGCGAGCATGTTGCCCTCGAAAACTACCAATTGACCCCGTGGGCACGGGGTTACGGGTTTACGAGTCCGCGTTGAAGCCCTTTTTTACCATGAGCCGTGCCATCCCGGCATTTCATCGCAAAAGCGGAAACGAAAAAGGCCGCCCGGTCGCCCGGACGGCCCTTTCACAACACCCTAAACGGGCGCGCTTGCTTAGTGCGCGGCGTTGGTGGTGGTGTTGGTCTCGACGGTGGTGGTGTTCTCGACAACAGCGCCGTTCTCGGTGGCGGCGGCGTCGATGTTGGTCACCATGGTGTCGGTGGTGGTGACGTTCTCGGTCGGAACGACTTCGGTGGTGTTGGTCACGTTGGTCGACTCGTTGCTGGTGCACGCCGAGGCCAGGAGGGCCGCGCCGGCGATCATCGAACCTGCAACGATCTTCGAAATGACTGCACGCATGTAGAAAGCTCCCTAGATTATGGATCTGGATTACGGATAGCCGTTTAATACCCAAACCGAAGTGGACATTAGACGGTTCGGGCAAACCCCTCAAGACTCGAAATTTGACCTCGGCTAGGAGAGAGCCTCCAAAAATGGCGAAAATGTGGCACGAAGCGCCGAATCGAATTGCCCGGGCGTGACCGGCTTGCCCAGCGCCTCGGCACTCGTGACCGGGAATTCGGCGATGCCACAGGGGACGATGCCGTTGAAATCATTGAGGTTCGGCGACAGGTTCACCGCGAAGCCGTGCATCGTCACCCATTGCCGGATGCGCACCCCGATCGCGCCGATCTTGGCTTCCTGGCCCGCCTGATCGAGCGTCCAGATGCCGATCCGGCCTTCGGCACGGAACGCCTCTATGCCCAGCTCGGCCAGTGCCGCGATCACCCAGCCTTCGACGGCATGGACATAGCCGCGGACGTCGCGCTTCCGGTCTCGCAGGTCCATCATCAGATAGCCGATGCGCTGGCCCGGGCCGTGATAGGTGTAGCGCCCGCCGCGCCCGGTGCGGAACACCGGGAAGCGCGTCGTGTCGACCAGCTCGCTCGCGTCGGTGGCGCTGGTGCCGGCGGTGTAGACGGGCGGGTGCTCGAGCAGCCAGATCCGCTCGGGCGCGGTTCCGGCGGTGAGCGCGGCGACATGCGCCTCCATCTCGGCGAGGGCGGCGCCATATTCGATCGGCTCCGGCGCGACCCGCCATTCGATATCCTTGGTCATGGGCGGGAATTGCGCATGCCGGGGCGATTCCGCAAGCATTGGCAACAGATTGTCCGCCCGCTAACACCGCTCCGATAAGGGAGGCACGGGTCGCATGGCGAAGATGGGGACCGTCTGGGATCGGACGGCGGAGTTTCTGAGCGACAATCTGGGCGCGATCCTGCCCGTGGCGCTGCTCGCCTTCTTCGTGCCCGCCTCGATCGAAGGCAGCTTCCAGGCGGCCAAGACCGGGGCGGGGCCGGCGCTGGTCCTGTCGCTCTATCTCGTCCAGATCGCCTTCGGCATCCTCTCGATCTGGGGATCGCTGACCATCGCGGCGATGGCACTCGACATGGCCGATGTCCGCGCCGCCGGGCGGATCGGGCGCGAGCGGCTGCTGCCGGCGCTCGCCGTCTCGGTGCTGATCTTCGCGGCGATGCTCGTGCTGGCACTGCCGGTGCCGCTGGTGCTGCAGCTGGGCGGCTATGACCTGATGGAGATCGCGCGCGGCAACGCCGTCTCGCTCAGCCCGCAGATCGCCGGGGGCATCGCGCTTTACGGGCTGGTCGCGCTCGGCCTGATCCTGTGGCTCGGCGCCCGGCTGTTCGTCACCAATCCGGTGATCGTGCGCGAGAAGCGGATGTTCTCGGCGCTGCGCCAGTCGTGGAAGCTCACCCGCGGCATGACCTGGCGGATCATCGGCGTGATCCTGCTCTTCGCCCTGGTCTCCTGGGTGTCGATCCTCGCCGCCAACCTGGTGTTCGGCAGCATCTTCACGCTCGTCGCCGGCGGACCGGCGGACGGCATCTCGCTCGCCGGAGTGCTCACCTCGGTGGTCGTCGCGGCGGTGCAGACCGGCTTCACCGTGCTGGTCCCCGCCTTCACCGCCAAGCTCTATCTTGCGCTGACCGCCGAGGCGGGGCTGCGCGAAGGCGTGCTGCGCGCATGAGCCTCACCAGCCGCGGCATCTTCCTCGATGCCGTCACCCTGTGGCGCGCCGAGCGCTCCCTGCTCGTGCCCGTCGCCGGCCTGTTCTTCGTCGCGCCGATGCTGGGCGCCGCGCTGCTCCTTGGCGGGCTCGACCTGCCCGCGACCGAGGATCCGGAGAAGCTGCGTGCGGCTTTCATGGCCTTCTACACGGCGCATCTGCTGCCGATCCTGGCGATCAACCTCGTCATCGATTTCGGCTGCTTCGCGATCTTCAACCTCTATCTCCAGGGCGGCGGACGCACGCTGGGCGAAGTGCTGCTGCTCGCGCTCCGGCGCTTTCCGGCCTTCTTCGTGCTCAACCTGATCGCCGGGCTGCTCTTCTCGTTCGGCCTGTCGCTGTTCGTGATCCCCGGCCTGTTCGTGCTGGCGCGGACCTGGCTCGCCGGGCCGGCACTTGCCGCCGATCCGGGCGCCGGCGTGCTCGGGGCGTTCCGCGAAGGCTGGCGGCGCAGCGGCGGCGTGACCGGCTTCGCGCTGATCGGGCTTGCCTCGATGGTGTTCTTCCTGGCCTTCGGGCTGGTGATCCTCACCGGCGGCATCCTGGGCACGATCGCCGGGCTGGCCGGTGGTGCCCAGGCGGTCACGATCGTCTCCTACCTCGCCACCGCGCTGTTCGGCGGCGCGGCCTGGACCGGGCTCGCGCTGATCCGCATCGCCGCCTATCGGCTCGGCGGCGCACCCAAACAGGGAATCTGAGGCGCGGCATCCGCCGCCAGCACGCCCGCCAGCCGCGGATCGGCGAAGGTCTCCACCGTGCGCTTGTAAGGCACGAAGCCATGCTTGCGGTAGAAGCCGAGCGCGCCCGGCGAATCGAGCGTGCAGGTATGCACCCAGACGCGGCTGACCCCCGGCCGCCAGGCCAGCATCAGCGCATGCGCCATCAGCCAGCCGCCATGCCCCTTGCCGGCCAGCTCGGGGACCAGCCCGACGAACCCCAGCTCGCAGGTCGCCTCCGCGCGGAAATCGAGCTCGAGCATGCCGACCTCGATGCCGCCCCGGTCGACCACCGCATGCACCCACACCTCGGGATCGTGAATGATCGCGGTCAGCCGGGCATCGTCCATCACCAGCCGCGAGAACCATAGCCAGGGCTCGCCGACGCGGCGGAACAGCGCGCGGTACTTGGCCGGGTCGGGCGCGTTCCAGCGCACCAGCCGCAGCGGCGAATCGGGCAGGGGCCGCGGCAGGGGTTTCGCCAGCATCTCGAGCGCGGTGACGACCGTGGCGATCTGGTCGTCCGCGACCGGGATCAGGCCCATCTCAGCTCCACGCCGCCATCGGCGGCAGGCTCATCAGGATCGCGTCGATATTGCCGCCGGTCTTCAGGCCGAACAGCGTCCCCCGGTCGTAGATCAGATTGAACTCGGCATAGCGGCCGCGCCATTCGAACTGGCGCTGCTTGTCCTCCGCGGTGAAGTCCATCCCCATGCGCTTGCGGACGAGGCGCGGGAACACATCGAGGAACGCCCGGCCGACATCCTGGGTGAAGGCGAAGTCCGCCTCCCAGTCGCTTTCCAGATGGTCGTAGAAGATCCCGCCCACGCCGCGATGCGTCTTGCGGTGGGGGATGTAGAAATACTCGTCCGCCCATTGCTTGAAGCGCGGATAATGCTCCGGGTCGTGCGCGCCGCATGCGGCCTTGAGCGCGGCATGGAATTCGGCGGTGTCCTCGTCATAGGGCATGGGCGGGTTGAGGTCCGCGCCGCCGCCGAACCAGCGCTTGGTCGTGGTCAGGAAGCGGGTGTTCATGTGCACCGCCGGCACATGCGGATTGGCCATGTGCGCGACTAGGCTGACGCCGGTGGCGAAGAATTGCGGGTCCTCGCCGGCACCGTGGATCGACTTGGCGAAGTCGCCCTCCAGGCTGCCGCCAACGGTGGAGACGTTGACCCCCACCTTCTCGAACACCTTGCCCTTCATCACCCCGCGCACGCCGCCGCCGCCCGGCTCGCCGCTCGGGTCGGTGCGATCCCAGGCGATATACTCGAACTTCGCGTCCGATCCCACCTCGGCCTCGATCGCCTCGAATTCGGTGCAGATCGCGGTGCGCAGGCTTTCGAACCACGCCCGGGCGCGCTGCTGCTGGTCGTCGAGCTCGATCATTGCGGGGGGAATCCATTGGTCTGGCGCAGCGCCTCGGCGAGCGAGATGCCCGCCGACACGGCAAGGTTGAGCGAGCGCAGGCCCGTGCGGATCGGGATGCGCACCGCAAGGTCGGCGCGTTCATGGACATAATCGGGCGCGCCGCGGCTTTCCGAACCGAACAGCAGCGTGTCGCCCGGCTGGAACACCGCCTCGGTCAGCGGGATCGATCCGCGCGTGGTGAACAGGATCACCCGCCCGGGCAGTTTTTCGGCGAATGCGTGGAAATCGGCATGGCGCGCCACGTCCGCCGCGCCGCCATAATCCATCGCCGCCCGGCGGAATGCCGCGTCGTTCCAGCCGAATCCCATCGGCTCGATCAGATCGACGGGCGTATCGAAGCACGCGCCCAGGCGCAACACGGCGCCGACGTTGCCGGCAATATCGGGTTCGAACAGGGCTAGTCGCATGGCCTTGCTCCTAGCGTTCTATTCCCTTGCGTAACAAGCCGCTGAAAAAGCCTGTTGCGGAAGCGAGGGACCGCCGTCTATCACCTCGGCGCGCCTATTCGGGGGACATCGAAGGGCAACGAGGGGGCCCTTAGCGCCCGTGTAAGCGTCACGTCCTACCCGCGCGTTCGTCGCGGTAAGTTCGAAGTGCAAGGGGTAAACATGGCAATTGAAGCCGATCTGGCCGGTCCCGAGAATCCCCGTCGCCGCGATTACCTCCAATATGCCGCCGTTTCGGTGGCAGCGGTGGGTGCGGGCGTCGTGGTGTTCCCGCTGGTCAATTCGATGAACCCGTCGGCCGACGTCCTCGCGCAGTCCTCCACCGAGGTGGACCTGTCGAAGATCGAGCCGGGCCAGGCGATCAAGACCAGCTTCCGCAAGCAGCCTTTGTTCGTGCGCAATCTGACGCCGAAGGAAATCGCCGAGGCGGATGCGGTGCCGGTCTCGGCCCTGCGCGATCCGCAGACGCTCGAGCAGCGCACGGCGAAGGGCCACACCAACTGGCTGATCACGCTGGGCGTGTGCACCCATCTCGGCTGCGTGCCGCTGGGCGCGGGCGAGGGCGAGAATCGCGGTCCGTTCGGCGGCTATTTCTGCCCCTGCCACGGTTCGGCCTATGACACTGCCGGTCGCATCCGCCAGGGTCCCGCCCCGAAGAACCTCGAGGTTCCAAAATATAATTTCACGTCCGACACCGTCGTCGTGGTTGGGTGAGGATTAGAGCGCGATGAGCTTTCCCTGGGCCAAACATTATGAGCCGAAGAATCCGGTGATGCAGTGGGTGGATTCCCGTCTGCCCCTGCCGCGCTTCGTCTACAACGCCGTCGGCGCCGGTTATCCGGTGCCGCGCAATCTCAACTATTGGTGGAACTTCGGCGTGCTCGCCGGGGTGGCGCTGGTCTGCCAGCTGATCACCGGCATCGTGCTGGCGATGCACTTCCATTCGTCGGCTGCGAGCGCCTTCGATTCGGTCAATGTCGGCATCATGCGCGACGTGAACGCAGGCTGGTTCCTGCGTTTCGCCCACGCCAACGGCGCCTCGATGTTCTTCGTGGTGATCTACATCCACATGTTCCGCGGCCTTTATTACGGGTCGTACAAGGCGCCGCGCGAGATGGTGTGGCTGCTCGGCGTGGTGATCTTCCTGCTGCTGATGGCCACCGCCTTCATGGGCTATGTGCTCCCCTGGGGGCAGATGAGCTTCTGGGGCGCGCAGGTGATCACCGGCTTCTTCTCGGCGATCCCCGTGGTCGGCGACTGGGTCCGCGTCTGGCTGCTCGGCGGCTATGCGCCGGACGATGCCGCGCTCAACCGCTTCTTCTCGCTCCACTATCTGCTGCCCTTCGTGATCGCGGGCGCCGTGATCCTGCACATCTGGGCGCTCCACATCCCGGGCTCGTCGAACCCGACCGGCGTGGAAGTGAAGGGCGAGCAGGATACCGTGCCGTTCCACCCGTACTACACGGCGAAGGACGGCCTGGGCGTGGTGGTGTTCCTGATCCTGTTCTCGGTGCTGATCTTCTTCGCGCCGGACTATCTGGGCCACCCGGACAACTACATCCCGGCCAACCCGCTCTCCACCCCCGCGCACATCGTCCCCGAATGGTATTTCTGGCCGTTCTACGCGATCCTGCGCGCCTTCACCGCGGACTTCATCCTGCCGGCGAAGCTGTGGGGCGTGCTGGCGATGTTCGGCTCGATCCTGCTGCTGTTCTTCCTGCCCTGGCTCGACAAGTCGCCGGTGCGCTCGGGCTCGTACCGCCCGATGTACAAGGTGGCGTTCTGGGTGCTGGTGGTCGACGTGCTGGTGCTCGGCTATTGCGGCGGCTCTCCGGCCGAGCCGCTCTACGTGATCCTCAGCCAGATCGCGGCGGCCTATTACTTCGCGCACTTCCTGATCATCGTGCCGATCATCTCGCACCTCGAGACGCCGAAGCCGCTGCCGGGCTCGATCACCGAGGCCGTGCTGACCAAGACCGGCGCGTAAGGGGGACCAGGAACAATGACTTCACTGTTCATCAAATCGATCAAGTTCCTGGTCGGTGGTGGCTTCATCCTCGTGCTGCTGATCGCGCTCTATGGCTCGGTCTGGGGCGTGATCAACGAGCCGGCCGCCGAAACCGCCGAGCATGCGATGCACAAGCATCCCAAGGAGCTGAAGCTCGCCTCGGACGGGCCGCTCGGCAAGTTCGACCTGCGCCAGCTGCAGCGCGGCTTCCTCGTCTACAAGGAAGTCTGCTCGGCCTGCCACTCGCTCAACCTGGTCTCGTTCCGCAATCTGAAGGATCTCGGCTATAGCGATGCCGAGGTGAAGAAGATCGCCAAGGACTGGGCGATCAAGCAGCCGGTGTTCGACGAGAAGGGCGGCACCTGGGGCGAGCGCGACAATGTGCCGTCGGACCGTTTCCCGAAGGTCTATTATCCGGGCACCGGCACCCCGCCGGACCTCAGCCTGATCACCAAGGCGCGGCATGACGGCGCGGCCTATGTCCACTCGCTGCTGACCGGCTACAACGAAAAGCCCTCGGCCGAGGCGCTGGCGCACTTCCCGGACTTCGCCAAGACGCCCGACGGGATGCACTTCAACCCGTATTTCGCGAACCTCAACATCGCGATGCCGCCGCCCCTCACCCAGGACGGCCAGGTCCAGTATTCGGACGGCACCCGCGCAACGGTGGACCAGATGTCGACCGACGTGGCCGCCTTCCTGGTTTGGACCGCCGAGCCGACCCTCCAGACGCGCCGCACGGCCGGCTGGGCGGTGCTCGCCTTCCTCATCGTGCTGGGCTTCCTGACCTATGGTGCCTATCGCTCGGTCTGGGCAGGCGTTAAGCACTGATCCCGCTCCGGCGGTAAATGCCGATCAATCTGGATCCCGCCCCGGCTCGGCCTGGGCGGGATTCCTGTGTTTAAAGGGCCCGTTTCGATGAATGACGACATCCGGCAGCGTATCCGGACGATCCCCGACTTCCCCAAGCCGGGCATCATGTTCCGCGACATCACCACGCTGCTGCTCGATGCCGAGGGGCTGAAGCTGACCATCGACCGGATGGCCGAGGCCGTTGACGGCCCGGTCGACCTGGTCGCCGGGATCGAGGCGCGCGGCTTCCTGTTCGGCGCGGCGCTGGCGGTGAAGCTCGGCGCGGGCATGCTGCTGGTCCGCAAGGACGGCAAGCTTCCGGGCGCGACGATCGCCGAGGATTATGCGCTCGAGTACGGCACCGACCGGATCGCCATCCATGCCGATGCGCTGGCGCCGGGCGCCCGCGTGCTGCTGGTCGACGACCTGATCGCCACGGGCGGCACCGCCCGCACCGCGGTCCGCCTGCTGCGCAAGGCCGGGGCCGAAGTCACCCAGGCGGCCTTCGTGGTCGACCTGCCCGAACTGGGCGGCGCCGACGCGCTGCGCGGCGACGGGATCCACGTCCATTCGCTGGTGGCGTTCGACGGGCATTGAAGCGCCTGAGAGCCGACAATTTCTTTCCCCGGCGAAGGCCGGGGCCCAGACTTGAAAGTCACGCGCCTTGGCGCGTCTTCGCCGCGCACGCTTAGTCTGGGCCCCGGCCTTCGCCGGGGAAAAGCTCTATGGCGGAGTCAGGCCTGGGGTCTTCTCCGCATCAGCGCCAGCGCGACAAACCGCAGCACCGGCTCGTCATGCTGGTTGTAGGTGGTCGTCTGGGTCCGCATGCTGCCCATCTCGGGCCGGCTGCGCGACGGCTTCACCTCGAGGATCTCGCTCTCGCAGCGCAGCACGTCGCCGGGATAGACCGGCTTGAGCCAGCGCAGCTCGTCCACGCCCGCCGCGCCCAGGCTGGCCTGGGGATTCACCCCCATCTCGGCGACGAACATCGACATGGTCATCGCGCAGGTGTGCCAGCCGCTCGCCGCGAGCCGGCCGAAATGCGTCTGCGCCGCCGCCTCGTCGGAAAGATGGAAGGGCTGGGGGTCGTACTTCCGCGCAAAGTCGAGCACTTCCTCGCGCGTGACCTCATACCGGCCGAAGCTCCGCTTCGTGCCGACTTGCATATCGTCCAGATAGAGCATGGGATCAGTTTCGGATGAAAACGTAGTTTTGGCAAGTGTCCTGTGCTGCTCCCCGGCGAAAGCCGGGGCCCAGGGTTTCTCTGCCGACTCGCTTGTGACCCTGGGCCCCGGCTTTCGCCGGGGAACCGAAAATCACCTGCGCAGCACATCCCGGAACGGCGCATCGCTGCCGTCCACCCCGGCCTTGGCCGGCAGGCCGATCAGGTCGCGCAGCAGCGGATAGACGTCGACATTGGTGAAGGCGGGCAGCACCGCCTGCTTGAACGCCGGGCCGTTGGCGATGAACAAGGCGCGCATCTCGGGCGACATGTTGTCGAAGCCGTGATTGCCGCCGCTCTCGCCGGCCCTGCCGGGCTTGTCGCTAACCGACCAGCCGGTCTCGGCCAGGCAGAGGATCGCCGGGATGCGGGCATTGGTGCCATAGTGGAAGCGCGCCGGGATCTCGCTTTTGCGCCAGCATTCATAATGGTCGTGCTTGCCGAGCAGCGCCTTCTCGACCTTGGCTTCCTTGCCGGGCGCCGGAGTCAGGCTGAGATAGGGGCCGGCCTCGACCAGGTGGTAGTCCTCGGGCGCCAGGCCGGTGGTGGCGACCACGGTCCGCTCGCCGCTGGTCGCCGCCATGCCATGATCGGCGACGATGACGAGGTTAGCCGGCTGGCCGAGCCCGGCGAGCCCGTCGACCAGCTGGCCGACCAGCTGGTCGACATCGGCCACCGCCGCGGTGGTGCGCTGGTCGTCCGGGCCGTACATATGGCCGGCGCTGTCGACCGTGTCGAAATAGAGCGTCAGGAATTTCGGCCGGGTCGCGGCGGGGCGGCGCAGCCAGTCGATCAGCGCGTTGACCCGCTGCTCGCCGGTGATCACCTGGTTGAACTGCGCCCAGTCGCTCGGCCGGGTGCCGCCCTGCATCTCATAGGGCCATTTGTCGGCCTTCCTGCCGCCGATCGCGACGTTCGATCCCGGCCAGAACTCGGTGCCGGTACGGATGCCCGCCTTCTCGGCGTCCACCCAGATCGGATCGGCCGCGTTCCACCAGAACGGGTCGTCGCTCTGCATGGTGAAGACTTCCTTGGGCCGCGCGGCATCCTCCATCTTGTTGGCGGTGATGCCGTGATGGTCCGGATACATGCCGGTCACCAGCGTCCAGTGGTTGGGGAAGGTCTTGGACGGGAAGCTCGGATGCATCGGCGCGGTGACGCCGCCCGCGGCCAGGCGCGAGAGATTGGGCGTCACGCCGCGATCCAGATAGTCGCTGCGGAAGCCGTCGATCGAGACGAGGATCGTCACCGGGGCACGCTGTTCGGCGACCGGGGCGGGTGCGGCGGCGGGCGGCGGGGCCGCCACCGGCGCGGTCGCGCAGGCCTGGAGGACAGCGGCAAGCGCCGCGGCGGCGATCTTCGAATACCAGCGCATGGGCGGCCCCCTGACAGCGAAATGTTGCGGGGGTAAGTCGTTACATCCCCAGGCCCAGCCGGGCAAACAACGTGTAGCTGAACGGCGCCCTGCCATAGGCGGCATCGAGCGCATCCGGCTTGGCATAGGTTGCAAGCGATCCGCCCAGCGCCACCTCGCCCTTGTCGGACAGCGGGATGCGATAGGCATAGCCCGCCTCGAACCGCGTCACCCGGAACTTGGTGTCGTGCAGCGGATCGGCATGGTCGGGGAACAGCTCGTCATTGGCGACGTTCTCGACCCGGCCGAACAGGCTGTGATGCCTGCTCAGGTCCCAGTTCGCCTCCGCGATCCAGGCGGTCAACGTGTCGCCGGGCACCCGGTCCTTGGCCGAGAAGGCGAGCAGCGCGGAGACGCCCTTGCCGCCATATTGCACGCTCGCGGTGGTGCGGTTCTCGTCCTGGCCGGCGTGCATCTCCTCGGGATCCTTCAGCCGGCCATGGCTCGCCTGCACGACCCAGTTCGGCGAGGGCGTCCAGGTCGCGCGCAGGCTCCAGCTGTCGAGCTTGGGGCTCTCGATGTCCCAGCGCTTCTCGTCCGGCTCGCGCCCGCGGAACGCCGATGCCTCGAGCTGCACGCCATTGGTGTAGAGGCCGCCGGTCACCACCCCATAGGTGATGTGCGTGCTGTCGAACCAATGGTGCGAGATCGGCGACAGCGGCAGATAGCGCGCCGACTTGCGGTGGACGAAGGCCGAGGGTCCCAGCGCCGGCTCGCCCACCGGCCCGCCATAGACGAAGCCGGAAATGCCTCCGCCCAGCGGCACGTCGAGCCGGGCGGTCAGCTCCATGAACAGGTCGTGCGGGTGCTGGCGGTCGATCAGCGGCTCGCCATGCGCGGTCTCGCCGCTGGCGAACAAATTGGGATAGCCGCGCTGGCCGTTCACCGCGTCGAGGCTGCCCATCACGTCGAAGGTCAGCTTCGTCCCGTCCCCCCAGCGCCGCTGCGCCTGGAACATCGCCATGTTCGCCGTGTAGGTGGCATTGTCGCCGCGCGGCCCGCCCTGGTCGGTATAGGCCAAAGTCGCCGAACCCATCGCCATCAGCATCCAGTCGCCGGTCATCACATGGAAGCCGCCGTTCATCCCGTCCGAGACCGGCAGGCGCGAGGTGCCCGATCCGATCGCGCTGTTCGCCGCGCCGGCTGGGGTAGAGGAATCCTGCCCGTCCATCCCCGGCATGTCGTGCATCGAATGATCCTGCGGCGCAGGCGCGGGGGTGGGGGCAGGCATGGCGTGGCCGCTATGATCCTGCGGCGCAGGCGTAGGCGTCGGAGCGGGCGCCGGCATGTCCATGCCCGGCATCGAATGCCCGCTATGATCCTGCGCGAAGGCAGCGGGGGACGTCAGCAGCGCGGCGGTGGTGAGGAGCAGCTTCTTCATGGTTACATTCCCATCGCGGCCGGCCGGGCGAGCATCCACAGCCCCATGCCGATCATGAACAGATTTTCGGTCAGCGAGACGAAGCCCAGCGGCACGCTGCTGCTCCCGCCGACACAGGCGCACTTCAGCGTGCGCCGGTCGACATAGACGGCCTTGAACACTGAGATCGCACCGATCCCGCCGATGGTCAGCCCCAGCGGCGCCGCGAACCAGGTCAGTGCGCCCGCAGCCATCAGCACGCCCGCCAGCGCCTCCAGGAACGGATAGGCATAGGCATAGGGCACCCAGCGCCGGGCGAGCAGGTCGTAGTTCAGGAACATCGACGAGAATTTCTCGACGTCCTGCAGCTTGAGCATCGCCAGCACGCACATGCTGAAGCTGACGAACCACTCCGCCGCACGCACCGTGAAGGGCGTGCCCGAAACCGCGAAGCTCGCCGCCATCGCCAGCGCCGCAGTCATCGCGAACAGCGCGATCACCGGCTGGTAGCTGGTCGCACCCGGCTCGATCACCTTCCCGCCGAAGAAGCGGGTCAGGTCGTCATTCCCGCCGATCCGCTTGCCGTCGATGAAGGTCTGCGGCGTGGTCTTCACGCCATGCTCGGCCTTGAATGCGTCGGTCTCCGCCCGCGTCGTCAGCCAATGGTCATCGACCGTATAGCCGTGCCGCTCCAGCTGCCATTTGGACTTGAGTCCATAGGGGCAGACATGATCGGGCATCACCATCCGGTAGAGCGTCGCGCGCTTTGCATTCCCTGTCATGTGCGCCCATATAGGGTCCGTACCATGGTACGGAGTCAAGGCATGTCATTGACGATCGGGAAATTGGCCGAAGCGGGCGGCGTCGGCGTGGAGACGGTCCGTTATTATCAGCGGCGCGGCATGCTGGCGGAGCCCGAGCGCGGCTATCATGGCGGGGTGCGCCGCTATGGCGAGGGCGATCTGCGGCGCCTCAGGTTCATCCGCTCTGCCCAGGCCGCCGGCTTCACCCTCGAGCAGATCGCCGAGTTGCTCGATCTCGACGCCCGCGACGACCGCCCCCGCGCCCGTGCGCTGGCCCGCGAGCAGATCGAAGTGCTCGACCGCAAGATCGCCGAGCTCACCGCCGCCCGCGACGCGCTGGGCAAGCTCGCCCATGAATGCGGCAAGGGCGGCGCCGGGCCGTGCCCGATCCTGGCTGCGTTCGAAACGGGGTAATCCAGCGATTGCCTCGTCAATGATATTATGTATCATTGCATCATGAACCTGCTCCGGCTCGGCCTGCTCGCTCCGCTTTGGCTCCTCTCCAGCGCCCAGACGGCACCTGATCCACAGGTCATCGGCTTCCCGAGCGCAGTGGTGGAGGCGCATCGTCTTTCGGGCAGCACGACCGTCATCGTGCCCCCGTCGAGACATGCGGGCCAGGTCGAGCTTCAGGTCATGATCGATGCCGCCGGCAAGGTCAGCGATGTCCGGGCGGACAAGTCGGCCGGCGATTTCGGCGATCCCGCACCGGCGATCGCGGCGGCGCGGCAATGGACCTTCCGTCCCTTCGAATATCGCGGTCGCCCGGTAGCCGCGCTCGCCACCATGTGGGTCGATTACCGGTTCGGGCCGGCATGGGCCGATCCGCAGGCGGCCTTCCCGGCGATCGATTACGACACGCTGCGCATCGAGCTCAGCCGGAGCGCCTGTTTCGGCCCGTGTCCTGTCTATACCGTCTCGATCGCCGGCGATGGCACGGTGACCTATCGCGACGATTCCGATGAGGAAGGGGCCGGGGTGGTGCACCGCATCTTCAATCGCAACGGCACCTTGGTATCCGGCACGCACCACGCGAAGATCGATCGCGCCGCGCTGGACGGGCTGATCGAGAAATTCCGCGCCGCGCGCTTCTTCGGGCTGAAGAAGGAATATCAGGCGCCGATCACCGACAGCCCCACTTATGCGCTCCGCTTCTCCACCGGGGCACAAAGCATGGAGGTGGTCGATTATGTCGGCCGCATGGTCGACATGCCCGAGGCCGTGACCGCGCTGGAGGAGGAAGTCGATCGCGTATCGGGCAGCGCGCGCTGGGTGAAGGGCGACGAGACGACGCTGCCGGCGCTTCTGGCCGAAGGGCTCGACCCGCATTCCCTCGCTGCTGCCGACCTGGCCCTTGGAGTGCACGGGCCAGGTGGCGATGCGGTGGTGCTGGGCCTGCTGGCGGCTGGCATGCCTCTCGATCGGATGGTCAGGGGTGCGCAAGCGCCCAAGGCGGAGCCGCTCGGCTTGAGCCTGCTGGCAACGGCCTTGCAGGACGCCAGGCCTAAGGTGGCGCTGGCGCTGATCGAACGCGGCTGGTTGACGAAGATGCCCGTGCCTCAGCGCATGGCGCTTTTCGCACAAACCGCCGGCGGTTGTGATCCCGCGGTGGCTAGGGCGATGGTCGCGGCTGGCGTGGATCCCAATGCGCGCATTCCGGCCACCGAGGATTTCGGCTTTCTCGATGGCGGCAGCACGGCGCTGCACGTTGCCCGCACCCGCTATTCGGCGTGCAGGGAACTGGAGGATCGCGGCCCGCTGGTCCGTGCGCTGATCGCGCTCGGCGCCGATCCCAATGCGGCCGATGGGGAAGGGGAGACGCCGATCTACGGCATCGAGGATCCCGACCTGCTCGCCACCTTCCTTGCTTCAGGCGCACGCACGGATGTGAAGGACCAGAACGGCAACGGCCCCGCATTCGGCAGCTGGACCGATCTGATCGCGCTGATGCTGCTGGAGGCCGGCGCCGATCCCCGTGGCAAGGAGGATGGCAAGACGCTGCCGATGATTGCCAAGGAGAAGAACATGCCTGCCACCCGCGCCTGGCTCGAAGCGCACGGCATCCGCTAACCCGCCGTTCATTTCACCGTCGGCACGATGGCACGAAAGAGGGAGGGGTGCATGCGGGTTCTGCTCGGATTGGTGCTGCTGCTGGCGACGCCGGCAATGGCGCAGGACAGGCTTTCCCTCGCTCCCGGAACCGAGACCGCCTCGGACGGCAGCACCGTCCGCTACGAAGCCGGCGCGATCGAGGTGCCCGAGAACCGCACCAAGCCCGACAGCCGCAAGATCAGGGTCGGCGTGCTGCGCATCAAGGCGGCGAAGGACATCGGCCAGCCGCCGATCTTCCTGCTCGTCGGCGGCCCCGGCGTCACCCTGCTCGACACGCTGGGCGATCCCAGCCCGCTCGCGAAGCGCCGGCTGCGCATGTGGCTCGACCATGCCGAGACCAACGACCTGGTGATCGTCGAGCAGCGTGGGTACACGCTGCGCGGCGACATGCTCGAGCTGCGCTATCCCGCGGCCCTGCTCGACCGGCCCAGCCGCATCGAGGACGATATCGCGGTGACCCGCAAGCTGGCCGAAGGCGCAGCGGCGGCCAATCCGGGGCACGACCTGACCGGCTACACCATCGCCGAATGCGCTGACGATGTGGACTCGGTGCGCCGCGCCTTGGGCTATCCGCGGATCAGCCTCACCGCCGCGAGCTTCGGCTCGCAATGGGCCTTTGCCGTGCTGAAGCGCCATCCGGGCACCGTCGCGCGGGGACTGATCTCGTTGGTCGAGCCGCTCGCCAACGGCTACGACATGCCTGCCCAGGTCTTTGCGGTGATGCAGCGCGTCGCCTTCGAGGCGGAGCAGGGCCCGGCGCTCCGGCCCTTCATCCCGCAAGGCGGGCTGATCGCGGCGGCGCGAACCGTGCGCGACCGCTTCGCCAAGGGCCCGGTGACCGTCGAGGTGCCCGGCACCGGCAAGGTCGTGCTCGGGCTCGGCGACTTCCAGCGCGCGCTGCTCAGCCATGTCACCGATGCGAGCCGCTGGCCGGCCTTCGTGATCGATGCCTATAACGGCCGCTACCAGGCTTGGGCGGCGGAGGAAGTGGAAAGCCGCAAGGCGAGCACCGCCTCGCTGATCGGCCCGCTGATCGATACCGCCACCGGAGTCACCGCCGCGCGCTGGGCGCAGATCCAGACCGATCCCGCGCTCGACATGCTCGGCCCGTGGAACTTCGCCGCCTATGCCGCCACTGCCGATCTCTGGCCCACCGCCGATCTGGGCGACGCCTTCCGCCTGCCGGTGCGCGACGAGACGCCGATCCTGTTCGTCCAGGGCGATTGGGACGCCAATACCCCGGTCGAGAATCTCGTCGACGTGCTGCCCTGGTTCCCCAATGCCCGCGCGCTGATCGTCCATCGCGGCCAGCACAATGGCCGGCTGCTGCGCGATCGTCCCGATCTCGATGCGGCGACGATGCGCTTCCTGCGCGACGGGACGATGCCGGCGCTGCCGGGCCGGGTCGATGCCGCGCCGGTCAAGTTCGCGCTGCCGGCCTCCACCGGCTGAACCAGCGCGCGATCAGCAGGGCGGCGAGCGGGAAGACGATCGCATAGCCGAGGACGCCGATCATCCGCAGGGCCATCACCCCGGTGATCGGCCCCAGCCAGCCGAGCAACGCCAGCCCGCCGCTGGCGATCAGCAGCAGCCGGATCGTCCGTTCGTCCCCCGCGCCACGGAACGCAGGCGCCATCAGCAGCACGGCGACGGCGAAGAACCCGTCCCAGGCGATGATGTCGAGCGCATAGGGTAGCGAGGGCCAGGCGAACGAATCCTCCACCCCCAGCATCAGGATCGACAGGTGCACCACGCTGGTCAGCGCCAGCGCGGCGGCCATGAAGGGAAGCGCCAGCCGCGTGAATCGCGGCCCCTGTCCGGTGCCGCGCACCGCCGCGGCCAGCCCGAGCAGGAACGGCACGAGCAGCAGGATCAGCACTTCCATCATGCCGAACCAGGGCTGGCCGATGGGCGCGCCGGACACGGGCAGGGCGATCAGCCCGATCGCCATTACCAGCGCGTAGAGCAGGCCCAGCCCGGCCACCCCATATCCGGAGATCATGCCCATCAGGCGGAGGATTCGCGCGGGGGATCGCTGCATGGCGCCATCTCACCCGCACGCCGCCGCAAGCGCAAGCCGAACCGTCGCGCGGGGGCGCTCGGGTTCATTCGAAGTTCAGCCTTGAAACCATTGCTCTGTCGAAACGAAGTCGCAGGGAGGGCGATATGCGGGGTGGTTTCTGGAGTGCGGCGGCGCTGGTCTGTGCTCTGTCGACAGTGGCGCAGGCGCAGGATCAGGTCGCGGGACGCTGGATCGTCACCGTCGATTATTTCGGCACGCCAACCTATTGGACGCTCGATCTCAAGCAGGATGGCAGTCAGATCAGCGGCGACCTGACCGGCGACGTGCTGACCGGCACGGTCAAGGGCAGCGAGATCCGCTTCCTGGCAAAGGACAATTCCGGCGGCTCGGAGGACGTGACCGCCCGGCTGGTCAAGGGTCGGATCACCGGCGAGATGCTACTGGTGGACGGCAGCGCGCCGGCGGGCGGGCCGCACCGCCTGGCCTTCACTGCCGAGCGTCCGCCCCAGCCGAGCGGCGCCGCGCCCCGGCGGCATGAGTTCGTGCCGACACGCTATTATCGCCAATTCTCGCCGTTCAACCCGCCGGCGCTGCACGTGAACCCCGGCGACACGATCCATACGACGACGATCGATGCGGCCGGCATCGACTGGCAGGGCATCCGCCGCGCTGCGCCCGGCAATCCGCAGACCGGTCCCTTCTATGTCGACGGCGCGATGCCCGGCGATACGCTGGTCGTCCGCATCCGCAAGCTCCGCCTCAACCGCGACACGGCGATCAGCTCCAGCGGCATGACCGAGCGCGGGCAGGACGCGCGCACTGCGGTGCGCATGGCGGGGGCGGGCAAGCCGGTCACCTGGCGGCTCGATCGCGAGAAGGGTGTCGCCACGCCCGACGCGCCGAGCGATGCGCTCCGGGGCTTCGAGGTGCCGGTCAAGCCGATGCTCGGCGGCATCGGCGTGGCGGTCAATCCGCGCGGCGCCGCGCCCGGATCGGGCGATGTCGGCAGCTTTGGCGGCAACATGGATTTCAACGAGATGGGCGAGGGGACCACCGTCTACCTTCCCGTCGCGGTGCCGGGCGCCTTGCTCTATTTCGGCGATGCCCATGCCTTGCAGGGCGACGGCGAGACCACCGGCGACGCGCTCGAGACCTCGATGGACGTCGAGGTCGAGGTCGATCTGATCCGCGGCAAGAGCGCCGGCCGGGTCCGCATCGAGACGCCGACGCATCTCGTCGCGATCGGCATGGAGGGCTCGCTCGACGCCTCGTTCCGCGCCGCCTCGTCGAGCATGTTCGCCTGGCTGGCGGCGGACTATGGTCTGACCCCGGCCGACATCGCCCAGATCTACGGCACTATCGCCGAATATCGGGTGAGCGCGGTGCCGGGCGCCGCCGCGGGCATGGTCCTCAAGATCCCCAAGGCCCGCCTCGTGACGCTGCCGGGGGTGAGGAAGCCGTGAGGTCGTTTCGATGCTCGAAGGGGTGGGGACTCCTATCCCATAGAGAACTGCGTCACCCCGGCCTTGTGCCGGGGTCCACAGTGCCGCACTGGATGCCCTGGAACCTAGAGTTCAACCCTCACCGTGCGGTGGACCCCGGCACAAGGCCGGGGTGACGGGGGAATTCCGGGCAATGCCGGGCTTCTCCCCTCCGGTTCGGCTTCGACCTCAGCTATGCAGGAAGTGCATCACATCGCCGTCCTTGACGATGTACGCCTTGCCTTCCGCGCGCAGCTTGCCGGCCTCGCGCGCCTTGGCTTCCCCGCCCAGCGCGACGAAATCGTCATAGGCGATCGTCTCGGCGCGGATGAAGCCCTTCTCGAAGTCGCTGTGGATCACGCCCGCCGCGTTCGGCGCGGTGGCGCCCTGGTCGACGGTCCAGGCACGCGCTTCCTTCGGGCCGACGGTGAAGAAGGTCAGCAGATGGAGCAGCTTGTAGCCGGCGCGGATCACGCGGGCGAGGCCGGTCTCCTCCAGCCCCAGCTCGCCCAGGAACTCGCCGCGGTCCTCGACCGGCATCGTCGCGATCTCGGCCTCGATCGCGGCGGAGACGACGACTGCCTCGGCACCCTCGGCCTTCGCCTTGGCGAACACCTTGGCCGACAGGTCGTTGCCGTTCGCCGCGTCTTCCTCGTTGACGTTGCACACGTACAGGACCGGCTTGCCGGTGAGCAGCTGCGCCTGGGCGAAGGCGCGCGCCTCGTCCGGGTCCTTCGGCTCGGTCAGCCGCGCCGGCTTGCCGTCGCGCAGCAGGTCGAGCGCCTGGCCGAGCACGCTGGCCGCGACCTTGGAGTCCTTGTCGCCCTGCGCCGCCTTCTTCTGCAGGTTGGGCACGCGCTTCTCGAGGCTCTCCAGGTCGGCGAGCATCAGCTCGGTCTCGACGGTCTCGGCATCGGCGATCGGGTCGACCTTGTTGTCGACATGCTGGATGTCGTCATTCTCGAAGCAGCGCAGCACATGGACGATCGCGTCCACCTCGCGGATGTTGCCGAGGAACTGGTTGCCCAGTCCTTCGCCCTTGCTCGCGCCGCGCACCAGCCCGGCGATGTCGACGAAGCCGAGCTGCGTCTCGATGATCTTCGCGGAGCCGGCGATCTCGGCCAGCTTGTTCAGCCGCGGATCCGGCACCGCGACATTGCCGACGTTCGGCTCGATCGTGCAGAACGGATAGTTCGCCGCCTGCGCCGCCGCCGTCTCGGTCAGTGCGTTGAAGAGCGTGGACTTGCCGACGTTCGGAAGCCCGACGATGCCGCAGCGGAAACCCATGTGAAGCCTGTTCCAATGTTCTGGGGAAAGGCGCCCCGATAGAGCGAAAGCGCCGCTTTTGCCAGCGCGTTGACTTGGGGGCCGCGCATGGCACAGTGACGCCATAAAAGAGGGGACGAACCATATGATCCGTTTCGGTTGTTTCGCCGCGGCCGGCGTCGTGCTCGCGCTTGGCCTGTCGGCCTGCGACGACAGCGCGGCCAACCAGAAGGCGAATGCGGAAGCCGCTACCCGCGCCGCCGGTGCCGAAAAGGCCCAGAAGCTGAAGGAAGGCGTCGAGCACAGCTTCGACTGCCTCTCGGCACTGCGCTGGCAAAAGGCGGGGATCGCCGCCGCCGGGGCGGGCGACACCAAGGTCTATGAGGCCTATTATCGCGAGAAGCTGGAGGCCGCGCTCGGCGACCAGACGCTCCCGGCCGGCGACGACGGCGCCCCGGCGCTGTCCAAGGCGACGATCCAGGACTATGCCGACTGGGCCTATCCCAGGACGGTCGAGGCCAAGTTCCGCGCCGGCAAGGACAGCAATGGCGACGGCACGGTCTCGCCGGCCGAGCGCAGCGGCCGCGGGCTCAACACCGTGGCCCAGTGCGTCCAGTTCGTCGCCGAAATGGGCAAGGGCCCGCTTGCCGGCAAGGACAAGGTGGCCCGCATGTTCCGCATCGAGGCGCTGCGCAAGTCGCTGAAGGACAAGGACGCCTGAGCCTTTCGCCACGCCTGAAACCGCGGGCGGTTGCGGGATGGCGCCGGCGGCTCCGTCCCCGAGAGGGAAGAAGGCGGAAGTTGCGACACGCGGTTTCGCCTTCTAAGGCCCTCAAAACGCCGTATTGCGACCGGATTAGCCGGACGCGAACGGCTTGACTGGGGGCCGTTCATCTGGGGTACAGGGGCGGCAGGCCCTTTCGGTGCCCGCGTGTTTTAAGGAGCAGGGAATGATTCGCCGTCACATGTTCATGAGCGCGCTTGCCGCGACGGTTGCGCTGTCGGGCTGCGGTGGCGGCAACGATTCGACCGCGACGCCGACGCCGACCGCGACGCCCACCCCGACGCCGACGCCGTCGCCCACCTATGCGGCCTTCCCGCTGGCCGCCCCGGCCGAGTTCAACACCTATAACGCCGCGATCAGCTATACCGGCGATCCGGCGACCAGCGCGGTCACCCTCGGCCCGGTCAGCACCGAAGCGCTGACGGCTCTGGCTCGCGTCCGCCTCGCCACCGACACGGCGATCGCCACCGGCACCTATGTGATGCGCGAGAACACCGAGGAATCGCGCTTCTGCGTGCCGACCGGCCAGACCTGCACCTCGACCTTGGTCACCGGTGCCGAGACGACCAACCCCGAGTTCATCTTCCGCACCAACGATGCGACCACTGCGGGCAAGTTCGCCCAGGTCGAGTATCTGAACAACGTGGTGAAGGACAAGGTCACCGCCAATGCGGCGCTGGCGCTCACCCGGGTGAGCTACGCCAATTGGTGGCGCGGCGATTCGACCGCCGGCCAGAAGCGCCTCGCCTATACCGCCTGGGGCTATTCGACCGCCTATAGCGACATGCCGGCCACCGGCACCGTCAACTACAGCACGCTGACCGTCACCGGCCGCCTGGTGAGCACCGTCGGCGCCACCACCGCGATCAACAAGGTCACCGGCACCGTGACCATGGCGACCAACTTCGCCACCGGCGCCGTCACCATGACGATGACCCTGTCGACGATCCCGACGGGCGGCGGCGCGCCGGTCGCCTATGGCACCTTCACCGCCCAAGGCGCGATCCCGGTCGGCCAGAACCAGTGGACCGGCAGCTTCACCACCGGCAGCCCGCTCACCGGCACGCTGGCCGGCGGCTTCTTCGGTTCGCAGGGTGAGCAGGTCGGCACGGTCTTCTCGGCCACCGGCAGCTTCGGCGGCGCCAACCAGAGCCTGATCGGCGTGGTCGTCGGCAAGAAGTAAGCCGCACCACTCGAGGAAACAGCGAAGGGGCTCCGGTTCGCCGGGGCCCCTTTTCTTTGCGGAAAAGGGCGTCCTGTGCCGTGCCGGTGCAGCCGCTTCTGGCCGCCTGATACCGGCCGCGGGCGTTCGATGTCGGAAGTTCTGCCCTCAATATCGATGAAAAATCTAGGAAATCACGACGCCGCTATTCACCCGTGCGCCGCGCCATCCGAGTGAAGAACCTTGAATGATGTGGCTGTCGATTGATCTGTTATGGTGATATGACGCTCCCTCTTTGGTTAAAAGGGGTTCAGCTATGGCAAATATTGTGATGCGCGCCGCGTTGACGGGCGTCGCTCTTCTGGGGAGCGGTTTTCTATTTGCAGGTCAGGCGCAGGCGCAGGCGACGCGCACCTGGGTCTCGGGTGTCGGCGACGACGTCAACCCGTGCAGCCGCACCGCGCCGTGCAAGACCTTCGCCGGCGCCATCTCGAAGACCGCGGCGGGCGGCGAGATCAACTGCATCGATCCGGGCGGCTTCGGCACGGTGACGATCACCAAGTCGATCACCATCGATTGCACCGGCACGTTCGGCAGCACGCTGAATTCCGCGACCAACGGCTTCATCGTCAACGACAGCGCCACCGGCACGCCGGGCACCATCAAGGTCATCCTGCGCGGCCTGTCGGTCGATGGCGCGGGCACGACGCAGGGGCTGAACGGCATCCGCTTCATCTCGGGCGCCTCGCTGATCGTCGACAACGTCATCGTCCAGAACAACGGCAACGGATATGGCGTCTCGTTCCAGCCGAGCCGCCCGGCCAAGCTGTTCCTGACCAATGTGACGATCACCGGCAACGGCAACGGCACCTCGGGCGGCGGGATCTTCGTCAATCCCACCGGTGCCCTGGGCACGGGGCGCGTCGTGCTGAACGACGTCAGGATCTTCAACAATGGCGGCAGCGGCCTGCAGGTCGATACCGTCGGCAACACCGCGACCGGGGGAAGCATCGTGCTGGTCAAGAACAGCGTGATCTCCTCCAATCCCATCGGCGTGCTGGTGAACACGCCCGCCGGCACCACCACTGCGGCGGTGATGATCGACAGCACGGGGATCTTCGACAACAGCAACCGCGGCATCCTCGCCGGCGGCGCCACGGCCACCGTGCGCGTCCGCAACTCGACGATCACCGGCAACAATGCCGGCCTCCAGTCCGGTACCGGCGCGGTCATCCGCAGCTATGGCAACAACGCCCTCGACGGCAATTCGGTCGACGGCGCCTTCACGGCACCGGTGCTGCCGCAGCAGTGATGGTATGCGGCGGGTGGGGCCTGGGGCTCCACCCGCTCACCGGCGGCGCGGGCCGATGCAAAGCGGCCCGCACCTCTGGCCTCAAAGGTGGAAGTCGCCCGAGACCAGCGCGATATTGCCGCTCAGCGCGATAGCGAAATCGGCGACGCCGTTGCCGTCGAGATCGCCATAGATCATCGTCCGCGCGCCCGAATATTCGTAGCGCAGTTCTCCCGCGACGCCGGTGAAGGCGCCCGTCCCGAGGAAGGCGAAGGCATCGTCGGCGCCCCCGGCGACCGCGTCGATCGCGCTCAGGTCGATCCGGTCGCCTTCCGCCTGGCTGAAGTCGTAGATCAGGTCGGCGGTGGTGGCCGTGAGCCCGGCGAAATCGCCCGAAGCGAAGCCGAACGTATCGCCACCGCCACCGCCGGTCAGCTGGTCGCGCCCGGCGCCGCCGATCAGGATGTTCGCGCCCGAATTGCCCGAGAGGCTGTTGTCGAGCGCATTGCCCGTCCCGTCGAGCGCCGCGGTGCCGGTCAGGCTAAGCTGCTCGAGCTCACTGCCGAGCGTGTAGCTGATGCTCGAATTGACCGCATCGACGCCGCCGCCGGCAGCTTCGACGATGACGTCACCCAGGCTGTCGACCGAATAGGTATCGCCGCCTGCACCACCGGACATGAAGTCGTCGCCGGTGCCGCCGTTCAGGACATTGCCGGTGGCGCTGCCGATCAAGATGTCGTTGCCGCCATTGCCCTCGATCGCGGTGCTGCCCCAGGGAAGGCCGCCATAGGGATCTGCGCTGACGTCGAACACATCGTCATAGTCGGAGCCGAGCACGGTCTGGATGTGCTCGATGCTGGTGAGCGTGATCCCGCCGATCGTCGCGGAGCTGCCGCCAAGCACCGCGGTGAAATCGGCCGTGACGCCCGAGGTGGCGGCGGTGAAGACGAGGCGTACCGAATCGATTCCGCTGCCGCCGTCGAGCGTGTCGTTCACGCCGCCGCCGAGCAGATCGTCGCCATCCAGGCCGTAGAGGAGATCGGCTTCGCTGTCGCCATTGCCGGTGTAGGAAAAGCCCTCGAGCCAGTCGCGGCCGGCGCCGCCGATCAGCACATCGCTGCCCGACCAGCCGTAGAGCGAGGTGCTGCTCCCGGCCAGGCTGCCGGTGGTGAATGTATCGTTATAGGCCGAGCCATAGATGGTGCCGAGCCTCTCCATATTGGTGATCGCGGCGCCGGCGACGGTGATCGAGCCTCCGGTCCAGATCGCGCTGAAGTCTATCGTCAGCGCCGAGGTGGCGTTCTGGTAATTGCCGTTGAGCCGATCGGTGCCCGATCCGCCGTCGACCAGGTCGCCGGCGCCGGCGGTGATCGTGTCGTCGCCATTCTCGCCATAGAGCCGGTCGTAGCTGTTCTCGAAGAGCGGGCCGCTGACGATCGTGTCGTTGCCGTCCCCGCCGCGAATGAGGTCTGCGCCGGCGCCGCCATCTAGCGTATCATTGCCGCCCAGACCGTAGATCGTGTCGCCGCTGCTCGATCCGGTGATGTAATCGGTGCCGCTGGTGCCAGTATAAGTGGGCATTGTCATTCCCCTTATGCCGCAGCGCGAGAACATCGCGCATGCTTCGCGATGAAATAGATCGATTCAAAAGATGAATCGATGATGACAATGGCGTCGTTACCTTTGCGGAAACTATTGGCTATCACTGATCCATGTTGGAAAGGGGTTCGCGGCCGGTCGGCTTGTCGTGCATTGCTGCCCTTTCGCGGCAGATCGCGCCAGCCCGCCGCAGCCCCTCAATCCTGCAGACGCAGCGCCACGTCGCTCATGAACCGCGCATCGTCGCCCGCCGCCAGCCACGGCGCCTCGGCGGCGATCGCGCCGAGCATGTCGGCCAGCGGGTCGAGCTCGTTCTTGGCGTAATTGCCCAGCACATAGCCGTGCACCCGGTCCTTGTGCCCGGGATGGCCGATGCCGATCCGCACCCGGCGGAAATCCGGTCCCAGATGCTTGTCGGTCGAGCGCAGGCCGTTGTGCCCCGCGGTGCCGCCGCCGCGCTTCACCTTGACCTTCATCGGCACCAGATCGAGCTCGTCATGGAACAGGGTCACGTCTTCCGGCGTCAGCTTGTAGAAGTCCATCGCCGCGCGCACCGAACGGCCGCTCTCGTTCATGAAGGTGCCTGGCTTGAGCAGGATCACCTTCTGCGTCCCGATCCGGCCCTCGCGGGTCCAGCCCTGGAACTGCTTCTTCTCGGGCGTGAAGCCATAGGTCTCGGCAATGGCGTCCACCGCCATGAAGCCCACATTGTGCCGGTGCATCGCATATTGCGGGCCCGGATTGCCCAGGCCGACCCACAGCTGCATCTCAAATCCTGCTCAAACGAAAATCGCCTCCGCACCTAGGGCGCGGAGGCGATTTTTTGAACCGGTAAGTTCGAGGGGGCGATTACTCGCCGGCTTCCTCGCCTTCGGCTTCGGTCTGGGTCGTGTCGCCTTCGCTCGACTTGAGCGCCGACGGAGCAACCACGGTCGCGATGGTGAAGTCGCGGTCGGTGATCGCCGAGGTCGCGCCCTTCGGCAGGGTCACTGCCGAGATGTGCAGCGAATCGCCGACTTCGAGGCCCTTGAGCGAGATGGTGATCTCGCTGGGGATCTCGGCGGCGTCGACGACCAGGTCGAGCTCGTGACGGACGACGTTCAGCACGCCACCGCGCTTCAGGCCCGGAGCGAGCTCTTCGTCAGCGAAGACGATCGGCACGTTCACGTGCACGGTCGCGTGCTCGCTGATGCGCAGGAAGTCGGCGTGCACCGGACGATCGGTGACGGGGTCGAAAGCCACGTCCTTGGGCAGGGTGCGCTCACCATTGATCATGATGATCGAATTGAAGAAGTGCCCGGTCATCAGCAGACGATAGAGCTCGCGCTCCTCGACGTGGATGCTCTTCGGATCCTGCTTGTTGCCGTAGATCACGGCGGGGACGCGGCCATTACGACGAAGCTCGCGGGAGGCTCCCTTGCCAACCTGCTCGCGCGTCTCGGCCGACAGCGTAAGCGTATCGCTCATGTGTCGTTCCAATCAGCTAAAGTTAGTTCGATCCGGCCAGGCCTCCAGGGATGACCCTGGCACGGAAGGCGCGCGCATAACGGGGGAAGGCGGGAAAAGCAAGGTTGTGTGCAGGCGAATGCAAACATGTGTCGGCAAACGCCAACATTCGTCATCCCCGCGAAAGCGGGGACCCATCTCCCGGACCATCCCCGGACACTCCGGCCGTATTTGTTTGCACGTGCAGGAGATGGGCCCCCGCTTTCGCGGGGGTGACGATGGATTCAGACGATTTCCTCGAGAAAGTCATCCAGCTTCTCGAAGCTCTGGCTCCAGCCTTCGCGCATGCCCGAAAGCGCGGGCAGCAGCTCATCACTCGCCTGCAGCACCACCGTTGTCATGTGCATCTGCGTGCCGCCGCCGGGGGCGTCGGTGAATTCCATCCGGGTGCGGTGCTCGATGCCCCAGCTGCCGTCCGGCGCACCGAAGGCGCGAAGAACCATGACCAGAGTGTCCGGACGATCGACCACTTCATACTCGCCATGCACTTCGTTGATCCCGTACGGCTCGGGCCCGCGCATATCGAGGCGGATCCTGCCGCCCGGCCGCGCCTCGCTCTCGGCGAAGGGCACGTCGAAATGGTGCGGACCCCACCAGCGGGCGAGATGCTCGGCCTTGGTCATGCAGTCGAACACCAGGTCGCGCGGCGCGGCAAAGGTGCGGTCGATGGTCACTTCATAGCCGGCACCGAGTTCCGTCGTGGTCATTTGCTCTCTCCATTCTTCTTCTGCAGTTCATCGAGATAGGCGTCGAGGTCGTCGAACTTGGCGTCCCAGAAGCGGCGATATTCGGCGATCCAGTCGCTCGCGGCCTTGAGCGCCGCCGGCTCCAGCTTGGCGGGGCGCTGCTGCGCGACCCTGCTGCGCGAGATCAGCCCGGCATGCTCGAGCACCTTGAGGTGCTTGGTCACCGCCGGCCCGCTCATCGCAAAGGGCTGGGCGAGCTCGCCCACTGTGGTTTCGCCCAGCGCCAGCCGCGCCAGGATCGCGCGGCGAGTGGGGTCGGCAAGGGCGGCGAAGGTGTTGCTCAGGGCGTCCATATATAACTCATAGGTTATTTAACCGAAGAGTTATATTAAGCCCGGGGCAATGTCAATCCGGCGCCACCTTAGCTACCTTAGGTGTCCGCTGCTTCTGCTCGTCATCCCGGCTTTCGTCGGGATGACGGTCGTGGGTTGGCCTCAGTACCGAACCCGCTCGACCTTCAGCCCACGCTTGGCCAGCTCGGCCTGCACGCTCTCGCTGCCCGCCAGGTGCCCGGCGCCGACGGCCAGGAACACCGTGCCAGGCTGTTGCATTCGCTTGGAAATCCAGCCGGCCCAGTTGCGGTTGCGGTTGACCAGCAGCGCCTGGCTCACCTCGGGGGCGGAGGCCATGTCGGCATTGACCAGCCTCGCCAGCCCCTCGGCATCGCCCTTGCGCCAGGCAGTGACGGCCTGGTCGATCTTGCTGCCGGCCTGGGGCAGGTCGTCGATCGTCTCGATCAGCAGCTTGCGCTGGGCGGGCAGGGGCAGGGCGTCGAAATAGCCGAGTTGCTGCCGCGCGGTCTCCAGCCCCTCGATCTTCTTGCCCGCGGCCTTGGCGGCGTTGGTCAGGGTCAGCTCTGCGCCCTGCTTGTCGTCATATCCCAGCTGCTTGAGCGGCATCACCGACAGCAAGGTGGCGGCCAGCCAGGGCTCGGCCCGGTCGAGCGAATCGGGCGCCATGCCATATTCGGGCAAGGCCGCGCGCATCTTCGCTGCCTCTGCGGCAGGCAGCTGCTCGGTCAGCGGCGGGCCAGCGGCGGCGGTGCCCAGCTCGGCGACGATCTGCTGCATCTCGGCATCGGGCGGCAGCACCAGCTCGAGCACCAAAGTGTCGGAGGCATCGAAGGCCTTCCTGATCCCGTCGTCGAACCAGCTGAGCCCGGGCTTGAGCACATGGACGGTACCGAACAGGTAGATGGTGGTGTCGGCGTCCTTGACCACCCACAGGGCCGGGTCGGCCTTCTCGGCCGGCGCGGCAGGCTTCTGCCCGCAGCCCCAGAGGGTCAGCGCGGCGAGGGCGGGCATCAGGCGGCGGATCATCGGGCGTGCGATCATCCCCGCTGGGTAGCCGCGAACCGCCGATCGATCCAGAGTCGCGGCGGTGCGGCATTGACCGGTTGGAGAGGAGACGCCAAAGCGCGGGGCACTATGGCAGAGCCCCTCAGCTTCCAGCGCATGATCCTCACGCTCCATGACTATTGGGCGGAGAAGGGCTGCGTGATCCTCCAGCCCTATGACATGCGCATGGGTGCGGGCACCTTCCACCCGGCGACGACCTTGCGCGCCCTCGGCCCCGAGCCGTGGAACGCCGCCTTCGTCCAGCCCTGCCGCCGCCCGACCGACGGCCGCTATGGCGAGAACCCGAACCGGCTCCAGCATTACTACCAGTATCAGGTGATCCTGAAGCCGAGCCCGCCCGACCTGCAGAACCTGTACCTGGGCTCGCTCGCCGCGATCGGCATCGACTTCACCAGGCACGACATCCGCTTCGTCGAGGACGATTGGGAATCGCCGACGCTCGGCGCCTGGGGCCTGGGCTGGGAAGTCTGGTGCGACGGCATGGAAGTCACCCAGTTCACCTATTTCCAGCAGATGGGCGGCTTTGACTGCAAGCCCGTCGCCGGCGAGCTAACCTACGGGCTCGAGCGGCTGGCGATGTACATTCAGAACAAGGACAGCGTCTACGATCTGGCCTTCAACGACCAGGGCGTGACCTATGGCGACGTGTTTCTCGAGAACGAGAAGCAGATGTCCAAGTACAATTTCGAAGTCGCCGACACCGAGACTTTGTTCGAGGGCTTCCGCAAGGCCGTGGCCGAATGCGAGAACTGCCTGAACAACAATGTACCCATCGCCGCCTATGAGCAGGCGATCGAGGCCAGCCACCTGTTCAACTTGCTCCAGGCCCGCGGCGTGATCTCCGTCGCCGAGCGCCAGGCCTATATCGGCCGCGTGCGCGATCTGGCCAAGGGCAGCTGCGAAGCCTGGATCCAGCACATGACGCCCAGCTGGCAGGCCAAGTATCCGGAGTGGACGATATGATGTTCACGCGAAGCCGCGAAGGCGCGAAGATTTTGTTTCGCGCAGAGGCGCAGAGGGAAATGCCCGCGAAGCGGCTGCAAATCGCCCGCGCACAAAGCCTGACGCCTCGCTGGCGCGAGACGGCCCAGCCTGGGCGCTCTCTGCGTCCTCTGCGCCTCTGCGCGCAAAATTCTTCCTTCCTTCGCGCCTTCGCGCCTTCGCGTGATGAAAACAAATGACCGAAGATTTCCTCCTCGAGCTCCGCTCTGAAGAAATTCCCGCCCGCATGCAGGAAAAGGCGCGCGCCGATCTGGCCGCGCTGTTCGAGGCGCGCCTCAATGCGCTCAACCTGCCCTTCGAAAGCATCGAGAGCTACGCCACCCCGCGCCGTCTCGCGCTGATCGTCCGCGGCGTCGCCGAGATGACCGCGGCGGCGAGCGAGGAGCGCAAGGGCCCGCGCGCCGATGCGCCGGCCCAGGCGATCGAGGGCTTCCTGCGCTCGACCGGCCTCACCCGCGAGCAGCTCGTCGAGCGTGACGACGGCAAGGGCAACAAGGTGCTGTTCGCCGTGATCGACCGCCCCGGCATCGTCGCCGGATCGGTGCTCGCCAGCGCGATCAGCCATGTCATCACCGCCTTCCCCTGGCCCAAGTCGATGCGCTGGGGCGCCGCCTCGGAGACGACCGAGAGCCTGCGCTGGGTGCGCCCGCTCCAGGGCATCATCGCGCTGCTCGGCGACAAGCTGGTGCCGGTCGAAGTCGCGGGCGTGAAGAGCGCTTCGGTCACCGTCGGCCACCGCTTCCACCATCCGGGCGGGATCACGATCGGCTCGGCCGCCGATTACATCGAGAAGCTGCGCGCCTGCCACGTGATCGTCGACGGCGCCGAGCGCCGCGCGATCATCGCGGTCGGTGCCAAGCTGGCCGCGCAGAAGGCCGGGCTGACGCTGATCGAGGACGAGGGCCTGCTGTTCGAGAATGCCGGTCTCACCGAATGGCCGATGCCGCTGCTCGGCCGCTTCGACGAGGCGTTCCTCGACGTGCCGCCCGAAGTGATCCAGCTCACCGCCCGCGTGAACCAGAAATATTTCGTCTGCCGCGACAGCGCCGGCAAGCTCGCCAACGCCTTCGTCTGCGTGGCGAATATCGACGCCGCCGACGGCGGGGAAAAGATCGTCGAGGGCAACCAGAAGGTCCTCGCGGCGCGCCTTTCCGACGCGCGCTTCTTCTACGAGACCGATCTCAAGACCCGGCTCGAGGACCTCACCCCCAAGCTCGAGAAGATCGTCTTCCACGAGAAGCTGGGCACGGTCGCCGACAAGGTCGCCCGCGTCGGCATGGCCGCGCATTCGCTGATGGGGCATGTGATCGCGCCCGAGGACGACGCCTTGAGCGCCGAGGCTGCGCAGGCCGCAGCCCTGTCCAAGGCGGATCTCGTCACCGGCATGGTCGGCGAGTTCCCCGAGCTCCAGGGCCTGATGGGCAGCTATTATGCCGGCGCCCAGGGTGCCTCCGCGAATGTCGCGCTTGCCATTCGCGACCAGTACAAGCCGGCGGGGCAGAGCGATGCCCTGCCGGAGGGGCCCGTTGCGGTCGCGGTGAGCATCGCGGACAAGCTCGACAGCATCGCATCCTTCTTCCTCGCCGGCATGCCGCCCAGCGGGTCACGCGATCCCTTCGCGCTCCGTCGCGCGGCGCTGGGCGTGATCCGCATGATCATTGCGAACAACCTGCGCTTCAGCGTTAGCGCGCTGGCGGGCAATTGCGCGGAGAGCCTGGTCCTCCAGCTCGCCTCGGGCGAGCGCGACGTCCATGCGGCGGCCGAGGCACTGCGCGGGAGCTCGCCCCCGCTCACGGGGCATGGGGCACGGCTAGATGCGCTCCTCGCGGGCGTGAATGCGAAGCAGGGCGGATATCTGGCCTCGTTCGAGGAACTCCGCGGCGCCGTCCGTGACTTCTTCGCCGACCGCCTCAAGGTCCAGCAGAAGGAAGCCGGCGTCCGTCACGACCTGATCGATGCGGTGTTCGCGCTGGGCGGCGAGGACGATCTCGTCCGCTTGCTCGCCCGGGTGAAGGCGCTCCAGTCCTTCGTCACCTCGGAGGACGGCAGGAACCTGCTCGCCGGCTACAAGCGCGCCGCCAATATCCTCAAGAAGGAGAGCTGGGCGCCGGGCGAGGTCGCGGACAACGAGATCTACGAGGCCGAGCCGGCCGAGGCCGCACTGCGCGAGGCGCTCGATGCCGCCGAGCCCAAGGCGGAGGCGGCGGTCGAGGCCGAGGACTACGAAGCGGCGATGGCCGCGCTCGCCTCGCTCCGCGCGCCGATCGACACGTTCTTCGACGATGTCACCGTGGTCGATCCGGACGAGTTCAAGCGCGAGATGCGCCTGGGCCTGCTCGCCCGCATCCGCGACGCCGTGAACAACGTCGCCGACTTCTCGAAGATCGAAGGCTGATCGACCGGGGCGCGCCTCCGTAGCGCTCTCCGCTTTCCCCGGCGAAGGCCGGGGCCCAGTCCTTGAAATCACGCGCGATAGCGCGTCTTCGTCGCGCACGCTTAGTCTGGGCCCCGGCCTTCGCCGGGGAAAAGCCGGGCACGCCGGTGGATTGCCGGCATATTTGCCTGGGCCTCTACAATGATTTATCTTACGTAACCGGTGTCTCGCCGTGATTTGATCACGGCCAAGCAAATCTTGCCTTCTGACAACGTAGTCAGCGGGTTTCCCCTTGTTCGCACCTGCGGTAGGCGCCTGTCCCAAGTCGTGAGAAGGGACGTGGATGACGCAATATGTGTACCGCTTCGGCGGGAATGTGTCGGACGGGGGCAAGGGTGACAAGAACCTGCTCGGGGGCAAGGGCGCCAATCTCGATGGCATGGCCTCGATCGGCCTGCCGGTGCCTCCCGGTTTCACGATCAGCACGCCGATGTGCGCGGTCTATTACGAGCAGGGCGGCATCTTCCCCGACAGCGTGAAGACCGAAGTCGCCAACGGCATCGCCCATATCGAGGGCATCACCGGCAAGAAATTCGGCGACGCGTCCGATCCACTTCTCGTCTCGGTCCGCTCGGGGGCGCGCGCCTCGATGCCGGGCATGATGGACACGGTGCTCAACCTCGGCCTCAACGACACGACGGTCGTCGGCCTCGCCGCGATCAGCGGCGACGAGCGCTTCGCTTGGGACAGCTATCGCCGCTTCATCCAGATGTATTCCGATGTCGTCCTCGAGCTCGATCACGGTCGCTTCGAGGAAGCGCTGGAGATCGCCAAGGAGGATCGCGGCTATAATCTCGACACCGAGCTGACCGCCAGGGACTGGCAGGCGCTGGTCGCCGAATACAAGGCGATCGTCGAGGAGCTCTGGAACAAGCCCTTCCCGCAGGACGTGCACGACCAGCTCTGGGGCGCGATCGGCGCGGTGTTCGGCTCGTGGCAGTCCGAGCGCGCCAAGGTCTATCGCCGGCTCAACGACATCCCCGGCGACTGGGGCACCGCGGTCAACGTCCAGGCAATGGTGTTCGGCAACATGGGCGACACCTCTGCCACCGGCGTGGCCTTCACCCGCGATCCCTCGACGGGCGAGAACGCATATTATGGCGAGTTCCTGATCAACGCCCAGGGCGAGGACGTCGTCGCCGGCATCCGCACCCCGCAATACCTCACCCTGGCCGCCCGCGAGAAGGCCGGCGCCAAGCCCGCCTCGATGGAAGAGGCGATGCCCGAGGTCTATGCGCAGCTCGCCGCCGTCTTCGAGACGCTTGAGAAGCATTACCGCGACATGCAGGACATCGAGTTCACCGTCGAACGCGGCAAGCTCTGGATGCTGCAGACCCGCTCGGGCAAGCGCACCGCCAAGGCCGCGCTCAAGATCGCGGTCGACATGGCGAGCGAAGGGCTGATTACGCAGGAGGAGGCGATCCTGCGCGTCGATCCGCAGGCGCTCGACCAGCTGCTCCACCCGACGCTCGATCCCAACGCCCCGCGCGACGTGCTGACCAAGGGCCTGCCCGCCTCGCCGGGCGCTGCATCAGGTATCGCGGTGTTCGACAGCGACACCGCCGAGAAGCGTGCGGGCAATGGCGAGGCGGTCATCCTGATCCGCGTCGAGACCAGCCCCGAGGACATCCACGGCATGCACGCGGCCAAGGGCATCCTCACGGCGCGCGGCGGCATGACCAGCCACGCGGCGGTGGTCGCGCGCGGCATGGGCCGGCCCTGCGTCTCGGGCGCCGGCACGCTGGCGATCAACGCCCGCGAGAAGCTGTTCCGCGTTGGCCAGCGCGAAGTTCGCGAGGGTGACCTCGTCACGATCGACGGCGCCACCGGCGAAGTGATGCTCGGTGCCGTGCCGACGGTGCAGCCCGAGCTGGCCGGCGATTTCGGCACGCTGATGGTCTGGGCCGACGCCAAGCGCCGGCTCAAGGTGCGCACCAATGCCGAGACGCCGCTCGATTGCCGCACCGCGCGCGATTTCGGCGCCGAGGGCATCGGCCTCTGCCGCACCGAGCACATGTTCTTCGAGCCCTCGCGCGTCACTGCGGTGCGCGAGATGATCCTCGCGGCCGATGAGAAGGGCCGCCGCGTCGCGCTCGAGAAGCTGCTCCCCGAGCAGCGCAGCGACTTCGTCGAGATCTTCGAGGTGATGGCGGGGCTGCCCTGCACGATCCGCCTGCTCGATCCGCCGCTCCACGAATTCCTGCCGCACGAGGAGAGCGAGTTCGCCGAAGTGGCGGCGGCGGCCGGCCTCGACGTCGAGACGCTCAAGCGCCGCGCCGCCGAGCTGCACGAGTTCAACCCGATGCTCGGGCACCGTGGCTGCCGTCTGGGCGTGACCTACCCCGAGATCTACGAGATGCAGGCCCGCGCCATCTTCGAGGCGGCGTGCATCGTCGCCGAGAATAGCGGCGAGGCGCCAATCCCCGAGATCATGATCCCGCTGGTCGCCACCAAGCGCGAGCTGGAGCTGATGAAGGCGGTGGTCGATCGCGCCGCCCGCGACGTGTTCGACGAGCAGGACCGCACGATCGAATATCTGGTCGGCACGATGATCGAGCTGCCGCGCGCGGCGCTGCGTGCGGGCGAGATCGCCGAGGCGGGCGCCTTCTTCTCCTTCGGCACCAACGACCTCACCCAGACCACGCTCGGCGTCTCGCGCGACGACGCGGCCAAGTTCCTCACCACCTATGTGGAGAAGGGGATCTACGCCAAGGATCCGTTCGTCAGCCTCGATGTCGAGGGCGTGGGCGAGCTGATCGCGATCGCCGCCGAGCGCGGCCGCGCGACTCGGCCCGACATCAAGCTGGGCATCTGCGGCGAGCATGGCGGCGACCCGGCCAGCATCGACTTCTGCGAAGAGACCCGGCTCGATTACGTCTCGGCCTCGCCCTATCGCGTGCCGATCGCGCGGCTGGCGGCGGCGCAGGCGGCACTGCGCCGGGCGTGATCCCGCTCGCGCTGCTGCTGGTCCAGGCGGATCCGGCGGAGACCCTCCGCCAGGAGCTGGTGGCGGCACGCAGCGCGACCGCGGTGCTCCAGCGCCGCTGCACCACGCCGATCCGTGCGGAAGTGAACCGCGCGCAAAAGCCGGCCACGCCCGAGCAGCGCGCGCATCTCGCTGTGGGTCCGGCCGAGCCGGTGGTCTATCGCAGCGTCGTGCTGAGATGCGGCCCGGTGTCGCTGTCGGTCGCCGAGAACTGGTATGTCCCCGCACGCCTCACGCCCGAGATGAACGCGGCGCTCGCGGGCGACACCCCCTTCGGCGCCGCGATCCGCCCGCTCGCTCCCAGCCGCCGCACCCTCGGCATCGCCACCCAGCGCGAGGATGCCAGTGTCGCACCCTATGTCGTGCGCCAGCGTGCGGTGGTGCTCGACGGGCAGGGCCGTCCGCTCTCCGAGGTGGTCGAGAACTACACGCCCGTCATGCTCTGCCTGCCGGTGCGTCAACCCTAGCCATTCCCACAGTCCGTCATCCCGGCGAAAGCCGGGATCTCGTGCGGCTCTTTCCCAGCGCCTTCGCCTGAGATCCCGGCTTTCGCCGGGATGACGGTGATTTGTCGGGATGACGGCTTGAGGCCGCCTTCGACCCTCAGCCCTGCCCGAACTTCTCCGCATGCTCGCGCTCGTTGCCCGCGGCGAGCAGCGCGGCCTGTTCGCGCCAGCCCTGTTCGGCGATCGTTCCGGCGGGCAGCTCTAGCCTTTGCTCCAGCGCCGCCTCGTCGGCCGGTGCCATCTTCTCGATCTCGCGATAGGTCTTGATGCCCAGCTCGTTGAGCCGCTTCGCCCGCGCCTCGTCGATGCCCCTGATCCGCACCAGATTGTCGCGGCCCCAGCCGAACCAGCCGCGCCAGGCGGCGCCCGGCTTGTCGTCGGCCACCGGCGCTGCGGCGGGCACCTGGCTGCGCAGCGTCTTCACTTCGGCCTGGAGCGCGCGGATACGCTCCTCGGCCTCGTCGCGATAGCGCGCGTGCTCCAGTTCCTCGTCCTGATAGCGCTCGCGCCACTTCGCCCCGCCCGAGCGGCTGGCCAGCCCCAGGAACCAGCCGGCGACCAGAGTCAGCCCCAGTGCCGCGAACTGCGTCGCGGTTTCGAACGGAAGCGCCATGACCTGTAGACCTTAGTGGGCGTGCTCGGGATGCGACGGCTCGGCCTGGGCGGGTTCCCCTGCCGGCTGGGCATGTACGGGCTCCGCTGCGACCGTCTCGACCACAACGGGTTCGGCGTGCACCGGTTCCGGCTCGGCAGGTGCCACCGGTTCGGCGGGAACAGGCTCTGCAGCAGCGACAGTCTCGGGCGTCACCGGTTCGGCGGCCGCGACCGGCTCGGCTTCGGCATGCTCGGCTTCGGCATGGCTCTCCACCGCATGGGTGACCGCGGCACCGGCAACCGCGCCGGCCACGGCAGCCGCCGCGACGGTGGCGGTCGAATGGCCTTCGGGCTCGGGAGCAGGGGCGGGCGCGGCAACCGGTGCCGCCGCAACCGGGGCAGGGGCCTCGGTCGCCGCCTTCAGCTTCGCATTCTCGGCTTCCAGGTCGCGGATGCGGCGGGCGGCGTCGCGCAGGTCGCTCTCGGCGCGGTCGCGATAGCCGGCATTGTCGATCTCTTCTTCCTGCAGGCGCTCGCGCCACTTGCGGCCGCCGCTATGGCTGGCGAGCCCCAGGAACCAGCCGGCGATCAGCGTCAGGCCCAGCCCCGCGAGCTGGGTGATCGTCTGGAACGGCAAATCATGCATCGAGTCGACCCTCCCCTTAGTCGGGCGGGAAGCTATCCCGCCCGGGCAGGTCGCGCCACCGAAATTGGTTAAGGGCCCTTGGAGATCAGCGCGTCGTTGATCGAGCAGGCCGCCGGGCCGAGAATGACGATGAACAGCACCGGCAGGATGAACAGGATCAGCGGCACGGTCATGATCGCCGGCAGGCGGGCTGCCTTTTCCTCGGCGCGCATCATGCGCTCGTTGCGGAACTCGGCCGAAAGCACGCGCAGCGCCGAGGCGAGCGGGGTGCCGTATTTCTCGGTCTGAATCATCGTGGTGACCACGCCGCGGATCGAATCCAGGTCGATGCGCTCGGCCAGGTTCTCGAAGGCCTGGCGGCGATCGGTCAGGAAGCCGAGCTCGATCGCGGTCAGCTGGAACTCCTCGCCCAGCTCCGGATAGGCCTTGCCCAGTTCCTTCGAGACGCGGTGGAAGGCGGCGTCGACGGTGAGTCCCGCTTCGGCACAGATCACCAGCAGATCGAGCGCGTCGGGCAGGCCCTTGCGGATCGCCGCGCTTCGCTTCTGGATCTTGTTCTTCAGGTACAGGTCCGGGAACTTGTAGGCGAGGATGAAGGTGCCGGCGACCAGGCCGTACGCCTTCATCGGGCTCCAGTCCGCGAACATCTCGGTGCCATAGACCATGTAGAGCATCGGCCCGCCGAACACGATCGGCAGGACCAGGCGGCCGAAGATCACCGCGACCGCGAATTCCTTGCGGCGGATGCCGGCTTGGAGCAGCTTGGTCTGCGCCTGCTTGACCTGGCTGTCCTGCAGCACCTTCATCGAGGAAAGCAGCGAGCGGATCCGGTCGGTGGTTTCGCTCTTCTGGACCAGCTTGGCGCGGCGCTTCGAGGTGGAGGCGGTGATGCCCGCCTTCAGCTGCTCGCGGCGCTCGTTGAGCGACTTGACCCGCTTGGCCATCGGATCGCGCACCGTGGTGGCGGCATAGATCGCCAGCATCACCGCGAGGGCGGCTACGGCCGAGAGGATCGTCGCCACCCAGATGACGTCGATACCGAGCAGCGTGGGGCCGGAGGCGGGAGGGGTCATCGCATCAGATCTCGAAATTGACCATCTTGGCCATGATGAAGGCGCCCAGGCCCATCCAGATCAGGCCGCCGCCGCCGATCATGATCAGCCGCTCGTCCTTGAAGAAATTGGCCATGTAGTTGTTGTTGATGAACCACACGAGCGTGAACACGATGAAGGGCAGCGCGCCGACGATCAGCGCGGATGCCTTGGATTCCGACGACATCGCCTTGATCTTCAGCTTCATCTGGGCGCGCTTGCGCAGCACGTCGGCCAGGTTGGCGAGCGTCTCGGCCAGGTTGCCGCCGGTCTCGCGCTGGATCTGGATGGTGATGGTGAAGAACTGGAATTCGGGCGTGCCGAGCCGGTCTGCAGTCTCCTGCAGCGCGGTGTCGAGCGACTTGCCGATCTTCATCTTGTCGCTGACCGCGCGGAATTCCTCGCCCACCGGGCCGTCGACTTCCTGGCCGACCACGCCCATCGTCTCGGTGATCGGCAGGCCCGAGCGCAGGCCGCGGACGAGCAGCTCGATCGCGTCGGGGAACTTGGCGGTGAACTTGGCGACGCGGCGCTTGATGAAGAAGCCGACGACGAAATGCGGCAGGCCGACGCCGAGGAACAGGCCGACGCCCAGCGCCAGAAGGATCGGCAGGCCCTGCAGCAGGATCAATGCCGCGGGCACCAGCGTGAGACCTGCGCTGACCATCATGTATTGGCCGAGCGTCCAGGGCTTGCCCGTCATGTTCAGCCGCTTCTGGAGCAGCGCCGGGTTGGGCAGGAAACGCGCGGCGGTCACGTCCATCCGCGTGGCGCGGGCGGCGGCGACGCGGCGCATCTGCGCTTCCATAGCGTTGCTGCCGGTGACGCTCACCAGATGGCGCTCGCGGACCGACTTGACGCGGCGCGCACCCGCGCGCTCGGCCGAGGGGCCCGAAAAGGCGAACACCATCAGCGCGAGCACCAGGAAGGTGCCTCCAGCGAGCATCAATACCGGCAGCATGTCCACGCCGCACCGTCTCCGATTAGCTGAGCATCGCGCAGCCTAGCCGCGCAATGGTTACTTCTTTGCCTTTACCGGCATCTTCACCTTGAACTTGTCGAGCAGCGAACCGCCGCCCTTGGGCTTGTCGCCCTTGCTCTTGGCCTTGCTCGTGCTCTCGTCGGCGCCCGAATCGGCGATGCCGGCGATGCGCAGGGCGAGGTCGCTCAGGCCGGCAATGGCCTTGTTGCCCTTGCCCACCTCGGCGATCGGCTTGCCCAGCTTGGCCGATTGTGCGGCCAGCTTGGCATCGAAGCCGAGCAGGAAGTCGATCTTGCGCTCGATCGAGCCTTCGAAGTCCTTGCGGCTGATCTCAAGCACCGCCGCCTGCTGGATCTTGTTGGCGACGACGATCACCTGGGTCTGCGGGGCGTTCGACTTGAACCAGCTGAGGATGCGGATCGCGTCGCGCGCGGCGGCGAGCGTCAGCTCGGTCACCAGCACGGCGACCTGGACGTCGGTGATCAGGTGCGGGTGATTGACCAGCATCGAGCGCGGCAGGTCGACCACGGTGCACTCGAAGGCGGTGCGGATTTCTTCCTGCAGCTGATAGAAAGCCGCGCCGTCGGTCATGATCGGCGAGTTGATCGGCGCTTCCGCGCTGAGCACGGCGAGGCGGTCCGAAGCGCGCACCATCGCGCGCTCGATGAACAGCCCGTCGATACGGCTCGGATTCTCGATCGCGTCGGTCAGGCCGCGGCCCGGCTCGAGGTCGAGCGCCAGCGCGCCGGTGCCGAAATGCACGTCGAGGTCGAGCAGCGCCGTGGTGCGGTTCTGGCGCTCGCCCATCAACCAGGCGAGCGAGGTCGCCACGGTCGAGGCGCCCGAGCCGCCACGCGTGCCGATCACCGCCACCGCGCAGTGCGGGCGGTCGGCCGAGGCCTCGGCCAGCTTCGGCGCGTTGAGCGCGGTCTGCGCTTGGGCGAAGGCATCGCGCAGGGCATCCGGGTTCAGCGGCTTGAGCAGGTAATCATGGATGCCGCTCGCGACGAGGTCGCGGTACAGGCGCACGTCATTGACCTGGCCCGATGCGATCACGACCGTGCCCGGCTCGCAGACTTCGGCGAGCGCATTGATGTCGTTGAGCGGATCGCCGCTCTCGGACAGGTCGACGAACAGGATGTTCGGGCTCGCCGAGACCGACAGGGTCTGGACCGCGTTGCGCAGCCCGCCCTTGTTGACCTTTTCCGGCGACCAGCCGAGCTCGACGGCGATCGGACGCAGCACTTCCGCCGTCGTCTCGTCGCAGACGAACGCAACGAACGGATCGCGATGCCCGGCGCGGGCGGGATTGAAAGGAGCGTTCACTTCGGCGACCCTCCACCCGAGTTCAACGTGGCGCCGCCGCCGCCCGAGGGCGCGGCCGAACGGAAGGCGCCGACGGCCTTGGCGCTCGTCGCCTGGTCGGCAGTGGGCGAGCCCGGCGCGCCGCGGACCAGATCGGCCGGGTCGGCGATCATCGCGGCGAGGTTGGCATTGCTGGCGCAGCCATAGTTGGAGCTGGTGCTCGCCTCGAACGTATATTCGGCCTGGCGCGAGTGATCGGGGCAGCCCGGCACATTGGCGGTCATCCGGGTGACAACCACGCGGACGGTGCCCGGGGCGATCTGGCCGGCGGTCACCGGCGCGCGATCGGCGAGCATCAGGCCGTAGCGGCCGGCCTCGGCGGCGACTTCGTCGCGGCCGGTGGCGCCATTGGCGCCGTCGTCGATCGCGACGCGGTCGCCATAGCGAAGGCCCATCGCCGACATCCAGCCGGCCAGGCGCTGGCTCTCGCCCGCGGCCAGGCCATAGCCGGTGGTCTGCAGGTCGAGCACATAGTCGTTACGCTGGACAACCGGCTGATGAACCGATTCTACGCCGCCATTATAGGTGCCGCAGCCTGCGAGCAGCAGCGCCGGGACGAGCAGGGGAGTGAAGCGCGGAAGCACGGGCGATCTCCTCGTCGATCGGGTCAGAAGCCGAAGCCGGGGGCCGCCGAGGCGCCGCCCTTCTTCTGCTTGCGGTTGGGTTGCGGGGCCGGAGCCAGCTGGACCGGTGCGGCCGGCTGGCTGGTCGGGGCGGGCGAGAAGGCGCCCACCGAAGGCTGGCCATCCGCCGGCGCCATGCTCGGCTTGGGACGGTCGGTGCCGCTCCGGGCGCCGCCGAGCGAGCCCATGAAGACGCGCTCGAAGTCGTTCGGCGCCTTGTAGCCGTCGGTCGGCAGGACGATCTGGTTCGCGTTGACCGGCTTCACCAGATACGGGGTGATCACGATCACCAGCTCGGTCTCGTTGCGCTGGAAGCCGTTCGAGCGGAACAGCGCGCCCAGGATCGGCACGTCGCCCAGGCCCGGGGTCTTCGAGATCGAGTTGTTGTGGTTGTTCGACAGCAGCCCGCCGATCACCATGCTCTCGCCCGAGCCGAGCTCGACCGTGGTCTCGCTGCGGCGCGTGGTGAGCGCGGGGATGGTGACGCCGTTGAGCTGCACCGCGCCGGCCGAGGACAGCTGCGACACTTCGGGGCGCACGCGCAGCGAGATGCGGCCGTCCGACAGCACGGTCGGGGTGAAGGCCAGGCTCACGCCATATTGCTTGTACTCCACCGTGGTGGTGCCCAGGCCCTGCGCGACGGGGATCGGGATCTCGCCGCCGGCGAGGAAATTGGCCGTCTCGCCCGAGCGTGCGGTCAGGTTCGGATTGGCCAGCGTGGTCACCTGGCCGATCGTCTCGCCCAGGTCGATCGCCGACAGCACGTCGAGGCCGAACAGCTTGCCGGCCAGGCCAGCAGTGGCGTTGTCCGAGCCGCGGGTGATGTCGGCCAGGCCGCTGGCACGCGGATTGACGAACTGGCCGGTCGACGGATCATAGGCGCCGGTGATCGTCACGCCATTCTGCGTCATCGTCGCGGTCGGGTATTTGGCGAGGTCGGCGGCCGAGAAGGAGCCCGGGCTGCGGCCCTGGGCCAGGCCGAACTGGAAGCCGCCGGTGGGATCCTTGGTCGTGAAGTTCACGCCGACATTCTTGACGAAGCTGCGGCTTACCTCGGCGAACTTCACCTGGAGCTGCACCTGCAGCGGCGTTGCCATCTTCAGCCGGTTGATCACTGCGATCTTGAGCTGCGCGGCGGCATCGTTGACGTTGACGCCCGGATTGAGCAGCCCGGTGACCAGGCGCTGGGCCTGCTCGCTGTCCTGCGGCGAGCGCACCGTGCCGTTGAGCACCGCGATCTGGCCGACCGTGGTCACCTGGATGTCGGTGTCGGGCATGGCGAGCCGGATCATCCGGTCGATCGAGGTGATGTTCTGCGCGACGCGGACATTGGTGGAGAAGATCACCGCGCCCGAAGCGCTGGTGGCGAACACCGTCGCCTCGCCGAATTCCTTGCCGAACAGGTGGATCTGGCGCGGATTGTTGACATAGACGTCCGCCACGCCGGGGTTCGACGTCCAGACGTTCGCGACATTGGCCGGGAGCGTGATGAGCTGGCCCTCGCCGATCGAGAGCAGGATCTCGCTGCTCGGGCGCTGGGTGCCCGAGGGCAGGTTGGCGACGCCGACATTGGCGCGCGCCTGGCTCGGGCGCTTGGCCTTGGCGGTCTGGGCGAAGCCGGTCACCGGCATGCCGACCAGGGCGGTCGACACGATCGCGGCGAGCGAGCGCTTCAGAAGCAGCTTGCCAGTCATGTTAGTTCTTGCCCCCCAGAGCAACGGCGGTCTCGGCATTGCCGCGGACGATGGTCACGACCGGGCCGCGCGGAGTCGCGGCGCCGGGATAGCTTTGCCCGGGCGTCGGGCTGCCGGCGACGGCCGCCGGGCCCATGTCGCGCGGTTTGGCCGGCACGGTGCTGCGCTGGAAGCGCGACACGTCGGCACCGGTGGCGAAGGTGGTCGCGCCCTCCTGGGGACGCGCCGCGACCTTGGCGATCATCGCCTTTTCCTTCTTCGGATCGCCGTCAGCGGGCACGTCGACGTCACCGCTGGCAATCGCATCCTCGAGCTCGCCCTGATTGTCGGCGATCGAGCGCAGCGACAGCGAGAGCGTGCCGATGGTCTGCGCCACCGCGATCTTCTCGGCGATCTTGGGCGTCGCCTCGACCGTGACGGTCGAATAGGTGTTGACGATGGTGTTGCCCTTGTCGTCGGTCTGCTTGTCGGTCTTCTGGTCGGTGGCGAGCACGCGCAGGTTGCGCAGCACCGTCTCCGAGGCCTTGAGCGCGGGGCCGTCGCCGCCGCCGCTCACCGACTGGGTGAGGATCAGGTCGATGCGGTCGCCCGGGAAGACGAAGCCCGCGACCGCGCTCTGGGTCGAGACGGGCACGGTCACCGCGCGCATGCCGGCGCCGAGCGCAGCGGCGAGGAAGCCACGGTCGCCTGGCTTGACCAGCGCGCCCTGGGTCACCGGCTGGCCGGCGGGGATCGGGAAGCGGACGACGGTGCCGACCAGCTTGGCCGGATCCGATTCGCTCTTCACGTAATAGGCGCCCTCGACCAGCTCCTTGGGCCAGGGGCGGAATTCGAGCGACTGGGCGTCGAGGATGGTGCCCACGGGCAGCTCGCGCTTGGCGACGAGCACCTCGGTGGTGTTCTGCGGCTGGACGGCCGCCGGAATCGCTCCGGCCTGGGGCGCGGGCGCGCCGGTCATCAGGCTGCGCGCCATGAACGCGGTAATTGCCGCCACGACGAGCGCACCGACGAGCAGGATCAGCTTGCGTGCATCCATTTCGCTATTCCCAAGCCTTCTCAAAAACGCAGGCGTTTGTGGTTGCGCCAGCGTTAATTATTCACCCGAACTGGTTAAAAATCGGTTCGCGAAGCACGAGAAGCGCGGCGATTGCGATCGCCACCCCATAAGGGATTTCCACAGGATCCCCCGTTTTCGCCCGCCATTTGCGCTCGATCACCATGATGAGCGTGAGCACGCCGCCGATCAGCGACATCAGCACCAGCATCCAGACCAGCGGCTGCACCGGCAGCCACAGGGCGAGCGCGCCGATCATCTTCACGTCGCCGCCGCCCATCTGCCCCAGCGCGAAGGCGCCGACGAAGAAGGCGAAGACGAGCGCGGCCACGCCGGCCTGCAGCGCGACATCCGGCCACAGCGCCAGCCCGTGCGCCCACCACCAGAGCGGCGCCATCAGGGCGATGGCGGCATTCTTCCAGTTGGCGATCTCACGGGTGCGCGCGTCCTGGATGCCCGCCGAAACGAGCAGCAGCGCGAGCGCAACGAGCAGCAAAGTGATGAACAGCTCCCCCATGGAGCCAAAGTCCTAGACGGGACGGCTTATCAAAACGTAACCAAGGGACATGCGTGAAAACCCGGATATCCGCCGTTCCATCCCCGCCGGGGCCAAGGTCCACTATTGGGGCACCCCGGACGGCTGGCATTTGCGCGCCTTTGCCTGGCCGGCCGAGACCGCGACTCCGCGCGGCTCGATCCTGTTCCAGGGCGGGCGCGGCGACATTTTCGAGAAGTATCTCGAGGCGTTCCATCACTGGCACGAGCAGGGCTGGACGATCACTTCGTTCGACTGGCGCGGCCAAGGCGGCTCGGGCCGGCTGACCTCGCGCGCCCACTGCGGCGACATCGACAGCTTCGACACGTTCATCGCCGATCTGCGCGCCTTCTATGCCGAATGGGAGGCGGCGACTCCGGGGCCGCACGTGGTGATGGGCCATTCGATGGGCGGCCACCTGATCCTGCGCGGGCTGGTCGAGGGCGCGATCCGCCCCGATGCCGCGGTGATCGTCGCCCCGATGCTCGGCGTGAAGAGCGCGCTCGGCCCCTTTGCCGAGCGGGCCGCGCGCATCCTGGGCGGGGTGGGGGACAGCACCCGCCCGGCCTGGAAGAGCAACGAGAAGCCCTACACCACCGAGACCCGCGCCAACCTCCTCACCCATGACCAGGATCGCTATTCGGACGAGATCTGGTGGCAGCAGCACAATCCGGACATCGTCACCGGCCCCCCCAGCTGGCGCTGGCTGATCCAGGCGTTCAAGTCGATGCGCGAGCTGGCCGGCAATCCGAAGCTCCGCAAGATGCCGGTGCCGCTGCTTGCCGTGGTCGCCAAGGCGGACGGGCTGGTCGATGCCAAGGCGGCGCTGAAGATCGTTCCGAAGCTACCCGACGCCCGCATCGTCAGCTTCGGCAAGGAAAGCGCGCACGAGATTCTGCGCGAGGGCGACAAGGTGCGCAATCGTGCGATCGGCGAGATCGACCTGTTCCTCGCCGCGCGCGCCCAGCGCCGCTGATGCGTTACGACGTGGCGATTGTCGGTGCCGGCATCGCCGGCGCCAGCCTCGCGGCCGAGATCGCGCCGCACGCTCGGGTGTTGTTGCTCGAGGGCGAGGACCGGCCCGGCTATCATGCCACCGGGCGCTCGGCCGCCTTCTGGTCCGAAAGCTATGGCGGCCCGGCGATCCAGCCGCTCACCACCGCCTCGGGGCCGATGCTGCGCCCCTATCTGGAGCCGATGGGCTCGGTCCATATCGGCCGCGCCGACGAGGCCGGGGCGATCGACGCGTTTCTCGCCGAGTTCGAGGGGACGGGTGTCGAACTGCGCCGGGTCGATCCCCAGGCGATGATCCCCGGCCTGCGCCCCGAATGGACGCTCGGCGTGCTCGAGCCGAGCTGCGAATATATCGATGTCGGCGGCCTGCACGGCGACCAGCTCGCTGTGGCGAAGCGGGGCGGGGCCGAGCTGGTCACCGGCGCCGGCGTCCTCGCCGCCCGGCGCGAGAACGGCGCCTGGAAGATCGAGACGCGGGCGGGATCGTTCGAGGCCGACGTCCTGGTCGATGCCGCCGGCGCCTGGGCCGATCCGGTGGCGGAGATGGCCGGCGTGCGGCCGCTCGGCATCCGGCCCTATCGCCGCACGATAATGCAGCTCAAGACCGATCCCGCGCCGGCGCCGGGCAGCCCGATGGTCGCGCATATCGGCGGCAGCTTCTACTGGAAGCCCGAGGCCGGCGGCCGGGTGTGGCTCAGCCCGCATGACGAGATCGAGACGCCCCCCTGCGACGCCCAGCCCGAGGACATCGACGTCGCCACTGCGATCGACCGGTTCGAGCATGTCGTCGACTGGCGGGTCGAGAAGCTCGAGCATAAATGGGCGGGCCTGCGCACCTTCGCCCCCGATCGCCTGCCGGTCTATGGCTTCGACCCGCACGCGCCCGGCTTCTTCTGGTGCGCCGGCCAGGGCGGCTTCGGCATCCAGACCGCTCCGGCGGCGGCGAAGCTCGCGGCGGCGCTGCTGCATGTTGCGCCTGATCCTGTAGTGGCGGGCATCGACCCGGCGCGATATGCTCCGGAGCGCTTCAACCGGGGGTGATGCCGATGCGTAGGCTGGGGTTCGCTGTTCTCGCAATGCTCCTGCCGGCAGTGGCGCAGGCCCAGCAGCCCGACGATTATCAAACGCTCAAGCAGCGCGTCACCGATATCGCCTTCGATCCCGACAGCTTCTTCGGCGAGCAGGGCCGGTATTTCCGGATCGCGACGATCCGCTACCGCGGCGACGACTGGGCCTTTCCCGTCTACGCCATCGCCATTTCCAATGGCTGCGTCCTTGGCCGCGCGCCGGGATGCGAGGCGCGGCGCATCGCGCGGATGGTGCGCGGGACCGAGGCAAAGCCGCCCGAGCGGCCGCGCTGGCGCGGTTCGGCGCTGATCGGTCGGTTGGGCAAGCTCGGCCCGCTTGACCGCCCCGGGCTCGCCAGGGCGCTCGATGCCAATGTCGACTGGCTGGAGGCCGATCTCGACCAATGCGCCGGCGCGCGGGCTGCGCTGTCGCAGGCGGGGGAAGCGCGCTGGATCGCACCCGAGCTGCTGGCATCCAAGCCGAGCGACGATATCGGCATCGTGCTGCACGCCGATACGATCCGGGTGGAATTTGCCGGTTTCCTGCGCAGCGCGGTCTATGACAGCTACATTGCCAAGGGCACGCCGACGGCCTGGGCCGATGGCTTCGCCAAGGCGATCGAGCCCTGCTGGAAACCCTCCGCCGCGCCGCGTCCCTGGCATGCCGCACCGGGTGCCAAGCCCGCTCCCTCGGGCGGTTGAGCGCGGAGGCCGCCCTGGGCTGGCTCGGCCCGGTCGGATCGCTCGGGGGAACAATCTTCCGCAGAATCGGCTCGCCGCTGATCGTTGAAGCCGAAACGATTGCCGCGCGCGACGAACGCCTTGCTTCAGGTTAAGCGAGTGCTTCAATCCGCAGCGGAATCGTCCTAACCTTTCGGCTCCGGAACGGAAGAGGAGCTGGGTTCATGGCACACAAGTTCGTGATCGAGCAGAACAAGGCCGGCGAGTATGTCGCCAAGTTCAAGTACAATGCCGAAGTGATCTTCTGGACCGAGGGCTATTCGAGCAAGGCGAGCGCGAAGAACGCGATCGAGTCGATCCTGAAGAACGGCCCCACGGCACCTGTCGAGGAGGGCTGAGGGCTCCGGGCGCCGCTATTTGGCGCCTTTGCACCCTTCGACGAACTGCGTGGCGAGCGCCCGGTCTTGGTCGCTCATCGCAACGGCGGTCGTGTGGCCGGTGGTGAACAGCGAAACGAGCTGGGCGCGGCCCAGGCGTTTCAGCTGCTTGTCGTTCTTTGCGATGTGGATCGTCATGTCCCAGCCCTTGGCGGGGTTGGCCACCGCCGTGGCGGGGCGCAGGTCCGGTGTGCCGTCGCCGCCATAGAGCGCCATGAGCGCGGCGCCCTGCGTCATCTTCGCGCCGGGGCCGTCGCCGACCTTCGTCCCTGTCTGCAGGTCCAGCAACTGGGTCACGCCGAACTGCGTGATCTTCACATCCTCCGCGCCGCATTCGAAGAGATATTGCGCGCCGTACGTCAACTGCAGCCCATGCTCAGGCGTTGCCGCGATCAGATGCCATCCCTCCTCCTGGGCCGCCGCCGGCTGGGCGAGCGACAGGTAGAGCCCCAACATCGCGACGATCGGCAGCTTCATGGCAAATCCCCCGGCTTGTTCTTTCGGGCGACTGTCGGGCGCCAGCGATGGCAGATCAAGGGGGGGCTCGGTCCGAAGTGGCTCCGCATCCGACGCAGATCGGCTCCCCTGGCTTGCAATGTAGGATTTCGCCTGCTTGGCTTTCGCGGCCGGCATCGCAATCGACCGCTCTTTGATGTTGTTGGAAAGATAGGATCACGCCCACGCAAGCATGTTGCGGGATGCGTCGCGCTTGCGGGAACAGTGTCAATTTTGGCGCCGCGAGAAACGGCTTCTGGCGTGAACTTCGTGTACTTTGGCGAGCCGCCGGGGCGCGGGGTGTAGGAAACCCCGCGCGGTAGCTCACCAGTTGAACATCGTCCCGTCCTCAAGCCGGTTCACCGGCAGATAGGCGCGCTTGTATTCGTATTTCGCCGCCAGCACCTCGTCGATGTCGACGCCCAGGCCCGGCTTGTCGCCCGGGTGCATCAGCCCCTGGTTGAAGCTGTAGGCGTGCGGGAACACCGCGTCGGTCTCCTCCGAATGCCGCATATATTCCTGGATGCCGAAATTGGGCACCGAAAGCCCGAAATGCAGCGCCGCGGCCATGCACACCGGCGACAGGTCGGTCGCGCCGTGGCAGCCGGTCCGCACCTGGTAGAGGTCGGCCAGCGCGGCCACCCGGCGCAGATGGGTGATGCCGCCGGCATGCACCACGGTCGCGCGGATATAGTCGATCAGCTGCTCCTCGATCAGCTGCTTGGCATCCCAGATCGAGTTGAAGATCTCGCCCACCGCCAGCGGCGTGGTGGTGTGCTGGCGGATCAACCGGAAGCCTGCCTGGTTCTCGGCCGGCGTGGTGTCCTCGAGCCAGAACAGGCGATACGGCTCCAGGTCCTTGCCCAGCCGCCCGGCCTCGATCGGGGTGAGGCGGTGGTGGACGTCGTGGAGCAGGTGGATGTCCCAGCCCAGCGAGTCGCGCGCCTTCTGGAACAGCTCCGGCACGAAGCGCATGTACTTCGACGTGCTCCACTGCGATTCCTCGGGCAGCGATCCCTTGGCCGGCTCGTAATAGAAGCGCTCGCCGGACACGCCGTACGTCGTCTCCATGCCCGGCACGCCCGATTGCAGGCGCACCGCCTTGTAGCCCTGCTCGAGATATTCGTGGGCGCGCTCGATCGTTTCGGCGGTATCGCTACCATTGGCATGGCCATAAACCATGCAGCCTTCGCGCGCCGCGCCCCCCAGCAGCTGGTAGACGGGCATGTTGGCCAGCTTGCCCTTGATGTCCCAGAGCGCCATGTCGACCGCGGCGATCGCCGTCATCGTCACCGGGCCGCGCCGCCAGTACGCGCCCTTGTAGAGATATTGCCAGATATCCTCGATGCTGTGCGCATCGCGGCCGATAAGGCACGGGATCACGTGGTCCGTAAGGTAGCTCGCCACCGCCAGCTCGCGTCCGTTGAGCGTCGCGTCGCCAAGGCCATATACGCCCTCGTCGGTCTCGATCTTCAGCGTTACGAAGTTGCGGCCGGGGCGCGTCACGATGACGCGGGCGGCAGTGATACGTGGCAAAACAACATCCCCTGGAAGTGGTCAGGCCAATATCGACTTGTATGACCTATCGTGTCAACCTACGAGACTGTGTATGACGAGGATGCAATGAAGATTACCGGCAACAAGCTCTACCAGCGCGTAGCCGCCTCGATCACCGAGGCGATCGAGGCCGGGCGCTGGTCGCCGGGCTCCCGCCTTCCCGGCGAGCGCGACCTCGCCGAGGAGTACAAGGTCAGCCGGCCGACGATCCGCGAGGCGATGATCGCGCTCGAGATGAAGGGCTGGATCGAGGCGCGTCACGGCTCGGGCCTCTATGTCACCAAGCGCGATCATGGCAGCGGCGAGCGCGCCGATGCGCTCAATTTCGACGTCGGCGCCTTCGACCTGACCGAGGCGCGCATCCTGTTCGAGGGCGAGGCGGTTGCCCTGGCCGCGGTCTCGATCACCGACGAGCAGCTCGCCGAGCTGGATGCGCTGCTGGAAGAGATGGCGGCCGACGACTCGAACGAGCCGTCGGTGATGGACGCCGATCACCGCTTCCACCTCGCCATCGCCAATGCCACCGGCAATGCGGCGATCCGCAGCGTCGTCGACTATCTCTGGGACCTGCGGGTCAACTCGCCGCTCGCCGCCAACATGTTCGCCCGCGCCAAGCGCGGTGGCATCACGCCGCGGGTCGAGGAGCATCGTCCGATCCTCGATGCATTGAAGGCGCATGACCCGCATGCCGCGCGCAACGCGATGCGCCGCCATCTGCGCGGCGTGGTCGACGATCTGCTCGAGGCCACCGAGCTCGAGGCGATGCAGCGCGCGCGCAACGAGATCGAGACGCGCCGCGACAGTGTCGCCCGGCGCCTCAAGATCGGGTCGGCCTGATCGCGCGATCGGGTGGCTTGACACCGATTACCTTAATGTTGAGATTGGCCTGACCAAAAGGAGAGGCCAATTGAACATGCTGTCGCGTGCGCCGTTCGGCGCCGCCTGTCTCGCGTTGCTCGCTGCCCCGGCGGCGATGGCCCAGTCCGCGGCACCGGCGCCCCATGGCCCGGTCTATGAGACCGCTCCGCCGATGGACGCGACGATCGAGGGTCGGCTGATGCCCCAGCTCGCCGGGCTGCTCCACCAGCTGCTCCGCGAGAAGCGGGGCATGCGGCTGGACGGGGTGCCGGTGTTCGACAGCGGCGACAAGTTCCTCCCCGGCAAGATCGCCTCGGGTCTGAGCTATCTCCTGCTCGACACGCCGAAGGGCGATCCGAAGCTCGCCGAATATCTCGCCGGCTACCGCGACATCGCCGACCTGACGATCGACGATCCCAACGACACCTGGGGCATCTATTACTACATCTCCGCCCTCCACGACCTGAAGCGGGCCGGCCTGCTCGACGAGGCGGTCAGCCCCACGACGCTCGCCAGGCTGCAGCAGAAGCTCGACTGGCGCCGCTTCGTCGATGCGAAGTCGCTCAGGCTGCTCCACGACCTGCCGAACAATTATTACGGCGTCGCCTTCAGCGTCGCCCGGCTGCGCTACCTGCTCGGCTGGGAGGACGAGGCGGCGTCGAAGGCGCTGCTCCAGCGGATGATCGACCATTATCGCAGCTATTCGGGGCAATATGGCTTTGCCGACGAGACCGATGGTCATGGCCGGTTCGATCGCTATTCGGTGCTGCTGATCGGCGAGATCGCCCAGCGCTTCATCGAGACCGGCATGACGCCGACGCCGCAGGTCAAGGCCTGGCTGCGCAAATCGGCCGACCTGATGCTCCACCGCGCCACGCTCACCGGCGAGGGCTGGGAATATGGCCGCAGCATCGGCACCTATGGCGAGACCGCGTTCCTCGAGGTGCTCACCGCCGCAGCGAAGCTGGGCGTACTCGACAAGCGGGAGCGTGACATGGCCTATGCGCTCTCCAGCCGCATCGCCGCGCGCTATGCCGATTTCTGGCTGAACCCGGCGATGGGGTCAGTGAACCTGTGGGACGGTGGCCGCCGCACCGATGGCTATCGCGGCAAGCACCGGATCCTGGGCGAGAATCTCAGCCTTGCCCGCCAATATATCTACACCAACGCGCTGTGGAACGGCCTCGGCTACAAGGGCGCCGCGCCGTCGCCGGGCTATGCGGCCTGGCTCCGGACCTTGCCCGCCGCCCGCTTCACCTGGTTCGCACGCGGCGATCATGACCGCGCGCTGCTGACGCTCAGGGACGGCGATCACGTCATCGGTCTGCCGATCATCAACGGCGCCGAGGATCAGCACATGCACAATCCCTATTTCCCGATCCCCTTCGCGGGCGGGATGCTCCAGGGATCGGCCGACGCGAGCTTCCCGCAGCTCACGCCGCGCTTCGCGCTGGCGGACGGCAGCGTGCTGATGCCGCTCGCCTGGTTCCGCGGCGTGACCTGGAAGCGTACGGGCAATCGAACTGTCGTCGGCTGGCGGCAGGATGCAATGGACCGGATGGGCGGGAACGCGCCGGTCGCCGACAAGCGCCTCACCGTCACGACGCGCTACGCATTCGCGCCGGGCCGAATCACCCGCACCGACGTCTATCGTGCGGCCGTGCCGGTCGACCTGTCCGAGGTGACGATGGAGTTCGCCAGCTTCTCGGGCGACCCGCGCAGCACCGGGCCTGCGGCGGTGACGTTCGGGGCTGGGGAAGTCACGGGCTTCTCGGCGACCGGCTATGAAGGCTGCACGGTCGGCCCGGCGGCGGGCAAGGAATATCGCGCGCCGACCGGCGCCTTTGCCTCGCTGGTCCGCTGCCGGCTCGGCGCGCGACGGCTGGCGGCGCCGCTCACCTTGACCTGGACGCTTCGCTACAAGTGACAAACGTTACGATCATCGTGCACTGCGCCTAGTCAATTGGGTTGACACCGGTGCCAAATTGGCCTTACCACACCGCCTGACCCGAAGACGGGCGCGAGAGATACTACGGGGAGAGTTCATGCCTGGGACCGTTTTTTCTGCTTTCGGACGTAATTCGCTGCGCCTCGCGCTGCTGGCATCCGCCTGTGCGGTGATGCCCGCCTATGCGCAGACCGCCGGCGCCGCGTCCGATGCCGCCCCGGCGGACGGCGCGGCCCCGCAGGAGGAAAGCCAGGCGATCGTCGTCACCGGCGCCCGCGCCGAGCAGCGCAGCTCGATCGACGTGAAGCGCAACGCCGACGTCGTGCTCGACGGCATCGTCAACGACGAGATCGGCGCGCTGCCCGACAACAGCGTGGGCGACACGCTGGAGCGCATCACCGGCGTCTCGGCCGACCGCTTCAAGGGCAATGCCAACGAGCTGTCGGTGCGCGGCCTCGGCCCGACGCTGAGCTTCTCCACCTTCAACGGCCGCGAGGTCTCCACCGCCGGTGCCGACCGCTCGGTCGCCTTCCAGCAATTCCCCTCCGAGCTGGTCAACGGCGTCATCGTCTACAAGACGCAGCGCGCCGACTTCCTCGAGGGCGGCATCGGCGGCGTGATCGAGCTCAAGTCGATGCGCCCGCTCGACTATGGCAAGTCGCGCTTCCAGGCCGAGTTCCGCGGATCGTACCTGCCCAAGGACGACGACATCATCGGCCGCGACGGCCTGGGCTACCGCGCCAATGCCAGCTTGGTGAAGCAGTTCAACACCGGCATCGGCGAGTTCGGCATCGCGATCGGCTATCAGCGCCAGGACGTCGCCGCGCCGGAGGATTATTACAACGGCAACGCAGCCTTCGTGCCATGCAACACCTCGGCCAGCAACGGCACGCTGATCTCGGCCAACACCCCGGCAAACAACGCCGCCGGCGCTGCGGTCAACTGCCAGTTCGCCGCCGCGCCGCGCGCCGGGATCGGCGAGACGGTCGGCACCACCTACTACGCCACCCAGTCGCGCAACTTCCGCCAGCAGAACACCCGCGAGCTGCGCAACGCCGTGATCGGCGCGCTGCAGTGGCGTCCGGCGCCCAATCTCGACATCGCGATCGACGGCCAGTGGTCGAAGCGCGAATCGACCGAGGACCGCAACATCCTGTCGATCGCCGAGGCGCTGCGCGGCATCAAGCCGATCCTGATCGGCAACGGCAGCAACGGCTATTCCGAGGGCGCGCTGATCAAGTACAGCGGCAATTCGAACATCGAGAACCAGCTCGAGTTGCGCGAGCGCGACGAGGAGTACAAGGGCGGCGGCGCGACCATCACCTGGAAGCCGGGCAACTTCACCCTGGTCGCCGATGGCAGCTTCTCGGACTCGCACCGCACCGAGACGCAGAAGGCCACGCGCATGCGCTCGACCACGCGCGTCGGCTATGAGCTCGACTATACCGAGAGCCCCGACGTCCCGCGCGTCACCTTCCTCAACTTCGACGTCAACGATCCGGCAGCCTTCGGGGCCAATGCCGCGACCGCGGTCTATGCCCGCAACCGCTTCGTCACCAACCGCAAGGACAATATCTGGGCGGGCCGCTTCGACGGCGAGTACAAGTTCGCCGACGGCAGTTTCATCACCGCGATCAAGGCAGGCGGGCGCTATTCCGAGCATCACCGCACGCTCGACAACAACCGCAACACCGATGTCGGCACGATCGTGCCCTATGGCAGCTTCACGACCCCGGCGCAGGTGATCAACGCGGCCAACGCCAATTGCCGCAAGGCCTTCCCGACCAAGGACTATTTCCCCAGCACAAGCACCAACCTGACCAGCTGGGCGACCTTCGACAATGCGTGCCTCTACCGCACCTTCACCGGATCGGACGCGCTGCCGCTGCCGGCCGAGAGCCGCGACCCGAGCGACCTCGACATCCGCGAGCGGATCAAGGCCGCCTATGTCATGGCCAATTTCGCCGGCGGCGACGGGTTCATCAGCGGCAATGTCGGCCTGCGCTATGTGAAGACCAACATCACTTCGATCGGCTACCGCCTGCCCTTCAAGGTGACGATCGACACCGCTGCCGACAATTTCACCGTCGGCCCCGATCCCACCGGCGCGATCCAGACCGACACGCTGAAGGGCGACTATTCCTACTGGCTGCCCAGCCTGAACCTCAGCTTCAACCTGTCGGACAAGATCAAGCTGCGCACTGCCGGCTATCGCGCCCTGTCGCGCTCGCCGATCGAGAGCTTCGGCGCCGGCATCGCGCTCAACCCGCAGACCGCGGGCACCGGCGGCCCGGCCAATGTGATCTTCAACCCGACCAGCGGCAATCCGAACCTGAAGCCGATGCGCGCCTGGAACGCGGACGTCAGCCTGGAATTCTACCCGAGCCGTGACACGCTCTTCTCGGTGGCGGGCTATTACAAATGGCTGCGCGGCTCGGTGATCTCGCGCTCAGCGGGTATCCCGACGACGATCAACGTCACCACCATCGTCGATGGCGGCGCGCCGACCCAGGCGAGCTACAACGTCAACGTCATCGCACCGTCCAACGATCCGGACATGCGCCGCCTCTACGGCGTGGAGTTCACCGGCAGCCATAATTTCTCCTGGCTGCCCGGCATCCTCAGCGGCTTCGGCGTCAACGGCTCGCTCAACATCGCCTGGGCGAACTTCGAATATCCCGACACCTCGACGCTGGCCGCCTATCTCGATCCGGCGAACCTGATCGGCCTGTCCAAATACGTCGCCAACGGCACGGTCTATTGGGAGCGCAAGGGCTTCTCGCTGCGCGCGATGTACCGCTACCGCTCGCACTACTACAAGCCGAACGGCGGCACGAACCGCAGCGTGCAGGATGCCGGCTATCTGAACCTCTCGGCCCAGTATGACGTGACCAAGAACATCCAGCTCAAGCTGCAGGCGCTCAACGTCACCAACACCAAGGACGTCTTCTACAAGGGCGGATACGACTCGATCGCCGAGGTGAGCGAGAGCGGGCCGCAATATTATTTCGGCTTCCGGCTCCGCTACTGATTTCGGGAAGGACGTCCGATGCGCCGCAGCCCCATTTTTCTCCTAGTCCTGGCTGCGGCGCTTGCGCCGCAGGCTGCCTCCCATGCCGGGATCGCCTCCCCTGGCCAAAACACGCAGCAGCCGGTCTGCGACGGCGCGGAAGGATATTCCGCGGCGTTCGGCGGACGCAGGACCTTTTTCTTGGCGCCGGACACGATGCTCCGGCTCAAGGCGGCGATCGCCACCGATCCGGGGGCGAAGGCGGCCTATGACGCGCTGATCGCCCGCGCGGAAAAGGCGATGGCGCGGCCGCTCTACACGGTGGTCGACAAGAAGGCCTCGCCGCCGTCGCGTGATCCGCACGACTATCTCAGCCTGGCGCCCTATTGGTGGCCGGACCCGAGCAAGCCCGGCGGCCTGCCCTATGTGCGCAAGGACGGCGAGATCAATCCGGACCGCAACACCGACAAGTTCGACGTGAGCGACCTGGAGGGGATGAGCTCGGACGTCGAGACGCTGAGCCTGGCCTATTATTTCTCCGACAATCCCCGTTACGCCGGCCGCGCGGCGAGCTTGGTGCGTACCTGGTTCCTCGATCCGAAGAGCCGGATGAACCCGAACATGAACTATGCCCAGGCCGTGCCGGGGCGCGAGGAGGGGCGTGCCGAGGGCGTGCTCGACACTTCGCGGCTCGAGCGGGTGGTCGAGGGTATCGGGCTGATCGGCCCGTCGGGCAGGCTGACCGAGGCGGAGCGCAAGGGCCTGGAGAAATGGTTCTCCGATTATCTCGACTGGATGCAATCGAGCCGCAACGGCAAGGCGGAGAATGCCGCGAAGAACAATCACGGCATGTGGTTCGACGCCCAGACCGCGCAGTTCGCGCTGTTCGCGCGGCGCCCGGAGATGACGAAGGCGGTGACCGAGGCATTCGCGAAGAAGCGCATGGCGCCGCAGATCACCGCCGAAGGCAGGATGCCGCTCGAACTCGCCCGCACGCGCAGCCTGCATTATTCGATCTACGCGCTGCTCGCCGCCTATGACGTGGCGGACATGGGCAAGTGCGTCGGCGTCGACGTGTGGAATCGGCAGGAGGACGGCAAGAGCCTCCGCCTCGCGACCGATTTCCTCAAGCCCTATTACCGCAAGGTCGCAAGCTGGCCGATGCCCGAGCTGCGTCCCGATGCCGGCGAGCTCGACGAGCTGCTGCGCCGCGCGCGCGGGGCATGGGGCGCGGACTATCCGCTGGCGCAGGAGACCGAGCTGAAGCGGTATTTCGGCGCGGCGCCGCCGGTGGGCGAGGGGAAGAATCCGGGGTGATCTCCTAATTCCTCCCCCAGCTTGCTGGGGGAGGGGGACCGCGCCCGAAGGGCGTGGTGGAGGGGCGCGGCGCTAGCCGCCGCTCCTTCGCAGGCCCCTCCACCATTCGCTGCGCGAATGGTCCCCCTCCCCGAGGCAAGCTCGGGGAGGAATTTTAGGGCCTCACTTCGCCGCGCAGGTCTTCTGCGCGGCGCCCACCACATAGGGTTGCTTCGCCAGGTCCGCGGCCGTGTCGTCGAGCCATTTGCGGAACTCGCGCTCGGTCTTCGGCGCGCCGGGCTCCTGCACCCAGGCCGCACCGAAGGCGTAGCGGAGGTTCCGCGGATCGCAGAACTGGACATAGAGCGACTTGCCGTCGGTGCCCGTCGAGGCTGCCTCGTCGGCCGGGTAGAACAGGGCGATGCCGAGATCGTCCTTGGCCAGGCTCTGCTGGCCCCAGGTGGCGAAATAGCGCCACTTGCCGCGCTTCGGGCTCTCGATCTTGGTGACGCCGTCGTGCAGCGTCAGCCCGGCGATCATCGCCGGCACCTTGCCGCTCACCCGCGCCTCGACATTGGTCAGCCGCGATCCGGGGAAGATCCGGTAGGTGGTCGAGAGATCGGCGCCGCCGCCGTCGCCAGGGAAGCCGGTGTTGGTGACCAGCACCGTCGCCGCGCGATCGGTGTTGAATATGCGGGCGCTGATCTTCGCCTTGCCGAGTTGGGTCGCCGTGCCGTTGCGCAGCACGCCGATCCCGCCCATGCCGAGCGACTGGTCGACCTGGAAGATGTCCTGCCCCCAGGGCGCCATCGCGTGATAGTCGTCCTTGCCCATGCCGATCGTCGGCAGCACGTTGCCGGGCAGCTTCTTGCCATAGATGTCCGGCACGTTGCGCTCGTCGAGGTACAGGCGATAGGCGACCTTGTCGCTCTCCCAGCCCGGGCCCTCCATCGCGATCAGCCGGTCATGGATCTTGTGATCCGCCGGCACGTCGAGCCGCTCGGCCAGCCTGTAGCTGCCATCGGCCTGGCGGACGTTGAGCGTCGCCAGCGGGGCGGGCGGCGCGGCGTCCTGTCCGGCCGCGACCAGCAGCGGTGCGGCGAGGAGCCAGAGGGCGTGCTTCATATGTCTTCCTTACCTCGTCAGATCATAGACCGCGGCGCCGGCGAGCAGATACGCGCCCGTGCCATAGAATTGCGCATCCTCGGCCTTCACCACATCGGGCCGGTCGCTCACCTGCTGTACCCAGCCGAGCATGCCATTTGGCTGAACGGCGCGTTCGAGTGCTGCCCAACCCTTTGTAACCGAAGGAAGATAGGTCTTGCGATCGAGAAGGCCAGCCTTGATTCCCCAGGCCAGGCCATGGACGTAGAAACCGGTGCCGCTCGATTCGTCCTGCGAGCGGTCGGGATCGGCGAGCAGCGAGGGCGGCCAATAGCCATTGCCGCGCTGGAGCTTGACCAGCTTCGCCGCCATCTCCCGGAACAGCTTCACATAATAAGGCCGGCGCGGATCCTTGGCGGACATCTCGGGGATCATCCGGGCGAGGCCGGAGAACACCCAGCCATTGCCGCGGCTCCAGAACAGCTTCTCGTCATGCGCGCCGCGCTGGTCGAAGAAGCGGCTGTCGCGGAAGTACAGCGCCTCGGACTTGTCGAACAGATAGTCGGTGGTCGCGCGATATTCCCGGTCGGCGAAGGCGGCGTAACGCTTGTCCTTGGTGTCCTTGCTCAGCGCCCAGAGCGTCGGCGGGGCCATGAACAGCGCGTCGCACCAGCACCAGCGCGTGGTGCATTCGGGGTCGCCGCCGGCCGGCGCGATGAACTTGAGGTCGTTGGTCTTGGGCGCTGCGAGGATCTGGTCGAAGCTGGCGCGCATCGGGGCGAGCGCCTGCGCGCCGGCGCCATGGCGCGCCGCCCAGATCCAGGCGGCGCCGATGATGTGGTCGTCGGCATGGTAGAGCCGGTCGCCCAGCCGCCAGCCTTCCTCGCGGCCCTTTGAGAGGATGGCGTCCTTGTAGCGCACGCTCTTCGAGCGGTCGGCCACGCTGGTCAGCGCCACCCAGAAGGTCGCCTGCTGCCAGTCGCGGGCGCGCTTGGTGCTGGGCCGGGCGGCGGGCATGTAGCTCAGGTCGTCGAGATGGGTGAGCTGCCAGTCGGCGACGCGCTCGAGCGATGCCATCACCTGGGCGCGGCTGGGCAGGGCAGGCGCGGCCGTGGCGGCGGGCGCCACGGGGGCGGCGGTGCCGCTGGTGCTGGTGGCGAGGGCGGCGCCGGCCAATGCGGCGGCGAGCTTCAGTGTCATCCGGTATCCCCATCTTGCTACCGCTGTCATCGCGATATGCCCGGACGATGTTGGTCCGACGTGTTCGAGTCAAGTGGTAAGGCCAATTTCCTGGCAATCCCGTTGCCGAGGGTGACGCTACGGCAAGCGCGGGTTCCGCGAAAAGCACGGTTTTCCGGGGATTTGAGTCGCTTCGGAACGGGGTTTGCACTATGACGCAGGGCATGTCCGGCACCGCGCTTCCCTATGAATTCCCGATCGACGTCGCCCAGGACGATATCGACTTCATGGGGCATGTGAACAACGCCTCCTATCTCAAGTGGGTGCAGGAGGCAGTGATCGCCCATTGGCAGGCGCTGGCGCCGGTCGAGGCGGTGGCCGAGCATCTCTGGGTCGCGCTCAAGCACGAGATCACCTATCGCAAGCCGGCGTTCCTCGAGGACGACGTGGTCGCCACGGTGCTGCTCGAGAAGGTCCAGGGCGCGCGCGCCTTCTACGAGACGGTGATCCGCCGCGGTGGCGAGGTCCTGGCCGAGGTCAAGTCGAGCTGGTGCTGCCTCGATGCCGAGACGCTGCGCCCGGCCCGGCTGGCGCGCGACGTGATCGACAAGTTCTTCGTCAAATCCGACGACTGACGGTCCAGAGTCCCTTAACTTTTCCCTGCGAGAGCGGCGCCATGTACCGGGTTGCCTTCCGTAAAGAGCTGAATCTGCTCGATATCGAGTGGCTCGCCATGTTCGAGCCCGATGCCGTGGGCGACTATGCCCGCCGCCTGCGCGACCAGTTCGACGCCGAGGGCTTCGCGCCCGGCTACCTGCTGCGCATGGACATGCGGCGCAGCGGCGTGCAGGCGCAGGAGGCGGTCGCGGCCTTTCGCCGCCACTTCGCCGGCTTCCCGGTGGCGAGCCGCATCGCCGTGGTCACCGAAAGCGCGATCGCGCAGATGCAGATCCGCCGCGAGATGACCCAGCCCTATCTGCGCATCTTCGGTCGCGCCGAGAGCGCGCTCACCTGGCTGCTCCGCCGCGGCTGAAGCGAGCGATGAACGGGCGCGCCGCTGCGGCGGGCCGCGCTCGTTCCGCCGTGTGGCCGGCTTCCCGTCCCGCTATGCTCGCGCGAGCAGGAGGACGATCATGGTGCGAGCGGGTACGGCCATCCTTATCGGCGCGGGGCTGCTGGCCGCCGCGCCTGCCCGGGCGCAGGACATGGTCAACGTCTATCTGATGGACGGCGGCGCCTTCAACAACGCGCTGAACGCCAGCACCATCGTCTCGCGGACCAAGGCGCTGCTCGGCAACAAGGCCGAGCCTGCGTCCAAGCCCGTGCCTCGCGCCGCGCCTGCCAAGGCGTTGCAGTTCACCTCGACACCGGAAGCAACCGCGATACCGGCCATGGCCGCAGCATATCCGGCGGCGAAGCGCGGCGAAGTCGCCGGCGTCTTCCGCCAGCTGCTCGGCAAGTTCTGCGCGATCGAGAAGATGTTCGGCCAGCCGCATAACGACCTGCCGACCGCGCTCGCGCTCTATGTGGCGACCAGCTACGAGGCGGTCACCGGCGTGGAAGTGAAGCCGGACCAGGCCCGCCCGCTCATCGCCCAGATGCGCACCTTGCTGCAGGGCGGAACCGGGATCGCCGGCGCCTCGGATGCCGAGAAGCAGAAGCTCTACGAGATGTTCGCGGTCACGGGCATGTTCACCGCGACCGCGGGGATGGAACTCAAGCGCAAGCCCGATCCCGCCGCCAGCGCCCGGCTCAAGGCGTCGGGCCGAGCCAATCTCGCACGGCTCGGGCTCGATCCCGATCGTATGCGCTTCGGCGCCGAGGGCCTGTCGAGCCGCTGATCCGACAGCCTATTCGGTGAGCGGCAACAGGATCAGCGTGATCCGGTCATGGCCGACCGCGATGTCGAGCGTCTGCCCCGCCACCACGTCGATCGGCTCGGGAAAGCTGTGCAGCACCTGAAGCCAGCCGCCATCGGTGTAGCGATCGGGATGATTGTCGAACGTCACGCCCTCCCACAGGTCGATGTGCATCCACTGGACGATGCCGATGGCGCGTCCGCTCGCGGTGACCGGGATGGACAGCCGCGCGAGCGTGGCGTCGTGCTTCTTCTGGGTAAGGTCGAGGCGGACCAGCTCCAGATCGTCCGACAGACGCTCCCATCCGGTCATCGTGCCGTGGATCGGCAGGCGCTGCGGCGCGAAGACGGTGAAGGCGGAGAGATCGAACCCCGAAACTTCGCCGACAAAGGCATAGTCGGCCAGGTTCTCGCTTGCCACCAGGCACCCCATCGCGCTCGCCGCGCGCGGGATCACGATGGCGTCGGGCGCGAGCAGGCGGCGATGCGCGTCCTCGAACGTGTCGAGCACCTTCTCGGTCAGCAGGTCGCTCGACAGGATCTCGGAGACCAGGATGTCGGCCGGCGCGTCGAGCTCCGCGCCCACGGCAAGCTCGGTCGAGGGCTTGGCGTGGACGATGACGCGGTCGGCATAGCCATTCTGCGCGACGATGTGCTGCGCCATCTCGGCGATCATCGGTTCCATCTCGCACGCCACCACTTTCCGGGCGCCGGCCCGCGCCGCCATCAGCGACAGCAGGCCGCTGCCCGCGCCGATGTCGAGCACCCGCGCATCGGGGCCGGCGACGCCGACCGCGGCCTTGATGGCGTCCTCGAACGCATCGTTGCGCGGCGTGTCGTTCATCATCGGGATGTGCCAGAAGGGCACCGATCCCGAGCCGAGCCGCCGGACCTGGTGGCGCAGGTGGAGATTGTCGGGCTGCAGCGCGAGCGCGCGGCGGAAATGCTGGAGCGCCTCCAGGTTGCGTCCGGCATCGGCCAGCACCACGGCCAGGTTGCCGATCGCGATCGGATTGTCGGGATCGAGGGCGCAGGCGCGCTCGAGCGTCACTATCGCCGCGTCGGTGCGGCCGAGCCAGTGCAGCGTCAGCCCCTTCTCGTGCAGCGCCACGGCATGGTCGGGCTCGATTGCGAGAAGCTGGTCCCAGGCGGCGAGGGCATCCTCTGGGCGGGTGAGGCGCCCGAGCAGGCCGGCGAGCAGAGGCAGCACGTCCGCCGGGCGATAGCCCTGTGCCAGCACCCTGCGATAGCCGGCCTCGGCGGCTTCGAGATTTCCCTGCTCGTGCAGGGTCATCGCTTCGGCGAGTGCTGCGCGTGCCTCGGTCGGGGGATCAGTGGAAACCGGATCGGTCACGTCGTTCTTCCTGGAATATCAATGTCGAGGCGCAGCCTTTCGATAGGCCAATCGCCGCCGCCGGTCACATCCCGATTGCGGCGTCGCTGGCCAGCTTGTCGGCGCGCTCATTGTCCGGATGGCCGGCATGCCCTTTCACCCAGACCCATTTGACCTGGTGCGGCTTGGCGGCGGCGAGCAGCTCCTGCCACAGATCGGCATTCTTGACCGGCTTCTTGTCGGCGGTCTTCCAGCCGTTCTTCATCCAGCCATGAATCCACTTGGTGAGGCCATCCATCACATAGCGGCTGTCGGTGGAAAGCGTGACGCGGCAGGGGCGGGTGAGCGCCTTCAGGCCCTGGATCGCCGCCATCATCTCCATGCGGTTGTTGGTGGTATGCGCCTCGCCGCCGGAGAGTTCCTTCTCGGTCGTCCCCATGCGCAGCACCACGCCCCAGCCGCCCTTGCCGGGATTGCCCTTGCACGCGCCGTCGGTGGCGATTTCGACATGTTGCAGTTCGCTCATGCGAACAGCGCGTCGCCCTTCTCCACGTAGAAGTCCAGCCGGCGCAGATAGGCGAGCGGATCTTTCCTGGTGACAAGCGCGTCGGCCGGCGTGTTGAGCCAGTCCCAGGCGCGGGTGAGAAAGAAGCGGATAGCGGCGCCCTGGGCAAGGATGGGGAGGGCGGCGCGCTCGGCATCGGACAGCCCGAAGCTGGCCGTGTACCCTTCGATCAGCGCCGCGCCGACCTCGGGGGAGAAATCCTCGCCCCGCGCGTCGAACGCCCAGGCGCCATGCATCACGGCGAGGTCATAGGCGCGGATATCGGTGCAGGCGAAATAGAAGTCGATCAGCCCGGTCACCCGGTTGCCGAGCATCAGGACATTGTCGGGGAAGAGATCGGCGTGGATCGCGCAGGTCGGCAGGTCGGCCGGCCAGGTGGCGAGGATCGTGTCCAGCGCGGCACCCGCGCGGTCGTGGAGGCCCGGCTGGATGCCGTCGAGATCGCGGCCGCAGCGCTCGAACAAGGGGCGCCATTCGGCGACGCCCATCGAATTGGGCCGGTCGAGCGCGAAGTCTTCCGCCGCCTTGTGCAACTTCCCCAGCGCCTCGCCCGCAGCGCGCGCCTGGGCCGGCGTGGGGTGCGACACCGACACGCCCGACAGGAACTGGATCAGGCAGGCGGGGCGGCCCTCAAGCTGGTGGATCAGCGTGCCGTCGCGGTCCGGCACGGCCGGCGGCACCGGCAGGCCCTTGTCCGCCAGATGCTCGAGCAGCGCCATGAAATAGGGCAGGTCGCCGCTTGCCACGCGCTTCTCGTACAAGGTCAGGATGAAGCGGCTCTTCGTCGTGTCGACGAGATAGTTGGAATTCTCCACCCCCTCGGCGATGCCCTTGGCCGAGGCGAGCTCGCCTACGTCGAACTTCTCCAGAAAGTCCGACAGCGCTTCCGCCGAAACCTGCGTGTAGACTGCCACCTTACCCCCTGAATCGTCATCCCCGCGAACGCGGGGACCCATCTCCCGGATGGGCCACGCATACAACAGCAGTTATGCTTGGGGCGAGCAAAGGCCCCCGCTTTCGCGGGGTGACGGCAATGGATCAGGCCGCTTCCAGCCCGCGCGGCAGCTTGAAGACGACGTTCTCGGGCACCGTCTCGACTTCGCGCTCGCACACCTCGAAGCGCTCGGAGAGCTTGTCGACCAGCTCGCGGACCAGCAGCTCGGGGGCGGAGGCGCCCGCGCTCACGCCGACCGTGCCGACGCCGCCAAACCAGGCCCAGTCGATATCCTCGGCACGCGGGATCAGATAAGCGGTGGTGCCCTGACGCTCGGCGACCTCGACCAGCCGCAGCGAGTTGGACGAGTTCTTGCCGCCGATCACCAGCATCAGGTCCACCGAGGAGGCGATCGCCTTCACCGCGCCCTGGCGGTTGGTGGTGGCATAGCAGATGTCGTTGGGCCCGGGCGCCAGGATCGCCGGGAAACGGCGCTTGAGCACCGTCAGCGTCGCGGCCGTGTCGTCCACCGAAAGCGTGGTCTGGGTGAGGAAGGCAAGGTTGGCGGGATCGCCGACCGTCACCCGCTCGGCATCTTCCGGCGTCTCGACCAGGGTCATCGCGCCCTCGGGCACCTGGCCGAAGGTGCCGATCACCTCGGGATGGCCGGCATGTCCGATGAACAGGATGTGGCGCCCGGCACTGACCAGCCGCTCGGCCTGGCGATGCACCTTGGAGACGAGCGGGCAGGTGGCGTCGAGATAGTCGAGCCCGCGCTCCTCCGCCTTGGCCGGCACCGCCTTGGGCACGCCGTGCGCGGAGAACACCACGGGCACGCCGTCCGGCACCTGGTCGAGATCCTCGACGAAGATCGCGCCCTGCGCCTTCAGGCTGTCGACCACGAACTTGTTGTGCACGATCTCGTGGCGCACATAGACGGGGGCGCCATATTTCTCGATCGCCAGCTCGACGATCCGGATGGCACGGTCCACGCCGGCGCAGAAGCCGCGGGGCGCTGCGATCAGCAGCTCGAGAAAGGGTTTCGGATTGTCGGCCATAGTTCTGCCGCGGCTCTACGCGATTGCTTGCGCGGGCTCAACGCGGTTCCTATGGTGCGCGCCGCTTTGGACCCCTTCTGGTCCCGTGTGTTTGAAAGGGTTTCCGTCTTGGTCCGCAAGCTTGCCGTTGTCGCCCTGATCCCGCTCGCGCTAGGCGCCTGCGCAAAAACCGGCGAGATCGACGCCTCCGGCGGCGGCGCCGGCATCACGGCGGTGCGTTCGGCCTGCCCGCATGTGGCGATCCCCGCCGGCACGGGCGACATGACGCTCTTCAATCCGGGCAACAGCCGCGAGGCGAGCGCGATCGACGTCAATGCGGTGATGACCAACGTCACCTCGACCTGCGACGATGCCGGCCAGCAGGTGGTCACCACCGTCAAGTTCGACGTGCTGGCCCGCCGCCAGAGCGCCGATGGCGCGCGCGACGTTAGCTTCCCCTATTTCATCACGGTCGTCCGCGGCGGCAGCTCGGTGGTCGCCAAGCGGATCAACCGCGTCACCGTGCATTTCGAGCCCGGCCAGCTGCGCGCGCAGACCAGCGGCACCGCCACCACCTATGTCGAGCGCAGCGCCGCGACGCTGCCCGACGACGTCCGCAAGCGCCTGACCCAGAAGCGCAAGGCCGGCGACGAGGCCGCGGCGATGGACCCGCTGGCCGATCCCTCGGTCCGCGGCGCGGTGCTCTCCGCCACCTTCGAGGCGCTGGTCGGCTTCCAGCTGACCGAGGACCAGCTGAAGTACAACGTCACGCGGTAGGAAAGCTGTTCCCCCTTCTAATCCCCCTTCCGCTTGCGGGAGGGGCTAGGGGAGGGGATGGTATTCCACAGCTTTTGTCGTTTCAGCCCCTCCCCGACCCCTCCCGCAAGCGGAAGGGGAGATTGGGCGATTGACTCGAATCACCCTCACGGCCAAGGCTGCAACCCGTCGACAGGCACGCGCGGGAGAGTGGTGATCTCCGGATCACCCGCCGAAGGAGCAACCGCCCCGGAATCTCTCAGGCACCAGGGACCGCGCGTACACGACACTCTGGAAAGCGGACGCGGCCCGGCCACGTCCCACCGAAGGGGTAAGCCAGTCCGCTGGCGAAAGCTCTCAGGTTCCGTGACAGAGGGGGCGACGGAACGGCGCGCGAGGATTCCGTGCTGCTCCGTCGAATCCCCTTCGAATCCGGAGCGTGCCCGATGAGCCAGCAAGTCCAGGACCAGACCCTGAGCGGCGATCCCGAAGGCGGTGAGGGCGAGATCGCGCTGCGCCAGCTCCCGCTCGACCAGTGGCACCGCAACAAGGGCGGCCGCATGGTCCCCTTTGCCGGCTATGAGATGCCGGTCCAGTATGAAGGCATCATGGCCGAGCATGTCTGGACCCGCGAGCATGCCGGCCTGTTCGACGTGTCGCACATGGGCCAGTTGACCTTCACCGGCGAAGGCGTCGAGGCCGCGCTCGAGGCGCTGATGCCCGCCGATATCCAGGCCGCCAAGTTCTCGCACCCGGTCTATTCGCTGCTGATGGCCGACAATGGCGGCATCCTCGACGATCTGATGCTCACCCGCCTCAAGGAGGGCGAGGTCTATATGGTCGTCAACGGCGCCTGCAAATGGGACGATATCGCCCATTTCCGCGAGTTCCTGCCCGACGAGATCGGCATGAACCATATGGAAGACCACGCACTGCTCGCGCTGCAGGGCCCCGAGGCCGCCGTGGCGCTGGAGCGGGTGATCCCGGGTGTCTCCGAGCTGGTCTTCATGCAGGGCGCCGCCTTCCAGTGGCAGGGCCATGACCTGTGGATCAGCCGCTCGGGCTATACCGGCGAGGATGGCTTCGAGATCTCGGTGCCGGCCGAGGGTGCGGAGGCGCTGGCCGACGCGCTCACCGCCCAGCCCGAGGTCAAGCCGATCGGCCTGGGCGCGCGCGATTCGCTGCGCCTTGAAGCCGATCTGCCGCTCTACGGCCATGACCTTGATACCGAGACCACGCCGGTTGCCGCCGCGCTCGGCTTCGCGCTCAAGAAGCGCCGCCGCGAGGAAGGCGGCTTCCCCGGCCATGCGCGCATCATGCTGGAGCGCGAGAACGGCCCGATCCTCAAGCGCGTCGGCCTGGTCGTCGAGGGCCGCCAGCCGGTCCGCGAGGGCGGGCTGGTCGTCGATGTCGACGGCAACGAAGTCGGCAAGGTCACTTCGGGCGGCTTCGCGCCGACGCTGCAGAAGCCGATCGCCATGGCCTATGTGCCCGCCGCCCAGGCCGAGCCGGGTACGAAGATCACCCTTGCCCAGCGCGGCAAGATCCACACCGCGGAGGTCGTGAAGATGCCCTTCGTCCCCCACCGTTACGTCAGAAAGGGAGCCTGATGAGCCGCTATTTCACCGAAGATCATGAGTGGATCGACGTCGACGGCGACACCGCCACCGTCGGCATCACCGAATATGCCCAGAGCCAGCTCGGCGACATCGTGTTCGTCGAAGTGCCGGAAGAGGGCAAGGAAGTGAGCAAGGGCGACGACGCCGCCGTGGTCGAGTCGGTCAAGGCCGCTTCGGACGTCTATGCGCCGGTCTCGGGCACCGTGATCGAGGGCAACGAGGCGCTCGCCGACAATCCGGCTTTGGTCAACGAGGACCCCGAGGGCGAAGGCTGGTTCTTCAAGCTGACGCTCGCCGACACCAGCGAGCTCGACAGCCTGATGAACGACTCCGCCTATCAGGAATACGTCTCGAAGCTGTGATCCCAAATTCCCCTCCCGCAAGCGGGAGGGGAGAAGGAACAAGAATGCGCCGACAGTCCATTTCCTGCACGCTGGCCGCCGTTCTTGGCGCGCTGCTCGTCGCGGGTTGTGGGGCTGCCGCCAAGCCCATGGGCGTGGCAGAGGTTGTTCCCGAGATACGCGCGCTCAACGGCAAGACCGTTCGGGTCGCCGGCTATCTCGGGGAATGTGCCGGTTATGAGTGCAGGCTATTCGTGGATGAGGCCGGTCTGCATGACTATGAGCGCGCATTCGCGAAGATGATGAACACCCGCGATGCCGTGCGCTGGCCGGCCTATCTCGGGATCGGAGTCGGCGAGAAGTTCGATTTCGATGCCAGGGCCCGGCCGTTCACCAACAGCTATGTCGTGATCACCGGCAAGATCACCGACGCATGCCGCACGCCCGACAATGAGCCTGGCTGCATGGATCGCAGCACCGATCTCAAACCCACCGACATCCAGCCCTGGTCGCCAACCAAATCCAAATGAGAAGGCCCTGATGCGCTACCTGCCCCTTACCCAGCCCGATCGCGAGGCGATGCTCGGCGTCATCGGCGCCAGCTCGATCGACGATCTCTTCGTCGACGTCCCCGCCAGCGCCGTGCTCGACGGCCCGATCGCCGGCCTGCCGATGCATGCCAGCGAGCTCGCGGTCGAACGCCACATGACCAAGCTCGCCGCGAAGAATTTGGCGGCGGGGGCAGCGCCCTTCTTCCTCGGCGCCGGCGCCTATCGCCACCATGTGCCGGCCAGCGTCGATCACATCATCCAGCGCGGCGAGTTCCTCACCGCCTACACGCCCTATCAGCCGGAAATCGCGCAGGGCACGCTGCAGATGATGTTCGAGTTCCAGTCGCAGATCGCGCGGCTGCTCGGCTGCGACGTGGCGAACGCCTCGATGTACGACGGCTCGACTGCGTGCTGGGAAGCCATCACCATGGCGCGCCGCGTGACGAAGCGCGGCAAGGCGATCCTTTCGGGCGGCCTGCACCCGCATTATGTCTCGGTTGCCAACACCATGGCGAAGTTCACCGGCGACCAGCTGGTCACTGCGCTGCCGACGCTGTCGCCGACCCCGGACACCGATGACCTGATCGCGCAGATCGACGACGACACCAGCTGCGTCGTGGTCCAGTATCCGGACATTCTCGGCCGCATCGCCGATCTCTCCAAGCTCGCCGAAGCCGCGCATGCCAAGAAGGCACTGCTCGTCGCCGTCGTCACCGAGCCGGTGGCGCTGGGCGCGATCAAGGCGCCGGGCGAAATGGGCGCGGACATCGTGGTGGGCGAGGGCCAGTCGCTCGGCGTCGGCCTGCAGTTCGGTGGTCCCTATGTCGGCCTGTTCGCCTGCTCGGAGAAGCTCGTGCGCCAGATGCCGGGTCGCCTCTGCGGCGAGACCGTCGATGCCGAGGGCAAGCGCGGTTACGTGCTGACCCTCTCCACCCGCGAGCAGCATATCCGCCGCGAGAAGGCGACGTCGAACATCTGCACCAGCTCGGTGCTGTGCGCGCTCGCCATGTCGGTGCACATGACCCTGCTTGGCGAGAAGGGCCTGCGCCAGCTCGCCGCGATCAACCACGCCACGGCCTTGGCCGCCGCCGACCGCCTGGCCCAGGTGCCGGGCGTCGAGCTGGTCACCCCGACCTTCTTCAACGAGTTCACGCTGAAGCTGTCGAAGGAAGCCCGCCCGGTCGTCCGCACGCTTGCGGACAAGGGCATCCTCGCCGGCGTCTCGCTCGGCCGCCTCTATCCGGGCGCCGACGATCTCGCCAACGGCCTGATCGTCGCGGTCACCGAAACCACTACTTCGGAGGACATCGAGACGCTTGCCTCCGCGCTCCAGGAGGTGCTGGCATGAGCACGATCAACCAGTCCGGCTGGCGCCCCACCACCCCGGAAGCGGGCGAGGCCAGCGACATCTCGACCTTCACCGGCAACCGCGCACTGATGCTCGACGAGGCACTGATCTTCGAGATCGGCTCGTCCGAGACCACCGGCGTCGATTTCGGCGAAGTCCCCGCAGCGCCCTCGCGCCTTGGCGGCCTTGAGCGTAGCGCCGAGATCGGCCTGCCCGGCCTGTCCGAGCCCGAGACGGTGCGCCACTATACCCGCCTGTCGCGCCAGAACTATGCGATCGACCTGGGCCTGTTCCCGCTCGGTTCGTGCACGATGAAGCACAATCCGCGCCTCAACGAGCGCATGGCGCGCCTGCCGGGCTTCGCCGACATCCATCCGCTCGCCCCCGTCGACACGGTGCAGGGCGCACTCGAAGTCATCGACCAGCTCGCGCATTGGCTGATCACGCTCACCGGCATGCAGGCCGTGGCGATGAGCCCCAAGGCGGGTGCCCATGGCGAGCTGTGCGGTATCCTCGCGATCCGCTCGGCGCTCGACGCGCAGGGTCAGCAGGACCGCAAGATCCTGCTCGTGCCGACCAGTGCGCACGGCACCAACCCGGCGACGGCGGCGTTCGCCGGCTTCTCGGTCGAGGACATCCCCGCCACCGAGGACGGCCGTGTCGACCTCGAAGCGCTCAAGGCGCGGCTGGGGCCGGACATCGCCGGCGTGATGATCACCAACCCCAATACCTGCGGCCTGTTCGAGCGCGACATGAAGGCGATCTCGGACGCGGTGCATGCGGCGGGCGGCTATGTCTATTGCGACGGCGCCAACTTCAACGCGATCGTCGGCCGGGTCCGCCCGGGCGATCTCGGCGTCGATGCGATGCACATCAACCTGCACAAGACCTTCTCGACTCCGCATGGCGGCGGCGGTCCGGGCTCGGGCCCGGTCGTGCTGTCGGCGGCGCTAGCGCCCTATGCGCCGCTGCCCTTCGTCGAGAAGCAGGGTGACAAGTTCCACCTCGTCGAGGAGGAAACCGCGGGCGAGCATCATGCCGGCACCTTCGGCCGGATGACCGCGTTCAACGGCCAGATGGGCATGTTCACGCGCGCCCTGACCTATATCTTGTCGCACGGCGCCGACGGCCTGCGCCAGGTTGCCGAGGATTCGGTGCTCAACGCCAACTACATCCTGCGCTCGATGACCGACGTGCTGGAGGCGCCCTTCGCCAAGTACGGCCCGTGCATGCACGAAGCGATCTTCAGCGATAAGGGCCTGCCCGAGGGCCTGTCGACGATCGACATCGCCAAGGGGCTGATCGACGAGGGCTATCACCCGATGACGGTGTATTTCCCGCTCGTCGTCCACGGCGCGATGCTGGTGGAGCCGACCGAGACCGAGTCGAAGGCGACGCTCGACCAGTTCATCGGCGCGTTCCGCAGCGTGGCTGCCCGCGCCAAGAATGGCGATCCGACGATCAAGACCGCCCCGCACTTCGCCCCGCGCCGCCGCCTCGACGAGACGCTCGCCGCACGCAAGCCGGTGCTGGCGTGGAAGGCCCCGGCCAAGGCCGAAGCTGCGGAGTAAAGTCGTTCATTTCCTCCCCCGGAAACGGCGTTTCCGGGGGAGGGGGACCGCGCCCGCAGGGCGTGGTGGAGGGGGTCTACGACGAAAGTTGTGGGCCCTTTTTGATTCGATGGCGGGGGAGATCCCCCCTCCACCACGCGGCTGCGCCGCGCGGTCCCCCTCCCCCGGAGCTGCGCTCCGAGGGAGGAAATTAAGCGCGCTTCCACAACCAGTCCGCCGGCAGCCCCAGCCGCTCGCTCGCCTTGGCCGGCGGGGCATCCAGCAGCGGCACCCGGTTCGCGACCCGCGCCACCGCGCGGACCAGCCGGCGCTCGAACCGGCGCAGCCGCCAGTCCTCCAGCCCCAGCCGCTCGATCAGCGCATCGGGCAGCAGCGAGACCGCGGCGCGCAGCAGCACATGCTGGAGCGGCCGCGCCACTCGCGGCAGGGCGGGCACCGCGCGCATGATCGCCAGGAACTCGTGTATGATCGGCGAGGGCACCAGCCGCGCATCCATTTTCGCGAACAGCGCCGCCATCTTCGCCTCGCTCGCAGGCGCACCGGTCGCGCCATAGAGCCGCGCCACCACCGCGCCCTCCGCCAGCGCCGCGTCGCGCTCGCGGTAGCTCAGCGTCTCCGCATAGGCGTGATAGGCGCGGATGAAGCCATAGGAAGCGGTCGCCTGCACCCAGTCGAGCAGCACCGGATCGTTCGCGCGATAGGGCATGCCCTCGCTGGTGACGCCCGTCACCCGCCCATGTGCACGCACCACTCCGGCGATCATCGCCTCGGCCCGGCTCTTCGGGCCATAAACGCTTATCATCGCGGCCAGGCCCGTGCGGCGCAGCCGGGTGAGGGCATCGGTGCGGAAGCTCGAATGCTGCCACACCCCGTCGCGTACGCCGGGCTCGGCCAGCTCTAGGATCACCGCCGCCACGCCGCCGACGAACAGCGTTACGGGATTACGGAACACCCGCCACGATACCGAGTCCGCCGGCACCAGCGCGGGCTCGCCCTTGGGCGCGGCGAAGTCGAAGTCCATGCCCGGCGCGCTGCCCATCATCTCGCCCGCCGCCGCGCCGATCCGGCGGAGCATGGGCGTGGGAAGCGAAAGCGCGGCCATGCGGGATCAACGCCGATAGCCCCGGAACCGTTCAAAAGCGGATTGCCCGCGGCCGACGGGCAGCGCAGCCTGCGCGCCAAATCCATTGGGGGATTCGACATGAAGATCGCATTGCTCGCGGCTGCCTTTGCCGCCGCCACCTTCTCGCTGCCCGCCCATGCCCAGGACGGTGCATTCGTCGGCGAAGTCCGTCTGATCGCCTTCGACTTCTGCCCGGACGGCTGGGTGGAGGCGGACGGCCGGCTGCTGCCGATCCGCGGCCAGCAGGCGCTCTTTGCGCTGCTCAGCAACAGCTATGGCGGCGACGGCGCCAATACCTTCGCGGTGCCCGACCTGCGCAAGGCGATCCCGCAGCCGGCGGTCGATAAGGAAAAGCGCATGCGCTACTGCATCGCGTTCCGTGGCGACTTCCCCCGGCGCCCTTGAGCGCCGGGCCGAGGGCTCAGATCCAACGCCGCACGGCTGACTTGTAGCTGAGATAGCGCTCGCCGAACTTGCCGGCGAGGTACAGCTCCTCGCGCTCGATCACTTCGCGCTGGATCACCAGCAGCAGCGGAATCAGCAGCAGCAGGGTCACCAGGCTGTCCATCCACACCGCCACGCCGGCATATGCGAGCGCCATGCCGAAATACATCGGGTTGCGCGACCAGCGATAGACGCCGTCGGTGATCAGCGCGGTCGAGCGCTTCCACGGCTTGGGATCGGTGCCCGCGGCGCGGAACAGCCCGACGGCGGACAGCATGATGCCCACGCCGAGCAAGGTCGCCAGCGAGCCCAGCCCGCGCTCGGTCGCGTGGTTGAGCGGCAGGTCGGGACTGCCCAGCAACTTGCCGAGCGCCAGTCCCACCACCAATGTCCCGATGAAAGCAGCCGGCGGCGCGAATTTCACGCCTGCACTATCCTGATCGACGTCCATGAACCCTCCGGGCGCCCTGATGGACCGGCGTGTCCGCATGCGCAATCCTCTTGCCTTTGCCACGCAACTCGGCTGGCATGGATAGTGTATTGCTTGTATAAATCACTTTCAAGTTCCGGGGGAAAATGATGCAAGGCCAGCACAATCCGCTGTTCAACCTGATTCCGATCGCCATCGTCCTGCTCGTCCTCGCGCTGCGCATGCGCCGGCTCACCCGGGAGCGTCCGCTGAAGGTCGAATGGCTGTGGGTCGTGCCTGCCCTGTACGTCGCGATCGCCGGCTTCACCTTCTGGAGCATCCCGCCCGCGCCGATGACCTGGGCGATCGCCGCTGCCGCATTGCTCGCCGGCGCGGCGCTCGGCTGGCAGCGCGGCCGGATGATGCACATCAAGGTCGATCCGGAGACGCACGAGATCTCGCAAAAGGGCTCGCTCGCCGCGATGGCCTTCATCGTCGTCCTTATCCTGATCCGCATGGGCGCGCGGAACGCCGAATCGCTCGGCATCCCCGGCATGCATTTCGACGTGATGGCGATGACCGACGTGCTGATCGCCTTCGCGCTCGGCATGCTGACGATGCAGCGGGTCGAGATGTTCCTGCGCGCCCGCCGCCTGCTCGAGGCAGCGCGCGCGGCATGAAGCGCCACGCCCCAGCGACCGAGCGCAACCGCGATCCGATCGCCGCGGTGCTGGCCGAGGAACTGCCGGCGACGGGCGAGGTGCTGGAGATCGCCAGTGGCACCGGCGAGCATGTCGCCTGGTTCGCCACGCGCTTCCCGGACCTGGACTGGCAGCCGAGCGATCCCGACGCCGATGCGCTCGCCTCGATCGCCGCCTGGAGCGAGGGGCTGGCCAATGTCCGCCCGCCGCTGGAGATCGATGCGAGCACCGGGGACTTCCCCGCGGCGGAGGCGATCCTCTGCATCAACATGGTCCATATCAGCCCCTGGGAAGCGACGCTCGGGCTGCTCGCCGGAGCGGGGAAGGCGCTGGCGCCGGGCGGGCCGCTGATCCTCTACGGTCCCTATCGCCGCGAGGGCGTCGAGACCGCACCGTCGAACGAGGCGTTCGAGCTGTGGCTCAAGGAAAAGGACCCGCGCTTCGGGTTGCGGCATGTCGAGGCGGTGAGCGAAGCGGCTGCGGTGCAGGGGCTGGAACTGGCGCGGCTGGTGGAGATGCCGGCGAACAATCTGATGCTGGTGTATCGGAAGGGGTGAGTCCGAACCGTCATCCCCGGTCTACAACCGTCACCCGACCCACAATCGTCATCCCGACGAAAGTCGGGATCTCGTGCGGCTCTTTTCCTGCCATCGCCTGAGATCCCGACTTGCGTCGGGATGACGGCCTGGGGGCGAGGACGACGATTGTGGTGTGAATGGACCGACGGAACCTAAACCGGCTCCATCTCCGCACTCGTCACCGCCGGCCCCACGCCGCGCTTCCTCTCCCGCCACACGATGTACAGCCCGCTGGCGATGATCACCGGGGCGCCGAGCCAGGTCCAGCCGCTCGGCCACATGCCGAAGATCGCCCAGCCATAGAGCGTGCCCCAGATCAGGCTCGAATAGTCCATCGGCACCACTGCGCTCACCGGCGCGTGGCGCACCGATCCGGTCAGCGCCAGCTGGCCGACCCCGCCGATCAGCCCGATCCCGACCAGGATGCCCCAGGTCGCCGGGTCATGCGGCCTGAACTGGAAGGCATAGGGGATCGCCAGCACCGGCACCGACAGGACCGAGAACCAGAATACCGTCGTCCCGGTCGCCTCGGTCTTGCCGATCTGCCGGAGCAGGATCGCGACGATCGCCACGAACAGCGCCGCGAGCAGGCCGACCACCGCGCCGAACAGCGGGACATGCGCGCTCCACGGCTGGGTGACGATCAGCACGCCGAGGAAGCCGACGACCACCGCCCCCCAGCGATGCCAGCCGGTCGGCTCCCCGAGCAGCACCGCGCCCAGGATCGTCGCGAAGATCGGCACGGTGAACTGGAAGGTCACCGCCTCGGCGAGCGGCAGCAGCAGCACCGCACCGAAGGTGAAGATCATGCCGGTCAGGCCCACGGCAGTGCGCGAGACATGCGCGCCGAAGCGCTGGGTGCGGATCGATCCCAGCCCGGGCCCGGCCGCCACCCAGGCGGTCACCAGCGGCACCGCCCAGAGCTGGCGGTGGAACATCGTCTCGACCAGCCCGGCACCGCGCGCCTCGGCCAGCTTGATCAGCGCCGACATGGTCGCGAGGCAGGCGACCGCGAACAGCCGCAGCGTTATGCCCTTCAGGATATGATCGTCGCCCACCCGAGCGCGCTAGGGAAAAGCGCGCGCCGGGGCAATCGCACAGGCGCGGCTCAGCTCTGCTGGTAGGTAAGCCAGCCGGTGATCCGGTCGCCTTGTTCATGGGGCAGGCTGGTGATGCCGCGCAGCACGTGCAGGCCGATCGCGCATCTCTGTTCAGGGCGCGCCTGCGCCATCCTTGCCTGGTTGCCCCAGGTCTCGAGGTCGAACTGGCTCATCCCGCCGCGCCGCATCGCCGTCACCAGCGCAACCGCGTCGGGTCTTGCGATCTCTCCCTTGGGGACCTTGCGATGCACCGGGTTGTCGCGTCCCGCCGCCGACGTGGTGATCTGCGCAGCGGCAAGCTCGACCAGCCGTTCGGATACTTCGGGCGAATAGCTGCCGCCGCCCCGGATCGTCCCCATCACATAGCGGTCGCACAGGGCGACATCGCGCTGCTGCAGCGTCTCGAGCAGCTGGATCTCCATCTGCCGGTAGAGGTTGAGGTCGCCGTGTGGCGCCTGGACGAACTCGTCGCGGTGGCGCAGCGTCGCGGCGTGCATCCAGGCGAAGCTCTCACGGCCGATCTGCTCGCCGGTCGCGCCTTCGCGAACCCGCTTCGAGACCATGGCGGTATAGGCCGCGAACTCCTCCGGATAGCTGTCCCGCAGCGCTTCGAAAAACGCCTTGACGGTGCGGTCCTTGAGCATCGATTCGGCGACGCCTTCGGGCGACTGCGCCTGCTCCTTGAATTTCGTGCCGAACCACCAGGCGCCGCCAATGCCCAGCGCGGCGAGCAGCAGCAGGACGATGCCGATCGCCAGCCCGGTGCGCGAGACTTCGCGCGGCGCCACATCCCGTTGTTCCATGCCCCGATTCCCCCTGCCGGCCAGTAGAGCGGGCCTGCGGCGTCGAATCAAGCGCCGCCGCCGGGAGAGAAGGCGCTGGCAAAATAGGATTTGATTTGTCACCACGAAGCTGGCCCCGCCGGTGCTTCGCGCACGCGATGGGGATTCAAGAGATTCAATGAATCCGGGCTCGCTTGCCGCGGGCGCGCCACGACTTTAGAGGCACGGCCATGATCAAGCATGCACTCACCGTCACCCGCGAGGGCGACTTCGCCCAATGGTACCAGACCGTCATCACCGAGGCCGACATGGCCGAGGAGAGCGGCGTGCGCGGCTGCATGGTCATCCGGCCGTGGGGCTATGGCATCTGGGAGCGCATCCAGCGCCTGCTCGACGATCGCATCAAGGGCGCGGGCTATGACAACACCTATTTCCCGCTGTTCATCCCGCTGAGCTATTTCGAGAAGGAAGCCGATCACGTCGAAGGCTTCGCCAAGGAGATGGCGGTCGTCACCCATCACCGGCTGATCTCCGACGGCAAGGGCGGGCTCACCCCCGATCCCGCCGCGAAGCTCGAAGAGCCGCTGATCGTGCGTCCCACTTCGGAGACGGTGATCGGTGCCGGCTTCAGCCGCTGGATCCAGTCGTGGCGTGACCTGCCGGTGCAGATCAACCAATGGGCGAACGTCGTGCGCTGGGAGATGCGCACGCGCATGTTCCTGCGCACCAGTGAGTTCCTGTGGCAGGAAGGCCATGCCGCCTATGCCAGCGCCGAGCAGGCGCGCGAGGAGACGCTGAAGGCGCTGGAGATCTATCGCAGCTTCGCCGAGGATTGCGCGGCGATGCCGGTGGTCGCCGGCGAGAAGCCCGAGAACGAGCGCTTCCCCGGCGCCGTCTCGACCTACAGCATCGAGGCGATGATGCAGGACGGCAAGGCGCTCCAGGCGGGCACCAGCCACTTCCTCGGCACCACCTTCAGCCAGGCGCAGGACATCAAGTTCCAGAATTCGGAAGGCCAGCAGGAGCTCGCCCAGACGATCAGCTGGGGCATGTCGACCCGGATGATCGGCGGCATGATCATGACGCATGGCGATGACGACGGCCTGCGCGTGCCGCCGCGCCTCGCGCCCTGGCAGGTCGTGATCGTGCCGATGCTGCGCGACAATGACGAGGACGCTGCGCTGATCGACTATTGCAAGTCGCTCCAGCAGGAACTGTCGAAGCAGTTCGCGTTCGGCGAGCCCGTCCGCGCGCTGCTCGATCTCAAGGCGATCAAGGCGGTCACCAAGCGCTGGGGCTGGATCAAGAAGGGCTGCCCGATCGTCGTCGAAGTCGGCGGTCGCGACATGGCCGGGGGCAACGTCTCGGTCACCGTCCGCACCGATCTCTACAAGGAGGACGGCAAGCTCAACTCGCAGATCGTCGCCCGCGACGCGTTCCTGGGCGATGTCATCGGCACGCTCGAGACGGTGCAGAAGACGCTCTACGACCAGGCCAAGGCGCGCACCGACGCGAACATCGTCCGCGACGTGACCGACTTTGCCGGGCTGGAGAGCTATTTCGAAAAGGCCGGCAAGTTCCCCGGCTGGGTCGAAGTCGAATGGTCGAAGCCGAGCGGTGCCGAACTCGACAAGGTGGTCGAGCGGATCAAGGCGCTCAAGCTGACCTTCCGCAACGTGGCAAGCAACGCCGCGCCGGCCACCGGCACCTGCATCTTCACCGGCCAGCCGGCGGTGGAGCGGATCCTGGTCGCGCGTGCGTACTGACGACCATTCCGTCACCGGCGCCACAACCGACGCCCGAGCCACCTCCGTCATCCCGGCGAAAGCCGGGATCTCAGGCGAGGGTGTGGACGCTCGGCCAAATATACGTTGTCACCCCGGCCTTGTGCCGGGGTCCACGGTGCCGCACCGACTGTCCTTCACCCCTTTTGCCCATGTCTCGCCTCCCGGTGGACCCCGGCACAGGGCCGGGGTGACGGTTGGATTGGCCGTGGGGAAAGGGCCGCATGAGATCCCGACTTGCGTCGGGATGACGCCCTGATGCGCACGCTCTTCGCCACCCAGCTCTACGAGCAGCCGCTCGGCGACCCCGACCTGATCGAGGCGCTGGAGGATTCCTGCCTCCAGCTCGCCGAGGACGACATGGCCGGCCGCCGCTGGTGCCGCGAGAATCATTATCGCGGCTACACCAGCTACGCCTCGCTCGACGACCTGCCGATCCGCGACCCCAATTTCGCGGACCTGAAGCGCCTGCTCGACAAGCATGTCGCGAAGTTCGCCAAGGCCTGTGCCTTCAATCTGGGTGGCAAGAAGCTCAAGCTCGACAGCCTCTGGGTGAACGTGCTCGATGGCAAGGGCGGGCACAGCGCGCACATTCATCCGCACAGCGTCGTCTCGGGCACGCTCTATGTGTCGCTGCCCAAGGGTTCGCGCGGCCTCAAGCTCGAAGACCCAAGGCTGGCGATGATGATGGCCGCCCCGCCGCGGCTGGAGGATGCGCCCGAGGCGTTGCAGAGCTTCATCGAGATCATCCCCGAGCCCGGCACCGTGCTGCTCTGGGAAAGCTGGCTGCGCCACGAAGTCCCGCCCGGCTCGGGCAAGGAGCCGCGGATCAGCATCAGCTTCAACTATCGCTGGGGATGACCGCCCGGCGCGCCTTCCTCGCCGGCGCGCTGAGCCTGCCGCTCGCAGCGAAGGCGGGCGAGGCCTGGGACGCGGTGGTCGATCCCGCCACCGGCACCCTCGGCAAGGCACTGGCCGAGGCGGAGCGGGCAGGGCGTCCGTACCGGATCCTGCTCAAGCCCGGCATCTTCACCGAGAAGCTGACGGTTCGCGCGGCCGGAGTGACGATCCAGGGTAGTCCCGGCACCGTGCTCGAGTACGGCACCGCGGCCGGCACGGCGAAACCCGGCGGCGGGACCTGGGGTACCGGCGGCTCGGGCACGCTGACCATCGCAGCGCCGGACGTCACACTGCGCGGCCTGACCATCCGCAACAGCTTCGACTATATCGGTGCCCGCCGCGACGGTGCCGGCAACGGTGCCCAGGCGGTGGCGCTGGCGATCGGCCGCGAGGCGGATCGCACCCTGGTCGATCGCTGCGCGTTGCTCGGCTATCAGGACAGCTTCTACCTCCACACCCGCACCTTGGTCACCGATACCCGCATCGTCGGCGGGGTGGACTTCATCTTCGGCGGCGCCGCGGCCTGGTTCGAGCGCTGCGAGATCGTCACCCGCCATGTGCCGGGTGCCGAGAGCTTCGGCTTCGTCGCCGCGCCCAGCACCCCGGCGGCGCAGGAATTCGGCCTCGTCTTCGCCGACTGCCGGCTGAAGCGCGAGGCTGGGGTGCCCGTCAATTCGACCTGGCTCGGGCGGCCCTGGCGTGCCGGCGGCAACATGGCGCTGCTCGGCCAGGCGGCGTTCCTGAACTGCTGGATGGACGCCCATATCCGCCGCGAAGGCTGGACCTGGATGGGCTACAAGGGCCCCGATGGCGAACCCCGCCGCCTTACCCCGCCCGAGGCGCGGCTTTGGGAATATGCGAGCAAGGGACCGGGTGCGGGGCCGGCAGGTGGGGACCGCAAGCTGCTGACAGCGGAGGAGGCGCGCCGCTTCACCCGGGCGAATGTGATCGGCTTCTGACTCCTTCTTTCCCCGGCGAAGGCCGGGGCCCAGACTTGAAAGTCACGCGCCCTGGCGCGTCTTCGCCGCGCACTTCTTGGTCTGGGCCCCGGCCTTCGCCGGGGAAACAGAAGCGCATTGCAATGTAGGATTTCGTCTGTTTCCCTCACCGGGCTGGAAGCCAATTCCGCCGCTCTTTCAACCTGTGGGAAATCTAGGAGAAGCCGAGCGCAAGATCGTTGCGGGATCGCGCGCATATCCGGGAAAACAGGGAAGATAGGCGCCCGGGAAAATCGCCATTGGTGCGAACTTTGTGAACTTCCGCGGGCGAATCCCCCCCGCCGTGTAGGAAGTTCAGCAGATCACCAGGGTGAGCTGCCGCACCAGGCTGCGCTCGATCGGATCGTCGAAGCGGCAGCCGATATGGGCGCCGTCGTTCCACACCACGGTGGCGGGAACCGGCTGGTCGTCGCGCAGGGCCAGCCACACCCGGTCGCCCTCGCCATGCGCCACGGCGCAGGCGAGGCGGCAGCCATAGACCGAGAGGTCGTGGAGCATCGCCTCGACCGGGCGGTTGCCGCGCTTGGTGACGGTGGCTCGGGTGACGAGGATGCGATGCCGGGTCGCCCCGCGCTGTTCGACAAGCGCAGGCGCCACTGCCCGATATTGCGAGAATTTGGTCGCCATTCTCTCTCCGCCCCGGCTTGCACCCTGCCTTGGACGGTTTAACAAGCACTTAAGGTGATCAGCGATACGGCCCCAGCACCAGATTGCGGGCATGAGTTACGCGAACCCTCTGCATCACGCCGGGCCGTTGGGGTTCCCGGGAGCAGACCCGAAAGTCGCCATATACGCTTGCGCCGAACAAGTCGCCTGTGGGTAGCCAGAGCCGGCGGACATTGGCTGGGAGCTGGGTGAGCGAGAGATCCTCATCGGCATCGACGCCGAGCACGCGCCGGGTGCCGATCACCCAGATGCGCAAGGCGGGATTGCCGTTTGCCGCGGACAGCCGGCCGTGCACGGTTCGGCATTGCGGCTGCACCGCAAGCGCGAGCGCGGCGAGCGTGGCGATCATGATTGCTCCTTCAATATCGCTTCGACCCTCGCCGCCAGCTCCGGCCCTGCATGCAGCCCCAGCTTGCTCCGGCGCCACAGCACATCCTCGGCGGTGCGGGCCCATTCCTGGTCGCGCATCCAGCGTATCTCGGTGGCGGTCAGGCCCGCGCCCAGATCCTCGCCCAGGTCCGTCACGCCTTTCAGCATGTCGCCGAGGCAGCAGCCATAGGCATGCGCCATGCGCTCGGCCCGGGCGTCGCCCAGGAAGGGCCAGCGGGCCTTGGCTTGCGCGACGAACTTGTCGAAGTCGGCGATCGCGCCGCCGGGGAAGACGCGGGCCCGGGTCACCGGCTCGACCGTGGCGCCCAGCACCGGCCCGATCTTCGCCAATGCGTCCTCGGCCAGTGCACGCGCCGTGGTGATCTTGCCGCCGAAGATCGAGAGCAGGGGCGGGCCCTTGTCGTCGAGTTCGAGGACATAGTCGCGGGTCACCGACTGCGCCTTGGCCGCCCCGTCATCATGCAGCGGCCGCACCCCGGACCAGCTCCAGACGATGTCGACGGGCGTGACCTGGCGGGTGAAATAGCGGTTCACCGACTCGCAGAGATAGGTCTTCTCTTCCTCGGTGCACACGGCATCCTCGGGCCGGTCGACCTGTATGTCGGTGGTGCCGATCTCGGTGAACCCGCCCTCATAGGGGATGGCGAAGACGATCCGCCGGTCGGGCTGCTGGAAGATATAGGCATGGTCGCCGTCGAAGAGCCTGGGGACGACGATGTGGCTGCCCTTGACCAGCCGGATCTGCGAATGATTAGCGATAGCCAGCGTGTCGAGCAGCTTGCGCACCCAGGGGCCGGCCGCATTGACCAACCCGCGCGCCTCGACAATGCGCCCATCGGAAAGCTCGGCGCGCCAGTTTCCGCCCTCGCGCCGGGCGCTCAGCAATTCGGTCCGTGTGGCGATCTCGGCGCCGTGGGCAGCGGCGTCCACGGCATTGGCCAGGGCGAGGCGGGCGTCGTCGACGCGGCAGTCCGAATAGACGAAGCCGCGATGCTCGCCGGCGAGGGGATCGGTGAAGGCCTTGTCCCGCGCGGTCAGGTCGCGCGAGCGGGGCAGGGTGGAATTGCTGCCTATCGCCAGTGCGTCATAGAGATAGAGGCCTGCCCGCACCATCCACCAGGGTCGCAGCGCATGGGCGTGGGGCAGGACGAAGGTGAGCGGGCGGATCAGGTGCGGCGCGGCTTCCAGCAGCCGCTCGCGCTCGTGCAGCGCCTCGCGGACCAGGCGGAACTCATAGGTCTCGAGATAGCGTAGACCGCCATGGATCAGCTTGGTCGAGGCCGAGCTGGTGTGGCTGGCCAGGTCGTCCTTCTCGACGAGCAGTATCTTGAGGCCGAGCAGCGAGGCCTCGCGGGCGATCGCGCACCCGTTGATCCCGCCGCCGACGATGAGCAGGTCATATGTCACGCTACTACGCTACGGCGTTGGCATGCGGCTCGCGAGTCCTTATCTTGGGGTCCAATGGCAAAACCAAAACATAAAGCAGGGCTGCCCACGCGGCAGCAGATTCTAGATTTCATCACCAATTCCGACACGCCCGCCGGCAAGCGCGAGATCGCCAAGGCCTTCGGGCTGCACGGGCAGGACAAGATCCTGCTCAAGGCCTTGCTCAAGGACATGAGCGACGAGGGGCTGATCGACGTCGCCCCGGGCCGTGCCTTCCACAAGATGGGCGGCGTGCCCAAGGTCACCGTGCTGCGCATCACCGATGCCGACGGCGACACCACCTGGGCGGTGCCCGAGCGGTGGGAGGCCGAAGGCGTGCCCGTGCCGCGGCTCCGCGTTCGCGAGGCGCGCGGCAAGCGGTCGGCGTTGGGCGTAGGCGACCGCATCCTCGCCCGCACCGAAGAGGCCGGCAACGGCTGGATCGCCCATCCGATGAAGAAGCTCGCGCGCGGCGAGGAGCTGATGCTTGGCGTGCTCAAGGAAGAGGCCGGGCGGCTCTGGCTGCAGGGCGTCGAGAAGAAGGAGCGGCGCAACTGGCCGGTCTCCGATGCCGGCGGCGCAGAGCAGGGCGATCTCGTCCTCGCCGAGAAGACCGGCCGCCCGCCGCGGATCACCGCCAAGGTGGTCGAAGTGCTCGGCGATCCCTTTGCCCCGCGTAGCTTCTCGCTGATCGCGATCCATCGCCACTCGATCCCCAATATCTTCTCCGAGGACCTGCTCGACGAAGCCGAGCGGGTGTCGAAGACCGATCTCGGCAAGCGGGAGGACCTTCGCCACTTGCCGATCGTCGCGATCGACCCTGCGGATGCCCGCGACCATGACGACGCGGTCTGGGCCGCCCCCGACGCCGATCCGAAGAACGAAGGCGGCTGGAAGGCGGTGGTCGCAATTGCCGACGTGTCCTTCTACGTCCGCCCCGGCTCGGAGCTGGACCGCGAGGCGCGCAAGCGCGGCAACTCGGTCTATTTCCCCGACCGCGTCGTGCCGATGCTGCCCGAGATCCTCTCGGCCGAGGTCTGCTCGCTCAAGGAAGGCGAGGACCGGGCGGCGCTGGCCTGTCATCTCCAGATCGGCAAGCAAGGCGAGCTGAAGAGCTGGCGTTTCACCCGCGCGGTGGTCAGCATCGCGGCGAACATCGCCTATGAGGACGCCCAGGCGGCGATCGACGGCAAGATCGAGCATCCGCTGACCGAGGTGGCGCTCAAGCCGCTCTGGGGCTGCTGGCATGCGCTGAACAAGGCGCGGGACAAGCGCGAGCCGCTCGATCTCGACCTGCCCGAACGCCGCATCGTCCTCGACGAGATGGGGCGAATCCTCTCGGTCGCTCCCCGGGAACGGCTCGATGCCCACAAGCTGATCGAGGATTACATGATCGCGGCGAACGTTGCGGCGGCGAAGGCGCTGGAGGCCAAGAAGGCACCCGTGATGTACCGCATCCACGAGCCGCCAGCCCGGGAGAAGCTCGTCGCGCTGCGCGAATATCTCAAGACCTTCGGCATCGAGTTCGCGCTTGGGCAGGTGATCAAGCCGGCGACGTTCAACCACATCCTGAAGCGGGTGGGCGAGAGCGACTTCCGCGAGCAGGTGATGCAGCAGGTGCTGCGCAGCCAGATGCAGGCGTCTTACGGACCGGCGAACCATGGCCATTTCGGCCTGTCGCTCGGCAGCTATGCGCACTTCACCTCGCCGATCCGCCGCTATGCCGACCTGATCGTCCATCGCTCGCTGGTTCACGCCTATGATCTTGGCCCGGGCGGGCTGACCCAGGACGAGGCCGCGACGGTGGAGCGGATCGGCGAGAGCATCTCCAGCCTCGAGCGGCGGGCGATGGAGGCCGAGCGGGAGACGATCGACCGCTATGTCGCCGCCTATCTCGCCAACCATGTCGGCGAGGTGCTCGATGCACGGATCACCGGGGTGCAGAGCTTCGGCTTCTTCGCCACCGTCGACGGCGTCGGCGGCGACGGGCTGGTCGCGGCGCGGGACCTCGGCACCGAATATTTCCGGTACGACGAGGCGGGGCAGCGGCTGGTCGGCGACGAGAGCGGCGACGTGTTCTTCATCGGCATGCGGCTGCAGCTGCGGCTGGTCGAGGCCAATCCGGTCTCGGGGGCGCTGCGCTTCGAGCTGCCCGACGGCAAGGGCTCGGCGGGACCCTCGGCGTTCGAGCGGGACCGGGTCCACAAGGGCCGTCCCCGTCCGATCAAGCGGCGCGGCCGGCCGGCCAATATCCGCCACAATGGGAAGCGGCGTTGATCTGGGTTCATTGACCCCGAGGCGGGGGCCTTTATGCTCCCGCTTCCACATTCCCGGGGGAATCGACCCAATGCTGAAGCCCATCATCCTCGCTCTCGCGTTCGTTGTCGCCCCGGCTCTGCCCGCCGCCGCCCAGACCGCGCCGGCGCCTGCCGCCCAGGCCAAGCCGACCGCGGCCGACTTCGCCAAGAACATGCAGGGCGCCGTCGGCCAGACCTTCGAGGGTGGCATCACCCTCAAGGCCATCACCGCGGAGGCCAACACGCTGGTCCTCACCGTCGATGGCCCCAAGGGCTGGCGCACCGGGCTGACCCCCGCGGACATCTCGACCGCCCTGGTCGGCGGCTTTTGCGGCACCGCGCCGCAATTCTTCGACACCGGCGTCTCGATGCGGGTCGACTCGCTCGACGACACCAAGCTCGCCAAGGGCCCTGTCGTGAACAAGTGCCCGCCGGCGCCGGCTGCCACGCCCGCCGCACCGAAGTGATCCCGGCTTCCGGCGCCCCGGCGATCATCGGGGCGCTGGCCGCAGGGGCGCAGCGGCGGATCCGTGCCCATTTCTTTGCCCTCCACGCGGTGACCGCCGAGGAGGCGGTTCCCTTCGTGCCGCAGCGGCCCGTCGAGCGTACCCAGTTCGAGCGCATGCGCCGCGCCGGGATCGTCCGGGACGCGGGGCCGGGCCGCTACTGGTTCGACATCGTCGCCTGGCAGCGGAGCCAGGACCGCACCCGCGCCTTCCTGGTCCCCATCGTCATCGCGCTGTGCCTCCTCGCCGCGGGGCTGATCACTCTACTCTACTGAGAAGCTGAGCCCGGCATTCGCCTCGAGCCGCTTGACCAGCGGCTCGGGCATCAGCCCGCCGGCCGTCCAGATGCCGCCCTTGCCCTCGGCCGGCACGTCGCGGAGCAGGCAGAGCGCGCTTTCGGCGATCATCTTGCTGGTCGAGCCATAGCCGGGATCCTTGTCGCCCTTGACCGTCGCCGACAGGCGCGGGCCGTCGGGCATCTCGGCGACGAAGACCAGGTCGTAGAACCCCGTTTCGCGCTCCTCCTTGCTCGGGCCCTCGCCCGGCGCCGGGCCCTTGTCGGCGGCCATCGGGTTGATCTTGGCCAGCGCCTCGGCCGCCGCCTTGCCGATCTCGCCCAGGCCGGGGACGATCAGCATCTCGTCATACTGAAAGTCGGCGCCATAGGGCTGGCCGGCGAGGAAGTTCGAGCGGTGGACGTTCTTGGTGTTGATCACCGCCATCATGAAGGGGGCAACCCAGGCATCGACTGCCTCGTCATGATAGGGGACCATGCCATTGGGCTGGTGTGGCCCCGCGAAGCCCGGGGTCAGCGCAAAGGGATCGATCATCAGCTTGAGGATCGAGGGATCCTTGGCCGCGGCCGCCATCGAAGCCTTGCCGCTGGCGAAGGTGCCGCCGGAGAAAGTGCCCTTCATCGCGCGGACCCGGCCCTTCACCCGCGGCGCCGGCTTGCCGAAGCGGGCGATCGCCGCCTGCTGCGCGGTCCACACGCCGAGATCGAAGGGGATCGAATCGAAGCCGCAGGAGAAGACGATGCGCGCGCCGCTGGCCTTGGCGGCATCCTCATACTTGCGGATCATCTGGCCCATCCAGGCGGGCTCTCCGCACAGATCGACATAGGCGGTGCCGGTCTCGACGCAGGCGGCGAGCAGCGCCTCGCCATAGAGCTGATAGGGGCCGACGGTGGAGATCACCACCGAAGCGCGGGCGACCATCGCGGTGAGGCTGGCGGGATCGTCGGCATTGGCGGTGAGCAGGGGCGTGCCGGCTGGCGCGCCGATCTCGTCGCGGACTTCCTGCAGCTTGGTCAGCGAGCGGCCGGCCATCGCCCATTTCACGTCGGGATACTGGCCGGCGAGATATTCGGCGACGAGGCGGCCGGTGAAGCCGGTGGCGCCATAGACGATGATATCGAATTCGCGGTCTGCCATTTTCCCGGTTCCTGCTCCTCGACGTTCAACCGTCTGGTCGAACGATTCATTGAATCTCTTGAATCGCCCTTATTAACGCGTGGGAGAGCGGCGGGCTGCCGATTCCCCGATCACGGGCCTTTTCGAGCGATGGGCAGTGAAGCAGAGGAAATCCTATTTTGGAAGAGGCGGTATGGTTCTTTCACTCGTCATCCCGGCGAAAGCCGGGATCTCAGGCCGCATGCTCCCTCGCCCGAGATCCCGGCTTTCGCCGGGATGACGGTTAGATGGCGAGGGGAGAAGGAGTTGGGTCAGCCCTTTGCCTCGCGCAGCGCCTGCCACAGCGTCTTCACTTCGCGATTGAGCGCGCCGAGCTCCTCGCCCTTCATGCCGGAGCGGACCAGCAGCTCCTCGGCCAGGCAGCCGCAGTCCTCGCGCATCTCGCGCCCGCGCGGGGTCAGGCGGACCTGGACCTGACGCTCATCCTCGGGATTGCGCTCGCGGGTTACGAAGCCGGCGGCCTCGAGCCGCTTCACCAGCGGGGTGACGGTGCTCGATTCGAGTGCCAGCCGATCGGCGATCGCGCCGACGGTGCGGCCGTCCTGCTCCCACAGCGCATGGAGCACCAGATATTGCGGATAGGTGATGCCGAGCTGGTCGAGCATGGGCTTGTAGGCGCGGGTGATCGCCATGCTGGTCGCGTAGAGCGAGAAGCAGAGCTGGTCGTCGAGCGGCATCGCGGCGGGCATGTTCATCTCCTTGGCAGGGCCAATATCATCAAAAATCTATATCGCGATAACGATTTTGCTGGACAAGCCCCGACTCGGTCCCTAGCTAATATGTATCGCGATAAATGATATCGCGAACTAAATGAGGAGACCGAGCATGTCCGTCAATGTCCTGTACACCACCCGCGCCACCTCGAACGGCGGCCGCGACGGCGAATCCCGCAGCGAGGACGGGCGCTTCGTCGCCAAGCTCTCGACCCCGAAGGAACTGGGCGGTGCCGGCGGCGAGGGCACCAATCCCGAGCAGCTGTTCGCCGCTGGCTATTCTGCCTGCTTCATCGGCGCGCTGAAGGTCGCCGGCCAGCAGCTGAAGCTCAAGGTTCCGGCCGAGACGACCGTGACCGCGACGGTGGGCATCGGCCCGCGTGCGGCAGGCGGCTTCGGCATCACCGCCGACCTGGAGATCAACCTGCCGGGCGTCGAGCGTGCCGATGCGGAGAAGCTGGTCGAGGCCGCGCACCAGATCTGCCCTTACTCGAACGCCACCCGCAACAATATCGACGTGGGCCTGACCATCGCCTGAAACATCCCCGCTCCAAAGGCCCTGCCGCCCGGGAAATACGGAACCTCCGCAATTTTCCCGGGCTGGCGGGGCCCTTAATCTGCGCAAAAGTGAAGGCTGCAGACATGTGGTAAATTCGCCATAAGCGAGTCGACATGACGGGCGCCCGACGGCCTGGGCGGGGGAAGGAAGCGATGGATATCGCAACGGCCGAAGACAGCGGGGCAAGGGGGAGCATTGCAGCGGATCGTTGGGCGACCGGGCTGCTTCTCGTCTCGATCCTGTGCCCGGCCCTGCCGATCCTCGGCTGGATCCTCGTCATCCCGGTGCTGCGCGGGTTCGGCAATCCCCATTACGCCATCGCCCCGCTCACCGCCGCCCTGTTCCTGCTGATCGCGATCGGGGCGCTGCTGGCGCACCGCGGTGCATGGAATGTGGCGCGGGCGGTGACTGCCGTGCCCCTGGCGCTGCTGCTGCTGATCGTCGTGCAATATGCCGCGCGGCTCGACCTGGGGCTGGAGCGGCTGCTGTTCTCCGGGCAGGTGGCGGCGCTGCAGGTGACCAACCGCGGAATCCCCGGCCTGGGCGCGGTGGCGATCTTCATCCTCAACTGCATCGCCATCCTGCTGATGACCAGCCGGTCGGCCTTCGCGCGCACCTGGGTGGTGCTGCTGGCAAGCGCGAGCCTGGGGCTCTCCGTACTGACCATGACGATGACGGTCACCGACCCGACCAACCTCTCGCCCACCTTTATCGGCCGCTCGACCGCTTCGGCGCTGCCCAATTTCACCATGGCGCTGGCGATGGTGCTGCACATCCTCAACGAGAGTGGGCTCAACGAGCGGGGGCGGCAGCAGGAAGAGCTGGGTTTCGAATATACGCTGCTGCGCCAGCTCTCACCGGCGATCATCGTGCTGCCGGTCTTCCCCTCGCTGATAGCGCTGCTCAGCGTCGGCGGCCGGCTGCTCACCCATAACGAGGCCCATTTCCTGGTGGTGGTGGGCAATGTGCTGATCGTGCTGCTGCTGCTCGGCATCGGCCTGCGCCGTGCCAAGCAGCAGAACGAGGCGGTGCTGCTGCGCGAGCGGCAGCTCCGCTCGATCCTGGCCGGCGTGCCCGACGCGGTGATCGTGATCGACGGCGAGGGGCGCTCGAAGGACTTCAGCGCCGCCGCCGCCCGGCTGTGGGGCGTTCCCCCGGAAATGGGGCCGGGCTGCAACATGGCCGATTATCTCGGCGACAAGGAACGCGACAAGCTTGCCGGGCTGCTGGCGCGCAAGGCGCCCGAGTTCCTGCTGACCGGCGAGGGCGTGCGCTTCGACGGATCGCGCTTCCCGCTCGAATTGCGCGGCGCGCTGCTGCAAGGGATGGACGACGAGACCTGCTTCACCCTGTTCGCGCGCGATCTTTCCGAGAAGCTTGCCGCCGAGCAGCATGTCGCGCGGCTGGGCGCGCAGCTTGCCCATGTCTCGCGCCACAATGCGATGGGCGAGCTGGCCGCCGACTTGGCGCATGAACTGAACCAGCCGCTGACCGCGGCGGTGAACTATCTGTCGGCAGCGGGCTTCGTGCTGAACCAGCGCGAGGACCAGGGTCCGGCGCCCGAGATGGTCGAGCAGGCGCGCGGACAGGTGGTGCGCGCCGGCGAGATCATCCGGCGGATGCGCGAATTCGCCCAGCACCGCGACGTGGAGAAGCGCGTCGAGCCGCTGGTGCCGATGATCGACGACGCCATCCAGCTGGTGCTGGCCGGCACCAGCGCGCACCATGTCGAGATCGAGCTGGCGGTGGAACCCGAGGACCTTTGCGTGTTCATCGACCGCATCCAGGTGCAGCAGGTGGTGGTGAACCTGTTGCGCAACGCGGTCGAGGCGATCCGGTCGAGCGCGCCGCATCGCGGGCGGATTACGATCGCCGCCTATCGGAACGATGAGGAATGGGTGGAGATCTTGTTCCGCGACGACGGCCCCGGCGTGCCCGAGGCGATCCTCGACCAGTTGTTCGAGCGCTTCACCTCGACCAAGGCGGGGGCGGGGATGGGCATCGGCCTGTCGATCTCGCGCCGCATCGTCGAGGCGCATGGCGGCACGATGAGCGCGGCCAATGGCGAGGGCGGCGGCGCGACCTTCTGCTTCACCCTGCCGGCGGCGTCGGTGGAGGATCAGGAGGTCAGCCGGCCTGCGCCGTGAAGCGCTGGACCGCCCAGTCGATGAACAGCCGCACGCGCGGGGACAGCTGGCGGCTGCGGGGATAGAGGATCGAGATCGGCGCACTGGGCAGCGGATGCTCGGCAAGCACGCGGACCAGCCGGCCCTCGGCCAGGTCGCGTTCGATGTGGAAGACGGGCATCTGGGCGAGCCCGAGCCCGAGCAGCACCGCGTCGCGATAGCTCTCCGTGCCGGTGACCGAGAAGGGCGAGGCGACCTCGATCCGTTCGACGCCGTGCGGGCGGACGAACTCGAAGGGTGTCAGCGCGCCGGTGGTGAGCGAGCGCAGCGACACCGCCTGGTGTCGGGCGAGGTCGTCGGGCGTCTCCGGCGTGCCGTGGCGGGCGAGATAGGCGGGGGCGGCGACGGTGATCCGGTCGAGCATCGTCACGGTGCGCGCGACCAGGTCGCTGTCGGGCAGCGCGCCATAGCGCAGCACGCAATCGACGCCTTCGCGCACGATGTCGACCCAGCGGTCGCTCTCGCTCATCGAGATCTCGATGCCGGGATGCTGGTCGAGGAAGTGCGGGATGCCGGGCAGGAGGAAGTGGCGGGCGATCGTGCCCTGCACCTCGATCCGGAGCATGCCGCGCGGGACGGCGCCGAGAAAGGCGCCCTCGGCATCCTCGATATCGTCGAGGATCGCGAGGCAGCGGCGATAATAGGCCTCGCCATCGAGGGTGGGGCGGACGGTTCGGGTGGTGCGCTGGAGCAGCCGCACGCCGAGCCGGGTCTCGAGCTGCTGGATCACCTGGGTCGCGGTCGAACGCGGCAGGTCGAGATCGTGTGCCGCCTGGGTGAAGCTGCGCCGGTCGACCACCCGGGTGAAGAGCCGCATCGCATCGAGCCTGTCCATTCCACTATTCCATCATTGCGAACAATGTTGCCGTATCTAGGCTGATTATCTTCGGTCCGCCAGCGGGCATCTAAGCATCACCGCTCGGGACGGTCCCGGGCCAAGTGGAGATGCGAAGATGAACACGGACAAGAAAGTTGCGATCGTCACCGGCGCTTCGCGCGGCATCGGCGCTGCGATCGCCGAGCGGCTGGCGAAGGACGGCTTCACCGTCGTCGTCAACTATGCCGGCGGCGCTGCAGAGGCCGAGGCGCTGGTCGCGAAGATCGAGGCGGCGGGCGGCTCGGCCATCCCGGCCCAGGCCGATGTGAGCGATCCGGCGGCGGTGGCCCGCATGTTCGACGCGGCGCAGGCGGCGTTCGGCGGGGTCGACGTGCTGGTCAACAATGCCGGCATCATGAAGCTGGCGACTTTGGCCGAAAGCGACGACGCGCTGTTCGACAGCCAGGTCGCGATCAACCTGAAGGGCAGCTTCAACACGCTGCGCGAGGCGGCCAAGCGGCTACGCGAAGGCGGGCGGATCATCAACCTGTCGTCGAGCGTCGTCGGGCTGCGCCCCGCCAGCTACGCGGTCTATGCCGCCACCAAGGCCGGGGTCGAGGCGATGACCCATATCCTCACCAAGGAGCTGCGCGGCCGCAACATCACGGTGAACGCGATCGCCCCCGGGCCGACCGCCACGGCCTTGTTCCTCGACGGCAAGCCCCAGTCGGTGATCGACACGCTCACCAAGGCCGCCCCGCTCGAGCGCCTCGGTCAGCCCGAGGACATTGCCGGCGCCGTCGCCTTCCTCGCCGGCCCGGACGGCAGCTGGATCAACGGTCAGGTGCTGCGCGCGAACGGCGGGATCATCTGATCCCACATCTCTCCCCAAGCTCTTATCTTCGAAAGGAATTCATCATGTCGAACAGCAAGATCATCCTCATCACCGGTGCCTCCAGCGGTTTCGGCCGCCTGACCGCCGAGGCGCTCGCCCGGGCCGGGCACATCGTCTACGCCTCGATGCGCGACGTCGCCGGGCGCAATGCCAAGAACGCCGCCGAGCTTGCCGCCATCCCGGGCAGCGACCTTCGCCCGATCGAGCTCGACGTCCAGTCCGAGGCTTCGACCGAGGCGGCTGTGGCGAAGATCATCGCCGAGAGCGGCCGGATCGACGTGCTGGTCCACAATGCCGGGCACATGATGTTCGGGCCGGCCGAGAGCTTCACGCCGGAGCAGTTCGCCCAGCAGTACGACGTCAATGTGCTGGGCACCCAGCGGGTCAACCGCGCCGCGCTGCCGCACATGCGGGCGGCGAAGCAGGGGCTGCTGGTGTGGGTGTCGAGCAGCAGCTCGGCGGGCGGCACGCCGCCCTATCTCTCGCCCTACTTCGCGGCAAAGGCGGCGATGGATGCGCTGGCGGTGCAATATGCCCGCGAGCTGAGCCGCTGGGGGATCGAGACCTCGATCGTCGTGCCCGGCGCCTTCACCAAGGGCACCAACCACTTCGCCCATTCGGGCAGCCCGGCGGACGCCGCGCGCCTCGCCGAATATGAGGCGGGCCCGTACAAGGACTTCGGCGCGATCATCCAGAAGGCGTTCGGCGAGATCGTCCCCGAGGATGCCGATCCGGCGGGCGTGGCCGAGGAGATCGTCGACCTGGTCGGCATGGAATTCGGCACCCGCCCGTTCCGCCTCCACTATGACCCGAGCCAGGACGGCGCCGACATCACCTTCGGCGTGATGGACCGGGTGCGCGCCGAGATGCTCCACCGCGTGGGCATGTCGGACCTGCTCAAGCCGGCCAAGCTGGTCTGAGCGGTCGCACGATCGGGAAAGGGCCCGCCGGCGTGCGGGCCCTTTTCGCGTCAGGCTGCCTCGTTGAACTGCAGCGCGGCGAGGCGGGCGTAGAGGCCGCCCTGGGCGACCAGCTCGGCATGGGTGCCGGTCTCGACGATGCGGCCCTCGTCCATCACGATGATCCGGCCGGCGGCGCGGACGGTGGCGAGGCGGTGGGCGATGACCAGGGTGGTGCGGTTCTCCATCAGCCGCTCGAGCGCGTCCTGCACCAGACGCTCGCTCTCGGCGTCGAGCGCGGAGGTGGCTTCGTCGAGCAGCAGGATCGGGGCGTCGCGAAGCAGGGCGCGGGCGATGGCGATGCGCTGGCGCTGGCCGCCCGACAGGCGGGCGCCGCCTTCGCCGAGAAAGGTATCGAGCCCCTCGGGCAGGGCGCGGAGGAAGTCGGCGGCGTTGGCGGCCTGGGCGGCGGCCCAGATCTGCTCGTCGCTGGCATCCCAGGCGCCGTAGCGGAGATTGTCGCGGGCCGAGGCGCCGAAGATCACTGTCTCCTGTGGCACCATCGCCATGCGGGCGCGGACGTCTGCCGGGTCGGCCGACTTGATCGGCACGCCGTCGATACGGACTTCGCCGCCCTCGGGATCGTAGAAGCGCTGGAGCAGCTGGAATAGCGTCGACTTGCCGGCACCCGAGGGGCCGACCACCGCCACCGTCTCGCCCGGCCGGACATCCAGCGAGAAGTCGCTGAGCGCCGAGACTTCGGGGCGGCTCGGGTAGCGGAAGGTGACATGGTCGAAGACCAGCGCGCCCTGGGGCGGCTGGGGCAGGGCGACCGGATTGGCCGGGGCGGCGATGTCGGGCTGTTCCTGGAGCAGCTCGGCCAGGCGGCTGGCGGCGCCCGAGGCGCGCAGCAGGTCGCCATAGACTTCGGTCAGCGTGCTGAACGAGCCGGTGACCAGGCCGGCGGTGAGCACAAAGGCCAGGATAGAGCCGCCCGAAGCGCGCCCGGCGGCGACATCGGCGACGGCGGCCCAGACGATCAGCACGATCGCGGAGAACAGCGCGCCGATCACCAGCGCGGTCATCACCGCGCGCAGCCCGAAGCGGCGCTTGCCGGCCTCGAAGGTGCGGGTGACGGCGCCCTCGAAGCGTTCACCCTCGCGCGTCTCCTGGCCGAAGGCCTGGACGATGCGCATTGCGCCGAGCGTCTCCGATGCGATCGAGCCGACATCGGCGACGCGATCCTGGCTGTTGCGCGAGAGCTGGCGGACGCGGCTGCCGAGCCAGACGATCGGCAGGATTGTTACGGGAATGCCGACGATCAGATAGGCGGCGATCTTGGGCGAGAGCGCGAAGAGGTAGATCACGCCGCCCGCGCCGGTGAGCAGGTTGCGCAGCGCCATCGAGACGGTGGAGCCGACCACCTGCTCGACGATCGCGGTATCGGCGGTGAGGCGCGAGGCGATCTCGGAGGGGCGGTTCTCCTCGAACCATTTGGGCGGCAGGCGCAGCAGGTTGCGGTGCACCGCGATGCGCAGGTCCGCGACGGTGCGCTCGGCCAGCCAGGAGACGAAGTAGAAGCGCACCGCGGTGAACACCGCCAGCGCGAGGACGACGAGCAACAGCCCCTCGAAATAGATGCCGATCCGGCTGGGGTCGACACCGGCAGCGAAGCCGTGATCGATGATCAGCTGGAAGGTGCGCGGGACCAGCAGCGTCGTCACCGACGAGCCGAACAGCGCGACCATCGCGATCAGCAGCTGGAGCGGATAGCGCCGGGTGAAGCTCCACACGACGAGCAGGTTGGAGAGCTTGCGCTTCTGCGGCGCCGGCGGGACGGGTTCGGCCATGCGGGGCGGACTAGCGCGATTGCGGGGGCAGGGAAACTGTCGTTTGGCGGAGGATCCTTGCCGCGAATTCATTCAAAGCGTGGGATGCCGGTTTAATCGAATGCACAGAGAGGGTTAGTGGGTTCTCGCTACGGTTTTCGTAACACGGGTACGGGAACCCGACCTCAATTTGTCGCATTCTGATACCGGGCGCCGTTGCACCGCAGCACCGCTCGCCTATAACGCTAACATAGCCGCCGCCGTGATGGGGAGGGGGACGGCGGAAGGGACGCAATGCTGTACGACGCTTATGAGATTCAGCGCTCGCTTCTCGCAGGTGCGAGCGCGCTGGCAAACTTCTCCGCCGGGCTGCTGAATAATCCCGCCAATCCGTTCGCCTATTTCGGCGGCGGGCCGGTGATGGCCTCGGCGCTCGAGGTGTTCGCGCATGCCTCCGCCCCGCGCGGCAAGCCGGAGTTCGCGCTCGACCGCACCGAGATCGACGGCAAGCAGGTCGACGTCCATGAGGAGATCGTGCTGCGCAAGCCGTTCGGCCAGCTCAAGCGCTTCGTACGTGAAGGCGTGGAAGGCGGCCCCAAGCTGCTGATCGTCGCGCCGATGTCCGGACACTATGCCACGCTGCTGCGGGGCACGGTCGAGCGGATGCTGCCGGTGGCCGACGTCTACATCACCGACTGGCGCGACGCGAAGCTGGTGCCGACGGCCGATGGCCGCTTCGACCTGGACGACTATATCGATTACCTGGTCGAGTTCCTCGCCTTTATCGGCAAGGACGGCGATCCGCGCCCGCACGTGCTGGCGGTGTGCCAGCCTTCGGTGCCGGCCTATGCCGCCGTCGCGGTGATGAGCGCCGACAACCACCCGAACCGTCCGGCGACGCTGACCATGATGGGCGGCCCGATCGACACGCGCGAGGCGCCGACCGCGGTCAACACGCTCGCCACCGAACGCCCGTTCAGTTGGTTCGAACAGAATGTCATCGCCACCGTGCCGATGACCTATGCCGGGGCTGGCCGGAAGGTCTATCCGGGCTTCCTGCAGCTCGCGGGGTTCATGACGATGAACCTCGGCAACCACATGATTTCGCACTGGGAGATGTTCAAGCATCTCGTCCAGGGCGATGACGAGGGTGCCGAGTCGACGATGAAGTTCTACGAGGAGTATCGCTCGGTCTGCGACATGACCGCGGAATTCTACCTCCAGACGATCGACCTGGTGTTCCAGGCACATGCGCTGCCCAAGGGCGAGATGACGCATCGCGGCCGCAAGGTAGATCCGGCGGCGATCACGGATGTCGGCATCCTCGCGATCGAAGGCGAGAAGGACGACATCTCGGGCATCGGCCAGACCAAGGCGGCGCTGACCATCGCGACCGCGCTGCCGAATTCGCTGAAGCAGTATCACCTCGCCCAGGGCGTGGGCCATTACGGCATCTTCAACGGCTCGAAGTGGCGCAACCGCATCGCGCCGGTGCTGGTGGAATGGATGGCGACGCACTCCGCCTAAACGTCATCCCGGCGAAAGCCGGGATCTCAGGCAAATATGCGGGGAAGGAGCCGCACGAGATCCCGGCTTTCGCCGGGATGACGATTGCGGTTCGGGGGGCGGCCTTCAGTTATATTCGCTGGTCGCGACCACGCTCCAGATCAGCCATGCCGCCGCCGCCCAGATCGCGACGATGATCAGCACGCCTGGCCAGCTGACCGGGCGCTGGGTCTCGATCTCGGCGCGGGCGCGGTGCTCGGCGAACAGGGCGGGCGGGATCAGCTTCTCGAACAGCCATACCCCCAGAGGAATGACGATCGCATCGTCGACCAGGCCGAGCACCGGGATGAAATCCGGGATCAGGTCGATCGGCGACAGCGCATAGGCGGCGACCAGCAGGCCGACCAGCTTGGCGACCAGCGGGGTGCGCGGATCGCGCACCGCGAACCAGACGGCATGCGCTTCGGTGCGGATGCGATGGGCGAGCGACGGGCCGGACATGGGGAAGGGGTGGCTTGGGCCGCTGCCAGCGTCAAGCCAAACCGGTCGGTGCCCATCCGTCAAAGCGCAATCCGTCGCACCACAATCCGTCACAGTATAATCCGTCAGCCCGGCGAAAGCCGGGATCTCGTGCGGCTCTTGTCCCGCGCCACCGCCTGAGATCCCGACTTTCGTCGGGATGACGATTGTGGGCGGATGACGGTTGTGGTGTCGGATGGCGATGGCGTTCGCTATACGGTCAGGAAGCCGCAGTCGTATCGACCACCGCGTGGCTGCCTTCCTCGTCGCCCTTGATCTTGCCGCCGAACAGCATCTTCACCATGCCGCCCAGCGACATGTCCGCCTCCCACAGCTCGGCGCCGTCGATGTCGAAGCGGAGCAGGGCGAGGTTGGGATCGTCCTTGCCGCCCGGAAACCAGGCTTCGACATGGCGGTTCCACAGCTTGTCGATCTGGGCGAAGTCGTTGTCGACGCGGAGGTCGCCGTCGAGGCAGGCGAAATAGTCATGCCCCTTGGCGGCGAAATGCACCATCGCGCGGCCGCCGGGCGTCAGGCGGTTGTCCTTGCCGGCGAAGAAGAAGAGCGTGTCGACCTGATCCTCGTCGAGTTGGGCGGTCAGCGGGATATGGTGCTGCTGGCTGTCGATTAGGCCAACCATCACGAACGGGCTGTCGGCCAGCTTCTTCCAGAGATGCTGCTTGAGTTCGGTGACGTCGGCCATGATGCTCTCCATATCGGGGTGTAGGGAGAGAACCGGCAGGAAGCCTCAGGCGTTCCCATAGGCCGCGGCGGCACCGATCAGCTCGAGATCGTTGCGGTTGACCAGAGCCACCGGCACTTCGGACAGCTGGCGGCGGAAGGCGGCCTTGCCCTCCATGCGACGGCGGAAGGCCGGATCCATCAGGTGCGGATGGAGCGCACGGCTGATCGCACCGGTGAGGAACACGCCGTCCCAGGCGCCGAAGGCCAGGGCGAGGTCGCCGGCGAAGCTGCCGAGATGCTCGACGAACATCCGGACGACTGCCGCTGCTGTGGCATCGCGCGCGGTGTTCCGGGTGACTTCCTCGGGCGAGCCGGGCTTGGCGCCGCCCGACAGCGCCTCATAGGCGAGGCACAGGCCGGGGGCGCTGATCAGGGTCTCGACATCGAGCGCATGGCCGCGCGTGCGGCAGAATTCGGCGAACTTGCGCTCATCGGCGGTCTGCGGGGCGAAGGCGACATGGCCGGCTTCGCTTTGGACGGGCACCAGCCGGTCGCCCGCGCTGATCAGCGCCGCTACGCCGAGGCCGGTGCCGGTGCCGATTACGACATAGTTGCCGCCGGGCTCGACCGGACGTGGCGGCGGGCCGTGCAGCGCGGTGAAGGCGCTGGCCGGCAGGGTGGTGAGCGCCAGCGCGTTGGCCGCGCATTCGTTGAGCGCCCGTGGCGGCGCGCGCAGCACCGCCTCGACGCCGGAGAGCGAGATGTACCAGCGGCTGCCGGTGAGGTTGATCAGGTCGCCGCGCGCCGCGCCGGCTACCGCCAGCACGCTGGGCAGGCGCGCATCCTGCAGGCCGAGGGCGCCCAGATAGGTGACGAGCGCGCTGGTGAAGGTGGGGTGCTCGCTGGTCGAGAAACGGCGGATGTCTCGCGGCGCCATCCCTGCGTCTCCGCCGGTCAGCCCGAATCGCACCGATTGGCGGCCGATATCGGCCACCAAAGCCAAGCCTTCGCCCATGGGCGGCACCCCTCCTTTTGTCGGCCCCGCTTTGCGAAGTCCGAAATCTGTTATCGCTAACACTGGTTACAGAAGCAATAAGGTTGCGATTGGCAGCGTTGTCAGGAGGGTAGGGCGAAGTCGACGCCCGGTGCAAGCGAGTTTTGTTGCAACGGGAGTTTACATCGATCGAGCCGCTTGGAGATATCCTTTTGGCGGCCTGCGCTATGTGGGAGTGGCGAGCCGCAAGTTCACGGGATGCGTTCGATGGACAAGACTCCGGTCGTTTACATCACGGCGAGTGGTCGCAACGGGACGCTCTACACTGGCGTAACGTCGGACCTTCCCGGCCGCATCTATCAGCATCGGACAAAGGCATTCTCGGGTTTCAGCGCCAAGCACGGTTGCAATCGCCTTGTCTGGTACGAAGTACATGAGGAGATGGAGCCCGCCATCATTCGCGAAAAGCGCATCAAGGAGTGGAAGCGAGCTTGGAAGATCGCGTTGATCGAGGCGTGCAATCCGATTTGGCGCGATCTCGCCGAAGATCTTGGCTTCGACCCCTTGCCCTGAGCTTCCATCGTCATCCCGGCGAAAGCCGGGACCCAGAGTCGCAATTGCTTGGGCAGGGTAACTCTGGGCCCCGGCTTTCGCCGGGGTGACGGTTAGGGGTGATGCGGACGAACCACTTACGCGGGCCCGATGCGGGCTTCGGATAGTGACGCGCGGGCTTCAGACATCGTTTATCGCTGCGCCCGCCGACACTAACGGAGAAAGCGTATGAGTCTTGCTGACTTGTGCCTGATCCTTGCGGCGTTGTTCGCCTTTGCGACCTTGATCCTCAAGGTCGTGGAGGTAGCGCGCTCCAAGTAAGCACGACGGGAGGGGTTCGGCCTGCCAGCCGAGCCCCGAACGATTTGGGCCCCGATCGCTGCCACGACCGAGGCCCATATCGAACGGAGCGAACTCCATGTCACTTGCAAGATCTCTATAATCCTGCAGGCGTCAATTTTCAATGAGGCTTACAGCACCTCGAACAGGCCGGCCGCGCCCATGCCGCCGCCGATGCACATCGTCACGACGACATATTTCGCGCCGCGGCGCTTGCCTTCGATCAGCGCGTGGCCGGTCATGCGGGCACCCGACATGCCGTACGGGTGGCCGATCGAGATCGCGCCGCCATTGACGTTGAGCAGCTCGTTCGGGATGCCGAGCTGGTCCTGGCAATAGAGCACCTGCACCGCGAAAGCCTCGTTCAGCTCCCACAGGCCGATATCGTCCATCTTCAGGTTGAAGCGCTCGAGCAGCTTCGGGATCGCGAAGACCGGGCCGATGCCCATCTCGTCCGGCTTGGTGCCGGCGACGGCCATGCCGACATAGCGGCCGAGCGGCTGCAGTCCGCGCTTCTCGGCGAGCTTCTCTTCCATCAGCACCGAGGCCGACGAACCGTCCGACAGCTGCGACGCGTTGCCGGCGGTGATGGTGCCGTTCGGCAGCACCGGATTGAGCGCCTGCAGGCCCTCGATCGTGGTGTCGGCGCGGTTGCCCTCGTCCTTGGCGAGGGTGATTTCCTTCTGGGAGACTTCCTTGGTCTCCTTGTTGACGACGTTCATCGTCGCGGTGACCGGCACGATCTCGTCGTCGAACTTGCCCGCGGCCTGGGCGGCGGCGGTGCGCTGCTGCGACTGGAGCGAATAGGCGTCCATCCGGTCACGGCCGATGCCGTAGCGGCTGGCGACGACTTCGGCGGTCTGCAGCATCGGCATGTAGATGTCGCCGTGCATCGCGAGCAGCTCGCGATCGGGCTCGACGCGCATCGCCGGGGTCTGCACCAACGAGATCGACTCGAGGCCGCCGCCGATGGCGATGTCCATATTGTCGACGATGATCTCCTTGGCGGCCGTCGCGATCGCCATCAGGCCCGAGGCGCACTGGCGGTCGACCGACATGCCGGCGACCGAGACGGGCAGGCCGGCGCGCAGCAGCGCGGTGCGGGCGATGTTGCCGGCGGTGCTGCCCTGCTGGAGCGCGGCGCCGAATACGACGTCCTGCACTTCCGCCGGATCGATCTTGGCGCGCTCGACGGCGGCGCGGATCGCGTGGGCGCCGAGCGTCGGCGCCGGCGTGGCGTTGAACGCGCCGCGATAGGCGCGGCCGATGCCGGTGCGGGCGGTCGAGACGATGACTGCGGAGCGAGACATGGTGGTTCCTTCTCTTGGGATCTCAGACGTAGACGAGCGCGATCCACTCGGCGACCAAAGCGGGCTTCTCCTCGCCTTCGATCTCGAGGGTGTATTCCTGGACCTGCTCCCAGACGCCGGGCTTGCGCTCGGTGAACTTGAGCAGCCTGAAGCGGCCGCGGACGCGCTTGCCCGAGCGTACCGGCTGCATGAAACGGACTTTGTTGCCGCCGTAGTTGACGCCCATCTTCACGCCTTCGATGGCAGGCGTATCGGTGCGGGCGGCGAGCATCGGCATCAGCGAGAGCGACAGGAATCCGTGCGCGATCGTGCCGCCGAACGGCGTCTGCGCGGCGCGGACCGGATCGACATGGATGAACTGGTGGTCGCCCGTCGCCTCGGCAAAGGTGTTGATCATCGTCTGGGTGACTTCCACCCAGTCCGAGACTCGCTCGGTGCCGATGCTTTCGGCCATCTCCTGCACCGTGATCGTCGCCAAGGATCCCGCTCCCGCCGCTCTTGTTGGGCCCCATCTAGTGAACCGGGAGGGGCTCCCGCAAGCCTCGCCCGACCGGAAATTTGAAAGGTGCGGCTGACGTAGCGTCGGAAGAGTGGAGCGTTGGGCCATTTCGGCCAGACCCGATGTTCGAATCGCGGATCTGGCCGATTCGCCTGGCGGGCGGGGCGGGCCGGCTCAGCGGCTGTGGAGGTGCAGGATGTTGCCGTCCGGGTCCTTGAACCAGATCACGCGGAAATCGCCCTTGCGGTGCACGCCGTCGAGGACGCTGTCGAACCCGTCGGGATATTCGTCGAGCGTCACGCCCTTGCCACGCAGTTCCGCCGCGATCGCCTCCAGCTTGTCGCCGACGCCCCACAGCACGGCGTTGGCCTGGTTGGTGCCGGCATAGTCGCTCAGATAGATGTTGAGCTGGGTATTGCCGGTGCCGAACAGGAAGCCGTTGCCGTGATCCTCGAGCAGCGGCAGGCCGAGTGTGCCCTCGTAAAAGGCGCGGGCGACCGCCAGATCCTTGCAGGGGATGATCGCCGAAGAGGCATGGTCCTTGAGCATCGCGAGTCTCCTTCTCTCGCCCCCGCATAATCGGCGGCGCCGGGCCGCGAATGCCGTGTCCGGGTAGGTCCGCGCTCCCGCTTTCGCGGGAGCGCTCAGGCCCTGGCTTCCTCCGGATAGGGCAGGATGAACTTGCCGTCGGGCGCGGCGGTGTAGCTGGTCTGGGTCGGGTAGGGGATCGAGATGCCCTCGGCGGCGAACTTGCGCAGGATGCCGAAGATGATCTTGTCGCGCACGATCTGGGCATGGGGCACGTCGTCGCCCTCGACATCGAACTCGATCATGAAGTCGATCGAGCTGGCGCCGAACCCCTCGGTGCTGGCGCGCGACAGGGTGCCGCCGGCCGCCTCGACGATTTCCTTGAGCATCGCCGGCAATGCCTCGAGCGTCTCGACGGGGGTCTCATAGGCGACGGAAACCGGCAGCTTGGTGCGCGTGTGGTGGCGAAGCGACAGGTTCTCGATCAGCTTGTCGAGCAGCTGCTTGTTCGAGAAGATCAGCTCCTCGCCGACGAACGAGCGGATGCGTGTGCTCATCAGGCCGATCGACTGGACGGTGCCGCTGTTCTTGTCGAAGCGGATCTTGTCGCCGACGCGGAAGGGTCGGTCGAACAGGATCGTCAGCGCAGCGAAGAGGTTGGCGAAGATGCCCTGCGCGGCGAGACCGATGGCGATGCCGCCGACGCCGAGGCCGGCGATCAGGCCGGTGACGTTCACCCCCAGATTGCCGAGCACCATCACCGTCGCGATCGCGAACAGCACCACGGTGATCAGGATGCGGATGATGCCGAGCGCGCTGGCCAGGCCCGAGCCGTGATAATTGTCGGCGGTCGTCTTGTGCTCGATCGCGCCGAAGATCAGCTCGCGTAGCCAGATCGCACACTGGAACACGGCCGAGATGGTGAAGAGGAACTCGACCGTGGTCTCTACCATCGGCGGCGGGCCGGCATAGCCGGTGACCAGCCGGATCGAGGTCATCAGGATGAAGAAATTGCCGGTCTTGGCGACGGCGCGGCCGATGATCGCATACCAGTTGGCGACGCCCTCGCCCTTCTTGCACAGGCGGGCGCCCCAGCCCTTGATCGCCTGGAGCAGGAAGAACACCGCGATGGCGACGCCGGTGGCGATCAGGATCTGGAGCCAGTGCGACTGCGCCCATGCCCAGCTGTCATTTGCGAAGGTTTCGGCCTGAATCTGAAGATCCTCGCTCTGGGGGAAACCATTGGCGGTGCGATTGATAGTCATGCGGCCTTTCGGGGCTGTTGGTGCGCGGCAAGGCCTTCGAGGAAGGCGATCAGGCCGCGTTCGTAACGATTGAGCCAGCGCGTGGCACGCGGCAAGTGGCATCCGGCGCGCCATTCCGCCTGCGCCTCGCGATCCTTGGCGAGATCGACCAAAGCGGGATGGACATAGGATTTGCGGGCGATGGCGGGCGTGTTGCCCAGCGCCTCGGTCACCGGCTCGAGCATTGCCTTGAGGCCGACATGCTCGCCCGCCGCGGCCAGCGCGCGGAAGGCGATGACGCTGGCGCCCCAGGTGCGGAAATGCTTGGCGGTGAAGTCCTCGCTGGTGGCCTCGCGGATATAGGCGTTGACGTCGGACGAGGTGACCGGGTGCGCCTCGCCGGCATCGTCGAGCCAGCGGAACAGATGCTGGCCGGGCAGGTCCTGGCATTTCCGGACGAAGCGGCTGAGCGAGCCGTCGGTGATCGTCATCACGCGCAGCTTGCCCGACTTGGCGCGGAACTGGAGGCGGAGCGTCTGGCCCTTCACCACTGCATGGCGCTTGCGCAAGGTGGTGGCGCCGAAGCTCTTGTTGGCCTGGACATATTGCTCGTTGCCGACGCGGATGCTGCCGAGATCGAGCAGGCGGACCACCGCGGCCACCGCCTTCTCCTTGCACAGGCCGCGCAGCTTCAGGTCGTGCTCGACCCGGGCGCGGAGCTTGGCGAGATGCTCGCCGAAGCTGGCGCAGCGATCATATTTCGCCGCCTCCTGCGCCTCGCGGAACCCGGTGTGATAGCGGTACTGCTTGCGGCCCTTCTCGTCATAGCCGGTCGCCTGGATATGGCCGCGCGGATCGGGGCAGAACCAGGCGTGGTGATAGGCGGGCGGCAGGCCGATCGCGTTCAGCCGGTCGATCGCGTCGCGGTCCTTGATGCGCTCGCCCTCGGCATCCCAATAGCCCCAGCCATGGCGCACCTTGCGCCGCGTGATGCCGGGTTGCTGGTCGTCGACATAGACGATGTCGGTACTTGGCATGGGCCTCCTCGCTATGGCCCGGTCAATGCGCAGACCATCGCTTCGTTCCGGAACCGGGCGGTGGGCGGCCGGTTCAGCGGGAGCAACCGAGGAGCTTGCCATGACCGATCTCTCTCATGTCCGCGTGCTGATGATGGCGACCAACGGCTTCGAGCAGGACGAGCTGATGCTGCCTCGCCAGGCGCTGATCGACGCCGGCGCGCAGGTGACGCTCGCGGCGCTCGATACCAGGCCGATCACCGGCGAGAAGGGGGGCGAGAAGGGCGAGAGCATCACACCGGACACCACGATCGACGAGGTCGATACCGACAATTACGACGCGCTGGTGCTGCCCGGCGGGGTGACCAATCCGGACAGACTGCGGATGAACGAGCGGGCGGTGGAGATCGTCGGCGAGTTCATGGACGACGAGAAGATCGTCGCCGCGATCTGCCATGCGCCCTGGCTGCTGGTGGAGGCCGATGTGGTCGAGGGGCGCGAGGTGACCGGCTGGCCTTCGGTGCGCACCGACCTGGAGAATGCCGGCGCCGAAGTGATCGACCGCGAAGTGGTGATCGACGAGAACCTCATCACCAGCCGCAAGCCCGACGATATCCCGGCGTTCAACCGCGCGGTGATCGAAGCGCTGGCGAAGGTGCCGGCGGAGGCTTGATCATTCCCCTTCCGCTTGCGGGAGGGGGTGTCCTTCCCCGACATTGCGTTTCGACAGCCCCTCCCCCTGCTCCTCCCGCAAGCGGAAGGGGAGTCTTAGGGTGTTGATCCACCTTTGCGCCGGGCGTTCGACCAGATGGTAGAGCGCCACCGAGGCGAGCAACACCAGGGCGAAAAAGGCGAAGGCAGTGGCCAGCCCGATTTCGCCATTGCCCTGGACGAAGACGAGCTTGAACAGCTTCCACAACAGCATGTGCGACAGATAGGTCGCGAAGCTGATCATGCCGAGATAGTGGAGCCAGCGCGCGCCGAGCGGATTGCGCGGCCCGTCGGTGAGCGCGAAGGCGAGGAGCAGCGCGGCGAAAGCGGTGGGCGCGGCGGCGGTCTCGGGCACGCCGGCCAGTGGCGCGAGGGCGAGCGCTGCGATGCCGGTCAGCGCGGCGAGGAGTGCCGGCAGCCGGGGCGCGGCCCGCCAGCGTTCCCACAGCGCCCAGACTGCGGTGCCGATGCTGAACTCCACCAGGCAGCGGACCATTCCGAAATGCGCAACGTCCTGATTGAGAAACAGCGCGCTGCGATTCTCCATCACCCGGGCGAGCAGGGCGGCGGCGGCGAGGATCGCGGCGGCGATCCCCCAGCTCGGCACGCGTCGCCAGTCGATGACGGCCACCATCGCCGGAAACAGGAGATAGGCGGCGAACTCTGCCGAGATAGACCAGGCCGGGTCGTTCCATTTGAGCGTGTGCTCGAAGCCCCAGGCCTGGATCAGGAAGATATGGGCCGGGAGGGCCGAGCCGGGGAATTGGGGATCGCCATGCCCGGCATAGGCCAGTGCCAGTGCCAATATTGCAGCGCATCCCAGCATGAAGAGATGGAGCGGCCAGATGCGGGCGACCCGCTTCTTCAGGAAATCGGGCACCGCACGCCAACCCTGTGCCTGCAGGCGATCGGACCAGGTGAGCGCGATCACGAATCCGGAGAGCAGGAAGAAGAAGTCGACCGCCAGATACCCCTTGCTGAACAGGGTGCGGAATTCGGGCGAGAGCCCTTCCAGCGAATTGCGGACATGGAAGGCGACCACATACCAGGCGGCGATGCCGCGCAGCGAGGTGAGGCTACGGAGTTCGGGCCGGGCCTTGCTCATGCCAGCGCCGGCCTCTCGCGGCGCAGCGGGCGCCAGGCGGATTCCTCGCGCTTGCGGGCCATATAGGTGTCGAGCCCGATCTGGGCGCCGATCAGCATGTAGACGAAGGGCTGGAAGGCGATGGCGATGAAGGTGGCGCCGAGCATGTAGACGATGTGCGCGGTCTGCAGCGCCGAGGCGAGCGGGGCGACCCATTCCTGGCCGGGATCGGGCTTCCGGTAGCGCTGGCGCAGCACCTCCATGCGGAAGATGCCGAGGATGTTGATGAGCAGCCACAGCGCCAGGCCGGGATAGCCCTGCTCGCCGAGCATCTCGAAATAGGCGCTGTGATAGGCGCGGGCGCTGTCGACCTCGAGGCTGCGGTCGATCTTCTGCTGGCCGGCGCCTTCGCCTTCGACCGCGACCTTCTCGTAGCGGATCTTGTTCTGGCGATAGGCCTCGAAGCCGCCGCCCATCGGATGGGCCTTGGCGTAGTCCATCGTCCATTGCCACACGGCGAGGCGGGTGGAGGCCGAGGCGTCTGCCTTGTAGGTCTTGATCGTCCCCATCCGCTCGGTGAACGAGCTGGGCAGGAAGGGCACGGCGGCGAGGCCGAGACAGCCGAGCGCGGTGAGGTAGACCAGCTTGCGCTTGGCATCGCGGATCATCAGCAGCGCGACCAGCCCGATGCAGAGCAGGCCCGTGCGCGTCGAGGTGCCGACCGGGATCAGCAGGCAGGCGAAGATCAGCGCGAGGCAGAAGCACTTCACCTTCCAGTCGGGCGGGAAGATCGTGCCGAAGCGCATGAACCAGACGATCAGCGGGATGATCGCGATCGCCACGGTGGAGATGGTCGAGCCTTCGTACAGGCCGGAATTGTTGGCGACCATCAGGTTGAGCTCGCCATAGCCGCCGCCCGAGCCGAGCGTCTTGATCCCGCCGACGATGATGATCGACGAGGCGGACAGGATCATGAAGAGCAGCAGGCTCTCGATGCGCAGCTTGGTGCGGAGCGTCAGCGGCAGGAAGGCGGCGAAGGCGAGCGCCTTCCACACCCAGTCCCACTTGTCCAAGGCCTCGACTTTGAAGTCGGCATTGAGCGTGGTGTAGAAGCAATAGCCGAGCAGGGCGACGATCATCAGCTGGCGCGGGGCGACGCGGACGTCCTTCTTGTCGTCCATCGCCAGCCAGCCGAGCACCGAAAGGCCCACCGCGATCAGCGAGATCGGCACCGAGTTGAGCAGGAGGTAGGTCAGCCGCTGCGGCGAGACGATGTCGATATAGGCATAGACCAGCACGAAGATGAACGGCTTGCGGAAGCCCATCCCGAAAAAGGCCAGCAGGAAGGCGACGAAGACGAGATCACGCACCGGGCTTGCCCCATCGGCTGGGCTTGGCCTTGGAGGGCTGGTCGTTGGGGCCGGGTTCGTGGTCGAGATCGGGGCGGCGCAGCAGCAGGAAGGCCGCGAGCAGCATCAGCCCGTGCGAGATCGCGAGCGATAGATTGTCGATCATGGGCCCGTTGCCGCTCCTGCTTGTGGGGACGGCATAGCGGGATGCGGTTGACGCGGCGTTAAGTGCTCCCGTGCCAATGGGGAGCCCATGCGGATTCTCCACATCCTCGATCACGGCCTGCCGCTGCACAGCGGCTATACCTTCCGGACGCGTGCGATCCTGAAGGCGCAGATGGCGCGCGGCTGGGAAGTCGCCGCGGTGACCAGTCCGCGCCACGGCAAGTTCGACACCGACGAGGAGACGATCGACGGCATCCGCTTCTATCGGACGCCGCGGGTCAATTCCGGGCCGCCGGTGATCGGCGAGCTGCGCGAGGTCTCGGCATTCGCGAAGCGGATCGAGGCGGTGGCGCGGCAGTGGAAGCCCGATGTGCTGCATGCCCATTCGCCGGTGCTCGGTGCGATGGCGGCGCAGCGGGTGGCGAACCGGCTCGGGCTGCCGCTGATGTACGAGATCCGTGCATTCTGGGAAGACGCCGCGGTGGGCAACGGCACAGGCACCGAGGGCAGCTGGAAATACCGGGCGACGCGCTGGCTGGAGACGCGGGCGGTGCGCAGGGCCGATGCCGTGGCGGTGATCTGCGAGGGGCTGAAGGGCGACCTGGTGGCGCGGGGCGGGATCGATGCGGGCAAGATCATGATCTCGCCCAATGGCGTCGACCTGGGCCTGTTCGGCGAGCCCTTGCCGCATGACACGGCGCTGGCGAAGGGGCTGGGCATCGAGGGCGCCGAGACGATCGGCTTCATCGGCAGCTTCTACGATTATGAGGGGCTGGACGTGCTGATCGAGGCGATGCCGGGGCTGGTCGCCCTGCGCCCCAAGATGCACCTCGTCCTGGTCGGCGGCGGCCCCTGCGACGCCACGCTGATGGCCCAGGCAGCGGCATCGCCGGTGGCAAACCGTATCCACTTCGTCGGCCGCGTGCCACACCAGCAAGTCGAGCGCTATTACAGCGTGATCGACGTCCTCGTTTATCCGCGCAAGCATATGCGCCTCACCGACCTGGTGACGCCGCTCAAGCCGCTGGAGGCCATGGCGCAGCGCCGGCTGGTCGCCGCCTCCGATGTGGGCGGGCATCGCGAGCTGATCCGCGACGGCGACACCGGAACGCTGTTCGCTCCCGACAGCCCCGCGGCCCTGGCCGAATCGGTCGCCAGGCTGTTCGCCGAGCGCGAGGGCTGGGACGCACGGCGCGAGCGCGGCCGGGCATTCGTCGAGACCGAGCGCAGCTGGGCGACAAATGTCGGCCGTTATGACTCCGTTTACCAAAGACTCGCCAAAATCGGGGCCATGGAAGACTCATGGTCGCACACGTCCGTGGTGAGCGCATGAACCTGCCGCTGGCGCCCTTGATCGCCGCGGTCGCGGGTGGCCTCGCTGCGCTTGGCGTGGCGATGATCCCCGTGCCCGCGCTCGAGGCGCTGGTGATGGATTCCGGTCTTCCTTCCGTTCTCGCAATGGCCGAGCCGCCGCTGGGCACCACAGCCCGGCTCGCCGTGGCGCTGGGTGCCGGCGCGTTCGTCGGCGCCTTCATGTGGCTCTCGGCCTTCATCCTGCTAGGCTCGCGCGGGCTGACCATCGGCGAATCGGTCGAGGCGGAGAGCGATCCCGAGCAGGTGCCGCTGCCGGTGCTGCGCCGCGCCGATGCGCATCCCGACGCGCCGCCGCGCCCGCCCTTGCTCGCCACCCGCGACCTGGGCCGGCCGTTCCTTGAGGTCCGTGCCGCCGTGCCGGTGGCCGAGCCCGAGGAGGAGCGCGTCGACTTCGACGCGATCTTCCCGCCGCGCGCGATCACGCCGCCCAAGGCGCCGGAGCCGGTGGTCGTGATGGCGCCCGAGCCCGTGGTCGAGCTGCCCGCGCCGGTGGTGGTCGCTGCGCCCGAGCCGGTGGTCGAGGCGCCCAAAGTACACGAAGTACACGCCGAAGCGGTGTTCGAGCTCGAGCCCGAGGCGCCGGAAGTTCACAAAGTTCACGACCTCCACGCGCGCGAGGCCCAGCCGCTCGTCGAGCAGGAGCTGCCGGTCGATCTCGGCCAGCCGCTCTCGGCCTTCGACCCGCAGGCGATCCCGGTGGTGCCCAAGCCCGCGCCGGTGCCGCTCGCGCCGCTGCGCCGCCAGCCGCGCCCGTCGATCTTCGACGAGAGCGAGCGCTTCGAGATATTCGAGCTGACCCCGCCGCCGCGCCGGCACGTGCCCGAGCCGCTGGCCGAGGCGCCCGCCGCCCCGCCGCGCGAGCGGATCGTGCGGCCGGAGACCGATGCCTCGATCCACGCGCTGCTCGAACGTCTCGAGCGCGGCGTGGCCGACAAGCAGATCGCAGCGACCTCGCGGGCGGCGGCCAAGGCGCAGGAGCGCGGGCTGGAGGAAGCCCTGGTCACCCTGCGCAACCTGGCGCGGCGCACGGCCTGATTCCCTTCCGGCTGCTTGTGCCTTTCCCCGGCGAAGGCCGGGGCCCAGACTAAGCGTGTGCGCGAAGACGCGCCAAGGCGCGTGACTTTCAAGACCGGGCCCCGGCCTTCGCCGGGGAAAGAAGAGGGCGAGGAATTATCGCCTTTCCTCCACGGTCAGCACCTCGAGCGATACCGCCACCCGGTCCTCCGCCCGGCGGACGTGCTCGACGGCAAGGTCGGCGACCAGGTGGCCGCGCAGGCGGATATCCGCATCGGGTAGGGCCGCGATCCAGGCGTCGAGCGCCGGGGAGGGCGGGGCGGCGAGGCTGAGCAGGTGGCGCGCGCCGTTGAAGGTGACGCTGGCCCAGCGGCGCCAGTCCGATTCGACCAGCGCCACCGGGCAGCCCGCCGCCTCCGCATGCGCCTCGAGCGCGCGGCGGAGCAGGGTCTCCGCATCGGGACCGCGGCTCATCGGCCGGACCCCGGGTGCTGGGGCTGCTGCTGCGCCAGCTTGTGCGCGGCGAGGAACGCCTCGACCCGCGCGGTGATCTTCGCGCCGGGCTCGCGGCCCATGCGCAGGTCGAACACGAAGCGCGGATCGCGGACCGCGAGCCTGCCGAATTTGGTGGGCGGCATGTCCGTCGCCCGGAGGAATTTCTCGATCTTGCGATGCACCGACATCCGTTCGTCTCCCGTCCGATTCGCTGAAGATCGTTCTCACTTTGTTCCTTATTTCCTACTTGTCTAGGAAAAATCCTATGAGTATGGAGACGTAATGGAACCGGACGCGCAACGAGCCGCGCTGGAGGCGCTGATCGCGGAAAACGGCACGAGCCTTTCCGAGCTTTCGCGGCTGCTCGGGCGCAATGCGGCCTATCTCCAGCAATATCTGGTGCGGGGTACGCCGCGGCTGCTGAGCGAGGCGGACCGGGCGCTGCTCGCGCGCTATTTCGGCGTGGCCGAGGCGCGGCTGGGCGGACCCGAGCAGGAGGGGCTGGTCGAGGTGGCGCGGCTCGACGTCGGCGCGTCGGCGGGGCCGGGCGGGCTGGTCGAGGGTGAGGCGCGGCGGCGGCGCGGGGCGCAATTCTCGCCCGAGCTGCTGCGTGCGCTGGGCGTGCGGCCCGAGGCGGCGTCGATGATCCGGGTACGCGGCGATTCGATGGTGCCGACGCTGGAGGATGGCGACGAGATCCTCGTTGACCGCGACCGGCGGCGGGTGGAGGGGCGCGGCGGGGTGTTCGTGATCCGCCTCGACGGCGAGCTGATGGTCAAGCGGCTGCGCATCGGGGTGGGCGGGATCGAAGTGATCTCGGACAATCCGGAGTGGGAGACGCGGGTGGTGCCGACCAGGGCGCTCGACGTGGTCGGGCGGGTGGCCTGGCTGGGGCGGGCGGTTTAGCCTGCGTCACTCTAGCCTGAATTTTCCCCGGCGAAGGCCGGGGCCCAGTCTTGAAAGTCACGCGCCTTGGCGCGTCTTCGCCGCGCACTGCTTAGTCTGGGGCCCGGCCTTCGCCGGGGAAAAGGAAAAGCGGCCGACCTAACGCCCCACCCGCACCCGATCGACCAGCCAGACCAGGACCAGCAGCGCCACGCCGACGCCCAGCCCGACCACGAAGCCGAACGAGGCCTCGCCCCGGGCGATGCCGACGAACACGCCGACGAGCAGGCTGAGCGCGAGCAGGAAGCCGCCGGCGAGGGGCGTCTTGGAGGGAGACTTGGCCATCGCCACCCTCTGCCACGTCCCGGGGCGGGACGCCATATGTGCCAGGGCGGGGCAGGCGATACGCCAGTTTTGGCATGGTTACCGCGAATTGACTCTCGTGTGGCGCCGAAAGCGTGGAATCGCGGGAAGCTGGCACGGATCGTGTAGCGAACGCGCGCATGAACATGATGCCGTATCTGGGCGATCGCTGCGAAATCGCCGACGCCAACGAACTGATCGCCTGCTTCGGCGAGCTCGCCGGCAGCGAGGCGGCCGCCCGCGCCGACCGCAGCCGCGACCTGGGCAACCATATCCATTTCTGCCGCTGGCGCCAGATCGAGCGGCTGATCGTGCTGATGTCGGTGGGCAGGGCCGTGGGGACCGTGCACTGACGACGTAATTCCTCCCCGCGCTCGCTCGGGGAGGGGGACCGCGCACATAGTGCGTGGTGGAGGGGCCGGCGCAACGCGCCGGTGCCCGGCGCGCCCCTCCACCACCGGCTTCGCCGGCGGTCCCCCTCCCCCAGACAAGCTCGGGGAGGAATTAGGTGGGCACGGACCCGAAACCACCCACCGGCGTTCATCCCGCGATGAACACGCCCCAATTGCTCTCCGTCGGCGTGCTCGTCGGCATGATGCTGCTCTTCATCTGGGGACGTTTCCGCTACGATATGGTCGCGGTGATCGCGCTGCTCGCGGCGCTGGCGCTGGGCATCGTGAAGCCAAAGGAAGCGTTCACCGGCTTTTCCGACGACATCGTGATCATCGTCGCCAGCGCGCTGGTGCTCTCCGGCGCGGTGCAGCGATCGGGGGTGATCGAGCGGGCGATGCTGTTGCTGCAGAAGCGGGTGACGCATGTGCGCTCGCAACTGCTGCTGCTCAGCGCCTCGGTCGGCTTCGCCTCGGCGCTGGTCAAGAACATCGGCGCGCTGGCGATGATGATCCCGGTGGCGCTGCAGATGAGCAAGCGGGCGAACGTCTCGCCGGCCGCCTATCTGATGCCGATGAGCTTCGCCTCGCTGCTCGGCGGGCTGATCACGCTGATCGGGACTTCGCCCAACATCATCGTCAGCCGGGTGCGCGAGGAGATGACCGGCCAGCCCTTCGGCATGTTCGACTATGCGCCGGTCGGGCTGGGGCTGACGCTGGTCGGGCTGGTGTTCCTGCGCTTCGGCTACCGGCTGCTGCCGCGCGACCGCCGCGCCGCGCCGACCCTGGGCGAGGCGATCGACATCCAGGATTACGTCACCGAGGCGGAGATCCCCGCCGGATCGCCGGCGGTGGACGAGACGGTCGCCGCGTTCCGCGAGCGGCATGACGGCGAGATCACCGTCACCGCGATCCTGCGCGCCGGCATCCGATCGATCCCGTTCCCCGATGCGGTACTACAGCCCGAGGACGTGCTGATCCTCGCCGGCCCGCCCGACAGCCTGGAGCGGGTGATCGCCAGCGACCGGCTGGAGCTGGAAGGCGCGCACCGCGAGACCCCCGACGGCGCCAGCGGCGAAGTGGGGGTGATCGAGGCGGTGATCGGCACCGAGAGCCCCTTGATCGGCCGTACCGCCGGGCGGCTGGGGCTGCACGAGCGCTTCGGGGTGAATTTGATCGCGGTGTCGCGCCGCGGCGACCGGCTGGCGAGGCGGCTGGGCGACGTGATGCTCGAGGCGGGCGACGTGATCGTGCTGCAGGGGCCGCTCGACCTGCTGTTCGAGCGGCTCGGCGAGCTGGGCTGCCTGCCGCTCGCCGAACGGACCCTGCGGCTGGGCAGCGCGCGCAAGGGGTTGCTGCCGCTGGCGATCCTTGGTGCGGCGATGGCGGCGACGGCGCTGGGCTATGTGCCGGTGGCGGTGGCGTTCTTCGCCGCGGCGGGGCTCACCATCCTGCTTGGCGCACTGCCGGTGCGCGAGGCCTATGACCATATCGAATGGCCGATCCTGGTGATGCTCGGCGCGCTGATCCCGGTCTCCGATTCGCTGCGGACGACGGGGGCGAGCCAGATCATCGGGGACGGGCTGGGGCAGCTTGCCGCGACCCTGCCGCCCTGGGGGGCGGTGGCGCTGATCCTGGCGGCGGCGATGGCGGTGACGCCGTTCCTCAACAATGCCGCGACCGTGCTGGTGATGGCGCCGATCGCCGCGACCTTCGCGGGCGAACTGGGCTACCGGCCCGAGGCGTTCCTGATGGCGACCGCGGTGGGCGCGGGCTGCGACTTCCTCACGCCGATCGGCCACCAGTGCAACACGCTGGTGATGGGCCCGGGCGGGTACCGGTTCGGCGATTATGCGCGGCTGGGCGCGCCGCTCTCGCTGATCGTGCTGGTGGTCGGCACGCCGCTGATCCTATGGGTGTGGCCGGTGCATTGAGTTTGGAGTCGCATATGGAACGGATGGCACGGATCGAGCGCGTCGGCGGGCCCGAGGTCATCCAGTGGGTCGATGTCGATCTGCCGCCGCCGGGGCCGGGCGAAGTGCGGATGCGCAACACCGCGGTGGGGCTCAACTTCATCGACACCTATCATCGCTCGGGCCTCTATCCGGTGCCGCTGCCGAGCGGGCTGGGCGGCGAGGCGGCGGGGCTGGTCGAGGCGGTGGGCGAGGGCGTGGACGGCTTCTCAGTTGGCGACCGCGTGGCGACCTTCGGCCCGGGGCTCGGCGCCTATGCGACCGCGCGCAACCTGCCGGCGAAGCTGCTGTTCGCGCTGCCCGACGACATCAGCGACGAGACTGCCGCGGCGGCCCTGCTCAAGGGCGGGACGGTGGAGTTCCTGGTCGAGCGCTGCGCCCGGGTCGAGCCGGGCTGGACGGTGCTGGTCCATGCCGCGGCGGGCGGCGTCGGGCAGATCGCAGTGCGCTGGCTGAAGGCGATCGGCGCGCGGGTGCTGGCGACGGTGGGCAGCGCCGACAAGGTGGCGCTGGCGGTCGAGGCCGGGGCGGACGACGTGCTGGTCTCGCGCGGCGAGGGCGTGGCCGACTGGGTGCGCGGGATCACCGGTGGCACCGGCGTGGAAGTGGTGTTCGACGGCGTCGGCAAGGCGACCTGGGAGGCGTCGCTGGCCAGCGTGCGGCGGCGCGGGCTCGTGGTGAGCTTCGGCAATGCCAGCGGGCCGGTGGACGGCGTGGCGCTGGGCGCGCTGGCGCGGGCCGGGTCGGTCTATGTCACGCGGCCGACGATGTTCGACTATTATGTCACCCCCGAGGAGCGCGCGACGGGCAGCGCGCGGCTGTTCCAGATGCTGCGCAGCGGCGCGGTGCGGGCGGATATCGGCCAGCGGTTCGCGCTGGAGGACGCCGCCGACGCGCACCGCGCACTGGAGGCAGGGAAGACGACCGGGTCTACGGTGCTGGTGGTGTAGCTCAAAATTCCTCCCCGAGCTCGCTCGGGGAGGGGGACCATTCGCAGAGCGAATGGTGGAGGGGTGCGCCGGTCACGGCGCATGCGCGCCGGCCCCTCCACCACCGCCTTCGGCGGCGGTCCCCCTCCCCCAGACAAGCTGGGGGAGGAACTATGTGTCAGGCCAGCACGCCCACCACGGCCTTCACTTCCATGAATTCCGCCAGGCCGAACTTGCCGTGCTCGCGGCCATTGCCCGACTGTTTGTAGCCGCCGAAGGGCAGGTTCGGGTCGGGCTGGCCGCCATTCACATAGACCATGCCGGCGCGCAGCCGCGGGGCGACGCGCTTCACTGCCTCGCCGCTGCCGAAGACCACGGCGGACAGGCCGTAATCGGTGTCGTTGGCGATGCGGACGGCGTCTTCCTCGTCCTCATAGGGGATGATCGTGACGACGGGGCCGAAGATCTCCTCGCGGGCGATCGTCATGTCGTTGCGCACGCCCGAGAAGAGGGTGGGGCGGACGAAATAGCCGGTCTCGACGCCGTCCGGCCGGCCGGGGCCGCCGGCCTCGAGCTTGGCGCCTTCCTCCATGCCCTTGGCGATCAGGCCCTGGACCTTCTCCCACTGGCTCCGGTTGACCAGCGGGCCGATATGGCGGCCCTCTTCGGAAGGATTGCCGGTCGCCGTCGCCTTCATCACGTCGACAGCGGCGGCGGCGACCTGGTCCTGCAACCCGGCCGGCACGAGCAGGCGGGTGGGGGCGATGCAGCTCTGACCCGAGTTGAGCAGCACGCTGAACAGCGTGGTCTGCACCGCACGGCCGAGATCGGCGCCTTCGAGCATCAGCGAAGGCGACTTGCCGCCCAGCTCCTGGTGGACGCGCTTGACCGTCTCGGCGGCGTTCTTGGCGACGAGCACGCCGGCGCGGGTGGAGCCGGTGAAGCTCACCATGTCGACGCCCTTGTGGCGCGAAAGCGCGGTGCCGACGCCGGGGCCGTCGCCATTGACCAGGTTGAACACGCCCGCGGGCACCCCGGCGGCGGCGAGCACCTCGGCGAAGATCATCGCGCAGCCGGGCGCCTCTTCGGAGGGCTTGAGCACCATGCAGCAGCCGGCGGCGAGCGCGGGCGCGACCTTGGAGACGATCTGGTTGAGCGGCCAGTTCCACGGGGTGATCATCGCGACCACGCCGATCGGCTCATGGACGACTAGGGAGTTGCCGATCTGCTCCTCGAACTGGAAGTCCTGGAGCGCCTTGGCGGCGGACATCAGATGGCCGAGGCCCGAACCGACCTGTGCGGTCTTCGCCAGGCTGATCGGCGCGCCCATCTCCAGGCTGATCGCCTCGGCCATATCGCCGGCGCGCTTCTTGTATTCGGTCAGGATCGCCTCGATCAGCGCAACGCGTTCCTCGACGCTGGTGCGCGAGAAGCTCTCGAACGCCTTGCGCGCGGCCGCCACGGCCTTGTCGACATCGGCTTCGGAGCCGAGCGTGATCTCGGTGACGGCTTCCTCGGTCGCCGGGTTGATCACTTCGTGCCGGGTGCCGCCTTGGCTCTCGACCCACTCGCCCCCGATGAACTGCTTCAGATAGCTGCGCATCCCTCTCACCTCTCCGATTCGAACCTGCGGTATGGAGGCTAGATGGCCAGTTGCCATTCGCAACGCAAGTGGGCGACTCAGCCAGGCTGGATCATGAACACCTCGCCAGCCAGATCGACGATATAGACGTTGTCCGCGCCGTCGACGCCGAACGAGGCGAGCTGGTTGATCGTGCCGGCATCGGGGGTGAAGTCGACATTGCGGCGCTCGTAACTGGCGTTGGAATAGAGCGAGCCCTGGACGAGCGAGGCATAGGGCAGCGTCCAGATATTGCCGCTGACGAAGTCGCCGAAGATGTAGCTGCCGCGCAGCGAGGTGACCGGCCCGCGATAGACATAGCCGCCGATGATCGAGGCCCCCTGTTTGGGGCCGCTGCCATGATCATATTGGGTGACCGGGGCGGTGAGGCCGGCCGGGGCGGTGCCGTTGAAGGGCTGGGTGCCTTCGAGGAAGCGCCAGCCGAAATTGAGGCCGGCCTGGCCGATCGGCGCGAGATCGACTTCCTCGATCGCGCCCTGGCCGACATCGGCAATGACCAGCGTGTTGCCGTCGAAGCTGTTGCGGAACGGATTCCGCAGGCCATAGGCGAAGATATAGGGATCGCCGCCGCCAGCCGCGAAGGGATTGGCCGGCGCGGGCGCGAAGGGCGTGGCGGCGCCCGGCGTGGTGTCGATCCTCAGGCGCAGGATCTTGCCGAGGCGCGAATTGACGTTCTGGGCATTGTTGCTCGGATCACCGCCGCCCCCGCCGTCGCCGGTCGCGTCATAGAGCAGCCCGTCGGGCCCGAAGCCGATCCAGCCGCCATTGTGATTGTCCGCGCCCGGATGCGGAGTGGAGAGGGCGAGGCGATAGCCGGCGGTGCCGAGCGTGTATTCGCGGATCTCGAGGCTGCCATCGGGCGCGACGGCATGGACGAACACCACGTTCGAGGTCGCGAAGTCCGGACGCGGCGCGATGCCGAGCAGGCCGCGCTCGCCGCTGGTCGAGAGATTGCCCGCAGTGAAGGCGAGCGCCTTGGCACCGGTCGCGGGCGTCAGGAACCAGACATTGCCGCCCTTCTCGACCACGAAGACACGGTTGTTGTCGCCGGGCACCGCCGCGACGAACAGCGGCTGGGTGAAGCCGGTGCCGACGCGCTTGACCGCGATGCCTTCCTTCGAATCCGTGACGGTGACCGCGAGGTTGAGCGTCGAATTCAGGCTGGCGTCGCTGGCGCGCAGCTGGACCTGGTAGACATTGTTTGCGTCGGCATCCCGCGGCGTCTCGAAGCTCGGCGCGGCGACGAAGCTCAGCGCCCCGGCGGCGGTGATCGTGAACAGCGCGGCATCGGCGCCGCCCGCGATCGCGAAGGTGACCGGATTGCCCTCGGCATCGGTCGCCGCCGCCTGATAGGCCAGCGCGGTATTCTCCGCGACATTGGCGGTGGCGGGCGAGGTGAAGCTGGGCGCGGTGTTGGCGGCGGTCGGCGTGGGCGTGGGTGCCGGGGTTGTAGAGCCGCCATCGCCTCCACTCGAGCAGGCGGCGAGAAGCAACAGGCCGGTGAGCGGGGGCGTGATACGCATGCGGGGTCCTCCCTGAGACCAGAGCCGCAACGCGGGGCCGGCAGGGCCGTTCCGCCGCATCAACAATCGGTGCAAATCCCCGGCTAATTCATTGCATCGCAACATGGATGTCATGATCGCAGGCCATCGGCCCTGCCCGAGGGAACAGCGGAAACGCCTGGTGATCGGGAGTCCGCCCTGTCCGTCCGCAACGTGCTGCTCGCTTTCTTGGCCCGAGCAGCCGTACCGGCGCAGGCGAGGTCGTCTGCCACTGCGCCGACAAGTTAAAAGGGGGATGCGCCCGGTCCTTCGGGGCCGGGCGTGTTTTTACTTCCGGAACGCGCTCAGCACGGTCAGCAGGCTGGCGAGATTGTCCGCCACGCCGCTCTGGATGATCGGATCGGGCGGACCCGGAGTGGCGCCGAGCGAATAGATCTGCATCACGCCCTGGTTCGCGGCGGCCTGGCCCAGCGTGTTCTGCTGCTGCTGGGCATGCACCGCATTCTCGAACAGGATGCCGGTGCTGTGCGCCATCGTCTGGTAGATGCTGCCCATCGCGAAGGCGGGCGCCTCGCCAAGCAGCTTCACATCGGTCTGGGTGACTGCGTCGGTGATGGGATCATTGACGCCGTGATATGCCATGCCGCTTCCTCCGGTTGTCCGCCCCTGAAGAAAGTTAGGGCCGGGCGCCGGCAAGGCAACCGCGGATGCCGCCGTTTCGGGTGATCCCAACGGGAGGTTCCGCGCGATCGACAGGTTCAGGCGTACCGGGCGGTACGGCGAATGTTTCCCAAAAATTTCCGCAAAAGCAGTTTGGCTCCGGAACGGTCCTATAAAGTCAAACTACAAGATTTGCGCATTTAATGGGGAAGGGGCTTACGTGAAATTACGGTATCTGTTGCTTGCCTTTGCGGCGAGCTGTGTCGCGACGCCTGCACTGGCGCAGAGTGAGACTGCGCCGGCGGCGGGCACGGACGGCGCGAAGCCCGCCAAGGCCGCGACGCAGGACGTGTTCTCGACCGGTGTCGCCAAGGGCCGCGACCGGCTCGACAGCGCCACCTCGACCAGCGCGCTGAAGGCGAGCGAGAGCGAGAAGCTCGGGCCGCGTCCGCTGGCCGACATCCTGCGCACCATGCCGGGCCTGCGCGTCGAATCCGCGATCGGCGAGGGCAATGCCAATTACACCGTGCGCGGCCTGCCGCTGGCGGCCGGCGGCTCCAAGTACATGCAGCTGCAGGAAGACGGGCTGCCGGTGCTCGAGTTCGGCGACCTGTTCAACTTCGGCGCTGACGTGTTCCTGCGCGCCGACTTCAACCTGGCCGCGGTGGAGTCGATCCGCGGCGGTTCGGCCTCGACCTTTGCCTCGGATTCGCCGGGCGGCCTGATCAACCTGATCTCGAAGACCGGCGACCAGCCGGGCGGCGCGGTGCAGGTCACCCGCGGGCTCGACTATGGCGAGAACCGGCTCGATGCGGACTATGGCGCGAAGCTGAGCGAGAACCTGCGCTTCCATGTCGGCGGCTTCTATCGCTGGGGCGAGGGCCCGCGCGACATCGGCTTCACCGGCTATCGCGGTGGGCAGATCAAGCTCAACGTCACCCGCCAGTTCAGCAACGGCTATATCCGGCTGCATGCGAAATATCTCGACGATCGCTCGCCGACCTTCGCGCCCTATTATTTCAAGCTGACCGGCACCGACGCCAATCCGGTGATCGCCAACCTGCCCAATTTCGACATCCGCAGTGACTCGGTGCTCTCGCCGTACATCAGCGACGTGACGACGCTGGACGGCAAGAACCAGCTGCGCCGCTTCCCGGTCAAGGACGGCATGCACCCCAAGTCCAAGGCGATCGGGCTCGAGGCGCAGTTCGACGTCGGCGGCTGGACGATCAGCGAAAAAGCGCGATTCTCGAAGAATTCGGGCGACTTCCTGCGCGTGTTCGCCAACTCGGCGGACACGGTGGCGAACTTCGCCGCGTCGCAGGGCGGCGCCGGCGCCACCGCGCGCTATGCCACCGGCCCCAAGGCCGGCCAGCTGGTGCCGGCGAACGCCAACGGCAACGGCCTGCTCGCGCTCTACTACATGGCCGAGACACGCGCCCGCTCGCTCGACAACTTCACCAACGACCTGCGCGCCACCCGCGTGTGGAATGTCGGCAAGGGCAAGCTGACGATGACCGCCGGCGTCTACAAGGCGATCCAGACGCTCAATTCCGAGTGGCTCCACTCGGCGATCGACGTCGATGTCGCCGGCAATGGCGAGACCGCGATGGTCAACGTCTTCAACGCGGGCGGCGTGGCGCAGACCCAGAACGGCTTCTTCGCCTATGGCCGCGGCCGCACGAGCAAGTTCCGCCGCATCTTCGACGTGAAGTACGACGTCACCGCGCCCTATGGCTCGGTCAACTATCATGTTGGCAAGGTCTCGGTCGGCGGCAGCCTGCGCTACGACATCGGCAAGGTGCGGGGCTCGCTCTACGGCGCCGATCTGGGCGGCCGCGGTACCGGGCTGATCGCGTACGACGTCAATGGCGACGGCCTGCTGACCGGGCCGGAGAACAGCGTTGCCTGGCTGCCGCTCAGCCAGCCGGCGCCCGTCGACTACAACTATGGCTATCTGAGCTATTCGACCGGCATCAACTGGCGTGTCGCGGAGCCCTTCTCGGTCTTCGCCCGCTACAGCAAGGGCGGCCGCGCCAATGCCGACAAGATCCTGTTCACCCCGGTGGTGAGCGCGACCACCGGCGACGTGGCCAACGCCAGCGACAAGTATGACGCGGTCCGCCAGCTCGAGGGCGGGTTCAAGTTCCGCAAGGCCGGCGTCACGCTCAACGCGACGGCGTTCCTGGCCAATGCCGACGACCACAACGTCCTGAACGGCTCGGCCAACCAGACCATCCGCAGCTACCGTGCGCATGGCCTGGAGCTGGAGGGCAGCTTCCGCGAGGGGCCGTTCAGCATCACCGCGGGCGCCACCTATACCAAGGCGAAGATCACCGAGGACAAGCTCGACCCGACGCTGACCGGCAAGGAACCGCGCCACCAGCCGGCCTGGACGTTCGAGGCGACGCCGCAGTTCGAGACGAAGCACTTCACGGTCGGCGCGAACGTGGTCGGCCTCACCGGCAGCTATGCGCAGGACAGCAACCTGCTGCGCATGCCGGGCTTCACCGTGGTGAACGCCTTCCTGCAGGTCCGCCCGCTGCCGCGGGTGCAGCTGATGCTCAACGCGAACAACCTGTTCGACAAGATCGGCTTCTTCGAGATCTCGCAGAGCACCGTGCCGGCCAATGGCATCGGCTCGGGCCGGGCGATCAACGGACGGACGATATCGGGTTCGCTGCGCTACGATTTCTGAGGCGCGGCGATTGGGGGGAGGGGCGCTCGGGGGGGACCCGGGCGCCCCTTTTGCATGCCGGGCGATCAGGCGGCGCCGAGCTTGCGCGCCGCCTCGAGCAGTTCGGTGGGAAACATCGCGACGATCGTCGAATTATGCTCGACGCCGATCTCCGTGAGCGTCTGCAGGCGGCGCAGCTCGAGCGCGCCCGGGCTGGCGGCGATGACGCTGGCCGCGTCGGCAAGGGTGCGCGCGGCTTCCTGCTCGCCCTCGGCCTTGATGATGCGGGCGCGCTTCTCGCGGATCGCCTCGGCCTCCTTGGCGATGGCGCGCTGCATCTGGGACGGGATGTCGAGGTCCTTAATCTCGACCGCGTCGATCGCGACGCCCCAGCGCTCGCAGGTCTGGGCGAGCAGCTCGAGCAGGCGCTGGTTGATCGCGGTGCGGTCCTTGAGCATCCGGTCGAGGTCGCTCTGGCCGATCGCGTCGCGCATCGCGGTCTCAGCGGCCTGGATCACCGCGCTGCGCCAGTCGGCGACGGTGGTGACAACGCGCTCGGCCTGGGCAGCGCGGAACCAGAGCACCGCATTGACGCGCACCGCGACGCCGTCGCGGGTGACCGTCTCCTGGGTGTCGAGCGCCCAGGTCACGGTGCGCAGGTCGACCTTCACGATGCGGTCGGCGAGCGGGATGCGCCAGAACCAGCCCGGGCCCTTGGTCTGGTGGAGCCGGCCGAGGCGGAAGACCACGCCGCGCTCATATTCCTGGTTGATGCCGAACGAATTGAGCGCGAACGCGAGCAGAATCACCCCGATTGGGGCGAGAATTGCCAGCAATGTCGGGAGCATTTCGAATGCCTTCGATGCCGCTTGCACGCGGCGAGGTGCGGCGGGCGCCGCGAGCCGGATATCTACGCTCGTTGCGGAGGCGAACCAAGCGGCGTCGTGCGGATTCGCGATTGCGGAAATTGCAATCCCCGGATGCGAAAGGGGCGCCCGGATCGCTCCAGACGCCCCCTTTCCCTTGCCCGAAGGCGGTGCGCTCAGGCGCTGTAGTACATGTCGTATTCGACCGGCGACGGAGTCATCTCCCAGCGGGCGACTTCGCCGCGCTTGATGTCGATATACGCCGCGATCTGGTCCTTCGAGAACACGTCGCCCTTCAGGAGGAAGTCCTGATCGGCTTCCAGGCTGTCCAGCGCCTCGCGGAGCGAACCGCAGACGGTCGGGACCTGCTCGAGCTCTGCCGGCGGCAGGTCGTACAGGTTCTTGTCCATCGGGTCGCCCGGGTGGATCTTGTTCTGGATGCCGTCGAGGCCGGCCATCAGCAGCGCCGCGTAGCAGAGATACGGATTGGCCAGCGCGTCCGGGAAGCGGAACTCGACGCGCTTCGCCTTGGTGCCCGCACCGTACGGGATGCGGCACGAAGCCGAGCGGTTGCGCGAAGAATAGGCGAGCAGCACCGGCGCTTCATAGCCCGGGACCAGGCGCTTGTAGCTGTTGGTCGACGGGTTGGTGAAGGCGTTGAGTGCCTTGGCGTGCTTGATCACGCCGCCGATGAAGTAGAGGCACGCGTCCGACAGACCGGCATAGCCATTGCCCGCGAAGGTGTTGGCGCCCTTTTCCCAGATCGAGATGTGGGTGTGCATGCCCGAGCCGTTATCTTCCTTGATCGGCTTCGGCATGAAGGTCGCGGTCTTGCCATAGGCGTTGGCGACCTGGTGCACGACATACTTGTAGATCTGCATGCGGTCGGCGGTCTGGACCAGCGTGCCATAGGTCAGGCCGAGCTCGTGCTGCGCGGCGGCGACTTCGTGGTGGTGCTTGTCGCAGGGCAGGCCCATCTCGATCATCGTGGCGACCATCTCGCCGCGGATGTCGACGGCCGAGTCGACCGGGGCGACGGGGAAATAGCCGCCCTTGGCGCGCGGGCGGTGGCCGAGATTGCCGGCCTCATATTCCTTGCCCGAATTGCCCGGCAGCTCGATGTCGTCGATCGCGTAGTACGAGGTCGAGTAGCTGTTCTCGAAGCGGACGTCGTCGAACATGAAGAACTCGGCCTCGGGGCCGACATAGACGGTGTCGCCGATGCCGAGCGACTGGAGATAGGCCTCCGAGCGCTTGGCGGTCGAGCGCGGGTCGCGGGCATAGAGTTCGCCCGTCGAGGGCTCGACGATGTCGCAGACCAGGATCAGCATCGGGGTGGCCGAGAACGGATCGATCCACACCGCGTCCAGATCCGGCTTCAGGATCATGTCGGACTCGTTGATCGCCTTCCAGCCCTCGATCGACGAACCGTCGAACATCAGGCCGTCGGTCAGCTCGTCCTCGCCGATCACGCCGGCGACCATGGTGAGGTGCTGCCACTTGCCCTTGGGATCGGTGAAACGCAGATCGATCCACTCGATCTCGTTTTCCTTGACCATCTTCAGAACGTCGCTGGCCGAATTCGCCATTGTTAAGCCCTTTCGCTCTCTTTCATTGACCCGACGAATCGGGAAATAATGTTGCCCTTCGCGGCGCTACATCGTCGTGATGTTGCGTCGCGTCAAATGGCGTTCTCGTTGCGCTCGCCGGTGCGGATGCGGAGCGCGGTCTCGACGGGGATCACGAAGATCTTGCCGTCGCCGATGCGGCCGGTCTGCGCCGCGGCGGCGACCGCTTCGACCACGCGGTCGGCAAGCGAATCCTCCACCACCACCTCGAGCTTCACCTTGGGGAGGAAGTCCACGACATATTCGGCTCCGCGATAGAGCTCGGTATGGCCCTTCTGGCGGCCGAAACCCTTGGCTTCGGTGACGGTGATGCCGGAGACGCCCACTTCGTGCAGCGCTTCCTTCACTTCGTCGAGCTTGAACGGCTTGATGATCGCTTCGATCTTTTTCACGGTTTCCCCCGAGGCACATGAGGCTTGCCTATCCGCGCGTCTGGCAAACTTCGTGCCAGTGCGGGGACTCGGCTTCCGCTCTCGGTTGCACGCCGGGCGGCGGTTTAACAAGTGCCTATCAAATGGGCAGCGGGCTGCGCGGTGCCGGATTTGGGGGCAGCGGCCCGTTGCGGTTGCGAAACGGGATGACCAGTCGGTCTGTTTGGGAACCGGATCGCGAGCTGCCGCGTTGTACGCCGTTCGAGCGTACCGGGGTGTGACCCAATGCAAGCAATGCCGATGGACCTGCCCGCCGAGCTGCATCGGCGGGGGAATGACGTGCCGAATGGCGATGTGATCGTCGCCACCGGGCCGCTCGTCATCATGGCGCAGGGGCTGCTCGCGCTCGATCCGGAGGCGCGCAAGACCTGCTGGATCCACAGCGAGGCGGGTGATCTGGACGCGGCCGGAGCGGAAGCGCAGCTCGAATGCTGGTCGCATCTGCCGGACAAAGATCTCTCGCACTGAAGGCGCGCCGCGCCTGCCGGTAAAGAGGGTTTCGCAACTATTCAGCGACGAAGTCCGACTGGCCTGCGACGAACAAAGACGATATCCAGCCCGTGGCTGCAGGGGAGGCGGCCGTTTCCTTTAAACAGGGCAGGAAAAACGATCATGAACCTCCGCGCGATGTTCGGCGCCGTCCTGGCGGCCGGGCTTCTATTCTCGGCGGCGCCGGCACAGGCGCAGTTCGGCAGCATCGGCAAGCTGGTGAAGAAGGCGGGCATCGGCATGCCCAGCCTGCAGAAGGAGCCGATCACCACCAGCCTGCCCGACGCCAAATGGGGTGAGGAAGGCAAGGACGGCTTTGTGCCGCGCGAGCCGAAGCGCGGGCTGATGCAGTTGCAGCGCACGCCTAATGGCGGGTTCGTGCTCCAGCCGGGCTATTACAGCTTCCACGACCAGAGCTATTGCCTGAAGGCCGGCACCCACGGTCCGGGTGGTGGCGACGGCTATCTCTACGCGCCGCCCAAGGGGCCGGCCGAGGACGTGGTGATGTCGGTCGTCCGCAATTCGGTGAACCATCCCGAAATCCACCAGCACGACATCCAGACGCTGCTCTGGGCGATCATCGCCCGGGCCAAGTTCGAGGACCTGTCGAACGAGCACAAGGCGGTCGCCGCCCGCCTGCTCACCCCGCGCCAGCTGGCTTCGCTCAACCGCAACGCGCTCGACCTGCTGAGCCAGGGCCCGATCGCCGACAACCTGCCGAGCGGCGTGCGCCAGGCACTGCGGGCCGAGGCCGACCTGCGGCGGATGCTGGCCTCGCCGGGCAGCAGCTATGCCGATCTCGAGCGCGTCGCCGTGCTCGCCGGCATGGCGGGCGTCGGCCCGGGCAGCAGCGACGTGCCGGAGGGCCGCTGGAGCCTGCACCCGGACGGCTATTATGTCCGCTATCTGCCCCAGGGCTATACCAACACCGTGGTCGAGATCTGGGTGCCGCAGGGCAGCCCGGCGGTGGGCAGGGAGTATGACCCGGCGACGCACATCGCGGTGCCCGGCAACACCAACCGCCAGCGGCTCATCCAGTCGGGCCGGCCGTACCAGTCGTAAAAGATGCAAGGGGAGGGGCGGTGCGGGCCGCCCCTCCCTTCCGCCTCAATAGGGCGGGTTGTCGAGGCCCTTGGGGCTCTTGGTGAAGATCTCGCAGCCGTCTTCGGTGATGCCGATCGAATGCTCGAACTGGGCCGAGAGCGAACGGTCGCGGGTCACCGCCGTCCAGCCGTCGTCGAGCAGCTTCACATCGGCGCGGCCGATGTTGATCATCGGCTCGACGGTGAAGAACATGCCCGGGCGCAGCTCGGGGCCGGTGCCCGGGCGGCCGACATGGACGACCTCGGGTGCGTCGTGGAAGATCTGGCCGAGGCCGTGCCCGCAGAAATCGCGGACCACGCCGTAGCGATGCTTCTCGGCATGGCGCTGGATCGCATTGGCGACGTCGCCGAGATGGTTGCCTGGCCTGGCCTGCTCGAGACCGAGCATCAGGCATTCATAGGTCACATCGACCAGGCGGCGCGCCTTGATCCCGACATCGCCGACCAGGAACATGCGGCTGGTGTCGCCGTGCCAGCCGTCGAGCATCGGCGTCACGTCGATATTGACGATGTCGCCGTCCTTCAGCGTCTTGTCGCTGGGGATGCCGTGGCAGACGACATGGTTGATCGAGATGCAGCAGCTGTGCGTGTAGCCGCGATAGCCGAGCGTGGCGGGCACGCCGCCGGCGGCGATGGTCATCTCGCGGACGATGTCGTCCAGCTCGGCGGTGGTGACGCCCGGCACGACATGGGGGACGAGCGCGTCGAGAATCTCGGCGCCGAGGCGGCCGGCGCGGCGCATGCCCTCGAAGCCTGCCGGGCCATGGAGCTTGATCGCGCCATCGCGGGCCTGCGGCATGTCGGCGGTTACGGTCACATATTCGGTCATCGGCGCGATATAGGCCGGTCGGCCGGCTTTTTCGAGAGGCAGAAACACCGGTTCGGACCCTAGTCGCGGGCCCGGCTTGTGGCTATGCCGGGGGCATGGGCGAACGCATCTGGACGGCTGGGCTGGTGGTGATCGGCGACGAGATTCTCTCGGGCCGCACCCAGGACAAGAACATCGCCCAGATCGCGACCTGGCTGAACGTGCAGGGCATCCGCCTGGCCGAGGTGCGGGTGGTCCCCGATGTCGAGGCGCGGATCGTCGAGGCGGTCAATGCGCTGCGCAGCGGCTATGATTACTGCTTCACCACCGGCGGGATCGGGCCGACGCATGACGACATCACCGTCGATGCGATCGCGGTGGCCCTGGGCGTCGGCGTGGTGATCCACCCCGAGGCGCGGGCGGTGCTGGAGCGCTATTACGAGACGCGCGGGGGCATCACCGATGCCCGGCTGCGCATGGCGCGGGTACCCGAGGGGGCCGAGCTGATCCCCAACCGCATGTCCGGCGCGCCGGGGATCCGGGTGGGCAATTTGTTCATCCTCGCCGGCGTGCCGCACATCACCGCGGGCATGCTCGATGCGCTGACCGGCACGCTGGAGGGCGGCCGCCCGGTGCTGTCGCGCACGATCGGCGCCTGGGCGGCGGAGAGCGAGATCGCCGACATGCTGGGCGCCACCGAGCGCGCCTTCGAAGGCGTCGCGATCGGCTCCTATCCCTTTTTCCGCGATGGCAAGACCGGCGCGAACTTCGTGATCCGGGCGACCGAGCAGGGGCTGCTCGACGCCTGCGGCGACGCGCTGATCGCGGGGCTGGCTGCCAAGGGGCTGGAGGCGTTCGAAGGCGGGATCTGAGCGGCCCGCCGGCGGACAGTTTGCACGCGGATGTTCGCTGGGATCGGGCCGAGGGTTGACTCGCGCGTGGTGTTATATAACAAGATATATAACGCTGTATGGAGTTTCGGAATGGACGTGATTCGCGAGCAGGGGATCGGCTTTCTCGGCAGCCGGCTGAAGCGCCTCGGCGAGCGGATGCAGGCGGGTGCGGCGCGCGTCACCGCCGATGCCGAGCTGCCGGTGCAGCCCGCGCACATGGCCTTCCTCGCCGCGCTCGACGGCGAGGCGCGGACGATCGGCCAGCTCGTCCAGGCGATCGGGATCAGCCAGCCCGGCGTCACCCGCGCGATCGGCCAGCTCGTCGAGCTTGGCATGGTCCTGTCGGAGCAGGGCGAGGACCAGCGCCAGCGGACCATCTCGCTGACCCCGGCCGGCGAAGCGGTGCTGGCGCGGGCGCGCGTGCATGTCTGGCCGAAGGTCGAGGATGCGGTCCGCATGCTGCTCGGGGAGGACGCGGACGCTTTCATGACACAGATCGCGCGGCTGGAGACCGCGCTGGCGGCGACTCCGATCGATGTGCTGGCTGCTCGCTCAACCAGCGAAGTGCTTGCGATCCGGGAGTTTAGCGACGCGCTGGCGCATCATTTCCGCGACATCAACGCCGAGTGGATCGATGCGATGTTCCGCATGGAAGAGACCGACCGCGAGGTGCTGGACGATCCGCGCGGACGGATCCTCGATGGCGGCGGCGCCATATTGTTCGTCGAGGCGCGCGGGCTAGGCATCGTCGGCGCGGGCGCGCTGCAGCGCTCGAAGGATGGCGGGCTGGAGTTGACCAAGATGGGCGTGCGCGCCAGCGCCCGCGGGCTGAAGGCAGGCGAGTTCCTGCTGGCCGCGCTGATCGCGCGGGCGCGGGCGATGGGCGGCGATCCGCTCTATCTGCTCACCAACGCCAAATGCGCGGCGGCCATCCACCTCTACGAGAAGCTCGGCTTCCGGCACGATGCCGGGATCATGGCCCGCTACGGCGCCCGCTACGAGCGCTGCGACGTGGCGATGCGTTACCCTGAGAGGGGTTAGGGCGTATCTACATTCAGGATTGAAAGGCTGGCATCGCCCTTATTCTACCGTCACCACGGCCCCTTCGGCGTAGCTCAGGACAGGCTTGTGCCGGGGGCCACCGGGCGGCGAGGGCAGGATTTTGGGGCTCCAGTTCAGCACGTGCGGCACTGTGGACCCCGGCACAAGGCCGGGGTGACGAGGTTTTTGCTTTGGGCATGGCCCCGAATTCGAATGTCGATTCGGCCTAGTTCAGGTCCTGGCGCAGGAAGCGGAGCTGCGTTGCCGCGCCTGCCGCGACGATCCAGGCGGTCAGCGCCCAGAAGGAGGTCGTCCAGGACATCGACAGGATCTCGTTCGGCCCGAACGGGATCACCACGCCGCCCTTCGCCCAGGCGCCGAGATTGGCCATGTGGTAGAAGGGCAGCACCTTGACCAGCCAGGTCGTCAGCGCCGGCGCATAGCCGTGGAAGAAGATCGCGATCAGCGGCAGCATCCCCTCGATCACGACGATCGCGATCGACAGGATCATCGTCGCGAGGATCGACTGGGTCAGGATCGCGAACAGCCCGGCAAAGGCGATGGTGTAGATAATCGGCAGCAGGGCGTGCACGCCGGCCTTCCAATGCGCCTCGGCGACGGCGGCGAGCGTCACGCCGGCGGGCAACTGGCCGTCCTGGAGCGAGCCCAGCCAGCCGCCGAGCAGCATGATCAGGTCGGCGGCGACCAGGGCGATGACCAGGAAGCCGAGCGCCACGGCCCATTTTGCGGCGATCAGCTGCCAGCGGGTGCGCGCCGGGATGATCAGCTTCCAGGTGTTCCAGCCATATTCGCCGGCGAACACCACCGCGGCGAAGCCGGCGATGAGGAAGCGGCCGGGGCCCGAGGTCGGGATCTTCCAGAGCATCGCGCTGTCCTGGATCCACTCGGCGGCGGACTGGGGCGGCCCGGAATCGTGCGCGGAGAATGCGCCGTAGAGCAGCACGCCGATCATGATCAGGGCGATGGCGATCGGATAGATCCAGACCATCAGCCAGGTGGCGCGGTGACGGCGGAGCTTCAGCGCCTCGGCGCGGACGGCGTCAAGCATCGGTGTCCCTCGTCATGGTCAGGAAGATTTCCTCGAGGCTCTGATCGTCGGGGCCGACGCGGAAGACGTCGGCGCCGGCCTCGACCAGCTGGCGGACGATGGCGGGTGCGTCGGCGCGGGGCGCCTGCACCCTGAGCCCGTCCGGCGCGCGCTCAACCGGCCATTTGCCCTGGAGCGCCGTCTCGGCGGTATCGAGCGGCTCGGCCTCGACGCGCAGCGCCTGGCCGTGATCGAGCAGGTCGCGGATCGAGGACTCGCGAAGGAGCTTGCCCTTGTGGACGATCGCCACCCGGTCGCAGATCTGCTGGACTTCGTGGAGGAGGTGGCTGGAGAGGAACACTGCCTTGCCGTCGGCCGCCAGGCCGCGGAGCAGGTTGCGCATGTCCTGGATGCCGGCGGCGTCGAGGCCGTTGGCCGGCTCGTCGAGGATGACGAGGTCGGGATCGTCGAGCAGCGCGGCGGCGACGCCGAGCCGCTGCTTCATGCCGGTCGAATAGCCCTTCACCTTGCGCTTTGCGTCGTTCGCCAGATCGACACGCTCGAGCACCGCCTCGATCCGCGCGCCGTCATGGCCCTGGGTGCGGGCGAGCACCCGCAGATTGTCGCGGCCGGAGAGGAAGGGATAGAAGGTGCCGCCATCGACCAGCGAGCCGACGCGGCGCAGCGCCTGCTTGTCGGAGACCGGCCGGCCGAACAACAGGGCCTCGCCATCGGTCGGGCGGATCAGGCCAAGCGCCATGCGGATCGTGGTGCTCTTGCCCGCGCCATTGGGGCCGAGAAAGCCATAGACTTCGCCGTGGCGGACGCTGAGCGACACGTCATCGACGGCGCGCTTGCCCCTGGCGCCGCGGCCATAGGTCTTGCCGAGCGCGCGCAACTCTAGCGCGGGCGTGCCGCTGGGTTCGCTTGTGGACACCGTGATCCTTTCCCCCGGGCGCCAGGCGGGCGCCGCTGGCGGGGAATGTGCATCAGCCAGGGTGTGTTGGCAAGATAATACGCGAGTGCCCGATTCCTTGGTTTCTCCTCATCTCCTGCACGGGCCCGGCATGGGACGGTGGTAGATATCGTGGGATTGGAGGAAGGCGAATGACTGGATCGAGCCAAGGGAATGGCGGTTGGGGCTATCGTGCCGGGGTTGCCGTCGCGGTGGTGACGTCGTTCCTGACCGTGTGGACCACGATCGTGCGCGACGACGGGAACGGGATGAGCTTCTTCCTGCTGATCCTGGCGGCGATGACCGGCGCGTTCGCCGCCTGGTTCCGGCCGGCGGGGATGGCGCGGACGATGCTGGGCGTGGCGGTCATGCAGGCATTGCTGGCCCTTGCGATTGCGACCGCGCCGGTGGTTGCGCGCGTGCCGGGCGAGTCGTCCAAGGCGCTGCTGTTCGGCGGCGTCTTCGCGGCTTTGTGGCTGGTGTCGGCGGCGTGCTTTCGCGCCGCTGCCGTCACGGCGCGGACCGGCTCTGCAGATAGGCGATGATGTCGGCGCGATCGAGCGGATCGGCGATGCCGGCGAACTGCATGTTGGTGCCGGGGACCAGGGCTTTGGGGTTGGCGATCCAGGCGTCGAGCGTGGGGGCGTCCCATTTGCCGCCGGCGTTCCGCAGCGCCGCGGTGTAGCTGAACCGCGCGCTGTTCTGCCCCATGGGCTGGCCATAGACGCCGTAGAGATTGGGGCCGCCGAGATCGGGCGCGCCGAGGCCGATCCGGTGGCAGGCGGTGCACTGGGCGAACTTGCGCTCGCCGATTTTCGCATCGGCTACCTTGAGCAGGGCCGTCAGTGTGGGCCTGGGGCCGGCCTTGCGCAGGCGTTCGTCGTGCTGGTCGCCGGAGCAGCTGGTGAGCGCGAAGATCATCAGCGCGAACGGGAAGCCATGCGTGGACATGGCGGCGGACTAGTCGGCCCTCGGCGTGATCGCCATGGGGCGAATTGTCCCTGACGTACCGCACGCGCCGTCGCCTGAGATCCCGGCTTTCGCCGGGATGACGGGTTGGCGCGGATGACTGTTGGGGCGGGTGACGGGCGGGACCGGGTGCCGGATTGGGCGTTACTTCGTCAGGCCCTTGAGCAGCGCCTTGTAGTAAGTGATCGACGGGGCGATCTCGCTCAGCGGGGTGCGCTCGTTGAGGCCGTGGGCGAAGCTGTCCGAGCCCTTCATGAAGATCGGGCTGACGCCGTAGCTGGGCACGCCCTTGGCGCGGAACCACATGGAATCGCTGGCGCCGGCCGACATCGCCGGGACGATCGGCACGGCGGGGAAGCGGGCATGGATGCCGTCCGACACCAGCTTCATCAGATCCGGGCGCAGCGGCGAGGCGGGGCTGGCGATGCTGCCGCTTTCGAGCGTGCGGATCTTGAGCTCGGGATCGCCGACCACCTTGGTCAGCGTCGCCTCGACCGCGGCTACCGAGGTGCCCGGGAAGATGCGGCAATTGATGTTGGCGGTGGCGCGCTGGGGCAGGGCGTTGGTGGCGTGGCCGGCATTGGCCATGGTCGCGACGCAGGTGGTGCCGGTCTGGCCGATCAGCCCGGGCTCGGAGCGCAGCGTGGCGAGCGCCTTGGGGTCCTGCTGGTTGGCGAGGAAGGCGCGCATCGCCGCGGCCATCTCCGCGTCGGCGGTCTTGGCGCCCTCGACGAAGCCGGCGCGGGTGATCTCGTTGATCTCGCCGGGGAACTGGTACGCCTCGATCTTCGCCAGGGCATGGGCGAGCGAATAGATCGCGTTGCTCTTGCCCGGCGCGCTCGAATGGCCGCCCGGATTGGTGAAGGTCAGCTCGTAATCGGCATAGGTCTTCTCGGCGCCCTGCAGGCCGAAGATCTCGGGCTTGCCATTCTCGTCGAGCGCGCCGCCGCCGCCGTCGATGTTCAGCAGCAGCTCGCCGTCATGATAGAGCTCGGCCAGCGCTGCGGTGGTCTTCATGCTGGTCTCCTCGTCGCCCGAGGCGAGGAGTATGATGTCGCGCTTCGGCTTGTAGCCTTCGCGCTTGAGCTGGATCAGCGTGGCGACCATCGTCGAGAGGTCGTACTTCATGTCGGTCGCGCCGCGGCCGAAGATATAGCCGTTCTCGACCACCGGCGTGAACGGATCGCGGGTCCAGTCCTCCGGCTTGGCCTCGACCACGTCCATATGGCCGGAGATGTAGACCGGCTTGGCCGCTTGGTCGGTGCCCCGGTAGCGCGCGGCCATCCAGGCGGTGTCGCCGAGCTTCTCGATGCGGATATCGGCGGGATCGAAGCCGCCGGCGACGAGCTGTTCCTTCAGGTATGCGGCATAGTCGGGGGTCTGGTTGCCCGGGCCGGCGACGGTGCGGAAGGCGAGGCCGCGCTTGAGCAGCTCGAGCGCCTGGGCCTCCGCCTGGGGGTTCTGCTGTGCGTGCGCGCTGCCGGTGAACGCCATCGCGGCCAGTGCCGCACCTGCCAGAACCCGCTTCATTCCCGTCTCCTTGCTGTGCGGGCAGGCTAGCGGGCGGCGGCGGGAGGTCAATCGCCTTCCGGTCATCCGCGTGGGGAGGCTATACCGCCACAGTCTGCGCCACCCGGCCTTCCTCGCCGAAGATGCGCAGGTAGCGGGCGATCTCGGCAGGGGTGCCCGTCGCCTTGGCGGGATTGTCCGAGAGCTTGACCGCCGGGCGGCCATTGGCGCTGGTCACCTTGGCGACGAGCGAGATCGGCTCGAGGCCGTGACCGCCGGCGGGGTCGCAGCCGCGGAAGTCGTTGGTGAGGTTGGTGCCCCAGCCGAAGCTCATCCGGACGCGGCCGTGGAAGTGGCGATAGGTCGCCTCGATGCTGTCGACGTCCATGCCGTCGGAGAAGATCAGCAGCTTGCTGCGCGGATCGCGGCCGCGCGACTGCCACCAGGCGATGATCTGCTCGCCGCCCTCGATCGGCGGCATCGAATCGGGGCGCAAGCCGGTCCAGTCGGCGACCCAGTCGGGTGCGCCCTGCAGGAACGCAGTGGTGCCGAAGGCGTCGGGCAGGGCGATCCGCAGATTGCCGTCATAGTGCGCCTGCCACTCCTCCAGCACGCGATAGGGGGCGGTGGCGACCTCAGCGTTGGTGTCCGACAGCGCGGCGAGGACCATGGGCAGCTCGTGCGCATTGGTGCCGATCGCCTCGAGGTCATTGTCCATCGCGAGCAGCACGTTCGAGCTGCCGATGAAGCGGCTGCCCAGCCCTTCCTTGAGCGCCTCGACGCACCAGCGCTGCCAGAGGAAACCGTGGCGGCGGCGCGTGCCGAAGTCCGAGATCACCAGGTCGGGGAGCTGGCGGAGGCGCTCGACCTTGTCCCACATCTTGGCCTTGGCGCGGGCATAGAGGACGTCGAGCTCGAACCGGCCCTTGCCCTTCAGCGCCGCGCGCGAGCGCAGCTCGTTGACGATGGCGAGGGCGGGAATCTCCCACATCATCGTGTGGGTCCAGGGGCCGGCGAAGTGCAGCTCGAACTGGCCGTCGACCTTGTGCAGGTCGTATTCGGGCAGCTGGAACTCGGCGAGCCAGGCGATGAAGTCGGGCGCGAACATGCGCTGCTTGCCGTAGAAGCTGTTGCCGGCGAGCCAGATCAGCTCCTTCTTCGAGAAGCGCAAGGTGCGGGCATGGTCGAGCTGGGCGCGCAGTTCGGCCTCGTCGATCACCTCGGCGAGGCGGACCGACTTGGTGCGATTGATCAGCGAGAAGGTCGCCTGCACCTCCGGGTGGAGATGGCGGATCATCTGCAGCATCAGCAGCTTGTAGAAATCGGTGTCGAGCAGGCTGCGGACGATCGGATCGAGGCGCCAGCCATGATTATAGACGCGGGTGGCGATGTCGGTGACGGGCAAGGCTTCCTCCGGGTGTGGCCGGTGACGATAGACGGGGTGGGGCGGCTCAGCGAGGGGGCTGGTAGCGATAGAGTTCGGCGGGGCGGAACGAGGCGCCGGTTTCGCGTTCGCCGGTCGGCGCCAGCCAGCCGCGATCGAGCATGCGGCGGCGGAAGGCAGGCTTGTTGAGGCGGGTGTCGAGGATCGCCTCGTACACGTCCTGCAGCGCGCGCAGGGTGAAACGCTCGGGGAGCAGGGCGAAGGCGATGCCCGAATAATCGAGCTTGCCGCGCAGCCGCAGCATCGCGACGCCGAGCATGTCGCCATGATCGAAGGCGAGGGCGAGCGGTTCGCCCTCGGCAAGCCGGGCCTCGACCGGGCCGCCGGTCTCGCCCTGCCAGGGCACGGTGAGGCGGGCGAGCGCCAGCTCCGGGGCTGCCTTCAATGCGGCGGCGAAGGCGCAGGCGGGGATCAGCGCGAAATAGGCGACGCTGATGATCCGCATGCGCGGATCGCGGTCGACTGCGCCGAAAGTGTAGAGCTGCTCGACATAGGCATCGGCCATGTGCGCCTTTTCGGCGAGCAGGCGGTGGGCGGCATCGTCGAGGCTTTCGCCGATGCCGACGAATCCGCCGGGCAATGCCCAGGCGCCCTGGAAGGGATGCTGGTCGCGGCGGGTTAGCAGCACCGCGGGGGCGCCGTCGACCACGCTCATCAGGATCAGGTCGACCGCTACCGAGGGGCGCTCGAATGCTGCAGGATCATAGCTTTCCAGGAAGGCGGCTTCGTCCATGCGCATCACCCTTATATGCGTTATGCACTTTACTTATTCGCGTTTTGCGCATAAGTAAAGTGGCGAGAATGGGAGACAGGCAATGTCGAGCTTCGTGATCGTGGTGGACATGCAGCGGGATTTCGTGGCGGCCGATGGCGCGTTGCCGGTGGCGGATGCCGAACGGATCGTCGCGCCGATGCGGGGCTGGCTGGCCGGACTGCGGCCCGATGCGGTGGCCGGGGTGCTGTTCACCTTCGATACGCATGTGCCTTTGGTCTATGCGGTGTCCGAGGAGGCGAAGCAGTTCCCGCCGCATTGCGAGAAGGGCGGGCCGGGCTGGGAGCTGGTGGTGGATCCGGGCGCGGTCGATCCGGCGATCGCGACCTGGCGGCTGGAAAAGGGCGTGTTCGACATGTGGGCCGAGCCGGGGCTGAGGATCGAATCGATCCGCGGGGAGGGCTCGGTCGAGCGCGAGGCATTCTTCTCGGGGCTGTTTCGTGGCGAGATCGACGAAGTGATCGTGGTCGGCGTCGCCGCCGATTATTGCGTTCGCTGGGCGGTCGAGGGGCTGATCGAGCGCGGCTTCCGGGTGACGGTGCCCGCCGGCCTGACCCGCGGCATCGCCCGGCCGATCGACCAGGTCGCGGCCGAGGAATGGGCAGGCGCCGATGTCGCGATCGCGGAGATGGCGTGATGCGTGTCCGTATCGGCCAAATCCACAAGGTCTATGTTGACGACAAGGCGGTCATCGTGGCACTTGGCGCTCGCATCGCTGCAAAACGGTTTGCAAAACAAGCAGGCAGTGACGCAGGAAACTGCTGAAAAGTCAGTTACTTGCGGGTATGGTGAAATGGTATCACAGGAGCTTCCCAAGCTTCTAGCGCGGGTTCGATTCCCGCTACCCGCTCCAACTTCCAGCTTCAGTCGATCACCCGGCCTTCGCCGATGAAGCGGCCTTCCCACAGATAGAAGCTGCCCGCCTCGCGGAGTGCGCGGACCGCGGCGTCGCCCGAGAGGAAGACGAAGCCCAACTCGCGGGTTTCCCCGGGGTGGAGGGGCGCGTCGCGGAGCAGGGGCAGTGCATCCCAGCCGACCAGTGGCTTGGTCGTCTCGGTCATGACCGGGCACGTCCAGCCTGGCTGCGCGGCGCTTTCGAGCCCACCCTCGGCGGTTTCGTACATCCGCACTTCGGCCGTCAGCTGGGGTGGCGCGATGCGCTGGAATTCGGCTCGGGACATAGGGGCTCCAATCTTCGACCGCGCCGGTTGGCGTACGAAGACGATTGGCGCAAGCCGGTCTTCCCATAAGCGAATAACTCGGACTATTGTGCCCGCCATGCTTCGCTGGCTCTCCACGCTCGCCCTGTTCCTCGCCACCCCCGCGCTGGCGCAGACGCCGCATCTGGAGGGCGGGCGGCTGATCGTCGACGGCAAGCCGTTCCTGATCCGCGGGGGCGAGCTGGGGAACAGCTCGGCGACCGACCGGGCGTGGCTCAGGCCGCACTGGCAGCGGCTCAAGGCGCTCGACCTCAACACGGTGCTGGCGCCGGTGACCTGGGAGGCGATCGAGCCGGAGGAAGGGAAGTTCGACTTTTCCAGCCTCGACTGGCTGGTCGAGGATGCGCGGGCCAACGACATGCGGCTGGTGCTGCTGTGGTTCGGGGTGTGGAAGAACAGCATGTCGACCTATGCGCCGGCCTGGGTGAAGCGCGACGGCAAGCGCTTCCTGCGCTCGACCGGCAAGGACGGGCAGCCGCAGGACATCCTCTCGGTATTCGGCAAGGCGACGCTCGACGCCGACGCGCGGGCGTTCGCGGCGGTGATGCAGCATCTCAAGGCGATCGATGGCGAGCGCCACACCGTGCTGATGGTGCAGGTCGAGAACGAGATGGGCTTCCTGCCGACGGCGCGCGAGCATGGAGCCCTGGCGGACGCCGCCTTTGCCCAATGGAAGGGCAGCGAGGAAGCGTTCACCGCGCATCACTATGCTCGCTTCGCCAATGCGGTCGCCGAGGCGGGGAAGCGCGAATATCGCCTGCCGATGTACGTCAACGGCGCGCAGGGGCGGCCAGGCAAGCTGCCGGGCGAATATCCCAGCGGTGGGCCGCTCGCGCATCTGATGCGGGAATGGAAGCAGGCGGGGCCGGCGATCGACATGCTCTCGCCCGATATCTACTTCCCGAACTTCGCCGGCATCACCGACGGCTATGTCGTGCCGGGCAATGTGCTGTTCGTGCCCGAGGCGAACGAGGCGGGCGACCCGCGTGCGCCGGCCAATGCGATGCGGGCGATCGGCAAGCATGGCGCGATCGGGTTCAGCCCCTTCGCGATCGAGCAGATCGCCGACAAGGACCGGCTGGGCGACTTCTATGCGATGCTCGAGCAACTGACCCCGGCACTGTTCGCGGCAAAGGCGCGGGACGGTTTCTCGCCGGTGGTGAGCTTCGAGGGGGTGGTCGACAGCAGCCCGCAGGTGGCGACGCTGGGCGGGTACAAGCTTACCGTGGGCTTTGTCGATCCCTGGACGCCCAAGGACAAGCAGGAACCGGCCGAGCATGGCGGAATCCTGATCTGGCTGGGCGGCGAGGATTATCTCATGGCGGGCAGCGGGATCACGGTGACCTTCGAGCCGCGCGTGGGCCTCGATTTCGTCGAGGAAGGTAGTTTCGTCGACGGCAAATGGGTCGCCGGGCGCAAGCTCAATGGCGACCAGACGCACCAGGGCCGGCACGTCCGCCTGCCGCCGGGCCAGTTCGGCATCCAGAGGGTGCGGCTCTACCGCTATTGAGTGGGCGCTCTTGCCCTTCTTTTCGTCATCCCCGCGAAGGCGGGGATCCAGGGCGGCAGAGCGATAACCTGCTTGGCTCTGGATCCCCGCCTTCGCGGGGATGACGGTTAAAAGAGAAAGGCGCCTCGCGATCGCGTTGAGCCATTTCGTATCCCGAGCGTTACGACCGGGATGGAAAGACTCTGGTTCATAACCAACCCCGGATCGGGATCGACCACCAAGGCCAAGTGCGATGCGCTGGAGGCCGTGTTCGAGGAACGCGGGCTGACCCTGGTCGGCCGCACCGAATTCCCGGCGGAGGAGATTCCCAAGGGGGCGTCGCTTACCCGGAAGAAGGTGGACACGGTCGTGCTGTTCGCGGGCGACGGGACGATCAACACGGCGCTCTGCGCGCTGGCCAGCTGGAAGGGCAGCTTCCTGATCCTGCCGGGCGGGACGATGAACCTGCTCGCCAGGTCGCTGCACCCCACGCTCGATCCCAAGGCGATCATCGAGGCGGCGCATGACGAGACCACGCGGGTGGCGCTGCCGTTCATCGAGGCGGGCGAGCATCGTGGTTTTGTCGGACTGATCCTGGGGCCGGCGACGGCGTGGTTCCGGGCGCGCGAGGCGGTACGCAAGGGTGCGATCAAGAAGCTGTTCCAGGCCGCGCATGTCGCGTGGAACCGGACCTTTGGAGGCAGCGGCATCCGGATCAACGGCGTGCCGGCGCTCAAGGACAGATATCAGGCAGTGTTCGTGCGGCCCGAGGGCAAGGAACTGCACGTAGCGGCGGTCGACGCGCGGGACTGGGGCTCGATCGTGCAGCTGGGCTGGGAATGGCTGACCGGCGACTGGGTCGCGGCGCATGCGGTGAGCGAGAGCCTGACCGACAGCCTGAGCCCGAAAGGGAACAAGCCGGTGCTCGCCTTGTTCGACGGGGAGCCGGTGTCGTTGCCGCCCGGCACGGCGATCCGGGCCGGCATGAGCCGCAAGGCCTTCATCGCGACACGCGAGGAGCTGGGATGACGCGTCTCTTCCACGTCAGCGACGTCCATTTCGGGGGCGAGGACCGCGCCGCGGTCGACTGGTTCGGCGCGCGGGTGAAGGAGGAGCAGCCCGATGCGGTGATCATGACCGGCGACCTGACGATGCAGGCGCGGGCGCGCGAGTTCTCGGCGGCGGCGAAATGGCTGAAGGACCTCGGCCGGCCGGTGACGGTGGAGGTGGGCAATCACGACCTGCCGTACTTCAACCTCTGGGCTCGGTTCGTGACGCCGTACAAACGCTATCAGGCACTCGAGCAGATGATCGAGAAGCCGCTCGACGTGAAGGGCGTGGCGGTGGTGCCGCTCAAGACCACGGCGCGCTTCCAGTGGCGGCTCAACTGGTCGAAGGGGCATGTGAGTACGCGCGCCCTGCAGGAGGCGCTGGCGCTGGTCGAGGCGGTACCGACGGGCGGCCTGGTGTTCGTCGCCTGCCACCACCCGCTGGTGGAAGGCGGCACGCTGGCGACCTCGCACACAAGGCACGGCGCCGAGGCGCTGGATGCGCTGGCGCAGGCAGGCGCGCATGCGGTGCTGACCGGCCATGTCCATGATCCGTTCGACATCGAGCGCGAGGTGAGCGGGCGGACCGTGCGGCTGATCGGCGCGGGCACGCTGTCCGAACGGGTGCGGGCCAAGCCGCCTTCGTTCAACGAGATCATTGTGGAGGGGGCGAGCTTCTCCACCCGGGCGCGGTTCATGGGGGAGGGGAGTGTGGCTCTGTAATTGAACGTCACCCCCGCGGAAGCGGGGGCCCATCTCCCGGGCTATCCGCGATCACAACGGCGGTGCTTGCCGATTCTGCACGAGATGGGCCCCCGCTTTCGCGGGGGTGACGGCTGGTTTCGTGGCGTCGCTATCGCTTCGAGATATCCTGGCCGAACACCAGCAGATTGCCGTCAGGGGCCACCACCATCAGCTCGCGCTGGCCGTAGATCTGGTCGATCGGGCCATAGATGTCGCCGTCGTTGAGCAGCGGTGCCTTGGGGGCCAGCTCCGCGGCGACCGCATCGACATCCTCGACATCGACATAATAGCAGAAGCGGCGATTGCCCGGCGGGGCGCCGTCGTCGCCGGCGTTCTGGAGGATGCGGAAGGCCGCCTGCTCGCGCCGGACATAGGCATAGTTGGTGGTGCGGAAATAGAGTTCGAAGCCGAGCACCTCGGTGAAGAACCATAGGGCCTTGTCGAAGTCCGGCACGTGCATGAACGGCGTGATGCGGTAGAGATTGGCCATCGTTCACCCTCCCGAAGGCGCGCCCCATTGCCGGGGCGGAACGATAGCGCAATCCGGATACGTCGTTAAGCGCGGAACAACTGTAATGGCCCGCGCCCGCCCGTGCTCCAGGTCGACCAGTTGGGGAAGACATAGGGCATGTCGGCATCGCTGACGCCGTGCCAGCGGGCGATGGCGCCGATATATTCCTCCTGCGCGACGGCGGGGACGAAGCGGCCCTCGCTGCTCACGTCGGTCGCGCCGCCGAGCACCGGGTCCGGATAGGCGCCGAAGATGCCGCCGGGCGTGACGTTGCCGCCGACCACGAGGTGATTGCCGCCCCAGGCATGGTCGGTGCCGTTCTGGGCATTGCCGCGATAGGTGCGGCCGAAGTCGCTCATCGTGAAGGCAGTGACGTTCTCCGCCATGCCGATCGACTGCATCGCGCGGTGGAAGCCGGCCAGCGCCATGGCAAGGTCGCCGAGCAGATTGGCGTGAGTGCCGCTATCGTTGGTGCCGCCGTTCACCTGGCCCGAATGATTGTCATAGCCGCCCTGGCTGACGAAGAAGCTCTGGCGGTTATGGCCGAGCGAACCGCGCGCATCGATCATCCGGGCGACGCGCATCAGCTGGCGGGCGACATCGCTGGTCAGCGCGGCGCCGGTGGTCGGGTTGACGAAATAGCCGTCGAGCGCGCTGGTCGCCGAGATGATGCCGTTGGCGGTGGTCGCCTGGGCATAGCTGGCGTTGATGTCGCGGGCGCTGGCTTCGGCCACGGCGCCCAGGCCGGTGGCCGAGGAGAAGGCATCGAGCGCGCTGTTCTTGGCGGTGTTCGCCGCGCTGGTGCCGGTCGAATAGCCCGAGCGGCCCAGCGTGCCGGTGGAGGGCAGGACCAGCGCCGAGCTGGTCTTGCCGATCACCGCCAGGTTCGAGCCGGCGATCGAGATCATCGACGGGATGCTGCTGACGCCCATCCGGTCGGTGAGGCGGCCCATGAAGCCGTCGGTGGCGAAGTCGCGGGCGCGCAGGCCCTGCCAGTGCGCCTGCTCGTCCGAATGGCTGAGCAGGTTCATCGGGCGCAGATCGGCGCGCGACTGATAGGTCGCCTTGGTCAGCGGCGCGTAGAGCGTGCCGGCATTGAGCACCAGGCCGAGGCTGCCCTCGTCCCAGATCGGGCGGAGCGCGGCCATTGCCGGATGCAGCGCATAGGCGGTGCCGGTGAGCGCGGTGAGCCGGCTGGCGGCGATGCCGACGCTGCCGCGCGCGGCGAGATAGGCGGCGTGCCGGGCATCGGTGGGGATGACCATGTTCCAGCTGTCATTGCCGCCGAACAGGAACACGCCGACCATGGCGCGGTAGCTGCCGTTCGGGGCGGCCATCGCGGTGGTGCGGCCGAGCTGGCCGATCGCGGCAAGCGCGCCGGCGCCGGCAGTGACCTTCAGGAGATCGCGTCGGGAAAAAGTCATGTCCGGGCTCCTCAGCGATCGACCAGGAACATCGGGCTCGAGGCCGCGACGTAGAGCATCATCTGGGCGCGGCGGCGCGCCTGGATGGTGGCATCGCCATTGGTGATGGGCGTGGCGGCGGCCTTGAGCTTGTCCTTCTGCGCCTGGCTCAGCGTGTTGGCGAAGAGGGTCAGGTCGATGCGCGCCACCATCGCGTCGAGATCGGTGCCCATCGCTTCCCAGGGCGCCCAGAGCGGCTGGGTGAGCGAGGACATGGGCAGGCCCGAATCCAGCGCATATTCGCTGCGCGTGGCATCGCCCGAGACGGTCCAGTCATAGACGAAATTGTGCCAGCGCAGCACGTTGGAGGTGTTGAGCAGCTTCGAGGCCGGGCTCTTCAGCGTGGTCGAGCCGGGCAGCGGGAAATCGTCCGGATAGAAGTTGAACACCGAAGGCGCGCGGAACACCGGCTGGCCCAGGGCGCTGTCGCGCGTGACGAAGACATAGCCGTCGGTCGCGAAGCCGATCGCGCGGGCGAGGCCGGTCATCAGCAGCACCGGCTCCTTGAGCTTGCCGCTGGTCGCGGTCGGCGCGCTCCGCGCCTCGCTGTCGAGCAGGATCGCGCGGACCACCGCCTTCATGTCGCCGCGCGTGCCGGCGCCATTGTCGGCGAACACCGCCGCCACGCGGGCGACATAGGCCGGGCTGGGGTTGGCGGTGACGAGATGGACGATCATGTGGCGCGCGACGAAGGGCGCGGTGGAGGGGTTGTTGAACGCGGCATCGACCACAGCGGCGACGCTGGCATCCTGGCTGGCGCCCGCCGACACGCTGGTGCCGAGGAAATTCTTCTGGGTGCTGTCGTAGCGGTTCGCGACCTGGATCATCGGCCTGGAATAGTCGCGGGCATTGCCATCGGTGATCGCGGCGCCCCCGACCCGCGCATAGGTCCAGCCGGTCAGCGCCTTGGCGACGCCCTTGATGTCGTCGGTCGTATAGTTGGGGATGGCCGCGCCGGCGCCGTCGCGCTTCAGGCTGCCGTCCATGTTGAGCGCGTCCGGGCCCATCGAGAAGAGCTGGAGCAGCTCGCGGGCGTAATTCTCCGACGGGCCCGACTTGTTGCTGTCGGCCATGTCGAGATAGTCGCCCATATAGCCGAGCATCGTGACCTGCTGGAGGATGTCGCGATAGTTGCCGAAGGCGTTGGCGAGGAAGATCTGGTTGAACGCGGCGATGCCGGCGGTCGAGTTCACCTCGGCCTCGGAGGCGACGACCATCTGGCCGAGCGCGAAGGCGGTGCGCTGGCGCAGCTGGTCCGATCCGGCGACGGCATTGGCGTAAAAGCGCATCGCCACCGGCGTGCGGCTGAAATGGGCGCGGCTGCAGACCGTGTCGCCATTGGCGCAGAAGTCGCGGCGGACCTCGGCGGCGAGATCGGCATAGGTGCTCGATGATGCCGCGAGCTGCTCGTCGACCCAGGCGATGGCGCCGAGCGACTTGATGCGGGCGACGAGATCGGGCGTGGGGCCGAAGCTCGCCTGCTTGGCGAGGCGCGCCGCGTCGCCATCGGTGAACACCACCGGGGTGGGCGTGGGGCTGGGCGCGGTGACCACGCCGCCGGCGCTGCCGCCCGACGACGATCCGCCCCCGCCGCCGCCATCACAGCCCGCGAGCGCGAGCAGACCGAATGCCGCGCTGAGCACGGCCAGTTTGCGTTGTACGAACACCCGAAGTCCCCCGAGGCCGCGGAAAAGCCGCGACCTGCACGTCTTTGAATAATTTAGCGGGAAAATCGGGACAACCTGCAGAAATACCTAAGGAAATCTTCATCGCGATTGCGCGGTGCGCAAACCCCGCAGGGCAGGCCGATAGTTGCGGAATCGCAACGGCTCGCGTGACGACGAGGCGAGGCTGGTGCGGGACGGATCGCGAAGGCGATTGACTCGCGTGCAATCTTGTCTCATACTTCTGTTATGACAGAAATTACGGACAATGCTGTTCAGTTGCCGATCGCGGTGCAGCAGTTCGTGCTGCACTGGGGCGAGATGGGCGGGCAATGGGGCGTCAACCGCTCGGTCGCGCAGATCCATGCGCTGCTCTACCTCTCCGACCGGCCGCTGAATGCCGAGGAGATCAGCGACACGCTGCGCATCGCGCGGAGCAATACGTCGAACAGCCTGAAGGAACTGTTGGGCTGGAAACTGATCCGCCGGGTGCCGGTGATGGGCGACCGGCGGGATCATTACGAAGCCGAGGTCGACCTGATGCAGATGCTCACGCGCATCGCCCAGGGCCGCAAGGAGCGCGAGATCGATCCGGCGGTAGCGGCGCTGCGCATCTGCACCGAGGAGGCGAAGCGCGACGCGGCGATCTCCGGCACGGCGCGCGAGCGGATCGTGGCGATGCAGGACTTCGTCGTGACGATCGACGATTGGTACCAGCAGATGATGAGCGTGCCGCCGGGGCGGCTGATGATGCTGATCCGGCTGGGCAAGAAGGTCCTGGCCTTCCTGCCCAAGGGCAAGAGCGCGTAGCGGAAGGGAGCGGTCCCATGGGTGCGGCAATCGGATATGCGCCGGGTTCGCTGGCCCGCTATGCCGATTGGCACCGGGCGACGGCGCCGCGCCTCGACGACGAGGCCAGCCCGTTCGCACGGCTGCTCGGCGAGCGCTGGCTGTTCCTGCCGCCCGCGACGCGCCGCCGCTTCCTGCGCAAGATCGCGCCCGGTGCCTGCGTCTCCTATCTGGGCGAAGTCGCCGAGTGCCGGATGAGCCTTGCGGGGCGCGTGCTGGCGCAGGTGGCGCGGCTGATCGGCGGGCCGCTGCCGCTGGGCACGGACATTGGCGTTTCGGCCAGCGTCAGCGTGACGGCGGATGCCGAGGGGCAGGGGCAATACTGGACGCGCCAATATGGCCGTGCACAGGGTTTTCCACAGGTTATCCACAGCGCCAAGCGCTTCGCCGGGCCGACGGGAATCGAGGAATATCTGGGGCTTGGCGTGGGGATAGCGCTGCGGCTGGAGGAAGCGGGTGGAGCGCTGCTGTTCGTCGGCGATCATTATTTCCTGAAGCTCGGCAGGCTGCGGATGAAGCTGCCGGACTGGGCGATGCCAGGCAGGCTGACGGTGGGGCATATGGATATCGGCGGCGGGCGCTTCGTGTTCAGCCTCGACCTGGTCCATCCGCTGCTCGGCGGGCTGGTCCACCAGCTTTGCGTGTTTGCGGATCCGGCGGAATGAGAGGACTCCCGTACAAATGGGCGCTGGGCATCGCTACGGCCGTAGCGACGCTGATCGCCGCGGCGATGATCTCGCACGCAATGGGGCATGACGATCCCGTCTATATGGTGCGCGCCGCAATCGCGCCCGGCGCACTGATCGCCTTCGCCCAGCTGGCACTCGCCGGGCCGCCGCTGGCGCGGCTGGTGACGGGAAAGGGCCCGCTCGACTGGCCGCAGGCGGCGCTGCTCGGGATGCTCATCGCCGCGCTGCCGGCGGTTATCGCGCTCGGCGTGCTCGGGCCGTTGCGGTCCGTGTTCGGCGAGGCGCTGGAGCTGCGGGCCTGGGGTGTGGCGGTGGCGGCGCTGGCGCTGTCCGGGATCGTCGGCGGGCTGGTCTTCCGGGCGCTCCACGACGCGGGTGCGAGGTGAGCGACACGCGCCCGATCATCCTGTTCGACGGCGTCTGCTTGCTGTGCACCGCCAATGCGCAATTCGTGCTGCGGCATGACCGGCGCGGGCATTTCCGGCTCGCCTCGGTGCAGAGCGAGGCGGGTCGGGCGCTGTGCGAGCGCTTCAGGGTGGACTGGGACGATCCCGATACGATGCTGGTGATCGAAGGCGATCGGGCGCGGCGCGACAGCGATGCAGTGCTGGCGATTGCCGAGGGGCTGGGCTGGCCGTGGCGGGCGCTGCGCGCGTTGCGGGTGATCCCGCGGGGCTGGCGCGATGCGCTCTACCGCCGCGTGGCGCGCAATCGCTACCGGCTGTTCGGCAAGCGCGAGACCTGTTGGGTGCCGAGCCCGGAGCAAAGGGCGCGCATCCTGTGAGCCGTATCCTGGTCATCGGGGGCTATGGCGGGTTCGGCGCGCGGCTGAGCCGGCGACTGCTTGGTGCCGGCCATACGGTGCTGGTGGCGGGGCGGAGCCTCGACAAGGCGGCGGCGTTCTGTGCGGGGCTGGAGGGTGCAGAGCCGGTAGTCGCCGACCGGACCAACGGCATCGGTATGGTGCTGGCGCGCGAGCGGCCGGATCTGGTGATCGATGCCGCCGGGCCTTTCCAGAACTGCGGTTACACGGTGCCCGAGGCCTGCATCGCGATGCGCATACCCTATCTCGATCTGGCAGACGCGCGGGAGTTCGTGGCCGGCATTGGCGGGCTGAGCAAGGGTGCGGCGGTGGCGGTGCCCATCGTCAGCGGCGCCTCGAGCCTGCCGGCGCTGTCGGGCGCGGCGGCGCGGCAGCTCGCGCAGGGGCTGGCGCGGGTGGAGCGCGTCGAGATCGCGCTCAGCGCCTCGAACCGGGCAGTGGCCGGGCTCGCGGTGGCGGAGGCGATCCTCTCCTATGTCGGCAGGCCGGTGCGGCTGTGGCGCGGGCAGCGCTGGGCGCAGGCGACGGGATGGCAGGAACTGCGACGCGAGACCTTCGCCATCCCCGGCAGCGCGCCGCTGCGCCGCTGGGTCGCGCTGGCCGATGTGCCCGACCTCGCCCTGATGCCCGAAACGCTGCCCGGCAAGCCGGCGGTGACCTTCCGGGCGGGAACCGAGCAGGGGCTGCACATGCTCGGGCTATGGGCGATGAGCTGGCCGGTGCGCTGGGGATGGATCGGCGGGCTGCGCGGCGCCGCGCCCTGGCTGCACCGGCTCCAGCGCGTCACCGGCTGGGCGCGCAGCGACCGTTCGGCGATGACGGTGACGCTCACCGGCTCGGGCGTCGAACGGCGCTGGACGCTGATCGCCGAGAATGGCGACGGACCTGAGATCCCGACGCTCGCCGCCCATCTGCTGGCCGGGGAAGTGCTCGCCGGCCACGTGGCGCCGGGCGCGCGGGACGCGAGCGGGCTGCTGACGCTCGAACAGTTCGCTCCGCTGTTCGCCGAGCTGGCGATCCGGACGGAGGTGACCGAACGCGCGGTCGATCCGCTCTACGCCCGGGCGATGGGATCGCGCTTCGCCCGGCTACCCGAGGCGGTGCGCGGCATGCATGACTTCATCGGCGATGCCGGGGCATCGGGGGAAGGGGAGGTACGCCGCGGCAAGGGGCTGGCCTGGCTGGTGGGACGCGTGATGGGCTTCCCGCTCGCGGGCAGCTGGCCGCTGCGCGTTACCTTCTCGGCGCGGGACGGCAAGGAGCGCTGGACGCGGGATTTCGGCGGGCACACCTTCTCGAGTGAACTCAGTCAGGCGGGGCAGGGCGTGGCCGAGCGGTTCGGGCCGCTGCGCTTCGCCTTCGACCTGCCTTCGGACGGAGGGGGGCTGAAGATGGTGCTGCGCGGCTGGACGGCGTTCGGCGTGCCGATGCCGCGCTGGCTGGGCCCGCGGATCGATGCGCGCGAATGGCAGGAGGACGCGCGCTTCCGTTTCGAGGTGGCCGTGGCAATGCCGCTGCTCGGGCCGGTGGTGCGCTATACCGGCTGGCTGGTGCGGGCATGAGGGAGCCGGTGCCCTTCGGCAAGGTGATGGGGGCGTTGCTCGTCGCCGCGATCGCGGCATCGATTCTGGGCGGCACGATCCTCGGGCTTCTCTTTGCGCGCGAGGCAGTTGCGGCGCTGGCGGCGGCGCCGGTCGTCCTGCTCTATGCCCTAGTGTTCGGCTTCCCGCTCGCCTTTGGCCATGCGCTGCTGTTGGGCTTGCCGGCTTATCTGTGGCTCGAACGCCGCTACCAGTTGCACTGGTGGAATGCGATGGGAGCGGGCGCCGTGATCGGAGCGCTGCCGGCGCTCTTCTGGATCGGGCCCGCATCGGCATGGGACGCTATGATTCCCCTGCTGATCCTGGGAGCGAGCGGTGCGGGCGGCGGGCTGGTGTTCCGGTTGGCGCTTCGCGACCTGATGCGGAGGCCCTAGCGCAGCCACTTCGCCATTTGCGGATAAACCGGCAGGCCGAGCGCCTCGGCCTGGTGCGGCTCGGCGGCCATGCCGTAATATTGGAGCATGGGCGGGCCGGGGCCCTTGCCGCTGTCGAACGCGATGGCCAGCGCCTCGCCGCCGCCGAGATAGCCGTCGGCATGGAACAGCGCGCGCGTATCGATGCCGATCGCGCGGGCCGCGGCATAGGACCAGGCGATCGCCGCCATCTCCTCGCCGGGATCGCTCTCCACGTCGCAGAGCGTCGGGCGCAAGGCCGGATCGGTGCAGGCGATATGGCCCGCCTCGTGGAGCAGGTCGCCAGGATGGAAGGCGCGCTCGGGATCGAGCACCAGCCCGCCGTCACGCACTTCGATGCCGGGCAGGAAGCTGTCGCCCTCGATCCTGCCCCGGCTTACCGGGATGCCGATCTCGTCGAGAAAGGCGAGGATGCGGATCGTGTCGGGGTGGTCGAGCGCCATGGCGCGACGCTAGCCGTGCGATCCCCAAACGAAAAGAGGCGGCCCGTTGCCGGACCGCCCCTTTTGATAGCGTTGGACGCCACGCCGTCAGACATCGCCGGCTTCGCCGCCGCTGCTGGCCGCCGTGGCGAGTCTTCGGATTGCTTGGGCAATCCGAAGCCGCCCGCGCCTTAGCGCTTCGAGAACTGGAAGCTGCGGCGAGCCTTGGCGCGGCCGTACTTCTTACGCTCGACCGTACGGCTGTCGCGGGTCAGGAAGCCTGCGCGCTTGACCGGGGTGCGGAGCGCCGGCTCGTACTTGGTGAGCGCCTGGCTGATGCCATGCTTCACCGCGCCGGCCTGGCCCGAAAGGCCACCGCCCTTGACGGTGCAGATCACGTCATACTGACCTTCGCGCTCGGTGATGCCGAACACCTGGTTGATGACGAGGCGCAGCGTCGGACGCGCGAAATAGACTTCCTGGTCACGACCGTTGATCGTGATCTTGCCGGTGCCGGGCTTCAGCCAGACGCGGGCGACGGCGTCCTTGCGGCGGCCGGTCGCATAGGCGCGGCCGAACTTGTCGAGTTCCTGCGCGCGCAGCGGGGCGGTGCTGACCGGCTCATCGAGCTGGCCGGCGAGATACGCCTCGGCGCGGTCGTCGGACGAAGCCTGGGCCTGGGCGGCCACGGCCTGCTCACCGGCGGCGATGGCGCCGAGATCGGAAAGGGACTGGCGGTTGTCGGACATTATGCGCCCACCTTGTTCTTGCGGCTCATGCCGGCGATGTCGAGGACCTCGGGGTTCTGAGCTTCATGGGGATGCTCAGCACCGTTGTAGATGCGCAGGTTGCGCATCTGCTGGCGACCGAGCGGACCGCGCGGGATCATGCGCTCGACGGCCTTCTCCAGGACGCGCTCCGGGAAGCGGCCTTCGAGGACCTTGGCGGCGGTGATGCCCTTGATGCCGCCCGCATAGCCGGTGTGCTTGTAGTACACCTTCTGGGCCAGCTTCTTGCCGGTGAAACGGATCTTGTCCGCGTTGATCACGATGACATTGTCACCGCAGTCGACGTGCGGGGTGAAGCTCGTCTTGTGCTTGCCACGCAGCACATTGGCGATCACGACCGCGGCGCGGCCGACGATCAGACCGTCGGCATCGACGATATGCCACTTCTTCTCCACCTCGGCCGGCTTGGCCGACTTGGTGGTCTTCATCAGCGCCTTCATGGGCGAGACCTTTCGAGTATGAAACGCAACGCGCCGCCGTTTCCGGCAGCGCGGTTGATGGCCCTCTGACGATTCGGATTGGAAAAGTCAAGAAAAGCGCGGGTTTGCTGACGGGTATCTGGGTACCTAGTGGTGATTCCCTCTCAGCGGAGCCAGGTGAGGGCCAGCGTTTCGACCGGAACTTCCTTGCCGTCGATCTTCGCGGTGCGGTGGTTCTCGAAGCGGAGCGGCATGCCGCTGGCCAGGTCGATCAGCGTGGTCGAGGCCTCGCTGAGCAGCATTTCGGGCATCATCTGCTCGAGCTGCTGCTTGCGCGCGGCCTTGTCCGCAGGCGCGAACCGGTCGACGGCGCGGGCGAGCAGTTGCTTGAACGAGTCCGGATCATATTCGGTGCGCGAGGTGAGCGTGGCGGTGCGGCCAGGCTCGACGGCGCTGAGCGTCACGGTGACGTCCATCGCCACGCTACCGCCGAGCAGCGGCACCGGCTGTTCGATCGGCGAGCGGATCGCCTCGCCCGGCTCCATCGACAGGCCGCCCCCGCCGAAGAGCGGTTCGACGTTGCGCAGCAGCATCGAGGGCGCGGTCTCGGCGGTCAGGCCGGCGAACATCGCCCGGACCTGCGGCAGGACCTTGTCGCGATCCGTGGCGGGGATCATGGCGGTGGCAGCCTCCACCGCGGCCATCACGCGGGCCTGCGCCGCTGGCCAGTCATGGACGCGCAGCACATTGCCCTCGGCATCGAGCTCGAAGGCGATCGGCTCGCCGGTGAACGGAGCGATCATCGGCGCGACTGCCGGCGCGCGCATCTCGGGCGGCAGCGAGGTAGCATCCATCCGCCAATAGGCGAGGAACCCGTCGCCCGCCTTGGCGAAGCGGAGCTCCTCCACCCAGTTCGCCACGGCGGCGGGCCGGCCCGGGCGCGCGGCACGATCGCGGACGACGCGGTAGCGCAGCGGCGTCTCGAGCGGTGGGTTGAAGACGATGTCGATCGTCGCCGGCTCCGCCTTGCTGCTGGCCTGCGCCGCAGCGGGCATGGCCGGCGTGAGGCAGGCGAGCAGCGCGGCGGCTGCTCCGACGAGAATCGAGCGCATGGATTTCCCCTTTGTCGCGGACACGGCCATGGGCCCGGCGGCAAGTCAATTCCCGCCGGCGAGAGGCTCGACCGTGAGAAGCGTGGTACTGACCTTTTCCAGCCCGCCCGCGTGGATGCGCAGGATCTTGCTGTTGCGGGTGATCAGCCCGGTACGGGAATCCATCTCGGTGACGCGCTCGAGTGTCACGCCTTCGCCGGTGGCATTGACGGTGCTGCGCATATACCCGCGCCCGGAAGCGTCGTGACCGTCCGCATGCCGTCGAGCGGCGCAGTGCCGCCATGGGTCGAGCGGCCGGGCAGGCGGACCGCGGCGTTGCCGGGCGTCATCGCCTCGTCGGGGATCACCGCCAGCACCAGCGACGAGAGCATCGCGCGCTGGCGCTCGGCCGGCATCGCACGCAGCGGCGCGGCAATGCGTGCCGCGAGCTTCTCGCGCTCCAGTGGGGCGAGGGTACGGCGCGCGGCGGCACTCTCGGCGACGCGCTGGCAGAACCGGTCCCACAGCGCAGGCATCTCGTCGATCGCGGTGACTGCGCCGGCACGATCGAGATGGAAGAGGATCGTCCGGCCGGCAAACGCGCCGAAGCCGGCTTCGTAGAGTGCACCGCTGGTATCGGCAGTGTCGCCGGCTGCGGTGCGGAGCGTCACTTCGGCGCGATAGCCTTCGCCCTCGCGCAGGAAGCGGAGCGCGCGCTCCATGCGATAGACGCGGGCATCGTCGCGGCGCTCGGTGACCACGCGCATCGGCGCGTCGAGCGGTGGGGAGAAGCCGGCCACGCTTGCCTGGAGGACAATCGCGGCGAGCAGCATCAGCGCGTCTCGGCTTCCACCCAGGCGCCGACATCGGCACCGGCAGTGACGGTCCAGCTCTCGATCACCGGCAGGTCATAGGGATGGAGCGCGGCGATCCGCTCGCGCAGCCGGGTGGCGAGCATCGGCCGGGTCTTGAACAGCACCGGCACTTCCTCGGCGCGCTCCAGCTCGCCGTGCCAGAGATAGAGCGAGGTGCAGGGCGTGAGGATATTGGCGCAGGCGGCGAGCTTCTCGGCCAGCACCGTCTCGGCGACGCGCTCGGCATCCGCCCTTGTCGCGAAGGTCACGTAGAAGAGCGCCAACTCGCTCAAGCCCGGTTGCTGCCTGCGACATGCGCCCCCCGGACGGTGGCGATCACCACCAGCGCGCCGGTGAGCTGGTGGAGGGCGGCGAGCCAGATCGGCATGCCGGCCATCACCGTGGCGATGCCGAGCAGGATCTGGGTGCCGAAGGCGCTGTGGATCGCGATCGAGGCGCGGCGGTCTGTGGCGCGGACCTTGCGCGAAAGCACGACCAGCGCCGCCACCGTCACCCAGGCCCACCAGCGATGGATGAAATGGACCACTGCCGGATCGGAGAAGAGGATATGGCCGAGACTCTGCCCCGCCTGGCTGACGCCCGGGAAGAACTGGCCGTTCATCAGCGGCCATTGGTCGGTCACCAGTCCGGCGCGCAGCCCCGCGACCAGCGCACCGTAGAAGAGCTGGACGGCGAGGATGACGAGCACTGCAGTGGCGAGGCCGGTGAGGCGGGCCGGCCGCGCGCGGGAATTACGCCTGAGCGCCAGCAGGTCGAGCGCAGTCCAGACGATGCCGCCCAGCGTGAACAACGCGGTCATCAAATGCGCGGCGAGCCAGAAATGATCGACCGCGGTGCTGGTCTTGTTGAGGCCCGACTTGACCATCCACCAGCCGAGCGCACCCTGCAGCCCGCCGAGCGCGAGCAGCGCGACCAGCCGCCAGCCATAGCCTTTGGGGATCGCCCGGCGGATGGCGAACCAGATCAGCGGCAGGGCGAACGCAAGGCCGATCACCCGGCCGAGCAGCCGGTGGAGATATTCCCAGAAGAAGATGTTCTTGAACTCGGCGAGCGTCATGCCGCGGTTCAGCTGCTCATATTGGCCGATCTGCTGGTAGCGGACGAACTCGGCCTGCCATGCCGCTTCGGTGAGCGGCGGGATGGTGCCGGTGAACGGCTTCCACTCGGTGATCGAGAGGCCGGATTCGGTGAGGCGGGTGATGCCGCCGATCACCACCATCAGCACGATCAGCGCCGCGACGGCGAACAGCCAATGGGCAAGGGCGCGGGGGCGAGCGGAGGCGGGAAGCGAAGTCATCTGCAGCACGGGCGGAGGTGTAGTTCCGAAGAGAGGCGATGGCGAGTCCTGCCCCGGTCCTACGCGCATGGCTTTGACCGGCGGCAAATCCCGCGTGCTGCGACAGATCGGAAACATATGTGCTATTGATAAGATAATTTAGGGCGGTGTACCTTCTGCGGACGCTGCACCGGCAAGGGCCGGGCAGGACCCGGCGTAACTGGCCGGAGCAAAGAGAGGGGTACGCCATGAAGCCTGCACATATCGGCCGTTTCCTGAGCCGCGCCTGCGGCGCCGCGATCGCGCTCGCCGCCACGGCGCTGCCGGTCCACACCGGTGCGCAGACCGCTGCGCCGAACCTGGTCAAGCCGCAGCCGACCCGGCCGAACGTGGTCGTCATCCTGCTCGACGATGTCGGCTTCTCAGACGTGGGCGCGTTCGGCAGCGAGGTGCCGACCCCCAATATCGACGCGCTGGCCAAGGGCGGGCTCTCCTTCACCCAGTTCTACAATAGTGCCCGATGCAGCCCGTCGCGCGCCTCGCTGCTCACCGGCACCTATCCGCACCAGGCGGGGCTCGGCCATCTCGAGGGCGTCGACGTGCCGGAATCGCAGGGACTGAAGAGCAAGCTGCTAGACCGGGTGGTCACGTTGGCGGAAGTGGCGAAGTCGGCCGGCTACTACACCGCGATGGCCGGCAAGTGGCATGTCGGGATCGGGCATGGGGTCGGGCCCTGGCAGCGCGGCTTCGATCATTCGCTGACCACGCCTTACGGCGAGCTCTATTATCCGAACCAGCCGCAGCCGATCGCGCAGAACGTGTTCATCGACGGCGAGAAGGTGCCGGCCAATTCGCCGCGGGTGGGCACGGGCGACTGGTATTCGTCGGACATGTTCGTCGACTGGCAGACCAGATTCTTCAAGCAGGCCGAGAGCGAGCACAAGCCCTTCTTCCTCTACATGCCCTTCACCGCGGCGCACTTCCCGCTGATGGCGCCGGCGGAGGACGTCGCGAAGTTCAAGGGCAAATATATGCGCGGCTGGGACGTGATCCGGCGCGAGCGGTTCGAGAAGCAGAAGAAGCTGGGGATCATCGCCGCCGATGCCGAGCTGCCGCCGGCACTCGCCAACAGCTATGACTGGGACAAGCTGACCGCCGAGGACAAGGACCGGTTCGACACGCTGATGGCGGTCTATGCCGCGGTGATCAGCCGGGTCGACCGGGCGATCGGCACGCTGGTAGAGCGGCTCCGGGCGTCGGGCGAACTCGACAACACGCTGATCCTGTTCATGTGCGACAATGGCGGGAACGGTGAGAGCGGCCCCGATGGCCGGCTGAACGGCAAGGGCGCGCCGGGCAGCGCCCAGTCGGTGGTGTGGACGGGCATGAACTGGGCGACGATGCAGAACACGCCCTTCCAGTATTTCAAGCACTTCACCGAGGAGGGCGGCATCGCGACGCCGCTGATCGCCTATTGGCCCAAGGGCATCGCGGCGGAACAGCGTGGCGCGAAGGTGGCTGCGCCCGGCCATCTGATCGACGTGATGCCGACCCTGGTCGAGCTGAGCGGCGCGACCTATCCCAAAACGTTCAACGGGCATGACATCGTGCCGATGCAGGGCCGCTCGATGGTCCCGGCCTTCACCGGCAAGCCGCTGACCCGCGACAAGCCGATCTTCTGGGAGCATGAGGGCAATCGCGCGGTGCGCGACGGCCAGTGGAAGCTGGTCGCCCGCTTCCAGCAGCCCTGGCAGCTGTTCGACATGGCGGAGGACCGCGCCGAGATGCACGACCTCGCCGCCGCCCAGCCCGAGCGGGCGAAGAAGATGGCGCAGCAATGGGATGCCTGGGCCGCGCGCAGCTATGTCGATCCGTGGCGCGAGGAATATGACCGCAACGGCAATGGCCAGCCCCGGCAGAACTGGGGCGGCTGGGAGAAGATCGCGCGACCCTATGCGTTGAAGCCATGACGCTATTCCAATTTTAGCGATTCGCGCGCGCCGGGCTTGCGCGCATAGTCCGGCGAAACGGGTCGGCAAGGGGGATCGCACATGGGCAAGCGTCTGACGCGGCGGCAGGCAATCGGCGGGGCAGTGGTGGCGGGCAGCCTGGCGAGCTGGCCCGGCCTCGCCACCTTGGCGGGGGCATCGACGACGCTGTTCCGCGAAGTGCTGCTGGTCGACGGGACGGGCAGGGCGCCGCGGCTCGCCAATGTGCTGGTGGCGGATGACCGGATCGTCGGGATCGAGCCGCCTTCCGCCACGGGCGACGCGGCGCGTGTCGTCGCCGGCGAGGGACGGGTGCTGGCGCCCGGCTTCATCGACATGCACAGCCATGGCGACCCGCTCGTGGACAGTTACGAGGCGTTCCTCGCCATGGGCGTCACCACGATCACGCTGGGGCAGGACGGTAGCGGGCCGCGGCTGGGCAAGGGGCTCGATCCACGTCCGTGGATGCAGGCGATCGACCGGGCGAAGATCGACGTCAACGTCGCGCTGCTCGCCAGCCATGGTACGCTGCGCCGCGCGGCTGGCGTGTCGGACTCGGTTCGCCGTGTCGATGCCGCCGGACTCGCGCGGATGGCGGCGCAGCTCGAGGCGGAGCTGAAGGCCGGCGCGTTCGGCCTGTCCTATGGCCTCGAATATGTGCCGGGCATCTATTCGGAGACCGCCGAGCTGACCAATCTCGGCAAGGTCGTCGCGCGCCATGGCGGCGTGGTGATGAGCCATATGCGCTCGGAGAATGACGAGGAGATCAAGGCCTCGATCGACGAGCTGATCGCCTCCTCGCTGCCGGCGCGGCCGCATATCTCGCACCTGAAGGTGGTGTTCGGGAAGGGCGAGGCGCGGGCGCGCCAGCTGCTCGCCTTCCTCGCCGAGAAGCGCCGCCAGGGGATCGACCTGACCGCCGACCAATATCCCTATGAGGCGGGCTATACCGGCATCGCGATCCTCTTCCCCAAATGGGCGCTGCCGCCGACCGATTATACCAGGGTGGTGGCCGAGCGCCGGCAGGAGCTGCGCGACTATCTCGTCCAGCGCATGACGCGGCGCGGTGGACCGGAAGCGCTGCTGATCGGCACCGCCCCCTATGCCGGCAAGACGCTGGCCCAGGCGGCGCAGGAGGCCGGGCTCCATTATGCGGACTTCCTGATCAAGATCGGCCCGCAGAGCGGATCGGGCGCGCATTTCACCCAGGACAAGGCACTGCAGGACGTGCTGCTCGTCGATCCCTTCGTTGCCTTCTCGACCGATGGCGGGCCGGGCATGCGCCACCCGCGCGCGACCGGCACCTATGCCAAGCTGATCGAGGAATATGTGGTGCAGGGCAGGAAGCTCAGCATCGAGGAGATGGTGCGCAAGGGCACCGGCTTCCCCGCGCATATCCTGCGGCTGGGCGATCGCGGGGTGATCCGCCCGGGGATGAAGGCCGATCTGATCCTGTTCGATCCGAAGCGGGTGAAGGCGCGCTCGACCTATGTCGATCCCTTCGCCAAGGCCGAGGGGTTCGATTTGGTGATGCTTGGCGGCATGGTTGCCTATGAGGGCGGCGTGCGGGTGGCGAAGGCGGGGAAGCTGTTGCGGGCGCGGTAGAAGGACGACCGTCAGCCGTCATCCCCGCGAAAGCGGGGACCCATCTCGTGCGCTATCCCGAAATACCGCCGGAATGCTCTGCTGAATGTCCGGGAGATGGGTCCCCGCTTTCGCGGGGATGACGCGAAGGAGATTATTTCTTCGCAGCCACCGCCTTGCACAGCCCGTCCGTCGCCAGCGCGATCCGCGATTCCGGCATGTCGCGGTTGGCCGGCGCATTCTCCACGCCGCGCGTCTCGGTGTTGAAGGTTAGCAGGCTGCCGATGTGCTGGTCTGGGCACAGGCTCAGATAGGAGCGGAAGCCGTTCTGGTCGCCGTTGTGGCCGATAATGCGGATGCCCTCGGTCTTGTCTAGGAAGAAGGACAGGCCGCTCCAGGTGGTGCTGGCCATCCGGCCCTGAGTGAAGTCCTCGCCCGCGCTGATCTGGGGTTGCCACATCTCTTCGAGCGAGCTGCGCTTGAGGACCAGATCGTTCTTCGGGTCGCCGAGCAGGAAGGCGACGTATTTCGCCATGTCCGGCAGCGGCGCGTTGAGGCCGCCGTTCGATACGGTCACTCCGGTATCGGCATCGAACGGCGCCGCCACCCGCTTGCCGTCGCGGATGTAGTAGCTGTGCGAGCGGTGCGGCAGGAGATAGGGCGGGGTGCGGTCGAAATAGCTCGCGGTCATGCCGAGCGGGCGCAGGATGTTCTTGTCGACATAGACTTCGAAATCCTCGCGCGACAGCCGCTCGATCACCTGGCCGAGATAGACGATGCCCGGGTTCGAATAGCTGAACCGGCTGCCGGGTTTGAACTTCACTTCGGTGTACGGAATCATCGCCTTGAGCTGCTCCCAGCCCGGCGGCTCAAAGGGCTGCCACTCCTTGTCGCGCCACGGCCAGGTGCCGTTCCGGAAGCCCGCGCTGTGGCTCATCAGCTGGCGGATGGTGATCGCGCTCGGATCGCCGAACGGATCGTGCACCCCGGCCAGCTCGGGCACATAGCGGATGATCGGGTCGTCGAGCTTGAGCAGCCCGCGGTCGCGCAGCTGCATGATGGCGATGCCGGTCATCGACTTGGTGATCGACGCCCAGTGATAGATGGTCTGCGCATCCACCGGCACATGCGCATCGGCATCCTGCTCGCCGAGATGGTCCGCGACGACCGTGCGGCCGTCGCGGACCACATAGAAGCTGCTGCCGGCGATCCCGGCCTTCGCCACTTCGGCCCGGTGCAGCGCGCGGAAATCGGCGACCGCCTTGTCGAACCCGCGGTCCTGCGCCGCCGCCGGCGTGGCGGCCAGTGCCAGCAGGAGCAGCGCGGCGCGCCTCATGCCGGCCTCAGCGTGGTGCGGCTGGCGGCTCGGGCATCGACCGCGGTGCGACTGAACGGCATGGGCTGCATCCGGCCGTTGGCCCAATTGGCATATTGGTCGCGATAATGGGGCGAGCGCGGATCGATCGACTGGCCGGGCAGCATCAGCATCAGCGAATTGTCCCAGGCGCCGACATCGATCACCTGGAGATAGGAGGCGCCGCCACCGACCTGCCAGCTCGACGAACCCAGCCAGCGCGCCATCACCGTATAGCCGTCGCCGCCCGAGCCTTCGCCCTCGATCGCCGGGAAGGCCCGGGCGATGGCGGGGATCGCCGAGAGCGGATGGCGCAGCCGAACCTGGTGGAGCGTGCCATAGCGCCATGCGGCGGGATCGGGGCCGAGCTTCTCACGGGCCGAGGCCCAGGCGGAGGCAAGCGCCGAATCGAGCATCGCGTCGCGCGCGGCGGCCGGATCGGTACCGAGCCGCGCATCGGGCCGGGCGAGCAGCTCGAGCAGCAGCGACGGCGCGATCGAGGGGATCAGGCCCTTGGCCCGCGTCGGCACGATCGCGGCGAGCATCCGCTTGCCGAGATCGCGCCAAGTCATCTCGAATAGGGCGGCGGCACCGCTGTCCCGGTCGATCCGGGCATCCCAGGCGCGCAGCATGTCGACCGCCGGCTTGGCGGCAGCAGAAGGGGCTGCGGGCAGCAGCGCGAGGAACTGGCGCGCGGGGGTCGACAGGGTGTCGTGCTGGAGCGCGACGCTGTCAGCGAGCGTGTGCTTATCCTGCGTCTTCAGCACATCGGCGATCCGCTCGTAGCGATAGGGATCGCGGAAGGAGAAGGCGGGGATGCGGTCGCGCGGCCAGTCGGCGGGCAGGTTGTTCTGGTTGGCCGAGGCGAACCAGCCTTTCGCCGGATTATACTCGCTCGGCAGCGACTCATACTTGCGCATGCCGGTCCAGTCGTAGCGGCCGTCGCCGGGCACCGGGAGCAGGCCGTCGCCCTTCTTGCGCACCGGTGCGAAGCCGATCACCTGCCAGCCGGTGTTGCCGTCGACATCGGCATAGTGGAAGTTGGTCGGCGAGGGGTGGAGCTCAAAGGCCTTGCGCAGGCCCTTCCAGTCCTTGGCGAGGTTGATCGCGATCATCGCGAAGGCGCCGTCGCCGCCCGGCTGCATCGCGATGGTGGCGAGGGCGGTAGCGCGGCGCTTCTCCGGGTTCCAGGAGATTACCGGGCCCTGCACCGAATAGCGCAAGGTCACCTTGGCGGGCGCGCCGCCCTTCACCGCGATCGCTTCCTCGATCTTGTCGAACCGCTTCCAGCCGCCGTCGTGGCGGTAGCGTTCGGGGTCGGCGGGATCGAGCTCGAGGATGAACAGATCGCCCTGGTCGATATGGAAGTTGGTGCGGCCAAAGGCGAAGCGGTCGGTATGGCCCTGCATGATCCCGGGCAGGCCGGGCGCGCCGCCGCCGATCAGGTCGAGCCCCGGCGCGGTCAAATGCGCGATGTGGCGCGGGCTGAACCCGCCGATGCCGAGATGCGGATCATTGGCGAGGATCGGCCGGCCGGTGGCAGTGCGCGACGGCGAGACCGTCCAGGCATTGCTGCCGGCATTGGCACGCTCGACCGAAGCGGCGGCGGGATCCTGGCCGGTCAGCTCGGCCCAGGGCAGGCCCTCGATATTGAGCACGCCCAGATCTGACGGACTCACCGCGGCGGCGTCGAGCCCCTCGGGCACCTGCATCTTCCAGGCCGGGCGGAGCGGGGCGATCACCGCGTCGAGATCGAGCATGCCGATCGCGGCAAGCTGGGCGCGGCGGACCTCGTCGTCGACATTGCCGCTCGCCGCCTCGCGGGCGCGGACCAGGTCGCGCAGGTCCCAGCGGATCGGGACGATCTGGAGGATGCGATATTCGAGGGGGAGCAGCGAGGGATCGGCGATCAGCTCGTCGATGCGCGCGTTGATGCCGGCGATATAGGCCTTGGCGCAGGCGAGAACGTCGGCCGGCACGCGGCGCAGCTCGGCGTCGATGTCGCCGCGATAATGGAACAGCCGGGCGTTGGCGTCATGCCTGGCGAAACGGGCGCCGAATGCCTCGGCGAGGCGGCCGAGCTCGCGGCGGTGCGACAGGTCGATCTGGAACAGCCGGTCACGTGCGACGACATAGCCCTGGCCGAAGAAGGCATCGGGGATCGAGGCGGCGCGGATGTGCGGCGTGCCCCATTCGTCGTCGACGATCTCGATCGGCGCGCTCGCGCCGCGGACGGTCTGCTGCTGGGTGGTGACCAGCCGGGGCCTGGCGGCAGCGGCAGCGCCGGTGAGCAGGGCGGCCGTCGAGCTCAGCAGGAAGGCGCGGCGGTCGAACATCAGCAAATCCCCTGGGCACGGTTTGGCGGGGAGGTTGGTCCGGCCATGCGCCGCTGTCCATCGGAACAGAAGTTCGACGGTAATAACCAGAGGTTATTGGGATCTTCTGACTCCCCTCCCTGCAAGGGAGGGGCTGGGGGTGGGTGGCGAGCGTAGCGAGCTCAGCTGGCCGGCTGGCGCATAAAGAAAAGGCCGGGCATCGAGCCCGACCTTTTCTAACCCACCCCTGACCCCTCCCTTGCAGGGAGGGGAATTTGAAGGAGAAGGTCAGGCCCGCGCGCCGTCGTTCACGGCAGTCTCGTTCCAGCGCAGCGCCTTGAGTACGGTGTCGACGATGTTCTCGGCCTGGAGGCCTGCCTCGGCATATTGCAGCTCGGGCTTGTCCTGGTCCTGGAAGATGTCCGGCAGGCGCATCGTGCGCAGCTTGAGGCCGGCGTCGATCAGGCCCTGGTCGCTCGCCATGGTCAGGACGTGCGCGCCGAGGCCGCCGATCGCGCCTTCCTCGATCGTCACCGCCACTTCATGGGTGGTGAGCAGGCGGCGGATCAGCTCCTCGTCGAGCGGCTTGGCGAAGCGCAGGTCGGCGACGGTGGTCGACAGGCCCTTGGCCTCCAGCGCATCGGCGGCCTTGAGCGCCTCGGCCAGCCGGGTACCGAGCGAGAGGATCGCGACGGTCTTGCCCTCGCGGACCACGCGGCCCTTGCCGATCTCGAGTTGCTGCGGAACTTCAGGCAGCGTGACGCCGGTGCCATTGCCGCGTGGGTAGCGCACCGCGATCGGGCCGCTGTCGTGTAGCGCAGCGGTGTGGGTCATATGGACCAGCTCGGCCTCGTCGGCTGCGGCCATCACGACGAAATTGGGGAGCGTCGCCAGATAGGTGACGTCGAAGCTGCCAGCATGCGTCGCGCCATCGGCGCCGACCAGCCCGGCACGGTCGATCGCGAAGCGGACCGGCAGGTTCTGGATCGCCACGTCATGGACGACCTGGTCGTAGGCGCGCTGCAGGAAGGTCGAGTAGATCGCGCAGAAGGGGCGCATGCCCTGCGCGGCGAGACCGGCGGCGAAGGTCACTGCGTGCTGCTCGGCGATGCCGACATCGAAGCTGCGCTCGGGGAAGGCCCGAGCGAAGCGGTCGACACCGGTGCCCGAGGGCATGGCGGCGGTGATCGCGACAATCTTCGGATCGCGCTTCGCTTCCTCGATCAGCGCGTCGCCGAAGACGTTCTGATAGGCCGGCGGGCCTGGGGGCGCCTTGGCCTGGGCGCCGGTGATCACGTCGAACTTCTGGACGCCGTGATATTTGTCCGCTGCCGCCTCGGCCGGGGCATAGCCCTTGCCCTTCTTGGTGACGACATGGACGAGGATCGGCCCTTCCGCGCTGTCGCGGACATTCTCCAGCACCGGGATCAGGTGGTCGAGATTATGCCCGTCGATCGGGCCGACATAATAGAAGCCCAGTTCCTCGAACAGCGTGCCACCGGTGACGAGGCCGCGAGCGAACTCCTCGGTCTTGCCCGCCGCGGTGGTGAGGCGGCGCGAGAATTTCTGGATCGCGCGCTTCGCGAGGCTGCGCAGGCCCATATATTCGGACGAGGACACCATCCGCGCGAGATAGGCGGAGAGACCGCCCACCGGCGGGGCGATCGACATGTCGTTGTCGTTGAGGATCACCACCAGGCGGTTGCCCGCCGCCTCGGCATTGTTCATCGCCTCATAGGCCATGCCGGCGCTCATCGCGCCGTCTCCGATCACCGCGATGCCCTTGCCGGGAGTGCCCGCCAGCTTGTTGGCGACCGCGAAGCCGAGCGCGGCGCTGATCGAGGTCGAGGAGTGCGCGGCGCCGAACGGATCATACTCGCTCTCGCTGCGCTTGGTGAAGCCGGAAAGCCCGCCGCCCTGGCGCAGCGTGCGGATGCGATCGCGGCGGCCGGTGAGGATCTTGTGCGGGTAGCATTGATGCCCGACGTCCCAGATCAGCCGGTCGTCAGGAGTGTTGAACACGTAGTGGATGGCTACGGTCAGCTCGACCACGCCCAAGCCGGAGCCGAGATGGCCGCCGGTGGTGCCTACCGCGCTGATCGTCTCGGCGCGCAGCTCGTCGGCCAGCTGGCGGAGCTGGTGCGGCTGGAGCTTGCGCAGGTCATCGGGCGTGTCGACAGTATCGAGCAGCGGCGTGCTGGGTAGATCGGCCATCCAACTGCCCTTACTCCTCCGTTTTCACGAAGTCGAATATTGCGCGCGTGGATTTTTGGTGCAGGTGCCGCGTGCGGGGAGCGCTCAGTCGCAATCCGCGCATTTGCCGCGCACTTCGATCACCGGGCGCTCGGGCGAGAAGCCCGTGCCCTTGGCGGCGGCGCGCACCGTCTTGGTGATCGAGTCGTCGTCGATATGCGTGGTCTGGCCGCAGCTGTCGCAGACCAGGAAAATGCAGTCGTGCAGGCAGTCCGGATGCGTGTTCGCCATATAGGCATTGGCGCTCTCGACCCGGCGGGCGAGGTTCGAGCCGACGAACAGGTCGAGGATGCGGTAGACGCTGTTGGCGGCGACCCGGCGGCCCTCGGCCTTGGAGACGGCCTCGGCGATGTCATAGGCGGAAGCGGGCTTGTCGAAGCCCGCCAGCGCCTCGAACACGCGCTCACGCATGGCGGTCCATTGCTCGCCGGACTTCTCAAGCGTGGTCTGGGCGACCTTGGTCAGCTCGTTGCCGTGATGCTCGTGATGATCGTGCGCGTGCATGGTTTTAATGTAGGCCCGCGGGGCCCTTGCGGCAAGCTCAGTAGGTGGCGCGGCGGTTCAGGTCGTGGCCCAGCGCGACGAGGCTGACGCCCACGAGTGTCCAGAAGATCTCGAAATCACCGTGCGGGAGCGAGAGCGCGCCGCCCATGATCCCCAGGCCGAAGGCGCCGACGATCGCCGGGGCCATATAGCCATGCGACATCACGCCCTTGACCAGCGCAAAGGCGCCGAAGCCGATCGCGAGGGTCAGGCCGACCTCGTGGATCGCCGGGTTGAGCAGGCCGCCGGCCGAGGAGATGACGGTGAGCAGAATGGTGGTCGTGACGCAGTGGACCAGGCACAGACCACTGATCCCGATCGCGATACGATCGAGACGCGCATCAAGCTTTCCCCATACATGGGCCAGCGGGAGACTCACCGACATGAACAGGGATATAGGGCAAGCGGGTTAAAGATACAACATAACATCGGAACCAGAATCGATCCGATGCGGTCAACCGAGCAACCCATGCCCCTTCGCCCAGGTGAGGAACAGCTCGGGCCAGGCGTGTGCCGGCTTGCCCTGGGTGCGGGCGCCCCAGCCGAAGCCGTGGCCGCCCTGCTCGAAGATATGCGTTTCCACCGGCACCTTTGCCGCCTTGAGCGCGGCGCGGAAGAGCAGGCTGTTCTCCACCGGGACGACGTCGTCGTCCTCGGCATGGACGAGGAAGCAGGGCGGCGTGCGCTTCGGATCGACTTGCTTGTCGGGCGAGTAGAGCGCGACCTCGGTCGCGCTCGGCGTCTTGCCGATCAGCTGGGTCCGCGAGCCGGCATGGGCGAAGGGCGGCGCCATCGTCATCACCGGATAGATCGGCGCGGCCAGCAGCGGGCGTGCGCTGACCGCGTCGATCGCGTCCTCCATCGGGCCGACCGCGGCGTCGATGCGGGTCGCGAGATCGGCGCAGAGATGCCCGCCGGCGGAGAATCCCATCGCGCCGATCCGCTCGGGATCGACCTGCCACTGCGCGGCCCGGTGGCGGATCAGCCGCATCGCGCGCTGGGCATCGGCAAAGGGGACGTTCCAGCTGTTGCGCCACGGGTCGCCGGGCAGGCGGTAGAACAGCACGAAGGCGGTGATCCCGCGCGCGGCGAGCCAGGTGCCGAGCTCATAGCCTTCCTTGTCGACCACCACCCGCGAATAGCCGCCGCCGGGGATGACGAGCATCGCGGCACCGTTCGGGTTGGCGGCGCGGAACACGTCCAGCCGCGGCGTGCGGATGCGATCCATCGCGCGGTCGGGGAAATTCGGATCGGGATTGCGGACCAGGACATGGTCCTGAAGGCCCTTGTCGAGCAGGCCGGGTGCCTCGTTTGGCCAGATCGGGAAGCTGGCATCGGGCGTGACCGGGCCGGACGGCGCGCCGGTCGCTGCCCTGGCGGCGAGCGGGAGGAGCGGGCCGGTCAGGCCGACGGCGAGCAGGTCTCGGCGATCCATGATGCCGGTCTAGCCGCAAGCAGGACGTAAGGGAAAGGGGCGCGGGTAGGCCGGGTGACGCTCTAGGGTACGCCACCCGGCCACGCCCGCATTTCCTATGTAGAGGATTTGCGGGCAGTTACCAGTGTCGTGCGCCGGTCGGCAGCGCCGGCGCGCCGAATCTCATGCGTGCTGGCCCAGATAATGGGCCTGCGCGGCTTCCGTGGCGTTGATCGCGAGGATCGAGCGCGCGTCGGCGGCGGTGCGGACGCGGCCGGTGCGGTCCGATGCCGCGTCGAGCACCCGGTCGAGCAGCGCCTGGCCCTCGTGCCACCAGCCGATGCCGCTGGCTGCGTTGAGATGCCCCTGCGGGCCGGCATCGACGAAGAAGCTGCCCCAGCGCTTGGCGAGATCGCGGGCGCGGTCGATGCTGATCCAGGGATCGTCCTGGCTCGCCACGGTGATCGAGGGGAAGGGCAGTGGCTTGGCGGGGACCGGCGCGAAGCCTGCCAACTCGGGCTTCACCTCGGCACGGTCGACATCGGCCGGCGCGACGAGCAGCGCGCCCGCCACCGGCCAGCCGAACGGCTGGGGCGAGAGCTCGGCCCACCAGGCGACGGCGAGGCAGCCGAGGCTGTGCGCGGCCAGCACCACCGGCGCCTGGGCGCTGCGGATCGCCTGGTCGAGGCGCGTCACCCAGGCGTTGCGATGGGGCGTGTCCCACATGCCGAGCTCGACCCGGCTGGTGTCGGGGCGGGATTGCTCCCAGAGCGTCTGCCAGTGCGAGGGCCCCGAGCCACCGAGCCCGGGGACGGTGAGGACGAGCGGGGAATGGTCGTCAATCGGAGCGAAGATGGTCATCGTTGCGCACTCCAAGGGAGAGCAGGCCGGAGTGCGCAATTTATTCCCACTAATTAGATAGGCAATAGGCGCTGCGCCGGGTCGAAGGCCGGTTGCGCCGAGCCGTTGATCAGGGGGTTTCGTAGAGCGTCTGCTCGGCGGCGCGGCGCTTCTGCAGACCCGGCATCACCTTGCCGTCGGCATGATCCCAGAGCGGAAATTGCGCCGCGGCGCCGGCATAGTCGCCCTGCTTGTGGAGCTTGAGCAGCGTGCTGCTCGAGAGATTCCCGACACCGAGATTATAGGCGAAGTCGACCAGCGCATCGAACTGGTTCTGGCTGGTCGGCGCGCCGCCTTCCACCAGCGAGGAGACCTGGGCGGAGAAGCTGGTGAGGCTCGATTGCAGCCGGGCGTCGCACTGGGCCTGGGTCCACACCGTGGTCTCGGTGATGTCCGATCCGGTCGACCCCCAGCCGATCGTCCAGGGCTCGCCGCCGGTGCCGGGATCGGGATAGGCCTTGAAGCTGCCGTCCGCCTGCTTCTCGGCACAACCTTCGAACTCCTCGACGAGCGACACGCAATTCTGGCTGGGCGTCATCTTCGGCTCTCCCCTTTTCCCGGCCATCCTGCCCCAGGCGCCCGGCAAAGGCGCGCGGCTTTGCATCCGAAGCGGTTGCACCTAAGGAGCCCCCATGCCCAAGCAGCGTGCCGACCAGATGCTCGTGGATCGCGGCCTTGCCGAGAGCCGCACCCGCGCCCAGGCGCTGATCATGGCGGGGCTGGTCTTCGCCGGCGACCGCAAGGTCGACAAGCCCGGCCAGCAATTCCCCGAAGAGACCCAGCTCGAAGTGAAGGGGCGCGACCATCCCTGGGTGTCGCGCGGCGGGATCAAGCTCGCCCATGCGCTCGACCATTTCGGTTGGGACGTGACCGGCGCGGTGGCGATCGACGTCGGTTCCTCGACCGGCGGCTTCACCGACGTGCTGCTGAGCAAGGGCGCCGCGCGCGTCTATGCGGTGGACAGCGGCACCAACCAGCTCGCCTGGAAGCTGCGCCAGGACCCGCGGGTGATCGTCTATGAGCAGACCAGCGCGCGCATCCTGACCGAGGCGCATATCCCGGAACAGGTCGACATCATCGTCTGCGACGCGAGCTTCATCTCCCTCGCCAAGGTGCTGGAGGTGCCGTTCCGCTTCGCCAGGCCCGGCGCGCGGCTGGCGGCGCTGATCAAGCCGCAGTTCGAAGCGGGGCGCGGGGAAGTGGGCAAGGGCGGGGTGGTCCGCGATGCTGCGGTGCACGAACGCGTCTGCCGCGAAGTGTCCGACTGGGTCGCGGCGCAGGGCTGGACGGTCCACGGCATCACCACCAGCCCGATCACCGGACCCGAGGGCAATGTCGAATTCCTGATCGGCGCGACGCGGGAAGCCTGATTTCCTTCCGTCATCCCCGCGAAAGCGGGGACCCATCTCGTGCGCCATCCCGAAATACGTCCGGTGCATTCCGCTGCGCGTCCAGGAGATGGGTCCCCGCTTTCGCGGGGATGACGATCAGAGGGAGGATTGCTGGTGCCAAAGCAGTGGGAAACATAACGGCAACGCTTGCGTTTCGGCGCGCTGCAACATAGCCCTTGCGCCCGCAGGAAATAACCGGAGGCCGCATTGAGGGAAATCGCATCGAAGGGGCAGCTGAGGCTCGCCTATCTGCGATGGGCCGTGGTCACGGTGCCGTTCATCCTGCTGCTCGGCTTCACCTCCGCGCGGCTCGCGCCTTCGGGCAGCGAAAATCCCTGGTTCGTGCGGCTGGCCAAGCCCGCGATCATGCCGCCCGAATGGGCGTTCCCCGCCGCCTGGACGACGCTCTACATCCTGATGGGGCTGGCGCTGGCGATGATCATCAACGCGCGCGGATCGACGCTGCGCGGCCCGGCGCTCGTGGTGTTCGCGGTGCAGATGGCAGTGAACCTCGCCTGGTCGCCGGTGTTCTTCGGCATGCACCAGGTAGTGGCCGCGCTGGCGATCATCGGCGCGCTGTTCGTGCTGGCGCTGATCACCTTCCTCCTCTTCGCCCGCATCCGCACCCTGGCGGCGCTGTTGCTGGTACCGTATCTGGCCTGGATCGCCTTTGCCGGCGTCCTCCTCTATCAGATCCACGAGCTCAACCCGAACGCCGGAAGCCTTGTATCCGCGCGCCCGGCTGACGAAATACAGATCAAGTGATCGCGTAAGGAACGAGACATGCAGACCGACAACCGCCTGTTCGACGATTTCGTGAAGTTCGTGAACGGCGCGGCCGGCACGCTGGCCGGCGTCGCCCGCGAGACCGAAGGCGCCGCGCGCGAGCGCGCCCGCGAGTGGATCGGGGGCATGGACTTCGTCAGCCGCGAGGAATTCGAGGCGGTGAAGGCGATGGCCGTGGCCGCGCGCGACGAGAATGACGCGCTTGCCGCGCGCCTCGCCGCGATGGAGGCACAGCTGGGCGGCGGAAAGCCCGCCGCGGCTGCTCCCAAGGCGGCCAAATCGCCTAAGAAGCCTACGGGACAAGCATAAACACCTTGTCCACAGCTTTTGCGCAGGGTTGCGAACCCTGCGCTTGTGCGGGCCCGGTGCGGTTGGCAGATTCTGGCCAAGCAATCCGGCCCCAGTGGAGAAACTGATGCTCGACGAAGCGGAATTCGACCGCGACGACGCAGCCCCTATCGACATGCTCGAAAGCTATTTCGCCGCGCATGGCTGGACCCACAGCCGCGAGGACGACGAGATCGTGGCGAAGGTCAAGGGAAGCTGGACGGAGTATGAGCTTCGCGCGATCTGGCGCGAGGACGACGGCGTGCTGCAGTTCCTCGCCTTCCCGGACATCCGCGTGCCCGACGAGCGCCGCGCGGCGGTCTACGAGACGATCGGCCTGGTCAACGAGCAGCTGTGGATCGGCCATTTCGAGCTCTGGTCGCAGAGCGGCATCCTGCTGTTCCGTCACGCCGCGATGATCGACGGCGACGAGCCGACGCTCAGCCTCAACCAGGCCGAGCTGCTGGTCGAGAGCGCGATTGACGAGTGCGAGCGCTTCTACCCCGTGTTCCAGTTCGTGCTTTGGGGCGGCAAGACGCCGGCCGACGCGCTGGCCTCCGCGCTCATCGAAACCCAGGGCGAGGCGTGAGCGCCGGACTGGCGAAATTCTCCTGCTCCCCGGCGAACGCCGGGGCCCAGGGTCACAAGCGACACGGCAGAGAAACCCTGGGCCCCGGCTTTCGCCGGGGAACGGCTTCGTCTGGCACTCATAGGAAATGACAATCTCTAGTCTCTGGCTGGTCGGTTGCGGCAACATGGCCGGCGCGATGCTGCGCCGCTGGATCGAAGCGGGGACGGTGGATCCCGCGCAGGTCTTCGTCGTCAACCGCCAGGACCGCGACCTGCCCGAGGGCGTGCGCCAGGGCCGTGAATTCCCCGAAGGACCGCTGCCCGACGCTGTGATGCTGGGCATGAAGCCGCAGCAGATCGACGAGATCGCCGCGACGCACGGCGCCCGCATCGCCGGCGTGCCCCTGCTGATCTCCATTCTCGCCGGCGTCGAGCTGGCCTCGCTCGCCGACCGGTTCCGGGCCGGTGCGATCGTCCGCGCGATGCCGAACCTGCCGGTGGCGATCGGCAAGGGCGTGGTCGGGCTGGCGGGCGACCGGAGTGACGCCGTCGACGCGCTGATGCAGCCGCTCGGGCTGGTCGAATGGGGCGACGAGGCGGCGCTGGACCGGCTCGGCGTGCTCGCCGGCTGTGGACCGGCCTTCGTCTATCGCTTCATCGACGCGCTTGCCTCCGCCGGCGTGTCGATCGGTTTCGGCGAGGAGCAGGCGCTGCGCCTTGCCGTCGCCACCGTCGAAGGGGCGGGGCTGCTCGCTGCCCAGGCCGATGCGCCGCCGTCCGTGCTCGCCGACCGGGTCGCCAGCCCGGGCGGATCGACCCGCAAGGGGCTCGACGTGCTCGACGCCGACGACGCGATCAAGGCGCTGCTTCGCGCCACGCTCGACGCATCGGCGCGCCGGAGCGCCGAAATGGCCGCCGCCGCCCGCCGCTGACCGGAACGCCCGCGCGCCTGCTCCGTTGTTGCCTCCGATAGCGAAACCTCGGAGGCGTAGCATGACGACCACCACCGCGACCCGTGACAAGAGCGGCCGCTTCACCGGATCGAAGCGCACCAGCGCGACCAGCAATCTCGGCGTGATCGCCGGCGCCGCCGCGGGCGGCATGGCGCTGGGCGTGCTCGCGCTGCTCGGGCGCAAGGCGGTGGTCCAGGCGCCGACCGCGCTCGCCGGCAATTGGGACGAGGCGCTCGCCACCGAGCATGAGGCGACCCGCAAGGTGTTCGACCAGATCGAGGCGACCGACGAGCGCTCCACCACCAAGCGCAACCTGCTGCTCGCGCATCTCAAGCACGCGCTGATGAAGCATGCGGTGGAGGAGGAGAACGTCATCTACCCGGCGTTGCGCGAGGCCGGCCAGCGCGACGCCGCCGACGAACTCACCAAGGAACATGGCTATGTGAAGCAGTTTCTCTACGAGCTGGAGAACACGCCCACGGCCTCGCCCGACTGGATCGCCAAGGTCCGCGAATTCCGCGCCGCGATCGAGGAGCATATGGAGGAAGAGGAGCTCCGCCTCTTCCCGATGCTGCGCGCCCAGCTGAGCGACGAGAAGAACAAGGCGCTGACGCTGTCGATGAACAAGGAAGGGTTCAAGGTGGCCTGAGGCAATCGAAGGCGCGGCGGGAAAAGGATAGCGCTAACAGTTGCTTGTCGACAGGCGGTGCCGTTTCGCTAGAGGAACGGCATGCGCACGCTCCGTTTCCTGCTCGCCGCCAGCCCGCTCGTTCCGGCTCTTCTCCTCTCGGTTTCGCCGGTCCAGGCCGGGCCCGTCGCCGCCCAGACGCCGGTCGCCGCCATCGAGGCGTGGCTGGCCCGGCCCGATGCGGCGCGGCGGATCGACGATCCCGCGCTGGCCCGCCCGCTCAGCCGCGCCGAGGCGGACCGTGCGCTGGCGCTGCTCGGCGCCGAGCATCTGCGCGCGACTGCCGCACGCTATGCCGATGCGGTTGCCGCAAAGCAGATCACCATCGGCGACAAGACGCTGAAATGGGAAAGCAAGGTCTTCGGCAACGCGGCGCCGGGCAAGCGCAGCCTGTGGATCTCGATGCATGGCGGCGGCAATGCCGAGCCGGCGGTGAACGACCAGCAATGGCGCAACCAGATCCGTCTCTACGAGCCGGCCGAGGGCATCTATCTCGCCCCGCGCGCGCCGACCGATACGTGGAACCTCTGGCATGAGGGGCATATCGACCCGCTGTTCCAGGCGCTGATCGATGCGCAGGTGGCGGTCAACGGCGTCGATCCGGACCGCGTCTATCTGATGGGCTATTCGGCGGGCGGCGACGGCGTGTGGCAGCTGGCGCCGCGCATGGCCGATCGCTTCGCCGCGGCGGCGATGATGGCGGGGCATCCGAACGAATCCTCGGTGCTCGGCCTGCGCAACCTGCCCTTCGCGATCTTCATGGGCGGCGCCGACGCGGCCTATGACCGCAACCGGATCGCCGCGGACAAGACCGCCGAGCTCGACCGGCTGCATGCCGCCGATCCGGACGGCTATGTCCATATGTCGCGGATCTATCCGGGCCTGCCGCACTGGATGAACCGCAAGGACGCCGAGGCGCTGCCCTGGATGGCCGGCTTCACCCGCAACCCCTGGCCGAAGCGCATCGTCTGGCTGCAGGACGACGTGACGCACGACCGCTTCTACTGGCTGCACATCCCCGACGCGGCGGCGGCCAAGGCGGGCGACCAGATCGTCGCTTCGGTGGAGGGGCAGGTGATCACCCTGACGGGCACCGTCCCGGCGGGCGCCGAGCTGCGACTGTCCGACCGGCTGCTCAACCTCGACCGGCCGGTGAAGGTGATCGTCAACGGACGGACGGTCCATTCGGGCAAGGTCGCGCGGACCGGGCTGGCGATCGAGCAGTCGCTGCGCGAGCGGGCGGATATGGCTTCGGTGGCGACGGGGGTGGTACGGGTGCGGTGAGGGGCGGGGCCCAGTTGCAGCCATCATGCATCAAAAAGAAGCCCCGGCGCCGATAGGCGCTGGGGCTTTCTGCATAGGTCAGGCGAATTCTACTGTGGAAACGGGGAGAGCGTGATCAGAATAACGTTCCGGAATGCCGGACGGCCGTTGGAGGAGCTCATGGGTACGACCTGGTGCATACCCTTCTTGCTGAGCAGGATCGCCTCGAATTCCTCAGTTAAATTGACCTTTTCCACCAGATCTCGCGGCCCGTTGGCAAGGATGTTCTCGCCACCGCTTATGTTGTGACTTAGTTCGGAAAGGATGACCGCCACATACTCTTCCTGATCGCGGTGTAGTCCGAGGGGGGAGGAATGCGCGATCATCGCGGCAACTGTGCGATAGGAAACCATGTGGACGCCGATCAATAGGCTATCCGCAAGGAAGAGGATTTGGTTTGTTAATTTTGCAACACTTAGGTTGAAGCGGATCAGTTCTCTGAGCGTACGGCTTTGCAAGACAAGGCGGTCCAGAGATACGAATTGCCGAAGCTTGTCGCCATCGTCCGCATTATACTGGCGCGTCTGGACATAGGGCATTGCAGGCAAGAGCGTGGCGGTGTGATCGCGAAGCTCAAGGGCGCTGTAGGCGCGCCACCGATTGCCCGGTTCTGTATCAATCTGGAGAGAGTCGCGGAAGGCTCGTCTAAGTTCGTGACTGTCATCCAGCTGCGAGCGATCGTAATCGTCGGGCAGTATGTGAGCATATCCCTGAAGCGCGAAATCCTTAGCGGCGTTCCAAGCTGCTCGGCAGGGGGTTAGTTCGGATAATTCAATGTTATAAGGTTCAAAATTGGATGGAGCATTGTCGGCTCCAAAAACGGTAGAGTCCGGATCTCCATCATCAGAGTTCTTTTCGCCGGGCGGATGGAAATCCACCGAAGCAACATCGTGCGAAGGCATTTTTGTCCTCCTTTGAAGCCACCCGATCTAAATAGAGTTCGGCGTGGGGAGCGGGACATTAGTTTTGCCTATATTGATGTCAATAGGAAGAATCGCTTTTATTTTCATGATTCAAGTATGATCGAGCGGCGCATTTTAAGAACCCGCGGTAAGTGTACTGGACAGGCTGAGAATGTGACGCAAGGTAGGCAATCGCATCCGGGCTTCATCTCCCCAACCGCTCCACATACCCACACAGCATATCCGCCAGCGCGTCGGACCACGCCTCGATCTCCGCCTCGGTCCGCGGGGTCTCGGAGAAGCTGCTGCCGACTTCGCTGAAGGTCATCTTGATCAGCCGGCCCGCCAGCATCCGCTTGTCGTCCGGCACGTCGGGCAGGGTCTCGCGCAGGAAGGTGCGGAAGATCTCGGCATTTTCCGCCTTGGCGGCGATCGCCTCGGGGGCGTCTCGGTAGAGCGGGGCGGCGTCGCTCAGCGCGGTGCGGATCGCCGCTTCCTCGCATTCGGAGCGGATGAAGGCGTGGACCAGCCGGCGCAACCGGGCGAGGGGCGGGGTGGCCCGGTCCTCGAGGATGCCGCGGAGCAGCGCGGAGGTGCGCTGCCATTCGTCGCTCTGCAGGCGGAACAGGATCGCCGCCTTGTTGGGGAAATACTGGTAGAGCGAGCCGACGCTCACCCCGGCGCGCTCGGCGACTCGCGCGGTGGTGAAACGCTGCGCGCCTTCCTTCGTCAAAACCTGAACAGCGGCGTCGAGCACCGCCTCGACCAGCTGGTTCGAGCGGGCCTGCTGGGGGCTCTTCCGCGAGGCGACGCGGGTGGTCCGGCGGTCGGTCATCTGGGCTCTCCGCCAATGCGAATAGTCAAAGCTGACGAACTAGTCGTATTTTCCGGTCCAGCAGGCAAGCCCCTGCTTCCACATGGAGAACCCCAGATGACGACGCTTTCCGGCGCCCCCGTGGCGCCCCTGCTCGCGCGCCTGTTCGCCGAGGTCGATGCCAACCCGCCGGCGCAGAGCCCGGCCTTTGCCGGCACCACCGCCGAGCAGCATCGCGACATGATGCGCAGCAAGACCCAATATCGCGACTTCTATGCGAAGCTCGCCGATTTCGCCCTGCCGGTGACGCCCGAGGTGGGCGGGCTGCTCTACATGCTGGCGCGGGCGACGCGTGCCACCTCGATCGTCGAGTTCGGCACGTCGTTCGGCCTGTCGACGCTCCACCTCGCGGCGGCGCTGCGCGACAATGGCGGCGGCCGGCTGATCACCAGCGAGTTCGAGCCGAAGAAGCTGGCGCGTGCCCGGGCGAACCTGATCGAAGGCGGCCTGGCCGACCTGGTCGAGTTCCGCGAAGGCGATGCGCTGGAGACGCTGGCGGTCGATCTGCCCGAGACGATCGACCTGGTGCTGCTCGACGGCGCCAAGGCGCTCTATTCGGACATTCTCGACCGGCTCGAGAGCCGGCTGCGTCCCGGCACGATCCTGATCGCCGACAATGCCGATTACTGCCCGGAATATCTGGAGCGGGTCGGTTCTGTGGCGAACGGGTACATGTCGATGCCGTTCAGCGACGAGGTGGAGCTGTCGATCCGGCTGCTGTGAAAATCCTCCCTCGCGAAGCGGGGGAGGGGGGCCGCGCCCGCAGGGCGTGGTGGAGGGGGCATATCCGCGAGCGACGTCGCAGTTGGTGAGGGGCGAACCCCCTCCACCACGCGACTGCGTCGCGCGGTCCCCCTCCCCCGGAGCTGCGCTCCGAGGGAGGAATTGGAACCCTAACGCCCCAGCATCGCCACCACCTGCTTCTCGCTCTCCGGCACCAGCCCTTCGAGCACCGCCCAGAAGCCGCCGACCGCGCCCGGCCCGGCGCTCGAATAGGCCGCCGCCATCTTGCTGCGCAGCGCGTCGAACAGCTCGCCTTCCAGCTTGGCACCGGCCGGGGTGAGGCGCAGCAGGCGCTGGCGGCGGTCCTTGTCGCCGGTGCGCGTCTCGACGAAACCGCGGTCGCCCAGCTCGGTCAGCACCCGGCCGAGCGATTGCTTGGTGATCGACAGGATCGCGAGCAGCTCGCTCACCGTCAGGTCCGGCTTGCGGGCGATGAAATAGAGCGCGCGGTGATGGGCGCGGCCCAGGCCCTGCTCGGCCAGTCCGGCATCGATCGAGCGGGTCAGATGGGCGTACCCGAAATAGAGCAGTTCGACGCCGCGCCGGATCTCGGGCTCGCGCAGGAACAGCGGGGATGCAGGAATTGGGGCAGCCATGTTGACGCTTTCTGCCACCGCGCCTAACCCGCTGCAAGCCGCTGTAGGCAGAGTCGGGAAGAGCAAGATGCACGACACCACGATCCTGGATTTCGAATTCGAAGCGCACCCCAATCCGGTCGGCGATGCCGATCGCGCCGCGGTGCTCGCGAATCCCGGGTTCGGCAAGGTGTTCACCGATCACATGGCGGTGATCAAATATTCGGCCGAGAAGGGCTGGCACGACGCGAAGATCCTGCCGCGCGGCCCGATCCAGGTCGATCCGGCGACCGCCGTGCTCCATTATGCGCAGGAGATCTTCGAAGGCCTCAAGGCCTATCGCACGCCCGATGGTAGCGTGACCCTGTTCCGCGCCGGCGAGAATGCCCGCCGCTTCCGCGAGTCCGCCGAGCGCATGGCGATGGCGCCGCTGCCGGACGAACTGTTCCTCAGCTCGATCCGCGAGCTGGTGAAGGTCGACCGGAACTGGATCCCGGAGATCGAGGGCGGCTCGCTCTATCTGCGCCCCTTCATGTTCGCCAGCGAGGTGTTCCTGGGCGTGAAGCCGTCGAGCGAATATCTCTACATGGTCATCGCTTCGCCGGCCGGCGCCTATTTCAAGGGCGGCGCGCCGTCGGTGACCTTGTGGGTGTCGGAGCATTACACCCGGGCGGCGCCGGGCGGCACCGGTGCGGCCAAGTGCGGCGGCAACTATGCCGCGAGCCTGATCGCGCAGAAGGAAGCGATCGGCGAGGGTTGCGACCAGGTGGTGTTCCTCGATGCGGTGGAGAACCGCTATGTCGAGGAGCTGGGCGGCATGAACGTGATGTTCGTGATGGACGATGGCTCGATCGTCACCCCGCCGCTGGGCGGCACGATCCTGCCCGGCATCACACGGGATTCGCTGCTCACGCTGGCGCGCGACCAGGGGATCGTGGTGCGCGAGGAGCGCTATTCGATCGACCAGTGGAAGGCCGATGCCGAGAGCGGCAAGCTGCGCGAGGCCTTCGCCTGCGGCACCGCGGCGGTGCTGACCCCGATCGGCAAGGTGCGCGGGCGCGGCTATGAGTTCGTGATCGGCAATGGCGGTCCGGGCCTCCTCACCGAGAAGCTCCGCGCCGAGCTCGGCGGCATCCAGCGCGGCACGGCGGAAGATCCGCACGGCTGGGTTGAACGCATCGGCTAAGTCCCTATAAGCGCCCGCTCTGCTGGGGCGTAGCCAAGTGGTAAGGCAACGGTTTTTGGTACCGTGTACCGAAGGTTCGAATCCTTCCGCCCCAGCCAGCCACAACCCTCTGATTCGGCTTCAAGATGCTGAAAGGAGGGGGAATATCGATTGCTGCCATCCGGTCGGACAGGACCGGATGGGAACCGGTTCGCCTGATCTGGACGGCAATTATCGCACGATTTAACGCATGATTTTCGAGCGCTGGAGAGCCGATCGGAGCGTCGGCTATCGCGGGAAAAACCGCGTTCTCACTGCTGCCGAGCGGAAAGAAATCCGCAAGTATGAACGGCGCTCGCGGGCGACGGTGCTCTCCTCCCCCTGACATTCGGCCGATACTCGGCGTACTGCATGGTCGATTCTCGGAGTCGATCGGGTTGGGCTCGGGGCGAGCCGTCTTCACCTACCGTCCAAGGCTGCTCTGCCCGAATATACTCCTACAGAATTACGGACGACTATGGTGGGGCGGGAGCCCGAACCTTATGGCGGAGAGGTGTTCTCAGCGCATCATTCTAGTGGAGGGTCTCAATGATCTGCCGTGTCATGGCGGCATAAGATTGCGGGCAGGATGAAGGTCGGATTGACTTAAATACTCCTACAAATCTATCGTTCGCGCTAAAGGGGCGGCGATGCGCGAACCGACTCGATCGACGATCACGATCCGTGACGTGGCGGCCCACGCCGGCGTGTCGCGCATGACCGTCTCGCGCGTGGTCAACGGCGCCTCCGGCGTAACGCCCGAGACGCGATGCAGGATCGAGGCGGCGATAGCGGAGACGGGGTATCGGCCCGATCCCGCGGCGCGCGCGCTGGCATCGCGACGGGGTGCCGAACGCGCCGAGCCGCGGATCGGGCTGGTCTATCCCGCGAACCGCGCCGACGCATTGGGCGCATTGCTTGCCGCGAGCCTGGACTCCGCGAACAGGCTGGGGATGCGGCTGGTGCCGGTTGCGGTCGTGCCCGGTCGGGCGACGCCGGCGCTCGCGGATGTCGAGGGGATGCTGTTCCTGGCGGGCGTCGAGGTCGCGAACCCGCAGATGTTTCCTGCCGTCGCGATCGGTCCGGAAACGCCCTGCGCTGTCACTGCCATCCATATCGACGAGGCCGGTAGTGCGCGGCTGGCAACCGAGCGGCTGGTGTCGCTTGGGCATAGGCGGATCGGGTTTCTCGGTTCGCAGGCGAATGGGGGGCTCGAGCGCGCGCGCGAAGCGGGGTTCCAGCGCGTGTTGGTGGGGCGGGGGCTTGTCGAGCGCAGCCAGGTGCCGGGCATGGCAGGTGCGCGGCTGGCGGCGCTGGCGCTGCTTGCCCGTGACGAGCCCGTGACCGCGATCGTCGCGGCGGACGAGGCGCTGGCGGTGGCGGCACTGTCGGTCGCCTGCGAGCTCGGCCTGGCGGTGCCGCAGGACCTGACCCTGTGCAGCTTCGCCGAGGCGAACAGCGTCTGGCCGGGCGAGATGCTCCGTGCCGTCCTGCCGGTGGCAGAGATCTGCCGCGCCGCCTTGCGGCTGCTGCGCGAGCAGATCGACGCCAATCGGGCGGGCCGGACGGGACCGGGTATTCGCGAGATCCTCGTGCCGCGCAGGCTGGCGCCGGAAGGAGCTTATGCGCCGCCGCGGATCAGTGGGCGCTACCCAGAATCACGACCGTCGCGCCCTGAAGCCCCTCGGCGGCGACGCGCAGGGTGATCGTGCCCGCTGCACCCGGCTTCGTGCGCACGATCGCCAGCGCCAGCCCGTTGAACGCATCGCGGTCCGCCGACTGGAACGGTTCGAAGCTGGTCGCATCGCCATTGTCGGTCGCGACGATCTCGCCCGGCCCTTCCACCGAGAAGTGCAGCCGGTTGGCGGCACGCGGAGCGGGATTGCCGTCCTTGTCGAGGATGCGGACGGTGACGAAGGCGAGGTCCTTTCCGTCAGCGTGGATCGTGCTGCGGTCGGCGCTGGCCGCCATGCCGGCAGGCGCTCCGGCGGTCTTCACCGTCGCGCTGGCCCATTCCTTGCCGTCCTTCCAGGTGACGACCTTCAGCTCGCCGGGCGCGTAGGTCACATAGTCCCAGCGGAAGCGATACTCGTAGAGGCCGCGCTTCTTCCGGCCCTGCGACTTGCCGTTGACGAACAGCTCGGCCTCGTCGCCCGAGGAGATGACATGGACCGGCGTCACCTGGCCCTCGCGGCCCGGCCAGGTCCAGTGCGGCAGGATATGCGCCATCGGCAGGTCCGGCCGCCAGCGTGCCTGGTAGAGATAGAAGCGGTCCTTGGCGAAGCCGGCCAGGTCGACGATCCCCGAATAGGAACTGCGCGCGGCATAATAAGGCGTCGGCTCGCCGAGATAGTCGAACCCGCTCCAGACGAACTCGCCCGCGGCATAGGGCGCCTGGTCATGCGCGGCGAAGGTGCGATCGGGCGAGGCGCCGAAGTCGGCGGCGAACAGCTCGTAGCTGCTCACCTGCTGCGTATCCGGATCGCCGCCGGCGCCGGGGCGCACCGGTCCGCTGATCGTGCCCGGCACGGGGAACTGATATTCGCCGCGGCTGCTCAGCGCCGAGGCGCTTTCGCTGCTGAAGATCAGCTTGTCCGGGAAGCGCGCGCGATAGGTGGGGAACTGGCTCGGCAGACTGCGCACGCCGGTGCCCTGATAGTTGAGCGCGATCACATCGACCGCACCGGGCAGCGGCATGTCGGCCTTGGCCCAGTTCATCGCGGTCATCGCCGGGCGGGTGGGGTCTTCCTCGCGGGTGATCGCCACCAGTTCGCGGGCAAGGGCCGCGCCGGGCTCGCCGTCATATTGCTCGCCCACTTCGTTGCCGATGCTCCACATCAGGATCGAGGGGCTGTTGCGGTCGCGCCGCAGCATCGCGCGCAGGTCCTGCTCGTGCCAGTCGTCGAAGATCAGGTGGAAATCGAGCGCGGTCTTCTTCTTGCGCCAGCTGTCGAACACTTCGTCGATGATGAGGAAGCCCATCCGGTCGGTGAGTTCGAGCAGTTCGGGGGCAGGCGGGTTGTGGCTCATGCGGATGGCGTTCACGCCCATGTCGCGCATGATCTCGAGCTGACGCTCGGCGGCGCGCACGTTGAAGGCGGCGCCCAGCGCGCCGAGATCGTGGTGGTTGTTCACGCCGCGCAGCGGCACCTGCTCGCCATTGACGATCACGCCCTTGTCCGGATCGTACTGAATCGATCGGATGCCGAAGCGGGTCTCGTAGCGGTCGATCGCCCTGCCGCTGCGCGTCACGCTGGTGATCGCGACATAGCGGTTGGGCGCCTGCGTCGGTGGCGGCCCCCACAGGCGCGGCTTGACGATGGTGGCGGTACCGGAAAGCGTCGCGCTGCCTTGCGCCGGGATGCTGGCCTGCTGCGCGGGGATCGTCGCGACCGGCTTGCCCAAGGGCTTGCCGTCGGCGCCCAGCACATAGATGCGCGTGACGGCCTCCGCCTGCGCCGCCTGGCCACCGTCATTGTCGAGCGTCACCTGCAGATCCACCGTCGCCGATGCAGCGGAAACCTTCGGGGTGCGCACCAGCGTGCCCCATTGGCCGACATGCACCTTGTCGGTCCTGGTCAGCCAGACGTTGCGATAGAGTCCGCCGCCCGGATACCAGCGCGCGGATTCGGGCGGGTTGTCGAGCCGGATCGCCAGCTGGTTGGGCTTGCCGGGCATCAGCCAGGGCGTCAGGTCGAGCCGCCAGCTGTTGTAGCCATAGGGCCAGCCGCCGACGAGATGGCCGTTGAGCCACACGCTCGCATAGGACATCGCCCCGTCGACATCGAGGAACACCGAGCGGCCGGCGTCGCGCGCCGGAATGTCGAGCGTGCGGCGATACCAGCCCACGCCCCAGCTCGGCAGCCGGCCCATGCCGCCATAGGGGCCGTCCTTCAGCCAGGGGCCGGTGATCGCCCAGTCATGCGGCAGGGTGACCGGCTGCCAGCCGCTGTCGTCGAACTTCGCCTGAACATAGTCGAGCGTGCCCGGCTCGCCGGCCGGGCGCTGGTGGCGCTTGGTGGGGTCGCGGACAAAGGCATTGCCGCTCGGCAGGATCCAGGCCTTCATCGTCGGTGCATTGCCCGATGCAGCGGCTTCGGCTTCCTGCGGCCGGGCATCTGCGGCCTTGCCGTCCTCGCTGGCGCCCAGTGCCGGGCGCACGTCGTAGCGCAGCCAGACCGGCGCATCGGCGGGGTCGCCCTTCTTGAACCGCCAGCCGCTGTCGAGCGAGATGCGTTCGCGCTGGGCCAGTGCGGCGGCCGGTACGGCGAGCGCCAGTGCGGCAAGGGCGGTCAGCAAGGATCTCAGCATCGTCGTCCCCAGGTCAGTCGCAGCCGTGTGTCCGCGCATCGGCGGCCCAGTCGAGGGCGTTGTCGATCATGTGCAGGTGTAGCGGCTCGGCATAGGTCTCGGCCTTGTGGCCGAGTGCGGAAAAGAACACGCGGCTTCGTCCGACACACCGTGTCCAGACAATCGGATGCCGGGCGCCCATTCGCTGTTCCGGCGCCGGCTGGTAGCTGCCCTCGTCGAGCCAGGCGAGGATGCGCGTCCTGTGGCCGCTCGGCACGCGGTCGAACGCATACCATTCCTCCTCGCGTCGCCACGCCATGGGCAGGCCCTGCATCGCCGGGTGGTTCGCCTCGGCGATACGGACCGTGCCCAGCTGGAACTGGTTCGGCTTCGACGTATGCCCGATGAACTGCGCGCCGAGCAGCGTGCGGACATACCAGCGCCAGTCATAGTCGTGATCGCCGCCCGAGCCATGCAGCATCACCAGCCCGCCGCCTTTGGCGAGCCAGGCGCGGAAGGCCTTCCGCTGCGCCTCGGTGAAGACGTTGCCGCTGATGCTGTTGAGCAGGATCACATCGAACTGCCGCAGCTGGGCCGGATTGAAGACCGCCGCATTCTCGGAAACGTAGCTGTCCCAGCCTTTCTCCGCGGCGATCCGAGCGAGCGCCGCGTTCGCCGCCGCGATCTGCGGGCTGTCGCGAAAGCCGTTGGTCTTGGAGAAGATCAGCACCCGGTGCGCGCGGGCGAAGACGGGCAGGGCGGGCGGCGCGCTGTCCATCACCGGCGTCGGCCAATAGACCGGGTTCTTCACATAGGGTGTCGCCGAAGGAGCGGGCGGGTGCGGCGTCCAGGGCTGGCCGCAGGCGCCCAGCGCCGCGCACAATGCCAGGGTCAGTCGCGCGCGCATCTAGCGCAGCCGCACCACGTCGCTGCGGATGCCGCGCGCGATGTGCTTGAAGGAAACCGTCCGCATGGCTGTTCCTCGGCTGGCAACGGAAAAAGAAGGCCGGTGTCGCCACCGGCCAGAGGGGATTGCTTCGGGCGCCGACCCGGCCACCACGGGGTGGCCGGGCCAGCCGCGGATCAGAAGCGGCCGCGCAGGCCGATCATCACCACCCGTCCCGGGTTGAACACATAATAGGCAGCGTTCGAATATTGGAAGTAGGTGCGCTGGCTCGACTTGGTCAGGTTCTGCACGTCCACGGTGATCTCGGGCAGATGCTTGGCGCCCAGGATCTCGTTGAGGTCGAACGACGAGCTGAAGTCCCACTGCTGGTAATCATCGACGAACAGCGAGGCATTGGTGATGCCGTTCTGGTTCGCGCCCGAGATGACGTTGCCCTGGTTGAAGGTCGTCGACATGCGCAGCGAGATGCCGCGATTCTCGTAATAGGCCGAGAGGTTGTAGGTCACCGGCGAAACGCCCGTGGCCACCGCCGGCGCCGCGCCCGAACCCGACTGGCTGATCAGCGTCATGTTCGCGTTGAAACCGAAGCCCTTCAGGCCGAGATAACGGTCGAGCAGGAAGTCGAGCGGCTGCACCCAGTTCAGCTCGAGGCCGTTGACCTTGAGCGTGCCGGTCGCGTTGACCTGCTGGGTGAGCACCACGCTGGCGTTGTTCGGGCCGCCGCGCGAGTCGATCGCTGCCTGCTGGGTCGGGTTCAGCGTGCTGTAGGTCACACCATATTGCGACAGCGAGGCGAAGGGCACGGTGACGTTGCCGTTCACGGTGAAGCCGGTGACCGCCTTACGGAAGGCGGCGAAGCCGATATAGCCTTCGGCGCCGGTATAATATTCGAAGCCCAGGTCGATATTGTCGGAGATGTACGGCTTGAGGTCCGAATTGCCGACCGAGCCGATGTCGGCCGACGGGCTGCCGAACGACAGGCCGGGCAGCATGTTGCCGGGGTTCGGACGGGTCATGGTGCGCGAGACCGCGGCACGGACCACGGCATGGTCACCCAGATGGAAGGCGGCCGAGGCCGAGGGCAGCCAGTTGTCGTAATCATTGTCGGTGTACACGAAGTTGACGATGTTCGGGTACAGCCCGCCATCGGCCGGTGCCACCGCCGGCGCCGCCGGCGTGTTGCGCGGATCGGGCAGGGTCACGCGCCCGCCGATCGTCTGCATCGTCCGCACCCAGCGCAGGCCGGCGTTGAAGGTGATGCGGTTGTCGCCGAGCGGCAGGTCGCCATTGACCTCGGCATAGGCGCCGATCGTACGCTCGCGGATATAGCCGCCGCTCGCGCCGGTGTTCGCGCCGCCCGATTCCGGTGCGCTGTCATGGAAGGCGTCATAGTTCGACGCGGCCTTGAACTTGTTCCAGTCGAGCGTGACGAAGCCGTCCGGTCCCGGCAGCAGATAGCTGCTCAGCGCGCTCGCCGGGATCAGCGAGCCGCGATAGACCAGCGGGGTGGTCTGCCCGGCGGTATAGCCGGTGCCATAGCCCGGATAGGTCGGGTAGCCGGCGCCCGGCGTGGCGGTGTTGAGGCCGGCGCAGGGCGGCTGGCTGTTGGGCGAAGGCAGGAAGATGCTGGGATTGTCGCCGCAGACGGCATTCTGCCACGCCTGGCTGTTGTCATAGCCGCGGATCGTGCGGGAGACGTCGTCATAGGCGGCGCCGACCTGCAGGTTCAGGCGGTTGTCGCCCCAGGTCAGGTCGCCGCGCGTACCCTTGGTATAGGTCCAGCGGCGTTCGTCCTGCAGGTTCACGCGGCCGCCGGCCCAGACGAAGTTCGCCGGGTTGTTCAGGTCGACATTGCTGGTGATCGTCGGGAAATCGCCGCCGGTGTTGTCGTAGTTGACGGTCAGCCCTGAGCCGGCAGCCGTGATCGGCAGCACGGTCGGCGATTCACGATGGAACTGGCTCTTGGTGTAGTTGCCGTTGACGGCGAGCTTGAGCTTGTCGGCGATCTGCCATTCGATGCCCGGGTTCACGCCCCAATATTGCAGGCTCTCGAAATAGGGCCGGTATTCGAGGAAGAACTGCGAATTGTAATAGGTGCCCTTGGTGACGGTGCAGCCATTGGTGCAGTCGCTGCGGTCGTATTGCGTGTTGACCGGGATGATCGCGCCGTTGCGGCCCACCCAGTCCATGTCGATGCGCTGCATGTTGTTGCGCTTCCGCGCGAACATGCCGTCGATATAGGCGTGGACGCTGTCGCCCTTATACTCGATGCTGCCGATGAAGTTCAGCCGCTCCTTGTAGCCATATTCGTCGGTCTCGCGGCCGAGGCGCGGGATGATGCCATTGTCGATCTGGGTGATGTTGGCACCCGGATTGAGCTGGAGCAGCAGTGCCTGGTCGATCACCGTGCCGGTCGCGACGCCCGGGATGCCGGCATTGGCCGGGACGGTGCCGGGGATGGTCCAGTTGCCGCCGCCGGTGTTGTTGCGGGTCGACGAAGTGTTCTGGGTGGCGCTCAGGTTCGGGTTGGTCCAGCCGACGCTCTCGAAGCCGACGGTACGAATCTCGTTGTGCTGGCCGGCGACGCCGAACAGCACGCCGAAATCGCCCATGGTCGTGCTGGCGAGCAGCGAGCCGCGATAGCCGTAGCGATCCGAATTGGTGTTCTTGATGGCCTGGCCCGAATAGGTGATGTGCGTGCCGGGGCTGTCGAAGGGACGCGCGCTGCGCATGTTGACGGTGCCGGCCGCGCCGCCCTCCAGCCGATCGGCATTGGGGCTCTTCTGCACCTCGAGCTTGGTGAACAGCTCGGTCGGGAACAGGTCGAGATCGACTTCGCGGTTGGTGCTCTGCTGGCCGTCGCCGCCGGTCGAGGCGACCGCGATCGGCGCGTTGTTGAGCAGCACGCGGGTGAAGTTGGTGCCCAGGCCGCGGATCGTCACCTGCAGGCCTTCGCCCGTGATGTCGCGGCTGATGGTCACGCCGGGGATGCGGTTGAAGCTCTCGGCGATGTTGGTGTCGGGGAACTTGCCGATGTCCTGGGCGAAGATCGAGTCGGTGAAACCGGTCGCATCGCGCTTGGCATTGGTCGAGCTCTGCAGCGACTTGCGATAGCCCGAGACGATGATCTCGTTGCCGGCGTCCTGGCCGATCTCCGGGGCCTGCGCATTGCTATCCTGCGCGGCGCCGGCCGGGGCGTCCTGGCCCCCGGGCGTGGCGGTCTGCGCATATGCCGGCCAAGCGGTCGACGACAGCAGAAGTGCAGCAAGGGCGGCCTTGCGGGCCGCCGACGAACGTCCAACGGTATCGAACATATCGATCCCCTCCCATCTCCTGAGCGGTGCCTTTGCAGCACCTTATCGCGCTAATGGTAGCGCTAACGGGATTGGTAATATGTATGAGTAATTATGTCAATATACTCTGAGTTAGTGTTTTGCGAGTCCGCCAATCCCCGCAGGGCATGCGGCGACTCCCGCACCGATGCATCGGCAGACCGGTGCGGGGTGGCAGGCAGCGCGCTCCCGGGATCTGTACGAGTAAATCTGCGGGACGTCGGCTATGCCTTCTTCGCCACCGGGAAGCTGGTGATCCTGAGTTTCGGCGCGGCATAGGGCATCAGCACCAGCTTCTCCGGCTCGCCCTTCACCATTGCCGTCGCGGGAGGCGGGGCCGCTGCATTGTCCCGCTCGTCCCAGTCGGCGGCGGTCAGGCGATAGCCTTGCGTCACCAGCACCACCGGCGGGCTGCGGCGCGAAAAGGGCACTGGCCCGATCGCGCGCTCGATCCGTTCGATCGGCGCATCCTCGACCAGGGCATAGCGCCACTCGCCCTCGGGCAGCACCGCCCAGTCGGCGGTCAGCCCGCGGTCGCGCAGCTTCTGCCACTTCTCGGGGATCGGCAGCGAGAACACTAACGGCCCCTGCTCGACGAAACTGCCATGCGGCGAGGCGACCCGCCGCGCCTCGGCGGTGAAGCGCAGCTCGATCCTGTCGCCCGCTCTCCATTCGCGATCGATCCGGGCGAACTGGCCCGCGGCGGAGCTAGCGACCGCCTTGCCATTGACGCGGATGCTCGCCGCCCTCGCCCAGCCAGGCACGCGCAGCGCCACCGGGAAGCGCGTCGGCCGCGCCGGATCGACATGGATCGTCACCTGGTCGCGGAACGGATAGTCGGTATCCTCGCGCAGCGTCACCGGCACCTCGCCGATAGCGGTCGCAACCTCGCACGGGCCATAGATCGTCTTGGCCAGCCCGCCATCGGCCGTAGCCATCCAAAGGCTCGCGACCAGCTTGGGCCAGCCCTGGTGGAAATTGGCAGTGCAGCAGCCGAAATTGGGCTCCAGCCCGAACAGGTTCGCCTCGGGGCCGTTGGTCGTCCACGGCCCCTTTTCGTGCGCGCAGCGGATCTGGTTGGGCTGCTGGTCATACTGGTGCGCCCACATGTCGTCGGTGAAGGTCGCCTGCAGCGCATTGTATGCGATCCGCTCGATCCGATCGCCCAGCACCGCATCGCCGGTGATGGCGAGGCCGAGCTCGAGCGAATACATCGCCTCGACGATCGCGCACAGCTCGACGCCCTGGCTCGGGCTGCGCCCGGCAAGATGCTCGTCGGCCGAATAGCTGCCGATCGGCAGGCCGTGATAGCGGTCGAGGATCGCCAGCTGGTTGTGGATCGCCTTGCGATCCTCGGCGCTGCCCGAAACCACCGCCCATACCGGCGAGGCCTTCAGCGCCTGCGCATTGTTGACGCCGTGCAGCGTCTGCGCATGGTCCGCGAGCCCGTTGGCGGTGCCCTCCTCGCCGGTCTTGTCGAGGCCGACCTCCGCCTTGATCGTCTTGGTGCGATAGGGATAGTTCGGACCGAACAGCCCCTGCCAGTCGGCGCCCTGCCGCTTGAGCAGCCGGGCCAGCTCGAGCAGCTTCGCATCGCCGGTGCGGTTGTAGAGCCAGATCACCGACACGACTTCGTCCTGCCAGCGCGACCGGCCCCAGTCGCGCAGCGGCCGGCCCGGCATCTCGGCCAGCTGGTGATGGAAATAGCGGGTCATCACCGGGATGACGCGCGGGTCCTGGGTCAGCTCATGATATTGGGTGAGCACTTTCAGCATCACCATGCGCGGCCACCAGTCGTCGTTGCTGCGCGGGCCGATCATGCCGCTGGGGGCCGGGTTGTCGAGCGTCCAGTCGATGAACCGCATCGCCTTGGCCTTGAGCGGCGCCGAATCGAGCATCCAGGCCAGCGGCACCAGCCCGTCGAGGAAATAGGGGCCGCGCTCCCAGCTCTCGCCCTTGCCGCCCAGCCAGCCGCTGTCGCGGCCGAGGTCGGGCCAGGTCTCGTCGATCCGCCCGCCCATGCCGTCGGCCTGGATCTGCAACTGCTTGCGCAGCCATCCGCCCGGCCGGACCGCACCGGTCGGCAATGGATAGAAGGGCTGCGGCGCGAGCGGCGCGCGATTGGGCGGCGGCGATGCGGCGACCACCGGAGCGGCGGACCGCGCCGCGGCAGGGACACCGGCTGCCGCCACCGCGACCGCAGCGGTGTTGCCCAGGAACGCCCGGCGATCGGTGTGGTGGCTGCCCAAGGCCTCGCTCTCCATTGTACGACTTATATGATTCTGTCGTAGAATGGCCGCTTGCCTGCCGCCGTTCAAGTGCTCGCGGTCAGTGCGTGCTCCGGCCCGGCTGGATTCCGCCACGCTTCCGCGGCGCTTCCGATCGCTAGGACGAGTCTCCCCTCGAACCTGGACGCATGCCGAGGTTCGGCATCAGGCGATGCATCTGGCGGTACGCCCGTTGCCGCCATTGCTGCGCCATCTCGCGCGCGCTCATATGGCCATGCATCCCGAGATCGCTGGCGAACTGGCGCGCGCGGGGCAGCAGGCCGTCGGCCCACATATATCGCTCGCCCCATGACCAGCGGGCCACATTGTGGACCGATGCGGCGGAATGCGATTCCGCCAGCTTGCGGACCCTGGGTGCCGCGGCGTTGCGCGCCTGGAGCAGGATCGCCTCCGGAATCAGGTTCGGCGAGAGAAGCTCTGCGAAGCGCAACGCCGGATAGATCAGCGACCATAGCAGCGCCCGGTCGCAAAGGGCGGTGAAGGCCGGCCAGGGAAAGTCCGCGCGGCCGCCATTGCCGCGGATCACCAGGCCGATTTCATATTGCCGCTGAAGCGTAAGGCTTTCGAAGGAGCAGCTTGCGTGCACCAGGAGATAGGCAAGCAGCAGCGGCGGCGGGAAGACGCTGCCGCCCTTTGCGACGCGCCATGTCTCGAGGCTGACGGTCGGGACAAGCGCGTCGAAATCGACCAGGCGCGTGCCGCCGGCAAGGCTGCGGGTGACGCCTTCGTGCAGGTCGATCGACCAGGGATCGTCGCGATGGACATAGGTCAGCGTGCGGGGCAGCTTCCCGGCGTCGGGCATCGCCCAGTTGCGCTGGCGGAAGCCGGACTTGCCGGGCGCATAGCCCAATCGGGCGAGTATCCCGTCCGCGACCGACTGGTCCGCTCCCGTCAACAGGTCGATGTCCGAGGAGATCCTCTGGGCGGGCTCGTCGAAATAATGATGCGCGGTGTGCATCCCCTTCATCACGATCGGGCGCGCTCCGCCGGCGGAAAGGGCGCCGACCACCTCTGCCGCATGCGCGGTGAGCTTCGCCATGCGGGCGCGGTTATGCGTCAGGTGGAGTGCCAGCATCTCGGCATTCGCCGCGGTCGTCGTCAATTTGCCCTGCTCGATCCAGGAACCGAGCAGCGGGCCGGTGCCCGAGGTGTAGCAGGCGATGCTGAGCGCGACCGGATCATCGGCCAGCGCGCCCTCGCTGCAGCCATGGGCGAGCACCTCGCGCAAAGCGGTCTCGATCGTTGCGACGGCCCGTGCCCAGTCCGATTCCGCGACCTCGAACCAGAGCCATTCGGGCCGCCCGGCGCGGACCGCCTCGGCGAAACGCTGCTCGACATCGATGACCGGCAGGGAGGGGAGGGCGTTCATGCGGGAACCTCGTGCATCGGGCGCGGCGCCTGCTCCCTCTCCTCGATCCGGGGCGGGTGCCGACGCGACAGGTGGATGATCTGCTCGCACAGGACGAATGCCTGGGGCCGGTGCGCGACGATGACGATCGTCGGACGCAGCGCCAGCCCGGCGAGTGCAGCAAGGATGTCCTGCTCGCTCTCCGCGTCGAGTGCGTTCAGGGCTTCGTCGAGCAGGAGGAGCGCGGGGCGACGCAGCAGCGCGCGCGCAAGCCCGATGCGCTGGCGTTCCCCTCCGGAGATCATCGCGCCGCGCTCGCCCAGCGGTGCGTCGATCCCGCCGATGCGCTGCAGCAGTGCGCCGGCACCGACGAAGCGCAGGGCCGTCTCCATCTCGGACGCCTCGGCGCCGCTGGACCAGGCCAGGCTCTCGCGAAGCGTCCGCCCGCCGAGCACGGGATCCTGGCCGACATAGGCGAGGGTGTTCGCGAAGCCTGTCCCGTCCGTCCCGGCGCGCTGCACCTGTCCGGTGTCCGGGCGCAATATGCCCGCCATCAGATCGAGAAGCGTCGTCTTGCCGACCCCGGACGGGCCCGCGATCCCGACGATCGCACCGGGCGCGACGCGCAGCGAGAAGCCATGCAGCACATCGCGTCCGCCGCGAGCGAAGCCAACCTTGTCGAGGACCAGCGCACCGGTTTCCGACAGTGCCGTATCGCTGGCTACGACACGCGCCGGCTGCAATATCGCCTCCAGCGCCATCAGCCGCGCATAGGCAGGCAGGCTATGCACGAGTTGCTGCACCCCGCGCTGCACTTCGCCCACTGGCCCGCTCATCCTGCTCAGCATCAGCAGCAGGGCGAGGAGGCTGGGCGCTGCGAAGTCCATCGCGATGCCGATGCCGACGAGCAGGATCGCGGCGATCGCAGTCAGGCCGACGCTCAGTTCCCGGGCCCGGGCATGCAGTGATGCGAAGGCGACCCGGTCGTCGACCGCGACATCGGAGAGCCGCTGCTGCTGCTCCAGCCAGGCCGGGCCGGTGCGCTCGGCCGCGACGGTCTTCAGGCCGGCGAGAAAGTCGATCGCGTTCTCGGTCATGCCGAAATGGCGCTGGGTGATGTCCTCGCCAAGCTGCCGTATCCGGCCGAGCATGCGCTGCGTCGGGAGATAGCTGAGCCCGGCGACCGCGAAGGCGGTGAGCGCGGCGAACGGCGCCACCGCCATCGCCATCAGCGCCATTCCCGCCGCGATCACCGCCGCGGCGGTGGCGGCCATCAGCGAATTCACGCCGATGCCGATCTGGTGGATCTCGACGCTCAGCGCCTGGACGATGCGGGCATGGGACAGTCCGGAGACCTGGGCCCAGGGCGCGCCGGTGAGCCGCTCGGCAAGGCGCAGCCGCACCGCTTCGACGAAGCCGACCTGAAGCCGGCTGGTCAGGCGCTCGCGCATCAGCACGATGATGCTGCGGAGCACGGCAAGCAGCGCGAACAGCGCCAGCATCGCCGGAAGCGGCACCTCCCGCGGCAGCATCGGCAGGAGCGCGCCGCCGCCATGGCCGGGCGCGACCGTGCCAAGGATCACCGGGACGAGCAGCAGGATTCCGACGCCCTCGGCCAGCGTCCCCGCCACCATCAGCCCGATCGCCGCCAGCAGCCGCCGTCCCCCGAACGCGGCGAACGCGCGGGCGAGCTCGACCGCCGGGGTGCGCACCGGCATCATGCCGCCCGCCGCGCATCGACGGCGCGGGCATAGAGATCGAGGAACAGGGCGGCGGTGAAGTCGGCATCCTGCGCCACCGCGCGTGCCTGCGCGGCCCCCGCCATCGCCAGGCGGTGATCCTCGTCGCCGGCGAGGCGGAGGATCGCGGCGGCAAGGCCCTCCGCGTCGCGCAGCGGCACGGCGATCGCGGCCTCGGGCGCATATTCCGCCACATGCCCCACTGCGGTGCCGACCGTCGGCACGCCCGCCACCGCGGCTTCCAGCATCGCGATCGGAGCCCCCTCGCTCAGCGAGCTGACGACCATCAGGTCGGCCTGCTCGAACCAGTGCCGCAGGCTCGCCTGGGGCTGGAAACCCGGCAAGCGTACATGATCGGCGAGGCCGAGCCGCGCTATCTCCGCCTGGATCTCCCCGCCCAAGGTGTCTTCGCCGACGATGTCGAGGGTGAAGGCCAGCCCGGCCTCGCGCAGCCGTGCCGCCGCTGCCAGTAGTGTCGGCTGGTCCTTGACGCGGTTGAGGCTCGCCACTTGCAGCAGGCGAAGCGGGCGGGCGGGATCGCGGCGGCGCGGGGGGACGGGCGGCCAGCGATCCAGCGCTACCCCCAGCGGCACGCGCAGCGCATCGATTCCCGCCGCCCAGACATGCAAGCGCATCGTCTCGCTGGGCACCGTGACGAAGCGCGCGGCACGCAGCGCCATCGCCACCATGGCGCGCGACTTCAGGGTCAGGTGGCCGCCATAGCCGATTTCCGGCAGGCGCATGATGTCGCCGCCCGGCAGGGTCAGCACCAGCGGAATCCCGGCCAGCGCCCGGCCGCCGCTGCCGACCAGCCCCGCGCTGCTCGCCCAGAAGGCATGGACGACATCGAACGGCCGCTCGGCATGCAGCGCCAGCAGCTTCGCGGTGCCGCGCAGCAATCGCGGGCGCGGGCCGATATTGTGGACATCGGCGTCAAGGAGCCGCCATCGGCCCGGGCGTGGTTCCTGGTTCAGCGCGATGACCTGCACATCGTGTCCGGCCCGGGTGAGCCGCTCGATCAGCCACAGCATGCACGGGATCACCCGGTGGCTGCCGGTGCGGTCGACGCCGCCCGGCGTGATCAGCGCGATCCGCATGGCTGCATGCTCCGCGCGAGGACGGCTTCGTAGATGCCGACAAGGCGACGGCCGATGACCGGAAAGGCGAGGTGCGCCTCGAAATGCCGGCGCACCGCGGCCCGGCCCGGGCCCGCCGGCCTCCGGGCCAGCGCGACCATCGCTTCGGCGAAGCCCGCCGCGTCGCCGGGGCGGGCGAAGCGGCATTCGGCCAGCTCGCCGGCGAGCGCGCGGAACGGGGCGATGTCGCTCGCCGCCAGCGGCAGCCCGCAGGCCAGCGCCTCGATCAGCGCATAGCCCGAACCCTCGCCATGGCTGGTGGCGAGGAAGAGGTCGCAGGCACGGCAGAGCTGCTCGACCTGCGCATGCGGCACCCATCCCAACAGGTGCACGTGCCGCGCCAGCTCGGGATCCTCCGCCAGACGGCGCCGGATCGCGGGAAGCTGGGTGTCGGTGCCATGGGCGCACCACAGCTCTGCGCCGGGCAGATGCGCGCGCGCCTGGTGAAAGGCCTCGATCGCGGTCAGCGGGTCCTTGTTGGGGTCGAGCCGTCCGATCCACAGGATCGCGGGATCGCCATGTACGCCGGTCCGCGCGCGCGCCTCGTCCCGGTCGCCGGGCTCGAACGCGCTCGAGCTTTCGGGCAGGGCGAAGATCGCCGCCTTTTTCGGCAGCTGCCCGGTGGCCAGGAACGGCCGGGCCTGGGCCTCGGCGGTGAACAGCGCCGCCTCGGCACGGGCATGACCCCAGCGACGCAGGACGGCAAGCCGGGAGCGGCGGGCATGGCTGGCATGGTCCTGCATCAGCAGCGGCTGGGTCAGGCCGGTCAGCAACCGCGCATGGAGCGGGAAATCCAGTCCGTTGAGATGGACGATGTCCGCCGCAGCCTCCTGCACCGCCCGGCGCATGCGCCATGGCGCGAGCGTACGTCCCGTGGCGACCGGGACGAAATGATAGTGCACGCCGCGCCGCACGAAGCGCGCTTCGTCATGGCTTGCCTGCACCACCACGATTTCGGCACCTGCCGCGGCGGTGGCCTCGGCGATCGCCGGCAAGGTCGGCCACGCCGCCAGCAGCGCCTCGGGAGAGCGCCGCCGGGAATCGAGGACGCAGTTCACCTGGGCGATCCGCAGGGTCATGCCGCGGCGTGCTCGATCAGCCGCGGCAGGTTCCCGGCCAGCAGGGCGATTGCCTCGTCCGGCCTGGTGCCGAGCGTCAGGCGCCATGCGCCGTGTTGCGTGATCCGGCGCAGCCCGGCCTCGATCTCGGCCGAGAGCAGGTCGAAGCCCGGCTCGAGCGGGCCGAGTGCTGCCAGTGCCTCGGGCGGAGACAGCGGCTCCAGCGCCACCCGGTCGCCGCGCGCCAGCACGCACAGGCTGGCGGCGGCCGCGGTGACCGGCCGTCCGGACGCGGGCAGGGCGACGGCGCGCTTGCGCTTGCCGTTGCGCAGGCGGATCGGTGCATCCTCCTGCCCGGGCGCGTCCTCGGGGAACAGGTGCACGGGGCGCGGGACGCCCCAGATGCGCAATCTGCGCTCGGTCTCCAGATAGATCGTATCGTCCGAAAGCAGCGGGAAGCCGGCGGCATGCGCGGCCAGGGCGAGGCAGCTCTTCCCCGAGCCGCTGGGCCCGGCGAGCAGGATCGCCGTCGTTCCCGCGACGAAGCCCGAAGCATGGATCGGCGTGCGGCCGTTGCGGGTGAGCAGCCACAGCAGCAGGCAATCGAGCACCTGCTCGCGAAACGCAGGATCGTCAAAGGCGCCCGCATGGGGCACCCGGCTCCAGGCATGTCCCCGCCCGGCATCGGCATGCGCCTCGGTGCCGCCCCGGATCGAGAGCCGCAGTCCGTCGACCGCAACGCTGGGCATGCCGTTGCCGACCGGAACCGGACCAGTCGTCAGGTGAAGTTCGAGCACAGGCCCGTGCGGGTCGGCCGGCGCTTCCCAGCCGCGGCAGGCGCTGGCGACCGCAGTGATCAGCCGCGGATGGCTGGCGGTGACGCGCAGGGTCACGCCGAGCGGCGAGAAATAGGCAGAGGCGCAGCCCTCCGCCGGTGCCCTGTCCCTGGCCGGTTCCGTTCCGCTTCCCGCGCTCATCGCTCCACGCCTGCTCGAGTCATTCTCTTGAGTGGGGGCGCGGCGCGCGAAGGTTCAAACCACTTCCTGCGAACGGTTTTGAACCATCGCCGGCGGGGGCGCCACTAACCCGGGAAACAGCCTCGCAATGGAGTGGCAATGTGATCCTGGTCGCTCATTCCTTCTACCTGCGACGCGACGGCAAGCAATTCGAACGATCCAGACCCTATGCGCCGCTCGCCACACTGCTTGCTGCCGCCATTCTTCGCGAGCAGGGCCATGCGGTCGCGCTGTTCGACGCCACCTTCGAGCCCTGTGTCGAGAGCTTCACCACCTGCCTCCAGGCGGAGGCGCCGAAGGTCGTCCTGCTGATCGAGGACAATTTCAACTATCTCACCAAGATGTGCACCGAGGATCGGCGTGCCGACGCGCTGCACATGGTCGCGGCTGCGCGCCGCGCCGGCGCGCGGGTGGCGGTGAACGGGCCCGACGCCTCGGACAATCCGCGCCTCTATCTCGATGCCGGGGCGGATGCGGTGATGACCGGTGAAGGCGAGCTCGGGGCCGCGGCGATCGTCGATGCCCTTGAGCGCGGCCTGCCGCTCGACAAGGTTCCCGGGCTGATCCTCTGCGATGGCCAGGGCGGGCTGCGGCACACGCCGCCGCGCCTGCAGCATCAGGCGCTCGACGCGCTGCCCTTTCCCGCCTGGGACCTGGTCGATGCCCAGGCCTATCGCGAGACCTGGACGCGGGCGCATGGCCGCCTGTCCTGGAACATGGCGGCCTCGCGCGGCTGCCCCTATGCGTGCAACTGGTGCGCCAAGCCGACCTTCGGGCGGCGCTATACCCAGCGCTCGGCCGCCTCGATCGCCGAGGAGATGGCGCGGCTCAAGCATGCGGTGGCGCCCGACCATGTCTGGTTCGCCGACGACATCTTCGGGATGACCGAGGACTGGATCGCCGCCTTTGCCGAGGAGGTGCTGCGCCGCGACGCGTGCATCCCGTTCATGATGCAGTCGCGCGCCAATCTGATCACCGAGCCGGTGGCGGCGGCGCTGGCCAGGGCGGGCGCGGAGGAAGTGTGGCTCGGGGTCGAATCCGGCTCGCAGCGCATCCTCGACGCAATGGACAAGGGCACCCAGATCGAATCGGTCCGCACCGCCACGCGCACCCTGCGCCGGCACGGGATCCGCTCGGGCTGGTTCCTCCAGCTCGGCTATCCGCCCGAGGACTGGGAGGACATCCTCCTCACCCGCGACCTGCTGCGCGACGAGCGGCCCGACGAGATCGGCGTCTCGGTCTCCTATCCGCTGCCGGGCACGGTGTTCCACGCGCGCGTGGTCGCGGAGCTCGGCGCGCGCCGCAACTGGCGCGACACCGATGAGCTGGCGATGCTGTTCCAAGGCACCTTCGACACCGCCTTCTACCGGCTGGTGCGCGATGCGCTGCACGCCGATGTCGATACCGGAATGGTCGATGAGCTGCGCTGGCACGATCTCGCCCAGCGCGCCGATGCCCATCGCTCCGCCAGTCCCCTCCGCATGGAGCTGCGGGCATGAGCGTGGCGGCGGACCTGCTGCCCGCCGGCGCGGCGTTCGACGCGATCGCCGGCGATTTCGATGCGCGCTTCGGCGCATGGCGCAGCGTCGAGGCCCAGCGCCGGGCGGTGCGGAGCCAGCTGCTCGACCTCTTCCCCGAGGGCGCGCGCCTGCTCGAGATGGGTGGCGGCACCGGGATCGACGCGGCCTGGCTTGCGGCGCGCGGCCGCCGGATCCTGCTCACCGATGCCTCCCCGGCGATGGTGGCGGAAGCGGCGTGCAAGCTCGGCCCGGAGGCGACGGAGGTGCTGGCGGTCGAGCAGCTCGATCGCCTTGCCGAGCGGGGCGAGCGTTTCGACGGCGCCTTCTCCAATTTCGCCGCGCTCAACTGCGTCTCCGATCTCGCGCCGATGGGCCGCAGCCTCGCCCGCCTGGTGCGGCCCGGCGGGCATGTCGCGCTGGTGGTCTTCGGCTGCTGCTGCCCGGGCGAGATGATCACCGAGGCGGCACGCGGGCGCTTCCGCAACATGCTGCGCCGAGGCCGGACGGATGACGTACCCGCCTCGCTCGGCGGGCAGGCCTTCAGCGTGCGCTATCATCGCAAGCGGGCGATCGTCGCGGCGATGGCGCCGGGGTTCCGCTATACCGGGCGTAGCGCGATCGGCCTGTTCGTCCCGCCCAGCGCCGCGGAGCCCTGGATCTCCCGCCACCCCCGGTTCCTTGCCGGGCTCGAGGCCATCGACAGGCACGCCGCACGCCGGCTCGCCTTGTTCGGCGATCACATCCTCTACCGGTTCGAGCGGCGCCGGGACGGGGACCCGGCATGAGCGCGCCGCTTGCCGACAGTCTCGAGCGCTTCCGCATCGACTATGCCGCACATCGCGCCGCGGAGGGGCGTGGCCTGGCGGAGACGGAGCTGCTCGCGCTTCCCTGGCTCGAAAGCGGCCCCATGGCCCGTCAATGGTCAGTCCGCGCCCGCACGTTCGAGGTCCTTCTCGCGCATGTGATGGCCCCGGTCGCACGGGCCGCGGGGCGGCCGTTGCGGGTGCTCGATCTCGGCGCCGGAAATGGCTGGCTCTCCTATCGGCTCGCATGCCGGGGACATGATTGCACTGCCGTCGATATCCGTGACGATCGGGTGGACGGCCTCGGTGCGGCCGAGCCGCTTCGCGCACGGGCGCCCTTCGCCTGCTCCGTCGCGAGTTTCGACGCGTTGCCGATGGCCGATCACTTCGCCGATCTCACGATCTTCAATGCCGCGCTCCATTACGCGACCAGCCTGGACGAGACCCTGGCCGAGGCAGCGCGGGTGACGCGGCCCGGCGGCATGCTCGTCATTCTCGACTCCCCCTTCTACGCGAAGGACAGCCAGGGCGCGGCCATGGTCGCGGAGAAGCATGCCCATGCCGCCGAACGCTTCGGCACGCGCGCGCAGAGCCTGCTTGCGCTGCCGCACATCGAGTATCTGACCGCCGCCCGGCTAGCTGAGGCCTCGGCTCCCCTCGGCATCGCCTGGCGGCGGCGGCGCGTCCTCTATCCGCTCTGGTACGAGCTGCGTCCGCTCGTCGCGCGCCTGCGCGGCACCCGCGCACCCTCCCGCTTCGACATCTGGACCGCGCGAAACCCATGATCCTGCTGATCAACCCCCGGGCCACCCGCCCGAAGAACCGTCGCTTCCCGCTGAGCCTGATGGCGATCGGCGCCGCGCTCCCTGCCGGTACCGATTGGGAGATACTGGACGGCAACCTGCCCGGCATGGACCTGTTCGCCAGCGCGGCGGCGATGATCGATGCGCGCGGGACAACGCCGGATCCGGTCCGCGCGATCGCCCTGACGGTGATGCCGGGCCCTCAGCTGGTGAGCGCCGTGCCGCTCTCCAAGGCGCTCAAGGCCCGTTATCCCGACATCCCGATCATCTGGGGCGGCTATTTCGGCAGCCTCTATCCCGCGCCGGTGCTCAACGCCCCCTATGTCGACTGGGTCGTGCGGGGGCAGGGGGAGCAGACCTTCCTCGAGCTGCTGGAGGTGATCGAGGGGCGGCGCGATCCCACCAGCGTGATGGGCCTCGCCTTCCGCCAGGCTGACGGATCGCACTGGATCGGGCCCGAGCGCAAATGGGTGGGACCGGACGAGCTGCGCGATCCGCCCTTTCACAAGATCGAAATCGGCACCTATCTGCACCCGACGATCATCGGCCGCCGCTCGGGCGTCTATCAGGCGTCGATCGGCTGCCCGTTCGGCTGCAGCTTCTGCGGGGTGATCTCGGTCTTCGGCCGCCGCGAAAAGGTGCAGTCGGCCGATCGCGTGGCGGCGAACCTGATGCCGCTGGTGCGCGACCACGGCATGGATTCGGTCCATTTCTACGACAACAACTTCTTCCTCAACGAGAAGCATGCCCGGGCGATCGGCGAGGCATTCCTGCCGCTGGGAATAAGCTGGTGGTGCGAGGCGCGCGTCGACACGCTCTCGCGCTTCTCCGACGAGACCTGGGATCTGCTCCGCCGCGCCGGGATGAAGATGGTGTTCTGCGGCGCCGAGTCCGGATCGGACGAAGTGCTCAGGAAGATGTCGAAGGGCACCACCACCGAGCAGATCCTGACGGTTGCCGCCAAGACACGCCAGCACCGGATCATCCCGGAATTCTCCTTCGTGTTCGGCGATCCCGACGAGCCCGAACGCGAGACGGACAATACGCTGCGCTTCATCCGCAAGCTGAAGGCGATCAATCCCGAGATGGAGCTGATCACCTATTTCTACACGCCCACGCCGCAGCGCGCCGCCACCTATGGCGATGTCGATCCGCTCACCGGCACGCCCACCGAGCTCGAGGAATGGATCCAGCCCGACTGGGTCAACTGGATGACGCACGAGGACCCGCACCTTCCGTGGATGGACCGGCGGATCAAGGCGCGGGTGGAGAATTTCGAGCTGGTGCTCAAGAGCCGCTTCCCCTCCGTCCATGACGGCCGGACGCGGGCCTGGGGCAAGCTGGTCGGCCGGATTCTCGCCCTGCGCCGCTGGGCGCGCGAGGATTATGCCGAGCCGGTGCTGCTCCGCAGCGTCCGCCGCCTGGCCCAGCGGGCGAGCGATGACCGCCAGGCCTATGGCCATCTCCGCCAGGGTGCCGACGAGCTGGATATCGCGGCATGAGCGCGCTTTCCGTCCTTGACGGCTATCGGCTCTGGGCACCTACCTACAGCGCCGAGAATGCCGTCTCCGAGCTCGAGACCCGGCTGGTCGCCGAGATGACGCCGCCGCTTGCCGGGCTGCGCCTGCTCGATGCCGGTTGCGGCACCGGCCGCCGGCTGCTGGGATCGGGCGCGGCGACTGCGGTCGGCGTCGATCTGAGCCCGGAGATGATCGAGGCAGGGCAGGGCGCGCTCGGGCCCGAAGCGCGCATGCTGGTCGGCGATGTGCGGGCGCTGCCGCTTGCCGATGCCGGTTTCGATCTTGTGTGGTGCCGGCTGGTGATCGGCCATCTTCCGGAATGCGCCCGCGCCTATGCCGAGCTTGGCCGGGTCGCCGCGCCGGGCGCCCGGGTGATCGTCACCGATTTCCACCCCGCCGCGCACGAAGCGGGGCATCGCCGCACCTTCCGCCACGGTGATCAGGTCCATGAGGTCGAGCATTATGTCCATGCGCTGGCGACGCATCGGGATGCCGCCGCGGCCGCGGGACTGCACCTTGCGGACATCCGGGAGGCACAGATCGGCCCGGCCGTACGGCCTTTCTACGCGCAGGCCGGTCGGCTCGCGCTGTACGAGCAGCATCTGGGCCTCCCCGTGGTGCTCGCGCTCGCCTTCGAGAAGAAAGACCGATGCGGATCCTGATCCGCACCCCGGACCGCGACGTCGCGATCGAACGGGGAAGGCTCGTCGAGCCGTCGGGCGATTTCGACGTCAGGCTCGATTTCGATCGGGGCCATGTGCGCCCGGGGCTGATCAATGCGCACGATCATCTCCACCGCAACCATTATGGCCGGCTGGGTGGGCAGCCCTATCCCGATGCCTATGCCTGGGCGCGGGACATCCAGCATCGTCACGCGGCGCGGATCGCCGAGGGGCGGACGCTGCCGCGTCGCGCGGCGCTGCTAGCCGGCGCCTGGAAGAACCTGTTCGCCGGCGTCACCACCGTCGTCCACCATGACCGGTGGGAGGGGGATTTCGAGCGGGACTTCCCGATCCGCGTGGCGCGCATCGCCTGCGCCGATTCGCTGGGTATGGTGCCCGCTCTCGCCATCCCCGCGGCCGAGCCGCGCTTCTGCCTGCACCTCGCGGAGGGCACCGGCGCACGCGCTGCACGCGAAGTCGAGGCGCTCGATCGCATGGGGCTGCTCTCGCGCCGGCTGATCGCCGTCCACGGCGTGGGCATCGAGGGCGAGGCGCTGGCCCGCTTCCACGCGTCCGGCGCAGCTCTGGTCTGGTGCCCGACCTCGAACCTGTTCCTCCTGGGGCGGACCGTTTCGCCGGCCCTGTTGCAGGGCGCCGACACCCTGCTCGGCAGCGATTCCTTGCTCAGCGGCGCCGGCGATCTGCTCGACGAGCTGCAGGCGGCGCGGGCGCTTGGCCTGCTCGACGACGCACGCCTGGCCGACGCGGTGGGGATCACCGCCGCGCGCCGGCTCGGCCTCCCCCTGCCTTCGCTGGATCCCGGCGCGCCTGCCGACATCATCGTGCTGACCCGGCCGCTGCTCGAAGCCCGGGCCGAGGATGTCGCGCTGGTGATCGTCGGCGGGGTGCCCCGGGTCGCGCGGCCCGATCTGGTGCCGGCGCTCGGCACGCTGGCGCTGGGCGGGGGCATCCGCCGGCAGGGCGGTATCGAGCGATGGACCAGTGGCCCGGTGGCCGGCGGCGTCCCGCCAGTGCCGGCGCATGCGGCAGAAATTCTCTCAACAGTGGGTGCAATCCAATGACTCTTCCTGCCCGAATACCCATTTTCGTCGCGCTGCTGCTGGCCGGCACCGCCCAGGCCCAGGCACAGACGCAGGCCGATCCCGCGCCGGCGCCCGTGCCCGAGGCGGCGGTCGCTGCCGACCCCGCGCCCGATCAGGCACAGGAAAGCGTGCCTGCCGACACGGCGCCGCCTCCGCCCTCGACCGATATCCTCTCCGGGCGCACGCTTTCGATTCTGCTCGACGGCCGGCTGGTCGCCGCCAATGGCCATGAGCGCTTCTCCGATGGCGGCATGAGCATCACGCGCTTCTCCGGGGCGAAGGATGGCGGCTTCCGCGTCGAGCCACTGCCGATCGAGGCCGATCTGATCTGGACGCCGCGCTTCACCAACACGCTTTCGGGCAATGTCTCGGTCGCCTGGCAGCGCGACCAGGAAGATGATGTCGACATCATCGAATCCTTCGTCACCTGGCTGCCGCCCCGCACCGGCAAGGTGAGCATCTCGGCCAAGGCCGGGCTCTACTGGCCCGAGATCTCGCTCGAGCATGCCACAGGCGGCGCGTGGAGCACGGTGCATACGATCACCCCTTCGGCGATCAACAGCTGGGTGGGGGAGGAGACCAAGGTCGTCGGCGCCGAGGTCACCCTGTCGGCGAGCCTTGGCAATCACGACATCTCGGCGACTGCGGGCGTGTTCGGCTTCAACGATACCTCGGGGACGCTGCTCTCGTTCCGCGGCTGGGCGCTCCACGATCTCAAGGCCACCATGTTCGGCCGGTTCCAGCTGCCGCCGCGCAACGATTTCATGAAGTTCGCCCAGGAAGGCGTGACCCGCTCGACGATCGAGCTGGACGATCGCCCGGGCTTCTACGGGCGGATCGAGTGGCGGCCGCCCTCGTCCTTCTCGGTCAACGCCTTCTATTATGACAATCGCGGCGATCCCGAGGTGTTCACGCCGAACAAGCAATGGGGCTGGCGGACCCGCTTCGCCAATCTCGGCCTGACCTTCGAGCCCGTGCAGGGCACGCGCATCCTGGCGCAGGGCATGTACGGCACCACCCAGATGGGCTTCAAGGAGCACGGAGTCTATTGGGTCGATACGCTCTACCAGTCCGCCTATGTCCTTGTCGCGCACGAGATCGGGAAGGGCGAGGTCAGCGGCCGCGCCGAGTTCTTCAACACGCGCGAGCGTGGCAGCGAGATGAACCATGCTGACGAGAAGCAGGATGGCTGGGCGCTCACCCTGGCCGGGCGCTGGGCGTTCACCAGCAAGCTGACCGGCTTCCTCGAAGTGCTGAACGTGCACAGCGACCGCGGCACCCGGGCGCGGCTCGGCCTGCCCGATGGCGAGACGCAGACGGTGGTCCAGGCATCGCTCCGCCTGCGCATCTGAAGTTCGGGAATGCCGCCGCGCCTGGGGGAAGGCGCGGCGGCGCCCGTCTATTGCGCGGCGACGGCCAGGGTGCCGCGCATCGCGGGGTGATAGATGCAGAAGAAGGCGATGTTCCCAGCCTTCTTGACGACCATGGAGACGCTCTGCCCCTGCTGGACGCGAACGTCGAAGCTCCGGTCGCGCGCGGTGGCGGTGTGCGCGACGGTATCGCGATTGACCCAGGTGATGGTGTCGCCGACCTTCACCCCGCTCGGCAGTTTGCCGAAGCTCATATTGGCCATCACCACCGTGTATTTCTGGGGCGGCGCCGGCGACCGGGCGGTTGCCGGCGTGCCGGCGGCGAGGGTCAGCAGCGCTGCGGCACCCGCGATCCGCAGCAGGCCGCGGCGAGGCAGATGGGCTTTTGGTAATTCGAGCATAGGCGATCGGCTCCCTTGGAAGGCGTCGCGCGATCGGGAGCCGGTCGGCAACGGGCGCGACGAGCACCAGCAATGCCCGTGGCGGAGACCGGCGGCCCGATCGCGTCGACCTGGGGTAAGTGCCGCCTTTGGACGACGGGGTTCAAAGCCTTGTGGTCAGAAGGGGAGAGATGCACCGAAGGTCAGCGCGGTCGCGCTGTGGCGGCGGCCGTAATAATAGTCGGTCCCGGGGCCGGCGCTGGACAGGCTGGCCCGCAGGTCGACCTTGCCCAGGCTGCGTCCGAGCGTCACCCGCCAGTCATAATGTTCGCGCCGCGCGTTGCGCGGCGGATCGTTGAGATAGGTCAGCAGGCCGACATGTCCGTTGAGCCGCCATTTTGGCGCGAGGTTGAGCGTGCCCTCCAGCTCGCCATACAGGGTGTACTTGTCCGGTCGGAAATAGTCGGGGGAATAATAGATGCGCGAGGAAATGCCCCGGGTTGCCATGCCGAGATAGAATTCGGTGTAATGCGTATCGCGGATGCCCCGGGCGTGGCGCGTATAGGCGTTGCGAACCACCCCGGCATCGATCGAAACGCTCGGGCTCACCCAGGTCGAATAGCCCGCATTGAGCTGATAGCCGAGCAGCACCGGATCCGAATGCACGACACCCGCGGTCGCGGAGCCGTTCAGATAAAGCCCGGAGCGATGTTCATAGCCGAGGTCGATGGTCGCGGCGGGATCGCCGTTGCTCGCCGAATATCCCCGGAACCGCACGTCGCTTTCGACACTGATGCTGCCCGCGACCTGCGCCCCGGCCGGTGCGATCTGGCCGATGCCAAGCATTCCGATCGCCAGCGCCGCATACGATGGGCGGAAGACTTGTCTAGCGGTGCCCGGTCGCGCGGCGAAGCGCACACCCGCAATCGCAGCTCGCCGATACCGGCAGAACCGTTGCGCACGCATCAATTTCGCCTCGCCCGCCCGGCGCGGTCACGATGCGGGGAGGGCTTGCCCTGCGCTCTTCTCGAGTCAGAGCGAGCAGCCCGCTGACATGCGCCGCCGCGTAGGAGCTGCCGTTCACGAAATACCATTTGCCCCCGGGTTGTGTGGTTGGGACGTCGCGTCCCGGCGCATTGTACACTGCGATGGGCCCTGACGGTAAAGCCTGATCCGCAACCGCGACCACGCCTGCCTCCGAGGCGGGAAACCCTCCCTTGGGCAAGCTGCGGTCATAGGCTGCCACGACGGAAGCGCGCCGCGACAGGGCCATAGAGACGAGCCGCGCCAGCAACGGGTCGAAAGGACCGCTCAGGCTGAGGTTGATCACCTTGGCGTCGCTCTCGATCGCGAAATGCAGCGCCTTGGCGAGGCTGAGCGTGTCGCAGATCGTCGGTGCAGCCGCTGTCGGGCGCACCTGCCAGCATGCCCTGAGCGCGAGCAGCCGAGCCCCCGATGCGACGCCGGAAATGCCGAGGCCGTTGCCGGACTTAGCGGCGATCACCCCGGCCACCCCGGTCCCATGCTGCTCGGCGGCGCTCGGATGGCCGATGACGAAATCGCGGTCGGCGGCGAACTGGCCGGCAAGGTCCGGGTGGCCGGTGTCGACCTTGCTGTCGATCACCGCGACGGTGATGCCGCGCCCCGTTGCCACGCGGTGGAGATCGGCGAGCTGCCAGGCGCTTGCGGCAGGCTGCACGGCGTAGAGCGGATCGTTCTGCGCGGGCGCAGCCGCCTGCGTCCGATAGAGGTGCATGGGCTGGGCCCAGACGACTTGCGGATCGCCGGCGAGCTTCGTCAGCATGTCCTCGACCGTCCCGCCGGCGGGGACCTGCATCACGACGCAATCGACTCCGAGCAACGGCATCGGCCAGCTGTCTTCGATGGTCAGGCCGTTGCGGCGCGCGATCGCGCGCGCCACGCGGCGACGCGCCGTTGCCGAGGCCTCGTCGCCATAGGGGCCGGAATAGCTCGCGTTCGGACGGAAATGCGGTGCCGGCAGCCGCAGCATCACCAGGATCTGCCGGTCCACCGCCTGCTGCGAGCTCGCCATGTCCTCCGCGCGGGCGACGGCGAGCATGGGCAGCGCAACCGCGATGCACAATGCGAAGGCGCAGCCCAACAGGGTGGCGAAGCGTCTCACCGCCTCTGCTCGCCGTCCAGTGGTTCGACCAGCGTGATCCGTGGCGACGCGCGCAATTGCCCGATCGCGGCGTCGCGGCGTGCCTGGTCGACCCGCAATACCCAGGCGCCGGTGGTCAGCGGCCCTTCCACCACGCGTGCCTGGGCGCCATCGAGCAGGGCGCGGACGTCGCGTTCGCTGGTCTCGGGGCGGAACAGGACGACGATATTGCCCGCCGGCTCGGCCGTGGCCGCACCCAGGACATGATATTCCTTCGTCGCGGGCGCCTCGCGAAGCGAGCCGACCGCGACGAGCACGAGGGCTGCCGCGACCGCCTGCCCGGCAATCGCCCAGCCCAGGGTGACGCGGCGGCGCAGGAACGGGATCACGCGCGCGGTGCCGGGCGCCGGGGTTTCCTCCGCGGCCGTTTCCAGCCGCTCGCGCATTGCCGCCCAGCCTTGCTCGACATCCACCGAAAGTCCTCCGACACGGCGCGCCATCGCCCGCTCGAACTGCAGTTCTCCCCGACAGTCCGCGCACTCGACCAGATGCGCCTCGACCATCGCCGCCTCGGCCGTGTCGAGCGTTCCGTTGACGTACCAGGGGAGCAGCATCTGCGTCTGCTCATGTGGATCGTCATGAAGCTTGATGACGTTGTTCATCCTAAATCCAGTCCGCGAGGCCACCGCCCAGCTTGCGCCGGAGGTGGCGCCGCGCATGAAACATGCGGGTCTTCACCGTATCCACGGGGCAGTCCATAATCCCGGCGATCTCACGATACCCCATTTCGTGATAATAAGTGAGGTCGACCACCGCCCGATGATCGGGAGACAGTGTCGCCACCGCCTCCGCCAGCAACGCCTGGCGCCGTTCCTGTGCCAGCTCCTCGTCGGGGCCGGCATCGAGCGAAACCAACTCCTCGCTTCGGTCGTCCTCGACCGGCTCGTCCTGCCGGCGCAGTGCCTTCGCTGCCTTGCGATAGGCGATGGTGAAGATCCAGGTCGAAAGCTTGCTCGCTCCGTTGAAGCTTCCCGCTCCTTCCCACACCACCATCATCGTGTCGTTCAGGACTTCCTCGATCACCGGCGGACGGCGCAGGAGATTGAACAGGAATCGCGACAGTCGCCGGTGATAGATACGATAGAGCTGCTCGAACGCCTCGAGGTCACGCTCGGCGACGCGGGCAATAAGACGAAGCTCCTCCTCCTGGCCGCTGCGTGCAGCCAGATTTGCATTCCCCTCGGTCGAGCCCCGTCCGTCCAATGCGCCTTGTCCGTGCCGCATGGCCTGTTAGTGCCGGCTACCGGGGTTCCGGTTCAACCCGGCGATCGATATTCTTCGCGCAAGCTTCGCCCGAAATATCAGACGGGAGCCCTGGATCCTACTCAGCCGGCCCGGTGCCGACGTGGTGCGCTGCGCGGCGCGCCTCCAGCAGCGCGATCGCCTGATCCACCAGCTGCTCGACGCGCTCGGGCTCGAGTTCCCGCCGCAGCAGCGCGGCGTGATAGATGATGCTGCCGACCAGCGTATGGCTGGCGAAGTCCAGGTCGGCCCGCGTCGCCTGGGGGTCGATGCGAAGCAACTCGCGGCGGTAATAGTCGATCTCCTGATCCATCTGCCGCTCGGTTGCGGCGCCCAGCTCGGCGTTCGCGCGCAGGATCGCGTCCAGTCTCAGCAGCGCGCGCCCCTGATGGCCCGACATCAGCGTGCGGCACGCCATGGCATGGGCCAGCAACGCCTCGCGCGGCGTCATCTCGGGCAGGATCACCGGCTCCACCGCGCGTGAGGATTCGTCGAGGATGGTCGCTAGCAGCGCATCCTTCGAGGCGAAGCGCCGGTAGAGCGTCGCACGGCTGCAGCCCACGCTCTCCGCCAGCGCCTCGAAGGTCAGCCCCTCATAGCCATGGTCGGCAAGCAGCGCCCAGGCCGTGTCCCGGATATTGGCGTCGATCTCTCCGTCACGCGGCCTTCCCCGGCCGCGCAGGCCTTCATTCTCGGCATTCAAGATTCTTCTCGCTCCTGCAGCAATTCTGTCACGGAATATCGATACGTGACCGTCTCATAAATAAAGCGGGGTTGGAAGCATGTATAAATTTCTTCTTTGTTCCAGCATGTTGATCCTCGGTGCGGCGCAGGCCCATGCCCAGGTTCGCAACGAGTCCAATCGCATCGATTCGCCGGTGAGGGTGGCACAGGATGGTGCCGCGGCCCAGTCGGTGCCGGCCGGCGATGACACCGTAATGGGGGACGACATCGTCGTGACCGCCCAGAAGCGGGAGCAGCGGATCACCGACGTGCCGATGGCGATCAGCGCCTATAGCGCGGAGAATCTCGAGCAGATCGGCGGCACCGAGCTCAGCAAGGTCTCGGCGATCACCCCCGGCTTCGTGATCCAGCTGCAGGACAAGTTCGCGCCGGGCTTCTCGGTGCGCGGCATCACCTCGAACGATTTCCAGCCCCAGGCCGAGCTGCGCGTCGCGGTGTTCCAGGACGGCATGCCGGTCACCCAGGCGACGGCGTCCTATACCGAGCTGTTCGACATCGACCGGATCGAAGTGGAGCGCGGCCCGCAATCGACGCTGCACGGCCGCTCGGCGCTGAACGGCGGCGTGTCGATCTACCAGAAGCGCGCTGCCGACACGTTTGGCGTCGAAGCCAAGATCGCCGGCGGCAATTACAATTACTGGTCGGCCCAGGCAGTGGTGAACCTGCCGGTGAGTGACACCTTCGCAGTCCGCATCGGCGGGCTGGCCCGGCAGCGCGACGGCTTCGTCTCGGACACCCGGTCGGACCGCACCTACAACGCCGTGAACGCCCAGGCGCTCCGCTTCGCCGCGCGCTGGACGCCGAGCGACGATTTCGAGATGAACCTGATCGCCACCTATGACCGCGACGACACGCGCGGCGGCGTGCCGTTCAAGTCGCGCACCTTCCTGCCGCTCGACCAGAAGACCGGCGCGATCGTCGGCGACCTGAACTTCTGGACGCCGACGCATCTCGATACCTTCGGCAGCTTCCGCGAGCCGATGTTCAAGCGCGACATCGTCAACATCAGCAGCACGCTGGACTGGCAGCTGAACGATCGCCTGAGCCTCACTTCGATCACCGGCTTCCGCTGGGCCGACGCGTTCCAGTCGGGCGACAATGACGGCACGCCGACCAACATCATCGCCTATGAGCAGCGCAACTATGGCTATCAGGTCGCGCAGGAGCTGCGGCTGAACTTCAAGGATGTCGGCCCGTTCCAGGGCTTTGTCGGCGCCAGCGCCTTCCGCGCCGACAATGGCATGGACTTCAGCCTGGGCTATGACGAGCGCGCGATGGCGCTGCTGCTCGGCGGCCAGCTCCAGGCGCTAGCCCCGCGCGGGCTGACCAACGCGCAGATCAATGCGCTGCTCGGACCGACCGCGGCGGCGCTCAAGCCCTTCCATGTCGACCAGCAGGTCTCGCATGCGAAGATCATGACCTATGACCTCTTCGCCGACGTCACTGCCGATCTCGCCCCCGGACTGCAGCTGTTCGGCGGCGGCCGCGTGACCTTCGACAAGAAGGAAGCCTCGCTGCAGGGCCTGACGCCGCTGGGCGTCAGCCGCCTCACCGGACGCGGCCTGCTGCTGCAGCCGACCCCGGGCGGGTCCGTGGTCGAAGGCGAGAACCGCTCCAACACGCTGACCGGCCGCGCCGGCCTGCGCTATTCGCTGAGCAAGGACGTCAACCTCTATGCCGTCTACGGCATCGGCAAGCGGCCCGAGGTGGTGCAGCTGCTCAACACCGGCGTGGCCCAGATCATCCCGGCGGAATCACTGCAGTCGGTCGAGGCGGGCATCAAGACCCGCACGCTGGGCGGCCGGCTGACCGGCGACCTGTCGATCTATCACTACAGATACAGCAACTTCCAGACGCTGGGCACGGTCAACGGCACGATCGGCACGATCAACGCCGGCAAGGCCGATGCGACCGGCATCGAGGCGCAGCTGAGCTACACGCCGGTCAACGGCATCCGCCTGTTCGGCAGCTATGGCTGGAACAAGGCGCGCTTCAAGAACGGCATCTATGACGGCAACCGCTTCCGCAACAGCCCGGACAACAAATATGCGATCGGCGCCGATTTCTATGCCGATGTCGAGGGCGGGCGGTTCAGCTTCGCGCCGCTCTACAGCTGGCAATCGAAGATGTTCTTCGACGACAATAACGATCGCCCGGACCTGCAGGTCCGCACCCCGGCGGCCTATAGCGACCGCGTCGTCGACGAATATCAGGGCGCCTTCGGCCTGCTGAGCGCGCGCCTGTCCTTCACCGGCACCGGCGACCGCTGGACCTTCGCGCTGGTCGGCGACAACCTCACCGACCGGAAGTTCATCGTCGATGCCGGCAACACCGGCGACAATTTCGGCATCCCCACCTTCATCGCCGGCACCCGCCGCACCTATCGCGCCGAATTCGGCGTGAAGTTCTGACCCCGCATCCCAGGAGCAAGACCATGCGCAAGACCGCAGCATTTCTCGCCGCAGCCGCCCTGTTCGGGGCGGCGGTGCCGGCACTGGCCCAGGACCGCAGCTTCACCATCGCGGCGATCCCGGACACGCAGAACTATACCGACTACACCCACCAGACCGCCGAGGGCTTCAAGTTCGACGCGGACCGGATGTTCCTCGACCAGATGGCGTACATCGCCGCCAATCTCCGCTCCAATGGCGGTGACATCGACTTCGTCACCGCGCTGGGCGATGTCTGGCAGCACCAGACGCTGACCATCGATCCGGGCCATGCCGCGCGCGGGTTCAAGCGTGTCGCCAACCCGATCCTCGACGCGCATTTCGCGCCGACGCCGAAGGTGACCACGGTCGAGATCGCCACGGCGCGCAAGGGCTATGAGATGATCGCGGGCAAGGTGCCCTTCTCGGTGGTGCCGGGCAATCACGATTACGACGCGATGTGGACCGACTCCAGCCACCCGCCCGCGGCGAAGTTCACCGACATGTCGAGCCTGGGCATGCTGCATCCCGGCGGGCTGGACAATTTCCGCTCGCTGTTCGGCGCGGACCAGCCCTTCTTCAAGGGCAAGAGCTGGTACGTCGCCAGCCATGACGGCGGCGCCGACAGCGCCCAGATCTTCAAGGCGGGCGGCTATACCTTCCTGCATATCGGCCTGCAGTTCGATGCGCCCAACGCCTCGCTCGAATGGGCGGCCAAGGTGATCGCCGAGCATCCCGGCCTGCCGACCATCGTCTCGACGCACGACTATATGACCAAGGAAGGCGAGCGCGTCCCCAATCCGATCATCGACGGCCATGCCGTGGATGCGGAGGACAACAGCCCGCAGATGGTGTGGGACAAGTTCATCAGCCAGCACGACCAGATCTTCCTGGTGCTGTGCGGCCACGAGCATGGCCAGGCGATGCGCGTCGACAACAACCGCGCTGGCAATCCGGTGTGGCAGGTGCTCGCCGACTATCAGGACCGCCGCCAGAGCGCGATCGATGCGGGCGCGAAGATGGGGCCGGGCGAGGGGATCGGCGATGGCTGGCTGCGGCTGATGCGCTTCGACATGGGCAGCGCGACTCCGACGATCCAGGTGCGCACCTATTCGACCCACTACAAGAAGCAGAGCCGCGACACCGCCGAATATGCCGCCTGGTACAAGGCGGCGGAAAAGCCGAAGCTGAGCGACGAGGCTTTCCATGGCGAGGACGATTTCAGGATCGACCTGACCGGCTTCCGCAAGCGCTTCGGCGATCCGCGCTGATAGTGATGGAATGGGTCCGGTCGCCATCGACCGGGCCCGTTCCGTATCCGGCTGGGAGGGCTAGCGCCCGCCGATCCAGGTCGCGATGACCTGCCCCGCATCGTCGAGCAGTACGAGGTCCGCCGCATGCCCCACGGCGATGCGGCCATGGGTTCCGGCCAGGCCGATCAGCGCCGCCGGGCTCGCGCTTGCCATCTCCACTGCCGTCGCCAGGTCGAGACCGAGCATCGACATCGCGTTCCGCACGGCGGCGGCCATGTCGAGATGCGAGCCGGCCAGCGTCCCGTCGTCGCTACGGCAGGCGCCGTCCTTCACGATGATGCGGCGCCCCTGAAGCAGGAACGCGATCGCATCCGAGCCGACCGAGGGCATCGCATCGGTCACCAGCATGAAGCCGCTGCTGGGCTTGCAGCGCAGCGCCAGGCGAAGCGTCGCGGGGCTCACATGATGGCCGTCGACGATCAGGCCGCATGTCAGTTCAGGCGAATCGAGCGCGGCGCCGACCATCCCCGGCTCGCGCGAGCCGAGCGGCGACATCGCGTTGAACAAATGGGTGACGCCGCGCATGCCGGCGGCCACCGCCGCCTTGGCCTGGACATGGCTGGCATTGGTATGGCCCGCCGCGACGACGACGCCGGCGGCGACCAGCCGCTTGATGTCGGCGATCGCGACTCGTTCGGGCGCCAGCGTCACCAGCGTACGCCCGCGCTTGAGCCCGGTAAGAGCCGTGATCCCCTCGGCATCGAGCGGGCGGATCTTCTCGGCAGAATGGATGCCCTTGCGATCGACGTTGAGGAACGGGCCCTCGATATGGATGCCGAGCACCCCGGGCACGCCCGCCTCGATCGCCGCGTCGACCGCGGCCACGGCGCGGCGGATCACGTCGAGATCGTCGCTGATCAGCGTCGGCAGGAAGCCGGTGGTGCCGAAGCGGCGGTGGGCGGCACCGATCGCGGCGATGCCCTCGACGCTGGGCGCATCGTTGAACAGCACGCCACCGCCGCCATTCACCTGGGTATCGATGAAGCCGGGCACCAGCGTGCCGGGCAGCGCCTCCTGCACGGCATCTGGGGGGAGGGAGTCGGCGGGAACCACGCCGAAGATGCGCGCGCCATCGACCAGCACGGCGATGCCGGCCTGCAGCGCGCCGTCAACCAGCACGCGCGTGGGGATCAGCGCCCGCATCGGAGCTTCCCGGTCGCCTGGGCGCACGCGCACATGGTCCCGCCGCGCGGGTCGGAGAGGATCATCGGCTCAGCCGCGCGTGTCGAGTTCGGCGACGAAGTCATAGGCGTCGCCGCGATACCAGCTCGTCGTCGCCTCGATCACCCGGCCGTCCGCCAGGAACCCGCGCCGCTCGATATAGAGAACCGGCGCACCGACCTCGACGCCGAGCAGTGCCGCCCGTTCGGCGTCGCACAAGGCGGCGCGCAGCCGCTGGAGCGCGCGCACCGGGCGATTGCCGGTCGCCTCGAGCGCGGCATAGAGCGAGGAACTGACCGCCTCGATCCCGGGCAGGCCGAAGCCCGGGATGATCGCGAACTCGAGCGCCATCGGCACGTCGTCGGCATAGCGGATGCGGTGGAAGCGATAGACTTCGGTGCCGGGGCTGAGGCCGAAGGTGAGCGATTCCTCACCCGTCACCGCGCCGGATGCGCGGATCAGCCATTCGCTCCGTACGGTCCGCCCGCGCGAGGCCATGTCTTCCGAGAAGGACGAGAGCTTGGCGAACTGCTTCTCGACGCGGCTCGCCACGAAGGTGCCCGCGCCGTGGCGGCGGACCAGCAGTCCCTCGTCGACCAGCTTGTCGATCGCCTTGCGCAAGGTGATCCGCGAGACCGAGAGATCGGCGGCCAGGTCCCGCTCGGCGGGCAGGGCTTCATTGGGCTTGAGCAGGTTGTCGCGCAGCGCCTCGCGCAACGCGTTCTCGAGCTGCCGGTATAGCGGCCCTCTCCCCGGGCCATCGAGCGGCCTGATCTTTTCTGCCAGCAGCGGCATCGCTTCCCCATAATCGGCTGTGCGCCTTATGCAACACTAGTACCACTAACGTACCATTGTCAGCAGAAAATTGCACTGGACTGTAATCCCAATGTAAGAATCCGTCTTGACGACCCCCATTGGCTGAGGAATGGTACGGGTATTGGTACGCGACTGGTCTACCAGCGACGTACCACAAAGAATCAAAAGAAGCATAAGCAAGTTCAGAAACATCTGACCAAGGGGATGAGACATGGGGATCCGGGGATTTCTTATCGGCACGGCCAGCGCCATGGCGCTGCTCACCGGCGCCGCGCACGCACAGACCAGCGACACCACTGCCCAGCCCGCCGATGAAGGCGAGATCGTCGTCACCGGCTTCCGCGCCTCGCTCGCCCAGTCGATCGATGCCAAGCGCAAGGCCGATTCGATCATCGACTCGGTCTCGTCCGAAGATGTCGGCAAGTTCCCCAACACCAACGTCGCCGAAGCGCTGACGCTGGTTCCGGGCGTCACCGTCGATCGCCAGTTCGGCCAGGGCGAGAAGGTCTCGATCCTCGGCACCGATCCGGCGCTGAACCGCACCCTGCTCAACGGCCAGACCGTCGCTTCGGCCGACTGGTTCATTCTCGATTCGCCGGGCCGCACCTTCAACTACGCGCTGCTCGCGCCGCAGCTCGTCAACCGCGTCGACGTCTACAAGTCGCCCGAGGCGCGCATCGACGAAGGATCGATCGGCGGCACCGTCAACGTGCTCACCCGCAAGCCGCTGGAGCTGAAGCCCTTCGTGGTCGCCGGCTCGCTCGGCTATCTCTACAACGACCGCTCGGAGAAGGGCGACGTCCAGGGCTCGGCGCTGGTCAGCTGGCACAATGCGAGCAAGACCTTCGGCATCCTCGCCTCGTTCCAGCGCGCCAAGGATCGCCTGCGCCGCGACGGCCTGGAGAGCTATGGCACGATCACCGCGGACTTCTGGGCCGGCAAGAACGACGCCGGCACCAGCTCGATCACCACGGGCAACTGCACCGCCACCTGCGCGACCACGCTGACCGCGAACCCGGGGGCCAAGTTCCCGAACGCCTTCGGCACTTCCTATTTCGAGCAGAACCGCGAGCGCCTGACCTATTCGGCTACCGCCCAGTGGAAGCCGGTCGACGAGTTGACCATCACTGCCGACTGGCTGCGCATCGACGCGACCTATGACAATCTCAACCAGTCGATGTACGCCTTCCCGGGCAATGTCTGGAACAGCGCCGGTTCGCTGACCGGCCTGACCGTCGACAACGGCATCGTCACCAAGGCGAGCTTCAAGAACGCGCTGTCGGTGCTCGATGCGCAGTACCGCGTCGCCGAGATGCACTCGCAGACATTCCGCGGCCAGATCGGCTGGGACGACGTGCATTGGGACCTGAATGTCGAGGGCGGCGTGTCCGATGCGGACGGCGGCACCAAGAAGCAGGTGTTCCTCGAGTTCCTCAACTGGGCCGACTATACCGTCGATATCAGCGGCGCGCCCGACAAGCCCGGCACGCTGACCTATGGCAGCAACGTGCTCGGTAACCCCGCGGCCTTCGCCACCGATCCGGGCTGGAGCGGCAACCTCGTCAACAAGCCCACCACCGACAAGGAGCGCTACGGCCAGGTCGATCTCGGCCTGAAGTTCGACGGCTCGCTGAAGCGCTGGTCGTTCGGCTACAAGTATCGCCACCACGAGACCGGCCAGGAATATGCCGGCATCGCGCTGACCGGCCTCTCGGTGCCGGCGAGCAATTTCGACACCCGCCCGGTCAAGGACAATTACCTGTCGGGCTTTGACGGCATCAACGACCAGATGGCCGGCCGCTTCATCATCAACGGCGATTCGATGGTGGACTATGTCCAGGGCCGTCCGAACCTGCCGACCCCGTCGATGTTCGCCGCCGCCGAGTTCACCGCCGGCAACTGGAACATCAAGGAAGACATCCAGGCGCTCTACAGCCAGATCAACTTCGAGCAGGGCGCCCTGCGCGGCAATATCGGCGCGCGCTATGTCCACACCAAGACCGAGAGCGCGGGCTTCGTCTGCAAGCCGGGTGCCGCCTGCAACGCGCAGGCCGACTGGATCTGGCAGACCACGACCCGCTCGTACGACAATGTCCTGCCGAGCGTGAACATCGCGGTCGCGCTGCAGAAGGACCTGACCTTCCGCTTCGCCGCTGCGCAGGTGATCGCGCGGCCCAACTATGCCGACATGTCCAACTATTTCTGGCTTTCGGACCAGATCGGCACCGGCGGCGGCGGCAACCCGAACCTGAAGCCCTACGAATCGACCAACTACAATGCGTCGCTCGAATGGTATTTCGCGCCGCGCGCGATCCTGGCGGCCGAGGTGTTCTACAAGGACATCGGCAACTACATCCTGCAGAAGACTGCCCGCGAGCAGTATTTCAACCAGTTCGTCGGCGCCGTGACCACCTACAACATCAGCCGGCCGTTCAATGCGGGCTCGGCCAATGTGAAGGGCTTCGCGATCGCCTATCAGCAGAGCCTGCCGCTCGGCTTCGGCCTGCTCGCCAACTACACCTATGCGGACGGCAAGGGCGAGGCGGGGGCGGACCTGCCCTACAACTCGAAGCACCAGGCGAGCCTCAGCCCGTTCTTCGAGAGCGGTCCGGTCGCCCTGCGCGCAACCTATACGTGGCGTTCGAAGTACTTCACCGGTATCGACCGCGGTGACCAGATGTACGTCCGCGACAGCGCCAATATCGACGTGTCGGCGACGTACAACATCACCAAGGAGATCGGGCTGACCGTCTCGGGCATGAACCTGACCGACAGCCAGTACTACGCCTATGCCAACACGCAGGCGCTGCCGCGCGGCGTGTACAAGAACGGCCGCAAGCTGCTCGCGACCGTCAATGTGAACTTCTGACCCTCCAACCCCTGGGCCGGCGGCCGGACGCGCAATCGTCCGTCCGCCGGCCCTTTTTCTTTGCAATCATGCGCCGGCCGCCGAGCCGCCGGACCACCGGATTCGGATAATGCTATCCGTAGTGGCACCGAAGCATGGTTTATCAATCCGTTCATCTCACTGAATTTACTGGTTTTCGATGCTTCAGCACGCGCTCCCCCCGGAACGGGCCGAAAGTCACGACACCAGCACGCCGCCGACCTGGGACAGGGTAAGGCGGCTCGAGGCGCTTGCCCGCGCCCAGGTCCGGCTCGCCGAGACGCAGCTCGACCTTGACCATTTCATGCAGGTGGTGGTCGAGGAGCTCGGCCTCCTGATCGAAGGGGCCGGCGTGGTCGTCGAGCTGATCGACGGCCGCGATCTTGTTTACACGGCGGCGAGCCCGTCGATGCGGACGTTCCTCGGATTGCGGGTGAAGCGGGCGGGCAGCCTCTCGGGCCTTTGCGCGGCGCAGGGCGAATTGCTGCTCAGCAACGACACCGCGACCGACGATCGGGTCGACCGGGCCGCCTGCCAGCGCACCGGCGTGCGGGCGATGATCTGCGCGCCGCTTCTCGACGACGGGCTGGCACGCGGCGTGGTCAAGGTCTGCGCTTCGACGCCGCACCGCTTCGGCGAGGACGATGTCCAGGCGCTGCGCCTGCTCAGCGCCATGCTCTCCGCCGAGATGCGCAAGCAGCTCCGCTTCGACGAAACCGAACGCGATCTCGCGCAGCGGACGGCGGCGGTGGAGCAGCTCTCCCGCGAGGTCGGCGAGCGCGCCGCTCTCGAGGCCTCGCTGCGGGCGAAGGAAGAGCGCCTCTCCGGCATCATCGGCAACGCGCACCAGGCGATCGTCACGATGACGAGCGAGAGCATCATCACCTGCTGGAACCGCCAGGCCGAGCTGACCTTCGGCTGGTCCGAGCAGGAGGCGATCGGGCGCGACCTGGCCGAGCTGATCATCCCGGCGGAATTGCGGGACAGCCACCGAGCGGCGCTTTCCCGTTTCGTCGCGACCGGCGAAGGCACGCTGATCGGGAGCCGGATCGAGGTCCAGGCGCTGCATCGCACCGGGAAGTCCATGCCGGTGGAACTCGCGATCAACGCGGCGCACACCCAGGAGGGCTGGGAATTCACCGCGCTGCTGCACGACATCTCCGAGCGCAGGAAGCGGACCGAGCAGTTCGAGAACGCGTTCAACCACGCGCCGATCGGCATGGCGCTGGTATCGGCCGAGGGCGGCTTCCTCCGCGTCAACGAGGCGTTCGTGCGCATCGTCGGCTATGCGCCGGACGAGATCGCCGGGCTCGACTTCCAGACGATCACGCATCCCGCCGATCTGGAGGCGGATCTTGCGCAGCTGGCCGACCTGATCGCCGGCAGGATCGGCAGCTACAAGATGGACAAGCGCTATGTCCACAAGACCGGACGCGAGGTCTGGGTGCGGCTCTCGGTGTCGATGGTCGAGGCCGAGGACGGCAATCCTCCCCATTTCATCGCGCAGGTCGAGGACCTGACCAATGCGCGCGAAGTGGAGAACCGCTACCGGCTGATGGCGCGCAACTCGACCGACATGATCACGACGACCGATCTGGAGGGGCGCATCACCTTCATCTCGCCTTCGTGCGAGAAGATCATGGGGCTCAACCCCGCCGACCTGCTCGGCCGGCCGGCGTTTGATTTCGTGCACGCCGAGGATCTTCCGGCGCTGCGCCGCGAATATGGAACGCTGATCCGCACCGGCACCGCGGAGCGGGTGCGCTGGCGCTCGCAGCGCGCCGATGGCGAGTGGATCTGGCTCGAATCGAGCATCGGCATCCTGCACGACGCGCAGGATGCGGCGATGACCGGCTTCATCGATGTCGTCCGCGACGTGACCGACCGCAAGCGGCGCGAGGACGCGCTGGCCGCGGCGACGCTCAAGGCGGAGCAGGCGGTGAAGTCGAAGTCGGACTTCGTCGCCAATGTGAGCCACGAGCTGCGGACGCCGCTCAACAGCATCATCGGCTTTTCCCGCCTGCTGGACGAGGCGCCGGAGCTGCGCGACGAGACGCGGCAGCGCGTGCGGCTGATCCACAATGCCGGCCAGGCGCTGCGCGGCGTGATCGACAATGTGCTCGACTTCTCGAAGCTGGAGGCGGAGGCGCTCGAGCTGAACTCCGTCTCGTTCGACCTGCACGCATTCGTGCGAGAGACCGTGGCGCTGATGGAACCGCAGGCAGCCGCCCGGGACATCGACCTGCGTGCGCTTGTCGGGTCGGACGTCCCGGCCTGGATGGAAGGCGACGATGCCCGGCTGCGCCAGGTGGTGCTCAACCTGTTGTCGAACGCGATCAAGTTCACCCATGAAGGCTCGGTGACGCTCACCGCCTGGACGACCGGGAAGCGGAGCGACCAGCGCCTGCGCGTCGAGGTGCGCGACACCGGTGCCGGAATCCCGGCGGAAAAGGCCGCGACTTTGTTCAACCGGTTCGTCCAGGCGGGGCCGGCGATCGGCGCGCATTATGGCGGCACCGGCCTTGGTCTCGCGATCAGCCGCCAGCTGATCGAGCTGATGCAGGGCGCGATGGGCCTGTCGAGCGAAGTCGGCCAGGGATCGACCTTCTGGTTCGAAATTCCGTTGCGCGAAGGGCGCCCGATCGCCGTGCGGGGCAAGGCCGAGCGGCGACCGCTGCTCGACTTTTCCGGCAAGCGGATCCTGGTCGTCGACGATGTCGACCTGAACCGCGAGCTCATGCTGGCCACGCTGTCGCGCTACGGGTTCGACGTGTCGCTTGCGGCCGACGGGGCGGAGGCGGTCGAGGCGGTGCTCGGCGGCAGCTTCGATCTGGTGCTGATGGATTGCCAGATGCCGGTCATGGACGGCTTTGCGGCGACCAAGGCGATCCGCGCGGCGCAGGCGCCGCAGAGTTCGGTGCCGATCGTCGCGCTTACCGCGAGTGCCCAGGCGGCGCATCTCGACCGGTGCAGCCAGGCCGGCATGAACGACCAGCTCACCAAGCCGCTTGACGAGCGCCAGCTGGAACGGGTGCTGGCCGAGCAGCTGCCGCCGGCGGAAGAGGAGGCGCGGCCCGAGGCGGCTGTCGCGGAGACGCCGGCTGCGGCGCCCAAGCCCTCGCTCGAAGCGCGCTATCTCGCGCGCAAGATCGCCACGCTGACCAAGATCGCCTCCGCGCTCGAACAGGGCGCGATCAGCGATGCGGCGAGCGACGAGATTCACGCCCTGGCGCACCAGCTCGCGGGGATCGCCGGCATGTTCGGCCAGCCGGAACTCGGCGACCTGGCAAGCCGGCTCGAGGAAGGGCTGGAGCGCTGGTCGTGCGAGGAGCGGCTCGAAGAGGTGCGCGCTCTCTACCGCGAACTGCTGGCGGCCTGCTGACCGGCTACTGCGCCTGCCCATAGGATGCATAGTCCGCCGCGACCTGCGCTTCCATCCGCGTCGCGGCGGCGAGGTCCGCTTCCGCATCGGCAGTGCGGCCGAGGCGTTTGGCCGCGATCCCGCGGCCATAGAGCGCCGACGCCATCTTCGCGTCGCCCTTCACCGCCTTGTCGTACAAGGTCCAGGCATCCTGCCACCGCTTCTGCTGGAGCGCGACCAGGCCGGCGCTGTCGTAGCTGTTGGGTTCCGCTGCCAGCGCCAGGGCCTGATCGCATTGCGCACGGGCCTTGTCGAACTCGCGTTTCAGATAGGCGGCGCGCGTCCAGCAGGCGGAATTGAAGCCGACGGCGTATTTGGGTGCGCGCGCGGTGAGCGCATCATAGTCGCGCACCGCATCTTCGTGCCGTCCCAGATCCTGATAGAGGCCGGCGCGCCGTTCCAGCGCGATGGCAAGGGTCGGATCGATCGCCAGCGCGGCGGTGAAATCGGCGATCTGGCTTTCGGCCGGTCGCTTCAGCACGCCGCGGACGATGCCGCGACGATAAAGGGTGAGCGCGTGTTCGGCCGTATCCGCCATGCCGGCCTGAATCGCCCGGTCGAAATCGGCGAGCGCTGCCGGCCATTGCTGCTCGCTGCCGACGATCCGCGCGCGGACCGAATAGGCATAGCCGTTGCCGGCATCGAGCTTGATCGCCTTTTCCACCGCGATACGGGCATTGGCCTTGTCGCTGCGCCGCAGCTGGGCGTCCGCCAATCCCGCATGCACCATGCTGCGCCACTGGGCGGTGAAGCCGGACACGCCACGCGCGGCATCGAGCCTGGCCATCGCCGGATCCTGCGGGGCTTCGGCGATCTTGAGCGCACCGGTGAAGTCGGCCGCCGCATCGTCGGCCGCGTCGTTCCGCAACAAGGCTGCGCCACGAACCGCCAGCGCCCGGGCCCGAGTCGCATCGGGCACCCCGAAATCGGCCGCGATCAGTTCGCGGCACGCCGACACTTCCTGCTTGAGGCAGCGCTCCTCGTAGAGTCCGCGGACATAGTCCGACATGCGGCCCTGGGCGGCCGCAGTCCCGCTGACCAGCAGCGCAATCGAAACACAGGCGATCCGGATCATAAGGCCCCCCTCATCGGCAAAACGCCATTCCAGCCGCGATGCATAGCAAGGACGTCCGGAGCGGTCATTCAACCATGTAAGGGGGGCGAGGCATCTCCGCTCGCCGTCAGAACGCCGAGCGCACCGTGCCGCCATCGACCCGGATCGTCGCGCCGCTGACATAGGCTGCGAGCCCGCTGGCCAGATAGGTGACGGCAGCCGCGATCTCTTCCGGCCGGCCCAGGCGGCCGACATCGTTCGGCACCAGATCCTTGACGCAGCCGCGCTCGATCTCCTCCCAGCTCTCGCCCCAGCCCTGCTTGGGGGCAATCTCTTCGAGCAGTTTGCGCACCGACGGCACCAGGATGGCGCCCGGCGCGACGATGTTCGAAGTGACGCCCGTGCCCTTGAGCTGGCGGGCGAGCGACACGGCCAGATTGTGGCGTGCGGCGAGCGAGGCCTGATAGTCGGGATGCATGGTCGCCGGCTGCTCGGCGAGCCCGCCGCCGATCTGGATGACGCGTCCCCAGCCGCGCGCGACCATCGGCGGGACGATGCGCTGGATCATCCGGACGGCCGAGAAGACATTCACCTCGAAGGTCTCGGCCCATTTGTCCGGCGTCGCGCTGTGCCAGTCGAGATGATGATAATAGCCGGCATTGTTGACGAGGATGTCGATCGCGCCGCCGGCAAGGGCCTGCTCCGCGACGGCATCGGCGCCTGCGTCATTGGCAAGGTCGCCGATCGCGATATCGGCGACGCCGCCGGCTGCGACGATGTCTGCCGCGACCTTGCGGGTCCGCGCTTCGTCGCGGCCGTGCACGACCACCGCGGCGCCCTCGGCGGCGAGCATGCGGGCAATGGCTTCGCCAAGGCCCGACGATGCGCCGGTGACGAGCGCCCGGCGCGTTTCCAGTTCGGTCTTCATCCTCAAATCTCCTGATGCTTGCGATGCACTGGAGATGGGCCCAGATGATTGCCTTGATTAGCTTGCGCAATCGGGATGGGTTATGCGGCAGAACGGCACAATCGGCCGGAACGGCATCGGCGAGCTGATGGCCGCCATCCAGCTTGCCGAGCGGCGCAGCTTCCGCGCGGCCGCGGACTATCTGGGCATCTCGCCCACCGCGCTGAGCAGCAATATCCGGGCGCTGGAGGACCGGCTGGGCGTGCGGCTGTTCAACCGGACCACGCGCAGCGTCTCGCTGACCGCCGCGGGCGCCGAGTTCATCGCGCGGGTGGCGCCGGCGCTCGCCGAGATCGAGCGTGCCGCCGAAGAAGCCGGCAGCCGCTCCGGCGCACCTTCGGGCCTGCTGCGCATCAACAGCTCGGTGACCGGGGCGCATCAGGTCCTGGCCCCGGTGCTGCGCGATTTCAGCCGGCGCCATCCGCTGGTCTCGATCGAGCTCACCACCGAGACGCGGCTCGTCGACATCGTGCTGAACGGATGCGACGCCGGCGTCCGGCTGGAGGAATCCGTCCCCGCCGACATGGTCGCGGTGCCGCTGCCCTTCGGCCTGGATTTCTGCGTGGTCGCCGCGCCGGCCTATCTGCGCGAACACCCCGCGCCGGGCGTTCCCGCGGATCTGCTGCACCATCGCTGCATCCGCTCGGTGCTGCCCGGCGGCGGGACCTATCGCTGGGAATTCGAGCGGGGCGGCGAAGCGCTCGCGCTCGACGTGCCCGGCAATCTCACCCTCGACAACCAGCTGCTGCTGTTCAAGGCCGCGATCGAGGGCATGGGGATCGCCTATATCGCGCGCTCGATCTGCAGCGATGCGATCGCGGCGGGACAGCTATCGCTGCTCCTCGAGCCGTGGATGCCGAGATCCTCCCGGCTCTGCCTCTATTATCCGCACAACCGGAACACCTCCCCGGCACTACGCGCGCTGGTCGACACGATCCGTGCCGCCGTTCTGGAACGGGAGGAGGAGCGGGGCATAGCTGCGCCGATAGAGGCGGTCGCCGAGCAGCCGGAGGATGGCGATGCGGAGCGGCCGCGGTAGCGACCGGGTCGAATCCCGCGCCCGGCATTGCTTCTGGACCCAGCGCACACGCTCCAGCCGCTGCCGGTTGAATTCGGCCAGCGCGGCGCGGAGATCCTGCGCGCCGGCGAGGCAATCGGCGAGCACCAGCGCATCCTCGAACGCCATGCTGGCCCCCTGCGCCATGCTCGGCGAGCAGGCATGGGCGGCGTCGCCGACCAGCACCGCCGCCTCGTTGCTCCAGTCGCGCGCCGCGACTTCGCCCAGATAGCCCTTGTCGATCCGGTCGTCCGGCCCGAGCGCGGCGACGACCGGCGCGAGGGGTGCCGCGAAGCCGCCGAACAGGTCCTGCAGGTCCTGGCGATGGGTGGCCGGATGAGCGGGAAGCAGCACATTGTCCGCGTCTCCGTACAGATAGAGCAGCCCGTCCTCTACCGGCACGCCGAGCAGCGCGCGGCGCTGGCCGAGCATCACCGTCCAGTGGCGCAAGCCGATGCGGTTCGGCACCAGCGTCCGCCAGCAGGTGCGCGGATAGATTTCGGGCGGCTCATATCCGAACAGCTGGGTGCGCGTTGCGGAGGTGAAGCCGTCGGCGCCGATGACCAAATCATAGACAGCCTCGGCTCCGTCCGAGAAGGTCACCCGCGCCTTGTGATCCTCGATCGCGATAGCGTCGGTCCAGGTGCCGTAGCGGACCTGCGCCTCGACGCCCGAGCGGAGTATCCCGGTGAGCGATGCCCGGGTGAGCGACAGGCAGGGGCCGGCGCCTTCCCAGAAGCCGTCCACGTCCATGTCGTGCAGCGTGCCGCCGCCGACATCGAGGATGGTCTGGCGCCGATTGTGCCAGGCGATGTCCGCCACCCGCTCGTCCAGCCCCAGTCCGCGCAGCGCGACCATGGCGTTGCCGGGCAGGAACATGCCGGCCCCGCCGGTCAGGGGGCTCGGCGCGCGGTCGATGATGTCGAACGCGATGCCCCGGCGCTCGAATGCGCGGGCGAGTGCAAGGCCGGCGATGCCGGCGCCGATGATCAGAATATTCCTCGACATGGGTACTCCTGGACGGCCGAAGCCGGAGAATGCGCTGCCTATGGCATATGGCGCGCACTGGTTGCGGTTAGACGGAGACGCCGCCATCGACCCGGATATGCGCGCCGGTAACATAGGCGGCGGCGTCGCTGCACAGGAACTCGATGACGCTTGCGACTTCCGCCACCTTGCCGAACCGGCCCATCGGGGTGCCGCGGCGTACCGTGTCATAGGCCCCGCCCAGCACCTGGCGGAGCAGGCCGGTCTCGACTCGCCCGGGCTGCACCGTATTGATGGTGATGCCGCGCCCCGCCAGCTCGCGGGCCAGCCCGCGCGTCAATCCCGTCATCGCGGCCTTGGTCATCGTGTACGCCGCCTGGCCGGGATAGGGCATATAGTCGCTGCTGACGCTGCCGACATTGATGATCCGCCCGCCCGCCGGCATGTGCGGCAGGGCCTCGCGGATCGCGAGGAACGGCGCCTTCACGTTGACCGCCACCATTTCCTCGAGCGCGCCGAGATCATAGCTTTCGATCGCACCTGCACGGGCCAGCCCGGCATTGTTGACCAGCATATCGATGCGGCCGAAGCCTTCGATCAGTTCCCGGATACAGGCACGGGTCTCTTCCGCGGACCGCGCATCGACCCGCATCGCCATTGCCGTCCGCCCGGCGTCGAACAGCTCCCGTTCAAGCTCCCAGGCGGCATCGCGCGAGGCGAAATAGGTGAAGGCGACCGATGCTCCCTCCTCGGCGAACCTGCGCACGACCGCTGCGCCGATGCCGGTGCTGCCGCCGGTGACCAGCGCGATCTTGCCCGTGAAGCGCTGCTCGCGCCGGATCTCGCGCTTCGGGATGGTGAATTGTTCCGGATACGACATGCGCGGGTCCATTCGTTGCGGTGTGCAGGAGGAGGGAAGGCCGGCGATCACCCGCCCAGGCCGAACCCCAGCACCGCCGCATTGAAACCATCGGCCTGCTCGAGATGGATGAAATGCCCCGCATCCTGGAAGCGCAGGAACCGTGCGTCGGGCGCCAGCGAGGCGATGATCTCGCCATGGGCGGGCCCGCAGATGAAATCCTGCTCGCCCGCCAGCACCAGCGCCGGAACGCGCAGGCCGGGCAGCTCCGCCGTCACGTCGAACGGCGCACCGTCGCCGATCAGCAGGGTCGCGGTAATTGCGTCCCGGATCGCTTCGAAATGCAGGTCGGGGCGGCGGAAATCGGCGAAATAGACGGGCAACAGGCGTTGCAGCACGTGGAGATAATCGGCGTCGCTGCGCATCGAGCCGAGGCTCTGCCATGCCGGCAGCACGTCCTCGGCCAGCGGATCGCCGGCGTGGCGGGCGGCGAAGGCTGCCGCATTCTGTCCCGCCGATGCGATGAACGCCCCGCCGGTAATCGCCGCGCTCGCATAGAGGATGATGCCCTTCAGCCGCTCCGGGTGCCGCAGCGCATGATGCTGCGCGACGAAGCCGCCATGCGAATGGCCGAGCAGCAGCGCGTCCTGCAGGTCGAGGGCATCGAACAAGGCGCCGAGCTGCTCGCTGTAGCGCGCGACGCTATAGCCTCCGGGATGCGAGGGCAGGCGGCCGGAAGCGCCCGTGCCGATCGGCTCCAGATACAGCATGGTGAAATGCTGCTCGAGCGCCGGCATGCGCAGATAGCGCCAGCCGATCCCCGGGCCGCCGGAATGGACGACGCATAGCGGCCCCCGCCCGGCAATAGTGTAGTCCTGCCGGACGCCCAGCAGGTCGATGGCATGCGCGCCGGGGCTGAGCAGCTCGGATCGGGAATGGTCGGTCATCTACGCTTCCTCACAAACACGCCGGATGATCGGCATCCGGCAGGGAACTGGTCCTCGCCACCACGAAGGTCGCCACCGGGCCGCGGTCGACTTCGATGTCGCCAAAGCCTTCACGCGCGAGCATCGCAACAAGCTCGGCACTGTCGGTGATCTCGCCGCCGTTGCGCAGCGTGCGCAGTGCGGTGAACTCGGCGAGGAAAGGGTCCTGTGGCACCGTGTAGAGGCCGGCCACCAGAAAGGCGCCGGGGCGCGAGGCTGCGGCGATCCGAGCGATCGCCTCGCGCACCACCGCGCGCTGCAGGAACATGGTCGGCAGCCAGGCCAGGCTGTAGCGGGGCGTTGCCGGCAGATCGGCCACGTCGAGCAGGTCGATGCGGATGCGTGCGGCGAACGGGCTCGCAGCGACATTGCGTTCCGCGATGGCGAGTGCAGGCGGCCAGATGTCGATGCCATGCACCTCCAGCGCGGGACAGGCCTGCGCCGCGCGGAGCGCGATTGCGCCCACGCCGGTTCCAACGTCGAGGAAACGGCCGCGCAGGGCCTGCTTGAGCGGGGGGCGGGTCTCCGACAGCGCCAGGATCCGGTCGAACACGCTTGCCGAGGCCCGGCCCTGCGCCTGGAGTGTCTCCGGGTCGGTGATTTGCCAGCCAGGCCCGCGGGCGGGGTCGCGCAGCAATTCGCTGCCCTCCGCAAAGGCCATCGCGATCATGGTTTGCAGCCGCGGCAGCGCCGCCTCGGCCAGCGACGACGGTGCGATCCCGAGCGCGAGCCCGGCAGCCCGCGCGATCCGGTCGCGCATCTCCGTATCCATATCGGCGCGCGTGCGAAGCTTCAGGGCGGCGCCGATCGCTGCGAGCATGCGGACCGAACGGGCAAGCTCGGCCACCCGGGGCAAGGCCGATTCCGTCATCGCTGCCTGTTCCGAGCGACAGGCATCCTGGCCATCAACTTCCCGATCACATCCGGTCTCCGCGGCAACCCGCCCTGGCAGGCCATGTGGCGGAGACTGCGGCAAAGCGCCCGTTAGCTTGCGCGAGCGGTCGTTAGCGCAGCGCCGGCAGCACCCCGCTGACGGTCGCTAACATCGCATGCGCGTCGATAACGTGCCCCCGCCGTCGCCGGCTGGCTCCGCGGTGCAGCTATGAGGAGATCACCCGGCCCGTCCGCATCCCGCGGCTGCGCAGGACATCATCCGCATGGTGTCGACCGGCAACTTCTCGGCGGCGGCGAATGCCCCCGCTGCGGATTTCGAGTTGGAAGAAGCCGGGCTGGCCAACTGCCATAGCCCAGGCGGGCGGCCCGGACGAACCGGATCGCGTGCTCCTGGGAAGCCGGAATCCGGCGGCCCAGGAGCTTGTGCGTCAGGGGTTTGGGGATCAGGGCCGCGTTTCCGATTCTCCACTCACCACTGGAAGCGCAGTGATCCGATCACGGTCCGTCCCGCGCCATAATAGCAGCTGTTGCTGAACGGGCAGGCGGAGATGTAGCTCTTGTCGAACAGGTTCGACGCATTGAGCGCCAGCGAGGAGCCCCGCAGCGCCGGCGTCGCCTTGCCGAGATCATAGCCGAGCATCGCATCGACCAGGGTGAAGCTCTCGGTCGTGAAGCGTTCGAAGGTCGTGACGTTGCTGACCACCTTATAGGCGGTGGTGCCGTCCGATCCGCCGACATAGCGGACGCCGAGACCGGCCTTCAATCCGCTCAGCGGACCGGCGATGCGTCCGCTCTTTCCGAAATCATAGGAGAGGAAGGTCGAGGCGGTCCATTCGGGCGTACCGAGCTGGCGGGTCCCGGTGGTGGTCGGCGTGCCGCTGTTGGTCGCGGTCGGCGCGACGGCGGGCGCGCCCTGGGTGATGATCGCGTCGGTATAGGCGGCGGCGGCCACCACGTCGAAGCCCGGAGTCACTTCGCCGCGACCCTCGAATTCGAGGCCGCGCACGCGCACCTCGCCGATCTGGATCTGCGCGGTCGAGGGGATGCCGTTGGTCCCGGCCCGCGGATCGCCCACCGGCACCTTCTGGCGGCGCAGGTCATAGGCCGAGACGGTGAACAGCGCATTGGTGCCGCGCGGCTGGTACTTGATGCCCGCCTCATACTGGCGCCCGGTGACCGGATCGAACGGCACGCCGTCCCAGGTGGTGCCGGTCTGCGGCTCGAACGATTCCGAATAGCTGATATAGGGCGAGACCCCGAACGGCAGCTCGTACAGCGCGCCCAACCGGCCGGTGAACGCGGTCTGGCTGAACGGCGTCATCGCATTGTTGCGCTTGTTGAGCGTCGTCTGGTCGTACCAGTCATAGCGCCCGCTCGCGATCAGCTGGAGCCGGCCGATCGCGATCTGGTCCTGCAGATAGACGCCGACCTGATCGCGCTTGCTGTAGCTGTTGGTATAGGCGCCGGACAGCTGGGTCAGGTCGAAGCTCGGCAGCGTGCCGCCATAGACCGGGTTGAACAGGTTGAGGTTGGGAATGCTGGTGACCGGATTGGCCGTCACGCCGGTGTTGAACTGCTGGAAATTCTCGCCCGCGATGTGCTGATAGTCGATGCCCGCCAGCACATTGTGCCTGAGCGGCCCGGTCTCGAACTTGGCGTTGAAGCTGTTGTCGAGCGTCAGCGTGTCGAAATTCTCGTCCGCGCCGCCGCCGCCGCGGATGATCGTCGAATAATCGGTGTTGCGGTTCACGCCCGTGCCCGTCGTCGCGAAGCCTGCGACATAGAGCTGGCGATAGCTCAGCCAGTTGTTCTGGAAGCGCGCGCTTGAGCGGAACGACAGGTGCGCGTTGAAATCGTGGCGGAACAGCGCCTCGATCGACTTGGCGCGGTGGTCGTAGCGCTCATAGCCGGGATCGCCGGTATTGATGTCGCGCGGCAGCTTGCCATTGGGGTTGGGCAGCACCGAGCCATAGGCGGACACGCCCGAATAGCCGCCGCCGCTCGGCGAGCGCTGATAGGATGCGATCAGCGTCAGGCTGGTCGCATCGTCGGGCGCGAAGGTCAGCATCGGGCTGACATGATAGCGCTCGGAGAAGGTGCCGCGGGTCAGCCCGTCGCCCTTCTGCCAGCCGCCGACGATGCGGGCGAGCCAGCGCCCGTCGCCATCGAGCGGCTGGTTGACATCGGCCACCGCGCGGATCGTGTCGTAATTGCCCAGCTGCAGCTCGAACCGGCCGGATGCGGTCTTTTCGGGCATCTTGCTGGTCAGGTTGACCAGGCCGCCCGGCGTCGAGTTGCCGTACAGCACCGATGCCGGGCCCTTGACCACATCGATATGGTCGATGCGGTTGAAGTCGATCTGCGGCGTCGAATAGGGGCCTGCGAGCAGGCGCATGCCGTCGAGATACACGCCCGGCGCGAAGCCGCGCAGGATCAGCTGGTCGTAGCGCGTGACCATGCCGCCGCGCTGGTTGGCCGCGACGCCCGCGACATAGCCGAGCGCCTGGTTGATCGACAGCGCGTTGCGCCGGACCAGCTCGTCATTGTCGATCACCGTGATGGTCTGCGGCGTCTCCATCAGCGGCGTGTCGGTCTTGGTGCCCGAACCGGTTTGCTTCTCGCGCAGGCCCGTCACCAGGATCGTCGAATCCTGCGCCTTGTCGTCCTCCGGTCCATCCTCGGCATGGGCCGGTGCGGGAAGGAGCGCCAGCGCCGGCACCAGCGCCGAATGCATCAGGAACCCACGGAACAGCGAGCGACGGAAACTACCGGCCACAAAACCCCCTTTATTATTGATAACGATTCGCAATTGCTGCTAGGGGCGATCTGCAGCCGATGCAAGACGGGAAAAGGGGGATCGGAATGGCGAGTGCCCAGGATGCCGGGCGGGGATGGTCGATGGCCGGGCGCTGTCTGACCGCGCTGGTCGGCGGCTATGCCGCGGCGGCGGGTCTGGCGACGCTGCTCGCCCGTCTGCTGCCGGTCGCACGGGTCGAGGCGACCGCCTGGGGAATGATCCTTTCCTTCCTGTTCTATGCCGCGTTCGGGCTATGGGCGTTCCACGAGCCGCGGCTCGCGCGCGTCGCCGGCGTTATCTGGGGCATTGCCATCGTCACGGGTGGCGCTGCGCTGCTGCTGGGAGTCCGGCCGTGAAGGGCAATGGCGTGCGCCAGTCGATGGCGTGGATCCATGGCTGGCTCGGGCTGCTCGCCGGCTGGATCCTCTTCGCGATGTTCGTCACCGGCACCGCGAGCTATTTCCGTCCCGAGATCACCCGCTGGATGCAGCCCGAATATCGGCCGCGCCCGGTGGGCAATGCCGAAGCCGCGCGGACCGCTGTCGCCTGGCTCCAGAAGAACGCCCCGCACGACGAGCAATGGACGATCTACCTTCCGAACGACCGGACGCTCGCGACCCGGGTCTTCACCCGCGCCCGGCCCAGTCCCGATCCCAAGGCGCCACGCCCGCCGCGCCGGCCGGAGACGCGCCTCGATCCCGCCACCGGCGTTCCGGTCGAGGCGCGCGAGACCCGCGGCGGCGAGTTCTTCTACCGCTTCCATTTCCAGCTGCAGCTGCCGCATCCCTGGGGCCGGTGGCTCGCCGGGCTGTGCGCGATGTTCATGCTCGGCGCGATCCTGTCGGGGGTGATCACCCACAAGCGCATCTTCGCCGACTTCTTCACGCTGCGCTGGAGCAAGGGGCGGCGCAGCTGGCTCGACGCGCACAATGTCTCGGCGGTGCTCGCGCTGCCCTATCACGCGATGATCACCTATACCGGGCTGATCACGTTGGTCGCGATGTACACACCCTGGCCCATCCTCGCCAACTACGCCCAGCCCGCCGCCTTCTCCGCGAGTCTCTATGCCGATACCGCAAGCCAGAAGGCTTCGGGGCAGCCGGGCCGGCTCGCCGATATCGGCCGGCTTGTTGAGGCGGCGTCGGCGGAATGGCAGGGCGCCCGTGTCTCGCGCATCATTATCGGCAATCCTGACGATGCGTCCTCCACCGTCACGCTGCTCCGCTCGAGCGACGACAGGCTCAATGCCCGCAGCGCATCGATCACCTATGCCGGCGTGTCGGGCGAGCGCCTGTCCGCGTCTCCCCCGCTGGGGCCGGCGATAGAGACCGCGGGCGTGATGCTCGGCCTGCACCTGGGCTGGTTCGCCGGGCCGCTGCTGCGCTGGGTCTGCTTCCTGCTCGGCCTCACCGGCTGCGCGATGGTCGCGACCGGCCTGGTGCTGTGGGCGGTGAAGCGGCGCAAGCCCGGCGCTAAGCCCTTTTTCGGCCTGTCGCTCGTCGATCGACTCAATATCGGCGCGATCGCCTGCCTGCCAGCGGGCATGGCCGCGTTCCTGCTCGCCAACCGGTTGCTGCCGCCGATGCTGGCCAGCCGCGCCGACCTCGAAGTCTCCGCCATGTTCTGGACCTGGTTCGGGCTGGCCGGACTGTCGCTCCTCCGTCCGGCCCGCCGGGCCTGGATCGAGACGCTGGCGTTCAGCGCCCTGCTGTTCGCGGCGATCCCGATCGTGGACCTGGTCACTATCGGCGGGGGAGCGTTCGACGGCTTCTTCCTCGCGTTCGATGGCACGATGGTGCTGCTCGCGGCGGTGCTCGGCTTCGCGGCCTGGCGGCTGGCCCGGCGGCCGGTCGATGCGGCCCGGCCGCGCCGGCGCGTGTCCCTTGCCGTGTCCGAGGTCCGGGAGGCCATGGATGTCGCTTGAAGTGGCCCTGTTCGGCTATGCCGGTTTCGCTAATCTCGCACGCGGCAGGGGGCGGGAGCTCCGGACCGCGCCTGCGGAGCGTTCGCGCGCGCGGATCATCGGCTGGCTCCTGATCCTGGCTTCCTTCCTCGCCGCCTTGCTCCGCTTCGGGCCCTATCAGGCCGTTCCGGCATGGCTCGCCCTGCTGTCGGTGAGCGGCGTGGCCCTCGTTCTCGTTCTTTCGCGCTGGCCGGCGAGGGCCTCGGCACCGTGGATGCCGATGACCGCCGTCGCCCTGGCCCTCTGCTTCCTTTGAGGCGTAGGGAAGGGGCCGTGCCCTATTGGAGCGGGGCCAGGATCGCCGGGCTATCGGTAAGATAGCGCAGCTCGCCGGCGGGCACCGCGGGCGAGAAGAGGAAGCCCTGGCCGAAGCGGCAGCCCGCGTCCGACAGCCAATCGGCCTGGGCCTGGGTCTCGATGCCTTCGGCCACCACTTCGATGCCCAGGTTCCTGCCGAGCGAGATTACCGCCTCGGCGATGACCGAATGCTGCGCGTCGCTGCGGACGTCGGAGACGAAGCTGCGGTCGATCTTGATGATGTCGACGGGGAACTGCTTGAGATGGCTGAGCGAGGCATAGCCCGTCCCGAAATCGTCGAGCGCGACCCGTATCCCCTCGCGGTTCAGCATGCGCAGCGCGGCTTCGACGCGTTCTGGGTTTCGGGCTAGGAATACGGTTTCCGTCACTTCGAGCTGCAATAGTGCGGGGGAAAGCCCGGATTCGTGCAGCAATTCGAGGATCGAATCGCCGAAATCGGCGCGCTGGAGGTCGGCTGTGGAGGCGTTGAGCGCGACATGGCCGAACGCGAGTCCCCGGTCGCGCCATTCGCGCATCTGCGCGACGATCAGCCGGAGCATGCGCTGGGTGAGGGCGGTCGAGACCTCATGATCGTCGAACGCCGCGGCGATCGTGGCGGGCAGATGGACCTTGCCGCTGTCATCCACCCAGCGGGCAAGCGCCTCGAACCCGGCGATCTCGCCGGTGCGCAGATCGACCTTGGGCTGATAGAAGGCCCGGACGCGATCCTCCTGCAGCGCGGTCCGCGCGATGTTGGTCATCGTGACCCGCTGCTGCATCTCCTCGCGCATGTGCGGCGCGAAGACGAGCAGCTCGCCGCGGCGCAGCGCCTTGGACGAATAGAGCGCCAGGTCGGCATGCTTGAGCAGGTCGCCGGGCGTCGTGCCGTGGACGGGGAAGAGGCTCGCCCCGATGCTGGCGCGGCAATCGAGCTTGGCGCCGCGATGGAAGACGGGCTCGCGGAGCCGCTCTAGGATGCGCTCCGATATGGCGGTGGCTTCCTCGCGCGTGCCGACCCCCGGCAGGATCAGCGCGAACTCGTCGCCGCCCAGCCGCGCGACGGTGTCCATCGGACGGACGGAGGCGCGCAGCCGATCGGCCAGGGTCCGCAGCACGACATCCCCGGCATCATGCCCCATGGTGTCGTTGATCTGCTTGAAATGATCGACGTCGAGAACGAACAGCGCGAGCGCCTCGCCCTCGGCGTCGGCCATGGCGAGCTGCTCGGCGAGCCTTGTGTCGAACAGCCCGCGATTGGGCAGCTGGGTCAGCGCGTCATGGCTGGCGCTCCAGCTGATCCGGTCCTGCGCCACGGTCTGCTCGTCGATATCCTCGACCACGCCGTACCAGCGGAAGATCTCGCCATTCTCCGCATAGCGCGGCCCCGCGCGGACCCGGCACCAGCGATAGCTGCCGTCCCGCCCGCGCAGGCGATAGCGCAGGTCGACGCGCGCGCCGGTGCACAGCGAATGCCCCCATTGGGCGAGGGTGGCGTCGACATCGTCGGGATGCAGCGCCTCGACCCAGCGCTGGGGCGGCATGCCGATCAGCTCGTCCCATCGCGGCCCGGCATCGAGGATGTTGCCCTGCGGATCCGCGGTCCACGGGATCTGGGGATTAAGCTCGACCGTGTAGCGGAAATGCTCCTCGCTCTCGCGCAGCCTGGTCAGCGTCTGCTCCTGCGCGTCGACATCCTCGCTCAGCCCGTACCAGCGCACCACCTGGCCGGCGGAATCCAGCTTCGGGAAGGCGCGTGAGCGGAGCCAGCGTACCTCGCCATTGCCGCAGAGCAGGCGCGCCTTGACGTCGAGCGGCGCGGTGGTGGCCAGCGACTGGGCGACGGCAGCGACGAACGTCGCGCGGTCCTCCTCATGGATGCTCTCCAGCCAGCCCGTCCCCAGCGCCGCCGCCTCGGGGAGGCCGGTAAGCGCGATCCAGCGCCCGCTGACCGTCAGGACATTGCCCGCCGGATCGGCGGTCCAGGGGATGTGCGGGGAAAGCTCGACCGTGTTGCGATGATGCTCCTCGCTTTGCTCGAGCGCGAGGTTGGCCAGCCGACGCTCGGTCAGGTCGAGCAGCACGCCGCGGATGGCCTCCACCCGGCCGTTCCGGCTGATCGGGCTGATCCGCGCCCAGCAATGGCGCTCGCTGCCGTCCGGGCGCACGATCCGGAATTCGCGGCCGATGCGATCATATTCCTTCAGCGCGGCGAGCAGCCGTTCCCGCACCGGCTCACGGTCTTCGGGGTGGATGCAGGCCAGCGTGTTGTCGAGCGTCGGCGTGAAGCTGGAGGGATCGCGCCCGGCGATGCGGAACAGCTCGCGCGACCAGGCGAATTCGCGCGTCCCGACTCGCCAGCGCCAGACGCCCATCTGCGCGATGGCGAAGGCTTCTTCCAGGTCCTCGGGCGAAAGGCTCAGATCGTCGCCGTCCGCGGTGCCGGAACGCGAATCCAGATGGGCGGGCGGCACCGGTACGAATTCGGCCATGTCAGGCCGGTGAAGATACTCGCCCTGGCCGGGAACCCAATCATGCGTTTCCATTCGACACTCGCTGGTCGCAGTCCCCTCCAAGGACTTCGATAGAAGTAGAGCGGTTAAAAATCGCTCCACGACAATGCGTTAATCTCGAGAGAATATAAGAGCCGCACGACATGCACTTCCGCCGCACAGTCAAAGGCCTAGCCCCAGCGTCAGGAGCAGTGCGCGCTCGGAGCGGCGTCCGCCTACGGCATCGGCGCGCGCGGCGCCGACATAGCTGCCCGATAGGCGGAACCTGCCGCGCGTCGCCGTGACGCTCGCGCTCCAGTCGAGCTTGCCCCCGCGTGCGCTTCCGTCGAACGGGCCGGACTCATAGCCGGCGCGAAGGCCGATGCTGAGCGGAGTGCCCGCTATCGCCTGGTCGAGGCCGGCAAAGCCATAGGCATTGCCGCGCCGCGTTCCGCTCGGGTCGAGCAGCGCGCGCTGGGGCGGGGCATAGGAGATGCCGGCCCGAAGGGCGGTGCCGCCGCGCTCGCGGCTTAGCGCGAGCGTCGCCTCGCCATAGTCGCAGTCCGGCGCGCCCGGGTAATGATACCAGGCAACGCTGGCATCGACAGTCAGCCACTGACCAAGGGCGCGGCGATAGCCGAGCATCCCGTCGAGCTCGAGCCGGGCAGATTTCTGCCCGCCCTGTGCCCAGGAGCCGAAGGCGCCCACATACAGCCCGCCGCGCTCCGCCTCGATGCTCGCCTGGAGCGCCGGCCGGTCGCCGGACAGGGAGACGCCCCGATAGCGATAGTCCGACACTAGAGCCGCCTCGCCGCTTGCCTCCACCTGCGCAGCGGCGGGGCAGGGTAGTGCTGCGAGCCCTGCGGTGGCGAGGAACAGGGCCGGGCGCAGGTCCATCAGGCGGCGCGTAGCGCGGCGTTCCCGGTGCGCAGCTTCTCGATCTCGTCCGCGGGCACGGGCTGCGAGAAGAGATAGCCCTGCATCTGGTTGCAGCCGGCCTGGGTGAGGAAACGCTGCTGTTCGCGGGTCTCCACGCCCTCGGCGGTGACGGTCAGGCCGATGGCATGGCCGAGCGTCACCACCGCATGGATGATCGCGGCGGAATCGACCGTGTGCCCCAGATGCTGGATGAAGCTGCGGTCGATCTTGATCTTGTCGACCTCGAACTTGCGCAGATAGCTCAGCGAGGAATAGCCGGTCCCGAAATCGTCGAGCGCGATGCGGAGGCCGCCGGCGCGCAGCCTGACAAGCCCGGCGCGGACCAGATCGTCATCGTCGATCAGCACGCCCTCGGTCACTTCGAGTTCCAGCTGCTCGGGCCGCACGCCGGAGCTGCGTACGATATCGAGGACCCGGTCGACAAAGCCCGGGGTGCGGAACTGGACCGGGGACAGGTTGATCGCGACGAACAGGTCGGGCCAGCGCCGGGCGGCCGTGCAGGCCTCGCGCAGCACCCATTCGCCGAGCGGGATGATCAACCCCGTCTCCTCGGCGATCGGGATCACCTGGGCGGGCGGCAGCTGGCCATGCGCGGTGGTGGTCCAGCGCATCAGCGCCTCGACCCCGACCATGGCACCCTCGGCATCGACCAGAGGCTGGTAATGGAGCGCCAGCCCGTCGCCGGTCGCCAGCGCGCTGCGGAGATCCTCCTCGACCGCGCCGCGCAGCTGGACGGTCGCGTCCATCGATGCGTTGAAATGGCGGTAGCAGTCCCGGCCTTCGGCCTTGGCGCTGTAGAGCGCGATATCGGCTTTGCGCAGCAGGTCGATCCGCTCCGACCCGGCAAGCGGCGCCTGCACGATGCCGATACTGACGCCGACGAATGCCTGGTTGCCCAGCACTTCGAACGGCAGGTGCACGGCGTTCAGGATGCGCTGGCACAGCCGGTCGATCGCGTCGGCTCCGGCAAGCGTCGGCAGCAGGATGGCGAATTCGTCGCCACCCAGCCGCGCGATCGTGTCCTCCTCGCGAAGCAGTCCGCTCAGCCGGCTGGCGAATTCGCGGATCAGCGCGTCGCCTGCCTGATGTCCGAAGCTGTCATTGACATGCTTGAACCGGTCGAGGTCGAGCAGCAGCAAGGTGGCACCGCCACCGCGGCGTGCGCGGGCCAGCGCATGGTCGAGCCGGTCGTTGAACAGCGTGCGGTTGGGCAGCCCGGTCAGCGGATCGTGGAACGCCAGATGCTGCGCCTGGGCGCGGCTGGTCTCGAGCTGGAGCCGGGCCCGCAGGTTGCGGCCGAGCAGCCATGCCAGCATCGTGCCGACAAGGGCGAGGGCGAGCAGAAGCACCGTCGTCATGTGCTGCGCGACCGCCAGGCCGGGGCGGAACGGATGCCAGGCGAGATAGCCGATCACCGCTCCCTGTGCATTGCGCAGGGGAACGCTGGCCCTGGTGTCGGGCCGGGCGAGAATATGCGCGCCTTCGACGCCGTAGCGCACTGCCAGTTCGCCAAGGAAGCTGCCGTCGAGATAGCGGACGCTCACATGGAGATGCTCGGAGCCGGCCGCTTGCGGGACCTTGCCCGTCTCCGAGATGACCGGCTTCAGGCTCAGGATCGCGGGATGGCCGCGCACGATGGCGATCGTGCTGGCGCCCGGGGTCTGCTCCTGGGCGCTCGCGGGGCGCAGATCGCCGCGGCGCAGCTGCGCGCGCAGGGTGTGGATGAGGGGAACCGCGCGTGGTGCTACCGCCGCAAAGTCCGCCAGGCTGGCGCGCCGGCCATTCCGCATCGCGTAGATCGGGCGCTCTTCGGCATCGAGCAGATAGGTCTCGTCATGCTTGTAATAGCTGTGGAACCAGATGCCGAGATTCTGGTCGATCCAGGCAAGATCGAGGGGCCTGTGCCGAACCTGGCGGACGGCATCGTCCCAATAGGTGGAGGCTTCCTGATCCTTGCGCACGGCCACCACCGCGCTCGCGACCGCCATTGTGGCAATGCGGACCTGGCGCTGCTCCGCCGCGTCATCGGAGCCCGCCGTCGCGAAGTGCAGCACCGCGCCCACCATCAGCGCGAGGAGCAGCACGACTCCGGCGCTGGGCAGGAGCACCGCCTTCAGAAACAGACCTCGGGACCTCGATCCTGGCATTTCGCCCCTTGCACTCCTTGCGAAGGGCGCCGCGCAGCCAGCCGGACCAGACGTTCCCCCTCTTCCCTTGATAGAGGGGCAGGAGGTGGGCCGGATTTGTTATTCTATTTCTGATGCTTAATGCAGTAGAATTACGTACCGGTATCGGGCTTCCGGCTAGAAGCGCTTGCGGAGGGTGATGCGTGCGGTCCGGCCCAGCGGGTCGATCTCGTCGTGGCTATATCCCAGCGGAATGCTGCCGTCGGGCAGGCGTACCCGGCGATATCCGTTGAAGAGGTTCCGTACCTCCAAGGAGAGCTTGATGTCCTTCAGCCAGGCATGACCGGTCTTTGCCAGCAGATGTTCCGGCTCGACAAAGGCGGATAGATTGAGGGTCGACCAGGCGGAGAAGCGATAGTCGCTGCCGGGCGAGGCGCGGTTCCGCAGGCGCGCGGCGCCGCTCCAGCTTCCGTTCAGGCTTGCGCCGATACCCCGCTTGCCGGCGGTGAGCTGCAGCGACAGCCGGTCCCGCGACTGGCCGCTGTCGTCGCCGAGCTGGTCGATCACCGGAAGCCCCGGGCGGGTGCGCAATTCGCTCTTCAGGCGCCGGCGGTAATTGAGCGAGAGCGTCCAGTTGATCGGGTCCGCGGCGGCTTGCGGGGCCGGGCCGGCGCGGCGGCGCGGCAGGCGCAGCGCCACGCCCGAGCTGAAATCGGCGCTCGTCTCGCCGACAAGATTGATCGGGCGTGCATCGACCGAGACCAGTCGGCCCGCCGCGTCCCGAACGATGCGCTCCGGAAAGGCGGCCTCGATCGCCGGCGTCAGCTCCGGGAAGGGGGCGACGCCGCCCTTCGCGACCTGCTCCGCATAGCCGAAGTTCAGCGTCAGAATCTGGTCGGAAAGGGGACGCAGCATCGCCGTCAGCGAACGGTTCTGGCGCGTGCCGCGGCGCAGGTTGGGGTTACCGCCAAGGATCCACACCGCGTCCACTGCTTCCTGGCGCGCATAGTCGAAGATCCGGTTGATCGTCGTCACCGCCGGTGCGTCGAGCTGATCGGGCGTGGGCGCTGCATCGACATTCTCCAGCGTGCCGCGCAGCTGGACGAAGCGGGCGGGCGCCCAGGTGAAGCCCGCGCCGTAGCGCTTCTGAAGGCTGGCGCCCGAGATCGCCTGGCCCCCGGCGGTCAGATCGATCGTGAGGTCGCCCAGCGGCCCGAGCGTGCCCTGGGTACGCCCCGATATCGGCAGGTTGATCGACAGCTGGCCATCCACCCGGCTCGATTGCCGGCTCATGACCAGCGTGTCGGCGGACGAGGTGCTGATCCTGCTCTCCAGCGTGTTGTGGGCGAGATTGATCGTGGCATTTGCGGTGACTGGACCGGCCGGCAGGTCGAGCATTTTCCCGATCGCGTTCAGCCGGACGGAGATGCTCTGTCCTTGCGAATGGTTGCGGTTGGTCAGCAGCAGCTGGCGGCTCCATGGGCCATAGGGATTGAAGCCGGGCTCGCCGGCGTCGAGCAGGCCCTGCACCCGGGGCGCGTCGATGCCGCGCTCGAGAAGGCTGTCGCTCCAGTTGCGGGCATAGCTGGCGGACAGCGCCAGCTGCCAGCCCGAGACCCGGCCGGTCAGGCTCAGCGCTGCGCCCAGCATCTGCGCGCTGTTGTCGTTCCGCAGGGCGCGCGTGCCGGCCAGGGGGCGGACCAGCAGGACGTCGCCCGAAAAGGGCGACCAGGGATTGTCGGCGGGCAGCACGGCCGACGCCATCGGCAGGCCGCGCAGCGCGTTGCTGTCCGTGCTGCTCGCATTGAGGTTCAGCGACGCGGTGAATGCGCCGAGGGGATGGCTGACGCCTGCGTTGAACATCACGCCGCGCTTCGACGGTAGCAGCGTCTCGAACGCGTTGGGATCGACGGGGGCGGTGCGGTCGGCGGTCGCGGCGAAGTCGGTGAGGGTGGGTGGCTGCCATTCCGCGCCGGGCGGGATGGCGGCGCGGGTTATGGTCCGGCCGGCGGCGAGGCTGAGCGCCGGGTCGATCTCCCCGCCGGCCAGGCCGGTGACGATGCCGGTGCCGTCGAAGATGCCGGGGGCAGGTGCGATGTCCCGCGCGCTCTTGTGCAGCGCGCTGTCCTGGGTGACGCGGGCGGTGGCGCTCCAGCGGGTCGGCCCGTCGATCGCCACCCGCCCGGCGGAAAGCTCGCCGCCATATTGGCCTCCCCGTGTCGCGGTCCAGCCGCCGGCATCGAGGGTCGTGCTGGTGAAGTGCTTCTTCAGGACCAGGTTCACCACGCGCTTGCCGGCGGGATAGCCGTATCGGGCCGCGGCATCGGGCTTGAGGACGGCCAGGCGATTCAGTGCCTCGGCGGGATAGGACAGGATGGCGCGATCACCGTCTGCCGGCCGGCCGTTGATCAGCAGGACCGGCTCCTCCCCGCTGGGATCGATGAAGGGTGCCAGGCGATCGAGCAATCCCTGGATGCTGTCGGCGCCCTGGCCGGCGATCTCGTCCTCGCGGAACTCGGTCTCGGCGGCAACGCTGGCTTCGCCATAGCGGGGGGCGGTGACGACGATCTCGTCGCGGGGCGCGGGCGTTTCCGGAGCGGCGGGAGCCGGTGCGGGTGTCGCCGCGCCGCCGCCCTTGCCATCCGCCTGGGCCCGGGCCGCAGGGCATGATGCGACGGGCAGCGCGATGGAGAGCAACAAGGCGACGCGCGCCGGGATCATCGGGAAGCCAGCGTCTTTCGCACCTGTTTCACCTTGCCCGGCGAACGATATCCGGTTCCCGCAGGGGCGAACAGCCTTTGATCGGGCGACCGGGGCCGCCAACTTGCGAGGGCCTGCCCGCGCGCCCATGGTTAAGGCGGACGCGCGAGAGCGCGCGCCCGCCAGAACCGACCTGCAATGTCACATGCATGCCAGTGAAGTCACCGCAGGCTCAGGGAGCGGTAGCGGTTCCCTCGATCGAGCATTCCTGGTCGTCATTGACCGGCGGCAGGGTGGCGTCGATCGTGAACTGCGTCCCGTTCCAGGTGGCGCTGATGTCCCCCGCGCAATCGCCCGAAGTAATCGTGTTCACATAGACGTTGTGCACGATGAACTGGCCAGTCGTCGAGTTGAAGCTGTAGCTATAGGGGTTCCCGCTGAAGCTGAGGAACGCACAGAACGGGCTTCCCGAATTCAGCGATACGCTGACGGTGTCGCTGGTCGAGTTCACGTTGAGGCCGATTACGCAGGAAAAGGCCAGACCCTTCTGCACATCGACGTTGCCATGATAAGTTCCGCTCGGCTCTGCAATCTGTGCCATTGCTGGCGCGGTGATAATCTGCGCTCCAACAAAAGCAGAGGAAAGCATAATGAACTTCGAAAGATTTTTCACGGTCCATCTCCTGTGTTTTGTTTATGATTAGCGCATTTAGAATCATGCGCGACTCACTTATACATGAAGTGTATTGAGAATCAATATAAACAAGACTCAAATGACTTTATATTACTTTAGAATCTCTTCATCATGCTGAAGCCAATGATGCGCGGATCGAGCGTGAAGACATTGGTCGTCAAACCCGTGTCATCCGAGTTCGTGAAAAAATCCGTGATCGGAGAACTGTTGAGCAGGTTCTTGACGTAGAGCTGGAAAGTAAGATCGGACGCCGGTCGCGACAAAGTCACCGCGATATTGATATTATCCCATGCTCTCAGGCGATCATATTCGGTGTTGTAGATGCGAGCGAAGCTCTTGGACTGTCGGTAATAGTCGCCACGAAAGGTGAGGTCCCAGTTCCCGCCGTCCAGGAAGAAGGTATATTGGGCGCCGACATTGAGGGTCCAGCGCGGGGCGTTGGGGAGCTCGTTTCCGGTGAGATCCGCGGCAAAGCCGCGCCCGCCATTCGGCGCGCCGCTGCCGCCCTGCGCGATGTTCAGGCCCACCGTGTCCGGATTGTAAGGCGCGAACGGATCATAGGTGAAGCCGGTGAGCGCATAATAGGGAAACTTGCTCGCCACTGCCGGATTGTAGGTGCCGACCCGGGTCGCGCCGGGGCACAAAGATGCCAGCGCTGCCGTGTTGCCTATCGCCAGCGCCTTCTCCACGAAGACGCGCGGCGCGATGCAGTTCGAGGGAACCTGAATCCAGGGGCGCAGCACCATCCAGTCCGGGTCGCCCTGCGTCCGGTTCATCACGTCGATCGACTGCGATCCCTTTTTCAGCCGGGTCTTAAGCAAGCCCAGATTCCCGTCGATGCGAAAGGCGCGGGAGGGGCGCCAGGCCGCCTCGAACTCCAGGCCCATGCTGGTCGCGCCGAAATTCTCGTTGAAGGCGATCCGGTCGACGATCTGCGAGATCTGATAGTCCTTGTAGTCGTAGAAGAAGCCGGTGGCGTTGAAGGTGAAGCGGCCGCCGTCGAAGCTGTTCTTCGTGCCGATCTCGAACGCGTTGACGAATTCCGGCCGGAAGGTCTGCGGCAGGAACTGGTATTGCACGATCGCCGGATTGAAATCGACGCGGGGCGGGTTCGTGCCGCCGCCCTTGTAGCCGCGCGCGGCGGAGAGATAGACGAGCGTATCGTCGGTGAAGCCGAGCCTGGGCTTCCAGTCGAGCACGGCGCGGCCGGTGAACTCGCCCCATTTCTGGCGGATGTCGGGCAGGGCGGGGTAGCCGCTGTTCACCCGGCCGCCGGTGAGGTCGCCGGGAACTGCGGCCCCGGTGCCGCCGCCGAGCAGCAGCTGGCTGGGGACCTGGGTCGATACCTTCTCGTCCTGCGTGTAGCGCAGGCCTATCGTCAGCTTCAGGTTGCTTGCGAACTTCCAGTAGAGCTCACCGAAGCCCGCCCAGCTTTTGATCCGGATGCCGTTCTGGCTGAGGAAGTAATTATGTCCCTGGTTGTCGAGGCTATCCATCGGGTTGCGATCGACATAAGGGCATTCGCGCCCTTCATAGCCCAGTGCGCAGGGCAGCAGCACGCGCGCGCGGGGCGTGCCGCCGATGCTGTACCACCAGTCCGAAATCAGCGTGAACATGTTGTTGAAGACGTAGTAATCGTCTTGGGATTTGAAGTTGAGATAGTTGATGCCGACGTTGAAGTTGAGTGGTCCTTTGAAGCTGGACTGTAATCTGAACTCCTGGGACCATTGCTGGTTGCGCGATTTGCTGATGTCCGCCGACAGCATCCGGTCCGAGCACCCGAGCTGCGGGTCGCAATAGATGCCTCCCGGCGTGGGAAGCATCGACGTATCGACCGGCCTGCGCAGCGTGTCGGTGAGAACTTGCGAGGAATCGGTGAAGATCGGATTGCTGACGAACCGGTTATAGTCCTGCGAGGAATAGAAGCGGTCGCGGGCATAGGCGGTCTGCGAGACCAGCTGCAGTCCCTCCGACGGCTCGAACTCGAGGTTGAGCTGGAACACGTCGTTGCGGGCGCGGAAGACCGGGTCGTAGCTCGTCGAAATCTCGCGCAGGTCATGCGATTGCACCACGCCCGCATAGGGATCGCCCGGGCGAAGCGCGTTGACGATGGGACCCACGCGCGTGGGGTTGGTGGGGTTGGGCTGATAGCCCCAGGTGATCGAGGCGGGCACCTCCAGATAGACCAGGCTATAGGCATTGGGCACGCCGAATGCGGCGTCGTCATAGATGGATCCCGGCAGGCAGCCCTGGCTGAGCTTGCCGCGCAGGACCGGGTTCGTGATCGTGATATTGCCGACCTGCGCGGGCCCGGGATCGCTGGTGCACAGCTGCTTGCCAGTGCGCGAGCGGTTGTCCTTCTCCTCGAAATGCTGCCAGATCAGGTTGGCGCGGAGCCGGTCGCTCGGCTTCCACTGGACGATCGCGCGCGTCGACCACAGGTTGCGGCCATTGACGTCGCGCCGGGTGAAGCTGTTGTAGTCAAAGCCTTCGCGGCTGGTCCAGGCGCCGGCGAAGCGGACGCCGAGCGTGTCGCCGAGCGGCACGTTGACCATGCCCTGCGCCCGCATCGAGCCATAGTTGCCGCCTTCCAGCTTCAGCTCGGCGGCAAGGTCCTCGTCGGGCAGCGCCGGCAGCACATTGACCACGCCGGCGGTGGCGTTGCGTCCATAGAGCGTGCCCTGGGGGCCGCGCAGCACCTCGACGCGCTGGAGGTCGAAGAATTCGGATTCGAACAGCCGGTTGCGCACCAGCGGGGTGTTGTTGAAGCTCACCGCGACCGCCGGGTCGCTCGATGCGGAGACCGCCTTCGTTCCGATCCCGCGGATCGAGAAATTGTACATGCTGAAGTTGCTCTTCGAGAAGGTGACGTTCGGCACCGCGCGCAGCAGCTCGGAACCGCCCTCGATCTTCTTGTCGTTCAGCGCTTCGGCGGAGAATGCCGAGACGGCGATCGGCACGTTGCGGATCGATTCCTCGCGCTTCTGCGCCGTCACGATGATCTCGGTCGGCGCATCGTCCTGCACGGCCGGCCTGCCGGCATTGCTCTGGCCGGCCGCCGGGGCGGGGGTGGGCAGGGGGGCGGTGCTCGAGGTGGTGGCGACGGCTCCGGCGACGGGGACGACGACATAGGTCTTGGCGCCCGTCTGGCGCGCGACCAGCCCGGTGCCCTGGAGCAGCGATCGGAGCGCCTGGTCGATCCCCATCTCGCCGCGAACCGGCGCGGTGCGCTTGCCCCTGGTATATTTGCGGGCGGCGATGATCTGGATGTCGGCCTGATGGCCGAGCGCGACGATCCCGGTTTCCGCCGCCTGTGCCGATACGTCGAAGCTGCGCTTCTGCGCCGAAGCCGGCGGCGCCACCATCACGAAAACGCACGCGGTCGCCCCCAACAAGGCGGCCCGCCCCCTCACAATGCCCATGCTATCCCTCTCCCTTGCGGGCTTTTTCGCCCGTCATCCCGCAAGAGTCGCCGGCGCGATTTTTCCTTTTTCTATTTTCGCGGCCGGCCGACGCGGATCTCGTTCGGATCGCTCAGGTCGATCGGCACGCCGAGGCTCTCATGGACCGCCATTGCGAACCCCTCGAGGTCGTCGGTGCGCAGCGTGCCGTCGAAGCTTTCCTTGCCGATGTTCGGATCGACGATGACGAGCTGGCGATGATTGTAGCGGTTGAACTCGGCCGCGGCGTCGGCGAGCGAGACGCCGGCAAGGTCGATCTTGCCTTCCCGCCAGGCGAGCGCGCGATAGACCGAGGTCGCGCTGGTGGGGCTGCGCAGCACCGCGGCATTGTCGGCGACGAAGGCATGCTCGCCGGCGGCGATGCGGATGTGCGGCGCCGTGGCGTCCTCCGCCCAGGCCTCGACCACGCCTTCGGTAACGAAGATGTCGGCCCCCGCTTCGCGCCGCCGCACGGCAAAGGCCGTGCCCACCGCCTGCACGCGGATCCGCCCGGCCTCCACCAGAAAGGGGCGCTTCGCATCCTTGGCGACCTGGAACCACAATTCGCCCTGCCGGATCCGGACGAGCCGGCGCGCCTTCTCCAGGTCGACCGTCGCCTGGCTGGCGGTGTTGATCACCATCGTCGAACCATCGGCGAGCGGCACGCGGCGGATCTCGCCGACTTCGGTGCCATAGCGGGCGCCCTGGCCGATCAGGAATGCGCCCGCCGCGACCGATGCAGCGATCGCCGCGCCGCCGCCGATCAGGAAGCGCCGCCTGCCGGGCTGCGCGACGCGGCCATCCGCATCGTCGTCGTTCGAAGCCGTCGCCAGCGCGTCGAGCGTCGCCCAGGCCGCCTGCGCCTGGAGCAGCGCGCCCTGCCGCCGTGGATCCACGTCCAGCCAGCGCGCGAGATCGGCCTCGTCCGCCTCGCTCCAGTCGGCGCCGTCCATCCGCGCCACCCAGCGCGCGGCCGCGTCCTGGATCTCGCGGGCGCTCTGGTGCGTCATGACCGGCGTCCCACATCGATGCGCGGCTTGCCCGCCTGGGTGCCGTTCAGCCAGGCGGTCACCCGGCTGTCCTCGTCGCGCCATATCCGCAGGATCGTCTGGATGCCATGATAGACGTCGTTCTCGACCACGCTTTCGGTCACGCCGACGCGCCTGGCGATCTCCTTCTGGGAAATGCCTTCGATCTTGCGCATCTCGACGATGCGCCGGCAGCGCTCGGGAAGCTTCGCCATGATCGCGCGCAGCCGGGCATAGTCGAGCCGCCCTGCCGCCTCGCGTTCGGGCGAGGGGCTGTCGTCGATCGCATAGGTTTCGATCTCGGCGATCATGTCGATCGACACGATCCGGCTGCGCTTGATCCGCTGCAGCAGAAGATTGCGGACGATCGAGAAGAAATAGGCGCCGGGCCGCGTGATATGATCGACCGTGTCGAGCGCGGCGAGGCGGCAATAGGCTTCCTGAACGATGTCATCGATATCTTCCTCCGAGACACGGGCACGGGCAAGCCAAGCCCGTACTGTGCCCTCGTACGGGATCACCGTTTCTGCCACCCAGATCGCCCTCAGGCGGCGGCGCTCGAAGTTCGCCCCCTTCTTCGTCGGATCTCTCCTGGTCTTCGTTCTTCTCGTGCGGATTCTGTTGTCCGGACCTTCAGATACCTGACCGGCGAATTTCCTTATTGCAACGGGTCGTCCGCTGGACCGGCCCGTTACGGACCGGTTCGTGCGGGTGCATGCAATATCCAGGTGCAGCGGTTGGTTTAGCTGTTCCCCGGCGAAAGCCGGGGAACTGAAGAGCTGAATATCGATAGCCGGCGCGTGCCCCGCGCCCGCGATCAGAACTTCAGACTCAGCGTCGCCCGGCCGCCATGCTCGCGCACCCCGCTGCCCAGCATGCCGCTATACCCGATGCGCAGGTCGAGCTTGTCGCTGAGGTCGACGATGAGGTTGAGGTTCGCCGCCGCCGCGAAGCGGTCGATCTCCGCCGAGCGGACGGTGAACGCCTGGTCCGCCGCCGCGGTCAGGGCGATGAGCGGATTGGCGGCGCGGTCGCCAAAGGCGGTGCGCAGGCCGACATTGCCGCCCAGCCGCACGCCACCGGTGTCGCCGCCGGCCAGCGGGACCTCGCCGCGCAGGCCCAGCTCGGCAATGCCCAGCACGCTCTTCTGGTCGCGCACGATCAGCGCCACCGGGCCGCTGGTCTCGGCGAAGCGGCCGAACCGCACCCGGCTGACGCTGCCGGCCAGATAGGGCTCGACAAAGCCGTGCGCGCCGGTCTCGATCCGGTAGCTCAGCTCGGCAAGGGTCTGGAGCATCACGCCCTGCACCTTGCCGCGCTCGCTGGCGGTGAAGCCGGGCACGGCGATCTGGCGCCGGGCCTTGAGGTCGAGCAGCGCGAGCGAGGCACCCGCGCGGAAGCGCCAGCCGCCGATCGCGGCGCCGGCATAGAAGCCGCCTCCGGTCCGGTCGATCGTGGCGTGGCTGCCGCGCGCGGTCGCCGGCACGGTGATGCGAGTATAATGGCCCATCACGCCGGCGCGCCACGAACCGTCCTCGGTCGCCGCGCCCGCGTCCATGCCCAGGATCATGCCGGTGCGCTCGACGTCATAGCCGGCGGCGTTGCCGTCGCCGTCCACGCTGCCCCAACTGCCGATCACCTGCCCCCAGCCGCCATTGCCCGAAAGCCCGGCATCGGCCGCCGCGGCCAGTCGGCCGACCACCGCCTCGCGCACGATGCGCTCGTCCTCCAGCGCGGCGCGGGTGGCGTCGGCATAGATTTCGCCCGAAAGCTGGTCGAGCGCCGCCGGGATCGCGGCGGGGGCGAGGCTGTAGAGGGCGCTCAGCGGCGTCGGATCATAGTTGCCGCTCATCACCGCGGTATCGAGGCGGGTGATCGTGCTCAGCTGGTTGTAGCTGAGCGGAACCCCGGTGCCGAGGACCGCGGAGAGCTGGTTCGGCGCAAGGAACAACTGAACCTCGTTGGCGGTGTAGATGATCTTCGGCCGGAAGGCGAGGCCGAAGCTGTTGAGCCCGGAGACGGTGAAGGTCCCGCTCACCCCGGCATCGGCGTGGAGCAGCACGAAGCTGCTGTTCATCGCATAATTGCCGCCCAGGTTGAGGATCTGCAGCGTGCCGTTCAACGTTGCGCTGCCGCTCGCCTGAATCCGGTCGGCGCCGCTCGCCTGGACCTCGACCGCGAACAGCGAGCCGGCCTGGAACAGCACATTGCCGGCGACATTCAGCGTGCCGACGCTGTTGCCTGGTGCGATCGTGGCGCCGGTCTGCACGACGAGGCCGCCCACCGTGCCGGTGCCGCCCAGCGTCGCGCCGTTGCCCGCGGTGACGATCGAGCGCGAGAGCAGGCCGTTGATCGCCAGCCGCCCGGCAAGCACGCTGGTCGCGCCGGTGAAGGCCGAGCTGTCGCCGGTGAAGCTCAGGCTGCCCGTGCCGCTCTTCTCGATCAGGCCCGCGCCCGACAGGCTGCCGGCATAGGTGCCGGCGCCCGACTGGGCGAACTCCAGCGCGCTGTCGATCCGGATCGCGCCCTGCAGCGAGGCGGTGTCGCCGCGCAGCCTGCCGGCGGCGACGATCGTGCCGCCGCCATAGCTGTTGGCGCCGGTCAGCGTCGTGGTGCCGTTGCCCGCCTGCACGAAGCCGCCGGTGCCCGACATTGCGTTTGCGAACGTCACTGCGTCGCTGCGGTTGAGGATCAGCACGCCATTATTGGCGATCGCGCCCGAGAGCGAGCCGGTGGTGCCGCCCGTGCCGATCTGGATCGTGCCGCCCGCGATCGTCGTGCCGCCGGTCGGGGTGGCCGTGCCGGTCAGCACCAGCGTGCCGGTGCCGGCCTTGGTCAGGGTGCCGGCGCCCGAGATCGTGCCGGCGAAGGACGAGTTGCCGTTGCCTGCGCCGATGCTCAGCGCGCCGCCGCCCAGGGTGATCGCGCCCGATCCGGTGAGCGTGCCGAGCGACACGCCGAAGCCGGCCAGGTCGAAGGTGCCCGTGGCGACCTGCTGGAGCGCCGCGACCGTGGCGGTGCCGCTGAACGTCACCGCACCATTGTTGACGATGCCGGTGCCGACCGTGCCGGCCAGCGTCGCGGTGCCGTTGTTTGCCAGCCCGCCGGCCAGCGTGCCGGTGCTGGTCAGCGTCGCGTCGTTCTGCACCGCGCCGGTCACGGTGCCGGCATTGGTGAAGACCGCCTGGTTGACCACTCCGCCGGCCAACGAGCTGCCCGCCAGCAGGTTGAGCTGGCCGGCCGTGACCGTGGTCGTGCCGGCATAGCTGTTCGCCCCGCCCAGGCTGAGCGTGCCGGTGCCGGTCTTGGTCAGCCCGCCCGCGCCCGAAATGGCGGCGGCGATCGTCGCGGAGACGCCGCCCGAGACGTCGATCACCGAGAAGCCGCCCGTCGTCGCCAGCCCGTCCGCCGCGGTCGCGCCGGCGATCACATAGTCGCTGGTGGTGAAGCGCAGCTCCTGGAACGCCTGGGTGCCCTGCACAGTGACGTTGCCGCCGGCGCCGCCGCCGAACACCGCGACCTGCCCGCGCCAGGAATCGTTGACACCATAGCCGGTCGGGGCGGTCCAGTTGGTGCCGCCCGTGCTCCAGATGCCCGCGCCGCCATCGCCGCCTGCCGCGGTCGAGGCGCCGGTCAGGTCGCTGCCATCCCAATATTGGATCGCCTGGGGGCTGCTGGCGAACAGGATGTTCACTTGGCCCGCGATGTTGGTGAGCAAGGTCGGGGTATAGCCCGCCGGCAGCGCGCCGAGCGCCAGCCCGTTGTCGGTCAGCGTCCCGCCATAGTTGAACAGCCGGTAATAGCCCTCGCCGAAGCTCGGCTGGGCGAGGACGTTGAGCGTGCCGTCCAGCGTCAGGTTGCCGCCGATATTGACCAGGTCGTTGTTCGCCCCGCCGACGGTGCCGGCCTCGCCCAGCTCGAAATTGAGGATCGTCCCCGCGCCGAGCGTCAGGCTGCCGCCGATGTTGAGCGTGCCCGGGCTGTTGCCCGGATTGAGCGCGGCATTGCCGATGCTCACGTCGCCGTGGAACGTGCCGCTGCCCGCCAGCGTGCCGCCGTTCAGCACCAGGCTGGCGGCGTTGTTCGTCACGTCGCCGAACGCGCCGTTGATCACCAGCTTGCCGGCATCGACAGTCACCGCGCCGGTGAAGTCGGTGCCGTTGCCGTTCGAGCCGGTCAGCGTGACCGAGGCGCCCGCCGCCGTGTCCACCACGATCGAGCCGCTGCCCGCGATCACCCCGGCATAGCTGTAGTTGGTCGCATTGGCGAAGGTCAGCGACGAAGGGACCGGGTTCGCCTCGAACACCGTATCGCCGGTGCCGAGCGTGCCGCCTGCGCCGACGGTCAGCGCCACGCCGCCGCCGATCCGCGTATCGTCATAGCTGTTGGCCGCGGCCAGGGTGAACGTCGTGGACCCGCCGCCCGACAGGCCGAACCGCACCGTGCCGCCGCTGATCGCGCCGCCAAAGGTCGTGTTCGCGCCGTCCACGCCCTGCAGCGTCACCATGCCGGCGCCCTGGATGGCATTGGCCAGCGTGATGGCGGTTACGCCCTGGAGGTTGCGCAGGAAGGTGCCGTTGCCCAGCGTCACCGCGCCGCTGCCCAGCGCCTGGGCATTGTCGAAGCCGAGCGCGCCGCCCTGCACGTCGATTGCGCCCGAGAACGACCCGTTCGTCCCGGTCAGCACCAGCAGGCCGCTGCCCGTCTTGACCAGCGCGCCATTGCCCTGGATCGTGTTGGCGAAGGTCCGGTCGAGCGCGCCGTCGAAGCCCAGCGCCGCATTGTTGGTGACGGTCCCCGCGCCGATCGCACCGCCTTCACCCAGCACGAGTATCCCGCCGCTGATCAGCGTGGTGCCGCTATAGTCGCTGGCGCCGTTCAGCCGCAGCTCGCCAATGCCCGTCTTGGTCAGTCCGCCACTGCCGGTGACCACGCCGTCGAAGGTGGAGAAGGCGGCATTGTTCACCGTCAGCCTCGCCGTGCCCAGCTGGACCGTGCCGCCATTGCCGTTGAGCGCGCCGATCGTCGTGTCGAAGCCCGCGAGATCGAGCAGCGTTCCGGAGGAGCCGAAATAGTTGGTGATGCCGGTCACCGCGCCGCTCAGCGTGATGGTCGCGCCCACCTGCTGGTTGCTGAGCTCGCCATTGACCTGGTTGGCGATCGTCGCCGTGCCGAAATTGCCCAGCGCGCCGTTGATGATGCCCGTGCTGGCGAAGCTGCTGAAGGTCTGGACGTTGCCGTTGATCACGCCGGTGCCGTGGTTGACCGCGGTGCCGCCGAGCGACTGCAGCCCGCTCATCGTCCCGTAATTGTCGAAGCTGCCGAAATTCTGGGTCTGGCCGTTGATCACGCCGGTGGCCGCGTTGACCACCGTGCCGAAGGTCTGGAAGGTAACGAAGGCGGTGATCGTGCCGCTGTTCTCGATCATCGAGAAGTTCTGGATCAGGTCGGCGCTCAGGCTGCCGGTGCCGGTGATCTCCAGCGTACCGGCATTGACCTGCGCGAAGGACTTCAGCGCCCCCCCGCCATTACCCAGCGCGATGCTGCCGGCCAGGCTCAGCGTGCCGTTGCCGTTCTTGGTGAAGGTCGATTCGCTGCCATCGGCTCCCGTGACCGTACCGCTGAACAGCGTCGATATATTGTTGTAGCCGGTGTCGAGCCGGCCGCCGCCCAGCGTAATGGCGCCCGCACCCGCGATCGAGCCGACCTTGGTCTGGAAGCCGTCAAGGTCGAAGGTTCCGCCCGCCTGGACGTTGAGCGCCGATTGCTCTTGGATCGCCTGGTTGATCCCCAGCCGCAGCGTGCCCGCCGCCACGTCGGTGGCGCCGCTATAGGTGTTGGCGGCGGAGAGGATCAGCGTGCCGGCGCCGGTCTTGTTCAGGCCCGCGCCGCCCTGGATGATCACGCCGATATCGGCGGTGATGCCGCTCGCGACGTCGAGGATCGAGAAGCCGCCGGTGGTGTTCAGCCGCGCGCTGGCATCGGACGGGCTCAGCACATAGCCGTCGGTCTCGAAGCGCAGCTCCTCGAAAGCCTGGGTGCCCTCGACGGTGACGGTGCCGCCGGCCGCGCCGGCGAACACGCCGACCTGGCTCTTCCAGCTGTCGTTGATCGCGTAGCCGGTCGGCCCGGTCCAGTTGGTGTTCGCGGCGTGCCAGGTGCCCGATCCGCCATTGCCGCCGGCCGCGGCGCTGGCGCCGGCATCGCTGCCATCCCAATATTGCACCGCCTGCGCGCCGCCCAGCCGCACATTCACCTGGCCGTTGATGTTGGTCAGCACCGTCGCGTCGAGGCCGCCGGCGATCGAGCCGATCAGCAGCTCGTTGTCGGTCAGCGTGCCGCCATAGTTGAACAGCCGGTAATAGCCCGGGCCATAGCCCGCGCCCCAGGCGATGGTGTTGAGCGTGCCGTTGAGCGTCAGGTTGCCGCCCACCGTGACCAGGTCGTTGTTCGCTCCGCCCGGCGTGCCGGGCTCGCCCAGCTCGAAATTGAGGATCGTGCCCGCGCCGAGCGTCAGGTTGCCGGCGATGACCAGCGTGCCCGGGCTGTTGCCGGGGTTGAGCTCGGTATTGCCCAGCGTGACACTGCCGTGGAAGATGCCGCTGCCGCCCAACGACGGTGCGGTGCCGCCGCAGAAGCAGCTGTCGTCGATCAGCATCGTCGCGCTGTTGTTCACCACGTCGCCGAAGCTGCCGTTGATCACCAGCCGGCCGCTGAGCACTTCCACCGTGCCGGTGAAATTCTCGGTGGCGCTGTTCGAGCCGGTCAGCGTGACCGAGGCGTTGGAATCGGTCTCGACGCTGACGATGCCCGCGCCGATGATCTTGCCGCCATAGCTGTAGTCGATGTCGTTCTGGAAGACGAGCGCGGCGGGCGTGGTCGGGTCCGAAGGCGCGGCGTCGAAGGTGACGTTACCGGTGCCCAGCGTGCCGTCATAGACGATCAGCGCGACATTGGGGCCGATCTGCGTCGCGCCATAGCTGTTGGCGCCGTTGAGCCGGAAGATGCTCCCCGCGAACGGTCCCGAGACGCTGGTGGTGAAATGCACGTCGCCGCCGCTGATCGCGCCGTTCAGGTCGGTGTTGTTGCCGCCGCCGTCGAAGGTCGCAGCGCCGCCCAGCGCGACCTGGATCTCGTTGTCGATGTCGAGGCGGGTGCAGCCACAGGCGGCGTTGAGCAGGGTGGTGCCGTTCGCCAGCTTGATCAGGCCGGTGCCGCCCGCATAGTCGCTGCCCAGGCCGAGCGTGCCGGCGGTGACGTTGATCCCGCCGGCGCCCAGGCCTCCCTCGAACGTGTCGTCGATCAGCAGCGTGCCCGATCCGATCTTGGTCAGCTCGCCCTGGAAGTCGATCGAGCCGAGCAGCTCGAAGGTGAAGTTGCCGGTGTCGATCGTGCCGCCGCCCGACAGGATCGTCATGTCGCCGGCATAGGCGTTCTTGATCGCCTTCGTCGTCGCGCCATTGTCGATATCGACCATCTGGCTGGCGCCGAGCCCGAATTCGCCCACCGCCAGCGTGCCGGCCTGGACCGAGATGGCGCCGACATAGGGGCCGGACAGGCCGTTGAGATTGTCCCCGTTCAGCGTCAGCGTGCCCGCGCCGAGCTTGGTGATCAGGCCGTCGCCGGCGATCTGGTCCGCGACGACAAGGTCGTCCGAACGATTGAAGATCAGCGTGCCGCCGCCGATGACGATGTCGCCGGTGCCGAGCGTGCCGATGGTGCCGCCATCGCCCACCTGGATCGTGCCGGTGGGGTTGAGGATCAGCGTGCCGCCGGAATAGCTGTTGCTGGCGGTGAGGATCAGCGTGCCGGTGCCGAACTGGCCGAGCAGCCCGCTGCCGCCGACCGCGGTGGCGAGCGTGACGCTGTCCGACCGGTCGAAGGCGAGCATGCCGTCGGTGGTGATCGTGCCGGTGCCTAGCGTGCCGGCGGTGCCGCCATCGCCGACGATCAGCGTCGCGCCGAGGCCCACTGCCGTGTTGCCATAGCTGTTGGTGCCGGTCAGCCTGGTGGTGCCGCCGCCATAGCTGTCGGCGAAGATCAGGTTGCCGCCGGTGATGTTCCCGGCCAGCACCGTCTCGTAGCCGTCGGCGTCGATCGTCGCGGTGCCGCCCAGCGCGATCTGGATCGCATTGGCCAGCGTCAGCGGGGCGCAGCCGCACGAGGCGTTGAGCAGGGTGGTGGCGTCGGCCAGCTTGATCGTGCCGGTGCCCGCCGCGGTATCGCTGCCCAGCGCCAGCGTGCCGGCGAGGACGTTGATCCCACCGGCGCCGGTGCCCGCGTCGTTCTCGTCGCGCAGTTCCAGCGTGCCCGATCCGGTCTTGGTCAGCTCGCCCTGGTAATCGACGGCGCCGGACACGGTGAAGCGGTAGCTGTCGGTATCGATCGTGCCGCCATTGGCCAGGATGGTCACGCCGCCATCATGATCGACGTCCTCGAGCAGCCGGACCGCCGCGCCATCGTCGATCGCGATCAGCGGGCTGAAGCTCAGCCCCTGCTGGTTGAAGGCCAGCGTGCCGCCCGTGACCAGCGTGGTCCCGTCATAGGCGTTGACGGCGGTGATGTTGAGCGTGCCGCTGCCGATCTTCTCGAAGCCGAAGCCGCTGGCGATCCCCGTGATCGCACCGCTCTGCGTCGCGACATCGGTGCCCAGCACTTCGAGTTGCATCGCGTTCGAGGCGAGCAGGATGGTAGGGGCATTGTCGACGCCGTCGGCGAAGCTGATCACCGAACTGGCCGGGCCGACCGTGCCGATGGTATTGTTCGAGGCGCCCGCCGCACCGGTCTCGCCGATCACCAGCTTGCCGTTCACCGCGATGGTGCCGGTCAGCGCGTTGTTGCCGAACAGGCTCAGCGTGCTGCCGCTGGCGACCGTGATCTCCAGGTCGGACGCGATTGCGCCGCCCGTGCTGCCGAACACCGCGCTTTCCCCGGCGACGGTCGTCAGGGCGCCGGTGCCCGACGATTCGATCGTTCCGGTGCCGGTGATGCCGAGTGCCTGGCCGAGCGACAGGTCGTAATTCCCGATATCGAGCGTGCCGCCGCCCAGCACGATGTCCGCGCCGGCCAGGGCGTTCACGTTGCTCTGCAACAGGGTGCCGTCGTTGATCGTGATCGTGCCGGTGAAGCTGTTGCTGCCCGCCAGCGTCAGGATGCCGCTGCCGGCCTTGGTCAGCCCGCTGCCCGAGAGCGCACTCATCAGCAGCACGTTGTTGCCGTTGGTGTCGAAGACGCCGCCGGCGCTGCCGATCGGGTCCAGGCGCGCGGAAATGTCGGTCGTGGTGCCGGCGGCCCATTGCAGCCCGCCGCCGTTCAGCGTGATGTTGCCGCTGCCGAAATTGCCGCTGCCGGTGAAACTGATCAGCCCCCCGGTGATCCGCGTGCCGCCGGTATAGCTGTTGGCGCCGGTCAGCTCGAGCACGCCGGGACCGGCCTGCTCCACCGATCCGTCGCCGTCGATCGCGTTCGATACGGTCTGCGCGTCGGCACGGGCGAAGACCAGGCTGGCGCCGCTCGCGATGGTGACATTGCCGGTTCCCAGCGTGCCGCTGGTCGCGCCGCTGCCGCCCGCGCCGATCTGCAGCACGCCGCCATCGATCGTCGTGCTGCCGCTATAGTCATTGTCGCCGCTGAGGATCAGCGTGCCGATGCCGGCCTTGCGGATATTCTGGGTGCCGGTGACCGTACCGGCGAAATCGCCGCCATAGATCAGGGTCTCGGCGCCGTCGTTCTGCAGCGTGCCGGCGCCTTCGAGGCTCTGGAGCGTCGTGACGGGCTGCACGCCGTTGATGTCGAGCGTCGCGCCTGCGTCGATCTGCACGGAAGTGAAATTGGCGAGCGACAAGCTCATGAAGCCGGTCCCGGCCCGGAAGATTCCGCCGCCGAAGATGGCCTGCTTCGGCGGGCCGCCGCTCACCGATCCGGTGGAGAAGGAAGCGATGATCGTGCCGGTGTCGGCGGCGCTGCCGAACCGGACCTCGGTATCCCCGCCATAGTTCAGCGTGCCGGTGAGCGTCAGCGTCGTGCCCGTCGCCGCGGCCAGCGTGCCGGTCGCGCCGTCGTTCCAGAAAAGATTGTTGCCGAGCGCGCCGTCGAAGTTGGTGCGGAGCATGCCCGTGTTGAGTTCGACCGCGCCGCCGCCGATGCTCGCGGGATCGTCGATCTGCAGCGTGCCGCCGTTCAGGGCCGTAGAGCCGGAATAGCTGTTGGTGCCCGTCAGGATCAGGGTGCCGGTGCCGGTCTTGGCGATCGATCCGCTGCCGGAGATCGCATTGCCCAGCGTCTCGGTGCCGTCCACGTTGAAGCTGAGGCTGCTGCCGCTGTCGAGCTGGATGCCGCCGGTGATGCTCCATCCGGCAAGCAGGCTGAGGCTGTTGTTGCCGCCGGTGAAATGGAGCGCATAGCCGCGCGTCACGCCGTCGCCGCCCGTGCCGCCGGCGATGCTGCCGGCATTCTCGATCACGATGTCCGCGCCGCGGATGCCGGTCCCGCCGGCACCGCCGGCCCCGGCCAGGCCGCCACCGCTCGATCCCGCGCCGCCCAGGCCGCCAGCGCCGCCGGTGATCGACCCCGCCGACAGGTTGGTGATCACCGCGCCGGCATTGGCGACGATGCCCGCGCCGCCGTCGCCGCCCGCGCCGCCATTGGCGGGGCCGCCGGAGAAGAACGTCGCGCCGGCGGCTCCGCCATTGCCACCATTGCCGCCGGCCACGGTCGCGCTGTTGGTCAGTGGCCCGGTCAGGAGGACGCCGTTGCCGCCGCTGCCGCCACCGCCGCCGCCGGTGCTGTAATTACCGGCCTGTCCGTTGCCGCCATTGCCGCCATTGCCGCCGATCGGCGTGGCCAGGGAGCCGTTGGCGCCACCACCGCCGCCGCCGCCGGGGCCGCCGCTATTGACGTTGCCATCGGCGCCGTCCCCGCCGGGGTCGGTACCGGCGGCGCCGCCCGTCGTCTGGCAGGCGGCGACGGGGATGATCGAGCAGGTTGCCGTGCCGCCCGGCTGGCCGGCTCCGCCGCCTGCACCGCCGCCGCCGAAACCGCCGGAACCACCCGCGCCGCCCTGCTGGGCGAAGGCCGGCGTCGCGATCAGCAGCGCGGCCAGGCCGCCGCTCAGCGCGGTCACCGAGCGGATCGACCGCCTCACTTTGCGCGCCCGCTTCCCGGCTGCACTGAAGATTGCGAACGACTCGGTATTGCTCGGCATATTGGTTCCCCCCAGGAAACCCGAGAACCGAGTGCGAAATGAAGTCAATATACCATATGGGGGGTGCCGCGGGGCGGGTGGGGTGCTCCAGTGCTGAATTTCGGCAGGAATTTCGCCCAAGTCATTGCAATAAAACCATGGTTAACCTTGCGCCACGGCCCGGTCAAACGAACCGGGCGGCATGTTTTTTGTGCGCCGCACGGCGACGCAGTGCGCGATGTTCGCCATCCTTGCTTCAGCCCCGGTGGCGCGCCTCGGCCAGGTCGAGCTCGCGGGTCAGCTTGCGCGCCGTCTCGCTGCCCACCGCGCGGCTGCGGGCGAGCTCAAGCAGGCGGGCGCGCTCGGCCTGGATGCCGATCAGCCGCAGCTCGCTGACCAGCCGCTCCTGCGCCCGCGCCTCGCCGCCGCGCCCGTCGCCCAGACCCTCGATCCGCTCGCGATAGAAATCCATCACGCGCGTGCCGGCGCCCGCATAGAGATCGGGATCGTCATGCTCCTCGCCCAGCGCGTGCTGGCGCCGCTCGACTGCGCGGATCGCGGCCTCTGCGGTGGCGATCCGCGCGGCGTCCTCCTCGGCCTGGCGCGAAGGCTCGGGCGGCAGCACCAGGTCCTTGAGCAGGACCGGCAGCGCGACGCTGGCGATTACCAGCGACACGATGATCACCCCGGCGGCGAGGAAGATCGCCAGGTCGCGGGCCGGGAAGGGCGATCCGTCGTTGAGCGCCAGCGGCAAGGTCAGCACGCCGGCCAGCGTGATCGCGCCGCGCACGCCGGCGAACGAGGTCGCCGCGACCAGCCGCCAGTTGGGGCTGCGCATCTCCGCCAGCCCCTCGCGCTTGCGCAGGATGGTGAGCCGCAGCGACGTCCACACCCAGGCAAAGCGGAGCGCGGCGAGCCCCGCGACGATCGCCACGACATAGATGCCGAGCCACCAGGGCGAGTGATGGCCGGTCAGCAGCACGGTCTGTCGCGCGTCCGCGACGATGCCGGGCAGCTGCTCGCCGAGCAGCACGAAGATCACGCCGTTGAGGGTGAACTGGAGCGTGTCCCAAACCGAGTTGCGCCGCATCCGCGTGACCGCCATCGCCTGGCGTGAGATCTCCGCGAAGGTCATCGTCACGCCGGCGCTCACTGCGGCGAGGATGCCCGATGCGTGGAGATGCTCGGCGAGCAGGTACGAGCCGAACGGGATCAGCAGGCTGACGAGGATCTGCGAGCCGGTGTCCTCGCCCCAGCGCCGCGTGACCCAGGCCTTGGCGCGCGACACCGCCAGCGTGACGAGCACGCCGATTACCAGCCCGGCACCGGCAACCCACGCGAAGGTGAGGGCGGCCTCGCCCGCCGAGAAGCTGCCGGTCAGCGCGGCGGCGACGGCGAAGCGCAGGCAGACCAGGCCGGATGCGTCGTTGAGCAGCGATTCGCCTTCGAGGATGTGCATCATCCGCTTCGGGATCGGCACGCGCGCGGCGATTGCCGACACCGCGATCGGATCGGTCGGCGAGACGACGGCGGCGAGCGCGAAAGCGACGGCGAGCGGCATCGCCGGGATCATCCAGTGGATCAGCAGCCCCATGCCGATCACGGTCAGCAGCACCAGCCCGAGCGCCAGTTCGACCACGGTGGGAAGGTCCTTGAACAGCTCGTCCTTGGGGATGCGCCAGCCGTCGAGGAACAGCAGAGGCGGCAGGAAGAGGAACAGGAACAGCTCGGGATCGAGCGCGACCCGGTGCGACGTGGACAGGCCGATCGCCGCGCCGAGCAGGATCTGCACCAGCGGCGTCGGCACCGCGAAGGGCAACATGCGCGCCAGGGCGCCACTGACCACTACCGCGAGGAGGAGGAAGAGGATGATCGACAGGGTTTCCAAGGCATAATCCTGGTGAAACGCAGTCAACGCCGCGCCTTGTTGAACGTTCAGGGCATGTTTGCCAGCCGATAGCCGCCCGCGGGGCCGATGACGAGCGACGCGACGCCCCGAACGCAACCGACCTTTGGTCCGACCAATAAGTAAGACTACGAATCGCCGTCCGCCGGGCATCCGACCTAGTGTGGCGTCGCGCCGCAGACTGCGGCGGGGGGCTGGGAGAAGACGGGCAGACGCCCGGCCAATCCCGACAGGAACATCGGCGTGATACTCCGGCGGACCGCTGCCCGCCGCTCGATCGTTGGCACCCCCAAGACCTCGCAAGGGCCTGACCTTCGCCGGGCGGGCGGGATGCGCCTCCGGGCCGGGGCCACGTCACTGCAGGAGGTTGCTTCGGTGCCCGATCGCCCGCTCGACTGCATGACCATGGGACAGATTCGAATGATCCTGGGTCTGTTCGGCTGCCCTCGAACACTGATATGGTCGCACGGCGCTGCAATCGAAGGGACCGCCGGACCGGACGGCCCCGCCAGCGTAAGACCTGCAGAGAGGGTGTAGGGCGTGCTACTGTCGCGGAAGGAAAATCTGCCCCTTCTCCTCATCGAGGACAACGCTGCCGTACGCCGGGGATTGCAGCTGCTGCTGCAGGGCAAGGGCTATCAGGTCCATTCCTTTGCCAATGCGGTGACAGCGCTGGCAGACCCCGCCTCGGTGGAGACGGCGCATGTTGTGGTCGATTATTCGATGCCGGATTGCGACGGGATCGCGGCGCTGCAGACGCTGCGCGCGCGAGGCTGGCAAGGTATCGCCATCCTGATCACTGCATTCTTCTCGGAAGCCCTGCAGGCCGAGGCGATCCTGGCAGGTTTCGCGGCAGTGCTGCCCAAGCCGTTCCGAGACGACTCGCTGCTGGAAGTGCTCGCCGAGGCAGTGCCGATCGAGGCCGAGTCGCAGATACAAGTCGCGGAAACTTCCTAGATCAGTCTCATTTCTGCACCGCGACGGCCCGATTTTTTCGTTTCCGTGATGTTTCTGCACCATTTCCGATGAATTTCTTCCATGCTATCGTCCCTCAACCTGAGCGATGAAGCAGATGCGCTATCACGCGCATCGCCATCGTCCGGGGGGAGATTGCGGTGGCCGATGCCCCTAGTTCATCGGCGCGCGACCTGGTTGCCGCCTGCGGGGTGGTGGTTGGCTCGGTCGCTGTCGCCACGTTGCTGCGCTGGGCGCTCGCGCCCTGGCTGGGCGACTATGGACATTTCCTGCTCTACGCGGCGGCGGTGTTCGCCACCGGCTTCTTCGCCGGTGCCGGCCCTGCGCTTGCCGCTGCGCTAGCCTCGGTCCTGGCGGTTACCCTGGCCGGCTGGGCGAGCGGCCAGATGGCGCTCTTCGAACGCATCGTCTTCCTGCTCGCCTCCTCGGTCATCATCATCGTCGTGTCCTACATCATCCGCCTGCAGTGGCGGCTGCGCACCACCGAGCAGGTCGCCGAGCGCGGCGCCAGCCGGGCGGACGATCTCGCCGAGACGCTGAACCTGCTCATCGACGGCGCCGAGGGCTGCGCCATCTACATGCTCGATCCCCAGGGCCATGTGACGATCTGGAACAAGGCAGCCGAGCGGATCCAGGGCTGGAGCGAGCGCGAGGTGGTGGGGCAGCATTGCTCGATCTTCTATCCGGATGTCGCGGTCGAGGTCGAAAAGCCGCAGCACGATCTCGACAAGGCGCGTGCCGAGGGCGGGCTGGAGGAAGAAGACTGGTGCGTCCGCAAGAACGGCTCAGAATTCCTCGCCCACATCATGCTGACGCCGCTCTATGACGAGCGGGGCGCGCTGCGCGGCTTCGCCAAGGTGATCCGCGACGTGACCGAGCAGCGCGCGGCGGAACGGCACCTCCAGGCGAGCGCCTCGCAGTTCCGCTCGATCCTGGCGGCGGTGCCCGATGCGATGGTGGTGATCAACGAGGCGGGCAAGATCCTGTCGTTCTCCGCCGCGGCGGAGAAGATGTTCGGCATGCGCGAGGCGGATGTCATCGGCGCGAACGTCAGCTGCCTGATGCCCTCCCCGGACCGGGAGCGGCATGACGCGTATATCCGCCGCTACCTGACGACGGGCGAGGCGCGGATGATCGGGGTCGGCGGCATCGTGCTGGGCCGGCGCCATGACGGGACGACCTTCCCGATGGACCTGTCGGTCGGCGAGGCAGTGGCCGAGGGCGGGCGCGTCTTCATCGGCTTCATCCGCGATCTCACCGAGAAGGTGGCGGACGAGGAGCGGATCGAGACGCTCCGATCCGAGCTCATCCATGCCTCGCGGGTCAGTGCGATGGGCACGATGGCATCGACGCTCGCGCATGAACTCAACCAGCCGATCACCGCGGTGGTCACCTTCGTGCGCGGCGCCCGGAACCTGCTGCGGGAAGAGGATCCCGACAATCGCGACATGATCGAAGAGGGGCTCGACGAGGCCTTCGAGGAGGCGCTGCGCGCCGGCAGCATCGTCCGCCGGCTGCGCGAGTTCGTGGCGCGCGGCGAAGTCGAGAAGACGATCGAGTCGCTGGCCACCCTGGTCGAGGACGCGTCCGAGCTGGCCCTGATCGGGGCGCGGGAAAAGGGCGTGGAGGCAAGCTTCAGGCTGGATCCCGGCGCCGACAGCGTGCTGGTCGACCGGATCCAGATCCAGCAGGTGCTGATCAATCTGATGCGCAATGCGATCGAGGCGATGGCCGGCTGGCCACGCCGCGCGCTCACCGTTTCCACCGCGCCCGACGAGGCCGGGTTCGTCCGCGTTACCGTTGCCGATACCGGCCCCGGCGTGTCGGCGGAGATCGTCGAGAACCTGTTCCGCGCCTTCCACAGCACCAAGCTGACCGGAATGGGGCTCGGGCTCTCGATCTGCCGGACGATCGTGGAGGCCAATGGCGGCCGCATCTGGATGGAGCCCGCCCTGGATGGCGGTGCCCGCTTCATATTCACCTTGGTTCGTGCTGACACGGAGGCCCTGGAATGAATGACAAGCCGTTGGTCCACGTCATCGACGACGAGGAGAGCGTGCGCCGTGGCGCGAAATTCTTCCTGACCACCACGGGCTATGCCGTGCGCACCTGGTCGTCGGGCATCGCCTTCCTGAAGGAGGTCCGCCACGCCGAGCCGGGCTGCGTGCTGCTCGACATCCGCATGCCCGAGATGGACGGGCTGGAAGTGCAGCAGCGGCTCAATGCCCGCGGCGTGACGATGCCGGTCATCGTGCTGACCGGGCACGGCGACGTGTCGGTGGCGGTGAAGGCGATGAAGGCGGGGGCAGTCGATTTCCTCGAGAAGCCCTTCGACACCGACGCGCTGCAGGATGCGATCGACCGGGCCTTTGCCAGGGTCGCCGCCGGCAAGGAATATAGCGCGCGCGTCGCCGAGGCCGGGGTGGTGCTCGGCGTGCTGAGCTGCCGCGAGCGCGAGGTGCTCGAGGGCCTGGCGCGGGGGCTGCCCAACAAGACGATCGCCTACGACCTGGGCATCAGCTCGCGCACCGTCGAGGTGCACCGTGCCAACATCATGGCCAAGCTCCACGCCCGCAGCCTGTCCGACGCGCTGCGGATCGCCTTCGCGGCGGGGATGGGCCAGGGGCGCGCTGCGTTTCCGGCGGCGCCGGGGCAGTAGGACCGGCGCAGTCTCTACATTCAGATACAAGGTGTTCCCCGGCGAAAGCCGGTGCCCAGGGTCACAAGCGCACCCGCTCGGATCATCTCCTGCGGCGATCCCTGGAGATGCATGTTCAACCTGGCATTAGGCAGAGCAACCCTGGGCCCCGGCTTTCGCCGGGGAACTGAAAAGCCGCATATCGATAAGCGCTGGCGGCGCCTGCCGCCGCGCAATTCCCGCGGAACCCCGCTCCCGCGAATCCAATGCGTCAGGTTACGGAGAGCGAGTTTAACCCGACGTCAACCGCCTTTGAGGGAAAAGGAACCGTTCTGGCGGGAGTTTCTTATCATGCAGTACAACAACAGCGTTTCTTCCTTCGTGCGCCGTGCCGGCGCGGTCGCTGCCTTCGGCGCGATGCTCGCAGTGGCACCGACGGCCTTTGCCGACACCACGCAGGATGGCTATCGCCTGACGGTTTCGGGTTATGTCCCCGTGGTTTGCCGCGCGAACCTCGACACCATGGTTGCCCCGTCGGGCGGCAACCAGGTCGATCTCGGCACGCTTCACGAGTTCTGCAACAGCGCGAACGGCTACAAGGTCACGGTCGATCACTCGCCCGAGCTGGCCGGCGCGACTCTGATGATCGACGGCAATGCCGTGCGCCTTTCGGATGCCGGCTCGACCGTGATTTCGGGTGCCTCGCAGCCGGGTATCGCGGCGCACAAGGTGTCGCTGGTCACTGAGAACGGCCAGGCCAACGGCACCCTGTCGATCCGCGTCACCGCGCTCTGATCCGGCTCTAGCTGGATCAGGAGCAGATCGTCCCCGGCGTACCCGCGGCAAGCGGGGAGATGGTGACGGTCAAGATGTCCTGGTAAACGGAGGCCGGCGTTCGCGTCTGGCCTCCTTCCAGCAACCGTACTTCCAGGGGCAGCAATATGCCCTGGTTCGGCGGCGACCCGGCCAGGCCGGCACGCGTGCAGGTCTTGGTTATCGGCGTCGTGTTCGTCGGGTTGCGCGTCTGCGCGACAAAGGTCGCCGAATAGCCGAGCGACTGGGTGGGGTTCGTCGGATTGCCGCCGGAGAAGGTCATCCGGTAGTTGTTCTGCGACGTCATCTGGATCGAATAGGGGCCCGAGCTCGCGACGCGCACGAAGCCGGTGCGGATGATCGGCGTGGTCGTCACATCGGTATCGGTCTTGTCGCCTACTTCCCCGAAATCGAGCGCAGGCCCGGCATAGCTGGCCTGCAGCGCACTCAGCACATTGACGTTGATGTGGATCGCGCTGACCAGCTTGGTCGGCGTGACGACATCGGCCATGCCGCCCGTGCCGTTGCAGACATAGAGGATGTCGAAGTCGATCGGCAGGCCGGCCGACAGGTCGACATTGGCCGGCACGGTGACGACCAGGTTGAAGGGCGTCGACTGGTCCGGCTGCGAGGCACCTCCGAAATTATAGTTGATCTCGCCCGCCGACTGCGAGTTGATCGTCGGGTGGCCCATGGTGTTGCCCTCTGTGTAGAGGATGCTCGTGCCGTTGTAGAGAATCTGGTAGTTGGGCGTGCCCACCGGCTTGATCAGCACGAAATTGACCGTCTGGGTCTTGGCCGCACCGGTGCCGAACCGCGTCAGGATCAGCGGAATGGTCACCTGGGTCAGCCCGCTCGGCGAGAAGGGGTCATAGGTGATCGTCGGCGAGGCGAGCGCCTGGCCGGATACGCCGCAGGTCCCCTTTCCCTGTGCCCAGGCTGGCGCGGCTTCGGCGACGCAGAGGACGCCGCAGACAGCTGCGATCAGCTTTAGCTTCTTGCTCATTGCTTGGTCCCGTCCTTCGCTGCAGGCGTGAGCTCGCCAAGGCGCACGACGCCTTCGGCACTCTCCGCGATATCAATGACAAAGCTGCTCTTCTCGGTATCGAGCATGTCGATCCGCCAGCGCCCGGCAGCCAGGCCGGTGGCGGCGAAGCGGCCCTCGCGGTTGGTGAACACCACGACGGGTTCACGCTCCGGATGCGCCAGCTCGGTCGCCTTGCCGGTGACCAGCGAGACCGGATCGCCGTTGCGATCGGTCATCCGGCCCATCGCGGTCAGGTTGTAGCCCGAGCCGACCTCGAGCCGGTATCCGCTGCGATAGGGCGGGAAGAGGCGATAGGCGCCCTGGCCCAGGTCATAGCCCGCCGGCGCGTTCGGCGAGTCGATCTTGACCGTGCGCTCGGCATAGGAGCTGAGGCTCGGCTGCAGGGCGGTGCCCAGCGCTCCGGTCGAGGCGACATAGCCGAACTCGGTCGGGTCGACGCGGATATTGGCGCCCTTCAGGCTGTCATGGCCCTTCACCACCGCGAAGCTGTCATAGATCGGCCGGCCGATGGTCAGCGCGCCATCGGCCAGGGCGACCGCGGTGCCGAAGCGGAACGAAGTGCGCTGCCCGGTCGAGCGGCCGAAATCGTCGTCGAACGTGCCGAAATGGCTGAAGCCCAGGTCGGCGCGGTTGCTGACATAGTTGCCGGCGGCACTGATGCCCGCGCCGTTGCGGTCGCGCTCGATATCGGCCGCGAGGTTGTAGGAGCCGACGCCCTGGCCGTGCATCATGTTGTACGACAGGCGCGCCCGCTCGGTCCGCGTGTCGTAATCGGCGCGCAGGTTCGAATAGCGGCCGAGGCGCAGCGTCAGGCTGACCAGCCCGCCCAGCCCCTTGCGGACATTGTCGCGCTCGTAGCGCAGGTCGCCGGTCATGGTCAGGCGGTCGTTTATCCGCCAGCCCATGGTGGCGCGCGCGGTATAAAGGTCGCGCTGGCTGTCGCGGCCGCGCGAATAGCGCCCGTCGATGCCGCCATAGATATAATCGGTGAAGGTGTGCGAATAGCCGCCCCCGGCTTCCCAGGCGAAGGGGTTGCGGGGGATCACCGTGCCGATCGGGCCGAAATTCCGGCTGCGGCTCTCGAAGAACAGCGTGATGGAGTCCGAGCGGCCATTGGGGCGCTGGATCAGCCGCTGGAAGGTGGCCAGCGCCGCGCGCCCCGCCCCGATGCCGTCGATCTGCGAGAGCGAGAAGCTGCCGGAGAAGGTGCCGAGCTTGGTGCCCCACACCGCTTCCACGCCACCCATCACCACTCGGCTGTCGGCCTGGATATTGGCGCCCAGGGTGAGCGCGTCGCTCATGCCGTGGCGGAAGAAGGCGGAGGCCGCGGGCTTGCTGGTGTAGTTGGGGCCATAGGCCTGGAGTGGCGCCATCACGCCGGCATAAAGGCCGAACTCGCTCAGCCCCGACGCCAGCTGCGACTGGTCGAGGAAGACGTTGAAGCGCAGGACCTCGCTGCGGCCGGTATCGTCGAGGATGTTCAGGCGGATGTCGTTCGCGCCCTGGGTGAAGGGGAAGTCGCGCAGGTTGTAGGTGCCCGGCGCCAGCTGGAGCCGGCGCACCAGCTCGCCATTGACGTACACCTCGACCGTCGACGAGCGGGTGAGCTGGAAGCTGCGGTCGCCACGCGGCCGCACGATCTCCTGCGGCTGCAGCACGCTGTACGAGCGGAACACCGACAGGCCGGCGATGTCGGGCACCGACTGGAAGCCGCGCGTCACCGGCTGGAGGTCGCCCAGCGTCCAGCGGACCAGCCGCTTCTGGTCGTCATAGACCAGGCGCGAGCCGAGGCGCTGGAAATCGGTGCCGTTGCTGCCGGGCTGCCAGATCGCCTGGCTCTCGATCACGGCGCCCAGCGCCCGGGCCGCGCCGTCGAGGAACAGGACCGGGGACTGGACGCCCTTGTCCGGCCCGCTCCACAGATAATCGACATTGCCGCGGACGTTGAGATAGGCGCTGAACTCGGCCGGCTTCACATAGGTGCCGACGCGGTCGCGCTCGAGCGGGCTGACCAGCACCGTGCGGCTCGCGCGGCGCTCGCTGGCGATGTCGATCGCGATCGCCAGCTGCTGCGGATCGTAGCGAAGCTGGATGCCCGAGTCGCGGAACGCCTCCGGTCCGATTGCCGTCTTGCCCGCGAAGCTTGCCTGCAGGTTCCGCAGCACCTCGGGATCGAGCACGTTGGAGAGCAGGTCCATCAGCCGCCGCGACGAGAACTCGATCGAGTCGTCGGGCTGGATGGTGATGACCACGTCGCCGAGATAGACCGGCCCGTCCTTGGCCGCGACGGTCAGCGTCACCGGCTTGCCGGTCGGGTTGATCCGGGCCTGGGGTTCGCTGCCGCTGGAGGTCGGCTTCGGCAGCACGATGTGCCGTTCCTGCTCCTGCGTGGTCTGCTTGTCCTCGTCGGCGGCGCGGGCGACGGGCGACAGGGCCAGGGGTGCGCAGCCCGCCAGGAGGGCGAGTGCCGCGCAGCGCAGGGAGCGCTTAGCCTTCGGGCGTGAATTGGGCATCGATCGTGCCTTCACTGGTGGGAAGCTGGACGGGGATGAGCAGCCGACGGGTTTGCCCCGCACCGACCAGGCCGAAGCCTACGGTTTGCTGGATTTCCGGCCCGGCGAGCGTGCGGCGGAAGACTTCCTTGCCGCTGCGGTCGCGCTCGACGATCCGCAGCCGGCCCTTGGAGAGATAGCCATGCGCCGGGCTGTCGTTGCTCAGCGTGATCGCCGCTACCGGCTGGCCCTTCTCATCGCGCGCGACCTCGCTCTGCGTGATCTTGAGCTGCGCCTTGGCGCCCGCCGGCTTCACGCTCACCAGCACCTGGAAATTGTACAGGATCTGGATCGCGGACTGGCCCTGGGGCAGCTGCACCGGCAGCTGGGCGACGGTGACGTAATAATGCTTGCTGCGCGCCAGCGCCGGATCGCCGATATATTGCACGCGGAAGGACTGGGTCTGGCCCGGCTGGATGATCGCCTGGGGCGGGAAGATCAGCAGGTCGCCCGAATCCTTGCCGGTGCCGTGCAGCCCGGCCTGGTCGAAGGTCAGCTCCTCGACGCGCAGCTCGACGGGAAGCGGCTGGGTGAAGGTGTTCTCCACCGTGATCGTCTGGCTCATCCCGCTGCCGGTGGTGGACAGGTCGATCACCACGGGCTGCACGGTCTCCGCTTTCACCTGCGGACTGCTCGCGAGCATTGCGGCGGCGAGCACCGTGCCGAGAGCGAGACCATGGATCCACTTCTTCATCTGGGTTTCTCCTGGGAACGGGAGCGGAGCCTCAGTCGGCCACCTGGACCTCGAGGACGATCTCGTCGGTGTAGTTGCCGGCCACGAGCGGAGCCCCGCCGCTGGCCAGGGTGAAGAGCACGGCGAGTTCGCCCGAACGGGGGCCGCTCGCGTCGATCACGATCGGCGTGCCGTCATCGGTATTGCGATCGGTCTGGTCGGAACCCCAGCGGATGCCGAGCCGGTAGGGCAGCAGCTGGCGGAAGGGCGCGACACTGGCCACGGCGGCCCCTTCGCGGCGCAGCCCGCCATTGCCGCTGCGCAGGATGATCCGGTGCGGCGCGTTGCAGATGACCGGCAGGGCGACCTGGATCGCGGCCGCCAGCGGCGTCGCGTCGTTCAGGCTGGCGAGCTGGTCGATCCGGATGCGTCCGGTGCCGGACGATACGGGGTCGAAGCTGGCATTGGTGCCGCTGGTGCCGGCGGGCGGCTTCATCAGGCAGGCGGCAGGCGCCTCGCCGATGAGGTCGAGATGCGCGGTGACCGGCTGGGGCTGGCTCTGGGCCAGGGCAGCCGCCGGAAACAGTACCAGCGCTGCGGGTAGCAGGGGCCTGATCATTGCTGCGGCTCCAGGGTTATGCGCAGCGTGTCGCCATAGGTGCCGGCGACGAGCGGCGCGTTTGCGCGATGGTTGGTGGCGCCGGCGTCGATCTCCAGGCGGAGCTGCAGCGTGCCGGTCGCGGTATCGCTGACGAACAGCGTGCTCTCGGACATCCGGCGCAGCCGGGCATCGGCGAACAGCGCGAGCGTCTGCGATGCCCAGAGCAGCGTGGCGCGATAGGGCACCGCGTCGCCGAACCCCTCGGGTGCGCCGCCGCTGCGCTCGCCCGTGCGCCACAGCCCGTTGTTCTGGCTTTCCACCCGCAGCAGGTGCGGGAAGGCACAGACCGCGTCGAAGCTGATCTCCGTCGAAGCCGGCCGGGTCGACAGCGTGGTGCTGTCGACCAGCTGGTCGATCGGCAGGCTGTTGCCGTTGATGCCGCGGAAATTGGCCTGGGCGCCGCCCAGCCGCGGCGCGCCGAGTGTGCAGGTGCCGGGCACCTGGCCGGTGACGTCGAACGGCCGGACCTCGCTGGCCGTCTGTGCGACCGCGGGGAGCGGAAGCAGGACTGCGATCGCGAACAAGGGGAGACGGCGCATGTCGGGCACTCCCTCAATCGGCCACCGACAGCGTCACCGTGACCGCGCCGCGGTAAAGCGGGTCGGAGACGAGCCGCAGCCCGGTGCCTCCGCCAGTCAGGAAGTTGTCGAGCGTGATGGTGATGTCGCTCTGGAACGCGGTGTCGCGGTTCTGCGAGGCGGCGGGATTGGTGGCGGCGCCCGTGGTGAAGACCGCGGATGTCGGGCTCCAGCCGCTGGCGGTGGCGCGGTAGTTCACCGTCCGCGAGAAGCCGGCGGGCGGCGTGCCTGTGGCGTTCTGCGTCAGCAGCGGCGTCGCATCCACCGAGATCACGCTGCGGCTGCTGCAGAATGCGCCGGTCAGCGTCCGGGTCGGCGCGGGCAGGTCGGTGCGCAGCAATCCCGTGGAGGTATCGATGAGCACGCCGAGATCGATGTTGCTCCCGCCCGTCAGGGTCCCGCCGAAGCAGAGCGACGGCACGGTGCCGGTCACGGTCACCGTTCCGGTGGACGAGGTGCCGGTGGTCTGGGCAATTGCCGGTGCGCAGGTGACCAGCGAGGCGGTCAGGGCAGCGCGGAAGATCATATGCTTGTTCATGCTTGCCTCCCAAGGCGGTCTGGTGCGGTGCCCGGCGGGATCAGTCTCCGCCGCCACTGAAGTTGGGTGTGAGGGTCACGATGACCTGGCCGCCATAATTGCCGGCGACGAGCAGGCCGCTCCCCGGCGTCGAGGACTGGGACAGCGTCACCCGGATGTTGCCCGAGAAGAGCCCGACATTGACGGCGCTGCCCGCACCCGGGCTCGCGGCCAGCGAGCTGTCGTTTGCGGACGTGCTGTTGGCGGCGGCGGTGGCGAGATAATCGACTCGCGTGTCGAAGCCGGAGATCGCCGGGCCGCCATAGTCGAGGTTGAGCAGCGGCTGCGCCTCGACGGTCATCGTCGCGGCGGTGCCGTTGCACCAGCCCACCAGGTCGCGGAACTGGTTGTCGACACGGGTCGTGTCGAGCTTGCCGGCCGCGGCGCCGGTGCCGCTCTGCGAGATTTCCCCGAGCGCGATGACCGCGGAGGGGACGGTGAAGAGGCAGCGATCGGCGACGGATCCGTTCACGTTCACCGTGCCGCTCGACTGTGCCATTACCGGGGTCGCGACCAGCGCGGCCGGAACGGCGAGCAGGAAAGAGATGCGCATAGTCGTTCTCCCAGAGGAAATGTCTGGACGAGGGAGGAGAGGGGGCGGCCTCCCTCGCCCAGCACGGGTCAGGCGGAGGGGCTCACGGTGAGCGCAATGACGCCTGAGTAATTGCCGGCTTCCAGCATGTCGGTGGCGTTGGTGGTGTTGCCGTTGGAAACCGTGACGGTGATGTTGCTCGCCGTATTCGCCAGGTGATCGCCGACCAGCGCGGTGGTCGCGCCGACGACGTTCGACGTGTCGATTGCCGAGGTGGTGCCGCCACCTGCCTTCGAAGCGGCCATCGTCGCGGTATAGTGCACGGTGTTGGTGTAGCCCGCGGTCGGGGAGACGATCGCGGAGTTGACCAGCGCCGATGCATCGACCGAGATCTGCGGATTGGCACTCGTGCAGGTGACCGTGAACGAACGGCTCAGGCCGCCGACATTGCCCGAGAAGGTCGGGTTGACCTTGCCGTCGGCGACGGCGAGCTCGCCCAGGTTGATGCTGCCGTTCAGGCCGCCTGCCGAGGTGCACTTGGCGGCGACCGTGCCGGTCACCGTGACATTGCCCGACACGCTCTGCGCGGCTGCCGGGACCGCCGCGAACGCCGAACCGGCGAGAAGGGCGGTGAACAGTAGCTTCTTCATGTTGCTCTCCTTTGAAGTCGGACAGACGAGGCCGGGGCCGGCGCGACTGCCATTTTCACTTGCTTAGAAGCCCGGGGTATCTGGCGCCGGCCGCCGGGCCGAACCGGCAGGTCGCCGTCAGGGCGATGCGCTGAGCGTCACCGTCAGGACGTCGGAATAGGTACCGTTCACCAGCGCCAGGGCGCCGGCATAAGGGGGGGCGGCGACGCGCAGGTAGGAGCCCGCCTGCATCGTCGAGGGGGCCGGGAGGCGAAGTCCCTGCGAGGTGTTCGCCGGGCCGCGGAAGCTGCAGCTTGACCCGGTCGGCAGCGTCGATGCGGGGCAGGTGGCGTCCGCCGTCGTGCCGCCGCCGGTGCCGACCAAGTGCAGGCTCACATTATAGGGTGCGAGGACCGTGTATCCGGTCGGGGCGGTTCCCGTGGTCAGGAGTCCGCCATTCTGCGACACCACTGCGACACGCGAGGGGCCGGTGCAGTCGAGCACGAACGAGAAGTCGTGCGCCAGGCCGTTCACGTCGAAATCATTCTGGTTGAAGGAGCCGTTCGGGGCGCTAGCGAAGCCGCATCGGCCGCCGACCGAGGCCGTAACCGGGATCGACAGGACGATCTGATTGGGCGTGCGGCCCGAGTCAGGCGAATAAGCGGTGGTCTGGGCCGAGGCGGTGTTGATCCACGCCGTCGTGCATACCGCGATTGCCAGATGCGTACGTGTGCGCATGTCCTCACCCTTCTGGTACGCGAGGCCATCGGCACCGCGTCTGACAGAAGGAATGGTGAACAAACTGTTAGGTGGAACCTGTGGTTGTTCCCATGTCGGTAATTGCGTAGTGCGCGACTAATACACCGGGATAATATCTTGAGATTGCTGGATTTAAGGTCGGGCCCGGAATCCCGGGGAGAACCGCGTCCCGAATCGGTGCAAACCTGAAACTCAAATTCCGCCGAAATGGTGCAGTGCTGTTCGGGCCTGTTTTACGGCCTTGCTGCGAAAGGATGCGCGATTCCGCGCCCGGTTAACCAATTCGCACAGTAAACTCGGCGTGACCGTGGCAGATTTTGCCCTGGTCACGCCGGTTTTCGAGTCGCCGGCCGCCCCGAGTCGCGGAGCGGACTGACGGATGACTCAGTGATTGTCGCGGGGCAGCCCCCTGGTCTGTGCGATCTTCTGGTACTTCTCTGCGCCTTCCAGGATCGCGCCCGTCTCCATCTGGCCGACGATGCCGCGCTGGATCTCCTGCCAGGGCGTCTGCGAGGCCGGGTAGGGGAAGCCCCCTGCCGCGGCGAGCGCGCTGCGGCGCTCGGCCAGTTCCTCGTCCGGGATCAGCACATCGGCGGTGCCCTTGCGCAGGTCGATCCGCACGCGGTCGCCGGTGCGGATCAGCGCGAGCCCGCCCATCGCCGCGGCCTCGGGGCTGGCATTGAGGATCGAGGGGCTGCCCGACGTGCCCGACTGGCGGCCGTCGCCGATACAGGGCAGGGCGTGCACGCCCTCGCGGATCAGATAGGCGGGCGGGCGCATGTTCACCACTTCGGCCGCGCCCGGATAGCCGATCGGCCCGGCGCCGCGCATGAATAGCAGCGTCTCCGGCGTGATGCCGAGCGCGGGATCGTCGATCCGGTGGTGATAGTCCTCCGGCCCGTCGAACACCACTGCGGGGCCTTCAAAGGCTTCCGGGTCCTCGGGATTGGAGAGGTAGCGCGCGCGGAACGCCGCATCGATCACGCTGGTCTTCATGATCGCCGAGTCGAACAAATTGCCGCGCAGCACGATGAAACCGGCCTCTTCCCTGAGCGGTGTCTCGAACGGGCGGATCACCTTCTCGTCCTCGATCGTCGCATCGCGGCAATTGTCACCGATCGACTTGCCGTTGGCGGTGACCGCGCCTTCGTGGATCAGCCCCTGGCGCATCAGCTGCGCGACCACCGCGGGCACGCCGCCGGCGCGGTAATAATCCTCGCCCAGATACTCGCCCGCTGGCTGCAGGTTTACCAGCAGCGGCACGTGATGGCCCTTCTCCTGCCAGGTATCGAGCGGCAGCTCGACACCGATATGGCGGGCGATCGCATTGATGTGGATCGGCGCGTTGGTCGAACCGCCGATCGCCGAATTGACCACGATCGCGTTCTCGAACGCCTCGCGCGTCAGGATGTCCGAGGGCTTGAGGTCTTCGGCGACCATCTCGACGATGCGCTTGCCGCTCTCGTACGCGACTTCCTGGCGGTCGCGATAGGGCGCCGGGATCGCCGCCGAGCCGGGCAGCGACATGCCCAGCGCCTCGGTCAGCGAGTTCATCGTCGTCGCGGTGCCCATCGTGTTGCAATAGCCGGTCGAGGGCGCCGAGCTGGCGACGAGGCGGATGAACTCTTTCGCCTCGATCTCGCCCGCGGCGAGCATCTCGCGCGCCTTCCACACGATCGTGCCCGAGCCGGTCCGCTCGCCCTTGTGCCAGCCGTTGAGCATCGGGCCGACCGACAAGGCGATCGCCGGGATGTTCACCGTCGCCGCCGCCATCAGGCAGGCCGGGGTGGTCTTGTCGCAGCCCACGGTCAGCACCACGCCGTCGAGCGGATAGCCGTAGAGCAGCTCGACCAGCCCGAGATAGGCGAGGTTGCGGTCGAGGCCCGCAGTCGGCCGCTTGCCGGTCTCCTGGATCGGATGGACCGGGAATTCGAGCGCGATGCCGCCCATCTCGCGGATGCCCTCGCGCACCCGCTCCGCCAGCACCAGGTGATGGCGGTTGCACGGGCTCAGGTCGCTGCCGGTCTGCGCGATGCCGATGATCGGCTTGCCCGACTGGAGCTCCTCCAGGCTCAGCCCGAAGTTGAGGTAGCGCTCCAGATAGAGCGCGGTCATGTCGATATTGTCGGGATTGTCGAACCAGGCGCGCGAACGCAGCTTGGGCTGGGTGTCAGAGGTCATGCCAATTCCGTTACTGGGTTACCGAGAGGCGGTAGACCATGACGTGCCGATAGGGCTTGCCGGGGTCGACGCGCGCGGAGACGAAGCCCGGCTGGTTGGGGGCGTCGGGGAATTTCTGGGGCTCGAGCGCGATGCCGTCGCCCTGGCGGTAGAGATGGCCCGACTTGCCGTAGAAGGTGCCGTCGAGGAAATTGCCGGTGTAGAACTGCACGCCCGGCTCCGTGCTGAGCACTTCGAGCACGCGGCCGGAAGCGGGGTCCTCGAGCCGCGCGGCGAGCTCGGGCTTCGCCGTCACGCCCTTGTCGAGCGCGAAATTATGGTCGTAGCCCAGGCCGAAGCGGATCTGCTCGTCGCGGCCGTCGCGCAGGTCCTGGCCGATCAGCCGGGCCTTGCGGAAGTCGAACACCGTGCCCTCGACGGCGCGCAGCTCGCCGGTGGGGATCAGCTTGGCATCGACCGGGGTATAGGCCTTTGCCGGGATGGTCAGCAGATGCCCCATCGCGCCGGTGGGCGAGCCTTCGCCGGCCAGGTCGAAGATCGCATGGTTGGTCATGTTGACCACCGTCGGCTTGTCGGTCGCCGCGTCATAGCTGATCGTCAGCGCGCCGCTCTCGTCGAGGGCATAGGTGACCTTCACCTCGAGCTTGCCGGGATAGCCCGAATCGCCGTCCGGGCTGGTCAGCGCGAACACCACGCTGGCGCTCGGCCCGCTGTTCACCGAGACGATCCGCCACACCTGCTTGTCGAAGCCCTTGCCGCCGCCGTGCAGCGAATTGGTCTTGTCGTTGAGCGGCAGCTGGTAGCTCTTGCCGTCGAGCGCGAACTTGCCGCCGGCGATGCGGTTGGCATAGCGCCCCACGGTCACGCCGAAATAGTTCGGGCGGCTCTCATAGGCTTCGGCATCGTCATAGCCGAGCACGACATCGGCGATCTTGCCCGCCTTGTCCGGCCCCTTGAACGACTGGAGCGTGGCGCCATAGCTGAGGATCCGCGCCGACACGCCGTGCGCGTTGGAGAGGGTCACCGCCTCCACCACCGTGCCGTCCTTGAGCTTGCCGGCATTCTCGCGCCTGGCGTCCGCCGCCTGCGCGGCTCCCACCCATGTCAGCGCTGCCAGGGCCGTCGTTGCCAGTGCTGCCTTGCCAAAGCGACGCATAGTCTCTCCTAATGGTCCGAATGCGCGCCCGTTGACGCGCGCCACGGCTCTTTATAGTCTGACAAAAAATAGAAGCGCAAGCTGGCTCGAAGTCGCATATGCGAAGGCTCGACCAGCGGGTCCCACACAGGAGAAGATCAGGAAAATGCCAGCGCCCATCAATGCAGCCCCGGCGGCGGGCACCCAGTCGGTGCCGCGGGCCGGCGGCTACGGCCCCGCGCTATCGCTGCTCGCCAGCCTCTTCTTCATGTGGGGCTTCATCACCGTCATCAACAACACGCTGCTGCCGCACCTGCGCAGCGTGTTCGAGCTCAGCTACACCCAGACCACGCTGATTGAGAGCGTCTGGTTCATCGCCTATTTCGTCGCCTCGATTCCCTCGGCCAAGCTGATCGAGCGCATCGGCTACCAGAAGTCGCTGGTGATCGGCCTGCTGATCATGGCGGCGGGATCGCTGGGCATGATGCTTGCCGCGAGCATTCCCTCCTATGGCGTCACCCTGGCGATGCTGTTCGTGATCGCCAGCGGCATCACGCTGCTCCAGGTCGCGGCCAATCCCTATGTCGCGGTGGTCGGCAAGCCCGAGACCGCCTCGTCGCGGCTCAACCTCGTCCAGGCGATGAACTCGGCGGGCACGATGCTCGCCCCGGCGTTCGGCGCCTATCTCATCCTCGGCCGCTCCAAGGGCGGCACCGCCGAATCCGGCACGGTGCTGACTCATGCCGAGCGGCTGGCCGACGCCCAGTCGGTGATCCTGCCCTACGGCCTGGTCGCGGTGGTGCTGATCGTCCTCGCGGTCGTCATCGCGCGCTTCCCGCTGCCGGCGATCGGATCGGCGACCAGCCGCGTCTCGCGCGAGGAACGCAGGAAGCATTCGCTGTGGAAGCACCGCAACCTGGTGTTCGGCGTGCCGGCGATCTTCATCTATCTGATCGCCGAGATCGGCGTCGCCAACCTGTTCGTGAACTTCGTCAGCCAGCCCGACATCGCCAACCTCACCCATGAGCAGGCGGGCAAGTATCTCACCTTCCTCTGGGGCGGGATGATGGTCGGCCGCTTCGTCGGGTCGGCGCTGATGCAGCGCATCCGGGCGGAGACGGTGCTGGCAGGCTGCTCGATCGGCGCCTTCGCGGTGATGCTCGTCACCGTCTTCGCGCACGGCGAAGTCGCGATGTGGTCGCTGATCCTGGTGGGCCTGTTCCACTCGATCATGTTCCCCACCATCTTCACGCTCGGCATCCGCGGCCTCGGCCCGCTCACCGAGGAGGGCTCGGGCCTGCTGATCATGGCGATCGCCGGCGGCGCGCTGGTGGTGGTGCAGGGCTGGCTCGCCGACCAGTATGGCCTGCAGCTGTCCTTCCTGCTCACTGCGCTGTGCGAGGTCTATGTGCTGTTCTACGCGCTCTGGGGCGCCAAGCCGACCAACGCATTGCCCGATCAGCACGCCGCCTGATCCGGGCACGCGCCGAACAAAAAAGCCCCGCCGGCAACGGCGGGGCGTTTTCGGTTCAGCCTGTCGAAACGGCTCAGCCCATCGAGCTGCGGGTATCGTCCAGCGCCAGGTCGACGAGCAGGCGCATCGCTTCGCTGGCCGCATCGCCGTCGCCCGCCACTATCGCGTCATAGACGCGGACGTGATCGGGGATCGGGTTGCGCGGCAGGGTGCGCGAGCGCTGCTTGAACTGGGTGGTCCAGGCCACCGCCGCGCCGATGCTGGCGCTCAGCACGATCAGCGCGTCGTTGCCGGTCGCGTGCAGGATCGCATTGTGGAAGTCGCGGTCGGCCGAGCGTCCGGCATCGGTGGCCAGCGTCTTCTGGCGCATCTCGGCCAGCGCCGCCTTCATGATCTTCAGATCGTCCTTGGTCCGCCGCTCTGCCGCCAGGCGCGCAGCGGCGGGCTCGACGATCGCGCGCAGCTCGAACAGGTTGCGGATGAACTCGATATCGGGCTCGCCGGTGAACGCCCAGGCGAGCACGTCGGGATCGAGCAGGTTCCAGCGGCTGCGCGGCAGCACGCGGGTGCCGGCCTTGGTGCGGCTCTCCACCAGCCCCTTGGCGGCAAGCACCTGCACCGCCTCGCGATAGGCGCTGCGCGATACGTTGAGCGCTTCGGAAAAGGCGACCTCGGCCTCCAGCTTGTCGCCCGGCGCATATTCGCCCGAGACGATCGCCGATCCCAGCTTGTGCGCGATCGCGCCATGCAGGCGCCGTCCGGTGCCGCGCTTCGGCTTTTCGCCTTCGTTATCCTGGCCTTCGTCCTGCATCATTTGTCGTTGTCTGCCCTCTCTCCTGCATCCTTAACAGCCGCGACGAACAAGCGGAACGAAAGATTGCCTCTGGCGCTCGACTGAAATATGTCGGACTAATAATCGAGTCAAAGCGACCGGGGTAAAGCCGGCCGCCCAGGGTCCATCTAGGAGAGGTTATGCGTTTTCGCCTGTTGCAGCATCGTGATTCGGAAGGCGTGCGGTCGGTGATCGCGGCGCGGGATGCACGGGCGACTCTGGTTCCCGGTGTGGCGAGCGTGCGCGAACTGGCGCTCGACGCGATCGCAAAGGGCCAGACGCTGGCCGAGGCGGTGGCGTCGCGCGGCGAAGGCGCGGAGATCGACCTGGCCGCCGAGCTTGCCGCCGGCCGCCTGCTCGCGCCGATCGATCATGAAGATCCCGCGCATCTGGTGATGACCGGCACCGGCCTCACCCATCTCGGCTCGGCCGAGGGGCGCGACAAGATGCACCGCGAAGCCGTGTCCGCCGAGAAGCAGACCGATTCGATGCGGATGTTCCTGGAAGGGGCCGAGGGCGGCAAGCCTGCGCCCGGCCAGGTCGGCCAGCAGCCTGAGTGGTTCTACAAGGGCGACGGCTCCCAGCTCGTCGGCCCTGGCGCGCCGCTGACCATGCCCGCCTTCGCCCAGGATGGCGGCGAGGAGCCCGAACTGGCTGGCATCTACCTGATCGGTCCGGACGGCACCCCGCATCGCCTCGGCCTGTGCCTCGCCAACGAGTTCAGCGACCATGTGACCGAGCGGCACAATTACCTCTGGCTCGCCCATTCGAAGCTGCGCCAGGCCGCGCTCGGCCCCGAGCTGCTGGTCGGCGAGGCGCCGAGCGACGTGCGCGGCGCCAGCCGCATCCTGCGCGACGGCGCGGTGCTGTGGGAGAAGCCGTTCCTGTCGGGCGAGGACAATATGTCGCACAGCCTCGCCAATCTCGAGCATCACCATTTCAAATATGCCAGCTTCCGCCGTCCGGGCGACGTTCACGTCCATTTCTTCGGCACCGCGACTCTGTCCTTCGCCGACGGCGTGCGCACCGAGCCGGGCGACGTGTTCGAGATCGAGGCGGCGCCCTTCACCCTGCCGCTGCGCAACACGCTCGCCCGCGCCGACGAAGCGCCGGTCGAAGTGAAGGCACTCTGATGGCCGCGCCGATCCGCATCGCGATCGTCGGCATGGGCAAGATCGCCCATGACCAGCATCTTCCCTCGATCGCCGGCGACGACCGTTTCGAACTGGTCGCGACGGTCAGCTCGCGCGGGGAAGGGGTGGGCGCGCTGCCGCACTACCGCACGCTCGACGAACTGCTCGCCAGCGACATCGCGGTCGATGCCGTGTCGCTCTGCACCCCGCCCCAGGTCCGCTACGATCTCGCTTCGGCGGCGATCGCGGCCGGCAAGCATGTCTTCCTCGAGAAGCCACCCGGCGCGACGCTCGCCGAAGTGGCGATGCTCGAGGCGCAGGCGGCCGAAGCGGGCGTCACGCTCTTCGCCAGCTGGCATTCGCGCTATGCCGCCGGTGTCGCCCCGGCCAAGGCCTGGCTCGCCGATCGCAGGACCCTGGGCGCCGCGATCGTCTGGCGCGAGGATGTCCGCGTCTGGCATCCCGGCCAGGACTGGATCTGGGCGCCCGGCGGGCTCGGCGTGTTCGATCCGGGCATCAACGCGCTGTCGATCGCCACGGCGATCCTGCCGGCCTTCTTCCTGGTCGACGGCACGCTGTCGCTGCCCGCCAATCGCGAGGCGCCGATCGCCGCCGACCTGAAGTTCCGCGATGCCGCCGGCGCACCGGTGACCATGGACCTCGATTGGCGCCAGACCGGCCCGCAGAGCTGGGACATCAGCGTCGAGACCGATGCCGGCACGCTCAGGCTGGAGAAGGGCGGGGCGGTGCTCACTTTGCCGGGCGGCGAACCGCAGGTGGCCGCGGATCGCGAATATCCGGGCCTCTACGCCCGTTTCGCCGATCTGGTCCATGCCGGTGCGCGTGACGTCGATACCGCGCCGCTGCGCCTGGTCGCCGACGCGTTCCTGCGCGCGCACCGTAAGTCGGTCGAGCCGTTCGTCGAATGAATGCGGCCGTGGCGTGCCGCGGTCTTTCCGAGAACAGAATGTTGGGAGAAGAGGGATGAAGAAGCTCTGGAGCGCGATCGTAGTCGCGCTGCTGTCGACGGCGACGCCGGTCCTCGCGCAGGATGCGCCCGCGCCGGGCGAGGCGACTGCCACGCTGCATGCCGACACGCCGGGCCCGGTCTATGACCGGCGCATGTTCACCCAGTTCGCCGAGCATCTTGGCAATGGCATCTATGGCGGCCTGTGGGTGGGCCGCGATTCCAAGATCCCCAACACCCGCGGCTTCCGCAACGACGTGGTCGCGGCGCTCAAGCAGCTCGGCGTGCCGGTGGTGCGCTGGCCGGGCGGCTGCTTCGCCGACGAATATCACTGGCGCGAGGGCATCGGCCCGCAGGCCCAGCGCCCGGTGAAGATCAACACGCACTGGGGCGGCGTCACCGAGCCCAACACCGTCGGCACCCACGAGTTCATGGACCTGATGGAGCAGATGGGCGCCGAGCCCTACATCGCCGGCAATGTCGGCAACGGCACCGCGCGCGAGATGGCGGAGTGGGTCGAGTACATGACCTCGCCCGCCGGCAGCCTCGCCGACGAGCGCGCCAAGAACGGCCGCAAGGCGCCCTGGGCGGTGCCCTATTTCGGCGTCGGCAACGAGCTGTGGGGCTGCGGCGGCAACATGCGCCCGGAATTCGCCGCGGACGAGACGCGCCGCTACGTCACCTTCATCAAGGCGCCGGCCGGCACCAAGATCCTCAAGATCGCCTCGGGCGCCAATGTCGACGATTATCGCTGGACCGAGACGATGATCCGCGAGGCGGGCAATCTCGTCGACGGCCTGTCGCTCCATTACTACACCATCCCCGGCGGCTGGCCGCCCCGTGCCTCGGCCACCGATTTCGGCGAGGCCGGCTGGGCGGAGACGCTGTCCGAGGCCAATCGGATGGACGAGCTGATCACCAAGCATTCGGCGATCATGGACAAGTACGATCCGCAGAAGCGCGTCTTCCTCGCGGTCGACGAATGGGGCACTTGGTACAAGGGCGATCCGGGCACCAATCCGGGTTTCCTGCGCCAGCAGAACACGCTGCGCGACGCGCTGGTCGCCGCGATCCATCTCAACATCTTCGCCAAGCATGCCGATCGCGTGAAGATGAGCGCGATCGCCCAGATGGTGAACGTGCTCCAGGCGATGATCCTCACCGATGGCGCGAAGATGGTGAAGACGCCGACCTATCATGTGTTCGAGCTCTACAAGCCGTACATGGACGCGACGGTGCTGCCGATCGAGGTCAAGTCGCCCTGGTATGCCAAGGACCGTTGGACGATGCCCTCGGTCTCGGCCTCGGCGGTGCGCGACAAGGCGGGCCAGGTCCATGTCGGTCTCGCCAATCTCGATCCCAACCGCGCCGTGCCGGTGCGCGTGTCGCTCGCCGGGGTGAGCGCGGGCACCGTGTCGGGCCGGATCATCACGGCGCCGGCGATGAACGCCTATAACGACTTCGGCGCGCCGGAGGCGGTCACCGCGGTGCCGTTCAGCGGCGCGCTGCTGAGCGGCGGCGTGCTGACGGTGACGCTGCCGGCCAAGTCCGTGGTCATGCTCGACCTCAAGTGATGCGCTTCGAGCTCGCTATCGCGGGGCTGCTGCTCGCGGCACCCGCCGCCGCGCAGGACGCGTCGCCGCTCAACACCCGGTTGAGCGGCGACATCGCCCCCACCCACGATCCGGTGATCGCGCGCGAGGGCGACACCTATTATGTCTTCGGCACCGGGCTGAGTTCGAAGACCTCGAAGGACCTGGTCCACTGGACCGCGGGCAAGCGCCTGCTCGATGCATTGCCCGAATGGGCGGTGCGTGCGATCCCCGGCGCCACGGATGCCTGGGCGCCCGATATCGCCTTCGTGAACGGCCGCTGGCGCCTCTATTACGCCGTCTCCACCTTCGGTTCGAACCGCTCGGCGATCGGCCTGGCGACGAGCCCGACGCTCGATCCTGCCGCCCCTGGCTATGGCTGGCGCGACGAGGGGCTGGTCCTCCAGTCGAAGCCGGGCGACGACTACAACGCGATCGATCCCAATTTCGTGGTCGATCGCGAAGGGCGGCACTGGCTGTCCTTCGGCAGCTTCTGGGGTGGGCTCAAGCTCGTCCGGCTCGATCCGAAGACCGGCAAGCCGCTCGATCCCCGGGCCCCGCCGCTGGCGATCGCGCGGCGGCTCGTGCCTGCGGGTGCGCCGGCACCGGTCGAGGCGCCGTTCATCCTCGCGCATGGTGGCTGGTACTGGCTGTTCGCCTCGTACGACTATTGCTGCAAGGGCACGAATAGCACCTATTATACCGTCGTTTCCCGCGCGAAGTCCCTCAAGGGACCGTATCGGGGTAAAGACGGCAGCCCCATGTTGCAGGGCGGCGGCACCGTGTTCCTGCGGGCCGATCTGCCCGAGAAGCAGCGCTTCCGGGGGCCTGGCCATCCCGGTTTCCTGCATGACAAGGACGGCGCAGATTACGTCGTCTATCACGCCTATGATGTTGAAAACAAAGGGACGCCGACCCTGCGGATCGCCCGGATCCGCTGGGGCAAGGACGGCTGGCCCATAGCGGAGGATTGACCCGATGACCCTGCTTACCCGCCGCGGCTTCGCCGGCAGCGCCGCGCTGCTCGCCGCCGCCCCCGCGCTCGCCAAAAAGCCCGGCATTATCAATCCCCTGGTCCGCCAGCGCGCCGACGCCCAGGTGTTCCGCCACACCGACGGCAGCTATTATCTGACCGGCTCCGTACCCGAATATGACCGGCTGGTCCTTCGCCGCTCCAGGACCCTGGCCGGCCTCGCCACCGCACCCGAGCGGGTGCTCTGGCGCCACCTCGCCAGCGGTCCGCTCTCCGGCTTCATCTGGGCGCCCGAGATGCACCTGATCGACGGCCGCTGGATCATGTATTTCGCGGCGGGCCCGAGCGGCGGCGGCGAGGACGTGTTCCGCATCCGCACCTATGCGGTCGTATGCGACGGCGCCGACCCGATGACCGGAGAGTGGAGCGTGCTCGGCCAGCTCGAGACGCCCTGGGACAGCTTCAACCTCGACTCCACCTCCTTCGTCCACCGCGGCACCCGCTACCTCGCCTGGGCGCAGCGCGAGCCGGGGATCGAGACCAACAGCAATCTCTATCTCGCCCCGCTAAAGACACCGCTGACGCTCGCGGCCAAACCCGCGCGCCTCTCGGTCCCCACGCTCGACTGGGAGATCCAGGGCTTCAAGGTGAACGAGGCGCCAGCGCTGCTTGCCCGCCACGGCAAGCTCTTCATGACCTATTCCGCCAGCGCTACCGATGCGCGCTACTGCATGGGCATGCTCACCTGCCGCGACGATGCCGACATCATGGACCCGGCCAACTGGTCCAAGTCGCCGGTGCCGGTGTTCAAGTCCTCGCCGAAGAACAAGGTCTGGGGCCCGGGTCATAACAGCTTCACCACCGACGAGCGTGGCCGTGACATGCTGGTCTTCCACGGCCGCGATTACGAGAAGATCGAAGGCGACCCGCTGTTCGATCCCAATCGCCACACCCGCGTCCAGCCGATCCGCTACCGGCCCGACGGCATGCCCGATTTCGGCGAGCCGGTCGCCAACGGGCCGCTGCGGTGAGCGGGATCGCCCGCCGCGAACTGCTCGCGGCGGGGCTGGCGCTGCCCGCGGGCGCGCACGCCGCCGCGCGGGCAGGGGAGGCGCCGCGCCTGCTCGCGCCGACCCCGCCGATGGGCTGGAACAGCTGGAACAGCTTCGCCACGACGATCACTGAGGCGCAGGCGCTCGAGACCGCCGGCATCATGGCCGAGAAGCTGCTGCTCTCGGGCTATGAGGTCTTCACGGTCGACATCCAGTGGTACGAGCCCGGCGCGACGGGCTATGCCTATAGCGCCGCACCGGTGCCGGCGATGGACCAATGGGGCCGTCTCCAGCCTGCGCCCAACCGCTTCCCGTCCAGCGCAGGCGGCAAGGGCTTCGCTCCACTCGCCGCCCGCGTCCACAAGCTCGGGCTGCGCTTCGGCATCCATGTGATGCGGGGCATTCCGCGGCTGGCGGTGGAGCGCAACCTGCCGGTGCTCGGCACCCAGGTCCGCGCCCGCGACGTCGCCGACACCACGAGCATCTGCTCCTGGAACCCCGACATGTACGGCGTCGATATGCGCAAGCCCGGCGCCCAGGCCTGGTATGACGGGGTGTTCGCACAATATGCCGCTTGGGGCGTCGACTTCGTCAAGGTCGACGACATGAGCCGGCCCTATGACGCGCATGCCGCCGAGATCGAGGGGATCGCGCTGGCGATCCGCCGCTCGGGCCGGCCGATGGTCCTCAGCCTCTCGCCTGGCGAGACGCCGCTGGTCCGTGCCGACCATGTCCGTCGCCATGCCGAGATGTGGCGCATCTCCGACGATTTCTGGGACGAATGGCCGATGCTCGAGGCCCAGTTCACCCGGCTCGAGAACTGGAGCCCGCATATCGGCAACGGACGCTGGCCCGATGCGGACATGCTCCCGCTCGGCCGGCTGGCGATGGGCGCGCGCGACACCCGCTTCACGCCCGACGAGCAGCGGACGTTGATGACGCTCTGGGCGATCGCCCGCTCGCCGCTGATCATGGGCGGGGACCTGCGCCACCTCGACGCACCCACGCTCGCGCTGCTGACCAATCCCGAAGTGATCGCGGTGAACCAGGCGAGCAGCGGCAATCGTCCGCATTTCCTCACCGATCAGGCGCGTATCTGGTCGGCGACCGCCGCGGACGGGCGCAGCCCCTATGTCGCGCTGTTCAACAACTCCGGCCAGCCCAGGCAGCTCGGGCTGCCGCTGGCCGCGCTCGGGCTGCCGCGAGGAAGCGCCGTGCGCGATCTCTGGGCGCGAAAGCTGCTCCCTGACGTGGCCGAGGCAGTGCGCCTGACGCTCCCGGCGCATGGCGCGGCGCTGCTGCAGGTGATGCAGCCTAGCCACAGTTAGTCTGACTATTTTATGCTCCTGCTTCCTATATGCCTTGACGTCATCTCGGTGGCACCGGTAAGTCACCTAAAAATATGTCAGACTAAATAGCCGCAAATGACGGCTAGGCTAGGGGAGGTGTGAATATGCGAAAGTCCATCGTGCTCTGCTCGGCTTCGGTGCTGAGCCTGTTGATTGCCAGCCCGGCGCTCGCCCAGACGGCGCCCGTCGCCGCCGCGGATCCGCAGCAGGCGCCCAGCGACTCGGATGCGGCCGCGCAGGAAGGCGAGATCATCGTCACCGGCGTCCGCGCCAGCATCGTCGGCTCGCTCAACGTCCGCAAGAATTCCACCCAGATCGTCGACTCGATCGTCGCGGAGGATGTCGGCAAGCTGCCCGACAACAATGTGATCGAGGCGCTCCAGCGCGTCACCGGCATCCAGGTCACCAACCGCACCGGCGGCGAAGCGGCAGGCATCTCGATCCGCGGCCTTCCCGATGCGCTCACCACGCTCAACGGCCGCAACATCTTCACCGCGGCCGGCCAGGCGTTCTCGCTGCAGGACATCTCGGCGAACCTCGTCAAGCAGGTCGATGTCTACAAGACCCGCGCGGCCGACCAGATCGAGACCGGCCTTGCCGGCCAAGTCGATGTGAAGACCCGCCGCCCGTTCGACTTTGACGGTTTCGCCATCTCGGGCCTCGCCCGCGGCATCTACAACCAGCAGGCTGACAGCTATAATCCGAACGCCGCGCTGCTGGTCAGCAACCGCTGGCACACCGGCATCGGCGATATCGGCGTCCTTGCCAATGTCAGCTACAGCCGCACCAAATTCCGCGACATGACCACCACCGCCGGTGCGCTGGTGCCCTTCGCGACGATGGCGAATCTTCCCGTCGGCAGCGGGGCGGCGAACCTCTGCAATCCGTCCAACCCTGGCGGCTGGTCGCCTTTCGAGCGCATCTTCCCCACCGATTGCCGCGCACCCAATCTTGCCACCCCCGATCCGAACGACCTGGCGACTCTCTGGACTGTGGGCACCGATCGCGGCCTGTCCACCGCGGCGGGCTCGACGCTCAATATCAATGGCGTCGACGTGCCCTATTACCTCTCGCGCGACGCGGTGTTCAGCTCCGATCTCTACGGCAAGCGCGACCGGCTCGGCGCCAATATCGCGCTGCAATGGGCGCCGAACGAAAGTTCGGTCTACACCGCCGAAGCATTCTACACCGGCTTCCGCGGCGAGACGTTCAACAGCCTCCAGTTCAGCTTCGTCGATTTCTGGGCGAATGCGCAGGCGCCGACACTCTATGACGGCACCAACATCGTGAAGTCGCGCGTCGCCAATTCGGTCTATGGCTTCAACAGCGGCGACTACACCAGGAACAAGACCGACAGCTATGTCTATGCGCTCAACGGCGCCTGGGACGTGGCCGAGGGCCATGGCAAGATCGTCGCCGACATCGCCTATCAGACGAGCACCTACAACACCGCCTTCATCGCCATGCGTACCGATCGCGTCGCGGATTCGATCAATGTCGATTTCAACGCGGGCGGTGGCATCCCGTCCTTCCACTTCAACGACGACACCCAGCTCACCGATCCGAGCCGGTGGAACGTCGCCCAGCTCTACGACAATGGCGGCCGCGACAAGGGCAGTGCGCTCACCGGCACGCTCGACGGCGAGTACAAGTTTGACGAGGGCTTCCTGCGCCGGATCAAGGCGGGCCTGCGCGTCGACGATCGCAAGGCCTCCAGTTCGGTCTGTACCCAGGACGCCGGCAATCTCGGCGTGAGCCTGGCCACGCTCGGCACCGACGCGCAGTTCACCAATAGCGGCTTCTTCGACGGCCGCGCCGATGTGCCGACCACCTGGGTGCTGGCCAATGGCTATTGGCTGTACGACAATGCCGACAAGGTGCGCGGGCTCTACGGTCTGAAGACGTCGGACCAGCTCGCGCTGCAGAAGACCTTCGACATCGACGAAATCACGATGTCGGCTTACCTCATGGCGAACGCGGAGGTTTCGATCTTCGGCCGGCCGCTGCAGCTCGAAGGCGGCGTGCGCTACGTCACCGTCGATACCGACTCGCGCTTCTACGATCGCTACAACAATGGCGCGCTCACCCGGGCCTCGAACCATGCCGAGCGCTTCCTGCCGAGCTTCACCGCCCGCTACGCGTTCACCAACAATCTGCGCCTGCGCTTCAACTATGGCGAGACGCTGCGCCGCCCGAACTTCAACGACGTTAACCCGAACTACTCGCTGACGGGCGACCTCACCAATCTCGGCTATGGCAGCGGCACCGCCGGCACCGCCAATCTGAAGCCGACGCATTCGCGCAACTATGACGTAGCGCTCGAATGGTATTTCGACCGCGACAGCGCGATCACCGTCACCGGCTTCCGCCGCGAGATCGACGGGCTGGTGGTGCCGGCTACGGTCCGCGAATATATCCCGAACAACGGCATCGTCGCGGGCGCGACCGATTACTTCGCGATCACCCGGCCGCTCAACGCCTCCAACGGCGTGCTGAAGGGCGTCGAGGTCGGCGTCACCTACTTCCCGCACTATCTGCCGGGCATCCTCAAGGGCCTCGGCTTCGTCGGCAGCCTGACGGTGCTCGACTCGAAGCAGAACATCCCGCGCTTCGACAGCGCAGGCACGCTGGTCGGGCAGGACGAGTCGTCGTTCTTCGGCGTGTCGGACCTCTCGTACAACGCGACGCTCGCCTATGAGCGTGGTCCGGTGGGCGCCCGCGTCTCCTATGTCTGGCGCAAGGAGTTCCTCGCCAACAACGAGGCGCGGCTGTTCGCCAATCCGATCGGCGTGTGGCGCAACCCGGAGGAGAGCCTCGACGTCCAGCTCACCTACAATGTCACCAAGGACATCGGCATCACCTTCGACGCGGTGAACCTCACCAACTCGACCCAGCAGACCTATTACAAGTTCGCCGATGTGGGCGGTCCGAGCCAGTTCAACCTGGGGACGACCCTGCTCTCGCGCACCTTCGCGCTCGGCGCGCGCTTCACCTTCAAGTGAGGTCTCCAGAGCCGGTCCGGTCCCCATCCCCCTCTCCGATGGGGCGCCGGTTCCGGCTCGCCTCGCGGGCGCTGCTGCCATGGCTATTGGCGGCGGCGCCTGCGCTCGTTTCGGCGGCGAGCGCCGCGCCACGGCTGGATGCGCCGGCGATCCTGGCCAGCCGCTACGGCAATGACGCGGCCTGGTATGCGGACCGCATCCCGCTGTTCGAGAGCTCGGACGCGAAGCTCGACACGGTCTATTATTATCGCTGGGCGATATACCGCGCGCATCAGCGCGACCTTGGCGACAAGGGCTATATCACCACCGAATTCTTCGACGATGTCGGCTGGCAGCGCGAGCCCTATGCCAGCCTGAACGACGCGACCGGCTTCCACCTCTATGAGGGTCGCTGGCTGCGCGATCGCCGCTTCGCCGACGACTATATCCGCTTCCTCTATGACGAGGGCGGCAACGACCGCCATTTCAGCGAGGCGATCGCCGATGCGGTCTGGGCGCGCTATCTGGTCGATGGCGACCGGGAAGGGGCGCTGCGACACTTGCCGGCGATGCGCCATATCTACGGCCTGTGGGACGACCGCTTCGACTTCGCCAAGGGGCTCTACTGGATCGAGCCGCTGCTCGATGCGACCGAATATACCGTCTCCTCGATCGACGCCTCGGGCGGCAAGGACGGGTTTCGCGGCGGCGATGCCTTCCGCCCGTCGATCAACAGCTACATGTTCGCCAATGCCCGCGCGATCTCCCAGCTATCGGCGCTGGCCGGGGACGAGGCTACCGCGCGCGACTATGCCGCCCGGGCCGAACGGCTGAAGCAGCGGGTGGCAGAGGATCTGTGGAGCGCCCCGCTCGGCCATTTCATCGACCGCTACAAGGTCGACAACGAGCATGTGAAATATTGGACGCCGATCCGTGCCCGCGAGCTGGTCGGCTATCTGCCCTGGGCGTTCGGCATGCTCGACGACTGGGCGGAGTTCACCGGCGCCTGGACGCATCTGATCTCGGCGCAGGGCTTTGCCGGCGCGGCGGGCATGCGCACGGTCGAGCCCAGCTACCAATATTACATGCGCCAATATCGCTACGACACGCCGACCGGCGGGCGCGAATGCCAGTGGAACGGCCCCGCCTGGCCGTTTCAGACCACCCAGGCGCTGATGGGGCTGGCGCGGCTGCTCCAGCACGGCGCCCCGCAATCGGTGATCGGGCGCGGCGATTACCTCCGCCTGCTGCGCCAATATGCCCAGCTCCATTATCAGGGTGACCGGCTCGATCTCGAGGAGGATTATGATCCCGATAGCGGCAAGCCGATCGTTGGGCTGGCGCGCAGCCATCATTATTTCCACAGCGGGTTCGGCGATCTCGTCATCACCGGGCTGGCCGGCATCGAGCCCTCAGCGGACGACACGCTCACCCTCGACCCGCTGATCCCGGCCGGCGCGCACGGCCCCGAACGTATCCGCTATTTCGCGTTGCAGGACCTGCCCTATCACGGGCACCTCGTCTCGGTCTTCTATGACGAGGACGGCACGCGATACCGCGAGGGGCGGGGACTGCGCCTCTATGTCGATGGGGTGCTTGCCGGCAGTCGCGACACGCTCGGCAAGCTGAGTGCCGCGATCGCGCCGCGTGCCAATGCCCCGATCGTGCGCCCGATAAACCGTGCGACCAACCTCGTGCGCTCGGCCTATCCTCGTGCCGAGGCGTCCAGCGGTGCCGAACCCGAGCGGCTGCACGACGCGATCGACGGACGCGTCTCCTTCTTCCCGGAACTGCCCAATGGGTGGGACTCCGCGTCGGACGCGGCGGAGCAATGGTTCGCCGTGGATTTCGGCGCGCCGGTCCGGCTCACCGGTGCCGAGCTGTCCTTCTTCGCCGGCGAGGAGTTCGCCGCGCCGCGCGACTATCGGCTCGAATATCTGCGCGACGGCAAATGGCTTCCGGTCGCCGCCCGTTTCACCGGCAAGGGCGACAATGGCGTCGCCTCCGCTTCCTTCGGGCCGGTCACCGCCGGGAAGCTTCGCGTCGTGATGCGGAAGCTTCCCGGCAAACGGATCCGGCTGGTCGAACTGAAGGCGTTCTGAGGTCAGAAGGCGGGCAGCACCGCCCCGTCATATTTGCGCGCGATGAACGCCTTCACCTCGGGGCTGCGCAGCGCCGCGACCAGCTTCTGCACGCGCGGATCGCTCTTCGCGCTTTCCAGGCCCACCACGAAGTTCACATAGGGGCTGTCCTTGTCCTCGATCGCCAGCGCGTCGCGGGTCGGGTTCAGCTTGGCGTCGAGCGCATAGTTGGTGTTGATCATCGCCAGGTCGACCTGGTCCAGCACGCGCGGCAGCGTCGCTGCCTCGATCTCGCGGAACTTCAGGTTCTTGCGGTTCTCGACGATGTCCTTGGGCGTGGCGATCGCGCTCTTGGGATCGAGCAGGGTGATCAGCCCGGCCTTGGCGAGCAGCTGCAGCGCCCGGCCGCCATTGCTCGGCTCGTTGGGGATGGCGACGGTCGCGCCCTCGGGCAGCTCGGCGAGCGACTTCCACTTGCGCGAATAGGCGCCGAACGGCTCGACATGCACGCCGGCGATCGTCACCAGATGGCTGCCCTTGGCCTTGTTGTACTCGTCCAGATAGGGCTTGGTCTCGAAATAGCTGACCGGGATCCGCCCTTCCTCGACCTGGACGTTGGGCTGGACATAGTCGTTGAACACCCGGACATCGAGCTTCAGGCCCTGCTTGGCCAGCGCCGGCTTCACGAACTCCAGGATCTCGGCATGCGGCACGGCGGTCGCCGCAACGACAAGCGTACCCGGATCGTCGGTCTTGGCCGTCTTGCCGCAGCTGGCGAGCGCAAAGGCGGCGAGGGCGGTGAGGAGGAGGCGGCGTTGCATGGTCATTCCTATCGGCGCGTGAAGTGGCGGACGAGGCGGTCTCCCACCATCTGGAGAAACTGGACGAGGACGAGCAGCAGCACGACAGTGACTAGCATCACGTCGGTCTGGAAGCGCTGATAGCCGAAGCGGATGGCCAGATCGCCCAGGCCGCCGGCGCCGACCGCACCCGCCATCGCGGTGAACGAGACGAGCGCGATCGCGGTCACCGTCGCCGCCGCGATGATCCCGGGCAGCGCCTCGGGCAGCAGCGCGCGGAACACCAGGTCGCGCGTCGTCGCGCCCATCGCCTGCACCGCCTCGATCGTGTTGCGGTCGACTTCGCGCAGCGCGGTTTCGACCAGCCGGGCGAAGAAGGGCGCGGCGCCCACCACCAGCGGCGGGATCGCGCCGGCCACGCCGAGCGAGGTGCCGACCAGCAGCACGGTCAGCGGGATCATCACGATCAGCAGGATGATGAACGGCACCGAGCGCAGCAGGTTGACCACCAGCGCCAGCACGCCGCTCACCGCACGGTTCTGCCACACCTGGCCCGGGCTGGTCAGGAACAGCAGCACGCCGAGCGGCAGGCCGAGCAGGATGGTCAGCAGCAGCGAGCCGCCGAGCATCGCCAGCGTGTCGAGACAGGCCTGGCCGATCTCGCTCCAGTCGACATTGGCGAACCAGCCGCTCATTCGGAAACCTCCCCATGCTGGCGGAGCGCGGCGAGCGCCGCCACGGTGTCGCCGCCGGCCAGGCCCAGGGTCAGCTGGCCGAAGCTGGCATCCTTGAACCGCCCGATCCGCCCGTCGAGGATGGCGAAGTCGGTGCCGGTCTCGCGGGCGATGCGGGTCAGCACCGGCTGCAGGATCGCATCGCCGCGCAGGGTGAGCCGGACGATCGGGCCGTCGAACGCGATCGGGCCATGGTCGCCCCCTTCATCGAGCATCGCGCGGGTTTCCGCGGCCTTGGGATCGAGGAACACCTGCGCGACGCTGCCCGTCTCGACCACGCGCCCGGCATGGAGCACCGCGACCCGGTCGCACACCTGGCGGACGACTTCCATCTCATGGGTGATCAGCACGATGGTCAGCCCCAGCTCGCGGTTGAGGTCGGCGATCAGCGCCAGGATGCTGCGGGTCGTCTCCGGATCGAGCGCGCTCGTCGCCTCGTCGCACAGCAGGATGTCCGGGCCGGTGGCGAGCGCGCGGGCGATGCCGACGCGCTGCTTCTGCCCGCCCGAAAGCTGGGCGGGATATTTGGCGCCGTGATCGGCCAGCCCGACCCGGGCGAGCAGCTCGGGCACCCGCTCGGCGATCCGCGCCTTGTCGGCGCCGGCGATCCGCAAGGGGAGGGCGACATTGTCGAACACGGTGCGCGAACTGAGCAGCCCGAAATTCTGGAAGATCATGCCCACCCGCCGGCGCAGCGTCCGCAGGCCCTCGCCCGACAGGCTGGCGACATCGGTGCCGTCGATCGCGACGCTGCCGGTGCTCGGCCGTTCGAGCCCGTTGAGCAGCCGCACCAGCGTCGACTTGCCGGCGCCCGAGCGGCCGATGATCCCGAACACCTCGCCGCGCGCGACTTCCAGGTCGACGCCGGCCAGTGCGGCATGGCCGTTGGCAAAGGCCTTGTGGACGTTCTCCAGCCGGATCATGCGGCGATCCCCCGCGCCGGGCACGGCGGCAGGAAGCAGGCAGGATGCTCGGCGAGCGGGGCGGGACAGGTCATGGCATTCCGGTAGGGGAGTCGGGGCGGGAGGGCAAACCGCCAGGATAGCGGCCCTTCGCCCGAACGCGCCAGAGATGAGCTTTAGCGCCCCATAGCCGAAGTTGCTTTGTAAAGCATACTTATTTGATAGGAATTGTGCGTGTGCTGACGAAGCCGGTTGCCGCTCTCCCGGTTTCGTCGCGACCCGAGCAAGGAGTATCCCCTCCCCCCCGGCTCAGGCTCTTGGCCGCGCTCCTGTCCTGGGGAGCGCGGCCATTTTTTCATGCGATGGAGATCGGATGCGCCTTACTTCCCCGCGGGGATCAACTGGTGCGAGCGCAGCCAGTTGAGGAACAACTCCGGCCATTGCGACACCAGCGTGCCCGGCTTGCCCGCGCCCCAGCTGTGCCCGCCCTTCTCGAAGACGTGCATCTCCACCGGCCGTCCGGCGGCGCGCATCGCGGCGAACATGCGCAGGCTGTGCTCGACATTGGCGATCGGATCGTCGGCGGCGTGCGCCAGGAACACCGGCGGCGTCTCAGGGCCGACCTGCGCCTCGACCGAGTAGAAGTCGCGATAGTCGGGCAGGGTCGAGAGCTTCTTGCGCGTCTGGGTCGTGTCGATCGGCGGGCGCATCGATACGACGGGATAGATCATCCCGGCAAAGGCGGGGGCGGCGCTGAGCTTGTCCGCCTCGTCGATCGCCGGATAGAAATCATGCCCACCCTGCGTGGCCATCATCCCCGCAAGGTGGCCGCCGGCCGACATGCCGACCACGCCGATCCGCGCGGGATCGAGTCCCCAGCGCTTGGCGCCGGCCTTGAGCAGGCGGAGCGTGCGCTGGGCGTCCTGGAAGGGCGCATCGGCATTCCAGCCATCGCCGGGCAGACGGTAATAGAGGATCACCGGGGTGATGCCGGCGGCGGCGAGCTTCTCCGCGACATCCTTGGCCGAGCCGATCTGGATGCGGAAATAGCCGCCGCCGCCGAGCAGCAGTGCCGCCGCGCCATTGGGATGGGCGGGGCGATAGACTTCGTAGCGCGGCTCCGAGATGTTCGAGTACGACCCCGTCTGTCCGCCCTCGTTGCCGACCTTCTCGGGCCCCGAGGGCTTGCCGAAGCCGGGCGCCTTGCCCGGCCACACGGCATAGACTTCGGGCTTGCCGAGCCCGTCCTGGGCGAGGGCGGGTGTGGCCGCGACGAAGATCGCGGCCACGAGGGAGAGGAGCAGGCGCATCGGGATCAGAACCTCTTGCCGATCGTCATGTAGAGATAGCGGCCATAGGGGCTGTAGAGCGAGCCCAGATAGCCGTCCGCAGTGATCGGGGGCTGCTTGTCGAAGATGTTGCGCGCGCCGAGGCGGATGCGCGTGTCGTCGAGGATGCCGCCCTTGAACCGATACTGGACGTAGAGATTGTAGGTGGTCTGCCCGTCGAGCTTGTACGGGTTGCCGTTCGAATCGAGGAAGTTCGTGTCGTAGACCGAGCTGATATAGTTGCTGAACGCGCCGACCTGCCAGCCGTCGAGCGACCAGGTGAGCGATCCGGTGACGCGCCACTTGGGCTTGCCGCGCTGCTGGATCAGGTTGCTCGCATCGGTGAGCGGGGTGGCGACGTCGATGTCGCCGGCCGAACGCGCGTCGAACAGCTCCTGCACCGCCGGCGGCGTATCGCGCGAGAACTTGGTCAGCCGCGCGCCGTTCAGCGCGAAGTCGAACTTACCGATGCCGGTACGGACATTGTAGAGCAGCGCCAGGTCGATGCCCTGCACCGTCTGCGGCAGCAGGTTGACGAACTGGTCGTTGATCCGGGTCACCGCGCCGGCCGGGGCAAGGCCGCTGCCGTTGAAGAAGGTCACGTCGTCGGCATTGGCTGCGGCGCGCACCACGTTCGGATTGCTCGATCCCTGCATGCGCAGCAGATAGTCGAGCACCAGCGCGTTCTGCGGCCCGAACTGGCCGACGATGCCGGTCTGCTGGATCGACCAGAAATCGGCGGTGAGGGTCAGCCGGCCGGCGCTTTCGGGAATGAACTTGGGCTGGATCACCGTGCCCACCGACCAGTTGGTGCTGGTTTCGGGCTTCAGGTCCGGATTGCCGCTGACGAAGATCGAATAGCTGCTGCTCCGGCCGCAATTGGCCATGCTGGCGATCGCGCCCTTCGCCAGGTCGACGGCGCAACGATAGAAATCGTTGTTCGAGCCGAGGCGCGAATAGGCGACGGTGTTGGTCTGCTCGAGGTTCGGCGCGCGGAAGCCCTGCGACCAGGAACCACGGATTCGAAATCCGTCTACCAGGTCCCAGGCTGCGGCGACCTTGGGCTTCGCTACCGAGCCGAAATCGCTGTAATGCTCGTAGCGGCCGGCCAGCTGGACGTCGAGGCGATGGATCAGCGGCACGTGCATATCGGGCGAGACCACCGGCACGGCGAGCTCGGCAAAGGCCGAGAAGACGGTGCGGGCGCCCTTGCTGCTCGGCGTCGGGCTGACCGCGGCGACGTTGGAGAGGTTGGTCTCGCCGGTCACCATGTCGACGAAGCCGATCTCGCCGTTGAGATTGGGATCGCGATCGTCGCGCTGCGTCTCGCGGCGGCCCTCGATGCCGAAGGCGACGCCCAGGTTGCCGCCGGGCAGGGCGAGCAGCCGGCTGTTGGATACCTTGAAGTCGGCAAGGGCGAGGGTGGTCTTGGACCGACGCTTCAGGTCGAACTGGAAGGAGTCGATCGTCGTGGCCGAGGCGGGCGAGCAGTCGCCGAGGCTCGGCGTCGCCGCGCAACCGCCGCTGAACGGGTTGTACGCATCGGGCGTCGACAGCGCGAGGTTCTGCTGCAGCTTGGTCATGTTGATGGCATTGGAGACGTCGGTCGCCTGCGCCGCCGAATAGAGGATCGCGCTGTCGAAATCGAAGCTGCCGATCTGGCCCTTGAGCCCGCCCAGGAAGCGCGACTGCCAGTTGGTGACGTTCACCGTCTGCATGCCGGCATCGACGAAGCGATAGGTCGACAGGCGCACGGCCAGGCCGGCGGCGGGCACGTTGGTCAGGCCCGGGATACGGTTCGGGTTCGCCTGGCCATTGGCGAAGACCGCGCGGCCGAACGGATTCCAATAGTTGGAGGCCGGGACGACGATCGCGTTGAGGTTGATCGTCGGCGGCTGGATGCGGGTGGTCTCGGCATAATAGAAGCCCGCCTCGCCATAGACGGTCAGGCTGTCCGAGATGTCGTAATGCGCGCTGGCGAAGCTGTTGTAGCGGTCGATGCTCGGCGACACCGTGGTGCCGGGGCGCGTGTCGAAGCGCTCGTTGCGCAGCGTCGAGGCGGTGGCGCGGGTGCCGCTGCCCAGGCAGGTATCGGCATTGATCGCGACAAGGCAGCCCGGATTGGCGCTCGACTGGGTGTGGAAGGCGCCGGCCGAGGAGGTGAGCGCCTGGTTGCCCGGGCTGCGGCGGATCGTGCCGGGACCGTTGACCACCGCCAGGTTCGCCCAGGGCGACTGGGTGGCGCGGCCGTCGGCGGTCAGGTTGCCGGCAAAGGCGGGATCGTCGGCGAAATAGGACATGAGGTTGTCCGTCGCCGTATAGGGCTGGTCCTCGGCCAGCTGCGCGGTGCGGTGGGTATAGTCCACGTACAGCGAGATATTGCCGCGGCCGTCGGCGAAGTTGTCGCCGACCGTGCCGGTCACCTGGAACTCGCGGCGATGCGTGCCCTCGGCGCCGCCATAGCGGAAGTCGAGCGAGCCGCCGTTGATATTGTCCTTGGTCACCGTGTTGACCACGCCGGCCACCGCGTCCGAGCCATAGATGGCGGCGGCGCCGTCGCGCAGGATCTCGAGCCGCTGGATGCCCGCGACCGGCAGCGAATTGGCGTTGTAGCCGAGCACCGGCACGTTGCCGTCGCCGGCCTGGCTGGTCGGGTGGTTGACCAGGCGGCGGCCGTTGAGCAGCACCAGTGTGTTGCCCACGCCCAGGTTGCGCAGGTTGATCGAGTTGACGTCGCCGCGCGCCGCGTTGCTGGTCTGCGGGTTGTTCGCCTCGTTGAAGGCCACGTCGCCGGCCTGCGGGATCGATCGGAACAGCTCGTCGCCCGAAAGCGCGCCGGTCGCGTCGATCTGGTTGGCGTCGATCACCGAGACGGGCAGGGCGGCGGTGGTGCTCGCGCCCTTGATCTGGGTACCGACCACGACGATCTCGTCGGTCTTCTCGCTGCCTTCCTGCGCCGCCGGGGCGTCCTGCGGGGCGGCGGGAACCTCCTGCGCGTGCGCCTGTGCGATCATCAGCACGCTCAGCGCGCTGCCTGCGGCCAAGGCGATCTGCCTGTAGCTCTTGTTCATGCCCTCTCTCCCTGCTCCATTTGTTCTAGGTCTTCTGGTTTTGAAAATGTGCGACCCGAGAGCGCCGCATCGAGTGCTTCGCGATCGAGCTTGTTTTCCCAGCGTGCGACGACGATCGCCGCCACTGCGTTTCCGACGAAATTGGTGAGGCTGCGGCATTCGCTCATGAAGCGGTCGACGCCGAGGATCAGCGTCATGCCCGCCACCGGCACGCTCGGCACGATCGACAGCGTCGCCGCCAGCGTGATGAAGCCGGCGCCGGTGACGCCCGCCGCGCCCTTGGAGCTGAGCATCGAGACGAGGACGAGCAGGATCTGCTCCTCCCAGCTCAGGTGCACGCCGCAGGCCTGGGCGATGAACAAGGCCGCCAGCGTCATGTAGATGTTGGTGCCGTCCAGGTTGAACGAATAGCCGGTCGGCACGACCAGCCCGACCACGCCCTTTTCGCAGCCGGCGCCTTCCAGCTTGGCCATCAGGCTGGGCAGGGCGGCTTCCGAGGAAGAGGTGCCGAGCACCAGCAGCAGCTCGGCCTTGAGATAGGCGATCAGCCGCAGGATCGAGAAGCCGTGCAGCCGGGCGACGATGCCGAGGATCACCAGCACGAAGAACAGCGATGTCGCGTAGAAGGTCGCGACCAGCGTGCCAAGGTTGATCAGGCTGGAGGCGCCATACTTGCCGATGGTGAAGGCCATCGCGCCGAACGCGCCGATCGGGGCCACGCGCATCAGGATGCCGACGATGCGGAACACGACCAGCGCGAGCCGCTCGACCAGGTCGAGCAGCGGTTCGGCCGGCTTGCCGACCAGCACCATCGCGATGCCGAACAGCACGGCGACGAACAGGGTCTGGAGGATCGATCCCTCGGTCAGCGCCGAGGCAAGGGTGGTGGGAATGATCCCCATCAGGAAGCCGGTGACCGTGGTCTCGTGCGCCTGGTGGGCATAGCCGGCGACCGCGCCGGCATCGAGCGTGCGCGGATCGATGTTCATCCCCGCGCCCGGCTGGACGACATTGGCGACGATCAGGCCGAGGATCAGCGCGAGGGTGGAGAAGAACAGGAAATAGCCGAACGCCTTGGCGGCGACGCGGCCGACCGAGCCGAGCTCGCGCATGCCGGCGATGCCGCTGACCACGGTGAGGAAGATCACCGGTGCGATCACCATCTTCACCAGCTTGATGAAGCCTTCGCCGAGTGGCTTGAACGCCTCGCCCGTCGCCGGCCAGAAATGGCCGATCGTCACGCCGAGCGCGATCGCCACCAGCACCTGGAAATAAAGGTGCCGGTAAAAGGGCTTGCGCGCAGCGATGGGCTGCCCGTCGGGAATCGACTGGATGATCATACTCTCCTCTGTCGCGCCCGGTTGGCGCGGCGACCTCTTGTGCTGGGGCCTTGGTCGTGCACCATATCCCTCTCGTCGAGGCCCTCCAGTGCTTCGCTTGCTGTTGGATAAGTATTTGATATTCATGCTTTCATTCGGAAACGGCGTCGGAGCGGCCGCGCAAAACCGTGTGAAATTCCGCGCGGTTTTTTCCGAAATGTGCGAAAAACCGCACAAATGAGGATTCGCGCCCTTCTCGGCCGCCGGCGCCTGCTGCTCGCGTGCACGATGATCGCCACGATAGCGCTGCTCGCCTGGACGGGCAGCCGCTGGGCGACCGGCCAGGCGCGCGCCTCGGCCGACGCGGTGGCGCAGCAGACCGCCCGCGCGCATGTCGGCCTGCTCAACAGCGAGCTGCAGAAGTTCCGCCTGTTGCCGCTCGTGCTGAGCGAGAATCCAGAGATCGCGCCAGCGCTGCGCGGCGGCGATCCGGTCGCCGAGCGTCGCCTCAACGCCACGCTCGAGCTGCTCGCCGCCCGCACCGACGCCGCCGCGATCTATGTCATCAACCGCGGCGGGCGGACCGTCGCCGCGAGCAACTGGCGCCAGCCGACCAGCTTTGTCGGCCAGCTCTACGGCTTCCGCCCCTATTTCCGCGACGCGATGGAGCGCGGCGGCTCGGAGCTGTTCGCGCTCGGCACGATCAGCGGCCGGCCGGGCCTTTATCTGGCGCGCCGCGTCGACCGTGACGGCCAGGCGCTCGGCGTCGTCGTGGTCAAGGTCGAGTTCGACGATGTCGAGGCCGCCTGGGCGCGGGTGCCGGGGATCACCGTGGTCACCGACGCGCATGGCGTCATCCTGGTCACGTCGGTGCCGGCCTGGCGCTTCCAGACGACCCGCGCGCTCGATGCCGCCACGCTGGCCGATGCCCGCCGCACGCTGCAGTTCGGCGCGCGGCCGCCCCGGCGCGCTCCGGTGTCGATCGACGGCACCGATGCGAAGGTCGATGCCCGCGGCAAGGCGCAGCGCTATCGCGCCGTCTCGGAGCCCGCGCCGCTGTCCGGCGCGCATCTCGTCCATCTCGCACCGCTCGAACCGCCGCTCGCCGCCGCGCGCACCCAGGCGCTGCTGATCGCGATCGCGATCCTGCTCGCCGCCGGCATGCTGCTCGGCCTGGCGCTGCGCTCGGCGGAGAAGCGCCGCCTCCAGCGCCATCACCAGGCGCGGCTGGAAGCCGAGGTCGAGCGCCGCACCGCCGAGCTGCGCGACGCCAATGCCCGGCTGATCGTCGAGTCCGAGGAGCGGATCGAGGCCGATCGCCGCTATCGCGCCGCGCGTGAGGAACTGGCCCAGGCCAGCCGGCTCGGCTCGCTCGGCCAGATCACTGCGGGCGTGGCGCACGAGATCAACCAGCCGGTCGCGGCGATCCGCACCTTTGCCGAGAATGCCGCGACCTTCCTCGACCGCGCCGCACCCGACAAGGCCGGCGCGAACCTGAAGCAGATCGTCTCGCTGACCGAGCGGATCGGGACGATCACCTCGGAACTGCGCGCCTTCGCCCGGCGCAAGACGCCGGGCAAGGGCAGCGCCGAGCTCGGCTCGGTGCTCGACGGCGCGCTGTTGCTGCTCGGCGAGCGCGCGCGCGGCGTGGTGACGCTCAAAATGGCCCGGGCGCTGCGCCAGGTCGTCGTCCGGGGTGACCGGATCCGGCTCGAGCAGATCCTGATCAACCTGCTCCAGAACGCGCTCGACGCGGTGCAGGGGACGAAGGAGGGGCGGATCGTCGTCGAGGGCGTGCGCCAGGGCGACACGGTGCGCCTCTCGGTGATCGACAATGGACCGGGCGTGCCGGCGGAGATCGCCGACACGCTATTCACGCCCTTCACCTCGGCCAAGGAAGGCGGGCTCGGGCTGGGGCTCGCCATCGCCCGCGACATCGCCCGCGAGTTCGGCGGCGACATCGCCCATGTGCCGGCACCGGGCGGCGGCGCGGCCTTCCACCTCTCGTTGAAGGCCGCATGATGTTCGCCCCCGACAACGCCAGCGTGATGTTCGTCGAGGATGACGAGCAGCTGCGCCTCGCCACGGTTCAGACGCTCGAGCTGGCGGGGCTGAACGTGCTGCCGTTCGACCGTGCCGCGCCGGCGCTGGCGCGGCTGGCGCCGGACTTTCCCGGCGTGGTCGTATCCGACATCCGCATGCCGGGCATGGACGGGCTCGAGCTGCTCGGCCGGATCCGGGCGATCGATGCCGATATCCCCGTGCTGCTCGTCACCGGGCACGGCGATGTGCCGATGGCGGTCTCCGCGCTGCACGACGGCGCGTTCGACTTCATCCCCAAGCCCTTCGCGGCCGAGCGGCTGCTCATCGCGGTGCGGCGGGCGCTCGACCGGCGCGCGCTGGTCATGGAGAACCGCCGCCTCCGGGCTGCGGCCGCCGCGGTGGCGCAGGAGGAAAGCCCGCTGATCGGCGAGAGCCCGGCGATCGTGCGGCTGCGGGCGATGATCGGCCAGCTCGGCGAGACCGATGTCGACATCCTGCTCGAAGGCGAGACCGGCACGGGCAAGGAGCTGGTCGCGCGGATGCTCCACCGGAGCAGCAGGCGGCGCGGCAAGCCCTTCGTCGCGGTCAACTGCGCGGCGCTGCCCGAGGGGATCGCCGAGATCGAGCTGTTCGGCCACGCCGCCGACAGCGTGCCGCACACCAGGCTGTCGCGCGTCGGGCGCATCGCCTCGTCGAGCGGAGGCACGCTGCTGCTCGACGAGATCGATTCGATGCCGCTGGCGATGCAGGCGCGGCTGCTTCGCGTGCTGGAGGAGCGCGAAGTGCAGCCGATCGGGGCGGAGCGTCCCGAGGCGGTCGACCTCAGGGTGATCGCCACGGCCAAGGAGGATGTCGGCAGGGCGGTCGCCGAGGGGCGGTTCCGGGCCGACCTCTATTACCGGCTGGCGACGATGCGGCTGCGCGTGCCGGCGCTGCGCGAATGCGGCGGCGACGTGTTCCTGCTGTTCGCCGCGTTCATCGAGGAGGCGAAGCAGCAGCTTGGCGTCGGCGAGGTCGCGCTCGATGCGGGAACGCACGCCCATCTCGCCGGCCATCCCTGGCCGGGCAATGCCCGCGAGCTGCGCAACTTTGCCTTCGAGGTCGCGTCCGGCCGCAGCGTCGAAGCCCAGGCCGGGGCGGGGCAGGACCTGCCGACGCGCCTTGCCAGGTTCGAGGAGAATCTGATCCGGGACGCGCTGCGGCGGCATGGCGGGCGTGTGGCGCGGGCGCTGGACGAGCTCGGCGTGCCCCGCAAGACGCTGTACGACAAGATCGCCCGGCTGGGCATCGACCTGGCCGAGCTGCGGCGACCGGACTAACCTAGATTAAGATGTGCTGCTGTCCCGTAACGGGAGGGCGTCTTCCTTTGCGACATCCATCCAAATCGGTGGAACATCGGTTCAACGGCTATCCGGCGAACATGCTCTAAGGGATTTCCCCTATCGCCCACGGCGTTGCGTGTTCCTTGCACCTGGGCGCTTACATTCTTCGGGGGTTTCCAGATGGTTGGTCGTGGTAACGGCGTGGGTACGTCGCGTGGTTCGGTGCGCGTGGGTCGTGAGGCGCTACTGCGCAAGGCACTGCTCGGATCGACCGCGCTGATCGGCATCACGCTGGCAACGCCGGCGCTGGCCCAGTCGACCAGCCCCGCGGGCGGCGGCACGATCTCGGGCTCGGGCACCTATACCGACGATACCGCGACCAATGGCGGCGTGATGGTGGACAACACCCAGAGCTCCGGCGTCACCATGACCGGCGTCACGATCAACAACACCACCGGCAACCCCAATGGCAGCGCCTACCGGCAGAACGCCGCCGGCGGTCAGAGCGCGGTCCTTTACACCGCAGGCGCCAACTCGCTGCGCAGCGACCAGAACGGCGCGGCGCTGTTCATGCAGGCTGGCGGCGGCAACCTGACCTGGGCGATCGGCCAGACCGACACCAGCTCGACCACCGACCTGAACGCGACCTTCGGCGCCTATCTGGTCGCCACCGGCTTCATCAACGTCGTCGATTTCGGCACGGTCAGCAGCCTGCGCAACGTCACCGGCATCAGCGGCGACACCGGCATCTATGCGACCTCCACCACCTCGACGGTGAACCTGTCGCTCAAGGCGCCGACGATTTCGGGCTTCGCCACCGGCATCAACGCCCTGTCCGCCACGGGCGCGAATGTCACCACCACGGGCGGCACGATCAGCACGCTTGCCAACGGCACCGGCATCGCCGCTTCGGCCAGCAACGCCAGTGCCGGCGTTACCGTCTCGTCGGGCTCCGCGATCACCACCAGCGGCACCGGCATCGGCATCAACGTCACGTCGAGCAACACGGCCAACAGCGTCACGACCACGACCGGCGGCACGATCAACGGCGGCAGCGTCGGCATCCAGATGAAGTCGGCGCAGTCCGGGCAAACGAACACGGTGACGGTTGGCGCCGCGATTGGCAATTCGACCCGCCCGAGCGCGGGCGTCCTGTTCAACACCGCCGGCGCGATCGGTGGGATCAACACCGTCTACGCCAATGCGGATATCCTGGCGGGCAATGGCAGCTACGCGATCGGATCGGGCTGGATCAACACCGACCTGGTCGTGAACGTTGCATCCGGCGTCACGGTATCGAGCCAGGGCAGCAGCGCGATCGGCGCCGGCCATGACGTCACCATCGTCAACAACGGCACGATCAGCGCGACCGCCGCCGGCGGCACCGGTGTGCGCAATTCGCAGGGTCCCTCGACGGTCACCGTGACCAACAACGGGACGATGACCGCCGGCAGCGTCGTCGTCTGGGGCGCGGCGACGACCAACATCACCAACTCGGGCATCATCACCGCGACGAACAATTCGGCGATCATCTCGGGCCGCGGCGGCACGATCACCAACAACAGCAGCGGCATCATCACCGGCGGCTCGGCCGCCAATGGCTGGGCGATCCGCTTCGACAGCAGCGCCTTCTCGCCGGGCCAGACGATCAACAGCGACGGCCAGATCACCGGCGGCGGCGCCGGCGCGATCAGGATCGATGCGACCACCGCCTCGACGCTCAACCTCAACGCCCCCTCCTATACGACCGGCCTGATCAGCGTCCTCGGCACCGGCGCGACCACCGTCAACCTCGCCGGCACGCTTGTCGGCGACTATGACGGCAGCGGCTCCACCGGCGCCCAGAACTTCCGGCTCGGCGCGAACGGATCGATGCAGAGCGCGGATTTCGGCTCGGGCAACGACACCTTCACCTGGGCCGGCGGCGCCTTCAGCGGCACGATCGACGGCGGCGCGGGCACCGACATCTTCGCGGTGGATGTCGGCTCGTCGACCAACAAGACGCTCAATCTCACCACCGACTTCGCCAACCTCACCAATTTCGACGCCTACAGCCTGCTCAGCGGCAACCTGACCCTGACCGGCAGCCGCAACGGCGGCGCGGGCTGGACCGTGGCGGGCGGCAACGCGACGACCTTCATCCTCAACGGCGCGCTGACCAACATCGCCGGCGTCGGCGTCACGCTGACCACGCCGGACCTGATGTTCGTCCAGTCGGGCGCGCAGCTGAGCGCGACGGGCGACGTCATCTATTCGAGCGGCAACGGCAACAACATCCAGAACAGCGGCACGATCACCTCGGGCACCGGCGCGTCCTCGGCCATCGCGATCGGCAGCGGCACGGTCGATAACTACGGCACGATCACCTATGCCGCCGGCGGCTCGATCACGACGCAGGGCAACGGCGTCCTCGCCAGCAGCAACCAGCTCAGCCTCAGCAACCACACCGGCGCGACCCTCATCGGTCGCTGGGACGGCGCGCGCGCCAACAACGGCGCCTATGTCGTCAATGACGGTCTGATCCAGGGCGACCGCTTCGCGGGCGTCGAAATCACCGGCACCAGCGTCGTGGAGAACAACAGCACCGGCCGCATCTATGGCGCGACCGGCGAAGGCGCGGGCCTGCTGATCAACAACGGCGCGGTGCAGGTCACCAATGCCGGCCAGATCGTCGGCGCGGGCACCGCCGGCATCTATAATGCCGGCAGCGGCCTGCTCAGCCTCAGCAACTCGGGCACGATCGGCACCGGCACGCTCGACGGCTCGAACAACTATGTCCAGGGCGGCACCACCACGGCAATCCGCACCGGTACCGCCAACATCACCAATACGGGCTCGATCCGGGGCGCATCGGGCGGCATCGCTGCCACCGGCGCGCTGACCCTCGTCAACATCGGCATGGTCAACGGCGTCGGCACCGGCACGCTGGCCCTCAATGCCGTCGATGTCGGCGGTGTCGCGAGCATCCTCAATGCCGGCACCATCAGCGAAGGGACGAACTTCGCGATCAGCGCCACCGGCGGCGGCACCGTCACCAATGCGGTGGGCGCCTCGCTCGGCGGCGGCAGCGACGCGACGAACGGCTATGCGGTGTTCCTGAACGGCGGCACGACCTTCAACAATTACGGCCAGGCGGGCAGCGGGACCGGCGGCACCGTGCTGACCGGCAGCACCGGCGGCACGATCAATCTGTTCGCCGGCTCGGCCAGCGGCCGGATCACCGGCGGCAGCGGCAACGACACGCTGGCGATCTACACCGGCCAGACCAACGCGAGCGCGGTCACGCAGGGCTATACCAACGCCGTGACCGGCTCGGCCGGCACCGTGACGCTGCAGAACAGCGGCGCGCTGGCGGCGGCGACCTATGGCGCGATCGACCTGGGCGGCGGCAGCGACACGCTGCAGCTGCGCGGCACCGGCACCGGCGCGTCGCAGGGCATCTTCTCGCTCGCCACCTCGACCGGCGCCGAGACGATCACCAAGCTCGACAGCGGCACCTGGGTGCTCTCCGGTGCGGCAGCGGTGCCGGGCATCACCGTCAATTCCAATGGCGGCACCCTGCTGTTCCAGGGCACCAGCGGCATCGGCACGATCAACGCGAATGGTGGCATCGTGCTCGCCAACGGCGCCGGCGCGTTCGGCAGCGCGGTCGTCCACCTGCTCTCGTCGAACGTCCAGTTCGGCGCATCGGGCGCCTATGCGAACAACTTCGTGCTCGACGTTCCGGCGGTGCTGAACGGCCAGCCGGCGGTGTTCGAGAACCTGTTCGGCGGCAACGCCATCCTGAGCGGCAGCATCACCTCGGGCAGCGGCACCAACGCCGCCGGCCAGGCGATCGGCGCGTCGCAGGCGGTTACCTTCGCCGGCATCGGCGGCAGCCTGTTCAACCTGACCGGCACCGGCAACAGCTGGACCGGCATCACGACGATCAACTCGGGCGTTACCGTGCGCGGCTCGACCAGCGCGATCTCGGGCAGCAGCATCACCAACAACGGCACGCTCACCTATGCCCAGTCGGGTGCCAGCTCGAGCGGCAAGGTGATCTCGGGCAGCGGCGCGCTGCGCGTGGAGAGCGGCCAGGTCACGCTGACCGGGTTCAACACCTATACCGGCGGCACCACGGTCGCCGGCGGCACCCTCCAGGTCGGCGATGGCGCCGCCAGCGGGCGCATCGCCGGCGCGATCACCGTCGATGCGGGCGGCACCCTGGTGTTCAACCGCACCGACAATTACGACTTCACCAGCGCGATCAGCGGCGCGGGCAACGTCCAGGCGCTCGGCACGGTCTCGCTGAGCGGCGCGATCACCACCACCGGCAACCTCACCGTGGATTCGGCCACCGGCGGCCAGGTCACGCTGACCGGCGCGCGCAGCGGCGCGGCTGTCTCCGCCGTGACGCTGGCGGGCGTAGGCAACGTCCTGCGCGTCGGCCTCTCCGGCTCGGTCGCGGGCGGCCAGTATGTCGGCGTGCGCCTCGGCGGCACCAATGACGGCGTCGACAATTTCGGCGCCATCACCAACATCGGCACCGGCGGCGACAATGGCTATGGCGCCGCGATCGCGGTGGTCGCCACCACCGGCACCAGCACGATCAACAACGGCTCGGCGAGCAACTCGACCGCGACGATCAGCGGCCAGAATGCCGGCATCAACCATGTCGCCTCGGGCGGCGTCGTCGCCACCGGCGCGTTGAACGTGAACAACTACGGCCTGATCGCCGGCAATCTCTACAACGCGATCGAGAACCAGGGCGGCTCGGGCAACCTCTCGATCAACAACTATGCCACCGGCCGCATCGTCGGCCAGGGCAATGCCGGCGGCGGCAACGGCATCGGCATGGGCGGCGTGGGCACGCTCGGCCTGGACAATGCCGGCCTGATCGTCGGCCGCTCCAACGGCATCGCGACCGGCGGCTCGGTCGCGATCACCAACCGCGGCACGATCGCCACCGGCACGCTCTCGGGCGGCACCACCGGCACGCTCACCGCCGGCGGCGGTACCGGCATCCAGGCCATGGGCGGCACGATCACCAACCAGGCCGGCGGCGTGATCCAGGGTTCGTTCCTGAACGGCAGCGGCACCGACACCAACGCGATCAGCTCGTTCGCGGCGACCACCGTCAACAATTCCGGCCAGATCCTCGGCGCGTCGCTCGGCTCGACCTCGACCGCACGCGCCAACGGCGTCTACATCGGCAGCGGCCTCGGCACGGTGACCAACAATGCCACCGGCCTGATCACCGGCAGCTGGGACGGCGTCTATCTCGCCAGCGGCGGCTCGGTGACCAACACGGGCACGATCTCCGGCTACAGCGTCAACGGCATCGAAGGCGCCGGCACCGTCACCAACAATGCCGGTGGCCGTATCTTCGGCGGCGGCGTGGGCGTGAAGCTGGCCGCAGGCGGCACGGTGAACAACAGCGGCCTGATCGCCGCGGCGACCTATGACTCCCTGGCCAACACCTACACCGCAAGCACCGGCATCGGCGTGTCGCTCACCTCGGGCACGGTCATCAACCAGTATACCGGGACGATCACCGGCGCGACCGGCGTCAGCGCGACTGGCACGCTGACCTTCAACAACAGCGGCGGCACGATCATCGCGAGCACCAATGCCGGCGTGAACGTCGCGGGCACCAGCAGCCAGCTCTACAACTCCGGCACCCTCACCGGCGGCAGCAACGCCACCCAGGGCTATGGCGTACGCTTCACCAGCACCTCGACCGGCAGCTTCAACAACCAGACCAACGGCCTGGTCAGCGGCGGCACCGGCGGCGTCCTGGTCGGCGCTGCCTCCGGCGTAGGCATCGACAATGGCGGCGCCATCGTCGGCCTCGACAGCGGCAGCCGCGGCATCTACTTCTCGAGCGGCAGCGCCATCGTCACCAACCAGGCGGACGGCACGATCGTCGGCCAGGGCTGGGGCATCCAAGTCGCCACCACCGCGAATATCAACAATAGCGGCTTCATCGGCTCGGGCACACTCTCGGGCGGCACCACCGGCACCTTCACGGTGAACGGCACCGGCAACGGCGTCGTCTTCAACGGCGGCTATCTCAACAACGGCAGCGGCGCGACGATCGTCGGCGGCAATTACGGCGTCGCCTCGGGAGGCACCACTGCGGCGAACATCGGCAATTCCGGCACGATCACCGGCGGCGCCTATGCGATCTACCTGACCGGCACCAACGCCGACACGGTCAACCTCTACGCCGGCTCGACAACCAACGGCGCGATCGCGCTCGGCGGCGGCGACGATACGCTCAACTGGTATGGCGGCAGCTTCACCAGCATCAATGGCGAGGGCGGCAACGACCGGTTCGCCGCGAGCATCTCCGCCCCGACGACGCTCGACCTCTCCACCATCACGGGCTTCGAACAGCACAGCCTGAACGGTGGCGACACGCTGACGCTGACCGGCACCCAGACGCCGACTGATGGCGGCTGGACCGTGACCGGCAGCAACCTGGCGCTCGGCGGCACCGCGAAACTCGAGATGACCGGCACGGGGGTGACGCTCGTCAACGCCAGCGCAAGCCTGACCGTCAGCGCCGGCGGCCAGCTGATCGCACACGACGACTATGGCGTCGCCGCGTACGCCGGCGGCAGCGTGACCAATGCCGGCCTCATCAAGTCGACCGGCGGCTTTGACGGCGTGATCACCAATGGCGGCACCGTCGACAACCAGGCCGGCGGCCGGATCATCGCGGCGGGCAACGGCGTCACGCTGCAGGCCTATGGCACCACCCTCACCAATGCCGGTGTCATCGCCGGCCAGACCAATGGCGTGGTGGGCAGCGACGACTATCAGACGCTGACCAACACGGGCGTCATCGTCGCGGGCACCGCCGGCGACAACGCCACCGCATATTGGCAGACCAATGCCAACCTCAGCACCGGCGACGGCGTCCGCTTCACCGCGGGCGGCTCGGTCACCAACGTCGGTGGCTATGTCAACGGCAACACCACCGGCATCATCGTCGGCGGCGCCAATGGCGTGACCATCTCGGGCGGCGCGGCGACGATCGAGAACTCGGGCACGCTTCAGGGCAATAGCGGCTACGGCATCTCGATCGACACCGCCGGCGGCGTGACCTCGACGATCACCAATCGCAATGGCGGCGCGCTCGTCGGCGGCACCGCCGCGGCGCTGCTCTCGGGCGACGGCACGGTCAACATGACCAACGAGTACGGCTCGTACATGTACGGCAGCATCGTCTCGACCGGCAACGGCACCCGCAACATCGACCTGTCGGGCGTCGTCTATGGCGACTATGACGCGACCTCGGGCGCGGGCGTCGACAATGTCACCCTCCGCTCGGGCACGATCACCAACGTCAACCTGGGCGATGGCGACGACACGTTCGTCTATATCGGCGGCAATATCACCGGCATGGTCGATGGCGGTGCCGGCCGCGACATGCTGTTTGCCGATTTCGGCGCCGGCACGAGCTACGATGTCAGCCTCGCCAATTTCTCGAACTTCGAGGGCTTCGGCCTCACCTCGGGCGACGTCACCCTCACCGGCACTGGCACGAATACCGGCCAGGCGATCTATGCCGGCTATAACGGCAACCCGGCGGGCACGATCACCTTCCAGGACACGGGCGACCTGACCGGCGACATCTATGTCAATGGCGGCTCGATCCGCGCGAACACCGCGGGCGCCTTCGGCTCGGGCACGATCCACATGATCGACCCGACCGCGACGTTCGGCGCGACCGGCACCTATGCCAACAACATCTCGCTCGAAGTCGTCACCCCGTCCTCGGCGAATCCTTCGACCCTCAATACCACCGCCGGCGTGATCGCCACGCTCACCGGCGCGATCACCACCGGCACCGGCGCGGGCGTCGATCCGGACCAGCAGCTGGTGATCGGCGGGCAAGGGACGATCATCCTCGCCAATGCCGCGAACAGCTGGAGCGGCACGACGATCGTCAATGCCAGCGCGACGCTCCAGGGCACGAGCGAGACCATCTCGGGCAGCGCCATCACCGCGCAGGGCACGCTCGCCTATGTGCAGCCGGGCTCGGGTACCGTCGGGCAGAACATCACCGGCGGCGGCCTGGTCACGGTCTCGGGCCTCGCTGCAGGCGAAGCGCTCACCTTCGGCGGCGCCAGCACGGTGGCGGGCGGCATCAAGGTGCTGGACGGCTCGGCCGTCATCAACAGCGGCACGCTCGCCGCGACGGGCGGCACCAGCATCACCCTGACCAATGGCGGTTCGTTCACCAATGACGGCACCGTCACCGGCGAGGTGCGCGGCACCGGCGCAGCGGCGACCAGCGTGACCAACAACGCCACGATCAACGGCACGGTCTACAATGCCGGCACTGCGACGATGACTGTTGCCAACCAGGCCGGGGGCCTGATCAACGGCGGCAGCTATGCCGTCTATGCGAGCGGCGGGCTGGCGCTTACCAATGGCGCCGGGTCGACGATCCAGGGCGATCTGGCGGTGGTCGCCCATGACGGCGCCCAGATCACCAATGCCGGTACCATCCGCAGCACGGGCACCGACTTCGCGATCGGCCTGCTCTCGGGCGGCACGATCCTGAACTCGGGCAGCATCGAGGGCGGCTCCAGCACGACCGACGGCTGGGGCGTCAACTCGACCGGCACGCTCGTCTTCACCAACCAGGCCGGCGGCATGATCGGCGGCGCAAAGGGCGCGATCCTCAGCTTCGGCGGCGCGACGATCGACCTGCAGGCGGGTTCGACGACCAATGGCGCGATCCAGGTGGTCGGCAGTGACGCCGCCAGCGTGACGGTTGCCGGCAACTATACCGGCATCATCGGCCTCGGTGCCGGCGACGACACGCTGACGCTGGACAGCGGCGCCACGATCGGCGCGGGCTCGATGTTCAACGGCAATGGCGGTAGCGACGCGCTGGTGTTGACCGGCACCGGCAATGCCAGCCTCGACATCGGCACGACGCTCAACTTCGAGACCCGCGCGATGAACGGCACGGGCGTGTGGACGCTCACCGGCAGCGACGGTTCGAACGGCGCCTGGCAGATCAATTCGGGCACGCTTGCGGCCTCGGGCGGCTCCGCGATCGGCAACGGCGCGCTGGTCACCATCGCGGCACCGGGCACGCTCCAGCTGCTCGCCAGCGAGCAGGTCGGCAACATCGCCGGCAGCGGCGCCATCCAGCTCGGCGCGAACGCGCTGATGCTCGGCGGCGGCACCAGCAGCAGCTTCGACGGCACGATCTCGGGCACCGGCAGCCTCGCCATCTTCGGCGGTACCAGCCTGACGCTCACCGGCGCCCAGGCCTATACCGGCGTCACCCAGGTCGGCGGCACGCTGACCCTTGCGGGGTCGAACCTGCTGGCCGACGCATCGTCGCTGTCGATCCAGGCCGGCGGCACCGTCGATCTCGGCGCCGGCAACGACACCGTCGCCGAGGTGACGATCGCCGGCACGCTGAACGGCACCGGCACGCTCACCACGACGGGCTACGCCTTCCTGACCGGCGGCATCGCCAATGCCAATCTGGCCGGCGACGCGCTGTTCCAGGATGCCGGCACCTCGACGCTGAACGGCACCGCGGCCTTCTCCACGGTCTCGATCCGCGGCGGCACGCTCGCGCTCGGCGCCTCGAACCGGCTGGCGGACAACGCCCAGCTCGGCATCCTCGCCGGGGCGGCACTCGATCTGGGCGCGTACAGCGACACGATCGGCACCGGCGTGGTCTTCGGCACGGTCAACGGCACGGGCACGCTCACCGCGAACCTGCTCCAGCTGAACGGTGCGACGATCAGCGCGAACCTGGGCGGTTCGGTGATGAATATCGGCGGCACCTCGGTGCTGAACGGCACCGCTTCGGGCAATGTCGAAGTGGGGGCGGGCACGCTGGTGCTCGGCGCGGCGAACCGCCTTGCCGACACCGCCACGGTGCTGATCGACGGTGGCGCGACCCTCGATATCGGTGCGTTCAACGACACCGTTGGCATCGCGGCGATCGGCGGCACGCTGGCCGGCAGCGGCACGCTGACCGCCGGCGAGTATCAGCTCGGTGCCGCGACGGTGAACGCCAACCTGGGCGCGGGCATTGTGTACAACCTCGCCGGTACCTCGACGCTGAACGGCACCGCCGCGGGCGACGTCTCGGTCCAGGGCGGCACGCTGGTGCTCGGCGCGGCGAACCGTCTTGCCGACAATGCCACGGTGGCGGTCGCCTCGGGCGCCACGCTGGATATCGGCGGGTTCAGCGACACGATTGGCGCGCTCGCGCTGCTCGGCACGCTGAACGGTTCCGGCACGCTGACGGCAGGCCAGTACCAGCTCACCGGCGCGGTGGTGAACGCCAATCTCGGCACGGGCACGCTGGAGAATCTGGCGGGCGTCTCGACGCTCAACGGCACCGCGGCGGGCAATGTCCTGGTCAGCGGCGGCACGCTCAGGCTGGCTGCGGCCGAGCACCTGGCGGACACCGCCACGCTGGCCGTCGCCACGGGCGCCACGCTCGATCTCGGCGCGAACGGCGAGACGGTCGCGCTTGCCGGCCTGAATGGCACCCTGGCCGGTACCGGCACGCTCATCGCCGGCGAATACCAGCTGACCGGTGCAACGGTGAACGCCAATCTCGGTGCGGGGACCCTCTACAATCTCGGCGGCACCTCGACCCTGAACGGCACCGCTGCCGGCGATGTCTCGGTCCAGGCCGGCACGCTGGCGCTCGGCGCTTCGAACCGCCTTGCCGACACCGCCGTGGTGGCGGTCGCTTCGGGCGCGACGCTGGACATCGGCGCCTTCAACGACACGGTCGGCGCGCTTGCGCTGCTCGGCACGCTGAATGGCACGGGTACGCTGACGGCCAGCCAGTACCAGCTCACCGGCGCGACGGTGAACGCGAACCTGGGAGCGGGCAGGGTCTTCAACCTTGGCGGCACCTCCACCCTCAACGGCACCGCAGCAGGCGACGTCTCGGTCCAGGCCGGCACGCTGCGCCTCGGTGCGGCCAACCGTATCGCGGACACGGCGGTGCTCGACATCGGCTCCGGTGCGACCTTCGATCTCGGTGCGTTCAACGAGACCGTGGCGCTGGCGGGCATCGGCGGCACGCTGGCCGGCACCGGCACGCTGACGGCTAGCCAGTATCAGCTGAGCGGCGCGACGGTGAATGCGAACCTGGCAGCAGGCACCCTCTTCAGCGTCGGCGGCGTCTCGACGCTGAACGGGACTTCGGCAGCCGGCACCGCTATCGTCCAGGCCGGCACGCTGCGCCTGGGTGCAAGCGAGCGCCTCGCCAACAACGCGGCCGTCGCGATCAACACCAACGCCGTCTTCGACCTGGCGGGCTATACCGAGACGATCGGCAGCCTGTCGAACGGTCCGGGCGGCGGCGGCACCATCGCGCTGGGCAGCGGCAAGCTGGTCCTTTCCGGCAATGCGGACTCGAGCTTCTCGGGCGGCATCACGGGTTCGGGCGTATTCGAGAAGCAGGGCACCGGCCGCCTGAACCTGGCGGGCAACCTGGCGATGACCGGGCGGATCGACCTGACCGCAGGCACGCTTGCCTATGCCGGCACCAGCGCCGGTGGCATGCGTGTCCAGGGCGGCACGCTGATCGGTCAGGCGAGCTTCGCGGGCAACCTCGCGCTGGCTTCGGGCACGCTCTCGCCGGGCGGCCTCGCCACCGGCCTGGTCGGCACCACGATCCAGCCGATCGGCTCGTTCACCGCGGGCAGCCTCAACGTCACCGGCGGCACGCTGGCCTTCGACTTCGGCGGCACGAGCATGAACTTCGCATCGGACAGCATCCGCGTCACCGGTGCGGCGACGCTCTCGGGCGGCACGGTCGCAGTGAACTCGCTTAGCCAGGCGGCGAGCGACTATCGCTTCAACCAGCTCTACACGATCGTCCAGGCGGGAAGCCTGACCGGCACCTTCGGCAACGGCGCGACCTTCACCAATGTCGCGAACAACCCGAACCTGCGCTGGCGCCTGCGCTACGACCTGCTCGCCAATGCGGTCGTCCTGCAGGTGCAGAAGAATGTCGACTTCGCCACCGATGTGCCGGCGGGCTCGGGCAATCTCTCCGCAGTCGCGGGGGCGCTCACCAGTGCCACCACCGGCAATGCCACCGATGAGTTCTCGAACACGCTCAACACGCTGGCGGCGCTCAGCCAAGCCCAGCGGATCGAGGCGTACAAGAGCTTCAGCGGCGAGTCGCTGACCGACATCTCGACGGCGACGATGTCCGCGAACAACCTGTTCGCCGACCTGCTGCGCGACCGTGTCGGCAATGGTGGGGATTCGCTGGTCGGCGGCGGCTTCGGCGACACCAGCCTTTCGCAGGTCCGTTCGACCGCGACGGCGGGCACCGGCTTCGCCAGCCGCCTCGCCAATGCCGATGCGCCGGGCGGCTCGGGCAATGGCGGCGGTATCTGGGGCCAGGCTTACGGCGGCTATCAGAAGCTGCTCGGCGGCGCTGGCCATGTCGGTGTCGAGAACACCACTGCCGGCGTCGCGATGGGCGCCGAGCTGCGGCTGGATGGCTTCACCGCCGGCGTGGCGGGGGGCGTCGCCGAGATCGACGGCGATGTGAATGCGCGCAACTCGACGGTGACCGGCAACCAGTATCAGCTGGGCGGCTATGCCAGCTATGATGCCGGCAGCCTGTTCGTCAGCGCCTCGGGCACCTGGTATTCGGCCGACTTCGACACGAAGCGGACGATTGCGCTCGGCGGCAGCACCAGCCTGGCGACCGGCGACGCGCATGCCGATGGCTATTCCTTCGGCGCCTCGGCCGGCTACCGCGCCGAGCTGGGCGGCGGGCTGCACGCTGCGATCGTCGCCAGCGCCAGCCAGACGCATGACAGCCGCGACGGCTTCACCGAGCGCGCCTCGGGCGGGCTGGGGCTGAGCGTGGCCAAGGCGAGCCGCGACGTCTTCACCGCCACTGGCGAGCTGCGGCTCGCCGCCAAGGTGAAGACCGGCAGTGGCTATGCGATGCCCTGGGTCAGCGCCGGCGTGCGCTACAATACGGGCGACCTCGATAGCCTGGGCAACATGCGCTTCGCCGGCGCACCGACCGGGACCGGCTCGTTCCTGGTCGAGGGCGCGCGGATGGCGCCGGTGCTCGGCACGCTGGGTGTCGGCATCGACGCGCATGCCAGCGACAATGTCCGCCTCGGCATCGCGCTCGAAGCGGCGGCCGGCGACAAGACCCGCGAGGGCCGCGCCTCGGTGCGGGTGAAGATCGGCTTCTAGGAGCCGCGACGCGGCGCGGGGTTTGGGATCCCACTTTCCCCCGCGCCGCGTTGATTTCGAGAGCTATTCGTCACCCGGGACGGTGGAGCGGGGGACCGCTCCACCGTCCCGGCGTACCGAGCGCCTAGCGCAGCTTGCGGCCCTCCGCGTCCCAGATCTCGACCGTGCCGAGATTGAGCGCGCGGACCTTCGCCTCGATCTTCGAAAGATCGCCTACGACCACCCAGGTCATCGCGTCTGGATGGAGCAGCTGGGCGGAGCGGGTGATGGTGTCGGTGCGGAGCGCCGCATATTGCGCGGGCAGGGTGGTGATCCACTCGTACGGGCGGCCGAGCCGGTTCACATATTGGAGATAGCCGACCATCGCGTTGTTGGTCTCAAACCGGCCGGGCAGGGAGAGCACTTCGCCCTTGCTCAGCAGGTCGAGCTCCGCCTGGGTCGCCGGCTTGGTGCCGCGGATGCCGCGGATCTCCTTGTCGATCTCGCTCAGCGCCTCGGCCGTCTTGTCGGTCTGGATGCCGGTCGCCACGCCGAAGGCCTGGGGTCCGCGTGCCTCGGCGACATAGGAATTGGCGCCATAGGTCCAGCCCTTGCCCTCGCGCAGGTTCATGTTGAGCCGCGCGGTGAAGCCGCCGCCCAGCACGTCGTTCATCGCCCCGATCTCGAAATTGCGCGGATCGGTGCCGTCGGGCAGGATCTCGCCGACGCGGATCACCGACTGGATCGCGCCGGGCTTGTCGATCAGCACGACGCGCGAAGCGGTCACGGCGGGGACGGGATCGATATGCTTGCTGCCCTTGGCGCGCGCCGGGGCCTTCCAGCTGCCGAAGCCCTTTTCGAGCGCGGCGGTGAGCGTGGCTAGATCGGTGCCGCCCGCCGCATAGATCACGGCGTTGTCCGGGCGGATCCAGCTGTCGTGGAACGCCACCAGATCCTCGCGGGTGATCGACTTGAGCGTCTCCGCCCGGCCCGCCAGCGGCACGCCGTACGCGTGGTCCGGGCCATAGACGATGCTGGTGAAGGTACGCTGCGCGATCTCGTCCGGATTGACCAGCGCTTGGGACAGGCCCGAGAGATGCTGCTGGCGGTCGCGCTCCAGGTCGGCGGGCCGAAAGCCGGGATTGCGGATGTAGTCGGCCCAGAGCGCCACGGTGTCGGGCAGCGACTTGGTCATCGCCGAGGCCATGAAGTCTGTCGTGTCGACATCGCTATAGCTGTAGATGCGCGCGCCGAGCATCGCCTGGCGCTCCGCGAACTGCTGGCCGGTCAGCGTCACCGTGCCTTCGTCCATCAGCCCCAGCGTGAACCCGCCGACGCCGTGCTTCGCGCCCTTTTCCGCAGCCTGGCCGGCATCGAAGACCATCGTCATGTCGACGGTCGCCGTCCCCGGCCGCTCGGCGAACACCACGCGGATGCCGTTGGAAAGCTTGGCCTCCTGCACCTGGGGCAGCTTGAGCGCGGGCGACGGGCCGAGCGGCGGCAGCTTGGTCCGGTCGGCGCCGTCCACCACCGCCTTGTGGCTGCCGAAGGGGAGCACGGTGAGCTTGTAGCTGGGCTTGCCCAGCCAGGTGCTGGCGACGATACGGATCTCGGGCGCGGTGAGCGCCTGGAAGCGCCTGTCGTCCACCGCATATTGGCCGGGATTGTCGGCGAACATCGCGCCGCTGGCCAGCGCCATCGCCTTTACGTAGATCGATTCCATCGCACGGGCATTGTCGGCCGATCCACTCGCCTTGACCCGGGCGAGCTCCGCCGGGGCCGGCCCCTTGGCGAGGAACTCGTCGATCACCTGCTTCACCGCCGCCTCGGCCACGGCGCGATCGACGCCGGGCTTCAGCCGCACATCGACCGAGAAGACGCCCGCAACCGCATAGCCGGCATATTGCGCCGAGGCATAGGTCGCGAGCTGCTTCTCCTGCACCAGCACCTGGTGGAGCCGCGAGGTCTTGCCGCGGCCAAGCGCCTGGGCGGCGAGCTGCAGCGCCTGGGCTTCGGGCGAGCGATTGCCCGGCACCGCCCAGTTCCAGGCGATGGCGAGCTGCGGCACGTCGTCCTGCATCACCTCGCTCTTGTCGCGCTCGAGCGCCGGCACCCATTCGGTCGTGCGGCTGACCGGCGATCCGGCGGGCACGCTGCCGAAATACTTGGCCATCAGCGTCTTGGCCTGCTCCAGCGTCACGTCGCCCGAGAGCGAGACCACCGCGTTGCTGGCGCCGTAATATTGGCCGAACCAGCCCTTCACGTCGTCGAGCGAAGCGGCGTTCAGGTCCTCCATCGAGCCGATCGTCGGATGGTGATAGGGATGGCCGAGCGGGAACAGCGCCGCTGCCTCGCGCTGGTCCATCAGCGCATAGGGCGTGTTCTCGCGGGTGCGCTTCTCGTTCTGGACGACCTTGCGCTGCTCATCGAGCTTGGCCTGGCTGATCGCGCCCGAGAGATAGCCCATGCGGTCGGACTCGAGCCACAGCACGCGCTCCAGCCCGCCGGTGGGGACGATCTCGTAATAATAGGTCTGGTCGAGCGACGTGGCGCCGTTGACGCCGGATACGCCGATCTCTTGGAGCGGCGGCATATATTCCTTGTCGTGATGCTCGGAGCCGTTGAACATCAGATGCTCGAACAGGTGCGCAAAGCCCGACTTGCCGGCGGGCTCGTTCATCGAGCCGACGTGATACCAGACCGCGACCGCGATCTTGGGCGTCTTGTGGTCCTCATGGACCACGACGCGCAGGCCGTTGGGCAAAGTGAACTGCTGATAGGGAACCAACTCCTGCGCGCTGGCGGGAAGCGCCGCGGCAATGGCGAGCGTCGCCGCGGCAAGGAGCAACCTTGTGGCCTTCATGGGGATATCCTCGAACAGAAAAGAGCCGGCTCCCCGCGCACGAAGGAGCCGGCAGGAGCGTGCAGTCGTCAGAAGATCGCGGCGGCGCCGATCTTGAACTTGCGGCCGCCCAGATAGGTGGCGCGGGTGTAGGTGCCGTAGATCAGCTGCTGGACATCGGGAGTCTCGGTGCCCTTGAGCAGGTCCGAACCCTCGATGTAGAGTCGGTACTTCCGGCCCTTGTCGATGTAATATTCGCCGCGCAGGTCGAGCGTCCGGACGCCCTGGTTGTAGACCGACAGGCCGCGCGGGTAGAAATTGTCCAGCGACTTCGACTGGAAGCTATAGGCCAGCGTGCCGTCGAAGCCGTACTTCTGATAGGTCAGCGCGACGGTGCCCGAATGCTTGGGCTGCTGGTTGAACGGCAGGCCGCCGAATTCATAGACGGCGTCCTGGCCGGCGGTCGCATAGGCCCAGCTGTAGCGCTGATAGCGGCTGCTCTTGGTGTAGGTATAGTTGGCGATGATGCCGAGGCCGCCCAGCGCGCCGGGGAGGAATTCGAACTGCCGCTCAAACCGGCCTTCCACGCCCCAGATGGTGGCGGCGTGGGGGCTGTTGATCGGCGATCCGCCGGTGATGAAGTAATTCTCCGGGTGTGCCGGATCGAAATAGGGTGCGCCCTGGAAATAGGGGTGATTGGGCAGGGTGACATTGGCCAGGTTGGCCGGGCCATCGGTCCGGTTGGACTGGAGCAGGTTGTCGATCCGCTTGTAGAAGCCGCCCAGCTTGATGATGCCGATCTTGTGATAATATTCGGCGCTCAGGTCGAAATTGTGCGTGGTCGCCTGCTTCAGGTTGGGATTGCCCGAATCGATCTGCAGTCGCGGCTGTATGCCGTTGGGCCCCGGGATCGGCAGGTTGATGAAGGCGATCCGGGTCTGCGACGAGAGTTCGCCGATCTGCGGCCGTGCGACCGACAGGAAATAGCCGCCGCGGAAGATCAGATTGTCGCTCTGGCGGAAGTTGAACAGCACGCGCGGCAGGAAATCCTCGGACTTGGCCGTTTCCGTCACCAGCTTGCTGAACGCGTTCTGAAACGGAACGTCGGCGCCGATGATGCCGCCACTGTTCAGCAGCGGGCCGACATAGGTCGGGAACACCAGGTTGGTGGCGCGCAGGTCGGTGCGATTGTAGCGCACGCCGCCAATCACCTCGAGCTTGCCGAACTGCAGCCGGCTCTGGACATAGGCGGCGTAATTGTCCTCGCGCGTGCCCTGCTTGTCCTGGCCGATCGCCGGGGCGATGGGCGCAAGGGTGAACTGCGGATATTTGGCGAGATAATCGCGCATGTTGTTGAAGAAGCCGATCGCCGTGCCTTCGCTCATCGCCGTGAAGTTGGCGCCGGTGACGCCCACGCGGGTCAGGTCGGTAGGCGAGAAGGGCAGGCCAAGCTCCTTGATCGACGCGCTGCCGCCGAACTGGGTGCGCAGCAGGTCGCTGCCGAACTCGGTGCGCTCGTAGCGGGCGCCGACCTGGACGTATTTCAGGAAGCCCCAGTCCATGTCCCAGCGCAGGCTGACATCGCCGGTATAGCGATTGTTGCTGCCGGTGGTGGTGTCGATCCCCCCGGTTCCCGCGGTGATGGTGTAGCGTGACGGATCGTTGATCAGCGCCCAGCCGGCGCTGCTCAGCAGCGGGATGGGGATATCGCGGCCGCTGCGCCGGCCGAACGGGGTCACGATATAGCCGAGCTTGGCATCGGTGGCACTGGGCTGGAACAGCGCAGCGGTCGCGTCGCTGTCCGGCATGCGCAGGTCGAGCGTGGTGTTGCGGTCGTGGTTCTCGCTGCCATGGGCATAGCCGGCGAGATAATTGAAGGTCAGCTTGCCCGCCGTGCTCTTGCCCGAGAAGCTGTAGGTGTCGGTGATCGTCTTGGCGTTCGGATCATAGCTGTACTGCTGCTCGCGCTGGATCGCGGCATTGCCGGGCGCAAGGCTCAGATTCAGCGCGGAGACGGCGTCGCCGCCGGGCATGTCCGAATATTTGCTCAGCCCGCCGAAGATGTCGGTCATCGAATAATAGGTGCGGTCGCTCTCGGCGTGCTGGAAGTCGAACTTCAGGTTGGTGTGGTTGCCGATGTTCCATTCGGCCGAGACCGTCGCCGCCAGCGTGGTCTGCTTCACATGATTGAAGCTCGCGAAGAGCTGGGTGACATAGGCGCCGTCGTCGCCCGGCACGTAGGGAAAGCTGGTGTGCGGATCCACCGCGTCGGGCGAGGTCAGCGTCGGCGTGCCGTTGGCGGCGTTGGGCAGCAGCGCGCCGAACTTGGTCACCGTGTTGTAGGAGATGTTGCGCACCGAGTTGCGGCGATACTGGACCGAGGCGCTCAGGCCGAAATTGTCCTGCGCGCCGAAGCGCCCGGCGACGGTGCCGGAGACGAGGAAGTCCTTGCTGAAGTCCTTGCCGCTCAGCCCGCCTTCGATCTGGAGGCTGGCATAGCGATGCGGCCGGTTGAGCGGCGACAGCGTCTCGATCTCGATCAGGCCGCCGGTGCCGGCGCTGTCCTGGCTGGGGAGCAGGCTCTTGCTGATCGTGATCTTGCCGACCGAATCCGCGAGCAGGTTGCTGAGGTCCGCCGAGCGGCCGGTGCCGTTGCCGACCGGCAGCTGCAGGCCGTTGAGCTTGACGTTGTTCATGTCCGGATCGAGGCCGCGGACGATCACGTTGGTGCCGTCGCCGGTCACGCTGTCCCGCTGGAACGAGACGCCGGCGGTGCGGCGCAGCGCGTCGGAAAAGGTGGTGCCGGTGAAATTGCCCAAATCGTCTGCGGAGACGACTTCGGTGTTGTTCTCGGCCGAGCGCTGCAGGTTGAGCGCGTTGGCGCGGGCGCTGCGCGTACCATAGACGACGATCGGCACGCCTTCCTCAGCGCCCTCGTTCAGCGCCAGATCGACGGTCGACGCGTTTCCCGATCCGACCGCCACCAGCTGCGAGCGGGTCTCGAAGCCGAGAAAGGAAATCTCCACCGTATATTGGCCGGGCGCGATGCTCGGAAAGTTGAAGTCGCCATTGTCGTCGGCGGTGGTGGTCTGGCCGGTCTCGACGATGCGGACCAGGGCGCCGGCCAGGGCGCGGCCGCCCTCGTCGCGGGTCAGGTGCCCGGAGATCGACCCTTTGTCGCCGCTGGTGCGGTTCTGCGCGGCGGGGGCGACGACGATGTACGATCCGCCCTGGGTGACGTTGAGCGACAGGCCCGAACCCTGGAGCAGCGCCTGGAAGGCGTCACGGGCGGTGAATTCCCCGTGCAGCGCCGGCGCGGCGCGGCCGCGCAGCGACGGGCCGTCGAAGATGATGTTGGTCGAGGTACGCGTGGCGACCGAGCGGAGCGCCGCTTCGAGCGGCTGTGCCGCCATGTCGAAGCTGTAGCGCGTCTGCGCCTGGGCGGCCGGGATGACGAAGACGCAGCTGCTGGCTGCGAGCATGGCAAGCGTGAGTTTGGACGGCATTGCTTTCCCCCCGGGAGCGCGACCCCTTCGCTTGCTCCCTCATGGGTCTAGACGATGCTGCGTTGCGAAACCGACATGGCAAAGAAACAAAAATGTCACCCCGCGCGAAATCAGCGCACGATGTGCATAGTCTGGCCGTTCTGCTCGACCCGCAGCCCGTGGAGCGCGGCGACGGCGCGGGCGAATTCCGCGGTGTCGTTGGTGGCGAACACGCCGGAGACGCGCAGCCCGGCAAGGCGGGGATCGTCGATGACGAGGCGCGGGCCGCCATAGCGGTTGAGCTCGGTCACCGCGTCCCCCAGCGGGGTGTCGGCGAACATCGCCTGGCCGCGGCGCCAGGCGGTGGCGGCGTCGGCGGTCTGTGCATCGATCCGCGCCGGGCCTTCCACCGGTGCACGCAGCCGGTCGCCGGGGTTGAGATAGGTGGGGGGCAGCTTGACCGGCGCGGGCCGGATGTCGGTAACCGCCACCTTGCCCTGGAGCAGGGTGACGATCACTTCGCCGCGGTCGCGCCGCACCACGAAGCTGGTGCCGACCGCCCGGATCTGCTTGTCGCCGGCACGCACGATGAACGGGCGGGCGCTATTGTGCGCGACCTCGAACATCGCCTCGCCGCGGTCCAGCTCGACCAGCCGCTGGGCGGGATCGTAGCGCACCTCGACGCTGCTGTCGGTATTGAGCGCGATGCGGCTGCCGTCCTCGAGCGTCGCGACCTTCTGCTCGCCCATGGTGGTGGAATAGGCGGAGGGCTCGGACAGCCAGAAGAAGGAACCGATCCCGATCGCGAGCAGCAGCGAGGCGGCGAGGGCCAGCTCGCGGATGGGCAGATGCCGCCGCGCGGGCAGGGGGCGAGGCGCGGGGCGTTCGCCCATCAGCGCCGCGGCGCCGGGCAGGTCGGCCCAGATGTCGGTAGCCTGCTCGAACGCCTTCTGGTTCGCAGGATCTGCGCGCAGCCAGTCCTTGAACGCAGCTTCGCGCGCGGCGGTTCGCGCATCGCCTTGCAGACGTGCGAGCCACGCTGCGGCTTCGGCCGAGGCACGGGGAGGGGAATGGCTCACCAGCCGTCCATCCATTGCATCAGCTGGAGCGTCGCACGCGCCACCTGCTTCTCCACCGCCGCCACACTCATCCCCTCGTCCGCCGCGATCTCGGCGTAGCTGCTTCCCTCGAGCCGCCGCCGCAGCAATATGCGGCGGGTTCGTTCCGGCAGTGTTTCCAGACCGGCCCTGGCATGTTCGAGCCGCTTTTGCTGCTCCATGATCTGCGCCGGGTTCGGTGTCGAGTCGGCAATGTTGGCGAGGTCGCTGACATCGGCGAAGGGGGCGCGCGCATCGCGCCGCCGGCGATCGATCGAGAGGTTGACCGCGGCCGTCACCAGCAGCGCCTCGCGCGAGCGGGCGGTCTGGTCGCGCTCGTAGCGCTCGATCCTGAGAAACGCCTCCTGCACCAGCTCGTCCGCATCCTGTTCGGCGACACCACGCCGCACGACCGCGCGCTTTGCCTTGGCGAGCATGTTCGCAAGGTCCCGCACGGCCTTCCCGGCTAGCTAGACGTGCGAGAGGTGGAAACCCGACAGGGAGATCGGGCCAGATTGGGAGAATCCATCATTTTGTAATGTGTGGACCGGCGCCGCGCCGATGCCAAGTCCCGAACGCAAGCAGCGGCCGGCCACCCTGGGGGGTGCCGGCCGTGCCCGATCAGAAGGCGAGGCGCAGGCCGCCGGTGCCCTTCAGGCTGTAGCTCTTGCCGAAGTCGCGGAGCGCGGTGTCCGCCGAGACCTGGCTGTATAGCGTCACCCTGCCGAGTTGCACGCTGCCGCCCAGCCCGAACTCGCCCCACAGCCGCTCGTTGCTGCGCGCGATCGGCGTTCCGGAGACCTGGGTGACCGTGCCGTCCAGCCACTCATAGCTGAGGTTCGCCACTGCATAGAGGTGGCTGCCGGCGTCCTGGCGATCGAGCGAGATGCCCCAGCGCGTCTTCAGGCTGTCGCCCAGGCGCGACGAGACTTCCGCTCCGTTCGGATCGGTGAAGCGATCGAAGCCGACGGTCGAATAGGTCATCTGGATCTGCGGCGTCACCGACAGCTTGCTCGAGAGCGGCGAGCGCTTGCCGACCTCGACGCTATAGGCCTGCCCGGTGCCGTCATTGCCATCGGCCAGCTTGCCGAGCACGCTCGACTTCAGCTTGCTGTCGAACCAGGTGAACTGCGCCCGGCTGTCGACATAGAAGCCCTGCGGCCCGAACCAGCTGAGCGTCGCGCCCGCGCCATAGCCGCGGGTCTTGATGCTGCCATTGCCGAAGGGCGAGGCGATGTTCGCCCGCGCCTCGCCATAGCTGCCCAGCACGCCGACCACGAGGGTCGAGCCGTCGCCACGGGTGCTGACCGCCCGATCGACGCCGAGCTCGACCTTCCAGCTGTCGACATTGACGTCGGACAGGCTGGTCGACTGCACGGCATTGGGCCGGGAGCGGGCGCTCTCCATCCGGCCCCAGATCCCCGAGATGCCGTCGCTGCCCGAGGACCAGCGGCGATTGCCGACGCGCTCCTGCATCGTGCCGATGGCGTTGAGCGTCGCCAGCGTCTGGCCATAGGCCTCATAGACCGGCACGCCCGGCTGGTAGAGCGGGGTGGCCGGCGGAGCCACCGGGCTCAACAGGGCCGAACGGAGATACCAGTCGCCGTCGGCCGGGTTGGCGACGCCGTTCTTGTAGAGCCGGTAGCCATAGGCGCCGGCGATAAGCGCCGGGGCGCCTTCGAAGACATAGTCGCCTTCGAGCGTGAACACGCCGTTCGAGGCGCCCGCCACATCGACGATCTTGATGCCCTCGACAGTGGGGGCGCCGGTGCCGCCAAGGTTGGTCACCTTGACCAGCGTGGTGCCCGCCGTCGCGCCGCCCACCACCAGCTGGTCTGCGCGTGCTCCGTCGCCGCCCAGCTCCGCCTCGATCTCCAGCGTGCCTTTGGCGCCGGTATAAGTGCCTGTAAGAGTGAGCGTGCCGACCCCGGAGAGGCCGGGCGCGATCGTGCCGGAATTGGTGACGTTGCCCACCGTTCCCGTGCCCTCGAGACGGCCGGCTGCATCGACATTGACCGAGCCGCCCAGCACGCCCGTCACCGCCAGCGTGCCTGCCGACACGCGCGCGATACCGGCATAGCCGGCGCTGGCGCCGCCCAGCACCAGCGTGCCGGTGCCGGCCTTGGTGAGGTTGCCCGTGCCCGAAAGCACGCCGCCCAGCGTGAAGCTCGTGCCGGTTGCGGTCGAGAGGGTGCCCGCGCCCTGCAGGACGAGGTTGCGGGTGCTGGCCAGCGTGGCGGTGGTGACGAGGGTGCCGCCATCGAGAGTCAGACCGCCCGAAGCCGCGCCCAGATTGGCGTCGCTCGCGATCTGCACGGTGCCGCCGGTCACCAGCGTGCCGCCGGTGTAGCTGTTGGTGCCGCCGAGGACGAGCGTGCCCGCATCAGTCTTGACCAGCTGGCTCGCGCCGGTGAGCGCCGCGTTGATCGTGGCGGTATAGCCCGCACCCGCGGTGCTGCCGTCGCCGACCCGGATCACCGCCTGCGCGCCGGCAAGGGCGATGGACCCGCCGGTGACGGTGTAGCCGCCGACAGCGAACTGCATCCCCGAAGCGGCGACCTGGCCGGGACCGTTGTCGACGGTGACCGTGCCGGCGGTTCCGCCGAACACCGCAAAGGCGCCGTCGCTATAGGCCGCGTTGATCGCCCCCGAGGCGTCGGCCCAGTTGTCGTTGCCGGTGCCGTTCTGCCAGATGCCGGTGCCGCCGTTGATTGAGCCATTGTTCTTCGGGCCGGCGGCGCCGTCCCAGAAGTTGAGCGTAAGGCCGGCGAAGTTGACCAGGTTCACCTGGCCGGCGACCGAAGTCTGCACTGCCACGTTGCTGCCTGCCGGCAGCGCACCGAGGGTCAGGCCATTGTCGGTGAGCGTGCCGCCATAGTTGAACACGCGGTAGATGCCGGCGCTGAAGGCGCCGCCGGCGGGAACCGACACGTTGATCGTGCCGTCCAGCACCAGGTTGCCGCCGACATTGACCAGGTCGTTGAGCGCGCCTCCGGCGACGTTCGCCGAGCCGAATTCATAGGCGAGCGTCGCGCCCTGGGCGATCGCCAGATTGCCGCCGATGGTCAGGGTTCCGGCACCGCCGGCGCCCGGCGACAGCGTGCCGTTCAGCGTCACATTGCCGCCGATCGTGCCGGTGCCGCCAAGGGTTGCGCCCGCCGCGACGGTGGTGACGCCGGTGGTCGCGGCGAAGTTGCCGTTCACCAGCAGCGTGCCCTGGGCGACCTGGGTGCCGCCGGTGAAGCTGCCGGTTCCGCCGAGCACCAGCGTGCCGGTGCCGGTCTTGGCGAGATTGCCCGCGCCGGTGATCGCGCCGCTCAAGGTCAGCGTCGTCCCCGCATCGGTGGCGAGCACGCCCTGTCCGTCGAGCGTGACGGCGCGTGCCGAGCCGATGTCGGCGGTGGTGTTGAGCGTGCCGCCATTGAAGCTGAGACCGCCCGAGGCCGCGCCCAGATTGGCGTCGCTCGCGATCTCCAGCACGCCGCCATTGATTGCGGTACCGCCGGTATAGCTATTGGCGCCGGCCAGGATCAGCCGGCCGATATCGGTCTTCACCAGCTGGGTGTTGCCCGCGATCACCGACTGGATGTTGGCGCTATAGCCGATGCCCGCCACGCTGCCGTCGCCGACGCGGATCACCGACTGCGGGCCGGTGAGGGTCAGCGTGCCGCCCTGGATGACATAGTCGCCATGGGCCGCGAACTGGAGGCCGGCCGCGGTCACTGCGCCCTGGCTGTTGTCGATGGTGACATTGCCCACCGCGCCGGCGAAGATCGCGATGGCGCCATTGTCGAACGCCGAGTTCACCGCGCCGCTGACATCGGTCCAATTGTCGGTGCCCGTAGCACGCCAGATGCCGCCGCCGCCGGCGATAGCGCCGTCGAACTTCGGACCCGTGTTGCCGTCCCAGAAGTTGAGCACGGCCGAGCCGGTGTTGACCAGATTGACCTGGCCCGCGATCGAGGTCTGCACGCTCAGCTCGGCACCTGCCGGCATGGTACCGATGGCGAGGCCGTTATTGGTGAGCGTGCCGCCATAATTGGCGATCCGATACAAGCCGATGTCGAACGCACCGCCGGCCGAGACCGAGACGTTGATCGTGCCGTCGAGCACCAGGTTGCCGCCGACATTGACCAGGTCGTTGAGCGGGCTGCCTACCGAATTGGCCGCGCCGAACTCATAGGCGAGGGTCGAACCCGCCGACAGGGTCAGCCCGCCATTGATGGTGAGCGTGCCCGGGCTGTTGCCTGGCGACAGCGTGCCGCCGTCCGCGATCAGCACGTCGCCACCGAGGATGCCCGAGCCGCCCAGCGTCGCGCCGCTGGCGACGGTGGTGAGGCCGGTCGCCGCCGACTGGTCGCCATTGACCAGCAGCGTGCCGGCAGTGACGCTGGTCGTGCCGGTGTAGCTGTTGGCGCCGGTCAGGGTGAAGCTGCCCGTGCCGGACTTCACCAGCCCGCCGCTGCCGGCGATCGTGCCGGTGAAGCTGGTGCCGTTGGCGGTGCCGAAGCGCAGTGTCTTGCCGCCGAGCGCGACCGCGCCGGCACCCGACAGGTCGCCGATCGTGGTGCCGGAGCCAGTAAGGCCGCTGATGTCGAACACCGTGCCGGCATTCACCGTCACTGCGCCGCCCGCATAGAGCGCGCCATTGCCGACCAGCGCCAGCGTGCCGCCATTCACGGTCGTGCCGCCGGTATAGCTCTGTGCCTCGAGGAAGCGCACCGCACCGCTCGGCGCCTGGATCACCACGCTGCCGCCGGTACCGCCGCCGATGCCGCCATCGGCGATGCTGCCCGACCAGTCGGAGAAGGAGAGGGTGGCGCCCAGCGTCAGCACTTTCGAGCCGAGCGCGATCGTGCCCGCCGCGCCGCTGTTGAGCTGGATCACCCGCGCGCCGGCATTGGTCTGCGAGATGTCGAACACCGTGCCCGCGCCGACGATCAGATTGCCCGCGCCGATCGTGCCATTGCCCGCCAGCGCCAGCGTGCCGGCGGCGATCAGGGTACGGTTCGAATAGCTGTTGACGCCGGTCAGCGTCAGCGTGCCGGTGCCGATCTTGTCGAGGAAGTTCCCCGACATGTTGCCCGCGCCATTGCCGATCACGCCGCTCAGCGTGACGTCGAAGCCCTGCGTGTCGATGCGGTTCGAGGTCGCGCTGCCGAGCGTGATCGCGCGGCCCGAGCTGAACGAGGCGCCGGCCTGGAACGTGCCGCCCTGGAGCGCCAGCACGCCTGCTGCGGCGCCCAGATTGGCGTCGCTGGAGACCTGCACGATGCTCGCGCCGGTGACGGTGGTGCCGCCCGCATAGCTATTGACCCCGCCCAGGATCAGCGTGCCGCCGCCCGTCTGGGTCAGCGTGCCGCTGCCCGAGATCGCCCCGCCCAGCGTCAGCGTGCCGGTGCGGTTCACCACCAGCGCGGCGTTGTTCACCACGTCGCCGGTGATGCTGCCGCCATTGCCGATCTGGAGCGTGCCACCCTCGATCCGCGTGCCGCCGGTATAGGCATTGGCGCCGGTCAGCACGAGCGTGCCAAGGTCGGTCTTCACCAGCTGGCTCGCGCCGGTGAGCGCGCTGGCGATCGTCGCGGTATAGCCTGCGCCTGCCGCAGTGCCGTCACCGACCCGGATCACCGCCTGCGCACCGGTCAGCGTCACCGCGTCGCCGGTGATCGCATAGCCGTTGGTGGCGAACTGCATGCCCGACACCGTGACCGCGCCCAGGCTGTTGTCGACCGTCACCGTGCCCGCGGTGCCGGTGAAGATCGCGATCGCGCCGTCGGAGAAGCCCGCGTTGAGCGCGCCGCTCAGGTCGGTCCAGTTGTCGTTGCCGGTGTGCGCCTGCCAGATGCCGGTGCCACCGGCGATCGCGCCGTCGAATTTCGGGCCGGCCGCGCCGTCCCAGAAGTTCAGCGTAAGCCCGCCGATATTGACCAGGTTGACCTGCCCGGCGACCGAGGTCTGGACGAAGGCTTCCGCCCCCGCCGGCTGGGTGCCCACCACGAGCCCGTTGTTGGTCAGCGCGCCGGCATAGTTGAGCAGCCGGTAGATGCCGACATCGAAGCTGCCGCCCGCCGAGGTGGTCACGTCGACCGTGCCGTCGAGCGTGAGGTTGCCGCCGACATCGACCAGATCGTTTAGGGGTCCGCCGACCGTATAGGCCTGGCCCAGCTCGAAGCCGAGATGCGAGCCCGCGCCGAGCGTCAGGTTGCCGTTGATCGTCAGCGTGCCGACGCCGTTCGAGCCCGCCGCCAGCGTGCCGCCGGCGCTCATGTCGACATTGCCGCCGATGATGCCGGTGCCGCCGAGCGTGCCGTTCGCGCCCACCGTGGTGAGCCCGGTCGCCGCGGACTGGTCGCCATTGATCAACAGCGTGCCGCCGGTGACGTTGGTGGCGCCGCTATAGCTGTTCGCCGCGCTCAGGATCGTCGTGCCGGTGGTCTGGTTGAGGCTGCCCGCGCCGCTGATCAGAGCGGCGAAGGCATAGGCCGGGTTCGTATGATTGAAGTTGATCCGCGAGGTCGCGCTGCCCAGGTCGAGCGCGGGCAGGGTGAACAGGCCGGCCGCCGCTGCCGCCGCGGCCTCCGCACCACCGATGTTGAGCACGCCGGTCGCCCCGGCATTGTCGGCCAGGGTGAAGGTGCCGCCGACCGCGATGCTGCCGCCATCGGCCAAAGTGAGCACGCCGGTGCCCGTGCCGGTGCCGATGGTCAGGTCGCCGCTCGTCGTGAATACCGATGCCGGCCCCGAGACCAGCAGCGCGGCCGGCCGCGTGGTCGCCGATCCGATCACCGCCGAGGCGAAGCTCGCCGCGCCGCCGTTCAGCAACGAGAAGCTGCCATTGGTCATCGCCAGCGTGCCGGTGCTGGTCCAGTTCGAGCCGGCGCCGGTGATCGTCAGGGTGGGGGCGGTGACGTTGCCGACCGCGGCACCCATCTGGTTGGCGCCGGTCGAACGCAGCGTGCCGCCCCCGCTGATCGTGACGTTCGCGATCGAGGTTCCGCCGCTGCTGGCGATGGCGAGCGGGCCGAGCAGGTCGGCCAGCGAGCCGGCGCCGGTCACGTTCAGGTTCGCCGCAGCGAGGGGCGCCGCGGGGCCGGAGCGGAGCGCCAGCCCGCTCACCGTGGTCCGCAGCACGCCGCCATTCTCGACATTGATCGTCGATGCTGCGCCGCTCGTGCCGGATGCGGTGATGAACCCGGTCGTGAAGGTCGATCCGATGCCGGAGACGGTCAGGGTGCCGCCATTGCTCAGGCTGGTCTGGTTCGCCGCGGTGACCGTGTTGCCGCTGGCGATGCGAAGCTCGCCCTGCTGGATCTGCGCCGAACCGGCCCAATTGCTGCTGCCGGTCAGGTTGAGCTGCCCGGCGCCCGCCTTGCTGAAGCTGCCCGAGCCGCTGATCGAGCCGGCATAGCTGGAGGCATCCGCGCGGTCGAAGCGGATATTGGCGTTGTTGACGATGTTGCCCGCGATCGTGCCGCTGGTGCCGCCATTGCCGATCAGCAGCGTGCCGATGCCGGTAATCGTGGTGCCGCCGCTGTGCGTGGCATCGCCGGTCAGCGTCACGGTGTTGCTGGTGTTGATCGTGAGCGCGCCGGTGCCGCCGATGTCGCCGCCCAGCACCCAGTCCGAGCCGGCGGTCGTGGTGACGGTGGCCGCGCCTGCCAATACCACGTCGCGGTTCGAGGTCATGTCGCCGGCGATCCGCAGCGTGCCGTTGTTGAAGCTCAGCCCGCCCGCAGCGTCGCCCAGATTGGCGTCGCTCGCCACCTGCAGCACGCCGCCGTTGATCGCGGTGCCGCCGGCATAGCTGTTGGCGCCGGTCAGCACGAGCGTGCCGAGATCGGTCTTCACCAGCTGGCCCGATCCGCCCAGCGCGCTGGCGATCGTCGCGCTGTAGCCGGCGCCCGCTGCGGTGCCGTCGCCCACGCGGATGATCGACTGCGGCGCGACCAGCCCGATCGTCCCGCCGGTGATCACATAGCCGCTGCGTGCGAACTGCATGCCCGATGCGTTGATCGCGCCCAGGCTGTTGTCGACCGTCACCGTGCCGGCCGCGCCCATGAAGATCGCGAAATTGCCGTCGGTATAGGGGCTGTTGATCGAGCCGTCGAACAGCGTCCAGTTGTCGTTGCCCGTCGCGGCTTGCCACACCCCGGTGCCGCCGGTGATCGTGCCGTCGCCGCGCGCGCCGTTGCCGTCCCAGAAATTGAGCGCCGCGCCGGCATAGTTGACCAGGTTGACCTGCCCGCCGACCGCGGTCTGGACCTGGACGATGCCCCCCGGCGTCGTGCCGAGCGCCAGGCCCTGGTCGTCCAGGGTGCCGCCATAGCTGAGCACCCGGTAGACGCCGACGCCGAACTCGCCGCCCGGCGTGACCGTCACGTTGATCGTGCCGTCGAGCCGCAGGTCGCCGCCCACCTCGATCAGGTCGTTCATCGGCCCGCCGACCACGTCCGACTGGCCGAACTCATAGTCGAGCAGCGAGTTGGTCCCCAGCGTGAGGTTGCCCGCGATGGTGAGCGTGCCCGGGCTGTTGCCCGGCGCGATCGTGCCGTCGGCGACGATCACGCTGCCGCCGATCGTGCCGGCGCCGCCCAGCCTGCCGCCGTTCAGCACATTGACCACGCTTGCGGCATTGCCCAGCGTGCCGTTCACCCGCAGCGTGCCGCCCGTGACATTGGCCACGCCGGCAAAGGCGCCGCTGGCGCCGGTCAGGTTGGTGGTGCCGGCCACCTGGTTGATCGCGCCCGCGCCGGAGATCGCGGCGCTGAACAGATAGTCGCTGTCGGTGTGGTTGAAGTTGAGGCGCGAGGTGCCGCTGCCCAGCGTGACCGTCGGCGCGGTGAAGGCGCCCGTCGCGGCGGCGGCCTGGCCCTCGGCACCGCCGATGCTGAGGATGCCGGTCGCAGTGCCGGCATCGGCCAGGACCAGCGATCCGGCAAGGTCCACCGCGCCGCCATTGCTCAGCACGAGCTCGCCGGTGCCCGCGCCGCTGCCGATCACCAGATCGCCGCCGGTGGTGGCCAGCGTCGAGCCGGCACCCGAGACGATGAGCGTCGCCGGCAGCGTCGCCGTTCCGAAGGTGGCGCTGGCGAAGCTCGCCGTGCCGCCCTGGCTCAGGATGAAGTCGCCATTGCTCATCACCAGCGAATTGGTGCTCGTCCAGTTCGATCCCGCGCCCGAGATCGTGGCCGACGGCACGCCGCGGGTATTGCCCGTCGCGAAGCCGATGATGCTCGTACCCGCGGTGCGCAGTGCGCCACCGCCGCTGATCGTCAACTTGCCGTTGGTGACACCCGAATTCGCGAGCACCAGCCCGCCCGCCACATCGGCCCGCGAGCCCGCGCCGTCGACGATGAGTTCTGCCGTGTTGGTCGAAGCGGCCGAGACGGTCGAAGCCCGCAGCGAGATGTCGCCGGTCGTGGTTGTGAGATGCCCGCCATTGGTGACGCTGACGGTCATCGTCCGGTTGAGGTTTGCGGCTCCGGTGATAGCAGTGGTGCTGAAGGCGGAGCCCGCCCCGTCGATGCCGAGAATGACCGGCACGGCGGTGTTGACGTTGATCGAGGTGGCGCCGCCGGAGATGGTCGTTCCGCCCCCCGCAATGAGGAACTGTCCTCCTGAGATGGTGGTCCCGCTGCCATAATTGTTCTGACCGGTGAGCGTGAGCGCTCCGGTGTTCGGCTTGGCCACACCGCCGGTGCCGGTGATCGAACCGGCATAGGTGAAGGCATCCGTACGATTGAACGCCACGGTGCTGTTGTTGAGGATGTTGCCCAGCACCGAGCCGGTGGTTCCGCCATTGCCGATGTTCAGCGTGCCCGAGGCGATCGTCGTGCCGCCCGTGTAGGTGTTATCGCCCACCAGGGTGAGCACGCCCGCGCCCGACTTGACCAGCGCACCGCCGCCCAGCAGCGGCCCTCCGATGGTCAGGTTGCTGCCGACAGTAGTGATCTCGAAGCCGCCGCCGCTCGCTCCCCAGTTGATCGTGCGCGCTATGCTGCCGCTTGCGCCAGTCCATTGGAGCGCGCCGCCATTGATCGTGAGCGCGCCGGACACGTCCCCGAGCGCGCCGTTCGAGGCCACCGAAAGCGTGCCGCCGGTGATCGTCGTGCCTCCGCTATAAGTGCTATTCGCGAGCAAAGTCGTCGTGCCCGATCCGCTCTGGCGGATCGATCCGGTGCCGCTGATGCTGCTGCTCACGGTGTTGGCGGCGCTGCTGTTGAAGACGAGGGCACTGTTGTTGGTCACCTGGCGGAACGCCACGCTGGCCGCACCGCCATCGCCGACCTGTAACGTGCCCTGGTTGATGGTCCAGTCCATCAGCATCGCGTTCGTGCCGGTCAGCGTCCAGGTGCTGGTGCCGTTCTTCTCGAACTTGTCGGACGTGTTGAAGTTGCGATACTTTCCCGTGGGCGAGACCTGCGAGATGTCGAAGCTCGCATCGGTGGGGCCGCCAAAGCCAAGGACTTCGGTGCCGCTCACGCTCGCGGTCACATTCCCCTCGATGTTCGAGGTCGCCCACAGCTCGAGGTACAGGCGGGTGCCGCCATTGGTGTCCATGCGGATCGCATCGGTGCTGCCGGCGCCGGCCCGGATCGTGCCCGTGTTGATGATCTTGACCGACCAGGCCTGGTCGAAGCTCTGGATCGCCGCGGCGCCGTTGCCGCCTTCGATCGTGCCCGCATTGGTGAGCGTCAGCAGCGAGGAACCGATGCCACGGATCGCCGCGCCGCCGGCAAAGGCCGGATCGCTGTTCGATCCGCCGCGGATCGTACCGTTGTTGATGATGAAAGAGGTCTGGCCGATGTTGCGCGAATAGATGGCGAAACCATCGCTGCCGCTCTGGCCGCTCGAGCCCTGGATCAGGCTGTTGTTGATCAGCGTGCCGCCGGTGTTGATCGATACGGCCACGCCTGCGTTGCCGCCTGTCGTGAAGTGCGTATAGGAGATCGAATCGCCGGCAATGATGGTGCCGTTGTTCACGAAGGTACCGGTGTCGTTCAGGCTGAGGGCGATGCCCGGCTCCTGACCCGCGCTGTTCACCGTGCTGCCGCGGATCGTCGCGCTGCTGGTGACGGTGCCCGTGCCCGTCAGCGACAAGGTTCCCGAAGTCACGCCGTTGTTGCCGGCGAAATTGCCGGCCAGGACCAGGGTATTGGTGCCTGAGGGACCGGCGATGAGCGTGCCCGGGCCGGTCGTCGGGCCGGTCAGCACGAAGCCCTGCGTATCGATGGTGACCGGCTTGTTCGGCAGGGTGAAGGTGGCGGTCGATACGCTGAAGCTGGAGCCCAGCACGATGCGGGGGGCATTGTCCGAATTGCCGGCGATGGTGGCGAGCGCCGCCTGCAGCTCCGCCTCGCTGTTCACCACATAGTCATCGGCCCAGGCCGCCCCGGGGAAGAGCAGGGAGAGTGCCAGCGCCGCGCCGCCCGCGCCTGCCAGCAGCTTGCGGCGGCGGCCGGCGGCGGCATGGTCGATCTCGTGGCCCGGCTTCGCGTTCGTGATCATGATAAGCTTACTCCCCGACGGCATGCGGACGTGACGAAACACCCCGCCGGAAGGCAGAGTGTGCAGAAATCTGGCGAACCCATCGATGATACGAAGTCGGATTACGGCCCCTGAATGCCGCGTCCTTGCACTCCTCGTGACTCAGGCGAAACGTTCACTTCTCGCGGTGCAGCAGGGCGCGTTAACGATTCGTTACCGGGGCGTATACAAAAGCATTTCCGCTACGTTTCCCGTGGTTTTTGGGCGGTATCTCATGGATTTGCGGCTGTCGGAAAATACGACAAAGCCCCCGGCCGGTGGGCCGGAGGCTTTGCAATTGGCGTGTCGAAAGGGTGGGCTTAGCGACCGGTCGAGGGCGTAGCCTGGACGGCGCATTTCGCGCGCACGGGCAGGGCGGTCTTGCCGGCCTGGTGATGGCTCTGCACCGGCTGGCAGGCCGGACGGTCACGTAGGCGCCAATGGGCGACAGGGGTCTTGCCGGACGGCGCCCAGACGAGCTGGTGGGTTTCGTGCAGCGACTGGGCCTGGACGGCGGGGGCGGCGAGCAGGCAGGCAGCGGCTGCGATCGGGAGGATGAACTTCATGGGGAATCTCCTTTGCAGCCGGAAATAATGCGCGCGTCCGATCGGCGCTTTGCGCGGCTGTAAGGAAGCTTTTCCCGTGCGTTACGAAGCGCTGCTCCCGTGTGACAAAGCATTGCCCGACAGGGGCTCTCTTGAGCAGAAAGGGCAGGAGCCCTAAGTGCCAGCCATGAATGCATGCGAGACCATGAAATGACCGCGCCCGTCATCGTTCTGGTCGAGGACGATCCCGCGCTTCGAACCCTCACCGCCCGCGCGCTCCAGGAAAACGGCTATTCGGTCCGCCTGGCATCGACCGCGCCGGAGATGTGGGTGGCGTTCGACAATGGCCCGGTCGACCTCGTCCTGCTCGACATCATGCTGCCCGGCACCAGCGGCATCGACCTGTGCCGCGAGGTGCGGCGCAAGAGCGACGTGCCGATCATCTTCATCAGCGCGCGCGGCAACGAGCATGACCGGGTGCTAGGCCTCGAGCTGGGCGCCGACGACTATCTCGCCAAGCCGTTCAGCACCCGCGAACTGATCGCCCGGATCCGCGCGGTGCTCCGCCGCGGCGGGCTCGAGCGGATGGCGGGCGGCGACCGCGAGACCCAGGCACATTTCGACGGCTGGACGGTCAACTTTCCCCGCCGCGAGGTAAAGTCGCCTAGTGGCGCGGTGGTCGAGCTGACAGGTGCCGAGTTCGACCTGCTCGCCGCCTTTCTCGGCCAGCCCCAGCGGGTAATCGCCCGCGAGCGCCTTGTCGAGCTGTCCCGCGTCCGCCTGGGCGACAGCTCGGACCGCAGCGTCGACGTGCTGGTCAGCCGGTTGCGCCGCAAGATCTCCGCCGCCGGGCACGAGCCGCCGATCGGCACGGTGCGCGGCATCGGCTATATCTTCCGCGCGGAGGTAACCCGCTCCTGAGCCTGTTGCCGCGCCATCCATTGGGGCTGCTCGGCAGGATCCTGCTTATCCTGCTGCTCACCGTCGCGATCGAGTTCGGGGCGAGCACCTTCCTGTACGAGCGCGCCTCGCGCTACTCGATCGAGGAGAGCGACGCGCACCGGCTCGCCGAGCATCTGGTGATCGCCGAGAAATTGCTCTCCGAGCGCCCGCCCGCCGCCCGGGCGGAGGCGGCGCAGGAGCTGACCACCGATCGCTACGTCGTCCGCTGGTCGCCCGCCATTCCCCAGCGCCCCGCCTTCCCGCCGCGCCAGAAGCGGATGGAGGCGCAGGTGACCAATTGGGAGAAGGGCCTGAAGGAAGCGCACCTCCAGCTCCGCCTGGCACCCAGCGCGCATGGCCAGGTCGTCGCCGGCGAGATGCGCATGCCCGATGGCAGCTGGATCGTGTTCAAGACCCGCGAAGCCGTGCAGGTCTGGCAGTTCGCGATCGAGCGCACCTTCGTCGCGCTCGTGCCGGCGCTGCTGCTGCTCACGCTCGGCGCGCTGCTGATCCGCAGCACGCTATTGCCGCTGCGCAAGCTGATCCATGCGATCGGCCATGTCGGCTCCGGCAAGCGGGTGACGGTCGAGGAGGAGGGGACCGCCGAGATCCGCGGGCTGATCCACGCCTTCAACGGCATGCAGCGCCGCATCCACGAGCTGATCGAGAACCGCACCCAGGCGCTGGCCGCGGTGGGGCATGATCTGCGCACCCCGCTCGCCCGGCTCCAGCTGCGGCTCGAGGATGTGCACGACGAGGAGAGCCGCCGGGCGATGCTCGACGATATCGGCGAGATGGACGACATGATCGCCTCGCTGCTTACCTTCCTCAAGGGAGAGGACGATCCCGAGCCGGCAGTGGCGGTGGACATTGCGGTGATGGCGGCGACTCTGGTGGAGGACGCGACCGATCGCGGGCGCGACGCGACCTATACGGGCCCGCCGCACCTCGAATGGGTGGTGCGTCCCTCGATGCTCCGCCGGGCGCTGAGCAACCTGATCGAAAACGCGCTGCACTACGGCAAATCGGTGCAGGTCCATGTGGCGCAGGAGGAAGGCGAGCTGGTGCTGTGTGTGGCCGATGACGGCCCCGGCATCCCGCCTGAGAAGATCGAGGAGGCGCTGCAGCCTTTCGTCCGCCTCGACGTCGAGCGGGGCCGCAATACCAAGGGCATGGGGCTTGGCCTTGCCATCGTGCAGCAGGCCGTCGCGCTGGAGAAGGGGCGGCTCAGCCTCACCAATGCAAGCCCCCCGAACACAGGACTCATCGCGGAAATCCGTCTGCCGGGCTGACGGCAACACTTCCTCACAGTAGCGCTGCGCTGCGGCAAGATTGACCCCTTAGGTTGCACTCCGAGTAAAAAGGAGTTGCAACCGTGAACGAGTTGATTGGCCGGGTCTTCAGCTTCGAGAAGACCGTCTTCCCGAACCAGAGCGACCTCTACGGCAAGCTCGCTACCCAGGGGCAGAGCCCCAAGGCGCTGATGATCTCCTGCGCCGATTCGCGCGTCGTGCCCGAGCATATCATGCAGGCACAGCCGGGCGACCTGTTCGTCTGCCGCAACGCCGGCAACATCGTGCCCCCCTTCGCGCAGAAGATCGGCGGCGTCTCGGCGACCGTCGAATATGCCGTGATGGCGCTCGGCGTGCGTGACATCATCGTCTGCGGCCATTCGGACTGCGGCGCGATGAAGGCGGTCGCCCATCCCGAGATGGTCGCGGCCATGCCGAACGTCGCCGTGTGGCTGAACCATTCGGACGCCGCGCAGAAGGTCGTCGCCGATGCCTATCCGGGCCTCGACGAGAACGCCCGCGTCCGCGCGATCAGCCTCGAGAATGTCGTGGCGCAGCTCGCCCATCTCCGCACCCACCCGTCGGTCGCCTCGGGCATCGCGCGCGGCGAGATCGCGCTGCACGGCTGGTTCGTCGACATTCATGCCGGCCAGATCCTGGCGCTGGATGGCGAGACGAACCGCTTCATCGTCGTCCGTGACGATCAGCCGCTTCCCGTCGCCGTGAAGTCGGCCCAGCGCCGCGCTGCCGACTTCGAGCTGGTGGAGGCCGCCGAATGACCTCCGCGCTCCCCAAGGGCTGGGTCGTCCGTGATTTCACGGCTTCGATCGTGGTCTTCCTCGTCGCGATGCCGCTCTGCATGGGCATCGCCGTCGCCTCGGGCATGCCGCCCGAAAAGGGCCTGCTGACCGGTATCATCGGCGGCGTGGTCGTCGGCCTGATCGCCGGCTCGCCGCTCCAGGTGAGCGGCCCGGCGGCCGGCCTCGCGGTCATCGTCTTCGAGCTGGTGCGCGAGCATGGCCTCGCCGCGCTCGGCGCGATCCTCGTGCTCGCCGGTGCGCTTCAGGTGCTGGCCGGCGTGGTCAAGGTCGGCGGCTGGTTCCGCGCGATCTCGCCCGCTGTGGTACACGGCATGCTCGCCGGCATCGGCGCGCTGATCGTGGTGGGCCAGTTCCACACCCTGTTCGACGCCAAACCGCTCTCCAGCGGCCTCGAGAACCTCGCGGCGCTGCCGAGCCGTCTGTTCGGCCTCGAGCCGACCAACATCGCCGGTACCGAGCTGGCGCTGGCGCTCGGCGTGCTGACCATCGTGCTGATGATCGGCTGGGACAAGCTCAAGCCCACTGCGCTCAAGCTGATCCCGGGCGCGCTGGTCGGCGTGGTCGGCGCGACGCTGGTCGCCTTCGGCTTCGGGCTCGATGTGGTCCGCGTCGCGGTGCCGGACTCGCTCGCCTCGGCGGTGACCCTGCCGGGCAGCGACTTCCTGAGCTCGTTCCTCAGCCCGACGATCATCATCGCCGCAGTCGCGGTGGCGTTCATCGCCAGTGCCGAGACCTTGCTCTCGGCCGCCGCGGTCGACCGCATGCATGACGGCGTGCGCACCGACTATAACAAGGAACTGCGCGCGCAGGGCGTGGGCAATCTGCTCTGCGGCATCGCGGGCGCGCTGCCGATGACCGGCGTGATCGTCCGCAGCTCGGCCAACGTCCAGGCGGGTGCGATCACCCGCATGTCGGCGGTGCTGCACGGCGCCTGGCTGCTCGGCTTCGCCGCCCTGCTGCCCTGGCTGCTGCGCGAGATCCCGATGGCGGCGCTGGGCGGCGTGCTCGTCGTCACCGGCTGGAAGCTGGTGAGCGTGAGTCATGTTCGCCATCTTTTCCACCATTACGGCCTGTTGCCGGCGGCGATCTGGGCGGTGACCTTCGTGCTGGTGATCGCGACCGACCTGCTGACCGGCGTGCTGGTCGGCCTGGCGCTCTCGGTGCTGGAGCTGCTGCCGCACTTCCGCCGCCTGCGCCTCAAGGTCGATGCCGAGCATGGCGAGGACGCGCATCGCATCAACCTCGACGGCGCGGCGACCTTCGTCACGCTGCCGAAGCTGAACAGCGCGCTCGACGCGGTACCCGGCGACAAGCCGGTCCATCTCGATTTTGAGAAGGTGCCGGCGATCGATCACACCAGCGCCGAAACCCTTCGCGACTGGGTGCAGCGCCGCCGGGCGCGGGGCCTCAAGGTGGAGCTGAGCGGCAACCCCGATCAGCTGCGCAGGCTCCAGCCGGCCTGACGTCCAGCAACATTTCCTTACGAAGGAGCAACCCGCCGGCCAGACTGGGCCGGCATGTTGAAGGTCGGAAAGCAGCGTCCCCCGTCCACTCCCATCCCGGATGAGAGGGCCGCACTTTCCGACCGCAGGCGGGAACATTCTCGATCAAAGGGGAATACCCGCATGAAACAGTACCTGATCGCGGCCGTGCTCAGCTGCACGGCCGCTCCGGCTTTCGCTCAGGAAGAAGCGCCGCCCAAGCCGGTAACCGTTTCCGGAAACGTCGCGCTCGTATCCGACTATCGCTTCCGCGGCGTCTCGCAGAGCGACAAGGGCATCGCCGTCCAGGGCGGCATCACCGTCAGCCATGAAAGCGGCCTCTATGGCGGCGTCTGGGCCTCCAACCTCGCCGGCTGGGGTACGTTCGGGGGCTCCAACACCGAGCTGGACCTGATTGCCGGCTACAAGAGGGACCTGGGCGACGGGCTGGCGGTCGATGTCGGCGTGACCTGGTACATGTACCCTTCGGGCGCGGACAAGACCGACTTCGCCGAGCCCTATGTGAAGCTCAGCAGCTCGATCGGCCCGGTCTCGATGCTCGCCGGCGTCGCCTATGCCCCCGCACAGGAAGCGCTGGGCAACTGGAGCAACACGCCCGAGAGCACGCCCGGCGACAAGGAAGACAATCTCTATCTCTGGGCCGATATCAGCAGCGGTATCCCCAACACCCCGATCACGCTCAAGGCGCATCTCGGCGGCTCGAAGGGCAATCCGGGCCTTGGCCCGAACGGCACCAGCGTGGCGCCTACCGGCTCCTATCTCGACTGGCTGATCGGCGCCGATGCTGCCGTCGGCCCGCTCACCATCGGTGTCGCCTATGTCGATACAAGCATCACCAAGGCGGATTCGGCCTATATCCAGCCGAACTTCTCGCGGGTGAAGGACGGCAAGTCGATCGCGGACGCCGCGGTGGTCTTCTCGGTCAGCGCGGCTTTCTGAGGCAGGCGCAGACCTGCGGGAGGGGGTGATTTCACCGGAGCGGCAGGTCCGCTCCGGTGATCCCCTTGCTGAAGAAATGCATTTCAAGGATGGGCGCGGCGCGCTAATCCCGGGCTTCGAACCAAGCGAGAAGCCCGATGCCTGCACCCAGCGACGCGATTTCCTCCAAGGCAGGCGGCGCACGGCGCGTCCGCTCCGTCGTCATCCTGGGCGGAGGCACCGCTGGCTGGATGACCGCAACCGCACTGGCCAGCCAGTTCGGGCGGACGCTGGACATCACCCTGCTCGAATCCGAGGAGATCGGCATCGTCGGCGTCGGCGAGGCGACGATCCCGACGATCCACTGGTTCAACCAGCTGATCGGCCTCGATGAAGGCGCCTTCCTCCGCGAGACCAAGGCGAGCTTCAAGCTGGGCATCGAGTTCGTCGACTGGGTGCGCCCGGGCTATCGCTATTTCCACCCCTTCGGGACCTTCGGCGTGCCCTTTCCGGGCGTCGCCTTCCACCATCGCTGGATCAAGGCACGGGGCGAGGGGCTCGATCTGCCGCTCTCCGCCTTCTCGCTGGCCGAGGAACTGGCGAAGCAGGGCCGCTTTGCCATGCCGACCGGCGATTCCCGCTCGATCCTCTCGACGCTCGGCTATGCCTATCATTTCGACGCCAGCCTCTATGCCCGCCACCTGCGCGGGCTGGCCGAGGCGGCGGGCGTCACCCGCGTCGAGGGCAAGCTGCAGGATGTCGAGCGCGACGCCGATACCGGCAACGTCACCGCGCTCACCACCCAGCGCGGCGACCGGATCGAGGGCGACCTGTTCATCGACTGCTCGGGCTTTCGCGCGCTGCTGATCGACGGGGCGATGCGGAGCGGTTTCGAGGACTGGTCGCACTGGCTGCCTTGCGACCGCGCGGTGGCGGTGCCCTGCGAGCGGGGCGAGCATACCACGCCCTTCACCCGCTCCACCGCGCGGGCGGCGGGCTGGCAGTGGCGCATCCCGCTCCAGCACCGGATCGGCAACGGCCATGTCTTTTCCAGCCGCTTCATGAGCGAGGATGAGGCGACAGGCATCCTCATGGCCAATCTCGACGGCGAAGCGCTGGCCGAGCCGCGTACGCTGCGCTTCAAGGCAGGCACGCGGCGCAAGGCCTGGGTGGGCAATGTCGTGGCGCTCGGGCTTTCCTCGGGCTTTCTCGAGCCGCTGGAATCGACCTCGATCCACCTGATCCAGAGCGGCATCGCCAAGCTGCTGACCCTGTTCCCGGACCGCGACATGGATCCGGCGCTGGCCGATCGGTACAACGCGCTGCTGAACGCCGACATGGACAACATCAAGGACTTCCTGATCCTCCACTACCACGCCAATCCCGGCCGCACCGAGCCGTTCTGGGTCGAGCGGCGGGAGATGGCGCTGCCCGAGAGCCTGGTGGCGCGCGAGGAGCAGTATCGCCGCTCGGGCCGGCTGATGCTGGGCAGCGAGGAGCTGTTCCGCGACGCGAGCTGGCTGGCGGTGCTCAACGGGCAGGAGATCGTGGCGGAGGATTACAACCCGCTTGCTGACGTGCTCGATGCGGCCACCAACAGTGCGCAGGTCCGTCAGGTCGCCGAGGTGATCCAGCGCGCCGCGCCCACGCTGCCGCTGCATGACGCGGCGCTGGCGGCGATCATGGGCGAGGGGTGATCAAGCCCGACATCGTCGCGCGGCGAATCGGTGCCGAGGGGCAGCCGATCGCGATCGTCGATGGCTTCCATCCCGATCCGGAGAACCTGCGCGCGGCAGCGCTGGCGGCGGTGTTCGAGCCTGGGCGGCACCATTATCCGGGTATCCGCGCGCCGCTGCCCGCCGACTATTTCGCCCAAGTGCGCGCCGGGCTGGCGCCGGTGCTTCGCGAAGTGCTGGGGGCGGGGAAGGGCGTCGAGCTGCTCGATGCCAGCTTCTCTATCGTGATCACGCCGCCCGCCGAACTCGGTATCGAGCAGCGGCTGCCGCACGTCGATGCGGTGCAGCCGGGGCGCATCGCGCTGGTCCATTATCTGGCGGAGGGAGACGGCACCAGCTTCTTCCGCCACCGCGCGACGGGTTTCGAAACGATCGACGCGGCGCGCTCGCCGGCCTATCTGGCGGCGCTCAACGCCGAGCTGCGCGCCGATCCGCCGGTGGCTGCCTATCCATTTGGGGACACGGCTCTGTTCGAGCGGATCGCGCATGTCGAGGCCCGGCCCAATCGCGCGGTGATCTACCGGAGCGCGCTGCTCCATAGCGGGGCGATCTCGCCCGGGGCGGTGCTGGATAATGATCCGGCGACGGGGCGGCTGACGGTTACGGCGTTTCTGGCCGCCAACTGACTCTTTCATCGTCATCCCCGCGAAGGCGGGGATCCAGAGTCACGAAGGATGACGCTCTGTTACCCTGGATCCCCGCCTTCGCGGGGATGACGGCTGTTGAGGACGGGGGTGAGGGCCCAAAAAATTGCCCGCCATGCCGGGGAGGAATGGCGGGCGAGTGGGGTGTTCGGTTGAACGCGGCTCAGCGCTTCTTCTTCGCTGGGGCTGCCTTGGGCGGCTGCACCGCAAGATAGACCGTGCTCCACAGCTGGGCTGCGTTGGACTCATCGACGTCCGCCTTGCCGGCGCCGAAGGCGACGACCTTGTAGCGGCCATTCTCGAACGCCCAGGACCAGAGCTCCGAGCTCTGCGTCGCGCGGGTCGCCTGGATCGCGCGCCACAGCTTGGCCTGCGCGTCCTTCAGCACCGCGCGGGTGGCGGGGGGCAGGTCGGTGCGGGCGAGCTGGCGCTCGAGGCCGGCAGCGAACAACGCCTGCTGCCACGACCAGACGACCGCGCCGTGATAGGCGGCCGGCGTGAATCGGTCCTGCACCTCGGTGCTGGCCAGCGCCGGATTGGCGACCAGCAGGCCGATATCGGTCATCAGACCGGCCGGAAAAGGCCTTGCCAGCGCGCCGACATAAGCCTGGAGATCGGCCGGATCGGGATGGCCGAACAACAGGCTAAAGCCTTCGTCCGAGTTGATGATCGGTACCGGCTTGCCGTGATCGTCGAGCGCGATCGCATGGTAGCGCAGGGGCTGCCCCTTGAGCGCGGCGAGGGCCGGGGCGGCGGGGACGCCGACACGGGCGGCATAGGCGCGGACCTGGGCCGCGGCCTCGGGGCCGGGGGTCTCGACCGCGAACAGGCCGGGGGCATTGCTCCGCCAGGTCGCGGCTATGGCATGGGCGCGGGTGAGCGCGGCGCGGTCATCCGGGGTCAGATAGCGATCGAGCAGCCCGGCGCGGAGCAGCTTGTCGGCGGACTCCAGTGCCGCGGGGACAAAAACCGCATTCACGTCATAGGGATAGCGGCCTCGGCCGAGCCCTTCCTCGCTGTCGCGCCACTGGCCGGTGAGGCGGCCCTTGTGGATCGCGACGAGGTTGCTCCAGCGTGGGTCCTGCGCGAACGGACTCACTTGATCGATAACGTAGCGAAGGTTGCGCACCAGGAGCGTTCCGGCCGTCTCGGCTTCAGCCGGATTCGCTTCGCTGCGGATCCTTTTTGCCAGGAAAGTTTGCGCGTCCGCACGGGTAGCCGAACCGAGCAGATAATCGGCGGAGACGGGACCGAGCATGTAATCGTCGTCGATCATACCATAATCGAGCGTCGCAGCGGCACCGCCCGGCTGCTTGTGCTGGGCATGGTCGATCAGCGCGAATTCGGAGAGCCCCTCCTCATGCGCGACTTCGCCGTCAGGGTTGAGCCGGGCGAGCACCGCGCCCAGGCCTGCTTCCACCGCAGCGCCCTTGAGCGCAGGCATCAGCAGGCGAACCGACATCAGCGTGTCGCGGCCGAAATAGGTGTCGAAGCGCCACGAGCCGGCCAGGAACTTCTCGCGGTAGCTGAGGAAAGCGAGCGCGTTACGCGCTGCCGGATCGGCGGCTGCTTTGCTATTGAGCAGTTCGGCCTTGCTGAGGCCGGTCAGCGGCGTGTCGCCGGTCGCCGCAACGATCCGCAACTGGATGCGTCCATTCGCGCCCGCGACGATCTCGCCCTTGTCGACCCGGCCGCTCAGCACCTGGATCTCCAGGCTGTAGCCCGGCGCGCCATCGACGCGGTCACGGGCATAGAGGATGCGGTTGCCCTCGATGCGGACCGGGGCCGCCACTTCGGCGGGGAAGCGGCCGACCGACTGATAGTCGCGCAGGAAGCGGACATTGGAGAGCACGGCCTGCTTGGGCGCGAGCCGGGGCGCGTCGATCGTCGCGATGCTCTCGATGCCGTGGAGCGGGCGCCCCTTGGCATCGGCGAAGGTCACCGGGCGCGGCGCCTGGTTGAGCCGCCAGTTGGCGGGCCGTTCGAGCGGCTGGAACCACAGGCCGACGCCGCTGTTGCCCGCCGGGAAGGCGACCAGGACGCGTGGATCGTTGCCGTTGCGCAGCAGCAGGTGCGCGGCGACCTTGCCGTCGCGCACGAAGGCATTGAGATTCTGCCCCTCGGTCAGGCTATAGGCCAGCTCCGGCGCTCTGGCGGCGCGCTTCTGTGCCAGCGCCGCCGTGCTCGTGCCCGCGAGCAGCAGCCCACTCATCAGCAGCAACCGCATCGAACCTCGCATCCCTCTCTCCTCTTAAATCCGGATATGGAAAGGCGCGGCCAACCTTTCAGCTGCCGCGCCCTCCCTTTGCGACCCTTGCGGGGTATCAGAACTTGAACGTCACCGAGCCGCCATAGGTAGCGCCGACGATGCCGCGGGCATAGAAATAGCCGTCGGTGATCGCCTGCGTCTGGCCCTGGCGGGGATTACCCTCGGTCAGGCCGATGACGTTGAAGATGTTGTCCGCGTTCACGCTCACCTGCAGCTGCTTGCTGAGGTTGAACGAGGCACCCACGCTGGTCACGCCGTAGCTCGGCAGCGCCACGCCGTTGCCGGCATCGGCGTAGATCTTGCCGATATACTTGTAGCGGCCATAGATCTCGCCGAGACCGTTGGGCAGCTTGTAGCTCGGCGTGATCGTGAACAGCCGCGCCGGGGTGCGCTCGGGGCGATTGCCCTCGAAGCCCGCCTGGTTGGCGCCGTTGATCGCCAGGTTGACGAGCTTGGGATCCTGGAACACGCCCTGGAAGTCGATGCTGAAGGCATTGACCGGACGGAGGTTCAGGTTGAGCTCGACGCCGTTTGTGCGCAGGTCGGCATTGATGTTGCTCTGCACCGACGGGTTCACCGGATCGGCGAAATTGTAGTTCTGGTTGCGGAAGTTGGTGCGGAACACCGTTGCCGAAGCCGAGAGCAGGCGACCCATCTGGTAACGCAGGCCGGCTTCGTACAGCTCGATCCCGGTGATGGGATCGACATTGTTCATCTGGAAGCCGTTGGCATAGCGCGCATAGATCGAGAAGTTCGGCGTGATCAGGTAGTTCGCGCCGACGGTGTAGGCCACCGCCTTCTTGTTCGCCTTGCGCACCGTGTAGGTGCCGTCCCAGGTCGAGCCGACCGTGGCCAGCACGCCGCCGGTGCCCGGCTGGACCGGCTGGTTCACCGCGGCCTGGTTGCCGTCCCACGCCGTCGCGCTGTCATGCTCCCAGCGCACGCCGGCATCGACGTGCAGGTCGCCGATCGAGAATTCGTCGTTCACATAGAGCGACAGGCTCGAATCCTGGCGGCTGCGGATGCCCGCGCCCCAATCGCCGTACGAGACCAGGCCGTTGTCCGACAGGGTGCCGATCACCTGGTTCGAGCCGTTGAGCGCGACGATGTCATAGACGTCGCTGTTGGTGCGCACGTCGTTGACCACGCTGGCGGTGGCCGACTGGTCCTGGTCGCGCTTGGTCTTGTAGTACATCACGCCCGCGGTGAGCGAGTTCTTGAAGCTGCCGCTCTCGAAGTTCCAGCGGCCGCCGACGTTGAAGCCCAGGTCATAGGCATCGATCGCGTCGTGGTTGAGCGTGGTGCGCTGCAGGAAGCCGTTGCCGTTCAGCGCGTTGAGCAGCGCGGTCTGGTCCGAGCCGATCACCTGGCCGGTGCGCAGGTTCTTGATGCCGTAGCGCACGGTGGTCGGGAAGGCGGCCTGGCCGAGCGTCAGCAGGTCGTTGATCGGCGAAACGGCCGGCACGCCGTTGGGCGTGTAGGTCAGATAGTTCACCGCGCTGGTCAGGCCGGCATTGCCGGTGCCCGAGCCCGGGAACAGGCCGTTGAAGTCGTAGCTATAGTCGAGATAGCGGCCATGGCCGAACAGCGTGACCGAGTCCGATACCGGCTTCTCGAAGTCGAGGCGGGCCTGCCAGGTCTTCGAGACGATGCCGTCGTCATAGTTGAACTCGCGATAGCCGCTCGAATGCGCGAAGGTCGAAACCGGCACGGCGATGTTCGAGAAGCTGCGGCCGCCGACATTGCCGAACTGGGTGTCGAGGCTCGGCACGCCGCCGGGCTCGCCATCGGTGAACTTGTAGGGCTGGTCGGCATAATAGGCGTTCTTCAGGTTGCCGCCCTTGCCCGACAGGCGGATGTAACCGCCGTCGTCGAACTTGTACTCGAGCGCGCCCTTCAGCCGCCAGCCGGTATAGTCGTTGGTGTTCTTGCGAACGCCCGGGCTCGACTGGAAATAGCCGCCGATGCTGAACGCCAGCTTGTCGGTGATCGGCTGCGAATAATAGCCGTCGGCGCGCTTCAGGCCGTAATTATAGCCGGTGAAGCGGACGGCGCCCTCGGCCTGCTCATGGTTCACCGCTTTCGAGATGAAGTTGATCGTCGCGCCCGCGCCGTTGACCGTGAGCACGCCCGACGAGCCGCCCTTGACCGCTTCGAGGCGATCGATGGTCAGGTCCTGGTCGAAGAAGAAGTCGGCGCCGCCGCCGCCATAGAGGATCGGCATGCCGTCTTCTTCGAGCTGGACGAAGCGCTGGCCGCCGCCCTGAAGGCCGCGGACCGAATAGTTGTTCGAAACCGCGCCGGCGGTCGCCTCGACGAAGATGCCCGGGACCATCTCGAGCAGGTCGGCGGTCGAGCGCGGGGCCTTCTGGTCGATCAGCTCGCGATTGGCGAGCGTGATGTCGGCCGAGGCGGTGATCAGCGGGCGGTTCGGCGTGGTCTGGCCGGTGACGACGATCTGGCCTTCATCGGCGGCGGCATCGTCCTGCGCGGCCGGCGCGGGCGTGTCGGCGGCCGTGGTCTGCTGCGCCTGGGCGGCGAACGGCAGCAGCGCGGCGCTGGCCAGAAGCGCGGCGCGAACGCCAGCGCGAGCGGAAAGCAACATATATCCTCCCCAACCGAGTTATGCCGGACTATCCGGCGGGTTGATCCCGCTCGACTAGTCGCGACGGGGGTATAATGAAATCGTTTTCTGCAACTGTCACGAAAATTCTGTAGGGGCTGGTGCCAGGGCGCAACACTGCCCGATTCCGCGGTTTTCAGCGGGCCTTGCCATGTGTATTCGTTGAAAAGGATTGCATCAGCGGGTCGGCTTCGCCGGCAACGCATGAAAAGGCAGAGAGGATCCCTATGAAGCGCGCAGCCTGGGCGGTGCCCGCCCTGATCACCAGCTACGCCCTGCTCGGGCTGCTGATGAACAGCGTCGGCACGGTGATCCTCCAATCGATCGCCCATTACGGCGTCACCAAGACGCATGCCGCGACGCTGGAGGCGTGCAAGGACCTGTCGGTCGTCCTCGCGTCCTTCCTGTTCGCGACCAATCTGCCGCGCTTCGGCTTCCGGCGCGCGCAGATCGGGGTGATGCTCGCAGTGGCGGCGGGGGCGCTCGCCATTTCCTTCGCCAACAGCTTCGTCGCGATGCAGGGTTTCTTCGTGCTGGTCGGCCTGTGCTTCGGCGTCGCCAAGGTGGCGACCTACAGCTCGATCGGCCTGGTCCGCCCCGATCCGGCGCGCCATGCCAGCCTGACCTCGCTGATCGAGGGCGTGTTCATGGTCGGCATCCTGGCCGGCATCTGGCTGTTCGGCTGGTTCATCGGCGAGGATGCGACGGGCCATGACTGGCTGGGCGTCTACCGCGTCGTCGCGGTGCTCGCGCTGGCCACGGTCGTGCTCTGGTGGTTCGCCGATCTCGACGAGGGGGCGGCAAAGGCCGTCGAGGGCCAGTCGGGCGCCGGCTATCGCGACGCGCTGGCGCTGCTCGTGCTGCCCTCGACCATCGCCTTCCTCACCGCGATCTTCCTCTATGTGCTGATCGAGCAGGGCGTCGGCACCTGGCTGCCCACCTTCAACAACCAGGTGCTGCATCTGCCGGGCGCGATGAGCGTGCAGGCATCGAGCATCTTCATCGCCGCACTCGCGGTGGGGCGGCTGAGCGCCAGCGGGCTGGTCGCCAGGCTCGGCTGGCTCAGGATGCTGCTCGGCTGCCTGGCGCTGATCGCGGTGCTGGTGCTGCTCACCCTGCCGACCACCCGGGGGCTGCAGCCGCGCGCCGAGATGGGTTGGCTCGATGCGCCGATCGCCGCCTACATCTTCCCGCTGATCGGGGTGTTCATGGCGCCGATCTACCCGATCGTCTCCTCGGTGGTGCTGAGCGCGCTGCCCCGCGAGCGCCATGCCTCGATGGTCGGACTGATGGTGATCTTCTCGGCGCTGGGCGGCACGATCGGATCGTTCATCACCGGCTTCACCTTCGATCGCTTCTCGGGCCAGACGGCGTTCTACCTGGTGCTGGTGCCGCTGGTGCTGATCGCAGTGGCGCTGGTGCGGCTGGAGCGGCTGACGCGGAAGGGGTGACAACCGTCATCCCGAGGATCCAGGGTTTCCCTGCGAACCCAAATTCCCCTTCCGCTTGCGGGAGGGGCTAGGGGAGGGGCTGTCCTGAAAGCTGCCAACGGAGTACCATCCCCTCCCCCGACCCCTCCCGCAAGCGGAAGGGGAGCTAGAAGGCGTAATTGCGTAGATCGAAATCCGCGATCGCCGGGATGATCCAGTCGGCGTCCGGAAGCGCGGCAGGGTCGCCGACGCCGAGCGCCTTCATCCCGGCCGCATGGATCGCCTGCACGCCGGCGGGGGCATCCTCGACGCCCAGCATCGCGGCGGGATCGACGCCCAGCGCTTCGGCGGCGGCGAGGAAGATGTCCGGCGCGGGCTTGCCGGCGGCGAGGCTGGCGGGGTCGATGATCGTGTCGAACAGATCCGCCACCTGCATCCGCGCGATCAGCAGCGGCGCGTTGCGGCTGGCCGAGGCAAGCGCGATGCCCAGCCCGGCGGCGCGGCATTGCTCGAGCGCTTCGCGGGCGCCGGGGAAGAGGTCGCCGGGGCCGAAATGGGCGATTTCCTCGAGGTACCAGTCGTTCTTCAGCGTCGCGAGGCGGATGCGCTCGGCATCGTCATAGCCGGGGCGGTCGCCGAGGATCAGCTTCAGGCTGCCCATCCGGTCGACGCCCTTCAGCGCCTCGTTCGCTTCCTCGTCGAACGGGATCGCCAGCATGTCGGCGAGCTTCTTCCAGGCGCGGTAATGCGCGCGGGCGGTGTCGGTCAGCACCCCGTCCAGGTCGAAGGCGACGCCCCGGAAGTTCATGCGGCCAGCGCCCCGGTCCAGCTCTCGCCGGCGGCGAGGCGGATCTCGGTGTCGTGATGGCCGATCACGATGTCGGGCCCGGAGACGGTGCGATAGGTGACCTGCTCGCCCGTCACCTCGACGCGCACCAGCGTGCCGCGCCAGCTGAGGCCGAAGGCATAGCCCTGCCAGTCGGCCGGGCGGGTCGGGCGGAAGCGGAGCTGCGGGCCATGGGGACGGAAACCCGCGAACCCCCAGACCAGTGCCAGCCACGAGCCGGCTAGCGCGGCCATATGGACGCCGTGGCCGGTATTGCCGTGGCGGTCGTCGATGTCGACCAGGCTGGTCTCGGCGAAGAACTTCAGCGCCTGCGTCTCGTGCCCGACTTCGTTCGCCAGTATCGCGAAGGTGGAGGCGGAGAGGGTGGAATCATGCGTGGTGATCGGCTCGTAATGGTCGAACACCCGACGCTTGCGCTCCAGCGAGACGTCCTCGCCGCCCAGCACCATGGCGAGGACGATGTCGGCCTGCTTCGACACCTGGTGCCGGTAGAGCGTCATCGGGTGATAGTGGAGCAGCAGCGGGAATTCGCTCGCGGGCGTGCCGGCGACGTCCCAGCGCGGCTTGTCGAGGAAGCTGGCATCCTGCGCGTCGAGGTCGCGCGCGGCGTCGAAGGGCAGGTGCATCGCGTCGGCGGTGCGGGCGAACTCGGCGAGCTCCGCCGGGGTGAGCTGCATCTCGGCGGCGAGCCAGCCCCAGGCTTCGGGGTCGATCCCGGCGACGCGCTCGGCGGCGGAGACGGCGAGGCGGAGATGCTTCTGCGCCATCCGGTTGGTGTACCAATTGTCGTCAACCAGCGCGGTGTACTCGTCCGGGCCGGTGACCCCGCGCAGGTGGAACCGCCCCTCGGCCCAGTCGCCCAGCGCCAGCCAGATCCGCGCGGTCTCGACCAGCATGCGCATGCCATGCTCTACCAGGAAGCCCTCGTCGCCGGTCGCATCGACATAGGCGCCGATCGCGAAGGCGATGGCCGAATTGATGTGGTACTGCGCCGATCCGCTCGGATAATGGGCCGAGCATTCGCGGCCCTCGATCGTCCGCCAGGCGTAGAGCGCGCCCTGTTTGTGGTCGAGCGCGCGGGCATTGGCGAAGGCGGCGTCGAGCGTGCCGGCGCGGTAGACCAGCATCGCGCGGGCGATCTCGGGCGCCAGCACCGAGAGCACCGGCAGCATGAACACTTCGGTGTCCCAGAAATAATGGCCCTCATAGCCTTCGCCGGTCAGGCCCTTGGCCGCAGCGCTCGAACGGCCGTCGCGGCCGGCCGAGGCGAAGAGATGGAAGAGGTTGGCGCGCAGCGTCGCGGCGAGGCGGGGCTCGCCGGCGATGGTCAGGTCGGCGGCGGCCCAGAATTTGTCGAGCAGGGCGCGCTGGGCGGCGGCGGCGGCCTCGAAGCCGTCCGAGAGCGCGGTGCCGGCAAGGGCGCCGGCATCGGCGGCCAGCGTCTCCGAAGCGTCGTGGCCCGCGGCATAGCCGGTGGCGACGAGCAGCCAGCCGGCATCCTCACGGGTGCGCTGGACGGCAGCGACGCCGATGCCGCTGCCGGGCAGGCGCTCGACGATTTGCTCGTCGCTCGCCTGCTCGGTCGCGAAGCCGCGCGAGGCGAGGTTCACGCCGATGCGCGGGTCGTCGGACTGGGCGGCGCCGCTCGGGGCGGGGGCGAGGCGGGGGTGGAGGGTGACCGCGCCTTCACCGTCGATCTCGGCCTGGAAGCGGCGGAGCAGCAGGGTGCTGCCGTCGAGCGGCACGATCCGCTCGCTGCGGATGCGGAGCAGGCGGCCGTCGGGGAAGGACCAGCGCGTCTCGCGGCGGAGCATCCCGGCGCGCAGGTCGAGCGTGCGGCGGGTGGCCGAGCGGAGCCGCGTGAAATCGATTGCTTCGCCGTCGAGGCGAACCTCCAGCCCCAAAGCCTCGACCACCGGCACGCGCGAATCGGAGCGGGTGGCGAAGCCCTTGAGCTTCTCGTGGTAGTGGATCTCTGCCTGCTCATAGGCATGGGCGAGGAAGGTGCTGGCCTGAGCCCGCTCCTCGATCGCCCCGCGCACACCCAGCGCACCGTTGGAGAGGGCGAGAATCGTCGCGGCCCAGCCTTCGCGCGCTGGGTCGTCGCCGATCACGTCGAGCGACCAGCCATCCTCCGCGAAGAGCACCCCATCGTCCGCGCCGTTCAATAGTCGAGCCAACACCCGCTCCCCAAACTCATGGAAAGTTGCGTTACAGGCTCTTTGATATCGTTTTCAAGAACAAAGGCGCCGACCCCTTCCGTCATCCCGGCGAAAGCCGGGATCTCGTGCGGCTCTTGTCCCGCCGTTCGCGCCTTCGCCTGAGATCCCGGCTTTCGCCGGGATGACGGAAAGGGGGAAGGGCGGATGCGCCTCAGGTATCCCGGACAACGATCTCGGTCGGCAGGGTGGTCGAGCGGGCGCGGCCGCCGTCGACCTGCTGCATCAGCTTCTCCACCAGCAGCGCGCCGGCGACATCGGTCTTCTGGTTGATCGTGGTGATCGCCGGGCTGAAATGCGCCGCCGGCGGGATGTTGTTGTAGCCGACCAGCGCATAGTCGCGCGGGGCGGTGAGGCCGCGCTCCTTGAACGCGCCGATCACCGCCATCGCTGCGGTGTCGGAAAAGGCGAAGACCGCGTCGGGCAAACGCCCGGCGGCGAGATAGGCGGTCACCGTGTCGGCAGTGGCGTGGAAGGCCATCGAGGCGATCGGCAGGAAGTCGACCGTGACGTCCTCCTGCGCCTTCGCCGCCGCGCAGAGTCCCTCGTAGCGCAGCCGCAGTTCCTCGTGGCGGATGTCGCCGACGAACAGCCAGTGCTTGCGCTGCTTCGCCAGGAAGTGCCGCCCGGCGAGCTCGCCGCCGAGGAAATTATCGCTGCCGATTGCGCAATAGCCGGCGTCCGGGGCGACCGCGCCCCATACCACCAGCGGCACGTCGGCGCGGCCCAGCTCGCGCAGCATCGCGTCGCGCGTGCCCTGGCCGAGCACGATGAACCCGTCCGCCCCGCGCGCCTGGTAGAAGTCGCGGAAGGCGCGGACGTCCTCCAGCCCCGGCGGGGAGAGCAGCAGGTCCTGGTTGCGGATCGACAGCGCCTCGGACACGCCGGCGAGCAGCTCGAAGATGAAGGGATCGCCGATCGCGCCATGCCGGTGCGAGCCGAAATCGAGCATCACCGCGACGGTGTTGGTGCGGGTGTGGCGCAGCTTGGCGGCGTTGCGGTTGACCGCATAGCCATGCGCCTGCGCCACCGCCATCACCCGCTCGCGCGTTTCCTCGGTCACCAGCGGGCTGCCGTTCAGCACGCGCGACACGGTCGGCGTCGAGACCTGCGCCAGGCGCGCGATATCCTGCATGGTGAGCCGGGCACCGGGCTTGGGCGAGCGTTCCTTGGCGGTCTTCTTCGTCATCGGCTGCTTTATGGTCAGACAAGGGGCGCGCAGTAAACCGCAAGAGGTCTACCGGTTCGCCTTAATTCTCTCCCCTCCCTGCAAGGGAGGGGTTGGGGGTGGGTGGCGAGCGTAGCGAGCTCAGCTACCGGCCCGAGATAAAGAAAAGGCCGGGCATCGAGCCCGCCCTTTTCTAACCCACCCCTAACCCCTCCCTTGCAGGGAGGGGAATTGAAGTACCTAGCTCGTCTTCCGCACGATCAGCCGTGGCGGCAGCAGCTGGATCTCCGAGGAATGGTTGCCGATCTCGCCGATCAGCGTGTCGACCAGCATCTCGCCCGCCGCGTTATAGTCCTGCGCGACGGTGGTGAGCGGCGGGTGTGTCAGGCTGGCGGCGGGGATGTCGTCGAAGCCGACCACCGAGACATCGCCCGGCACCGACTTGCCCGCTTCCTGCAGCGCCCTGAGCGCGCCGATCGCGATCAGGTCCGATGCGGCGAAGATCGCGTCGAACGGCACGCCGCCCAACAGTAGTTCCTGCGCCGCGACATAGCCCGATTCCTCGATCGACAGCGCGCCGATCTGCAGCCGCGGATCGGGCTCGATCCCGGCGGCGAGCTGGGTGTCGCAAAAGCCGTGATAGCGGTCGCGGAACTCGGGATAATGGCTGGTCGCGTCGCCGATGAAGGCCAGCCGCCGCCGGCCGCGCTCGAGCAGATGCTCCGCCGCCAGCCGCCCGCCCAGCATGTTGTCGCAGCCGATCGTGGTGCCGAGCCCGTTGAGCTCCACCGATCCCCAGCGCACGAAATGCGTGCCCTGGCGCACCAGGTCTTGCAGCCGGGCGCGGTACAGCTCGTAATCGCCATAGCCGAGCAGGATCAACCCGTCGGCCTTGCGCGCATCCTCATAATCCTTGTGCCAATTGGACGAGAGCTGCTGGAACGAGGTGAGCAGGTCGTAGCCGCGCTTGGCGCAGGTGCGCAGGATCGAGCCGAGCATGGCGAGGAAGAAGGGGTTGATCGCCGTGCCGTCGGGCAGGGGATCCTCGAAGAACAGCAGGGCGAGCGTGCTGCTCTGCCCGCGCCGCAGCGAAGAGGCGTTCTTGTCGACCTTGTAGCCCAGCTGCGCCGCGATCGCCTCGATCCGCTTGCGCGTGCCTTCGTTGACGGTGGGGTCGCCGCGCAGCGCACGGCTCACCGTCGGCTGCGAGACTCCCGCCAGTGCCGCGATGTCGAACGATGTCGGCTTGTCCGGCGAGGCCATGCCGTTTCCGTCTCCCGTGCCGCGCAATGTCTGCGCGTTCCCCTGAACTACCCTGCCTGTCCCCAAATCGGAAGTCGCTGCTGAATACGTATGCGCTTGCCTTCCCTTGTCCGCCGCATGCGCCGAATTGGGGGAGGCTTAGAAAAACCGTCGCCAGTGAAGGCGATGCGGATATTGGGGAGGTTGAAGATGGCTTTGTCCAATCACGCAGCGATTCTGCGTATGCTTTCGATGGGTGCCAGCACCCGTACACTTGGCGCCGCGCTGCTGATGCTGGGCGCGACCCCGGCCTTTGCGCAGGACGCCAATCCGGCGCCGGCCCCGGCCGACCAGCCGGCGGGCGACGAAGCCCAGCTGGTCGTCACCGGCATCCGCGCCTCGCTGACCTCCTCGGCGAACATCAAGCGCAACAACGTCACCATCGTCGACTCGGTCTCGTCGGAAGACATCGGCAAGCTGCCCGACGTCTCGATCGCCGACTCGCTGGCCCGCATCCCGGGTGTCACCGCGCAGCGCCTCGAAGGGCGCGACCAGCGCCTGTCGATCCGCGGCCTCGGCCCCGACTTCTCGACCACTTTGCTCAACGGCCGCGAGCAGGTCACCGTCGGCGACAATCGCGGCGTCGAATATGACCAGTATCCGTCGGAATTCTTCAAGAACGTCAATGTCTACAAGTCGGCCGACGCCTCGCTGATCGCCGCGGGCATCGCCGGCACCGTCGATCTGCGCATGCTGCGCCCGCTCGACCAGAAGAAGAACACCTTCGTCGTCTCCGCCCGCGGCCAGATGAACGAGACCGACAAGCTCAACCCGGACGGCACCCGCTTCGGCTATAAGGCTTCCGCTACGTACGTCGGCAAGTTCGCCAACGACACGCTGGGCATCGCCATCGGCCTGTCCGCGCAGAACACGCCCACCCAGATCGAGCGCTATGCCGCCTGGGGCTTCCCGAACGATCCGGCGGTCGGCGGCAACCTGCTGCTCGGCGGCGCCAAGCCCTATGTCCAGTCGAACCTGCTGAAGCGCTATGGCGGCGTCGCGACGATCGAATGGGCGCCGAGCGACAATTTCCACTCGACCTTCGACGCGCTCTATTCGAACTTCAAGGAAACCCAGCACCTGCGCGGCATCGAGTTCGGCATCGCGCCGACCTGGGGATCGAGCGGCGTGATCGCGCCGGGCTATACCGTGCAGAACGGGCTGGTCACCGATGCGACGATCAGCAACCTGGTCAACGTCCAGCGCAACGACCTCAACGAGCGCAAGGCCGAGAACATCTCGCTCGGCTGGAACAACGATTTCAAGCTGAGCGACACGATCCACTTCAACGTGGACGCCAGCTGGAGCCGCGCCACCCGCACCGACTTCCTGCTCGAGACCTATTCGGGCACCGGCTACAATTCGTCCGGCGTCAAGGACACGGTGAAGATCCACCAGAACAGCGACGGCACCTTCAACATCGTGCCGACGCTCGACTATTCGAACACCAGCATCATCAGCCTGACCGATCCGCGCGGCTGGGGCTATAACGGCACCACCGCAGTGGTGCAGGCCGGCTTCCTCAACCGTCCGGACTTCACCGACGACCTCAAGTCGCTGCGCGCCAGCTTCAAGGGCGAGATCAGCGGCAGCGTGCTGAGCGCCTGGGAAGTCGGCGGCAATTTCAGCCGCCGCGAGAAGCAGAGCAAGTACACCAGCTATTTCCTCTGCCCCAAGGGCGGTGGCACGGGCTGCACCGTCGCCAGCGGCACGCCGACCAGCTTCGCGGTGCCCAACGACGTGCTGCTCGATGAGAAGGTGAGCCTCGACTATCTGGGCGTTCCCCAGATGCTGACCGTCGATCCGATGAAGGTCTATGGCCTGCTCAACTCGGTGTTCGACAACCGTCCGGACTCGCTGGTCCGCGACAACACCGTGACCGAGGACGTGCTGACCGGCTATGCCAAGCTCACGATCGACGGCACGGTGGGCGGCAAGGCGCTGCGCGGCTCGCTCGGCCTGCAGGTGGTCCACACCAAGCAGGGCGGTGACGGCCAGATCGCCGCGCTGAACGGCGGCGTGGTGACGATCTCGCCGGTGAGCAGCTCGGAGAGCTACACCAACTTCCTGCCCTCGGCCTCGTTCAGCCTCGAGCTCCAGCCGAACTTCTTCATCAAGCTGGGCGCCGCCCAGACGATGGTGCGCCCACGCCTCGACCAGGAGCGCGTGACCCAGGCGGTATCGATCGACATCTCGAAGATCGGGCAGGGCAGCCTGCCGCAGAACAGCCCGTTCAGCTCGAACGGCGGCAATGCGCGCCTGCGGCCCTATCAGTCGACCAATATCGACATCTCGTTCGAGAAGTATCTCGGCAACAGCGGCGGCTATCTGGCGCTGACCGGCTTCTTCAAGCACCTGACCGACTTCGTCGATCCGAACAACTCGGTGCTGTACGACTTCTCGGCGCTGCTCCCGGCGCTCACCCCGGCGCAGCAGGCGATCGTCCGCGGCCAGAACGCGCAGTTCGGCCTGGTCAGCTCGCCGGCGAACACCGGCCGGGGCGACATCCTGGGCGTGGAAGCCACGGCCTCGCTGCCCTTCACCGTGTTCAGCAGCGCGCTCGACGGCTTCGGCGTCTTCGCCAGCGGCACCTATGTCGACAGCAAGATCCGCTACGCCAACAACGTGAACCCGATCACGCTGCCCGGCCAGTCCAAGTGGGTTGCCACCGGTACGGCCTATTTCGAGAAGAACGGCTTCCAGGCGCGTGCCACCTATCGCTGGCGCGACAGCTTCCTGGCGGAACTGGCGGGTCTCTCGGCCAACCCGGAATATCGGCAGGGCCGTGCGGAAGGCGTGCTCGACGCGCAGATCGGTTATGAGTTCAAGAGCGGTCCTCTGGCCGGCCTCTCGATCCTCGCCCAGGCGAAGAACATCACCGACCAGCCCTTCGTCACCACCGAGGCGACCGATCCGCGCCTGGTGCGCGAGTATCAGCGCTACGGCCGCGACTATTATCTCGGCCTGACCTACAAGTTCTGATCCCCCCGAGCTGTGGCCCGGCTTCCCGGCCGGGCCACCTGTTTTTTAGAGGGCGCCGACGTGCAGACTGAGCAGCCGATCCGGATCGTGATCGCCGGCGGCGGCACCGCGGGCTGGATGGCCGCGGCGGCCTTCGCGCGCTTCCTGGGCAAGAGCCACCGCATCACCCTGGTTGAATCCGAGGAGATCGGCACGGTCGGGGTGGGCGAGGCGACGATCCCCCAGCTCCGTTTGTTCAACGCCAGCCTGGGTATCGACGAGAACCGGTTCATCGCCGCCACCCAGGCGAGCTTCAAGCTGGCGATCGAGTTCGTCGGCTGGACGAAGAGCGGGCGCTACATGCATGCGTTCGGCGATGTCGGGCGCGAGAATGGCCTGCTCGCCTTCCAGCACAGCTGGCTGCGCGGGATGGCGGAGGGCGTGGCCAAGCCGCTCGCCGCCTATTCGCTGGGCAACCAGGCGGCACTGGTCAACCGGATGCAGCGCGGCCCGGCGCGGACGGCGAAGCTGCTGCCCGAAATGCCCTATGCCTTTCATTTCGACGCCGGGCTCTATGCCCGCTTCCTGCGGGGGCTTGCCGAGAGCGGCGGGGTGGAGCGGATCGAGGGCAAGATCGTCTCGGTGGAGCGCGATGGCGAGAGCGGCGACGTCACTGCGCTGAAGCTCGACGGCGAGCGCGAAGTGGCGGGCGACTTGTTCATCGACTGCACCGGCTTTCGCGCATTGCTGCTCGGCGAGACGCTGGGGGCGGGGTTCGAGGCGTGGAGCGACCTGCTGCCCTGCGACCGCGCCATGGCGGTGCCGTCCGAGCGCGCCCGCGACTTCACCCCCTATACCCGCGCCACCGCGCACGGCGCCGGCTGGCAATGGCGCATCCCGCTCCAGCACCGCACCGGCAACGGCATCGTCTATTCCAGCAGGCATCTCTCGGACGACGAGGCGGCAGCGCGGCTGCTCGCCGGGCTGGACGAGAAGCCGCTGGGCGATCCGCGGCCGCTGCGCTTCACCGCGGGCAAGCGGCAGAGCTTCTGGAAGCACAATGTCATCGCGCTCGGCCTGGCGAGCGGGTTTCTCGAGCCGCTGGAATCGACCAGCATCCACATGATCCAGTCGGGCATCGAGCGGATCCTCAAGCTGCTGCCGGGCCGCCATGTCGCGCAGGTCCAGCGCGACGAATATGATCGCCAGGCGCATCTCGAATATGACCGCATCCGCGACTTCCTGGTGCTGCACTACTGGGCGAACGACCGGGACGAGCCCTTCTGGGCCGAGCGGCGCACGGCAGCGCTGCCGGAGAGCCTGAAGCACAAGATCGCGCTGTGGCGCGCCTCGGGCGGGATCGTGCGTGGCGAGGCGGATCTGTTCAGCGAAGTCGCCTGGTTCCAGGTGCTGGCCGGGCAGGGGATCGCAGCGGAGGGATACCACCCGCTCGCCAATGCGCCTTCGCATGAAGAGATGGCGGAATATCTCGAGCTGATCGAGCTGCTTGGCGCCCGCGAGGTGGGGCAGATGCCGGATCATGCGGCGTTCGTGGCGCAGCATTGCGCGGGGAGGGCCTGATGCGCGGCGGGTTCACCCAATCTTGTTCCCCGGCGAAAGCCGGGGCCCAGGGTCACAAGCGACACGGCAGAGAAACCCTGGGCCCCGGCTTTCGCCGGGGAACGGCTCTGGCTTTGGCATTACTGTCCGCGCTGCCCGCCGCGGCGCAGGACTTTCGCGAGCGCCTCCCCCAGGACGAGGTGATCTACTTCGTCCTCCCCGATCGCTTCGCCAATGGCGATCCCTCGAACGACCGCGGCGGCCTCACCGGCGACCGCAGCACCACCGGTTTCGATCCCGGCGACGCCCGCTATTATCATGGCGGCGACCTCAAGGGGCTCACCCGGAAGCTGCCCTATCTCCAGAAGCTCGGCATCACTGCGATCTGGGTCGCGCCGATCTTCGTGAACAAGCCGGTGCAGGGCGGGCCGGGCCAGCAGAGCGCCGGCTATCACGGCTATTGGATCACCGACTTCACCCATGTCGATCCGCATCTCGGCACCGACGCGGAGTTCGCGGCTTTGGTCGCAGCGGCACATGCGAAGGGCATGAAAGTCTACATGGACATCGTCGTGAACCACACGGCGGACGTCATCCAGTATCGCGAATGCGGCACCTGCGCCTATCGCGGCCGGGCGGACTATCCGTACCAGCGCCGCGGCGGGGTGGGCGGGGCGGCGATCAACCCGGGCTTCGCCGGCGACGATGTCGCCACCGCGGAGAACTTCGCGAAGCTGACCGATCCGAGCTACGCCTACACCCCCTTCGTCCCCGAGGGCGAGAAGGCGATCAAGCACCCGGCCTGGCTCAACGACCCGCTCTACTACCACAATCGCGGCGACTCGACCTTTGCCGGCGAGAGCTCGCTGATGGGCGATTTCGTCGGGCTCGACGACCTGATGACCGAGCATCCGCGGGTGCTCGAGGGGATGGTCGAGATCTATGGCGGCTGGATCGACCGGTTCAAGGTCGACGGCTTCCGCATCGACACCGCAAGGCACGTGAATCCGGAGTTCTGGCGCGCGTTCGTGCCCAAAATGCGCGAACGTGCCGAGGCGAACCGTATCCCGCATTTTCACATCTTCGGCGAAGTCGCCGATCCGGCCGCCCAGGCCGCGCACACGATCACCGCGAAACTGCCCTCGGTCCTCGACTTCGCCTTCCGCCAGGCGCTGCTCGACAGCATCGCCGGGACCAGGGGCACCGACGTGTTCGAGAAGCTGTTCGACGGCGACGTGCTCTATGCTCAAGGCACTGATACAGCGGCGATTCTGCCGACCTTCTCGGGCAATCACGACAATGGCCGCTTCGCCTGGTTCGTCCGCAAGGCGTTCCCCGAGGCGAGCGAGGCGGAGGTATTGCAGCGCGTCCTGCTCTCCAACGCCCTGCTGCTGACCCTGCGCGGCGTGCCGACCATCTATGCCGGCGACGAGCAGGGATTTGCCGGTGGTTCCAACGACATAGATGCGCGCGAGGACCAGTTCGGCAGCAAGGTCGCGCAGTACAACGCCCGCAAGCTGGTCGGCAGCGACACCACCACCGCCACCCCGCGCTTCGACGAGAATGGGCCCATCTTCAAGGAGATAGCGGCACTGTCCCGGCTGCGCACGGCAACGCCCGCGCTCACCCGCGGCCGCCAGCTGCTCCGCGCCCGCGAGGACAAGCCCGGCCTGCTCGCCTTCTCGCGCTTCGATCCGGTTACCGGCGCCGAAGTGCTGCTCGCCTTCAACACCTCGACCGATCCCCTGACCCGTCAGGTGCAAGTCGAAGTGAAATCAACGAATTTTCGTTCCCTCGCCGGAAGCTGCGCGCCTCGCGCCAGTGCCCCCGGCTCCCTGACCATCACCCTGCCACCGCTCGGCTATGCGGTGTGCGCGGCGGAGACCCCGAAGTGACCCAGCTTGCCGCGAAAGCGGAAACTCTCGACGCCCAACCCTGGTGGAAGGGCGCCTCGATCTACCAGATCTACCCACGCAGCTTCTTCGATTCGAATGGCGACGGCATCGGCGACCTGCCGGGGATCACCGCGCGGCTCGACTATGTCGCGAGCCTGGGCGTCGATGCGATCTGGCTCTCGCCCTTCTTCAAGTCGCCCATGGCCGATTTCGGCTATGACGTGGCGGACTATCGCGACGTCGATCCGATCTTCGGCACGCTCGCCGACTTCGACGCGCTGATCGCCCGCGCCCATGCGCTCGGCCTGCGGGTGCTGATCGACCAGGTCTGGGCGCATACTTCGGACCAGCACGCCTGGTTCGTCGAGAGCCGCGCCAGCCGGGATAACCCCAAGGCCAACTGGTATGTCTGGCACGACGCCAGGCCCGAGGGCTCGCCGCCGACCAACTGGCAGTCGGTCTTTGGCGGCCCGGCCTGGACCTGGGACGCGCGGCGCGGCCAATATTACATGCACAATTTCCTCAAGGAGCAGCCCCAGCTCAACTGCCACCTGCCGGAGGTGCAGGAAGAGCTGCTCGCTATCACCCGCTTCTGGCTCGATCGCGGCGTAGACGGCTTCCGCATCGACGCGATCAACTTCTCGATGCACGACCCGGAATTCCGCGACAATCCGCCGGCGCCGGATTCGAACACGCCGCGCACCCGCCCGTTCGACTTCCAGCTCCACATCTATAACCAGAGCCATGCCGACATCCCCCCGTTCCTCGAGCGGCTGCGCGGCGTGTTCGACGAATATCCCGATCGCTTTACCGTCGCCGAAGTCGGCGGGGCGGATGCCGACCGCGAGATGAAGTTGTTCACCGCCGGCAACAACCGGCTCAACACCGCCTATGGCTTCGACTTCCTCTACGCGGCCCAGCTGACCGGGTCGGCGGTGCGCGAGGCGCTGGAGAACTGGCCGTCGGGCAGCAGCTGGCCGAGCTGGGCGTTCGAGAACCATGACGCGCCGCGCGCCGTCTCGCGCTGGGCCGCGCCCGAGCAGGCGGACGCTTTCGCGCGGATGAAGATGCTGCTGCTCGCGGCGCTGCGCGGCAATATCTTCCTGTACTACGGTGAGGAGCTGGGCCTCGACCAGGTCGAGATCGCGTTCGAGGACCTGCAGGATCCCGAGGCGATCGCCAACTGGCCGCGCACGCTCTCCCGCGATGGCGCACGGACGCCGATGCCCTGGGAGGCACAGGCCCCGCAGCTCGGCTTCACCAGCGGCAAGCCCTGGCTACCGGTCGGTCCCAATCATGCGAAGCTGGCGATCGACGTACAGAATGCCGATGCCGGCTCGCTGCTCGCCTGGACCCGCCAGGTGCTGGCGCTCCGCAACGCCTCGCCCGCGCTGCGGACCGGCGACATCGCCTTCCTCGACACGCCGGGCGGACTGCTCGCCTTCGAGCGCGAAGGCGAGGGGGAGCGCTTGCTCTGCCTGTTCAATCTGGGCGACACTGCGCAGCAATTCGCGCCGGCGGATGCCGGGCAGTGGCGCCCGCTGCTCTCGACCGGCGAGGTCTCGGACTGGACCTTCGCCCCCTATTCCGGGTTGATCGCCCGCACCGAAGCTTGAGGAGTACCCCATGAAACTCGCCCCCCTCGCGCTGGCGCTCGCCACTTTCAGCTTCGCAGCCCCCGCGCTCGCGCAGGACGACCTGTCGCAGAAGACCGACGGCAATGTCGTCGCCCGCGCGGCGTCGCCCGATGGCAAGCTCACCGTCACGATCAGCCTCGATAACGAAGGCCGCGCCAGCTACGCCGTCCAGCGCGCCGGCAAGCCGCTGCTCACCGACAGCCGCCTCGGCTTCCTGTTCACCGATGCGCCGAAGCTCGACCGGGGCATGGGCGTGGTCGAAGTGAAGCGCGACAAGTCGGACACGACATGGAGCCAGCCCTTCGGCGAATGGTCGACGATCCGCGACAACCACACCGAGATGACGGTGCGCCTGCAGGAGAAGTCCGATCTCAAGCGCGAGATGGACGTCACCTTCCGGATCTTCGACGACGGCGTCGGTTTCCGCTACACGCTGCCGGCCCAGGCCAACCTCAAGCACGCCAACATCGCCGACGAGCTGACCGAGTTCGCCTTTGCCGGGCCGGGCACCGCCTGGTGGAAACCGGCCTATCTGTGGAACCGCGAGGAATATCTCTACAACAAGACCCCGCTCGACGCGGTCGGCACCGCGCAGACGGTGATGACGGTCAAGCTCGCCGACGGCACGCATGTCGCGCTGCATGAGGCGGCGCTGGTCGACTATGCCGCGATGAACCTGCAGCGGGCCGAGGGGAACACCTTCAAGGCCTCGCTCACGCCAGGCGCCGGTGCACCCAAGGTGTCGCGCGACGCCGGCTTCTCGACGCCGTGGCGCACCATCGCGATCGCCGATGACGCCGGGGGCCTCTACAATGCCAGCCGGATGACCCTCAACCTCAACGAGCCGAACAAGCTCGGCGACGTCTCCTGGATCAAGCCGGGCAAGTTCGTCGGCGTGTGGTGGAACATGATCAAGGGCGAGTGGACCTGGTCGCGCGGCCCCAAGCACGGCGCCACTACCGCGCATGTGAAGCAATATATCGACTTCGCCGCCGCGAACGGCATCCCCGGCGTGCTCGTCGAGGGCTGGAATGTCGGCTGGGACGGCAACTGGTTCGGCAACGGCAAGGACATGAACTTCGACCAGCCGACCGAGGATTTCGACGCCGCCGAGCTGGCGCGCTATTCCAAGGCCAAGGGCGTGTATCTGATCGGCCATAACGAGACCGGCGGCTCGGCCAGCCACTATGACGGCCAGCTCGACCGCGCGTTCAAATATGCGCAGGACCACGGCATCCCGGTCGTGAAGACCGGCTATGTCACCGATGCCGGCCAGATCGAGCGCATCGACCCGGACGGCTCGCAGCACCGCGAATGGCATGAGAGCCAGTGGATGGTGAACCACCATCTCCATGTCGTCGAGACCGCCGCCAAATATCACGTCTCGATTGACAGCCACGAGCCGGTCAAGGACACGGGCCTGCGCCGCACCTACCCGAACTGGGTGGCGCGCGAGGGCGGTCGCGGCATGGAATATAACGCCTGGGAAGGCGGCAAGAACCCGCCCGAGCACGAAGCCAACATGGTCTTCACCCAGCTGCTCGGCGGCCCGATGGACTTCACCCCGGGCGTGCTCAGCCTGAGCGGCTCGAACGGCTCGGCGATCAAGTCGACCATCGCCAAGCAGCTCGGCCTCTATGTCGTGCTCTATTCGCCGGTGGTGATGGCGGCCGACACGCCCGAGAACTACGCCAAATATCCGTGCGCGATGAAGTTCATCCGCGACGTGCCGACCGACTGGAGCGACACCCGCGTGCTGAACGGCGAAGTCGGCGACTATGCGACGATCGTCCGCAAGGCCAAGGGCAGCGACGACTGGTATCTCGGCGCCGTCGGCGACGAGGAGGCGCGCAGCTCGACCGTGACGCTCGATTTCCTCGATGCCGGCAAGACCTACACCGCCGAGATCTATCGCGACGGCCCGGGCGCCGATTATCGCACCGATGCCCGCCACTCGATCACGATCGAGACCAAGGCGGTGAAGAAAGGCGACACGCTCAGCATCGCGCTGGCGCCGGGTGGCGGCGAGGCGATCCGCTTTGTCGCACCGGGCAAGAAGGCACGCCGCCGGTGAGCAGGGCAGGGGGGCGGCCGCGCCAGGGATTTGCCGGGCTGTGGAACATCAGCTTCGGCTTCCTGGGCATCCAGATCGGCTTCGCGTTGCAGAACGCCAACATGAGCCGCGTCTTCCAGTCGCTGGGCGAGAGTATCGACAATCTCCCGCTGCTGTGGATCGCCGCCCCCCTGACCGGCCTGCTCGTCCAGCCGGTGATCGGCCATTATTCGGACCGGACCTGGGGCCGGTTCGGCAGGCGGCGTCCCTATTTCCTCGCCGGTGCGGTGCTGGCGACGCTGGCGCTGATCGGCATGCCCAATGCGCCGGTGCTGCTGGTCGCGGCGCTGCTGCTCTGGGTGCTCGACGCCTCGCTCAACGTCTCGATGGAGCCGTTCCGCGCGTTCGTCGGCGATATGCTCGACAAGGAGCAGCACACCGCCGGCTATGCGATCCAGACCGCCTTCATCGGCGCGGGCGCGGTGATCGGGTCGGCTACGCCGTTCCTGCTCGACCATTTCGGCGTGTCGAATGTCGCACCGGGCGGAGGCCTGCCCGATACCGTCCGCTGGAGCTTCTATCTGGGCGGCGCGGCACTGCTGCTCGCGGTGCTGTGGACCGTGTTCACCACGCGCGAATATTCGCCGGAGGAGATCGCAGCTTTCGATGGTCCGGCACCCGAGCCGCAGCCGGCGCCGTCTGCTTCGGCGGATGCGGGTGTGCCCTGGCTGGCCGCGGGCGCGGCGCTGGGCGTGGCGGTGTTGGCGCTCGGGCTCGAGAAGGAGCTCTACCTGCTCGCCGGCTTGCTCGCTGCCTATGGCGCCGCGCGGATCGTTACGGCGGTGACGCGGGGCGGGGGCCTGCTGGGCGACCTGATGGCCGATTTCTCGGGCATGCCGCTGGTGATGAAGCGCCTTGCGGTCGTCCAGTTCTTCAGCTGGTCCGCGCTGTTCATCATGTGGATCTACACCACGCCGGTAGTCGCGCAGTATGTCTTCCACGCGCCCGATCCGGCGAGCGAGGGCTATAATGATGCGGGCAACTGGGTCGGCATATTGTTCGCCGCCTATAACGCCGTCGCGACCTTCGCAGCGCTGTTCCTGCTGCGCCCGCTCGCCCGCCGCTTCGGCAAGACGCGGACCCATGCGATCGCGCTGGGCCTGGGCGCGCTCGGCTATGCGAGCTTCCTGGTGATCCGGGATGCGAACACGCTGCTGCTCGCCGAGATCGGCATCGGCATTGCCTGGGCCTCGATCCTCGCCATGCCCTATGCGATTCTCGCCTCGTCGCTGCCCCAGGCCAAGCTTGGCGTGTACATGGGCCTGTTCAACGTCTTCATCGTCATCCCGCAGCTGCTGGTGGCGACGGTGATCGGCACGGTGATGCGGCACGTCTTCCCGGGCCAGCCGATCTGGACGATGGCGATCGCGGCGGCGGTGATGGCGCTGGCGGCGCTGGCTACGCTGCGGGTCAAAGAGGCCTAACCCTTCTCCCAATGGGAGAAGGGAGGGGCCCGCCGCCGAAGGCGGTGGGAGGGATGAGGGTCGAAGCGTCTTGCGCGTGGATAGCTACCCTCACCCAACCCTCTCCCAGAGGGAGAGGGCTTAGCGCTGCCGGTGCGTGAACTGGATCGCCACCGCCACCGCCGCAAACCCCGCGCCGAGCGCCGACACCGCGCTCCAGCCGCCCACCGACCAGGCCCAGGTCGCCGCGCCCGAGCCCACCGCGCCGCCGACGAACATCGCGCCCATGAAGATGGTGTTGAGCCGCGCCCGTGCCTCGGGCCGCAGCGCGAAGACGATGTGCTGGTGCGAGACCAGCGCGCCCTGCACGCCGAAGTCGAGCAGGATCACGCCGATCACCATGCCGGCGATCGAAGCCCAGAGCCCGGTGAATGCCCAGCCCACCAGCACGCAGGCCGCGCCGAGCAGGATCACCGGCCGCGGTCCCTTCCTGTCGGCGATGCGGCCGGCGATGGGGGCGGCGAGCACGCCCACCGCGCCGATCACGCCGAACAGGCCCGCCACTTCGGAGCCGAGCCCGAAGGCGGGCTCCTGCAGTCGCAGCGCCAGGATCGTCCAGAAGCCGCTGAACGCAGCGAACAACAGGCCCTGGGTGATCGCGGCGTGGCGCAGCGCGCCGAACTCGCGCCACAGCCCGCCGAGCGAGCGCAGCAGCTGGGGATAGCGCAGCTCGGAGTCCGGGGCGCTGTGCGGCAGCGTCAGCGCCATCACGCCGCCTGCGGCGAGCGCCAGCGGCACGCCCAGCCAGAACATCTCGCGCCAGCCGGCATGGGCGGCGACGAAGCCCGCCAGCGTCCGGCTGAGCAGGATGCCGCAGAGCAGTCCGGCCATTACCGTGCCGACCACCGCGCCGCGCTTCTCGGGCGGGGCGAGGTGCGCGGCGAGCGGCACGATCTGCTGCGCCACCGTGGCGGCGAAGCCCACGGCGACCGATGCCGCGATGATCATCGCCGCGCTCGGCGCGATGGCGGCCAGCGCCAGCGCACCGGCCAGCACGACGAACTGGATCGCGATCAGCCGCTTGCGCTCGACCAGGTCGCCCAGCGGCACCAGCAGGAACAGGCCCAGCGCATAGCCGATCTGGGTCGCGGTCGGCACCAGCACCGTGCCGCTGCCGGGCAGGTCGCGCTGCATCACGCCCAGCATCGGCTGGTTGTAGTAGATATTGGCGACCGCGATGCCCGCGGCGGCGGCCATGGCGAAGATCAGCGGACGGCCGAGCGCGTCCGGTGCCGCGGTGGCGGCCTGGGGGGCGGTGCTGCTCATGAATGTCTCCGGGGGGATCAGTAGTAGCGCGGGATCGGCCCCAGCTGGGGTGTCTGGTCGGGCAGATCAACCACCACTTCGTCGACATAGCACCAGCCCCAGCCTTCGGGCGGGTCATAGCCCTCGATGATCGGGTGGCGGGTCGCGTGGAAATGCGCGGTGGCGTGGCGGTGCGGGCTCTGGTCGCAGCAGCCGACATGGCCGCAGGCGCGGCACAGGCGGAGGTGCAGCCATTCGCTGCCGATCTTCAGGCATTCCTCGCAGCCGCGGGCGCTTGGCGTGACTTCGTTGACGGTCATCCCGTGCCGGCATTCCATGGTCGCGCCCTTTCCTATAGTCCCGCCGCCTTCTCGCAGCTGCGAAGGCGGCAGCCAATCATACGAAGATGTTGCGCCCCGGTCTGCCCCCCAAGGGATCAAACCATGGTTTGGGTTGGCGCGCCCCGGGCACCTCCCGATCTCCGGCTCGACTTCCAAGGAGACCGGAAATGACCTTCCTCACCGCCGCCGAGCGCAAGCTGGGCACGCCGACCGACCTGGGCGAAAGCGCCACCCGCGACATCTCGGCCGGGCTCAAGAAGCTGCTCGCCGACGTGTTCGCGCTCTATCTCAAGACCAAGAACTTCCACTGGCACATGAGCGGCCCGAACTTCCGCGACTATCACCTGCTGCTGGACGAGCAGGGCGACCAGATCTTCGCGATGACCGACGTGATCGCCGAGCGCGCCCGCAAGATCGGCGGCACCACCATCCGCTCGATCTCGGACATCGCCGGCAACCAGCGGCTGCTCGACAACAATGAAGCCTATGTCGATCCGCAGGACATGCTTGCCGAGCTGCACGGCGACAACAAGCAGCTGGTCGCCGCCCTGCGCCGCGTGCACGAGCTTTGCGACGCCTATTCCGACGTCGCGACGACGAGCCTGCTCGAAGTGTGGATCGACGAGAGCGAGCGCCGCGCCTGGTTCCTCTACGAGGCCTGCCGAACGCCCGAGATGGTGTAAGCCGGCTTCGTTCGTCTCACGACACGAAAGGCCGCCCGCGCAAGCCGGCGGCCTTTTGCGTGCGCGTGTCAGAGCGGCTTGCCGTCCTTGTCGAGTATCTCCATCCGGTAGGAGCAGCCATAGAGCGTCTTGCCCGGATGGCTGGTCGCGTTGGAGATGCTGCGCGCCACTACCATGTGGGTACCGAATTCCTCGCCCTTCGCGGGCTCGGTCACGTCCTTCACGATCCGTTCGCCGAGGAACTTGCGGAACTTCATCTCCGCCGCGACCTCCGCATAGCGCCTGCCGCTCGTGCGGGCGAGGTCCTCGATCATCGGGTCGGAATCCATCGCGTTCGGGACATTCTCCGCGCGTGCGATCGGCGCGGGATCGGCGACGTCGAGGATCGCCAGGATCGCGTTGGCGGAAAAGGCGATCCGGGTGGTGCGGTAGGTGCCGGCGACCGTGATCGGGCCTGGAAGTTCATATTCGCTCAGGAAGGGATTGGCCGAATCGATCTTCTTCCAGTGGCGCGCCTGGGCGATGCCGTCCGCCTCGCCCAGCGACAGGGCGAAGCCGTTATAGTCGGGCACGGAGATGCGGCACTCGATCGCGTCCGTCTCGCTGATCCGGGCCGGATCGGGCGCGTCCTGAAGCGGGAGGAGGGCGAGGGCGGAAAGGGCAAGCAGCGGAACCATGCCGCCCGCATAGCAGCGATCCGTCCGCCGGATAAGGAAAAGGGCCCGTCCCCGCAGGACGGACCCTTCCCATTGGAGCCCTGAGGAGCTTCAGGCCTTGATGAACGCCAGCAGGTCGGTGTTGATCACATCGGCATGGGTGGTCAGCATGCCGTGCGGATAGCCTTCGTAGATCTTGAGCTGGGCGTTCGGGATCAGCTCGGCCTGAACCAGCGCGGCTTCCTTGTAGGGCACGACCTGGTCGTCATCGCCCTGCAGCACCAAAGTCGGCACGGTGATCGCCTTGAGGTCCTCGGTCTGGTCGGTCTCCGAGAAGGCCTTGATGCCGAGATAATGGGCATTGGCCGCGCCCATCATGCCCTGGCGCCACCAGTTGCGGATCACGCCTTCGGAGATCGCCGCGCCCTCGCGGTTGAAGCCGTAAAAGGGGCCCGAGGCGAAATCGAGGAAGAACTGGGCGCGGTTGGCGGCGAGCCCGGCGCGGATCCCGTCGAACACTTCGATCGGCAGGCCGTTCGGATAGGCTCCGGTCTTGAGCATGATCGGCGGCACCGCGCTGACCAGCACCGCCTTGGCGACGCGACCCTGGGGCTGGCCGTGGCGGGCGACATAGGCCGCGACTTCGCCGCCGCCGGTCGAGTGGCCGATATGGACGGCGTTGCGCAGATCGAGATGCTCGGCGACGGCCGAGGCGTCGGCGGCGTAGTGCGCCATGTCATGGCCCTCGCTCACCTGCGCCGAGCGGCCATGGCCGCGGCGGTCATGCGCGACGACGCGGAAGCCCTGGCTGAGGAAGAACAGCATCTGGCCGTCCCAGTCGTCCGACGACAGCGGCCAGCCATGATGGAAGACGATCGGCTGGGCGTCCTTGGGGCCCCAGTCCTTGTAGAAGATCTCGGTGCCGTCCTGGGTGGTGATGGTAGCCATGTCGAATACTCCAGCGTCAGAGATTGGGCGAAGCCGGGGCGGGGAACCCCGGCCGGCGCGATCGATATCGGACATGTCGAAAGTGACGGCCATCATACGCTAGTTTCGGTTGCGCGACGAACGGATACGAAAGCGCGCCGGAAGCCCCTGGGCCGCCGGCGCGCCGCGCGTTCCGCCTGTGCGTCAGGTCACTGGCGCTGGCGGCAATTGTCCTCGCGGCCCGGCTTGCACGCCGGATAGGCCCTGAGCGGCGCCGGTGCGGGATAGGCCTGGCTGGGGGTCAGCGTCTGCGGCACGAACACCACCTGGGTGCTCGGCGTGACGGGCCCCGAGAAGGGCGAGCTGGCCGGCTGGTAGCCGCCCGGCGTCTCCTCGGCGCGGAAGCCGCTGGCGTCGGTGAAGATGCGGGCGTCTTGGGGGGCGTTCTGCGGCACGTCCTGTGCCTGGGCAATGCCGGTGCCGAGCGCGAACAGGGCCGCAGCGGCGATCATCATCTGCTTCATGGTTTTGCTCCTTGCTTGGGGGGGGGCGGAGTGCCGGGGGAAATCAGAAGCGCAGGCCGACGCCAGCGAGCAGCTGGTTCTGGTGGATGCTGCTCGACCAGTGCGAGTAGCGATACTCGCCCGAGACATAGACATTGCGGGTCACCGCATATTCGGCACCCGCGCCGATCCGGTAGCCGCTGCGATTGTCGGCGCTGTCCATGTCGCTCGCGCCGGCATTCTCGATCCGGTCGGAGAAGCGGGCATTGGTATAGCCGCCCTTGCCGTAGAGGAGCAGCGAAGGAGCCGCGACATAGCCGATGCGCGCGCCGGCATAGAGGTCGCGGTCCGCGCGCTCGCAGTCCCTGCCGCCCGTGGCGATCGCGCGGCATTCCTTCTGGGTGGAGTCCGAGACTTCGATCTCGGGGCCGAAGCGGAGGTTGCCGGCGGCAACGTCATAGCCGAGCGTCGCGCCATAGGTGAAGCCGTCGCCGCCCGCGCGATGCTCGCCGCCGACCCGGCTCCAGCCGCCCTCGACGCCGATGCGCGGACCCGTGAAGCTGGTCGAGTCCTGCGCCATCGCCGGCACCGCAAAGGCGGCCGAGGCGAGGATGGCGAGGGTGGCGTGCTTGATCATTCCCATTTCAAATTCCTCCAAAACCGTGGTTGGCAATGCGGAGATAGGGGAACAAAAAGCGGGTGTTCAGAAATACGATGGTTTGCATAAACCATTGTATTACCTGCCTTGTTTGCCTCGCATCGGTGCTTGTCTCGCCGGGCCAAACCAAGGTTTGCCCTACCTTGATAGGGGTGGGAGCCGGTGCCCCGCGGCCTAGCTCTGGCGCTCCGGCCGCGCGCGAGGCGCGGCCAATGCCCCAGGAGGAAAGACCATGGCCGCATCCCGGCATGTCCGTTCGCTGCTCCACGCTGTCCCCGCCTATGAAGGCGATCTCGGCTCGGCCCGCCGGCTCACCGCCGACGAGTTCCCGCTGCTCAGGCGCATGGCGATGAAGCGGCTGGTGATCGCCCCCGGCGCCATCCGCGAGCCGCACTGGCACGCCAATGCCGACGAGCTGGCCTATTGCCTGTCGGGCACTTTGCTCGTCTCGGTGCTCGACAATGCCGATGTGTTCGGCCGCTTCACCATCTCCGCCGGCGAGATGTTCCACATTGCCACCGGCTCGCTCCACACGATCGAGAATGTCGGCGACGCCGAGGCGGAGCTGATCATCGTGTTCAGCAACGAGCAGCCCGAGGACTTCACCCTCCAGGCCGCGTTCGGCGCGATGAGCGACGCGGTGCTCGGCAACACCTTCACCTTGCCGGCCGCGGACTTCGCCCCGATCCGCCGCGACACATCGAGCGCGCGCTATCTGGTCAAGCGGACCGGTCCGGTCGCAGTGCCGGAATCGGCCGCCTTCCCCGATCCGCACAAGTTCAGCGTCGCCACCCAGACCCCGCCGATCGACTTTCCCTATGGCACCGCCCAGCTCGCCCGCGCGCAATTCTGGCCGGCGCTGAAGCATTTGGCGATGTACTCGATCGACGTGCGCGAGAACGGCATGCGCGAGCCGCATTGGCATCCCGACACGGCCGAGATGGGCTATGTCCACAAGGGCCGTGCCCGCATGTCGATCCTCGATCCGGACGGCAGCGTCGACACCTATCTGCTCGAGCCGGGCGACGCCTATTTCATCCCGCGCTCCTATCCGCACCAGATCGAGGTGCTGGGCGAGGACGACATCCATTTCCTGGTGTTCTTCGACCAGCCCATGCCCGAGGATGTCGGCTACCGCGCGGCGGTGTCGTCCTTCTCTAGCGAAGTGCTGGCGGCGACCTTCGGCATGGCGCCGGACGCCATCCCGGCGCTGCCGGTCACGCCGGTCGATCCCCTGATCGTGTCGCGGGTGAACCCGCTCGATCCGGTGGGGTGAGGACTGGGGCGAGGGCGGCAACCCTTTCGCCCCACGTTCACATCGTCACCCCGGCCTTGTGCCGGGGTCCACCAGGAAGCGGGCAATGGACAAGAAGCTCAAGGTCAATCGATGCGGCACAGTGGACCCCGGCACAAGGCCGGGGTGACGGGGAGGCGGGGTTCCCTGCAAATCCGTCATCCCGGCGAAGTCGGGATCTCATGCGGCTCCTTCCCCGCGCCACCTCCTAAGATCCCGGCTTTCGCCGGGATGACGTATGGGCTGTTGACGTGGAGGAGGTGAGGTATTCGCACTCCCGCCCCTTTTTCAGCGCTCCTGCGAAAGCAGGAGGCCAGGATGGCGAAGCACCGGACAATCCTGGGTTCCTGCTTTCGCAGGAACACGGCGTAATGCCCTAAACTCCCTCGATCGCCTCGAGCAGCAGGTCCGGGTCGATCGGCTTGGTCAGGAACGCCCGCGCGCCGGCGCCCAGCGCCTGGCTCTGCGACGCGGGAGTCGGAAACGCCGTCATCACGATCATCTCGCAGGCGCAGCCGCGCCGGCCGATCTCGGCCTGCAGCTCCAGCCCGGTCATCCCCGGCATGTGCAGGTCGGTGATGATCCAGCCGAAGCGCGCGGGATCGTCGGCGAGCAGCGCCTCGGCGCTCTCGAACGACACGCTGGCAAGGCCCGCCGAACGCAGCAGGCTGTTGAGGCTTCCCCTTATGCCGGGGTCGTCATCGACGACCGCGACAAGCGGGGCGGGGGACAGGTCGGTCACGCTGGTTACTCGAATAGCTCTATGGACTACCCATTTGGGCTAGTCGGCCCGCACACGCCATCATACTCAGATGTTAAACCGCTGGACCTTCGCGTCGCGCACGCCGAGCAGCTCGGCCATGCGGACCAGGTCGGCGAGCGACTGCGCCTCCATCTTGCGCATCACATTGCCGCGATGGATCTTCACCGTGATCTCGGACAGCTCCATCTTCGCCGCGACCTGCTTGTTCATCAGCCCGGCGACGACCAGCCCCAGCACTTCCCGTTCCCGGGGCGTGAGCCGGGCATAGCAGTCCTTCAGCTTGGCATCGCTCTGCGCGCCGGCCTGGCGCTCGCGGTCCTTCGCCAGCGCGGTGGCGACGGCGGCGAGCATCTGGTCGTCGCTGAACGGCTTGGGCAGGAAGTCGACTGCGCCCATCTTCATGCCGCGCACCGTCATCGGGATGTCGCCATGTCCGGTGATCAGGATCACGGGGATGTCCTTGCCCTCGGCCGCCAGCCGCTCCTGGAAGTCGAGCCCGTTGGTGCCGGGCAGGCGCACGTCGAGCACCAGGCAGGCCGGGCCCTGGGGCGGGCCGGCGATCAGGAACGCCTCGGGGCTGTCGTGCAGCGCCACCGCCAGCCCGGCCGAGCGGAACAGGCTGTCGAGCGAGCCGCGAATCTCCGCATCGTCGTCGATCACGCAGACGCAGCCGTCGAGGATGGTCTCAAGCACATCGGTCATGCCGCACTCTCCAACTGGCCGGCCAGGGGCAGGCGGAAGCTGAACACCGCGCCGCCCTCGGGATGATTGGCGGCCCCCAATGTACCGCCATGGCTCTCGATGATCGAGCGGCAGATCGACAGGCCCATGCCCATGCCGTCCGCCTTGGTGGTGAAGAAGGGGCTGAACAGGCTCTCGGGCTCCACCGCGATGCCGCTGCCGCTGTCGCGGACATGGACGGCGACGCCCCCGGTCTCGGTCACCACCTCGACGCGGAGGATCCGCGCGTCGGGAGCGACCTGGGCCATGGCCTGCTCGGCGTTGAGCATCAGGTTCATCAGCACCTGCTGCATCTGCACCCGGTCGCCCGTCAGCGGGGGCAGGGCGTCGGGGATCGTCACCGCGACGGTGACGTCATGCGTGTTGAGGTCGCGGCGGAGCAGCTCCACCGTCTCGGCGACCAGCGATCCCAGGTCGATCGCGTCCTGGCGCGGATCGGCGCGCCTCGCGAGCGCGCGGATGCGGGCGATGACATCGGCGGCGCGGGTGCCGTTCGACACGACATGGTCGAGGCAATCGGCCACTTCCGCCGCATCGGGCGCCTCGCGCGCCAGCCAGCGCTTGCCCGACTTGGCATAGGTGATCAGCGCCGAGAGCGGCTGGTTGACTTCGTGCGCGATCGACGCGGCGAGCTGGCCGAGCGTGGTGATCCGCGAGACATGGGTGAGTTGGGCCTGGGCCTGGGCAAGCCGGGCATGGGTCTGGTTCCGCTCGGTCACGTCGAGCGCCATCACCAGCACCTGCTTCCATTCCTTGCGGTGCGGCGGGAGCGTCACGCGCAGCAGCACGTCGACCGGCTCGCCCTGGGCGGTGACGAAGCGGGTCTCCTCCTCGATCTCGGTCTCGCCGGCGATCATCGCCTGGAGGATGCGGCCCAGCGTCGCCTCGGCAGCGGGCGTGTGGAAGGGCAGCAGCGTGCCGCCGACCAGCTCCTCGCGCCGGGTGAGGCCGAACAGCGCGGCGGCGGCGTTGTTGGCGTCGCCGATCACTGCGGTGCGCGCGGCCAGGTCGATCGTCTCGGCATCGGGGGAGCGCCCGCCCTGCAGCATCGCAAAGGCCTGCGACCAGTCGCCCTCCCAGATCGGGAAGCCGGCGGCATTGAAGATCGTGCGGTAGCGCTGGTCGGCGATGCGGCGATGCTCGGCCGCCACCTGGTGCCGCACCGAGACCAGGGTGGTGACCGCGATCGCGACCAGGCTCACCGCCAGCCGCACCGCGGGCGATCCCAGCGGCTCGCCGTCATGGCTGATGAAATAGCCGGCTACCGCCAGCAGCGCGCAGACGAAGCCGGCGGACAGGGTCAGCTCGCGCGAATGCGCCCGCGTCGCGAGCAGCACGACGGTGGTGTAGAGCACCGCCACCGCGCCCTGGAGCGGGCTCAGCACGTCGAGCGCGAAGATGCCGAGCGCGAGCAGCACCGTCGCCACCGACTGTGCCTGCGCCGCCAATCGCCGTCGCTCGGCTTCGTGTCCCATCTCGCCCTCTTGCATCGATCCGTCGGAATCGGACCAGTACAGAAGGCTGAACGACTTGCGTATGCCCTGCAACATGAAGCTCAACGGGCACCCACAAAGAGCAGGCAGCGGGTACCCGGCTGGGCATCGTGATAGCTGCACCGGGCGCCGAGCCGCGTCGCCATCAGCTCGACCAGCCGGCTGCCGAAGCCGGTGCCGCGGACCGTGTCGGGCAGCCGGCCGCGGCCGCGGTCCGACACCTCGACCATGTAGCCGCCCATCGGCAGGCTGCGCAGCATCACCCGCACCTTGCCCGGCGCGCCGGGGGCATAGGCATATTTGAACGCGTTGGTGACCAGCTCGGAGACGATGATCCCGATCGAGGTCGCCTCGTCGGAGCGGACCGAGACCGCCGTGGCATCGACCAGCACCGGCCGGCCGGTGGCGCTCGCCTCCAGGTCGGCGGCCAGGCTCTCAAGATAGGCGCGCAGATCGACCGTCCGGCTCTCATGCGCCTGGTAGAGCTGGCGGTGGACGCTGGCGACCGCGGCGATGCGCCGCTGGGTCATGTCGAGCGCCGCCTGCGCCGCCGGGTCGGCGATGCCGCGCGCCTCGACCGAGACCATCGCCGAGAGCAGCTGCAGGCTGTTGGCGATGCGGTGGTTCATCTCGTCCGTCTCGCTCACCTGGCGGGCGGCGGGCAGGATTTCGATCGTCGTGCCGCTGTCGGCAAGCGTATTGGCCATGTCGAGCATCGGACCGTCCTCCGAGGGAATTTCTGCAAGGAGAAATCCCGCATCCGCCGGTCCGGCGGTATCATACGCTCGTTTAGGGTCGGCTGGTGGAGCGGCCGGGCATCATTGCCGGACGATGTGTACCCGGGTCCTGCGGATCATCGCGAAGGCCGGATTGGCTTCCAGGAACTCGTCGACGGCGAGCCTGCATCCCGATTTGAAGTCGTAATCGTCCACCACCATCACGCCGCCGGCGGCCAGGCGCGGGGCGATCCGCTCGAGGCAGGTGCGCACCGATTCATAGCGGTCGCAGTCGATATGGGCGAGCGCGACAGGCTCGTCGCCGTCGAGCGTGTCCTGCACCAGCCCCTTCACGAAGCGTATCCGGTTCCGCTCGGGCGGCAGGCCATAGCGGCGGAAGGTCGCGACGATCGTGTCGAGCAGGCCGTCGACATAGCCATAATAGGTCCGGGAGCCGATGCCGCCCGATCGGCCGCTGGCGATCTCGTCCCAGCGGCGATGCACGTCCGGGCCGTCCTTCGCGCTCGGCCCCGGCGGCATGCCGAACACGTCGAAGACCAGCAGCTCGCGGTCCGGCGCCTTGGCCGCGGCCATCACCAGCGCGGAGCCGCCGCTGCCGCAGCCGGCCTCCAGGATCACGCCTGCCACCTCCTCGCGGTCGACCCGGCGGACTTCGTCGTGCAGCTCGGTCAGCGTGTCCCCGCCGCTATAGCTGAGCTGGTCCCACACCACCCGCCGCACCGCCGCCGGCTCGCGCCAGCCGCGCAGCACCAGCCGGGCACCGCGGCGCAGGCCATTCGGAAACTTCTCGCGAAATCGATCTAACACCTTGATCCTCGGCAGGTTGCGCCCGAAAGCGGCGGTGCGCGGGCCGGCCGCCATGGCGCAATTGGGGGCATGATGGAATTCGGAATCTTGCAGCACGAAACCGATAACCTCGGGGACGAGATCCAGACGATCGCGGCGCGCCGGTTCATGCCGCGGGTCGATCACCTGGTGCCGCGCGAGGGGAGCGATCGCCCGATCGCCGGCGACGGGCCGATCCGGCTGATCCTCAACGGCTGGTTCATGCACCAGCCCCGCGCCTGGCCACCCCATGCGCGGATCGACCCGCTGTTCGTCTCCTTCCATGTCACCGATGCCGGCGGGCGTCGCCGCCTGCTCACCCGCACGCGGCCGCGCGACCTGATCCTCGGCCGCCATCTCGTCTATCTGAAGGCGCACGAACCGATCGGCGCGCGCGACCGGGACACGCTGGCGGCGCTCCGGGCGAAGGGCATCGACGCCTATTATTCGGGCTGCCTCACGCTCACCCTGCCGCCGCGCGACATGCCGAAGACGGGCGAGGTCATCGCGGTCGACCTTTCCGAGGCGATGCTCGCCGAGCTCGAGCGCCGGATCGGCCGCAAGCCGGTCATCGTCACCCACAATGCCGAAGGCGGCCTCGATCATGACGAACGCGTGCGGCAGGCGGAGGCGCTGCTCGACCTTTACGCCGGTGCGGCCTGCGTGGTCACCACGCGCCTCCACTGTGCACTGCCCTGCCTGGCGTTCGGCACCCCGGTGCTGTTCGTCAACAAGGGCGACGCCAATAGCCGCGTCCAGCCCGCGCTCGACCTCGCCCGAAACTGCACCGCGGCCGAATTCCTGGCCGGGGAGGGCGGCTATGACCCGCTCGACCCGCCGCCCAATCCGGACGATTTCCGCCCGCTCGCCGCGGCGATGGAGGCGCGCTGCGAGGCGTTTATCGCTGGATCTGCCGCCTGACCGCCTTCTCGACCCGGTCCTGAAGCGCTTCCCAGCGCGTCGGCTGCGGCCCCGCGCCACCCTGCCACAGGTCGCGGGTACTCGACACGGTCACCTGCACGAAGTTGCGCGGCGCGCGCTGGCGGCGGATCGGCGATACCGAATGGACCGACGCCTCGTTGCAGGGGAACACCACCATCCGGTTGTGCTTCGGGCGCACCGCCAGCGTCTCGTCCCCGGCGCCGTGCAGCACCAGGTCGCCGCCGGCCATCGCATTCTCCTCGGCGTCGCAGAAATAGATCAGCAGCGAGATCGCCCGGCGGCGATGGTCGAGGTGCGGACGGCGGCGATAGCCCGCCAGGCCCTGCATGATGTCCAGCCGCACCCACAGCTTGTCGGCCTCCAGGTCATGGCCGGTCAGCTCGAGCTTCTGCTTGTCCTCGCGATTCTCGAGGAAGGGCACATAGCTGGCGTCCGACAGATCGACGATCGTCTCGTCGCGGAACACTTCGGGGAATGCCGCGAGGCAGGCGCGGATGAAGTCGTCCGAATGGAAGCGCTCGAACATGGCCCGCCAGCTCGGATCGCGCTCGACCAGCTGGTCATATTCGGCATCGCCCCAGAACAGCGTGTAGCCGGTCGGGCCGGTATTGGCCGGGCATTTCGGGAAGGAATCGCGCAGGCGCGCATAGAGATCGGGCTCGAGCCAGTCGTCGACCAGGATATGGTCGAAGGGCGCCTTGCGGACCTGGTTGAACTGGAAGTCGAACACAATCGATGCCCCGTATCGTAAAGATGAACGTCCTCAACCCCGGAACCGAATCGATGTCAATTCGACAGGAGCGCGCTTGAGGCCGCGGGGCCTTCGTGCAATGTGAACATGGGGTTAGGCAATGGGGTTCCTGTGTCGGTCGAATGTGTTGCGCTGTGGGTCGGGGGGCATCTCGGCCCCGTCGAACGAGCCTGCCTGCGCTCGGCGCTGCGCCACGGCCACCGCGTAACCCTCTATCATTACGAGCCCGTAACCGGCGTGCCCGAGGGCGTCGAACTGCGCGACGGCGCCGCGATTGTCCCTGCCGAGCGGATGATCCGCCACCAGAGCGGCAGCCTGGCGCTGTTCTCCGACCTGTTCCGCTTCGCGCTCCAGCGCCGCGGCCTCGGCACCTGGATCGACTGCGACATGTATTTCCTGCGCCCGCTCGATCCCGTGCAGCCTTATCTGTTCGGTCGCGAGGACGATCATTTCATCAACACCGGCGTGCTCCGGATCCCGGGCGGGTCGCCGTTGCTCGCCGATCTGCTCGGCATCTTCGATCAGCGCGAGATTCCCTTCTGGCTGCCGCTGCGCCACCGCGCGCTGGCCTGGCTGCGGCGTGCGCTGACCGGCCGGACGGCGGTGGAGCGCATGCCCTGGGGCGCCGCCGGGCCCAAGGCGCTGACCGCGCTCGCCGCCCGGCACGGCGTCGCCAGGCTGGCCCTGCCGGTCCAGGCCTTCTGCCCGGTCAGCTACCGCGATGCGCGCTGGATCCTCGATCCGTCGGTTGCGTTGGAGGACAAGGTCGGGCCGGAGACGGTGGCGGTCCATCTGTGGAACGATCGCATCGCCGCCTTCAAGAACCTGCCCGCACCTCCGGGGAGCTTCCTTGCCCGGTTGCAGGAAGAGGGCAGCTAGTGTCGCGACCCAGTGTCAGTGTCGTGATGCCGGTGCACAACGCGCTCCCCTATCTGGACGAGAGCGTCGAGAGCATCCTCGCGCAGAGCTTCGCCGATTTCGAGTTCGTGATCGGCGACAATGGCTCGGTCGACGGCACGACCGAGCGGCTTGAATATTGGGCGCAGCGCGATCCGCGCATCCGGCTGTTCCACAATCCCCGCCGCCTCGGCCCTGCCGGCAGCTCGAACTGGGTGGTCGAGCAGTCCCGGGGCGAGCTGGTCGCCCGCATGGACGCCGACGACATCGCCCATCCCGAGCGGCTGCTCCGCCAGGTCCGCGCGATGGAGCGCCGGCCCGATGCCAGCCTGATCGGCACGCTGTTCGACACGATCGACGAGGCCGGCCGCCCGGTGCGCCCGCCCGCCTATTTCCGTGTCGGCGGCATCTCGCCCACCCCGGCCTTCTGCCATCCGACGATCCTGCTGCGCCGCACTGCCTTCGATCGCGTCGGCGGCTACCGCGCCGCTGCCGATTATTGGGAGGACACCGATCTCTACTGGCGGCTGGCCGGCGAGGGGCGGCTGTTCGTCCTGCCCGAGAATCTGATGACCGTGCGCCACTCGACCAGCAGCAGCCGGGGCGAGGCGCGGCTGCGCGAAGTCGATGAAGCCGTCGACGATTTCTGCCGCTCGCTCATCGCCTATCGCGCGGGCCGCGATCCCGCCGAGCTGCCGCTGCCCGCGCCCCGCGAGGACGGCGCACCGCGCAAGCTGTTGCCGCTCACCTTCGCCTATCGCGCCGCGGTGCCGGTCTGGGCCGGCAAGCGCCCCGATGTCGCGCGGCGCATGGCTGGCCGTGTAGACATGCGCTTCGATTTCCGGTCGCTGCTCGCGGGCGCCTCGATCCTGTGGGGCACGCTCGCGCCGCGATCGATGCGCTGGTTCCTGGTGAAGATGATCCGGCTGCGCAACGCCCGCACCGGCAAGGTGCCGGCCGAACTGGTCGAGTGGCAGCCCCGTCCGGCGCAGGGCGGGCGCGGGGAGGCGGCGTGAGCGGCGCAGGCGGGCGCTTCGATCCGCGGCCCCTGCTCCGTACCTCTGCCTTGCCCTTCGCGATCGCCAATTCGGTGGCGGGCGTCGCCGCGATCGGATCGGTCTTCCTCTTCACTCGCCTGCTCACCCCGCACGATTATGGCGTCTACGCCTCGGCCATCGCCGCGGTGCTGCTGCTCCAGAACCTCGCCTTCTTCTGGCTGCAGAGCGCCGCGCTCCGTCTCCATAGCCGGATCGGCATCGACCGGGACGCGGCGCAGTTCGGCTCGGCGATCCGCGCGAGCTATCTGCTTTGCGCCGGTTTCGCCTCGCTCGCCTGGATCGGTATCGCCGCCTGGCTGCTCGCTTCGGCCGGCGTGGCGGTGATGCTGCTCGGCTGGCTGCTGCTGGTGCTGCGCGGCTGGCTCACCCTCGCCAATGCCTGGAACCGCGGCCATCATCGCGACTGGCGCTATGCAGCCAGCGAAGTCGCCGCCTCGGGGGGAGGGCTGCTGCTCGGTGCCGCCGCAGTCTGGCTGCACCCGGCCGATCCCAGCGCGCCTTTGCTTGGTGCCGTGGCGGCGGCGGCGCTGGCCGCACTCCTCACCCCCGGCCTGGCCTTCGGCCCGGTCCGGCTGCGCGCCTCGGCGGAGCAGGTCCGCGCCTTCTGGCGCTATGGCGCGCCGCTCGCCCTGGTCTCGCTCACCGCGACGATGCTCGCGCTGTCCGACCGGCTGCTGCTCGCCGGCCTGCTCGGGCCGGTCGCGGTCGGCGCCTATAGCGTCGGCTATGCGCTTGCCGAGCGCCCGCTCAACCTGATCCTCCAGCCGATCGGCCTTGCCTCCAAGCCGAGGCTGTACAAGGCCTATGAGGCGGAGGGCTTCGCCGCCGCGCGCCCGCTGCTCGCGCGCGATGCCCGCTGGTTCATGCTGCTCGGTTTCCCGGTCACCGTCACGCTGATCGCCGCGCCGCACCGGATCGCCACGATCCTGGTCGGTCCGGCCCTGTCGGCGATGGCTGCCCAGGTGATGCCCTGGGTCGCGATCGGCTCGCTCCTATCCTGCCTGACGGTGCTCCACTTCGCGCTCGCCTTCCAGCTCTCGAAGAAGACCGGCTGGACGATCGCCGCCATCGCCCCCGCCGCACTGGTCAACCTGGTCGCCAACCTCGTCTTGATCCCGCGCTACGGCTTCATCGCCGCAGCCTGGACGACCGCCGGCTGCTATGCGCTTGCGCTGGTACTGATGGTCCTGCTTGGCCGGCGGCATCTGCGCGTGCCGTTCCCGCCGGGGACCTTCCTCTGCACCGGCCTGTCGAGCCTGGCGCTTGCCGCGTTCCTGCGCAGCTCGGACTGGGCAGGGCTGCTCGGCCTGGTCGAGATGGTGGCTGGCGGCGCGGCGGTCTATGCGGTGTGCTTGGGCCTGACCCTGGGGATTGGACACTGGCTGAGAGGGCGGACGCGCTCGGTCGCGGGCTAGGGCGTATCGACCTTCTTCTTCCGTTCCCCGGCGAAAGCCGGGGGCCAGGGTCACAAGCACATCGACTCGAACATCTGCTGGACCTGTTCAATCTTGGCACTCGGCAGAGAAACCCTGGGCCCCGGCTTTCGCCGGGGAACAGCTAGCTACCCTCTGTATCCGGTACCGCCGACAGGGCGCGCCGCCCCAGCCGGAGCGGATCGCTCAACGCACCGCCGCTGCGACCGGCGCCTTGCCGGTGGCGGCCGCCACTTCGCGCTCGGCCTGGGTGAAGCCGTAGGCAGGGACGATCTCGCCGGTCCGGTCAACGACGTCGGCCCAGCCCGCGACGACCTGCTCGCCGGCATCGGCCGCGCGGCCTATCTGGATGCCGTCGGTCAGCGTGATGTGCGCGGCGGCGAAATGCCCAGCGCCGGCGCAAAGGATCGCGCGGGTAGGGGCGTCGTCGCCGACCAGGGCGAGCAGGCCGGGACTCACAAGATCGGGTGCCAGCATCCCCAGGCTCTCCGCCGAGAGCACCCCCTCGGTCATGCCGGTCGCGGCGGTGGGGGCCAGGCTGTTGACCCGGATGCCGTATTTCTCGCCTTCGATCGCCAGCGTCTGCATCAGCCCGACCAGCGCCAGCTTGGCCGCGCCGTAATTCGCCTGGCCGAAATTGCCGTACAGGCCCGAGGAGGAGGTGGTCATCACGATGCGGCCAAAGTTCTGCGCGCGCATCTGCTCCCACACCGCCTTGCAGCAGATCGCCGCACCGATCAGGTGGACGTCCACCACTAGGCGGAAATCGTCGATGCTCATCTTGGCGAAGCTCTTGTCGCGCAGGATGCCGGCATTGTTGACCAGGATGTCGATGCGGCCCCAGCGGTCGACGGTCTCGGCGACCATCGCGGCGATGCGCGCTTCGTCGGTCACCGATGCGGCGAAGGCGAGGGCCTCGCCCCCCGCGGCGCGGATCTCGGCGGCGACGGCATCGGCTGCGGGCTGGGACAGGTCGTTGACCACCACCCTTGCTCCCTTGCTCGCCAGGTACAGCGCATGCGCGCGCCCCAGTCCCCCGCCCGAACCCGTCACCACTGCTACACGACCCGCCAGCGACATCCCGCTCTCCGTTCCTGATTTGACGGGAGGCTTGGTAGCGCTGCAATCATTCACTCGCAAGAGAGCGAATTGAAGTCTACTTCCCGCGCCTGCAGATCTCGAGGAAACCGGCGGCCATGAACGAGGCCATCCGCTCCTTCACCGCGGCGAAGTCGTCCGAATGGCACAGGCCGTGGGAGAGCTTGTCGATGCGGCCCGTGCGGGCGAGGGTGAGCATCAGCGCGCCGGTGACGAAGTGATAGCCCCAGAAGATGTCCTCCTCGGCGCAGTCGGGCAGGGCCTGCTTGAGCAGCCCGATCAGGCGGAGCACCACGGGGTCGAAATGCGCGTCCATCAAATCGGCGCCCCAGGCCGGGGTGTTGGCGACCTGCGCGCCGAGCTTGGCATAGTTCTTCCAGCCCTCGCCGCCCTGGATATAGGTGTCCAGGTCGGTATCGAGGAACGCCCGCAGCGCACCCTCGACGGTCGGCTTGCCCTTGGCCTCTGCCTCGTACGCGTCGAGCGCCTGCATCCGCCGCTCGCTGGTCACCACCGCCCGCCTGGCGAACACGGCGTCGAACAGCGCTTTCTTGTCGGCGAAATAGTAATTGAGCAGCGTGTGGTGGACGCCCACCTGCTTGGCGACGTCCTTCAGCGTGACGCCATAGAGCCCGTGCTGCGAGAACAACTCCTCGGCAGCGTCGTAGATCTGCTCCATCGTCTCGGCGCGCTGCTCGGCCTTGCGCGAGCGGCGAACGGGCTTGGCGGTTTCGGTCACCACCCGTCCATCCTGTCTGGCGCGGCCATCGTCAAGCCTTCGTGCGGATATTCACACGCGTGATAGTGTATGTTGACAGCATTGCGCGCTTGCCCGCATGATGCACCCAAGGCGGAAAATCCGCCAGGGAGAGAGGACGCGTGGAAACTCAGGCAGGCGGCGCGCGCCGCTGGATCGTGCTCGTCACGCTCACTTTCGTCTATGTGCTCAACTTCCTCGACCGGCAGCTGCTCGGCATCCTCGCCAAGCCGATCCAGGACTCGCTCCACGTCACCGACAGCCAGCTCGGGCTGATCGGCGGGCTCTATTTCGCGATGTTCTACTGCTTCATCGCGATCCCCGTCGGCTGGCTCGCCGACCGCACCAGCCGCGTGACCATCCTCTCGCTCGCCTGCGCGATCTGGAGCGCCGCGACGATCGCCTGCGGCCTCGCCACCAGCTACACCCAGCTGGTCGTCGCCCGCATGACCGTCGGCTTCGGCGAGGCGGGCGGGGTGCCGCCCAGCTACGCGATCATCACCGACACCTTCCGGCCCGGCGAGCGCGGCACCGCCTTCGGCATCTTCAACCTCGGCCCGCCGATCGGCGCGGCGCTGGGCATCGCGTTCGGCGCCTCGATCGCCGCGCTGCTCGACTGGCGTATCGCCTTCATCGCGATCGGCGCGGTCGGCGTGGTCACCGCGATCCTCGTGCCGCTGATCGTGCGCGAGCCGAAGCGCGGCGCGACCGACCTTAACGCACCCGTCCAGCCCGCTGCCGCCAAGGCGCCCTTCTGGGGCACCTGCACGATGTTCTTCGGCCACCCGGTGCTGATGCTCGCCGCGCTGGGCAGCGGCGCCACCCAGTTCGTCACCTATGGCCTGGGCAATTTCGCCGTGCTGTTCCTGATCCGCGAAAAGGGCATGACCCTGCCCGAGATCGCGATCTGGTATGCGCTGGTCGTCGCGATCGGCATGGGTGCCGCGATGCTGATCTCCGGCCGCGTCATCGACCGGCTGAGCCGTCGCAGCCGCACCGTCTACGCGCTCGGCCCCGCCATCTCGCTCGCCGTGGCGCTGCCCTTCTACCTCGCCTTTGTCTGGGCGCCCGGCTGGCCGCTGGCGCTGCTGCTGCTGACCATCGTCAACTGCTTCAACTATTTCTACCTCTCCGCCTCGGTCGCCCTGGTCCAGGAGGAAGTCCGCCCCGACCAGCGTGTGCTCTCGGGCGCGCTGCTGCTGCTGGTGATGAACTTCATCGGCCTCGGCCTGGGACCCACTTATGTCGGGGCCGCCAGCGACTGGTTCAAAAGCCATGGCTACGAACACGGCCTCCAGCTCGCCCTCTACACACTGTCGCCCTTCTACCTGATCGCGATTGCGCTCTTCCTCACGCTCGCCCGGGTCCTCCGCGCCGAGCAGACCGCAAAGGTGCCCGCATGAAGCCCTTCCGCCACGCCGCCCTTGCCACCGCCCTGTTGCTCTCGGGCACCGCGCTCGCGCAGGAGCCCGTCGTCAACGCACCCTCGGGCAGCGTCAGCGGTACGCTCGAGGGCAGCATCCGCGCCTTCAAGGGCATTCCCTATGCCGTCCCTCCGGTCGGCGGGATGCGCTGGCGCCCGCCCGCGCCGATGCAGCCCTGGACCGGCACGCGTGCCGCGAAGGACTTCGGCCCCGCCTGCGTCCAGCCCCAGGCCAAGGCGCCCACCTCGGTCTATTCCCCGGCCGCCCCGATGCCGGTCAGCGAGGACTGCCTGACGCTCAACATCTGGGCGCCAGTCAATGCGAAAAAGGCCCCGGTCTTCTTCTGGATCCATGGCGGCGCGCTGTCGGGCGGTTCAAGCCGCGAGCCGATGTATGACGGCAGCAAGCTCGCCGAGCAGGGCGTGGTCGTCGTCTCGATCAACTACCGCCTCGGCGTGCTCGGCTGGCTCGCCCATCCCCAGCTCTCCGCGGAATCCCCCCAAAAGGTCTCGGGCAATTACGGCCTGCTCGACCAGATGGCCGCGCTCGCCTGGGTGAAGCACAATATCGCTTCCTTCGGCGGCGACCCGGCAAAGGTGACGATCGCAGGCGAATCCGCCGGCGGGCTCAGCGTGATGTTCCTGATGGAATCGCCGCTCGCCCGCGGCACCTTCCACCAGGCGATCGCCCAGAGCGCGTACATGGTGACGATGCCCAACCTCAAGAAGGAGGCCTATGGCACCCCCTCGGCCGAGGCGATCGGCACGATGCTCTCCGCCGGCCTCCAGGCGCCCAACCTCGCCGCGCTGCGCGGGATGGACGCCCAGGCGATCACCGACGGCGCCGCCAAGCTCGGCTTCTTCCCCTTCGGCGTGGTCGACGGCCTCGTCCTGCCCAGCCAGATGGTCGAGGCGTTCGACCAGGGCAAGCAGGCTCCGGTGCCGATCCTGACCGGCTTCAACCAGGGCGAGATCCGCTCGCTCCGCATCCTCGCGCCCAAGGCCCCGGCGACGCCCGAGGAGTATGAGAAGGCCATTCGCGAGAAGTACGGTGAGTTCGCCGACGCCTTCCTCAACCTCTATCCCGCGGCGACCTACAAGGAGAGCATCCTCGCGACCACCCGCGACGCGCTCTATGGCTGGACCAGCGAGCGGCTCGCCCGCAGGCAGGGTGCGCTCGGCAAGCCGGCCTATGTGTATCTCTGGGACCACGGCTATCCGGCGATGGACGACAAGGACCTCCACGCCTTCCACGCCAGCGAGCTGCCCTATGTATTCGGCAACCTCACCCCGCTGCCGCCGCTCTGGCCGGCCATCCCCGAGAGCGACCGGCCGCTGTCCGACACGATGCTCGGCCATTGGGCGAGCTTCGTGAAGACCGGCAACCCGGGCGCGGCCTGGCCGGCCTTCGGCAAGGACCGCGCCTATCTCCACATCACCGACGCGCCGAAGGCCGAGACCGGCCTGATGCCCGGCATGTACGACCAGTATGAGGCGGTGGTCTGCCGCCGCCGCGCGGCGGGGGTTGCGTGGAACTGGAATGTCGGCCTGGCCTCGCCCAAGCTGCCGGCCAAGGCGAAGGGGTGCGATTGAGCCTTAAAAAGCCCCTCCCCTTCAGGGGAGGGGTTGGGGTGGGGCATGTGTCTCACCGAGACTTTCGCCCGCGGACAGCCCCCACCCCAAACCCCTCCCCTGAAGGGGAGGGGCTTAAGGAGACAAGTAACAGATTTTCCCCGGCGAAGGCCGGGGCCCAGACTAAGCAGTGCGCGGCGAAGACGCGCCAAGGCGCGTGATTTCAAGGACTGGGCCCCGGCCTTCGCCGGGGAAAAGGGAGGAAGTCTGCGCACTGCTCACCCTATCCGTCATCCCGGCGGAAGCCGGGATCTCAGGCGAAGGCGAGGGGAAGGAGACGCACGAGATCCCGGCTTTCGCCGGGATGACGGGAAGGGGCCAGTACCACCCCATCGTCACCCCGGCCTTGTGCCGGGGTCCACCGGGAGGCGAGCACTGGACAAGAGGCTCGCAGACAGGAATTGCGGCACAGCGGACCCCGGCACAAGGCCGGGGTGACGGGTGGAGGGAACCTACCGCCCCACCTTCCGCCCAGCGATCCGCCCCTCCGCATACTCCTCCCGCAGCCTTTTCTTGTCGATCTTCCCCGAAGCCGCCAGCGGCATCGCCGGAACTTCGGCGACCTCGCCCGGGATCCACCAGTCGGCGACCTTGCCCCGCAGCATCTCGAGCAGCGCGCGCGGGTCCTCGCCCTGGCTCTCGACGATCAGCACCGGCCGCTCGCCCCATTTATCGTCCGCCCGCGCGATCACCGCGACATGCCGCACGGCCGGGTGCGTGCCGACGATCGCCTCGATCTCGTTGGGGTTGATCCACTCGCCGCCCGACTTGATCAGATCCTTGGCCCGCCCGCAGATCGTCAGGTTGCCGGCGGCGTCGAGCATCGCCAGGTCGCCGGTGTCGAAATAGCCCTCGCCATCCAGCGCACTCTCCTCGGCGCGGAAATAGCGCTCGATCACGCTATGCCCCTTCACCTTGAGGTGCCCCAGCACGTTCCGTTGCGGCACCAGCGTGTTGCCCTCCGCATCGGTCAGCTTCAGGTCCAGCCCCATGATCGGCCGCCCCGAAGCCGGTGCCGCATCCGCGGGCAGGTCCCGGGGCGCAATCGCGCCGACGGGGGAGAGCTCGGTCATCCCCCAGCTCGTCTGCACCCGCGCGCCTAGCTTCTCCTCCAGCCGGCGGAGCAGTGCATCGGGGCAGCTCGATCCGCCGATCAGCACGCGCTCCAGCGCCGGGAAGGCCTCGCCGCTCGCCTCGGCCTGGTCGGCCAGCGTCAACCAGACGGTCTGGACGCCGACAGCGACAGTCACGCCTTCGTCGCGGATCAGCCGCGCCAGGCTCGGCCCGTCGAGCGTCCGCCCGGGCAGCACCAGCTTGGTCCCCGCCGCCGGCGCGGCGAAGGGCATGCCCCAGCCATTGGCATGGAACATCGGCACGCCGAGCAGCAGCGTGTCGCGCGCGGTGATCGCCACCGCGTCCGCCTGCAGCGCGCGCAGCGTGTGGAGATAGTTGGAGCGGTGGGTATAGACGACGCCCTTGGGGCTGCCCGTCGTCCCGCTGGTATAGCAAAGGCCGGCGGGGGCGTTCTCGTCGAACGCCCCCCAGGCCGCCGCGGCACCATGCGCCTCCAGCAAGGCGTCATGATGCCAGACCTGCACCCGGTGCGACCCGAGGGTGCCGATATCCGCGGCCGGTGCGTCCAGAACGATCACATGCTCGATCGTCGGGCACTGCGCGACCAGCTCGCATGCCAGCGGCACCAGGTCGGCAGACACCGCCAGCACCCGGTTCTCCGCCTCGTTGACCATCGCCGCCAGATGCGCCGCAGTCAGTCGCGGGTTGAGCGTGTGGCACACCAGCCCCATGCCCATCGCGGCATAGTAGATCTCGAAATGGTGGATCGTGTTCCAGGCGAGCGTGCCGACCACCTCGCCCTGGCGCAGCCCCAGCGCGGCGAGCGCGCCCGACATAAGGTTGCTCCGCGCGCGCAGCGCCGCATAGGTCGAGCGCCTGACGACACTGCCCGCATCGGCCTCGACGACCTCGCAGTCCTGGAACCACTTGGCGGCATGATCGAGGAACTTGTCTACTGTCAGGCCGAAGGGCTGCATGAAGTCTGGGACGCTTTCGACAGAAGGAAAGGCCGCCGGAGAGGCGCCGGCGGCCAGGGTGGGATCAGAAGGTCTTGAGCAGCTTGACGCCGTACTGGCGGGGCGGGCCCGCGAAATAGAGGCCGGAGTTCAGCGCCGCCGGATAATGCTGGTCGGTCAGGTTGGTGCCGTACAGGGTCACCGTCCAGCTCTTGTGCTGGTACGCCAGCTGCGCGTTCAGGATGTTGCGGGCCTCGAGATGGTCGCCGCGCGCGCTGTTCTGGAACAGGGTCGCCCACTGGTCGCCGACATGGCCGAAATTCGCCCGCGGGGTGATCTTGTCGCCATTGCCCAGTTCGATCTCGTACTGCGCGCCCAGGTTGAAGGTCAGGTTGGGCGCATAGGTCTGGCGGCGGCCGGTCAGGTTGAGGCACTTGGCGCTCGCCGGGCCGGTCGCCGGGCGGCATGGCAGCACCGGATCGGCGGGCGTGCCGGCCGGCGGGTTGCGCGTGTCCACCGCATAGAAGGTGCCCAGCTCGCTGTGCAGCACGTTGATGCCGGCATCGAGCTGCAGCTTGCCGAAGTGGAACTCGGTCTCCGCCTCGAAGCCATAGATCTTGGTCTTGCCCGGCACGTTCAGCTCGATGCCGAAGGTCGGGAAGTCGGGATAGCCGATGATGACCTGAAAGTTCTTGTAGTCGTTGTAGAAGCCGGTGAGCGTCGTGCGCACCTTGCCGCCCGCCCAGTTTGCCTTCCAGCCCGCCTCGAACGACGTGACCTCCTCGGGCTTGAACGGCGCGGGCAGGCCCAGGCCCACCGGCACGTTCAGGCCGCCCGGGCGGAAGCCGGTGGCGACGAAGCCATAGAGATACTGGGTGTCGGTCGCCTTCCAGCCCAGCGAAACCTTGTACGAGACATTGTCCGACTTCACCGTCTGGTCCTGCCGGATGTACGCGCCATACTGCAGCACATCGACATGGTTGGTCGACTGGCTGTCGGTGTAGCGGATGCCCGCATCGATCTTCAGCCGCGGCGTGATCGCGAAGCCGATCTGGCCGAATGCCGCGAGCGACCGCGTCGGGTTGGTGCCCTGCAGCTTGTACTGCGCGGTCGGCAGGTTGAACGGATAGGCCAGGTCGATGACGAACTGGTACGGCTTGCGGAAATAATAGTCGTTCCACAGGCCGAAGGCGCCGAGCAGCCAGGTGAAGCGGCCGGTATCGGGCGAGATCAGGTTGAGCTCGGTGGTGACCTGCTGCTCGTCGACGCTGTCGTAGAAGGTGCTGATACCGGTCGCGGTGCCGTCGAGGTCCGCGCGGTACATGGTGTTCGCCCATTGATAGCTCGAGACCGAGCGCAGCTTCACCCCGCCGGCCAGCTCGTACTCGGCTTTCAGCGTCGAGCGGACGAACTCGTCGCGCGCCGCCTGGGGCGCGTTGAACGACACGTCGAACAGGTCGCGGTGGTTCGGGTTGGGCGTCGAGGTGCCGGGCAGCGTCTCGAAATAGGTCGAGAACGGCGTCGCCGGATAGGCGCCCATGTCGAGATGGCCGGCATCGGTCTTCCACAGGATCGACAGGCGGTCGGTCGGCTTCCACAGGAAGCTGATGCGGCCGGCCATGATGCCGACATTGCCCTTGTCATAGGGGTAGGGCGATCCGTTCGGGCCGGTGATGTTGTAGAAGGTGTCGCGGCGCGAGGCGTAGAGCGCGACGCGCGCGGCGAAGGTGTCGCTCAGCGGCAGGTTGACCGCGCCCTGGAAGCCGGCGTCGTTGTAGTTGCCATAGTTCAGGTTGAAATAGCCGTGGATGCCGCCGCCGATGATCGGATCGTTGGTGTTGACGAACACCGCGCCGCCGGTGGCGTTCTGGCCGACGATCGTGCCCTGCGGTCCCCTCAGGACCTGGATGTTGGCGATGTCATAGTAAGGCTCGCCCTGCACGTACCCCGGAAAGGTCGGCACCCCGTCGCGGTACGTGATCACGCCCGTGGTGGTCTGGGTGTTGTGCTCGGCCTTGCCGATGCCACGGACGTTGAAGTCGTTGCCCTGGCCGAAATTATTCACGACGACGCTGGGCATCGCGAACTGCAGCGCATCGACATTGGCGACGCCCTTGTTGTCCAGCTGGGTGCCCGACAGGACCGAGGCAGAGACCGCGGTGGTCATCAGATTCTCGTTGCGGCGCTGCGCGGTGACGACGATCTCGCCATCTTCCGTGTCCGCAGCGTTCGCTTGGGCAGGGGCATCCTGCGGTTCGGGGGCAGCGGTCTGCGCCGCGGCCGCGCCGCTCCAGACCAGGGCCAGCGCCGATGCGCCGGCCAGCAACGGGCGATAGTTCATTCGGGTCCCTCCCACATCCATCTCCAGACGCGCTCTTCGTCGCGATGGCGGGAAGGATGCCGCAAAGCCGGAGGGCTTGCAACACTAATTCACTCATGAGTGAATATGTGGGTCCGGACAGTCGACCGGCGCCAACTTAGCGCCTTTCGGTGTCCGCAATGTCCTGTTTCCCCGAGGTCAGTCTTCGTCGCGCGGAGGACGTCCCATAGGGCCGCCAGGCCCGCCGGGCCCACGGTCGCGCGGCTCGAGGGCACGCAGCTCCTCCATGGTCAGCATGCCGTCATGATCGCTGTCGGCCGCATCGAACTTCCTGCGCTCATAGGCGAGCAGTTCGTCGAGCGAGACGCCCTTGTCGTAGTTGGTGTTGGCATTGACGATCACCATGGCGCTCAGCGGCTCGATCAGCCGGCGCAGCGCCCCGTCGTCCTCGTCCAGCTCGGGCATGATGCTCTCGGAGACCGGTCCGCCGATCTCGGCGACGGGCTGGTGCTCGGACGAGGCGACCGATCCCATGTCGTGCTGCCAGGCGAAGAACTCGGCGGCGCTGATGCTGCCGTCATGGTCGCTGTCGATCCGCTCGAACCGTGCCTTGATCCGCGCGTCTCGGCGCGCGTCGATCACCGACTTCAGCTCCTCGAAGGTGACTAGCCCGTCGCCATTCCTGTCGGCGATGCGGAACATCTCGGTGGTCGCCTTGTCGAGCCTGTCGCGCTTGACCGGCTTCATCACCTTCGGACGTCCGTCACCCGGGCCGCCGGGAGGACCGCCACGGCCATGGCCGCCGGGGCCTCGACCCCCGCCACCGGGAAAGCCGCCGCCACCGCCGCCCGGTCCCATCTGGGCAAAGGCCGGCGCCGCCATGGTCAGCGCCGCACCGAGCAGAAGCGCACGCACTGCGCCGGATTTCGAAACTCGCATCAAATTCCCCGTGAAAACCGTGCCTTCCGCTTTCCGGGGCCGGTCTCGCGCGGGAATTTCGGTTTGTTGCAAGGTGGAGAAACACAGGGGTGGGCGGAGGGGCGCACCTCATTCCCTCCGCCCGAGCGGGTTACTTCTGGAGCGCCTTGAAGTCGTCGATCCAGGCACAATTGGGCTGGGCGCTGCCATCGGCATTCGGCTTGATGGTGCGCGGGGCGAACACGCTGTTGAGCAGCCAGGGCGTCTTCTGCGGCCCGAAGTCCGCCGACATGGAGCTGCCCTGCTTGAAGCCATAGGTGGCGACGGCAAGGCGGCCGGTGTCGCGGAACATCTTCACCTGGTTGCGCAGATAATGCTTCCGCCCCTCGAACCACGGGCTCATCGACAGGAAGTCGTCCCATTGCTGCCTGGGGAAGGGCGTCTCCAGCGCGGCCTTGATGATCTGCCAGTTCTGCGCGTTGCGTGGCGCCTGATACTTGTCGGCAAAGGCCGGCGGGACCGGCTTCTGCATATTGGCCTGCCACCACCAGACCAGCGAGAACTCGGTCACCAGGAACTTCTGCTCGGGGCGCATGCGCGGCAGGATATAGTCGAGGAAGGGCCTGGCCGCCTCGAGTGCCGGCAGGTGCGGATGGATGTCGACCCCGTCGATCTCGGGCGTCGCCTTCACATATTCGAGCCAGCGCTCGACCGATTTGGTGCGGTTCTTCGCCAGGTCGAGCCGGGTGAGCGAGCCCATGTAGAGCCTTGTCCTGCAGCCGCCTGCGCAGTGCGCTGCACGCCAGGCGATCACATGTGCCGCCATGGCTTCGTAAAAGGCATTGAGGTCGAGGTCGCGGTCCTGCTCGCGGCTCTCGATATAGGGTTCGTTGCCGATCACCAGGATGTCGATCTTGCCCATCACGATCGGCAGTAGCGCGTCGAGCCGGGCGATCTCGCGCTGAAACCCAGGCGTGCCGGCCCTGGGGAAGTCGCCGCGCATATAGGGCCATTTGAGCGACAGGATCGTCTTGCGGCCATGCTGTCCGGCATCGAGCACCGCGCGCACCGCGCCGTGCTCGGCGGCCCCCCGGTCGAGCTGCGGCATCGGCACGAACAGGCGCAGCCACCGGGCGTCCGCCTTGTCGAGGTCGCGATAGTCGATGTCCTCGAAATGCTCGTTGTAGTTGGCGCCGAGCGCACCCTGGGCCAGCGCGCCGCCGGGCAGGCTCAGCAGCGCAGCAGCACCCGCTGCCAGAAGCTTCCGCATCGTATCTCTCTCCCTGTATGAACTTTGTCGGCTTGCGTCCGCTCAGGGCCGGCTGCGGCCCGCGCGTTCGATCCTGTCGAGCCAGGCGGCCATGCGCGCGGTGCGCTGCGGCTCCTTCGACGCCAGATCCGCCCGCTCGCCCGGATCCTGCGCCAGATTGTAGAGCTGGTGGCGGGGCAGGGTGCCGATCGCGTTGCCATGGAATGCGTGTGGCTCGACGCTGGCGCGGATCAGCTTCCAGTCGCCCGCCCGGATCGCCAGGATACGCGCGCCGCTGCTCGCCACCTTGGTGCCGGTGGTGACCATCAGCTTGGTATCCTCGATAACATGATCCCGCCCGCGATCGGTCTTGCCGAGCAGCGGTGCCAGCATGTCGAAACTGTCGACCGCGGAATCCTGCGGCATCGACCCGCCGACCAGCTTGGCGAGCGAGGCGGTCAAGTCGACATGGTCGACGAGCGCGGTCGAGACATGGCCGGCCCGCACATGCCCCGGCCACCAGCTGATCATCGGCACCCGCGTGCCGCCTTCGTAGATGCTGTACTTGCCGCTGCTGAACGGTCCGGCGGGGCGGTGCTTGCCGGCGCGCTCGACCGCCTGATCCTGATAGCCGTCGAACAGGATCGGGCCATTGTCGCTGCTGAAGAGGATCATCGTGTCACTGGCGATGCCCAGCTTGTCGAGGCTGCGGAGCAGCTCGCCCACCGTCCAGTCGAGCTGGAGGATCGCGTCGCCTCGCGGTCCCATGCCGGACTTGCCGACGAAGCGGGGATGCGGCGCCCGGGGCACGTGCGGTTCGTTGACGGCGTAATAGAGGAAGAAGGGCTTGTCCTTCCGCGCCGCCATGAAGTCGACCGCCTTGCCGAGCAGCACGTCGCTCAGCTCCTCGTCCTTCCAGCGCGCCCGTTTGCCGCCGGTCATGTAGCCGATGCGGCTGATGCCGTTGACGATCGTGTTCGAATGCTCGGGATCGGCGCCGAATTTGAGCATCTCGGGATGATCGAAGCCGGTAGGCTCGTCGCCGATCCTGTCGTGGTAATTCACCTGGATCGGATCGGCGGAATCGAGGTTCACCACGCGCCGGTTCTCGATCAGCACGGTCGGCACGCGGTCGAGCGTGGCCGGCATGAAGAAGCCATAGTCGAAGCCGATGTCGAGCGGGCTGGGGGCGATCTCGCCATTCCAGTCGACCTTGCCGTCGCCCAGGCCGAGATGCCATTTGCCGACAAGCCCGGTGGCGTAGCCCGCCTGACGCAGCATGGTCGGCAGGGTAAATTTCCCCGGCCGGATCAGCGCTGGCGCATCGCCCGGCAGGATCTGGATGCCCGAGGCGCGCCAGGCATAGTCGCCGGTCAGCAGCGCATAGCGCGAGGGCGTGCAAGTGGCCGAGGGGGAGTGCGCGTTGGTGAAGCGCGTGCCGCCCGCCGCTAGGCGATCGATGTTCGGCGTGCGGATCGTGGTCGAGCCGTAGCAGCTCAGATCGCCATAGCCGAGATCATCGGCATAGAGCACGATGATGTTCGGCTTGCGGGCAGCGGGGAACGCGGCGCCGGGCAGGGCAAGTGCTGCCGCGCTGGCCAGCAACATTCCGCGACGTGTCATCGCTGCCTTCACGATCATCTCCCCTCGTTCTCGCTATAAAAGAACGATACTATTTATAATATCACAAGCAAATTATCATATCACGAAAGCAAAGCTTGTTTGAGGGCCGGGCTCCTCAGGAGGCAGGGTGATGTTCTTCGCTCGCGGTGCCGGGTGATGCCTTGAGTGCGGCGCGATGAGGCATTGCTATTCGATGCCCCACGCAAATGCCCTTGCGCCTTCTGGCGTAGCTCTTGGAAGCGGTGGGGACGTTATTTCCGGTGACGCCGGCCAGCCAACTCAACCTCTCCACCGGACTGCTGTCCAGGCAATTGGTCCGAAATGGACCAGCTTGCCAGCGGATTTATGATATGATAATTAAGATAGATAAGTTTCAAATAAAAGAATATATGGGGGAGGCTAAGTGACTAATCGTGCACGTTTTCTGCTCGCGACCACCTCGGCGCTGGGCTTGATGATGATTCCGAATATCGCCGCGGCGCAGGAAGCACCGGTGGCTGTTCCGGCCCAGCAAGGCGAAGGATCGGGCGAGATCGTGGTCACCGCGATCCGGCGCAGTCTCGAGACGGCTGCGGCGATCAAGCAGAATTCCGACCAGATCATCGATTCGGTCGTCGCCGAGGATATCGGCAAGCTTCCCGACGTGACTGCGGCGGAATCGCTCGCGCGCGTCACCGGCATCCAGGTCGATCGCGCGCAGGGCGAGGCTTCGGGCACCCGCCTGCGCGGCCTGCCGGACCTCACCACCACTTATAACGGCCGCGAGATCTTCACCGCCGAGGGCCGCGCCGTCGCGCTCCAGGACTTCCCCTCGGCCAGCATCGCGCGGATCGACGTCTACAAGTCAGCCAGCGCCAATCTGATCGAGCCGGGCATCGCCGGCCTCATCGACGTACGCTCGCGGATGCCCTTCGACTTCAAGACCGGCCGCATCGCCGGCAGCCTCACGGGCGTGCACTGGTACCAGTCGCAGAAGCTCGGGCTCGATGCGAACCTGCTGGTCAGCCAGCGCTGGAACACCGGCCTGGGCGAGATGGGGCTGCTGATCGAAGGCTCCTACGCCGACGTCAACTTCCTCGATTCCTCGCGCAACGTCAGCCAGTCGATCCTCTATCGCACCACAGCGCCGGGCTCTGTCGCCGCGCCGATCCGCTATCCGTCGTTCGTCAACATCGACTATGCGACCGCAAAGCGCTGGCGTCCTTCGGCGCATGCCTCGTACCAGTGGCGGCCCAGCAGCAATCTCGAAATCTATCTCGACGGCCTGTTCCAGGGGTTCCGCGGCCGCGGTTCGGGGCGCAATCTCACCATCGGTACCGGTCCCGCGGCCAATCTCTCCAACGTCACCTATTTCCCGGGAACCAACCTCGTCCAGAGCATGACCGCGACCGCCGGCGCGCTTCCGACCGCAGCAGAATGCGATCGACGCCAACACCGACACCTATCAGTTCGGCGGTGGCTTCGTGTGGAAGGCGGATCGGCTGAAGGTCACCGGCGACGTGGCGTGGACCGATTCGACCTACACGCAGAACAATCTCAACTTCAATTACACGCTGACCACCCAGCCGACCCGTACCTTCAACTTCGACACCCCGGCTGGGGCCGGCGGCGGCGTGGTGACGCTCACCAATTTCGACCTGTTCAATCCTTCGCTCTATCGCCTGACCACCTTCACGGACTCGGGCACCCGCACGCATGGGCGTGACATCCAGGCGCGGCTCGACCTTGACTATGCGCTGGGGGACGAGGGTATCACCAACCTTCAGGCCGGCATCCGCTTCAACAGCCGCGATGCCGATTCCCGTGCCTATACGCGTACCGGCACGGCACCTGCGAACCAGTTCTTCTCGGTGCTGCCGCTGGAATACAGCTCGGTACCGGGCGGCTTCCGCGGCGACGAGGCGGAGACCGTCCGCTCCTGGTTGACGCCGACGCGGGAGAGCATCATCGCGCAGGTCGACTATCTGCGTACCCTCACCGGCCTGACCAAGGGCCGCCCCGGCTGGAACGCACCGACCTATACCGGCAATGAGAAGGCCTATGCGGGCTATGTCCAGGCGCGCTACGCCTTCGACATCGGTGTGCCGGTCGATGGTCTGATCGGGCTGCGGGCGATCCGCACCGAGGACCAGATCAACGGCATCGCCACGGTGACGACGGCGGGCGTGACGACCAATGCGCCGATAGCACGCGACAACAGCTACACCGACTTCCTGCCAAACGTCAGCGCGCGGCTGAAGTTCTCGCGCGAACTGCAGCTTCGTGTCGCCTTTACCAAGACGCGCACGCGGCCGGGCTTCGGCAGTCTGAATCCCTCGGTCACCGTCGGCGCCCCTTCGACGATCTGCGCTACCGAGCCGACCAGCGTCGATTGCCTTCGCACCGCATCGGGCGGCAATCCGGACCTGAAGCCGATCGAATCGACCAACTATGACGCGTCATGGGAATATTACTTCACCCGCGACGGCTCGATCACGCTGGGTGCGTTTCACCGCGACCTGACCGGCTTCATCAACACCACCACTACGCAAGTCATCGACCCGACCTATGGCCGCCTCAACATCACCCGCCCGGAAAATGGTGGCAAGGGGCACATCCGCGGCATCGAGGCGGGCTTCCGCACCTTCTTCCGGGCGCCCTGGTTGCCGAATTGGACGCGCGATTTCGGCGTGCTGGCGAACTACACCTATCTCGACCACAAGTCCGAGCTGGCGCCTACGCTGGCGAAGACGCTGCCCGGGATGCAGCCGCTCTCCGGCGTGTCGAAGCACCTCGCCAATGCCTCGATCTTCTACGAGAACCGCTTCCTGTCGCTGCGCGCCGCCTACAACTACCGGTCGGACTTCGTGGTGAGCTATGGCCAGGTCGCCGACCCGGCGCTGAACAACGCGCTCGGGCCGACGCTGCCGGTGAAGGAGAAAGGCCGCGGCACGCTCGACCTCTCCGCCACGCTCAACCCCACCAGCAAGATCGCGATCAACTTCAGCGTGTCGAACCTGCTGGGCACCGCGGCGACCAATACTCGCCAGTTCGACTATAACAGCCCGGACGACGTCTATGCGTGGCAGACGCGCTTCCTCGAGAGCGTCTACCGCCTGGGCGTCCGCTTCCGGCTCTGATCGGCGCAACCGGCAATGGGCGGCGCCGCGACGGAAGGCCCTTCCCGAGCGGCGTCGCCCTTCGTTCGAACACCCATGGGGAAGCAAGCGTGAAGCATCTTCTGGCCGCGGCGCTGGCCGCCACTTCGCTGATCCCGGCACAGGCACTTGCCCAGCAGGCGGCGCCCGCGGCGCGGCCGCCCGCCGACGACATCTTCCTCGACCACCCGTCGCAGGACCGGAACGCCACGGTGATGCCGGCCGCCGATGCGATGCCGGTGAAGTCCTTCTTCAACGCCCATGCGATCACCGACGCATCGGTGGCGCAGAGCCCGGACGGGCGCTGGTTCGTCACGGGCACGGTGATCCGCGACGGCCGCCGCGACGGCATCCAGCTCTGGTCCTCGGCCGATGAGGGCAGGCACTGGGCTGCGCTCGGCGTCGTGCACGGCGCCGGCCACCGCTATGTCGCGCCGGACATCCAGATCCGGGGCGACCTCGTCCAGCTCGCCTTTGCCGACGACAATGGCTGCGCGCATATCGCCCGCGGCTCGCTCGCCAACCTCACGGGCGGGTTCAGCGAGAGCCCGTGCCTGGTGCCGGACGTGGCGGACGTCTCGTCTTTCATCGACAGCGACGGCACCAGCTACCTGCTGTGGGGCGCTGGATATATCGCCAAGGTGGCGCCCGACTTCTCGAAGCTCGCCGATGCCCCGCGCTTCCTCAAGCCCGACCCCGCGCTGTTCAAGGTCGATCCGCCGGCGGGCAAGGACTGGCCGGTGCGGCTGCGCATCGGCAAGACCGGCGCCTCGATGTTCCGGGACGGCGACCAGTACGTCATCACCGCCAGCGAGGTGACGGGCCGGATGCGCACCGCCACCGACGACCTCTACATGGCGACAGGCCCGACGCCCTATGGCCCGTTCAGCAAGCGCATGCTCGCCGTGCCGCATGCCGGGCAGAGCAACGTGATCCGCACCCGCGACGGCAAGCTGGTCGCCAGCTACAATCCGCGCTGCGAGGACGACTTTGCGATGTTCTGCGAGCAAGTCGGCCTCGTGCCCCTGGAGCGCGCTGAGGATGGCCGCATCCGCCAGGCGGCTTCGGTGCTGACCGAGAACAGCGCGGTCGCCGATCGCCAGGCGCTGGTGACCGACGAGATGATGCGCGACCCCTCGGTCACGCTGGGCGGGGACGGCGCCTATTATCTGGTCGGCACGCAAAAGGGCTTCGGCTTCCAATATCCGGACGGCGGGGTGAACCTCTACCGCTCCACCGACCTTAAGACATGGGTCTCGCAGAAGAAGATGATCTTCGACTGGAAGGGCCTGGGCTATGACTTCAAGAATGTCGCCGAGCTCTGGGCGCCGGAGATCCATTGGTCGGCCCGGGACAAGACCTATTACCTCGCCTTCTCGGTGATGGAGCGCGGGGTAGGGGGCAAGTCCTGGCTGTTCCGATCGACCAGCGGCAAGGCGATCGGGCCCTATGTCAACACCCGCACCAGCTATGCCGTCGAAGGGATCGACGCCTTTCCGTTCGAGGACGAGAGCGGCTTCTACCTGCTCTGGGGCGGCGGGCGGATCGGCAAGCTCAATGCGAAGCGCGACGGGTTCGAGGGCGAGGTGACGCGCCTGGTCGATACCGATGGCGAGAATGTCGGCTATGAGGGCAATGGCCTGATCAAGGTGAAGGGCACCTATTTCCTCACCGGCGCCGAGTGGAACGGGCCGCTGCGCACCGACGGCACCTACGACATGATGTACGGCACCTCGAAGTCGCTGATGGGGCCGTACAGCAAGCGCCGGCTCGCGGTGCCGCATGGCGGGCACGGCACCGCCTTCCGCGATGCCCAGGGCCATTTCTGGTACACGCTGTTCGGCAACGACACGACCGCGCCCTGGCGCCGCCACTTCGGCCTGGTGCCGATCGAAGTGAGCGAGGACGGCATCCGCGTCCCCCAGATCGAGCGCTGATCCCCGATATCGGACCGAGCCTCTCCGTCGGCTCCACACTCGGGCCCCGGCGCTTTGCCGGGGCCTTTTTGTTGTTCCTACGCCTGGCGCCCGGGCGACTCGTCAAAGGACACGAAGTACACGCCCAAAGCGGGTTTTCGCGGCGCCAAAGTTGACACAGTTCCCGCGGACGCGCCGCATCTCGCAAGATTCTTACGCAGGCGGGATCCTATTTTTCCTACGGTTTGAAAGAGCGGCGGGAACGAGCCCGACCGCGCGAGCCAAGCAGGCGAAATCCTACATTGCAATCCGGCCTGTCATCTCGGTGCAGTCCTTCCGTCATCCCGGCGAAAGCCGGGATCTCAGGCGAAGGCGCAGGGAAGGAGCCGCACGAGATCCCGGCTTTCGCCGGGATGACGATTGGTGGGGAGGGGACTCTCCTTCGTCACCCCGGCCCTGTGCCGGGGCCCACTATGCCTCGAGGATTGAAGCCAGAGCCTCTTTGTCCATGGCTTGCCTCCCGGTGGACCCCGGCACAAGGCCGGGGTGACGGTGGTATGGGGCAAAGGCGGGGAAAGAGCCGCCTGATATCCCGGCTTTCGCCGGGATGACGGGCAGTGTCAGAATTCGAACGGCTCGGTTTCGCGGCGTTCGGCGAGGAGGAAGGCGTCGGCGACCAGGCGCATCGGGCGGACATCGACTTCGCTGGTGCCGTTGGCGATGAACTCGGCGAAGCGGGCATAGAGGCGCGGATATTCCTGATCCGGCTCAGTGCATTCTGCCTCGCCCGGCAGCTGGAGCACGCTGCCGCCGAGCGACAGGCGCAGCGTGCCGGCATCGGTATCGACTTCGATGTCCCAGGTCTGCGGGCCGGTCTGGAGGAAGTCGAACGAGGCGCGGCCCTTGGCGTCGCCGCAGCGCAGCTGCAGCTCGGCGGCGAGCGGGCCGGCGCGGCCGATCGGCACGTCCATCGTCGCGGCTTCGACGAACAGCGGGGCGGGAAGGATCGCGGTGGCGATCGACAGGGCGTTGATGCCCGGATCGAAAACGCCGAAGCCGCCTGGCGCGAGGATCCATTCCTGGCCCGGATGCCAGCGGCGGATGTCCTCGCGCCAGTCGATCCGCACCGCCTTGATCTCGCGGCGCGACAGCCAGGCACGCGCCGGGCCGACGCCGGCCGCCTCGCGCGAATGCCAGCTGGTGAACAGCGTGACGTCCTTCTCGCGGGCGAACTCGGCCAGCGCCTCGATCTCCGAAAGCGTTGCGGCAGGGGGCTTTTCCAGCATCACATGCTTGCCGGCGGCGATGGCGATGCGGGCCAGGTCGTGGCGGCCCTCGGGCGGGGTGCAGAAGGAGACCGCATCCAGTTCGGTGCCGGCGATCATCGCCGCGGTATCGGGATAATTGGGCACGCCATCGACCCGGCCGTGGCGGCTCGCGATCGCCGCCAGCTCGAAGCGATCATTCCCGGAAATGGCCGGAAGATGCTGATCACGCGCGATTTTTCCGATGCCGACCAGGCCTAGGCGAAAGCGGTGCACCCTTAACTCCCTTTTATACGATATATATGCTTCCTATCCGCGGCGAACCACTCTATCAAGTGCGACACGCATTTGAACGAGCCGAGCGACGACGGCTGATTTGGGAAGAGGGTAGAATATGGCCGGGGCCGGTGGAGTCGAAGCGAAGCGCACCAATTTGCGGTCGCGCGCCTGGTTCGACGACCCCTCCAACCCCGACATGACAGCGCTGTACGTAGAGCGCTACCTCAACTTCGGCATCAGCCTGGAGGAGCTGCAGTCGGGCCGGCCGATCATCGGCATCGCCCAGACCGGCAGCGACCTGACGCCGTGCAACCGCCACCATCTCGAGCTCGCCAAGCGGGTGCGCGAAGGCATCCGCGACGCAGGCGGCATCGCGCTCGAATTCCCGACCCACCCGATCCAGGAGACCGGCAAGCGCCCGACCGCCGGGCTCGACCGCAACCTGCAGTACCTCAGCCTGGTCGAGGCGATCTTCGGCTATCCGATGGACGGCGTCGTCATGACCATCGGTTGCGACAAGACCACCCCGGCCTGCCTGATGGCGGCGGCGACGGTGAACATCCCGGCGATCGCTTTGTCGGTCGGCCCGATGCTCAACGGCTGGTTCAAGGGCGAGCGCACGGGCTCCGGCACGATCGTGTGGAAGGCGCGCGAGATGCTCGCGGCCGGCGAGATCGATTACAAGGGCTTCATCGAGCTGGTCGCCAGCTCGGCGCCGTCGACCGGCTGGTGCAACACCATGGGCACCGCGACGACGATGAACTCGCTGACCGAGGCGCTGGGCATGTCGCTCCCCGGTTCGGCGGCGATCCCCGCGCCCTATCGCGACCGCGCCGAATGCGCCTATCACACCGGCGTGCAGATCGTCGAAATGGTGCATGCCGACCGCAAGCCCTCCGACATCCTGACGCGCGAGGCGTTCCTCAATGCGATCCGCGTCAATTCGGCGATCGGCGGATCGACCAATGCACCAATCCATCTCAACGCAATCGCCCGCCATATCGGTGTCGAGCTGAGCCTGGCAGACTGGGAAGCACATGGCGCCGACGTGCCGCTGGTGGTGAACCTGCAGCCGGCGGGCAAATATCTGGGCGAGGACTTCTATCGGGCCGGCGGCGTGCCTGCGGTGATGGGGCAGCTGTTCCGGGCCGGCATGCTCGACGGCAGCGCGCTGACCGCCAATGGCAAGACGGTGGAGGAGAATATCGGCACTGCCACTGCGAGCGACGCCGATGTGATCTACCCGCTCGACGCGCCGCTCAAGCAGGCAGCGGGCCTGACCGTGCTTTCGGGCAATCTGTTCGACAATGCGGTGATGAAGCTGAGCGTGCTCTCGGACGAGTTCCGCAACCGCTATCTGTCCGACCCCGAGAACCCCGATGCGTTCGAGGGCACCGCGATCGTGTTCGACGGGCCGGAGGATTATCATCGCCGCATCGACGATCCCGCGCTCGGTGCCGACGATCATTCGATCCTGATCATGCGCGGGGCCGGGCCGGTCGGCTATCCGGGCGGTGCCGAGGTGGTCAACATGCGCCCACCGGTGGCGCTGATCCGCGCCGGCGTGCATGCGCTGCCCTGCCTGGGCGATGGTCGCCAGTCGGGTACCAGTGGCTCGCCTTCGATCCTCAACGCGGCGCCCGAGGCGGCGGTGGGCGGCGGCCTTGCGCTGGTGAGGACCGGGGACCGCATCCGCATCGACCTGAAGAACCGCACCGCCGACATGCTGGTCGATGACGCGGAGCTGGCCGCGCGCCGTGCCGCGCTGGCGATCGACTATGTGCCCGAGGCGCAGACACCCTGGCAGGAGATCCACCGCGACCTGGTGGGCCAGTTCGATGGCGGTGCGGTGTTCGAGAATGCCGTGAAGTACCAGCGCATCGCGCAGAAATACGGCGTGCCCCGGGATAGCCACTGATGTCGCTCCTCCGCATCGTCGAGCGCGACCGGCGCGACCGGCTGGGCGAGGGGCCGCTCTGGTCTACCCGCGACAATGCGCTCTACTGGACCGACATCCTCTCGCACCGGCTGAACCGCCTGTCGCTGGACAGTGGCGTGGTGCGCAGCTGGGAGTTCGACGAATATCTCGGCTGGGCCGTCGAGCGCGAGAAGGGCGGGCTGGTGCTGGGGCTCGGCCGCCGGTTCATGCGCTTCGATCCCGAGACCGGCGTGACCCGGGAAGTCGCCGCGCCCGAGCCGGACCGGTTCGGCAACCGGATCAACGATGCCAAGGCCGATCCGCAGGGGCGGATCTGGGCGGGCACCATGTCGATCAACTGCGCGGACCCGACGGGCAGCTTCTACCGGCTCGACACCGACGGCACCGCGACGCGGGTGGATGGCCCCTATACGATCGCCAATGGTCCGGCGATTTCCGCGGACGGCAGTTTCCTGCTCCATACCGATACCGCGCTGGCGACGATCTTCCGCTTCGACATCCATGACGACGGCTCGCTGGGGCCGCGCGCGCCGTTCATCACGTTCGAGCCCGAATGGGGCAATCCCGACGGCATGACCTTCGACGCCGAGGGCTGCCTGTGGGTCGCCTGCTGGGGCGGGAGCTGCGTGACGCGCTTCTCGCCCGAGGGCGTGCGCGAGCGCAGCATCGCGCTGCCGGCGAGCCAGATCACCAGCTGCACCTTCGCCGGGCCGGCGCTCGACCGTATGTTCGTCACATCGGCGAGCGACGGGGTGGACGAGCCCCAGGGCGGCGCATTGTTCGAGGTCGATCCGGGCTGCCGCGGCCTGGCGACCCAATACTATCGCGGTTGAGGAGGAAAAGGGATGACCCTGCGGAAGAACGCATTGCTTGTGGGAGCGGCGCTCGCCTGCGCTCTCGCATCGAATGCCGAGGCGGCGACCGCCAGGCGCGGCAGCTTCGGCAAGCTGCCCGACGGACGTTCGGTCGAGGCGGTGACGCTGTCGAACGCCAAGGGCGTCTCGGCGAAGATCATCGCCTGGGGCGCGACGATCCAGTCGGTGATCATGCCCGACCGCAACGGCAAGAAGGCCGATGTCGCGCTCGGCTATGACAGCATCGACCAGTATCTCGCCAAGCCGCAATATTTCGGCCCGATCGTCGGCCGCTTCGGCAACCGCCTGGCGGCGGGGCGCTTCACGCTCGACGGCCAGACCTATCAGACCCCGGTGAATAACGGGAAGAATTCGCTGCACGGCGGCACCACCGGCTTCGACAAGGTGCTGTGGGACGTCGTCTCGGTGAAGAACGGCCCGACCGCCTCGGTGACTTTGCGCTATGTCAGCCCGGACGGCGACCAGGGCTATCCCGGCACGATGACCGTGGACGCGACCTATTCGCTCGACGAGCAGAACAACCTGACGATCGAGTATAGCGCGACCACCGACAAGCTGACGATCGCGAACCTGACCAACCATGCCTATTGGAACCTGTCGGGCGAGGGCTCGTCCAACGGCGCGATGGGGCATGTCGTGACGATCCCGGCGCAGACCTATCTGCCGACCGACGACGGCGCGATCCCGACCGGCGAGTTCAAGCCAGTCGCCGGCACCGTGTTCGACTTCCGCAAGCCGACTGCGGTCGGGCTGCGCGTCCGCGACGCCAGCGACCAGCAGATCGTCTGGGGCCGCGGCTATGACCATAATTGGGTGATCGGCCGCGAAGTGACCAAGAGCCAGCACCTGATGGCGAAGGTCTATGACCCCGCATCGGGCCGCGGCTTCGAGCTGTGGTCGAACCAGCCGGGCCTGCAATTCTATTCGGGCAACTTCCTCGACGGCACGTCCTACGGCAAGTCGAAGAAGGTCTACCGCGAGGGCGATGCCATCGTGATGGAGCCGCAGATCTTCCCGGACTCGCCCAACCAGAAGGGCTTCCCGGACGCGCGCCTCGCGCCGGGCCAGACCTATCGCAACGTAATGACCTATCGCCTGACCACGGGTCAGGCGGCCAAGCGCTGAGAGAGGATGCAATGAAGACCAGAATCCTGTTCCTCGCCGCGACGATGCTCGCGGCGACCCCGGCCATGGCACGCGACCAGTGGACCGCCGCCCAGGCGAACGCCTGGCACGCCAGGCAGCCCTGGCAGGTCGGCGCCAACTACACGCCGGCCACCGCGATCAACCAGCTCGAGATGTTCCAGGCCGAGACCTGGGATCCCAAGCGCATCGACCTCGAGCTCGGCTGGGCCGAGGCGATGGGGATGAACGTGATGCGGGTGAACCTGCACCACCTGCTGTGGGAAACCGACGCCGCCGGCCTGAAGCGCCGGATGGACGAGTTCATGACGATCGCGGCGAAGCACAAGATCAAGACGCTGTGGATCTTCTTCGACAGCTGCTGGGATCCGAACCCGGTCGCCGGGCCGCAGCATCCGCCGATCCCGGGCGTGCACAATTCGGGCTCGGTCCAGTCGCCGGGCGAGGCGCGGCTCAAGGACGTGTCGCAGTATGGCAAGCTCGAGGCCTATGTGAAGGACCTGGTGACGACCTTCGCCAAGGACGAGCGCGTGATCGGCTGGGACGTCTGGAACGAGCCGAACAATGGGGGCGGCGGCAGCTACAAGCCGACCAAGGACAAGAACAAATACGTTGCGACGCTGCTCCCGCGGATGTTCGCGGCGGCGCGCTCGGCCGATCCGATCCAGCCGCTCACCTCGGGCGTGTGGATCGGCGAGAATTGGGACGACCAGAGCAAGCTCGACGCGGTCGAGAAAATCCAGATCGCCGAATCCGACGTGCTGAGCTTCCACGACTATAACTGGCCCGAGACTTTCGAGAAGCGGGCCAGGCAGATGCTCAGCTATGGCCGCCCGGTGTGGTGCACCGAGTATATGGCGCGGGGCAACGGCTCGACCTTCGACGGCTCGCTGCCGATCGCGAAGAAGCTCAACATCGCGATGTACAATTGGGGCTTCGTCGACGGGAAGATGCAGACGCGCCTGCCCTGGGACAGCTGGAAGAAGCCCTATACCTTCGACGAGCCGACCATCTGGTTCCACGACATCCTGTATTTCGACGGCAGGCCCTATCGCCAGGCCGAGGTCGACCTGATCAAGCGGATGTCGGCGGCGCCCAAGGGCGTGGTTCCGGCGGCTCCGGCCGCGAAGTAATGCGGCACCTGGTGAAGGCGGCGCTGGCGGGGTTCGTCCTCGCTGCGCTGCCCGCGCATGCCCAGGACGCGCCTTCCTTCTTCGACGGCGCCGATCCCGACTTCGAGGTCGCGGAAGGGCAATATTGGCTCTACCCGACCTTTGGCGAGAAGACCCTGGTCGCCTGGCATTCGCTCGACATGCAGAAATGGGAGAAGGGGCCCGTCCTCCTCGACCACAGCATGATCCCGTGGATCGATGACGACAAGGCGCCCGAGCATCGGCTCTGGGCGCCCGACATGGTCCGCGCGAACGGGCGCTATTATTTCTATTACTCGATCGGACCGCAGAACCCGACACCGAGCCGCATCGGCGTGGCGACCTGTGAGGGGCCGGCGGGGCCGTGCAAGGACAGCGGCAAGCCGCTGGTCAATGACGGCGGCCCTGGCTTCGAGGCGATCGATCCGGCGGTGTTCGTCGATCCCAGGAGCGGCAAGCGCTACCTCTATGCCGGCGGCAGCGCCGGGGCGACGCTGCGCGTGTGGCTGCTCAAGCCCGACATGGTCAGCATCGATCGCGAAGTGAAGGTGAAGACCCCGCCGCACTTCACCGAGGGCTCGTTCCTGTTCGAGCGCAAGGGCATTTATTACCTGTCCTACTCGTCGGGCAATTTCCGCGACACGACCTATTCGGTGCACTACGCCACGGCGTCGACGCCGGTGGGGCCGTGGAAGTATCGCGGGGCGATCCTGGTGAGCGACGCCAAGTACAAGGGGCCGGGCCACCACGCCTTCCTGCGCGATCCCAAGGACGGGCGCTGGTACATCGCCTATCATCGCTGGGAAGGACAGCCGCACGACGGCCCCTATACCGGCTCGCGCCGGGTGGCGATAACCGGGGTGACCTTCGGCAAGGACGGCTCGATCCTGCCGATCAAGATGGACTGAGATGGAGAAGGGGCGCCGGCCCCTCCTGCGTCACCCCGGCCTTGTGCCGGGGTCCACTAAGCCTCCCGTCATGCGGGTGAGCCTCTTGTCCATGACTCGCCTCCCGGTGGACCCCGCCACAAGGCCGGGGTGACGGATTTGGCGGGGGCCAGTCCTGGCCTGGAGAGTTCAGCCCGCGGTGTTCTCGTAAGTATCGATCAACTCGAGCACGTCGGAGATCAGCGCGCGCATGGCGATGCGGGCGGCATCGGGATCGCGGGCCTTGATCGCCTCGAGCACGCGGCCGTGATCGGCGACATTGGCGGTGCGGCCCTTCACCCGGTTGGTGAAGCGGATCGAGGTGCGCAGCGCGGTGCCGACCACGTCGCGGAACTGGACGTAGAAGGGATTGCCCGAGGCGCGCAGGATCGAGACGTGGAAGGCGATGTCGGCCTCCAGCGTGTCGTCCAGGCCCTTCTCGGCGGCTTCCATGCGGGCGAGGCCCTCGCCGATCACGGTGATGTCGCCATCGTCGGCAAAACGTGCGGCGAGCGCGGCGGCTTCGGGCTCGATCGCGACGCGGAGCTGGTTGAACTGCTTGAGCAGGTCGACCGAGAATTGCCGCTCGAGCAGCCAGCGCAGCACATCGGTGTCGAACAGGTTCCAGGAAGAGGTCGGCTCGACCACCGTGCCCTGGCGCGGGCGGGCGCTGAGCAGGCCCTTGGCAGTGAGCATCTTCACCGCCTCGCGTGTAACCGAGCGGCTGACGCCGTGCTGCTTGGTCAGCTCGGCTTCGGTGGGGAAGGGCTGGCTCTCATACTGGCCGGTGACGATCGCCCGGCCGAGCCGGTCGAGCAGGCCATAGGTGAGGTTGCGGCCAAGCTGGGGACGCATCTCGTCACTAGACCGGGATAAAGACGTTGCCACGCGCGGGTTTTCCTTTTCTGTCGAGGCGACGATCGTCGCTTGCCCTCTGCTTCCTAGCTCTATCCCAAACTCGTAGCTAGACAAGACCAATTAATACGATAAATGAACCATCAAGGCCGCCCAATAGCGCGCGGCGCTGAGGGAGGGAGTGCCCGTGACAAGTCTGTCGCAAATCGACCTGATCGTGGTCGTTATCTACGCCATCGGAATCTTCGGCCTTGCGCAATGGGTTAGCCGCGAGAAAGCGGGCCATGCCAAGGATACGTCGGATTATTTCCTCGCCTCCAAGGCGCTGCCCTGGTGGGCGATCGGCGCGTCGCTGATCGCGGCGAATATTTCTGCCGAGCAGATCGTCGGCATGGCCGGATCGGGCTACAAGATCGGCCTGGCGATCGCATCCTATGAATGGATGGCGGCGCTCACGCTGCTGATCGTCGGCAAATATTTCCTGCCGATCTTCCTCAAGAACCAGATCTACACCATGCCGCAGTTCCTCGAGCAGCGGTATGGCAAGGTGCTGCCGGTGCTGATGGCGGTGTTCTGGCTCGCGCTCTACGTGTTCGTGAACCTGACCTCGATCATCTGGCTCGGCTCGATCGCGGTGCACAAGGTGGCGGGCGTCGACCAGACCGCGGCGCTGATCGGGCTCGGCGGCTTCGCTTTGCTCTACCAGCTCTATGGTGGCCTGAAGGCCGTGGCGCTGACCGACATCGTCCAGGTGACGCTGCTGGTGATGGGCGGGCTGATCGTCTCGTACCTGACACTCGACCAGATCGGCGGCGGGCAGGGCGTGTTCGCCGGCTTCCACACGCTGATGAACGCGCATCCCGAGAAGTTCGACATGATCCTCTCGCCGGACAATCCCTATTACAAGGACCTGCCCGGCATCGCCGTGCTGGTTGGCGGCATGTGGATCGCGAACCTGAGTTATTGGGGTTTCAACCAGTATATCATCCAGCGCGCGCTGGCCGCGAAGAGCCTGGGTGAGGCGCAGAAGGGCATCACGCTCGCGGCGTACCTCAAGCTGCTCATGCCGGTGATCATCGTGCTGCCGGGTATCGCCGCGGTGATGCTTGCGCCGAACCTGGCGGTGGGCGACGAAGCCTATCCGACGATGCTCAAGCTGCTGCCGCCGGGCCTGCTCGGCCTGGTCTTTGCGGCGCTGGTCGCGGCGATCATCGCGTCGACCGCCTCCAAGATCAATTCGATCGGCACGATCTTCACCCTCGACCTCTACGCCAAGGCCCGGGGGATCAACACGCGCGGTGAGAACGGCACCGGCAAGACCGGGCAGGAAAAGCATCTCGTGCTGGTCGGCCGCATCGTCGCCGCGGTCGCGGTGGTGATCGCGATCATCGCCGCCAGGCCGCTGATCGGCCAGTCGGACCAGGCCTTCCAGTTCATCCAGGAATTTTCGGGCTTCTTCACCCCGGGGATCACCGTGATCTTCCTGCTCGGCCTGTTCTGGAAGCGGGCGACCGAAGCGGGCGCGATCGTCGCGGCGGTGACGTCGGTGGTGCTGTCGTTCGTGCTGAAGTCGATCATTAGTATCGAGCATCCCGCGGCCTATATTCCGCAGGCACTCAACACCTGGCTGTTCCCCTTCATGAACCGCATGCTGTTCGTCTTCCTGGTCAGTCTGGCGCTGGCGATGATCGTGAGCCTGGCCTTCAAGGGGCGCGGCGACGCCAACCGCGTGACCATGGAGGACGTGAGCTTCAAGACGCCGAACGTTTTCAACGTGGCGGGCGTGGGCGTTATCCTGATCCTCATCGCGCTGTACGCGGTGTGGTGGTGAGCTTCTCCGGCACCTTCCTCGCCGTCGACTGGGGGACGACCAATAGGCGCGTCTTCCTGGTCGAGGGCGGCCAGGTCGTCGGCACCGAGCGGGACGATCGCGGTGTCACCTCGGTCGGCGACTTCGCGGCAGAGGCGGCGGGGATCCGCGAGCGGTTCGGCGACCTGCCGATGCTGATGGCGGGCATGGTCGGATCGAATATCGGCTGGCAGGCGGCGCCCTATGTGCCCGCACCCGCCGGGATCGAGGACCTGGCTGCCAAGCTGCTGCGGATCGACGACCGCACCGCGATCGTCCCCGGCGTCTCGGTGACGGGGCCGGCGGACGTGATGCGGGGCGAGGAGGTTCAGTTGCTCGGCGCGGTTGCGGCCGGGCTGGTGCCGGGCGATTCGCTGCTCGCCCAGCCGGGCACGCACTGCAAATGGGCGGAGATGGAGGGCGGGCGCATCGCCGGCTTCACCACCGCGATGACCGGCGAGCTGTTCGCGCTGCTCCGCAAATATGGCCTGCTTTCCTCGCAGCTTAGCGACGAGGTTAACCCCGGCCGGGCGTTCCTCGACGGGGTGGAGGAGGGGCGCAAGCGCGACCTTGCCGCCTCGCTGTTCGGCATCCGCGCCGCCAAGCTGCTGGGCGAGCGGGCCGATACCGACGCGGCGAGCTATGCCAGTGGGCTGCTGATCGGCAGCGACGTCGCCGCCCGGCTCGAGCGGGTGGGGCATGACGAAGTCCATATCCTCGCCGACCGCGTGCTCGGGGGCCTTTATGTCGCGGCGATCGAGGCGCATGGGCGCCGCGCCGTGCTGGTCGACAGCCACGCCGCCTTCATTGCCGGCATCATCGCAATCGGGAGAATATCGTGAGCCATATCGCCGCCTTCGACGCCAGTTTTGCCCGCTGCCCGCTGGTCGCCATCCTGCGCGGGGTGAAGCCGGACGAAGTCGAGGAGATCGGCGAAGCGCTTGTTTCCGCTGGCTTTACCCTGATCGAAGTGCCGATGAACTCGCCCGATCCGCTCGACAGCATCGCCCGGCTCGCGAAGCGGTTCGCAGGGCGGGCCCAGATCGGCGCCGGCACGGTCCTGACCGTGGAGCAGGTCGCCGCGGTCGAGGCTGCCGGGGGCACGATGATCATCTCGCCCAATGCCAACCTCAAGGTGATCGCCGCCAGCGCCGCGCGGGGGCTGGTGTCGCTGCCCGGCATCTTCACGATGAGCGAGGCCTTTGCCGCGCTCGAGGCCGGCGCCACCGCGCTCAAGCTGTTCCCGGCCGAGGCGGCGAGTCCCAATGTTCTCAAGGCGATGCGCGCCGTCCTCCCCAAGGAGGCGCGGGTGCTGCCGGTGGGCGGCATCGCCCCCGACAACATGGACCCCTGGCGGGCCGCCGGTGCCCCGGGCTTCGGGCTTGGCTCGGCGCTGTACAAGCCGGGGATGAGCGCCGAGCAGGTGGGGGCGAACGCCCGGGCCTTCGTGGCGGCGCTGGCAGACTGACGCGGACACCTAAGTTCGCCAAGGTGGCGCCCACGGGTTGCCCTGGGGCCAATATTATATGATAAGTCATCTCATATAATGGGAGAGACGAGATGACCAAGCGCAGCCTCTGGACCGGGGCGATGATCGGCGCGGCCCTGTGCCTGGGCACCGGGACCGTATCCGCGCAGGACGGTCCGGCCACGGAAGTTGTCACCACCTATACCAACCCGCTGCTCCCCTCGGGGCCCGACCCCTGGATCACCCAGGTCGACGGCACCTATTACTATATGCACACCCAGCGCGACGGCATCACGCTCCACCGGACGCGGAACATCGCGGACCTGGCCCATGCGGAGCAGAAGCTGGTGTGGACGCCACCCAAGGAGGGGCCGAACGCGCATCTGGTGTGGGCGCCCGAGCTGCACCGCATCGGCAAGAGCTGGTTCCTCTACTATACCGCCACCGCAAGCGGTTACAGCGACGACGCCCACCGGGCAGTGTTCGTGTTGGAGAACAAAGCGTCCGATCCGCTCAGCGGGACGTGGATCGACCGCGGACGGATCAACACTGCCCATGCCGGAATCGACGGCACCAGCTTCGCCTACAAGGGCAAGCGCTACTTCGTCTATTCGCCCTATCTGGGCCCGGACTCGGGACTTGCGATCGCCGAGATGGCCAACCCCTGGACGCTCAAGGGCAAGGAGCAGGTGATCGCCATGCCCGACCAGCCCTGGGAGCGGCTCGACGGCCGCCAGATCCTGGAGGGGCCGGAATTCCTGCAGGGGCCGAAGGGAGACTTGTTCCTGACCTATTCGGCGAGCCCCTGCTGGTCGGACGACTATGCGCTGGGGCTGCTGCGTGCGGCGCCGGGGGCGAACCCGCTCGATCCCAAGGCGTGGAGCAAGTCGCCCGTGCCGGTGCTCCACAAGGGGAACGGAGTGTACGCGACCGGGCATAACGGCTTCTTCAAGTCGCCCGACGGCAAGGAGAACTGGATCATCTACCACGCCAATTCGGCGGCGGGGATGAAGTGTACGCTGAAGCGTGCACCGCACATCCAGAAGTTCGGCTGGACCGCGGACGGGCGGCCCGACTTCGGGCTGCCGGTGCCGGAGGGCGTGGCGCAGAAGGTGCCTTCGGGGACGCGGTGAACTTCTCCCTCTCCCCTCCGGGGAGAGGGTCGGGGAGAGGGGCAGTGCGTCAAGGCGGAGCGTTGCTCCGCGCGGCTGCGATGCAGCCGCCCACCCCTCTCCCAGCTCCGACTAAGCCTTCGCTGCGCGAAGACTAAGTCTGCGCAACCCTCTCCCCTCCGGTGGAGGGGAGAGGGAGAATATGAAAAGAGCCGGCAACCCCTGGGGGCTGCCGGCGCCTTTTCTGTCCGCTGCCCGGATCGATCAGTCGATCGTCTTGGCGAGCTCGCGGTTGAACCAGAGTGCCACCAGGGTGCCGATTGCGCCTGAGAGCAGATAGGCACCCGCAGCGAGCAGGCCGAAGGCGCTGCCGAGCCAGAGCGCGATCAGCGGGGCGAAGGCGGCGCCGAACAGCCAGGCGAGGTCCGAGGTGAGCGACGAGCCGGTGTAGCGGTGCGACTTCTGGAACATCGACGAGAGCGCGCCCGAGGACTGGCCGAACGAGATGCCGAGCAGCGCGAAGCCGAACAGCATGAAGACGATCTCGCCCAGCTCGCCAGCCGAGAGCAGCTGCGGGGCGAAGCCGCTGAACACGGCGATCGCGACCGCCGAGCTGCCGAGCAGGGTACGGCGGCCGACGCGGTCTGCCAGCGTGCCCGAGAGGACGATCGCGATCGTGCCGACCACGGCGGCGACCGCCTCGATAACCAGGAAGTCGACCGGGCTGTTCTGGGTGTAGAGGAACACCCAGGACAGCGGGAACACGGTGACCATGTGGAACATCGCGAAGCTGGCGAGCGGGGCGAAGGCGCCCATCACCACAATCCGCCAGTCGGCGCGCACCGTCTCCGAGATCGGCGCGGGCTGGAGCTCGCGATCCTCGAACAGGCGGGCATATTCCGGCGTCACCACGATGCGCAGGCGGGCGAACAGCGCCACCACGTTGATCGCGAAGGCGACGAAGAACGGATAGCGCCAGCCCCAGGCCAGGAAGTCCTCGGCCGGCAGGGCGCTGACGAAGAAGGCGAACAACAGGCTGGCCACGAACAGGCCGAGCGGCGCGCCGAGCTGCGGGATCATCGCATACCAGCCGCGCTTGTCGCTCGGCGCGTTGAGCGCGAGCAGCGAGGCGAGGCCGTCCCACGAGCCGCCGAGCGCGACGCCCTGGCCCATGCGGAACAGCGCGAGGAGCAGTGCCGCCGAGATGCCGGCATCGGCATAGCTGGGGAGGAAGGCGATCGCCGCGGTCGAGCCGCCGAGCAGGAACAGCGCGATCGTCAGCTTGGCGCCGCGGCCATAGGCGCGGTCGACGGCAGTGAAGATCAGCGTGCCGAACGGGCGGGCGATGAAGGCCAGCGCGAAGATCGCGAACGACCAGAGCGTGCCCTGGAGCGGATCGAGGAAGGGAAAGAACAGCTTCGGGAACACCAGCACAGAGGCTATGGCGTAGACGAAGAAGTCGAAGAATTCGGAGGTGCGGCCGATGATCACGCCGATCGCGATCTCGCCCGGATGGATTCCGTGGCCGTGCGAGGCGTTGAGGACGCGTGCATCCCGTTCGGCTTCAAGGGTGGGGACGGTATCGCCGCTCATCGAATTGGAACTTTCTGCAACACGCGCCGCGCGAGCGCGTTTCCTAATGCCATGGAGGGCCGGGTAGTTCCCGGCGCGGCGCATTTGCGTCATAGCAGACAAAGCGGGGATTGGACAAAATGTCCTATGTGCGCTGCAACATGAGACGCCTAGGCGCCCGCCATGCCTAGACCCCGTCCGCTCTCCGCACGCCTCCGTGCGCTGCTGACCCTGCCGGCTTTCGCGCTGTTGTGCGGATGCGACATGGTCGTGCTCAACCCCGCCGGCGACGTCGCCCGTCAACAGGGCGACCTGGTGATCGTCTCGACGCTGCTGATGCTGCTGATCATCGTGCCGGTGATGGCGCTGGTCGTCCTGTTCGCCTGGCGCTACCGCGAGTCGAACAAGGAAGCGACCTATTCGCCGGACTGGGACCACTCGACCAGCCTGGAGCTGGTGATCTGGTCGGCCCCGCTGCTGATCATCATCTGCCTGGGCGCGATCACCTGGGTGAGCACGCACCTGCTCGATCCGTACCGGCCGCTGTCGCGCACCGGCCCGAACCAGCCGGTGGCGGCCAATGTGAAGCCGCTCGAGGTGCAGGTCGTCGCGCTCGACTGGAAGTGGCTGTTCATCTATCCCGAGCAGGGCATTGCCACGGTAAACGAGATGGCCGCACCGGTCGGCCGCCCGATCCGCTTCCGGATCTCGGCCTCGTCGGTGATGAACTCCTTCTACATCCCCGCGCTGGCCGGGCAGATCTACGCCATGCCGGCGATGGAGACGCCGATGAACGCGGTGTTCGACAAGACCGGCGTGTTCCAGGGCCTGTCGGCAAACTATAGCGGGCACGGCTTCTCGAAGATGCGCTTCAAGGCGCACAGCCTGGACCAGGCCGGCTTCGACGCCTGGGTGGCCGAGGCCAAGAAGGCGGGCGGCAATCTCGACCGCGCCGGCTATCTCCAGCTCGAGCGCCCGAGCGAAGGCGAGCCGGTCCGCCGCTTCGCCGGCGTCGAGGCGGGGCTGTTCGACCGGGTGGTCAACATGTGCGTGCAGCAGGGCAAGATGTGCATGCACCAGATGATGATGCTCGATGCCCAGGGCGGCACGGGCAAGGCCGGGCTGCACAATGTCCACCACAGCGAGGACAAGACCAGCGCCACCGGCACGCACATGCATGGCGGCAAGAGCTTCGTCGGCGAGCTCTGCGCCGACCAGCAGGACGTCGCCGTCGGTGCCAAGCCCCAGACGGCCAGGCCGGTGAAGCAGGCCACGCTCACCGGCGCGGGCCTCAAGCAGCCCTCGGCCAAGCCGACTCCGATCGCTCCCAGCGTCGCGTCCGAAACCCGGCCGCGTCCCTTCTCCTGATTGCGAAGCAGATATGATCCCGCAACCCGCACCCGTTAGCCCGATCCTGGGCAAGCTGTCGCTCGACGCGCTGCCGCTGCACGAGCCGATCGTCGTCGCCACTTTCTGTGGCGTCGCGATCGGCGGCATCGGCCTTGTCGCCGCGCTTACCTATTTCAAGCTCTGGGGCTATCTGTGGAAGAACTGGTTCACCAGTGTCGACCACAAGAAGATCGGGATCATGTACATGATCCTCGGCCTCGTGATGTTCCTGCGCGGCTTTGCCGACGCGCTGATGATGCGCCTCCAGCAGGCGCTCGCGTTCAACGGGTCCGAGGGGTACCTGAACGCGCATCACTTCGACCAGGTGTTCACCGCCCACGGCGTGATCATGATCTTCTTCGTGGCGATGCCGTTCGTCACCGGCCTGATGAACTACATCGTGCCGCTGCAGATCGGCGCGCGCGACGTGTCGTTCCCGTTCCTGAATAACTTCAGCTTCTGGATGACGACCGGCGGCGCGGTGCTGGTGATGGCCTCGCTGTTCGTCGGCGAGTTCGCCCAGACCGGCTGGCTGGCCTATCCGCCGCTTTCGGGGATCCTCTACAGCCCCGGGGTCGGCGTCGACTATTATCTATGGGCGCTGCAGGTCGCGGGTGTCGGCACGACGCTTTCCGGCATCAACCTGATCGTGACGATCCTCAAGCTGCGCGCCCCCGGCATGTCGCTGATGAAGATGCCGGTGTTCACCTGGACCTCGCTCTGCACCAACGTGCTGATCGTCGCCTCCTTCCCGGTGCTGACCGCGGCGCTCGCGCTGCTCGGCCTCGACCGCTACGCCCACACCAATTTCTTCACGAACGACTTTGGCGGCAGCGCCATGATGTACGTGAACCTGATCTGGATCTGGGGCCACCCGGAGGTCTACATCCTGATCCTGCCGCTGTTCGGCGTGTTCTCGGAAGTCACCTCGACCTTCTCGGGCAAGAAGCTGTTCGGCTATTCGTCGATGGTCTACGCCACGATCGTCATCACGATCCTGTCGTACCTCGTCTGGCTGCACCACTTCTTCACCATGGGCTCGGGCGCCAGCGTCAACAGCTTCTTCGGCATCACGACGATGGTCATCTCGATCCCGACGGGCGCGAAGATCTTCAACTGGCTGTTCACCATGTATCGCGGCCGCATCCGTTTCGAGCTGCCGATGATGTGGACGATCGCGTTCATGCTGACCTTCGCGATCGGCGGCATGACCGGCGTGATGCTCGCCATCCCGCCTGCCGACTTCGTGCTGCACAACTCGCTGTTCCTGATCGCGCACTTCCACAACGTGATCATCGGCGGCGTGCTGTTCGGCCTGTTCGCGGCGATCAACTTCTGGTGGCCCAAGGCCTTCGGCTTCAAGCTGAACGAGTTCTGGGGCAAGGTGAGCTTCTGGTGCTGGGTCCCCGGCTTCTGGCTCGCCTTCCTGCCGCTCTACATCATGGGCCTGATGGGCGTGACCCGCCGCATGCGGGTGTTCGACGATCCCAGCCTGCAGATCTTCTTCGTCGTCGCGGCGCTCGGCGCTGCCCTGATCGCCGCCGGCATCGGCGCGATGCTGGTCCAGTTCGCGGTGAGCATCTGGAAGCGCGAGGAGCTGAAGGACGTGACCGGCGACCCGTGGGGCGGCCGTACCCTGGAATGGGCGACCAGCTCGCCGCCGCCGGAGTACAACTTCGCCTTCACCCCGGTCATCCACGACCTGGATGCCTGGTACGACATGAAGAGCCGCGGCTGCGAGCGTCCGCTCACCGGCTTCAAGGACATCCACATGCCGAGCAACACCGGCGCGGGCGTGATCCTTGCCGGCATCAGCACCCTGATCGGCTTCGCGCTGATCTGGCACATCTGGTGGCTGGTCGGGGTGAGCTTCGTCGCCCTGATCGGCGGCGCGATCTTCCACACCTTCAACTACAACCGCGATTTCGACATTCCCGCCGAAACCGTGGCCGAGACCGAGGCGGCGCGCACGCGCCAGCTTGCCGGAGCCTGATCGATGAGCACCACGACGATTCCCGCCGCGGACGAACCGGTCCGCTTCTACGACTTCGACGAGCATCCGCACCCGGAAGGCTACAGCACGATGCTGGGCTTCTGGATCTACCTGATGAGCGACTGCCTCATCTTCGCGATCCTGTTCGCCTGCTACGCCGTGCTCGGCGGCAATTTCGCCGGCGGCCCGGGGCCGAAGGACCTGTTCGACCTGCCGCTGGTCGCGCTGAACACGGCGATGCTGCTGTTCTCGTCGATCACCTATGGCTTCGCGATGCTGGGCATGGCGAAGGGCAACAAGACCCAGGTGCTGATCTGGCTGGCGATCACCCTGGTGTTCGGCGGCTGCTTCCTGGGCATCGAGCTCTACGAGTTCAGCGAGCTGATCCATGAGGGCGCCGGCCCGTGGCGCAGCGCGTTCCTGTCGAGCTTCTTCACCCTGGTCGGCACGCACGGCCTGCACGTCACCTTCGGCTCGATCTGGCTGATCACGCTGATGGTGCAGGTGAGCCGCTTCGGCCTGACCGCCGCCAACCAGCGCCGCCTGGCCTGCCTGAGCCTGTTCTGGCACTTCCTCGACGTCATCTGGATCGGCGTCTTCACCTTTGTCTATCTGATGGGAATGCTGCGATGAGCCACGATCCGCACGCGCACGACGCGCACGCACACGGGGATCATGGCGATCACGGCCATGGCCACGGCGTCGAGATCCCGCACGGCTCGATGCGCGACTATGTCATCGGCTTCGTGCTGTCGGTGATCCTGACCGCGATCCCCTTCTACCTGGTGATGGAGCGTCCCTTCTCGAACGGCGTCACCGCCGCGGCGATCATGGGCTTCGCGGTGATCCAGATCCTGGTCCACATGGTCTATTTCCTCCACCTCAAGCCGAGCGCCGAGGGTGGCTGGACGATGACCGCTTTGGTGTTCACCATCATCGTGGTGGCGATCATGCTGTCGGGTTCGCTGTGGGTGATGTACCACCTGAACGCGAACATGATGCCGATGATGGACCCGAGCCAGCTTCCGTGACGGACGACCCGCGGCCCCGCGCGAGATGGGTGATCGCCGCGGCGATGCTCGTCTGCGCCGGGCTGCTGGCCGGGCTCGGCATCTGGCAGCTCGAGCGCCGGGCCTGGAAGCACGAGCTGATCGCGGCGGTGGATGCCCGCATCCACGCCGTCCCGGCCGCCGCGCCGGGACCCGACGCCTGGAGCGGGATCGCCGCCAGGACCGACGCCTATCGCCGCGTCACCGCCACCGGCACCCTGCTCAACGACCGCGCCACGCTGGTGAAGGCGGTCACCGAGCGCGGATCGGGCTATTGGGTGATCACCCCGCTCCGCACGCGCGACTTCACCCTGCTGGTCAATCGCGGCTTCATCCCCGATGCCATGCGCCAGCGCATCCCCGCCGGGCCGGACTATATGCAGGTGACCGGCCTGCTGCGCGTCACCGAGCCGGGCGGCGGGTTCCTGCGCAGCAACGATCCCAAGGCCAATCGCTGGTATTCGCGCGACGTCGCGGCTATCGCCCAGGCCCATGGGCTCGGACAGGTCGCTCCCTATTTCATCGACGCGGACGCCACGCCCAATCCGGGCGGCTGGCCGGCAGGCGGGCTGACCGTGGTCCGCTTCAACGACAATCACCTGGTCTATGCGCTGACCTGGTTCGGGCTTGCCGCCATGGCGCTGTGGGGCGCCTGGTTCATCGGCTGGCGGCGCGGAGCCGCCGCATGATCCACGCCGGGGGGCTGGAGGACACCGACCCCGGACGGCGCAACATGTGGCTGCTCGTCCAGCTGCGCTGGATCGCCGTGGGCGGACAGCTCGCCACGATCGGCTTCGTCCATTTCGTGATGGGCGTGCACCTGCCGCTGGTGCCGCTGTTCATCGCGCCGCTGCTGCTGGCGGGCATCAACCTTGCCACCTATCCGCTGCTCGACCGGCGTGCCGCGATCACCAACTGGGAGCTGACCGTGGCGATGCTCGCCGATGTCGGCGCGCTGGCCTGGCAGCTCCACTTCACCGGCGGCCTCGCCAACCCCTTCGCCTTCCTGTTCCTGCTCCAGGTGGTGACCGGCGCGATGCTGCTCCAGCCGGGATCGAGCTGGATGATCGTCGGCGCGGCGAGCCTTGCGCTGTTCACCATCGCGATCAACCCGGTGCCGCTCGACCTGCCGCCGAGCTCGCGCGACCCGTTCCGCCTCTACCTGGCCGGCAGCCTGATCTGCTTCGCGCTGATCGCGGTGCTGCTGGTGCTGCTGATCACCCGCATCGCCCGCAACCTGCGCGAAGGCGACGCCGAGCGCGCCGCGATCCGCCAGCGCGCGGCGGAGGAGGATCATATCGTCCGCATGGGCCTGCTCGCCACCGGCGCGGCGCACGAGCTGGGCACGCCGCTCTCCTCGCTCTCGGTGATCCTGGGCGACTGGCAGCACATGCAGCGCATCGCCGGCGACAAGGACCTGGCGCAGGACGTGGCCGACATGCAGGCCGAGGTGGCCCGCTGCAAGACCATCGTCAGCGGCATCCTGGCCTCGGCCGGCGAGGCGCGGGGGATCGCCTCGGAATTCACCACCGTGCGCCATTTCCTCGACGACCTGGTCGCCGACTGGCGCGACAGCCGGCTGACCGGCACGCTGGAATATGCCGACCGGTTCGGGCCGGACCTGGCGATCGTCTCCGACACCGCGCTGCGCCAGGTGCTGAGCAACGTGATCGACAACGCCGCCGAGGTCTCGCCCGAATGGATCGGCATCACCCTGCTGCGCGACCGCGACGAGATGGTGATCGAAGTCGCCGACCGCGGCCCGGGCTTCGCGCCCGAGATGCTGGCGGGCTTCGGCCAGCCCTATCGATCGAGCAAGGGCAAGGCGGGCGGCGGACTGGGCCTGTTCCTGCTGGTCAACGTGCTGCGCAAGCTGGGGGGCACCGCCGAGGCGGAGAACCGGGTGCCGCGCGGGGCGCTGGTGCGCATCCGCCTGCCGCTTGACGCGATCGCCCGGGGCGGGGAGGAACAGGCATGAGCGCGGTTCGCAAGCTGCTGATCGTCGAGGACGACGAGTCCTTCGCCCGGACGCTGCGGCGCTCGTTCGAGCGACGCGGATACATGGTCGAGGTGGCGGCGAGCCATGAGGACCTGACCGCGCTGATGGAGACATTCCATCCGGCCTATGCGGTGGTCGACCTGAAGCTGGGCGGGGCATCGGGGCTGGTCTGCGTCCAGACGCTGCGCGCGGCGGATGCCGGGATGAAGATCGTCGTGCTGACCGGCTTCGCCAGCATCGCCACCGCGGTGGAGGCGATAAAGCTGGGTGCGTCCTATTATCTCGCCAAGCCTTCCAACACCGACGATATCGAGGCGGCGTTCGGGCGCGAGGAAGGCGATGTCGATGCCCCGCTCGCCAGCCGGCCTTCGTCGATCAAGACGGTGGAGTGGGAGCATATCCACCAGACCCTGGTGGAGACGGACTTCAACATCTCCGAGACGGCGCGGCGGCTGGGGATGCACCGGCGGACGCTGGCGCGGAAGCTGGAGAAGCGGCAGTTGCGGTAGGGGGCTGGCGGTTTTTTGTCCCTTTCGTCATCCCCGCGAAGGCGGGGATCCAGAGCCAAGGGCGGGATGCGCGCGGCGCGCTTTGGTCTATCCGGAAAGCGGGTGCTCGATTGCATTCCACGTACTGCGCTACCCTGGATCCCCGCCTTCGCGGGGATGACGATCGGGAGGGCGGGTTTCCCCTCATTTCGTCACCCCGGCCCCTTCGACGCCGCCTGCGGCGTCGCTCAGGACAAGCTTGTGCCGGGGCCCACCGGGAGGCGCGTTCTGGACAAGAGGCTCCTGCATCTCCGGTGCGGCATAGTGGACCCCGGCACAAGGCCGGGGTGACGGATGTGCTGGGTGGCTTCCCATCCGCTGCGGCCGGGCGCAGCATGGCCGGCTTCGGGAGGGCCTTTTGAAGATTCGTGCCGACATCGTTGCGGGGCTTGCCATTTCGGGGCTGATGTTGCCCGAGGCGGTGGCCTATGCCTCGATCGCCGGGGTCGCGCCGGGGCATGCGATCCTCGCGGCGATTGCCGGGGCGCTGGTCTATGCGCTGGCCGGGCGCAGCCGCTTCGCGATCGTCTCCGCGACCTCCTCCTCCGCGGCGATCCTTGCCGCCTCGCTGGCGACGCTGCCGGCGGGGGAGGGGATGCGGACGCTGTTCATGGTGAGCGCGGTGGCGATCACCGGCCTGTTGTTCCTGCTCGCCTGGGCGGGCCGGCTGGGCGGGCTGACCGGCTTCATCTCGCACCCGGTGCTGCGCGGCTTCGCCTTCGGGCTGGCAATCACGATCAGCGTCAAGCAGCTGCCGGTGCTGACCGGCACGCACCCGCCCGCCGGCAACCTGATCGAGACCGGCATCGCGGTGCTGCGGGCCGCGCCGCACTGGCACTGGCCGAGCCTGGCGGTGGGGCTGGTCGCGCTGGCGATCTTGCTGGTGCTGCGCCGCCTGCCGATGGTGCCGGGCGCGCTGATCGTGCTGGTCTCGGGCGTCGCGGCATCGGGCCTGCTCGATCTCGCCGGACACGGCGTGGCGGTGGTCGGGCCGATCGTGCTGGCGCCGGAGGCGCTGGCGCTGCCTGCACTTTCCTATGCCCGGATGCTGGAGGCGGCGCAGCTCGCCGTGCCGCTGGCGCTGATCCTGCTCGCCGAGAGCTGGGGCACGATGCGCGCGCTGGCGCTCCGGCACGGCGACATTCTGGATCCGGGCCGCGAGCTGCGCGCGCTCGGCCTCGCCAATCTGGGCGCGGCGCTGGTCCAGGGCATGCCGGTCGGTGCCGGGCTCTCGGCAAGCGCGGCGAACGAGGCTTCGGGCGCCGGATCGCGCGTGGCCGGGGCGATCGCGGCGGCAGCGCTGGGCGTCCTCGTGCTGTTCGCCATGCCGCTGGTCGCGCTGCTGCCCCAGCCGGTGCTGGCCGCGGTGGTGATCGCCGCGCTCGCCCATTCGCTCGACCCGCGCCCGCTGCGGCGGCTATGGGCGCTCGACCGCGACCAATATATCGCGCTGGCCGCGGCGCTGGGCGTGCTGCTGCTCGGCGTGCTCGACGGGATGCTCTGCGCGATCCTGCTCTCGCTCGCCGCCCTGGTGCAGCGCTTCGGCAATGCCCAATTGGGCCGCCTCGGCCAACTGGGGGACAGCCACAACTTCGTCGATGCCGATCGCCATCCCGAGGCCAGGCCGATCCCCGGCATTGCGATCTGGCGGCCGGCGGCGCCGCTGTTCTTCGCCAATGCCGAGCGGATGTTCGCCGAGATCGCCGCGCGCACGCTCGCCCAGCCGGGCGTACGGGCCGTGGTGATCAGCCTGGAGGAGAGCATCGACATCGACAGCACCGCGCTCGACGCACTGCTCGATTTCGACCGGGCGATGCAGGCCAAGGGCTTCCGCGTCCATTATGCCCGGATGCACGATAGGGTGCGCGACCTGCTCCATGCCGCCGGCGCGGCATCGGTGGCGGCGCGCAGCGACTATAGCGTGGCCGATGCGGCCGCCAGGCTGGAGAGCCAAGATGCGTGAGCCCGAACCCTTTCTCCGCCCCGTCTCGATCGACGCGCTGCGGCCGACCCAGATCACCGTCGGCTTCCGCGAAGTCGCCCGCAAGCGGCGCGACTGGCGCGAGCGGGCGGAGCGCGATGGATCGGAGTTCCTCGGCCGCCACATGATCCCGGCGGTGAAGGGGCCGAAGGACCGGTTCTGGATCGTCGATGCGCATCATCTCGCCCGGGCGCTGCACGACGAGGGTGTCGAGCGGGTGTTCGTCCGCGAGATCGCCGACCTCTCCGAGCTGCCGGGGCGGGCCTTCCGCACCTTCATGGACAGCCGGGGCTGGCTCCATCCCTATGATCCGGAAGGGCGGCGGCTCGATTCCCGGCACCTGCCCAAACATGTCCGCGGGCTGCTCGACGATCCCTGGCGCTCGCTGGCCGGGGAGCTGCGCCGCGGCGGCGGCTATGCCAAGGACCCGACGCCCTATGCCGAGTTCCTCTGGGCCGATTTCCTGCGGCGGCGCATCCCGGCGAAGCTGCTCGACGGGGATTTCGAGGAGGCGCTGGGGCGCGCGCTCGACCTCGCCCGGCACAAGGATGCGGCCTATCTGCCGGGCTGGTCGGGGCCCGAGGATTGAGCGGCGCGGCGCTGGATTTCCGGTGCCTGGTGGGTGATAAAAATACGGTTCGAGCCTATATACTCCGTCATCCCCCTGAAGGGGGATCGAAAGGACTGAGCCATGAACAGGATCTCGATGAGTCTGCTCGGCGCCTCGCTGCTCGCCGCGCTGGCCGTGCCGGCCGCCGCGGCGCCGCGTGACGGCGAGGCCGAGCTCGCCAAGGCCATTGCCGGCCGTACCGCCGGAAAGCCCGTGGATTGCATCCAGCTGCGCAACATCCGCTCCTCGCGGATCATCGACCGTACCGCGATCGTCTACGAGATGAACAACGGCACCATCTATGTGAACCGGCCAAGGAGCGGTGCGGAATCGCTCGACTGGACCGATGTGCTGGTGACCGAGACCTTCACCTCGCAGCTGTGCAGCATCGATGTGGTGAAGCTCTACGACACCGGCACCCGGATGACGACCGGCTGGGTCGGGCTGGACGAATTCGTACCGTACGCCAAGCCGCCGCGTAGTTGAGCTTCGCCCTCTCGATGTTACCGGTGTCATGCGCTAGGCTCGGCACCGATAGCGAGAGGAGAGGGCATGGAACGGCGTGCGGTGTTGAAGCTGGCCGGCGGGCTGGGCGTGGCGGGTGCGGTGCCGCCGGCATGGGCCGGGCGTGACGGTGCTCCCGCCGGCGGCGTCTCGCTCGATGTGCGCGATTTCGGAGCGAAGGGCGATGGCGGCAAGGACACGCTCGCCTTCCAGCAGGCGCTCGACCGCTGCGCGATGCTCGGCGGGGGCGAGGTGGCGGTGCCGCCCGGGACCTGGCTGACCGGCGCGATCGCGATCGGATCGAACACGCTGCTGCGCGTGCGGGAGGGGGCGACGATCCTCGGCTCGCCCGACCTGGCCGATTATCCGCTCCGCCAGGTGCGCTGGGAAGGCAAGTTCGTGAAGGGCCATATCGGCCTGATCTCCGCCGAGAATGCCGAGCATCTCGGCATCGCCGGCAAGGGGCGGATCCTCGGCAATCCGGCGATCGACACGCGGATCGACCGCGCCACCGGCAATCGCAATCCGGCGCTGATCGAACTGGTCTCGTGCCGGCACGTCCACGTCCGCGAGGTCTTCACCCGGCAGAATGCGATGTGGTCGATCCACCCGATCTTCTGCAGCGACGTGCGCTTCAGCGACATGGTGGTCGAGGGCGGGGCGGACGGGATCGATGTCGATTCCTGCGAGCGGGTGGTGATCGAGCGGTGCAGCTTCGACACCGGCGACGATTGCATCGCGATCAAGTCGGGCCGGGGCGAGGAGGGCAACCGCATCGCCCGGCCGACGCGCGACGTGCACATCTCCGACTGCAGCTTCCGCGACGCGCACTGGGCGTGCATCGGCATCGGCAGCGAGACCTCGGGCGGGATCGCCGGGGTGCTGGTCGAGCGCTGCCGCTTCCTCGGGGCGAAGACGCATGCGGTCTATATCAAGAGCCGGCCCGGGCGCGGGGCGTTCATCACCGACATCGTCATGCGCGACCTGGAGGTGTCGGGCGTGGGGCAGGGCTTCCTGCGGCTCAATTTCCTGAGCAGCGGCAAGCAGGACGAATATCCGGTGCAGGGACTGGCGGGGCGGCCCAGGGTGGCGCGCTTCGCTTTTTCGGACGTGCGGGTGCACGGCGTGCCGATGCTGGTCGACGGCCGCGAGATCGATCCCGAGCGGCCGCTGGAGGGGCTGGTGCTGGCCGGCATCCGCGGCACCTGCGGCAAGGGGATCGCGCTGGCGCATGTCCGGGGCGCGAAGCTGCGCGACATCGCGGTGACCGGGCAAGCGGGGCCGCTGCTCAGCCTGTTCGACGTCACCGGGACCGGGCTGGCGGGTGCGGTGCCGCTGGAGAAGCCGGCCCCGGGCGCGCCGGTGCCCGTGCCGGCGAGGCCCTATCGGCTGGGATAGGATGGGGTTGAGGGTTCAACTTTCCGTCATCCCGGCCTCGCGCCGGGATCCCGCTTCTTCGGCCGGTTCGAGGTAGCGGGACCCCGGCTCAAGGCCGGGGTGACGAAGAAGGGGGAACAATTCGGACAACCCATCGCCGCGCGCACCCGCTTGATCGCGTTCGCGTTGCGGAATTGCCGCCGGGGCTCCGTCACGACCTGCAGCCATTTGTCGGGTCGTGAGTATGCAGCGTTCCCCAGCCCGGGCCTGGCCCGAGGCTTCTACCTTCCGCCAGCTTCGCCTGGTCGAGCCCGAGCATGTGCCGTGGACGGCGCGGCTCGCTGCCGCGACCCGGGCCTGGGCGGGCAATCCAGCGCTGCTCGCCGCGCTGCTGCTCGTCGTCGCGGTGGCGGCGCGGGCGGCACAGTTCGGCAATCCGGTGGTGCAGGTCGATGACGAGTTCTACCTGCTCACCGGCGACCGGATGCTGCACGGCGCGCTGCCCTATGTGGACATCTGGGACCGCAAGCCGATCGGGCTGTTCCTGATCTATGCCGCGATCCGGCTGCTCGGCGGCGCCGGGGTGCTCGAATACCAGATCGTCGCGATGCTGTTCGCGGTGGCGACCGCGCTGGTGGTCGCGCGGATCGCCCGCAACCTTGCCGGCCCGCACGGCGCGGCGGCGGCGGGCGTGGTCTATATCCTCTATCTCGGCATCTTCGGCGGCGAGGGCGGCCAGTCGCCGGTCTTCTACAATTTGTTCGTCGCGCTCGGCGCCTGGGCGATGGTCGGCGTGGTGCGGCGGCCGAATTTCGATGCGGTCTCCTTTGCCGGCGGGCTGCTGGTCATGCTGCTGGCCGGCGCGGCGATGCAGGTGAAGTACACCGCGCTGTTCGAAGGCGTGTTCTTCGGGCTGACGCTGCTCTGGCTGGGACGCAAGCGCGGACTCGGCTGGACGATGCTGGGGGCGATGGCGCTGGCCTGGGTAGTCGCGGCGCTGCTGCCGACGCTCGCTGCCTGGGGCTGGTATGTCTCGATCGGCCAGGGCGATGCCTTCGTCCAGGCCAATTTCCTCTCGATCCTCGAGCGCAGCTCGGACGGGCTGGGCATCGCGCTCAAGCGGCTCGGCTGGATGATCGCCTGTCTGGTGCCGCTCGGGCTCGCCGCCTGGCTGGGGCGCGGCATGGCGCGGCCGGCGAGCGACGAGGTGCGGCGCTTCCTCGACGGCTGGGCGATCGCGGCGATCACGGGCGTGCTGCTGTTCGGCACCTGGTTCGACCATTATGCCCTGCCGCTGATCGCGCCGCTCTGCGTGCTCGCCGCGGCCTGGTTCGGCGACGGCGCGGCGGGACTGGTGCTCGCCTCGGGCCGGACGCGCTGGCGGATCCCGGCGGGCATCGCGATGATGGCGCTGGCCACTTTGGTCTCGCTCCAGATCGTCAACGAGAATCGCCGCTCCCGGGGCTGGGGGCCGCAGGTCGAGCAGATGGCCGATTTCATCCGGCCGCAGCTGAAGGACTGCCTGTACGTCTTCGACGGCGAGCCGGCGCTCTACCGGCTTACTGGCAGCTGCCTGCCGACGCGCTGGCCCTTCCCGAGCCATCTGAGCCTGACCCGCGAATCGCGGGCGATCGGTGCCGACCCGATGGCCGAGGTGAAGCGGATCATGGCGGCGCGGCCCGAATTCGTCGTCGCCAACACCCGGCCGGACCGCGACCTCAATCCGCAGGTTCTGGACTACATGACCGGGCTGCTGGCGCGCGACTATGCGCCTGCGCTGGAGGTGCCGGTGGGTGGCCGCAACCGAGTCGTCTATCGGCGGCGGCCCGGTGCCTGAGCTCCTTTCCGTCGCCGCAATTGCGCCATCTCTCAGCCAAGGCTTGGCAAGAGAAGCGCGCAATGCTTTGGCATCGGGCATGACCTCTCTCGCGTCGACCAGCGGCTTGCAGCGCGTGCTCGAGAGCGAGCGGCCGCGGCTGCTGCGCTTCCTTGCCGCGCGCGGGGCGGGGGACGATGCCGAGGACGTGCTGCAGGACCTGTGGCACAAGATTTCCGGCGCCGAGGCGCGGCCGGTCGCCGACCCGGTTTCCTACCTCTTCCGCGCCGCCGAGAATGTGCTGCGCGACCGCCAGCGCGCCTCGCTGAGCCGCGACCGGCGCCAGCATGAATGGCAGGACCTGGCCAACAGCGACGATTCGCCGCAGGGCGAGCGCGTGCTGATCGCGCGCCAGCGGCTGCGCGAGGCGGAGCAGACGCTGCTTGCGCTCGGGCCGCGAGTCGATCAGGTTTTCCGACGCTACCGGCTGGATGGGCTCGGCCAGGCAGCGATTGCTCGCGAACTGGGGATAAGCTTGAGCTCCGTGGAGAAGGATCTGCAGAAGGCCTATCGGGCCCTCGCGCAACTGAAGGACAAGTTCGATGCGGAATGAGCGCGTCGACTCCGTCGTTGATGCGAGGTGGGCATGAACGGGCAGGTTTCGGATATTCTGGCAGAGGACGCCCGGGGGTGGGTGATCCGGCTGCAGGACTCGGCTTTCGCCGATTGGGACGGCTTCGCCGACTGGCTGGAGCGCGATCCCGCGCATTTGGCCGCCTATAACGCCGCGCTGGAGACCGACGAGGCGATGGCCGGGCTGTTCAGCCTGCCGCCTGCGCCGGTGACGGTGCCGGTGGTCGAGCCGGAGCCGGTGACGGCGCGCCCGTCGCGGCGGCTGTTCCTGATCTCGGGCGGCGCCATCGCCGCGGCGGTGGCAGGCGTGATCGGCTGGGCCAGCCTGGACAGCGGCCCGGGCATGCGGATCGAATATGCCACGCGCGCCGGCGAGCGCCGCGAGGTCGCGCTGGCCGACGGATCGAAGATGGTGCTGAACGGCGCCACCCGCGTCGCGATGCTCGACAAGCGCCATGCCGAGCTGATCGAGGGTGAGGCGCTGTTCACCGTGCGCCACGATGCCGCCGACCCGTTCATCGTCAGGACCGGCGACGTGACGCTGGAGGATGCCGGCACCGTGTTCAACGTGGTGCGCGATGCGACCGGGCTACGCGTATCGGTGGCAGAGGGTGCGGTGATCTACCAGCCCCAGGCCGATGCGGTGCGGCTGACGCCGGGCGACGCGCTGAGCGTGGCCGGCGGCGCGAAGCCCGAAGTGACGCGCACCGTCACCACCGATGTCGGCAGCTGGCGTGGCGGCCAGCTCGTCTATCGCAACGCGACGCTGGAGCGTGTCGCGGCCGATGTGTCCCGCAACCTCGGCGTCCGGCTGCGGGTGGGCAAGGGGACGGAGGATATTCCGTTCACCGGCACGATCTCGACTCAGGGCGGCCCCGGTGCCGTGATCGAGCGCATCGCCGCGCTCACCGGCACCCGGGCGACCCGCGCAGGCAATGGATGGATGCTGGACACGATCGACGGTGCGCCGCGCTGATCTGATCCTTCCGCTGGCGCTGCTGGCCGCTCCGCCCGCGCTGGCGCAGGAGAAGCGGCACAGCGTCTCCGTGCCTGCAGGCCGGCTCGACGCCGCGGTGTTCACGCTCGGCCGCCAGACCGGCAGCAGCATCGGCCTGCGCGAGCCCGGGCTCGGCGGGATCACCGTCCGCCCGGTCAAGGGCAAGCACACCATCGACGGCGCGCTGGCCGAGATGCTGAGGGGCAGCAACGCCCGTGCCCGCCGCGTCGCGCCCGGCACCTGGCTGATCGAGCGCGCGCCGCCGGTGCGCCCCAAGCCGCGCCCTGCGCCGCCGCCCGAGGAGCCCGATGCCCCGCCGGCCGAGATCCTGGTCACCGGCAGCAAGCGCGACATCCCGCTCAAGGCCTATCCGGGCGGCGTCCAGATCGTCGAGGGCGAGGATATCCCCGTCTCCGAAGGCGGGCAGGGCAGCGACGTGATCGCCAACCGGGTGGCCAGCCTCGCCTCCACCCATCTCGGGCCGGGGCGCAACAAGCTGTTCATCCGCGGCATCGCCGATTCGAGCTTCGTCGGCCCGACCCAGGCGACCGTCGGGCAATATTGGGGCAACAGCCGGATCACCTACAGCGCGCCCGATCCGGACCTGAAGCTCTACGATATCGGCCGGGTCGAAGTGCTCGAGGGACCGCAGGGCACGCTCTATGGCGCCGGATCGCTGGGCGGCGTGGTCCGCGTGGTGCCGCGCGTGCCGGACCTGTTTGCCAGCGGCGGCCAGGTCTGGGGCGGCGGCTCGGTCACGGAGCATGGCGCGCCGGGCTGGGACGTCGGTGGGATCGTCAACGTGCCGATCAAGGAAGGCGATGTGGCGCTGCGCGCGCTCGTCTTCAGCGCGCTCGACGGCGGTTATATCGACGACCGCGAGCGCGGCCTCAACGACGTCAACCGCGTACGCACCACCGGCGGCCGCGTGGCGCTGCGCTGGAACCTCGACGGCTGGACCTTCGACCTGGGCGGCGTCGGCCAGAGCATCGAGGGCCGCGACGCGCAATATTCGGATGGCGAAGGCGACGGGCTCACCCGATCGAGCGCGATCGCCCAGCCCTTCAAGAACGACTTCTGGCTGGGCGAGTTCGTCGTCCGCAAGCATTGGGGCGACCTGGAGCTGAGCTCGGCCGCGGCTTATGCGAGGCAATATGTGTCGGAAGTGTTCGCCGGTGCCTCGGTCGCCGACATCAACCAGGGCTTTCCCTTGCCGGCGGTCGGCGCGCCGCTGATCGGCTATCGGCAGATCAACCGGGTCAGCATGCTGACCAGCGAGACGCGGCTCTCGCGCCGCGGGCCGCGCGGTACGGGCTGGCTGATCGGGGTGAGCTTCCTGCAGAATCGCGGGCGAGTGAACCGCAATTTCGGTGCGATGCGCGCGGCGCTGACCGGCGTGCGCAACAGCGTCGACGAGGCGACCCTCTATGGCGAGGGCACGATCGAGCCGGTGCGCGGCGTTACGATCACCGCGGGCGGGCGGCTGACCAATTCACATCTGACCGGCAATTCGGAGGATGTGGACCGCTATCTCGCCTTTCGCGAGGATCCGCGCGCCCGCGCGGCACGCACCGAGACGCGCTTCCTGCCCTCCGCCGCGATCGCCTGGCGGCCCGCGGACGGGCTGACCCTGTTCGGCCGGTTCGAGCAGGGTTTCCGCCCGGGCGGCCTGGCGGTGCGCCGCGACGTGATCCAGCGCTTCCAGGGCGACCGGCTATCCACCGTCGAGGCGGGCGGGCGCTATACCGAGAGCGGGCTTTCGGTATCGGCCAACGCCTCGATGACCTGGTGGACCAGCATCCAGGCCGATTTGATCGACGGCTTCGGCTTCCCGACCACCGCCAATATCGGCGACGGGCGGGTGCTGTCGCTCGGCGTGGCGGTGCGCTGGCAGCCGCTACCCGGGCTCGACCTCGACGGTTCGCTCTACCTGAACGACAGCAAGGTCACCGATCCCTCGCAAGCGGTGTTCCCGCTGGCAGAGGGGCCATCGGACTTCAACCGGCTGCCCAATGTCGCCGATGCGAGCGGACGGCTCGGCGCGGCCTATCGCCACGCGCTGGGCGACGCTGTAGAGTTCTCCGCGAGCTCCTATCTCCGCTATGTCGGCCGCTCGACATTGGGCATCGGCCCGGTGCTCGGCCGGCCGCAGGGCGATTATGTGGATACCGGCATGGAGCTCCGCCTGGAGCATGGGCGGCGGGCGATCACGCTGACCGCCACCAACCTGTTCGACACCCGCGGCAACCGCTTCGCGCTGGGCTCGCCGCTGCTGATCCGCGACGAGAAGCAGGTCACGCCGCTGCGCCCGCGCACCGTGCGGCTGGGCGTCGAAATCGGCTTCTGACCTTTTCCGAAATTTTTTCGCGCGGCGTTGCGGGATCGCCACACCTGCTCCGTCTCAACCATGCCCCCGAGGCAAGCCACGAGCGTCGTCCCCCGGCATCGATGGCATGTCTCGACCCCCGGGAGGGCCGCGCCATGCGTATCTGTGCCCCGGCGCGTACCCCTCCCGGGGCCCATTCGGGACCCGACAAACCGGGCCCATAAAGGGATCGCATGAAGCTCTTCCTCGACAGCGAGATCGCACGGTTCGCTCGCGTCGCCCCCGGCACCGCCCTCGAACTCGCGGTCGTCATCCCCACCTTCAACGAACGCGCCAATGTGCCGCTGCTGATCGAAAAGCTCGATGCGGCGCTGGCCGGACGGCACTGGGAAGCGATCTTCGTCGACGATGACAGCCCCGACGGCACCGCCGATGCGGCGCGGGCGCTCGGCCTGCGCGATCCGCGCGTGCGGGTGATCCAGCGGATCGGCCGGCGGGGGCTTTCCAGCGCGTGCATCGAGGGGATGTGTGCTACCGCCGCGCCGATCGTCGCGGTGATCGACGGCGACCTGCAGCATGACGAGACGCTGCTGCCCAGGATGCTCGATGCGCTGGCGGGCGATGCCGGCCTCGACCTGGTGATCGGATCGCGCTTCGTCGTGGGCGGCGGCACCGGCGAATGGGACGACGACCGGGTGGCCAAGTCCGCCCTGGCGACCCGGCTCTCGCGCCATGTGCTCAAGGCCGACCTGTCCGACCCGATGAGCGGCTTCTTTATGATCCGCGCCGGCGTGGTGCGCGAGCTGGTGCCCAGGCTCTCGGCGATCGGTTTCAAGATCCTGCTCGACATCATGACCGCCTCGCCGCGGCCGCTGAAGTTCCGCGAGCTGCCCTATGTGTTCCGCACCCGGGCGCTGGGCGAGAGCAAGCTCGATCATGTCGTGGCGATGGAATATCTGATCGCGCTGTACGACCGGATGTTCGGCAAGGTCGTGCCGGTGCGCTTCGCGATGTTCTCGGCGATCGGCGGGCTGGGCGCGGCGGTGCATTTCGCGGTGCTGGCGGCGCTGTTCTGCGGGTTCGGCTGGACCTTTGTCGGTGCGACGATGCTGGCGGTGCTAGCGGCGATGACCTTCAACTTCCTGCTCAACAATGCGCTGACCTATCGCGAGCAAAGGCTGAAGGGCGCGGGAAAATTGCTACGCGGCTGGGCGCGCTTCTGCGTGGTGTGCGGTGCGGGGGCCGCGGCGAATGTCGGCGTCGCGACGTTCCTGCATAATGTCCAGCACGGCGACTGGCGGCTGTCGGCGCTGGCCGGGATCGCGGTGGCGGCGGTGTGGAATTTCGCGCTATCGTCGCGGTTCGTGTGGGGGCGGTACTAGGTCGCCACCTTCCAGTTCCCCGGCGAAAGCCGGGGCCCAGGGTCACAAGCGAGTCGGCAGAGAAACCCTGGGCCCCGGCTTTCGCCGGGGAACTGGTATTTGGCTACGCCACCAGCCGCAGCCGCTTCCTGAGCGCCGCGCTCCGCGAGCTTCCGCCCACCAGCGTCTGCAGGTCGATCATCCCGCGGGCCAGTCCCAGCCCTGGGGGCGCCGCGATGTAGCGCGCGGTCCAGACCGGAGAGAACTTGTCCTTGTAGGCGCGCAGGCCCTCGAAGCCGTAAAAGGCGTCGCCGTGGCGATAGAGCAGCGCCCCGATCCGCGCCCACATCGGCGCGAGGCGGCGCGATTCGATGCCCGACAGCGGCGCCATGCCGAGGTTGAACCAGCGATAGCCCTGGTCGCGGCCCCATAGCATCAGCTGGACGAACAGATAGTCCATCGTGCCATAGGGCATCTCGGCGAGGTGGCGCATCAGGTCGACCGACAGCTCCTCGCGATTCTCGGTCGCCCAGATATTGGCGAAGGCGACGATGTGGCCGTGCTGGCGGACCAGCGCGCAATCGAAGCGGGCGAGATAGGCAGGGTCGAACCGGCCGACCGAGAAGGTCTTCTCGCCATGCCCCTTGTCCTGCAGCCAGGCGTCCGAGACGGCGCGCAGCTCGGGCATCAGCGCGGGAACCTCGGCGGCGGGGACGATCTCGAAGCTGGCGCCCTCGCGCGCGGCGCGGCGCTCGGAATGGCGTAGCGAGCGCTTCTCCGAGCCTTCCATCGAGAAGCCGGGCAGGGAGACGCGGGCTTCCTCGCCATATTTGACGAGCTGGAGGCCGAGGTCGATCGCGATCGGCAGGGCCTCGGCCGAGATCTGGTAGAGGAGCAGCCGGCCCTGCGCCGCATCCGCCATCTCGCGGATACGCCAGAGCAGGTCGCCCCATTCCTCCTTGGGGCCGACCGGATCGCCCATCACGATCCAGCTCTGGCCCTGCACCTGGTACATCAGCAGCGTCTCGCCGCTCTCCGAGCGGAGGAAGCGCTTGTCGCCGGCATAGGCGAGCAACGCGTCGGTGCGGTTGGCATGGACCAGGGCGGTGCGCGGCAGCTCGGTATCGGGGGCATGCTCCTCGCGCTTCGGTTGGGCATAGCCGAACCACTGGGTGACCGCGACGCAGGTGAGCGCGACTGCCGTGGCGAAGCTGGCGCGCAGGAAGCGCGAGGCGTCGCCGCGCCAGGCGAACTCCCACCACAGATCGTCCTGATAGGGCACGTGCTTGAAGGCGAAGAAGCCGATCCAGGTGGCGAGGCCGGCAGCGACCGCGACCGAGACCAGGGCGCGGCCGGTGAGCGCGCTGGTCAGCGCGGTCTTGCGGTAGAAGGCGGTGCGCGAGAGCTGGAGCAGCCCGGCGATGACCAGCAGGATCGCCGCTTCCTCATAGTCGACGCCCTTGACCAGCGAGAACAGCGCGCCGGCCAGCAGGAGCGTGCGGCAGAGATGGAAGGCGGCATCGAGCCGGCGATAGAGCGCAGGGGCGATCAGCAGCAGCGCGGTGCCGGCCAGGCTCGCCGCGATGTGCGAGGCCTCGACGAACGGCAGGGGGACGAAGGCGTGGAGGTCGCGCAGGCGGGCCGGGATCGCCGGGAGCGAGCCCGAGACGAGCAGGACGATGCCGCCGACGAAGACCAAAGCCGCCAGGAAGGTCGGGGCGAGGCCGTGCATGGCGAGTCCGACGGCGCGGATCGCGGCGAGCGGCTTCCGCAGCTGGCGGCGCTCGTGCACCGCGAGCAGGGCGGCGGCGACGAGCAGCGGGAGGACGTAGTAGATCAGCCGGTAGAGGATCAGCGCCGCGAGGATGCGTGAGGGGTCGGCACCGGGCAGCACCGCCAGCATCACCGCCTCGAACACGCCGACGCCGCCGGGGACGTGGGTCACCAGCGCGGCGATGATCGCCAGGGCATAGCCGAGGAAGAAGGCGGGGAAGGCGTGGAGGCCGGCGCCGGGGACGAGGACCAGCAGCGCGGCGCTGGCCAGGGCCAGGTCGATCGCCGAGGTGGCGATCATGCCGAGCGCCTGGGGCAGGCTGGGCGCGCGGAAGTGCCAGCGCCACAGCTTCACTTCGCGGGCGGGGCCGCGCAGCAGCGCGAGGACGCCGAGGGTAGCGACCAGGATGGCGATGCCGATCCCGCGCTGGATGCTGGCGGAAATGGTGAAGCCGGCAAGCTCTAGCCCGCCGCCGTGCAGCGCAAGCGCGGCGCCGGCCATGACGACCACGCCCGACCAGAAGGTGATGCTCGCAGTGGCGATCACCTTGACGACGTCGGCGGTGTCGAGCCCGGCGGCGTGATAGACGCGGTAGCGCGCCGATCCGCCGGTGAGCAGCGCGAAGCCGAGATTGTGGCTGAGCGTATAGCTGGTGAACGAGGCGAGCGCGGCGGTGCGATAGGGCAAGGTCCGGCCGATGATGCGCAGCGCCAGCACGTCGTACAGGGTCAGCATCGCATAGCTGCCGGCGGTCAGCGCCAGCGCGGCGGCGATCTGCCAGGCGCCGATCGCGTGGAAGGCGATGCGGACGTCGTGCCAGCGCACTTCGTGGAGGAGGCCGCGCAAGGCCGCGAAGGCGAGCGCGACGATGCCGATCACCGCGCCGACCTGCAGCGCGGTCCTGTGGGCGGGGCGCAGGGTCACGGCGCTCAGCCGCGCTGCCAGACCTGCGACTTGCAGATCCAGCCGCCGAGGATGCACCCGCTGATCTTCAGGCTGTTCGGGCCCTGCTGCTCGATCTTCGAGTAGAAGGTCTGGCCCATGTCGGGGACGAAGACCCGGCCCTGCCACTTGCCGTTGCCGGTGGGGTGATAGTCCTGGAGCAGTTCGGTGCCGATCAGCTTGGCGACGCCGCTGTCCTTGGCGTCCTGCTGCGCCTCGGCATTGGCCCAGACCACCCAGCCGCACAGCTTGTCGCCGCAGGCGCCGGTCTGCACCTTGACGGTGCCGCGCGGGTTGACCCAGGTGCCGACCACGCCGGTCGATGCGGCGGCGACCGGGGCCTGGGCGGAGGCCTGAACGGTGCCCAGCACCGTGGCGGCGAGGCCGATGCCGGCCAGGATCTTGCCGAAGCGCATGTCGAATTCCCTCTGTTGGTCCGTTGTCGCGGCCAGCTCTAGCTAGGCGCGGCTGTCCGCTGCGTGATCCCAAACCTAAATATTGGTAATGTTGGCGATGCCGGCGCGGAGCGTCTTGAACAGCGTGTCCGGATCATGGTGGAGCATGTGCCCGCCGGGCAGCGCCACGCGCCGGACATTGGGCTGGGTCAGCATCGGGCAGAGGCTGTCCTTCTCCTCCACGCCCTGCACGCAGAGCGTCGGCACCCAGGTCAGCTGGCGGCCGGTGGGCAGCGCCATCGCATCGGGCTTGGCCCAGTTGAACAGCTCGGACGGGCTGGCGCGGTAGAAGACCGTGTCTGTCGGCACCACGAGCGCGACCATCTTCACCCTGGCCCGCAGGTCGGCGGGCAGGCCGGTCAGCCCGACATGCATCATGTCCGCGCCGAAGGACTGGCCGACCAGCACCAGCCGGTCCGCGTGACCAAAGGCCAGCGCGCGGCGCGCCGCGTCGGCGATCAGCGCCTGCACCTCGGCGGGGGTACGCTCGTGCCGGAAATAGGCGAGCGAGCTGACGCCCACCACCGGCACGCCCTCGCCGGCGAAGCGCCGGGCGATCTCCGGCCCCATGCCGATCCTGAAGCCCATGTCGCCCGAGACCAGCACCACCGCCAGACCCTTGGCCGCGGGCGGCGTCGGGCGGGTGGGGGCGATGTCGAAATAGACCGGCCCGCCCAGATAGCCGATATAGCCGAGCCAGCCGGTGAAAGCGGCGAGCAGCAGCGCCAGCGCGGCGAGCGTGACCTTCAATTTGCGATGGCGGCGCATGCGCGAACTCCTTGAAACTCCACGCCGTGTAGCTCGTCGCAACTCGCGCTCCGGTGACCGGATCATGACCAAAGCTTAACGTGACTTGGCCCCGCCCCACAGGCATCCCGACGCTGCAATGACGAGTACCGACATTCCGGAAAACGCCACGACCAAAGGCCGCGCCAGCCGCGGGACCGACGGGTTCGTGCTGATTCTGGTCCTTTCCTTCGCGCTGAGCGCCATGGTGATCCTGGGCTGGGCCTGGCGATCGGGCGTCAACCACATCTTCGCCGCGCAGACCGGCGCGAGCCTGTTCCCCGGCTTCACCGCCGAGACGCCGGGCAACGCCGCGCACGGCCTGATCGTCACCAGCCTGCGCTCGGGCAGCGAGGCGGCGCTGGACGGCATGGAAGTGGGCGACGCGATCGTCGCGATCGACGGCCGCAACGTCGACACGCTCGACCAGGCCCGCCGCTACCTGCGCGACGACCATCATCCAGACGTATATCTCGACTTGGTCCACCAAAAGCAGCTACGCCATCTCAAGCTCTTGCGAACCGCAGGTGGAGAGAATGGGGCACAAGCTGCTGCTGGTGGAGGATGACGAGGCGACCGCCGCGTACATCGTCAAAGGAATGACCGAAGAGGGGTTCACGGTCGATCGTGCCGACAACGGTCGCGACGGCCTGTTCCTCGCCAGCGACGGCAGCTACGATGCGATCGTGCTCGATCGCATGCTGCCCGGCATGGACGGCATGGCCGTGCTCGGCGCGTTGCGCGCCGCCAAGATCGAGACGCCCGTCATCATCCTCTCCGCGCTCGGCACGCCCGACGACCGGGTCGGCGGCCTGACCTCGGGCGCCGACGATTATCTGGTGAAGCCCTTCGCCTTTGCCGAGCTGCTCGCCCGCGTCCGCCTGCTGCTGCGCAAGCGCGGCGCCGTGGAGGGCGCTGTGACCAAGCTCATTTCCGCCGATCTCGAGATGGACCTGCTCTCGCGCCGGGTGAAGCGGGGTGCCCGGGTGATCGACCTGCAGCCGCGCGAATTCCGCCTGCTCGAATATTTCCTGCGCCATCCCGACCAGGTGATCACCCGCACCATGCTGCTCGAAGGCGTGTGGGACTATCATTTCGATCCCGGGACCAATGTGATCGACGTCCATATCAGCCGGCTCAGGAAGAAGCTGGACGACGGCGGCGAGCCGATCCTCCACACGATCCGCGGCGCCGGCTATCGCCTGGGCCCGGCGGCCTGACGTGACTCTCCGCTGGGGACAGCTCGCGCGCTCGGTGACCGCGCGCTTCGTGATCGTCGCCTTCCTGGTGCAGCTCACCGTCACTGGCGGCATCCTGCTGTTCGTCCAGCAATCGAGCGAGCGCGCGCTCGCCGCCGAGCAGAAGACCCTGGTGACCGAGCTGCGCGACGACCTGGTCTCGGCCTGGCATGCCGGCGGCGATGCCGGGCTGCGACGGATCATCGACGTGCGGCTGGAGCAGGCACATGCGAGCCCGCCGGTGATCCTGCTCGCCACCGCGAAGCAGGACCCGATCCGCGGCAACCTAGGTGACTGGCCGACGGTGATCCCGGCCGAGACCGACTGGCAGGCGATCGAGCTCTACCGCACGGGCAGCGACCGGCCCGAGCTGATGGGGGTCTCCTCGACCACGCTGCCGAATGGCGAGCTGCTGCTGGCCGGCCATGTCATCAGCTCGAGCGTCCGGCTGGCGCGGGTGAACGAGGAGGCGATCACCGCGGCGCTGGTGATCGGCGTGATCTTCGCGCTGCTGAGCGCGCTGCTGATCGGCCGGGTGCTCTCCAACCAGATCCAGGGCGTGGTGACCACCGCGCGCGAAGTGGGCGAGGGGCGGCTCGGCCGCCGCGTGCCGACCGACGGCAGCGGCGATGCGTTCGACGCGCTGGGCGAATCGGTCAACGCGATGCTCGACCGGATCGAGGCGCTGGTCTCGCAGCTGCGGATGATGACCGACGGACTGGCGCACGACCTGCGCTCGCCGGTGACGCGCATCAAGGTGTCGCTGGAGCGCGCGATCATCGAGACCGAGGACGATACCGCGCTGGCGGCGCTGGAGCGTGTCTCGGGCGAGGCGGAGACCCTGCTCGGCATGCTCTCCACCGCGCTGCTGATCAGCCGGGCCGAGGCGGGGATCGGGCGCGACCGCTTCGTCGACACCGACATCGCCGCGCTGCTTGAGGACCTGGCCGAGGTCTATGGCCCGCTGGCCGAGGATCGCGGCTTCGAGATCGCGGTCGAGGCCGAACCCGGGCTGCACGCGCCGCTGCACCGCGAGCTGGTCGGCCAGGCGCTGGGCAACCTGATCGAGAACGCGACCAAATATGCCGAGGGCGGGCACCATATCGTCGTGCGCGCCGCGCGCGAGGGAGGGGGGATCGCGCTGTCGGTGGCCGATGACGGGCCGGGCATTCCCGAGGAACGCCGGGCCGAGGCGATGAGCCGGTTCGGCCGGCTCGATCCGGCGCGGCACGAGACGGGTTCCGGGCTGGGGCTGTCGCTGGTCGAGGCGGTGGCGCGGCTGCACCAGGGGAGCTTCGCGCTGGAGGATGCCGGGCCGGGGTTGCGGGCGGTGATGCGGTTTTAGATTTCCCTCTACCGCTTTTGCGGGAGAGGGAGGGCGAGCATCGCGAGCCAGGGTGAGGGTGTGTGCTGGCCGCAAACGATCGGCTTGCCGCTCTTACAGCCCCTCACCCTTCCGCCGCTGCGCGGCTCCCTCCCTCTCCCGCAAAAGCGGGAGAGGGAATTGGTGCTACACCGCCAGCGCGTAGGTCATCACCAGCGCGGCCACCGTCATCAGCGACATCGCGGCGATGAAGGTGACGTCTGCCATCCGCTCCAGCTCGTGGAGCCGCTTGGCCGGGCCGTGGCGGATCGCGAAATAGCTGGTCAGCGTCGCGATCAGGAACAGCACCGCGTCGAGCGCCAGCATGTCGTCGGCCAGGGTGTTGGCCTTGCGTACCGCGATCACCACGCGGAGGATGCCGATCGCGGTGAGGCAGACGCCGACCATCGCGGCCGCGATCGGGCAGATCATCCGGCAGGCACGCTCGTCGAGCGTGTAGGCGCTGTGGTGCTCCTGCGGCGGTCCCTTCACTCGGCGGCAACCGGGATCCGGGTTTCCTCCTTGCCTTCGGGCGCGGCGACGGCCTGGGCCTCCACCCGGCCGCTCCGCTCGAGCTTGCCCCAGCCGACCCAGGGACCGCGGAGCGCATTGGCGACGGCGCGGATCACCACCCAGTACATCAGCTGGCGATAGACGAAGCGCTGGGCGAGCAGCAGCAGCCCGGGATAGCGCTTCTCGCGCGCCTCCATGCGATAGGCGACCCAGCCGCACAGGAAGTCGATCCCGGTGAAGGCGATCCAGTAGATGCCCATGCGGATCACGTCGCTCTCGGTCTGCGCCCAGCCATGCTGCCAGACGCGGAGCGCGGTGCCGAGGATCGAGGCGACCAGCGCCGCGTCGATCAGCGGCGAGATCAGCGCGAAGGCGATCTGGAACACCCAGGCCTGCGGGATGCCGACCAGCGCGAGCCCGGCGGGCTTGCGGGTGCGCAGGATCGCGCGGTGCTTCCACAGGCACTGGAGCGTGCCGAAGGCCCAGCGGAAGCGCTGCTTGGCGAGCGCGCCGAAGCTCTCCGGCGCCTCGGTCCAGGCGACCGCCTCGATGTCGTAGCCGACGCGCCAGCCCTTGCGCTGGATCGCGATGGTCAGGTCCTGGTCCTCGGCCAGCGTGTCGACCGGATAGCCCCCGACATCGTCCAGCGCCGCCTTGCGCCAGGCACCGACCGCGCCGGGGACGACCATGATCGCATCCAGGCTGGCGAGCGCGCGCCGCTCCAGATTCTGCGAGGTGACGTACTCGACCGCCTGCCAGCGGGTGACCAGGTTGATCCGGTTGCCGACCTTGGCATTGCCGGCGATCGCGCCGATCTCGTCATCCTCGAACCAGCGGGCGAGGCGGGCGATGGTCAGCGGCTCGAACTGGGTATCGGCATCGAGCGCGATGACGATGTCGCCCTTGGCGAACTTCAGGCCCTGGTTGAGCGCGCGCGCCTTGCCGCCATTCTCCAGGGTGAGCAGCTTGACCCGCGACTCGTTCGAGAAGGCAACGCGGACGACGTCGCTGGTGCCGTCCTTCGAGCCGTCGTCGAGCACGATGACTTCGACATCGACCTGCTCGCTGGCGAGGACGCGGCGGATCGAGCTCTCGATCACCTTGGCCTCGTTATAGGCAGGGATCAGCACCGAGACGAAGCGGCCGGGATCGATCGCGGGGGCGACCGGGCGGTTCTTCCTGCGGTTGCCGTTCACCGCCAGCGCGGCGAGGACGATGGCGCGGGCGATGCCCAGCGCGATCGCGGCGAAGAACAGCCACTTGAGCGCGAAGCCGATCATCGCGAGGACCAGGAAGATGCCGACATCGGTGCGCACGGCGACGAGGTCGGCGCCCTGCACCTTGGGCATCACCTGGTCACGGCTGAGGCCGGCGAGCTGTGAGACGGGGACGAACTGATAGCCCTTCGCCTTCAGCGCATCGATGATCCGCGGGAGCGCGGCGATGGTCTGCGAACGGTCGCCGCCGCCGTCGTGGAGCAGGATGATCTGGCCCGACTGCTCGTAATTGCCGACCTCCACCTCGCGCAGCACGGTATCGACGATCGCGTCGACGCCCGGACGCTGCCAGTCGTTCGGGTCCACGTGCAGGCCGACATTGGTGTAGCCGGCGCGCTGGGCGGTGAGCGCGGGGATCAGCTCGTCCGCGGTGGTCGGCTCGGCGTCGCCGAAATAGGGCGCGCGGAACAGCCGGACCGAGCGGCCGGTATAGGCCTCGATCAGCCGCTGGGTGGCGTTGAGCTCGATCCGGGTGCCGCGCGCCGAGGCGAGCGCCAGGTTCGGGTGGGTGAAGGTGTGGCTGCCGATCTCGTTGCCCTCATCGACGACGCGGTTGACGAGGAAGGGCTCCGCCATCGCATTCTCGCCGATCATGAAGAAGGTGCCGGTGACCTGCTTCGCCTTCAGGATATCGAGGATCTTCGGCGTCCATTCGGGATCGGGGCCGTCGTCGAAGGTCAACGCGACCTTGCCGGGCATGTAGCCGGTGCGGGTGACGACATAGGGCGTCGGGAGCGACTGGAAGACCTCGTCGACGATCAGGCCATTGGGGTTCTGGACGATCGTGCGCGTGCCGGTGCTGGGCGTGCTGGTGATGCGCAGGATCTCGCCCGATCCCTCGACATCGACGTCGCCGACCGCCTCGATCCGGCGCAGATCGGGGATCCTGCCCGAATGCGCGGCGGCCAGCGCCGGCCAGAAGTTCGAGTCTTCGGAGCCGAGGCGCCACAGCGCGACACCGCCGACGCCGCGCAGATTCGCCGCGCGCAGCTGGTTCCAGGCGGTGGTGGCGTCGGCCATCCACACGGTGTGGGAGACGCCATTCTCCTCATAGGCGAAGCTCTGGTTGCCGCTCGCCTTGTCGAAGGTGACGGTCGCCTCGCTGTCATGCGCGATCAGCCAGGCTTCTTCGATCGAGATCGGATCGGCCTTGCCGGGGGCGGTCCAGTTATAGCCGTAGTTGGCGATGCCGACGATCAGCTTGTCGGCCGGTACCTGCTTCAGCGCGGCGTTCATCTGGTTGACGAACCAGGCCTGGCTGGCGATTGGACCGGGCGCGGTGACGGGCGCGTGCTCGTCATAATCCATCAGGATCAGCTTGTCGGTCGCGGCGGCATAGGCCTTCATGTCCCAGTCGTCGTCCTGGGCCGGCACGGTGACCGAGATGCTCATCTTCGCCGCGGCGAAGCGGGCATGGGCGTCGCGCAGCAGCGCCAGATAGCCGGGCTGGGCGGCGGTCGGCAGCTCCTCGAAGTCGAACACGGCGCCATCAGCCTTGCGCGCGACCAGGGTGCGCTGGAGATCATCGAGGAAGGCGGTGCGCGCCTTGGGATCGCGCAGCAGCGCGGCGGCGCCGGCGCTGTCCCAATTGTCGCCGGTGGCGTTCTGCACCATCGGCAGCACCTTGGGGCGCTTCGTCGCTGCGGCGATGATCGTGTCGAACTGCGGATCGGGGGTGACCGTGATCGCATGCTTCGCGCCGGTGACGCTGTAGAGCGCGGGCACGACCCAATCGAGATCGTTGACATGGCGGCGCAGCGAGGCGCGGCTGGCATCGTCCCAGGGCACATAGAAGCCGACCGAGAGCGGCGCACTCGACGCGCTCGCCTTGCCGCGCGGCAGCCAGGAGGCGAAGCTGTGGCGCAGGTGATTGGCCTGCTGCTTCAGCGAGCGGGGCTGGGGATGCTCGCGGATCAGGGCGAGCGGGCCGGGGATCGGCACGCGCACGACCGTCATCGCAAACGCACCCGCCGCCAGCACGATCACCAGCAGCAGCGCGAAGAAGGCGCGCATCGTCCAGCGGTTCCGTCTGCCGCTCGCATCGAAGAAGATCGGACGTTCCATCGCCTCTGTGCCCTGTTCGCAATGTCTGGGTGGTGCGACGCCCGGCCCGAGGAGTGCAGGAGGGCCGGGCGCCGCTGGTTTGCCGGCCATGAACGCGAATATGGCCTGCCCTCTCCGGATAGCCCCGCCAGTCCTTCCCGGACCTGCCCGCGGCATTAACTTCCTGTCATGTCCGCTTTTCCGAAAAACGAAACGGCCGGCGCGAGGGGAGCGCGCCGGCCGTTCAGATGTTGCGGGTGCAGGCTAAAGAGGGTTGCCTGCACCCGCTGGCATCGCCCGGAACAGGGTAAGTCGGACGATACCGAATGCGGGGTCAGCGATGCGCCTGCGCTGCCGCCGATACATGCGCGATGCGTGCGTCGGCGGTGGACAAGGCGGCGGTGCCGGAGACGAGCGTGGCCAGCGCCAGCAGCGCGATCGCAATGCGGGGATTGGCCATCTCTTGTCTCCTGTCTCACCGGTTCGCTTGCCGACCGTGAGACAGGAGATAGGCCCTGCAAGATGTAACGGCGCTGGCCGGCGGGTTACAATTTGGACAGGCGGAGACCCATCCAGCGGGAAAGCTCCGGCGCCGTCCGGCGCGCGATGACTTCGAAGGCTATCGCGAGAGCCAGGGTGATCCCGAACAGCGGCATCAGCATGCCCAGCGCCACGGTCAGCCCGACCAGCGCCCAGCTGTGCCGGAGCGGATCCTTCGCCGCCGGGGCGCCGAGCGCGCCCTCGGGGCGTCTCTGCCACCACAGCACCACGCTGGATACCGCCAGCGTCACCAGCCCGATCAGCACGAGCAGATTGACCAGCTGGTTGAGCAGGCCCAGCCACGCGCCTTCGTGCACCGCTACGCCGAAGCCCACCGCACGGTCGACCCAGTGGCGGTCGCCGAAGCTCTGCGATCCGATGACCGCGCCGTCGTCGCCGATCTCGACCGAGACACGCCTTGTGCGGTCCTCGGCCTGGGACTGCACCAGCCAGCGGCCGCCGGCCTTGGTCGGCGGGCTGACCTCGGCCGGGGCGGCGAGGCCGAGCGTCATCGCCTTGTCGACCACCCGGTCGAGCGCCGGGCCCTTGGGGGCGACATGCGCCATGGTCATGCCCTGGTGCTCTGCATGCTCGTCGAGCATCGCCCGCACGCCCTTGTCGAGATCGGCGCGCGCCTGAGCGTCCGCCACCGATCCCGCCGACCAGTCCTGGCGGACCGCGGCGGTGCCGGTCACCACGCGGACCTGCTTGAGATAGTCGCCCCAGTTCTTCGCCCAGGGCAGGCCCGAGGCGATCAGGAACACCGCGCCGATCGACACCCACAGGCCGGTCACCGCGTGCATGTCGCGCCAGAAGACGCGCTTGCCGCCGCCGAGGCGCGGCCAGAGGATGCCGCCCAGTCCTTTCCCCTTGCGTCCGCGCGGCCACCACAGGAACAGGCCGGTGACGATCATCACGATCGTCCAGCAGGCGGCGATCTCGACCAAGGCCGAGCCCCAGTCGCCGGCGAGCAGCTCGCCGTGCAGCCGGAAGATCACCCGCATGAAGCGATCCTCCTCGGGCACTGCCTTGAGCACCGCGCCGGTCTGCGGATGGACCCAGACCCGGCTCTCCTCCGCCCCTGCGCCGACCAGGAGCTGCACGGCATCGTCGGGCGCTTCGGGCAGCACATATTTGTGCAGCGCCGATCCCGGCACCTCTGCCGTGCCTGCCGCGACGATCTTTTCGGGCGCGAGCATCGGGACGCCCGGTTGCGCTACATGGGTGTATGGCGCGTAGAGCCAGCCTTCGATCTGCGGCTTGAACAGATAGATGCCGCCGGTCACCGACAGCCACAGGATGAAGGGCACGCAGAAGATGCCGGCATAGAAATGCCAGCGCCACACCGCGCGGAACCAGCGTTCGTGGCGGATCGCCTTCTCGCTCACAGCGTCCACCCCGCCTCGACCAGGAAGCTGCGCTGCGGATAGGGGTGATAGACCCAGGCGCGATCGTTGGTGATATTGTCCACGCCTGCGCTCAGCCGGAAATCGTCGGTCATCTTCCAGTTCACCTTGGCATCGAGCGCGAACAGCTCAGAGGTATAGCCGAACGTATCGCCGCGCTGGAGCCCGAACAGATCGGTATTGGGCCGCGTGGCATAGCGCATGCCGACAGAGGCGAGCACGCGCGGGGTCACCTGATAGCGAAGATTGGCATTGAGCCGCCAGCGCGGGATGCGCGGGAACTGGACGCCTTCCGCCGCTGGCGCGCTGTCGTTGCGCACGGTCTTCGAGTCGATCCAGGCGGCATTGGCGTCGATGTCCAGCCCGCGAATGCCGACATCGCGCGCCTCGGCGATCAGCTCGAGGCCATATTGGCGGGTGCGGTCGATGTTCTTGTAGTTCGATATCTGGATGCCGTTCTGGTTGACCCCGTAGAACGAGAAGATCGTGTCATTCACCCGCTGCCAGAAGGCCGAGCCGGTGAGCTTCAGCCTGCCAAAGTCGTGCGCGACGATGAGGTTGGCGTCGCGCGATCGCTCGGGCTTCAGGTTCGGATCGAAGCTGTCTTTGTCGAAGGTCCCGTTGCCGTTGAAGCTGCCCTGGAACAGTTCGCCTACCGTCGGATAGCGCGTCGCCTCGGCCAGGCTGAGCTGCGCGCTGGTGGCGCCGCCGTGCCATTCGACCGAGAATTTGGGATCGAAGCTGCTCGCGTTCCGCACCGCGTAGCGATGGACGCCCGAGCCGGCACGCCCGAGCCCGCCATCGAACGCTCGCCAGCTCTCGAACCGCGCGCCCAGCGTGAACACCAGCGCATCGGCCTTCAGCCGCCCCTCGGCCCAACCGGAGAGCAGACGCGTCTTGCCGAAGGTCCGCGTCGAGAAGTTGCGGCCATCATCCGACCGCCAGCGCGGCACGGCGTAGCTGGTCAGGTCGGTCTGGTAGAGATTGGCGCTTACCCCGGCAGCGAGATCGAACGGGCCGGTCTTCGCATCGAGCGAGAACTCGCCCGTGTACCAGCCGGTCGGCCCCTGCCGCGCCAGCGTGCCTGCGCCATTCGAGGCGCCGGACGCATAGCCGCCCGAGGTGAACCCGTCCGAACGCGCGACCTGATAGGTCGAGACGTTTAGCTTGGCGGTCACGTCATTGCCCAGCGGCGCCGCGATCTTGCCTCCGGCGAGGAACTCGTCACGGACCGTGCGCGACCAGTTGGCGCCGTTGGCGAGCCAGGTCTTGCCCAGCGTGGTCACGGTGCCGCCGCAGACGGGGGCGCCGGCAGCGTCGCGCAGATAGCATTGCGGCGCGGTCTGGCTGTCGAGATTGTGCCAATATGCGAACAGCAAATCGCCGGCGATGCCTGAGGCACCGTCATAGCCGATGCGCAGCTTGGCCTGGTCCTGCGTGGTGGCGGCAGGGCTCTGGGCGGCGAAGATCGGGTTGGTGCCGTTGCCGGGGGCGTTGGCGATCGCCTGGCCGGGGTCGACGATCGCGCCGGTGACCGGGATGCCGATGGCGCCTGCAGGGGCAGGTGTCAGCCCGTACCAGCTCATCGGCTGGCCGTCGTTGCGGAAGTGCCGCCCGGAGAGCCGCGCCGACCAGGGGCCATCCTTCTGCCGCCAACCCAGGCCCGCCTCGCCCGACCAGCCCCAATAGGTGGCGTGGGTGCCGTACTGGTCATAGGGCTCGGCGAGACCCTGGACGGTGGCGAACGCCTCGGTCTTCTCGGGCGAGCGGGTGGTGATGTTGACGATGCCGCCCATCGAATTGCCCGAGTAGCGCGCCGAATAGGGACCGTAGACGATGTCGAACTGCTCGACCTCGCCGGGGCCGACCACCCCCCATTTGGGCGCGAAGGCGAAGCTGTTGCCGAGGAAGTTCGACACCACGAACCCGTCGACCATCACCAGTGACCGCGCGCTCTGCATCGAATGGGTGCCGCGGAAGCCGGGTACGCCGTTGGAGTCGCCGGCATAGCGTTTGCGCACGAAGAAATCGGGCGCGTATTTCATCAGATCCTCGACATTCTGGGCGTTGATGCCGGCGAATTGTTCGTCACCCAGGCTCACCGAGAGCCCGCGCGGATCGATGCTGATCGGCGCATCCTTCTGGCCGATGACGAGGATGGAGGGTTCGTCCTGCGCCTCCTGGGCGAGGGCAGGGGCGGCAATGCAAAGCAGCGGCAGCGCGGCAATGCGCGCGCGGCGGTATGAAGACATGGGATTTCACCTGAACGAGGAAAGACGCGGTTCAGGTGCGGGAAGGCGGTCCTCGAAGGGGCGGCCGGGCGAAGGCGCGGCGACGCACCACGGGCTGCGCGACGGGCGCGAAGCCCAAGGCGAGGAGGAAGGCGATCGCGGCAAGCAGCAGCACCGGATCGGTGCCGCCGAGCATGGCATGGCCGAGCCCCGACCAGGCGCAATCCTGCTTGCCGCTGTCGGGGGTCTTGGCGTGGTCGGGGTCCATCGGAATGTCGATGGTCATCGTCGCGGGGCCGTTGCCGTCGCAGATCGCCATGGTCAGCGTCTTGCCGCCGGTTTCGGCGAGCATGTAGCCGGCGGGCACGAGCGCCTTCACCGCCAGCGCCATGGCGATCAGCCACAATGCCAGACAGCGATGTTCTTTCAGGAAGACGCGCCATGCCCCCATGGACGGTCGGGCTACGCCGTTCGGGGCGAGCTGTCATCAGCGTAATCGCGAAGGCGGGCTGGGCATTTTGTCCCACACCTCCGTCATCCCCGCGAAGGCGGGGATCCAGAGTCACAAGGGACGTCGCTCTGCTACCCTGGATCCCCGCCTTTGCGGGGATGACGAATGAAAGGAGGCGCGGGGATGACGCTGCGAACGAACCGGCGTAAGGGGCCGCGCATGACCAGCACCCAGCCCATCCTCGTGCTCACCACCGGCGGCACGATCGACAAGCAATATTTCGACGCCTCGAGCCAGTACACGATCGTCGGCACCGTGGTGACGCGGCTGCTCGAGCTCGGCCGGGTGCTGCATCCCTTCCAGGTCGAGGAAGTGATGCGCAAGGACAGCCTGGAGATGGACGACGCCGATCGTGCGAAGATCGCCGCCCGCGTCGCCGCTTCGGATGCTGCACGGATCCTCATCACCCATGGCACCGACACGATGACCGAGACCGCCAAGGCGCTGGCCGGGATCGCGGGCAAGACCATCGTGCTGGCCGGCGCGCTGGCGCCGGCGCGCTTCGCCGAGAGCGACGCGACCTTCAACCTGGGTATGGCCTTCGCCACGGTGCAGGTTGCGCAGCCTGGTGTTTACATCACCATGAACGGCACCGTGTTCGAAGCCGGCAAGGTGGTGAAGGACCGCGAAGCGGGGCGGTTCGTCGAGCTCTAACTTTCTTTTCCCCGGCGAAGGCCGGGGCCCAGTCTTGAAAGTCACGCGCCTTGGCGCGTCTTCGCCGCGTACTGCTTAGTCTGGGCCCCGGCCTTCGCCGGGGAAAAGCACTGCGCTGCCATGAGCGTTAGGAGGCGGAACGTGGTTGCAGCATGCCCCGCCTCCGTCCCTTGCCGTTTCCGGCAAGACCAGACTGCCTACAAGATACCGGGCAATTTCAGCCTCTTCTCACGCGCACAGTCCAAGGCTTCGACGTAGCCGGCATCGGCATGCCGCATCACGCCCGTCGCCGGATCGTTCCACAGCACCCGCTCGAGCCGCTTCGCCGCCTCCGGCGTGCCGTCGGCGACGATCACCATGCCGGCATGCTGCGAATAGCCCATGCCGACGCCGCCGCCATGATGCAGCGAGACCCAGGTCGCGCCCGATGCGGTGTTGAGCAGGGCATTGAGCAGCGGCCAGTCGGACACCGCGTCCGATCCGTCCCGCATCGCCTCCGTCTCGCGATTGGGGCTGGCGACCGATCCGCTGTCGAGATGGTCGCGGCCGATCACGATCGGGGCCTTGAGCTCGCCGTTCGCCACCATCTCGTTGAAGGCGAGGCCGAGCCGGTGGCGGTCGCCCAGGCCCACCCAGCAGATGCGCGCGGGCAGGCCTTGGAAGTGGATGCGCTCGGCCGCCATGTCGAGCCAGTTGTGGAGATGCGCATTGTCGGGCAGCAGCTCCTTCACCTTGGCGTCGGTCCTGGCGATATCCTCGGGATCGCCCGACAGCGCCGCCCAGCGGAACGGGCCGATCCCCCGGCAGAAGAGCGGGCGGATATAGGCGGGGACGAAACCCGGGAAGTCGAAGGCATTCGAAACCCCCTCGTCGAGCGCGACCTGGCGGATGTTGTTGCCGTAATCGACCGTCGGAACGCCGGCTTTATGGAAGTCGAGCATCGCCTTCACATGCTGCGCCATCGAGGCCTTGGCGGCTTTCGCCACGCGTTCGGGGTCGCGCTCGCGGGCGGAGAGCCATTCGTCGACGGTCCAGCCGACGGGAAGATAGCCGTTGACCGGGTCGTGCGCGCTGGTCTGATCGGTGAGCAGGTCGGGGCGGATGCCGCGGGCGAACATCTCGGGCAGCAGTTCCGCCGCATTGCCGAGCAGGCCGACCGAGACCGGCTTGTCGGCGCTTTTGATGATCGCCAGCGCCTCGTCGATGCTCTCGGCGGCGCGGTCGAGATAGCCGGTGCGCAGGCGCATCTCGATCCGGCTCGGCTGGCATTCGATGGCGAGGCAGGAGGCGCCGGCCATCACCGCCGCCAGCGGCTGCGCGCCGCCCATGCCGCCGAGACCCGCAGTGAGCAGCCAGCGACCCTTCAGGCTCCCGCCATAATGCTGGCGGCCCATCTCGGCGAAGGTCTCGTAGGTACCCTGCACGATGCCCTGGGTGCCGATATAGATCCACGAGCCGGCGGTCATCTGGCCGTACATCGCCAGGCCCTTGCGATCGAGCTCGTTGAAATGCTCCCAGGTCGCCCAGTGCGGCACCAGGTTCGAGTTGGCGAGGAGGACGCGGGGGGCGTTCTCGTGGGTGCGGAACACGCCGACCGGCTTGCCCGACTGGATCAGCAGGGTCTCGTCGGCCTCCAGGTCGCGCAGCGCGGCGACGATCTTGTCATAGCTCTCCCAGTCGCGCGCCGCCCGGCCGATGCCGCCATAGACGACCAGTTCCTCGGGCCGCTCGGCCACGTCGGGGTGGAGGTTGTTCATCAGCATGCGCAGCGGCGCTTCGGTGAGCCAGCTCTTGGCGGTCAGTTCGGTGCCGGTGGCGGGCTTGATGATGCGGCTGTTGTCGAGGCGGGTCATTCCGGGGCTCCGGCAAATTCGAGGCAGGCGGTGAGGACGTTGGTCAGGGCCTCGCGCATCGGCGCGGCGCGGGCTTCGGTGTAGGGCGTGGGCCAATGGGCTTCGTCGAAGGCGGCGGGCTCGTCGATATAGCCGCGGCAGGCCAGCTCCATCTGGATGGCGTGGACGCCCTGCTCGGGGCGGCCATAATGGCGCGTGGTCCAGCCGCCGCGGAAGCGGCCGTCGGTCACCCGGCTCCAGGGTGTCGCGGCGCAGGCGGCCTCGACCGCGCGGGCGAGGGCGGGCGCACAGGTGGTGCCGCCATTGGTGCCGATGTTGAACTGGGGCAGCTCGCCATCGAACAGCCGGGGGACATGGCTGCGGATCGAGTGCGCGTCGTAGAGGACGATTTTGGGGTGGATCGCGCGGAGGCGGGCGATCTCGACCTCGATCGCGGCATGGTACGGATCGAAATAATGCTCGCGCCGCCAGGCGATGTTCGCGGCGTCGGGCATGTCGTCGCGGTAGAGCGGGTCACCGTCGAAGGTGGTGGTCGGGCAGAGTTCCGTGGTCGCCTGACCCGGGTAGAGCGAGGCGCCCGAGGGATCGCGGTTCACGTCGATGACGCTGCGGGAGATGGTGGTGCGGATGGTCGTGGCACCCAGCCCGGCGGCAAAGTCGTAGAGCCGGTGAATCCACCAGTCCGCGTCCTTGGTCGCCAGCCAGGGCGAAACAAAACGGTTCTTCAGATCGTGAAGCAGGTCCGTCCCGGTATGCGGGAAGGCGACGATCAGCGGCGCCTCGCCGCGATGGATCTCCAGCCAGCTCATGCGACGCCTGGCAGGACGATCCCTGCCGCCTCGGCCACCGTGCCCGCGCGGACCAGCGCGGTGGCGGCTTCGATATCGGGGTGGAAATGCCGGTCATGGTCGAGCGTCGGCACATCCTGGCGAAGGCGGGCGCGGACGCGCTCCAGCGCCTCGGACGAGGTAAGTCCGGCATGGAAGTCGCAGCCCTGCGCGGCGGCGAGCAGCTCGATGCCGATCACCCCGGCACAGTTCGCCGCCATGTCGAGCAGGCGGCGGGCACCGTGCGCGGCCATCGAGACATGGTCCTCCTGGTTAGCCGAGGTCGGGATCGAATCGACGCTGGCCGGAGTGGCGCGCTGCTTGTTCTCGGAGACGAGCGCCGCGGCGGTCACCTGGGGGATCATGAAGCCCGAGTTGAGGCCCGGCTGGGGCGTGAGGAAGGCGGGCAGGTTGGAGAGGGCAGGATCGACCAGCATGGCGATGCGACGCTCGGCAATCGAGCCGATCTCGCAGATCGCCAGCGCGATCATGTCCGCGGCGAAGGCGACCGGCTCGGCGTGGAAATTGCCGCCCGACAGCGCCTCGTCGGTATCGGGGAAGATCAGCGGGTTGTCGCTGACGCCGTTCGCCTCGGTCTCCAGCGTCGTGCCGGCCTGGCGGAGCAGGTCGAGCACCGCGCCCATCACCTGGGGCTGGCAGCGCAGGCAATAGGGGTCCTGGACGCGCGGATCATTGTCGCGGTGCGAGGCGCGGATCGCCGAGCCGGCCATCAGCGTGCGCAGCGTCTCGCCAACCGCGATCTGGCCGGGGTGGCGGCGCAGCTGGTGGATGCGCGGGTCGAAGGGGGCGTCGGTGCCCTTCGCCGCCTCGGTCGACAGCGCGCCGGTGACCAGCGCAGCCTGGAACAAAGTCTCGGTCTCGAACAAGGCGGCAAGGGCATTGGCGGTGGAGAATTGGGTGCCGTTGAGCAGTGCCAGGCCTTCCTTGGGGCCGAGCGTTACGGGCGCGAGGCCGGCTTCGGCCAGCGCCTGTTCGGCGGGAAGCACATGGCCATCCACTTCGATCGAGCCGACCCCGATCATTGTCGCTGCCATGTGCGAGAGCGGGGCGAGGTCGCCGCTGGCACCGACCGAGCCTTGGCTCGGTACCACGGGGGTGAGCCCCTTGGCGAGCATCGCTTCGAGCAGCTGGACGGTGGCCGGCTGCACGCCCGAGGCGCCCTGGGCCAGGCTGGCGAGCTTGAGCGCCATCATCAGCCGGACGACCGGGGCAGGCGAGGGGGCGCCGATGCCGGCGGCATGGCTCAGCACGATGTTGCGCTGGAGCGTGGCGAGGTCCTCGGCCTCGATCTTCACGCTGGCGAGCTTTCCGAAGCCGGTGTTGATTCCATAGACCGGTTCGCCATGCGCGAGGATGCGCGCGACTGCGGCGGCGCTCTCCGCGATGCGCGGGGCGGATGCGGGATCGAGCTTCGGCACCGCGCCGCGCCAGATTGCGCGCCATTCGGCCAGCGGCACGTCGCCGGGGATCAGCAGGATTTCGGTCATTCGCCCTTCCAGATACCTTTGAAGACTCTGGCATGGAGCGGGTTCAGCCCCATGCGATAGACAAGCTCGGCCGGCCGCTCGATGTCCCAGATCGCGAGGTCGCAGCTCTTGCCGGGTTCGATGGTGCCGATTTCGGTGTGGAGGCCCAGCGCGCGCGCCGCTTCGCGGGTCACGCCGGCCAGGCATTCCTCGACGGTGAGGCGGAACAACGTCGCGCCCATGTTCATGACGAGCAGCAGACTGGTCAGCGGGGAGGTGCCGGGATTGCAGTCGGTGGCGAGCGCGATGGGCACGCCGGCGTTCCGCAGCGCCTGGATCGGCGGCAGCTTGGTCTCGCGGACGAAATAGTACGCACCGGGCAGGAGCGTAGCGACGGTGCCGGCCCTGGACATTGCGGTAATGCCTGCATCGTCGAGATATTCGAGATGGTCGGCGGAGAGCGCGCCGTACGAAGCCGCCAGGGCGGCGCCATGCTGGTTGGAGAGCTGCTCGGCGTGGAGCTTGACGTTCAGGCCATGGGCCTTTGCCGCATCGAAGACCCGCGCGGTCTCCTCGGGCGTGAAGCCGATTCCCTCGCAAAAGGCGTCGACCGCATCGGCGAGGCCGCCGAGCGCCGGGATCATCTCGTTGCAGACCAGATCGATATAGCCCGCGCGGTCATCGGTATATTCGGGCGGCAGGGCATGCGCGCCGAGGAAGGTCGTCGCTATCCGAACGCCGCGCTCCTGTCCCAGGGCGCGGGCGGCGCGCAGCATCTTCAGCTCGTCATCAAGCGACAGGCCATAGCCGGACTTCACTTCGACCGTGGTCGCACCCTCGGCGATCAGCGCATCGAGCCGGGGGAGGGCGCTCGCCACCAGCTCCGCCTCGCTGGCTTCGCGGGTGGCGCGCATCGTCGAGACGATTCCGCCGCCGGCCCGGGCGATCTCCTCATAGCTGGCGCCCTGCAGCCGCAGCTCGAATTCGTGCGCGCGATCGCCGCCATGGACGAGGTGCGTGTGGCAATCGATCAGCCCGGGGGTGATCCAGCGGCCTTCGCAGTCGATCGTCTCGGCGGCGGCCGGCGCCTCGTGCGCGGGGCCGACCCAGGCGATCCGCCCGTCCTTAGCCGCGACGGCGCCATGCTCGATCGTGCCGAGGCCAGGCCCCGCCATCGTTGCGATCCGTGCGTTGGTCCAGAGTCGGTCCATGCCGCGCATCCTTGCCTGTGGGGCTGGTTATGTCTAGACATAATCAAAGGCGCGTCGCACACTTCAACCGTCATCCCGGCGAAAGCCGGGATCTCGTGCGGCTCTTTGCCCGCCTTCGCCTGAGATCCCGGCTTTCGCCGGGATGACGGAAATGGGTGGCGGGATGATGGCTATGAGGAAAGCTGGGCATGGATCTCTGGTTCGAAACCGCACTACTCCCCACCGGCTGGGCCGAGCGCGTCACCCTGCGCATCGCCGATGGGCGCATCGCCGAGGTCCTCCCGAACACCGATCCCACCCCCGACGCCGAGCGCCACCGCGTCGCCATCCCCGGCCTGGGCAATGTCCACAGCCACGGCTTCCAGCGCGGCATGTCCGGGCTCAGCGAGCGGCGCGGGCGGCCCGATGACGATTTCTGGAGCTGGCGCGAGATCATGTACCGGTTCCTCGACCGGCTCACCCCCGACGACATCGCCGCGATCACCGCCCAGGCCTATGTCGAGATGCTTGAGACCGGCTATACCCGGGTCGGCGAGTTCCATTATCTCCACAACGACGTGGACGGCGCCCGCTATGCCGATCCGGCCGAGACCGCCGGCGCGATCGTCCACGCCGCCGCGCAGACCGGCATCGGCCTGACCCTGCTTCCTGTCTTCTACGCGCATAGCGATTTCGGCGGGAAGGACCCCAAGCCCGGCCAGCGCCGCTTCCTTTCGGACGTCGATGGTTTCGCGAAGCTGGTCGAGGCGAGCCGCGACAAGCTTCCCGCCGATGCCGTGCTCGGCGTCGCCCCGCACTCGCTGCGTGCCGTCACGCCCGAGGAGCTGGCGGCCGTCACCGCGCTCACCGACGGCCCGATCCACATCCACGCCGCCGAGCAGGTCAAGGAAGTCCAGGCCTGCGAACAGTGGAGCGGCGCGCGCCCGGTCGAGTGGTTGCTCCACAATGCCGGGGTCGACGTGCGCTGGACGCTGATCCACGCGACGCACCTCAACGCCTCCGAGACCGACAGGCTCGCCCGATCCGGCGCGGTCGCCGGCCTGTGTCCGGTCACCGAGGCCAATCTCGGCGACGGCATCTTCCCCGCCGAGGCCTATCTCGCCGCCGGCGGGCGGATCGCCACCGGCACCGATTCCAACATCCAGATCGATGCGGTGTACGAGCTGCGCTCGATCGAATATTCGCAGCGCCTGTCGCTGCGCCGCCGCGCGATCCTCTCGCCCGAGGGGGCATCGGTCGGCGAGACGCTGTTCGGCGCGGCGCTTGCCGGTGCGGGGCAGGCGCTGGGCGTCGCGACCGGTATTGCGCCCGGCGCCCCGGCCGATATCGTGAGCCTGAACATGGACCATCCGAGCTTCGCCGGCGCTTCCGCCGATACAATCCTCGATCGCTGGATCTTCGCCGGCCGCGCCGGCGCGATCGACTGCGTCTGGCGTGCCGGCCAGTTGCAAGTCGTTCGCGGCAGGCACCACGCGGGCGAGGTTATTGCTAATCATTATCACAAAATCCTGGGGCGCCTGCTCGGGTGACGCTGCAGGAACGCATCCGCTCGGACATCGAGGAGCGCATCCGCTCGGGGGAATTGCGCCCCGGCGACCGCATCCCGTTCGAGCACGAACTGGTCGCGCACTATGGCTGCGCCCGCGCCACGGTCAGCAAGGCGCTGGAGCGGCTTGCCCATGCCGGGCTGATCGAGCGGCGGCGCAAGGTCGGCTCCTTCGTCGCGCATCCCCAGGTCCATGCCGCGGTGCTCGAAGTGCCCGATCTCGCCCAGCTGATCGCGGCGCGCGGCGAGGCATATCGCTGGGAGCTCGATACCTGCCGGGTGGTCAACCGCGATGCCGATATCGAAGTCTCGGGCATCCCGGCGCCGGCGCTGCTGATCGAGGGCGTGCACTTCGCCGGCGGCCAGCCCTTCGCGATGGAGCGCCGGCTGATCGCGCTCGACACCGTGCCGGTTCCCCGCGCCGACACGTTCGAGAGCGAGGCGCCCGGCTCCTGGCTGCTCCACCACGTCCCCTGGACCGATGCGCGTCACCGCATCCGCGCGGTTCCGGCCGGCGGGGCGCTGGCCAAAAGGCTCAGGCTCGACGCGCATGCCGCCTGCCTCCAGGTCGAGCGCTGGACCTGGCGGACGGGCAGGGCGGTGACCTTCGTCCGCCAGACCTTCCCGGGCGACCGCTACGACCTGGTCGCGGAGTTCACGCCGGGGGGATAGTTCTCGACCGCCGGCAATGATGTTCGATCGTCATCCCCGCGAAAGCGGGGACCCATCTCCTGAACTCTCCCCGGTTACAGCGGCGGTTGTACTTCCTGATTTCTCTCCGAGATGGGCCCCCGCTTTCGCGGGGGTGACGGCGGGTCGGGAAATTTGCCCCAAAGCGGGGCCTTCCCCTTTTCGCGCAGTTCGATAGGCTGGCGCGATGAACCTGCGGCACATCGAGATCTTCCACGCCGTCTATGTGAACGGCTCGGTGAGCGGGGCGGCGCGCGCGCTCAACGTGTCGCAGCCCTCGGTCTCCAAGATGCTGCGCCATGCCGAGAGCCTGCTCGGCTTCCAGCTTTTCCACCGCACCAATGGCCGGCTCGTCCCCACCGAGGACGCGCATACGCTGTTCACCGAAGTCTCGGAGATCCAGGACCGCGTCTATGCGCTGCGCGAGGCGGGGCGGAACCTGAAGCGCGGCGCCGGCGGCATGCTGCGCATCTCGGCGCTGCCGAGTTTGGCGCTCAACGCGCTGCCTACCGCCGTCTCGCGCTTCATGCGCAATCACGAGGGCGTGCGCTTCGACCTGCAGACCGTCCATCACGACGACCTGCTGCGCAAGCTCTATGAGCGCGAGACCGATGTCGCGATCGCCTATGAGGTGCCGCATGCCGCGCCGATCGGCCATCGCTGGCTGGGCGAGGGCGAGCTGGTGGTGCTCTACCGCGAGGAGGACATGCCCGACGCGCCGCCGCGCATCGAGCTGGACCGGCTGCGCGGCCGCCCGTTCATCAGCCTCGCCAATTCGGGCCCGATCGGCCAGCTGTTCAGCCAGGAATGCGCCCGGCTCGAGCTCGAGCTCGACGAGGTCATCTCGGCGCGCACCTTCTACATCGCCACCGCGCTGGTCGCCCAGGGCGTGGGGATGACGGTGGTGGACAGCTTCACCGCGCAGGCGTCGCTCGTCCCCGGCTTGTCGATGCGGCCGCTGAAGCCGCAGCTCACCTTCGACGTCCATGCGATGTTCCTGCTCAACCGGCCGCCCACCGCGCTGGCCACCGATTTCCTCAAGACCCTCGCCAAGGTAATCGACGCCTGAGGGTGCGCAGGCAGGTGCCATAACGACAGGCTATGCCGAGCGGCGCACTCGCTATGCGCGGTGCCGGATGCGGGGCGATAGCGTTATCACCCAATGATACCGGCACCTTACCTCCTTTACCTCGGTCACAGCACCGATTTCGTGGGCATCAAGACGTCGCGCGGTCTCGCCGAGTTCCGGCGGGACGATTGCGTGGGCGAGTTCCGCCACGACGATTCCACCCTCACGCTCAGCCTGCCACGCATGACCATCGCGGAAGGAGCGGCGGCGGGGGCGAAGACGCTCGTGCTCGGCATCGCCAATTCGGGCGGCGTCATGGGCGGCGACCTGGTCCGCGATGCGATGGCTGCGCTCAACGCGGGGATGAACATCGCCGCAGGGCTGCACCAGCGGCTGCGCGACGTGCCCGAGTTGGCCGCGCTCGCCAGGGAGAAGAACCTGCAGCTGTTCGACGTGCGCGATCCGCCGGCGGACATGAAGGTCGGCAATGGCTATGCCCGCGCCGGCCGCCGTATCCTCACGGTCGGCACCGATTGCTCGGTCGGCAAGATGTACACCACCATCGCGCTCACCGATGCGCTGAAGGCGCGTGGCGAGAAGGCCGATTTCCGTGCGACGGGCCAGACCGGCATCCTGATCGCCGGATCGGGCGTGCCGATCGACGCGGTCGTCGCCGATTTCATCTCGGGCGGGATCGAGGCGCTGGCGCCCGAGCGCACCGACGGCGGCTGGGACGTGATCGAAGGCCAGGGCTCGCTGTTCCACCCGAGCTTCGCCGGCGTCTCCACCGGCCTGCTCCACGGCGCCCAGCCCGAGGCGCTGGTGCTGTGCCATGATCCGAGCCGCAGCCATATGCGCGGCCTTCCGGGCCGGGCGCTGCCGGGGCTGAAGGAATGCCTGGAGGCCAATCTCCAGACCGCGCGCCTGACCAGCCCGAACGTCCGCGCCGTCGGCGTCTGCCTCAACACCTCCCGGATGGAGAAGGACGAGGCCCTGGCGCTGTGCCGCCAGATCGAGGCCGAGCTCGGCCTTCCCTGCACCGATCCGATCGCCTTCGGGGTCGAGGCGATCATCGACGAATTGCTATGCAGCGAACCCTCTCGGTCCGCCACGACCGCTTCGCGCTGACCAAGCCCTTCCGCATCTCGCGCGGGGTGAAGACCGAGGCCGATGTGGTCACGGTCACGATCCATGCGGGGGATGTCGAAGGCTGGGGCGAGGGCGTGCCCTATGCCCGTTATGGCGAGAGCGTGGAGAGCGCGCTCGCTGCGATCGAAGGCATCCGCCCGGCGATCGAGGCGGGGGCGGGGCGCGAGGAATTGCTGGCGCTGCTGCCGGCCGGTGCCGCCCGCAACGCCATGGATTGCGCGCTCTGGGACCTGGAGGCGCGCCAGGCGGGCACCAGCGTGGCTGCACTGATCGGGGCGCCCGAGCCGGGTCCGATCGCCAGCGCGCTGACCATCGTGATCGACACGCCGATGATGATGGGCTGCGCTGCGCGCCGCCTTGCCCATGTGCCGTTGCTCAAGGTGAAGGTCGACGCGCGGCTGCCCGACGCCCAGATCCGCGCGGTCCGCACCGGCGCGCCGGATGCCAGGCTGATCGTCGATCCGAACGAAAGCTGGGACGCCACTCTGGTCGAGGCGATGCAGCCGGTGCTGGCCGAGCTGAAGGTCGACCTGCTCGAGCAGCCGGTCGCCGCTGGGATCGACGCCTGCCTCGAGACGTTCCGCCCGCTGGTGCCGATCGCCGCGGATGAATCGATCCACACCAGCGCAGAGCTGGACGTGATCGCGGGCCGCTATCAGGTGGTGAACGTCAAGCTCGACAAGTCCGGCGGCCTCACCGAAGGCCTGAAGCTCGCCCAGGCCGCGCGGGAACGCGGGCTCGGGCTGATGACCGGCTGCATGGTCAGCTCGTCGCTGTCGATCGCCGCCGCGCTGCACATCGCCCGCATGTCCGATTTCGTCGATCTTGACGGTCCCATCTGGCTCGCCAAGGATCGCCCGGGCGGAGTCGAGGATCGCGACGGCACGCTCTATCCGCCACTTCCGGGATTTTGGGGAACATGATGAAGACCGCGCTGCTGCTGGGGATCGCCGCCATCTCGCTGGGCGCCGCCGCGCCGGCCCCGCCGCAGAAGGTCGATCTGCTGATCCGCGGCGGCACGATCTACACCGGCTCGGACGCGCCGTTCATCGGCGATGTCGCGATCAGCGGCGACCATATCCTCTCGGTGAGCAAGCATGCGAACGTGCTTGCCGCGCGGGTGATCGATGCCAAGGGCATGATCGTCGCCCCCGGCTTCATCGATCCGCACACGCATATGGGCGAGGATCTCGCCTCGGACGACCAGGCCAGGCGGCTGATTCCCGCCTTCCTCATGCAGGGCGTCACCACCGCGTTCATCGGCAATGACGGCGGCGGCGATCCCGATGTCGCCAAGGTGCTGGGCAGCGCGAAGGCGAAGCCGGTGGGCATCAACTATGCGAGCTGGGTCGGCTTCGGCGCGATCCGCGAGAAGGTGGTGGGCGAGGACAATCGCGCGCCGACGCCGGAAGAGCTGGCGAGGATGAAGGGGCTGGTCGCCGATGCGATGTGCCACGGCGCGCTCGGCCTCTCGACCGGCCTGTTCTATGCGCCGCAGAGCTTCGCCAAGACCGAGGAAGTGATCGCGCTGGCCAGGGAAGCGGGCAAGCGCGGCGGCAGCTATGACAGCCATATCCGCGACGAGAGCAGCTACACCGTCGGCCTGGTCGCCGCGATCGACGAGGCGATCCGCATCGGCCGCGAGGGCGGGCTGCCCGCGCATATCAGCCATATCAAGGCGCTCGGCGTAGACGTGCAGGGCCAGGCGCCGAAGATCATCGCGATGGTCGAGGCCGCGCGCGCCCGCGGCGAGAAGGTGACGGCGAACCAGTACCCCTGGTCGGCATCGGGCACGAGCCTGGTCGCCTCGCTTGTGCCGCTCTGGGCCCAGGATGGCGGCCGTCCGGCGCTGCTCAAGCGCTTCGACGATCCGTCGCTGACCCAGAAGATGCATGACGGCATGGTCGAGAACCTGCGCAAGCGCGGTGGGGCGGACAAGCTGCTGATCGTCGAGGGCAAGTACAAGAACCGCTATCTCGATGCGGTGGCCAAGGAGATGAACCTGGCGCCGGTCGATGCGGCGATCGCGGTGATCCGCATCGGCGATCCCGGCACCGTCTCGTTCAACCAGAGCGAGGCAGACATCGCCGCCTTCATGAAGCAGCCCTGGGTGATGACCGGGTCGGACGCCTCGGGCGGCCATCCGCGCGTCTATGGCAGCTTCGCGCGCAAGTACGACAAGTACGTCAAGGCCGATCATGTGATCACGCTGCGCCAGTTCATCGAGCGCAGCTCCTCGCTGACCGCCGACACCTTCGGGCTGACGGGGCGCGGGCATCTGCGCAGCGGCGCCTTCGCCGATGTCGTGGTGTTCGATCCCAGGACCTATGCCTCGCGCGCCACTTACGAGGATCCGGCGCAGCTGGCAGCGGGCGTGCGGACGGTGGTGGTCAACGGTGTCGTCGCGGTCGACAAGGGCGCGATGACCGGCAAGGCCGCCGGCCGCGCGCTGGCGCATAAGCCGACGCCGGGTACGTGCGGCTAACAGACAAGAGCCTGTTCGTGCTCCTGCGAAAGCAGGAGCCCAGGGCAACGGGCGGATCGTTTTGGGCTCTGGGCTCCTGCTTCCGCAGGAGCACGGTGGAGGGGTGGGTAGCATGAAAACTTGGTTCGGCATCGCGCTATGGAAGCGCGTCCTCGCCTTCCTCGCACTCGGCGTGGTCTTCGCGCTGGTGGCGCCCCAGGCGACGCCGTACGTCCAGTTCATCGGCGATCTGTTCGTCCGGGCGATCCGCATGCTGGTGGCGCCGATCGTGCTGGTGACGATCGCCTCGGGCATCACCACGCTCGCCGATCCCAAGCGGCTCGGCAGCCTGGGCGGGCGGACCGTCGGCATGTTCGCGCTGACCACCTTCATCGCCGTCTCGATCGGCATGCTGGTCGCCGCGATCGTCCAGCCCGGCATCGGCGCGCCGCTGGGCACGGCCGAGGCGCATGTGCTGGGCAAGCCGGTCGCGCCCTATGAGCAGTTGATCAACATCATCCCCACCAACATCTTCGACGCGCTGGCCAAGGGCGACATGCTCGCGCTGATCTTCACCTCGATCCTGATCGGCTGCGGCACGGTGGTGGCGGGGGAGGCGGGCAAGCCCTTCGCCAATCTGCTCCAGTCGACCTCGGCAGTCCTTCTGCGGGTCGTCGGGCTGGTGATGGAAGCGACGCCGTTCGGCGTGTTCGCGCTGATCGCCAACGCCGTGGCGGCGAACGGCGCGGCGGTGTTCGTCCATGTCGGCTGGCTGGCGCTGGCGGTGGTGCTCGGCTCGCTGCTCCAGATGCTGGTGGTGCACAGCCTGCTCCTGCGCTTCGTCGCGCGCCTGCCGCTGCTGCCCTTCTTCCGCGGCATCGTCGACGCGCTGGCGGTGGCCTTCTCGACCGCTTCGAGCGGCGCGACCCTGCCGGTGGCGATGCGCGTCTCCGAGCAGAATCTCGGCATCGGCCGCCCGGTCTTCTCCACCGTGCTGCCGCTCGGCGCGAGCATCGGCAAGGACGGCACCGCGATGTATGTCGGGCTGCTTTCGATGTTCGCCCTCCAGGCCTTCGGCGTGCACCTGACCCCGACCGTCTACGCCACGGTGCTGCTGACCGGCGCGCTCGCCGCCTTCGGGACGGCGCCGGTGCCCTCGGCCTCGCTGTTCATGCTGGCTGCCGTGCTGAGCGCGGTCGGCGTCTCGCCCGAGCAGACGGCTTTGGTGGTCGGCTTCGTGCTGCCGTTCGACCGGCTGCTCGACATGACCCGCACGGTGCCGAGCGCGAGCGCGAACCTGACGGTGGCCACGCTGGTGGCGCGCTGGGAAGGCGAGCTGGACGAGGAAGTCTACAAGGCGCCGGATATGGCCTAGAAAGCCCTCTCCCTTTGGGAGAGGGTTGGGTGAGGGCAGCCTCTCGACGTAGAGGTGCGACTGCCCTCCTCCCTCCCACCGCCTTCGGCGACGGGCCCCTCCCTTCTCCCAATGGGAGAAGGGGTTTAGTCCAGCGAAACCTCGCGCCCCGCCACCCACACCCGCTTCACCGCGTACAGGTCCCGGAACGTCACGTCCGGCGCGCCGCCGGTCAGCACCAAGTCGGCCCGGGCGCCCTTGCGGATCACGCCTTCGTCCTTCCGTCCCATGATGCCCGCGCTCACCTTCGTCCCTGCCTCGATCGCCTCGGCAGGCGTGAAGCCCAGCTCGGTCAGGATGCGCATCTCGCGCAGCGCGCCGAAGCCCGGATAGACGCCCTCGATGCCGGTGTCGGTGCCCACGCCGATGCGGATCCTGGCCGCCTTCAGCCGGCGGATATTGTCGCGCATGATCGACCAGCGCCTGCTGTCATAGGGCGCGATCGCCTCACCCTTGGCCTGTCGCGCCGTCTCGCGCGCCTGCTGCTCGGGGGTGAGCAGCGCCAGCTCCTCGGGCGCCAGCACCCGCGCCTCGAGCGGCTCATAGGTCGCCAGCGTCGCGACATAGGCCATGTGGTGCTTCTTCATCAGGCGGATCAGCTCGTCATCGACCAGCGCGTCGCCCACGCCGTGCGCAACCGAGTCTACGCCCGCCCGCGCCGCGATCTTGGCGCCCTCCAGCGTCACCGTATGCGTCAGCACCTTGATGCCCGCCTTGTGCGCATCCGCGACGATCGCGGCGAGGGTCGGCTCGTCCATGCTCGGCCGGTCGGGACGGTCCGGGTCGCCATAGCGCCAGCCGTCGTTGAACACCTTCACCATGTCGGGCCTGTAGACCAGCGCCCCGGCCATCGCCGCATGCGCCTCGGCCGGGGTGGTGACCTGGATGGTGATCGAGTTGGTGAACTGGCTCTCGGTGCCATGTCCGTCGGGCACGCCGAGCCGCACTGCCAGAGTGAGGCGCGGCGTATCCGCCTGCAGCGCCCGGATCCCGGCCATCATCGCACCCGAGACCGAGAATTCGTTCACGCTGGTCACGCCCGCCCGCAGATAGGGCAGGTAGAAGCGATGCAGCGACGCCGCGTCGGTGAACGCCTCGCGCCGCGTATGGATGTGGAGGTCGTGCAGTCCGGGGATCAGCGTCATCCCGGTCGCGTCGATCACCTCGGTGCCCTCGGGCACGCGCAGCTTCCTGCCGACCCGCGCGACCTTGCCGTCTTCGATCAGCACGTCGGCGATCTTCGCCGGCTTGCCAGTGCCGTCGAACACCCGCGCCCCGTGGATCAGCGTCGCGCGCTCCTGCGCCTCCGCACTGCCCGCTCCGGCCATAGCCGCCACTGCCATCAGCCACCTCATTTCAGATGTCCGTCGAAGAAGGAGATGGTGCGGCGATAGGCGGTGAGCCAGTCGGCATAGCGGAAGAATTCGTGGCGCTCATTGGGGAAGACCAGCTCCTCATGCGGGATGCGCCGCGCCGCCAGCTCGCGGGCGAGCAGCAGAGACTGGGCGAAGTCGACATTGCGGTCGTCGTCGCCGTGCACGAGCAGCACCGGCGAGCGCCATGTCTCGATCGATCCCATCGGCGAGCTTTCCCACTGCTTCTGCCGCACCGCAGCTTGCCGCTCGGGCGCGGTGCCGTTGTCGACATTGCGGAGCAGGCTGTGGACGCCGTGGAAGTCCGCGCCCGCCTTGAACAGGTCGCTGTTCCGCGCCAGCGCCAGCGCGGTCAGATATCCGCCCCAGCTGCCGCCCCAGATGCCGATCTTCTCGGGCGCCACGTCCTTCTGCGCCGCCAGCCAGCGCCCGCCGGCGAGCACGTCGCGATACTCGCTGGCGCCGTCGCGGGCGATCTCCGGAGCGTCGCGGAAGGCCTGCCCATAGCCGGTGCCGCTGCGGTAGTTGACCGAGAGCACCGTATAGCCCTTCGCCGCCAGCGCTTGGTTCATCACATAGGCGTTCGAATAATATTGGCTGTGGTGGAAGCCGAGCACCATCTGCCGGCGCGGCCCGCCATGGACGAAGATCAGCGCCGGGCGCGGCCCCTTGCCCTTGCCCCGGAACAGCTGGCCATGGACGGTCACCCCGTCCGCGGCGGCATAGGTGACCGCCTCGGGCTCGATCGCGCCCTTCAGCTCTGCCACCTCGCCCAGCGGCGCCAGTGCCTTGGCCAGCACCGGATGCGCCGGGTGGCTGGCATCCGCGCCGATGCCGGCGAGCTGTCCGCCCGCGAACAGCGGCAGGCTCTCGCTGCCCTTGCCATTGGTGATCCGCTTCGCCGCGCCGCCAGCCGCCGGCACCTGCCAGAAATGCCGCCGGTCGGCCTCGTCGGCATTGGCGGCGAAGGTCACCACGTCATCGGCGCCGAGAATGAAGGTCTCGACCTCGAACCCGCCCGGGGTCAGCTCGCGCGGCTCGCCACCCCTGGCCGCATCGATCGCATAGACATGGAGGAAGCCGGTCCGCTCCCAGGGGAAGAGCAGCTGGCCAGCCTTGCTCCACCAGAGATTGTGCTGGCGCGTGCCGTAATAGCGCCCGCCCATGCCCTGCGGCGCGGTCCAGAGCGTGCGCGCCTTGCCCGTCGCCGCATCGGCCACCCGCAGCGACCAATAGGGGCCGCCGTCGCGCGCCGCGCCGGATGGCGGATCGAGATACTGGATATAGGCGACCTGTGTGCCGTCGGGCGACAGCGCCGGCTCGACCGAATAGCCGAGCGCCGGTTCCATATAGGTCAGCCTGCCGCCATCGACATCGAGCAGCGCGACGAACGCATGGTCGTTGCGATTATCGACGAACAGCAGCTTGCGGCCGTCGGGCGTCCATTTCAGGTCGGTCACCTCGCCGGGCACCGTCGCGATCCGCGCCGCCTTGCCGCCCTGCCACAGCCACAGCTCGCCGCGCCGGGTGAAGGCAATGCGCTGCCCGTCGGGCGAGAAGATGGGCAGGTGTCCGTCTCCGATGGGCGTGGGATCTCCGCCCTCTTCAACGACGAACACCTGCTGCCCCGGCGTCGAGATTGCCGAGGCGGTATTGGGAATCTTGCCGTCGGGGAACTCGTCATCCCCGCCGCGCACGAAGGCGATGCGCCGCCCGTCCGGGCTCAGCGCCAGATCGTAGAGCATCATGCCGTCATCCTCGGCATAGCGCGTCAGCTGCCGGGCCTTTTGCCCCGCATCGGCCACCCAGAGGTTGCGCGCGCCGGCGCGGTTCTCGACCCAGGCGAAGCGCGGCACGTCGCGTGCCCCCGCCATCTGGCTGGCAGTGGGCAAGGCGAGCGCTGCCGCCAGGTCGTCGGTCTGGGCCAGCGCCGGCGCGGCCAGGGCCAGCGTCATGGTGCAGCATAGGGTGAGGGTGGTCCGCATCATCTTCATTACGCCAGCGTGCCGGGCCTATGTTGCCCAAACAATGCTGGCATGCGCGGCGGTTATGCCCGGGCGACTCCTCTGAATGATCGCGGGTTTGCACTGCGTCCGGCGAGAGTTACGCTTGCGGCATGAAGCACATCGCCCTCGGCATCGCCCTTGTCCTCGCCACGCCGGCGCTCGCCCAGCAGACGCTGGAGCAGCGCGTCGCCGCCAAGCTCGCCGAGGCGCCCACCGGCACGCGCTTCGGGCTGGTGGTGGTCGACGATACGGGGAAGGAGATCGTCGCGATCAACCCCGACGGGCGCTTCATCCCGGCTTCGAACACCAAGATCTACACCACCGCCGCCGCCTTCGCGAACCTGCCCGGCATCAACCAGCCCGACACCATCGGCGGCGCCACCGTGGCGCTGCGGGGCGAGGACGTGGTGTTGCGGGGCCGGGGCGACGCGCGCCTGTCGAGCGCCGACGACTGCACCGTCGATTGCCTCGCCACGCTCGCCGATGCGATTGCCGCGAAGACGAAGCGTGTCCGCAACGTCATCGGCGACGACACGCTCTTCCCCGATCAGCGCTGGGGTCCCGGCATGAGCTGGAACAACATCCCCAGCTCTTCGGGCACCGGCGCCTCGGCGCTCACCCTGGACGACAATGAGCTCAAGCTCACCATCACCCCGGCCAAGGCAGGCGAACCCGCCAAGGTCGATCTCTGGCCCTATTTCACGATCGACAACCAGGCCCGGACCGTGCCCGGCGCCGAGACCGAGCTGGGCTGGGACCGCGATCCCAACGGCAAGCAGCTCCGCATCACCGGCACGGTCGGCGCCGATGCCAAGCCGAAGAGCTGGCAGCTCGGCATCGACGATCCCGCCGATTATGCCGCCTGGCGGCTGAAGGTGCTGCTCGAGGCGCGCGGGGTGAAGGTGAAGGGCCAGGTTCAGGTCCGCCACCGCGCGCTCACGCCGCAGGACGATCCCGATTATCGCGCCAAGAAGAGCCTGCCCGTGGTCCAGGCCGCGCCGGGCGAGCCGGTCCTTGCCGGCCTGACTCCGCCGCCGCTCGCCGATGATCTCAAGCACGTCAACAAGGTCAGCCAGAACCTCCATGCCGAGCTGACCCTGCGCCGCGTTGCGTCGCTGCAGGGCAGCGGCTCGATCGCGGACGGTGTCGCGCAGGTCGAGAAGATGCTGGAGACCGCCGGCGTGCCGCGCACTGCCTGGGACTTTTCGGACGGCTCGGGCATGTCGAGCTACAACCGCGTCGCGCCGCGCGGCACGGTGAAGCTGCTGCGCTGGATCGCCGCCCAGCCCTGGGGCGCGCAATATCGCGAGACCCTGCCGATCGGCGGCGTCGACGGCACGCTGCGCAATCGCTTCAAGGGCACGCCGCTGGAGGGCAGGGTCTTCGCCAAGACCGGCACGCTCAACGCCACCAATGCGCTGGCCGGCTATTTCACCGGCGCGAGCGGCCGGACCTACACCTTCGCCTTCTACGCCAATGACGTGCCACGCGACGCGAGCGGGACGAAGTACATGGACGATGCGCTGAACTTGGTGGCGGCGGGGAACTAGGTCTTCACTCCCTCTGCCGCTTTCGCGGGAGAGGGACGGCTCGCAACGCGAGCCAGGGTGAGGGTGTGTGCGGGAGGCAGGCACATCGCTCGCGGCCCGCACACACCCTCACCCGGCCTCGCTAAAGCTCGACCACCCTCTCCCGCGAAAGCGGGAGAGGGTTGATTGCGTCACCTCCCCTTCGCCGCCCAGTCCTCCGCCTGCTTCAGCACGCGCAGCACGTTGCCGCTCCAGATCTTCTCGATGTCCGCATCCGAGAACCCCTCGCGCCGCAGCCGCGCGGTGATCTTGGGCAGGGCGGTGATGTCTTCCATCCCGCGCACGCCGCCGCCGCCGTCCCAGTCGGCGCCGATGCCGACATGGTCGACGCCCATCACCGCGATGCAGTGGAGCAGGCTCTTCATGAACAGCTCGAAGTCCGCGCCCTGATAGGGATTGGTCGCGTCCGCCTTGGCCTTGTCGGCGATCAGCTTCTTCTGCTCGGCATCCGAGAGCGCGTGCCAATTGTCCTGCCGGTCGGAGATCTTGTTCCGCGCATCGTCATGGTCGCCCTCGACCAGGTAGACGCTGTTCACCTGCAGCACGCCGCCCGCCTTGGCGAGCTTGCGCATGCGCTCGTCGTCCAGGTTGCGCGGGTGGTTGAAGATCGCCCTGGGCCCGGAGTGGGAGGCGATGATCGGCACCTTGGACAGTGCCAGCGCCTGGTCGAACACATCGTCCGACGAGTGGCTGACGTCGATCACCATGCCCAGCCGGTTCATCTCGGCGACCCATTGCTTGCCGAGCGGGCTCAGGCCGTTCCACTGCTTCACCTTGTCGGTGGCGCTGTCGCCGAACTGGTTGTTGCGGAAATGGATCGGCCCGGCGAGCCGCACGCCCTGGTCGTGATACCATTTGAGCAGGGTCAGGTCGGTGCCCAGCGGATAGCTGTTCTCGATCGACTGGAAGACGACGCGCTTGCCCGCCTTGGCGATCCGGTACGCGTCCTCGGGTGTGGTCGCGAGTTCCATCTTGTCGCTGTTCGCCGCCACCACGCGCTGGATCCACATCTCGCGGGTCAGCGCGGCGTCGCGCGCCTTGGCATAGCCTTCCGGCGTCAGCGGGCCCTGGCCGGTGTAGATCACGAAGAACCCGCCATCGAGCCCGCCTTGCTCCATGCGCGGCAGGTCGATCTGGCTCTTATCGAAGTCGCGGTCGTGCCACTCGTCGAACTTCCAGCCGGGATGCTCGAACAGTTCGGGGGTGTCCAGGTGCGTGTCGAGCACCAGCATCTGCTGGTGCGCCAGCCGGTCGGCCGGGGAGGGGGTGTCGCTATCGGGCCCGGACAGGGCGATGGCGAGGGCGAGTAGCGAGATCATTTAGGCCTCCCAGGCAGTGATGACGGCATCCCCCGTCGCGGGGCGCAGCACGAAGATGCCGCTGTCGAAATGGCGGGTCGGGTGGACGCGGTTGGTGAGCAGGGTCCAGGCGAGCCCACGCTCGAAGTCGATCCACAGGCCGGTGCCGGTGAAGCCCGTGTGGCCGATCGTCTCGTCCGAGCAGGCCTGGCCGCCCGACCAGCCGGCGAACTTGCGCTCCCAGCCGCAGGTGCGGTGGCTGTATTGCGGGGTGCGGATCGCCTTCAGCATGGCCTCCGAGAAGCTGCCGGACAGCACGCCCTGGGCGAAGTCGAGCACCCCGGCGACGGTGCCGAACAGCCCGGCATGGCCAGTCTGCCCGCCCATCGCCCGGCAATTCTCGTCATGCACCTCGCCCTTGAGCACGCGGTTCTGCCACATGCAGCGCTCGGTGGCGACCGCGGGGCCGGGCGGCGGGCCGTAGCTGAGGCCCGGGCCGAGCGGCCACTCCCCCAGCGGCTTGCCGGTCACCCGCTCGATCGCGATGCCGAGCAGCAGGAAGTTGATGTCCGAATAGACCGGCTCCGGAATATGCTTCCACTCGCGCTGGAGCACGAAAGCCCGGAGGCGATCCGGATCGTCGCCATAGGTATAGATCGGCTCGACCGCGGGGAAGAGCGTGCGGTGCGCCAGGCAATCCCTGAACGTGAGCGTGCGCTCATAGGCGCCGGCCACGTCATACTGGCGCAGGTCCGGGATCGCCGTCGTCAGCGGCGCGTCGAGGTCGATCCGGCCCTCCTCGGCAAGCCGCAGGATCATCGTCGTGGTCGCCACGACCTTGGAAACCGAGGCGAGGTCGAACCAGTGATCCAGCGTCAGCGGCTCGGGCTCTGGCACCAGCGCCGCCATGCCGGTATGCGTCACCCAGCGCCGCCCGTCCGCCGCCACCACGCCCAGCGTCGCGCCGGGGATCCGGCCCGAGGCGACGGCCTCGGCTGCGGGTGCGAAAGCTGCCTCGATCACGCGGTCACCTCGTCCGGCCGGGCCTTCGCCCGCACGATGAACGGCACGAAGATCAGCGCCGCGACGCTCATCGTGCCGGCCATGATGAAGAAGCCGTCATAGCCGATCGCCTTCTGGAACACGCCCGAAAGCCCGGCGAGCAGCCTTGGGATCAGGAAGGCGAGCCCCGAGAGCAGCGCATATTGCGTACCCGGGAAACGCGGGTTCACCAGCATCGACAAATAGACCACGAACACCGCGCCTTCGAATCCATGCCCGAACTGATCCAGCGCCATGGCGAGATACAGGTCGAAATCGCCCGCGGTCACCTGCACGCCGAGCAGCGAGAACCATACCGGCCCCCCCGGCGCCTGATAGGCGAGCCAGGCGAAGATCCAGTTGGAGAAGGCCGACATCACCGCGCCGATCACCAGCGCCCAGCCCATCGGCGCCTTGGCCGCCAGCCAGCCGCCCAGCGCCACGCCGAGCATCGAGGAGAGCAAAGCCACCGCGCCATCGGCGACGGCGATTGCCTCCAGGCTATAGCCCAGCGCGTTGAACAACGGGTGGGACAGGGTGAGCGCCATCACGTCGCCCATCCGATAGACCGAGACGAACAGCAGGATCGGGATCACCACCAGCCCATAGCGCCAGGCGACGTTGAGATAGGGCGCCAACCCTGAGCTGGTGAGCAGCCGATGGTTGGCCGGCAGCCGCCTGATCCACGGCACCGCCGCGCCGAGCGCGACGAACGGCAGCAGCGCCACCGCGAACACCCAATATTTGACGATGTCGGGATTATCGAGCCCGACCGATCCCATCGCGGTGAGCAGTGTCCAGCCGACCACCGCCGTGATCACCAGGCTGCCGGCGAGCACCACCGCGCTCGCCAGGATGCCGGTGACGAGCGCAGTCGCCCGGCCGCCGCCATGCCCGGCATCGGGGCGCATGCAGGCTAGGATCGGGAAGGGGAGGAAGGCAGCCGCCGCGATCACCAGATAGGCGGTGGTCCAGTCGCTCTTCGCGGCGATGTAGATCGCCCCGCTGCCCGCGGCGACCATCGCGCTGCGATAGCCCCACAGGTTCGCCGCCACCATCGGGCCCTGCTGCTCGGCGGTCGGCGCCAGCTCGATGCGCCAGGCGTCGGCGGCGACCTCCAGCGTGGTGGTCCAGAAGGCGAGCAGCACCGCGAACAGCGCGGTCACCTGGAGATTGGCGTCGGACGAGGTGAACGCCATCGCCACAGTGGAGAGGAAGATGCCGAGCTGGGAGAGCATGATCCAGCCGCGGCGCTTGCCCCAGAAGCGCCCGAAGCCGGGCACGTCATACTTGTCGAGCAGGGGCGCCCAGGCGAATTTGAAGGTCGGCAGCAGCGCCACCCAGGCGAAGAAGCCCACCGTCACGATGTCCACGCCGTGCTTGGCCAGCCGCAGCAGCAGCACCGCGTTGAACATGTAGAAGGGCAGGCCCGCAGCGAAGCCGAGCAGCAGGTACAGCGCGAGCCTTCCAAAGCCCGGGCGGATCGCCGGCGTGGCGGGACTCGGGGCTTCAGTCACGCAGCGTCACGGGGTGAAAACGGGTCATGAAGGGCCTTCCTCGTCCTGTTCGCCTAAGGCTCGGACGGGTCGGGCGCGCAGTCAATGGCGATGCTGGCAGGCTTGTGTTGCAGCCGTGTCACGCTTTGACGCGTATTCGTCACATTTGATGCCGTGGGGTTATGGCGCGGGGAAGAGAAACTATGGCGCGACGCAACATTATTGGTACCTAATGCCCTCTCACCGCACAGGATATTGCGGACTTCAGGGGGTTCGAGACATGATCGAAGCAAGGGCGTTCAAGAAGGTTCTGGCCAGCAGTTCGGCTTTTGCGGCGATCGCGCTCGCAATGCCGGCCTGGGCACAGACCACCGCTCCGGCGACGCAGGAAGCGCCGGCACAGGCGGCACCGGCCGAGGAAGGCGAAATTCTCGTCACCGGCTCGCGCATTCGCCGCGACGGGTTCCAGAACCCGACGCCGCTCACCGTCCTGACCCAGCAGGACATCCAGAACACGTCGCCGACGAACAACATCGCCGACTTCGTCAACCAGCTGCCGCAGCTCGCCGGCTCGACCAAGCCGGCAAACTCGCGCCTCAACCTCTCGAACGGCTCGGCCGGCATCAACGCGCTCAACATGCGCAACCTCGGCGAAGGCCGCGTGCTGGTCCTGCTCGATGGCCGCCGCTCGGTCGGCTCTACCATCTATGGCTGGGTCGACATCAACACGATCCCGCAGGCACTGGTCGATCGCGTCGAAGTCGTCACCGGCGGTGCCTCGTCGGCCTATGGTTCGGACGCCGTCTCGGGCGTGGTCAACTTCATCCTCAACAAGAAGCTGGAAGGCCTGAAGATCGAGGCCGATACCGGCATCACCACCTATGGCGACGGCGGAAACTATTCGGCCAGCATCGCGGGCGGCAAGTCGTTCGCCGGGGGCCGCGGCCATGTCCTGCTCAGCGCGAACATCGATCACCAGGACGGCATCTTTGAAGTCGGCAACGAGCGTGAATGGAACCACACAGGCTATGTCCGGGCCGAGAACCCGGCCTGGGTGGGCAGCACCGCGACGACGCCGGGCACCACCAACAACCGCTACTTCACCACGCTCCGCAACGTCGGCGCATCCAACTCGACGCCGGGCGGCCTGATCACCGCCTCGGCCGGTACCACCGTCAACGCGCTGCGTGGCCTCTATTTCGGCCAGGGCGGCGCGGTGAACACCTTCGACTATGGCACCTTCACCTTCCCGGCTTTCACCCGCGCGCCCGGTTCCTCGGCGCCGAGCGTCACGCAGAACGGATCGTGGCAGGTCAATGATTCCGGCACGCGCATCGGCCTGATGCCGAAGGACGATCGCTGGGGCGTGTTCGGCCGGCTGAGCTACGAAGTAGCCGACGGCATCGAGCTGTTCGCCGAGGGTTCGTACAACAAGCAGAAGGTCTTCTTCAACGCGGGCCCGAACCTGTCGACCGGCATCACCTACAACACCACCGGCTGCACGACCGTGCCGGTGCCGGTGACCTGCAACGCCTTCGCGCTACAGGCACTCGGCGCGTCGCGTCTCGCGGGCGTCACCAGCGTCACGGTGGCGACGACCGCCGCCGACCTGCCGTTCCGCGCGATCGACAACGAGCGCAAGGTGCAGCGCTATGTCGTCGGCGCCAATGGCGATTTCGACGCGTTCGGCAAGGCGGCGCACTGGGAAGTCTATGCCCAATATGGCCGCTCCGATGTGCGCGAGCAGCTGCGCAACATCATGCACAATACCCGCATGGCCAATGCCACTGCGGGGGCGTTCGCGCCGGCAGGCAATGCCCGCGGCTATACGGTCGGCTCGATCCAGTGCCTGATCAACGTCGACGCCAGCACCACCAATGACGATCCGAACTGCGTGCCGCTGAACCGCCTCGGCGTCGGCGTCGCGGACCAGGCGGCGATCAACTATGTGCTCGGCAACCCGTATCGCGATCAGGTGCTGGAGCAGTATGTCGCCGGCACCAACTGGGCACTGACGCCCTTCGCCACCTGGGCCGGGGACGTCAGCGTCTCGATCGGCGGCGAAGTCCGCAAGGAGAAGATTCGCGGCACCGTGCCGAAGGAGTACCAGCCGGTCATCACCACCACGGGCACGACCAACGCCTGGTCGGTGGGCAACTATCTGCCCTTCACCGGCGAATATAGCGTGAAGGAAGCCTATCTCGAGACCGTGGTCCCGCTCGGGCTCGGCCTGGAATTCAACGGCGCGGTCCGCGCCACGGACTATTCGAACGCCGGCTATGTCACCACCTGGAAGCTGGGTGCGACCTGGGCGCCGATTCCGGATATCCGCTTCCGCGTGACGCGTTCGCGTGACATCCGGGCGCCCAACCTCAACGAGCTCTACCAGGCCGGTACCGCGAACAGCGACTCGGTGCGCAACCCGCTCTATTCGTCGACCAATCCGGCGAATGGCCCGCAGACCTTCGGCTATTCGGGTCTGGTCACCGGCAATCCCAACCTGCGTCCGGAAATCGCCAATTCGTGGAATATCGGCGCTGTCGTCTCGCCGCGCTTCCTGCCGGGCTTCACCGCGTCGGCGGACTATTTCCGCATCGATCTCGAAGGCGCGATCGACTCGATCAGCGCCCAGGAGATCATGAACCGCTGCGCCGAGGGTATTGCCGAATATTGCGCCGCGATCAGCGATGATCCGGTCCGTTCGACGCCGGCGGCGCCCTACAAGCTGATCCGCAGCCAGCCGTTCAACTTCGTGCGCAAGCTGGTGCGTGGCATCGACTTCGATGCGGCCTATCGGATCCCGCTGGGCGGAGCGAGCACCTTCACCCTCAAGGGCGTCGCGACGCGCTATATCGAGAATCTGTCGGATACCGGCATCGCGGGGCAGGTTGCGGTGAACACCGTCGGCACCAATGGTGGCCAGGCCAGCACCCCGACCTGGATCTTCCGCGGCAGCGCTACCTATGAGAGCGAGACCTTCTCGGCCACCGTCACCGGCCGCGGCGTCAGCGCGGGCAAATATTCGGCGACCGGCATCGAGTGCACCACCAGCTGCCCGACGACGAGCACGACCTCGGTCTATCAGACCTATGACAACAACCAGGTCTCGGGCCTGTTCTACGTCGATCTCAACCTGACCCAGACCGTGCCGTTCGGCGGCAACAAGGCGCAGTTCTTCGTCAACGTCACCAACCTGTTCAACCGCTGGCCGCTGTTGCTGCCGGAGACAGGCCTTGCCGCGAACAGCACCTATTCGGACATGCTCGGCCGCCAGTTCCGCGCCGGCATCCGCATCAGCCTGAAATGATCCTCATGCCGGCTCCATCCCCCATGGTGGAGCCGGCATGATCGCCGCCGCGCTCCTGCTCGCGGCGGCAGCGGACCCGGTCGCCGCGGTCCGCGTGACATTCGACAAGAGAGGAGAGACGTCGGTCAGCCTGAAGGGGCTGGCCGACGTCGCTTCGTCCAGGCCGGTCACCGCCGATGATCCGGTGCGCATCGCCTCGATCTCGAAGCTGGTCATCGCGATCGGCGTGCTGCGGCTGGTCGAGCAGGGCAGGCTCGATCTCGATACGGACGTTTCGCGCTGGCTCGGCTGGAAGCTGCGCAATCCCGCCTTTCCGGACAGGCCGATCAGCCTGCGCCTGCTGCTCTCGCACCGCTCCAGCCTCACCGACGGGGTGGACTATGTCCTGCCACTCGATGCCGACATGCGCGCGGTGCTCCAGGACCCAAAGGCATGGGACTCGGCGCACGCGCCCGGCAGCTGGTGGGTCTATACCAACTTCAACTTCCCGGTGATCGCCGCGGTGATGGAGCGTGCCACCGGCGAGCGGTTCGATCGGCTGATGGACCGCCTCGTCCTCAGGCCGATGCAGCTCGATGCTTGCTACAATTGGGCCAGCTGCAAGCCGGAGACCGCAGCGCGTGCGATCGTCCAGTATCGCGAGGGCCAGCCGGTCAAGGACGACAATCGCAGCGCCGCGCCCGCCTGTGCTGTCACACCCGCCGGCAACGGTAGCTGCGACCTTTCGACCTGGCGGCCCGGCCGGAACGGCGCGATCTTCTCGCCCCAGGGCGGGCTGCGCATTTCCGCACGTGGGCTGGCCCGGGTCGGCCGGATGTTCCTCAACGATGGCCGGCTCGACGGGGTGCGGATCCTCCGCCCGTCCTCGGTCCGCATGCTGGAGACGCCGCTTTGGACCTATGACGGACATAACGGCGATATCGGCGGCGACATCTCGGTCGCGGTGCCGACGGGCGGGGCGACCTGCGGCTATGGCCTCGCCGTCATGTTCACCGCCACCGGCGCGCCGGGCTGCCGCGACGATCCGGTCGGCGACGGCCGCAGGCGCTTCGGCCATTCGGGCGACGCCTATGGCCTCAAGTCCGGCTTGTGGATCGATCGGGCGGCGGGCAAGGGCATGGTTTATTTCGCCACCGATGTTCCGGATGTGCCCGGGAAACGATCGGCCTATACGCCGGTAGAGGAATCGCTCGCCCGATCGGAGTAGCAACTTGCGCCACGACGCCAATATCACCGCCGACCGCCAGACCTTCGTCACCCATCTCGAATGCTCGATGACCGGAGAGCGCTACGAGGCGGACCAGCTTCACGGCCTGTCGCGCGTCGGCCGTCCGCTGCTGGTGCGCTACGATCTGGAAGCCGTGAAGGCCGCGCTACCCCGGGACGAGCTCGCCCGGCGCCCGGCCGATCTGTGGAAATATCGCGAGCTGCTGCCCGTGCGCCGCACGGAGAACATCGTCAGCCTGGGCGAGATCGCCACGCCGATCATCCCGCTCGACAAGCTCGCCGCCGAAGCCGGGGCGAAGCATCTCTGGGTCAAGGACGAGGGGCGGCTGCCCACCGGCTCGTTCAAGGCGCGCGGGCTGGTCATGGCGATCGCCATGGCCAAGGAACTGGGCGTCAAGACGATCGCGATGCCGACCAACGGCAATGCCGGCGCCGCCGCGGCGGCCTATGCCAGCCGCGTCGGGATCGAGTCGGTGATCTTCTGCCCGGCGGACACGCCCGAGGTGAACGTCCGCGAGATCGCCGCCCAGGGCGCGCGGGTCTACCGGGTCAACGGCCTGATCGACGATTGCGGCAAGCTGGTGGGGCAGGGCGCGAAGGAACGCGGCTGGTTCGACCTGTCGACGCTCAAGGAGCCCTATCGGATCGAGGGCAAGAAGACGATGGGCCTGGAACTCGCCGAGCAACTCGACTGGCAGCTGCCCGACGTGATCTTCTACCCCACCGGCGGCGGCACCGGGCTGATCGGCATGTGGAAGGCCTTTGCCGAGATGGAGGCGCTGGGCTGGATCGGATCGAAGCGTCCGCGGATGATCGCGGTCCAGGCCGAGGGCTGTGCGCCGATGGTCCGCGCCTTCGAGGCTGGCGAGCGCCACGCGACGCGCTGGGAAGACGCCCACACGATCGCGATGGGCATCCGCGTGCCCCAGGCGGTCGGCGACTTCCTGATCCTCGATGCCGTGCGTGAAAGCGGCGGCGTGGCGATGGCGGTGAGCGACGAGAGCATCGCCCGGGCGGTCGACGATGCCGCGCGCAAGGACGGGTTGCTGCTCTGCCCCGAAGGTGGCGCGACGCTAGCCGCCTGGCGCAAGGCGCTGGCCGAGGGGCTGGTCTCGCCCGAGGAGAAGGCGGTGCTGTTCAACTGCGCGACCGGCCTGAAATACCCGCTCGCCGACCAGTCCAAGACGCTCGACAAGGATGGGCCGATCGACTTCAGCGCCCTATAGTTCTCCGGCGAAAGCCGGAGCCCAGGGTTTCTCTGCCGTCTCGCTTGTGACCCTGGGCCCCGGCTTTCGCCGGGGAACTAGGTGGCGACCTCGGCCAGGCTCCGGAACGTAACCGACCACCGCGGCGCGTCCATCGGCGCGATGCTGTGCTCCCACACATGCCGCGCCTCGCCGGAGAGGTGGTACGCCCCGCGCGGTTCCAGCGGCAGCTCCGCCCGGTCGAACTTCCCGTCGGCCCGCCGCCGGCGCAGCCGCAGCATCGCGGGCGCGCCCAGCGACACGCCGACGACATGCTCGAATACCGGCCGGTCGCGGTGCCAGCCGATGCCGGCGCCCGGATCGTAGCGGATCACCAGCGCCTGGACGAGCGCGTCCGCCGCCAGCCCGGCGAATTCCGCCGCCCGCGCGCGCAGCGGCAACAGCCAGTCGGGAAGCGCCTCCGTCTCGCCGAAGCTTGAATCGGTGAAGTCGTAGAGCCAGCCGAAGCTGCGCGTCAGCCGCTTGCCCAGCCATTGCTGAAATCGGAACGGCTCGAGGCCCGCCATGTCGATGGCCCGAATCAGTTCCGCTTCTTCCATAGGTGAAACGATATTCTTCACCTGTTCGATGCCGGCGGGCAGGGGTTCTTCGAAAAGTGTTGGAAACAAGGTGGACACGAGCTGGATATGGGGATCGCCTGCTTCAGTCGCCACAGATGAATATCTTCAACTTTATATAAAATTCCTTTGCATTTCCCGCGCGATAGCGGTTGCAACCGGCGCCCCGGCACCCTAGCTGTCTGCCCCGTGAAGAATGAAATGATCGCAGTTGTCGATCGCGCCTCCGCGTTCCTGAAGGCGCTGTCGGGTCGAAGCCGTTTTCTGCTGCTGTGCCACCTTCTCGATGGCGAGAAGTCGGTGGGTGAGCTCGCACGCCTCACGGGTGCGCGCGATACCGCCGTGTCGCAGCAGCTCGCGCTCCTGCGCCGCGAAGGGATGGTCGCCGCGCGCCGCGACGGCCAGATGATCTTCTATACGCTCGCCAGCGAAGAAGCGCGCCAGATGCTCGAGGCGATGTACGGCCTGTTTTACAAGCAGGACGCGGCCGAGGCCGAGCGCGTTCAGGAAGCCATTCCGGCGTAAAGCCGTTCGACATCCTCCTTGCGCGCCAGCTCGGTCGCGGGAGTCATCAGCGTCGCCGCGCCGGCGGCGATGCCATAGCGCAACGCGTCCTCGATCCCCTTGCCCCGCGATGCGGCGAGGGTGATCGCGGCGACCATCGAGTCCCCGGCGCCCACCGTGCCCTTGGCCTCCACCGGCACCGCCGCCACGCGCAATTCCTTGTCCTTGCCGACCAGTAGCGCCCCGCGCTCGGCGAGCGAGACCACCACCCATTCGGCAAAGCCGCGGTCGCACAGTTCCCTCGCGGCCGCCGCCTCGTCCGCCTCGCTCGCGATCTCGCGCCCGAGCAGGTCGGCGACCTCCCGCAGGCTCGGCTTGATCAGCCAGGCCCCCGCGCCCTCGCAAGCGGCCAGCGCCGGCCCCGAGGTGTCGATCGCCAGCTTCACGCCCGCAGCGCGGCAGCGCTCCGCGATGCGCTTGAGGATGGCGGGGTCGCAGCCCGGCGGCAGGCTGCCGCTCACCACGATATGGGTCACGTCCGCCACGCCGAACAGCGCATCGAGCAGCGCCGTCTGCTCGTCTTCGCTGAGCTCAGGCCCGGGCAGCACGAAGCGATACTGGTCGCCGGGCCGGCCCTCGTCGACGGTGAAGCTCTCGCGCACCGCGCCGGCGATCGACACGGGCAGGATCGGCACCTCCTGATCCTTGAGCAGCTTGACGATCGTCGCGCCCGCCGGTCCGCCATTGGGGAACACCGCGGTCGCCATGCCGCCCAGATGCGTCACCACCCGCGCCACGTTGATCCCGCCGCCGCCCGGATCGAAGCGCGGGGCGGAGCAGCGCAGCTTGTGCTGGGGCCGCACCTTCTCGGTGCAGGTCGTCACGTCGAGCGCCGGGTTGAGCGTCAGCGTGGCGATCGCCATCAGCGCGCCCGGTCCAGCGCGGCGCGCGCGGCGGCGACGATCAGCTCCTGCGGACGGTTCACCCGGATGCGGTGCCAGTGGATCTCGCCCACCGAGCGGCGCGACTGCTCGCGCACCACCTTCTCGGTCGCGTCCGAGGCGTCGTTCTCGCGTGCCTTCACCCGGGCGATGCGGTCCTTCTCGGGCGCCTCCAGCCAGATGCCGGTGAAGCTCGCCCGATAGCGGTCGGCCAGCGCCTCCACCACGTCGCGCTCGCTGCGCGCCATGAACACCGCGTCGAGGATCACGCTGTTGCCACAGGCCAGGTGATCGTCGGCGGATTCGAACAGCGCCTCATAGGTCTCGTCGTCATTGCGACGGGTATAATGCCTGGGCGGCAGCCGGGTTTCCGGGCTCACCCCGGCAAGGCGCTTGCGGAACACGTCGGAGCGCAGCACCCGCGCGCCGGGCAGGCGGCCGATCCGGCTGCCCAGCAGCCGCGCCAGCGTCGACTTGCCGGTGCCCGAAAGCCCGCCGATCACCACCAGCCGTGGCTGGGCCGGGGCGAGCAGGCTGTCGGCCAGCTCGCCATCGCCGTCGGCGCTCGCCCGCAGCGAGAGATAGAGCGGCAGCAGCGCCCAGCCGGTCGCGCCCTGCGGGGCGATGTCGAGATAGCGGTTGGCCAGCGTGTTCGCCTCGCCCGCCATGCCGCCGCGCATCACTTCCAGCACCGGCCGGGCGAGGTCGTAGAGCATGTCCATCGGCTCGCCCATCACCGCACGCATCCGCCCGGTGGCGATGCGGCGGGCGATCGAGTCCTGGTGCGCGGCGAGTTCGGCCTTCTGGGCCTCGCTGGTCGCGGCCAGGGCAAGCATCTTGCGGAAGGACGCGCCGTCCCCCTTGGGTGCGGCGGCGTGAAGCGCGGCGATGCGATCGGCAAGAGCGTGCAGCTGGCCCGTATCGAGGTCACCGGAAAGCAGCGCCTCGAAGCTCGGTTCCTGGCTCGCGGCTGCCGCCGCCATCGTTCCACTCCCGCAATAGGTCCGTCGAATCAGCCCCTAGCACGAGTTTTCTGAACGATCTTGAACAAGATCGACCTCTCTGCGTCCCCGGGCCAAAACTCTTTCGTCACCCCCGCGAAAGCGGGGGCCCATCTCGTGCACTATCCGCGAACACGCCGGTGCATATGTCGCTACCGGAGGAGATGGGTCCCCGCTTTCGCGGGGACAACGCCCAATTCTAGCGCGGTGCCGCCGCCGCGAACGCGTCCTTGATCACCCCGTAAAGCGCCTTGGGCTGGTACTTGTCATCATAGGGCGTCGCGCGCTGCAGGGTCTTGTCCTTGCGCGGGGTGAAGCCGTTGAGCCAGGTGAAGCGATCACACATCCCCCAGGCGAGCACGTCGCGCAGCTGCGGATAGGAGAACATGATCTCCAGATAGGCTGCGGCATAATTGGCGACGATCCCGTCGCGGACCTTGGTATCGGTCGGCAGCACCTTGTCGTTCACGTCGAACTCGGTGATCGCCAGCTTGTAGCCCAGCTGCACCGCGGTATCGAGGAAGGTCCGCCACGGCTTTTCCTGCCGGCCCACCAGCGCGCCGACGGTGCCGCCATCGGTCAGCCCGATATGCGATTGCACGCCCAGCGTGTCGCAGGGCACGCCGCGCTTGCGCAGGCCCTCGAGCAGCTTGAGCACGCCGTAGCGATGCCCCTCGTTGCCCGGCTCCCAGCTCATATAGTCGTTATAGGTCAGCTCCACGCCCGGGGCATGCTCGCGCGCGGTGTGATAGGCGAAGTCGAGCATCGCCTCGGTCCCGCCGAACGCCTTGGACAGCGACGAGGTGCGCAGCGCGCCGCTGCCTTCCTCCACCGTCTCGTTGACCACATCGAAGCTGGTGATCCGCCCCGCATAGAGCTTGCAAAGGGTGCGGATGTGCGTGCCGAGGATCTTCTCGGCCTCCTTCACCGGGCTGGCGCCGAAATCATGCTCGTTCAGCCATTTCGGGAAATATTGCGTCTTGTGCCACAGCAGCGTGTGGCCGCGCATCGCCATGCCGTTCGCCTCGGCGAAATCAATCATGTCGGAGAAATGGTCGAGGTTGAAGGTCTTGGCATCGGGCCGGATCGCCTGCCACTTGAACTCGTTCTCCGCCACCAGCACGCCACAGTCGCGCTTGAGCAGCTCGGCGTACTTGGGATTGGCGAAGGAGCCGCGATCCGCGCCGGGCGGGCTCCAGGCGACGCACGAGCCGAAGCGCATGCCCTTGGTCTTCGCCACGGCGTTCAGCCCCTCGGCGGCCTGGGCGATGGCGGGCAGGGGCAGGGCGGCCAGCGCCGCGCCCGCACCCAGCAATCCACGGCGTGTAATCTCGGTCATGGCCAGCCTCTCCCCGCTTACCAGTTGAACAGCGTCCCGTCCTCGAGCCGCGCGACGGGGAGATAGGCGCGCTTGTATTCGTATTTCGCCGCCAGTTCCTCGTCGATCTCGACCCCCAGCCCGGGTGCGTCGCCCGGATGCATCATCCCGTCCTTGAACGAATAGGCATGCGGGAAGACTTCGTCGGTCTTCGCCGTGTGCGGCATCAGCTCCTGGATGCCGAAATTCGGGACCGACAGGCCGAAGTGCAGCGCTGCGGCCATGCACACCGGCGACAGGTCGGTGGCGCCGTGGCAGCCGGTGCGCACCTGGTACAGGTCCGCGAAGGACGCGATCCGGCGCATGTGCGTGATCCCGCCCGCATGGACCATCGTCGCGCGGACATAGTCGATCAGCTGTTCCTCGATCAGCTGCTTGGCATCCCAGATCGTGTTGAAGATCTCGCCCACCGCCAGCGGGGTGGTGGTGTGCTGGCGGATCAGCCGGAAGCCGGCCTGGTTCTCGGCCGGGGTCGCATCCTCCAGCCAGAACAGCCGATAGGGCTCCAGCTCCTTGCCCAGACGCCCGGCCTCGATCGGGGTCAGCCGGTGATGGACGTCGTGGAGCAGATGGACGTCCCAGCCCAGCACCTCGCGCGCCTTTTCGAACAGGGGCGCCACCGAGCGGAGATACTTCTCGGTCGACCACAGGCTCTCGGTCGGCAGGCTCCCATCGGCCGGCTCGTAGCGCTGGCCCGGCTTGGCGACGCCATAGGTGGACTTGAGCCCCGGCACGCCGGCCTGCAGCCGCACCGCCTTGTAGCCCTCTTCCACGTGCCGGACGGCTTCCTCGATCGTCTCCTCGATCGTCGCGCCGTTTGCGTGGCCATAGACCATGCAGCCCTCGCGGCTCGCCCCGCCGAGCAGCTGGTAGAGCGGCATGCCCGCCACCTTGGCCTTGATGTCCCACAGCGCCATGTCGACCGCGGCGATCGCGCACATCGTCACCGGGCCGCGCCGCCAGTACGCGCCCTTGTAGAGATACTGCCAGATGTCCTCGATCCGGTGCGCGTCGCGCCCGATCAGGCAGGGGATGACGTGATCCTGGAGATAGGCGACCACTGCCATCTCGCGCCCGTTCAGCGTCGCGTCGCCGATGCCGGTCGTGCCGTCGGCCGTCTCGATCTTGAGTGTCACGAAATTGCGGTCGGGGCAGGTGACGATCACGCGCGCGGACAGGATCTCGGCCATGACGTCTCTGTTTCCCCTTCCTGTTCCGGCGCATCGCTCGGCGCGCCTATCTGCTTGGTAGCGCTACCATTGTTGCCCTGTTACAAGCTTGTCAACGGCGGCGTTTGACCGTTTGCAGGTAGGAAGAGCGATGCTTCGGAAATTGCTGACTATTTTGTCTGCGTTTATGTGTTTCGGCCTTGCGAATCAAGCGCATGCCGAAGACGGATATGACCTCTGGCTGCGCTATCAGCCGCTCGAGTCCAGCGCGAAGGCGCGTGTCGCGCCGGCGGTTCGCTACTTTGTCGCGCCCACCGATCGCCCGGTCATCGCCGCGGCGGCGGACGAGCTGAAGCGCGGGCTCGGCGGGATGCTCGGTGCGGCTCCCGGCCAGCATGGCAGGATCGACGAAGCCGGCGGCATCCTCATCGCCACTTCCGACGCCGTGCCGCTCGACGTGGCCGCGCTCGATCTGCCGCGGAGCCTCGGCGACGAAGGCTATGCGATCCGCACGATGATGGTGGAGGGCAAGCGCACCATCCTCATCCTCGCCGACAAGGATGTGGGGGCGCTCTACGGCGTATTCCGCTTGCTCAAGCTGCTCCAGACCGGCCAGTCCATCGACAAGCTCGACATTGTCGACGCGCCGAAGCTCAAGGTCCGCGTCCTCAACCATTGGGACAATCTCGATCGCCATGTCGAGCGCGGCTATTCCGGCCTGTCGATCTGGGACTGGCAGAAGCTGCCGCTCCACAAGGATCCGCGCTATGTCGACTATGCCCGGGCCAATGCCTCGATCGGCATCAACGGCACGGTGCTGACCAACGTCAACGCCAATGCCGATATCCTGCGCCCCGATTACCTGCAGAAGGTGAAGGCGCTGGCCGAGGTCTTCCGCCCCTACGGCATCAAGGTCTACCTCACCGCCCGCTTCTCCGCGCCGATCGAGCTCGGCAAGCTCAAGACCGCCGATCCGCTCGATCCGCAGGTCCAGGCCTGGTGGAAGGCCAAGATCGACGAAATCTACTCGGTCATCCCCGATTTCGGCGGCCTGCTCGTCAAGGCCAATTCGGAGGGCCAGCCCGGCCCGGCGGACTATCACCGCACCCATGCCGAGGGCGCCAACATGATGGCGGATGCGCTCGCTCCGCATCACGGCATCCTGATGTGGCGCGCCTTCGTCTATGCCGCGGAGAATGCCGAGGACCGGCACAAGCAGGCCTATACCGAGTTCCAGCCGCTCGACGGCAAGTTCCGCGACAATGTCCTCGTCCAGGTCAAGAACGGCGCGATCGACTTCCAGCCGCGCGAGCCCTTCCATCCGCTGTTCGGCGCGATGCCGAAGACGCCGCTGATGATGGAATTCCAGATCACCAAGGAATATCTCGGCTTCGCCACGCACCTAGCCTACCTGGGCACGATGTGGGAGGAGGCGCTCGAGGCCGATACCTTCCGGCCGGGCAAGGGCAGCACCGTCGCCAAGGTGATCGAGACGCCGATCGATGCCGGCGCCGCCACCGGCATGGCCGGGGTCGCCAATATCGGCAACGACCGCAACTGGTCGGGCTCGCAGTTCGACCAGGCCAACTGGTACGCGTTCGGCCGCTTCGCCTGGGATCCCGATGCCAAGGCGGAACCGATCGCGCGGGACTGGGCGCGGATGACCTGGGGCAATGATCCCCGGGTGGTCGACACGGTCGTCTCGATGATGATGGGCTCGCGCGAGGCGGTGGTCGATTACATGACCCCGCTCGGCCTCGGTCATCTGATGGCGACCAGCCACCATTATGGCCCGGGCCCCTGGGTCTCGGACCTCGCCCGCCCCGAATGGAACCCGGTCTATTACCACAAGGCCGACGCCGCCGGCATCGGCTTCGACCGGACGAAGACGGGCAGCGATGCGCTCGGCCAATATGCGCCCGAGATCGTCAAGGCCTGGGGCAGCCCGAAGACGATCCCCGAGAAGCTGCTGCTCTGGTTCCACCATGTCCCTTGGGACTATCGCACCAGATCGGGCCGCAACCTGTGGGACGAGCTGGTCACCCGCTATGATGCGGGCGTCGGCGCGGTCGGTGGGATGCAGGCCGATTGGGCAGGGCTGCGCGGCAAGGTTGACGAGGCCCGCTGGGCGGAGGTCCGCGACTTCCTGGCGATCCAGCATGCGGAGGCGACCTGGTGGCGCGACGCCTCGATCGCCTATTTCCAGTCGATCTCGAAGCGCCCGCTCCCGGCGGGACACGCCGCCCCGGCGCACGACCTCGACTGGTACAAGGCGATCACCAACCCCTACGCCCCCGGGCAGGGGAAGTAGGCCCCCAATTCCCTCTCCCGCATTTGCGGGAGAGGGAGGGAGCCGCGAAGCGGCGGAAGGGTGAGGGCATGAACGAGACGCGGTGCTTGCCTCTCGTTCATGCCCTCACCCGGTCTCGCTAAAGCTCGACCACCCTCTCCCACAAAAGCGGGAGAGGGTTGAATCTCACGGCCTCTGCAATCCCCGCATCAGATACTGCTTGATGTACTGCCGCAGCTGCGGCGTCGGCTCGCCCAGCACGCTGCGGTGCTCGGGGGCCAGGTGGGTGGCGGGGTCGCCATGTTCCTGGAACACGAAGGCGTCGAAATATTCCGACCAGGCGTTCCGTCGCTCGGCCGGCAGGCGGCTCAGCGTCAGCACTGCATAGATCATCGCGTCGAACCGCGCGTCCTGGTCGGGCGAGTCCGTCCACCAGAAGTTCACCAGCGCATTGAAGTCCGACAGCGCCTCGACATGGTGCCACCAGAGCGCGGGGATGAAGATCGCGTCGCCCGGCTCCAGCTCGGCCACCTGCGCCACCGCCAGCGCGTCGCGGAAGCGCGGGAAGCGCACGAAGTCGGGTTCGGCCAGGTCGACCATGCTCAGCGGCTGGCCGGCGACCGTATGGTCGAGCGGCCCGATATGGAGGTTCGCCGTCTGGTCGGGCGGGAACAAAGTGAAGCGCCGCCGTCCTGCCGCGACCACGGCGATATTGTCCGATGCGTCGAAATGGGTGCTGATGCTGGTGCGGTTGCCCACCCAGATCCGCGGCTCCGCGCCCATGCCGAACAGGGCGGGGAGCTGGTTGGCCCCGGCAAATCCCGGCAGTGCCTGCGCCGTCCCCACCGCACCGGCATAGACGGCGGGCACCTCCTCGCGCCCCTGCAGCTGCAGCAGATATCTGAGCAGGTCGGCGAACCGTCCCTTGCGCCGCTCGAAATTGAAGCCGCGCATGTCGTCCGAATAGAAGAAGCGGCCCTTGATCGCGGGCGGGCCGACGAACGCCTCGGCCGCCGCACCGTGATCGAAGCCGAGCAGATAGTCACACGCCGCCTGGGCCGACACCGCGCCTGCCGCGACCAGCGGCCAGTCCCTGGCCACGCCGCGCAGCACCACCGGCGCATAGCCCTGGATCAACGCACGCAGCCCCGGTGCGTCGAGCGGCCCCTCCATCTCCCGCAGCGGCGTCATGCTTCCTGTCCCCGACATGTTCGGGCATAGTCCCGGCGGTTCATGTCTGCCGCATGTCCATGATGTCGCATGACTTTTCTGTACGCCGCACAAAAAAATGGCGCCGCCGGCGGGACCGGCAGCGCCAGGCAGGGTGTGTCTCAGATCAGAAGTTGAAGCGCATGATCGCGGCGAAGCGCCGGTCGTTCATGTACCAGCCGCGCGGCACCTCGACATTCTTGCCGGCCGCGTCGGTCACGATCGCGGTGGTGCGCACCACTTCGTTGAGCAGGTTCGACGCCTGCACGCCGATCTTCACCTGCGGCGAGAAGGAGTAGAAGATCGAAGCGTCGAGCTGGCCGGTCGCCTTGTTGATGATCGGGTCGTTCGGCGTGATCACGTCGCGGATGGTCAGCAGGAAGTCGGAGCGCCACGAATAGGTCGCGCGCAGCGACAGCGGGCCATAGTCGAAGAACGGGGTGATGTTCACCTGGTGCTTCGACAGACCCTGGAGCGGCAGGTCCTGCAGCCGCACCGTCGTCACGCGGCCCGCGCCGACGTCCGGATCGGTCTCGGACAGCGTGCTCTGCGGCACGCCGCTCGATTCGATATAGGTGTAGTTGGCCTGCAGGCCCAGGCCCTTGAGCGGCCCCGGCAGGAAGTTGAAGGTCTGCTGATAGGCGACCTCGACGCCCTTGATCGTGCCGGTCTCCGTGGCGTTGTCCGGCTTGGTGTAGACCGTGCTGAACGTCTGGCCGTTGTTGGACAGGTTCAGGCGCTGGGTGTTGTTGGTCACCACATTCTTCAGGCGCTTGTAGAAGCCCGAAACGGTCAGCTGGCCGACGCTGGAGAAATACCATTCCGCGGTGAGGTCGAAATTGTCGGCCTCGACCGGCTTGAGGAACGGGTTGCCGCGGTTGACGTCCGCCTGCAGGCGGAAGCTGCCCGGGATCGCCGTGCCGTCGGCATTGGTGTTCTGCACCGCATTGACGCGGATGTCGCCATAGTTGCGGATCAGGCCGGTCGCCGGCAGCGAGATGCCCTTGAAATAGGCTGCACGGAACTGCAGCCCGCCGCCCACTTCGAGCTTCAGGTTCACGCTCGGCAGCCAATAGTCGTACTTGGTCTTGCCCGGGGTCGGCACGATCGCCCCGTTCTGGAAGGCGCGGACCGAGTCCCGCGTTGCCTGGGGCATCGCGCAGAAGCCCTGGACCACCGCCGATGCGTCGGCCGGCGGCGCCAGGCAGGTCGCCTCGGTCGGCAGGTAGACGCTGCCATAGGTATATTGCTGCACGCCCTGCGAATCGCGCTTGGTAGTGGTGTAGCGCACGCCGGCATTGCCGGTCAGGCGCAGCCCGCCGAGCTGCGTGTCGAAGCGCGCCATCACATAGGCGGCCTTGTTGGTCTCGCGGATCGGGTTGATCTCGCTCGGCAGGAACGGCGTGCCGGAGATCACGCCGCAGCGTGCGGCCAGCGCGTTCCAGCCGCCGTTGCGCACGACGCTGTCGCTCGGGCAGTTGGCCACGCCCGGCTGCCATTCGCGGCCGACCATGTTCGCATAGGCGATATAGGCGGCATAGTCGGCGGTCGAGTTGGGCGTGTAGAACAGCCGGCCCTGGCCCGCGAGCGGGTTCGGCGCCTGGCCCTGGAAGAAGTTGCTGAAATAATAGGGCGCGTTGTAGCCGCCGAGCACTGCCGAGCCGCCATTGCCGCCGGTCACGCCGTCGACATTGTCGCTCAGCCAGACCGGGCCGTTATTGCCCCACTGCTCGGAGAGCACGCCCCAGTTGTAGGTCGAGAAGCGCGAGACCTGGTCGCGGTCCGCCCAGCGGCCGCCGACACGGATCGACTTGAGGAAGCCGTTTTCGGGCAGGGTATATTCCAGGTCGAGACGGAAGGCGTCGGAATTGCCGTCGCTGTCCTCGATATGGTCCATCGCCGCGCGCGGGAAGCTGTTGTACGGATCGGTGAAGCTGGTGTGGCCCGCGCCGTAATAGTTGGGCGAGAATTGCGAGCCCGGCGCACCTGCCGGCCGGCCGCCGGAGCCGGCGCAATCATTGTCGGTGCCCGGCGGATCCTGCGAATTGGCGGCGGGACCGCTGCACACCTGCGGCGGCAGGAACTGCACGATCGGATAGTCCTTGCCGCGCAGCTGGATCGAGGCGTTCTGATAGGTCGAGTTCCACAACCCGTTGTCCATCAGGTTGGTCTTCGAATCGACGTGCTGATAGTCGACGACCACGCCGAGCCGCTCGTTCACGTCCCACTTGAAGTTGAAGCTGTAATCGTCGGTAACCAGCCGCTCGTCATGCGCGCGGGCGATGTTGTTCGATTGCAGGCCGAGCATCGGCACGCGGGCATCGTCGCCGGTGTTCTGGTCTGCGCGCCAGCCGGTCGGGCCGGTGATCGTGCCGCCGGTGAACATGCCGTCGCTGTCGAAGTTGAGCGTGGTGCCCGGCACGCGCCGCGAATCGCCGTTCGACGAGACGTTGTCGGTCGCGATCTCCATGGCGTGCTCGGTCCAGGCCTGGCGCGCGTCGGAGCGCAGGAACTGCGCCACCGCTTCCATCGACCCGTCATTGCTGCGCCACTGGGCGGCAGCCGAATAGCCATAGCGGGTGCGGTCGAACTCCTGGCTGCCCATCGCCGCGCCGCGCGGGAACAGCACGCGCTTGTTCACCGTGGTACCGCCATTGGCGTTCACGTCGCCGTCCGAATAGAGGTTGCGCAGGCGGAAGCTCGAGATCTGCAGGCGGTCCGCGCGGCTCTTCAGGTTCGAATAGGAAGCGCTGGCGAGGAAGCCGATCTCGCCGATCGGGGTGCTCCAGCGGTTACTGATCACGGCCGAGAGGTTGGCGCCCGGGTTCTTGGCGAAGTCGCCATAGTTCACTTCGGTCGAGGCCGCGATCACCAGCCCCTTGGAATCGAACGGCTTGCGGGTGCGCAGGTTGACCACGCCGGCGATGCCGCCCTCGATGCGGTCGGCCGAGGGCGATTTGAACACGTCGACGCCGCCCATCATCTCGGCGGGCACGTCGGCGAAGCTCAGCGAGCGGCCGTTATTGGCGCTGAACGCCTCGCGGCCGTTGAACTCCGAGCGGACATAGGTGAGGCCGCGCACCACCACGCCCGATCCTTCGACCGAGAAGTGGTCGGGGTCGACGCCGGCGGCGAAGCGGTTGATCGACACGCCCGGGATGCGCTGCAGCGTCTCGGTGACCGAGCGGTCGGGAAGCGCGCCGATGTCCTCGGCGGTCACCGAATCGACGATCACGTCCGAATTCTTCTTCAGCGCCTGCGCGTTCTGCAGCGACTGGCGATAGCCCTGGACGACAATCGTATCCTCGGCCGGCGCATCCTGCGCGCCGCTCGCGGCAGGGGCGGTATCCTGCGCCCAGGCAGGTGCTGCCACCGAAAGGCAGGCAAGCGCCGCCGCCGAGACGCCGGCGCGCAGCGCCCCCGTCCGGAATCGGCCGGCCATGTCTGCATGCTGAATAGAATCGTGCTTTCGCATCGAGCTGTCCCCTCCCGTTGTTAGCGCTATCATTTCAATGCGCGTTTCTTGTTTGTGTCCAACCTAAAGTAGGAGTTATGAAAAGATCAAGCGCCTTGTTGCAGATTTGCGAAAACCGCGGATTTCCTGTGCTTTGCAATAGCTTCGCTGCACTGCGGCGTGATTTTCGCAACTGCGAAAAGGCCGATCCGGCCGCGAGTCGTCGCGTCTTCCGATTGACGATTTCGCGACGGGAGCGCTAACATTCGTGCCGGAGAGGGGCATCGCAAGAATGCTGGTGGGGCGCATACTCGTGGTTGGCGGGGGCACCGCGGGGTGGATGGCCGCCGCGGCGCTCGCGCATAAGTTCGCCGGCACGCATCTGGCCATCACGCTGGTCGAATCGGCGGAGATCGGCACGGTCGGCGTGGGCGAGGCGACGATCCCGCACATCCGCCATTTCAACGCGACGCTCGGCATCGACGAGGCCGATTTCCTCGCCGCGACCAAGGGCACCTACAAGCTCGGCATCGAGTTCGTCGACTGGGGCCGCAAGGGCGACAGCTATATCCACCCCTTCGCCGCGTTCGGCGAGCCCGTGGACGGCGTGCCCTTCCACCACCAATGGCTGGCGACGGAGGGGGCGGGGGCGTTCGAGGACTATTCGCTTCCGATCCAGGCCGCCCGCCGCGGCCGCTTCCGCCGGCCCGACGGCGATCCCTACAATTACGCCTATCAGTTCGATGCCGGGCTCTATGCCAAATATCTGCGTGCCTATGCCGAGGCGCGCGGCGTCGTCCGGCGCGAGGGCAAGGTGGTCGATGTCGCATTGGACGGCGAAAGCGGCTTCGTCCGCTCGGTCACGCTTGAAAGCGGCGAGACGCTGGAAGCCGAGCTGTTCGTCGATTGCTCGGGCTTTCGCGGCCTGCTGATCGAGCAGGCGCTCAACACCGGCTATGAGCAATGGACGCACTGGCTGCCCTGCGACCGCGCCATTGCCATTCCCTGTGCCAACAAGGGACCGCTCGCACCGCTGACCCGCGCCGCCGCCAAGCCGTCCGGCTGGTGCTGGCGCATCCCGCTCCAGCACCGCACCGGCAACGGCCATGTCTATTCGAGCGGCTTCATCGATGATGACGCGGCGCTGGAAGTGCTGCTCGCCCAGCTTCCCGCCGAACCGCTCGCCGATCCCAACCGGCTCCGCTTCGTCACCGGCAAGCGCAAGCGCCAATGGGTCGGCAACACCGTCGCGATCGGCCTGTCTTCGGGGTTCCTCGAGCCGCTCGAATCCACCTCGATCCACCTGATCCAGGTCGCGATCGGCAAGCTGCTAGATCTGTTTCCGACCGGCGACTGGGATCCGCTCGATGCCGCCGAGTTCAACCGGGCGATGGCGCTCGAATATGAGCGCGTCCGCGACTTCCTGATCCTCCATTATCACGCCACCCAGCGCGACGATTCCGAATTCTGGCGCCACTGCCGCAACATGAGCCTGCCGGACTCGCTCGAATACAAGCTCCAGCTGTTCCGCGAGCGCGGCGTGGTGGTCCAGTATCGCGAGGGCACCTTCCTCGAGCCGAGCTGGCTCGCGGTCTATCTCGGCCAGCACGTCGTCCCGCGCCACCCGGACCCGCGCGCGGGCGGGGAGGGTGTCGCCGCCGCGCTCGCCGCGATGCGCGCGGACATCGCCGCCGTTGCCGAGGCGATGCCTCGCCACGAGGCTGCGCTGGGGATGGTCGCATGATCCGCAGCATCGGCATCGTCGGAGCCGGTGTCGCTGGCTGGATGGCGGCGCTGGCGCTGCGCCGCGCGCTGCCGGGCGCCGGCATCTCGGTCGTCGAGACCGAAGGCCCGGACTGGAGCCTCGGCCCCTTCGGCCCGGGCGAGACCAGCCTGCCAGGCTTCGAAGCCTGGCTCGCCGATCACGGCATCGACGAAGGCGCGCTTCTCCGCTCTGCCCGTGGCAGCTTCTCGCTCGGCACCGCCTTTTCCGGCTGGGCGGGGCAGGAGGCCGACTGGTTCCTGCCCTTCGGCACGATCGGCGCGCCGATCGGCACGGTCGCCTTCCACCAGCTCGCCGCCCGCATGCGGGAGAGCGGCCAGGCGCTCCGCCTCGCCGATTTCTCGCTCGCCGCCATCGCCGCCGCCTCGGGTCGCTTCGCCCGGCCGAGCCCCGATCCGCGCTCCGTCCTGTCGAGCTATGGCTATGGCCTCCATCTCGACCGCGCCGGCCTGGCCGAGGCGCTCCGCCTCGCCTCGGGCCTGCAACCCGCCGGCGGTTTCCGCGCCTTTGAAGACGACATCGTCACGCTGCAGGACGGCACTTGCCTGACCGCCGATCTCTGGCTCGATTGCTCGGGCCCGGCCGCGCTGCTTGCTGGCGACCACGGTTGGGAGAGCTGGGCCGAATGGCTCCCCGTCGACCGCGCGGTCGAAACCTGGAACGCGGTTGAGGGCGTGCCCCCACCCTATGCCCATGCCGGCGCCTTCGAGGCCGGCTGGCAGCGCACCGTGCCCTTGATCGGCGGCCAGGGTGGGGCGCTGCTCTATGCCTCCGCCTTCCTCCCGGACCAGCCCGGGGCCATTCCCTTTGTGCAGGGCCGCCGCACCCGCGCCTGGATCGGCAATGTCGTCGCGCTCGGCGCTGCCGCCACGCTGATCGAGCCGCTCCACGGCTACAATCTCGCCTTGCTCCAGAACGCGATCGCCCGCCTGATCGGGCTGCTTCCCGCCGCGCCGGGCGGCCCCGAGCCGGCCGAGTACAACCGCCTCGCCGCCAGCGAGGCCGATCGGGTCCGCGACTTCGCGATCCTCCACTACAAGACCAATGGCCGCACCGGCGAGCCGCTCTGGGACCAGGCCCGCGCCGCGCCCGTCCCCGAGACGCTGGCCCACAAGCTCGACCTCTATGCCAGCCGCGGCCGCCTGCCGGTCTATGACGAGGAGCTGTTCGAGCAGGAGGAATGGATCGCAGTGCTCGACGGCCAGGGTATCCGCCCGCGCCGTCACGATGCGCTCGCCGACGCGATCCCCGAGCCGCAGCTCCGCGCCCTTGCCGCGCGCATCCGCGAAGTCATCGTCGACGCGGTCCGCCGGATGCCGCACCATGGCGCGACGCTCCGCGAGGAAGGATTGCTGCCATGACCGCCCCCGCGCCGATCCGCAGCATCGTCATCGTCGGCGGCGGCACCGCCGGCTGGATGGCCGCCGCCGCGCTCACCCGGCTGATCCCCGCCGGCGTCGCGGTCACGCTGGTGGAATCCGAGGAGATCGGCACCGTTGGCGTCGGCGAGGCGACGATCCCGCCGATCCGCAGCTTCAACGCCTTGCTCGGCATCGACGAGGCCGATTTCCTCGCCGCCACCCAGGGCACGATCAAGCTCGGCATCGAGTTCGTGAACTGGACTCGCGACCGGCACCGCTATGTCCATCCGTTCGGCGAGTTCGGCTTCGATATCGAGGGCGTGAAGTTCCACCAGGTCTGGCGCAAGCTGCACGCGGCGGGCCGCGCCGAGGCGATCGACGCCTATAATGTCTGCGCGCGGGCGATGCAGGCGGGGCGCTACCAGCCCCCGGTGACCGACCCCGGCTCGATCCTCTCGCGCATGGCCCATGCCTATCAGTTCGACGCCGGGCTCTACGCGAAATACCTCCGCGCCTATGCCGAGGATCGCGGCGTCGTCCGCATCGAAGGCAAGGTCGCGCATGTCCCCCTCCGCGCCGAGGACGGCTTCATCGAGGCGGTGGTCCTCGAAGGCGATCGCCGCATCGAAGGCGAGCTGTTCCTCGACTGCACCGGCTTCCGCGCCCTCCTCATCGAGCAGACCCTCCACACCGGCTGGGAGAGCTGGGCGCACTGGCTGCAATGCGACCGCGCCGTGGCGGTCCCCAGTGCGAGCCCGGGCCCCGAGATCACCCCTTTCACCCGCGCCACCGCGCACAAGGCCGGCTGGCAATGGCGCATCCCGCTCCAGCACCGCGTCGGCAACGGCCATGTCTATTGCAGCGCCGACATCTCCGACGACCAGGCCCGCGAGACGCTGCTCGCCCATCTCGACGGCGCGCCCCTGCGCGATCCCTTCATCCTCCGCTTCGAAGCCGGCCGCCGCAAGCGTGCCTGGGAGAAGAACTGCATCGCGCTCGGCCTGTCCTCGGGCTTCCTCGAGCCGCTCGAATCGACCAGCATCCATCTGATCCAGTCGGGCATCCACAAGCTGATGGCGCTGCTCCCCGACACCGGCTTCAGCCATGTCGAGCGCGACGAGTATAACCGCCTGACCGACCTCCAGATGGAGCAGGTCCGCGACTTCATCATCCTCCACTATCACGCCAACCAGCGCAGCGACGGCGACCTCTGGCGCCGCATGCGCGAGATGGCGATCCCCGACACGCTCCGCCGCAAGCTCGACCTGTTCCGGGGCCGCGGCCGCTTCTTCCGCTACGAGGACGAGCTGTTCGCCGAATCGAGCTGGATCGCGGTGCTGCTGGGGCAGGGGATATTGCCGCAGGGCTGGGACCCGCTCGCCGACGCGTTCGACGACGACAAGCTCGCCTTCAGCCTTTCCCGCATCCACGAGATGTTCGCCCGCGCCGCCCAGGCGATGCCCCGCCACGAGGACTGGCTCGCCCGCAACGCGCCCGCAAGGACCCCTGCATGACCGACAATCGCAACATCCGCTCGATCCTCATCGTCGGCGGCGGCACCGCCGGCTGGATGACCGCCGCCACCCTCTCGCGCATCCTCGGCCCCGACTATGCGAAGATCACCCTGGTCGAGAGCGACGAGATCGGCATCATCGGCGTCGGCGAGGCGACTATCCCCCAGATGGCGACCTTCAACCGCATGCTCGGCCTCGACGAGGACCAGTTCGTCCGCGAGACCAAGGGCAGCTTCAAGCTCGGCATCCAGTTCGTGAACTGGGGCCGCGTCGGCCACCGCTATTTCCACCCCTTCGGCAAATACGGCCTCGACATGAAGGGGGTGTCCTTCCACGCCTATTATCTCCGCCTGCGTCAATTGGGCGAGGCGCCGGACGTCGATGACTGGTCGCTCCAGGCGATGGCGGCGCGCGACGACAAGTTCATGCGCAGCATCGACGCGGGCAACTCCCCGCTCTCCGAAATCGCCTATGCCTATCATTTCGACGCCGGCCTCTACGCCAAGTTCCTCCGCCGTTATGCCGAGAAGGGCGGGGTCACCCGCCGCGAAGGCAAGATCGTCGACGTGAAGCTGCGCGGCGAGGACGGCTTCGTCCAGTCGGTCCAGCTCGAGGACGGCTCTCAGCTCGAGGCCGACCTGTTCATCGACTGCTCGGGCTTTCGCGGCCTGATCATCGAGCAGGCGCTCAAGGCGGGCTATACCGACTGGTCGCAATATCTCCCCTGCAACCGTGCCATCGCCGTGCCCTGCGCCAGCGTCGACGCCTGGACGCCCTATACCCGCAGCACCGCGCATAGTGCCGGCTGGCAATGGCGCATCCCGCTCCAGCACCGGATCGGCAACGGCCATGTCTTCTGCTCGGATTACATGTCCGACGACGAGGCGACCGCGATCCTGATGGCCAATCTCGACGGCGAGCCGCTCGCCGATCCGCGCACCGTCCCGTTCAAGACCGGCCATCGCAACCGCATGTGGGTCAAGAACTGCGTCGCCATGGGCCTGTCCGGCGGCTTCCTCGAGCCGCTCGAATCCACTTCGATCTGGCTGATCCAGTCGGGCCTGTCGCGCTTCCTGACCATGTTCCCGGACCGCGACTTCAACCAGGCCGATATCGATCGCTACAACCGCATCATGCAGACCGACTATGAGGAGATCCGCGACTTCCTCGTCCTCCATTACCACGCCACCGAGCGCACCGATTCCCCCTTCTGGGACTATTGCCGCACGATGGAGATCCCCGAGCGGCTCGCCGAGAAGATGCGCGTGTTCCGCACGCACGGCCGCGCCTTCCGCGAGAATGAGGAGCTGTTCAACGACACCAGCTGGTTCGCGGTGATGCTCGGCCAGCTCATGGAGCCGGCCGGCCACGATCCGGTCGCCGATGTCATGTCGCTCGAAGAGACCCGCGACCGGCTCGCCCATATCCGCGAGGCCATCGCCAATTCCGCCGACTACATGCCCAAACACCGCGATTTCATCCGGGAGCATTGCGCAGCATGAGCATCTCTTCTTCGTCATCCCCCCTTACTCCGTCATCCCCGCGCAGGCGGGGATCCAGGGTTTCTCTGCTGCGGCGCTTGGGGCTCTGGATCCCCGCCTGCGCGGGGATGACGATGGGGATGGTGACCCCCGCCACCGCCCAGCCCGTCGCGACCTTCTCCAGCTTCACCTATAGCGGCAAGGACGCCTCGGACCTGCTCACCGCCGGCCCGAACGACTATCGCAACCCGGTCCTCAAGGGCTTCTACCCCGATCCCAGCGTCACCCGCGTCGGCGACGATTTCTACCTGGTCAATTCCACCTTCAGCTGGTTCCCCGGCATCCCGGTCTTCCACAGCCGCGATCTCGTCCACTGGACCCAGATCGGCAACGCGATCGACCGGCCGGGCCAGCTCGATTTCAAGCAGCTCGGCCTGTCGCGCGGCGTCTTCGCGCCGTCGATCCAGGCCAAGGACGGGATCTTCTACCTGCTCAACACCTGCGTCGATTGCGGCGGCAATTTCCTGCTGACTGCCAGGAACCCTGCGGGGCCCTGGTCCGACCCGGTCTGGCTGCCCGATCTCGAAGGCGGCATCGATCCCTCGATGTTCTTCGATGACGACGGCCGGGCCTGGGTGGTCAACAACGGCCCGCCCGAAGGCACGCCGCTCTACCAGGGCCACCGCGCCATCTGGATCCAGGAGTTCGACCGCAAGACGCTGAAGACCTTCGGCCCGCGCAAGGTGCTGGTGAACGGCGGCATCGACCTCTCGAAGAAGCCGATCTGGATCGAGGGCCCGCACATCTTCAAGAAGGACGGCTGGTATTATCTCAGCTGCGCCGAGGGCGGCACCGCCGAGGGCCACAGCCAGGTGATCCTGCGCTCGAAGAACGTCACCGGCCCCTATGAGGCATGGAGCGGCAACCCGATCCTCACCCAGCGCGACTTGGCCGCTGACCGGGCGATGCCGATCACCTCGGCCGGCCATGCCCAGCTCGTCACCACGCCGGACGGCAAATGGTGGGCGACCTTCCTCGCCGTGCGCCCGTACGAGGGAGATTTCTACACCACCGGCCGCGAGACCTTCCTGCTGCCGGTTGAGTGGAAGGATGGCTGGCCAGTGATCCTCCCGCCGGCCACCGCGATCCCCTGGACGCATGCCAGGCCCGCATTGCCCCAGGGCAAGGTCCCGATCCCCACTTCGGGCGCCTTCACCCTGCGCGACGATTTCCGCGGCAAGCTCCCGGCCTATTGGATGATGCTGCGCAATCCCCGCGACGACTGGTACCGCACCGGCGCCGCCGGCCTGATGCTCAAGGCACGGCCGATAGGTCTGGGAGACAACGCCAACCCAAGCTTCCTCGCCCGCCGCCAGCAGCACACCAATGCCGTGGCCGAGACCGCGGTGCAGTTCGCGCCGGAGAAGGAAGGCGACCGCGCCGGCCTCGTCGTGCTGCAGAACGACGATTACTGGTTCTTCGTCGGCCGCAAGCGGGTGAACGGCAAGGACGTGATCACGGTCGACCAGCGCGAAGGGCCGACCAGGCCCAGGCTCGGCAAGACGCTCTTCACCGCCGCCGCGCCCGCCGGCACGGTCAGGCTGCGCATCGCGGTGCAGGGCCGCAGCTACGCCTTCAGCTATGCCGCGCCGGGCGCCCGGCCGGCCTGGAAGCCGCTCGGCAAGGTCGAGACCGACAGCCTGACCACCAAGGTCGCCGGCGGTTTCGTCGGCTCGGTCTTCGGCCTGTTCGCTGGGGCAGGGGAGTGAGGCATCCAGAAATTCCTCCCCGGAACGGGGAGGGGGACCGCTGCCGAAGGCAGTGGTGGAGGGGGCCCGCTTTCCATCAGCATCATCGTTCGAGGAGGGCGGGCCCCCTCCACCAAGCCGCTGCGCGTCTTGGTCCCCCTCCCCGTTCCGGGGAGGAATTGCGGGCTCGCTTTGCAGTTCTAGTCCTTGCGCCCCTCCTCACCGCGGCCGCCGCACCCGACCCGGTCATCAACCTCAACCAGCTCGGCTTCCAGCCCGGCGACCCCAAGGCCGCGATCGTCGAGGCCGAAGGCGCCCCGCTCGACTGGCAACTGATCGACGCCACCGGCAACCCCGTCGCCAGCGGCAAGGCCCAGCCCTTCGGCCCCGACGCCGCCTCGGGCGCGACCATCCAGCGCATCGATTTCTCCAGCTTCAACACAGTCGGCAGCGGCTACCGCATCCGCATCGGCGCCAGCGAGAGCGCGCCCTTCGACATCCGGCCCAATCTCTACCGCCCGCTCGCCCGCGACGCGCTCGCCTTCTTCTACCACCAGCGCGCCGGCATCCCGATCGAGGCGCGCATCGTCGGCGAGAAATGGGCACGCCCCGCCGGCCATGTCCGCGAGGTCGCGAAATGCTTCGCCGGCAAGGACGAGCGCGGCACCGAATGGACCGGCTGCCCCTACAGCCTCGACGTGACCGGCGGCTGGTACGATGCCGGCGACCACGGCAAGTACGTCGTCAATGGCGGCATCTCGCTATGGACATTGCTCAACGCCTATGAGGGTAATCCCCAGGCGCTCCGGCAGGCCCCCAACGGCGCCCCTGGCCTGCTCGCCGAAGCCCGCTACGAGATGGAGTTCCTGCTCAGGATGCAGGTCCCGGAGGGCACCCGGCTGCGCGTGCCCGTCGGCAAGCCCCGGCCGGTACCGGGCAAGCCCGCCTGGGAAACCGCGCCGCCGCCCGTTGCCGAGATCGAGGCCTCGGGCATGGCGCACCAGAAGGTCGCCGATCGTGCCTGGACGGCGCTGCCCACGCCGCCGCAAAGCGACACGCAGGAACGGCTGCTCTATCCGCCCACCACTGCCGCGACGCTCAACCTCGCCGCCACCGCCGCACAGTGCGCCCGGGTCTGGCGGAAGACGGACCCCGGTTTCGCCGCACGCTGTCTCGCCGCCGCCGAGCGCGCTTTCGCCGCGGCGAAGCGCAACCCGGAAGTGTACGCCACCAACAGCTTCACCGGCTCGGGCGGCTATGGCGACAATGACGTGTCCGACGAATTCTACTGGGCCGCAGCCGAGCTGTTCGCCACCACCCGCAAGCCGGAATATCGCGCGGCGGTCGAGGCCTCGCCCCATTTCCGCGGGGAGGCCGGCGAGCCCGGTTGGCCTCAGGTCGCCACGCTCGGCACGATCACCCTCGCGACCCAGCCCGACCTGCTGCCCGCTGCCGAGACCGATCGCCTGCGCGCCAGCCTGGTCGCCGCCGCCGATCGCTTCCTCGCCGACACCCGGGCCGGCGGCTACCGGATCCCGTTCCCCAATCGCTATGGCTGGGGTTCCAATTCGAACCTGCTCAACCGCGCGATGCTGCTCGGCCTGGCCTTCGACCTGACCGGCAACGCGAAATACCGGGCAGGGGTGATCGACGTCGCCGACTATCTGCTCGGCCGCAATCCGAACCGCGTCTCCTATGTCAGCGGCTATGGCAGCATCTCGATGCGCAACCCGCATCACCGCTTCTGGGCGCCGTCGCTCGATCCAAAACTCCCCGGCCCGCCGCCGGGCGTGCTCTCGGGCGGCCCCAATGCCACGGCAATGGCCGATCCGGTCGCGATGAAGCTCAAGGGCCGCTGCGCGCCACAACGCTGCTGGGCGGACGACGTCCACGCCTATGCGCTTAACGAAGTCGCGATCAACTGGAACGCGCCGCTGGTATGGGTGGCGGCGTGGTTGGCTGAGTAAAATCCTCCCTCGCGAAGCGGGGGAGGGGGACCGCCGCCAAAGGCGGTGGTGGAGGGGGTCTAGCCGCGAGCGCGTCGCTCGCTGAGCCGCCCCCTCCGTCGCGCTACGCGCGCCACCTCCCCCGCTTGCGCGAGGGAGGATTCGCCTATTTCACGGTAAGAACAGTGCTCTTCAAATCCACCGAATTCGGCCCTGCCGAGATCGTGAACGTCCCCGGCTCGACGACCCGCTTCATCGCCACGTTCCACAGCGACAAATCCTTCGGCGTCAGCTCGAACGAAACCGTCTTCCTCTCGCCCGGCTGCAGCGTCACCCGCTGGAACCGCTTGAGCTCGATCAGCGGCCGGGTGACGCTCGCCTCGTCGTCGCGGACATAGAGCTGGACCACCTCGTCACCGGCGCGCTTGCCGGTGTTGGTCACGTCCACCTTCACGGTGACATTATCGGCGATCCCGATCGTGCCCGTGCCCAGCACCGGCGTACCCATCTCGAAGCTTGAGTAGCTCAGGCCATAGCCGAACGGGTAGAGCGGGCTGGTGTCGCCGAACAGATAGCCGCGCCGCGCGGTGGGCTTCCTGTTGTAGTAGATCGGCAGCTGGCCGACGCTGCGCGCGATCGACACGGGCAGCTTGCCGCCCGGGTTGAACCGGCCGAACACCACATCGGCCAGCGCGTTGCCGGTCTGCTCGCCCAGATACCAGCCCTCGATCAGCGCCGGTGCCTTCTCGGCGAGATAGTTGACCGCATAGGGCCGGCCGTTGAGCAGGATCACCACCACCGGCTTGCCGAGCGCGAAGATCTCCTTCGCCAGCTGGTCCTGCGGCCCGGGCAGGTCGAGCGTGTCGCTGTCGCCCAGATGCTCGTCGGCCCAGGCCTCGCGGCTCAGCGCCTCGTTGCCGCCCAGCACCATCACCACGACATCGGCGTCCTTCGCCGCCGCCACCGCGTCGGCACGCAGCTTGTCGTTGGTCGCCGCGTCGGTCAGCACCACCTTGTCCTGCGCCCAGACATGGCCCTCGGTCAGGCGCACGCCTTCCGAATAGTCGACCTGGAACTTGCCCTTGCCCTCGGCCTGCATCGCCTCCAGCACCGAGACGACATGGTTCGGCACGTCCGAATAGCCGCCGATCGGCGTATCCTTGGCATGCGTGCCGATCACCGCCATCTTCCTGATGCCGGCAGCATCCAGCGGCAGCAGGCCATTGGCGTTCTTCAGCAGCACCACCGATTCCCGCGCCGCCTGGCGTGCGAGGGCGATGGCTTCCGGCGTGTTGGTCTTCTTCGCCGCGGTCTTCACATCGGCATAGGGATTCTCGAACAGCCCGCCCTCGAACTTCATCTCGAGCACGCGGCGCACCGCATTGTCGATCTGGCCCTGGCTGACCTTGCCCTCGCGGACCAGCTGGATGAGGAAGTTGAATCCCTCCCCGTCCGGCGTCTCGACATCGACACCCGCATCGATCGCCCGTGCGCCGGCGTCCTTGACGTCCTTGAACATCTTGTGGCGCGTCACGAGCTCGCGCACCGCGAAATAGTCGCTGACCACCGCGCCCTTGAAGCCCCATTCGCCGCGCAGCACGTCGTGGAGCAGCCATTTGTTGGCATGGCTCGGGATGCCGTCGATCTCGTTGTAGCTCGCCATCACCGCGCGCACCGGCAGCTGGGTCACCGCGCTCTCGAACGGCGGGAAGAAGTCCTCGCGCAGCGTCCGCTCGCCGAGCGAGGCCGGGCCGATATTGGTGCCGTTCTCCGGCTGGCCGTGCCCGGTCATGTGCTTGAGCGTGACGAACACCTTGTCCTTGGCCAGCGGCAGCGTCGTGCCCTGGAAGCCGCGGATCGCCGCCAGCCCCATCTCGCTGACCAGGTACGGATCCTCGCCATAGGTCTCCTCGATGCGACCCCAGCGCGGATCGCGCGCCACGTCGACCACCGGCGCCAGCACCAGATTGGCGCCGCGCGCCCGCGCCTCGGACGCGGCGACGCTGAACACCTTCTCCAGCAGCGCCGGATCCCAGGTCGAGGCGAGGCCGATCGACTGCGGGAAGCTCGTCGCCCCCGGCGCCACGAGCCCGTGCAGCGCCTCCTCGTGCATGATCATCGGGATACCGAGCCGGGTCTTCTCCACCGCCCATTTCTGCGCGGCGTTGACATAGGTCGCGGTGTCCGCCGGGTTGCGGTTGCCCACGCCCGCCGCCGCGCCTGCTGCGCCATTGGCCGCCGGCGTCACGCCGCGCCGGTCGGACGGGCGCGAGACCATGCCCAGGCCGTTGGGGAAGGCCTGGCTCGCCTTGGCGGGATCGAAGTCCCCCGCCGCGGTCTGGATCCTGTCCTTGTGCTCCCAGATCGCCACCAGCTGCGCGACCTTCTCCTCCAGCGTCATCCGCGCGAGCAGGTCGTCGACGCGCGCATCCACGCTCTGGCCGGCGTCCTTGTAGAGCGGCTTGCCGGCCTGCGCGGTCTGCGCCTGGGCGGCAAGCACCGGGGTCAGCGCCGTGGCGGCGATGGCAAGCGCGGCGATGCGGCGGAAATTACGCACGTTCCTCTCCCTCTGGTGGATCGCGGCGCTCGGGCGCCGGTCTGTTCCGAATATGGTAGCGCTATCAATATCAGCGCCGATCCCGCACGGTCAACCGCGACGCACGCCCGATTGCATTATTGCTAATCGCAGCATATCCCCGAAACAATGAGCAGACCCAGCCGTAGAAGCCGAGGCACGGTCACCGTCCAGGATGTCGCACGCGCCGCCGGCGTGTCGGCCATGACGGTGTCTCGCGTGGTCAACGGCGGATCCAATGTTAGGGAAACAACCCGCCAGGCCGTCCTCGAGGCGATCGCCAAGCTCAACTATTCGCCCAACAGCGCGGCGCGCAGCCTCGCGGCGGGCGAGGCGACCCAGATCGGCCTGCTCTATTCGAACCCGTCGGCGGCCTATCTCTCGCAATTCCTGATCGGCGCGCTGGCCGCGGCCCGCCGCGCCGGCTGCCACCTGGTCCTCGAGGCCTGTGAAGGCGAGCGCGCCGACGAGCAGGCCGAGGCCACCCGCCAGTTCGCCGCCACCAGCGTCGAGGGCGTGATCCTGCCGCCGCCGCTCTCCGAGGCCGCGCCCGTCCGCGCCGAGCTCGAGACCGCCGGCATCCCCTGGGTATCGGTCGCCATGGGCCTGCCGCCCGAGCGCAGCCTCAACGTCCGCATCGACGATGCCGCAGCCGCCGCCGCGATGACGAAGCACCTGATCGACCTCGGCCACCGCCGCATCGGCTTCATCCGCGGCAACCCCAACCAGACCTCGTCGGCCGAGCGCCATCGCGGCTTCGTCGAGGCGGTCGAGGCCGCCGGGCTCGACATCAAGGCGATGCCGGTCGAGCAGGGCTATTTCACCTTCCGCTCAGGCATCGTCGCCGCCGAGCGGCTGCTCGACCGCAAGGATCCGCCCACCGCGATCTTCGCCTCGAACGACGACATGGCCGCGGCTGCGGTCGGCGTCGCGCACCGCCGCGGGCTGCACGTGCCGCAGGACATCAGCATCGTCGGCTTCGACGATACCGCGCTCGCCACCACCATGTGGCCCGAGCTGACCACCGTCCGCCAGCCGATCGCCGCCATGGCCGAGAGCGCGCTCACCCTGCTCCTCGCCCGGCTCCGTGCCCACCGCGCCGGCACCACCGACAAGCTCGAGGAGCAGGTCCTCGATTTCGAGCTGATCCAGCGCGAATCCTGCGGCCCGCCCCCGGGCGCGGGCAGGCCGGCCCCGACCAAGACGGTCCGGCGCTAGGCGGTTATCGCCATTCCACTAGCCGTCACCCCCGCGAAAGCGGGGGCCCATCTCGTGCGCGATCGGCAGATACAACCGGTGCGTTGCGGGAAAGTACGGGAGATGGGTCCCCGCTTTCGCGGGGATGACGAAGGGCGGTGCGCCGCATATCGTCAGAAGCCGCTTGGCCCCCGGCCCAAACAGGTCCAGCATGACAACGCGGGACAGAGTCGCTCCTCCGGCGTAACCCCACTTGCTTTTCCCGTCGGATCGAGCCACCGTTACCGCTAACAATGCCGCCCGGACGGGGCCGCGATGGAGGGGAACGAACCTGATGAATGATACGGCGCAGAAGGCCAATATCGGCCTGATCGGCGCCATCGTCGCGGTGGCGACGATCGGCGGCCTGCTTTTCGGCTATGACAGTGGCGCAGTGAACGGCACGCAGGACGGGCTCAAGCACGCCTTCGCGCTCGACGAGGCCGGGCTTGGCTTCACCGTCGGCTCGCTGCTGATCGGCTGCGTGTTCGGCGCCTTCTTCGCGGGCACGCTCGCCGATTCGATGGGCCGCCGCAACGTCATGCGCCTTGCCGCTTTGCTCTTCCTCGGCGGCGCGCTCGTCCAGGGCTTCGCGCACGATCACACCCTGTTCGTCATCGCCCGCATCATCGGCGGCGTCGCGGTCGGCGCGGCCTCGGTGCTGTCGCCGGCCTATATCTCCGAAGTCGCCCCCGCGAACATCCGCGGCCGGATGACGACGGTGCAGCAGATCATGATCATCTCCGGCCTCACCGCCGCGTTCGTGGTCAATTATTACCTGGCCCAGGCCGCCGGCAGCTCGCTCGGCCAGCTCGGCGGGATCGAGGCATGGCGCTGGATGTACCTGATGCAGGCGATCCCCGCCGGCGTCTTCCTCGTCGCGCTGTTCTTCATTCCGGAGAGCCCGCGCTACCTCGTCGCCAAGCAGCGCAACCCCGAAGCGCTCAAGGTGCTCACCAGCCTGTTCGGCGCGACCGAGGGCGGCCTCAAGCTCGCCGAGATCCAGGCCAGCTTCTCGACCGATCACCGTCCGCGTCTCGCCGATATCTTCGCGCCCGGCGGCTTCCTCGGCATCCGCGCGATCGTCTGGGCTGGCCTGCTGCTCGCGGTGTTCCAGCAGCTCGTCGGCATCAACGTGATCTTCTATTATGGCGCCACCCTGTGGCAGCTCGCCGGCTTCACCGAGAATGACGCGCTGCTGATCAACATCGTCTCGGGCGCCGTCTCGATCGCCGCCTGCTTCATCACCATCGCGGTGATCGACAAGATCGGCCGCAAGCCGCTCCTCCTGATCGGCTCGGCCGGCATGGCAGTCACCCTGTTCGTGATGGTCTTCGCCTTCAGCCAGGGCACGCTCGACCCGGCCGGCAAGCTGGTCCTCACCCCGCAGATGGGCATGGTCGCCGTCGTCGCCGCCAACCTCTACGTGATCTTCTTCAACGTCAGCTGGGGCCCGGTGATGTGGGTGATGCTCGGCGAGATGTTCCCCAACCAGATCCGCGGCTCGGCGCTGGCGGTCTGCGGCTTCGCGCAGTGGGGCGCCAACTATGTCATCGCCCAGACCTTCCCGAGCATGGCCAAGTGGAGCCTCACCGGCGCCTACACCTTCTACGGCGTCTGCGCGGTGATCAGCTTCTTCCTCGTCCAGAAGTTCATCCACGAGACCAAGGGCAAGGAACTGGAGGCGATGGAGGGATAAGGGCCTTAAACTCCTCCCCGGAACGGGGAGGGGGACCGCGCCCGAAGGGCGTGGTGGAGGGGGCCCGCTCTCCCCAAACTGTTTCGCTGGTGGAGGGCGGGGCCCCCTCCACCATGCTTCGCATGGTCCCCCTCCCCGTGCCGGGGAGGAGTTTTTTGGAGCATGTCATGACCACCCGCCAACCCGTCCGTCCGTTCCGCTCGCGCGAATGGTTCGCCGCGCCCGGCCGCGCCGACATGGCTGCGCTCTATCTCGAGCGCTTCATGAACTACGGCATCACCCCGGAGGAGCTGACCAGCGGCAAGCCGATCATCGGCATTGCCCAGTCCGGGTCGGACATCGCCCCCTGCAACCGCATCCATCTCGAGACGGTCAAGCGCGCCCGCGCCGGCATCTTGGCAGCAGGCGGCGTGCCGATGGAGTTCCCGCTCCACCCGATCTTCGAGAATTGCCGTCGCCCCACCGCGGCGCTCGACCGCAATCTCGCCTATCTCGGCCTGGTCGAGATCCTCAACGGCTATCCGATCGACGCCGTCATCCTCACCACCGGCTGCGACAAGACCACGCCCAGCTCGCTGATGGCCGCCTCCACCGTCGACATCCCGGCGATCGTCCTGTCGGGCGGTCCGATGCTCGACGGCTGGCACGAAGGCGAGCTGGTCGGCTCGGGCACCGTCATCTGGCGCAGCCGCCGCAAGATGGCCGCCGGCGAGATCGACGAGGCAGAGTTCCTCAAGCGCGCGATGGAAAGCGCACCCAGCTCGGGCCATTGCAACACCATGGGCACCGCCTCGACGATGAACAGCATCGCCGAGGGCCTCGGCATGTCGCTCCCCGGCTGCGCGATGATCCCCGCGCCCTATCGCGAGCGCGGCCAGATCGCCTATGAGACCGGCAAGCGCATCGTCGAGATGGCCTATGAGGACCTTCGCCCGTCGAAGATCCTGACCAAGGCGAACTTCCTCAACGCGATCAAGCTGCTGACGGCGATTGGCGGCTCGACCAACGCCCAGCCGCACCTCGTCGCCATGGCCCGCCACGCCGGCATCGAGATCACCCCGGACGACTGGCGTTCGGGCTATGACCTGCCGCTCGTCGTCAACATGCAGCCGGCGGGCGAATTCCTGTCGGAGCGCTTCCACCGCGCCGGCGGCATCCCCGCCGTCCTCACCGAGATGCTGGCCAATGGCGCGCTAGACGGCTCGGTGATGACCTGCACCGGCAGGACGCTGGCGGAGAACGTCTCCGGTCACGGCGTCACCGATCGCGCGGTGATCTTCGATTGGGACAAGCCGCTCAAGGAGAAGGCCGGCTTCCTCGTCCTGTCGGGCAACCTGTTCGACATCGCGATCATGAAGACCAGCGTGATCGGCGAGGATTTCCGCGCCCGCTATCTCTCGCGCCCCGGCGCCGAGGGCGTGTTCGAGGGGCGCGCGATCGTGTTCGACGGCTCGGACGATTATCACCACAACATCAACGATCCGGCGCTGAACATCGACGAGAACTGCATCCTCGTCATCCGCGGCTCGGGCCCGATCGGCTGGCCCGGCTCGGCCGAGGTGGTCAACATGCAGCCGCCCGATCACCTGATCCAGAAGGGCATCATGAGCCTGCCGACGCTCGGCGACGGCCGCCAGTCGGGCACGTCGGACAGCCCCTCGATCCTCAACGCCTCTCCCGAGAGCGCGGCGGGCGGGGGCCTCGCCTGGCTGCGCACCGGCGACACGATCCGCGTCGATCTCAACAACGGCACCTGCGATGCGCTGGTCGACGCCGAAGAGATCGCCCGCCGCAAGGCCGAGCCGGCCCCGCCGATCCCGGAGAGCAACACCCCCTGGGAAGAGCTCTACCGCGAGAAGGTCGGCCAGCTGGGCGAGGGCGGCGTGCTCGACTTCGCGCTCAAGTACCGCAAGACCAGCGAGAAGGTGCCCCGGCACAACCACTGAGGGGCAACCGGCATCCCACTACCAACCCGTCACCCCGGCCTTGTGCCGGGGTCCACGGTGCCGCACGGGCTGTCCGTCGAGCCTCCTGTCCTCCGCCCGCTTCCCGGTGGACCCCGGAACAAGTCCGGGGTGACGAGGGAGGATAGAGTGGCGCCCGATCCCAACCGTCATCCCATCCCACCAACCGCCATCCCGGCGAAGGCGCGCAACCCTCACCCAAACCGTCACCCCGGCCTCGTGCCGGGGTCCACGGCGCCGCACCGACAATCCGTCGAGCCTCCCGTCCTCCCCCCGCCTCCCGGTGGACCCCGGAACAAGTCCGGGGTGACGAAGGAGGGCAGGCAGTCGTCCCATCCCCAACCGTCACCCCACCCCAATCGTCATCCCGACGAAAGTCGGGATCTCAGGCGAAGGCGCGTAACCCTCACCCAAACCGTCACCCCGGCCTCGTGCCGGGGTCCACGGTGCCGCACCGACAACCCGTCGAGCCTCCTGTCCACCGCCCGCCTCCCGGTGGACCCCGGAACAAGTCCGGGGTGAAGGCAGGCAGTCATCCCATCCCCAACCGTCACCCCACCCCAATTGTCATCCCGACGAAAGTCGGGATCTCAGGCGAAGGCGCGCAACCCTCACCCAAACCGTCACCCCGGCCTCGTGCCGGGGTCTACGGTGCCGCACCGACAACCCGTCGAGCCTCCTGCCCACCGCCCGCCTCCCGGTGGACCCCGGAACAGGTCCGGGGTGACGAAGTAGGGCATGACGCAAGCGTTTGCCCCCACGCCCCAACCGCGCCAAACCACCCCCATGCACCCCCTCGACAACCCCATCTGGACCGCGCTCACCACCAGCCAGCGACACCTTGCCCGCGGCGCACCCCCGGCGCTCCGCTACGACCAGGACCACGCGATCTTCGCCGCCACGCCGGACCATGGCCCGCAAGCCCTCGCCGCGCTGGCCGCGCTCATTTCCGAGACCGGACCGGCCATCATCGCCGAAGCCGCGCCGCTCCCGCCGGTGCCGGGCACGATCGTCCAGAAGCACCGCATGGCCGTCCAGATGGTCGCAGAGCATCCGGCCCCGGCGGACGCCGATCTTGCCTTTCTCGAGCTGGGCGACGCCGATGCGGCGGAAATGCTCGCGCTCGCCACCCTCACCGAGCCCGGCCCCTTCTTCTCCCGCACCCATGCGCTCGGCCGTTTCATCGGAATCCGCCACGCCGGCAGGCTGGTCGCGATGGCCGGCGAGCGCATGGCGGTCCCCGGATACACGGAAGTGAGCGGTGTCTGCACGCACCCCGATTCCCGCGGCCAGGGCCTTGCCGGGCAGCTGATGCGCGTCGCCGCCGCCCGCATGGTCGCACGCGGCGACACGCCGTTTCTCCACGCTTATGCAGACAATGCGGGCGCGATCGGGCTGTACGAGCGGCTCGGCTATCGCTGGCGCGCCGACATCCACATCACCGTGCTCGCGCCTGCCTGAGCCGGACACCTGCCAACTTTCGGGGCGGATTCAGTCCGCCGGCACCTGATCGCGTCCGATCTCGATCAGCTCGGCCAGCACTTCGCGGGCGTGCAGCAGCTTCTCGGCGCCCATCCGCGCCAGCAGCTCGGCGTCGATCGCCTCGCGTGCCGCCTTCTGGGTGTCCGCCGCGGCCTGGCCGCGCTCGGTAAGCGTCACGGTCAGCCGGCGCCGGTCGTCGGGGTCGGTCTGCCGCTCGAGATAGCCGCGCAACACCAGCGCATCGACCAGCTGTCCCGCCGCCTGCTTGGAGACGCGCAGCTCGCGGATGATCTGGCTCAGCGGCGCCTCGCCCAGCGCCAGCGCGCCGATCACGTACAGGCCGTTGCCGGGGATGTCGTCATAGCCCCGCGCGACCAGCGCCGCGCGCATCGCCGCGCCATAGGTATGCCGGGCATGGCGGAGCAGCGCAGGCAGCGCGACTTCGAGGAGCGGGGAGGGGGTATCGTCGGACATCGGACAAGCTTCCTTCCGTCATGCCCGCAAAGGCAGGAATGATGCGAAGTACTTTACAGTCCACAATATTGATAGTCAATTAAATTGACTATTTGTCCGCCAAAGCACCCCCTAGGTGTAACCTTGGCGAACGAAAGTGTCCGCTCAGACCCCTTCGCGGACCAGCGTCCCCGCCACTCCCGGCACCGAGACCCGGAAGGAGAACAGGTCCCCCGCCTGCGGGTTGGCCGCCTTGGCCTCGGCGGAGAGGTGCTTGTTGGCGGTGGTGGCATAGACCGTCTTCAGGTCCGGCCCGCCAAAGGCGATCTTGGTGATCGCATCGACCGGAAATTCCACGATCTCAAGCAGTTCGCCCGTGGGCGAATAGCGCCGCACCGCCGATCCCATGTACAGCCCGATCCACAGGCAGCCTTCGGAATCGACCGTCGGCCCGTCGGGATAGCCCTGGTCGTTGGGGATGCGGGCGAACGCGCGCCGGTTGGTAAGGCTGCGGTCCTCGGCGACGTCGCAGGCATAGATCACCCCGCCCAGCGTATCGACATGGTAGAGGGTGCGGCCGTCCGGGCTCAGCGCCGGGCCGTTGGTGATCGAGTAAGGCGGGCTGGAGGGCACGCACAGGCCATCCTCGCCCAGCCGGTGGATCATGCCGGTATCGGCCGCCTCGGCATCGTCCATCGTCCCGAACCACAGCCGGCCGTCGGGGCAGACGGTGCCGTCGTTGAGCCGGTTGCCGGGCAGATGCGGCTCGGGGTCGGTGAGGGGAGTGAAGCTGCCGTCCTCTGGGTCGAAATGGGCGAGGCCCGTCTGCAGCCCGGCGACGAAGCCGCCGCGCTCGACCGGCAGCACGAAGCCCACCTGCGCCGGCGCGTCCCAGCTCTTTTTGTCCCCGGTTTCAGGGTCGTAGCGATGGACCTTGTGGCCCTTGATGTCGACGAACCACAGCGCCGCGTCGCGCGCCACCCAGACCGGCCCTTCGAGCAACGGCGCGGCAAGCGGCCAGACACTCTCCGGTGCCGACGTCACCACGCGCATCGCTTACCTCCAGCCTGCGTCGACGAAATACTCATGCCCCGTGATAAGCCGCGCGTCGTCGGAGGCAAGGAACAGCGCCATCGCCGCGATGTCGTCGGGCACCAATCGGCCCTTGAGGCACTGGGCCTTGACGATCTCGGCCTCGCCCTCGGGCGTGTACCACTTCATCTGGCGCGGGGTCCTCACATTGCCCGGTACGATGCAGACCGAGCGGATATTGTCCGGCCCCAGCTCGCGGGCGAAGCTGCGGGTCAGCCCCTCGATGCCGGCCTTGGCGGTCTGGTAGAGCGTCAGCCCCTCCAGCGCGAGGTGCCAGGAGATCGAGCCCAGGTTGATGATCACCCCGGCGCCCTTGGCCTTCATCCCCGGGATCACCGCCTGGGCGCAGAAGAACAGGTGGCGCAGGTTCACGTTGAGCCGGTTTTCCCAATAGTCTTCCGTCACTTCCTCGATGGTGTGGCGGTCGTCATTGGCGGCGTTGTTCACCAGGATGTCGAAGCTGCCGAAATCCTCGATCAGCTGGGCGATCTTCGCCTTGGCACCCTTGATGTCGGTCAGGTCGACATTCTCGTAGACCGGCGCCTGGCCGATGCCGGCGAGGCTGGCGACCAGCTGCTGCGAATCCGCATCGGCGATGTCGAAGAAGGTGACGTCGGCACCCTGGCGGACAAAGCCTTCGACCAGCCCCGCACCGATCCCCGAGCCGCCGCCGGTGATCAGCACGCGCTTGCCCTTCAGGCTGGGATAGATGGCACGCTGATCGCGAGTCTGGGTCACGTGCATGGGATCAGCTTCCGACATGAGAATGAATTACCTTGGAAAAACGTAGAGGGGTGGCCGCTCGCGGCGCTCACAGCAGGCCGCGGCCCGCCAGGTTGCGCATCAGCTCGCGAATGCCGAAGGTCCAGGGCGCGGCGGCCTTGGAGGTGGTGACCCGGTTGACCAGTGCGCCGAGCTTGGGGCTCGAGATGCGCACCACGTCGCCGTCCTTGTGGGTGAAGCCGCGGCCGACATGGTCGCGGTCCTGGATCGGCGCGAACAGCGTGCCGAGGAACAGCGCGAAGCCGTCCGGATATTGATGCTCGCTCAGCGCCTGGCGGATCAGGTCCGTGGGATCGCGGCTGATCTGGCTCATCTTGTTGGTGCCCTCGAGGCGATATCCCTCGGGTCCGTCGATGACCAGGTCGACCTCGGCCGCGCGGACATCGTCCATCGTGAAGCCGGCGTCGAACAGGCGGATGAACGGCCCGATCGCGGTCGAGGCGTTATTGTCCTTGGCCTTGCCGAGCAGCAGCGCGCTGCGCCCCTCGAAGTCGCGCAGGTTGACGTCGTTGCCGAGCGTCGCGCCGCGCGGCGTGCCGGTCTTGTCGACGATCAGCACCACCTCGGGCTCGGGATTGTTCCAGTCGCTGTCCGAGCGCACGCCGATATCGGCGCCCGCGCCCACTGCGGAGAGCACCGGCGCCTTGGTGAACACCTCGGCATCGGGGCCGATCGCCACTTCGAGATATTGCGACCACATGCCCGCCTCGATCAGCGCAGCCTTGAGGTTCGCCGCCTCGGCCGTGCCCGGCACCACCGAGCGGATGCCAGATCCGACCTTGGCTTCCAGGTCACCGCGGATCTCGTTCGCCTTGTCGGCATCGCCGCGCGCGCGCTCCTCGATCACTCGCTCGATCGCCGAGAGGGCGAAGGTCACGCCGCAGGCCTTGACGCACTGCAGGTCGATCGGGGCGAGCAGCACGGGACCGTTATCGCTACCAAGTTCGGACACGGCGCCAATGTCGGTGCCGGTCACGCTCGCCGGATCGGCAAGGTCGAGCAGGTCGGACACGGTCGCAGCACTGGCCGAGACATCGTAGATTCGTCCGCCGCGCAGAATCACGGGACTGGGACCCGCTTCCGTCAGGACACGGCCAACCAGAATTGCCTGCTCGTGATCGGCAGGCAGCATTTCCGCCGGGGACGCTTTCAAAATCCTCTCGCCTCGATATTAGCTTGTGATAGCGCTACCATGCCGGGGCGCGGGTAGCGCTGTCAAGCGTGTCGCGCGGCTTTAGGGGTTATTTCGGAACCGCTTCCAGCAGGGCGACGATCTCGCCGACGATCTCGGCGGGCGGGCGCATCGCCCCGTCCGTGCTGGCGTGGACCATCCGCCACGGTCCGAGCAGCCCCGCCTCGACGATCGACTCATAATTGCCGCGCACGCGCTGCTGGAGCGCGACATCGGCCTCATACTCGTCGAAGCTCTTGCTGGTGTAGCTGCGCTCGGCCTTTTGCAGGATGAGCTGGCGGGCAAGGTCCCAGGGCGTGTTGAGATAGACGGAGAGGGTGGGGACGGGCAGGGCGAACTGGCCGGTCTCCAGCGCCAGGATCCACTCCATCAGCGCGCGGCTCTCCTCCGCCGGCACCCGCGCGCCCTGATAGGCCATGTTCGAGGCGACATAGCGGTCGAAGATCAGCACGTCATGCGCTTCGACGGCCTTCAATATCTCGTCCCGCCACTCGAACCGGTCGAGCGCATAGAGTGTCGCGGCGGCATGCGGGCTGACCGGCACGGGCATGTCGCCGGCCAGATAGCGGCCGATCGTCACCCCGGCGACGGTCTCGCCATAGCGCGGGAAGCCGATCACCGTGGCGGTCTTGCCCACGGCCTGGAGCGTCTCGCAGAGCAGCCTGGAGGTGGTGTTCTTGCCGACGCCGTCGGCGCCTTCGATCGCGACAATGATCCCCATGGGGCCGCGCCCTAGCACGGGCGCCGCGATCAGAGGAAGACGGCGGAGACGATCGCAGCGAGGCTCGCCGGATCGCAGTCGTCGAGCGGGACTTCCATGTCCGGGTTGACGCTATAGCCGATCATGCGCCCGTCGCGGCCCGAGGCGACCGAGAGCAGCCGCCAGCCTTCGCCTTCGCGCAGCGCCGCAAGGCCGCCGGGCAGGGGCAGGCGATCGGGATCGGCGACCACCGTCGCCTGAGCGGGCAGGCCGCCGCCCAGCGTCGCGCGGCACACCTTGAGCCCGAAGGCGCGGGGCCCGGCGATGTGTGGCGCCTCGACGGTCTCGCCGGTCGGCTGGTGGCCGATCAGCCCCTGGGGCAGCGGCATGCCGAAGATCGGCACCAGGCGGATCGCGCTCACCGGCGCGCCCGGCAGGGGCAGCGGCACGGCCGCCGGCGCGGAAGCGACAGGCACCTCCTCGTTCAGCGCGGCGACCAACTCGGCGATGCGCTCGCGGGTGCGCGCGATGCGCGTCTCCGGATTGGCGATGGTGGCGAGAAAGGCGTCGAGCGTCCCCGCGGCATGGCGCTGCTCCACCTCGGCGCGCAGTCCCGCTTCGTCGGCGACGTCGAACAGCGCGAACAGCGCGGTCTGCACCGCCCCGTTCCAGCGGGCGAAGGGCTTCTGCGCATTCTCGACCCGCGAGAGATTGACCGGGGGCAGGCCATAGTCGCGCTCGATCACCGCGATGGTCAGCGCCGGGTCGAGCGTGCGGCGGGCGCGCAGCGCGGCGCCGAGCAGCACCGCGAAACGCTCCTCGTCCTGGTCGAGCGCGGCACCGTCGCTGAACGGCTCGGCCCAGGCGGCTATGTCGAAATCGGGCGCGTCGATGTCGATCAGCAGGTCGGCCGGCGCCAGCTCGAGCGCGGCGGCGACGCGGCGCAGCTCGTCCGGCCGCGCCACGACTTCGCCGCGTTCGATCTTCGAAAGACGAATATAGGGAATCTCGGGGATCTTGGTCGAAAGGCGGAGCAGTTTGGCAAAACCGCGCCACTGGCGCTGCTCGCGCACCCGGTTCGGGAAGACAATGGCACGATAGAAGTCGATCATGGGTTCGCCTGCGGATCCCGTCCGCATCTTACCCTTCCCGTTCGCACTTGCCATGCCGATTCCCCAGAGACTCGGCGTACCTTGAAGCAATTCAAGGATAATACAAGGTAAACGGGGTTTCGTTAATGGAATGATCCGGCCGACTGGCTGCCGGAAAGCAGGCCGCAGGGACCCGTCGGATCGAGGTCCAGGATCATCGCCAGCGTGCTCTCGCCGATGGCGTGGCGCAGCAGCCAGCCTTCGGCCGAAGGGGCCGGATGATCGGGCGCGAAGGCCACGCCGGTGCCGTCGGTGATCACGCCGAGCGCGGCGGGCGGGCTCGGCCAGCGGCCGGCGAGATAATCGAGCAGCGCGGCGGCGGCGTCCTGCAGCGCGCCTTCGTCGCTGTCTTCGGGGCAGAAGGCGTCGGGCGCGGCAGAGATCGCCGCAACGCGCTTGAAGTTGTGCCGGCGCCACCAGATCAGGTGGATCTGGCCGTCGGCCGTGGCTTCCAGACCCAGGATCAGGTCATTGCCGGCGGGCAACAGCGGCTGGGCCAGGCGCGCCGCGTCCTGCGCGAGCGCGGTCAAGCGACGGTTGGGGCGCGGCAGGGATCCCTGTGCCTCTCCGCTGCCGTTCCAGTCGTAATTGCGATGCATCGGTTCCTCCTACCCTCTCAGGGGCATTATAGGATGGGGTTGGAAACGCCGTGCGTTCGGATGCGATCAGTGAAGCGAGGCGGTCGAGGGAGCCGGGGCGACGGTGAGCTGGATCGCCTCGACGCGCTCGCCCTGCTGGGCGGCGGTGGCGATGACCGGCGAGAGTGTGGTCGGGTCGACGGCGCGGACGCTCGCCAGGCGGTTGTGCGGCAGGCTGGCATCCGGAAGGATCGGCGTGGTGCACGCGGCCGGGGCCGGGCGACGCTTCGGGGTGCCGGGCTGGCCATATTCGGCCATCACGGCGAAGCGCGGATCCTTGGCTGCGATCTCGGCGATCGCCTTGGCGGCGCGCTTGGTGATCTGGCGGACGCGCTCCTTGGTCACGCCGGTGTCGAGCGACAGGTCGTCGAGCGTGGCGGTCTGGAACACGCGGCGCTCCACGATCTCGCGGTCACGGGCCAGCTTGGCTTCGAGCTTCTCCAGCTCGGCGGGATCGATGCCATGGGTGGCCGAGCGCAGGCGCGGACCCTCGGCGCGGCGCAGCGCGGCTTCGGCGCGCTTCGGGCGGGGGCGGCGGCGGAGCGCCTCGACGCCGACCTTGCGGAGCTGGTCGACATAGGCGTCGATGAGCTCGGAGACGGCGCCCTCGGCGAGATAGTCCGACGCGGCGGCCTCGGTGCGGCTCAGGGCATCCTCGTCCTCGATCATCGCCTCGGGCGAGATCTCGTCGCCGTCCGGCGAGGTGGCGAGGGCGCTGAGCGAAACGGTGGTCGCCTCGACCTTCTTCGCCGACGGGCGCTGGTCGGTCATCAGGCGGAAGCGCAGGCTCTGCAGCTCGCCGCGGATCTGCCAGTTCACGAAGGTGGTGAACTGGGCCTTGGCGGGGTCATAGGCTTCGATGGCGCGGTGCACGGCGATGGCGCAGCACTGCTCGGCGTCTTCCCAATGTGCGGTCAGGCCGTACTGGCGGACGAAGTGGCGGATGCGCGGGGCGATCAGCTTGAGGATCTGGGCGAAGGCACGATCGACATAGACACGCTGGCGGTTGCTGCGAGCGGCGCCGTCTTGCGGCGTATTCTCGATGACGGTGGCGACGGCTGCTTCCAGCGCGATCGTGATCTTCGACATTGCAAATCCCCTGTTTCGTCGACTGCCGGTTTCGGCCGCCGCTGACAGGGGCAACATGGTCTCTAATCCTTTAACAGAACCCTTAAATTCCTATATGTAGTCCTACCAATCGTGGAATCCCTCTAAGGTTCCACGTTAACCATAAAAGTCGGAAAATATGTGTTTTTATCCGGTTTTCCGCGCCTCGAAGGCTGCGGCAAAAACATTATAGGATAAAAAAATTTACCCTGCGAACTGTTCCGGACGGATTCTGCGATCGATGAATCCGAGCAGCCATTGGCGGTGTGCCTGGGTCGCGTTGCCCGCCGCGGCGATTCGTTGTTCGGCCGCGCCGCCGCCGATCTGGGCGGCGAGCAGCATGCGGGCGCGGCCCGGCTCGATCCCGCCGGCGAGGAACTTCTTGGCGTCGCCCAGCCCGAGATGGTGCGAGAGATAGGCCGACTTGGCCAGCGTCTCGGCATCGGTGTTCACCCGGATGCCCGATTGCTCAAGCTTGGTAAGGTTGACCTTGGCGAAGTCGGCGACGGCGAGGATCGAGGCCTGGCCGTCATAGCGCAGGGCGAGCAGCTCGCTGCGCGCGCCCGCCACGACCTTGCCGCGCCCGTCGAGCCAGCCGCGTTCGGAGGCGACCTGGTTCAGCCAGGTGCCCGAGGTCTCGGCGAGATGCTCCCAGGTTCCGCTCAGGAACTGGCCGAGGCCGGCGGCGCTGGAGCGCGGGTTGCGCGACATGGTGTTCCAGCTGCCGTCGCGGCCCTTGGCCGCCTCGGCATCGACGATCGCGGCGAGCGCGGTCGCGGGGATGCCGGTGCGCGCCTCGGCCATGGCGAGGGCAGGGGCGAAACGGCTGTTGGCGCCGAGCGCGAGGCCCGAATCCACCGCGCCCTTGGCAACCGAGACGGTCGCATTGGTGCTCATCATCGCCGCCATCCGGCGGCTGCCCTGCTCGGCGGCATCGCCGATCGCGCCGCGCAAATCCTCGACGCAGTCATTGGCGAAGCTCGCGCTGGCGGGCTTCTGGTGGCAGGAGCAGGCACAGGCGCAGTGGCAGCCCTGGGCGGCGCCCGGCTGCACGCCGTTCTGCTTGCCGAGCAGCTCGAGCAGCGAATCCCCGGCCAGTCCGTTCTGGCCGATGCCGCCATTCTTCTTGTCGTCGCGGTCGCCATCGCCGAGCGCCGCGCGCCAGAGGCGGCTGGCGAGCTCGGTCTGCGCCTCGCTATAGATCACCTTGGCGCGGTTGGCCGGGCTCAGCGATGCGAGTTCTGCGCGCGGAATCATGCGTTGCGCTCCACAGCGCGGCGCGCGATGACCAGCTTGGCGGCGGCGATATCGTCGATCATCGCCTGCTCCGCACCCGCGGCAACGCGCTCGGCTTCGTCCTTGAAGCGGCCGGCGGCGCCTTCGATGGCGCGCATCGTGCCATAGACCTCGACGGCCTGGGCACGCAGCGTGGTCAGCCGGACATTGGCGAGCTGGGACTGCTGGTCGAGCCGCGCACGCTCCGCCTTCATCCGCAGCCGCCAGGCGTCGCTGGCGACCGGCACGGTGAGGGCGAGCGCGCGCTCCTCGCGCATGCGGATCTCATGGGCCAGGGTCTGCTGGTCGAGGGTGGTGATCGTCTCGACCTCGACGCTGATCGACACCTTCACGGCATCGACCTCGCGGCGCTTGACGCGCAGCGCAGTATCGAACGGGGTCATTCGCCCATCTCCATGCTCAGCGCGACGACCTCTCCGAGCGCGGCGAAGGCGGCGTCGGCACTGCCCTGGTCGTTCTTGCCCTGGTTGAGCATCGCCTCGATCCGCGGGGCGAGCGCCACTGCGCGGTCGACCTCGGGCGAAGACCCGGCCTTGTAGGCGCCCAGCCGCACCATCTCTTCCATGTCGGAATAGGTGGAGAGCAGCTTGCGCGCGCCGACGCGGATGTCGTTCTGCTCGTCGTTCATGCAGTGCGGCAGGGTGCGCGACACCGATTTGAGGATGTCGATCGCCGGATAGCGGCCGCGCTCGGCGATCGCGCGGCGCATCACGACGTGGCCGTCGAGGATGCCGCGCACCGCGTCGGCGACCGGCTCGTTATGATCGTCGCCGTCGACGAGCACGGTGAACAGCCCGGTGATCATGCCCTTGCCCGGCTCGCCGGGGCCGGCACGCTCGAGCAGCCGGGGCAGCTCGGCGAAGACGGTGGGGGTATAGCCCTTGGTCGCCGGCGGCTCGCCCGAGGCGAGGCCGATCTCGCGCTGCGCCATGGCGAAGCGGGTGACCGAGTCCATCAGGCATAGCACGTTGAGCCCCTGGTCGCGGAAATGCTCGGCGACGGCGAGGGTGGTCCAGGCGGCCTGGCGGCGCATCAGCGCCGGCTCGTCCGAGGTGGCGACGACGACGACCGAGCGCGCCATGCCCTCGGGTCCCAGATCGTCCTCGATGAATTCCTGCACTTCGCGGCCGCGCTCGCCGATCAGGCCGATCACGGCGACGTCGCATTGGGTCCAGCGCGCCAGCATCGAGAGCAGCACCGACTTGCCGACGCCCGAGCCGGCGAACAGGCCGAGGCGCTGGCCGCGGCATAGCGGCACGAACAGGTCGAGCGTGCGTACCCCGGTCTCGATCCGCTCGGCGACGCGGGCGCGGTTGGCGGCGGCGGGGGGCGGGGCCTTGATCGGCTGCGGGTCGGCGCCATTGGGCAGCGGGCCGAGCCCGTCGACCGGCTGGCCGAGGCCGTTGATCATCCGGCCGAGCCACGCCTGGGAGGGGCGGACGCTGAACTGGCCGGCGCCGAGCTCGGCGCGCGCGCCCAGGCCCACACCCTGCGGGTCCACGAAGGGAAGGCACAAGGCGACTTCGCGGTCGAGCGCGGTCACTTCGGCCTGGACGATACCATTCGGCGAGGTGATCTCGATGCGGCTGCCGATCTGCGCGGCACCGGCGAGCCCTTCCACTTCGATCAGCGCGCCGCGCACGGCGACGACCCGACCGAAGCGGCGGTCGGGGATCATGTCCCGGATCGCACGGGCTGCGCTGGCAAGCGTCTGCACCTTATAGGTCCTCAGGCTGCCTGCTGGGCGATGACGGCGTCCTCGAACGCGATCACTTCGCGCGCGCTGGCGAGCGCCTTGTAATATTCGCCCTGGGCGATCTCGCCGGCGAAGCGGATGCAGGCCGCCTTGGCCTCCTGCGTCTCGAACGCGCCGATCAGCGCGCCGACCAGGCCGACCACGGTGTCGTGGTGGCTGTCGCGGCTGGCCGGGTCGATATAGGCGAGCATCGCGGAGAAATAGAGCTGGCGCGCCGGGGTGGTGGCTTCCTCGGGGCGCATGATCTCGCGCCCGCGCAGGATGGATACCTTGTTCTCCACGGCGATCTGGGTGCGGCCCACCGCACGGATCACCGCGCCGTTGACGATCGCCTTCTCGCCGTCGCGAAGGGTGATGCGGAGCATTGGGATACAGCCTTTCGTTCGTTTGGCTGCATTATAGGATGCCTTTCGCATCACCGGCGCCGCACCCGGCAATTTTTGCCCAGCACGATCTTTTTGCATGTGCTTCGGCGGTCTTCGCTTTCCTTATCCTACAATTGGGGCGTGGGCCTGCGCGCGTTTCGCGGGCATCGAGGGAGTATACGTCTTGAGCCTCTATTCCGCTCTCTACGCCGGCGTTTCCGGTCTCAACGCGCAGTCCAGCGCGATGGCAGCGGTTGCCGACAACATCACCAACATCAACACCATCGGCTACAAGGGCGTCGAAGCCCAGTTCAAGACGATGGTCACCGACGGCCGCGCCCGTTCCAGCTATTCCGCCGGCGGCGTCGTCGCCGCGCCGACCGCGATGATCTCGAAGCAGGGCATGATGCAGGCTTCGAGCAGCAGCACCGACATCGCCATCGACGGCAAGGGCTTCTTCGTCACCCGCACCGCCTCGGGCGGCCAGGGCGAAGTCGCCTTCACGCGCGCCGGCTCGTTCCGTGCCGACGAGGAAGGCTTCCTCAAGAACCCGGCGACCGGCCTGTACCTCTATGGCTATCGCCTCGATGCCGAGGGCAAGTACAACAACACCGGCAACATCGACGATCTCGAAGCGATCCGCGTCAGCGACCTTACCGGCACCGCCGCGGCGACGTCGCGCATCCAGGCCCGCATCAACCTCAACACCGCGACCGACGTGTCGCCGGCCGCTGCCGGCTACACCAAGGGCGACCTGGCCAAGTATGCGGCGAACAACAGCTACACGCCGAAGACCGAGAACCAGTTCCAGCGCTCGTTCACCGTCTATGACCAGCAGGGCGGTTCGCACACGCTGAACATGGCCTTCATCAAGACCGGCCCGAACGCGTGGAAGGCGGAAGTCTATTCGGTCCCGGCCAGCGACATCATGGACACCAGCGTGACGCCGGCGGTGCCCAGCACCAACGGCCTCATCGCGGGCGGCGACGTCAACTTCAAGCCGGACGGCAGCCTCGACCTTCCGTCGGGCAGCTGGCTGAACAGCGCGCTGAACGTCACCTATGCCAACCAGGCATCGTCGGTGCCGATCAAGCTCGAACTGGGCAGCGACGGCAAGATCGACGGTCTCACCCAGTTCGGCCAGCCGAGCTCGCTGATCTCGGGCAACACCGACGGCGGCACGCTGGGCAACCTGTCGCAGATCGAGATCACCAAGGAAGGCGTGGTCAACGCGGTGTTCGACGACGGCACCACCCGTGCCGTGTTCCAGCTCCCGCTGGCGACCTTCCAGAACCCGGACGGTCTCACCCGCGTGTCGGGCAATGCCTACACCGCCAGCCGTACCTCGGGCGGCTTCACGCTGAACGAGCCGGGCGAGCTGGGCGCGGGCGCCATCGCGCCGAACTCGCTCGAAGCATCGACGGTCGATCTCGCCAGCGAGTTCACCAACATGATCCGCTTCCAGCGTGCGTACAGCGCGTCGTCGAAGATCATCACGACGGTCGACGACATGCTGCGCGAAGTCAGCGACCTGAAGCGCTAACACTCTAGACTGAACGCAGGGGATCATGGCGCTCAACGACATTCTCGGTACCGCGATTTCCGGCCTGAACGCTGCTCAGGCCGGACTTCGCTCGGTTTCCAACAACATCGCGAATGTCGGGGTGGCCGGCTATGCGCGCGAGCGCGTCAGCCTCACCACGGGCGTGGTCGCGGGACAGGTCAGCGGCGTGGTGGTGGGCGAGCCCACCCGCGTCGCTGACAAGTTCCTCGAAGCGACGGTCTATAGCCGCGCGGGCGATTTCGGCCGCTCGGAAGTGGTCTCCAACTATCTCGATCGCATGCAGGCGCTGCTCGGCCAGCCCGGCAGCAAGTCCGGCCTGTCCGCGCGCCTCGACGACGTTTCGGCCTCGGCCGTGGCGATGACGGGCTCGCTCGCCTCCACGCAGACGGTGGCGCAGTTCACCAACGACGTGCAGGACGCGATCACCTCGATGCAGCAGATGGACAAGGACGTGTCCCAGCTGCGCTCCGACGTGGAATCGGAAGTCGGCTATTCGGTCGACAAGATCAACACGCTGCTCCAGCGCATCCATGACCTGAACGGCACCATCGCCCAGGCGACCGGCCTCGGCCGCAGCGCCGGCGGCGCCGCCGACCAGCGGATGAGCGCGCTTGAGGAGCTGAGCGGCATGATGCAGGTCAACATCCGCGAGCAGCCGGACGGCCGCGTCTCGATCGAGACCGCCAATGGCCAGACCCTGCTCGACAAGCGCCTGCGCCAGCTCAACTATCCGAGCAGCGGCTCGGTCTCGCAGGCCACCTATCCCCCGATCGAGATCCGCCTGGCCCAGCCCGATGCGGCGACCGGGGACAAGATCGATTCCGCCGCGATCGGCGGCAAGCTCGGCGGCCTGCTCGATCTGCGCGATCGTGCGCTGCCGGCGGTCCAGGAGCAGCTCGGCACGCTGTTCACCGGCCTGTCCCAGGCGCTCAACGCAGTTTCGAACGCCAGCAGCACCGTGCCGCCGCCCGCCAGCCTCACCGGCCGCAACAGCGGCCTGGTCGGCACCGACCGGCTCGGCTTCACCGGCGCGGCCACCTTCGCAGTGACCAAGGCCGACGGCACGCTCGTCGCCAGCACCAAGGTCGATTTCGATGCGCTGGGTCCGACCGCGACGGTCGACGACATGATCAGCGCGATCAATTCGGGCCTGGGCGGCGCCGGCACGGCGAGCTTCGTCGACGGCAAGCTCACTATCACCGCAGCGGGTGCCGGCAACGGCGTGGCGGTCGGTCAGGATGCGACCAAGCCCAGCGCGCGCGCCGGGCAGGGCGTCTCGCAATATTTCGGCCTCAACGACCTCGTCCGCAGCGATAGCAGTTCGCTGGTCCCCTCGGGTCTCGCAAGCAGCGACCCCCATGGCTTTGCTGCGGGCGAGACGGCGCAGATCGTCCTGCGCGACAGCTCCGGCCGGGCGCTGACCAGCTACACGCTGTCGCCCGCCGCCGGCGGCACCGTCGGCGACATGGTCAGCGATCTCAACGCCAGCCCGCTTGCCAATTTCGGCACCTTCTCGCTCGACGATGCCGGCCGCATGCGCTTCCAGCCTTCGGCGAATGTCGCGGGCGCCACGCTGTCGATCCCGGCGGATTCGACCAATCGCTTCGGCACCGGCCGCTCCTTCTCGCAGATGATGAACCTCACCGGTGCATCGAGCGGGCTCGGCATGGCGCAGGTGCGCCCGGAGATTCTCGCCGATCCGTCCAAGCTCGGGCTTGCCCAGCTGCAGGATGTCGCGGTCGGCGCCAAGGCGCTCGGCTCGGGCGACACGCGCGGGGCGACTGCCTTCGTCAACAAGCTCGGCAGCGCGATCGATCTCGGCAAGGACGGCAAGTCCACGGTCGATGCCTTTGCCAGCAACCTGATGGGCAAGATCGGCCTCGACGCCAACCAGGCGCAGGGCCGGCTCGCCGATGCCTCGGCGCGCAGCGCCGATGCGATCAACCGCCGCGACAGCTTCGCCGGCGTCAACATCGACGAGGAACTCTCGCAGATGGTGGTGCTGCAGAACAGCTATTCGGCCGCCGCGCGGGTGATCTCCACCGCCAACGACATGTACGACACGCTCCTCGGCATGCTCCGCTAAGGGCCAGAAAGAAGGGAAGACCCATGACCCGCGTCGCCACCATTCCGCTCCAGAGCACCATGTCCAGCGCGATCATGCGCGCGCAGGAAAGGCTCGCCAACACCCAGACCCAGCTTTCGACCGGCAAGAAGGCCGCGACCTTCGCCGATCTCGGCACCGAGTCCGTGCGCAACCTGTCGGCCCATACGCTGCTCGCGCGCCAGGAAGCGCAGTCGACCGTCTCTAAGCGCGTCGGCACCACGCTTTCGCTCTACCAGGCGAACATGGAAGGCATCGAGGATGCCACCACGGACCTGCGCTCCAGCCTGATGAACGCGGTCGGCACCGGCGATGCCGCCGGCCTGCAGGAAGCGATCCAGCAGGCGTTCGACCAGTTCCGCACCTCGCTCAACGCCTCGGAGGGCGGCACACCGCTGTTCGGCGGCAGCCAGATCGACCAGGCACCCTTCTCGGTGGACACGCTCGCCGATGCGGCGGCCACGCCGGGCAGCGCTGCCTTCCACAACGACACGGTGCGCGCCAATGCCCGTGTCGGGGAAGGCGTGGACGTCAAGTACGGCGTCGGCGCCAGCGAGATCGGCGCCAATCTCTATGAGGCGTTCCGCACGCTCGGCGGTGCCGGCGCGATCGGCACCAAGCTCACCAGCACCCAGCTCGACGCGGTCAAGCAGGCGGTGTCGCAGCTCGATACGGGCCTGGGCGATCTGCGCGCGGTCAATGCGGAGAATGGCCGCAAGCAGAACCAGGTCGACACGCTCGCCTCGCGCGGCGAGGAGCGTGGCCTGGTGCTCAAGAACGTGATCCAGGAGAATGAGGACGCCGATCTCGGCCAGGTCGCGATCGACCTCGCCCAGCAGAAGAGCGTGCTCGAGGCGAGCTATTCGGTGTTCGCCCAGCTCTCGGGCCTGAACCTCACCGCCTATCTGAAGTAGGCTTGCCTTCATTCCCCTCCCTGCAAGGGAGGGGCAAGGGGTGGGTAAGAAAAGGTCGGGCTCGATGCCCGGCCTTTTCTGTTTGGAGCGACGTGGCCCGCACTGCTTGCAAAGCAGGATTTGGCCTGATCGGTTCGTGCGCCCATGGCCCCCGTCCCGATCACTCTCTCTTCGTCGAAATAGCACGCCGGCTCGCATTGCCCCTTGGTTCCCCGGCGAAGGCCGGGGCCCAGTTTCGGCGCAAGCGGTTGGGGGTGGTCAGACTTCTCGAACACCATCGCAACTGGGCCCCAGCCTTCGCCGGGGAACAGCTAGGACGCGAAGTTGGGCGCTATCCTCCCGCGCGGGAAGGATCGAGGAATCAGCCGCCGGCGTCGAGCAGGTCGCCGATCGAGCCCGCCGGGCTCGCCTCGGGGATCGCGCCGATCGCGGCGTCGAGCTTGGCCGGGTCGATCTTGTCGATGCTCGCGGTCAGCATGTCGAAGGCGCCGGCGGTCGGCTGGCCCTTGAACGCCGCGGCATAGCGGCCGTGCAGCCCGCGCAGCTTGTCCTCGCGGTTGAGCATCGCCAGCGCCACGGCATAGCGCAGCACGGCGGCCTGTTGTGGCGCGCCGAGCCCGGCCTTGGCGCCGGGAAGGCTCTTCTCGCTTTCGGTGACGAAGCTGCCCCAATCCTGGGTGCGCCAATGGATCTCGGCGCGCACCGCCGCGCCGTCCGGCACGCCGTCCAGAGCCGCCGCGGCGGCATCGTCCTTGCCGAGGCGGTGGAGCGCCACGGCTTCCATCCGCTTGCGATCCCAGCGCATCTGCGGGGAATAGCTCGGCTGCTCGCTGCCCTGCAGCGCCTTGAGCGCCAGGTCCGGGCGGTTGGCGAGGATCTGGAGCATCGCGACGCGTACCGAGAGCGGGCCCTGCGCCACGTCCTGCGCGCGCTGGGTCAGCTGGTAGGAGAGCAGCTCGGCGGCGCGGGCATAGAGGCCGGCGGCCTGGAGCCGGTCGGCCAGGCGATTGGCGAGCACGTCGCCGTCGCCGCCCGCCGGGGCCAGCTCGCGGAAATCCCAGTAGAGGCCGGCCGCCTGGGGCAGCGGCACGCCGCTATCCAGCGCCAGCACCGCGCTCAGCGTCTGCTGCAACTCGGCGAGCATCGGGCCCGCCTGGCCGCCCAGCTTGAAATAGCGCAGCAGCGTGGCGCCGCTCTTCAGCTCGGCGCGCAGGTCCTGCGCTTCCTTGGCCAGGCCATATTCGATGGTCAGGGCGCGCCGCTCTACCGCGCCGCCGCGCCAGCCGAAGCGCAGCCCGTCGAGCTGCTTGATGGCTTCGGACGGGGCGATCGAATGGCCGGCGATCGACACTTCGATCGCGCCGAGCCGCGCGCCGGCCTTGACCTCGGGCGAGCCGGTGAGCACGGCGCGCTCGAAGCGCAGGCGCGCGCCGGGCAGGTCCTTCTGGGCCAGCAGCGCGCGGCCGCGCAGCAGGTTGGCGTCGGGATTGCGGTCGCTGAACAGCTGGAGCCATTGCAGCGCCGGCTGCGGCTGGCCGACATCGATCGCGGCGCCGGCGGCGGCGAGCATGAACGGCACCCGATCGCGCGGGGCGCGGGCGTTGATCGCGCCGCGGGCGCATTCGATCTGGCCGACCGCCTCGGGCGCGGCACTAGAATGGGCAAGCGCGCGCATCCGCCAGGCACAGGCCTCGGCATTGCCGGCCAGCTCGGCCGAGCTCAGCGATTCCACTGCCTCGGCATCGCGGCCGAGCAGGGTCAGCGCCGCGCCGCGCGCGAGCTGGAAGGGGGCGACCAGCGCCAGGTCGGGATCGGCGAGGCGCATCGCCTCGAGCACGCCCATCGCCTCGCCGCCGCGGTCGCTGGCGATCAGGCCCTTGGCATAGTTCCAGCGGATCGACTGGCGCGTGTCCGGCGTCGCGGTGGCGAGCTGGTGCCAGGCCTCGGTGCCGGTCACGCCGGTCCAGCCGTCGCCACCGGTGATCATCGGCATCTGGGCGAGCGTGGCGGCGAAGCGGGGCAGGGCGACGCTCGGGATCGTCGTGGCCGGCGCGGCGGCTGCGCTCGGCGTGGCGGCAGGCGCTGGCGTGCCGTGCGGCGCGACGGTCGGCGCGGTCGTCGTGGCACCGGCGGCAAGCGCGAGGAACAGGGTACGCATCAGCCGAGCCCGAACGGCCGGACGATGATCACGGCGACGCCGCCGCCGATGCAGGCGAGCAGGAACAGGACGGCCTGCATCATCGGCAGCCCTGCCTTGGCCGCTGGTGCCGCGGCGGGCGCCGACGGGCGCACGACTTCGGCCGTGCCTTCGATGGTGGTCCGCACTTTGGGGCCCGCATCACGGACGACACGCATCTTTCCCGGGCGCTGATCGTGGCTCAACTCATCACCTGCTCGCTGATTCCATTCTATTATAGAGGAGTGGGCGCTCTTGCGGCGCCGAGTCATGGATTCGGAAGGACGAGATGTTGCGACGCGAAACGCTGGTTGCGCTGGGTCTGGCGGCATTGCCGCTGGGGGGCGGCGCGCAGGCTTCGGGCGGTGGCGGTGGTGCTGCCGGCGAAGGGCTGCATCTCGTGACGATGGACGAAGTCACCGTCCCGATCATCGATTCCGACCGGGTGAACGGCTCGCTGCGCTTCAAGCTGGTGATCGACGCCGGCTCGGCCGAGACCGCCACCAGGATGAACGGCGAGATGCCGGTGCTGCGCGCCGCGACGGTCGCCGCCGGGCTCGAATTCGCCCGGCTCAACGCCTCGGCGCTGCGCGCAGTCGATGCCCAGCAGCTCGACCATGACCTCACCGCCGCGCTCAAGGCCGCCGAGCCGGGCCTGGTCCGCGTGCTGATCGTCGAGGTCGAAGCCCGCACCGGCTGACGCTTTTCCCCAGAGTGCACGAAAAAGCCCACCCCGGCACGGCGCCGGGGTGGGCTTTTTCTTGTGGTTCCCTACGCGCTCAGCGCCGGGCGGCCGTCGGTGCCCCACCCGTCGTCGCCTGACCCTGGAGTCGCGCCGCCGCGCCCTGGGGCTGGGCCGCGGGACGCGCGCCGGCATTGCGCCGCGCCATCGCCATGCTCAGCGCCGCCGCGCCCTTGGGCGTCATCGCCGCCATGATCATCGCGGTCGAGCGCTCGCGCATCCGCTGCGCGACCTTCATCTGCACTTCCATGTCGAGCTGCTCGAAGACCACCGCGGCGGCCTTGGGCTTCATCGCCTGGTAGATGCGGGCGAGCTCGTCGAACTGCGAATCCGCCGGATTGGGCGCGCCGGGAGCGCCGCTCGGGCCGCCGGCCATCTGCTGCTGCGCCTCGTCCTGCTTCTTGCGCGCTTCCGCATCGGCGGCGAGCCGGGCGGAGGCAGCCTTGGCTGCCTGCTCGCGCAGGTCGAGACCGCGCTTGCGGCGCGCGGCCGCAGCGTCGCGGGCGCTCATGTCCTGCGTGATCTCATTGCCGAGCCGGGTCTGGCCGCCCGTGTCCTGCTGCCCGGTCGCGATCGTCGCCGCATTGGCGACCACCGCGAGCCCGGCCACGCCGGCCGTGAGGAGAAGGAGGGAGGGGCGGGCCATCATGCGGCTTCCGCCATCTTCGCGTCGCCCTCGGCCTGCTCGCCCTCGATCTCGCCGGCATCGTCGCGCTGGGCATTGGCCATGCCGACCGCATTGACGATCCGCTCGGCGGCGGCGTCGGCGATGCCGGTCATCAGGCTCAGCTCGTCGCGCAGCTCACGGGCGCGCTCGACCAGCTGGGCGTGGCGGGCGCAATCGGTGCCCAGCGTGTGCTTCATGTCCGACAGCACGGCGCGGGCCTGGACGGTGGCGACCTGCAGCGCCTCGACCACCTGGGTCAGCGCGCCGTCCTTCACGGTGCGAAGGCTCTTCATCATCCGCACGCTCTGCACGAGCACGGCCATGCACAGGATGATCGTCAGCACATTGGCGAGTAGCGCGATGCTCATTGCTTCACCTTCTTGTCGGAGGAAACGTCGTTGACCAGGCGGACGGCAACCTTGCCGTTGCGCTGGCCGATCTGGCCCTGGGCGAGCTTCACGCCGCCACAGGCGATATCGAGGGAATCGTCGGGGCTCTTGTGGAGCGCGATGGTCTGGCCGATCTCGAGGCCGCGCAGCTCGGCGATCGACATCGCCTTCTCGCCCAGCAGCACGTTCATCGACACGCTGGTCTTGCGCACCTCGGCGGCCATGTGCGCCTCCCAGATGCTGTCGCGGCCGCTCTTCTCGCCCATGAAGCGCTGGAGCAGCTTGTCGCGCACCGGCTCGAGCGTCGCGTAGGGGAACACCAGGGTGAAGCGCCCGCCGCGGCCGTCCATGTCGACGCGGAAGGTCGCCGTGGCGCAGATGTTCGACACGCCGGCGATCGCCGCGAAGCGCGGATTGGTCTCGATGCGCTCGAGGTTCATGTTGACCTCCTCGATCGGCGCGAACGCCTCCGAGAAGTCGTTCAGCGCCAGCGTCAGCATGCGCGAGACCAGGCCGGTCTCGATCGTGGTGAAGGCGCGGCCGTCGATCACCACCGGCGAACCGCCGCCGCGGCCGCCGAGCAGCGCGTCGACCACCGAGTAGATCAGGCTGGAATCGACGGTGACGAGACCGTAGCTCTCCCACTCCTCGATCTTGAACACGCCCACCATCGCCGGCAGGGCGACGCGGTTCATGAACTCGCCGAAGCGCGTGGAGGTCACTTCCTCCAGGCTGACGTCGACGCCGTCCGAGGTGAGGTTGCGCATCGAGCTGGCGAAGGTGCGCACCACCCGGTCGCACACCACTTCGAGCATCGGCAGACGCTCATGGCTGATGACCTTGGATTCGATGACGGCGCGCAGGCCCTTCTTGCCCACCGTGGGCCCGAAATCGCCGAACAGCGCATCGATGTCCGCTTGGTCGAAGCTGCCGCCGACCAGGTCCCCGGGAGGGGCGGGCGGATCCGGCAGGTCGAAATCCTCGAGATCGATCATTGCTGCACCAGATCCTGGATCAGAATGTCCTTCACCTTGCCGTCGCCGAGCGTGGCGGTGGCGCGGACCATCATCTCTTCCTTGATGCGGAAGACGGCGGCCGATCCGGCCAGATCCTCGGGACGCAGCTCGCGCAGGAAGGGCTGGAAGCTGTCGAGCACCAGCGGCAGCTTCTCCTTCAGCTCGTCCGCGGCGACGCCGTCGCCCGGCACGATCATGAAGTGCAGCTTGAGGAACCGCGCCTGGCCGTCCGGCGAGCGCAGGTTGACCATCATCGCGGGCACGTCGAGGAAGGCGTCCTTGCCGCCGGCCTCGCCGCCTTCGCCATGGCCGCCCTCGGCGCTCTTCTCTTCCTTCTTCTCCTCGCCATGCGCGTCCTTGGCCCCCTCGGCCTTGGCGCTGGGGCCGGAGAACAGGAAAGCGGCACCACCGCCGCCGCCGAGCAGCAACACGCCCGCCGCGGCACCGATGATGATGAGCTTCTTCTTCGACTTGGGCTTGGCTGCCTTCGCAGCCTCCGCGCCCTCCTCGATGATTTCCGGAGACGACATTCCCTGGTGACCTTCCGAAATCTGCACGCCGACACCGCGTCGGTGCATTTCCCTCTATTATAGGATCAGCGCCCGGCAATTGTTGCCTAGTGCGAATTTTTGAGGATCCGTCCGGTGGACATTTCTTCCTATGTGCTGCTCAGCCAGGAAACGGCGCTTCGCCGTCGTATGGACGTGGCGGCGAACAACCTCGCCAACATGAACACGGTTGGCTTCAAGCGCGAGCAGCCGGTCTTCCGCGAATATGTGGAGAAGACCGAGAGCGCGGTGAAGCCGGCGAACAAGACGGCGTTCGTGCTCGATTACGGCGCGGTCCATGATTTCAGCCAGGGCGGCTTCCAGCCGACCGGCAATCCGCTCGACGTGATGATCGAGGGGCAGGGCTATCTGTCGGTCGAGGCGCCGGACGGCTCGACTGCTTATACGCGCGCGGGCCAGCTCAAGATGCTGCCCTCGGGCGAGCTCGCCACCTCGAGCGGCAACCGGGTGCTGGGCGAGGGCGGCAAGCCCATCGTGATCCCGGCCGAGGCCGCGAACCAGGTGTCGATCGGCAAGGACGGCACGATCAACGGCCCGGGCGGGCCCTTTGGCCGCCTGACGGTGACCCAGTTCGACGAAGCCGGCGTGGATCCGCGCGGCGACGGCCTGTTTGCCGGTACCGGCGGCCGCGAGCTGCCTTCGGGCGAGACGCGCCTGATGGGCGGCGGCCTCGAGGGCTCCAACGTCAACGCGATCCAGGAAACCACCGACATGGTGGAGATCCTGCGCGCCTATCAGACCAGCCAGAACCTCTCCCAGAGCATGAACGACATGCGCAAGTCGGCGATCGACAAGCTCAGCCGGGTCGGCTGACCCCCCGCCATAAGCATAAGGAACTGATCCATGCGTACGCTTTCCATCGCCGCGACGGGCATGCTCGCGCAGCAGACCAATGTCGATGTGATCTCGAACAACATCGCCAACATGAACACCACGGGCTTCAAGCGCCAGCGCGCCGAGTTCCAGGACCTTCTCTACGAGCAGGTCGTGCGTCCCGGTTCGTCGACCAGCGCCCAGACCCGCAGCCCCACCGGCATCCAGATCGGCTCGGGTGTGAAGACCGGCGCGATCTACCGGATCAACGAGCAGGGTTCGACCCAGCAGACCGACAACCAGTATGACCTGGCGATCCAGGGCCATGGCTATTTCCAGATCACGCTGCCCGACGGCTCGACCGGCTATACCCGCGACGGCTCGTTCGGCGTGTCGGATCAGGGCGAGCTGGTCAATTCGGACGGCTTCCCGGTCCAGCCGGGCATCACCGTGCCGCAGAACGCGGTGGGCGTCACCGTCTCGAAGACCGGCCAGGTCGATGTAGTGCTCGGCGGCGCCGACCCGACGCCGCAGACCATCGGCCAGCTCCAGCTCACCACCTTCGTCAACGAAGGCGGCCTGGAGGCCAAGGGCGGCAACCTGTTCCTCGAGACCGCGGCTTCGGGCGCGCCGATCACCGGCACCCCGGGCGATCCCGGCTTCGGCACGCTGATGCAGGGCTTCGTCGAGGCCTCGAACGTCAATCCCGTGGCCGAGATCACGGCGCTGATCACGGCGCAGCGCGCCTATGAGATGAACAGCCGCGTGGTGAAGACCGCTGACGAGATGCTGGCGACCACCAGCCAGCTGCGCTGATGATCAGCATCCTCGGCCTTGCGCTGCTCGCCTTCGGTACCCCCGAGGAAGTGCCGGTCGCCGTGCTCGGCCATGCCGTGCAGAAGGGCGATCGCATCGAGGCGGGCGATTTCTCGGTCGAGCCGCGCCCCGCTGCTGCGGCGCGCGGTGCGCTCACCATCGATCAGGCTTCCGGCATGGAAGCCGCGCGCAACCTGCCCGCGGGCACGGTGGTGCGCCAGGCAGACCTGATGCGTCCGCAGATGGTTCGTCGCGGCGAGCCGGTGACGATACGGATCGTCAGCGGCCCGCTGATCATAACCGCGGCGGGCCGTGCGCTTGCCGGCGGCTCCAAGGGCGAGGCCGTGCGTGTCGTCGCCAATGCAACCAACCGCACGCTGGACGGGGTCATCGAGGCCTCGGGCATCGTGCGGATCGTCACGCCTTGAACTTGCAGCTTACAGGGAAAGTAGCATGCGTAAGATCATTCTGATTGCGGCGATGGCCGCCACGCTTTCGGGTTGCGGCGCCGTCGGGCGCCTGAAGCAGGTGGGCAAGGCCCCCAAGCTCTCGGAGATCCAGCCGGTCACTGCACCGGAGATCGAGCCGTCGCTGGCAATGCCGTCGGAGCGCGTCCGCGGCGCGACCGCCAACGGCACGGTGGCGATGCAGCAGCCCCAGCCGGGCAGCAGCGCCTCGCTGTTCCGCACCGGCGCCGGCGCGCTGTTCCGCGATCAGCGCGCGAACAAGCTCGGCGACATCCTGACGATCAAGATCAACATCGCCGACAAGGCGGACCTGGGCAACAACACCTCGCGCACCCGCGGCGGCAGCGAGAGCGGCGGCCTGGGCGGCCTGCTCGGCATCAGCCCGGTCAAGAAGCTGCTCGGCGCCGACGCCAATGCCGCGCTGGAGACCAATTCGGGCTCGAAATATGCCGGCGGCGGCACCACTGCGCGCTCGGAGAACATCAACATGACGATGGCCGCCATCGTCACCCAGGTGCTCCCCAACGGCAATCTGATGATCAAGGGCCGCCAGGAGGTCCGCGTGAACTTCGAGATGCGCGAGCTGATCATCACCGGCCTGATCCGGCCGGAGGACATCGCCCGCGACAATTCGATCCGCCACTCGCAGATCGCCGAGGCGCGCGTGATCTATGGCGGCAAGGGCCAGCTCACCGACGCGCAGCAGGCGCGCTGGGGCCAGCAGATCTACGACGCGCTCTTCCCGTTCTGAGCCTGTCGACAAGCCTGAAAGAGGATCGCCTCGCAGCCCGTGCTGCGGGGCGATTTTCGTTTCTCCCTCTCCCCGCTGGCGGGGAGAGGGCAGGGGAGAGGGGGCTGTCGAGGGCGGGTTGCCCCATGCCCCTCTCCCCGACCCTCTCCCCTGAAGGGGAGAGGGAGATTACGCCTCCCTCCCTCCCGCCACCCCAGGCCGTCATCCCGACGAAAGTCGGGATCTCGTGCGGCTCCTTCCCCGCGCCATCGCCTGAGATCCCGGCTTCCGCCGGGATGACGAGAGGAGGCGAGGGTCCAAATCCCCGTTAACTATCTATTAACCATTTAAATTCGTGGGATAATTTTGGTCATCCTATAAATTTTCCCACAATGAACATGCGGGACATACCGATCATGTCTCCGTCGCGAACCGGCGTCTCCGGTTCGGGCCGCAGAAGCAGCCCCTCGATCCAAGAAGGATAGTAACATGGCATTTTCGGTTAACACCAACGTCGGTGCGATGGCGGCTCTTCAGAGCCTCAACGAGACCAACAAGGGCCTGTCGCAGGTTCAGAGCCGCATCAACACCGGCCTGAAGGTTGCGTCGACCAAGGACGACTCGGCTTCGTACACCATCGCTCAGGGCCTGCGTGGCGACATGGGCGGCCTCGCGGCCGTTTCTTCGTCGCTGAGCCGCGCCAAGAGCGTGACCGACGTGGCGGTGGCTGGCGCCGAGCAGATCTCGGACGTCGTGAACCAGATGAAGGCGAAGGCCTACCAGGCTGCCGACTCCGGTATCGACACGGCGACCCGTGACGCGCTCAACGGGGACTTCGTTGCCCTGCGTGACCAGATCACCACGATCGTGAACTCGTCTGACTTCAACGGCACGAACCTGCTGAAGACCGGCGGTGGCACCGTTTCGGCCCTTCAGTCGCTGAAGGACTCGAACACCGGCTCCACCACCTGGGATCCGGACTCGCTCAGCGTTGCCAACCAGGCTCTTGACCTGGGCGGCGCGACCGTGACGATCGCTTCGGGCGCCACCATCAGCACCCAGGCGACTGCTCAGGCGATGATCGACACGATCACCACCACCCAGTCGAACCTGAAGACCAGCCTCAGCACCCTGGGCGCTGCCTCGCGCAAGATCGACGCGCAGTCGACCTTCACGAGCAAGCTCTCGGACGTGATCGAAGGCGGCATCGGCAACCTCGTCGACGCCGATCTGGCGAAGGAATCGGCGAAGCTGCAGGCCCTTCAGGTCAAGCAGCAGCTCGGCGTGCAGGCTCTGTCGATCGCCAACCAGGCGCCGTCGACCATCACGTCGCTGTTCCGTTAAGGCCAGACTTTTTCCCTGGAGTCTATGGCCCTGACGAGGAGGCCGGGACGCAAGTCCCGGCCTCCTTTTTTTGTGCCCTTTGGGTCGGTTTCGGCGCGTTCGCGCGTCTCTGTTGGTTGACGCCTCTATAATGATCCCAAGAGGAGAATAGGTCTTGTTTCCCAGGATCAGAGAAATCACCGATGCGTTCGGCGGCCGCCTGCAGGTGAGCGTCGAGGAGCATCCGTCGGGCGCGCTGGTCGTGCTCGAGCGTCCGGACATCACCGGCCGGCCGCGCATCATGCTCGATGGCTACGGCGTGGACGTGCTGTCGGGCTATATCATGTCGGCGCGCCTGGCCGTGCCGCACGGGCTTCCGGACGAGCATATCGACGGCGTCTTCGCCACCCGCTTCCGCCTGGGGCTCGACCCCTGCGCGCAGCTGGCGCTCGCCCAGTCGGGCGGTCCGGCGCTGGATATCCCCGCGCCCTTCTGGGACCGGCTCTATGCCGAGCTGTGCCTCGTCGCGGCGCATGCCCGCGAGCTCGGGCGCCGCGCCGAAGCGCGGGTCCATTGATTCCGCAAAACCACATACGGGCTTGCCCGTACTTCGCCGCGGGCCGCATTTGCGGCATCTAGGACAAAATTCACACGAACGGGTCAGGGGCAGACAAATGGGCGTAAGTGAAATGGGGTATGGTTCCGTAGCTTCGGGTAGCTTCACGGTGTCGCTCACTCTCAAGGTCGAAGATGCTCGTGCCCTCTGGGCGGCCGCCGCCGATCGGGCGCTGGCCGCGCCGGGGATGACGCTGGCGGACGTGCTGGACACGATCGGCCCGCGCGAGGATCCGTCGATCGCCGAGTGCATCGCGATGCTCACCGCGCCGGCGGCGCTGCCGGGCTGCGCGCTCGACGCCTATGAGGTGATCGAGGCCGATGCCGGGCTGGCGCCGGTGCAGATCATCCAGCTGCCCACCCAGCCGGTCCTGCGCGCCGCGCACGCCTGAACCACCGATCCTTCGGAACAGCGAGCGGGGTCCTTCGGGGCCCCGTTTTCGTTTGCCTGGACGTGATGCCGCCCGCCGGCCGGCGCGTCTCGCGCGCACGAAAAAAAGACGGGCCGGTGGAGGAGGAACCGGCCCGTCTCTTGATAAGCGAAAGGAAAACAGGGCGCCTGGGCGCCGGTGGAGAGGCGGACGGATCGCGAGGGGATTGATACGTCCGCCCGCCTCTCTTCTTTCATTATAGGAAGAGGGGAGGGGTGGCCCAAACGCCACCGCCTCCGGAAAAACCCTAGGCGCCGGTGCCCGTGTCGGTGCCGCCGCCGGTGCCGCCGGTGGTAGGCGTGGCGCCGACGCGGATCAGCTTGCTCGCATCCACCTCGTTGCCGTTCACCGTCACCAGGACCGAGCCGTTGGCGAGCTGCACGTCGTTCACCACGCCGATGCTGTGCACCGTGGTGTTGGTGATCTCGGTGCCCGAGGCGTCGAGCGCCTTGATCGACAGCGAATATTTGCCCGCAGGCATTTCCTTGCCGTCCGAGGTCAGGCCGTCCCAGGCGAGCGTGCCCTGGTCGCCCTTCACTTCGACGGTGCGGGTATCGACCACCTTGCCCGAGGAATCGGTGATCGTGGCAACGACCGAGGTGGCGGTGCGCGGGGTCGTCCAGCTCCACTGCGCGGCCTGGGTGTCGCTCAGGCCCGAGACCGGCGTGTCCACTTCCACCGCGCGACCGATCAGCGACGAGGCCTGGGTCAGGTTCTGCGTGCCGAGCGTCGACAGGATGTCCTTCAGCGTCGAGGTCTGCGCCATCGACTGCTCGACCTGCGAATACTGCACCAGCTGCTGGGTGTACTGGCTGGTGTCCATCGGGCTCAGCGGGTCCTGGTTCTGCATCTGCGTGGTCAGCAGCTTCAGGAACATCGTGAAGTCGGCGTTCAGGCCCGTGCTGTTCGGATTGGCCGTGTTCGTCGTCGTGTTGGTGGTGTTGTTCGTATTGACGCTGGTCATGCTGAAGCGCTCCTAGGCGAGGAGATCGACCTGGCCGTCACCGCGGATCTCGCGGTAAGCCGGCTGGGCGGTTTCGGGTTCGTCATTGCCGGCGAACTGGCCGCCGCGACTATTCTGGCCCTGCTGCTGGGCCTGTGCGTTGCTGCCTTCGCCGCGGCTCTCGAAGCGGAAGCTCTGCGCGTCGGAGCGGATGCCCGCCTGATCGAGCGCGCGGCCGAGATCGGGCGCGTCCTGGCGGAGCAGGTCGAGCGCGTGCTGGCTCTCCGCGCGCACCGTGGCGTGCATCTTGCCGCTGTCGTCGAACGACAGCGTCACTTCGACCTTGCCGAGATTGTCCGGGCTCAGGCGGACGCGCAGCGTGTCTTCGCCGGCCTCCACCTTGCGCGCGATCTCGACGCCCATCTGCTGGCCGAGATGGCCGGGGCGCGCCGCGATCACCGGCTCGGCCGCGGCTACCGCGGGCGCAGCCTGGGTGCGGGCGGCTTCGGTGGCGTGATGGGTCGGCGTCGGCGCGGTGGCGGCGTCCTGGCGCAGCGTGAACGCCGGCGCCTGGCCGCGCTCGTCGCCGGCGGCATTGTCGTTCTTCTGGCCGGACTTGCCGGCGATCGCCGAGGTCGCGGCCTCGAGCTTGTCGTTCACAGTGGGCTCGGCACCCTTTGCGTCCGTCGAAGCGACCTTGGCATCGGCCTTGCGCGTACCGGTCGAGACTTCGCCGAACTGGCGCGTGGTCGAAGGCTGCGGCTTCACCGCGACTTCGGGCTGCACCGGTGCCTGGGCGACAGCGACCGCGACCATGTCGACGGTCGGCGCATCGGCCGGGATCATCGCGGTATCGGCCGCGGGCAATGCCGCGTCGTCGCCGGCGAGGCGCGGGCCGCGCTTGACCGGGGCCTTGGGCCCCTCGGCCGGCGCTTCGGCCTTCACCTCGGCTGCCGGTTCGGCAGGGGCGGGCAGGGTGCCCTGCGTGGCGGGATCGGGTTGCACCGCTGCGACCGGCTTGCCCGGCTTTGCTGGCTTGGCCTCGACGGGCGGCGTCGCGACGACCGGCTTGTCCGGGGTCGCGGGCAGGGCAGCGGCGGGTTCTTCCGCCGTGACCGGCAATGCGTCCACCGGCGCCTGCACCGTCGGCGCAGCCGGGACGAGGGTCTCGGGCAGCGCATCGGCGGCAGGCGCGGGCATTGCCGTCGCGGTCTCGGGCGCGGTCGCCGGAGCCGTCGCGATGGCGGCCGGCGCGGCGGTGGTGAGCAGCTGCGCCATGCTCAGCGAGGTCGCCGGAGCAAGCGCGTCATTGGCGGCCGTCGGGGGCGCGCCCGTGGCGGGCACGGCGAGCTTGGCCGGGGTTCCCATGGGGGCCGGTGCGCCGAGCATCAGCCCCAGCGTCTGGGCGAAGCCGGTGCCGGCATCGCCGGGGTTGGCGCCCCCGGCGCCGAGCAGACCAGCGAACCCGATATTGTTTATCTGCATTCAGGCGCCTCATGGGCGGGCGTCTGGGCCCGCATTATTCCTTATAGGACGGTCGCGACCAACCGGGTCGGGACCCTATCCAATTGTCCCCAGCGCACGGATGCGGGCGCGGGCGTGGATCTCGTTCTGCGACAGCACCACCGTGGCCGGGCGCACGCGCTCGATGATCGAGCGGACGAACGGACGGATCGCCGGGCTGGTCAGCATGCAGGGGATCTCGCCGTCCTGCGCCAGCCGGTCATAGGTCTCGCGGACATGCTGGATGAACTTGTGCAGCGAGCTCGGCGCCATCGCCAGCTGGCGGTCGTCGCCCTGGCCCAGAATGCTCTCGGCGAACTCCATGTCCCATTCGGGCGACAGGGTGACCACCGGGATCGCCTCGCCGCGCACCTGCGATGCGCTGATCTGCCGCGCCAGGCGCGAGCGGACATGCTCGGTCATCTGGGTCAGGTTGCTGGTCAGCGGCGCCGCCTCGGCGATCCCTTCCAGGATCGTCGGGATGTCGCGGATCGAGATGCTCTCGGAAAGCAGGTTCTGCAGGATGCGCTGCACGCTCGACACCGAGACCTTGCTGGGGACGATGTCGGCGACCAGCTTCTCCGATTCCTTGTGGACTTCGGTGAGCAGCTTCTGCGTCTCGGTGTAGGAGAGCAGGTCGGCGATGTTCTCCTTGACCAGCTCGGTCAGGTGAGTGGTGATGATCGTGCCGCACTCGACCACGGTCAGGCCGCGGAAGCCCGCCTCGTCGCGCAGCTCGCGATCGATCCACAGGGCGGGGAGGCCGAAGACCGGCTCGGTGGTCGGCTCGCCGGGCAGGCCGGCCGGGCCGCCGCCCGGATTGATCATCAGCAGCTTGTCGATGCGGATCTCGCCGCGCGCCGCCTCGGTCTCCTTGATCGTGATGACATATTCGTTGGGCTTCAGGCCCATATTGTCGATGATCCGGACCGAGGGGAGGACGAAGCCGAAATCGGTCGCCATCTGGCGGCGCAGCGCGCGCACCTGGTCGTCGAGGCGCGGCTCGCGCTCGGCCTCGTTGATCATCGGCAGCAGCGCATAGCCGATCTCGATGCGCACGGCGTCGATCGCCAGCGTCTGCGAAATCGGCTGCTCGACCACGGCGCTGGCGGCCTGCTCCTGTGCCTCGACGAGCTTCTCCATCGCGGCCTTGGCGGCGGCGTTCCTGCTCATCTTCCACGCGGCGAAGCCCGAGGCGGCCGAGAAGATGGCGAAGGGCAGGAAGGGCATGCCCGGCATGATCGCCAGCGCGCCCATCAGGAACGAGACCATGCCGAACGCCTTGGGGTAGCGGCCGAGCTGGTCGCTGAGCGCCGAGCCGGTCTTGCCCTTCACGCCGCCCTTGGAGACGAGCAGGCCCGCGGCGATCGAGATGATCAGCGCCGGGATCTGGCTGACCAGGCCGTCGCCGGCGGTCAGCACGGTATAGGTGTGGAACGCCTCGCCGATCGGCACGCCGTGCGAGACGACGCCGATGGTCAGGCCGACGACGATGTTGACCGCGGTGATCAGCAGGCCGGCGATCGCGTCGCCCTTCACGAACTTCGAGGCACCGTCCATCGCGCCGTAGAAGCCGCTCTCGGCTTCCACTTCGGCGCGGCGGGCCTTGGCCTGGTCCTCGTTGATCATGCCGGCCGAAAGGTCGGCGTCGATCGCCATCTGCTTGCCGGGCATCGAGTCCAGGCTGAAGCGCGCGGCGACTTCGGCGATGCGGCCGGCGCCCTTGGTGATGACGACGAAGTTGATGACGATCAGGATGATGAAGATGGTAAGGCCGATGATGACCTCGCCGCCCATCAGGAACTCGCCGAACGCCCCGATCACGCCGCCCGCCGCATTGTGGCCCTCATGCCCGTGGGTGAGGATCAGGCGGGTCGAGGCGAGGTTGAGGCCCAGCCGCAGCATCGTCGCGACCAGCAGGATCGTCGGGAAGGCGCTGAGCTCCAGCGGCTTCTCGATGAAAAGCGCGGTCATCAGGATCATCACCGACACGGTGATCGACAGGGCCAGGCCCAGGTCGAGCAGCCAGCCCGGGATCGGCAGGATGAGCATCGCGATGATCGCGATCACACCGACCGCGAGCGCCATGTCGCGGTTCGCGCCGATCTTCTGCATGAAGTTGATGATCACGGGAGGCATCAGGGGCGAGCTTTCCAAACAGCCTTGGCCGGCGCCGAGGGCGACTGGCCGAGCGTGAAGCGATGGCAGAGCGCTGCGCTGGGCAGCACCTGCGGCAGATCAGCCTCCGCCTGGGGCAGGCGGAGGCTCTGGATGGCGAAGAGCGGACGCGGGCTCATGCCGCGGGCGGCACGGCGATGCCGCCCTCGATGAAGGTGCGCAGCTTGTTGCGCATCGTGCGCACCGAGATGCCCAGGATGTTGGAGGCCGAGGTGCGGTTGCCCTGGCAGCGCTCCAGCGTGCCGAGGATCAGCTCGCGCTCCACCTCTTCCACGGTGCGGCCGATCAGGCTGTCGACTTCGATCCGGCCGTCCGCCGCGGGCAGCGACACGATCGCTTCCAGCGGCGAGCCGTCGGCGCGGGTCAGGTCCTCGGCTTCGATGCGGGTCCCGCGCGCCAGCAAGGCGGCGCGGTGGATGCATTCCTTGAGCTCGCGGATGTTGCCCGGCCAGCCATAGGCGCGCAGCACCGCCATCGCGGTCGGCGAGAGCGGGCGGGCGGGAAGCCCGTCGGCCTCGGCGAACTGCGCGACGAAATGCTCGGCCAGCGCGGCGATGTCGCCATCATGCTCGGTGAGCGGCGGCACCTCGATGCGCGCCAGGCTCAGGCGGACGAGCAGGTCCTCGCGGAAGCTGCCGGCTTCCACCGCCAGCTCCAGGTCCATGCCGGTCGATGCGATCAGCCGCGCCTCGAAGGGCACGTCCTCGGTGCCGCCCAGGCGGCGGAAGCGCTTCTCGATCAGCGCGGCGAGCAGCCGGGCCTGGGTGGCCGGTGCCAGCGCGCCGACTTCGCGCAGGAAGATCGTGCCGGTGCGGGCGCTTTCGAGGCGGCCGACGCGGCGCGCGGCGGCGCCCGGAAAGGCATCGGCCTCGTGCCCGAACAGCTCGGACTCCAGCACGTCGGCGGCGACGCCGGCGCACTCGACCGAGACGAGCGGGTCGGCGCGGCCCGAGAGCCGGTGGATCTCGCGCGCCATCATCTCCTTGCCGCTGCCCTTGCCGCCGGTGACGAGCACCGGGGCGGGGCTCGGCGCGACCGCGGCGCCCAGCGCCATGGCGCGTTCGAGCACCGGGTGGCCCCCGATGCGCACCTGCGCCTGGCGCTCGACCACCGAAGCGATGGCGGCGGCGATCAGCTCGCGCTGCGGGGGCAGGGGCACATAGTCGCGGGCGCCGGCACGGATCGCCGCCACCGCGCGCTCGGCCGGGGCGGAGATGCCGCAGGCGAGCACGGGAACGACGAAGCGCTCGCGGCGCAGGTCGCCCAGGAAGCCGACAGCGTCTTCCAGCACGTCGATCATCACCAGGTCAGCGCCCTGCTCGCGCAGCGTCTCGAGGGCGGGGGCAGGCGCATCGGCCATGGTGACCTCGGCGCCCGCGCCCTGCGCCAGTTCGGCGGCGCGGCGAAATTCGCTGCCCGGCGCGCCGATCAGCAGCATCCGGATCGGTCCCATGCTCAATGCTCGGCCCGCACGATCTCGGTGAGCGTGACGCCCAGGGCATTGTCGATCAGGACGACTTCACCGCGGGCGATCAGCCGGTCGTTGACGAAGATGTCCACCGGCTCGCCGACGCGGCGGTCGAGCTCGACCACGGTGCCGGCACCCAGGTGCAGCAGTTCGCCGATCGGCATGCGGGCCCGGCCCAGCACTGCCTGCACGCGCACCGGCACGTCATGGACGGCCTCGAGGCCCTCGGTGCCCTGCGGGGCTTCGCCGCTCGGGTTGATGTCGAAATCCTCGAACACCGGCGCGGGCTGATCCGCGGTGGTTTCGGTCGGGATGATGTCGTGGGGTTCGATATCCATGGTCACAGTCCTATGCGTTCATCCACTGACGGATCACCGAGGCCGCCTCGGGCGGGCTGGCGGAGATCGCGTCCCCGATGCGCTTGAGCGCGGAGAGTTTGATGCGGCCGTCGACCTGGGCGAGCGCGATCTCCTGATCGAGCTGCGGCACGTCGGGGGTCATTGCCTCGAGCTGGGCCATCGCCTCGGTGTCGCCGTCCGCGGCGCGCTCGGCGAGCGCGAGCATCTCGGGCGAGTGCGTCGGCAGGGCAGGGGCGGCTTCGGCCATTTCCAGCGCGGGGGCGGGCTTCGGCTTGAGCATGCGGATGGCGACCAGGCCGACCACACCGATCACGACGAGCTGGAGCAGGCCCCAGATCCGGTCCATCGGCAGCGACGAGAGGAAGCTCGTCGTGGCGTCGGCAGGCGCCTCGCCGGTGTTGAACCGCATGCTCTCGACGACGACGCTGTCGCCACGCTGGGTGTCGGCGCCCACGGCGTTCTCGACCAGGCGCTGGAGGCGGTCGATCTGCGGCTGGGGCAGACCCTTCTCGCCGCCATCGACCATCACCGCGACGCTCAGGCGGGTCACCTTGCCCGGCGTGCGGACGGTGACCGTCTTGGTCGAGCTGTTGTCGTAGGTCGTGTCTTCCGAGGTCTGGTTGCTGCCCGACTGGCGCGAGGCGCCCGGCGTGTTGGCGGCGGCAGTCTGCGCGGCGGGCAGCTGGTTGCCGACCGAGGCAGTCTGCTGACCGGCATCGGTCTCGCGGTTCTGCTCGCCGGTCTCCACGCTCACCTGGCGCGAGATCACCTGCTTGTCGGGATCGAAGACGTTCGATTCCTCGCGCGACTGGTCGCGGTCGATCTGGGCCGAGACTTCGGCGCGGACCTTGCCCTGGCCGACGATCGGCTCGAGCAGCGATTCGATCTCGTCGCGCAGCTTGCCTTCGACCGCCTGCTGGCGCTGGTCGGCATCGCCGGCGCTGGCCGTGCTGGGGTCGCCGGCACGGGCGAGCAGCGCACCGGTCTGGTCGACGACCGAGACGGCATCGGGCGAAAGCTCGGGCACCGAGGAGGAGACGAGATAGCGGATCGAGGCGACGGTCTCGCTCGGGATGCGGCCGCGCGTCTTGACGGTGACCGCCGCGGTCGCCTTGCGGCTCTCCTCGGCGAACATCGCGCGCTCGGGCATCACGATATGGACGCGCGCGGCGCTGACGTTCTGGATCGTCTGGATCGACTTGGCCAGCTCGCCCTCGACCGCGCGGGTCTCGTTCATCTTGGCCCGGCTGGCGGAGACGCCGAAGGGCTGCTCCTCGTCGAGCACCTCATAGCCGATCTTGCCGCCCAGCTTCTCGCCGGCCATGCCCATGCGCAGCTCGGCCAGCTTGTCCTGCGGCGCCATGATCGAGGTGCCGTCGGCCGAGAGCTGGAACTCGACATTCTGCGCCTTGAGCTTCTCGGTGATCGCCGCGGCGGCCGAGGGGTCGAGGTCGGTATAGAGGAAACCCATGCTCGGGTTCGAGCCGCGGGTGGCGACGAAGGCGAGGGCGGCGAGCAGCGCGAGCGCCACTCCCCCCATCAGCATCAGCCGCTTGGGGCCGATCTGGCCCACCAGGTTTTTGATCGCTTCCAATGTCGCCCCGTTGGGTAGAACTGGTGAGGCGGATGCCCCTTGCGATCATTATAGAGGGGTGGGGGAGGCGGCAGTTTTTGCCGGGGGAAATTTTTGCCTAGTGGGTTGTACCGACTGGCTTTCCCCAGAATCGTCATCCCGGCGAAAGCCGGGATCTCAGGCGGCAAGCGGACGGCTCGCGGCACGAGATCCCGGCTTTCGCCGGGATGACGGATATTGGTTGGAGGCCTTAGGCAGCCTTCAGCAGCGTCTCGAGCTCGCTCAGCACCGCCTCGCGCCGTGCCGCGACATCTAGCGCCAGCCCGCCCTCTTCCCAGCCGATACGGGCATCGCCCACCGGGATGGTCTCGTCGGGCACCACGATCAGGTTGAGCTTGCGGCGGTCGCGCGACTGGCGGTCGGCGACGCGGCCCTCGATATCGTCGAGCAGGTCGGGATGGACGCGGATCTGCAGCTCGGTGCCGCGCGCGACCTGGCCGAGCGCCCGGCCGATCGCCTCGTCGATCGCCGCGCCCGGCGCCACTTCCAGCGCACGGCCGGCGATCAGCTCGGCGGCGGCGAGCGCCACTTCGGCGGCCTCGCCGGTCACCCGTTCGGAGACCTTGCCGAACTGCGCGTCGATGCCCTCGATGCCGGCCTGGAGCGCGTCGACCGCGCTCAGCAGCGCGACCTCGCGCTCGGCCCGTGCCTGGGCGAGCCCGGCCTCATAGCCCTGGGCCCGGGCCAGCGCGAGCGCCGACTCCTGCTCGTTGCGCAGCAGCGCCAGCTCGGCGCGCAGCGTCGCGACCTCGAGCGTGGCATCGGGACCGATCGGCCCGCTTTTGCCCGGCGGCACCGCGAAGATGCGGTCGAAGCCGAAACGCTCGACATTCACATGGGCATGCATGCTCATCGGCAATGTTCCTTAGATGATCATCGCGTCGTCGGACTTGGGGTCGACGAGCAGGATCTCGCCGCGGTCCGCCAGGTCCTTGGCCAGGCGCACCAGCGCCGACTGGGCCTCTTCGCAATCGCGGGCACGCACCGGGCCCATGCCCGCCATGTCCTCGCGCAGCAGCTTGGCCGCACGCTCGGTCATCGCGCCGAAGAACAGAGTCTTCAGGCTGTCCGGCGCGCCCTTCAGCGCCAGCGCCATCTGGCGCTTGTCGGCGCTGCGGACGATCGCGGCGATCGCCGGCGGCAGCAGGTTGCCCAGGTCCTCGAAGGTGAACATCAGCGCGCGGATCCGCTCGGCGCTTTCCGGCGCCTTGTTGTCGAGCGCGTTGAGCATCGCTTCCTCGGTCGAGCGGTCGAGCGAGTTGAACAGCTCGGCCATCGATTCGTGCGGATCGCGCTTCTGCGAACGCGACAAATTGGTCATGAACTCGCTCTTCAGCGTCTGCTCGACCTGGTTGATCACGTCCTTCTGCACGGTCTCCATGCGCAGCATGCGCATCACCACGTCGACCGAGAATTCGCGCGGCAGCTCGGCGAGCACGCGCGCGGCATGGTCGGGACGCAGCTTGGTGAGGATCACCGCCACGGTCTGCGGATATTCGTGCTTCAGCGCGCCGGCGAGCACGGTCTCGCTGACGTTGGACAGCTTGTCCCACATGGTGCGACCCGAGGGACCACGGATGTCCTCCATGATTTCCTTCACCTTCTCGCTCGGCAATATGCCGGCGAGCAGGCGCTCGGTGGTCTCGTAGCTGCCGTGCATCGACGACATCGATGCGATCTCGCTGGTGAACTGGACGAGGAGATGCTCCACCACCGGGGCCGGAATGCGGCCCAGTCCGGCGATGGTCGACGACAATTCCTTCACCTCGTCGGTGGAGAGCTGTTCCCAGATCGGTGCGCCATGTTCCTTGCCCAGCGCGAGCATCAGGGCGGCGGCGCGCTGCGGGCCGCTGAAGCGCTTGAGTTCGGGCGGTTCGGCTACCGGGGCCATCATCGTCATTTTTTTCGTTTCCCTCGCGAAAAAATTGCGCCCGCACACACGGGTGGGAGCGGCTTTCCCTCTATTATAGGACCAAGCAAAGCGAGGCGGAGCGCGATGACGGTTAATTTGTCGGGTAGTCTGATCGGGTTAAGTATTCTGACGGGGTCGAGCTCGACGATGACCTCGGCGGTGTCGACGATCCCCTATGACAGCAAGGCCGTGCGCGCAGCCAAGGCGCAGTTCACGCTCGCCGCCACCGTCGCGCCGTGGAAGACCACCGACGAGCTGCCGGTCAATGCCAGCCAGGTCGCCAAGATCACTGCGCTGCGCTCGATCATCACGCCCTCGACCACCGACGCCAGCGGCAGCCTGTTGCCCAAGGACGTCCAGACCAGCTTCACCGCCTATCAGGCGCTCGACAAGCTGCGCGTGCTGGCCGAGACGGCAAGCGCCAAGACCACGTCGGACGCCCAGCGCGCCGCGCTCCAGAAGACCTTCCTCAAGGGGATGGACGATCTCCAGACCTATCTGAGCACCGCCCCGTCGGACCTGGTGACGCTTGCCTATGGCAAGCCCGCCTCGACCGCATTGTCGAACAAGCTGGTCGCGACCAACGTCTTCGAGACCGAAGGCAAGGGGCTGGTCAAGACGCGCACCGAAGCGGTCCCGGGCCTCACCGGCAGCGAACAATTCTCGATCACGCTGAGCAAGCCCGGCGTTGCCGCGCAGACGGTAACCGTCGATCTGTCGCAGGGCACCCAGCCGCCGACGCTGGACTCGGTCGCCGCGCAGTTCAACGCCGCGATCCAGGCGATCCCCAATCTCAATACCGACGGCACCCCGCAGCTCGACGCCAATGGCAATCAGGTTCCGCGCTGGAAGGCGACCTTCAAGGTCACCAATGAGAACGGCAAATGGGGCTTCACCCTGTCGAACCCGACGGGGTTCGAGCAGGTCACCCTCGACCAGACCAACGCCAAGGACGCGATCGTCGTCGCGACCGGCCAGACTGCGCTCGATGCCCCCAGTTCGACCCAGCTCTTCCGCTTCGATGACCCCACCGGTGCCAATACGCGCACCGCGATGGGTACGATCCAGGCGCTCGATCGTCAGGCGACCGCGCAGAATGTCGCGGCCAAGAAGACGACCACGATCACCACGACCACGACCGATCTCGATGGTAAGGTGAAGACGGTCAAGACCGAGACCAGCAACGTCTACGCCAATACCGATGCCGCGCAGGTCGTCACCGACGCGCAGGGCAACTCCTATATCGTCGGCACCACCAAGGGCGACCTTGGCGCGAACCTGTCGGACGGCGACAACAACCTGTTCCTCACCAAGGTGGACGGATCGGGCAATGTCGTGTGGCAGCGCAGCCTGGGGGCGACCGGCTCCTCGACCGGCGCGGCGGTAAGCCTCGCCCCCGATGGAAGCATCGTAGTTGCCGGCACCGTGACCGGCAGCTTCGGCGGCGCCTCCACCGATGGCGACATGGTCGTCGCCAAATACGCCGCGAACGGCGACGAGAAATTCTCCACCGTGGTCCGCTCGACCGGTGCGACCCCGGACACCGCCAAGGCGGTCGCAGTCGGCGCGGACGGCTCGATCTATGTCGGCGGCCGCATCTCCAACGGCAGCGACGGCTTCGTCGCCAAGATCGATACCAGCGGCAAGATCGCCGAGCGCCGCACCATCACCGGCGCCGGCAGCGACAGCGTCAATGCACTCGCGGTCGACAATGACGGCAATCTCCTCGCGCTCGTCTCGCATGACGGCACCGCGGAGCTGCGCAAGCTCGACGGCAATTCGCTGGCCACCGATCTCGGCAGCCTCAATCTCGGCACCGCCGATGCCCGCGTGCTCGCCGTGGCCGATGACGGCACGATCGGTGTCGGTGGCGCGACCTCGACGGCGATTGCCGGCAGCCAGGCCAATGCGATCAGCGGCGGCCGCGACGGCTTCGTCACGCGGATCGACGCCAGCCTTTCCGGCGCCAGCACCACCTATATCGGCTCCTCGGCCGACGATCAGGTCGACAGCATCGCCTTCATGAACGGCGATCTCTATGCCGGCGGCCGCACCACCGGCGACCTGGCGGCAACCCGCCGTGGCCCCACCGACGGCTTCGTGTCGCGGATCGACGCCACCACCGGAGCGGTCGAGAACACCAGCCAGTTCGGCCAGGCGCAGCTGCGCACCGAGCCTGTCCGCGTCTCGGCGGATACCGGCGGCGCCAGCGCCGTCGCGGCGCTCGGCTTCGGCCGCGGCACGATCAACGCGATCGCCTCGAACAAGGTGACCACCCAGACCGGGCTCAAGGCCGGCGACACCTTCTCGTTCAAGGCCGATGACGGTGCGCTCCGCAAGTTCACCATCCTTGCCGACGATACGCTCCAGTCGATCGCCACTCGCCTGCAGGGCAATATCGGCGCCTCGAAGGGCACCGTCACCGCCACCGTGGTCGATGGCGTCCAGCAGTTGCGCATCACGATGAAGTCCGGGCACGAGCTCCAGCTTCTTCCCGGCAGCGGCGATACTGACGCGCTCGCCAAGCTCGGCATCGAGCCGCAGCGCATCTCCAGCCCGGCGCCCGTATCGAGCAGCGCCCCCAAGGTGCGCCCGGGCGGCAATTTCGGCCTCGATCTGGGCGAAGGGCTCAGCCTGGCCAATGTCGACATGGCCAAGGTCGCGCTCGGCAAGATCAAGGATGCGATCTCGATGACGCAGACCGCCTATCGCTCGCTCTACTGGGACGATGGCAAGGCGACGATCGTCGACGGCACCAAGCGCAATTCCGCGACGGGCACCGAAAGCACCGCGATCGTGAATGCCCAGCTCGCCAACTACCAGGCGGCGCTCGATCGCCTGACCAGCTCCACTCCCTCCACCTACGGATTCTGATCCATGGACATGCCCCCGATTCTCGCCGGCATCCGCCGCCAGATGGACAATCTCTCCGATCGCCAGCGCGTGATCGCCCAGAACATCGCCAATAGCGAGACGCCGGGCTTCAAGGCGCGCACGGTCGAGAACGCCGATTTCTCCGATCTGGTCGGCAGCAGCAGCGGCATCTCGATCGCCAAGCCGCGCGTCCAGCTGACCGCGGGGATGAAGGGCCTGGGCGCGATCCAGCCGGCCGGCGCCGGTATTGTGCTCGACAAGGACATCAGCGAGACCAAGCCCGACGGCAACAACGTCACGCTCGAAGACCAACTGCTCAAGCTCGGCCAGGTCCAGGCGGACTTCACCGCGATGACCAACCTCTACCGCAAGCAGATCAACATGCTGAAGATCGCCGTGGGGAAGTAAGTCGACCTCCCAGCAGATGGAAAAGCAAAGGCCCGCGAGCAATCGCGGGCCTTTCTTGTTGGCGGGGCGGTCTTTATTTCGTCATCCCGGCCTTGTGCCGGGATCCACTGTGCCGCGAAGGCTGCGCTATCGCTTCTCGGTCTGCACTTGCCTCACGGTGAACCCCGGCACAGGGCCGGGGTGACGGATTGGGGCTAACCCTTCCTTTCCCCGGCGAAGGCCGGGGCCCAGACTAAACAGTGCGTGTAGAAGACGCGCCAACCGGCGCGTGACTTTCAAGTCTGGACCCCGGCCTTCGCCGGGGAAAGGAGCGTGCCGCTCCCAGGCCGGTAGGAAACATAGGACACGCGCTCACCCACACGCCCGCAAGATCCAAACAAAAAAGCCCGACCCCCACGCTGTGGTGGGTGCCGGGCCTTTGTGACTTTCCGCGCCGGCGCTCACCCGCAGCGTAGGACGAACCCCAACCGCGAGAAACGCGCTTTGGCGTGTACTTCGTGTACTTTGGGCGCCGCTTACAGCCGCGCGTTGATCGAGATCGGGGCCGGGGCCTCGCTCGCCGCCAGGGCGCCGCATGCGCCATAGACGGTGTTGCGGGTGCCGGTCAGGCGCTGCGCCTCGGCGGCGATCGCGCCCATCATCTCGGTCGAAAGCTCGATCTGGCGCTTGAGGATCTGGGCGTTGACGCTCGAGGCGTCGCGCAGGCAACGGCTCGCCTCGGCGAGCTGCTCGCGCGCTTCGGGGGCCAGCCGCTCGGCCCAGTCGTCCGGCGCCTCGCGCTTCATCCGCGCCACCTCGGCCTCGATCCGGCCGGTGAGGCGCAGCTTGACCGCGGCGATCTCGGGAAGCTCGGGGAAATAGGGGGCCTTGGCCAGCTGCTCGCTTTCCTCCTCCATGATGTGGGTGAGGGACACCATCGCGTCGATGAGCTGCTCGGTCATTATTTGTTACCCTGTTGGAGCTTGATGATCTGGTCGAGCACGACCGGCGCCAGGCCGATCCCGCCCCGGTCGGCGATGGAGGCGCCGAGCTTCTCGGCCATGATGCCGCGGAACATCTCTTCGCCATGCCCGCCGGAGAATTCGCCTTCGCCCTGCGGCACGCTCTCGAGCATGATCTGGGTCATCTGGCCGAGGAACACCGCCTCGAAATTCTTCGCGGTCTCGCGGTTCTTGGCGTCGAGTTTGGGATTGGTCGTGGTGGCCGGGACCTGGGGGCCCGGCGCATTGGTCACGTTCTGCATCACTGTACCTCGATATCGGCCTGTAGGGCGCCGGCGGTCTTGATCGCCTGAAGGATGGTGATCAGGTCGCGCGGGCTGACGCCCAGCGTGTTGAGCCCGCTCACCAGCGTCTGCAGGCTGGCACCGTCGATCATGGCGAGGCTGGCGCCATTGCCGTCGTCGACCTGCACATTGGTGCGCGGGACCACCGTGGTCTGGCCGTTGGAGAAGGGCGCGGGCTGCGAGACCTGCGGGCTCTCGGTCACCGTGATGGTCAGCCCGCCCTGGGCGATCGCCACCGGGGTGATGCGGACATCGGCGTTCATCACGACCGTGCCCGAGGCCTCGTTGATGACGACGCGGGCCGGCTGGTCGACCTTGATCTGCAGCTCGCCGATGCGGGTGACCAGGTCGATCACGTTGCCGACGAAGTTCTGGCCCGGGGTCAGCTGCACCGTCGCCGGGTCGAGTACCGTGGCGCTGCCGGGGTACCTGCCGTTGATCGCCGCGGCGATGCGGTCGGCGGTGGCGAAGTCGGGGTTCTTGAGGGCGAGCTTCAGGCTGTTGGCCGAGAGCAGCGAATAGGGAACCTCGCGCTCGATGATCGCGCCGCCGGCGATGCGCGCCGAGGTGGTCACGCCGCGGCTCACATTGGCCGCCGCGCCCTGCGCCTTGAAGCCGGAGACGGCGACATTGCCCTGGGCGACGGCGTAGATCTCGCCGTCGAGGCCGCGCAGCGAGGAGACGATCAGCGTCCCGCCCTGCAGGCTGGTCGCATCGCCCAGCGCCGAGACCTGGACGTCGATCCGCGAGCCGGAGCGCGAGAAGGGCGGCATCGTCGCGGTGATCGAGACGGCCGCGACGTTCTGCGTCTTCATCTCGGTGCCACGGATGTTCACACCCATCCGCTCAAGCATCGCCTGCATCGACTCTTCGGTGAACGGCGTGTTGCGCAGGCGATCGCCCGTGCCGGCCAGGCCGACGACGAGGCCATAGCCTACGAGCTGGTTGTCGCGGACGTTCTCGACATTGATCACGTCCTTGATCCGCGTCTGGGCCATTGCCGAGGGCGCTAGCCCCATGCTCAGGAGCAGGGCGATCATGGGAGCGGCGAAGCGCAGCATATAACCCCTGGAACTGGAAAATTTCCGATAATTCTCTTATAGAATGGAGGTAGGCAAAAAGTGCCCGAGGACGAGATTTCGTGCGTATCGAGAACCTGCAAGCGCCCCTGCTGCGTAGCCTGATGGCCGCGCTGCCCAAGGTCGCGTCCGGCTTCTCGGTGAAGGAGGGCGAGGCGCTCGCCGCACCTGCGCCCATGCCGCAGGGCACCGGCGCCGCACAGGCGCTCAACCCCTCGGTCGCGATGCTCGTCACGCTCGCCGCCGCCGATCCCGGGATCGAGCGCCGCCGCAAGCAGGCGGTCGACGCGCAGCGCGGCATCGACATGCTCGACGGCCTCCACCGCGAGCTGGTCGCCGGCGTCGTCGCGCCTGAGCGGCTGCGCGAAATCGTCGAATGGTCGGAGACCTTCCAGCATTCCGACGACCCCGTGCTGGCCTCGATCCTGTCGGACATCGAGGTGCGCGTCCGAGTCGAGCTCGCCAAACTCGATCTTCGGGCCTGATCCGGGCTCCTGCCTGCCGCTACGGCATCCTCGACTTTTCCGTTTCAAATCCGAACGTAATTGCATACCCGGTTTTTGGAACCTAGTGAGGCGACAGCGGTTTCGCGTTCGAAAGGGCGATACCGTTTCCCCCATGACCGCCCGGAAGAGCGCGGCATGGAGACCCCCTCGAGGAGAGTATGCCTATGTTGGCTTTGCTGTTGGGGCTCGCTGTCGCAGCCGCCCCCGCACCCCAGTCCGGCGACGCCGTGGTCGGCCGCTGGAAGACTCCGGTCCATAACGGTATCGTCGAGATCTCGCGCTGCGGCGCGTCGATCTGCGGCAAGATCGTCGGATCGGACAAGCTGCGTACCAACCCCAATCTCGCCGATGGCCGGAACAGCGACGCGTCGCTGCGCAACCGCCGGCTGATGGGCCTCCAGATCCTGTCCGGCTTCAAGCTGCAGGGCGGCGGCTGGTATGGCGGCAAGATCTACAATGCCGAGGACGGCAAGACCTACAGCGCCGAGATCACCATGACCGGCAACGACCAGCTCAATCTGCGTGGCTGCGTGTTCAAGCCCTTCTGTCGTACCCAGACCTGGACCCGCGTGCGCTAATACGCGTTTCCGAGTTCCAGCGTTCGAGTTCAGTACCGCGTACAAGGATTACCCAATGTCCCCCATCAAGTTTTCGCTCGCCACCGGCAGCGCGCTGATCGCGCTTGCGGGCTTCTCCCAGGCCGCCCATGCCCAGGCATTCTACCTCCAGGAACAGTCCGCCCGCGGCGCCGGCCGCGCCTTTTCGGGTGAGGCGGCCGACACCGGCTCCGCCTCGATCTGGTGGAACCCCGCCGCGATCGGCGGCATCGAGGACGGGGATGCGACGCTCTCCGCATCGCTGATCCTGCCCCACGGCGAAGTCGCCGACAACGGCACGCTGATCGTTCGCCCGGGCCAGCCGGCCGCGCCGATCGGCGGCAACGGCGTCACCCGCAATCCGATCAACAACGGCGTGCTTCCCTCGGGCGCCATCGCCATTCCGGTCACCAACCGTATCGCCTTCGGTGTGTCGGTCACCTCGCCCTTCAGCTTTACCACCGACTATCCGGCCGACAGCTGGGCGCGCTACAGCGCCGACAAGACCAGGTTGCGCACGATCGACATCCAGCCGACCGTTGCCATCGCGCCGACCGACTGGCTGCGCCTCGGCATCGGCCTCAACGTCGAATATACCGAAGCGAGCCTCGGCAACGCGCTGCCCAATGTCCTGGCGACGCTGCCCGACGGGCATCAGGAACTGAAGGGCAAGGGTTGGGATACCGGCTGGAGTGCCGGTGCCCAGGTCCACACCGGCCCGATCACCCTCGGCCTGAGCTACAAGTCCTCGATCGAGCATAATCTGACCGGCGATCTCGCAATCACCGGATTGGTCGGCCCGCTGGCCGGCTCGAACCTCCAGCTTTCGAACGTCACCGCGCGCTTCTTCACGCCGTCTCAGGCGATCGGCGCCGTGCGCTTCGCCGCGACGAACAAGCTGACGCTCAACGCCCAGGTGATCCGCTACGGCTGGGACAAGTTCGACGCGATCCGCCTCGGCGTGCCGCTCAACACCGCGATCCCGGAGAATTACCGGACGAGCTGGAGCTATGCCGGCGGCCTCGATTATGCGCTGAGCCCTAAGCTCACGGTCCGCGCCGGCGTGCAGCGTGCGCTCACCCCGACCCGTGATGGCGAGCGGGATGCTCGCGTGCCGGATTCGAACCGCTGGAACTTTGGCCTGGGCGGCAGCTATTCGGCCAGCAAGAAGCTCGCCTTCGACGTCGCGGCCAACTACGTCACCTTCGCCGACGCGCCGATCGATCGGGTGACGGCGGCCTATGCCGGCACCGCCGCGCAGACGCCGATCCTCACCGATGGCGAGTTGCGCAACGCGAGCGCCGTGGTGCTCACTGCCGGGGCGCGGCTGAAGTTCTGAGGTCTTGTCCGCCATCCTTGCTCAGGCGGGGATGGCGGGACCCATCCTTCCCGTCATGCTGAACTTGTTTCAGCATCCAACCCTCCACCGGCGATATCGCCCGTTGGACGTTGGACCCTCAAACAAGTTCAGGGTGACGCCTACGGAACAGCAGGGTTAGGCGCGCTTCCTCGAGATCTTCAGGACGTAGCTGATCACCTCGGCCACCGCGGCATAATGCTCCACCGGGATCGGGCGATCCAGGTCGGCGCTGGCATAGAGGGCGCGGGCGAGGGGACGGTTCTCGACGAGCGGGATATTGTTCTCGGTCGCGATCTCGCGGATCTTGAGCGCGATTGCGTCCACGCCCTTCGCAACCACCACCGGCGCGGCCATCTGGCCGTGATCATATTGCAGCGCGACGGCGTAGTGGGTCGGGTTGGTGATCACCACGCTCGCCTTGGGCACGTTCTGCATCATGCGGTTGCGCGAGCGCTGCATCTGGATCTGGCGGATCTTGCCCTTGATGTGCGGATCGCCCTCGCTCTGCTTGTGCTCGTCCTTGATCTCCTGGAGGCTCATCCGCATCCGCTTCATGAAGGCGCGGCGCTGCCAGACGAAGTCGAACAGGGCGAGCGCACCCACCAGCATCGCGATCGGGCGCAGCATCGAATAGACGATGCCGTGCGCCGCGCCGCCCACTTGCTGCAGGTCGGCGCCCACCATCGAATCCACCGTGGCGGCATGGGGCCATGCCAGATATGCCGCCACGCCGCCGATCAGGCAGAGCTTGGCCAGCGTCTTGGCGAATTCGACCATCGCCTGCTTGCCGAACAGCCGCTTGGCGCCGCTCATCGGATTGAGCTTCGACCATTTCGGCTTCACCCGGCTCCAGCTGAGCATCGGCCGGCCCTGCAGGATGCCGCCGAGCAGCGCGATGCCGAACAAGGTGGCGAGGATCGGGAGCAGGGCGGTGGCCACCGCGCTCATCACGCCGGTCGCGAAGTCCTCGGCGCCGGTCGGCTCCATCCGGAAATCGTCGGCGCTGCCCCATAGCCGGACGAACAGATTGCCCATCAGCTGGAGCGTATAGGTGCCCATGCCCCCCATCACGACAAGCATGGCGATGAACATCGCGGCATGCTTCATCTCGGGAGCCATCGGCACGTCGCCCTTCGCGCGGGCATCCTCCAGCTTCTTGTCTGTAGGATCGTGTGTCTTGTCTTCCTGGTCGCTGTCGCCGGACATCACCAGCCTCCCTGCATCGCGTCACCCATGGCTTGGGCGAAGAAGGTGAGCATGGTGCCGAGCGTGGCGGCGGCCAGGCTGATGCCGAGCAGCAGGTTGAGCGGCTGGGCGATGAAGAAGACCTGGATCGCCGGGGCCACGCGGGCGGAGACGCCGAGCGCGACGTTGAAGACGATACCGTAGATGAGCAAGGGCGCGGCCAGGCTGAGCCCGAGCGCCATCGAGCGGGTGATCGCCTCGACCGCGAGCATCGCGAAGTCGTGCGCGGGGGGAAGGCCGCCGATCGGGAAGCTCTGATAGCTGTGGACGATCGCGCCCAGCCAGAGATGGTGGACCTGCATGCCCATGCAGACCAAGGCTGCCGCCATGGCGACGAACTTGGAGAGCATCGGCGCGCTGCCGCTCTGCGCGGGATCGAAGATCACCGCGGAGGACAGGCCGATCTGGGTGGAGATCACCGAACCTGCCATCGAGACGGCGAAGAACAGGATCTTGACGATCATGCCCATCGCCAGCCCGGTCATCAGCTCGGCGACCAGCACTGCGGGCAGCGCCGCGCCGGATTCCACCGCCACCCGGGCAGGGGCGCCGACCAGGCCATACATCGCCGCCGACAGGCCGAAGGCGATCAGCAGCCGGACACGGCCGGGGATCGCCTCGTCGCCGAAGACGGGCAACAGCATGAGCACTGCGCCGACGCGGGCGAAGACGATGAAGAAGGCAGATGCCTGCAGGGCGAGATCGGGGGGAAGGGTCATCCGCCGGTCACGATCAGGCTGCTGATCTTGGTCATGAAATCGTTCAGAGCCGCGCCGATCGTCGGCAGCATCAACAGCAGCACCAGCCCCATGGCGAGCAGCTTGGGGACGAAGGTGAGCGTGGTTTCCTGGATCTGCGTCAGTGCCTGGAGCAGGCCGATGATGGTGCCCACGATCAGCGAGGTCAGCAGCAGCGGACCCGCGACGGTGAGCACCAGCATCAGCGCGCTCTGCGCCAACTGCATGACCTGTGACGGCAGCATCGTGACTAGGACCGATCCATGTTCGGAGAAAGGCTCGAACTGATCCCCGGCGAGCGCCAGGGATCAGGAGAAGTGGACAGCGCGGTCAGATCTGCATCCGCATGATGTCGGAATAGGCGTTCACCACGCGGTCGCGCACGGCGACCATCGTGTCGAGCGCGGTCTCGGCGGCGCCGATCGCGGTGACGACGTCGATCAGGTCGCCCTTGCCGGCAACCTGCTGGGCCGAGGCCTTTTCGGCGGTGCGAAGCTGGTCGGCGGTGCCGGTGACCATGTCCTCGACCATCGCGCCGAAGCCGCCGGCGCTGCCGCCCGACTTGATCGGGTCGGTCTTGCTGTTGGTACCGCCAATGCCGGCGACGCGGCCATAGGCCGACATCGCATCAAGTGCTCCGATGGACATTCTTTGTATCCCTTACTTGAGGAGGTCGATGGTGCGCATCGTCAGGCTCTTGGCAGCCTCGATGGCATTGAGATTGGCTTCGTAGCTGCGCTGCGCCGCCTTCATGTCGGCCGTTTCGATAAGGCCGTTCACATTGGGCTTGAGGACATAGCCGTCCTTGTCCGCGGCCGGGTGGCCGGGCTGATAGACCTTGGTGAAGTCCGACTTGTCGTTCTCGATCGCCTTGACCTTCACGCCCATGCCGCCGTTCGAGCGGTCGACCTCGGCCTTGAAGCTGGCGACGCGGCGGCGATAGGGATCGCCGCCCGGCGTGTCAGAAACCGAGTCCTGGTTCGCCAGATTCTCCGCGATCACGCGCATGCGCAGCGACTGCGCGCGCAGGCCCGAGGCAGAGATGCCGAGCGAGGTCTTGAGGTCCATGATCGTCCTTCCAAGAGGGCCGCAAGGGCCGTTTCCTCCATTGTAGGCAAAAATTGCCGGGGTGGGCGCCGGGCACGGAAAAAAGGTTCCTATAAGTCCTCCTGAAAGGAAGACGCATGTCAGTGCTCGAAGGAATTATGGTCGAGATGTCGATCGTGCTGGGCTCGGCCAATGTGCCGATCCGTCAGGTTCTGCAGATGAGCCGCGGCGCGATGATCCCGCTGGAAAGCAGCCAGGACGATCCCTCGCTCGTGTACGTGAATGACGAACTGGTCGCGAAGGGCGTCGTCCTCGTCGACGGCGAAGTGATGTCGCTCGAGATCACCGAGCTCGTGAAGAAGCAGCGCCACTGATGGATATCCTGTCGATGCTGCGCACCATCGGTGCGCTCGGATTGGTGCTCGGCATGCTTGCCGGCGCGCTGTGGTTCGTGAAGCGCTATGACGTGAAGCTGCCGGGCCGGGTGTCCAACACGCGCCGCAAGCGGATCGAGATCGTCGAGCGCCTGTCGGTGGACGCCAAGCGCTCGGTCGCGCTGATCCGCCGCGACGGCATGGAGCATCTCGTGATGTTCGGCCCCGAGGGCCAGTCGACGATCGAGACCGGCATCGCCGCGCCCGAGCCCGTCGAGCCCGAGGTGGTCAAGGCGCCGGAACCGGCCGCGAACCTCGCCGAGGATCTCGCCGCGCTGCGCGGCAACTTCGCCAAGCTGGTCGAACTGCCCAAGAAGATCGATCTGCCGAAGATCGAGCTTCCCACCAAGTTCGAGCTGCCGGCCGCCGTGCGCCGTGCCGCCAAGACGCCCGCCACCAGCAATGCGCGTGCCACCACCGTGGTTGCCGCTGCCACTGCCCAGCAGCCGCCGCGTGCCCCGAAGCGGGTCCGCGAGCAGCGCAACACCACGCGGTGGAACCGCGCAGCGGTCCGGGCCGCGCTCGATGCGTAAGCTCCTCGCGGCGGCGGTCGCCGTCCTGATCCTCGCGCCGGCTGAGGCCTATGCCCAGTCCAAGGGCACGACGATCAACATCGGCGGAGCTACCGGTGCCGACGGCGCGCTGTCGGCCAAGGCCATCCAGCTGGTGCTGATGCTGACGGTGCTCAGCCTGGCCCCGGGCCTGCTGATGACCGTCACCAGCTTCACCCGCATGGTGGTGGCGCTGTCGCTGCTGCGCACCGGCATCGGCGCGCCCGGCGTCCCGCCCAACCCGGTGATCATCAGCCTGGCGCTGTTCCTCAGCTTCTTCGTGATGGCGCCGACCTTCAACAAGGCATGGGAGCAGGGCGTCGATCCCTATACCAAGGGCAAGATCACCGAGCAGGTCGCCTTCGAGCGGACCGCCGAGCCCTTCAAGAAGTTCATGCTCAGCCAAGTGCGCGACAGCGATCTCAAGCTGTTCGCCGATCTGGGGGGCAAGCCGATCCAGAACCGTGCCGAGACGCCGCTGACCACGCTGGCGCCAGCCTTCATGATCTCGGAGCTGCGCCGCGCCTTCGAGATCGGCTTCCTGCTGCTGCTGCCGTTCCTGGTCATCGACCTGGCGGTGTCGGCGGTGCTGATGGCGATGGGCATGATGATGCTCCCGCCACCAACGATATCCTTGCCGATGAAGATCATCTTCTTCGTGCTGGTGGATGGCTGGGCGCTGGTCGCCGGGTCGCTGGTCAAGAGCTTCGCGACATAGCGCGGAGCGGCCAAAGTTCAGGGAAGAAGGGCGGGTGCCGGGGGGCGCCCGCCCTTTTTATTGCGTCCTGTCCGCCGCACCGGGCTCGATCAGGCTGGCGATGACGGGGGTCAGGAGGTCGACCAGCACGCCGGGCTCGGCCTTGGCCAGCGGCTCAAGCTCCAGCATCTGCCGCATCATCTGGACACCGGCCACCAGCGCGAGGAACAGCGCGGCGCGTTCCGAGGCATGGTCTCCGGCGATCGCCGCGGTCGCGGTCGCCTGATGGACCTGGGCGATACGCTCGCGCGCGATGCGGGTAGCGGTCTCGCTGCCGGCCGAGCGGAACGAGATGAGGAAGCCGTCAAGCGGCGTCTGTCCCTGGGTCGTCACCTTGACGAGCCCCTCCGCAAAGGCGCGCGACAGATCTGCCCGGTCCAGGTTCCCCTGCGACAGGATGATCGGGTCGCGCATCGTGTCGGTGACGACTTCGCCGAACAGGCCTTCCTTCGATCCGAAATAGCGCCCGACCATCATCGCGGTGACGCCCGCGGCCTCGGCGATGCCGCGCAGTCCGGCGCCGTCATAGCCATGTTCGGCGAACGCCTTGCGTGCGGAGGCAAGGATCGCGGCTCGGGTGGCATCGGCCTTTGCGGCACGGCTCGTCGGGGATGATTCAGATTTCATCATACACCTGTAGACTCATTCTCGGAATTCAGTATACGACTGTATATCAAATCCGCAATCGCGGCCCTCTCTGGAGATATCGCATGACCGAACAGGTGCTCGTAACGGGCGGAACCGGTTTTATCGCGCAGCATTGCATGCTCGCGCTGTTCGAGGCTGGCTATCGGGTGAAGACCACAGTGCGCTCGCACTCGCGCGAAGCCGAAGTGCGCGCCAACCTCAAGACCGGCGGCGCCGAGCCGGGCGAGCTTTTGTCCTTCGCCGTCGCCAATCTCGATTCCGATGATGGCTGGGCCGAGGCGGCTTCGGGCTGCACCTATGCATTCCATGGTGCGTCGCCCACGCCTTCGGGCAATCAGGTGACCGAGGAGGACTGGGTGCGCCCGGCGGTGGACGGCAATCTCCGCGTGCTGCGCGCCGCCTGCGACGCGGGCTTGAAGCGCGTGGTGCTCACCTCGGCCTTCGGCGCGATCGGCGCCGGGCACGAGCCGCTCGGCCGCCCGTTCGTCGAAACCGACTGGAGCGATCTGGACGGCAATATCGCACCCTATCAGAAGTCGAAGACGCTCGCCGAGCGTGCGTCCTGGGACTTCATCGCGCGCGAGGGCGGCGGGCTCGAGCTTGCCGCGATCAATCCCACCATGGTGCTCGGGCCGGCGCTCGGAGCCGATTATTCGCACTCGATCCGTACGATCAAGGAAATGCTCGACGGCCAGCCGGGCTATCCGAAGATTCGGACCTGCGTGGTCGACGTCCGTGACGTCGCCGATCTGCACCTGCGGGCGATGCGCGATCCCGCCGCGAATGGCGAGCGTTTCCTTGCTACCACAGGCAAGAGCATGTTGCTGGCGGATATCGCCAAGGTGCTGAAGGAGGGCATGGGTGCGGCCGGCCAGCGGGTGTCCACCAAGAGCCTGCCGAGCCTGCTCATCCGCTCGATGGCGCTCACCAATCCGGCGATGAAGGCGCTCGTGCCGCTGCTCGACAGCGATCTGGATGCCAGCGGGGAGAAAGCACAGCGGCTGCTGGGCTGGGCACCGCGTCCGCGCGAGGAAGCGATCCTCGCAAGCGGCGAGAGCCTGGTGCGGCTCGGGCTGGTCAAGGCCGAAGCCTGATCGAAGCGTTCAGCCCCGCGCGGCGGGGCTGTCCAGCCAGGCCGAGAGCTCGGTATAGGAAATCGGATCGTGAAAGGCGACGCCGGCGAATTCCTCGTTGCTCCAGCGCGTGGTGCAGCGGCGCGTCGGCAGGCCCGGGATCATCAGGATCACCTCGCTGTCGGCGCGCAGGGTGCGCTGGAGGCGCAGGCACGCGCCGCCCTGGGAGAGATCGGCCACCACCACGTCGATCGAGCGGCCGAGGGAACTGATCCGCGCCGGGATGTCGGCAGCGAAGCGCGGCGAGCGCGGGCGGACCGTCGCTGCCTCGATCTGCGGCTTGCCGAGGATGGCGTTGACGTCGGCGGGCGTGTCGAAGCGCACGCCGGCGCGGCCGCCCTTGGTCCAGGCGATCGCGCCCGTCAGCGTCTGCCCACCGCGCAGCTCCACGCTGATCCGCATCGCCGGCAGCAGCGAGGCGATCGTGTCGATCTGCATGCCGTGCTCGGAGATGTTGCGGACGCGGCAGAGCTGGCCGGGATTGCCCTCATGGCTGAGCTTGCCGACGAGGAGCGTGGCGACCGCCCGCGGGGCACGCTCGATCCACTCTTCGCGAGTCTCGGCTGCGCTGGCGGGGATGGCTTCCACAATGTCCTCGGTGAATAATTGGTCCTGCCTGTTTTATAGGGAGGACGAGCGCCCGGCCGGGCGTTAACCACGTAAATTACGTAGTTTACGCAGAAGCAGGATTTAGGCGGGCGTAGCCTGGGTGATCGCGACCTTGCGCACCACGCCGGCGCCGAACGCCTCGGGCGCGGCGGCTTCGACGACCTTGCGGAACTGGTCGAGGCTGGGCAGCAGTCCGTCCTTGCCGGCGGCCAGCGGCGTCTTGAAGGTGCGCATGTTGATCGCGTGCAGCAGCAGCGGCAGGCGCTTGGTCACGTCCGGGGACTTGTCCCTGGGAACCTCGAGGTTGAACTGGAACTGGACATAGCCGGTCAGCCGCCCGTCCTCGGCCGAGACCAAAGGCGCGAGCAGCTTGTCGACCGGCACGAACACCGTCTCCACCTCTTCCGCCGGCGCCCTGGCCGCCTGGGCGGGGCGGGGGCCGAGCACCACCAACGTGGCAAGCGCGGCGCCGCCGCCCAGGCCGAGACCGGCCAGCACCACGACGATCAGGAACAGCATCTTCTTCATGGTGCGATACTCAGAACTTGAAGCTGCTGTCGGTCGGAAGCGACGAGGCTTCCGCCTTCAGGACGATGGTGATGCGCCGGTTCTCCGGCCGATCGGGCTGGCCCGGGAAGACCGGGCGGGTGCCGCCCATGGCGACGATCTCGGCGAAGCGGTCGGGCGTCATGCCCGAGGCGATCATCGCTTGGCGCGCGGCGAGCGCGCGCGCCCCGGAAAGCTGCCAGTTGGCATCGCTCTGGCCGCCGCCCGAGGCATCGGTATGCCCCTCGATCGCGATCTGGCCGCCCTGCTGGGCGAGCTTGGCCGCGGTCTTGGCAAGCAGCGAGCGGGCGAAGGGGTTGAGCTCGGCGGTGCCGGGCCGGAACATCGACTGCTTGTCGGTGTCCATCAGCGTGATGCGCATGCCGCTGCGATCGGATTCGAGCTGCACGTTCTTGCGGCCCTGGTCCTGCGGCACGCTGTCGAGCGCGACCTGCAGTTCGCTGGCGAGGACGCGCATCGAGGTGTCGGGCACATTGGCGGTGCCGCCGCGCGAGGCGCCGTTGGTCGCCGCCTCGGTGGTCGGGGTGCCGTTGGCGCGGCTGCTGTCGTTCGACGAGCGGCGGGCCTGGCCGCCGGCGCCTTCGGAGGTGCCCATGACCGGGGTCGAGGGCGCGGTGTCCGAGATCGTCGGCGAGAAATAGGCGGCAAGGCCCTTCAGCCGCTGCTTGTCGGGATTGGCGATCAGCCAGAGCAGCATGAAGAACGCCATCATCGCGGTCACGAAGTCGGCGTACGCGACCTTCCAGGCGCCGCCATGATGGGCGCCGGCGACCTTCTTGACCCGCTTGATGACGATCGGACGATCATTCGGAATCGAAGCCATGCCACTTACCCCCGAAGCTTTCGTTCATCGACAGCGCGTCGCGCAGCCGTTCCTGCACCTCGGCGAGGCGGACGTGGTTGATGGCGCTCAGCGAGTCCTCGCCACCGGCGATCCGCTCGAGCAGATTCGCGCACTCGTCGGTGTGCTGGATCAGATAGTCGAACGACTGGAGCTGCTCGATATGGTCGTGCGCGAACTGTTCGTCGGCGACGAGCACTTCGGCCAGCCGCTCGAGCATCTCGCGCATCTCGCGCAACTCGCTGGCGATCACGCTGTGGAGCATGCCCGCATGGGGGTCGTAGCCAGGCAACGGCTCGGCCTGAAAGGGCTGGGCGGGCACGGGCATACACGACATCAGAAAAGCTCCAGGTCTCCGCCGGCGGGCGGCAGGTTGACGGGGACGGGCGGGCGATCGGGAACGCGGTCCGCCACCTTGGTGCAGCGGCTCTTGCCCTCGTGGGGCAGGAACTCGACCTTGCGCGCCGAAGTGCCGCCGAGATCGGTGTGCGCGACCTCGATGCCTTCGTCCGCCATGAAGCGGCGCGCGAACGCCGCGTTCGCGGTCCCGATGCCGCCCAGACCGGAAACGATGTTGCCGCCGCCATACAGATGAGCCTTCAGCCGGGTGCGCATCGCGCCCCGCGCCATCAGCCCATTGATGAGAAGCTCCATGGCATGAACGCCATAGCGCTGCATGTCTCCGGCGGAGACGCGTTGGTCCGCGCCCGGTTCGCCGAGGAGGAAGTGGTTCATCCCACCCACCTTGGCTACGGGATCGTAGAGACATGCGGCGACACAGCTGCCGAGCAGCGTCGAAACGACGACGCCCGGCTCGGCCACGATCGCATTCTCGCCCTGTACGATCGAGACGCGGCGCATCAGGTCAGCTCGCCGAAGACGCGCTCGATCTTCTCCTTCAGCGCAGCCGGCGCGAAGGGCTTCACGACATAGTTGTTCACGCCAAGGGCCGCGGCCTTCTGGACGATCTCCTTGTCCGACGAGCCGGTGAGCATGATGAACACCGTCTTGCCGATCACCGCGTCGGTGCGGACCGCTTCCAGGAACTGGAGGCCGTCCATTTCCGGCATGTTGTAATCGGAGATGATCAGATGGACGCGGTCAGCCTTGACCGCCGCCAGCGCTTCCGGGGCGCTGGGCTTGTCACGCACGTCCTTGAACCCGAGATCCTGTAGCGCGCGACGGATCATCGCGCGCATGCTGGTCTGGTCATCGACCACCATCACCTTGATCGCTGCAGCAGCAGGCATCAGACGCTCCCAATCTTCTCTCGGCAGGCCTTGAGGATCGCCTCAGGCATGCCCGACAAACCAACTTCATGTTCCACCGCACCCAGCTCCTTTGCCGAGCGCGGCATTCCCCAGACCACGCAGGTTTCCCTGCTCTGGCCCAAAGTGCGGGCCCCGGCCTGGCGCATGGCCAGCAGGCCCTGCGCACCATCGGCACCCATGCCGGTGAGGATCACGCCCACCGCGGCTTTGCCTAGCGGCGCCACCGAGTTGAACAGCGTGTCCACCGAGGGCCGGTGGCCGGAGACGGGGTCGCCGTCCCGCAGCTTGATATGGCCACGGATGCCGCCGCGCAGCTCCATGTGGCGCTGCCCCCCAGGAGCAATATAGACGGTTCCCGGCAGGACCGGCGCGCCATCCGTAGCTTCCACAACCTGGACCCGGCATTCGCCGTTCAGCCGCTCCGCGAAATTGCGCGTGAAGGCGGCCGGCATGTGCTGGACGATCAGCACCGGCGGGCAGTTCTCCGGCAGGGCAGGGAGCAGCGAGAACAGCGCCTCGACGCCGCCCGTGGACGAGCCGATCGCGATGATCCGCTCGCCGACCGCGCCGGCGGCGATGGTCGGCTGGACGGGCAGGCGCTGCGGCCCGGCGCGAGCGACCGAACGGGCGGCCGCCTTGACCTTCTCGCAGAGCAGCACCGCGTCGCGCTCGATGTCCTCGGGCGTGCCGCTGGGCTTGGTGACATAGTCGACCGCGCCTAGGCGGAGCGCCTCGATCGTCACTTCCGCACCGCGGGCGGTCAGCGTCGAGCACATCACCACCGGCATCGGCCGGAGGCGCATGATGCGCTCGAGGAACGACAGCCCGTCCATTCCCGGCATCTCGACGTCGAGCGTCAGCACGTCGGGGTTGAGCGTCTTGATCATCTCCCGCGCCGCGAACGGTTCGGGGGCCATGCCGACCACCTCGATGGCGGGATCGGCGGAGAGCATGCGGTTGAGCGTCGCGCGCATCGAGGCGCTGTCGTCGACGATCAGCGTGCGTACCGGCGCCATCAGTGTATCTCCGGCTTCTGGTAGATGGTGTGCCCGCAGGAACGCATGTGGCGCGCCGCCGGGCCGATCAGCCGCTCGGAATGACCGATATAGAGGTGCGCGCCCGGAGCCAGCTGGTTGACGAAGCCCGCCTCCAGCTCTTCCTTCGCGGGATCTCCGAAATAGATCATCACGTTACGGCAGAAGATCACGTCGTACGCGGCCTTGAGCGGCCAGGGCTCGAACAGGTTGAGCACCTTGGCGGTCACCAGCGAGCGTGCCTCCTCGGCCATCTGGTAGCCACCCTGCACGGGCTTCATCCACAGGCTGCGATAGGGCTCGGGCACGGCTTCGGCGACATTGTCGGCATAGAAGCCGCGACGCACCGATTCCACCACGTGCGGCGCGATGTCGGTCGCCAGCAGGCGGACATCGGCGTTGCGCAGCCAGGATGCGGACGTGCGGTCCGTACCCAGCAGGCACATGGCGATCGTGTAGACCTCCTCGCCCGACGAGCAGCCCGCCGACCAGATCCGCACCGGGCCCTGCTTGCGCTTGAGCACGGGCAGGACGGTCTCGCGGAAATGATCGAAGTGGTGCGGTTCGCGGAAGAAATGCGTGTGGTTGGTGGTCAGCGCCACCACCATCGCATGGCGTTCCACCGGGTCGCTCTGCACGAGCGCGACATATTCGGAGAACTTGGCCAGGCCATGCTCGCGCAGCCGGCGCCCAAGGCGCGACTGGACGAGCGTGGTCTTCGCCTCGCTCAACGCGATGCGCGCATCCTCGTGCATGATCGCGGCGATGGCGGCGAAGTCGCGGGGCGTGAGCTCCGCGTTGCTCGCTGCCGACATGGCCGATGCGACGCCGGCAGGCGCCAGGGCGCCCCCGGCGGCGGTCACGCTGCGAGATCCAGGTGCTTGGTCAGGCTCAGCGCGTCGAGGTCGAGCAGCAGCACCATGGTGCCCTTCTCGTCCCGGGTGCCGTCCTTCTGGCGCGTGGCGATGCGGACCAGGCCGGCGATCACGCTGGGCTCGATCGTCTCGACCTCGGGGGCCGGCTGGATCTCGGTCTCGCCGATCGCGACGATGTCGTTGACTTCGTCGACCAGGAAGCCGGCCTGCTTGCCCGCGATGTTGACGACCAGCACGCAGGAGCGGGCATGGATCGCGCTCGGCTCCCAGCCCAGGCGCTCGGCCAGGCCGACCACCGGGATCACGTTGCCGCGCAGGTTGGTCACGCCCTTGATGAAGCCCGGAACGTTGGGGAGCGGGGTCGGCTCGTCCCATTCACGGATCTCGATCAGCGCGCGCATGTCGATCCCGAAGGTCTGCTGGGCGAGCGAGAAGGTAACGATCTTGCGGTCGGTACCGGCGTTGTCGTTGGTGTCGGTCATGCTGCCATTCCTTTGGGCGTGTAGCGGTTGGTGGAGGCGACGAGCGCCTCGATGTCGAGGATCAGTGCGATCGAGCCGTCACCCAGGATGGTGGCGCCGCCCAGGCCGCGGATCGGGTGCAGGTTCTGGTCGAGGCTCTTGATCACCACTTCGCGGCGGTCATCGATGGTATCGACGACCAGGCCGACCTTGCCGTGCGCCTCGCTCTCGACGATCACGACGAGGCTGTCCTCGACCGCGCGGTCGTCGTTGAGGCCGAAGATCTCCGTCGCACGCTTCACCGGCACATATTCGCCGCGCATGTCGATCACTTCGCTGTCCGGCGAGGTGCGCTTCACCTGGCCCGGCTCGGGCTGGACCGTCTCGAGCACATGCGCGAGCGGCAGCACGAAGCGCTGGCCGGCGAGGCGGACGATCATGCCGTCCAGGATCGCCAGGGTGAGAGGCAGGATCATCGTGAAGGTGGTGCCTTCGCCCGGGACCGAGTGGATTTCCACGCGGCCGCCCAGCGCCTCGACGTTCGAGCGGACCACGTCCATGCCCACGCCGCGACCCGAGATGTTCGAGATGGTCTCCGCGGTCGAGAAGCCCGGCGCGCAGATCAGCTGGTCGATTTCCTCGTTGGAGAGGACCGCGTCGGCGCTGATGATGCCCTTCTCGATCGCCTTGGCCTTGACGCGCTCGCGGTTGATGCCGCGGCCATTGTCCTGGACGCGCACGAAGATGCGCGCGCCGCGCTGCTCGGCCGAGAGCTTGATCGTGCCGGCCGGATCCTTGCCCGCCGCGATGCGCTCTTCGGCGCTCTCGAGGCCATGGTCCGCGGCGTTGCGGATCATGTGGGTCAGCGGATCGCCGATCTTCTCGATCACACCCTTGTCGACTTCGGTGGTCTCACCGTACGTCTCGAGGTTGATCGTCTTGCCGGTTTCGACCGAGAGGTCGCGCAGCATGCGCGGCACGCGGCTGAAGGCCTGCTTGATCGGCTGGGCGCGCAGCGACATGACATTGTCCTGGATCTGGCGCGTCAGGCGGGCCAGTTCCGGGAGTTCCACGCGCTGGCGATCGGCCGGCGACAGCCGGTCGGCCAGGATCGAGTTGCGGATCACCAGCTCGCCGACCAGGTTGAGCAGCAGGTCGAGCTTGCCGAGATCCACGCGGATCGTCTGCTGGGCCGCGTCGCCGCCCGCCTTGGGGGCGATGGACGGCGTCTCGACGCTGCCGATCGGCGGCGACGCCGCGGCGATCGTCTCGACGACGCGCTGCATCTCGGCGGCGAAGTCCTCGATCGGAGCGCTCACCGGCACGAAGCCGAACTCGTCGGCGCCGGTGTCGGCGGCGGGGGCCTCGGCCACCGGCGCGGCGGCCGGGGCAGGGGCTTCGTCACGGCGGACCTCGACGAGCGAATCCGGCGCGACGAAGTCGAAGCAGTCGTTGATGTCGCCCTCGGCGACCTCGCCCGGCACGCGCAGCGTCCAGGTGAAATAGGCATCCTCGGGATCGAGGTCGCGCAGCGGCGGCACCGTCTCGGTGTCGACCGAGAGGATCTCGGCGCCGAGCGTCTCGAGCTCGCGGATGATCAGCAGCGGCTCGCCGGCATTGGCGAGCGCGGCGCGCGACGGCTTGAAGGTGACGATCCACCAGGCGTCCGCGGCCGGAGCCTCGGCAGGCGCGTCGAAATCGTCGAGCGACACGGCCATCGGCACGAAGCCGAACTCGTCCGCTTCCGCGGCGGGAGCGGGGGCGGCCGGAGCCTCGACCGCGACCGGCGCGGGGGCCGGGGCAGCGGCGGGCGCACCGTCATCGGCACCCTTGTTGGCGAGAACCTGCTCGAGCGCGGCCAGCGCGGCCTCGTCGGCCGGGCGCGGGGCCAGGCCCTTGGCGGATTCGACATGGTCCGTCAGGATGTCGAAGGCGCTCAGCATGACCTTGACCACGCCGGGGCTCGGCGGGATCTTGCCACCGCGCACTTCGTCGAGGACGTTCTCGAACTTGTGCGCGAAGGCGGTCAGGTCGGCATGGCCGAACGCGCCGGCACCGCCCTTGATCGAGTGGACGGCGCGGAACACGCCCGCGATGACTTCGGCCGAGACGTCGCCGGCCTGCATGGCCGAAAGGCCCTGCTCGGCGGTCACCAGACCTTCGGCGCACTCTTCGAAGAAGATCGCCTGGATTTCGTCGAGTTCGTCGCTCACGGGCACACGCGGCGGATGGCCGCCCCCAGCTTGGTGGCTTCGAACGGCTTGGTGATCCACCCGGTCGCGCCGGCCGAACGGGCACGCGACTTCTTCTCGTCCGAGAATTCGGTCGAAAGAACCAGGATCGGCGTGCCGCGGAACTCGTTCAGCGCACGCACCGCCTCGATCAGTTCGAATCCGTCCATCTTAGGCATGTTGATGTCGGTGATGAGCAGGTCGGGCTTCACCTCGTGCATGCGCTCTAGTCCGTGCTCGCCGTCATTGGCGCTCTCGATGCGAAAGCCCTGCGCGGTCAGCGACGTCTTGAGCAGCATGCGCATGCTCGCCGAATCGTCGACGGTAAGGATCAACTTGCTCACTGGACGTCTCCGGTATCGAGGCCGACCGCCGCAGCCAGCTGGCAGCGGTTCACGCGATCGACAAATGCAGGGCTGGGGTTGGCAATGCGGAATAGCTGACCGTTGCTCGCGGCTTCGGCGCGCGCGGCGACGAGGAGCTGGAGGACGGCCTGGCCGACGCTCTCGACTTCCGACGCGTCGATTTCGATCGTGTCGTCGAGGTCCGCGGCGAGCACGAGGCGCACGCGCAGGTCTTCGGCCGTAACGGTGGTGCCATGGGCGGGGAGGCGCAGCGCGCGCTCCTCGGCGTCAGGCAGCTGCAGGGGCTGGTCCATTCTTGGCCTCGTCAAGTGCGGTTTCGAGTTGCTGGAAGGTCGGCGAATAGGCCGACGGGGTCATGCGGCGGGCGATCTCGATCGCCACCTGAACCGGCTGGTTCTGGGCATAGGCGACGATCGCGGTCTTCACGATCGAATAGGGCTTGCCGTCGGCCTCGATCGTCTCGAGCAGCTTGGCGGCGAGCGGACCCACCACGCAGTAGCTCAGCAGAACGCCCAGGAAGGTACCGACGAGCGCGCCGCCGATCATCGCGCCGAGGATCTCGGTTGGCTGGTCGATCGAGCCCATGGTCTTGATGACGCCGAGAACCGCGGCGACGATGCCGATCGCGGGCAGGCCATCGGCCATGATCTGGAGCGCGTGCTGCGGGCCGGCCTCTTCGTGGTGATGCTTCTCGATGTCCGCGTCCATCGCGGCCTCGATCTGATGCGGGTCCTCGAAGTTGACCGTCATCATGCGCAGATAGTCGCAGATGAACTCGATCAGGTGATGGTCCTTGAGCAGGCGCGGATAAGGCGTGAAGAGATTGCTCTCCTCCGGCTTGTCCAGGTGCGGCTCGAGCGCCGTGGCGCCACCCTTCTTGAAGGTGGAGAGCACGGTGAACATCAGGGTGAGCAGGTCCTTATAGTCCTGCGCCTTCCACTTGCCGCCCTTGAACGAGCGCATGATGCCCGCGCCGGCCTTCTTTACCGTCGACATCGAATTGGCGACGATGAAGGCCCCGATGGAGGCCCCTGCGATCGCCATCATCTCGTGCGGCAACGCATGCGAGATGATCTCGAACTTGCCGCCCGACATCATGAAGCTGCCGAACACGCAAACGAGAATGATGATGAAACCTACGCCGTTTAGCATGGCGGTTCGCCCGATGTCCCTGTTGTTTCCAGAATTATAGGAAGGATTTGCCGGTGCGGTGCGGCCGCACCGGCAAATTGGTTAGGCCGCGGCCGTGGCGCGGTCCTGGTACTCGATCACCTGGAGATAGTTCTGCAGCCGGTTGGTCTCGAGCGCGGCAAGCAGCTTGTTGTTGTGCCAGGGCACGATCATCTCGGCGAGCGCCGGCGCCCAGGGTGCCGAGCTGTCGAACAGCATGCCCAGGCCGAACACCGCGGGCACATGCGCCCAGGCGAGCGGGCGGGCGTCGGTCTGTGCCTCGGCGCGGAAATCCTCCACGGCGGTCAGCACGCCGTTGCGCGGGCCGCCTTCCTGCAACGCCCAGGCGAAATGGCCGCCACCGCGGAAGCCGCGATTCTCGCGCCAGCCGGCATCGCCGGGGACCACCCCTGCATCATAGCTGTAGGCGTGACGGTGCTCGGCGGGGATGCGCTCGGGTGCGTAGTAGAAGTCGCGGCGGGCGCAGGGCCAGGAGACGTCATGCAGGATGGCAAGGAAGTGCTTGCCGTCGCGGCGCGAGAGCTCGTCGGCGATGCGCAGCTCGTTGTAGACGGTGTAGTAATTGTGGTCGCCGTCGATCACCCAGGCATCGACGTCCTTCAGGCCCGGCATCGCATCGAGGCTCGGCTCGGCGATGTGGCGCACTTCGGGCGTCTGGCTCGCCCAGGCGACGAACTCGGGCTTGGGGCAGGGATCGATGCTGGTCAGGCTGCCGCCCAGCGCGCGCGCATAGGCGGCGAGCTGCTGCGACATGCCGCCGAACTCGGCGCCGACCTCGGCGATGTTGCGCGCGCCGGCGATGTGCAGACCGTGCAGGATCAGGTCCGAGAATTCCGACATGGAATGGATCAGAAGCGTCATGCGTTGGCTCCCGCGAAGATGTGAGGGGCGGTCTGGGGCACCGCGGCCTGGCGCGCGGCGATCGGGCGGAACACGAGCGCGAGCATCATCGGCCGGTCCCCCTGCCGCGGCGGAGGCGGGACCATCATGAAGCCGAACTCGTTCTCGCAGCGGAAGAGATGCGGGGCGACCTGCTCCATACCCTCGAGCGAGGGCAGGGCATCGATCTCCTGGTTGCCATCGGCATGTTGCTTGTCGCTCAGGAATCGGTCGACCGGCATGAAGCTGGCGCTTTCGACCTGCACATAATCGTAGAGTTGGCCGAACTGGACGCCCACCGAGAATCGGCTGTCGCCGATCGGGATGGGCGCCAGATAATAGCCGTCATGCGTCGGGGTGGCGGTGACCTTGCCGGTCGAGACCTGGTTGCCGTCGGCGACGATCAGCGGCAGCGCGATCGAATTGTCGACAAAGTCCTGGTATTTGAGCGGCATGGCGAAGCGGCGCTGGGCAAGCAGGCTGAGCTTCACCGCCAGCCCCTCGCCGTGCAGCTCGGCCGGCAGGTACATCCGGTCTGCGCCCTTCATGTAGGACAGCCCGCGCTGGCGCAGGCTTTTCTTCGCGATGCCGGCGTCGAACAGCGAGACGGTGTTGTCGACGCCCAGGTTGATGTCGTGCTCGAACTCGCCGAGCACCGCGAGCTCGGCCTCGAGCGGCACGTACATCAGCCGGCCGAGCACGGCGGCGGCGGCGCGGCGCCACATCATCGTCTCGTGCGGCGCTCGGGCGCCGCGGATCGTCACGCTGCCTTCGTCGTGCACAAAGCGCAGGCAGCCTGCCTGCACCGCGTCGCGGACCGTGGACTGGCGCGACTTGATCGAGTTGCCGCGGCGGATCGAGGTGCCGTCCTTCTCATAGTCGACGACCGAACCCTGGGCGGCGGTACAGAGCTGCTCGAGCACCGCGACGTTTGCGCACAGCGATTCGAGCGCGGTGCAGTCATAATCGTCGTGGCCGATGAAGCCCTTCTTGTCCAAGCCGCTGCGCGACTGCTCGCGCAGCACCAGGTAGCGGCCGGCGACCTTCACATCGAGGGCACGGGCGAGCACCGCTTCGATGTCGTTCTGGACCGAGCCGTTATAGCCCAGGTCGACCAGCATCAGCGTGTCGCCCTTGGCCGGGTTCACCGCCTTGCGAACATGCGCGATCATCCGCTCGGCAAAGGCGCGCGAGGCAGCGGTGATGCGGCGCATGCGCTGCGGATCCTGCACGGCCTTGAGAAAGGCGGGCGGGCGCCCATGATCCTTGACCAGCTTGGCGGCTTCGGCTGCCGGGAACAGCAGCTGCTTGGCCACGACGCTGAGATCGCTCATGATCTCGCGCTGGAGATAGTTCTCGACGGTTTTGGCATCGGTCAGCGAGGAGGCCGTGCCGGTGAAGCGGCTGATCTCCACGGCATGGCCGGTGCCGCCGCGCGCTTCGTGGACGAGCTGGGGCAGATAGCCGTCGCGCATCAGGAACACCGCATGGACCTTGCCGCCATTCTGTGCCTGGAGCGCGGCGGCTTCGTCGCCCAGCCAGCGGTCGAAGCCGTTGAGCACCGGGCCGAGCGTGGTGTAGCCGAGCACCTCCGCCGCGTTGTCGAGCTGCGGCTCATAAGCCGCGATCGTCGCGCGGTGCGGCTGATGGGTGAGGGCGGTGCGCGCCTCGGTGGGGTGGAAGATCGCGTTGATCGCGCTTTCCAGGCGGATGCGCTGCTCGCTGCCTTCGGTGAACTGTTTGAGGTGCAGCGTGTTCACGCCGAAGGGGGCAACGCCGTCGACATCGGCCTTCTTGTTGTCGCCGATGTGCAGGATCTTCTCCGGCGCGATCTTGAGCGCCCGGAGCACCGGCTCGTACAGGCCCTCGCCCTTGGCCTTGCCATAGAAGGACGAGCAGAAGATGCGGCCGATCAGACCGGCGACTTCCTCACCCGCCGCTGCAGCAATCAGGCCGCGCAACTGCTTCTCGTCGAGATAGGTGTCGGAGACGATGATCGTCTCGATGCCGCGGGCCTTGGCCGCGCGCATCAGCTCGACCGTCGGCTTGAAGGCGAAGCAGTGGCGCGCTTCCGCATCGAGCTCGTCGCGCACCGCGGCTGCGCGTTCGGCTGCGCTCGCGTTCGGCAGCAGCTCGGCATAGATCTCGTCGATATGGACTTCGTTGCGGCGGTGGCGGACCGCGGCGGTGCTCCGCGCGGTCTGCTCGGCCCAGCCGCGCTGAAGCAGATTGGCTTCGCCAAGCGCGCCGAACAGGTCGCGCGGGGCGTGCACGTCACGCCACAGCAGCGTGTCGAAGCAGTCGAGCGAGAGCAAGGTCACGCCCGGATACGCATCGAGCGCGGTCGGCAGCGCGTGCGGAAGAATGGTGTTGGCCAATGATTTTCCCCGGATGCGCGCCCGCATTTCGGAGGGCGCACTAATCTTATAGGATGTACGCGCCCGGAACGTTCGCAATCGTCCTAGAATGAAGGGTCAAGCAAATGGAGCGAGCATGACCCTTAGTGCCTATCAGGCGGCCCGTGCCCGGGCCGAAACGCCGCGCTCGGCAGAGCTCAGGCTGTTGGGCGAGATCACCGGCGAGATGATGGAAGCGGAAGAGCGGGGCGCGAAGGGCGCGCTGCTGATGCCGTCGCTGCATCGCAACCGTGAGATGTGGAACGCCTTCAGCAACGATTGCAACGATCCCAATAACGGCCTGCCGCGTGACCTGCGCGCGCAGATCGTCTCGCTCGGCCTCTGGGTCGATCGCTTCACCAGCGACGTGATCGCCGGGCGCGAGCGGATCCGCGAGCTGATCGAAGTGAACCGGATGATCATGGAAGGCCTCCGCGTTCCGCAGCGCGTCGCCGCCTGATCCTGCGATCCGGCTGAAGAGAAAAGGGCGCCCGGCGAAAGCCGCGGCGCCCTTTTTCGTCGGCCCGGATCCCGGCTAGGAGCGGCCGATGCTCATCGCCGCCTTCACCTGGGTCCTGCTCATCAATCTCTGGACGATCCTGCGTTTCTGGCAGGATAAAAGGCGCGCAGTCGCCGGCATGCGGCGCATTCCCGAAGCCGATCTGCTCGGCCTGGCCCTGATCGGCGGCTCGCTGGGCGCGTTCGCGGCGCGGCGGCTGTTCCGGCACAAGACCCGCAAGCGGCCCTTCACGACCCGGCTCTGGCTGATCGCGCTGGGGCAACTGGGGATCGGGGCAGGGCTGCTGATCTTCAGTTTGCGGGCTTGAGCGGCGCCCACAAGAAAAGAGCGTCCCGGCTGAAGCCGGGACGCCCCTTTTCTTGCGTTGAGGACAGGACTCAGAAGCTGGCCCAGTCGTCCCCGCCATCCATTGCCGCGGCAGCAGCAGGAAGCGCCTTCACCGGCGAGACATAGCCGTTCTTCTTGGCGGCCGGCTTCGGCGCCCGGGTGGCGGGCGTCGGGGCCGGGCGCATCGCCGGGCGCACCGCGGTGGCGGCGCCGACGGTGAAGCGGCTGGCCTGCTCCGAAAGCGCATTCACTTCGGTGTTCAGGTTGCGCGCCGCCGCCGAGGTCTGCTCGACCATCGCAGCGTTCTGCTGGGTCGACTGGTCCATCGTGCCGATCGCGGTGCTGATCTGGGTGATCGCAGCCGACTGCGCCTGGTTGTCCGCAGCCATCTCGGCGAGCAGCGTGTGCACTTCGCCCACGTCGCTCGAGATGTTGGCCAGGGCGCCATCGACCTTCTGCACTGCATCCACGGCCGAGACGATGTCGGTCTGGGTGGCGGTCAGCTGGTCGCGGGCGCGGCCGGCTTCCTCTTCGGCGCGCATCGCCAGGGCCGAGACGAGATCGGCGACCACCGCAAAGCCACGGCCGGCCTCGCCGGCGCGGCCAGCTTCGACGGCGGCGTTCATCGCCAGAACGCGCGTCTGGAAGGCGATCTTGTCGAGACCTTCGATGACCGAGTCGATGCCCTTGGCGCTGTCGCTGACGCGGGTCATTGCCTGCATCGCCTCGTCGGCGATCGCGCGGCCGCCCGAGACGGTGCTGATCGCGCCGTCCGCCCGCTCCACGGTGCGGCCGGCCGAGCCTGCCATCACCTTCAGGCGCTGGTCCATCTGGCTGATCGCGGCCGAGGTCTCCTCGAGCGACGCAGCGTTGCTCTCGGTACGGCGGGCGAGGTCTTCCGACGCCTGGGCGATCTCGGTGGAGCCGGTGTTGATCGTCGCGGCCGATTCCATCACCGATCCGATCAGCGTGCGCAGGCTGCTGACCGCTTCGTTGAAGTTGGTCTTGAGCTGGACGTACTCGCCCGGGAACTCCCGGGTGATCGACGCGGTCAGGTCACCCTTGGCGAGGTCGCCGAGATTGTCGCCCAGCGTCTCGACGACCATCTTCTGTTCCGCATCGGCCTTGGCCTTGGCGGCGGCAGCGGCTTCCTGCGCCTGGGCGGCGTCGCGGAAGACCAGCACGGTCTTGGCCATGTCGCCGAGCTCGTCGCCGCGGTCGGTGCCCGGCACCTCGACGCGGTTGTTGCCGCCGGCGAGGGTGCGCATGGTGTCCTGCAGGCGTGCAAGCGGCTGGGTGATCCCGGCCCGCGAGACGATGAAGGCCACGCCCAGCGCGAGCAGGGTCGAGATGATGCTGATCGTCAGCATCAGGGTCGAGGTCGCGTCGGCCGAGTCCGAAAGCGTGTCCGATTCCTTCTTGCCGTCGGCGATGATCGCGTCGTTGAACTTGACCATGTCCGCCGCGAGCGCGTTCATCAGCGGGTCCATTTCGGCGAGCGTCGAACGCGCATTGTCGTTGTCGTTGCGCAGGCCGAACTGGATGGCGCGGGCAGCGAGCTCATGGACCTTGGCCATCCGCGTGCGGAAGTCCTCGATCTGCGGCTTCAGTTCCGGCTGGAGCTGCACCGCATTGTCGAACAGCTTGTTGGCCGATTCGAAGCTTGCCTGCTCTTGGCCTACCGTTTCGCGTGCTTCCTTGGAGGCGCCATCATAGGCGAGCGCGCGATAGGCGCTGTAGGCGATGTCCGTGCCGCGGCGATTGGCGCGGGCCATCGCGGTGGAAACGGGCATCTGCTCTTCGACCAGCGTCGAATATTTCGCGGTGATCGAGTCGAGCGCGTTGGTGCCGAACAGCGATACGGCGAAACCCACGCCCGCGATCATGATCACGAGCGCGAGAATCTTGGTTGGAATCTTGAACTTCGCGAGAAGATTCATGGTTTTGCACTCCTGCAAAAAGAAGCGGGCTCTCCCCCGAGCCCGCTTCCCCAATTGGTTAGGATCGATGCGTCACGGCGTCAGAACGACGTCCAGTCGTCGTCGCCGCCACTGGCAACAGCTGTGGTGATGGGCAGCGCCTTCACCGGGGAAACATAGGTCGCGTTCTTCTTGGCGACCGGCTTGGCCGGGCGCGAAGGGGTGGGAGTGGGGGCCGGGCGCATCGCCGGGCGGGCCGCGGTAGCGCCGACGGTGAAGCGGCTGGCCTGCTCGGCGAGCGAGCTCACTTCCGAGCTCAGATTGCGCGCGGCGGCAGAGGTCTGCTCGACCATCGCAGCGTTCTGCTGGGTGCCCTGGTCCATCATGCCGATCGCGGCGCTGATCTGGGTGATCGCGGTCGACTGGGCCTGGTTGTCGGTCGCCATCTCGGCAAGCAGCGAGTGGACTTCGCTCACGTCGCCCGAGATGTTGGCGAGCGCGCCATCGACCTTCTCGACCATCTCCACGGCGGCGACGATGTCGGTCTGGGTGGCGGTCAGCTGGTCGCGGGCGCGGCCGGCTTCCTCTTCGGCGCGCATCGCGAGGGCCGAGACGAGGTCGGCGACCACCGCGAAGCCGCGGCCCGCCTCACCGGCACGGCCGGCTTCCACGGCGGCGTTCATCGCGAGGACGCGCGTCTGGAAGGCGATCTTGTCGAGACCTTCGATGACGCTGTCGATGCCCTTGGCGCTGTCCGCCACGCGGGTCATCGCCTGCACCGCTTCGTCGGCGATCGCGCGGCCGCCCGAGACGGTGGTGATCGCGCCGTCGGCACGCTCCACGGTGCGGCCGGCCGATCCTGCCATCGCCTTCAGGCGCTCGTCCATCTGGGCGATCGCGGCCGAAGTCTCCTCGAGGCTCGCGGCATTGGCTTCGGTGCGGCGCGCCAGGTCTTCGGAGGCCGAGGCGATTTCGCTCGAGCCGGTGTTGATCGCAGCGGTAGATTCCATCACCGAGCCGATCAGCGTGCGCAGGCTGGTCACCGCCTCGTTGAAGTTGGTCTTCAGTTCGGCATAGGCGGCCGGATAGGCGGCGGTGATCTCGGCGGTCAGGTCGCCGCGGCTCAGCGCCTGCAGCGTGTCGCGCAGCGTGTCCATCACGTCGCGCAGCTCGGCGGCCGAGCGGGCATCGGCCTCGGCGCGGGCCTTGGTGCCCAGGCGGAACTGCTCGACGGCATTGGCGATCTGGCCCAGCTCGTCCTTGCGGTCGCGGCTCGGCACCTCGGCCTCGCCACCCTGGGCGAGCACGGTGGTCGCTTCGGTCAGCTTGGCCATCGGGTTGGCGACGGTGCGGTTGATCGCGAGCCAGATGCCGCCCAGGCCAGCAAAGGAGACCAGCGACAGCAGGATCGTCATGATGAGTGCGAAGGTGGTCTGGCCCTCGCCATATTCATTGTCCTTGGCCGAGCGCTCGCGGGTGCGGGTCAGCAGGTTGTCGGCCGCCTCGATCGCGTCGTGCGACTTTTCCTTGCCGACGCCCTTGATCGCCTTGACAGCGCCTTCCAGGTCATTCGCGGCGCGCAGGTCGAAGATCGTCTTGTTGGCGGCGATCAGCTCGGTCGCGCGGGCACGCAGGCCGTCGACATCGGCGCTGAAGTCATCACCGGCTACCTTGCGATAGGCATCGATGTCCGCCAGCAGCTTGGCCTCGCCCTTGGCGCGGCGCTCCACCAGGCTCGCCTCGTCCTTCGGGGTCGCAGCATTGTAATAGCTGTAGACGATGATCCGGAGCTCGCGGATGTCGGCGAGAACATCGGTCAGGCCGGAAAGCCCGGTGATGCCATTCTCGACGTGCCGGGTGGCGACGCCACTCAGCGTCTTGTTCGACACATAGCCGTTGATACCCAGGCCAAGGACCAGGGTGCCGATAAGGGCGAAGGCCACCAGCATCTTCTTTGCGAGGGGCCAGCTGTTGATTGTGCCGAGCATTCTTAATTCCACTAGCTTCCGGCACCCTTCGTGACGGGCACCGCGATTGACAGGGGAGCCCTGACGGGCGCGAAAATACCCTTCATTATAGGACCAAGTGGCGGCCCGTTCCCGGACTGCGTAGTTTCCACAGGGTGGGGTCTGGAGTTTACGGATCATCCTATAATTCGACGGGTAACCATTTCCGGAGTTCCCCGTGTCCCGTTCCGTTCGCATCTCTCTCGCCTGTGCGGCGATCCTGCCTTTCGTCTCCGCTGCGCCGGCGCTTGCCCAGGACAAGGTCAAGCTCAGCGTGACCGGCAGCGTCCGCGTCCGTGCCGAGACGATCGGCGGCCAGTTCCGCCCGAACACGCCGGAGAGCGACAGCTTCCTCTCGTTCCGCACCATGGTGGCGGCGAAGGCGGAGATCGGCGCGTTCACGCTGGTCGGCGAAGTGGTGGATGCGCGCGGCTATGGCGAGAGCGACAAGAGCTCGGTGCGCACCAGCGAGATCAATGACCTCGAGCCCGTCCAGGCCTATCTCGCCTGGCGTCCGGTCAAGGGCGTGCAGATCACCGGCGGCAAGTTCGCGATGGACATCGGCGCAAGCCGCCTCGTCGGCCGCACCGACTTCCCGAACGGCGTGCCCACCTATCTGGGCGCCAAGATCGAGGCGAAGGACAAGAACAAGAACCAGTTGGTCCTGTTCTGGACGCGCCCCTTCACCGCGCTGCCCGAAACCCCCGCGGATATCTACGACAACAAGGTCCAGCTCGACCGCGCGACGGAAAACATCGAGTTCTTCGGCGGCAACGCGATGTTGGCCAAGCTCTACGGTAACACCTCGCTCGAGACCTATGGCTTCCGCCTGATCGAGCATGATCGCACCACCCATCCGACGCGCAACCGCCGCCTCGTCACCTTCGGTGCGCGCCTGCGCCGGGCGCCGGCCAAGAATGCGCTCGACTATGAGGTGGAGGCGGCGCTCCAGCGCGGCCTGGCCCGCGCCACCGCCGCAGTCACCGATGTGCGCGACCTCAAGGTCCGCGCCGGCTTCGTCCATGCCGAGAGCGGCTGGACCTTCGATGGCAAATGGGCGCCGCGCGTCGCCGCGCTGTTCGACTATGCCAGCGGCGAGACGGCCAATCCGAACACTTTCACGCGCTTCGACACCCTATATGGCGCGCGCCGTGCCGATTTCGGCCCGCTCTCGCTCTATGGCGCGTTCGGCCGCGCCAATATCGTGTCGCCGGGCGTACGCTTCGAGGCGCGCCCGTCGAAGCGGCTCGACCTGATGGCATCGGTGCGTGGCGCATGGCTCGCCTCGGCAGTCGACAGCTTCGCCTCGACCGGCGTGATCGATCGGACCGGCAAGACCGATACCTTTGGCGGCGTCCAGTTCGAGCTGCGCGCGCGCCGCTGGCTGGTCCCGCAGAAGCTGCGTTTCGAGCTCGGTTCGGCCTGGCTCGCCAAGGGAGCCTTCCTGCACGATGCACCCAATGCGCCGCGCACCGGCGACACCAAGTTCGTGCACGCCGACCTGACCCTCAGCTTCTGATTTCGGATTGCGGAGAGACCTTTAGGTAGAAGCCACGGATGGTGGGACCTGCATGATCTCGCATACATCCCATCATCCGCGGGCAGCAAGTCCGGGTCGCAAATGCAGGAGGGCCAGGTGAGCCCGTCGTTTCCATTGCTGGTGCTGGTTGTGCGTGAGGCGGGCCTCCGCAGCACGCTGATCGCGCGTCTGTCGATGGCGGGCGCGGACCTCGTGACGATCCATGACATCGACGATCCGCGCGTCGAGCGGTGGCTCGCCAAAGGGCCGGTGCTGATCATCGACGATGTTGCGCTCGCCGGGCGCACCGGCGGCGAAGCCGCTCTGCGCGCCGACACGCGCTGGCGGGAAATTGCAGTGATCGGCGGCGTAGCGACCGACGCAGCACTGCCGCGGGTATCCCGGGACGACGCTGCCCTTGCGATCGAGGCGATGCTGCCTGGCTGGGGCTATCCGGAGCGCTGAAGGCCAGGGTCCTTGCGGGGACCCCGGCTCCCTGTTTCAGTTCTTGGGGAACATGCCTGCGGCAAAGGCGATGCGCAGCGCCTCGGAAAGGCTGCGCACTTCCAGCTTCTCCATCAGGTTGGCACGGTAGATCTCCACCGTGCGCGGACTGATGTCGAGCTCATAGGCGATGATCTTGTTCGATCGCCCTTCGATCAGGCCCTTCAGCACGTCCCGCTCGCGCGGCGAGAGCTTGCCGATCTTCGTTTCGGCGACATTGACCCGCGACGCCGCTTCATTGCCTTCCTCGAGCCGCGAGAAGGCGAGATCGATCGCGGTCATCAGGAACTCGGCCTCATAGGGCTTCTCGATGAAATCGAGCGCGCCCGCCTTCATCGCCTGCACCGCCAGCCCGACATTGCCCTGTCCGGTCAGGATGATCGCCACGAACTTCGGATCGTTGCCAACCGCCTGGAGCACGTCCAGGCCGGTCGATCCCGGCATGTGGAAATCGAGCAGGAGGACGCCCGGATCGAGGTCCGGCAGCGATTCCAGGAATATGTCTCCCGAGCGAAAGGCCCGGATCACCAGATCTGATCGGAGAGAAAGGAGGCTGTGCAGCGAGGCACGGACGGCATCGTCGTCGTCCACGATATAGACCGTTTTTGTCATCTACTCTCCACCCTGTTCCGTGGTCGGTAACGTGAAGCGGAAGACCGCGCCACCCTCTGGCCGATTTTCCGCGCTCAGCGTCCCACCATGAGCCTCGATGATACGCTTGCTGATAGAAAGTCCAATACCCATTCCGGCACCCTCTTTCTTCGTCGTCGTGAAACGAGAAAAGAGTTGGTCGAGCATTGGTTCCGGTATGCCCGGGCCGCTATCGGCGATTTCTATTGCAATCATATCTTCGCTGGACTTGCGCGAACTTACCGTGATCCGGCGATCGATCGCATCCTGTTTGCGAAGAACATCTATAGAATTGCGCAGAAGATTGACTACAACTTGCTGCACCTGCACACGATCCGCGAAGACGCAAGGCACGTCGGGGTCGAGATCGTAAGTCAGCCTTATATTGAACTGGCTGGTTCCTATGAGGACAAGATCGGCCGCATCTCGGATGGTCGGCCCCAGCGGCGTAACCCGCAGATCGACGTCGCCCCGCATCGTGAAGCTGCGCAGTCGCCGGATGATTTCGCCTGCGCGCAACGTTTGCTCGTTGGCCATGCGGAGGAGTTCGCCTACGCGTTCGAAATCCTCTCCCTTGTCGAGCAACATACGCGCTGCGGCGAGGAAATTCGACGTTGCGGCGAGCGGTTGGTTGAGCTCGTGCGCCATGTCGGCGGCCAGTTCGCTCATCGCCGACTGGCGGCCGACATGGGCGAGTTCGGCGTTGAGCTCGCTCAGCCGCTCCTCCGCCTCGAACTGCTTGGTCAGGTCGCGGGCGAACAGCGTGTAGAGCGAATGCCCGTCGATCTGTGCGACGCTGGCGCGGACCTCCATCGGAAAGCGATCGCCCTCGCGGTTGAGGCCGGCGGCGGCGATGGTCTGGCCGGGTTCGAGCGGCTTGCCCCCCTTCAGGAAGGCGCTCAGCCGCGATTCCGCCTCGGCCTCCGCCTCGTCGTCGCGCGGATAGGGGGTGAGCATCGAGAAATTATGGCCCAGCACCTCATGAGCACGATAACCCCACAGCTCCTCCGCCGCGGTGCTGAACACCCGGATTGTGCCTTCCTCGTCCACCGCGAGCATCGCCTCGGGCACCGTCTCGATGATCGATCGGAGCTGCGCCTCGCGGCGGCGCAGCGCAGCCTCGCGCTCCTCCCGTTCGGTGACGTCGAGCATCGCGCCGATGGTGCGGGTCAGGTTGCCCTCGGTATCGTAGAAGGCGCGCGACGAGCCCTCGACGGCGCGGACCGATCCGTTGCGCTCCTTGAACCGGTAGCGGAAGCTGAAGCGCGGCGCGCGATCGGCGACGGCCAGCTCGATCGTCTCGATCACCGCCTCGGCATCCTCGGGCTCGATCTGGTCGCGCCAGCTGTCGAAGCTGGTGACCGAACCGGGCACGAGGCCCAGCCGCTCCTCGGCGCCGGGCGCCCAGCTCATCCGGCCTGTGGCAACGTCCCATTCGAACACGCCCACCTCGTGCGTGGCGGTGGCGATGGCGAGGCGCTCCTCGCTCTCGCGCAGTGCTGCCACGGTGTGGGCGCGGTCGGAGATGTCGGTCATCTTGTGGACGATCACCGGCTCGCGGCCCGTAATCTCCACCCGGTGGATCCGCTCGTGAATGGCGATCTCGCGCCCGTCGCGGGTGATCTCCACCAGTTCCAACGCCTCGCCGTGAGGTCGGCGGGGCAGGCTGGACTCGGGGCTTTCGCAGCGTGAGCGGAGCAGCAGATACTTGTTCTGCCCGCACGCCTCCTCGGCGGTCCAGCCGAACAGCTCGGCCGCGCCTTCGGACCAGTGGACGATCCGCCCGTCCGGGGCGGTGAGCGCCATGGTGGTGACGTCGATCGCCTCGCTGAGCTCAACCTGGGCGGATTGCTCGCGTGCGACGCGGGTGACCGCCCAATAGGCGATGGTGCCGACGATCAGCACGTTGCCGAGCATCGCCAGCAGCTGGCCGGGCGCCGCTGCGAACACCATCCGCCGGGCCAGCACCAGCTCCAGCACCGCGGGCAGCACCGGCAGGATCAGCGCGGCGGGCAGCAGGATGCGCAGCACGCGCCGGTTGCTGGGATCGCGGGCCAGTGCGCGCATCCAGGTGAAGCCGCTGTTCCAGGCGATCGCCGCCAGCGCTAGCGAGATCGAAATGATCGCCGCGGGCAGGGAGGTGGTCAGCAGGGGCACGCTGGGGCTGGTGCCGGGGTGCGAGAACAGGATGATGATCGCCGCCGCGGCGGCCAGGCCCAGCGCGATCATCGCGACCAGGCTGCGCATCTCCTTGGCCACCAGGTCACGCACGCATTGCCCGAGCCCGGCCAGGCCGAGCACAAGGAACACCGCCGCCGGGTTGATCCCGACGCGACCCGGGGACGGGAAGGCGAAATCGACGATCTGGTCGGGGAAAAGCAACCGGTCGACCCCCAGGTCGATCTCCGTCCAGCGCTCGAACAGCGAGACAAAGGCGATCACCAGCGGGATGGCGAGCAGGTTCATCGCCACGCGCCGACGGTCGACAAAGGAAGCCAGGAAGCCCAGCGATAGGGCGGCATAGCCGATCGCGGTCCAGGGCCAGATCGGGAAATCGTTGAAACCGAAGCCGCGCAGATCGGGGACGTCGAACACCCATCCCGCGAACGCGGTCAGGCTGCATGCCAGCCCGAAAGCGGCGAGCCCGATGGCGACCCGCCGGTTCACGGGGGCCGTCACGCGAGACGGCTCGGCAGGGTCAATTGCGACGCGCAACGATGCACCTTCCCCTTCCGGGAACTGTCAATAACACCAATCAAGCACAAGAGAAAATGGGGATAGTCCAGAGTGGTTCAGTCTCTTTGCGAAGAAGCATGGCTTGCCAAGTGCACGGTACCTGCGCGATCACCGCACCGTTACGCAAGGGGGAGAGAGTCGCTTGATCCGCTCGTTAATCATCTTTGGTGCGCTGGCAGGGCTCGCAGCCTGCGATTCGAGCAGCACCAGGGCGCAATCCGCCTCGTCCGACCCCGCTCCGGCGGCCAGTGGCCCGGGCAAGGGCAAGGGGTATAATCACGATCCCTTCCCTTCGACCTATCATGCCTATCCGGGCGCGCCGACGCTGCTGACCAACGTCACCGTGCTCGATGGCGAGGGTGGGCGGATCGACAATGGCCAGGTGCTGTTCCGTGATGGCAAGATCGTCGCGGTCGGCCAGAATCTTGCCGCCGACGGCGCCACGGTGATCGATGGGCGCGGCAAGTATGTCACCCCCGGCGTGATCGACATCCACAGCCATATGGGCGACTATCCGGTGCCTGGCGTGCAGGCCAATTCGGACGGCAACGAGATGACCGGCCCTGTCACCGCCGAGGTATGGGCCGAGCACAGCGTCTGGCCGCAGGACCCCGCCTTCGGCCGCGCGCTCGCCAATGGCGGCGTCACCACACTGCAGATCCTCCCCGGCTCGGCGAACCTGATGGGCGGCCGCTCGGTCGTCGTGAAGAACGTCTATGCCCGCACCATGCAGGGGATGAAGTTCCCCGGCGCGCCCTATGGCCTCAAGATGGCCTGCGGCGAGAACCCCAAGCGCGTCTATGGCTCGAAGGGCCGCATGCCCTCCACCCGGATGGGCAACATTGCGGTGGACCGCCAGACCTGGGCCCGCGCGGTCGAGTACAAGCGCCGCTGGGACAAATATGAGGAGAAGGGCGGGGAGGCGCCTTCGCGGGATCTGGCGATGGATACGCTTCGCGGTGTGCTGGAGGGCGAAATCCTCATCCAGAACCACTGCTACCGCGCCGACGAGATGGCCGTCGTCCTCGATATGGCCAAGGAGTTCGGCTACCACGTCTCGGCCTTCCACCACGCGGTGGAGGCCTACAAGATCGCCGATCTGCTCAAGGCCAACAACACCTGCGCCGCGGTCTGGGCCGACTGGTACGGCTTCAAGATGGAAGCCTATGATGCGGTGCCCGAGAACCTCGCCATCCTCGACAAGGAGGGCGCCTGCGCGATGATCCATTCGGACGACGGCAACGGCACCCAGCGGCTCAACCAGGAAGTCGCCAAGGCCCGCGCCTCGGGCATCAAGGCGGGGATGAACATCAGCGAGGAACATGCCTGGACCTGGCTGGCGATCAACCCGGCCAAGGCCTTGGGCATCGCCGACAAGACCGGCAGCCTCAAGCCCGGCAAGATGGCCGACGTCATCCTGTGGAACGGCAATCCGTTCAGCGTCTACACCCGTCCCGAGATGGTCTGGGTCGACGGCGCGCTGATGTACGATTCCAAGGACCCGAAGCGTCGCCCGGTTTCCGATTTCGAGCTCGGCCAGCCGGGCGAGGGGGATGTGAAGTGATGACCAGCAAGCTCCTTCTCGCCGCCACCGCGGCGCTCGCCTTCGCCACCCCCGCCATGGCGCAGACCGTGGCGATCACCAATGCGAAGCTCGTCATCGGCGATGGCGGCCAGCCGGTCGACGGCGGCACCGTCGTGATCCGCGACGGCAAGGTCGTCGCCGCCGGCCCCGGCGTCGCAGTGCCCGCCGGCATCCGCGTGATCGACGCGGGCGGCAAATGGGTGTCGCCCGGCATCTTCGCCGGCTTCACCCGTCTCGGCATCGTCGAGGTCGACGGTGTCGACGAGACCAACGACAGCGGCGCGAGCGGCACGCCCTTCCACGCGGCGATCGACGTGACCCCGGCGGTCAATCCCAAGTCGACCCCGATCGCGATCAACCGGGCCGAGGGCATCACCCGCGCCGTGGTCGCACCCGACAATCGCGGCTCGATCTTCGCCGGCCAGGGCGCGATCATCGACCTGGGATCGGACATGGACGCGGTCAGCAAGCCGCGCGCCTTCCAGTTCATGGAATGGGGCGAGGCTGGCGCGCGCGCCGCGGGCGGCAGCCGCCCGGCCGCCTATGCCGCGCTGAAGAACGTGCTGTTCGAGGTCCGCGACTATGTCCGCGCGCCGGGCAGCTACACCGATCGCGGCAAGGACGCCTTCCTCACCCGCGCCGATGCCGAGGCGCTGGTGCCGGTGGTGCAGGGGCGCATGCCGCTGCTCGTCCATGTCGAGCGTGCGTCGGACATCCTGGTCCTGCTGCAGCTCAAGAAGGAAATGCCGGCGCTCAAGCTGGTGTTCGTCGGCGCGACCGAGGGCTGGACCGTCGCGTCGCAGATCGCGGCTGCCGGCGTGCCGGTGATCGCCACCGCGCTCAACGACCTGCCCGAGAGCTTCGAGCAGCTCGCCGCCAGCCAGTCGAACATCGGCCGGATGACCGCGGCGGGCGTGCTGCTCGGCATCGGCACGATCAACCAGGACGAGGCGCGCCAGGCCCGCTGGGAGAAGCAATATGCCGGCAACCTGGTCGCGCTGACCAAGGTGCCCGGCGCGACCGGGCTCGACTGGGGCGCGGCCTTCGCGGCGATCACCTCGAAGCCGGCCGAGGCGCTCGGCCTGGGCGGCGAGTTCGGCTCGCTCAAGCCCGGCCGCCGCGGCGACGTGGTGATCTGGGACGGCGATCCGCTCGAGATCGGCACCTCGGCGGTCAACGTCATCATCGACGGGGTCGAGCAGCCGCTCGAGAACCGCTGGACGCGCCTGCGCCAGCGCTATCTCGACCCGAAGGAAGGCGCGCTGCCCAAGGCCTATCAGCGCTGACGGAACAATGGTTACGGTCCCGCATTGATTGCGGGACCGTCTTTCTGGGGAGTATCAAGATGCGGATTATCGTTCCGATGCTTGCCGCGCTTGCGCTCGCCGGTTGCGGGGGCGCCAGCAACACCAACCTGACCGCCAACGACGCCGTGACCGCCGAGCCGCTCAACGCCGCCGACGAGCCCGCCGCGGGCAATACGGCCGAGGTGAACTACAGCGCTGCGGTGCTAGCCCAGAACGACGCCCAGCGCGGCGCGACCTTCATCCGCGCGCTCCAGGACGCGCCCTTGCCCTGCGACCATGTCGACAGCTCGACCCGCATCGCCGACCAGGACGGCGTTCCGACCTGGCGCGTCACCTGCAAGGGCGGGGTGAACTACATGATCGGCATCCCGAAGAACGGCGTGGCGAAGATCATCAGCCGCACGGACCGGTAGGCTCGGGCGGGTGTCGATGATCTATGACGCGGGAGGCAGTCTGGCAGCTTCTGTCTACGGCCGAAGCGAAGGGCAACACCGGCGAGGCGGCGATAATATCCCGCTGTGCCTGATTCTAGTCAGTATTCTATTCGTCCGCTTCCGTCTCGCCAAACTTCACGATTCGAAAGCGGTCAGGAAATTCGCAATCACTATTATGTGCGAAAGGTTCATTGTCGCTCCATGATACGGTGAATGCGCGACAAACTTTCTGATCTTTCATAAGATAGTCGTCGACGGAAAAATTTATCTTCACCAGCAATGGATGTTGTCCGGCGTGAAAGCGGCGCATTTCCTTATCGGATAGAGATACGGGGGTTTCTCCAATCGCAACGACACCACCCGTGGGAACAACTGTTCCGACCGACCCCATGGTACCCAGCATAACGCCTAGTTTATCCGCGTCCTCGACGGTGGTCGAGTAATAGGTTATCGTGAACGCTGTCTGTCCGGCGTTCCGTATACTGAAGCCATAGCTAAACGCAGAGATTCTGTCGCCAGTCTGAGTTGGCTCAGCGTTCTTAACAATAATATTTACGTCGAACACTGGGCGTGCTGCATCCAGAGTGCGTGCGCGGAAGAATATCTCCGATTCAAGATTTGTTGCAGCAATGTTGACCATTTTCTTCGATATCGATGCATTCTGTTGTGAAATTGCGACATTGGCCTCAAGGGCCTCCACCTGCTTTTGCGCTGCATCCGCCTGCAATTTCGCTGCTTCGGCCGATAGGACCGCTGCTCGAGCCTGATCGCGAAGGGTGGAGACTTCAGCCTTGGATGATTCTGCAATAGTCGCGAAGCGCTGCAATGCTTCGGCGGTGTCTCTGTCGGACGATACTTGATTTATCTGCGTGATGACCGTTGCGATGACGAGAACTGCAAAGCCGAGAATACCTACGATAAGCGTGATATGGTCGTGCCAATCTCTTTCCCGAGCATCTTTCGCCGGCATCGCTTCGTGTTTTCGGAAGCGGTTGAAGAGTGGCACGTTCAATCCCCGCCATCAAGATTAGGCCATATTTGACCGCGCTAGCGCTATATTGCTTCGGGTAATCTAATTGAGTTGCCGTTCTCCACCAGCATTATTCGCGTCCCAAACAAAAAGGGAGGCCCCCTTGCGGGAGCCTCCCTCTCTGTTTCACCGATCCGTGCGGATCAGAGGCCGACGATACCGCCGTCATTCTTGGTGATGATCACGATCGCCGAGCGCGGGCGGACCGTGGCGCCGGCGGTGCCGGTCGCCTGGCTGTCCGGCCAGTGGCTGGTCGGGGCGTTCGGGTTGCCGGCGGGGAAGCTGGCAGCGCCTTCGCCCGGATGCTGGATGCCGACGAACAGCGTGCGGCCGTCCGGCGTCGAGTCCACGCCGGTGATCTCGCACTCGACCGGGCCGACCAGGAAGCGCTTCAGGCTCGCGCCCGGCGCCGCGCCGATGCGGGTCGCCTGGGTCGCGGTCGCGCCGCCCGTACCGGTGTTGGTGATCGTCCGCGCGCCGCCGTCGCCGACGGTGCCCGGCTGGCCGACCAGCATCATGCAGTTGGTGACGTCGGTATAGGCGCCGTCGTCGGTCTGGATCCACAGCAGCGGCTTGACCAGGCCCGAGGCGTTGCTCGAGCGGCCGAACCACAGGCCGTCGGGCGACGAGAAGTCGTTGTCCGCGGTCAGGCCCGACAGGTTGATGTTGGTCGCGTCGAGGTCCGCACCGGCACCAAAGGCATAGATGTCCCAGGTGAAGGTGACCGACTCGGTGCTGGTTTCCTTGATGCGGATGATGTGGCCGTTCGGATTGCCATACTGCGCCGTGGCGGCAGCGCCGAACGGATCGTTATAGTGGCGCGGATTGGCCGCATCGGTGCCGTTCAGCGGGCGCAGCGAGGCGTTGTTGTTGGTGAGGGTGAGGTAGACCTCGCCGGTCACCGGGTTCACCGCCGTCCATTCCGGACGGTCCATCGGGGTCGCGCCGACCACGTCCGCGGCGAGGCGGGCGTTGACGAGCACGTCCGCCTGGTCGGCGAACGGGTAGATCGCGCTGGCGGCGGTGACGCCGTTCTGGCCGAACACCAGCGGCAGCCAGGTGCCGGTTCCGTCAGCGTTGAACTTGGCGACGTAGAGCGTGCCGGCGTCGAGATACTTGTCGCCGATCGCCAGGCGGTCGGCCGCGGTCGCATCCGCGGCGGCCCAAGCGGTGTTCGAGATGAACTTGTACATGTACTCGCGGCGCGAATCGTCGCCCATGTACCAGGCGGGCTTGGTGCCGGCGACGAACTTGCCGGGCCAGCAGCCCTCATGGCCCAGGCGGCCGAGCGCTGTGCGCTTCCGCGGTGCCTTGCTCTTGTCATAGGGGTCGATTTCGACGACCCAGCCGAACTGGTTCGGCTCGTTGCGCCAGTCGGTCGTCGCGGTGCCGCCGGTGGTGGCGCGCGCGTCCCAGCGGCGGAAGGTGGTGTTGGTGCCGTCGGCGGGAACCACGGTCGACCAGCCATAGCTGCCCGAGGTGCTCGTCACGCCATAGCGGTTGAGCGCGGTCAGCTCCTTGGCGGTGCGGTTGGCATTGTCGCCTGAGCGGCGGAAATAGCCGGCCCAATTCTCTTCGCAGGTCAGCAGCGTGCCCCAGGGCGTGTAGCCGTTGGCGCAGTTGTTGATCGTGCCGCGGCCCGTGGTGCCGGCGGTCGAATAGGGGGTCTTGATCAGGTCCGAACCGGCCACCGGGCCGTTGAACACCACCGGGGTGTTCGGGGTGACGCGGCGGTTGAAGGTCGAGGTGGCCGAGAAGGTCCAGGCGCGGTTGGCGCCTTCCGAATATTCGACGACCGAGACGCCGTGGCACTCGATCTCCTTCAGCGCTTCCGCCTCGGGGCGGACGCCGCCGGGCTGGCTGGCGCCGGTGGCGTGGAGATACTGCTGGTTGATGTTCTCGTGGTTCTGCACGATCAGGCCGCGGGTCGAGCTATTGTCGTCGCGGGCGCCGGCGCTGTTCAGGCCGAACCAGTAGAGCGCATCACCATGGTCGCCGATGCGGTTGGCGAAGCCGGTGTCGGTGCCGTCATTCTTGTAGGCCGCGGCGCCGCCGGTGATCGGATCGCCCAGGCGCGCGCCGATCTGCACGGTGTAGCCGGCGGGCACGGTCACGACGTCGTTCTTGTTCTTGGCGACGGCGGCGAAGCCGATCGCGGCCGGGTTGACGGTGACGTCGACGGTCGAGATCCCGGCGGTGCCGGTCTTGTTGGCGGCGGCGAGCTGGAAGGTCAGCTTGGTGGCGGCGGCCACCGAGGGGGCCAGGAAGCTGGTGGTGAGCGCATTCGGCGTGGTCAGCGTCACGGCCGGGCCGGCGACCTGGGTCCAGGCATAGGCCTCGGCGGAGCCGGTGCCGGTGAGCGTGACCGTCTTGCCCGAGCTGGTGGTGCCGGCGGTGCCGGCGCTGATCGTCGGCGCGCTCAGCGGATCGTTGCTGTTGGTGCTGTCGCAGGCCGCGAGGACGGAGCCGCCCATCGTCGCCGCGACGATCGCCGTGCCGCCGCGCTGCAGCGTCTGGCGACGCGAATAGCGCAGGTCGGCCAGCTCGTTCAGCGACGGGCCGGTGTTGTGGATGTTCTGATCGACGTCGCCGTCGGTATAGCCGAAGCCCGTCTCGGTGAGATTGGTCATGGAAACCCCCAAGCAGCCGAGTCACTGGCGACCCGGTCGCCCGGTCCTTGGAAGCGCGAAATGACGCCAGCATGCGATTGTCGTTTCGTTAACGTGACTTTTGTGTTTCCGCCGCGTGACGCTTTGCGCGGAGCGGCCGCAGCGGCTAGGCAGGCGCGCGATGGACGCCGGCAAGCCCGATACCGACCCGCCCGAACCCCAGGCGGACAGCCTGTCGCACCGCCTGGCCGCGGCGCTCGCCGGTCTGCGCCTGCCCGGCGGAGGGCGGGGCGCGGCGGCGGCGTTCGGCCTGCTGCTCGCGGCCGGGCCGCTGCTCACTTTGGCCGGGGCGACCTTGCTCGCCCGGCATGAAAAACGTGCGACACTGAGGTTGCAGGAACAGGTCGCGCCGCGTCTCCAGGCCGAGGCTGCCGCGCGCGAGGCGCGTGCCGCGCTCGCCAATGCGGCAGGCCGGGCTGCGCCGGGCGTGGTGCTGGAGCTGCTCGCCGGCACGCTGCCCCCCGAGGCGAAGCTCACCCGGGTCGAGCGTACCGGCGATGGCGGGCTGGAGCTCGACGTGACCGGTGGCGACCCTGACGCGCTGCGCGCCGCGATCCGCCGCGCGCCCGAATTCGCCGGCATGCGCAACACCAGCCAGCGCCGCACCGACGCGGCGATGATCGTCTCGATGCGCGAGGATGCCCAGTGAAGCTGCCCGCGATGCTCATCGGTGGGATCGCCGGGCTTGCCGTGGCACTGCTGCTCGCGCCGGCCACCGGCACTGCGCTGGGCGATCTCGCCGCGGCGCGTGCCGAGCATGCCAAGCTCGCCGCGCTGACGGCCCAGCCGGCGGCCCCGCCGCCGCTGCTTGCCCCCGGCCTCGGCCTGCATGTTGCGGATCCGGCGGCCGGCCGGGCGGCTATCATGCAGCGCGTCCACGGCCTTGCGCGGCAGGGCGGTGTGCTGGTCGAGGAGATCGCCACCGCCCCGGCGCCCGCCGGCGTGGTGGCGCTGCGCATCCGCGTCTCGGGGGCGGAGAAGGCGGTGGTCGCGCTCGCCGACGCGTTGGAGCGCGGCAGGCCGCTGATGCGTATGCGCAGCTGGCGGATCGAGCCGATCCCCGAGGGCGGTGGCGTGCGGCTAATCGGCGAGGTGGTCGCGGCATGGCAATGAAGCGCCGCCCCGAATGGATCGCGCTGGGCATCGCCGGCGCCTTCGCGATCGGCATGCCGCTCGCGCTGCTGCTGCCCGGCAAGGCGGGGAAGGGCGCCGCGGCGCCGCCCGTGCCCGCCCCGATCGGCGCCGGCTCGATGCCCGCGCTCGCCCGTGTCTATGAGCGCCCGCTGTTCGGCGGCGCCGAGCCGGCCGAGGCGCCCGCCGACGCCCCGCAGCTGGTCGGCATCGTCGGCCGGCTGAACGTCGACGCAGTCGCGCTGGTCAAGGCCAGCGCCGGCGCGACCCGCACGCTTCGGATCGGGGAAAGCGTCGATGGCTGGAGTCTCGCCAGCCTGGCGATCGACGCCGCCTTCTTCACCCGTGGCGCGGAACGGGTGCGCGTGCCGCTGCCGATCGGGCCGGATGGGGGCGAGGCAGGCACGGACAACACTGCCCAGTAGAGCTTCGCACGCCTAGCTCCTGCGATCGACTTCCTCCGGCACACGGCCGGCCAAATTCTTCGCGACTTTGACGAAACGCCACGTCAAAGCGCCGAGCAGCCAGGCCAGTACAGCGCCCGCCAGCAATCGCCCTCCAAATTCGGGGAGCGCGTTGCCGAGAAGAACATATGCAATGGCGCATGCCACTGCCAGCAGCTGAAGCGTGATATGGGTGGCGAGGGAGCGGATTAGGCGGAGTGCGATCATCGGATGAACATGCTCCCGTAGATGGCCAGCCGACCGCGCACTGCCCCGCCGCTCAATAAATCCCGTCGATCTCCACCGTCAGCCGCGGCGTCGGCGGGGCGAGGAGGAGGCTGCCGCGCTTGGTGTTGGCGATCTCGTCGGCGCGCAGGCGGTTGTAGCGGTCCTGGGACGCTGCCGCCGCGTCGGCGCCGTCGCGCAGGATCGTCGGCTTGAGGAAGATGAACAGCGTCCGCTTCTGGTGCTGCTCGCGGCGGCTCTTGAACAGCTCGCCGACGATCGGGATGTCGCCCAGGATCGGCACCTGCTGGCGCGTGTCGATATAGTCGTCGGCGGTCAGGCCGCCGAGCACGATCGTCTGGCCATTGTCGGCGAGCACGGTGGTGGTGATCGCGCGGCGATTGGTGACCAGGTCCGAAGCCGCGGCGGTCTGCGCGGCGGCGATCGACGAGGCTTCCTGGTTGACCTGCAGCCGGATCGTGTCGCCCGCATTGATCCGCGGCAGCACGCGCAGGGTGATGCCCACGTCCTTGCGCTCGATCGTCGTATAGGGGTTCACCGTCGAGCTGTCGGTCAGGATCGATCCGGTCAGGAACGGCACGTTCTGGCCCGAGACGAACTCGCCCGCGACATTGTCGAGCACGGTGATCTGCGGCGTGGAGAGCAGGTTGGCCCGGGTCGAGCTGCCCAGCGCCTGCACCAGGATCGAGAAATCGTCGCCGATCGCCACATTGGCGCTGAGGCCGGTGCCGAGCACCTTGCCGGCCGGCACGCCCAGCGCGGTCAGGATCGTGCCGAGCGACGGCCCTCCGGTCGCGTCGAACGACGTCGCACCGCCCTTCACCTGATCGAGCACCGCGCCGCTGGTGCCCAGCTGCACGCCCAGCGCCTCGGCATCGTCGCCGGTGATCTCGGCGATCGCCGCCTCGATCAGCACCTGCGGGCGGCGCACGTCGAGATCGGTGATCAGCGGCTCGATCGCGGCGATGGCGGCCGGGGTGCCGCGCACCACCACTGCGTTCAACTCCGGTGCCGGCTGCACGTTCAGATCGGGCGTCGAGAAGCCCCGGGGCGTCTGGGTCTGCACGCTCTGCATCGTCGCGCCATTGGTGTTGGCGCTCTGCATCGCGCTGCCGATGCCGCCGCTGGTCGAGGCCGAGCTGTTGGGCAGGGCGGAGAGGTTCTGGTTGCCCTGGCTCAGCCGGGCGAAGGGATTGGAGCTGCCCGAGCCCAGGCTCTTCGCCACGGGATTGTCGGCGCTGTCGCCCTGGCCGAGCACGCCGCGCAGCACATCGGTCACCGTCTCCGCGTCGGCATAGTTCAGGCGGAACATGCGGGTGATCGGCGTCGCGCCGCCCGGCTGGTCGAGCGAGACCAGCATCTTGCGGGCCTCGGCGACCGAGGCCGGGGTGCCGCGCACGATCACCGTGTTGCTGCGCGCATCGGCGGCGACGCGGGTGCCTTCGCCCAGCACGCCCTGCAGCGCCTGGGCGACGTCGGTGGCGTTGCCGTTCTTCAGCGAGAAGGTGACGAAGGTCGCGCCGCTGCCGCCATCGAGCTGGCGGGCGATCGCCTCCACCCGGCGGACATTGTCGGCATAGTCGGTGATGACCACGGCGTTGGGCGTGCTCAGCGGCTCGACGCTGCCGAAGGTCGCGACCAGCGGGCGCACCACGCGCGCGACATCGGCGGCCGGCACGTTCTGGAGGCGGACCATCCGCGTCACCAGCTCCTGGCCCGATGCGCCGCGGCTCGGAATGCCGCCGTCGCGCACCGCATTGGCGGCCGGCACGATCCGCCAGGCGCGGCCCGAGCGCACCGCCGCGAAGCCATTGGCGCGCAGCACCGACTGGAACAGCTCCCACACGCCCTGGGGCGACAGCGGGGTCGAGGAGGTGACGGTCACCACGCCCTTCACCGCGGGATCGAGGATCAGCGTGCGGCCGGTGATGCGCGAGATCTGGTCGGAGACGTCGGAGATCTCGACGCCGCGCATGTTCACCACCACGTCGCCGGTGCCGGCATCCTGCGGGGCGGGTGCCGTCTGGGCGATGGCAACCGTATCCAGGGCGATCCCGGCGAGCGCGAATGCGGCGATGGCGGAGCGAATCTTCACGGGAGCACTTTCTAACGGAGCGGCACGGTAAGCGTGATACGCTTCCCGTCACGCAGGATCTGGATCTGGGCATTGCCGTTCGCCTGGGCGGCCGCGAAGGCGCCCTGGGCAGCGGCGGGGTCGGACAGCGAGGTGCCGTTGACCGACTGGATCACGTCGCCCGCCACCATGCCGGGCGGGCCGTTGTCGCCGATCCGATAGCCGCCCTGGACGGGGCTGGCATCGAAGCGCTGGAGGATGCCGGCCACCGTTGCGGCGGGCGGCGCCGGGGCGGGAGCGGGCGGGGCGCCCGGCGTGCGCGCCGGCGGCGGCGTGCCGGGGCCGGTCGTCACCGGATTGGCCGGCGCGGCTGCCGGCTGACCCGCGGCGGCGGCCTGGCGCTGCTCGGGCGTCAGCGTCGGATCGGGGAAGGCGAGGAACTCGTTGCGGCCCCCATTCGCCAGGATCACCTGGTCGCGCAGGATCGCCTGGATCGTCGCGCCATTGATATTGTCGCCGACCTTGTAGGCCTTGGCCGGCTGTCCGCTCACCGAGATGAACGCGCTGGAGAGGTCGCCCGGGCCGGCGGCGATCACGCCCTTCAGCTCGAGCGGCAAGGCGGTCGCCTGGCCCGCCTCGGAGACCGAGGGCTTGCCGAACGGGGCCAGCGCCACCGCCGCGCCGATATCGGGCGTCACTGCCGGGCCGCTTGTCCCCGACGGGACGGTGATCGCGCCGGTCCCGGCATGGCCGGCGATCCGCCAGGTGAGTCCGGCGAGCGCCACCGCCACCGACACGACGACCGCGCCGGTGAACAGGTTGAGCCCGATGCGCGCCTGGCGCGGCGTGAGGGTGAGCGCGGTCATTACAGCTTCCGTCCGTCCACGAAGCCGTCGAGCGATGCAAGCGCGCTCTTCTCTTGCCCGGCGAACACCTGGATGCGGACGCGCTCGATCTCGGGATCGTCGGTCCGCCGTTTCTCGACCGCGACGCGCCATTGCTGGCCCATCATCTCGACCTGGTCGCGGCCCGGCGCATTGGCCTGCAGCTCGGCCATCCGGTTCTCGGCGACCCACATGGCGGTGGTCCGGCGCTCCATCGCCCGGGTCGAATCGATGTGCGATTCGACCGTGCGCATCAGCCCGACGGTGGCGATGGCGAGGACGGCGAGCGCGACGAGCGCTTCGATCAGGGAGAAGCCGTTCTCCTCCCTCGCGAAGCGGGGGAGGGGGACCGCGCCGCGTAGCGGCGTGGTGGAGGGGGCGTCGCCACACGGGCCATCCCCAGGGGAGTAAACCCCCTCCACCACGCCCTGCGGGCGCGGTCCCCCTCCCCCGGAAACGCCATTTCCGGGGAAGGAATTGAGGAGGAGGGCGTGTATCGTCACAGCTTCAGCGCCCCAACCGGGAACGCCCGCACGGTCATCCCGTCATAGACGACCGTCCAGCGCCTGGGTCCGCTCTCGATCACCGCCTGCATCGGCCGGCCGGCGCCGTCCACGCCCAGCACCACCGGCGGCTTGACGCTCAGCGTCATCACCATGCCGCCGGGCAGCTTGTGGAAGCCGAACGCGTCGTCGGTGCGGGGCAGGGCCTTGCCGTCGGCGGCGATCGTCGCGAAGCCGTATCCGTTCTTCTGCACGGTGAAGGCGATCGTCCGGTCGCCGAGCATCGCGTCGTCGGCGGCGGCCTGGAGCCGGGTCGCGAGGCGCCGCGCCTCGGTCTCCACGCTCGGCGCGCGCGTCACCGATCCCATGCCGAGCGCCACCGTGCCCGCCATCACGCCGATGATGACCAGCACGATCATCATCTCGATCAGCGTCATGCCCGCTTCGGAGGGGCGCACGGCGATGTCGGCCCCCCGCATGCGGATCAGCCCTTGCCGTCGATATCGGCGTCCACGCCTTCGCCGCCGACCTTGCCGTCCTTGCCGAGCGAGCGAATCGTGAAGCTGCCGCCTTCCGAGCTATACTCATAGGGCTTGCCCCAGGCGTCGAGCGCCGGAGCGGAGAGATAGCCGCCCTGCGGGAAGGTCGACGGCACCGGCGGCGCGGTCGGCTTCTCGACCAGCGCCTTCAGGCCCTGCTCGGTGGTCGGATAATCGCCATTGTCGAGCCGGTACATCTTGAGCGCGCCGGAGATGGCGGCGATGTTGCTCTTGGTCGCGGTTGCCTTGGCTTCGTCCGGGCGGCCCATCACGTTCATCGCGACCAGGCCGGCGACGATGGCGATGATCACCAGCACGATCATCATTTCGATGAGCGTCAAACCGGCCTCGCCTTCGGGAACGGCGTGCTTGCGGTCCTGCACCTTAGGTGCAATGTCAGTACGCACCCGCGGTGCGATGTCATGGAACTGTTTCAAAACTATGCGCATCCCCGCCCCATGCGTCCTGCCCATGAAGCAAATGTGACAATGAGCCCAAACGCCCCGGGTGCGCCCGACCCAAATTTACCGCCCGCCGCGGGCGTGTGGACGCTGGCGGGTGACCGCCTGATCATAACCGTGCGCGACTGGCCCGCAACCATTCTCGTCCCCACCGGACAGGTGCGGCTGCTGGCGGTCGACCTGCCGCTGCCCAGCCACGCCAGGCGCGTCGCGGCGCTGCCCTTCGCGATCGAGGACCGAATCGCCGAGCCGGTCGATTCGGTGCATCTCGCGCTGGGCGAGCAGGTCGCGCCCCACCGCTATCTGGTCGGCGTGGTCCGGCACGAGGTGATGGCCCGTTGGGTTGCCCAGGCCGAGGAAGCCGGGATCGGCCATGCCGCGATGGTCCCCGACGTGCTGACCATGCCGCGTCCAGACGAGGGCTGGGCAGTGTCCCAGTCGGGCGGCCGCGCAGCGGTGCGCGTAGCGGACGGCACCGGCTTCGAAGTCCCCGCGCCACTGCTGCGCCCCGCCTGGGAAGCAGCCGAGCGGCCGGGCATCACCAGCTATGGCGAACGCCTGCCCGACGACATGCAGAAGGGCGCGGCATCGCTCGATCCCGCCGCCTTCGGCCCTGCCGCTGGCGCCGCGGTCGCCACGCTCAACCTCCGCCAGGGTGCGTATGCCGTCCGCAAGACCGGCGGTTCCAACCTCTGGCGCAAATTCGCCTGGGTCGCCGCGATCGGCGCCGCCGCGCATGTCGTGATCGCGCTCGGTGATGTGATAATGCTGCGCAATATCGCCGATCGGCGCGAGGCGGAGACCCGGGCGACCGCTGCGCTCGCCGCGCCAGGCGTGACGCTGGGCGAGGATCTCGCCAATTCGATCACCGGCATGTTGCCGAGCGGAGGCGGTGGCCGGGTGCCACAGCCCTTCCTGCCGCTGGCCAATCGCGTCTCCGGCGCGCTCGGGCCGCTCTCGGGGGCGATCACGGTCCGCGCGATGACCTTCGAGGGCAAGCTGCTCACGCTCGATCTCGATGCCTCGGCCGATGCCGGCCTCGCCGGCCAGATCGAGGCTGCCCTGAAGGGCGCCGGAATAGGGGCGCAGGTCGTCCGCTCGCCCGAAGGCGCGATCCGTATTACGGCGAGCGCCGCATGAGACTGATTCTCGCCCGCATGCCGGCGCTCGACGCCGCGCTGATCCGCTTCGATGGCTGGTGGAACGGCCGCAGCCGCCGCGAGCAGGTGATGCTCGGCGGCCTCGCCCTGTGCCTCGCCGCGCTGGTGCTGGTATTCGGCGTGATCAAGCCGCTCCAGTCCGCCCGCGCCTCGGCGCTGCAGGACATCCGCACCTATGAGACGCTCACCGCGCGCATCCGCGCCGCGGGCACGCTCTCGTCCGGCCAGCCCCAGCGCCGCCAGGGCTCGCCGGCGGACGTGATCAACGGCTCGACCGGCAGCTTCGGCCTCACCGCCACGGTCGCCCCGATCACCGGCGGCGCCCGCGCGACGATCGCGGACGGCAGCTATGACAGCGTCATGGCCTGGCTCGCCGATCTCTCGGCGACCTCCAGCCTGCGCATCCGGCGCGTGGACATCCAGCGCACCGCCACGCCCGGCCGGGTCAGCGCTACCGTGGACTTCGGCACATGAACGAGATGCTGATCCTCACCGACGATACGCCGACCACGCTGCCCTACAGCTTCGCGCGCAGGAACGGCGTGCTGCTGCGCGTCACCGATGCCGGGCTTGAGTGCGTCCACAAGGCGGGTGCGGCGCTCGACGGCCTGCTCGAGGTCCAGCGTCTCGCCCCCGCCGCGCGCTTCGTCACGCTGCCCGACGATCAGTTCGACGCCGCGCTCAGCGCCGCCTATTCGGGTGCCGGCGCCGCCGCCGACATCGACCTGGGCGACATGGACCTGGCTGCGCTTGCCGACAGCGCGGCCAGCGTCGATGACCTGCTCGACACCCGCGACGATGCACCTGTCATCCGCCTGATCAACGCGCTGCTCCTCGAAGCGGTGCGCGAAGGCGCGTCGGACGTGCATATCGAAACGCAGGAAAAGCGCCTCGTCGTCCGCTTCCGCATCGACGGCGTGCTGCGCGACATGATCGAGCCGCCGCGTGCGCTCGCGCCGCTGCTGGTCAGCCGCATCAAGGTGATGGCCAAGCTCGACATCGCCGAGCGCCGCATCCCCCAGGACGGCCGCGTTACCCTCCGGATCGGCGGCCATGACGTCGACGCCCGCGTCTCGACCATCCCGACCCAGCATGGCGAGCGCGTCGTGATGCGCCTGCTCGAAAAGGGCTCGCTCCGCCTCGACATGGAAGTGCTCGGCATGTCCGAGCGCGACCGCAATGTGTTCACCCGCCTGCTCGAGCGCCCGCACGGCATGCTGCTCGTCACCGGCCCCACCGGCTCGGGCAAGACGACCACGCTCTACGCCGCGCTCAACAAGCTCAACGACCGCAAGCGCAACATCATGACGGTCGAGGATCCGATCGAGTATGAAATGGCCGGCATCGGCCAGACCCAGGTCAATCCGCGCACCGACATGACGTTCGCGAGGGGTCTTCGCGCGATCCTTCGCCAGGATCCCGACGTGATCATGGTCGGCGAGATCCGCGACCAGGAGACCGCCCAGGTCGCCGTCCGCTCGTCGATGACCGGGCACTTCGTCCTCTCGACGCTCCACACCAACAGCGCGGTCGGCGCCGTGACGCGCCTGATCGACATGGGCGTCGAGCGCTATCTGCTCGCCCCGATGGTCGTCGGCCTCTGCGCCCAGCGTCTCGTCCGCAAGCTCTGCCAGAATTGCGCGACGCAGGACGAGGCGACCGAGGCGGATTCGCTCCTGCTCGGCGGTGCGATCAAGCCCGGCAAGAAGATCTGGCGCGCGGTCGGCTGCGCCGAGTGCCATGGCGAAGGCTATCGCGGCCGCGCGGGCTTGTACGAAGTCGTTGCGGTCGACGACAGGTTCCAGAAGCTGATCCATGACGGCGCATCGGAGGCCGAGCTCGAGGCCCATGCCCGCAAGGAGAATCCCAGCCTGCTCGACGACGGCATCGCCAAGGTGAAGGCCGGGGTGACGACGGTGGAGGAAGTGGCGCGGGTGGTGAGGGACGACGCATGATCCTCCCCGGAACGGGGAGGGGGACCGCTCGCGCAGCGAGTGGTGGAGGGGGCCCGCGTGCCTCCAGCCTTATCGTGCGTGGAGGGCGGGACCCCTCCACCAAGCCGCTTCGCGTCTTGGTCCCCCTCCCCGTTCCGGGGAGGATTTAGAAAATGCCCGCCTACGCCTACCGCGCCGCCGACCGCTCCGGCGCCGCCAAGAAGGGCATCATCGAGGCCTCCAGCCCCTCTGCCGCCCGTGCGCTGCTGCGCGAGCAGGCGCTGCTGCCGCTCTCGGTCGAAGTCGCCGCCGAGAAGGGCGCGCGCCTCGGCAGCATCCAGCTTCCCAAATTCCGCCGCGGCACCATCTCGTCCAAGGCGCTCGCCACCGTCACCCGCCAGATCGCCACGCTCGTCGGCTCGGACATCGCGATCGAGGAGGCACTCCGCCTCGTCGCCACCCAGTCCGAGCAGACGGCAACCAGCAGCCTTCTTCTGGACGTCCGCGCCGCGATCCTCGACGGCCGCAGCTTCGCCGCCGCGCTCGCCCAGCACCCCAAGGCCTTCCCCGAATTCTACCGCGCCTCGGTCGCGGCGGGCGAGGCGTCGGGCAAGCTGCCAAGCGTGCTCGAGCATCTCGCCGGGTTCGTCGAGAACCGCCAGGCCAACGGCCAGAAGCTCCAGCTCGCCCTGATGTACCCCGCGCTGCTCGCGCTGGTGTCCTTCGGCATGATGGCGCTGCTGCTCGTCTATATCGTGCCGGACATCGTCAAGGTCTTCGTCTCGCGCGGCGCCGACCTGCCGTTCCTCACCCGGGCGCTGATCGCGGTGAGCTGGTTCCTCCAGAATTTCGGGCTCTATCTGCTGCTCGGCTTCGCGGTGGTCGGCCTGGTCTTCGGGCGCTGGGCCCGCGTGCCCGCCAATCGCCTGCGCATCGACCGCTTCTTCTCCGAGCGTCGCCCGTTCCGCCGCTTCAGCCGCCAGCTGAGCGCCGCCCGCTTTGCCGGCAGCCTCGCCACGCTGGTCGGCAGCGCCGTGCCCTTGGTCGACGCGCTCCACGCCGCGGCCGCCGTCACCCCCAATCGCTGGGTCCGCGAAAAGGCGCTCGGCGTCGCGACGCGGGTGCGCGAGGGCATCAGCCTGCGCGCGGCGATGAGCGAGGCCGGGGTTTTCCCCTCGATGCTCGTCGCGATCGTCGCTTCGGGCGAGAGCTCGGGCCGCCTCGCCCCCGCGCTCGGCCGCGCCTCGGACGAGCTTCAGCGCGAGCTGGACGCGCTCGTCTCCACCCTGGTCGCGCTGGTCGAGCCGCTGGTGCTGCTGGTGATGGGCGGTCTGGTGCTGATGATGGTGCTGGCGATCCTGCTGCCGATCATCAACCTGAACAATCTGGTGGGGCTCTGAACTAGAGCATCATCCCGACGACCTTGCCTTTCCCCGGCGAAGGCCGGGGCCCAGCCCTATTAAAAAATCGCGCGCGGTAGCGCGCCTGCGCCGCGCACTGTCAAGACTGGGCCTCGGCCTTCGCCGGGGAAAGAAGAAGGGGATGGCGGCTGCGCCGTCACATCTGCCCCTGCACCGTAGCGCCGCCCGGCAGCCCCACGAACGGTAGCACCGCCGCACCCTCCTGTGTCATCGAGATGTCGAGCGCGCCGTCCTCGCGCAGCACCGCGGTCATCAGCGTCTTCAGCCGCTGGGCCGAAGGCGCCACGCGGATCGTGGTGCGGTCGCCGACATGCTCGGCGGTGATCAGCAGGGCGGGGACCGCGACCGGCCCGCCGCCGCTCTTGGCCCGGCAGCTGCCCGGATCGGTCGTCACCTTGCCGTCGGCCATCCGCGCGCCACTGCCGGTCGCGATCCGCTGCATCTCGATCTGCATCGTCAGATTGCAGGTGAAGGGCAAATTGGGCTGCAGCGCCTTGAACAGGCTGGCGTCCGCCGATCCGCTGATATGGTCGAGCACCGTCCGTCCGCCCAGATGGCGGAGCATCTGCCCGCCCAGGTCGGTGTCCGGCCCGGTCGCCTTCCAGTCGGCGGCAAAGGCCAGGCTGGTCAGCGAGCGCAGCGGCGCCATGTGCCAGGCGAAGGTTGCCCCGCCCGCGACGCCCACTTCGCCGTTCCACACCGTGCCCGCCACGCCCGTGCGCCAGCCGGTGTTCCTGAAGATCACGCTCGCCGGCATCGTCACGAGCAGCGCGAGCAGATACGCCCCTATGCCGATCAGGGCGAAGAGGATAATAGACCGCCGTGCCCCGCTACCCTCTCCCAGAGTCGGCAATGGATCGACGGACCCTGCTGAAGTCACTGCAATCAGGCCTGGTCGCGTCAGCGGCATCGGTCGTGCTTCCCTCTGTCGTGTTCGCAGCCGACAAGAAGAAGGACAAGCGCCCGATCGCCCTGCTGCTGCCGCTCACGGGCCCGCGAGCGCGGCTGGGGCTTAGCATGCGCCAGGCCGCGTTGCTCGCGGAAAACAACGCCTTTGTGCAGAGCTTTGACACCGCGGGCACCGCCGCCGGCGCCGCTGCCGCCGCCGCCCAGGCCTTGAAGCTCAAGCCGGCGCTGATCCTCGGCCCGCTCTCGGCCGAGGAAGTCCCCGCCGTCTCCAGCACCGTCGCCGGCCGCATCCCCGTCATCGCCTTCAGCAACGACAGCGTGCTCCGCGCGCCCGGCACCTGGATCTTCGGGATCACCGCCGGCCAGGTGACCACCGCGGTCCTGCGCTATGCCCGCACCCGCGGGGTGAAGACCGTCACGATGATCGACGACGGCTCGCCGTGGAGCGCCGCCGCCGCCATCGCCGCCGGCAAGAGCGAGGGCGAGATCGGCATCACCGTCAACATCCTCCAGGTTAAGCCCGGCCAGCCGCTGCCCAATCCGGGCGAGGCGCCCGACGCGGTATTGCTCCCCGGCGCTGGCGAGACCGTCCTTGCCGCCGCCCGCGCGCTCAAGGAGACCGGCGTCCAGCTGCTCGGCACCTTCCAGGCGCTCGACAACCGCCCCCAGGCGCTTGCCGCGCTCGAAGGCGCCTGGCTCGCCAGCCCGGATCCCAACGCCTTCGGCACCTTCGCCAGCGCCTTCCAGGCGCGCAACGGTGGCGATCCAGGCACGATCGCCGCGCTCGCCTATGACGCCGCCGGCATCGCCAACACGCTGCGCGCCGACAACCGGCTCGGCGTCGAGGGGCTGATGGACGCCAAGGGTTTCCACGGCGTCACCGGCCCGGTCCGCTTCCGCACCGACGGCTCGGTCGCCCGGGACTTCGCCATCCTGGTCGCCGGCCCCACCGGCTATACCCCCGTGGCGTCGAGCTCAGGGTCGTGAAATCCCGCCCCGAAGCCGGCGAAACCGGCTTCACCCTGATCGAGCTGATGATCTCGATGGGCCTGTTCGCGCTGATCGCGGTGGCGGGGCTCGCGCTGGTCGACGGTATCATCAAGGTGCAGGGGCGCACCGAGAAGCGCATGGACCGGCTCGCCGATCTCCAGCGCGCGATGTTCGTGGTGTCGAGCGACATCGACCAGATTTCGTTCGGCGCCGTCTCGGGCGGCGGCGAGAAGCTGAACTTCACCCGCGCCGCGCCCGGTTTCGGCGGGCCGGCGGTGCCGCTGCAATATTCGGTTGCCAACGGCAACCTCGTCCGCGGATCGGGCCCGATGGTGCAGACCGTGGTCGGCGGCGTCGCCAATGTCCGCTGGCGCTTCTTCGACGGCAGCGCCTGGGCCAATCGCTGGCCGATGCGCGAGGAAGACAAGGACAAATGGCCCCGCGCGATCGAGATCGACCTCCAGGCGGTCGGCCCGGGCGGCACGCCGGGCGCGCTGCGCCGCGTCGTCACGCTGCCCGATCAGGCGGAGTATCCCAAGCAATGAGCCGCCGCGAAGACGAAGCCGGGATGATCCTCGTCAACGTGCTGATGTTCGTCGCGATCGCGTCCGGCCTTGTGCTATTGCTAATCAATCGCGAGGAATTGGCGCTCGATCGGGCCCTCCGTACCCGCGAGGCGGCGCGCGCCCTGTCGGTGGTCCGCGGCGGCGAATTGTCGGCGGTGGTCGCCCTCCGCCGCGACATGATCGCCGCGCCGAACGAGGACAATCAGACCGAACCTTGGGCCAAGCTCTTGGAGAATGGCGCGCCGATCGAGGGTGGCACCTTCGATCTCGCCATCGCCGATGCCGAGGGGCGCTTCAACCTCAACAGCCTGCGCGCAGGCGATGCCGGCGCGATCGTGCTGTTCCAGACGATTGCCAAGGATGTCGGCCTGTCGACCGAGGACGCGGTCAAGGCGATCAGCTATGTCCGCCTCTACGGTCCGCTCACCGACGTCCGCCCGATCCGCCTCGCCGGGTTCGAGCCCGAGGCGGCGGCGCGGATGGAGCGGCTGGTGACCGCGCTTCCCGGCACGACCACGATCAACCTCAACGCCGCCGATCCCGAGATGCTGCGCGTGCTGTTCCGCGATCCGCTCGTCGCCCAGCGCCTCGCCGAGATCCGCCAGCGCAACGGCAAGCTGACCCTGAAGGACCTGTCGGACCTCAACCTGTCGCTGCCCTGGGGTGCCGGTTTCCGCTCGGGCACCTTCTGGGTCCGCACCCGCGTGACGATCGGCCGCACCAGCCAGCAGGCCGCGGTGCTGATCCAGCGCGTCCAGCGCCCCGACGGCAAGATCGCGGTCGGCGTGGTCGAGCGCTGGCGGGGGGCGTCGGTGCCGCCCGAGGCACCGGCATTTCCCGCGGCCCGTTGAGCGAACCCCCTCATGACCGATCCTGCGACCTTCGCCTGGTTTCCCTTCCTCGCGGTCGGCTGGGTCATCCTGGCCATTGCTGCCTCGGTCGTGCTTCGAAGGCGGCGCGGAAAGCCGATCGTTCCACGGACTCCGCCGAATGCACTGTTCTCCGAGCGCGGCTGCTCCGGCCGCTCGCTCGATACGCCATGGGGGAGGATAGGCGGCGCCCGGAACTGCCTGATGGTGGTGCTCACGCCCGAGCGCCTCGTCATCACGCCCATGTTTCCGTTCACGCTGCTCTTCCTGCCGGAAATCTATGGCCTCGATCACGATCTCGACATTTCGGCCATCCGGGAGGTGGTCGATCACACGGGCCTGCTCGGCCAGCGCATCACGCTGACCTATGCAGGCCTCAGGCTTCGCCGCGTCGAGCTACGCCTGCGGCATCCCGACGCCTTCCTCGATGGCTTGCGAAAGCTTCGGGTGTCGGTGTCGCAGGGCTGACACACCGGCATTTTAAGGGATGGCGTGCTGCTTGCGATACTTCGATGGCGTCTCTCCCATGTGCAATTTGAACGCACGCTGGAAGGCCGCCTCCGATTGGTAGCCAACCTTATCCGCGACCACGCCAGTTGGGGCGTTCGAGCCGCGCAGTTCGTTTGCGGCGACCGTCATGCGAATGTCGGTCAGCAAGTCCGAGGCCGACTTTCCCAGTCGTTGCTGAAACTGTCGGATGAAGGTCGCGCGTGACATGTGGCAAAGCGCTGCAAGCTCAGGAAGCGTCCAAGGGTACGCCGGCTGATTGAAGAGCGCGGCGAGTGCCGGGGCGAGGCGCGGATTGCCGGCAAGCGCCAATAGGCCCTCCGGTATCTTGAGGGTTTCGCTGGCCAGCCGCAGCACGAGCGCAAACATCGCGGTCGAGAGCGCGTTGAGCATCGCGAGCCCGCCGAGATGCTCCTCGGCCGATTCAAGCCTCAGCAGCCCAACCAGATTGGCAAGATGCTGGCCAGCCCCCGGCCGGGCAGCGCCAGGGCTGTTTTCCGCGGCGTTGACAATCAAGCGGTTCGGCAGATGCGCGCGGATCAGCTTCTCGTGTGCGGAGGACAGAACGAAGCGGCCACACAGCATGTCGAGCCGCTCGCCCACACCGTCATTCTCGACGACCGTGAGCGCGGGCCCGACCGTTGCATGTGCGCTCGACGGTGGGAGGTTGCTCGCGTCCCGAAGGATATGCGTGTCGCCGTGCGGCAGCAGGAGGATATCGCCGGCGAGGAGGCGGATCGGGGGACCGCCCGCCGCATCCTCGAGGTACGCGGAGCCCCCCAGCACGATATGGTAGGGAATCTCCGTCCGCTCGAACGGTCCATTGTCGAGGCGCCAGGGAGCCCCCAGGAAACACCGATAGTCTATCTGGCCGCGCACCGGGACCATCTGCAGCAGCCTGCTCAGCCAGTCCGTGGCATCTGGCACTATTCTCTCCCAGGAATGATACTTTGGAGCATGTTATAGAGCATATCGAGAATTATCAATCTCAGGGCGTGGTCATAGATAGCAGGCATCGCCCGAGACGGGCGGCTCGAAGAAGAAAGGTAGCCCGACATGCCCCGTATCCACACGCCCGCCTTGGAAAGCGCGACCGGCCCCACCGCGGAAGTCTACGCCGCTATCAAGAAAAAGGCCGGTGGCGTCCCTAACACCTATGCCGCCATCGGCGCGCTCGGCCCCCAGGCACTGAAGGCCATTCTGGAGGCGGACGGCGTTCTCGCCTCCGGCACCTTGTCCAGGCAGGACCAGGAGACGATCAAGCCCGTGGTCAGCACGGTCGTCGAGTGCCATTACTGCATCGCCGCCCATAGCTTGCTCGGCAAGATGACAGGTCTGTCGCAGGATGCACTCCGTCAGATTCGCGCCGGCGTGTCGACGGGCGATGCGAAGCGTGACGCCCTTGTCCGCTTCGTGAAATTGCTGATCGAGACAAGCGGCACGGTGTCTGACGCCGAGTTCCAGGCGATCCGGGCCGCCGGCTACACGGACGAGCAGTTCGTCGAGATCAGCCTGGCGATTGCGGTGACCGTATTCACCAACATGTTCAACCGGATCAACGACACCACGGTCGATTTTCCGCCCGTCGATTGACCCTACCGGATCGGGGCGCCACTGGCCGGCGCCCCTCCTTGGGCACCAATCCAAATCAAATCTGAATCGGGGTGTTCAGCGCAGGGCGCTGGCTTACCAACAGGAGGGAACATGACCTATATCGCCAATCTGCTGAGCCGTTCGGGCCTGCTGAAGGAAGATCTCGACTATCACCTGCTCCGCATTGCGATGGTGATCATTTTCGCCTGGTTCGGATATGACAAGTGGTTCGAGGCGGAGATAAGGGGGCTGCTCCCGATCATCACGCACGGCCCCTTCATCTCCTGGACTATTCCCGTCCTCGGCATTCATGGCACGGCGATCTTCCTCGGTAGCGCGGAATGGACCTTCGGCACCCTGTTGCTTCTGGGGTTCTGGAACAAGAAAGCCGGGATGCTTGGCGCGATCGGCTCGGTCGCCACCTTCGTCTCGACCCTGACGGTTCTGCCATTCGTGCCCGATGGCTGGAACGCCGAGGCTGGCGGCTTCCCAGCGATGGCAATGAACGCGGCCTTCCTCCTCAAGGATCTCGTGTTGCTTGCGGTCTCTCTTTACCTGCTCCGGCAGGACGCGGTCCGAGTAGTCGAAGCGGCGAGCCGAAACTGACGAGGCCTTATCCAGGAAAGCGGTGGCCCGGCGGGTTGCCGCTTTCCTTTTGCCGGTGAACTGGAAGCGGCGGGCGCTCATGGACGGCGCGCCATGAAATCGAGGATCAACCGCGCGATCTCCTCGGTCTTCTCGTCCACCTCCTAAATCAAGATCCGGAACACCGCCCCGCCGCCGGCAGCATCGCCCACATCGATGCTCCCGCCATGCGCCACCACGATCTGCCGCGCGAGGTTCAGCCCCACGCCGGTGCCTGTCGCGCGGGTGGTGAAGAAGGGCAGGAACACGTCCTGGCGCAGCCCTTCGGGCACGCCGGGGCCATTGTCCTCGACTTCGATCACCAGCGCCTCGCGGTCCTCGAACAGCCGCAGCGCCAGCGCCGGCGGGCGTTCCTGTCCGGCCATGGCTTGCGCCGCGTTCTGGAGCAGGTTGATCAGCACCTGGGCGAGCAGGTCCGGGTCGGCGTCGATCGCCAGCCGGGCCGGCGCCACGTCGACCGTCAGCGGCACGTTCGGCTCGCGCGCGGCGAAGATGCGGCCCAGTTCCTCGGCCCAGGGCTGGGCGGCAAAGGCCTGGCGCTGGATCTCGGGCGTATGCGCCACCGCGCGATAGGCCTCGATGAAATGCCCCAGCCCATGCGCGCGCCGGGCGAGGGTGGAGACGGCCGCGCGCGCGTCGCCGATCCGCGGATTGCCCGCCAGTTCGGGATCGTCGAGCAGGTCTGCCGCGGTCGCCGCCAGCGAGGTCACCGGGGTCAGCGAGTTGAGGATCTCATGGGTCAGCACGCGGACCAGGTCGGTCTGCGCCGCCATCTCGACGGCATCGAGCGTGCCCTGGATCGGCTGCACCGTCACCGCGCGGATGCTCCGCCCCAGCCGCTCCAGCGTGCCCGATCGGACCAGCACGCGCTGCGTCCGTCCCTCGATCGCCAGCAGCAGTATCTCCTCGGCCGCGTCGCCGCCTGCCAGCCTCTTGGCCAGCGTCGCGCCATAGACGGCATAGTCCTCGGCCCGTGCACCGCCGACGCCGCGGAACAGGCGCCGCGCCGCCTTGTTGGCCGGCTCGACATGGCCTTCGCCGTCGATGGTCAGCAGCGCGACCGGCATGTCGTCGACCAGCGCCTCGAGGAAGCGCGTCTCGGCCGCGGCTCGGGCCTGACGCTCGCGAAGCCGGTCCATCGCGCCGTCCAGCGCAGTGCCCAGAGCCTCGAACCCGCCGCCGCTCGCGCCACCGAAACGCGCCGAAGTGTCGCCGAAGTGCAGCGCCTCTACGAAGCGGGCGACGGCGGCATTGGTGCGCGAGACATGCTGCCACAGCCCCCAGATCGCCCCGGCGACGAGCAGCAGCGCGACGATCCGCGCCGCGCCCAGCCCAGGCGTGAAGAAGGCCAGCACCGTCGCCGCCAGCGCGAGCGCGAGCGCCACCACCCAGGTGATCAGGCCGGTCGTGAAGCGCCGGTCAAAGCCCATGCTTCTCCATCCGGCGATAGAGCGCGGCGCGCGAAAGACCGAGCTCGCTGGCGGCCAGCGAGATATTGTAGCCGTGCTTCTTCAGCGCCTCCTCGACCAGCCGGCGCTCGACCCGCTCGAGATTGAGGTCGTCGCTCTGGCGGGCCGGCGGGGGCGTCACCGCGGCGGCGGGCACGATCCGCGGCATCGCCTGGACCAGCGCGAAATCCTCGGGCTCCAGCGCGGCGTCGCGCGCCAGGATCACCGCGCGCTCCAGGGCGTGGCGCAGCGCGCGGACATTGCCCGGCCAGTCATGGTCGAGCAGCGCCATCCGCGCCGCCGGGCTCAGGGCGGGCACGGGCCGGCCATAGCGCTTGGCGTAATGCTCCAGATAATGCTCGATCAGCTGCGGCACGTCCTCGCGGCGGTACCGCAGCGGGGGCAGGTCGATCTCCACCGTGTTGAGGCGGAAGAGCAGATCCTGGCGGAAGTGGCTCTCGTCGCGCAGCTTCTCGGGTGGGAGGTTGGTCGCGGCGATCACGCGGATGTTGACCGGCACCGGCTTGTTGGCGCCCACCGGCGTCACCTGGCGCTGCTCGAGCACGGTGAGCAGTTTGGGCTGGAGGCGGAGCGGCAGATTGCCGATCTCGTCGAGGAACAGGGTTCCCCCGTCCGCCGCCTGGATGCGCCCCACCCGGTCGGTCCGCGCATCGGTGAAGGCGCCCTTCACATGGCCGAACAGCTCCGAATCGATCAGCTCCTCGCTCACCGCGCCCAAGTCGACGGTCAGCATCACCTGGTTGGCCCTGAGCGACTGCCGGTGCAGCTCGCGCGCGACCAGCTCCTTGCCGGTGCCGTTCTCGCCGAGCACCAGCACGTTCGCATCGGTCGGCGCCGCGCGGCTGATCAGCGAGTGCACCCGCGCCATCACCGGCGAGCTGCCGAGCAGCGGCGAGGCGCCGGCCTGCTGCGCCGGGGCGGGGACCGCGCCGCCACCGCTCACTGCTTTCCGGGAACGCCGCAGCGACGCGGCGGTGCGCACGGTGGCGAGCAGTTTCTCGTTCGACCAGGGCTTGGAGACGAAGTCGGTCGCCCCGCGCTTCATCGCCGACACGGCGACCTGCACGCCGCCATGCGCGGTGATCATCACCACCACCATCTCGGGATCGATGCCGAGCAGCTTGTCGAGCCAGGCCAGCCCCTCCGCCGCATTGGTCGCCCCGCGCGCGAAATTGGCGTCGAGCAGCACCGCGTCGGGCGTGCGCGCCTGGATCAGCGGCAGCGCCTCCTCGGGGCTGCGCACCGCTTCCACATCCTTGAACAGCCGTCGCAGCAGCAGCCGCGAGGCCATCAGGATGTCGTCGTCGTCGTCGATCACGACGCAGAAATCGAATTCCGGATCCCCCATGATGGCCACTCCCGTACATCTACTGTGCGGAACCGGACAATCAATTTGCGTGCCAAGCCCTGGTCCCCCTGTGGACGCAATTGGCACGGCTCATGCTGACACTCCGATGAACGGCGCGCATGCCGGAGGAGGAAATCGTGCAGCTTCGGGGGAGCCTGGTTCGGAAGGGAGCGGTCGTCGCGGCGGCGCTTCTCCTCCTGTGCCTGCCCCGCGGCCCTGTCGGTTTCGACCTGCGGATGGACGCCGCCGGCAGTCAGGCCGTGCTCCGGCTCGGCATCATATCGTTACGGGTGGCGTTCGATTCCGGACGCTCCTGTCCGAAATCGAACACTTGCCACGCCGCCGATGCCGGATCGCCTGAGGAGGCGCGGCTGGCACGGCAATTGCGGGGATAGGGGACATGACAGTGCTACGGATGCAGAAGGACAGGGGGGCAGGGGCCGTCTCGGGCAGCGGGATGGACCAGGTCGTCGAGAAGCGCAGCCTGTCGCTGCGCGTGAAGATCGCGCTCGGTGCGGTCGCCGCCTTGCTCGCTGCGTTCGGCTTCTGGTGGTTCGCCCCCTCGGGCGCCAGCCAGACGGTCGGCATGGACCGGCTGACCATCTCCACCGTCACCAAGGGCACGTTCGACGATTTCATGCCGCTGCGTGCCCGGGTCACCCCCTTGCTCACCGTCTATATCGACGCGGTCGAGGGTGGCCGGGTCGAGAAGATGCTGGTCGAGGACGGCGCCACCGTCGCCGCCGGCCAGCCGATCGCCCTGCTCTCCAACGCCGAGCTCCAGCTCTCGACGCTCGCGCGCCAGACCGAGGTCGAGCAGCAGATCAACAACATGCGCAGCCAGGAGCTGGCGCTCGCCCAGACCCGCCTCTCCAACGAGCGCGCCGTGCTCGCCGCCGAGACCGTCTATGACAAGGCACGACGCCAATATGAGCGCGAGAAGCCGCTCGCCGGGCGCGGCTTCGTCTCGGGCAAGCAGTTCGCCGACACCGAGGCCGATTACGAGCTGAGCCAGCGCAACCTCGCCGCCCTCAGGCGCAGCCAGAGCACCGACGCGCGCCTTCAGGGCAGCCAGCTCTCGCAGCAGCAGGCGGCGGCCAAGTCGATGCAGTCGGGCCTCGCCATCGCCCGCGCCAATCTCGATGCGCTCCAGCTCCGCGCCCCGGTCGCCGGCCAGCTCTCGGGCTTCTCGGTCCAGGTCGGCCAGTCGCTCGGCCGCGGCGAGCGCGTCGGCCAGATCGACAGCCCGGGCCGCAACAAGCTGATCGCCGGCGTCGACGAATTCTATCTCGGCCGCGTCCAGCTCGGCCAGCAGGCGGCGCTCGACTGGGGCGGCAAGCGCTACGGCGCCAAGGTCACCAAGATCTACCCGCAGGTCCAGAACGGCCAGTTCCAGGTCGACCTGCAGTTCGCCGGCACCGAGCCGCCCCAGCTCCAGCGCGGCCAGACCATGCAGGCGCGCCTCACCCTCGGCGATCCGGCGCCCGCGCTGCTGATCCCGAACGGCGCCTTCTACAACGACACCGGCGGCGCCTGGGTATTCGTCGTCGCCCCCGGCGGCGGCAGCGCGGAGAAGCGCAACGTCCGCCTCGGCCGCCGCAACACCGATTTCGTCGAGGTGCTCGAAGGGCTCGAGCCCGGCGAGAAGGTGATCACCTCGCCCTATACCGGCCTCACCGACAAGACGCGCCTGGACCTGACCAAGTGACCGAAAAGAAAGGGAATCCGATGCTGCACATGCGCGAACTCTCCAAGGTCTACCGCACCGACACGGTGCAGACGACGGCGCTCGACGCGATCGACCTCGAAATCGCCCAGGGCGAGTTCGTCGCGATCATGGGCCCGTCGGGCTGCGGCAAGTCGACCCTGCTCAACATGATCGGCATGCTCGATAGCCCGTCCTCGGGATCGTACATGTTCAACGGCCAGGAAGTCGCCGGGCTCAGCGAGAGCAGGCTCGCCGATGTCCGCAAGGAGAATATCGGCTTCATCTTCCAGAGCTTCAACCTGGTCGACGAGCTGTCGGTCCGTGACAATGTCGAACTCGCGCTGCTCTACCACAATGTCCCCGCCGCCGAGCGCAAGCGCCGCGTCGACGAGGTGATGGACCGCACCGGCATCGCCCACCGCGCCCGCCACCGGCCGAGCCAGCTCTCGGGCGGCCAGCAGCAGCGCGTCGCCGTCGCCCGCGCGCTCGTCGCCAGCCCGAAGCTGATCCTGGCGGACGAGCCGACCGGCAATCTCGACACCCAGCATGGCGAGGAGGTGATGCACATGCTGCAGACCCTGAACGCCGAGGGCTCGACGATCGTGATGGTCACCCACTCGCCCGCGCACGCCGACTACGCCGGCCGCATCGTCTCGATGCTCGACGGCCGCGTCCTCCAGGAACGCCGCCGCGCGGCATGATGCAACGTCCTCTCCCCCTCGGGGGAGAGGGCAGGGGAGAGGGGGAGTGATCCCTAGCGCCCCTCTCCCCGATCCTCTTCCCGCCAGCCGGGAGAGGGAGAACGAGAAGGAAGAAGCCCATGTGGCGCAACTATCTCACGGTCGGCCTGCGCGCGCTCGCGAAGAACCGCACCTATGCCTTCATCAACCTGTTCGGCCTGGCGATCGGCCTCGCGGCCTGCTTGCTGATCCTGCTCTACGTCCAGTATGAGCGCAGCTACGACCGCTGGCTGCCGGACAGCGACCGCACCTATCAGCTCCAGGTCTATTATCAGAGCAAGACCAACGGCGATAAGTACGACAATCAGGGCGCGCCCTATGTGACCAAGGCGGCCCTGCTCAAGGACTTCCCGCAGATCGAGAGCGCCACCTATACCGGCGGCCCGCGCATCACCCTGCTCAAGGACGGCCAGGCCACCGAGGTCGAGGATGGCCGGCTGGTCGACAGCGCCTTTCTCGACACGATCGCGCTGCCGATGGTGCAGGGCGACAACAAGGCGCTCTCCGCCCCCGGCACGGTCGCGCTGAGCGAGGCCGAGGCGACCCGGCTGTTCGGCACCACCAGCGTGGTCGGGCGCACCCTGACGCTGCTCGTCGCGGGGAAGAAGGCCGATTACCGCATCACCGGCGTGTTCAAGGACCTGCCGAAGAACTCGCACATGACTGCGCGCATGCTCGCCCGCGCCGACTTCCCCAGCCTGTTCCCGGGGGACGACGGCTATCTCACCAGCTGGGGTTGGACCTCGGGCTATGTCTATGTGAAGCTGCGCCCCGGCGTCGACGTGAAGACGATCAATTCCCAGATGCCGGCCTGGGAAAAGCGCAACATCCCCGACGAGAATTTCAACGGCAACCGCTACAATGCGGGCGACGAGCGTACCTTCAAGCTGGTCGCCGCGCCCGATATCCATCTCGGCATCGCCAGCAACACGGGGATGACGCCGGGCAACGACGTGCAGACGATCACCACCTTCGCGGTGATCGCGCTGCTGATCCTCGCCATGGCCTGCATCAACTTCACCAACCTCGCCACCGCCCGCGCCAGCCAGCGTGCCCGCGAAGTGGCGCTGCGCAAGGTGCTCGGCGCCACCCGCCGCCAGCTGATGACTCAGTTCCTGGGGGAATCGGTGCTGCTCGCCACGATCGCGATGCTCCTCGCGCTTGCGGTGGTCGAGATCGTGCTGCCCTGGTTCGGCAACTTCCTCGATGCCGATCTGCAGCTCCGTTATTTCGGGCATGACGGGCTGTTCCTGCCGATGATCGCGCTGGTGCTGCTCGTCGGCGCGGCGGGCGGCCTCTATCCCGCCTTCTACCTGTCGCGCTTCCAGCCGGCCCGCGTGCTCAAGGCGAACAAGTCGGCGGCGGATGCCGAAGGCTCGGGGCATTTGCGCAGCGCGCTCGTCGTCATCCAGTTCGCGGTGTCGATCGGGCTGATCATCTGCACCGCGGTGGTCTGGTCGCAGAACATCTACGCCCGCACGGTCGATCCGGGATACAAGCGCGCCGGGCTGCTCCAGCTCCAGGGCATCGGCTCGAAGACGCTCGAGCCCCAGGCCGATGCGCTGACCCGCGAGATCGCCAAGGTGCCGGGCGTCGAATCCGCCGGCCGCACGATGATCGGCGTCATCACCGGCCAGACCTCGACCACCTCGGTGGTGGTGCCCGGCCGGGCCGATCCGGTGGACCTGGGCATCTACTCGGTCGATGCCGGCTTCTTCCCCACCATGGGCATCCGCACCATGGCCGGCCGGGTGTTCGACGAGCGCGCCGCCGACGACATGACCACCCCACGCCCCGAGGATCCGGCGGCGGAGCGGGCCATGGTCGCGCGCGGCGCCCATGTCGTGCTGAACGCAGCGGGCGTGAAGCGCCTCGGCTTCAAGACCGCGCAGGAGGCGATCGGCAAGACGATCCGCTACGGCGTGAAGGAGGAATATGGGGGGATGATGAACCTCACCATCATCGGCGTCGTCGCCGATGCGCGCTTCCGCACCGTCCGCACCGCGATCGAGCCGACGATGTTCCTGCTCGACAAGCACAACGTGAACTGGCTGGTCGCCCGCTTCCACGGCGATCCGCGCCCGGTGCGCGAGGGGATCGAGCGGGTCTGGCGCCGCCACGCGCCCGACGTGCCGTTCGACGCGATCCTCGCCGACGAGGTGATCGCCAAGGCCTATGAGCGGCTCGACGCGCGGGCGCAGATGTTCGGCATGTTCGCGGTGCTCGCGGTGGTGATCGGCTGCCTCGGCCTGTTCGGCCTCGCTGCCTTCACGGCGGAGCGGCGGACCAAGGAGATCGGCATCCGCAAGGTGCTGGGCGCCCGCACGATCGACATAGCCCGGCTGCTGGTCTGGCAGTTCACCCGCCCGGTGGTGCTCGCCAACATCATCGCCTGGCCGGTCGCCTGGTGGCTGATGCGCGAGTTCCTCAACGCCTATGACGCGCGCATCGCGCTCACCCCGGTGCCGTTCATCGCCGCGAGCCTGCTCGCGCTGGCGATCGCGGTCCTCACCATCGGCGCCCACGCCTTCCGCGTCGCGCGCACCAATCCGGTTCATGCCCTGCGCTACGAGTAGGCGCGTCAGCCCAGGGCATGAGACGGGCGGGGAGGCAACTCCCCGCCCGTTTTTCGTGTAAATTCCTCCCCCAGCTCGCTGGGGGAGGGGGACCGCCCGCGAAGCGGGTGGTGGAGGGGCCGCCGCGAAGACGGCGCCCCACTTTGCCCCTCCACCACCGGCCTGCGGCCGGCGGTCCCCCTCCCCGAGACGAGCTCGGGGAGGAATTTGAAGGGGTATTTACCCAAATCCCCACCGCGCTATCCTCCCCGCAATACCAAAATCGGGAGGGGACATGATTCGTATCGCAAAGATCGTTCTGCTCGCAGCAATAGCGATGACACCGGTGGCATATGCGGCGGTCGAAGTGATCGGCCAGATGACCCCCGCCGAGCCGATCACGCACGCCCGGATTTCCACGCTTCCCATCGGCCAGCAGCGCGCCTGGAACGTCTATCTCGACAAGTCGGTCAGGCTGATGGAGGCCGACAAGGCCGCGCTTGCCGCCGAGCGGGCCGACGGCACCCTGCCCACGCCCGCCGCGCCGCCCACCGGCCCTTCGGGCGGCAGCGGCATGCCCGACAACAAGCCCGCGGCCTGGTATGCCGGCGCCGAGGCGCGCCATGTCGCCGACAATATCGTCAGCTTCCAGACCCCCGCCGGCGGCTGGGGCAAGAATGTGGACCGTACCGGTCCCGTACGCGCGCGCGGCGAGCATTATGTCCCGGTCGAGAAGCTCCCCGCTTATGCCAAGACGGACATGGCGGACGAGAATTGGAGCTATGTCGGCACGATCGACAACAACGCCACCACCGCCGAGCTGCGCTTCCTCGCCCGTGCCCAGGCCGCGGCGCCGGGTGCCGAGGGCAATGCGTATCGCGAGAGCTTCCTCAAGGGCATCCGCTACCTTCTGAATGCGCAGTTTCCGAACGGCGGCTGGCCGCAGATCTACCCGCTCCAGGGCGGCTATCACGATGCGCTCACCTTCAACGACGATGCGCTCTCCTCGGTCGTCACCGTCCTCGCCGAGGTCGCCCGCCGCCAGGGCGACTATGGCTTCGTGCCCGAAGCGCTCGCTGCGGAGGCGAAAATTGCCTGCAACCGCGCGATCCAGCTGATCCTCAAGACCCAGGTCGTCGTCGACGGCAAGCGCACCATCTGGGGCCAGCAGCACGACGCGCTCACGCTAGCCCCGGCGGGCGCCCGCAACTTCGAACCGGCCGCTCTGTCCTCGGATGAGAGCGCCGACCTGCTGATCTTCCTGATGAAGCAGGCGGGCCATTCGCCCTCGGTCGATGCGGCGGTGGCGGACGGCGTGGCCTGGCTCAGGGCACATGCCGTGCACGGCGTCGCCTTCGAGAAGGGGCCGGACGGCCGCAAGCTGGTCGACAAGCCCGGCGCCGGCCCGATCTGGTCGCGCTATTACGACATCAAGACGGGCAAGCCCATCTTCGGCGACCGCGACCGCTCGATCCGCACCGACGTCAACGAACTCAGCCTGGAGCGCCGCAACGGCTATAGCTGGTACAATGCCGGCCCCGCCAAGGCACTGGCGACGTATGATAAGTGGGTGGCCGCCAAATAACCGTTATCCCGCGCCTCAAGCCGTCATCCCGGCGAAAGCCGGGATCTCAGGCGAAGGCGCGGGAAAGGAGCCGCACGAGATCCCGACTTTCGTCGGGATGACGGAGGTGGAGCTTTCCTACACCCAAATGTTCCTGTAATGTTCCAAAGATCGCCGCAAGGCCGCTCTTTGAACCGTCAAACCAGCGCACATGTGCCAACATCCGCGCGCAGAAGCGTCCGCGCGTGCGTCCGTCCGCTCTCCCACAGCGTATCGCGGAACGCCCCTCCAGGAGGGCGTTCCGCGTAAACCACGCCAACTTCCGCGTCCGAAGCGTCCGCGTCAGCCCGCTGCTTCCAGTGCCTCGCTGGCCTGGAGCCAGACCGCCTCGGCCGCCTCCAGCCGCGCCTCGACCTCGCCGCGCCGCTTCATCAGCTCGCCCATCGAGAGGTTCTTCAGCGCAGGCGAGGCAATCCCCGCCAGCGCGCCATCGACCTCGGCCAGCGCCCGCTGCGCCTTGGCGATCTCCCCCTCGGCGTCCTTCACCGCCTTGCGCAGCCCGGCCGAGGCCTCGCGCGCCTGGGCGGCGGCGCGGCGCTCCTCCTTCTTGTCGACCGGCGGGGCAGGGGCGGCGACTGCAGCGGCCGAAGGCGTCGGCTCCTTCCCCGAGACGACGAAGGCGGCATATTCCTCGATCGTCCCGTCGAACTCGCGGGCGGTGCCGCCATCGACCAGGAACAGCCGGTCGGCGACCAGCTCGAGCATGTGCCGGTCGTGGCTGACCAGGACCACCGCGCCCTTGAACTCGGCCAGCGCCTGGACCAGCGCCTCACGGGTATCGACGTCGAGGTGGTTGGTCGGCTCGTCGAGGATTAGCAGGTGCGGCGCATTATGGGTCACCAGCGCCAGCGCCAGCCGCGCGCGCTCGCCGCCCGAAAGCTTGCCGACCGCGGTGATCGCCTTGTCGCCCGAAAAGCCGAAGCGGCCCAGCTGGCTGCGCACCTGCACCGGCGTCGCGCCCTTCATCACCCGGCCCATCGTCTCGACGGCGGTGGCGGTCGGATCGAGTTCCTCGACCTGATACTGGGTGAAATAGCCGACCGTCAGCTTGGTGGCGGTGGTCATTTCGCCTTCCATAACCGGCAGCTCGCCGGCGATCATCCGGGCGAGCGTGGTCTTGCCGTTGCCGTTGCGGCCGAGCAGCGCGATCCGGTCGTCGGGATCGAGGCGCAGGCCCAGGCGCGAGAGGATCGGCTTGCCGGCCTCATAGCCGACCGCCGCCTTGTCGAGCGTCAGCAGCGGCGGACGCAGGCCCTGCGGATTGGGGAAGTCGAAGCGCATGCTCGGATCCTCGGCCACCGCCGCGATCGGCTGCATCCGCTCCAGCGCCTTGACGCGGCTCTGCGCCTGCTTCGCCTTGCTCGCCTTGGCCCGCCAGCGATCGACGAACGCCCGCAGCTTCTCGCGCTCGGCCACCTGCTTCTCGCGCGCCGCCGCCTGCTGGGCGAGCCGCTCGGCCCGCTGCCGCTCGAACGCGTCGTAACCGCCCGGATAGAGCGTAGTCTGGCCGCGATCGAGGTGGAGGATATGGTCCGCCACATTGTTGAGCAGGTCGCGTTCGTGGCTGATCAGCAGGATCGTGCCGCGATAGGCGCGCAGGAACCCCTCGAGCCACATGACGGCTTCCAGGTCGAGGTGGTTCGAAGGCTCGTCGAGCAGCAGGATGTCGGGGTTGAGGAACAGCAGGCTCGCCAGCGCCACGCGCATCCGCCAGCCGCCCGAGAAGCTGTCCATCGGCCGCGCCTGCATCGCCTCGTCGAAGCCCAGGCCCTTCAGGATGCGGCCGGCGCGGGAAGGGGCCTCGTACGCGTCGATCTGGTCGAGCCGCTCATAGATCTCGCCCAGCCGGTCGGGATCGGTCTGCGTCTCCGCCTCGGTGAGCAAAGCGGCGCGCTCGACATCGGCCTCCAGCACCGTGTCGAAGGCGCTGGTCTGGCCGCCCGGCGCGTCCTGGCGGAGATAGCCGAAACGGGCGTTACGCGGGATGTCGATCGAGCCGGTGTCGGGCTCGATCATCCCGGCGATCGCCTTCATCAGGGTCGATTTGCCGGCGCCGTTGCGCCCGATGAAGCCGACGCGGGCGCGGGGCGGGATCGCCGCCGAGGCGCTCTCGATGATCGCACGGCCGCCAAGCCGGATGGTGATGTCGCGGAAGGAAAGCATGATGGGGCGCCTAGCAGCACTCAGGCGGGCACCCAAGTGCCCTGTGACCCCTGGCGGTCACTTTACCTAAAGTGTTGAAATAAGCGGGAATAAATTGGTCGGGGAAAGAGGATTCGAACCTCCGGCCCCTGCCTCCCGAAGACAGTGCTCTACCAGGCTGAGCTATTCCCCGACCGGCGCCTCCGGGGCGAACCCCGACTGCGAGGGGGCGCCTATAACCACGCTATTTGAGTCACGCAAGCCACTGAATCAGCTTTTCGTAGCCCCCAGCATCGCATCGACCGAAACGAACTTCTCGCGGGGCGCCCCGATGCGGGCCGCGGCGATCTCCGCGGCGTCGATCTTCTGCCATTCGCGGAAGGTGACGGGATCGACTCCCCGCTCTCCCAGCAGCGCGTCGAGCCCCGGCCGCCCGGGCTTGCCGGCGCCCTCGCCAATGTCCTCGGCGATCTTCTCGGCAATGGCGAATCCGTCGGGCCGGTTGGTGCCGATCGTCCCCGTCGGCCCGCGCCGCGCCCAGCCGACCGCATAGAGGCCGGGCAGCACCCGCCCGTCGAGATTGGCGAATCGGCCCGCCTTGTCGTCATAGGGCACGCCCTCGATCGGCGGCGTGCGATAGCCGATGCAGCTCACCACCAGGCTGGCCGGCACCGCATAGGTCTCGCCCGTGCCGTGTGCGCTGCCGTCGAAGCCCAGGGCGGTGCGCTCGACGATCACCCGCTCGACCTTGCCGTCACCCTCGATCGCCACGGGCATGGCGAAGAAGTCGAACACGATGCGGATCGGCTTGTCGGGCATTCCCTGGGCATAGCGGCGCAGATGGCCGATCGACTTGCGCTGGCCGGGATCGAGCACGGCATCGTCCTCCACCGGCGGGAAGTCATGCGGATCGACCACCGGAGTCGCATGGCCCAGCTCGCCCAGCTCGCCCAGTTCCTTGGGGGTCATCGCGATCTGGTGCGGCCCGCGGCGGCCGAGCAGGGTGATGCTGTGGACCTTGGAGCCATGCAGCGAATCGAGGGCATGGGCGACGACGTCGGATGCCTCGAGCTCGTCCTCGGCCTTGGCGAGCACCCGCGCCACGTCGAGCGCGACATTGCCGTTGCCGATCACCACCGCCGGCCCGTCGAGCGGCGGGTTGAGGTTCGCATAGTCGGGATGGCCATTGTACCAGCCGACGAACGCCGCCGAGCCGACCACGCCGGGCAGCTCGGCGCCTGGGATCTCCAGCTTGCGATCATGCGGCGCACCAGTGGCGAGGACGACCGCGTCGTACAGCTCGCGCAGCTCGTCGATCGACACGTCCTTGCCCAGCGTGACATTGCCGACGAAGCGGACATTGTCGGTCAGCGCCACCGCCTCGTAGCGGCGCGAGACACCCTTGATCGACTGGTGGTCGGGCGCGACGCCGGTGCGGATCAGCCCGAAGGGCACCGGCAGCCGGTCGATGATGTCGACCCGAACCTGATCGCCGAAAACCTTCTGGCACGCTTCGGCGGTATAATATCCCGCCGGACCCGAACCGATCACCGCGACATGACGCATGGGCCTCTCCTCCCGCGATCCTAGGCCATTACCGTAGCGGCAAGCGGGGGGAGGGCAAGCCTCTCGACGGGGGCTGCCGGTTGTTGCTAGGCCGTAACCGTGAGCCCGATAGAGATCGTCGCCGTCGCCCTCGGCATCGCCAATGTCACTCTCGTCGTGCTTCGCAGCATGTGGAATTATCCGTTCGGGATCGCGATGGTCGCGCTCTACGCGCTGATCTTCTACGACGCGCGGCTCTACAGCGACGCGCTGCTGCAGGTCTTTTTCTTCGTCGTGCAGCTCTATGGCTGGTGGGCGTGGAGCCGCGCCCGCGCCGATGCGGGCGAGATCCGGGTCGAGCTGCTGGGCAACCGGGCGCGCCTGGCCTGGCTGGCCGGGATCGTCCTGGCCACCGCCGGCTGGGGCTGGCTGATGCACCATTATACCGATGCTTCGCTGCCCTGGTGGGATGCGGCCGTCGCCATGCTCAGCGTCGCCGCGCAGATCCTGCAGTCGCGCCGCAAGCTGGAGAGCTGGTGGTTATGGATCGCAACCGATCTCGTCGCCATCCCGCTTTATGCGGTGAAGGGGCTCGGCCTTACCGCCGGGCTCTATCTGGTGTTCCTGGTACTGGCGAGCTGGGGGGCGATCGACTGGGCGCGGGTTCGCCGCCATGCGCTCGCCGCCGCATGACCCGCGGGTTCCTGCTCGGCAAGTTCATGCCGCCCCATAATGGCCATGTGCTGCTCTGTGAGACAGCGGCGGCCTTGGTCGACGAACTGACTATCCTGGTTTGCTGGCTGCCCGACGATCCGGTTCCCGGGCCCCTGCGCCTGCAGTGGATGCGCGAGCTGTTCCCCCGCGCCCGCGTGATCGGCCATGATGCGGTGGTGCCGCAGGCGCCCGAGGAACATCCCGATTTCTGGCCGATCTGGCGCGGCATCGTCCGGTCCGCGCATCCCGAGCCGATCGACTTGGTCTTCGCGTCGGAGGATTATGGGCAAAGGCTGGCGGCGGAGGTCGGCGCGCGCTTCCATCCGGTCGATCCGGGGCGCAAGGCGGTGCCGGTCTCGGCCAGCGCGATCCGCGCCGATCCCTGGGGGCAGTGGCACCATCTGCCCGCGCCGGTGAAGCCTCACTATGCCCAGACCATCTGCCTGCACGGGCCGGAGAGCACTGGCAAGTCGCAGCTCGCCGCCCACCTGGCCCGGCATTTCGGCACGCAGCACGTCCCCGAATTCGGGCGCACCTGGTGTGATTGGCGCGGCACCGATCTCGCCATGGACGACCTGCTCGCCATCGCCGCCACGCATGACGCGATGACTCGGGCGGCGCTGCGCCAGTGCAATCGCCGGCTGGTCCTCGATACCGATCCGCTGATGACCGCCGTCTGGGCGGAGATGCTGTTCGGCAGGCGCGATCCCTGGTTCGACGCATGGCAAGGTGCCGCCGATCTCTATCTGTTGCTCGATATCGATCTGCCCTGGATCCAGGACGGCACCCGCTTCTTCGGCGAGGAAGCGGATCGGCGGCGCTTCTTCGAGTTGTGCCGGGCCGAGCTCGATCGCCGCGGGGTGCGCTGGGTGTTGGTGAGCGGCATCGGTGAGGCGCGATCCGAGAATGCGCTGGCGGCGATCTCCGCCGAAATGGGTAGCGCTTTAAACGCTTTTGCCATTTCCGCGTGCTAGCGAGGACGTAATGAAGCTGCGCACCATCTGTCTCCACGGTCCCGAAAGCACGGGCAAGTCCACCCTCGCGCCGCGCATCGCCGAGTATCTCGGTGGCGAGGTAGTGGACGAATATGGCCGCGAATATGCCGAGGCGCGGGGCATCGACTTCACGATGCGCGACCTGCTGGAGATCGCCAAGACCCATGATGCCGGCACGCGGACGATGGTCGCCGCCGGGCTCAAGCCGCTGGTCCTCGACACCGATCCGCTGATGACGGCGGTCTGGGCCGACATGCTGTTCGGCGACCGCGATCCCTGGTTCGACGAGTGGCAGGGCTATGCCGATTTCTACCTGCTGTTCGACATCGACATGGCCTGGCGGGCGGACGGCACGCGGATGTTCGGCACGCCCGAGCTGCGGCAGCGGTTCTTCGACCTCAGCAAGGCCGAACTGAAGCGCCGCGGGGTGCGCTGGGCGTTGGTATCGGGGCAGGGCGAGGAGCGCTACACCAACGCCATCGCCGCAATCGAGGCCGTCCAGGCGGACTGACATCTGTGGCTTCGCGCGATTGCGTGGCGGGCATGCTGCATTGCAAAAATTTAATGTTCGTTGTCACAGTTCGTACACAATCGAGTCCTAACCGCCCCTCCGCAGGGGGCAGCAAAGCTCCCCGATAACAAGAATGTCCGGCGTGCCGACGGCGCGATTCCGCGGGGCGGAGTCGTGGCCGAAGTCGCGCGTTGGGCGCATTTCAGGGAACAACCTCATGAAGATCGGCATCACCAAGACTGCCCTTTTCCTGGGCGCCGCGTTCAGCGCGCTCGCGATCGGCGGCACCGCGCAGGCACAGGACAGCACCGCTCCCGCCGCCGATGACGGCGCGGAGACCGAGATCGTCGTCACCGCCGAGCGCCGCCCGGAAACGCTGCAGAACACCCCGGTCTCGGTTGCGGTGATCGGTGGCCAGGACGCACGTGACTTCACCGCCTCGGGCGACGACACGCTGCTCTCGCTCTCGGGCAAGGTGCCGAGCTTCTACGCCGAGACGACCACCGGCCGCATCTTCCCGCGCTTCTACATCCGCGGCTTGGGCAATATCGACTTCTACCTCGGCGCCTCGCAGCCCGTGTCGATCATCCAGGACGACGTGGTCCTCGAGCATGTCGTGCTCAAGTCGAACCCGGTCTATGATCTCGATCACGTCGAAGTGCTGCGCGGTCCGCAGGGCTCGCTGTTCGGCCGCAACACCACCGCCGGCATCGTCAAGTTCGACACCGTCCGCCCGACGCTCGACGGCCTCGATGCGCGCGGCACGCTGAGCTATGGCAGCTACAACAGCATCAGCCTCGACGCCGGCATCGGCGGCCCGCTGGCCGACAATGTCGCGATCCGCGTCTCGGGCCTGTTCCAGCACCGCGACGACTATGTCGACAACGCCTTCAACGGCACGAGCGCCGATGGCACCAAGACCCCGCGCAAGAACGCGATGGGCGGCTTCGACGAGCGCGACGCGCGCATCCAGCTGCTGGTCAAGCCGACCGAGGACTGGACCTCGCTCTTCTCGGCGCATGCACGCAACTATAACGGCACCTCGACCCTGTTCCTGCGCCAGGCGCTGAAGAAGGGCTCGAACGACGTCAGCAACGTCTCGCGCACCACGGTCCGCTATGACGAGGCGATGGACAATCCGCAGGACTATGACACCTACGGCATGTCGTGGAACAACAGCTTCGACTTCGGCCCGGTCACGCTGACCTCGATCACCGCGTACGAGACCTCGTCGGGCTATAGCCGCGGCGACACCGATGGCGGCGCTGCGGCCGACTATCCGGTCGGTGGCCTGCCCAACGGCTTCGGCCAGTCGATGGGCCGTCTGGCCGATCTCGACCAGTGGACCCAGGAAGTCCGCCTTGCCAGCAACGGCGACGGCCCGTTCAAGTGGCAGGTTGGCGGCATGTACTTCGACAGCCGCGACATCACCGAGTTCTACCAGCGCGCCTGGTTCCTGACGACCTCGGCCCGCAACCCGAACAACTGGGTGCGCCTGCACGACGTCAACACCAGCTGGGCGCTGTTTGGCCAGGCGAGCTACCAGCTCACCCCGAAGTTCCGCCTCACCGCCGGCGTGCGCGTGACCGAGGACACCAAGACCACCGACCTGCTCAAGACCGCCGACACGGTCGCCGGCGCCTCGACTTATACCGGCCGCCGTCACGTCCGCATGTCGGACACCCAGCCCAGCTGGGACGTGAGCGCGCTCTATGAGGCGACCGACGATCTGAGCCTCTACGCCCGTGTCGCCCGCGGCTTCCGCGGCCCGACCATCCAGGGCCGCTCGGCGGTGTTCAACTCGGACTTCACCACCGCGAACTCGGAGACGATCCTGTCGTACGAGGCCGGCCTCAAGTCGAGCCTGTTCGACAACAAGGTCCGCTTCAACCTGACCGGCTTCTACTACACGGTCGACGACATCCAGCTGAACGGCAATGATTCGAACGGCAACGGCGTCCTGTTCAACGCCGACAAGGCCGAGGCCTATGGCATCGAAGCCGAGCTGAATGTGCGTCCGGTGCGCAACCTTGCGCTCTCCTTCGGCGCCAGCTGGCTCCACAGCGAGATCAAGGACAAGCGTGTCTATGCCCAGGCCTGCGCGCTCAACGGCGTGCTCGTCTGCACGGTCAACGATCCGATCGTGACCCGCACCGTGTTCGGTGCCCCGGCCTATTTCGCCCAGATCGACGGCAACCCGCTGCCGAACGCGCCGGAATACAACCTGAGCGCCGTCGCGCGCTATGACATCCCGGTCAGCGACAGCGGCAAGGCGTTCATCTCGACCGACTGGAACATCCAGGGCTACACCAACTACGTCCTCTACAAGACCGACGAGTTCTACTCGAAGGGCAATTTCGAGGGCGGCCTGAAGATCGGGTACACCGGCGGCAACGGCACCTGGGAAATCGCGGCCTTCGCCCGCAACATCACGAACGAGAAGAACCTCAAGGGCGTGATCGAGAACTACATGGCCGCCGTGCTCAATGAGCCGCGCGTCATCGGCATCTCGCTGACGGGCCGCACCCGCTAAGCGATAAGCCTGTAGACAAGGTCGGGCCCGGTGGAGTTCAAGCTCCGCCGGGCCCGTTCCTTTTGGGCACGATGCGGGGACTTCCTGCGCTGCCCCGCGCCTGCTAACGCGCGCGGATCATGGCAACCGAACTTTCCAAGATCCGCAACTTTTCGATCATCGCGCATATCGACCATGGCAAGTCGACCCTGGCCGATCGGCTGATCCAGCGCACCGGGGGGCTCTCCGACCGCGAGATGTCCGCCCAGGTCCTCGACAACATGGACATCGAGAAGGAGCGCGGCATCACCATCAAGGCGCAGACCGTGCGCCTGGAGTGGAAGGGCCATATCCTCAACCTGATGGACACGCCGGGCCATGTCGACTTCGCCTATGAGGTGAGCCGCAGCCTCGCCGCCTGCGAAGGCGCGCTGCTGGTGGTGGACGCGGCGCAGGGCGTGGAAGCCCAGACGCTGGCGAACGTCTACCAGTCGATCGAGCACGACCACGAGATCATCCCGGTCATCAACAAGATCGATCTCCCCTCGGCCGAGCCCGAGAAGGTGAAGAACGAGATCGAGGAGATCATCGGCATCGACGCATCGAACGCGGTGCTCGCCAGCGCCAAGTCGGGCATCGGCATCGAGGAGATCCTCGACGCCGTCGTCGAGCGTATCCCAGCGCCCAAGGGCGATGCCGACGCGCCGCTCAAGGCGATGCTGGTCGACAGCTGGTACGACCCCTATCTCGGCGTCGTGATTCTGGTCCGCGTGATCGACGGCACGATCAAGAAGGGCCAGCAGATCAAGTTCATGGCGGCCGGGACGACCCATCTGGTCGACCGCGTCGGCGCGTTCACGCCCAAGATCGAGCAGCTGCCCGACCTGGGGCCGGGCGAGATCGGCTTCATCACCGCACAGATCAAGGAAGTCGCCCAGGCCCGCGTCGGCGATACGCTGACCGACGCCAAGCGGCCCGCCGCCGAGCCGCTGCCGGGCTTCAAGGAAGTCCAGTCGGTGGTGTTCTGCGGCCTGTTCCCGGTCGATGCCAACGACTTCGAGAAGCTGCGCGAAAGCATCTCGAAGCTGCGCCTCAACGACGCGAGCTTCTCGTTCGAGATGGAGACGTCCGCGGCGCTGGGCTTCGGCTTCCGCTGCGGCTTCCTGGGCCTGCTGCACCTGGAGATCATCCAGGAGCGGCTGATGCGCGAATATGATCTCGACCTGATCACCACCGCGCCGTCGGTGGTCTATCAGATCGAGCTGACGCATGGCGGCGGGCATATCGAGCTGCACAATCCGGCCGACATGCCGGATCCGAACAAGATCGAGAGCATCGCGGAACCCTGGATCCAGGCCGTGATCTATGTGCCGGACGAGTATCTCGGCTCGGTGCTGAAGCTGTGCCAGGACCGGCGTGGCATCCAGAAGAACCTGACCTATGTCGGCGGCCGTGCGCAGGCGACCTATGAGCTGCCGCTCAACGAAGTCGTGTTCGATTTCTACGACCGGCTGAAGTCGCTGTCGAAGGGCTATGCCAGCTTCGACTATGAGCAGATCGGCTATCGCGAGGGCGATCTGGTCAAGATGGGCATCCTGGTCAACGAAGAGCCGGTCGATGCGTTGAGCATGATCGTCCACCGGTCGACCGCCGAGGTGCGCGGCCGCGGCATGGTGGAGCGGCTCAAGGAACTCATCCCGAGGCATCTGTTCAAGATCCCGATCCAGGCGGCAATCGGCGGCAAGGTGATCGCTCGCGAGACGATCAGCGCGATGCGCAAGGACGTGACCGCCAAATGCTATGGCGGCGACGCGACGCGCAAGCGCAAGCTTCTGGAGAAGCAGAAGAAGGGCAAGGCGAAGATGCGCGAGTACGGCTCGGTGCAGATCCCGCAGGAAGCCTTTATCGCCGCGCTGCGGATGGGCGAGGAATAGAGGCCGGGAGCGGCTGGACCGCTCCCGACCCGATTACGCCGGACAGACTGGCGCGGATCGGGGCGTGCGAGGCACGCCCCGCGTGGCTTACAGGCCGTCGACGCTCTTGCTGACCAGGATGTTCACCGCGACGCGGCGGTTCTGCGCCTTGCCCTCCGGCGTGTCGTTGCTCGCCAGCGGATCGGCCTTGGCCATGCCGGTGGGGGTTAGCATGCGATACGGTTTCCACCCGCAGACCTGCTGCAGATAGTTGATAACCCGCGCCGCGCGCTTCTCGCTGAGCTCCTGGTTGAGATCGTCGCTGCCGGTCGAGTCGGTATAGCCGACCACCAGCATCAGCGCGTTCTCGGTCTGCTGGGCCTCGTTCGCCGCGGTGCAGAGCTGTGACTTGTCCTGCGCCGAGATATCGGCCCTGCCGATATCGAAGTGCACGTTGGTCGTGCTCTTGACGTTGTACTTGTCGATATCGGCCATGCGCCCGCGCAGTGCCTCGGTGGCCGCGGCCTGCTCCTCGAAGCGCTGCGACGTGCCGCTCTGGATCATCGTCGCGGTCCGCAGGTCATTCTTCCGCAGATTGATCTGGCTTGCATAGAGCTCGCCGCCCGCCTGGGCGCCCCGCGGCTGCAGCGTCTTGATGGTGACCGGCAGGCCGTTGAGCAGCGAATCCGCGGCAAGCTTCTGGCCGCCACCGAGGAAGCCGCCACCGCTCTTGATCCGCGTCGTATCGGTGAGGGCGATGATCGTGGTGCCGTCGGCGGTCGCGACCTTCATCCGGTCGCCGTGACGCGCGGTGATCACGCCCTTGATCTCGGGGCCTTCGGTAAGGTCCGCGGGCGCCGGACCGTTCACGACGATATTGGGATCGGGCGTGCTCTGCTGATCCTGCGCATAGGCGCCGCCCGACGCAGACACGGCCAGCATGGCAGCCAGGAAGCGAACCCCCGACCTTTTGGAAATGATACGCATTGAGGCAACCTCCTTCAAAACTGCCCCCGCCGGCTTGCCTTGCGTGTTCGGAGGAAGCTGTCCGCCAGATGAACGCCCCCGGCAAGGCCCGTGCCGGAGCGGGTGGTTCGGGCGAGACCTGCGACGAACCGAGGCGGAGGGTGCCCGCCGGACCCGCGATATTTTGTCATCGGGCGCCGCGAAAGGCGTCGCCGAATTGTCATCGATACGTCGCACTGCGTTTATAGAGCCCGGCTTCGTAACCAAGGGGAACCCGATGCTGCTTGCCACGATGATGCTGCTCCAGGCCGTACCCGCCGCTGCCGCCGTGCAGGAGGTGCCTACGGCCGAGGTGAAGGCGATCGGCGAGACGGCGGCCGTGGCAAGCCTGGAGGATGCGGCGGACGATCCCGCGATCTGGCGCAACCCGCGTGATCCCCGCCACAGCCTGATCGTCGCGACCGACAAGAAGGCCGGGCTCAACGTCTATGACCTGTCGGGCAAGCTGCGCTCGACGCTGCCGGCGGGCCGCGTGAACAATGTCGACCTGCGCGTATGGGGCGGGCAGGTGATCGTCGCGGCGAGCGACCGCAACGACAAGACGGCGGCCAAGCTGGCGCTCTATGCGCTGGACACCAAGGCGGCGACGCTGCGCGAGATCGGCCGCTTCGATGCCGGGGCGGGCGAGGCATACGGCCTGTGCATGTACGCCCCGCGCGGGGGCAGGCTCTATGCCTTCGTCGTGCACAAGGCGGGCACCATCGTGCAGATGGAAGTGCTGCGCGAAGGCGGGGCGATCAAGGCTGACCGGGTGCGGACGATGAAGCTCGCCACCCAGTCCGAGGGCTGCGTGGCGGACGACCGCACCGGCCAGCTGTTCGTGGGCGAGGAGGATGCCGGCGTGTGGCGCTTCGGCGCGAACGGCAAGGACCCGGTTGCCGGCGAGAAGGTAATCGTGGCCGACGGCAGGCATCTGGTGGCCGATGTCGAGGGCGTGGCGATCGCGGCGGAAGGCGCGCGGGGCGGCTATCTGGTCGTGTCGAGCCAGGGCGACAACGCCTACGCACTGTGGCGCCTGCGGGACATGGCCTATGCCGGGCGCTTCCGGATCGCTGCGGGCAAGTTCGGCGCGACCAGCGAGACCGACGGGATCGAGGTTTCGACCGCGGGCTTCGGGCCCGGGCTCGAGGGCGGGCTGATGCTGGCGCAGGATGGCGACAACGCGCCGGCCGCGCAGAACTTCAAGCTGGTCCGCTGGGCGGACGTGCGCAGGGCGCTACGGCTCAAGTGAGGGCCTTGTCTCACCGGCCGGCGGCTGTCAGGCAGTGGACATGACGACCAGACAAGGGATCGACCGGCGGGCGCTGCTCGCCGGCATGGGCGTGGCGGCGCTGGCCGGGCCGCGCGTGGCGCTGGCGAGCGCTAAGGCGCCGCTGGTGCTGGCGGCGGCGAGCCTGCAGGAATCGATGACCGCGGCGGCGGATGCCTGGGCGGCGAAGGGCCGCGCTCGGCCGGTCTGCTCGTTCGCGGCGTCTTCGGCGCTGGCGCGGCAGATCGCAGCAGGGGCGGCCGCGGACCTGTTCGTCTCGGCCGACGAGCCCTGGATGGACGATATCGAGAAGCGCGGGCTGATCGTGCCGGGCACGCGCGCGCCGTTCCTCGGCAACCGGCTGGTGATCGTAGCGCCGGCGGGCACGCCGCGCGCGCGGCCCTATGACGTTTTCCGCGGGCTGGGGCGGACGAAGCTGGCGCTGGCCGATCCGGATTCGGTGCCGGCGGGCCGCTATGCCAAGGCAGCGATCGAATATGGCGGGAGCTGGGAGGCGGTGGCGCCGCAGGTCGTGCGAGCGGAGAGCGTGCGCGCGGCCCTGGCGCTGGTCGAGCGCGGCGTGGTGCCGCTCGGCGTCGTCTATGCGACGGATGCCTTGGCATCGAAGCGGGTGCAGGTGATGGCGGTGTTCTCCGAAGAGAGCCATCCGCCGATCCGCTATCCGCTCGCCCGGCTCAAGGCTTCGACCAGCCCCGATGCCGAGCCGTTCCGCCGCTTCCTGCTGAGCGGCGAGGGCAAGGCGATCTTCCGGCGCTTCGGCTTCCGACCGCTTTAGAGCCCGCTTGGCGGCGCAGTTGACCCGGGCGGCCGCGCAGCCTCTAGTGCGACATCTTCGGCGCGAAGCCGACATTGCGGGGGGGGCATTGCATGAACAAGAACGGAGCGATCGGGTTCGCCATGGGCGTGTTTGGCGGGATCATCCTCGGCGCGCTGATCGACAATATGGCGATCGGGCTGCTGATCGGCTTCGCGGTCGGTTTCGGCCTGCTGAAGTTCCCGGTGAAGCGCGGCGGGGCCTGATCGGGTGAGATCATGACGGCCGAACTCTGGGGCATCGTCTGGTTGTCGCTCAAGGTGGGCGGGGTGGCGGTGCTCGGTTGCCTGCCGGTGGCCTTCACGCTTGCCTGGCTGCTGGCGCGCGGACGGTTTCCGGGCAAGCTGCTGCTCGACGGGCTGGTGCATCTGCCGCTGGTGGTGCCGCCGGTGGTGACCGGCTGGCTGCTGCTGCTCGCCTTCGCGCCCGTCGGGCCGATCGGGAGCTGGCTGCAGGACTGGTTCGGCGTGAGCGTGCTGTTCCGCTGGACCGGCGCGGCGATCGCCAGCGCGGTGATGGCGCTGCCGTTGATGGTGCGCGCGATGCGGCTGTCGATCGAGGCGGTGGACCGGCGGCTCGAACAGGCAGCGGCGACGCTGGGGGCGGGGCGCTGGCGGGTGTTCGCGAGCGTGACCCTGCCGCTCAGCCTGCCTGGGGTGCTTGCCGGCGCCGTGCTGGGCTTCGCGCGGGCGCTGGGCGAGTTCGGCGCGACGATCACCTTCGTGTCGAGCGTGCCGGGCGAGACGCAGACGCTGCCGCTCGCCATCTATGCCGCGCTGCAGATGCCGGACGGCGAGGCGCAGGTGCTGCGGCTGGCAGGTATCTCGGTGCTGCTCTCGCTGGCGGCGCTGCTCGCCTCCGAGTTGATCGCGCGGCGGGCGGGCAGGGGGCTGCATGTCCTTTGACGTCGATATCATCGGGCGCGTCGGCGACACCGAGATTCGCTGCCGCATCGAACCGATCGATGGCCTGACCGTGCTCTTTGGCCCGTCCGGATCGGGCAAGACGAGCGTGCTCAACATGATCGCCGGGTTGATCGACCCAAGCTACGGCCATATCCGCGTTGCCGGCGAGACGCTGTTCGATGAGGATTGGGATCCCTGGAATTATGGGAGCATGCCGGCACCGAAGCGCCGTGCGGGTTATGTCTTCCAGGAGCCGCGGCTGTTCCCGCATCTGCGGGTGCGGGCGAACCTGCTCTATGGCCGGCGCGAGGGTGCGGGGCTGGATGTGGACGAGACGATCGCATTGCTCGGCATCGCCCATCTGCTCGACCGCTGGCCGCGCACGCTCTCGGGCGGCGAGGCGCGGCGGGTGGCGATCGGGCGGGCCTTGCTCTCCGATCCGCGCTTCCTGCTGCTCGACGAACCGCTGTCCTCGCTCGATCGGGCGCGGCGCGAGGAGATCATGACGCTGATCGAGCGGCTGCGCGACGAAGTGAAGCTGCCGATCCTGATGGTCACGCACGACCGGGGCGAGGCCGAGCGGCTGGGGACGCGGATCGTGGAGATCTAAGGGGCGGTATCCCGGGCTTGCATGGAAGAGTGGACGCTGCGCAAGCGCTCCAGTTGCGGAGATCCAGCCCCCTTGGCATAAACGAGGGATGTTACGCTGGATCATGACCGCGGCGATCCTCTTCTGGGTGACGCTGCTCGGCCTTGCGCTGATATCGGTGTTCTCGGGCGGGCACCCCGGCCCGGAGAGCTTTTATCTGGTCGGTATTCCGATGGCGATGATTGCGGTGACGATCGTTACGCAGAGGACTGCGAAGAATCCTCGCCTTGCCTCCGGCGCCCTTGCAGGCGGCTCAATAACAGCGGGATTTGCCGTGATGATGTTGATCGGAATCCTGGGCGCAGGGGTGTGATCTGCGAACAAGGGCTGACCACCCGATAACCCCTCCTTTTCAAGGAGGGGAGTTGAATGAAGTCAGCCCTCCAGCTCCGGCCCGTAGACGCGGAAGGACACGCCCTCGCTGCGCTTGGCAGCGTAGAGCGCCAGGTCCGCGCGGCGGGTGAGTTCCTCGGGAGCGAGCTTCTCGGCGCGGGACAGGGCGATGCCGATGCCGGTGCCGACATGCAGCGTGCGGCCCTCGACGAAGACCGGCCGGGCGATGCTCTCCGCGAGGCGCCCGGCGACAAGCTTGGCGATCTCGGGATTGGCGAGGCCCGGAGTGATCACCGCGAACTCGTCGCCGCCCAGCCGCGCGGCGGTGTCGCCTTCGCGCACCGCGCCGGCGATGCGGTCGGCGACCACGCGCAGCAGCGCGTCGCCCATGCCATGGCCATGGGTGTCGTTGATCGCCTTGAAGCCGTTGAGGTCGAGCATCAGCACGGCATGAAGACCGCTCGGGCTGAGCTTGGCCAGCGCCTCGTCGAAGGCGCGGCGATTGGGCATGCCGGTGAGCGCGTCGTGATAGCCGAGGTCGCGGGCGCTGCGCTCTGCCGCGATGCGCCGGTCCCGCTCGCGCCCGCGTGCGCGCTGCTGGTTGAGGCCATAGCTGAACAGCAGCAGGATCAGCGCCGAGGCGAAGAGCAGGAACTCGTCCAGCTCGATGCGCAGCTTGCGGTCTGCGACCGACGAGGTCTCGTCGCGGATGATGTCGAAGGCGAAGATCGCGTAGAGCCCGGCCATCGCCAGCAGGACGACGAACCAGATGCTGCGATTGAACAGCAAGGTGCGAATTCCGGCCTCCATGACGACGATCCTGCGCGCGTGACGGTTAATTCCGTGTGGACGCTGCACTCAGTATAGACGCGAGGGCGCGGTTCATCGGTGCGTCGATGCCATGTTTTTCGCCGAGCCGGACGATCACCCGGTTGCGCGCATCGACTTCGGTCTGGCGGCCGGCAAGGAAATCGGCGTGGAGCGAGTTGAGCGACTGGGGATGGGCGAGGGTGGTCCATTTCACCACCTGGTCGGCGAGCTTGTCGGGCAGGTCGGCCCCTTCGGCGCGGCCTACCGCGATGCACTCGCGGACCAGCGCGCGCATCACTTCGGCGACGCCCTCGTCATTGGCGACTTCGGCCGGTCGATGGGTGAGCGCGCTGACGATGCCCGAGCAGTTGATCGCCAGCTTGCGCCAGGCCGCAGTGACGAAGTCGGGCGTGGTCTGCGCATCGATCGGGGTATCGGTGAACAGCGCCACCAGCGCCTCGCCGGCATCCCCCTCGGGCACATGGATGGTGCCGTTGCGACGCTGGACGATGCGCCCGGGGGCGGTGCGCTCGGCGGGCAGGTCGATGATCACCGGCACGGTGCGCTGGGCCGGCACCTGCGGGAAGCGGTCGCGCTGCTCGACGCCGTTCTGGATCACCGCCAGCCGCGTGGTGGCGCCCATCAGCCCGGGCAGCCAGGCGGCCGCGGCGGCGCAGTCATAGGTCTTGGTGGTGCAGAGCACCCAGTCGACTTCGCTCGCCTCGGCCGGATCGGTGAGGATGCGCGGGGTCGCGCGGATCGGACCTTCCGGCGTCTCGACCTCGAGATCCTCGAGCGGCGAGCGCGCGCAGACGGTCACGTCATGGCTCTGGGCGAGCCAGGCGGCGAGCGTGCCGCCGATGGCGCCCGCGCCGATCACCGCGATGCGGACCATCAGATGCCGCCCAGATAGTCCATCTTGCCCAGCGGCGCGCCCTTGTGGCGCAGGATCGCGTAGGCGGTGGTCATGTGGAAATAGAAGTTCGGCAGGGCGAAGGTGGTGACGTAGGGCAGGCCCTTGAAGTGGAAGCTGCGGTTCGGCGTCTTCACTTCGATATCGGCATCCTCGCGGCCGTCGATCGCTTCACGCGGGACCGACTTGAGGAAGTCGACCGTGGCGGCGATGCGCGCCTGGAGCTCGTCGAAGCTGGTCTCGGTATCGGCCATGGCCGGTGCCTCGATCTGGCCGAGCCGGGCGAGCGCGAACTTGGCGCCGTCGCTGACGCGCTGGATCTGCGCGCTGAGCGGGGCCATGTCGTCGGCCAGCCGCGCCTCGAGCAGCTCGGCATGCGGGACGCCGTTCTCATCGGCCCAGGCGCGCGCCTTGTCGAGGAAGGTCGCCATGGCCTTGAAGCCGCGGAGGAAGACGGGGACGGTGAGGTCGTAGAGTTCGGTCGCCATGGGCGCGCAAATAAGCCGCGCGCAACGGGTTCGCAACGGTCCAGAATCTCCCTCTCCCCGCCGGGGAGAGGGAGAAGGGGCATCAGAACGCCGCGCGGATGGTGAACTGGACCAGCGGGCCCGAATGCTCGCGCTCGATCTCGTACTCGTCGAGATCGCCGGCGGCGCGGTTCTGGAGGATCTCCTCGAGCGAGTCGCCGTCATATTTGCGGAACTCTTCGTACTTCACGCGGTCGAGCAGGTTCTGCGCCGAGACGCGGAGCACGATGTGCTTGCCGATGCGCTTCTCGACGAAGGCCTCGAGGTCCGGATCGTAGCGCAGCTCCACCGTCTCGTCGAAATTCGACTCGAGCGACTTGGAGCGGCCCGAGATCGTGGCGCCGAAGCTGACGTCCGCTGCCTTCACCGTCTGGATGAAGCCGACATTGTAGACATGGTGCGGCTGGGCATTGAAGCGGCGCTTCTCGCCGGTGAACGGATCGGTCGTCGAGCTGTCGAGATAGGTGTAGTTGGCGAAGACGCCGGTGTCGGGCATGCCGAGGAAGGTCAGCGGCGCCGACAGGTCGAACTCCACGCCCCAGGCCTGGCCGTCGCCGATATTCTGCGGACGGAAATCCTGGCCCGCGCCATTGTCGCGGGTCGCGACCAGCTCGATCAGGTCGGTGATGTCGCGGTAGAAGAAGTTCACGCCGGCGATGCCGCTGCCGCCGATGCGGCGCTCATAGCCGACGTCCACGCCCCAGGCGCTCTGGTTGCGGAGGTCCGGGTTGCCGGTGGTGGTGTCGTCATCGCCCGGCGTCTCGTCATATTCGATCGGCGAGAGCAGGTCATAGTCCGGACGACGGATGGTGCGCGCGACCGAGGCGCGGAACTGGTCGGCGCCGGTGGGTGACCAGCGGAGGCTCAGGGAGGGATTCAGAATGCCGGTGTTGTACTTGGCCGAAGCGGTGGTTGCGGTCACCTTGCGGTCGACGATCTCGTAGCGCGCGCCGCCGTCGATGGTGAGCGAGCTGCCCAGGTCGTAGGTCAGCCGGGCATAGGGCGAATAGCGGTTCTCGCGGATGCGGAAGATGTCGGTCAGGACGCCGTCGTTGAGGCCGTCGCGCGTCTTGAACAGGAAGTCCGAGCCGATCTTCAGCTTGAACGCCCCGGCTTCGTAATTGCCGAACAGCGTGCCGCTCCACTCGCTGTCCTTGATGTGGAGCGTTTCCTCTTCGTCCAGGTCGACATCGCTATAGTCGTTCTCGTTGTCGCCCTCGAACACCGAGGTCCGGGTGTTCTCGCGATACTGGTTCCAGCCGCCGGCCAGGCCCAGCTCGAAGCTGTCGCTCAGCGGCACGCGCGCGTCGGCGGTGATCGCATAGGTCTGCTGCTTGATACGCTCCTTCTGGAGCTCGACGCCGTCGAAATCGAGGCTGGCGTCGTCGAGCGTCACCGACTGCTCGTCCTCGTCGCGATGCGTGTCGACGAAGAAGCCGTTGAGGCGCAGCCGGCCGCCATCGCCGAAGCGCGTGGTGATCTCGGCGCTGCCCGACAGGTCGCTGCCGTCGCGGGTATCGCTCTGGGCCTCGAAATCATGGAATTCGGGGTCGGTGACATAGTTGCTCTTCGACGGATCGCCCGGGAAGCGCTTGTCGTCGGTCACCGGCACGTCGTCGAACCGGTACGAGACCTTGCTCTTCGGGTTGCGGCGCTTCTGGTAGTTGAGCGCGATCCAGTAATCGGTCTTCTCGCCGATCTTGCCGGCAAAGGCCGCGGCGGCCGAGGGACGGAACACGCCGTCGCGGGTGTTGAGCAGCGCGCCGATCTTGCCGAAGCCGCCCTCGAACGAGGCCGATTCCTTGGTGATGACGTTGAGCGTGCCGGCGACGCCGTCGCTCGGCTGGTCCGGGCGGGGCGCGCGGACGATCTCGATACGCTCGACCAGCTCGGCCGGTATGCGATCGACGAAGAAGGTGCCGTCGGACTCGCCGCCGGGTGCGCGACGGCCGTTGATCAGCACGTTGGTGAAGCCGCCGGGCAGGCCGCGGAACTGGACCTGGTCATATTCGAGCACGTCCGAGGTGAAGGTGGCGCCCGGCACGCGCTTCAGCATCTCGCCGACCGAGACCGGCTCGAACTTCTGGAAATATTCGAGGTCGTAGGAGAGGACCGGGTTCGGGTCCGCAGTGCGGTTACGGAAGAAGATCTGGCCGGTGACCAGGATCTCGTTGGCGCGCTGCTCCTCGGTCGCGGGCGTCTCGACCGTGGCCGCATTGTCCTGGGCTTGCGCAGCACCGGCGGCGAGGGTGGTGGCGAGCACGGCGATGGCTGCGCCGCCTAGTAAGCGCGAAACGTTCATGTCCTGGTTCCCCTTTCGCAAGGGGCGACCCGCCCCCGCTCTCAGCGGGCGCTCAACAGGACGTAGATGAACCGTACACGGCGGTTCGGAGTCGTTTCAGTTACGATTATGTTTCTTTTTGGAGACTGTGCCACCCGCGCAACATTTGTTGCGCGGGTGTATCCGGTCAGTGCATCGTGGCGCCGTTCAACGCCTGACGCTGCGCCGCGGGGCGGTGGCCGGCGTGTGGCGCGTCGATGGTGAAGCTCGCGGCGCTGTCGGCGAGCGAGTCCACTTCCTGGGTGAGGTTGCGCGCGGCGGCCGAAGTTTCCTCGACCATCGCGGCGTTCTGCTGCGTACCGCGATCCATGTCGCCGATCGCCTCGCTGACCTGGCTGACCGCATGGCTCTGGGCGTTGTTGTCCTCGGCCATGGTGCCGATCAGGGCATGGACCTGGCCGACATCGCCCGAGATATCGGCAAGCGCACCGTCGACCTTCATCACGGCTTCCACCGCGGTGACGACTTCGGCCTGGGTGTGGGTGAGCTGGTCGCGGGCGCGGCCGGCTTCCTCTTCGGCGCGCATGGCGAGCGCAGAGACGAGATCGGCGACCACCGCGAAGCCGCGGCCAGCCTCGCCGGCGCGGCCCGCTTCCACCGCAGCGTTCATCGCGAGGACGCGGGTCTGGAAGGCGATCTTGTCGAGGCCCTCGATGACCGAGTCGATGCCCTTGGCGGATTCGCTGACCCGGCCCATCGCCTGCACCGCCTCGTCGGCGATCGCGCGGCCATTGCCGACCACGGCGATGGCACCGTCGGCGCGCGACAGCGTCTCGTTGGCCGAGAGCGCGATCGACTTGAGGCGATGGTCGATGGCGTTGACCGCCGCGTTGGTCTCCTCGAGCGTCGCGGCGTTGCGTTCGGTACGGCGAGCGAGGTCCTCGGAGGCCGAGGCGATCTCGTTGGCGCCGGTGCGGATGTTCTCTGTGCCGGTGACGACGTTGCCGATCAGCGCGCGCAGGCCGTGCGCGGCGTCGTTGAAGCTGCGCTTGAGCGCCGCGAAGGGACCGGTGAGCTCGGCGCTGATCTCTACGCTCAGGTCGCCGCGTGCCATCGCGTCGAGGCTGGTGCCGATGGTATCGACGATCAGGCGGGTCTGCGCCTCCTTGGCTTCCTCGGCGGCCTTGAGTTTGTCGCGGAAGGCGTCGATCGCCTGGGCCATGCCGCCCAGCTCGTCCTCGCGATCCGCATGCGGCACCTTGACCGACAGGTCGCCGCCGTCGAGCGCGCGCATCGTGCCGGCAAGATCGAGCAGCGGACGGATGAGCAGGCGGCGCGCGGTCTGGGCGAGCAGCAGTGCGGCGGCCATGCCGGCGAGCAGGGTGATGAACAGGATCACCATCGCGACCGTGCCGAGCGTCGCCGAGCTGGCGGCGACCTGCTTGGCGTGATTCTCGATCGCGTCCGAGGCGGCCGCCATCGATTCCTCTAGGGCGCGGAACTGCTGGAGGAAATTGGGAAGCTGGGTGCGCGCGGCGACCGGATCGGTACCGGCGGCATCGACGATCTTCTGCGCGGCCGAGGCATAGGCGTCCATCGGCGCCTTGAGCTTGCCGGTCGCTGCGACGATGCTGTCGACGCCCTGGAAGGCTGCGTCCTCGTTGATCGTCTTCGAGAGCGTATCGAGATGGTCCTTGAGGTCGGCGAGCGTCTCACGGCGCGCGGCATCGTCTCCACCGACCAGCGCGGCGAGCACGTCGGCGCGGACCGCGTCGTGCATCATGTCCGCTTCCATATGGTTCTGGAGCAGGCTGGCCGCCGCGGCCTGTTCGGCGATCGCGGCATTCTCCTTGGCGACGATGAACAGCCCGGTGCCGCCCGAAAGCGCGGTGATGCCGATCAGAATGGCCGCCGCCTGCGTCGTCGCCTTGTTGAGTGACGTGATCTTCACGAAAGTCTCCCGCACGGAAGCCTTCGCGGCTCCGTCCCCGAAGCCAATTATAGGGTGAATCGAACCAGTCCGGTCCCAGCCCTCTATTATTGTGTCTGGGGATGTCGCGAACTGGGGCTTTTGGACATGCGTGGGACTTTTGGCGGGGCCTCGACGGCGCTCGCCCTGCTTTTCTCGACTTCGGCATATGCTCAGGAATCGGAAGATCCGGCGCTCGACATTGGCGCGACCTATCGCGTCGACCTGTCGGGCGTGGCTGCCGACGGGCGCAAGATGCGCAGCTTCGGTCTCGACGACCTGAACATCGAGGCGAATGGCGATCTGGAGCGGCTGGTTGGCTGGAAGGGCGCGAGCTTCCATGTCGATGTGCTCAACAATCTGGGCGACCGTCCCAATGACGTGGCGGGCACGCTGCAGGGCGTCGACAATATCGAAGTCGCCTCGCCCAAGCTGCGCCTCTACGAATTCTGGCTCGAGCAGAAGATCGGCGGCGCCACCACGCTGCGCGCCGGCCTCTACGACCTCAACAGCGAATTCTATGCCAGCGATGCCTCGGGCCTGCTCCTCGCCCCGGCGTTCGGCGTGGGTTCGGAGATCGCTGCGACGGGTCCCAACGGCCCCTCGATCTTCCCCACCACTGCGCTGGCGGTGCGCATCGAGCAGCGCTTCGGCGGTGTCGGCTTCGCGCGCGTCGCGCTGCTCAACGCCACGGCGGGCGCGCTCGGCGACGATCGCGGCTCGGCGCTCGATTTCCATCACGGTGCGCTGCTGATCGGCGAGGTGGGGCTGGAGAAGGACGGCAACAAGCTGGCCGTCGGCGCCTGGGGCTATAGCCAGAAGCAGGACGACATCGTCGAGACCGACGGCGCCGGCGACCCGGTCCGCCGCAAGGCGCGCGGCGCCTATGTGCTTGCCGAGAAGACGCTGGGTGGCCAGGACGGCCCCTTTGCCACCAGCCTGTTCGTCCGTGCCGGCATCTCCGACGGCAAGACCACCCCCTACAAGGGCGGCTGGCAGGCGGGCGTGCTCGCCACCCATGTCGTGCCCGGGCGCGACGACAGCCAGGTCTCGGTCGGCGTGAACCAGGCCTATCTGTCGAAGGGCTATCGTGACCTGCTGCGCGGGGATGGCATCAGCACCGCCGCGGCGGAGAATGCGGTGGAGTTCACCTTCTCCGACAAGCTCACCAAGTTCCTGACTTTGCAGCCGGATCTGCAGTTTATCTGGAATCGTGGTGGCGACCGGGATGCACAGCGTGTCACCGTCGCCACATTGCGGGCGACGCTGGAATTCTGATCTCAGGATTGCGCCAATATGGTGCGAGTATATCCGTAAAAGTGAGGAATTGAGCGAGGAGGATGCTCTCTCTAGGATTCGGCGGGTATTGATGGATGCAGGGCATTACACTTGGTTATGCCTTGCATGCATCTCGATAATACTTGGCGTGATTTGACAATTGACGCTGGTGTGTTGCGTTCATAGTTCACCTCGCCTCGGCCATGTAGGACCTGTCGAAATGCCCGTTACGTTTGCGCCGGCGCGTGTTCCGGCGACGTCCCCGCGCAAGCTGCGCGAAGTGCACAATCATCACTTCGATTCGACCGTGTGGAACGACCTGGTCTTCCGCCGCGACGATGTCGTGGTCGCGACTTATGCCAAGGCGGGGACGACCTGGACGCAGCAGATCGTCGCGCAGCTGATCTTCAACGGCGATCCCGAAGTGTCGGTCGCCGAGATCTCGCCCTGGGTCGATCTGCGCGTGCCGCCGGCGCTGGCCAAGCTCGCCGCGCTGGAGGAGCAGACGCACCGGCGGATCCTGAAGACGCATTTGCCGGTCGACGCGCTGCGCTTCAGCCCCAGGGCGAAGTATCTTTATGTCGCGCGCGACGGGCGCGACGTGGCCTGGAGCCTGCACAACCATCATCTCCACGCGACCGACGCCTGGTATGCCGCGCTCAACGACACGCCGGGCCGGGTCGGTCCGCCGATCCCGCGCGCGAACCCGGACGTGATCGCCTATTTCCGCGAATGGCTCGAGGCCGATGGCGCGCCCTTCTGGCCATTCTGGGAGAATGTCCGCAGCTGGTGGGCGATCCGCGACCTGCCCAACGTCCATCTCGTCCATTTCGAGGCGCTGAAGCGCGACATGGCGGGCGAGATCCGCCGGATCGCCGAGTTCCTGGAGATCGACGTGGCGGCCGAGACCTGGCCGCGCGTGCTGCGCCATTGCAGCTTCGACTGGATGAAGGCCAATGCCGGCCAGGTCGCCCCGCTGGGTGGCGTGTTCTGGGATGGCGGCGCCGAGACCTTCATCAACAAGGGCACCAATGGCCGCTGGCGCGACATGCTGACCGCCCAGGATATCGCCCGCTACGAGGCGGCCGCGCTGGCCGAGCTCGGCCCCGAATGCGCCGCATGGCTTGCAAGCGGCAGGGCGGCGTAACTGCCCCGCTTGCAGATCGAGGTCCGTGCGCCGAAGTAGGGCGCATGGACCTCGATGCACTGCTCACCCATTATTTCGGCACCGACGAACCCGAGGCGCTGGACACTTCCGTCCGCGAACGCGGCGAGGAGCGGCTGCGCATCGATTTCGGCGTGGAGCAGGAACCCTCGCGCAAGTTCGCGCTGTGGGTGGTGATGGAAGGGCTGGGCATCGCCCCGCTGCCCGCCGAGGCGTTTGACGAGGAGCCGGCGCTCAAGGCGGCAGCCGAGAAATATCTCGACGCCGCCTGGAGGCTGGAGCGGGACTAAGCCCGAGGCTTAGCCCTCGGCCTGCGCGCGCAGCCGGGCCTCGCGCTCGATGATCTCCGGCGTGAGCTCGGCGCCGAAATCGGCCATCTCGTAGAAGGGGCGGATCTCCAGCTCGCTCGGGCCGGGCATCGGATTGGGGCAGCGCTTAGCCCAGGCGATCGCCTCGTCCATGTCCGCGACTTCCCACAGCCAATAGCCGGCGACCAGCTCGCGCGTCTCGGCGAAGGGGCCGTCGATCACGGTGCGGCCCGGGCCGTCGAACGCGATCCGCTTGCCGGCGGAGGAGGGCTTGAGCCCGTCGCCGCCCTTCATGATCCCGGCCTGCACCAGCTCCTCATTATACTTCATCATCGCGTCGAGCAGCTCGGTCGAGGGCATCAGGCCCGCTTCGCTGTCCGCGGTCGCCTTGACCAGCACCATCACCCGCATCGTTCATCTCCTCATGGTTCGCACGAAGCGCCATTGCCTCGCATCCTGACGACGAACGGGCGGGATGGAAATCGACAGGGGGGAAGAAAAATTTCTCGCGGCGGGCTCAGCAGCCTTCGGTCAGCGTGACATGCAGCGTGACCGTGCGCTTTACCGTCGAGTCGAGCGACGATCCGACGGGCACCTCCGCGGTTCGTCCACCGAACAATCCGCTGATCGCGACCATGCCGATCGCGGTCCCCGCGGGAAGGCCGCCGTCGCGGCTCACCCGGCCGTCGAGCCGGACGATGGTCTCGCCCAGCTGCAGGTAGAGCGGCCGCAATGCCAGCTTGCCCGAGGTGCCGAGCGCGCCGGTGCCGCTGGCGTCGGTGATCTGTCCCTTGGCGGGCGTGCCTGCCGGGATCGCCACGACGCCGTCGATCTTCACGTCCTCGGCAACGGTGAGCGCCACCATGTCGCCGGTCGCGGCGCGCTTGCTCGACAGCCGCTCCGCGGTGAGCAGCCGGATCGCGGTGCCCTCGGCGAGCGTCAGGTCCCGCTCGCACTTCGCGGGCGGCGCGGCCCCCAGCAACGGGGCGAGCAGCAGCGCGACGATCATCGCGTGCCGGGGGCCGGAGCGGGCGTCGCGACCGTTCCCGGCGCCCGCCGTACTGCAGCGCCCGAATAGTCGAGAACGACCTCCTCGGCGACGAAGCTGCTGACGACTTCGCCGGCCTTGATCTTGGCGTTGTTGCCGCGGTGGAACAGGCCCATCAGGCCGCCGCTGAGCACGGCACCGGCCACCGAGCCCTTGCGGCCCTTGCTGCTGATCTCGCCGTCGAGCGGGATCTCCACATCGCCGAGCTGGACGTGCTTCAGCCGCGCGGTCATCTTGCCCGACTTGCCCAGGCCGCCGGCATCGCTTGCGGTGACGACCTCGCCCCAGGCCGGCGTCCCGGCCGGGATCACCGTCAGGCCTCCGATCAGCACTGCGCTGCGCACCTGAAGCTTGATCGGCGTGCCGGGCTTGGCGTTCGCCGTGCTGACTTCGCGAGTCGCGATCAGCTCCACCGGCGTGTCGCGCGGCAGCGTCACCAGCAAGGCCGCCGGTGCCGCGACTACCGCCGCCGGAGTCGGCGTGGCCGTTGCTGCCGGCACATCCTGCGCAGCGGTACAGAAAGCCCCGAAGGCCATCAGGCTAATAAAGATCATGACAAGTCCCCCTTCGGGAAATATTCCCGCTGCCAAAGCATTTGGCAAGCGCTTGTCGAATTCCCAAGCTTGAGGCAGGTTCTCGTTACCCGGACGGGATTCGGGTTACCAAGGGGGACAATCATGAAGTTCACGCGTCTCGCGGCGCTCGCTGCCGTTTCGATTCTGGTGGCATCGCCGTCGCTGGTCTCTGCACAGGACAAGCAGGACAAGAAGGGGCAGAAGCACTATGTCGTCGTCAACGAGGACGTCGGCGTGCCGGTGTTCGCGACCGACCTTCCGGACCGCCCCTACAAGGTGCTCGGCGAAGTGAAGGCCGGCGTCCGCAAGGCGACGATCTTCAGCAAGGAAGCGTCGCAGAGCAAGATCTATCGCGAGCTCTGGGAGCGGGCCGAGAAGCTGGGCGCAGATGCGGTGATCAACGCCAAGTACGGCGATTCGCACGTCAGCGCGTTCAGCTGGGGCAAGACCAACGCCACCGGCACGGCGATCAAGTTCCTGGCGCCCGGCGAGGCTCCGGCCCCGACTCCGGCGGCCGCCACGAACTAAGTACCGCGTCGCTCCGACGCGAGAAACAGCCGCCGTCCGGTACGCCGGGCGGCGGTTTTCCTTTCAGGGAGGGCCACGATCAGGGTTGCCCCGATGGCCGCGCACCGCCGAGCAGGTTCCGCGCGGTCTTCTGTTCGGCGGTGTTCCCGGCGTCGAACAGCAGGGGATAGAGCACGCGATAGCCGGTCTCGTTCTGGCCCTGGCGGAGCAGTTCCTCACCGAACTGGAGGCGGGCCGATGCAGCTCCGGGAACGTGCTGCAGGGCCCGCGCCATGCCGATCATCGCCGATTCAGGCACGCGGGTGCCGGCCAGCGTGAAGCTGCGGAAATAACCGATCGCGGGCAGCGGCGCCTGGCCATCGAGCGCGATGGCGCGCTGGAAGGTGTCGCGCGCGGCGGCGAGCCCGGCTTCGCGCGTGGCTGGTGGCCCGGCGATCGCGCGATGGGTCAATGCGGCTCCCTTCCAGGCCAGGGCACGCACATCGTCCGGATCGTCGGCGAGCAGGGCCTCGGCCGTGGCGAGGCAGGCGTCCGGATGGTCGCTACGGCATTCCGCCTCGGCGAGAAGCAGGCGGGCATCGTTCGATCCGCTCCCCGCCAGGCGGATACGCAAGGCATCCAGCCATTCCGCGTCGTTCACACGCGCCCCGAGCGCGACGCGCGCGTCGACCAGCGCGGCGCTTTCGCGCGAAAGGCGCGTGATCAGAGGCTCCTTCACGGGCTCGCTGGGCTTCGCGGTCCGCGCGTACAGCGTCCGCTTGTTGGCATAGACGAACAGTCTTTGCCGCAGGCCGCCGGTATCGCCGAACGCCTCGGCCGCCTTTGCGAGCGGCACGCCACGCTGGACGGCGGCCATGTAGCGGGCGAACTGCCTGCTCTCTTCGGGCTTGAGCTTCGAGAACAGGAAGTAATGCGCGATCACCCAGGCGTGATAGGGCGTCCAGAGCATCACGTTGGAAGGCTTGTCGAGATAGCGTCCGGTCAGCACGTCGTCGGACCGGACCGTTCCATAGGAATAGAGGATCTGGTCGATCTCCTCCGGAATCCGTGCATAGTCGATCGTGCCGTCGCCGCGCACGTCGGTGGTCGAGAACATCGCCCCGACGCCGTCGATATACCAGCGCGGATAGATGGCGTGGGTGTAGGTCAGCAGGAAATGCTGGGCATAGGCGCCGAACAGCACCGATTCCCACCGGCGCACGAACGGGGGTATTTGGGGTTCGCGGCAGGGGACGCCCGCCGCCACTGCCGCCTCGCAGGCATGATCGGCGGCGATGGCGGTATTGAGGTCGATCAGCTGGTCGGTGCGCGAAACCGCAAGGATCGGGCCGTCTTCGCGCGGATCATAATAACGCTGCTCGGGGAAATCCTTGAAATAGGGGCCCTCCAGCCAGCGTTGGTTGGCGAGGCCCATATTCTTCTGGAATCGAGGGGACTCGAACAGCACCACCTGCAGCTTGACCGTGTCGTCACTCGCTTCGCCACGGCGGAAGATACGGGACAGGAGCAGATAGAGGCGATCCAGATCCTTGGTCACGCGGATCAGCTCGGCTTCGCTGCCGTCGCTGAAGACGATGACGTGATCGCTCTCGGCCCGTTTCCAGTCGCTCTTCTTCCCGGTTTCGCCCTGCACGACGATCGCCTGGCCGCCGTCATCGGTCTGCGCCGAGGCGGGCAGGGCGGCGAACAGCGACAAGGCGACAGCGAGCCACTGGAAACGCGACATCGAAGTTCCCCCAGCAATTCCAGCAGAGTTTTGGGGGCGGATAGTTGAACACGCGCTGAGCGAAACGAAAATTCGCGCCGATCCGGCGAGGTCAGTCCTTGCAGACCTGCACCAGCGCCATGCGCATCGGCTCGCCGCCAAAGCCGGGGAAAACCTGGTTCTCCACCGTGATGTTGCGGCACGGCTTGCCCTGCTTGTTTAGGATCGCCTTTCTGCTCGTGTGCGCAGGTGCGGGGGCAGGGGCGGCGGCCCTCGGTGCCGCGACCCGAGTGGCGGGGCAGTCGCCCTGGACGACGAGCTGGCGGTAGCTCGCCTCTTCTTGCGACTTCGCCCAGGCATTGGCAGCTGCCTTGCCCTGGCGCTTGTAGCGCGCGGTATAGCCGTCGATCAGCCGGCGCTTCTCGGGCTCGGGCAGTGAATCGATCGAGCAGCGCCCGGCCTTTTGCGCGGTGGGGACGGGGCTAGCTTCGGCGATCGGGACGGGCGCCAGCAGAAGCAACGCGGTGGGGAGGAGTCGCAGCAAGATTCTCTCCAGCAATGCCGCCACCCCGCGTGCATTCTCGCCGGAGCCCCGTGACATTGGCAATCGCGCTGTTCCCGGGCGAGCGCGCAAACCGCTCGACCTGCCGCCCAAAAGAAAACCGCCGCCCGGTTGCCCGGACGGCGGCGTTTCTTGTCAGCGCGAAGAACGGCTGAACTCAGGCGATCATTCGCCTTCGTTCAGATACTCGCCGGCATCGGCATCGGTGCCATGGCCCGAGGGCACGACCGAGGCGAGCGGATCGCTGCCGGTGCCTTCGGCGTCACGCGCCGAGCGGGCGTGCTCGGCGGCGCGCTCCTCGGCGGCCGAGTTCGGCGCCACCAGCGCGTTCTGCAGCGCACGCTGCTGGACGCGGAGGGCGGCGTCGCGGCTCGTCGCGGCGACACGCAGACGGTTCATGCCCGCGCCGGTGCCGGCGGGGATGAGACGGCCGACGATCACGTTCTCCTTGAGGCCGATCAGCGTGTCCTGCTTGCCCTGGACCGCAGCCTCGGTGAGGACGCGGGTGGTCTCCTGGAACGACGCCGCCGAGATGAAGCTGCGGGTCTGCAGCGACGCCTTGGTGATGCCGAGCAGGATCGGCTTGCCCTGTGCGGGGGCCTGACCCGGAGCCAGCTTCTCGTTGGTCTCGTCCATCTCCGAACGGTCCACCTGCTCGCCGGGGAGCAGGGTGGTGTCGCCGGCTTCGGTGATCTCGACCTTCTGCAGCATCTGGCGAACGATCACCTCGATGTGCTTGTCGTTGATCTTCACGCCCTGCAGTCGATAGACTTCCTGGATTTCCGACACGAGATATTCCGCGAGCGGCTCGATGCCGAGCACCTCGAGAATGTCGTGCGGATCGGGCGAGCCGCCGATCAGGTTGTCGCCACGCTTGACGTAGTCGCCTTCCTGGACGTCGATCACCTTCGACTTCGGAACCAGATACTCCACGACCTCGCCGCCGTCCTCGGGCTGGATGCCGATCTTGCGCTTGGCCTTGTAGTCCTTGCCGAACACGACACGGCCCGAGACCTTGGCAATGATAGCATTCTCCTTCGGCTTGCGGGCCTCGAAGAGCTCGGCGACGCGCGGCAGACCGCCGGTGATGTCGCGGGTCTTGGCGGACTCGCGAGCGACACGGGCGAGAACGTCACCGGCCTGCACGGTCGCACCGTCCTCGACCGAGAGCACCGCGCCCGGCGCCAGCATGTAGCGGGCGGCTTCGGCGGCACCTTCGCCGGTCAGGGTCAGGCGAGGACGCAGGTCCTCCTTCGACTTGCTGGCCGCGCGATACTCGGTGACGACGCGCTGGGCGATGCCCGTCGCTTCGTCGACCTGCTCGGTCAGCGTCTTGTTGTCGAGCAGGTCCTGGTACTTCACGACACCGCCGGTTTCCGTGATCACCGGCATGGTGAACGGATCCCACTCGGCCATGCGATCACCCTTCGAGATGATGTGGCCGTCGTCGAACATGACATACGCACCATAGGGGATGCGATCGACCGCGAGCTCGCGGCCTTCCATGTCGAGGATGGCGATCTCACCCGAACGGCTGAGCACCACGCGGCGGCCACGCTGATCCTCGATCAGACGCAGGTCGCGGAACTCGACGGTACCGTCGACAGCTGCCTCGAGGTTCGAGGTTTCGTTCAGCTGCGCCGCACCACCGATGTGGAAGGTACGCATGGTCAGCTGCGTGCCCGGCTCGCCGATCGACTGCGCCGCGATGACGCCGACGGCCTCGCCGATGTTCACCGGGGTACCGCGGGCGAGGTCACGCCCGTAGCACTTGCCGCAGACACCGATCTTGGCTTCGCAGACCAGCGGCGAGCGGATCTTCATGCCCGGAATGTTCAGGGCTTCGATCTTCGCCACGGCCGGCTCGTCGAGCAGGGTGCCGGTCGGGATCACGACATTGCCGTCCTTGTCGACCACGTCCTCGGCCGTGGTACGGCCCAGGATACGCTCGCCAAGCGAAGCGATGGTCGAGCCGCCCTGCACGATCGCGCGCATTTCCAGCGCCCGCTCGGTGCCGCAGTCCAGCTCCATGATCACGCAGTCCTGCGACACGTCGACCAGACGGCGGGTCAGGTAACCCGAGTTCGCCGTCTTGAGCGCCGTATCCGCCAGGCCCTTGCGGGCGCCGTGGGTGGAGTTGAAGTACTCGAGGACGGTCAGGCCTTCCTTGAAGTTCGAGATGATCGGCGTTTCGATGATCTCGCCCGACGGCTTGGCCATGAGGCCGCGCATGCCGGCGAGCTGCTTGATCTGCGCCTGCGAACCACGCGCACCCGAATGGGCCATCATGTAGATCGCGTTGATCGGCTTCTCGCGGCCCTTGTTCGGGCCGTCCTCGAAGCGCTTCACAGCCTTGATCTCGTCCATCATGGCGCCCGCCACCTGGTCGCCGCAGCGGCTCCAGGCGTCGATCACCTTGTTGTACTTCTCCTGCTGCGTGATCAGGCCGTCCTGATACTGCTGCTCATAGTCCTTCACGAGCGCCCGGGTCTCGTCGACCATCGCTTCCTTCTGCTGCGGGATGATCATGTCGTCCTTGCCGAACGAGATACCCGCCTTGAAGGCGTGACGGAAGCCGAGCGCCATGATCGCGTCGGCGAACAGCACGGTCTCCTTCTGCCCGGTGTGGCGATAGACCTCGTCGATCACGTCGCCCACGTCCTTCTTGGTGAGGAGGCGGTTGACGGTGTCGAACGGCACCTTGTGGCTCTTCGGCAGGCACTCGCCGAGCAGCATGCGGCCCGGGGTGGTCTCGAAGCGCTTGAGGTACTGGTTGCCCTCTTCGTCGGTCTGTGGGACGCGGCTGATCACCTTGGTGTGCAGGGTGACGGCGCCGGCCTCGAGCGCCTGGTGCACTTCGGCCATGTCGCCCAGCAGCATGCCTTCGCCGGGCTCGCCTTCCTTGAGCATCGACAGGTAGTAGAGACCCAGCACCATGTCCTGCGACGGCACGATGATCGGCTTGCCGTTCGCGGGCGACAGGATGTTGTTGGTCGACATCATCAGGACGCGCGCTTCCAGCTGGGCCTCGAGGCTCAACGGAACGTGGACGGCCATCTGGTCACCGTCGAAGTCCGCGTTGAAGGCCGAGCAGACCAGCGGATGGAGCTGGATCGCCTTGCCTTCGATCAGCACCGGCTCAAACGCCTGGATACCCAGACGGTGGAGCGTCGGCGCGCGGTTCAGCAGAACCGGGTGCTCGCGGATCACTTCGTCCAGGATGTCCCAGACTTCCTTGCGCTCCTTCTCGACCCACTTCTTGGCCTGCTTCAGGGTCATCGAAAGACCCTTGGCGTCCAGACGGGCGTAGATGAACGGCTTGAACAGCTCGAGCGCCATCTTCTTCGGCAGGCCGCACTGGTGCAGCTTGAGCTCCGGACCGGTCACGATGACCGAACGGCCCGAATAGTCGACGCGCTTGCCGAGCAGGTTCTGACGGAAGCGGCCCTGCTTGCCCTTGAGCATGTCGGACAGCGACTTGAGCGGACGCTTGTTCGCACCGGTGATGGTGCGGCCGCGGCGGCCATTGTCGAACAGCGCGTCGACGGCTTCCTGCAGCATGCGCTTTTCGTTGCGGACGATGATGTCCGGCGCGCGCAGCTCCATCAGGCGCTTCAGGCGGTTGTTGCGGTTGATCACGCGGCGATACAGATCGTTGAGATCCGAGGTCGCGAAGCGGCCACCGTCCAGCGGCACCAGCGGGCGCAGCTCGGGCGGGATGACCGGCACGACGTCGAGGATCATCCACTCGGGGCGGTTGCCCGAATCGATGAAGCTCTCGACGACCTTCAGGCGCTTGATGATCTTCTTCGGCTTCAGCTCCGACTTGGTGACCGCGAGCTCCTCGAGGAGCTCCTTGCGCTCGCCTTCCAGGTCGAGATCCATGAGCATGATCTTGACCGCCTCGGCGCCGATGCCGGCCGAGAACGCGTCTTCGCCATATTCATCCTGCGCGTCGAGCAGCTCGTCCTCGGTGAGGAGCTGGAACTTCTCGAGCGGGGTGAGGCCCGGCTCGGTGACGATGTACGACTCGAAGTACAGCACGCGCTCGAGCTGCTTGAGCTGCATGTCGAGCAGCAGGCCGATGCGCGACGGCAGGCTCTTCAGGAACCAGATGTGCGCGACCGGGGCGGCCAGCTCGATATGGCCCATGCGCTCGCGGCGGACCTTCGAGACGGTCACTTCCACGCCGCACTTTTCGCAGACGATGCCCTTGTACTTCATGCGCTTGTACTTGCCGCACAGGCACTCGTAGTCCTTGATCGGACCGAAGATGCGCGCGCAGAACAGGCCGTCACGCTCGGGCTTGAACGTGCGATAGTTGATCGTCTCGGGCTTCTTGATCTCGCCGAACGACCAGCTGCGGATGCGGTCCGGCGACGCGATCCCGATCTGGATCTGGTCGAAGGTCTCCGGCTTGGCGAGCGGGTTCGCGAAGTTGGTAAGTTCGTTCATTTTCTAGTCCCTCTGGAGGGTCAAATTCTTCTGGGCGGGGAGGGGATGGCCCCTGTCTTCGGGAGACAGGGGCCGAAGGTTCCTTACTCCGCCGCCTCGGCCAGGCTGTTGCCGTCCTCGTCCGTCTCATCGATGGACTTGAGTTCGACGTTGAGGCCCAGCGAGCGCATTTCCTTGACGAGCACGTTGAAGCTCTCGGGGATGCCGGCCTCGAAGGTGTCGTCGCCCTTGACGATCGCTTCGTAGACCTTGGTGCGGCCGACCACGTCGTCCGACTTCACCGTCAGCATCTCCTGCAGCGTATAGGCAGCGCCATATGCCTGCAGGGCCCAGACCTCCATTTCGCCGAAGCGCTGGCCACCGAACTGCGCCTTGCCGCCCAGCGGCTGCTGGGTGACGAGCGAGTACGGTCCGATCGAGCGCGCGTGGATCTTGTCGTCCACGAGGTGGTGAAGCTTCAGCATATAGATGATGCCCACGGTCACCTTGCGGTCGAACGCGTCGCCGGTGCGGCCGTCGAACAGCGTCGACTGGCCCGAGGTGTCGAGACCCGCCAGCTCGAGCATGTCCGAAACGTCTGCCTCACGCGCGCCGTCGAACACCGGGGTGCCCATCGGAATGCCCGTGCGGACGTTCTGGATCAGCTCGTTGACCTGCTCGGGGCTGCGCGCCTCGATCTCGTCGGCATAGTGATCGCCGTAAACCACCTTGAGACGATCCTTCACCGCATCGGGCATCACGCCCGGCTGCGCGTCCGGATTGTTCTCGCGCCACTCCTCGAGCTGCTTGGCGACCTGCATGCCCAGGTTGCGGGCAGCCCAGCCAAGATGGGTCTCGAAGATCTGACCGACGTTCATGCGCGAAGGCACGCCGAGCGGGTTCAGCACCAGGTCGACCGGGGTGCCGTCCTCGAGGAACGGCATGTCTTCCTGCGGCAGGATCCGCGAGATGACGCCCTTGTTGCCGTGACGGCCGGCCATCTTGTCGCCCGGCTGCAGCTTGCGCTTCACCGCGACGAAGACCTTGACCATCTTGAGCACGCCCGGCGGCAGCTCGTCACCGCGCTCCAGCTTCTCGCGGCGGTCCTCGAACTTGTCCTTGATGCGCTTCACGGCCTCGTCATACTGGCCCTTCACCGCCTCGAGGTCGCCCTGGACCTTGTCGTCAGCGACGGCGAATTTCCACCATTCGTGACGATCCACGCTGTCGAGCAGATCGGCGTCGATCTCGGCGCCCTTCTTCAGGCCCTTCGGGGTCGCCGTGGCGACCTGGCCCAGCAGCATCTCGCGCAGACGCGACCAGGTCGCGCGGTTGAGGATGTTGCGCTCGTCGTCGCTGTCCTTCTTCAGGCGCTCGATTTCCTCGCGCTCGATGGCCAGCGCACGCTCGTCCTTGTCGATGCCGTGGCGATTGAAGACGCGCACGTCGACGATCGTGCCGGCCACGCCCGGGGGCAGGCGGAGCGAGGTGTCGCGGACGTCCGAGGCCTTCTCGCCGAAGATGGCGCGGAGGAGCTTCTCTTCCGGCGTCATCGGCGATTCACCCTTGGGGGTGATCTTGCCGACCAGGATGTCGCCCGGCTCCACTTCGGCGCCGACATAGACGATGCCCGCCTCGTCGAGGTTGCGCAGCGCTTCCTCGCCGACGTTCGGGATGTCGCGGGTGATGTCCTCCGGCCCGAGCTTGGTGTCGCGGGCCATCACTTCGAACTCGTCGATGTGGATCGACGTGAACACGTCGTCCTTCACGATGCGCTCGGAGATCAGGATCGAGTCTTCGTAGTTGTAGCCGTTCCAGGGCATGAACGCGACGAGCGCGTTGCGGCCCAGCGCCAGCTCGCCGAACTCGGTCGAGGGACCGTCAGCGATCGTGTCGCCGGCGTTGACCGTCTCGCCCACCTTCACCAGCGGGCGCTGGTTGATGCAGGTCGACTGGTTCGAACGCTCGAACTTCATCAGCGTGTAGATGTCGACGCCGCTCTCTTCCGCCGAGACCTCGCCGGTCGCGCGGATGACGATACGGGTGGCGTCCACCTGATCGACGATGCCCGAGCGCTTGGCGGCGATCGCCGCACCCGAGTCACGCGCAACCGTCTCTTCCATGCCGGTGCCGACGAAGGGCGCTTCCGCCTTCACCAGCGGCACGGCCTGGCGCTGCATGTTCGAGCCCATCAGTGCGCGGTTCGCGTCGTCGTTTTCCAGGAACGGAATGAGCGACGCTGCGACCGAGACCAGCTGCTTGGGGCTGACGTCCATCAGCGTCACCGTCTCCGGCAGCGCCATCAGGAATTCGCCGGCCTGGCGGGCCGAGATCAGGTCCTCGGTGAAGCGGTGATCGGCATCGACCTCGGCCGAGGCCTGCGCGATCGTGTGCTTCGCCTCTTCCATCGCCGACAGATAGACCACGTCGTTGGTCACCTGGCCGTTGTTCACCTTGCGGTACGGCGTCTCGATGAAGCCGTACTTGTTCACGCGGCTGAACGACGCGAGCGAGTTGATCAGACCGATGTTCGGGCCTTCCGGCGTCTCGATCGGGCAGATACGGCCATAGTGCGTCGGGTGAACGTCGCGGACTTCGAAGCCCGCGCGCTCGCGGGTGAGACCGCCCGGCCCGAGCGCCGAGACGCGACGCTTGTGCGTCACTTCGGAAAGCGGGTTGGTCTGGTCCATGAACTGCGAGAGCTGCGACGAGCCGAAGAACTCGCGAACCGCGGCAACCGCCGGCTTCGCGTTGATCAGGTCGTTCGGCATCACGGTCGACACGTCGACCGAGCTCATGCGCTCCTTCACGGCGCGCTCCATGCGGAGCAGGCCGACGCGGTACTGGTTCTCGAGCAGCTCGCCCACCGAGCGGACGCGGCGGTTGCCGAGATTGTCGATGTCGTCGACTTCGCCCTTGCCGTCCTTCAGGTCGACGAGCGTCTTGACGACAGCGAGGATGTCCTCGGTGCGCAGCGTGGTGACGGTGTCCTCGGCGTCGAGGTCGAGGCGCATGTTGAGCTTCACGCGGCCGACGGCCGAGAGGTCATAGCGCTCCGGATCGAAGAAGAGACCGGCGAACAGCGACTCTGCCGTCTCGAGCGTCGGCGGCTCGCCGGGGCGCATGACGCGGTAGATGTCGGCGAGCGCCTGCTGACGCTCCTCGGCCTTGTCGGCGGCGAGCGTGTTGCGGATCCACGGACCGGTCGAGATATGGTCGATGTCGAGCAGCTCGACGCGGTCGATGCCGGCCTTGTCCAGCTTCTCCAGGTTTTCGGCCGAGACTTCGTCGCCGGCTTCGATGTAGATTTCGCCGGTCGACTCGTTGATCAGGTCATAGGCCGAATAGCGGCCGAAGATCTCGTCGGTCGGGATCAGCAGGGTTTCGAGACCATCCTTCTGCGCCTTGTTGGCGGCGCGCGGGCTGATCTTCTGGCCAGCCGGGAAGATCACTTCGCCCGACTTGGCGTCGACGATGTCGAACGACGGCTTGGCGCCGCGCCAGTTGGTCGGGTCGAACGGGATCTGCCAGCCGTTCGGGCCGCGGACGAAGGTCACGCGGTTGTAGAAATAGTTGAGGATGTCCTCGCCGTTCAGGCCGAGGGCATAGAGCAGCGTCGTCACCGGAAGCTTGCGCTTGCGGTCGATACGGACGTTGACGATGTCCTTGGCGTCGAACTCGAAGTCCAGCCAAGAGCCGCGATACGGGATCACGCGTGCAGCGAAGAGATACTTGCCCGAGGCATGGGTCTTGCCGCGGTCATGGTCGAACAGCACGCCCGGCGAACGGTGCATCTGCGAAACGATGACGCGCTCGGTGCCGTTGATGAAGAAGGTGCCGTTCTCGGTCATGAGCGGCATGTCGCCCATGTAGACGTCCTGCTCCTTGATATCGAGCACCGAACGGGCTTCCGTATCCGGATCCACCTCGAACACGATCAGGCGCAGCGTGACGCGCATCGGGGCCGCATAGGTGATGCCGCGCTGGCGGCACTCTTCCACGTCGAACTTCGGATGCTCGAGCTCGTAGTTCACGAAGTCGAGCTCGGCGGTGCCGGCGAAGTCGCGGATCGGGAAGACCGAGCGCAGGGTCTTCTCGAGGCCGGAGACGTAGCCGATCGAGGGATTGGACCGCAGGAACTGCTCGTAGGATTCGCGCTGAACCTCGATCAGGTTCGGCATCTGCACCACTTCGTGGATGTCGCCGAACACCTTGCGGATGCGGCGCTTGAACGTGCCGCCCTCGATTGCCTTGGTTGCCATGGGTGTTTTTGCCTCGTCAGCCGTAATTTCGGTGCCCCTGTCCGGGGCCGGGACGTGCGGAAAGACGCAGAAAAAGCCGCGCGACTCCCATTTCGGGTTTCGGCAGCTTTCAGCGTCTTATGAGACCACGATTCCAATTCGACCGATGCGCTGCGCGACGACGCATCATTTCCCGAAACCGTGGTGAAGTGCGGGATATAGGGGCTGTGTTGGATTCTGTCAAAGGGTCGGAGCGCGACAAGATTCGCGCAGTTCCGCAAGCACCTGGAAAACGTTTCGCATTGCAACGAAAATGATGCTGCAATGCAGCGTAAGCGTAACATTCCCCCGTCACTGGCCTCCAGCTGAGTTAACAAAGAAGGGGGTTGGTTTCCATGGCTAACAAGATGAAATTGCTCGCGGTGCTGCTGGCATCGACGGCAACGGGCGTGGCGCACGCTCAGCAGGAGCAAACCAAGCCGGAGGCATCTCAGGAGGCAGCGGGCGGCAACGAGATCGTCGTCACCGCGCAGAAGATCGAGCAGCGCGCGATCGACGTGCCGATCACCATCTCGGCGCTCACCGAAGCGCGGATGAACGAGCTCGGCGTCTCCGACCTCGACGAGCTGTCGGCCTATGTGCCCGGCCTCAATATCCAGGAGCAGAGCGCCAACAATCCCGGCATCGTCATCCGCGGCATCACTTCGGACAGCGGCTCGGCGCAGCAGGCGGCGCGCGTCACCCTCTATTACAACGGCATCGACATCTCGCGGTCGCGCGGCGCCTATCAGGCGGTCTATGACCTCGACCGTGTCGAAGTGATCAAAGGACCGCAGGCGACCCTGTTCGGCACGGCATCGGCGGTGGGCGCGATCAGCATGATCTCGGCCCGGCCCCGCGCGGGCTTCTCCGGCGAGCTGTATGGCGGCATCGGCAATTACGACCAGAAGCAACTGGGCGGCCATCTGAATCTGGGTTCGGACGTGATCGCCGGCCGCGTCGCCTTCGAATGGAAGAAGCGCGATGGCTATGTCCACAATCTCTCGACCACCCAGGGCGATCTCTATGCCCAGAACCAGCTCGGCGTTCGCGCCGCGCTGCGCTTCACGCCGAGCGATGCGCTGACCGTGGATCTGATCGGCACCTATGACCGGCAGCGCAACAGCGGCACGCCGTTCATCTCGAAGCTCTATCCGACCGCAAGCGGCCCGGGCAATCCGTTCGGCGATGCCAACCTGTCGGGCTCGCCGGTTTCGAAGGCCGCGCTCGGCGCCGACAAGCTGGGGCTGAACCGCAACGTCTATGACGGCAACCTGACGATCAGCTATGATTTCGCCGATGGCTGGAACTTTACCAGCGTCAACGGCTATCGCAGCTTCGACTCGCTCGAAATCTTCGACGCCGACGGTTCCGCAGCCTGGTACCTTGAATTCGCCGAAGGCGCCTATGGCTCGCAGATCAGCCATGAATCGCGCTTCGCCTATAGCGACGATCATTTCCGCACGAGCTTCGGCTGGAACGTCTTCCACGAGAACAACCGCCAGGAAGTGCCGTTCTCGACCGAGGAGGGCATCTATCTCCAGTGCGCCGCCAATGTGATCAAGGGCCTGGGCTGCATCGCGCCCAACGGCACCGTCACGGCCGCGCAGGCGACCGGCCTGCTCACCGGCGGCAAGGCGACCGCCATTCCCTATCGCTCGATCTTCACCAACAAGGGCATCAACGACAGCTATTCGATGTTCGGCGAAGTGACCTGGACGCCCACCCCGCGACTGGAGCTGACCGCCGGCATCCGTGCCCTGATCGAGCAGCGCAAGTCGGGCTATTATGCGGTGGCGCCGAAGTCGGTGCTTTCCGGCGCCGCGCTGATCCCGGGCCAGGTGACGACCAACGGCACGATCTGGTCGCAGGACAGCTTCCAGGCCTTCCTGCCGCGCTTCAACATCCTCTATCGCCTGAGCGACGGGCTGAACCTGTACGGCACCGTTTCGAAGGGTCGCCGCTCGCCTACGGTCAACCAGGGTGCCGGCACCACCTCGCTGATTCCGGAGGAGACGGTCTGGAACTATGAGGGCGGCATCAAGGCGTCGAAGGGCATCGTCTCGGGCTCGCTCGGCGTCTATTACCAGAAGTACAAGAACTTCCAGGTCTCGCGCGTGGTCACGGATGCGAACGACCCATCGGGTCGCCCGGTCGGGTCGAGCGTCACGGAAAGCGCCGGCAGCGCGAGCAATCTCGGCGTCGAGGCCGAGCTGCTGGTGCGTCCGGTGTCGTGGTTCAGCATGTTCGGCAACATCGGCTATATCGATGGCGGCATCGACAAGACCAAGGCGAACGGCGTCTATGCCGGCAACAAGTTCCGCCTCCAGCCCGAGGTCCAGGCGGCGGCCGGCTTCACGGTGGATGCGCAGCTTGGTGATGGCATCCGCTTCTTCGCAACGCCGAGCGTGACCTATCGCAGCAAGATCTATTTCGAAGTGCCGAACAAGGAAGCGATCTCGCAGGAAGGCGTGGTGCTGGTGAACGCCAAGGCGGGCGTCAGCTTCGCCGAGCGGCGCTACGAGATCGCCGCCTATGTCCGCAACGCGACGAACAAGCGCTATCTGCTCGATGCCGGCAACACCGGCGGCGGCTTCGGCAATCCTACCTTCATCCCTGCCGAACCGCGCTTCTATGGCGTGCAGCTGACCGGACGCTTCTAAGCATCCGTCCATTCGCCTGGCGGAGGGGTGGGGCGCGGCCCCATTTCTCCGCCAGCGCAAACCTCCTGCGAGCAGATCGGGGCGGAACCTTTTGCCTGCCCGTAAGTGCTGCGTGAATCTGCAATTAACCGCAGATGAACGCGGTTGTTCGTCGTTCATGACGCGCAGTTCACCGCAGTTTCGAGCCTCCTTCGCGACGGAATCCGGGTTCCATTCATTGAACCTGCGACATGAAGGAGAGACTTGTAATGCGTACCACCCGTGCCGCGCTGTTTCTCGGCGCCGCTTTCCTTGTTCTGCCCGCCCGGGCGCAGGACACCCCCCAGCAGGTTACCCCGCCGCCGATCATGACGACTCCGGCACCTGCGCCCGCTCCCCAGCCGCAGGTGGTGATCCAGCCCTCCGCCCCGGTGGTCCAGTCGGTCCCCTCGGTCGAGGAGCAGCAGCGCGGCGCCGCCGCGGCGGATGCGCCGGCTCCGGCCGAGCGCCGCGCCACCGCGACCCGCACCACGACGACGCGGACCACGACCACCCGCGCGGCGCCGGCTCCCGCTCCCGCACGCCAGGCCGCTCCGGCGCCTGCCGCCGAGACGCCGACAGCCCCGCCGTCGCCGCCGATCGATCCGTCGGCCGTGCCCGCGCCGCTGCCGCCCCAGGCCGAGACCGCGCCGGCTCCGGCGCCCGACGCCGCAGCGCCGGTAGCGTCCGACACCACCACGACCCAGACCAGCAGCACCGCTATCGCCTGGCCATGGCTGATCGGCGGCCTCGCGCTGCTGGGGCTGGGCATCATCGCGTTCCTGTTCACGCGCCGCCGCCGCAATGACGAGGTGGTGACCACCGAGACTGCCTATGTCGAGCCGGCCTATGTCGCGCCCGTCGCCGCCGCACCGGTGGTGGTCGAGCCTGTCGCCGCACCCGACGCCGCCGTCATCGCCGAGGTGCCGCCCGCCGACGAGCGGATCGTCCGCCGAGAGCCCAGCCCGGCGATCGTCCCCGAAGTCGCCGCTGCCGAGCAGGTCGAGGAGGCCGAGATCGCCGATGCCAGCAAGGACGACCTTGCGGGTGTCGCAGATGCCGCCGCGCCGGTTTCGCACCGTCCGTGGATCGAGCTCGGCCTGCGCCCGGTGAGCGCCGGCACTACCGAGGAAGAGGCGATGGTCGATTTCGAGCTGACCGTCGGCAATTCGGGCGACACCCAGGCGCGCAACGTCCGCATCTCGAGCTTCATGCTCGCCGATGAGGCCGAGAGCACCGAGATGGAGCGCATGCTCACCGAGCGCCGCGCCGACACCATCGTCCCGCCGGTCTCGATCGAGCCGGGCGACGGCACCCGCGTCGATGCCCATCTCGCGGTGCCCAAGGGTGACCTGGGCCGAGTGTTCAACCCCGTGGTCGTCGCCGAGGCGCGCTACACCCTGCCAGACGGTAGCGAGGCGCGCACCGCCGCGGCGTTCAGGATCGGCCGCCCGGCCTTTGAAGGCGGGATCGGCGCGATCGGTGCCTCGCGCCCCCATGTGACCGACGATCTCGCCGCCGAACTCTACGGCCAGCCCGAGCACGTCTGATCCCTGACATATCGGGGACACAGGAGCCCGCTTCTTCCGAAAGGGAGGAGCGGGCTCTTTCCTTGCGGATGGATTTGGGCCTATCGAACGCCATCCTGAGGGAGATACTATCACATGAACAAGTCGCTGCTCGCCCTGGCCGCCGGAACGGCCATCCTCGCTGCCACGGCCGCCCAGGCGCAGGAAAGCCCCGCACCCGCCCAGGCGCCCGCCGCGTTCAACGACATCCCGCCGAACTTCCAGCCGCCCGCGCTGCCGGCCGACTATATCAAGCGCGAAGTGATGATTCCGATGCGCGACGGGGTGAAGCTCTACACGGTGATGATCATCCCCAAGGGCGCGAAGAACGCCCCGATCCTGTTCACCCGCACGCCCTACAACGCTGCCGGTCGCGTCGTCCGCACCGAGAGCGGCAAGATGATCAACACCCTGCCCGAAGGCGACGAGGTGTTCGTAAAGGCCGGCTATATCCGCGTGTTCCAGGACATTCGCGGCAAGTACAAGTCGGAAGGCGACTATGTCATCACCCGCCCGCCGGTCGGCCCGCTGAACCCGACCAAGGTCGATCACATCACCGACGCCTATGATTCGATCGACTGGATGGTGAAGAACGTCCCCGAGACCAACGGCAAGGTCGGCATGCTCGGCTCGTCCTATGAGGGCTTCACCGTGGTGATGGCGCTGATGGGCCCGCACCCGGCGCTCAAGGTCGCCGCGCCCGAGAGCCCGATGATCGACGGCTGGATGGGCGACGACTGGTTCCACTATGGTGCCTTCCGCCTGGCGAACATCGGCTGGATCGGCGCGCAGACCGGCTACAAGGGCGCCGGCAAGGCCCCGCCGCGCCCCGACTGGGACGATTACGAGACCTTCCGCAAGGTCGGCTCGGCTGGCGACTGGGCCAAGCAGTTCGGCTATGACCAGCTGCCCGCCTGGAACAAGATGAGCCAGCACGTCGCCTACGACAAGTTCTGGCAGGGCCAGGCGCTCGACAAGCTGCTCGCCGCCAACCCCTCGAACATCCCGACGCTCTGGGAACAGGGCATCTGGGATCATGAGGACATGTACGGCGCGATCCACGCCTGGGAGGAACTGCAGAAGACCCCGCAGGCCAGCAAGAACTATCTGCTGATGGGTCCGTGGCGCCATTCGGGCTTCAACTATAACGGCTCGAGCCTCGGCCAGCTCAACTTCGAGGGCGACACCGCGCTCCAGGCGCGCCGCGACATCCTGCTGCCCTTCTTCAATGCCTATCTCAAGGACGGCGCGCCGGCCTTCACGCCAGCCAAGGCGAGCTTCTACAACACCGGCGAGAACCGCTGGGAGTATCTCAACAAATGGCCGCTCGCCTGCGAGACCGGTTGCGACGCCAAGCTTACCCCGATCTACCTCAAGCCCGCCGAGGGCCTGGGCTTCGACAAGCCCGGCGCAGGCTCGGACAGCTATGTCTCCGACCCCGCCAAGCCGGTGCCGCACCTGCCGCGGCCGGTGAACTTCCAGGACGGCCGCTGGTCGACCTACCTTGTCACCGACCAGCGCTTCGTCGATGGCCGTCCGGACGTGATGACCTATGTCACCGATCCGCTGACCGCCCCGGTCCGCGTCTCGGGCGCGCCGCTGGCGGACATCTTCGCCAAGACGACGGGCACCGACGGCGACTTCGTCGTCAAGGTGATCGACGTCTATCCGGACGACTATGTCACCAAGAAGGAGATGGGCGGGTTCCAGCTGCCGATCAGCATGGACATCTTCCGCGGCCGCTATCGCGACTCGTTCGAGCACCCGACGGCGATCCCGGCGAACAAGGTGCAAGAGTTCAAGTTCCGTCTGCCGACGGTGAACCATGTCTTCCAGCCGGGCCACCGGATCATGGTGCAAGTCCAGTCGAGCCTGTTCCCGGTCTATGACCGCAACCCGCAGAAGTTCGTGCCGAACATCTTCTTCGCCAAGCCGGAAGACTATCAGAAGGCGACGGTGACGCTGATGTATGGCGGCGCCCAGTCGAGCAACGTCCTGCTGCCGGTGGTGCCGCTCGATCAGTCGGCGAACGAACAGAAGTGAGACAGGAACGGGCCGGGGCGGGATGCTCCGGCCCGTTTCGCTTCGCCGGCGGAGGGGCGCGGATGAGAGGAGCGGTGGCGTTGGTGGCGGGACTGGCCGCGGCATGCGCGCCGCTCGCCGCGCAGGCTTCCACCTATCCCGAGATGCCGCGCTGTACGCTGCCGTCGCTGCCCGGTGACGCCAGGCTGGTGCTGTTCGGCGCCTATAGCGGCAACGCGGTTTCTTCGGTATCGGTCGGCGGGCCCGATCAGGCGACCGACGTCATCGATGTCGAGATCGAGCGCGGCACGAGGCGGCTCTATCTTGTCCTGACCTCCTATGAATCGATGGTTTGGCGAATTCGCGGCGACACGGGCCGGATCGCCGCGGTGGTGGTCTCGGCGTTTCTTTATCCGCGCAAGGCCGGCGACAAGAGCTCCCCGCCGCCCGTGCCGATGTCTGCCGCCGGGGTGACGGGTGTACCCCGGGAGAAGGTTACGATTGCGCCCACCAATTGCCCGGCCTTCTTCCACGCGCCGGACGGCAAGGAGGCGCGCACTGCGGTCGCGACGCTCCATCGCGCGCTCGGCTTCCGCCCCGATGCCGTATTCGGCGGATACCACGTGCGCCGCGTGGCGCTGCCCTCGGGAACACTGCCGCCCGGAGAGAAGGCTGTTCCGCCGACGCCAGCGGGGTTCGATCTCGCCTTGTGGCGGGAGGCATTACGTTACCATCCGGGTGGGCTGGTGCGCATCGGCCGGGGCCGGGTGGTCGCCCGTGCGCCAGTCGCGCCCTATCCGGTGCTGCCGAGCGAGATGGGCCTGGCCCAACTCCTCGGTGCAGGCGCGATCGAGCGTCGGCCGGACGGCACATTTCGCGTGCTGCGCCCCATCGCGCATCTGCCGCCGCGCCTGCGGGCGAAATTCTTCCTCGCACCCGGCGTGCCGATGCCGCCCGGCGATCCGTGGAATGGCTGCATTGTCGAGGAAGCGACGGGGCGCACCAGAGGCTCGATATGCGCGATGATGGGCGAGCGGACCCCGGAGCAATAAAGCCCCTGTACAGCGGCGCTGCGGAGTGTGACGGTGGGTTAGATCACCGACTCACCCGAGGGGAGAATAGATGAGGAAGTGGAGTCTTGCGCTCGCCCTGGCGGCGACTGCAGTCCCGGCGCTTGCCCATGCCCAGGCAAGCGCGCCTGCGGCGGCCAGCAAGCTGCATGTCGACACGCAATATTTCACGCTGCCCAATGGCCTGCGTGTCGTTCTGACCAGGGACACGATTGCGCCCACGGTCACGGTCGGCGTCTATTATGGCATCGGCTTCCGCGTGGAGCCGAAGGACCGCACCGGCTTCGCCCACCTGTTCGAGCATCTGATGTTCCAGGGGTCGAAGCATGCGCCCAAGGGCGTGTTCGACACGACGATCACCAATTCGGGCGGCGTCAACAACGGCTCGACCCGGTTCGACTTCACCAATTATTTCGAGATCGTCCCGTCGGGCGCGCTCGAGCGGATGCTGTGGCTCGAGGCCGATCGCATGGCCAATCCGGTGATCGACGATGTCGTGCTGAAGAACCAGCAGGGCGTGGTCGGCAACGAAGTGAAGGTCAACGTCCTCAACCAGCCCTACAGCACCTGGCCGTGGATCGACCTGCCGATGCTGGCCAACACCAACTGGTACAACAGCCATAATTTCTACGGCGACCTGAAGGAGATCGAGGCGGCGACGGTGCCCGACGCCCAGGCCTTCTCCAAGGAGTTCTACCGGCCGAACAACGCGGTGCTCGTGATCGCCGGCGACTTGGATTACGCCGCGACCCGGGCGATGGTGGAGAAGTATTTCACGCCGATCGCGTCCGCGGCGCCCGTCGCCCAGCCCGACATCTCCGAGCCGCGCCAGACCGCCGAGAAGTTCAAGAGCCGCGTCGATGCGCTGGCTCCCAAGCCGGGCTATGCCGCCGGCTATCACGTGCCGGATCGCGGCACCCCCGAATGGTATGCGATGGGGCTGATCGACCAGATCCTGCTCCAGGGCGACGACAGCCGGCTGTTCAAGAAGCTGGTGTCCGACACCGGCATCGCCGGCGAGCTTTCGGGCGGGATCAACGGCGATCTCGGCAACATGTTCAACTATCGCGGGCCGATGCTGTGGAGCTTCAGCTTCACCCATGATCCGACGCACACCACCGCCCAGATCACCAAGGCCGTGGACGAGGTGATCGAGGAGCTGCGGACGAAGCCGGTGACCGCAGCCGAGCTGCAGCGCGCCCGCACCAAGATGCGCTCCGACCTGTACGGCACGATCGACGGGGGAGGGCGGGTCGGCCTGATCGACCTGCTCGCCGTCTATGCGCTGTTCGACAATGATCCCGCAGCGGTGAACAAGATCGAGGAGGGCTTCGCCAAGGTGACGCCCGAACTGATCCAGAAGACCGCGCAGGAATATCTCCGCAAGACCAATCGCTCGGTCTACGTCATCGAGCCGGGCGCCCAGCCCAAGGGAGGCAAGTGATGAAGCGCATGCTCCTCGCATCGGTGGCGTTGCTCGCTGCCACGCCGGCCCTGGCCCAGGACAATTTCCCGCCCGCGCCGCCGATCGCCGATCCCAAGCCGTTCACCTTGCCGGCGACCGAGACCTATACGCTGCCCAATGGCTTGCAGGTCACGCTGATCCCCTATGGCATCGCCCCCAAGACGGTCGTGTCGCTGCGCGTGCGCGCCGGCGCGGTCAATGAAGGCGATGCGGTGTGGCTCTCCGAAGTCACCGGCGCGCTGATGAAGGAAGGCGCGGCCGGCAAGACCGCCGCCGATCTCGCCGCTGCGGCGGCGGGGATGGGCGGGCAGCTCAATGTCAGCGCCGGCATGCAATCCACGTCGGTCGGCGTGAACGTGCTTTCCGAATATGCCCCCGACGCGGTCCGGCTGGTCAGCGATGTGGCGATCCATCCGACGCTGCCGGCAAGCGAGTTGGCCCGGGTGAAGGCCAATCTCGGACGCCAGCTCTCGGTCGCCTTGTCGCAGCCGGGCACGCTGGCGGACGTGGCGCTGGGCCGCACCGTCTATGGCGCCAGCCATCCCTATGGCCGGATCATCCCGAGCGCGGCGCAGCTCCAGGGCTATACGATCGCGCAGGTGCAGGCTTTCCATGCCGGCCAGTTCGGCGCGAAGCGCGCGCATCTCTATGTCGCCGGGCGTTTCGACGCGGCGGCGGTGAAGGCGGCGATCGACAAGGCCTTTGCGGGCTGGAAGGCCGGTCCCGATCCGGTGACGCTGCAAAGCCCGCACAAGCCGGGCCCGCAGATCGTGCTGATCGATCGTCCGGGCGCGCCCCAGGCCACGCTGCGCCTCAGTTTCGATGCCAGCCGCGCCGGCACGGAGGGGGACATCCCGCAGCGGGTGACCAATGCGCTGCTCGGCGGCGCGTTCAGTTCGCGCATCACCCGCAACATCCGCGAGGACAAGGGCTATACCTATTCGCCCGATTCCGACGTGGGGTTCACCCCCGAACAGGCGCTGTGGACCTTCCAGGCGGACGTGACCACCGAGCATACCGGGGATTCGCTGAAGGAGGTCTTCAAGGAGATCCGCCGGATGCAGACCGAGCCGGTACCGGCCGACGAAGCCAAGGGAATCCGCACCTATCTGGCCGGCCTCTTCGCGATTTCGAATTCCACCTCCGGCTCGGTAGTCGGCACCCTGGCGACGCGCGACCTGCTCGGCCTGCCGGGCGACTGGACAGAGCGCTATGTGCCCGCGGTGCTGGCGGTGACCCCGGAGCAGATGCAGGCCTCGGCGAACAGCGGCTATCCGCTCGGCAAGCTCACTTTGGTGGTGGTCGGCGATCTCAAGACCGTCGTCCCCCAGCTCAAGGCCCAGCCCGAGCTGGCCAATGTGCCCACGACCACGGTGACGGTGCCGTGATCCTCCAAATCCTCCCCCGGCTTGGCCGGGGGAGGATTGCTTATGGCCTGACCCCCAGGATCGTCCGCTTCAGGTCGGCATAGATCAGGTCGTTGCCCAGCCCGCTGGGATGATCCCCATCGAAGAACAGCGGCCGGCCGCCAGGCAGCGCCTCGCAGGTCTGGCCAGGGCAGAAGATCGGCAGCGGGTCCCACAGGATCGTCGAGCGCCGGCTGGCGACGAGCTGGCTCATCGCCCGCATCACGTCGCGGCGACGCTCGAGCATGTGCTCGCGGCCGATCGTCAGGCCATGGCAGGCGGGATTGGCGCGGTTGAACCAGTCGGCGCAGCGGAAGACCGGGCTGGGGAAGACCGGCTTGGGCGCCTCGAGCACGATCCGCGCGCCTTTTGCCTCCAGCCGCTGCGAAATGGCCTGCGCTTCGGCCAGCGCGCCCTGGGAAACCGTATCGGGGTGCGCGCCGATCAGGTCGCGATCATTCTCGAACTGGTTGGCGAGCCGGGTGACGCGCAGGCCGGGGAGGAACACGACGTCGCCCGGTTTCGACCGTGCTTCGATGTCCTGCTCCACCCCTCGATACCAGCCGGCGCAGCGCGGGCGGGAGGCATGGGTCTGGATCAGCTTGAAATAGGGACAGCCGGGCCGGAAATAGAGGCGCACGCTGGCGCCGGTCTCCGCCGCCAGCCGGCGTAGCGCCGGAGTATAGGCGAGGCCGTGCGAGTCCGCCGGCACGAACAGCGTGAAGCCCTCCGGCCGGGCGCAGCGCGGGGTCCAGAGCTTGACCCGGCCGCCTGCTACCCACTCTTCGCTATCGATCGGTGTGCAGCCGGTCAGGTCGAGCGGCAGCGGGCGGCCGGGCTCGGCATACCAGGCGAAGCGGTCGCGGGTGACGCTGAGGGTGATCCGGTTGTGCGCCGCGATCAGCAGCTGCCCACCCAACGCTGCGACCAGCACGCCTGTCAGCGCTGCCGTGACGACCCGCCCACGCGGCCAGCAGGCGATGACGCGGCTCGAGCGCAGCGGCTTCTCGATCAAGAAGTAGGAGAAGATCGCCAGCACGACGGCGATGACCAGCGCGGCGAGCTGGTGCTTCAGGCTGTGGAGGCCAACGGTCCAGCGGAAAAGTACGAAGACCGGCCAGTGCCAGAGATAGAGCGAGTAGGAGAGCAACCCCACCGCCACCATCGGCCGGCTGCCCAGCGCCCATGGTGCGGTGCCGCCAAGGATCGCCGTGATGACCAGCGCGGTGCCTGCCACCGGCAGCAGCGCGCCGGGGAAGGGGAAGAGCGGCCCTTCGGGAATAGCGAAGCCCGCTGCGACCAGCAGCGCACCCAGCGGGGCGAGCCAGCGCCGGCCGGCGGTCCAGGGCTGCCAGCGCTCGCGGGTCAGGCACAGCAGCATGCCCACGCCCAGTTCCCAGAAGCGCGGGAAGATTAGGTAGAAGGCGAATTTCTGGGCGAACAGGCCGAGCACCGCGCAGAGCAGCAGCGAGAGGCTCGAGAGGATCGCCACCCAGCGCACCGCCTTCGCTCCCGAATGGAGCCGGTGGTGCCACCAGAGGAGGAAGGGGAAGAACAGGTAGAACTGCTCCTCTACGCCCAGCGACCAGCTGTGGGTGAAAGGGTTGTACGCCGCCTGGGGGCCGAAATAGCTGTCGGTGTCGGTCGCCAGCACCAGATTGCTCAACCCGAAAAAGGCGAAGCGGCCGACCTGGGGAAGGCTGTTGCTCAGCCAGGAATCGGGGATGAACAGCTGGGCGGCGAGCAGGGTCACCAGGAGCATCGCGACCAGCGCCGGCATGATCCGCATCAACCGGCGGGCATAGAAATAGCCGGCGAGCTGGCCGAGGCTGGTGAACTCGCGGCCGATCAGCGATCCGGTCACCACGAAGCCCGAGATGACGAAGAAGATGTCCACCCCGGTGAAGCCGCCGGGCAGCGTCCAGGGCCAGAGGTGGAAGAGGATGACCGAGGTGACGGCAATGGCGCGCAGCCCGTCGATCGCCGGTATATAGCCGGGGCCGGGCCCTGCTCGCTCGCCAGTCACCAATGTCTCCCCAGTGTTTCGTCGCTGTAAGGGACGGAGACCCGAGGGACAATCCGCCCTCGACATGCGGCGAACGGCGCGCGATGTGCAGCCATTGTTCAGCTTCGGAGCGCCAGGAAAAGGCCGTGAACGCAGGGAGGCTCAAGACTGGCTGGCTGTGCGGCCTGGCCGCGGCGACCCTCGCCGCGCCGCTGGTGCGTGCGCAGGACACACCGGCACCGAGCCCGAGCCCCGTGGTGGTCCCGACGCAGCGTCCCCAGTCGCTGCCGGGGGTGATCCCCGAGCGCTTCAGCCTGGCGCCCGCGCCGAGCCCGACGCCTGCGCCGCTTGCTCCGCCGAGCCCGATCCCGACCGTACGGGCGACCCCCGCGGCGCAGCGGGCCGCCCCGGTTGCGCGTGCCACGGCCGAGCCGCGGGGTACTGCGCCCATAGCCACGCCTTCGGCTTCCCCGGCCCCCGTGCCGGTCGCCACACCATCGGCCGCGCCGGTCGTTCAGGCGACGACCGTCCCGCAGCCGGCCGCCACCGCTGCGCCGGTTGCCGCGCCCGGATCGTCCACGCCGCCCTGGATCTGGGCGGCGGGTGGCGCCGGTGCGGTCGCGCTGCTCGGGCTGGGCGGCTGGCTGCTGCTCCGTCGTCGCCGTGAGGAGGATGAGGAGGAGGCGTTCTTCGAGGAGGCGCCGGTCGCCGCCCCGCCGCCGCCAAGACCCATCCAGCCGCCGCCCGGCCTGGTGCCTCCCGCGCCAGTGCCGCCGCCGATGCCCGTGCCGGCCGCGCCGGGCGGCGAGCCGTTCGAGCTGGCGCTCCGGCCGCACCGCATCGCCTTTGGCGAGAACGAGGTGGTGCTCGAGTTCGAGCTGCTGATCGCCAACCTCTCCGGCGCGTCGGCGGACAATATCCGCGTCGCCTTCGCGGCGATGAGTGCGCATGCCCAGCAGGATGCGGTGATCGCCGGCTTCCACGGCGGGCCGCCGGGCGAGCCGGGCGGCCCGCCCTTCGACCTGCCCGCAGGCGGCGGTGGACGCATGCCGATACGCCTGGCGATCCCGCGCAGCGGGGTGAATGTGGTCGAGCTCTCCGGGCGGCCCATGTTCGTGCCGATCGTGCTGATCGACCTGCGCTGGCGCGGCGGGCTGAGCGTCCGCCGCTTCGGCGCCGACTTCATGCTGGGCACGGCGGGGCAGGGCGACAAGCTCGGCCCGATCTGGCTCGATCGCCCGGCGCCGGGCGGGCCGCTGGCGGCGCATCGCTATGTCGCCCGGCAGGTGGCAGCGGCCTGAGGCTTCCTACCGCGGCGGCAAGCGCCGACTCGCCAAAGTTCACGAAGTTCATGCCTAGAGCGGGTTTTCGCGGGCGGAATGTCGCAAACATCGTGCACAGCGCAGATGGCGAGCGGCATGCTGCGCAATATCCTTGCGCACGCGTGATCCTATTTCTCCTACGGAGTCAAAGAGCGGCCGGATGTCGCGCCGGCTGGGTGAGCCAATCAGGCGAAATCCTATTTTGCAAGCGGGGCCTCCCCGCCGGGTCCCGCTGCCATCGGCCATCGCGGTCTGACGTCGAGCTTCGTGTTCAGCGCTCGCCTCCCGGTGGACCCCGGCACAAGGCCGGGGTGACGAAGGAAAACGGCTCCCCCGGGACGACCAAAAGAAAAGGGCGGCCCGTTGCCGGACCGCCCTGATCTGTTTCGCTGCGAAGCGAGAAGCTAAGAAGCTAAGAAGCTTACTTGACCTCGACGGTCGCGCCAGCCTCTTCGAGCTGCTTCTTGATCTTCTCGGCCTCGTCCTTGTTGACGCCTTCCTTGACAGCCTTCGGAGCCGACTCGACGAGAGTCTTGGCTTCGGTCAGGCCCAGGCCGGTGATGGCGCGGACTTCCTTGATGACGTTGATCTTCTTGCCACCGTCGCCGGTGAGGATCACGTCGAACTCGGTCTTCTCTTCAGCGGCCGGAGCAGCGGCACCAGCGCCACCCGGGGCGGCAACGGCGACGGCAGCGGCGGCCGAGACGCCCCACTTCTCTTCGAGCAGCTTCGAGAGCTCAGCGGCCTCGAGGACGGTCAGTTCCGAAAGCTGGTCAACAAGCGCGTTAAGGTCAGCCATGATAAACTCCAATCAGTTCAAATGTTTAGGGATGTATAAGCTTGCAAGGTCCGCTTATGCGGCGTCCTTGGCCGCATAGGCGCCGAAAACGCGCGCGAGCTGCGCGGCCGGTGCCTGGGTGACGGTCGCGAGCTTGGTCGCCGGAGCGACGATAAGGCCCACGAGCTTGCCACGCAGTTCGTCCAGCGACGGCAGCGAGGCGAGTGCCTTGATGCCTTCCTGGTCGAGCACCTGCGTGCCCATTGCGCCGCCGACGATTTCGAGCTTATCGTTCGTCTTGGCGAACTCGACCGCCACCTTGGCCGCAGCCACGGGGTCGATCGAGGTGGCGAGCGCCGTGGGACCCGTAAGCAGGTCGGCGATCGCCGCGTAATCGGTGCCAGCGGCAGCGATCTTGGCAAGCTTGTTCTTCGAGACCTTGTAGCTCGCGCCGGCCTCACGCATCTTGTTACGGAGGTCCGTCGACTGCTTGACGGTCATCCCGAGGTTGCGGGTGATAACCACCACGCCAACCTCGCCAAAGGTGCGGTTCAGCTCGGCAACGGCGTCAGCCTTCTGGGAACGATCCATGCCGGTCTCCTCGTTATGAGCGTCTCCCTTGCGGGAAGCGCCCGGTTACAAAATGTCCGAGGGGAAGGATCGTCGTGCCCGGTTATCCCTGGGCATGACCCGAGCGCTCCGCTTGCGGACCGCCGGTGAAAATCTGTCCCCGTCTAGGCGAGAGATCAAGCAGGGCAAATTCCCTGCACTCGCTGTCTCGGACGGTCTCCTCCCGAAGGAGGAAGGCGCGCCAATAGCGATATTTGTGGATAAGTCAATCGGTGCGCGCCGTGCGGCGGAGGGGATGCGCTGCGGTGTCTTCAAGGTTTCACACTTGTTTCGCGGAGGTTTCGCACAAGCACAACGAGACTGCCACATCCGCCTCCTAGGGGCCCGTGCTGCGGCGCAACGAAGCCGCGATCCCAGGGGGAAATAATGACCGTTCGTCACGCGCTTCGCGCTACCGTTTGTGCCGCCGTTCTCGCCGCCGCCATGCTGGCGACGCCGGCATTGGCCCAGGACCAGACCCAGGCAGCGCCTGCCGCCGAAGAAGGCGCGCCGGAGAATGCCGGGGACGGCACGATCCTGGTCACCGCGAAGCAGACCCGCTCGGCCACGGCGATCTCGCAGAGCGAAATCCAGAAGATCCTGCCGGGCGTCTCGCCGCTCAAGGCGATCCAGACCCTGCCCGGCGTGCTCTATGTCACCGCCGATCCCTGGGGCAACAACGAGCAGAACGCCCAGATCTTCATCCACGGCTTCGCCGGCAACCAGCTCGGCTACACGATGGACGGCATCCCGCTCGGCGACCAGAGCTATGGCAACTACAACGGCCTGTCGCCGCAGCGCGCCGTGACTTCGGAGAATGTCGGCCGCGTCGTCGTGGCGACGGGCGCCGGCGACCTCGCCACCGCCTCGAACAGCAACCTGGGCGGCACGATCGAGACCTATTCGTCCGATCCTACCCAGGCGTTCGGCTTCACCGCCAACCAGACGATCGGCAGCTACAACACCTCGCGCACCTTCCTGCGCCTGGACACCGGCAATTTCGGCGGCGGCGGCACCAATGCCGGCTACCTCTCGGTCGCGCGCCAGGACGCCCGCGCCTGGGATTTCAATGGCAAGCAGGGCGGCTGGCAGGTCAACAGCAAGTTCGTGCACGACGATTCGGTCGGCAAGCTGACTCTGTATTTCGACTATAACGACATGACCCAGCCGAATGAGGACGCGACCGTCTTCTTCAAGCCGTCGGCCGGCCAGACCGCCAGCGCGGTGCAGCTCTACACGCCCTATACCAAGCCGTTCTTCTATCCGAGCTTCGACGGCTATCGCAGCTATATCAGCGCGCTGGGCAACTCGCCCGCGGCGCAGGGAGGCAATTACCGCAACTATTATTCGGACGCGCAGCGCACCGACTATCTGACCTATGCGCGCTATGACGCGAAGATCGCCGACAACATCACGCTGTCGAACACGATCTACTATCACCACAATGACGGCGCCGGCGTCGTCGCCGGCCCGCTCGGCCAGTCGATCACGACGGCGCAGCCCTATCTCGATCCGAACTATGCCAGCCTGCCGGCCAATTGCCGCTTCGGCACCAACGGTAACGGCATCCGTCCCACGGCCTGCACCGGGCTGACCGACGCGCAGGCAGCAGCGGCCGGTGCGGCGCTGGTCACCGCCACGGGCGGCTCGGGCCTGATCACCCGGACCACCGAATATCGTATCGACCGCGGCGGCGCGATCACGGCGCTCAACCTGGAGCTGGGCGACCACAAGATCGAGCTGGGCGGCTGGTTCGAGCACAACAGCACCAGCCAGTGGCGCCGCTGGTATGCCGTGCCCGCGACCTTCCCGAACCTGAGCACGCCGTATATCCGCCCGCTGCAGGTGATGCAGCCGCTGTTCACCCAGTATCAGGGCGAGGCGCGGATCAACAATCTGCAGCTCCATGTCCAGGACACCTGGCAGGTGTTCGAGCCGCTGCTCGTCCAGTTCGGCTTCAAGACCAGCGCGCAATGGGCCAATGGCTGGTATCCGGTGCAGCCCAAGCTGGGTTCGCTCTCGGGCCTGACCGGCGGCCTGCCCCAGGGCAAGATCGACACGCTGAAGTGGTTCCTGCCGGCGATCGGCGCGACCTGGGACTTCAACGGGCACGAGGAAGCCTATTTCAACGTCCAGAAGAACCTGCGCCAGTATCAGGCATATCTGGCCGGTGGCGGCGGCCCGTGGTTCACCGGCAGCCAGACCGCGTTCAATGCCTTCGCCACCGACGGCAAGCCCGAGAGCAGCTGGACCTATGAGGCGGGCCTGCGCACCCACCGCAATTTCGGCGGCGGCATTGGGCTCGACGCGCAGGTCAACTATTACCATGTCGACTTCAGCGACCGCCTGCTGGCGATCTCGACCAATCCGGGCGGCATCGCGGGCGGCCAGATCGCCGGTGGCACCTCGGTGCTGGTGAACGTGGGCGACGTGAAGACCAACGGCGTCGACGCCGCCTTCACGCTGCGCTTCGGCCGCGCCTTCTCGTTCTACAACGCGGTCTCGTACAATCTCTCCAAGTACCAGAGCGACTATCGTTCGGCGGCGACCGGCATCGGCGCGGCCACCGACACCTGCATCGGCGGCTATACCGTGGCGAGCAGCGGCGCCAATGCCGGCATCGTCCCGACCTGCGGCAAGCAGCTGCCGGGCACGCCGAAGTGGATGAACAAGAGCGTCGCGACGCTCAATCTCGGCCCGGTCGAGGCGCAGCTGGTCGGCGACTATGTCGGCAAGCGCTATGCGACCTTCTCGAACGACGCCAGCGTCGGTTCCTACTTCCTCGCCTCGCTGAGCCTGGGCGTGGACCTGCCGGCGGAGCGGATCGGGATGCAGAAGGCGAAGCTGAGCCTGAACGTCACCAATCTGGGCGACATCAAGGGCGTGTCGACGCTCTCGGTGGGCTCGGCGACCAACAACTACTCGGCCTATCCGATCCCGCCGCGCCAGTGGTTCCTGACCTATTCGTCGCAGTTCTGATCGACGGTTGATGCGAAAGGGAAGGGGCCGGGGGCATCGCTCCCCGGCCCCTTTTTATTGCCCGAGGCCGGCGAGCAGCGCGCGGGCGGGTACCGCCTCGGGCGTGTCATAGGGGCCGTCCGCCACCGGCAACAGCGCAGCGCGGGCCGCCGGGGCGTTGCCGCGCTGCGCCAGCGCCTGGCCGAGCAGCAGTCTGGGGGCGGGGGCGGAGGGGACGGTGTCGGCGGCCTTCATCAGCCCCTCGATCGCCACGTCGGGCGCCGCTTCGCCGGCATCGGCGAAGCTGCGGTAGTAGGCGAGCAGGGGCAGCGGGTTCTCGCTGTCGGCGCGGTTGGCGCGGGCGATCGTCACGCGCGCGGCCTTGAGCTTCGCGGTGCGCTCGCCGGCCGGAGCGGCGAGGGCGAGCTCGGCCTGGGCGATGCCCTGCCAGGCGAGCGCGTTGCTGTCGCTCGGGGCGATGGCGAGTGCTCTGGAGGCTGCAGTTGCACATTCGGGGCCCTTGTCGCTGCGGCACTCGGCTTCGGCGAGCAGCAGCTGGGCGTCGAGATTGGCGGGGTAGCGCGCGGCATCGCGGCGCAGGCCCTTGAGCCAGCCGTCGCGGCGGGCGATCGAGTCGCTGCGCTGCTTCTGGTTCTTCGGGTCGGTGGAGGCGGGGGGAATCGCGATCCGCGCGCCGAGTTCGAGGCGGCCCTTGACGAAGGCGGCCTCGCCCTCGCTCAGCCGCCGGACGATCGGCTCGGCGGCGCGGTCGGCGGGATAGGACATCTGCTCATAGGGCAGCTTGCCGCGGTCATAGGCGATGAGCTCGGCCTGCAGCTTGCCCAGGTCGCCGAATGCCGCAGCGGCCTGTTCCATCGATCCGCCGGCCGCGATCGTGGCGAGATAGGCGTGGAGCTGGCCCCTGCGCGTGTTCGAGAAGAACAGCATGTGGGTGAGCGCCCAGGCGTGGAAGGGCGTCCAGCACTCGCCGGCCTTGCGATCGGCGAGAGTGCGGCCGGTGAGGATGTCGGCGACCGGCGTGCGCGCATATTTGTCGAGTATCTTGCGATAGCCCTCGGGCGCGCGGCCATATTCGATCCGGGCATCGCCCTCGATCGCGAGCGTGGCGAAGACCTCGCCGAAGCCGTCGACATACCAGCGCGGATAGGCGTGCGGAAAATAGGTGACGAGGAAATGGCGGGCATAGCCGGCATAGATGCGCCCTTCCGCCGACAGCGGCGCCGCCAGCTCGTTGACCGAAAGGGCCAGCGGATCGCCCCGGCCGAACCGGGCGATCGAGCCGGCATAGCTGGAGGCGAGCGCGGTGCTGGTGCCGGGATTCTCGCCGGAGACGCCGGGCGCGCCGACCGTCTCGGGCGTGGTGGCGCGGATCAGGTCGGGGAGGATGCCGGCAAGCGACTGGCCGCGCTCGAGCTGGACCTTCTGGTCGAAGCGACTCGCGGCGAACACTGCGCCGTCCTCGCGCGGGTCGTAATAGGCGGGCTCGGGGAAGGCGCGGGCATAGGGACCGGGCGAGTAGCGCAGGTTGCGCAGGTCCATCGCGTCGAACTCGGCGCCGTCGCCGACCAGGGTGATGCGCAGCTTCAGCGTGTTGTCGGGCTTGTCGACTCGGTTGAGCAGCACCGAGAGCAGGAAATGGAGCCGCTCGAGGTTATGGGCGATCCGCGCCAGCTCCTTCTCGCTGCCGTCGCTGATTACCAAGACATGATCGGTCTCGGCCTGGCGCCAGTTGCTCGGCCGGTCGCGCATGCCTTGCACGACGATCGCCGACTCCGGCGCGGGGGGATTCGACTCCTGTGCCTGGGCGGCTGCGGGAAGCCCGAACAGCGCAAGTGCCAAAAACATCCGGGCCCTATGCATATCGCCTATCCCCCTTCGTTGTCCGTGCGTTACTATGCGCGTTACGTCGGGGGGAAGGAAGCGCACTATGGCGGTTCGGCTGCGCCCGGAATCGCGAAGGGCAGAAGAGCGGGAGGGCATGCCATTTTGGCTGGATTCTCATCCGCCTGTGGCCATTTTCTCCTATACCCGGCCGGTGACTCCGCTGGCTGAAAATAACACCAACTCGGTTGGATTCGCGCGCGCGTCAGCTAAAAGCAGACGGCGATGGTGACCGGGACGATCGAGCAACTCACAGCACGCGAACGCGACTGCCTGCGGCTGGTCGCGCGCGGCATGTCGTCCAAGGAAATCGCCCTTGCGCTCGGGCTCTCCCCGCTCACCGTCGACGGCTATCTCAAGGAAGCGGTGCGCACGCTCGGCGTGTCGAGCCGGCGCGAGGCCGCGCGCGTCCTCGCATCGCATGAGTCGTCCCCTCAGGCGGCGCCTCCGCAGGTCGAGGAAACGCCCCCCCAAAATTTGGGGGCCGAGCCGCTGGACCTTGCCGAAACGGTGCATTCGGAGGTTCCATTGCCACCGAAACGGTCCGAAGCCGAACCGCGATTTCGGGTCCCGTTTCTGAGGCAGGGGAAGCAAACAAATGATCTGGACCCGTTCAACCGACTGATGTGGATCTTTGGTCTCGCGTTGCTGATGATGATCGCGGTGGCCAATTTCCTCAACGGGTTGGGCGCGCTCTGGCGCATTACGGGCTAACGCCCCGGTCTCTTTCGAAAACAACCACGTACCACGTCGCAGCCTTTGCTGCGCGAAGGAGGACCCATGCCTTCAGCCAAGAAGATCGCTTCCGTGCGCATTGCCCGTTCGCTCCAGCCGGCGGAGCTCGCGGTGAACCAAGCCGCGCTCAAGGTGCTGGCGATGGGCACCGCCGTGCTCACCGCACGCGCGGACGGCACGTTCCACCCGCTCGAGGCCCAGGCCGCCGTCGACTATGTCGGCGAGGCGACCGCGAAGGTCTTCGGTGCGCTCTCCGACATCAAGAAGGCGCATGGCGAGCTGCGCAGCGTCGCGATCCGCCACCAGATCCTGGGCGAGGGCGATGTGTTCGATACGCCGCCGCACGGGGATGTGCCGAAATTGGCGACCGTTCCTCCCGTTATCGCAGTCGCGGCATGAGGGGGGCGTTGACTTGGAACGGTTTCGCTGGTGCGATCATGTCGCATGAACAAGATCGTCTATCTGGCCTTGCTGGTGGGCTGCTGCCTCTACGCGCTCGCGCGCGGCGGCACCCCGGAGCGCGCGGCCGTGGGGATATTGGTGTCGGCTGTCGCCGCGACCATTCTCAGCCCGGCAGCCGGATCGCATCGCTTCTATCAGCTGGAGCTCAACCTGCTGGTGATCGATGGGACCTTGTTCCTGGCGATGACGGTCCTCGCGTTGAAAGCGCAGCGCTACTGGCCGATGTGGCTGGCCGCGGTGAAGCTCAACACGGTCGTCACGCACCTGCTGATCCTGTCACCCACCTTGCCGCCCTGGTCCTATGCGATCGCGAACGCGGCATGGAGCTATCCGAGCCCGTTGCTGATCGCGATCGGCGCGGTGCGGCATCGCCAGCGGCTGAAGCGCTACGGAGCGGATCCGGCCTGGTCCTGACAGGGGAGGCACATCATGGCTGAGGCGGACAACTCCCTGTACCGCCTGCGCGAACGCCCGGCGCTTCCGGCCCGGGCGGCGGCGGGCGGCGTGAGCTTCTCGGGCAAGGCAGCGGACCTGGTCGAAGGCATCTACCGCTCCCGCAGGCTGCGCGACGATGCATTCGGGGAGATCGCGGGCCAGTTCCGCGAGCCGACCTGGGACATATTGCTCGACCTATACCTGGCGGCTGCCAAGGGACGCCCGGTATCGGTGAGCAGCGCCTGTATCGGCAGCGGTGCGCCGCAGACCACGGCGATCCGCCATCTCGCCCTGCTCGAGAGCGCCGGGCTGGTGGTCCGCTCGCCCAATCCGATGGACAACCGCGCAGGCATCGTCACGCTGACCGAGGAAGCGATCCGCAGGGTCGACGACTGGGCGCGGCGGGTACGCAGCGTGTGGAAGGCGGAAACCGCCCTGCCAGGCGATCCGACAGTCTAGCCGGCCCCTTTCGAAAGGGGAGGCGAAAAGGGGCCGGAGGCAAGTCTTCGGCCCTTTTTTCATGCCCGCCGTACGCGGGCAAAAGAAAAGGGCCGGAAGGATCGCTCCCCCGGCCCCTGTTCTTTCAGCAGTGACGCTGGATCAGACGGTCGCGACTTCGGCGACGTCGACCTTCACGCCCGGGCCCATCGACGAGCTCAGGGCGACCTTCTTGAGGTACTTGCCCTTGGCGCCCGACGGCTTGGCCTTGACCACTGCGTCGACCAGCGCGTCGAAGTTCGCGCGCAGGTCTTCCGCCGGGAACGACGCCTTGCCGATGCCCGAGTGGATGATGCCGGCCTTTTCGACGCGGTACTCGACCTGACCGCCCTTGGCAGCCTTGACGGCTTCGGCGACGTTCATGGTGACGGTGCCGAGCTTCGGGTTCGGCATCAGGCCCTTCGGGCCCAGCACCTTGCCGAGACGGCCGACCAGGCCCATCATGTCCGGGGTCGCGATGCAGCGATCGAACTCGATCTTGCCGCCCTGGACGATCTCGAGCAGGTCCTCGGCGCCAACGACGTCGGCGCCAGCCTCGCGAGCCTCATCGGCCTTCGCGCCCTTGGCGAACACGCCGACGCGCACGGTCTTGCCGGTGCCCTTGGGCAGCGTGACGACGCCGCGGACCATCTGATCGGCGTGACGCGGGTCGACGCCCAGGTTCAGCGCGACTTCGATCGACTCGTCGAACTTGGCGGTGGCGTTGGCCTTCACCAGCGCGATCGCCTCGTCCACACCGTGCAGCTTCTCGCTGTCGATGGTCCAGGTCTTCTGCTTCTTGGTCAGCTTTGCCATGGTATCAGCCCTCCACAACCTGGAGGCCCATCGCGCGGGCCGAGCCCTCGATGATGCGGGTGGCCGCCTCGATATCGTTAGCGTTGAGGTCCTTCATCTTGACCTCGGCGATCTTGCTCAGCTCCGAACGGGCGATCTTGCCCGCCGAGACCTTGCCCGGCTCCTTCGAGCCCGACTTCAGGTTCGCGGCCTTCTTGATCAGATAGGTCGCCGGCGGGGTCTTGGTCTCGAACGAGAACGAGCGGTCCGCATAGACGGTGATGACGGTGGGGAGCGGGGTGCCCTTTTCCACGTCGCCGGTCTGGGCGTTGAACGCCTTGCAGAATTCCATGATGTTCACGCCGCGCTGACCCAGGGCAGGGCCGATCGGAGGCGAGGGGTTTGCAGAGCCGGCCGGCACCTGCAGCTTGATATAGCCGGTAATCTTCTTTGCCATGTCACTCTCTTTCGTAGGGCGCCGTGCCGAGGCTTGGCGTCCATGATCAAGTCGAGCGGTATAAGCGGCCGTGCGAACACGACCTCCCGCGGATTTCCGTAGCTGTTGCTTTGGAAGGGCGCGCTCCTAGCGCAATCTGCGTTCCAGTGCAATTGCTTCCGTGCTGAAGTGGCGCGAACCGGCCCGCCACGCGAGAGTTGGTGTCATCAAACTGACTTGATTAACTTTTGTTAATGACGCTGAACTGTCATCGCTCCGGCGCACCGGCCCCCCGTTCAACTCCCTGGGGGGACCTCCAAAAATGCGCAACGCCAAGACCCGTTTCCTCGCGCGCCCGGCGCTCGCTGCGCTGGCGCTGAGCATCGCCGCACCCGCCTTCGCGCAGGAGCAGGCGGCGCCCGCAGCCGAGGCGCAGGACGCGCCGCAGGACATCGTCGTCACCGGCCAGCGCGCCGCCCAGCGCGCCGCGAACCTCGAGAAGCGCGATGCCGACAACACGGTCGAGACGCTGCACGCCAATGACGTGGGCAAGCTGCCCGACCAGAATGTCGCCGAGGCGATCAAGCGCCTGCCGGGCCTGTCGGTCGCCAACGACCAGGGCGAGGGCCGCTATGTCATCATCCGCGGCATCGATCCCAACCTGATCAACGTCACGCTGAACGGCCAGACGCTGCCGGCGCCCGAGCCTGCTGGCCGCCAGGTCAAGCTCGACGACCTGCCCTCGGGCATGATCCAGTCGGTCACCGTCAGCAAGTCGCTGCTCGCCAGCCAGGATGCCAATGCGGTGGGCGGCGAGGTCAACATCAAGACCAAGACCGGCTTCGACAGCCGCACCCCCTTCTTCTTCGACGCCCGCGGCGCCATCGGCCGCTACGACATGAACCACAAGGCGCCGTGGGAGCTCGACGCCACGCTGGGCGGCCATACCGACACGCTGGGCGCGGTGGTCTCGGTCAACTATTCGAGCCGCCCGATCGAGACGGAGAATTACCAGGGCTCCGCGGCGTGGAATGGCGCCGGCACGCCCGACGGCAACGGCCTGCGCGACTATAACCTTACCCGCACCCGGCTGGGCGTGGTCGGCAATTTCGACTGGCACCCGAGCGACGCAGTGAAGCTGTACCTGCGCACCAGCTATTCGAAGTTCCAGGACCACGAGACCCGCGACCAGAACCGCCTGGCGATCACCACCTTCACCCCCGGCGCGCTCAAGGCGACCGGCACGATCCTGGTCCGCCGCCGCGAGGAGGACGACAACACCAAGTCGGCCACGCTGGGCGGCGAGTTCGACCTGGGCGGCGGCAAGCTCGAGGCTTCGGGCGGCTGGACCCGCGCGGTGAAGATCGACCCGATCCGCAGCGAGTTCACCTTCGGCACCAGCAAGGGCGGGGTGTCCGCGAGCTTCGACAACAGCACCGATCCCTATACGCTGGCGCCCGGCGGCACCTCGGCCGGGGTGTTCGACGATCCGAGCCAGTTCAAGCTGACCAAGTTCAACTACGAGACGCGCCAGGCCAGCGAGGACCTGTGGCAGGGCCGGCTCGACTATACGCTGCCGATCTCGGTGGGCGAGGACAGCGCAATCAAGGTCGGCTTCAAATATCTCGACCGCCGCAAGAAGAACAATCAGGACAAGCGGAACTACAAGAACGGCGCCACGGCCTGGACGATGACCAATGTCGCCTATGCCGCCGATCCGAGCTTCTATGACGGCCAGTTCCATTTCGGCGAGCGGATCGATTACGGCGCCGCGCTGGCTTATACCAACGCCAATCCCGGCGTCCTGGCGATCGACAATGCCGGCACGCTCGCGGACTCGCTGTCGAGCGACTATGACGTGCGCGAGAAGATCACCGCCGGCTATGCGATGGCGACGCTGCGCTTCGGCGCGCTGACCCTGATCCCGGGCGTGCGGGTCGAGCATACCGACGACGATATCCGGGCGAAGATCGTCCAGAGCGGCTCGACGCTGGCCGATGGCTACAACAGCCATGGCGAGAACGGCTATACCGACTTCTTCCCGGGCCTGAACGCCAAGTTCGAGATGGCGCACAACCTGTTCCTGCGCGGCGCGCTGACCACGGCAATCGGCCGGCCCAACTATGCCGATCTCGCGCCCTACATCACCGTCGACAGCGGTGCCGCGCCCACGGCGATCGCGCTCGGCAATCCCGACCTGAAGCCCTATCGTGCGGTCAACTACGACGCCTCGATCGAATATTATCCGACCCCGGACAGCCTGTTCGTCGCGGGCTTCTTCCACAAGGACATCGACAACCCGATCTACAAGAGCGGCGGCCTGGTCACCAACGGCGTCTATGGCGGGGTGACCTATGCCAGCGCGCTGGTCACCAAGCCGATCAACGTCGACAGCGAGACGCTGAGCGGCGTCGAGTTCAACCTCCAGACCCAGTTCACCTTCCTGCCGGGCCCGTTGAGCGGCTTCGGCGTCTCGGCGAACTTCACCCATGTCTGGGGCCATGCGAACGGCATCGGCAATCGCGGCGACCTGCCGCTTGCCTTCCAGTCGAAGAATGTCGGCAACGTCCAGCTGTTCTACGAGAAGTACGGCATCGCCGCGCGCCTGGCCTTCAACTATCGCTCGTCCTATCTCGACACGCTCAACCTGCCCGCGGCCTCGGGCGACCAGTTCACCGACGGCAATGGCCAGCTCGACCTGCACGTCAGCTACCAGATCATGCCGGAAGTGACGGTGTTCGGCGACGCGGTGAACCTGACCAACGCGCCGTGGCGCCGTTATATCGGCTCGAAGCAGCTCCTGGTCGAGCGCGAGCAATATGGCGCGCTGCTGCGTGGTGGCGTGCAGCTGCACTTCTAGGCCGAAGGGACAGGATGATGCGCAAGGCGATGACGTTCCGCACTCTGCTGGGCGGCGTCGCCCTGATGCTCAGCCTGGGCGGCAACGGGCCTGCGGGACCCGCCGCCGACGCCCCGCCGCCGGGGCTGACCGTGGACCGCGTCGTGCTGCTGATGCGGCACGGCGTGCGCCCGCCGACCAAGGCGCCGCCGATACCTGCGGGCATGGCGGCCGACCCCTGGCCGAGCTGGCCGGTCGCGCCCGGCTGGCTCACTCCGCACGGGGCGGAGGCGGTCGGCCGGCTTGGTGGATGGGACGGTGCGCGGTTGCGCCGGCTTGGGGTGCTTCCCGCTACCGGCTGCCCGGCAAAAGGCGCGGTTACCGTGGTCGCCGACAGCGACCAGCGCACCATTGCCACCGCCGATGTCTGGCTCGCCGCGCTTGCGCCGGGCTGTGCCATCCCCAGCCGCCACCGGCCGCAGGGCGAGGACGACCCGATCTTCTCGGGTGACGGCAGCGTCGATCCCGCCATTGCGAATGCGGAGCTCGCCACGGCGATCGGGCCGGGTGGCATCGCCGCGGTGGAGGCGCGCTTCCATCCGCTGCTCACACGGCTCGACAAGATCCTCTGTGGTGCGGCCACAAGCGGGTGCGGCGTCTCCGCCGCGCCTTCGCGCATCCTTCCCGCCGGCGCCGGCAAGCGTCCCAAGCTGGAGGGCGCACTCGATCGTGCCTCCACTGTGGCGCAGATCCTGCTGCTCGAATATGGCGAGGGCAAGCCGATGGCCGAGGTCGGCTGGGGCCGGGCGACTGCCGGGGATGTCGCCGCGCTGTCGGCGTTCCACGCGCTCGAATTCCGCCTGCTCGCCCGTCCGCCGCACCTCGCTGCTGAGCACCTCGCCGGCATCGCGCCGATCCTGGTCGAGGGACTGACCGGCAGCGCGGCGGTGACGCTCGTCTCCGGGCACGACACCAATGTCGCCAATCTGGGCGGGCTGCTCGACGTGCACTGGCAGGTGCCGGGGATCGCCGCCGACGACCCTGCGCCGGGCGGGGCGATCGTGCTGGAACGGCTGCGTGACGCAACGGGCGCGCTCTACGTCCGCGCACTCTACCGGTCGCAGACGCTCGAGCAAATCCGCAGCGCCGGGCCGCTCGTGGCCGATGCACCCTATCGTGCGGTGCTGGCGATCCCGGGATGCGCGGCGCGGGGCATCCGGGGCCTGTGCACGCTCGCCCAGTTCGAGGAGAAGCTGGCGCCCGCGCTGCGCTGACACCCTTTCCGATCAATCATGCCTTGCCAATCGGTCCGGCCATGACCAGTCTGGCCGGACCGGCGGCACGAGCGAAGCTCCCATGAGACTGCCGGGGCAATCCAGGAGGCGCCTGGAGAAGATGCCATGTTCAAGCATAATCGTACGGCTGCATTCGCGGCCATCGGCCTGATCCTCGCTAGCGCGGGGGTCGCCTGGGCCTACACCACCGACGTCGATGCCCGCGGCAGCATCACCAATATCAGCAACGGCAAGCGCTTCACCATCCAGCAGCGAACCGACAGCACGCCGGGCAGGGCGGAACTGCGCGGCACGTCGAGCACCACCGGCGCCTCGGCGAGCGGGCGGTTCAAGCTGGTGAGCGGCGGCAAGTATGTGAGCGTGATGCAGGTGCTCAACGTCGTCGCGGCAGGGAGCACTTCGGGCCCGTCCGAACCGATCACCCAGCTCGCGGTGCGGCCCAAGTCGGGCGGCAATTTCGAGTTCTACGTGGTGCAGGGCGGGCAGGTGTGCAGCGGCGCGCCGACCGTGGTGATCGGCAGCTCCTATGACGTCAGCGTATCGGTGAGCACCGGGCAGACGCCGGAATACCGGATCAACGGCGTGATCTGCAAGAAGTCGAACCCCGACGGGGACAAGGCGGGCACCGTCTTTGACGGCAGCCTGAAGAGCGGGCGCCATTTCTACCCGAAGATGGGCGCCTACAATACGAGCAGCAACCAGTCCCAGAGCGGTGGTGGCTCGACGATCGAGTGGACCGAGATCGCGATCTGATGGGTATTCCCTTCTCCCCGTGGGAGAAGGGAGGGGCCCGCCCGCGCAGCGGGTGGGAAGGATGAGGGCGGGCGCGCCACGGACGATATCGTTCGAGGAGAGCTCACCCTCACCCAACCCTCTCCCAAAGGGAGAGGGCTTTCAATGTCCCCCCATGTCCTGCGGCATCGGCATCATGTTGGCGTTGAGGTGGTACATCACCCACACCGAGCCGCCGATCGTCAGGATCACGATCACCGCGGTGAACAGGAAGGCGAGCAGTGTCCATCCGCCCTCGGACCGCGTGTCGAGGTGCAGGAAGAAGACGACATGGACGATGATCTGGACGATCGCGAAGGCGAAGATCGCCGCCACGGTCCAGCCGGGCGAGAGCGGCGAGCCGTTCATCACCAGCCAGAACGGGATCACCGTCAGGACGATGGCGAGCAGCGCGCCGATGCGGTGGCCATTGCCGTGCCCGTGCGTGCCGGGCGTTTCGTGCGGGGTGCTCAACGGATCACTCCATAGAGATAGACGAAGGTGAAGACGCCGATCCAGATGATGTCGAGGAAGTGCCAGAACATCGACAGGCAGATCAGGCGGCGCTTGGTCGCCGGGTTGAGGCCGTGCTGGCCGAGCTGGATCAGCATGGTGACGATCCACACCAGGCCGACGGTGACGTGCGCGCCGTGGGTGCCGACCAGAGTGAAGAAGGCCGAGAGGAAGGCGCTACGGTTCGGCCCGGCATTCTCGGCGATCAGGTGCGAGAACTCGTAGAGCTCGATCCCGACAAAGCCTGCGCCGAGCAGCCCGGTGAGCGCCAGCCAGAAGCGGACGGGACCGACCCGGGCCGCCTCCATGTGCGGCATCGCTTCCCCGAAGGTGATCGACGAGGCGAGCAGCAGGCCGGTGTTGAGCGCGACGAGCTTCAGGTCGAAGATCTCGCGCGGGACCGGGCCGCCAGCATAGGCGCCGGCCACCACCCCGAACATCGCGAACAGCGAGGCGAAGATGAGCGCGTCGCTCATCAGGTAGATCCAGAAGCCGAGGATCGTGGGGCCGCTGGCCCCGTGATCGTGATGCTCCTCTTCCTCGGTCAGGTGCCAGACCGGCTCGGCCTGGGGTTCCAGTGTGTGGTCGGTCATGTCAGGCCCCCTGCGCAAGCAGCGTGGTGCGCTTGTCCTCGGTTGCGGCGACTTCCTCGGCGGGAATGGTGTAGTCGCGCTTGAAGTTGAAGGTGTGTCCCACGGCGACCGCGAACAGGCCGGCGAAGCTGAGGGCGGCGAGCCACCAGATGTACCAGATCATCGCGAAGCCGAAGACCAGCGCCAGGGCCGAGAGGATCACGCCCGCGCCGGTGTTCTTCGGCATGTGGATCGGGCGGAAGCCGGTGGTCGGGCGCAGATAGCCGCGGCTCTTCATGTCGTACCAGGCATCCAGGTCGTGGATGACCGGGGTGAACGCGAAGTTGTAGGCCGGTGGGGGCGACGCGGTCGACCATTCGAGCGTGCGGCCCTCCCACGGATCGCCGGTGACGTCCTTGTGCTGCTCGCGCTTCAGCCAGCCGACCAGGATGCTCATCACGAAGCCGAGGATGCCGACCAGGATGATCACCGCTCCGATCGCCGCGATGACGAAATAGGGCTGGAAGCTCGGATCGTCGAAATGGTTCACGCGGCGCGTGGTGCCCATCAGGCCGACGATGTAGATCGGTGTCCAGGCGACCCAATAGCCGATGACCCAGCCCCAGAAGGCGACCTTGCCCCAGAAGTCGTCGAGCTTGAAGCCGAAGGCCTTGGGGAACCAGTAGACCATGCCGGCGAACAGCGCGAACACCACGCCGCCGATGATGACGTTGTGGAAATGGGCCACCAGGAACAGCGAGTTGTGCAGCACGAAGTCCGCCGGCGGGATGGCGAGCAGCACGCCGGTCATGCCGCCGACGGTGAAGGTGAGCATGAAGGCGACCACCCACATCATCGGCAGCTCGAAGCGGATGTTGCCGCGGTACATCGTGAACAGCCAGTTGAAGATCTTCGCGCCGGTCGGGATCGAGATCACCATGGTGGCGATGCCGAAGAAGCTGTTGACCGTCGGGCCGGCGCCCATCGTGAAGAAGTGGTGGAGCCAGACGAGATACGACAGGATCGTGATGACCACCGTGGCGTAGACCATCGACGAATAGCCGAACAGGCGCTTCCCGGTGAAGGTGGAGGTGATCTCCGAATAGATGCCGAAGGCCGGCAGGACGAGGACATAGACCTCGGGGTGGCCCCAGATCCAAACCATGTTCCAGTACATCATCGGCGCGCCGCCGAGCTCGTTGGTGAAGAAGCGGGTGCCGGCGTAGCGATCGAGCAGCAGCAGGAAGAAGGCCGCGGTCAGCGCCGGGAAGATGGCGATGGCCAGGACATTCGAGCAGAGCGCGGTCCAGGTGAAGACCGGCATCTTCATCATTGTCATGCCAGGGGCACGCATCTTGATGACGGTGGCGACCATGTTGATCGCCGAGAGGGTGGTGCCGACGCCGGCCATCTGGAGGGACAAGAGATAGTAATCGACACCTGTGTCGGGGCTGTACTGCAATCCGGCCAGCGGCGCGTAGCTGAGCCAGCCGGTGCGGGCGAACTCGCCGACGAACAGCGAGAGCATCACCAGCACCGCGCCCGCGACCGTCAGCCAGAAGCTGAGATTGTTGAGGAACGGGAAGGCGACGTCGCGCGCGCCGATCTGGAGGGGCATGACGAAGTTGACGATGCCGACGATCAGCGGGATCGCCACGAAGAAGATCATGATCGTCCCGTGCGCGGTGAAGATCTGATCATAGTGGTGGGGCGGCAGGTATCCGGGGTTGTCCCCGAAGGCGATCGCCTGCTGGGCGCGCATCATCAGCGCATCGGAGAAGCCGCGCAGCAGCATCACGATGCCCAGGATGATGTACATGATGCCGATCTTCTTGTGATCGACGCTGGTGAACCACTCCTTCCAGAGATAGCCCCAGAGCTTGTACTTGGTCACCACGCCTACCAGGCCCAAGCCGAGCAGCGCGACGACGATGAAGGTGCCGAGCAGGATCGGCTCGTGCAGGAAGGGCAGGGACTCCAGGGACAGGCGTCCGAACACCGTCTTTGTCAGATTGTCGGTCATGGCGGTTCCGATCGCTCAGGCCTGGGCGGCGCGCGGGGCGCCGGGCATGCGGAGGGGAGGGAGGGCGGACATGTTCATGCCCTCGTGATGCGGTTCGGCGGGCTTGGGCGCGCCGGGCGGCGGCTCCTTCCCGGGCTTCATCCGCGCGCGCATCATGTCGCCGCGCATCACGTCGACCATGCAGGGCTTGCCGGGCTCCACGCACTGGTTGACGATCCTGTCGAACAGCCCGGGCTGGACGGTGGAGAAGCGCATCACCGGCACCTTCGCACTCGGCCTGGCGAGCTGGAGATAGGTCGCGGTGTCGAGCGCGCCGCCCGCCTTCACCCCGGCGACCCACTGGTCGAAGCCGGCCTTGTCCATCCCGCGCAGCTTGAACCGCATGTCCGAATAGCCGGCGCCGGTATAGTTGCCCGAATAGCCCCAGCTGTCGCCAGTCTTGTTGAGCACCGCGTGCAGCTCCGACTTCATCGTCGGCATCGCATAGATCATGCCGGCGAGGGTGGGGGCGTAGAAGGTGTTGAACTGGTCGGTCGAGGTGATCGAGAAATGCACCGGCTGGTCGACCGGCAGCGCCAGCTCGTTGACCGTGGCGATGCCCAGGTCCGGATAGATGAACAGCCACTTCCAATCGAGCCCGATCGCCTGCACCTCGAGCGGCCTGGTGTTCGTCGGCACCGGCTTGCCCGGGGCGATGCGCTCCAGCGGGCGGAAGGGATCGAGCAGGTGCGTGCTGGTCCAGGTGACCGCGCTCAGCGCGATGATGATCAGCAGCGGGCAGGTCCAGATGATCAGTTCGAGCGTGGTCGAGTGATCGAAATCGGGGTCATAGGTCTTGTTCGGATTGCCGCGCCGGTATTTCCAGGCGAACCAGATGGTCAGCGCCATCACAGGTACGATGATCAGCAGCATCACCCCTGTAGAGAACAGGATGAGATTGCGCTGTTGCACGGCGATGTCGCCGGTCGGGTTCATGACGACCATCTTGTCGCAGCCACCCAGAATCAGGGGCAGGGCCAGTATGGAGAGGCCCCAAAAGGCCCGGCGATGCAGCTTGGATCCTGGTCTCAGCATGCGCCCCAGCTATCCTCCCGATGCTCTTCTGCCTTTGACCGATGTCAAAGGCAGGCGACTGACGATAGACTAGGCCGGAAACTATCATGGAACTGGGTCGTTGCGCATCCGTGCCTGTGCATGCGCAGCGAGTGGAAGAGGACCGAGGGATGGTGGCCACGCTGAGCACGACGAATTCGACGCAGCTCGAACGCGACGCCCGGCTGATCAACGCGCGGGACCATGAAGTGCGCCCGTCCGACATCGCCGTCGGCGTCATCATCGGCCGTGCTTCGGAATTCTTCGACTTCTTCGTCTACGCCATCGCATCGGTGATCGTCTTCCCGGCGGTGATCTTCCCCTATGTCGATGCGCTGACCGGGACGCTCTATTCCTTCGCGGTGTTCGCGCTGGCCTTCATCGCCCGGCCGTTCGGCGCGCTGCTGTTCATCTGGCTCGACCGCAAGCATGGCCGCGGGGTGAAGCTGACCATCGCGATGTTCCTGCTCGGCGGATCGACCGCGGCGATGGCTTTCCTGCCGGCCTATGCCCAGGCGGGCGGGGTGGCGGTGGCGCTGCTTGCGCTGTTCCGGCTCGGCCAGGGCTTCGCCCAGGGCGGCACCTGGGACGGGCTGCCCTCGCTGCTCTCGCTCAACGCCCCGCACGAGAAGCGCGGCTTCTATGCGATGATCCCGCAGCTCGGCGCGCCGATCGGCCTGTTCGTGGCCGCCGCCGTATTCGCCTTCCTGCTCACCGCGCTGAGCCCGGCCGACTTCCTCGACTGGGGCTGGCGCTATCCGTTCTTCGTCGCCTTCGTGATCAACGTGGTCGCGCTGTTCGCCCGGCTGCGGCTGATCTCGACCCCCGAGTTCGAGCGGCTCTACGAGAGCCAGGAGCTGCAGCCGACCCCGGTGGGCGAGCTGTTCCGCGAGGAGGGGCGCACCGTGATCCTGGGCGCCTTCGCCCCGCTCGCCAGCTTCGCGCTGTTCCACCTCGTCACCGTCTTTCCGCTATCCTGGGTGGTGCTGAAGGGCGAGCCGGCCGAGCATTTCCTGGTGATCGAGCTCGTCGGCGCCGCGGTGGGGCTGATCGCGGTGGTCCTGTCGGGCTATATTGCCGACCGGATCGGCCGCCGCACCCTGCTCGGCGTCTCGGCCGCCTTCATTGCCGCCTATAGCGGATTCGCGCCGCAGCTGCTCGGCACCGGGGCGACCGGCGAATGGGTGTACATGATCCTCGGCTTCATCCTGCTCGGCCTGTCGTTCGGCCAGAGCTCGGGCGCGGTGAATTCGAGCTTCTCGGCCAAGCGGCGCTACACCGGCGCGGGCACGACGGCGACCGCGTCCTGGTTCATCGGCGCCGGCTTCGCGCCGCTGGCCGCTTTGTTCCTGGCGAGCAGTTTCGGGCTGCTGGCGGTCGGCGCCTACCTCCTCTCCGGCGCGGTGTGCACGCTGGCGGCGCTCGGGCTCAACCGGGAATGGGGCGGCAAGGAAGCCTGATCCGGATACAAAACGACCGCCGCGCATTCTCCTGAGCAATGAGCGCATATGACGAGCTGCAGCGGCTGCACGCGGAGATAGGGACCAGGCTCGACGAGCTGGAGGCGCTGGCGGCGCGTCCCGAGCCGTCCATGCAGGCGCTTTCCGCGGTCCGCCTCGCGCTCACCCGGGCCAGCCGGGCGCGGACCATGTTGCTGGACCGGCTCTATCCCGACCTCATCGCCCGGGCCGGCGGCCAGGCCAGGGCAGATATCGAGGCGCTGCGGGCAGGGGCGCAGCACGACCGCTTCGCCTCGACCACGCATATCTCCAGCTGGACGATCCGCGAGATCACCACCCGGTGGGACGAGTATCGCGACGCCTCGCATGCCATGCGCGCGGCGATGCGCGAGCGGATCGGTCGCGAGGTCGCGCTGGTCTATCCGCTGCTTGCGGATGCGGACGGTCCGGACGCGGAAGTTGGCACCATTCACGCCCGGTGACCCTCAGACGGGCCGGTTTCCGGTTCGTTGCGTCCACTCCGCCCTCTACGCCCGGGATGCACCAGCGGACGGTGCGGGCCCCGATATTGGCACGCGTCGCCGGTTGCGGCCCGATAGCGGGCTGCGGGCAGGAACGGGGTTCACCGGTTCAAAGAGCGTTGCTGCGGAACAATAGCAGAACATCGCTTTGTAGGAAAGGCGGTGCGGCGGCGGCTTCCGTGGTCGTGAATATGCGCGGTGGGGTGGAAAACCGCCGTTCCCCGGGCTTCGGCTGCGATGTCGTTCGAGAGGTTTTCCTGTCCCGCCGGCTATGCCGAAGCTGGACCCCGGCCTTCGCCGGGGAGCCGGGAGCTTGCAGAGGAGCGGTGCGAGCTTCCGGATGCAGTGCGTCCGGTCAGGCGGGCGCGCCTGCCCGCCGCCAACGAAAAAGGCCGGAGCTTTCGCCCCGGCCCTTTCGTGATCCCAGGATCGCGCGCGCTTACTTGATGCGCTCGACGTCCTCGAAGCCGAGTTCCAGCGGCGTCGCGCGGCCGAAGATCGAGATCGAGACCTTGACGCGGCTCTTGTCGTAGTCGAGCTCCTCGACCACGCCCGAGAAGGTCGCGAAGTTGCCGCTGGTGACCTTGACGGTGTCGCCGATGTCGTAGTCGACCTTGACCTTCGCCTTGGGCGCGGCGGTGGCCGCTTCGTCCTTGGTGTTGAGAATGCGCGCGGCCTCGGCCTCGCTGATCGGCTGGGGCTTGCCCGACGAGCCGAGGAAGCCGGTCACCTTCGGCGTGTTCTTCACCAGGTGATAGACGTCGTCGTTCATCTCGAGCTTGGCGAGGACATAGCCGGGGAAGAACTTCCGCTCGGACTGGATCTTCTTGCCGCGGCGGACCTCGGTGACGGTCTCGGTCGGCACCTCGACGGATTCGACCAGGCGGTCGAGGCCCATGCGGGCGGCGTCGGCCAGGATCTGGTCGCGGACCTTGCCCTCGAAGCCCGAATAGGCGTGGATGATGTACCAGCGCGCCATGCGTTCGTTTTTCCCTTTGGTTCTTCGGTGCGGCTTACTGCGCCAGGCGCAGCAGCGAATTGACGATGAAGTCGAAGACGGCGTCGATGCCGAAGAAGAACACGCCGAGCAGCGTGGTCATGATCATGACCATCACGCCGGTCATGAACGTCTCGCGCCACGACGGCCACACGACCTTGCGGGCCTCGGTCTGCACCTGCTTCACGAATTCGGTCGGACTGGTCTTCGCCACTGGGGCCATCCTCGCTTCAAAGTTCGCCGCCTGCGGGGCACGGGTCCGCTGCCCGGTCCTTCCTGAAGGAACCGGTGCTTTCCCACCCACGCTGTCGGATTGGGTGCTGTATCTAGCGAGTCGCGAGCGAGGGTGCAAGCTGGCGGCGCGAGGAAAAGAAACGGGGCGTTTGACCGAGCCCGGAACGTCTATTTCATCGTCATCCCCGCGAAGGCGGGGATCCAGGGCCACAGGCAGGGAGCGGGCGGCCCGCTTCGGTGTTTCCGGTTAGCCGATGCTCGATTGCATCCACCGTCCTTCGCTACCCTGGATCCCCGCCTTCGCGGGGATGACGAGGTAGGCGTGAGATTGCGAAGGTAGGCAGGATTGCAAGGGGAGTTAGAACAGCGCGACTGCGACGAAGCCCAGCACGATCAGCGCCAGGAAGCCCCAGGCGAACAGGTCCAGCCGCTTCTCGACGAACTCCTGCACCGGCGCGCCGTAGATCTTGAGCAGCGTCGCGACGAGGAAGAAGCGGGCGCTGCGGGTGATCGTCGCGAGCAGCACGAAGAGGGCGAAGGGATAGTGCGACAGGCCGCTGGCGATGGTCACCAGCTTGAACGGGATCGGCGTCAGGCCCTTCACCAGGATGATCGCCCAGCCATATTTGTTGTACTGTTCGGTGAATTCGTGGAACGCGTTGTGCTTGAAGAATTCGAGCACCTGGTTCGCGAAGTCGGTCAGGAAATAGCCGATCGCGTAGCCGAAGATGCCGCCCAGCACCGAGCCGAGCGTGCAGATGCCGGCGATCAGGAACGCACGGTCGCGGCGCGCGAGCACCATCGGCATCATCATCGCGTCGGGCGGGATCGGGAAGAAGCTGGCCTCGGCGAACGAAACGGTGAACAGCGCCGGCAGCGCGTGGCGGTGATGCGCCATGCGCAGCACCCAGTCGTACAGAGGTCGGAACATCGGGACCGGGCAACTTTCCGTGCGGGAAGGGAGAAGCCGTCCTTTATGGGGGGCGCCGGGACTTGTCCATGCCGCGCCCGCGGCCCGCGCCGCATTGGGCCTTTTCGGAGGCAATTCGCCTTGCGGGCGCTCGGTCCCAACCCTAGCCTCCCGCATCATGGCGACCTCCGCCCCCACGAGCACGCCGGCGCCCGCACCGACGCCGCCCCCGACTCCGTCGCAGCCGCCCGTGGAGATACTCTACGCGGTACCGGTGGGGACGGTGATCTCCTGGTATCCGCCGGCCACCGCCTTCTCGGTCGATTCGAACGATGGGAACACCAAGACGCTGATCTGTCCGCCCGGCTTCGCGGTGTGCGACGGCAGCGTGGTCAAGGATCCGCTGAGCCCGTTCAACGGCCAGACGCTGCCCGACCTGCGCAACCGCTTCATCCTGGGCCTGAATACCGGCGATGCGGGCGCCACGGGCGGATATGATGTGACGGTGGGCTGGCAGAACCCGCAGTTCATCACTTCGCCGACCTCGGCGAACACCTCGGACAATGTGCAGAACTACATCATCCAGGACCACAGCCCGACCACTTCGTGGCGGTACGTGCTGGCGGGCGAGGACGGCATCAACGACGGCAATCACCATCACTATGTCCTCGGGGCCACCTTCACCGTGCCGCCGCCGGCCTATGCCACGCTGATCCTGCTCATCCGGATCAAATAGGATGCGCACGGCGCGCGCACATGTCCCAGGCCGCGCGCCCCTGCAGACAGCGGCGCCGGCCCGGGCGCAGGCGTTGGCGCCGCACGCGCCGGCCGGGCCTGCGCCCATGCCCCTGCACGACATCAGCCGGGTACCGATCGCCGCGCCGGTCCAGCGCCGGGCGGTGCCGGGAGGGGCGAACCGCACCGGGTTGCCCGACGGGCTCAAGGCGGGGCTGGAATCCATGTCGGGCATGTCGATGGACGCGGTGCGCGTGCATTACCGCTCGCCCGAGCCGGCGCGCATCGCCGCGCATGCCTTTGCAAGGGGCACGGACATTCATCTGGCACCCGGCCAGGAACGCCATCTGCCGCACGAGGCCTGGCACGTCGTCCAGCAGGCGCAGGGGCGGGTGCGGCCCACCGTCGACATGATCGGCACTGCGGTCAACGACGATGCCGGGCTGGAGCGGGAGGCCGACCGGATGGGCTCCGCCAGCCTGGCGCAGGGGCGGGGCGGTGCGGTTGCGCCGGCGGGTCCGCTGGCGGCACCGGTCGGCGACACCGTGCAGGGCGAGTTCACCATCGGCGCCGGGGCGCTGAAGGGGACCTACAAGACCAAGGCGGGCAAGGATACCAACTGGCTGGTCGACGAGGTCAAGCGCGTGATCGAGGACGATCTCGGCCCCGGCTGGATCGGCGACCTGCGTGGATGGGCCGCCAAGGGCGAGGGCCCCTATTCCTGGAACTCGACGACCGAGTTCCTGGACGACATGCTCCAGCGCTACGCAAAGGTGCAGAAGGACGGCAAGACGCGACCCAATTTCTCGTCGATCGCCTACAAGCTCGCCAAGGTCACCTATGGCATCCAGACCGGCATGGACCAGTCCGGGCTGAGCCCGTCGGACGATGACCTCGCTATGCCGCACCGCTTCCCCTATGCCGGGATCGAGCTGAGTACCGCGCTGTTCATCTCGGGCAAGGAAGACGACAACGACCTCAAGCGCTGGACCGGAAGACTCTACAACGCGACCGTGGGGCGGCGGAAGCTGAACCTGCCGCACATCGCGAGCAAGTCCGAGGCGCAGTGGTACAACAAGGCGGTGCAGGACCAGCTCGACGAACTCGACAATGCGGTCGGCGCGATCATCTCCGCCAAGAAGAAGGGCGAGACGATGACGCTGCACACGCCGGTGGTGCAGCGGCTGCTCAAGGCGGCCAACAACATGCACGGCAACATCCCGGACTATGGGCCGCACTCCAAGATCAACATCCCGGTCTCGAACCGGCTTCACCTGCATGTCGAAGCGCCCGACGACGACATGCTGGAGGACGACGACTGGACGGCGCCGATGACGCCCGGCTCCTATGAGGCGGGGCAGATGTCGCCGCACCGCGTTCCCAAGGGCATCGCCCATGACGACGATGGCGAGAACATGATCGGCACTGACGGCTTCGGCTATCCGATCGAGCGGATCGAAGGCTATGACGACCTGATGAAGCGCCATGGTATGGGCACCACCACGATCGGCTCCAAGGCGCTGAACTGGTGGGAAACCTAGCTCAGCTCTCGAAGCGCGGGTCCAGCGTGAAACCCTCCAGCAGCGCATCCTCCAGCGCGACGGCGAGCTCGGCACGCCGGCCGGACGGCACGGCGAGGTTGTAGGCGCCGAGCTGGTCTCGGTTGGTCGCCCCCGTATCGATTATCCGCGGGTTCGCCGGATAGGGCTCGAGCCGCGCGAAATCGGGAAGCGGATAGGCGTTGTCGGGGAAGAAGACCGGCGGTGCGGTGCCGAACTGGAAGCTGGTCCCCGTCGCGCGCACCGGGCAGGTGAGGGCGCAATTCGGATCGGTGCAGGTGGTGCAGGCGGTGACGGTCGAGTCCGACGCGGTGGTGCAGCTGCAGTAATTGGTGTCGGGCGTGCCGAGCACGAGATGGCGCAGCAGGACGTTGCTGCCGCCCACGCCGCTGATTTTCCCGCAGCTCTTGCAGCGCGCCACCAACAGGCTGGGCGGTGCAGGTGCAGGTGCGGGCGTTGGGGTTGCTGTAGATGGGGGGGCGGGAGTGGGGGCGGACGCGGCGTCGAGCGCCGCCTCGGCGCCGGCTGCCCCGGCACCGGCGACGAGATAGCGCAGCTCGACGACGTAGCAATTCGAGAAGGTCATGCTGCCCGAGCAGTGGAGCGGGCCCGCAAACAGCGAGTCGACCGCGTCGCCGCCTGCGCCGATCTGGGCGGCGCCCATCAAGGTGGTGCGGGCGATATGGGCGGTGGCCAGGGGCAAGTAGAGCACCGGCCGGGTCATGTCGTCCGGCGGCACGTGCAGCGGGCTCAGCACGCAGCTTTCGAGGGTGACCGTGCCCTCCACCCGGCTGAAATCGAGCGGCGCGGCGATCGTCCGCTCCAGGGTGATCACCGCCTTGCCGTTGAAGGGCGGCGGTGGTGGTGGTGGAGGCGACGGCGCCGGTGCGGGCGTGGGCGTCGATGACGCGGCCGGAGTCGGGGCCGGTGTCGGCGAGGGGGAAGGCGCGGGCGGCGGTGGTGGTGGGGGTGGCGGAGGCGGCGGCGGGGCGGGCAGGATCGCGCTGCCGCTGGGCGGGAGCAGCGTCATGTCGAGCAGGTTGAGCTCGAGATTGCCGCCATTGAGCCAGATCGCGCCCTGGAACAGGATCCCCGACATGCCGAAGGTGCCCAGCGTGCCCGAGCTGGGGCCGGTCAGGGAGAAGGAGGTGGGATTCGAAACGTTGAGGAGCGCCTGGCTGCCGGCGGCCGAGACGACCCATAATTTGTCCCCCGGTGGCGGGGCGATCTTCTGGGCGTTGATGTAGCGGGTCGCGCTTGATTGCAGCACCAGCACCGTGAAGGGCTTGGGGTTGCTTTCCCACAGGCTCAGCTGGTTGACGATCCAGCCGGTGTTGCCGGCATCGTAAAGCGTCACGGCATTGGCCGGTACGGGAAGCGCGGGGCGCAGGCCGATCCCGCCGATCGCGCCGGGCATGGCGATACCATAGTCGACGCTGAGCGCGGCAGGCCCGCCCCAGGCTGAGGGCCAGCTGAAGAGCCCCTGCTCGGGATCGATCGTCGCGGCGGGGACCAGGCCCAGCTCCCAGGCGGGTGGGGTGGGTGCCATCGGCGTCTGCGTCGAGGCGGGGGCGACGATCACCACCCGGTCGCCGACGAGGGTAACGAAGCAGTTGGTGAGCTTGGCCGCGAACGCCGTCTCGGCCTCGGCGGGTGTGGTCACCGGGGTGGAGAAGGGCAGGTTGAGGTTGAGTACCTTCTTGGTCGGTGCGGTGAAGGTCATCACCGTGCCGGGCGCGGCGCCGTTGATCACGTCGAGCAGATGCTGGTCGAGCGGCAGGGTCGCTGCGGCGATGCCCGTTCGGGCGCTGCCGGTCAGCAGCAGCGGGTCCTGGCTGCCGGGCGCGGGCAGCAGCGACAGCGATGCGGTGGGCACCGTCGGCACGATCAGCAGCGCATTACCAAGCACGCCGCAGATCAGCGCGCGGACGTCGGCCTCGGTCACCTGGGTGCCGGGAGTGACGGTGCAGCTGGCGATCGCCTGCTGGAGCAGGGCGAGCAACTGGCTCATCGACGGGGCGGCGGGCACATCGATCGCCAGCACCGCATGCGCGTCGCCATAGTTCATGTTGAGTGTGGTCGTCTGCGCGGTGACCGATTGCAGATTTATCGCGCCGCCCTGGAGCAGCGGATAGTCCGGCGCGGGCGGCTGGACCGAGTCGGTGCCGAGCGGCATGGCGCGCACGCCATCGGCGCCGAGCGCGGTCCAGTCCGAGGTGCTAGTCTGCTTGTAGCGGATCACCAGCCCGCGCTCATTGCCATAGAGCATCGAGCTGCCGGGCCCGGTGCCGGGCGTCGTCCAGACGCGGTTGTACTGGGCGAGGTCGGCGGCGAGCATCGCAGTGGTGAGCTCCACCGGCAGCGCGGTGACCGGCGGCGCGGCGACCCATTCGAGCGGCGTGTTGGCGAGGTTGTAGAGCGGCTGGGTGAGGCCAAGCGGGTTGAAATGATAGAGGTGCGGGGTCGAGGCGCCGAGCGGCGTGACGCTGGTCATCGCGAAGCTGGGCAGGCGCCAGACGCGCAGCAGGCCGACGGACTCGCCGGAGGGATCGACGGGCGGGTCGTCCGGCTGGGCCGGCGCGGGCGCGGACGTAGTGTCGGCGGTCGGCTGTGGCTCGGCGTCGGCCAGCGGCCAGCTGGCGAAGGGCGTGGTCGTGTCGGGCGCGTAGAGCGAATACCAGCCGCTGCCGTCGCGCACGCGACGCGGGATGGCGGCGGCGATGCCCTTGCGCCGCCGGAAGCCGAGCGCATCGGCGACGAGCGCGCGGTGCTCGGGTCGGACCGGCTGCGCCACCTCGAGCCCGAGCTGCGCCGCGATATAGGGAATCAGCTGGAGCGGGCAGGTCTGGATGAACCAGGCGTCCTCGAGCTCGCGGATCGAATCGCCGATCTCCTCGCGGACATGGTCGAACACCTTGCACAGGGCGAGCAGCGGATAGCCCTGGGGAATGTCCGCCATCCGGAAGATCGGCGGCAACAGCTCGTAAAGCGGATCGGGCAGCGGCGTGCCGGGGGGCGTTTCGGTCATTGCGTCGGCTCCCCGGTGTCCGATTCGGTGAAGGTCACGGCGTCGGCGTCGGCGCTGACATAGAGGATCTGCGCGCCGGTAACCGGGGTAAGCTGGGCGCGCTTCGGTGCCAGCACCTGCTGGTGGTGGACGGGCGGACCGTCGCTCGACTGGGTCGGGGCCCAGAGATCGGTGATCCCGCTCGCCGTCACCCCGGCGATGCCATTGACGATGCGGGCGATCTCGCTGGCGCGGACCAGTTCGTCGAACGCCATTGCCGGCAGCGCATAGGCGGCGCGGATCGCATCGGTGATCGACTGCTGGATCGCATGGACGTCGGCGCCCTTGTCGGCGGTGAACCAGCCCGAGACCTTGAACGGCACCGGCTCGAAGGGGAGCAGGAAGATGTTCAGCCGGGTCGCCTGCGCGGCATCGACCGCGGCCTCGAGCGACTTGAAGGCGGGCGAGGTCATGTCGGGCACGCCGTTCTGCGGCGCGGCGAGGGTGAGCAGGAAGGCGTTGCGGCGTTCCTGGGCGACGGTGTCGTCGTCCACCACGACATCGAGCACCGCCGCGCCGACCTCGGGCCGGTTGAGCACGAAGCTGACCATGTCCTGCCGGTTGATGATCCGCCCGAGATCTGCGACGCCGATGGGGATCTGGTCGCGCAGCCCGCCGCGCAGCGGCGCGCCGATGCCGCCGCTCGCCGGCACCGGGTTTAGCACGCCCCTGACCCCGCCGACGCCCATCGGCGCGCGGGTGATGCTGCCGGCGGCGACATTGCCGTTGGTCCCCGCGCCGACCCGGTAGGTGGCCGTGATATTGTCGGTACCGGTCGGCGGGCGAAGGCCGTGCACGCCGTCGCCAAAGGTGACCTGGGCGCGGCCCTGGGCATCCTGAGTGAGCTGATAGGCGCGCGCGTCCGGCCCCATGCTGCCCAGCGCCTGCACGCACTGCCAGACCGCGCCGTTGACGGTGACGCTGAGCTGCGGCGCGATCGAGCCATCCGCATCCTCGAGCCAGGTCAGCGGCGCCTGCTTGAGCATGAACTGCTGGAAGGGCTTCTGGCCGTCGCCGCTGCCCAGCACCTCGTTGGGGACGGTGCTGCCCTGGGTCACCTCGACGACGTTGCCGTACACCGTCGTCGTAGTGCGGTCGTAGAGATAGCGCAGCGGCTGCTGCAGGGTCAGCGTCGTCGTATTGTCCTGCGACGACCGAGCGATCGCCTTGACCGTCACCGCCTCGCTCTGGACCGGGCGAGTGAACAGCGCGAGCTCGTCGGAGGTGACGTTGCCGATCGTCGTGCCGTTGCCCGACAGGTAGACGAAGTCCGACGGCGGTTCGCCCTTGGGATCGGTCTCCAGTGAGAGATTGCCGGTATCGGGCAGGTTGGCCCACCACCAGCTCTCGTCGCGCTGGGGAATCGGCGAATAGACCATCACCAGCGTGTCCTCGGGCAGCTTGGCGCCGCCGACGAGGGAGACGCCGCCCACCGTGCGCGCCAGCGGCGGATTGCCGGCGAGGAGCAGCGCCTGGCCGACGATGATCTGGTCGATCAGTCCGGTCAGGACGAGCGTGTCGTCGGTTATCGCCGGCTGGCCGATCGGCGTGTTGCCGGGCAGCGGCGCATCGTCGATCGGCGGGGCGAGATAGAGCCGGGCGCTCTGGGTGTAGACCAGCGCCTGACGGCGTGCGTCGGAGTCCGCAGGCGGCGGCGCCTCGACATAGAGCACGGCCGTGCAGGTGGAGCTGCCGTCCTCGCCGACCTGGCCTCCAAAGGCGTAGACGCCGTGCTCGGCGAGCGGGATCAGGTTCACGCCCTCGGTGAGCGACACCAGATTGGGATAGTCGGGCGAGGGTAGCGAGATCGGCAGCGGATAGGCGGGCTCGCCGCCGACCCCGCTCAGCGGCACGATCTCATAGGTCGAGTCGGTGTCGCCGCCCATCATCAGCACGCCTTCGTCGATGAGCACCGCGCCCTGCGAGCGGCGTGCGGCGGAGAGGCTGGGGCCGGCCCCGAAGGCGAAGCTGCTGGGATCGAAGACCACGGTGCCGGTGGTCGGCGCCATGGTCCAGTCGGTCGCGCCGCCGGCGAGCAGCACGCGGGCATCGGGCAGCAAGGTCGCCGAATGCATCGCGCGCGGCACCGGCATGGCGGCGATGGTGGCGAAGGCCTGGGCGGCGATGTTGAACACTGCCGCCTGGGCGGTCGGCCAGATCTCGATCTGCTCGAAATGCGCGACCGACTGGAAGGCGCTGAACCCGCCCGCGATCAGCACGTCGCCATTGGCGAGCAGCGTCGCCGAATGCAGCGCGAAGCCGTCGTTCAAGACCGTGGTGATCGCGGTGAAGGCCTGGGTGGCGGTGGCGAAGGTCTCGGCCGTGGCGAGCGAGGGGACGTAGATCGCCTCGACCCCCGGCGGGTCGTAGACGATCGGGGGAACCGCGAAGCCGCCGGCGAGCAGCACCGATCCGTCGGTCAACACCGTCGCGCTATGGCCGCAGCGCGGCGTGGTCATCTTGTTGCCGACCTTGCGGAAGGTGCGGCTCTTGGGATCATAGACTTCGGCGGTGTCGAGCACCGCATAGCCATTGTCGCCGATCCCGTAGCCGCCGGCATAGAGGACCGTGCCGTTGGCGAGCAGCGACAGGGTGGCGCCGATGCGCGGCGTGAGCGGCGCGCCCGCCGCGGTGGAGAGGCCCGTGCCGGGATCGAAGGTCCAGGCGAAGCCGCTCATGCTCGTCGTCGGCACGGGGAAGGGCTCGGGCCGGGTCGCGCCGACGATCAGGATCGTGCCGTCGGCGAGCAGGATGGTGCCTGTCGGCGCGAGGGTGAAGGGTGTGGTCAGCACCGGCCCGGGCAGCGTCTGCATCGTGCCGACATCGGCATCGAGCGCGACCACCGCGCCGGTATAGGTGGGCGGCGTGCTGGCGTCAGGCGACAGGGCGGTGAGGCCGCCGGCGAGCAGGAGATAATCCTGGGCCAATGCGGCAAAGGCGGGATAGCCCTGCTGGGTGGGCAGCGGCGCGCCGACGATGCCGGGGGCGAGCACTTCGGTGCCGTCGAAGGGAATACTGACCCCCGCGCTGACCGCGAAGGTCTCGACCGTGGCAAGCACCGTCGTGCCCGAGACGCCGCCGGCCACCGCGACCTTGTTGCCAGGGAGCAGCGCCGCGGCGTGGTTCGAGCGGGGGCCGGCCAGGGCCGGCGCGGGGATGAGCGTCGGCACGGCCGACGGGCCGCCGTCGACCGGGTTCTGATAGTCGGCAAATGCGCCGATCAGCCAGTCGTCGCCGACTGGTCCGGTAGCGGACTGACCGCCGGTGAGCAGGAAGCCCATATTGTTCGGCAGGGCCACTGCGACCTGGGCATAGCGGGCGCTGCCGGGGGTGCCATTTGCTGCTATTGCGTAGCATTTGCCGGTTGGCTGCCATGCGACCGTGTCGGTGACCTCGACATCGTTCCACACCGTGCCGACCGCCTTGCCGCTGTCCGGAAAGCCCGGCGGCGCGGCGCCGCCGTCATGGCCGCCGGCGAAGATCACCGTGCTGGCGACGGGCGGCGTCGCCGAGGTTCCGCCATCGGCCTGGCTCTTGACCACCGGGCAGAGCGTGGCGCTGTGGCCGGCGCGGGCGCGGGCTAGATTGATGCTGGTCTGCCACGCGGGCGCCGCGGGGTTGTAGACCATCACCGAGCTGGTCGCCTTGAGGTCGGCGAACAGCTCCTGGATCTTGTCGTAGGACTGGTTGGTGGCGAGCGTGAGGCCGCCGCTCAGCATGATCTGGTTGTTCGGAAGCAGGGTGGCGGCATGGCCGACGCGCGGCACTTCGAGCGGCGCATCCTGCACCAGGCTGAAGCGCATGGTCGAGGGATCGAAGACCATCACCGTTTCCGCCAGCGACCAGTCCTGCTTCACGCCGCCGGCGAGATAGACCTTGCCGTCGACCATCGTGGCGGTGTGCAGCGCGCGCGGCTCGGGCAGCTTGTCGATCTGGCTGACGAGCTGGCTGGTGGGATCGTAGATTTCGACGCTGTCGAGCACGCCCTGCACGCCGATGCCGCCGACGAGCAGCACGCGTCCGTCGCTGAGCGTGGTGGCGCTGTGCCCCATGCGCGAGGGGATCAGCGCGGATCCGGTCGGCAGGGTCGCCGGATCGGGCTCCAATACCACCTCGGTGACCTGGCCCGACATGTTGAATTCGGAGATGTTCTGGCGCGACACCGCTTCGATGATGCCCAGCGTCTTGTCCTCGGGCGTCTCGAGCAGGAACTGGCTGCCGGGGAGGACCTTCGGATAGACCGCCTGGAGATCGAGCTGGTTCAGGTCGATCGCATAGCCGGGCCATTCGGAATATTCGGAAGGGACCATGCCGGTCGGCGTGTTGGCGCGCTGGACCGCGGCGGACTGGGACGACCAGGAGGCGGCGTTATAGCCGAACAGCCGGCAGGTGAGATCGAAGGCGTAGAGCTCCAGCCCATTGGCTTCGTTGGGCGGCAGCGGATCGGTCGCGCCGCTGGCGCCCCATTGCTGGCCGATCGGCGCGCCGATCCCCACGGTGGTGGTCGACAGCGTGTGGTTCTCGCTGACCGAGAACACGGTCAGCCGCACCCATTGGATCGGGGCGGGCGTGACGCGCTTGTAGAGCAGGAAGTCGCCGACCTGGAGGCCGAGCCCGGTGCCGGCGAGCAGCAGCTCGGTCGCGTCGGCGGTGACCCAGGCCGGGCGCGTCTGCTGCGGAGTGAGCTGGTTGAGCGACGGGACGGCGGTGAGCGAGGTGGCGGTCTCGAACACCGGCGCGGAGGCGACCGCCGCTGCAGTGCTGGCACTGACGCTGGTCGGGGCGGTGGACGTGCTCTGGGCGGCCGACGATGACGTGGTGCTGCTGCTGCTGGCCGTGCTTCCGGTCGGGCTGCTGCCGGCGGCGGTGCTCGATCCGCGCGACGTGGGCGGGGTTGCCTGGATCGCCGCGCCCTGGGGCACCATCACCGGGTCGCCTGGCTGGGCGAAGACCGCGATCTCTGCCGTCGCGCCGATGAAGGTGCCGGGGCTCTCGCCCAGGCCGCGGCCGATCAGCGCGAGGCTGCGATATTCGATCGCCGTCGACAGATAGCCTTCGTTGAGCACCCGGTCCTGGTAGAAGGACAGCACGTCGGCGACCTCGGCAAAGGCATCGATCATCGCGAGCGTCGGATCGCTCGGCACGTTGCGGTTGAGGCGCGCCAGCGGATGGATGATGCCGCTGCCCTTGGTGTCCACCACCACGCGCGGGATCAGGTCGAACATCTCCTGCTTGAAGCGCATATAGTCGCCGAGTCCGGCCGAGATCTCGTCATCGGGGCCGTTGCTGCTCATTTCGACACCGCCACATAGAGGCGGACACTGCCCATCGTGGGATCGAGCCGGTCATTCTCGGCGCGGGCGCGCTGGGTGGCAGTGATGCGGATCAGGCCGGCGCGGATATTGTCCTCGGTGGTGTCGCCGCCGCTCACGGTGCGGAACACCACGCGCGGATCCATGTTCGGGTCGCTGACCACCAGCGAGACCGCGGGGTCCGCGTGCAGCAATTGCATGAGGTCGGAGAGCAGGACGGAGCGGCCGAGCGGCCAGGCGGTCGGGTGGAAATGGGCGGGACCGCCATCGGAGCGGGCGCCCGCACCGATCCGCTGGAGCAGCCGCTCGCGCGCCGCGGTGATGTTGGTGCCCTGGGTGCAATAGACGACCAGCGCCACGTCGACCGGTACGTCGGTGCCCTGCTCGATCACCGGCGGGGCGCCGAGCACGGCATAGTCCGCCAGCCGTGCCTTCGCGATCTTGTAGGTGGCATCCTGCGACGGCGGGTTGCCCAGCATCACCGTATCGACGGTTGCGATGCCGACGGTGCAGGGGGCATAGCCGTTGTTCAGATGCGCCTCGACCTCGGTGACCAGCGGATCGGTGCGGGCGATGCGGTCCCAGTCGGTCGGCTCGATGCCGCGCAGGTTGCTGCGGAAGCTGGTCGTCGCGAACAGGCGGACGCTCTCGTTCCGCTCCGGCTCGCCCGGCGAGGCGGGCAGGGGGTTGGTCACCCAGCCGATCAGCGGATTCGAGCCGACGATCTGGACCAGCGCATTGGCGCGTACCCGGCCGCTCTGCCCGTCGCCGACACGCATCGTAGCGGTGAACACCGTGCCGGGGGGCGGCGCTTCGCCGAGCGCGCCGTCGCCGAAGCGGAGGAACAAATGGCGCCGGTTACCGCCGATGCCGTCCTCGGGCGCCGCCGCGAAGGCGCGGCCTGCTGCCGGGGTGCTCATCAGGTCGGCCCGCGCGGTCCAGATATCGGCGACCTTGGCCATGCCGGGGCGGACCCCGGCCATGCGGACGCACAGGTTCGCCGCCGCCGGTTGGGGGGCGAGGCTCGCCTTGGCCGAGGGGACGAGCAGCGCCGATTCCGTGATATCCTGCGACCCGTCGAATGCCGCCGCGAAGCCGGGAGGAGGAGCGGCCGACACCGGGTCCTCCACTTCGATCATCGGGCGATAGGCGCGGCCGGCGGGCACGGTGTCCGGGACCGGCGTGGCCGCCTGGGTACGGCCGTGGTCGGCGAGTCCGACATTGCCGTAGAGCTGCACCATGCCGGGCTGGTTCTGCGCGGCGATGGTCATCGACCGGGTAAGCGCGTCCTCGGGGTGCCAGGTGATCACCGTGGCATAGGGCGTTTTTTTGGCGTTCTGGGGCGGCGGATTGTCCTGGTACAGCAGCTCGACCTTGAGCAGCCGCACCACCTGCGCACCGAAGGGCTGGGCGACGCCGGCGGGGGGAATCGTCTGGACGAAAGCGATCAGCTGGCCGGGGACGAGGCCGCTCTGGGGGGTGCTGAGCTGGGCCTGGATCGCCCCCTCCGGCAGCGTATAGGCCGCGGAGTGCGCGAGCGGAAAGCTGAGGTCGTTGCGCAGGATCGAGACCGGGATGTCGGTCATCGTCTCGAACACGGTGGTGCTGGCGGCGAGCTGCTGGCTGGCCGGCAGGTTCATCTTCACCACGCCGGGCTGCTGCGTCACCACCTGCAGCCCGCGCGGGATCACGCCATTGCCCTTGACCGTGAAGACCAGGGCGGTGCGCGCATTGCATCCGTCATTGACCGCATAGTCGCGCAGCCGGGCATGGCGGCGCAGCGAGAGGCGGTGGCGGGCGGTGGGGAGGTAGGATTCGGTTCCGGCAGCGTCCTGGCGGAAAGAGAGGTGATCGCCGGCATATGCGAGCGCTTCGATGATCGTCGTCATCGGATCGGCGGGATGATCGAGCGCCCAGGCGGAATCGTCGCGGACGATCTGCGCGACGCGCGAGCGCATCAGCGCAGTGAAGGCGGCATAGTCGCGGCCGAGATAGTTGATCGCGGCCTGGCCGGGCGGCGGCTGCACCGGCGTCTTCGGCGTGGCGATGTTCGCGCGCGATTCGGGCGCGAACCAGGTCGAGACGTCGCCGATGGTGAGCCGATAGGCCGGCGCATCGGCCGCGGGATCGGCGGGCGGCGGGACCGCCTGGATGTGGAGCAGGCCGGAATCCGCGTCGAGCGTGTGGATGTGCACGACCTCGGCCGGCGTGCCGAACAGGTCCGCGATCGAGACGGTCAGGAGATCGAGCGCCGGTATCGGTGCGGTGACGGCGGCGGCGATCGGCGGCGGTGTGGGGGACGCGGCCTCGTCGGCCCCGGCATCGGGGACGACGTCCATGGCGATGTCCGGCAGCGCGGGAGGCGCGGGGGGCGCCAACGCCTGGGGCACCTGCACGACCAGCTGGAGCGAGCCCGCGCTCTGCACCGAATGGACGACGGTGGGCCTGGTATCGTCCGCCATGGCTCAGGCGCCCGAGATCGAGACGCTGGGGCTGCCGCTGCTGCCCTGCGGGTTCAGGCTGTGGCCGGGCAACGGCACGGTGACCGAGGTGGCTGCGGCCGTCTGGCTGTGCGTGACGAAATAGGTGAGATCGACGGTCACCGACTCCCGGCCCATCGTCACGGTGAGCGTGTTGATCGAGATCGCGTCGCCGAGGAACTGGAGCAGCTTGCTGCGCACCAGCGTCTCCGCCGCGCTCGCCAGTGCCGCATCCATCCCGCCGAAGACGAGCTGCTTGAGCCCGCCGCCGAAATCGGGGCGATTGACCCGCTCGCCCGGATTGGTCTCCAGCACGAGCAGGATCAGGTTCTGCACATAGACCGAGAGATCGGTCGTGGCGGTCTGGCCCGATCCGTCGATCTGATAGGGGAAGCTCAGATAGCCGGTCACCGTACGGCCTCCCGGACGCGCGCTCGGGCCGCTACAGCACCGTCAGGCCGCCCTCGTTGATCGTCACCTCGGGCTCGACGCCGTTCACCATCGCCGAGCCGTGGGCGATGGTGAAGCCCTCCATCGTCACCGCCAGCGTACCCGGCTCGGCGAGGATGTTGACCCCGGATTCGTTCATCGTGATGCGGATCTCGGCGAGGCTGATCACCACCCCCGTGCTCGATCCGCTGACCACCACCGGCACCGCCACGGCGGGATCGGTCACCGTCAGGGTGAAGCCGCCTTCGCCCGGCAGGTCGTTGAACAGCAGCTTGCCCGAGCTGGTCTGGATCATCCGCATCGTCGGCAGCTCGGCCTCGATCGGGCGCTCGCCCTCGCGCCAGAAGCAGCCCGACCAGATCGGATAGTCCGGGTCGCCGCCCTCGAATTCCACCCACAGCGCCGCGCCGACCGGGGGCATCATGTAGAAGCCCACCTGCATCCCGGCATAGGGGACGCAGGGCATCGCCCAGGCGCTCACCACCTCGCCCAGCACCATCGGCACCATCACCTGCAGCCGGCCGAGCATCAGCGGATCCTCGTTGTCCACGACGATCCCGCGATACTTGCCCCAGAACTGCTTCATCCATGCCTCCCCGGCTGCGCCCCGTGCTCATGGCACCACCACCGGAAGCAGTGGGTCGGTGCCGTCGCGCTCAAGCTTGAACGCCTGCTTGTACTCGTTCCGCTTGAGCTTGTGATGTACTTCCGAGACGCTCCAGTTGCCATCGAAGGTCGTGCCCGCACCGCGCACGCCGACCAGCCCGCCGGCACGCAGGATCGAGCCATATTTCTCGACATTGAGCACGCCCTCCGCCTTGGCGACGGCGGTGGAGGACTTGTTCACCCGGCCTTGGGCGAAGCCCATCGCGCGGATCTCGTCAAAGCCGTCCGACCCGGTCGGCAGCTTCATGCCGAGCAGCGAGGAGATCGGGAACGGGCTCTTGAGCGCCAGCGGCGGGAGCAGCGTGGGTTCCAGCGCCATCACCGGCAGCGCGGGCGTCGCCTCGAGCGGGCCGGGGATCAGCCCGGAGACCTGGAAGGCGGCGCGCCCGTCCTGGGTGAAGGTCATCTGATCGACATTGTTGAAGGTGTTGTTGCCGATGGTGAGCGCGGGCGCCGGAATGCCGACACGCTTGGGCGGTCCCCAATAGGCGGTGTTGGTCAGCGGCACCGCGCCCGGGCGCAGCGTGAAGACATAGCCGTAGCGGTTCGCCAGGTCGTAGAGATATTCGAGATCGGTTCCGTGCTGGATCGGGGTGCGCTGGACGATCGTCGGGAAATCGGACTCCACCGGCGGGATCGTCTCCGGCACGATCGCGAAGCGCTCATACTCGGCGAGGATCTCGAGCACGATCATCTCGTCGTCCATGTCGGGATAGCCGCGGATCTTCTCGGTCAGGTCCATCGCGACGCTGAGGTCCGCGCCGCTGATCACGATGCGACTCTGGCTGGGGTCCCTGGCCGGATCGAGCCAGATGTCGGTGATCAGCCCGTCGATCAGGACCGTTGGCAGCGCTGCCTGCATCGCCATGATCAGCACGCGGTTGCCCGGCGAGAACCGTCCGTCGGACAGCACCGAGACCTGCGTGCCGCTGCCATTGTCGGTGCGCTGTGCCCCGAAGCTGAGGCGGAATGCGGCCTGGCCGTCGGCGACCTCGGTCACCTCCGCGTCGATCAGCAGATCGGCCATGGCGGGGCCGATCGGGGTCGGCACTTCCTGATTGCCCGCCATCACCGCGAGCTGGATGCCGACGGGGAAGCTCATGCGCTTTCCTCGAGATCGTCGGTCTGGTCGGTCGGCGCGGCGGCGGTGCCGCGGCGCGAGGCCTGGGGCTGGTCGAACGGATCGCCGCTCTGGCCGACCAGTGCGGGCACGATGATCTTGCGACCGGGCGCCGCGCAGAGCATCGCTGGATCGCTCACATTGTTCGCCTCGAGCAGCATCCAGTAGAGCATCGGATCGCCGAGCAGCCGGGCCGAGACGTTGTCGAGCCGGTCGCCGGCCTGGATCGTGTAGGTAGTTTGCCGGTTGAAGCTGCTCGCCAGCGGAAGGAGCGTGCGCGCCAGATAGGGCACCGCGTCCTTGGCATCGGCCAGGCTCGGCTGGCCCGATGTGGGAGTGGGTGACGGCGTGGGGGCGCTCGCGGCTGGGACGTGGCGGGTACGGGTGCGCACCAGCTTGCCCGGCGCGGCCTGATCGATCTGCAGCGGATAGCGGGTGAGCCGGCGCCCGATCATGCGGACAGGGCTCCCGAGATGATGCTCGCGCCGCTCTGCACCGTGCCCAGCGCCGACATCAGCTCACGCTCGGCGAGATTGGCGAGATAGAGGTAGAAGCCGGTCTGGCTGGGCGAGAAATCCTGATAGGTCAGCACCTTCATGTCCATCGTCACATTGGCGTCGATCGGATTGAGGCGCGTGTCGTGCATCGTCTCGGTGACGCTGTAGCTGGTGATCTGGACGGGCAGCACGCGCTGCGGGCCCCAGACGAACACGGTGAGCGGCGATTCCGGCGGCACGATCTCGAGCATGCCGAGCGCCATCTGGGCGAGACCCTGAACGATCGAGCTGGTCGTCGGGAACAGCATCATCTCCAGCGTGGCGAGCTGGGGGTGGATGCCGAACATCATCGCCGTCGCATCGTTGCTCTCCAGCTGATCGACCGCGCTGATCCGCGCAGTCATCTGGATCGTCTCCTTGGCCGGGCCGGCGAGCAGATTGGTGCCGGTGGGCGTGTCGCCGGTCTTCTCGAAATCGGGGGCGAGCTGGCGGGTGAGCTCGGCGGGGTTGTATTGCAGCACGATCAGCCGGGGCACGGGGATGGTGCCGCCCATGCTGATCAGCCCGGCCTTCAGGACATGGGGACTGTTGGGATAGGGCGTCATTGCGTGCCTCCACCCGCCCGTAGCTTCGCCTGGATCGCCTCGGCGATGGTGCGGCGGACATGATCGCGCTGGGCGGCGTCGAGCCCGGCGAGCCGGTTGCGGATGCGCGGATCGCGGGCGATCGCGGCGTCCACCGCGGCGGCGAGATTGGCGGGCAGGCGGTTCATGCCGGCCAGTCCGCAAGCTCGCCGGCAGGGACGCGCCGGCGCTGCTTGGCATATTCGCTTTCGAGCGCGCGGGCGATGTGGCGCATCGATATGTCGCTCTCCTCCTCCGATGCCAGCATCGCGGCGTTGATCGAGACGACGCGGATCTGGCCGCCGGTGAGCGTCAGGCGTGCCAGCCGGTCCCAGTCGAGGGCGGATGCCGGCGCTGCGGCGGGGAAGGCGCCGCGCCAGATGCGCTGGCGCTCCTCGACCGAGGGGAATTCGAAGTGCAGGCTGAAGGCGAAGCGGCGGGCGAAGGCGTCGTCGATCGCATTGGCCAGGTTGGTGGTGAGGACGGCGATGCCGCGGAACGCCTCGATCCGCTGAAGCAGATAGCCGACCTCGAGATTGGCATAATGGTCGTGCGAATCCCGCACCTCGGTGCGCCGGCCGAACAGCACGTCTGCTTCGTCGAACAGCAGGATCGCGTCGGTCATGTCGGCGGCGTCGAACAGCGCGGCGAGGCGCTTCTCGGTCTCGCCGATATATTTGTCGACGATCCGCGACAGATCGACGCGGAACAGGTCGAGCGACAGGGTGTGGGCGAGCGCTTCCGCCGCCATCGTCTTGCCGGTGCCGCTGGGGCCGGCGAACAGCACGCTCATCCCCTGCGCGCCGCCGCCGGCGCCGGCAAAGCCCCATTCTTCCATCACCTTGGCACGGTTACGCTGGCGGGCGACGATCTGGCCGAGCACGGCGCGGGCATTCTCGGGGAGGACAAGATTGTCCATCGTCATCCGCACCGGCACCGGATCGGCGAGGCCGCTCATCGCATCGCGTACCTGATCGCGCAGCAGCGGCAGCATCTCGGCGAGGATCGCCTCCTGTGGGGCGGGGGCGGCGGTCTCCTCGGCCTTGGCGCGGGCGACTGCGGCGCAGCTCTCCAGCGTCGGCAGCGGCAGGCGGAAGCGCGCGGCGACGTCGCGCAGCTGCGGCGTGGCGTCCTGGCCCAGGCCGGTGGCGAGATGGTCGGCGACTTCCCCGGGATCGGGCCGGGGCAGCGATACGCGGATCACCGCGCCGGGCGCGCGATCGGCGATCGACTGGCCGGCCGCGCCGATCAGGAACAGCGGCCCGCTGCCCTCGCCGATCAGCCGCGAGATCGCGCTGAGCTGGAACTCGCCGGGCGGCTCCTCGAACGAGACGAGCAGCGCGCCGCGCAGCGCGAGCCGGTCGCGCTGCCAGAGGCGGAAGAAGCCGTCGCGCTCGGCCTCGGCGGTCAGGCGGGCGAGGGGGAGGTGGAAGGGCAGGAAGCCGAGCGCCAGGGCGGCGCCTGCCGCGACGCCGAGCGCCCGCCGGCCGGGCTCGGCGGCGAGGTGGAGCGTGGCGTCGGTGCCCGAGGCATGGACCGTCCGCGCCAGCCGGCGGGCCAGCGCGGCATCGGCGGGCAGCTGCGGCGCCAGGTCGAGCGGGCGGACGATGTCGGCCAGCGCGTCGTCGAGCACCGGCTGGCCGACGAGGAAGGACAGCACCGCATCGGGCATGGCGAAGCGCAGCTGGAGCCGGCTGCCGGGCTGGCTGCGCTCGACGGCGATCAGGTTCCAGTAGCGCAGCGGCGCGGAGGGGGCGAATGCCGCCTGGGACGCGCCTTCGAGATCGGCGAACACCGCGAGCGCGAGCAGCGAGGTGGGATAGGTGACCGTGGGATCGCCCTGGGCGAGGGCGCAGAGATTGGCCATGTCCGGCGAGATCTCGAACCCGGCGGCGAGCGCGACCACCGCCAGCTCGAAGGGGGTGAGCGAGAACCAGCCGGCCAGCGCGTCGAGCGCCGATCCTTCCGCCGGGGTGCCGAGGCCGGTCGGGTGCGGCGCCGGCTGCTCGTAGCGCAGGGCGGTGCGCGAGCGCGACCGGGCATAGTCCTCGAGCATCCGCTCGACCGCGGTGACGGCCTCCTGGAGGCGGGAGACGTGGAGCGTGGGGTCGGCCATCAGCTCGCCTTCACCGTGACGAGGGGGCCGGTATAGAGGCCGTCCTTCCAGTCGAGCAGACTGGCGACGCCGTCGATCTCGATGCTGACCAGATAGTCGCCCGCCGCCACCCCGGTTAGCGGCGCGGCCAGCGCGGTGCCGGGCGTAGTGCGCGGCAGGCAGGGGAGCTTGTACGAGGTCGCCTTGGCGCCCCGGGCGAAGAGCAGGGCAACGGCGCTCGCCTGGGCGGGCACCGGCAGCGCCATGGCGAGATCGAGCTGCTTGCCGTCCGTGCTGACCGCCGGGGGGGTGGCGAAGCCGGGGACGATGTTGGTGGCGAAGGCGGGCGATTCCGCGGTGATGCTCTTGTCCGGCCCGAGCTTGACCAGCTTGACGGTGAGGCTCCCGGTGGCGAGCGGCGCGGTCTGGGCGCTGGTCAGCGGCACGAGCAAGGCGGCATAGCCCTGCGCGTCGAAGCCCCGGGTTACGTCGGTCGCCGCTATGCCGTTGAGCAGCACCGACAGGCCCGGCTGGGCGGGATCGGGGATGCGCACGGCCAGCGTGCCGCCGCCGGTGAGCGGCAGGTCGGGATCGGCGGCATTGACGACATCGGTGATCACGATCGCGCGCGAGGGCAAGGCGCGCAGCCCGATGCGGCGCACCGGCAGCACCGGCTCGACCTGGAGCTTGTACTCGATCGCGATCGGCGTGGCGGTGTAGAGCTGGGTGAGCTGATAGGGGACGTTGACGAACTCGGACCAGAGCCGGGCCATCGCGTCCGGTGCCATGTTGAGCGGGGTGACGACGATCTCCTCGCGCGGCAGCTCCTGGTCGCCGCTGCCGGCCAGCCAGGGGGTGGTCGCCACCGCCGAGCGCAGCATGTCGCGCGGGACATAAGGCTCGGCGTTGAGGCCGCCGGCGACCAGCCCGAGCAGGCGCTGGGGATCGAGCCGGCTGTCGTCGCCGAAGAAGGTGATCATGTAGTCGAGGTCGAGCTTGAGCACCGGCGAGTTCCTCGCCTGGCCGAGCGGGCCGCGGGTCGGCAGGTCGTTGTTCGAGACGAAGCCGTTGCGGGTGGTGCGGAACAGATAGAGGTTCACGAACGGATCGCCGGTGCGCAGCGCGTCCGAGCCGGGGTTGAGCGTGGTCACGCGCGCGCCGGGCACGGCGTCGCCGATGAACATGTGCAGCCGGTCGGCGATCGCGACGGTGCAGGCGGCGATCGAGAAGCTCGAATTCATGCGTCCGGCCCTCCGCGCGGCTTGGCCTTGAGCGGCGGCGGTTGCGGACGGGACGGCGGCGTGCGCGGACGCGGCAGGTCGATCTGGATGCGGCCGATATCGATGCGGATGTCGCCGGAGGGCGGGGCGGCGCGCTTGGGCTCGGGGGCGGGGGTGCGGGCGGGGGTGATCTCGGCCGCCACCGGGCGGGGGGTGGAAGCTAGGGGCTGGGCGGGCGTCGTGCGAGTTGGTGCGGGGTCGGCCGAGGTGGCGGCGCTGTGCCGCGCCGTGCGGGTTTCGGGCGAGCGGGTTGCGGGCGTGCGGACGGCGGTGGCGCGAGGCTGGATCGCTGGCTCGCCGCTCCTGACAGGGGACGGATCTGCGGGCTGCGCCGGTGCTTCCAGCGGCGTGGTGTCGAGGCGCGCGCGGGCCGCCGTGGCAACGGAAACGGGCAGCGTCGGGGATGACGCCGGAGCTGGAGCAGCGGGTGCGGGCTGTATAGAGGCTGTGGGCGAAGCAATCGGCGAGGGCTGGAGGGAGGCGCCGGCTGGCGGGGCGGTTTCGGGCCGCGCCGCTGGCTGCGTAGGCCGGGCCGGCGATGCCTGTCCTCGGGCTTCGATCGGTGCCGCGGCCATCGGTGAGGCTACTACCGGTGACGCTGCCATAGGGGCTGTCCGGGCCTGGGCGGTGAGACCGGGCCTCTCAATCGCGCGGCGCTGCGTGACCGGTGCGGGTGCCGCTGCTGCTGCTGCTTCGGGGGCGCCGGCGATGCCGATCTCCCGGGACCTTAGGGGCGGCTGCGCGGTCTCCGGAGCTGTGGCGCGGGTGGCTGCTGGCGTCTCGGCCGTCCGGACGACGGCTTCGGTTCTGGGGGAGGCGAGAGGAGGCCGCGCCGCCAGGGAGGAGACGGCATGCCGCTCGGTTTCGCTCCGGCTGGCAAGGGTTTCTGCTCCGGCAGCCTCGTGGGCGGGCGCGCGGGCCGGCTGTTGCGCGACTTCTCCTCGCGCTGGGGGCAGCGAGGTCCGGTCGGGCTCGGTTGTCGGGGCGGGTTCCGCCTGGCTTTCGATCCCTGTTGGCGGGATCATGGCTTCCAGTCCTCGCTCGCGACGGTGCGGCCTTGCAGGAAGCGGCTGCGGTGGGGAGGAATCGAGCAAAGCCGACACCGGCGGCGGCACCGGGGCTGCCGCCTCGATGCTCGGCTGCGTCTCCGGCACCCGGTTGGCGGGTAGGGCGACTGGCGCTTCGGGCGCGTGGGACGATGCGGAGGCGGGGGGTTGAACCGCGAGCGGCGAGGCCGTTGTGGCGCGCACCGCCTTTGGCCCAGCCATGCGGCCTGCAAGGGAAGCCGCCGCGCGGGCTTCTGCTGCCGGGCCCGTCGCCGAGATTGCCTTGCGTTGCACGACGGGAGTGCCGGTGGTTCCGGGCGAGGCGCCTGCGACGGGGGCTGGCGCTGGGCTGATCGGAGCTTGTGGGCCCGTGCGCGGCCCTACTTCGGCTGGGCGTGGAGCGGGGGCAGGAGGAAGTGTGGACGCCGTGCCGTTCTCGCTGTTGCTGGAGGGCAGGTCGCTGACAGGGGCGGTGGCCAATGTCTGCTGGTGGGGCGCCTCTGCCGGGGCGGGGACCGGGTCGAGCTGTGCGGCATCGCCTGCACGTCCGCGTGGCCGATTTTCTCGTGCTTCGTTCCGCCGCCGCGAAGGGCGGAGTGTGGGCGCCGAGGTGCTGTCGATCGACGTCTGGCCGGCCGAAGGGTGGATGGCCGACATCTGCTCCACCGGTGCCGGCTCGCGCTGGGCGACTGGTTCCATGCGCGCGGGAGCGACTGCCGCTGGCTCTGCTGCTGCAGCTGGTTTCGGACCGGGTGCTTGGGAGGGAACCGGTGCGGACGGACGCGGCGCCGCCACGGCATCTCTCGCCACGACGTCGGATGCCTCCGGCGGGGTACCCGGATCGGCCGACCCTGCTTCGTCCCGAGGGACCGCCCCGGCAGCCGGCGGCGACCGGTGCGCCTCCGGCCGGGCGAGCGCCTCCGCCAGCGGATCGCCGGCATGGGCGGGAAGTGTGGCAGGGCTGGTGACCAGCTCCTCGCCCGGCCAGGCTTCCTGATAGTCCGCGACCGGCGCGAAGCGGTAGCCGATGCGGCGGCCGAGCACGACCGGGCTCTCCTGCGCACGCGCCGCAAGCCGGGCGAGCATGTCGCTCATTGCTGGAGCCGCGCGAGATAGGCACGGCGCCGTTCCTGGCCGAGCGCGAGGATCGCGTCCTCGCTCCAGTGATAGGCCTGGGCCAGCAGGTGGATCTCGTCGAGCAGCGCGTCCGCCGCGCCCTCGATCTCGCCGGCCAGCACGCCGGCGATGTCGACCGGCGCGTCCCATTCGAGTTCGCATTCGGGGCAATGGAGCGCGACGAACGGGTCGCCCGCCGGATCGATCTCGGCCATCGCCGCCGCGACGGCCTCGATCTCCGCTTCCTCGAGCCAGGGCGGCACTTCGGCGCCGGCCAGCGGCACCAGGCAGCGGCGGGCGAGTTCGGCGCGCGCCTCCTCCATATCGGGGATCCAGCCGATCGCGGTGAGGTCGGCGCTGTCCGCGGGGCGCACCGCGAAACGCTCGCCGTCGATCGCGATCTCCTGCAGCCGGGCCGGTGCCTCAGCCTGGATCGCCAGCAGCGCGTCGGACGTCGTCTCCACGTCGAGCCGTGCCTCGCAGCGCGGGCATTTCGCGCTGAGCTCGATCCGCTCGCCGAACATCGTCCGGCGCAACGCGACGATCGCTGCGTCGCGCGCGCCGATGGGCAGGGTGGCGCAGTCGCCGAAGGACTGGCCCGGCATGCCGAGCGCCGCCAGATACACGCCCTTCTCGGCTGCCGAACGACCCCGGCAGGCCGAGGCGGCGTCCAGCAGCTCTCCGGCGGTCAGCGGATGCAGCGCCATGATCAATAGCTGGGCGGCGGCGGGACCTTGACGCTGGCATCACGCTCCCAGCCCTCGTTCTGCAGAACGAGCGTCTGGATCGCCACGGCGTTCGAGCTCGAATCGAGCTCGGGCATCGCGGTGTATTCAGAGGGCCAGCAATTGTAGATGTTGTACGCGTACACAAGCTGCCCCGCAGCGTTGTAGAATTCGAGCGTGATGTTGCGGCGGAAATTGGCGAGCGAGCTCTCCATCCCCTGACCGGCGCGATAGTTCCACACCTGGCTCACCCAGGTCTCGAACTCCAGATCCTGGGTCATCCCGCGCTCGAGCGTGATCGGTTCGAACTTGGTTTGGCCGGGGAGGATACGGTTCGTGCTCGGGTCGCCGCCCTCGCGGAAGGGAGTCGCCTCGGTACTGCGCTTCAACGCGCTGCACTTGCTCAGGCCGGCGACATACTTGCCCTGCCATTTGATACGGAACTTGAAGTTGAGATACGGGTCGGGCGACTGGCTTGTCGACGAGACGCTGGGCATGGGTTGCTATCCTAGCTCGAAGACTGTCCGGCCATCTGCTGCAAGCTGATGACGACGAATTCCGCGGGTCTGACCGGGGCGAACAGGATCAGGACGTTGACGATCCCGTTGTCCATGTCCTCCGGGGTCGTGGTCGATTCATCGCAGATCACCTGATAGGCCTGCGAAGGCGTGGCGCCGACAAAGGCGCCCTGCAGATAGAGCGGATGCAGGAAGGCATTCACGCTCAGCCGGATCTGCGCCCAGAGCGCCGCGTCATTGGGCTCGAACACCACCCATTGCAGCCCCTGGATCAGGCTCTGCTCGAGATAGAGCGTCAGCCGGCGGACCGAGATGTACTTCCAGTCATCGTCCGCGACATTCGCCGCGGCGAGCGTGCGCGCACCCCAGGAGATGTTGTCGTAGATCGGGAAGGTGCGCAGCGCGTTGATGCCCAGCGGATTGAGCTGGCCATTCTCCTGGTCGTTCATGACATAGGAGAGCTGCTGCACCCCGGCGAGCGGCGCGGTGATCCCGGCCGGCGCCTTCCACACCCCGCGATTGACGTCGGTGAGCGCATAGACGCCCGCCATCGTGCCGCTGCCGCCCAGGTTGAGCAGCTGGGTGGAGAAGGGCGTGGGGATCTGGACCGACGGCCAATAGGTGGCGGCGCTGATGATGCCCGTGCCGAAGGTGCCGGGCGTGCTCGTCGCCCATTGCACCGCGCTCGGCGTGCTGTTCACCGTCAGCGGCATGTCGAGGATCGCGAACGCCTTGCGCTGGAGCGCATAGTTGAGCGTCGACGTCGCCGAGGTGAGATAGTCCGACGTGGTCATGTTGGCCATGTCGGGCACCAGGATCAGGTTCACGATCTGCATCGCATCGAGCGAGAAGATGCCCGAGCGGTTGGTCGAGTTGCCGGCGATGTCGAAGCCGCTGGGCGGCTGGCCGTCGGGATATTTGGGCGGGGTCGTCGTCGCCGGGGGGACCAGCTGCTGGGCCTGGTAGTTGACCGACTGGACGGTGAACAGCGTGGTCGGATTGCTCGACACGCTGACCAGATAATTGGCGAAGCCCGGATCGGGCACCCAGACCTGGATGAGCTGCGCCTGCGCCCCGGTCGCCGAGGCGAAGGGGGAAAGGCAGGCGCGCACCTGCGCGCTGGCCAGGCTCGGATAGCCCATCGTGCCCGCCGCGCTCGCCAGGGCGCTCTGGATCGCCGCGATCATGTCGCCGACGGTCTGGACCGAGAAGTTCGCGGTCAGCGTGAAGGTCTGGGGCGCCGGCGGCTTGGTCGGGTCCGATCCCGGCGCCTGCACCGTCACGGTCAGTCCGGTGACGGTGACCGTGCTCTTGGGCGCGGTGAAGTTGAGGATCGTGCCGCTGGCGAAGGGCACTAGCACCGAGGGCGTGGTGGCGAGGGTGGGCACCGCCAGCAATGCGCTGTTCTGGTTGCCCGACTGCATCACCTCGACCAGCGAGTTGGTCTGGCTGATGTCGAGCGTGACCGCGGGCAGGCTCTGCGTCTGGACGACGCTGTAGCTGCTGCTCGACGAATTGCTGTTGCTGGTGATCGAGTAGAGCGTCGCCGCCATGTTGAACGTGTTCGGCCGGTTGGTCATGTAATCGACCGTGACGAACACGTTCTCGCCCCAGGTGCCCGGGTTCTGCGAGTCGATCGCTACCAGATTGGTGCCAGTTGTCGGGGTGAGCCCTTTGCCGCCACCGCCGCCACCGCTAGAACCGGTGGGGGGAGGCGCACCCACAAGCTCGGTCTGTGGCTGTACCGGTGGTGAAGAACTGGCACAGACGCGGCTGATCCAGGCTTCGGTGCCGCCATTTAGAAAGAATTGCGATACCTGGAAGCTGGTGGTGCTGCTAGCGTCAAGGCCGCCAAAAACGCGCTGGAAATCACCAAAGTTCAAGCATTGAACCGGCGTATTCATGGGTCCGCGAGTCAAATAGCCGACAAAAGCCGTTACCGATGTCGCTACCCCCGAAATGGTGTGAGTTCCGCTTGGGAGTTCTTGGACGTATACGCCGGGATACGTTAGCTGAAGCGCCATTTGACTCTCCGTCCCGGACGATGGGTTCGTCGGGGATTCCCCGTGTCGAAGTTCAGGTCTTGTTGATGACCAACGTTGTGCTTGACGATGCGCGGGTGCGTCAATAGCATAATTTCATATCGACTCCATTTGCTTGATCTCGTTTCTTGACAGAAACAGGGATTACGTTCGGCTAACCATTTTCTGTAGGGTGGGGAGGGCGTTGACCATGGCGGCCGAGAACAGCGCTTCGTTGCAGCACGCACTCGATCTCACCTTTTACGACCTGCCTTCGTCCGCCTCGATCCGGCTCGAATTTCCGATCGAGACCGGGGCGGTGATCCCGGTGCTGGTGGCGACGCCGTCGGTGCGCCTGGGGGCGAGCTATGGCGGCGGGGAGATGGTGATCCGCGGCCTGTCGATCCAGCCGCGCCGGATCGAGTTCGACATCGAGAATGCACCCGCCACGCTGCCGCTGCTCGTCCACGTCCTGTGCAGCGGCCCGTTCCTCCATGGCTGGCTGCAGGTGCCGGGCAATGTGCAGGCCTCGATCGCGACCGCTGCCCAGCGCATCCGCTTCGTCGGCCCCGGCTATTGGGCGGTGCCGCTGATCCAGCCCGAAGGCGACGGCAAGCCGGCAGCGGCCAAGCCCGCTGCACCGGCTCCGGCGCCTGCGCCTTCGTCCGCGCCGACCCCGACGCCTTCGACCAGCAAGCCGAGCCCCAGCCCCAGTCCGAAGCCGTCGCCCACGCCGGCGCCCGAGCCCAAGGCCGCGACGCCGACCCCGGCGCCCGATGCGAGGTCTCCCACGCCTACGCCGGCAAGGTGAGCGCGGCCGCTACCCAGGATCCCTGAACAGACTCCGCGGGGGGGCGATCCGTGGACCGAAGTCTCAAAACCATCGCCACATCATTTGAAAAGGAACGTGTCATGACGAGCCCCATCACGATCAATTTCCAGAACGCGACCCTGACCACGACGACCTCGCAGATCATCGTCGGTGCCGGCACCTTCGCGCTCGACACCAGCAGCGCGCTGTCGATGTCGGGCACGATCAGCTTCTCGTCGCTCTACATCACGTCGGGCGCGATCAACTTCAACGTCGAGTCGGGGACGCAGTTCACCGCCGCGATCGTCGCGCCGGTCACCGCACCGGGCGGCGCCCCGACGCTTGAGATCACCAACTTCGCCGGCACCGTCACCGTGACCTGGCCGACCTCGACCGGCCTGCAGACCCAGACGGTGATGTCGGGCGACCCGATCACGCTGAACGGCTTCACCGGCTAAGCTTCGGCCTTACCTCGAATCCAGGAGACCCCCCGGTGTATGCGCTAGTGACGATAGACTTCGCCGGGGGTGTCGCCATGAACAACCTGGTCCAGATCCAGATCGGCAAGGCGCTGATCGCGCTCGAGGCCAGCCGGGGCGTCACGACCACCGTCGTCGCCTTTCCCAACCTGTCGGTCTCCGGCGAGGAGGTGGGCGTCGCGACGGTGAGCGGCGGCGTGTTCGAGGGCACGCTGGCGCTGGTGCTGGCCTGTGACGGGCAGACCGATCCGGTGGTCACGCTCAAGAATCTCGTGCCCGGGCCCGGCGGGAACCCGACGACGATCACCTGGCCCTGCGCGACGATGCCGCAGACCCAGGTGCTGATGCCCGACAATCCGCTGACGCTCAGCGGCATCGTCGCCAACTAGGCGCGGCTGCGATGCCACAGCTCGTCAGCCTGGGCGCCGTGCTTTCCTGCGACTTCGGCGCCGCGCCGATGCCGATGATCGTCCCGCCCGAAGTGCCGGTGCTCACCGACATGCTGCCCGCGGCGACGATCATGGACTTCGTGCCGCTCGAGAACATCCCCAGCTTCGGCCTGTGCTCGAGCCTGGCCAATCCGGAGGTCGCGGCGGCGACCATATTGGCGGAAGGCGTGCTGACGCCGATGCCCTGCATCCCGGTGACGACCTCGCCCTGGTTCCCCGGCGCGCCCGAGGTGCTGCTGGAGGGCATGCCGGCCTTGTGCATGGGATCGATGTGCCTGTGCGACTGGCTGGGCGAGATCACCATCGACGAACCCGGCCAGGAAAGCGCGATGACCGACATCTGAGTGAGACGCCTTTCTCGACGTCTGTTCCTATTTATCTTATGAATGTGGTGGGGCGTGAAATGTCACCCCCATGGTTCAGCAAGGATGGGAAGGATCATGATGCCGAGAAACCAAGGGCGCAGGGCCACGCGCCGACTCGTGCTGGCGAGTCTGTTGATAGGGGCGGGGCTGGGCGGGACGCCAGCACTGGCCCAGACCAAGGCGACGCCGCCGGCCGCAGTGCCGCCGGGCGCGCCCGAGACCCCCTATGTCGATCCCGACAAGGCCTATCTGTTCGCCCACATGACCAGCGAGCATTATGGCGTGCTCTACTACGCGGTGAGCGTGGACGGGCTGCACTGGCGCGCGCTCAATGGCGGCCAGCCGGTGTCGCAGGACTATCACGGCCATGCCTCGATCGCGAAGGGGCCGGACGGGCGCTATTACCTGGTTGGCAACAAGAGCGACGGCGACAGGCTGATCCGCTTCTGGAGCTCGACCGACCTGATCCACTGGGCGCCCTACGGCACCTATGAGCCCAAGCTGTCCAACATCCCGGGCCTGCCCAATGCGCTGCAGCGGATCGGCGCGCCCAAGCTCTATTTCGATGCGCCCTCGGGCAATTTCCTGCTGACCTGGCACACGCCGACCGTGCCGGGCGTGCCCGACGATCCCGAGCGCTACTGGGCGAGCCAGCGGACGCTCTATGTCCAGTCCAAGGACCTGAAGACCTTCGCCGCGCCGCCCAAGCGGCTGTTCAACTGGGACATGGCGACGATCGACACGTTCGTGCGGCCCAATGACGACGGCAAGGGCTATTGCGCGATCATCAAGGACGAGCGCTATCCCTCGTACAACTGGACGACGGGCAAGACGGTGCGGATCAGCTGCGGGCCCACGCTGCTCGGGCCGTATCCGGAGCCGGGCGCGCCGATCAGCCCGAACTTCCGCGAGGCGCCGACGCTGATCCGCGCGCCGAACGGGCAGGACTGGCTGATGTATTACGAGCAATATGCCGGGGCGAGCTATGGGCTGTCCAAGGCGCCGCGGCTCGAGGGACCGTGGTACCAGGTCTCGGGCAACAGCCGTATGCCCGAATGGGATCGGTTTTCGATGCCCGAGGGGTTCCGCCACGGATCGATGATCGAGATCAGCCGCAAGGAATATGACGCGATCGTCGCGGCTTTTCCCGAAGGCAAATAGACAAAAAACACCCCCGGGCGGCGGTGCCGTCCGGGGGTAGTCAGGGATCGGTTTTCCCAGATCAGTTGTAGAGCGTCACCTGGGTGGTGACCGTCGACTTGATCGCGGCATTGGTGGTGTCGGTCGCCGTGATCGTCGCGGTGTACTTGGTCGGGAGCGGCGGCGAGACGATCGCGCCGGCGCTGTCCCCTCTGCTGGCATTGCCGCACCCGGTCAGTGCCAGGATCGCAGCGAGCGACAGCACGCCGACCGCGCTGCGCAGCGCCGAGAAGAGCAGCATCAGCGGCGCGGCGCCGACAAGCGCCAGGGCAGGCAGGCTGGCGAAGCCGAAGCCCGAGCCGCCACCCGAGGACGATGCCGAGGCCGTGCTGGTGCCCGAGCGCAGCGTCAGCTTCGCCGTCTGCGCCGCCGTGCCGGTGAAGGTCAGCGTGTCGCGGTCGAAGCTCGCGCTGCCGTTGAAGCCCGGGATCGAGACGGTGAGCTTCAGCGTTCCGAGATAGCCGCCATTGGGGCTGACGGTGACGTTGCCGCTCGCGCTCTGGTTGAGCGAGACGCCGATCGCGTCGGCGCTCAGCGCCAGGGTCGGCGAGGAGGCGTAGGTGGGCACCTTGCCGAAATAGACGCGGCAGACATTGGATGCGTCATAGTCGGTGGTCAGGCCGAACAGGGTCGTGCCGCCGGCGAGCGGCAGGAGCGGCGGCGAATAGTTCTGGCAGACATTGCTGGTGCCGGTGAGCCCGGCGATGGGGGCGGGGGCCGCCATCGTCTTCCACTTGCCGCTGCCATCGGCAGTGTCGTTGTAGAACACGACATTGCCGTTGCCCGAGCCGATGCCGGTCGTGCCGCTCTCGATCTGGCCGATCAGGAAGATGCGGCCATTGGGCAGGCCGGGGAGGGGCGCCCAGGCGACGGTGGGCGTGTGGAGGAACCAGTGGCCGTCCTCGCTCTCGACCCGGGCGCCGACGCTGCTCGCCGGGGTCCAGTTGATGCCGTCGGGCGAGGTCTTGTAGAACACGGTGCAGCCGGCGGGGCCGCACAGCTCGAAGGTCATGAAATAGCGGCCGCTGGGCAGCTTGCGGACCACGGCCATGCCCGGGCGATCGGCCTGGAGGCCGCTGGCCACGGTGCGGACCGGGGCACTCCAGTGGATCCCGTCGGTCGAGGTGACCTGCTGGAGCATCTGCGAGAAGCCGGGAATGGTCTCGTCCGAATAGAAGCAGACCAGCGCGCCATTGGCGGCGATGGTGAATTCGGGCTCCCACAGGCCGCCGGCCGAACGGTTCACCGTGCCGGTGGCGCAGTTGGAGAGATAGGACCAGGTCGCGCCGCGATCGGTGCTCTTGTAGATGCGGATCTGCATCGGCTGGGCAGGGGTGTCGCCGCCCACCGAGCCGGCCCAGAGCAGGGTGCCGGCCGAGAGCGCGCCGACCGTCTGGGGCAGCTCGTAGAGCGTGCCGCAGCACAGGCCGCGCGAGAAGAGCGGGTCGGTGATCGTGCCGATCTGGCTGAAGGTCGTGCCGTTATCGTCGCTGGCATAGATCGGCTGGATGCCGCTGCCGCCGGTGAACGTGGTGAAGCTGACGACGATGCGGCCGTTGTTCGCCGGAGTCGCATTGTGGCTGAGCTGGACGGCGCGCGGGTACATGCCCTGGGCGAGCATGGTGCGCTGGGCCAGCGCGGGCGTGGCCCAGCCGGCGGTGAGGAACGCGAATATACACAGGAGTCGCGGCAGCACGCCGCGCAGCAATGACCTCATCGATTTTCTCCCCTTCTACCCGGCTTGGGCCGGCGCTGTTGGTTCCGCGCATCGGGGGTGGAGGTCGGCCGCCCTGGATCGCGCGGCGAACTAACTGCGCCACATTCCTGCAGGCGTCAATAAATATGATGAATAGGATATAACGGTGTAATCCGTTCTTTAGCCCATTTATCGCCCTGCAGTCGGTCGCGAGGGAGTGTGGCGGCGGCGCCACAGGTGAGTGGGTCGTCCACGGCGTCCTTCAAAAGGGGCTTGTGGGGCGTCCATTGGTCCGCTAGTTCTGAATGATAATATTAATGAGGGCACGCTGCGCTAGTGCCCGCCAATCGGGAGGGAGATCTGATGAAGCGTCGTTCTATTGCCCTGAAGTCCGCCACTGCGATCGCGCTGATCCTGTGCGCCGCGCCTGCCTTTGCGCAGGACACGGCCGGCCAGGCCGCGCCGCAGGCGGATGCATCGCAGGATGAGGGCGAGATCATCGTCACCGGCCAGCGCGCCAGCCTGGGCGCCGCCGCGAAGATCAAGCAGGACTCGGCCAATGTCGTCGACTCGATCGTCGCCGACGACATCGGCAAGTTCCCCGACCGCACCGTCGCGGGCGCGCTGCAGCGCGTGCCGGGCGTGCAGGTCACCGTGGGCGGCAACAACGAGATCGTCGCGCCGATCATCCGCGGCCTGGGCGACATCCTCACCACGCTCGACGGCCGCGAGATATTCACCGGCGTCGGCCGCGGCTTCGCCTATCAGGACTTGCCCGCCGAAGCGCTGGCCGGCGCCGATGTCTACAAGACCAGTTCGGCCAACCTGATCGAGGGCGGTGTGGTCGGCGTGATCGACCTGCGTCTGCACAAGCCGTTCGACTTCAACGGCTTCACCGTCGCCGCCAATGCCCGCGGCATCTATTCGAAGAACACCAATGAAGTCACGCCGATCGCCGGCCTGCTCGTCTCGGATCGCTGGGACACCGGCATCGGCGAGATCGGCGCGCTGCTCGACGTCTCCTATGCGAGCACCGACTTCAACCGCCCGATCGCCTTCAACTGCGACTATCGCAGCGGCAATCACGGGCCGAACCCGGTCGCCGGCGGCTCGGGCGGGCTGGCGGCGCCGACTTGTGTTGGCGGCTTGAACAACGAAGGCAACTATCGCCGCATCCAGACCAACGCCGCGGTGCAGTGGAAGGTCTCGCCGGAGTTCCAGCTCGACCTGACCGGCCTCTACACCAGCTATGTCTCCAAATGGGCGAGCATCTTCCTGATCGACGACCTGTTCGGCGGACCGTTCAGCAACGTGCAGGCGACCGGCGACTGCAATGCCTATGACGTGGGCGCGGACGGTTTCTATGCCAATCCGTTCAAGCCCGACGGCACTGCCAACCCAGCCGTGCACCGCGAGACCCTGTGCACCGCCAAGAGCATGACCGTCGGCAGCCATGGCGGCTTCACCAGCACCCAGGCGCACAACGACCGCACCGACCTCTATGTGCTCGCGGTCGGCGGCAAGTATCAGACCGGCGCGCTCACGCTGAATGCCGACATCTCGTACCAGAGCTCTAACATCCGCAACCAGAACTTCATCCTGGACACGCTCAAGGTGGGCGGCGGCATGGTCAGCACGATCACCAACCTCAATGACGATGGCGGCACCGTCTATTCGTCGCCGGGCCTGAGCAATCCGGCCAATTTCGGCCTTTCGCCGCTCAACCAGGATACGAGCCGCGACAAGGGCAGCGCGTTCGCCGCCAAGTTCGACGGCAAATATGAAGTCGGCTCGATCCTCAAGGAGATCCAGTTCGGCGCGCGCTATGCCGATCACAAGGCGGATCACCAGCAGGCAGTGCTCGGCACCTGCGGTCCGCAGGCGGCGCCGGTCTGCGGCACGCTGCTCACCAACGTCTCGTTCCTGCCCGCCGACTTCATGATCCACAGCTCGGGCATCCCCACCGTGAACAACGGCCTGGGCGTTGTCGCACCGGACCAGGACATGCTGCGCGATCCGACCATCCAGAACCAGCTGCGCAAGCTCTATGGCCTGGCCGAGGGCTGGCCGGCCTTCCAGCCGGAACGTGCCTTCAGCGCGCAGGAGAAGACGCTCTCCGGCTATGTCCAACTGGCCTATGACATCCCGCTGGGCGGCGCGCTCTCGGTCGACGGTCTCGTCGGCGCGCGCTACACGCATACCAGCCGCGATATCAACGGCGCCGCGATCGTGACGCCGGCGGCGACTCCGGCCAACCCGAACCCGCTCGGGGTGGTCACGCCGTACAGTGCCTCGACCGACGATAATGACTTCATGCCCAATGCCAGCGCCCGCATCCGCTTCGGCGGCGGCCTGCAGGCGCGCTTCAGCTATGCCAAGGCGATCTCGCGTCCGTCCTTCGGCTCGCTCAACCCGGGCCTGAGCTACCTGATCTCGACCAACATCCTGATCCTGCCGGCGGGCAGCGGCGGCAATCCGGACCTGAAGCCGCAGAAGTCGGACAGCTTCGATGCCACGCTGGAATATTATTTCGGCCGCGACAGCTATGTCTCGGTGGCGGGCTATTACAAGGACATCACCGACCGCGTGATCAGCCAGGGCCAGGTCGAGACGATCAACGGCTTCAACTACAACATCACCCGCCCGCGCAATGTCGGCAAGGTGACGCTGAAGGGTATCGAGGTCGCCGGCCAGGCCTTCCTCGACTTCCTGCCGGGCCCGCTCAGCGGCCTGGGCATCATGGCGAACTTCACCCTCGCCGACAGCGAGATCAAGGAGGACGTCGATGCCCGCATGATCGGCCAGGCGATCGGCGGCGTTTCGAAGTACAACTACACCGTCGGCGCGCTCTACGAGAAGTACGGCGTCACCGGCCGTGTGGTCTACACCCACCGCTCGAGCTATTATGACGAGATCTATGGCGGCACCACGATCCGCCCGGCCGCCGGCCCGGTCACGTCGCTCCAGCCCGATCCGCTGGTGCTCAACATGGTGCGTCCGGGCGGCCGCCTCGATGCCAGCCTGGGCTTCGATGTCGCCAAGGGCATCACGCTGAGCGTGGACGCCACCAACATCACCAAGAACAATTATCGTAGCTATTATGGCCGCCCGGAATTCCCGCGCGACCGCCGCTTTGACGACACCACCTACTCGGTGGGCGTCTCGGCGAAGTTCTGAGCCTGATCGAGGCCGGCCCTGCGCCGGCTTCCCTGAACAAGAAGCCGCATCCGCTACGCGCGGGTGCGGCTTCTTCGTTTGCGCGCTCTAGGCGCTGGCCGGCTGAGGTTGCGGCCTGGCCTTGTCGAAGGCGAAGGCCGGCAGCGCATAATGGACCACCCAGCCGATGCTGACGGCGTAGAGCACTGTGCCGAGCCCGACGGTGCCGCCGAGCAGCCAGCCGATCGCGAGCACGGCCAGCTCGATCGCCGTGCGCACGGCCTTCACCGGCAGGCCGGTGCGGCGGCAGAAGCCGGTCATCAGCCCGTCGCGCGGGCCCGGGCCGAGTCCCGCGCCGATATAGGCGCCGCCGGCGATGCCGTTCAGCACGATGCCGAAGCCGAGCAGCGCGAAGCGGGGGATATAGCCTTCCGGCGCCGGGATCACGGCCAACGCGAGATCGGTGACGGTGCCGATCACCATGATGTTGAGCACGGTGCCGAGGCCCGGCCGCTGGCGCAGTGGCAGCCACAGCGCCAGCACGACGAGGCCGACCAGGTTGACCGTCCAGCCGAAGCTGAGGCCGAGCCGGTGCGCGAGCCCCTGATGGAGCACGTCCCAGGGATCGAGGCCGAGATTGGCCCGCACCATCATCGCCATGGAGATGCCGTAGAGGCACAGGCCGGCAAGGAGCTGGGTGAGGCGGGCGGGGAAGCGGTCATGGCGAAGCATGATGTCCAGATGGATTGAATTGGCTCTATCTGAAATATCCACTTTGATGATAGTGGCATTGCATGGATGCTATATCGCTCAAGGCTGGCTCGCTCTCCCGTCTGCTCGGGCAATGGCGCGGCGCGGACAGCGCGGATGCCGCGTACCGGCTGCTCGCCCGTGCGCTGCGGCTGCTGATCCTGGACGGCCGAGTGGGCCTGGGCGTGCGGTTGCCGGGGGAACGCGAGCTGGCCGAGGTGCTGGGGGTCAGCCGGACGACGCTGACTGCTGCCTATGGGCAGCTGCGCGACGAAGGCTATCTGCTGAGCCGGCGGGGATCGGGGAGCGTCACGCACCTGCCCGGCGGTCGCGCGGCGGCGGGCGAGATCGCCGATATCGGCGAGGGCGATTCCTTCATCGACTGGACGGCGGCGGCGCTGCCGGCCCCGGCCGGGCTGTGGCAGGCCTATGAGGAGGCGCTCAGGCGGCTGCCGGCCTGGCTTTCGGGCATCGGCTATGAGGCATTGGGCCTGCCCGAGCTGCGCGAGGCGATCGCGCACGACTATGCCCGGCGCGGCTGCCCGACCCGGCCGGAGCAGATCATCGTGACGAGCGGGGCACAGAACGGGCTCACGCTCGCCTTGCGCGCGCTGACCGGGCCGGGCGACCGGGTCGCGGTCGATCATCCGACCTATCACAATGCGCTGGGCGCGATCCTGCGCAACAGCTGCCAGCCCGTGCCGATCAGCCTGCCGGAAACGGGCTGGGACCTCGAGGCGATGGAGGCGATCTTCCGCCAGACGGGGCCGCGCCTTGCCTATCTGCTGCCCGATTTCCACAATCCCACCGGCCGGCTGATGGACGCGGCCAGCCGGCAGGCGCTGGTGGCGATCGCCGCGCGGACGCGCACGCCGCTGCTGATCGACGAGACGATGGCCGGGACGGGGTTCGGGTCCCCGATGCCGGCGCCGGTCGCCGCGCATGATCCCGAGGGACATCTGGTGCTGAGCCTCGGCTCGGTCGCCAAGCGCCATTGGGGCGGGCTGCGCGTCGGCTGGATTCGTGCCAGCGAGCAACGCATCGCCGAGCTCGGCCGCCTGCGCGCGATCCTCGACATGGCGACCCCGGTGCTCGAGCAGCTTGCCGTCACGGTGCTGTTCGAGCGCGAGAGCGGCATGGGCGACCGGCCGGCGATGCTGCGGGCGCGCTGCGAGAAGCTGATCGCCCTGCTCGGGGAGGCCCTGCCGCACTGGCGCGTGCCGATGCCCGAGGGCGGGCTCGCACTCTGGGCCGAGCTGCCGCACCCCGAAGCTTCCGCGCTGGCGGCGATGGCGCAGACGCTCGGCCTGCGCGTCGCGCCCGGTCCCCGCTTCGCGGCGGATGGCGGGTTCGAGCGCTTCCTGCGCCTGCCTTTCACCCTGCCTGAGCCCGACCTCGCCCGTGCGGTCGAGCGGCTCGCCCAGGCCGAGGCGCGGCTCCACCGCCGGCCCTTCCGCGACAGCGAGAGCCCGCTCCGGCTGATTGAGGCCGAGCGGGTCATCTAGCTTATTTGCGCTTCGTCTCCTCCCAGGCGGGGGTCGGCTTGCGATAGTCGAGCGCGGGCGTGCGGGTGCCGAGCAGCGCGTCGTACTTGAAGTCGGGGCCGCGCGCCTTGTCGAGCTCGGCCCGGGCTTGCTTCAGCAGCTCGGGCGAGAGGAACAGGTCCGCGCCCGTGAGCGCGATCGTCTTGGCGGCGACCGTCGCGCCCTTGAAGCCGATCGAGGAGCCCGAAGCGGCGACCGCCTGCCAGCTATGCGCGGGCGTGCCCGGCACCCAGGTCGCCGTGCCGAGGCCGATCGTCGGCACGGTCCAGCTGATGTCGGCCACATCGGTCGAGCCGCCCCCGTCGGGGCCGCGCTCGCGTGAGCTGGTCTGCTTCACCGAGTCGAGCGGCTTCTGCGTCGGCAGGCTCTTCTGCAACTCTGTCGCCCAGGCGGTCTCCTCGGGCGTCCATTGCTCGCCGCCCACCGCGTTGAGATTGGCGCTCATCACCTTGGCGAGCGTCTCGCTGGCGAGCATCGAATAGACGCCGCCGGTGATCTCGTAATCGACGCTGGTGCCGGTCGCCATCGCCGAGCCCTGCGCGGCCTTGACCACGCGCCCCCACACGTCGCGGACGACCAGCGGATCGACGTTGCGGACATAGTAGTAGCTCTCGGCGAAGTCGGGCACGACATTCGGTGCCTCGCCGCCGGCGGTGATGATGTTGTGGATGCGCGTCGACGAGGGGACGTGCTCGCGCATGAAGTTCACCGCGACGTCCATCACCTCGACGCCGTCCAACGCCGAGCGGCCCTTGTCGGGCGAGGCAGCGGCATGGGCGCTGACGCCGTGGAAGCGGAACTTGCCCGAGATATTGGCCATGCTCTTGCCGGTCGACACGCCGTTGGCGTCGCTCGGGTGCCAGTGGAGCACGGCCGAGACATCGTCGAACAGGCCGGCGCGGACCAGATAGACCTTGCCCGAGCCGCCTTCCTCGGCCGGCGAGCCATAGACGCGCAGTTCGCCCTGGACCTTGTTGGCGATCATCCATTCCCGGATCGCGATCGCCGCCTCGACGCTGGCCGCGCCGAACAGATTGTGGCCGCAGCCATGGCCGGCGGCCTTGCCGGCGATCGCGGTCTTGGTCGGCGCGGTCGTCTGGGCGAGGCCGGGCAGGGCGTCATATTCGGCGAGGATGCCGATCACCGGGCCGCTGCCCTGCTTGAAGCTGGCGACAAAGGCGGTCGGCATGCCGGCGACGCCGGGGGTGACGGTGAAGCCGGCTTTCTTCAGCTGCGCCTGGAGCAGCGCGGAGGACTTGTTCTCCTGATAGCCGACTTCGGACCAGCCCCAGATCGCCCTGGCGGTGCTTTCCAGCTCGGGCGTGCGCCTGTCGATCCCGGCGAGCAGGGCGCTGCGCTGCGCCTCGGGCACGGCCTGGGCATGAACGGAAAGCGGCGCGAACATGCTGGCCAGCAGCAACGCGGTCCTGATCCTCATATCCTGCATTCTCCCCTTATTTCGCGCCGATAGCCGCGGCATCGGGACGGCGCGTGTCGGCCGATCCCAGGAACTTGTCGCCTTCGACCATGATCGACTGGACCGATCCCATGGTGTTCGAGCTGCGCACCTTGTGCCCCTTTGCCTCGAGCAGGGGAATGATGTCCGGCGAAAAGCCTTCCTCCAGCTCGATCGGGCCGTCGCCGCCCGACTGGTTGATGCGCGGACGCTCGGCGGCCTCGGCGACGTTGAGGCGGTGATCGATGACGTTGGAGAGCATCTGCACCATCGTCGCGATGATATAGCCGCCGCCCGGCGTGCCGGTGACCAGCCAGGGCCTGTCGTCCTTGAAGACGATCATCGGCGTGATCGTCGAGCCGACGCGCTTGCCCGGCACCGGCTGGGTCGCCTTGCTGTCCGGGCCGCTGCGGCCCCAGGCGAGGTTGCCGAGCGAGTTGTTGAGCAGGATGCCGGTGCCCGGCGCCACGACATGCGCGCCATAGGAGGCGGAGAGCGTGTAGGTGTTGCTCACCGCATTGCCGGCGGCATCGACCACCGAGAAGTGCGTCGTGTCCTTGCTTTCGTAAGGATAGGGATTGCCGTCGGGCAGGGTCTTCGCGTCGAGCGATGAACCGGTCTGGATCAGCTTCGCGCGCTCGGCGGCGTATTCCTTGCTCGCCAGGCCCTTTGCGGGCGTCCGCCAGTCCGGGCCGCCGCCGATCAGCTTGCGATCCGCCCAGACGATCTTGAGCGTCTCGGCCAGCAGATGGAGGTTGGCGACGCTGCCCCAGCGCTGCTCGCGCACCGGGAAGCGCTCGAGGATGTTCATCGCCTCGGCCACACTCACGCCCGAGGCGGTGGGCGGCATGTAGGCGATCGGCATGCCTCGGTAGCTCGACCAGATCGGCTCGGAGATCACTGGCTGGTAATCGGCCAGGTCCTTCTCGTCGATCACGCCGCCGCCGGCCTTCATCCCCGTAGCGATCTTCTGCGCGATCGCGCCGGTGTAGAAACCGTCGCGGCCCTTGGCGGCGATCAGCTGCAGCGTCGCGGCGAGCTCGGGCTGCTTCCAGCGCTCGCCCGGCTTGTAGGCGCTGCCATCGGGCTTGAAGAAGACGGCGAGGGCGGCTGGATCGTCGTGCATCGCCTTCTTCTGGTCGGCGTTTGCTTGCGCTTCATCGTCCGACAGGATCACGCCGTCGCGAGCCATGGCGAGGGCCGGGGCGATCAGCGTGCCCCAGGGCAGCGCGCCGAAGCGCTTGTGCGCCTCCCACAGTCCGGCAACGGTGCCGGGGATCGCCACGCCCTTCATCGAATAGCCCTTGGCGGCATCGAACTTGCCATTGGCGCCGAGCAGCAGGTCGGGCGTCGTGTGGCGCGATGCCTGGCCGTAATAGTCGATCGCGATCGTCCGGGCGGGCTTGCCGTCCTTCGCCGCCATGTGGATTAGCATATAGCCGCCGCCACCGACATTGCCGGCGCGCGGCAGGGTGACGGCGAGGGCGAAGGCGGTGGCGATCGCGGCGTCGACCGCGTTGCCGCCCTTGCGCAGGATCGCCGCGCCTATGTCCGCCGCAATCCGGTTCTGGCTGACGACCATGCCGCCGCGCCCGATTATCGGCTTGTGGATCTGGTCATAGGCGACGATGTCGCCGCCGGAGACGCGCTGGGTGGCGGGGGCTTCCGGTGCTTCCTGGGCGAAGGCCGGCGTCGCGAGCGAGGCCAGCGCGAGGATCAGGGCGATCCGCATCAGAAGCTCGCCCGCATGTTGGCGTACCAGTAGCGGCCATAGGGGCTGTAGAGCGAGCCGAGGAAGCCGCTGGAGCTGAGCGGCGGACCTTCGTTGGTGAGGTTTCGCACGCCGATGCGCAGGCGGTAGCGGCCGCCATTGTCGCGCTTGCCGACGGTGACCTGGCCGTAGAGGTTGAAGGTCATCCGGTCCTCGATCAGCCAGGCGGCGCCGGCGGAATCGAGCAGGCCGGTATCATCCACGTCGCTGGTATACTGGGTGAAGCCGCCGATCTGGAACGGCCCCTTCTCCCAGGTGATCGAGCCGGTCACCTTCCAGCGCGGCTTGCCGTTCTGGCGGACGAGATCCCCGGCATCGGCGATGTTGGTGCCCGCGTTGATCGTGCCCGCGGCGCGCGCGGCGATCAGGTTCTGGATCGGCGGCGAGGGCTCGAGGAAGAACTTGTCGAGATAGGCGGCATTGGCGTTGAGGCTAATCTTGCCCGCGCCGAAGTCCGGCAGGCGCCAATTGAGGCCCAGATCGACGCCGGCGACTTCCTGCGGCAGCAGGTTGACGTACTTGTCGTTGACGTAGAGCACGCGGCCGACGGGGGTGAGGCCAGTTCCGGCGAACAGCGCATTGTCCTCGGCGGTGGGCGCGGCGCGGATCACGTTCGGATCGCTCGATCCCTGCACGCGCAGCAGATAGTCGTTGATCAGCGCATTGCCCTCGCCGAACAGGCCGACGATCCCCTTCTGGTCGACATGCCAGTAGTCGGCGGTGAGGGTGATCCGGCCGATCGCGGAATCGAGGAAGTGGGGCTCCAGCACCACGCCGACGGTCCAGGTCTTGGACTGTTCGGGCTTCAGGTCGGGATTGCCCGAGCGCCGCGCCGTGGTGGCGAAGCCCTGCGAGCAATTGGCGAAGCTGGAGATCGCGCCGGTGCGCAGCTGCGCCTCGCAGCGGACATAGTCGGTGCGCGTGTTCGAGCGAGTGACCAAAGTGGCGTTGATCTGCTCGAGGTTCGGCGCCTTGAAGCCCTCGGCATAGGAACCGCGCACGCGGATGCCGCGGACGATGTCCCAGGCGGCGGCGACCTTCGGCTTGGCGACCGAGCCGACGTCCGAATAATGCTCGAAGCGGCCGGCAAGCTGCAGCTCGATGTTGCGGACCAGCGGGATGTTCATCTCGGGCGAGACCACCGGGACGGCGAATTCGAGATAGGCGGCGGCGACGGTGCGGCGGCCGCTGGTGTCGGGCGAGGGGCTGGTGCCGATCAGGTCCGATCCGTTGACCGCGCCGGTGATCGAGTCGGTGAACTGGATCGTGCCGTCGACCCGGGCATCGCGATCGTCATTCTGGGTCTCGCGGCGCACTTCGCCGCCGATCGCCATGCCGACATTGCCGCCGGGCAGGCTGAACAGATCGGTGGTCGAGCCCTTGATGTCCCACATCGCCAGCGTCGACTTGCTGACGCGGGTGGTCTTCACCTTGACTGCATTGATCGCCGCCAGGCTGCTCGGCGTATTGTCACCGCCGCTCGGCGGCGTGATGCCACTGCCGTTGAACGGGTTGTACGCATCCGGCGTGGTCAGGTTGATCTGGCGCTGGAGCAGCGTCTGGCTGATGCCGTCCGACGTGTCGCGCACCCGCGCTTCCGAATAGAGCGCGGCGCTCTCCCACTGCAGGCCCAGCAGGTTGAAGCGCAGACCGGCGAGCAGGCGATACTGGGTGTTGAGCACATCGACATGGTTGGGGCCGACATCGGCGAAATTGTAGCTCGACAGGGTGATCGCCTGACCGGCCGCGGCGGCGTTGATGCCGGGCAGGCGGTTGGCGCTGCCGGTCGGGCCGAACGGATTGTAATAGGCGTTGGCCGCGATGGTCAGCGGGCCCGAGGAAAGCGTGCCGGTCGAGGCCTGCAGGCTGTTGCTCTTGCCGTTGTAATAGCCGGCCTCGCCGAACAGCTCGACGCCGCCGCCCAGCTCGTAATGGCCGTTCAGGAACAGGTTGATGCGGCGGATGTTCGGCGTGACGTTGGTGTTGAAGGCGAGCGGCGCGTCGAAGCGCAGGTCGCGGATACCGGCTGCCGAGCTGGTGCCGGTGGCGACGCAATTGGTGCCGTTGATGATGCCGGCACTACCCGCCGGGCAGCCGGTGAAGCTGGTCGGCTGGATGTGGAACTGGCCCGAGGTGTTGGTGAGTGCGGTCGTGCCCTGGCGGACGACGACATTGCCGACCGTCTGGAACGAGCCCCAGGGAGTGATCGTCGAGCGGCCGTCGAGCGAGGTCGAGCCGTCGAAGCGCGTGCCGGCGAACAGCGAGCGCAGGTCGCTGCTGCGGGTATAGTCGAAGTCGCTGGCCATCACGCCGTCGCGCTTGTCGTAGCTGGCGAACAACGTGATGTTGCCGCGATCGCCCAGGTTGCGGCCGGCGAGCAGGTGGGTGTTGGTCTCGAACAGGCTCGAGCCTTCGCCCCAGCCGACCTGGCCTTCGAGCTCGACGCCGTTGTAATCGGTCTTGAGCACGGTGTTGACCACGCCGGCGACCGCGTCCGAGCCATAGATGGCGGCGGCGCCGTCGCGCAGCACTTCCATGCGCTCCAGGCCGAAGACGGGGATGGCGTTGGTGTTGACCGTCAGCACCGGCACGAGATTATCGTCCGCGCGGCTGGTCGGGTGGTTGACCACGCGGCGGCCGTTGAGCAGCACCAGCGTGTTGCCGACGCCGAGATTGCGCAGGTTGATCGAGCCGACATCGCCGCGCGCCGAGTTGGAGCTGTTCGGCAGATAGGAGCTGTTGAAGCTGACATCGCCGAGCTGCGGGATCGAGCGGAACAGCTCGTCGCCCGAAGTCGCGCCCGTGGCGCCGATCTGGGCCTCGTCGACCACGGTGACGGGAAGGGCTGCGGTGACCTTGCTGCCGCGGATCTGCGAGCCGACCACGACGATCTCCGCCGGCGCCGGCTCGTCGCCGTTCACCGCCTGCTCGACGGCGGCGGTCTCGGCTGCGGCCTGCTGGTCGCCGGTGGACGTGGAGGCGGGGGCATCCTGGTAGAGCGCCACGGGGCGCACGCCCGGCTGGGCGTCGCTCTTCGGCATCACGCGCACGCTGTTGGGGCCGGTGAAGCGATAGGTGTAGCGGCTGTTGGCGAGCAGCAGGTCGAGCGCGTCGCGGATCGTGTAGCGGCCTTCGAGCTTCGGCGCCTTGAGCCGGGCGATCGCAGGGTCGGTGAAGACGAGTTGGACGCCCGTCTGCTGGGCGACCTGCATCAGCGCGGTGTCGAGGCGCCCGCCCGGCAGGCGGATCTCGTGGCGGGCGGTCTCACGGGCCTGGGCGGCGGCCGGGACCGCGGCGAAGGCGGCGACGGTAACGAGAAGAAGCTGGCGTTTTTTCATGGAAATCGATCCCCCTGAATCGATGCCTGGACGCGGCAATCACGGTTTATGACGCGGGCAAGTCACAACCGCGAACCGAAGCGGATCAAATTTTTTCGGGTGTTGCAGGATTGCACGGTTCGCCTTTGTCATTGTTGCGCGTCATGGCAGGAGGAAATTGCGCAGCGCGCGCGAGACGGGGAGATGCGGGCTTTGGCCGCCGGACGACCTGGAATGCAGCAGGCTCCCGATGACGGGCAGGGCGCGTTCGATGCCTATCGGGCGGCGTTGCGTGCGTTCGTCGCGCGCCGGGTCGACGATGCGGCCGAGGTCGAGGATTTGGTGCAGGAGGCCTGCGCCCGCCTGGTCGCCAGCGCGCGCGAGCGCACCGTCGACGAGCCCCGGGCCTATCTCTTCCGAATTGCGGCAAACCTGATCGCGGATCGGCACCGCCGGGCGCTGCCGGTGGTGCCGCTCAGCCCAGAGATCGATCCGCCGGTGCGTCCGGTGCAGGAGGACCGGCGGCGGGTGGCGGACCTGCAGGCGGCGCTCGAGGCGGCGCTCGACGAACTGTCGCCGCGCTGCCGCGAGGTGTTCGTGATGCGCCGCTTCGATGAGCGCGGCACCGGCGAGATCGCCCGCGCGCTCGGCATCTCGCCGCGCATGGTGCAGAAGCACCTGACCCACGCAGTCGCGCATCTCTACGACCGGCTCGCGCATCTCATGGAGCGCGGCGCATGAGCAAGCGCGATCTCGGCAAGCGCGCGCCTGCGGTGTTCGAGACTTTCCTCGATGGCCGGGATGCGCACCTGCATCCGGACGACCGTGCGGAAGCGTCAGAATTCTGGAACTGGCTCGGCGAGTTCGAACGTCCGGGGCGGGCGCCGGTGCGACAGCGGCCTGTCTGGGTAGGACCGGCGCTCGCTGCCTCGGTTGCGACACTGGCGGTGTTCGGCGGAGCCTTGTGGATGACGCATCCGCAGCCCGCGCACGAGGCGGTGCAGAGCGTCGCGACCGGCCATGCCGAGCGCCGCCGCATCGCGTTCAGCGACGGATCGGTGGTGACGCTGGCGGCCGACAGCCGGGTGGACGTCGCCTATGTCGCGAAGGAGCGCCGCCTGCGGCTCGTCTCGGGCGAGGCGCTGTTCAAGGTCGCGCATGACAAGAGCCGGCCCTTCGTCGTCGAGACCCGCCATGGCGAGGTCGTCGCGGTAGGCACGATGTTCGATGTCAGCGTCGGCAAGGGCGAGGCGGAGGTCACGGTCGTCGAGGGCGTGGTACGCGTCGCCCTGTCCGAATCCGGCCGGCCGGGCGCCGCCGAGCCGATCGAGAAGCTGGCACGCAAGGGTGAGCGGCTGTCTTTCGGTGTCGCCATGGGGGCGCGCGGCAATACCGGCTTCATTCGCCAGGCCGCGGATATCGACGCCGACAGCGCGGTCGCCTGGACGCGCGGCCGCCTTGTCTTCCAGGGCGAGCCGCTGAGCGAGGTCATCGCCGAGGTGAACCGCTATGCGAAGGATCGGCTGGTGCTGACCGATCCGCGCGCCGCCGACATCCCGGTCTATGGCGTGGTGAACCAGGGGGATACTGCGGCGATCCGCGACCTCATCGCGAATCCGCGCGCCGTGGCGGTCGAATCGCGTACGCCCTGACGGGTATCCGGAAATAGAGGCTTCAGGTCGGATCGCGCTCGTTCGTGGCCGCGGTCCGATGCCGGCTGCGTGCGGAAGCGGGAGAGCGTTTCGGCCATTAAAGCCCGGAATATGGGGGCAAATGTTCGCTGAGTGTGGAAATTTGTGAATTTATTGCCCGATTGTCACAAAAACTCCACGGCGTCCGCATAGTGCCCCGGCTGCGGCGCGGTAACCCAGCGTGTCGCAGGTTCTCGATCACCATTGGGGGTTCCAATGCTCCGCCACACGCGACTTTCGTCGCGCGCAGCCCTGCGCGCGCTGTTGATGCTCAGCACCACGGCTCCGGCCGTGATCCTCGCCGCCCCGTCCGCGCACGCGCAGGACTATACCAACATCGCGGCCTCGGGCCGGGTGACGGCCGAAGACGGCACGCCGCTCGCCGGCGCCGAAGTGAAGATCACCTCTTCCGACAAGGGCGTCAGCCGTTCGGTCACCACCGACAGCAGCGGTGCCTATACCTTCCCGCAGCTGACGCCGGGCAATTACGACTTCACTGTCACGGCCGAGGGCTATGCCCCCTATAGCGAGCAGGCGATCGCGCTGACCCGCGAGACCGGTGGCGCCAACAGCTTCCGCCTGGCGCCGGCTGCGCAGGGCAACGAGATCGTCGTCACCGGCTCGCGCCAGCGCACCGCGGACTTCCAGGACACCACGGTCGGCGCGACGATCAACCTCGCCTCGCTCACCCAGCGCGTGCCGATCGGCCGCTCGCTGCGCGACGTGATGCTGCTGACCCCGGGCACCGTGCAGGGCAGCTCGCCCTCGAACGGCGGCTTCGCCAACCAGGTCTCGGTCGCCGGCGCGGCGTTCACCGAGAACGCCTTCTTCATCAACGGCTTGAACGTCACCGACTTCGTCTCGGGCGGCCAGCCGACCGAAGTGCCGTTTGACTTCTACGAGACCGTCGAAGTGAAGACCGGCGGCGCCCCCGCCGAGTTCGGCCGCGCGACCGGCGGCTATGTCGTCGCCACCACCAAGTCGGGCTCGAACCAATATCATGCCAGCGTGACCGGCCTGTGGGAGCCGAACGACCTGCGCAGCACCTCGCCCTCGACCCGCACCACCGACTATCGCCACGCAACGGCGAGCCGCCAGGAGCTGATCCTGCAGGCGAGCGGGCCGATCATCAAGGATCACCTGTTCGTCTACGGTCTCTACAATTTCCGCAACATCCGCTCGATGACGCCGTCGGCGAACCAGAACAACGCGACCAGCTCGGTCAACACCAGCCCGTTCTGGGGCGGCAAGGTGGACGCCTATATCACCGGCGATCATCACCTCGAATTCACCTATTTCGACACCACCAACGAAACCCGCAACCGCAGCCAGAACTGGGACCGCACCAATTTCACGCTGGGCGGCAAGACCGGCGGCACCGATGCCCGCTCGGGCGGCACCAACTATGTCGGCCGCTACACCGGCACGATCACGCCCTGGCTGACCGTTTCGGGTGCGTACGGCGTCAACAAGCTGCGCTCGGGCAACGTCCCGCTCGACATCACCAACCCGCAGGTGACCGATTACCGGACCGACCCGGCCGGCATCCAGATCGGCGCGAACAAGGTGACCGACGCCTATAGCAAGACCGACAATGAGCGCGAATTCTACCGCGGCGACGTCGACCTGCAGTTCCACCTGCTCGGCAGCCATCATGTCCGCGTCGGCTACGACCATGAGAAGGACACGCAGGTCCAGAGCTTCGAGACGATCGGCGGCGGCGCATTCAAGATCTACACCGTCACCGCGGAATCGGCGGCGCGCATCGGCCAGGCGGTCGGCACGCAATATTACACCACCCGCGTCTATGCCCAGAACGGCACCGCGCACGTCCGCAACGAAGCCTTCTACATCCAGGACCAGTGGTCGCTGTTCGACAACCGGCTGCGCCTCGACCTCGGCCTGCGCAACGACCGCTTCAGCAACCAGGGCGTGAACGGCAAGTCGTTCTTCGAATCGGGCAACCTCTGGGCACCGCGCGTCGGCGCCTCGTTCGATCCGCTGGGCGACGGGCGCACCAAGATCTTCGGATCCTATGCGCAATATTACCTGCCGATGGCCGGCGACATCAACCTGAACGTCGCGGGCAGTCTGGTCACCTATACCCGGTATAATTTCTTCACCGGCACCAGCGGCGCAGGCAATATCCCGACCAGCGGCGCGCCGATCCTGACAGTGGCCAACACCACGGCCTGCCCGGACACCAAGGTGAACAATTGCGAGGTCTCTGCCGACGGTTCGGCGTTCAACCCCTCGGGCGCGATCGCGAGCAACATCAAGCCGCAGTCGGACAATGAGTTCATCTTCGGCGCCGAGCACCAGTTCGCCGACCATGTCCGCATCGGCGCCTATTTCACCCATCGCCGGCTCAAGGACGTGATCGAGGACATCTCGGTCGATATCGGCGCACGCGCCTATTGCATGAGCAAGGGCTTCACGGCGGCGCAGTGCCAGGCGTCGTTCCCGGGCGGCCGCCAGTTCGTCATCGCCAATCCGGGCCGCGACGTGACCGTGCAGCTCGCTTCGCTGCCCGACGGCTCGACTCCGACGGTGACGCTGAAGGCGTCCGACCTCGGCTATCCCAAGCCGAGCCGCAACTATGACGCGGTGACGCTCACCTTCGATCGCACCTTCGACCAGAAGTGGAGCCTTTCGGCCTCGTACACACTCGCGTTCAACAAGGGCAATTACGAGGGTGGCGTCCGCTCGGAGAACGGCCAGCTCGCGATCAACCGCACCGCGGACTTCGACTCGCCGGGCTTCGTCAACGGCGCCTATGGCTATCTGCCCAGCGATCGGCGGCACAACTTCAAGGCCTATGGCAGCTATCGCCTGAACGACATGATCGATGTCGGCGCCAATGCCGTGGTCCAGTCGCCGCAGCATTACAGCTGCATCGGCGCGGTGCCGCTCACCGTCGATCCCTATGCCAACACCTATCATGGCTATGGCTATTATTGTCAGGGCAAGCTGATCCCGCGCGGCACGGCGTTCAACGGCGACTGGCGCACCCAGATCGACGTCAGCGCGTCGCTCCGCCTGCCGCTCCCGTACAGCGTGGATGCCTCGATCCGCGTCGACATCTTCAACCTGCTGAACAGCAAGTCGGTGACGTCGTACAACAATTTCGGCGAGCAGGGAGATGGCTCGACCAACCCCGATTACCGTTCGCCGGTCAACTATCAGGCACCGCGCTCGATGCGGCTCACTGCCCGCCTCGGCTTCTGAGGCTGGTTCGCCGGGGCCGGTTTTGGCCGGTCCCGGCACATCCTGCTTGCAAAATCACCGGCGACCAGCATGTCTCGCGGCGGAGCCGGTGGAGACCCGCCATGGAGGGGACGATAGAGAAGAGATCACAGCGCCAGCGCGAGATCATGTCGCGACTGCGCAGCGGACGGACATTGTCGGTGACCGCGCTCGCGACGGACCTCGCCGTTTCGGACGAGACGATCCGCCGCGAGCTGCGCGCGCTCGAGGATCACGGCGTGATCATCCGCGAGCATGGCGGCGCGCGCATCGCCACGCCGGTGCTCGAGGGGCCGCTCCACCAGAGGATGGAGGAGAATGCCGATGCCAAGCAGCGCATCGCCGCCACCGCCGCCGACTTCGTGCCCGATGGCGGGATCGTGTTCATCGATTCCGGCACGACGAGCTGCTTCATCGCGCGCCAGCTGGTCGAGCGGCGCTCGCTGACCGTCATCACCAATTCGCTGCGCGTCGCCAATGACCTGGGCGGGATCAACAACAACCGGCTGTTCCTCGCCGGCGGGCAGATGGATTACGACTATCGCGCCTTCTCCGATCACAGCGCGCAGGAATATGTGCGCGGCTTCTCGCCGCATCTCTCGATCCTGTCGGTCGGTGGGATCAGCATCGAGCGCGGGCTGATGGATTTCCATCCGGGCGAGGCCGAGATGAGCCGGATCGCCTATGCCACGTCGAAGCAGGTGCTGCTGGCGGCGGACGCCTCCAAGTTCGGGCGCTATGCGCTTGTCCAGACCGCAGCGCTTACCGATGTCGATATCCTCGTCACCGATCAGCCCCTGGACGACGCGTTCGCCCGGGCCTTTGCTCACGCCGAGGTGGTGGTCGCCTGACGGGTGCGGACGGCGCGCAGCAGCGGCATGCCGGCGGCCAGCATCAGCAGCGCGCCGGCTCCCGCGACGCCGGCGTGGAGCAGCCAGAACTGGCCGGTCGCCATGCGCTCGTAGAAGACGCCGCTGAACCCGACCCAAAGGCTGGCGAAGAAGCCGTGCAGGTAGAACAGCCCCATCCACAGGCCGACCAGCCGGCCGGGGGCGATGCCGGCGATGAGGCTGAGGCCCGAGGGCCAGACCAGCACGATCGCCGCGTCGATCAGCAGCAGGTAGCAGAGCGCCCAGGCCAGGCTCAGTGCCGCGCCGCCGCTGGTCGCAATGCCGAACGCGAGGACCAGATATCCGGCCGCGCAGAACAGGCAGCCGAGCAGGATCTGCGCCCCTGCGCTGATCGTGATGCCGCGACGCTCGAGCACGTGCATCGCCCATTGCGACAATGCGATCAGGCCTAGTGTGAAGGCGCCGTCGAGCGAGAGGAACCAAGCGACCGGCATCGCCCATCCGCCCAGCTTCAGGTCGACATGGCTGCGCGCCCAGATGAGGAAGATATTGCTCAGCTGGTCATAGGCCGAATAGCAGAGATAGACCGCGACCAGTGCGACGATCAGCAGGGCCGTGGCGATCAGCGGATCGGTCCGCGCGCCGGACCGGTCGGTCGCCTTGTCCGCCTGGTCCGGCTCGGTAGCGCTTCGTGCGTAGAAGATCAGGCCGATCATCAGGGCCAGCGCGGCGGCGGCGATCGCGTAGGCGGGGCCGGCAAACATGGCTATCGTGCCACACACCAGCGGCCCGCAGATGATGCCGGCGTTGAGGAAGCCGAGGTACAGTGCATAGCCGCGCCGGCGCTGCGCCTCGTCGCGGAACAGCAGCCCGACCTGGGCCGAGAGGTTCCCCTTCAGCAGGCCGGTGCCGATCGCGAAGGGGATCAGGCCGAGGAGGAAGCTGCTATCGATTAGCATTAGCATGAGGCCAAGCAGCATCAGGGCGCCGCCGCTCGCCACCATGCGCCGCCGGCTGCCGACCAGGTCACCGGCCAGTCCGCCGAGCGGGACGGCGAGATAGATCAGCGCATTGGCATAGCCATAGAGCTGCGAGGCGAGGCCGGTGGTGGAGACCTGTCCGAACAAGGCTGCGCTGGCATCGCGGATGGCGGTCGCGCCGAGCACCCGCGACAGGTCGCCGGCGAGCACATGGTCAACGAGGATCAGCACGAGGAGCGACTTCATGCCGGACATGGCGAAGCGCTCCCAGAACTCCATCGCCGCCAAGGCGAGGAAGCGCGCGCTGAATAGGTTTTCGTCCGTCGCCGCGCCCGATTCCATCACGCCCGCCCTTGTCGAGCGGTGCCCCTAGGCGCGCTTCGCAACAGGCTTATGACAATGGGACGGCTTGCGCCTCTCTCTTCGTCACCCCGGCCTTGTGCCGGGGGCCACCGCGAGGCGAGTCATGGGCAGGAGGCTCCAGCCCAGCCGGTGCGGCACAGTGGACCCCGGCACAAGGCCGGGGTGACGGGTTGGGAGAGCCTCGACCTCTTAAGCCGGATGCGGGAAGGCGGCTGTCGGCTCGCTGATGCCGGGCTGACCGGTCTCGACATGGCCGGCCAGCCGCAGCCGGGTTCCAGCAGGGCCGGTGAGCAGCAGGTCGTACCAGCGATGCTCGGGCAAGGTGACCGGCAACTGCGCCTCGGCACCGGCCACGATCACCGCCTGCTGGCGAATGCCGCTGTGCGCGCAGTGGGTCGAGAGCGTTACCGGCTCGCCGCCACGGTTCGCCAGGTGCAGCGTGCCGGCGTTGCCCTGCCAGGCGATCGCCGCCTCGATCCGCGAGGTGCCGTCTCCGCGGAACTCGCGCTGGAAGCCATTGGGGCCGCGCACCACCAGCGCGTGCGGACGGTCACGGCGCAGCGGCCAGTTCTCCTCGAGCCGCGAGTTCGCCGCGACAGTGAAATAGCGCCAGCCGGGAAAGGCAGTCTCGTCCTGCACGCCGAAGACGATGCCGGTCGGGCCGTCATTGACGAAGCGCAGCGTGAGGCCGGCATCGCTCCACACCGGCTCGACGTCCAGGCGATAGGGCAGGGCGCGGGCGGGGCGGGTGCCCGGCTCCTGCGCGGGCAAGCTCTTGCTGGTGGCGATCTTGGGTGGCGGCGCCGTCTTGCAGAGCTTCTCGGTCTCCTCGACATAGGTCGCGACCGAGGGCAGGGCGGCCGCCCAGCGCGTGTCGAGCCGGGCCTTGAGCGGCACGTCGAAGTCGAACATCGTGGTCAGGTCGCCGCACACCGACCGGCGCCAGGGCGAGATGTTGGGCTCGGCCACGCCGAAGCGCTTCTCGAGGAAGCGCAGCACCGAAGTGTGGTCGAACAGCTGCGAATTGACCCAGCCGCCGCGCGTCCAGGGCGAGATCACCATCATCGGCACGCGCGGCCCTAGGCCGACCGGCTCGCCTTGGTACGTCTCGCTGCGCACATCGACGTTGCTCGCGCCATATTGCGGCGCGATCGCCGGCATCGGCGCAGGGATATGGTCGAAGAAACCGTCATTCTCGTCATAGTTGAGGATGAAGGCGGTCTTGGCCCAGACCTTGGGATTGGCGGCGAGCGCGGCGATCAGGCTGGAGACCAGCACCTCGCCGAACGGCACCGGCGCGTCGGGATGCTCGCTCATCTCCATCATCGGGACGATCCACGAGATGGCGGGCAGGCGGTCGGCGGCGACGTCCGCGGCGAAGGCTGCGATCAGGTGCTTCGCCTGGGTTTTTTCGGGGTTCTTGGGCGCGACGCCGTCGATCCAGTCGACATAGGCGCGACCGCGCTTGTACAGCGACGAGGCCCGGTCGAGCTTGCGGAACTCCTTGAAATAGCCGAGCGGATTGTCCGAATAATTGGCGATCTCCTGATAGAGCTTCCAGGAGATGCCCGCCTCTTCCAGCCGGCCGGCATAGCTGCGCCAGGGCAGGCCCTCGCTGTCATCGTCCTTGGCCATGTCGGCGCCCGGATTGGGATCGGTGCCGCCATTGGTGACGCAATATTCGCCTTCCTGGCCGACGCTCAGGCCGTTGGTGCCGCTGAAATGATAGAGGCGATTGGGGCCGGTCGGGCCCTGCAGCGAGCAGTGATAGCTGTCGCAGATGGTGAACTGGTCGGCCAGCGCGTAATAATAGGGGATGTCGTCGCGGGTCAGGTGCGCCATGGTCAGCGGGCCCTTCTGGTCCGCCCAGACGTCCCAGTTGTGCCAGCGCGCCTGGCTGTCCTTCCAGCTATGGTCGAGCCCGGTGAAGCAGCGCGCGTTGCTGCTGGTGTAGTCGAGCCGGAAGGGCCAGGCGATCTGGCCGCCGTCGCGATCGGCGCGGCGCTGCGCCCAGACCGGCTTGCCGCCGGGCAGCGAGACCGGGCGCGGATCGGCGAAGCCGCGGACGCCGCGCAGGGTGCCGAAATAATGGTCGAAGGAGCGGTTCTCCTGCATCAGGATCACGACATGCTCGATGTCCTGGATCGATCCGCCCTTGGCCGGCCGTGCCAGGCCGCTCGCGGCGACACCTTCCGCGGCCGCGACGCCCGAGGCAGCCAGGATGAAGTTCCTGCGATCGATCGCCATGTTCCCGCTCCCCACTCGATTTCCACTACGCGCTACGCGACTTGCCGGCGGCAAGCGCGGTCGTCGCTAGGCGCGCTATGTGCAAGAGATGTGACGAAAAGCGAAGTCCGACTAATTTTTGAGTAATGCGGTCAGAATTTCCACATTCCTGATCTCAGGCCTGACCAGGCGCAGGATAGAGCCAGGCCGGATTGCGGATCCATTCGCGGCGGGGCATGCCCGAGAACTCGCGCAGCCGCTCCGGATCAAATGTATAGTCATATTGGCGGCGGGCGATCAGCCCGGCCGACAGGAGCTGTCGCAGGATCCGGTTCACATGCACCGAGGTGATGCCTAGCAGGTCGGCGAAGTCCTCCTGGGTAAGCGGCACATGCAGCGAGACGGTGCCGGTAGCGGGACCGGCGAGGCGATCGTGCAGCTGGAGCAGCAGCGCGGCGAAGCGCTGCGCGGCAGGGGTGCGGCCGACTGCGGCAAGGCGGTCCGAGAGCATCACCCGTTCCTGCTGCGAGCTCAGGAACAGCGACGCCATCAGCCGCGGCGCCTCTGCCTGCAGCACGCCGAATGCCGAGAGCGGCACCGGCGCCACCGTGACCAGCGTGGCCGCGCTGAGCGTCTCCATCGCGCGCGGCAGCACGATGCTGGGCGCGCCGAGGATATCGCCGGGCAGGTGCACCTTCAGGATCTGGCGCTGGCCGTTCGGCAGCTCGACACTGCTGAACACCCAGCCGCGCAGGAGCACGAACACGCCCTGCACCCTGTCGCCGCTCCGGCGTATCCGGGCATGGCGCGGCAGGTCCTGCACCGGGCCGCGCAGTTGCTCGGACATTGCGAGCTCTTCTTCCGACAGGTCGAAAAATTCCAGAAGACGCCCCCGCGGCACGCTATTCAAACAGCCTTCCCCCCAAGCATTGGCGCGCGCCGAACAGGTGCCGCATTCGATTACGCCTGGCGCAATAACCAACTCAACGGGGCTAACCCCAACATATGTAAGGGTTTTGTTGGATTTCCCGCGCGTTGGCCGACCGGCGCGGGCCAATGTGCCTAACCTATGTTTTGCCTTGCGGCGGGTGGGGCTGGCCGTGCGGCGGTTCGCGCCCGGGCACGAATGAAGGGCTGAGAGTCGTTCGCAGCAGGAACCGGGGCAAAATGCGGCGCTTTGCAACCGTGCAGCAAACACGGAGAATTTCCATGGCCGACCAGGAGTTTACCGATGCGATCGCGTTGCTGAAGGCCGACCACCGCGCGGTCGAGGCACTGTTCGAGCAATATGAGAAGACCACGGGATCGGCGGCGAAGAAGAAGCTCGCCCACCGGATCTGCGTCGAGCTCAAGATCCATACGATGCTCGAGGAGGAGATCTTCTACCCTGCGTATCGCGGCAAGATCGAGGACGACACGCTGGACGAGGCCTATGTCGAGCATGACGGCGCAAAGGTGCTGATCAACGATATCGAGGCGGGCAGCCCCGAGGACGATTTCTACGACGCCAAGGTCAAGGTGCTGTCGGAGGAGATCACGCATCACGTCCATGAGGAGGAGATGCGCGGCGAGGGCATGTTCGCCCAGTGCCGCAAGGTCGAGGAGGTCGATCTGGTGGCGCTGCGCGACCGGATGCTCGCGCGCAAGCAGGAACTGATGGCCCAGGAGGAAGCGGGCGGGCTGCCGCCGGCCGAGCCCAAGGCGGTCCGGCTGCAGCCGGCCTGACCGAAAGCGTTTCAGCAGGCAAAGAAAAGGGCCCGCTTTCCAGAGAAAGCGGGCCCGGTTTTCTGACGAAGAGTCGGATCAGAAATTGATGGTCGTGCCGAAAGCGATCTGACGGCCGAGCGAGTCGTAGCGCGCGGAGATCGTGTTCGCGCGCGACAGGCCGATGTCGTAGGAATTCGGCATCACCGGCGGCGTCTTGTCGAGGATGTTGTTCGCCGCGATGCGGAACGAGAAGCCCTTCTGGACGCGGAAGTTCAGCGCCAGATCGAAGTAATCATAGGCGTCGATCCGGTAGAAGGTGCTCCGCACCGAGCTGGCATCCGCGCCGAGGCTGGTCTCGCCGGAGTTGGAGGTGCGGGTCAGCGGGCCAAGGTGGCGCCAGTTCAGCGAGGCGCTGAAGAACTGGTCCGCCGTGGTCCAGGTGCCGCGCAGGTTGTGCGTCCACTTGGCGATGAACTGGCCGCAGCCGGCGCCGCCATAATAGCCCACGCAGTTACGCTCGGCGAGGAACGACGCGTCCTGCGCGCCGGCCAGGGTGGTCAGCGTGCCGGCGAAGTCGAAGTCCAGGCGACCGGCACCGCCGAGCTGCAGCGCATACTGGCCCTGGAAGTCCCAGCCATGCGACTTGCTCTTGTAGTAGTTGGTCGTGCCCTGGCGGATGAAGCCGGTGGTCGGGTTTGCAGTCGGATCGCTCGACAGCGTGCCGTTCGTGTTGCGGACGAACATGCTGCAGAAGAACGGATCGGCGGTCTGGACGCAGCCCTGCGAGAAATAGGCATAGTCGTTGTAGCCGATCGACTGGTTGAGATCGATCAGGAAGCGATCGGCCGAGAGCACCAGGCCCGGCAGGAAGCGCGGCTTCAGCACCACGCCGAAGGTCTTGGTGTAGGCGGTCTCCGGATCGACGGTGAAGCCGCCGGCGCGATAGGTGCAGCCGACATCGGTCGGGCAGAGCAGGGTTGCGCTGCCGTAGAGATTGTCGGCCAGGCCGGTGGCGCGGCACGCCTCGCGCGAGCCGACCGGGGCGCCATAGACATTGACCGGCTGGCCGGTGACCGGATCGATCGAGGTGCTGACGATGGTCGGTGCGCAGATGTCGTTATAGGCGGTGGTGATCCGGCCGTAGCTGGTGTTCGAGCCCTGGAAGCTCTCCACCACGGTCGGCGCGCGCTGGGCGCGGTTGATCGAGGCGCGGAAGGTGATGTCCTGGATCGGCGCCCAGACCGCCTCGGCCTTCCAGGTCGAGAAGGTGTCCGGATTGCTGCTGTACTTGGACAGGCGATACGCGCCGTTGAACTGGAGCAGATCGGCGAAGGGCTTGTGCTCGATGATCGGCGCCTGGAGCTCGACATTGCCTTCCCAGACGTGCTGGGCGAGGTAGCGATCGGCATCGTTGCTGACCGTCTCGCGCCAGATCTGGTCGGCGTGGCTCTTCAGCTGGTCCTCGCGATATTCGACGCCGAACGCGATCGCCAAGCCCTGGTCCGCCCAGGGGCTCTTGATGCCATAGGTGCCGAGATCGCCCTGGATGGTGGCGATGCCGTTGTAGAGCGTGTTGGTCGTGGTCGAGGTGCCGTAGGTGCCGGCGACCAGATAATTGTACAGCGTCGAGTTGTTGGTCGCCGAGTTGGCGCTGAACGGATCGAAGGGCACGCAGCCGTTCGCGACGTCGTTGACGCAGCTGATCACGCCATTGTTGCTGACGACGTTGAGCGCGTTGTTGACGCGGTCATAGAGCGGGCCGGCCCAGCTGGTGTCCTGCTGGTTGCGGGCGTAGACGCCGCCGATATCGTAGTTCCAGCCCTTGGCGAATTCGCCGCGGACGCCGCCGGTGATGCGCAGGCCCTCATTGACGTAGCGGTCCTCGAGGTCCGGCACGCCGGTAAAGCGGTAGCGCAGCTCGATCGGCACGAAGGTGCTGGTGCCCGCTGCGGCGCCGCAGATCGCGGTCGACTGGGCGGCTGACATGTACGGGTTGTTGCAGCGGACCTGATAGGGGCCGTCCGAATAGGCGGTCGAGCTGTAGACGCGGGCCGGATAGACATTGGCCGACTTGTCGCGGAACCACATCGCATTGGCATAGACTTCGGCGGCGTCCGAGATCTCGAACGACGCGAAGCCGCCGGCATTCCAGCGCTCGTTCTTGCGCTGGAAGGAGTAGCCGTCATACGGGTTCGCGGCGAGCGCCGTCGAATAGGGCACGAAGGTGCGGGTGCCGTTCGGGTTGTTCAGATAGGCGTTGCCGGCGTTCGGGCCGCTCTGCGGCGAGACATAGCCATAGCCGGTATAGCTCGAGATCGAGCAGCTGAGCGGGCCGTCCTTGGTGCCTTCGACCAGCTGGCAGCCCGAGGTCTCGCGCGCGCTGTAGGGGACGAGGTCCGCCTTGCGATAATCGACATAGGCCGAGACGTGCATGCGGCCGTCGAAGAACTTCTTGCCGGCGGTGAGCGACAGGTCGACACGGCCGCCATCGGTGGTCAGGCCCTGGGCGGGCTGGGCGAAGCCGTAATTCTTGGCGACCTGCGAGACGAGGCCCGCCTTGTTCTCGTGCGCGTAGAAATTATAGTTGGCGTTGGCCTGGATGCCCTCGAAGTTGTTGTCGAGGATGAAGTTGACGACGCCGGCGACGGCGTCCGAACCATAGACGGCCGAGGCGCCGCCGGTCAGCACGTCGACGCGCGAGACCAGCGCGGTCGGGATCATGTTGGCGTCGAGGCCGTTCATCGTGCCGAGGCGCTTGCCGTCGACCAGGATGAGAGTGCGCTCGAAGCCGAGGTTGCGCAGCTTGATACGCTGGCGGCCGTCCGAATCCTGATAGTTCTGCTGGCTGTCCGGGGCGACCGAGGGGATGCGGTTCAGCACTTCCTCGATGTTCACCGCAGCCTGGGCGCGGATCGCTTCCGAGGTGACCGAGGTGATCGGCGAGGCGGCCGCCGCGTTCGGGCGGGTGATACGGCTGCCGGTGACGATGATCGCGCCGCTGTCCTGCGAAGCGGTGGTCGCCTCGGCGGTGTCCTGCTGTGCTTCCTGCGCCATTGCCGGCGTCGCGAGCAGCACTGCGAAACAGGTCGAACTCAGCAGCAGTGCATTCAACTTCTTCATTACTTCCCCCTAGAAATCAGGAAATGGGTCAGGGTCACTTGGAGGCCGCGGGCTTCTTTAAGCTCTCGCAGGCCCGGATTTGCGTTCGTCCCGCAAGGTCGGTCACAGCAAAGGTGAAGCCGGGCTGGAGCGCGAAGGCGCCGACCTGGCCATGATGATCGATGGCGAGGAAGCCGACCTGCGCATCGCGCACGGCGTCTCCGCGGAGCTTGGCGATGTGCAGCACGGCCTCGCGGCAGGCGGCCTGGGGCGACATGCCGGCGCGCATCGACGAGACCACGCGGGCCGAGCCGGCGATGCGGGTGACTTCCTCGCCGACGCCGGTGGCGGTCGCCGCGCCGACGCCGGCCTCGACGAACAGGCCCGAGCCCGATTGCGGGGAATCGCCGACCCGGCCGCGCAGCTTGAACGCCATGCCCGAGGTGGTGCAGGCACCGGCGAGCCGCCCGTCGGGGCCGCAGGCGACGATGCCGATCGTGTCATGGTCGAGCGCGGTGCCGCGCATGTTCTCGCTGTTGGCGACCGGCTTGTACTTGGCGGTCTTCAGCCATTCGCGCCACGCCGCCTCGGCCTCGGGGGTGAGCAGCTTGGTCTGCTCGAACCCTTCGGAGATCGCGAACTGGCGGGCGCCTTCGCCGACTAGGAACGTGTGAGGGGTCTTCTCCATCACCCGGCGCGCGACCGAGATCGGATGCATGAAATCCTCGAGTGCGGCGACAGCGCCGACATTGCCGCGATCGTCCATCAGGATCGCGTCGAGCGTCACATGGCCGTCGCGATCGGGATAGCCGCCATAGCCGACCGAGTGGTTCTCGGGATCCGCCTCGGGAACGCGAGCACCGGCCTCGACCGCGTCGAGCAGGCTGCCGGTCTTCTTCCACTGCGCAAAGGCGGCGTCATTGGCGGCGGCGCCGAAGTCCCAGGTAGAAAGGATCAGGGCGCGATCACCCGGTCGGGCGAGGACCGGCGGTGTCGCGGCAAGCGCCGCTCCGCCCACGCCAAGTGCCATTGCTCCACGACGAGAAGTTTCCATCACAGCCAATCCCGAATGCGAGCGCCGGGGGACGTTCGCGGATGGTTCGGATCGTCACGGAGACGTCCTTGCCTTGTCGTAGGATTGTCATAGGTGAAATATCACTTCAATACCAAAATCGTACTTGGTGTTATCGTTTCCGGATAATTCGCATACCAGTTGCATAATTACGTCACCGGCTGCGCGGGCGCAGGGCAAGCGCCCCCCTCGCCGCCAACGGGCGACGGGGGAATTTGTTGCGATCAAGGGGTGACGCAGCCTGGGGCCAGGGCATCAGGCGATCCCGCCCCGGCGCGCGGCCGGGGTAGGATCGGGCATGCGCGATCAGCGCGCGGGCAGGAAGCCGCCGATGCCGGCGATGGCCAGGCGTCCGGCCGGGACCGCGGTTTCCGCGAAGGTCAGGCGCAGGTAGCGCGCGGTGCGGACGCGGGTGAAGGCGATGCGCTGGGTCGAGAGCGCATAGGCGATGTTGGAGAACTCGCCAGTGGTCGCCGGTTCCCAATTGGTCCCATCGACGCTCGTCTCGGCGGCATAGCCGCGGGGCGGCGCGGCGCCGGTCATCACTTGGCGCGACGGCGTGAGGCTGAAGCCCGCCAGCGCGGTGGGCGCGCCGAGATCCAGGGTGACGCGCGCCGGAGCGGCCGGCGTCGGGCTGGGCTGCACCCAGATCGTGCCGGCTTCATTGTCGAGCAGCTTCTCGGCACCGGGGGCGCTCGCCTCGACGACCTTCCATTTGGTCACGTCGAGCACGGTCGGATCGGTCGAGACGATTGCGGGGACCGGCACCGGCGCGACCGAGGCGAACAGCGCGAACTCGCTGATCGCCGGGCAGGCGGGCGCTTCGAGGACCCGCAGCCGCACGCGGCGCGGCGCGATCGGGGCGGGGAGGCGGATGACGCGCTGGGCCGAGATGCACTCGTGTTCCGCCAGAGTCTGCCAGCTGCCATTGATCTCGGCATCGACCGCGAAACGCGTCACCCGCACGCCGAGCGGGAGGTACTCGCGCAGCCGGATCACGTCGAAGCGGGTGCCGGGCTTGAGGTCGAGCGTCAGGACCGGTGTGGTTACCTTGTCGGGCGCGGTCCAATAGGTCTCGCGATTGCCGTCGAGCACCTTGGCTGGCGCAAAGCCCGGGCGGCTGGCGCTGGCATGAGCCACCGCACCCCTGGCGAGGTCCCTGGCGAAGGTCGCGCGGATCGCGTCGCCGTACGACTTGAGGATCTTGAAGTCCTGGTCGGGTATGCGGCCGCGGCGATCGGGCGGCACGTTGAGGTTGAGGTTGGTCCCGCGTCCGACCGACTCGTCATAGAGGCGGATCAGCCGCTCGGGGCTCTTCACCTTCGAGTCCTCGTCCGAATGGTAGAACCAGCCCGGGCGGATCGAGACGTCGGTCTCGGCCGGCCACCAGATCGCGCCGCCGCGCACGCCGGCATTGCCGTTCTTCTGGTCATAGGGCTCGTTCGGCATGGTCGGCCAGCAGGGATCGCCGGCGATGCCATCCTCATTGCCGACCCAGCGAATATCCGCGCCGAGCGGATCGAAGGTGCAGGCATTGGGCTGCAGCTTGTGGACCAGCGCGACGATCGACGGCCAGTCATAATAGCGCGGCGCATCGATCTTCCGCGCCTCGCGCGCGCCGCCATAATAGCCGTCGCCGCCATTGGCGCCGTCGAACCAGACTTCGAACAGGTCTCCATAACGGGTGCACAGCTCGGTCAGCTGGGCACGGTAATAGGTGACATAGGCCGGGCGGCCATATTCGGCATGGTTCCGGTCCCAGGGCGACAGGTACAGGCCGAAGGGCAGCTTGGCGCGGCGGCAGGCATCGGCCATCTCGCGGACGATGTCGCCCTTGCCGCCCTTGTAGGGGCTGTTGCGGATGCAATGCTCGGTGAGCATCGTCGGCCACAGGCAGAAGCCGTCATGATGCTTGGCGGTGAGGATCAGGCCCTCGAGCCCGCCGGCCTTGACCGCGGCGACGATCTGGTCGGCGTCGAAGTCGCTCGGGTTGAACAGCGCCGGGCTCTCGTCGCCGAACCCCCATTCCTTGTCGGTGAAGGTGTTGATCGAGAAATGGACGAAGGCGTACTGCTCGCGCCCGTGCCAGCGCCACTGGCGCGGGCTGGGCGTGGCGCCGAAGGGCTTCGGCGTATTGGCGCGCGCTTCGGCCTGGGCGGGAATTGCGGGCAGCGTGCCGGCGGCAAGGCCGGTGGCGAGCAGGGTACGCCGGGACAGATCGGTCATCATTCTCTCCGGGATCAGGCGGGGCTGCGGCCGAACGACGGCGGCCGGTCAGCGAGCGCGCGGCCAAAGGCGCGGTTCGGGTTTGCGGACATGGTGAAGCGCAGCGTGCCGCCGGCGGCCAGCTCGCGGTGCGAGATCCAGCTCTTGCTCCACGGACGGCCGTTCCAGGTCACCGCGGCGACATAGGGGGTATCTGCCCGGTTGCCCGGCGCCTCGACCACCAGCTTGCGGCCCTTGCCCAGCTGCATCTCGGCGCGCTCGAACAGCGGCGAGCCGAAGACATAGGCGGCCTCGACCGGGTCGACCGGGTAGAAGCCGAGCGCGGACAGCACGAACCAGGCGCTCATCTGGCCGCAATCGTCATTGCCGATGATGCCGTCGGGATCGTTCTTGTACATCTCGGTGCACAGCCGGCGGATCATCGCCTGCGTCTTCCAGGGCGCGCCGACATAGCTGTACAGGTACGCGGCGTGTTGGTCCGGCTCATTGCCATGGGCGTACTGGCCGACCAGCCCGGAGATGTCGGGTGGCGCATTGTCGGGCAGCGTCGAGGGTGCGGTGAACAGCGCGTCGAGCTTCGCCTCGAACGCGGTGTCGCCGCCCATATGCGCGATCAGGCCATAGATGTCGTGCTGGTTGAGGAAGGTCGCCTGCCAGCCATTGGCCTCGGTATAGTCGCGCCACCAGGGCTTGGGCATGTGGCCGAGCTGGATCGGGTCATAGTCCTTCCACCACTGGCCATTCTCGAAGCGCGGGCGGGCGAAGCCGATCTGCCCGTCGATGACGTTGCGCCAGTTGCCCGAGCGCTTGTACAGCCGCTCGGCATCTTCGACAGCACCGGCCGCGCGGGCGAGCCGGGCCGAGGCCCAGTCGTCATAGGCATATTCCTGCGTCCGGCTGACGCTCTCGAACACCTTGTCCGCCGGGACATAGCCGAGCCGGTCGTACAGGTCGCGGCCAAGGCTGTTGTCCTTGTCGGGCGCGGTGAAATCGAAGCTGCGCTTGCGGATCGCCGGCCAGGCCGCGGCATAGTCGGCAGGGATACCCTTGGCATGCGCCTCGGCAAGCGGGACGACGCCGTGCCAGCCGATCATCGTGCCGGTTTCCTTCCCCTGCAGCGGCCAGACCAGCGGGCCGAAGCGCGACTGGGCGGTCTGGCGGATCATGTCGTCGACGAGCAGTTTGGTCTGATCCGGCGCGACGAGGGTGAGCAGCGGATGGAGCGCGCGATAGGTGTCCCACAGCGAATAGGTGCTGAACGCGGCACCGCCCTTGGGCACGGTCTGCGTCTTGCCGTCCATGCCGGGATAGCGGCCATCGACGTCCGACACGAGCGTGGGCGCGAGCTGGGCGTGGTAGAGCGCAGAGGAGAGGATCGTGCGCTGGTCGGGCGTGCCGCCCTCGACCTTCACGCTGCCGAGCGACTTGCTCCACAGAGCAGCGGCGTCGCGGCGGATGCGGTCGAAATCCCAATGCTTCGCCTCGGCGGCGAGATTGGCGCGGGCGCCCGCGGCGTCGACGGCGGAGATGCCGCAGCGGATGACCAGCGGCGCGGTGCCGGCATCGTCATAATGGAGCACGGCCTTGAGCCGCTTGCCCGCGATGCGGGTGGCGCCCGCCGGCTGGGCAACGTCACCGTCGCCGATGAAGGTGATCCGATCGGGCTTTCGCGACAGCTGCATCGCGAAGAAGATTCGCCGGCCCTTGGCCCAGCGGAACACGCGGCGCGTGCCACTGAGGGTGCCGTCCGCCGCTAGCTCGAGCAGCGCCTCGTCGACCAGCGGCGGCGAGTCCGACTTGTCGAGGATCAGGTGCGACAGGTCTACCAGCACATGCCCCTTGCCCGCCGGGAAGCGGTAGCGGTGCCAGCCGGTGCGCTCGGTCACGGTCAGCTCGGCCTGGACGCCGGTTTCCAGCGCGACCCGGTAATAGCCGGGCTCGGCATGCTCGGCCGAGAAGCGCTGGCGATAGCCGGCATCGGGATTCTCGATCGTGCCCGGCTGGAGCTGCACCGGACCTGCCGACGGTACCACCAGCACGTCGAGCATGTCGCCGATGCCGGTGCCCGAGAGATGGGTGTGCGAGAAGCCGAGGATCGAGGTGTCGGTCTTGTGATAGCCCGAGCAGGTCTCCCAGCGCTCGACACCGGTGTCGGGGCTGAGCTGGACCATGCCGAAGGGCAGGGTGGCACCGGGATAGGTATGGCCGGTGCCGCCGGTGCCGATGAACAGGTTGGGCGGCGTTGCCTGCCGGCCGCGCGGCGCAGCGATGGCGGGAAGCGTGGAGGCGGCGAGGCCGAAGGCGCTCGAGGCGAGGAGTTGGCGACGGGTAGGGGTCAAAGCGTCTCAGCCAGCAGATTGGGCCGGGTATCGGCCAGGTGGACGATCAGTTCGCCGAACAGGCCATTGGCCCAGGCGAACCATTCGCGGGTGAACTTTGCGGGATTGTCGTCGTCGACGGCCTCGTGGATGAAGCCGGTGCCGCCATCACTGTCGCGGATCATGCGCAGGCATTGGCGGATCGTCGTGTCGTCGCTGGACGAGAGCGCGCGCATCACCAGCGACATCGGCCAGACCTGGCCGAGCCCGACATGCGGGCCGCCAATGCCTTCGACGACCTTGCCGCGCGACCAATAGGGGTTGTTCTCGCTCCACGCCGCATCGGCGGTGCGGCGCCACAGCGGGTCGGTCGCCGCGAAGCAGCCGAGATAGGCGAGGCTGGAGAGCGAGGGGACGTTGGCGTCGTCCATGAAGAGCGTATTGCCGAAGCCGTCGACTTCGAACGGGATCACCTCGCGGCCATCGGGCAGGCGCATGCGGGCATATTGGCGAAGGGCCGCATCGACTTCGTCGGCCAGCGCGATGGCGTTGGCGGCGAGCGCCGTGTCGCCGCGCGCAGCATTCGCGACCACCGCCAGCTCGCGCAGTGCGGTCACCGCGAAATAGTTGGACGGGATCAGGAAAGGATAGACGCAGGCGTCATCGGAGGGGCGGAAGCCGCAATGGATCAGCCCGACCGAACGCGAGGGCGCGCCATAGCCGTCGAGCATCAGCGATTCGGTCGGGTTGTTGCTCTTGCGCTGGAAGCGGTACGGGCCCCTGCCATGTTTCCGCTGCTGCTCGCGGAAGGTCGCGATGCTCAGCCGCGCGGCTTCGGCCCAGCGCGCGTCGAACGGCGTCTTGTCGCCGGTCGCCTGCCAGTATCCATGCGCGAGGCGCATCGGATAGCAGAGCGAGTCGATCTCCCATTTGCGCTCCGCCACGCCGGGCTTGAGCGGGAAGCGATCGTCGAGCGACCAGCTCAGATTGGTCCTGGCGGCGGGATCCTCCATGAACGCATTGGCATAGGGATCGAGCAGGATCGAGCGCGACTGCCGGGCGATCAGGCCGTGATAGAGGCGGCGGAGATCGGCATCCTCTTTCGCCAGATGCAGATACGGCTTCACCTGGGCCGAGCTGTCGCGCAGCCACAGCGCGTTGATGTCGCCGGTGCGCACGAACGCATCGGGCGCGCCGTCGACGGTGCGCATCGCCACGGTGGTATCGAGCGTGTTCGGATAGCAATTGCCGAACATCCAGCGCAGCTTGGTGTCGCCGATCTTCTTCGAGACGCGGACGATCTCGCGCTCGACCGACTTGCTTACGAACTTGCGGTCGGCAGGGGCGGGGCGGTGGCTGGCGAAGCCGGTCGCCTTTTGGGCAAGGGCCGGCGTGGCGGCGAGCGCGAGGCCGGCGCCGATCATCGTGCGGCGGTCCATTCCCTTGGCGATCACTTGGGCAGCTCCTGCGCTTCGCCGGTGAGGGTGAAGTCGGTCCATTGCCCCGGCGCGGTGCCCGGCTGGCCGCCGCCGATCCACAGGCGATAGGCGCCCGGGACGACCTGGCGGGTGCCGTCGCGCGACACGGTGCTGATGCTGCGCGGATCGAGGCTGAAGCGCAGCGTGCCCGCCTTGCCCGGCTTGAGCGCGATGCGCTGGAAGCCGACCAGCGCGCGCTGGAGCACCGGGGTGGTCATGCCGTTGCCGCGCGCCTTGCTCGCCGGCGGAATCAGATAGGCCTGGACCACTTCCTCACCCGGCCGCGCACCGCTGTTGCGCACGCGCACGGTGACATCGACCGGAGCCGCGGTGCTGCCTGCCTTGGCGGTCAGCTGGTCATAGGCGAAGCTGGTGTAGCTCAGGCCGTGGCCGAAGCCCCAGAGCGGGGTGCCGGTGAAGAAGCGATAGGTGCGCTCCTTCATGCCGTAATCGATGAAGGCGGGCAGGTCGTTGGTCGACTTGTAGAAGGTGACCGGCAGGCGGCCCGACGGGTTGTTGAGGCCCGCGAGCGTCTCGGCGATGGCGGTGCCGCCGCTCTCGCCCGGATACCAGGCGGCGAGGATCGCATCGGCCAGCGAGGGATCGACCGAGACGGCGCTGCCGCTGGTCAGCACCAGCACCACCGGCTTGCCGGTATCGCGCAGCGCCTGGAGCAGGCGTTGCTGGGCGAAGGGCAGGGCGATGTCGGTACGGTCGCCGCCGACGAAACCGGGCACGGTGACCTGCAGCGCTTCGCCCTCGAGGTCGGGCGACAGGCCGAGCACGGCCACCACGACGTCGGAGTCCTTCGCGGCAGTCACTGCCTGGGCGAGCAGCGGTTCGGCGGGCGGGAGCCATAGCAGGCGCAGGCCCTCGTCCTCGCCGGCATGGTCGATCTCCATGCGGAAGGCGTGGCGGTTGCCGTCGCTGGTGAAGGGAAGTTCCACGCGGCCCTTGCCGAGCAGGCCTTCATGCAGCGGCTTGCCATCGATCCACAGCCGCACGCTGTCATGCGTCTTGCAGTCCTTCCAGCAGGCGGGGATGTCTATCGCCAGCGTGTAGCGGCCCGGGCCCGGCGGCACGATCTCGCCCGACCAGCGGACGGCGAAGCCTTTGGGATCGAGCTCGGGCAGCGGCGCGACGCGGGTGTAGTTGAAGTCGATCCGGCGATCCTGGCGGGTGACGACCGGCGTGCCGGTCACCGTCGGGCTGGCGAAGTATTCGGCCTTGAGCCCCGGCTTTCCGTCGGCGGCGAACGCGGTCTCGGGCATCACGACGGGCGCGCCGTCGGCGAGCACCGAGCCCTGGGCATAGACGACATTGGCCGCGCCGAACTGGCGGCGGATGCCGTCGAGCGGAGTGACCGGCGCCTGGGCGGTGCCGTGGTAATTGCCTTCGAGCACGCCGAGATCGTCGGCATCGGCGCCGATCACCGCGATTCGGCTACCGGGCTTGAGCGGCAGGCGGTCGGCATCGTTCTTGAGCAGCACGATCGCCTTGCGGGCCGCATCCAGTGCCAGCGCGCGGTGCGCAGGCGTGCCGACTTCGCTCGGCTTGATGCCGTTCCACGGGCTGGTCGCACCGAAGAGCGTGCCGAGCGCCTGGCGGGCCGAGAGGGCGCGGGTGAGCGCCGTGTCGATCTCGGCCTCGCTGACCAGGCCGCGCTTCAGCGCCTGAGGCAGCGCGGCATAGGTGTTGCCGCAGTTGAAGTCGTTGCCGCCCTTGATCGCCGCCGCCGAAGCCGCCGCCGCGTCGAGCTTGTAATGGTGGAACATGTGGATGTTGGCGACGGCGTCGCAGTCGGAGACGGTGAAGCCGTTGAAGCCCCAATCGGTGCGCAGCCGCGTGTTCATCAGGTCGGACAGCGCGCAGGCCGGGGTGCCGTGGATCGAGTTATACGCGCACATCAACGAGCGCGCCTTGCCCTCGGTCACTGCGAGGCGGAAGGCGGGGAGATAGGTCGATTCCAGGTCCTGCGGGCTCGGGTCGACATCGAAGCCGTCGCGCCCGGCTTCGGGGCCGCTATGCACCGCGAAATGCTTCGGGGTGGCGATCACCTTGGGATATCTGGGGTCCGGACCCTGTAGCCCCGTGATGAAGGCGACGCCGAGATGACCGGTGAGGTACGGATCCTCGCCATAGGTTTCCTGGCCGCGGCCCCAGCGCGGATCGCGGAAGATGTTGATGTTGGGCGACCAGATGGTCAGCCCCTCATAGATGCGGCGGTCGGCGCCGATCGGGCGGGCGTTGAACTTGGCGCGCGCCTCGGTCGCGACTACGTCGCCGACCTGGTTCATCAGCGTGACGTCCCAGGTCGCGGCCAGGCCGATCGCCTGGGGGAAGACGGTCGCATAGCCGTTGCGGGCCAGGCCGTGCAGGCCTTCGTTCCACCAGTCATAGGCCGGGATTTCCGCCTGGACGTCGGCCGGCGCGGTGCTCTGGAGCTGCGCGGCCTTTTCCTCGACCGTCATGGTCGCGATCGCGCGGGCGACCGCATCGGGGTCTGGGTCGGCGGCGGCGAGAAGCAGGAACGGGATCATTTACTGGGGTCCTAGGGTACGCAAGGTCAGGGCGTTCTGCAGCGTCTGGGCCGAGGAATCGGAACGAACCTCGACCGTGACGCTTTCGCCGGGAAGAAGATCGAAGCCGTCATCGGCTGGCTGTGCCGCAGCGGCGCCGAAATCGAGCATGACCGCGCGGGCGAGCGCGGTGGCGGTGATCGTCACGCGCCTGCCGTCCCACTTCGCCGTCAGACCGGGGGCGGGATAGGCCATGTCCTTGGGCAGCGCGCGCTCGACGATCGTACGCGAGACGCTGCGGCCGTCGACCAGCAGCTCGGCTACGGCATAGCTGGCCGAGGGCGCGGCACCGGCGAACAGGTCGGCATCGGCGATGCTCGCGGCTTCCTGCGCGCCGAGCGGGGCGAGGGTGACCTTGCCGCCCTTCTCGCCGAGCGGTTTGCCCGCCATGTCGAAGGCACGGATGCGCCATTCCGCGGCGATGGGCCTGGTCGAGTCGGAGACCAGCGCGACGCGGGTGGCGCCGTCCTTGTGTTCGGTGACGATCGCCTGGGGCGCGAAGAAGCGCCTGGCGGCGTACTGGAGCAGCTTCCACTGGCCGTCATAGGAGATGCTGGCCCAGGAGATGGCGGGCCAGGTATCGTTGAGCTGCCAGTAGAGCGAGCCCATCGTCACCGGGCGGCAGGCACGGTGATGGCGCGCGGCCATGTCGATCGCCTGGGCCTGGTTGACCTGGGTCAGATAGACCAGGTCGGCAAAGTCTTTTGCCGGGCGCAGCCGCTGGTCGAGATAGAGCTGCAGCCGGGCATTGCCTTCGCCAGCGAGGAAGCGCTGGTGCGCCTTGAGCACCGGGCTGTCGATCGCGAGCGGCCCGTCGCCCGCGAAGTCGCGGATCGTGGACAGGTCCGGCATCGCCTGGAAGCCATATTCGGACATGAAGCGCGGGCAGCTGTCGAGATAGCGCTCGACCGGCTTGGAGCCCGACCAGACGTCCCAGAAATGGCGGTCGCCATCCTTGTCGGTGTCGGTCGGCGCTTCATAGTCCGTGGCGGGCGAGTTGTTCCAATAGGGCGTGCCGGGCGAGCGGGTGATCACGGCGTCGCGCAGCACGCGATCGAACAGCACCGCCATGCCCACGCCGATCCGCTCCTGCTCGTCGGCGCCGACGCGCTTCTTGAACGCCTTGCGATCGGACCAGTTATCCCAGCCGGCCAGGATCTCGTTGCCGCCCGACCAGGCGATCACCGAGGGGTGCGGCTGGAGCCGCTCGACCTGATCCTCGGCCTCGACGCGGACATTGTCGCGGAACTCGGCATCGGGGGGCGTGATCGAGCCGCCGAACATGAAGTCCTGCCAGATCATCAGCCCCAGCTCGTCGGCGATCTCGTAGAAACCGTCGTCGAGATAATAGCCGCCGCCCCAGACGCGGATCATGTTCATGTTGGTATCCCGCGCGCTCTGCAGGACGTGCAGCATCTGCGCGCGGGGCACGCGGCTGGGGAAATTGTCGAACGGGATCAGGTTGGCGCCCTTGGCGAAGATAGGCACGCCATTGACCATGAAGCCGAAGCTGCCGTCCTTGCGGATCAGCTCGACGGTGCGCAGGCCGGTCTTGCGGGTCACGCTGTCGGCCTTGCCGTCGCGATCGGAGAGCTGGCCGGAGACATCGTACATCGGCTGTGCGCCATAGCCGACCGGCCACCAGCGACGCGGGGAGGCGACGGTGAGCGGCACGCTGACTTCGTTGACGCCGGGCGCCACGGCGAAGCTGCGCGACACCGTCTGCGTCTTGCCGTCCGGGCCGGTGAGGGTGGTACGCAGCGTGAGCCGGGTGCTGGCGCCGGCCACGATGCGATAGCGCGCGACCAGCCGCGCCTCGGCATCGTTCAGCGCTTCCTGGTCGACGCGCATATTGTCGATCCGGGCATTGTCCCAGGCCTCGAGCCGGGCAGGGCGCCAGATGCCGATATTGACCAGGCGGGGACCCCAGTCCCAGCTATACTGGTATTTCGGCTTGCGGATGTAGGGGGAGGTCTGCTTGCCCTTGGGCTCGTCGCCAAACTCGGAATCATATTCGCCGGGCAGCGGATTGGCCTGGGCGAGCACCATCGGCTGGAGCGTGCGGATCGGCGAGGCGATCGCGATGACCAGCTCGTTGCGGCCGAGCCTGAGCGCAGACTTGGCGTCGATACGCCAGCGGCGATGCGCGTTGGCGGTGGTGAGCAGCTTCTGCCCGTTGAGCGAGACGGTGGCGAAGGTGTCGAGACCGTCGAACACCAGGTCGAGATGATCGCGCTTGAGCATTTCCGGGGTGACTTCGATCACCTTGCGGAACTGCCAGTTGGTGAGGCCGGCCCATTGGATCGGCGCCTGGTTGATCCCCTTGAACGGATCGGGCGCGCGGCCCGAGGCGATCAGGTCCTGCTGGACGCTGCCGGGCACGCGCGCGGCGAACCAGCTCGCTTCCCTGGGGTGCGTCTTCGCCGCTTCGGCATCGGCGGGATCGATCCGGACTTCCCACGCACCGTCGAGCGAGACGGCGTCGCGCGGGCCCGCCCAGGCGGCGGTGCCGGCGAGGAGCAGAGGCAGCAGGGCAAGGGTACGCATCTTTACACGGATCTTCACTTGCCGGCCTCCTCGCGCAGCGTCACGCGCTCGACCGCGTAGAAGGGATCGCTCAACGGCGAGGTGAACTGGAAGCAAAGATCCTCATCTCCTGGCATTGCCGGCAAAGCCCCCGAGAAGCTGAAGCGGGTCGGCGCCGTCGCGGGATCGGGCAGCGGGAAGGTCGCCACCACCACCGGCTTGACTGTCTTGTCCGTGGCATTGCAGCGCGCGCTGATCACCAGCTCGCCATATCGGCTCACCGCGAACTGGCCGATCTGCGAGCTATATTCATGCGCCAGGGCCCAGAGCCGGGGCAGCCGCGCGACTTCGACGGTGAAGCCCTTCGCCACGTCGAGCGGGGCGGCGGGGTAGCTGTAGCAGGTGTCGAACGGGTTGACGTTGAACGCCGGCGCATTTGCTGTCGCCTCGGCCGTCAGCGGCACGCGCAGCCAAGGTTTGCGGCCGGCGCAGCCGGTGAGGTCCGAGGCGGTGCGGGTGAGCAGCGCGGCGCGGCTGCTGTCATAGGCACGCGGCGCGGCGGTGGCGTTGCCGGCCTTGTCGAACGCCGCCGCACGGATCGTCGCGCCGGGGGCAAGCGTCAGCGGCCCCTTATAGGCCGGCGACTTGGCGGTCGGCACCTTGCCGTCGAGGGTGTAGCGGATCGTGCCATAGGGCGCCTGGGTCGCCAGCGCGACGCTCGCCTTGTTCGTCCGCAATGCTTCGCCGCGGGTGCCCGCCAAGGTGAACTCGACCGCGAAGGCGCCGTCGGCGACTTCCATGCCGGAGCGGCGCCAGCGTTCCAGCTGCGGCCCGACCCGATCGAGGAAGCCGGCAAAATCGCGCTTGTCCTTAGCCGACCAGGTGATCTCGGCGATCGCCGCGGCGCGCGGGAACAGCACATGCTGCAGCTGGCCGGGCGTGACGATATATTCGCTCCACGCATTGCCCTGCGCGCCGAGCACATGTTTGGCCTTCTCTGCGTCGATGCCGGCGGGCACCGGGTCATAGGCATAGACCTTGGCGAGCGTCTGGACCGGGAACTGACCCGGCGGCTCGTCGGCATGGTTGCTCTGCAGGCGGTTGAGATAGAGGACCGGATCGGGGCTCAGCACCACGTCGTGGTTCTGGTTGGCGGCCTCGACGGCGCCTTTCTCCCCGCGCCACGACATCACCGAGGCGGAAGCGGGCAGGCCGCCCTCGAGGATCTCGTCCCAGCCGATCAACCGGCGGCCCTTGCTGCCCAGATAGGTGGCGAACTGCTCGATCAGCCAGCTCTGGAGATGGTTCTCGTCGCGCAGCCCGAGCGCCTTGATCTGCGCCTGCACCTCGGGCGAGCGCTGCCACTGGTCCTTGATCGCCTCGTCGCCGCCGAGATGGATATAGGTGCCGGGGAACACGTCCATCAGCTCGTCGAGTAGCTGCTTGACGAACGCCACGCCCTTCGGGCCCGGATTGAACAGATAGGGGTTGATGCCCCATTGGTTGGAAACCGCCGGCGTGTCGCCGAGGATGCCCAGCTCGGGATAGGCGGCGACCAGCGCCTGGGCATGGCCCGGCAGGTCGATCTCGGGGACGATCGTCACGCCGCGCTCGGTGGCATAGGCGACGAGCGCCTTGAGCTGTGCCTGGGTGTAGAAACCGCCGACCCGCGGCCCGGGCGCGCCGCCGGACGAGGGACCGGTGCGCCAGGCGCCGACTTCGGTGAGCCTGGGATAGGCCTTGACCTCGAAGCGCCAGCCCTGGTCGTCGGTGAGGTGCAGGTGCAGCGTATTGAGCTTCACCGACGCCATCTGGTCGATGATCGCCTGGACCTGCTCGATCGGCTGGAAGTTGCGCGATACGTCGAGCATCAGCCCGCGCCAGCCGAAGCGCGGCGCGTCCTCGATCGCCACGGCGGGCACCTTGACCGGCTTGCCATGGGCACGGTCCGGGCTGAGCAGCTGGGAGAGCGTCATCGCGCCGTAGAGCAGGCCGCGGTTGCCGGAGGCGGCGATACGGATTCCCTTGGCATCTACGGTCAGGCGATAGGCTTCGTCGCCGGTCACCGAGGCGTCGCGAACCAGTTGGATCGCAGCCGGGCTCGATCCGGGGGCGAGCGTGATGCCGCGCTCGACCTTCACATGCGCGGCGAGAAGGCGTGCGGCGGCGGCCGCGCCGGCATCGCCTTCCGGAAAGCCGATCGGTGCACCGTCGCGCACCATATAGCCGCCGGCACCGGGCGTGACCGATGCGGGGAGGGGCGTGACCGGAAGTTGCTGGGCGAACGAGGCCGGGCTCGCCAGCAGCATTGCCCAGGCCAGATGTCGTGCCTGCCGAACCCCAGATTTGCCCATGCATTCCTCCCGCTCATGACATTTGGCTGAGCGGGCGGTGTAACCAATATAAGTCCTGTGGCACAATAGGGTCGTGCCCCAGCTTTGCCCCGCAAGGGCGTTGCGCAGGCGGACAAGCGTGCGAAATATTGATATTATAAGAGCTACCAATATAAATCCACCGCATGCCGTTGCCGCGGCAGGGCTGGTGCATTAGCTTCGTGGCCAACGGAGTGCGCAGGGGGCACGCCCGGGGAGGATTGATGGGATTTTCGGACCAGTTAGGACGTTTTCGCGAGGACAATCCGTCCCCGCTCTACCTCCAGCTGCAGCAGCTCATTCGCGACGGGATCGGCTCGAACGTGCTCGGACAGGGGGACGCGATCCCGCCCGAGCGCGACCTGGCGGCCGAATATGACGTGTCGCGCATCACCGTGCGCAAGGCGATTGGCGGGCTGGTCGAGGAAGGGCTGCTCACCCGCCGCCGCGGCGCGGGCACCTTCGTCGCCGGGCGCGTCGAGAAGAGCTTCTCCAAGCTCTCCTCCTTCACCGAGGACATGGCGGCGCGCGGCCGCAAGGCGAGCAGCAGCTGGATCTCGCGCGCGCCGGGCCAGGTCAATCCTGAGGAAGCGATGATGCTGGGGCTGTCGCCGGGCGCGCCAGTGCTCCGCTTCGCACGCATCCGCTATGCCGATGACGAGCCGATGGCGCTCGAATTCTCGACCATCGCCGGCTATTGCCTGGCCTCGGTCGATGCGGTCGAGGACTCGCTCTATGGCGCGCTCGACAAGGTCGGCAATCGCCCGGTGCGCGCGCTCCAGCGGCTGCGCGCTGTGCCCTTCGGTACCGAGCATGCCAAGATGCTGGGTGTCGATCCCGGCCATGCCGGGCTGCTGATCGAGCGCCGCGCCTTTCTGCGCGACGGCCGGCCCGCCGAGGTCACGCGCTCCTATTATCGGGGCGACGCCTATGACTTCGTCGCCGAGCTGAGCGACATCTGACCCTTTCTTCCAATTGCCATCGGGCCGCATCGTACCGCGGCCCCAGTCGGAGTTTCGCCATGGATCGTCGTCAACTCCTACGGGGGAGCGTCGGCGTCGGCGCGCTGTTGGCGGCGCCGATCGGCACGGCGGAGGCGAGTGCGAAGGACGCGGGCGACGGCGACGGCTTCCCGATGCCCCGCCCGCTCGCCACGCTGGCGCCGAGGCTGTCCGAGGGCGATCCCTCGCGCACGCTGCTCGAGCTCGGCTGGCGCTTCCACGAGGGCGATATCCCTACGCCGGAGCCGCAGGGGCATCACGAGACCTATCTGAGCGTCAAGGCGGGCAACGCGCTCGGCGCGGCGGCGATCGCCTATGACGACAGCGACTGGCGCGAGGTGCGGCTGCCGCACGACTGGGCGGCGGCCCAGCCTTTCGTCGAGACCGCCAATGTCTCGCAGGGCTATCGTCCGCGCGGGATCGGCTGGTACCGCCGCACGCTGCGGCTCGACCCGGCGGACCAGGGCAAGACGCTCGAGCTGCACTTCGACGGCATCGCCACCAACGCGACGATCTGGATCAACGGCAGCACCGTCGCGCACAACTGGTCGGCCTATAACAGCGTCCATGTCGACCTGACGCCGTTCGCCCGCTTCGGCGACGAGACCAATGTGATCGCGATCCGCGTCGATGCCGATGCCAAGGAAGGCTGGTGGTACGAAGGCGCGGGGCTCTATCGCCATGCCTGGCTGGTGCGGCGCGCGCCGGTGGCGATCGTCAGCGACGGGGTGCACTGCGATCCGCGCAAGGTCGATGGGCGCTGGCAGGTGCCGGTGACCGCGACGCTGCACAATGTCGCGCGCATCGCGGCGGCGGTGACGGTCGAGGCGGTGCTGCTCGATCCCGAGGGGCGCGAAGTCGCGCGGGGCGAGACGCTGGTGTCCGTGCCGGTGCTCGACAGCGCGGATGGTGTGCTGCGGCTCGATGCCGGGTCGCCGCGGCTTTGGTCGGTCGAGGAACCGACGCTCTACACGGTGCGCACCCGGGTGCTGGAGGACGGCGCGGCGATCGACGAGCGGCGCACCGCGATCGGCTTCCGCACCATCCGCTTCGATGCCGATCAGGGGCTGTTCGTCAACGATCGTGCCGTCAAGCTGAAGGGCGTGTGCCTGCACCAGGACCATGCCGGGGTCGGCGTGGCGGTGCCGGATTCGCTGCACCGTTGGCGGCTCGAGCGGCTGAAGGAGATGGGCTGCAACGCGATCCGCATGTCGCACAACGCGCCGACCGCCGAGCTGCTCGACTGGTGCGACCGGATGGGCTTCCTCGTCATGGACGAGAACCGGCTGTTCAATCCGGCGCCCGACTACATGGCGCAGCTCGAATGGCTGGTCCGCCGCGACCGCAACCATCCGAGCGTGATCCTGTGGTCGGTGTTCAACGAGGAGCCGATGCAGGGCACCGGCGCCGGTGTCGAGATGGTCCGGCGGATGATCGCGGCGGTGAAAAAGCTCGACGACAGCCGTCCGGTGACCGGGGCGATGAACGGCTCGTTCTACAACGCGGTCAGCGTTGCGGGCGAGTTCGACGTGATGGGCTTCAACTATTACCAGGCCGATTACGACAAATACCACAAGCTGCATCCGAACCAGCCGATCACCAGCTCGGAGGACACCAGCGCCTATGAGACGCGCGGCGCCTTTGCCAGCGATCCGGCGAAGCACGTCCTCACCTCCTACGATACCGAGGCGACGAGCTGGGGGGCGACGCACCGGGACACCTGGAAGAACATCGCCGAACGGCCCTTCGTCGCGGGCGGGTTCGTGTGGACCGGGTTCGACTATCATGGCGAGCCGACGCCCTATGCCTGGCCGACCATCGCCAGCTTCTTCGGCATCCTCGACCTGTGCGGCTTCCCCAAGACCGCGTTCGACATCCACCGGGCACACTGGACCGACGACAAGGACGTGGTGGCGATCGCGCCGCACTGGACCTGGCCGGGTCGTGAGGGCGAGCCGATCAAGGTCTTCGTCAGCTGCAATGCCGAGACGGTGGCGCTGCGGTTGAACGGGCGCGAGCTCGGCGTTCAGAAGGTCGATCGCATCATGGGCAATGAGTGGACCGTGCCCTATGCGCCGGGCCGGATCGAGGCGCTGGCGATGCGCGGCGGCAAGGTCGTCGCCCGGGCCGTGCACGAGACGGCGGGGGCGCCGGTCGCGCTGCGGCTGACCCCGGCGCGCGGCGTGATGGCCGGCGACGACGAGGAATGCCAGGCGATTACCATCGACGCGGTCGACGCCAAGGGACGGCACGTGCCGTCCGCGAACCTGATGACGCGCTTCACCGTCGAGGGCGCGGTGATCCTGGGTGTCGGCAATGGCGACCCGAACAGCCACGAGCCCGAGCAGGTCGCGCCGGGCGCGGGATCGCGCTCGCTGTTTAACGGGCTGGCGCAGCTGCTGGTCCGCGCCGACACGGGCCGCGGGCGGATCACCGTGCGGGCGCAGGCCGAGGGGCTGGCGCCGGCGGTGCTGACCATCGCCCGGGCCGAGGTGGCGCCGCGCCCGCAGGTGGCGGTGGTGCCGCAGGTTCTGGACCTGCGCGAATGGCGGCGCTCGCCGGTGCTGGCGGAGAAGCCCGCCCCGACCTTGGCGCCGGCGGATGGCGACAACAACAGCTGGGACTTTGTCCGCAGCGGGGTGCCGACGCCGGCCGAGGCGCAGCCGGGCTGGCGGGTCTATCGCACCCGGGCGACGCCGTGGAAGCGGGTGGCGGCCGAGGGCGGCGTGATCGCCTTCGAGGCGATCGGCGGCAAGGCCGAGCTTTGGGTCGACGGCACGCTGCGGGCGACCAAGGCCGGCGCTGCGCCGGGGCCGCTCAGCGCGGCGCTGCCGGCGGGGAAGGGGCCGCGGGCGGTGGTGCTGCTGGTCGAGGCCGCGCCCGGCGCGGCTTCGGGGCTGCTCGGCACGGTGGCGATCACGCCGCGCTGAGGCGGCAAACATTGCTAAGGTCGTGCACTGTGCGTGTTGCTGCGCGCTTTCCTATCGTGCGCGCCGGGGCGACTCGGCAAAGTTCACTAAGTTCATGCCAGGAGCGGGTTTTCGCGGCGGCTATTTTCCCTGTTTTCCCGGGAATGCGGCGCATCTCGCAACATGTTTGCGAGGGGGTGATCCTATCTTTCCTACGGGGTCAAAGAGCGGCCGGGTTTGTGACGCGGCTGCGGGAGCCGAGCAGGCGGAATCCTATTTTGCAATAGGTGCTGCCTGGCTGAGGTAGCGGCAGAGAAACCCTGGGCCCCGGCTTTCGACGGGGAACTGAAGGGGATTTAAGCCGCCGTGAGCAGACCCTCGGCGCCATTCGAGGCGAGGAGCAGGTGGACCACGCCCTCCGAGGGATGGGCGACGGTGCGGACGCCGAGCGCCACCAGCGCCGGCTCTGCCGCCTTGGCAGGCTCGCACAGTTCGACGCGGAGGCGGTTGCCGAGGAGGCGGGCGCCGAGGACATTGTCGGCGCCGCCCAGCGCGGCCAGCGCGGCCGGAGTGAGCGTCGCCTGACCGGCGGGTGCCGCCACCGGCGCCGGGGCGAGGGCGGTGCCGCCCAGCGCCAGCGCGTCGCGGATCTCGACCGCGACCGAGTCCGCGATCGGGCCGAGCACGACCTGGAGCGCGTTGGCCGAGGGGCGGATCACGCCGCGGGCGCCGAGCGCCTTGAGCATGGGCTCGTCGACCTGGGCCTGGTCCTTGACCATCAGGCGCAGGCGGGTGGTGCAGGCATCGACGCTGGTGATGTTCGCCGCGCCGCCGAGCGCACGGGCGAAGGCAGGGCCGCGCTCGCCGGCGATGGCGGCCGCGGATGCCGGCACCGCCGCCTCGGGCTCGCGGCCGGGCGTCTGAAGATTGAAGCGGCGGATGACGAAGGAGAAGATGCCGTAATAGAGCCCGAAATAGACGATGCCGACCGGGATCAGCAGCAGCGGCCGCGTCGCCTTGCCGAAGTTCAGCACATAGTCGAACAGGCCTGCCGAGAAGCCGAAGCCGAGCTTCACCCCGAGCAGGTCCATCACCACCATCGCGATGCCGGTGAGCACCGCATGCACCGCGAACAGCGCGGGTGCGAGGAACATGAAGCTGAACTCGATCGGCTCGGTCACGCCGGTCAGTGCCGAGGTGAGGGCGAGGCTGAAGAGCATGCCGCCCACCGCCTTGCGGCGCTCGGGCCGCGCGGCGCGGTATATGGCGAGGCAGGCGGCGGGCAGGCCGAACATCATCACCGGGAAGAAGCCGGCCATGAACGCGCCCGCGCTGGGATCGCCGGCGAAGAAGCGGCGCAGGTCGCCATTGGCGCCGTGATAGTCGCCCTGGACGAACCAGAAGACGTTGTTGAAGATGTGATGGAGGCCGGTGACGAGCAGCAGCCGGTTGATCAGGCCGAACAGGAACAGGCCGATCTCGCCCGCGCCGGTGATGCCATGGCCGAGCCCGTCGATCCCGGCGCTCAGCTGGGCGAAGCACAGGCCGATCAGGCCGGCGATGAGCACGCCGGCGAAGCCGCTGACGATCGGCACGAAGCGGCGCCCGCCGAAAAAGGCGAGATATTCCGGAAGCTTGATCGTCGAGAAGCGGTTGTAGAAGATGCCGCCGATCAGGCCGGAGAGGATGCCGATCGGCACGTCGAGCCGGGCGATCGCCTTGGCCTTCCAGGCGGCGGTGGTCAGCTCGAGCAGCGGGCCTTCCATGCCGGCGGTGACGTCCGCGGGCACGGTGAGCAGCACCTTGGCGGACTCGGTCGCGACGAGGAAGCAGGTGATGCCGGCAAGCGGCGCGGCGCCGTTGCCGTCCCTGGCATAGCCGGTGGCGACGCCGATCGCGAAGAGCAGGCCGAGATGCGAGAAGAGCGCGTCGCCCGCGGCGCTGATGAAGGCGATATCGAGCAGGTCGGGCTGGCCGAGGCGGAGCAGCAGGCCGGCGACCGGCAGCACTGCGATCGGCAGCATCAGCGCCCGGCCCAGCGGCTGGAGCAGTTCCAGGATCGACTTCATGCGGTGAACTCCCGGGCAAGAGCGCGGACATCGGCGGCGGTCGCGCAGGCGAGCGCTGCCTGGGCATGGGCACGGACGGCGTCGAGGGTGAGACCGGAGACCAGAGCCTTGATCTCGGGAACCATAGCAGCGGTGGAGGACAGCTCGGTCACGCCCAGGCCGATCAGGATCGGCACGGCGAGCGGATCGGAGGCAAGGCCGCCGCACACACCGGTCCAGCGGCCCTTGCTGGCAGCACCCCGGCAGGTATCGGCGATCAGGCGCAGCACGGCGGGGTGGAGCCCGTCGATCGCACTCGCCACGCTGGCGTTGCCGCGGTCCATCGCCAGGGCATATTGGGTGAGGTCGTTGGTGCCGACCGAGAGGAAATCGGCTTCGGCGGCGAGCAGGTCGGCGGTCACCGCGGCTGCGGGCGTCTCGACCATCACGCCGAGCTCGACCGCTTCTGTGATGCCGAGATCGGCGCGGACCTTGTCGAGCATGTCCCGGACGCGGCGCAGCTCGTCGATCCCGGCGATCATCGGCACCATGATGCGGCACTGGCCGACCGGCTGGACGCGCAGGATCGCGCGGATCTGGTCCTCGAGCAGCTGCGGATGGGCGAGGCCGACGCGGATGCCGCGCAGGCCCAGCGCCGGATTCTCCTCGGCCGGGATCGGCAGATAGGAGGCGGGCTTGTCGCCGCCGATATCGAGCAGGCGGACGATCAGCGGGCGGCCGGCGAGCGTGTCGGCGATCGCCTGATAGTCCGCGGCCTGCTCGTCGACGCTCGGCGCGGTGTCGCGATCGAGGAACAGGAATTCGGTGCGCAGCAGGCCCGAGCCCTCGGCGCCATTGGCGATGGCCAGCTCGGCATCGGCGCGCGAGCCGAGATTGGCGAAGACTTCGATGCGGGTGCCGTCGGCCATGTGGCAGGGCCGGACCGCGGCGGCGAGCGCGGCGGCGCGGCGCTCGGCGCGATCGGCGACGGCCAGATGCGCTTCGGCGAGCGCGGCTGCGTCCGGCGCGACATGGAGCCTGGCGAGGCCGGCATCGAGGATCAGCGGGGTTTCCTCGCCGATCTGGCGCAGCACCGGGCCGAGCGAGACGAGCATCGGCAAGCCGAGGCCGGCGGCGAGGATCGCGGCGTGCGAAGTCGGGCCGCCGCGCTCGACGCAGAGGCCGATGACCTGATCGGGATCGAGCGCCGTCACCTGCGACGGGAGCAGATCCTCGGCGAGCAGGATGGTGTTCGGCGGGAAGGCGAGCGGCGCTTCGTCGGTACCGGCAAGGACCAGCAGGACGCGGCGTTCGAGGTCGCGCAGATCGTCGGCGCGCTCGGCGAGGCGGGCGTCGCCCGAGGCGGTGAGCGCCTCGGCCTGGGGCGCGATCGCGGCGCGCCAGGCCTGGCCGGCGCTGGCGCCGTTCCGGATGGCTTCGGCGGCGTCGGCGAGGATGCCGTCATCGTCGAGCATCGCGCGGTGCGCCTCGGCGATGGCGCGCTGGGCGCCGTGCGCATGCCCGATCTCGCCGTCGAGCCGGGCGGCGAGGGCGGCGCGGGCGGCGTCGAGCTGGGCCTGTTCCTCGGCCGCGCCCTTGCTGGCCGTGTCGACCTGCACTTCGGGCAGGCGGAAGCGGCGGGCCTGGCCGACCGCGAGTCCTGGGGCGGCGGTGACGCCGTTGAGCTTGCCGTCGGCGGGGAGGGCGGTGATCTGCGGCGCGGCGGCGATGGGGGCTGCGGGCTTGGGGGCGGCGGCGTGGCCCTTCTCGCCCATGCCGCTCTCGATCAGCGCGGCGAGCGCGGTAGCGGCCTGTTCGGCATCGGGGCCGGTGGCGGCGATACGGACCTCGTCGCCGAACGCGATGGCGAGCGTCAGCAGGCCGACCGGGCTGCGTGCGCTGGCGGTACGGTCCTGCTTGCTGAGGGTGACGTCGGCGGTGAGGCCGGCGAGCAGGTCGCGGATGTGCGCGGCGGGACGGGCATGGATGCCGTGGACGAGCGGCACGGTGACGACGCGCTCTACGGTCTCGCCGGTGAGCGGCGTGGTGGTGGTCGCCGCGGCGGCGAGGCGGGGTTCGAGCGCGAGGATCGCGTCGCCGACCTGGACCGGGCCGTCGGCACGGGTACGGACCAGCGTGTGGCCGGGCGTCTCGAGCAGCAGCACCGGGGTGACCGCCGAGGGGGCGGCGCAGACGATCGTGTCGAGATCGAAGCGGATCAGCGGATCGCCCGCGGCGACGCGGTCGCCGACCGCCACGCAGGGGGTGAAGCCTTCGCCCTTCAGCGCCACCGTATCGAGGCCGACATGCATCAGGATCTCGACGCCGTCGGCGGCACGGATGGTGATCGCATGGCCGCTCGGCTGGAGCACGGCCACTTCGCCGTCGCACGGCGCGTGCAGGCAATCGCCGGTTGGGTCTATCGCGATACCGTCTCCCAGCATGCGCTGGGCGAAGACGGGGTCCGGAACCTCGTCTAGACCGGAGAGCCAGCCGGCGAGCGGGGACGCGAGAAGGATCCGCCCCCCGGGCGTGTCATCGAGCGGCGGCGGCAGCGATTGCGTGGGCAGGGCGTGTCTCCCGAGAGTCAGGCGATGCGGGTGCCGGCGATCCAGGTGCCGGCGGGCTCCAGATCGCGGGTCAGCTGGACCCAGTCGGCGACGAGGCCGGGCGCGAGCGCGCCGCGCTCGTCGCTGAGGCCCAGAAAGGCGGCGGGGCTGGTCGCGGCCATGATGGCGGCGTCGGCATGCGACAGGCCGATCCGGTTGACCGCGTTGCGGAAGGCGCCGGCCATGTCGAGCGCCGAGCCGGCCAGCGTGCCGTCCTCGCCCAGGCAGCGCCCGCCATCGACGAGGATGCGGCGGCCATGCAGGTCGAACTCGGCGACCTCGGCACCGACGCAGGGCATCGCATCGGTGACGAGCATGAAGCGATCGTGCGGCCGGGCGCGCATCGCGATGCGGACCGGGGCGTCATGGACGTGGAAACCGTCAAGGATCAGGCCGCAATAGATGCTCTGGTCCTCCAGCGCCGCGCCGACCACGCCGGGCGCGCGGTGGAGCAGGGGGGACATGGCGTTGAACAAATGCGTGACCCCGGTCATGCCCGCGGCGATCGCGGCCTTGACGACGTCATAGCTTGCATCGCTGTGGCCGATGCTGAGGATCACGCCGGCATCGTGGAGCCGGCGGATGTCCTCGAGCGAGACCATCTCGGGGGCGAGGGTAAGCATCACCTTGCCGCGGCGCGGGCGGGTGAGCAGTTCGAGCAGGTCCGCGTCGAGCAGGCGGAACTTGTCGGCGTCATGGATGCCCTTGCGGGTGACGCTGATGATCGGGCCTTCGATATGGACGCCGATGCAGCCCGGCACGCCGGCCGCGATCGCGGCCTCGGCGGCATCGAGCGCGCGGGCGATCACCTCGGGCACGTCGCTGATCAGGGTCGGCAGGAAGCCGGTGGTGCCGTAGCGGGCATGCGCGCGGCCGATCGCCGCGATGCCTTCGACATCGGGCGCATCGTTGAACAGCACGCCGGCGCCGCCATTGACCTGGGTGTCGATGAAGCCGGGGACAAGCCAGCCGCCGTCGAGGTCGATGGTCTCGTCCGCCTGCGCATCGGGAAGGATCGCGGCGATGCGGCCCTGGGCGACCTGGATGGTCGCCTGGTCCAGCACGCCGCCGGGCGTGACGATATGCCCGTTGGTAAAGGCGTGGGCAGTCATCGCGTCTCGGTCACCTTCTTGAGGTAGAGCGGGCGATCGGGATCGTGGCCGCGCGCGAGCGAGAGCGCATTGGCCATGTGGTAGAAGCTCTGGACCATCAGGATCGGCTCGATCGCGGGATGGTCGGGGAGGGCGGGCAGGCTGCCGCCGCCCTTGGCATCGGCAACGCAGAGCCGGGCACCGCGCTCGGCGAACTCGGCCGCGGCCTCGCGGACGCTGTCGCCGGCGGGATCCGAGGTGGCGAAGGCGAGCACCGGGAAGCCTTCCCCGACGATCGCCATCGGGCCGTGGCGGACCTCGGCGGCGCTGAACGCCTCGGCATGGAGCCCGCAGGTCTCCTTGAACTTGAGCGCGGCCTCCTGGGCGATGCCGAAGCTGTAGCCGCGGCCGATCACGAACAGATTGGTCGCGTCGCGCAGCGCGGTGACGGCGTCGCTCCAGTCGAGCGTGCGTGCGGCCTCGAGCTGCTCGGGCAGGCGGGTGAGGGCGGCGGCGAGGGCATCGTCGCGCGCCCATTCGGCGACCAGCGCGACAAAGGCGGCGAGCGCGGTGATATAGGATTTGGTCGCGGCGACCGAGCGCTCGGGGCCGGCCTTGAGGCCGATCAGCGTGTCGGCGAGCAGCGCGAGCGGCGAGCTCTCGTCATTGACGAAGGCGACGACATGCGCGCCGGCTTCCTGGTGCGCGCGGACGGTGGCGAGCAGGTCGGGGCTGCGGCCGCTCTGCGAGATGGCGATGCACAGCGCCGAGCCGGGGGCGACCGGCGCGGCGAACACCGACGCCACCGACGGGGCGGCGGAGGCGACGGGGATGCCGATGAAGGTCTCGATCAGGTATTTGCCATAGCTCGCGGCATGGTCCGACGAGCCGCGGGCGCAGGTGACGATGCGCGCGGGCGGGTTGGCGCGGAGCCGCGTCGCCAGCGCCGTGAGGGCAGGCTCGTTCGCATCGACCAGACGGCGCACCGCCTCCGCGGCCTCGGCCGCCTCGGTCTCCATGAGCGTGGCGGTCACCCCCGCCTGCTGCTCGTCAGCCCCCATCTGTACACCCTGTGTTACTATCGAAGCGGACGGGAATAAGTCATATATTGGTACTGTTCAAGGTTCTATGCTCGTCGAGAATGCGCCGCATTGTGGATACTTTTGCGGGGTCGGTCTGGAGGCTCGGGCCGGTCTGGAAGCCGAAGCGCTGCTCGGCCTCGCCGGGGGTGCCGGAAGGGCTGCGGCACGAGGCATGGACCTCGGGCACGCCGGTGGCGAGGATCGCGGGCAGGTTGGCGGCATCGATGCCGCTGCCGGCGAGGATCAGGATGCGGCCCTCGGCCCGGCGGACCAGCGCGGCGAGCATGTCGAGCGCGTCGGCGGCGCGGGGCTGGCCGCCCGAGGTGAGGATCCGGTCGAAGCCGAGCGCGATCGCGGTGTCCAGGGCCTCCAGCGGATCGGGGCAGAGATCGAAGGCGCGGTGGAGGGTGAGCGACAGCGGCCGGCCGGCTTTGGTGCCCTCGGCCCGGGCATGCGCGACCCAGGCGGCGAGGAGGCCCGCATCGAGCTTTCCGGCCGCGTCGCTCGCGCCGATCACGACGCCGGCAAGGCCCGCCTCGGCGGCCAGGCTAATGTCGTCGGCGACCAGCGCAGCCTCGCCGGGGCTGTAGCGGAAGTCGCCGTCGCGGGGGCGGGAGAGGAGATGGGCAGGGATCGGCGCAGCGGCTGCGCGCGCGACCAGCGAGCGGGGCGGGGTCAGCCCGCCGACCGACAGCGCGGCGCAGAGTTCGAGCCGGTCGGCACCGCCGGCGATGGCGGCGTCGATCCCGGCAAGCGTGTCGATGCAGATTTCGAGCATTGGGGCTCCAGGTCAGGGGTCGGGCAGCGTCATAGCCGCGGCTGGTGCGGAAGCCCAAGGGGTTGCGAAGCGGGTAGGAGTATCACGCCCGCCTAAGGGCAAATGCGCTACGCGCAATCTCGGGATGGTGGCACAGGACGCGTCATGGTCTTGCTTCCGGCTGGAGGCCTGGATGCTCGATACGCGCTGCGCTCGTTTTCTGGTTGTCGATGATTCGCGCATGATGCGCCGGATCGTGGCGAGCATGATCCACGACTTCGGCGTGGGGCATGTCGACCAGGCCAGCGACGGCACGGAGGCGCTGGGCCTGCTCCGGCGGCATCATTACGACCTCGTCATCTCCGACTGGTGGATGGAGCCGATCAGCGGCTTCGAACTTCTGCTCGCGGTGCGCATGCATCCGTCGCTGGCGAAGATACCGTTCCTGATGATCACCGCCGAACGCGACTTCGGCGAAGTGCTCAATGCCAAGAGCGCGGGCGCCACCGACTATCTGCTGAAGCCGTTCACCGCCGAGACGCTCAACCGAAAACTCAGCCGCTTCGTTTCCGTCGATGCCGAGGACCGGCTCGCGCAGGTCGCCCTGGCGCGCCGTGCCGGGGTGAACCAGGACGTGGACGAGATGTTCTGAGCAGAGAGCGACACGGCAGAGAAACCCTGGACCCCGGCTTTCGCCGCGGAACAGCCAAATTTTAGACGTCCCCCATCCCCGCCAGCTCCGCGTCCTGCGCGCCTAGCGTCACGAACTGGTCGAGCAGCCAGGACGCTGCCGGCCCCGGCGGCGTATCGCGCCGCCAGATGCCCGAGAAGCGATAGGTGCCGCCGACATGGTCGGGCATCGCCAGCCGCACCAGCGTGCCCGCCACCAGGTCCGGCTCGATCATCGGCAGCGGCATGTTGCCCCAGCCGATCCCCTCGCGCAGCAGCGCGTGCTTCGCGCCGAGGTCGGCGAGCCGCCAGGTCTTGGGGCTGGCGACCGAGAAATCCTGCCCCTCGGTGAAGCGCGAGCGGTCGGTCAGCACCAGCTGGGTGTAGTCGCGCCCGGCGCCCGGCAGGATCGCCTCCATCCGGCCGAGCGGATGGTCGGGCGCCGCCACCGGGACCATCGGCACCGATCCCGCGACCATGCTCTCGATCCCCTCGACGCCCGAGGAGAGTGGCCCCGAGATGCCGATCACCGCTTCCTGATCGAGCACCATCGCGGTCACCGCGCCCAGCGCCTCGACATGCAGGCGCAGCTGCACCGTGGGATATTCGCGCACAAAGGCGCGCAGCACCTTGCCCAGCCGCTCGGCCGGCAGCATCACGTCCACCGCCAGGCTGATCTCCGCCTCCAACCCGTCGAGCAGCCCCTTCACCTTGGCGCGCAGCCCGTCCATGCCGTCCGAGATGCTCCGCGCCTCGGCGAGCAGCGCCCGGCCGGCGACGGTGAGCTGCGGCTTGCGCGTGCCCTCGCGGTCGAACAGCGTGATGCCCAGCTGCGTCTCGAGATTGGCGATGCCATAGCTTATCACCGAAACCGCCCGGTTGAGCTTGCGCCCGGCACCCGCGAAGCTGCCGGTATCGACGATAGTCAGGAAGATGCGCAGCTGGTCATAGGTCGGCGTGCCCGGCGTATTCACTATTCAACTTTCTGGAACGTTTCGGCAGATTTTATCCCTCTGATCCAGAAAGTGGGCAAGTCCTAAATCCGTCTCCACAAGGGCGGCCGGAGCCGCTCCACAGGAGACACCCCATGATCGAACTTCGTCCCTTCGACAGCCTCGGCGGCGCCAACCATGGCTGGCTCGATGCCAAGCATCATTTCTCGTTTGCCGGCTATCACGATCCCGCCCGCATGCACTGGGGCAACCTCCGCGTGTGGAACGACGACACGATCGCACCGCAGACCGGCTTCCCGCCGCACCCGCACCGCGACATGGAGATCATCACCTATGTCCGCGAAGGCGCGATCACCCACCAGGACAATCTGGGCAACAAGGGCCGCACCGAAGCGGGCGACGTCCAGGTGATGAGCGCCGGCACCGGCATCCGCCACTCGGAGTACAACCTCGAGGACGTGACCACCCGGATCTTCCAGATCTGGATCGTCCCGACCCGCGACGGCGAAGCGCCCAGCTGGGGCGCCAAGCCCTTCCCCAAGGGCGATCGCTCGGGCCATTTCGTCACGCTGGCTTCGGGATACGAGAACGACAATGACGCGCTGCCGATCCGCACCGATGCGCGGGTGGTCGGCGCCACGCTGAAGGCCGGCGAGACCGCCGAATATGCCCTGGGCGCGGACCGCAAGGCCTATCTCGTGCCCGCCAGCGGCGCGATCGAGATCGACGGCATCCGGGTCAATGCCCGGGACGGCGCGGCGATCAGCGACCTCGAGGTGCTGAAGGTCACTGCGATCGAGGACAGCGAGATCGTGATGGTCGACGCGGCCTGAACCGGAAGCGCGCGACGTCCCCCTACGCCGCGCGCTTTTTCATCGGAAGGCGTTCGATCCGCTACCGCGACAGCGCTTCGAGCAACTCTGCTGTGCTGAGGATCGCATGGGCATAGGTCGGCCCGTTCAGCGCATGGGCGGCATGCATCATCTCCTCGGAGAAGGCCGCCGTCGCGTCGCGGACCAGGGTGACGTGATAGCCGATCTCCATCGCGTAGCGGCCGGTCGATTCGATGCAGGTATTGGCGAGCAGCCCGATCAGGATGACATGGCTTATGCCGTGCTGGCGCAGCTGCTGGTCGAGATCGGTGTTGGCGAAGCCGCTCTGTGCCCAATGCTCCTTGGCGATGACGTCGCCGGGCTGAGGGACGAAGTCCGGGTGCCAGTCGCCACCCCATTCGCCGCGGGCGAAGCTGTGGCGGTGCATGATCGCGCGCTGGGTGGGATTGGGGTGCGCCCAGTCCTCGTAATCGCCCGGCTCCCACCGACGATGCGGGGCGTAGAAGACCCGCATGCCAGCGCCGCGCACCGTATCGGCGATCGCCTTGAGGTTGGCGATCAGGCCGTTCGCTTCGGCAATCGCCTGTACGCGCGGCCAGACCTTCCCGCCTTCGGACAGAAAGTCGTTATAGGGATCGACCAGCAGCAGCCCGGTCGCGCCCTTAGGATAATCGGGAGTCATGCGATTGCTCCCTTCAAGCGGCGCGGCGCGCAAAGCGCTCGATGCTGGCGGCGAACAGCGGCGTCTCGCCCTGGTTATGGGCGATCGACATGGGCTGGCGCTGCGCCCGGAACACCTCGAACGGAATGCCTTGCTTGTCGAGCAGGGTGAGCATCGCATCGGTCGCGCGCGAGCGGACATGGTTGGTGAACTCGCAGCGGCCGCTATCGATCGCCTTCACGCTCAGCTCCCAATGGACATGGATGGTCGTGCGGCCGTTCGGCGTGAACACGTCCGACACCGACTCCAGGATCAGGTGATCCCTCTCGGCGAGCGTCTCAACATAATGCTGGACCATCAGGCTGCCGCCGATGATCTCGACATTGATCGACATGCGGGTGCCGTCGGGCGCGGTGGTGAAGCCGGCGGCGACATGGGCGGGCGAGCAGCCCTGATATTCGGCATCGGGCAGGGTGAAGGCCCAGGTCGGCAGGTCGATCTTCTCGATCGGCGCGTCGACGATTGCGGAGAAGCTCGAGCTCACGATCTCGTTGTCGGTCATGGAAGATGCTCCGGTTGGGGATGGCCCGGGCAAGGTCGGCCGGGAGCTGGGTCGGAGCTATTGGACGATGGTGCCGATTGGACCTTGGTATCGGGTTTCGGGCTGGCCCGTTGATCTTCGCCGCCGCGCGATATTAGCTGCGGCTATTGGCGACCCTAAGGTGATTGTGAGACAATGCTCCGGAATGGGGAGAAAGCCGCAGGATCAGACCAGCCGCGAGACGCTGGCCCGGGAAGCCGGGCCGGTGCGCCGCTGGCTGACCGGCTATTTCCGGCGCCGTGTCCGCGACGATGACGAGGTAGAGGACCTGGTGCAGGACGTCTTCACCCGGATCGTGGCGCGCGACAGCGAGGAGTCGGTCGGCCATCTCGGCGGCTATGTCCTGCGCACCGCGGCGAGCGTGCTGGCCGATCGCGCGCGCCGCCGCGCGGTGCGGCGGAGCGACCTGCACGTCGTGCTCGACAGCGATCGCATGGGCGACGACGAACTCGATCCCGAACGGGTGCTGAGCGGCAGGGAGGACCTGAACGCCGTCACCGCCGCGCTGCTCTCGCTGCCCGAGCGGACCCGCACCGTGTTCGTGCTGCGCAGGCTCGAGGGCCAGCGTCATGCCGAGATCGCCCGGCATCTCGGCATCTCGATCAGCGCGGTGGAGAAGCACATGGTCCGCGCGATGCGGCACCTGAGCGCGGAGATGGAGAAGCGCGATGGTGCATGAGGCGCTGACCCTGGAGCGGCTGCAGGCGATGCCGCTGGACGAAGCCGCCGCGCTGCTCGCGGTGCGCCGGGCCGAGGGACTGACGGCGCAGGAGGAGGGGTTGCTGGCCGACTGGCTGGCGGCGGACCCGGCGCATGCCCGGGCCTTCGGACTGGCCGAGCGCGGCTGGGATGCGTTTGACGCGAGCGCCGACGACGAGCTTCTGGCGGCGATGCGCGCGCATGCGCTGGCGCAGCGGCGGCAAGGCGGTCGCGGCTGGCCGCAGTTCGCTGCGGTGGCGGCCGCGGTGTTCCTGTTGGTCACGGCGGGGCTGTGGTGGATGCCGTCCTTCCTGCCGGGCGGAAGCGGGCCGGCGGTGCGGGAGCTTGCCTGGACGCGCTATGCGGCGCCGGACCGTCAGGTGCGCGACGTCACCCTGGCCGATGGCAGCGTGATGACCCTCGATGCGGGCAGCGTCGCCGAAGCGCGCTTTTCGGGCGATGGCCGCGCGATCCGGCTGGTGCGCGGGCGGGCGCTGTTCGAGGTCGCGCACGATCCGTCGCGGCCCTTCGGCGTGATGGCCGCCAGCCGCCGCGTGGTGGCGCTCGGCACGCGCTTCGTCGTCGACCTCGACGACGACATGCTCAAGGTGATGCTGATCCGCGGCAAGGTCGCGGTCGAGCCGATGGGCAAGGGCGATGCGGTGACGCTGAAGCCCGGCCAGCGCTTCACCGAGCATGACGGCGCGGTCTCGGTGACGATGGTGCCGGCCCCGGTGGAGACGCCGGCCTGGAGCCAGGGGCTGGTCGATCTCAACGACGTGCCGCTCGGCCAGGCGGTGGCGGAGATCAACCGCCATGCGGCCGTCCGTGTCGTCATCCGCGATCCCGCCGTCGCGGCGCTGCGGGTCTCGGGCCAGTTCCGTGCCGGCGAGCCGGAGCGCTTCGCCCGCACCGTCGCCGAGCTGCACGGGCTACGCGTGATCCGCCGCGTGGGCGAAATCGAGCTCGCGCGAAAATAATTCTCGGATCGAGGTGTGGGTTTCCGATTCCGCTGCGTCTTTGGCGGGAATTTCGGAAGGGCACCCCAATGACCGCCACGCTCGCTTCGTACGACAGCTGCCGCTTCGAGCGGCCGCTCTTCCTGGGCAGCGCCGGGATTCCGCTGGCGCGGGTGCGGCCGAACCCCGCCGCGAAGGACCCGCATGCGATCGCGCATATCGTGCACCACGACAGGGCCGCCGCGGCGCGGCTGGCCGAGCTGTGCCGCTCCACGGGGATCGAGGCGAGCATCCATGCCAGCGTCCACGCCTTTGCCGAGGCAGCGCTGCCCGACGCGCCGGCCTGCCTGCTCATCCATGTCCGCCATTTGCCCTCGACCGAGTTCGAGCTGCTGGCCCGGCGCGTGCTGCCCGAGGCGCTGCCGCCGGTGATCGTCGCCGCCGAGCGGGCCGATGTGCGCACCGCAGTGCTGGCGATGAAGGCCGGCGCGATCGAGTTTTTCGATGGGCCGCCGCGCGATCAGGACCTGCTCGACGTGATCGCCACCGCCATCGCGATGGACCGGGCGCGCCGCCGGCTGGCGGTGGACTGCACCGCGCTACGCACGGCCCATGCCCGGCTCACCGAGCGCGAGCGCCAGGTGATGGCGCTCGTCACCCAGGGCCTGCTCAACAAGCAGGTCGCTGGCGAGCTGGGGATCAGCGAGATCACGGTGAAGGCGCATCGCGGCGCGGTGATGCGCAAGATGGGCGTGCGCACGCTCGCCGACCTGGTGCGGATGGCAGATGCGCTAGCCTATCTCTCCGGCGATAGCGAGGCGCTCTAGAAGTTCGCGTTGAAGCCCAGTTCGAAACGGCGCCGGCGGGGATCGCCATAGGGGCTGTACATCGGGGTATTGCCCACAAACGCGTTCACGGCGTCATAGGGCGGCCTTTTGTCGAAGACGTTGACGATCCCCAGATCCAGGCTGAACGCATTGTCCTTGCCGATCCAGGGCAGGCTGAAGCGCCGGCTGGCGTAGAGATCGACATAGAGTTGCGCCGACACAAAATTCGATCCCTGCAGTCGTATGGTGCCGGTGGAGCAGCACAGATACTTGTCCGACATGGCGACCCGGTAGCGGCTGAGATACTGGACGTTCGCGCCGACAAGAGAGCGTCCGACCGTCCACTCGGCACCGCCATTCGCGCGCCAGCGCAACGGGCCGTTGCGATAGCCGGCAAGATGCTCGGCTACGTCGAACGGCTCGGTCCGCGTGGTACGAATCTGCCAGGTGCCGCTCGCATAGCTGCGCAGCGTTCCCTCGGCAAAGGGCAGGGTCCAGTCCAGCTTGGCATCGACCGATTCAACGTCGAGGGTGCCCGCGTTCATCACCCGGGAATCGATCATGGTGATGAGGCCGCCGGTATAGCCGAGCGCCCGGTCCGCATCGGTGAGCGGCAGCCGGGTGACGCGCTCGGGCCAGGCATCCTCATGAGCGAGGATGGTGGACGAGTATAGCTCGACCAGATCACCGGTCCTGCGGATGTGCGAATAGTCGAAGGACAGGCGCGGACCGCGCTCCGCTGCCGGATTTAGGACCATGCCGAGCGCCAGGGTATTGGCGCGGATCGCCTTGAGGTCGGGGTTTCCCGACAATTTGGACAGATAGTCGCCGGTATCACTGAGGTCCCAGCTATTGCTCCGTTTCGGATCGGCGAGGCTATAGCGCCCCGAAGTGTAGGAAAACTCGATGAGATAATTGAGCGGCGGCGGCTGTTGCCCGGTCGCATAGCTGCCGCGCAGCATCAGCCAGGGAAAGGGAAGGAATTTCGCGCCGGCAGTGAAGGCGAGCGCCTGGAATCGGACGCGCCGCCGCTCCGAGTCCAGTTCGTCCGGATCGGTGGAGAAGCGGAAGCGCTGGTCGTCGTAGCGCGCGGCGAGCTGCAGCTCGAGGCCCTTGAGCAAGGGCACCGGCGCGTCCGCCGCGATCAGGGGAGCATTGAGCTCCGCGTGCAGCGATCGGGTGTTGCTCGTCCGGGCGGCATAGTCGGAGTAGAGCGGTTCCGGGCCGTACAGGTCGGCGAGATACTCGATGCTGAACCCGGGGACCTTCTCGATCCGGTTCTGGGCGAGAAGGGTCAGCGTCGTCGGTCCGGCGGTCATCCGCCAGACCGGGCCGGCCAGCCGCAGCGACTGCTCGCGATAGCGATTGTGCGACCGCTGCGTCGCCGCAGAGCTGCGCGTGAGCGTGGCAAGGTCGCGCTGCAGCGTGTCCCAGTCGCCAAAGGGATTGAAGCCGATATCGTCCTCGATCCCCAGCAGAGGGAAATAGCCTTTCGTCCCGCCTTTCGCCTTGTAGCGGACCGATCCGAAGGTCGCCTCCGCAGTGGCGCTCCAGCGGAAGGACAGGGGCACGATCAGGCCCGCCGTGTAGCGATCACTCGCCATGTTGACCCGGTATTGCTGCGGCGAGGCCGGGCCTGGGAAGGTCACCGCGATATAATTTTCGAACGGGTTGTTCGGGGCGTCCGGTGAGAACATCACCTGGCCATCGGAGGTCTCGCCGTCGAACCGTCCCTGGTTGCGGAGCAGGAGCACGTCGAGATACGCCTCGATTCCGCCGACGAAGCGGTGGCGAAGGTTGAAGAGCGCCGAGGTGGTGGCCGGCGTCGATCCGAGGTCGCTGGCATTGCGCTCGTCCGACAGGGTGAGATCGGTCTTGCCCGAAGCCTGCATGAGCGCGGCGACCATGTCCGCGGTGCTTCCCGAGAAGCCGCGCGGCAGATAGGTGGTGCTGGCAATGGTAGCGCCGCCATATTCGGGCTTGAAGGTCAGGGGCTCGTCGCTGAACAGCCGGGATATGTTGATCGCGTTGCTGTAGAGGCGGGTTCCGCTTCCGGAGAATTCGTCGGGCAGTATCGCGTTGACGAACTTCCGGGCTTCCAGCGCATAGTTGCGCTGGCCGTCGAGCAGCGCCTGTTCCCGGCGATGCGCGACATAGATGCTGACATTGGTGTCGCCCTGGTCCGGCGAGAAGCCGAAGCCACCCTCGAGGTTGAACCGGCGGGCATCGCCCCGGGTGCTGATCCCGGCGGTACCGTGGAGCTCGAGGCCGTGCAGGTCGCGTCGCAGCACGATGTTCACCACGCCACCCAGCGCGCCGAAGCCATAGATGCCGCCGGCCGTGCCGGTGAGCGTCTCGACCCGCTCGATCGCGTGGAACGGAATGGCGTTAAGGTCGGGCTGGGTGAAGCCCAGCGAGCTTTCCGGAATGCCGGGCAGGCGGCGGCCATCGACCAGGATCAGCGTCTGGTCCGTGCCCAGGCCGCGCAGGTCGATCTGCGAATTGGTCGCGCCCGTCTGGCCAAAGCTGTTCGGGAACATCTGCGTGTTGGCGCTGACCCGGTTGCGAAAATATTGCTCGAGATCGTTGCGGTGCGCGTTGACGATCTGGGGGCGTGTCGAAACCTGATAGGGCTGGACGTCGTTCTCGCGGCGGCGGATGTCGAGATTCTGGGTCTTGCGGCCGACCACCAGGATCTCGGGTTCGGCAAGTTCCTCGGGCGGCGCGGCTTCGGGCAGGGTGGGGCGTTCGACGACCCAGGCACCGGTGGCGGCGCGGCGATGGACGAGGTCGGTCTGGCCGAGCAGCGAACGCAGCGCGGCGTCGATCGTCATCCGGCCCTTGAGCCGCGGCGCGCGCAAGCCGCGCAGCGTGGCGCGGTCGAACAGCAGCTCGATCCCGGTCTGGCGGGCGAGGTCCTTCAGCGCGCCGTCGAGCGGGCCGCTGAGGATGTCGACCGGAAAGGCATAGCCCTCCCCGGGCGCTGGCGCGGGCGCTTCGAGACCAGGCGGTGTTAACGCAAACACGGATAGCGCGACGGATGCCAGCATGCCCGATCCCCAAGAGCAGCGGTCTCATCCGGCACATAGTGTAGAGAGGTGGTTTTAGTCCATATCGGAGCAAACCAACATGGGTCAGGCTGTTTCCGCCCGGGCGCGGGAGAGGGCGGTGGCCCACCAGTGCAGCTCGTCGAGCATCGTCGCGGCATTGGGCGCGAGATAAGGGAACTCTTCGAGCGGCTTGCCTTGCTGCCAGGCCGCGAGGAAGTCGGCGCCCTGGAGGTGCACGCCATTGCGGGTGGGCGCCATCTGGAGCTCGACGCAGATCAGCCGCAACTGCTCCACCGCCCGCGCGCCGCCGACGCTGCCATAGCCGAGAAAGGCAGCCGGCTTCCGGTTCCATTCGGGATAGGCATAATCGAGCGCGTTCTTGAGCACGGCGGGGATGCTCCGGTTATATTCGGCGGTGACGAAGATATAGCCGTCATACCCGGCGACCTTGCGCTGCCAAGCCTGGGCGATTTCGTCCTGCGAGGGCACCCAGGCATTGGAGGCGGCTTCGTCGAAGAAGGGCATCGGATAGTCGCGCAGGTCGAGCAGCTCGACGTCCATGTCGCCGCGCGCCCCGGCATGATCGAGGAGCCAGCGCGCCGGGATATCGGCGAAGCGCGTGGCGCGCGTGGTGCTCAGGATGATGGCGATGCGGGGCTGGGTCATCGGGCTGGCTCCTTGGTGGGTCAGGCGAGGGCGAAGTCGGACAGGTCGATCGAGACCATGACCGGATCGAGGATCGGCGCACCGTCCTCGCCGCGGCGATACGCACGGCGTCGGGTGGGAAAGCGAAAGCCGGAAACCTCGACGAAGTCCGAGACGAGGTGCGCACCCGCGAAACCGCCGGCGACATCGACATGATAGTCGTGGCGGGCGAGCAGGCCGTCGGGGCCGAAATAGAAGTCCTGCTGCGTGCTGTGCGTGGCGATCCGCGCGGGAAAGGTGGCGCGCAGCCCGCGCCAGGTCTCGCCGCCCGCCTCGATCGGGGCGATGTCCTCGATCCCGACATCGGGCTCGGCGAGCAGGAAGGGCGTGGTGAGATAGGTCCACAGCGCATAGCCGTTGAAATAGGCCCGGTGGAGCGGGTCCCAGGGCGTGGCGATCGCATGGCCGGCAAAGGCGGAGCGGGGATCGGCACGCTCGGCGACCACCCGGTCGCTGCTGTCGCAGATCGCGATCCGATCGGGATGGAACACACTCCGCCAGTCGGGATCGCCGAACGGGGCGAGCGTCGCCCATTCATGATCGAGCGTCACGGTGATCCGGCGCGGATCGCTGTCCTGGACCAGTCCCTTCATCCCCCAGAAGGCGCCGCCTGTAACGATCGTGGCGGAGAGCGTCTGGTAGCGGCGCCAGCGCTCGAGGCCGCCATGCGCGGCAAGGGCTTCGGTGAGGAGACTATGCATCGATCGGGTTCCTGGGGGCGGCGGAAGGGGTTCCGGCACCCCCCGATCTGGCAGCTCGACCCCGCCGGATTCCATTGGACCATGGTATTGGCGACACCATCGGACAATGGCGGGCGAAGCGGCCCCGCCGATATCCCGAGGACCTTCCAGCAGACGAGGTCTTCCCCATGGAGCATGAGCAGAAAGTCGCCATCGTCACCGGTGCGTCGCAGGGCATCGGGGCGGGGCTGGTCACCGCCTTTATGGCACGTGGCTACCGCGTCCTCGCCACCTCGCGCACGATCCGGCCGTCCGGCGATCCCGCGCTGCTGAGCGTGGCGGGCGACATCGGCGATCCGGAGACGGGTCCGCGCGTGGTCGCCGAGGCGCTGGCGCGCTTCGGGCGGGTGGACACACTGGTCAACAATGCCGGCATCTTCGTCGCGAAGCCCTTCACCGACTATACCGCCGAGGACTATGCCCGGGTGGTCGCGACCAACCTGACCGGCTTCCACTTCACCACCCAAGCGGCGGTCGCGGCGATGGCGAAGCGGGGCGGCGGGCATGTCGTCAGCATCACCACCAGCCTGGTCCGCGCGCCGAGCTCCAGGGTGCCATCGGTGCTCGCCTCGCTGAGCAAGGGCGGGATCGACGCGGCGACGCGCAGCCTGGCGATCGAATATGCCAAACGCGGCATCCGGGTGAACGCAGTCTCGCCGGGCGTGATCCGCACCCCGATGCACGCGCCCGAGACGCATGACGCGCTTGCCGCGCTCCACCCGGTCGGGCGGATGGGCGACATCGCCGACATCATCGGCGCGGTGCTCTATCTGGAGGATGCCGGCTTCGTCACCGGCGAGACGCTCCATGTCGATGGCGGCCAGGCGGCCGGGGCCTGAGGGGGAGGTACGCCATGCCGATCGTGACCGTGCAACTCACCCGCGAAGGCTCCACCCCGGATACCGACCGCCTCACGCCCGAGGAGAAGGCGGCGATCCACAAGGGGATGAGCCAGGTGCTGCTCGACGTGCTGGGCAAGCCGCTCGAATGGACCTGGGTGGTGATCGAGGAAGTCGATGTCGAGAATTGGGGCTGGGGCGGGCTGCCCGTGCTCGAATATCGCGCGAAACTGGCGGGGAAGGGCTAAGGCGCGGGCATGACTTCACCCTCCCGCTCGGTCGGCACCGCCTATCGCTTCGCCACGGTGGCGGGGCTGCGGCTCTTCTACCGTGAAGCGGGGCCGCCGGATCCGCCGGTGATCCTGATGCTGCACGGCTATCCGTCCTCCTCGCGGATGTGGGAGCGGCTGATCCCGCTGCTTGCCGACCGCTACCGGCTGGTCGCGCCCGACTATCCGGGCTTTGGGCACAGCGATGCGCCTTCGCCCGACGCATTCGCCTATACCTTCGACCGGCTTGCCGAGATGGTCGAGGGGCTGGTCGATGTGCTGGGGATCGAGCACTACGCGCTGCTCCAGCAGGATTATGGCGGGCCGATCGGCATGCGGCTGGCGGTGCGGCGGCCGGAGCGGGTGCACGCGATCCTCGTCCAGAATGCGGTGGCGCATAAGGAAGGGCTGGGGCCGCTCTGGGAATCCCGCCGAGCCTATTGGCGCGACCGGCCGGCGCATGAGGAAGCGGTGATCGGCGCCTTCACCTCGCTCGAGGGCGCGCGGCAGCGGCATCTCGGCACCAGCCCGTCGGCCGAGCGCTACGATCCCGACAGCTGGACCGACGAGGCGGCCTTCCTCGCCCGGCCGGGGCAGCGGCGGATCCAGGCCGACCTGTTCTACGATTACCGTTCCAATGTCGCGTCCTACCCGACATGGCAGGCCTGGCTGCGTGCGCACCGGCCGCCTTTGCTCGTGCTGTGGGGGCGCTACGACCCGTCCTTCGCCACCGCCGGCGCCTATGCCTATCTGCGCGACGTGCCCGATGCGGAGGTGCACATCCTCGATGCGGGCCATTTCGCGCTCGACGAGAAGCTCGAAGACTGCGCGGTGCTGATCCGCGAATTCCTTGCACGGAGGCTGAGATGATCCGCACACGACCCCTGTTCACGCTCGAGGTGGCGGTGGATGGGCTCCACCTCGCCGGCGGCCCGCCGGGTGCCGAGCGGCGGATCGGCGACCTGCCCTCGGGGCGCTTCGCCGGCGCGCGGCTATCCGGGGTGGTGCTGCCGGGCGGGACCGACTGGCAGACCCTGCGCGGCGACGGCGCGGTGCTGCTCGATGCGCGGGTGGTGCTGCGGACCGACGACGATGCGCTGATCGCGATGACCTATGCCGGCATCCGCCACGGCCCGGCCGAAGTGCTCGCCGCGATCGCGCGGGGCGAAGACGTCGATCCAGCCTCCTATTATTTCCGTATCACCGCCAGCTTCGCGACCTCGGCGCCGCGCTACGAATGGCTGAACCGCATCGTTGCGATCGGAACCGGCCACCGCCGCGCGGCAGGACCGGTCTATGAGGTGTTCGAGATCATTTAGGTATTCGCCTCATCCCTATCGGGGAGGGCGGGAGCGCCTCTGAGGATCGGCGCTCCCGCAGCTTCCGGTGCTGGGCTCAGCGGAGAGGCCGGAAGCTTTCGCGTAGTTCCTCGGTAAAGGCCTTGGGCTGTTCCCAGGCGGCGAAATGCCCGCCCTTGGGCATGCGCTTGTAGTGGATCAGCTTGGGATAGGCGCGCTCGGTCCAGCTTTTGGGAGCCGTGTAGATCTCGTCCGGGAAGGCGCTCACCGCGGTCGGCAGCGGCACATGCTTGGGCGCGAAGAAGGCGAGCTTGCTCTCCCAATAGAGCCGCGCCGAGGAGACCGCGGTGTTGGTCAGCCAGTAGAGCGTGATGTTGTCGAGGATGTCGTCGCGGGTGAGGCCCTCGGTCGCGCCGTCGAACACGCGGGCGATCAGGTCGTAGCTGCGCGCATCATGGTCGAGCATCCAGGCGGCGAGGCCGACGGGCGAGTCTTCGATAGCGTAGAGCGTCTGCGGGCGGTTGCCCATTTCCTGGGCATAGGCGAGGCCGTGCTTGTAGAAGAAGTCGAGCTGGTCCCAGGCATAGGTTTCGTCGGCCGACAGGTTGGCGGGCTTTTTGCCCGAAGCGAGCGCGGCGGCGATCTCGTCGGGAATGGTCGCGGGCATGTTGGTGTGGATGCCGAGCAGGCCCGGCGGTGTGAGCAGTGCCAGCTGCTCGGTCACCGCATTGCCCCAGTCACCGCCCTGCGCGACGTAGCGGGTGTAGCCGAGACGCTGCATCAGCACGGCCCAAGCCTTGGCGATGCGGATCGGATCCCAGCCGAGCACGGTCGGCTTGCCCGAGAAGCCATGGCCGGGGAGCGAGGGGATCACCACGTCGAACGCGTCCGCCGCCGTGCCGCCGAATGCGGTGGGGTCGGTGAGCGGGCCGATGATCTTCATCTGCTCGATGATCGAGCCCGGCCAGCCATGGGTGACGATCACCGGCAGCGCGCCCGCGTGCTTCGACTTCACATGGATGAAGTGGATGTCGACGCCGTCGATGCGGGTGACGAACTGGGGCAGCTTGTCGAGCCGCGCCTCGAGCTTGCGCCAGTCATGGCTGGTCGCCCAGTAACGCGCGAGCTTCTCGATCGTAGCGAGCTGCACGCCCTGGGTAGTGTCGGTCACGACTTCCTTGCTCGGCCATCTGGTCGCCAGGACGCGGCGCCTGAGATCGGCGAGTTCCTCATCCTTCGCCCGGTAATGGAAGGGACGGATGCTGGTGTCGTCGTCCGAGCCGGCCGGTGCGACTGTGCCGATCAGCGCGGCGCCGGCCAGCGGCGCGGTAGAGACGCTGGATGCGGCCCTGGCGGTGGAAAGCGTCGCAGTCGCGACCGGGGCGGGGGCCTGGGCAGCATGTGCGGCGAGCGGCATCACTGCACCGGCGGCGCCCACCGCGGCGGAAGTGAGCAGAAACTGGCGGCGGCCGAGCGAGGAACGGGATTCAGGCATGATCATGCTCCACTGGTTGCTGGAGCCTGCCAGGAGTCCCCGCACAGCCTCCCGAAATGTCAGGGTGCGGACAGGAACAAGGAGAGTGCCCGCGGCCCGGACTATGGGTCCGTCGGCGCTGGCGCGGCTATTGCACCATGGTCTCCCATATACCTTGGTATCGCGCCGCCCGCGCGCCTAGCCGATTGCCCGCGTGCTGGACCGGATGACGAGTTCGTGGGGCAGGGTGATCTGGCTCACCAGACTTTCGCCGCCGCGCAAAATGTTCACGAGGAGCTCGACTGCCTGGTGCCCGATGCGCCCCTTGGGCTGGGCGATGGTGGTGAGGCCGGGCTGGAAGAAGCGGGCGAGCGGCAGGTCATCGAAGCCGATGACCGAAATATCGTCCGGGCAGCTGAGGCCTGCCTGGCGGATTGCGCTGATCGCGCCCATCGCCATTTCGTCGCTGAAGCAGAACAGCCCGGTCACGCCCTGTGCGATCAGATCCGAGACATGGCCGGCGGCGGACTGGGCGGAATAGTCGCCGACACGGACCTGCAGCCGGTCGCGAAGGCCATGGCGTTCGGCCGCCTGGATCGCGCCGGCGAGGCGGTCGCGGCTGATCGGGCTGACATGCGGGCCGGTGACGACGCCGATGTCGCGGTGCCCGAGCCTGACGAGATGCTCGAGCGCGTCGCAGCCGGCAGCGGCATTGTCGATATGCACGCTCGGCACGCCGATATCGGGGCTGTACTCGCAGCCATTGACCACCGGGGCGCGGGCGCCCTGCTTCGAGATCATGGGACGCAGATTGTCCGGCAGGCGATGCCCGAGGAAGACCAGCCCGTCGACCTCGCGGCTGGAGAGCATGTCGGCATACTGGTCCTCGATCGAAGGATCGTGCCGTGTGTCGCCGACGACGACCGCATAGCCGGCATCGCGCGCAGCTTCCTCGGCGCCGCGAATCACGCTGGCGAAGAAGGGGTTGGAGATGTCCGGGACGGTGACGAGAATCTTGGCGGCGCGGAGCGTTCGGAGCGTTCGGGCGGCGACATTGGGCTTGTAGCCCAACGAATCGACGACCTCGAGCACGCGCAGGCGCGTCGTCTCCGAGACCCGATCCGGATGGCTCAGGACGCGTGAAACCGTGGCTGTGGAGACGCCCGCCATCGCGGCGACCTGGATGATCGTCGGCATCGGCCCTTCATGCCGCTTGTTCGCTCCATTTGTCGATACGCAACAATGTAATCCTTTACATCCATATTTATCCGACCTAGCCTGAGTCCCGGCAAGCAGGAAAACTGCAGCGGAAAAGGGAGAGGGGCTTCATGGCCACTTTGGGCAAGGATGCGCTCGCGGCATCGCAGCGTCCGGTATCGGGAATGCTCATGGGACGCCTCAGCGCGCTCATGTTCATGCAGTTCTTCGTCTGGGGCGCGTGGAACGTCACGCTCGGTCTGGTCATGCAGACCGTCGGCATCGGCAGCCTGATCGCAAACGCATTCTCGGTCGGCCCGATCGCCTCGATCGCCGGTTCCTTCCTGCTCGGCATGGCGGCGACCCGCTATCTGAGCCCCAAGGCGCTGATGGTGATCCTGCACCTGGTCGGCGGCGCGATCCTGCTGGTGATGCCGGCGCTGGTGACGCCCGAGAATGGCACCACCTTCGTCTGGGTCCTGCTCGGCTACATGATCCTCTACATGCCGACAGTCGGCCTGGCGAACACGATCGCGCTGAAGAGCTTTGGCGAGCGGACCGACCGCTTCCCCTTCGTCCGCGCATTCGGCACGCTGGGCTGGATCGTCGCGGGCCTGATCATCGGCTGGGTCGGCCTGTCGGCGAGCCCGGAGATCTTCCGCGTCGCCGCAATCGTCTCGATCGCGCTCGGCCTCTACAGCCTGACCCTTCCCAATGTCGCGCCCGACGCGCCACGCGACGAGAGCCTGGTCCGCCAGGTGCTGTGCGTCGAGGCGTTCGGCCTGATGCGGCAGCGCTCCTATCTGATCTTCATCCTGGCAGCGACGCTGATCTCGGTCCCGCTGGCGATGTACTATGCCTATGCCTCGGCCTATCTCGGCGTGGCGGGCATCGAGAATGTCAGCGGCACCATGGCGATCGGGCAGATGTCCGAGCTGCTGTTCATGTTCTCCATGCCCTGGCTGTACCGCCGCTTCGGGGTGAAGCCGCTGCTGCTGGTCGGCATGATCGCCTGGGCGCTACGCTATGCGCTGTTCGCGATCGGCGACGGCGGGAGCTCGCTCTGGGCGATCTATCTCGGCGTGGCGCTGCACGGCGTGTGCTACGACTTCTTCTTCGTCGCCGGGGCGATCTATACCGGTACCATCGCCTCGCCAAAGGGCGTCAACGCCCAGGCGCAGGGCATGCTGACCCTGTTCACCTATGGCGTCGGCATGCTGCTCGGCTCGCAGATCGGCGGGCTGCTCTACGCGCAGCTGCCCCAGGCCTCGACCATCGCCGACTGGCACCAGATGTGGTGGTACCCGGCGATCGCGGCCGCGGTCATCGCGATCCTGTTCCAGCTTCTCTTCCGCGACGACAGCCGGACGGAGGCCGCAGCATGAAGGCGATGAAGGGACCCGCGATCTTCCTCGCCCAGTTCCTGGGCGACGCCGCGCCGTTCGACACGCTGGACGGGCTGGCGAAATGGGCCGGCGAGCTCGGCTATGTCGGCGTCCAGATCCCCTGCGATCCGCGGCTGATCGACCTGAAGCTCGCCGCCGAGAGCAAGGCCTATTGCGACGATCTGCGCGGCCGGCTCGCCAAGTTCGGCGTCGAGCCGACCGAGCTCTCGACCCATCTCCAGGGCCAGCTCGTCGCGGTGCATCCGGCCTATGACCAGCTGTTCGACGGCTTCGCCCCGCCCGAGCTGCACGGCAAGCCGGCCGAGCGCCAGGCCTGGGCGGTGGAGCAGGTCAAGCTCGCCGCCAGGGCAAGCGCCAATCTCGGGCTGAACGCGCATGCGACCTTCTCGGGCGCGCTCGCCTGGCCCTATGTCTATCCCTGGCCGCAGCGGCCGGCGGGGTTGGTCGAGGAGGCGTTCGCCGAGCTCGCGCGCCGCTGGATCCCGATCCTCGACGTGTTCGAGGAAGCGGGCGTCGACTGCGCCTATGAGATCCATCCGGGCGAGGACATCCATGACGGCGCGACTTGGGAGCGGTTCCTCGAGGCGGTCGGCAACCACCCCCGCGCACGCATCTTGTTCGACCCGTCACACTATGTGCTGCAGCAGCTCGACTATCTCGACTTCATCGACCGCTATCACGACCGGATCTCGTGCTTCCACGTCAAGGATGCCGAGTTCAACCCGACCGGACGGACCGGCGTCTATGGCGGCTATGAGAGCTGGGTGAACCGCGCCGGGCGCTTCCGCTCGCTGGGCGACGGCCAGGTCGATTTCGTCGGCATCTTCAGCAAGTTCGCCCAATATGGCTATGGCGGCTGGGCGGTGCTCGAATGGGAGTGCGCGCTCAAGCGGTCCGAGGACGGTGCTCGCGAAGGCGCACCGTTCATCCGCGATCACATCATCCGCGTGACCGAACGCCCCTTTGACGACTTCGCCGCGAGCGGTGTCGATCGGGCGGCGATCCGCGCGCTGCTGGGGCTTTCGCCGCAGCAGGACTGAACTCGAACTCGTCGGTTTAGGGAATAGGCGTTCCATGGTTCGACACGCGCTTCGGCTCGGCATGGTTGGCGGTGGGGAGGGTGCCTTTATCGGCGCGGTCCACCGCATGGCCGCGGCGCTGGACGGCGACTGGCGGCTGGCGGCCGGGGCGTTCAGCACCGATGCGGGCCGCAACCAGCGGACTGGCGAGGCGCTTGGCCTGGCGCCGCAGCGCGTCTATGCCTCGCTCGATGCGATGATCGCCGGCGAACGGCAACTGCCCGAGAGCGAGCGCATCGATGCGCTGGCGATCGTGACCCCCAACCATCTCCACGCGCCAATGGCGATCGCCGCGCTGAATGCCGGCTTCCACGTTTTCTGCGAAAAGCCGATGGCGATGAGCGTCGCCGAGGCTCAGGCGATCGCCGAGGCGGCGCGGGCGAGCGGCAAGCATTTCGCGCTCGCCTTCACCTATAGCGGCTATCCGCTGGTCGAGGAGGCACGGGCGCGGATCGCGCGCGGCGACCTGGGCGCGATCCGGCTCGTCCAGGTCGAGTATCTCCAGGGTTGGCTCAGCCTGCCGATCGACAAGGGCGGCAACAAGCAGGCCGAATGGCGCACCGATCCCGCGCGCGCCGGGATCGGCGGGTGCCTGGGCGATATCGGGACGCACGCCTTCCAGCTTGCCGAGCATGTTTCCGGGCTGCGGGTGGACTCGGTGTCCGCTGAACTGACCACCTATGTGGCGGGCCGCCGGCTCGACGACGATGTCAGCGCGCTGCTGCGCTTCGCCGGCGGTGCGCGCGGCACGCTCAAGGCCAGCCAGGTCGCGGCGGGCGAGGAGAATGGCCTCAAGCTGCGCATCCATGGCGAGCGCGGCGGGCTGGAATGGGCGCAGATGGAGCCGAACACGCTCATCCTGCGCTGGCTCGACCGGCCGGCCGAGATACTGCGTGCCGGCGGGCCGGGCCTTCAGGACAGCGCGGCGAGGCTTCAGCGCACCCCATCGGGCCATCCCGAGGGCTATATCGAGGCCTTTGCCAACCTTTATCGTGCCTTTGCCACGGCGATCCGCGGCGGTGGCGACCGCTGGTTTCCCGGCGTCGCCGATGGACTTCGAACCATGCGTTTCATCGAGGCCGTCGTCGCCAATGCGGCGTCGGACGCGAAATGGACAATGATTGATCCGGGAGAGAAAGAATGAGGCTTCTCGTGTGCCTGGGCGCGTTGAGCGTCGCTGCGGCGGCGCAGGTCTTCGCCAGCGTACCCACCGTCGCGCAAACCGCGGCCCCCACGCCGCCGCCGGCATTCAATGCCTGTCGCGCCTGCCATACCGTCGACAAGGGCGGCAAGAACGGCGTCGGGCCCAATCTTTATGGCGTGGTCGGTCGGACCGCCGGTACGACGCCGGGCTTCAACTATTCGCCGGCGATGAAAGCCTCGAAGCTGCGCTGGGACGAGGCGACGCTCAGCGAGTATCTCGCGGCGCCGGGCAAGAAGGTCCCCGGATCGCGGATGCCGATCGGCATGCCCGATCCGGCCAAGCGCGCCGCGATCATCGCCTATCTCAAGGCAGGAAGCGGCAAGTGACCGGCGCGGTCACGCGCAGGACGGTGCTCGCTGCGGGCGCGGCGGGTGCTGCCTCGTCGGCGATGGCGATGACCGGGAGCTCGAGCAAGCAGGGCTCGAACGCCGCGCGCTTCTCGCTCGGCTATGCCCCGCACGAGGGCAGCTTCGCCAGCCGCGGCGGCCTGTTCGAGCAGATCGCCTATGCCGCCGACCAGGGCTTCACCGCCTGGGAGGACAATGAGGCGCGCAGCCGTCCGGTCGCCGATCAGGAGAAGATGGCCAAGGCCTTCGCCCAGCGCGGCATGAAGATGGGCGTGTTCGTCGCCAGCATGCCGAAATGGGCGCAGTCGCGGCCGCTGCTCGGCGGCAATGACGATGCCGAGCGCGAGGCGTTCCTCGCCGATATCCGCACCTCGATCGAGGTCGCCAAGCGGCTCAACGCCACGCGCATGACGGTGGTGACCGGCTTCCTCGACCAGAAGGTGCCGCTCGACATCCAGACCGCGCGCGTCATCGACGTGATGCGCAAGGCGGGTGACATCGTCGCCCCGCACGGGATCGCGATGGTGATGGAGCCGCTCAACACGCGGACCAACCATCCGGGCGTGTACATGCAGACGATCGCGCAGGGCTTCGCCGTTGCGCGCGGGGTGAACAGCCCCGCGGTGAAGATCCTGGCCGATCTCTATCACGAGCAGATCCAGTCGGGGAACCTGATCCCCGCGCTGGAGATGTGCTGGAGCGAGGTCGGCTATATCCAGTTCGGCGACAATCCGGGCCGCAACGAGCCCGGCACCGGCGAGATCAACTATGCCTCGATCGTCCGCTGGCTCCGCGCGCGGCGCTATGACGGGGTGATCGGCATGGAGCATGGCAATTCGGTGAAGGGCCGCGCCGGCGAGGATCGCCTGATCGCCGCCTATCGCAAGATCGATTCACAGGGAGAGGGACTATGACGCGCATGCGCATGGCGGGATATGCTGCCGCCGGCCTGATCGCGGTTACGGGGGCGCTGGCCTGCGCACAGGACGCGCAGGAGAAGCCGGGCTTCAAGGACACCCCGCAGCTGCCCGGTGGCAAATGGCTGGTCCATGATGCCGACCGGCCCGCACCGACGGTGGCCACGCCGGCCGCGGCACCGGGCGGCGCGCCTTCCGACGCGATCGTGCTCGCGCCCGATGCCTGGCAGGCCGAGACCGCGCCCTGGCAGGTGGCGGGCGGCGTGATGACCGTGCCGGCGCGCGCGCAGGGTGCCAAGGAGAGCAATCTCGTTTCGAAGCAGAGCTTCGGCGACGTCCAGCTCCACCTCGAGTTCCGCTCGCCCAATCCGCCCAAGGGCACGTCCCAGGACCGCGGCAACAGCGGCGTCTGGTTCATGCAGCGCTACGAAGTGCAGGTCCTCGACGGCTATCGGAACCCGACCTATGCGGACGGTACGGTCGGCGCCGTCTATGGCTGGAAGCCGCCGCTGGTGAACGCCGCGCGCAAGCCGGGCGAGTGGCAGAGCTATGACATCGTCTTCGAGCGGCCGCGCTTTGCGGCGGATGGCAAGCTGCTGCGCCCCGCCTATGTCACTGCGTTCCTGAACGGGGTACTGGTGCAGAACCATCAGGCGCTGCTCGGCACCACGATCTGGCGCAAGGTCGCCAGCTACCAGGCGCATGGCGATGCCGCGCCGCTGCAGCTGCAGGACCATGGCTCGCCGGTTTCGTTCCGCAACATCTGGGTGCGCCCGCTGCCCGAGGCGGCGATCGCGCAGGACCTTCCGGGAGACGCCAAGTGATCGATCGCAGAACTGCGCTTGCCGGCGTCGTCGGCATGTTCGGCGCGGCGGCCTTCGCGCCGCTCGCCCGTGCCGCCCAGGCGGGCAAGGCATCGGGCATCCCGGTGATCAGCGAGGGGCCGCCGAGCGTGGCGGTGTTCAACCCGGCCCAGCGCGCGCTGATGACCGCGCTCAGCGAACGCGTCCTGCCGACCACCGACACGCCGGGTGCGATCGCCGCGGGCGTGCCGGCCTTTATCGAGAAGATGCTGGCCGATTGGGCGCGGCCGACGGACCGGGTGCCGATCCTCGCCGGGCTCGATGCGATCGAGGCGCGCAGCCAGCAGGACTATAAGGTGTCCGCCGCGCAGGCGACCCCGGAGCAGCAGGATGCGCTGCTCACGCTCGCGATGAACGACAAGCTGCCCTCGGGCGGCGTGTTCTTCGAGGCGTTCCGCCAGCTCGTCCTCGCCGGCTACTACACGTCCGAGATCGGCATCACGCAGGAGCGCGAATATCTGCCGGTGCCGGGCGAGTATAACGGCGAGTTCCTCTATTCCCAGGTCAACAAGGTGTATTCCGCATGATGATCAGCCGTAGAAACCTGCTCGCCGGCGCGGGCGGCGTCGCCGCGCTTTCCCTTGCCGACCTCGCGATCGCGCCGGCCTTCGCCGCGCAGCTGGGGGCGATCGGCATCCAGCTCTACACGGTCCGCGACATCTTCCAGAAGGACCCGGTCGGCACGCTCGAGCAGATCGCGCGGATCGGCTATCGCGAGGTCGAGTTCGGCGGGGGCGGCTATGACGCCATGGATCCTGCGCTGCTGCGCAAGACGATGGACCGGCTCGGCCTCAAGTCGCCGTCGCTGCACATCGGCTATGACGCGCTGCTCGGCCAGTTCGACAAGTCGGTGACGATGGCGAAGACGCTCGGCGCCGATACGGTGGTGCTGCCCTACATGACCGACGAGCACCGCACCGAGCAGGGCTGGAACGCGGCGCTGCCGAACTTCAACCGCTTCGCCAGGGACCTGAAGAAGGCCGGGCTCGGCTTCGCCTATCACAACCATGATTTCGAGTTCACCCTGAAGCCGGGCGGCGTCAGCCTCTACGAGCGGTTCCTCAAGGAGACCGATCCCGCGCTGGTGAAGGTCGAGCTTGATCTCTACTGGGCGGCGCATGCCGGCGAGGATCCCGGCGCGCTGATCGATCGCCTGTCGAAGCGGCTCTACGCCTATCACGTCAAGGACATGCGCGCCGATCGCAGCATGGCCGCGGTGGGGCAGGGGACGATCGACTTTGCCGCGCTGTTCAAGCGCAAGGGCAGTGCGGGCGTCCGCCACTTCTATGTCGAGAACGACCAGGCGCCGGCGCCTTATCTGCCCGACATCACCACCAGCTTCCAGACGCTGCGCGCGCTGCGTTTCTGATCAGTTTTCGGGAGGGAAGAACATGGCTTCGACCAACAGGTTCGATGCGATCGTCATCGGCTCCGGCGTAAGTGGCGGGTTCGCTGCCAAGGAGCTCACCGAAAAGGGCCTGCGCGTCCTCATGCTCGATCGCGGCGTGATGGTCGAGCATGGCGAGGGCTATACCTATGACGGGAAGCCCGCCTACGAGATCCCGGCGCGCAACATGATGCCGGCGGGCCTGCGCGAGAGCGACTATTTCATCGCCAAGCACGGCTATGTCCAGCCGAGCAACCGCGCCTTCTACAATGACGACCGGCTCAACCCCTATGCCTTTGACGAGGGCAGCAAATTCTACTGGATCCGGCCTGGCGCGGTCGGCGGCAAGTCGCTGATCTGGGGGCGGTGGAGCTTCCGCTGGAGCCCGGCCGATTTCGAGGCGAACAAGCGCGACGGGATCGATGGCGACTGGCCGATCCGCTATGACGACCTCGCGCCCTGGTACAGCTATGTCGAGAAATATATCGGCGTGTCGGGCTCGCGCGAGAACTTGCCCTACCTGCCGGACAGCGAATTCCAGCCGCCGATGCCGATGAACATCGCGGAGAAGTGGCTCAAGCAGCGGCTCGAGACCGAGTTCCCCGGCCGCAAGCTGATCAACACGCGCCTGTCCAACATGACCGAGGACAAGCCCGATCAGAACCGCACCAAGTGCCAGTTCCGCAACCAGTGCGGCAATGGCTGCTCGTTCGGCGCCTATTTCTCGACCCAGGCGGTGACGCTGCCGGCCGCGCGGGCGACCGGACGACTGACGCTGCGCGCCGACGCGGTGGTGACCAACCTCGAATATGACGCGGCGAAGAAGCGCGTCACCGGGGTGCGGTTCATCGATGCGAAGACCGGGCAGGCGGAAGTGGTCAATGCCGGGCTGGTCTTCCTCTGCGCCTCGGCGATGGCGTCGAACCAGATCCTGCTCAACTCGCGGCCCGCGGGCAGCGGTCGCAGCCATTTCGACAGCAGCGGCACGCTCGGCAAATATGTGATGGATCACATCTTCCGGGTGTCGATCGACGGCGACATCCCGGGGATGGAGGAATATATCGAATATGGCCGCCGGCCCGGCGGCGTCTACATCCCGCGCTTCCGCAACAATGGCGGGGACGAAGGTGTCGGCTTCAAGCGCGGCTATGGCTATCAGGGCAGCGCGCGGCGCGAGCCGGCGCCGCCGGTGGGCTTCGGCGCGTCGATGAAGCATGGGATGCGCAAGTACAGCGGCTGGAAGTTCGGCATGGGCGCGTTCGGCGAATGCCTGCCCTATGAGGACAATCGGGTGTCGCTGCATGCCGACAAGGTCGACCGCTTCGGGGTGCCGCTGATGCGCTTCGACGTCCGCTTCCGCGAGAACGAACTGCGGATGATGGCGGACGCGCGGGCGCAGGGCGAGGCGATGCTCAAGGCGGCGGGACTGACCAACGTCAAGAGCTATGAGGACGAGCACGTCCCCGGCGACGCCATCCACGAGATGGGCGGCGCGCGCATGGGCGCCGATCCCCGTTCCTCGGTCCTGAACAAGTGGAGCCAGGCGCATGACGCCACGAATCTCTACGTAACCGACGGCGCACAGATGGCATCCGTATCCTGCGTAAACCCGTCACTCACCTTCATGGCCCTGACAGCCCGAGCGGCCGATCACGCGGTCAAGCAGCTCGCGAGCGGATGACGCTGCTCCTTTAGGCCTGACAAGGCGGCAGGGAGAGGCCTGCCGGTCTAATGGCTTTCCGTGCCGGTACGCTTTCATGGCGGGCCGGCACGTTTGTTTTAGTGCGCCAGATCGGTGGCGGCGAATCCGCGCGTCCGACGAACGCTCCAATGCCCATCCGATTTGAAGGGCAGCTGGTCAAAGCCAGAAGAATCCGCGAGTTGCAGCAAGATCCAGCATCAATCTGATTTATCAGGGGAATCGGTTCGGGTGGACGATTCTGCGCCTTTCGGACGCCCTCGAATGCGTGAGTTCATTTGACAAAATGATTTATTTAATCAACATCGCGACTCATGACCGCCGGATAAGGCGGCACGGGAAAATGAGCGGCGCGGACCGCTCGATTGGAGAGGGTGAATGGGGTTTTCCAACCTGCGGCCCAAGGATCGCGCGTGTCGCCGCGGGATCGGTATTGTTGCGCGTAGTCGCGTCGCGCGCTTCGTTGCGCTGGCCGGCGCTACGTCGTTGCTGGGCATCGCATCGGGCATTGCGCAGACTGCCGGTAGCGGGGACGAGGCGCGTGCGCCCGTCGATATCGCCAATCCGCTGGTCGGCACGGCCCCGCTCGACAAGCCTGAGTTCATCGGCAACGCACCGCCTGCGGGCGAGCCGCTCTATTCGGGCCTGACCTCGCCCGGTGCCCGTCTGCCGCACAGCGCGGTCGAGGCCGCGCCGGTCAATTCGAACGTCGAGCTCAGCTATCCCTGGGGCGTTGCTACCCCCTATTATTACACCAATCCCACGATGATCGGCTTCACCGGCGGCGGTGGTCCCACTTACGGCGCGCGTGCCACGCCGATGCTGATGCCGATCGTCGGCGACTGGACAGTGCCGCCGGTCTATACCGAGGCTTATTACGACAAGGCGCACGAAGTCGCGGCGCCGGGCTATTATTCGGTGTTCCTCGACAGCTTCAAGGCCAGGGTCGAGCTGACCGCGACCCAGGCGACGTCGCTGATGCGCTTCACCTTCCCGGCGACTGAGCGCGCGCATGTCATCCTGAACCTTCAAGGACGCGGCGGGCAGGTCGAGGTGGTCGGCGATCGCACGGTGCGCGGCATCATCGGCGCGCACCGCGACAATGATGCGCGCGACGGAAGCTATTTCGTCGCGGAGTTCTCAAAGCCGTTCAAGCGCTTCGGCACCTTCCGCAAGGCGCCGGGCAATGCCCGCGGCTATGGTATCGGCGACAAGGACGTGCAGCCGGACACCCGGCAGATCGAGGGTGCGTTCGCCGGCAGCTATGCCGATTTCACGACGCGTGACGGCGAGCAGGTGCTGGTCCGCATCGCCTATGGTCCGAGCTACGAAGCTGCCACGAAGCGGCTGCGCGAGGAGAGCCCGGACTGGAATTTCGACCGTATCCGCGGTGCTGCTCGTGCCGAATGGGCGAAGCTGCTCGACCGCGTCCAGGTGAGCGGCGGCACCGAGAAGCAGCGGATACTGTTCTACTCGACGCTGTTCCAGTCCTTCGCCAGCCCGCGGCTGGTGGCGCGCAAGGGCGAGCATTTCACCGATACGAACGGCAAGACCCAGGTCGCCAGCTATGATCGCTACGGCCCGGTGCCCTTCTGGGATACCGGCCGCAACCAGATCGTGCTGCTCGAACTGCTCGAGCCCGAGCTGACCCGCGACGTGATGCAGTCCGAGCTCGACATGGCCCGTGAGCGGGGGTTCATGAACACCTCGTTCCACGGTGACAATGCGGTGTTCCTCTATCTCGGCGCGATGCGGCGCGGCATCCCGTTCGACTATGCGGCGGCGTACGAATATCTCCGCAAGAACGCGCTGGACCCCAAGGGGCCGCGCCATTTCCTCGACGAATATATGGCGCGTGGCTGGATCTCCGACGTTGTTCCGGACCGCAACCCGAGCCCGCCCCATGCCGACGGCAAGGCCGGCGCCGCAAAGACGCTGGAATATGCCTGGGACGACGCCGCGCTCGCCGATATGGCCGATCGGCTGGGCAAGCCGCAGGACGCCGCACTGTTCCGCAAGCGCGCGGGCAACTGGCGCAACGTGTTCGACCGCTCGATCGGTTTCGTCCGCGGGAGGACCGAGGACGGCAAGTGGTTCACGCCCTTCGATCCGGTCGAGCCCTACTACAACCACATGATGAAGGAGGCCTCGGGCTGGTCGACCCTGTGGCTGGTGCCGCAGGACGTGCAGGGGCTGATCACTGCGCTGGGCGGCCGCACCGCGTTCAACGCCAAGCTCGATGAGTTCTTCACCAAGCCGTACAATCCCACCGGCATCTGCCGCGACTGCACCGGCGTGATTGGCCAATATGTGCAGGGCAATCAGCCCGACCAGCAGGCGCCCTATCTCTATGCGTGGAGCGGTCAGCCCTGGAAGACGCAGGAACTGTCGCGCCGCATCCTGCGCGACCTCTATGGCAGTGACGCTGCGGGTTATGGCTATCCCGGCATGGACGACCAGGGTGCGACCTCGTCCTGGTATGTGCTGAGCGCGATGGGCTTCTACACGGTCGATCCGGCGAGCGACGTCTATGTGCTGGGCAGCCCGCTCTTCGATCGCGCCGCGCTCAGGATGGGCAATGGCAAGACGTTCGAGATCGTCGCGAAGAACAACTCGGCCACGAACCTCTACATCCAGTCCGCCACGCTGAACGGCAAGCGCTGGACCAAACCCTGGTTCCGCCACGCCGACATCGCCAACGGCGCGGTGCTGGAACTGACCATGGGCCCGAAGCCCAATCCGGCCTGGGGCAGCAGCCCTGCCGATGCGCCGCCCTCGCTGAGCCGGCACTGAGGAGTTGACGATGCGAACCCTGATGCTCGCCCTGCTGCTCTCCGGTGCGGCGACCGAGGCGCTGGCCCAGCAGACGCCCGCGCCCCGCGCGGATGCCACCTATACCGGCGGGGGCATGATCACCCGCTGGGGCCGCGAGGTGACGCCCGAGAATGCCTGGCGCAGCTATCCGCGCCCGCAGCTCGAGCGCGCGAAGTGGCTGAACCTCAATGGCCAATGGGACTATGCCATTACGAAGGCCGCGGCGCCGATGCCGCAGCCGACCCAGATGGACGGCAAGATCCTCGTCCCCTTCGCGGTCGAATCCCGCCTGTCGGGCGTGGCGCGCAAGGTGCAGCCCGAGGACCGGATCTGGTACCGCCGCAGCTTCACCGTGCCCGCCGACTGGGCCGGGCAGAATGTGATGCTCAATTTCGGAGCGGTCGATTTCGAGGCGCATGTCTGGGTCAACGGCGCCATCGTCGGCGCGCACAAGGGCGGGTCGAGCCGCTTCGGTTTCGACATCACCCCCTATCTGAAGCCCGGCGCGAACGAGCTGGTGGTGCAGGTCGCCGACCCGACCAGCGCCGGCAGCCAGCCGCGCGGCAAGCAGCTGCTGAACCCGGACGGCATCTGGTACACCCCGGTCAGCGGCATCTGGCAGACCGTGTGGCTCGAGCCGGTGCCCGCGCTCCACATCGCCGATGTGCGGGCGACGCCGGACGTGGATCGCGGCACGGTGGAAGTCGATGTCGCTCTCTCCGCCTGGGCGAGCGACACCGACGCGGTGCGCCTGAGCGTGCGCTCGCAGGGCAAGACGATCGGCTCCACGATCATCCGCGCCAATCGCCACGCAAGCATCGCCATCCCCGACGCGCATCTCTGGTCGCCCGAGGACCCGTTCCTCTACGACCTGGTCGCCGAACTGGTGACCGTGCGCGATCCTTATGCGGACCGGAAGGAGCGCGACCGCGCCGCCTATGACTCGCGCTTCACCGTCGGCGAGAGCCAGGCCTATGCCGCCGCGCAGGTCGATGGCGCCGCGCGCGATACCGCCAAGGCCTATTTCGCGATGCGCAAGGTCTCGGTCGGGCCGGGCAAGGTCCATGGCCAGCCGGCGCTGCTGCTCAACAACAAGCCCTATTTCCACAATGGCGTGCTCGACCAGGGCTGGTGGCCGGACGGGCTGCTGACGCCGCCGTCCGAAACCGCGATGCGCTACGACCTGGAGTTCCTGAAAAAGGCGGGCTTCAACATGGTCCGCAAGCACATCAAGGTCGAGCCGGACCGCTATTATTACGATGCCGATCGCATGGGCATGCTGATCTGGCAGGACATGCCCTCGGGCGGCGGTGAGGACCAGTTCCTCGCCGGCACCAGCCAGAGTCAGGCGGTGCTGTCCTCCGAGGTGATGGCCCAGCAGCAGTTCGAGCTGTCGCACATGATCGGCGATCTGCGCGCCTTCCCGTCGATCGTGCTCTGGGTGGTGAACAACGAGGGGTGGGGGCAGTACGACTCCGCCACACTCACCAGGTTCGTGCGCGGCATGGATCCGAGCCGGCTGGTCAATTCGGACAGCGGCTGGCTCGACGTGGCCGGCCGCGATTCCGATGTGTTCGACATCCACACCTATGAGGACGTGCCGCACACCCCGGCCCGCCACAGCGACCGCGCCATCGTGCTCGGCGAATATGGCGGGGTGGGCTGGCCGATCGAGGGGCATCTGTGGCGCAACGACAAGCGCTGGAGCTACCAGGTCACCACCGACTCCAGCGACTATCTCGCCCGCTATCGCCGCAAGTTCGAGGAAGTGGTGCGCCAGGCGAAGGAGAACGGCCTGAGCGCGTCGGTCTACACCCAGACCACCGATGTCGAGGGCGAGATCAACGGGCTGCTCACCTATGACCGCGCCGTCGCGAAGGCCCCGGCCGAGGCGTTCGCCCGGATGGCGGCGCCGCTGTGGGAAAAGCCGGCCGCTCCGCCGAAGGACGCGCCGACGCCCCGAAAGCGCAAGCGCGGCTCATAAGGGCGCAAACGTGCAACAGCTGGTCGGGATAACGGGGCCAGTGCAACCGGATACAATTGACAAATTGATTTAAGTATTATGATTTCGGAGCGCCTCAAGGGAATAGCCGGGGCGCATAACACCGGGCCAGCCCTGGCCCGACTTGGAGAGGGAAATAGGGGATGACTTTTCGCGCACCAACGCCACTGGCTGGCCGTAACCGGCTGATCTGCCAGCTGCTCGCATCGGCGAGCTTCGCCATGATGATGGGCGGTGTCGCCCAGGCGCAGGACGCGGCCCCGGCCGGGCAGGATGCCGGCCAGGCGCAGCAGGATGCGGGCGCCCAGAGCGGCGACATCATCGTCACCGGCTATCGCGGCTCGATCGAGAAGAGCCTCAACCAGAAGCGCGAGGCCAACGCCTTTGTCGACGTGATCACGGCCGAGGACATCGGCAAGTTCCCCGACAAGAACGTCGCGGACTCGCTGCAGCGCGTGCCGGGCATCATCATCGACCGCGACGGCGGCGAAGGCAGCCGGGTGAGCATCCGCGGCCTCTCGTCCGACCTGACGCTGACCGAGCTCAACGGCAACTTCATCGCCTCGGCCGACAGCGGCGATCCCTCGCGCTCGTTCAACTATCTGCTGCTGCCCTCGACGCTGATCGGCAGCGTGGAAGTGTTCAAGTCGCCCGAAGCACGCCTCGACGAAGGCGGTGTGGGCGGTGTCATCATCAACCACACCCGCAAGCCCTTCGACCTCAAGCCCTGGTCGGGCACGGTGTCGGTCGAGGGTACCTATGCCGACGTCACCAAGAAGATCGAGCCGAACGTCTCGGGCCTGCTTTCCTGGCACAATGAGGACAAGACGCTCGGCTTCCTGGTCGGTGCGACCTATCAGGTGCGCACCAACCGCTCGCTGAGCGCGTCGGGCGACAGCTGGCAGTGGTGGACCGACAGCAAGGCCAGCCAGCCCGCGGTCGACGTCAACGGCAAGCCCTTCGCCAATGACTCCGCGATCTCCTATTGGAACAGCGGCAACAATGCCGGCCAGACGACGCAGGGCGGCACGCATTACAGCGGCTATTGGGCGCCCCAGTCGGTCGCCGAGACGATCACCGATCAGAAGCGCAAGCGGCTGGGCATCCAGGCGACGGCGCAGATGAAGCCGTTCGACAATTTCGAGGTCACCGCCAATTATTTCCGCTTCCAGCTGAACGGCGACTATACCCGCAGCACGATCAAGATCCCCGAATGGGGCTTCGGCAATTTCTTCACCGGCGCGACGTTCGACGAGAGCGGCACGATCCTTACCGGAGCGAAGTTCGAGGTTCCGCCCGAGGGCACCGGTTGCCGCGTTCCCGGCAACATGTGCACGATGGAAACGCCGGCGCCGCAGGACACCTATGTCCGCGAGAAGAGCGTCTCCAACACCTATGACGTGCGCGGCAACTGGGAAGTCGGCCACCTCAACGTCGACTTCGTGTTCGGCAAGACCAAGGCAACCGGCGGCCCGTCGTTCCAGTTCTTCGCCCAGGCCAAGCCGCGCAACGGCACGGTCAACGGCAATGCGCTGAGCGCCTGGAACTTCACCGATCAGTCGATCGCGATGCAGTTCTCGCCCAACGTGATCCAGAACATGCTGAACGGCGTGGCGCAGATCGATCTGGGCTCGACCGGCTCGGGCTTCACCAATAGCTCGATCTCGCAGCGTTATGCGCAGGTCGACGTGACCCGGAAGTTCGACTCGCCGTTCTTCGACTCGATCCAGCTCGGTGCGAAGTGGCGCGACGGCCGCGTTCACCGCGAGACCGGCCGCTTCGAATGGTATTCGGACGCGGCGAACACGCTGCGCTTCCAGGATACGCCGGGCGGCGCGCTGGCCAAGCCGGAGATCTTCTACCCGGGCTCGCTCAGCAACATCGCCGGCGGGTTCGAGACGACGGCCTTCCCGGCGATCAACATCCGCAAGTATATCGACTATCTGAACGCGACCTATAGCGGTCCGGTCCGCGTGCCCGAGCCGCAGAACATCTACAACATCAAGGAGCGGATCTGGGCCGGCTACGGCCAGCTCAACTTCAAGACGAGCAACATCCGCGGCAATATCGGCGTGCGCGTGGTCAACACCAAGCAGGACGGCACCTCGACCGATCGCATCACCTACGAGAACGAATATTGCGTCAATGGACCGGGCGGCCCGTTCGATCCGAACAAGCCGGTGGGCGCCGACGGCAACTGCACGGTGATCCCGGAGGCGCAGCGCCAGGTCCGCTTGTTCAGCCCGAACTCGGAGGGCAAGAGCTACACGGACGTGCTGCCGAGCTTCAACATCTCGTGGGACGTGACTCCGAACCTGCTGCTGCGTGCGGCGGCGTCGAAGGTCATTGCACGGCCGGGCTATGGCGATCTGGCGGGCGCACGCTCGCTGACCTTCAACTCGGATCCGTTCGTGTTCGACCGTGCCCAGTTCGGCGCCCGCGCCGGCTGGTTCGGCAATGGCGGCAATTTCGACCTGAAGCCGTTCAACGCCTGGCAGTATGATTTCGGCGTGGAGTGGTATTTCCAGCGCGGCTCGGTGCTGGGCGCGACCCTGTTCCGCAAGGACGTGAAGGACTTCATCGTTCCGGTGGTGATCGACCTTCCGCAGGAAGTTGCTGGCCAGACCGTGACGGTCCAGCAGTACGCCACCCAGGCCAATGGCACGAGCGCGGTGTCGCAGGGTGTCGAGGTCTATGCCCAGCACACGCTGGACTTCGGCCTCGGCGCGCAGGTGAACTTCACCTATAACGACACCTCGCAGGCCGATGTGTCGCTGAACGGCACCAAGCTCGGTGAATCGGCCCTGGTCGGCAGCGCCAAGACCCAGATCAATGCGTCGATCTTCTACGAGCATGGCCCGGTGCTGGTCCGCGCTTCGTACAATCGCCGCGGCGAAGTGGTGCGCGGCCTGTCGTCCGGCCTCAACGTCTATGACGATCCGTATGAGCAGGTCGATCTCAACGCCGCGGTCGATGTGTTCAAGAACTTCCAGATCACCGGCTCGGTCATCAACCTGACCAAGTCGGAACAGCGCCAGCACCTGGGCAACGACACGAAGGACCGCTTCATCTCGAACGTCTATTCGGGCCGCCGCTTCTACATGGGTCTGGCGTACAAGTTCTGATCATCGAATGAGTCAGCCCCCTGACTCAGGAGGTGGCCCATCCTCCCCCCGGGCCACCTCCACCCCCTTGATCGGGAGCAGGGACGAGGACGACAACGACAATCATGCAGCCGCCGGATTCTTCGGAACCCGGCGGCACATGAATCTGGGGTGGATGGAAAAGGGGACCGTCGCGTGAACAAGATCCGGGCCGGCATCGTCGCCGTCACCGCCATGCTGGGGGCGGGCATCGCCTGGGCGCAGAACCCGATCGTGCCGGGCTGGTATGCCGATCCCGAGATCCGGGTGTTCGGCGGGAAATACTGGATCTACCCGACCTATTCCGACGATTACGGCGCGCCCGACGTGACCAAGCGCTTCACGCCGCACCAGACGGAATTGCGCAAGCAGAAGACGGTGCGTCCGTCCTATGTGCAGCAGACCTTCTTTAATGCGTTTTCGTCACCCGATCTGGTCCACTGGACCAAGCACCGCCACGTGCTCGACGTCGAGAATGTCGCCTGGGCGGGCTATGCCATCTGGGCGCCCTCCGTGCTCGAGCACAAGGGGCGCTACTACATGTTCTTCAGCGCCAACGACATCCAGAGCGATGCGGAGGTCGGCGGCATCGGCCTGGCGGTTTCGGACAAGCCGGGCGGGCCGTTCAAGGATGCGCTGGGCAAGCCGCTGATCGGCAAGTTCCACAATGGAGCGCAGCCGATCGACCCGTTCGTCTACCGCGACGACGACGGCAAGGTGTACCTGTTCTACGGCGGCTGGAAGCATTGCAACGTCGTGCAGCTGAGCGACGACCTGCGCTCGGTCGTGCCCTTCGCGGACGGCAGCACCTACAAGGAAATCACGCCGCCCGGCTATGTCGAGGGATCGTTCCTGATCAAGCGCAAGGGCGTCTATTACCTGATGTGGTCGGAGGGCGGCTGGACCGGCCCGGACTATAGCGTCGCCTATGCGACGGGGCCGACCGCGCTCGGGCCGTTCACGCCCAAGGGCAAGATCCTCCAGCAGGACTTCAAGATCGCGCGCGGCGCGGGCCATCATTCGGTGGTCAACGTGCCGGGTACCGACGACTGGTACATCGTCTATCATCGCCGCCCGCTGGGCAACGACAAGGGCGAGCATCGCGAGATGGCGATCGACCGGATGGAATTCGCCGCTGACGGCGCGATCAAGCCGGTGGTGATGACGAACGAAGGTGTGACGCCGCGGCCGTTCAAGGCGCGGTGACGGGCGCACGCAACTACGAAATCGAGCAGGGGAGTATCGGATTGTGAGAAAGTTCATCGGCGCATGCTGCATCTCGGCAATGCTGCTCACCAGTGCGCTCGGCACGACCATGGCGCCGGCAATGGCGCAGAGCGCGGAACCCGCACTGGTCGACTTGATCAACCCGCTGATGGGCACCGACAGCAGCTACGAGCTGTCCTATGGCAACACCTATCCGGCGGTGGCGGTGCCCTGGGGCATGAACTTCTGGACGCCGGTCACCGGCAAGATGGGCGATGGCTGGGGCTACACCTATAGCGCGCACAAGATCAACGCGATCAAGCAGACCCACCAGCCCAGCCCGTGGATGAACGACTATGCCGCGTTCGGCCTCTTCGCCGAGACCGGGCCGCTCAAGGTCAAGGAGAATGAGCGCGCGTCCTGGTACAGCCACAAGGCCGAGGATGCCCGCGCCTATGGCTACAAGGTCTATCTCGCCGATTATGACGTGACCGCCGAGGTCACCCCGACCAACCGCGCCGCCAGCTTCCGCTTCACCTTCCCCAAGTCCGACGACGCGCACATCCTGATCGACGGCTATGCCGGCGGATCGATGGTGAAGATCGACGCAGCGAACCGCCGCATCATCGGCTATGTCCGCAACAACCACGGCGGCGTGCCGGACAATTTCCACAGCTATTTCGTCGCGCAGTTCGACAAAGACTTCGAAGTCACCCGCACCTGGGACGACAATGGCCAGGTCTCGGGCGCCAACGCCAGCGAAGGCGATCATGTCGGCGCGGTGGTCAGCTTCAAGACACGCGCGGGCGAGCAGGTGAACGTCAAGGTCGCCTCGTCCTTCATCAGCCCCGAACAGGCCGCGCTCAACCTCGATCGCGAGATCGGCAAGGACAGCTTCGACCAGACCCGCGCCAAGGCGCGCGAGACCTGGGAGAAGGAGCTCGCCAAGGTCCAGGTGAGCGATCCGAACCTCGACAATCGCCGCACCTTCTATTCGGCGATGTACCGCATGCTGCAGTTCCCGCGCATGTTCCACGAGGTCAATGCGGCGGGCAAGACCGTCCACTACAGCCCCTATGACGGCAAGGTGCACGACGGCTTCCTCTACACCGACAACGGCTTCTGGGACACGTGGCGCGCGGTCTTCCCCTGGTTCGCGTTGATGAACCCGGAACGCGACAGCGAGATCATGCAGGGGCTGGTCAACACCTACAAGGAATCCGGCTGGCTGCCCGAATGGGCGAGCCCCGGGCACCGCGACGTGATGATCGGCTCGAACTCGGCGAACCTGATCGCCGACGCCTATCTCAACGGCGTGCGCGGCTTCGACGTCGAGACGCTGTACGAGGCGATGGTCAAGAACGCGACGACCTCCGAAGGCCGCCCGAAGGACAAGCGCGGCCGCACGGTCGGCGCGGTCGGCCGCGAGGGCGTCGAATATTACAACAAGCTCGGCTATGTCCCCTATGACGTGGGCATCAACGAGAATGCCGCGCGCACCCTCGAATATGCCACCGCCGACTTCTCGCTCTCCCGCCTCGCCGCCGCGCTCGGCAAGACCGAGGACGCCAAGAAATACGCGGCGCAAGCGCAGAACTATCGCAAGCTGTTCGACCAGGAGAGCGGCTGGATGCGCGGCCGCAACCAGGACGGCAGCTGGTCCAAGCCCTTCAATCCCTACAAATGGGGCGACGCCTTCACCGAGGGCAATTCGCTCCATTACAGCTGGTCGGTGATGCAGGACGTGCAGGGCCTGATCGACCTGATGGGCGGGGACAGGAAGTTCGTGGATCGCCTCGACTCGATCTTCTCCACCCGGCCGATCTTCGACGACAGCTATTATGGCCAGGTGATCCACGAGATCCGCGAGATGCAGATCGTCAACATGGGCCAGTACGCCCATGGCAACCAGCCGATCCAGCACATGATCTATCTGTACGACTGGGCCGGCCAGCCGTGGAAGGCGCAGGCGCATGTCCGCGACGTGATGAAGAAGCTCTATTCGGCGGCGCCCGACGGCTATCCGGGCGACGAGGACAATGGCCAGACCTCGGCCTGGTACGTCTTCTCGGCGCTCGGCTTCTACCCGGTGACGCCGACGGTGGGCCAATATGCGATCGGCAGCCCGCTGTTCCGCAATGTCCGCCTGACCATGCCGGGCGGCAAGGTGCTCAACATCGAGTCCGCCAACAACAGCGACAAGAACGTCTACATCCAGTCGGTCACCCTGAACGGCAAGCCGCACGACAAGCCCTGGTTCTCGCGTGAGGAGCTGCAGGGCGGCGGCACGCTGCGCTTCGTGATGGGGCCGACGCCGAACACCAAATGGGGCATTGCCAAGGCCAATGCGCCTTTCTCGATGAGCGCGCCCGCGACGCGCTGAGCCAGAAGAACAGGAGAAAGACATGCAGCGTCGCGAGATGATGATGGGGGCAGGGGCACTTGCCGTTTCGGCGGCCCTGCCGATGCGGGCACTGGCCGGACAGGCGGAGGGCTTCGTCTCGAAGCGCCCGCCGGTCGCCCAGCGCGGCTTCGTCAGCAAGGCGGTCGAGGCCGAGATCAAGGCGGTGAAGGCGAAGATCGCCGACCCCGAGCTCGCCTGGCTGTTCGAGAATTGCTACCCGAACACGCTCGACACCACGGTCAAGCTCGGTACCGTGGAGGGCAAGCCCGACACCTTCGTCATCACTGGCGACATCGACGCGATGTGGCTGCGCGACAGCTCGGCGCAGCTGCAGACCTATGTCCACCTGACGCCCAAGGACGCCGACTTGCGCCGGGTCTTCCAAGGCGCGATCCAGCGTCAGGCGCGCTGCATCCTGATCGATTCCTACGCCAATGCTTTCACGCCGGACCCGACCGCCAAGTCGAACCTGTCGGCGATCAACGACCGGACCGACATGAAGCCCGGCGTCGCCGAGCGGAAATGGGAGATCGACTCGCTCGCCTATACGATGCGCCTCGCCCACAGCTACTGGACCGCGACGCGGGACAAGACGCCGTTCGACGCGCTCTGGGCGCAGGGTGCGGCGCGGGCCGTCGCGACCTTCCGCGAGCAGCAGCGCAAGGACGGCCCGGGCCCCTACCACTTCCAGCGCGTCGATCCCTCGCCGACCGAGACGCTGATGTTCGGCGGTTATGGCGCACCGACCCGCAAGGTCGGGCTGATCCATTCGGGCTTCCGCCCGTCGGACGACGCCTGTGTCTTCCCCTTCCTGATCCCGTCCAACCTGTTCGCGGTCTCCGCCCTCAAGATGCTAGCTCAGGTGCACAATGAGGCGCGCGGCGACACCGTGGCTGCGCAGGATGCGCTGGCATTGGCGAACGAGGTCCAGGCAGCACTCGACGCCCATGGCAAGATGCCGGACGGCAAGGGCGGCCAGGTCTGGGCCTTCGAGGTGGATGGCTATGGCAATGCCATCTTCATGGACGACGCCAATGTCCCGAGCCTGTCAGGCCTGCCGCTGCTCGGCGCCGCCGACAAGCGCGACCCGCTCTATGTCCGCACCGCCGCGCTCGCCTGGTCCGAGCGCAACCCCTATTTCTTCAAGGGCAAGTTCGGCGAGGGCATTGGCGGGCCGCATATCGGCATGGACATGATCTGGCCGATGTCGCTGATCACCCGCGCCCTCATCCACGACGACGACGCGACCGTGATGCAGTGCCTCAAATGGCTAAAGGCCTCGCATGGCGGCACCGGCTTCATGCATGAGAGCTTCCACAAGGACGATCCCGCCAACTTCACGCGGAGCTGGTTCGCCTGGGCTAACGGCCTGTTCGGCGACCTGATTCTCGACATCGCCAGGCGCAAGCCCGCGCTGCTCGCCCAGAAGATCTAGGAAGAGTAAGAGACCCCATGATCACCGCAAATCGCCGCCAGTTGCTCGCCGGAGCCGGCACCCTCGCGCTTGGTACCGCGCTGCCGCATGTAGCCAGCGCCCAGGGCGCGGCCGGGCCCGGCAAGCCCAATCTGTTCATCGGCACGGGCGGGCATGGCCACACCTTCCCGGGCGCCTCGCTGCCCTTCGGCATGGCCCAGCTCAGCCCCGATACCGACAATGCCCGCTGGGATGCCTGCTCCGGCTATCACCGCAGCGACACGTCGATCATGGGCTTCTCGCACACCCACCTGTCGGGCACCGGCATCGGCGACATGCTCGACGTGCTGGTGGTGCCGACCCGCGGGCCGCTGCAGCTCGATCCGGGCACGCTCGAGAATCCGGATCTGGGCTATCGCCAGCGCTTCTCCGAGGAAGCGGCCGAGCCCGGCTATTACCGCGTGAAGCTCGAAAGCGGCGTGCTCGCCGAATTGACCGTCACCGAGCGCACCGGCCTGCACCGCTATCATTTCCCCGCGGGGGCCGGGCACATCCTGATCGACTTCGCGCACATGATCCGCGACGTGTGGGACAAGGGCGTCACGCTCGATAATGCCTCGCTCGCGATCGACGCGAACGGCGTGCTCACCGGCAGCCGCCGGGTGCATCGCTGGGCCAAGGGGCGGATGATCCACTTCGCGATGCAGCTGTCGCGCAAGCCCGACCGCGTCGAGTTCTTTGGCGACGACAACAAGCCGGCGGCCAAGGGCGCCCGGTCGATCGCCGGCAACCGCCTGAAGGTCGCCTTGTTCTTCGACAAGGCCGGCGGCGCGCCGATCCAGATCAAGACCGGTATCTCCGCCGTCGATATCGCCGGTGCCAAGGCAGCGCTGGCCGAAGAGGCGCCCGGCTGGAATTTCGACGGTGCGGCAAGCAAGGCACGGCGCCTCTGGGCCAAGGAACTCGACCGCGTCCAGGTGGCCGGCGGCACCGAGGACCAGCGCACGATCCTGACCAGCGCGCTCTATCACTGCTTCCTCGCGCCGACGCTCTTCACCGATCGCGACGGCCGCTATGTCGGCATGGACCAGCAGGTGCATACGGTGCCGGCGGGCGAGGCATCGTTCAGCACCTATTCGCTGTGGGACACCTATCGCGCGCTGCATCCGCTGCTCACTCTGGTGCAGCCCGATCGCGCCGCCACCTTCACCCGCGACCTGATCCGCCAGACCCAGCAGAGCCCCTATGGCCCGCCGGTCTGGCAGCTCCAGGGGATCGAGACCGGCTGCATGATCGGCTGGCACTCGGTCTCGGTGCTGGCCGAGGCGCATGCCAAGGGCATCAAGGCCGATTATGCCGCCGCCTGGCCGAACATCCGCCGCCGCGCCTTCGATCGCACCTTCAAGGACAGCGACGGCTCGCTCGGCCGCGGATATTATTACGACCTCGGCTATATCCCCGCCGACAAGATCTGGGAGTCGGTCAGCCGCACCCAGGAATATGCCTATGACGACTGGGCGATGGCCGTGCTCGCCGACGCCGCGGGCGCCAAGGACGATGCCGCGGCACTCCGCAAGCGCAGCCTTAACTATCGCAACGTGCTCGACGCCTCGACGCGCTTTGCCCGGCCGAAATTCTCGGACGGGAAGTGGTGGGCCAATTACGACCCGATCCAGATCGGCCATGATCCCAAGCTGCACCGCGATTACACCGAGGCGAATGGCTGGCAGGCGACCTTCCTCAACCAGCATGACGTGCACGGCCTGATCGCGCATTTCGGCGGCGATGCCGCGTTCGTCGAGAAACTCGACGCGCTGTTCAACGCGCCCTCGACGCTGCCCGACAATGCGCCGCCCGACATCTCGGGCCTGGTCGGCCAGTACGCGCACGGCAACGAGCCCAACCACCACGTCGCCTATCTCTACGCCTATGCCGGCGCCCCGGCGAAGACCCAGGCGATGGTCCGCCGCCTGTGCTTGGAGATGTACAAGAACGATCCCGACGGCGAGATCGGCAATGACGATTGCGGCCAGATGAGCGCCTGGTTCGTCTTCTCGGCGCTGGGCTTCTATCCGGTCGATCCGGTCAGCGCGCTCTATGTGTTCGGCTCACCGCTGTTCGACCGCGTCGAGGTGGCGCTGGGCGGCGGCAGGACGCTGCGGGTGGTGGCGAACGGCAACGGTGCGGATCGCCCGTACATCCAGTCGGTGCGCTGGAACGGCAAGCCCTGGACGAAGAACTGGATCGCCCATGCCGACCTCGCCAAGGGCGGTGAGCTGGTCTTCGAGATGGGCGACAAGCCGTCGAGCTTCGGCACCGCCAAGGCCGATCGCCCGCCCTCGTTCGGGCACGCCGGTTAGCTCACTCTTTCAGTTCCCCGGCGAAAGCCGGGGCCCAGGGTAACAAAGCGAGACGGCAGAGAAACCCTGGGCCCCGGCTTTCGCCGGGGAGCAGCTAAGTCACTCTGAGGATAACCTGCCGTCGGAGGCGGTGGGAGGGTGAGGGTGATCTCTCATCACGCGCCGGTGCCTGTGGAGAGGTCACTCCCACCCAGCCCTCCCCATCAAGGGAGGCTTTTTGGGTCAACGCTAGGTCGCGATTATAGGCATCAGCTTCTAGCGTAGGGCTGAGCGGTCGAGATTGGGTGGTTAGCTGCCGTTCCCAATTACAGCCGTATCAATTGCGAGACCTCGTTTCTCGAAGCCGGGGCCGCGACGAACTTCACACTTATCCTCTGCCCGTCGCGAGAGACGAAAACTCTATAATTGGGCTCCCGCACTTCGACAAAAAAACCGGACATGCCTTCGGGTTCGAAACCGCCGCCAGACATCTCCTCCCCAGCCCCAATGAAGACTCGACCTGACGGGGTATTCAAATTGAAACTAACCGCGCTCTGGTCAATCTCATCCACAATCTCAAGTTGATAGGTGCCGTCAGTCCCAAGATTGAGGAACAAGGCATTTCCGTTTTGAACCTCGGCCAATTCGTTCGCGGGGATCGACCACCAATCACCGACATCGTTGACCCGGTGCTTCATCGCGCCAACGTCAAAAATGCAGATGGTCGCCGTGTCGGTCGCGACGGCATTAAACAACAGCACCATAGAGCCCCCGTGCGATTTTGCGGGTAGTTTGAGAGCAAGTCGTCGATGTCCGCAACTGGGGCGCTTGCCACCAGTCCGCTTTATGAGCCCACGGCCCGATCGAGCCCCGCCTCTAACCGTCGATCCCATCCATCTCCATATCCGCGCTGCCCTGTGCCTTCCACAGCGCGCCCGGCTTGGGCAGCAGGAAGTGGCTGAACGGCAGGATCGCTGCTCCCACCGCCGGCGCGTCCTCGGACAGCGCGGCGCGGGCCACCGGCGCTACCGCCGGCAGCTGCGGCGCGCGCTCGCGCATCAGCGCGTCGGTGCGCGCCGCCAGCGCGTCGAGCTGCGCGGTGGGCAGGCGCCCGCCGAGCAGCACCACCGCCGGGTTGATCAGGCAGTTCACTGCGTCGAGCGGCACGGTGAGCTGGTGGGCGGCGCGCTCGGTCCAGTCGGCGATGCAGTGCTGTACCGAAGCCTCGGGCGTGCGGCCCCGCGCATCGGCTAGGCTGTGGCCGGCCGCCTCGAGGCAGCGGGTCAGGCCGGAGAGTGATACCAGCGACTGGATCTGCTCGCCCGTCTCGCCCTGCGCGCGCATGAAGCCCAGTTCGCCGCTGCGCCCGTCCGCGCCGCGGATATAGGTGCCGTCGATCACCAGACCGCCGCCCAGGCCCGAGGACAGCAGGATGTAGAAGAAGCTGTTGTTGCTTTGGCCATGGCCGAGCTGCATCTCGCCCATCGCGGCGGCGGCGGCGTCGTTCTCGACGAACACCGGCAGGTCGAACGGCTCGTCGAACAGCGCGGCGATGTCGGTCTGCTCCCAATCGGCGTAGTTGGCCGGGCGGCCCGGCAGGTCGACCAGCCCGAGATCGTCGGGCATCGCCACGCCCAGCCCGACGACCTTGGCCACATCGACATCGGCGCGGCGGAGCATGTTGCGGATCGATCGGCGATAGAGCGCGCGCACTTGGTCGGGCAGGGCGAAATCGACTTCCTCGGTGGTGCGCGTCAGCGTCTCGCCGGAGAAGTCGACCAGCACAATGGTGATATGGTCGCGGTCGATATTGACGCCGATCGAGTAGCAGGCGTCGCGCTTCACCACCAGGGCGGTCGGCGGCTGGCCGCGGCCGCCGCGGCGCTGGCCGGCTTCCTCGATCAGCCCGTCCTGCAGCAGCCGCTTGGTGATGTTGGCGATCGCCGGGCCGGTGAGCCCAGTGATCCGCGCCAGCTCGACGCGGGTCAGCGGCCCGAGCACGCGGATGGCGTGCAGCGTCACGCGCTGGTTGTGGTCGGCGGCACGCTCGAGATTGGTCCCGGAAAGGCGCGGCCGGGCGCGGCGGGCAATGCTCGTCATGCCAGGCTCATTTCCATCACCTACTCTCATTTCCCTTCGAGCGTTCCTTCCAGCCGCTCGAGCGAAATGCCGCGCGTTTCAGGGAAGTATCGCCAGACTATGACAAACTGCACCAGCATTGCAGCGGCGAACAGCCAGAATGGCAAGGCCTGCGTATATTGCGCAACTATCGGGAAGCCGAAAGCAAGAATTGCGTTCATGCCCCAGTGGGTTGCACTGCCGATTGCCTGGCCGCGCGCCCGCACCGCTGTCGGAAATATTTCAGAAAGATAGACCCAGATCACCGCGCCTTGTGAAACCGCGAAGAACAGGATGAACGCGATCAGTGCCGGCAGCAGGAGCATCTGTCCCGCGCCCAGCGTGTAGATCGTCGCGACGGCGGCGAGCGCCAGCGTCGTGCCGATCGCGCCGATCAGAAGGAGGAGCTTCCGCCCGACCCGGTCGATCACCGCCAGGCCGAGCAAGGTGGCGAGCAGGTTGGCGACGCCGATCGCCACTGCCTGCAGGTCCGCCGACACTGCGTTGAACCCGGCGGCTGCGAAGATGTCGCCCAGATAATAGAGGATCGCGTTGATGCCCGAGAGCTGGTTGAACAGCGCCAGCGCGATGGCGAGCAGGATCGGGCGGCGGTGGAGCGCCCAGCTCAGCCGGGCATGGCTTCCTGGAGTGGTTGCGGCGGCGGTGAACTGCGCGAGGAGCCGCTCGGGGTCGCCCATCCGCAGCGTGCGGATCGCGGCGCTCGCCTCGGCGATGCGGCCCTGCTGCGTCAGCCAGCGCGGGCTATGCGGGATGCGCAGGAGCAGTAGCAGGAAGAGCAGGGCGGGGGCGGCGGCCACGGCCAGCTTGATCCGCCAGGCCAGGTCGCCGTCGATCGCGCGGGCGATCAGGAAATTGCTCACATAGGCGGCGAGGATGCCGATCACGATGCTCAACTGGAACAGCCCGACCAGCTGTCCGCGCCGCTCGGCGGGGCTGACCTCGGCGATATAGACCGGTGCCAGCACCGAGGAGCCGCCGATCGCGAGGCCGCCGATGAAGCGGAAGGCGACGAGCATCGCCAGTCCGCCCGCCGCTGCCGATCCGATCGCCGAGACGATATAGGCGCCGGCGATCCAGTAGAGCATGGTGCGGCTGCCGAAGCGGTCGCCCGGCGGTCCGGCGCCGAGCGCGCCGACCAGCGTGCCGACCAGTGCGGCGGAGACCGCCGCGCCGAGCTCGGCGGCGCTCAGGTGGAAAGTATGGCGCAGGGCATCGGTGACGCCGGCGATCACTGCCGTGTCGAACCCGAACAACAAGCCGCCTAGGCTGGCGGCACCCACGGCCGATCGATTGAGCGTGCTGGTTCCAGCTTCCATCGCAGACCCCTCTCCGGATCATTGAATTATCTAATTTGAAATATTAATGCAGACATCGCGTGTGAAAAGCAATGCGTACCGAAACACGCCAAGTTATTGCCGGGAGAGGGGAATGCAGTCGCAATCTGGTCCGAACGCAGCGATTCGGATCTTGCCCGCGTGAGCGATGTTCACAATGTTACGCCGCTGCGGGCCGGCATCGAACTGGGCGGAACCAAGTGCGTCGCCACGCTGGCGAGCGGTCCGGACGATATCCGCGACCAGCGCACCGTGCCGACCACCCAGCCCGACGAGACGCTGCCCGCGATCCTCGCGATCCTGCGCGAATGGGATGCGGCGGAAGGTTTCGCCGCGCTCGGCATCGCGTCCTTCGGCCCGATCGACCTCAACCCGCGTTCCGCCAGCCACGGCCAGATCCTGGCGACGACCAAGGCGGCATGGCCGGGCACCGATGTGCTCGGCATCCTGTCGGCACCCTTCGACGTGCCCGTAGGCTTCGACACCGATGTGAACGGCGCGGCGCTGGCGGAGATGTCCTGGGGCTGCGCGCAGGGGATGGACGACTTCGCCTATGTCACCGTCGGCACCGGCGTCGGCGTCGGCCTCGTGGTGCACGGCCTGCCGACCCGCGGCTTCGCGCATAGCGAGCTCGGCCATATCCGCGTGCCGCGCCTCGTCGGCGACGGCCAGCCGAGCTTCTGCAGCTTCCATGACGATTGCGTCGAAGGCCTCGCTTCGGGCTCGGCACTGAAGCTGCGGCTGGGCGGCCGCCCGATCGGCGAGGTGGGCGCGGACGATCCCGTCTGGGCGCCGGTCGCCCATGCGCTGGCAATGATGTGCCATGCGATCGTCTCTTCCACCGCTCCGCATCGCATCGCGATCGGCGGCGGCGTCGTGACCGGCCAGTCGCACCTGCTCGGCCGGATCGAGGCCGAGCTCCGCGCCAGCCTCAACGGCTATATGACGCTGCCGGACGACGGTCCGTACATCGTGGCGCCCGCGCTGGGTGACAAGGCGGGGCCGCTGGGCGCCATCGCTGTCGCCAATCTCGCGCTTTCCAAGGCCGGGAAGTAAGCCCCGAAGGTCGGCGCCCGGCGCCGACCACCCCCTGCTAGACCACGAAGAAGTCGGTGTGCGCCAGGTGCAGCCCTGGCGTCAGCGTCGCGAACTGGACCGCGGCGCCGCTGCCATTGCCGTCGGCGTCATAATAGAGCGCGCCCGTCGCCGCATCGTAGAGGATGCGGTCGTCGGCGTCGGCGGCGACGCGGCCGTTGACGAACGCTCCCTCCGACAGCGCGCCCTTGCCCAGTGCGGTGAAGATCGCGGAATCGAGCGCGATATGATCCTCGCCGCTCACGAAGTCGGGGAGCAGGTCGATATTGGTCGGCCCGAGCGCGGTGCTGAACACGAAGGTGTCCGCGCCGCCCATGCCGCGCAACGTGTCGGAGCCCGCACCGCCGTCGAGCGTGTTCGCGCCGGCATTGCCGATCAGCTTGTTGTTGAGCTCGTTCCCAGTCAGGTCGATCGCGGTCAGCGCATTCGGATCGGTGGTGCCGAGCACTTCGATCGAGACGCCGGCTTCGAGGGTGTAGGATTCCGACGCATAGGCGGAGTCGAGGCCTTCGCCGGCCAATTCGACGATCTTGTCGCCCTTGTTGACGTAATAGGTGTCGTCGCCGGTGCCGCCCTGCATCAGGTCCTGCCCGGCACCCCCGTCGAGGATGTCGTTGCCGCCGAGCCCGAGCAGCGTGTCGTCGCCGGCGCCGCCATAGATCTGGTTGTCGCCATTGTTGCCGACCACCCGGTTGTTGAGCTCGTTGCCAGCCAGGCGCAGCGGGTCGGTCAGCCGCCAGTCGGTCGTGCCGATCACCTCGACGCTCGACCCGGCCTCGAGCGAGAAGCTGCTGCTCGCATAGACGGTGTCGAAGCCCTCGTCGGCCGCCTCGCGGACCACGTCGCGGGCATCGTCGACATAATAGCTGTCGTCGCCGGTGCCGCCCTGCATGAGGTCATAGCCGGTGCCGCCGTCGAGGATGTCGTTGCCGTCCATCCCGACCAGGCTGTCATTGCCGGCGCCGCCATACAGCTGGTTGTCGCCGCTGTTGCCGACCAGCTTGTTGTTGAACGCGTTGCCGGTGAGGCGCAGCGGATCGGTCAGCCGCCAGTCGCTCGTGCCAAGGACCTCGATCTCCGCATTCGCGTCGAGCGTGAAGTTCCCGCTCGTATAGATCGTGTCGAAGCCGTCGCCCGCCGCCTCGACCACGACATCGCCCGCATCGACATAATAGGTGTCGTTGCCATGGCCGCCTTCCAGCAGGTCCTGCCCCGCACCACCTATGAGCGTGTCGTTGCCGAAGAAGCCGGCGAGCCAGTCGTTCCCGTCGGTGCCGACGAGCCGGTCGTCCACGCCGGTGCCGAGGATCATGTCACCCGGCGCATCGCTGCCGAGGAAGCCGTAAAGGCCATTGGCGACCAACTCGGTATCGGCACCCAGTGTCGGCACCCCGGAAATCGGGAACATCAGCCCGAGCGCGCCCCATGCCTCGATCTTGCCGCCGTCCCAGCTGATGCCGTCACCGAAGACGTTGATCCCGTAGGAGCCGACCGGCGAGAGCGGATCGACGATGCCGAGCGCATCGGTGTTGGTGATGAGGAGGACGCAGGGCGTGCCATCGGACGAATAGCCGAATTCGGCCCCGATCACCGCGCCTTCGAAATAGGAGCCGTCGATCGTGCCGCTGATCCCGCCCAGCCTGGCACCGGCATTGCCGGTCGATACGAAGGACGATCCCTCGATCACGAGGCCGGTCACCGGATTGAATCCCGCCGAGGTGATCGCCGCGGAGGTGCCGGTCTGCACGGTGCAGTCGATGATCGAGATATTCTCGAGCCCCGCAACGCTGGTGATCAGGCCGAAGCCGCCGCTCACCGCGCTGATCGAGGTGCAGTCGATATAGGTGATGTTCTTCGAGCCCGAGAGCGGGTGGAAGCTGTATTCCGAGTTGATGTCGCCATCGCCGTCGCGGGCGTTGCAGTTGGTGAGCGTGATCCCGTCGCAGAACATCTGCTCGAAGGCGACGTTGGAATTATAGCTCCAGCAATTGGTGTAGGTGCCGCTCGCATAGACGGCCTCGCCGCCGGCCTGATAGGTGTTGAGGTCGCCCTGGGCGAACTGGCCATAGCCGGTGGCGTTGTAGGTGTTGACGTTCTCGACCGTGAAGCCGGTGGCCTGGTCCATGTAGCAGGCATTCATCCGGGCGCCGTCGACGAGGAGCTTGGCCGCGTCGATACTGAGGTTGGAGACGGTGACATTCTCCGCACCGGTCGCGGAGGCGACCACGCCGAACGAGCCCTCGTCCCGGGCGAATTCGGGCAGCGCCTGGATGAGCGTGGAATCGGTGCTCGTGCCGGTCAGCGTCTTGTCCGAGGGCACGATGATGGAAGAGGCCGCGTAGAAGGTGCCAGGCCCCAGGACCACGGTGGTCACGTCCGGATCGGCCAGCGCTGCCATGATCCGGGCGCTGTCATCCACGCCCGGTGTGCCGGCTTCGATATAGACTGTCGTCACCCAGATACCCTTTTACGCGCATGTTGCACTGCACAACCGCAACAGATGCCCTTCGGCCAGGGTCTTTGCTGTAATATTTCTGAAATTTTCCAAACGTTGTTTATGCGGAATTAATTTCAAAAGCCGTGGGGAATGAAGCCGGTGATCCTCGGATGCCAAGGTCAGGCCCGCATGGGCGGAGCGCTGGACAGGATCGTCGATTTGCTCCACGAGCTGTCGACCATCGACTGGCCCCGGGCCATGGGCTGGAATGGAATCTGACCCGGAATCAGCGTAATTTGTGTAAACGCCGCGCGATCCAAAAGGGTTGCGCGGTTGCGCAATTTGGGGCGACGGGATGAAGGACGCGGCCACTCTCGGGACGATGCGCGCTGCGCTGCAGCTTTGCCGGCGCCATTTCGTGGCGGCCGCAGCGTTCAGCGCGCTGATCAACCTGCTCTACATCGTTCCTACCCTCTACATGCTGCAGGTCTATGACCGGGTAGTGCCGACGCAGGGACTGCAGACCCTGTTGTTCCTGACGCTGGTGCTGCTTTTCGCGCTCGGCACGCTCTCGCTGCTCGACCGAATCCGCAGCCGGCTGCTGGTGCGGGCGGGGGTGCAGCTCGACGCCGCGCTAGCCCCATTGATCCTCGACGCGACGCTCGGCCGGCCCGAGCTGCCGTTTGCCCGCCAGGCGCTACGCGAGTTCGACACGTTGCGCGGCGCGCTCACCGGCGCGGGCATATTGGCGCTGTTCGACGCGCCCTGGATGCCGATCTACATCCTGGTCTGCTTCCTCGTGCACCCCTGGATCGGCGCCGTCGCGATCCTCGGCTGCATCGCGCTGCCCCTGCTCGCCTGGGGCAATGAGCGGATGACGCGCAAGCGGCTCGACCGGGCCCAGGCGATCGGAGCTGCATCCTATGCCAACCAGGACGCATTGCTCGCAGCGAGCGACAGCGTGCGCGCGCTCGGCATGCGCGAGGCGATGGTCAAGCGCCAGCTGCGCCAGCGCGAGGCGATGCTCAGCGCGCAGACCGAGGCGAGCCTCGCTGCGGGGGGCTTCCTTACCGCCAGCAAGTTCACTCGCCTCGCGCTCCAGTCGCTCGCGCTGGGGCTGGGCGCGCTGCTGGCGGTCGACAACCTGATCTCGGGCGGCGCGATCTTCGCCTCCTCCTTCCTGATCGCCCGGGCGCTCGCGCCGATCGAGCAGCTGATCGGCACGTGGAAGGCCATCGTCCAGGCGCGGCAGAGCTATCACAATCTCGGCGGGCTGCTCGACGGCGCGATGACGGCAGGCGAGCCGACCCGGCTGCCGCCTCCGCGCGGGGCGATCACGCTCGAGGGCGTGACGGTGCTCAACGACAGGCAGGACGGCGCGATCCTGGCCGGCATCTCGCTCAAGGTCGCGCCGGGGGAAGTGGTGGCGATCGTCGGGCCCAGCGGCGCGGGCAAGTCGACGCTGGTGCGCGCCATCGCCGGCGCGCTGATCCCCGATCGCGGCACGATCCGCTTCGACGAAGCCGATGCGCGCGACTGGAATCCGGAGACGCTCGCCCGCCATCTCGGCTATCTGCCGCAGGACGCCGTGATGTTCGCCGGCACGGTTGCCGAGAACATCGCCCGTTTCGCCCGCGAGCGCGGCGAAGATCCCGCGGCGACGGACGCCGGGGTGGTCGCCGCGGCGGAGAAGGTCGGTGCCGATACGCTGATCCGCCGGCTGTCCAACGGCTATGACCATCAGCTCAAGCTCGGCGGGCGCGGCATCTCGGCCGGCCAGGCCCAGCGGATCGGGCTGGCCCGCGCGATATTCGGCGATCCCGCGATCCTGATCCTCGACGAGCCCAACGCGCATCTCGACCAGGAGGGAGATCAGGCGCTGGTCGCCGCGGTCGCCGCGATCAAGGCGGAGGGGCGCACCGTGCTGATCGTCTCACACAAGCTCGGCATCCTGCCGGTGATCGACAAGATCCTCGTGCTGCGCGACGGCCGGGTGGAGATGTTCGGAACCCGCAATGAAGTTCTGCCCAGGATCGCGCCCCAGCCGGCCGGCAGGGTGCGCGCCACCGGGAGCGGCCAGGCATGAACATGACCCTGTTGCCGTCGCGCCGCGCCGTGTCCGCTCCGCAGGCGCGTCCCTTCGCCGATCCGCGCGGCGATATCCGCATGGGCGTGGTGATCGCGGCTCTGTTCTTCGTCCTGTTCCTCGGTGCTGCGGCATTCGTCCGCCTCGATGCCGCCGCCTATGCGCCGGGCGCACTGGTCGTCTCCGGGCAGCGCCAGTCGGTCCAGCACCGTGACGGCGGCGTGGTCGGCAAGATCCATGTGCGCGAGGGCCAACGGGTCGAGCGCGGGCAGCTGCTGGTCGAGCTCGCTGCCGCCGAGGTGCGCGCGCAGGAGCGTGCGCTCGCCTCACAGGCTATCCGGCTGCTCGCCCAGCGCGCGCGGCTGGAGGCTGAGCAGCTCGGACGCGCCACGATCACCGCTCCTGCCCAGTTCGCATCGCTCTCGCCCGAGGATCGCGACGAGGCGGCGCTGGCGCTCAAGCTCCAGCAGACCGAGCTTTCCGCCCGCACCTCAGTGCTGGCCGCGCAGCGCGGCGCGCTCGACCAGCGCGTCGTCCAGTCGTCCCAGCAGGGCAAGGGCTATGGCGAGCAGGCGGTGGCTGCGCGCGAGCAATTGCGCATCATCGACGACCAGATCGCCGCGCTGAAGCCGCTCGCCGACAAGGGGTTCGTCTCGCAGACCCGGATGCGCGATCTGGAGCGCGCCCGCGCGGAGCTGCGGGGGCAGGGCGGGCAGTACAGCGCCAGCGCCGCCCAGACGCGCGGCGCGGCACGCGAGAGCGAGCTCCAGGCGCTCGAGGCCGAACGCGCCTTCCGCGAGCGCACCGCATCGGACCTGCGCGAAGTCGAGACCAGCCTGGGCGAGGTCCTGCCCAAATGGACCGCCGCTCGCGATCAGCTCGAGCGCACCGCGATCCGCGCGCCCACCACCGGCGCGGTGGTCGGTCTCTCGGTGTTCACGCCCGGCGGCGTCATCGCGCCCGGGCAGAAGCTGATGGAGATCGTTCCCGAGCGCGCCTCGCTGGTCATTCAGGCGCGCATCGCCCCTGACGATGCCGACGACCTGCACGTCGGCCAGCGTGCCTTGGTGAAGTTCTCCGGGCTGCACGAGCGGACCCTGCCCAATCTGGAAGGCCAGCTGACCCGGCTCTCCGCAGACAGCTTCACCGACGAGAAGTCCGGACAGAGCTATTTCACCGGCGAGGTGATCGTGCCCCATGACCAGCTCAAGCTGATCCAGCAGGTGCGCGGCAAGGATTTTGCCCTGCGCCCGGGCATGCCGGTCCAGATCCTCATCCCGCTGCGCAAGCGCACCGCGCTCGACTATGCCTTCGAGCCGCTGCTCGGCAGCTTCTGGGCCTCGTTCCGCGAGCATTGACCGCACATCCTTTCCACTCTCGGGCGCGCGCATTCCGGCCTGGATTTTGTCCGTTATTGTGACAATCGACGGTACGGAGCCGATCCGGGGATTTCTCTCCGGGAAAGCGTCACATTGATCCCCTAGCGGTGGCGCGCGGGGCGAAGCGATGCGGGCTTCCCACGCATGGGGGCCCTTCCGGATTAGGCCATGGACAAATCGCGTCTTGCTTCGCCGGGCATCGCGGCAGCCCTGGCCCTGTGCCGCCGCCATCTGTTCGCCGTGGCGGTGTTCAGCGCGCTGCTCAATCTGCTCTACATCGCGCCGACCCTCTACATGCTGCAGGTCTATGACCGGGTGGTCCCCACGCGCGGGCTGCAGACGCTGGCATTCCTGACCCTGGTGCTGCTGCTAGCGCTGGCCACGCTGGCGCTGCTCGACGGGATCCGAACGCGACTGCTGGTCCGCGCCGGCGTTCAGCTCGATGCCGCGCTCGCGCCGCAGATACTCGATGCGACGCTGGGGCGCCCGGACCTGCCGGTGGCCCGCCAGGCGCTGCGCGAGTTCGACACGATGCGTGCCACGCTCAGCGGCGCGGGCGTGCTGGCGGTGTTCGATGCGCCCTGGGTGCCGATCTACATTCTCGTCTGTTTCCTGGTGCATCCCTGGCTGGGCCTGGTCGCGATCCTGGGTTGCACGGTGTTGCCGCTGATCGCCTGGGCGAACGAGCGCGCGACGCGGAAGCGGCTGGACCAGGCGCAGAAGATCGCCGCGCTTTCCTATGCCCATCAGGACGCGGCGCTGGCATCGAGCGACAGCATCCGCGCGCTCGGCATGCGCCGCGCAATGGTCGCCCGGCAGCTGCGTCAGCGCGAGGCAATGCTGGGCGCGCAGACCGAGGCGGGCTTCGCCACGGGCGGTTATCTCACCGCCACCAAGTTCGTCCGCCTCGCGCTCCAATCGCTGGCGCTCGGGCTGGGCGCGCTGCTCGCGGTCGACAATCTCATCTCGGGCGGGGCGATCTTCGCCGCTTCCTTCCTCATCGCGCGCGCCCTTGCGCCGATCGAGCAGCTGATCGGCACCTGGCGCCCGATCGTGCAGGCGCACCAGGCATATCGCAACCTCGGCACGCTGCTCGACGGCGCGGGGCAGATGGCCGAGCCGACCCGTCTGCCGTCCCCGCGCGGCGCCGTGGCGCTCGAGAATGTGACGGTGCTCAACGAGGCACGGGACGGCGCGGTGCTGAATGCGGTTTCGCTGCGCGTTGCGCCGGGCGAAGTGGTCGCGATCGTCGGGCCGAGCGGCGCGGGGAAGTCGACCCTGGCGCGGGTGATCGCCGGCGCGCAGCTGCCCAGTCATGGCGCCGTCCGGTTCGATGGCGCCGATGCGAGCGACTGGGAGCCTGAGGTGCTGGCCCGGCATATCGGCTATCTCCCGCAGGACTTCGCGCTGTTCGCCGGCACGGTCGCGGAGAATATTGCCCGTTTTTCGGCGGAACTGGGCGAGGATCGGCCGGCGATCGACTCTGCGGTGATCGCCGCCGCCGGAATGGTCGGGGCCGATGCGCTGATCCGCCGGCTCCCCCATGGCTATGAGCATGCGCTGAAGCTGCGCGGCGCCGGGCTGTCGGCGGGGCAGGCGCAGCGGATCGCGCTGGCCCGCGCCGCCTATCGCGACCCGCCGATCCTGGTGCTCGACGAGCCCAACGCGCATCTCGACCAGGAGGGCGACCAGGCGCTGATCGCTGCGATCGCCGCGATGAAGGCGGAAGGGCGCACGATACTGATCGTATCGCACAAGCTCGGAATCCTGCCGGTCGTGGACCGTATCCTGGTTTTGCGCGAAGGGAGAGTGGAGATGTTCGGGCCGCGCGACGAGGTGCTGCCGAAGATCACCCCGCCGGCCTTGCGGGTCGCCCGCACCGTGGGAGCGCAGGCGGGATGACGACGCCCGTCCTGCTCCCGCCGCGCCGTGACGCGGTGCAGATCTCGGCGCCGTTGCAAGCCGATCCGACGCGCGACATCCGGCTCGGTGCAATCGTTGCCGTGCTGTTCTTCGTGCTGTTCCTCGGCTGGGCCGCGTTCGTACGGCTGGATGCGGCGGCCTACGCGCCCGGTACGCTCGTGGTGTCGGGGCAGCGCCAGTCGGTCCAGCATCGCGACGGTGGCGTCGTCGGCCGGATCCTCGTCCATGAGGGGCAGCGTGTCGAGCGCGGGCAATTGCTGATGCAGCTTGCCGCCGCCGAAGTGCAGGCGCAGGAGCGGGCGCTGGCGTCCCAGTCGATCCGGCTGCTCGCCCAGCGCGCCCGGCTCCAGGCGGAGGAACTCGGTAAGGCGACATTCGCCCCGCCGCATGAATTCGACGGGCTGGCACCGGAAGACAGGGCCGAGGCGGAAGTGGCGATGCGGCTCCAGCGGACCGAGCTCGCCGCGCGCAACGCCGTGCTGGGGGCACAGCATGACACACTCGGCCAGCGTGTCGTCCAGTCGAGCGAGCAGGGCCGCGGCTATGACCGCCAGGCGTCTTCGGCGCAGGAACAGCTGCGGCTGGTCGAGGAGCAGATCCGGGTGCTGCGACCCGTCGCCGACAAGGGTTTTGTGTCGCAGACCAGGATGCGCGATCTGGAGCGCGCGCGCGCGGAATTACAGGGGCGTAGCGGGCAATATCGCGCCAGCGCCGCGCAGACCCGCGGCGCGGTGGGCGAGAGTCGCATGCAGATGCTCGAGACCGAGCGCAGCTTCCGTGAGCGCACCGCCGCCGACCTGCGCGACGTGGAGAGCCGGCTCGGCGAGGTGCTGCCCAAATGGATCGCTGCGCGCGACCAGCTCGAGCGCACCGCCATCCGCGCACCCGCGACCGGCGCGGTCGTCGGCCTGTCGATCTTCACCCCCGGCGGCGTGATCTCGCCGGGCCAGAAGCTGATGGACATCGTGCCCGAGCATGCCACGCTCCGCATCCAGGCACGGATCGCCCCCGACGATGCCGACGATCTGGCGGTGGGGCAGAAGACGCTGGTGCGGTTCAGCGCGCTTCACGAGCGCCGCCTGCCGAGCCTGGAAGGCCGGCTCACCCGATTGTCGGCGGACAGCTTCATCGACGAGAAGACCGGCCAGAGCTTCTTCACCGGTGAAGTGACGGTGCCGCGCGATCAGCTCGGCCTGATCCAGGCGGTACGGGGGAGCGACTTCGCGCTTCGTGCGGGAATGCCGGTCGAGGTGCTGATCCCGCTGCGCAAGCGGACCGCGCTGGACTATGCGCTCGAGCCGCTCCTTGGCAGCTTCTGGTCTTCATTCCGCGAGCATTGACTTCGGTTCCGCACAACTCGGTGCAGGCGGAAAAGTGGCACCCCGGTCGAGCTTTTGCCCGACCGGGGTGCCCGCGCATCAGAAGCCGTGCGCGAGGTCGGTCGAGCTCACGTGCGGCAGCGTGTCCGCAAGCGCGCCATTCGCTTCGAGCGTGCCGGCAAGCGCCGACAGATGGTCGAAGATCGAATCGCCGGTGACGATATGGACCTGGCTGGCGTCGCTGACGCCGAGCAGGACCGCCGAACCGCCGAGGCTGAACTTGAGGACGAGATCGTTGACGCCGTCATTGTTGACGTCGTTGACCTTGGTTTCGGTCACCGTGACGCCGTCGTCGAGGACGATCTGATCCTGGCTCGTGTTGAAGTCGTGGATCGTGTCCCGGCCGCCGAGCCAGCTGAAGTGGAAGCTGTCGGAACCGGCGCCACCCCACAGATCGTCCTTGCCCAGGCCGCCATAGAGCGCGTCGTTTCCGGCGTCGCCGTGCAACTGGTCCTTGCCCAGGCCGCCATACAGCGTGTCGTTGCCGTCGCCGCCATTCAGCACGTCATTGCCCAGGCTGCCATCGAGCAGGTCGTGCCCGGCCTGGCCATTGAGCGTGTCGTTGCCCAGGCCGCCCCACAGCGTGTCCTCGCCCGAGGTGCCGTTGAGCGTATCGTTATTGATGGTGCCGATGCGCACCACGCCATCCGCTATGCCGGTCACCGTCGCGGTGCTGGTGAGGCCGCCGGCATCGGTCACCGTGTAGGTGAAGCTGTCGGTCGCGGTCGCGCCGGGCGCGAGCGCGTCGAACGCATCGGCGTCGGCGACATATTGCAGCGTCTGGTGGGCGGGGTCGAACACGACGTGGCCGAGCGTGCCGCTGGTGTTGATGGCGCTGATCGAGAGCGGCTGGCCCTCGGGATCGGCGTCGTTGCCGAGCAGCGCGGTCCACAGGTTCGCCGTGGTCGCATCCTCGTTGACCGCAGTCGCGTCGGCATGCGCCACCGGGGCCTGGTTGGGATGGTCGTCATTGACGATCGTGCCCGTGGCGGTGTCATCGTCGACGATCACATTGTCGCTCAGCGGGTAGAGATGGACCGCCAGAGTCTCGTTGCCCTCGACGATGGTGTCGCCCTTGACCGCGACAGTGATTGTCTTGGTCGTCTCGCCGGCGGCGAAGTCCACGACGCCCGCGAGAATCGCGCCAGAGGCGAGGTCGCTGGCCGAGGCAGAGCCGTCGAGCTCGACGCCATATTCGACGCTCGCCGCATCGGTGCCGCCGGTGCGGGTGACGGTGAAGACGAGGTTGCTCGTGCCGCTATTGCCTTCAACGACGCTGGCGTCGCCGATGCTGATGTGGCTGGGGAGGACGTCGTCATTGACGATGGTGCCGGTGGCCGAATCGTCATCGACGACCACATTCTCGCTGAGCGGGAAAAGGTGGACCGAGAGGGTCTCGTTGCCCTCGACGATCGTGTCACCCTTGACCGCGACGGTGATCGTCTTGGTCGTCTCGCCGGCGGCGAAGTCCACGACGCCGGCAAGGACTGCGCCCGAGGCGAGGTCGTTCACCGAGGCGCTGCCGTCGAGATCGACGCCATATTCGACACTGGCCGCATCGGTGCCGCCGGTGCGGGTGACAGTGAAGACGAGGTTGCGGGTGCCGCTGTCACCTTCGACGACGCTGGCGTCGCCGATGCTGATGTGGCTGGGGAGGACGTCGTCATTGACGATGGTGCCGGTGGCCGAATCGTCGTCGACGATCACATTGTCGCTGAGCGGGAAGAGATGGACCGAGAGGGTCTCGTTGCCCTCGACGACGGTGTCGCCTTTGACGGCGATGGTGATCGTCTTGGTCGTCTCGCCGGCGGCGAAATCGACGACGCCGGCAAGGACTGCGCCCGAGGCGAGGTCGCTCGCCGAGGTGGAACCATCGAGATCGACGCCATATTCGACGCTTGCCGCATCGGTGCCGCCGGAGCGGGTGACAGTGAAGACGAGATTGCGGGTGCCGGCATCGCCCTCGACGACGCTGGCGTCGCCGATGCTGACATGGCTGGGCAGGAAGTCATCGTTGACGATGGTGCCGGTGGCTGTGTCGTCGTCGATGATGAAGTCGCCGTTCAGCGGGTAGAGGTGCACCGAGAGCGCCTCGTTGGCTTCGACCTGGGTGTCGCCCTTGACCGCGAGAGTGATCGTCTTGGTGATCTCGCCGGCGGCGAAATCCACGACGCCGGCAAGGGCGGCGCCCGACGCGAAGTCGCTGGCGGAGGCAGAGGCGTCGAGCTCGACGCCATATTCGAGGCTGATGGCGGCAGTCGCGTCACCGGTGCGGGTAACGGTGAAAACGAGGTTGCGGGTGCCGGAATCACCCTCGATGACGCTCGCATCGCTGATGCTGAGATGATCCATGGGATATTATTCCTTTAGCAGGTCTACGCGTGCCGCGCAGAGAGGATATGGTTACGCGAATCACAAACAAAGTGACGCATCTGGCTAATCATCGAGTATGACAGCGCCATTGCGGATCTTTATTTTTGAAAAATTGTCAATTACTATTTGGCTTGTCTATTGTTGATGCTGAATTGTTTATTCTTGTGATGATTTTGTTTGATGTTGTGATTTGGAGATTGCGTTGCTGATGATGCCTGCATAATTGTGCATCGCTCCGCTGGCGGTGCATGCGGGGCGTGGCGCATTCGGCGAATGACGTCCGCGGCAATCTCATGGGCGCCATCACGCGTTCGCGCGGCGCGCCAGAAGACCCCGTGTTTCCCCCAGCCGGAAGCGAAATCGACAAAAGCGCGAGTTCTGAGCTTGCGGCTTATCGGCTTCTTGCCCGGCAGCGGTCCGATCGTTGTCAGACCGGACCGCTTCCCTGGGTCAGAAATTCGGGTCGAAATTGAAGAAGACGGGGTTCGACAACGCCACCATGGTGCCGCTGAGCTTCATCGAATTCGGAACCTCGGGATACGGGTTCTGGGGACCTTCGACCTCGACGCGATAATAAGCGCGCTTGGCCAGTTCGGGCGTATCCGTAAAGGTCACGACCGGATTGGCGCCGGTCGCTTCATAGGTCCCGAAATCCTCGCCGTTGCGCACGACGTGGATCTTGTAGGCGTTGGCCGCTTCCATGCTCCCTGCGAGGCGAACCTGGAAGGTGACCGCCTTCCCGGTCGACTTGACGTTGTCGCCCATCATCATGTCGGGCCGGCCATCCTGGTCGAGGTCGGCGGTGAGCTCGACCCGCGGATCATAGGGGTTGGCGCTGATCGACACGCGGCCATTGGTGAGCGCGTCGACGACGGCCTTGCGGGTCCGGGCCGTTGCGAACACCCAGGTCGTCGGCGTGCCGACATAGTTGTAGGGCCGCTCGGCGCTCCCCTTGCTGGTCTTGTCCGGTGTGTCCGGCGTGCCGTGGTGCGCGTCGCTGCCGCCGCGGCCGGTCAGCTTGCGGCCAGAACGCATCATGTCGTCCCAGACCATGATCGCCGGCCGGTTCTTCGCCGCCATCGCGGAGTTCCAGACCTCGATCGAATCGACGATGTCGTAGGAGAAGCCGAAATGGTCCTTGCCGATCGGGTGGTTGGCCGACAGGTGGATACCGAGGGACTTCTTGACCGCGAGGATCCTGGCGTCGCGCGCGTCGCGAACGTCGAAGAGCCGCTGATGGTCGTAGGGCACCGCAGAGAAGACGTTGCCATGCCCGCGATCGGTGGTCCACTCGGCGCCATAGAGCAGCACCACCTTGTCGGACTTGAACTCGGGGTCGGCCCAGGTGTGGTGTGCGACGTCACCCAGCACGTGATTGTCATGGTCGGTGATGGCGAGGAAGTCGAACCCCGTCTTCTCGGCGAAGCCGATGATCTTGGATTCGGGGTTGTTGGTCGATTCCTTGCTGTGGCGCGAATGGAGGTGCAGGTCGCCCTTCATCCAGACACCGTCGCTGAGACTGGCGACGGGCGGGATGGCCGGGCCGTCACCGTCGCGCGCCGCCGCCGGCACGATGGCGAGCAGGGGTGCGACTGCAAGAAGACCCATCCCCATGCCCAGCCATTGCTTCCGTTCCATTGTCGCGAGTCCTCATGATTGAAATCGCGGCCGATATGATAGCTATGGCTATCACTTTTATGACAATGGAAGCGAGTGGGCGAAAAAATCCGCCTCAGGCCGGCCGGTCGAGGACGAGGCCATAGTCGGGGAAATGGAGCATCGAACGGAACACGAATGCTGCGTCCTCGAGCAGCCGTTCCTGGTCGATATCCTCCTCCTTGAGCATCTCGTCTATCGAATAGGCCATCTCCACCGACATGCGGTTGCGGCGGCGGATCACCTCGCGATCCACACCCGGCAGATAGGGCTGGTAGGTGTCGGTCAGCCGATCGGCGACGTAGTTGTGTGAATAGAGACGTATGGGGGTCATCGAGGGCACGGAGCGCAGTGCCCGCATGATCCAGATCGCGCCGGGCTGGCTGCTGGTGATCTCGTGCATGGTCTTGAGCAGTTCGAGCAGCTTCTCGGACAGCACAAGAATCCCGGCATCCTTGTAGCGTTCGATCCATGCCTCGAGCGCGACATTCTGTCGGCGCAGCAGCCGCTCGGCCAGCGCGAAGATGATCGCGTATTTGTCGTCGAAATATCGATAGAGCGCGGGCGGGGACAATTGCGCCCGCTCGCAAATGAGGTTGGTGGAGATCCGCTCAATCCCCACCTCCCCCAACAAGACTCCTGTCGCGTCCAGCAGTGCATCGAAGGTCCGTTTGGACCGCTCCTGCTGCGGCTCGCGATAGGCCGGAATTCTCGTCATGCATCCTCCCCGGTCGAGGCTTGAGCGCCTCTCTCCCCAAACGGTTATGCTATCTATCGCTATCGTTGGGGAGGGGGAAAGATGTAGTGGTGGGATCAGAAGCGATAGGTGATCGCGCCGCGGAAGCTACGCCGATATTGCGAGCTGCCGATGAAGATCGCCTGTCCGGCCTCCGTATTGTTGATCGTGCCGGCGCGCGGGTTGCCGTTCACCAGTCCCAGCGTATCGGTGAGGTTGTTGACGATCAGGTTGAGCTGCAGCTGCGGGGTGACCTGGTAGCGCGCGGTGAGGTCCATCGTCCACATCGGCTGCAGGCTGATCTGGTTGGCGACGTCGGTGAAGCGCTGGCCGATATAGTTGACGTCGGTCTCCACCCGGAAGGCCTGGTTGAACAGGTTGACCGCGGGGGTAATGCGGAAGCTGTTGTGCGGCAGCGGGTTCTGGCGATTGTTTGAATAATCGACCTTCTTCAGCACCGGCTTTCCGTTCGCATCGACGATGGGCTTGCCGGCCGCATCGACTGCCTGCTGGTTGAACACGAAGTTGGTGTAGCGGGCGTCCTGCCAGGTCCAGGCGCCGTGCAGGTCGAACCACTGCACCGGGCGCCAGGTCGCCTCCAGCTCCGTGCCCCAGGTACGCGTGTCGCCGAAGACGCGGAACGGGACCAGGGCGCCATTTGCGTCCTGACGGACATCGGCGATCTCGAAGCTGTTATACTGGGTGCGGAATCCGGTCAGATAGACCGAGAAGTGCCGGCGCGAGAATTTGAGGCCGGCTTCCGCGAAGTTCATCGTCTGCACGACCGGTTGCGAGGTCGGGTTGGTGATGAAGCTCGAGATGTTGGGCAGGCGGAAGGCGTCGGTGTAGCGCACGAACGCACCGAAATCGGGCAGGAACTGGTAGTTCACGCCGGCCGTCCACGACATATGGTCGAAGGTGCGGTCGAACGGCGTGAACTTGCCGGTGCCGCTCAGCACCTTGTCGTCGGCGATGCCGGGGTTGAGCAGCTTCAGATTCAGGCTCTGCGTGCCTTCGACCTGCCCGCTCGTCTTGATCTGCTCCCAGCGAAGGCCGGCATCGAGGCGAAGCTTCGGGGTGATCTGCCACTCGTCGCTGGCGTAGACCGCGATGTTGTCGGACTTGCCGGTGCCGTTGGCGAACTCGGCGCCATATTGCAGCACGCCGCCATCGGTGAGGTTCGCGCCGCGCGTGCCGCCCGGCCCGAGAAGCGAGACGTCCAGCACCTGCGCATTGTCGCGAACGTCGGTCAGCACCGCGGCGCTGTCGGCCCGATAGCCTTCCTTGGCATGCGCGTAGTAGACGCCGAACGCCAGATCGTGATGGCCGAGGAAATCGGCCTTGGCGAGCAGCTTGGTATCGCTGATCACCTCGTCGAGCGGCACGACGTGCGAGCGCGCCAGATCGATCAGCGGCAGGCCGTTGCCATTCTGGTTCGCTGCGAACGCGGCGCCGGTATCGCGATAGAACAGGCCCAGGCCCGGCGCGAGCGCCGCACCGAAGGTCGAGGAGAGGAAATCCTTCCCCGACGCGAAGATCTTGTACGGGGTGACGCTGTCGCGGCGGGTGTAGCTCTCGCGATACCGGACATTCTCTTCGACCCGGACATTGTCGCTCAGCTCGCGCTTGCCGGTGAAGCTGAGCTGGGTGAGCTTCACGGTGGTGCCGATCCCGTCGTCGAACGCATATGCCCCGCGGCCGGTCTTGAAGGTGAAGCGGCGATTGTCGCTGCTCTCGATCGTATCCTGCCTGGGGTTGAAGCCGTTGACCCCGATCGGGTTGCCATCCTTGTCGGTCGTGTAGATGCCGCCGCCCCAGTTGGGGATGCGCTCGTCGATGCGCTTCACGCCGAAGCTGACCGAGCCATGGTCGAAATCGCGCGAGATGTTGACGCGGAACTGGCCGCCCTGGCCCTGGCGGAAGCCGGGATCGCGCTTGCCCTGGTCGATGCGGTAATAGCCGCCGGCGAAGAAGCGCCAGTCGCTGTTGCCGATCGGACCGCTCACCCAGGCATCGACGCGGTGCGAGCCCCAGTCGGCCGCTTCATAGCGGACCATGCCCTGCATATGGTCGCCGCCCTTGCGGGTGATGAAGTTGATCGCCGCGCCCGGCGCGTTCGAATAGAAGATCGACGAGGGGCCGCCGCGTACCACTTCGATCCGGTCGATCGTCTGGTCGACGCGCATCGACTGGTCGCCGTTCAGCCAGCCCAGGCCGGGATCCGACTGGACCGGAATGCCGTCCTCGAGCAGCGCGACCGACTGGAAGCCGTCGCTCGGGATGCCGCGGACGCTGACGCCGCTGGATGCTTCGCCCGAAGTGTTGGTGATGAAGAAGCCCGGTACCTGCTTCAGTGCTTCCACGACGCCGAGTGGCGAGCGCATCTGCAGTTCCTGCGAGCTGACCGTCGAGATGGCGTAGCTGGTGTCGACCTTCTTCTGGTCGGTGGTGCCCGCGCGGCCGGTGACGACGATGTCGTCGCCTTCCGTCTGGTTATCCGGTGCACCCTCCGCCGACTGCGCGAATGCCGGCGAGGCGGCGACGCCCGTGGCGAGTGCGCAAACAAGTGCAATTCTGGAAGCGGCGTAACGAATCATCTGCAGGTCCCCTTCGGAATGTCGGGGCGCCTATGATAGTCATAATTATCATTTTCGTGACAGTTCTGGAAATTATGAGGCGCCGTCCGATCGGCGCCCCGGCTTCAGTCCGCCGCGACCGCGTGCTGGCTGGGGGCCGGCTTCCTCGCCATCCAGATCACCACGATCGTCACCAGGGCCATCCAGCCGCAGATCCAGAACAGCTCGAGCGACGAGAGCAGATAGGACTGGTTGGCAATCTGCCGCATGATCGAACCGGCCGCCTGAAGCGGGCTCATGCCGTGTGCCTGGAGCTGCTCGGTCGCCTGGCGATAGACCGGCGAATAATCGTTCCCGACTTCCGTCAGCCGCGTCTGGTGGAGCGCCGCGCGCCGATCCCAGAAGGTGGTGATGATCGACGCGGCGAAGCTGCCCGCGGTGATGCGCGCGAAGTTCGAGATGCCGCTGGCCGACGGCACGCGCTCGGGCGGTAGCCGATCGAGCGAGATGCTGACCAGCGGCACGAAGAACATGCTCATCGCCACGCCCTGGAGCAGCAACGGCAGCATCAGGGTGACGAAGCTGGCGTCGGGCGTGTAGTTGGCGCGCATGAAATAGGAGTTGGCAAAGGCAAGGAAGGCGATCGTCGCGAGCCAGCGCATGTCGAGCTTCAGCCGTGCCACGATCGGAGTGAGCAGCACCGCCACGATCCCGCTCGGCGCGGCGACGAAGCCGGCCCAGGTCGCCGTATAGCCCATCTGTTCCTGCAGCCAGAGCGGCAGCAGCAGGTTGTTGGCGAAGAACAGCGCATAGCCAAGGCAGAGCGCAAGCGTGCCGAAGGCGAAGTTGCGGCGCTTGAACAGGCTGAGGTCCACCGCCGGCGCGCGGTCAGTCAGTTCCCAGATCACCCAGGCGATGAAGCCGACCACCGCGCAGACCGCGAGCACCACGATCAGCGAATTGTGGAACCAGTCCCGGTCCTTGCCGAGATCGAGCATGGTCTGGAGGCTGAACACCCAGAAGGCGAGCAGGATGAGCCCGCCGGTGTCGATGGGCAGCTTGCGCGTGGGCGTCTCGCGGCTGGCGAGCTGGCGCCAGCTGATCGCGGCGGCGGCGATGCCGACGGGGACGTTGATCAGGAAGATCCAGCCCCAGTGATAATTGTCGGAGATATAGCCGCCGAGCACGGGCCCGAGCACGGGGGCGACCAGCGTAGTCATCGCCCAGATGCTGAGCGCCGTCCCGCGCTTGTGCGGCGGGAAGATCGCGATGAGCAGCGCCTGGCTGCCCGGGATCATCGGTCCCGACACCGCACCCTGTAGAATCCGGAAGGCGATCAGCGATTCTAGGTTCCAGGCGAGGCCGCAGAGAAGCGAGGCGATGGTGAAGAGAACCACCGAGATGGTGAAGGTCCGCACCACGCCCGCGCGCTGCATGAACCAGCCGGTGAGCGGCACGGTGACGCCGTTCGCCACCGCGAAGGAGGTGATCACCCAGGTGCCGTTGTCGGTCGACACGCCCAGATTGCCGGCGATCGTCGGCAGGGAGACGTTTGCGATGGTGCCGTCGAGCACCTGCATGAAGGTGCCGAGCGCCAGCGCCACCGAGGTGATCCCCAGCGCGATGCCCGTCAGCGGCGCCGGCTGGGCGCCCGCGCCATTGCTCACCGGCCGCGTCCCAGATTCTCGGCGATGATCTGGCGAATGCGTGCCTCGATCTGCGGGCCGCCGTCGAGGCTCCGCTGAACCGCGCCGGCGGGCGGCGAGCTGCCGGCGACCATCGGGCCCGAGCGATCGGCGGTCGCCACCTTCACATCGACCGACAGGCCCACGCGCAGCGGGTTCTTCTTCAGTTCGGCGGGATCGAGTGCGATGCGCACCGGCACGCGCTGGACGATCTTGATCCAGTTGCCCGAGGCGTTCTGCGGCGGCAGCAGCGAGAAGGCGCTGCCGCTGCCGGCGCCGAGGCCGAGCACCTTGCCGTGATAGGTCACGTCATTGCCATAGACGTCGGCATGGATCGTCACCGGCTGGCCGACGCGCAGGTGCTGGAGCTGGGTCTCGCGGAAATTGGCATCGATCCACAGGCTGTCGAGCGGCACCACGGCCATCAGCGGCGTCCCGGCGGCGACCTTCTGGCCGAGCTGCACGGTGCGCTGGGCGATCACGCCCGACACCGGGGCGACGATGCGCATGTGGCTGGAGTTGATCGCCGCCTGGCGGACATCCGCGATGGCGGCCAGCACCTGGGGATTGTTGTAGACCGAGGTGCCGGCAACGGTGCTCGCTGCCTGGGCCTGCCTGGCGCGTGCGAGGTTGAGCGCGGCACGTGCGGTGGCGACGGCATCGGCGGCGTGGCTGACCTCTTCGCCGGAAACCGCCCCATCGGCAGCCGCGCCGCGGCGGCGGGTATAGTCGTTCTGCGCCTTGCTCAGCTCGGCCTGGGCCTGGGCGATCTCGGCGCCTGCCTCGTCGACCTGGGCATCGTTCGAGCGAACCGCGCGGACTGCCCGGCCGAGCGCGGCCTCGGCGGCGGAGAGCTGGACGTCGGTGGTGGCGGGATCGAGATCGATCAGCGGTGCGCCCTGCGTCACCTGCTGGGTGTTGTCGGCGTGGAGCGCCAGCACCGTGCCGCCATCGCGTGCCGTGACGGCGACGATGTTGCCGCCGACATAGGCGTCGTCGGTCTCCTCGCTCGACGGAGCGGTGAAGGCCATCACGGCATAGGCGATAAGGCCGATCAGCACGACGGCGCCGAGGACGAGCAGGCCGATACGGCGCGCCCGCGTGTTGGTCTTGGGCGGGGCAGGCGGGGGCGGCGTGGAAGCGGCACGCGCGGTCTCCGGCTCTGCCTTGGGAGCGATCGGCGAAGCGTCTTCGTTGCGCGGCTTCACGGCGGTTTCGGTCTTGTCGGTCATCAGTGGGTTTCCGCTGTCGCCGCGGCCTGCGGCTGGTTGGGATCGAAGCCGCCGCCCAGGGCGGCGATGAGCTGGATGCGGCGCGTGAGCGCGTCGGATTCGAGCGCGGCGAGCGCCTGTTCGGCCTCGAGCAGGCGGAAGCCGGACTCGATCGTGTCGAGGCGTGAGCCGAGCCCGGTCGAGACACGGACCTGATCGAGCCGGGCCGTCTCGCGCAGACCGGCGACGATGCGGCGCTGGTCGCCCAGGTCCTTGTCGGCAGTGCGGACCAGGGTCAGCGCGTCGGAGGCATCGCGGATCGCACCGAGCACTGCGCCGTTGTACGCGGCCACCGCAGCGTCGAGATCGGCGGTGGCGCCGCGATACTGGGCCCTGAGCTTGCCGCCCTCGAAGATCGGCAGATGGATCGCCGGGCCGGCGCCATAGGTGCGGGAACCCGGATCGAAGAAATTGCCGAGGCCCAGCGCGGCGAAGCCGGCCAGCGCGGTGATGTTGACGTTCGGCAGGAAATCGGTTCGCGCCACCTGGCGCCCCGCCACCGCCGCGTCGATCCGCGCCTGGCCGGCAAGCAGGTCTGGACGGCGGCCGAGCAGGTCGGCGGGCAAAGCATCGGGCACGGCCGGCGGCGTGTCGAGCGCCAGGGTCGGCGCGGTGATCTCCGGATAGAAATCGGCACCGCGCCCGGCCAGCGCCGCCAGCGCATGGACGAGCAGATCGCGCTGTCCCTCGGCTCGGGTCTTCGCCTGTTCCGCTTCGGCGAGCAGCGTCTCGGCCTGGCGCAGCTCGAACTGGCTGGCGAGCTGGTTCTTGATGCGGGACTGGACGTAGCGCAGCGCCTGCTGGCGGGTGGCGACAAAGCCCTCCGCGATGCGGATCAGTTGGTCGGAACGTGCCAGACCGACATAGGCCTGCGCGATCGAGGTGGAGATCACGAGCCGCGCCGCCGCCGCATCGAGCCGTGCCGCCTGGGCATTGGCCCGGGCGCCCGCGACCATCGCCTTCTGCCGGCCGAACAGGTCGAGATTATAGGTGAGGTTGGCCTGCACCTGGGTGATCGGCCAGGCGGCGCCGGCATAGGGCGGCGGGTAGATGAACTTCTCCGGGAAACGCTGATAGGTCGACTGGCCATCGGCAGTCACCTGGGGGAGCTGGTCGGCATGGCGCACATCCACCGTCGCCTCGGCCGCGCGGACGCGGGCAAGCGCGCCATCTAGGGTCGGATTGCCGGCCAGGCCCATCGCCACCAGCCGATCGAGCTGCGGGTCGCCGAACGCGGTCCACCATGCCGCATCGATCACCGGTGCCTGCGCGTCCAGGCCGAGTGCCGCCGGCTGGAGCTGCGCCACCTGTGGCGGATCGTGCGGTACGGTCGCACACCCGGCGAGCAGGAACGCTGTCAATGCGGCAAGGCCAATCGAGCGATTCATTCCCCGGTCTCCTTGCCCGCGCCGGCGACGCGTTCCGCGGCTGCCAGCAGCTTGGCCAGCAAGGTGACGAGGACTTCGGCCTCCTGCTGGGTGAAGTCGGCAACGACTTCGTTCCAGGTCGACACGACATCATCCTGCAGCTTCGCGACCGTCGCCCGGCCCTCCGGCGTGATCGCGAGGCGCACCACGCGGCGATCGTCGGCGGTGCGATCGCGCGACAGCAGGCCGCGCGCCTCCAGCAAGTCGATCATCCGCGTCGTGGCGCCGGTGGTGATGCCCAGCTCGTGCGACAGCTCGCCGGCATTGCCGACGATTCCGTCGCGCACGACCTTGAGTGCGATCCATTGCTGGAAGCTCAGGTCGAACCCGTCGAACTTGGCCTCGATCTGGCCGGACATGATCTTGTCCAGCCGTCGCAGCAGCCGCCCGGGCGAACGACTCGCCGCGCAATCCTCGATAGTGAAAACAGCCATAAATCTCGCCAAGCAGTATCTGCACGGGCAGATATATTGGCGGCTCAGGCTTTCAAGGGCTCCGTAGAAATTTCCTTTGCAAAGGAGCGGACGGGACAGGCCCGTCCGCTCGATGGTCGCTCAGGCGAAGAAGTCGCGGATCTCCGCGGCGATCTCACCTGCATGCGTCTCGAGTGCGAAGTGACCGGTGTCGAAGAAGGTCACGCGCGCTTCCGGGATGTCGCGCTGGAACGCCTCGGCGCCAGGCGGCAGGAAGAACGGATCGTTCCGTCCCCACACGGCCAGGAAGCGCGGCTTGTGGGTGCGGAAATAGTCCTGGAAGGTCGGGTAGAGCGCGACATTGCTCTTATAGTCGCCGAACAGGTCGAGCTGGACCCGGTCCGCGTCCGGGCGGCCGAGATAGTGATTGTCGAGCGTATAGCCGTCGGGCGAGAGGGCAGTGGGGTCGGCCACCCCGTGGGAATACTGCCAATAGGTGGCCTCGGGCTGCAACATGTTGCGCAGCGCGTCCCGATTGGCGTCCGATGCGTCTTCCCAATAGGCCCGGATCGGATTCCACCCTTCGCTCAGCCCTTCGAGATAGGCATTGCCGTTCTGCGAGATGATGCCGGCGATCCGTTCGGGATGGCGGATGGCGAGGCGGAAGCCCGTCGGCGCGCCATAGTCGAAGACATAGACGATGAAGCGGTCGAAGCCGACGATCTCGGTGAAGCGCTCGATCGTGTCCGCGATGGAATCGAAGCTGTTTGCCCGGGGATCGTCGGACTGGCCGAAGCCGGGCAGGTCGGGCGCCACGATGTGGAAGCGGTCCGCCAGCAGCGGGATGAGGTCGCGGAACATGTGGCTCGACGACGGGAAGCCGTGCAGCAGCAGCAGCTTGGGCTGCCCCACGGTGCCGGCCTCGCGGTAGAAGATGTTGAGTCCGTCCACATCGACGGTGCGGTTCGAAATCCTGATCATGCTGATAGCTCCTGGCTGGGTTGGAGGTGTCTGGACTTTCTGTAACCTCTGAAAATTTATTAATGAGGTTACAAACTTTGGGGAAAATTCACCGCCCGCTTCGCCGTGCGGCATTGCCCCGATATGCCATCCGAGCGGTGCCTGTTGCGAGTGTCTGCTATTATGTCTAGTCATAACGCTCCATGCCCTTGAAACCCCTCAAGTGGCAATACAGTGGTTACATTCGATATTTGTAACTTGTCAACGGCAATTTTAGAGGTTACGTGTGGAGCCCTCGATCAACGACGGATCACAACCGCAATGCCGCTCGGTACGCCTGCCATGTTCCTCGCCGACGCAAGGGGACTCGATTTCCTCAATTCGGTGGCCACGCCGGTCGATGTGCCGGTCGACTGGATCGGCGACGGCCGGGGCCTGGTCGACTGGCTGAAGCAGTCGGGCCTGGTGCCCGAGGCGCAACTGGAGGAGATTGTGGCGCGGGCGATGCCGGGCGAGCTGGACCGGGTGGCCGATCAGGCACGTGATCTCCGCGAATGGTTTCGGGGCTTCGTGAAGCGCCATATGGGCCGTCCGCTGGGCGGAGACGCCCTGGACGCGCTGGCACCGGTCAATCGCCTGCTGGAGCGCGACGAGACCTATCGCCGCATCGTGATGCGGGACGGCCATGTGGCACTGGAGGCGGCGCGGCGCTGGCGCTCGCCCGAATCGCTGCTCCTGCCGATCGGCGAGGCGATCGCGGAGACCGTCGTGTCGGAGGATTTCGCCCAGGTGAAGGCCTGCCAGGGGCATGACTGCACCCTGATCTTCGCCGACCATACCCGCAGCCGTGCGCGGCGCTGGTGCAGCATGGCGGTATGCGGCAATCGCGCCAAGGTAACCGCGCACCGTGCGCGCCAGCGGAGCGCCGCGGGCTGAGTCTCTTCGCTCCGCCAAACCCGGCCTGACGCCTGTCTAACCAGCGCCGCTGTCCAGTGAAGCGCATGTCTCGCGCTTCACTGGCGAACCCATCTACGCCAATGGGTCGAAGGTAATGGTGCTCTGAATCTCCTGGGTCGCAGGTCCCACCGACATCGGGCAGATGACGCCAGGCATCGCGGCGACGTCGAACATCTCGGTGATGTGCCCCTCCAGCCGCACCCATTCGACGATATCGCCGGTGGCGAGGCTGACGATCAGCACGCCGCACCAGGGCTCGGCGTCGCGCGCCTTGATCTCCCCGTCGAGCAGCAGTCCCTTGAAGGTGCCGTCGCGTGGCTTGGAGACGGTGACGATGGCATGGCCGTCATGGATCGCCATGCCGCGCAGGAATCCGGGGCAGAAGGCGATGTCTTCCTTCCTGCCCGTCGCCGGATCGACGCGAATGATCTGGCCGCGGCCGCTGTCGAGCGCATAGACCTGGTCGCCCACGACCCGGGGGCTGTGCGGCATCGAGAGCTGATCGGTGACGATACGGTTTGTCTGCACGTCGATCAGCACGCCGCCCTCGTGGCGCCGCTCGCGCCAGCCCGAGATCACGTCCGTCCGGCTGACCGCGGTGACATAGCGCACCTCGCCGTCATGGACCGCCATGCCGTTCAGGTGGCAGCGATCCTCGGGCGCCAGCTTCGAGATGAAGGGCGGCTTCCAGATCGGCTTGAAGCTGTGGGTGAGATCGAGCGTGCACAGGCAGCTATATTTGGTGTTGACGAAGATCACGCGCCCGTCCTTGTCGACGCCGACTTCGTGGATGTCGATGTCGCCGGTGGTCTGCGCGTTGCGCGGGATCAGCACCTGGTCGAAGCTCTGATTGCCGATCTCGCCGGGGCGCAGCATGTTCTCGAGCCGCCAGAGCTGGAACAGCGAGCCGAGATAGAGGCGGCCGGGCTTCCAGCATACGCCCATCGCCCGGCTGAAATTCTGCTGGTTGAACGAAACCGTGCCGTTCGGCAGCACGCCGACCAGGAACAGCTGGCCTGTCTGGTAGCTGGTGAAGGCGAGGCTGGTCTGGTGGCTGCGCAGCCAGGCCGCGAACCCGCGCGATACCTGGATGCCGGTCGAGCCCGGTGCCGGGCCGGCCTGTTCTGCGCCGGGTGCGGATGCCTGGCCGGTGTTTCGGGTTTCGGTTTGCGAGTTGGGAATGTCGGTCATCATTGCCTTTGGAAGAAAGAGGCGAGGGTCCGGCGCACCGCGGACCCTCGCTAGTCAGGTCAGAACTTGAAGCGGAGCCCCACGCGGCCGCCGCCGCCGCTGCCGTTCTTGCCGGCAGTGGCATTGCCCTCAAGGAAGCCGCTGACCTTGCCGGCCCCGCCGATATTCAGGCCGAGGGCGAACTGGCCCACGTCACCCAGCCGGCGGTTGACGAGGCGCTCGCTCGCGCCGCCGCTGTCGAAGGTCAGCGCGCCTTCGCCGTCGAACTGGTGGACGAACAGGCCGCGGGCATAGACCGTCGCCTTGGCGCCGCCCTTCAGGACGAAGCTGGAGCCGAGGCGCGCCCCGAGCGAGCCGGTGAAGCCGGAATTGCTCTCCGGATCGATCGTCTGCCCAAGTGCCTGCAGCGCACCGAAGCTGGAGCGCTGATAGGCGAGGGCGGCGATCGGCTCGGCAAAGAACTTGCCATTGCCCAGGCGGGCACCGACCTCGACCTTGCCGCCGATGTCATCGCCATTGGTATCGTCGGACCAGTTAGCGACACGGTCGCGCGCATTGGCCCAGTAATGGGCATATTGGACGAGGCCGTTCACGAAGAAGGCACCGGCATTGTAGCCGACATACCCGCCAGCATTCAGGCTGTCGTAGCGGATCCGCTCGCCCGAACCCTGCATGTTCAGGTTCGAGTTGAGATAGCCGGCGGTCACGCCGAACACGAGCTTCTCGCCGCCGAAGTCATAGCCCGCCTGGCCGCCGAAATAATCCTGGCGATAGTCGAAGCTGTAGGCGGTGCCGCCAACGCTGCGCGTCTCGTTGCGGTTGGCGACGCTGCCATAGGCCTGGCCCCACAGCCCACCCTGGCCCGGCAGGTCGCGCAGGTCGGCCATGTGGCTCGACCAGGTGTCCGCCGACTGGTTCCAGATCGCCTGTCCGCCCTCGTCGAGCTTGAGCAGGCGGTAGACCGGCGCGCCGGCCTGGGCGCTGAGGCCGAAGGAGCCGGAGGTGGCGTCGAACGCCAGGCTGTACTGCACCAGGCCGACATTGGCATTGGCGAGGGTGAAGGCGCTGGCAGCGCTACCAGTCCCGGCCTTGACCAGCTGGACCGGGCTGCTCAGCAGCCTGGCGCCTTCCGGCGTCACGTCGAGCAGGATGGCGGTCGATCCGGTCGCGGCGCCCCCGATCACCAGCTTGTCCGCGCCGCCCGCGGTCACGTCCAGGCCGAGCATGGCATTGCCCGAGCCGACATAGGCGCCCGACAGGGTCAGCACATCGCCGCCGGTGCCGTTGCGCAGGTCGACGATTCCGTTGTTCTTGAAGGTGGCGAGATTGAGCAGCGAGACCGAGGTGCCACCCACCGCTGCCGCGGCGAGGCGCGCCTGGGCAGTGGCCGGCGCCATACCGAGCTTGAACGTGCCCGAATTGACGAACACGTCGCCGCCGCCGCCGAAATCGCTGTTCTTGGTCGCGATGAAGGTGCCACTGTTGGTGAAGGTGTCGGCGAAGGCCGAGAACTTCACCGCGCCGACCACGACGCCGCTATTGGCCACGTCCACACCGCCGCCGCTGACGGCGATGGCATAGCCGGTGCCGCCGGTGATCGTACCGGCATTGTCGATCCGGGCAGTGCCCGCCGCCGGATTGGCCGGTGGCAGAGGCTGCGGGATGTCCTGGCCGATATAGCTCTCCGGCGCATAACCCCAATATTGAACGCGCGGGGTGACGTGCGGGGTGGCGTCGATCGTGATGCCGTTCACCGCGCCGCTGATCGTCGCGCCGGACGTGACGGTCAGGCTGTTGTGATAGCTCTGGAGCAGCACGCCATCGACGCCGCCGGTCACCTTGCCATGCACGGCGAGCTGCGCGCTGTCGAAGCCCTGCAGCGCGATCGCGGTGGCCTGGGCCGAGCTGGTATTGCCCGTGTCCGCCCGCACGTTGCGTCCCTCTGCGAAGACACCGATCGAGTTCTTGCCGGTCACCGCGACCGTGCCGCTGTGGATGTCGGCATTGCCGGTGGTGGTGCTCACCATGATGCCATCCGAGTTCGCCCCGGCGGTGGTGACGCCCTTGACCGTGACCGAGATGGTGCTGCCGGTCGTTGCCGTCTCCGGATCGCGCGGATCAGGGAAGGGGAAGCCTTTGGCGAGGTCGCTTGCGCCCTTCGCGCCCGTCTTGTCGTCGGCAGGCGGCTCGTAGGGATAGACTTCCGAGTGGCGCTTGGCCTCGGTCGCTTCGATGCCGTTCGAGCCCCGGCCGACGGTCGAGACGGTGCCGACGTCGATGGCAATGTCGCCGGGGGACGAGGCGCGGACGCCTGCGCTGAAATACGCGCCCTTGGTGCTGATCGCGCCGCCGCCGCTGATCTTGATCCCGCCATTGCCGGCATAGGCGACGATGGCAGTGGAAAGCACGCCCTCGGTCGAGACCTTGCCGCTGACGTCCAACTCGGCGCGGTGACCGTCGAGATGGACGGCCTGGGCGTAATAGCCCTTGGTCGAGACGTTGTTGAGCTTCGCGCCGGCGGTCTGGTTGGCCGAATAGATGCTTACGCCGCGCGCCTGGTCACCCTCGGTGGTCAGGTCGCCGGTGACGATCGCCATCGCGCTGCCGAGCTTGGTGTTGTCGGAAAGCAGCATGCCCGATGCGCCCCAGCCCTTGGTCGACAGCGAGCCAAGCGTGACGGTGATGCCGCCTGCGCCATTGGAGGGCTCGGCACCGATGCGATTGCTGGTCACCGCCACCACGCCGTTGCTCTGGCCACCGGCGGTGCTGATTGCGTCCTGCGACACCGTGATGGCGCCGCCCCGGTTGCTATAGGCGTTCACGCCGTCGCCGAACTGGCCCTGGGTCGAGATCGTGCCATGGCCGTTGACCGTCACATCGCCATCGGCGCGGACATAGATGCCGTTGGCGAGATAGGCGTCATTGGCGCCACCATTGGTGGTGGCGATCGTGCCGTTGTTGGTGATCGTCGCATCGCCGCCGCTGGCGATCGCGGCGATGGCGCTGTAGCTGCCCGACTTGTCGATCCTGCCGTCGATCTCGAGCGTCACCGAATGGCCCGATGCAAGGATCGTGTTGGCATAGGCCCCGGCGCTGGCGTCCTTCACCTTGACGTGGACATCGCCCTGGCCGGACGTGCTGACCGCCTCGATCGCGTTGGTATAGTCGGCACCGACATGGACGCTGCCAGCGGTCAGATCGACATCGCCATAGACCGAGCGTGCGCTGACGCCGACAGCGCCTTCGCCGCTGGTCGTGACACTGCCGACATCGACCGAGACGTTGCCGGACAGCGTCGAGGCATAGATGCCCCAGGCGCGATCGCCGTGCGTCTCCACCGATCCGGCGCTCACCGATACATCGACGCCCTCGGCATTGGCGAAGGTGCGGATGCCGTGCGATTGATAGCCCTGGGTGACGACGTCGCCGGCATGGATGGTGATCGTGCTGGGGCTGTCATGCGCGATCCCCGTGTCGAGCGAGAGGGCATAGATGCCTGCTGCATTGTCGCCCGCGGTGCCGATATGGCTCTGGTCTACCGAGATCGAGCCGCCATAGGTGATCGCGTAGACGCCCTTGGCGCCCAGGCCCTTGGTGTCGATGGTGCCGGCACCGGTGACGGAGATGTCGCCCCCGCCGAACGAGACTGCGTAGACGCCGCGCCCGCCGGTTGCCTCGGTGGTGATCTGGCCCTGATTGTGGACAGAGACATTGCCGCCGGCAAAGGCCGCGACCGCATCCGAATAGACGTCCTTGGTGGCGATATGGCCGGTGGTGGTCACATCGACCGAGCCAGTGCCATAGGCGACCGCGTTGATCGCGTTCGAGCCGAAACCGTCGGTGGTGACGTTGCCGGCGGTGATGGTGACACTGGTGCCCGAAGCATCGATGCCGCGCGCCAGATCGCCTTCGGTGGTGATCGAGCCGGCTTTCACCGTCACATCGTCCATGGCGCCTGCCTGGATGCCGACGCCGAGATAGCCCTTGGTCTCCACTGTGTCGGCATCGACCGAGACGTTGATGCCCGAGGCGCTGATGCCGAACGAGCTGTCGCCCGTGGTGCTCACGCTGCCTGCGTCGATATGGACGTCGCCATAGCGATCCCCAGCCGAAATTCCGAAGCTGAGATTGCCGCTGGTGGCAACCGTTCCTACCGTGATGTTGGTGTCGCCGCTGGACGCGTAGGTGAAGATGCCGGCGGTGTAATCGCCGCTCGTGCTCACCTGGTCGGCCGTGATCGTGACCTTGCCGCCCAGCGCATAATTTATCGCATCGATGCCGTCGGCGTATTTGCCATGGGTCTCGACGGTGCCGGCGTTGATCGTGATGTCGCTGCCCGGGCCATCGGCAATCGCGCGGATGCCCGTGGCGGCATAGCCCTGGGTGGTGACGGAGCCCGCGGTGATCTTGGTATCCGCCTGCGTGCCGAGGCTGATCGTCTCGATGCCGATCGCGCCGTCGCCGCTGGTGACGACCGTACCGACCTCGACCGTATTGGTAGTGCCCGCCGAGTTCTGCTTGCCGCCGGCATAGGAATAGACGCCTACCGCATTCTGGCCGCTGGTCGTCACGGTGCCAGCATGGACCGAGACGGTGCCATAATAGCTGGCGGCGATGATGCCGCCCGAACCGGCGCCGTGCGTCGTGACTTCATCCGCATCGATGCTGATCGAGCCGAGCGGTGCGAAACCGAACACGCCATTGGCATAGTCGCCATGCGTCTCGACCTTGTCGACCTTGATGCTGCTCTGGCTGTTCTGCGCGGTGTTGACCAGGGTGATGCCGTCGGAGCCGAGGCCCGAAGTGGTGACGGTGCCCGCCTCGACGGTGATATGATGGTCGTCCTGGCCGTTGTCATGGACGAAGTTGCTGTTGGCGTAGATGCCGACCGAATAGTCGCCGGTGGTGCTGACGGTGCCGGCATGCACCTCCACAGCCGCGCCGACGGCCTTGATCGCGCCCGAATCCAGGAAGGTGCCATAGCCCTGGCCCGTGGTGCTGACGGTCTCGACGTTCACCGTGGTCGTGCCGCCCGAATAGGCGGTGATGCCGCGTCCGCCGACGCCGCTGGTCTCGACGGTGCCGGCGTTGATCGTCGTGTCGTGCTGGTAGCTCCAGCCATAGATGCCGTCGGCGCCATAGCCGCTGGTCTTCACCGAGCCGACCGTGATGGCCGTGCTGCCGTTATAGGCCGTGGCGCGCACGCCCGATGCCGCGAAGCCGCCGGTCTCGATATTGCCAGCGGTGATCTCGATGCCGCCGGAATTGCCGCCGACATTGGTGTTCGCGTTGATGCCATCCGCGCGATAGCCCTCGGTATGGATGTCGCCGGCATGGATGGTCATGTCGCCATAGCCATATGCCCGGACCCCGCCCGAGTTGCTGCCCTGGGTGGCGATGTTGCCGGTGGTGATCGTGGTGGTGCCGGTGGCGACGGTATCGACACCGGGCATGTCATCGCCAGTCGTGGCGATGTCGCCCTTCTCGACTGCGACGTCACCGCCGGCGAATGCGGCCGCGCGCGGAGCCGCGATGGTCAGATCCGCGACCGGCGCCGGGGCACTTGCCACTGGTTGCACCCAGCTCGGGGTCCGCTGGATCTGGATCCCGCCGGTCGGCGCGACGATGGGGGGCGCCGAGAAGCGGTCGGCCGGAAGGCGGGTGAGATCCTGGGGGGCCGGCTCGTTCTGGCGGGCGTGGAAGCGGGTCGGGGGCGGCAGGAGCTGCGGTGCGGTGAGCGTGAGCGGCGAGCGGGCCGGAAGCTGCTGGGCCTGGGCAGGCGCGGCGGCGAGCAGGGCTGCGCCGGCACCCGAAAGGGCGGTGCCGAGTGCAAGCGCCCGGCGCAGGGCACCCCGGCGAGACAAGAGGGTAGGGGATGCGATCCGGGTTCGGCGATTCTGCTGCAAAATCTGGCTCCCTGTCATATATTTGAAGGGCGCTGCTGCTACCGGCCGATCCGTCGGAACTCGTTCTTCTCGCGTCCCGCCGGCACGGTTTCGGCGCGCCCTCATTGACTGGAGGACGTCACCGGAAAGCGGACACCTTATGGGCGGTTCGTTTTTTTCGTCGCGCCGTGGTGCGGCGCATCAAAATTTCGCGTCGAAGCCCAGGCGGACAGTGCGCGGCTGTTGCGGCGTCGCTTGCGGATCGTAGATCCGATAGGGCGTGCCGAGCGCGAACCGGTTGGCGTGGCCGTCCTGGAGGTTGGTCACCTGCAGGCTGAATCCGCGCCGGGCATTGCCCAGCCGCAGCAGCACCCGGTCATCGAGATAATTGCCCTGCGCGGCGTCGAGCAGCGGTCCGGCTCCGATGTGCGAGCCGCCGAAATAGCGCAGGTTCGCCGAGAAGCTCAGCGCAATGCCGGCCGCGACCGGCGCGGAATAGTCGAGATTCGCCTGGGCGCCGAGCCGCGCGACATTGGGCAGCGCCTGGCCGCGAACCACTACCGAGGCGACACGCGCATCGGTGAGCCGGCTGCGGTTGAGGAAGATGCCGGCCCCCAGCCGCAGCCCGGCATGCGGGCGCCAACCCAGTTGCCCCTCGGCTGAAAGAATATCGCCATCGCCGATATTCTGGGTGACCGGATCGCCGCCGAGCGACACCACTTCGGCCAGGATATCGTTCCAGCGGGTCCAGGCGCCGCTCAAGGCCATATCGAACGTGCCGCCGGGCGTGTGGTAGCGCAGCCCCCCTTCGATCGCGCCGATCCGGTCGCCGTCATAGGACCGGCCGCGGACTCCGCTGATCCCGAAGCCGCCCGGGCGAAAGCCATGCTGGTAGCGCGCGAACAGCAGGAGGCCGCGGGCAGGTTTCCAGGCGAGGGCGAGGCTGGGAAGCGCCCGCTTCTCGACATGCCGGCCGGCCACCGAAACCGGATCGCCGAAGATCGGGATCGTGCTCGGCCCGGTATAGGCCCGTGCGGCGCCCTTCACCTCGGCGATAGTCAGGCGCGCGCCGGCGGTGGCGACAAGGCCCGGTGCGAGCGGCAGATCGGCTTCGCCGAAGAACGTGGCCTCGCGCACGCGATTGTCCGCCTGTTCGCGCGGCGAGGTTCCGCCGTCCGGAGCCGCGCCGATGCGCCCCAGGCGGCTGCTATTGTCGAGCAGGCTGATGCCGAGCAGCCAGCCCGAGCCATCGGCATGGCGGGCGGAGAGCCTGGTCTCGTTGACCAGCATGGTCGTGCGTCCGCGCTGCGCCACCAGGAAGCCCATGCCGCCATTGCCGGCGTCATAATGTTCGGTGACGTGCTGGAGCACGCTTGCCGTCGAGGATATCAACGACAGATCTCCCCAGCGCCGGAGGAGCGTCAGGTCGGCGAGCCGGTAATCGTCGACATAGCCCAGCCGATCGGGTGTCGCCCTGCTGAGGGCCGAGGGGCCGCCAGCCGCATCGATCCACGGGCTGTCGTCGCCGCGGATCGTCTGCGCGACGCCGCCGATATCCACTGTCCAGTCGCCAAGCACGGCACGCACGGTGGCGCGGCCGCCCAGCGTGGTGATCCCGTTGATATCGTCCTTGTGCAGCAGTGGATTATCGACATAGCCGCCCTCGAGTTCGGCATAGCCGACCAGGCGCAGGCCGATGCGGCCGGGGACCAGCGGCAGGTTCAGCATCGCCGCGGCGTCGCCCCCGGGATCGCCGTGCCGCGTGCTGCTCAGGCCGGCCGCCGCGCTTCCCGCGATCCGGTCGAGTTCCGGGCGGGCCGTGACGATGTGGATCACACCGCCCAGCGAACCGGCGCCGTAGAGCGTGCCCTGCGGGCCTTCGAGCACCTCGATCGAGGCGATGTCATAGAGGCGGAGATCCGGATCCGGTGCGTTGTAGGTCAGGCGGGTTTCGTTGAGATACTGGCCGGTGGTCGCCTGGCTGGGGCCGGTGAAGCCGGAATCGATCACGCCGCGCACGAACAGCTTGTTGCGCCCCGGCCCGAAATGCGTCGTTCCCACACTGGCCAGCCGGTGGACCAGCGCCTCGCTGCCCTGTGCCGCGGTGTCGAGCCCGATCCTTTCGGGGGACAGCATCGCTACCGTGCCCGGATAGGCGTCGAGACGGGTGGCGCGCTTCGATCCAAGCACCAGGATCTCGGCCGGTGGCGCCGCTTCCGGCACCGGTGAGGGGGTGCGCGCCGGAGCGGGTGATTTCCGCGGTGCGGGGCGCCGCTCGATGCGCCACAATCCGCCGCGCCGGTGCGCTACCGCAATGCTGTCCCGCAGCAGCCGGTCGAGGGCCTCGGCGGCGGTCATGCGCCCGCGTATGCCCGGCACGCGCAGCGATTGCAGCGCCGGGTCTGCGGTGCCTATGTCGATATTTGCCTGTCGCGACAGCAGCGCGAGCGCCTGGCCCAGCGTGCCTGCCGGCAGATCGATCATCATCTGGCGGTCGCCGGCATGGGCGATGCCGGAGATGCAGAGGATCGGGACCAGCGGCGCGCCGAGCTTCACCGTTCGGAGAGTCTCCAGCCGGTGCCGTCGCGCCGTGCCCGCACGCCCATCAACGCGGCAGCGCGCGCAATCACGGCTTCTGGCGGTGCGTCGAGATGAAGGCCGCCGCTGAAGCGCCGTCCGGCCAGCCCGGTATCGAGCGTCACCGGCACGCCGGTTGCGCGTGCCAGGTCGGCGGCGACCAGCTCCAGGGGAACCTGGTCGTAGGTCAGCCGCCGGGCGCGCCAGGCTGCCACGTCCGCCGGCGCGATCCGGGCGGTACGGATCGTGCCGTTCGCCCCACGCGTCAGGCTGTCGCCCGGATTGAGCCGAAGCGAGGTCGCGTCTTCCCGATACTGCACGGCGCCTTCGGCCACGGCGACGCGCACCGCGGCGCCATCGCGAACCACATCGAACACCGTGCCGATATCGTGCAGTTGCGCCGCGCCTACGCTGACGACGAAGGGGGCATCGGCACGGTGGACGACCGCGAAGCGGGCCTCTCCCCGTTCCAGTCGGACCCGGCGCGGATCGGCGCCCTCGAGGACGAGCCGGGTGTCGCCGTTGAGCGCGACGCGGGTGCCGTCGGGCAGGCTTGCCTCGCGCGTCTCCCCGGCGCGCGTTTCGAACACCGTGTCCGGTATAGCGCCCGGCGCCAATGTCCACCAAAGCCCGACGGCAAGCGCGATCGATGCCGCAATCGGCAGCAGTGCCGCCGCCAGCCACCGCCGCTTCCGAACCGGCTCGAGCGCAATCACCTCGGCAGAGGGCAGGGGCTGGGCGAGGGCTGCGGCCACGTCCGCATCCGCCGTGGCGAGCGGCCAATAGGCATCGGCATGGGCGCTGTCCGCGCCCAGCCAGGCGTCGAACGCCGCCCAGTCCGCCGCATCGGCATGCCGCAGGCGGATCACCCAGTCGAGCGCCTCCTGCCGGATCCGGTTATTGGCGTCCGTCATGACCATGTCCTCAAGACGTCACCGAAACCGCTACGCCTCATCGCGCATGCTCCGCCAATCAAGGAGCGCGGCATAAGCGCGCCGCAGATGTTTTTCGACGGTGCTGACGCCCAGCCCGAGTTCCTCGGCGATGCGCCGCTGGACGATCCCGTCGATCCGGTGGCGGCGAAAGATGGTGGCGGTGGGCTCGCCCAGCGCCGTGACCGCGGCGTGGACCGCGCGGATCTCTTCCTCGGCGATCATCCGCCGGTCCGTGTCGGGTTCCTCGGACGTGCCGGGCACGCTCCCGCCGGAGATGTCGGCCCATTCCGTATCCCGCCTCGCCGAGCGCACTTCGCTCCGCCTGCGGTCGAGCATGAGATTGTGAAGCAGCCGGTAGAGATAGGAGAGGGGCTGATCCGGCTCCTCGCGGCCGCGCTGGCTTTCGATCCGAAGCCAGGCCTCCTGCATCAGGTCCTCCGCCTCGGCGCCGGCCCCGGCCCGCGCCAGAAAGCCGAGCAGCCGCGCGCGATCGCGGAGAAAAACGGCTTCCAGCGTTTCCGGAGCAGCATTCTTCGCGTTCATACGCAGTGGCACGACCGATTTGGGATTCCGCTTGCGCGAAGGTGAAGTCGGAAAGGCTAGTTGGACTGTTCGGTCTTGTCCACTGTGTGTCCGAATGCCCCTCGCCAGGTGCCGGGCGAAGTCGAGGCTCGTCATTTCGCCGGCATGCGATAAGAGGAGCCATGAAGCGGTCGATCAACATCGTCGGACTGGCGCGGCATCTGGGATTATCGGTTTCCACCGTTTCCAAGGCTCTCAACGCGCGATCGGATGTCAGCGAGGCGACGCGGAAACGCGTCCAGGAGGGCGCGGCGGCGCTGGGCTTCTCTCCTGACCCTGCCGCGCGACGCTTGCGCCGCCAGACATCGGAGACGATCGGCTTCGTGCTGTCCGCTCCCCAGTCGAACTTCGTGAACCCGTTCTTTCTCGACCTGCTGATGGGGATTGAGGACGGGTTGGAGGGCACGCCCTTCCAACTGGTCATGGTCACCGGCCGGAATCCCGAAGCCGAGATGGAGAGCTTCCGGCGCCTCGTGGAAGTCCAGCGCGTCGATGCGGTGATGTTCGGACGGACCCGCAGGGAGGATCCGCGGATCGCCTATCTCCAGGGACGAGGCGTGCCCTTCGTGACCCTGGGCAGGAGCGAGACCGGCGATCCCTTCCCCTATGTCGACATCGACCGGAGCGTTGCCGGGCGAGATGGGACGGCGCGTTTCGTCAGCCTGGGCCATCGCCGGATCGGGCTGATCTCGACCCCCGGTGCTCTCATGATGAGCAAATATCTGTTCCAGGGCTACCGCGCGGCGCTCGAGGCCGCGCATTTGCCGTTCGATCCCGACTTGGTCCTGGAGGCGGAACTCGCGGAGAAGGGCGGGCTGGATGCGGCGCGGCGCCTTCTGGCGCTGGAACAGCCGCCCACCGCCCTCATGTGCGGGCACGACCTGATCGCGACCGGTGCCATGCAGGCAATATCCGAAACCGGCAAAAGGCCGGGTAGCGATGTTGCGGTCATCGGCTGCGACGACCACCCGCTGGGCCCTTATCTGCGCCCGCCCCTGACCACCTTTTCCGCGCCTGCGCTCGAGGCGGGCCGTCGAATGGCCGAACTGCTTTTCGCGCACCTGGATGGCGCACCCGCGGAGACCCTGCAGGAAGTCTGGGCTCCCGAAATTATCCTGCGCGCCTCGGATGGGCTTCCGCTCGATTCCGGTGTGGCGGCTTGAACCTTCGCTTCCTCTAGCGCTCGGGGTGGCGGTCGTTCCTGAGCAAGGGCGCTTTCTCGTTGGTTCGAAAACGTTTTCGTTTTGCTGCCAGATTTGATGAGATTGGCGAGGGTGGATAGGTAAGAGCGGCTGTGCCGGCTTCTTGACAAGCTCGGGCCCGATACATAATTCACGAAAACGTTTTCGAATAAATGTCTACCATCCCCTGCGCCGGCGAATGCCGTCGCTGCGGATGACCCCTGGCGCTTTCCAGGCGTGGTTGCCTGTTCAGCGTGAACCAGACTCAAGGAAGCATATCATGACGAACCGAGAAGGCGGCTGCTTGTGTGGCGCCGTCCGCTACAGCCTGGCAGCGAAGCCAGGCTTCACCGCGATCTGCCACTGCCACCATTGCCAGAAGCAGAGCGGCGGAGCCTTCTCCGTCAATCTGTTCGTCTATGCAGGCGATTTCGAGATCAGCGGGACGACCCAGGTCGTCCGGACCGTGGGCGATAGCGGCCAGGCATCCGATCGCTTCTTCTGCCCGGCCTGCGGGTCCCCGATCATGACGCTCGCGCCGAATCTTCCCGGCGTCGTGCTGGTGAAGGCGGGGACGCTCGACAGCAGCGAGGGGATCGTACCCCAGGCCGAGATCTACACCGATTTCGCGGTGCCCTGGCACCTGCCGGTCGAAGGTGCCGCGCTCTCGGCGCGCGCGCCCGATCCCGCCGGGGCCGAGCTCTGACCAGCACGATCGCCACCGACATTCTATCTTCACAACCTTGTAAGTACAGGATCCCGCAGTGAGCTTTCAAAGCATCAACCCGGCGACGGGCGAACCCGGAACGCCCTATCCCTTCATCACCGATACCGAATTGTTCGACGCGCTCGGGACGGCGGATCGGACCTTCCACGACGACTGGCGCGGGCGCCCGATCGCCGAGCGTGCCGGAATCGTGGCGCGCGCCGCCCAGATCCTGCGCGAGAAGCGCGACGAGTATCAGGGCTATCTGACCCGCGAAATGGGCAAGGTCACCCGCTTCGGTTACGTGGAGGTCGATCTCGCCGCCGATATCCTCGACTATTACGCGAAGCACGGTGAGCGTTTCCTGGCGCCGCAGCCGCTGCCGGAGGCCCCGGGCGCGACGGTTTTCGCCGAGCCGATCGGCGCCATCCTTGCCATCGAGCCGTGGAACTTTCCCTATTACCAGCTCGCTCGCGTGGCGGGGCCGCAGCTCGTCGCCGGCAATGTCGTGCTGATGAAGCACGCGCCGAACGTCCCGGAATGCGCGCTTGCCTTTGCGCGGCTGTTCGAAGAGGCGGGCGCCCCGGCGGGCGCCTATACGAACCTCTTCTGCAGCGTCGAGCAGGTCGCCGCGCTGATCGACAACAGTCGCGTCCGCGGCGTCGCCCTGACCGGCAGCGATCGCGCCGGCGCCGCAGTGGCCGAGCGTGCCGGACGTAATCTCAAGAAGGTGATCCTCGAGCTCGGCGGAAGCGATCCCGCGCTCATCCTGCCGGGAGCGCCGCTCGACTATGCCGCCGACCAGGTGGTGATGGGCCGCACCTTCAATTCGGGCCAGGGCTGCGTCAACATCAAGCGCGTGATCGTCGTCGGCAAGGCGCGCGGCGCCGAGATGCTGGCCAAGCTCAAGGCGCGCTTCGACGCGCTCAAGGTGGGAGATCCGACGGACGAGGAGACCAATCTCGGCCCGCTGGTCAGCGAACGCCAGCTCGAGACCTTGCTGGGCCAGGTCGCTGCCGCCACCGCAGCGGGCGCCGAAATCGTGCGCGGCGGCACGCGGCTCGATCGTCCCGGCTTCTTCCTCGATCCGGCGATCATCACCAACATCACGCCGGACAATCCCCTGTTCAACCAGGAGGCGTTCGGCCCGGTGCTCTCCTTCTATGTGGTCGATACCGAGGAGGAGGCAATCGCGCTCGCCAATGCCACGCAGTTCGGCCTGGGCGGCTATGTCTTCGATGCCGACACCAGGCACGCGCAGGAAGTCGCAGCCCGGATCGACTCAGGCATGGTCTACATCAACACCTGTTTCAGCGACGCACCGGAAACGCCGTTCGGCGGTGTGAAGAATTCGGGCTTTGGTCGCGAGCTTTCGGAAATCGGGATCGGTGAGTTCCTGAACCGCAAGCTGGTCAGGACGACCGAAATCGCCTGATAGCGCGAGCGGGCAGGGCGATGCGCACAGCCATGGATCGACAGTGTCGCCCATGGCTGTGCGTGCGTGGCGACCCGTTCCGATGGCCGACGCGGCTCATGCCCGCTTCAGAAGATGGAACGGCAGGCGGTGCGAAATCCAGCCGGCGGTCGACCCGATGGCGCCGGCACCGAACAGATGTGCGACGCTTTCGAGCGAGGGCTCGAGATGCGCGGCGAACCACGCCACCAGGCCCAGGAAATAGCCCAGCAGATTGTTCAGGATGGGAAGGCCGCGCAGCGCCACGACCGACAGGGCGACAACGAAGACCACGACCGGAAGCGCCAGCCCCGCTCCCGCGACCGCCGCCAGCGGCGGAATGACCAGCGAGGCGAGCAATCCGATCGTCAGTCCGAAGCCTACACATGCAAGGTTCTCCAGGGCCCCGCGCGTGTCGAGGCCGCGGGTGAAGAAGGCGATCCAGCCGACGAACATCGCCCAGACAGGCACCGACAATGCAAGGCTGGCGGCGGCGGCGAGGGCGGCAGTGGTGGCTGCCACCATGGTGGTTATGACGAAACCGTACCGAGAGGGGGTGGCGGCCGGGTGGGCCGGATGGATGCTGCTACTCATGATGATCTCCTTGTGATGGCGGCTGCGTGCGCCAACCGGAGCATGACCTCTGAGGGGCCAGGGATAATCATGTATCCTTGGACATCACCATTCTGTCGCGGCGAACAATTGGGATATACGGAAGAGACACCGCCGCCCAGGGCTCGCTGTGCGTGCTCCTAGACGCCAAGGCTGCCCAGGAGAATCTCGGTCTGCTGCTCGAAGCGGCCGCGGTCATAGTCCACCAAGGCCATCCGCCACAGGCCCTGCACATAGGTTGTCAGGATCGCAGCGAGAGCGCCATCCTCGATGCGCGCCGACGGACTCTGCGGGTCCCGGGCGAGGCGCGAGGCGAACTGGGCTTCGAGATCCTTCAGTCCCTTCGCGGCCCGTTGCCGCAGTTCAGGATCGACCAGCACCTCCTCCTCGACGGTCGCCGCGATCATGCAGAGTTTGGATGGGGCCTTCGCGTCGTCGAGATAGTCGAACATATGCGTGAAGAAAGCCCTGATGCCGGCGCCCGCGTCCGGCGCCGACGCCATCAGCCGCATCCGCTTTGCAACCACTGTCTCATCATACCGCGCCAGGCACAGGAGGAAGAGGTGCCTCTTGCTCTTCAGGCTATGGTAGAAGGAGCCCTCGCCAATCTCCATCTCCTTCAGGAGATCGCGGATTCCGGTGCCCGCATAGCCCTTCCGCCAGAACAGCTCGGTGGCCCTGTCGAGGGCCTGATCATAGTCGAACGTCAGTTTGCGCGCCATTCCGCCGAGCTAGGACAACTGTAGCAGTCGTTAAAGAAAAATCTTGACCGCGACGCGGCTCGCTCGCAATTGTAGCGAGCGCTACAGAATCGCTGGGCAGCGACATGCCTGCGGGCGCTCCCGCTCATCCTTGTTTGGAGTTGAACATGACCGTTCCCGCCGATCCGTCCGTCCAGATAGAGGGGGCCGCGTCCTACGGGCTGCCTCCGGCGACCGAGGCGATCAGTCCCTTCCAGGTCGACGTGCCGCAAGCTGCGCTGGACGATCTGCGGGCGAGGCTGGCCCTGACCCGTTGGCCCGAGCGCGAAACCGTGAACGGCTGGTCGCAGGGGGTGCCGCTCGCCTCCGCGCGGGCACTGATCGACTATTGGCGCGAGGATTATGACTGGCGCGCATTCGAAGCGAGGATCAATCGCTTCCCTCAGTTCCGGACGCTGATCGATGGCGTGGGCATCCACTTCATCCATGCGCGTTCGCCGCACCCCGGCGCGTTGCCGATCCTGCTTTCGCATGGTTGGCCAGGGTCGGTCGTCGAGTTCCTCGACGTCATCGACCGGCTGACCGACCCGGTGCGCTTCGGCGGCAAGGCCACTGACGCCTTCGATGTCGTGGTGCCGTCGATGCCGGGCTATGGCTTCTCGGATCGCCCCTCGGGCACCGGATGGAATCCGGGCCGCATCGCGCAAGCCTGGACCACGCTCATGCGCGACAAGCTTGGATACAGGCGGTGGGTGGCCCAGGGCGGGGACTGGGGCTCCGCCGTGACGCACGCCCTGGCGAGCCAGCGCCCCGAGGGCCTGCTCGCCGCGCATGTGAACCTGCTCTTCGTGGTGCCGGAGGTCCCGCCCGCCAATCCGACTGCGGAGGAGCGGGCCGCACTTGATGCGATCGAGCGCTTCGTGAGCGACAAGGCCGGATATGCCGACCAGATGAATACGCGTCCCCAGACGATCGGCTATGGATTGACGGACTCTCCAGTGGCGCTCGCCACATGGATGTACGAAAAATTCCAGGAGTGGACCGACAATGAGGGGCGACCGGAGGATGCGCTGAGCATGGACCAGATGCTCGACGATATCTCGCTCTATTGGTTCACCGGGACGGGTGCTTCGAGTGCCCGGCTCTACTGGGAAGGTGTCGGGGCGACGATCCGCGATCACGGCTTCTTTTCCGCTGCGCGCGGCACCGGTGCACCCATAGAATTACCGATGGCCGCGACGATCTTTCCGGCCGAGACCTTCCTCCCGCCGCGCGCCTGGGCGGAAGCCGCGTGGCCCCAATTATTCTACTGGAATGAAGTGGAGAAGGGCGGCCATTTTGCTGCATTCGAGCAACCGGCGATTTTCGCTCAGGAGATGTGGAAGGTCTTCCGGGGTTTCCGGGGCTAGAAGCCAGATCAGGCGCGTGGTCTTTGCTTGCCCGTCGCTCAGTCGGCCGTGATCGTCATTCGGGCAATGCGCCCGTCATGCATCGAGAAGGCGAAGCGGCTCGGCCCGGTAAAGCCATTGCCGCCCACCTGAACGCGCATCCAGGCGGTATCCCCATGCTCCCCGGTATCTTCCAGGGTGAAGTTGGCGGCCACGCCGATCAGTTCGCGGTCCGACCAGGCCCGGATCGCTTCATGCCCGCGATAGATCGAACCCCAGTCATCGACCACGCCCATGGTATCGAACAGGTCGAGAAACCGCGAGACGTTTCCGTCGTTGACGGCGGCAATCACGGCGGAAACGATCGCGGGCGTGGTCATGACATTCCTTGCGGCGACTGAACTGCTCAGCCTCGATCTCGGGGCGTGACCAAGGGTGGACCATCACGCCGATCCTGTCGCGAATATACGGAACCACGCCCGCAAAAAAGCGGAGCCACGGGTGCGCGGAGGCGCGCAACAACAGCGAGAGTCGGAAATGGCAGGCCATCGTGGATGAAATTCGAACTTCGTTATGGGAACAGGCGGACGATATTGCGGCCCGAGTTCTCAGCTTACGGCTGATTGGCCTTTTATCCGGCGGCGCCACCAAAACTGCATGGCGATAGCTGAGCCGGCGCGCATCGCCGTTGGCTCGCAACCGCTGGGCGAAGCTGGCTCAGGCCAGGCTATGCACTGCGGGTTGGTCCCTGCGGTCGATGCAAAGCCATTGGCCCGTAGTCCGTCCAGCGCATTCGGAAAGCAGGAATGCGGCGACATTGGCGACTTCACCGGCGTCGGTCGGGTGCGGAAGGGGCGGCGTAGTAAAGCGGGTGTTGCGATCGGCTTGCTGGAGGGGAGCAGCAGCTACTCCACCTGGAATCACGGCGTTTACGCGGATATCATCTTTCGAGAGGAGGGCCGCCCATTCCTGCGTAAGTCCGATCATGCCTGCTTTGGCGGCGACATAGCTGGCCGATTCGTCGAACTCAAAGCCAACCCGTTTCGCGATGCTCACGATGGAGCCGCGCGTTCGGCGCAGATGCGGCAGGCAGGCCTGGGTCATCAGATGATGGTGCGCCAGGTTGCGGGTGACCGAGGCGAAGGCAGGTTCCATCTCTTCCGTTTCCGGCTCGCCGCGGGCGCCGTTCACCAGCGCATCGATGCGGCCGAACCGGCTTGCGACCCGCTGGACCGCCGCGGTGCAAGCGGCTGAATCCGCAAAGTCGACGATCTGTGCCGGAGCCCCGGTGCGCGCGAGCAGCTCGGCGGGGGGAAGGGTGCTGTCCAGAACGAACGGGATCGCGCCTTCGCCGGCGAGAACGCTCACCACCGCGGCGCCGATGCCGCTGGCACCGCCGGAGACGATCACCACCTTGTTGTCGAGGTCGAGGTTCATTGGGCACGTACCTGCGCCGCAGCCAATGCATCCGTCCTGGCCAGTCGGTTCAACGCGCATTTCCCCGTTGGAGGGCGGATATCACCCTCGCCGATTATATTGTAGGACTATTGAAACTAGTTTCAAGCGCGACCCTCGTCCCTGTTTCCTCATGCGTCTAGTGATGCTGCGTATGGCGACTCTGGCTTGACCGCTGATTTTGTCAGACTAAGATTCTGAGGAGGCTGTGTGCTGAGCACTTCGTCCAGCGTCCACTTTCGCCTGAGAACAGATCAGAACAGGGAGGATTAATGATCGACCTCGTCCGTCCGGGCGCCGCCGTTGCGCTCCTGCTGGCCTCCGCGTCGCCGGCTCTTGCGCAGACCGACGCGTCCGCGCCGGTGGAAATGGTGGTGGATACCGCCAAGCCCGGCAGCAAGATCGACCGCAACATCTTCGGCCAGTTCGCCGAACATCTCGGCACCGGCATCTATGGCGGCGTCTGGGTCGGCAAGGACTCCCCGATCCCCAATGTGCGCGGCATCCGCAAGGACGTGGTCGCGGCGCTCCGCGCGATCCGCGTGCCGAACGTGCGCTGGCCGGGCGGCTGCTTTGCCGACGAATATCACTGGCGCCACGGCATTGGCCCGGCGAAGGACCGCAGGGTTTCGATCAATTCGAACTGGGGAGGGGCGACGGAGCCAAACAGCTTCGGAACCGACGAATTCATGGACTTTGTCGACCAGATCGGCAGCGACGCCTATGTCTCGGTCAATATCGGCTCGGGTACGGTGGCGGAGGCCGCCGAGTGGCTCGAGTACATGACCGCCGATCCCGCGACGACGGCGGGCAGGGAGCGCGCTGGGAACGGACACGCCGCGCCGTACAAGGTGAAGTATCTCGGCATCGGCAACGAGAGCTGGTCGTGCGGCGGCGCGATGACCGCCGACCATTATGCCGATGTGATGAAGCCCTTCGCCCGCTTCGTGCGCAACTACAACCCGGCCCAGGCCGCCGACAGCCCCGGCGCGATGCAGCGTATCGCCGTGGGTCCGGGCGACGACAACCTGTCCTACACCGAAAGCGTGATGAAGGCATGGAAGGCACATGACTGGGCGTGGAGCATCGAGGGCCTCTCGCTCCACCGCTACACCACCGGCGGCGGCTGGCCGGTGACCCAGCCGAGCACCGGGTTCGACGAGGGCCGCTACGCGCGCATGCTCAAGGAAACGCTGGGCATGGACGAGACCATCGCGAAGAACGCCGCGATCATGGACAAGTACGATCCCGAGAAGAAGGTGGCGATCGCGGTCGACGAATGGGGCGCCTGGCTCGCGCCCAATCCGGGCAGCAACCCGGGCTTCCTGCAGCAGCAGAACTCGATGCGCGACGCGATCCTGGCGGCGCTCAACCTCAATATCTTCGCGCGCCATGCGGACCGGGTGCGGATCACCAACATCGCCCAGATGATCAATGTGCTCCAGGCGATGATCCTCACCGACAAGGAGAAGATGGTCCTCACCCCGACCTACCACATCTACAAGATGTACCTGCCGTTCCAGGATGCGACCTATATGCCGGTGAAGTTCGACGGCGGAACCTACACCCAGGGCGACATCAAGCTGCCGCGGGTCGATGCGGTCGCGGTGCGCGACACGGCGGGCAAGCTCTGGCTGGCCGTGACCAATCTCGATCCGAACCGGCCCGCGAAGATCGTAGCCCGCTTCCCCGGCGTACAGCCACGCGCCGCGCGGGGCGAGATGCTGACTGCTCCGCGGGTGGACTCGGTGAACAGCTTCGAGGCGCCCAATGCCGTGGTGCCCAAGCCGTTCACGGGCAAGGCCGGCAAGGCCGGCGTGGCGCTTGAGCTGCCGGGCAAGTCCGTGGCGGTGGTGCAGATCGATCTCTGAACGGGCAGCCGGGCGGGGACCAGCGTCCTCGCCCGGCCCACACTTGCGTCAAACGCAACTTGCAAGCGCGGTCCCGTGCACGGATAAGGATCCTTAACTCAGACAGGGGCGGTCATGGGATGGGATCACGGGAAGAGAAGGCTTCAACGGACGCGGGAGTCCCTGCAGAACGATTGACCTCCTCTCCCAGAGGGACCGGCCGCCGCTTGCGCGGCGCGGTCGCCCATTATCTCGGTACCGCGATCGTCTCCGGTGAAATCGCCCCCGGCGAACGACTGACCGGCGAAGTGGCCAGTTCCGAAGCACTCGACGTATCGCGTAGCGCCTATCGTGAAGCGGTGCAGGTGCTCACCGCGAAGGGACTGGTCGAGAGCCGGCCCAAGGCAGGCACGCGCGTATTGCCGCGAAGTCGCTGGAACATGCTCGATCCGGCGGTCCTGGCATGGGCGTTTTCGGGGGAGCCGGACCTCGATTTCGTCCGCGACCTATTCGAGCTGCGCGCCATCGTCGAACCCAATGCGGCGCGCCTGGCCGCGGAGCGCCGGGACAAGGCCGACATCAAGGTGATGAAGGACGCCTTGGCGGCGATGCGGCGCCATACGCTTGCGACCGAGGCTGGACGCGCCGCCGATCGCGATTTCCACGATGCGCTGCTGCGGGCGTCGCACAACAATGCGCTCATCGCGCTCAGCGCTAGCATCGTCGCGGCGGTGACTTGGACGACCCAGTTCAAGCAGCGCGCCCGTGCCCTGCCGCGCGATCCGCTGCCCGACCATGTCCGCGTGTTCGATGCGATCGCGGCAGGCGATGCCGAGGGAGCAAGCGAGGCGATGCGCGTGCTTGTCGACCTTGCGCTCGAGGACACGCGCTCGTCGATGTGACCGGGGGAGGGAGGTCAGTGCCGAAGCGCCGCCTCCGCCCAGGTCACGGGATCCGGGAAGCGCGGCTTGCCCGGGGTCCGCGCGACCAGCTCGATCAGCGCCTTGCCGGCGACATTCGCTTCGAGCGGAGCGGCGGCCTCGCCGAAGCGTATCGGGCGCGAGCGCGCGAGCAGCTTGCCGTCGCCATAGATCTCGAAGGTCACCGGCTGGCTGCGATCGCGCGCGGAATCGTCGACGCCCACCAAAGTGGTGAAGCGTGCATAGCCCTTGTTGCGTACTTCGAGCCGCGAGTTGGCGAGGATGCCGATCCCGGTGTCGAAGCGCTTGCCGGCGACGCCGATCTGCTCGGACCAGGGCGTGCTGTCCGGCTGCGCGCCGCCCCAGCCGCCATAGCGCGGCGGCTCGCGCGAGATGCGCGTGCCGGCCCAAGGAAGGATCGCCCGGTGGACGAGCGGATCGACTTCGGGGGCGACCACCCCGTCGATCGCCGGGTTCACGCTGCCCGGCATCTCGGAGAGATAGAGCCCGTCGGGCAGCACCCGCTTGCCGGTGGCACGGAACAGTAGGGTCTCGCGCGGCGCGAGCGTCAGGTCCTGCCGATCGCGGAATTTGGACTGGGCGCCGGTCCAGATGTCGGTCAGCGAGATATCGGCGTCCGCCGCATATTTCAGGTGCGACGCCATCAACGAGGCGGTGACCGGATCGGAGGTGCGGTTGAGCACCGCAACCGCCTTGTCGCCATTGGCGAGCGTCTTCACCAGGATGCTGACATCGTCGGAATCATAGGCGAGCACCGCCTGGTTGCCAGCTGGATCCTGATCGAGCGCGATGACTTCGCTCTTGCCGAGGATCGCCATCAGCGCCGGGTCTGCGCTCCGCAGGTCGTAGCCGATCATCAGCGGCGCGTTGAGCATCGCCCAGAGGCTGAAATGCGAGCGCGCCTCGGTCAGGTGCTTCGCGTCGAAATCGCCCGTGCCGATATAGAGCATGTCGGGATCGTTCCACGAGCCGGGATGCGCGTAGAGCGGGCGGCGGATCGAGGTGTCCATGTTGTGGAGCATGCGGCCCCAGATCGGGAAGATGTCCTCGCTGGTCCGCGAGATGCTGGCCATCTGCCGCGCCCAGGAGCGCACGTCCGCGGCGCCCCACAGGCAGAGCGAGAAGATGAAGTCATTGTCCGGATTGTTGCGCTCCAGCGCCTGGCGGACCCGGTCATAGAGCGCCTTGGTCGCGGCAATGTCCGTCGTGCCCAGCGAGCCGCTGTCGACCAGCGGGGTCAGCGCGCGGAACTCGCCGGACAATACCTTGGGCGAGTCGGGCCAGAGCCCGCGGATGCCGCAACCGTCGACCTTGATCAGGTCGAAGCCCCATTCGCCGAAATAGAGCGCGATGTCCTGGTCGACATGGCCGTACAGACCGACCTCGCGCTCGGCGACGGTGCCGCTCGGCTTGTTGGGGATGTCGTCGCTGTGGATCTGGCCGCAGCTGTTGCGGCCGATGTCCGAATAGATGCCGGCCTTGAAGCCCATGCCGTGCAGCTTGTCTGTGAGCGGGCGGAAGCTGGTCCGGCCGTCGGACAGCAGGGCGGAGGGGAATTTGTCAGTGCGGATTACCATCCGGCCATCGGCGGCGCGGCGCGCCCACCAGCCTTCGTCCAGATCGATATAGCGATAGCCCTTGGCGGCCAGACCCGACGAGGCGATGATCTGGGCGGAGCCGAGCAGCTTCGCCTCGCTGATGTCGAGCGCGAACGCGTTCCAGCTGTTCCAGCCCATCGGCGGCAGCTGGGCGGCGCCGCGCGTATAGGCGCTCCAGCGGCCGGTGGGCGCCAGCGGATCGGACTGGGCGGCCAGGGGCGGAGTCCAGAGCGCGGCGAGCGCGACCAGCGCGGTGGCGGCGGCGCGCTTCACCTGCTGGCCCCGAACGCGAGGTTCTTGCTGAAGAACGGGATCACATAATCCTGGAAGCGCATCGCCACCCCGCTGACATGGTCGCCGGAATATATCTCGAAGCTGTTGGCGATGCCGTGGCGATCGAGCGTTTCGTGCAGCTTGCGGGCATCGTCCTTCAGTCCGTCCCGGTTGCCGACATCGATGGCGATCGCGCGGTAGCGCCGCAGGTTGCCGATATATTGGTCGACAAAGGCAAGCGGGGCGTTCGCCGCCCATTTCGCCAGCACCTGCGGTTGCACGGCGCCGTCCTCCACCGGCAGGTCGAGGAAGAGCGGCGGTTTCTGCGGATTGGGCGACCAAGCCGCCGCGCTGGCGAGCTGCGCGCGCTCGCCCCAGCCGAGCTTCGTTGCCTCTTCGATCGACTTGAGCTTCTCCAGCGCCGCGCCGCTTGCCGCATTGAACTGGGAAGGATCGCGCGGCGACAGGCAGCAGGGGCTCATCATGTAGATGGCGCCGAACACGTCCGGATGTTTCATCCCGATCCGCGAGGTTCCGTAGCCGCCCATCGAATGACCGGCCAGGCCGCGGCTCTCACGTACCGGCAGCGTGCGGTAATGCGCGTCGATGTAACGGACCAGGTCGTGCGCCACGAAGCTCTCGAAATCGCCGGTGGTGACCGAGCTCGAATACATCGAGCCGTTGTGGACCGTCTTGCTGTCCGGGAAGACGACGATCATCTCGCGGGCGCCCTTGGCGAAGCCGCCCTCGACCGTCTGGGGCACGTGGATCTCCTTCGTCCACTGCTCTGCGCCGATTGAATAGCCGTGCAGCGCTTAGAGCACCGGATAGCGCTTGTGCGGATTCTTCGCATAGCCCGGTGGCAGGAGCACCAGCACATCCCGATCGGCTGATTCGCCTTCTAGATTGCCGGCGATCGCGGAGGAATGGACCTTGATCCACTGCGTGGTGGCGGGAAGTGCACCCTGCACCGGCGCCGGTGCGTTGGTGGTGACCTGCGCCGATGCCGGCAGGGCGGTACCCGTGGACGTTAGCGCTACCAAAACTGCCGCCGCACGGGCCGATATTCTTGCCATGATCCGGGATCCCCTCTTTGCGGATCGTTGTCCGCCTGGCTTATTAGTCAGCTTAATAATGCTGGAGTCAATTGCCGAAATCTCGGAGTGATGCGCCGATCCAGCAGCAATTGCGGGCGGGAATCGGCTGTTTAATCCAGCTATCCTTTTGGAAATAAGTACGAGTAATAGGCGGGCTAGCCACCGCGCAGGATCTGCATGATCGTCGCGCGGATCCGGCCGTAATTGGCGCGCAGCGGCCCGAGGATGCCGTGCCGTTCCTCAGGCAGGTGTGCGAGCGGATGGCCGTCAGGGCGGAACACATAGTGGTCGAAAAACGCCCGCCACGCCGCGCGTTCGGCGGCGGGGCGTTCGGCGATGGCGATCATCGCGAGCAGCATCGTCGTATAGGGTGCGTCCGGCCCGGCGTTGAACCCGTCCCACCAATAGTTGACGAGCAGGTTGACCGGTTCGGTCGCCTCGACCTGGTGCCACCAGAGTTTCGGGACGTAGAGCGCGTCTCCCGGCTCGAGTTCGACGACCAGCGCGCGTTCGCGTGCCGCCTCGAAGCGCGGATAGCGCGGATCGTCGGGACCGGAGCCGGCGGCCAGGCTCGTCGGCTGGCCGGCCATGGTGTGGTCGATCGGGCCGACATAGAGGTCACCGATCGCGTCGGGTGGGTAGAGGGTGAAGCGGCGCCTGCCGGCAACGACGACCGCGAGATTGTCATAGGTGTCGTAGTGGCAGGCCACCCGCGAGGCATTTCCGAGCCAGATGCGCGGCTGCACGCCGGGGCGGAGGAGGAGGGTGGTATTTTCTTCCGCGAAGCCCGGGAAGTGCAGCTCCGCTGGCAGGGAGCCGAGGTAGAGCGAGGGGAGGTCGGGTCGGTCTGCGGCGGCGGTGATGCGTGCCAGCGCCGCGGGTAGGGTCAGCGTCTCCCGGTCGAAATTGAACCCGCCGGCGCCGTCGCCATAGTCGTAGCGGCCGCCGATCGCAGGCGCGCCGACAAAGGCCTGGGCGGTGCGTCCGCTGTCGAAGCGGAGCAGATAGGTGAAGAGCGCTTGTCGTGACTCGCGCGCCGCTGCGACGGCGGGCCAATCCCTTGCGAGGCCGCGGAGAACCAGCGGTGCGCAGGGTTGCGCAACGGTGCGGGCGAAGGCTTCGGCATCGAGCGAGCTGGCCGAGCCTATCTCAGGAACGCTTGCGGGCATTAGTCTGAGTTTATTGTCAGGAGTCGATTGCGCAGATGTGCCAGCGCCGAGACCTGCTTGAGGGAATCGACCATACAATAGGCGAGCTGGAGATAGCCGTTGCGGAACAGCGCGAGGGCGGCGCCGTCATCGAGCTCGCCGAGGCTGTCCAGGCTGATCGTGTACAGCCCCTGCAGCGTGACGGTTTCGCCGTCGTCGAAGCGCAGCGATATGTCGATCGGCTCGACCAGGCGATGGTCGAGCATCGCCTTGATGAAGCGGTCGGTTTCCTCGACTCCGTGCTTGAGCTGTCCGAGCACCTTCTGGATGTAGCGGAGGCGCTCCGCCGGCTGGCCATCGGCTTCAAAGAGCGGCTGCCCTTCCTGGTCACTAAAGCGCGGACTTTCACGGTCAATCGCGATGTTCTCGCCCGAAATGAAGAAGCCCTGGCGTTCCAGATCAAGCGGCCGATAGGGGGCAGGGCCGTCCGGCTCGTCCAGCAGGTTCTCGCCCGGCCTGAAGCCGTACATCGCGCCCGTGTAGAACTGGCCGGTCTCGGCGCTCTTGGTCAGCAGGATCGGGCAGCGTGTCGCCGCCGTCGAGAATTCCGCCGCAACGACTTGCACGAAATGCGGCGTCTCCAGTCCGCTGGTCCGCACACGTAGGGTGCGGTGCGCTTCCAGGTCGAGCAGTTCCAGTTCGCGTGCCATTCCCATCCCACTCCAGGGCTTGCTGCGCCGGCGCATTCGATGATGCGCGCGTCCGCAGGTCAAGTCGCCATATTTGCCTGATAATTACACCGACAAAATATTCTTGATAGCGCTAACTTTATATGATTAGTTATTGTCAGATTCGCAGAAGATGAATCGGGAGGATAGCCATGCCACCTTGGTGCAAGCCAAGGGTCGTTGAGCCCTGTTCCGGATAAAATAGCGGTATTTCAACCGCCTGACTGCGGATCACGCGTCGAGGATGCTCGGCGTGACAACGAGCCCATACTCTGGAGGGGGTATCGAAATGAAGGCTTTTAATAAACAGACAAATACTGTCCGGGCGCGCAATGTGGCCAGATTGGCGCTCGTCGGCGCAACAAGTTTGTTAGCGCTAACGGCTGCTTCTCCTGCCTTTGCGCAGGACCAGGGTGGTTCCGCGCAGACCGGCGAGATCAGCGAGGCACAGGGCCAGGAGATCATCGTCACCGGTATCCGCGGTTCGCTCCAGCGCAACCTCGACGCCAAGCGTGAAGCCTCGGGCGTCGTCGACGTGATCTCGTCGGAAGACATCGGCAAGTTCCCCGATTCGAACGTCGCCGCGTCGCTGCAGCGCCTGCCGGGCGTCTCGATCCAGCGTGACGGTACGCGCGGCGAGGCCAATGGCGTCACCATCCGCGGCTTCGGCGGCGACTTCAACGAGACGCTGATCGACGGGCGCCGCCTGTCGACCGCGACCGGTGGCCGCTCGATCGACTTCAGCACCGTCGGCTCCGACTTTGTCGGCGCACTGACCGTCTACAAGACGCCGGACGTCTCGGTCGGCGCCAACTCGATCGGCGCGACGATCAACATCTCCTATCCCAAGCCGCTCGACCGGCCGGGCTTCCACATCGCGGCCTCGGCCTCGGGCTCGTACCAGGACGAATCCAAGCGCGTCGTGCCGACCGGCGGCCTGCTGATCAGCCACACCTTTGCCGATGACACCTTCGGCATCCTCGCGGACGTGATCTACACACGTCACGACACGCGGGTGAACAACGTCTTCGTGCACGGCTTCCCGGGTGGCCGCTACGCGCCGTGCCAGCAGGCCGGAAATGCTTCGGCCGCGACCTGCTCGCCGACCAGCGATCCGACCAGCGCTGCCTGGGCCGACGTGAACAACCGCCAGAGCGTGGTCGGCTTCTTCGAGCAGCAATATGGCGCGCAGCAGTCCTACACCAAGGATGAGCGCATCGACGGCCGCATCGCGCTTCAGTGGAAGCCGACCGACGGCCTGCTGCTCACCCTCGACAACAATTATTCCGACCAGCGCATCAACGCAGACACTTTCGGCTTCGGCATCTGGTTCAACCAGGGCTCGCTGCGCAATGTGAAGCTGGACGCCAATGGCGTGCCGCTCGACTTCACCCAGGCAGGCTCGCAGACCGACTTCACCGCGGCGCGCGACAGCAACTGGCGCAAGACCAACCAGACCGGCCTCAACGTGAAGTGGAATGCCACCGAACATCTCGAGATCGAGGCTGACGGCAGCATCTCGACCAGCTGGCTGAACCCGGACGGCCGCGTCAACTCGCGCGGCGCCGATATCGGCTATGGCTTCGGCATCGGCCCGTCGCTCGGCATTCAGATCAACGGTGACAGCGACAAGGTGCTTCCGTCGCTGGTGAACTATGGCGCCGGCGGCAACGCCAGCCGCTGGGCGGACCCGACAGTGATTGGGTCGCACGTGACCGTCAACATCGCCAACAAGAACACCGACTCGATCAAGCAGGGCAAGCTGCAGGCGAAGTGGTCGCAGGACGACCTGACGCTCACCGTCGGCGGCACCTATCTCGACGACAATTTCAAGTTCCGCAGCGCGAACACCTTCGCCAACAATTACTGGCAGGCCTATTCCGGCTATGGTCCGGCGTCGGGCACCAGCGGTGGCGTGGCAATCCCGGCCAGCCTGTACAAGGGCATGGTGAGCACGTCGAACTTCATCCCGGGTTATACCGGGGCGCTGCCGCCGACGCTGATCAACTTCTCGGCGATCGACTATCAGAACTATCTGACCGGCCTGGGCAATCCCCAGACCGCGGTGATCCCGGGCTACAATACCGGCTGCTGCACGGGCTTCACCGGCACGTTCGACGTGATGAACGATGTCGGCAGCTATCGGAACATCAGCGAGAAGACCTGGGCGCTCTACCTGTCGGCGCAGTTCAAGACCGAAGTGGCGGGCATGCCCTTCCACTTCAACGCCGGCGTCCGCCAGGAATCGACCGACATCTCATCGACCGGCATCGGCCGTCTGCCGACGTCGATCACCCCGAGTCTGACCGACCCGACGCTGCTCACGGTGAATTTCGGTCCGTCGCAGCAGGTCACCACCAAGAGCAACTACAGCTTCCTGCTGCCTGCGGTGGACGCCAAGCTCGAGCTGACCAAGAACCTGATCCTGCGCTTCGACGCGTCGCGCACGCTCACCCGTCCGACGCTCAACCTGCTGACCCCGGTGCTAAACATCGGCAGCGGCCAGCGCGTCGGCGCGCTGACTGCGGACGGCGGCAACCCCGCGCTGAAGCCGTACCTGGCGGACAATTTCGATATCGCCGCCGAATGGTACTATCAGCGCAATTCCTATCTGGCGGTGAACTTCTTCCTGAAGAACGTCTCCAACTTCATCGTGCAGGGCACGCAGCGCCAAACGATTAACAATGTGACCGATCCCTCGACGGGGCAGGCGGCACAGTTCGCGGTGTCACAGCGGATCAACGGTCCGGATGCGACGGTCCGTGGCGTCGAAGTTGCGCTGCAGCACACCTTTGGCAATACCGGCTTCGGCTTCATCGCCAACGGTACGATCGTGGGTACCAACAAGCCCTATGATCCGAAGGACATCAGCACGAGCGGCTTCGCCGTCACCGGCCTCGCCAATTCGGCCAACTTCGTCGGATTCTTCGACAAATACGGATTCGAGTTCCGTGCCGCGGTCAACTGGCGTGACGAATATCTGCTCCAGTTCGGCCAGGTGCAGAACACCGGTGCCTTCGGTTCGGAGCCGACCTTCGTCAATGCGAGCACCCAGGTCGATCTGAGCGCGAGCTATCAGATCACCAAGGAGTTCAACGTCTTCGGTGAAGCGCTCAACGTCAACAATGCGACGATGAGCACGCGTGGCCGGTTCAAGAACCAGCTGCTCGACGTCTATGGCTATGGCCGGCGCTTCACGGCTGGCATCCGCTACCGTTTCTGACCTTCCTCCTCACCTGGGGATGTCTTTTGACATCCCCAGTCCTTTTTTGCTGAAAATCGGAAATGATGCGCCCGGTCAAAAACATCGTGATCGTCGGCGGCGGCACCGCGGGGTGGCTGACGGCCGGCGTGATCGCGGCGAAGCATCGCAGCCGGATGGCGGCGGGCTTCACAGTTACTCTGGTCGAATCCCCGAACACGCCGATCATCGGCGTAGGCGAGGGGACCTGGCCGACGCTGCGCACGACGCTGGCCAAGATCGGCGTTTCCGAGACGGATTTCTTCCGGGAGTGCGATGCGGCCTTCAAGCAGGGCGCCAAGTTCGCGCGCTGGACCACGGGCGCCGAGGACGACGCCTATTACCACCCGCTGATGCTGCCGCAGGGCTTCCACCAGCTCAACCTGGTGCCGTACTGGCTTTCGGACAGCGGCGCGCGCAGCTTCTGCGACACGGTGACCCCGCAGGGGCGTATCTGCGACGACGGGCTGGCGCCCAAGACGATCGCGACGCCCGAATATGACGCGGTCGCCAACTATGCCTATCACCTCGATGCGGGGAAGTTCGCTCCCTTCCTGCAGCGCCATTGCTGCGAGAAGCTGGGCGTGCGGCATGTGCTTGCCGATGTGCGCCAGGTCCTGCTCTCCGAGGATGGCGACATCCGCGCGATCGATACCGAACAGGCGGGCGAGATCGAAGGCGATCTATTCGTCGACTGCACCGGCTTCCGCTCGCTGCTGCTCGGCGAGGCGCTGGGCGTACCGTTTAAGGACTGTAGCGACGTGCTGTTCTGCGACACCGCGCTCGCCGTGCAGATACCCTATGAGCAGGAGGACAGCCCGATCGCCTCGCACACCATCTCCACCGCCCAGTCGGCGGGATGGATCTGGGACATCGGGCTGCCGACGCGCCGCGGCACCGGCCATGTCTTCTCCAGCAACCATATCTCGGACGACGAGGCGGAGCGCGAGCTGCGCGCTTATCTCGGCGCGGCGGGCAAGGACCTGGCCGTCCGCAAGATCAAGATCCGCTCGGGGCACCGCGAGACCTTCTGGAAGCGCAACTGCGTCGCCGTCGGCCTGGCCGCGGGGTTCCTCGAGCCGCTCGAGGCGTCGGCGATCGTGCTCATCGAACTGTCGGCCAAGCTGATCGCCGAGCAGATGCCGCGCTGCCGCGAAGTGATGGACGTCGTTGCCTCGCGCTTCAACGCGACGACCCATTATCGCTGGGGCCGGATCATCGATTTCCTCAAGCTCCACTATGTCCTGACGAAGCGCACCGACAGCGCCTTCTGGCGCGACAATGTGCTGCCCGAGACGATCCCCGAGCGGCTGCAGGAGCTGATGCTGCTCTGGAAATACCAGTCGCCCTGGTTCCATGACGAGTTCGACCGGGTGGAGGAAGTCTTTCCCCCGGCCAGCTATCAATATGTCCTCTATGGCATGGGTTTCCGCACCGAAGTGGAGGCCGAGGCGCTCGCCGGCGACATGCGTCTGGCCGAGCGTGCGATGCGCGAGAATGCGGCGCAGACCGAGCGGCTGCGCGCGGGGCTTCCCCGCCACCGCGACCTGATCCGCAAGATCCAGGAACATGGCCTGCAGCCGGTCTGACCGGCAGGCCAACAGAAACTAGGAAAGGCACGACAATGACCCGTTCCGCGGCTGCTTTCGGCGCGCTCCTGCTTGCGGGCACCGCCTGCATTTCGCTTCCTGCGATGGCTCAAGACAGCGGCCCGTCGCCGGTGGTCGCGCAGGCGGACAAGCTGGCGGGCGATCTGGTCGGCCGGATGACGATCGACGAGAAGATCGACCAGCTGCTCAACACCGCGCCGGCGATCCCGCGGCTCCAGGTTCCGGCATATAATTGGTGGACCGAATCGCTGCACGGCGCGCTGGGCTCGCTGCCCACCACCAATTTCCCCGAGCCGATCGGTCTCGCTGCGACCTTCGACGCGCCGCTGGTCAAGCAGGTCGCCGGATCGATCAGCACCGAGGTGCAGGGACTGCACGCACTGGCCCGCCAGACCGGCCGGATGGGGCGGATCGGCACCGGGCTCGACACCTGGTCGCCCAACATCAACATCTTCCGCGATCCGCGCTGGGGGCGGGGCCAGGAAACCTATGGCGAGGATCCGTTCCTGACCGCGCATATGGGCGTGGCCTTCGTCACCGGCATGCAGGGTCCGAACCCGGACCTGCCCGCCGTGGTCGCCACACCCAAGCATTTCGCGGTGCATAGCGGGCCGGAATCGACGCGCCACAGCGCCAATGTCTTCGTCTCGCGCCACGACCTCGAGGACACCTATCTCCCCGCGTTCCGCGCGGCGATCGTCGAGGGCAAGGCGGGTTCGGTGATGTGCGCCTATAACCGCATCGACGGCCAACCCGCCTGCGCCAGTGACGAGCTGTTGAAGGAGCATCTGCGCGGCGCCTGGGGCTTTGACGGTTATGTCGTGTCGGACTGCGACGCCGTGAAGGACATCAGCGACAACCATCATTATGCGCCCGATCCCGCTTCGGCGGTCGCCGCGGCGCTGCGGGCCGGCGTCGACAATGAATGCCATACCGCGACGCTCTCAGACACCGACGGGCTGGGCGATCGCTACCGCGAGGCGCTGAAGCGCGGGCTGATCACCGAAGGGGACATCGACCGGACGCTCGTCCGCCTGTTTTCCGCCCGCTATCGCAATGGCGACCTGTCCGGGGTCCGCAAGGCGGCTGGCGATCCGGCTGCGGTCGGCGCGCCGGCGCATGGCGCGCTGGCGCTGTCGGCGGCCGAGAAGAGCCTGGTGCTGCTCAAGAATGACGGCATCCTGCCGTTCAAGCCCGGCCTGCGCGTCGCGGTGATCGGGCCGCTCGGCGATGCGACGCGCGTGCTGCGCGGCAATTATTCCTCCTCGCTCTCGGCGCCGCCGATCTCGGTGGTGGACGGCCTGCGCCGCGCGATGCCGGGCGCGCGGGTGGACTATGTGCCGTTCGGCGAGACCTATACCGATGGCGATCCGATCCCGACGAGCGCGCTGCGCTCGCCCGACGGCCGGCCGGGCCTGCTCGCCCGTTACTACAATGTGCTCGGCACGCTGCCGGCGCGTTTCGCACCGGGCGCGCTGGCCGACTATGTGCGCACCGCGAAGTTCGCCGACACGCCCGCCGCGAGCCGGATCGAGACGAGCGTCGACGGCCGCAGCCTCGATCTCGCGCAGGTCTCGGATCATCACCGCGTCGTCTGGACCGGCTTCATCGTGCCGCCGGAGAGCGGCAGCTACCGGCTCGGCTTGTCCGGCTTCATGAGCGGGACGATGAAGTTCGAGGGCAAGCCGTTCGTCGACCTCAAGGACGCCCCCTGGGGTAGCCTGCCGACAATGAAGACGGTTCGGCTGGAGAAGGGCAAGCGTTATCCGGTCGAGGTGAACGGCGACGCGCATACTGGCACTGCCGGTGTCGGGCTGGTGTGGAAGCGGGTCACGGCGACGCCGGAGCGGGACCTCAAGGCTGCTGCTGCCAATGCGGACGTGCTGGTCGCCGTGGTCGGCCTCACCTCCGATCTCGAGGCGGAGGAATCGCCGGTCCAGATCCCGGGCTTTAAGGGTGGCGACAAGACCACGCTCGACCTATCGCCCGACCAGCAGGCTCTGCTAGAACAGGCGAAGGCGACCGGCAAGCCGATTGTCCTGGTCGCGATGAACGGGAGTCCGATCAACCTCGCCTGGGCGAAAGACAATGCCGCGGCGGTCATCGAGGCCTGGTATCCCGGCCAGTCCGGCGGCCTCGCGATCGGCAATGTCCTGTCGGGCAAGACCAATCCCTCGGGTCGCCTGCCGCTGACCTTCTATCGCAGCATCGACGACCTGCCGCCCTTCGGCGACTATGCGATGCAGGGGCGTACCTATCGCTACTTCGCGGGCACCCCGGTCTACCCGTTCGGCTACGGGCTCAGCTACACCAGCTTCGATTATGCCCCGATCGAAGTGACGCCCACCGGCGGCAATGCGGCTAAGGGCATCCGCGTCGCCACCACGGTCCGCAATACCGGCGGCCGCGAGGGTGACGAGGTGGTGCAGCTCTACCTGAACTTCCCCAGTGACCCCGGCGCGCCGCGCGTCGCGCTGCGCGGCTTTCAGCGCGTCATGCTGAAGCCGGGCGAGGCGCGGACGATCCGCTTCGACCTATCGCCGCGCGACCTGAGCGCCGTGACGGTGGACGGGGTGCGCAAGGTGCTGGCCGGCGATTACCGCGTCACGGTCGGCTCGGGCCAGCCGGGCACCGGCGTGGCGGGCCAGAGCGCAGGTTTTGCCGTTCCGGCAGCGGTGGTGCTGCCGAAATGACCGCTTACCGACCCGGCTTCAGCGCCGGGCCGACAAGCCGCAAGGGCTGACCTGCCTTCAGCGTCACCGCGACGCGCTGCCCGCCGAGCCGCACGATGCGCCTGCCGCCCAGGGGGCTGGCCAGCGTTGCCTGGGCGAGCTGGCCATTCCGCCACTCCAGGTCGATGGTGCAGGCGCCGGGCGCACGCAGTCCGCGCACCGATCCCGTCGGCCAGGCGCTGGGCAGTGCGGGCAGCAGCAGGATCTGCTCGCCATGGCCCTGCAGCAGCATCTCGGCGACCGCCGCGGTGCCGCCGAAATTCCCGTCGATCTGGAAGGGGTTGGCGTTGAGCAGGTCGGGATAGACCCGCGCGCTGCCCAGCAGCAGCATCAGTTGGCGATGCGCGCGGTCGCCATCGCGCAGCCTTGCCCAGAGATTGGCTCGCCATGCGGTACCCCAGCCGCCGGTATCGTCCCCGCGTCGTTCGAGCGAGCGCCGTGCCGCGGCGGCCAGCTCCGGGGTTTCGTCGAGATCGATCTGGTGGCTGGGGAACACGCCATAGAGATGCGAGACGTGGCGGTGATTTTGCTCAGGTGCCGCGGCGTCCCAATCCGCCTGCCATTCCTGCAGCTGGCCCTGCGCGCCGACCTGGTTCGGCGCGAGCTTCGCGCGGGTCGCGAGCAGTTCGCGCGCGAAATCCGCGTCTAGGCCGAGGGTTCTCGCCGCCTGCGCAGTCTGGGCGAACAGGTCGCGCAGCAATTCCATGTCCATCGCCGGCCCGGCGCAGATGGTCGGTCCGTTGAGGCCGCCGGAATGCGAATTCTCGGGCGACATCGACGGGTTGGTGACGAGATGGCCGGTGTTCGGATCGGCTTGCAGCGTGTCGAGGAAGAACAGCGCCGCGCCGCGCATCAGCGGGTAGACGCTGCGCAGATAGGCGAGGTCGCGGCCATAATCGTAGCGTGCCCACAAATGCGTGCAGAGCCACGCCCCGCCCATCGCCCACATGCCCCATTGCGCGCCGTCGATCGGCGCCGTCACGCGCCACAGATCGGTGTTGTGATGCGCCACCCAGCCGCGCGCGCCGTACATCTCGCGCGCCGTCCGCGTGCCCGTTTCGGCGAGGTCGCGGACCAGCGCGATCAGCGGCGCGGTGCATTCGGCGAGGCCGGTTGGCTCGGCCGGCCAGTAGTTCATCTCGGTGTTGATGTTGATCGTGTATTTTGAGCCCCAGGGCGGCTGGCCGCTGTCGTTCCACAGCCCCTGTAGGTTGGCCGGCTGGCTGCCGGGCCGCGACGAGCCGATCAGCAGATAGCGGCCATAGTTGAAGTAGAGCGTGGCGAGCGCCGGATCCTCGGCCGTTCCTACCGCGGCGATGCGCGCGTCGGTTGGCTGCTCCGCCGCAGGGCTGGTGCCGAGGTCGAGCGCAACCGCACGGTAGAGGCGCCGGTGTTCCGCGGTGGCTGCCGCAGCGATGCCCGCGAAGCCGATCTTCGCCGCAGCGTCGATCTGCGCGTTGGTGATCACCAGCGGATCGCCGCGCAGATCGTCGTAGCGGCGATAGTTGGTGGCCATCGCGACCAATATCGTCACCGAATCCGCATCGCGAACCCCGATGCCGCCCGCACGCGGCTCAAGCCTGCCGCCTTCGTGCAGCACCTCCACCCGTCCGGCGAACCGGAGTGCAGCGGCAATGCCGTGCTCGTCGCGATTGGTGCCCGTCACGATCAGCGCGTTACGCTCCACCGCAAGCGAGCCCGGCTGGACCGCGCGCAGCGTGATACCGCAGTCGATACGCCCGGGTTTGTCGGCGCTGATCCGGACGGCGATCACCTGATGCACGGGGCAGGCGATCACCTCGCGCCGGAAGGTCGCGCCGCCCACGGTGAAGACCGTGGTCGCGATGGCAGAGTCGAGATCGAGCTCGCGTCGATACTCCCGCGCCCAGAAATCCGGGATCTCGGGCATGTCGATCAGCAGCTCGCCGAACGACTGGTAGCTCATCTGCGACAGCGGCTTGGCCATGAGCGTCGCATCGGCCAGCTTCTGCGCTTCGGAATAACGGCCCGCGAAGACCAGCCGGCGAACCTCGGGCAGCGCCGCGCGCGCCGCCGGGTTCACCGACTCATAGGGGCCGCCGGTCCAGAGCGTATCCTCGTTGAGCTGCAGCTTTTCGTTTGAGATGCCGCCGAACACCATCGCGCCGATGCGGCCATTGCCCACCGGCAGCGCCTCCACCCATTCGCGCGCCGGCTTGCGATACCAGAGGCGATGCGCACCGGTCATCTGCGCCTGTGCCTGGCTCGCGGAGGGCAGCGAAAGCCCGGCGGCTGCGGCCGCCGAACCCTGCAGAATCTGTCGCCGCGTAATGTGCAAGCCGTCCGACAAGGCCATTCCCCGGATCCTCCCCATGTCCCGCATTTTCAGCCGTTGCTCTTTGCTTTCTAGTCTGACTATTTAACCTATGTAGAGAGGTCAATGGCCGTAAAACCGTCATACAAATGGCGCGGTCGGGAGAGGGATGATCATGACCAAATGGATGCTGATGGCGCTTGCCGCCCTGCCGGTAACGCCCGCGCTGGCCGCGCCCCGGCTCGATGGGGTGCTGACGGATCATGCGGTGATCCAGCGCGACAAACCGATCCGCATTTCCGGCAGCGCCGAGCCTGGCGAGGCGGTGCGGATCAGCCTGGCCGGCCAGTTGGTCGCCGTGAAGGCGGACCGCGCGGGCCGCTTCAGCGCGACGCTGGCGCCGCTGCCCGCGGGTGGCCCCTATGAGATGCAAATCAGCGCGCGCAGCGGCCTCGCGATCGTCCGCGACCTGCTTATCGGCGACGTGTTCCTCTGCTCGGGTCAGAGCAACATGGAGATGTCGGTCGAGCGATCGCAGGACAGCTATTCCGTCTATGCCGCGACCGACGACCAGCTGCGCCTGCTCACCGTGCCCAAGGCGACTGCCTTCACGCCGCAGACCGGGTTCGCGGCACAGCCCGGCTGGGCAGCGACCACCCCGGCCACGGCCAGCCCCTTCTCAGCCGCTTGCTTCTACATGGCCCAGGCGCTGCGCAAGTCGGCGAAGGTGCCGATCGGCGCGATTCATTCGAGCTGCGGCGGGTCGCGCATCTCCGCCTGGATGGACGAGCCGGGGCTGCGCGCCGCCGACATGGGCGACGGCGTCGACGCGCTTCGTCTCTACGCTCGCGATGTCCCTACCGCGATTGCCCGGACCAGCGCCAAATGGGAACAATGGTGGCGCGACCAGTCGGGCAATCGGCCGGGCACCGAACCCTGGCAGTTCCAGGCCTCGCTAGACTGGCAACCCGTACCACGGATCGGCGCGTTCAATCGCTGGGGTATCCCCGCGCTCGCCGACTATGTCGGCATGCTGTGGTTCCGCAAGGAGGTGACCCTCACCGCCGGGCAGGCGCGCCAAGAAGCGGTGCTGTCGATCGGCGCGGTCGATGATGCAGACGTCACCTGGGTCAATGGCAAGCCGGTGGGCGGCAGCAGCAATGCCGCCACGCCGCGCAACTATCTGCTGCCGGCGGGCACGCTGGTTGCGGGCAGCAACGTGATCACGATCAACGACGACAATGTCTGGGCCGAAGGCGGGATGATCGGCCCGGCCGAGGCGATGCGGCTCAGCTTTGCCGATGGCACCAGTATCCCGCTCGATACGGGCTGGCGCTATGCCATTGCCGGCAAGCCGCGCACCAACGCCCCGCGCGCGCCCTGGGACGACATCAACGGCGCCGGCACGCTCTACAATGCGATGATCGCGCCGCTCGGCCCGATCGCACTGACCGGCGTCGCCTGGTACCAGGGCGAGTCCGACACCGATCTGGCCGGATATGACAAGCGCCTCGCCGCGATGATGCGCGACTGGCGCCGCCAGTTCGGCCTGCCCGAGCTTCCCTTCGCGATCGCCCAGCTTTCCGCCTATGGCGACACGGCGTCCCGGCCACGCGAAAGCGGCTGGGCAGGGCTGCGTGACACCCAGCGCCGGGTGGCCGAAAAGGACGGGCATGCCGCTGTGGCGGTGACGCTCGATCTGGGCGATTCGCTCGACATCCATCCCGGCGAGAAGCACGAGGTCGGGCGCCGGCTGGCCCGGGTAATGCGCAGCCTGGCCTATGGCGAGGCGGTCGCGTCGTCAGGGCCGCGCGTCGTGCGGGCGGGCAGGGGCGCGGACGGCGCGGTCACGCTCGGCTTTGCGGATGTGGGCGGCGAACTGGCAACGCGGGGTGCCGATCGGGCAATCGGGTTCGAGCTGTGCGCCGCGGAACAGGGAAGCTGCCGCTATGCCGATGCCCGAGTGAACGGCAATCAGGTGGTGATTACGGCAGATGGCCGTCCGGTGACCCGCGTCCGCTATGCCTGGGCGGACAGCCCCACCGTCAATCTGTTCGACCGGGACGGGCTGCCGGTCGGCAGCTTCGAGATATCCGTGCCCTGACCCAGCGGCCAGGGCACGGACGGGGCCTCGCTCAGTGCGCGCGCTTGAGCAGGCCGTGCATGCCGAGCCAGCGGGCATAGGCATCGAACCAGCCGGTGCTGGTGGTTTCCTTCGGATACATGCCGAAGCCGTGCCCGCCCTGTTCGTAGAGGTGGAACTCCACCGGCCGCTTCGCCGCCTTCCAGCTCTCGATCAGCCCGAAGCCGCTATTGGCGAAGAAGGGATCGTCCGCCGCCAGCGCGACAAAGGCGGGCGGGGCGTCGGCGGGCACCGTCACCGAGGCGAGCGGGCCATAGATCAGCCCGATAAAGGCGGGCTTGGCATCCTGCCCGGCGAGCGTGGTTGCCAGCGTGAGCATCGCGCCGGCCGAGAAGCCGACCATGCCGACCCGGTCGGCATCGACATGCCATTCGCCGGCACGCTTGCGGACGAGCGCGAACGCGGCGCGGGCGTCGGCGATCTGGGGCGCAAGGCCGGCCATCGCCTGTTGCGGGTCCATCCGCGGCGCGGTGCGCGCCACGCCCGAGAACATCTCGCGCATCGACTGTTCGAAGGCAGGCATTTCCTGCGGCGTCGGGTTCAGGCGATATTTGAGGACGAAGGCGGCCACGCCCCTGGCGGCGAGCGCCTTGGCGACGTCCCAGCCTTCATTCTCCATCGACAGGGTGCGGAAGCCGCCCCCGGGCGCCACGATCACCGCGGCGCCGGTCGCCTTGGCGGGATCGGGCAGGAACGGGGTGAGCGTCGCGACGGTGACGTTCCGCGCGAAGACGCTGCCATATTGGCTGTGCCATGCCTCGGGCGCGGTCGCGCCGGGCAGGGGGCCGGTATCGAGCGTGATGGCCCTGGGCTGGGCCGGAACGGGGATGGGGGTCATCTTGTCGTTCTGCGCCTGGGCTGGTGCGGCCAGCGCAAGACCGGCGGCGATGCTGGCCATGGCCAGGCTAAGTCGTGCCGGTTTCAGAGCCTCCGTGAAAAGCTTCATTGCACCTCTCCCTTTCATTTCCTCTCGGTCCAAATATAATTGTCTTACTAAATAGTGACTCGGATATGGCTATCCATGCCATAATTAGGAGAGGAAATGCCAATAGTATCGAGGAGGATTTGTAGATAAATTGTCTGTCTATTTATCTGCTGGAAACTGCGGCCTCGACGAGGCCTTGGTCCAGCACTCGGCCGCCCCTGCGTGCAGGTGCGAAATGTTGCGGCCGGCTGCCTAATGGGCTTGCCAAGCAACCCGCATTCTTCCAGTCTATGATAGCGCTACCATAAATGATCTTGTCAGTCTATATGGCTGCGTCGGTGCTTAGAAGAAATCGATAGGGCACTGTTTTCATTAAATAATAGCCTTGGCTTCCAATAGGAGGGGAGTTGCATGCACGAGATTCGCGGCATCGGACTATTCTTGGCCACCTGTTCGTCTCTGGCCGTCGCCGGCGCGCAGGCGCAGACGCTACGGGTCAGTCCTGATCAGACGCTCGAAACCCAGGGGTTGAGCGTGATCGTGGAGCAGAACCAGTTCAGCCCGATCTTCTTCGATGAGAAGAATGCGGGCATCCAGATCGTCCTGCACGGCGAACGGATCGCTACCGATGGCGAGATCCGGCTGAATCCGACGCCCGAACAATGGGATCCGGTGCCGACCTTCGGTGACCGCACGCTCGGGGAGCCCGGCCAGATCGTCGTGCGCTCGAGCTACCCCAAGGCCAATCTGAAATATCGCGTGAAGGTGACCGCGGAAGAGGGCGGGTTCCGGATCGCAGTCGATCTCGACGCACCGCTGCCGAAGGAACTGGTGGGCAAGGCCGGGTTCAATCTCGATTTCCTGCCGACCGCCTATTTCGGCAAGACCTATCTGATGGGCGAGCGTCCGGGCCTGTTTCCGCGCAATGCGAGCGGGCCGATGGCGACGGACGGTTCCGGCGATCCCCAGCCCCTGGCCTCGGGGGCGCAGACCGTCACGCTGTCGCCCGAAGATCCCGCTACCCGCGTCACCATCACCGCCAACGCGCCGCTTGCGCTCTATGACGCGCGCAACCGGGCGCAGAATGGCTGGTTCGTCGTGCGCTCGCTGATTGCCGAGGGCGCGAAGGACGATGCCATTGTCTGGCACGTCCGCCCGAACGTGATCCCGGGCTGGACGCGTGCGCCGGTCGTGTCGTTCAACCAGGCCGGCTACACGCCTGCGCGCGACAAGGTGGCGCTGATCGAGCTCGATCCCGCCTTCAAGGCGCCGAGTGAGGCGGTGCTGGTCAAGCTCACCGCCGATGGCGAGAAGCCCGTGTTCCGCGCGCCGGTCCAGCAGCGCGGCAAATGGCTGCGCTACAACTATGCCGCGTTCGATTTCTCGAGCGTGCGCGAGCCGGGGATCTACGCCATCTCCTATGCGGGACAGACGACCAATCCGTTCCCGATCGCAGCCGATGCCTATGCGCGGATCTGGCAGCCCTCGCTCGACACCTATCTGCCGGTGCAGATGGACCACATGACGGTGCGCGAGCAGTATCGTGTGTGGCAGCGCGCCTCGCATCTCGACGATGCGCGCCAGGCGCCGCCCAATATCACGCACTTCGACGGCTACCGCATGGGCCCGAACCTCGATTCTCCCTTCAAGCCGGGCGAGCATATCCCGGGCCTGGCGGTCGGCGGTTTCCAGGACGCGGGCGACTACGATATCCAGACGCCGCAGAACGCCGATGTGGTCCGAGATCTGGTCTGGGCGCGCGAGCTCTTCGGCCTCGACTGGGACGAGACCAGCGTCGACGAAAAGGCGCGCGAAGTGGAAATCCGCAAGCCGGACGGCGTGCCCGACGCGATCCAGCAGATACGCCACGGCACGTTGCAGCTGCTCGCCCAGTACAAGGTCTTCGGCCACGCGATCGTCGGCATCGTCGATCCGAAGCTCCGCCAATATGCGCATCTCGGCGACGCCGGGTCACAGACCGACGGCAAGCTCTACGACCCTGCCATGGCGCCGGACCAGAGCGATGCGGGCCGCTCGGGCATCGACGATGACCGCTGGGCATTCACCACCGCCTATCCGGCGAACGACCTGAGGGTGGCCGGAAGCCTCGCCGCCGCGAGCCGCGCGCTCAAGGACTCGGATCCCGCCATGGCTGCCGAGGCGCTGGCCGCGGCCAAGGCGCTCTGGACCGCACGTCAGGGCCAGACCGCCAATGCCAGCGATGGTCGTGACGACAACGGTTTCATGGCGCGCTTCCTCGATCTCGCCAAGGTCTCCGCGACGGTGGAACTGATCCTCACCACCAAGGGCGAGGCCGTCTATACCGATCGCCTGCGCACCCTGATGCCGGCGATCGAGGCGAATTTCGATCGGATCAGCGGCGCTGCAATCCTCGCGCTGCCCTATATGGATGCGGCCTATCGCGATCGGATCAAGGCGCTGGTGCGTGCCGCCAAGCCGAAGATCGACGCGGAGCTGACCAATCCCTTCGGCGTGCCGGTCGCCATGGGTTCCTGGGCGGGATCCGGAGAAGTCGCCAGCTTCGGCAGCAACATGTATCTGATGCACCGCGCCTTTCCGGACCTGATCGGATCGGAATACACGCTCCGTGCGCTCGATTACATGCTCGGTCGCCATCCGGCGAACAACCTGTCGCTTGTCTCGACCGTCGGCACACGCTCGAAGCTGATCGGCTATGGCCACAACCGCGCCGATTACGGCTTCATCGCCGGCGGGATGGTGCCAGGTGTGCTGATCATCAAGCCCGATTTCCCCGAGCTGAAGGCCGATTGGCCATTCCTGTGGTTCGAGAGCGAATATACGGTGAGCACCACCACGGCCTATATCCTGGCCGCCAAGGCTGCGTTGGCCGTGGCGGCGGAGCAGCATTAGTTATTGGCATTAAGTCCGCACCGGCACGGTGGGCACCAGCCTGCCGTGCCACTCCGGCCTGGCGTCGGGTAATTCAGGATTTGGCGCTTTGAGCGTGGTTACGAGATCAACCGGCTAGAGGTTCGATCCAATCAGGATTGGAACTGATGTGCTGAGTGATTCCGCACTATTTCAAAGAGTTACATTGATGGCGCAAAAATGGAGGCGCAACTCATGGCGTTCGAACCCTCCCGTAAGTTACTGAAATTATAGGGGGAGGTGGTGCGAAACGCGAAATGGCAGGCCATTATGCACGATATTCGAACTTGCCTTTGGGAAGACGCCGATATCATCGCGGCAAGTGTGCTCAGCCTTCGGTTAATCGGTTACTTGCCGCCAGCGGCGAGGCGGGATTGAGGGTGGCAGCGCTCTTACCATCAGCGCCGCCAATATCGTATTGGACGACGCTACCGCGCCGGAAGGCGTGCTTCCGGGGCAATATGTCGCGATTGCGGTCAAGGACAGCGGGTGCGGCATGTCAACGGAGACGGTGGTAAAGGTGTTCGACCCGTTCTTCACGACCAAGGAGGTAGGCAAGGGCACCGGGCTCTCGATGGTCTATGGCTTCGCCAAGCAATCGGACGGGCATGTCTAGATCGAATCGGCCGAAGGCGAGGGGACGACCGTCCGCCTGCTCCTCGGCCGCGAGTCCAGGCAGCTGGGCGCCGACGAATATGGGCTCGTGTAGTCGATGGAAGCTGAAGGCGGATCGGAGACGGTGCTCGTCGTCGAGGATGACGGCGAAGTTCGTGCCTACACCGTCGGCATCCTCCGCGAACTGGGCTATCGCGTGGTCGAGGCGCATGATGGGACACTCCGCGGTGCGCCTGCTCGAGCGCGACGATTTTTCGATCGATCTGCTGCTTACCGATGTCGTGATGCCCCAAATGTTCGGCGAGGAACTCGCGCATACCACGCGGTCCATGCATCCAGACCCGAAGGTCCTGTTCGCCTCGGGCTACACTCGCGACGCGATCATGCGGGACGATTGGCTCGAAGCCGGCTCAGATCTGATCACCAAGCCATTCACATACGCCGCGCTTGCGGCCGAGGCGCGCGAAGTGCTTAGACGCTAGAGTGCCGGCGCGCGATTACATCGTCGCCAGCGCGTCCCCGGCGACCTTCCGCACCAGCTCGACAACGGAGGTGGCGGCGAAGCGCTGCATGATCCGCGCGCGGTGAAATTCGACCGTTCGCGGGCTGATGGCCAGGCGCAATGCGATCGCCTTGTTGCTGGCGCCTTCCTGCAACGCGAGCATCACCTCGCGCTCGCGCGCCGTGAGCTTGCCGGACAGGGCGATAAGCTGGGCGTCGGTTAGCGAAACGGGTGCGGCGCGCTCGACGTACCTACGCGCAGTGATCAGCCAGCCGGCCGCGTTGTTGGCGCCATCGAACGGCTCGACCGTGACGTACAGCTCGACGTTACCGAGTGTGTCGACGTCGATCACCCCGGCCCAGCTGCCCTGCGAGGCGATCTCCGACATCGCCACGTCCACATCAACGCCAAGCACGCCCAGAATCGCCAGCCCATGGGTGGCGTCGGCCCCGCCACTAAGGAACCGGTTAATCGCGGGGTTGAGGAAATGTACGGTAAAGTCGCGGCCGCACACGGCGACACCGATAGACGAACGATCAATCGCGGCGAGGACGAGGTCATACGAGGAAGTTCCGAAATCGCGTTCCGTGGATAGTTGCGAAACTTTCAAAATATAAATTCCTCTTGCTGTGGAGCTATCGACTATATTTTCTTCAGTAGATCAATTGTTTGACCTGGTAGTCATACGAGTATCTACGTTGAAAGGTTGCGGCTAAGCGAAACTAATCCCGGGGGGCCTGATTCCAGGAGACCGGTTTAGATGTTCGTTTCGCACGTGATGGCGTCCGCCACCCCGGCTACCAAGTTGCGCCTCGCGCTTCTCGGCAGCGTATCCACCGCCGCAGCAATGCTGCTTCTGCCCACCAGCGCCGCTGCGCAGGCGACGACCTGCTCGCAGACCGGCACCACGATCACCTGCGTCGATGGCGCGGCCACCGTGCTGACCGGCACCACCACCGCCGGCAATGCAACGGTTGCGGGTCCCGGCCTGGTGACCGTCGATACGACCGGCCCGGCAACGACGACCTATACCGCCACTGGCCCGATCGCGACGACCGGCGTAACCGCGGTCCACCTCACCTCCACGGGCGGCGCACTCAGCCTTACCCCTGCCGGCGTCAGCGCGCCGGTGAACATCAACGTCACCGGCGGGGTCGCTGCCAATGGCGTCACGCTCAATACGCTCGCCCAGCCGGCCACCTTCACGGTCGGCAACATCGCGACCAGCGGCGCTAATTCCTTCGGCGTGCTGTCGACGGCCGGCGGCGACCTTACGCTGCGGACCGGCAACATCAACGTCACGGGTGCGAACAGCACCGCGATCGACGCGGGCGCCCAGACCGGCGCCATCTCGACCACTGCGGGCAACATCACCGCGACCGGCCGCGGCATCCGCACGGTTTCGGCGACCAACGGCGCGAACACCGTTGTCGCCGGCAATGTCGTGACGGGCGATCGCGCGATCCTCGCCAATGGAGGCACCGTGTCGGTCACCGCCGGCAACATCACCACCTCGACCAACGGCGCCACCACCCCCGGCGGCTACGGCATCGCGGCGCAGGGCTTCACCGGCAACGTCACGGTCCGCACCGGCACCGTCAGCACGGTTAACGGCGGCGGCATCATCGCCAATGCGTTCAGCCCGACCGGCGCGATCGACATCGGCGGCTGCCCAAGCGTCACCACGACTGGCGACAACGCAACCGCGGTCTCGGCACAGGCCGCTGGCACCGGATCGGTGACGGTTAATTGCGGCGCGCTCTCTACGACCGGCCTCAACAGCAATGGCGTGTTCGCGACATCGGTCGGCGGCAACATGGCGGTCAACATCGCCTCGGCGACCACCTCGGGCATCGGCTCCTATGGCGTCACCGCCAACACCATCGGCGCCGGCACGGTCACCACCAATGCGGGGGTGATCACCACCACCGGCAATGGCGGCACGGGCCTGTACATCCGCGCGGCCACCGGCGCGATCGATGCCGGCTACGGCAACATCACCACGTCGGGCATCGCGGCCGGCGTTAACAGCGCCAGTGCTCTAGATCTTGCCTCAACCGGCACGATCAACCTGCGCGGTAACGGCTCGACGCTTCGCACCAATGGCGCCGGCGTGACCGCCGCGCTCGTCACCGGCGCGGGCGTCACGGGCAATCTCGGCAACGTCACCACCACGGGTCTCGGCGCGCAGGGTGCGATCATCACCTCGACCGCGCCGATCAACCTGACCGTCGGCACCGTGGCGACGACCGGCAATGGTCTGATCGTCAACGCCGGCACCAACGCCGTCACGCTTACCACCGGTGCCGTAACCGCGACCGAGGCGGGCGCGACCGGCACGGTCGTCAATAGCACCGGCGCGGTGACCTTCACCGGCGGCAGGCATGCGGCCAATGGCGCGAACGCGCTTCGCATCACCGGTGGTGCTGGGGCGATCAACGCTTCTGTCGCCGGCGCCGGGACCACCGGCACCGGAACTGCGGTCGTCATCACCGGCACCGGCCCGGTGACGTTCGTCAACAGCGGTACGATCACCACCACCGGCGCCACGTCTGACGGCATCAACATCGTTACGCCGGGCACCATCGCCATCACCGGCGGACAGGTTGCCACCACCGGCGCCAACAGCCGAGGCATTGTCGCCAATGGCGGCGGGGCAGTCACCATTTCGGCGACCGGCGTCACCACCACGGGCGCGACGTCGAATGCGATCGTGGCGAACAGCACGGCAGGCTCGGTTGGCGTCTCGCTCAGCGGCACAAACAACTCGGCAAGCCTTGACGGCGTGAGCATCGCGGCGGCGACCACCGCCAATCTCGCCCTGACCTCAGGCACCCTCACCGGCCTCAACAACGGCGCAACGATCACGTCGGGCACGGGCACCACGGTGACCAACGCCGGTACGCTCGGCGGCGGCAACTATGCCCTCGCGGTCACCGGCGGCGCGGCGACGGTCAACAATAGCGGCACGATCAACGGCCGCATCCTGCTGACCGCCAATGGCGATACGGTGAACAACACCGGCACCTTCAACGCGAACAGCAACAGCGACTTCGGCGCGGGCGCGGACGTGTTCAACAACAGCGCCACGCTCCGCGTACTCGGCCTGGCGACGACCGCCGGAACGGTCACGCTCACCGGACTGGAGACGTTCAACAACAGCGGCTTGGTCGATCTGCGTAACGGCCATGTCGGCGATGTGCTGGTTCTGCCGGGCAGTTATGCCGGCAACGGCGCGGCGCAGCTCGGCGTCGATGTCGATCTTATTGCTTTCACCGGCGACCAACTGCGCATCGGCGGCGCGGCGACGGGCACAACGATCGTCTCGGTCGCCGCGCTCAATAATGTGCCGGCGGTGCTCAGCACCAGCGCAGGCGCAGTGGTGGCGCAGGCCGGCGCGGCCTCGTCTGCAACGGCGTTCACGCTCGACGGCGGCAGCGTCGATCAGGGCCTGATCCAGTATGGCATCGTCTACAACCCGACGACCTTTGCCTACAGCCTAGTCGCCACGCCCGGCGTCGGGGTCTATCGCGCATCGCTGTTCGCCGAAGGGGTGCGCAACCTCTGGCTGCAGTCGGGCGACAGCTGGTCGGGGCATATGCGCGAGTTGCGCGACAATGTCGCCGCCAATGGCCCCGGTGGTGCCGGCGGGCGCGTCTGGGCCCAGGTGCTTGGTCAGGTCGAGCATCGCGGCAGCAACCGCAGCTTCGCCTTCAACGGCGTCACTACCCCGGTCGATTTGAGCTACAAACAGGACTATTTCGGCGGCCAGATGGGCGTGGATCTGGGCGCTCCGGTGGGTGAGGGCGGCTTCGCCTTCGGCTTGACCGGCGGCTATCTCAACTCCAACCTGAACTTCGCCAACTCGCCTGACCGGATCAACTTCGATGTGGTCAATGGCGGCGTCTATGCCAGCCTCAACGCCGGCAGCTTCTTCGTCAACGCGCTCGCCAAGTACGACTATTATTGGGGTGACAATGTCAGCATCTCGGGTCGCTACACTCAGAAGCTGAAGGGTTCTATCTATGGCGGCAAAGCTGAGGTAGGCGTCCGCTTCGGCAGCAAGCTCTGGTTCGAGCCGGCGGCAAGCGTTTCCTACACGCATTCAGATTTCGACAATTTCGGCAATGCGTCGGGCAATTTCGCCTTCAACGACCAGGACGGCGTGCGCGGCCGTGGCGGCGCGCGGATAGGCTTCACCAGCGATATCGGTCCCGCCAAGATGACGCTCTATGGCGGCGGCAACTATGTCCATGAGTTCAAGGGCCAGGACCAGGTCACCTTCACCAGCGGCGGACAGACGGTGCGCTTCGGCAACCAGCGGCTGAGCGACTATGGCGAAGGGCTGCTGGGTCTGAACATCGGCTCGCAGCGCGGAGCGATCAGCGGCTTCTTCGAGGGCCGCTATGCCGATGGTGGCGATTATGAAGGCTATGGCGGCCGCGCCGGGGTTCGTTTCCGCTTCTGATCTTGCGAGGGGTGTTCATGGGTCGTCTCGCAAGAGACGGCCCATGCGCATTTGGACGTGTGTCGTTATGCCAACGCTGAAGCAGGGAAACCGCATCGGTCGCCCGGTTTCCATCTCAGTGGGGCTGAAACTCGAGCGCGCGGTGCCATGCCATGCCATGCACGGTGAATGCGTCACCCCCCAGGCGAAAAAGCTTTGCCATTGTGGCTTGCGACGATCGCGCCTTCGCGGCGAGCCTTCGAGTCAATCCACAAGCGCCGGCAGATCAGTATACGGCATCACGGAGATTGCCGAACATGGTAGCGATCCTTCGATCGCCGATGCGGTCCCGCAGAAGCCCGATTTCGCGGCCTGATCGAGGCTAAGGCGAACGCGGAGCCGACGGGCTGCGGCGCTACGCATTTCCCGGGTCAAGCGCGGCGTGCCTCGACGCGGCTTGCAGGTCGCGGGAGCCGCGGCCCTTGAGGCGCGTTCAATCGCGATGCCGCGCAAACTCAAGGTCTTCCGAACTGCAATCGGCTTTCACGATGCCTATGTTGCCGCCGCCAGCCAAAAGGCGGCGCTTGAGGCCTGGGGTGCTGCGGCAAACTTGTTCGCGCGCGGTGCCGCCGAGCTGGTGAGCGATGCCGAGTTGTCGAAGGAGCCGCTTGCCCATCCAGGCAAGGTCATCAAGCGCCTCCGAGGTAGCGAAGCCGAGCATTTCGCCGCCCTTGAACGGGCGAGTGCGGCAGATAGCCGGCGAGAACCCCGAGCATCGGCTGCGCCAAAGAGAAAGCCTCGCCCCCGGCCCGATCGTAAGCCGCTCGACGATGCCGAGGAAACCCTGGATGGCGCGCAGCGTGCGGCCGAGCAGCTAGAGCGGGACTTCCGCGAACGGGAGCGAAGGCTTGCACACGAGCGCCAGGCGGCCGAGCGCGCGGCAGGCGAGCTCGTGCGAAAAGCCCGATCGGCGCGCGATGCCGAGAAGCTGCGCTACGAAGAGATACTGGCGCGCTGGCGAGCGTAACCTCGTACGCGAGAAGCGCTAGGCGGCCCACCAAGGCGGGGAGGGAGGTTGTGATCCTTGCGATCAGGCGTCTCTGCCGAGACGCAGATCAACGGCGTCGCAGAATTTCACAGTCGTCAGCTTGAGGCCGTCCGCCGCTTCGATATCCACATGCCCTCTCAAGTCGAGCAAACCCTTGCTCGTCACTTCGTCCGCAAGGATGGCCCGGACGCTCGCGATGGCAACGCGTTCCGCCTCTGCGAGGCTGCCGCAACCTGGCCTTCTTCATCGAGGACAGTTCCGAAGCCGTTGTGCACATGCAGGTGATACCTTGGCATGCTGCCAAAACTTACCGGATCTCGAACAGTTTCCGGCGCTCTAGTGGTTGAGGTGTACCTTGGGCCACAATGAGTCCCATAGGCACATGAGCATCCTGACCTGCGGACAGCGCTCATCCCCGCCAATTCCGCTGCGCGCCACGTGGGGCGGAAGGAAGTGCGGGTTACCCGCCGCCCGTTGCAGGCAGCTTCGATGTCCAGAATGAACGACAGGGGCCGATCGCGCGCATCATGCTCGCGGACCGGGCTCGGCAACTATTCTGGATAGCGCAGGCCAGCGCGGCAGTCCGGGCGTAAGCCCAGCCACTAACTATCTTAGCCGCATACCGATGCCCGGACGGTTACCCGGTACTACAGCGGGCATGCAGCCGTTCGACACTCGGGCGCGGTTCTGGCTGTTCTGCGTCAGGAACACCGCAAAGAAGGGAGGCATTGTGGCCGCGGTGCATGATGGGGAAGGGCTGCCGAAGCTGAAATCGGTGGGGCGGAAGCGTTGCAGCCGCGGAACAAAGCCGACCAGTATGGATTGCTCTGTCAGGTCTTCAGACAGGGAGAATTGAAGTGGGTTGGATCATCGCACTGATAGTGGGCGGCATTGCCGGCTGGCTGGCCAGCATGGTGATGGGTCGCAACGCCTCTATGGGCATCGTCCTCAACATCATCGTAGGCTGTGTGGGCTCGATCATCGGCAATTGGCTTTCCGGTCCGCTCTTCGGCGTCCGCGGCAGCGTGCAGGAATTCTCGCTGACCGGGCTGATCATCGCATTCATCGGCGCCGTCGTGTTGCTCGGGATCTTCAATCTGGTGCAGCGCAGCCGCGTTCGGTGAGGTTTGACGTACCGTCTGCTGCACTGAGCAGCAGGCGGTACGCACCATCCAGGTAAGGGGCATTTGATGCGGACGAATATTCCTGACCTACGACCCGGGTCGTAGAGACGGCATCACGGAATGCCGGATCAGTTGATCTCCCGCTCGCGTGCTACAAGCCCATCCTCTTCAGCTTTGCTTCGATCTCTCCGGCCACGGCTTTGTTGCGGCTGACCTTGTTCAGAAGCGTCCAAAGCCGGGATGCGGCGTTGCGATAGGCTTGCCGCCTCGTGCGCCGCGCTGTGCGCGTGACATAAGGGGCGGGCAAATCGAGCTTGCGTTCTTCCGCTTCCAGGAGTGCCTCTACGACCGCCAAGGCGGCGCGAACGCCTTCGGCCCGACCGGCCCGAAACTCTGTGCTTTCCATCCTGCCCTTCACATCGATCCGCGAGAGACTCGCTTCAGCCCCCGCCTCGCCATGCAGGTTGGGGAAGCTTTCCGCCAGCGCCGCCCTGCGAAACGGCGAGATCAAACGCATGCGCCGATGATATGATGAGGCGCTGTCAGCTGGCCTCGTCGCGGGCTTCCGGAGGTCAGGGAGGAAGGTAGATTGGGCTGCGGCAGTGCCGCGGCCGCGGGAAAGCGCTTTGATGGCTTTGCCCCCGGGTGGGTTCGGCGCTAGAGCCGGCGGAATTCAGCAAGCGCCGCACCAGTTGGAAGCCAACCAAGCATGCAGATCATCGTTCGCGACAACAATGTCGATCAAGCGCTCCGCGCGTTGAAGAAGAAGCTGCAGCGGGAAGGCGTCTATCGTGAGATGAAGCTGCGCCGGCATTATGAGAAGCCTTCTGAAAAGCGGGCGCGTGAGCGCGCCGCGGCGATCAGCCGCGCGCGAAAGGCCGATCGCAAGCGGGCAGAGCGCGACAAGTAACAAGGGACGACACGCGCTGTCGTCTTCGACAAGAGGGTAGGGCACTGAATTGTCCGCTCTTCCCAGCGAAAGGATTTCCGTGTCGTTTGACGGCCCCCGCCTCGCTCCTCTCTCCGGTGCAAAACCGGATGCACTTGTCATTCTGATCCACGGATATGGGTCGAATGGGGACGACCTCATCTCCCTGGCTCGGATGATCCAGCCAGCGCTCCCCCACGCCGCCTTCGTGGCGCCCAACGCGCCAGCGCGGATGCCGGGGCTCGCCGAGGCCTATCAATGGTGGCCGATCGACACCTTTTCGATGGCGGAACGCGCCGCGGGGGCCGACGCGGCCGCGCCGGGGCTCGATGCCTTCATCACGCAGGAGTTGAAAGATGCCGGCCTGCCGAGCGGTCGGGTCCTCCTCATTGGTTTCAGCCAAGGGACAATGATGGCCTTGCATGTAGGGTTGCGTCGATCGGAGGCGCTGGCGGGGATCATCGGAATCTCGGGCATGCTCGTCGCGCCGGAGCGGCTTCCGTCGGACATTGCAAGCCGTCCGCCCGTGCTTCTCATTCACGGTACCGAGGATGACGTCGTACCGTTCCGCTCGATGAGCCTGGCATCAACGGCTCTTGCTGAGGCTAGCGTCCCGGTAGAGGCCCATGTTTCCCCAGGCGTGGCGCACAGCGTAGCGCAGGATGGCCTCGCGGCCGCAGCGGCATTCGCTAGCCGCCTCCTAGGCTAATGTCCCTGCGCGACGGGATCAATCCGGCCTGCGAACTATCGAGCCAAGTAGGCCGGGTGCGCCAATGTGAAACGCGCGCGCATGTCAGATGAAGCCACTGATATAAAGGAAAGCGGGTCAACTATGCTCGCCAACTATGGCGATACGGATCTTGGTCGTCGCTCGAGCATGGCACCTTGAAGGAAGCGGCACGTCCAACGACGTCACTATGAGCTTGAGCTACTCGCCCTCAAGCCAGATCGTCAGTCAGGTCCGCACCAACGACGCCTATGCGCGGGGTGGAGCATCTCAACGTCAATCGCCGCTATACGTCGAACGGCTTCAACCGGCTTGCCGCTTCCGGTGGCGTGGGCTTCAGCCGTGACTTGCGTGGCCATCTGACGTTCTCCCGGACTGATAGCTCGGATATTCCTCGGAGAATCTGCTGCTTATAATTTGTAGCCGCCCCGACGCGAATTGCTGTCCGTGGCCGGGGCGGCCCCTCACCGGTGTCGTCCGGGTGAGGACTTGCACCGGCATAGATGGAACCAGCGGGCGCGCTCATCGTTCCCTCCGCGTTCCGAAAGGGGCGCTGGGGCGCGCGCTGCTCTCGTCAAGTTTCTCGCGTCCCGGCTCTACCTTGACACGAATATGAGCTGCTTCCTGCACCTGTCAGCGAGATCGGCCGAGTTTCTGCGGTTGTGGCCGCCCGGTCCGCTATTATGGCTGGTCACTGCGGGCACCGGCGGACTCCTCATCTTATTTCCACGATAGGGAGACGGCACCGCAACTGGCCCGCCGTTGCCGAGCGCCCTCGGCGCCCAGCAGACAGCTTGCGGCGACGTTCCGGGCTCTACAGCGACTAGCGTGCCGCACGGCTCGCGGCTGCCAGGATCGCCGGCGCTGCCACGATCCTGCGCTGATGATAGCGAGTGAGCTGTCTGACGAGCAGGGCGGGCGGCTCAAGGCTGGGCGCGGCACGAGGAGCCGTTAGCCTCCGCTTGATCGGCTACTTGCCGAAGGCGTCAGAGCGAGACTGCCATCGACAGCAATAGGCCTATCCCAACGCCTTCCTGGTAGTGATTTTGGGACCCCCGCAAATCGTGCAGACATCGCTGAGTCGTTCAAAGTCGTCGCGCCCGACCAGCTCGCGCGCAGCCTGGTTTGCCTGGGATTTCCAAGAAAGGCTCAGCTTCTCGGAGATGCACTCGTCGCAGATCGGGGCCGGCGCCAGCCTCTCGATCAGGCTTCGGACGCGCTCCAAAATCGTGGGTGTTCCCTGCATTCCTCCCCCTATGAAGGGGATCCGACGCACGAGCAACGGACGCTCCGGAATGGACACACACAACCCGGAACCTGCGACGTCGCCGATGCGCGAACGCAGTTGGGCGATGACGGCGGGCTGACCCATGGATTGGCAAGACTCGGAAACGAGGTGATTCGTTCCTTGTTTGTTCCTAATGGGATGAACGAGTCAAGCGAGCGGCCGCCGGACGCTCGAAATCGGGCCTTGCAAGACGGGACGGTCAGGGGCCTTCGTGCAGCGGGTCGGTGCCGGGCTCGGGCGCGTCTCCCGGGCTCGAGCGCAGATCGTCGACGGGCTCGCCGAGCGCGGCCGCGATCATCCGCTGCCAGACCGCGATGTCGCCGGCGCGCTCCATCTCCGCATCGGGCTCGCGCAGCGTCTTGAGCACCGCGATCGCATCGCCCTCGAATTCGTGCCACCGGTCGTCGATCGCGCCTGCCGCATGGGCATCGTCGCCGTCGGCATTGGCGCTGAGACGCTGTCCGGCCAGCACCCGCGCGATCCGTTCGACCGCGCCCGTCGTTGCAATGTCCATATCCTGCTCCTCCACCGCGTTCCAACGATTGCCGCGCCCGGCGTTGCGGAGAGCCGGGCGCGCAAGCACGGGCCGCGATCTAGTCGCCGCCGCCCTGGCCGCGCAGATAGGTCTGGACCGCAGGATCGTGGAGCCGTCCAGCGAGAGGATGTTGCACCCGAGCTTGCGCGACTCCGCCTCCAGCGCCGGAAGGACCCGGATGCCGCGTGCCGCGAGCGCGGACAGGAACCCCTCCGGGAGCGCGTCGATGCATGCAAGCGCGGTATGCGCGTCGAGCATGCAGAAGATCGTATCGAGATGGAGGTGGTAGGCGTCGAACGGGCACAGCAGGACTTCCCAGCCATGGCCGCGAAACAACTTGCCCAGTACCTGTGCGCCGGCAAGGCTGGTCCGCTCGCCGGACCATCCGATGATCGCGAGCCCGTCGCGTGCGACACAGACGTCGCCGCCCTCGACGGTGCCGCCTTCGATCTGCAGCAGCGGCCCGCCGCCCCGATTGCCGAGATAGCGCGCTACATGGTCCACCTCGCGCTGCCGATGCGCCATCGCCGGATTGAGCAGCACCGGTCCCCACGGGGTAGCGACCGCGCAGTCGCGCGTGAAGCACAGGTCGGGAAGGTGGGGGAGCGGGTCGAGCACATGGCAACGCGTCCCGAGCTGCTCCAGCAACGCCTGCAACTGCCGGTGCTGCGCGAGCGCCTTGGCGGTATCGGTTTGATGGCCATCGCCCAGGCTGCCGCGCGTGACCGAGCAGCATGGCACCGGAGCGAGATAGGCGGGTCCGCACAGCAACACCTCGGATAGCGGATCGCTTTCGCTGCGGACCGACCAGCGCTCCGGATCGCGACGCGTGATCGCATGGGTTGGGTTGGTCAGGAATTCGGGTTTCATAGATCCTCGTCGAAGGCCCTCGCGGGTGCCTGCGCGCGCCGAAGCCGACGCGCGCCTGCGACCGGGGCCACCGTTCATAGGGCGGGCGCCCGCGCGCGATCGGGATCGTACGTGTTCGGCTACCCAACGTTCTGGTCACCGCCAACCCACAGGATCGCGCAAGGTTGCGGCCAAGCTCTGCAGTTTAACGTGCGTTAGGACGATTGGCTCGACGGAGCCGCATCGAGTATCATTTGCTTCGATGGTGAAGACCCCGAAGATCGACCAGAGACCTTTTCTACGCCCGATTTCATGTGGAAAATGCCGAGCAAAACAAAAGCTTGTTAAGGTGCGGCCTGTTCGAGGCTGCTAGTGTCGACGGTGATTGGAATATTGCCATGGACGACAAGCGAGTTTTGGTAGCGCAGGCCGCGCGCGGAGTCCCGGTTCGGCGCGCACAAGGCGATCGTGTACGATATTGGAACTTCTCTATGGGAAGCCGCCGACATAGTCGCGCGAGCGTGCTTAGCCTCCGATTGATCGGCTATCTACCGCAAGCTGGCGGAGGAGGCTAAACTGGCGGTGGCGCGTTGGTCCGGCGCCTGCTGCGCGTGGCCAGAAGCTAGTCCGCAGTCCGGCGGCCCAGTCGGCGGGTATCGAGCGGCCGTGCGCCCTGCACCTTGGAACTATGCTCTTTCATCCAGGTCTCGGCGAACAGGTCGCGCTTCGCGATATGGTCGCTCAAGTCCTTCGTAACCCGGGTGAAGGCGCCGATCAGCGTGCCGGGCTCGAGGAACGTGATGTCGTCGCCCAGCGTCTCGTTGAGCTCGCTCATCGCGATCATCAGAATCGTCATCAACTTATTGTCCGCGCAGCGCAGCGCAAATTCAGGGGACTTGAGCGCCAGCACTGCAATGATCGCGAATGGATCGCTGTTGGTGACTTCCGCGAACCGCACCAGCCGGTCGAAAGTGATGCGGCCGCGACCGGATTCAAAATGCTCATAGGAGCGGAGCGGCATGCCGAGCGCGCGGGCCACCTCGCTCGATCGCATGCGACGATCCATGCGGATCGCCTTGAGCGCAGTCGAAAGCAGGCTGATATCGGCGCGCTCCTCGGTGCTCTTCATATGCCTCCACGCTCTCCGTCTTCAATCGCGGTCGCGATTTCCGGAAGCCTAATTCTCGCACCCAATTGTTGCGTCGGGCTGTCGGCCAGTTCGCCCGGGAACAAGCGGGGTGGCATCAGGGAATGATACGCATTCTGCCAATATTTGTACGCTTTTCCATGCGGACGCGGCAACATTCCCGTAGAATTGGCGCACGCTGTGCCGATACAGGATCGGTTTTTGGTTCTTTGGCCGGAGCGGTGCAGCAGTTCTACCCATTTTGGAGGATATTGCTGGACGGGTTGTACTGCGAACCGATGCTGGCCAGGTGCAGGAGAAGTGGGGGATCGAACGAGGCGGGCGGGGCGATCCGTATGAACGTGCCTATCGCGGGCTGCGGCGGGATGTTGTCACCGGGGCAGTCCTGCCCGGCGACCAGATCGTCGTCATCGAGGCGGCGAAGCGGCTAGGCATCAGTCCGACGCCTGTGCGCGAGGCGCTCGCGCACCTGGCGGGCGAGCGCCTGATCGAGGACCGGCGCCGGCACGGCTATTTCGTGCCGCTGCCCTCCTGGTTCGACCTGGTCGAGCTCTATGATCTTTGCGAGCTGCATCTCGTCGCCGCGCTTCGCGAGGCTGGGCGCAGCGGTGCGTCGGCGCCGGTAGGCGCGACGGAGGTCGAGGCGACGAGCGTCCAGATGGATCCCCTGGGCGAAAAATTCGTAGCGGTGATGTGCTTGTCGCGAAACACCCGGCTCGTGCTTGCCGGTTGCAGTTTCATCGACTGCCTGGCCGCGGCGCGGCGCTTCCAGGTGGGGATCTATGGGGAGGACGAAGGGCTCGCCACTCTATCCGCATTGCTTAGCGCCGAAGACTGGCGACAGGCGGTCGCCGTCCTCTGCCGGATCCTGCGCCGGTGTCGTGGCCATGCCGAGCCGGTGGCGCGCGCGATGGCCGCGGCGCATCGCGCAAGAAATAGAGCCGATATAGTTTGAGAATAGAAAGGCAAGGGCATCTGCTGGGCCTGTCGCAATTCCGCGGCACGACAGTGGAGATCTATATGCAGACCAAGTCAGCACGGCTCGTCCACGTCGGGCAGGTGAGCAAGCTCACCAAGTCCGTCGTGCTCGTCCAGCCGAACGAGCCGGGCAGCATCCTGCTCGGCATTCCCACGCCGTAACGGCAGGTCTGGGGGCGACCGGTTCGGCCGTCCCCATTTTCCGGGTGCCGCCATGTATTATGGTCTCTCTCCCGACGTCTATCTCGCGGAGGTGGACGGCGATATCGTCCTGCTCGATGCGCGTGCCAATGCCTATTTCTGCCTGCCTCGCGTCCATACTCGCGGCGTGAAGGCGGCGCTGCTCGGGAACCACCGTTTTCGCCCAAGCGCCGACCTGCTGGATGAGCTTGAGGCAGCGGGGCTGTTCGGGCTGATCGACACGCCTGCTGATGCGCCGCCCGTCGAGAGCCGGGCGCGACGCGACCTATTTCGGCTGCCCGGTGCGCGTGCCCGGCTTACCCCTTGGAGGGCCTGGCTGCTTGTTAGGGCTGCGGTGCGCACGCGCCTGCGCCTCTGTCTGTTTCGCCCGCGCCGCTGGCTCGCGGTGGTTGCGCGCCGCAACGCGCATGGGCGAGAGGACGATGGCGAGTGCCTCCTAGCGCTGGCGCGCCTGGCGCGCGACATCCAGCCATTTGCGCCGGCGATGTCGAGCTGCCTGCCGAGCTCCTTATTCCTGCTGGATCTGCTCCAGCGCCATGGTCTGCGGGCGCGATGGGTGTTTGGGGTGCGCACCTATCCGTTCGAGGCCCATTGCTGGGTCGAGCATGATGATATTGTCCTCAACGACAGCCTCGAGCATGTCCGCTGGTTCACACCCATTGTCGCCGTCTGACGCCTATTCGGCGCTCGGTTATCTAGGGCTTTGCTGGGATCCGGTAGCCGAATCAGCCTCTCTTCGCCGCATCCTCGCAGCGCTGGCCGTGGAAGCACCCAGGCTAAAGCTACAGCTGTCGCATCCCGGGCTGATGGTGTTCGGCGAAGCGGACGCGCCGCGCTGGTCGGTAGATGGCGACCGTGAAGGGACCTTGGCGCTGATCGGCACGGCCTTCGATACGGCCAGCCTCGGCGAAGCCGGTGCTGCGGGTGCGCAACCGGACGGCCTGGCGGGCATGACTGACCTCGGGTTGCTGCGCGCCGCCTGGGGCGGGTTCGTTGCCATTCGCCGCCGTGGCGGAGGCTCAGGTTGGACCTTTCTGCGCGAGCCTGGCGGGACGGCTCCGGCGCTGATTGCCGAAGGCGCCGGGCTGGTTCTGCTCGCGCCCAGTCTGCCGCGCTGGTTGCGCGAGGCAGCCGGGATCGCGCCGCGGATCGATGTGCCGATGCTGGCACGCGCGCTCTTCAACCCCTTGCTCCCCACCTGGCGGTCGCTCCTTCAAGGCGTGCACCAATTGCCGGCGGGCTGCGCGATCGATTGGGACGGCCATGGCATCGGCGCGGCGCGAACGCTCTGGCCGGGCCACGAAGTGCTCAGCGATCCCGTGCCTGAGGATCCGACCGCCCCGGCGCACTTGCGCAGCACAGTCATCGGCTGCGTACGCGCGCTGGCGGCGCGTCACCAACGCGTGACGCTGGAGCTTTCAGGCGGCCTCGATTCTGCGATAGTGCTCGGCGCGCTGGCGAGCGCGCCCGAGCCTATCGATATCAGCTGCGTCAACTTCGCGGTCGCGCATGCTGGCGGCGACGAGCGGTCCGAGGCGCGTGCCGTCGCCGATCGCTGGGGCGTTCGGATGATTGAAGTCGCCGCCGATGCCAGGGAGCTGCGCTTCGAGGATTTGCTTCTGGGTGAGCAGCCGGTCGAGCCGGTCCTGTTCGGGCTCGACCCGATTCTAGAGCGTGCCAGCGTCGGGGTCGCCCAGGCGTTCGATTCGCACGCGATCTTCACCGGCCAAGGCGGGGATGCGATCTTCTGCAACTTGCCGACGCCGCTGGTCGCGGTCGATTATGCACGCGCGATGGGCTGGCGCGCCTTTGGGTCGCGCGTCGCCTATCATGCAGCCCAGCGCGCCCACTGCTCGATCTGGCGGGTGCAGGCGCTGATGCTTGTCGATCGCTTCGCGCCCTTGCGCCCGCCGCCGCAGTCGCTGCCGGGCATGCAATTGGGCGCGCGCGCCGCTGCGCTGGCTGGGCCATTGTCGCGCCATCCCTGGTTGGCCGGCGATGCCGGCATGGCGCCGGCCCGCCGGATGCAGCTCGGCGCGATCGCCAATTGCCAGCATTTCCATAGCCCGACCTGGCGAAGCGGCGCCGCAGCACTCGTTCATCCGTTGCTTGCCCGGCCGATCGTCGAGGCCTGCCTCGCCATACCCACCTACCGCTTGGCCCAAGGCTCGGGCAATCGTGCGCTGGCGCGCCAGCTCTTCGCCGACTGGCTGCCGGAGTGCGTCCGCACCCGGCGCGACAAGGGCGACGCCACCAATTATTATCGCCGGGCGGTCGCCGAGAACGTCCCATTCCTGCGCGAGCTGCTGCTGGACGGCGTGCTGGTCGCGCATGGCCTGCTCGACGGCGCCGGAATCGACACGGCGCTCAGCGATGCGAGCCTGATCTGGAGCTACGAGTCCCGGCTGATCGTTGCCTATGCGAGCTTCGAAGCGTGGGCGCGCTATTGGGGCTTGGAGCGTTCCGGTGACAGCGGTGCTTTTCGGGTGAGATCCATTTAGCGCCGGGCAGTAAGGCCTGCCAAGGGGAGGATTTGGGCAGGGTCTTATGAAGCTGCCCGCGCCCTTTGGAGCCTGCCTTCGAACAGGGGGCGTCCCATATTGGAGTCTTAGCCGGCGGCGTGCGCTCGCTGATTTTGTCGGTGTTCAGCTCCACATAAGCGAGGTTAGCGAACCGCCCAGGATGGATGGCTGCCAGGCCCATGCAACATCTCGTACGTGCTGCATGGATGGCGCTTGCCCCGGTACCGGACAGGTCTCAGGGCAAACGACGAGATCCTGCCCGGCCTTCGCATAACGCTTTTCGCTCGACTCGGTTTCCCAAGTAGAACGCGGGGACAGTGGCGCACGCCGGGCCTTGTTGCGAATGCGATAGGGCGTGTGTCTTGATTTGATATTGTCTCGGACATAATCTCCGAGAACGGCAGATTTCTGTCGTTTTCGCCGCTCGAGCTTTAGTCGATTGCTCGCTGGGGAGACCCAGCCTCCCCAACTCCTCCAAATGAGTTGTCGTCCCACTGGGACAGCGACAAACGCGCGATTCTCCTCCGAGATGCAATGTGGAACCGGCCGCACGGGCGGGTCGGCTGTATTGTCGGCCTGTTGGTGCTCATCAGGCTGCTTGCTGCTGCACTGTCTGGCGCCGGGCAACCAAAGAGAACAGGTCACGTGGGTCGTTCGGTTCGACGATCAGGTCGAGCCGGCGCAGGTCCTCGCGGCCCTCGATCAGTTCGTGGAGATAGGAAAGGGCGGAGAAGTCCTCGATCCCGAAGCCGACCGAGTCGAAGATGGTGATCTCGTCCGCCGTTCTGCGTCCTGCCGCTTCGCCGACGAAGACACGCCATAGCTCGGTTACCGGGAAGTCGGCCGGCATCTGCTGGATCTCGCCTTCTATCCGGGTCTGTTCGGGATATTCGACGAACACGGTGCCGCGCGACAGGATCGCCGGGGCGAGCTCGGTCTTGCCCGGGCAATCGCCTCCCACTGCGTTGATGTGGATGCCGGCGCCGATCATGTTGTCAGAGAGGATCGTGGCCTGCGCCTTGTCGGCGGTTACGGTGGTGACGACGTCGGCCCCCAGTACCGCCTCGGGTGCCGAAGCGGCCGCGACGATCTCGAAGCCCTGGTCGGCCAGGTTGACGCGGAACTTGGCGGTCGCCGCGGGATCGACGTCCCAGACCTGCAGGCGCTCGATCCCCAGCATCGCGCGGAAGCCGATCGCCTGGAACTCGGATTGGGCACCCAGCCCGATGATCGCCATCGTCCGGCTGTTCCGCCGGGCGAGATAGCGCGCCGCCAGTGCCGAGGTCGCCGCGGTGCGCAGCGCGGTCAGCAGCGTCATCTCGCTCAACAGCACGGGATAGCCGGTGTCGACATTGGCCAGCACGCCGAACGCCGCCACCGTCTGCAGGCCCAGCTTGGTGTTCTTCGGATGGCCGTTGACGTATTTGAAGCTGAAGCGTGCGCGGTCCGCCGCGGGCATCAACTCGATCACCCCGTCGGGCGAGTGGCTGGCATAGCGCGGCGCCTTGTCGAACTCTTCCCAGCGACGGAAATCGCTCTCGATCCGGTCGGCGATGCCGAGGATGAACGGCTCGACCCCAACCTGCTCGACCAGCCTGCAAAGATCTTCCACACCCATATAGATCGTCATGCCGCTGCCCTTCCTGTTCGCGTTCCGGGGAAATTAGCTCCGCATAGTGTCGAAAAAAATTGCCATAGTGCGCAGTTGATGGGTAAGCATTCGTCAAAATGACGGGTTGTGCTAGGCAATTTGCATGATTTTGCTCGACTCGCTCGATCGCCAGCTGATCTCGCTGCTCCGGGCCGATGGCCGCGCCCCGGTCTCGCGGTTGGCCGAGGCACTCAAGGTATCGCGCGCCACCGTGCAGGCGCGGCTCGACCGGCTAATCGAATCGGGCGCGATCCTGGGCTTCACGGTGCGCGCCGAGGAGCGGGGGGCGGGCGAGGGCGTGCGCGCGATCACCCTGATCGAAGTCGCCGGCGCCTCGACCAGCGCCGTGATCCGTGCGCTACGCGGCCTGCCGGAGATCACCGCCCTCCATACCACCAACGGCGCCTGGGATCTGGTCGCCGAGGTCCATGCGGATTCGCTCGTCGATCTTGATCGCATCCTGCGCGAGATGCGCACGGTCGAGGGCGTGCTCAACAGCGAGACGAGCATCCTGCTGCGCTCGGTGCAGTAATCCATTTGACCGTCATCCCGGCTTTCGCCGGGATGACCGCTAGAAACTAATCCCGCCCGCGCAGCAACCCGATCGCCACCGCCGCGATAACCCCGCCCGAACCCATCACCAGCGACACCGTCAGCAGCCCATGGCCCCCGGCGAACAGCGCCCCCGCAAGCAGCGGCCCCAGGATCGACCCACCACGCCCGACACCGATGACGAAGCCCGTCCCGCTCGCGCGCAGCTCGGCCGGATAGGTCTTGGCTAGCAGCGGGTAGATGCCGACCACGCCGGCGTTGATGAAGAAAGCCGCAACCGCGACGCTCAGCGAGAGCAGGGTCAGGTCGCGGAAACCGAGCCCGAACACGCCGATCGCCGCCACGCCGACCAGCATCGCGCCACCGATCAGCGGCCGGAGCTGCAGCCGCTGCGTGGCCAGGCCGATCACCAGCGCGCCAAGCAGGTTGCCGACATTGGCCGCCACCAGCACGCGCCCGGCCTGCGCCGCGTCGAAGCCCATGTCGACGATGATCTTCGGCACCCATTTCTGGATGTAGTAGAAGAATGTGATCTGGGCGAAATAGGCGATCGTCAGCAGGATCGTGACCGCACGATAGTCGCGCGAGAACAAGGCGAGGATCGACGGCCGGGCACGCGCTGCATCGGCCGGCGGCAGCGCCGTGATCGGTGCGCGGCGCAGGCGGGCGAGGGCGCGGTTGATCGCGTCCAGCGCCCCCGCCGGCCGCCGCGCCAGCAGCGAGTCGATCGATTCCGGCAGCAGGAACCAGGCGAGCGGCAGCGCCACCAGCGTCATCGTCCCGCCGAACAGGAACACGCTGCGCCAGTCGCCGCTGCCCGCCAGCAGCGACGAGGCGACCAGCCCGCCCAGGATCGCTCCGGTCGAATAGCCGGCGATGTTGAGCACCGTGTTCAGCCCGCGCCGTCGGCTGTTCGAGAATTCCGCGACCATCGCGCTGGTCGCCGAGAGCATACCCCCGATGCCCAGCCCGGTGAACAGCCGGATCGCCGAGAGCATCTCCACGCCGCTCGCATGCGCCGCCGCGAACATGCCGATCGCCATCACGCAGAGGCAGGCAAGGATCGTCGGCCGCCGCCCGATCCGGTCGGCCAGGTTGCCGAGCAGCACCGATCCCGCGGCCATGCCGATCAGCTCCATCGACAGCACCACGCCGAGCGTCGCCTTGTCGACACCCCATTCCCTCGCGATCCCGGGCGCGGCGAAGCTGATCGCCAGCACGTCGAAGCCGTCGAGCGCGTTCAGCGCGATGCAGACCGCGACCACCGCGATCTGCGCCAGCCGCATCGGTTCAGCGGCGATCGCCGCGCGGGGATCGTGGGACATGGCATTCCTCTCGTTGGAAACCGCGCCCCTGCCTGCATGGGCGGGGCATCGGGGGTGTTGTCGGTGGGTACTGCTGTTCCCCTCCCTTGCAGGGAGAGGAGTAGGCTCAGCCCAGCATCCCCACCTGCCGCTGCAGCACCGCGGCCATCTCCGGCCGCCGCTCCAGGCAGCGCGACACCGGCCCGACCACCACGATGGACAGCCGCCGCCCGGCCACCGGCAGCGGCAGGGCGACGCCCGCCAGGTCCGGGGTGTATTCGGCATTGCTCTGGTGCCAGCCACGCGCCGCCGCCTCGGCCAGGTCGGCCTCGATCCGCTCGGGGCTCATCGGCGTGGTCGGCGAATAGCCGGTGAAATCCACCTTGCGGTACAGCGCCTGGCGCTCCTCGGCCGGCATCTGGGCAAGCAGTGCGCGCCCCGCCGAGCTGGCATGGATCGGTACCCGGTCGCCAACCTGCGCGAAGTAGCGCACCGCATGGCGCGATTCCTTCACCGCCACGAACATCGCGAAGATACCCGCCGGTGCCGAGATCGCGGTGGTCTCGCCGGTCTCCACCGCCACGTCCTGCACCAGCTTGAGCACCTGCGGCGGCAGTGGATCGGCCTGCGCCACCTGCTCGGCCTGCTCCAGCCAGCGCGGGCTGGGATAGTGCCCGCCGCGCCCCTGCGGCTCGTAGAGATAACCCCGCGCCGCCAGCGTGCCAAGCAGCTTGAACGTGCTCGATCGCGGCCAGCCGAGATCGTCCGCAATCTCCGCCGCCGTCGCCGGCCGTCGCCGCTCGGCGAAATATTCCAGCACCTGAAGCGCGTTCTCCGCCTGCCGTACCGTCATCGATGCTGTCCGTCACAAAATGGAAGGGGCCGCGATATGACGCCACTTGCTGCGCGGCAACTGCGGGGCCTTCCATCCTCCCCCTCCGGGGGAGGATCTTGGAGGGGCGCCCCAAAATCACCGCGCGGTAAACCCGCCATCCACCGGCAACGCCACGCCGGTCACAAAGCTCGCTTCGTCCGAAGCCAGCCACAGCGCCGCGTCCGCCACTTCGCCCGGCTTGACCAGCCGGCCCATCGGCACCGCGCCGATTACCTTGGCTTCGTTCGCCGCCGCCTCGGCCGGATCGCCACTGCGCCCGGTGAAGCCGATCTTCATCGGCGTGTCGGCCAAGCCCGGGCACACCACGTTGACGCGGATATTGTCGCCGGCCAGCGCCAGCGCGAGGCTCTTGCCGAGACCCACTACGCCCCATTTCGCCGCCGAATAGATCGGGCTCATCATCGAGCCGACCAGGCCCGAGATCGACGAGGTGAAGATGATCGAGCCGCCGCCGCGCGCGCGCATGTGCGGCGCGACCTGCCCAGCGCCGAGCGCTGCGGACGTGATGTTGAGGTCGATCGCCTTGCGATAGGCATCCATGTCGAGATCCTCGACCGAGGCGGGGCCGGGCATGCCGGCATGCGCCCACAGGATATCCGCTCCACCCAGCGCTTCCACCGCCTGGTCGATGCTGCCCCGCGCCCCCTCGGGCGTTGAGAGGTCGGCGACGATCGGCACCACCTTGTCCGGTCCGAACTCGGCGACCAGCGCGTTCAGCGCTTCCGAGCTGATGTCGATCGCGGCCACCCGCGCCCCTTCGCGCACGAAGCGGCGGACGCCCTCGCGGCCCATGCCCGATGCGGCGGCGGTGACGATGGCGAGCTTGCCCTGCAAACGCATGACTTCAGTTCCTCAGTTGGCGAAGGGATCGGCGAACTTGCCGGTGGTGGAAATGACGGTGGTCTTGGTCTCGAGATAGGAATCGAGCGCCTCGATCCCGTTCTCCCGGCCCCAGCCGCTCGACTTCACCCCGCCATAGGGGGTGGACCAGCGGATATAGCGATAGGTGTTGACCCAGACGATGCCCGCCTCGATCCGGTTGGCCACCCGGTGGGCGCGGCCGACATCGCCGGTCCACAGGCCGGCGGCCAAGCCATATTGCGTGCCATTGGCGATCGCGACCGCTTCTTCCTCGCCGTCGAACGGGATGATCGCGGCGATAGGCCCGAAGATCTCCTCCTGCGCGATCCGCATTTCCGGCGCTACCCCGGCAAACACGGTCGGCGCGACGAAATAGCCGTCTCCGTCCAGCCGCGCGCCGCCGGACACCAGCTCGGCACCCTCCTCCTTGCCGATCGCGACATAGGAGAGCGTCTTGTCGAGCTGCAGCTGGTGCGCTTGCGGGCCCATATGCGTCGCCTGGTCGAGCGGATTGCCCACCCGTACCCGCGCGGCATTACGGCGGAAGCCTTCGACGACCTGCTCATAGATCGGCCGCTCGACCAGGATGCGGCTGCCTAGCGCGCAGCTCTGGCCGCACAGCGCCCAGGCCGATCCGGTCGCGGCGTTGAGCGCATTCTCCACGTCGCAGTCCGCGAACAGGATATGCGGCGCCTTGCCGCCCAGCTCGAACGAGAAGCGCTTGAGCGTGTCGGCCCCGGTCTTGAGGATCGTCTTGGCAGTCGCGCCTTCGCCGGTGAATGCGATCTTGTCCACGTCCGGGTGCGAAACGAGATGGGCGCCGGCGACCGGCCCGTCGCCTGGCACGACATTGACCACGCCTGGCGGGAAGCCGGCTTCCTCGAACAGCTTCGCCAGTGCCAGCGACGAGGCTGAAGTTTGCTCGGCAGGCTTGAGGACCAGCGCGCAGCCGGCGGCGAGGGCAGGGCCCAGCTTCCAGGCGGCGGCCATCAGCGGCACGTTCCACGGGGTGATCGTGCCGACAACGCCCACCGGAAGCCGGGTGGTGAAGGCATGGACGCTGTCGTCCATCGGGATCGTCCGCCCGCCCAGCTTGTCGGCCAGCGAGGCGAACCAGTGATAATATTGCGAGTGCAGCCCGATATCGCCGCGCGATTCCCGGATCGCCCGGCCATTGTCCTGTGATTCGATGCGGGCGAGCGCGTCGACCTGCGTCGCGTAGAGGTCGGCGAACTTGCGAATCAGCGCCGCGCGTTCCCACGGCGCCATCTTGCGCCACGGTCCTTCAAAGGCTTCGCGCGCCGCCGCGACGGCCCGGTCGATATCCTTTTGGCCGCCATAGGCGACCTTGCCCCAGGGCTTGCCGGTGGCAGGATCGATGCTGTCGCGAACGCCCCCGTCCAGGGGGGCGACCCATTCGCCGCCGATGAATAGGCGGTCGAAGCGATATTCCATGGCGGCCTCTAAAGTTTCCTATGCTGGACTAATTTGTCCACATATGGAAATCTGAGTCAAACGAATTTGTGGAGAGTTGCCGTGCTTCCCCTGCTCGAAGGCGTGCGTGTGATCGAAGTCGGCGCGGTGGTGCTTGGCCCCTATGCGGGCCAGATCCTCGCCGATCTCGGGGCCGAGGTGATCAAGGTCGAGCCGCTGGAAGGGGACATCGCCCGCCACGCCCATCCGCAGGGACCGGGGGGCGGGGCGCTGTTCGTCAACAATAACCGCAATAAGCGGATGCTGGCACTCGACCTCAAAAAGCCCGAGGGGCGGGCGGCGCTGGCAAGGCTGGTTGAGAGCGCCGACGTGCTGTTCCACAATATGCGACTGGACGCTTCCGAGCGACTTGGACTCGGATATGAACAGGTCATCGCGATCAACCCGAACATCGTCCATTGCGCGGCCACCGGCTTCGGCCGCGGCGGGCAGTATCGTGACCGTCCGGCCTTTGACGACATCATCCAGGCGGCGAGCGGTCTGGCCGGGCTCGCCGCCCTGCAGAACGGCACTCCGGCCTTCGCGCCGACCATCGTCGCGGACAAGGTCGCTGCCTTGCACGTGGTATACGGTATAGTTTCGGCCCTCTTCGCGCGCGAAAGGGGACGGCCGGGACCCTTCCGCGTGGAGGTGCCGATGTTCGAGGTGATGGTCGCCTTCCTGATGAACGAGCATCTCTCCGGCGCAACCTTTGCCAACAACGGCGTACCCGGGTATCCGCGCCTGCTCTCCCCCGATCGCCGGCCCTTCCGCACCGCCGATGGCTGGATCGCGGTGCTCCCCTATACCGAGCCGCAATGGCGCCGCTTCCTCGCCGCGATCGGCCGGGCCGAGGTCTGCGAGGAGGCTTGGTTCAAGTCCCCGGCCGAGCGCCAGGCCCATATTGGGGACCTCTACGCCATCGTCGCCGCCAGCCTTGAGGCGCGCGGCACCGATGCCTGGATCGAGGCGCTGGAGGCGATCGACATCCCTTGCTCGCGCGTGTCGATGCCCTTGGAATTGCTCGACGATCCGCACCTCAAGGAGATCGGCTTCTTCGACGTGCCCGAAGGTTTCCCGGTAGCCCGCATGATCCTCCAGCCGGTCCGGTTCACCGGTATCCCCCAGAACCCAGACACCCCGCCCCATGCCCTGGGCGAGGACAGCCGGGCCGTGCTGCTGGGCTGCGGCTATGACGACGCGGCGATCGACGCGCTGGTCGCGGCCGGGGTGGTCGCGGTCTAGCTACCCGAAAATCCTCCGCCTTACCCGCCGCACCCGATGGCAGCACGGCGCCAGACGGCGTTCAATCCCTCCCAAATCAGGAGGACAGGATGCCCAGATTGCTCGCCACCAGCGCCCTCGCGCTCTGTCTGCTGGCCGCCGCGCCAGCCGTTCATGCCCAGACCGCACCGCTAGCGGCACCCGGCTATGTTCTCCCCGATACCGAGACTTGGGAGCTCAAGAGCGCCGACGGTTATCCCTACCAGATCTTCGTCTCCAAGCCCGCTGGCCCGGCTCCCGAGGGCGGCTGGCCGGTGCTCCTCGTGCTCGACGGCAATGCGATGTTCGCCGGCTTCGCCGAGACCCGGCGGATGCACGAGTACATGAAGGCCGATCCCGGCAAGACGATCATCGTCGGCGTGGGGTACAAGACCGACAAGGCCTATGACATCCGCCGCATCCGCGACTTCACCGGCGGCCCGCCGCCGCCGCCCTGGGACGTCTCGCTCGCCAAGGCGCCCTATGGCGGCTGGGACCCGTTCCTCGATTTCCTCACCGGCCCGCTGCGCAGCGAGCTCGACCGTCGCTACACGATCAACCGCGATCGCCAGGCGCTGTTCGGCCATTCGCTGGGCGGCCTGTTCGCGATCCACACGCTGTTCACCCGGCCGAGCGCCTTCCACGCGCTGATCGCCGCCAGCCCCTCGCTGTTCTGGCATGACCGCGAGATGCAGCAGGAGGAACGCGCCTTCGCCACCGCGCTGCAATCGGGCAAGACCCCTAAGGTCGGCCGGCTGATGGTCGTCTGGGGCGAGCGCGAGGAGACGATCCTTGAGCGCTGGGATGCCGAGGCGTTCGTCCGCCGGATGGACCCGCTATCGGCCTATGGCCTGCGCCTTCGCCACGAAGCTTATGACGACGAAGTCCACATCACCGTGCCTGCGCGCGCGGTGACCTCTACGCTGCGCTTCGCGTTCGCCTGGCCTTGAGCAGCACCCCGTAGATCGCCGCGGCGACGATCGTCGCGTCGAGCGCCGGCACGGTGGTGAGCGTCCAGCCCTTATAGGCGCCGAGCACGCCCACCACCACCGAGATCCCCCAGGTCGCGATCGCCCGCCAGTCGAATCTGGGAAGACCGAGCAGCGATTCCGCCGCGTCGGCAGTGCGGTAGCGCGTCCAGGCGTCGATCACGTAGATCGCGGCGATCGGCGGGATGATCAGACCGAGGAACAGCACGAAGGGAATGAACGCCTCGAGGATGCCCATCAGCGCCAGGATCGTGCCGATCACACCGCCCGCCACGGTGAACACCCATTGCCGCACCTTGGGAAAGGTGCTGCCGAGCGACAGGCTCGACGAATAGAGGTTGAGCGCGTTGATCGTCCAGGTCGGCAGCAGCAGCAGGAACAACACCGGGGTACCGAAGCCATAGGCAGTCACCAGCTTCATCACGCTGGTCTCGTGCGTTGCCAGTGCCGGGATCGCGGCGGCGGTCATCATCAGCGGCGTCGCGATCGGGAAGGACAGCGCCATGCTGGCAATCGCCCCGCGCCGGGTGCGGGTGAAGCGCGACAGGTCGGGCATCGTCGCCACCGCGAGCATGTACGCGCCGATCAGCGCCGAGATCGCGATGCCGAGCGTCATCGGCTCGGGCGGATTGGGATCGGCCGCGGTAACGAAGCCGTGCGTCTGCAGCGTCATCACCACTACCGCCAGCAGGATCGCGGCCAGCACGGGTACCGCGACCAGCGCCAGCCGGTCGAGCGCACGGAAGCCGATTACGGTCGATCCCATCATCAGCACGCTGCCGAGGATGACGAAGGCAGTGAAATTGCCCGGCAGGCCATTGGCCTTTGCCGCCTCGACCATCGCCTCGCCGAAGAAGGAGGCGTTCACCCCGAACCAGCAGAAATGGATCAGCGCGATCACCGTGTTGATCAGCGCCGCCCCGCCGGTGCCGAACGAGCGGCGGACGAGGAGGTAGGTGGAGAGCCGGGTGCGGACGCTGACGATCGCGGTCATCGAGCCGCCGACGCACAGGATGAGGCCCGCGATCACCGCGGCGATCACCGCGCCGGAAAAGCCCAGCGCCAGCGCGTTATGCGAGCCGTTGAGGAAGTCCGGCAGGCCGATCGAGAAGCTGGCGACGATCAAGCCCACGCGCCATCCGGGAACGGTGATGCCCTGGGGCACCGGCGAATGGGCATAGGCGTCGTCAGCTTCGTGGCTCATCCGCGGTTCCAGCCGTTGAGGTCCTCAATGAGACGATAGGGTTCGCTAAAGCCGAAGGCACTCGGCCCGACAAAGGTCAGCGCCCGCTCGGCACGCAGCACCGCCGGCGCGGCGGCGCCGACCACCTTGACGCGCTGGCCGAATTTCAGTCGCTCGGTGACGATGCTGTCGGCGGTCTCGCGGTCCATCACGGTGATCAGGTCGGGCACCATCGCGCGAACCTCGCCGTTTACCCGGGCAATCAGGTTCTCGTTCTGGAATTCCAGATCCATCCGCCCTTCGCCCCCGAACCCCTCGATCACGACATGGCCGACCGAGAAGCCGCCCTTGGTCTCGCGCTCGACATCGACGACCTTGCCGTCGAAGATCGTGCCGGCAAAGGGATACAGCCCGCTGGCCATCAGCGCCTTGTGCAGCGCCTCGAACGGGTCCTCGCCCGCCGCGCGCGCGATGCGCACCGTCGCGCCGATCGCCACCGCCGCCGAGATGCTGCCGCCGATCGCGTGGCGCTTGGCCTGCGCGCCGGTCAGCGGATATTCGACCATATGGGCGTTGCCGCCGAACTCGATCGAGAGCTGCCGCGCCACGCGCTCATGCTCCAGATTGTCGTCGGTCTCGATCAGCCGCAGCTCGCCATTGGCCGAAGTGACGACGGAGGGGCAGGCGGAGAGCCCGTCGATGCTGAACACCGTCATCTGCGATTCCGGGAAGGCCCGGCCCATGCCGTCGGCATCGACTACCGGGATGCCCAGCTCGGCCGCGGCGAGCAAAGGCGCCAGGCCGTTACCGCCGCCGATCTCGATCGGCATCACCGCATCGATCGGGCGACCGTAGATCCGCTCCAGCTCGCGCAGGCCGAGCGAAGCCTCCTGGCCATTCGGCAGTTTCTCGGCCGACACCGTAGGCGCGCCGATCCAGCCGCACGGTGCGATCAGCGCATCATCGGCCAGTGCATCGAGCGCGACCAGGTTGAACGGGCCCCGCCGTGCGATCTCGGCCTCGCCGAGCAGCTGCGAATAATAGGGATCGCCGCCGCCGCCCGAACCGAGGAAGGCGGCGCCGGTGGCGAGGTCGAGCAGCGCCTGGCGATCAATGCGCATGGGCGGCCAGGGCAGGGGTGCCGGCAAGATCCGCGACGGCGCGGACACGGACCTGCGCGGCGCGGCCGGGCAGATAGCTCAGATACACTTCGTCCATCTCCACGATTTCTACGGTCTCGGGAATGCCGCCGGCTGCGATCGCCTGATCGCGCGCTTCGGTCTGCAGCCGTTCCAGCGCAGCCTCGCGCGGCTCGCGATCGAACGACACGACCTGGTCGACCATCGCGCCGACCTGGGCGATCGCCGCACCCACGGCATTGGCGACGGCGGCGTGCGGCGGGCGCACCACCCGGGTGGCGCCGTGCAGGCTGTCGGGCACCAGGAAATTGCCGCCGCCCACGGTCAGGAGCACGACTTCGCCGCGGCTGGTCTTCATCCGGTCGACCGCTTCCTCGAGCATCGCCTGCATCCGCGCCCACACTGCGTCGCGCACGCTCTCGGAGAGCGCCGGCAGCTTGGCCGGATCGCCGAAGCGCGCGCGCCCGGCGGCGACCGCGACATCGCTGGCGGTAAGCGTGGTGCCGCCGAACAGCCGGGCCTGCTCGGTGATGCTGAAGCCCACCGAGTCCGGCCCGACGCGCAGCTCCTCCGCGTCGATCCCCTCGGCGCCATAGCGCGCCGGATCGAGATGGATGCGCGTGCCGCCGCCCAGGCCGAGCGCCAGGATGTCCGGCATGCGGAAGTTGATCCGCACCCCGCCGATATCGACCGCGACCGAGGATTCGCGCGGAAAGCCATTGGCGAGCACGCCCAGATCGGTGGTGGTGCCGCCGACATCGAGCACGATCGCGTCGCGCACCCCGGTAAGGAACGCCGCGCCGCGCATCGAATTGGTCGGCCCGGATCCGATCGTCAGCACCGGATAGGCCGCGGCATGGGCTGCGGAGATCAGCGTGCCATCATTCTGCGAGAGATAGAGCGGCGCATCGATGCCGATCTCGGCCAGCGCCCGCTCGAACGAAGCGACGACATGCGCCGCGAGGCTTCCCAGCGCGGCGTTGAGGATCGCGGCATTCTCGCGCTCGACAAAGCCGATCCGGCCCAGCGTATGCGACACGGTGACCCGTGCCTCCGGATGCTCTTCCGCTACCAGCGCGGCGGCACGTTCCTCCATCGACGGGTTCACCGGCGCGAATACGCTGCTGATCGCGATCGAGTCGATGCCCATCGCGCGCAGCTCGCGTGCCGCATTCCGCACCGCCGACTTGTCGAGCGGCGCGATCTCGCGCCCGTCGAACTCGAAGCCGCCGGGCAGGAGATAGGTCTTCGCGTCGATCTGTGCGGACAGTGCCTCGGGCCAGCCAGTCATCGGCGGCAGCGCTTCGCCGGCGGGGCTGGCGAGCCGCAATATGCCCACCCGGTCGAGCTTGTTGCGCTCCACCAGCGCGTTGGTGAAATGGGTGGTGCCGATCATCACTGACGCCACTGCCTCTGGGGCGACACGCCCATCGGCCAGCACCGCGCGGATCGCGGCGGCAACGCCCGATCCGACATCGGCCGTCGTCGGCTGCTTGGTCCAGGCGACCACCTCAGCCCCGTTCATCAGCACGGCGTCGGTATTCGTTCCCCCGACATCGACCCCAATTCGCACGCTACACCAATCCTTTGGCACGCCCCATAATCCTTGCGAGCTAAGGGCCGGCAGCTTCGCCGCGCAATGCGGGAAACGGGTGCGCGGGGTCGGCGAACGGGTAATCGGGGCGCCCGGACGGGTAAGTCGCTCCCGCGCCTGCCATCTTCTTGTACCGTCTTCGGTCTAGCGAATCGGCATGGGTGGAGTAGCCGCGATAGACGAACTGATTCCGACCAAGGTCGCGCCGCCATTGTGGATGGGCGACCAGATCCGCCGCGATGCGCTGCTCGACCGGCTCGACGGCGCGCTCGGGCGGCGGCTCACGCTCATCCATGCGCCGGCGGGTTATGGCAAGACCAGCCTGCTCGCCCAGTGGCGCCGCCGTTTCGAAGGTGGCGACCGGCTCGTCGCCTGGCTCACGCTCGAGCGCGACGATGCCGATGCCAAGCGCTTGGCGCAGTACATCAGCTATGCGATCAGCGGCGAAGGCGAGGAGGAAGGCGAGCCCGCTTCCTCCGGCATGCCCGCGCGTGCGGCGCTGTCGGCGATCATCAACCGGCTGGCCCGCGATCCGCGCCAGGCGGTGCTGATTCTCGACGATCTCCACTGCGCGGAAAGTGTCGAAGTGCTCGATTTCCTCCAGTCGCTGATCCGGCTGGCGCCGCGCAACTGCCACTTCATCATCGCCTCGCGCGATTATCCTCGGCTCGGCCAGGCGATGCTCGCCGCCGAGGGGCAACTGCTCGAACTCTCCGCCGAGGACCTGAAATTCTCCAGCCCCGAGGCGGAGGAGATGCTCGCCCGCGCCGAGGGCATGCCGCTGGGCGACGACGATGTCCGCAGCCTGATCGAGCGCACCGAAGGCTGGCCGATCGCGCTCCAGCTCACCCTGTTCTCGCTCAAGCGCGGCATCGACCGGAGCAGCTTTGTTGGCGGGGCAGGGGGCTCCGGCTCGGAACTGGCCGGCTATCTCTCCGAACAGGTACTGATGTCGCTGCCCGAGGATGTGCAGGAAGTGGTGTTGCGCACGTCGCTGCTCGGCCAGGTGACCGGTGAGGCGCTCAACCTGATCTGCGATCGCCAGGATGGCGGGCTGCTGCTCGAGCGGCTGGAGCAGCAGGGCGTGCTGCTTTCCCCGCTGTCGCCAGCGCGCGATGCCTGGCGCTATCACCAGCTCTTCGCCGAATATCTCCGCCAGCGCCTCGCACGGCGCGACATCGGCCAATATCGCATGCTCCATCAGCGGCTGGCGCTGTGGTTCGATGCGCGCGGCGAGACCGCGGACGCGATCAGCCACGCGATCGAAGCGGAGGACAGCGCGCTGCTCGCCGGGGTGCTGGAGGATGCCGGCGGCTGGCGGCTGATCCCGCAGGGACAGCTTAACCTGGTCGAGCGCGGCCTTGCCCGGCTGAGTGCCGCCGAGATCGATGCCAGCCCGGCGCTGGTGCTGGCCAGGCTCTATCTCGACATGAAATGCGGCCGGATGGACGCGGCGCGCCTCGCCTATGATCGCCAGGTCGCGCGATCGGAGCAGGAGGACACTTCGCCCGATCTGTGGACCGAGATCCGCGTCGTCGGCGACATCCTGGCCGAATATGAGAACCAGCCGATGGTGCTGGAAGACCTGCTCGCCCGCGAGGCGCTGCTGCGCACTCTGCCGGCCGACGATCACCTGATCCTTGCCAATGTCAGCGAATCGCTGGCGTCCAAATATTATGAGGGCGGCTGGCTGGAGCGCGCGATGGAGCCGACGCTGGCGGCCCGCGCGCATTACCAGGCGATGGGCTCGCCCTATAGCGAGCTGTTCACCCGCTTCCACGAAGCGCGCATCCGCGAGGCGCAGGGGCGGCTGAAGGATGCGGTGACGGTGCTCGCGGTGGCGCGCGGCGAGATCGAGGCGGATTTCGGCGCGCGCTCCGATCTCGCCGCCAATTGCGCCGCGTTCGAAGCGGAGCTGCTCTACGAGCAGGACCGCGCCGGCGAGGCCAATGCGCTGCTCGAATGGGCGCTGCCGCACATGGAGCAGTCGGACGGCTGGGTGGACGTCTATGCCGCCGCCTATTTCACTGCGGCGCACAGCGCGGCCGATGAGGGTTCGCTCGATGTCGCCCGTGCGCTGCTCGCCCGTGCTCGCGGCGTCGCCCAGCGCCGTCGCCTGCGCCAGTTGGAATTGCTCGCCGAGCTGTGCGAGCTCGAACTGCTCCTGCGCGACCCGGCCTCGCTCGGCGAAGCCCGCGCCTTCGCCGCCACGATCGGTCTCGATGCCCAGGCCGATGCGATGGCCGAGGAATCGCCGATCTATCGCCCGGTGGCCGTCGCCGCCGCGCTCTGCCGGGTCCGCCTCCAGCTGTTCGCCGGCGCCCACCACAGCGCGCTCGACGAGCTGGTCGTGATGGGCCGCTGGGCCCGCCAGCATGGTGCCGGCCGGCTGCTGATCGATCTCAACCTGCTCAAGGCCGAGGGCTATCGCGCGATCGGCGAGGCGGGGAAGGCGCAGGCCTGTTTCGATGAGGCCGTAGGCACCGCGATGTTCCAGGGCATCGTGCGCCCGTTCCTCAATGCGCGCGCCTTCGTCCAGCGGGCGCTGGAGGAAGCGCTCGCGGCCACGCCGGACCGGTTCCGCGCCCAGTTCCTCAAGACCCTGTCCAAGGCGATGGGCAGCGCCCGCGCGCCCGCGCCGGCCCCCGACGCGCTCAACGATGCCGAAGCGGCGATCCTGCGCCATCTCAGCCAGGGCTACTCCAACAAGGAGATTGCCCGGCTGATCGGCATGTCGCCCGATACGGTGAAATATCGGCTCAAGGCGGTGTTCCGGAAGATCGGGGTCAACAAGCGGCGCGATGCGGTTCGGGTGTCGCACGAGCGCGGGCTGATCGACGGGGGCGATGTGGGCTCGGGCGCGTTCTGATCGGGCCGTTCCTCCAGACAGGGTAAAGCCTTACCCGTCTTGTGCCCGGAATTACCCTGAAAACCGCGTGACGGTTTTGCGACGCTGGCTGTTCAATGCCCCTGCAAACAAGCCGGCTGTCGTCACGGGAGGCGACATCCACGAGGCCGGCGCAAAGAGCAAAGGGTGGGCGGCCATGACACACGAACTTTCAGGGAAACTGGTAAAGCAGACGCGGCTCGCGCTGCTCTCGGCATGCGCGGTGATCGGCTGGTCCGGCGCGGCGATGGCGCAGGACAGCGATGCGGCGCCGAAGGAATACGAAACGATCGTCGTCACCGGCGAGCGCGCGCTTTCGGGCACCAAGACGGATACGCCGGTCACGGAGATCCCGCAGTCGGTGAGCGTCATCACTGCCGAGGAGTTCCACGATCGCGCGGCGGTCAATCTCCAGGACGTCATCCGCTACAGCGCGGGCGCCTCGAGCGAGCTGAACGGCGTCGATACGCGCGGTGACTTCCTCGCGGTGCGCGGCACCGGCGCCGAGCAGTATCTCGACGGTCTCAACCGCATGCCTGGCTTTATCTATGGCGGCCGTCTCGAGATCTTCACCGTCGAGCGCGCCGAGCTGCTGCGCGGCCCGTCCTCGACGCTGTACGGCGGCGGCGGCGCCGGCGGCATCCTCAATTCGATCAGCAAACGCCCGCGCGAAAGCTTTGGCGGCGAAGTCGGCGTCACCTACGGCACCGACGACTACAAGCAGTTCCAGCTCGATGTGACCGGCCCGATCGTCGACGGCGTCTCGGCGCGCCTCGTCGGCCTCGTCCGCGATGCGGACCTGCAGCAGAAGGGCCAGAAGAACGATCGCATCGTGGTGATGCCGGCAGTCACGCTCAAGCCGGGCCCGGACACCGAAGTCACCTTCATCGGCCTGTACCAGCGCGACCATCTCGGCAGCCAGACCTATCTGCCGACCAGCAAGACGGTCGACGGCAGCGGCGCGACCAAGATCTCGGACGATTTCTACCTGGGCGAGCCGGGCTTCAACCACACGCTGGCCAGCCATTATGCGCTTTCGCTGCTGGTGACGCATCGCTTCAGCGACAACCTGACCTTCAGCAGCCGCAACCGCGCGTTCGAGCAGGATACCGACTATCAGGAGGTGTTCGGCTATACCGGCTTCGGCGGCGCCTATGCCGATGCCGGCCGCACCATCGCCAACCGCGCCTGGTATCTGAACCGCGCCAAGTACACCGGGCTCAACAGCGACAACAACCTGGTGCTGAGCTTCGCCACCGGGCCGCTGGAGCATCAGATCCTGGCGGGCTTCGACTATACCGAGTTCCGCGAGGACAAGCAGGAAGGCTTCGGTCAGGCGCCGGGGCTCAACCTCTACAATCCGGTGTACGGGGTGCCGTTCGCGTACGGCGTGGGCTGGACGACCGACACCAAGAACTCGCAGACCGGCTTCTATGTCCAGGACCAGATTCGTGCCTGGGATCGCGTCTCGCTGGTGTTCGGCGCGCGGCACGACAATGTGAAGTCGAACGTCAACGGCACTGAGCTGGCGGCCAACCAGGCCTGGACCTTCCGCGCCGGCATCATCGCCGACGTCGTGAAGGGCGTGTCGCCCTATTTCAACTATTCGGAATCGTTCCTGCCGGTGTTCGGCTCGAACTTCTTCGGCGTCGCCTATGTGCCGCGCACCGGCCGGCAGTACGAGGCGGGCATCAAGTTCCAGCCCTCGAAGCGCATGCTGTTCACGATCGCGGCCTATGACATCAAGGAACAGAATGTCCTGATCGCCGATCCGAACGAGCTGCAGAACTTCATCCAGGGCGGCTCCACCGGCTCGCGCGGGATCGAGGCGGAAGCCAATGTGAAGCTGCCCGGCGACTTGGACCTGACCGCGGCGTACAGCTACACGCGCGCGCAATATCTCAAGGTTGATGGCCGCCAGCGCGGCGACCGGCGTGAGAACCTGCCCGAGCACCAGGCCTCGGTCTGGGCCTCGAAGCGGTTCGACCTGGGCGGCGAGCTCGGCCTCAAGCTCGGCGCGGGCGTGCGCTACCAGAGCGACAAGGTCAGCTTCGACCAGCTCTACCGCATCGCGCCGGTCACCTTGGCCGATGCGATGGCTGAGCTGAGCTACGGCAAATGGTCGCTGTCGGTGAACGGCGCGAACATCTTCAACGAGCGCGTCTACACCAATTGCACCTACAGCGCCGCGGTGGCCGAGGGCTATTGCTATCTCGGCAAGGATCGCACCGTGCTCGCCACGCTGCGCCGCCGCTTCTAACCTTGCCTCATGGGGCCGGAAGGGAAGACCCTCCGGCCCCCTTATTGTTCAAGCTTGCACAGGAATTGCCCCTCATGGCCCCTCGGTTCGCTCGTCATTCCCTGTTCCTCCGCTCCGCGACCGCCGGGTTGCTCCTTGCCGCCACTGCCAACAGCGCGCCGCGGCTGCCGGCACTCGAGGCGGCGGACCTGATCCTCACCAATGGCCGGGTCTATACGGTGGAGGAGGGCAAGCCCTGGGCGCAGGCCGTGGCGATCAAGGATGGCCGCATCCTCGCCGTCGGCAGCGTCGCCGAGATCGCGAAGCGCAAGGGCGCGAAGACCCAGGTCGTCGATCTCCACGGCCGCTTCCTGATGCCCGCCTTTGGCGATGCGCATGCCCACCCGATCTTCGGCGGGATGAGCCATGCCCGCTGCTCGCTCCACGCCGGCAAGACGCTCGACGATTATCGCCGGATCATCGCCGAGTGCGTGAAGAAGACCTCGGGCACCGGCACGATCTTCGGCTCGGGCTTCAACCAGACCCTGTTCCCGCCCAACGGCATCCCCAACAAGCAGCTGCTCGACGAGATCTCGAAGGATCGCCCGCTGATCTTCGAGTCCGACGGGCACACGCTCTGGGTGAACTCCAGGGCGCTCGAACTGGCCGGCATCACCAAGGATACGCCCGACCCCAAGAACGGGACGATCGACCGCGATCCGAAGACCGGCGAGCCGGTTGGCGGGCTCGAGGAATCGGCGATGGCGCTGGTCGACAAGCTCGTGCCCGCGCCCACCGACGCAGACCTGCAGGGCGCAATCCGCTACACGGTCAGGTTCTTCAACTCGATGGGCATCACTTCGTGGCACGATGCCGCGGTCGAGTGGGACAAGGGCGGCACCAGCCGTGCGATCGACGCGTACGAGGCCGTGAAGGCCCGTGGCGAGCTCACCATGCACACCGCGATGGACCTGCGCTGGAACAATGAGCGCGGCATCGAGCAGATGGGTGACATCCTCAAGCTCTCCGCCCGCGCGAAGCAGATCGGGCTCGCCGCCAACGGCGTGAAGTTCTTCATCGACGGCGTGATCCCGCAGCGCACCGCCGCGATGCTCAAGCCCTATGAGGGCACCAGCGAGAAGGGCGCCACCCAGATTGGCCTCGACACCTTGTCCGAAGCCGTGGCGGCGCTCGATGCCAGGGGCATGCAGTCGCACTTCCACACGATCGGCGACGCTGCCGTGCGCGAGGCGCTGGACGCCGTCGAGCGCACCCGCGGCAAGGACGGCATGACCGATACTCGCCCGATGATGTCGCACATGAACGTCATCGATCCGGCCGACCAGCCGCGCTTCGGCAAGCTCAACGTCACGGCAGTGTTCCAGCCGCTCTGGGCCTGCAACGAAGCCTATATGGACCTCACCAAGGAGCAGATCGGCCCGCTCCGCTCGACCTATATCTATCCGGCGGGCAGCCTGCTGCGCGCCGGCGGTCGGCTGGCCTATGGCGCCGACTGGTCGGTCGCCTCCGCCAACCCGTTCGAGGGGATCGAAGTCGCGCTCACCCGCGTTGCGCCCGAAGGCGACAGGCTGCCGCTTGAGCCAAACGAGGCCGTCACGCTCGCCCAGGCACTCAAGGCCTATACGCTCAACGTGGCCTATGTGAACCACCTCGAGAAGGAGACTGGCTCCATCCTGCCGGGCAAGAGTGCTGACCTGATCGTGCTCGATCAGGACCTGTTCAAAGTCCCCGCCAGGCGCATCCACGCAACCCGGGTGGTGCTGACCATGTTCCGGGGGCGGACAGTCCATGGCAGCCTTGACGGGCTAGGGCGCTAGGATCTGGTGCGACGATGAGCCGTTTTGCGCCGCGCCGTAGCGGAGACGTCGCGAGGATGGTGCGGCAAGAAGTGCTGGGCCTCGTTACGACGCATGACTGCGGAGGCTTCATCTCGACCCCTTTGCCGCTGTTCGCGGAGCTGGACGAAGCGGGGGAGGTTCGCATGCTGGTCGGGCATTTCGCAAAGGCCAATCCGCATGTTGCACGCGTGGTTACGACGCCGCGCGCCCATGTCAGCTTCTTCGGCCCGCATGCCTATATCTCGCCTTCGATGGTTTCAAAGACTGATTGGGGACCGACTTGGAACTATCGTCTGGCGCAGTTCGAAGTCGATATCATGTTGGAGCCTGGCAACGAGGATCGTGTGATCCGCACGCTTGCCACCCTATTGGAGGGAACCGAAGAGGGAGGATGGACGGTCGAACGGATGGGCCCGCGTTATGCAGACCTCGTCGCACACGTCGTTGCCTTCCGGGCCAAGGTGGTGCGATCGAGCGCGCGCTTCAAGCTCGGACAGGATGAGAGCATGACATCCTTCCAAGAGGTCCTTGCCGCACTTGGAGATACGCCTCTTTCGAGGGCGATGCGCGAACAGCGTGATTGACGACGGGGTTAATGCAATGTCGGCGCTCGCCTATAGAGGAAATCAGCAGGGCTCAGACAGTGAAGATCTCGATGGAAGCTGAAACCAGAAGTCACGCCTCGGCGGTGCCTGGCGAGCGTTCTCGGGCAGCCCTGATCATCGGAGTGGAAGATGAAGGCATCGTTTTCCTATCAAGCGCTGCTCCTGGTGCTGATGTCGACAGCCGTGCATGTCGACGTTTCGTCGGCAAAGTCTGGTAACAATGGCGATCCGCGCACCTGGAGTGTCAGCGGTGCTGAACTGATCGAAGCGCTCGAAGGAAAGTCCGATACGGGCGAATTGGGAGGCGAAGCGGATCGCATCAAATTGGCCATCAAGGCGAGCGCCTATATAGCCGGAGTGGCGGATGCTACCAGCGCGACGGCCTGGTGCGGAGCGGGATCGATCCTTCCCCATGAACTCGCCGATCGGGTCTACACCTATCTTCGCACTGCCCCGCCAGAGCTGCTCAAGGGGAGGGCATCGACCTTAGTGATCAAGGGGCTCGCCAAAAGCTTCCCTTGTGCTGGTCAGAGATGAGCGTTTTCGAGCCGACTAGGAGAAAAGCTATGGTGCGTTCGACTGATGATATCGTGCCGCTGGGATAACAAGACGCGGGAATTGGCTTTCGGGGCACGCGTCGAGTGATTCATATTCCGAGCCCTTCCGGTCGTCCTCGACGGCAATATCCAACGGTGCCGCGCCCGTCTTCGGGACCACGGACGCTTGAGGCTGCAGGAGTCGAGCTTGTGACGCGGTTCGACGGAGTCTGGAGTCGGTGCGGCGGTATTGCCTTTGCCTAGCGCACGAGTACAATCGAGCCATCTGATCGCGGTGACCTGCGGGACATGCGCGAGCGCCTCACAGCCGATGCACGCGAACGGCAGGCCGTACCAGTGGCCGGTATTATACCGCTGCTCCCGCCCACCCAACCAAGGGATAGCCTAACATCGACAGGTCGGGCGCGAGCGGAAGCGCAGCGAACAGCCCCCGTCCAGATCGGCGTAAGCCGTCAGTGCGACGACGGCGAGCGGTAGGCTTTAGTGCGCGGTAGGCACTCGGGGCACTCCGGTGACGATGCCAGGCGTGGTATCCTTTGAGATTCTGTTTGCGTACATCAGGTCGCCACTTGTGCAGGACTCAAGTGATTGCAGCAATCGATGCTGCTGTCGGGTGACCTCACATTTGGACACCTCGAAAAGACCAGTGGTGCTTGATAGGGCGAGTAATTCATTGAAGTGCGCCGGGATATTGCTGGCGCCTCTCCCGGATCTGGTCGACGAACGAAGCGAGCATGGGGTCTCGACGATGTCTTGGCCATTGCGCCACAATCTGGTTCGGACGTCTGGCAAAGGGCGCCGTGACAACCTTCAGAGGCATCATCGATGCATAATGTTGGAACAGCCACATGCTGCCGGTCGCCACCAGATCGCTGCCTATTATGATAGCGGGCAGTGTCGCCTGCGAACTCGCGCGGATGCAGATATGGCGGGCACGCAGCATTTCGGCGCCAGCTGCGTCAAGCGGGAAGCAAGAGAATGCCGCCTGGTCCGAGCCGCTTGCGGACAAGCTCGGTGATGATGGATTGGTTGTGCTCACTTATCCAGCTCCAGACACCGTGCAGGACGATGACATCGAATAAGGGGATGTCGTTTCGCCGGGCGAACTCTTCGAATGATTCGTCGAATAAGGATAGCTCGGCGCCCGAAACATCTGCCAGCCCGGACGCATGTGCCACCTGCCCAGGATTCAGGTCGGTTCCCCAGAATTCTCCCTCGGATGCTGCGGCGTGCACGTTGAGCGAGACACCCTGTCCAAAGCCAAGTTCCAGATAGGTCGGGCTTTCGGAATAGGGAGGCACGACTCCCGCCGCGAGACAGGCGATGCGCAACATGGCCGGATTGAGTTCGCGATAGTAGCCGAAAGTGTAGTCAAGGCCCGTGAAATAGCCTTCTGCCCAGTCCATTGCCGACGACCTCCTATTGGCGCGAGGGCCATCGCGGCGAGCGCGCTGTGACAATCCCGCAGACTGACCATGGGGACTCCCTGCAAGACGTCCATGCCGAAAGGCCCGGAAAACGTGCCTGATCCTATCGACCGGCCGGCTCGAGCTGGCGTTCTTCGGCCTCGCCCTGGCAGTGACGGCCCATGATAGGACCCCCTCCACGCGAAACCCTCTCGGCCCGCTCGCGAGATTTCTGTCCGCGCGCCGAGCCGAATGAGCATTACCCATCCTCACCTTTGAACGGATACACGATATGACCCGTATCCTGTTCGTCGGCCAGAAGCCCGGAACCGTCGATTTCTCCGATCCGGCGCTGCCGCCGGGCTTCGACGCCGCCAAGATCAACGCCGGTATCGCCGTCGCGGTCGACAAGATCGCCGAACGCGGATGGTAAAGGCGCTACCTGCATGATCACGCCCGATGACGCCGGACGCGCCATGCTAGAACGGCAAAGGCCGAGGTGTATGACTGCGTCGTGATCGGCGCCGGGCTCCGGCTCCCGCCCAAAAGCCTGGCGTTGTTCGAGGCGGTTGTGAACATCGTCCATCACGCTGCACCGGGCGCGGCGATCGCCTTCAACACCAAACCGGAAGACACTGCCGCCGCCGCCGCGCGACAGCTAGGTTTGGGGCGATGATCGCTGCACGTCCCTGTCGCATGGGATGGGATGAAGGCTTTCCAGGTCACGCGAATGGCACATCCGGATGAAGGGATTCGGGATCAGGGCCAACTGGCTGGACGGCGATAATTGGGGTGTGAGCTGCCGTTCGGGCGGAGCCAGCGGCGAATGGCAGCAATCGAGATCGCCGGACTGAAAGCGGACTGTCAGCTTTGGGTAAGTTCAGCTGCTCGATTGACAGTCGAGAGGTTGATCGCTTGATGACAGCTTTCTGGGACCTGGTACCAAAAGCCGCCTGACCGCAACCGGCCCAAAAACCGCTGGCCTGCTCTCGTCCAACCTGCCGGTCGGGAGTGGGCCCGATCTCGCCCGATTCCGAAACGAGGTTTGAGCACATAAGCTGGCCGTTCGTTCGAGACGCTCGCGACGGCCGCATGAATGCCGGAGTTTGCAAACGCCCAGCCTGTCAGCCTTAGCCTACAAATCGCCAAACTCCGCGCCGGCTAGTGGTCATGATATTTTGCAACCAAACAAACTATCTTTTCCTAGGGGGGAAATTCTCTTCCCATGTCTCATAGATTGCAGAACGGGAGTTAATCTCGGCAGGGGAGGGGTTTACGCAAGGGGCAGCGGACAAGCAGCTCGCGCAGCGGCGCCGGATTGCGACCTGGGTCGCACGCGAGATCGTTCCCCATGCGGGGCGAATTCGTCGATGGCTGGCGCGCTCGCGCCTTTCGCCTGAGGATGTCGACGAAGTTATGCAGGAAGCCTATTGCCGCATCGCCATGCTGCCCTCGGTCGATCATATCGATCAGCCGCTCGCCTATATGTTTGCGACTTGCCGCAACCTGCTCGTGCGCCGCCTCAAGCGCCAGCAGATCGTCGTGCTCGAGGCGCTGAGTGAGATCGAATCTTGGGAAGACGAAACCAGCCCCTCGCCTGAAGAGCAGGCGGCGCGTCGGCTGAGCTATGAGCGCGTACTGGCAATTATCGGGGCGCTACCCGAGCGCTGCCGCAAGGTCATCGAGCTGCGCAAGATCGAGGGATGGTCGCAGAAGGAAATCGCCGCGCATCTGGGCATGACCGAAAAGGCCGTCGAGAAGCAGGTCTGGGTCGGTGTCCGCGCGATCAGGAGCGCCTGGGTTAGGGCCGAGACGCGGAGTGAGGACCTCATGCTGAGCATCGAGCGCAAGGAGGCGTGGCGATGACGGCATCCTCCATGGCCGAGGCTCGGGACATCGCGGCGCATTTTATAGCGCGCATGGATTCCGGCACGTGGAGCGAGTCTGACGAGGCCAAGCTTCAAGCGTGGCTTTCAGAAGATCTGAAGCGCCACGGGTTGTTTCTCGAGATGCAGGCCGAGTGGTTGGCGCTCACGCCCTCTGTGGAAACGTCAGCCCTGACAGCTCCGGAAGATCTAGGCGAGCCGGAGGCGGGGTCGCGACGATGGGCGCGGCGCGGCATCCTCGGCGGGATCGCGGCTTCCGCCGCAATCGTTTTCGGTTGCACGCGATGGGCGGAGGGGCCGTCCGAATTCTCCACGCGTCTGGGCGAGATCCGCCGCCTGCCCCTCTCCGATGGATCGGTGATGACCATCAACTCGGGCAGCAATCTCAGTGTCGCCATGGAGAAGCGGTCGCGTCAGGTGGAGCTGGCCCAGGGAGAAGCCTGGTTCGAGGTTGCCAAGGACGCGCACCGGCCCTTTGTCGTGACCGCGGGCAATGTTCGGGTTCGCGCGGTCGGTACGGCCTTTTCCGTGCGCCGCCGCGAGACGGGCGTGGAAGTCCAGGTCACGGAGGGCGTGGTGGAGACCTGGTCCGACGGGGACCGCAGCCTGCGCATGCGATTGAAGGCCGGCGACCGCGCCATGCTCAGTGCCCATGCCGTACTCGACTATGAGACGGACATTTCTTCTTCGGTCGACCGCTCGCTCGCCTGGAGAAGCGGAATGATCGATCTGGATGGCCGCACGCTCGCCGACGCGGCCGAGGAGTTCAACCGCTACAACACACGCCAGATCATCATCGCGGATTCGCGGGTTGCTCGGGAGGAACTCTCGGGCCTGTTTCGTATCAATGATCCCGAAGGCTTCGCCGAGACCGTGAAGACCAGTCTCGGCGTGTCGGTCGATATGACGCAATCGGAGATCATCCGGATAAAATGAGGAAATAAATTCGAGGCGGCGGGAAGGATTTTTCCATAAATCGTCTCAAATACAAGTGCGGGGACAATACTCCGCCAGAAAAAATATGGGGGAGGAAGATGAATATTTCCACTGTTCGTGGAGCCCTGCTCGTGTCTTCGGCAATCGTCTGTGCGGCTGTGTCGCCGGCGCGCGCTGAGGCCCAGGTCCGCCAATTCTCGATTGAGGCGCAGTCCGCCGATACTGCGATCAGCCAGCTTGGGCGCCAGGGCGGTATCCAGATCGTGGCGGCGCGTCGCGTGACCCGCGCGGTGCGTACCAATGCCGTGCGCGGCGAGATGCGTGCGGAAGAGGCGCTGACCCGGCTGCTCGCCGGTACGGGGCTGACGGCGCGGCGCACGGGCCCGACTTCCTTTGCCATCATTTCGAGGACCCCGTCGCCGACACCGCCGGGCGGCGGCGTGCCGACAAGCTCTGCCGCGGCAGCTCCGAGCCAGACCGCTCTTGCCCAGCGCGTGTCGGCGCCCGGCGCGGCGCCGCAGGACGCCGGGCAGGAGGCATCCGCCGCGGAAGAGGCCATCGTGGTCACTGGATTCCGCGGCAGCCTTGCCAAGGCACAGGACCTGAAGCGCAGGGCCATCAACGTCACCGAGAGTATCTTGGCCGAGGACATGGCCAAGATGCCCGATCTCAATCTCTCGGAGTCGATCCAGAGGCTGCCGGGCGTGGCGATCTCTCGCGAAGGCGGTGAAGGCCGCAACATCACGCTGCGCGGCTTCTCGCCGGATTTCACCCGCACCACGCTGAACGGGATGGAAGTGCCGGCCAGCAGCGACGGCCTCGATTCCGGCGGGTTCACCATCAATGCCGGCCGCGCGTTCGACTTCCACGTCTTCGCCTCGGAACTGTTCAACCGGATCGACGTCCAGAAGACCCAGCGCGCCTCGATCGAGGAAGGCGGCATCGCCGGCACGGTCGATCTCTATTCGGCCAAGCCGTTCGACTTCAAAGGCTTCCACATCGTCGGGTCGGCCCAGGGCGGCTATAACCAGATGACGCGCAAGGTCGATCCGCGCGCGACGCTGATGATTTCCGATACCTTCGCCAATGATACGATCGGCATCCTGCTATCCGCGGCCTATTCCAAGCGCACGGTTTATCAGGAGGGTTTTGCCAGCGTCCGCTGGACCTCGCCCTTCGTCAATGGCGACAGCTGGGCAGACACCAATCCGACGGTTACCGGCACGCCGACCAATTGCGGTGCGGCCGACCGGCTCGATTGCCTCTGGGCGCCGCGGCTGCCGCGTGCGGATTTTTTCGGCAATGACCAGAAGCGGCTTGGCCTGACCGGCTCGCTCCAGGTGAAGCCCGTCGACGGCATGAAGATCAGCTTCGACGTGCTCTATTCCCAGCTGGACAACGACCGGTATAATTACAATTCGATGGAGTGGCTGCTGACGCACGGCACGGCGGGCAACTTCGTCGGCCAGACGCCACTGTCCTTCACCATTGCGCCTGACGGCAAGCAGCTCATAGCGGCGGCCTTCAACGACGTGACCTCCTGGTATGAGAGCCGGCACCAGACTTCGACCTCGAGGTTCCAGCAATATGTGCTGTCGGGAGATTATCAGCTCTCCGATACGCTCAAGTTCGACGCCATGGTGGGCACCGCGCGCGACGCTGCCGACCGTAGCGAGCTGCGCTTCTACGCGCGCTCGGTCCCCCATTATTATGCCTATGACTATCGCGACAGCGTCGATGTCGCGAAGGTCAGCTTTGGGAATTACGACCCGAACAACGTCGCCAATTTCATCGATGCGACGACAGCTGCGAACCGGCTAAACAATGTCGTGAAGGACAATTTCACGGCCAAGGCCAATCTCACGTTCGAAAAGGGTGCATTCACCGCGCAGCTGGGCGTCGCCCATAACCGCCGGCTGGTCCGCTACTCCGAAGCGCAGGGCGACCTGCCGGGCTTCGCGCCGCAGAAGTACCTGACCAGCTTCCCGATCGAACATTTCGGGGACGGCGTCGTCGATGGCGGCCTGCCCACCTTCGCGGTGATCGATTTCGACAAGATCGCGAGTTCGGGGCTGATCTCGTCGAACTATCCGACGAACCTGGGCGCGGGTTGGGAGGTCACCGAGAAGACGACGGGCGGCTATGGCGAAGTTAGCGGCGAAATCTCGATCGGTGCGATGAAGCTGCGGCTAGATGGCGGCGTGCGCTATGTGCGGACCGATGTCGGCTCCAGCGCCGTGATCGGGACCTCGCCGGTCACGGTCGATCGTCACTATGACAATTTCCTGCCGTCTTTCAACGCGGCGCTCAACATCACGTCGGATCTGGTAGCGCGCTTCGCCTATGCCCGCTCGATGACGCGGCCGGGCCTCGCGGCACTGAACATTGCCGCACCGGTGTTCGAGTATACGACGCGTACAGTGAGCAATCTCGGCGACCCCAACCTCAAGCCGTACCTTTCGAACGACTTCGACCTCGGCCTCGAATGGTATTTCGGCAAGGGCGGCCTTATCGCGATCGGCGGCTTCAAGAAGAATATCGTGAGCTCGCTGACAACCTCGGTCGTCCAGCAGGCGGTGCCCACCGAGTTCTGGGCCGCGATCTATGCCGATCCGCGCTACAGCCCGTCCTACAATGCCGATCCAAAGACCGCGCAGTACACCTTCTACAAGACGGTGAACTCGCCCGGCGGCAACAGCGTCACCGGCTTCGAGGCGACGCTCAACCTGCCGTTCACCTTCCTGCCGGGGCTGCTCTCGAACCTTGGTTTCGCCTCCAACTACACCCATGTCTCGGCGCGGGATTCGACGGGCCTTTCGCCCAATTCGTATAATTTCACCGGCTATTACGACACCGGCAAGATGGGCCTGCGCGTCTCGGTCAACAAGCGCGACGACTATCTGCTGAGCGAGCCAGGCGGCAACGGCCATGTCCAGGAGCGCAAATACGGCCCGACCCAGGTCGACCTCTCGGCCTATTACAACCTCACCAAGCGGCTGAGCCTCAACGTGCAGGGCATCAACATCACCAACGAGAAGGAGCGGATCTACGGCACCGGTGACGGGTCGCAGTATCTGGTCCGCGAATTCTCGAAGACGGGCGCGCAGTGGTTCGTGGGCGCGCGCTACCAGTTCTGACACCTTCGGGGCCGTCGGGCGCCTCCCGCCGACGGCCCTCTTTTTCGCTTCTTCGGGGTATTTTACATGCCGAACCTGAGCCTGTTGCCGCTGGCGCTCCTGGCCGCTGCCATGATGAGTGCCGGCGGCGTTCCGTTGCGTGATGTCGATGACAGCTACACGATCGGCCAGCGCTTCGAGCAATATCGCGACAAATATCCTGGCATCGCTTGGGCTCCGGTGACCTGGCGGGAAGGGCAGTCGGTGCTGTTCGACCGGCCGTACAAGAACAGCGGCATGCGTGACCTGCATATCGACATCTTCAAGGCGGCTCCCGAATCGCCCGCCAGGCATCAAGGCATTGTCCTGGTTCATGGCGGTGGCTGGAGTGCCGGCAACAAGAACCATTTTTACGCGCTGGCCAATTTGCTGGCCCAGCGCGGCTACACCGTGTTCCTGCCCGAGTTCCGGCTGTCGCCCGAGGCACCCTATCCGGCGGGCATGATCGACATTGGCGACGCGCTTGTCTGGGCACGAGAGCACGCCGCCGAGCTAGAACTCAGTCCCGACAGGATTGCGATCGCTGGTGCGTCCTCGGGCGGGCAGATGGCATCGCTGCTCGCCTATGCCGGCCCCTCCGGCTTGTTCGGCGAAGGCCGGGACCGGCGCGCAAACGCCCTGATCGATCTGGACGGCGTTCTCGACTTCACGCTTCCCGAGACGCTCAAATATGAGGATGCCGCCAAGGAGGCTTCCCCGGCCGCGCGCTGGCTGGGCGGATCCTATGGGTCGGCAGCATCGCGCTGGCGTGAGGCGAGCGCGGCCAGTCATGTCGGCCCGAACGCGGTGCCGACCCTCATTCTCGGCAGCGGCATTCCCCGCTTCACCCAGGGCAAGGACGAGGTGTTCGCCGCTCTGGACCGATACCATGTCGCGCACCGCGAGTTTCACTTCGAGAACGCGCCGCACGACTTCTGGTTGTTCGAGCCTTGGCTTCCGCGAGCAGCCAGCGAGATCGACAGCTTTCTCAGTCAGGTCGTTGCGAAGAAGGGGAGGGCGAAGTGATCCGGACGGGCTTTCTTGGGCTGGCGGCGGCGGCGATCTTTCTTCCTGCTTTTACCCCGGTGCCGGGGCCGCGCGAACTGACCGTCAGGCCGGTCTGCGGCAAGGCGGCGCGATCCTGCTATCCCTCGATCGCGGCGGCCCTGAAGGCTGCGACGGCCGATCGTTCGGGACGCTGGGTGACGATCGGGATCGCGCCCGGCGACTATCGCGAGAAACCCGTCGTGACCCGTGACCGGGTGCGACTGATCGGAAGCGGGCAGGGTAAGACACGGCTGCATTTCGATGCGGTGGCCCAGACCGCCAAGGCCTATCATCGCGCCGGCTGGGGGACTCCGGGCTCGGCGACGCTCACCATAGATGCGCAGGACGTGACCGTTACCGGGATCACGGTCGAGAACCGCTATGATTATCTCGCCAATGATCGTTTGCCGGACGGCGATCCCGCGAAGATCGGAAATCCCCAGGCCGTGGCCCTGCTGCTCGACATCCATAGCGATCGCGTGCTGCTCGATCGGGTCGATCTGCTCGGCTATCAGGATACGCTGTTCGCGAACGGGGGACGCGGGCTGATCCGAAACAGCCTGATCGCGGGGAACATCGATTTCATCTTCGGCAACGGGCAATTGCTGATCGAGGACAGCGAGATCCGCTCACGCCGGCGCAGCGCCTCCTACACGCCCGGCGAATTCCAGTCCTTCATCGCCGCACCCTCGACCCAGCTCTCGCAGGAACATGGCATTATATTCTATCGCGCGCGCCTGACGCGCGAGGCGGGGGTACCGGACGGCGCGGTGGCGCTGGCACGGCCCTGGCACCCGACAACAAGCTTTGCCGATGGCCGCTATGCGGATCCCCGTGCGGTGGGGCAGGTCTCGTTCATCGACTGCATCATAGGCCCACATATCCATCCCGACCATTGGACGGAGATGAAGGGCACCGCGCGCGACGGCACGATGCGCGACGTATTCCTCGCCCAGGATTCGCGCTTCCTGGAAGTCGGGTCACGTGGCCCCGGGTCCCGGAAGCGGGATATCGGTCTGACCTGGAATGGCGAGGTTGATATTCACAGGATCCGGGCAGCGTTTTTCCGCGGGTGGCGCTTCTAAATCTAAGCTGGCAATCGCATATTGGATTTCTGCACCTGGCCTTTGAAAAGCTGTGGGAGATCGCCCCATGCCGCCGCTCGCGCCCGGCGGCGATCGTGTGGCTACGTGAGATATGCCCCTCGACACGCCATGCAAATCCGAGGTTTGCGGCCGTTCCAACCGACCCCGAGGCTGGAACAGCTGCCCGCCTTGGGAAAGGTGCTGCGCGGGTTGGCGGGTTCCGTGGCGCGCGAGAAATTAGCGTCATTGCTCCCTAAGTGACGAGGGATAGCGTGCGGCCTGGCGGCATGGCCATCGCTCTCTGGCCGCACCGTTCCTTACAGGGATTGATTTCCCTCGCCCGCTCCCCGTTGTGACCCACCGATGCGAGGGGCACGCTGTCCGGCTTGCCAAAGGGTTTGCTATATAAGGGGATGAAGGCGCCTATATCCCGAGAGAAGAGAAATTGGTGACGGCATTTGCGAATATCTTGCATGCTGGAACGTTGCTGGTGGTCAATGCGATCCTGGCACTGCTGTCAGCGGCGATTTTCATCGTTCTATATGCAACGCGGCCGAAGGTCGCTGCATCCAAAGGCGTCCTGCTCTGGGGGCTGGGATATGGCGCGATTGCGCTTGGTTTCTGCATCCTCATTCTGCCTGCATTCAAAGTCGAATTTCTTATTTCGTTCTCCTTGCCAACCTCTTGATTGATGCCGGGACAATTCTCACCCTGTTCGGCGTCGCGATCTACCTGCAGCGTTGGGGGTGGGAGCTCTGGGCATTGCTCCCGGCGGCTATTCTCGGATGTATCGAGATCGTCCTCGTTATAGCGGGCGGCGAAAGCTACCGCGTGATGGTTCCGCTGGGTGCTGGATTGCGCGCGATTGTCACGATTGCGACGGCCATCGCCCTTTGGCGATGCGCGGATGACGCACGCCAAATGGCGGCCCGCTTGGCCAGCGTTTTTCACTTGGTCTGGGCGGCCATGCTGGGTTTGCGCATCATCTGGTGGCTCGGGCACCCCATCGCCGATACGGCGATGGATCCGACTTCGACTTTCGGACTTCTGTCACGCCTGTTGCTGACCTGGGCGATTACGCCAAGCTACTTATGGATGCTAACGCGGGAATTGGATGCAGAGCTCATCCGGCAGGCGCGTCAAGATCCTCTCACCGGCGTGGCAAATCGGAGGGTGATCTGGGCCGAAGGGGAAAAATGGGCAGGAACGGGCAGCCGAAAGCGTCAGTATCTGGCAGTCCTGATTATCGACATCGACCATTTCAAGGCTGTGAACGATAATTGGGGGCATGGTGTGGGCGACGAAGTGCTGGTCGGGGTTGCGCATAGCTTGGCACAGCATATGCGGGACGAGGATCTGTTGGCCCGCATCGGAGGGGAAGAGTTCATGGCCCTGGTACGCCATGACGGCCCGAGCATCGACCAAGCCACAGATGCCATCAGGGCGATAGCGGAAAGGCTTCGTCAGGCCATTGAGAAAGACGCATTCGCTTTGCCTTCCGGTGGGAATCTGGTTTGTACGGCCAGCATCGGCTACGCGATATCGTTGCGCGGCCAATATCAATGGAAGGATATTGTGGAGGCCGCCGACGGAGCGCTCTACGACGCGAAGAGGAACGGGCGTAACCAGGTCATGGGCAGCGTTTACGAACCGAAGGCGGTACACGCGAAAGCCGACTGACTCCATGGCTGGCTACGCGGCATCGGGCTGATCGAAATCGGCCGAGCGAACAGGATCCGGCATCGCCTGAAGCTATGCGGAGCTGCCTATCGCCGGGGTAAGGCACGGACCGGTACTTCCAGAAGCGCTACCTGGCACACTCCCTTGTGAAGCCCTCGCCTGGCTCCGATGTGCGTGCCGTCGGTCGCTTCAGACCACAAGTCTTGCTGCTTACGCTTGGTGGAGGCTCCTGGACCGTTGGCAGGCGCACGGTGGGCGCGTAGAGTCGGGACAGCGCCAATTTCCGATGTTGGGACTGGATAGCATGTCTCGGTCTATCAACCTGCGGACGGTCCAGGCATTCATGGCCCTGGCCTATGGGCTGCTCGCCGCCATCGCGGTTGCACGCGAGCCGAGCCTTGTCTCCGCGTTCCTTGCGGTCGGGATGGCGGTCGGTGCCTATTTGACCGGAAGGGCCGTGCCCGATGTCCATATACCCGCGACGATGATCCTGCGTGTTTGCGGCATTGGCGCAGTCGTTCTGGTTGTGGGTCTGGCAACGGATCTGTTCGGCAGTTCGCATGCGCTTGGCTGGGCGACGGCGGTGATGGGATATTGTGCGGGCAACAGGCTGAAAGCCGCGGGTGTCCGCGTGCCAGCCTAACACTCGGGAGGCCTCCGGGGCTCAAGGGTCGATGGGAAGGGCGCGCTGCGTCCCTTTGTTGGTTCAGCGATGCTCCCTTACCTGGCACGTCAGCCTCGAGCGGATTCATGGGTCCATTGGCGATATCGTCCCTCGCGATGCGGCATTTTTCGATTACAGTTCCGGGGACCGTGATTGTCTTGGTTCAGCGAAGCTGCCGCATTCCGTGGCGCAGATCGGATTTGACCATTTGGACAGGGATGCGGCAGTCCGAGCCTGGTTCTGCGAAGAGGTGCTCCCTCTGGAGGGGGCGCTGTTGCGCTTCATCCGGAGGAACTGGCCGACGGCCGACGATGCGACCGATCTGATGCATGACGTCTACGAACTTGCGATCACAGGTGCCAGGACCGCCATTCCGCAAAACACGCCGGGATATCTGTTCACGGTCGCGCGCAATCACCTGATCAACCGCGCAAAGCGGGCGCGGATCGTGTCCTTCGATCTAGTTGCCGACCTCGAAGCCGTAGCGGCGGGCATAGACATGTTCGAAGCCGAACGACAGCTGCATGCACGCGATGCGTTGCGGCGGGTTCAGGCCGGAATGGAAAAGCTGTCGCCTCGCGTGCGGGAGATCGTGCTGCTGCGCAAGGTCGAGGGTCTCGATGTTGCCGAGACCTCGCAAAGGCTTGGCATTGGCAAGGACGCGGTCAATCATCAACTGGCGATGGGCATGAAGGCACTCGCCGACCATATGCTGGGAGGTGCCGGAAAGATCGTGCGGCGCAGATACACCGCGCGGCGGACAGGAAGGGGTGAAGCGTGAGCGACGCCGGTTCCGCACGCGATCGCGCCGCCTCCTGGGTCCTTGCGCGAGAACAGGATGGCTGGTCCGACCAGGACCAGGCGGCGCTGGATGCCTGGCTCGAGGAATCGGACCTGAACAAGGCTGCCTATTGGCGCCTGGAACATAGCTGGCGCCAGGCCGACCGTATTGCCGCGCTCGGGGGCGATCGTCCCGCAACTCCGCGTCGGCGCACATTCGTTCCGCGGCTGGGACTTGGAACTTGGGGAAGTCTGGCTGCCCTGGCTGCCTCGGTGGCGGCGATCGTCGGCATGGGCTCCCATGGCGGACATCGGGATATAGCGGGAGCCGACAGCGTCGCGACTGCGACGTTCGCGACGGAAGTGGGCGGGCACCGGCTGCTCGGGCTGTCCGACGGCAGCCGTGTCGAGCTGAACACCGACACCAAGGTCAGAACCGCGATCGGCGGAGGACGCCGCGCGGTCTGGCTCGACAGGGGAGAGGCATTCTTCGAAGTCGCGCATCGCGATGGCCTGCCATTCGTCGTGCATGCAGGCTCACGCGAGATCACGGTCCTGGGTACCAAGTTTTCCGTACGCCGCGTCGGCGACAAGGTCACGGTCTGGGTGCGCGAAGGCCGGGTGCGTGTCGACAATGTGGAGCATGCGAGCGCTGCACGTTCGTCGATCGTCACTACCGGGGGCGTCGCGCTGAGCGATGGGGCGGCGACGCTGATCACGGCGGCTTCGCCCGAACGTGTCGAGCAGGCACTGTCCTGGCGTGACGGCATGCTGGGGTTCGATCATGAGCGGCTCGGGGACATCGCGCTCGAGTTCAACCGCTACAACCGAAAGAAGATCATCATCGACGATGCAGCGGCAGCGAACATTCGTATCGGCGGCACTTTCCCCGCCTCGGAGCCGCGTGCCTTCGCGCGATTGCTTCGCGACGCCTATGGACTCGAAGTCGCCGAAACGGACACGGAAATCAAAATTCAGAAAACGGGATTACAGCTGCCGGATCGTTGATTGTCTTATTCCCCAGAGACGGGCGGCTATGGAGCACCCGCACATTAGGGGGATGAGGATGAGGTTCACCAGCCTCGCTGCAGCGCTTGCTGCCAGCACCTGCATGTTTGCGATCGCGGCGCCAGCCCAGGCGCAGCAACGAAGCTTCGACATACCGCAAGGCAGCCTGAAGGGTGCCCTTGACGCGTTTGGAAGGCAATCGGGCAGGCCGGTCATCTACCGGGTGGAGGATGTCAGCGGCATCAGCACCGCCGGGTTCCGCGGTGCGGCATCTCCCGAACAGGTTCTGGCCGCGCTGCTGCGCGGCACTGGCCTGGGAAGCCGGAACGGCGAAGCCGGAGCTTTTGCGATCGTCCGGGTGGGAAACGGACAATCAACAGGCGCTAGTTCTCCGTCCCAGGCAAGCGTCCAGGCCGGGCCGTCGGACGAGGCGCCGGAACAGGAGATCGTCGTCACCGGCATCCGGGGATCGTTGCAGCAGTCGATCAATGTGAAGCGCGGTGCCGACAGCATCGTCGATGTGATCACGGCGCAGGACATCGGCAAGCTGCCCGATCAGAATGTCGCGGAATCGCTGAGCCGGGTTACGGGCGTCCAGATCAGCCGACGCGAGGGCGATGGCTCCACTTTCACCATCCGCGGCATCTCGCAGAACCGGCTCGAGATCAACGGCCGCAACTTCATCGGCCCCGGCAATGGCGGCAACGCGGCGCTGGAATCAATCAGCCCGGAGATCCTCTCGTCCATCGTGGTCATCAAGTCGCCCACCGCGGACATGCCAGAAGGCGCGCTCGGCGCCACCGTCAATTTGCGGACCAAGCGGCCGCTTGAACTCAACGACCTGGTTGTTGCCGGGCGAATCCAGGGCGCCTATGCCGATCAGGCCGACCACGTCGGCTATCGCGGGTCGGCTTTGGTCTCGAGCAGGCTCAGCGACCGCTTCGGCATCCTCGCCAGTGTCGCCTATTCCGATACGAAAACGCTCGGATATACCTTCGACAGTGGCGGATGGACCCAGACGGGAGCAATCGACGGCAATGGCGATGGGATCGACGATCCCGGGCTGTTTCGTCCGAACCGCTTCATGGCTCGCGTTTTCGATCGCACCGAGAAGCGGCTGACCCTCAACGGCACCGCGCAGTGGCGGCCGACCGACGAGCTGGAGATTATCCTCGACGCCACCTACAATCATCTCACGCGGCGCCGGAACAGCGTCAACTATCAGGTGCTGTTCAACAACAACGATACCGCCGCAACCGTGAACGACAAGGGAACCGTCGTTGCCGGGACCTTCTCCGGCGTGACGGTGCGCCCGCTCATCTATGATGAGCCGACCGACCTGAAATCGACGCTCCTGGGTGGATCGGTGAAATGGGAAGATGATCGCGCGCGCGTCACTCTCGACATGTCCTACAGCCGCGGCAAGGGCAGCGATGGCGGGCCAGGCGCGTCCTTCGCTTATGTGGTCGTCCCGCGCGCGGGCAATGTTGCCAATGCGAGCTATGACTTCCGTCGCGGAAACCCCGTGCCGGACCTGTCTATCTCCGCCAATTTCAACCCGAACGATCCGACGCGATATCAGCTGCTGTCGATCTTCGACTATGATGCCGTGACCGACAACAAGGGCTACGACGCTAGGCTGGACTGGAAGTACAAGACCGAGTGGGGCATCCTCGCCTCGGTCGAGACAGGCATGCGCTATGAGCGCGTGGAGCTGCTCGCCGCCGATCCGCAGAACCTGCCGGTCGCGGCGAGCCTCCTCGCCAGGGGGGACCGTAACGGCGATGGCATCCTCACCGTCGACGAACTCCCGGGCCTAAGCTACGGCAAGGACTATGGGCCGTTCTTCCCGAGCGCGACCGGCAGTTTCCCGCGCGATCTTCTCGGCGGCACGCTCGACAAGCAGGCGGCGCGTGAAGGGTTGGGACTGGCCGCGCCCAATCCCTACGACACCAGCATCACGGTCGGGCCCACCTCCATCAAGGACGTGACGCAGGAGACGCTCGGCGCTTATGTGAAGGCAAATTTCGAGGGTGCCCTGGGCGCTGTGGACTATACCGGCAACGCCGGCCTCCGCTATATCGAGACCGCCCGCTCCACGCTGGGCTATCTGTCGGCGACCCAGACCAACGTGATCAAGTCGGACTTCGGCTATTGGCTGCCGAGCGCCAATCTAGCGGTCAATTTCAACAAGGACCTTACCCTGAGGCTCGCCGCCGCCAAGGTGGTCTCGCGGCCGAGCCTCAATCAGGTGAGTGCCAGCTTCGTCCCCAACACCGTCTCGATGACCGGATCGCGCGGCAATCCCGGTCTGCGGCCGTTCGAGGCCATGCAGGCCGATGCCACGCTCGAATGGTACTTCGCGCAGGCGAGCTCGCTGACCGGCGCGGTCTTCTACAAGAAGGTCGATTCCTTCACGGTGAACACGGTCAGCCGCGAATTCGTCGCGGGCTTTTCGGAGCGTTTCGGGCTATTCGACATCTCGCAGCCCCAGAATGGCGAGGATGGCAGCATCAAGGGGTTCGAGCTTGCCTATCAGCAGGCCCTGCGCTTCCTGCCGGCGCCGTTCAACGGCCTCGGCATCCAGGCCAACTATACCTATGTCGACAGCCGCACGCCGCTCCGGGACGCGATCACCGGCGCGCGCCTGCCGCTTCCGGGGCTCTCGCGCGACAGCTTCACGCTGATCGGCTATTTCGAGGACAAGATTTTCTCGCTGCGGGCGGCCTATACCTATCGCAGTGCCTATCTGAACAGCGTCGGCGCCGCCGCGAGCGGCGGAAACAACTATGTCAACGGACGCGGGCAGCTCGACGCATCGGTTCAGGTCAACCTGACCCCGAATTTGCGCCTGACGCTCGAGGGGATCAATCTCACCAAGGAGATCGACTCCCAGTATCTGGGGGAACGCGATCGCCTGACCTTCTCGGCGCGCGAGGATCGCCGCATCTTCTTCGGCCTGGCCGCGAGCTTCTGAACAGGGACGAGAGGGGAACATGATCGAACGCACACTTCGCCGCGTCCTGGCTGTCGCCTGTGCCGCGCCTTTCGCCCTGGCCCTGGGCGTGCCGGATGCGGTGGCGGCGCCAAGGCGCGCCGATATCGTGATCTATGGCTGCACCTCCGGGGGCGTGATCGCCGCCATCGAGGCACGGCGCCTGGGGCGATCCGTGCTGCTGGTGTGTCGAGAGGACTATCTCGGGGGCATGTCGACCAACGGCCTGGGATGGTCGGATACCGGCAATCATCGCGCGATCGGTGGCCTGTCGCTCGAATTCTATCGCAAGGTGAAGCGCCATTATGACGACCCGAAGATGTGGGTGCACGCGCCCCGGCCGGCGCGCGCCGAGAACTTCGTCGACGGCGAGGCGATGTGGCAGTTCGAACCCGGGGTCGGCGAACGGATCTACGAAGACTGGGCGCGCGCGGCGGGGGTGACGATCGTCCGCAACCAGCCGCTCGACCGCTCGAAGCGCGGGGTCGAGGTCGCGAACCGGCGCGTCGTCGCTTTCCGTTCGAAGACGGGGCAGCGGTTCGAAGGCAAGGTCTTCATCGACGCGACCTATGAAGGCGATCTGATGGCAGGCGCCGGGGTCCGGTTCACGGTCGGCCGGGAGGCCAATGCGGCCTATGGCGAGACGCTGAATGGCGTGCAGCTGAAGAACACCACCAACCACCAGTTCACGCTCGACATAGACCCCTATCGCGTTGCGGGGGATCCTTCCAGCGGCCTGCTGCCGCGGATCAGCGCGGAGCGCCCGGCGCCGGATGGCAGCGCGGATGCCAGGATCCAGGCCTATACCTACCGGATGTGCCTGACCGACGTGCCGGCCAATCGGGTGCCCTTTTCCAGGCCGCGGGGCTACGACGCCGGCCAATATGCGCTGCTCAAGCGCTACATGGATGCGGGCTATCGCGACTTCTTCCGCAAGTTCGACCGGATTCCGAACGGCAAGACCGACACGAACAACTTCGGCGCCTTCTCCTTCGACAATATCGGGATGAACTATCGCTATCCCGAGGGTAGCGACGCCGAACGACAGGCGATCGCGCGCGAGCACACGCGCTATCAGCAGGGACTGCTCTGGTTCATGGCGCATGATCCCGGCGTGCCGGCGGATATGCGCGCGGAGATGTCGAAATGGGGCCTCTGCAAGGACGAGTTCACGCGTAACGGCCACTGGCCCCGCGAAATGTACGTGCGCGAGGCGCGCCGCATGGTGTCCGACTTCGTGATGGCGGAGCCGCACCTGCGAGGCACAAGCCCGACGCCGCGGCCGATCGGGATGGGCTCGTACAACATGGACTCGCACAATGTGCAGCGGATCATCGACGCGCGTGGTTTCGTCCGCAATGAAGGCAATATCGAGATCAGTCCCGGCCGGGCCTATCCGATAAGCTATGACGCGATCGTCCCGCGCAGAGGCGAGGTCACCAACCTGCTCGTACCTGTGGCATTGTCGGCCTCGCATATCGCCTATGGGTCGATCCGGATGGAGCCGGTCTTCATGATCCTGGGCCAGTCGGCATCGGTCGCAGCCTCGATCGCTATCGATGACCAGTTGCCGGTGCAGGATATCGATTACTCGAAACTCCGCGCGCAGCTTACGCGTGAAGGGCAGATCCTCGAACTGGTGCAATAGGGCCGACACGGCATCAGGTCGGCCCTGAATCTGTCCGGGTTCGATTGATGCCCTCGTCAAGCCGGAAGGCGTCGCCTCCGCCAATCGCTGCCAAAGGTCGAGGCGGCAAGGTGGGGCCGAACATGCAATATTCGGCGATGGCCTGGCGAGGTTCGGACGGCCGTTCCCGGGACTTCGGAGCGCGCGTTGCGCCCTGGGGCGACGGAAAGCAGTGGCCCTGAGCGACGGTGCTCTCGTCAGGCGACCTTGGTCGACTCGCAGTCTTTTGCTGCCCCTTTCTAGCCTTGCGGGGGAGGTGTCCACATCTGTCTTCCACAAAGCGCCATGTGCTCAATCGAGAAAGACCGCCAGCTCCTCCGGGTGGCCCTGCGGGGACAGCTTCGCCAGATAGGCGAGGAACGCAGAGACCCGGGGGCTCAATAGCTGGCGCGAGGGATAGAGCCGCCCATAGGGCAATGTCCGGACCTTCGACATCGCCCCATTTGACCAGCCAGCCTGCGTCCAGGTCACGGCGGACCAGCGACAAGGACAGGCGACCGGCCCCGACACCCTGCAATATTGCATCGCGAACCATAGTCATCGAGGCGAGCGATAGTCGGGCACGACCGGGATCGTGCTCGCCGTTCCATTCCTCCTCAGCGTCCAGCCGGTTCGCGGATCGGCGGATCCTCGCGCCACTATCGGTGCGGGCGCACTCGTCTCGGGAAAGGCGAGGGAGGGCGCCGTCACGACCAGCCGCCGATCGTGCAGAAAGGCCCGGCTGATCAGGCTCTCATTGGGAGGCGGGTTGACGCGGATGACCAGGTCATAGCCTTCCTCGATCATGTCGACGGGGCGGTCGTCGGTCGTCACCTCGAGCCGGACCTCGGGATATTCGAGCGCGAAGCCTGCCGCGATCCTGCCCATCGCGATCTGGGGAGAAGAGGAGGGGCGCGCTGATCCGTAACGGTCCGGGCGGACTGTCGCCGCCCGAGGCGATCGTCGCGGCGGTTTCGTCGAGTTCGGTGAGCAGCGCGCTGGTCCACGCATGAAGCAGTCGAACCTCCTCGGTGAGCTTCAGGTCGCGCGCGCCGCGTTCGAACAGGCGCAGGCCGAGACCGGCTTCCAGCTCGGACACGCGCCGCGACAGGGTTGCCTTGGGCCGGAGCCGAGCAGGGTCAGCAGTATCAGGATCGACCCGGTTGAGACGACAAGATCGCGCGAGCACCGTCGAATTGCCCCTTAGTCTCGGGCGCAAGCGGCGACTGGAGTGCCACCGCTTGCGGATGTGTTCGATGAAACCGCGGTCGGGCGGGCGCGGTGTCTCAGGAAGTGACGGTGTGAGCAGCTTAGCGCGACGACTTGCGCTCCTTGCGTGCAGCGTAACGCGCATCGCGCGCGGCCTTGCGGTCGGCCTCCGTCCGCTCCGGCGCCACCGGCGTCGCGGCGATCTGGGCCGCCTCAGCCTTGCTGGCCTGCTTATGCACTGCGGCCAGAGCACGCGCGGCACGTGCAGCCGTCCGCTTTTCGGCCTCGGTAGCTTCCCGTGCTGCGCGCCGCGCAAGGGCGGCAGCTACCGTCGTCGCATCGGCCTGCGGCTTCGATCGCAGTAGGGCGAGCGCTCTACTCCTGGCCGTTGCGGCAGCCGCGGTACGTTCCTGAAATGTCGGGGTCTTAAATGCGGGCATAATTTCTCCGATATCCGTTACAGACGGCCCAGGCGCGTGGCGGTTCGGACAACCTTGCCCGTGAGTACCTTCGACCCGTAGACCTTGGCGATTTCCGCGGCATCCTCGACATTGTTCATCACAAGACGCGTTCCGCCGGACTGAAGGGTTTCGATTGCGCTGATGCCGATCTTGCGCTTGGCGCAAGCGGCGATGACATGGTCTTGCGTCGCGTTCAGGTTGATCGCTCGGGACATGGCATTCCTTCATGAGTCAGGCCACACCCTTGCGCGACCTGCGGTTGGCTGGGCGAGCGCTAGGCTCGCCCGAACCGTCAGGCGGACTGCAGGTTCACAGCGGAGGTCTTGCCGCGGCGATCGGTCTCCAGCTCGTAGGTAACGCGCTGGTCCTTATCGAGCGTGCGCAAGCCCGCGCGCTCGATCGCGGAAATGTGGACGAACGCATCATCGCCGCCCGTCTCGGGCGCGATAAAGCCGAAGCCCTTGTCAGGGTTGAAGAATTTTACAGTTCCGGTGATCATATGGGTATCCTTTGTCCCATGTATGGCGGGCATGCGCCAAAAGCAGCGCATCCCGGCTTCGAGAGCTAGAAAGGGACAAGGGGAGAGCCGAAGCGGCCCGATATCCGTCGCACGCGACGTCAGCAGATCACATATAAGGATGAGAGGCTGGGTTTATAAGGGCGCTCGCACGAAGAAATAGAACCCGCCTCCTTGGGCGGTTTCACCCTGCACCGCCCCTCCACCGAACCGTCTTGTTCTTTCGACGGTCGCGAATGGTTTGCGCCCTATCAGCGCTTCCCCGATGCGCCGGCCGCGCGCAGCCCGGGCCATTGGTCCTCGAAACGGACGAGACCTCCGAGGGACACCGCTTCACGCCGGTCGAGGGGCCTCGACTTCTAGCAGTCAAAGGAGGCGAACATCCATTGACTGCTTTCCGTTTCATCCACCGCCATCGATGGCCATGCCGAAAGGCCCGCATTTATTGAGTTCTCCGTCGGCGATCGTTGCCTATGCGTTGGAGGCTTGGCGCTATTGGGGGCCGGCATCTTCAAGTGGATTCCGAGACGCATCGAGGAACGCAAAGACATGTGCCCAATAGTCGCGTAGGTTCGCCGGGCTGATCAGGCTGTGGCTCTCGCCCTTGTAGCGCAGCAGCATCGCGTCCTTGCCAAGGCGGTAAAGCGCCAGGAACATGCGCTCGGCCTGTGCCGCCGGCACATAGTCGAGGTCGGAGGTGACCAGCAGCACCGGCACCCGGATGTCCTCGACATGATAAAAGGGGCTGTTCTTCGCATAGCGCGCGAGCGCGGCCCAGGGCGGCACACCCATCCGGCCCTGGCCGCCTTCCGACCAGCCGATCGGGATGGTCAGAGAGATGCCGTTATCTCCATAGTCGATGCGCGGGTCCATCGCGCCATAGACACTGGTGAGGTCATAGATGCCATTGGCGGCGACGACGCCGGCGAAGCGGTCGCTGAGCGCAGCGGTGCCGAGCACCGTATAGCCGCCATAGCTGTGCCCAACTAGAAGCGGCTTGGCGCGCGATATGAGGCCGCTTGCCTGCGCCGCATCGACCGCCTGGGCGATTTCCGCGACGATCGTGGGGAGCGGGTCGCCCGGGCCGGGCGCGAGCGGGATGCTGGGTTGGAGCACCGCATAGCCATGGCCGACCAGCAGCTGCGGATGGGTCATGATCGTCGGCATCGCGGGCCGGGAGTCGGCGGGGGGCGTGGTGCCATAGGGATAGCCGGGGTAGGGGACGACGATCAGCCGGGGCGGCGCGTCGGATCTGGGCGGCAGCAACAGCCAGTGATTGAGGGTCGTGCCGTCCGCGGCCTTGCTGTGCAGCAACACGCGCTTCGGCGGCTCGACCGCAGATAGATGCTGGTTGATCCGGTCGAGCACGCGCTCAGTACCACGCTCGCTCCAGCACAGCGTGCCGACGCCGTGATCGTCCTCCCCATAGCTGAGGAGCCCGCCCGAGGGCGTCATCGCCAGCATCATGCCGCCGTGCGCGATCCTGTCGCTCTGAAGCCGGCCCGTCTGGTCCTCGACCAGGACATGGGCGGCATCGTTGGTGCCGAGCAATGCCATGGCCCGCGCCGGGATGGCATTGATCCAGCGGCGGGTGCCGAGGCTATGGCCATCGAACAGCAGCGGCCGTACCGTGCGGACCGGGCCATCGGCGACGCGTTGGAGCCCGCCGTCCCAGTTGCCGCGCCACAGCCCGCGTACATCGCCGGCATAGAAATGTGCCGTATCGGCGGCGGCCAGTTCGGCAGGCGCCGTCGGAAAATCGGCCGTAATCGCCCGCGCGCCGGTCTTGCCCTCGATACGGTACCAGTCGCGCCGATGGTCGGTGCTGCGCTCGGCGAAGACCAGGGGGCGGTCGCCAGCCCAGCCGGCGGGTACGAACCGCGCGCTGCCGCCGGCGATCTGCGGCACGGCACGGAGCGTCGCCGGCAGCGGCGTGGAGATGGTGTCGCTGCGCGCATCGAACCGGTAGAGCTGGCCTTGTGCCCAGGATTCGCCATCGGCGCGGGCATAGAAGAGCAATTGCGCGCCGGTTGGGGACCAGTGGAGCAAGCTCGGCAGGATATCGCATCCCGGGCAAGGCTGCCGCGGCGTGCCGCGCGCCAGGTCGAGGATCGTCAGGCGCTGGCGGCGTGGCTCGAATGCCGGGTCGATGGCAAGTGCCGGATCGGGCTGGACTGGCCCGCCCTTGTCCAGCAGCGCGAGCTGACGATGGTCGCTCGAGAGCGCGAGGTCGAGCACATCGCCCTGGAAGCGGGTGCGCGTGGCGCCCGTTGCGAGGTTCAACTCGACGACCCGGCGGTCGCGATAACTCGTGCCGCGCGCCAGGAAACGGCCGCTGCCGAGCAAGGTCGAGGCTGGTTTCTGTCCGCGAGCGGTCTTCGCCCAGCCGGCGGCGGCGAAGCGCTGGGCGTTGACGGGGTTCTGGAACAAGGCGGGCAACCCGCCATCTGCCAGCGTCACGACGAGCAGCCGGTCATCGTCCAGCCAGAGCGGGGCCGGATGCGCGTCGGGCAGGTCCGGCACCAGGTCGAGCCAGCGCACTGCGCCGCTCGCCAGTTCGACCACGCCGAGCTGGAGGCGGTTCTCGGCGAAGCGGAAGACCGACAGGCGGCGGCCCGAAGGCGAGAAGTCGCCTGCCCAATAGCCTGTCTTTGGGTCCTGGGCGAAGAGCGGGCGGGCAGGCGCCTTGCCAGCCAGGTCGATCACGAGCAGCTTCGAGACCAGCCGCTTGACGTTCCAGTCATAGCGAAAGTCCGGCGCGCTGTCGAAGCGCGCGCGCCGCTCGACGACCGCGAACTGGCCGCCGGGCTCGACCAGCACTTGCCCATAGCTTTCCAGCCGCAGCAGGTCGTCGATCGTATAGGGCCCGGCTGTCGCCGATCGACTCAGTGTCGGGCACAGCATCAGGCATAGCGCGGCCATCCAGGTGAAGCGCATGGTCGATTATCCAGGTTGGTGAAGGGAAGGCGCGCGGGCCGCTAGGACTGCGTCACCATTTCTTGACGACCTGCAGCGACACGAACCGGCCGATCGGGTCGGCATTGGCCGCGCCATAGCCGAACCCGCTCGGCTGATCGACGAAGGGCGGATCGGCATCGAGCAGGTTTTGCGCATTGAGCGCGAAGCTGAGCCCGATGCGCTCGAACGCCTTGGGCTGAATGCGCAGCTGCGCGTCAAACGTCGTCCAGCTGCCGACCGGGCGCGCCGGGCTGCTCACATCATCGAGGTAGCCGCTGACATGGTTGAGCGTTACCGAGACGCCCCAGCCTTGCCTGTCCCAGCCGGCCGAGGCCCGCAGCCGCCAGGCCGGCGGGTTGGCGATCGTGCCGACCTGCTCGATCCGCGGCGCCAGCGGCGTGATGCGGCGCTGATAGTCGAACATGTGCGAGGCATTGGCGCTGAGCGTGGCGGCGCCGCCGGCCAGGTCGAACGATCCCGCTGCCAGCAGGTCCATGCCCCGCACCACGAGCTCGCTCGAATTGACCAGCCGTCCGTCGAGGATCGCCTTGTAGAATTCGGGCGGGAAGAGCCCTGCGATCAACGAGCCGGGCGCGTTGATCAGCGCCAGCAGCCGTTCGCGGTCGGCGGGGTTCGCGACGGGATCGACCCGGCTGATATAGGGCGAGAAGATCATGTTGGAGAGTGCGTCGCTCAGATTGTCATAGGCTGGCCGCTCGATCCGGTTCTTGAACTTGGTCTGGAACCAGGTCGCCTCGACATGCCAGCGGCGTGCCCAGTTCGGCTGATAGCGCAGATTGAGCGTCAGCGAGCTTGCGGTCTCGGGCTTGAGATCGGGGTTGCCGCCGTAGAGGGTCACGACCGGGGTCAGCACGCCCGCCGCGTCGCGCAGCTGGACATAGGAGACGCTGAGCGCATCGCGTACCTCGCGCAGCACCGGTGCCCGGAACGAGGTGCCCCAGCTCGCCTTGAAGCCGAGCTCCGTGCTCGGTTCCCAGACCAGGCCGAGCTTGGGATTGGTGGTGCCGCCAAAGTCGCTGTAATGTTCATGGCGCACGGCAGCGGAGAGCGTCAGCCGCCTAAGGCCCGGCCGGCCATTATCGGGCCCGAACAAGGGCACCGCCAGTTCGGCAAAGGCCGCGGTGATGTCGCGCCCGGCATGGGTGCCGGTCAGCGCGGTCGGCTTGGTCCCGGAGAAGAAATTCTCGCCGCTGCGCTCGAAATGCTCATGCCGGAAATTGACGCCGAAGGCCGCCTTGATCCGCCCGCCGGGCAGGCGGAACAGACTGCCGTCCGCCTTCAAATTGGCGGTATCCATCACGCTGATCGTGGTGTTGCGCGCGAAACCCTGGCCGATGAAGTCGAGGATCGCCTGGCTGTTGACCAGACCATCGCCATAGGGGTTGAAGAAGCCGTTGGTCGCTGTGCTGAATGCGGTACCGGGATCGTCCGGCAGCGATCCGACGGCTTCCGCGAAATAGGTCGAGTTCACCACATTCTCATAGGCGGTATAGGTCCGCTCCCGGGCGTGGCTGGCATAGGTCTCGGCTTGCCAGTCGCCAAAGGGCGCAACCGTCGCCCCCGCCGTGGCGCTCCACGACGTCACCGAGCCCGGTTGCCGGATCGGGCCGATCTCGCGGGTGAAGGAATAGGCGATCAGGCTGTAGGGCGACCCGTCGGGGCTGACGAAATAGGGGTTGCGGGCATCGACCTGGGCCAGCCCGGTCGAGGCCTGGCCGTTGCTCTCGAAGGACCGGTGCGCATAGCGGCCCTCGGCGAATAGCTGCAGCGTGCCCAGATCCTGCTCGGCGCTGAGATAGGCCGCGTGTCGGTCCTGGCGCGGCAGCAAGTCGGTGCCGACACGGAAATTCTCGAGGTTCTGGCCCGCGAGGAAATCCTTTGGGCTAAGGCCGGTGCCGTTCTGGCCGGTGGGAATGGCAAAGGCCGGCTCGATAGCGCCCGCCGGTGTGATGGTCAGGATTGTGCCGGGATTGGAGAAATAGGAGCGCCAGTCGCTGCCGCCGAACGGCCGCAAGTCGGGCGATCGCGTATAGGCACGCTGGTCGGTGCGCAGGCGGCCACGGTGCATATATTCATAGGCCGCGAGGACATGGCCCGTCGACCAGCTCGCGCCGAGCACCTGGCCGATCTGGACCTCGCTGGCGCCGCCCTGCGTCGCAGTGCCGAGCCGCAGCCGCGTCTCGCCGCCGTCCAATGTCTTGCGCAAGAGGATGTTGACGACGCCGCCGACCGCGTCGGAACCATAGAGCGCCGAGGCGCCGTCGGTGAGGATCTCTATCCGCTCGACCGCCGCGAGCGGGATCAGCGAGATGTCGGCAAAATCGCCTTGCCCGCCCGAGCCCGGCAGGCGGCGGCCATTGACCAGCGTCAGCGTCGCGTCGCTGCCGAGCCCGCGCAGATTGGCGCTGGTGCCAAGGCCGATATTCTGGGTGGTGCGGTCCGCCCCGGTCAGGCTGGTGTCCTCGGTGCCGGTGCCACCGAAATTCTGCGGGAGCGCTGCGATCGCCTCGCCGACCGAGCCATGGCCAGCCCGGTCGATGTCGAATCGGTCGAGCACGACCATCGGCGACGCCCTTTCCGAAATCCCGCGGATGTTCGACCCAGTCACCAGGATCTTGGTGTCGCCATTTTCCTCCTGCGCCGCGCGCGGCGCGGGTGCCGATATGGGCGTGGCGGGCATCGGCGTGGCGCGTTGGGGGCGCGCCGGCTTGGCGGCTGTCCGGGGCGCAGGCACCCGCCGCTGGAACAGTACATAGGCGTTGCCCGCGCGCCGGACCGCGATGCCGGTCCCGCGCAGCAGTTGCGCAAGCGCTTCGTCATCGCCGTAGCGGCCATCGAGTGCCTGGCTGGTTAGACCGGCGACGAGCGTGCTAGGATAGAGAAGCTGGCGATGGGTGATCCGCGCATAGGTGGCCAGCGCCTGGTCGAGCGGTCCCGCGGCGATGTGGAATTCCTGCTGCGCGCGGGCCGACCAGGCCGGGCCCGGTGCGATCATCGCGATCGCCGCCGCCCCCATCAGGCTGAATCGCGTGCTCCCGGCGATGATCGGTTCTTTCCTCACGGTCTTCTCCCCTGCGCGCCGGTATTCCCGGTCGGTCACTCAAATCGCGCGTTTGTGCAGCGATCGAGGAAGCAACGCGGCGGGGAAGGGGTGACCCTGGCTGCTTCGCAGAATAAATTTTGCGGGACGGCTGGGCATGTCAATTACGCGACAGAAGAATCCGATTCTCCTGTGTTCTTTTCTTCAGGTCGAACAGCGCGGAGACCGCCGCGACGAACGAGTCCATGTCGCCGGTCTCGAAGCTGCCGTTGACCTTGGCCCCGGCCAGCGACGGGTCCTCCAGTTCGATCCGGGTCCGGCTATAGCGGTTGGCCTCGGCGATCGCATTGGCGAGCGGTGTGGCATGGAAGACGAGCCGGCCGGTGGTCCAGCTGGTCGCCGCCTCGACATCGACATGGCTGACCGCCAGCGCGCCCGCCGGGCCGATCGTCGCGCATTCGCCAGCGGCCTTGAGCAATGTCGGGGGAACGCCGGCACCGGCATCGACCGAGACGCTGCCTTGCGTGAGCACGACCTGCACGGCTTCGTCGCTGCGGTGCACGTCGAACTGCGTCCCCGCGGCGCGGATCGCGGCCTTGCCGGCGCGGACCTCGAAAGGCCGCGCCGGATCATGCTTCACTTCGAAAAAGGCCTGTCCGCGCTCAAGCGTCACCCGGCGCCCGGTATCGCCGGCATCAACGTGGAGTCGGCTGTCGGTGTTGAGCCGGATCCTCGAGCCATCGCCCAGGCTGACCACCAGTTGCTCGCCGGTCGCGGTCTGATAGGCGCGCGCCATCGGCAGCAGCAGCCAGCTGGCCCCTGCCGCGACCGGTGCCAGGGCGGCGCCCGCCAGCACCGCCCGGCGGCTCGGCCGCCAGCCGCGCGCTTCCGATTCCATCCGCTCGAGCCGGGGCCGGGCGAGCGCGTCGCGCGCCGCCGCGGCGATGTCGGGATCGTCGCCGAGCGCGCGTGCCTGGCGCCATAAGCTCTCGATCTCGGCATAGCGTGCGGCATTGCCGGGTTTGCGGCGCCAGCGATAGAATTCCTCGAGCTCCTCGGTGGTGACCGAACGGTTGTTGAGCCGTGCCAGCCATTCGGCTGCCTGCTCGTCTGCGCGCTCCTCGTCCGTGCCCATGACGTCCCGCCGTTTAGTCGCGCAGCCTGGCCGCGCACATCGCCAACGCTCGGGTCATCCGCCATTCGACGGTCTTGACCGAGATGCCAACATGGCTTGCGATCTCCTCATAGGTCAAACCGGTAAAGCGGCTGAGCACGAACACGTCGCGATAAATCGGCGGCAAGGCGAGGATCGCCTGCTTCATCTCGAGCGCCTCGTGCTGCTCGGGCAGGACCGAAGCGAGGCTCGCCTCGCCTTCCTCGTCGAGCGGCTCGGCCAGGCCGCCACGCACGACATTGCGCCGCATCTGGTCGCGTGCCAGGTTGACCGCGATCCTGAGCAGTAGCGCCTTGGGGTGGCGCGCCGCATCTGCCGGCGCATAGCGCCCCATGCGGACATAGGTCTCCTGGACAATGTCGTCGACATCGAGCGCGGTGGTGCGCAGCCGCCAGGCGAGCACGCGGTTCAGCCAGCCGGCATGGCTGCGATAGAGATGTTCAAGCAGGCTTGCCTGCACCGCCTCGGGCACCTGCGCGTCCTGCTTGTCCGGGCCTGGACCGGCCATGGCATCCTCTCCCCAACGAGACAGGGGCGACGGCCATGCCAAAAATGGAAATCCCGGGCAGCCGCGGCGCGCGGTCATGAACCGGCACGCCGTTGCGGACCCGCGGCCAGCATTGGGCGCGCGGGTCTCGTCGATCTTGCACAGGGGTTTCCACGCCCCTGCCGCCGATGCGTCGGCGGCATGCCCATGCTGGCGCATTGGCGGACTCCTGGCAACTCGTGCCGGAAAGGGAAGGGGCCGGGTGTTGGAACCTCCTGTGCAAAAAGGCCCGCTTGTTGTGGCCGCCCCACGCCCTGCCGCATGTGCGGCGCCCTGGGCTCGAGGACGGTCCCTATTGGGCGGCACCCGGCATCCCGGCCTAGGATGGGATGCCGGGGGGCAGCAAGCCACAGAAGGGGTCGGGTGTTGGAAACCTTTGTGCAAAGGCCCGCTATTTAGGACTGACCCGCTGCCATTACCCTGGCTCCTGGGAACGCCCCTGATTCACGGCACCCGACCGTGTGACCCTGCGCAATTCGGCGATGTGCGGCAAGCGCGATCTTGGCGCGCGCGGACCAGCCGACTCATGCGCGAAAGCTGCCAGGGCCTTGGCAGCGTCATTCCGCGCCAACGGAAGGATTTGCTGGGAGTGCGCCGAATTTTGGCGGGCGGTGCGCAGAAAGTTGCGCATCGTATCTCCGCTCCGAGTCGCGCACGGGCCGCGGCGCGACAAGCCCGCTGCCGCATGCTGCGTTCGCCGCTTGAGGATGGCGACGGGCAAGCATCGCGATGTCTTCGGCTATGGGTGAGGATTGGCGTGACGCCGAGAGCTATCGGCCGCTGCTTGCGCTTGATCGCCATGGCTTCGCCTGGGAGTTCCTGCGCCGCAATCCCGCCTATCGCGCCGAAAGCGCCGCGCCCTCGGTTCTGTCGCGATCTCGCCTTGGTGGGAGCCTTGAGCATTTGCACGCGCCGGCGGGAGGTGCGGCGCGCTGGGGGCTGTGGTTTCCAGGAGGCGCCGGAATGCGACGCGCTCCATGCGCGGATACTCTGGCGCGCCGAGCATGATCGCGGTGTCGTCACCGTGGATGCGATCCCGGCGGAGCAGGGGAAGGACAGCCTCGATATTCGCCGTGTCGGTGTCGATGTGCTGTTGCTGTCGCCCGATGGTGGATCCCGCCAACTGCTGCTCAGCGATGGCCCGCGCCATATCCACCTCGCGTTGCGCGAGGGCAGCTTGCTCGATGGTCCGGTCCGGTTGCGTTACGCATTGGAGGGGCTGGTGGATATCGAGCCCAAGCTGCTCACCGTGCGGCGCTTGGCGGGGCTCTGGCGCCTTGGGCGAATGCCGGCCGAACTGTTCCCGCGCGATCCCCGTGCCCGGCGCTGGATCGAGATGCTGCGCGCGCTTGACGCATCGCGGGACGGCGCCAGTCAGCGTGACATCGCCGCCGCGCTGTTCGGGGCCGCGGCCGTGCGCCGCGATTGGCGGGCCGCTTCCGACTATCTGCGTCTGCGTATCCAACGCCTGGCGCGAAACGGCGAGGCTATGTTGGATGGTGGCTATCTTCGATTGGTGGCCGCGCGTGTCGGTTGAGTGCGGCTTTGAGCTGGAGGACTGCGGTTAGCGTGTTAGGCGCCCGTCTGACGTCGGTCGGACATCCAGCCGCGCCTGCGGCACAGCTACGGCAGTCGCCAGCGCAGGTGACTTTGGCCGCAGGTGACGCTATCCCGGCACGCATGAGGGAACCGCACCAGACGGCCCTGCGCATGCGAGAGGACGGCGCAACATTCCAGGCGATCGGCGAGGCCCTGGGCGTCAGCTCCAGCCGGGCGAACGTGATCTATCAACGCGCGCTGGAAGTGCAGGCGGAAGAGGCGGCCGGGATGGGCGTGCGGGCGATCAGGATCCTGCGGCACTATCGAGGCGATCTGCACGAGCTCGCTCCTTCGCCGCGCGAGACCCTCGTGGCGCGTACACGCTGCTGATCCAAGAGCCGAATTGCCTCCGCCGGCACGCGTACCAAATCATCGCCTGGCTCAACGCCGGAAACCGTGTGAAGCTCTAGGTCGCAGACCCGTAAAAGCCGTCAGTCTGCAACCGCCCCAATGTAAGGCGTTAGGATGGGCAAGCGGGCGATCCCGAAAGCTGCCGTTTGTCACCTTCCTAGTGGCAGCAATTGGGAACGACCGAGATTGAGGAGGCAATAGGAAGGGAGTTGCTGCGAGTTATGAAGCGGGCCCTCCGCGAGCGGTGCAGTGGTTCCAAGGCGGACTTTGGCAAACCACGCACTGCTGCGCCGCCGGCACGAGCGCGGTGGGATTCAAGGCAGCATCAGCTCCGCGAGGTGGGCATGACAGTCTGCCAGTTCGAGATGGCGTTCGCGCAAAGCAGCCTGGGTCGCCCGCTTTGCAAGCTGCCGCTCGCGGTCAGCCGGCTGTATATGATATTTCCGATCTTTCCGACACTTGGGCGTCGCGCACGGAATCATAGTTACCGGCACGCGGTCTTGAAGGAGGGCTCATACGGAAACGCTCCCTTTACGGTACTCGGGGCTATGATTTTGGCCCCTGAGATGAACGTCTGCAGTGTCGTTAATCTTGTCAGTGCTGCGCCGTAGTCGGGCGCCTTGGTAACAAGTAACCAGACTGGAACTGTTCTTGTGAATAAGGCAATCACGGGTAACTTTACAATGGATGGGCCGGCGAGTGACCAAGCGATGATCTTGACCAGCATGCACAATCCCGTGCTCGTGTGCATCTCGATCCTGATCGCCATCGCCGCCTCCTACACGGCGCTCGACCTCGCGAGCCGGGTGCGAGCATCGGAAGGTTGGCTGCGACAGACCTGGCTCTGTACCGCCGCGATCGGCATGGGGGGCGGCATCTGGGCCATGCACTTCGTCGCCATGCTCGCTTTTAGCATGCCGGGCATGGAGGTCGGCTATGACGTCGAACTGACGGTCGCGTCGCTGCTCGTCGCGGTACTGGTCACCGGCATAGGCTTCGCGGTGATGAGTCATGCCCGTGGTGCTATCGCGCCCCTGATCGCGGCAGGCCTGTTCATGGGTCTCGGGATCGTTGCCATGCACTACATAGGCATGTCGGCGATGCAGACACGAGCTACGCTGCGCTACGACCCCGTCTGGCTGACCCTCTCTGTCCTGATTGCGATCGTCGCGGCAACCGCGGCGCTGTGGTTGGCGTCGCGCGAAAGCAAGAGCGTCGTTCGCCTTGGGGCAGCGGTCTTGATGGGCACGGCAATCGCCGGAATGCATTTCGCGGGCATGCGCGCCGCGACCTTCACTATGACCGCAGGCGCGGGCATGGAGCACTCGGACGCCAATGCGACCCAGGCGGGCCTGGCGGTGAGCGTGTCCGGCGCTGCCTTTCTCATCCTGGCGCTATCGCTGGTCGCGGCGATGTTTGATCGGCGATTTGCCCTGCTCGCCCAACGCGAGGCCGAGGCGCTCCGCCAGAGCGAGGAGCGGTTCCGGTCCTTGTACAAGGGCACGCCGCTCCCCCTCCATGCACTCGACCGGTTCGGAGTCATCGAGCATGTCAGTGACGCCTGGCTCGAGCTGATGGGCTACACGCGGGACGAGGCGATCGGACGCCGCTTCGTCGATTTCCTCACCGAGGCCTCGGCGAGCCAGTTTCAACGAGACTGGCCAGAACTGATGCGCAACGGCTCGGCCCACGCGCGCGAATATCGCGGGGTCACCAAGAGCGGCGCGCTTCTTGAGCTCGTCTCCGCCGCCAGGGTGGAGCGGGACGGCGCCGGCAACTTCCTGTACGTTGTTGGCGGGCTGACCGACGTGACGGCGCGCCATCAGGCCGAGCAGGCCCTGCGCCAGGCGCAGAAACTTGAGGCGATGGGGCAGTTGACCGGCGGCATAGCCCATGATTTCAACAATCTTCTCGCGGTCGTGCTCGGCAATCTGGAGTTGCTCCGCAAGCGCGTGCCCGAGGATGCCAAGGCCTTGCGGCTGCTGACGAGTGCTTACGAGGGGGCGGAACGCGGAGCGGCGCTGACCCAGCGGCTACTCGCCTTCGCCCGCCGCCAGGACCTGCGGCCGGAGCCGGTCGACGTCCCCGCTCTCATCCGCGGCATGGCCAATTTGCTGCAGCGCTCGCTGGGGCCGCGCGTGAAGGTCGACACCCAATTCTCCGCGAGCCTTCCATTGGCGCGCGTGGACGCCCATCAGCTCGAGATGGCATTGCTGAACCTGGCGGTGAACGCCCGAGATGCGATGCCGGACGGCGGCTACCTCGACATCGCAGCGTTCGAGGCCGTCCTCGCCGAAGGCGAAATCGCCAACCTGCCAGCAGGGCTCTATGTTTGCCTGATCCTGACCGACACCGGCGAGGGCATGGACCCGGAAACCCTAGCCCGCGCGACGGATCCGTTTTTCACGACCAAAGGCGTGGGCAAGGGCACCGGCCTTGGCTTGTCCATGGTACAGGGCCTTGCCGCCCAGTCGGGCGGCAGCCTTGTGCTGCGCAGCGCGATCGGCCAGGGCACCTGTGCCACTCTCTACCTTCCGACCGCCGAGCGAACGGCAAGGCAAAAGGCAGAACCGGTGCGTCGCGAGGACGCCGAAGCAACCTTGCCGCCCATGACCATCTTGGTGGTTGATGACGATCCGCTCGTACTCGCCAACACGGCAGCGATGCTCGAGGACCTTGGTGCGATGGTGATCCCGACTGCTTCCGGAAGTGCAGCACTGGCCGAACTGCAATGCAGTGCCGTCGATATTGTCGTCGCGGATCAGCTGATGCCCGGGATGACCGGCCTGGAGCTGGTCGAAATGATCCGGGAGGAGCGGCCCGAGATGCCCGTGCTGCTCGTTAGCGGATTCGCTGATATCGATCGCGATGCACTCAAGGATATTCATGTGCTCGCCAAACCATTCACGCAGGAGGCTCTGGCCCGCGCGGTCCTCCTCGTGAAGATATCGACGCTCAATTTCCCGGTGCAAGCGAGATCGCCGACATCGCTGCCGCACGAGCCCAAAGCGTAAGAGACAACGACGGGAGCGCGCTGACTGTGACCGGATGGTATTCGGACCGCCTCAGATCTCTGTTTCCCATGGCAGCCGCCTGCAATCTCGCGAGGTGGCTAGCCCTATGGTCTCCGTCATGCTGGCCTAGCATCTCACCGCAGCTGCCGAAAAATGCAACGGCAGCTAACCACCCAATCTCGGACGCTCGCCTCAAAAGCTGCCGTCTATGGGTTCGGGCCCGGATCACGCGCCCCACATCCCGGGATCTGGGTCCGGCACGAAATCGTCATTGGCGCCGCTTGGCTGTCGACGTGGCGGCAGCGTTGCCCTGCAGGCGCTCATCGCCAGCGCTGGTGACATCGGTACAGCGGATGCTATCGCCCTCACATGAGGGAACGGCACCAGACGGCTCTGCGCATGCGCGAGGAGGGCGCAACATTCCAGGCGATCGGCGACGCGCTGCACGTTAGCGCCAGCCGGGCGAACGTCATCTATCAGCGGGCGTTGGAGATCCAGGCGGAAGAGGCAGCCGGGATGGGCTTGGCGGCGATCCGGATCCTGCGCGACTATCGAGGCGACCTGCACGAGCTCGCCTCCTTGGCTGAGCGAGATCCGCATGGTGCGTGCACGCTGCTGATCCAGGAGCCCAATTGCCTCCGCCGGCACGCGTATCAGATCATCGCCTGGCTCACGGCCGGCAACCGCGAGAAGCCTTGATCAGGCGCGTGCGCGAGATCGCTGCCACCGCGAGGTGAAGTTGCGAGCAGGGCCACCGCTTACCATATATCCGCGTCGCAGAGACTGCATAGCTCTACTTGAAGAAGGAGGGTGAACTCGATGCTAGTGGCGGCGCAACAGGCTATCGTGCGCAAGGCCGGAGCTGCGAAAGCCGTGGTCCAACTCGTCGGCCAGTCCGAATGTCTGAACTTAATCGTCAAGGCAGCTGATGAGTTCGGTATTTCAGCCGAACCTGCTGACGGGGATTTCCACATCATTGTTATCCCGTGGTCGGCGATCACGACGCTATCGTTCGACAGATGAAACTCGGTGCGTCGCCGTGAGCGCCGCGGCGCTCTCCGGCGGCGCTTTCCAAAGCCGGCCGTTCCGCTTTCACCCCAAAGCCTGCCATTGCGCTGCTCGGATCAGCGCCGGAAAGGAGGCGCCTCTTAGTTGATCAAGGGCGGCTGGGTTTGCATTTTCCGGTTATCGACCAACCGCCATCGAGACCACCTCCGGAAGCTTTGAAGATCAGGCTCTTTCGATCGATGTGGAAGGTGGCCGAGTAACCCGGGTCATGGTGAGGAACGCTTCGAACCTGAACCTGCACAAACTCACTGCCAACTGCGACCGCACAGGTGGCTCCTTGAATGCAGAATTCATTGTCTCCATTGCGAATGGAGACCTGCGGACCTTCACCTTCGACGCGGTACCTGGTCTCACGGATCTTTCGAACGCCCTCGTTGCCCTGTGAGCTACCAGTTCCCACGCAGGTGAATATGAAGGATTGCGAATGTGCCGCTTTGCTGCCCGTAGCTCCGGCCAAGGCGGCGACAATCCCGATAAGCGTTTTCACCCACCCTCCGCGCAGTTGTGCGTCAGCTTGTTCGGCAGCATGCCCAAAAGCGGCCCGTCTGCAAACCACCCAATCTCGGACATTCAGCGGCCCGTTTCCGTTGGCTCAACGCAAACGGCGGCTATTGGGTGGAAAGCAGAATAGCAGATTTGCCTTTCGCTAGCCGAAAAGCTGCCATCAAACGGCGCCCGTGAGCTACTTATCTCACCGCGATGCACCTTCTCCTTTGCTGGTTATTGGCACCGTAGGCGGAGATGCGGTCGCTGGCGCCCCCAAGAAGATCTTTGTAGAGTATGGTGATGACCTCGACTGCTTATGAATTGCCTTCTCTGTGAACGCTTGCAAGGGAGGTAGTTAACTGGCGAGCCGGTAAGGGAAATTTTCGGATACATCTATTTTCGATCTTTTGGACGTCAAAGATAACCATTTGAGACGTGACTGCGAATTTGCAATTCGGTAATCTGTTATAATGCCGCCTATTTCACCCACCGGCGCCACCACGGTTGACCGCCGGGCTCCTGCAGATTTGCTAGCGGCATTTGTGGAGAAGGTCGCAGACCGGGCATTGATCCTGTTCGACGCGAGTGGCCGGGTGACGGGGTGGAACAGCGGCGCGGAACTGCTGACCGGCCTGCCGAGAGGCGCTGCGCTGGGTCGGGACCGGGCCTTTCTCTACAGCAAGGAAGATCGCGAAACCGGCAAGCCCGCGCGCGATCTTGCTGAAGCGGCGCAAAGCGGTGGTCGGCGCGAGGAAGTGCACCGCGCCCGCAGCGACGGCTCGGAATTCCTCGCCGATGTGTCGCTTACCGCGCTGCGCGGCGAAGACGGCGCTTTGTTGGGCTTTGGAGAGGTCTTCCACGATATTTCCGAGCACAGGGCCGCCGAGGCCGCTGAACGCAAGGATGCCGAGCAGGCCCTGCAACGCAGCGCGCTACATCTGCGCTCCATCCTTGCCACCGTGCCCGATGCGATGATCGTGATCGACCAAGTCGGCACCATCCTGTCGTTCAGCGCCGCCGCCGAGCGGCTGTTCGGCTACACTGAAAGCGAAGTCATCGGCCGCAATGTCAAGATGCTGATGCCGCAGCCCGATCAGTCGCGGCATGACAGCTATCTGGAGCGCTACAGGACGACGGGCGAACGCCGGGTCATCGGCAATGGGCGCATCGTTGTAGGGCAGCGACGCGACGGCACCGATTTTCCGATGGAGCTAGCGGTCGGCGAGGCCCGGTCCGAAGGCCATCGCATCTTCACCGGCTTCATCCGCGACCTGACGGAAAAGCAGCGTGCCGAACTCAGGTTGGAAGAACTCCAGTCCGAGTTGATCCACGTCTCGCGCTTGTCGGCGATGGGCACCATGGCATCGACCCTCGCGCATGAACTCAACCAGCCTCTGACCGCGATCGCCAACTATCTCGAGGCCAGTCGGGCATTGATCGATCGAGACGCAGCGCAGTACAAGGATATGCTGCGAGAGGCGGTAGATGAATCCTCGAAGGAAGCGCTGCGCGCCGGATCCATAGTCCGCCGCCTCCGCGACTTCGTCGCGCGCGGCGACGTGGAAAAGCATGTCGAGAACCTGCCCAAGCTGATCGACGAGGCCAGCCGCCTCGCGCTGATCGGGGCGAAGGAGCGCGGCGTGAGCGCATCCTTCGCCATCGACGAACGCGCCGACAGTGTCCTGGTCGATCGCATCCAGATCCAGCAGGTGCTGGTCAACCTGATCCGCAACGCGATCGAAGCGATGGCGGAGAGCGATATACGCGAGTTATCCATCACAACCCATGCCGCGCCGAAGGGCATGGTCCGGGTCTCGGTCGCGGATAGCGGCACCGGGATTGCGCGTGAAGTGATGCCGCAACTCTTCCAGGCGTTCACCAGCACCAAGGATCGCGGAATGGGACTGGGGCTATCCATCTGCCGCACCATCGTCGAAGCGCATGGCGGCCGCATCTGGGTCGAGGCTCGTCAGGGCGGCGGCACCATCTTTCATTTCACCTTGATGGAAGCGAGGGCTGAACTCGAATGAAGAATGGACGCGTCGTCCATCTCGTCGACGACGAGGATTCGGTGCGGCGCGGCATCCGCTTCCTGCTGCGCACCGAGGGTTTCGAGGTGGAGACCTATGAGACCGGCGTCGAGTTCCTGAGCAGGGTGCATGAGATCGAAGCAGGTTGCGTCCTGCTTGATGTACGCATGCCCGAGATGGATGGCCTTGCTGTGCAGCGATCGCTGAAGGAGCGCCGGATAACGATGCCGGTTATCGTGATGACGGGTCATGGCGACATCACTACCGCGGTGGCCGCGATGCGGAACGGCGCGGTCGATTTCATCGAAAAACCATTCGAAAAAGCCGTGCTGCTCGCAGGCATCGATGCCGCCTTCCACCGCCTGGATCCGTCGGCATCCCGTTCCTCGCCGCAGGAAGCGGCGCGAGCGCGCCTGATCGCGCTCACCCCACGCGAACTCGCCGTGCTGCGCGGCTTGGTGCGCGGCCTCCCCAACAAGACAATCGCCTATGACCTGGGCATTTCTCCGCGCACGGTGGAACTGCACCGCGCCAACCTGATGAGCAAGCTCGACGCCCGCAGTCTTTCCGACGCTTTGCGCGTGGCCTTCGCAGCGGGTATCGAAGACGATACCGAAGCGACATAGATGCGCCGAACCTCGGAGGTTTCCGGAAGGACGACGACGCGAATTTCCGGCATGGCCTTTTCATGCCCACTGCATCTCCTCCGCATCGCCGCATATTGCTGCTCGAGAACGATGAAGCTGTGCGCCGTTCCCTGGCGATGCTCTTGAAAATCAGTGACTTCGAAGTGCGCGGCTACGATCGTATCGCATCTCTCATTGCCGATCCCATGATTACCCAGGCGGAATGGCTCATTGCAGGCGATTCGGTGTCCGACGGTACTGCGATCGAGGCCCTTGCCGCGTTGCGCGAGCGCGGCTGGTTCGGGCGGGCAGCGCTGATGACGGCGACCCATTCCGTCGAATTCGAACATGCAGCTCGCGCATGCGGCTACGGGACAGTGCTGGCCAAACCAATTCTGCAGCGGGAATTGCTCCACCTGCTGACCGATGGTGACCGGATGCCTATTGCGGCCGGCATTGCGGCGCCCCGACAATCACAGCCCGCGTCACGAGTCTGAATCGGAATATCCACCTGCGATCAGGTTGAGCTGCGGCGTTGCTGTTTCGCCACAGGGGCTCACAGTCCTCGCCTGTCCGCACCGACAGCCTCAAGCGCTGGCATCGCCCGTCAAGTCAAATCCCCGACAAGTGGCGATCGATCCCGCTGCCCCCCGGGCCGCCGGATAACCGCATCCCGCGGCTCAGCTTGATAGCCACCGCCGCCAAGAGGCTGCTTTCAAATGGCCCCGATCCTTGTGGAGCGGTGATTGGGGCTTCTCCGTGCGGAAAGAGATATCGCTAACAGATGTTAGATATGATAAGTATTGATCTATTCAATACCAGTTGTGCTTCCCCTCCGGATAAATGCGATCCGCACTATCTCTGGCTACCGACCTTCACATTGCCATGATTGTATAAGGGCAAGGGAGGCTTGAATGCTCGACACACATGATGCTCGCTTGCTGGTCGTAGACGACTCGCGAATGATACGCCGTATCGTCGTCGGCATGATCCACGAATTCGGCATAGCCCAGGTCGATCAGGCAGGCGACGGCAACGAAGCGCTCGAGATGCTGCGTCGCCGTCGCTACGATCTCGTCATCTCCGATTGGTGGATGGAGCCGGTCAGCGGCTTCGAGTTGCTCCTCGCCGTTCGCCTCGACTCTGCTCTGGCCAAAATACCTTTCCTGATGATCACCGCCGAGCGCGATTTCGGCGAAGTCATCAACGCCAAGAGCGCGGGCGCCACGGACTATCTGTTGAAGCCGTTCACCACCGAGACCCTGAACCGCAAGCTCACGCGCTTCGTCTCGAGCGACGCCCAGAACCTGGCGGTATTGCCGGCAGCGGCACGTCGCGTGGGATGGCGCGAGGACGCCGACGAGATTTTCTGACACAAACTGGAAACAATTCGAATTCGCCCCCTATAAACTGAAGAGCTGCAGCGCGCCGACGCGAGAGGGGGGCAGCATCCACACAAACAATAGTGAGAGGCACCCATGCTCTGGTTTCGCGAAAAGGCCCCGATCAGACAGAAGACGCTGGTCGCATTCGGATCGCTCGTCGCGCTCATCGCCTTCCTCGGATTGGCAGCGCTGGCGCGAGGCGACTTCGTCATGGCTGGTCTTGGCGTCGGCGCTGCGCTGGTTGCCGCGACGATGTCGGCGAGCTACCGCAAAGCGATCTGCGATCCCTATGTGAACACGGTGGTTCGCATGGAGGGGCTTGCCGCAGGCGACCTGACCAGCCCCATCGCCTATACGAACCATGAAGACTGTGTCGGGCGGATGACGCGCGCCATGTTCACCTTTCGTGACACCGCCGAGAAGCAGATGCGCGACGCCCAGGAGCAGGCGCAGATCGTCGAAATCGTCGGGGAAAGCCTGGCACGGCTCAGCACCGGCAATCTGACGGGTGAGATCGTCGCGGACTTCCCTGCGGCCTATGCCAGCCTCAAGACCAACTTCAATTCCGCGCTCGGGAGCATGCGCTCGCTGATCGGAACGGTGCTCGAGAACGCGCAGACGATCCGGACCGGCTCCGGCGAGATCGCGCAGGCCTCGGAAGACCTGGCGCGGCGGACCGAGGCAAATGCCGCCAGCCTGCAGGAAACCTCGGCGTCCGTGACGCAGATGGACGAACGCCTCAAGGAAAGCGCCGGTGCGGCAGCCCGGACGCTGGTCCGCGCCGATGATGCGATCGCGACGGTGTCAACTGGGCGCAGCACCGCAGACGAAGCCGTACAGGCAATGAACCGGGTCAGCGAGAGCGCAAAGGGTATCGACAGCGTGATCGAAGGCCTCGACAAGATCGCGTTCCAGACCCGCGTGCTCGCCATGAACGCCGCCGTCGAAGCGGGCCGCGCCGGCGAGGCCGGGCGGGGCTTCGCCGTGGTTGCCGATCTTGTCTCAGCGCTCGCCATGCGCGCGGAAGAAGAAGCGGGCCGCGCCCGCGAGCAACTGACAGCGACTCAGACCGATATCCTGGCCGCGGTCGACATGGTCCAGAAGGTCGATACCGCGCTGGTCGATATTTCCCAGAATGTCGAAGAGGTGCATGACCTGTTGGGCTGCATGGCGAACGACAACCAGGCGCAGTCGGCTGCCATCACGCAGATCAATGTCGCCATTGGCGAAATGGACCAGGCTACGCAGCAGAATGCCGCCATGGTCGAGCAAACCTCGGCAGCCGCCCGCAACCTGAGCGGACAAGTGGTCCTCCTTGCGGAACAGGCCGGCAGGTTCGAGATCGGAACTCCGAAGGCGGGGTCTACCCATGCTGCGGAAGCCTCTGCGTCGTCGGCAATGCGTGGACTGTATGCGCGTCCACGCCCAACTCACCACCGAGCGGTAGCCAGTCATGCTCAGAATCATGATCGGGTAGCCTCGTGACGGAAACGTAGCGGAATACGGCTCGCTACTCCCGCGCACATTCAGATAGTCGCGGTCTGCGGTCGGGGTAAGTGGCGAGCCGACCATTGTGGAGCGTGAAGTGGACATACCTCTCGCCGACAATATCCTCTGGGGGCGCATAATCTCGGGCATCTCCAACCCGGACATAAGGACCCTGGCCACCCGGTTGCTCATCACCCGACTACGGATATCCGTAAGAAATCGGGAGACGAGCCTACCGGATGCTGTCGCGGAGTTGCACAGCTTCTTCCTTAACAACAAATTTGCGCTTCGCGACCTTGCCGCAATTACGGGTGCCTGATCCATGAAGAATGCGTTTCTCACCGTCGAGGCGACCGAGGCTCTAATCACCTCCGGCGCCACGCTCTTCATATCAGGCCCAGAAAGCCTGCTACGCCGGTTGCCGCGCGGGAAATGGACCGGTGCCACGACGGTCTATTTCATCCTTGAGGACGGCGGAGCTTCACGAGAGGATCGGTTGTTTTGCACCCATTTTGACGAAGCTGCGGCGGTTCGCACCGCCATCCTATCGGGCGATGAACTCGCCGGGCTGATCGAGCGTCGCTACGAGCACGGCATTACCTGCGTCGTGGTGCCCGCTTTCAGCGCCACGCTGCAGCGCTACGCCGCCGAGGGACCCCGCCTTTCCGGTCTCTACAACCAACCGGTTTTCGGCTGGGTCGCCGGCGTTCATCTGGATCGCGTCGGCATAGATAGCGCTAAGGTATTTGATGGTGTGACCGGCACAATTTCCGAAGATGGTCTGGCGGCGCTGTGGATCGCGCTCCCCGACACGATCGAAGCCGATCTCAACATCGTCAATCTGTTCACCGCCGGCGAGGGGAGCGAGTTCAGTTTCGCTGACGGCGGCTTCGAGATAGCGGACTGCCTGATCGATGGAACTCCCGCCAATCTGGCCTGCCATATCGTCGAACAGGGGCTCGATACCAGGCTGCCACTTGTCGCCGACTATGCCGGAGCGATGATCAATGTCTCGTTCCAAACGGTCGATGCAGATAATGGCAAGGTTCATTTTTACGCGCCAGTCGTGCCAGGCGTGACCTATCGCCAGGCAAGCCCCGTCGCCGATTATGCCTCAACTTATGCTGAAGCAGCGAACGGCAGAAGCGCCGAGGGCATGCTATCCTGCAACTGCATCCTCAACTATCTCTATGCAGGCCTTGAGGGACGCTCGACAGGCGGCTTTGTCGGGCCGGTCACCTTTGGTGAATTCGCTTACATCTTGCTGAACCAAACCCTATCCTGCCTTTCACTCCAAGAAGCGCCGACTGGAGGGGACCATGCCCATAGAAGTTGAAGAGCAGGCGAAGGCAAAGAACGGATTGTTCGTGTACGTCATTCCGCCAATCGATCTTTGGTTTGGCTGGAAGAACCTCGCTAAAGTTCGCGCGGACGGGCATTTCCCCGACGAAGGAATGAGTTCTATCCGGCACAACCAGAGGAAAAAGGCCTGGCGGATCGAAACCGATCGTCTCCTTTTCGAAGGGCGGAAGTGGGCTCAACAGAATCTCGGCTATGCCGGGGACATCGAGCGCGGGCCATTTTTGAGTTTTCTGCCGGGGAAGGCGGAGATCGTGCCGCTGGTCGCCTGGGAAAGTGTCGATCGAGAATTGGTGTTTGTCGCCTCTCCAGTGCCCCTTCCTCATCTGGATGAGCTGCAGAAAGAGGTCGCGGAAGTTCGTGCGGCACCGCCAGCTCAGAAGGACAACAGCCCGTTCGGCCGGTCACCTTTTCCCCGCGAGGAATGACGTGTTCCCGCAGGCCTCGTTTGATTGGCACCAAGCAGTCTGAACGTCCGAAATTGAGGCACATTCCCGACCGGCGAGTTGCTCCAAGAGCTGCCAAGCTGCTGTTGGGCCGTTTGCAGCCTGACCGCTTTTGGATCGGCCGTCTCACCGCTGAGCGGCCTCTAGTGGGTGGCTTTCAGACCGACAGCTTTTTGAGAGCGGGAATTGCAATAGCTGTCCGTAGGCGTCGCCGGCCGCGAATGACCGCTAACGACCCGGTTTGCGCTATCCGATGCCAGCTTCCAGGCACGCGATGACAGCAAACACCGGATCCTCGCCGCACGCCTCGAGCAACCGATCAAGATGATTTCAAAGGAGGTCGCTCCTTACCTGCCTTTGCAGCAGCAAGCATCTCTTACAAACCTGCGAGCCACTCCCCATATTGGCGTTATCGCGCGCCTTGCCTGAGCACCCGCGCGACTGAGAGACCTCGTGCTCCCGCTTCGTGGGACACCGCGCATGGACATCAACTATATTCTTCGTCGGGAGCAGATCTCCCTTTACAACGCGTCGGTGGCGAAGTCTGCGTCAGCGCGGATAGCCCATGAAGGTTTGGCCAGAGAGTATGGCCGCCTGTTGGAAGGAAGCACCTTCCCCCACCACAATCCGCTCAAGCTACGGTTTAGGCCCGTGCCCGCCGACGACGCAGGTCGATGGGACGACGACGGGGGAACTATATCCTCGAAGTGAACGGCATGAGGATGGGCCTTGACGGCGGAGCGGGGCAGAAACCGCGCCCGATGTCCGCAAACGACCGGACCAGGTTATTCGCCGGCCATTAGGTGTTCCCTGCAGGCTGCCGGGAATGGCGAATTGATCTCGGACAACCCGGATCGGTGGCATGAAGGCATCCCGCGCTTCGAAACTGCAAGCGACAGGTTACCGAGAGATCCGGCACTCTCGCTTGCCGCAATGGAGCGGCCCGATGACAGTTCAAACATTCCGCGCGTCCGATTGGACCCATACGGCAGTTGAGTTTGCAACCAGAGCCTTTCGCAGAGATCCGTTCAGGTGGACAAGAACGCGGCGGCGGGAGCTTCACGATGCCATCGATGCATGGAGTCATGAGGGCGTGCGCGCACCGAAGTTAACGGCAGGACCTGCCCATTCCGAAGATTCGCGCGACGTTCCAGAATATCTGAATGATGTCGGCGCGAGCACAATTTGGATCGGTGCGCTCGCTTTTTCCTGCGTCGGCGCATCGCCGCCGAACGATCATCCGCACGTCTATCTGAACATCAAAGGTGCACGAGATATCCCCTGTCCATATTGCTCAACCCATTTCTCATATCGCGCAGGCCTTGGTCGGTGTGAGACCGATCCGCCGGGTTGCTATCGAAACATGCTGGGTAACAGTGCCAAATCGCAGTTGCCTCGCTAGATCCTGAGCGCATTCCCTTCTGATATCGCATGCGACGATTTCACCTGGAAACTAGCGGTGGGTTGGACCGCAGGATTGTGAGCTCGAGAGCAGTGACATTCGGACTGAACGTCCGACATTGGGGCGTTTGCCGCCTGTCGGCTTCCGGATCGGCCGTCTCACCGATGAACGGCCAGCTATTGGGTGGTTTCCTGCCTGGCTGGTTTGGGGAAGGCTGAAAGTGATAGCTGCCATGGCCTCGATCGCGGCGGCGTGGCAGCTATCGACCTACTTCTTGCCGTTCGCTCCCGCCCAGCGCGGCACCTTAGATCAGCCGTTAAATTGCCTGGACGGTTCCTGGATAGGGCCTGGCAGCGCGGCGTTCTTTAGCTTTCCGACGGCCTAGGGAAGGCGCCGTCAGCGGGTCTGGGGAAGTCCAAGCAGGTTCCGACCAGCTGAGGCTTGCTCGCTTGCAGGCCGTCAGAGCAACTGCTGCTCAGCCGCGTGGAAGACGGTCCGGACCGTCGGCCGGAAACCGAGACTGCGCGCGAGCGCGGTATCGACCTGCATGGCCCAGGGCTCGGCCAGCGGCCGGGCTGATGCCGTCATCTCGCCCCGGCTGAGTGCAATCAGGTCGAGCATCGATGCGGGGACGTCGTCCGCAATGTTGACGACATGTCCGTCGAATTTACCGTCGAGAGCCAGCGCCATCGCCGTTGCGATATCGCGATGGTGGATCGTGCTCATCCGCATCGCGGGATGCCAATTCGCGGACAGTAGATGCGCGGGCAGCTCTTCGAGATGCCCATCGCCATCGCCGTAGACGAACGGGAACCGCACCACCGTCCAGGTCAGTCCGCTTTCGCATAACGCCCGTTCTGCGGCCACCTTGCTCGCCGGATAAGCCTGTGTCGGGGCGACGGCATCGCTCTCGCACCCTGGTCGCGCCTGGCTCTTGTCATAGACGTTGCTGGTGCTGGCGAGAATGAACCTGGCGTGCGGCGCATGGGCGCTAGCCGCCGCCATCAGGTTACGCGCGCCATCGAAGTTACTCTTCCAGATCAGCGCCTCGTCCCCTGTGCGAAACACCGCAGCCAGGTGGATGATCGCGGTCACGCCCTCTACCGCCCGGGCAAGCGACTCGGTATCGAACAGGTCGCCTTCTACCGCATGCGCGCCGGCGGGCTTCGGTCTTCCGCCACGAACCATCGCCCGGCAATCATAACCTGCTTCGAGAAGGCGCTGAAGAAGACGCGAGCCTACAAGCCCGGTGGAACCGGTGATCAGGATAGTCATGGGATGCGTTCCCCCTTTGTGAAGGCGTCCAGCCGTTCCGTTGCGAGACGCAGCACACGTACGGCGGCTTCGATATCGGCGTCGCTGACACCGCCAAAGGCAGTCTCATTAATGACTGTGGAAAGCTCCGGAAGGGTGTCCCACAGCTCCATGCCGGTAACCGTCATGCGCAACAACTTGCGACGCTGGTCCGCCTCGTCGATAACCTGCTCAACCCATCCCTTGCGAACAAGTGCCCTGACAATGACCGTCAGCGTTGAGCGCTCGATCTGGAGAAGCCGCCCCAGATCGCGCTGCATGGTGGGACCATGATGGACGAGCTGGTGGAGAATATACCACTGCGTCGATCCCAGCCCGGATGGCCGCAGCATGGCTTCCATCGCCGCGCGCGCCGCGAAATAACAGCGCTTCGCCCATGCTCCAGCTGCCCCATGATGATCTTCGATTATTCTGCTAGCCATCTAGCTAAAATGCTAGACAGCTAGCGGATTGTCAATCCGTCGGAGCTTGTCGCTGCGAGGGCTGCTGCTCGCCGCATTGTCGAACGGGATGCCGGCCTTATTCCTAGCGATCGCTTTGTTTGATCGCGATGCGCAGCACGCTGATGCCCGTGTCCGGGTCTTCGTCGATCGGTCCTTCGGAGCGCCCGTCCGATGACGGCAACCTCATCCGCATACATCGCCTTCGGACTCTACTGACCGGCGGCAATTTCCAGGAAATCGACGGGAAGTCGATCGTGAGCATATTCGCCGCCTCACCCTGGCTGGAGCAGGTCTGAGATCGGAGATTGCGCGGATGCGCGACGCCGAGCTCAAGATCCTGGCGAGCGACGATCTCCTCAAGAGCGGCTGGGCCAGATTCACGCACTGGCTCGACGAGCGGCTGGGCGTTCCAGACGCGCCTACATGATCGTTCGCGAGGGCCCGGACATCGATCGATTATCTCTAGATATTCGGATGGGCGGAATGACGAGCGGGCTAGCAGCCGGTCTCACTTTCAGATGGGTATTCTGATCTTCCCGGTGGGCCGATCCTTGGTCGAGTAATTCGAAGAGGGGAAGGCCTTCCCCTGACGCCGAATCCTGCGGTTTCGGCCTATCCCTTCAGCGGGGCCGAGCCCCGCAACGCCCGGCAAGAAGCGGAGCGGGGCTGAGGACGCACACTGCCGGTGCTGCGCACCGGACAGGGTGCGGCGCTTGATCGCGGCCCCGCGGCACTCCGGCGACGCGGACGGGCGGCGCGCCCGGTTTCGGCGCGGACGACCTGGCGCCCGTCCGTCGCTCGAAGCCCGGTTCGACGCCGCTGATCCGCCCGCTCTGCCGGTGGGCCCGCCTTTGTTGGGCGGCTGCGCCGCCGGGGAGATGCGGGCGCCGCCGGCGCGGCGGCGTTGTTCGTGTCGCTCCCGGAAGCGGGATGGTCGGCGCTCCCGTCTAGGCCCGCCGCGGGCGGCGGCAACCGGCGCTGCGCGCCGGTCCTCCACTTCGTTCCGGCCCTTCGGGTGCCTCCGTCCGCCTAGAGCGGGCCTCTCTGGTCGCTGTCGCCGCCCACCCCGCTTCCGGGGTGCGGTGTGCTTTGAGGACAGGGAGGCGGACGATGGCGACCAGAGGCAGAGGGGATCGTGACAGGGCCAGGTCGGACGGACAGGCCATCGAAGCCGCCAGGGCGCCGACACCGGTGGAGTTTGCGGCATGATCGTCCTGCCCGATGCGCTTCACGCCGCGCTGCTCGCCAATGGTGCCGAGCGGCCCGCCGATCCGGTGCCGCTGCTCAAATTGTTCAACCCGCTGGGACCTGCGACCTGGCTGGCGACCGAGATGGACATGGACGGCGATACCTTGTTCGGCTTGGCCGATCTGGGGTTCGGCTCTCCCGAGCTGGGCAGTTTCAGCCTGCATGAAATCGGCGCGGTTCGCTTGCCTTTCGGGCTGGGCATCGAGCGCGACCGTCATTTCGAGGGTGGGTTCCCACTCTCGGTCTATGCCGAGGCCGCCCGCCAGAGCGGCAGCATCACCGAAAGCCCGCAGGCGCTGGAACGCGCCGCCGCTGCGCTTCGCCAGCGCCGCCGAGACGATCCCGAGCTTCCGCCACGAGGCGGTTGACGCGCGCGCCCGTTTCGGCGTGCACATCCGGCTCCGTCTCCCGGAACTGGCGACGGGGCCGGTCCACCACGGAAGGATGGACCCATGGAACTGACTCATATCCCGCTCGGCAAGCTCCGCATTGCCGCCGTCAACATGCGTGAGGGCAAGAAGCCGCCCGACATCGCCGATATCTTGCCTTCGGTGCGCGCGCGCGGCGTGCTCGTCCCGCTGATCGTGCGGCCCTTGGCGGAGGCGCCCGATGCGGAGGCGCCCGACCTCTTCGAGATCGTCGCGGGGCGCCGCCGCTATTTTGCCGCGAGGACCCTCGCCGAAGAGACGGGCGCGCCGTGCGAACTACCTTGCGCCGTGATCGCGCCGGGCGACGATGCCGCCGCGCTGGAGGCCTCGCTCATCGAGAATTTCGCGCGCGAGAATCCGCACGAGGCCGAGCTTTGGGCGAGCTTCACCAAGCTGGTCCGCGAGGGCCGGACCCCCGACGCACTGGCCGCGACCTTCGAGTTTTCGGAACGGCAGGTCGCCCAGATCCTCGCGCTCGGCAACCTCATGCCGCGCATCCGCGACCTGTACCGCGCCGAGAAGATCGACGTGGCGAGCGTCCGGTTCCTGACCATGGCGACCAAGGCGCAGCAGCGCGAATGGCTGGCGATCCTCGCCGACCCCGCGTGCCACGCACCGACCGGCCTCCAGCTGCGCCAATGGCTGTTCGGCGGCCAGTCGATCTCGACCGAGCATGCGCTGTTCGACCTTGCCGGCTATCGCGGCACCATTGTCGCCGACCTGTTCGGGGGCCAGGGCTATTTCGCCGATAGCGGCCAGTTCTGGGAGGCGCAGCGCGTAGCGGTCGAGGAGAAGCGGCAGGCCTATCTCGCCGATGGCTGGGGCGAGGTGGTCGTGCTCGAGCCCGGCCAGCACTTCAACAGCTACGAACATCAGCGCACCCCCAAGCGCAAGGGCGGGCGGGTCTATATCGCGCTCAGCCCGCGCGGCGAGGTCGTGTTCCACGAGGGCTATCTGACCGGCAAGGAAGCCCGCAAGCGCGCCAAGGGCGAGGAAACGGGAACGGGCGAGCGGCCCACGCGCCCCGAACTCACCATCGCGCTCGGCAATTATGTCGACCTGCACCGCCATGCGGCGGTGCGTGCCGCTTTGATCGACCGGCCCGCCGTCGCGCTGCGCCTGCTGCTCGCCCATGCGATCTCGGGCTCGTATCTGTTCCGGGTAAGCGCCGATCCGGTGCATGCCGCGAGCGACGCGATTGGCGCCAGCGTCGCAGCGAGCGAGGCGGCGGGCGTGTTCGCCTTGCGGCAACGGGCGGCGCGCGTCGTGCTCGGCTTCGAGGACGGCGAAGGCGCGATAGCCGGAGCGGGCGAGGGCGGCACCGCCGCGATCTTCGTGCGGCTGCTGGTGCTCGACGATGCCGAAATCCTCGTGATCCTCGCGGTGGTGATGGCCGAGAGCATGGCGTCGGGAAGCGCGGTGGTCGAGGCGGCTGGGCATCATCTCGGCCTGGGTTCGGCGGCGCATTTCATGCCCGACGACTGCCTGCTCGACCTGCTCAAGGACCGCGAGGTGCTGGTCGAAATGATCGGCGAGGTTGCCGGCGCGGAGGTCGCCAAGGCCAATGCGGGAGAGAAGATCGCGGTGCTGCGCGCCCTGCTGCGCGATTGCCTGTCGGGCGCCAATGGCCGGACCAAGGCTAAGGACTGGGCGCCGCGATGGCTGGCGTTCCCGCCTGCCCATTATACTGCGCGCGGCGGCGCCAATGCGGTGCGCAACTGGGAGCGGGTCGCCGCGTCGTTCGCGCCCCAGCCGGTCGTGGGCGGGGTCGATGGCGATGGCGGAGCGCCCGCGTCCGAGGGGCTGGCGCCGACCGGCGCCGGAGGCCCGACGGAGACAGAGCGGGAGCCCGCCGCACAGGCGGGCGAGGACGCATCCGAGCGCGATCTCGACCGGCTGGTTGCCTGAATCGAAGGGCGGGTGGCGGCCTGGCCGCCGCCCGCCTGGGCTCCGAAATTTCGCCGCGCACCGCCGCCCGCTGGGCGCCGGCGCGCGGCCTCTGTCATGCCGTCCTCGCCGCCCGAGCGCGGTGCCGAGCGTTCTCGCGCGTCATGATATGGTATGAGCGCGACGCATGTCGGGAGGGTGACGCAAGGGGGAGGATGCGACATGCGGGGCCGGCATGATGCCGGTCGTGCCGGGCGGGTTGCTGGCGCGGTCGGGCCTCTGCACGGTCGGCGAGCCTGCCGAGACCTTGGGCGGCGTCGCGACGATGCCGGCCGAGACCGGGCCGGAACCGCGAGGCCGTGCCGCCGATATCGGCAGCTTCGCGCACAAGGCAGTGGTTCAGGCGCGCTCCGCTACAACATATTCAGGCACGCGGCAGCGCTCTGCGGATGACATTCCCGTCTGACTCTCAGCCGAGCCCCTGGGCCTTTGCCCAGGTGACGAACATATCCTTCCAATGCCGTGCCGGCTCTCCAGCCGGGCCCGGCAGGCCGAGGCCATGTTGGCCAGAAGTGAACAGGTGCGTCTCCACCTGGACGCCCGCCGCCTTCAGAGCGGCACGCATCTCGATGCTATTCTCGACCGACACCACCGTATCGTCCTCGGCATGGGCCATGAACACCGGCGGCGTGCCGGCGGAGACGTTATGAGCGGGGCTGCGCGCGCGCTGCGTCTCGGGTGTGGGGTTCTGCCCCAACAACATGTCGCGCGACCCGCCATGGGCGAGCGGGGCATGCATGGACTGGACGGCGTAGATGGGGGCAGCGATCGCCGGCCGCGCGCTCAGCCGGTCGGCGGCGTCGATCGGATCATAGACCTTCACGTCATATCGGGTGGCGAGGTCGCCGCAGACGTGACCGCCCGCGGAAAAGCCCATCGCTCCGACCTTTTCGGGATCGAAGCCATACACCGCCGCACGCGAACGGATCAGTCGCATGGCGCGTTGCGCGTCGGCCAGCGGCACATCCGCGCGGTTCGACCAGCCCTCGCCCGGCAGGCGATAATAGAGGACGAAGACCGTCCAGCCGCGTTCGGCGAGCCAGGGCCCGATCTGATAGCCTTCGACGTCGATCATGATCACCGAGTAGCCGCCGCCGGGCGTCACCAGCAGAGCTGCGCCATTCGGCCTGGAAGGTCGGAACACCTTCATGCGGGGACGGGCGATGCCCTTGACCATCCGGCCATGGCGCTCCTCCGTCCCGGTCTCGATCACCTGCTCGACCGGCAGGGCGGCGGGCGCGCCAGGCGGCGTGCCGGGCCAGAGGTCGATCTCCTCGGCCGGATATGCGGGCCAGGTGCCGTCCTGCCGTGCTGCACGCGCTTCCGTACCAAGCAAGCTCGTAGCCAATCCTGCCAGCAGCGCTTCACGGCGGTTCAACATGGCAATCCCTCTCCTTCGTCCGCAACGATGATCAGCGGAATGATGGTGATGTCAAAGCTTGATCGAAATTGAGCTGGCCTTTGCGTCCGTGGAATCGTCGGCGTCCATGGGCCACGTTCACGAGAGGGTCGTTCCGGAATAATCCCGTAAAACCAAATTGTTGACCCTTGATTGCCGTGGGCGTTGCCTCGGGACGGACTGGTCGCACGCAAGTCGATCACCCTTAGGTAGAGGTTCAGTCTCCTTGTGCTTTTTGCACTTGCGAACGCTATCGCTGCATTGCACAAGAAACTGCCTTTCAGGCATCCTCTCCTAATACTTTCAGGCCGGCGCCGCGCCGGCCTTTCTTTTTGGGCGCGCGGGCCATGATCGGAGGCCTGACTCGGCGGTCGACTTGTCTCGCCGATCGAGAAGAATTGGAGCGGTGCCGCTGGTGGCATGTTCCGGTTGCTGCTGTCGGGTCGGACGAAAGACGTCCGCGCACCGGATTGACGGCGCCGTCATGCGGTCGCGTTCGCGAGATGGTCGGATACCGTCGAGATGAATGCGCGGAGACGTTCAAGACGCCGTAGGTCCCGGTGGTACCCCATCCAAATGTCTCGCGCCGGCGGCGGCTTCGGCGGCTCCAGTCTGCGAATACCCGGGATCTGGTCGCCGACCAAGCGGGGCAGGACCGCGATGCCGACGCCCTGCCTGCACATGCGTGCCTGGACGTTGCGGTTGTTCGATCGCAGGACCGCTCTCGCGTTGGGAAAACTCTCGGTGAGCCACGCGATATCGGGGAAATGGCCCGTGGAGGTGTCATGGGTGATCAGCCGGAAACCGGCCCCGTCGCCATATTTGGGATCAGCGGCCTCCTCGGCGATATAGACACCGTATTCGAGCCGGAAGAGCCGCCGCTGAACGACATCGGCGGTGTCGAATGGAACGATGCGGAATGCGATGTCGGCCTCGCGCTGCGCAAGGTTGAACAGGCGTGTGCCGGTCAGGATCTCGACATTGACATTGGGGTAGGCTTTCGAAAAATCCGCCAGGATAGGAGGGAGGACATAGGCCCCAAACCAGTCCGCTGACGAAATGCGCAGACTGCCTTTGAGGTTCTGCTCCTGCCCAGCAAGCCGGCGCTCCATGGCCAGCGCGCCTTCTTCCATTTGCTCGGCCAGCGCGATGATCCCATGGCCCTCTTCGGTCAGAACCAGACCGTCCGCTGTACGCTGGAAGAGCGTGTGACCGATCGCTTGCTCGAGTGCACGAAGGCGCCTGCCGACGGTCGGATGGCTTGTCTGAATCGAACGGGCCGCGCCGCCAAGCGTGCCGGATCGCGCAACCGCGAGAAAGATCCTGACGTCACTCCATTCCATCGCGGCCACCCACACAAAAATGAACGCCGAGAATACAGATATGTCAGTTCAAGAACAAATCTAAACACCTAGATTCCAGCCCTCGTCTGAACGCGGTTTGGAGGAATAGGTTGTGAAAACATGGCTCATTACGGGTTGCTCGAGCGGCTTCGGCCAGCGGCTGGCGCGCGCTGCGGCACAGCGCGGCGATCGCGTGGTTGCGACGGCCCGCGACGTCTCGACGATCGAGAAAATGGCCGAGCCTTTCGGCGGCCGCATGATCACCTTGCCGCTCGACGTGACCGATGCGGCGGCAGCGCAGGCAGCGGTCGCAAAGGCGGTCGAGACCTTTGGCGGGTTCGACGTGCTCGTGAACAATGCTGGCTACGGACTGTTCGGCGCCATCGAGGAAGGTACGCCAGAGGAATATCGGCCGATGTTCGAGGTGAACGTCTTCGGTCTGATCGAGACGACCAGAGCTGCTCTGCCTTTCCTGCGACGCTCCGGTGGAACGATCGTCAACATGTCGTCGGGCGCGGGAATCGCGGGCGGCGGCGGCGGCGGATATTACAACGCGGCCAAGTTTGCCGTGGAAGGGATTTCCGAGGCGCTCGCCGGCGAGCTGGCGCCGTTCGGCATTCGCGTGCTGATCGTCGAGCCTGGCCCGTTTCGCACCGATTTCCTTGGCCGTTCGATCACGATCGCCGCCAACGAGATGCCGGAATACGCCGCGAGTTCGCGCAAGCACTACCGCGAGACCAACGACGGCAATCAGGCGGGGGACCCCGACAAGGCCATCGCGGTGATCCTGCAGGCGGTCGATGCCGATGATGCTCCCCTGCATCTGCCGCTCGGCCCGGTCGCGCATGCGATCGCCGAGCGAAAGCTGGCTGCCTTCCGCAGCGATATCGACGCCTGGCGCGACATCTCGATCGCCACGGATTTCGACCAGCCCTGAGCGCTGGTCAAGGCATCTGTTTGAACGTCCCCATCGGATTGGAAGCGATGATGATCGCAGCTTTGAACGGGTTTACCCAGCAGTTGGTGCCGGTGAATGGCATCAAGATCAACGCCGTCACGGGAGGTTCCGGCCCGGCGGTCCTGCTACTTCACGGCTGGCCGGAAACCTGGTGGGAATGGCACAAGGTGATGCCGCTCCTTGCCGAGCATTTCAGCGTGGTGGCCATCGATCTGCGGGGCGCGGGCTTTTCCGACTGTCCGCTGGACGGCTATGACAAGGCGACCATGGCGCGCGACGCCCACGAAGTCATGACTGCCCTCGGGCATGAACATTACGCCGTGTGCGGACATGATATCGGCGGAATGGTCGCCTTGCCGCAGGCGGCCATCTATCGGGAAGCGGTCACTCACTTGGCCGTCCTCGACGTTCCGCTTCCCGGCTGGACCAAATGGGAGGCGACGACCGCGAGGCTCTGGCACTTCAGCTTCCACATGAACCGGGATCTGCCCGAGCGCCTGATCCATGGCCGTGAATATGACTATATTTCGACCTTCATGGCTGAGCGGTTCTACGATCACAGCACCTTCAATCCGGCAGACGTAGAGATCTACGCCAGGGCGATGGCGCTCCCTGGCCGCACCCGCGGCGGCATGGAATGGTACCGCACCCTGGATGCCGACCGCGCGGTCGCGCTCGAATACAAGAAGCAACCGCTCGAGATACCGGTGCTGGGCCTCGGTGGGGATCAGCGCTTCGGTGCGCAGATGGTGCCGATGCTCAAGGAGTTCGCCACCAATGTGACGGGCGGCTCGATCGCACGGTGCAGCCACTATGTCGCGGACGAACGGCCGGCTGAAGTCGCAGCCGCCCTGATCGAGTTCCTCAAGGCCGATTGAAATTCGGCGCCCGGGCAATCGAGGCCCGGTCGGATCGCGAGGCCGCGGGCGAATCGCACCGGCGGCGATCGCAATGGATCGAGCAACAGCAAAGGAGACTGTCATGACCGCACCTGTCATTCGCGGCGTCAATCATATCGGCATCACGGTGCCCGATATCGAAGCAGCAAAATCGTTCCTGGTGGAGGCTTTTGGCGGCCAAGTGATCTACCAGTCTTTCGGCCCCCAGGATCCGCCGCGGCAGGGCCCGGAATTCGAGCGGGCGGTCGGCGCTTTCCCTGGAACGGTCGTCCGTGGTCAGGCTATGGTGAAGATCGGGACCGGGCCGGACATCGAGCTGTTCGAGATGCATGGGCCGGAACAAGCCCAGCCGATCCGGGCGAGTGATTTCGGCATCACGCACTTCGCGCTCTACACCGACGACATCGACGCATCGGTCGAGCGCTTCGAGAAGGCGGGAGGTACAGCTCTCACCGCGCCGCGCGCTATTCCCTACGCAACGGAGAAAGGTCCTGGAAACAAGGTCTGCTACTGTCGCATGCCTTGGGGCACGACGATGGAATTCATCACTACGCCCGATCGCATGGCCTATCATGACCAGACGGATTTGCGCCGGTGGCAGGACGAGGACTGAGCGGGGCCAAAGCCGCCCGAGCGCTTCCGGCCCAGGAGTTGCCGGACCGCGTTTGGAGAAACCTGCCAGTCGGGAATGCGCCCCAATAGATGCCGTTCGGCAGAACTGACGTCGATCCCGAAAGCGGTCGTTGAATCGAGGTCGCAACGCAGGTTTTGCGGCGTTGATGCCCGTCGCCTGTCCAGCCGCAATTCTTCGGTGTCGGCGGTGTCCGAATAGTAGCAAGGGTAAGCGCATGCCTGTGCTACAATGCGCGCAAGGTCGAGTCCGCCAAATTCATGCGTACGGCCGCGCGCTCTACATGGGACTTCATTCCGAGGAACCTGGGGGCCGAAAGGACTCCACATGTCAGCCGCAGCACCTGAAACTCCTGAGCTGAGCCTCAATCTCGCCATGGCCGTTGTCGCGTCATCGCATGCGCCAGTGTTGCTGCTGGACGAGAATCGCGCGGTGGTCGGTGCCAGCCAGGCCTTTTGCGATGCCTTCGGCGTTGAGGCCGGCACCATCACGGGCCGCGAATTCTCCAAGCTCGGCGCGGGCGAATGGGCTGTTGCTCAGCTCCAATCCCTGCTGAAGGCGACCGCCTCTGGCCTCGCCGAAGTCAAGAACTATGAGTTCGACCTGAAGCGGGAGGGCCGCGCGCCGCGCTGTCTGGTCCTGAACGCCCACAAGCTCAATTACGGCGAGGGCGAACCGGTGCGGCTGTTGCTCGCCATTGCCGACGTCACCGACGCACGGATCGCGGAGAAGATGACCGAGGATCTGATCCGAGACAAAGGGACGCTGCTTCAGGAGCTGCAGCACCGCGTCGCCAACAGCCTGCAGATCATCGCCAGCGTATTGATGCAGAGCGCGAAGCGGGTGCAGTCCGAGGAGGCGCGCACGCATCTGCACGAGGCCCATCACCGCGTTATGTCGGTCGCCGCCATCCAGAGGCAGCTCGCCGTCTCCTCGATCGACCGCGTCAGCCTCAAGCCCTATTTGACTCAGCTGTGCGAAAGCATCGGCGCATCGATGATCCACGATTCTGGCCAGATCAGCCTTGAGGTCAAGAGCGACGAGAGCCGCGTCAACGCCGAAGTGTCGGTCAGCCTCGGTCTCATCGTGACCGAACTGGTCATCAATGCGCTGAAGCATGCCTTTCCCGAAGGGCGGCAGGGCAAGATCGTGGTTGACTATGACAGCCATGGCCCCGCCTGGACACTCTCGGTGGTGGACAACGGCGTCGGCATGCCGAAGCGGCCGACCCGAACTGCGGCCAAGCCGGGCTTAGGCACCAACATCGTCCAGGCGCTCGCCAAGCAACTGGAAGCGCACATTACGATCTTCGACGCGGCACCCGGAACGGCAGTACTGCTGGAGCACGGCAAGACTGAGGCTGAGGATACGACGCCTGCCGACGCCGTCTAAGGATGGCGAGGCCTTAGCAGAACTGCGACAGGCTGTCGTTCAAAGGCAGGCGTCAGGCCCTGTCGCGCGAGGCGAGCATCCGGCGGATGCGATCCAGTACCAGTTGATGGTCGTACGGCTTCGCAATAGCTGGCCCTTGTTCGCAAAGATCGCCGGCCTTTTCGGCCGCCTTATCCACTGAACCGGCGAGAATCACCGCGACACCCGGGTGGGCATCACGCACCCAGCTCGCGAGCGCAAACCCGCCGTCGCCAGCCGCATCCGCGAGGATGACATCTATCGATGTCGCGGCGGCTTCGACATGCTGCCGGGCCTCCGTCGCGCCGCTCGCCTCCAGGACGTGATACCCGCATTCCCGAAGATATTCCGAAAGCGGGCTGCGGATGAGGATATCGGATTCGACCACGAGAACGATGCGCTTTTCTTCGTCCATCATTGCTCCTCGGGCCGGGGTGCGACTCCAAGCGTCTTGAGTACCAGCGAGACCGCCTCCGCCAGCCGATAGGGTTTCGGGAGAAATGCGCTCAGGTCGGTTGATGTGTCGGGCACGACGTTGCCCGAGGTAAGGATGACCGGGAGCGCCGGATTGGCAGCGCGAAGGCTGGCGGCCAAACCGATCCCGTTCAGCGAGCCTGGCATCTGGATATCGGAGAATACGAGATCGATGTTGCGGTTGACGTGCACATAGGCGAGCGCCTCGTCCGCGCTGGCGGCCTCGACGACGTTGAAACCCACATCACGCAATTCATCAGCTAGGAGAGATCGGAGAAGTGGCTCATCCTCAACGACGAGAACGTAGATCGGCCAGACCTCGTCATCCGGTTCCAGCGCCTGCATTTTTCCGACCCCTCTGGGACTTAAGACTCCCGGCGAGCGGGAGTGTTCCTTCACTCTTACACGATCGTGCAGCGGACGTAGGCCGCAGAATTGCGATATGCGCCGGCCGAACGCTAGGCGCCATCGCCGTCGAGCATCGTCAGCAGCCGCCGGGCACTCCATGAATCACGCAGAACCAGCCGTCGTTCAGCAGTCTGCGGGAACCGAGTTCGTCCAGCGGCGCGGCAAAGAGATAGCCGTGGCCCACCAAGCAGCCCAGCATCCGCATGATTGCCCGTTCCGCCTCGGTCTCGATGCCTTTACCGACGACGCGAATGTCTAGCGCGGCTCCGAGTTTCACGATGCTCTCGACGATAACGCGCTTGGCGAAGCTGTGGGCGGCATCGTGAGGGGCGCCGGTGATGGCAGATTTGCGCCCTAATCCCGGTCGTTCCGTTTGAAGCGGTAGGTCCGCGAAAGCTGCCGAGCGTTCATTCAGCTCGGCGTTGTCCGTACCGGCCAAAAATGGGACCAGTTAGACCCGTCTGTCAACGGTCGTCCTCCAAGATTGAGGGCCAAATATGAGCAAGTTTGTCGGGATTTTTGACTATGTAAATCGCAACGATCTTACCGTCCTCCATCTCGAGCGCCGTTGTTTGCAATGCGCGACCCTGATCGGCACTGATGTAGCCGGGCAAACCATCGATTATCACGGTGCGAACCAGCGTTGGCGGTGGCGCATTCTTGCGACGCACCGCGGCGAAAACACGAAGTGCAAACTCCATGCCTCGTACGACATTCCGGAAGGCGAGCACCTTGCCACCGCCATCGGTATGGATCTGGACGTCCTGCGCCAGGATTTCCGAAAGTCGGGCCGTGTCTCCATCCCGCGCGGCGGTGAAGAAGGCGCGTGCAAGCCTGTCCGCTTCGGCTGCCTTGATAATGAATCTCGGCCGAGCCGCCTGAACATGTTTGCGGGCTCGTGACGCGAGCTGACGCACGGCGGCAGGCTCTCGTTCCAAGGTCACGGCTACCTCGGGCAGGGAAACGTCGAACACGTCGTGAAGAAGGAATGCCGCCCGCTCAAGAGGTGACAGGCGCTCCATCGCCAGCATAAGCGTGAAAGTGACGTCGTCCTCGAATGTCTCGTCCTGCCAGATGGAGTCGATCAGCGGATCGGGCAGCCACGGCCCGATGTAGGTTTCACGCTTTGCGTGCGCCGATTTCTTGCGGTCAAGGCACAAGCGGGTAACGATCCGGGTCAAATAGGTCGCAGGGAAGCCGATATCATCTTCGACCGCTTCCCATCGCAGCCAGGCATCTTGGATGACATCCTCGGCATCGCTGAGCGAGCCGAGCATTCGGTAAGCGAGCCGGTTCAAGCGGCTGCGTTCGGCCTCGAATATGGAGGTGCGCTGTTCACGTCGCTCCTTCCGTCGATCGGCGGCATTTCCGCTGATGCCCGTCGGCACCAATGTCTCCTTCATAATCATGCCCACAAGACGAAGCAGCGTGCCCGGTAGTGACATGCACTCCGCCCCGCACGGAAAAATTTCGCCGGAGATGTCACACTGGTCCGTCCTGTTTCGTCAAGTGCGGGAGCGCCGCTGAGTGGCGCCGCAGGCTAAGGACATGATCATGAGCGAGACGAAAAGGTTGATCTGGCACGAGGTCGCGCCACAGGGCGCTAAGGCTCTCTTCGGTATCCACCACTACATCACAACCGGCACCAACCTACCGGAGGAGCTGATACATCTCGTGTTCCTACGGGTGTCACAAATCAATGGCTGCGCGCATTGCATAGACCTCCACACGCGCGACCTGCTGAAGACGATGTCGGTCGACAAGGTCGCCTTGGTCCCGGTCTGGGCGGAAGTGCCGCATCTTTTCCCTGAGCAATATCGTGCTGCACTGGCTTGGGCCGAGGAGGTTACACTCGTAAGCGAAACCCATGCTTCGGACGAAGCCTATGCGGCCGCATCGGCAGCATTTGAACCGAAGGATCTGGTGGATCTCACCATCGCAATTGCAGCGATGAATGCTTTCAATCGCCTTGGCGCACCGTTTCGGCTGCCCGTTAAGGCGAAGGCCTGAGTCGGTCCGGAACGGTTGGCCCGATCAGTGAAAGATCCGACCGGCTATCGGGGGATTTGGACGGGGCTGCTGGATATCTCGGTCCAGCGGCTTCGGTCCTGAAAGGATGAACGCGCAACGGCCGCTTTAGCCAGCTGCCGGTCCCAAACCTGCCGGTCTGCAACCGGCCCAATTTCAGTCGACCCCTAGTCGATAAATCGCTCCGTCGGGCGAGGGCGGGGGACGGCGGTCCTAAAGGCCGTAAGAGATTCTGATCGACCGGCTCAGTGTTGGCTCACCGGCCGCGCGCCTTCGCGCCGCCGAGCGAGGGCCTCATGACACCGACCAAGCTCCTTATCGGCCAGATTCTGATCGTGTTCGCGATCATGATGCTGGGCGTCTGGGCTGCGACGCAGTGGGCTGCGACGATGCTGGGCGATCAGCCCGAGCTCGGTCCGGCCTGGTTCAGCCTCGATGGCTATCGCTTCTACAAGCCCTGGGCACTGTTCGGCTGGTGGTTTCGCTATGACGCCTATGCCCCCCATATCTTCGACAAGGCAGGGATGCTTGCCGGCGCGAGCGGCTTTTTCGGCTGCGCTGCGGCCGTCGCGGGATCGCTGTGGCGGTCGCGCCACGCGAAGAATGTCACCACCTATGGGTCGGCGCGCTGGGCGACGCCGCGGGAAGTTCATGCCGCCGGACTTCGCGGTGATGCCGGCGTGTTCCTGGGACGGCTGCGCGGGCGTTACCTGCGTCATGACGGTCCCGAGCATGTCATGGCGTTTGCGCCGACGCGCTCGGGCAAGGGCGTCGGCCTGGTCGTGCCGACCTTGCTCAGCTGGACCGGCTCGGCGGTAGTCCACGACATCAAGGGGGAGAACTGGCAGCTGACCGCAGGCTGGCGGTCGCGCTTCTCCTACTGCCTGCTGTTCAACCCCACCGACACACGCTCGGCGCGCTACAACCCGTTGCTCGAGGTCCGCCGCGGCGACCATGAGGTGCGCGACGTCCAGAATATCGCCGATATCCTGGTCGATCCCGAAGGGGCGCTCGAGCGGCGCTCGCACTGGGAAAAGACCAGCCATTCGCTGCTGGTCGGCGCGATCCTTCATATCCTCTATGCCGAGGAGGAAAAGACGCTCGCCCGGGTCGCGACCTTCCTGTCAGATCCGCAGCGCTCCTTCGTCGACACGCTGAAGCGGATGATGGCGACCAACCATCTCGGCACCGCGGATGCGCCGCGCGTCCATCCGGTGGTTGCATCCGCCGCCCGCGAACTGCTCAACAAATCGGACAATGAACGCTCGGGTGTGCTGTCCACCGCCATGTCATTCCTTGGGCTCTACCGCGACCCGACCGTCGCGCTGGCCACCTCGACCTGCGACTGGCGGATCGCCGACCTGGTGGAGGCGGCGCATCCGGTATCGCTCTATCTGGTCATCCCGCCGTCCGATATCTCGCGGACCAAGCCGCTGGTCCGCCTCATCCTCAACCAGATCGGGCGCCGCCTGACCGAACGACTCGACGCCGATCATGGCGGCCACCGGCACCAGCTGCTGATGATGCTCGACGAGTTTCCGGCCCTGGGGCGGCTGGACTTTTTCGAGACTGCGCTCGCCTTCATGGCCGGCTACGGCATCCGCGCCTATCTGATCGCCCAGTCGCTCAACCAGATCTCCAAAGCCTATGGCGAGAACAACGCCATCCTCGACAATTGCCATGTCCGCGTGGCGTTCGCGACCAATGACGAGCGGACTGCCAAGCGGATATCCGACGCGCTCGGCACCGCGACCGAGCAGCGTGCGATGCGCAACTATGCCGGGCACCGTCTCGCACCCTGGCTCGCCCATGTCATGGTCAGCCGCCAGGAGACCGCCCGGCCGCTGCTGACTCCCGGCGAGGTGATGCAGCTGCCCGCCGGCGACGAGCTCGTCCTGGTCTCGGGGCTCGCCCCGATCCGCGCCAACAAGCTGCGCTATTTCGAGGACCCTGCCTTCAGCGCGCGGATCTGCCCGCCGCCCCCGCTTGCCGACACCGGCCATGGCGACCGTCCGGCGCCGCGACCCGACGACTGGGGCGACGACGCGCGGGGGACCGACATCCGCTTGCTGGCCGACGCCGAGGGTGCGGCCGAGGCCGGGAATTCCGATGCCGATGCCGAGGGCGCGACGGAAGCGAACAATTCGGGCGCAGCCGAAGCTGCCGCCGCCGCGGACGAAGGCGGTGTCCAGCAGGAGCGGCATCCCGGCCTTGCCGTGGAGGCTCCGGTCGCACGCGAGCCTGCCGGTACCGGCGACCCGCTCGGGCTGGGCGAGGAAGAGGAAGACGGCGCTGTCGACCGGCGCGCCATGGATCGCGTGCGCGGTCTGGACGCAGTCACCCGGGCGCATGCCCTCAACGAAGGCCAGGGTCGCGATGACGACCTCGTGCCGAGCTTCTGAGCCGGCGATGAAACCGCGCCACCATCTCTATCTCGACGAGGGGCTCACCGAGCAGCTCGAGGCGCTCGCGCGGAAGCCGGGCGGATCGAAGTCGGCGATCGTCAGTGCCGCGCTCAGCGCCTATTTCCTGCGCCAGGGCGCCCGCGAGGTCGACGACCTGCTCAAGGTCCGCCTCGACCGGATCAGCAACCAGCTGGCGCGGATCGAACGGGATGGGCAGGTGCTGCTCGAATCCTTCGCGCTGCTCGTGCGCTATTTCCTCAACGTCACGCCGCCCTTGCGGGAGGACGACAAGGCCGGCCGGGCGCTCGGCCGCGACCGCTTCCACGCCTTTGTCGGCCAGGTCGGCCGGCTCATCGCCGAGGGCAAGCGCACGCTCGACCCGGAGGGCGAGCAATGAGCGCGTCCGGCACCGAGTCCGCCGATCGCCGCCGGGCGATGCTCCACACCGCGATGGGGCCGGGGATCGCCGCGGCGCTCGAAGACAGCCGCGTGCTGGAGGTCATGGTCAATCCCGACGGGGCGCTCAGGCTCGACCTGCTCGGGGAGGGGCGGATCGACACCGAGGTTCGCGTCGAGCCCGAACAGGTCGAGCGGATTATCCGGCTGGTCGCGACCCATGCCCGCACCGAGGCGCATGACGATGCGCCGATCGTCTCGGCCGAGCTGCCGCCGCATGAGAGCGGGGGTGGGGAGCGCTTCGAAGGCCTGCTCCCGCCGGTGACGCTCGGGCCCTGCTTCTCGATCCGCAAGCCTGCGACCCGGCTCTACACGCTCGCCGACTATGTCCGTGACGGCATATTGTCGGGCGAGGGCGCAGCGTTGCTGGCGCTCGGGGTCCGCGAGCGCCGCAACATCCTTGTGGCCGGCGGCACCAGCTCGGGCAAGACCACCCTTGCCAATGCTTTGCTCGCCGAAATGGCTTCGCTCGACGAGCGCGTCATCCTGATAGAGGACACGCGCGAGCTGCAATGCCCGGCGCCCGACACCGTGGCGCTGCGCACCCGCCCGGGCATCGTGACGATGGCCGATCTGGTCCGGTCGACGCTGCGCCTGCGCCCCGACCGGATCATCGTCGGCGAGGTGCGCGGGCCCGAGGCGCTCGACATGCTCAAGGCCTGGAACACTGGCCATCCCGGCGGGATCGCCACCGTCCATGCCAACAGCGCGTTCGCCGCGCTCTTCCGGCTCGAGCAGCTTGTCCAGGAAGCGGTCGTCACCGTGCCGCGCCGGCTGATCGCCGAGGCGATCGACCTGGTCGTGTTTATCGCCGGCCGCGGTGCCGCGCGCCGCATCGAGACCATCGCCGCGCTCTCCGGGATCGACCCGGACGGCAACTACGCGGTCCGCGATTTTGCCCCGTTCACCCAAGCGAAGGAGTATCCTAATGAAAATCAGTAGCATGAAATCCGCGCGCGTGCCGGGAGCCGCGATAGTTGCGGCGGCGATGCTGGCGGCGGGCGTCGCGCAGGCGTCGGGCGCGGGGATGCCCTGGGAGGAACCGCTCCAGCAAGTGCTGGAATCCGTCCAGGGGCCGGTCGCCAAGATCGTCGCGGTGATCATCATCATCACTACCGGCCTGACGCTGGCATTCGGCGAGACCGCCGGCGGGTTCCGGCGCCTCATCCAGATCGTTTTCGGCCTGTCGATCGCCTTCGCGGCGTCGAGCTTCTTCCTCAGCTTCTTCAGCTTCGGCGGCGGGGCCCTGCTGTCGTGAACGCCGCCGGCCAGCCTATCGAGGGGTTCGAGGTCCCGATCTTCCGTTCGCTGACCGAGCCGATCCTGCTGGGCGGCGCGCCGCGCGGCCTGGCGATCATCAACGGCACGCTGGCGGCAGCGGTAGGCCTCGGGCTCCAGCAATGGTTGGCCGGCGTCGCGCTTTGGCTCCTCGGCCATAGCGTCTCGGTGTTCGCTGCGCGCCGCGATCCCGAATTCCTGCCCATCCTGCTCCGGCACCTCCGCCAGAAGGGACGCTTCGCATGTTGAACCTGCGCGAATATCGGCACCGTGCCGATCGGCTCGCCGACCATCTGCCCTGGGCGGCCTTGGTCGCGCCGGGCGTGATCCTCAACAAGGACGGCAGCTTCCAGCGCAGCTTCGCCTTTCGCGGGCCCGATCTCGAAAGCGCGACCGAGGCCGAACTGATCGGCATCTCCGCCAGGACCAACAACGTGCTGCGCCGCCTGGGCTCGGGCTGGGTGCTCTATGTCGAGGCCGAGCGCCGCGAGGCGCTGGGCTATCCCAAGAGCGACTTTCCCGATCCCGTGTCGGCCCTGGTCGATGCCGAACGCCGCGCCGGCTTCGAAGGCGGCCGCGCCCATTTCGAGAGCCGATACCTTCTGACCCTCCAATATCTGCCCGAGCCGGATCGCACCGACGCGGCAAGCCGGGCGATGCTCGATCGCGGGGAGGGGAAGGGGCGCGACTGGCACGAGGCACTGGCCCAGTTCGTCGGCGAGACCGATCGCATCCAGGATCTCCTGTCCGGGCTGCTCCCCGAGATGCGCGCTTTGGAGGACGGCGAGACACTGACCTATCTCCACCGCGCCATCTCCGAGCGGAGCCATCCGGTCGCGGTGCCCGAGACCCCGCTTTATCTCGACGGCCTGCTCGTCGATACCGAATTGACCGGCGGGCTCGAGCCGATGCTTGGGCAAGCCCATGTCCGCACGCTGACCATCGCCGGCTTTCCGACCTTGAGCCGGCCTGGGCTGCTCGATGCGCTCAACCATCAGGACTTCGCCTATCGCTGGGTCACGCGCTTCATCGCGCTCGACAAGACCGAGGCGACCAAGGCGCTGATCCGTATTCGTCGGCAATGGTTCAACAAGCGCAAGTCGATGACCGCGATGCTGCGCGAGGTGATGTATAATCAGCCGGCCCAGCTCACCGACAGCGACGCCGACAACAAGGCCGCCGACAGCGACGCGGCACTGCAGGCGCTCGGCCAGGACCATGTCGCTTTCGGCTATCTGACCGCGACCGTGACGGTGATGGATCGCGATCGTGCCGCGGTCGAGGCCAAGGTTCGCGCGGTCGAGCGCATCGTCAACGGTCTGGGCTTCACCATTCGTCGCGAAGGCGTCAACGCGGTCGAGGCCTGGCTCTCCTCGCTGCCCGGCCATGCCTATGCCAATGTCCGCCAGCCGCTGATCCATACGCTGAACCTCGCGCACCTGATGCCGTTGTCGAGCGTCTGGGCTGGGCCCGAGCGCAATGACCATCTGGACGGTCCGCCGCTTCTCTATGCCGAGACCAGTGGTGCCACGCCGTTCCGGCTCTCCACCCATATCGGCGATGTCGGCCATATGCTCGTCGTGGGGCCGACGGGTGCGGGCAAATCGGTGCTGCTGGCGCTGCTCGCCTTGCAGTTCCGCCGCTATCCAGGCGCGCAGGTCTATATCTTCGACAAGGGCCTATCGGCGCGTGCGGCGGTGCTGGCCTGTGGCGGCGGTCATCATGCGCTGGGGCTGGACGGTATTGGTGACAACCTCGCCTTCCAGCCGCTGCGGCGCATCGACCGCGCCGCCGACCGCGTCTGGGCGAGCGACTGGATCTCTGCGCTGATCGCGCATGAAGGCGTCGCGCCCACGCCCGAGATCAAGGACATGATCTGGTCGGCGTTGCAGAGCCTCGCCACCGCGCCGGTCGAGCAGCGCACCCTGACCGGTCTTGCGCTGCTGCTCCAGTCGGCGGCGCTGCGGGTGGCGCTCGCGCCCTATACGCTCGAAGGGCCCTATGGCCGGCTGCTCGATGCGGCCGAAGACGATCTCGCGCTTGCCGACCTGCAATGCTTCGAGACCGAGGCGCTGATGGGTCAGCCGAGCGTGGTCGCGCCGGTGCTGCACTATCTCTTCCATCGTCTGGAAGCGCGCTTCACCGGGAGGCCGACCTTGCTGGTGCTCGACGAGGCCTGGATCTTCCTCGACCATCCGCTTTTCGCCGCGCGTATCCGCGAATGGCTGAAGGTGCTGCGCAAGAAGAATGTCGCGGTGGTCTTCGCGACGCAGAGCCTGGCCGATATCGCCGGCTCGTCGATCGCCCCGGCGCTGCTCGAGAGCTGCCCACAGCGGATCCTGCTCGCCAATGACCGCGCGGTCGAACCGCAGCTGCGCGAGACCTATCAGCGCTTCGGGCTCAGCGACCGCCAGATCGAGCTGATCAGCCGCGCCACGCCCAAGCGGCACTATTACCTGCAATCCGCGCGCGGCAACCGGCTGTTCGAGCTTGGCCTCGGGCCGCTCGCCCTGGCGCTCTGCGGCGCCTCCGATCCCGACAGCCAGAAGCGGATCGATGCCGCGTTGGCGTCCGGTCTCGGCTTAGACTTCGCTGCCCGTTTTCTCCAATCCGCCGGCCTGGATTGGGCAGCCGAGATCCTCGCCGGCACCGCCAGCATCCTGCCCCAGGAGTGACCATCATGTCCCGCTTCGCCTTTGCCTTGCTCCTCCGTGCCGCGCTTCCCGTCGGCGTCGCTGCGATGGTCGTGCCCGCGCCCGTCCAGGCCCAGATCGCGATCGTCGATGTGGATTCCTTCGCCAATGCGGCGCGCACGCTGAAGATCATCGACCAGCAGATCCAGCAGCTCCAGAACGAGGCGCAGATGCTCCGCAACCAGGCGCTCGCCATGGCGCGGACCGACTTTCCAGACCTTGCCGAGCTGACCGCGCGAATGAAGGAGATCGGCCAGCTGATCCAGCAGGCACAGGGCGTCGCCTTTCGGGTCGGTCAGGTCGACCAGCAGTTCGGCAAGCTCTTTCCCGACTTCGACGCGCGGGCTGGAGCCAACGCACTCGCGGCGCAGGCCAAGGCGCGGCTCGACACGGCGATGGCGGGTTTCCGCCACACGATGAAGGTCCAGGCCGACATCGCCGAAAATGTCGAGGCCGACGTCGCCACGCTCGGCAAGCTCTCGGAGAGGAGCCAGAACGCGGTCGGTGGGCTGCAGGCCGCACAGGCGACCAATCAGCTACTCGCGCTCGCCGCCAAGCAGCAGCTGCAGATCCAGCAGCTGCTCGCGGCCCAGTTCCGCGCCGAAGCGACCGACAGTGCGCGGCGCGCCCAGGCCGAACTCGATGCACACGCGACGACCACCAAGTTCCTCGGCTCGGGCACGGCCTACACGCCGCGCTGACCACATTGCTCGGCGACGGTGCCTCCCCCGACGCCGAGCGCCGCAGGGCGCAAGCGTGCGCCCCCGACGATGCGCCCTGCGGCACCCTTTGAGGATGTGACGCGATGAACGACCTCAATGTGATCGACCGGTTCCTGGCGGACTTCATCCGCTATATCGACCACGGCTTCGGGCTGCTCGGTCCCGACATCGGCTTCCTCACCAGCACGTTGATCGCGATCGACATCACGCTGGCCGGCTTGTTCTGGGCGATGGGCGGCGAGACCGATGTTCTCGGCAAGCTGCTCAAGAAGATCCTTTATGTCGGCGCGTTTGCCTTCATCCTGAACAATTTCTCGCGTCTCGCCGACATCCTATTCCGCTCCTTTACCCAGGCCGGGCTGACCGCTGCCGGGGGGACGATGACCGCGGACCAACTGCTCCAGCCTGGGCGTTTGGCGGGCACCGGTTTCGCTGCGGCCTGGCCGCTGCTCGACCAGGCCAAGGACCTGCTCGGCTTCACAAGCTTCTTCAGCAACTTCATGACGATCATGGTGCTGCTGATTGCCTGGGCGATCACGATCATCGCGTTCTTCGTGCTGGCGGTGCAGGTCTTCATCACCATCCTCGAGTTCAAGCTGACCACGCTCGCAGGCTTCATCCTGGTGCCGTTCGCATTGTGGAATCGCACCAGCTTCCTCGCCGAGCGCACGCTTGGATCGGTGGTCAGTTCGGGCATCAAGATCATGGTGCTCGCCGTCATCATCGGCATCAGCTCGGGCTTCTTCACCGAGTTCGCCGAAGCCGCGAAGGGCACCGAGCCCGATCTCGGCCAGGCGATGAGCCTCGTGTTGGCGAGCATGACCTTGCTTGGCCTGGGCATCTTCGGACCGTCCGTCGCTTCCGGCTTGGTCGCTGGCGCGCCCCAGCTCGGTGCAGGCGCCGCGATCGGCACCGCTGCGGCGGTGGCCGGCGGCGCGATGCTGGGCGGCGGCGCCGTGGCCGGGGCCGCCCGGATGGCGGGCGGCGCAGGGCTGGGCGCGATCCGCGCGGGCACCTCGATGGGGAGCGCTGCCTCGACCGCCTATAAGCTCGGCCAGGAGACTTCGGGTTCCAGCTCCGTGAGTGCTGGCATGTCGGGGGTCGTGACGGCCGCTGCCGGGGCGATGCGCCAGCGTGCGGGCGCGGCGCTGGGTCTCGGCCGAGCCGCCGAGCGCGGCGGCAACGCCGCCTGGACTGCCGGCAACACCGGAGGCGGGAGCGGCGGGTCGCCGCCGGCTTCCGACGGGCAGGGTGGCGCTATGCCCGGCTGGGCGCGCGACCTGCGCGCGCAGCAGACCGCCCGCCATCACCGTCAGGCCGCGCTGCAGACGCTCAAGGAGGGCGATCGCGGCGGCGCCTCCGCCACCCCCGACATCAAGGAAAGGGACGAATGATGCAGTTCCGAAGGAGCAGCCAGCGCTTTGGCACCACCCCCGAGCCCGAAACGCGCTATCAGCGCGCGGGACAGCTTTGGGACGAGCGGATCGGCTCGGCGCGGGTTCAGGCGCATAGCTGGCGGCTGACGGCGCTTGGCGAGCTGGTGGTGATCGGCGGCTTGTCCGCTGGCCTGATCTGGCAGTCGATGCAGAGCCGCGTCGTACCCTATGTCGTCGCGGTCGATCAGCTCGGTCAGGCCCAGGCGGTATCGCCGGCCGACACCGCCTACACGCCGACCGATCCCCAAATCGCATGGTTCCTCAGCCGGTTCATCCTCGACGTGCGCTCGGTGTCGCTCGACCCGGTGCTGATGCGGCAGAACTGGCTCCAGGCCTATGACTTCGTGACCGAGCGGGGCAACGTCCAGCTGAGCGAATATGCCCGCGCGGCCAATCCGTTCGCTCAGGTCGGCGACAAGTCGGTGTCGGTTCAGGTGACCAGCGTCGTGCGCGCCTCGCCCAGTTCCTTCCAGCTGAAGTGGACGGAGAGCGCATTCGCGCGTGGCAATCTCGCGGGCACGACGCGCTGGACCGCGATCCTGACGGTGCGCCTCCGGCCGCCCAAGAGTGCTGACGTGCTCCGGCGCAATCCGCTCGGCCTCTATGTCGATGCGGTCGACTGGAGCCGCGAGCTCGAGGCCCCGGCACCGCCTGCGCCCACCGCACCTGCTCCGGTGGCCACCCCGATCCCCGAACCCAAGACGGAGTCCGTACAATGATCCGCCATTTTCTGCCCATGCCCGGCCTGCTGCTTGCCGGCACTCTCCACGCCCAGACCGTCCCGGCGCCCGGTCCCGCGCCGGTATCGGCGCCGTCCTCGGGCGTCACGCCGCCCGCCCAGGTCGCCGCACCGCCGTCCGCGGCCCTGCCCGTCGAGCCACGGCGGCCCTATCGGCTACCCAAGGCGGCGGGTCGTGTCGCTGAGGCCAATCGCGCGGCGACCCGCGAACCGACCGCCGCCGGCTATCTCGGGGCCGTGCAAATCTACCCCTATGTCGAGGGCACGCTCTACCGCGTGTTTGGGGCCCCCGAGCGCGTCACCGACATCGCACTCCAGCCCGGCGAGGCGCTAGTCGCGATAGCTGCGGGGGACACCACCCGCTGGACGATCGGCGACACCAGCAGCGGAAGCGGGGAGGGCAAGCGCACGCATATCCTCCTGAAGCCGTTCAGCGCGGGGCTCGCCACGAACCTGGTCGTGACCACCGATAGGCGAAGCTATCACCTCGAACTCGCCAGCACTCCGGCGACCGCAATGGCGGCGGTGTCCTGGACTTATCCGGCCGATGCCCTGATCATGCTCCGGCGTGAGGCGACCGCTGCCGAAGCCGCGCGGCCGATTGCCGCAGGCGTCCCGCTCGAGGCGCTACGGTTCAGCTATCGGATCAGCGGCGACAATCCCGCTTGGCGGCCGTTGCGCGCCTTCGACGATGGCCACCAGACCTTTGTCGAATTCCCCGCCGGCATCGCCCAGGACGATGCGCCGCCGTTGTTCTTGATTGGTCCGGACGGCGCGGCCGAACTCGTCAATTACCGCGTCGCCGGGCGCTTCTACATCGTCGACCGGCTTTTCGCCGCGGCCGAGCTCCGGCTCGGCGGTAAGAAGCAGCAGGTGGTGCGGATCACGCGTGACGACGGGCGCAAGCACCGCGGAGGGCGCCATGACTGAAGCCGCCCCGGAAGCTGAGGCTGTGGCAGCACCCGCTCCAAAGGCCGATCCTGAGACTTTGGTGCTGCGGGCGCGACCGCGGCCGGTGGTGCGGTTCCGGCGTGGCGTGATCGTCGGAGCCGCACTGCTTGGCTCGACCGCGGTCGCCGGCATCGCCTGGCTTGGCCTCAAGCCGATCCATCTTGCTCCCAGCGCTCCGACCGAGGCCAGCGCGGACCCGCAGCCGGGAAGCGCGGAAGACGCGCTCGGCAAGGTGCCCAAGGGCTATGGCGATATACCCAAGCTCGGGCCGCCGCTGCCGGGAGACCTTGGCAAGCCGATCCTCGACCATCAGCGCAGCCTCGCCGAGCCTATGGCGCCGATCGATCAGGACGCCGCGCAGGCGGCGCAGGCCATCGAAGCCGAACGGCAGCGCGTGGCGGCCGAGCGCAAGGCGGCGCGCGAAGCCGGGGTGATGGTCGCGACGAACCATGCTCAGGCCGGACTCGACCCGATGGCACCGGCCGCGGCGCCGGTACCTGCGTCGCCGGGGAGCGCTCCCGCCGGCCAAGGCGGAAAGCTCGCCTTTCTCGAACGGAGGGCGGGCGACGAGGTCGTCGATCCCGGCCGCCTCCAGCCGGCGGCGGCGTCCACGGTGCTGAGCGCGGGCAGTGTAATCGCAGCCAGCCTCATCACCGGCCTCAATTCGGACCTGCCGGGTTTCGTCATCGCGCAAGTGAGCCAGCCCGTTTTCGACAGCCCGACTGGCAGGACGTTGCTGATCCCGCAGGGCGCGAGACTTCTCGGCCGCTACGACTCCGTGGTCGCGTTTGGTCAGACCCGGGCGCTGGTCGTCTGGCAGCGGATTCTGATGCCGGACGGAAGTTCGATCAGCGTCGACAATCTGCCCGCGACCGACACGCAGGGCTATGCTGGGCTCGCCGACAAGCTCGACCTGCATAGCTGGCAGCTCTTGAAGGGCGTCGGCCTCTCGACGCTTCTTGGGGTCGGCACGCAGCTTTCGCTCGGCAACGACGAAAGTGATCTGGTTCGTGCGATCCGCGAGTCCGCTCAACAAGGCGGTGCGCGCGCCGGCGACAGGCTGGTGGAGCGCGCGCTCGACGTCCAGCCGACCATCCGCGTGCGGCCGGGTTGGCCGCTGCGCGTCATCCTGCACAAGGATCTGCTGCTGCCGGCCTGGACGGGAACAAGGCCGTGACCGGCTTGCGCCTCGCCAAGCTGCCTGATCGTACGCCGGTCAAGCTGGCGGTTTCGATCTCGCCTGATCTGCACCTGGCTCTCTCCGAATATGCCGCGCTCTATGCCGAGGCCTATGGGCGCGAAGAGCCGGTGGCCGAACTTGTGCCCGCGATGCTCAGCGCATTCCTCGACAGCGATCGGGAGTTCGCGAAGCGGAGGCGGGCACCCGCGACGGCCAGCTGACATGGCACGAAGGAAGGAGGCGCCTCGGCATTGGACGGATCCCGGCCCGATCGAGAATCCCGCCGGTGGGCGCGGTCCTGGCGTCCGCAGGCGCTATTCGCGGACGCTCATCGAGCAGACGATCAAGGTATGGCAGCCCTATTACCCGAAGCCGCTCAGCGAGCTCGATGCCCATGAGATCATCGAGAACATGACCATGTTCGCGGGGGCGTTGATGGGCCTTGGCGGGATCGTCCGTCCCCGCGCCGAAACCATCTCCAAACCGGATAAGTCTCGCCCTTGACCTCTTGCCATTTGCGACTTCGCGGCCAGACTGGAGGGCGGCCAGCGGTGCCCTCACGCGTGTGCGGCTGGCGATCATGTCAGCGAGTATGCGTCCATGAAGCGAATGAAATCGAACCGCCGGCAACCGGTGCAGAAGTCCAAGCGCGCCGTGCTCTACGCGCGCGTGTCCTCGAAGGAGCAGGAGCGCGAAGGCTTCTCGGTTGAGTCGCAGATCAAGCTCCTCAAAGCCTATGCCGAGGAGCAAGGCTATCGGATCGTCCGCGAGTATATCGACATCGAGACCGCCAAGGCGAGCGGGCGGACCTACTTCGGCGAGATGATCGCGTATCTCAGGAGCCATCCGGCGACGGACACGGTCCTGGTCGAGAAGACCGACCGCCTTTACCGCAACCTTCGCGACTGGGTGACGATCGACGATCTCGATCTCAGCATCCATTTCGTGAAGGAGAACATCGTTCTCGCGCCCGACTCGCGCTCCTCGGAGAAGTTCCTGCACGGCATCAAGGTGCTGATGGCCAAGAACTATATCGACAATCTCTCCGAAGAGGTCCGCAAGGGGATGCTGGAGAAGGCGGAGCAGGGGATCTGGCCGTCCGTAGCGCCAACGGGCTATCGCAATGTCCTCGGCTCGAACGGCAAGCGGGTGATCGAGGTCGAGCCCGACACGGGTCCGCGCGTGACCCGGCTCTTCGAGTGGTACTCGACCGGGATGTATTCGCTGAAACAAGCCGCCGCCCGTGCGCGGGCGGATGGAATGACTTTCCGGGGCAGCGCCAAGCCGATCAGCACGAGCAGCGTCCACAAGATCCTGCGCTCGCGCATCTACACCGGCGAGTTCGAGTGGATCGGCAAGCGTTATCAGGGCTCCCATGAACCCTTGGTGTCGATCGAGACCTGGGAGCGGGTCCAAGGCGTCCTTGACGGGCGCCATACCGCTCGCGTTCGGGGCATCGAAAAGGACTTCCTGTTCACCGGCATGATCAGCTGCGGCCATTGCGGCTGCGCGTTGGTCGGCGACATCAAGAAGGAGAAATACATCTACTATCGCTGCAGCCACGCTAAGGGGAAGTGCCCGGAGCCCTATGTGCGCGAGGAGGTATTGCTCGAGCAGATCGGCGACATGCTCGATCGCGTGTCGCTGTCGCCCGAGATGTTCGAGTGGCTCAGGAACGCACTCCGGGAGAGCTTCGCGCACGTCCACAAGGAGCATGATGCGGCGGTCACCCGGCTCCAGACGGAGAGGGAACGGCTGCGGGAGCGCATGAAGCAGATCTACATGGATAACCTAGATGGCCGTATCGAGGACGAGATCTACAGCGCACTCACGGCGCAGTTTCGGGATCAGGAACGGAAGGTCGCGAAGGAACTGGAGCGGCGCCACGATGCCGACCTGAGCTATTTCGACGACGGAATCGCGCTGCTGTCGGTTGCCCAGGATTCGAAGCGAAGGTTCCTAGAAGCCGATTTGGCCGCCAAAAAACACGTGCTTTCTGTGGTACTTTCGAACTGCTCGTTTCGAGATCGAACGCTTTCAGCTGAGTACCGTAAACCCTTTGATCTTCTTGTGGAAAATCCACCAAAGGGCGACGCCGCCAGCAAGCGGATGCGCGGAAAAAACAGCGAGAGTCCGAAATGGCAGGGGCGCTCGGATTCGAACCGAGGGCCTTCGGTTTTGGAGACCGACGCTCTAACCAGCTGAGCTACGCCCCTGTGCGGACGGTGCCCTTAGCGCGGCATTGATAGCGGGGCAATAGCCAACGCCGGCCGCTGCGCCCTCGATCGGCTAAAACTTGAGGCCCAAGCGAAAATTGTGCCGCATCGCGCATCCATGCTGCCTGGCGGGCAGCATGGATGCGGCGGGCGACCGTTTCCGGGAGCGGTTCGCTGGCAGTGCCGGGCAAAGCGCCCGGAGGCCTGTTGGCCGTGGAGGCGATACCGTCGAGTTCCGGCAGCCGCCCCCGCCAAAGATCATCTGCCGGCTTCAATCCTGGCGAACCGATTTGCGGCGATCATGCTGGCGATCAATGCAATTACCGAGCCTATGATGATCGCATAGTCGGTCTTGGAAATGTATATGGCGCCGCCTTTCCCCAAAAATGGATAGACATATCCAAGTGACGCAACGGGAGCATATGGGCGGTTAATCATCAGGAAGTTGCCATATATGAATATCGATGCCGATGCGCATACAAAGGCGACTACGAATAGTATCTTGAATATTCTTGCGTAGGGCCGGGGAGGGGTATTGTTTAGCATGTTGGCTTGCCCAGAAGATTCAATGAAGGCGATACAACGGTATCGGTGACGCCGCCGAAGGATGTTTCGCCGCCACCTGCTCCTCCGGTCACGCCTCCACCAACGATCGGCTGCCCGCTGCGGTCATAGCCGGCAAAGCCATCGACCGTTCCCCCGATGCCTAGGCCGCCGCCGCCGCTGCCGTTGGCGAAGACGCCGCCCAGGTCCTGCACGGTGGGTGCATTGGACGCCTGAATCGACAAGCCCGCCGCGCCCCCGCCGCCTACGCCGCCACCGGGGCCTCCGCTCCCATATAGGGCGACGTTACCATGGCTGTCGAAAGCGACGCCGACAGCCACCTGATACGAGAAGATTCCCCATGTACCCTGGGCGGAAAGTCCAACTTGCACGGTGGTCCCATGGCTGACTGGTCGGCACGGGGCAGGGGTGCTTTGCGGCAGGGAAGGAAGGAAGAGGCCGCCGCCTCCCGCACCGGGAGCGCTCTCGATCAGCCCTCCGACGGGGCCCCAGGTCCCCAGGTCCCACGGAAGCCACGACCGGGCCTGTGGCGCGTTGACCGTGATGTTGCAGTCGGCATTCGAATTGCCCTGGTCGTCTACCTCGCATTTGAATCCAGTCGGGTCGCGCCTGTTTACGGGATCTCCGCCGACGTAGTTGTACCAGTTGATGCCATCCCGATATCCGATGGGGTCGGTCTGCATGAACCGGCCGAGGGTGGGCGAGTAGATGCGCGCCTTGTAGTAATACATGCCGAGCTCGGGCAGCCACGCCTGACCGGTATATTGGAACCTGCCGATGTTCGCGGCACCGGGGATGCCATATTCGTCATAGCTGTTCGTGCCGATGACGTTCCCGGCGCCGTCGCTCACGGTCACCACCGAACCGCGCTCGTCGGCGTGCAGCCAGCGCCTGTCGCTCGTGCCGGCGCCTTCGTACCACAGCAGCGCTTCGTCGGGATTGGGGCCGTACACATAGCGCCGCAGCACGGTCCCCTCGGGATTCGAGACCTCCGCGGCGATGTTCCCGCCATCATCGACGAAGCGGGTGGACGTCGCCGTGTCATATTCGAGTAGCCGCCCGAACCCGTCATAATAGAGCGTGACGCCCGGGCCCGACTTGAGCAGATTCTCGGCGCTGTAGCTGTAGCCATTGCCGCCCGAGGCGGTCAGGTTGCCGCGTGCGTCATAGCCGAAGCCGGTTCCGCCCGCTGCGCTGTACTGGTTGAGGATGTTCGGGGTGTAGCTGCGATCGGTATCGATGGCGCCCGTCCAGGCATAGGCGTCATTCGATCGGGTCGTCGAGGTGATCTGGGACGCGGCGTTATAGCCGAATCCCAGGTTCAGGTCGCTCGCAGTGCCGGCGAGGTCGATGCTCAGGCCGGACAGGCGCGAGGCGGGGTCATAGCCGTAGCTGGTGCTGGTGCCGTTCCCGCGGGTCAGGGAAGTACGGCGTCCTAGGTCGTCATAGCCATAGCTGGCCAGGGTGGCCGAGCCGTTCTCCCTGATGGCCGTCATCTGCCCGGTCGTGTCATACTCGTAGGTGACGTAGAAGCCGTCCCACCAGCTGACCCGCGTGCGGTTGCCGGCCGCGTCATATTGATAGCCGAGGGTGCCGAACGGCTGGGTCTCGCTGGTGAGGCGTGACAGGGCGTCATAGCTCCGCGTGACCGTCGAGCCCGTCTTCGCGATCGTTGTCGGGCGGCCCAGCAGGTCATGGGCGTAGTTCACCGCCGGTTCGCCTCCCGGCAGCGTCTTGGTGGTCAGCCGGTTCTGGGCATCATACGCATAGCCGATGCTCGTCCCGTCGCGGAGGCGACGGCTCGTGACGTTGCCGTCGGGATCATATCCCAGCTGCTCATAGCTGCTGTCGGAATAGGTCGTCGTCGATAGCCGGTCGAACGCGTCGTAGCCGTAGGTCGTGACATTGCCGTTCGCGTCGGTGAGCGAAGCCGTCCTGCCATTGTCGGTATAGCCGGTCGTGACGTCGTCCGAGGCGTCCGCGGTGCCATAGGCATTGGTGACCTTGGTCGGCCGGTTGGCATTGTCGTACGTGTATCTGGTTATCCGGTCGGGGCCATCGCTGCCGGTTGCCTGTGCGGTGCAGGCGGATGCGGGCAACGCGTTCCAGGCGCTGCTGTTCATGCGAACCGCGGTGCAGTCCAGCCGCCCGGCTACGTCGTAGCTGTACTGGGTTACGCCATAGGTCGATCCTCCGGCGCTCAGCGTCTCCTGTGCCTTCCTGTCCGAGGCGTCGAGCGTTGCGGAGATTTGCTGCTGCGGCGCGAATGCCGCCCAGTCCGCATCGCTGGTCCCGTTGACGATGCCGGCCTCGACCTGCGTGGGAATGCCCCTTGCGTTGTACGTCGTCCGCGTTGCCCGGCGCCTGCGCGGGCCGCCTCCGTCGGGATCGGGGGCGATCACGCCGACGGCCTCGCGGTCGGCGTCGTAGCGATAGCTGGTCGTGTCGTCGGATCCGGCCAGGGGGCCATCGACGCTGATCCGATTGCCCACGTCGTCATAGGCCATTGTCGTCGTTGCGCTCACGGCGCCGTCGCCGGACGCCTTGGTCACTGTCACCGGCAGCAGATTGTTGCCATAGGCGATCGTCGTCTTCGCCTCGTCGCCGCCTCCTGCGCAGCTCGCCCCGGTCTGGCAGGCCGAAATGCCGGTGAGCAACTGGACGCCATTCGTGGTCGTGTAGGAATAGGTGGTCTTTGGCCGTACCGCGCCCGAGGTCGCGGCCGGCGCCGTCACGGTCAGGACGTTCCCGGTGGCGGTGTCATAGGTATAGTCGGTCTGGTTGAGGTTGGCGTCCTTCGTCCAGTTGGGGCGATTGCATTTTGCCGCGCTGGTGCAGGTGGCGTCGAAGCCCGCGGTCGTCACGATATCGCCTGCGCCCGGACCCGTCTTGGCCACCGCCCGCGCTTCGGTGACGTTGCCGCGGGCATCATAGGTGTATTGCGTGTAGTTGCCCTCGGGCATCGTCACGCGGGTGACGCGGCCACTCGTGTCATAGTCCCACTGCGTCTTCTTGCTGATCGGGGCGGGTGTCGTCACGGACTTCATACGCTGCAGCGCGATGTCGAAGGTGTAGACGGTCGCGTGCCCCGCCGGATCGGTTACCGTGGTCGTCCGGATGCCGCCGGCATCGGAATAGGCATAGGTCGTCACCCCGTCGGGCGTGGTCAGGCTGGCCACCCTGCCCGAGCCGTCGAATGCAACGGTCAGATCTTCGGCGGCCTTGCCGGGCCTCGTGATGCCGAACCCGTTGGTCGCGAAGCGATAGGTGGTCGCCCGCGACATCGGGTCCGTCACCGTCGTGTAGCGCGTCGCGCCGCTCCAGGTCGTCGCGAAGGTCTGCGAGCGCGTGCTGGCGCCGGCAACGACCGTATTGGTCATGCTCACGCTGACAGCCGAGCTCCAGGTGGTGAAGTCCGGGAAGTCGCCATCCGCCTCGGACCAGGAACCGATGGCGTTGTAGTTGAACTTCAGCGTGTACCCGCCCTTGCTGGTTACCGTTCCCGGGCGATACGCATAATTGTGCTGAAGGCAGGTGTAGCGGTTCGACAGCTGCTTGTAGCTGACGCAGTAATAGAGGCTGTCATAGCTGTAGGTCAGGACCGCGCCCGACGGCATGGTCACGTCGGTGGCGAGGCCGACCACGGTCTGATCGGGATATGCACCCTGCTTGGCCTTGTCGAGATGGATGAGCGTGCCATCCCGATTGGTGTAGGTATAGATGCTGCCGCTCAGGGTCAGCGACGAGCCGTTCCCCTCGGTCGGGACGTAGCTGGTGCCCGAAAGCGTGAAGGAGTCCGACCGCCCGTTGAAATAGACGGTGGTCGTGCTGCCCGAGACATACAGCGAGGCCCAGATGTTGTCCCCGCCGGCCCCGCCGCGATACACCCTCCTGTAGCTGAGCCCCGTGGAGCTATCCTGGCCGGCGCTCAGTTCCGGGCCGTCGTAATTGTATTTGCCCAGAAACAGGTCGACGCCATTGGCATCGATGGACTCGCGAACCGGGGCGGGGCCGGTCGTCTGCGCCGATGCCGGGATGGCCAGCAGGCCGGAGCAGAGGATCGTCGTCAGGCAGAGTGCCATACGGCGCGCGCGCAAAGGTGCGCGCTCGATCTGCGTCGAGTGCGTCATGACTGTTCCACTAGTAAGGGTTGTCGGGAAACTATGCCTGGCGATCAGCGCCCGGTCCGGCCGTGCGTCAGGGCGCGCCGGTGACCTTCACGTTGGTCCGATTGCCTGCCTTGTCATGGGAATATTCGGCTTTGACGCCGTTGTTCACCGTGCCGGCGCGCTCGACCTTAACCAGCCGGCCTTTCGCGTCGTAGCTATAGGTTACCGTTTCCGACGCCGAACTGAGTGTGGGCACTGCAATCATGAGTGCCGTCGCGAATGCTAACTTCCGGGACACGCTACACCCCCTTGCGATACACCAGCGGACTTTGCCGGTTACGCTCGCAAGACATAGCAACTCCAATATGCGGCACCGCTTCAAATGAAACTTTGGTAATGTTGAAGATGAGCGCGGCCGGGGACATGCGCCGCATTCGGCTCCGGACGGAAACCATGTGTTTCCGTTCCGGCCGCTCGGCGCCGATGTGATCGGCGTGGCCGAGGCCTATCTCCTCTACGGATCACCCGGGGCAAAGGCTTGGGGTTCGATATCGGGGACGTGACATGAAGAAGATCGGCTTTCTTTCGTTCGGGCATTGGTCGGGCGCGCCCTATTCGGCGACGCGCTCGGCTTCCGACGTGCTGCTCCAGTCGATCGACCTGGCCGTCGCCGCCGAGGAACTCGGCGCGGACGGCGCCTATTTCAGGGTCCATCATTTTGCCCGGCAGCTGGCCTCGCCCTTTCCGCTGCTCGCCGCGATCGGCGCGAGGACCCGCCGGATCGAGATCGGCACCGGCGTGATCGACATGCGCTACGAGAATCCTTTCTACATGGCCGAGGACGCCGGCGCGGCGGACCTGATCAGCGGCGGACGGCTTCAGCTCGGCATCAGCCGGGGCTCGCCCGAGCAGGTCATCGAGGGCTGGCGGCATTTCGGCTATGCGCCCGCCGAGGGAGAGAGCGACGCCGATATGGGGCGCCGCCACGCGCAGGTATTCCTCGACCTGCTGAAGGGCGAGGGCTTCGCCCGTCCCAATCCCCGGCCGATGTTCCCGAACCCGCCCGGCCTGCTCCGGCTCGAGCCGCATGCGGAGGGCCTGCGCCGGCGGATCTGGTGGGGGTCGGCTTCCGATGCGACTGCGGTCTGGGCCGCGCAGCAGGGGATGAACCTGCAGAGCTCGACCCTGAAGGCGGACGAGAGCGGCGAGCCCTTCCACATCCAGCAGGCCCGGCAGATCCGGCTGTACCGCGAAGCCTGGCAGCAGGCCGGGCATGGCTGGCAGCCGCGCGTCTCCGTATCGCGCTCGATCTTCGCGCTGATGAACGATGAGGACCGCGATTATTTCGGCCGCGGCGACGATGGCGACCAGATCGGCGAGATCGACAATATGCGCGCCGTGTTCGGCCGTTCCTATGCGGCCGAGCCGGACAGGCTGATCGAGCAGCTGCGGGCGGACGAGGCGATCGCCGAGGCGGACACGCTGCTGCTGACCGTGCCGAACCAGCTGGGCGTAGCGTATAACACCCATATCCTGGAGGCCATCCTCACCCATATCGCGCCGGCGCTCGGCTGGCGCTGATCGGGAGCGGCCGAAGGCGGAAGGCCCCTTCGGCCGCGGCTCCCTAGAGCTGGTGCCAGAACAGGAAGACGCGCACCTGGTCGTCGCTCGTCGGCGCATAGCCGAGGTTGAGCGATTCATTGCCCTCTCGCCACGGCACCTGCACCGTGGTGAGCCCCGATGCCTTGCCGGGGGCCCAGTCGCCTTCGTCCGGCCCGAGGTGGAAGTTCGCATCGGCGGAGAAGGGCGGGGCATTGCCCGGCACCAGCGTGGCGCGCCAGCCGGCCCAGTCCGTTTTGCTCATCACCAGCGCGAGGCGGGCGGCATTGTCGCGGCCTTCGATCCTGTCGGCATGCTCCACCTTGGCGCCGGCCGGGAAGGTCACGCCGATCTGCCTGGCCACGGACTGCGCGTCCTGCATCGAAACCTCGCTGCTGTTGGAAGGGGAGGTGGCGGCATTGCCGTCCGCCACGTTGGAACAGGCCGCGGCGAACAGGGCCAGCAGCATGGGCAAGGAGCCTCGCATCAGCGGCCCGGCTTCTTGAGGATCGCTTCCTCGCCGGGCGTGGCGGCACCTTCCCAGGTGAAGTGGCGCTCGATCTTGCCGTGGCAGTCGAATTCCCGCGCCAGGCCCTGGCGGTGGAATTCGCCCATGAATTCGTCGGTCACCTCGATGCCGCCGATCGTGACCTTCTTGCCGCCGTCCCAGTTGTAGCGGTCATAGAAATGATATTCGAAATCGACCTCGAACCGCCGCCCGATGGTGCCGGCGGAGATCTTCGCCATGCCCTTGCCCCAATAGGTGTAGCCGCCGATCGCGAAGAACCAGTCGGCGCTTTCGCCCTTGTAGTTGTAGGCGCTCTCGCCGGAGCGTGAGGTGAAATAATGCGTGCCGTTGGGCAGCCCGCTGATGAAGCGCTGGGCCTGGCGGAACTCCGCGATCATCGCGCGTTTCGCGGTGGGCACGGAGGCGATCATGTCCTCCAGGTCGATCTCATAGTCCCGGCCGGTGTTGTTCAGATAATGCTGCATGTGCCGGGTGGCGTTGATGCCGGGATAGACCATGGTCGGCACGCCCAGCACCGCCTGGATTGCCGTGCGCTGCGCCACGGCGCCCGCCGTGATCGGCTTGGAGCGCCACGCGCCCGCGCCCGGATCGTGACGCAGCCGCGGATTGGCCGTGCCGGTCTCGTAATTGGCGTCGCTGAGGAACGGACCGGGCTGCGGTGGCAGCATGCTCGGCATCGGCGGCCGGCCGGGACGGGTGGAAGGGGCAATACCCATACGCGCTCCTCGCGATCTTCAGGTCGCCGGCAGAGTAATCGCAAGTATCGCCTGGCGGAATTGCATCCTGACGCGACTGGTCGCGAAATCAGCGCGGCGCGACGTACCTGCCGCGCGTTCCAACCTCGGGATTACATCCGATGCGGTGCATCGATGGCGACCGTCATATCCGCGGGAGCGGAGCGTGCAGTATCGTTGTGCCAAATGTGTAATATTCATGTTTACGATGAATTATGATCCAATTCAGATGTAATTGATCAAACTATATTTGGCTTCACAAAATAAGTCGGCATTCTTCCGCTGATGATTCGCGGCGATGATCTGCCGGGATCTGAGGGGCGGGGGAAGAAACATGACGATCAGGATCAGCCGCGCGGACTATCTGCGGTCGCACCCCAATGCTTCCGCATGGGCCGAGCTCGCGGAGGCGACCAATGCGCAGATGCGGATCACCCCGGGTCCGATCGAGCTGGAGGAGGGCAGCTTCAAGGGCAAGCGCGCGCTCATTCTCGGCGCCGGCGTTGCCGGGCTGACCACGGCCTATGAGCTGCTGTTCCACAAGACCGGCATGGAAGTCACGATCCTCGAGGCGCAGAGCCGGACCGGCGGGCGGTGCCTCTCGCTGCGCACCGGCGATACGCTGACCGAGGACAAGGACGATGCGCTGTTCGGGTCGGAGCCGGGCGAGACCCAGGTCGTCCGCTTCGAATGGCCGGTCGGCGATTCCGAGCCCTATCTGAACGCGGGCCCCGGCCGCATTCCCTCGGCGCACAAGCGGCTGCTCAACTATCTCCGCGAATTCGGGGTCGCGGTTGAAATCTATGTGATGAATTCGATGTCGAACCTCGTCCATATGGACACCGGGCCGCTCAAGGGTAAGCCCCGGGTCTATCGGCAGATCGACCACAATCTGCGCGGCTGGATCGCGCAGCTGGTGCATGAGCATGCGTCCGAGCTGATCGACGCGCCCAGCCTGGCGATCCCCAAGAGCCAGCAAAAGTCGCTGGCCGAGAAGCTCCAGTCGCTGATGGTGAGCTTCGGCGAGCTGGACGACGAGGGCCGCTATGCGCCCACTGCCGGCAATGCAGGCTTCGAGAATGCGATCTCGCGTGCCGGGTTCGACGTCCTGCCCGGCGTGGCGGTGGGCGAGATCGCCGAGGCGATCAAGCTCCAGGACCTGCTCGCGTCGGAATATTGGGCGCAGACGCGCTTCTATCAGCCGGTCGACTTCCTCTGGCAGCAGACGATCTTCCAGCCGGTCGGCGGCATGGACCAAGTCCAGCGCGCCTTTGCCCGCCAGGTGGCGACGCTGGGCGGGATGATCCACCTCAACAGTCCCGTGACCTCGATCGACTGGGATGCGAAGAAACGCGAGTTCGTGGTGCAGGTCGCCAAGATCGGCAGCAAGGAGACGATCGAGTATCGCGCCGACTATTGCTTCTCGAACATCGCGATGCCGTTCCTCGAGAAGCTGCTGTCCAAGGAATTGCAGGGCAGTGGCGACAAGAGCGGCTTCGCACTTCCGTTCAAGAAGGGGCTCAAGGCAGTCTATGCCGCGCAAGCCCGGCCGCGCACCAACGCTGAGGGCAAATATCAGGACAAGTTCCTCGCCGTGACCACCAAGGTCGGCTGGCAGGGCGACCGCACGCTGTGGCAGGGCAAGCTCATCACCCATGATCATGAGGACGACCTCAAGCTCAACACGCTGGTCGCGCCCGACAGCGAGGAGGGCGTCGTGCCGATCTTCGGTGGGATCAGCTGGACCTCGCATCCGATCGTCCAGATCTGGTATCCCTCGACCGGCTATCACGACCGCAAGGGCGTGCTGACCGGCGCGTATAATTTCAGCCAGACCGCCTATGAGTGGGGCAGGAAACCGGTAAGCGAGCGGCTCGACATGGCGCGCGAGGGTGCGCGGCAATTCGGCAAGCGCTTCGGCAACGGGCTGCACGACGGGCTCGCGATCGCGTGGCAGAACATGCCCTATATCAAGGGTGGCTGGGCTTATTGGCAGTCCGTCGGCAAGGACGCCGTGAAGCACTTCAACATTCTGAGCCAGGGCACCGGCGTCCATGACGCGAAGGGCAAGCTGTCCGATCCGGTGTTCTTCGTGATCGGCGACCAGCTGTCCTCGCTGCCGGGCTGGCAGGAGGGCGCGATCGCCGCGGCGCTCAACGCGCTGACCCGCATGGCCCGGCCGGACCTCGAAATCCCGTATCTCGAGAAGCTGCCCGACACCAGGCTGCTGGTCGAAGGCGTCTAGGCGCGGGGCAATTCCGTCGGAAGAGCAAGGGGAAGCGGTGATGGCATTCAGTCGGGCAACTCTCATGGCCCTGAAGGATGGGGGCCGTACCCTCCAGACGGCGCGGCGCGGAGAAAAGCTTCTCGGCCCGCTCGCGCTGCTGCCGGGCGTCTGGAAGAACGAAGGCGGGCTCGAGGGCAGGGGCTGGAACATGATTGCCCTGCCGTTCGAGACGCGCCCGGGCTCGCCGATCGATTACCGCTTGCTGCTGAACCAGTATAACGAGACGCTCGTCTTCGACCTGGTCGACAAGGGCGTGCCCAATCGCGGCCTGACCGCTGCGGGGATCCAGGCCGATCAGTCGCTGATGGCGCTCGATTATGAGCAGGTCACCGACCAGATCGCGACCGCCGATTTCCCGCACAGCAACGTCCTGGGGCCGACCAGCCCGCCCGGGAACACGATCCACCACGAGCCCGGCTTGTGGCTCAACATGCTCGACCAGGTCACCGACGGGTTCGACATCGCCCGGCTCGGCAGCGTTCCGCATGGCGACGCCGTCCTCGCGCTCGGCCGGAGCGCCCCGGTCACGGCCGGCCCGCCGGTCATCCCCGATGTCAGCGGCCTGCCGCTGAAGGTCAGGCAGGACCTCGAAAGCCCGTACCTCGCCCCCTACAAGCACTTCCATGACAATCCGTTCGAGGGCGTGTTCGATCCGGTCCATCCGGCCGAGCTGCTCAAGCGGGCCAATGAAGGCGTCGACATCCTCCGCACCACGACGCTCGCCGTCGACACCGAAGCGGAAACGGGCGGGATCCACAACATCCCCTTCATCGTCAAGCAGGCCAACGCCTCGTCGATGCGCTCGACTTTCTGGATCCAGGAGCTCGCGGAGACCGACAGCCAGGGCAAGCCGAAGCTGCGCCTCCAATATCTCCAGATCGTGATGCTCGACTTCGATCCGCGGACCAGCGGCCTGCCCGGCCGCATCGTCTGGCCGCACGTCTCGATCAATACGATGCACAAGGTCGAGAGCGCCCCGGACGACAAGGTGGAGCTGTTCGCGAGCACCACGGAGCCCTTCGCCAATCTTCCGTGAGGCGCGAGTTGTGGCCCCCTGCAACCTCAGGGGGCCTTTTCCTCATATCGCTTTAGCACCTCCACCGGTGTCGCCGGTGCCGGCCAGAGCGTGAGATGATAGCGGTCATCGCCGTCGAGCCCGTCCTCGCTCAATGTCCCGAGCCCCGCGAAGCAGGCGCGGACGCGGTAGCTGCCCGGCGCGATGTCGACGATGTCGATCGAGCCGCTTGTGCATTCATGGATCTCGAGGCGTCCCGAAGGCAGGTCGAGGCTGGCCTCGGCGACATGGTCCCAGGCGGAGAGGTCGAGCGCCGGCGCCATATCGGCGATATCCAGCGTCACGGGCACGTCCATGTTCCGTACCGGCTGGATCACCACCACGAAGGGCGCAGCCTTGATCCGGTTGCGCAGGTCCGCCTCGGCATAGTCGGTGGGCGGTTCCGGCATCGCGCCCGCGTCCCACAGATAGAACTGAAAATAGTCGGCGAAGATACTGTACTGCCTGCTCGCCATCTCGACTCTCCCGGGGATGTGGGTGCGGCGTATCGAAGCGGACCGCGCGTGAACAGGCGTCGCGTCTAAACGGTCCGATACGGTTCGATGCGCTTGCGGGGCGGGAGTGCAACGATCAGGTTCGGCGCGACCGGCATGGGAGCAGCGGAATGATCGAAATCGGGGATGTGGTGCACGATCTGCGGGTGCAGCTGCGCCAGCTGGACGGAGAAATCGCCACCCGCGTGAAGGAAGTCCGCCAGGGCCTTCTGGTCCAGCGCGAGCTCGACGCCCTGATCGAGCGCCGCAATACCGCCTATCAGCGGCTCATGACTATCCAGAGCGCCATGGGCGTGCCGGTGACCCACATGATCAATGACCTCAGCGAGTTCGGCGGCGCGCGCTAGGCCGCGGCGCTGGCCCCGCCCTGCGGACTGATGGCCAGCACGCGCGCTTCCTGCACGGGCAGCGGGCGGCCGAAATAATAGCCCTGCACCTTGGTGCAGCCGAGCTGCTGGACCATGTGGTGCTCCTCCTCGGTCTCCACGCCTTCGGCGGTGGTCGCCATGCCCAGGCTGTCGGCGAGCGCCACCACCGCGCGGATGATCGCGATCGCTTCCTTGGTGCCCTTGGATGCGCCCTGCACGAAGCTGCGGTCGATCTTGATCGAGCTGAACCTGGTGTGCGCCAGATAGCCCAGCGAGGAATAGCCGGTGCCGAAATCGTCCAGGCTCAGCCGCACGCCCAGCTCCAGCACCTTCTCCAGCACATGGATCGCCTGGGTGCCCTCGCGCATGAATACGCTCTCGGTCACTTCCAGCTCGAGCCGCTCGGCGGGCAGGCCCGACTGGGCGAGCGCCTGCGCCACCATCGTCGCGAAGCTCGGCGAATGGAGCTGCTCGGGGCTGACGTTCACCGCCACACGGATATTGGAATCCCACTTCGCCGCCTCGTCGCAGGCGGTGCGCAGCACCCATTCGCCGATCTGCGGGATCAGCCGGGCATCCTCGGCCAGCGGCACGAACTTGGCGGGGGAGACCACGCCGAACTCGGGATGCGTCCAGCGCAGCAGCGCCTCGAAGCCCATCAGCCCGCCCGTCGCGGCGCTCACCACCGGCTGGTAGTTGAGGTGCATCTCGCCATTCTCGACCGCGCCGCGCAGCGCGATCTCGAGCACGCGGCGCTCCTCGGCCGCCATGTGGAGCTGCGGCTCGTAGCAATGGAAGGCGCCGCCGCCGGTATCCTTGGAGCGATAGAGCGCCAGGTCGGCCGAGCGGATCAGCATCTCGGCGGTGCGCCCGTCGCGCGGGCCGACGGCCAGGCCGACCGAGGCGCCGATGAACAGCGTGTTCTGGTCGATCTCATAGGGGCGCGAGACCGTGTCGATGATCGCCTGGGCCAGCCGCTCGATGCCGGCGGTGTCGGTCGCGTCGCGTACCACCACGGCGAACTCGTCGCCACCGAGCCGCCCGACCATCTCGTTCTCGCTCATCAGATGCTTGAGCCGCTCGGAGACGCGCATCAGCAGCCGGTCGCCCACCGGATGGCCCAGCGTGTCGTTCACTGCCTTGAAGCGATCGAGGTCGATCATCATGAAGGCGCAGCGCGACCCCCATTTCTCGGCCTCGCCCATCGCCCGGGCCAGCGTCTCGTTGAGCAGCAGGCGGTTGGGCAGGCCGGTCAGGGTGTCGAAGCGCGCCATCTTGCTGATCTGGTCGGCCGACTTGCGCGCCTCGGTCACGTCCGAGCCGACACCGCGGAAGCCGATGAACGCGTTCGCATCGTCATAGCGCGGGCTCGCCGACATCTCCCACCAGCGCTCCTCGCCATGGACGAGGACGGGGAGCAGCAGGTCGTGGAACGGCTCGCGCGTCTTCAGCTTCTCGGCCAGCTCGCGCAGGCCGGCGGCGAAATTGCCGTCTTCCCAGGTCGGGCCGGCCAGCACCTGGAGGAAGGGCATGCCGTTGATCGCCTTGGGGTCGAGGCCCAGCGACTTGGAGAAGCGCGGATTGGCGCGCGCCACGCGGCGCTGCGCATCGATTTCCCACAGCCAGTCGGCTTCCCCGTCGCGCTCGCCTTCGCGCAGGAGCAGGCTCAAGGTCTCGTCGCGCTCGGCAATGGCGATCTCGCCGGCGCGGATCACCACCAGCGCCTTGCCGCGGGCAAAGGTCGCCATCGCGAGCAGCACGGTGAAGATCGCGGAGGCGGCCGCCAGCATCGGCGAGGCGATCAGCGACAGCGTCACCACCAGCGCGCCGCCGACGATCGAGACGAAAATGATGGTGGCGAGCGGCAGCGCGGCCATCGCCACGGCGCTGGCGGTCATCAGCAGCGACAGGACGATCCACAGGCCGAGCGCGGCATTGGCGTCCACCGCATGGCCGAAGGCGAGCGGCGCGATCGACCAGACCGCGCCCAGCGCGATGCCGTCGAGCACCGTATCGCGCACGTCGCTCAGCGGGGCGGTCACCGCTTCGCGGTGACGCCTGGCGAGCCGGCGAAAGGCGACGGCGGCGCCGACCGCGGCGACGATCGCGCTCCAGCTCGCCAGCTGCCACAGCGGCACCAGCGGCGCGAGGATCATCGTGACGAGCGACGCGCCGATCACATTGGCGGCAAGCATGAACAGCGCCAGCTGGCTGCCGGCATGGAGCTGGGCAGCACGGATCGGCCCCCAGTCGGTGGTGTCCGCCGGGTCGTACAGGCCCAGAAGCGCACGCGCATCGATGCGCGGCCGGGCGAATTGCGAGGTCGTCTGGCTGTTCACCCGGAGGGTGTAGCCCAGCGCTGGTTAGCGAGTGGTTAGGCCGGGAAGGGCGGAATGCGGATTTTTCTGGCCGGTCGAAGGAAGGCGGCCTCCCAAAACCAATACCGTCATCCCCGCGAAGGCGGGGATCCAGAGTGGCGGCGGGACACCCTTTATAACTCTGGATCCCCGCCTTCGCGGGGATGAGGGAAGGGGGGCACTTCCCTGACTCCCCTCCCTGCAAGGGAGGGGCTGGGGGTGGGTATTTGACCGCGTGACGGTGAGTTTATGCGGTCGGTAACAGTATCGCCCGGACCCGACCCCCCGACCCCTCCCTTCCAGGGAGGGGAGAATTATCTTCCAGTAGGGGGAGCAGCCTCACTCACCCCGCGATCCAGTTCCCATGGAACCCAGGCGGCACGCGGTGCGGCAGCCGCACGCTCGCCACCGGTTCGCCTTCGAAATCCTGCGCATCGAGGATCACCAGGTCGGTGGTCTCGTGCGGCAGGTCGATCACCAACCCGATCAGCCAGCCCTCGTCCTCGCCGGCATCGGGCCCGGCGGGGACGAAGACGAACTCGCCCGGATGCCGGCCCGCGCCGAACTCGTGGACCTGGCGGGTACCGGCCTCCAGGTCATGCTTGTAGAGCCGCGTGCCGGCGATCGCGAACCGGTCCTCCGCCAGCGCCATCGTATAGGCATAGCGATAGGGCTGGCCAAACAGGCGTTCGTCCGGCCGCGGGAATTCCTGCGGCGACGCATCGAGCATGTGCCGCTCGGCGGTGCCGGCCACTGGATCGAGGATGAAACGCTCCAGCCCGCGCGGGTTCTGGTCGGGCCCGCCGGGCTCGCCGGCGAACATGCTGTCATAGGTCACCGCGTCGAGCACCACCCGGCCATCGGGCAGGTCATAGGCATTGGCGGTGTGGAAGATGTAGCAGCGCTCGATCTCGATCCAGATCGTGTCCTCGCCGCGGCCGTCGCGGGCGAGCAGGCCGATCCGGGCGCGATGCTCGGGGTTCCAGCGATAGGGGTAGCGGGTGCCGCGCATCGCCTCGGCCAGCGAGAAGGTCACCGGGAGGTCCATCACCACCGCATAGCGCGCGGTGAAGGCGCAGTCGTGGATCGACGGGCCATGCTCCACCGCGATCGGCTCCTCGCGCACCACCTTGCCCTCGGGCGAGATCACCACGTGATGGACCAGGTTCGGCGCCATCGCCGCATAGGTGATCGCATGCTGCTCGCCGGTCCGCGGATCGCGGTGGGGATGGGCGGTGAAGGTGCCCGCCAGCGTGCCGCCGAAATCGCTGTAGGCCTGTTTCTCCATGTCGCGCGACAGCGTCACCGGCGTGCTGCCGGCCTCGACCAGCGCCAGGATCTCGCCGGCGATCTCCAGCACATTGGTGTTCACCGTGTCGAAGCCGCCATGGCGCGGGCCGGGGGCAGGGGCCTCACCCAGCGCCGCGGCGGCTGGGGTCGAGCGGATCCAGCGGTTGCGGTACCAGCTCGCCTTGCCGTCGCGGATCGCCAGGCCGTGGACCATGCCGTCGCCGATGAACCAGTGATAGCCCTTCGGATCGGGCTTCACCGGATTGGGGCCGATGCGCATATATTGCCCGTTCAGCGCCGGCGGGATCGTGCCGGTGACGGGAAGGTCGGTTAGGGTCAGCTCCGCGCGCATCGGCGTGTGGATGCCGGTGAGGAAGGGGTGGTCGGTCGTGTCGTCGAGCAATTCGGTCGCGCTTGCCATTGCCGCCTCCTGGCTTATGTTTACAGCGTTCACATAACGGGCAATGATAACAGTGTCAACATCTGAGGCTGGCAAGGCCTATCATCATGGCGATCTGCGCGCGGCGGCGATCGAGGCGGGGCTCAAGCTGCTTGAGACGCGCACCGCCGACGATCTCGGCCTGCGCGAGATCGCGCGCACCGTCGGCGTGAGCGCGACCGCGCTCTACCGGCATTTCCCGGACAAGAAGGCGCTGATGACCGCGCTGGCGGGGGAGGGGCTGCGGCGCCTGTCCGACGCACAGCATGAAGCGGCCGAGCGTGCCGGCGGCGGCAAGGCGGGTTTCGCGGCGACGGGAGCGGCCTATGTCCGCTTCGCGCTGGCCAATCCTGCGCTGTTCCGGCTGATCTTCGCCAATCCCGAGATGGATTCCTCCGCCCTGTCGCACGAGGATGGCGCGATGGCCTTTCTCAAGGAAAATGCCCGCGCCGCGGCGGCCGAGCATGGTGGCGACGCGGAGGTGATCGTCTTCCACGCCTGGTCCTGCGCGCACGGCCTGGCGATGCTGATGCTCGACAGACAGATCCCCGCGGACGACGCAATCATCGACCGGGTGGTCGGGGGGAAGTGGTGAGGGCCCCTCCCAAGCGTCATCCCCGCGAAAGCGGGGACCCATCTCCCGGACTGTCCGCGCGCGCTACGGCTGTTGTCCTCGCTGCATCTGCACGAGATGGGTCCCCGCTTTCGCGGGGATGACGGGTGTGCTTGCAATATAGGATTTCGCCTGTTTGCCTGACGCAGCCGGGCCCGGGCTCCGGCCGCTCTTTCACACTGTTGGAAAAATAGGATCACGCCCGCGCAAGGATATTGCGCGATGCGCGGCGTTCCCGGGAAAAGAGGGAAAATAAGCCCCGCAAAAACCGGCTTTTGCCGTGTACTTCGTGGACTTTGGCGAGTCGGCTGCGGCGCCCGTATAGGAAGGCCAGCAGTTCCACGGCGAAGGCAGGGGCAGAGCCTCCCCGAACGCGGGAGAAGCGGTCAGGTCTCTCCGGCGGCATTACAACTGGCCCCCGGCCTTCGCCGGGGAACAGTGTTTTGATGGATGGGTTGGCGAGCCCTTACGCGGCGAGCGCGTAGGGCTTGATCTCGCCGTTCAGGTAGAGGTTGCGCGCCTTGGCACGCGAGAGCTTGCCCGAGCTGGTGCGCGGCAGGGTGCGCGGCGGGACCAGCTCGATCACGCAGTTCATGCCGGTCACCGAGCGGACGCGCTCGCGGATCTCGTCGCGCAGGCGCAGGCGCTCGGCCTCGTCCGAGGTGCGGCACTGCACAAGCACCGCCGGCGTCTCCTCGCCGCCCGGGGTGGTGATCGCGAAGGCGGCAACGTCGCCCTGCTTGAACGCCGGCAACTGCTCCACGGCCCATTCGATGTCCTGGGGCCAGTGGTTCTTGCCGTTGATGATGATCATGTCCTTGGCGCGGCCGACGATGTAGATATAGCCGTCGCTCATGTAGCCCATGTCGCCGGTGTCGAGCCAACCGTCCTTCAGACAGGCGTCGGTCGATTCCTGGTCGCGGAAATAGCCGACCATGACCGACGGGCCCTTGCACCAGACCTTGCCGATCGCCTTTTCGGGAAGCGGCGTGCCGTCTTCCTCGCGGATCTCGATGGTCATGTCGCGCGCCGGAACGCCGCAATTGACGATCGCGCGGAAGCGCTGCGGGCGGTCGCCCCGGGCGACTTCGCCGCCCGAGAGCTGGGTCTCTTCGACCAGCTCGACGACGATGCCTTCGCCCGGCGGCATGATCGAGACGGCCAGCGTCGCCTCGGCCAGGCCGTAGCTCGGCAGGAAGGCAGAGGCCTTGAAGCCCGCATCGGCGAAGGCGTCGACGAACGACTGCATCACGTCCGGACGGATCATGTCGGCGCCATTGCCGGCGACGCGCCAGCGGCTGAGGTCGAAGCGGTCGCTGGCCTTGGTCTGGCTCGACATGCGGCGGGCGCAGATGTCATAGCCGAAGGTCGGCGAATAGCTGAGCGTGTTGCCCTGGTTGCGGCTGATCAGGTCGAGCCAGGCGAGCGGGCGCCGGGCGAAGTCCTCGGTCTTCAGGTAATCGGTCGACACCTGATTGGCGACGACCGAGAGGAAGCAGCCGACCAGGCCCATGTCATGGTACCAGGGCAGCCACGAGACGCAGCGGTCGCCCGTGGTCACGTTCATGCCGTGGCTGTGCGCGGCCAGGTTGTTGAGCAGCGCGTGATGGGTGATCACCACGCCGTGCGGGAAGCGCGTCGAGCCGCTCGAATATTGCAGATAGGCGATATCCTCGCCCTTCGATTCGGGCAGCGCCGTCTGCGTCGCGTCGCGCTGGCCGAACTCGGCCCAGTCCACGCCCGGCACGTCGCGGCCGCGCGCGGCTTCGGCGCACATCGCGCCGATCTCGGGCGGGTAGAACAGCATGCTCGGGTCGCAGCTCTGCAGCTGGACGGTCAGCTGGTCGATATACGACTGGGCGCCGCCGAAGCTGGTCGGCAGCGGCAGCGGCACCGGCCAGGCGCCGGCATAGACGCAGCCGAAGAAGAGCGAGGCGAATTCGGTGCCCGTCTCCGCGATCAGCGCGATGCGATCGCCGGGCTTCACGCCCGCGGCGACCAGGCGATAGGCCTGGTTCAGCGCGTCGGTACGCAGCTCCGCAAAGGGATAGGGGCGCACGAGGTTGCCCCGCGCGTCGTGGAAGTTGAGCCCGCGTATGCCCTGGGCGGCATAGTCGAGCGCATCGCCCAGCGTTTCGAAGTCCGCAAGGCGACGCGGCAGGCTGTCATCGGTCGGCGTGGGCGCGAGCGTTCCCGCTTCCCTTTCAGCCTCTAGCGATCCCGTAACGTCCAATACCATTCTTTATTCCGTGCCCCTGCGTGGTAGCCAACGTCGTGCCCCCACGACGAATTTTTGAGGCTAGCCTCTGCTACGCACTGTCGTTCAAAATCGGTTGCCACTGTGGCACAATCATGGCGCATGCCTGTCCCGAGACGCCCCCTGCCACCGCTGAATAGCGCCGATCTGGAGCGTTTCGCGCTCCGCTATGTCGAACGTTACGCTACGACAAGGGCCAAACTTGCCGCCTATCTGTCCCGAAAACTGCGGGAGCGGGGCTGGGACGGGGAAAAATCGCCCGATCCCGAAGGCTTGGCGGAGCGGATGGCCGGGCTCGGCTATGTAAACGACCGGCTCTATGCCGAATCCAAGGCCGGGGCGATGGCGCGGCGAGGCCTGGGCGCCCGCCGGGTCCGCGAGGCGCTGCGCTTCGCCGGGGTCGAGGAAGAGGACGCCGCCGCGCTGGCACCCTCGATCGAGGCGGGGCAAGTGTCGAGCGCGATCGCCTTTGCGAAGCGCAAGCGGATCGGTCCCTTTGGCCGCGAGGCGGCGGAGCGGCCGCTCCAGGAGAAGCAGATGGCGGCGATGATCCGCGCCGGCCATGCGCCGGGACTGGCCCGGGCGATCGTCCGGATGGCACCGGGGGATGACCCGGAAGCCATATTGGGACCCGGTTGAAACGAGCCGGTCACAAAGGCAATTCCATATGGAAAATACTATGTTAAGGTGACCCTCCGGGGGAACAGAAAATGCGTGCTGACCAACAGGTGGCGCAGAACGACTATACAGACACGCCGAACTTGGACGGGGGGATTGGCGAGGACCGGACGGACGAAGGTCAGGTCTTTGCCGGTGCCGTGAAATGGTTCGATGTAACGCGTGGCTTTGGCTTTCTCGTCGCTGACGACGTCGCCGTGGGCGACATTCTCATTCACTTCACCGTGCTGCAGGAACATGGCCGCCGCTCGCTGCCCGAGGGGGCTCGGGTGGAGTGCACTGCCGTCAAGCGCCAGCGGGGCCTGCAGGCGAAGGAGATCATCTCGATCGACCTGAGCCAGGCGGTCGAGGCGCCGAAGCGCCCGGCGGACCGGGTCGATCGTCTGCGGATGATCGATTCGGCCGGTCCGTTCGAGCCGGTGTCGGTGAAGTGGTTCAATCGGCTGAAGGGATACGGATTCCTCGTGCGCGATTCCGACTCGGCCGATATATTCGTCCATATGGAGACCTTGCGCCGCGCCGAGATCGAGGAGGTCGAGCCCGGCCAGCCGCTCGTCGCGCGCATCGTCGATGGCGAAAAAGGGCCGCTCGCGGTGGCGGTCGAAAGGACCAGCTGAGACAATGAAGTTCGTGCGTGGGTTGGGAGCGGCGCTTGCCGCTTCGGTGTTGCTCGTGCCCGGAGCGGCGCTGGTCGCCGCGGAATCCGGTCCGGCGGCGGCGCAGGCGGTGAAGAAGGCCGAGGTCACGGTCGAAAGCGCCAATGGCCCGCACGTCTTCCATGTCGAGCTGGCCCGCACCACCGAGGAGCAGGAGCGGGGGCTGATGTTCCGCACCAACATCCCCCAGGACGGCGGCATGCTCTTCACGCCCTATCCGGCCGAGGGCCCGCCGCGCGAGGCGAGCTTCTGGATGAAGAACACGCCCACCGCGCTCGACATCCTGTTCATCCGCGGCGACGGCACGATCGCCCGCATCGGCGAGAACGCGGTGCCCTTCTCGGAGGACAATGTGAAGTCGGGCGAGCCGGTGGAGGCGGTGCTCGAGATCAACGCCGGCGTATCGGCGAAGCTCGGCATCAAGGCGGGCGACAAGGTGCGCTGGGCGAAGCAGTAAGGATTGCCTCGCCCCGCGCTCCCCGCTAATCGGCGGCCATGGGTCTCAATCTCAATCCCTTCACCTGGTGGAACGGCGCCACCTTCGGCACCTGGATGGGCCTGCGCGGCAAGACGCGCGTGGGCGAGGACGATCTGGGCAACGTCTATTATGAGGGCGGCCAGGACCCCAACGGCATTCCGCGCCGCTGGGTGATCTACAGCGGCTCGAACGATGCGAGCCGCGTGCCGCCCGAATGGTTCAGCTGGCTGCACCACCAGATCGATTCGGCGCCCGACCAGGCGCTGCCGGCGCCCAAGTCCTGGGAGATCCCGGCCGAGGCGAACCTCACCGGCTCGCAGCTCGCCTATCGCCCGAGCGGCGCGCTGGAAAAGGGCGGGCACCGCGCCCGCGCCACTGGCGACTATGAGGCCTGGACCCCCGGCGCATGACCGCACGCCGCGCCGGAGCTGCCGCGGCCGGGCTGTTGCTCGCGCTTGGCGCATGCTCGGGCGGCGGTAGCGGACCGACGAACAACACGGCTTCGGACGAGATCGTAACCACCGGCGACTCGGGCGGCCAGGCGGCCGACGTGATCACCGTCGACCGTGACGGCAAGGCGATCGAGGATGCATCGGCCACCCCGATGAACGAACGCGTCGCGGTGCTCGGCATCCTCAACAAGCGCAACGGCGAAGCCCGCGAGTTCAAGATGAAGCCGGGCCAGGCGGTGCGAATCGGCGACGTGATCGTCCGCCTCAAGGCCTGCGACAAGACCGCACCCTGGGAAGCGGACCAGTTGACCGGCGCCTTCGTCCAGGTCGATGTGCTCGAAGTCGACAAGAAGTGGCACCGCGTCCATTCGGGCTGGCTGTTCGCCGAGCGCCCGGCGCTCAACGTCGTCCAGCACCCGATCTACGACGTCTGGCCCAAGAGCTGCGCGATGACCTTCCGCGACAGTGGCCCGGATACGGTGCCGGCGCCTGCGGCGGGCGGCTCGGGATCGGGCAATGCGTCGAGCGCGAAGAAGTCGCCATCGACCGAGGGCGCGCCGGTCGCGAGCCCGGCCGCCGAATCGCCGAGCGCCCCGGCCAGCAACGCGACATAGTCGTCCCGCGGGATCTCGATCGCGCCGAGCGTCGAGAGATGCTCGGTGATGAACTGGCAATCCAATAAAGTGAACCCGCCGGCCTGCAGCCGGGCGACGAGGTGCGCGAAGGCGACCTTGGAGGCGTTGGGCACGCGGGTGACCATCGATTCGCCGAAGAACGCGCGGCCGAGCGCGAGGCCGTAGAGCCCTCCGGCGAGTGTCTCGTCGTCCCAGCATTCCACCGAATGGGCGAAGCCGCGGCGGTGCAGCTCGAGGAAGACGCGCTCGATCGGGCCGTTGATCCAGGTATCCGGCCGGTCGGCGGCGCTCTCGGCGCAGAGCTGGATGATCCGCTCGAACGCCGTATCGACGGTCAGGCGGAAGCGGCCCGACTGGATGACCTTCCTGAGCGAGCGCGAGAGGTGGAAGCCGTTCAGCGGCAGCACGCCGCGCAGCTTGGGCTCGACCCAATAGACGCTGGCGGCGGTGCGGTGATCGGCCATGGGGAAGACGCCCATAGCATAGGCGCGCAGCACCAGGTCGGGATCGAGTTCCTGCTGGGGCGGCTGGGCGCGGCTCAACGTTTCTTGCCCGCCAGCCGGCGCTCGATCGCCTGCCACAGCTCGGCAAAGGCCTGGGCACCGGGGCTGCGCGGCGCGAAGCTGCCGACGGCGGCGCGGCGGACGCTCATCGACTCGACGATGCTCGCCATCGGGATCACCGGCCAGTCGGGATGCGCGGCCACGGCTTCGGCATGCAGCTTGCGCCGGCGATCGAGCATCGAATGGACCGGCAGCAGCGGCACCTTGCCACCCTTGCGGGCCAGATGCGCCGAGACTTCCTCGAAGGCACGGGTGGAGAGCGGGGAGGGGATGACCGGCACGACGATCAGGTCGGCGGCGCGCATCACCTGCTCGCTGGTCTCGGTCAGGCCCGGCGGGCAATCGAGCAGCATCCGGTCATAGGCCTTGTCGAGCTCGCCGAGCAGCTTGGCGAGCCGCTTCTTCTTGTCGAGCTCGTGGAAGGTGAGGTCGAGGCCGCGCAGCGAGGTATCCGCGCCGATCAGGTCGAGCCGGTCGACGCCGGTGTGCTGGACCAGCCGGGTGGGGGCGACGTCCTTGGTGAAGATCGCCTGGGCCTGGTCGCGGGTCTTGCCCTGCGGCTCGATCAGGAAGGTGGAGGCGGCCTGGGGATCGAGGTCCCAAAGCAGGGTGCGGCGGGAGGAAAGCGTGGCGGAGGCCCAGGCCAGGTTGACCGCCATGGTCGTCTTACCGACGCCGCCCTTCAGGCTGTAGATCGCGACCGTTGCCACCTGGATTCGCTCCCTTCCGCTTCAAGCTCGCATGAAAAAGGGCCGGCGGGAATGCCCGCCGGCCCCTGATGGAATTCTCGATGCGGCGATCAGCCGTGGCAGGCGCGCGAGCCCTTGCCCGGAATCTCGATCGTGGCGTTCTTGGCGGTGCCGGTGACCTTGAAGCCGCCATCGGCGACGAAGGGCTGGCCGGCTTCCGGCGCCTTGAGCATGGTGCCCGGACCGTCCTTGGTTTCCTTGACCAGGACCTGCTTGCCGCCCTTGTAGAAGTCGGCGAACACGACGCTGTTGTCCTTGCAACGCATCGAGACCGAGGTCTCGATCGACGGCGGCAGCTCGACCTTCGGGGCGTTCTTCAGCGCTTCGGCCTGGGGATCGGGCGCGGTGCCCGAAACTTCCTCAGGCTTGTTCTCACAGGCCGCGAGCGAAAGGAGCACGGCGGCGGCGGCAAAAATGGGGGCTTTGTTCATAGCGGGCGGGAGCTTTCGTTCACCAAGAAAGAATCGTCAAGCGATTCGTGTTATAGAGTTACATTACGATTGTGCAGCGCAGCATGATATCCGTAATGTTGCGATCCGATGACAGACACCGATGTCATTCATGGAATTCGCTCATTTCTGGAATACGTCCAAAAGCGATCTTTGTGCCTACCCGGTCGATTCTGCCGCCGTGCAGCGGCCCGACCGACACGGCATTGCGCCCGAACTTCTGGTTAATGCTGTCCATCGCGCGGCTGAGCGAGAGCGTGCGGGTCTCGCGGGCGAGCGGATCGTCGGGATCGAGCGCCGAGAACAGCGAGCCCTGTTCGCCCTCCACCGCCTCGATCTCGCACAAGGTGACCCCGACCATGCGCAGGCGGAACCCGCCGGGCCGGCCGCGTCCCGCTTCGGCCAGCCGGGGGAAGAGCTGGTCGAGCGCATGGAGCACGACGAAGCTGTCCTGCGTGCCCGGCAGCCGGATCGAGGCGCGCCAGTTGGACTTGTCGTCCTCGAACTTGCCGTGGAGCACCAGCAGCCGGGCGCGATAGCCCTTGCGGCGCAACCGGCTGGCTGCCTTGAGCGCGAGGCGGCGCGCGGTGAGGCGGGTGGGCTCGAGCCCGCGCTTCTGCGGCGACAGGACATGGCTGTGCCCGATCGTGCGGCTCTGGGTCGGCTTGTCGGGCAGCTCGACGCCGTGGAGCAGATACCAGAGCCGGTCGCCATTCACGCCGCCCCAGGCATTGCCGGCATCGCGCGGGCGGCGCGCGCAATATTGGCGGATGTCGAGGATCCCGTCCTGCGCCAGGCGCTTCTCCATCTTGGCGCCGATCCCGGCGATGTCGCGCAGGCGCAGTGGATACAGGCATTCGGGAAGGTTGCGCGCACTGAGCACGACGAGCCCGTCGGGCTTCTGCATGTCCGAGGCGAGCTTGGCGAGGAGACGGTTGGGCGCGATGCCTACCGAGCTGGTCAAACAGGCGCCGATATTCGCACGGATGCCCGCCTTGATCCGGTGGGCGAGGGCGACCGCTGCAGGTTCGTCATTCTCATTGTCGAGCAGGCGGCAGGCGACTTCGTCGATCGAGCAGACATGGGTGACCGGAACATGCTTCCAGATCTCGGCGAGGATCGCTTCATGGAACTCGACATATTTCTCGTGCCGGGCCGGCGTGATCAGCAGGTCGCGGCACAGCTGCTTGGCCTCCCAGACCGGCGTGCCGGTGGAGATGCCGTATTTCTTGGCCTCGACCGAGGCGGCAATGGCGACGGTGGTGTCGCTGTCGACCGGCGCGACGATCACCGGGCGCCCCCGCAGCGCCGGGTTCAGCTGCTGCTCGACGCTGGCGAAATAGGAATTGAGATCGAGGTACAGCCAGCGCAGCGGGCGGGGCGGAAAGGCGAGGATTGGGGCTGGAAGTTCACTAAGTTCACGACATCCACGCGCGAGGCCGTTCGCACTCGTCCCCGGACGCGGCGAAGCGTCCCCGGCCGGGCGGGGTGGCTCTGAATCGAAGGGAGTCGGATCGGCCATGAATGGAACAATACAGGAACATAATCGTGTAGGACAGCCGTAATGGGTCGAGAAATGTGCCTGCGGCTTGACCGTTGCGGTTCGGACCGCGCAGGGTCGATGCAGGAGGGATGGTCAATGCGCGCACTTGCCATTGCCGCGTTGCTCATGCTCGCGGCCTGCGGATCGGACGAGAAGGCCGGGGAGCCGGTCGCCAAGCCGAGTCCCAGGGGGCCGCATCTGGGCGAGGTGCCGCTCGACAAGCCGCTGCGCGCTACCGACAATGCGCTGACCTGGTCGCTGGAGGTTGCGCCCGGTTCGATCACGCTCACGCGTTTTGCCGGGCGCGGTGCCGAGGGCAGCGTCACCCAATTCTATCCGGTCTCGCCCCAGGTCGATGCCGACAAGGCGGTTTGGAGCACCAAGGACGTGGCCGGGGAGCCGGTGACGATCACCTTCACCAATGTCCATTGCACCGAGAGCGGCGATCCGGCGATCGAACGGCCGCTCACCGCCGATGTGCGGATCGGCGACAGGCAGTTCCGCGGCTGTGCCGGGGAACGGCCGGCGGACGGGCTGAACTCGCAGCCGGTGGAGCCGGGAAATGCGGCTGCGGGCAATGTGGCGGATGAAGTGACGAACTCCCACTGAGCTTTCCCCGGCGAAGGCCGGGGTCCAGACTTGAAGTCTGGAATGGGCGTTTCATTTGCGAGGAGCGATTTCCCGGACATTTTCGCCTGCTGCCCTCGGTAGATTCCAAATCTGGGCCCCGGCCTTCGCCGGGGAAAGAAGAGGGGGCATCGAGGGCAGGAACCGCGGCCCGACCTTTGGAGAAAAGGCCGAGCCGCGGCGGTCGGCGGCGCCCTGGATCGCCGCCGGTTGGAGGCACAGCGCGCTAAAGCGCCCGGTCTTCCGCGCGGCGCACCGATGCGGTGCGGGTCTGGGCATCCGCGCGGTCGACCAGGCGCAGGAACTCGCTCCGCCACCAGGCCTGCTGACTGAATCCCCATTGTGATCCGGCAAGGCGCTTGACGTCGGCATAGCCCCAGTCGCCGAGCAGATCGTCTCCGCGCAGCTTTTGGGCAAAGCCCGCCACCGCCACCGCAAAGGCCAGGTCGCCGCTCGGCATCGGCGCATTGCGCAGCCGGCTGGCCTCGACCGGCTGGGTGATCAGCCGCGAGGCGTCGCCATTGGGCAGCTTGTAGCGCAATCGGACCTGGGCCAGCTCACCCTTCGCGTCGCCCGTGGCTCCGCCTGCATTTTCGGGCCGACGATTGGCGGCGAAATGGCGATCGGGCAGCCAACCCTTCGATCCGGCGGGGACGATCTCGTAGATCGCGGTCACCTGGTGCCCGGCGCCGATATCGCCGGCATCGACCTTGTCGTTCTGGAAATCCTGCTCGGTGAGCGCGCGGTTCTCGTACCCGATCAGCCGATACTGGCTGACCTCGGCGGGGTTGAACTCGACCTGGACCTTCACGTCCTTGGCGATCGTGAACAGGGTGGAGCTCAGCTCGGTGTCGAGCACCTTCCGCGCCTCGTCGACCCCGTCGACATAGGCATAGTTGCCGTTCCCCTTGTCGGCGATCGCCTCCATCATCGAATCGTTGAGATTGCCCTGGCCGAAGCCGAGCACGGTGAGGGTGATGCCGTCGTCGCGGTTCCTCTCGATCAGCTGCTCGAGCTGGGACTGGTCGGTGATGCCGACATTGAAGTCGCCGTCGCTGGCGAGGATCACGCGGTTGATCCCCTCTTTGTCGAAATTCTCCCGGGCCATCGCATAGGCCAGCTCGATGCCTTCGCCGCCCGCGGTGGATCCGCCGGCGCTGAGATCGTCGAGCGCGGCGCGGACCTCGGCCGGGCTGGAGGTCGGTTCCAGCACCACGCCGGCGGCGCCGGCATAGACGACGATCGAGACATGATCGCCCGGCTTCATATTGTCGGCGACCATGCCGAGCGCGCGCTGGACCAGCGGCAGCTTGTCGGGCTCGTTCATCGATCCCGAGACGTCGACCAGGAAGACGAGGTTGGCCGGCGGGCGCTGGGCACGGCCCAGATCATAGCCGCGCAGGCCGATGCGGAGGAGCCGCGTCTCGCTGTTCCACGGCGTCTGGGCGACATCGGTGGTGACGCTGAACGGCGCGCCGCGATCGCCGGGGGCGGGGTAGTCATAGCGGAAATAGTTGATCAACTCCTCGGCGCGGACGGCGTCCCTGGGCGGCATCTGCCCCTGGGTGAGGAAGCGGCGGACATTGGCATAGGCGGCGGTATCGACATCGACCGCGAAGGTGGAGACCGGCGCCTGGGCCACGGCATGGACCGGGGAGACGGCGTTCTTCGCATAGCGCTCGGCATTTTCGGGGGCGGCGGCGACGTCGGATGCCTCCGCCATCTCCTGCGGGCCGGGCTGGTAGCTGGCGGAGCTGCCTTGCTGGCTGTTGCAACCCGCGAGCAGCACCGCCGGAAGAGCGGCGGAAATCAGGAACTTGAAGCGCATGCATTCCCTCCTTGCCTAGATATTGCCTTAATCTCGCCGCAAATGTGGCATGATTGAGGCAAAACCGACAAGCGGAAAATTCACAGGGTTTAGATGGGATTATCCGATCAGGGTGCGCAGCGCCTCCCAGTGCGGCAGCTTGTTCTCGAAGCCGATCGTGTGCAGCGGACTCGAGGATGGCAGGGCAATTATGGCGTAGAGGCCGGCGGCCTCGCCCAGCTGTTTCGTGCCAGTGCGGAAAGCGGTGCCGCCGTTGAAGGCGATGGCGCGGAGATCGGGTAGGGTGGCGGCGAGGGCGGCGATGTCATGACCCTCGACGTCGCGCAGCGCGGCATCGGTGCTTCCGGTGCGCCGGGCGCTGGCGACCACGTCCCACAGCCCGATATGCGCGTCGCGCAGCGCGGTGAGCCGGTCGGGATAGTCGAGGGCGGCCAGGTCGAGGCCGGCGGCAGGCGAGATCAGCCGCCAGAACTGGTTCTGCGGATGAGCATAGTAACGCTGCTCGGCGAGCGAGCGTTCGCCGGGGAGCGAACCGAGGACGAGGAGGCGGGTACGCGCGTCGACGACGGGCGGGAAGCTGTGCTTGCGATCGGTCACGCGGTGAGAATGTCGGTCTGCGCGAAATCGTCGCCCTTGTAGAGCAGGGGCTCGCCGGTCGCCTTGGCCAGGGCATAGGCGAAGCAGTCGCCGAAATTGAGGCGGGCGGGGTGGCCAGTTCCTCGACCGAATTTGCGATAGGCTTCAGCGCCTAGTCGCGCCTGTTCTGATGTCACCGGTTCGATCGCCATTTGCACGCGCTGAAACAACGCTTCCATTAGATTCGCTTTGGCCGGATGACGGCGGATGACGACCGTTGCGGCTTCCATCCTAGTCGCGGCCGATATCCGGCAGGGAGATGCTTGGAGGATTTTCCGGAGCATCATGTCGCTCTCGGGCTCATTCAGGATGATCGCCATAAGCGCCGAAGTGTCGACAATCACTTCGGTAACCCATCTTCGTCGTAGATCGCGTCCATCCATTCCTTCGAAGTCTTTCCGCGCATCTCGGGCGGGATCGAGGCGACGAATTCGCGACTGATCTCTTTGACTTTCGCAAGGGTCTCCTGAATCTCTTCCTCGCGCCGTTGTAGTTCGCGTTCCAATGCGTGACGGATCGCCTGGGTGATCGGCTGGCCGGTCGCCTCGGCCAGCTCCCGTGCCAGGCGGATCGTCTCGGCATCCTTGATGTTGAGCTGCGCGCCCATCTTTCTACCTCCGGTGCCGGGCTTTCTACCATGGCTTGCACGGAGGCGAAACGGGTGTAGCTTCACACCATGGCAGACAAGATCACCCGCTATCGCGACTTCTGGCCCTTCTACCTGCGCGAGCATGCGAAGCCGTGGACGCGGGGGATGCACTATGTCGGTACGATCCTGACCCTGTGGTTCCTGCTGCTGGCGCTCGGCGGCGCGGGCTGGTGGTGGTGGCTGGCGATTCCGATCGCCGGCTATGGCTTTGCCTGGGCGGCGCATTTCGGCGTCGAGAAGAACCGGCCGGCGACCTTCACCTATCCGCTCTGGTCGCTGGTATCCGACTATCGGATGTTCTTCCTGTGGTTCGGCGGCCGGCTCGACGCGCATCTCGCCCGGGCGGGCGTGGCGGCCTAGCCCTCGGCGAGCACCTTGCCGCCGAGGCGCGCCAGCGCGCCGCCGAGCGGGCTGCACGGATAGGGCATCGGCTCGGAAAGGAAGATCAGGTCGGCGGCGCCGTCATGCTCCGAGGCGAGCGCGGCGATCGGCTCGGCGATCTCGAAATGCAGGTCGGTGGAGGGGTGAGCGGCGAGCTCGGCCTGCCAGCGGGCGTGGCGGACGCCGGCGGTCCAGAGCGACACGCCGCGGCCTTCGATCGAGACGAAGCCCAGTTCGCGGGCCTTTTCGGCGGCGCGGAGGAGGCGGCCGCCATCGGCGCAGTCCAGATCGAGCATGCGGACCGAGCGGTGGCCATGGTTGCGGAATTCGGCGAGTGCCCGGGCGATGCGGGCGTCGCAGGGGCCGTGTCGCGATCCTCCGGGCTCGGTCGACAGGCCCGCGCGGCGCAGCAGGCCGCCGAGCGAGAATTGGGTGGCGGTCATTGGTCTTTCTCCTGGGAAACGGGGCGGGTCCTCAGCGACAGGGATCCCGGAATCCGGCGGTGGGATGAGGCGCTGCGCTCCGCGGCAGGCGGACGAGCAGCGCGCAGGCGAGCGCGACGATCGCGGTCATGCATCAGTGCGACAGGATCGAGTGGAGCGGCGTGGTGGCCAGCACCATGCGCGAGCCCGGAAAGGCGCGGCACTCGGACAGGGCGAAGCGGATCGCGGCATCGCGGGAGCGGAACAGCCCCTCGAGCATGCCATCCTGTTCCTGCACGACCCAATGGCCTTCGGTATCCTGGCCGACGCGCAGGATGTGTTCGGAACGCGAAACCATATGCACTCCATTTGTGAACCGGAGTGCGAGATAGGGGGCGGGGCCGTTAAGCTTCGAGACGAATTTCGGGCCCGGGCATAAGGGTTCCGTAAAGGCGAGAAGCCCGGCTTTTTCGCGACGTGCCAGCGCTTGCTTGCGGCGGGCGGGAAAGCGCTCCATCTAGGCCGCCATGCATGCGACATCCGACACGCTGGCGCTCATCGGCAACACGCCGCTGGTGCGCCTGAAAGGGCCGAGCGAGGCCACTGGCTGCGACATCTACGGCAAGTGCGAGTTCGCCAATCCCGGCGCCTCGGTGAAGGACCGCGCGGCGCTCTACATCGTCAAGGATGCCGAGGAGCGCGGGGCGATCCAGCCGGGCGGCTGCATCGTCGAGGGTACGGCCGGCAATACCGGCATCGGCCTCGCGCTGGTCGCCAATGCCAAGGGCTATCGGACGATCATCGTGATGCCCGAGACGCAGAGCCGCGAGAAGATGGACACGCTGCGTGCGCTCGGCGCCGAGCTCGTCCTGGTGCCGGCGGCGCCCTATTCGAACCCCGGACATTTCGTCCACACCTCGCGCCGGATCGCCGAGGAGACGCCCAATGCGATCTGGGCCAACCAGTTCGACAACACCGCCAACCGCAAGGCGCATATCCACGGCACCGCCGAGGAGATCTGGGCGCAGATGGACGGGCGGATCGACGGCTTCACCTGCTCGGCGGGTACTGGCGGCACGATCGCCGGCGTCGGGCTGGGGCTCAAGGCCAAGGACGAGGACGTCGTCATCGCGCTGAGCGACCCGCATGGCGCGGCGCTCTACAGTTATTATGCGTGCGGCGAGCTCAAGTCCGAGGGCAGTTCGGTCGCCGAGGGCATCGGCCAGGGCCGGATCACCGGCAACCTCGAGGGCGCGCCGATCGACACGCAGTTCCGCATCTCCGACGCGGAGGGCATGGAATGGGTCGAGCGGCTGCTCAAGGAAGAGGGGCTGTGCTTGGGCCTCTCCTCGGGCATCAACGTGGCGGGTGCAGTCAGGCTGGCGAAGCAGCTCGGCCCGGGCAAGCAGATCGCGACGATCCTGTGCGATACGGGTTTCCGTTACCTTTCAACGCTCTACAATGCCGAATGGTTAACCGCCAAGGGGTTGCCGGTGCCGGGATGGCTCGCCACTGCGTGAACGATCCATCTTGGCAATGGGTCGGTTCGGCGTTACATTTATGCAACAGATATGAGTGTGGGTTCGCCTGATACTGCCCAGACGATGCAGCGTGTACGCGTTGGTCTGACGGGGCTCGCCATGGTGGCGGTGCTGATCGTGCTTGCGAGCGCGGTCTTCACTTCTGCCAATCGCGAGCAGGCGGTCTCTGCGATCGGCGCCTCCAACTCGGCCGTGGTGGCGAACATGACCGCGATCGGCAACACGCTGGGCGAGAAGATCAAGGAAGAGCCGCTCGCCGAACTCGGCGCTGCGCCCAGCACCACCTCCACCGAGAAGGCCGATGCCGCCGAGATCGCGCGGCAGCAGGAAGCGCAGCAGAACGGCGAGGCGCGCTGAGGTAGGGCGCGGCTGGGGATTTGGCCCCACTCGGCTCCATTTCAGCCTGATCCAACTGCTTTTCCCCGGCGAAGGCCGGGGCCCAGTCTTGGAGTCACGCGCCTTGGCGCGTCTTCGCCGCGCACTGCTTAGTCTGGGCCCCGGCCTTCGCCGGGGAAAGGATAGGGGCGTGGCGCGCTTATCCACAATCTCCTTGCGATCGGGACGGAAAGCGCCTTGAATCCCGCGAAACTTGGTTAATCGGCGCCGGTTTTCCTGCGACTCGCAGGATTTCTGCGGTTCCTTGCAAGTTCTGGTCTGGCGGTGCGGTTGAGGTTCCTGCGAGGCCCTGGCGAGGGAAAACGGGGAAATTGCGCCACATGGGCCATTTTCCCGGGAGCCGGCGGGATTTGGCCCCACTTTCAGGAATTACCCCTAGCGCTTGCGGGTTCTACGGAGCGACTAACGGGAACAGATGCGAACAAAAGCTGATTCTAAGCAAAACATAGCTTGAAATTGGCGCCGAGTGGGGCAAATTCCCGCTCAATCCCCAATTCTCCCGTTGAATCCCCGAGCATTTCTGCTAAAAAGAATGCTTAAGAGGGGGCACGCCCTTTTTCCGTCAGTTTGAAAGCGCCGGAGCGGCCGTGGGGGTTGATTCCGGAGGCGGGGAAGTCGTGCCCATTGGGGTTTTGGCGTGGCGGACAGGGAGCTCTTCGAGGGATTTGCGCTCCAGGCGGTCGACCAGAAGGGTCGCGTCGCCATCCCCGCAGACCTGCGCGCCGCCGCCGAGCGCAATTCCGACATCCGCCAGATCGTCGTGGGCCTGCACCCTTACGACCCGTGCCTGTCGGCGCATGACCTCTCCTGGTCCAAGGAGAAGTATGAGCGCCTCGACCGCAAGGAGCAGCAGGCAGCCGATCGCGGCGAGGACGCCGACCCGCGCGCCAAGCGCCGCGCCTTCGGCCAGGTCGAGAAGGCCCCGTTCGACGATTCCGGCCGTTTCGTGATTCCGCCCTTCTTCAAGATGAAGGCGGGCATCCAGAAATGGGCGCTGTTCTATGGCAGCGGCGAAACCTTCGACATCTGGGCGCCGGAGCGCCTGATGAACGATCCCGACGCGGACCCCACGCTGCGCGAGATCTGCGAATATCTGTGCCAGGCCAAGGGAGTCGTGCTGTGAGCTCCCCGACCGAGCCCCATATCCCCGTCCTGCTCCAAGAAGTGGTCAACGGCCTCGCCCCTGTGCCCGGCGAGCGTCATGTCGACTGCACCTTCGGAGCGGGCGGATACACCAGCGCCATCCTCGAGCGGGGTGCCGAGGTGGCCGCCTTCGATCGCGACCCCCGTGCGATCGAAGGCGGCCAAACTCTGGTTTCCCACTCGAACGGTCATCTGATCCTGATCGAGGCACCGTTCAGCCAGCTGGAGCAGGAGTTGGAGCGCCGCGGCCTCGTGCCCGTCGACGGCCTGACCATGGACATCGGCGTGTCGTCAATGCAGCTCGACCAGGCCGAACGCGGCTTCTCCTTCCAGCAGGAAGGGCCGCTCGACATGCGCATGGCCGGCGAGGGGATGACCGCGGCGGAGTGGCTGAACTCGGCCGACGAAGGCGACATCGCCGACGTGCTGTACCAGTTCGGCGAGGAGCCGCGCTCGCGCCGAGTCGCCAGCGCGATCGTGCGTGCGCGCCCGCTGGCGACCACGACCGAGCTGGCGAACGTCGTCCGCAAGGCGCTGGGCCACAAGCCGCACGACAAGAAAGACCCGTCGACCCGGACCTTCCAGGCGGTGCGCATCTTCATCAACCGTGAGCTCGACGAGCTGGCGGAAGGCCTGGCCGCGGCCGAGCGCGTGCTCAAGCCCGGCGGCCGGCTGGCGGTGGTGACCTTCCACAGCCTGGAAGACCGGCTGGTGAAGCGTTTCCTGCGCGAGCGCAGCGGCAGCGAGCCCGCCGGTTCGCGCCACCGCCCGGCAGTCGGTCCGCGCGCCGAGCCCAGTTTCGAACCTCCCGCCAAGGCCGTGAAGCCGAGCGACGAGGAGGTTGCCCGTAATCCGCGTGCCCGTTCGGCGACGCTGCGCGTGGCGCGGCGCACTTCGGCGGCGCCGTGGCGTAGTGAAGGAGTAGCGTAAGATGGCGATTCAGAGCTTCAAGGGACTGGGGTGGCTCCTCTGCGCCGTTGTCGTGGCGCCGGCATGCTACATGGTCAATTCGCACGGCGCGGCCGAGCAGGCCAAGCTCAACGCGATGAAGGGCGCGATCCTCCAGGCGCAGAAGGACATCCGTGGGCTGGAGACCGAGTTCCAGACGCGCGCCAACCTGGCCCAGATCGAGCGCTGGAACGGCGACGTGCTGGCGCTTGCCGCGCCGGCCCCGGGGCAGTATCTGGCGAGCGAGACTGCGCTGGCCAGCCTCGACCAGCCCGCGCAGATCCAGAACGCCTCGCTGATTGTTCCGACCGGCGCGCCCGCGGCTCAGACTGCCGCAGCGGTGGCGACGGCATCGGCTGCTCCGGTGCAGGCGGCGCCCGCGCCGGTCCGGGCTGTTGCCGGCAAGAGCGTGGCACAGCAGGACAGGGAACTTCACGACCTCATGAAGAAGGCTGACAAGCGAGTGGCGATGGCCGACAAGGGTGTGCTCAGCACCTCGACCATCGACGACCTGAAGAAGCTTGCCCAGCGCGAGAAGCTGGCACTCCGTTGATCGTCGTCGTCGCCCCGCCGGCCCGCAAGGGCCGTACGGGCGATGCCCGGCAGGCGCTTGTCGCCACCGCCCAGGTGCGGCTGATGATCCTGTCGATCCTGTTCGGGTTCGGCATGCTGGTGGTGATCGGCAAGCTGGCGCTGCTCGCCATCTGGGCCGAGCCGGCGACGGCGCGCGATATCGCGACCACCCTGGTGCCGCCGCGCGGCGACATCACCGATCGCCGCGGTGCGCCGCTCGCCCGCTCGATCGACAGCTGGACGATCGCGATCCACCCGAACCAGGTGATCGGCGACAAGGCCGAGCTGGCGCAGAAGCTCGCTGTGCTGATCCCGGACCAGAGCGCCGAGAAATATTTCGCGATCCTCCGCTCGGGCAGCGGCTTCGCCTATCTCAAGCGCCGGGCGATGCCCGAGCTGGTCAAGGCCGTGAACGAGCTGGGCCAGCCGGCGATCGAGTTCCAGCGCGAGAACGACCGGCTCTATCCGCAATCGACCCTGGCCGCGCATGTGCTCGGTTATATCGATAGCACGGGCCATGGCCGCTACGGCATGGAGCGGGTGCTCGACGCGCAGCTGAGCGATCCGGCAAAGCGCGGCCAGCCGGTGGCGCTGTCGCTCGACCTGCGCGTGCAGGCGGCGCTGGAGAACGAGCTGGGCACGGCGATGACCCAGCTGCAGGCGCGCGGCGCCGCGGGCGTGATCCTGGACGTCAAGACCGGCGAAGTGATCGCGATGACCTCGCTTCCCGCCTTCAACCCCAATGCGATCGACGGCCCGCCGCCGCGCAACAACGTGACGCAGAGCGTGTACGAGCTTGGCTCGACCTTCAAGCCGCTGGCGGTGGCCGCTGCGATCGATACGGGCACGATCACCTCGATGTCGCGCCGCTTCGATGCGACGGTGCCGCTGCAGGTCGGCCGCTTCAAGATCCATGACGATCCGGGCGACGAGCAGTTCCGCTGGCTCAATATCCCGGAAACGCTGATCTATTCCTCGAACATCGCCACCGCGCGCATCGCCGACGAGCTGGGCGCGGCGAAGATGCAGGAGATCTTCCGCCGCTTCGAGTTCGACCAGCGGCCGAAGATCGAGCTCGACGCCAGCGCCAGGCCGCTCTGGCCGGCGAGCTGGGGGCGGCTAACGGTGATGACGACTGCCTATGGGCATGGCATCGCGGTGACTCCGCTGCACCTCGCCACCGCCTATGCCGCGATGGTGAATGGCGGGATCCTGTTGCCGGCGACGCTGCGCAAGGTCGATCCCGCGCATCCGCCCCAGGGCAAGCGCGTGCTGCAGCAGGCGACCAGCGACCGGATGCGCCAACTGCTCCGCCTGATCGTGCTCAAGGGCACCGGCCGCAAGGGCGACGCGCCCGGCTTCCGGATCGCGGGCAAGACCGGCACCGCGGAGGCCGCCGCCGGCGGTGGTTATGACAAGAGTCGCAACGTTTCTACCTTCGCGGCGGCTTTCCCCATCGACGCACCGCGCTATGTCATGATCGCAATGCTCGATTCGCCCAAAGCCAACCCCTCGATCGGCGTCTATCGCACGACCGCCGCCTGGACGGTGGCGCCGGTGGTCGCGCGGGTGGTGAGCCGCACCGGCTCGCTGCTCGGAGTGGTGCCGGATGCGAACCGCGATATCGACGAGCGCGAGCTGCTGCCGCTGATCTGGGCGGGGCCGGACGCCGACAAGAAGGATCCCGAATGAAACTTGGCGCGCTGACGGAGGGCGGGGGGGACGCCGTCGTCACCGGATTTGCCATCGACCACCGCAAGGTCGCACCCGGCACCATCTTCGGCGCGTTCGAAGGGGCGCGCTTCAACGGCGAGGATTTCATCGCGGATGCGGTGAAGGCGGGAGCGGTGGCCGTCGTCGCCCGGCCCGGCGTTAAGGTCGAGGGAGCGCTCCACATCGCGGCGGAGACTCCGCGCGAGACCTTTGCCCGGCTGGCCGCGAAGTTCTTCGCGCCGTTCCCGGGCACGGCCGTGGCGGTGACCGGTACCAACGGCAAGACCTCGACCGTCGAGATGACTCGCCAGCTATGGCGGATGCGCGGCTTCCATGCCGCCTCGATCGGCACGCTCGGCGTCACCACAGCCGACGACACGGTTTCGACGGGGCTGACCACGCCCGATATCGTCACCTTCCTTTCCAATGTCGCCGGTCTGGCGCGCGAAGGCGTCAGCCATGTCGCGTTCGAGGCCTCGTCGCACGGGCTCTCACAGTACCGGACCGAAGGGCTGCCGGTTAAGGCGGCCGCGTTCACCAATCTCAGCCGCGACCATCTCGACTATCATGGCGACATGGAAACATATTTCCATGCCAAGATGCGGCTGTTCGCCGATGTGCTGGACCTGGATGGCGGAACTGCGGTGGTCTGGGCCGACGATCCCAATTCGCCGCGTATCGAGGATCTGGCCCGGCAGCGCGGCAACAAGCTGGTCACTGTCGGCGAGCATGGTAGCACGCTGCGGCTGGTCGATCGCGAGCCGACCCTGCTTGGCCAGGGCCTGACGATCGAGGCCGAGGGCAAGGCGCACAAGGTCAATTTGCCGCTGATCGGCGCGTACCAGGCCGCCAACGCGCTGGTCGCGGCGGGGCTGGTTATCGCGACGGGCGGTGATGTGACGCAGACCTTGGGCGATCTCAGCCGGCTGCAGCCGGTGCGCGGGCGGCTCGAGCGGGCGGTGATCACCAAGGTCGGCGCGCCGGTCTATGTCGATTACGCGCACACGCCCGATGCGCTGGAGGCGGCGATTGCGGCGCTGAAGCCGCATACCCAGGGCAGGCTGATCATCGTGTTCGGCGCCGGCGGCGACCGCGACACCGGCAAGCGCGCGCCGATGGGGCAGGCAGCGACGGCGGGCGCGGACGTGGTGATCGTCACCGACGACAATCCGCGCTCCGAAGATGCAGCGGCGATCCGCACCCAGGTGCTCGAAGGGGCGCCGGGCGCGATCGAGATCGGCGGACGGCGCGAGGCGATCAAGGCAGCGATCGACATGGCCGGTAGTGAGGACATCGTGCTGATCGCCGGCAAGGGGCATGAGCAGGGCCAGATCGTCGGCGACATGGTGCTGCCGTTCGACGACGTCACCGTGGCGCGGGAGTGCGCGGCGTGAGGTTGTGGACCGCAGACGAGATCGCCGAGGCGACGGGCGGGACCGCTTCGGCGGAGTTTGAAGTCTCGGGCGTAGCGTTCGATTCGCGTGAGGTGGGACAGGGCGACCTGTTCCTCGCGCTGAAGGGTGAGACCACCGACGGGCACAAATTCCTCGACCAGACCTTCGCGCAGGGTGCGGCGGGAACGGTTGTCTCACAACCAACCGATTATCCGCACGTCACCGTTGCGGACACCACTGCGGCACTCGACGCGCTGGGTATCGCAGCGCGGGCGCGGATGCAGGGCAAGGTGATCGGCGTCACCGGCTCGGTCGGCAAGACCGGGACCAAGGAGGCTCTGTTCGCGGCGCTGGAGCGCAATGCGCCGAGCGAGGCGCACCGCTCGGTCAAGAGCTACAACAACCATACCGGCGTGCCGCTCAGCCTGGCGCGGATGCCGCGGAACACCCGCTACGGCGTGTTCGAGATGGGCATGAACCATGCCGGCGAGCTGGCGGCGCTGACGAAGCTGGTCCGCCCGCATGTCGCCATCGTCACCACGATCGCCCCGGCGCATATGGGCTTCTTCGCCAATGAAGAGGCGATTGCCGACGCCAAGGGCGAGATCTTCCAGGGGCTGGAGCCGGGCGGCACCGCGATCGTGCCCTTCGACAGCCCGCACCGCGACCGGTTGATCGCAGCTGCGAAGCCCCATGCGGCGAAGATCGTCACCTTCGGGCTGAACGAGGGTGCGGACTACCGGGCGGTCGAGACGATGCGTACCCGCACCGGCGGCACCTTCGTCACCGCGCGCTTCGGCCAGCGCGAGCTGAGCTTCACCCTTTCGCAGCCGGGTGCGCACTGGGTCTCCAATGCGATGGCGATCCTCGCTGCGGTCGATGCGGTCGGCGCCGACCTCGAGCTGGCCGGCCTGGCGCTCGCGGAGCTGGGCGGACTGGCCGGGCGCGGCGCGCGGCTCATGGTGCCGGCGCGGGGCGGCGAGGCGCTGGTGATCGACGAGAGCTACAACGCCAATCCCGCCTCGATGCGCGCGACGCTCGCGGTGCTGGCGCAAGAGCCGGGCCGCAAGCTGGCGGTGCTCGGCGAGATGCGCGAACTGGGCGAGCATAGCGACGCCTTCCATGCCGAATTGTCCGGCCCGATCGAGACCGCAGGCGTCGAATCCGTCATTCTCGTCGGTGAAGCGATGGCCCCGCTCGCAGAGGCGCTTGAGGGCGCCGTCGATTTCGTCCATGTGCCCGACGCGGCGACCGCGCTGGGCAGGCTCGATGACATGCTCCAGGCGGGGGACGCAGTTCTCATAAAAGGGTCGAACGGCGTGCGGCTTGGGTCGGTGGTCGCGGCGTTGGCGGAAAGGGCACCTGCCTGATGTTGTACTGGATCGCGGACCTGCTGGGCTTTCCCGGCATCCTCAACCTCTTCCGCTATCTCTCCTTCCGCACCGGCGGCGCGGTGGCGACGGCGCTGCTGCTCGGCCTGCTGATCGGCCCGCGTTTCATCGGCTGGCTGCGCGTCCGCCAGGGCAAGGGGCAGCCGATCCGCGACGACGGCCCGCAGAGCCACCTGGCCAAGCGCGGCACGCCGACCATGGGCGGGCTGATGATCCTGACCAGCATCATGCTGTCGCTGCTGCTGTGGATGGACCTGCGCAATCCCTATGTCTGGGCCTGCATGTTCGTCACCTTCGGTTTCGGCATGATCGGCTTCCTCGATGATTACGATAAGGTGCGGAAGCAGAAGACCGCCGGCGTATCGGGCAAGGTGCGGCTGATCGGCGAGTTCGCCATCGCCGGCATCGCCGCGACGATCATCTGCTCGCAGAACGGCACCCAGCTCTATGTGCCCTTCTTCAGCAGCTTCCACCCGGACATCAGCTATTTCTACATCGCCTTCGCCGCGTTCGTGATCGTCGCGTTCGGCAATGCGGTGAACCTGACCGACGGGCTAGACGGCCTGGCGACGATGCCGGTGGTGATCGCCAGCATGGCGTTCATGCTGATCGCATACCTGGCCGGCAACAAGATCTACGCCGTCTATCTCGGCATCCCGCACGTGCCCGGCGCCGGCGACCTGGCGATCTTCTGTGGTGCGATGGTCGGGGCGGGCCTGGCCTTCCTGTGGTTCAACGCGCCCCCGGCGGCGGTGTTCATGGGCGATACCGGCAGCCTCGCGCTGGGTGGCGCGCTCGGCACGATCGCGGTGACCACGCACCACGAACTGGTGCTCGGCATCATCGGCGGCCTGTTCGTGATGGAGGCGCTCAGCGTCATCATCCAGGTGTTCTTCTTCAAGCGCACCGGCAAGCGCGTCTTCAGGATGGCGCCGATCCACCACCATTTCGAGCAGCTCGGCTGGTCGGAGCCCACCGTCGTGATCCGCTTCTGGATCATCGCCTTCGTGCTGGCGCTGGCGGGCCTCGCGACGCTCAAGCTGCGGTGATCACGAGCACGTCCTGGCGCGGCAAACGCTATGCGGTGCTCGGGCTGGCGCGCTCGGGCGCTGCGACGGCGCGCGCGTTGGTGGCGAGCGGGGCATCGGTGCTTGGCTGGGACGACAATGAGGCGACGCATCGCGACCTTTGGACCCAGCTCAAGGTTGATCGGCAAGATTTCGAAACTGAACCGGGCTTTTCGACCAAGGATTGGGTCTCGTTTCCGATCGATCTGACGGGCTTCGATGCTCTCGTCGTTTCGCCAGGCGTGCCGCTGAATCGGCATCCCGTCGCGGAAAAGGCTGCGAAATACGACGTGCCCATCATCGGCGATATCGAGCTGTTCGCCGAAGCCCGCGCCGAGATGCCCGCGCACCGCGTGGTCGGGATCACTGGGACCAACGGCAAGTCGACGACCACGGCGCTGATCCACCACATCATCGAGACTGCGGGCATCCCCGTGCGGCTCGGCGGGAATATCGGGCTGCCGATCCTGGGGCAGGACCCGTTGCCCGAAGACGGCGTCTATGTGCTTGAGCTTTCGAGCTACCAGATCGACCTGACTCACAGCCTCGACTGCGATGTCGCGGTGCTGCTCAACATCACGCCCGACCATCTCGACCGCTATGCCGGGTTCGAGGCCTATGCGGCATCGAAGGCCCGGCTGTTCCAGATGCAGTCCAAGGGGCATGCTGCGGTGATCGGGATCGGCGACGAGCCCTCCGCCGCCATCGCCCGTCAGGTCGCGGATGCGGGTCGCAGCGAGGACCTCACCCGCATCGCCCCCGGCATCTGCATGGACCAGTCGCGCTGGCCGGCGCTGCAGGGGCCGCACAACGCCCAGAACGCGCTCGCTGCGATCGCCGCCTGCCAGGCGCTCGGCATCGACCAAGCCGCGATCGACAAGGGGTTGGAAAGCTTCCCGGGCCTGCCGCACCGCATGGAGCGGGTGAAGACGGTGAACGGCGTGCTGTTCGTCAACGACAGCAAGGCGACCAATGCGGACTCCACCGCGCCGGCACTCTCGGCCTATCTCAGGATCCACTGGATCCTGGGCGGCAAGGCCAAGACCGACGATCTCGACGCCTGCCGGCCCGGCTTCCCCCATGTGGTCAAGGCCTACACGATCGGCGATGCCGGCGAGATGTTCGCGGAATTGCTCAAAGGCGAGATGCCGGTCGAGCGCTCGGGCACGCTCGACGTCGCGGTGAAGGCCGCCGCCGCCAATGCCCAGCCGGGCGAGGTGGTGCTGCTGTCGCCGGCCTGCGCGTCGTTCGACCAGTTCAAGGATTACGAAGCCCGGGGCCAGGCCTTCCGCGACGCGGTGGAGGCACTGGGATGAACGACACTGTCGAAGTGCCGGAAGCTGGAAACGAGGTTCGCCGTCGTGTCCAGCAACAGCTCGGCCGTGCGAGCAAGACGCGCGCCGGCATGTGGTTCTGGGAAGTCGACCGCGTGCTGCTCACGCTGGCGCTGCTGCTGATCGCGATCGGGCTGGTCGCGGTCGCTGCCGCATCGCCCGCCACCGCGCGCCGCTATTCGGACGCCACGCACGTCATGGCACCGATGTATTATTTCTGGCGCCAGCTGGTCTGGGTCTGCATCTGCGTGCCGGTGCTGGTCACGGTGTCGATGCTGCCGGTGACGCTGGCGCGACGCCTGGCGCTGATAGGGGCAGGGGTGTTCCTGGTCTGCCTCGCACTGGTGCCGATCGTCGGGCATGAGGTGAACGGGGCCAAGCGCTGGATCGGGGTCGGCATCTCCGAATTCCAGCCCTCCGAGTTCCTGAAACCCCTGTTCATCGTCGCCACCGCCTGGATGCTGAGCTTCCGCGCCAAGGATCCGCAGTTGCCGGTGCTGTTCGTCACCGGCGCGCTCACCGCGCTGATCGGCGTGCTGCTTATGCTCCAGCCGGACTTCGGCCAGACGATCGTGTTCGGCAGCGTGTGGCTGATCCTGCTGATGATCTCGGGCATTTCCCCGGCGGCGATCGCCGGGCTGGGCGGCACCGCTGTGGCCGGGGTGATCTCCGCCTATCTGTTCTACGGCACCGCCCGCACTCGCATCGACAACTTCCTTTTCCCCACCAAGGACGCTGCGCTGGCCGAGCGCTACCAGGTGGAGATGGCGCACGACACGCTGACTGCGGGCGGCCTTACCGGCACCGGCCCCGGCAACGGCATGATGAAGTTCCGCCTGCCGGAAGGGCATACCGACTACATCTTCTCGGTGATCGGCGAGGAGTTCGGGCTGATCGCCTGCGCGGTGATCGCACTCCTCTATCTCGCCATCGTCATCCGCGTGCTGATGAAGCTGCTCGACGAGGAGGACGCCTTCCGCCTGCTCGCCGCCGCCGGGCTCGCTGCGCAGTTCGGCGTGCAGTCGCTGATCAACATGGCGGTGAACACGGGCATCGCCCCGTCCAAGGGCATGACCTTGCCCTTCATTTCCTATGGCGGATCGTCGATGATCGCGCTGGCGATCGGCTATGGGTTGCTGCTCGCCTTCACGCGCCGAAACCCGTATCTGAAGCGCTCGCCCTATACCGGCCGCTGGAGCAACGCATGACCAATTCCCGTAGCTATGTCCTCGCAGCCGGAGGCACCGGCGGGCATATGGTGCCCGCGGCCGCACTGGCGGCGGAACTGGCCGCACGGGGCCATCACGTCGCGCTGGTCAGCGACGATCGCGGCGTGCGCTTTCCTGGCCTGTTCGACGGAGTGGAGACGCATGTCCTTCCCGCCGGAAGGCTAGGCGGCGGTCCGCTGGGCTATATCCGCGCGGCGGGCAAGATCCTGGCCGGCCGCTCGATGGCGCTGCGGCTCTACAAGGAGCTCCAGCCCTCGGCGGTAATCGGCTTCGGCGGCTATCCCGCGCTCCCCTCGCTGCTCGCCGCGTTCAATGCCGACGTGCCGACCATCATTCATGAGCAGAACGCCGTGCTCGGTCGGGTGAACCGTTTCGTCGCGAGCCGGGTCGATGCGATCGCGACCTCCTATGAGCAGGTCGACCGGCTCAAGCCCGGCTGGCAGGCCAAGACCCACCTAGTCGGCAATCCGGTGCGCGAGGAAGTGCTGGCGCTGCGCAGTCGGCCCTATCCACTGCTGGAGGAGGACGGCATCTTCCGCGTGCTCGTCACCGGCGGCAGCCAGGGCGCGACGGTGCTGAGCCAGGTGGTGCCCGACGGGCTCGCGCTGCTCCCCGTCCATTTCCGCCGCCGCCTGCAGGTGACGCACCAGGCGCGCGTGGAGGATATCGAGACGGTGCGCGCCAAGTACCAGAACCACGGCATCCCCGCCGATGTCTCGACCTACATCACCGACATGGCAGACGCACTCGCCTGGTCGCACATCGTGATCGCGCGTGCCGGCGCCTCGACCATTGCCGAGCTGACTGCGGCGGGTCGCCCGGCAATCCTGGTGCCGCTGCCGACCTCGACCGACGACCACCAGACCGCCAATGCGCGGGAGATCTCGACGGCGGGTGGCGCGCGGACGATCCAGCAAAAGGCGTTCACCGCGGCGGAGCTCGCCAAGCAAATCCAGAAGCTCGGGCTCGATACCCAGGGGCTTGAGAATGCCGCGGCACGGGCGCGCAGCGTCGGGCGTCCCAACGCCACGCGCGACCTTGCCGATCTCGTCGAATCCATCGATGCGCCCGAGGCTCCGATCAAGGGCCAGCGCATCTCCATGCAGGGAAGGCCAGCGTTCGCATGAAGGGTGTCGCAAAGGACATCGGTACCATCCATTTCGTCGGTATCGGCGGCATCGGCATGTCGGGCATTGCCGAGGTGATGCACAATCTCGGCTATTCGGTGCAGGGCTCCGACGTGGCCGAGGGCTATGTCGTGCAGGGGCTGCGCAGCCGGGGCATCCCGGTGACAATCGGCCATAATGCCGAGAATCTGGGCGATGCGGCGGTGGTGGTGGTCTCCACCGCGATCGTGCGGACCAATCCGGAGGTCGAGGCGGCCTATCAGCGCCGTATCCCCGTGGTGCGCCGCGCCGAGATGCTCGCCGAGCTGATGCGGCTCAAGTCCACCGTCGCGGTGGCCGGCACGCATGGCAAGACGACGACCACCTCGATGGTCGCGGCACTGCTCGATGCGGGCGGGGTGGACCCGACTGTGATCAATGGCGGCATCATCAACCAGTATGGCTCGAACGCGCGGCTGGGCGATAGCGAGTGGATGGTGGTCGAGGCGGACGAGAGCGACGGCAGCTTCCTGCGCCTCGACGGCACCTATGCGATCGTCACCAATATCGATCCCGAGCATCTCGATCACTATGGCTCGTTCGACAAGGCGAAGGACGCCTATGTCGAGTTCGTCGAGAATGTGCCCTTCTACGGCGCGGCGCTGCTGTGTCTTGATCACCCGGAAGTGCAGGCAATCATCCCGCGCGTGCGCGACCGGCGGATCGTGACCTATGGCTTTGCCGCCAGCGCCGACGTGCGCGGTGTCAACGTCGTGCCGCATCATGGCGGCAACCGCTTCGAGGCGATCATCCGCAGCCGCGACGGCAGCACCCGCTCGATCGAGGGCATCGAGCTGCCGATGCCGGGCCGCCACAATGTCCAGAACGCGCTGGCCGCGATCGGCGTGGCGCTGGAGCTGGGCATTCCCGATGCGACGATCCAGCAGGGCTTCGCCAAGTTCGGCGGGGTGAAGCGGCGCTTCACCAAGGTCGGCGAAACGGGCGGTGCGACGATCATCGACGATTATGGCCACCACCCGGTCGAGATCCGCGCGGTGCTGGCCGCGGCGCGCGAGAGTGCCGAGGGCAGGGTGATCGCGGTCGTCCAGCCGCACCGCTTCACCCGCCTCAAGAACCTGATGGACGAGTTCGCCCAGGCCTTCAACGACGCGGACATGGTCTATGTCACGCCGGTCTATGCCGCGGGCGAGCTGCCGCTGGAGGGCGTGAGCTCGGACGCGCTGGTCGAGAATGTCCAGCGTCGCGGGCACCGGGCGGTCGCTGCGATCGAGAGCGAGGACGCACTGGCGAAGACGCTCGCCGGAGTGGTCCAGCCGAAGGACATGGTGATCTGCCTCGGTGCGGGCGACATCACGAAATGGGCCGCCAACCTGGCCGGCGCAATCGAGGAAGCCCGGGCATGAAGGACTGGCTGACCCTCGGCGTGGAGATGCAGCGCGACCTGCTCAAGGCGCAGAAGGCGCAGATGGACGCCGCGCAGAAGATGCTCGATGCCGGGCGTGATGTGATGAAATTCCAGCAGGCCGGGCAGAAGGCGGCCGAGGCCAATCTCGACGTCTGGAAGCAATGGTCGAGCATGTGGGGCTGGAAGTGAGCGCACCCTGCACCGCGCTGCCTCCGCTGCGCGGCACGGTCGAGCATCAGGGCAGCCTTGCCGACTTCATCTGGTTCCGCACCGGCGGGCCGGCCGAATGGCTGGTGCGCCCCGATGACGTGCAGGGCCTCGCCGCGTTCCTGGCCGGGCTCGACCCGGAGGTGCCGGTGCTGCCGGTCGGCGTCGGCTCGAACCTGATCGTGCGCGACGGCGGCGTGCCGGGTGTGGTGGTGCGGCTGCCCAAGGCGATGGCCAAGGTCAGCATCGAGCCGGGCAACCGGGTGCGTGCCGGTGGCGCCGCGATGGGCATCACCGTGGCGAGCGCCGCACGCGATGCGGGTATTGCCGGCCTCGAGTTCCTGCGCGGGATTCCCGGTACGGTCGGTGGTGCGGTGCGGATGAACGCGGGCGCCTATGGCCGCGACACCAGCAATATCCTGGTCGAGATCACGCTGGTGACTCGAAACGGGACGGTGGAGACCTGGCCGGCGGCCAGATTGGGCTACACCTATCGCCATTCGGAACTGCCCGAGGGCGCCGTGGTGGTCGAGGCGCTGTTCGAGGGCACGCCCGGCGACAGGGCCGAGATCGGTGCCGAGATGGACCGGATCGCGGCGGAACGCGAGGCTTCCCAGCCGCTTAGGTCGCGCACCGGCGGCTCGACCTTCAAGAACCCGGCAGGCCATAGCGCCTGGAAGCTGGTCGATGACGCCGGTTGCCGCGGGCTTCGTCGCGGCGATGCGCAGGTCAGCGAAAAACACTGCAATTTCCTGCTCAATCTGGGCAATGCTTCGTCCGCCGATATCGAGGCGCTGGGCGAGGAAGTCCGCGCCAAGGTGAAGGCGCAATCCGGCATCGAGCTGGAATGGGAAATCCAGCGCATAGGGGTCGACAAGTGAAGGCGTTGCACGTTGCCGTACTGATGGGGGGCTGGTCGGCCGAGCGCGAGGTCTCGCTAATGTCCGGTGCGGGCATTGCGGACGCGCTGGAGAGCCTGGGCCACCGGGTGACGCGCATCGACATGGGCCGCGATGTTGCGCTCAGGATGGCCGAGGCGAAGCCCGATGTGGTGTTCAACGCGCTGCACGGCACCCCCGGCGAGGACGGCACGGTGCAGGGCATGATGGACCTGATGGGGGTCAAGTACACCCATTCCGGCCTCGTCACCTCGGTGATCGCGATCGACAAGCAGCTCACCAAGCAGGCGCTGGTGCCGCACGGCATCCCGATGCCCGGCGGGCGGATGGTGAAGACCGAGGAACTGCACCGCGAAGACCCGCTGCCGCGCCCCTATGTGCTCAAGCCCGTGAACGAAGGCTCGTCGGTCGGCGTGGCGATCGTCACCAAGGAAGGCAATTACGGCAATCCGATCGCGCCCGAGGCAACCGGCCCGTGGCAGGAGTTCGACGAGCTGCTCGCCGAGCCGTTCATCCGCGGCCGCGAGCTGACCACGGCGGTGCTGGCGGGCGAGGCGCTGGGCGTGACCGAATTGAAGCCCAAGAGCGGCTTCTACGATTACGACGCCAAGTACACCGACGGGCTGACCGAGCATGTCTGTCCGGCCGAGATCCCCGACGAGATCGCCGACGCCTGCAAGCGCATCGCGCTGGAGGCGCACAAGCTGCTCGGCTGCAAGGGCACTTCGCGCTCGGACTTCCGCTGGGACGACAGCATGGGGCTCGACGGCCTGTTCCTGCTCGAGGTGAACACCCAGCCGGGCATGACCCCGCTCAGCCTGGTGCCCGAGCAGGCGCGCCATCTCGGCATCTCCTATCCCGAGCTGTGCCAGCGCATCGTCGATGAAGCGCTCCGCGAGGATGCCCAGGGATGAGCCGCGCGCCCTCCAGTCGGACGGCCACCCGTCGCGGGGGGAAGCCGGCGTCGAAGCGCAAGCCGACGGTACGCAAGAAGCAGCCCGGGCTGATGGACCAGGCGCTCGCCGCGCTGCCGTTCAGCGAGGCGACGCTCACCCGCATCGCGACCTGGGGCATCGTCGGCGTATTCACGATCGGCCTGCTGACCGTCGCGACCTGGTTCGGCGTGCCGCAGATCATCGGCACCGGCGCCGCCCAGGCGGTGGGCGAGGCGGGGCTGCGCGTCGACACGATCCAGATCAACGGGCTCAAGCGGATGAACCGCATGACCGTGTACCAGCAGGTGCTCGACCAGAATTCGCGCGCCATGCCGCTGGTCAATCTGGGCGAGGTGCGGGCCAAGCTGCTCGCCTATCCCTGGATACAGGATGCGCGCGTCTCGCGCCGGCTGCCTGACAAGCTGCTGATCGACATCGTCGAGCGCGAGCCCGCGGCGATCTGGCAGAACCATGGCCAGCTGATGCTGATCGATCCCACCGGCGTGCCGCTGGAGCCTGTTTCGCGCGAGGCGATGCCCGATCTGCCGCTGCTGATCGGTGACGGCGCCAACTCGCAGGAGCCCGCGCACCGCGACCTGATGGACAGCGCACCCGCGCTCAAGCCGCTGGTTCGCGCCGCCACCTGGGTCGGCAACCGGCGCTGGGACATCATCTTCGATACCGGCGAGAAGCTCCAGCTGCCCGAGGGCGAGAAGGAGGCGAAGGACGCGCTCAAGACCTTTGCCGAGAAGGACGGGGCCTACCGCCTGCTCGGCCGCGGCAATCTGGGGTTCGACATGCGCGACCCCGATAACCTCGTCGTCCGCCGTCCGGCGGCGATCGGGGCGCCCGCTGCGACGGGATTATGAGTAACACCGTAGTTGCCATCAGGACAAAATCCTGATTCATAAGGTGAATACGGAATTAAGCTTTTTTCGAATTGAGGGGCAGATGGCGAAGGTAGCACCGGAAGGGCTGATCACGGCATTGGACGTGGGTTCGTCCAAGGTCTCGGCGCTGATCGCGCAGAAGTCCGACGACGGCACGCTGGTGGTGCTGGGGACCGGCCAGCGCGAGAGCCGCGGCGTCAAGCGCGGCTATGTCGCCGACATGCATGCGACCGAGCTCGCGATCCGTGAGGCGGTCGAGCAGGCCGAGCGCATCGCCGGACAGAATATCGAAGACGTCTGGGTGAGCTTCTCGGCCGGCGGGTTGATCTCGGACATCGTGCGGCTTGAATCCGATCTCGGCGGCCACCGCATCGAGCAGAACGACGTGGACGAGCTGCTCCGCGCCGGCAGCGCCGCGATCGATCCGCAGGGCAAGATGGTCCTCCACGCCCAGCCGACCCGCTACACCGTCGACGGCCTTGCCGGGGTGAGGCGCCCGCTCGGGCTGCACGCCGAGCGCCTGGGCGTCGACATCCATGTCGTCGCCACCGACGGCGCGCCGGTGCGCAACCTCGATCACTGCGTCCGCTCGGCGCATCTGGAGGTCCGCTCGATCATCGCCGCACCGGTGGCGACGGGCCTTGCCTGCCTGACCGACGAGGAGCGCGAGCTTGGCGTCGCGCTGGTCGAGATCGGCGCCGGTGTGACGAACGTCAGCGTCTTTTCGCAGGGCGTGCTCTCGGGCCTCGCCTCGATCCCGATGGGCTCGGCCGACATCACCGACGACATCGCCTCGTCCTTCGGCACCGCGCGTGCCTGGGCCGAGCGCACCAAGTGCTTCCACGGCTCGGCGAACTTGAGCCCGCGCGACAATCACGAGATGATCGACGTGGTGCCGGCCATCCCGGATGACGGCAGCGAAGGCCCGCGCATCACCAAGGCGCAGCTCAACGCGATCATCCGCAAGCGGCTGGAGCGGCTGATGGGCGAGATCCAGAAGGAGCTGAAGAAGCTCTCGTTCGAGGATCCGGCCGGTCGCCAGATCGTCCTGACCGGCGGCGGTGCCGAGCTGAAGGGCGTGGCGGATTATGCCCAGCAGTTCCTCGGCAGCGCGGTGCGCGTCGGTCGGCCCAAGGGACTGGTGGCGCTTCCCGAGGCCCATGCCGGCCCGGCTTTTGCCACGCTGGCGGGCCTGGCGCGCTTCGCTGCGGCCAATCCGATCGACCTGCGCGCGCTCGAGCCGACGCACCAGATGGTCACCCGGGCGAGCCCCGGGGCGCTCATCCAGCGCCTAATCGCGGCGTTCCGGGCTAATTATTAGAAGAAATGCGTTGGTAACTTCGCGTTCCCTCTAGAGTCGCCCTCTGCGTTCGTGCAGAACGGGAGACAGATTACGCGTCCGTGACAGCTGAATGGACGCAGGGAGACCAAGGCGATGAGTATCGATTTCCTTCCGCCCGATGTGGACGAGCTGACCCCGAAGATCACCGTAGTCGGTGTGGGCGGCGCGGGCGGCAACGCGATCGCGAACATGATCCGCGCGGACGTGCAGGGTGTCGACTTCATTGTAGCGAACACCGACGCGCAGGCGCTCAAGCAGTCGAGCGCGGGCCACCGGATCCAGCTCGGTGCCAAGATCACCCAGGGCCTGGGTGCGGGCTCGCGGCCTGAGATCGGTCGTGCCGCCGCCGAGGAAACCATCGACAGCGTCCAGAAGGCGCTCGAGGGCGCCCACATGGTGTTCATCGCCGCCGGCATGGGCGGCGGCACCGGCACCGGCGCCGCTCCGGTCATCGCCAAGGCGGCACGTGACATGGGCATCCTGACGGTGGGCGTGGTCACCCGGCCGTTCGCCTTCGAGGGCAAGCGCCGCGCGGCTTCGGCCGAGGCAGGCATCGACGAGCTTCAGAAGTACGTCGATACCCTCATCGTCATCCCGAACCAGAACCTGTTCCTCATCGCCAACGCGAACACGACCTTCAAGGAAGCGTTCGAAATGGCGGACGAGGTGCTGCAGCAGGGCGTGCGCGGCATCACCGACCTGATGGTCATGCCGGGCCTCATCAACCTCGACTTCGCCGACGTCCGCTCGGTGATGCAGGAGATGGGCAAGGCGATGATGGGCACCGGCGAGGCCGAAGGCGACGACCGCGCGCTCATCGCCGCGCAGAAGGCGATCGCCAACCCGCTGCTCGACGGCGTGTCCATGAACGGCGCCAAGGGCGTGATCGTCTCGATCACCGGCGGCGAGGACATGCGCCTGCTCGAAGTCGACGAGGCTGCGAACCACATCCGCGAGCTGGTCGATCCGGACGCGAACATCATCTGGGGTTCGGCGTTCAATCCGGAGCTCGAAGGCAAGATCCGCGTCTCGGTCGTTGCGACCGGCATCGATGCCGACGCCCAGGCAGTCGCCACGCCGCGTGCTGCCGAGCAGCCGCGCGTCTTCTCCTTCTCGACTCCGCGCCGCACCACCGCCGCCGAGCCGGCCCCGGTTGCCACGCCCGAGCCGGAAGCCGCTCCGGTCGCTGAGGAAGCGCCGATCGCGCCGCCGGTGCCTCAGGCCTATGAGCCCGTCGCCGAGACGCCTGTGCCGCTCTCGCCGCCGGTTCCCGAGGCCTATGAGCCCGAGCCGCAGCCGGCCGCGCCGGTCCAGTCGAGCTGGGTCGATGACGGCAAGGACGAGGACGAGTTGGTCCTCGGTGCCGACAGCCTGGTTCCCGAGGCACCCGTTGCGCCGATCGACGAGCCTGCCCCTGCGCCGACCACGCGCCGTCGCTGGCTGACCGGTGGCGACGACGAGGAAGCCGCGCCTTCGATCCCGGCCGAGAAGCCGGCGAAGAAGAGCGGCGGCACGCTGTTCGAGCGCATGGCGATGGCCTCGCGCGGCGCCTCCAAGTCGGATGACGATGCGGACAAGGATCCGCTCGACATTCCGCGCTTCCTGCGCAGCCAGAACAACCAGTAAGCCATTCGTCGCCGGCCGGGCCCGCTTCGGCGAGCCCGGCCGGCACGGTCATTGGCGGTTCAGCGCAACAAGGCGCAGGCTGGCGGGGACATGAACCGGATACGCTTTATCGGTGCTGCGGTGCTCGCTCTGGCGACTGCCCAGGCGGTGCCCGCTTTCGCCCAGACCGAGGTCGTCGCCCAGCCCAATCCCGATGCGGACCGGCTGGCTAACGACATCCGCATGCTCGCCAGCGACCCGCGCGATCTGCGCACGCTGATCGATGCCGGCATGACCAGCGCGCGGTTGGGGGACACCTCCGCCGCGCTCGCCTTCTTCCAGCGCGCCGAGGTGATCGCGCCGGCCGATCCGCGCATTGCCGCCGGCCGCGCGATGGTGCTGGTCCGGCTCGAGCGTCCGGGCGAGGCGCTGCAGCTGTTCCAGACCGCCGAGGCACGCGGGCTCAATCCGCGCGAATATGCGGCCGACCGCGGTTTCGCCTATGATCTGCTCGGCCAGCCGGTTCTCGCTCAGCGCGACTACAAGCTCGCTCTGTCGGCCGACCGCGACGACGAGGTGCTGCGCCGCTACGCCCTGTCGCTCGGGATCACCGGCGACAGGGACGAGGCGATGCGCACGCTCGATCCGCTCCTCCGCCGCAGCGACCGCGCCGCCTGGCGTGCGCGCGCCTTCATCCTGGCGATGAACGGCGACACAGCGGGGGCGGAAAGGATCGCCTCCAGCATGATGCCGGGATCTATGGGGCAGTCGCTCTCGCCCTTCTTCCGTCGCCTTGCCGGACTGGCCCCGGCCGATCGTGCCTTCGCCGTGCATTTCGGCGAGCTGTCGCCCACCCAGGCCCGGCTGGCCGACGCCCGCCTGGCGCCGCAACTGCCGCGCTATGTGCCGGCGCCGCGGCCGGTGGAAGTCGCCGCGGCTCCGGCGGTGGCCGCTCCCGCGCCGGCTCCGGCAGGCAGGGACCGCCGCTCGCGCAGGGATCGCGATCGCGACCAGAAGCTCGCCGCCATCGCCGCCGCGCGGCCGGCACCTGCGCCCGTTCCGCAGCCTGCGCCCGACGAGAATCTCCCACCGCCGCCGCGCTTCGTCGCGCCGCCCACGCCGATCGTGCAGCCGCTTCCGGCGCCGAAGCGTGAGGAGGAGCCGACCGAGGCCAGCGAGCGTCCGGCGCCGGCACGTCCTACGCCGGCGCCAGTGCCGATACGTCCAACGCCGACTCCCGCGCCGGTGCGGGTTGCCGCGGCACCGCCCACGCCGGTTCGTAGCGAGCCTGTGCCCCAGCCGGTTCGCACTGAGCCGACACCCGCGCCGGTCACGCTCGCCCGCGCCGAACCGGTGGTACAGCCGGTGCGCCCGGCGCCGCGCCCCGAGCCGGCGCCGCCGGGGCCGGCAAAGGTGGGCCAGGAAGACTCGGTTCTCGCATCGATCGTCGGCGGCATCACCATCCCGGCGGAGGAACTGGCGACCGTCACTGCTACGCCGACCGAGCCCGTCGTCGAGCCTGCGCCGGCCCCGGAGCCGGTGCGTGTCGCCGAGGCCAGGCCGGTGGCGCCGCCCAAGCCGGAGCCGGTTGCGGCCAAGCCCAAGCCGGAACCGGCCAAGGCCGACCCGAAAAAGCCGGACCCCAAGGCGAAACCCGATCCCAAGGCCAAGCCGACGGCCGAGGACGCCAGGAAGGGCAAGCCCGACCCCAAGGCCAAGAAGCCGGACCCGAAGAAGCCCGATCCGGCCAAGGCAGATCCGAGCCGCATCTGGGTGCAGGTGGCGGGCGGCGCCAATGAGGATTCGCTCGCCAAGGCGTGGAAGGCCGTGGTCGCCAAGGCGCCGGCGGTGCTGAAGGGCAAGGCCGCCTGGACGACTCCGCTGCGCGCGACCAACCGCGTGCTGACCGGCCCGTTCAAGACCAGCGCCGAGGCGCAGGCCTTCGTCAACACGCTGGGCAAGGCCGGCGTCTCCGGCTTCGTCTTCACCAGCGAGGCGGGGCAGAAGGTGACGAAGCTCGGGCTGTAGCGTCCTGCCGCGCGCCGCAACCGTCATCCCCGCGAGAGGGTGGGATGACGGGGTGGAGTTTGGCTGATAGGAGCCGCCCGGTGAAAGCGATTTCCCCTTGGGCCTCCACCCCGGAAGCCAGCCGCGGCCGTCTCCATTCCGAGCCCGGCGGCACCGCCCGCGGCCCGCGCGATGCCTTTCAGCGTGACCGCGACCGGATCATCCATTCGATCAGCTTCCGCCGCCTGCGCCACAAGACCCAGGTGTTCATGGCGCCCGACGGCGACCATTTCCGCGTGCGCCTCACCCATAGCCTCGAAGTCGCCCAGATTGGCCGCGCGATTGCGCGTACCCTGGGCCTCAACGAGGACCTGACAGAGGCGCTGTGTCTAGCACATGATATCGGCCATCCGCCCTTCGGCCATGCCGGGGAAAAGGCGCTGGGCGAGGCGCTGGCCGGGCAAGGCGGTTTCGACCACAATGGCAACACGCTGCGCACACTGACCACTATCGAGCGGCCCTATCCGGCCTGGGACGGGCTCAACCTGACTTGGGACACGCTCGAAGGCCTTGCCAAGCACAATGGTCCGATCAGTCATCCCGAATGGGCGCTGGCCGAGGCCGACCGGCAATTCCCGCTCGAGTTGGAGAGCTGGCCGTCGCTCGAGGCGCAGGTCGCGGCGATCGCCGACGACATCGCCTATGACAATCACGACATCGACGACGGGCTGCGCGCGGGCCTGCTCCAGCTCGACAAGCTGTTCGAGCTGCCGATGGTCGCCGAGGGCTGGCGCCAGATCGAGGGGCGCTTCCCCGGCTGCGAGCGCCGCCGGCTGATCAGCGAACTGATCCGCGCCCAGATCGGCGCGATGGTCAACGACCTGATCGACGCGACCGGCAAGCGCATCGCCGAAAGCGGCGTGGAGACGGTGGCGGACGTTCGTGCGGCCGGCCAGGTGCTCGCGCATTTCTCGGATGGGATGCGCGAGGCCGAGCGCGAGCTGAAGCGCTTCATGTACGCCAATCTCTATCACCATCCGAGCCAGCTCGCCGCGGCGGACGCGGCGCACAAGGTGGTGGCGGGGCTGTTCGCCGTCTATCGCGCAGACCCCGCGCTGATGCCCGCGCAATGGACCGAGGCGCTGCCCGAGGCCGAGCCTGCGCGCAGCCGCCACATCGCCGACTTCATCGCCGGCATGACCGACCGCTACGCCATCGCCCGCTACAAGGAACTGGTCGGCACGATCGACCTGCCCGAGGGGTTCTGAACAATGAAAAGGCCGGGGCGTCGCCACCCCGGCCTTCATCGATCCCTGAAAAGGGAAGTGCGGCTCAGCGCGCGGCCAGCTGGCCGGTGCTCTTGTCCTTGGGCGCGCGGAACGAGACGCGGGTGTCGTTCACATAGCCGTCGACCCAGCCATTCTTGACGTTGAGGCGAAACTCGCCGCCCTTGTTGGTGCGACCCTCAAGGACCTGGACCTTGTCCTTGGTCGTCACGGTATAGGTGTAGACCACGCCTTCATGCGTGAAGCTGCGATCGGCAGCAAGCGCGGCGGGGGCAGTGAAAGTCAGGGCAGCGGCGGCAGCCGCGAAAAGAAACTTCGACACGATCTTTCTCCTTGATGGTTCAAGAGCCAGATCGGCATCCAATTTGTTCTGTTCTTGCCCACATAATGTTGCGCCGCAGCAAAAGCGGCAATCGCAAAGGCCGCGCTGGGCGGTTGCAGAAAACGCACGCCGATATGTGTCAGCCTGGCAAACTTCTGCGACACTCTGTGCGTAGTCCGTCACAAACGGACCAGGAGAGTCGGATGTCGGACGCCAGTATCGCGCTCAACCGCTTCGGGCTCGGCGCCAGGCCGGGCGAGGATGCGGGGAACGATCCCCGCAAATGGCTTGCCGGGCAGATCGCCGCCTTCGACCCACGGCCTCAGGCGATCGCTTCCCAGATACCAAGCACTCAGGTGGCGCGCAATCTCGCCGATTTCTACGAGCGCCAGCGCCTGCTGCGCCTCGAAAATCCTGGGCCGAGACGGCGGGCCGTCTCACCGGCCAAGCCGGCCGCCGCCCAGCCTGCCATGGCCGAAGGGGCCATGATGCAGGACATGCAGGCGACGCAACCAGCCCCGACGATGCAGCCGGCCGCCAAGCCGCTCTACCAGGGCGAGGACGCTGCGATGCTTGCCCGGCGCGAGGCGCGGCGCCAGCAGCAACAGGCCTATGTCGGCATGGTCTCGGCTCGCGCGCTCACCGCGATCAACTCGCCCACGCCCTTTGCCGAGCGGCTCGTCCATTTCTGGGCGAACCATTTCGCCGTCTCGGCCGACAAGCTCGAGCTCGTCGGGCTTTCGGGCACGATGGAGTTCGAGGCGATCCGTCCGCATGTGATGGGCAAGTTCGGTGACATGCTGAACGCGGTCGAGCGGCATCCGGCGATGCTGCTCTATCTCGACCAGGCAGTGTCGATCGGCCCGAACAGCCCGGCGGCCCAGCGCCAGCGAGGGCGGCGCGGCGGCCTGAACGAGAATCTCGCGCGCGAGATCATGGAGCTCCACACGCTCGGCGTGCGCAGCGTCTATACCCAGGCGGACGTCACCGAGTTCGCCCGGGCGATGACCGGCTTCACCGTAGCCGGGATCGGCCGGGCGCGCGGGGCAGGGGGGCTGGATGGCGAGCCTGGCAGCTTCGTCTTCGCCGACCGTCTGCACGAGCCGGGTACACGGACTATCCTGGGCAAGCAATGGGCCGGGCAGGGCGAGGAACAGGCGGCAGCGGTGCTCGGCCATCTCGCCACGCATCCCGCCACGGCGAAGCACATCGCCACCAAGCTCGCCCGCCATTTCGCCAGCGACGATCCGCCCGCGCCTCTCGTCGCGCGGCTCGAAAAAGCCTTCCTGTCGTCGAAGGGCGACCTGCCCACCGTCTACCGCGCGCTGATCGCCTCGCCCGAATGCTGGGCGCCCAAACCGGCCAAGTTCAAGTCGCCCTGGGAATGGTCGATCTCGGCGATGCGCACGCTTGGCACCCAGCAGCTGCAGCCGAACGCCGTCAACGGCCTGATGGGCCAGCTCGGCCAGCCGGTGTGGAAGCCGGGCTCGCCGGCAGGCTGGGACGATGTCGCCGGTGCCTGGGCCGGGCCCGACGCCGTAATGCGCCGGGTCGAGGCGGCCGAGCGCATGGCGCAGCGGACGAAGAACCTGATCGATGCCCGCCAGCGTGCGGCGGAGCTCTTCCCTGATGCGCTGAGCCCCGCCACTGCCCAGTCGATCGCCCGCGCCGAGAGCCCGGGCCAGGGCCTTGCCCTGATGCTCGTCTCGCCCGAATTCATGCGGAGGTAAGCCCGATGACCGCTCTTTCCCGTCGCAATTTCGTCGCGCTGGGCGCCTCGACGGTGTTCGCCAGCAGCTTCGGCGCCCGCATGGCCTTTGCCCGTGCCGCGACGAACCGCCGTTTCGTCTTCATCATCCAGCGCGGCGCCGCCGACGGTCTGCACACCGTCGCGCCGGTGGGTGATCCCGCCTATGCCGGGCAGCGCGGGAGCCTTGCCGAGGATTTCGCTACCGCGCCTAGGCTCGACGACATGTTCGCGCTGCACCCGTCGATGAAGAACATCCACGCCCTCTACGGCGCGAAGCAGGCGCTGTTCCTCCACGCCGTCGCCTCGCCCTATCGCGACCGCTCGCATTTTGACGGGCAGAACGTGCTCGAGACCGGCGGTACCTCGGCCTATCAGCTCAAGGATGGCTGGCTGAACCGGCTGCTCACGCTGCTCCCCGCCGACGACAAGGCGATCGCGCTCGCCGCAACCGTACCGATGGCGCTGCGCGGGGCCGTGGAGGTGGCGAGCTATGCCCCTTCGGGCCTGCCCGACGCTTCGGACGACCTGCTGGCGCGGGTCAGCCAGATGTATCAGGGCGACGCCCAGCTTCACGGCATCTGGGAGCAGGCGACCGCCACCCGGATGCTCACCAGCGATCTCGCCTCGGACAATGGCAGGAACGCCGCCGCCACCGGCGATCTCGCTGCCAAGATGCTCGCGGCCGAGAATGGCTCGCGGATCGCGATGATCGAGACCGGCGGCTGGGACACGCATGCCGGGCAGAAGGGGCGGCTTGCCGGCCAGCTCAACGGCCTCGACCAAATGGTCGGCGCGCTGCAGAAGGGCCTGGGGCCCTTGTGGAGCGACACGGTGGTGCTGGTCGCCACCGAGTTCGGCCGCACCGTGAAGGTCAACGGCACGCAGGGGACCGATCACGGCACCGCTTCCTGCGCGATGCTGATGGGCGGTGCGGTCAATGGAGGCAGGGTGATTGCCGACTGGCCCGGCCTTGCTGACGCGGCGCTCTACGAAAACCGCGATCTCAAGCCCACTTTGGGCCTGGACACGGTGATCGGCTCCACACTGTCGGCGCATTTCGGGCTGATGCCGCAGACCGCGGCGCGCAAGCTCTTCCCCGAAGTACAGATGGCACGGCCACTCCAGGATCTCGTCCGCGGCTGAAGCTCGGCGTCAAGCGCCCCGTGCGATCCTCCGTCTCACCTGGCGTGCGTGGGAACGCGGCTTTAACTCCCGGTCTCTATTCTGCCCGGAATCGCGCAGAGGATCATCGGGACGTGCAGCCTTCGGCCCAATCGAAACCCCTGATCATCGCGCTTGCCACCCTGGGCAAGTGTGCGCTCGCGCTTGCCGTGTTCACGACGATCTTCGGCGGCTGGCAATGGGTGATGGCGCGTCAGCCGCTGCCCGGCGCGTCGCAGCGCGAGGGCGCCTGCGTGCTGTGGTTCGTGGGCAGCTCGACGATGAGCCGCTGGACCTCGCTCCAGGACGATATGCGCCCCTGGGTCGGGCAGAATCGCGGCATCGGCGGCGCGACGATGCAGGAGATCAATCTCCATATCGCGCATGACCAGGCCAGCAAGCCGCCCCAGGCGATCGTCTATTATGCCGGGGAAAACGACCTCGCCTTCGGTCACACCGTAGATCAGACGATCGCCGATCTGCGCGAGTTCCTTGCGATCAAGTCGCGGCTGTTCGGCAGCACGCCGGTCTTCATCATCTCGCTCAAGCCCAGTCCCACCCGCTGGGACCGGCTCGCCCAGCAGGGGCAGTATAATGCCACGGCAAAGGCGATCGCCGATCAGCGGCCCGACGTCGACTATGTCGATATCGTGCCGGCGCTGCTCCAGGGTGGACGACCCGGGCCGTTCTTCATGGAGGACGGGTTGCACCTCAATGAAGAAGGCTATCGTCGCTGGAAGATCGCCGTACACGAGGCACTGGACGAGGCGATGCCGCGCAACGTGCTTCGGCGCTGCCATCCCGAAGCGCTGCTGGATCGGTCCTGATCTTTCCAAGTCGCGCCAAGGTTACGGCGAAGTTCACTTCGTTTCTCTTCTGTAAGGAACTGCCGGTTAAGCAATCTGGCGTAGGTCGATCCCGAGCGACTGCTTCCGCAGTTGCACATGGGGGCGAAGTTGCACCGCGAGCGGATTGCCGGTTTGGACAACTGGCGCGCGCTGCTGATGTTGGCGGGGATCTTCCTGCACGCGACCACCGTGCAGGAGGTCGACCGGCCCTTGTTCGTGCTCATCGCCAAGATGTCCTCCAATTTCCGCATGGGTGCCTTCTTCGCGGTCGCGGGGCTGCTCAGCCTGCTCGCGCTGCGCAAGCGGGGCGCCGAGCCCTGGCTGGCGCGGCGGAGCTTCCAGATCGGCGTGCCGATGCTGTTCGGCCTGTGTGTCCTGGCGCCGCTGATGAGCGCGCTGTCCAGCTGGCACCGGTTCGGCGTGGCGATGCCTGCGCTGCCGGAGCTGGGCTGGTGGCATTTCTGGTTCCTGGTCGACCTGCTGGTCTTCGCGCCGATCACCTTCTGGTTCTACCGCGCCGACCAGATGCACGGGCTGTTCGCCCGGATCGACAAATGGGTGGAGACAGCGCGCCCCTCGGTCACCTTGACCATCCTGGCGGTGGGCGTGCTGTCGACCGCGAGCGTGCTGCTCGTCGCCCAGCTGGCACGCGAGTCAGGGGCGCTGGCGGAGCCGGTATGGGCGGTACACCAGGTGGTCGCCTATGCTCCGCTCTATGCCTTTGGCGTGCTGGTCGCCGGATCGCCGGCATTGTTCAAACGGATCATCGCGCGCACCGGCCCGCCCTTCATCGTGCTGGTGCTGGTCCTCGCCGTCTGCTGCGCCTCTCGCCTGCTGCCGGGGGGAGGGGCGGGCCTCTATGACACGCCGGCAAGCCTGTTCAACGTGATCACCGCTTGCATGTGCCCGCCCGCCGTCACCGTGCTGATCCTGCGCTCCGCGGTCGCGATGCGCGCGACGCCGCCGCTGTTCCGCCAGATCGCCGACGCCTCCTTCACCATCTACATGGTGCATTTCCCGATCATTCTGCTGCTCGACCTGCTGTTCGATCCGCTGCGGCTCGATCCCTATCTCGCCTATGTGCTGATGGTCGGATTGTCGGGCTGGCTCTCCTATCTGGTGCATCGCGTGATCGTCCGGCGCTCCGCCTTCGCCGCGATGCTGCTCAACGGCGTCAATCCCGCAAAGCCGCGCGCGGTCGCGGCTGAGTAAACGCCTGCCCCGTCCATGCTGGTTGTAATTTACATACGATCTTGATTGTAAGTTTATGTGCACATAGGCTGGAGTCACCGGCGGAGACCGGCGGATCGGGGAGGACCATTCACGCATCGACCGTCCGGCGGGCGGCGATGCGGCCTGCGCAAAGACCAGCAGCTTTCCCGTTCGCCACTCCGCGCGGCCGAACCGCTTCGGCTTCGTGCCATTCGATTCCGGTGCGGCGCCATCGATGCGGTTCGAGGGAGAAAAACGACAAGCGCAAGGAGAGGCAGATGAAGAGACTATCCCGAGCGATATGTACCAGCCTGGTTTCCGCCACTGCATTGGCCGCCGCGTTGCCGGCAGCCGCCCAGTCCGTTCCCAACGCGCCGACCGGGCCGGTCGAGACACAATATTACGCCAATGGCAGCTATGCGACGACCACGACCCGCTCCACGGCGGCCTGCGATTCCAAGGGCAATCAGTGCGATGTCTTCTATCCGACCAACATCGCTTCGCTGAACACGCGCCTGCCGCTGGTGGTGTGGGCGAACGGCACCGACTCGACCCCGGACAATTACACCAATTGGCTGAAGCACCTCGCGAGCTGGGGCTTCGTCGTCGTCGCGACGCGTGACAAGCAGACCGGCTATGGTAACACCGTGCTGGATTCGCTTGCCTATATGCAGGCGCAGGAAGCCAACCCGGCCAGTCCCTTCTATCACCGCATCGATTTCGCCCATGTCGGCGCCGCGGGCCATTCGCAGGGGGCTTCCGGCGCCGCCAATGCGATGTTCCATTCGAACGGCGCGATCCTCACCACAGTCACCTTCGAGCTGCCGAGCCAGACCTGGTGCAACCCGGCGGACAATTGCCTGCTGACGCCGACGCTCACCGGGGGATCGGGCTCGATCTTCTATGTCAGCGGCACCGCCGACAGCCTGATCGCGCCGGACACGCAGAGCGGCGGCACCCAGCTCAATTCACAGACCGCCTATTACAACGCGACGCCGGCGGGAATGCTCAAGGCCAAGGGGCTGCTGAAGGGCGCCAATCACAACGACATCACCGGTACTCCGGGCTGCGGCCTGCTCGGCTTCCTCAAGGCCTGCTCCAACGGGGTGTACGGCTATATGGGCTTCCCGACCGCCTGGCTGGCCTGGCAGCTCAAGGGCGACGCGACCGCGGGCACCGCGTTCAAGAGCGGCACCGGCGAGTTCTTCACCGCGACTGCCTGGCAGGGGCGGGTCTCCAACATTCCGTGAGCGACTGGCCGCGCGCCGCTCTCCGGGCGGCGCGCGGCCGTTTTCTGGATATGGGAGGGGAAGAACATGCCGGCACGTCGCAAGATGCTCTTTGTTCTGGGTGCCGTCGCGGTGGCGGTGATCGCGGCGCTGATTGCCTGGCCGGCGACGCCTCCAGCTCCCGAGGCTGGTGCGGTCGTGGTCCGCCCAACTGCTCCGGCGGCCTCGCCGAGTCCGGCGCCGGTGCCCGAGCCTTCCGCCTCTGCATCTCCGACGCGCTCACCTATTGAAACCTCGATCCTCGCCTCGATCGGGGATTCCCGCGCCGAGCTGCGGGATGTCGTCGCCCGCCGCGATGCGCCGCAGATCGCCTGTGGCGAGAAGCGCACCGCACGTGATCCGGTATTCCGGCGCTTCGTCTGGCTCGGGCACCTGAAGATGCTCGCCACCGATGATGGCTCCGCGGACTTTGGCAACATCGCCGCGGTGTGCCGCGAAGGGCAGCCGGTTCCCTGAGCCCCGCTTCCGGTTACCCCTCAGAAGGCGATATCGGCCGGCCCCGCGTGTCGATCGCGCCCGCGCGGATCGCACCGTCGATCAGCAGCTTGAGGAAGTCGACCGAGCGCCGCATCTCCTCGGGGTTCGGCGCGAGCACCTGTGCGATCGACAGCCCGCGCGCCGCCCAGACGAACAGGCGGATGCCCGCGAGCACGCCGGCATCGTCGCCGCTGCCGAACTGCTGCTTGATCGCCTCGAGCGACATTTGCTCGACCCGAGCCTGCATCGGCGTGACCAGGGCGGCCAACTCGGCGTCGCTGCGCGAGGCCTGGAGGATCTCCAGCACCGCCAGGCCCGAAGGCCGGCTCAGCACTTCCCAGAGCATCTCCGGCCAGTCGGAGATATGCCCGCCGCGGCCGGTCTCCGCCGCGATCTCCTCATAGGCGAGCCGTTCCCGGTCGTAGACCGTGCCGATCACGTCCGCCATCAGCTGCGCGCGGGTGCCGAAATGATGATGAAGCGCACCGCGGGTCACGCCGGCCTCCTCGGCGATCGCCTCGGTCGAGGTGCCGCTATAGCCGTTGCGGTAGAGCAGCCGGATCGTGGCATCGAGCAGCGCCTCGCGCGTCTCCGCCGTGCGCTCCGCCTGTGTCCGCCGCTTCCTGCCCGAGGCTGTAGTCGCCACGTTCTTCCAAACCATTTCCGCGGCGAGAGCCGCCGCCACGATCCATTTGGCGGCTCGGAAGAAGGTCCGTCAACATGGGCGCGTGCAAACTTCCGTCGCGCACCCCATGTCACCGCAGTGGCGCCGCGCTCCCGCATCCGCTAAGAGCCCGCGCTTCCGCAACCACTGGAACCGTGAATGACGCTTTACGCACGCTTCGCCGCGCATCTCAATCTTGCCCTGGATGCGCTTGTCCTCGCCGGCGACCTGCCCGCGGGGCTGGAGCGACGCGCGATCACGGTGGAGCCGCCGCGCGATGCGTCGCACGGCGATCTCGCGACCAATGCCGCGATGGTCCTCGCCAAGCCGGCCGGCACCAATCCGCGCGCGCTCGCCGAGAAGATCGGTGCCGAGCTGGAGAAGTTGGACGAAGTCGCTTCGGTCTCGATCGCGGGCCCGGGCTTCATCAACCTGACGCTGACCGACGCCACCTGGCGCGGCGAGCTGATGGCGATCCTCGATGCGGGCGACGATTATGGCCGCTCGACGGTCGGCGCCGGCACGACGGTGAACGTCGAGTACGTCTCGGCCAACCCGACCGGTCCGATGCACATGGGCCATTGCCGCGGCGCGGTGGTGGGCGATGCGCTCGCTGCGCTGCTCGAGTTCGCCGGGCACAAGGTCATTCGCGAATACTACGTCAATGACGCCGGCGGCCAGGTCGACGTGCTCGCCCGCTCGGCGCACCTGCGCTACCGCGAGGCGCTGGGCGAGGCGATCGAGATCCCCGAGGGCCTCTATCCGGGCGAGTATCTGAAACCGGTGGGCGCGAAGCTCGCTGCCGAGTTCGGCGACAAATATGTCTCCGCGCCGGAGAGCGAGTGGCTGGTGCTGTTCCGCAAGACCGCCGTCGCCGCGATGATGGATATGATCCGCGCCGATCTCGCGCTGCTCGGCATCCATCACGACCTGTTCTCCTCGGAAGCGGAACTGCAGGCCGCCGGCAAGCCCGAGCAGGCCGAGGCGTGGCTGCGCGAGCGCGGGTTCGTCTATGACGGCGTGCTCGAAGCGCCCAAGGGCGAGACTCCCGAGGATTGGGAGCCGGTCGAGCTGCCGCTGTTCCGCTCCACCCAGTTCGGCGACGACCAGGATCGCCCGATCAAGAAGTCGAATGGCACCTGGACCTATTTCGGCGCCGATCTCGCCTATCACTTCCAGAAGGCGCAGTCGGCCGACCAGTTGATCGACATCTGGGGCGCGGATCACGCCGGCACGGTCAAGCGCATCGTCGCCGCGGTGCAGGCGCTGACCGGCGGGGAGACCAAGTTCGACGTCAAGCTGGTCCAGATGGTCCGGCTGCTGCGCGACGGCGAGCCGGTGAAGATGTCGAAGCGCGCCGGCAACTTCGTTACGCTCGCCGATGTGGTCAACGAAGTGGGCAAGGACGTGGTCCGCTTCACCATGTTGACCCGCAAGGCCGATGCCCAGATGGACTTCGATTTCGCCAAGGTGGTCGAGGCGTCGAAGGACAATCCGGTATTCTACGTGCAGTACGCGCACGCCCGCGTGGCGTCGCTCGGCCGCCGCACCGCGGAGGCGGGGATAGCCTGTGCCGATGTGGACCTGTCTCTGCTTGATACAAATGAGTTGAAACTGGTGAAGGCCGCCGCGCAGTTCCCGCGTATCGTCGAAGCGGCTGCCTCGGCGCGCGAACCCCACCGAATTGCCTTCCATCTCTACGACTTGGCGGCGGAACTCCATTCCTTGTGGAACCTCGGCAAGGAAGATCCCACCCGCCGCTTCCTGTTGCCGGACCAGGCGGCGCTGACGTGCGCACGGCTTTATCTGGCGCGCTCGATCGGGCAGATTGTCCGCAATGGCCTCCGCATCATGGGCGTCGAGGCCGTCCAGGAGATGTAAGGAATGAACATGCGTGGGGGGGAGGCCGGATTCGGCGACGATGACCGCCTTCCCTGGCTCGAGACGGTGGAGGAGGATTATCGCGAAGGCGTTTCCTTCGGCCGGATCCTGCTGCTCGTCCTTCTGCTCCTTGCCGTGCTCGGCGCGGGCGCGTTCGGCTATTATTGGTACCAGAAGCAGAAGAGCCTGGTCGGCAATGGCGAGCTGATCGCCGCGCCCGAGGGCGACTACAAGGTCAAGCCCGACGAGCCGGGCGGCATGAAGGTGGAGGGCGAGGGCGATACCGTCTTCGCCACCAGCCAGGGCAATAGCGGCAATTCGAGCATCGACGTGAGCGCGCTGCCCGAGGCGCCGGTCGATGGCAGGAAGGTCGTCGAGAAGGCGCCGTCGCTGACCGGTGAGAGGAACGCCAAGGTCGCGATCCCCTCGAGCGCCAGCACGGCCGACGCGCAGCCGAAGCGCGTGCCGGTGATCGCCCCGCAGGCGGGCGGCTCCGGCGCGCTGATCCAGCTCGGTGCCTTCCCGGACGAAGCCGGCGCCAACACCGCCTGGGCGCGTCTCTCGAAGCGCTTCTCGTACCTCGCGCCGCTCGGCAAATCGGTCGAGCGCGGCGAGAAGGACGGCAAGGCGCTGTTTCGCCTGCGCGTGAATGCCGGTTCGAACAGCCAGGCCAAGGAACTGTGCGGCAAGCTCAAGGTAGCCGGCGAAAGCTGCTACGTGGCGAATTGACCGTAACGACCGGGGGAGGACGGAATGGGGGTTAAACCCGGCCTTCCGCTTCGCTAAGACGACGGCATGAAGCCTGTAATCTTCGGTGTATCCGGCCTGTCGCTCACGGCCGAGGAGCGCGATTTCTTCCGGGACGCCGATCCGCTCGGCTACATCCTGTTCAAGCGCAATTGCGAGAGCCGCGACCAGATGCGTGCACTCACCGAGCAATTGCGAGAACTGAGCGGCCGCGCCGACCTGCCGATCCTGATCGACCAGGAAGGCGGCCGGGTCAGCCGGATGGTTCCGCCAGAATGGCCGGCCTTCCCGGCGGGCGAGGCGTTCGGTCGGCTCTATGACGTCGCGCCGATCTCGGCGATCGAGGCGGCGCGGGCCAATTATCATGCACTCGGGCTGATGCTGGCCGAGGTCGGTGTCACCGTCGATTGTGCGCCGCTGCTCGACGTCGTGACGCCGGAAGTCACCCAGGCGATCGGCGACCGCGCCTTCGGCAGCGAGCCGATGCGCGTCGCGGCGCTCGGCCAGGCCTGTGTCGAGGGGCTGCGCCGGGGCGGGGTTGTCGGCGTGGTCAAGCACATGCCGGGCCATGGCCGGGCCGTTGTCGACAGCCATCTCGAGCTGCCGCGCGTCAGGGTCGATGCCGGGGCGCTGGAGCAGGACATCGCGCCCTTCCACGCGCTCAAGGGTGCGCCGATGGGCATGACCTGCCATGTCGTGTTCGAGGCCTGGGACGCCGAGCGCCCCGCCACGCTCTCGCCGACCGTGGTCCAGGAGATCATCCGCGGCCGCATCGGCTTTGACGGTCTCCTCATGACCGACGACATCGACATGAAGGCGCTGTCCGGCACGCCGGGCGAGAAGGCAACCCAGGCGCTGGCCGCGGGCTGCGACGTGGTGCTCGATTGCTGGGCGCGGATGGACGAGATGGTCGAGATCATCGGCCTGCTCCCCGATGCGACGCCCGAATGCATCGAGCGCCTCGACCGTGCCATGGCCACCACCGGCGCCGATGAGCCCGATGCGGACTTCGCGGAACTGGTCGCCAGGCGGGACGAGTTGCTGGCGCTGGCGTGATTTCTCCCTCTCCCCGCTGGCGGGGAGAGGGCAGGGGAGAGGGGCGTATCGATGGCGCGCCGAATTCCCCCTCACCCCTGAAGGGGGAGGGAGTAAGCGCATGACACCACCCCTCCAACCTGCTTAACTCCGCCCATGGACGCCGAGGCACAGGAAACCCTCAAGATCGATATCGACGGCTGGGAAGGGCCGCTCGACTTGCTGCTGGCGCTCGCCCGCACGCAGAAGGTGGATCTGCGCCAGATCTCGATCCTTCAGCTCGTCGAGCAGTATCTCGGCTATGTGAACCAGGCGCGCGAGCTGAAGCTAGAGCTTGCCGCCGACTATCTCGTGATGGCCGCCTGGCTGGCATACCTGAAGTCCGCTCTCCTGCTCCCGCGCAACCCGGAGGAGACGCCGAGCCCCGAGGAGCTGGCGCTGCGCCTGCAGCTGCGCCTCGAGCGGCTCAATGCGATGCGCGACGCCGGCGCCAGGCTGATGGCGCGCGACCGCACCGGCCGCGACAATTTCTTCCGTGGCGCGCCTGAGGGACTGCGCGTGCTGCGCAAGGCGCGTTACGAGGCCGAGATCTACGACCTGATCGCCGCCTACGGCCGAATCAGTGCGCGCACCCGTCCGGTGATGCACGTCGTCCAGCAGCGCGACGTGATGACGCTGGAGGCCGCGATCGAGCGCGTCTCGTCGCTGATCGGCACGCGGATAGACTGGAGCACGCTCCAGTCCTTCCTCCCCGAGGGCGCGAGCGGTCCCTATGCCAAGTCGGCGCTCGCCTCGTCGTTCGTCGCCGCGCTCGAGTTGGCCAAGCAGGGCAGGGTCGAGCTCCGCCAGAAATCGGCCTTCGCACCGCTCTATCTCAAGGCCGCAGGATGACTCCCGAAGACGCAGCCTCGCGCGCGGTGGAGGCCGTGCTGTTCGCCTCCGAGCATCCGATGAATCTGGACGAGATCCGCGCCCATGTCGGCCCCGAGATGGACGTCCGGGCGGCGCTCGCTGCCCTTGAGGCGCTCTATGCCGGGCGCGGAGTCGAACTGGTCCGTCGCGGCGACCGCTGGCATTTCCAGACTGCCGCCGATCTTGCCCATCTGCTGCGCCGCAATCGCGAGGAGAGCCGCAAGCTCAGCCGTGCCGGCATCGAGACGCTGGCGATCATCGCCTATCACGAGCCGGTCACCCGCGCCGAGATCGAGGCGATCCGCGGCGTGCAGATCAGCAAGGGCACGATCGACGTGCTGATGGAGGCGGGCTGGGTCCGTCCCGCCGGCCGCCGCGAGGTGCCCGGGCGGCCGCTGATGTACGCCACCACTGGCGGTTTCCTCACCCATTTCGGCTTGTCCAGCCGCCGCGACCTGCCCGGGATCGACGATCTCAAGGCCGCCGGTCTGCTCGATCCGGTCGACCTCGCTTTCGAGGCGCTGGGGGAGAATGAAGGGGCCGAGGAGTCCGAAAGCGAAACTGTCACAGACGACGAATAGGGGCTCCCGGCGTCTCGGCCATTGCCGCAGGTGCCCGGCGCGCCTAGATAAAGCCGGAATCGAGGAGATTTGTGATGGGTAGTTTCAGCCTGATGCACTGGCTGCTGTTGGGCGTTGTCGCGATCCTGCTGCTGGGCGGCGGTCGCTTCTCGAACATGATGGGTGATGTCGCCAAGGGCATCAAGCAGTTCAAGAAGGGCATGTCCGAGGACGACGACGCCGATAAGCCGGCGACCCGCATCGAGGGCAAGGCGGCTCCCGAGCCGACCGTGCAGCGTGAGGCCGAGCCGGCACGCGAAGAGAAGCTCTGAACTTCCGCGCCGTTCCCGGCTCAGGGCGCCGGGAGCCGCTTCTGGCGATTGATCGATGCTAGATTTCAACGCGCCCGAGTTCGTGGTCGTCGCCATCGTGGCGCTTCTCGTGATCGGGCCAAAGGATTTGCCCAAGGCCATGCGCTTTGTGGGCAAGTGGTTCGGCAAGGCGCGCGCCGTCGCGCGCCAGTTCCGCTCCGGGTTCGACAACATGATCCGCGAGTCGGAGCTTGCCGAGCTCGAGAAGCAATGGGCGGAGGAGAACGCCCGCATCATGGCCCAGCATCCGCCGGCGGCGCTTCCCGCGCCCGCAGCGGAGGCCGAGGTGCATCATGTCACCGAGGATGCCGCTCCGGTGATGGTCGAGCAACCCGCCATCCATGACGAGACGCCCGGCGTTTCGGCGCCCAAGCCGAAGCGCGCGCGCAAGGCTCCGGCAGCTGCCGTGGCCGAGCCCGCGCCCAAGCCGCGCGCCCGCAAGGCGGCCGCACCGGTGGCAACCGCCAAGCCGGCCGCCAAACCCCGCGCCCGCAAGGCTGCACCGCCTGCCGAGGCCGCCGAATGAGGGACATCGACGACACCCAGCAGCCGCTGCTCGAGCATCTGATCGAGTTGCGCCGCCGCCTGCTCTATTGCGTGGCCGCGCTGCTGGTGACCTTCTTCGCCTCCTTCTATTTCTCGAAGGAGATCTACGGTTTCCTCGTCCATCCGCTTGCCGCGGCGGGGCAGAACAAGATCATTTTCACCCAGATCTTCGGGGCGTTCTTCGTCCAGCTGAAGGTGGCGTTCTTCGCCGCGATGATGCTGTCCTTCCCGGTGATCGCAACGCAGCTCTGGCAGTTTGTAGCACCTGGCCTCTACCGGCAGGAGAAGAAGGCGCTGCTGCCCTTCCTGCTGGCTACGCCGGTGCTGTTCATCGCCGGCGCCTCGCTCGCCTATTTCATCGCGATCCCCACCGCCCTGCATTTCCTGCTCGGCTATCAGGGCGATCTCGGCGGAGGCGTGCATCAGGAAGCGCTGCCCGAGGCCGAGAAATATCTCGATTTCGTGATGCAGTTCCTGTTCGCCTTCGGCATCACCTTCCTGCTGCCGGTGCTGCTGATGCTGCTCGAACGCTCGGGCATCGTCACCTATGAGCAGCTCAAGAGCGCCTGGCGCTATGCGGTGGTCGCCGCCTTCGCGATCGCCGCGGTGCTGACACCGCCGGATGTCGGTTCGCAGCTGCTGCTCGCCTTCCCGCTGATCGGCCTCTATTTCCTGTCGCTCGTCGGTATCTGGTTCACGCGACGGCGCCGCCGCCCGGCCGATACAGAGAACGAGACCGCCGAGGCCGCCTGACACGAAAAACCCCTCCCGCGGCTGCCGCGGGAGGGGTTTCTCTTTCCTGCCGGTTCTGGTTTATTTGGCGTCGTCGGCGGTCTTGGCGACGGTGTCGCCCGCCGAGGAAACATCCTTGCCCACGCCTTCGACCGTGTTGCAGGCCGAAACCAGCATCGCGCCCGCAAGGGCGACACAGGCGATGATCTTACGCATCACATCTCTCCAAAATACCGGACCATAAGGGTCGGAAGAGAAATGCCCGGGCACGCGCAAACGTTCCGTCTGCGCAGCAACTGCCTGAACTCGCTGGAGAAATGGAAAGGCCCAGAAAAGTTTTAGGCCCGGAGGCGTCACCGGGGGGGGGAGGGTTGACGCTTCCGGGCCCATGTCTTGGATAGCGAGAGCGGGGGGGCAAAAGGTCACTATCCGAAGTACAAAACGGACCACGCGGTCCGGGGTTCCATGCCCTTCGAACTTTTTTCGAACTTTTTATCCGGGCTGTTCAGGGGCGGCCGGTGATCGCGATCGCCGCTTCATAGGCGCCGGTCAGCGGATCGTGATGCAGCTTGGTCCGCAGCTGTCGGGCAAGCCCGCCGATCACGCGGCCATAGCGATTCTCGACCAGTTCCTCGAGCGCCGGGCTTTCCACCAGGGCAGGGGACGTGATCCGCAGCAGCGCGCGGGTATCGTCGTCCTCGATCAGCTTGATCGAGATGCGGATCTGCGCCGCCGGATTGCAGCTCATCGCCAGCTCGACGATCTCGGTCAGCAGGAAGGCGATGGCGATCGCCACGTCCTGGTTTACCAGCACCGGGGTGAGTTCCAGCGTCACGCCCAGGCCCTGCGCGCGTTCGGGAGCGGTGGCGCGGATGTTCGCGGCGAGCTCGCCGATCACCGAGCGCAGGTCGAGCCCGCGATTCTCCTCCAGCTCGGCATAATGGTGGCGATGCACCACGGCGAGCGCGTCCACCCGGCGCTGGATCGAGGCATAGGCCTCGGTCGCCTCCTCGCTCTTGGCGCTGCGGGCATGGAAGTTGATCAGGCTGGCGATCACCTGGAGGTTGTTCTTCACCCGGTGGTGCACCTCGCGGGTCAGCTTGGTTTGGCGCACCAGCCCCTCGGCCAGGTCCGCCTCATGTTCCTTCACGGTGCGGCTGATCTCGCGAAACGTATCCCCCAGCTCGCGGATCTCGGCGGCCGGCATCTCGCCGAAGCGCTTGATGTCGATCACCTCGCCCGGCTTGTAGGCGCCGACGCTGGTGCGCAGCCGGCGCAGCGGCCGGATCAGCAGAATGTCGACCACGAACCAGCTGATCCCCGCCGCGGCGAGCCACATCAGCACCAGCACCACGGTGTTGATGATCATCGGTGAGGTGATCGGGGTGCCGAGCATCGACATTTGGAGCGTCACGCCGTCTATGCCCAGGTCGTTGGGAATGGTCTCGCGCCGGTCGAGCGGTCCCGCGCCCTCCAGCTTGCGCAGCACCAGCTTGTCGCCATGCCCCACCAGCGCCGCGCCATATTCGGGCACGAAGCCGCTCGGCTGCGCGATCGAGGCCAATGTGGCGGCGGGGTAGAATGCCGTCGCCGAGCCGCCCCGGTTGCCGCCGATGCGCAGGGTCATGCCATCCTCGAGCAGCGTGGTGCGCACCTGACGCGGCTGGAGTGTCGCCGTGCCCGCCAGCGCGAAATTCTGCCCGCATATCACGCGCCCGCTGGCGTTGGTGATCGCGAAACGTGCGCCCGTGGCGGTGGCGAAGGTGCCGGCGAGCCGGGTGCAGGCGGGGGCGTCGTGCGGATCGGCCTCCAGCGCATCGAGCGCGCCGGAGAGCTGGCCGACATGGTTGACCAGCAGGTCGCGCAAGATGTCGGTGCTCTCGCTCGCGGCGACGCGCAGCCGCGCCCGCGCCTCGGTGTCGGCGTTGCGGGTGCTCTGCAGCGTGGTGAACAGCGCGATCAGCGCCAGCGGCAGCAGGCAGATGATCAGGTAGAGGAAAACCTTGGCGCCGGTCGGCATAGCCCCCAGCGTCGCCGCGGGACGGACCTTGGCGCGCGGTTCTTCTTCCGGGATCTCCATCAGCTCCGGACTAGTCGAGCTTCTTCAGCAGGTCGAGCAGGTCGTCGGGCACGGCTTCGCTCACGGCCTCGTCATAGGCCTGACGCAGCGCTTCGCCCACATTGCGGCCGGGGCGACCGGTTTCCTTTCCGCCATCTGATTTGGGCGGCTTTTTCATTTTCTCATCCGCGGAACGCACCAATTCCCCCCTGCGCCATGGCGCCAGCCGTGGCTCGGACTAAAAGCGACCTGCTCCGGATGCAACTTCCGGAAGTGAACGAAAGCCACCGGTCGCATCGGGCCGGAGACTGTGCGGCAACACTACGCAGCATGTTCGATGAAACCAATTCCCCAGTCGTTTGTTCCACAGCCGATGCAATATCCAGGGAGGGGCTCCTTCGGGTTGCACGATTGAGGATTGCAATAGCTCGGAACGGCGCCGAAACAAACCGTTCCGCACTCGTAGGAGAAAAGTTCGACCATGTCGCTTGGACAGCAACTCGCGCCGCACCTTCCGCTGCTCCGCCGCTATGCGCGCGCGCTCACCGGCAGCCAGGCCGATGGCGACCGCTATGTGCGTGCGGCGCTCGAGGCGATCGTCGCGGCGCCGGATCAGTTCCCGCGTGATGTCGATCCGCGGCTCGGCCTGTATCGCACCTTCCAGGCGATCTGGCAGTCGACGCACCTCGAGGAAGAGGATGTCGTCGAGGATACCACCAACGAGAACGAGGCGATCGCCCGCAAGCGGCTCTCCCGTCTCACCCCGCTGTCGCGCCAGGCGCTGCTGCTCACCACCGTGGAGGGCTTCAGCATCGAGGACGCCGGCTATCTGATCGAAGAGGATGCAGGACAGGTGCAGAAGCTCGTTGGAGAGGCCGTGGCCGAGATCGAGCGCCAGACGCGCACCCGCGTGATGATCATCGAGGACGAGCCGCTGATCGCGATGGATCTCGAGCAGATCGTCCGCGATCTCGGGCACGAGGTCACCGGCGTCGCGGTTACCCGTGACGAGGCAGTGGCGTTGGCGATGGAAGACCGTCCGGGCCTTGTGCTCGCTGACATCCAGCTTGCCGACGACAGTTCGGGCATCGATGCGGTGAAGGACATCCTCGCCGAATATTCGGTGCCGGTGATCTTCATCACCGCTTTCCCCGAGCGGCTGCTCACCGGCGAGCGTCCGGAGCCGACCTTCCTGATCACCAAGCCGTTCCAGCGGGAAACCGTCAAGACGACGATCAGCCAGGCGCTGTTCTTCGACCAGGCGACCGTTCCGGCCTGACGATCCGCGAAAAAACCGGCGCGGGTTCCATCAGGTACGGACCCAAAACGGTTCTCGCGAGTTGTTGATGGCATGGCTGAGAATGACGAATCCATCCATATCGACAGCGAGCAGGCCCGCGCCGGCGCTACGCCGCACATGACGCGATACGTGCTGGGTTACGGCCTGGTGCTGGTTATCGTCGCGTTCGCCGTGATCCTTCTGTTCTGAGCACGGGAACGGCGCGAAATATGCTGGCAATCGCAGACACCAAGCCTATTTCTGGAACCGGTCGCTTCGCGGCCAACGCAAACAAGCGGGAACGAATGAGTCAGTCCGAACAGCCCGAGGACAAGGGGACCGAGGCGCCGCAGGAGCATGTCTCGCTCTCCGATCCCGAGTTCAAGAAGCAGCTCGCGCTCGTCATCCCGCATCTGCGTGCCTTTGGCCGCTCGCTTTCGGGCAGCCGGGATCTCGCCGACGATCTGGTGCAGGAGACGCTGCTCAAGGCCTGGGCCGCGCGGAAGCGCTTCCAGGCGGGCACCAACATGCGTGCCTGGACCTTCATCATCCTGCGCAATCTCTATCTGAGCCAGATGCGCCGCGCCCGCTTCAAGGGCGAATGGGACGATCTGGTCGCCGACCGTCTGCTTGCAGCGCCGGCGAGCCAGGACCGGCATGTCGAGCTTTCCGACATGCAGCGCGCGCTGCTGCATCTGCCCCAGCCCCAGCGCGAGGCACTGATCCTCGTCGGTGCGGGCGGCTTCGCCTATGAGGAAGCGGCCGAGATCTGCCAGGTCGCCGTCGGCACGATCAAGAGCCGCGTGGCACGCGGCCGTGTCGCGCTCGAACATCTGCTGACCGAAGGCCAACTGCCCTCGCGTCGCATCGAGCCGGGCACTGCCGAGGGCAAGACCGCGCTCGATACGATCATGGGCGAAGTGGACGATCTTAGCCGTGATCGCGGCGATCTGCCGGTAAAGTAATCCCGGTCGGCACGAAAAATTCAGGCCGCGTTCCCTGTCGGGAGCGCGGCCTTTTCGCGTGCCGGGAATTGGATCTCAGCGCGGGCGGTTAAGCTGGCGCAGCATCGCCGCCATGTCGTCGGGCAGGCCGCTGTCGCGCACATAGGCGTCGCGAAGCGCCAGGCCGATTGCATCGCTGGCGCGGGGCGCCTCGACCCGATATGCGGGCTGGCGGGCGTCGCTGGCCGTGGCTGAAGTCGTCTGGTTCATGTTGCTAGAACAATTCAGTTCTCTTTTTGTTGCTTGACATTTTGCAACGCATCGTTTCGCGGGTGGCTGATTCTGTGACTCAATCCTCTTCCTCCGCCGATCTCGCCGACGCCATTGCCCGGGCGAGCGCGCATGCGCCCTTCCTCGAAAACCTGCTCGCACGCGAAGTCGAGCTGGTCGCCGGTCTCGATGCCGCCCTTGTGAATCCACGCGCAGCCGCGCGTGCTTTCGAAGGCGAAATGAGCGTTGGGGCGCGGCTGCGCATCGAGCGCCGCCGGCTCGCGCTCCTCGTCGCCCTGGGCGACCTGTCGGGCCGGTTCGATTTGACGAGTGTCACGCATCTTCTCACCGATTTCGCCGACGATGCGTTGGACCGTGCGATCCGCGCGGCGATCCTCGAGCGCACGCCCGATGCCGATCCGCGCGGTTTCGCTGCGATCGCGCTTGGCAAGCAGGGCAGCCGCGAGCTCAACTATTCGTCGGACATCGATCCGATCCTGGTTTTCGATCCCGGGACCTTGCCCTGCCGCCCGCGCGAGGATGTGCAGGAAGCCGCGGTGCGCATCGGCCGCCGTGTGGTGGAGCTGCTCCAGCAGCGCGACGAAAATGGCTATGTGCTGCGCGTCGATCTGCGCCTGCGTCCCTCGCCGGAGGTCACGCCGATCGTGCTGCCGGTCGAGGCCGCGATCACCTATTATGAGAGCCAGGCGCTGCCCTGGGAGCGTGCCGCCTTCATCCGCGCCCGCGCCTGTGCCGGCGATCTGGCGCTCGGCGGCTATTTCCTTGATGCGATCCGTCCGTTCGTGTGGCGCCGGGCGCTCGATTTCGGCACGATCCGTGAGATCCGCGACATCAGCCGCCGCATCCGCGATCATTATTCCCAGGCCCAGGCCTTCGGGCCCGGCTATGACCTGAAGCGGGGCAGGGGCGGCATCCGCGAGGTCGAGTTCTTCGCCCAGATACACCAACTCATCCATGGCGGCCGCGAGCCGTCCCTGCGTGCGCCTGCGACGCGCGATGCGCTAGCCGCTCTGGCCGAGGCGGGCCGGATCAGCGCGGACGAGGCGCTCGACCTGACCAATGCCTATGTCACGCTGCGCACGATCGAGCATCGCCTGCAGATGGTCGACGATCGCCAGACGCACGAGCTGCCCGAGAATCTGGCGGCGCTCGACAATGTCGCCCGGCTCCACGGGCTGGCCGACGGAACTGCGCTTACCGACCTGCTCAAGCCGCAGGTCGTACGTGTCGGCACGATCTATGACAGCCTCGCCGGCGAGGAGGAGCAGCGGCTGCCGAGCGAGAGCATCCCGCTCGAGGCGAAGCTCACCGCCGCCGGCTTCGAGCGCCCCGACGGCGCCGCGCGGATCGTCCAGGGCTGGCGCGGCGGTACCTATCCGGCGCTCCGCACGCCGGCGGCGCGCGAAGCACTGGAATCGGTGCTGCCAGGCCTGATCGATGCCTTTTCCCGCGCGCCGGACACGGTGCACGCGATCACCCGCTTCGACGCGATGCTCTCGCGCCTGCCGAGCGCGATCAACTTCTTCCGCCTGCTCGAGGCGCAACCGGGGCTCGCGCAACTGCTCGGCCAGATCCTCGCGCTGGCGCCGACGCTCGCCGAGCAACTGGGGCGCCGCGCCGAGCTGCTTGACGGGCTGATCGACGCGACCGCGCTGGAGCCGGTGCCCGATATCGATACCCTCGCCGCCGGCATGCGCCGCTGGGAGCCGGGCTCGGACTATCAGTACCAGCTCGAATTCGTCCGCCGCTTTGTCAACGAGAAGCGCTTCGCCCTGGGCGCGCAAATCGTCGCGGGGGCGGGCGATCCGCTCGAAGCCTCGGCCGGCTATGCCCGCGTCGCCGAGGCCGCGATCGAAACGCTCGCGGCCGCCACGGTAGAGGAATTCTCGCGTAACCATGGCGCGGTGCCGGACAGCGAGCTGGTGATCCTCGCGCTCGGCCGGATGGGCGGGCAGGCGCTCACCCACGCTTCGGACCTCGACCTCGTCTATCTCTTCACCGGCGACTATGCCGCGGAGAGCGACGGCGCCAAGCCGCTGGGCGCGGTGATGTACTACAACCGGCTCGGCCAGCGCGTCACCGCGGCACTCTCGGTGCCGACGCCCGCCGGGCCGCTCTACGAAGTCGATACCCGGCTGCGCCCTTCCGGCGCACAGGGACCATTGGTCGTCTCCTTGGAGGGTTTCGAGAAATACCAGCGCGAGGATGCCTGGACCTGGGAGCATATGGCGCTTACCCGCGCCCGCCCGGTCTTCGGCTCGCCCCAGGCGCGCGCCAGGGTGCAGGCGATCATCGATGCGGTGCTGAAGGGCGCCCGCCCGGACCGCGACATCCCCGCCGAGGCTGCGAAGATGCGCGCCGACATGGCGGCGCACAAGCCGCCCAAGGGTCCGCTCGACGCCAAGCTGCTCGACGGCGGGCTGGTCGACCTCGAATTCGCGGTGCACACCGTCCAGCTCGTCCACCGCACCGGCTTCGAGCCGCGCCTCGGCCCGGCGATCGACGATCTGGCGGGGCAGGGGCTGCTGCCACCCGCGATGCGTCCCGCGCACGACTTCCTCACCCGGCTGCTCGTGACCATGCGCCTCGTCGCGCCCGACGCGCAGGAGCCGCGCGCGCCCACTCAGGCGCTGATCGCCCGTGCGCTCCGGCTCGGCAGCTGGGACGAGGTGGTTGCGCAGCTCGACCGGACCCGGCAGGAGGTCCGCGATTGCTGGGCGTCGGTGCGCGGCCCGGCCTGAGGAGAAGACAATGGCAATCGAGGAAGGCGACAAGATCCCCGCGGTCATGCTCGACGGGACCGAAGGCGAGGCGATCGCGCTGGCGGACAAGCTGGGCAAGCCCTTCGTCCTCTATTTCTATCCCAAGGACGATACGTCGGGCTGCACCCGCGAGGCGCAGGACTTCTCCGCGCTGATCCCCGAGTTCACCGCGCTCGGCGCCGAGGTGCTGGGCGTGTCGAAGGATCCGCCGATCAAGCACCAGAAGTTCATCAACAAGTACGACCTCACCGTGCCGCTCGCCACCGACACCTCGGGCGCGGCGATGGAGGCGTTCGGCGTCTGGGTCGAGAAGCAGCTCTACGGCAAGCGCTACATGGGCATCGATCGCTCGACCTTCCTGTTCGATGCGGAAGGCAAGCTGTTCCGCGCTTGGCGCCGCGTGCGCGTCCCCGGCCACGCGGTCGATGTGCTCGAATCGATCAAGGAAATGCAGGCGCACTGATGTTGTGGCGGCTCGCCCTGTTTGCGGCCTTGTCGCTCGCCGGGCCAGCGCAGGCGCAGGACCTGCCGCCGGTGCCGCGCGCGCTGCTCAACACCGCCGCCTTGGTCTGCGTGAAGATCGACCGCGAGGGCAGGGTGGATGCCTTCCTGCTCGATTTCAAGGGCGATGCCGCGCGCGACAAGGCGGTGCTGGACTGGGTTCGCGGGCTCAAATGGCCGGCCGCGCAACCGGGCGAGGAGGGCGGGCGCAACCGCTGGTTCCCGATGCCGGTGCAGTTCGGCGAGGTGCCTGCGCCGGCGATGCCCCAGGGCTGCGCGCCGGGATCGGACCGCACCTGACATGGCGGCACGCAGCGTCGCCCAGGCCTGCCGCGCGGTGCTGACCGCGGCGGCGCCGATCGACAAGATCAAGGCAGCGCGTGCCGCCGCGCGCGACTGGCGGCTCGGCCGGCTGGCCTTCGAATTCGACGTCATGATGCCCGATCGTCCGGCGCGGCCGGACCAGCCCGAGCTGCTTCCGCCCAACCGCATGCCCAAGCGCGGCAAGGGTGGCTCCGAGCGCGGGCGGATCGCGCTGATCCACGCGCTCGCTCATATCGAGTTCTCCGCGATCGACCTGGCGTTCGACGCGGCCGGCCGGTTCGGCGGCGAATATCCGCGCGGCTTCACCGATGACTGGATGGGGGTGGGCGCCGACGAGGCGATGCACTTCGCCCTGCTCGATCGCCGCCTGAGGAGCCTCGGAAGCTTCTACGGTGCCATGCCCGCGCATGACGGGCTGTGGGACGCCGCCGCCGAGACCGCGCATGATTCGCTTGCCCGTCTGGCAGTCGTCCCGATGGTGCTGGAAGCGCGCGGGCTTGACGTCACGCCGGCCACGATCGAGCGATTTTCCGCGGCGGATGATGCAGTTACCACCCGCATCCTCACACGGATCGTGAACGACGAGATCCGGCATGTTCGCGCCGGAACGGTGTGGTTCGAATCGCGTTGTCGCGACTTGAATCTTGTCCCGCACGCAACATGGCATGCGTTGGTTGCACGGCATTTCCGCGGAGCAATTAAGCCACCGTTCAACGACTCGGCGCGCGACTCAGCCGGTTTGTCCCGCGATTATTACCAACCCCTTGCGGTGAACTGACTCCTCGGGTCACAAGCCACCGTCCAGAAGGCGGAGGGGCTGCTTCCTGCGACGAATGACAATAGAAGTAGGGCAACCGGGTCGCGTTTCGGTGCTTGCTTCCATGAAACTTGCCGGGGAATCATGGCTAAGGCGTCGAACTCTAAAACCGCTACCGCAGCTCAGCGGTTCCGTGCTTTCTTCACTACCCGCGATTTTATTTTTCATGACGGCCGCGACCTGAAGCGTTTCAGCATCGCCGGCCGCACCCAGGCGCTGCTCGCCGGCGTCGGCACCGTCACCGTGCTGTTCTCCGCTTATGGCGTGGCCCAGGCCGCCGTCGGCGCGATCGCGATCAGCGGCGTGACCGGCACGCCCGCCTCGCCCGAGGCGCAGGTCGCCAAGATGCGCGAGCAGGTTGAGAAGATGCAGGCCGATGTCGCTGCCGCCAAGGAGGCAGCCCGCCTCCAGGCCGCCCGCGTCGAACAGCATCAGGCCCTGATCAGCGCCACGCTCACCGGCAAGGGCGACCGCGCCGTGATCGAGCAGCCGCTCCCCAACACTTCGGCCCGCACCAGCGCCGTCGCCAGCGAAGTCCTCGCCCCGCTCAAGCAGGTCGAGGCCCGCCAGGTTGCGATGGCCGGCAAGGCTCGCGCTGCGGGCGAGGCCCGCTACAACCAGACCGCCGGCGAGCTCCGCCGCCTCGGTCTCTCGCCCGAGCGCTATGTGAAGGTGCCGGCGATGGGCGGCCCGTACGAGCCGATCGACAACGACAATGCGAACGGCAGCGATGCCTCGGCCGAGGCCGCGGACGCCCAGTTCCGTGCGCTGTTCGTCACCTGGAAGAAGCTCGACATGCTCGAGCAGACGGTGATCTCGATCCCGTCGATGCAGCCAGTCGACAAGCTGACCTTCACCTCGAACTTCGGCGTCCGCTCGGATCCGTTCCGCGGCACGGCCGCGATGCACGCCGGCGTCGACATCCCGGGCGCGCTCGGCACGCCGATCTACGCGACCGCCGACGGCGTCGTCAGCCATGCCGGCCGCCAGGGCGGCTATGGCAACCTCGTCCAGATCAACCATGGCCGCGGCATCGAGACGCGCTACGGCCACCTCTCGAAGATCATCGTCGCCGACAATGCCCGCGTGAAGCGCGGCCAGCTGATCGGCCTGATGGGCTCGACCGGCCGCTCGACCGGCAGCCACCTCCATTATGAGGTGCGCGTCGATGGCAAGGCCGTGAACCCGATCCCCTTCCTGCAGACCGGCGAGTATCTCGCCTCGGTGCAGGACCGCGTCCAGGGCGGCGTGGGCGGCCCGGCGAAGAACAAGTAACACCGACTTTCAGAGTCAGGAGAGGAGAGGGGCTGCCCGTGTAGGCGGCCCCCTTTCTTTTGTGCGTCGCTTATTATTGACTGATCTATCAATAATCGCTAGATAGCGATCATGGCAAGACCACGGGAATTCGATCGGGACACCGCGCTCGACAAGGCGATGCAGGTCTTCTGGGCCAAGGGCTTCGCCGCGACCTCCACCGACGACCTCATCCAGGCGATGGGGATCGGCCGGCAGAGCGTCTACAATGCGTTCGGCGACAAGAAGCAGCTCTATATGGAGGCGCTGGGCGCCTATCAGCGCCGCACGGTGGGCGGGCATCTTTCCCGGCTCAACGCGCCGGCCTCACCAATCCAGGGCATCAGCGACCTGCTCATCGGCCTTACCTCGGAGGAGGATGCGCGGCGTGCGCTCGGTTGCATGGGCGTCGGCTCGGTCGGCGAGTTCGGCATCAGCGATCCGGCGCTGGTCGAGCAGCGCGCCAGGATCGGCACGCTGCTCGGCACGCGCATCGCCGAGCGGATCCGCGAAGGCCAGGCGACGGGAGAGATTCTGCCGGACCTCGACCCCGCCGAGATCGCCGGCTTCATCCAGATGACCATGACCGGCCTGCAGCTCGCCGCCCGTGCCGGCGCCAGTGCCGCCGATCTCACCACGCTCGCCCGCTTCACCATCGATCGCCTGCGCCCGGCCTGAAAAGCCGGCACAGCTGGAAACTATCCTTCTTCGCCTAATTATTGACTGATCTATCAAGAAAGGAACAAAGACATGCAGAATGAGAAGAGCAAGACCGCCCTGGTGTTCGGCGGTTCGCGCGGGATCGGTGCCGCCGCGGTCGAGCGGCTTGCCCGCGAGGGCTTCGCGGTCGCCTTCACCTATGTCTCGCGGCCGGATTCGGCGGAGGCACTGGTCGAGAGGCTGACGGCGGCCGGCAGCAAGGCGTTGGCGATCCAGGCCGACAGCGCCGATCCCGCCGCAATCCGCGCAGCGGTTGAGCAGACGGCGGCGCATTTCGGCGGGTTGGACGCAGTGGTGGTCAATGCCGGCATCCTGCGCATGGGGCCGATCGAGGCGGTCAGCCTCGAGGAACTCGACCAGATGCTGGCGATCAACGTGCGCGGCGTGTTCCTTGCGATCCAGGCCGCGGCGGCGCATCTGCCCGAAGGCGGGCGGATCATCACGATTGGCAGCAACACCGCCGTGCGCACCGGCTATCCAGGCACCAGCGTCTATCAGTTCACCAAGGCGGCGGTCGCTGCGATGGTGAAGGGCATCGCGCTCGACCTCGCACCGCGCGGCATCACCGTGAACAATGTCCAGCCCGGGCCGATCGATACCGACATGAATGCCGGCGCGATCGAGATGCTCGCGGGCAAGAGCCCGATGCGCCGCGTCGGCAGCCCTGCCGAGATTGCCGGGCTGATCGCCTATCTTGCGGGCGCGGAATCGGGCTACATGACCGGTGAGAGCATCACGATCGATGGCGGCTGGGTACTGTAACGCACCGGGTGGGAAAATCCGGCGGCCCCATCTATGAGCCGCCGGATCATGGCTTCTTCATCCTCTCTCGGCTTCGATTTCGGTACCACCAACTCGGTCGCGGCGCACGCGACAGAGGAGGTGTCCGATCTCGTCCTGCTGCAGGGCCCGGAAGACGACGACGCGGTGTTCCGCTCGGCCCTGTGCTTCTGGGAAGAGGGCAATGCCCGCGGCGCGCTCGAAGTCGCGGCCGGGCCCTGGGCGATCGCCGAGTATCTCGATTCCCCCGAGACCAGCCGTTTCCTCCAGTCGTTCAAGTCGGTCGCGGCCAGCGCCAGCTTCGAGCACGCCATCGTCTTCGAGCGTCGCTACCGGTTCGAGGAGATGGGCCGGCTGTTCCTCCGGCTGATGCGGGAAAAGGCAAAGGGCGCGCTCGACGGGCAGGCGGGCCGCGTCATCGTCGGCCGCCCCGTGGAATATGCCGGCGCCCGGCCCGATGCCGCGCTCGCCCGCGCGCGCTACGACATGATGTTCGAGGGCTTCGGTGCCGAGATCCATTATGTCTATGAGCCGCTAGGCGCAGCGTTCAGCTATGCCTCGCGTCTCGACGAGCCCGCCACCGTGCTCGTCGCCGATTTCGGCGGCGGCACGAGCGACTTCTCGGTGGTGCGCATCGCCGAGCGCGGTGCCCCGCGGCGCTGCACCCCGCTCGCCCATGCCGGTGTCGGCATCGCCGGTGACCGGTTCGACCAGCGCATCGTCGATCACCTTATCCTGCCGATGCTCGGCAAGGGCGGGAAATATCGCTCGTTCGACAAGATCCTCGACATTCCCGGCGGCTGGTTCACCGATTTCTCGGACTGGTCGCGCCTCGCGCTGATGCGCAACCGCAAGACGCTGGCCGAGCTCGACAAGCTGCGCCGCGCCGCGCTCGATCCCAAGGCGATCGAGCGGATGATCGCGATCGTCGAGGGCGAGATGGGTTATCAGCTCTATCACGCGGTCGGTGCGCTCAAGCGGGCGCTGTCGGCCGAGGAGCAGGCGCATTTCCATTTCGAAGGTCCGGACCTCCGCATCGAGGCGGACGTCACCCGCGCCGCCTTCGAGGCGTGGATCGCGCCCGACATCGCCCGGATCGAAGGCGCGGTCGACCAGGCACTGACCCAGGCTGGCGTCGAGCCCGCCGCGATAGACCGGGTCTTCCTCACCGGCGGCACCTCGCTCACTCCGCGCGTCCGCCGGCTGTTCACAGATCGCTTCGGCGCCGAGCGCATCGCCAGCGGCGGCGAGCTGACATCGATCGCGCACGGCCTCGCCCTGATCGGCCAGCAGGACGACATCGCCGCCTGGGCGGCCTAGGCGGGCAGTACCACTTCGCCGATGCGATCCGGGAGCAGGTGGAACAGCCTATAAATTGTCACCCCGGCCTTGTGCCGGGGTCCACTACGCCGCACGTCCGATCCCATGGCCTCTTGTCCCGTGCTCGCCTCCCGGTGGACCCCGGCACAAGGCCGGGGTGACGAGGATAATTGGATCTCTTGGTGACATTGCCTCTCGGCCCCCGCGCGCCTATCTCCACCCCATGGCAACGCTAACCCAGCCCGAGATCGCATTGACCCCGTCCGCCGCCGCGCGCGTCGCGGCGATTGCGGCGAAACAGGGCAAGCCGGCGATCCTTCGCCTCTCGGTCGAGGGCGGCGGCTGCTCGGGCTTCCAGTACAAGTTCGGTTTCGCCGAGGACGTGGAAGGCGACGACACCGTCGCAGAGCTGGACGGCGTCCGGCTGGTGGTCGATTCGATCAGCCTCGACCTCGTCCGTGGCTCGGCCGTGGACTTCGTCGACAATCTCGGCGGCGCGCATTTCACCGTGACCAACCCCAACGCGGCCTCGGGCTGCGGTTGCGGCACCAGCTTCTCCGTCTGAAGAGCGCCCCTTGCCCAAGATCGTCACCTACAATGTCAACGGCATCAAGGCGCGCATGGAGCGCCTGCTGGAGTATCTCGCCGAGCAGCAGCCCGACGTGGTCTGCCTGCAGGAACTGAAGGGGGCCGACGAGACGCTGCCGGTCAAGGATATCGAGGCGGCGGGCTATGGGGCCGTGTGGCACGGACAGAAGGGCTTCAACGGCGTTGCGGTGCTGGCGAAGGGCCAGCAGCCGGTCGAGCGCCAGCGCGGCCTGGCGGGTGATCCAGAGGACGCCCACAGCCGCTATATCGAAGCGGAGATCGGCGACCTGGTCGTCGCCTCCATCTATCTGCCCAACGGCAATCCGCAGCCCGGCCCCAAGTTCGATTACAAGCTGAAGTGGATGGAGCGCCTCGCCGATCGTGCCCGGGCGCTGCTCGCCGAGGAGCGCCCGGTGGTGCTGGCAGGCGATTACAACGTCATCCCCAATGATGACGACACTTTCTCGGTCCGCGCCATGTCGCAGGACGCGCTGATGCAGCCCGAGAGCCGCGAGCGGTACCGCGCGCTGCTGGCGCAGGGCTGGACCGATTCGCTGCGCACCCGTTTCCCGGGCGGCGGCGTCTGGACCTTCTGGGACTATCAGGCGGGCGCCTGGCAGCGCGACGCGGGCTTTCGCATCGATCACCTGCTGCTCAGTCCGATCGCGGCCGACCGTTACCTCGGCGCCGGCGTCGACAAGGAATATCGCGGCCGCGAAAAGGCCAGCGACCACGCCCCGACCTGGGTGTCGCTCCGCTAGATCGAAGCGGCAGGTTAAGGCTAAAACCCAATACTCGTGCTCCTGCGAAAGCAGGAGCCCGGAGCCGCGCGGGTCTAGGCTAGGTGACCCTGGGCACCTGCTTTCGCAGGGGCGCCCGGAGGATCCCAGGACTGGAACTGGCCGCTTCTGAACAGCGCAGTGTCCGCTTCCGGACGCCTCGTTCCATGCGCGCACCAATATTTGGTGTGTATTGCCGTGTTATAGCACGTCATCACACCGTCATAATCATGTAAGTCATTGATATTACGTGTTTCTCGAAATTGGCACGCCGATTGCGAAGCATGGGGCACAGGCGGAAAGCAGCGCCTGTCCATGTCTAAGGTTCGAGGAGTAATGGATATGCACAGCAAGACCCTTTCCGCCGCCGCTGCCCTTTTCGCCAGCGTTGCCCTGGTTGCCGGCGCCGTCTCGCCCGCCGTTGCCGCTGCCGCCAACGACCCGGCTGCCCCCGCCAAGGCGCGCCAGGAGCAGACGGAAGCCAAGAACGACACCCGCAAATATTGCATCGACACCACGGCGACCGGATCGCGCATCGAGAAGCGCGAATGCCGCACCCGCGCCGATTGGCTCGAGGTCGGTGTCGATCCGCTGAAGCTGATGAAGCAGGCCCGCTAAGACCCATGGAGCGTCGCGCGGCGGATTTCGTGAGCGTTCGCCGCCGCCCGGTGCTCCCCCCGGTCATGCCCCGACCGGTGCCGGCCTGTTCCCCCAGGAGCAGGCCGGCTGGTCGCGTCCAGTGCCGTCAGAGCGGCTTCTGGTAGATCACATATTCGCGGTTCACCCAGGAATCGATCGCCGCGGCGATCGCGTTCATGCCCTGGTTGTCGTCGAGCACCCAGCCGATCTCGCCGCGGCTGGCGCCGTAATTGGCCACTGCCGCGCGGCGGATATACTCGATCATCATGAAGGCCAGCTGGCTCGCCATGCGCGACGCCTGGAGCCGCTTGACCACGCCCATCAGCGGCACGCGCATCGTCCGCACCTTCGGCTTGCGCAGCCACCACAGCAGCTTGGCCCAGCCGAACGGGAACAGCGAGCCGTTTAGCGGCTTCACCGCCTCGTTGAGGTCGGGCAGGGTGACCATGAACGCCACCGGCTCGCCCTCGAGCTCGGCGATCATGATCAGGTCCTCGAACACCAGCGGCTTCAGCTTCTTGCCGACATCGTCGATCTCGGGCTGGGTGAGCGGGATGAATCCCCAATTGTCCGACCATGCGTCGTTGAGGATCGCCAGGATGATCGCGGCCTCCTCGTCGAATTTCGACTTGTCGACCTTGCGGATGCGGATCTTGGGGTTCTTCTCGCCATTCTCGACGATGCGGTTGATCAGCGGCGGGAAGCGCTTGCTGACGTCGAGCTCATAGGTGAGCAGCGACTTGGCCGGCTTGTAGCCTGCCGCCTCGATCCAGCCCTGATATTTCGCCGGGTGATGCCCCATCAGCACGGTGGGGGAATGGTCGTGCCCCTTCACCAGCAGGCCGGGCTCCTCCCAGATCGACAGGCTGACCGGGCCGAGCGCCCGGGTCATGCCCTTGCCGCGCAGCCAGTCCTCGGCGGCGTTGATCAGCGCGCGGGCGGCATTCTGGTCCTCGGCCTCGAACATCCCCCAGAAGCCGGTGCCCGGGCCGAAGCCCTGCTCCGCCGGCATTTCCAGAGCGAGGAAATCGATATGCGCCGAGATGCGGCCCACCGCCTCGCCGTCGCGCTCGGCGAGGAAATATTGCGCCTCGGCATGGCTGAACCAGCCATTCTTCTTCGGGCTGATCGTTCCCGCCACCTCGTCGCGCAGCGGCGGCACCCAGGCCGGGTCGCCGCTGTTCAGGCGGTAGGCGACTTCGATGAACTGCTTGGTGTCGCGCTTGGAGGAGACGGGACGGATGCTGAGCGGGCCGCTGGCCAAGGGGAAAACCCTTCCTGAGGTTTGATTCAGCGCAATGCAGTCCTTCGCCAGCGGTTCAGTGTCAAGCGCGGCAATCATGGCGGGCCGGGGTGCCTCTCCCTGACCCCTGGAATGCCACCATAAAGCCACTATCTCCCGCCAAATGGCAGACATCATGACGAAATCGCTTGCCCTGAAGATCCATGATGCCGAGCCGGCGACGACCCCGGCCCCGGCGCGTATCAAGCTTTCCGGCGTCCCCGACGATCGCGCGATGCTGCGTGCCGCGGCCGAACTGACCCGCGACCTGCACACGCCCAATCCGCGCATCTACTGGACGGACATGTTCGTGTCGGCCGGGATCGGCTATGGCGCGCTTGCCGCGGCCATGCTGGTGCCGAGCGTGCCGCTGGCGCTGCTCGCTGGCGTGGTGGCGGTGCTCGCGCTCTACCGCGCCAGCTTGTTCATCCACGAGCTGACCCACCTCAAGCATGCGCTGCTGCCCAATTTCCGGCTCGGCTGGAACCTGCTGGTCGGCATCCCGCTGCTCGTGCCGAGCTTCACCTATGAGGGCGTTCACACCCTCCACCACGCCCGTACCCGCTATGGCACGGTCGAGGATCCCGAATATCTGCCGCTCGCGATGATGAAGCCGTGGACGCTGCCGGTATTCCTGCTCGCCGCCGTGCTGCTGCCGGTCGCCATGCTGATCCGCTTCGCCGTGCTGGCGCCGCTCTCGGCGGTGATCCCCAGCCTGCGCCGCGTCGTCGTCGCCAAATATTCGGGTCTGAAGATCAACCCGGCCTTCGAGCGCCGCCCCCCAGAGGGCGAGCTCAAGAGCCAGTGGTTCTGGCAGGAGCTGGGCGCCAGCATCTATTCGATCGCGCTGCTCGCGCTGGTTGCGACGGGGATCATCCCGCTGCACGCCTTCGCCATCTATCTCGGGGTGATCGCGGGCGTGGCGGTGATCAACCAGGTCCGCACGCTGGTCGCGCATCTCTGGGAGAATGACGGCGAGCCGCTCACCGTCACCGCCCAGTATCTCGACAGCGTCAACGTGCCGACCCCGGGCTTCATGGCCTATCTCTGGGCGCCGATCGGCCTGCGCTACCACGCGCTGCACCATCTGCTGCCGAGCCTGCCCTATCACGCGCTGAACGAGGCGCACCGTCGCCTGTCCGACGCGCTCGAAGAGGCCTCGGCCTACCACAAGGCCAACTACCCCTCGTTGCGCGGGCTGATGCACCGCCTTGCCGCCAGCACGATGGGCGCCCGCTGAACCAGCGGAACGACTGAAACAGAAAAAGGCCGGGCAGCGATGCCCGGCCTTTTTGTTTGTGCGTCGCTCCACACCAACCCGTCACCCCGGCCTTGTGCCGGGGTCCACCGGGAGGCGAGGGAGGAGCAAGAGGCTCTTCTGGCAGTTCGGGAGGCGTAGTGGACCCCGGCACAAGGCCGGGGTGACGAAGGTTATTTGGCTAGCTTCAAATCGGCGACCACTCGATCGCGTCCTCGCCCTCGTCATCCTCGGCGACCTTGCCGTGATCGGTGCCGATCGCCTCGAGCAGCTGGTCGAGCGCCCAGTCCACGCCGACGCCGCTCGCGCCCGAGATCGGGATCACCGGCCCGCCGCTCGCTTCCTCCAGCTCGGCGGAGAGCGCCGCGATCAGCTCGTCGTCGAGCATGTCGATCTTGTTGAGTGCCACCACCACCGGCTTGTCGACCAGCCCGGCGCCATAGGCTTCCAGCTCGCCGCGCACGATCCGGTAGCTTTCGGCGACATCGGGATCATTGGCGTCGACCAGGTGCAGCAGCACCCGGCAGCGCTCGATATGGCCCAGGAAGCGGTCGCCGATGCCGGCGCCTTCCGCCGCGCCTTCGATCAGGCCCGGGATGTCGGCGACGACGAACTCGCGTTCCTTGTGCCGCACCACGCCCAACTGGGGGCGGGTGGTGGTGAAGGCATAGGCGCCCACCTTGGCCTGGGCGTTGGTCACCTGGTTGATGAAGGTCGACTTGCCGGCGTTGGGCAGGCCCACCAGGCCCGCATCGGCGAGCAGCTTGAGCCGCAGCCAGACATAGGCCTCGTCGCTCGGCCAGCCGGTGCCGTGCTGGCGCGGCGCGCGATTGGTCGAGGTCTTGTAGCTGGCGTTGCCGCGGCCGCCGTCACCGCCGCGCAGGAAGACGACGCGCTGGCCCTCCTTGGTCATGTCGAGCAGCAGCGTGCGCTCCTCGTCATCGGCCAGCACCTGGGTGCCGATCGGCACCTGGATCACCAGGTCCTCGCCGCCCGCGCCGGTACGGTTCGAGCCCGCGCCGCCGCTGCCGCGCGGGGCGCGGAAATGCTGGGTGTAGCGGAAGTCGATCAGCGTATTGAGGCCGGCGACCGCCTCGAAGATGATGTCGCCGCCCTTGCCGCCATTGCCGCCGTCGGGGCCGCCATATTCGATGAACTTCTCGCGCCGGAAGCTCACGGCGCCCGGGCCGCCCGCGCCGGAGCGGACGAAGATCTTTGCCTGGTCCAGGAAATGCATCGCAGGCCCATAGGCGAATGTCGCAAATCCGTCACCCCATGGTGACGGACTATTTACGGTGGCGCGCGACAATCGCGCCGAAATCAACGGCGGGGATTGGGGCGATGATCCGCGAGGCACTGATCGGATGCGCGCTGCTGGGCGGCGGCGGCTATTATGCGATATCGAGCTACAACAGCGCGGACGTGGTCCGCACGGTCAACGCGACGCCGCACGACACCTGGCGCGGCTTCGATCTGGTGCTGAACGGCGCCAAAGACGGCTGGAAGGGCGACGGACCCGGCCAGGGGCTCAGCTGGCCCAAGGTGACCAGCGTCGATTCGCGCTCGATCGACTATAGCGTCAGCAAGGACGGCGCCGAGGCGATCCGCCTGACCTTCCGCTTCGAGCCGCTCGATGGCGGCCGCAAGACGAAGCTCAGCTTCGACGCCGATTTCAAGGGCAGGGCGGCGATTGCCAACTACAACCCCAAGGTGCGCGAGGCGATGGCCAGGGTGCTCGACGAGTTCATCGTCCAGATCGAGAATGGCAAGGCGATCAGCTCGGCCGAGCGCTTCTTCGACATGGAGCGCCAGATGCGGGCCAGCCCAGGCTATGCCGAAGGGCAGCGCCAGGCCGAGCAATGGCGCCAGCAGCGCGCCCAGGCCGCGGCGGCTGCGCCGATGGTCGATCCGGACAGGGGCAAGCTCGACCCGAAAGGCGCCGATACGACGCCACGGAATCCGTCCCTGCGTTACTGACGCGCAACTTTCCTGCTGGCGCTGTCCGGAACCGGGAGTATAGGCTTTCGGTTGACTAGGACGGCGCCCCGCGCGCCGGCGAGAATAAACCTAAGGCAACCGTCGCGCGCAGATGAACTCGATCGATCGGTACATGGCGCGGCTGATCGCGGTGCCCCTGGTCTCGACATTGCTCATATCGGCAATGCTGCTGGTGCTCGACCGCATGCTGCGCCTGTTCGAGTTCGTCGCGACCGAGGGCGGGCCGGTCAGCGTCGTCTGGCGCATGCTCGCCAACCTGCTTCCCGAATATCTCGGCCTGGGCATCCCGATCGGCTTGATGCTGGGCTGCCTGCTCGCCTTCCGCCGCCTGGCGACCTCGTCGGAGCTCGACGTGCTGCGCGCGGTGGGCATGGGCTATACGCGCCTGCTCAAGGTGCCCTTCATGTATGCGATGGCGCTGGCGGCGCTCAACCTGGCGATCGTCGGCTTCGTCCAGCCCTGGTCGCGCTACAATTACGAGCAGCTTCGCTTCGAGCTGCGTTCGGGTGCGCTCGGCGCCTCGATCAAGGTGGGCGAGTTCACCAGCTTCGGCGCGAAGATGACGCTGCGCATCGAGGAGAGCAAGGACGAGGGCCGCAAGCTCTCGGGCATCTTCGTGCAGATGATGACCAAGGACGGCACGCCCGTGGCGGTCACCGCCCAGAGCGGCCAGTTCCTGCGCTCCGACGATCCGGACGTGATCATCTTCCGCCTGCAGAACGGCACGCTTGTCCACCAGGACCGCAACTCGCCGGTGCCGCGCGTGCTCACCTTCACCACGCACAATCTGCCGATCCCGCTGCCCAAATATGAGCAGTTCCGCACCCGCGGCGGCAAGAATATCGAGCGGACCCTGCCCGAGCTGGCGGTGATCGGCCGCAATCCCAATTCGAGCACTGAGGATCGCGAGACCAGTCGCGCGGCCTTCCACTTCCGCCTGGCGGAAGTCGCCTCGATGTTCCTGCTGCCCTTCCTCGCGGTGGCGCTGGGCGTGCCGCCCAAGCGCTCGACCTCGGCGCTGGGCGTGTTCCTCTCGATCGTGATGATCGTCACCTATCACAAGATCAACGAGTTCGGGCAGTCGTTCGGCAGCAGCGGCGCGGTCGATCCGATCATCGCGCTCTGGGGGCCGTTCCTGGTCTTCGCCGCCCTGGTGATGTGGATGTACTATCAGATCGCCTATGTGCCGGGCGGCCAGCCGATCGCCGGGCTCGAGAAGGTCTTCTCCAAGCTCACCAAGTTCGTCCTGCGCTACATGCCCGGGCGCCGCCGCAGGCTGCGCCGCGAGGAGGCTGCGGCATGATGAGCAGCTTTTTCCCGTCGCGGACCATGTCCGCCTACATGGCGCGCATGTTCCTCACGCGCACCTTCGCCATCCTCGGCGCGCTGGTGCTCATCCTCCAGTCGCTCGACCTGCTGACCGAGAGCGGCACGATCCTGGCGCATGCCGGCAACGGCGATGCCGAGATCTGGCGCTATGTCAGCCTGCGCGTGCCGCAGATCGCCGCGACCTTCCTGCCCTATTCGGTGCTGCTCGGCTCGATCCTGACCCTGAGCCAGCTCAACCAGAACAGCGAAGTGATCGCGATGAAGGCCTCGGGCCTGTCCGCGCACCAGGTGCTGGCGCCGCTGCTGCTCACCGGCATGGTGGTGGCGGTCATCTCCTTCGGCTTCAACGATCGCATCGTCACCCGCGCCACCTCCACGCTCGAGCAGTGGAAGAAGGTCAACTACGCCCCGTTGCCGATTGATCGCGGCGACCGCAGCAATGTCTGGGTGAAGGGCGACAACAACCTGATTCAGGTGCAGCAGGTCCGCGGGCGCGGCGATGCTGCGCAGCTCTACGGCATCACCGTCTATGAGCGGCAGGACCGCTCGCTGGTCAGCATCCTCACCGCGCCGCACGGCGTGCGCGACGGCAAGGGCTGGCGCGTCGACAATGCCGAGCGCTTCACCGTCGCCAGCGGGCAGAAGACCAAGGTCGGCACCACCATTGTCGGCCATGACCTCCGCCCGGACCAGTTCACCCTCGCGCATGTCGATGCCGATTCGATGGGCTTCTTCGCGCTCAACGAGGCGATCGGGGACCTCAAGGTCGCCGGCCGCCAGACCGACGCGCTCGAAGGCGCCCTGTGGCACAAGCTGGCCGGGCCGCTCTCGGCGATCCTGATGCCGCTGCTCGGCGCCGTCTCGGCCTTCGGCATCGCCCGCTCGGGCAAGCTGTTCGTGCGCGCCGTGATCGGCATGGCGCTCGGCTTCCTCTATTTCGTCGCCGACAATTTCGCGCTCGCGATGGGCAATCTCGGCGCCTATCCGCCGTTCCTCGCCGCCTGGGCGCCGTTCCTGCTGTTCCTGATGATCGGCGAGGCCGTCCTCCTCCGCACCGAGGAATAGCCGCTCTCACGGCTCTCCCAAGCCTTCCTGTCTGGCGGGATGGGGCGGGGGACCATATAGCGGCGGCCATGTCGCTCTTCCCGCCTGCTTCCTGCCCGCGCATCGTCGTCAAGATCGGTTCGGCCCTGCTGGTCGATCCGGATGGCAGCGTGCGCCGCGCCTGGCTCGAGGGTATCGCCGCCGATATCGCCGAACGGGTCAAGGCGGGCCAGCAGGTCGCGGTGGTCTCCTCGGGCGCGATCGCGCTCGGTGCGCGGCGGCTCAAGCTCGCCAGGGGCGGCCGCGCCAGCCTCGAGGATGCGCAGGCTGCCGCCGCCACCGGGCAGATCGAGCTGAGCCGGGTATGGGCGGACGTGCTGGGTGCCAATGGCCTCACCGCCGCGCAGATGCTGGTCACGCTAGGCGACCTCGAGGATCGCCGCCGCTATCTCAACGCCGCCGCCACGCTCGACCGGCTGCTCGGCCTGGGCGTCGTGCCCGTGCTCAACGAGAATGACAGCGTCGCCACCGAGGAGATCCGCTTCGGCGACAATGACCGGCTCGCCGCGCGCGTCGCCCAGGCGGCGGGGGCGGGGGGCGTAGTGCTGCTCTCCGACGTCGACGGGCTCTACGACCGCAACCCGGCGCTGCCCGGCGCGGTCCATATCCCCCGGGTCGAGCGGATCGATAGCGGGATCGAGAACATGGCCGACAAGGGCTCGGCCTCGGGCATGGGATCGGGCGGCATGGTCTCGAAGATCGCCGCCGCGCGCATCGCCAATGCCGCCGGCGCGCATCTCGCCATCGCCTCGGGCCGGATCGCGCATCCGCTGGGGAGCGAGGCGAAGCACACGCTGTTCGTCGCCGAAAAGGCGGCACCGGCCCGCAAGGCCTGGCTGGCCGGCGGAATCACCGCGCATGGCACGGTTCATGTCGACGAAGGTGCGGTAAAGGCGCTGAAACAGGGCAAAAGCCTGCTCGCCGCGGGCGCAAACCGTATCGAGGGGGTCTTCGCCCGCGGCGATCTGGTCGTGATCGCCGGCCCCGACGGCAGGCCGCTCGCCCGCGGCCTCGCCGAATATCCGAGCGACGACGCCACCCGAATCCTCGGCCGCCGCAACGAGGAACAGGCCGAACTCCTCGGCTACGCCCCCCGCTCGACACTGGTCCACCGCAGCCATATGGCGCTGCTGTGACCACCATCGCCCTCACCGGCGGCACCGGCTTTGTCGGCACCCGCCTGATCGCCCTAGCCCTCGAAGCCGGCCATCACGTCCGCGCCCTCACGCGCCGCCAACAGGCCGAGCGCGCGGGCATCACCTGGGTGCAGGGTGACCTGAACAACACCGCCGCCCTCGCCGAGCTGTGCGAAGGCGCCGACGCGGTCATCCATGTCGCCGGCGTGGTCAACGCCCCCGACAAGGCAGGCTTCGCCGCCGGCAATATCGACGGCACCCGCAACATGCTCGACGCGGCGAAGGCAAAAGGTGTCGGCCGCTTCGTGCATGTCTCCTCGCTCGCCGCGCGCGAGCCCGATCTCTCCGCCTATGGCTGGTCCAAGGCCGAGGGCGACAAGCTGGTCATGGCCTCGGGCTTCGACTGGGCGATCGTCCGCCCGCCGGCGATCTACGGCCCTGGCGACCTCGAGATGCTCGAGCTGTTCCGGCTGGCGAAGAAGGGCCTCGCGCTCATGCCCCGCGGCGGGCGCATCTCGCTGATCGAGGTCGGCGATCTCGGCCGCCTGCTGCTCGCACTCGCCACCACCGATGGCTGCAACCAGATCCTCGACGCCGATGACGGCACCGAGAGTGGCTGGAGCCACAAGCAGTTCGCCCAGGCGATCGGCACCGCGCTCGGCAAGCGGGTCGCCAGCTTCGCGCTGCCGCGCATGCTGCTGATGGCCGGCGCGCATATGGACCGGCTGGTCCGCGGCAAGAACGCGAAGCTCACGCCGGACCGCGTCGCCTATTTCTGCCACGAGGACTGGGTGATCGATTCGAGCCGCCGGCCGCCCTCCAACCTGTGGAAGCCCCAGGTCGAAGCCGAAGCCGGCCTCGCCGCCACCGCAGCCTGGTATCGCCAGCAGGGGCTGCTCTGACGAAAAGCATCCTAAAATGAAGGATGCTCAAGCTCATCATCTGGGATCTCGACGATACGCTCTGGTCCGGCACGCTCGCCGATGGTGAGGCCGTGCAGCTCCATCGCCACCGCGCCGAACTGGTCCGCGCCTTCAACGCGCGCGGCGTCGTCTCCTCGATCTGCTCGAAGAACGACTTCGCCACCGCCGAGGCGAAGCTGCGCGAGTTGGGCCTGTGGGACGAATTCGTCTTCCCGCACATCGCCTTCACGCCCAAGCCCGAGGCGATCCGCGCGATCATCGCCGACATGCAGCTGCGCCCCGCCGACGTCCTGTTCGTCGACGACAATCCGGTGAACCTGCGCGAAGTCGCGCATGCGATCCCCGAGATCCAGCTGCTCGAGATCACCCTGTCCGACGCCGATGATCACCTCGCCGGCCTGCTCGCGCTCACGCCTCCGGGCAAGAGCCGGGTCGAACGCTACCGGATGCTGGAGCGCCGCAAGGCCGATCGCGCCGCCGTCCCCGCACTCTCGAACCACGCATTCCTGCGCACCTGCGGCATCCGCGCCAGCGCGCCGTACCTGATGGACAATCTCGATTTCGCCCCGCGCATCGCGGACCTGATCAACCGCTCGAACCAGCTCAACTACACTGGCTCGCGCGTCGAGCAGACCCGGCTGGAGGCCGATATCATCGACGTCGTCCGCTTCGACAGCTGGTCGATCTTCGCCTGGGACAGCTATGGCCGCCACGGCCTGGTCGGCTTCGTCATGGTCGACCGTGAGGCCAGGGCCTTCGTCCATTTCACATTCTCCTGCCGGATCATGCACATGGGCATCGAGGCTTATGCCCTGTCCAAGGTCCGCGAGAAATGGCCGGAGATCGAAACCGGCGCCTGGGATTTCGATCGCACCGACCCGGACTGGATCGCCGATGCCGATTTCCACGACCCTGAGGTCCGCGGCGCGATCCTCGCCGAGCAGGCCCCGCAGCTGATGGCCGAGCCTGCGGTGCGCATCATGTTCGATTGCCAGTCCGGCGGCATCGCGCATTACAGCCGCTTCCGCCCGGCGATCGAGTTCGATCACCACCCGCGCGTCTTCGCGATGCGGATGATGGACGAGGGCAGCTGGCGCGACCAGGATTTCCCGCCCTTCCTCGTCTATGGCGCGGCGGTCGATTATCTCGACGGCCGCTGGGGCGAGCGCTGGCCGCTGGTCGATATCGGCCTCTACCAGACCTGCGTCGTCCGCACGCTGATCATGCTGATCGAGCAGGAGCGCCGCATGCTCGTCGTCCTGCCGCCCGAGGACGCGCCCGAGGACAAGTACCGTGCCGTCCACAACCTCACGTCCGAGCGCTGCCGTCGCCTCAATGCGATCTGGCGCAAGGCGGCGCGCGAGAATCCCGACCATGTCTGGGTGCTCGACGTGGCGGACATCGCCGGGCCGGACGAGATGTCCGACGTCACCCATCTCCACGCCGGGCTGCTCCAGAAGATCGCCGGCCAGGTCGATTGCTGGATCGAGGCGGTCGCGCTGGGCAGCGGGGGCGAGGTGCGCGACGCTGCCTAACTCCAACCGTCATCCCCGCGAAGGCGGGGATCCAGGGTAACAGAGTGCTGTCCCAGGTGACTCTGGATCCCCGCCTTCACGGGGATGACGGGTGAGAGGGGTAATGCGCCTCAAGGAATGATAATGCTCGTATCCGTCTTCACCCGGTCGAGGGCGATCAGCGAGCGATAGCTGGCGATGAACGGCTTCTCGGCGAACAGCTTCTTGGTCAGCGCCGAATAGGCGCGCATGTCCGAGGTGACGATCACCAGCATGAAGCTCACCCCGCCGGTGACGTAATAGCATTGCTGGACCTCGGGCGTGTCGAGGAACATCCGGCGCGCCAGCTCCACCGTCGGCGCATGCTCGTTGATCAGCTGCACCTCGACGATCGAGGTGATGGTGAGTGGCACCGCGTCGGGATCGACGATCGCCACGTTGCGCGCGATCACCCCCGATGCCTCCATCGCCGCGATCCGCCGCTGCACTGCCGCCGCCGACAGGTTCACCGCCTCGCCGATCCGGCGCTGGGGCATCTTGTTGTCCGCCTGGACGAGTCGGAGGATCGCCCAGTCGAAATCGTCGAGCGCCCGTGCGGATTTGTCGCGTTCCCTTGCCATGCAGCGAGTTTTTGTTGCATCGGGAGCATGAATCAAGAGCGCTCAGCCCGCACTCGCGATGATATTCCCCGCTTCAGAAGGGAATGCGCATGCCGAACGAACGCGGATCACTGGTGCTGGGCGTGCTGTGCGGGGCCGCCGCCGGCGCGCTCTGGGGGCTGGTGTTCCTCGCCCCCGAACTGGCCCGCGCCTTCGGCCCGCTCGAGCTGACCATCGGCCGCTACCTTGCCTATGGCCTGATCTCTGCCGCCCTGATCGCCCCGCGCTGGCGCAGCTTGGCCGCGCAGCTGGGTGGGAGTGAGTGGCGCGCGCTCGCCTGGCTCGCGCTCTTGGGAAACACGCTTTACTACATCCTCCTCGCCAGCTCGGTGCAACTCGGCGGCGCCGCGATCACCGCGCTGGTCATCGGCTTTCTCCCCGTCGTCGTGACCATCGTCGGCAGCCGTGCCAAGGATGCCGTGCCGCTCGCCCGGCTCGCGCCGTCGCTGCTGCTCTGCGTCGCCGGCGCGCTGTGCATCGGCTGGCAGGCGCTGTTCCTGCCCTCGGCCCGCCCGGTCACCGCCCAGCTCGCCGGCCTGCTCTGCGCGATCGGCGCGCTCGCCTCGTGGGGCGCCTATGCGGTGTACAACAACCATATGCTGGCGCGGGTGCGGACCGTGTCCTCGCACGACTGGAGCCTGCTGATCGGCATCGCCACGGGTGCGCAGAGCCTGGTGCTGATCCCGCTCGCGCTGCTGCTCGGCACGCGCGGCCATGGGGCAGGGGACTGGGCGCTGTTCGTCGCGGTCTCGGCTGGGGTGGCGGTGTTCGCCTCGATCGTCGGCAATGCGCTGTGGAACCGGATGAGCCGGCTGCTGCCGCTCACCCTGTCCGGCCAGATGATCACCTTCGAGACGCTGTTCGCCTTGCTCTACGCCTTCGCCTGGGAGCATCGCGGGCCGACGGCGCTGGAGGCGGCAGCGTTCGTGCTGGTGGTGGCGAGCGTCGTGACCTGCGTCGCGGCGCATCGGCGGCCCAATTCCCTCTCCCGCTTTCGCGGGAGAGGGAGGGAGACGCCGAAGGCGGCGAAAGGGTGAGGGCCTGTACGGCGGGCTAGGTGCTCGCCGCCCCTACGGACCCTCACCCTGCCTCGCTGTGCTCGGCGTCCCTCTCCCGCAACAGCGGTAGAAGGAGTCAGCCGCCCACCAAGCTCCGCGCCACCGCCTCGGCGGTCTTGATCCCGTCGATCGCCGCGGACAGAATCCCGCCCGCATAGCCCGCGCCTTCACCCGCCGGGAACAGCTGCGCCACGTTCAGGCTCTGATGATCCTTCCCCCGGGTGATCCGCACCGGTGAGGAGGTGCGCGTCTCCACGCCTGTCATGATCGCGTCGGGATGGTCGTAGTTCGCGATCTGCCGCCCGAATACCGGCAGCGCCTCGCGGAACGCCTCGATCACGAAGCCGGGCAGGCATTCCGAAAGGTCAGTCATCTTCACCCCCGGCTTGTACGAGGGGATGACTTCTCCCAGCGCGGTCGAGGCGCGGCCGGCGAGCAGGTCGCCCACCCGCTGTCCCGGCGCATGATAGTTGGAGCCGCCGGCGATATAGGCCAGGTCCTCCCAGTGCCGCTGCAGCTCGATGCCTGCCAGCGGTCCGCCCGGAAAATCCTTGGCCGGATCGATTGCGACGACGAGGCCCGAGTTCGCGTTGAACTCGGCGCGCGAATATTGGCTCATCCCGTTGGTGACGACCCGGCCTTCCTCGCTGGTCGCCGCCACCACGCGCCCGCCCGGGCACATGCAGAAGCTGTAGACGCTGCGTCCGTTCGAGGCGTGATGCACCAGGCTGTATGCCGCCGCGCCCAGGTCCGGATGGCCGGCGCAATTGCCGAAGCGCGCCCGGTCGATCCAGCTCTGCGGATGCTCGATCCGCACCCCGATCGCGAAGGGCTTGGCCTCCATGTGAACGCCGCGCCGGTGGAGCATCTCGAAGGTCGGCCGGGCGCTGTGGCCCACCGCCAGCACGACGTGATCCACCTCGAGGAAGCTGCCGTCCTGCAGGTGGAGCCCGCGCATCCGCTGGTTGCCGTCGGGGGTGCGTTCCAGCTCGATATCGTCGACCCGGGTCTCCCAGCGATATTCGCCGCCCAGCGCCTCGATCGTGCGGCGCATGCTCTCCACCATGGTGACCAGGCGGAAGGTGCCGATATGCGGATGCGCTTCCCAGAGAATGTCGTCGGGCGCGCCGGCCTTGACGAACTCCTCCAGCACCTTTCGGCCGAGGAAGCGCGGGTCCTTCACCCGGCAATAGAGCTTGCCGTCGGAAAAGGTGCCGGCGCCGCCCTCGCCGAACTGGACGTTGCTGTCGGGATCGAGCTTGCCCTGGCGCCAGAGGCCCCAGGTGTCCTTGGTCCGCTGGCGCACCACCTTGCCGCGGTCGAGAATGATCGGCCGGAAGCCCATCTGCGCCAGGATCAGCCCGGCGAACAGCCCACAGGGGCCCGCGCCGATCACTACCGGTCGCAGCCCGCTCCAGCCGTTCGGGGCCATCACCGGGAAGTTGTAGGTCATGTCCGGCGTCGGACGCAGGTCCTTGTCGCCCGGAAAGCGCACCAGCACCGCCGCCTCGTCGGCCAGTTCCACGTCCACCGTGTAGACCAGCTGGATCGCATTGCGCCTGCGTGCGTCATTGCCCCGGCGATAGACCGAGTGGCTCTTCAGCTCGGCGGGCTCGATTCCCAGCCGTTTGACGATCGCTTCGGGCAGGGCCTCGGGCGAATGGTCGAGCGGCAGATAGAGTCCGGAGAGACGAAGCATCCCGGGCCTCTAGCGGGGAATGCCCCGCGCCTCAAATCCTCCGCTTGCAATGTAGGATTTTGTCTGCTTGCCTTCTCGCGGGCGGCCCTGCCGGCCCGGGTGGCGGGCGGCTGAAAACGCGTTTGGCGTGTACTTCGTGTACTTTGGCGCGCGCCGCAGGAACGGCCCGTTGTTGCCGCAATCGCTTGGCACTGGGTGACGATACCACTAGAGGGACCCCATGACCGACCGCGCTTCCGTCTTCGAGACCGTCACCGCCCAGATCGAGCCCTTCAACAAGAAGGGCGTCGCGCTGACCGACAGCACCACCTTCGCCGGGGATCTGGAGTGGGACAGCCTGACCGTGATGGATTTCGTCGCGGCGATCGAGGACGAGTTCGACATCATCATCACGATGAACATGCAGGCCGAAATCGAGAATATCGGCCAGCTGGTCGATGCCGTGCAGAAGCTCAAGGGCTGATTTGACGTGACCGATGGCCTGAACACTGCCGACGCGCTCCCCGCCAATCCGGCCGCGGTTGCGCCCGAAACCGACCTGATGTCGAAGTTCGACGCGCTCATCGGCGAGCGCGAGCGCCTGCTCGCCAGCGGCGTCACCGATCCCTATGCGGTGGTGATGGAGCAGGTGAAGTCGCCCACCGAGGCGGTGATCAAGGGGAAGGATACGATCCTCCTCGGCACCTACAACTATATGGGCATGACCTTCGATCCGGACGTGATCCAGGCCGGCAAGGACGCGCTCGAGAAGTTCGGCTCCGGCACCAACGGCAGCCGGATGCTCAACGGTACCTTCCACGATCACATGGAAGTCGAGCAGGCGCTGCGCGACTTCTACGGCGTCACCGGCGCGATCGTCTTCTCGACCGGCTACATGGCCAATCTCGGCATGATCTCCACGCTCGTCGGCAAGGGCGAGTATGTCATCCTCGACGCCGACAGCCACGCCTCGATCTATGACGGCTGCAAGCAGGGCAATGCCGAGATCGTCCGCTTCCGCCACAACAGCGTCGAGGATCTCGACAAGCGCCTTGGCCGGCTACCCAAGGAAGCCGGCAAGCTCGTGGTGCTCGAGGGCGTCTATTCGATGCTCGGCGACATCGCCCCGCTGAAGGAAATGGTCGAGGTCGCCAAGAAGCACGGCGCAATGGTGCTGTCGGACGAAGCGCACTCGATGGGCTTTTTCGGCCCGAACGGCCGCGGCGTCTACGAAGAGCAGGGCCTCGAAGGCCAGGTCGACTTCGTCGTCGGCACCTTCTCCAAGTCGGTCGGCACCGTCGGCGGCTTCTGCGTGTCGAACCACCCGAAGTTCGAGGCGATCCGCCTGGCCTGCCGTCCGTACATCTTCACCGCCTCGCTGCCGCCCAGCGTCGTGGCGACCGCGGCGATGTCGATCCGCAAGCTGATGCACGCGCACAACAAGCGCGCGCATCTCTGGGAAAATGCCCGCACGCTGCATGCCGGCCTCAAGGAAATGGGCTTCAAGCTCGGCACCGAGAACCCGGACTCTGCGATCATCGCGGTGATCCTCGAGGATCAGGTCCAGGGCGCGATGATGTGGCAGGCGCTGCTCGAGGGCGGCCTCTATGTGAACCTCGCCCGTCCGCCGGCGACGCCGGCCGGCACCTTCCTGCTGCGCTGCTCGCTCTGCGCCGAGCACACCGCCGAGCAGATCCAGCGCGTGCTGGGCATGTTCAAGGCGGCGGGCCAGGCCGTGGGCGTTATCGGCTGAGGACTCTTTCCTGTGCGCCCGGGCTCGACTAAAAACGATCCCGTAATGAGTGAGAGTAACACCGCTCTGGAACGTGCCATTCGGGCGACCAACTGGCGGTTCCTGATGCTCGGCGGGCTTGCGCTGCTGGGGATCGCCGTGCTCGTCGCGGTGGCGCTCCTCCAGCAGCGCACCGATGCCGAGCGCGATCGGGCGATCGCACGCCAGCAGCACACGTTCGACGTGATCATGCGCGCCAACCAGCTTTCCGGCGCGATCGCCGGGGCGGAGGCCGCGCTCGGCCGCTATGTGGTCAGCGCCGACAAGAATCTCGGCCAGCAATATGGCGACCAATGGGGCCGTGCGGGCGAGCAGCTGGCGCGGCTGAAGCAGATCACCGCCGACAATCCCGCCCAGCAGGCCCGCATCGTCCGGCTGAAACAGGCCTTCGACGCCCGCGGCAAGGAGCTCGCCACCACCGCCCTCTACTCGACCTACAAGCGGCACAGCGATGCCTGGGGCAGCTATTACCAGGTCCGCCTGAGCCCGGCCCGCACCCAGCTCGAGCAGGTGCTCAACGAAGTGGTCGATGCCGAGCGGGTCACCCTGCACGACCGCACCAAGGCAGCCGCGGACCTGCTCGCCAATTCGGGCCTGGCGTCGCGGGTGCTCACCGGGTTCGGCGTCCTGATCGTGCTTGGCGCGGTGCTGCTCGGCTGGATGGCGATCGAGGCGCAGGGCGACCGGGCGGTCGCCGACGCCAATGCCGAGACCGAACGCGAGCGCTCCGTCGAGCTGCAGCGGGCCGTCGCCGATGCGACCGAGCAGCTGCGTGCCGAGGCCGCCGAGCGCGAGGCGGCGCAGGAGCAGCTTCGCCAGGCGCAGAAGATGGAGGCGGTCGGCCAGCTCACTGGCGGGATCGCCCATGATTTCAACAATATGCTGGCCGTGGTTCTGGGCGGGCTGGAGCTCGCAAAGCGCCATCTCCACACCGGCGGTCCCGATGCGCAGCGCCATATCGAGAATGCGATGGAAGGCGCCAATCGCGCCGCGGCGCTCACCCGCCGCCTGCTCGCCTTCTCCCGCGCCGAGCCGTTGCTGCCCGAAGCGGTGGAAGCCGGTGCGCTGATCGACGGCATGGCCGATCTGCTCGACCGCACCCTGGGCGACGGCATCGCGGTGGCAACCTCGGATGAAGGCACCGGCTGGCGGATCTGGGTCGATCGCCACCAGCTCGAGAATGCGCTGCTCAACCTCGCGGTGAACGCGCGCGACGCGATGGAGGGGAAGGGGACGCTCAGCTTCGTCACCGGCGGCACGAGCCTGGCCGAGAACCAGGTCGGCGAGTGCGCCGCGGGTGATTACGTCACCATCGAAGTGGGCGACACCGGCATGGGGATGACGCCCGAGGTGCTGGCGCGTGTGTTCGAACCTTTCTTCACCACCAAGCCGGTGGGCAAGGGCACCGGGCTGGGGCTCAGCCAGATCTTCGGCTTCGTCCGCCAGTCGGGAGGCGAGATCGGCATCGACACGGCGCCGGGCAAGGGCACCCGGGTGACGCTTTACATGCCCCGCCATCTCGGCGAAGCGAGGGCCGAAGCCGCGCCCGCGTCCGAGGGCGTTCCCGTGTATAGTGGCCGGCCGCTGGAAATCCTGGTGGTGGAGGACGACCCGCGCGTGCTCACTGCGACGCTGGGCGCGCTCAAGGAACTCGGCCACCAGGCCATGGGCTGCGACGATCCGCATGCCGCGCCCGGCGCGATCGCGACGCTGCGGTCGCTCGACCTGATCGTCTCCGACGTGCTGATGCCGGGCCAGACCGGCCCCGAGATGATCGCTGCCCTGGGCGATCGGATCGACGGCGTCGCGGTGCTGTTCGTCACCGGCTTCGCCGGCGAGGCGGACGCGGCGATGTTCGGCGGCCGCACCGTGCTGCGCAAGCCCTTCACCATCGCCGGCCTGGCGGCGGCGGTGGAAGAGGCGATGGCGCAGGAGGCACGCCGCTCGGGCCGGGTGGCGGCGGCGTAGGGGCAGGCCGCTCCGGCTTTACTTTCCTGACTTCTTTTTCCCCGGCGAAGGCCGGGGGCCAGACTAAGCGTGCGCGGCGAAGTCGCGCCAAGGCACGCGACTTTCAAGGACTGGGCCCCGGCCTTCGCCGGGGAAAAGAAGGTACTCCGGACTAGTCCGCCTTCGCGGTCTCGGGCTTGTAGCTCACCACGCACCAGGCCGGAGCGCAATTGGCCGAGGCCTCGATGATCGCGGCATAGCGCTCGATCACCGCGCAGTCCGTGCCTGCGGCGTAGAGGATGATCGGCCGGCGCGGCGTCTCGCGGCCAGCGCCGCTGGCGAAATCCTCCAGCGCGGTGTCGCTGGTCGGCAGGATGCCCCAGAGCGCCTGTCCGCCCTGGTCGCGCACCGCATGCGCGTTGGCGCTCTTCTTCGGCAGCCTGTCGCCCCATTGGGCGGAGAGATTGCAGGTCTTGTCCGGCACGCTCAGCGACAGCAACGCGATCGGGAACAGGATCATTGCAGTTACTCCTCGCGGATATGCTGGTGCCCGTGATGCTCGCCCATGGTGCGCGAGAGCTGCGCCGCGGCGATCTCGCGGGCCTTGTTGCGCGGCAGGCCGAGCGCGCGGGCCATCGGCGCGCCGAGCAGCGCGTCGCCCACCGCCATCAGCACCAGCTGCAGCGTCTCCTCGTGGAGCGAATGGGTCTTGTCGTCATGCCCCTCGGCCAGCTCGTCGACCAGCCGGTGGATCGCCTCCAGGATCGGATCGAGCGCGTCCTGGTTGCCGGTCAGGATCATCCAGCTCGCCAGCGCGCCGGCGCCGCCCTTGTCGAACGCGTCGAAGGTCAGGTTGACGACTTCATGGTCGTCATGGTCGCCGGCGCGGGCGCGCATCACCGCCGCGCCGATCTTGCCGGTGACGCTACCCGCGATATTGGCGGCCAGCGCCTTTTGCAGGCCCGCCGCCGAGCCGAAATGGTGGAGCAGATTGGCGTGCGTCCGCCCGATCTTCGCCGCCACCGCCTTCAACGTCACCGCGCCCGGCCCGGCCTCGAGCAGCAGCTCGCGCGCGGCCTCGAGCGCGGCGTCGCGGGATTCTTCGGGAGAAAGGCGTTTACGGGGTGCAGTGGCGGTCAATTTGGGGGATGGCTCCTGTTGTCCCAGCTTAGTGACCCAAAGGCGCCGTAAAGCAAAGTCCTATCATCTTTCGGTAATCGGCTCGGATCAGGCTGGCGTGGGAGGATTGCATGCGACAGCGGCTCTGGTGGATCCTGATGGCAGGGCTTCTCGGCTGGCCTCCGGCCGCGCATGCCGAATATGGCGTCGAGATCGTCTGCAGCCGCACTGCCAATATCGCACTGGTGCGGTTCGGCTGGAGCGAAGCGGGCTCGCCGGTCGCCTATCGTGCGCTGCCGATGCGGATCGATGGTGGCCTGTCCCATGGCCGTTCGCAGCGTCGGAGCGAGTGCCGATTGCCCAATGGCTGGAAACTGCGGATCCGCGACGGCGAGATGCAGGGGGTCGCCCATGGCATGGGCGGGGCCGATCCGCCCGCCTTCTTCAGCCTGTGGGTCAACCGGCGACGGGTGCTCTCACGCGTCGAATGGAAGCCGGGCTATGGCGACAGCGGCTCCGAAAAGCCGTGGCTGGTCGGGCTGGTGATCCAGCCGGATCGCATGAGCCGCTGCGAAGCCGGGCCGGGAGCCGGGGAAACCGAGCCTGGCACCGGACCGATTGCGTGTCGAAGCGAGCGCCTCCGGCTTGCCGATCATCGGATCGATCGCATCGAATATCCGCTGAACGGCCGCAAGTGGAAGGAGGGCAGTTGGTTCGCCGATCCGGTTGCCGCCGATCGGGGCTTCTGCGCGCGTTACCTCCGTACGATGCTGAAACCGATGTTCGGCCGCCCGGCGATATATTCCGCGCTGCAGGGGGACGAGCGCGCCCCGCTCGCCGCCCGTTTGCCGAAGCGGCCGCTGCCGAGCACGCCAGGAGTGGAGCTTGCCGACACCGAGATCGCACCGGGCGTCCGGCGGCGCCTGGTACTGCGGGGCGGGTCGGATCACTTCTTCGATGGCGATCTGGTTCTCGTGCTGCCGCCCGACACCGATGTGGCGCCGTTGCTGCCCAGCTTCGATTTCGATCCGAAAGAGGCAGGGGACGCGCTGATGCTGGCGCCGCGGCGGGAATGGACGCTGCTCGCCGGCGGGCAGCGCGGCATCTATCCCGGCGTAAGCCCGCGTTACGCCCACTTCGTGCCCCAGCGCATCGACGGGCGGCTCTATTTCCTTGCCAGCCCCGCCAATCAGGAGATCCAGCCGACCGCGCTGCTGCTCGGGCTGAAGCCCGAAGGCGGTGTCCGCCGGATGTGCGTCATCCGGCGGATCGAACCGCATTTCTAGGGCTCACGCCGCCATTCGGTGGTCCTCGTCGCCACCGCCGCTGCAATCGCCTTCGGACAGGTCGATTTCGTAGCGTGCGGTGGTCGCCTCGCAGCCGCGGCCGCGCGAGTAGATGGTGGCGAGCTTGCCGGTCGGGCGGAAGCCGAGCTTGCGCAGCACCCGGCCCGATGCGGGGTTGTCGATGAAGTGGCCGGCGGTCACCCGGCGGATGCCGAGCGCCCGCGCGGCGTGCAGCACCGCGCGCCCGGCTTCGGTCGCGAAGCCGCGGCCCCAGGCATCGGGGGTGTACCAATAGCCGAGCTCGTTGGGCTCGTCCTTCCATTCGCTCAGGCCCGTGCCGCCGATCAGGCGCGTGGCGCCGTCCCGGTGCTCGAACACCAGGAACTTGGTATCGACGGGATTGTCGAAGCTGGCGAGGAAGGTCTCGGCCGCTTCCACAGGATAGGGCCAGGGCGCGCGCGACAGATTGCGCACGACGTTCTCATGGCCGATCGCCTGGGTGAGGGCGGCCGCATCCTCGGGCCAGCCGGGCCGCAATGTCAGTCTCTGCGTTCGCACGAACATGACCGTCTCCTTGGTCCTGCGACGCCCCACGCCACTTTAGTGTGACGAGCTTGTTGCGCCGTGGTGTCAGGGAGGAAATAAAAAAGGGAGCCGGGGCGACCCGTCTCCCTTTTCAGCTGGTTCGTTCGTCGAACCCGGGTCACCCTGGTGGGCAACCCGGTCGGTCACCCGATGTTATTCGGCAGCTTCCGCAATCATGTCTACCGAGCAGAACTTGCGGCCGAGCTTGCCTTCCTTGAACGACACGCGGCCATCGACGAGCGCGAAAAGGGTATGGTCCTTGCCCATGCCCACGTTCACGCCCGGATAGATCTTGGTGCCGCGCTGACGCACGAGGATGTTGCCGGCGACGACTGCTTCGCTGCCGAACTTCTTCACGCCAAGACGACGACCGGCCGAATCACGACCGTTACGCGAAGAACCGCCTGCCTTCTTATGTGCCATGGTCTATACTCCTCGTATCTTCGCTTACGCTTCAGCAGCCGGGGCTTCAGCCTCGGCGGGAGCGGCGGCCTTCTTCGCCTTCGGCGCGGCCTTCTTGGCTTCCTGAGCACCGATCGCGGTGATCTTCAGGATGGTGTGGTTCTGGCGGTGGCCGTTCTTGCGACGATAATTGTGGCGACGGCGCTTCTTGAAGACGATGACCTTCTCGCCCTTCGCCTGCGCAATGATCTCGGCCGAGACGGTCAGGCCGTCGGTCGACTTCAGCTCACCACCTTCGCCGGCGAGCAGAACGTCGCCGAGCGTGACCGTCGAACCGGCCTCGCCGTCGAGCTTCTCGACAACGATCTTGTCTCCCGCGGCAACGCGATACTGCTTGCCGCCCGTGCGCACGATAGCGAACATCGGATCTCTTCTCTGGTTCAAATGCTTGTGCCCGCCAAGGTTGCACCCCGGCAGGAGGAAGGGCGCAGCTAAGGGAGAGAGTCGCCGAAGTCAACCGATAACTACCCATAAAGGGCAGTTTAGTGACGGTGCGTACGCTTCAAAGTGTAGCGGCCCGCGGCATAGCCGTCGAAAAGCCCGCTGATCGCCGGGTGGTCGATCGGCTCCTCGCTTTCGTCGGCCACCAGATTCTGCTGGCTGACATAGGCGACATAGCTCGATTCGTCGTTCTCGGCGAGCAGATGGTAGAAGGGCTGGTCCTTGCGGGGGCGGACGTCCTCGGGAATCGCCTCGTACCATTCCTCGCTGTTGGCGAAGACGGGGTCGACGTCGAAGATCACGCCGCGGAACTCGAACTGGCGGTGGCGCACCACATCGCCGATCGCAAAGCGCGCGGTGGCGACCGGGGGCATCGGGGCTCCGGGATCATAGGGGGCAGGGGAGGCGCCGGGCGTCTGAGTCATGCCCTTAATCTAATATCTCTGTGATTTGGTACAAGGATGCGCTTGCAGTATCCGAAACGCTGCGCTAGGGGCCGCCCCTCACAGCGACCGACGCGGAGTTTTCCGCGTACAATCGCCTCGCGGAGAGGTGGCAGAGTGGTCGAATGCGCCGCACTCGAAATGCGGTTTACGGGTAACCGTAACGAGGGTTCGAATCCCTCCCTCTCCGCCACTTAATCCATTGAATTTTCAGTATATTTTGGGCGATGAGGGCGGGCGTTCTGCTGCATCCGCAACGCGCTCGCAGGGGCGTGTCCCAACCATCATCCCCACCTCCAGGCTTGTCCCCTCGCCAATCCCCTGAAATGATCTCCGCAAAAGGGGGAGGCGAACATGGGGTTCTCGCGGTTCAAGAGCGGATGGCGGCTGGCCATCCTGTGTCTGGCGCTGCTGCTGATCTGGACGCTCCGCCCGATCGGCGTCGAATCCCCGCATCGCGCGCCCGGCGAATTCAACGCCCAGCGCGCCGTTGGCCGCCTCGCCACGATCCTCGGCGACGAGCGCGCCCATCCAGCCGGCACCCCGGCCAATGAAGCGGTCCTCCAGCGGCTGATTCAGCAGGTCCGCGCGCTCGGCTTCACCCCCGAGATCGACGAGCGCTTTCACTGCAACACGGTCCGCAAGGGCGCCGCGATCTGTGCCCGCCCGCGCAACCTGCGCTTCTGGGTGACCGCGCCCGGCGACGGCGCAGTGATGCTCGCCGCCCATTATGACTCGGTCCCCGCCGGTCCCGGCGCCTCGGACGACGGCATCGGCGTCGCCACCGTGCTCGAGGTCGCGCACCTGCTCAAGGCCAGCGCGCCCAAACGCCCGGTGCTGGTGGTCATCACCGATGCCGAGGAAGCCGGGCTGGTCGGCGGCGCCGCCTTCGCGGCCCAGGACCCGCTCGCGAAGCGCATCGGCGCGGTGGTCAATTTCGAGGCGCGCGGCACCACCGGCCCCGCCAACATGTTCCAGACCAGCACCCCCAATGGCCGCGACGTCCAGGCGCTGGTCGCGGGCGGCTATGTGCCCGCCGCCGATTCACTCGCCAGCGATCTCTATTCGATCCTGCCCAACGATACCGACCTGACCGTGCTGCTCCCGCTCGGCATCGACGCCGCCAATTTCGCGATCATCGGCGGCGGCAAACGCTACCACACGCCGCTCGACTCGCTCGCCAATCTCGATCGCGCCTCGCTCCAGCAGATGGGCGACAGCGCGCTCTCGGCGGTTCGCGGCTTCGGGGTCACGCCGAAGCAGGGCGTCGAAGGTTCGAAGCTGTTCATCGACCTGAACGGCTGGTGGTTCCTCGTCCTCGCCAAGGGCGCCGCTCTCGCGCTGACGCTGATCGGCCTGGGCGCCGCGATCCTGCTCTTCGCCCGCGAGCGGTCCGGCGCCTCGGTTCGCACCGCCTTCGCACCGCTCGCTGCGGTGGTCGCCGGCACCGGCGTGGCGATCGGTGCAACCGCGCTCATCGCCCTGCTGCGCGCCGAAGCCGACTATGCCACTGCCTGGCCCGCCGCGATCCGGCTGGTACAGGGCGCGGCGGCGCTGGCCGGTGCCACACTGGCGTTGCGCGTCCTCCGCGTGCCGGCAGGCGCCCAGCTCGCCGCCGCCGCCTGGTGCTGGTTCGCCGCGATCGTGCTGGCGCTGTTCGCCTTCGTTCCGGGCCTGTCGGTGCTGGCGGTATGGCCGCTGCTGCTCGTCGTCGCCGCCGCTGCGACCCGGCTCGTCCCGCGCCTCCGGCCCGCCACGCCCTGGCCTATGGGCCTGGCCGGACTACTGTTCGGTCTGCTCGTCCTGCCGGTGATCGGCGGCTTCCAGGAGGGGCTGTTCCCTGAACATGCCGCGCCGATCGCGCTGATGCTTGTCTTCCTGCTGCTGTTCCTCACCGTCTTCCGCGAGGCAACGGCCTGGACCGCCACCGCCGCCAATGCCGTGGTGCTGGCGATCGCTGCGGTCACGGCCCTCTCCGTACCCGCCTTCAGCGCCAGCGAGCCGCGCCACCTGACCATCGTCCACGCGCAGATCGAGGGCAGGTCCTTCTTCGCGATCGCCGACAATGGCCCGCTGCCCCCCGCGATGCGCCAGGCTGCGCGTTTCGCCGATACCCCGGCCGAGTCCGGTGACCGGGCGGACCGAGGCAAGTCGTGGCAGGCTCCCGCGCCTGCGCTGGCCGAAGACGGCGCGTTGACCGTCCTCTCCGACACGACGGACGCCAGGGGCCGCACGCTCAGCCTGCGCGCCGTCGCGCCGCTGGCCGATCGGCAGGAGCTCTTAGCCCAAAACGGCGAGGGCGTGCGCGGCATCACCGTGCAGGGCGCCCCGCAGAAGCTGGAAGGCCCGCTGCGCTATATCGGCTGTGCCGGCCAGAGCTGCCGCACGCTCGACGTAACCCTGCTCCTCGATCCCAAGGCACCGCTGCCCGAACTGAGCTGGCGCCGGACCCGCTATGGCGCGGGCGCGGCCGCTGCCGCGCTGGTGGCGGCCCGACCCGCCACTGCGCAGCCCGCCCATGTCGGGGACCGTCAGGTCATCGTCCGCAAGGTCGACCTCACGCCGCCTGCCGCCGCGCCACCGGCCGGCGCCCACTGACCAGGCCGAACAACGTCGCTCGCTTCGGCTGGCGGCGGTGGCCGATCGCGTTTCGCGGGCGGCCCGGCGCTGCTCGCCTTCAATTCGGAACTTTGATACGGCGAAATAGCTCTGGGTGATTGCGGCCCCGCAACGATATGGGCGCAGGCGAGTTGGAGCGGGTGTGGACCGTAGCGAAGAAGACCGGAGCGCTGGGGAGGACGCAGTGGCGGTGCCGCGCGCGCTTCGGCGCTGGCGGCGGCCCGCGCTCGGCCTGCTTGTCCTCGTCGCGGTGGTGGCTACGGCGGCGTGGCTTCAGCGGCGCACCATCGCGCGCAGCTTTGTAGATCGGGAACTGGCCCGGCTCGGCGTTCCCGCCCGCTACGAGATCGAGCAATTGTCGCCCTGGCAGCAGCGGCTGACCAATGTTTCGATCGGCGATCCGCGCAATCCTGACCTGACGGCGGACTGGATCGAGCTGCGCACTTCGCTCTCCCCCTGGCGCGCCGAGGTGCTGGTGGTGAAGACCGGCACGGTCCGGATGCGCGGGCGGATCGTCGACGGCGCGCTTTCGCTGGGCACGATAGACCGGCTGATGCCGGCACCGTCCGGCAAGCCGTTCGTGCTGCCGCGCCTGATCGTCGATGTCCGCGACGCGCAGCTCCGGCTCGACAGCGATGCCGGCCAGGTCGATCTCGGCCTGAGCGGCAAGGGGATGCTGAGCGACGGGTTCGCCGGCATGCTGCGTGCGCGGTCTGCACGCCTGCAGGCTTCCGGCTGCGTTCTCGACGGGTTCACCTCGCAGATGCGCGTGCGGATCCGCAGCGGTGCTCCGGCTATGGAAGGTCCCGCCCACGCCACCCAACTCGCCTGTGGGGACACGCGCATCGCGCAACCGCGCATCGACCTGCGGGCATCGCTGGATGCATCGCTCGCGCGCTGGAGCGGGCAGGCAGGAGTGAGCGCGGCGACCGTAGAAGCGGGGCCGGGACGGCTGAAAGGGCTGGGCGGCAGCATCGATTTCACCGGCGACCGGCGCCGTACCCAGGGGAGCCTTTCCCTGCGCTCCCGGGAGATCGCCGCCACCGAGGCAAAGGCGGCTGCGGCGACGATATCCGGTCGCTACACCATTGGCGACGAGGTCGCGTTTCAGGGCAAGGCAGCGGTGGAAGACGGTGTCTTGCCACAGGCTTCGCTCGACCGGATCTCCGGATATGCGGACAGCGGTGCAGGTACGCCCGTCGCGCCGCTCGCCCGGCAGCTGGCGGGTGCCCTGCGCGAGGCCGGTCGCAGCTTCGATGGTTCCACCGGCATCGACCTCGCCATGTGGAACGGCCGTACCGACCTACGCCTCACCAACCTGGATATCGCAGCCCGTTCGGGTGCGCGACTGCGCTTCGGGCAGGGGGCGGGTGTCGCGCTTGGCCTGCCGGGTGGCGGCGTATCGCTGGAAGGCCAACTTTCGCTGGGCGGCGGCGGGCTGCCGGACGCGATGCTGCGGCTGTCCCGCCGCGTCGGCAGCCCGGAGCTGCGCGGCACCGGCTTTGTCCGGCCCTATGCAGCGGGCGACGCCAGGCTCGAGCTGGCGCGGCTCGATTTCAGCATGCGCGGCACCGCCGGCTCAGTCCGCACCGTTGCGACCCTGTCGGGGCCGTTCAGCGGCGGACGGGTCGAGGGGCTGTCGATGCCGCTCCAGGCGCGCTGGGATGCCCGCGCCATCGAGGTGAACCCCGGCTGCACCCCCGTCAGCTTCGCGCGCATCGCCCTGTCGAGCCTCGTCGTGAACGGCGATCGCCTCCAGCTCTGCCCGGTCGGGCCCGCGATGCTGCGCTGGAACGCCAAGGCGCTCTCCGGCGGCATCCGCACGCTCAAGCCCAAGCTGGAGGGCAGGATCGGCGACAGCCCCCTGCATTTCTCGGCGGACATGGCGCAGCTCGAACTGGCCGCGAGCCGCTTCGCCCTCGCCAATGCAGCGATACGGTTGGGAACCGATACGCCGACCCGTCTCGATATCGGCACGCTGACCGGCAGCTACCGCTCCGGCCTGGGCGGAAGCTTCGAGGGGCTTGGCGGCCGGATCGGCGCGGTGCCGCTGCTGCTGTCCGAGGGCAAGGGCGAATGGGTGTTCGAACGCGGCGACCTGTCCCTGAAGGGCGGCTTCACCCTGGCCGATACCGAGGCGCCCGCGCGCTTCGAGCCGCTCGCGAGCCGGAATGCGACCCTGTCCCTCCACGACGGCAAGATCACCGCGCGGGCCGGCCTGATCGCGCCGAAGCAGCAGCTGCCGGTGGGCACGGTGGACGTCTCCCATGACCTGGAGAGCGGCACCGGGCAGGCGCTGCTCGATATCCCGGGCATCGCCTTCCACACCGACGGGCTCCAGCCCAGCGACCTCACCCGGCTTACCTATGGCGTGATCGCCGATGTCGACGGGCTCGTCGCCGGCTCGGGCCGCTTCGCCTGGAACAGCGAGGGCGTCACCAGCACCGGCCGCTTCACCGCGACCGATATCGACCTCGCCGCCGCGTTCGGCCCGGTGCAGGGGCTCACCACCCAGCTCGACTTCACCGACCTGCTGGGCCTGCGCACCGCGCCGGGCCAGACGGCGAGCGTCCGCGTGGTCAATCCCGGCGTTCCGGTCCGCGACGGCCTGGTCCGCTACGAACTGCTCGACGCCACCCGGGTGCGCGTCGAGGCCGGGCGCTGGCCGTTCGCTGGCGGCGAGCTGGTCCTCGACCCCACCGTCCTCGACTTCGGCGAGAAGGGCGAGCGCCGGCTGACCTTCCATGTGAAGGGCGTCGATGCCGCGCTGTTCCTGAAGGAGATGGCCTTCGACAATCTCGACGCCACCGGCGTGTTCGACGGCACGCTGCCGATGATCTTCGACGCCAATGGCGGGCGGATCGAGGGCGGCGAGCTCCACGCCCGGGCCGGCGGCCACATCGCCTATGTCGGCGAGGTCACCCGCAACGATGTCGGCATCTGGGGGAACATGGCGTTCCAGGCGCTGAAGTCCCTGAACTACAAGAACCTCGCCATCCGGATGAACGGCCCGCTGGCCGGCGAGATGATCACCGACATCAGCTTCTCCGGGATCAGCCAAGGCAAGGGCACCCGCTCCAATTTCCTGATCCGCCGGCTGGCGAAGCTGCCCTTCGTGTTCAACGTGCGGATCAGCGCGCCCTTCCGCCAGCTGCTCGACTCCGCCCAGTCCTGGTACGATCCCAGCCGGCTGATCGAGCGCAACCTGCCTGCATTGATCGAGGAGCAGAATCGTGCAGAGGAAGCCGCCAAACAGACCGTTCAGCCGCGCGAAAGCGCTCCTGTTCCATGAAAGGTACGCTATGCAGCTTGGAAGCATGACACAGGCAATGCCGCGCTGGCTCGGGCGCCTCGGGGTGATGCCCGTGGTGCTCGCCGGCGGCTGCATCAACGTGACCGCGCCCGACAAGCCGATCGTCATCAACCTCAATATTTCGATCACCCAGGAAGTGGTCTATCGTCTCGACAACAAGGCGAAGGCTCTCATCCAGGAAAATCCGGGAATTTTCTGATGCGCAAGTTGCTCTCCACCTCCGGCCTGGCGGCGCTCCTCTCGGTCGCCCTGATCGTCCCCGCTTCGGCCCAGCGCGATCCCGCCTATCAGGCGGCGCGCCAGGCGGGCCTCGTCGGCGAGCAGCCCGACGGCTATCTCGGGATCGTCGGCACGGCTACGCCCGAGCTCCAGGCCATCATCAACAACATCAACATCCAGCGGAAGCGCCAGTACACGCAGCAGGCGGCGTCGGGCTCCACCGTGGAGCAGATGGCCTTCGTCACCGGCTGCAACCTGATCTCGCGCACCGTTGCGGGCGAGAAGTATCGTGCGCCCGACGGCCGTTGGCTCACCCGCGGCAGCGACGCGCCGGTGCGGGATCCGCGCTGCCTCTGATCATGAAGGGAAGGGCGGCGGGATGCTGCCCTTCCGCTTTCCTGCGCTGATCGGGCGGCTGCAGGCCTGTCCATAACCATAGGCTATGCTGCAGCGCAGCCTTCGACGCTATCAAGCCCGGCATATTTGGCAATCATGTGACTCGCAGCGGCAGGCGGAGTTTCCAATGATTGCCAGTCCCTATCTCCTCTATCTCGGCCATTCGAACGACGAGGTCGGCATCAAGACCTCGCGCGGGCTGGCGGTGTTCCGCCCGGACGAATGTGTCGGCGAGTTCCGCCATGACGATTGCCCGCTGACCCTCGGCCTGCCGCGCATCGGCTTCGCCGAGGCAGTCGCCGCCGGCGCGAAGACCCTGGTGCTCGGCATCGCCAATGCCGGCGGGCGGATGGGTGCCGATCTGGTCGCCGATGCGATCGCCGGGATCGAGGCGGGGCTCGACGTCGCCTCGGGCCTGCACCACCGGCTGCGCGAGGAACCTTCGATCGTCGCGGCAGCGGCGAAGCATGGCCGCAAGCTTCACGACGTCCGCGATCCCAAGGCCGGCATTCCGGTCGGCAACGGCAAGCGCCGCGCGGGCAAGCGGCTGCTCACCGTCGGCACCGATTGCTCGGTCGGCAAGATGTACGCCACGCTCTGCCTGGAGCAGGGCATGCGCGTCCGCGGCATGACCGCCGATTTCCGCGCGACCGGCCAGACCGGCATCCTGATCGCCGGCAGCGGCGTGCCGCTCGACGCAGTGATCGCCGACTTCATCTCGGGCGCGATCGAGGAGATATCACCGGCGCGCGACGATGACGGCTGGGACCTGATCGAAGGCCAGGGCTCGCTGTTCCACCCGAGCTTCGCCGGCGTCTCGACCGGCCTGCTGCACGGCGCCCAGCCGGCGGCTTTGGTGCTCTGCCACGATCCGATGCGCGCCCATATGCGCGGCCTGCCGCACTATCCGGTGCCGGGGCTCAGGGAAACGCTGGAGGCCAATCTGGCCGTCGCGCGGCTCACCAGCCCGGACGTGCAGGCGGTCGGCATCGCGCTCAACACTTCCAAGCTCGCGCGGGCGGAAGCGGAGCGGCTCTGCGCCGAGACCGCCGACGCGCTCGGGCTGCCCTGCACCGACCCGTTCGCCATGGGCGTGGACCCCATCATCGACAGGATCGACCAATGCTTCGAACCCTCGCCGCGCGTAGCGACGCTTTCAAACTAAGCACCCCGTTCCGCATCTCGCGGGGGGTGAAGACGGTCGCCGAGGTGGTGACTGTCTCGATCTTGGCCGAGGGCGTGACCGGTTGGGGCGAGGGTGTGCCCTATCCGCGCTACGGGGAGTCGATCGAAGGCGCGCTGGCCGAGATCGAGACTGCCCGCAGCGCGATCGAGGGCGGAGCCTCCCGCGAGGAACTGCTCGCACTGATGCCGGCCGGCGCGGCACGGAACGCGGTCGACTGCGCGCTCTGGGACCTGGAGGCGAAGCTCGCTGGACGCAGCGTGACCGAACTGCTCGGCCTTCCGCCGCTGGGTGCGACGCCGACGGCGATGACCGTAAGCCTCGACACGCCCGACGCGATGGCTGTGGCTGCGGGCAAGCTGGCGGACGTGCCGCTCATCAAGATCAAGGTCGATCGCAGCGATCCCGAGGCGCAGATCCGCCGCGTGCGCGAGATGGCGCCGAAGCCGCGGGTGATCGTCGATCCGAACGAGAGCTGGACGATCGTCGAGATAGAGCGGCTCCAGCCGATGCTCGCCGAGCTGCGCATCGACCTGCTCGAACAGCCGCTGCCGGCGGGTGAGGACGATGCCCTGGAGGGCTTCAACCCGCTGATCCCGATCGCCGCCGACGAATCCGCCCATATCGCCGACGATGTCGCGGCGCTGGCGAGCAAATATCAGGTGATCAACATCAAGCTCGACAAGACCGGCGGCCTCACCGGCGCGCTCGCGCTCGCCGATGCGGCGGCCGCGGCGGGGCTGGGGGTGATGACCGGCAGCATGATCTCGACTTCGCTGTCGATCGCACCCGCGCTGGTGATCGCCGCGCGCTCGAGCTTCGTCGATCTCGATGGCCCGCTCTGGCTGGCGGAAGACCGGCCGGGCGGCGTGCGCGGGGAGGGCGGCGTGCTGTCGCCGCCGGCGCCGGGCTTCTGGGGAGCGCCATAACCGAAAGTAATAACCAAAAGAGGGAGTCGCGACATGGTTCAGGGTCGGAAGGGGAAGATCGGCGTGGCGGCGGGCGCTGCGCTGGTGGCCGTAGCGGGCGTCGCGCTGGCGCGCGGCGCCGACCAGGAACCTCCCGCCGACCTGATCCTGCGCGGCGGCACCGTCTATCCGGGCAACGCCGCCCCCTTCAAAGGCGATGTCGCGGTCCGCGGCGATCGCATCGTCTATGTCGGCCCCAAGGCGCCGGGCGGTGCGAAGAAGATCATCGACGCGACCGGCATGATCGTCGCGCCCGGCTTCATCGACACGCATAGCCATGTGAACAACGCGCTGGCCTCGGGCGATCCGGCCGCGCGGCTGGTGCTGCCCTTCCTTACCCAGGGTGTGACCACCGCCTTCATCGGCGTGGACGGCGGTGGCGATCCCGAGGTCGCCCGCACCTTCGGCCGCGACAGCGGCGCCAAGGGCGGCGAGGGCGAGGCGGCGCTGGGCCAGTCGAGCCGCGACTATGGCATCAACTTCGCAACCTATGTCGGCCTGGGCGCCGTCCGGCTCAAGGTGATCGGCCCCGACGACCGGGCACCCACGCCCGAAGAGCTGGCCAGGATGCAGGGCCTGGTCTCCACCGCGATGTGCCAGGGCGCGCTCGGTCTCTCTACCGGCCTGTTCTACGCGCCGCAGAGCTTCGCCAGGCTGGACGAGGTGGTCGCGCTGGCCAGGGCCGCGGCGGAAAAGGGTGGCATCTATGATAGCCATCTGCGCGACGAATCCTCCTACACGATCGGCCTGAAGGGCGCGGTCGCAGAGGCGATCGAGATCGGCCGCGAGGCGGGCATCCCGGTCCATATCGCGCATATCAAGGCGCTCGGCGTCGATGTGCAGGGGCAGGCGCAGGCGATCATCGCCCAGATCGAGGCGGCGCAGAAGGCAGGGCAGATCGTCCACGCCGATCAATATCCCTGGTCCGCCTCCGGCACCGGGCTGTCGGCGGCGCTGATGCCCCGCTGGGCGCAGGATGGCGGGCGTGCGGCGATGCTCAAGCGGTTCGAGAATCCGGCGGCGATGGCGAAGATGCGGCCCGAGATCGCCGACAACCTCCGCCGCCGCGGTGGTCCCGCGTCGCTGCTCATCACCTCCGGCCCGGCCGATGCCGAGGGCAAGACGCTCGAGCAGATCGCCAAGGCCAGCGGCGTCGATCCGATCGATGCGGCGATCGCGATCCTCAAGAGGCGCGAGGCCGGTGTCGCTTCGTTCAACCAGAGCGAGGCGGACATCGCCGCCTTCATGCAGCGGCCCTGGGTTGTGACCAGCTCGGACGCCTCGCAGGGGCATCCGCGCTACTATGCCTCCTTCGCCCGCAAATACGCGACCTATGTGAAGGACAGGCAGGTGATCGACCTGCGCGCCTTCATCGATCGCAGCACCGCCGTCACCGCGGCGATGTTCGGGCTGGAAGGCCGCGGGCAGCTCAAGGCCGGCGCCTTTGCCGACGTGATCATGTTCGATCCGGCCCGCTTCGCGCCGCGCGCCGACTACATCCATCCCGCGCTGTTCTCCACCGGCATGCGCACGGTGGTCGTGAACGGCGTGGTTGCGATCGAGAATGGCGAGCCGACCGGCGCTGCCGGCGGCCGCCCGCTACCCCGCCAGCCGAAACCGGGGAGCTGTCGATAGGAGGCCAATAAGGAACCGCAGGACGGGGCCGATGCGGTGCAGCCGGGGCAACCGGCGCACGGAAGGCATCATCGCTCCACTACACCGATGAAGGGGAAGAAATATGACAAGGTCACTGAGAGCCGCCTCTCTGCCCGCGCTGGCAGTCGCGCTGCTGTGGAACGCCGCGGCGTTCGCGCAGGACACCCAGACCCCGCCGGCACCGGCGCCCGAACCCGAAGCCCAATCGGCCGAGATCACCGTCACCGGCACCCGCATCCAGCGCGATGGCTATCAGGCTCCGACGCCGCTCACCGTGATCAATTCGGAAGACATCGCCGCGACCGCGCCGGCCAATGTCGCCGATTACGTCAATGAGATTCCCTCGCTCGTCGGCAGCGTCACGCCGGCCAATTCCAACCTCAACATCTCGGCGGGCACCGCGGGCGTCAACGCGCTCAACCTGCGCTCGCTCGGCACCGCGCGCACGCTGGTGCTGCTCGACGGCCAGCGCTCGGTCGGCTCGACGGTCACCGGCTTGGTCGACGTCAACACCTTCCCTCAGGGCCTGATCAAGAGCGTCGAGATCGTCACTGGCGGCGCCTCTGCCGCCTATGGCTCGGACGCGGTCTCGGGCGTGGTCAACTTCATCCTCGACAAGGAATATTCGGGCCTCAAGGGCTCGGTCGAGTACGGCATCTCGACCTATGGCGACGCGCCCAACTACCGCGCGACGCTGACCGCCGGCACGGGCTTCGCGGGCGGCCGCGGCCATATCCTGCTCAACGGCGAGATCGCGGTGAAGGAAGGGCTGCACGGGGTTCCGCGCGACTGGAACAACAAGGGCTGGTACCTGATCAACAACCCCGCCTATGCCGTGGTCCAGGGCGTGGGCAACGGTCAGCCCGAGCGCCTGGTGGTGTCCGGCGCGGGCCTCAGCCAGGCGACGCGGGGCGGCGTCATCCTCAATACTGCGCTGCGCGGCACCCAGTTCGGCGTGGGCGGCGCGGTCAGCCAGTATAATTTCGGCACCAACCGCGATCCCTGGCAGATCGGCGGCGACTGGCAGGCGACCCAGGTCAACGGCTTCCAGTCGCTCGACCCCGAGGAGAACCGCAAGAGCCTGTTCGGGCGGGTGAGCTTCGAGGTCGCCGAATGGCTGAGCGTGTTCGGCCAGGCCTCCTATGCCAAGTCGGAGAATCTCGGCTGGCTCGGCGTGCAGCTCAACCAGAACAACGTCACGATCCAGGCGGACAATGCCTATATCCCGGCCTCGGTCCGCGCGCAGCTGGGCGGCATCACCCAGTTCACCCTCGGCACCAGCAATGCCGACCTGCCGATCCGCAAGAACGACACCGAGCGCGAGCTGCAGCGATACGTCGTCGGCGCAAACGGCAGCTTCCCGCTGTTCGCCGGCACCGCGCGCTGGGACGTCTATTACCAGAAGGGGATCAGCCGCACGCGCGAGATGGCGCGGGACATCACCAATACCGCCCGGCTCGCGCTGGCGCAGGATGCGGTGTTCGCGCCGGCCGGCAATGCGATCGGCGTGCCCGCCGGCACGATCGTCTGCCGCTCGACGCTGACCGCGCCGACCAATGGCTGCGTCCCGCTCAATCGCCTCGGTATCGGCGTCGCAAGCCCCCAGGCGCTCGCCTATGTCCTCGGCAATCCGTATCGTAGGCAAAAGTTCGAAGAGGATGTCGTCGCCGCCAACCTGGCCTTCGACGCGTTCGATCTGCCCGCCGGCGCGGTGTCGGTCTCGGTCGGCGGAGAGCATCGCCGCGAGAAGGTCAGCGGCTCGGTGCCCACCGAATTCCAGAGCGGCTGGTTCGTCGGCAACTTCCTGCCCAGCTTCGGCAGCTACAGCGTCACCGAAGGCTATGTCGAGCTCGTCGTGCCAGTGATCAAGGGCCTCGACCTCAACGGCGCGGTGCGCGGCACAGACTATTCGACCTCGGGCTATGTCACCACCTGGAAGGCGGGCCTGACCTTCGAGCCGATCCCCGACATCCGCTTCCGCGCCACCCGCTCGCGCGACATCCGCGCGCCCAATCTCGGTGAGCTGTTCACCGCCGGATCGACCCGCATCAACGTGCTGCTCGATTCCTCGCAGAACAACGCCTCGGTCACCTTTGCCGGCACCACACGCGGCAACCCGCTGCTCCAGCCGGAGAGGGCCGATCAATGGGGCGTCGGCGTGGTTCTCCAGCCGACCTTCCTGCGCGGCTTCGCGATGTCGGTCGATTACTACAACATCAAGATCAACGGCGCGATCGGCTCGGTGGCCGCCCAGACGATCGTCGATCGCTGCAACCAGGGCGTGCAGGCTTTCTGCACGGCCGTGGTCCGCGGGCCCAATGCGTTCGGCAACAATCTCCAGGTGTTCGAAAGCCCCTTCAACTTCGCAGTTCAGAAAGCGCAGGGCATAGATTTCGAATCCTCATACCGCACCCGGATCGGCACCGGCAACTTCACCCTGCGCGGCATGGCGACGCGCTACATCAAGAACTACTTCGACAACGGCATCGACGCGCCGACCGACACGGTGGGGATGAACGCCCCGGGCGGCACCCCGAAATGGCTGTACCGTGCCCAGGCCAGCTATGACGTGGACGACTTCAACATCACGCTGATCGGGCGCGGGGTCAGCGACGGCGTCTACGACACCAGCTTCATCGAGTGCACCAGCGGCTGCCCGACCTCCACCGTCACCAACCGCACGATCAATGACAACCGGATCAAGGGCGCCTTCTACATCGACACTTCGATCACCCAGGAGTTCAAAATGGGCGGGAAGGAGATGCAGCTGTTCTTCGCCGTCTCCAACCTGCTCGACAAGGATCCGCCGGTGGTGGCGCCGGGGCCGGCGGGCAGCGCCTATGCGACGCCGGCGACCAACCAGTCGATCTACGACCTGCTCGGGCGGACCTTCCGCATCGGCGCCCGGTTCAAGATGTAAGGGAGAGGGATCGATGAAGACCCTGACTCTATCGGCCGTCGCGTTGCTCGCGACGGCCTCCCCCGTATTCGCCCAGGACTATGACGTGCTGATCCGCGGCGGCACCGTCTATGACGGCAGCGGCGCGCCCGGCCGGAGCGCCGATGTCGCGATCCAGGGCGACCGGATCGTCGCGGTGGGGGCCATCCCCGCCACGGCGACTGCGAAGACCCTGGTCGATGCCCGCGGCAAGATCGTCGCGCCGGGCTTCATCGATCCCCATTCGCACGCGGCGCCGAACATCCAGACGCCCGAGCTCGCACCCGCGCTGCCGATGCTCCACCAGGGCATCACCACGCTGTTCGCCAATCCGGACGGCGGCGGCCCGGCCGACCTCGCCCCGCAAATCAGGGACCTCAGGACCAACACCCCTGGCGTCAACGTCGCGCTGATGATCGGCCACAATGCCGTGCGCGCCGCGGTGATGGGCAATGTCGACCGGCTCGCCACGCCCGAGGAACAGGCCAGGATGGAAGGGCTGGTCACCGCCGCGATGAAGCTCGGCGCGTTCGGCCTGTCCGACGGGCCCTTCTACATCCCTGCCAAATATTCGAACACCGCCGAAATCGTCGGGCTGGCCAAGGCCGCCAGCGCCTTCCCGCATGCCTTTTACGAAAGCCATATCCGCGACGAGGGCAATTACGACATCGGCGTGGTCGCCGCGGTGGAGGAAGTGATCACCGTCTCGCGCGAGGCGAAGATTCCCGGCGTCGTCACCCATATCAAGGTGCTCGGCCCCCAGGTCTGGGGCAAGTCGGCCGAGGTGATCGCGCATATCGACAAGGCGCGTGCCGCCGGCGTGCAGGTCTGGGCCGACCAATATCCCTATACCGCCTCCGGCTCGAGCCTGATGGCCTCGCTCGTCCCCGGCTGGGCGCAGGAGGGCGGGGCGGATGCGCTGGCCAAAAGGCTCGAGGATCCGGCGATGCGCGCGAAGATCCGTGCCGAGATGGTCCCCAATCTCGCCCGCCGTGCCGGGCCGCACGCGATCCAGATCCGCGCCTACAAGGCCGATCCCTCGCTCGACGGCAAGCGGCTCGACGAAGTCGGCGCGATCCTGAAGCTCGATCCGCTCGATGCGGCGATCGAGATGCTCAAAAAAGGCGGGGCGCCCACCGTGTCGTTCAACATGAGCGACAAGGACGTCGAGGCGTTCATGCAGCAGAGCTGGACGATGACCTCCACCGATGGCGGGCTGCCGCCCTTCGGCAAGACCGCCGAGCATCCGCGTGCCTACGGCGCCTTCCCGCGCAAGCTGCGCAACTATGTGCTCGACAAGCCGGTGATCGGCATGGCCCAGGCGATCCATGCCGCCACCGGGCTGCCGGCCCAGGTGTTCGACGTGGTCGATCGCGGGGCGCTGCGAAAGGGCGCGTTCGCCGACGTCATCGTCTTCGATCCGAAGACGGTGCGCGACACCGCGACCTATGAGAAGCCGCACGCCTATGCCCAGGGCATGGACTATGTCTTCGTCAATGGCCGTGCCGCCCTGGCGAACGGCAAGCCGGTGGCGGAGCGGTTCGGCCGGGTGCTGTTGCGCACGCCCTGACGGGCCGCTCAGCGCTGGAGCTTGGTCGCCAGGATCACGGAGGAGGTGGTGCGCTCCACCCCTTCCATGGCGCCGATCGAGTCGAGCAGGTCGTTGAGCCGGTTGACGTGCGGCGCCTCGATCAGAGCGATCAGGTCGTACTCGCCCGAGATCGCGTAGAGCCCGGCCACCTCGGGCATCGTCACCAGCTGGTCCTGGGTCGCCTGGGTAGCCTTGGGGTATAGCTTGATCATCACATGGGCGCGGATCAGGCTGCGGTCGTAATCCTCGCCCAGCCGCACCGTATAGCCGGTGATCGTGCCCTGGCGCTCGAGCCGCTCGATGCTGCTGTAGATCGTGGTGCGCGAGACACCCAGGGCAGTGGCGAGCTCGGAGACGTTGCGCCGGGCATCCGCGCGCAGCAGCGCGAGGAGCTGGGGATCGATCTCCTCCGGCCGCAGCGTCATTTCGGCCCCGGCGCTCCGATCAGCTTGCCGCCTGTCACCCGCGCGACACCGCTGAAGGCGGGGCGGGTGACGCGCAGCGTGTTGAGGTCCAGCGCGCCTTCAGGCCCGATGCCGGTGATCTGCACGCCGGTCCAGTTGAGCGGCTTGCCGGCACGGATACGCGCGGGTGCCGCCGGCTGGACGAGCCAGGCATGGCCGCCGGGCGGGGTGTGGAGCTTCGCCTTGCCATCGGCTTCGACGCAGAGCGCCGCGCCTTCATCCACGCCGAGGCCGACCGCGCGCGGGTCGTGCAGTCGCGCCTTGGCTACGAAGGCGATGAGCCGGCCCAGCCGGTCGCGTTTGGCGAAGTGCGTGTCGGTGACGATGTGCGCCATGCGGGGCATGTGGAGGAAATCGGTGACGAGGGTCACCGCCGGGCCGCCCGGATCGGCGAGCGCGGCAGGGCTGTCGATGCTGCCGCCGTCCATCGCGCCATAGCCGGTGCCGCCCAATATCGCGAGGCCGGCGCTGGTGCCGCCGATCGGCCGGCCGGCGCGGAGATGCGCGTTCAGCGCACGGGCAACGGGGGTGCCCTTCCAATAGCGGACGTAGTTGGCCTGGTCGCCGCCGGCGAGGAAGATGCCGTCAGCCTTGGCTATGGTGGCGAGCACGCGCGGGTCGGTCGATGCGGCGCGGCTGTGGAACACGATCGTCCGGACCGAGGCGACGCCGCCGACCTGGTTGTAGATCTCTTCGCCGGCCTGGCCTTCGCCCGAGGCGCGCAGCACGACGATATGGCCGTGCCCGGCCCGCTCGGCGAACCAGCGGAAGGCGGTATAGTCCCAGTCGCCACCGCCCACGAGCATCAGGGCAGGGGCCGTGGGGCCGCTCCGCTTCGCGGCAAGGTCGCCGATCTCGTAATAGCTATAGGCCGGGTCCGGCCGCGCCGAGGCGACGGGCGGTACGAAGAGGATCAGGACGGCCAGAAGGAGCCGCGAGAGTGTCTTCAAGGCCATAGTCCTTTGCAATTCGTTCGTAACCCATGCCCAGAATGCATTTTTATTGTTTCATTCTGATCCCTGTCGATATCAATATGTCACAAACGGATCAGGGGGTCGATATATGCGCCACACGAAGTTCACCGCTCTGGCTCTGGCGAGTGCCAGCCTGATCGCATTGCCGGTCGCGGCGATGGCGCAGACGACCGACCAGAATGCCCCTGCGGCGGGCCAGGAGGCGAGCGAGGGCGAGGGGCAGATCGTCGTGCTTGGCTCGCGCATCCCGCGCATTCAGGCCGAAGGTCCCGCGCCGGTGACCACGATCACCGCCGACGACATCCTGCGCAACGGCTATCAGAGCGTGCCGGACGTGCTGAAGGCGATCACCCAGAATGGCGGCGAGACGCAGAGCCAGCAAAGCTTCTCGGGCGCGGACTTCACCCCCGGCGCGCAGCAGGTCGATCTGCGCGGGCTCGGCCCCAACCACACGCTGGTGCTGGTCAATGGCCGCCGCATCGCCGATTTCCCGCTGCCCTTTGGCGGCAACAGCAACTTCACCGACATCTCGAACATCCCGGTCGGCCTGATCGAGCGGGTCGAGGTGCTGAGCGGCAGCGCCTCGGCGATCTACGGGTCGGACGCGATCTCGGGCGTGGTCAATTTCCAGCTCAAGTCCAAGCCCGACGGCACCCGCATCGATTACCGCGCCGGCTTCACCGAGCATGGCGGCGGCAATTCGCAGCGCCTGTCGCTGACCACGGGCTGGGAGACCGGCGGCTTCCACGGCGTGGTCGGCATCGAGCTGCTCGATCAGCGCCCGCTCTGGGCCTATCAGCGCAAGCTCCAGGATTCGAGCCTGGACAGCCCGTCGCCCTCGACCGCGATCGCGCGCCGCAACTTCCTGCGCACCGACGAGGACAATGACTATCTCGATCCGGGCGCGAGCGTTTGCGCGTCGCTGTCCAAGCTCAACGGCGGCACGACCTACTACGCCACTCGGCCGGAGTACGGCTACGATATCGTCAATGACGAATATATCGACGGCCATTATTGCGGCAGTAACGAAGCGATCGGCTATGGCACGACGATCAGCCGGCGCCGCGCGATCAGCGGCTATGGCGCGATCGGATACGACCTGAGCGACAAGGCACAGCTCTTCCTCGACGTGCAGGCCAGCTATTCGGACCTCAAGCTGTTCCGCGACGTGCTCGACTGGTTCTACGTCGCGCCGGACGGCAATGAGGAAGGCACCTTCTTCAATCCCAACATGCCGACCAGCCTGACCTATAGCGGTGCGCAGCTCGACAACTGGTACCGCCTGTTCACCCCCGAGGAGATGGGCGGCCTGAACGTCGGCATGACGCGCAACCGCTCGGTCAGCTACAACATCACGCCGGGCATCAAGGGGCAGCTGGGCGCGAAGTGGAACTACGAGTTCAGCGTCAACCACGCCGAATACAGCTCGAAGGTCGGCTTCCCCCAAGTCGTGATCGACAAGTCGAATGCCTTGTTCCTGGGCCAGCAGCAGGGCATCGATCCCGCCAGCGGCTATGCGATCTTCAACGCCGACATCAACCGGCTCTACAAGCCGCTGACTCCGGCCGAATATGCGTCGATCACCGCGATCTCGACCTATCGTCCGAAGACCTGGGTCAACAATGTCTCGGCGACGATCAACACCACCAGCCTGTTCCAGCTTCCCGCCGGTCCGGTGGGCTTCGCCGCAGTCGCCGAGGTCGGCAACCAGGGCTATGAGATCAACCCGGACCCGTTGGCGCTCAGCCAATATTATGTCGGCCTGATCGATTCCGACGGCCATGGCACGCGCCAGCACTGGGGCGTGGGCGGCGAACTTCGCGTGCCGGCCTTCACCTTCCTCGAGCTGAGCGGTGCGGGCCGCTACGATCACTACAGCTTCGCCGGCAACGGCTTCGGCAAGTTCACCTATAATCTCGGCGCCGAGCTGCGTCCGATGAAGAGCCTGCTGATCCGCGGCGCCTATGGCACCGGCTTCCGGGCGCCCGATCTCCACTATATCTTCAAGGGGCCGGGCAATACGCATACCGGCGGCACCGATTATTATCTCTGCGAGCAGGGCGGCGAGGATATCGGCAATTGCCAGTATGACGATGTCGACTTCATCGCCCGCCACAACGGCAACCGCCGCCTGCGGCCGGAGACCTCAAGCTCGCTGAACGGCGGCTTCTTCTTCCAGCCGAGCCGGAACTTCGATTTCTCGGCGGACTATTTCCGCGTGAAGATGAAGAACCAGGTGCTCAACATGAACATCGACACGGTGCTGCGCGACGAGGCGGAGTGCCGTGCGACCAACGGCACCACGCCGACCTGCCTCGATGCGATCGCCCGGGTGCAGCGCTATGCCGGCGGCGCGCTGGCCGGCGAGATCCAGTCGGTCTCGATCAATCCGATCAACATCGCCGAGGAGACTACCGACGGCGTCGACATCGCCGCACACCTGCGCGTGCCGACCGCCGGGATCGGCCGCTTTTCGCTGGCGGCGAGCTACACCCATGTGTTCAACCACACGGTCCGCCAGTATCCGGGCGATCCGATCGTCGACAAGCTGGCCTTCGAAAGCGGCTACTACATCCCGCGCGACAAGGGCACGGCGAGCCTGACCTGGGATCTCGGCAAGTTCTCGACCACGCTGACCGGCCAGCGGCTCAGCCGCCTGCCCAATTATGCCGAGGACGGCTATATCAAGGCGAGCTACCTGTTCAATCTCTCGGCCCAGTACAGCATCACCGAGCGGGTGCGCCTGTCGGGTACGGTCAACAATCTGTTCGACCAGAACCCGATCAAGGACAGGACCTACAGCTCCTATCCCTATTACGACATCTCGTGGTTCGACGGGGTGGGGCGCAGCTTCTATGTCCAGCTGACTTACAAGATGGGTGGAGCCAAGCTCTGATGCGTACCCTGGCGACTGCGCTTGCTCTGCTGGCCCTGACCGCGGCACCCGCCGCGGCACAGGGGCTTTCCAAGGCCGAGAAGGTGATCGACCGCACCGTCGATGCCGAGTTCGAGCGCTCCGTGGCTTTGCTCGCCCGGCTGGTCGATCAGAATAGCGGCACGCTCAACCTCGACGGCGTCACCAGGGTCGGCGAGATGATGCGCGCCGAACTCGAGCCGCTCGGCTTCGCGATCAGCTGGAAGCCGATGGGCGAAGTGCAGCGCGCGGGCCATTTGATCGCCGTCCACAAGGGCAAGCCGGGCGGAAAGCGTATCCTGTTGATCGGCCATCTCGACACCGTGTTCGAGCTCAGCTCGCCCTTCCAGAAGTTCGTCCGCACCGGCGACAAGGCCGAAGGGCCGGGCGCTGGCGACGACAAGGGCGGCATGGTCGTGATCGTCTCCGCGCTCAGGGCGATGCAGGCGGCAGGCACGCTCAAGGACGTCAATATCGAGATCGTGCTGACCGGCGACGAGGAGGATGCCGGCAGCCCGCTCAGCATCTCGCGCGCCGACCTGATCGCCGCGGGTAAGCGCGCCGATGTCGCGCTCGATTTCGAGGGCCTGGTGATCGACGGCGGCAAGGATATGGGTTCGATTGCCCGCCGCTCGGTGACTGACTGGCGGATCACCGCGAGCGGCAAGACCGGCCACAGCTCGCTGATCTTCACCTCCCAGTTCGGCGATGGCGCGATCAACGAACTCGCGCGGATCCTGGCGACGTTCCGCAAGGAGCTGCCCGAACCCAATCTGACCTTCAACGCGGGTGTGATCGCCGGCGGTGCCCGGGCCGAGATCGACGAGAGCGGCAATGCCAAGGCGGGCGGCAAGACCAACATCATCGCCGCCACCGCGGTCGCCACCGGCGACTTCCGCACGCTGAGCGTCGAGCAGACCGAGCGGGTCCGCGCCAAGATGGAGGCGATCGTCGCCGCGCATGCGCCTGGCACCGATGCGAAGATCGAGTTCGGCGAAGGCTATCCGGCGATGGCGCCGACCGAGGGCAACAAGGCGCTGCTCGCCGCGCTCAACGGCGTGAACCGCGACCTGGGCCTCCAGAAGATGGCGCCGCTCGATCCGCTCAAGCGCGGAGCGGGGGATGTGTCCTTCGTCGCGCATGATGTGGACAGCCTGGCCGGGCTTGGCACCTATAGCACCGGCGATCATGCGCCGGGCGAGACGGTCGACCTCGCCAGCATCCGCCGGCAGGCCAAGCGCGCGGCGATCCTGATCAGCCGCCTTGGCACCGGCCGCACCGCGCGGCGCTAACCCTCAGTCCTTCCGGCCGCGGACCGGCGGCAGGTTCGAGAGCTTGGTCAGCAGCAGGGGCAGGTCGCCGCTGATATAGGTGTCCGTCGGCACCGCCCAGCATTCGTCCAATGCGGCAAGCGTTGTCGCCCCGCGCCCACGCCGCGGCTGGGCACCGGGCGTCTTTCCTGTGCTGTTGATCGGCATTCCGCTCTCGAAAACAAAATGGACCAGGCCCGCCGGTCAATACCGGCGGGCGCTGGCCCTGGAACCCTAGAACGTCGTCCCGCAGGATCGGGTTCCCATCGCGATAACAACAAAACAGGTTGGCGATGCGTGGCACCGCCAACCCGAGGGGACATCGCTTGGGGGCAATCAGAATTTCAGGCGGACACCGACACGATAGGTGCGGCCGAGCGTGTCGTAGAGCGCCGGATTGACGTCGAGGCCGGTATTGGTCTGCGGCGACGGCTCCGGATCGTGGTCGAAGAGGTTGTCGACCTTGAAGAACGACGTGATGTTGTCGTTGATGTCGAGCGTGCCGCCGACGTCGACATAGAAGGCACCCTTCATCTTGTTGTAGTCGATCGTCGGGTGGTTGCCGGTCGAGGCCGGGCAGCCGGTGGTGCAGACGACATATTGGTTGCCGATCACACCGTCGCTGAACCAGCGCTCCGTCACGCTTAGGCTGAACCGGTCATTGGCGTAGGTCTGCACCGCCAGCCACTTCCAGTCCGGCGTGTTGCCGCTGTTGGCGCCCGCCTGGTCGACCGTGTCGACCCCGGCGATGCCGGCGCGGACGAGGAATTCCTGCACATGCGTGCCGAGTGCGCGCAGCGTGAAGCTGCCCGGCAGGCCCAGCGGCCGCTGCCACTGATAGCTCGCCTCGATGTCGAACCCGCTGGTCTTCCACGACGCCAGGTTGAACGGCTGGACGTTGATGAAATTGCCGCCCTGCACCGGGCTGTTCAGCACGAAGCCGCCGCAGAAGGCCTGGTTGCCGTCGAAGCAGAACTGGACGATCTGCTGCGCCGACAGGCTGGAGATCACCCCGCTAAGCTTGATCGTGTAGTAATCGACCGAGATGTTCAGCCCCGGCAGCCAGGACGGCCGCGAGAGGACGATGCCGACTTCGGTGTTGCGCGCGATTTCCGGCTTCAGATTGGGATTGCCGATCGTGTTCTGGAACGCCTGCACCGCGCCGGCGGGCGGGAACGGGTTGTTGAAGCTGGGCAGCGTCGTCACGGTCGGTGCCGCGAACAGCTCGGAGAGGTTCGGTGCGCGGACGTCGCGCGAGGTCACCGCGCGTAGGCGGATGCCGTCGAGCGGGGTTTCCCAGGTGCCGCCGATCTTCCACGCCCAGACCGTGCCCGAGGTGCTGTAGTGCGTCACGCGGCCCGCGCCGTTCAGGTTGGCGCTGCCGATGCCGTCGCCCTTGAACAGCGGCAGGTTGAGCTCGAGGAAGCCCTCGTACACGTCATACTTGCCGCCGCCATTCTTGTAGTTGCCGGCCGCCCAGTTGCTGCCCAGGGTGGAGTTGAGCAGCGGATCCGCCGGATAGTCGGCGTTGTTCGGGCTGATCGACGAGACGCCGGCGCCATAGGCATCGGCGTTCACCCGGTAATATTCCTTGCGATATTCGCCGCCGAACGCGACCGAGAGCGGGCCGGCCCACAAGTCGAACGGCTCGCCCGAGAAGTTGATGCTGGCGACGTCCTGGGTAAGCTTGGTGTGCTGGAACGGCCCGTTCTCCGGCGTGACATAGGCGAGCGCGGAGGCGGTCGGGGCCACGTTGCCGAAGATGTTGATCGGCTGGCATCCCGCTGCGCGCGCGGCGGCATCGGCGCAGACGATCGCGCCGTTCAACGTGATCGCGTTGGTCGCGGCGACGTAGCGGTTCTGCAGCACGATATCCTCGACATTGATGTCGGAGATGGTGGTGCCATGTTCGTAATAGGCGTCGTAGCGCCAGCCGCCGCCAATCTCGCCCTTGGCGCCGACGACGAAGCGATATTGCCGCCGGTCGGTGAACACCTTGGGATCGGGGAAGTTGGCATTGGCCGAGCCGAAGCCGAACGAGGTGATGCCGGCCTGGGTGCAGCGGTCCTTCACCAACTGCGGCACATAGGGATTGGCGCACTGCACCGTCAGGCTCGCCCGGTTATAGCCCGGGCTCGGCTGGTTGCTGGTCTTCACCTGCGCGATGTTGGCGGTGAAGTAGAGCTCGTTGTTCGGGGCGAAGTCGAAGCCGATCCGGCTGAAGCCGTTGATGCGCTCCAGCGCCGACTTGAGCGAGGCGCCGCTGCCCGGCGCGCCCGACAGGTCGCCGCCGACGCAGAAGGCATTGCCGGAGAAGCAGCCGGTGACGCCGCCGGCGCCGTTGGGCACGCCGCCCGAGCCATAGGCGAAGTTGTAGGGCTGGCCGGCCGCGTCGAACGCGATGCCCTGAAGCGGGCCGTTGTTGATCAGGCCGTAGCGGGCGTACTGATAGGGCTGCGCATAGTCGCGGTAGCGGAACTGCGGCAGGCCGTTGTTGGTCTGGCCGGTGTTGACCAGCGTGGTCGCGCGATACCAGTCGCGGCTGCCGGCAAGATCGGTGCCGAAATCGCCGGGGCCGACGCCGTCCTCATGATCATATTCGCCGCTGACGATCAGGTGCAGGCGATCGTCGAACAGCGAGCCGCCCCAGGCGGCCTGGGCCATGATCTGCTTGTCGTCGCCATAGCGGGTGATGCCGCCCTGGACATTGGCCTTGAATCCCTTGAACCGCGTGTCGGTGATGAAGTTGACCACGCCGCCGACCGCGTCCGAGCCATAGGAGGCCGAGGCGCCGCCATTGACCACGTCGACGCGCTTGACCAGCAGCTGCGGGAACATGCTGATGTCGGGAACGCCGGTCACGTTCGCGCCGACGACGCGCTGGCCGTCGAGCAGGGTGAGGGTACGGATCGCGCCCAGGCCGCGCAGCGAGAAGGAGCTGAGGCCCTGCTGGCCGCTCGAAGTGCTGAACGTTCCGGTGGCGGCACCGGTCGAGCCCTGCAGCGAGGGTAGCTGGACCACGGTGTTGAAGATGTTGGGCGAGGCGGTCCGCTCGATATCCTCGCCGCCGATCACCGTGGTAGGCGTCGGTGCGGTGAAGCCGCTCGTCAGGATGCGGGTGCCGGTGACGATGATCTGGCCGCCGGCATCGGGCTCGCTCTGCTCGGCGGGGGCGGGAGCCTCCTGGCTCTCTGCCGTCGGTGCCGGGGCCGGTGCGGGCGTCGTCTGGGCGGCGGCAGGCGTGGCCGCCAGTGCCATGGCGAGCACCGCGAGGCTGGTAGCGGTACCAGAAAGCGCGGTCAGCCTGCGGCGATCAACGGTAGGTGCGATCATCATCCATCCCCTTCGTTCGGCGCCGCCTTTCGAGAGGCAGTTCGCCATTGTCTTCGCGCTTTAGCCCATCAAGGGGTGCCCAACATCTACGACCATGGTCGCAGATGCCGGGCGGGGGTGGGGATCAGGGGCGCGCCGTGTAGAGCGCGTGATGCGTGAGGATGAACAGGGTGCGGCCGTCGGGGCCGCCGAAGAGCAGCTGCAGCGGCCGCTCGGGCACGTCGATCCGGCCCGCCTCGCTTCCGTCGGCCGCGTAGACGAAGACCTGGCCGTTCGCGACATAGACGCGGCCGTCCGGCCCCGCCGCGACGCTCTCGCCGCCGCGCGCCGCGAAGGGCTTGAGGTCGGTCACCGCGCCGCCTTCGCCGAGCAGCCCGCTATAGGTGCGGTCCTCCGAGCCATTGGCGATGTAGATCCGTTCGCCGACCTTGCCGGTGACCCAGCCATAGGTGTCGAGCGTGTCCGAGAAGCGCCAGCCGAGATGGTTGCTCGGCCCCTGCTGCCACACCCTGAACGCGGGCAGCACCAGCGAACCGTCGGGGGAGACATATTCGCGCGTCTTGGGCGCCGCGATGTCGCGCGCGAACATCTCGGCGAGCGTGGTGAAATGATCGGTCGCCGCGTCATACTGGTCGCGGAACTCGCCATTGTTCCAGAAGCTGCCGGGCAGGGCGACGCGGGCCCTGGCGCGATCCTTGGTCGCGGTCGGCGCGATCGGCTTCACGTCCTGGGGCTCGCCTGGCTTGATGCTGTAGACCGTGGCCTCGGGTCCGTCCGACGACAGCACCAGCAGATTGCCCGAGCCGTCGACTGCAAGGTTGATCGGATCGAGCGGGGCATCGGCGACCACAGACAGGCCTTCCTTTGCCGACCAGCCATGGATGCGGTGGAACTGGCGATCGACGAAATAGAGCTTGCCCGACGCGTCCACCGCGCCGCCGCCCAGCGCATAGAAGCCCTGGGCGAGCTGCTCGACCGGCACCAGCGAAGGCGTTGCGGCGGGGGCGGGTGTGTCGGTCACGTCGAGCACGGCGAACTCGCGCTCGCGCACTTCGAGCCCGCGCGTCACGTCCTGGATGGCATTGGCGTACGGGTATTTGCTGGCGCGCAGATAGGTGCCGCAGCCATTGGCGTCGCAGGTCGAGAAGCCGCTCTCGGCATTCACATGGACGTTGCGGAAGCGGATGTCCTTCGATCCGTAGAGCTTCACCGCAGCGCGCGCCGGCTGGAGCGAGCGGGTGACGCGGTAGCCGTGGAAATTGGCGAACAGGATGTCGCTCGAATTGCGTACTTCCAGCGCGATCGTGTTGCGGCTCTCTCCGGCCTCTTCCTCGGTCTGCGGCGCCAGGAACTCCCAGCCCTTCACCCGGTCGAGGACGATCTCGGCGCGCAGGTGATGCTCGGCGGACATCTGGTAGACGATCCCCGGCGTGCTGGTGTCCGACACGTACAGCCCGGCCTGGGCATAGGTGTTGGGCGTCCATAGCCCGTTGAAGGTACCGCCGCCGCCATCGGTGACCCACAGGCTGGCATATTGGCCGTCCCAGCGCTTCTTCGGATCGGCATCGGCGGTGTGGTTGGCGTTGTACGGATCGAAGCGGCTGCCATCGGCGAGGTTGGTGCCGTGGCCGCCCTGGAACTTGATGTCGTCGACCAGCGACTTCTCGCCGGCGCGCCACAGCAGGCCGGTCGCACGCGGGTTCACTCCGCCGGTGAACAGGCCGAGGCCGGAGACGATCGCGTCGCCCCCCTTGGCGCTCTCGACCAGCGCCTTGGCCGGGCCGACGCCGCGATAGGCGGGCGTATCGTCGGCGAGGACGATCTGGGTAAGGCTGGGGTGCAGGCCGATCAGCACGCTGTCCGGTCGCAGCCGCAGCGTGTCGCTGACCTTGTAGAAGCCGGTGGGGAAATAGACGACACGGTTGGTGTCGATCGCCTTCTGGATCGCGGCGGTGTCGTCGGTCTTGTCGTCCCCCTTGGCGCCGAGCGACCGGACATTGGCCCAGGCCGATACGGCGGGGAAGGCGCGGATCGCGGCGTCGCGGCGGCGGGGCAGGGCGCCGATCGGCGCGGCGTCCATGCGGGTCGCGAAGCTGCCTGGCTGGCCGAGCCCGGCGAGGGTGAGGCCATAGGTGAATTCCTTGACCCGGTAACGCGGGGCGGGGCCGGCGACGGTCTTGCCGCTGTCGCGGAAGCGGGCGAACACCGGGGTCCCGGTCGCCACCGCATTGTCGAAGCCGATCTGGGTATAGGCATTGCCTTCATTGCTGATGATCACGCCGGCCTTGGCGACATTCTCGAAGCGCACGTCCTTGCCCCACAGCCAGTCGCCATAGCCCTTGTCGATTTCGATCCCGACAGGGGTGTCGCGGAACACCGTGTTGACCAAGGTCAATCCCGCCTCATGCTCGCGGATCGCGGCGTCGCGCTGCCCCTCGAAGGTGGAATCGAGCAAGGTGTACTGCCAGGCGGGCGAGGTCTTCTCGGCCAGGATGCCGTAGCGCCCGCCGAAGAAGCGCAGGTTCATGCCGAGATTGCCGACCTGGTAGATGCCGGCCAGGCCGGAGCCCAGGTGGAAGTCGATATGGGCGAGATAGGCGTGCTGCGCGGTGTGGAAGCGCACGCCGGTCGCCGCCGGGTTGCCCGCGCCGATCTCGAAATCGACATTCGCCATCGAGGAATAGAAGGTCCCCGAATTGGCGTCGGCGATATCGGGATTGAACGGCACGCTGGTCGGCGGGGGCACCGGCACTCGGCCGCGCAGCGGCGATCCGCCGGGCCCGGGCGCCTTGCCGTTGGGCTGGTTGCCGGTGAAGAATATCATGCTGCCCACGCCCCGCTGGAAGCCCGGCGTGTTGGCGCCCAGGACGAAGACCGGCCGGGTCTTGCCCACCCCGAACAGCCGGACTCCCGGCCACATGTAGATCGTCCGGGTGATGCGGTGCCGGCCCGCGGGCAGGAAGACGATGCCGCCGCCGGGCCTGGCCGCCGCCGCGTCGATCGCCGCCTGGATCGCCGCGCTGTCATCGGCCACGCCGTCGCCCTTTGCCTTGACCGTGACGGCGGCGGGATCGGCCGGGGCAGTGGCGAAGACCGAGACCGAGCGAGCAGTCTGGGCCTCGGCGCTCGCGACCTGCATCGCCGCGACCACCACAAACCCCGCGATCCGCATCCTGCCGTCCATGCCCTGTCCCCTTTTTATACTCACACGATAGCACGCGGATACGCATGCGGGGGCACCCGCGCGACCGCGACAAAGGTCGCAATGGTCAAAGCCGCCGCCGGCGAACATTAGCTTGCCCAACCGAAGTCGGGGAAGTTTGTGGAAGCGCAGCGAAAAATGACCGGAGTGCCGTCCTTTGCCATCGTCGTGATGGGCGTCAGCGGCTGCGGCAAGTCGACGCTGGTCGCGCACCTCGCCGCGCATCTGACCGCGCCCGCGTTCGAGGGCGACGATTTCCATGCGCCCGAGAGCGTCGCCAAGATGCGCAGCGGCCAGCCGCTCGACGATGCGGACCGCTGGCCCTGGCTCGACAGGCTGGGCGCGGCGATCGGCGCGGCGGTGCGCGCGCAGGGCATCGCGGTCGCCGCCTGCTCGGCGCTCAAGCGCAGCTATCGCGAACGGCTGGAGGCGGCCGCCGGCGTGCCCATCGCCTTCGTCCTGCTGGAAGGCGATCGCGAGGAGATCGCGCCGCGCCTGGCCGCGCGGGCCGGGCACTACATGGCGCCCAGCCTGCTCGACAGCCAGTTCGCCACGCTCGAGCGTCCCGGCGCCGACGAGCGCGCGATCGCGCTGCACTGCTATCGGCCGGTGGAGGAACTGTGCGGCGAGGTGCTCGCCTGGGCTGGGGTGGAAGCGGGCGTTTAATCCGTCATCCCGGCGCATCCATTTGCCGTCATCCGGATGCGCTTATGGCCCGGCGTGCCTTTGGCACCCGGGGCTGGGCAGAAGGAAAGGACCGGCGCGTTCTTCTTCTCGTGACGCTCGGGCTCGACGACGCTTTGGCATTGGTGTTCGTAGATATGTGTGTCGCGTCGAGACTTGTTATCCGCGGCGTGCCTCCCCCTGTATTGCAGCCTGAAGAGAAGCCAGGGGTGTTTTTAAGGCGAGGGGCTCTACGGTCATCTGGCGAAGCTTCGACTTACGCTGCCGAACGATTCCGCCACCGGTCCTCCGACGCTGCCACGTGCAATCGCCGGCCTTCTGTCCTTCGTGCTGGCCTGGTACGAAGGATGGTGAGGTATGTAACCTATTTGGTTCATATTGTCAAGCGGAATCTATCAATGGCCGTCATCCCGGCGAAAGCCGGGATCTCGTGCGGCTCCGTCCCGCGCCATCGCCTGAGATCCCGGCTTTCGCCGGGATGACGGATTGGGGTCGGCGTGGCGGGGCGACGGTTTGGGGCGGGGATGACGGTAAGGGTCTCGGGATGGTGGTAAGGACCTAAGGCATCAGCCGCTTGCGCCCTTGCGACAGATGCCAGCGCATCGCCAGCGCGGCGCCGTCGCCGTCCTGGGCCCGGATCGCATCGACGATCGCGTCATGCTCGTCCATCATCGATCCGATCACTTCGGGCGGGCGCGAGCGCGAGATGTCGACGCCGGCGCGCAATATCCCCATCACGTCGTGCTGGAGATGGTCGAAGGTCGAGATGAACGCGCTGTTGCCCGTCGCCTCGGCGATCGCGCGGTGAAGCCGCCAGTCCTCGTCATGCGCCGGCGCCGAGGAGAGCAGGGCGGTGCGCAGTGCCTCCAGCGCCGCGTCGATCTCGTCCATCTGCTCCTGCGAGCGGCGCTGCGCCGCCAGCCGCGCCGCCTCCGCTTCCAGCACGAAGCGCACCTCATAGGTGCCGAGCGTCGCCGCCAGCCCGTCCATCGGCACGTGCGAGCCAAGCCGGGCGGAGGGGCGGCGCTTCACATAGGAGCCGGCGCCGCGCCGCGCCTCGGTGATCCCGTCGGCGGCGAGCCGCACCAGCGCCTCGCGCACGATCGTCCGCGACATGCCGAACAGCTCGGCCAGCCGCGCCTCGGACGGCAGCCGGTCGCCGGCCACCAGATCGTCCTCGTTGATGATCCCGACGATCGCCGTATAGGCGCGATCGGCGAGCCTGCCCTCCTGCACGGCGCCTCTCTTCTTCGCGCCTCGATTTTCTCCGGGGCGCGTCTCAGACAAGGTAGCTGAGGCCCAGCACCATGGCCAGACCGGCCACTGAGATCACCGTCTCGAGCAGCGACCAGGTGCGGAACGTGTCCGCCGTCGTCGTGCCCATATAGCCCTTTACCAGCCAGAAGCCGGGATCGTTGACATGGCTGAAGAACACCGATCCCGCGCCGATCGCCAGCACGACCAGCTCTGGCGAGGCGCCCGAGGCGGCGACCACGCCCGGCATGATGCCGACCGCGGTGATCGTCGCCACCGTCGCCGATCCGGCCGCCAGGCGGATGCCCACCGCGACCAGCCAGCCGAGCAGCAAAGGCGAGATCGAGTACATCATCACCAGCCGCGCCAGCAGGTCCGAAAGCCCGGCGGTGACCAGCACCTGCTTCAGCGCGCCGCCCGCGCCGATGGCGAGCAGGATCGCGCCGGCCGCGCCCATCGTCTCGAACCAGATCGCGTCCTGGATGCCTTCCTCGCTCAGCCGTCGGCCGAACAGCAGGGGCAAGGCGAGCAGGTTGGTGATGAGCAGCGCGAGCACCGGATTGGCGGCCGCGGCAAGCAGGGGTGAACTGGCCAGCGCCGGCACCAGCTTGGCGAGTTCGCCGGTGGCGATCAGCACGATCGGTAGCAGCACGATGAACAGCGAGACCGCGCGGTGCGGCGGCTGCAGGTCGTGCACCGGATCGCTCAGCACCGGTTCGGTGAGCTTGACGCCGGGGGTGACGAACTTCGCGAGCACCGGCCCGGCCAGGATCGCGATGGGGATGGCGATGATCACGCCGTAGAGCATGGTCAGGCCCAGGCTGGCGTTGAGCGCCTCGACCGCGAGCAGCGGGCCCGGATGCGGCGGCACCAGCGCATGGACCACGCCCAGGCCGGCAAGCGCGGGCATGATCAGGCGCAGCTTGGTGCCGTCGGGATCGCCATTGTCGGGCATCGCCTTGGCGGCGGCGACGACGATCGGCAGCAGCAGCACCAGCCCGGTCTCGAAGAACAACGGCAGGCCGATGATGATGGCGATGCCGAGCGTGGCCCAGGGCGCCGCCTTGGGCCCGGTCAGCCGCAGCGCGCCGGTGGCGAGCGAGGCCGCTGCGCCGGAGAGGTGGAGCATCGCGCCGAGCGACAGGCCCAGTGCCACCACCAGGCCGGTGCCGCCGACGATGTCGCCCACGCCCTTCTGCACCGCCTTGGCGGTGTCGCCGAGCGGCAGACCGGCGAACAGGCCGACCGCGAAGGCGCCGACGAGCAGGCCGATAAAGGGATGGAGCCGCCAGCGGACGATCAGCAGGATCGCAAGCACGATGCCGGCGATGGCGGCAATGACCAGCCGGATGTCCTCGCCGTTCATTCGGCGATCCCCTGGGCGCAGTCGAACGCGAATCCTGACATCGTTGTCCTCCCCGGAAGTCCTCGGCTTTTTCTTGCAAGCGCGTTGAACGGACAGAGTTGTACGACAGATTTTTCCAATTCGGCAACGAAAAAGGCTTGCTACCGCTACCAAATGCGGAACATATTAAAATCTGTCCAACCGATTCCGGCAAAACGGAACGGGGACGGGATCGGGCGGAAGCGCCGGTCCGCAAGCATGACACCATGCGCCTCGGGGAGAGGATCGATGAAGGTGACCGTTCAGGAAGCGAGCCAGAAAGCGGCAGTCTCCGCCGCGATGCCCCATCTCATGGATGGCGCGGGCAGGCCCGTGCATCTCACGCCGACTCAGCTCAAGGTGATGCAGGGCGTGCATTCGGGGCAGCTCAACAAGCAGATCGCCTATGAGCTCGGCATCGCCGAGGCGACGGTGAAGGCGCATATGACCGCGCTGATGCGCAAGCTCAACGTGCGCAACCGCACCCAGGTCGCGATCGCGGCCCAGAGCCTGGCACTCCGCCAGGCCTGATTTTCCCGGCCCGGCATCGCCCGGGCCTTACCGACGTTCGTCCAGCCCGTTTTCCGGAGAGCCATGATGACGGCCTATCGCCTGCTTTGCGCGGCCCTGTTGCTGTGCCCGCTTCCTGCCTTTGCCGGATCGACTTCGGTCTATCTGACCCAGCCCAACGATCCGCGCGCGATCACCGTCAAGGGCGTCGGCGACGGCCGCGCGGACGACAGCGAGGCGATCCAGCAGGCGATCGATGCTGCGGCCAAGGGCGGGCAGGGCGGCCTCGTCTTCCTGCCCTCGGGCCGCTATCGGATCAGCCGGACGATCTTCGTGCGCTCTGCGGTGCGCGTGTTCGGCGTCGGCGCGACGCGTCCGGTGATCGTGCTGGGCGACGACACGCCGGGCTATGGCGCCGGCGTCGCGGCGATGGTCTCCTTCACCGGCGAGGACCAGTACCGCGTCGGCAAGGTGCCGGTGCCGCCGCCCACCAGCGTGCCGACCAACCCGAACATCTATGACGCGACATCGAGCACCTTCTATTCGGCGATGGCCAATGTCGATTTCGAGATCGGCAAGGGCAATTCGGGCGCCGTCGCGGTGCGCTTCCGCGTCGCCCAGCACGGCTTCCTGCGCCACATGGACTTCCATCTCGGCTCTGGGCTGGCGGGGATCTACCAGGCCGGCAACGAGTGCGAGGACCTGCGCTTCTATGGCGGGCGCTACGGCATCCTGACCGAGAAGACCTCGCCCGCCTGGCAGTTCACCCTGATCGACAGCGAGTTCAGCGGGCAGCGCGATGCCGCGATCCGCGAGCATGAGGTCGACCTGACCCTGGTCAACGTCGCGATCCGCGACGTGCCGGTGGGGATCGAGATCGACAAGGGCTATTCGGACTCGCTCTGGGGCAAGGATGTCCGCTTCGAGAATGTCTCGAACGCGGGCGTGCTGATCTCGAACGAGGACAGCGTCTTCACCCAGGTCGGCTTCATGAATGCGCTGGCGCAGAACACGCCGGTGTTCGCCCGCTTCCGCGACAGCGGCAAGACGGTGGCGGGGCAGGGGCGCCAGTATCGCGTCACCGATTTCTCGCACGGCCTCAAGCTCGGCGCAGTCGGAGAGATCGGCGCCTTCGCCACCGACGTCTCGATCGCCCCGCTGTCGAAGCTCCCGGCCCGGCGCAAGCCTGCCATCGCGGCGCTGCCGCCGGTGAGCGAATGGGCCAATGTCCGCGATCTGGGCGTGAAGGGCGACGACGAGACCGACGACACCGCCGCGCTCCAGCGCGCGATCGACACGCACCGCGTGCTCTATCTGCCGCTCGGCCGCTACCGGGTGACCGACTCGCTCAGGCTGCGGCCGGACACGGTGATCATCTCGCTGCACCCGAGCCTCACCCATCTCTATCTGCCCGACTCGACGCCCGCCTATGCCGGCGTGGGCAGCGCCAAGGCGCTGATCGAGAGCGCGAAGGGCGGCAATGCGATCGTCTCCGGGCTCGGCCTGTGGACCGGCGGGGTGAACCCGCGCGCCACCGCGCTGCTGTGGCGGGCCGGCGAGGCCTCGATGGTCAACGACGTGAAGATCCAGGGCGGCGGCGGCACGCTGCTTACAAAGGGAAGCCCGATCGGCTTCGGCGATCCGCGCGCCCGCTTCGACGGCCAGCATCCGAGCATCTGGGTCACCGATGGCGGTGGCGGCACCTTCGCCGCGGTCTGGTCGCCCAACACCCTGGCCTCGGCGGGCTTCTACGTCTCGGACACCAAGACGCCCGGCTATGTCTATGAGCTCTCGGCCGAGCATCACTACCGGACCGAAATCGTGCTCGACCGGGTCGAGAATTGGGAGTTCCACGCGCCGCAGACCGAGCAGGAAGTGCGCGACGGCGTCAACGCGGTGTCGACCGAGTTTCGCAACTCGCGCAACATCCTGTTCGCCAATTATCACGGCTACCGCGTCACCCGCTCGGCCAAGCCGATGGACGTGGCGGTGCGGCTCTACAACTCCAGCGACATCCATTTCCGCAACGTCCATGTGAACGCCGAAAGCGCCTTTGCCAGCTGCGACGACAAGGGCTGCGGCACCTATGTGCGTGCCAGCAAATATCCGTTCGAGAATGCGATCAAGGACATGACCGGCGGGCTCGAGGTGCGCGAGCGCGAGTTCGCCCGGCTCGACGTCGGCGCGGTGGCGACGGCCAAGGCGCAGGTGCCGGTGACGCCGGGGGTCGAGAAGCTGGCCGACGGCTTCTACTCGATCGCCGGCGCAGCGGTGGACGCCAAGGGCAAGCTCTATTTCGTCGACCGCCAGTTCCAGCGCATCCATGGCTGGTCGGAGAAGGAAGGCCTGTCGGTGCTCGCCGATGCGCCGCTCGACCCGGTCAGCGTGGCGGTCGACCGTTCGGGCCGGCTGATGGTGCTGTCCTCGGCCGGGCATGACGCCAGCGTCTACAGCATCGATCCTGCCGCGCCTTCGGACGTGAAGGTGATCGCGCCGTCGCCGGTGCAGGACCGGGCCGGTGCGCTGACCGCGCTGCCCGGCAATATGTGGGCCAATGGCGAGTTCGCCGACCGGATCGATCCGAAGACCTATCAATTCCCGCCGATCGCGGACTTCTTCACCCGCGCGATGGGCACGCCCAAGCCGCGTGAATATGTCTCGCCCGACAGTTCGCTGGTCCTCCCGGCCTTCCGAGTCTGGAACCAGGGGCCGGACGATCACCAGGGCTGGCGCTGGTCGGATACGCTCGACGCCTATGCGCTGGTCACTGCGAAGCCGGGCGAGCGGGTGTTCCTGACCAATGGCTCCGAGAACCGCACCTATAGCGGGCTGGTCGGCGCCGGCGGGACGGTCACCGACCTCAGGATCGTCGCCGATCGTGGCGGCGAGAGCGTGGCGCGCGATGCCGCGGGCAACCTCTATGTCGCGAATGGCCAGGTGTTCGTCTACGATCCGGCGGGCAAGCCGCTGCGCCGCATCGACGTGCCCGAGCGGCCGCTGCAGCTGATTCTGGGCGGTGCGGACGGGCGGACGCTGTTCATCCTCACCCACCACACGCTGTACAGCATGAAGATCTAGGGGGCTGATCCCATCGCTCAGGCGATGATCAGCTTCACCCCGGCAGCCTCGATCATCCGGACATGGGCATCGCTGATGTCCGGATCGGTCACGATCACGTCGAGTTCGTCCAACCCGCAGACCACCGAGCCCGAAGGGGCGGCGAACTTCGAGCTGTCGACCAGCAGCGCCACCCATTCGGCGCGGTCGATCATCTGGCGCTCGGCGGCGGCGAGCACGACATCGGCCTGCATCACGCCCTGCGCGCCGACGAACGCCGCGCCCATGAACAGGCGGGGGGCGTGGACGCGCGGCATGCATTCCTCGCCGCCGATGCCCAGGATGATGTTCTGCTCGCGGAACACCGATCCCCCGGGCACTGCGATGCGCGTGCCCGGCTGGGGCAGCAGCGCGCTCACCACGTGCAGCGAGTTGGTGAGCACCTGAAGGTTCAGCCCGGCCAAATGGCGGCACATCTGCAGCGTGGTCGATCCGCCATCGATGATGATCGACTCGCCCGGCTGGCAGAGCGCGGCGGCGGCACGGCCGATCGCTTCCTTCTGCTTGCGGTTGCGGTCGATATTCTCGTGGAAGGGCACGCCGGCCAGCGACTGGACGTCGCCGCGCTCGCCCGCCTCGTCGTCCACCAGCCGCGCGCCGCCGCGCACGCGCTGGATCACGCCCTTGCCCTCGAGGCGGTCGAGATCGCGGCGCAGCGTGGCGGGCGAGGCCGAGATGCTCGCCTCCAGGCTCTTGAACGACACGAAGCCCGTTTTCCCGATCAGATCGAGGATCAGGCTATCGCGCTCTTCGACATGCATTTGCGTTGAGGCCCCAATATTTCTGAGGCCTTGTGCCGGGCAAATCCGCCGAAATCAATCTTTTCCGCTCAAACGATGCCAGCGCCTAACCCCACTATGGTGCGTTCCTGCGCCTTGCGCGCCCGCCAGCCGCTTTCCCTGTAAGCGATGATCGCATCGATTGCGCCGCCCGCTTCCATCCGCGCCATGGCGAGGATCGGCGTCACGTCGGTGCGATAGGCCTTTCGCAGGGTGAGGAACGCCAGCATCGTGTCGTTCGCCGCCTGCGCCGCGGCCAGCGCCTCGCGATCGACCAGGCTCGCCTTGGCGAAGGCGCCCGCAATGGCTTCCGCGGACGAGATCATGCTCTCGATCGGATCGGTGACGTTGTGCGACTGGTCGATCATGTACGCCGGATCGAATCCGTCCCGCGGATTCAACTCGGCCTCGATCAGTTCGTTGAAGACGAGGAAGAGCTGGTGCGGGTTGATCGATCCGCTGTCGAGATCGTCGTCGCCATACTTGCTGTCGTTGAAGTGGAAGCCGCCCAGCTTGCCGAAGCGGTGGAGGCGGGCAACGATCTGCTCGATGTTCACATTGGGCGCGTGGTGGCCGAGATCGACGAGGCACTGCGCCTTGGGGCCGAGCTCCTGCGCGGCGAGGATCGAGGAGCCCCAGTCCGAGATCACGGTGGAGTAGAAGGCCGGTTCGAACATCTTGTGCTCGAGCAGCATGCGCCAGTCGCCCGGCAGCGCGGCATAGACCTGCGTCGCCGCTTCCAGATAGCGGTCGAGCGAGCGGGCAAGATCCTGCTGGCCGGGGAAGTTGGTGCCGTCGCCCACCCAGACGGTGAGCGCGCTGGAGCCGAGCTGGCGGCCGATCTCGATGCACTCGATATTATGCTCGACCGCCTGGGCGCGCACACCCGCGTCCCCGGCCGAAAGGCTGCCGTCGCGGTAGCTCAGCTTCTGCCCCGGCTGGTCCTGGAAGGTGTTCGAGTTGACCGCGTCGAAGCCGAGACCCTGCGATGCCGCCTCCTCGCGCAGCGCCGCATAGTCGCTGACCTTGTCCCAGGGGAAATGCGGGCTGACGCGCGGCGTGACGGTGGAAAGCTGGTGGATCACCGCGCAATCGGCCAGCTTCTCGTGGATGCTGGTGGGCTCGCCTGGGATCGGGAACTTGGCGAAACGGGTGCCGCCCCGGCCGGCGCCCCAGCTGGGCACCGCGACCGAGAAATCGGCGACGCGGGCCTTTACCGCATCGATATCGATCCCGCGGCGGGCGAGCGCACGGCCCAGGCTGTCATATTCGTCGTGCAGCGCTTCCACGCGCGCCGCATTGTGGCTCTCGATCTGATCGACCGAAAGCGGCAGTTCCTTCGCCATTGCACCCTCTTTTCTATTTTATCGCGTGAACGCCTGCGCGTTCCCGGCATCCACATTGACGATGTTGCCCGTCGATTTGGAAGAGGCTTCGGACGCGAAGAAGTGCACCGCCTCCGCGATATCCTCGGGCAGCACGTCGCGCTTGAGCAGCGAGCGGTTGCGGTAATGCTCTTCCAGCGCCGATCCCGGATCGATGCCGTGCGCCCCGGCGCGCTCCTTGCGCCAATCGCCGTCCCAGATCCGCGAGCCCTTGATCACCGCGTCCGGATTGACCGTGTTGACGCGGATGCCGTGCGGGGCGCCTTCCAGCGCCAGGCAGCGGGCGAGGTGGAGCGACGCGGCCTTGGCCGAGGCATAGGCGGAGGCGTTGACCGCCGCCGCCAGCGCGTTCTTCGACCCGATGAACACGATCGAGCCGCCGCCGACCGCGCGCATCAGCGGGAAGGCGGCGCGGGCGCTGAGGAAATAACCCTCGGTCAGCACGTCGTAATTGCGGCGCCACAGCTCGACGCTGGTTTCCTCCAGGGAGGCCGAGGAGGCGATGCCGGCATTGGCGACGAGGATATCGAGCCCGCCGAACTCGCGGGCGCACGCTTCGAACGCGGCTGCGACCTGGGCTTCGTCGGTGACGTCGCAGGTCGCGGCGCGGACGACGTCGTTGCCAAAGGCCTGGGCCATTTCGGCGCGGACGCGCTCGGCACCGTCGCTATCTCTGTCCACCAGCATCACGCAGGCGCCGTCCTGGAGCAGGCGGCGGACCGTTGCTGCGCCGATCCCGCCGGCACCGCCGCTGACCAGCGCGATGCGGCCGACCAGCGGCTTCGGCTTGGGCATGCGCTGGAGCTTGGCTTCCTCGAGCGCCCAATATTCGATGCCGTACGCTTCCTTCTCGGGCAGGCCGACATAGTCGCCGATCGCCTCGGCACCGCGCATCACGTTGATCGCGTTGCCATAGAATTCGCCGGCGAGCCGCGCCGTGGTCTTGTCCGCGGCGAAGGTGATGCGGCCGATGCCGGGGATCAGCACGACCACCGGATTGGGATCGCGCATCGCCGGATCGCCGGGCTCGACGCAGCGCTGGTAATAGGCCGCATAACCCTGGCGATAGGCCTCCAGCGCATCGGCCAGATAGGCTTCGTCCTCGATCCGGGCGGGATCGAGCGGCAGGGGAGCGATCTTGGTGCGCAGGAAATGATCGGGGCAGGAGGTGCCGATCGGCACGAGCCGCGCGAAATCCCGGCTGCCGATGAACTCGAGCGTTTCGGCATCGTCGGAGAAATGGCCGATCTTGCCGCGCGCGCCGACCATCAGGCCGCGCAGCTTCGGCATGAGCTTGGCGACGGCAGCAGCGCGTTCGCCGGCGGGCAGGGGTCTGACGCTCTCGCCGCCGAAAGCCGGGCCCTGGGCGAGGCGCGCGTTGAGATACTCCGCCGCGTCGGCGATCAGCGCGATCGTGTTGTCGTAGCAGGCCTTCGAACTCTCGGCCCAGCAGATGATGCCGTGCCCTTCGAGCATCACGCCGCGCAGGCCCGGCTGCTCGGCGGCAAGCTTGCGGAGCTGGAGGCCCAGCTCGAAGCCCGGGCGCTTCCACGGCAGCCAGCCGATCGCGCCGCCCCAGATCTCGTCCGTGGCCGCCTTGCCGGCGCTCGATGCGGCCAGCGCGATGATCGAATCCGGGTGGACATGGTCGACATGCGCATAGAGGAGGTAGCCATGCAGCGGCGTGTCGATCGACGCGGCGCGCGCGTTCAGGTTGAACGTGCAGTGCGGCAGATAGCCGACCATCTCGTCCTCGAACGCGACGCCGCGATAGCGGCTCTCGAGCGCGAGCAGCTTGTCCATGTAGAGTGTGGCGAAGCCGTCGAGCTTCATCGAGCCGATATCGCCGCCCGAGCCCTTCACCCACAGCACGCTCACAGGCGCGCCGGTGAGCGGATCGGCCATCTCGATCTTGGCCGAGGTGTTGCCGCCGCCGAAATTGGTGACGGTCAGGTCCGATCCGAGCAGGTTCGAACGGTAGAGCAGCAGGCCCTCGGGCGACATGCCCGCGGCTTCGGCATCGGACCAGCGGTTACGCGGCACGGCGAACGGGATGGCAGAGGCTGCAGCGCGCACCCTTGTCTCGTCATCAAGCATCCGGAATCACTCTCCCCCAGCGCCCGGTTCGGCGCGAAGTCTGTCTATCAAGGTATCTAGCCAGATACAATCAACTTCGCTAAATATCAATCATAACAAATAAGGGGAGGCAGCATTGGGTGATGGGCTGAGCGTTGTGCTCGATCTGGGTAAGACCTTGTCGAAGCTCAGCCTCTGGGACGAATCGGGCGCGATGATCGCGCGGCGGACGCGCCCCAATGCGCCGATATCGGCGACGATCGGCGAGGCGGAGGTCCGTGTGCTCGATGCGGCGGGGATCGAGGCCTGGGCGGTGGAGGTGCTGCGCGAGTTCGCCCGATTCGGCCGGGTGGCGCGAATCATCCCCGTCGGCCACGGCGCGGCGGCGGCGATCGTGCGGAACGGGGCGCTGGCGGCACCGCCGCTCGATTACGAGCAGGCGATCCCCGCGGACTGCGTCGCCGCCTATCTGAACCAGCGCGATCCGTTCGCGCGCACCGGCTCGCCCGCGCTGCCCGACGGGCTCAACCTGGGCCTGCAGCTCCATTATCTCGACATGCTCGATCCCTGGCTGCTGAGCGGCGACGCGACGATCCTGCCCTGGCCGCAATATTGGGCCTGGTGCTTTTCGGGCGTGGCGGCATCCGAGGTGACCAGCCTGGGCTGCCATAGCGATCTCTGGTGCCCGGCCTCGGGCAGGCCTTCGGCGCTGGCGGAGCGGCGCGGCTGGGCGGCGCGGCTGGCGCCGCTGCGGCATGCGGGCGAGGCGATCGGGACGATCCGCGCCGAATGGGCGGCGCGGACCGGGCTGCCCGGCGACGTCGCGGTGCATTGCGGGCTGCATGATTCGAACGCGGCGCTGCTGGCGGCGCGGGGCTTTGCCGAGATCGCCGACGGCGAGGCGACGGTGCTGTCGACCGGCACCTGGTTCGTCGCGATGCGGACGCCGGGCAAGGGCGCGCGGGTCGACCTGGCGGGGCTGCCCGAGGCGCGGGACTGCCTGGTCAATGTCGACGTGCACGGCACCCCGATCCCCTCCGCCCGCTTCATGGGCGGGCGCGAGATCGAGCTGTTGACGGGCATCGACACAAGGCGGGTGGACATCAATCCGGACCAGCCGGCGATCATCGCGGCGCTGCCCGGCGTGGTCGCGGCGGGGGCGATGGTGTTGCCGACGCTGACCTCGGGCGTGGGGCCGTTCCCCGGCGGGGCGACGCGCTGGATCAACCGGCCGGGCGAGTCGATCGAACTGCGCGCGGCGGTGTGCCTCTATGCCGCGATGGTCGCCGATGCCTCGCTCGAGCTGATCGGCACGAAGGAGCGGGTGCTGGTCGAGGGCCGGTTCGGCGAGGCGCAGGCGTTTGTCCGCACGCTTGCCACGCTGCGGCCCGACCTGCGCGTGCTCGTCTCGAACCAGCATAACGACGTGTCCTATGGCGCGCTGCGGCTGACCGATCCGGCACTCGCGCCGCCTTCGGAGCTGGTCCAGGTGCAGCCGCTCGATTGCGATCTGGCCGGCTACGCCGCACGCTGGCGCGCCCTGGTAGCGGGCAGCAGCGAGGCAGCATGAAGGCGGCATCGATCCTGGACTATCGCGAACTGGCGCGGCGGCGGCTGCCGCGCTTCCTGTTCGACTATATCGATGGCGGCTCGTACGCCGAGGTGACGCTCGGCCGGAACGTCGCCGACCTGGAGGCGGTGGCGCTGCGCCAGCGGGTGCTGCGCGACATCTCCGACATCGACCTGTCCACGACGCTGTTCGGCCAGAGGCTGGCGATGCCGATGGCGCTGGGGCCGGTGGGACTGGCGGGGCTCAATGCGCGGCGCGGGGAGGTGCAGGCGGCGCGGGCCGCGGAGGCGGCGGGGGTGCCGTTCACCTTGTCGACCGTCTCGGCCTGCCCGCTCAGCGAAGTGGCGGGTGCGGTGGCGACGCCGCCCTGGTTCCAGCTCTACATGATCCGCGACCGCGGCTTCATGATCGACCTGATGCAGCAGGCGGGCGCTGCCCGTTGCCCGGTGCTGGTCTTCACTGTCGATATGCCGGTGCCGGGCACGCGCTACCGCGACTATCGTTCGGGCCTGGCTGGGGCGCCGGGGCTGGGCGGATCGCTGCGCCGGCTCGGCCAGGCGGCGACGCATCCGCGCTGGGCCTGGGACGTCGGGCTGTGGGGCCGGCCGCACCATCTCGGCAATGTCGCGCCGGTGCTGAAGGGCAAGACTGGGCTCAACGACTTCTTCGCCTGGATGCGCGACAATTTCGACCCGGCGATCCGCTGGGACGACCTGGATTTCATCCGCCAGCACTGGAAGGGGCCGATCGTGCTCAAGGGCGTGCTCGACGCCGAGGATGCCCGCGAAGCGGCGGCGCGGGGTGTGGACGGGGTGATCGTCTCCAACCATGGCGGGCGTCAGCTCGACGGGGTGCCGTCCACCGCCCGGGCGCTGCCGGCGATCGCCGATGCGGTCGGAGACCGGCTGACCCTGATGGCGGACGGCGGGATCCGCTCGGGGCTCGACGTGGTGCGGATGCTCGCACTGGGGGCGAAGGGCGTGCTGCTCGGCCGGGCCTGGGCCTGGGCGCTCGCCGGGGCAGGCGAGGCCGGGGTGGCGCATGTGTTGCGCCTGCTCGAGGCCGAGATGCGCGTCGCGATGGGGCTGACCGGCGTGACGCGGGTCGAACAGATCAACGAGAAGATACTCGCGGGAGGGGAATAAGATGGGCGGAAATCCGCTGATAGGCGTATTGTTTCATTGGCTTGGCGGGCTTTCCTCCGCCAGCTTCTATGTACCGTACCGCCGCATCCGGGGCTGGTCCTGGGAGATATTCTGGCTGGTCGGCGGGGTCTTCTCCTGGCTGATCGCGCCCTGGCTGTTCGCCTCGATCCAGACGCACGACCTGCTCGGCGTGCTGACCCGCACCCCGCAATCGACCCTGCTCTGGTGCTGGTTCTGGGGCGCGATGTGGGGCTTTGGCGGGCTCACCTTCGGGCTGACCATGCGCTATCTCGGCCTGTCGCTCGGTATGGCGGTGGCGCTCGGCCTTACCACGGTGATCGGCACGATGGGGCCGCCGATCTTCCGCGGCACGCTGGGCGAGCTCGCCGGCACGCTGAGCGGACAGATGACCTTTGTCGGCATCCTGATCACGCTCGCCGGCATCCTGGTCGTCGCCGCGGCCGGGCGACGCAAGGAGTGCGAGATGGCCGGCGCGACGGCACAGCAGAGCGTCAGCGAGTTCAACCTGCCCAAGGGCCTCGCCATCGCGGTCTTCTCCGGCGTGATGTCGGGCTGCTTCGCCTGGGGGCTCGACGCCGGGGCGCCAATCCGCGCCGCCACCGTCGCGGCGGGGACCGACCCGCTATGGCAGGGGCTGCCGGTGCTGTGCGTCGTGCTGCTCGGCGGCTTCACCACCAATTTCCTGTGGTGCGGCTGGCTGATCCTCAAGAACCGCTCGGCGCCGCAGCTTGCCGGGGCCGGCACCAGCGAGAAGCCGCCGCTGCTGCGCAACTATGCGCTGGCTGCGCTGGGCGGCACTTTGTGGTACTTCCAGTTCTTCTTCTACACGATGGGCGAGAGCCAGATGGGGAAGTACGGCTTCTCCTCCTGGACGCTGCACATGGCGAGCATCATCCTGTTCTCGACGCTCTGGGGCTTCGCGCTCAAGGAGTGGGCGGGGGTCAAGCTGGGCACCAAATCGCTGGTCTGGCTCGGCATCGGCGCGCTGCTGCTCTCCACAGTGGTGATCGGCGTCGGCAACTACCTCGCGGCATGAGCATGGCGAGGCGCCCGCTGATCCTGGGCAACTGGAAGCTGCACGGGCTGGGCGCCGACCTGGCCGAGATCGCACGGATCGACGCGGCGGTGGCGGAGCTCGGCGTCGAGGCGGGGCTGATGCTGCCGGCGACGCTGGTCGAGCGCGCGGCGCGGCAGATGCGGGCCTTGGCGATCGGCGGGCAGGATTGCCACCCGGCCGCCGAGGGCGCGCATACCGGCGGCGTCTCCGCGGCGATGCTGCGCGATGCCGGGGCGACGGTCACGCTGGCCGGACATAGCGAGACGCGCGAGGACGGGCTGAGCGTTGCGGCCAAGGCACGCTCGGCGCAGGCGGCCGGGCTGTCGGTGGTGATCTGCGTCGGCGAGAGCGAACGCTCGGCCGATGCGCGGGCGCTGGTGGCGGCGCAGTTGCGCGCGTCGCTGCCGCCCGAGCTCGACTGGTCGCGGGCGGCCATCGCCTATGAGCCCGTCTGGTGCATCGGTGGGGACGCGGTGCCCGACGAAACGCACCTCGCCCGGATCTTCGAGATGCTGCGGGCCGAGGCGGGTACGGCGCGGCTGCTCTATGGCGGCGCGGTCGATGGCGGCAATGCCGAGGCGCTGCTGGCGCTGCCCGAAGTCGATGGGCTGCTGGTCGGGCGGGCGAGCCGCTCGGCCACGGACTTGGTGCCGGTGCTGGAGGCCGCGGCGGGCTAGGCCGTTCCTACAGGCGGGTTTCCGGCGACTCGGCAAAGTCCACGAAGTACACGCCAAAGCCGGGTTCCCGGCGGTGGAAGTTCACTAAGTTCGTACTAGTGGCGGCTGCGCCATGCGTGCCGCGCAACGGAATTGCGCGAACGGGATCCTATCTTTCCTACAGGTCAAAGAGCGGTCGGGGCATGCGCCCTGACCGCGTCAGCCCAGCAGGCGAAATCCTACATTGCAATGTGGTTCCCCGAGGAACTGGCTTTCCCCGAGCGACTCACTTTCCCCGGCGAAGGCCGGGGCCCAGACTAAGGAGTGCGCGGCGAAGACGCGCCAAGGCGCGTGACGTTCAAGGCTGGGCCCCGGCCTTCGCCGGGGAAAGAAGAGGGGCAGGGTACCGATGAAAATAGCCGTCACCCCGGTCCTGTGCCGGGGGCCACCAAGCCGCAAGTGCCGGTCTGGAGCTGCCTGTCCATGACTCGCCTCCCGGTGGACCCCGGCACAAGGCCGGGGTGACGGAGTTGGTGGGTTATCCCTATTCGATCGGCTTGGTCGCGGTGACGCGGATGTCCTGCTTCAGCCGGATATCGTCCGAGGCCGCGCCGGCCAGCAGCTGATAGGCGCCGGCACGCGCGATCCAATGGTGGCTTGCCGTGTCCCAATAGCCGAAGGCGCGGGGGTTCACCGCGATCTCCACCACCCGGCTCTCGCCCGGCTTGAGCGCGACCTTGGCAAAGCCGGCGAGCTGCTTGATCGGCTCGTCCGCCGTGCGATCGGCGCGGGCGACATAGAGCTGGACGACTTCCTTGCCGGTCCGCTTGCCGGTGTTGCGCACCGAAAGCCTGACCTTCAGCGGAGCGCCCGGCGCGACGCTGGCCGGGGCGGCGAGCCCGGCATAGGTGAAGCTGGTGTAGGACAGGCCATGGCCGAAGGCGAAGAGCGGGGTGACCCCCCGCGCCTCATAGCCGCGATAGCCGACCAGCAGCCCGTCGCTGTACTTGGCCTTCATCTCGGTCAGCACCGTCGGATCGTCGCTGCTCTTCGCCGGGAAGGTGACGGGCAGCTTGCCCGAGGGATTGACCTTGCCGGTGAGGATGCCGGCCAGCGCCGCGGCGCCTTCCTGGCCGGGCAGCCACATGTCGAGGATGCCGGGGACTTGCCCGGCCCAGGGCATGGTCATCGCCGCACCGGCATTGACCACCACCACGGTGGAGGGATTGGCCGCGGCAACCGCGGAGATCAGCTTGTCCTGGTCGCCGGGCAGATCGAAATTCGCGCGGTCATAGCCTTCGCCCTCGGTCAGCGACGAGGAGCCGGCGATGACGATCGCGGCATCGGCGCGCTTCGCCGCGGCGATGGCGGCATCGAAATCGGGCCGGGGCGTGCGCACGCCGAACTTGAGCGCCTCATAGGGCGTCTGGCCGGTCACATAGTCGAGCCGGATCGGATAGAGTTTCCCGCCCTCCAGCTGGACCGAGACGGTGCGCTGCGGGACCGGGAAGCCGATCACGTCGCGATTGTCGGCCTTGGCCGGGGTCGCCTTGTCGAGGATCGTCTTGCCGTCGAGCGCCAGCACGCCGGTGCCGGTGCCGCGGATGCTGAACTCATAGGTGCCGGTGGCCGGCGCGCGCAGCACGCCCGACCAGCGCATCGCCGCATAGCCGATCACCTTGGCGCTCGCGATGTTGGCGCTGATCCGCTTGGTGAAATCGGTGGCGCGCTGGCTCTTCACCGGCGTGCCGCTGAAGTCGGCATTGGCGAAATAGTCCGCCTGGAGCCCGGTCTCCTTGCTGTCGGCCGAGGGGCTGAACAGCGCGGGATCGCCGGTGGGCGGGGTCTCTTCGCTGTCGACGCCCTTTTCGTAGACCACTTCGACGCCGGGCAGCGCCGCGCGGATCGCCTCGAGCGGGGTGACCAGCTTGTCGAACGGCGTCACGGCCGAGCTGCCGCCGCCCTGGATGCGGGCGATGGCGGCGTTGGGGCCGATCACGGCGAGCGTCCTGATACCCGGCTTGAGCGGCAGCACGCCGGCATTCTTGAGCAGGACGATCGCCTCTTCGGCCGCCGTCTGGGCAGTGGCGCGGTGACGCTCGCCGCCGATCTCGCCCTTGGGCAAGGGGCCGTCGAGCGCGCCGCTGCGGACGATCAGCCGGACGATGCGCCGGGCATTGTCGTCGAGCTGCGCCTTGCTGACCTCGCCGGCCTGCACCGCGGCGAGCAGCTTGGCGCCGAAATGCTGGGCGGGGCCGGGCATCTCGAGGTCGAGCCCGGCATTGACCGCCGCGGCGGTGCTGTGGGTCGCACCCCAATCGGAGACGACGAAGCCCCGGTATCCCCATTCCTTCTTGAGCAGGTCGGTCAGCAGCCAGGGGTTCTCGCTGGCATAGGTGCCGTTGACCTTGTTGTACGAGGCCATGACCGACCAGGGATCGGCCTGCTTCACCACCATCTCGAAGGCCGGGAGGTAGATCTCGCGCAGCGTCCGCTCGTCGACGATCGAGTCCACGAAGAAACGGTTGGTCTCGTGGTTGTTCGCGGCGAAATGCTTGATCGAGACGCCGATGCCCTTGCCCTGGACGCCCGCGACATAGCCGAGCCCGAGCTCGCCGGCGAGCAGCGGGTCTTCCGAATAGGTCTCGAAATTGCGGCCCCAGCGTGGGGTGCGGACGATGTTCACCGTCGGCGCGAGCAGCACCGCGGCGCCATAGCCGCGCGCCTCCTCGGCGATCGCGGCGCCGACGGCTTTCGCCAGGTCCGGGTTCCAGGTGGCGGCGAGGGCGACGCCGACCGGGAAGACGGTGGCGGGCTTGCCTTCGGGCGAGCGGACGCCGGTGGGCCCGTCGGTCACCTTGATGCCGGGGATGCCGAGGCGTGGGATCGACTGGAGCGTCATCGAACTCTCGCCGGCGAGCAGCGAGACCTTCTCCTCCAGCGTCAGCCGGCCCATCAGGTCATCGACCCGCTTCTCCAGCGGCGCGCGCTTCTCACGATAGGTCATGCGGTCATTCTGGGCCTGTGCGAGCGCGGGTGCACTCGCAATCAACGCCGCTGCGGCGACGCAGGCAAGGATATGCGACCTGCTCATTATTTGATGGCGGCGAGATCGGTGGCGGTCTTGGCGAGGATCTCGTCGGTGAGCTTGCCGTCGGAATAGGCCTTGAGCTGGTTGAGGCTCAGCCCCTTGAACATGTCGTATTGCGGCAGGCCGATCATGCCGGGCAGGTTCTTGTCGATCACCGCCTTGCCCTGGGCATCGGCGACGATCTCCTGGATCGGCGTGTCGAGGGTGAATTTCGGGGCGGGGGCCGGCGTCGCGGCGGGCGCGGGGGCCGGGGCGGTCTGGGCCAGTGCGGTGCCCGGCAGCGCGAGCAGGGCGGCGATCAGCAGCTTGTTCATGTTCCTCATCCTTGGCTTGTGGTTGCGAGACCCAGCTCGGCGATCATCGCCTCGCGGATCAGAAATTTCTGGACCTTGCCGGTCACGGTGGTGGGGAAGGCGTCGACGAAGCGGACGTATCGCGGCACCTTGTAATGGGCGATGCGGCCCCGGCAGAAGGCGCGGACCTCCTCCTCGTCACCGGTCGAGCCGGCGCGCAGGCGAATCCAGACGCAGAGTTCCTCGCCCATCCGCGCGTCGGGCACGCCGACCACCGCGACGTCCTCGACCGCGGGATGGCGGTAGAGGAACTCCTCGATCTCGCGCGGATAGATGTTCTCGCCGCCGCGGATCACCATGTCCTTCAGCCGGCCGACGATATTGCCATAGCCGGCATCGTCGATCACCGCGAGGTCGCCCGAGTGCATCCAGCCTTCGCTATCGATCACCGCGGCGGTCTTTTCCGGCTCGTCCCAATAGCCGAGCATCACCGAATAGCCGCGGGTGCAGAGCTCGCCCGGGGTGCCGGCGGGGACGACCTGGCCGTCCTCATCGACGATCTTGCATTCGAGGTGCGGCTGGACCCGGCCGATCGATCCGATGCGGCGCTCGAAAGGATCGTCCGCCACGGTCTGGAAGCTGACCGGGCTGGTCTCCGTCATGCCATAGGCGATGGTGACCTGGGGCATATGCAGCCGGCCGATCACCGCGCGCATCAGCGGCTCGGGGCAGACCGCGCCGGCCATCGCGCCGGTGCGCAGCGAAGCGAGGTCGAAGCGGTCGAACTCCGGGTGGGCGAGGACGGCGATGAACATGGTCGGCACGCCGTAGAGCGAGGTGCAGCGCTCGCGCTCGATGGCGGCGAGGGTCGCGCCGGGATCGAAGCCGGCGGCGGGGTAGACCATCGTCGCGCCGTGGGTGAGGCTGGCGAGATTGCCCATCACCATGCCGAAGCAATGGTAGAGCGGGACGGGCACGCAGATGCGGTCGCCGGGCTCCAGGCGCTGGGCGAGGCCGACGAAATAGCCGTTGTTGAGGATGTTGCGGTGGCTGAGCGTCGCGCCCTTGGGCTGGCCGGTGGTGCCGCTGGTGAACTGGATGTTGATCGCGTCGGTGGCGCGCAGCTCGGGGCCGATCGCTGCGAGCATGTGGCGGCTGGCAGCGTCGGCATGGCCGGCGACCTGGTCGAATGCGATCCAGCCGGGCTGGGTGGCGGCACCGATGCAGAGGATGTGGCGCAGCGCCGGGAGATCGGGGGCGATCTCGGCGACCATCGCGGCATAGTCGCTGGTCTTGAAGCGATCCACGAACACGAGCGCGGCGAGGCTGACCTTGGCCATGGTGAACGCCGCCTCGCTGGTGCGATAGGCGGGGTTGATCGTCACCAGGATCAGCCCGGCGCGCGCGGCGGCGAACTGGGTGAGCGTCCATTCGACGCAATTGGGCGCCCAGATGCCGATCCGCTCGCCGGGTTCGAGCCCGAGCGCAAGCAGGCCGGCGGCAAGGGCGTCGGCCTTTTCCAGCAGCTCGGCGAAGGTCCAGCGTATGTCCTGCTCGACCGAGACCAAGGCCTCGCGCTCGCCCCAGCGAGCGGCGGCGCGTGCCAGCGCCTCACCGATCGTATGCTCGATCAGCGGTGGCGCGGTGGCGCCTTTGACCAGGCTGAGGGCAGTCATCGCGGGGCGACGCAGGTGAAGTTGGCGGCGTCGTCGGTCGAGCCCTTGCCGGTCCAGCGCGCGACCTTGGGGAAGGCGCACAAGGGGCGGGTGCGGACCGGCTTGGCCGGGAAGCCGAGATAGCCGAACAGGTCGTTGTCGTACTTGGTGGCGATCATCGTCTCGGGCGCCGGGCCGCCCTGGCGCCATTTGTCGAGCGTGCCGAGCGCGTCGATCACATTGGGACCGGGGCCGGCGAGGCAGTGCGACATGCCGGGGACCATGAACAGGCGGACCGAGTCCCTGGCGGCCGCGCCGACGCGCTTCTGGACCGCCTGATAATAGTCGATCGTGTTGCCGGGCGCGATCGCGGCGTCGTTCCAGCCATGATAGAGGATCAGCTTGCCGCCGCGCTTGAGGAACGGGGTGATGTCCGGATTGTCGCTGTCGAGCACCGGGGCGAGGCGGCGGGCGGCCTGATAGTCGCGGGTGAGGTCGAACGAGGCGTTCTGCCAGTCCGGGTTCGAATGGACCATGTAGCGGAAGAACTCGCCGGCGAAGATGCCATGCTGCGCCTTGGAACCGGTCAGCCAGGTGTCCCAGGTGCCGGGCACGCCCTCGGCACCGGGCATGGTGCCGGGGAAGAAGCTGCGGCCCCTGGCGTCGACGGGGCCGCGATAGAGCGCGCGGGCGGCGGTGACCTGCGGTGCGGTGAGGCAGGAGGGGCCATCGCCGGCCTTGCACTGGAGTGTGCCGGGATCGAAGCCGCACTGGCGCGGATCGTCGAGCACGCCGTCCTTCACCCCGTCCTTCGCATCGCACTGGGCGAGTGCGGCGTCCTGGAGCAGCTTGAGCTTGGCGTTGGGGATTGCGCTTTCGGGCCGGGCGAAGACGGCGCGGTCGTCGGCCATGAAGGCGGTCATCAGCCGGGTCCAGGCATTGGCCGGGGCGCCCGCGATAATCGCGTCATAGTCGTCCGGGTAGCGCTGCGCCTCCATCAGCGCCTCGCGGCCGCCGTCCGAGCACCCCTGGAAATAGGCCGCCTTGGGGGCGCTGCCGTAATAGGCGTTGATGACGGCCTTGCCGACGCCCGAGGCGAGGTGATTGGCGCGGTGGCCGAAATCGATGATGCGATCGGGCTCGTTCAGCGCCCATTTGCCGTCGGTATCGGCGGTGCCGACATGGCCCATGTCGGTGCCGACCGTGGCATAGCCCTTGGCCAGCGCGCCCTGCATGGTGAGCTGCGGCAGCAGCATCGAGCCGCCATAGCCGCCATTGCCCGCGCCGAGCAGCTTGCCGTTCCACGCGCCGGCTAGGGGCAGCCACACCTCGACCTTGATCTTTGAGCGCGGCGTCGGGCTCAGCTCGGCATAGACGCGGCAGAAGCCGGCCTGGGCGGGCAGGCCGGGCGTGCCCTCCTTGGTGTTGACCATGCCGCCCTTGGCGACCTGCTCGGCCTTGACGACCTTGCCGTCGGCCAGCGCGAGGCCGGTGAGCGCGGTGCAGCTGTCGGCCACCGGATCGGCGGGAGCAAAGGCGGCGACCGGCTCGGGGCTGGTGCCCGAGACGAGCAGCGCGGTGGCGACGGCGCCGAGCGCGCCGAGATGGGCTATCCGGTTCATTTGTTGAGCAACCCCTTGGCCTGGAACCACTTCTGCGCATGCTCTGGCCAGGCGTCCGATGCCTTGCCGCTCTTGGTGATGCCGAAGCCGTGACCGCCCTTGGGGAAGATCACCAGCGTCGCATCGGCGCCTGCCGCCTTCCAGGCATCGACCAGCCGGCCCGCCTCGGGACGGACGATCGGATCGTCCTCGGCGACCATGGCGAGCAGCGGCGGGGCCCTGGCGGGCACGGCCAGCGGATCGCCGACCAGGCCGGGATACATGGCGACGATAAAGTCCGGGCGGCTGGCGGGCTTGGCGCCGAGCACGGTCCACATCGTCACCGCGCCGCCGGCGGAGAAGCCCATCATGCCGACGCGGTCCTGTTTCACCCCGAACTTGCCTGCATTGGCGCGGACATAGCGCATCGCTTCCTCGCCATCGGCGGTGGCGAGCGGGCGCAGCGGCACGATCGCCGCCTCAAGCGACTTGAAGTTCATCAGGCGTCGGATCAGCACCATGCCGAAATCATCGCCGGTCGGCAGCAGGCGGTAGCGCAGCACGAAGGCGGTGATGCCCATGCTGTTCAGCCATTTGGCGACGCCGTCGCCTTCATTGCCGATCGAGAGCAGGTGGAAGCCGCCGCCCGGCGCGATGATCACCGCGGTGCCGTTGGCGATCTTCGGATCGGGCCGGAACACGGTGAGCGTCGACTCGGAGACGTTGCGGGTGATGACCCCGTACGGCTTCTTGTCGGCGGTGGTCTCCGCCGCCATCGGGCCCATCGACCCCGGCGCGCCGTTCGGCCACAGCCGGATCACTTCCTGGGCATGGGCGGTGACGCTGCCGGTGAACAGCGCGAGCAGCGCCAGGATCCGCAAGAGGCTACGCATGGACTTCCTCATTTCTTCTTGGCCGCGTCGCGCGCGGTGGCGATCGCCTTGATCTCGGGCGTGCCGGCAGGGGCGGGCGCAGCGCCGTTATTGCTAATCACTAGCATCTGGCCGTCCGTCCCAAAGCGCGGCCAGCCGGGGTCGCCGGTCCTGGCGAAACGGACCCAGTGATCGGCGACCAGCTTGGCTGCTGCCATGTCGGCGGGCGTCGGCGTGCCGCCGGCGGCGGCGAGATTGTCGAACTGATAGGGCACGTCTGTGGCGTGCGAGGCACCGGCCAGCGTGGCGCGCTTCGCCTCGGCGACATAGCCGAAGCGATAGAGCCAGGTCGGCGCGTTCGCCACTTGGCGCCGGACGAGCGAGAAGGCAGGCTCGGTGAAGGTGAAGTCGCTCGGGATGTGCCGGTCATAGGCTTCGGCCGAGCCATAGGCGGCGCGCACATTATCGGCGGCGGCACCGAGCTTCTCGGTCGCCTTGGCGACGAAGCCCTTGAGGAAGGGCGCGGGGATGAAGCCGAGCTCGTCGCTGTTCGAACCGATCACCATGCGGATGCCGCGCGCCTTGCCGGCGGCGAGCAGCGTGTCGGTGTCGCCGGTGACGATCCGGCCATCGGCCATCGGACCCGAATATTTGGCTTCGTCCGGATTGAGCAGGCCGATGCCGCCTTGGACCTTGTCGGCCGGCAGCGCACGCAGCGCGGCAAGGTCGTCGGCGCCCGCGCTCTTCGCAAAGGCCAGGCCCTTGGCTTCACCCGTGGCAATATCGGGCCAGCCGTCACGGCCACCGCCCGAGGCAGCGATCGCCTTGGCGAACAGCCCCTTGGCGGCGGGCGAGACCATCAGCCGGTTGACCGATTCCCCGCCGGCGGACTCGCCGAAGATCGTGACATTGGCGGGATCGCCGCCGAAGGACGCGATGTTGCGCTTGACCCATTGCAGCGCGGCGATCTGGTCCATCAGGCCCCAATTGCCATTGGCGCCGGTGCCGGCCTCCTTGCTCAGTGCGGGATGCGCGAAGAAGCCGAAGCGGCCGAGACGATAGTTCAGCGTGACGACCACGACGCCGCGCGCCGCGAGCCGGGTGCCGTCGAGGATCGCCGAGCTGCCCGATCCGGTCGAGAAGCCGCCGCCATGGATATAGACCATCACCGCCAGCTTCGCCCCGGCGCGCGGCTGCGGGGTCCAGACGTTGAGGAACAGGCAGTCCTCGGACATCGGCAGCGTCGTGTTGGCGAGGTCACCCGGCATGCGCGCCTGGACGCAGTCATTGCCATAGCCGGTGGCGTCGCGCGTGCCGGTCCAGGCCGGCGCGGGCAGCGGCGCATGCCAGCGCAGCGGGCCGACCGGCGCGGCGGCATAAGGAATGCCCTTGAAGCTGGTGACGCCCGATGCGGTGGCGCCGTTCAGCGTGCCGGCGGGCGCACGGACTTGCTGTGCCTGCGCGGTGCCGGCGAGGAGCAGGGAGAGGGCGATCAGGGAGGATTTCATCGATTGCCCTTGGTGACGAAGGTGAAGCTGCCGGGGCCAGTGGTGTAGATGGTCGCGGCATCGGTCGTGCGGAGCAGGGTGGCGCCCGTGGGGACGGCTTCGAGCGCGCCGAAGCGATTGGGCACCCAGATCTCGCCACTGGCGTTCATCGGCACGGTGGCGCTGAGCGTCAGGCGGCCATTCTCGACTGTCCAGCCGGCCTTGGCTTCGCCTTGCGGCGTCGCCATCGTCGCAGCCGCCGAAGCCAGCCCCTGCGGAATCTCGGGGCGGACTAGCACCTGGCGATAGCCCGGCGCACCGGGGCGCAGCCCGGCGAGGCGCTGGCGCATCCAGTCGGCGATCGAGCCGAAATAATGATGGTCGCGCGAGCGGGCATTGAGGCCCCAGGACTCGAACAGCGTGCCGTTGCCGCTGGTCAGCCAGAAGCCCCAGCTCGGCTCGTCGGTGCGCGTCGCCAGCCGATAGGCGATATCGGCATGGCCATAGTCGCTGAGCAGATCGAGCAGGTAGCGCGTGCCGAACACGCCGGCGCGCAGGCCGCGTGCCTCCACGTCCTTGGCCAGCGTATCGGCGACCTTCTGCGCCTGGCCGTCGGGCGCCATGCCGAAGGCGAGCGGCAGGATGTTCTGCGACTGGGTGGGGCCCTTGGTCGCCCCCTTGTCGTCGAGCGTGCGGTACCAGCCGTTCGCGCCGTCCCAGTAGCGGACATTATAGGCGCGGCGGATATCGGCGGCGAGCGCGGCGTAGCGCTCCGCATCGGCATGGTTGCCGATCACCGCCGAGGACTTGGCGAGCAGATCGGCCTCATGGAAGAAATAGGCGGTGGTGATCGCGTCGATCCCGCCATTGCTGGTGGCGAAGATGTCGAGCGGGCCGGGGGCGCTCCATTCGCTCAGGCCCTTGTCGTGGCGATAGTCGGGCGCCTTGAAGACGGTGGCGGTGTAGTCGACCAGCCGCTTCTGCATCGCGTGCATCCGCGCGAGGATGCGGGTGTCGCCCTGCACCTGGTAGAGTTCCCAGGGCAGGATCATCGCGGCGACGTCCCAGGGCGTCGACGGCCCCCAGACGAACGACCAGCCGGGCGTTCCCTCATAGCCATACCAGGGCGTGGCTGGGACGATCTCGGGCAATTCGCCGCTCGGCGCCTGGGCGTCGGGATAGTCGTTCAGCCACTTGGTCCAGACGCGGGCTATGTCGAGGCTGCGCGCGGCGGCGCCGGCCGAGGCCTGGGCGTCGCCGGTCCAGCCATTCTTCTCATAGGTCGGCGTATCGGTCTGATAGCCGTGCATGTTGTTCAGGATCGTGCGGATCGCCGCCTGGTCTATCGCCTCGAGCAGCTTGTTGGCGCTGGTGAAGCTGCCGGTGCGGGCGACGGCGCTGTGCGCGACCTTGCCGGTGAGCGTCGCCAATGTCGGCGTGCCGGGGAAGCCGCGCAGCTCGACATAGCGGAAGCCGCGATAGCCGAAGCTCGGCTCCCAGCGCTCGCGGCCCTTGCCCGCCAGCGTGTAGCGATCGGTCTGCAACTGCGCGTCGATCAGGCCCGAGGCGGGGACGACCATGCCGGCATCGTTGATCCGCTCGCTGGCGACGAGCGAGACAGTGGCGCCGCGCGGGCCGGTGACGTTCAGGCTGGTCCAGCCCGAGAAGATGCGGCCGAAATCATAGACCCAGACGCCGGGCTTGATTTGGGTGAGCGAGACCGGCGCGATCTGATCGACCGGGGCGATCGGCTCGACATTGGCGGCCTGGAGCACGCCCTTGGGACCCTCGACCGCTTGCGCGGCGGTCCAGCCCTTGGGCGCGAAGCCGGCCTTGTCCCAGCCCGCCGGGAGCAGCCGCGCGTCGTAGCGCTCGCCGCGATGGACGGAATCGTTGCGGGTCGGGCCCGAGAGGGTCTGCCAGCTCCTGTCGCTGGCGATGGTCTGGCGTGTGCCGTCGGCGAAGGTGACTTCGAGCTGCGCCTTGAGCGCGGGCTCGCCGTGCCAGGGCGCCTGGTTGAAATACCATTCGTTGGGGTCGGTGAGGCCGTACCAGCCGCGGCCGAGCTCGGCGCCGAGGACATTCTGCCCGGCGCGGACGCGGGTGGTGACGTCGTAGCTCTGGTAGAGCACGCGCTTGTCGTACGCGGTGAAGCCGCTCGCCATCGCGCTTTCGCCGACGGTGCCGCCGTTCAGCACCATGCGCAGCCAGCCGGCGCCGGCGACATAGAGGCGGGCGGCGGCGATCTTCTTCGCCGGCAGGGTGAAAGCCTTGCGGACGAGCGGGGCGGGGGCTTCGATCGGCAAGACGATGTCGATATTGGGCACGCCCGCGGCGACGGTGAGCCCGTCGGCCTCGACCGTGCCGCCGACGAACGGGTTGTCGTTTGCCGGGAAGCGCGTGGCGAAGGCCGGGCTGCCGGTGCCGGTCACGCTGACCGCGTGAATCGTCGCGGCACTGGCCTCGCGCGCGGAGAAGCCGATCGTGCCGTGCGGCTGGCTGGTATCGGTGAGCAGGTCGACCTGCCTGCCGTCGATCGCGGTGGCGATGCTCGATCCCTTGGCCGTGATCGTCACCTTGTGGCGCACGCCCTTGAGCGTGATACCGGCGAGCGGCACGCGCTTGAGCTCGGTGGTCTTCACGCCCGAGCTGCTGCCGCCCGGATAATGGCGGACGCGGGCGATCAGCACCGGGCCGGTCTTCTCCTCGGCAAGCGTCCAGACATAGGCCTCACCATAGGTCTTGCCGGCGGCGCGGGCGCGGAAGAGCAGGTCGACGGAACTGCCCGTGAGCGTCAGGTCGCTCTCGAAGCGGACGTCGCTCCAGTCATGGTCGCGGCGCGCCGGGCCGGCGATCCACCTGCCCGACCAGTCGGCGGGGGCCAGCAGGCCCATTTCCCACCAGGCGGGTGCGCTCCAGCCGCTCTCGCGTCCGTCCGCGTCCCAGGTCCTGACCTGCCAGGCGTAGCGGGTGCGGGCCTTCAGGGCGGGGCCGGCATAGGCGATCTGGCTGTTGTCGGAAGAGACGACCTTGCCGCTGTCCCATACCGGCTTGTCCCCGGCGGTGACGCGGATCTGGTAGGCCACCTGGCGCTTCGCCGGCGAATGCCAGCCGAGGCGCGGCGCCGGCTCGTCGATGCCGAGCGCATTGTCGGCATATTCCACCGTGAGCCCGGTGGGCACGCCGTCCTGCGCCCAGGCGGCCATGGCGGTGAGAAGAGCCATGGCCGCGGCGCCCGAGACCAACAGGGTACGGACTGGCCGTGACGAAGGAGTACGCATCGCCAGGGCGGATAACGGGAAAGACACCTGGGGGACCCCTTTCCTTAGAATTTGGTCCGGATGCCGAAGGTGACGAGCCGTCCCAGCGTGCTGCCATTGGTATAGGCGGCCGCGCTGTTCAGCCAGGGCGGATCCCGATCGAAGATGTTGTCGACGTTCAGCGTCAGCATCGCGTTCTTGAGGAAGCCGTGCGTGCCCAGGTCATAGGCGAGGAAGGCGTCGACCGTCTGGAACGCGCCCACCCGGGTCTGCGGCATCACGCCGAGGATCGGGAAGCCGCCCTTGTAGTTGTACGAGGCCGAGGCGATGAACCCGCCCGACTTGCCGCCCAGGGTGGCGACGAAGGCGGTGCGGCCGACGCCGTTCTTCAGGTCGTCGGCAAAGGCGCCGCCCGAGACCGCCTGCGACTTGCGGTTGAGCGTGTAGGTGCCCGCGATGCTGGCGTTGATCGCGCCGAACCCGGTCAGGCGGGTATAGGCCAGGTTGAAGTCGAGGCCGTCGGTGTTGACCGCGCCCAGATTGTTGCGGCGTGCGTCGATGATCACATAGGGGCCGAGCGGGCCGGCATAGAGGCTGGCGATGCTCGGGGCACCGACCACGGCGAGGCTGCCCACCCGTGCCTGGGCCTGGGCCAGGGTCGGGCTCAGCGTGTAGAAGCTGGCATAGTTCGGATTGGTGAACAGCGTCGGCGACAGGAAGGGCGCGAGCCCGATCGCCTCCTTGAACTTCACATTATAGTAAGTGAGGTTCGCCACCAGCCCCGGCACCGCCCTGGGCGTCCAGTCGAACCCGGCGGACCAGGTATCGGCGCGCTCGGGCTTCAGGTTCGGGTTGCCGCCCGCCAGCACGATGGTTGAACGCAGCGGATCGGTGGGCAGCGCGCCCGGCGCCAGGAACGGGCTGAACGGCAGCACCGTCGCGCGCGAGTCCGAGGTGTTGGTGGTGTCGGCAAGGCTCGGCGCGTGGAACGAGGTGCCCCAGTTGCCGCGGATCGTCAGGTCGGTGAACGGCTTGTAGTTCACCCCGATCTTCGGGTTGGTCGTGCCGCCCTGGTCGCTATAGTCGTCATAGCGGACCGAGGCCGAGAGCTGCAGCCCGCGCAGGCCGGCGCTGCCATTGCCGGCGCCGACGATCGGGACCAGCAGCTCGCCGAACGCCGAGCGGACGTCACGCGAGGCGCGCGAGGTCTTGACGTTGGCAAAGGCACCCACCGCGCCCTGCGAGATGCGCGACGAGATGTTCTCGGCATGATATTCCGCGCCGACCGCGAGGCGGATGTCCCCGCCGGCGAGATGCGCGAGGCTGCCGTCGAGGATCAGCCGGCCCTCGGCCAGTTCCTGGGTGGCGTCGCCGTAATTCTCGTAGTTGCGGATCGCGGCGAGCGCGGCCGGGCTGCTGGCGGCGAGGTTGTAGGGGTTGAGCGCCATGCCCGGGATCAGGCCGGCCAGCGCGAGCGTCGCGGTGGTGGTGTCGAGCGCCGCCTGGCGGACGAGGTTCTGGCTCCGCCCGAAATTGCTCTCCGCGCGCAGCTGCCAGCCCTTGCCGAGCGCGAAGGAGAAGCCGGGCGTCACGCCATAGGAGTCGAAACGCTGGTGGCTGGTCAGGCTGTTTCCGAAGACATCGGCGAAGGAAATGCTCACATTGTGCTGCAATTCGCCGGCGACGGTGCGGAAATTGGGGTTGAGCAGGCTGATCGTGCCCGAGAGCATCCCCTGCGCCTCGCGGCTGGTGGTGTCGCGGCGCGACCAATAGGCGGTGGCCGAGAAGGTGACCGCGCCGTCGAGATGCTGGGTCAGCGACGCGAAGACCGAGTGCCGCTCCTCACGCGGGAAGATGCTGGCATAGGCATTCTGGTCGCACTTGTTGACCGTGCCGGCAGTGCGGGCGGGCAGGGCATAGCTGGTCGCGCCGATCTGGATGTTGCCCGGCGCGCAGGTGGTGACCCGGAAGTCGCCGCCGCCCTTCGAGCGCCGGTCGGCCGAGGTATAGTCGCGATCGATACCGAGAATATCGTCGTGCTTCGCATAGGCATAGGCGACGAACAGCGATCCGCTGCCCCAGTCCTTGCCGGCGGTCAGGCTGCCGTCGACCGAGTGATAGTCGTCGGCGAAGCCGTAGCGCAGATTGGCCGAGACGCCGTCGAAGCGCTTGCGGGTGATGAAGTTGACCACGCCGCCGATCGCGTCCGAGCCATAGATGGCCGAGCCACCGTCCGGCACCACCTCCACGCGCTCGAGGATGTCGGGCGGCAGGATCGAGGGATCGACCGTGGTCTGCAGGATGCCCGCGCCGACGCCGCGATGGCCGTTGATCAGCACCAGCGTGGTGCTGCCGCCCGAGGCGCCGAGGTTGCGGATATTGGGGCGGATCACCGGCAGGCCGAACGAGGGCGTGCCGGTGGGCACCGTGCCGAAATTGCCGATCTGTGGGATCTTGGCGAGCAGGTCGTTCGACGAGGTGACGCCGCGCGCGGTGATCGTGTCGCGGTTGATGCCTATCACATTGGTGCCGGTCGGTGCGACGCCGCGCAGCAAGGTGCCGGTGACGATGATCTCTTCTTCCACCGCCTGCGCATCGGACGGCGCTTGGGCAGCCTCGGGCGCCGCCGGCGTGGCCTGTTGCGCCTGCGCCGTGCCGGCCGCGGCCAGCATGGTGGCGAGGGCCAGCATCGAGAGCCCTGCCTGCTTCGCGAATCCGCGCGCACGCGGCTCGATAATCTCGCTGTTCATATTCCCTCCCCAATTGGTCCTTCGGACTCTCATTTCCGCGGAGCGCTGTGCCCTCCGCCGGTGGGATCGCTCATCCGGCGACTTTTTCCACAATCATTCAATCTCGCTCTTTTTCGCTCATGTCAATGATCAAAATAGATTGAGCGCGCCGGGCACGGAGCAGCGGCCGGCGACCGTACGATCGCCGTGTGGCCAGCCATTATCCGGATTGCGCCGCAGCGGCGGCGAGACTCGACGGATCGGGATCAGCGCAGCAGCAGGACCATGTCCTGCTGGCGGCCGGTGCCACGCAGCTCGATCCGGTCGGGGAAGAAGTCGAGCCGGGCATAGGAAGTGCTCTCGGTATCGAGCATCGCCTTCAGGTTCACATAATGCACCCCGGCATGGCGGCCGTAATTGCCGTCATGATTATGCCCGTCGAGCCAGAGCTTGGCCGAGGGGTGGCGCTCGATCACGGCCATCACCGCCGCGGCGTTCCACAGATTGTGCGGGTTCTCGGGATAGACCGGGAAATGGGAGAGCAGGGCGACCTTGAGCCCGCGCTTGTCCGCGCCGGCCAGCTGGGCGTCGATCCAGGCGAGCTGGGTGTCGCCGATGCCACCGTCCCAGAGCGGCTTGTCGGCATAGAGCCGGGCATGCGCCTCCATGCTCGTCTTGTGCTGTGGGCTGCCCTCGGGCCAGCCATAGCTGCTCAGGTCGTTGCCGTCGGTCACCACGAACAGCCAGCCCTTGCGCTCGAAGCTGTAATAGCGCGCCGGCATGCCGAGCTTGGCGGGCAGCTGCGGCTTGTAGGCATCGGGGATCGAGAATTCGTGATTGCCGAGCGCGAAGTGCCAGGGATGGCGCGAGCGCTTCACGATCGGCAGCATCGCATCGAAGCTCGCCCAGTCCTTGTCGATGAAGTCGCCGAGATGGACGACGAAATCGAGCTTCTGGCGATTGAAGTCGGCGACCGCGGCGGCGAGCTTGCCCGGGGCTGTATGATAGAGCCGCTGGCCGTTATCGGCTTCCTCGGCATATTGCGCGTCGGCGATTGCCCCGATGCTGAACTGCGGGCGCTCGGGCGCAGGCCCGCTCGCGGTCAGGCCCAGCAGTGCGAGCGACAACAGCACGACGCGCATCTCATTCCCCAAAATAGAGTCGCCGGTCGCTTAAGGGGGAAGTGTGTCATCCGCGCTTCACGGACTCGGCCTAGGCGGGTGCCGAGAATCGCAACGATCCAGGGTCCGGGGACGGCAAGATGCGCAGGTTCGCGTCATGAACGAGATGACCGCGGTGGCCGATCGGCGGGCAAGCGCTGCCGAGGACATGGCGCTGCGCCAGGCGCTGCACCGCTTCGTCACCGGGCGGATGCGCGACGGGGTGGAGGGCGAGGACATCGTCCAGGAAACCTATGTCCGGCTCTATGATTATCGCCGCAAGCGGCACATCGCCGATGCCGGGGCCTTCTGCTTCGCGGTGGCGCGCAACCTGGTCCACGATCATTTTCGCCGGCTCCGCGCCTTGCCGCCTGCGGCCGAGCTGGCCGAGGACATTGCCTGCCCGCAGCCGCGCGCCGACGAGGTGCTCGATTATCGCCAGCGGGTCGACATATTGGTGCGGGCGCTGAAGGCGATGCCGCCGCTGCGCCGCGAGATCTTCATGAGGCGCCGGCTGGACGGCGTGCCCGGAGCGGTGGTCGCCGCGGATCTCGACATGACCCAGGCGGCGGTGGACAAGCATTGCACCCGCGCGCTCGCCGATCTTCGCCACGCGCTGGAACGTCGTGGCCTGCCGGCGGGAGGCCGGGCATGACCCGCCGCGCCGCGTTGCGCGAAGCCGCGCACTGGGCGATGCGCGAGGACGATGCGGTGCTTGCCGAGCGGCCGCCCCAAGCCGCGGGCGACGTCCAGGCGGTGCTCGACGATCCGGCGCTGGGCGAGGCGCTGAACGCGGTTGCCGCGATCGGCCGGCTTTCCGACGACGAGGTCCGCGCGATGCGCGACAGGCGCCGGCGTGCGCTCGGCACCGGCGTCGCGGCGGTGCTGGTCGGCGCGGTCGGCATCGGGACCTGGCAGAGCGGCCTGTTCGAGCCCGGGGTGCCGGTCGTCCAGCATATCGAGACCAAGCGCGGCGAGCAGCGCACCGTGGCGCTTGCCGACGGCTCGAAGATCCAGCTCGACGGGGCGACCAGCATCGACGTGACGATGGACGGGCGTTCGCGCTCGGTCGCGCTGCAACGGGGCGAGGCCTATTTCGACATCGCGCATGAAGAGCAGCGCCCGTTCACGGTGCGCGCGGGGGCGGCGACGACGCGGGTGCTCGGCACCGCCTTCTCGATCGACCTCAGCCAGCGCTCGGTGAAGCTCGCCGTCTATCGCGGCAAGGTGCGCTTCGGCGGAGCGGATGGCGGCAAGGACGGGGTGGTCGTGCCGGCCGGCTGGCGCTCGAGCTATTCGGGCGGGACGGTGGTGCCGCCGGTGCGCTTCGACACCCGCCAGCAGGACTGGCGCCAGGCCTGGGTCGACACCGACGACATGGTGCTGGGCGAGCTGGTCGAGGCGCTCAACCGGCGTGGCGGCCGGCTGATCGCGCCGCCGCCGCCGAGCCTGGCGCGCCTGCCGCTTTCCGGCCGGTTCAAGCTCGACGATGCCGAGGAGCTGCTCGGCGCGATGGGCGAAGTCTATGGCTTCCGCGTCGCCCGCGAACGCGACCAGCTGCGCCTGATCGCAGGCGGCGAGGGTGACGCAAAACCGTCATCCGAGTGACGCTGCACTGCAACAAAATTCTTTTGTCCTGATGGCCCCGCGCACCCGTCTTCCGCTCGGAGGCGCAATCGCGCCGGAGCGGAGGAAGACATGACTACCAAGGGGATTTCACTGTTCTCGCTGGCGATCGCGCTGGCGACGCCGGCCATCGCGCAGGCCCAGCCGACGGGGGCGGCGGCCAATGGGGCGATGCGGTTCGATATCGCGGCGTCCGACCTGCGCGGCGCGCTCACCGAATTCTCGCGCGTCACCGGCCTGCAGGTCGTGGTCGCGCCGTCGGCGGTCGCCGGCCGCCGCACCGCCGGGGTGCGCGGCGCGCTGACCACCCGCGCGGCGCTCGACCAGCTGCTGCGCGGCACTAGCCTGGTCGCCTCGATGCGCGGCAGCGTCGTGGTGCTGAAGCCGGCAGCCAAGGCGCCGGCACCGCGCCCGACCACGGTGGCGACGGCTCCGCGTCCGGTCGCGGTGGCCGAGGCCGCACCCGCCTATGTCCAGGAGCAGCAGGCCGAGGAGCCGGCGACCGACATCGTCGTCACCGGCTTTCGCCAGAGCCTGACCGAGGCGCAGCGCCTCAAGCGCGGCGCAGTCGGTGCAGAGGACGACATCGTCGCCACCGATATCGCTGCCTTTCCCGACCTGAACCTGGCGGAATCGCTCCAGCGCGTTCCCGGCATCACCATCACCCGCGATAGCGGCGAAGGCCGCCAGATCGCGCTGCGCGGCCTGGGCGCCGACTTCACCCGCACCCAGCTCAACGGCATGGAAGTGCTGGGCAACACCGCATCAGGCATGGACAACCGGGGTGGCGTCAGCCGCTCGCGCTCGTTCGACTACAGCCTGTTCGCCTCGGAACTGTTCAACCGCGTCGCCGTGCAGAAGTCCTATGCGGCGGAGCAGGACGAGGGCGGCATCGCCGGCACCGTGCAGCTGACCACTGCGCGTCCGTTCGACTATGCCGGCTCGAAGTTCGTCGTCTCGGCCAAGGGCCAGACCAACACCAACACCAGCGGCGTGACCCCGCGTATCGTCGCGCTCGCCTCGACCCATTCGGACACGTTCGGCGCGCTGGTCTCGGTCGCCTACAGCCAGATCCGCAGCAACGAATATGGCTATCGCAACTGGGGCTGGGGCCTGACCAAGTACGCCGCGGCGAACATCGGTCCGAACATCGACGCCGATACCCGCACCAAGCTGCTGAACGGCGTGTGGCAGTCGACCGCCCAGTCGCCCTCGAGCTGGTACACCGATCGCAAGCGCCTGGGCATCACCGGCGCGCTGCAATATCGCCCCAGCGACAAGTTCAAGATCGACGTCGACCTGCTCTACGGGCGGCTGTGGGACTATCGTGACGATTATGCGCTCGCCACCGCCGGCGCCAACCCGCTGACCGGCACGACGATCAACGGCACCCAGATCATCCAGAGTGCGGTGGTCGACGGCACCAACACGCTGCGCGCGGCGAGCTTTACCGGCATCGACCTGCGTTCCGAGCACCACATCGTGAAGAACCACACCGATTTCTACCAGGGCGTGGCCAATGCCGAGTGGAACCCGACCGAGAATCTGACCATCCACGCGCTGGGCGGCTATGAGCAGTCGGACTTCGGCCAGCCGGTGTTCGACAAGGTGTTCATGGAAGCGAAGAACACCGCCTTCAGCTTCGACATGCGCCCGACGATCCCGGTCAACACCTATGGCATCAGCCTGACCGATCCGAACAACTGGCAGCTCCAGCGCCTCGACGTGCAGGAGAACAAGATCACCAACAGCTATGCCAATGGCAAGCTGGACGCCGCCTACAAGCTCAACGACGCGCTGACCTTCAAGGCCGGCGGCGAGTACAAGCACTTCATCAACAGCGGCTATACCTGGGTGAACAAGGTGTTCCACAACACCCCGACGCTCACCACCGTCCCGAACGACCTGAAGAACACGGTAGGTGTCGACACGCTGCTCCAGTACATCGTCGGCAACGTCGACGGCATCTATGCGCTGATCGGCGACAAGCGGAACCTGACCGCGGCGAACCTGCAGGCGGGTAGCGATTACCGGGTCGACGAGCAGACCTGGGCCGGCTTCGCCCAGGTCGATCTCGACACCATGGTGGGCGGCATGCGGCTGCGTGCCAATGCGGGCCTGCGCTACTACTCGACCGACCTGACCTCGTCGGGCCATCTCGCGACCGGCGCGGGCTTCGTGCCGGTGTCGATCGAGACCAACAGCAGCGGCTGGCTGCCGGCGGCGAATGTCGCGCTGGACGTGGCCAAGGACGTGGTCGTGCGCCTCAGCGCGAGCCGTAACGTCAACCGTCCGGGCCTAGGCGACCTGGCTGCGGCCGGCTCGATCACCACGCGCCCGAACGGCGGCTCGCTGAGCCTCGGCAACCCGTTCCTCAAGCCGTACAAGGCGACTTCGGTCGAAGGTTCGGTGGAATGGTACATGGACGCGCACGGCTTCGCGTCGGTGGGCTTCTTCTACAAGAACATGGACAGCTTCATCACCACCGCGACGACGACCATGCCCTATGGGCAGACCGGCCTGCCGCTGTCGCTGCTGATCCAGGGCCAGGACGCCAGCACGCCCTATGACGTCTCGCAGCCGGTCAACGGCCCCGGTGCGAAGATCAAGGGCATCGAAGTCGCGTTCCAGCACGACTTCACCTTCCTGCCCGGTCCGCTGAAGCATCTCGGCGTCGTCGCCAACGGCACCTGGTTCGATGGCGAGCGCACCGCCATCTATGGCACCGGGGCAAACCGCGCCACGCGCATCCTGCCACTCGACGCGCTCTCGAAATGGGCGTTCAACGCGACGCTCTATTATGAGAACAAGCTGTGGGGCGTGCGCGTCTCGGATGCCTATCGCAGCGAGTATCTGACCGGCATCGGCACCGCGATCACCAATTCGGGCAGCGGCATCCGCGGCACGAACAATGTCGACTTCCAGGCGCATGTGAACATCCGCCCCGGCATCCGCCTGATCGCCGAGGGCATCAACCTGACGAACGAGCCGATCCGTCAGTTCGACAGCGTGGATGCCTATCGCCCCGACGTCTACACGACGAGCGGCCGTACCTTCACCTTCGGCTTCAGCGCCGAATTCTGATCATGGCGTGTGGATCGCCGGCCGGTGCGCATTCCGGCCGGCGATTTCGCCAGGCCCCGGGCGGTTCGCCGCCCGGGGCTTTTTTCCGTCAGAAACGGAAATCCACGCCCGCATAGAACAGCCGGCCGTAAAGGTCGTAGGTGTTGGCCGAGGTCTGGGTGCCCGGGAAGGTGACCAGGCTGGTGTCGCCGAACACCGGCGGCGTCTTGTCGAAGATGTTGTCGACGCCGAGATAGAAGGAATAGCGGCTCTTCTCGCCCGCGTTGAAGCGCAGCTGGGCGTCGTGATACCAGAAGGCGCCGGTGCGGATCGGATTGATCGCGGTCAGATCGTCCACCACCGACGACAGGTAATTGGCCCGCCAGTTGAGCGAGGCGCCCGGCAGGGCGAAGGTCGCCGAGACATTGACCTTGTCGCGGAAGCCCGTGCCCAGGCGGCCACAGGCATAGCAGTCCAGCTGGCCCAGCTCGTCCTGGGTCGGGCCGCCCGGATAGGAGGTTTGCTGCTGCTTCAGCAGATGCGTCCAGCGGACATTGAGGTCGAGCTTCGCCTCGCCCGAGAAGCGCACCGCATAGCGCGCCTGGGTGTCGATCCCCGAGACTTGGAACGAACCGGTGTTGAGGTTGATCGCGTTGACGCTCTCGAGATGCCCGGTCGCGTCGCGGACGATGTTGTTGCAGAAGATCGCCTGGCCGCCGCCATTGATGCATTCGTTGAGCGAGGTCTGCTGGCCGATGATGCCGATCGCGTTCTCGACCTTGATATCATAATAGTCGACCGTGAGGCTGAAGCCGCGCAGGAAGCGCGGCTCGAACACGCCGCCCAGCGTCAGCGTCTTGGCCGTCTCCTGCTTCAGGTTCGGGTTGCCGCCGGTGAAGCCGTTGATGTTCTGGATCTGCGCGGTGGAATAGACGAACCCGCCCGCCCCGGCGGCGCTGGCGATCGCCGCATTGGCGAGGCAGGCGGCCGGCAGGTTGGTCAGCGAGATCGGGGCACCGTCGCCCGCGCCGCGGCGCTGGTCGCAGGGATCGACGACCGCAGGGAAGGTCTCGTTCTGCGCCGAATAGAGTTCCGAGATGTTCGGCGCGCGGGTGGCGCGGGAATAGACGCCGCGGAAGCGCAGGTCGCGCACCGGCGCCCATTCGCCACCGACCTTCCAGCTCCACACCCCACCGACGGTGGAGTAATCGGCATAGCGCGCCGCGCCCTCGAAGCTCAGACGGTGGATGAAGGGCAGGTCGGCGAGGACCGGCGCGCTGACTTCGACGAAGCCTTCCTTCACATTATATGCGCCGCGCGTGTCGCTGAGCTGGTTGCCGAGCGTCAGGCCGAGATTGGTGGCCTCGTCGAAATCCTCAGTGCTCTTCTCGTGGCGATATTCGCCGCCGACCGCGAAGCCCAAGGGCCCACCCGGCAGCTTGAACAGGTCGCCCGACAGCGTGGCCGAGACCACGTCCTGCTTCACCCGCGCCTCGTAGCGGCTCTGCTCGCCGTTCCGGGTGACATAGGCGGCCGCCGCGGCGGAGACCGTGTTGAAGCCGAAGATGTTGAGCGGCACGCAGGCCGCGTCGTTGTTGTTGGGATTGGCATCGGCGTTGATCGCGCAGACCGGGCCATTGGGCCCGGCGACCACGTTGAGCGCATTGGCATAGTTCGGGCCATAGACCGTGCCCGAGTGGGTGACGTCGCGCGTCTCGCCGTGCGTATAATAGACGTCGTAGTTCAGCGACGGCGAAAGCTCGCCCCGCACGCCGGCTACCGCGCGCCAGGTCTCGCGGTCGTTCCGATTGCTGCGGTCGAAGATGTCGTTCGAGCGCCGACGGAAGGGCAGGGCAGTGACCCCGGCGCTCACCATCGCGTCGCGGATCGCCGTCGGGATCAGCGGATTGGTGATCGGGATGCCGCCGAACGCCGATCCGTCCGCATAGACGAGGTCGGTCGAGGCCACCGCCTGCGGCTCCAGGCTGCTGTTGGACTTCGACTTGGCATAGGTGAACTCGCCATAGACCGTCGCCGCCGGCGAGAAGCTGAACTTGGCGAGGCTCGAGGCGAGATAGCGCTCGACGGGAAGCCCCAGATAGCGATCGGCATTGCGGTTGTAGCCGTCGATGTTGGCACTCTGATAGTTCTTCACATTGTTATATGCGTCGAAGGTCAGCGTGCCGGCGCCGGGAGCGAAGCTGCCGTTCGGGCTGAACAGTCCCTGCGCGCTGTACGAGCTGCGGTTGGGATTGTCGGTCGCGGAGAAGCCGCGGTCGCGCGAGCGCAGGCCGTTGTCCTTGTCATAGCTGCCCGCCACCACGATGTGACCGCGTCCGTCGGCGAAGCTGGTACCGGCGGTCGCCGAGACGAGCTGGCGCCCCGCATCGCCCTTGTCGGACAGGCCCGCCTGGGCGTGCAGCCTCAGGCCCTGGAACTCGTCGTCGAGGATGAAGTTGACGACGCCCGCGATCGCTTCCGAGCCATAGACCGCCGAGGCGCCGCCGGTGACGACATCGACCTGCTTGATCAGGTCGGTCGGGATGTTGTTGAGGTCGACGATCGACGTGCCGGGGATACCCGCGACGAAGCGCCGGCCATTGACGAGCACGAGCGTGCGCGACGAGCCGAGATTGCGCAGATTGACCGATGCCTGGCCGTTGCCGGTGGTGGCGAAGTTGGTCGAGGTGCGGCTGATGTTCTGGCCGACCGCGGGCAGGTCCGCGAGCACGTCCTGGATGTTGGCGGCGCCGGTCTGCGCGATTTCCTCGCTGTTCACCACCGCGACGGGCACGGTCGCGGCCAAGTCGGCGCGGGCGATGCGCGATCCGGTGACGACGATGGGATTGTCCTCGCTGCCTGCCGGCGCATCCTGTGGGGCGGCTGCCGGCGTGTCCTGCGCCGATGCGATGCCGGCGAACGAGAAGCTGGCGGCCAGCGAGGTTGCGGCGAGAAGCCAGCGACGGCGATTATGGGGGACCCGATCCATTTTTCCTCCTTTTGATGTGCGTGCCCGGGCTCTTGCCTGCCCCTGGGGACGCATGTCGGTTAATTTCCACTGATTTAGTAGAGTATTGCTAGACAGGGTTCCTTTGCGGCGGCGAAACATTTTCTGCGGGCAAATCCGCGCGGAACGGGCAGGATCGCGGGCATGTGTGCCCGGCCGGGCAGAAGGTATGACGGGAAGGACCTGGGATGTGGACGAGACGATCGGTTGCGGGCGCACTGGCCGCGACGCTTGCGGCGCCGGCGCTGGCGAAGCAGCCCAGGCCTAGCCGGCTATTCTTCGACTCCCTCAGCTTCCTGCCCGAGGACATGCGCGAGATCCAAGGCGCCGGGCTGGGCGGGATGATCGCCGATGTGTCCGACCTGATCGAGGTCCGCGGAGCCGACGGGGTGCCGCGCTACAGCCGCAACTTCGCGGCCAATGATCCGGCGATCGACAAGGCGGTCGAGCGGCTGCGCAAGTCGCCCTATGCCTATCTGGCGCGCAAGGGCAGCGAGATCGGGACGCGGCCGGGGTGCGCGGTGTTCCTCCAGTTCCAGTCTACCGAGATGGTCGAGCGCGACCTGTCGCGGTTCGCCTATTTCCACGGCAAGGGCCTGCGGGTCCTGCAGTTCACCCATCATAACGACACGCTGTTCGCCGGCGGCGCGCTCGAGACGCGGCAGACCGGCCTTACGCCGCTCGGCATCGAGGGGCTGGCCGAGATGAACCGGCTGCGCATCCTGCCCGATGTCTCGCACGGTTCGGTGCCGACGATGCTCGAGGCGGCGGAGCGCTCGAAGACGCCGATCGCGCTCAGCCATGGCGCAGTGCGGGCGATCGTCGATCATCCGCGCTGCGCGCCCGACGAGGTCATCCGCGCCATTGCCCGGCGGGGCGGGGTGATGGGCATCTTCATGATGAGCTTCTGGCTCACCCGGCGGAACCCGCCGACCGTTGCCGACTATGTCGCGCAGATCCGCCATGTCGTGCAGGTTGGCGGGATCGACGCGGTCGGCGTCGCCAATGACTTCCCGATGGCCGGTCAGGCGAACCTGGTGAAGCTCCACAATGACAATGGGGCAGGGGTGAAGGAGTATCTCGGATGGTGGCGGGCGCTGCGGGGCCAGGGCGTACCGGGGTTCGATTGGACGCCCGAGCATGTCGTCATTCCCGCGCTCAACCGGATCGACCGCATGGCCCGGATCGCCCGGGCGCTGGAGGCGGACGGGTTCCGGCCGCGGGAGGTCGACAAGATCATGGGCGGCAACTGGAAAAGGCTGCTGACCGACGTGCTTGGCTAAGGCCGGGCAGCGGGAGGGCGCGATGTCGCGTCCTTATAGCGCGAAAACCCCCGATAGCTGCGTGCTTGCGCAGTTTCATGGGCGGAAATCGTATCCCGGATTCGCCGATTCACCCCCGATTCGACCTCTGATTCGGCCGATTCGGCGCCTTGAGCGACAGTTTGATGACCTTCAAAAAATAGCGAACATACTGTTATATATGGATTTTCCGACTAGGTTTCTAAAAAAAGACAGAAAGTTGCGAATGGCTGTTGACGGGTGGGGAGGTCGGGCATAGAAGCCACTCCACCGACGCGGTGCTCCTGACGGAAC
>NZ_JAUSTJ010000004.1:0-2500 GCF_030812785.1 Sphingomonas kyeonggiensis
TTGGTTGCGGGAGTAGGATTTGAACCTACGACCTTCAGGTTATGAGCCTGACGAGCTACCGGGCTGCTCCATCCCGCGCCACCGACGAAGTTGGGATCAGGTGTCGGAAGGCGGAGCCTTCCGCAAGGCCGGTTGGCCGCCGCGCCTATTGGCGCGGTAGCCAAGGTCGCGGATGCGACCGCCGGCGCCTGAGGCCAACAAACAAAGTGAATGGGTTCTTCCTGCGCGCACCGGCTTCAATGCCTGGCGACGACCTACTCTTCCATCGCTTAAGCGATAGTACCATCGGCGCTGTCTGGTTTCACGGCCGAGTTCGGGATGGGATCGGGTGGGTCACAGACGCCATAGCCACCAAGCAATGAAGCCGGTGCGGCGGGAAGTTTTTCAAACCGTGCAAAATCAAGGCTGATGAACATCCAATCAAGGACAACCCAAGGCTGTCGTTGATGGTGGGACTCATCAAGTGCGAATAGGACAATTAGGACCGGTTAGCTCCATACGTTACCGTACTTCCACATCCGGCCTATCAAGGTCGTGGTCTTCGACCGTCCTAAGAAATCTTATCTCGAGGGAGGCTTCCCGCTTAGATGCTTTCAGCGGTTATCCCGTCCATACATAGCTACCCTGCTGCGCCGTTGGCACGACGACAGGTACACCAGAGGTATGTTCAACCCGGTCCTCTCGTACTAGGGTCAACTCCTCTCAAATTTCGACGCCCACGGCAGATAGGGACCAAACTGTCTCGCGACGTTCTGAACCCAGCTCACGTACCACTTTAATTGGCGAACAGCCAAACCCTTGGGACCTGCTCCAGCCCCAGGATGTGATGAGCCGACATCGAGGTGCCAAACAACCCCGTCGATATGAGCTCTTGGGGGTTATCAGCCTGTTATCCCCGGCGTACCTTTTATCCGTTGAGCGATGGCCCTTCCACGAGGGACCACCGGATCACTATGACCGACTTTCGTCTCTGCTCGACTTGTCAGTCTCGCAGTCAGGCTGGCTTATGCCATTGCACTCTAACAGTCGGTTTCCAACCGACCTGAGCCAACCTTCGCGCGCCTCCGTTACTCTTTAGGAGGCGACCGCCCCAGTCAAACTACCCGCCACAGAGGGTCCCTGATCCAGTTTCATGGATCGAGGTTAGACATTAAAAAACAACAGGGTGGTATTTCACCTATGGCTCCACGTCAGCTGGCGCCAACGCTTCAAAGCCTCCCACCTATGCTACACAGTTATTTTCCAATGCCACTCTGAAGCTGCAGTAAAGGTGCACGGGGTCTTTCCGTCTAACCGCGGGTACTCCGCATCTTCACGGAGAATTCAATTTCGCTGAGCATGTCCTGGAGACAGTGGGGAAGTCGTTACGCCATTCGTGCAGGTCGGAACTTACCCGACAAGGAATTTCGCTACCTTAGGACCGTTATAGTTACGGCCGCCGTTTACCTGGGCTTCATTTCGGAGCTTGCACCCCTCCACTTAACCTTCAGGCACCGGGCAGGCGTCAGACCCTATACGTCGTCTTGAAGCCGACTTAGCAGAGCCCTGTGTTTTTGCTAAACAGTCGCTACCCCCTGGCCTGTGCCCCCTCAATCTGCTTGCGCAAAATGAGGGCCTCCTTCTTCCGAAGGTACGGAGGCAATTTGCCGAGTTCCTTCAGGACACTTCTCTCAAGCGCCTTGGTATACTCTACCTGACCACCTGTGTCGGTTTCGGGTACGGTCTATACGGTGGGGCTATTTCCCGGGACAGCTTCGAAGCATGCTCAATCCGATAAGAGCATACAACACACGCCATCCGTCACACACCACCAGGCCCACGAATATTAACGTGGTTCCCATCGACTACCCCCTTCGGGCTCGTCTTAGGGGCCGGCTCACCCTGCGCGGATTAGCCTTGCGCAGGAACCCTTGGTCTTTCGGCGAAAGGGCATCTCACCCTTTTTATCGCTACTCATGTCTGCATTCGCACTTCCGATACCTCCACGACCCATTACCAGATCGCTTCACAGGCTTACGGAACGCTCCGCTACCGCGTGGATAAATCCACACCCTAAGCTTCGGTGCACGTCTTGAGCCCCGTTACATCTTCGCCGCAGGAACCCTTATTTAGACCAGTGAGCTGTTACGCTTTCTTTAAAGGATGGCTGCTTCTAAGCCAACCTCCTGGTTGTTTTGGGATTCCCACATGCTTTCCCACTTAGACGTGACTTGGGGACCTTAGCTGTAGGTCAGGGCTGTTTCCCTTTTGACGACGGACCTTAGCACCCGCCGTCTGTCTCCCGGATATCACTCCTAGGTATTCGGAGTTTGGTTAGAATTGGTAGATCTCGCGACCCCCGCATCCATCCAGTGCTCTACCCCCTAGGGTGTTCGTCCGAGGCACTACCTCAATAGTTTTCGCGGAGAACCAGCTATTTCCCGGCTTGATTGGCCTTTCACCCCTAAACACAACTCATCCGGTAACTTTTCAACGTTAATCGGTTCGGACCTCCAGTGGG